>NZ_CP049868.1:0-4800000 GCF_011303555.1 Pedobacter sp. HDW13 | reverse complement strand
GCTTGGTTGTGCTAATTTGTAGTTTACCTGCAAGTTTTTCTATTTTGGCATTACCTACTCCACCTTCAAGCTGCGTTGCTACTACCGAAATGTCGTAAGCATCAATCAGGTTGTTCTTATTGATATCGCCATTGCTGATGTAACCTTCAAAATCGGCATCACCTTTTTTCAATCCGGTATAATTAATGTACGAAGTCAAATCGTTTTTATCAATTAAGCGGTCGTTGTTAATATCGCCCGGAAGGTAACTTTCGGTACCTGGCACTTTAAACACGTACAGCTCTCTACCCGATCCGAAACCGCCAACACCATCAGCAACCGAAATTTTAATGTAACGGGCGCTTGGATGGCCATTGAAGTTGAATATTTTCACATCGCCATTGTTAGCCCATTCAAAGGTTCCGGCGGTTGTCCAGCTTTCTTTGTTGTTGCTGTAAAATATGGTTCCTTTAAGTAAGTTACCGTTTCCTCTTCCATTGCGTGGCAGGTAATGGAATTTATCGAGCTGATTAATGGTTTTCAGGTCGATAAGCATATCAAATGGAATTGCTTTAGCACCCCATTTGGTATGCCACATATTGCCTTCATCAAAATCAAACAAATCGGCAATACCCGATCCACCCTGGTTCTCGGCTGTAGTTTCGGCCGTTATGCCCTGAATGGCAAATTCGAGTGGATTTGATTTAGTAGTAGCTTTAATTTCAGCCCAGTCAGAAACACCATCTTTATTTACAGCACGCAGTTTAAAAGCATACGACGTTTCAGCCAGTAAACCGTCAAAAAGCAGCGTGGTATCTTTAATGGTGGTGTAATGCATCCCGTTAAAATCGATTTCGTAATAATCGGCATGATCTACCTTGCTCCATGTTGGTTTAAGCGTATAAGCTTCGGTGTTTTTATCGGTAATGCGTGCATTTACCGGCGCATTTAGTTTACCGGTTGACGTACGCTGCTTATCTGCGGGCTCGAATTTAAATCCTTCTACGTTAACTGTTACCGGATTTACGGAGATATCAGTCGATGCAAGTTTAACCAGTAGTTGAGGATTTTTAGTCATCACAACTTTTTCAAACTCGCTGCCTTTGGTAGCAAACTGGTTTAAATTTGGTGTTGCATTATAGAAATAAACATTCTCCTGTTTCAAAAATTCTTCCATCGAAGTAACTTCTGTCAGTTTGGTTTTATTGTTTCCAATCTTTGCTGTCAGGCGTTTTGGTTTTTCGGTAACATTAATGATCAATTCTGTTGATTTCTCTTTAATAAAACCATCAAAATCGCCTTTTACAGGTTGAATGCTAATAATCGCATTGCTTTTTTGATCAACTTCAGATTCAATTAAACCTGAAACACCTTTACCTAATTTGTAAGCTTCTGATGTACCATCATCATCATATTCGGTAAAAGTAGTTTTGCCTGCAGGATAAAGCTCGTACATGCGTCTGGCTTTATTAATTTCCGAAACATTGTTATTTGCATTTGCCATCGGAATAATAGCACCCGTTTTAACAAAAACCGGCAGTTTCCAGATTGGTGCATCGAAGCTGTTTACAATGCTGTTTCCGGTGTATTTATCTCCTGTAAAATAGTCGAACCAGGTTCCCTCGGGCAGGTAAATACCGTTACGGATATCATTTCCCTTATCATCGGCTTTAGTTTCCTGATAAATTGGAGCCACCAAAAAGCTTGGCCCGTACAAAAACTGGTATTGCGTAGCGCTGCCTAAAGTGTAAGTGTTAGGCGCATTTAAAAACATAGCCCTGATAATCGGTAAGCCTGTTAAAGCTTCTTTAGCAATGCTGTAGGTATAAGGGATTAGTTGCGATTTTAATTTCAGATAATTACGGTTAATAGAAGCTACAGGTTCGCCCAGTGCATGTGGATATTTCTCGTTGGCACCCCAGCCATCCATATTCAACTGCATTGGGGTAAAGGTTTTCCATTGAAAATCGCGAGTATTGATGGTTTGGTTTTTACCTCCAAAAATACCGTCCATATCTGAAGAAATGTTTGGCTGACCTGATAAACCCGAACCAATATAAGTTGGAATATGGAAACGGATATACTCCCAAACACCACCGGTTTGATCGCCTGACCAAATACCGGCATAACGTTGTGTACCTGCCCAGCCATCTAACGAGATGATAAAAGGCCTGCTGTTGTTGCCATAGTAAGGCATAATCTGCGCTACATCAGCCACACCATTAAGCCCGAACGAATAACCGGCCCCTACCCAAGCTACATCGGTTTTTAATACACGAACACCAGCATCACGTGCTTCTTTAATAATATCACGTTGCAACAGCGCGCTTATTTCGGATTTAGGGTGAAGGTCGGATTGCGTCCACAAGCCGATTTCCACACCGTTTTTACGGGCGTAATCGCCAAAGCTTTTCAGGTTCTGGATATTGCCATCTAAAGTTTCGGTTTGGCCATAACCTGCACCGTAACCATCGTTTGGTAGCAGCCAGCCTAAAGGCATATCGTTCTTTTTATAACGATCAATCACCGCACGGGCCGAAAACTGATAATTATTTTTTTCTCCATTAAGCGATTCTTTTGTACCACCATCGTTTTTCTGGCTCTCTTTGTAACGTTTACCATCTTCAAACAAGATCCCTTTTTCGTCTTCTTTCCAAAAATCGCGGTTATAAGCATTAAGGTGGCCCTGGTAAAAACCAAACTTTGGTAACAGTACAGGGTTTCCGGTTAACTGGTAAAAATTGTTTAACAAAGGCACTGCACCATCGCCCACCATAAAAAAGGCATCTAAATAATCGGTTTCGTGCGCCAGTTTTACTGTACCTTTTACTTTCGAACCAAAATCGTAACGACCTTTTGCAAAAGTGTGCCAAAGCACAGCGTAACCACTGGTAGACCAATAATAAGGCGTTGGCGAAGCTACACCTCCATCTGTCCAGCTGTTTTGGTTTTCGATAGCAATGCTTTTTCCTTTATGTGAGAAACGGCCGTTTTGAACACCGCCACCGTAAAAATATTCGGCTGTATTTTCTTTTAATGTTAAAGTTACTTTGCCTTTTTCGAACTGAACCGGTGCTGTTTCTTCCATTACAACAGCTTTTGTGGCCAGGTTAATAATTTTAATCAGCGATGTGTTTTTATCTACCTGAACAGTAATCTTATCGGTTGAGATACTGATCTGATTATTTTCATCAGTAATATTTAATTTGGCTACAGGCCGGCGGGGATTTTCAACCAAAATTTTTGCTTCGGGCTTAGCCTCTGGATCTCTGATGAAGCCACCATTATGATCTTCGAAAAGCCTGAAAATATTTTCGCCATAAAAATCGAAGGTTAAACGCTGCCCATCCGATAATGACAATTCGATTGTGGTTGGGTTAATTTTTTTGGCGGCAATTACTTTTATCGCATCAGTTTTGATCTGCTTTGTAGTAATACCAATCGCTTTGACACTTGTGGGCAATGCAGCTGAGATAAACATCGGAGCTGCAGCCAAAAGAAGTGCAGATGCAAAAGCAGCCTTCTTATGCCGGTTTCGGTTTGTATTCTTTTTATTTTTCTTGTAAAAGGAATTTGGGGTCATTAAGAATTTGATTTGGTTAAAACTTATGTGTTAAGCGGCTTTAACAAAATGATACCTGAAAAACCACTGTGGGATAAAGTTAGTAATCCCTTCAACAGAAGCCTTGTTGTTAAGGTGACAAAAACCGCGCAATCGTTTGATCAAACAGCTTTTTTACAGAAAACACAAATAAAAACAATCAGGCAGCTGTAACCCGCGATGTCTAAGCCGCCAATATCCCATCTTCTTTTTATTTATAAGTTTAAGTCTTTCGGTAACGAATGAGTTTTAGCAGACAAACTGTGGAAATTTTTCTACAGTTTAAACACCAAATTGGGGAATTTATTCTACACGTTTTACGTTCACCTGCCCATTTAATGCGTTTTAATTGATCAGTTTACTAACCAGGGAGCAAAAAATTCTAAGTGGCAGGCATTTTGCATGGTTAAATTAAAATGAGCCAAATATGAATCCATCCGCACCACAACCTCATAGCTGCGTAATTGTAGACGATAATCCGCTGAGCATAAAAATCCTGGAACAATATGTATCCAAAAACCCAAAACTTAAGTTAAATGGGAGCTTTACCGATCCTATTGCAGCTATGGCTGCCTTTTGGCAATACGGTAAAATAGATTTTCTTTTGCTGGATATCCAAATGGAAATATCTGGAATTGATGTGGCCAGAATGCTGAGGAACAGGGTTAAATTTATTGTTTTTGTTACTGCACATAGCCGTCACGCCATTCATGCCGTAAGTGATGGCGATAGTTTCCTGCTAAAACCAATTTGCTATCCTACTTTTTCAGCTACCATTGAACAGTTGATTGGCCGCACAAGGTTGCAAAAAGAATGGCTTTCGTAACTTAAATATCAGAATAATCGGTTGGGTATATAAATTTAGTATCGTTTTTAGATACATTGTGCTGATACTGTGGCATGGTAGAGAGTTTCTTCCAGTAATCGTCTGCAGAAAAAGCTTTCCAATGCGCTTCGCGGTCTGCCCGGTCTTCGAATGTTGTTAAATACATGAGGTTGGGCATGCGGCTACCGGCAATTACCGAAGCATAAAAAACGGCATTAAAATTTAAGCGCTTAAATAAACCAATCTCATCACCTTTGTTAAACATCTCCACTTTATTCTGAAAATATTGTTCGCTTGGCGATTCGTAGCTTCTCAATTCGTAAACCCGTTGAGCCATTGGCGACTTTAACTTAGGCAAAACAAAATGAGGTGCATCATCAAAAGCTTTTAATAAAACAGACTCTAAGCGCTCGTAAGCAGCGTTATTGTACAAAGCAGTTAAATAATCCTTTCCATCTGTAGCATACTGCTCATCTTTAGCCAGTTTTTGTTCGAGCGCCAAAACACTGTTGAACGATTTATAAGGAATAAAAACATAAATCAGTTTTTCGGCAAGCACAGTAATTTCGTTAACAATGGGCTTAAAAACGCCTATTTTTGCTATTCCACAGCGATGCAATGCAGGTAAGTAGGCTTTTTCCAAATAAGCATCAACCGTTTTTTCCTGAGCCTCTGTTTTTAGATGGTATATTTTAAGCTGATAAAACTCTGTTTGTGCAGCATTAACCTGCACAACACTCGCTATTAAAACCAATAATATTATAAACGGAAAGCTGATTCTTTTTAACATCTTATTTTGCCCCTGACTAATTAATGTAGCGGTAAATCTATGCAAAAAGAAATCTGCTTTTATTTCGTAACAAGAATATTTGGATTGGGTGGTTCGGCATTAAGCAAATGCTTTACAAAAAAGTCGCGTTTACGCCTGCGGCCATAGGTACCTCCATCACTATGCCCCATTCCCGGAATGCTTAAAATATCAAAATCTTTATTGGCCTTAATTAAAGCGTCGGCCAGGCGGTAAGTAGATTCGGGTGGTACGTTTTCATCAGCTTCGCCTACAATTAAAAACAAATTACCCTGCAATTTAGCAGCATTGGTAATGTTCGATTGTTCGCCATAATGCGGCCCGACAGGGTAGCCCATCCATTGTTCGTTCCACCATTGTTTGTCTATCCGGTTATCGTGGCAGCCACAGGCCGAAACCGCAGCTTTATAAAATTCGGGATGGAACAATAAGGCGCCAGTTGAATTCTGCCCGCCTGCCGAAGTGCCATAAACCCCTACCCGGCTAATGTTAGCATTGGGATATTTTACGGCCATTGCTTTCATCCACAAAATCCTATCAGGCAGACCTGCATCGGCCAGGTTTTTCCAGCATACATCATGAAATGCTTTCGAACGGTTTGCCGTTCCCATACCATCAATCTGCACCACAATAAAACCAAGTTCGGCTATGCTTTGCATTTCGCTTGCAGGAAGGAAATTTTTAGGTACAAAACTATCTTGCGGACCGGCATAAATGTTTTCGATAACCGGGTAGCTTTTGCTCGGGTCCATTTTAGAAGGCAAACATACCACTCCCCAAATATCAGTTATCCCATCACGCGCTTTGGCAACAAAAACTTCGGGCAGCTTAACACCGGTGGCCAAATAGGCCTCGGCAGTGCCATGCTCTAACTCCGTCACCTTACCGGCATTGGCTGTTAACCTTAATTCGCTAACCGGCGGTACATTAACCTGGCTATAGGTATCGATATAATATTTACGATCGGGCGAAAAGCTGAGACTGTGGTTGCCTTTTTCGGGTGTAAGGTTTACCAGTCCTTTACCATCAAAACCAATGCGGTAGTAATGGATAAAATAAGGATCTTCGCCTTCGTGCATGCCACTGGCCCTAAACCATACCTGCCGCTTAACCACATCAACGCTATCAATATCGCGCACTACCCAATTACCATTGGTTATTTTGGCTTGTTTTCCCGTTAGTGTATTTATCAGGTAAAGGTGCTGCCAGCCATCCTGCTCGCTGGTCCATAACATTTCATTTGTTTTGGGCAGGTAACGTGTATAAATGCGGCTTTCATAAATAAAGGTATTTGTTTTTTCGTCGATGATGTTTCTGGTTTTACCAGTTTGCACATCTACTTCAATTACCCTAAAGCGCTGGTGGCCGCGGTCAACTTTTTCGTAGGTATAATACCGGTTGTCGTTGTTGCGCCAATGCAATTCGGGCGGTCCGAAAAAATCGATTGGGTCGGCATCTACTTTGAAAGCCCTTTTAGCAGCTATATTAAAAATGTAAGGCTGGTAAGACGTAAAATCATCGCCGGGCTGGGCATATTCTCTCGATTTTAACTCGCCACGGGTAGTACCGGGAACAGAGCTGAGCACGTAATGCACTTTTTTAATTTCTTTGGGATCGGTTTTATAGGCAATTATATTTTTCCCATCGGGAGCCCATACATAATCGCCATAAGGTTTTGTTTCGGTACCATCAGTACTGAGCTGTATTTCTTTATTGGTAGTATTATCTGTTATAAAAATATTTCCGCCACGAATCACCGCTTCATATTTACCATCCGGCGATTTGCGTACAACGCGATTCCATTGCCAGCGCGATCTTTTTTGTTGCAAAGGCCTTTTGGCATTGTACCTATAAATGGTTGTATCTTTTAAATCAGTTACATTATAATTATTTAAGTTAACGGCATACCATTTACCATCCACTTTAATTTTAGCGGCATTGGCATCGGCGAAGTACAAATCGGCAAACTGTAATTTTGCTGCATTTTGTTTCTTTCCGGTTGTTTGCTCGAGGCTTTTGGCCAGTTTCTCCGAATCGAAAGCCAGTTTACGCTTTCCTGAGGCTGTTTCTACATAATAATATTCCCAGGTTCTGTTTGACAGGTTTTTCCGGTACCAGAATGCTGTTCCATCTTTTTTCCAAAACGGAATGATATCGTTATTGGTAGGAATATTGCGCAGGGCTGTATCCAGCTTATTGGATAACTGATAACTATTGGCAACCTCCGCCGGACTTGGCGCATAAGGTTGTAAAGGCATTTGCTGTGCCTGCGACTGAAAAAAAGCAAAACTGAACAGCGCCGAAACCAGCGGTTTTCTGACCGAAGAATACATCATGACTTGGGATTTTTTGTAAATGTAATTGTAGTAAGGGGAAGATTAAGCTAAGATATTAATCGATAATATGAACATTTTAACTTTATGCTTCAACTGCTTCTTTTGCCACTACATTTTGACGGTTAATGCTCCCTTTAATTAAATAATAAACCGGAATACCAATTAGCGTAATAATTAGGCCAGGCCAGGTAAATTTGGGTTTAAATATGATTAGTAGAATACAAAAAGCCAGCCCCATTACAATATAAATAACAGGAAGTACCGGATAGCCAAATGCTTTATAAGGCCTGTCGGCATCGGGCCGCTTTTTGCGCAGAATAAAGATTCCGAAAATGGTGAGCATGTAAAACATCACCACTACAAAAGAAATCATATCGAGCAAATCGCCGTATTTACCGCTAATACACCACAATGAAGCAAAAATACACTGAATCCACAAACCGAAACCGGGTACGGCGTTTTTGTTCAGGGTGCCAACTTTTTTAAAGAACAGACCATCTTTTGCCATCGAATAATACACCCGGGCACCAGCCATAATTAAGCCGTTGTTACAACCAA
The DNA here is from genome assembly GCF_011303555.1 of Pedobacter sp. HDW13. Taxonomy (NCBI): domain Bacteria; kingdom Pseudomonadati; phylum Bacteroidota; class Sphingobacteriia; order Sphingobacteriales; family Sphingobacteriaceae; genus Pedobacter; species Pedobacter sp. HDW13. The sequence goes on along the minus strand of NZ_CP049868.1, from coordinate 4,791,892 downwards.
AAGTCGAAACCATAATCATCACAGCAATGGTAATAGTCCCTGCAGTACCAAAAATATGGTTGGCGGCCGAAACGGCAACCCTGTCTTTATCGGCATAGGCAATATCGTGTAGTGAAAGTACGCCGGTGTACATTACGTTGGTAAGTATATAAAGTACAGTAACAATAATGGTTCCCAGCGCTAAACTCAAACCAATGTTACGTGCCGGATTTTTAATTTCGCCGGCAATAAAAGTTACATTGTGCCAGGAGTCGCTACTGAATATTGAACCCACCATAGCCGCTGCAATGGCTCCAAAAGCTGCCAGAGTGGTGTACGAGGAAACCGATCCGCTGGTGGGCAAGGCACCCAGTTGCCACATGTTTTCCCAGTTGCTTTTCCAGATTCCTTTATCTAAAAAGAATAATCCAAACATAATTAAGCCAAATAAACTTAAAAGTTTAGCCACCGTAAATGTGGTTTGAATAACCTTACCTCCATTTACGCCCCGGTTATTGATATAGGTAAGCAAAACGATAACGCCGATAGCCAGTAGCTGTGCAGGCGAAATGGTTAAAAAGCCCAGATCTATTGCAACCAAATCTTCGCTTAAAGCTGGAATAAGATAAGCCGTAAACTTGGCAAAAGCTACCCCTACTGCAGCAATGGTAGCGGTTTGGATTACCGTAAAAAAACTCCAGCCGTATAAGAAACTGATGAGCGGATTATAGGCTTCCTTTAAATAAATATACTGGCCGCCGGCTTTTGGAAACATGGCACTCAATTCACCATAGCTTAAAGCCGCGGTTAAGGTCATAAAACCCGTGATGAGCCAAACCACAAGGAGCCAGCCCGAGCTGCCTACATTGCGGGTAATATCGGCACTTACAATAAAAATACCTGAGCCAATCATGCTTCCTGCAACGAGCATGGTGGCATCCATCAATTTAAGCGAAGGTTTAAACTGGGTGGTTTCTGCTTTCATAGTTTTGTTTTGTGGTTCGAAAAAAGGTTTAGGGTTGTGCTAGCGTGATTGATCGTAAAAATGCCACGAGGTGGTAAAATCGCGGTTAAGGTTTTGATTGGTCAAGGTAGCGCGAATCAGTTCTACCGGAATCAGGTTTTGTTTAATTACAGCATCGTGAAAAGCCTTAAAGCTCATTTTACCACTATCTACCAGTTCCTTTTTCAAGGCAAAAAGCTGTAAGCCGCCGGTAAGGTAAGCCACCTGGTACAAAGGGCTGTAACCTCCCTGAAACGACCTGCGTACTTCGCCTTCGGCATTGGCGCGCTCATGCCCTACACGGTCGACCAGAAAATCGATACATTGTTGTGGTGTCCATTTGCCCAGGTGGTAGTTGAGCGAAAACAGGATCCGGGCACAGCGGTGCATCCGCCAAAAAAGCATGCCTATTTTTTCTTCGGGTGTTTTGGCAAAGCCTTTATCATACAATAAAAGTTCCCAATACAGCGGCCAGCCTTCTACACTAAAAGGGGTTTGAAAAGGATCGCGGTAACCCTTGTAACGACTGTTCATAAAATACTGGTAATGGTGGCCCGGTAAAAGCTCGTGTTGTACCGTTCCGCGCGAAAAATAAGGGTTGTTACCCCGCATGCTCATTAGCTTATCGTCTTCTTCCATGGTGTTTGTAGGATAAGAAATACTAATTTCGCGACCACCGGTAAAAAACGGATTTACCAACTGGCGCTCTGCAGACATCATCACCATGCCCCAGGTTTCTTCGGCAAGTGCCGGAATCTCGATCAGATCGTTCGCTTTAATGAAAGCCAAAGCATCGTCCTGCAGTTTTACAATGAGTTCGGGTTGTTTACCTAAAGGCACATAACTGTTTTTTACTTTTTCCTGGGCTTTTTTCCAATCGTTTCCGAAACCCATTTCGTTCGATGCTTTTAACAGTTCGGCATCGCAGTATTTAAATTCTTTTTCGGCCAGCTGAATCAACTGCTCGGGTGTGTAAGGTATAAATTCAGTATTTAATTGCCTGATGAGTTCGTCGCGGCCAATTGGATTACCTTTAATAGGTGGTTTATTGTTTTTGGGTTCGGGTGCATCTGTTTTTTCCGCAAACAATTTAGCATAAGCGGTAAGCGCAGCATCCAGGCGTTCGTAAGGTTTTGGAACCCACCAGGTAAAACCAGGTTCGTAATTCATGTAAAACTGGTAAAAACCTTTTAAGCGCTGCTTTAAGCTTGTTGTTATCGCCGTCCCCATTTTAAGCTGATCGGTTTTAAGGTCTTTTGGCTGGGTATTACCAATTAAAGTTTCAATTTGTTTAGCTGTAGCATCTATTTGCGTGGCCAGTAACGAACCTTCCTGATAGCTTCCCCTTCTTCTCAACTTTTCGAGGGCATAAATGGCATCAGCAAAAGGAAAATAGCTCGCCAGGGCTTTATATTCGGTTTCTTCTTTATTTAACAGGTATTTCGACGATTCGATCTGTTTTTTGAGCAAAATATAATCTACTTTTCCGTAAACACTAAAGGTTTCGAACTTAGCCGATTTGAGTCTAGCAAGGTAATCGTTATTGATATCCTGCAGGCGTTTGCGCTGTTCGGGGCTTTTAAACGTATTTAGCGGACTGGAATAATATCCCCCTGCCGAATAAGGATAATAAAAATCGTTAATGGCATCTACATCGCGCTGGTAGCCCACAACCCAGGTACCCATTTCGCTGGTTTGTTCGTAAAGACTTTCGTTTGTGGTCTGAGCCCAGGTAGCGCTACTGGATAACAGGCTACAAGCAAATAAAAAAGCAATAAAAAGTAATCTTTTTAGCATTTCAATTGATTTAAAAATGAGCAATAGCTTTAGCCTCCATTCCGAAAAATGGCTAGCTTTTTATAGTAAAATGAATTCTGACAATGCTTAGGCGCCTACGTAGCTTACCCTGCTTACATTATTATAGGTATCGATATAAGCGCGTGGCGATTGACCGATAATACTTTTAAATACGCGGTTAAAGTTGGTAATGCTATTGAAACCTGCTTTGTAGGCTACGCCTGAAATACAATCTGCTTTTTCGCCGGAAATAAGGCTTTTGCAGGCATCGTTAATGCGCACTTCGTTTAAAAATGACACAAAGGTATGACCGGTATGTTTTTTAAAATACCTGCAGAAAGCCTGCGGGGTCATAAAAGCCGCATTGGCTACATCTTCCAGCGAAATCTGGTTGTTGTAGTTTTCGGTAATAAAATTGATGATCTTACTCAAACGCATTCCTTCATTTTCGGTTACATTGGATGAGTATAGATCTGAACACAACGATTCTACATCATCGTTTAAATCCTGAAGTCCGTTAACCAATTGCAAAAACTTAAACAATACATCTACGCCTGTGGCATGGTGCACATCAAAAAGTTTGTTTACAATGGCTTTATTGTAACGCTCTGGAATTTTAAAGCCGTGTTTGTTTTTAGCCAAAAAAGAACTGGCCATCTTCATTTCAGGTAAGTTGAACAATGCTCCTAAAATTCCGTTTGGATTGAAATAAATTGAACAGGCCTTAATTGTGCGGGTTGAATTGGGTAAAAAATATTCCGGATTACTTTTGAACAGGTGTGGAAGTTTGGCTCCAATGACAAAAATATCGCCCGAACGGAAAGCATGCATGTCGTTCCCAGCAATTAGCGTTCCTTCTCCCCTTTCTACGTAAGTAATCTGCCATTCATCATGGCGATGCAAATATTGATAAAAATAAGGCGATTCAATATGCTCCGATATCACACTCTTGTCGTCGGGCACAAGCATGGTAAATGGTAATACTTTCATAAGGATAGTCCGGTTGGTTTAGGTTATTGATTCTGAAATGAATGTAAGGATATTAACTCTTAAAAACCAATAAAAAGCATAACAAGGTTAAAATCCTGCTACAAGTTGATAAAATAACACCAAAATAAAGGTAATCCCTCAGCGTAACAGGCTACTTAAAAATTAGTTAGATTGTAAATAGGGATAATAGCAGTAGAAACTTAAAGGATAGTTAATAGTTTGGCACGGAGGCTCAGATTTGCACGGAAATAATTATAAATTAAAAGTAGTATAATTTCATCCCCCTGCCCCCTTCAAAGGGGAAATGATTTGCTTTAAAAGTATGATGAGGGAAGTAATCTCAAATGTGGTTTACTTTCGAGGGAATCTCGTCCCCTTCGAAGGGGGTTGGGGATGAATGAAGTAGTGCCAGATGGAAACATCTGACACCACAAGACGAGAGATTAAAATGCTTAACGCTCAACTGAGAAAGGTTCCAATTTCAGCACTTTGGCTTCTTCTGCCACAATCTGGCTTACCAGTAAACCAGTTGCAGGCCCTAAACTTAAGCCCATCATACCATGACCGGTAGCAATAATTAAATTTTCTCTTTTGGTACTTCTGCCAATATAAGGCAAACCATCTGGAGATGAAGGCCTGAAACCGTACCAGATATCTTTTTCGGCAGGTAATGCCGGTTTTAAATCGGGGAAATAATTGGGAACTGATTCTACAATACCCTTCACCCTTTGCATATTTACGCGGGTATTAATTTTATCGAGCTCCATGGTACCGCCATACCTGATCTGGCCGTTCATTGGAGTAATGGCTACCCTTGCCTCGCATAAAAGCGCAGGGATAGTTAAGCGATGTTCGGGCTCTGGCTCCATAAACGAATAGCCTTTACCTGGCATTAGCGAAATTTTTAAATCGGCCATTTTAGCTACCGCTGGCGACCACGAACCTGTAGCCAACACATACTGATCGGCTTCCCAGGCCTGATTGCCTGTAAAAACCTTCATGATGCGATTACCAGCAACTTCAATTTTATCAACCGCTTTGTTTCTTTCAATTTTAACCCCGTTATTGGTTAAATAAGTCAGCAAGGCATTCATCAGTTTAGTTGGGTACAAATGCGCATCATCACGGTAGTGTACAGCTCCTAAAACATCGAGTGCTAAGCCGGGTTGCAATGCACGGCATTCATCGGCGCTTAAAACGGCCATATCTAAACCCAGATCAATGGCTTTTGCGGCCAAATGGGCTTCTTCTTCGCCTGCTTTTTCGGTTTTATAAAATGCGAGGATACCGTTGTTGGCGAGCTCGAAATTAAAATCGGGTTCTTTGGCTAAATCCTGGTATAGTTTTTTGCTAAGCAAAGATAAATCGCGTAGCGGAACTGCAGCGGCTTCAACATGTTTTGCCGTGGCATGTTTCATAAATTTCAGCCCCCAGTTAATGAGGCTGCCATTTAACGATGGCCGCACATAAAACGGGCTCTTGCTATCAAACATCCACCTGATCCCCTGTTTTATCATGCCTGGCGCAGCCAGCGGCACAAAATGACTGGGCACAATCATACCCGCATTACCAAAAGAGCAATTGTCGGTAATATCACCCTTATCTAAAACGGTTACTTCGTAGCCCTTTTTCTGCAAATAGTATGCAGAAGTTAAACCCACAATTCCGCCACCTATTATTAATACTTTCGACATTCTTTTAATTTTAAAACACTAAATCACCTGAAATCCGTGTGCATAGGGATCATCCTCGGCATCGATTTTAATGGTATTGTAACCATACACTTTTGCCCAGCCTTCTACGCTCGGAATAATGGCTTTAATTCCGTTTAAATCTACTACCTCTTCTACACGGCCAATAAACTTGCTGCCAATAAAACTTTCGTGGATAAAATCTTCACCCTGTTTAAGTTTTCCTTTTGCAAACCATTGTGCCAAACGGGCCGAGGTGCCTGTTCCGCATGGCGAGCGGTCTATCGCTTTATCGCCGTAAAAAACGGCATTTCTGGCAGTTGATGTAGGGTCGATTGTTTTTCCGGTCCACAATACATGGCTACAGCCGTTAATGGTCGGATCTAAAGGATGTACAAAAGTATATTTTTCGTTAATGCGTTTTCTGATGGTCTGGCTCCAGGTAATCAGTTGCGAAGCGGTATAATTTTCGAGCCCGGGAAAGTTCTTTTGCGGATCAACAATGGCATAGAAATTTCCACCGTAAGCTACGTCAAAAGTAAGCAATCCTAAATCGGGGCATTCTACCTCCAGGTTTTCTGCAGCAAGGTAAGAAGCCACATTTTTAAGCTTCACCGATTTTACTTTTTTGCCTTCTTGTTTGTATTCAATTAAAACCAATCCTGCAGGTGCCTCCATTCTGATTACGCCCGGTACTTTGGGCTTAATCAAGCCTTCTTCAACAGCAATGGTAATGGTGCCTATTGTACCATGGCCACACATGGGCAAACAACCGCTGGTTTCTATAAACAGCACAGCAACATCATTTTTCGGATCGTGAGGCGGGTAAAGAATACTACCCGACATCATATCATGCCCTCTTGGCTCGAACATTAAACCTGTCCTGATCCAATCAAACTCTTTTAAAAAATGTTGCCGTTTCTCACTCATGTTGGCACCAATAAGCTGTGGGCCGCCACCGGCAACCAACCTAACCGGATTTCCGCAAGTATGTGCATCTACACAAAAAAATGTTTTACTCATAAGATTTCGTTAATTTCTGGTTCACCGTTCTGAAAATACCTAAAGGATTCTCGTTTTTCAGTTCATCTGGTAATAAACCTTGTTCCCAATCCTGGTAAGCCAACGGACGGGCAAAACGGTTAATAGCGGTCGAGCCTACCGAAGTAAAGCGGCTATCGTTCGTGGCCGGAAATGGTCCACCATGTTGCATGGCTGCACAAACTTCTACCCCTGTTGGCACTCCATTCAGGATGATCCTTCCGGTTTTATCGGTTAATTTATTAATCAAAGCCTGATAATTTTGAAGTTCTTCCTTATCGGCCATCAAAGTAGCGGTAAGTTGCCCTTCCAATACCTCAACAGCGTTTTCAAGCTCTGCTACATTTTCTGCCACTACCAGTAAAGAATACGGGCCAAAAATTTCCTCACGTAGTTTCGGGTTACTGATAAAATCGCTGGCACTTACCTGCGCAATTTTAGCTTCCGATTGATTTTGAAGTTCATTGTTTTTCACCGTCGATGCCGACAAAAGTGCAACACCACCTTCATTTACAATACCTGCCGAGAGTTTACTATAGTTTTGGGCAATACCTTCGGTAAGCATGGTAGCTGATGGAATAACAGTAATGGCTTCTTTTAAAACGGTTTTAAAATTTTCCAATTCGGGCGATTGTACAGCAAGCAGCAAACCAGGGTTGGTACAAAACTGACCAGCGCCCAAAGTAATGGATGCAGCATATTTTTTAGCCAGTTCTTCGGCCTGGTTTTCGATCGCCTTTGGCAAAAAGATTACCGGATTAATACTGCCCATTTCGGCAAAAACCGGAATAGGCTGCACGCGCTGCTGCGCAAGGTTAATCAAAGCCATACCACCTTTAAACGAACCGGTAAAAGTAACCGCTTTGGTTAAAGGATGCTGCACTAAAGCTGCGCCAACAGTATAAGCATCATCGTACAGCAAAGAGAAAATACCTTTAGGCATACCCGTTTTTTCGGCAGCTTTAACAATTGCACCACCTACCAACGCGCTTGTACCCAAATGCGCAGGGTGTGCTTTTACCACTACCGGACAACCGGCAGCCAATGCAGATGCTGTATCGCCCCCGGCCACAGAAAAGGCTAGTGGAAAATTACTCGCCCCAAAGACCACTACCGGACCAATTGGAATCAACATTCTTCTGATATCTGGTCGTGGTAAGGGTTGGCGCTCGGGCAATGCTGTATCAATAATGGCATCTACCCATGAGCCTTCGGCTACCACATTGGCAAATAACCTTAACTGACCTGTAGTACGCCCCAATTCGCCCTGTAAACGCGCCAAAGGTAAACCACTTTCGGCCGAAGCCCGGTTTACCAGTTCTTCGCCAATAGCTGTAATTTCATCGGCTATGGCATTTAGAAAAGCGGCTTTAAGGTCTTTATTTAAGTTTCTATACCCCTGAAAAGCACTGGTTGCTGATGTTAGTGCATCATCAACAAGGCTTTGGCTGGCTTTAAAAAAATCGCCTTCAAGCGTTAATCCTGTTGCAGGATTAACGGCTTTAAGGCTTTTTTCATTAATTTCTGAATAAGTACCGGCTACAATATTTTTTCCGTTCATATCTGGTTATTAAAACTATTTGCCCCAGCTACCTGTAGGTAATACCGGACGAACAGCTAATGCGTCGTTAATAATTTTAAGTACTTTTTCTCTTTCTGCACCGCTGATTGGTAAACGTGGCGCCCTAACGGCTTCAGTTCCCAATCCGGTAGCCACTTCGGCCAGTTTAATATATTGTACCAGTTTAGCGTGAATATCCAGCTCAAGTACAGGTAAAAACCAACGGTAAATGGTTAAGGCTTCGGCAATGCGGTTTTCTTTAATTAACCTGAAAATTGCAACTGTTTCTCTCGGAAAAGCATCAACCAAACCAGCAACCCAACCGTGTGCCCCCATTACAATACTCTCCATTGCAAGTGGATCTACTCCGGTAAAAATTTTAAAGCGATCACCAAAACGGTTAATTAAACGGGTTACGTTAGATACATCTCTGGTCGATTCTTTAATCGCCTGGATATTATCGTATTTGGTTAACACCTCAAACATATCCAGGGTTACTTCAATTTTATAATCAACCGGGTTGTTATAAATCATAATTGGAAGGCTGGTGCTTTCGGCTATGGCGCCAAAAAAAGCTAAAGTTTCATCGGGAGCAGCATTGTAGCGCATTGGCGGCAACAACATTAAACCTTGTGCACCCAGCGATTCGGCTTTTTTAGCCACTTCAATTGCTTTTTTAGTGGTAGCCTCGGCAATGTTCAATAAAACAGGCACACGACCGTTTACCAATGTTAAGGTATGCGATAACAATCCGAATTTCTCTTCATCGCTCAATACACTGGCTTCGCCAAGCGATCCGCCTAAAATAATTCCTTCAGCACCTGCTTCTAATTGTGCTTCAATATTTAAATCGAAGGCAGGAAAATCTAATTCGTCGTTTGCTGTGAATTTTGTAGTTACAGCTGGGAAAACCCCTGTCCATTTGATACTCATTGTACTATTATGTTTTTAATAATTAAGATTTAAAAAATTAGCGGTTGTCTGTAAACTTCATAGGTTAAAATCGCTAAACATTGGTTAACGTTAATAATTAACCCATTAAACAACATTCAAAGGTACTGGATCGTGCTGCCCCCGTATTATTGGATATTAACCAATATTGGCTATAAATATGCAATTTGGATCAGTCGAGGGAGCAGGAACAAATGGAAGCGTATCATCAAAACCGGATGATACAAAAAATGGTATCCTTTTTTAAGGATACCATTAAATCTTAACTGCGGATGTTTTTAAATTTTACTTCGTGTTTTTTACATCGAGGTAATACATAAATTCGATGCCGGTTTTGGTAAACAACTCCTCCTGGCTTTTAGCCAGCACAACCTGCTGCCAGCTTTGCGAAGGGATAATTTTTAAGGTTTTCACACCTGCTTTGCTTAACGATAAAGGCAGGTTGAAGCCCTTTACACAATTACTATAACGGTAAAAAGCCTTACCATTTTCTACATAATACTCAAAGGTTGGTATTTGTGTAGTGCGCAGGTATTGATCAAAAACCTTGGCATAGTTAAAGCCTGTTTTTTTGGAAATATAGTTTTCTATTTGAGCAGTAGTAACAGTTTTATGGTAAAAGGTTTGGTTAAGTCCACGCAAAACCGACCTGAAAAGGGCATCGTTATTTAAACTGTGTCTGATGGCGTGCAGCATATTGCCTCCTTTAGGGTACATATCGCCACTACCCTGAGCGTTTACACCATAAGCCGGAATGATTGGGCTATCGTTGCGAATGCCTTTTCTAATTCCGAAATTGTATTCGTTACCGGCTTTGTTGCCAAAAATATAATCAACAAACAGGGTTTCGCTGTAGTTCGTAAAGCCTTCGTGTACCCACATATCAGCCAAATCGTTGGTGGTAATGTTGTTGCCAAACCACTCGTGACCACTTTCGTGGATGATGATAAAGTCCCATTTCAGTCCCCAACCATTGCCAGACATATCGCGTCCCATGTAACCAAATTTATAGCGGTTGCCATAAGAAACGGCCGATTGATGCTCCATTCCGGTATGCGAAGCATCGATTAACTGGTAGCCATCTTCGTAAAAGGGATAAGGGCCAAACCAGTGCTCCATACTCTTCATCATTTTATGTACCTGATCGGGCATGTAAGTTTTGGCTTTGGGATAATTGTAATCGAGCACCCAGTAATTTACATCAAGCGCACCTTTTTCGCCGGCATATTTTTCTTTAAAATTAACATACTTGCCAATGTAGGGGATAATGCAATAATTGCTGATTGGATTCTGCACGTTATACTTGTAAGTTGCAGTACCATTGCCATTATTCTTTTTAAATACCAAACGGCCATTCCCTACTGCCACAAGCGTATCTGGCACTGTCATGGCTAAAGAAGCACCGCGATCGGGTTCATCGCTCTGGTGGTCTTTATTGGGGTACCAAACCGAAGCGCCCAGGCCCTGGCAGGCGACTGTCATCCATGGCCGCGAAAGCGAATCGGTTGTAAAAATAAAACCGCCATCCCAGGGTGCCCGTTTAGCCTGATGTACCTTGCCATGATAAAATAACTCCACATTGTTGAGCACCGATAATTTTTGCGCAGGAACATGTACATACCAAACGCTTCCGGTATGCTCAAATTTTAGCTGTGCTTTTCCGTTATACAAAACACTGTCAATAATTAAAGGCTCCTGCAAATCGATCTGCATACGCGTTTTACCATTGTTAGGCTCTACTACCTTGTACACAATTTTATTCGAACCGGTAATGCTTTTGTCGTTATAATCGGGCGTAACCGAAAGCTCATAGCGTTGCACATCCCACCAGGTACGTTCTGCATTTAAACTGCCCCGTAAAGTATCGGCCAGTGTGTAAACCTTTTTAGGCGTTTGTGCAAAAAGCAGGGTAGTAAAACAGGCAAAAAGCACTGTCAAATAACAAAATGTTGTTTTTTTCATATCATTTACCGGCATCAGCCAATTTATTTTGAGAAGCGATTGCAGTGTTTCATCGGTTAGTCCGGCCCTGCTATCTCTCCTGCTTTGTTAGTAAGCTTCACTTCTCAGTGCTTCTACTTCATCAGTGGTAATGGCCAGATGTTTGCCCAGCATGTTACTCCCGTTATCGGTAATCAGGAAATCATCTTCAACCCTAATCCCGCTAAAATGTCTGAACTGCTCCAACTTATTGTAATTAATGTATTCACTAAACTGATTTTCGGCTTTCCAGCGATCTATCAACTCTGGAATAATGTACACACCAGGCTCTACCGTTAATACATAACCGGTTTCGAGTGCTTTACCTAACCTTAGCGATTTTAAGCCAAATTGTGTGGTGTTTTTAAGCAAATCGTCGGTGTATCCCACATATTGTTCGCCCAGGTCTTCCATATCGTGTACATCGAGTCCCATCATGTGACCTGTTCCGCACTGAAAAAACATCGCATGTGCACCAGCGGCTACAGCATCTTCAACATTTCCTTTCATCAAACCTATATCTTTAAGGCCTTGTGCCAGTGTTCTGCACGAGGTTAAATGCACATCCAAGTACCTTACACCGGGAGCCAGCATGTTTTTCGCATCGGTGTAGGCCTTTAATACCACATCATATACATCTTTTTGCTCGGCGGTAAATTTCTTACCTACTGGAAAGGTACGGGTAAGATCGCCGGCATAACCCAAAGCAGTTTCCACACCCGAATCGTTTAAAACCATTTGGCCATCCTGCAACTGGTTACCGTGAAAATGATTGTGTAAAATTTCGCCACGTACGGTTAAAATAACCGGATAGGCAATATTTCCACCCGTAGCTAACGCAGCACCTTCAATTTTTGCGGCAAGCTCGCGTTCGTACATGCCAGGTCTGGCTTGCTGCATCACCATTAAATGAATATCGGCCGATAAAGCTGCCGCATGGTTTAACTCTGCTATTTCTTCAGGACCTTTAATTGATCGTTGGGCTACAACCGCTTTAATAAAAGTTAATGATGCCTTTTCTTTTAACTGACCGATTGGAATATTTAACCAATGGCTGAGTTTAATTTTATTTTCGGCACGGTAAGGCGGTAAGAAATGTACCTCCTGTTTTTTTTCTACTGCTTTTTGAAGATAATCATCTAGCTTATCGAGTGGCTTCACTTCTGTTAAACCCGAATCGATGCTTTTTTCTTTCAGGGTTTTCTGCCTGCCCATCCAAACAATATCATCAATACCCATTTCGTTGCCAAACAAAATGGTTTTATCGGTATCGAGGTCGATAAACGCAGCCAGTAAAGGTTCGTTTATACCGAAATAATATAAAAAAGTACTGTCTTGCCTAAAGTGGTAGGCATTGTCTTTATAATTCATCGGGCTATCTTCGTTACCCATAAAGAGTAAAATACCCGAATTTACTTTTGATTTTAGCGCTGCTCTCCGTTGGAGGTAAACTTCCTTTTGAAACATATTTTTTGTTGTTAGGCAAATATCCCAAATGCAATTTTCATTCAAACAACTTAACAATTGAATGGCTAAAATATGGGCGGTATCTGCAAATTATAAGCTAGATTTTGGATGTAAAAATCACAATTAATTTCTTTTAAGCGAAAAATTGCGGCAAAATCTGCACAGCAATGACAAACTATTGGGTTGTTAATTAAGGGGGCGGCTGCAGTTATTGTACAATATTATCCTAAGAATAAATATTTATGTTATAATCAAAAATTTAAACACATAAAATTAAAGTATTGATATAAGTAATTTGAGCATATAAAAAGCATATTTTACCCAGATCGTGGTCAGATATATCAACAATATGGCTGAAAATTAAATTCTTATAATATTGTTTAATAAAAGAATATAATAAGATAGGTCAATTAAAACTACAATTAATCATAACAAGATATTGATTATAAAAACAAAATGAAAAAATAAAGCCCCGTAAACAATTATTTATAGGGCTCCAAGCGTTGAGAAATTGGTATTATTTTTTAATGGTTACTTCCGTAGGTTTATCTTTATTGAGCTGAATTTGATAAGCTCCTCTTTCATTAACCTTATAATCTTTTACGGTATAAACGGTATTATCTTTAGACTTGGCCTGTTGCGCTAACCTAAGCAATGCAGCAGGTGTATAGGTATTGGCTGCATTCAGTTTGAGTTTAATCTCTCCATTCTGGTTATTGTAGGTAACTTCATCTATTGTACCCGCATCGAGTGTAATGTAAAGGCCTGCAGCAGCAATGTACACCGCCGATTTTGCAGCAATGGTTAATTTAATGCTAACCGTTGTACCTGTTTCCTTTAAGTTTCCACCGAAAGCCAGCCAGCCAAATTCGGGGTGTTTGATTACATAAGCCGAAGTATTAACTGCATAACCAAAAAATCCTGATCCATAATCGCCTGTAATACCATCGTTCTTTAAGGTAGAGGGATAAGCATGAAAGGCAGCTGGTGCAAAACCATCCTGTGTAATGTTCGAAATGGTACCCATTAAACCACCGTATCCAGCACGGAGCAGGTAAAAATCATCTGGATTTTTACGGTAATCCATCAGTACCGGTATGGCATTCAGGCCCGATCCGTAATGGTGAATCATGCGTTCTACACGCGTAAGTTTACCGCCATACAAGAAATCCCAGTAACGGCGGGCATTACCATTGTAGGCCCAATGTGGCAACACAGGCATGTAAGCCAGTATGGCATTTAGCGTTACATTGGCCTTATCGGCATAGCCAAAATAGTTAGACCATACGTAAACTTCTTCTTGACCTGTAGAGTCCCAGGGCATTTCACTACCAAAGGGATATTGCAACGAGCGCCAGTGATTGGCACGCTTTTTCATTTCGTTTTCCAGTTTGCTTGCCTCCTCTGTTAAGCCCTCATTTTTAAGGTCGGTTAAGATGAGGTAAAAGATAGTACCTTCCATTTGTCCAAACTGTGCATAGTAAGGTGCAATATTAACCATGGCCATGCCCGTTTCGGCGGCATCAATGAGGTGCTGTTTCCAACTCCCCTCTTCTACCAGTCCGGTGTAATTGCGTGCCAAACGGTACATTACCCAATGCGCAGCAGCCACATGTGGATAGTTGTAAGAGCGGCCAAGGTTATCGGCTTCTTTTTTAGGCCATGCCGACCAGGTTTTAAAGTTTATATTTTCAGCATAGGTGCCTTTGGGCAGTGAATCGGGAGCGTAATAAAACAAACTCTTTTTCACCCCATATTTCTGAGGCCCATCTTTAAGCTGTATATGGCCAAACATTACCGTATCTACAAACTGTTTCAGTTTGGCTACTTCTTCTTTTTCGGGATGCACCAGTTGTTTCATCATGGCGCCCAGCCACGAACCTGCGCCACCCTCATCACTTAAACCTGCAATCCAGGCACGGTTATCCTGCGTTACCTGTTCTTGTTTTTCATAATCGTAGGTAATGGCCGAAGGGCTTCTTTTAAAAATAGGATCGGGCTGATTGAACCATTGTTTGGTGGTTAAAAAATGACCATAACTGGCAATCACCTCATTTTCGGGTTCAATTACTTTATAGTTTATAGTTTGCTCCAGGCCATCTTCGTAAACAACCGATAAGCGCGCTCTTCCCCAGGTATTCGCTTTTACCGAATAGCTTTTCCAGCCATTTTTGGTTACGCCAACAGCTTTTACAGTTAAAGCATTTTCTGGTTGTACGTTAAGCGATTTAATTTTTTTAGCGTAATTGATAAATAATTTGGCGTCTACATCTTTCGGTAGTACATAACCCGGTACCGATATGGCCACTGGCCTTTTATTTTCAATCAGTTTGCTTTCTGTATTTTTTGCGGTACCCGATAAAATAAACTGAAGCGCATAACTTTTACTTTCACCAGGTTTTAAAAACGCACTGCTTGGTTTATTCCATTGTTCGGCATTTTTCCATTCGTTTTCGGCATAGGCTTTACTGTGTACCATCCACTCGTAAAAGCCCTCAAAAGCAATTCCACGGGGAGTACGGTCATCGTTTAGTGGGTTGTATGCTTCGAAAGGGGTATGCCCCACCGGAGCCACAATTAGCGAAGGTGCCTGACCACTTAAGCGGGTTACCTGTAAATAACCGGCATCCTGGCCGATGTAAGGATCGTAAAACACATTTTTGGCATGGGTTTGCTCCAGGGTTCTGCCTTCTAAAATGTTATCAAAAATCATCGGGATACCCAATGCCCCAATTTCTACGGTTTTACTGCTTTTGTTTTTCAGTTCGAAACGAAGCACTAATTTACCCTGCTGCATTTCCCAGCTACGGATAATTTGCAGGGGAATATCGGCAGGGAATGTTGCGGCAAGATCGGCAGCTGAGAGTACATTTTTACCTGCAGCGATACTTTTAACCTCAACTCTTTTGGCTGCAGTGCTATAGCTTGTCCAGGCTTCATTACCAGCGCTTCGCAATTTCAGGTTAATATCGCCCAAATGGTACAAACCATCCGAACTGCGCACTTTTAAACTGTCGCTGGGCACAAAATCGAAACCATCAACCATTTTGGGCTGTAAACCCGCTACCGTTTGCGATGCTTTAACCAGTTTGAGTTTAAACGGCCCTGCATCAAACTGCGAGAAACCTTTTGTTAAACCCAGTGTGGATGGCTTTTTACCTAATGCAATCCATGGAGATTGGGCTAAAGTTACCTGAATGTGTAGTAGAGATAAGGCTAAGCAAAATATTGCTTTAAAAGCTATTACAGCAGATGTTTTTGTTGGTTTTATATTCATCATGATGAAAAAACGTATTTATGACGTTTTATTCAAAAATATATTTAAAAAAGTAAAGCGCATACCATCTTTAGAAATAGCGCAAAATCGGTAAAGAATTGGTGCATTTATGGCAAGTTAGGCTAAGCCTGTGTTTTATTAAAGTCAGCTAGCAAACTGCACACCATCTAATGCAAAAAAGCAGCGCCCTAAGGTAAATAGGGCGCTGCTTTTCGAATATAAAAGATTATGAATAACTATATCGGCTGGCATTTCTCTTTTAGCCAATTTGCTTCTCCGGCTGTAAGGTGCGGTTGAAGCTGATTAAACACCTTGCTATTATAAGTATTTAACCAGCGAAGCTGATCGGCCTCTAAAAGTGCTTTATTTATAATCCGGGTATCGATATAACATAAAGTAAGGGTTTCAAAACTTAGAAAATTGCCAAACGCACTACTGCTGTGGTTAGTACACAACACCAGATTTTCGATCCTTACACCATGTTCGCCTGGTCTATAAATCCCCGGCTCAATGGAGGTTACCATACCCGGTTTAAAGGCTACATCAACATTGGCGGGGCTAATATTCTGAGGTCCTTCGTGTACGTTAAGAAAAAAGCCAATACCGTGGCCTGTTCCATGACCAAAGTTAATGGTATGTTCCCACAAAGGTTTCCGGCAAATTGAATCGATTTGGTAGCCTTTTGTACCCTCCGGAAAAATCAGTTTCGATCCTTCAATCAATCCTTTTAGTACCAGGGTATAATCATCGGCTTGCTGTGCTGAATAATTTGCCATAGGCATTACCCGGGTAATATCGGTTGTACCATATAAGTATTGCCCTCCTGAATCGACCAGGAACAAACCATCTGGCTGTATTTCTAGACTACTTGCCAAACTTACACTATAATGCGGCAAAGCACCATTGGCATTAAAGCCGGCAATGGTATTAAAACTTAAGCCAGCGAAACCAGGCTGCTCGGCCCTGAAAGTCGCCAGTTTCTCTGCTGCCGACCATTCTGTAATCTGCTCCTCCCCTAACCGTTCTTCCATCCATTTAAAAAACCTGGTCATGGCCACCCCATCTTGTACCATAGCCTTGCGGATGTGATTAACCTCAGTTTCGTTCTTTAAACTTTTTAGGTGCGTACTTGGATTGGTCCCCGAAATTACTTTAACGGTAGCAGGTAGCAGTTGATACATTCCAAAACAGTTGCGTTTAAAATCGATAAAAACAGCTGTATTGGGCAACAGCTCTTTTAGTTCCTCAGTGATAGCAGCGTATGGATAAAGTGCTACACTTTGCTGCTTTAAGGTGTTTATATCGCTTTCTGATAGCTTTTCAACATCAATAAAGAGTTTCACTTCATTGGGTGTAATTAAAGCAAAGCTTAAGGCTACAGGATTATAATCAACATCTTTGCCCCTGATATTAAAAAGCCAGGCGATATCATCGAGCGAAGAAATCAAATGGCTATCGGCTCCATTTGTTTCTAACTGTGCCTTTACCTCTGTAAGTTTTGCTGAGATGGATAAACCAGCGTCTTTTTCTTCGATTAGAAAGGCTTTTTCGGTTGGCAAAGCAGGCCTGTTTAACCAAATGGCGCTTAATAAATCGGCATTTACGGTGTTGATTTGATGCTTCCCGAAGTTAGTCTGTATTTCTAAGGCCAGCGATATTGAAATGAGCTGGTAATTGAAAGCAACTGTTGAATTTTTGGGCATAACTTCGGTTAACCACTCAATGTATTCGGGGTATGTGGTACTTTTAGCTTTACCAATTCGTAACCAGAACCCAATAACTGTGTTTCGGCTTGTGTAAAATACCTCGAATCAGTCCAAAGACCGGCAAAATCTTGTGTAATTACCAAAGTTCCGGCCGAGCCTGTAAAACCGCTCACGAAAGGGATCGCCTTATAATGTGCTGGCAGGTATTCACTGATGTGCGGATCGGCAGCGGTAATGATATAAGCATCTATTTTTTGTTCGGCCATTAAGGTACGTAAGGCCTGCAGTTTTTCTACGAAGGTCATGAGGGGAAAGAATTTTATCGGCCAAATTTAAATATTCTTTTTGACACCGTTTATTTAAACAGCTGCTCCAGATTATTAAATCAGTTCTGATAAATTGAGGTACAGCTTTTATAAATTAAGGTGCATCATTTATAATTTAAGGTGCAGTTCGAATCAGGCCATAGCCCTGGCCTGAATGAGTCCACACTTTCCCATATCGTCATGCTGAACTTGTTTCAGCATCCCTAATAAGAGTCCCTGAAATAAATTCAGGGTGATGGAATAACGGAGTTTCCCTGATTACATATTCTCTCACCCTGTCGCAAGTTTTATCACTCCAACCCAAGCCCTGACCTGAATGTGCCTTTGTTAAATCAAAAGATCGATCTCTATCCTCCTCTTTCCTCTAATAATCTATAGGGCCACTACGTTGCGCTAATCAGGTTATAAAGGGATTATCAGATGGTATTGTCCTACTTTGATGATGCTGTACCAAATTTTAGCGAAGCAACAAAGATCTTTTGTATAATCGGGTTAAATTATGTTTAGTAATGGTTAATTTCGGTTACTAAACAAAAGTACATTGTTTACATTTTTACCAGCTGATATTTAAGTTTTTCGGGCGCATTGAGGTATGTAGATGCTTAACCTGCCCAAATGCTTATATCTGCTACAGAACCCTACCAAAAAACAGGTTCATTTAAAAGAATTATGAGCAAAAAACAACTCCACCTATTTTTACTATCGATGACACTCTGCGCAAGTACTTATGCCCAAAAAACAATCGAAATTGCTACAAAGCACAACGTACTCATTTTAGAAACAGATCAGGATCAATCATTATTATCGACTTACCTGGGCAAAAAACTGGCCAACAGCGACGAATATCCCGGCATACAAAAGTTAGATAAGTATAAACCCGGATCTGACGACCTCTTCAATAAACGCGAAGCCTACATTGCATCGGGCTCAGTTAACTTACTCGAACCTGCTTTGAGTGTAACCCATGCCGATGGCAATAAATCAACTGTATTAACCTTTAGCGAGGTAAAAACAGAACAGCTTGATCAAAACCGAAAGTTAACGAGTGTGGTACTGAAAGATGCGAAATACAATTTCAGGGTTACCTTAAAATACCTGGCCTACTACAACGAAAATGTAATTGAGCAATGGACCGAAATTACCCATCAGGAGAAAGGCAGTGTGGTGTTAAATAAATATGCTTCGGCAAACCTAACCTTAAGCGGCAAAAAATTCTTCTTAAAAAGCCACTACAGTGGTGCCACACGCGAAATGCGATCGGAAGAGCAGCAGCTTTTACATGGTATTAAAACCATCGATTCGAAGCTGGGAACCCGCACCAATTTACTTCACTCCTCTTCGTTTATGTTGTCAATCGATCAGCCTGCTACCGAAGACCTGGGCGAGGTAATAGCCGGATCGCTGGAATGGACCGGTAATTTTAAACTCGAGTATGAAACTTTCGACGAATATTATGTTCGCGTTACAGCGGGGATCAACAACTTTTCTGCTAATTACACACTTAAATCGGGCGAAAATTTCGTTACTCCACGTTTTGTTTATACCTACGCTAACAATGGGAAAGGCGAAGCCAGCCGTAACCTGCAAAACTGGGCACGCACTTACCAGCTGGCCGATGGTAAAGGCGAACGATCGACCATCTTAAACAACTGGGAAACCACTTACTTCGATTTTAACGACGAGAAATTAAACGACCTGACCAAAGACACCAAAAAACTTGGGGTTGATGTTTTCTTGCTTGATGATGGCTGGTTTGGCAACAAATATCCGCGTAACGGCTCAACATCTGGCCTGGGCGACTGGCAGTACAACAAGCAAAAATTAAAAAATGGCATCAGTACTTTGGGTAAAGAAGCTACCGCAAACGGTGTAAAATTCGGCATCTGGATTGAGCCCGAAATGGTGAACCCCAAAAGCGAGCTTTACGAAAAACATCCCGACTGGGTTATCAGGCAGCCCGAACGCAAAGAATATTACATGCGCAATCAGCTGGTGTTAGATTTAAGCAATCCAAAAGTTCAGGATTTTGTGTACCAAACGGTCGAAGATCTATTTAAAGAAGTACCCGAGCTGGCCTTTATTAAATGGGATTGCAATTCGCTCATCTACAATGCCCATTCGCCAACTTTAAAAAACCAGGATCATTTTTACCTGGAGTATATCCGCGGGCTGAACAGTGTATTAGAGCGGATCAGAAAAAAATATCCTAAAACCCCAATGATGCTTTGTGCCGGAGGTGGTTCGCGGGTAGATTATGCTGCACTGAAATACTTTACCGAATTTTGGCCTAGCGATAACACCAACCCTTACGACCGTATTTTTATCCAATGGGAATATTCTTATTATTTCCCTTCAATCGCAGTTGATAATCACATCACCGATATGGGTAAACAGCCAATTAAATTTAAAACCGACGTAGCCATGATGGGTAAACTGGGTTACGATGTGCGTGTAAATGAACTGAGTAAAAACGATCTGCTTTTCAGTCAAAACGCAGTGCAAACCTACAACGGTTTTAAAGACATTGTTTGGCATGGACAGCAATACCGCCTGCAGGATCCGTACGAAAATAAAATCGCCTCAATTGCCTATGTTGATGATGCAAAAAACCAGGCGGTAATTTTTAACTATTATGTGGCTACCCTGTTTACCAATGGTGTTATTTTACCCATTAAATTAAAGGGTTTAGACCCTGCCAAAAAATATAAAATCGAAGAAATTAACCTTTATCCCAATACCAAATCGCCTATTGATAAGGATAAAGTATATTCTGGCGATTTTTTAATGAAAGTTGGTTTTAATCCGGAAGTTAACAGCAACAGAACCAGCGTGGTTTTAAAGGTACAGGCACAATAACAATAGCCAGAAACCGGCATTTAGCGCTATATTTACAGCGAATTGTTGATGTAAATGAAAAGAATACTGCTAGCTGCCCTAATCCTGTTGTGTTTAAATGCCAGTGCACAGATCATTAGAAAAAGGACCACACTTTTAATGGGTGGCCGCTTCGATATTACCATTTCGGCCGGAGATGCTCTTTCGGCCGAAAACAACATTGATACTGTTATTGCTGAAATTAGCCGGATAGAAAACCTCATTTCCGACTGGAAAAGTACTTCTCAGGTATCGGCAGTAAACCGAAATGCAGGCATTGCACCGGTAAAGGTAGATGCAGAACTATTTGCCTTAACCGAGCGTGCCATTGCCCTTTCTAAAGTAACCAAAGGTGCTTTCGACATTAGTTTTGCAGCTATGGACCGCATATGGAAGTTTGATGGCTCTATGACCAAAATGCCAGATCCCGAAGCAATTAAGCGATCGGTAGAAAAAGTAGGCTACCGCAACATCATCTTAAATAAACAAAACTCCACCATCTTTTTAAGGTTAAAAGGAATGAAGATAGGTTTTGGTGCTTTAGGCGAAGGTTATGCTGCCGATAGGTGCCGTAAAATGATGCTGGCCAGAGGCATAAAAGCAGGTATTGTAAATGCATCGGGCGATATGAGCACCTGGGGCAAACAGCCCAACGGCGACGACTGGAGCATTGGCATTACCAACCCTATGAAAGAAGATACTTTACTGGCTGTAATTCCGCTTAAAAAAAATGCGGTTGTAACCTCGGGCAGTTACCGCAAATTTGTAGTATTTAACGGCAAAAGATACGCTCATATCATTAATCCGGCTACAGGTTACCCAGCTACAGGTTTAATCAGCGTAACGGTATTTGGGCCTAGTGCTGAAATGGCTAATGGTTTAAGTACCTCAACAATGGTTTTAGGTAAAATTGCCGGCTCCCAACTGATCAAAAAATACCAGCAGTACAGCTACATTATCATTACCGACAAAGGCGAAATTCTGACTTCGAAGGATATTAAATTGCCAGGCCATGCGATTGGCAGGTAGTAATAAATTAAATCCTCAAAAGAAGATCGTCATCTCGACTGAAGCGTAGCGGAACGGAGAGATCTTTAATCAGATTTAGCTTCGCTGAGCACTGCGTGGTTCTCAATTACGTCGAGTTTCCCTCGAAATGACGAATCATCTAATAACAATCGGTTAACACCTGGTTACGCGATTGATAAAATGATAATGGATGCCCTGTTTTTTCGTGGCAAATTTCTTCCAGTATCTGCACAATATCTTTTTGCATGGCCAGCGACCCGCAGATCATTACCACAGCTGATTGCATGAGGCTTTCGGCTACAAAGTCGGCTTCGGCACGGATCAGATCGCTCACATACTGCTTTTCACCTTCGCGCGAGAAAGCAATATTAAAATCGCTCACCTTTGTATCAGACTTCATTTCTACTAAAAACTGCTTAAAGGGTTCGAATGATGAATTCTCCCTGAAACCACAAAACAAGTGACATCGTACTTTAGCAGCATTCTGGTTAATCATCCCTAAAAACGGGGCAATACCTGTACCATTCGAGATCATAATTACTTTACCAGCCTTTGTAGGGAAATGAAAATGTGGGTTTTTAACCACTTTGGCTTTCAAAACAGCTTCAGGTTTAAGATCATGTAAAAAACCAGATCCCAAACCATCGGGATGCAAACGCACACTTAGTTGTATTGCATTATCAATCACGCCAATGGAATACAGTCTTTCACGATGATCGTTTGCAGGATAAATAGCCAGCAAATCGCCTGATTTTGCTTGCAGCTTACCTACAGCATTCAGTTTAACCTGAAAAACACCTTCCTTTTTGGCCTGACCTGTGTTCGATTGAACGGTGAATTTTTTTAACTTTTTAGGCTTCGCTGCTTTTTGAGTTGAAAGTACATTCACCTCGATACCACTCATTTGCGACCAGGCTTCTTCCCATAATTGTAAATCCTGAGGCGATTTATCGTTCACGGTATGGATGTCGATCAGCGGAGTGGCCCAAGACTCCTTAGCAAGACTGTTGTGCACATCAAAAGCGAACTTACAAAAATCGGGATAGGCTTTTGATCCAAATCCCAAAACCGAATAATTCACGGCTTGGATTTGTGGTGTTTGAGCTAACTTTTTCAAAAACCTGCCACCATTAGCAGGTGCATCGCCCAATCCGTACGTAGAGGTAAAAATAATCAGCTGCTCTGCTTTCGGAAAAACGGTATAATTGTTTAAAGTAGTGATGTACGACTTTTTGCCCTGCTTAAACAACAGTTTATGGAGGGCATCGGCATAACCCTGGGTGCTGCCGTTTTCAGATCCGGTTAAAATAATATAGGTAGCATCAGCAACCTTGTACTTATTCTTACTGCGTTTAGATATCCTTTTTAAAGTAATGGCAAAACCCGAATAGATAAAAAACAAAATCCCGATCGACGATATGCCCAATACCACCACCCAAAGCACATTGGTTCTGCCGGTGTGGATATCGAGACTTAAATTACTAAGCAATAAAGTAAAAGGATACTTATTTTCGGCCAGCACCTCGCCGGTGAGCTGGTTTACGGCAATTTCGCGGTCTTTAAGCGTTAGGATAAAATAATCCTCCACATCTTCTGAAAAAGGGAATTCAATGGATTGTACTTCGGCCAGGCTGATACTTTTAAAAACTGTAAAATCTTTCAGGCTTTTTACCGGAGTAGCTTTAAGATTATCAAGATTAACATCAACACTGGTTTTAACCGTTTTTAAAATCCCCAGCGTATTTAATGAAAGATAAGTGCCACTGATGGCAATAATCAGAATTGGAATGAGTAAAATGCGCCCTAAAATTACGTGGTAATACTGCGAAAAACCATCCTTTTGTATTTTAGCGAAAAAGCGCCTGATACCCCTTTGCCTTTGGATGGTAAGCAAAATACCCGAAATGGCAATGAGCGAAAGTAAAAATGCAGTTAAACCAATAAAAAAACGACCGGTTTCGTGCAGAAAAAGCGAACGGTGCAAAGTGGTTACCCATTGAAAAAACTCATTCTTTTTTCCTGGTGTTCCTAAAACATTGCCCGTTTTAGGGTCGATATAAGCTTTTACATCATCTCCGTTGTTATCAATAGCCTGCAATAATACAAATTGACCGTTCTCTACCGTGATGCTGGTAATTTCGCTGTATTTGGTTTTAAGAATGGGGATAACCGTGGCTACATCGGTACTTTGGAGGTTACCTACCCCGTAAGGTTTCATTTTTTGGCTGATAGGCTCAGCTGAAAGGATAATGCCGGTAACAGAAGCAAGTAATAGAAAAATAAAAGAAGATACAGCCAGGGTTAAGTGACTGTATCTCCAAACTTTAGTAGTCATAGTTTTAACTGAATTTTAATTCGCGCTAAAACGTACGTATCTGATAAATCCTGTACCATCTGTTTTGGCAGAAAGTGCCTCGGCAGTTAATGGAATTTCGAGATCTTTAACGAAATATTCTTTGTCTTCAACCGCAGTTTCGAAACGCAGTTTGTAACCGGCATTGATTTTAGCTTTTTCGATTTCGATAACAGAAACACCACGGTCGCCACCTGTTAATGAAGCACCGGTAACAGCGCTGATATTGGTTGGTTTTTGAGCGTAAAATTTATGCCACTCTTTTAAGCTGTTGTACCATTTCTTATCAGAACCCAGCACATAAAGCGTTTTGTTATATTGTCCTTTGGCATCAACCAGCGAAATAACGATATAAGCACCTTCGCCCATATAGCTCTTCATCTGGATCATACATTTGTATTTCGCGGTATTTTGTGCACTGGCCTGTGTCGGTTTAAAAAATGCAAGTACGCAAAAAAGTAGTGTTATTTTAATTAAGTTGTTCATATTCTATTTTAAAAAGCTTAGTGATACATTTCCTTTGGTTAGCGATTCATTTTCGCTGGCCAGGTCAAAAGCACTCTCATCGAAACTGGTTTTAGCTTCTTTTTTAGCACCAATGGTTAAAAGGTATTTTAGCATCACATCGTCTTTAGAGATCATTGCAGCTTTATGTAAAGGGGTTATGCCTTCTTTATTTGGGCTGTTTACGTCAATTTTGAAATCCTGCAAACGTTTAACCAAAGTTAAATCGCCTTTGGCAACGGCTAAATGATATAGCGTATTGCCGTTTTTCTGCGCTGCAGCCAGATCGAAACCTTTAGCTTGCAATAATTTAAGTTTACCTTCAAATTCTTCAGCTTTAGAAGGTCCGCCAGGATTAAAACCACGGCCTGCCTCTGCACTGCTATATGATTGAATTAAATAATAAGCCAGATTGTTGCCATCCTTATCAGTTGTTTTTAAATCGGCACCTTTAGCCAGCAAATAAGCTACTACTGCCGGTGAGTTACTGTTAACCGCCATAGCCAGGGCACTTAGTCCTTTGGTATTTATCTGGTTAATGTTTTTCACTTTTGGCAATAATAAAGCCAGCACTGCGGTATCGCGATTAGTGGCTGCAGCATACATTAAAGGTGTGTTGCCATCGTTATCAGCTTTGTTTACATCAACTCCCGCTGCAATGAAGTGGGCAATAATATCGTTTTGTTTGGGTTTACGAACCAATGCATGCAATACATTACGACCTTCTTTATTCGTATTGCCTGGCTTAATTTTCAGGCTTTCTAAATATTGGTAAACTTCAATGCCGTTGCTGCCCCTGCGGCTGCCTTCGCTTGCAGTAATCAACGCAAACTGATCAACCGGGATGCCTTTTGCAAGTAAAGCTTTAAGCACTTCGATATTACCACTTCTGGCTACATAACCGAAAGCATTTAAACCATCTGCATCGGTACTTTTTAAATCAAGTCCTTTGCCAACAAAATAATCGGTCAGTTTAAAATCTTTATCACTGCCAATTGCAAGTAACAAAGCATTTGCACCACTACCGTTTACATCGGTTTTTAAATTAGCTCCATTGGCTAAAAGTAAATCGTAAATTTTGGTATTTTGCTGACCAGAACCGGCGGCAAAAGTTAATGCGGTAACACCGTGGCTATCTTTTAAGCCTACGTTAATGCCTTTTGATAATAAATAACTTAATATTTCGTCGTTCCCTTTGTTTGCAGCCCAGTGTAAGTAAGTACGGCCATCGTGTGTAAGTTTGGTTACCTCGTTTCCCGGCTGAACCAATAAAAATTTAATGGTTTCGTTAGGTGCATCGG
The DNA here is from genome assembly GCF_011303555.1 of Pedobacter sp. HDW13. NCBI lineage: Bacteria > Pseudomonadati > Bacteroidota > Sphingobacteriia > Sphingobacteriales > Sphingobacteriaceae > Pedobacter > Pedobacter sp. HDW13. Next base: position 4,766,062 of record NZ_CP049868.1, on the reverse strand, counting down.
CATTAATAGCCATCACCACCGGATCAAAGCTCGAACCGTTTAACTGGGCAGGCTTTGCTCCTTTTTCGATTTCGGCTTTAACACTGTTTACATCTGGTTTGCCTTGCCAGAAAGCCTGATCGAGCAAGCTGTTTTTTTGTGCCTGTGCAGAAACAGACCATAATAAAGTTAGGCCTAGTAAGAGTTTTTTCATTTTGGGGATCTACTGATAAGATTTAACGCCTCAAAACTAACAAGAATTAGTCTAAATAAAAACTCAAACAATAAATTATTTGTAGGAAATTAAAGAATGAGAGAATTAATAAATTAGTGAATGATAGAATGGCTTTAAATTCACTCATCCTAAATTCCAACATTCAATCAATAATTACCTTTAGGCATACCTATCTGCGGTACGCGATTTAACTACCTGATAATGGGTTGAAGCCTTGAAATGACGTACCTTAAATACAAGTTCTGTTTCACGTTTGGCCAAAGCATGAATACCTGGTGTGAAACGTTGTTTAAAGCGATCGGGACATACATCTTTATGGCAAAGTACTTCGTAATTTTTTTCGCTCTCTACAATAACTTCCTGTACATACTCGGGCCATTGTTTTTTAATGAGCTTTGGTAACCAGCTAAACTGTTGCATGTCAATCAGCTCTCCCATTCCTTTAACAGCATCGGCAGGCATCTCCTCGCCTTCAATCTGCCTCCAGCTTTCGCTATCATCCTGATTTATTATACCAACCACATCACTGCCCGAAAGTACCAGCCAGGGATCATTCATGCTTACACGCATTAATTGATAGGTAGTATTGGCTAAAAATTCATGTTCAAAGGAGTAAGAGAGCTCAATCATAATTTTTATTTCAGTTTTTTATGGGCAGATTATTCAGCCGCATCAATGTTTCTATGGTACCCGAAAAGCGTTTCATGGATATGGGTTTCCCCAGATAACATTCAAAATCCGAATTGGTTTCCTTTACGTCATGCTCCAGATTTGAAGAAGCATAAATAATAAACCTGGCTTTTGATCGGAGATGTACCGAGAGTTCTGTGCCTGGCATCCCGTCCATATCAATATCCAGAAAAAGAAAATCAACTTTATCGCCTGTACCGATACTTTCGAGGGCATCAATCGGGTTATTAAAATTTTTGGTTACTCTTAAAAAGCGGGTGTCGTTAATGTAATCCGTCAACACATCAATAGCATGTTGCTCGTCATCAACAATCGCACAAGTGTAATACATATGAATAAGTTAAGATAGACAATACAAATCTTGTCAATGTCTGTCTAATTTACAACAGTTGTAGCAAAAAAGGGTAAAAGTACGGTAGCTAAACGTCTTTTTAGCGCCAATAACCTACACCTAATAGTTGTAAACACTTATTCAAAAGTAATTACCTCCTTAAAAAAGAAGGTTTTAGCCACATACCAGGGGCATATGGCTAGATATTTTAAAGTTTAATTTTCACAAAATACAGGCGGTTTCGATCTACGGCATTGGTTAATGGCAAAATTTTCTGTGCAAATCCGCTTGCACCATTATCAACCACACCAAAATCATCATCGTTAGAAATCACCAAAATATTGCCGGGAAGTAACGCCAAACCTTCAGCTTTATCGTGCGGATATACTGCTGGCAAATCTTTCAACAAATCTAAAACCAGTGTTTTGGTTACAGGTACAACACCTGCAGCACTTAAACCAGCCGCATTGTTAAGTTCCTCGACAGTTTTTCCGTCGTAAAGTTTACCTGTAGCACCATCAGCGGCATCTGAAATATCGGTTGCGTTACTGATATCAATTTTAAACACTTTTTTAAAGGCTGCCGGATTAGTTGCAGCACCGCCAAAAAGCCCATCACGTTCGATAGTTAAGAATGTGGTGCTGTTTACTGCTACAATATCGCTTACCCCGGTTAAGGATACATTATCCATTAAGTAAACGTATTGTTTGGTTGCTCCGGTTGCAATATCGAAGGTTAAAATCCTTAGCACTACCGAATTTGCAGTGGCGGCTTTTGTAGGATTGTACATTGGCGACTGCATCATGCCTACCAAAGTTTTGCCATCAGGGGTAATGGCTAGTCCTTCCATGCCACGATTGGCTCTCCTATTAGTGAACACAGCCGGAATTTTACGACCGCCGGTACCTGTTCCAAAAGGATTAATACGCTCGATGGTTTTACCTGAAGCATCGAAGTGGGCAATATGTGGCCCGTATTCATCGCTAATCCAAAATGAACCATCAGCAGCCCTTACCAAACCTTCTGAATCAATTCCATCAGCGCTTGGTGCAATTACCTGTCCGTTTAAATCGTAGGCAACCTCACCCGAAGCGCCCATACCGGCAGGGTTAGGAAGACCGTTTAACTTACCACCCGTAGCATTTTTCAACTCGATTACCTGTTCCAATACCAGTTTACCGTCTTTAAGCCTGAATTTACCAATCTGTGGATCAAAATCGGGTTTACCGATAATGATGGAATTGGCCAGTTGTCCGGCAACGTTCGATCCCCTATCGGTAAGCATGTAAAAAACATCGGGTGCATTTGGGTCGGTGGCAACAGCCGAGCCAAAACCTCCATTGTATACTTTTACACCAGCAGCCGTGGTAAACAAAACCGAAGGATCTGAAGCTTCAGCCATATCGGGATAGCTAATGTCAGTGGCAGGTTCTTCGTGGTTCTTTTTGCAGGATACCATGCCAATGGCTGCTGCTGTAAATAGAGTAAGTAATTCTTTTTTCATTTAATCGTTTGTTTAAAAACAAATGAACCAAGTGAATATGAAACTACTGTTAAGCCTGCAACAAGAATCTAATTTTGGCCAAAACGTCTTATTTAACATGTTCAGTTACAAAATTATAAATCACAATGGCTGGCAAAAACAAAGCTGCCGTTCTGCTAAAGCGGGCAATATTTAGTCCACAGAAATTGCCTTTGGTATCAAACACCGGGCTACCATTTAAATCGGGTGTGAGTGCCAGATCGTTTGCATGCACTGCGTTAAAGCCATCGCGCCGCGCCGATTTACCTCCAGCAAATTTTTCGGCCGGATGGTTTGAACTTCCCTGCCCAATTCCGGCTAGTTTTACGGTTTTAACAAAAGGCTTTCCTTCTCTCGTCCATTTCAGGGTAATTTCATCATCAGGCCAGTATTTTACCATAAAAGGTACGAAATCTGTTGATTTAGCAATCGCCTGTCCATCTATGCTTACCAATTCATCGCCCATTTTTAATCCAGCCAGTTCGGCGGGGCTTTCGGCTTTAATAAGCGAAAATACCGCCGGACTGGTATTGTAAGCCACCATTGCCCCAAAATAAGGCATGGCCGACACCTTGGGCAGGCTTAAAGTTGTACTACTCCATACACTCTGTAAATAAGTTGCATCGTATTTCGCTGTAAAGAGCAATTGTCCGACAGGGTTTTCGCCAATTGCAGGTTTTATCCCTTTCAAATCAATTCCACCTTCAACGGCCTCATTCAAGCCCAGCAATATCAAATCGTTCTCTTTATCGCGTGCAATTACCGACAGATTAAGTGTTTTATCGTTAAATTTAAGGCTAATGGCTTCACCAATCATGCTGTTTTTGGTAACCAATACTTGTTTGTGCGTCCCTGTAGCATCAGTTAGGTTAAAAAGTGTAGCACCAATCGTTTTCACCTCACCATTAAACCTGCTGCTTACCTCGAAACTGGCATTTTTGAATTTTGGACTAAACTTTACTTTAGCAAAATCAATCTTACCGCTCTCGGTATCTTTTTTAATCTGCTCGGCGAGGTTATCAACTTTAACCAGATCGGTTTGATCGGGAAAGGCGGTATAAATTTTCTCCTGTTGCAAAGCCGACCAATATTTACGGTACAAATCAACAGGAATTTCGAAATTCATGTCTTCAGCTACATCAATGGCACTGTGTAAACCAATTACCCGCCCTAAATAATCGAACAAAGGTCCGCCTGAATCGCCAGGCTCCATTTTACAGGTTGACTGGATGAAACCATAAGTATTTTTCACCTCGGCAATCTTCCCCAGTCTTAAGGTGGGCAATTTCTGGTTTAAACTTTCCGGATAGGCAATGCTGAGACACATTTCATTTTTAACAAGGCTTTGCGAATAGCCCATTTCGGCGTAAGGCCAGTTGCCTTTGGTTAAAATCTTCATCATGGCCACATCGGGTGCACCCGGAGTTTCTTTCACTTCAATTTTGCCCAAAGCTTCGGCAATGGCTTCGCGGCCATCGGTAAAAAAAACTTTGTAATTACGGCCGGGCTGTACGGTATGTGCAGCCGTTAAAATATAACCATCGGCACTTACCACTACGCCACTAAATTGTGCAGAGGTACGTTCGTTACGCGTAGTATCAAAGCCCCACATCCTGACGCTTGCGGGGTAAGCCTTTTTAACTGCAGCAGAAATGATGCTTTCTACCTTTTGCTGTGCAAAAACGTTTGTAGAAAACAGCAACACGCATAAGGCCAGTAGCCTAAAATGTCTCGTCATAAATAGTATGTTAGTTTTTATTGTTCCTCAAAAAAAGAGGCCATCCAACTTGCGGACAGCCTCTGAGCGTTATTAATGGATGAATAATTAGTTATTGAAAATTTCGGCCAGTTTTTTATTTAAAGGTTCGCCCCTTAAGCCATTGCCAATAATTGTTCCGTCACGATCAACCAGGAAACTGGCAGGCACAGCCCTTACACCATATAAACGGCCTACTTCGTTGTTCCAACCTTTTAAATCGGAAACATGCAACCAGGGCAAACCATCAGTTTCAATGGCTTTTAACCAGTTTTCTTTCACATTATCCAACGAAACAGATAAAATCTGGAAGCCCTTATCTTTGTACAGGTTGTACTCTTTAACCAGATTGGGGTTCTCGGCACGGCATGGACTGCACCAGCTTGCCCAAAACTCTACCAATACTACTTTACCTTTTAAACTTTCTAAAGAAACTGGTTTTCCCAGCACATCGTTCTGTGTAAACAAAGGTGCTTTGGCTCCAATAGCCGTTATGCCATTGGCTGCTATGCGTTGCGCAAGTTCTTTTCCCAGATCGGTAGCACGTAATTCTTTACTTAAGGCGTTGAATACGGGTTCTACTTTCTTTACATCTACTTTTGCCCCTGCCGACTCGGATAAAGCCACTAAACCAAAAAATGAATTGGGATGATCTTTTGCAAATTGGAACTGTTTCTCCTCGCGGGCTTTGATGTTGTTGCGGTAACGGGTATCAACCGCTTTCATATAGGCAGGATCTTTTTGCTGCTCGGGTGTTCCGCTATTGAAATCTGCATTTACTGCTTTGGTTAAAGCCATAATGGTGCCGCCAATGGTTTTGTTGTAAGCAGCATATTCGTTATATACTTTCGAACCGGTAAAGCTTGCATTATCTAACGAATCTTTTGAGCTGATTAAAACCTGCTCTTTGCCAAAGTAGAAATAGATTACATCGCCAGTATATACCGCGCGTTGTTTGCCTCCACCGGTATGATCGAGTGCCATACGGGCATAAGAAATACCTGAAACATGGCCAGTAAAGCGGAAAGTTCCGTTTACCACTACAGTCGAATCTTCGTGGCTCACACCATTGTCCATATAATCGATGTAAGCTTTTGCCGGGGCATTCAGGGTGCCTATTTTGCCGGAAAGGCTAAAGTTTGGTGTTTGTGCCCAGGTTAAAACCGGGAATAATAAGGCCAGTACGGCTAATTTTATGATTTTCATTTGTACGTTCTTTATGGTTAAAATTTCCATGCCCGACCTTTTTAAAAGCCACTCATGGAATGAGGTTATTTTCTGATTGCGATGTCTACAGGAGCACCTGGAATGCCTTCGATCTTTTTAATGAATACGCCGTTCATTCCGGTAGCTATGTTTAGAAAAGAAACGGTCTGCTCTGTTCCTACCATCAACGTTTCTTCGTCATCGCTAAGTTTTAGCATGGAAATCGTTTTCCCGGTAAAGCTTGTGGCGAGTTCTCTGAGTTCTTCATTTACAGGATTATACCGATAAACTTTACTGCCATTGGCAATATAGATTACTCCATTTTTAGCACCGCTCCATTTTGTATTTTCGTTGATCAGCTCCTGGCGCACAAAAAGGCGTTTATGCTGAGGGGTAAAAGTAAACGGACCATTAAACTGAACATTAAACTTAAGTTCGTAAATCTTTCCGTCGGTTCCCTTGCAAAAGGCAAAACAATCTGCGTTATTGAGCTGCTCTAAATGGACAAGATCCATACCTACATTGGTAGGATCGAAAGCAGTTGTTGTGCTAACCGAGTATTGAGTACCAAAATAAACAGGCGCTCCATATAGATTGATCCTGACAAATTGTTTCCTGTTCCGGTCGAAACCAATAAAATAAGTGGCTGATTGCGTAAAGCTCATTACAAAGGAAGAAGCCAATTCATAATCGCCATCAGCAGGTAAACCAAACATGCCATATGTAGCAGCCTGGTCCCAGGTACTGGTGGTGCCTCCGTAGAATTTGCCGTTTACCACTCCCATCATTACCCCCTGAGGGTGTGATATCAGGGAGCCGACTTCAAGATTATCAGGTGTGGTAAAAAAGTTATTCTTTAGTGTATTGGGGTATTTCGGATCCTCCTGCATGGTATTTGGCTCCAGCCTGATACCTCCATTTTTTGTAATAATCCAATAGCCCAATAAGGTACCTCCGGTAAATATATTTCTAAGCAGAAATAAATTTGTAGGGTTTGGAGGCAGATCCTTGCCTTGCATGGCCCTGTATAAACGTGCCTGCACACTACCGTCAGGTTTTACAAATGAAAACTGCGTTGTTCCGTTTTCTATACTCAACACTGTTGTACCACTGGCAAATTCTGTCCCGCCATCTATGTAAAACTTATGGAAATATTTCATTCCGTTGGCTTTGTTGAATACGGTTAAGCGGGCAGCATATCTTTTAGCCTGCAAACCAAATATGATTTTTAATGCGGGTCCTTTATAAAGCACATCGTTTCCTTCAATTACACTGATTCGCCATTCAAGGTCTACATTGGCAGCATCGGTGCCTTCTATTTTTGGTTTGATGATCAGACTATCGCCCACACTGGCTGTATAAACAGAATCGAGATTAATCACCTTAGGCTCGACAGGCATATTGATTTCGTAATTACCCAGGTCTTTATGACATGCGGCAATAGAAACCACTGCTACAATTAGCAATATTATTTTTTTAATATCCATGTTCCTATATTTAAATAACCTCATTGCCGTTTTCATCTATAAAATAGTATTTACCATTTTGCATATTTTTCCGCAAAAGTGTTTTTTTGGCCGGATTCTTTTTATTGTAGAAATAGTATCTATCTGTATTACCGATAGTTACTGCTTCAATCACATATCCTTTTGCTTCATTTTTGGTAACCCAATTAAAAGGATTGTTTAACATCGTGGTTAACAAGCCTATATAATAGAGGTTTTTTGGTGCGTCCAAACCGTCGGTTGAGAGTGAGGTTTGTCCGGTCACCAGAATGAACAATTCATGTTTGGTTCTCGAATAAGGTGGAAGCGGCCAGGTATCCCACCAACCTGGTTTTTCGAGTTTGGCCGAGAATACGACTTTTGCCCTAATCAGGTAAGGATTTTCTATGCCCAGATCGGGTGTACCAGTTAATTTGATCAGTATCGAAACCGATCTGTTTTCGAGCTCCTTATCCTTATTATAAATTACCAATGGAATGTATCCTATTCCCCTGTTAGGAAGAATGGAATATTGGGGTTTTAGTGTTTCATAATGAACGCCAACAGTGGCTGTAGAAGAATCAGCGTCTACCCGTGCACTAAACTTCCTTTCTTCAACGGTCCTGATTCCTGATAAACGCACTGGTAGCCAAACAGTATCCTGAGCTAATGTAGGGTTGTAGGCAAAAGTTCTTACGATGCTGTCTTTATCACCATTATAAATATCGAAATAAACATTGGCGTTGTGATCAAAACGCATCTCTTCTGCTTTTTTGCAGGAAGCAAGGCAGAATACCGCGAATATTAATATATATTTTTTCATAATTTGCTATTCAAAAATTTCACATGTTTTATCTGCCACCATAAACGATTTCATCGTTAGGCAGTGGAAGTACGAAAATATTATCGGAAGGAGGAATAATTATGCCGGTTTGCCCTACAATACCCCTGTTTAGCCTTTTGTACATATAAAACAACTGCCCTTCTGCCAGCCATTCTTTACGTGCATCTTTAAGTAGCTCTTTTAATAAATCTTCTTCACTGTTTATGGATAAAGGATCGCCAATTTGTCTGGCTTCACGAACCTGCGTAAGGTAATTGACTGCGATTGCAGGATTGGTGGAGTACGAACACTCAGCAGCAATGTAATACATCTCACTCAGCCTGATTGCAGGTGCCATCAGGTAATGAAGATTTGCGTTCACCTCAGCACTTAAGGGGTTTCTGCGGTATTTAACAATATCATAAGATCTCGACGATTGATTTGAAGTAGCAGATAGCCAGTATTTGTAGCGCGAATCACTCGCGCCAGCTGTTGCCTTTTCATAGATATAATCAGCAGCATCCTCAATTAAATAAAAACCTCTGGTACCACTTTGAAACCAATTGTCTTTTATTTCTTTTGCAGCACCAGGTATATACCATCCGAAAACAAGTTCCTTGTAAAGGATACGGTCTTTTTTTGAATCTTCAAAAGCCTCAAAATCACTTTTTGCTGTCCATGGGAATTTTTTAGAATCGATTACCTCCTTAGCATTTGACAAGGCTTTCACTTTATCATTTTTATAAAGGTAAACCCTGGCCAATGTTCCGCATACTGCGTAATAATTCATACGGTGCCTTCTGTTCTGTAAAAAAAGACTAGCGTTTTTCTCCTCTGTATTTTTCAGTGTATCGCTAACCAAGGGGTAGTTTACAATATAACCGGCGCTCCGGATGGGATCTGCTGTTAAAAGCTGTTTTGACTCTTCCAGATCTTTGATGATTAACTCGATGGCTTGCGACACTGTAGACATAGGAGTAATTTCCTTTGTATACTTGCTGGCATACGGAATTCCTTTTGCAGCAGGGTTTCGCAAATACGATGGAGCAAAAAGACGAAGCAGGTCAAAATGTAGGTAGGCCCTTAATGCAAGTGCTTCTCCTTTTACAATGGCATAATTTGAACCGGTAAAAACATTCCTTTTCGCATCAACATTTTCAAGGATCAAATTACAGTTTACAATGGAATTATATAAACCAGCCCATATTTTATCCTTCCTTTTGATAAACTCGCCATGTTTATAATTGTACAAGGAGGTCTGCCTGTAATCCTGTCCGTCATCACGCATCGAAAAATTTTGCGCCAATACCTCGGTTGTACCGAAGGTAAGTTCTTTACCATAAAGATCTGATTCGGTACTGCGGTTGTACACGCCATTTATTGCTTCCATGAAACCGTTTTCGGTACTGAATAAAATTGGGGCGGCGATTTCTGATTCCGGCTCAATTTCCAGCCATTTCTTACAGGAACTGAATAACCCTGTTACTAAAATAAGGCAGATTAATAATCTAATATTCATGTTTTTTATTTTAAATCTGTGATTAAAAAGTTTAAAAAGCTGCTCTAACAGAAAAGGTTAAACTCCTGGTAAATGGGTAATTAATACCTCTTTCTTCTTTCACCGACGACCAACGTACAAGGTCGTTTGCAGTTACCTGAAACATCAAACTTGACATTGATAGTTTGGATGCTATTTTTTTACTCATGTCGTAAGAAAGGTTAACTGATTGAAGGTTGATCAGATTATCAGGCTGTATAAATCTTGAACTTACATCGGTCTCGCCGATATCAGCTATATTTTTGTAAAAAGAGAGGTCACCAGACTTCTTCCATTTTTCTTCAAACACGCGGCTGTCTACATTATAACGTGGATCTGCATTCTCAACACGCTCTACCAGGGTTAAATTATATTTGTCGCCTCCGAAAAAGGTTTGAAACTGCACATAAAGGCTAAATCTTTTGTAGTTAACCGTTCCGCCAAAGTAACCGCTCACTTTAGGGTTAGGATCGCCAATTACAACGTAATCGCGCTTATCATAATCGTAGGTTATGCTGCCGTCTTTTTTGAGGTATAACTCACGTCCGTTTTCCGGATCGATACCCAATGAACGTACGCCATAAATAGCATTGAAAGGTTGTCCCTCGCTAAAACGAAGTAATGGAATACCCCTGTAGCCGCCTTCTCCAGGTTTTACCGACTGCAGTTCATCGGCCCTATCGTTATATTTCTTTAAGGCATTCGAGATCCTTACCACCTTATTTCTGTTAGAAACCATACTGGCATTCAGGTTTACCGACCAATCTTTGCTCCTCACCGCATCTATTGTAAGCCCTAATTCCGCCCCTTTGTTCTCCATATCTCCAAGGTTTTCTTTATAAGATAAGAAGCCTGTTGATGGAGGTAAGGTGATATCGGCCAGAATATCTTTGGTAAACTTCTTGTATACCCTTGGCGTAATCATGATACGGTCTTTAAACAGCCCGATATCTATACCAATATCCGTCATCCGTGTTTTTTGCCAACCCAGGTTTTCATTACCATAACTGTTTACACTCGCACCAATGCCTGATGAATACCAGTTTCCGGTATTATATTTATAAATGGTCCGGGATAAATAAGGATCAAATTCCACAGAACCAGTGAGACCTGTAGAGGCCTTTATTCTCAATTGACTGATTACTTTATTATCCTTAAAGAATTCCTCCTGATGTACATTCCAGCCTAATCCGAACGACCAAAACGGAGCCAATCTGTTGTTCACACCAAACTTCGAAGAACCATCCACACGAACAGTTCCATCCATCAGGTAACGGTTTTTGTAGGAGTAGTTCATGGTGACGAAAGAACCGAAAAGCCGTGCTTTTTCGAGCCTGCTCAATGGTTTTCCATCTTCGGCATATCCTTTGGCAAATCCTATACTGGTAAAACGATCGTTCGCAAATCCGATTGCAGTAAATTCTTTTTGATCACGAAGTTCTGTCCTGGCGTTTACACCGATCAGTGCATTAAAATAATGGCCGCCTATCTGCTTTAACCAGGTTAGCCTGATATTACTGTCCCAATAGGTTTCTTTCATCTCCCTATTCATGTACTCTCCCTTTTCGTCAATTTTATCTGAAGTGTACAGATAATATTTATTAGCCATGGGAGATGTAAATACATCATCGGCATTTGATCGCGTGGTTACGCTCATCTGAGCCCTTAACCTCAGATCCTTTGCAACTTCCAGATCGGCAGAAAGGTTATCAATGATTTCGGTATACTTTGATTTATTAAAACTACTTAAACTGGCATCATACAGTGGATTAAACACATATTCTTTTGATCGGTCCTGTTTTTCGTAGACATCCGAAATTCGCATAACCATGCCATTCGCATCTTGCAAAGGGTAATAGGGATTCATCCTTACATAACTTGAAAAATCACCGTATGGCGATTCGGTAGCCCCTACCTGGGTTACAGATAATTCATTTCTAAACTGAATTTTCTTAACGTTGTACTGGAAACTCATTCCACCTGAATACTGGTCTCTTTGAGATCCTTTCATTGCTCCAGGTCTTGTTTGGTAGCGTAGGTTAACATTGTACCGAAAGGCTGATGAACCTCCATCAAGATTTACAGCATGCTTATTCCCGATCGTATTACGTAAGGGTTGAGAAAGCCAGTAACTGTTAACACCACCCACAACATTGGCTTTTTTGTGGTAATAAATTTCATCCAGCTGATCCTGAGATACCTGTTGCTTAGCAGAATTATATAATCCTGCCAGAACTTCATAATCCAGTTTTTGAGCTGCATCTAAAACCTGATAATCGCTTAGATCTGCCGCAGTTAGATTCAATTCGTAATTGTATTCAACCCTTAGTTTGCCTTCCAAAGGTGTTTTAGTAGTGATCACAATTACGCCATTGGCTGCGCGCGAACCATAGATAGCGGTAGCAGCAGCGTCTTTCAATGAGGTAACAGAGGCAATTCTGTTAACATCAAGGTCAAACACTTTCTGCACACTTACTTCATATCCGTCAAGCATGAAAACCGGCATATTGGCTGTTCCAAGAATTTCATCTCTTCTAAGTACCTGACCATCACCACTAGGTAATGCTGAAGCGCCTCTGACATTAATAGACGGAATTCTATTTGGATTGGAGCCGGCAAGGTTATTATCAATTAGTTTAAACGATGGGTCGAATGTGCCTATACTTTGAAGCAAATTTTGCGGATTTACCCTTTTCAGCTGATCTCCGGATATCGTAATGGCATTACCGGTATAGTTATCTTTCTTGATGGCCTGATAACCGGTAATCACCACATCGGTCATCTGCGTCTGTTTAGCCGTGAGCCTAATATTCAGTGTTTTGCCCGCGCTTGCTTTAGCTTCCTGTATTTCGTAGCCCACATAGCTAAAAACAAGTGTAGCGCCTTCGGCAACCGTTACTTTAAACTCGCCTTTCTCGTTGGTTACGCCAATACTAGCGCCGTTTTTTACGGAAATATTAACACCTGGCAAGCTTTCGTCATTGTCTTTATCTACCACTTTACCTTTAACTTCGATCTGGCTGGCTACAGCAAGCGATTCCAGGGGTTGGTTCTCTTTATTGCTGATTACAATGGTTTTGTTTACAATATTAAAATTGAGATTTAGCCCTTTTAACGACAAATTTAAGGCCTCGGTTAGACTGGCATTTTTTAACTCTACAGTAACCTCGGGCTTGCCTTCTAAAAGCTGACCTTTGTAAAAGAAAAAGTAACCGGTTTGTTTTTTAATCTCCTTAAATATCGTTTTTAACGGAGCTGTTCTAAGGGATAAGGTTACAGTTTGCGAGAATGTGGCGGCAGAAATATGCAAAGCGCCGACCAATAGTAATATAGCAGTCAATTTCATGACCAATAAAAATTTAATCCTTACCCTCCGTATAGCGCATACGGGGTTGTAAAGGGTTGTTAATTTCATACCTTTGTTTTGAATGAGGTTAATAAATAGCAGCTGGGTTTCGAAGCAAGCTGCTGTGTCCAAAATTTCTACCGGAAGCGTTACTGCGCTTTCGGTTTTTTTTGCGGTACGAAATTAGATTTCAGGTAATTTTTTCATCATACAGTTTAGTTGAATTAGTTGATTAATTGTTTGGTTTACTGCCTTTTTAGCGACGGGCAAAGTCTATCTGTTTTTACTGCCAGATACAGTGAGCACTTTACCTTTGGCATCAATATGAACGTGGTTAAGTTCCAATATTTTGAATACTTCGGATAAATTGCTGTTTCTTGGGATTTCACCCACATATTTTTCGTCGGTTATTTTGCCCTGATATACCACATCAAGATCGTACCAGCGCGATATTTGCCGCATAATGGTTTTCAAATCGTCGTTATCGAAAGCAAAAAGATCGTTTTTCCAGGCCAGCTCTTTATCCACATCCACATCCGGGTTTATGCGGAGTTTTGCATCGGCAAGGTTAAATAGTGCCTGCTGGCCAGGTTTTAGTTTTAAGCTGTTTGTTCCATTCGAAACATTCACGGCTCCTTCTAAAAGCGTGGTTTTAACCAATTCTTCATCACTATAGGCATTGATGTTAAAATGTGTACCCAATACTTCTACTGTTTGCTGATTCGTAGCAACCCTGAATGGTCTGTTTTTATCTTTTGAAACTTCGAAATAAGCCTCGCCCTGAAGCGTTACCCTCCGTTCGTTCTTAGCAAACGTTGAAGGATATTTTAAAGTGGAAGCTGCGTTTAGCCAAACTTTTGTGCCATCGGGTAAGGTTACCTGATATTCGCCTCCTCTTGGGGTCGAAATTAAATTGTTACTAATAGTTTGATTGGCGTTACCGGCAGCATCTTTAATGATATATTCGAGTTTACCATTGGCTGTTTTACGTACAACAATACCATTCTGCATGGCTATTTGACCGGTTTTGGCATTATCCAGATCAATAACAGAACCATCGGCCAGGGTTAAAATGGCTTTATTGCGACCTGGCTTAACATCGTTTAAAGTACTTACTATAAGCTGTTGTTGCACATTGATGCGTGTTACCAGGTAAAGACCAACACTCAGGCACAACAAGATACTGGCCGCCACTGCAATGCGTTTATACAGCACCAGCTGCTTTGCCTTTTTTCTGCCCTGTTGCAGCTGTTGCCAAACCTCAGCCTGGGTAGCGGTAATGCGTTGTTGCTTTGGCGTATCGCCCTCAAAAGGAAGTTGCTGATACCATTGTTCTACAATGGCTTTTTCATTGGCGGTACAATTACCTGACAAGTACTTATCCAACAATCTTTTCGCATTTTTCTCCATTAACAACAATCTTTTAGGGTTGATTAATGTATATACGGCGAAGGGTATAGCCTGGGGGTACGCGGAAATATATTTTTTTTTACATTTTTTTCAGCAGACACAAAAATTGATTGCCCCATTTCACAAATCTTACACCCAAAATCTACGAATTACTACCTTCACCCGACCTAAAAGCAGTTTTTTGCTTTAATGATAGGTTTTAAGCATAAAAATAAGATAGGTAACCAGTCCCAAACGCGAACGTAAAATTTTAAGTGCTCTTTTCACCTGCGTTTTTACCGTTAACTCGGAAATTTCGAGTAATTCGGCAATTTCTTTATGGGTTTTATTCTCCATGCGGCTCATTAAGAAGATTTCGCGCATTTTAGGGGGTAAAGCATCTATTTCGCGTTCTATTAAAGCAGCCATTTCTTTTTCACGCACCAGGTAATCGGTTAATACATGTTCCTGATCCAAATAGCCCTGTAAGGAACCAATATATTTATCCTCCACTTTCTGATGTGCAAAAACATCAATCACCCTATTTCGGGTGGCCGCATACAAATAGGCCGACAAATTACCATCGGGAGCTACCTTTGCCCTTTTGATCCATAAAGTTTCGAATAACTGCTGTACCAGGTCTTTGGCTTCTTCCTCGCTGTTTAAGCGTTTACTGGCGTGGATAAACAACAAGCCGTAAAAACGGTTGTAAATTTCGGTAAAAGCCAGCTCATCATCCTTAGTCAGTAAGAAAGCTAGTTCATTATCTGAAAATGAGCTGTAAGTGTCCATCGCAATCGGTTGCAAAGATAATACTATTAGGCCAGTTTGTACTGAAATTAACAGTAAACCGAATGTAGTTTTATATTGATAGGCAAGTAATTAAAACAAAAAAGGTTAAAAACTTTAATAAATCAGTTTCAACAATCAATTATCTCTAAATATTAATCCTTACTGGTTGTATTTTTAAACCTTTAATATCTTTCAACAACAAAAACCCCTTAAAAAGAAGCAAAACCTTGCCATTTACAAATATGTTATCGTTTTTCTGCATCAACTTCGGCCAGTTGTGCCGATAAATATCTGTAGGCACCCGGTATTTCTACCGCAGCATTGCCAATGCTTCCTTCAATAAAAATAAGGCCTTTGTAATTAATGTCGCGCAAGGCACGAAAATACGGCTTAAAATCATCGCGCATTACCCCAGGTAGTGTACGTTTTTCTTTTTCGGCTACTTCGCAGTACCCTACCAAGCCTTTTGCAGCCCGTATTTCATCAGGCGATTCTCCTTCGCGCATCATGTGAAAAATATCTACATTGAGCCTAAAATTGGGATGATTTACCCTTTTTACAATCTCGGCAGCCGATTTAAGTGAAGTAATAAAAGTAGTTTCAGTAGTTTCGAGATTTTCGAGCGCTATTACTACTTTATATTTTGCCCCAAGCTGCCCTATTTTTTTACAGAGTGCCACAAAATCTGTTTTAGCTTTAGCCAGATCGTAACCTACCGGAATGTTACGCGAACCTCCACTGCCTAAAACAATCAGCTTTACACCTGCCTGCCCTGCCCTCGAAAATACCGAATCGGCATACGATAAAACCCTGGCTTCTACCACATCGGGACCTGCTATTTTAATGTTCCCCGGAAAAAACAGGTTACACACAGTTACTTTACATCTGGCAGCCTTTATCTGTTTCAGGTTGGCATTAAAAGCATCGTCGGTTAAGCCCGGGGCAAGCATTTTCCTTACCGATTCGCCAATCATGGTAAAACCGCCGGCATGGGCAATGCTGTCTTGCCCTAAGCCCGACATAATACCTAAACGTTGGGCATACTGTTTATCAGGTGCAAAACTGGAAACGGTTAGCAGTGTTAAAAAAGCAAGAAAAGTTAAATAGCTAATTCTCATATCAATTTGGTTAGGGATGGTTAATGATAAAATTAAAGATTAAATTATTCAGTTTCATCCTGTATTGTCCTGCTTCCAAAAAAAAATCTGTTAAAACTTCTTTGATCCGTTTGCAAACCTATCTTTGCAAAAAAAATTAAATACATGTCTGAAATTAATCAATATCCGGTTCTCGATTATCTGGTAAACGTATTGAAAAATGCCATCGCCGATTCGAAAGTTGAAAAACAATCACAAAATGTATCTGTAGTTAAAGATGGTAACGATATCATCCACGTAGAACAATTGTTTGATGAAACCGGCAACCATGCAAAAATTGTAATCACAGATAAAAAGTTAATCGTGATCAGCGAAGATTTACTTGAACCTTTGCAAACCATCCACACAACAGTAAAAGGAAACGAGGACCTGAAAAAAGAATTGCAGGCTGCTACAATCGTTATAAACGGCTTGGATATTGAAACTGAACTTGTATTTCAGGCTGCACGCGATTGTTTTGACGAATTGAGCGATAGCTATGAATTTAGCAAAAACGTTGAAAAAGAGGTTTCTAAATTAAAAGTAGCGTTAAAATTTGGGGCTAATCCGCTCGAATTGATTATTGTAAACGATACTACAGCCATTCATGTTGCACCCAATTTTACCAAAGCACTTGATGCCGGCGTAAAAAAAGCCATCGAAACTGATGTGGCTAAAGTGCAAAATGCATTGAACAAACATTTCAAAAAAGGATAATTGCCTTTATAAATTAGCGGAACTCCCTATCCAGGCGAGTTCCGCTCTTCTAACCAAATATAACCTGCAGAAAGCAGGGCTTCTTTAAGCCATTCAAATGGCCTTGTAATCAAGTTAATCTGCCTGCTACTACATCCCAATCTACCACATTCCAGAAATTAGCAATATAATCGGCCCTTTTGTTCTCGTATTTGAGGTAATAGGCATGTTCCCAAACGTCGAGCGCGAGTAAAGGAATGCCTTTCACTTCTGCCGAACTAAACAAGGGATTATCCTGATTGGCCGTAGAGGTGATTTTAAGCTGCCCTTTATCATTAACCAGCCAGGCCCAGCCGGAGCCAAAACGGGTGGCTGCTGCTTGTGCAAATTGTTCTTTAAAACGATCAACCGAGCCAAAAGCTTTATCAATGGCCGTTTTTAATTTCCCTTCGGGTACTGATGCACTACCGGGCTTTAGCGTAGCGAAAAAGAAATTATGGTTCCATGCTCCGCCACCGTTGTTGCGCGCTTTAGCCGAAAGACTGGCTGCATTTTCGAAAAAAGTTTCGACAGTAGTGTAAGGTATTTTTTCGGCCACAATGGCTTCGTTTACATTTTTAATGTAAGCCGTATGGTGCCTGGTATAATGGATCTCGGTGGTAAGCGCATCGATATAAGGCTCGAACGCATTAAAGGGATATTTTAATGGTTCCTGCACAAATTGCAAAACTGCTGGTTTAGCAAAAGCATGCGATAAAGCCGGACTTAAAGCTGCTCCTGCAGCAAGAGTAAGGGATGTTTTAATGAAATGCCTCCTGTTATTTGTTCTCATTAGTATCCATTATTTAGTGTGTACAATCAGTGTAGCTTGCAAGGCTGCATCGGTAGCGAGATTGCCATTGATAAACAGTGTATAGATTTTACCTTCTTCAAAATTAAGGTTGCTCAAAGCCGCAGTTTTTACCGGTACTAGCGTACCTGTGCTGTTGTTTCTAAGCTCGAGGTTTTGTGCAGCACCTGCAGCAATTTCCTTAAATGGTCCCAGTGTTTTCCAGCTCAGCCCCGAAATGGTGGCTGGTGCTTTTCCATTGGCATCGTAGCTTAGCTGCACCTGATCGCCAAAGTTACCGTAGGCCACATTGGCAAACCAGGAAGTGCCTCCGGTAGTTTTTAAATCAAGGTTAGGTGCATCGGGTGAGAAATTGGCAAACCTGATTTTGGCTTTGCCGGCAGCCGGTGCAGTTAAATCGTCGTACACCAGCACCAAACTATCGCGGTTACCCGGATTTAACTTGCTTGGTTTACGCTTGGCAACGGTAAACAAAGTATGGTAGTAACTGGCAATTGGTCCATTTGGCCCTGCGAAGGATGCTTTATCTGTTTCCTGTGCAAAAGAAGCCGCGCCGCCAAAAATATAGGAAGATTTATAACTGGTATTGCTGCCTTCGGTAGTATTGTACTGTACTTTACCAAACTGGGTATCGAGGTAAGTAGTAGCCACATTATGGGCAACCAGTGTGGTATTAATTTGCCGGGTAAAATCCAGAAAATTAACAGGCGCAGTAATGCTTAGCGCATTTACCAACTTAACTTTTGCGCTCAACGGCTCGCGATCGGCATTATCGGTATCGAGGTATTCAGTTTTCTTGCACGAAGGTAAAACCGCAATTAAAATCGAGGCTGCCAGTACCAGTTTATTCGTAAACGTTAAATATTTTAACTGATTTATGTTCTTTAAAAATTTCATGTGTTTGTTTTAAGAATTAAAATTTGGCCGATAATCTCACAAATGGCTGAATGCCGGCATTGGTACCTGCCTGCGCGCCACCAGGGCCAGGATTACGGGTAATGTTGCTGCCCGGTGCCGGAACGCTATAATCGCCCAGTACGTTAAATAAATTATTAGCGCCCACAGTGGCCAGCAAATTATTGGTTAATTTATAACCAACCGAAATATCGGTTACCCAAATCGGGCTAAATGTTTGATAGTAGTAATCGGGTTTAGGGAAATTGGCGTTGAGTTGCGAAACCGACACCACCGAGCCAAAATATACTGTACGCAGTAAGATATTTAATTTTTTATAACTGTAGGTGCCCTGTAAACTTACTTTTGTTGAAGGAATATTATTGGTTACACGTGCCTGTTCCGACTCGTCGAATATGATGTAACGGTAGGCTTCCAGTCCTTTGGGGGTATTTACATTGGTGAGTTTGGTATCTAAAAAGTTGGCGCTGGCCAGAAAAGAGGCATTGCCACCGTTCTCGAAAAGAAATTTATAGCTGCCGGCTACTTCTATCCCTCTGGTTCGGGTACTGAAAGAATTATAGAAAAACTTAGCCTGCACGGTTCCGGTTTGTACAAAAAGTGCCCGTACATCGGCCGGCAAATTGGTATCAGTTGCCGAAAAACGCCCGGTGTTTCCCACTCTGTCATTAATATCAATCTGGTAGGCATCGACCGTAAGTTCTACATTAGGCAATGGCGAAGCGGTAAAACCTGCGGTGTAACCCTTCGATTTCTCGGCCTTTAAGGCAGGAATACCCAAGGCTGTAGTGGCCGGATTTACGTTATTGGCGGTAACCTGATCGATAGCTACCCCATTCTGAAAAGTGGTAGAGGTTTCGGTATAGTAAAACTGGGCCAGATCGGGCGCGCGGAAGCCCGAATTGATGGAAGCCCTTACGCCTAACCAATCGGTAATGCCAAAGCGCGAAGCAGCTTTATAGGTAAATACACTACCAAAATCCGAATAATTTTCGACCCTTAATGCACCAGATACCAGCCATTTAGGCGTAATATTCAATTCGGCATCTAAATAAGCCGCAGAAATAGACCGGCTTACATTAACTTCGTTTGAAGGACGAAAACCGGCATGGATTTGTGAACCCGGAGAAAGCCCGTTTAAAGGCGTTAAACCCAGCGAAGTAGTGTAAGGAATACCGGTTGCAGTAGTATCGATGCCATAAATGGTACGAAGATCGGCTTTTGAATACGAACCGTCCTCACCAGCGATAATCTGATAGGTTTCTACCCGGTACTGGCCACCAAAAGCAACATTCAAGCCGCTCAATACCTTGTCGAAATAACGGCTAAAATCTAAACCGGTAGTATTCTGGCTGGCATTGTAACTTCCTGCATCGAACTTACGCGGACTGCGCTGGCCCAGGCTGGCATTGAGCGAATTGCTGACTACATTCGAAAAATCGTTGATGCCATACACGTTGGAAATATCCACCTTCCAGTTTTTCACTTTGGCTTTTACACCAATCGCCAACGATTTATCGGAAAGAATGTTATCCATAGCTGGTAAAAAACCATCGGGATAAATAAACGTATTGTTACGCTCAGTCCAGCCTGGCAGACGGTAAACTGCAGTAAATTGTGAGGTGCGGTGACTGATGCCTCCGAATGAATAAAGTTCTACATCATCTTTTAACGGAACAGAAGCATTAAAAAATAATAAACCGTCAATGGATTTGTTGGTACTTCCACGCTGATCGAAATAATGGCGGTCTATACCCCTGCTGGCTAAAATGGCATCGTCTATTTCTTTGGTATAAATCTGGTCGAACCCTCTGGTATTGGCACCACCACCATAAGCAGGGCCAATGTACAATCCCGACTCAGAATTACCAACAGGTAAGGAAACTGCCTGAGTGGCAAACTCGCCGGTTATGTTTAAATAACCGCCCTTATTACCCAGTTTAAGTCCGTAATTACTGCTGGTGCGGGTAGTTAAGCCATCGCCACGTTTGCGCGCACTCGCGGTTGAAGTAAGCGAAAGTTCCTCTGTACTTTTCTTCAGTACAATGTTAATTACACCTGCAATGGCATCAGAACCATATTGTGCAGCGGCGCCATCGCGCAGGATTTCGATGCGTTCGATAGCTCCGGTAGGAATGGCATTCAAATCGTAACCGGTAGCACCATTGCCCAGACCTCCCCAGCTAATGTTGGAACTTTTATGACGTCTTTTTCCGTTAATCAGCACCAATAACTGATCGACACCCAAACCACGCAACTGTGCGGTTGAAGTAGCCGAGGCTGCATCGCCTCCACCCGAAACCGACGAATGGAACGAGGGCGATACATATTGCAGCAACTGGGTTACGCTTACCTGTGGTGCCGACTCCTGCAGCGCCTTCAGGTCAATAATATCAACCGGGTTGGCCGAGTTTAATTTGGTACGGTTGGCATTGTGCGAACCTACAATACTCACTTCATCCAAACTGCTGGCCAGGGGTACTAAACTAACATTGATGACCGATTGCTGGCCAATTTCTACCTCTTGTGTTATGTAGCCCACAAAAGAAAACTGCAGAATTTTACCATTGCGAATGGGTACCTGGTAACTACCGTTTTTGGTAGTAGAGGCACCTTCATTAAGACCTTTCACTTTTACCGATACCCGGGGATGGGTGTTTGATCGTCGGCCGAAGTGACCACACCGGTTATGAGCCTTTTTTGCGCAAAGGTATTGATTGCAAAAAAGAGTATTGTGGTTATTAATAGTATGTTTTTTTTCATTTTATGTGTTAAAATTTGGGCATAACAAGGGCTGTTGCGCTTTTTTTCTGCGCAAAAACGATGTGCCGTTCCTTTAATTATCTAGTTTTTGGCCGGGTTGTTTTTGGCGGTTAAAAATCTTTCATCAGTAAGCGCTTTCAGAAATTCTACCAGGTCATTGATATCGCCGTCGGATAGATTGAGTGGTTTATCGAGTGATAAGTCGCGGTTAAGGCCATCGTGTACCACTGCTGATGGATTATTGTAGTAGGTAACCACCTCTTTAAGCGTTTTAAACTGTCCGTTATGCATGTAGGGAGCGGTTAAGGCCACATTGCGCAGGCCAGGTATTTTAAATTCGCCAATGGCCGTGCTGTCTTTCGTGATGGTAAAACGTCCGGCATCTTTGAGGGTTTTACCATTATAAAGGCCAATATTTTTAAAACGATCGGCGGTAAAATCTTCTCCCGAGTGGCAGTTATTGCAGTTGGCCTTACCAATAAACAACAGCCGCCCGCGGGCTGCCGCAGCCGAAAGGGCATTATCATCGCCATTGATGTAACGATCGTAAGCACTGTTATTGGTTTCTAAGGTCCGCTCAAAAGCAGCAAGTGCTTTTAACAGGTTATCTTTGGTAGCCGGCGATTTAAATACTTTTGCAAAAGCCTCGACGTATGCCTTATCCTTGTTCAGCCTTTCTACAGCTTCTTCAATGCTCAATCCCATTTCATCGGGTGAAGTAATGGGGCCTAAAGCCTGCTCTTCGAGCGAAGCTGCCCTTCCATCCCAGAAAAAATGTGTGCGACCAGATAAATTGGTTAAACCGGGCGAATTGCGTGCGGTTAGTTTACCGCCAATACCAATGCTAAAAGTGGCCGTATCAGCAAAGGCAAATTCGGGCCTGTGGCACGATGAGCAGTTAATGGTTCTGTCTTTCGAAAGGATGTTATCGAAAAATAAACTGCTCCCAAGTTCTTCTTTGGTTTGGATTTCGCTTACGCCGCCTCCAACAAAAGCTGCCTGGGTAAGCAACAGCGCAATAAAGCTCAGTATGATGATAGCACTTCTTTTTTTCATCGGTTCAATTCTGTTTCTTTTAGCCCTGATTAAGCTTATAAAATCGTTTGGCAGTTTGTTTTAAATTGGAAAGGCTGTATTGTGAACTTGCTTTGAGCCATCGGCTTCGCCATAACGATCCGGCAACAATACAGCCTTTCTTATTAAGCGTTTTAGTTTAGGTTGGTTTATTATCCGGCATTCGCCACTAAGGCTACATCGATATCAAAATCATCGTATATTACTTTATCACCAAGGTTTTCGAAAAAGTTTTTTGATCTGAACTTGATATCATATTTCGTACGATCGATGGTAATTTTAGCTTTGGCGGTTAACTTTTTACCAGCAACATCAATTGCCGCCGGAAAACTTACCTCGTTGGTAATGCCTTTAATTGTTAGTTTACCGGTTAAGCTATACTGGTTGCCACTTCCTTTTTTGGCAGATGTAATTACAAAAGTTGAAGTCGGAAATTTCTCAGTACTGAAAAAATCTTCGCTTTTTAAGTGCCCAAGCAACTTTCCGTTTGTGGTGGCGTCGGTAACATCGGTTACGGTAATCGATTTGGTATCGATGGTAAAACTGCCTGATTTAAGTGTTGTACCATCAATTACAAATGTTCCTTCGCTCACTTTTACGTTGCCACTGTGTTCGCCAGTAGCTTTTTTGGCCAACCAGGTTAGTTTGCTGCTGGCATTATCTACTTTGAACGATTGCGCCTTTGAAGCATGATTAGGTGTAACAATTATTTTCTTTGATGCAGATCCGTTGTGGTTTGCCGCAGCAAAGCGGTTCGACTGTGATAAAGCGCCTAAAGAGGCCAGGGTTAATAGCGAAATGGTTAATGTTAGTTTCATTTTGGATTTATATTTTTTAGATAATACCGGTTAACCCATCAGCTTAACCGGCGTAAGGATATGATTATTTGCTTTTTTGCGTGTTTTTATCGCCTGTTGCCGAGGCAGTAGCCGTAGCATCTTCTGCAATCAGTTCATCTAACAAAGCGTTAAATTTTTTCTCGTATTCTTTATAGTATTTTCCGGTAACGGTGCCGGTATAACCCGTATAAATTTCGCGTACTTCGCCTTTTCTGTCGATGATAATGGTAGTTGGAAAAGCAATAAATTTATTGAGTGCCGGCAATTTCTGCGATACCAGTTTTTTATCGGCCAGGCCACCAAAAAGGATATCGTATTTTACATCGTATTTATCGCGCAGTTTGCCCAGTGTGTATTTGGCGTACTCCAGGTCGTCTTTTTGTTCAAAGCCAATGGCAATGGCCTCTACTCCTCTTTTCTGGTTTTTGTTAAACCATGGCGAAAGAAATACCGTTTGATCGGTACAGTTCGGGCACCAGGTACCCACAATTTCTACAATTACCACTTTACCTTTGTACTTATCGTCGCTTAGCGAAACCGATTTCCCGGCAAGATCAGGGAAGGTAAAATCGAGCTTTTTATAACCTTCTTTTAAGAATGTAATTTTGTAGGGATCGGGCAATTCGGCTTTATCGTCTTTTGCACCATCAAATTTGGTATTATCGTAAATTCCGGCCGAAATTACGCCGCTGATGGTACCATCAGGATTGATTTTACCTTTGTAAATTTTAGGACTTGGGCCCGTAAAGCCCGAAAGCACAAACTCATCACCTTGTACAGTACCTTCCAGTTCGCGGCTATCGCCGGTTACCTGCATAATTACCCCGGTTAGCTTGTTTCCGTTTTGTTTTAGTATCGCCACCTTGTTAGGCACCTGTTCTTTTGAATAGAACTTAAGCTCCCATTTGCCCGATATATTGGCCGCCGGTGCCACATCTTTACCCGGCTCAACAAAGCGGTACTTTTTGCCATGCTCGGCAGTAAAAGGAAGCGAATTGCCCCTGAAACCCGGCACCAAACTGCGATACTCGCCTGATAATGTACCATCATCATTTATTTTGGCTACCAGGGCTGCATCGTAAGTATTCATTTTAATAAATACCGAATCGGGTGCAATGCGTTTTACGTGGAAATCATCGCGACGGGTGCCATTTAACAGGGTAAAAGTAGCATGTTCGAAATCCTTGCCTTTAAATTCGAAGTTAAAAGGCACCTGGGTTTCGCTTACATTAAATACACCGCGCCAAACCCCTTCTTTTATTGTTTTTTCTACAGCTACCGGTTTTACACCATCGGCCAAAACCTGTCCACCAATAAACAGTGAACTGAGCAAAACTGCTCCTTTAAAAATTTTATGTACGCTCATTTTATTTTGGTTTTTTAATGATTATTTTCCTTTTATCGATTCATTCTTGTTTACTGCAGCAGTTTCTGGTGCTGGTTCGGCAATCAGTTCGTCTAGTACGCGATTAAATTTCTTCTCGTAATCGTCGTAATATTTACCTGTTACCGTGCCGGTGTAACCGGTGTAAATTTCGCGTACCTCTCCTTTTCTATCGATGATAATGGTAGTTGGGAAAGCAATAAATTTGTTGAGTGCGGGCAGTTTCTGTGCTACCAGTTTCTTATCGGCCAGCCCACCGAATAGGATATCGTATTTGATATCGTATTTATCTCTCAGCTTTCCGAGCGTGTACTGGGCATAGGCCAGACTGTCTTTTTGTTCAAAACCAATGGCAATGGCTTCTACTCCGCGTTTTTGGTTTTTGTTAAACCAGGGCGAAAGAAAAACAGTCTGGTCGGTACAGTTCGGACACCAGGTACCCACAATTTCTACAATTACCACTTTGCCTTTGTATTTATCGTCGCTCAGCGAAACGGCTTTACCCTTAAGATCAGGAAAAGTGAAATCGAGTTTTTTATAGCCTTCTTTTAAAAAGGTTAATTTATAGGGATCAGGCAGGTTGGCATCGTTGTTTTTAGTGGCATCGAACTTGATGTTTTTATAGATACCAAAACCCTGATCTCCTGATAGCGTGCCATCTTCATTTACTTTTCCTTTAATAATAAAAGGACTTGGACCGGTAAAGCCCGATAAAGCGAACTCATTTCCTTGTATGGTGCCTTCAATTTCACGGCTATCGCCTACAACCGTCATAATTACGCCCGTAAGCTTATTCCCGTTTTGTTTCAGCACCGCAATTGATGCAGGAACAGCTTCTTTACTGTATAATTTAAGTTCCCATTTGCCCGATAGGTCGGCAGTAGGTTTTACATCTTTACCGGGCTCTACAAAGCGGTAGGTTTTACCAGGCTCGGCCGTAAATGGCAGAGAGTTCCCCCTGAAACCTGGTACCAAACTCCGATACTCACCACTTAATGTACCATTGGGTTCTATTTTGGCCACCAGGGCTGCATCGTAAGTATTCATTTTAACGAAAATCGAATCCTTTCCAAGACGCTGCACATGGAAATCATCGCGACGGGTGCCATTTATCAAAGTAAAAACAGCGTGTTCAGGATCTTTGCCCTTAAATTCGAAATTAAATGGAACAGCCGATTCGCTCACCGTAAATACACCGCGCCATATTCCTTCTTTAATAAAGGCTGCGGGTGGTTTAACTGTTGCCGAAAAGGCCGAACTACTGATCAATAGTCCCAAAGAGAGGCCTTTTAGTGTGGGTAGATAGTTTTTAAAGTTCATGTTTATGGTTTTAGTTTAGTAATTCTGTTTTAAAACCCTGTGGAGCAGACATACCATTTCCATGACTGGTAAATTACCAGCCGCTTAATCAAAAAAGAAAAGCATGTTTGAAACTGTAAATGCTATTTACAACAGCAGGAGTTTTGTAGTTTAAGTGTTTTCATATCTTAGTTAATTTATTTTTCCCCCGAAAAATTTCGGACGAATGAGTAAAGCACTTATTTCATTGCTGAAAAGTTGCTAGAAGATCGACGAGGCTCCCTCTCCCTTCTTCTGTATAAATCATCTACTAGTGGTGGAATTATTAGATGCAGTAAATTTATTTTTCCGGAATACCTCCGGAATGAGTAAAGCACTTATTTCATTACTGAAAAGTTGCTAGAAGATCGATGAGGCTCCCTCTCCCTTCTTCTGTATAAATTATCTACTATTGGTGGAATTACTAGATGCTGTAAAGGTAAAACAAAAAATATTAAAAACCAATTAAACCTATAGATTTTATAGTATTTATTTTTTCTGTGATAATCGGATAGTAATGAGGGCTTAATCGTATCTTGTGAAAAGCTTAAATAACATCCTGGATTGTACGCCATCTGTGCTGAATGAATTTTCCACCATTACATAAAGCGCCACACATTGCACAACCAGGATGTTATTTTTATGAATTGCTGAAATCACCAGGCTATTCGGCAAGAGAATTTGGTGATTGGCCAAATATATAAAAAGTCTACCAATTTAGTATACTTTATTAAAAATAATCAGGCTTACGCTTAATTTGCCTTATAAAAGCATATCTCCCCACCTACCTTCTTTCATTTTAATAAACAAAGCAACGAAGTGTTGCACCTTATGTTATGAAGTATATTAAGATTTAATCAACTCATATTCTGCTTATTAGTAAATACGATTCTAAATTATTCTTATTAAACATTTTTGTTAAACAAAAAAGAATAATACCTTTACACCCGTAAATATTTTTCAATTGCCTAATGTTTAGCTATGAGTTTAATCATCCGATCCCTTTCTTATACCCATCCCGATAACGAGCAACTCTTCAATAACCTCTCGCTAAACATTGCCAGCGGCGATAAAGCGGCATTAGTGGGCATTAATGGCGTAGGCAAATCAACCTTGCTCAAAATGCTTGCAGGTGCTATGCAACCCGGTTCAGGCGAAATCATCACCCCTGAAAAGCCGTGGTACATTCCGCAGCATTTAGGAGAATACGACCAGTATACCGTTGCCCGCACACTTGGCATCGATCAAAAGCTAAAAGCCCTGCAAGCTATTCTGGCTGGTGATGCCGATCCGCAGCATTTTACCGATCTGAATGATGACTGGGAAATTGAGCAGAAAGTAAGTCAGGCATTAAAAAAATGGAGACTAGAACATTTATCAACCGATCAGTTACTTGGCAGCCTGAGTGGAGGACAGAAAACAAAAATTTTCCTGGCCAGCATAAACCTGCACCAACCAGAGCTGATTTTGCTAGATGAACCTTCCAACCATTTGGATATCCAAACCCGAAAAAAATTATATCAATTTATAGCGCAGAGCAAGGCAACCATTTTGGTGGTGAGTCATGACAGAAGCTTGCTTAATCTGATGAATAAAACCCTCGAGCTGAGTAAAAAAGGCATTGAGGTTTATGGTGGCAATTTTGAATTTTATCAGCAGCAAAAGCTGGAAAAGGTTAATGCCCTGCATGCACAGCTTAACGAACAGGCCAAA
The DNA here is from genome assembly GCF_011303555.1 of Pedobacter sp. HDW13. NCBI lineage: Bacteria > Pseudomonadati > Bacteroidota > Sphingobacteriia > Sphingobacteriales > Sphingobacteriaceae > Pedobacter > Pedobacter sp. HDW13. The sequence continues at coordinate 4,738,264 of NZ_CP049868.1, read as the reverse complement.
ACACTTAAACAAACAGAGAAGAAAGCACGCGATGTAGCCTACCAGCGCCAAAAACAAGAGCAGCGTGGTAAAAGCGCCGGACAAAGCAACTCGCTTCCCCGCATTATTGCCGGCGGATTGAAAAGTAAATCGGAACGGAGTACGGCTAAAGTACTTGATGCCCAGCATGAAAAAATAACGGGCTTACAGGAAAACATGCAGGAAACGCGGTCGCAAATTCAACAATATCAGGTGTTAAAAATCAACATCATGGCATCCGAAATACACCATGGAAAATTACTGATCGATGCCGAAGCAATTAACTTCGGATATACCATTCCTTTGCTGCAAGAAGGAATCAGTTTCCAGCTTCGATCGGGCGAAAGGATGCAGATTAAAGGAGCAAATGGCTCGGGCAAAAGCACCTTACTAAAAATCGTAACTGGAGAGCTGCAACCCATCCAGGGAAATTACAGCGCTACCGATTTTTCCTATCTTTACCTCGATCAGGATTATGCGATGATTAAGCCAGAGCTAAGCATTTACGACCAGATACAAGAATATAATTCGATTGGATTGCAGGAACACGAAATCAGAGCATTTTTAGTGCATTCGCAATTTGATGCAGCCTCTTTTGACCGCAAATGTGTGGGATTGAGTGGAGGCGAAAAAATGAAGCTCGCGCTGTGCTGTCTTTCTGTAAGTAACCTCAAACCCGACATGCTTATTTTGGACGAGCCGACTAATAATCTGGATCTGAAGAGCCTGGATGTACTTACTGCGGCCATAAAAGATTATGCAGGCACACTGTTGGTGATCTCTCATGATGAATATTTTATCAAAGAGATTGGTATAAACAGTTACATTAATTTAAATTAACAGCGATTAAACAATAACATGCCACTTAAAAATACCGGAACCGAACAATTAATTAAAGACACCGCCAAAAGGCTCATTTTTGCCGAAGGTAAATTGCATGCCACCACTCAGGAAATTGCCGATGCGGCTGGAGTAAACCGTACCGCACTGCACTACTATTTCCGCTCGAGGGATTTACTCATTGCAGCTGTTTTTCAGGAAGCGATGCAAGGGCTGAGCGAACGCCTTAACGCATGTATGGCTTCTGCTAAACCATTCAGGCAAAAGGTTGAATTTCTGATTGAAGTATTTTTAAAGGATATGATGGCTTTCCCCTATCAGGAAACTTTTCTCGTAACCGAAATCAACACACTCGGAAAGCAACTGGTTGGAAATATCGATTCAGGTCCTGTTGAAAGCTTTTTAAACGAAGTGCAACAAGAAATGGACTCGGGCAATGTTAAAACGATGCCTCCCTACCAATTCCTGATGAACCTTTTTTCGCTATTATCTTATCCCCTCATTATGGCTCCTTTGTACAAGCAGTTATTTCAACTCACAGATAATGCTTTTGATGAACTTATTACTGCCCGAAAAGCAATGATTGTGGATCTGATTTTTATCCATCGCGGATAATTAAGGATGAAGGGATGCTTAGCGGGCCAGATTTGCAACCTCAATAATGGCATCGACAAAAGCCTGTGGCGCCTCCTGAGGAAGCACATGCCCAATGCCACCGCTAATGGTATGGTGCACATATTTGCCTGTAAATTTACTAGCGTATTGTGCCGGATCTGGATGCGGCGCCCCGTTGGCATCTCCCTCAAGGGTTACTGTGGGGACCGAAATAGTAGGTGAGGTAGCCAGTTTCTTTTCAAGTACACCGTATTTAGTTTCTCCTTTACTTAAGCCCAATCTCCAACGGTAGTTATCGATCACCACCTGTACGTGGTCAGGATTATCGAACCCTTTGGCCGATTCCGCATAGGTTGCATCGCTAAAGCTCCATTTTGGTGAGGCCAGCTGCCAGATTTGTTTATTAAAGGCTTTGGTATTGGCTGCATAACCCGCCGCACCTCGTGCCGTTGCAAAATAGAATTGATACCACCAGGCCAGCTCAGCTTTTGGTGGCAAAGGAGCCAAATTTCCAGCCTGGCTACCAATTAAATAACCACTTACCGAAACCAATCCTTTAACACGTTCAGGCCAGATGGCTGCAATGATATCGGCTGTACGAGCTCCCCAGTCGTAACCACCCAAAATGGCTTTTTTAATTTTCAAAGCATCCATAAAGGCCACAATATCTACCGCAACTGCTGCTTGTTGTCCGTTGCGGGGAGTAGTTGCAGAAAGAAACTTCGTTGTACCGTAACCTCTTAGGTAGGGCACCAATACATGATAGCCTTTTGCAACAAGAATGCCTGTTACTTCACTATAACTGTCTATATCGTAAGGCCAGCCATGAAGCAGGATAACTGTTTCCCCATCAGCCAGGCCGGCCTCGGCGTAACCCACATCCAGTACGCCTGCCTTTATATGCTTTAGCGCCACCAATGGCTTGCTAACTAAAGTATTGCTATCGGTTAAATTAATTTCAGTAGCCTGTGCAGCACCCAAACCGCTTAGCAGAAATACAACAAAATACATTGTTATTTTACCCCAAAGGCCTATTTGTTTTTTAATTGATAATTCGTTCATGATTTTATTGCTTTTAATGGTCTATTTAGTCTTTCCTATTAAATGTATAGCCAAAACTAGTTGCATTAACGGGCAAAAAACAGCAATAAAATATTGAAACAGGCATATTGCCGGCTGACTTGGACAGTTAGCGAGGTAAACTGGCAATGGAGCTTGCCCTTGGGAAAAGATTTTATGCTTAACAGTGGTTTGTGCTAACACAAACCACTGAAAAATGAGGTTTTGATTTTATTTGTCGCAGCCTGGCAATAACAGGTGTAACGGGCATAAATCTGATAATTACTTGTTCGGAATCACCTCTGCATTACTGATGGTTTTAATGATAAACCGGTTGATTATTTCGCTCTCATCAGTAAATCCGCAATCAAATTTGATGGTATGTTTACCGGTTTTTAAAGCTGGAACAGGTTGCTTTAAGGTAATTTCCTTTTTAAAACCACCTTTACTATTATAAACTTTAACTGTTGTACCATTGCATACAATTGAAGTGCCGGCTTCAAATTCGCCTGGTAGTTCGAGTTTAAAATAACCGTCCAGCTCGAGCCAGGGATTGCGAATTACTCCTTCCTTACCAGTAAATGTAAGCGTAAAATTTAAAGGCTGCTCGGCATTGCTATTGGTAAATTGCCATTCTGAAAAGGTTGGTTGCCCGGGCTGTAGTAGTTGTTTGGTGTGTTCAAATTTGATTTTTTTAAAAGGATACAACTTCCAGCCCTGGTTATTTTGTTCGAGATGGAAGTCGTTTTCAGGATTTTTTAACCGGCTAAGCTGGTCTGCGCTAAAAATGTTCTTTCTGTAAGCCTCCTGCCAAAGTTTAATGAGCGCGAGTAACTGGCTTGTATTTGGATTTTTTTGCAGGCTTTTATACCGCGCAACCAAAGCAAAACCGGCATGATAACCGGCAGCCCTGGCCATCATCCATTCAATATCTTCAGCAGTGGTAGTTGAGGAAAGTAAAAACCAGCCTAACATATTAGGCATGTAATTTCTTTCGAGAAAGGGCTGATTTTCTAATCTGTAATCACCCTGTGATTCGCGGAACCCACCATACCATGGCTCGCCCCAGTTCCAGTAATGACAAATGTGCCAGTAGTAATGGCTAGATCTGCTGGTGCCATTAACCAAAGTGTGTTTAGTATCTTTAAAAACCTTTTCGGCAAAAGCCTGCATACCATAATCACCTTCTCCGGCCGACAAACAACCTTCATGTCCGTCAAAATCCATTTGCGAAATGCCTGTTTCGTTAAAGAAACGACCTAAATTCCCGGCAATTTCTTGCTGAAGGTTAAAACTGGTAAAGAGTGTATTGTAAGGATAATCCATCATCATCCCGATCGCTGTTCCTCTAACATGTGCAGTAGCTTTTGTACCATAAGCTCCACGCTGGCAATCGAGCAATTTGTAAGGAGCTGTAGCCGTTACTTCACGAAAACGGATAATTTCATCGCCAATAACTACTGCGTGTAAAGTACTTGGCTTTATATTTTTAAAATATTCGTTGGATTCGACTGTAATTTCTGTAGCTGTGGGCGCTATTTCTTCGGTTAAGATGGAGCTACCAGTTAAAGCAAGCCGCTTATCGGGCATTGGCGTAACATAAGGATCGTTGGTATTCACAAAATTACTAAGAGTATGCACACCGATACGGATACCTTTTTTCGATGCCTTATCTACACAAGCTTTCATGCCTGCATTCCCATGAGGAAAGGCTGTAGGGTTTAAAATAAAATGTCCCCACGATTGAAACGGTCCTTCCTGATAGAGCGACATTAGTCCTGCCTGCTGCGTATAGTTCAACATAGAATCGATATTGCTTTCATCAAAATCAGAAATCATGTAGGCTCGTCCGGTTTCGGGCGACTGTTTGTGCCAAACGCCATTAATTAAGGGATGTGGCAGGCCTTCGGCAAGTTCGATTGCACCAATACGCGTTAGCACCTCATTTTCAGGAGATCCAAAAAGTGCAATTTTCGAACCTACAGTGGTTTCGTTTGCAATTGCCTTAACGGGCATATTGGGATATTGGTTCCAAACAGTATGCTTCCTATCTTTTGACCGATCGAGACTAAAAGCCTGCAAACTACTGCCATAAGGCTGACTTACTGCTACCGAACCTCTTGAATAATCGGCTCCTTCTGCATTATTTAGCACACCGCCCAGTGTTTTCACATTTAAAGCTTGAAGTCCAATCGCGTAACTACCATCGCGTACTACACCAACCACTTCGCCAATGGTTTTAGCAATAACGGTTGGATATGGCCCCCAAATCACCGCGTTTACTTTATCTTTTGCACTTAAACGTATCAATTCAAAAACCAGGTGGGTTTTCTTTTGGCTAATTTTAACATCGGCAGAAACTTTTGAAGCTGCAAAAGTCAGTGTAATGGTACCCGATTTAGGATTGAATGCAGCCTGTTCAGGTTCTTCCCACTGCTCACCGGTTTGGATTTTTAACAAAGGTGCTTTTACTCCGGCAGCCAGGTAGTTCTTGCCCGTTTTAGGGTTTAACATGGCGGTAATTTGCCCTGATGAGGAAATATTCAGTCCCAGATCGTCGGTTTTTAGCTGAATAGACTGTGCCTGGCTGCTCACAAAATATAGCAGCAACACAAAATTAATCAATAATGTTTTCTTCATAAATTTGTTTGTGTGTTGTTTATCAAAAAGATGATCGATGATCATATCACTGCTAAATTAGCCAATTTAAAGTCTTCAAAACTGATGACAAATTGACCAATATTGATGTTTTATTTGCACCAGCATACTTGAAAAGTATTAAAACTGTATAGTGTTTGCTTTGATTTCGCCGTTCTATTTTTTACCAATAGATTTTAAAATCCCTGCAGTATTTACCAAAACTCTTCCCAACCAAATGGCAGGGAAGAGCTTGTATACTTAATCCAAGAGCAAAGAGGGGATGATTTGTTTGGCCTAAATTAGGAACAGCGCTCCTTAAAAACTCCTCAGATTTTGACTTTTACTGATGCTTTTTTGATGATTGTAAAACCATATTAGCGTTGAGTTAGAAATCGTTTTTATCGATTTAAGGCTTTTATAATTATCGCTACTCCATTTTTGTTTTTTAAATCTAGATCTAAAACAGTTGCCGAATCTACTTTTATCCGCCTGATGTAGATTTTAGTATCAGTTTGCAGGCTGTCATCATCGGCATAAAGCGTTGCTTCATATTTTACATTCTTTTTTAAAAAACTGAAAGCTAAACTAAACTTTCTGGCCTGATCGGTTAAAGATCCTACATACCAGTTATCGCCATTTCTTCGGGCGATGGTTGCATAAGCGCCAATTTTGCCTTCCAGTACCCGAGTATCGTCCCATACGGTTGGTAAGGCATCGTAAAAACCCAGATCGGGAATTTCTTCAATTACCGGCACTGCTGTTTTTGCCGCCGAAGTGTTAGTCCCCGCTCCGCCTTTACCCAAGGGCGAACCTACGGGCCTATCGTACCAATACACGAACTGCCATGGGCTGTAAATACAAATTGCCTTTGCCATCTGCGAGGCATGCGAGCCCATTTGATTAACCCTCGGAGCAAAATAGCAATTGGTAGCATCGGCAGCACCAGCCAGCATACGGGTAAATATAGTAATTAAGGCCTGTCTGTTATCAGGGCTTTCTTCATCTCCCCTTACACCTTCCTGGGTGATTAAATTAGGGTAAGTACGCGAGTAACCGGTTGGGCGGTAATCGTCGTGAATATCGAGCATCAGCTGATGGGCAGCGGCTTTCCGGATGGCTTCGTGCAACCAGGTAATATGCGCTTGCGAGCTTACATTCACAAAACCATATTTGATGCCTTTTACTCCCCACGATTTGTACAATGGAAGAATGGTATCGAGTTGTTTTGACAGGGCTCTTTGGTTAACATATAAAATAATACCAACCCCCTTTTGCTTACCATAATCAATGATTTCGTGCAGATTTAAAGGTCCTGGAGACCTGGAAGTATCGACATTTACGGCCAGGGCACTGGCGGCATTATCATATTCGTGCCCATACCAGCCCGCATCAAATTCTACATAGCTGAGTTTATGTTTAGCGGCAAAATCGATACATGCTTTCCCGCCGGTAGTGGTTAAAGTAACCTCGCGAATGACTTTGCCAGGTTTTATCCACGGCACATCTTTCAGCGCATTAGGCTTATTTAAATTTAATACCAGATAATTATTTTCCAACAACTTAGCTTCCGACTCAGCGATCATCACATAACGCCAGGGAGTAGAAAAACTGTGATCGAAAAGCACTTTTCCTTTAAGTGCGGCCAGCAATAATAAGCTGTCGATAGCAGAACGGCTAAACCTCATCTGTGTATAATCGGTTAAAGCGGCCTCGCCCAAAGCCACAAAACAATCGGGTTGGGTTTTAATTACGTAAGGCCTTTCCAATTCATTCATTGTTTTACTAACCTTCCCTTCTACATAGCTAGCCTGTGAGTGCTGTGCAATCCACGATGGGTGATCGTCAGTAAACTGAAAACCGGTAAGCTCGCGGGTAATGGTTAGCGGTTTGTTGGTATTGATATTATACCTGAAAGCAAGTCCTTCATTGTACACCCGGCAATCGATAGAAAACGAGCGGAAAGGTTTAGTTGTTTCTTTCAACTGAATGGTAACAGCCCGGTAAAAATCAGGATAACTACTCCGCTCGCCATAAACAGGTTTCCACATAGTATTATTTAATTTTTCGTTAACCGAAACCACCTCAAGGTGATTAGATAAAGGAATTTCGTGCTCAAATTCGAACCCCATAGGCGAAGCTGCAAGCACTACCCGCCCTTTAAACATTACACTATAGTTTAAACCTGGCCTATTGGCTGAGCCCGTACTTATGGTTAACTGAATTTTTTTATCAGGGCTTAAAATTTTCATGTCTTTGGCACCCACAATAAGCACCAGGAGCATGAAGAAAGTTATGGGGATTATTTTTTTCATGGATTATTTTCACTAATAAAACAACAATTTATATACACTAAAAAAATAGATATCAAACAAAATATTATTTCAAATAATTTTAAAATAATACGTACATAAAGTTGAAAACATACAAAATATCAAATAAAATTTTCAAAAATCAGCAACTTAATTCCAAATATACTTGCACATTTCAGCTAAAAACAGGATATTTATACAGTAGAAATACAATTTTATGGAATACAGATACGAGAACTTTAACTTTCCACCTAACCAATCATTTACCATCCGCACTGAGCCACTTGAGTTGATCAAGTACACGCATATGAAGTGTCACCTCAACTTTGAAATTGCATTGATTGAGAACTGCGAAGGCAAACGATTTATTGGTGACCATACCGGAGATTTTAAAGGATCTGATTTGATATTAATGGGCGGTTATTTGCCACATTGCTGGCAATATTATGGAAGCGTAAACAGCTACCAGCAACCCCGTGTTACTGTAGTTCATTTTTTCCCTGATTTTTTGGGTAAAGATTTACTTGATAAACCCGAAGCCCGTCATTTAAAGGAGTTATTCCACAATGCTTCTAAAGGAATTCGTTTTACTGGCAATACTTTAGAAACGGCGAAAAGCTTATTACAGGAAATGCTGGTAAGCAAAGGCCTGCACAGGGCTTCGTTAATGTTGCACTTACTCGATGTACTGGCGCAATCGGGCGAGTATTCTATTTTGGCTACACCCGGTTTTAATATCGTTGATAACTCTGCCGATGCCGATAAAATCAACCTGATTTACGATTACATTTTCAAAAATTTCAAAGAAACGATTTCACTTTCGCATGTAGCGGGCTTAGTAAATATGAACCCTGCTGCCTTTTGCCGGTTCTTTAAAGCTAAAACCAACCGGACCCTGCTTGATTTTATTAAAGAGGTACGGATTGGGTTTGCCGCCAAACTGCTAATTGAAGGCACCTGTAATGTGAGCGAAGCCTGTTATAGCAGCGGGCACAATAACCTATCGAACTTTAATAAACACTTCAAAGAAATTAAAGGTCAGTCGCCAAGGTCGTTTGTAAAAGAGTATGCAGATTAAATGATTAATCCGTAAACTGTATTACGGATTAATAAAAGAATAGATCTCTTCAGTTTGGGCCCATTTTTGTCCAGGGGCTACCCCCGCAACTCCTACCTGGTACTTACTCATCAGCTGGTTCCAGGCTTTACATTTTTCGCTGTACGATTCTGCCACCTGCCCCATATGGTTTAAATCGGCATTTTCGGGTACGGTAATCATCATCACTATCGTTTTATTAAAGCGGTAAAGCGTAATTTTCTTATATCCCGCCTTTTTAAAACCGGCTTCAACTTCTGGCCAGATTTTTTTATGGTAATCCAGGTATTCCTTAACCTTTTTTTCATCATCAACCAGGTTTACTACAAAAACCAGTTCTTTGTCTTTTGTTTTATCGGGCGTTTTTTGGCATCCCAACATAGAAAAACAAAGCAAAAAGGCTGCAAATAAAATGCGGCGAAAGTTAGCAGTTAAAACACTTGTATTACTCGAAATTAGTTGGTTTGGAAATTGTTCGGCCATAAAATAGTTTTTAATTAAAGATAATATAAATACCTGCCATTACAACCGCAAGTATAGCCCATAAGAGCCAAACCCTCGTTGATTTATATTTAAACTGTTTGTTGGTTTCGGCAATAGATAATAGCGGGTGCTCATGGGTGTTTTTGGTAAAAACCGAAACCAGTACCATGATAACCGATAAGGCTAAAAAGATATAGAAAGACAATAGTAAAAAATGCGGCCAATAACCTTTGTATGGATAATTGAGGATATGACAAAGCCCCAATACAACACAAAGGAAACCACCTCCGTACAATACAGTTTCGGCTGCTTTATTGTTGGCTTTTTTCCATAGAACGCCCATTAAGAAAACAACTGAAAGCGGTGGTGCCAGAATAGATACCAAACCCTGACTTAAATCAAAAAAGCCTTTACCCGAATAGGAATATAATGTGGCAATAAGCAAAGCCAAAACCGCTGCCAGAACCGTTACCACGCGACCAACCAACCGGTTTTGTTTTTCATTAAGCTTTTTATACTGGTTAACCACATCCAAAGTAAAAACAGTACTGAACGAATTTAAACCCGAAGAAATGGTATCAATTAAAGCCGCAATTAACGCTGCAATACATAAACCCATTAAACCCGGTGGCATGAGCTGCTTAACCAGGGTAATATAAGCGTTATCGGGTTTGGCGATATCTTTATATAAAACAAAACACATTATGCCGGGAAATATAAAGATGAAGGGCATAATGATTTTAAGCGCCGAAATAAAAACAGCACCGTACTGGCCTTCTTTGATATCTTTTGCAGCCAGAACTTTCTGAACAATAGTTTGATCAGTACACCAATAATAAATAGCCACAACAGGATAGCCCAAAATAATGGCCACCCACGAATATTCGGGATCTTTAGCAGGTTGAAATAAATGCCAGTATGAGGATGGGGCTCCACTTAACAGTTTTGATATTCCGCCAATTTTATTGAGTGCCAATACAGTAAGTACGATGGAAGACAGGATGATAATGATTGACTGAAAAACGCCAGTTCGCACCACTGCCTTAAGTCCGCCCAAAGTGGTAAAACTAGTGGCAATAATGGCTACCAATACCATTGCTTTAAATAGGGGCCAGTTAAATATCTGCGAAATTAACAAGCCGCCTGCATACAAACCACTTCCTAACCAAACCACCATAATGGATACGAGGCTGTAAATGGTTAGAAAGTTATAAGACCGTTTTCCATATCTCACCATCAGGAACTGTGGCATGGTGCTTACTTTGGTAGTGAGATAGTGGGGTACAAAAACCATAGCCAGGAGCAAAAGGAAAATCCAGGCTAGCCACTCGAAATTACTACCCACAACCCCTTTGGTAAAGCCGATACTGGCAAAGCCGATTAACATCATTGGGCCTGCATTGGCACTGAATAAAGAAAAGCCGATTTGCCACCAGGTAAGACTTCTTCCGCCTAAAAAAATATCGGCGGCATTCTTCTTTTTCTGCCCTAGATAAAAGGCCACAAAAAGGAGTATAATGAGGTATCCAAGCAGCACAACATAATCGATAAGGGCTAATGAAACATCCATATACCTGCGATTTAAAGTAGAACGATGGGACTGTAGGAATTTGATTTTTCTGCCGTCCAGGTTTTATCAAAATCTATTTTACCTTTGCGGTTCCAGTAATCCCAGTCAATTCTAACTGGCAATCCTTCAATGTTAGGCAAAACAAATCTTCCTTTTACTAACTGAGGGCACACTGAAAAATATGTTTCAAGCCCTTGCATTAACGTGTATAGGTATTCAACCCTGAAATGATCGGGGGCAGCAGCTAAAATAGCAGCAGTAAATAAAGAATAACTTCCTGATGAAAAATCGAGATTTGCTTCTATGGCTAAATCGCGTACCTCCATCCACTCTCCAATACTGCTCAGGTAATATGGAGTGGGTTGCAAATGTTGCACACCAGCATTCTTTAATGCAGGAAATACTTTTGCGCTCCGTTCCGATTCGCCAAAAGAAATAGGAATGGCCGATTTTTCGCATAACAAGGCAATATCTGTTATTGAAGCCGAATGTACAGGCTCTTCAAACCATTCGATATTTTCTGATTCTACCCCATTAATAAACTGCAAAGCCTGATCAACATTCCAGATCTGATTGGCATCTACTGCCAGTTTAATATCATCGCCAATTATTTTACGCACATGCTTAACCCGCGCAATATCCTCTTGCATGGCAGTCCCGAAATTCTTCCCTACTTTCATTTTGATGCAATCGGTACCGCAATGCAGGAAATATTCAATCTCTTTTTCGAGTTCCTTATACGAATAATTGGTACCCCCACCGCTGCAATACATCAATACATCGTCTCTATCGGCATTTAAATAACGGTGCAGTGGCTTTCTTTTCCGCCGCGCAGCCAAATCATGCAAGGCTAAATCGATCTCTCCAAGTATAGACGCAGCTGTGCCTCTAAAACCCTCGTTTCGAATAGACCAATAGAGCTTTTGGTACAGTTCTTTATATGTAATATTGCGACTGTGAAATAAGATTGGCAACATACACACCTCTAGCAGATGGGTATACGCACTAAAAACCGGTGCTTCGCCTATATTTCCGTCTTCATCTGTAAGCGTAATTACCGATAAACTAAATGTACCGAATGGCCCCATCGTTGCATCCTGAAACGGGGTAACAGCCTGTACAGGTGCTAACCGCCTAACTTGAACTGAGTGAATATGGAATATTTCATTATCGATAGCGTTCATCTTATTTCGTTTAAATTGTATCTGAATTCATTATTTCTTTAAAAACCTGCTCTGGTAAAGCTCCTCCCTGGATATCAAATAAGGTTTTTAACAATTGTTCGGAATTACCAGGGCCGATTACCATTTTAAAGTCTTCTGGTATGGAGAGGATAAACCGGTGTGCCATGCTAGGCAACGATAGTTTATATTTATCGGCAATCTTTTTTATCTGTTTGGCTTTTTCAATACTTTTTTTATCCATCCAAACGGGTAGAGTATCAACAAATTCCTGATACTTATTGCCTAACAACCCCATGTGCAATGGGCTGGCTGAATAGAACTGAATATTATTGGCCTTATAATAGGGTATACTGGTAATCAGTGCATCCTTACAACAGGCATCCAAACGATTAAATTCCATCACCACATCAAATATTGATGCAAAATCGTATTGCTTAAACCAATCGGGCAGATTACCCCCAATGCCTATTTTTTTGGCATAACCTGCTTGTTTAAATTTTTGCATTTGCTTAAAAACCAACTCTATATCTGTATCCTGTGCAATGGCATCCGGATCGTGCAAAAACAAAACATCAATGGCTTCTACTCCCAAGGTTGTTAAACTTTCCTGTACACTTCTCTCCATTCCCAACGGGGTATAATCATAAATCCCCTCATCGGTAGCATAACATTTTAAGCGCCCAACTTTAGTGTTGATTTGCGGCATTCTTCCTCTCCATTTTTTCAGGGCAGTTCCTACAATTTCTTCAGCATCGGCATATGCTGGTGCAGTATCAAGGGCTTCTATGCCATATTCAAGTGCCAATAGTATGGCACTAACCGATTCTTCTTTATCGATTGCCCCCCAGATACCACCTAAGGCAGCGGTACCTAAAACACACTTTGACAAATATTTTGATGATTGCATCTATCTAATTTACACTTTACCTCTATGAACAAAAATATTTTTTCTGGCAGCAAATAACTATTACAATTTTGACTATTACCAATGCTTTCTTGATTTTTAAATCCCTTCAACCATGCTTTTTGTATAGTCTCCATTTTAACTGGAACGCAAAGGACTTAACATTCCATTTTTTGCAATTTGTACTTTTATGGTTTCTCCGGCTTTTACGCTTGCTTTAGGCCATTTTATAAAATTGCTATAACCCAGTGGCTTTATTGCGGCAGCGCTGGTTTCGGCAAAAAGGGTAACCTCGGCATCGTGGATAGTTTCATTTTTAAGTTCAAGCACTGTTCCGTTTGCATCTTGCTTTATTATCTGGGCTGAAACATGATCGAAAACGTAGAGCTTCTTTTTATCGGTTTGCAGATAAATACCGGGTAATTCCAAAGCCATAAGCATACCGTTGGTTTCAGTCCAGGAATTGCGGGTATTAATAAAATTGCCAATACTCCCCTTTCCTTCAGCATCGCTTGGCTGTATGCGTTCCATACTCGAACCAGGCAAGTTATTGGTGGTGATGTGGTAAGGTGGTACATTAACTGCCTCTGCGTAGGCGTGCTGCATATCTCTTATTAAATCGGCATACAGTTTGTTTCCTGTTGCCCTGAAAAGTTTAAACAGATAATCGGCTGATGAGGTGCAAACGCCTGGTGCGGCATGCTTGTTCTGGATACTGGCCCAAACCGCCCCAGCCATGTTGCACTTTAATTGCCCGATCTGGCTTTTAACCGGAAAAACCTGATCGTAAGAAATTGCCCATGTAGCGCAAAGTGCAGCCTGAACTTCTGCCTTGTTTAACCAGCTTTTATCGCCCGTGTAATAGTAGAGTGCCATTAACGATTCCATAAAGCCAAAAGCGGTTTCACTGTCTGCATCCATCGAAATATCGCCACAGGCACCACCGGTAAGGCCCTGGCTTACCACATCGCGATTATAATAAAAACTGGCCGAAGCCTTAGCCACCGCCAACCACTCTGGTTGTTTAAAATAAGCCGAAGCCACAGCCAGCCCGGCCGGAACAATGGCACCCGCAGTTGAGTTGTATATGGCTATTTTTCCTGTTGCTGGGGCAATAAACTGTCCAAATTCGCCATCTTTTTTCCAGGTATTGGTAAATGCTGCTGCAAGTTTACGGGCTCCATCTTCCCACTCAGGTTTAATCATATTGCCATACCCCTGTGCTTTAAACAACATTAAATGTTTCATTAACCACAGCAGTACATCGCCATTTTTACGTACCATGGCTTGTATTTCAGGGTAGGCGGCATTCATTTCTTCGGGACGAATCTCCCCTTTTGCGGTTATCCCTCCATAAAAATACCCGCTTTTGCCTTGCAATTTGTTCATCACAAAATCGAGTTCAGCTGCAACACGGTTACGTTCCTTTTCGTTATTCATGGCCAGCATGGGGTAGGTATTGATCATACCACTCACCCATCCCAATTGAAAATCGTTTCCGTTCTCTGGTGTATAATAACTTCCTGCCGGTACGGTAATAAAATTATTGCCGCAAATGGTTCTGGCTAACTCAAGTCCCTTGCTCATGGGTAGTTGATTGCGAGAGTGGTTAGTACCTGTAAATGCCTTGCGCACCTTCATAAACTTAGTAAGCAAATCGGGAATGCCATTGGCGGCAAAAACATAAACCCTGAAACTAAGGGCAAGTGCATCACCACTTTTCCAATCAGGTGCTTTATCACCACTGGCATGGTAATCGCCAAAACCCGCTGCCAGTTTACGCATTGCAGGAGCCGTAATGCTAAAGTTACAGCTATCCTGAGCTGTATTTTCGGCAATGCTTAACCCATTGTTACCGAAAGTCGATTGCTGGCTGGTAAGGACAATAAATCCTTTTTTTACCTTGGGCGAATAAAAACACATGGCCGGCGTTGCCGTGCTTGTGCTTTGCAATTCAATGCGCGATGCCTTACCAGTTTCGATAGCCAATCTGGGATTATTGGAAATGGTTAAAGGCACATTGGGATTGTAATACATTTCTGCAGGGTAAGGTGGATTGTACCCATTGCCGATAGCATGGTAACGATTGCCGTTATAAATACTGGCCGGCACCAATACATAGTTGTCGCGGCTCCAATTGCTAAAATCAAATGAGGCTGATACTGCCGTTGACGCTGCCACTCCTTTTTCTAAAATAAAACTTGTAGTTACATCAATGGCTTCGGGTTCACCAGCTACTTTTGCGGTTTGTACTTTCAATTGCCAGTTTGCACCATTACGTTGAAGTTGTTTTTGCTTAAACTGTTCTTCGTTAACCAGGTTGGTACCCGAATATTGCTGAATGCTTAAGCGCATACGGCCACTAACAGTTTTAAGCAGCTGCTGTGCTTCCGCTTCATCGCTTAGCTGCGCATATGCCGGCAATTGTGCAAATGCCAAGATCAATAATAAACAACTGATCTGTTTATTTTTTTTTATACTTCTCATCACTTTTTCACTTTTCAAACTTATTGCCGGCTGTTAATTTCCGACATTTTTCTATTGTTTTTGTAAGGGCTAATTGTTTTGCATTTATACTCAAAAAGAGGGGGCTCGCCCCCTCTTTTTTAAAACAAACTAATCATAACTAATTATTTCTAACTAATTGAGTCCTTATTGTAGCGGATCGAAGGTTCCGCCCCATTCTTTATTTTGTAATATCACGTTTTTAGATTGAGAAATCTGCGCTGGTGGTATAGCATAAAACCAGTGGTTTAAATCCAGATTGAATTTAAAATTCGGATCGCCATCGAGGTTATCGATATAAACGCCCCTTAGTTTAGCCCGTGTTGTAGCATTCATGATGGTCTCTGAAGGGCTAATTACAACTCCATCTTTTAAAGTGGCATATAAACCATGTTTAAACGTTTGGGCATTAAGCAAATCGTAGCGTTTCCAGCGTCTTAAATCTCCAAAACGCTTATTCTCAAAAGCAAATTCTACCTGGCGTTCGTTCATATAGGCATCGCGGATATCGCTTGTTGCCGAAGCAGTAATGCCATAGTTACTTCCGGCTCCTGCAGTAATGCCTGCACGACGGCGGATATCTTTTAACACTTGTAAAGCCTCACCACTTTTGCCCAGCTCATTGGCACACTCACCATAGTTCATCAATACCTCAGCATATCTGATTACCGGCCAATCGGTTTGACCTTGGGCATATAATGCTGCAACTAAAGTGGTATCTAAACCTTTTCTTTCCCAGAAACCAGTTTGTCCGCCACCTGTCATGCCAGTATGTACAACGTTCATGGCGCTTGAGTACTTATCTGTTGCGGCATCGTATTTCCAAACTTCCCAGAAACTGTTTCCCTTTACATAAACTGGCGAAACTTCATCAGGAGTTGGATATGGTGTTCCACCGAAAAAGATTGTAGCGTAAAACCTGGAATCGCGGTTGGTATAAAAATCGGTCATAAACTGCGTGTTATAGGCCGGATCTGACATTTGATTTTTATCGAACTGCATTGGGCTGCCATCTCTTTTAGGATAAGCCAGTAAAAGGTTAAGAGTTGGCTGGTTTACTCCTGTTGCATCTTTAGTTAATGGTGTAGGCCTAATCGAATTAAAAGCTATACCTGCACCCGGAAAAGTATATTGGCGAACCATTATCACTTCCTGATTTCTTTCGGTGTACCAAATATTTTTATAATTCGGAAATAAATCATGTCCCTGGGTAAGAGCATAATCTTTAGCCGCTTTATTGGCATCGTAAGCAGCCTGCCAACGGCTCGCATCATTGGTTGGGTTAAATAAAGGGCTGGCATAAGTCATTAATACTTTCCCTTTTACAGCCATTGCAGCTACTTTAGTAATGCGTCCGTAATCTGCATTGCTGGCATACTTGCCTGGTAAAACGGCGATTGCATCATCAAGGTCTTTAATAATTTGAGTTATGCATTCTGAAGTTTTATTACGTGTTTTGAACAAAGCATTAACATCGTCGGCATTTTGTGTATGTAAAATTAAAGGCACACCACCCAGGTTGTTTACCATGTTCCAATAGCTCCAGGCACGCCAGAATTTGGCTTCTGCTGTATACTGCGCTTTAATATCTGCAGATAAGACAGCAACTGCATCTAGCTGATCTAAGAAAAAGTTTGCCTTATCGATCACCGAATAATTAAGTGCACTGGTAGTCTGATCGACCGCAATTATACCGCGCTGATAATTACCCAATGTTTTGGCGCCATTATAACCTTCGTCGGTACTGTTTCCATCAAACGACCAGCCAGGCATAGAAGCACCGTAAATATCGTTTAAGAATGCTTTGATCATGGTTGGGTCTGACCATACATTTTCGGGATTAATGGCCCCATTATTTTTATAATCTAATCCCTTTTTACAGGATGTTACGACTAGCAATACTGCCAGGCTACACACGAAATATCGTATATTTTTGAGATATAATTTCATACTATTTATCCATTACTAAAGTGAAACATTTACACCAAAATTGAAGGTCTTCATAATCGGAACCGAGAATCCGTCGCCAATTTCAGGATCGAAATAGTCTTTATTAAATTTGCTTATTACGAACAGATTGCTACCACTGAAATAGAATTTCATACCAGATACTCCTACTTTATTTATATAGCGGGCCGGGATACTATACCCCACATTCAATAGCTTCATTCGTAAAAAGTTGGCATTTTTTAACCAGAAAGTACTATTATTGGTCACAACAGATTGTGTTCCGTCGTTTGCACTAAGCCTGTTAGGGAATGTTGCGTTTGGATTTTGAGGTGTCCACGAATCGTTGTACCATGGTTTCCACATACGGTTCCATTCAACACCGCCAGCCAAACTGTTTACGAAACGCGATTGATGCAAATTGCCGTTAAAAGTAGCATCTACGCTAAACCCTTTCCATTCAAATCCTAGATTAAGCCCTAAAACAATGGGATTGTTATTATTTTTAACCTGAACCTGATCCCAATCGTCAACAATTCCATCAGGTGTACCATTTGGTCCACTTAAATCGGCATAGGTAAGTTGTCCCAGAGCTGGTGCAACACTTTTAAACTTGTAATTTGGATTAGCTGTCTTAAATGCATCCAGGTCAGCCTGTGTACGGATCATTCCGGTAGCCTGATAGGTTACAATACGACTCATAGACTTATCCGGGTTAGCTTGCCATGGATAAGTTACGTTCTGATCCTGGATAACATATTTGGCAGCACCATAAGAAGCGTTTAAATTGGCATAGTAATTAAATTTACCGGTATTATTTTTATAGCCAAGATTGATTTCTACTCCTTGCGCATTAATCTGTCCGTAATTAGAAGCCGGTAACGTGCGGCTAAATGTTGGAGGAACAGAAGCAATTCGTGACCCTAAAATATCATAGGTTTTGATGTAATAATATTCGGCACTACCACTAAAATGTTTTAAAAACTCTACATCTACCCCTACGTTATAATTTAATGTTTTCTCCCAGGTAAGATTTGGATTGGTTAAAGCTCCATAAGTTATTCCTACGTTACTTACCGGTGTTGTACCTAAAAATATAGCGTTACCGTTTTGGTAAGATTGCTGCCACTGCCAGCCACCAATGGCATCGTTACCGGTTAAACCAGCTGAGGCACGGATTTTTAACATATTAATACCTTTTGCCTGGCTCATGAACTTCTCTTTAGAAACAACCCAGCCAATTGATCCGGCCGGAAAAAAGCCCCAGCGTTTGTCGGCAGGAAACCGCATAGACCCATCGTAACGGCTAGAGAAACTGGCCAGGTATTTACCATCGTAATCATAAAATGCCTGTCCTACATACGAAATCCTCCCATCAGAAAGTTCTGTATCTCCACCTCCGTAATCGTCGGCTCTTTGGTTACTGGCAGCCCACCACTGGTCGGTAAGATAAACCGGGAATGTCTCACGTCCGGCAAATATCCCTCCACTATTCGATTCGGCTTTTTCGTAAACCAGCCATCCTTTTAAATTGTGCTTTTTAAATGAATGATCGTAATTTAACTGGAAGTTTAATTGATAATCGTTGCCCCAGTTATAATTTTCCTGAATAAAACTCTTTCCAATCTGCGATGATTTTTTTAGCGTTACCAAATCGTTATCGTCGGTACTAATGATATGAAAACCTGTTTTTTTCATTACCCACATATCATACTGCTTTTCAAAGGTTTTATTACGGTTATTGGTGTACGATTTGTTAAACTGTGCCGAAGCGCTTAGCCCTTCAACTGCTGCAATTTTGTAGGTGGCCTTTAAATTTAAAACCGGTTTAATATTATTGCCTTTGATATAACCACCATCGCCCCTTACTTCGGCCCCTACGTTTCCAATCCAACCATAATCAATAGGATTGCCGCCGTTGGTCCATACCGGCTGATCTGGTTGCCAAAGTAACAGCTTTCTGTAAATTCCTGATACATCACCTACCGATGTGTTGGTTGGAGAATACATTAAGTTATTATTAATGGTAATACCAGTAAACAAATTCAGGTTTTTAGTAATATCAGCGGTAATATTGGCGCGTAGGTTGTACTTATCAAAGGTTAGGTTTTTCATAAATCCACCTTGCTTAGTGTATGAACCACCAATGAAATAACTAATCTTATCGCTACCGCCCGATGCATTTAAATTATGTGTACGGGTATAAGGATTTTCCCAAACTGCATCCAATTGATTATAACCCCAGCCATCATTGATGTTTTTAAAATATGCGAGGTCGCTATCGGTCCATTTCCAACCTGCGGGGTCGCTTGTGGGGTTAATGCGGTTGTACAATTCGCCCGTTTCAACTGCGCTTGTTAACGGGGCATTTTTGCCACGCCTGTCAAAACCTGTACTGAACGAATAATCAATTTTTGCAGCTGAATTTTTTCTTCCGGTACGGGTAGTTACCAAAATTACCCCTCCAGCAGCCCGGCTACCATAAACTGCTTTCGAGGCAGCATCTTTTAATACGGTTACGTTATCAATATCATTGGGACTCAAATTATTAAAATCGCCTGAACCACTGATTTTACCGTCAATTACATAAAGTACGTTCTGCGCATTAAAAGAGGTTCCTACACGTACAGATATACTGGGCTGTGTACCCGGAATACCATTCGGAGTACCTACAGTTACGCCAGCCATTTGGCCAGCAAGGAGATTACCCAAAGATGTGGTTGGTGTATTGCGGCGTGTATCGTCCATTTTTAGTGTAACTACTGAACCAGACAATAACTCTTTCTTTTGGGTACCATATCCCAGTACCACTACATCGTCCAGATCGTTCTGAGCATTATCGAGCTGAATGTTTAAACTCGCTCCGGTAGTGCTAACAGTTTTAGCAGTATAGCCAACCAGCGAAAAAACGAGCTTGCTGCCCCTGGGTACATTAATGGTAAAATAGCCCTCTTCATTGGTGGTCGTTCCACCGGTACCTTTTTCGGGTTTAACGGTAACACCAGGCAATGGTATGCCATCTTTTGAGTCTTGCACTTTTCCTTTCACAGCGATTATTTCCTGTGCCTGTGTGCTAACCGAGACCAGCATTAAACAGCTGATACTTAAGGTTACTAATAATAATTTTAGTTGTGTATACATAAATTCATTTGGTTTGGTTTAAAGATTTAGGTTAGTTTTTGTTCATAAAGGTTTGTTAGAAAATTTGGTTAGGTAATATTTATTTGACTTAGTAAAATTGATGATATCTATAGCGCTAAACCACTATTGATTTGATAATTACTGATGCTTTTTTTGCTGTTAAACTGCCGCTGTAGCATTCAGCATACAGACCAACACCAACTACATTACACACTCAATTACAACTAGTTAAACACATAAAATAATTAACAAGAAATGATTGGATTCTAATTTCACCCAATAGATATTGACAGGTGATTTTCTTTGAGTTAATCTCCAAAGTCAGCCGGTAACCGCTAACTCCGTATGAAACTTTATCGTGATTAGCGCACACAAAAAAGCCACAGATTACAGACTTTATTTATCTGTGCACCTGTGGCAAAAGTAAAAGGGATATAAAACTTTATTGTAAGATAAAACTGGCCGGGCCGAATGCTTTAACATTGTAGTTAAAGGTCCCATTGGCTATACGGATAGGCTTACCTGTCGCCTCACCGCGTAGGTTTACGGGGAGCGCTTTTAAAAATTGTTTATGAGGTAAGGTAATGGTTAAAACACCTGAACTTCCGGCTTGCTCCCAAAGGCGCAAAACAGTTCCTTTGCCATCAGGATTTTCGCCAAAGGCAGTAATTAAAACACCTGCCCTCGAAATCGCTATACCACTTTTATTTAATGGTAATTTACCTGGAGTTCCATCCGCCAGCCCTGTTAATAAAGGTAAGCGGGTTTCCCAACCGTTTTTAACCAGGTTACGGGTAGTTTCCGAGCCTTTGTTAATGGGCCAAACGCGCACACTTTCCGTCCAGCTGCCAGCCTGCCACAAAGCAAAATTGGTATTCCACATGTTGTTGTATAAATTCACAAATACTGCAGGCTGCGTAGGTACGTAATCCAGGTCATATTTCCATAAGCCAGGCATGCCCAAACTTACCAGGGGCGCATCAACCGAAGATAATGCAACACCCGACTGATCGCTTTCCGTAAGGGCTACACCGGTATTTACCGCCATTAAATACCTGTTGGTACCTTTAATAATACCTTTGGCAGGATTAACAGGTCCGCCCAAACGCCCAATGGTAAAATTAGGTTGCTTAACTTTAAACGGAAAACATAGCCAGCCGCCTTCGGCCTGCTTTTCGGGAGTTTTTGCATCCACGCTCCAGGCTACATCTACATAGGCGGCCTGGCGCGGAAAAGTAAATTTAAGGGTGTAGCCTTTTGCATAACCATCGGTAGTTACAGCTGTTAAAGTGGCAATATCGGCTACAGCACCATGCGCAACCTGAATGTTCCAGGCATGTGGTGTAAAAGCCAGATAAGGTACCTGAGTAGCATCTGGCACACCAGGTTTACCCAAATCGTTTAAGCCCCAGCCATCCTTTACGCGGCTATAGGCATTAAACCACTGGTTAACTTCACTGGCACTAAAGCGCTCGTGTAAAAACTGCCCTAAGGCATATTTCGATGTTTGATCGACCAGTTCGCGGCCGGTTGATTGCTCAATTAAAGAACTGATTCCACCCTTGGTTAAATCGAATACCACTTTAAAATAAGGTGTATTAAATGTAGTCTGCTCATCATTACCCTCTACACGTGCTTTCAGCTCATCAAATGTATAAGTACTGTAACCAGATGCGGCTACATCTTTTGCATAAAAGTATTTACCCTTTTCCCATGGGTTTTCTATCATTCCCGATCGTTTCCAGGGGAGCGGATTATATACCACTACCCTTTTGCCATTTTTATTTACAGATTGAGCCAGCAGATTGAGTTCTATATTTAACTCGTTACCAACCAAATCATTTGTATTGCGAATATACTGACGTTTATCATCGTAAGAACGCAGCCATTTCCGTTTACTTCCTATGGCGGTGTTGTGCGCATTGCTGTTTTTTAAGGCCGCGTAATTTCCATTTTCTGGAAGTGGCTCAGCTTCTGCTTCCGCCATCCATTTTTTCCAGGCATCGCCATAACTATAGCGGGGCCCGTACTCGGCATTCATTCCCCAGGTATGCTCAGCATATAACAAACTTTGCTCATAAGCTTTTTGGAGTTTGGCTGAAACAGAACCAACCGGAATACCCCAGCTTTTCAATTGTGTATTCAGGCCATCAAGTGCCGATTCGAGCGGACGAATATTGCGCGCCATTTTGGTCTCTACCGGATTAGATTGTAAACCGTGAATCCAGGTGTCGGGGCAATCACCTTTAACGGTAGGCAACTGCGGTTTTTCTGCTAAAACAGCTTTGGCAAAATCATCCAGCGTACCAAAGTGTATTTTAACCCCGGGCAATTCTTTTGCGGCGTAGGCCAGCAGTTTATCAATTTCCTCTGCCGAAGGCGGTCCATGGTTATCGCCTGTCATTTGCATGGCCAGGTAGTTTTTACAAGGCCAGTTTGGAGTAGGTTTTATACTTGAACCGTAATCGGCGGTATAGTTGCACAATACTTTAGAGCCATCGGCCCCTTCCCACCAAAATAGCTCGGGAAACGCGGATACTGACTTGCAGGGTTACACCCTAATTGTAAGAATTGAATACCTGCCTGTTTCAGTAAAGTAGGCATAATCCATGAGTGACTGGGTACATCGGTCATTTTAGCGCTGATGGGCAATGGCAAACCATATTTCCGGGCAACGGCTGAAGAAAAGCCCAGTCCCCGCACCAGGTCTTCGTAATCTAGCGATTCGGTATGGGTGGTAAAAGGCAATCCGTGCACCACCAAAGTACCCGATTTAATGGCTTTTTCGATCCTCGCTTTTCTTTCCGGTGTTTGTAATGGGCCTAATATCTGAGCCTGTAAAGGCCAGCCAGAAACCGTCCAGGCAAAACGTTTTTCTTTGGGTGCATTTTCACTTTTTTCGATTACGCTTAAGGCATTGTCCATCATTTCTTCGCGATAGCGCTTAAACACGTTTTCGGGCAAATCGGTAAAACCTAAATCGAAGTGGGTTTTAAATACTACCCATATATCGGTTACTTTTAAGCTGTTTTTTTGCTGTACCTTACTTTGAGTCGCTGTCGCATTTTGGGCCGAAGCATGTATAAACCCAAATAAAAGCAAGGCTGCTAAAATGCATCTTGCAAATAGTTGTTTTGCTGAATCCTTAATATTTAACTTTCTAAGTTTCATATTTTACCACAATTTTATTTTCTGTTTGCTACTTGCTGTTATTTCAAATGGCCCGGGAAATGGATTTGTAATATCGCGTTTCTTTCCAAAATAATCGGTATCGATTTTTAAAGCAGAACCATCAGTATTTTCGAATGGCAGGTTAGGCACAATAGCCATACGCAACGAGCTTGTACTTACCAGTTTCCTGGGCTGAACAGTCTTCCAATTTCTATCCAGGTTAATTTCCAGGTAAAAATTATCGTTCTGAGTAGTTAAAATGGCAGCTGCATCAAATTCATCTTTAACAAGTGCTGTTTTTTCAGTAGCGGCCTGCTCTTTATATTTTTTTAACTGGTCTTGTGCGTCTTTTCCCATTTCGCCAAAACGCATTGGCTTATTGAGATTAACAGCCCTTATCGTTCCTTTGGTATAAACATTACCTTCAAAAGTTGCCGGCAGCAGCGACTTAGCGTATTGGCTGGCATTGCCCGAATTAACGAAAATGCAACATTTATAAAGGAATGGTGCCAATCTCATCGGAACCAGCTAAAATAATGCCTCACTAAACTGCTTTTGCAGAGCGTATCCAGTCAGATCTGAACACACTCCACGCAGCAAAATATACTATTTGGTTAAAAATTCGTTTTGTTATGCCAGCAGTAGTGTTTAATAACCACCTTTAACATCCCTGCTTAAAACAATGGCTTTGCCTTTTTCGCCATTTTGCATCGGGTACAGGTTCCAATGATTTTGATCTACTGCTTCCAGGTGCCAGTCTTTTAATGGATCGGCTAATGTTGTTTTAATGTGATTCGGAAATGCATTGGCAGCCTTTGCATTTTCCCAGGTACGAATGGCCGCAAAAATTTCGTCTTTCTGCGGACAGCCTTCAATTGATGCTTTGGATATGTGAAGCTGATAAGTTGCCCCTGCACCTACAGAAACAGCTTGAATATGCTCGTAATCGACCACTTTCGACGTAGGTGTAAGCTGAAAATTCATTCCAAAGGTTGCCGGAAAATAATTGGCATAAGCTACATCTCGCAAATCTTTTCCTTCGGAGGTTGAACTTCCCCATTTACGTTGTTTAACATCGTACATGTTGGTGCCACCACCCACATTCCAAACAGATTGATAATGCCACGAACCTTCAGAAAGTGTGGCGCCCATAATTCGAAGATCGGGTAGTTTATGTTGAGCTGCCCGATCAAATAACTGACGATGAAAGCGTTTTACGGCATAATAACCGTGCCCCTGATTAAAAAGGAATTCCTGCCCGTCCCAATCGTGGTAATAAATCCCATTAATCTTACTCATATCGGCATAATACATGGCTACCGAATCCTGAAGTTTCATATTGGGAATAATGCCATCGTAACCCGAACCAATTGAAACCTGTAGTTTATAAATGGTATCTCCCTTGGTATGATTGCCCGGAATGGTTTTCCAGTAGCCCCTTTTCACTTTGTGCAACCTGTATGGTGCCGTTTTCGATACGCCCTGGTAGTAAATAATTTCATTATCAATCTTAATCATATTCAAATGCTCAGTATGGCCTTCCCAGCTGGCAATTTCATCTAAATAAGTGGGGTCTGTAACTTCAATAGTGGTATCTGTAGGGTTGATATCTTTTGCCAGTATTCTTTTTACCTGATAGGCCAGGTCTTTGCTTGGTATAGGGCTTACATCTTTGGTACCCTGTCTTAATGCTGTAGTAATGGTATGAAATCCGGCCCATATGCCCAGCGGGTTAGAAATATCTGTAAAATCTTTATATGATTTGTTACCCTCGGTGTATTTCAGTGGCTTTTTCTCAAAAGAAAATCCGTTAATATATCCTTTATTGCCCCTATCAATACCAAACATAGGCTCATGCTCCCATTGCACAGCTTTAAAACCAAGCTTTTGGGTATAGGCAATAACGCTGTCGCAATTGCTACCTGCAGTGGCTACATCGTTTAAATATGCGGCAGGATCTTTAATCCACTTACCATTTACCGTTGGGTACGGCAAGCCTTCGGCCTTAACAATGTTTTTAATTACAGTCATTAAAGCAATGCTATCCGGACTTCCCCAAAGCGCTATTTTTGAACCAATGTAATCAACATCTGCCAATGGTTCTACTTCAATATGGTTAGGTTTGTTGGTTGGTAAAAAAGGAATAAGAGAGAATAAAATGGTTTTGCCTTTGCGCCTGTCTGATGCGTGATAAACTATAGAAACCATGCCTTTTTCATCAATATCGGCCGAATTTCCATATAAAATCCTGTAATAAGGTTCCGGGTGTGAGTAAAAAGCAACATCGTTTTTACCGTCGCCACCAATGGCAAACAACTGTCCTTCTTTTAAATCTGAAGGTAAAGGGAAGCGTTTTTTATCGGGACTGTGAATCATGTATTGAAAAGGTGCACAATCGCCAATATTGGTCGATTTGCCCCCTGTTGTGGCATCATTGAGCGCTAAGGCACCAATGGCATAATTTACAGCAAAACTGGTATCTCTGGCTACACCAATAACATCGCCAAACAGGTTATCGATGGTGGTGTGATAAGGCCCCCACTGGATATCGTCGATCTCACTACGGTTGGTAAGCGATAACAGGCTTAACCTGAAGTACATTTTCTGAGGTTCAAATTTAACGGTAGCTACAGAACCATTAGGATAAAATAATGCGAGAGTTGTTTTGGCTTTGGTGTAAATTGCTTTTGTTGGCAAGTAATACTTTTTACGGCTACTGCTGTATAAACTCAACAAGGGAGAAGGTTTATCGGCAGGACTAAATTCGCTGGTCGGCTTTTTGGTGGTATTTTTAAAGCTGGTAATGTAGCCTTTCTGGTCAATCCTGATTTTAAGATAGTCGGTAGAAAATTCTGTTTGGGCATAAAGTTTATTTCCCCACAAGCCTGCGATGGCCAGCAGTAGAAAAATGGGCTTCATTAGTTTTTGACAATGCTGTAATGACATTAGTTTGGTTAATTAAGGTTTCATTTGTGTGTTTATCGCAATCTTGCTTTAGATTATTAAACAAAATAGCGAATAAATAAAGTTCTTAATTCAACTAAAATTAAACCACCATTATTTTAATTAAAACTGATGTTTTTTTTGCTATTGGTTTTTCAGCTTTACCTGATTATAAAAAAGAGGCTGTCTCAAAAACTAGAAGATTATCCTGTGCGGAAGCTCCGCTCAAGTAACAAACTAAGGTTTATGAGACAGCCTCTTAATTCGACATTAAGGTTTTTCTTTGCGATGACTTTTTAATACCTCCAACACCCAGCCTTTCCCCCATTCTTCCATTTGATCTTCCGTCCACAAAAAGGGGTAAAAAATTCTTTTTTGGAAACGCGGAGGCAAATACTTCTGCCAGTTGGTACCGCCGGTAGCGGCCACATCAACCGGATCTTTCTCCAGATAGCGTACCGCCGATTTGTAATGCGAAAGCGGCCACTCTACATTTACATATAGATCAAGTTTCCTGAGTTCTTCGGCCAGTGCAGATACATCTTCACCTTTGGCTTGCAATTGTAAATACAATGCCGAAAAATTGGTCTGTACCCTTTCATTGGCCAGTTGTAAAAACTGACCAGCGTATTTCTTAATAAATTGTTTTAAGGTTAATGTTTGTTTTCCTGAGGCCAGTTCTGTCGCGCCGAATTTCCAGTAAATGTGTTCAAATTGTGCTTCAATACTGGCATTTGCCAATTCTGTGCGCTTGCTCTTATCAACCAGGCGGTTAAAATCAGTTGCACAAATTTCGATCATCCGGTATTGACCAGACTGGAAACCGCTGGCCGGTAGTAACGACATCCTGAATTTCAGAAATTGTTCTTTATCCATTCCATCTACCATTACCTCAAAAGAAGTGGTTAAGGCATTAAAATAAGCATTAATCCTTTTCACCCTCGTGGTAAAAAATGCAGCAGTAAGTTCGGCGTTTTCGGCAATTTGCCTGCATTCGTGGAGTGTTAATTTAAAATATAACTCCGTAATCTGGTGGTACATGATGAAAATTTCTTCATCAGGAAATGGTGTTTTGGGATTTTGCAGGCTTAAAAGTGTATCCAGATGGATGTAATCCCAGTAAGTTAAAAAATCGGCATAAAGCAATCCATCCAGGTACGAGCACATATCCTGGCCCATTGCGGTATATTTTTCTTCCAGCTTTAGCAGGCGGTCGGTAATTTCAGGAGTCAGTTCCATAATTTCGTTTTTTTAATAAATAGTTTGTTGGTAAAATCAGATCAGCTCTTTACTTATCTTTAATAACACCGAGCCTGTTTTAAAGATATCTTCAAAACTATTGTAAAGCGGAACCGGGCTTAACCTGATTACATTCGGTTCGCGCCAGTCGCCAAGGATATTGTGATCCATTAATGCCTTGAATATTGCTTTGGGATTGTGTTTGGCAATAATCGATAGCTGGGCGCCACGGTCGTCCTCTGTTTCGGGGTAATAATCTGATATTGTTCTTCGCCCAATAATCCATTTATCTCTTTAATGATATAACTCAGGTAAGCCGTTAGCTGCTTGCTCTTTTCCCTTAATGGCTGGATAAACCCTGCTTTTTCAAAAATCTGTAATGATGCATAATATAAGGCCATGGGTATTACCTGTGTGCAGCTTACCTGCCAGCCATCTGCTCCTACCTCGGGCACAAAACCTTTGGTCATTTTAAATCGTTCCTGCTCCTGATAGCCCCACCAACCGGCAAAACGATCCAGACTGGTATCGGTAAAATGCTTTTCATGAACAAAGATGCCGCTTATTCCTCCAGGACCCGAGTTTTGATACTTGTACGAGCACCAGCAGGCAAAATCTACATCCCAATCGTGTAATTGCAGAGGCACATTGCCCGCTGCATGGGCCAGATCAAAACCAACTACAGCGCCTGCCTCGTGGCCCGCTTTGGTAATGGCAGGCATATTGTACCATTGACCTGTAAAGTAATTAATTCCACCAAACATTACTAGGGCAATTTCATCACCATGTTTAGCTATTTCGGCTAAAATATCTGCTGTTCTTAGGGTATATTCGCCAGCTCTTGGGCTCACTTCGATAATAGCATCCTTAGGGTCGTAACCATGAAACCGAACCTGGCTTTCAATGGCATACTGGTCTGACGGAAAGGCACCTGCCTCCATAATAATTTTAAACCTTTTGCCCTTTGGCTTATAAAAACTCACCATCAGCAGGTGCAGGTTAACAGTTAAGGTATTCATTGGCGAAACCTCCTGACTACTCGCCCCCACAATAGGCGCCATGAGTTCTTTCAGGGCCTTGTGGAAAAACATCCAGGGCGTATCGCCTTCAAACCATCCCTCTACGGCAAGGTTTTGCCAGTTAACCAATTGCTGATCGATATATTTTTTTGCTGTTTTAGGCTGAAGCCCTAGAGAATTTCCGCATAAATAAATAAACGGCTTTCCATTTTGCTGAGGAAAGAAAAACTCGTCACGCAAGTGGTTTAACGGATCTTGCTGATCCGTACTTTGGGCAAATGCCAAACTATTTTCAAAAATCATGTTTTTAAAATTACGTATAATGAAACTAAACGATAGCTCGAAAACTACCGGCAGCACGTTGAAATAAAAATAATTAAAATAAACTGCACATACGGCAGTCTTTCAGGGGAGGTCCTGATTAAGAAGGTCTATTGATGATATTTTTTAGAATATTTACCATAAATACGGGAGCTAATGTACCGCAAAAAAATTACTGTAGCAAATATTTAGAATTGGAGCAAAAAAAAATAGCCAGGATAAGCTTGCGCTATTCTTATCCTGGCTTAATGATGTTACAAGTAGCGATTAAAAAATCTAACCACATTTAACTATTTGATGATGAAAAATTGTGTATAAGGGGCTGTAATAACAAGTTCTAAAATGGTTAACTTCTCTTTGGTGTTAACACTTATTTAATCAAAACTTTGCTTCCCTGGTTTAGGTTCAGTTTAAAAAACTCTGTTCCTGCCAACAGAAAAGCGCCTACACCGTACACATCGGTATCATCATACCCCACTTTATCAGGGGCTGCCCCTGCGCCTGTACATAACCCAGCTTTCCATCAGGGTGTACCGAAGTACTTAATGCCGCCCAGGCTTTATCCAGTGTGGTTTTATATTTTCTGTAAGGCAACAGTTTATTATTTACCCCCCAGGCCATAGCGTAGGTAATAAAACCTGTTCCGCTGGTTTCTTTACTCGGGTAGCTCTCTGGGTCTAATAAGCTGGCGTGCCAGGTGCCATCGGCTTGTTGCAGTTTTGCCAATCGGCCCGACATTGCTTTATACAACTTTACAAAACGCTTATAATCCCGGTGACTTTGCGGCATGGTAGAGAGTAACCTCACCAATCCGGCAATTACCCAACCGTTTCCCCGCCCCCAGAACACTTTCGCTCCATTCTTTTCTTTTTTATCGAAATAGCGGCTATCGCGATAGAACAAACGCTCATCCTTATCATATAAATAAGCGGTTGATTTCCACCACAATTCGGATGCTTTATCCAGGTATTTCGCGTCGCCAGTAGCCTGAGTTAAATAAGCTAGTGCCGGAGGTCCCATAAATAAGGCATCGCACCAGGCCCATTCCCTTAATTGAATGCTCTTTTTCCATTCCAACGATTCGGTGTGCGGTAAAATAACCACCGAGTCGGCCAGACTTTTAAAATCGGCAATATATTCTGGTCGCTTGTAAATGCTATAGAGTTCTGAATAGAGCTGGCCAACGCAGTAATCATCGGCAAAATGGCGGTAGTGGCCGATTTTCCATTTATTATCTTCGCCAACTTGAATCAGTTTCTGGTAATAGGTATCCGTATTAGCTAACTTTGCAAATGCCATCATACCGGTGTACATGGCTCCCGAAGTCCAGTCTTTTTTTGGGTTTTTCCAGCCATTTGTTTCCAAAGTCTTCCATTGCCAGTCGGCTACATTTTTCATCTGGGCAAAAATGCTGTCAGGTTTTAACGATTGTGCCTGAACCGAAACTACGTAGCTACAAAGGAACAGGAATAAAATTTTACGCATAAATTGGTTTGTTGAATATATTGGGTTTTGTTATTACGTGAAATAATTATAGGCTATGTTTCTTCTAAAATATGAAGTAATTTATTTACCCCGATAAACAAAACCTGCACAAACGTTTGTTTAAGCACATGAAAGATATTAACTCTAAAATAACCATTCCCAACTAAGCTATTCTGCCAGTTTAATCGTGTATTAATTTAGATAGCCGGTTTGAATCCCTTTAAACAAGTATTAACTTTAGCCATCAAACCAAAATCCATACTAACCAAAAATGAAAAAACTTACCCGCATATTTTATATATTATGCTTTATGGTTTTGCAGCTAAATATTAGTGTAGCCCAGCAAAAGCCAAATATTCTAATTATTATATCCGATGATCATGCCTACCAGGCCATAGGTGCATATGGAGCCAAAATAGCCAAAACGCCCAATATTGACAGAATAGCCAAAGAAGGTGCAATTTTTAATAAAGCTTATGTAACCAATTCTATTTGTGGCCCCAGCAGGGCGGTGATATTAACCGGAAAATACAGTCATAAAAATGGTTTCAGGGATAATGTAAACTACAAATTTGATGGAAGTCAGAATGAATTTGTAAAGGACCTTCGACAAGCAGGTTATCAAACCGGGTGGATTGGAAAATGGCACCTCGAAAGTACGCCACAAGGCTTTGATTACTATAAAATTTTACCCGGACAAGGACAATATTACAATCCTGATTTTATTGGCATGGATGGAAAAACAGAACATATAGAAGGTTATGCCAGCAATGTGATTGAAGATCAGGTAGAAAAATATTTAGATGGCAGAGATCAAAGCAAACCCTTTTGTTTGGTAGTGGGCCATAAAGCTACACATCGTACCTGGATACCCGATACATGTGACATGGGCATGTACGATAAGGTTGATTTCCCTTTGCCGGCCAACTTTTACGATGACTACACCAATCGCGAAGCAGCCAAAATACAAGACATGAGCATCAGTAAAACCATGCAAATGAGTTACGACCTGAAAATGTTATCGTACAGTAAAAACGGTCGAGAGCCCTCGGTTGACCGGATGAATGCCAATCAAAGGGCTAAATTTGATGCTTACTACAAACCTATCGATGCCGATTTACAATCCCGAAACTTATCAGGCAAAGCCTTAACCGAGTGGAAGTACCAGCATTACATGCGCGATTACCTGAGCACTGCAGCCTCCCTCGACAGAAACATTGGCCGCGCGCTTGATTACCTCGATAAGCATAACCTTACTAAGAACACCATTGTAATTTACCTCTCAGATCAAGGTTTCTACCTCGGCGAACATGGCTGGTTTGATAAACGCTGGATTTATGAAGAATCGTTTAGAACGCCTATGGTTATGCGCTACCCCGGCGTGGTTAAACCTGGCACCAAATCAAACAATTATGTATTGAATATGGACATTGCCCCAACCGTACTCGAAGCTGCAGGGGTTACCATTCCTAAAGATATTCAGGGCGAATCTTTTTTACCATTGCTCAATGGAAAAAAAGCAAAAGGACGCGATGCCATTTATTATCACTATTACGAAAATGGCGAACATTCGGTATCGCCTCACTTTGGTATCAAAACCAAACGCTATAAACTTATCCGTTTCTATACACGGGTAAACAACTGGGAACTGTACGATCTGCAATCAGATCCGGGCGAGAACACTAATATTTTCGGAAAGAAAGGATATGAAAAAATTAGTGCTGATTTGATGGTTCAATTAAAAAAACAAATTGATAAATACGAAGATACAGAAGCCGGAAAGATCCTTGCTACACCTTTAGCACCGCATTAATATTAACCAAACATTAGTATTATTTTTATTAAAAAGTCATCCTTTGGTTATGCAGTGCTCCCAAAAAGTTAGATACTTTATGGGAGCTTTTGTTATACTAATTAACAAAGCCGGGATAAATATGCCGCAAAAACATCGAATCCACTAATCATTCCGATGACAATAATATGACGGTTTCTTAACTTTATGATTAACTACGCAAGGTAATTTTGCCTAAAACCTTTCAACAGATGATCAAGCGGATTAAGCGGCTCCCTTTATATTTTACCGGCCTCGCCCTAATCTTATTATTGGCTGCCATAATTTGCTGCAGCTTAACAAAAGCCGAATGCTTTTTTGCCCTAAACAGCTATCACAGTCCTTTTTTAGACCTATTTTTTAGCTTGTTAACCAATTTTGGAGATGGATTATTGAGCATTTTGCTGGGTATTGTACTCCTGATTACTAAAAAGCGTAAAAAAGCAATAACATTACTGCTGGCCTACGCCTATTCGAGCCTGTTGGCACAAATTCTCAAAAAAATATTCGACCAACCCAGGCCCAGATTGTACCTGGAACAATTGAAACTGGATTATACAAATTTCGTAACGGGTATCAACCTTCACGATCACCACTCCTTTCCATCAGGCCATACTACTTCGGCCTTTGCAATGGCTACCGTGCTGGTGCTCGTGCATAAAAAAAGTAAGATTTCTGTCCCCTGCCTTCTGCTGGCCACAGCAATTGGTTATTCGCGTATTTACCTGGCGCAACACTTCCTGCTCGATGTGCTCTGTGGAGCCATGATAGGCTTGTTTGGCGCACTATTGGCCTACAACCAGGTTTATATACAAAAGCTTTTCCGGCCGGCCAAAGCCATCAGGCGACTAAAGAGGTTAAGAACAGCTGAACCCAGGCTGCAATGAAGCTGGCAAAATTCCCGTTAAAGGTTTGGCTGCTCCTTATTTTTATGGCCATCATAAAAATCGCAGTGGCCACATCAATCAACCTGGGTAATGATGAAGTTTACTATTGGACCTATGCGCTAAAATTGCAATGGAATTATTTTGATCATCCTCCCCTTGTAGCCTGGCTTATCAGGGCTTCAACGCTAAACCTCAGTCAGCATTATGAACTAACAGTTAGACTGGGTGCAATTATTTCCTCATCAATCTGTACACTCATTATCTTCCGTATAGGCACACTCCTCAACAACCAGCGCGTAGGCTGGTATGCAACGCTGTTATATTCTAGCTCGTTTTACTGCAGCATTATTGCAGGCACCTTTATCCTTCCCGATAGTCCTCAAATGGTATT
The DNA here is from genome assembly GCF_011303555.1 of Pedobacter sp. HDW13. NCBI lineage: Bacteria > Pseudomonadati > Bacteroidota > Sphingobacteriia > Sphingobacteriales > Sphingobacteriaceae > Pedobacter > Pedobacter sp. HDW13. The sequence goes on along the minus strand of NZ_CP049868.1, from coordinate 4,704,666 downwards.
CTGGTTATGGGCCGTGTACCTCTTACTAAAAATCAACAGAAGTATTGCTGCAGGAGAAAAAAACCTTCGAGATTGGTGCTGGTTCGGTATGATGGTAGGTTTAGCGCTGCTTTGTAAGGTACACAGTGTGTTCCTTTTACTGGCAATGGCTTTATTAATCCTATTTAAACACCCGAGGTTAATCGGCTACATTGGCATTTATATCGCCGTTTCCATCGCCTGTATCTTTTTCCTTCCCGTACTACTCTGGAACTTTCATCATGGGTTTATCACCTATAGCTATCACAGCGAAAGGGTAAATATCTTTCATACCGGGATTAATGTTTTATCCTTTTTAAGGGAGATTAGCGGAGAGATTTTTTACAACAATCCCATCAACTTCGCCCTGGTTTGGGTTGCAGTCTTAAGTCCGGGTTATAATCAGAATCGCCTTCAGCAACAGGAGAAACAGATACTGCTATTTTGCGCAATACCACTCATGCTAACGCTAATAGTGCTTTCACTTTTCAGAGATACCCTGCCACACTGGTCTGGCCCTGCTTACGCCAGTCTTATCCCACTTGCAGCACTAAAACTAGAGCAATGGTCTAAGGCACGAATACGCCTTTGGATCGGGATATCAGCCGGCTGTTTCTTTATTGTAATAACCACGGGGCTGCTAGTGATCAATTACTATCCGGGAATCTTTTCTGCAAACAAGGATAACCTAAGTTTTGGAAAAGGCGACCCCACGCTGGATCTTTATGGTTGGAAGGAAACCGGTAAAATCATCGATTCTGTTTATCAAAATGAGAATCAGGCGGGTAAGAAAAGGATAAAAACCATTATCATTACTAAATGGTTCCCCGCAGCGCACCTTGATTTCTATGTATGTCATGGGACTGCGCTTGAAACCTATGGTATGGGGGACACGCGCGATCTACACCAATATGTTTTTTCCAATCAGGATAAACACAAACCCCGTTATGGAGAAGATGCTGCCTATATCCTCCCATCCAATCTCTTTGATGAAGCTGTACTGGAAAAAATTAAAAAGGGTTATGCACACTGCTACCCACCGATAGCTGTTCCAATTTACCGAAACGGAGCTATTTGTAAGTATATTTTAATCTTTAGGCTCGAAAATTATCAAGGAAAACTTTGAGTGTTAAAACGAGGAAAGCATTGATTTCATAAAAACAAGATTAATCCCTTTCTATTTGGCCTGGAAATTTTGAAAAAATCACTAAAAAAAAGAATTACCAAAGGCCCTGAATTTTCATCCAAGGCCTTTACAATGCTTAAATATTAAGTTTTCCGTAATGTTGTTTCATAAATATTTTTGCCTGTGTGATCGATGATCTTTGCATTCAATCGGTTCTGATCAATTGAAAAGTACATAAAACCATAAGTTGAGGCTTCAAATTTACTGTAATGTATTCCCGAACTTACAGGGGTGACTTCAGATCCAGCGCCAGAAATAAACTGATGGGTGTAACCACCAGTTGTTAGATGCTGTAAAGAGTGATCATGACCCGATAGGTAAACATCTACCTCATTGCGTTCGAAAATACCGGCAAGCACTTTTCTTACTGCCAGGGTATCATAATTTTTAATTCTTGGGCCAACTGTATATATGGGGTGATGCCCCATAACCATTTTCCATTTCACATCCGGGCCGGCATTCTTCAAAGTTTCATCCAGCCAGGCAAGTTGCTTTTCAGGCTGTTGATCCTGAACCCAGGGCTTGTATTGTTCACTTTCATGGAACTCCGGAATAAGTGGGCAGGTATCAATATAAACCATCAAAACTTTTCCTCCGCCTTTAATTGGTACTTCTTTTGAATAATAACGCGCAGGCATTTTCCACCGTCTGCTAATTTTACTATACCTCACCTGTGCATCGGGATCTGAGATATAATCGTGGTTTCCCAAAATAGGATACCAATCCCATTGCAAAGCAAAATCAGTGTATATATTTTCGAAAGAATAATGCCAAAGTGGGTCGTGTTCGCTTGTTACACCCTTCGGATAAAAATTATCCCCAAGCGAGATAATAAAATCATTAGGATTTTCTGTAGCCCATTTCCCCATCTGTACTGCCACATGCTTTTGATGATCGGCACCGTTTCTACCCCAATCTCCAACCGCCATAAAATGAAGAGGATAATCATCTTTAAGCTCATTTCTAGGTGCAACATCATCACTTTCCAAATGGGTTTGTTGCATTTCGGCAAGCGATTGTAGTGGTGAAAGTACACTTGCGCCAATTGCACTCAGCGCAGTCCCTTTTACAAAATCTCTTCTTTTCATTTTTAGTAACCAGCGTTTTGTTTAAGGTTCTTGTTCAATACAATTTCGGTAGCGGGTATAGGAAAAATATCGCGATAAGCACCTTCATTGCCTGCTTTAAAGCCCCATTTACCCTGGTATTTCCCAAAGCGAATCAAATCATTACGTCTCCACCCTTCCCAGGCCAGCTCACGTCCCCTTTCTTCCAAAATACCATCCAGCGTAATGGCGGTAACCTCAGCTGCTTTAGCACGTACACGCACTTTATTTACCAGTTTAAGCGCCTCAGTTGTAGAACCGCTTGTTCTTAACAGGGCCTCTGCTTTTAAAAGGTAAACATCGGCGAGCCTAAATATGGGCATATCGTTGTTTTGAAAACGCGTACTGCTGTTCGTATTTGGATCAGGATAAAATTTAATGGAACGCACACCCCTCGAAATCCCGTTTACCTCTGCACCAACATCCATTGTTTCGGTATTGGTAAGTACAATTTCGGGTGTAAAGTTCAATTGGGTAGAACCGTTAAGAATTGGTGTAGTACCATCGGCAAGAAATTGTTTGCCGGCCAGCCATGTTGCATTGCGGATATCTCCGGGTAAGTTAAAAGTATCATAAAACTCTTTTAAAGTACATTGTGCATTACTCGGACTGAATGGAAGATTATATTTTGCCCTCAAAGTAGCGTGTAAAGTGTAACGGGTAATTGCATTTCCGGCAGAATAGTTCGAATCGTAAATGGCAGCAAAAATAGTTTCGGTATTGGCACCATTGGTTGGAGAAAAAAGTGTATTGTAATCACCCACTAAGGCCATTGCTGTACCATTGATAATTTTATCGCCATAGGTTATAGATTCGGCATACATAGGTTTACCTATATATTGCTCGGCATTGATATAAAGTTTCTGCAATAGAGCGTAAGCCATCCATTTGGTTGGGCGCCCGTAATATTCTGCAGTTACCGTTGTAGGCGCCGATAAACCTTCCGAAACGGCTAAAAGTTCTTTTTCAATATAGCTAAACACTTCTGCCCTGCTAGCTTGTTTTGGACTTTCTGAGGTGCCAAAGCTGGTAATTGGAACATTACCAAACATATCCATCACATAGAAATAATACAAGGCACGCATGGTACGGATCTCATTTAAGAATTGGGTTTTGGTTGGGCTGTTTACCGACTTTTCCAACAGGTTAAGCACCCTGTTACAATCGCTAATACCTGCATAGCCCATTGCCAGGCCCCTTGAATGATAGGGTGATCGGGTAACCAGTTGTGTTTATGCAAAGTTGGTACCTGCCCTGATCGTAATAACCTCCATTACGTGCGGTAATAATGGCCTCCTCGCTGGTTAATTCGTACATCCTCCAGATATCTACACCGAAGCCTGCATTAAATTTCTGATATACCGTACCAGTAGCCGCTACGAAAGCATCTGGCGTTACCGGAAAGTTTTCGCTGGTAAGCTGCGATTCTACATTCACATCCAGTTTAGTGCAGCCACCAAGGGTTAAGGCCACTAAGGCTGCTACTTTTATATATTTTTTCATGATCCGTTTTTGAATTAATTTATAGGTTAAAGTTTAGCCCAAAAATTGCAGAGCGTGTTTTTGGATAGAAATTTCGGTAATCGATACCTGGAGTTTGACCAGCCATACTAATCTCTGGGTCTACCCCCTTATATTTGGTAATAATGAAAAGGTTATTACCCGATGCATATAAACGCAGGCTTTTGGTACCTGTCAGTTTAAAGGTATAGCCAAGGGTAGCATTATCTAAACGCAGGTAAGAACCACTTTCCAGATAACGGTCTGATACAAACTGTGCCTTGTCATCATTAATAGATTCGGTTAAAGCTTCTTTCGCTATATTGGTTTGAAAGGCATAAATCGGTGCAGTCATATCGGCTAGCGTCGCATTTAGTATTTTGTTGCCATAAACGCCGCGGATAAAGAAATTGAAATCAAACTGTTTATACCTGAAAGTATTGTTCCATCCATACAACAGTTTTGGCTGTGCCGATCCTGTAACCTCAAAATTTTCAAAACCTGTGTTTGCTGTAGAGGCATTTCCGGCTTTATCATAAAACATCGATTTTCCGTTGGCATCTTTGCCTGCATACCTCAAAGTGTAAAACGAGCCCAGCGGTAATCCCTCTCTAATAATCTGATAGCCCAATGCACCCGACTGTCCTCTACCACCTACGTTGGCGGTGTAAAACTCGTTCGCCTGAAATAAATCATTAGAGATCGAAGTAATCTCGTTCTTGTTGTGCGACAGGTTAATGGCTGTATTCCAGCTAAAGTTTTTTGTTTTTACCGGGGTGGTGTTCAATGTAAACTCGATCCCCTTGTTGGTCATGGCGCCCACATTTGCAGTTAACACATTAAATGGATACTGCGTAGTAGATACCGAATATGGTGCAATTAGATCAGTTGTTTTTTTGTTATAAACATCTATTGAACCCGATACTTTATTTTTAAAGAGACTAAAATCTAAACCGATATTTAAAGTGGCGGTGCGCTCCCATTTTAGGTTTGGATTATCATTTTGAGTTGGTCCGATTGCGGTTAACCATTTTCCATTTGAATAAAAGTAAGATCCGCTTTGTGCTCCATAAACCAATCTTGCAGTGTAAGCATCAAAACCTACAGAGTTTCCGGAAACACCATAACCTGCACGTAGTTTAAGGTTATCAACAAAAGATACATTCTCCATGAACGTTTCGCGATCGATATTCCAACCTGCCGATACAGACGGGAACATTCCCCATCTATTGTTTATACCGAATGCCGAAGATCCATCTTTACGAATGGTGGCCTGTAGCAGGTACTTTCCTTTATAATCGTAAATGGCCCTTCCATAAAAGGAGATTAAGCGCAAAGTAGAAATGTAAATGCTACCATAATTTACAACAGTTGAGCCGTTACCATTACTTAAGCCAATGTTGTTCCAAAGCAGATCGTCGGAAACGAAATTCTGTCCTGAAGTTTGAAATCCATCGCCATTACGGTTTTCCTGCCAGGAATAACCAGCCAATAACTTCAGGCCATGATCGCCAAAATTTTTATCGTAGTTAAAATACCCTTCAAAAACCTTTTGTGTGTTTTTTATCGATGAGCGTTCTGCATAACCATTAAAACCCTGTTTTAGCATCGACGACCGATTATTGTAAAGATTCTCATTAATCTGCTCGCTCTGCATCGAAACCATAGCATTAAAATCCAATCCGTCCAAAATATTGGCCTTAACGGCGCCATTAACCAGATAGAGATTCGTTTTGCCTTGAAAGGTATTGTTTTCCAACAAGGCAACCGGGTTATAATACCCACCTGTACCTGTAGTTCTTGATGGGTCTTCGTAAAAACTGCCATCTGCTTTTCTTACACCCACTGTAGGCAGGTAAGTAAACATATTGTTGTAAACCTGGCTCGCAATCCTATCATTGGTAGTATTGCTATTGGTTAGGTTTAAATTTAATTTCAACCGGTTATTTAACAACCTTTGTTCCATATTTGCCCTGGCAATAAAACGTTCCATGCCCGAGGTTTTAATAATCCCCTGGTTATCGAAATAATTAAGGCTTGCACCGTAAGATGAATTTTCGCCACCACCATTAAAATTTAAGTTGTGATTGTGTGAAATACCTGTTCTGGTTACTTCCTTTAACCAATCTGTACTACTTCCATCATCACTAATTTTATCAAGTACTTTGCCATTATCTTTAAGGTAGGTCCTTAGCTCATCTCCGCTAGCCATTTTAATACTGTTAGAAATGGTTTCTGTTGCGGCATAAGCGCTGTACGATAGCTTTCCAAGTCCTTTCCCTGCATTTTTAGTGTTTACCATAATTACGCCGTTTGCAGCCCTCGAACCATAAATAGCGGTTGATGATGCATCTTTTAATACTTCCATACTCATGATATCATCTGGTGCCACCAAATCGATTGATGCACCCGGTACACCATCTATTACATAGAACGGTTCTTGCGCACCCTCCCTAAAACTCGATGGACCACGTAAAATTACTGCTGGTTTATCGGTAGGATTGCCACTTCTGGTAATGTTTAAACCCGCAACTTTCCCTTGTAGTAGCTGTCCTGGAGAGCTAACTACACCTCGATTAAATTCTTCAGGTTTAACCGAGGTAACGGCTCCTGTAATCTGATTACGCTTACTTCTTCCGTAGCCAATAACCACTTCCTGCAAATCGTTAGTTACTTCTTTTAATTTTATACTCAGCGCTATTTGCTGGCCTGCAGCAACAGTATAGCCCGAAAGCGTATCTGTTTTATACCCAACAGCACTAAAAATAAACCGGTACGGACCGCCTTGTGCAAGCTTTGTAAAACCGAATAGTCCGCTACCAGATGATGTGGTAACCATTGATTTAAGTGTTTTTTCATGCTCGGCCTTTATGGTAACCCCCGGAATGCCCTGTCCGGAGATATCCAATACCATTCCTTTCACAGGCTGTTCCTGTGCAAAACTTTGACTTGCCCAACCGATTATGCCAGAGCATAAAATAGTTTTGAGCATTTTTAACCTTCTGCTGTACATCATAAATTGTGTTGATACTGTTTGGTTTTATTAATTGGATTTTTGAATAATAAATTCTTGTTGCGATACCTTATTCAAGGTCATATTATTGATCAGACAGATCGTTTTGAGTATAGCCTCAGGCTCTTCTTTCTCTGTATCAACACTTCCGGTAAAAGTAATTTTGCCAATTTCTTTTTGGTTAGCGCTAATTTTAATTCCATATGCTTCATTCAAAAGGTTAAAAACCCTGCTAAGTGGAATATTTTTCATGGTAATGAAATTGCCCGTTCTTTTCAATATTTCTGTTGGAGGAGCAACTGTTGCAGGTGCTTTGATTAACCGGGTTAAAGCTTCAGATGGATTGTAAAGTAAAGTGGTACCCACATCAGATATATAGGCAAGTGGCTTTTTGGTTCTGGTATTGGCTACCACAATTTTACCGGTATGGAGTTTAACCGAGATATTATGCCCAATGGTGCTAATGGTAAATGAGGTACCCAAAGCTGTAGTTTTCAAAGCCCCCGAATAAACACTAAAAGGCCTTTCTGTATTTCTTTTAACCTTAAACTTTGCTTTGCCTTTTAAATAAACATCACGAAACTTTTGATTAAATAGCTTTTCAAATTTGATGGTCGAATGTGGATAGATACTGATTAGTGAAGAATCGGGCATTTTATATGCAATGATCGTTCTGCCGGAATTACTAACTATTTTCCATGCGTTGCCAATCAGCTGCGTGTTCACCTTGCGATTAACATAAACCTGTTCTGGTTGAACATGTTTGGTATTTAGACCAATAAACAAGGCAATACCTAACAATACTATAACACAAGCTGCAGATAAATACTTTGTAAATTGAACAATCTTAATTTTTAACGTCTGCTTTCTTTCCTGTTTTTCGGCAATATGACCAAGAATGAAGCTCCGCATCTCTTCAGATTTAGCTGCAGACAGTTCTTCTTCATTACTTTTAAATGATTTCCATTCCTGATCACTAAATTTTTCACGAATGAATGTTTTGGCTTTTAGCTTACGCCTATCTCCCTTTTGTGGTTTCATATAGTTATTACGTACGCCGCAGGCTTTACCCTTACGACTTAACAATAACTTAATATGCGCTAAAGTAATACGGTAAACATGTAGTGTTTTAGCCGGGAGAGCACTTTTCCGATATGACTTTCAACAGTTCTGGTAGAGATGCCAAGCATTTCGGCTATTTCGGCATAAGACATCCCGTTTTCCCGGCTTAAATTAAAAACCATTTTGCGCATAGGGGGCATCGTCTCAATTTCCTGCTCGAATCTTTTGAGCAGATCCTTACTCTCAATCATCTTCATCAGGTTATCGGTAAATGGATATTGCGCAGATCTATTGTTGTATTTTAGCCTTGTCGATTCTTTCCGCAGCTCATCAATCATCACCTGCCTGGCCATCCCAAAAAGCTGAATATCTAAATTTATTGTTTCGTTCAGATTACTTTTTTTCTCCCACAAACGGATAAAACAGAGTTGAACTACTTCGGTAGCAATATAATCAGATTGTGTTTTCTTAAGCACAAAACCGTAAATCTGCTTGTGGTAGCAGGCATAGGCCTCGTTAAATGCAGCAAGATTTTCTGATTTTATTTCTAAAATGATGTTTTTATCCATGAATGCGGCAAAATTATCCACTTTGCAACCCCAATAGTTTAATTTAATATTATGGTTATGTAAACTTTCATGATACTGATGTAGTGTATATTTCAGTAAAATCAGCAGGGCGTTTGAAAACTTCGCTTATTTTTTTATTCAGTTTTTCTATTTTCTACTATGGGGTTAAAAATGGAAACGCCAGAGATATCCATCTCTGGCAGTAACCACCTAACTTTTTCAGATCTTCCGGATCTGTAAATTTAGCATCTATGAATAATTATTTTTCTGGCTGTGGTCTGGAAACGATAGCCTGAGGGGATTGAATAGCTATATTTTGCTGTCTTTTCATTATAGATCTTTTATGTTTTTTAAGCTCAAACCTAATCTGGCACATCCCGTTTTCATAAGCAGCTATTTGTTTATCTAATTCATTTAGGAGATTTAGATAAGTCCTAAACTGTTCGTGCATGCCTATTCTTTTCCCTCTGATGTAATTAAGTTCTTTACTTAGGGGTACCACCAAATGATTACAATTTTTGGCGTAAATGCTAATTTCCAACTCCAATGCATCCTCAAGATCGATGGCGAGTGCCAGGAGCTGCTTATGCCTGCTTTTGCTAATTCCTTTCATTTACCAACAAAATATCCCGGGGCTTTAAGTCCCCGGGATAAAATATATACCTATTTTAGAAAAACTTTTCTGACGGCCTTGTTTCCTGCATCGAGGATATAAATATTACCATCTTTATCAGCAGCAATATCTACCATTCGGCCGAGTCTGGCTGCACTCAATGTTCCATCAGCGAAACCAGAAGAAGCTTTAAAGACTGTAGAAACACTTCTGGTATTGATGTTAAGCTCTCTGATACCATAGTTAGAGCCATCACCAACATATAAAGTGTTGTTATCTTTGAAAATTACACCTCCAGAGATCGTATTGAATCTTGCTACCTGCCCAACCGCATCCATATAACCTGGATCGGATGTTCCGGCAAAATTAATTTCCATTTGCCCGCCCGCAGGTACTTTGATTACGCTGTGATTACTATTTGTACCTTGATCTGAATAATAAAAATTACCTACTACATCAATGGCCGAACGGCTATTTGCCCAGCTTGGTCCATTCATTTTTGTTATAGCACCAGCTGTGTTAACCTTATAAACACCTCCGAAAAGCGCGTTGTTGTTCACATATAGATTCCCGGTATTATCAATACTTATTAACGCCGGAGAAAACGTTAACGCTATGGTTGTAATTTGACCGGAAGAGGTGATTTTCTTAATCTGATTTCTATTTCGTTCACTGATATAAATTGTATTGTCTTTATCAATAACCAGCCCATACGGATTATCAAATTCCACATTAGTCCCATTAGCCTGCAACGTACTAACTATGCCTGCAGGGGTAATTTTTTTCACAGCCTTATTCTGCGGATCTACAACGTATACATTTCCGATGCCATCAACGGCTATGGCGGTCATAAATGACCCAAAAACATTACTATTTGGTCCACCAGCTAAAGTACTCATTCCGGCTCTTCTAAACTCTGTTGGCGCGGTTGCTTCCTGGCCATTCACTGCAATTTTCACCTCTCCTGTTGTTACATTTGCAGGTGCATTTATCGTGATGGTATTTTCTGTAGCGGATCTTACTCCAGCTAAAACGCCGTTAAAATACACCTTATTTTGTTCCGCAACAGCACTAAAGCCCGAACCTTTTATTGTAACTTCTGTACCAGTCAATCCATTATCAGGACTAATAGAGCTGATCCCAAGGGTCTGATCTTTAAACTGTGGTCCATTTGTACTTTGATCGTTTACCACCACACGTACTACACCGCTTCCTGTTCCACCAGGGATATTCAGTATCAATTCGGTAGCTGATGCCGATTTCAGTGGTACTTCAACATTATTGATGAACACCTTGTTTTCATCCAATATCGTACTGAATACACTACCTGTAATTACCATTTCAACACCTTTTGGACCACTAAGAGGCGATACAAATTGAAGAATCGGAGATGAAACTACTTTAAATACAGGTCCGATTGTTTTTTGGCCATTGATATCAACAGTTAAAGGTCCGGTACTTACGCCGTCAGGAGCAACCACCACCAATCGTTCTTTACCGGCCTCAATTACTGTAGCTGCTACCCCATTAAAATTTACGGTATTACCCACAATAGTTTCTTCAAAACCAACCCCACTAATAGTAACCCTGGTGTTCTTACCCCCGGTTAATGGTTTAATGCTACTAATTGCCTGGTAGGTAAAATTCTGTCCTTGTGCCTCTTTTCCATTAACTTTTATTGTTACAGGCCCAAAACCAGCTTCTGAAGGGACTTCGGCAACAATAATGGTTTCACTTACACTTACCACCTGAGCCACTTTACCATTAATTAAAACCTGAACCGGACCCTGCGTACTACTAAAACCTTCTCCTGTAATCCTGATCTGTGAACCTGCCGGCCCATTGGCCGGAAAAACAGTTTTAACACTTAAATCCTGATATAGATATTGACCAACGTCATATTGCTGATCATTATATTTAAGCGATAATACACCACTGATTCCGGCTTCGGGCATTCTAAGTACCAATCTGGTAGCTGTTGCACTAACTACGGTTACAGTTTTACCAGATACAGTGGCGCTGTATTGACCAATATCTGTACCAAACCCTTCTCCTTCAATATTCACCAGGGTACCTGCGTTTCCACTATTGGGATAATAACCTGCAATTTTAAAAGGAATTACAATTTCCTGTTGTTCATCTTTTTTACAGCTGCCAGCCAAAAACAGCAGCATAAGCATCAGGCCAAGGCCTAATTTTTGTTTATTTAAAATAGTCATTTTCATTTGATGATGGTCTTGTTAAAAGCTATACCTTAAACCAATTTGCATTTGCACCCGCGATCCGAAATAGTCAATACTAAAAGGCTGTCCGGGATTATTGAAGGTAAATACCGGATAGTTCCCCGCATTTTGCTGAGGCGGAAACAAAGTTGGCGTTAAACCTACACTGCTGGTAGAGTTAAAAGTGTTTGGCGAGAAATACTGTACACCCCATGTTTTATTGATAAGGTTGGTCAGGTTGATGATATCAACATTTAAGCTCAACGACTGTGATTTATCACTATTTACAAACAACTCGTGCGCCAGATGCAAATCAGCCTGTACATTCCATGGGGTACGGCCTTTGTTGCGCTCGGTAAAATCGCCCCTGCGACTGCTCAGGTAAGTGTTACCATCAATAAATTGATTAAAAGCAGCGGCCTGTTGTGCAGCAGTTTGATTAGGTAGATCTTTAAAAAAACGTATGGCCTCGTCGCGTTGCGGAACATAGGCCAAACTTACCTGTTGCGATAAACCCTGAATACTACTGTTTACAATACCATAACTGAATGGACTGCCCGATTGTGCACTAAAGAATAAACTTACACTGGTTTTTCCTGCTTTTTCCCACACATGGCTATAGCCAATGCTGGATACAATCCGGTGGCGGGTATCAAAATTACTATAGCTCAATGCCGGGTTATTGGGGACCAGCGCCTGGTTTAACTGCCAGTTACTCTCCATCGAGTTACGCACACCATTGCTTAAATCTTTCGATTCGCCATAGGTATAAGAAGTAGTAACATTGAGTACTTTTATAAATGTTTTGGTTATGGTTCCGGTTAAACTGTAGCGGTAACCCTGACTGGTATTACTTAACAGATAGATGTTAGAAAAACGTGGATCAACCGTTCCGCTGTAAACAGGTTGTTGTCTCTGTTTATCATAACCGTAATAAAGCGGGTTATCTTTGGTGTTTAATTGCTGGAACAATACATCTTTTAAACTTTTGGTGTACATTCCTTCAACCGTAAAACGCCAGTCGTTATCGGTTTCATAATCGATTCCTAAACTTGAACGGAATACCTGTGGCATTACAAAATTATTGTCGACCAGATCGATCTGTGTACGGCCACTGTTTGGGTTATTGATTACTGCACCGTTCTGCTCAATAAAATTGCCTATTCCGTTGGGACTTGGTTTAATCGCATCACTGCCGGGTACAAATGGCTGCTGATCGGCCCTTTGATCGAAAGCGCCAAAGTTGTTGCCTGTATTGTAATAGGCATAAGCCAACCAGGCAAAAGGAATACGGCCGGTAAATAAGCCCGCACCTCCTCTTACAATCAGTTTTTGATTACCCAACGCATCGTATCTGAAACCTAAACGAGGCGATAACTGCACCTTGTTTAAAAACTTGTTATCGATACGGTTAAGCGGCGTATAAGTGTAAGTATTGCCAAAATTCGGATCGGCCATGATATCACGCACTTTATCGCTCAGCTGTGGCATAGTTGGTAAATTCACCAGATCGGCACGTAAGCCGGGCGTAATACTCAATTTGTCGCTGATCCTGATTTCATCCTGTACATATAAACTGTACATGTTAACATTAAAATCAGCAGCCGGATTATCCAACAGATAATCCCTGCTGTTATTGGTATAATTGTAACTGCCCCGAACCCGGTAAGGGTTGTTGCTGATAAAATCTTCGATACGCTGGTAATCTACACGACCATTCCAGGCATTTACAAAACCGTATTGGATGTTGTAAAGCTCGTTATGTGTACCCAATAAAATTTTGTGGCGACCTTTTGTCCAGTTTAAGTTAGCGGTAAACTCCCAGGTTTTCTGTTTCATATCGAAGATGCTCGCCTCGCGATCGGTGCCTAAATAAATGGTGGTACCTGGTGTACGGCCCATAATCTGTACCTGTGGCAAGGTAGGATCGCTCAACGGATTGCGCCTATCGATTACATGGGTAAAACCAACCAATAAATTACCCGAAAGCTCGTTATTGAAACGGCTTTTTAGTTCGGCAACAGTACTGGTCTGGTTATTTTTTTGCTCAAAGGCCATACTGCTGAAACGGAAATCCTGTTGATCGCGGTCCATATGCGTGGCTTTACTGAAAATGGTATTGTTACGAATCGCCAACTGGTGTTTGTCGTTAATGTTCCAATCTAAACGGTTAAAAAATTTCTGCGACTGGTTCGAATTGGTGTACACGCCTGCGGTACCGGCATCGAAAACATTTCCATAACGGCTTTTCACTGCATTACTAATCAGGTCGGCATCGGCCACGCTTAAAATATGATTGGTTTCTGCCGTGCCCACGTACAACTGGGTAGGATCTTTACGGCGGGTGATCTCCTCGTTGCTAAAAAAGAACAATTTGTTTTTAATAATCGGGAAACCGATGCGTACACCTGCCTGATAATCCTGAAAATCGCTGTTCATCTTACCCAAACTTCCAACGCGATCGTTACCGGTAATGGCTGCATTGCGGCCAAAACCATAAACCGAACCACTTACTTTATTGGTACCGCTACGGGTTACGGCATTTACCGATCCTCCGGTAAAGTTCCCGATCTTCACATCAAATGGAGCGAGGTATACCTGCATATCCTCGATGGCATCTAAAGAAACCGGATTGGTACGGGTACTGCTTCCGTTCATACCTGAAGTACCGGTTTGTCCACCTAACGAAGGGCTAAAACCAATGGCATCGTTATTCACCGCACCATCAATGGTTACGTTATTATAGCGGAAATTGGTTCCACCGAAACTGTTGTCGCGGCTCCCCTGTGGGGTTAAACGGGTAATATCGGTGATGCTTCTGTTAATAGTGGGCATATTTTTTACCTGTTCGGCACTGATATTCTTACCTGTTCCGTAATTATCGGCCTTTTGTTTGGGTTTCGCCCTTCCAGAAACCATTACAGTACTCAGTTCCTGTGCATTTTCCTGCAACACCACATTAATTTGCTGACTGGCACCCAGGCGCACAGCAACATGATCAAGTACTTCTGTTTTCATTCCCGTGGTAGAAACCGTAAGGGTATATGGAGAGCCAATACGTAAATTATTTAAGAAGTAACGCCCATCTGCATCGGCAGAAATAGCATAACGTGTTCCCGATGGCGTATGCACCGCCACAATGGTTGCGCCGGGTATAGCCATGCCATTTGCATCTTTAACCTGGCCAGTTAACGAACCGCTTGTTTCTTGCGCCATACCATTTAATGATATAAACAGGAAAGCGCAGAGCATGATTATTTTAACCCCAACCTGCTGCAGCGAAATAATCCCCTGCAAAAAGACGGGTGTTGGATATATAATTTTCTTCATCAGTTTAATTTTAATTGCTTCAGGTTACCTATTGTGTAATCCGTAAAGCACCATCTATAATATGTAATACACCATTCCCTGCCAGGATATCCTGTTTAACCAATTTTACAGGGCTGGTATTTCCAATCCCGCTTAAGGTAATGCCATTAAAACTTCCAGGTGTGTTAGGATCAGGCGTTAAAGTCATGGTTACCGAATTACCATCCAACATGGCTTGCCTGCTGCTGTTAGACGAACCTGTGCTGAGTATATAATCGTAAATAAATCTTCTGTCTTTTACGATGTGGTAATTTACCAGGCGTTTCAGCACCTCTAAATCGGTACTACTTACCTGCTCTACACTGGCGTAGCCAAGGTCTTGCATGGCCTGGTTATTGGGTGCGAAAATGGTGTAAGGTCCTGCCCCGTTAATCGTTTCAAGCAAACCTGAACTTTTTAAAGCCTGTGTAAAAAGAGTTATGCTCGATTCGGCCGAAACTGCATCGCCAAGCAGATCGTGCAGGTAGGGACTGAGCACACGATTAAGTACCTGGATTAAACCGTTCGAAGCCGGGATGTTCTGTGATATCACACGCGAACCATTTAAAGTAAGTACTGTATCAGTTCCTTTTATCCAATGCGTGGCATACAATTTACCACCACGCGAACGTAGCTCCTGGTTAAACAGGTATGGCAGTTTGTTCAGCTCGTACCTTCCATCCAATGTATGGTATTGCGCAATACGCGAAATGGTGGTAGGGTTTGCGGTGAGTACACTTACCGGGCTGTTGTAACCGGCTACTGAGAATGCGGCATCTGATGGCACCAAAGTAGTGTATGGACCTGCTCCTTCCTGCAGGGTTTTATCCAGTCCGCTGCGTTTTAAGGCTGCACTAAAGGCAGAAAGGTTAAAATTATCTGCGATAACGAGGTTGATTTTATTACTGTCGTAGTCGCTTAGCTTATTTTCGTCTTTTTTACATGATGAAAGCACAAGGCCCATCAGCAATAAAGAAAATATGCTACTATAGTATCTATGAAATTGCTGCGCCATGTTTTATCTGAGTTTAAATCCTTTAGGGAAAAGTAGACGGTTTACCACATGTATTGGTCCGTTAAGGGTGTTGATATCACCATCGACAATAGTTGCTGCCGGATATTCTGAACCTTTTACTTTAAGCTGCACACTGTTGTTATTAAGCGAAAATTCAATTGGCATAGTGTAAGTAAATTCTACCGACGGGTTTCCCCCGACATTAACCGGATAACTGTTCAATAAAGGGCTGAGCACATTGCTGTAGAACACAGTGGCATTATCGGCTGTTTTATCGCCTCCTGCGGTTGAAGGTTGAAACATCCGACCCCAGTTGCGGTGAAAATTGTATACGGTATCCATTGGAAAACCACCCACTGCGGTGAACGTATTATCATCAAAGCGGACAGCATCCTGGCTGCGTTCGTTAAACTTAACTACATCCGCCACGGTCTGAAAACCAGCCTGGTGAAAAGCTTCATCAGTAGGGGCAAATAAGGTAGATACCGTGATGTTTGGCCCCACATAGCCTGGGTAAGGAGGTGCATTTATGCTCCAATCTTTCTGATAATAAAGGCGGTTGTAGGCATAACTGCTCATAATTTCTTCGTCTTCGGGACGATAACCAAAAAGTATTTCTATATCCGAACCAATTTTATTGAGGTAGGACTCATCAGCCAGACGCTGCGACTCGATAAACATGTTAAACCGTCCATCAGCTTTTAAAGCCTCCAGTATGGTTTTTGCAGGTTTTTCTATGGCTTTCTCCATAATATACAGGCATCCGTTAGTTGCAGGCAGGTAATTGATTTTGCCTACGTTTTTGCCGTTCATCAATAAATCATCACCTTTTACGCCTACATAATGCCTGTAGTAGTATAAATCGTACTGGTTATTGCTTTGGGTGTTTTCGTAATATTTTACATAAAGCCCAGGGCGTTGCAACAGGCTTTTCACCATAAAGTTATCAGTGCGTAGTTTTAGCTCATCTTTGGTTACCGGCCCGATGCTGGTGTAAAACATCATCAAACTATCCAGTTCTTCTACAGGCATCTGACCAATGGTGCCGGCGGTTAAACCTGCAGCCTGCATGGCGGCATCGTTCGGTGCGAAAACGGTAAATACCAGTTTACTGCTCTGTTGCTTAAGGATGTTTTTGATATTGCTTTTTTGCCAAGCAGTGTAAAATATTTTTGCTGCTGAAGCACTGAGCAACTGATCTACCGTTTGTGTGGCATCGCTCTGAAAGGGAACCTGCACGCCTTCGGGATCAGGCAGGAATTCTGTTTTGGAACAGGCACCCAAAAAAAGGATACATGCAGGCAGAAAGAATACCCAAAAGTTTCTTAAATTTCTCATGTTCATAATGATATCTTATTTTCTGATTGCCTGATCGGGCTTTACCAATCCATCAACCAAATGGTGGATGATGCCGTTGCTGCACAGGTTATCGTTTTTTGCTGTTAAGTTGCTGGTTACCGAATTCAGGATCACATCCGAAAAAACATTTCCACTGCGGAGTGTCAGACTGTAGCCGAGTTTAAATTCGGGGTATAATTTTCCGCCGCCAAAATTCATATAATGGCTGTCGTTTTTAAGGAAATAGTTATAAGCGCCGTTTGAATTAATTAATGAAAACACCTGCGAATCGGAGATAAAAAAGTGCCGGTCGTACAAAATATAGGCACCAAAAAGCCGGTCGCCCAAGTATTTTTCTGTTTCAAGGATATTTAGCGAAGCTTCGGTGATCCCTACATTTTCAAGCGCTTTATTATTTGGGGCAAAAATGGTAAAGATTGCCGGAGTAGCCAGTTGATCCCAAAGTTTGAACTTTTTTAAGCCCTTAACAAATACGCTGTAATCGGCATGCCCGGCAAGCCACTGTTGCACCGTTTTGTTGAAATTCGGTTTCATTACGTTATCGAGTAGATGCAGTACGCCATTAGCTACCACCACATCTTTCCTGATCACCTCTACCCCATCGATATACAGTTCATTTACCGCACCTCCATTGGGATTTAGCGCAGCACGCGAAACATAAAGTTCGGGTCCTGTTAGGGTAGCGTAACGGATATCTACGCCATTACTCGGGATATCGTTAAGCAGGAGCCGGCGTGGCAGAATGTGGTAACCGATTAGCTTTTTTAAAGTATCGGCATTCATTTTATCGAAATCGGCTGTACTATAAATACCCAGGCGGTTAAAAGCATCGTCGGTTGGTGCCAATACGGTAAAAGGCCCAGTCCCGTTTAACTGCTCGGCATATCCTGTTTTTTTAAGTGCCGCGTAAAAAAGGGTCATTTCGTAATTGTTCTTTACAAAATCGCCGGCCTGGCGAATGTTTTCGTTGGGTAGTGCTACCGAAAGGTCATCGTGTTTGCAGCCAGTAAAAAACAGCAGCTGTAATCCCATGATGAGGGTAAAAAGCATTTTCCCTATCAAAATAACCGGTCTGTTATGATTATTTATTTTTTTCATCAGAATCATCTTTTTAATAAATGGGCGGTGCATATTTCCGTTGGATGGTGGTTAGATAAACCCTGCCGTTAACCACTTCTATGGTATTTACTGTGGCAAAGGTTTTGGGGTTGTTTACACCGGAGTGGATGTTGACCAGCAGATTGGGCAATATGGCCGCATTATCATTACTCGCCATCTTTACCTTTCCGTTTTGCAAACAGTTAACCGAAACCCAGTTTCCCCCATTATCGATAGAGTTTGGATAAAATGGATTATTGGTAATATCCATTCCCGGCACAAAAAAATCGAAGCGCTGCCACATGTTGGTGGTAATGCCATTGGCTGTTTTACCAGCCCAGATTGGGAAACTTACATAAGGATTTACCATTCCGGTTGCCGTATTCAGTTTAACGTTGGCTATATATTTACCTTTAAATCCGGGTACAGTAGCCTCAGTTTGACTCAAAATATTCTGGTTTTCGTAAAGCGACAGGAAAACATTCATGTCATCC
This sequence comes from Pedobacter sp. HDW13, assembly GCF_011303555.1. Classification (NCBI taxonomy): domain Bacteria; kingdom Pseudomonadati; phylum Bacteroidota; class Sphingobacteriia; order Sphingobacteriales; family Sphingobacteriaceae; genus Pedobacter; species Pedobacter sp. HDW13. The sequence goes on along the minus strand of NZ_CP049868.1, from coordinate 4,686,063 downwards.
TTCATTCCACTCTGAAAACTGGCCATTAAATAATCCTCTGCTTTAAGCGATTTGTCGGCCTGCCAGTAACCTTTAGCACTCATGTTGTAAAAGTTTACATAGCTGAGCGAATCGGATAATGGTAGTTTCTGAAAAATCTCTTCACGCAATAAAATCCCGGCTCTTTTGGTTTCAAAATCTTTTTGTAAAAGATGCAGGGTATATACTTCCTTATTGGTGAGGTTAAGGGTGGTATCGATCAGGATATCCTTTTTGAGCTGGTTTTCCAACTGAAAAAAGGGCACAGTATTTTTGGGCCTATAGGCAAACATAATGCGGATCCTGCCGGATGGCACCTGTGCCCAGCTGCTTAAATCGAAGCCGTTTAAAACAGGCCCTACCAATACATTTTCTTTGCCTGGATATTCAGGGTTATTAACAGAAGTGCTGGTACCGATATGCGATGGATAAGGCGGCGCATAAGCATCGCGCTGATCTAAAAAATCGCCCACAATTTCGGCGCTTGTAGGCATTCCGCTTCCATCCACAACCGGGTTAATGAGCATGCAAAAAAATGGCACCTTATTATCCTTACTGCCAAGTGTTTGCACATAATTAAGGTTATTAAATACTCTTAAATAAGCCGGATCGTCAATTTTAGAATATTCTACTTTAACACAGCCCGAGCTAAGGAGTAGCAGGAAGCTGGCAAAAAGCCAGGCTAACTGTTTAAATCCGCCTGCCGTAATCAGGTTATTAAATTTCTCTGTTTTCATTATTTGTTATGTTTGATAATGATCATTCTTGCTTTATTTGCAGGCGTGCTCCCTGTACCCGACTGCCCGATTAAACCAATCGTATAAATGCCAGGCTCCTGTACAGGCAATGCCCGGCCAACTTTCTGGTAAAGTGTTTTATCCGCAATAAATGCTTCGCTTTTTAACACCTCGATATCGCTGGCCCATATGCCCGGCACTACGTTTGGTTTAGAGCGGTAGGCCATAATTTCGAATGCTTTTTGCGTATAGGTACTGCTTACGTAAGGACGTTCGAACAGCGGAAATCCGGGCTGAAGGTTAACACCTGCATTTGCATTGTCATTGCCTCCTGCTGATGATTGTCCGTTACTTTGGGTAAAAGTGATGTAAGGATTGCCTGCAGAAAGGTTTAAAAACCGCTTAAAGAAAAAATAGCTATATTGGTTCCGGCTATAAGTGGCATCGTCTTCAGCACCAAGGTAAACGCTGCCGCTTAAATCGTTGGCTACAATAAGCACTTTAGCTGCCCCGACTGATCGGCATACAACCATGCCGTGTAATTTTGTGCCGGGCGCAGCACCTGACTGGCGCTTGCAATGGTTTTGCCCGAGGCATCAATGGCTTCAACCGTATGGTTGCCCTGGATAAAATTTTCGTAAGTACCCGCTGTTCCAAAAGCTAAATTGCTGGCGATGGTCTTTCCATCTACCTTAAAGCTTACATTTTGACCTGCAAATCCGTTCACACCCTGTACCCTGAAATAAGTATTATTAGCTGCCGGGCTATTATCAGTAATCACCTGAAAAGAGTTCTGATAAGTGGTTGATGTTTCGGCAAGTTCATTAATATTATAATCAAAGCGCTGTGGCGCAATTAAAATGGTATAAATGCCACCGGGCTGATAGGCTTGAATGGGCGCGTAAGTTTGTTTGGTAGAATTCATCAGATCGATTGGAATGGTCGAAGTAGGCGGATCGATCAATGTAATGGCATCCAGACCGCTTCCTAATGCTGGCATCTGCCTGCCATCCTGCATCAGTATTTTGAACTGATAGGTTCCGTAAGGGATTTCGATATAATCTGAAGTTCTGGTTGCAACACTGATATTACTGGTTCTGTTATCAACCAGGGTGCCATCGGCATAGGCCAGCGATACGCTTCCGGTTAGGTCTTCCAGGCGGCCACTGCTGTTAAAACCAGGGTTTTTAATGCTTCCGGAAAGATTTATCACCCTAATCTTAAAATGATCGGGCTTAGCTGGTGCGGTAATCCCTCTTTTAACAGGAACAACTTCAGGTTGCCCTTCCATTGCGAAAGCTGGCAACAAAATGTAATCGATTGGGTTATTATAATCGTTTTTTACGTCGATTTTTACATTACCGGCAAGGGTAGGCACATAACTTTTCGTCATAAAATCGAGTTTTGCCGTTTCCTGTGCATTAAACAGATCCTGCGGAACCGACCAGATTTTACCCAACTGCCCATTGGATGGAAAATAGGAGGTACCAGGATATTGCTGACTATTGGGCGAATTGGGCACCCGAACCACAAAATTGGTAAGACTGTCGCCATTGGCAATTACCTGATTAAAACCAGCTGCATTGATAATTCGCACGGTTGAATTAATCCGGTTTTGGGTGATGATCCGGTTATCGGTTTCAAAATCAACTTTCTCCTTCTTACAGGCCTGGAATAGCAGCATCATGCTGAATAAAAGCAGGCCAAAGCAGGTATAATTTATCTTATTCATTATTTAAATAGATTATAGGTAAAGCCCAACATAATTTCGGCACCACGGGTATAACTTCGGTTAATGTATTCGTTGCCGTACCATTTGCCGCCCGTTTGTGGGTTGGCATAGACCGTTTTAATGTCAGGGTTGAGGATGTTTTTGGCGTAGCCTTTGAATTTGACACTTTTACTCAGCCGCTGACTGAATACAAAATCAAGCACCGGCACCGGACGGGTATATAAATCTGGTTCGCCAGTGAGGTTAATCTGCACCAAACGCTCGCCTACTACGTTGAAGGTTAAGGTAAAATCAGATCCAGATTTTGGATTTTCGTAATTTAACCAGGCATTGATGGAGTATGGAGCCTGCTCAAAAAGCGGACTATTTTTTGGCGTATAACGATCGAGTGACCGGATAGCCTCGTAACGCTGTGGCGTTTTTTTGATATCACTCTGCGCCAGCAATAAGTTAGAACCGAAATAGAAATTCTTTAAAGGATCCCACACGTTGCCGAGGCTTTTTACCACTTCCAGTTCAAGTCCCCATACTCTACCCACGTTCGGGTCGTTCTGAAACTGGATGGTTGGAAACTCCGGGTAGGTTGCGGCTAAACCAGCAGTTTGTAAACTAAAAACCTTTACCAACTGGTTTTCGATGCGTTTACCAAATGCCGAAATAGCAAGCACTTCTCCTTTTGCGGGAAACCATTCCCACCTGAAATCGAGGTTTTGGGTAAACTGGTTTTTCAGGTTTGGATTACCGACTACCAAACCCATCTGAAAGGCATCAAACTCGAACACGTTGGTAATTTCTCTTAATTCGGGTCGTGCCAGCGTGGTATTATAAGCACCACGGAAATTCATGTTTTGATTGAGTGTATACGTGGCATTAACCGAATAAAATGGTTTATAACCCGTTTTATACACCGAATTTGGGTTGATGGGGTTTAACGGGATTTTGCTTCCATTCGCGCCACCTGCAGTAAGCGAAGGATCTAAAAATACACCCGAAGTATCAACCGACGAACCTATATTGGTCATCTCAAAGCGCACACCACCTGCAATACGCAGTTTTTCGGTCAGTTTTAAATCGAGCATACCATAAAAGGCATTGGTTTCGAAATAGCCGGTGTAGTTGTTAGGCGATTTCTGGCTGTTGTATAAAAACCCACCAATGGGCATCATGCCTTCCCCCTGATTACCGGTAGGAAGTTTTACACCGATAAATTCGCTGCTCACCAACCTATTCAAATTACCTTCAGCACCATAAAGTGGCAAGGCCCTGTTACTGGTAAAATTAGATCCGGGCAAGAAAAGCTGGTTCTCATTAAAACTACGGTCCCTGAACAGGTAATTGATACCCGTTTTTAACTCTTGTTTTTGTCCTAAAAGTTTAAAAGGGATGCTTAAATCGCCTTTGTAATTGTAGTTTTTCTCGTCGAGGTTTCTCCATCTTCTTCCGTTAGGTTCAGCTTGTATAATGCCGTAAGGACCAAAACCGTTTACATAACCCGAGGTTAGGGCATAAAGATGTTTGCTGTAAACCGTTGCCGGTGCACTGCTCCCGGATCCTACGGTGTAATAACCACCTCCCCTTGGGGTATAATCGGCTAAACTGGCGAACCTGAAATCAGGGTCGTTCTGTTTCGACCTCGAACTGGCTACATTATAACTTAAACGTGGAGACAATTCTCTATCAAAAAACTTATGCTCGCCCTGTAAATTAAAGGTATTGAGGTTTCGGAAAGTCTGTTTTAACGAATATGTAGTGGTTTTTACTTCTCCTGGCAAACCGGTATACTCGTACCTGCCAGATAAATTAGTCGCCTTGGTTTCGCCCCCCCAACTGCCCAGGTACTGCATGCTGATTTCGTTACGGCGGTTAAACTGATAGGTAACGCCAACCAAAGTACCATAATTTAGGGTTTCTACCCCCGTGTTTTCTTTATAGGTTTGGTATTTACCCATAAATAAACTGTTCGGGGTAATGTAGTTGGGTATATTCCGCGGGCTGTAAACATCGGGATTACCGGTAACCACCCCCTGATAAATACTATACTGGGTTAAATCGCCACCACTGATATCGGTAATACGGCGGTAATAGTTGCCACCCAATATTAAACCCAGCTTGTGCTTTTTAAAAATATTGAAGCTATTACCGTAAGTGGCAGAATACAATTGGTTTAAAGATGCCCTTTTGTATTGCGTGGTCATTACCGGATCGAAAGACTGCATGATGTTGTTGATGCGATTTACTTCCTGATAAGCAGTTGGACTATAATTGCTATTGGCAATCATACTTTGAATAGCCCCCAGTCCGTTTGGATATTGCTTGGCAAGGTTTTTAAAATCTTCACTTAAATTTTTCTGACTGATTTTATTTCCGAAAGCCCCCATATCGCTATTCCAAAAGCTATTGTAAGCTCCACCAACGCCCACATTTGAATTTACACCCGATTGGGCAATGATCTCGAAAGTTTCCTTTTCGGGAACTGATTTGGTTTTCAACTCTACAATACCTGCGGCGGCATCGGCAGGTTTATCGGGTGTTACGGTTTTATAAATGGTAATGTTATCGAGCAATGATGCCGGTACCAAATCTAAAGGAATGGTACTTCTATCCGGATCAGAAGAAGCCAAACGCACCCCGTTTAACTGACCGATCACACTCCTATCGCCCAAACCGCGGATGGCCACATATTTATCATCGGTTACGGTTACGCCCGAAACACGTTGTAAAGCCTGCGTAGTGGTAATACTGCCTGTACGTTCAATTAACTGCGCCGAAATGGCATCCTGCACAATGGCTGAGTTTTTACGCTCATCCAATACGGCAACATCCGTATTACCTTTTCTCCGGGCTTGCACCATGACCTCATTTAACTGAGTTGAAGAGGCCTTTAAAGCAATATTGAGTACTTTTGTACTGGCATCTACCCTAATCTCACGGGTAATATACCCCATGTATGAAACCACAAGTACAGCGCCCCCTTCCGGTACAGTCAAGCGGAATTTCCCATCCACATCGGTTGAGGCTGCAGCTGTACTTCCCTTAACCTTTATGCTTACACCAATCAGTGTTTCTTTATTCTTTTCATCGAAAACTGTTCCGGTGATTAGTATGGGCACCGGTTTACGGGTAATGACTACGTAACCTTCAACCACACTATATTTAAGATTGGTATTGGCCAAAATATTGTTCAGCGCATCGGCAACGGTAATGTTTTCGGTACTGAGGTTTACCTTTTTGCTTACTTTTTCCAGCAGGTTTATGGCCACATTAATCTGGATATTGCTCTGCTTTTCTACAACAGCCAAACTATTCTCTATGGTAGCAGCCTGGAGTTTAAGTTTGATTTTCCGGTTAAGATCCTGACCCGATACATTACTGGCGAAGAGCACCCCTAAGCCGGTAAGATTTGCAAGGATCACGAGAAAAGAGCATTTCATAAAGAAATAAATTTTATCTGCGCACAGATTGTTATCAGCCACCTGCCTCAGTCTCTTTTTAACATGGTACACAATACTACAGCATTGCCTTACATATTGAAAAGAAACATGCAGATGTAATACTTTTTGCATATTTTTGATCATTATGATTTTTCGCCTTAGGGCGGATATTATGAATACTTTATCGTGGGCTGACGGGTCTTCGAAAACAGCCAGTCCATTGATGATTTACGCGTCCTCCCTCAAAGGGGGACGTTTTTATTTTTAGTCTGTTTATTACATCCCCATCCTTTCTCTCCTAAAAAATATTAACATGATTTTGATTGATTTTATAGTTAAAATTGCCTGCAACGCTGAGTATCCTGATCAGCTTGCTCAACGGGATATCTGTAGTTAAATTCACCCTGATCTGCCTTTCTGCAATTGCCGGACTGTTAATCTGGATAGCAACATTGTATGTTCTTTGTAAAATGGCTGCTATATCGGCCAGTTTCGTTTTTCTAAAAATCAGTTTTCCGGTTTTCCAGGCCAGAATATCGCTAACAGGTATAGTACCCAGCTCTGCTTGTGCGGTTTTTCCATTCCACACTACACTTTGCCCGGGCAATAGCACCGCGATGGGTTGTAGTATCTTGTTTACTTCGCGATCTACCCTCACCTTTCCTGTACTCACCAGAACACTTACCGGCTGGTTTGAAAAGGCGTCAACTTTAAAAGAAGTGCCCAAAACCCTGGTTACTACATTATCCGTGTGAATGATAAATGGCCTTTTCGGATTTTTGGTAACTTCAAAAAAGGCCTCACCATTTAAAGTGATGGCGCGCACATTTGCTGCAAATTTTGAGGGAAAAGAAAGTGTACTTCCTGAGCCCAGATACACGACAGAGCTATCCGGCAAAAGAATCTTTGAACGTTTACCGTTCGGGTTTTCGAAATGCTGGTACACGAGCTCAGCACTTTGCTTTGGCTTTTTTAACCTTGGTATCAAAAGTGAAACGGAACCTATAACAAGTAACACCGCAGCTGCATAGGATAAATACCTGCGAAGTTTTATATTTTTTGATGGAAAGGTTACCATATTGACCTCGCTATCTTCAGTATTTCCGGCTGATTGTTTTTTGTGGAATTTTGCCAGTGCCTGTTCCACATCGGGTTCATGTTGCACACCAACAGTTGGTGTAGCGATTTCATCCATCACTTCATCAAAAAGTATAGAAAGATCATCTCTTGATAGCAGCAATTTTATCTCAGCGGTTTCTTCCGCCGTACATTCGCCATTGATGTACTTTCTGATGAGGTTCTTTTTTTCTGTTATATAATCCATTGATGGTGTTCTTCAATAGATATAACACCGTTTTCTAACGACACCACCTATCAAAAAGAAAAAATAGTTTTTTTCTTTAGGAAGGAAAAAACAAGGCTATATATGGCGCTAAAAACAGGATAAGGGTAAAATCGGCATGTTCTTTTATTTGCTTACGGAAAAAGCTGAGTGCCGCAACCATATAATTCTCGACTGTATTTACCGAAAGATTCATGTCGCTGGCAATTTCGGCATAGGTTTTATTTTCTTCGCGGCTCATCTGAAATACCTTTCTGCGGGCAGGGCTTAATTCGGCCAGTTTTTCGCGGTAAATTTCTTCGAGCTGCGCATATACCAAGGCATCATCTGCCGGCCTTGAGGTTACAATCTCAGCATCAAATTGCTCATCGAGTTCAACAGTGACCAGTATTTTTTTTCTGTAATGGTTATACAGTGCATTTTTAACAGCACGGTAAAGGTACGGGCTAAGATTCGTTTCGATTAAAATATTACCTTGCTTTTTCCACAGGCCAAGCATTACATCCATCACCAGTTCTTCGGCAACAAAAGCATCCTTTATATTTTTTAAGGCGTAGCGGTAAAGCATTGAATAATACCTTTTAAAAAGAATGTCAAAGGCAGCAGAACTTCCGTTTTTATACTTTTCCAATAGTAATGCATCCGATAAATCATTTATTTTATTAAACATGCCTTGCGAAGAGAATCTCTGTACGGCAAAAATAAAACCTATACCCGCGCGCTGTATTAAGGCAATATTAAGTTATTAAACATTCTCGAACCGGGGCTTTATGTCATGAAATCCATTCAGCCTTTAAATAGCATAACATTGTATTAATACGGCATTAACATTTTCTTCCATACTTTGGGCAGATTATCATCAGTTGAAAAGGTTTACCAAAATTGAACAGGAGAAAGTTTTAGCGCAAGGCTACAGCAACGTAGAATTGCTTTATAAAAGATGGGCATCTATACTAAAAAACTATGCTAATTATTTCTTAAACGATGATGATATTTCATCCAGTATAGTGAATGATATATTCATGAAACTCTGGAATAATGATAATGAAATCGAAAACATTAAAGCTTACCTTTTTAGGTCTGTTAAAAATGCCTCTCTAAATTATCTAACGAGTCTGAGTAAAAAAGCGGTAAGCTATTTTGACACAAATGAACTCACTATACTTTCCGATTTATTTCAACAAAATGAATTTATAGCGGAAGAATCAGATCAATTAATTTATCTGCAGAAATTAATATTAAGACTTCCGGAAAAAAGGCAGCTCGTTTTCCGCATGCACCGGATTGAAGGCTTCAATTATAGCGAGATAGCAGAATTACTTCAAATATCGCCCCGAACGGTAGAAGATCATCTTGCAAAAAGCATGAAGTTTATTCACGAAAACTGCCAACATTTCTTTAATCAATCCTTAACAGAAGCTTAACTTCAACAGCCCGTATTTTTTGCTTTCAGATCTGTCTTTAACCTTGAAGACTACAGCTACATGAAAGAAGAAATTTGGAACAATATTATTAAGCGGCTTAGCGGTACAGAAACCAGGTCTTCGAAAGAAGAACTGGACTTATGGCTTGCAGAAAATACCGAAAATGTAAAAAAATATCATCAGAGCGAAATGCTTTGGAAACTTACAGGAAAGTTAAAACCAGAAGAAACAGTTGAAATTCCTGATCTGAAAGCTGGTTTGAAATTAAACCACACACGTCCAAAATTAAATGTTTACTGGCGATATGGGATTGCGGCTGCCTGTGTAGCTGCATTACTGGTTTTTGGAATCAATTTCATAAACAGCAAGAACACCAACACACCAACCGAATGGACAACCCAAACTGCCGGTTACGGAAAAATGTTATCGGTAACGCTACCTGATAGTTCAACAGTGATGTTAAATTACGGAAGTAGCATCAGCTATCAAAAAGGTTTTGCAAAAACGGATACCCGATTGGTTCAACTCTCTGGTGAAGCTTTCTTTGATATCAGGCATCACAATAAATGGCCTTTTGTAGTAGAGAGTGGCAAAATAAAAACGGTAGTTTATGGTACCAGCTTTAATGTAAGGGCTTATAAGAATGAAGGTCATATTCAGGTTGCAGTGAAATCGGGTAAAGTAGGTGTTTTAACAAATGAGCATAAAGCTAAACCCATTTTCTTATTGCCTAACAACAGTTTAACTTTTGATACTCTTGCCAGTACTTTTTCGAAAGCACGCATCATTATAAATCCGGCCGATAGCTGGAAAAACGGTTCGCTCATTTTTGAACAAACCCCAATTCAAGAAGTTCTGGCTACCTTATCAAGAAGGTTTGCTATCAAATTTGACACCTCTGCTTATCCGCATACATCGTGTAAACTAACTGCCAGATTTGAGCATAAAGATTTACCTGCAATATTAAAAACAATACAAACCGTGATGAACATTAAGATAAACCAAATTGATCAAACTATTTATCTAAAAGGAGGAAACACATGTAAGGAAAACTAAAAAGCCGATCCCAATCCGGAAACGGCCTTAATAGGATTAATCGTTAGCTGCGAACTTTCGATTGATCTGGAAATATGAATAAATACGAACATTTAAACACACCCAAATTTATGAAAAATTTTAATGGGGCTAACCGCCTTATGAAAATAATTATGCGAATAAGCCTGATTTATGCCATTACTTCTATCTTGTTTATCAACCTTTTGCATGCAACAGTTGCAAACGGACAAACAGGCTTAGACACTAAAATTAGTTTGAACCTTAAAAACGTTCCGCTAAAAGAAGTATTGAAACAAATTGAACAAAAAACCGGAGTTGGTTTCGTTTACACCAACCTAGAAAATACGAACAAAAAAGTTTCTGTTAACGATTTCGCTAAAACAGCGAGGATGATTTTAACACCACTTCTACAACAAAATCAATTGATGATGATCGAAGAAAGCGGATTGATTATCATCAAAAATAAACCTGCATCTATTAAACAAGCTAAACCAGGCTCCATTATTGGTTATGTTAAAGACAAGGAAAACAACAAAACCCTTCCCTATGCAACGATAATTTTAAAGGGAGCCAATCGTAAATTCATTACTGATGTTAATGGCTATTTCATTATAGAAAATGTTCCGGTTGGTAAAGTAATACTTCTAGTAAACTATATTGGTTACAACACAAGCGAGTACATGGTTGATGTCGAAGATGGCAAAATTACCAATGTCGATTTTAAGATTTCGGGTTTAAATAACGACATGAAAGGCATTACCGTTAATGGTATAAGACGCGGTGAGGCCGTAGCATTAAGCAACATGCGCAACGCCGATAATATCAAATATGTACTTTCTGAAGAGCAGATTGAGCGTTTCCCTGATGCTACAGTTGGCGAAGCCATGCAACGTGTACCCGGTATTGCGATGGATTACAGCTATGGACTTCCAAGAAATATCATTATCAGAGGTTTAGACCAATCAATGGGATCGGTAACTTTAAACGGGAACAGACTTCCTTCTACCTCCACCAGTTCGCGTGAAATTGATTTGAACGGAATTTTATCTTCGACTGTAGAGGCCATTGAGGTAAATAAAACGCTAACACCGGATATGGATGCCGATGGTACCTCAGGCTCAGTTAATATCATTTCTAAGACGCCAAAACCGGGGCAACAGCAATTGCAGCTTAAAGGCTCATTCGGACATAACTTTTTAGTTGGTAAGCAAAATATTGATGGATCTGTTACTTATGGAAAACGCCAGAACAAATGGGCCTATTTGTTCGGCGTAAACTACAGCAAAAGTTTCAGGGGCGAAGACCGGGTTCAAAAAGACTATGGCACTTATAAAGTTAATGGTACAGACAGGATATTGCTTTCTAACCTGGAACTGGAAGGAACTGATTTGAGACGCGAAAATTTAGGCTTGCAGGGCGAACTTGATTTCTTCCCTACAGAGAAAAGCCAGATTTATTTAAGAGGTTCATTCAATAAGTTTTATGAACTTCAAACCAGAGGAACAAAAAGTTACAGCATTGGAAACTACGCAGATATTAACACCGTATCCGGCGTAAGTATTGGTTCTAGTGGAACACCAAGAAACTACAATCGCGATCTGACAACCGTTTCATTGGGCTACAAAACAGAGTTCAATAACTGGAAAGCAAATGTAGATTTCACCTATTCAACCGGATTATACGATCAACCACTCTACTTTGATGGTTATTTCACTAACACAGGCTTAGCTGCAACACTGGATGTTTCTAATCCTCGCGCGCCACAATTCAACTTTGGGAACATAGATCCTGATAATGCAGCAAACTATACTACAAATTACTATACCAACCGCCATCAGATTGCACACGATAAAGATGGACAGGCATCAGCCAATATTGAACGTAGTTTTGATTTGAGTGAGAAAAATAAGTTGCTGATTAAATTTGGTGGTCGCTATAAGTATAAAGAAGATGATCACACCCGAAGTTATTATCAATACACTTTGAAAACCGGCCGGTTATCCCTATCAAACTTTTTAGGCAATTACGAACGTAAAGAATATTTTGATGGAAACTATAATTTATCAGGCGCTATTTCTGATGGATATTTAATGGAAGCTTATTACCAAAATAACAAATCTCTTTTTGTTGATAACACGACTTACATCCGCCAGAATACCGATCCGGATTCTTACAGTGGAAACGAATCATTAACGACCGCTTATGGAATGGGTAAGCTTACTTTAAACAAACTGGATATTATTACCGGTTTAAGGTACGAGCGTACTGGTTTTAGCTATGATGGAAATATTGTAAACTTTGATAATACAGGTAATTACGTAAGCACCAATAAGGTAAATACAAAATCTGCATTTGAAGGTTTCTTCCCCAGTTTAAACCTAAAATATGCCTTAAATACGCGCACCAATTTCAGGGCTGCAGTTACCAGATCACTCTCTCGTCCGGGTTATTACGGTTTAGTGCCCTGGCAGGAAGTTGAGCCAAGACGTAAGCGCATGAAAATCGGAAATCCATATTTAGATCAGGCTACGTCCACAAATGTTGATTTGTTATTTGAGCATTATTTAAAATCTTTAGGATTAATTTCTGGTGGCGTATTCTACAAAAACATCGAAAATTATATTTACGAAAGTATTTACACTCAAGTTGGCGGCGATTTTAATGGCTACCAGGTTACACAAACCGTAAATGGTGCAAATGCACATGTTTACGGCTACGAAATTGCCTGGCAACAGCAGCTTACCTTTTTACCGGGTTTCTTAAACGGATTCGGTATTTATGGTAATTTCACCCAAATCCAATCTAAATTTAGAGTTCCGGGCTTAGTTAGCGAACGTACAGTAAGATTGCCTTCTATGCGTCCAAAAGTCGGTAATGCTTCACTTTCCTACGAAAAATACGGATTCTCTGGTCGTATTTCCTTAAATTTTTACGACACTTTCATTTCTGAACTTGCAGATGTAGAAGCTAATGATTTAATGGAAAAAGGCCGTATTCAGCTGGATTTTTCTGCCTCGCAAAAAATCAGCAAAAGTTTCTCTATTTTCATGGGGATCAGTAACATCAACAATGCTCAAATTATTTTAGATTATGGCGACGGAAGGCCAAATGACCATAAATATTACTCATCATGGGCTAATCTAGGTTTCAAATACACCCCTTTTCACTAAAATTATCATGAATAAAATTATCTTGAAGATAAGTCTTGTAGCGCTGTTTTGTATTGGCTATAAAAGCAGCTCTGCACAACCATTCCAGCCTACTTCAATCCCCGATCGGATTATTTTAACCTGGTCAGCAGATCCAGCCACTACACAATCGGTTACCTGGAGAACAGACTCTACAGTAAACCAGGCTTATGGACAAGTTCTGGTAGAAAGTAGCTCACCGAAACTGGAAAAACCAGAATCGAGCGAGTTTACAGCAACGACCTCGGTATTAAAGGGCAAAGAATATGCATCTGCCCACTACCACAGCATAACATTTACAGGCCTGCAGCCCGATAAAGTTTACACTTACCGGGTTGGCGATGGCAAAAACTGGAGCGAATGGTTTCAATTCAAAACTGCTCCTGCTCAGGATAAACCTTTTTCTTTCATTTACCTGGGTGATGCGCAAAATGACATCAGATCGAAATGGTCGAGGGTAATCAGAAGAGCCTTTGCTACGCATGGTGATGCCAGCTTTATTGTGCACGCCGGGGATCTGATTAATCGTTCTAATAACGACAACGAATGGGGAGAATGGCATTTTGGTGGCGGTTTTATCAATGGCATGATTCCAAGTATTCCATCTTCAGGTAACCACGAATATTTTCGGGATGAGGAGAAAACATTAACCCTCGATCCTCACTGGCGCGCACAGTATACTTTACCTGAAAATGGCCCGGATGGATTAAAGGAATCCGTTTATTATGTAGATTATGCTAACGTAAGAATCATTTCACTAAACTCTCAAATGATTGTCTTAGACTCAAATTCCCTTAAAATTCAGGCGAAATGGCTAGAAGATGTGCTTAAAAACAACCCGAAAAAATGGACAATGATTACCTACCACCACCCTATTTACTCTACCGCAAAAGGTCGCGACAATAAGGAATTCAGAGCAGCATTTAAACCACTTTTTGACAAATACCACGTTGATTTACTGATGCAGGGACACGACCACACTTACAGTCGCGGTCAAAATCTACCAACAGGTACATCCGGGAAGGTAGGTGGCCCAATGTATGTAGTATCGGTAGCTGGGCCAAAAATGTATAAAATAGATGTGGAACCAAAATGGATGGACGTATTTGCAGAAGATACTCAACTATTCCAGATTATCTCTGTAAATGGTGATGAACTGAATTATACGGCTTACAAAGCATCAGGTGAAGTTTTCGACAGTTTTAAATTAGTAAAGAAATTGAAAAACAAGGCTGCAGTTTTCACAGATACCAGAGCAAAAAATAGCTTAAAAAAAACAAAATAGCTAAAAGCTGTTTTAGAAAATTATAGTCTTGTTGCCCTTATGCAACAGGACTATTTTCGTTTAGGTCAATGGCTTATTGGCGAAACTAAAGTTCCGCTAAGCTTAACAAGGTAATTTGCTGGTTGTACCTGACTTTAGACTCTAATAGCCATAAACCGGTTGCATAAAAGAAATCACCTCGAAATAACAATACCATAACATGCCCTTACTAACTTTAGCACATCATATATTTGGTTACAGCTTAGTTTAGTGGCAAAGATCCGGGGTGGTTTCCGGATCTTTGTAATTATTTTAAGCCTTATCCGGCAAGATTTCTTATTTTATTTTCTATCTGAAATTGTTTTGCCAGCTGACGGATCTCTTCTTTTGATATCTTATCAGGATCATTGAATTGCCTGAACAATAACTCGCATGGGACCTCCAGCGTGCCTTGGTCTGTTTTAAGCAGAACAGTCGATTCTGCAGCAAATATGGAATGATATTCGCCGATATCTGGCCTGTACTCTGATAACCGCACGATTAACTCGTAATAAAGGTATAGCGGGAATTTCATGGCGCAAAGTTAAGATATGATAAATTTAATATTAAATTATCATTACATCAAGATAAAACGTCATCTTAACATGTATTTAACTTTAAAGGATCTCTGGTTTTCTATATTTATTTAAAGTGGGATTGTAGTGCACAAAAAACAACTATATGTACTTCGTAACACTTAAGTTGATGTATTTATATATGAAGAATGTTAAAATGGAAGCCCGAAATATAATTTACCTAAAACCGCTTGATCCCAGATCAATTCAATCGCATTACCTACATATCCTTAATTTCTTTATTAACAGGGCTACGAATGCTGCTGCAGAATCTTTCAATGCCAAGGTCAAAGCCTTTAGAGCAACATCGAGAGGTGTAAGGGATGTTAAATTCTTCTTATTCAGATTATCGAAAATATATGCCTAAAAGATATCCCCCCAACTTTTCCGCTTGATCCATTAATTGCCTGAAAGATTGAAAACCATTTTAAACAAAAAAAGCAGCTCTTTTCAGAACTGCTTTTAAAAATCGGGGTGGCTGATGGGGCTCGAACCCACGACCCTCGGCACCACAAACCAATACTCTAACCAACTGAGCTACAGCCACCGTTTTTTGATGTCACAAAAGTACGACTTTTAACATTCCCTGCAAATATTTTTTCTAAAGTTTTCACAACAAATTTTTAATTCCTTAACATTCAATTATTTGAATTTAAAAAAAAATTTCAGCAACAGATAAGACAAGCTATTTTGATGCTAAAAACATAACTTTACAGCGTTTATGATCGAAATTTACACAGACGGAGCAGCAAGCGGAAACCCCGGACCCGGTGGCTGGGGTACTATTTTAAGGGCTGGGCAACATTATAAAGAGTTAAGCGGCGGTTTCAGGATGACCACCAATAACCGAATGGAACTCCTTGCCGTAATCAAGGGTCTGGAAGCGCTTAAAAGCTTAAACCAGCAGATTACGGTTTTCTCCGATTCTAAATATGTGGTAGATGCGGTAGAAAAAAAATGGGTATTTGGCTGGGTAACCAAAAATTTCAAAGACAAGAAAAACAAAGACCTCTGGATTCGCTTTCTCGAACTTTATAAACTTCATAAAGTGAAATTCGTGTGGATTAAAGGTCACAACGACCACCCAGAGAATGAGCGTTGCGACCGTTTAGCGGTTTTTGCTTCACAAGACAAGCAAAATCTTGCTATCGACACCGTATTTGAAGTAGAAAGAGCTAAGGGTAGCTAATCAATTCCACCTACCACTCCCAGATCCTGTAGGGTATTTTCTACCTTTGTTTCAAGCGAAATTGATTTGGCAGTATATAAAAACATCATTTCTTCCGCTTTATCAACCATATTTTTCGACCCGATAAATACAGGTACCCGTTGGTGCAATTCAGTTGGCTGAATGTCCAATATCCGGTCGAAACCTGTGCTGGCCTTCCCTCCTGCCTGTTCAATAATAAATGCCATAGGGTTACACTCGTATAATAAACGCAGTTTTCCTTTAGGTGAGCGCGCAGTGGTAGGATAGATATAAATACCGCCCTTGATTAAATTGCGGTGAATATCGCCCACCATTGAGCCAATATAACGCGAGGTGTAAGGGCGTTTGGTAGCCTCATCTTCTACCTGGCAATATTTGATGTATTTTTTAACCCCATCCGGAAAATGCACATAGTTACCTTCGTTTACCGAATACATATAACCCGTTTCGGGTATTTTCATTTGAGGATGCGAAAGACAGAACTCACCGATTGATGGATCGAGCGTAAAACCATTAACTCCCTTACCCGTAGTGTACACGAGCATGGTCGATGAACCATAGATAACATAACCCGCAGCAACCTGCTCAGTACCTTTTTGAAGCACATCTGCTAAGCTGGCCCTGCCTTCTACCGATTTTCTCCTGTAAATCGAAAAAATAGTACCCACAGCAACATTCACATCAGTATTAGATGAACCATCTAACGGATCGATGCACACGATGTATTTTGCATTTTGCGAAACCGGAGAGTCAATATGGATAATTTCATCCTCCTCCTCAGTAGCTACAATACAACATTCACCCCCGCTCGTTAAAGCAGCAATAAACTGTTCATCAGCATAAACATCCAGTTTCTTTTGCTCTTCACCCTGAATATTGGTTGTGCCCATATCCCCCAGGATATCAACCAAACCCGCCTTGTTAATTTCGCGGTTAACGATTTTTGCAGCAATACCAATATCCCGCAGCAGCCTCGAAAGTTCACCTTTGGCATAGGGAAAATCTGCCTGTTTCTCTATAATAAATTGTCCTAGTGTTTTAACGCCACAAACCATACTTAGTGTATATTTTACATTACCTACCCGATAATTCTATAACCTCTAAGGTATGAATATTTTCGTCAGTAATGCAAAAACGGATCAGGGTTCTCACTTTGTGCCAACCGTGTTTTCCCGCTGCTCCGGGGTTTATATGCAAACATTTTAGCTTTTCATCGAACATCACTTTCAAAATATGCGAGTGTCCTGTGATAAATAATTTTGGAGGGTTAGTGTATATTTCAGTCTTTACCAAAGACGAGTATCTTCCCGGATATCCGCCGATATGTGTCATCCATACATCTACCCTTTCGCAGCTAAATCGATTTTTCTCAGGGAATTCATTTCTAATCGTCGCATCATCTATATTTCCGAATACACCGCGTAAAGGTTTAAAAGCGGCCAAAGGCGCAGCTACATCCGGACCAAAATCGCCGGCATGCCAAATCTCATCTACACTTTCAAAGTGCCTAAAAACCGCATCATCTAAAAAACCATGAGTATCTGAAATTAACCCTATTTTTTTCATTATGTAAACTTAATTGTGCCCTTAATTCACAAGACATAACAGCAATAAAGTATGAAATCTCCAGCAATAGCTTTCAAAGTTAAACCTAAAAGCCGAAATAAAAAGACTGCTATATCTTACAAATAAAGGTCGCGTTAATTGTACTATATTGACATATTCTCAGTAATGGGCAAAGCAAAAAAGATGTTTATTTTTATTTATTCCAACCAAAGCTTATAAACTATAATATCTTTTATCATAAAACCATTACTTTAGTGTTAAATCTATGAAATTACTTCGCCTCTCACTACTATTTATTATTACGCTAACCACTCAGAGCCTGTTCGCGCAAGTTATTTATAGAGGTACCATAACCGACGACAAAAAACGAATTTTACCCCTGGTTACGGTTAAACTAATTATAGAAAATATAGAAACTGCGAGCAATCAAAAAGGTCAATTTAATATCACATCATCAGGAGGCTTAAGCGATACTCTAGTCTTTAGTAGTGTTGGATATGAGAGCAAGAAAATTGCAACTATCGATTTTAAACAAAACAGCAAAATCATATTGCCGGAAAATATATTATCACTTAATCAGGTAAACATTACCGGAGGCAGAAAAAAAAACGTCATAATCAATTATTTTGAATACGCTCAGGCCAGCTATAACCCACGAATCAGAAAAAAAATCTCGCCCTATATCTCCCCATTTCCAATAGCAAAACTCTTTACCTCAGAAATTGCCAATGCCAAACTAGAAAAAATAACGTTGGGTAGGTTTATCTACAAAGACTATTTAACTGTCTCCCCAAGCAATACTTTCGCCCATATTATGCAAAACAGGCGTTATAGCCCTATTGAAGTTGACCAACAGCAAATAGCCACTGCACGTTCAAATTTCGGAAACGAAAAAATCATTACTAAGAGCTACAATGTCCGTTTTAACCTTTATTTGCTGGAAGCAGATACCCTAACCGGAAAGCCTGGCAAACTATTATATAAAGACAAAATTGAGGTTAAGTTAACCAATAGCGCAACTTTGATTGAAGTTGGGCTTGCCACCAAACAAATTTTCATTCCACATCAAAAATTTTATGTAATGGTAGAGTGGCTCTATATTCCTTTTAACGAAAATATTGCATTAAGCCATGAGCTCGTTAACAAACCTGCCCAATTAAACAAAAACCAAGATAGGACTACCATTATGCCTGTTTATAAAACGAATTACGAGCCTCTGCTTTCAATTTACGCAGCTAAAAAAGATAAAGTAGCTACAAAATGGAGGCTTATTGGCGACCAATGGGAGTCTTTACCATTGGCAAAAAATAACCAACACGAAATGGAATTAGCATTATCCGCTACAGTTAGTTATTTCGAAAAATGAAATTAAGCACAACACTCATCTTACTTCTTCTGGCCATAAAGTCAAATGCACAGTTAAATGACACCACTCACGTTGAAAGATTCTCTTTTACTATAATTGATAGCCTGAATAAGGAACCAATAGCTAACGCATTAATATCTAATCCATTCGAAAGAACGACCTATTTAGCAGATAAAGATGGAACACTTAACTTGATCGTCAAAAATGACTTTATTCAAGACACGTTATATATTACAAAACAGAACTATTTCACAAAAAAAATCTGCCTAAAGAATCTAAACAATGAAAAGTTAATTTTACTGAGTCCGAAAAACAACTCAACAGCAAAAAAAATACAGCAAAAACCCGGCAGTAAATCTGTCACGCTTAATATTTTCGAGCGTAATGAATCTAACCATTACTTAGGATTGTCTTACCAGCTTCAACCTTTTGCATTTTTACAAGTAGCCCAAAAGCTTAATACCATAGCAGAAGGAATGCTCAATTCAATTACATTAGGTCAGCTGGTATTTTTAAACGACAAATGGGTATTAGAAAACCCCAGATACCCGGATAGTCGAAGCCACTCTTATTTATCCATGCAACAATGTTCATTTAAACTCAGAATCTATTCTGCCGATACCCATACAGGATTGCCCAAAGAGGATTTGTGCAATGAAATTATTGAAGTAAAAAACTTCAATAATCGCAACATCACTGTTAACCTAAAACAGTACAAAATTATGGTGCCCAAAGGCGATTTTTTTGTCGCAGTAGAATGGATCAGAAATGATGAAAACATGAGCAAAACAACTTATAACGACGAATCGATAGCCTTCAACATCACAAGTTATCGTCCATTTATTGGAATATCTACTAATGAAGGACCAAAACTTAATGTTTATGGTCTAACCTTTTTTGATAAATGGGAACCATTAGATAATCTCTCCCCAGATTTCACAGACCTAACCATAAGTGCAGAAATTTCCTATTAAATATCTAATAGCCTAAAAAATAAGGCTTCAATAAGTTTTGATAAGTCTGTGTATAAACCTTTTCTGCCTGATAAATATTAAATCGCACCCTCTCCAAAGCTACTTTACTCCTGCTTAAACCAACAATGTTTCTAAACGCAGGTTTGGTTTCATCAGAATGTAAATCGATTTGTTGGTTCAAGTACAAACCGTATTGAATACCACTGCTTATTAATTGTTCAGCTTGTTTTACAGGCAGTACAAACCAAAAGATACCAGTAGCACTTAACAATTCATTTACTTTAATTATTAAATCGTAAAAAAACTGCTCACCAGCATGCCTGGCTATACCTTTTCTTGCTTCTTGATTTTTTAAATCATTCACAAAAAAAGGTGGATTGGAAACAATCAGATCAAACTTTTCATCACTATTAAAATCCTCAATAGCAACATGCTGCACTTTTAACCGTTCATTAAAAACTGAAGCCCCAAAATTCCTCCCCGCAGTTTCGGCAGCTTTTCCATCAATCTCTACCGCTTGTATAAAAGCCTCAGGAAAACGCTGTGCCAGCATCAGGGCAATTACCCCTGTGCCGGTTCCAATATCCAAAATACGCATGGGCGATTGATGGCCTACCATTGCACCAAGCAGTACCCCATCGGTGTTAATTTTCATCGCGCAACCTGTCTGATCGACTTCAAATTGCTTGAACTTAAAAATACTCATCTTTAGCTAAAGTCTTGCTCCAATCCTAACAGGGAGAAAAGCTGAATGATGCACGAATCTTAACCCCACTTTATACTGCAAACTCAGTTTCTTCCCAACTTTATATTCAACCCCTCCTGTAAAATCAACAAAAGTATTATCGCTGATATCATTAACATAGCTTTTACCAATTTTCATATTGAATACGGGCGAAACTTTCCTTTTTCCTGTTAAATATTCGAGATCACCAAAAATAGCATAACCATCCATTTGCTTATAATCTAAATACGAAACACCCAAACCTAACCTAAGGTTATTTCTGAAACTTATGCCATTAACAAAACTTAAATCTATTCCATCAGATAACCCATGCGGCCGATGATAGGACACACCATCTTCAGGCATATGCTTTAGTAACCTTGCAAAAATAAAATGATATCCGGTTTCAACTTTAGCAGTGTATTTAATTTGAGATTGCGCTTGTGTATTGATATAAGAATAAATTAATACACAAATCAAGAGCGTTTTTTTCATTTGGAGTGTTTTATTTTAAAAAGATTTATCGTTCATACAATTCTAAAGGCAAACCATCCGGATCGGCAAAAAAAGTGAAACGTTTATCCGTAAATTCATCAATGCGAATGGGCTCTGTTACAATACCATGTTCATTTAACCGCGAAATCTCCTTTTCAATATCTTCAACTTCAAAAGCCAGATGCCGCAAACCCTGTGCCTCCGGACGCGACGGTCGTGCGGGTGGATTTTCGAACGAAAAAAGCTCAATCTGATAAACACCATTCACTGCCAGATCCAGCTTATACGATTTGCGTTCTGCCCTGTAAACTTCTGCCAGCACGGTAAATCCCAGCTTATTCACGTAAAAATTTTTCGATTTTTCGTAATCAGCACAAATAATGGCAATATGATGGATACGTAGCATAAATAATGATTAAGTAAATGAGTGTATGATTGAATTACCAGCAAAGTTGCAAAATATACCCATCAGTTAATCAAAATCTTTTCATTAAGGTACCGCCCACCCAAACTCCATCACTCAATAATTCACTCGTTCAAAATCCCATCATTCACTCATTCAAAATTCCTTCATTCGATAATTCCATAATTCTCTCCTTCAATAATTCATCTTTAATCATTTTATCTTCAAAATTCTATCATTCAATCACCATATTACACCAGTTTTTCGATATAAAAACGCTAAATTTGCGACTTCAAAAAAAAAGCATGATTCATTTCTTCCTTAGTCAATCGCAGGCGGTTTTTGTTTTACAAACAGACAAAGCGCTTTCTACAACTGATATTACTAAACTCGAATGGTTATTTGGCGGCGCCAAAATCTTACAGGAAACAGCTTTAACAGGCTTTTTCGTAGGACCACGGGCAGCTATGATTACTCCATGGAGTACCAATGCAGTAGAAATTACCCAGAATATGGACATGCAGGGTATCATCAGGATCGAAGAATTTAAGCAGGTTGACGAAGCGTTTGCTGATTACGACCCGATGCTTTCTCAAAAATATGATAAGATTGATCAGGAAGTTTATACCATTAACATTAAGCCTGAGCCGATTTTAGAAATTACTGATATTGCAGCTTACAATAAACAAGAAGGACTTTCTTTAAGCGATGAAGAAGTTGAATATCTAAACGCTTTAGCGCAAAAATTAGAAAGACCATTAACCGATTCTGAAGTCTTTGGTTTCTCGCAGGTGAATTCTGAGCACTGCCGTCACAAAATCTTTAACGGAAAATTCGTTATTGATGGCGTAGAGCAACCTACCTCTTTATTTAAGCTCATCCGCAAAACTTCAGAAGAAAACCCTAACGATATTGTTTCGGCCTATAAAGATAACGTTGCTTTTATTAAAGGCCCTAAAGTTCAGCAATTTGCACCTAAACGTGCCGATCAGCCTGATTTTTATGCTTTGAGCGATTTCGATTCAGTAATCTCTTTAAAAGCAGAAACACATAATTTCCCAACCACTGTCGAGCCATTTAACGGCGCAGCAACCGGTTCAGGTGGCGAAATCAGAGACCGTTTAGCTGGTGGACAAGGTTCTTTACCTTTAGCCGGAACAGCAGTTTACATGACGGCTCTTTCACGTTTAGAAGATAACCGCCCCTGGGAACAAGGTGTTGAAGAAAGACAATGGCTATACCAAACCCCAATGGATATCCTGATCAAAGCATCCAATGGTGCTACCGATTTTGGAAATAAATTCGGGCAGCCACTAATTACAGGTTCAGTTTTAACTTTCGAACACGAAGAAGATAACCGTACCCTGGGTTTTGATAAGGTAATTATGCTTGCCGGTGGTATTGGCTATGGTAAAGCAAGTCAGGCACAAAAACTTAAGCCACAGGAAGGCGATAATATCGTAATCCTGGGTGGCGAAAATTATAGAATCGGAATGGGTGGTGCAGCAGTTTCATCCGCTGATACTGGTCAGCATGGAAGTGGTATAGAATTGAATGCCATCCAGAGATCAAACCCCGAAATGCAAAAACGTGCTGCAAACGCTGTACGTGGTTTGGTAGAAAGTGATCATAATCCGATTATCTCCATCCACGATCACGGTGCTGGTGGTCACTTAAACTGTTTATCAGAACTGGTTGAAGAAACCGGTGGTTTAATTAACCTCGATAAACTTCCGGTAGGCGATCCTACCCTTTCAGCAAAAGAAATTATCGGTAACGAATCGCAGGAAAGAATGGGATTGGTAATTGGTAACGAACATATCGAAACTCTGCAAAAAATTGCCGACCGCGAACGTTCACCAATGTATACTGTAGGTAAAGTTACCGGCGATCACCGTTTTACCTTTAAATCGGCAACTACCGGTTTAAAACCAATGGATTTAGAGTTGGCGGCCATGTTTGGCAGTTCGCCTAAAATTGTAATGGAAGATAGCACCGTTGATCGCAAATATAGTGCGCTTAACTATGATGCTACCCAATTAACTACTTATTTAGAGCAAGTACTTCAATTAGAAGCCGTTGCAGCTAAAGATTGGTTAACCAACAAGGTTGATAGATGTGTGGGTGGCCGAGTAGCCAAACAACAATGT
The DNA here is from genome assembly GCF_011303555.1 of Pedobacter sp. HDW13. NCBI lineage: Bacteria > Pseudomonadati > Bacteroidota > Sphingobacteriia > Sphingobacteriales > Sphingobacteriaceae > Pedobacter > Pedobacter sp. HDW13. The sequence goes on along the minus strand of NZ_CP049868.1, from coordinate 4,662,369 downwards.
GCTGGCCCGTTGCAACTGCCATTAAACAACTGTGGTGTAATGGCTTTAGATTTTCAGGGTAAAGAAGGTATTGCCACTTCAGTTGGTCACGCACCAGTTTCGGCCTTGATTGATCCTGCTGCAGGTAGCCGCAATGCCATTGCCGAATCGCTTTCGAACATTGTCTGGGCACCTTTAAAAGATGGTTTAAAAAGCGTTTCGCTTTCTGCCAATTGGATGTGGGCCTGTAAAAATGAAGGCGAAGACGCCAGGTTATATTCAGCTGTTAAAGCTTGTTCTGATTTTGCAATCAATTTAGGTATCAACATCCCAACCGGAAAAGATTCCTTATCAATGAAACAGAAATATGCCAATGGCGATGTTATTGCGCCCGGAACAGTGATTATTTCTGCAGGTGCCAACTGCGATGATATTACCAAAGTAGTTGAACCGGTATTGCAAAAAGATGGCGGTGCTATTTATTACATCAACCTTTCAAACGATAGTTACAAACTGGGCGGTTCATCTTTCGCACAGATTTTAAATAAAGTAGGTACAGAAACACCTGATGTTAAAGATGCAGTTCAGTTAAAAAATGCATTTAACACCTTACAACAATTAATTAAAGCGGGCCAAATCCAGGCCGGACACGATATTGGTAGCGGTGGTTTAATTACTACCCTATTGGAAATGTGTTTTGCCGACCGCGGATTAGGTGCTCAGATTGATTTATCGGCTTTAGCACAGCAGGATAGCATTAAATTGCTTTTTGCCGAAAACATTGCTGTAGTTTTCCAAGCTGATGCTGCTGCAGAAGCCACATTAACTGAAAACGGTGTTGCTTTCCATAAAATTGGTACAGTAAGTAGTTCAGCTACGCTGGAAGTTAAAAATGCTGCCGATAGCTTTAGTTTTGATATCGATCACCTGCGTGATGTATGGTTCAAAACTTCGTACCTGTTAGATAGCAGACAAACTGGTGCTGGTTTAGCTAAAGAACGTTACGATAATTATAAAAACCACGTTTTAAATTACAGTTTCCCGCTTACTTTTGATGGTAAGAAACCAGCAATCGACGAAACCAAACCAAGGCCAAAAGCCGCCATTATCCGCGAAAAAGGAAGTAACTCTGAACGCGAACTGGCAAACGCCATGTACTTAGCTGGTTTTGATGTGAAAGATGTACACATGACCGATTTAATTACTGGTAGAGAAACTTTAGAAGATATTCAGTTTATAGGTGCTGTAGGTGGTTTCTCAAACTCCGATGTTTTAGGATCGGCAAAAGGTTGGGCTGGTGCATTTTTATATAACGATAAAGCGAGAATTGCTTTAGAAAAATTCTTTGCCCGTCCTGATACATTATCGGTAGGTATTTGCAACGGCTGTCAGTTATTTGTTGAGCTCGGCTTAATTAATAAAGACCACGCCGATAAACCTAAAATGTTGCATAACAAAAGTGGTAAACACGAAAGTATTTTCACTTCGCTAACCTTACAGGAAAACAATTCGGTAATGTTATCAAGCCTTGCAGGCAGCACTTTAGGTGTTTGGGTATCGCATGGCGAAGGAAGATTCTCTTTACCATACGCAGAAGATCAATACAAAATTGTAGCCAAATACGCTTACGAAACCTATCCGGCCAGTCCGAACGGATCGGATTACAACACCGCAATGTTGTGCGATGAAACTGGCCGTCACCTGGTAATGATGCCGCACATTGAACGTTCATTGTTCCAATGGCACTGGGCGAATTACCCTGCAGGCAGAAAAGACGAAGTTTCGCCATGGATGGAAGCTTTTATAAACGCCCGCAAGTGGATCGAAAACCACGGGTAATCAATTTAAATGGTATGCCCAGAGTTGTCAACTTTAATGGCACAATGGCCAGAAAGTTGACAACTCATAATAATTAATGTAAAATGGATGATGGCGCAAAAACCATCATCCATTTTTGTTTAAACATATTCGTCATCTCGAGCGGAGTATTTGTCGTGCCGTCATTTCGACTGAAGCGCAGCGAAATGGAGAAATCTAACAAGGTAGATCTCTCGGCTGCGTTGCACTTCGCTCGAGATGACGTATCTTACTCTATGGCCTGTGCCCTCACCGGCCATAGCCAAAACTAACCATGAGTGATTACTTGTGGTTTGTGGAGACGCAGACTACGAAATCAGGTGACGGACCCGATAGACAAAAAAACGGCCTGAGCACCGCCCAAACCGCTTCAATTTACCCAACCTCACATTTTTCCAAAAACAAGCGCGTTAACAGAAATTTTATCACATCTCCTCTTTCTCAAATCTCACATCTAATATCGCAGGTCTCACATCTCAAGCTTAATAACTCAAATCCCTCTAACATCCTTCCTCACCTCTTTTCTCCAGCCCTTTCCGAATTTACGATCCATGAAAGCAGCTATTACCTTATTATAATCTTTAATGGTAATATCCGAAGGTCCAACACAACCCAAATCATAATACTCAAGGCCATATTTATGCTTAAATATTTCCTGCCCTTTAACACGCGTTGGCGCAATACCACCCTGGATCAGGAATTTAAGCTTGCCTTTTTTGATATCGGCGTTGGCCCGTTTAATGCTTTGTACTTTAACACTATCCGCAACCAGCACCGCTTTGGCACTCAAATGCCCCGAAATCAGGCAAAGAATCATCCATATTAAAAGGTGCTTTTTCATCGTTCCACTGGTAAATTTTAATTAGAAATCTGGAAATTGATGGCCATGTTGTACCTTACCCTTACAGGCACACCTTTATTACGGCCTGGTTTCCAAAGCGGCGATTTTTTAATTACTTTCATTGCTTCTTCATCGCAACCAAAACCAATTCCTTTAATTACTGATACATCTGTAATCGAACCATCTTTCTCTACCACAAAACTTACAAAAACCTTTCCACCTATACTTTCATCCTGCGCTCTTGATGGATACCTTAAATTACGTTCCATATATTTAGACCACGCTTTGGCTCCGCCCGTAAATTCAGGATATTCATCTACACCACTCAAACCAACAACTTCATTTGATTCCGTACCAGTACCATCTTTAGCGGTTCCTGTCCCGTCACCATTACCTTTATTGTCGGTAATAACTGCCCCGGGGCTTACAATACCATCCTGTGTTTTATCGCTAATCACTGCCTTTTCTATCTCTGCAACCGTTGGCGGATCGGGAAGATCTACTTTATTTACCACAACAATATTATTTGGCAAAGCAACTGTTTTAACCTTAACCGGATCGGCCTTTGCAGGTTCAGGTTTCTTTTCTGGCTTTGGCTCATCCTTTTTCATTTGATGAATGCGATCTGGCGGAGTTATATGAATAACTTTCCCCACCCCATCAGTAATAATATCCTTCGGAAACAATTTGGCATAAATTAAAGGAGAAAAGCACAACAGTAAAAACAAGCTTCCGGCTACGAAAAGAGCCCTGGTCATAATCGACGAAGATTTAGCTCTTAAATCATAAGCGCCATAATTTTTGTTGCGGTCTGCAAATACAAGATCGAGCCACTCGGTTTTGTATACGTTAATAGAAGAGTTGAACATAGTTTTTAAGTTTTATAGCATGATGCACCAAAATCACCGATTCCATAAAACATTCAAAAAATCTGTTTTCTTTACAAAAAATGAAATTTCTCACCTGAAAAACATTTTTTTATTTCATTTTCAATAAAATTGATATAATTTATCCGATTATTTTACGAAAATTAATAAAATATACTATTTTTGACAAAAAACATAACAAATTAATGAAAAGCTTAAGAACCATCGCATTAAAAGAGGCTCAAAACAGAATTTCACCAGAAGTTAAATCTCCTTCAGCAAAAATCTCTGACTTTTTTGGCGCTAATGTATTTGATAAGAAAAAAATGAGAGATTTCTTATCTAAAGACGTGTATGAGAAATTAATTTCATCTATCAACCAAGGTGAGTTAATTAACGCAGAAGACGCAAACCAGATTGCTACCGCCATGAAATCATGGGCAATGGCTGCTGGTGCAACCCACTATACACACTGGTTCCAGCCTTTAACAGGTACTACAGCCGAAAAACACGATTCGTTTTTTGAGCCTAGCGGAGAAGGCGCAATCGAAAAATTTGCAGGTAGCGCTTTGGTTCAGCAAGAGCCAGATGCATCGAGTTTCCCTAACGGTGGTATCCGTAACACTTTCGAAGCTCGTGGTTATACTGCATGGGATCCTTCATCTCCGGCCTTCATTATGGAAAGTAAAGCAGGTAAAACTCTTTGCATCCCTACAGTTTTCGTATCATACACTGGCGAAGCTTTAGATTATAAAGCACCTTTATTAAAAGCATTAGCTGCATTAGATAAAGCTGCTGTTGATGTTTGCCAGTATTTCGATAAGAGCATCACTAAAGTAAATGCTTCTTTAGGTATTGAGCAAGAATATTTCCTTGTTGATGAGTCGTTATTCAACGCCCGTCCGGATTTATTATTAACTGGCCGTGCTTTATTCGGACACATGTCTGCTAAAGGTCAGCAATTAGAAGATCACTATTTCGGTTCTATTCCTGAGCGTGTATTCACTTACATGGTAGATTTCGAAAACGAAGCTTTAAAATTAGGTATTCCTTTAAAAACCCGTCACAATGAGGTTGCACCTTCTCAGTTCGAGTGTGCGCCAATTTATGAAGAAATCAACTTAGCTATCGATCACAACCAATTGTTGATGGATTTGATGGAAAAAGTTGCCCGTCGTCACCACTTCCGTGTTTTATTACACGAAAAACCATACGCAGGTATCAACGGATCAGGTAAACACAATAACTGGTCGTTAATTACAGATACTGGTAAAAACTTATTGGCACCAGGTAAAACGCCAAAAAACAACTTAATGTTCCTTGCTTTCTTTGTTAACACCATTAAAGCAGTTAGCGAGCATGCAGATTTATTACGTGCAAGTATTGCATCAGTAAGCAACGATCACCGTTTAGGTGCTAACGAGGCGCCACCTGCAATTATCTCCATCTTCTTAGGTTCGCAATTGAACGATGTATTAGACGAGATCGAGCACTCACGTATCAGCAAAAAAATCAAAGAAGATAACGCACTTTGGTTAGGTATCCCTAAAATCCCTCAGATTTTATTAGATAACACCGACCGTAACCGTACTTCACCTTTCGCCTTTACAGGTAACAAATTTGAGTTAAGAGCTGTAGGTTCGTCTGCAAACTCTTCTGCTCCAATGACGATCTTAAACGCGATCATGGCCGAGCAATTGGTTAAATTTAAAGCTGAAGTTGATAAGTTAATTAAGAAAGGTGATAAAAAAGACATCGCTTTATTAACAGTAATCAAAAAATACATCAAAGAATCAAAAGCAATCCGTTTCGAAGGTAATGGTTACAGCCAGGAGTGGGAAGATGAAGCTGCAGTACGCGGTTTATCAAACATCAAAACTACACCTAAAGCTTTAGATGCTTACTTAACTGAGAAATCGGCTGAGTTATTTGCAACAACTGGTATTTATAGCGCACGTGAAATTCATGCCCGTCATGAAATCATGTTAGAAAACTTCTACAAAAAATTACAGATCGAAGCACGTGTAATGGGCGAAGTTGCTAACACTGCTATTATCCCTGCTGTAATTGCTTACCAAAATTCATTAATCGAAAACGTTAAAGGATTAAAAGAACTTGGTGTTGATAGCAAATCTTCATTAGAAATTGTTAAAAAACTATCTGAGCACTTAGATATCGTTAAGAGTAATATCGATGCGATGTTAGAAGAACGTAAAGTAACCAACAAATTGGAAGACACCCGCGAAAAAGCGATTGCTTACGATGAGAAAGTTAAATCTTACTTCGATACCATCCGTTACCACGCTGATAAACTAGAGCAAATCGTTGACGATAGCGTTTGGCCTTTACCAAAATTCAGAGAATTGTTATTCATGAAATAATAACCGCAAGGTTTTAAGCTTATCGGGCGTAAAGTGTGCACTTTACGCCCTTTTTTATGGTTTATTGGCTCAATAGTTCATTAGTACTGCAAACTGTCAATTGAAAACTGCAAAATTGGTTCAATAGTACTGCAAACTGGTTATTGATAATTGCTTATTATTAACCTTTCTGTGCTTTGTGCCTTTGTGGTAAAAAACTTCTGACTCCCGACTTGAGATTTCGGATTTTCTATCAACCTTTTACCTTCTACCCTTTTACCTTCCACCTTAAAAAGTTATCTTTGCGCAACATGAGTGATAACAGGTACAATCAACGTGGCGTTTCTGCCTCAAAAGAAGATGTGCACAATGCCATCAAAAACATCGATAAAGGAATTTTCCCAAAAGCATTCTGCAAAATCATCCCCGATATTTTAGGTGGAGATGAGGCTTATTGCAATATCATGCATGCCGATGGCGCAGGTACCAAATCATCTTTAGCCTACGTATATTGGAAAGAAACCGGCGATATTTCAGTTTGGAAAGGTATTGCGCAAGATGCCATCATTATGAATATTGATGACCTGATTTGTGTAGGTGCTACCGATAACATCCTCCTGTCATCAACCATAGGCCGTAATAAAAACCTGATTCCGGGCGAAGTAATTGCAGCTGTAATTAACGGTACCGAAGAAATTTTGGCCGATCTGCGCGAGCAAGACATTTCAATTTACTCTACCGGTGGCGAAACAGCCGATGTGGGCGATCTTGTACGTACCATTATTGTTGATTCTACCGTTACCTGCCGCTTAAAGCGCGAAGAGATCATCAGCAACGATAACATTAAACCTGGCGACGTAATTGTAGCCCTGGCCTCATCGGGGCAAGCTACGTACGAAACAGAATACAACGGTGGTATGGGCTCAAACGGACTAACCTCTGCCCGTCACGATGTATTTGATAAATCGGTTGCCAATGCTTACCCTGAAAGCTTCGACCCTGCAGTGCCTTTTGATCTGGTTTTCTCAGGCGGCAAAAAACTAACCGACGAAATCGATATCGAAGGCCATGGCAAAATAACAGTAGGTAAACTGGTACTTTCACCTACCCGTACCTATGCACCTGTAATTAAACAGATACTGGAAAAACACCGCAGTCAGATTAATGGCATTGTACATTGCAGTGGTGGTGCACAAACCAAGGTATTGCATTTCGTTAACGACGATATCCACGTCATTAAAAACGATTTATTCCCTGTACCGCCGCTATTTAAACTCATACAGGAAGAATCGGGTACTGATTGGAAAGAAATGTACAAAGTGTTTAACATGGGGCACCGTATGGAGCTATATGTGCCACAGGATATTGCTGCCAGCATTATCGAAATTTCGAAAAGCTTTAATATCGACGCCAAAATTATTGGCCGGGTAGAAAAAGGCGAACAAAAACAAGTAACAATAGAAAGCGAAAAAGGAACATTTGTTTACAACTAAGCTCCCGCTTCGCACTTAACATAAAGGCTTTGGATAAACTCCGAAGCCTTTTCTTTTAAACCGATTCCTCCACCTTACCTCAGCTATTGAAATAAATTCATTACAATCTGTTAAAGTCATTTTCTACAATAGAAAAAGGATTATATTAGTTATACAAACCAACAGAACATGAATTATAAAAAGACCATCGTAATGGCCTTATTGGCTTGCTTTGCATTTAGCCTGAGCGCCTTTATGCCTAAACCTGAACCAGAGCCAAAAGCAAAAAATTTAAAGGTATTGCCTAAAAACATCAGCAAGGAAGAACTCGACAAAGTAATGGACGATTTTAAGCTGGCTTTAGGCGTACGTTGTAGCCATTGCCATGCCTCAATGAAAGATAACCCGAGGAAAATGGATTTCGCCAGCGATGAAAAACCTGAGAAGGAAACAGCCCGTAAAATGATGCGCATGACGGCTAAGATCAATAAGAAATATTTCCACAACGCCCTGCAGGAAGGAAAAACCATTACCCAAATTGCCTGTATAACCTGCCACAATGGTAAAACAGAACCAGGTAAGTAATTATAAGCACTGGCTTCTTTAAGTTATTAAAAGAGTTGCCTAAAATATAGTATTGTCATCTGAGGAATAATTTATTGCATAAAGATCAATATTAGTAACAGCCCACTCAGGGTCGTCATTTCGAGCGAAGTGCAGCGTAGTCGAGAAATCTGCCTCGATAGATTTCTCCCCGCCTGTACGGGCAGGCATTCCGCCACCGGTGAAAAACCGGTTGGCTTCAGTCGAAATGACGATTCTTCTCTTGGGTCTGTCAATGGTACCTTGCCGAAGGGCTTGCCAAAATCTTCAGTAAGTTGAAGCAAGTTCATAGCCAAACTATATCTTTACAAGGCAACCTCTTTTTTATTTATGTCCTTTCTACAAATCTAGGATAGGTACTCTCCTTCATCGACCTTCTTTTCCTGATAATGGATGTCAAGCTTTCTTCAGCAAAGGTTTTAAAAAAGGTATCTCACGCTATTTCTTTCAAATCGGACGAATGATCGCTTTGTTCTGAAAAATGTAAATAATATTAAGCGTACAAAAACCAAAACAACCTTAAAAGCAACTATACCTTTATCGATACATTAAACCTTTTTACCGATACATTGTCCAAATCCATATCTATAAACGTATATTCAACGTTAACAAATTACACCTAATTGGAATAAACATCATGATCGACGTATATGTTCTGGGTGCTGGTAAACACGCTACAGAAGTTAGCGAATATTTTAACAGTCACCAGGAGTATAACTTAGCAGGCTACGTCATCAATGTCGATCATCATGATCAGCATTCCAGCCTCCGTAAACCGGTTATTCAGCTGCTCGATTTCATCAAACAATATCCAGCTTCACCAGAACTTGCACTTATTGGAGCTATTGGCAACTATCAACGGAAATCGATAATTAGCCTGCTAACAGAAAAGGGCTACAGCTTCATCAATATTATCCATCCGCACAATTACTTAAGCCCGACGCTAAAAATGGGTACAGGCAACTGTATTGCGCCCGGAGGGGTAATTAATGCCCAGGTTAATATCGGCAACCACTGCATTATCAATACCCTTTGCAACATTAGCCACGATTGCATTATTGACGATTACGTAACCATATCGCCCGGTGTTACCGTTGCAGGCAATGTTCATATTCAGGAAGGTGTATTTATAGGTGCAGGTGCAACCATAATACCAGGACTAACCATTGGCAAAGGCGCTTACATCGCCGCAGGAGCATCAGTTACGCAGAATGTACCCGAAAATGTAATGGTAGCAGGAGTACCAGCCAGGGTTAAGAAAACAATAATTTAATCGAATTTCGTCTATCCCAATCAATACCAACAAAAAAGCCCGATCAATTGATCAGGGCTTAAAAAATCATCGTAGACTATAATTAATTAAAACTGTATCTAGCACCTACCTGGATTTGGTAACGTGAAGCAAAACTAGTATTATCTCTAAAAGTACTAGTTCCTAAGTTCTGATTAACAGTATATTTAGGTCTACCAGTTCCTGCATCTCTACCTTGAAAAACCAAAGGAGTTGTAAGATTAGGAATTTTGGTTAAACCCCAATTTTTATTTAATAAATTACCAAAGTTCACAATATCTAAGCTCAGGTTAAATCTGTTTCCATTCTCTTTACCAAACAGAGTACGGATTTCCTGCATAATTCTTACATCCACACGATTAGCCCAAGGATATTCAGCTCCATTTCTCTCTGAATACTGACCTCTTCTGGTACTTAAATACTTATCCTGATCAATATATTGATTAAGTCTATTCCACTGAGAAGCTATACTTTCGGCATTTGCACCTGTTATTGCTTGCAGTTGGATATCATTGATATCTTTAGGAACATACATCAAGTCGTTAGCGTTACCATCTCCGTTAATATCACCAGCTTGATAAGAGAACCTTGTGTTTCCAAAATTATCACCATAAGGTGATCCTTCATAAATAAACCCTAGTGATGTTGTAGAATTAGGAATTATTTTAAAGTTAAAGTTTACAGAAGCAATGATACGGTTCTTAACAACAAAACTACTATAAGCTAATGTTGGTACATTTGGATCTCCTATAATTGGATTTCCAGAATATGCAGAATTAGCTTGCGAACCTGGGTTAGAGGTTATGTCTCTAGCATCACTTCTGGTATAGGCAACCATTACATCAGCAATACTACCAAATCTTTTTTGCAATTGTGCAGTAACATTCCATGCATAACCTTGATTAGTATTGTCAAGCACAATAGCGTTAGTGATAAATGAGTTTACTCTGTTAGGTGCAGCACTTGCATTTGAAGTAGCTGTAACACCAGGGAAATATGGCCTTGTATCTCCTGTTCCAGAATATGTACCAGCTGCGTTAACTAGGTTTGCGTTTCTGTGATAAATCTCGTTAATAGATTTAGTATACATTCCCTCAACAGTAGCCAATATACCACCAGGTAATTTATAATCAAATGCTAAACTTGATCTCCAAATCTGAGGTAATTTAAAATTAGGTGATGTCAAATTAATAGCAAAAGTAGAAGGTATATTTACGTTGGTTGGAATATAAGCAGATGGATTAGGGTTAAATGGACGATTTGTTGGATTTGTCAATAGATCAGATCCGAACATTAAACCTGTATTACCAGCTTGATTGGTTAACCATACGCCTGTTGAAGCTCCTGTGAAAATACCAGACCCTCCTCTAATGATTAATCTAGAATCCTTTAATACATCCCAGTTAAATCCTAATCTAGGAGAAAATAGCAATTGCGTTTTTGGAAGCTGACCAACATCCAATTTTTCACCATCTCTAAAAGAAGCATCGGTTACTCGAGGATTAGATTGAATATCTGCTGTATAGATAGGTACATCTAATCTTAAACCATATGATAGTTTAAAATTAGGTTTAATATACCATTCATCCTGAGCGTAGAAAGCAACTGGCATCTGACTAAATATTGCATATGGCTGTGGATTCGATGCGTCTGCTGAATAGGTTAACTGATATTGAAGCGGCACGATTGAATTGTTACCATTTGCTGCTGCAACAAAATCTGATAAACTTTTGTATCTAAATTGACCACTAAAGAATTGAGCAAAAGCATTCGCAAACTTTTGATATCCAACAGTTCCACCTAAAGTGATGGTGTGATTACCAGCAAAAATGTTAAAGTTCTCATTTAAAGTATAAATATCTTGATTTAATCTATTTAAACCACTAAATGGCTCAGAACCTAATGAAATATAATTATTTCCATTTCCATCTTCTATATCCACTAAAGGAAATGCTCCTCCATTTTGTTCTCTATAATCCCTAAATCCTGAATAGATTAGTTGCAAATTATTAGCGAACTTATTACCAAATCTAGAATTCAATTCAGCTGTTACTGAATTTAAATTATTATATTGTTTATATCTAAGATTTGAAAAAATCATCGATTGAGGACTTGGCCCACGACCGTTCCTAGACCCAGAACCACTTGGTGCCTTATCGTCAAATGAATTTAAGTAATTATACCTAACGGTTAACCTTTGAGAATTACTAATGTTCCAATCCAATCTTGCTGTAAGATTATTTGCTTCAGTTAAGTTACTGTAGCCATCAATTTCTCCCGGGTCATAGCCAAATCTAGATTGCACTAAATTTTTAACAGTCAACATATCGTTAAAAGTTACTCTTGAAATATTAGCACCTTTTGATGTCCCTCTGTCTACTTGAAGTGTCGAGAATGGCGCAGTTCTTCTGCTGATTTCACCATTTACAAAAAAGAATAATTTATTCTTTACTATTGGTCCACCTAATCTAAATCCCAATTGTTTGTTAGAAAAAGCATCACCACTACCTTTTGGTAATTGCGTATCACCAACTTTATATCCCTGAAGGTTTTGATTTTTATAATAGCTATAAATTGATCCTGAAAACTTGTTCGTTCCAGATTTGGTTACAGCATTAACTCCAGCTCCGGTAAAGCCACTTTGTTTAACATCGTAAGGAGCTAAATTTATTTGTAATTCTTCTAATGCATCAAGTGTAAACGGTTGAGCATTTGTTTGTCCTCCTGGTAAAGATGAAAGACCAAAAACATTATTCATTTGAGCACCATCAAGTGTTAATGAATTAAATAATGCATTTCTACCAGCGAATGAGAATCCATTACCTGCAGAGCTTGATTGAGGAGTTAATCTTGTCAAATCTGTTAAACTCCTTGAAATTGCAGGCAACTCTTCGATTTGTTTTCTAGAAATGGCAGTTGCCATACCAGTTTTTGATTTACTGGCTGAAGCAGTACCTCTTACTACAACATCGCTTAGTACTTGAGAATTATCATTTAAGACAATGTTTAATACAGAAGCATCACCTAATTTCAGGTAAACATCTGTCAATTTCTCTGGCTTATAACCAACAAAAGAAATTTCAATAGTGTAAGGGCCACCAACACGGGCATTGGCAATTGTGTAACGTCCATCATTGTTGGTAGAAGCGGTGTAAACACTTCCCGATGGTGTATGCGTAGCTTTTACACTTGCACCAGGTAAGGCGCCTTTGGCATCCTTAATTGTTCCTGTTATCGATGATGTAGTAACCTGTGCATCCGCACCAAAAGTGATACCTACAAAAGCAACAATAACCAGTACTAATCTTAAAAGTAAAGATTTCTTCATACTTTCTTTTTTTAAATGTTTTTTTGTTGTTGAATAATAATCTAATGATAATTAATGCCGCAAATGTACCCAATAAAATTTAACACATTTTAACATCCAATGTTAAATTATGGTTAAGTTGGTCATATTTTTTCAACATTTAACAAATATCAAAGCAACAACAACTTCCAGTTTATCAAACGTTTGTTTAAAGAACTAAATTTTTAATAACAAAACCCAGAATTGGTTATTATTTAGGCAGAAAACAAGCCACAACAATGATATTTTTCAAATAATAACTTTCAACAATAATATTCACTTAAAAATAAGACAGTTAGCCCTACCATGCCGGGCATTTGATTTGCCTATTTACAAATACGAAAACACAAAAAACACCATGTTAAATTTATGCCTGTAATATTCAGCCAGTGTAAATTTTAACTGCTATCTCAACATTGGTCTAGTCAATTGACATTTTTTTTTTAGTTTTGAGCGATTGTTAAAGGATTTAGCTTCCTTAGCTTCTTGTAAGGTGAACGTAGGCAACTATCAACACGAGATTAATCTGTACGCACAGAGACTCCTTTACCCAAAGATTACAGCAAACACAAAGCGATTAAAAAACAAATCTGTTTAAAATAGATATGAACCAACCCTAATTAGCTTATTTTAATTAGGGCAAGCTCCATCTGACAGATTAAAAATAAACTAAAAAAAACAGATGAATTACGACGTTATTGTTTTAGGCAGCGGCCCAGGTGGTTACGTAGCTGCGATCAGAGCTTCACAACTGGGACTAAAAGTTGCAATTGTTGAGCGCGAATCATTAGGCGGTATTTGTTTAAACTGGGGCTGTATCCCTACTAAAGCACTTTTAAAAAGTGCTCAGGTTTTCGAATATATTAACCATGCTGCCGATTACGGCATTACAACAGCTGGTGCAACGGCCGATTTTGCTGCTGTGGTAAAACGCAGTCGCGGGGTAGCCGATGGCATGAGTAAAGGCGTTCAATTTTTAATGAAAAAAAATAAAATTGACGTAATTATGGGTACTGGTAAAGTTAAACCAGGCAACAAATTAGAAGTTAAAGGTGCTGATGGCTCGCAAAAAGAACTTACAGCTAAAAATATCATCATTGCTACAGGTGCACGTTCGAGAGAATTGCCTAACCTGAAACAAGATGGCAAAAAAATTATTGGCTACCGCCAGGCTATGGTACTTCCCGAATTACCAAAAAGCATGGTAGTAGTAGGCTCGGGCGCTATCGGTGTTGAGTTTGCTTATTTCTATGCCACAATGGGAACAAAAGTAACCATTGTAGAATTTATGGAAAACGTAGTACCTGTTGAAGACGAAGACGTGTCGAAACAATTATTGCGTAGCTTAAAGAAAACCGGTATCGATGTAATGACTTCAGCAAGTGTTGAGTCGGTTGATACCAGCGGTGCAGGTTGCAAAGTTTCGGTTAAAACTGCTTCAGGTATGCAAACCATCGAAGCCGATATTGTACTTTCAGCTGCCGGTATTGTAGCCAACATCGAAAACATTGGTTTAGAAGAAACAGGCATCAAAACCGAAAAAGGTAAAATCGTTACCGATGAGTTCTACAACACTTCGGTAAAAGGTTACTATGCAATTGGCGATGTGGTTGGCGGACAAGCGCTTGCACACGTGGCTTCTGCAGAAGGTATTATCTGTGTAGAAAAAATTGCAGGTCAGCATGCAGAGCCTTTAGATTACAACAACATTCCGGGCTGTACCTATTGCACGCCAGAAATTGCTTCGGTAGGTTATACCGAAAAAGCAGCTAAGGCAGCAGGCTATGAATTAAAAATTGGTAAATTCCCATTCTCAGCTTCAGGTAAAGCAAGTGCTGCTGGTGCTAAAGATGGTTTCATTAAACTAATTTTCGATGCCAAATACGGCGAATTATTAGGTGCGCACATGATTGGTGCCAACGTTACCGAAATGATTGCCGAAATTGTAGTGGCACGTAAATTAGAGACTACCGGACACGAAATGATTAAATCGGTTCACCCACACCCTACCATGAGCGAAGCCATTATGGAAGCAGCCGCTGATGCATACGGAGAGGTAATCCACTTATAAGGTAAAAGGTTTAAAGGTTGAAGGCGTAAGACCAAGCCACAATAAAACCAATATTATTACAGAAACCCTTTAGTTAATCCTAAAGGGTTTTGTATTTTTAGCACTGTTACATCAACCATTTTACATCTTACATCAAATGAAACTTCACACCATAAACACAGGCTTTTTTAAACTCGATGGCGGCGCCATGTTTGGCGTGGTACCCAAAGCCATTTGGCAAAAAACCAACCCGGCAGATGCCAATAACCTTTGTACCTGGGCCATGCGCTGCTTATTAATTGAAGAGGGCAATCAACTTATTTTGGTCGATACCGGAATAGGGAACAAACAGGATGAAAAGTTTTTTAGCCATTATTATCTGCATGGCGATGATACGATAGAAAAATCGCTGGCCGCTTTAGGTTTCAGTACCAGCGATATTACCGATGTATTTTTAACGCACCTCCATTTCGACCATGTGGGCGGTGCGGTGGTAAGGGATGGCGAGAAACTAAAACCTGCCTTTAGCAAGGCAACCTATTGGAGCAACGAAAAGCACTGGCAATGGGCAGTAGAACCAAATGCAAGAGAAAAAGCATCCTTTTTAAAAGAAAACATTTTACCCATACAGGAAAGCGGACAGTTAAAATTTGTTACCGAACAGGAAAATATAGCCTGGCAAAAAGACATCAACATCAGCTTTGCCTATGGCCATACCGATGCCATGATGCTGCCTAAAATTAACTACAAAGGAAAAACCATCGTGTATATGGCCGATCTTTTACCGTCGGTTGGTCACTTGCCCCTGCCCTATGTAATGGCTTACGATATGTTTCCGTTAAAAACATTAACCGAAAAGCAGGCCTTTTTAGAAGAAGCAGTGAGCAACAATTATATCTTATACCTGGAGCACGATCCGGTTAACGAGTGTTGCACCCTGCAGCGGACCGAAAAAGGCATCCGCGTAGCCGAAACTTTTAACTTAAGCGATATTTAATGATCAGACCAGCCAAACCTGCTGACTTTGCCAAAGTTGTACCTTTAATACTCCAGGCGATGGGTGAACTGGCAGGCAAATTAACCCATACACAAAACCAAAGCGAAATTAACCACATTTTCGAATATCTCTTTCAGCAAAAGGGTAATCAATACAGTTATGAAAACACTTTGGTTTTTGAAGAATCAGGCGAAGTGCTAGGCTCATTAAATGCCTACGATGGAGGGAAGCTTACCGAACTCCGCAAGCCTTTTCTAACTTATATCCATAACGATAAGCAAACCGACAACAACCAGGATGCAGAAACCCAAAGCGGCGAATTCTATCTGGATAGCATTAGTGTTAATCCTAAAGCTCAGGGAAAAGGAATAGGAAAAGTGCTGATCAAGGCAGGCATTAGCTGGGGCCAGCAACTGGGTCACCAAACCATTGCGCTCCTGGTCGAACAAAATAACAAACAGGCATTAAAGCTTTACGAAAAAATGGGGTTTGTAATCCAAAACGAAAAACAATTTATGGGGGGATTGTACCATCACATGGTGTTTCAACTTAAAGCGGATCACTAATTTAGTTTTTCTAGAACACATCAACAAGGAAACACTTAATAGATTCCTCAACTCCGTTACACTACGCTCGGAATGACGATC
Organism: Pedobacter sp. HDW13; assembly: GCF_011303555.1. Taxonomy (NCBI): domain Bacteria; kingdom Pseudomonadati; phylum Bacteroidota; class Sphingobacteriia; order Sphingobacteriales; family Sphingobacteriaceae; genus Pedobacter; species Pedobacter sp. HDW13. Next base: position 4,646,060 of record NZ_CP049868.1, on the reverse strand, counting down.
CTTCCTTCCTCACGCCAAACTCAACCCGCTACACGCTCACTAAAATTTATTTCCATTTTTATTTGTATTTAATCTAAATAATCACAATTTTTGTAGCCAATGGAAAAAGCGTGTATCGATATCAACCAACTGGCTAACGTATTCTCAAATACTCATGGTTCTATTTATCAATCTGATAAGTTAAACTGCTTTTATGTAGATTTTGGTGGCAAGTTTGCGCGCTTCAACTGCCTTTCACTTCAAAAATTAAAAAAGGTTGTAGAAGATATAGATATCGAAGCACTTCTTTTAAATACCCACAAAGCTGATTTCGAATTGGTTACCTTTAATGGCTGCGAACACATGTATCTTTTAAATGCTTTAGAAATTATTGCGTTAAAAGATCTGTTACAAGGCACTTTCACCATGTTCAAATTAAACCACATGATTAAAGACTGCCTTTACAGATTAGTTTATTAAGGATGGAAAATGTACATTCTTCACTCGTACATTAATCATTTGTTCATTAGCACCGTAAATCGGTTAATTATTTAAAGTGGTTAACTGAGCACAGCAAGCTGCAAATTGAAAACTGCAAACTGCTTAACATATCATTTTCAGCAATCACTAAAACTTTAATCCCCTTAGCTTCTTAATGATCAAAAATGATTGGCTAACTGTACAATTGGGTTAATCAGTTAATTGCTTAAACTGGCAAACTGAGTTCTACAAACTGTCAATTGAAAACTGCAAACTGCTTAACTATCAATTAAAAACCTTTAACTTTTTTTTTCCTTGCGCACTATCCCCCTTCCTGATCGTCATTTCGACTGGAGTGCAGAGAAACGGAGAAATCTATTTCATTTTTTATTGTTAATGCTTAAAATAATATCCATTCATTGACTTTATCATTGAAACAACTAATAGAAAACCTCCTACTATACTTCTGATCCTCAAGCAGTATCCGTTTAGCGTTATCCCCTCTACCCTCCCCATTTCCCATCATCCATCTTACCTCATCCATCATTATTTAAACTGATTACAAATAACTAATTATCAGCAATTTAGACTAATTTCATATTGCAAATAAATTATAAAGACGAACAAATTCACTATACATTTGTATTGTTATTAAAGCACAGAATTATGAAAGACTTAATGCGCAATCAATGTTTAATATCACAGGATATTGAAACATTATTAAATCAGCAAATCAAAAAAGAAGCTCACTCTTCATCACTATATTTATCAATGTCATCTTGGTGCGATCAAAATGGCTACGACTATTCAGCAGATTATTTCTTAAAGCAATCTGAAGAAGAAAGAGTACACCAGCTTAAACTATTCAAATATGTATTGGATATGGGCGGAAACGCAATCTCTCCAGAAGTAAACGGAATCAAAACAGATTTCGCAGGCTTCAGAGAAGTTTTCGAAGATGCCTTAGAAGCTGAAATTGCAATCACCCAAAGTTTCAAAAACATTGCAGCTAAATGCCACAAAGAGCAGGATTTTGTAACCATGGAATTCTTAAACTGGTTCTTAAAAGAACAACGTGAAGAAGAATACAAAGCCCGCAGAGCTTTAGAATTGTTCGACGTAATTGGCGAAGAAGGTACCGGAAGATGGGAAATCGACAAGCATGTGAACAAAATCAATTATTCAGAAGAATAACAACAACAAAACATATATTGAAAAGCTATCCTGAAAAGGGTAGCTTTTTTTGTTCAAGAGTTTTTCCTCCCATATGACCGTCATTTCGAGCGGAGTGCAACGCAGTCGAAAAATCTATCGAGCTAGATCTCTCCATTCCGCTGCACTTTAGTCGAGATGGCGCTAAAAAAAGAAAAGCCCCAATTTATTGGAGCTTTCTTAGTTTAGGTTGTTTAGTTTATGTTGATTTTATGAATAAGTCTCAATTTTTATAAAAAAAGCGCCGTTACCAGCGCTCTTTTTAAACCAAATATATAATAATAATTAACGAGCATTACAAAAGTACTATTTTTATTTAAAAACACAACAATTTTCAATAAAAAACATAAAAAATATTCAAATTTTAATATTAAAAACAAATAAACAAACAAAAAATACCTAAAAAATCAAATTAAAAACAATAAAAACACAAAATAAAACAAAAAAAACATAAAAATTTAATGATAAAAATCATAATAACACATAAAACAAAAAAATAACAAACAATAAATCAAAATAAAACCACAAACAACCTAAAAAACAAGAAAACAAAAAAGAAAACAAGAACATCAATGAAATTTATTCATTAAAACCATATACAACTTCAAATTCCACAACAAAAAGCTTTAACCCTACCACTAACAATTTAAAATACTTCATACTTAAAAAAACTGTTAACCGAAAGCGCTAAACTATCAACTGATATGCTTTTTTTTCCTAAATTTGCGGCTTTTATAAACAACAATATGATTAAGAGACAGCAAATTAAAGATTTATTAAAGTCGACAGCATTTGACACAGAAGTAACGGTTATGGGATGGGTTAGAACTTTCCGTAATAATCAGTTTATTGCATTAAATGACGGGTCTTGCATGAGCAATATCCAGGTTGTGATCGATTTTAATAATTTACCCGATGAGCTGTTGAAAAGAATCACTACAGGTGCAGCAATTTCTGCAACAGGTAAATTAATCGAATCGCTTGGTAAAGGCCAAACTGTGGAGATTAAAGCAACCAGTGTAGAAATTTTGGGCGATAGCGACCCGGAGAAATTCCCTTTGCAACCTAAAAAACACAGTCTGGAGTTTTTACGCGAAATAGCACACCTGCGTTTCCGTACCAACACCTTTAACGCTGTTTTCAAGGTACGTCATGCATTAGCTTTCGCTATTCACCAGTTTTATAACGAACGTGGTTTTGTTTACATGCACACACCTGTAATTACCGCAAGTGATGCAGAAGGTGCTGGCGAAATGTTTAAAGTAACTACTTTAGATCTCGACAATCCGCCACGTACTGACGAGGGACAGATTGATTTCTCGCAAGATTTCTTTGCACGCGCCACCAACCTAACCGTATCGGGTCAGTTAGAAGGCGAATTGGCTGCAATGGCTTTTGGTAAAATTTATACTTTCGGACCTACCTTCAGAGCCGAAAACTCGAATACAACACGCCACCTTGCCGAATTCTGGATGATTGAGCCTGAGTTTGCCTTTGCAGATTTAGAAGACAACATGCAGCTTGCAGAAGATATGATGAAGTATGTAATTAAATATGCTTTAGATAACTGCAAAGACGAACTTGAATTTTTAAATGCACGCCTGGCCGAAGAAGATAAACAAAAACCGCAGAACGAGCGTAGCGAATTGAGCCTGATAGAAAAGCTTGATTTCTGTTTAGCTAACGACTTTGAACGTTTAACCTATACAGAAGCCATCAGGATTTTAAAATCTTCTAAACCAAACCAGAAGAAACAGTTTAAATACCTGATTGATGAGTGGGGAGCTGATTTACAGAGCGAGCACGAACGCTACCTGGTAGAAAAACACTTTAAAAAACCAGTAATCCTAACCGATTACCCTGCCGATATTAAATCGTTCTACATGCGTCAGAACGAACCCGATGCCGAAGGCAGACAAACAGTTGCCGCAATGGATATCCTGTTTCCGGGTATTGGCGAAATGATTGGCGGATCGCAACGTGAAGAACGTTTAGATCGTTTAACCCAACGCATGGAGGCTTTGAACATTCCACAGGATGAATTGTGGTGGTACTTAGATACCCGCCGTTTTGGTACAGCACCGCACGCTGGTTTCGGCTTAGGTTTTGAACGCTTGGTATTGTTCGTAACCGGTATGACCAACATCCGCGATGTAATTGCTTTCCCAAGGTTCCCTAAAAACGCTGAATTTTAATAGGCTTAACAGGTAACTAAAAAAGAAAACCCTTTAAATAAAATAGCGGTCAGGTTTTAAAAATCTGACCGCTTTTCTATTTCGTCCCATCGGGACGACTCCCAGGTAGCCAATTGTACAATTGGCGTTTATGTTCCGTATGAACGTTTGTTATTCGCTTGCATGATCGCCATAAGGGTTCGCATGCGCATAATCAACCGCCGAAACCTTATAATCAGTTGGAGCAAAACTTTGCGAAGTACTTAAAGCCATCCCCAGTTCGTAACGCGTTGGGTAAGGTGTTTGCAACAAGCTACCTGCCGGAATGTATGGAAAGCTTTCTAAATAGCTTTGCATTACACTTGGGCTCACCCTCCTGTTAATATATGCACGGCTTAACTGATGAGTTTCTCTTAAACCTGCTGCCCCCAGCAACTCTACAGCACTGGCAACAGTTAGGTTATGGAAATTTTTAACGCGCACGGTTTTATCCTCTACTACCAAACCTTTCATCAGGCTTTGATCTTGCGTAGCCACACCCGTTGGGCAGGTATTACTGTTACACTCTAAAGCCTGTATACAACCTAATGCAAACATCATTCCGCGGGCTGCATTACACATATCAGCACCCAATGCTATATTTTTAACCAGGTCAAATCCGGTAGCTACCTTACCCGAAGCAATAATTTTAATGTGTTTTTTCAGGTCGAAACCATTCAACACATCATATACAAAAGCTACTCCCTCACGTAATGGCATCCCTACCGAGTTAGAAAACTCTTGTGGTGCCGCACCCGTACCACCTTCTCCCCATCAACAGTAATAAAATCAGGATAGATTTTTGTTTCGATCATCGCCTTACAAATGGCATAAAACTCACTTTTACGGCCAATACAAAGCTTAAAGCCAACAGGCTTACCATCCGATAAATCCCGCAGTTGCTTAACAAACTCCAGCAAACCGATAGGTGTATTAAAAGCTGAGTGCGCTGGTGGCGACAATACATCTTTACCTTCGGGCACCAAACGGATGCGTGCCACCTCGGGCGTTACCTTTTTAGCCGGCAACATACCTCCATGACCTGGCTTAGCACCCTGCGAGAGCTTGATCTCAATCATTTTTACCTGATCTGTCTGGGCACGCTCGGCATAAGCATCGTAGTTAAAGGTACCATCGGTATTACGGCACCCGAAATAACCCGTACCAATTTGCCAGATTAAATCGCCACCCGGCTGACGGTGATAATCGCTAATACCCCCTTCGCCTGTGTTGTGCGCAAAATTACCCATTTTGGCACCGCCGTTTAAAGCCAGGATTGCGTTCTGACTCAACGAACCAAAACTCATGGCCGAAATATTATAAATACTGGCCGAATAAGGCTTTTTACAGTCCGGCCCGCCAACTAAGACCCGTGGATCTAAGTTCAATTCGTGATGTGAAATAGCTGCAATACTGTGGCTTAGCCATTCGTAACCATTATCGTATACATTTAACTGTGTTCCAAAAGGAATGGTATCGTTATCTTTTTTAGCGCGCTGATAAATAAGTGAGCGATTTAACCGGCTATACGGCGTACCATTTGTATCGCTTTCTACAAAATACTGGTACACCTTTGGCCTTAACTCTTCCATAAAATACCTTAAGCGACCAAAAACAGGGTAATTCCTTACAATACTGTGTTTCGGCTGGTATAAATCGTAAATACCGAGTATAACAAAAGGACCTGTAAAAATAAATGTCCACCATAAAAAGGGATGATAAAGGCCCAGCATAATGGTTAGGGCAATTAAAAATGCGGCAATTGCGACGAAAGCTTTTCTCATAAAATTAGATTAGCGGATGTTTTGTCTTACAAAGATTAGGATTATTAAACAACTGACACCATTAAATTGTTATTTTTACGCTATGCTTATTAAGATATATCCGGAAAACCCCAACGAAAAAGCCATTGAACAGGTTGTAGAAGTACTGAAAAAAGGCGGCCTCATCATCTATCCAACCGATACAATTTACGGCTTGGGCTGCGATATTACCAATCCAAAAGCAATTGAAAAGATCTGCCGTATACGTGGCATTAAACCCGAAAAGGCCAACTTCTCTTTTATCTGCCACGATTTAAAGCACATTTCCGATTATATCAAACCCATTGATAATACTACTTTCAGGGTACTGAAAAAAGCCTTACCGGGTCCTTTTACCTTTATTTTTAATGCGAACAACAATGTACCCAAACTGTTAAGTTCAAACAAAAAAACAGTAGGTATACGTGTGCCCGATAATAACATTGCGCGCTGTATTGTAAAAGAACTGGGTAACCCAATCTTATCGAGCTCAATAAAAGACGACGATGAAGTAATTGAATATTCAACAGATCCCGAACTGATCCACGAAAAATACGAAGACCTGGTCGACCTCGTTATTGATGGTGGTTACGGCGACAATGAGGCTTCGACAGTGATAGATTGCACCACCGGCGAGTTCGAAGTAATCCGTGAGGGTAAAGGAAATATCGAGGATTACCTATAAATACATTAAAATAAGCCGGTAACTCTACCGGTTTAAGAGGATTTATCAACATCTTGTTAAAATGCCGAAGAAATATATAAATTTATATTTTCAATACTGTATTGTCCAGGCTTTTAACAAACAAACCAGTAATTAATCACCCCATAATACTGAATTAACATTCAAAACCTATTTTCGCAACCTAATTATTCTATATGGCGCTACAATTACTCCAATAACTGTTCATCAGTTTAAAAATCGTTGTCGGACAAATGGTTTCTCCGTATTGTTATATCTATTTACGGTATAGCGATTGTTGTTTCCTGCTGAATGATCAAAAAATTCTCCAACAAAACAATCCTTATTATCCCGTATGACAAAACGCTAATCTAATCATCCAAATTCTTGCGGGACCGTTCCCGAATTTTAAAGCAATTACTCTTGATTCGCTTAACTAACTTATTAAAAAAGATTTATTCATCATTTCATATCAAAAACAGATTATATGAAAAAACTTTTACTATTATCCTTATTTCTTACCCTCTATTTCCCTTTAACTACATTGGCACAGATTGCCAGTTGGGATTTTACAGGGCAGAGTATGTTGGCAACCTCTACAGCCACAACATCCGATGCAGGCTTAGCCGCCGTTCCAGTTATAACCCGTGGAGCAGGTGCAGCAGCAAGTGCAGGTAACAATTCATTTAGGACAGTTAATTTTAAAAATGACGGCATATCTACCGCCAACACTGACTATTTTCAGGTAACATTAACAGCTTCAGCGGGCAATAAAATTTCACTTAGCTCTATTGATGCCCTTTTTGCCGGAACAGCTACTTATTATGCAAACGCGGGTGTTAGCTCGCAATATGCTTATAGCTTAGACGGAACAACCTTTACCTTAATAGGAAGTCCATCATCGATAACAAATACAACTGTTGCCCCAAATGCATCTCCTACGGTTAACCTATCGGGAATAACGGCATTACAAAATGTAGCAACAGGTACCACTATAACCATCCGCTATTACGCTTCAGGACAAACAGCTACTGGTGGCTGGGGCTTTAACTCTCCTGCTGCCGGAAGAATCGGTTTCAACATTGGGGTTCGGTAACAAGCTCTGGCACGATTGATACAACACCACCAACAAATGCTTCTGGTTACCCTAAAACCGCCTTAATAACCAGCACTACGGTAAACCTGATCAGCAATATCAATGAAACCGGAAATACTTATTATGTTTTATTACCAGCTGCAGGAACAGCCCCAACAACTGCACAAATAAAAGCAGGTAAGGATGGCAATAATGTTCAGGCACTTAAATTTGGTACCATTGCCAATACAACCAATACTGATGCGGGTACAACCATATCAGCACTTACACTTTCTACAGCTTATAAGATATATGTGGTATCCGAAGATGCAGCAACTTCGCCAAATCTACAAGCTTCAGCTACTACATTAAGTTTCTCTACCCTTGGCGCAGCTGATATTACCCCACCGGTAACCACAGCAACCTATCCAAAAATAGCTGCGGTTACCACTACTGCTGTTGCTTTTGTAAACAACATTAACGAAGCGGGCACCACTTATTATGTGCTGGCGCTATCAGGCGGTACCATACCTACCCCAGCACAGGTTAAAGCCGCACAAGATGGAACAGGTGCCGCAGCTTTAAAATCGGGTTCATTTGCCAATACCGCCAATACCGATGCCAGTGCATCAATTGCAGGTTTAACAACCGGTACAGGTTACACCTTATATGTGGTTGCACAAGATGTGGCCGGCAATTTACAGACCGCAGTGGCCACTGTTGATGCGACTACCGCCAACCCGCCTTTGGTAAGTGCACCTGTAATCATCAGCCAGTATTACGAAGGAACTTCCGTAAACAAATGGATCGAACTGACCAACCTGAGCAATGCCCCCATTAATACCGCATCACCACAATTAAAACTCGCGCTTTATAATATTTCGGGCGATGCTGGCAATATCAACATTACCGGAGCGCCATCGCAAACCGTAAATTTAAACTTTACCATCCCTGCGCACAGTACAGTGCTTTTGGGCAATACCGGAAACAGCACCAGCGAAGTGCCTTATTTAACCCCTGCAAGCGCCGTATTGAACAGCAATACCGTTATCAATTTTAATGGTAACGACGGTGTGGCTTTACTCGATGCTAACAATAACATTATCGATGCTTTTGGTCAGGGAGTTAACGCTAAAGATGTTTCTTATGTAAGAAGTTTAAACGTTACTGCACCTAGTCCTACTTACGTGGATGATGACTGGACCAGAACTCCACTGGCTACTGTACAAAATGCAATCGACGATGACGATGCCAACAGGTTAGGAGTTCATTTCCCTCCAAATTTACCTGCCTGTGCCGCGCCAACAGCCCCAGCAACAGCCCTTACTTTTAGTGCGGTAACCACAGGAAGTATCACGGCTGCTTTTACCAAATCGGCCGATGCCAACGAATACCTCATCATCAGAAGTTTAAATGCAACATTAAGCGCACTTCCGGTTGATGGTACCGCTTATGCCATTGGCTCTTCTTTTGGCGGTGGTACCGTTATCAATAAAATTGTAAGCAATACTTTTATCGATAACGGCTTAACCAGCTCAACCACTTACAATTACTTTATTGTTCCTTTGAACAACCTTTCCTGTACCGGCGGACCGAAATATTTAACCACCAATATTTTAACCGCGGCACAAACTACCAAAACCCTGTTACCATGTGCCACTCCAACCGCACAGCCTACAGGTTTTACCATTACCTCATCCAACTACAACTTTATCCAGGCATCTTTTACAGCAGCCAGCGCAGCCGATGAATACCTGGTAGTAATGAGCACCAGCAATACCTTAACCGCAGCCCCCGTAAACCAAACCGTTTACAATGTTGGCGACATGCTGGGCGGTGGTATTGTGGTAAAAAGAGGAAGCGGCACTTCGTTTATCAGAAACGGATTAACGCAGAACACCAATTACTATTTCTTTACCTATGCCCTAAACAGCGCCTGTAGTGGTGGTCCGTTGTATTTAAGCATACAACCACTTTTAGGCAATTTTAAAACAGGCATCCTTGATGTAAACAAACTGAATTTCTATTACGGTAACCTACACAGTCACAGTAGTTATTCGGACGGAAATAAAGACGATTTAACCAAAAAACCTGAAGATGATTATGCTTTTGCCAAAACGGCAATGAATCTCGATTTCCTGGGTATATCAGAGCATAACCACACCCAGGCAGGTATGTCGTTGGCTAACTGGCAACCCGGTATCGACGCTGCTAAAAAAGCAACCACCTCTACTTTCGTTGCTATGCATGGTATGGAGTGGGGTGTAATCAGCGGTGGCGGACACGTAATTGTGTACGGTATCGATTCACTGATCGGTTGGGAACCTGGCGAAAACCAGATTTATGTACCTAAAAGTACCTATACCGGTCCGGCTGGTTTATTCAGGATCATTAACCGCCATGGTTTAAATGCCATTGCAACTTTGGCCCACCCCAATACCACCGATTTTAACAACATTTCTGCCACTTACGATTTAAGTGCCGATAGTGCCATTGTTGGTGCTGCTTTAGAGAGCGGTCCCGCATTTTCTACCAACGTTACCTATTCCGACCCGGCAAGTTCCATGAGTTATTTAAGCTATTATAACCGCATGCTCGCCCGTGGATATCACCTTGGAGCAACCATCGATCACGATAACCACAATTTAACCTTTGGTAAGCATACCCGTGCAAGGCTGGTGGTACTGGCTCCCGCCCTTACCGAAAACGATTTATTGGATGCCATTAAAAAGATGCGTTTCTATGCATCAGAAGATTCGGCGGCCAAAGTAATTTTCAACATAAACAAACAGCCCGTAGGTAGCGTATTTAAAACTGCCGGTGCACCACAAATTTCGGTAAGTTCTATTACCACAAGCCCGGTAACCAGCATCAGGATTTTATATGGAACACCAGGAAGCGGAACCAACCCGGTTGAGTTAACCAATAGCGCTACCGCAAGTTTAACCTATACCGATAATGCTTTAGCCAATCTGGCCACTGGTTATTATTATGCTGATATTGTTGAGGCCGATGGAAGCAGGATTATTACCTCACCTATCTGGTACACCAGAGATGATGCAACCGTTAAAAAAGACCAGGTCATTACTTTTGCCGCTACCAGGACCGCTACTTATGGCGATCCCGATCTGATTGCAGGTGCTACCAGCGATAATACCGCCATCAATATCGGGTATACCAGCAGCGATACGAATATTGCAACCATCAGCAATAACGACATCCATATTGTAAAAGCAGGTACGATAACCATTACGGCCAACCAGCCCGGCGATACCTTCTTTAATCCGGCTGTAGCCAAACAACAGGTATTAACCATTGCCCCTAAAACCATTAACGTAACCGCCGATGCCAAAACCAAGGTTGAAGGTACCGTTGATCCGGCATTTACCTATGTTTCTAGCCCTGCGTTAATAGGCACCGATATCTTTACTGGTGCATTAACACGCGTTACGGGCGAAACCGCCGGCGATTATGCCATTCAACAGGGAACATTAGCATTAACCACCAATTATTCCCTTAACTACAGCCCGGCCAATTTAAAAATCTACGCCAAACCAGTTGCAGCGTTGAGCGGTAATATTTCTATCCCTGTAAATACTACTGCACCGGTCATTACCTTTACCGCAACAGCAGGTACTGCACCCTTTACCTTTACCTACAACATTAACGGTGGTGCCAATCAAACTTTAACATCAGCAACAGCTACGGCAACCCTTATATCACCGGCCAGTACCGTAGGTACCTTTGTGTATACCGTTACCAGCATTACCGATGCTTATAGCACGCAGCCACAGAATATTTCTACCACGGTCAAAATTAACCCTATTCCGGTAGCAGCTATTTCGGGCACAACCGCACTATGCTTAAACGGAACCGCACCAAACATTACTTTTACAGGCAGCAACGGTACAGGCCCATATACCTTTACCTATAACATTAACGGCGCGGCCAATAAAACCATCAGCACTGTTGGGGCAAACATCACAGTAACTGTAGCGGCACCTGCCAACGTAGCCGGCACTTTCAATTATAACCTGGTAAGCGTATCCGATGTAAATGCCGGGCAGAACCAAACCGGAACTGCAACAGTAACTGTTAGAACTTTGGCTACAGCAACCATCTCGGGCACTACAGCAGTACCAAACCTAGCCGCGGTACCAAACATTACCTTTACCGGTGCAAACGGAACAGCCCCATATACCTTTACCTATAACATTAACGGCGGCACTAACCGCACGGTAACCTCTACAGGCAATACTGCAACAGTTGCAGCACCAACCAGTACAGTGGGTACTTTCGTTTACAATTTGGTAAGCGTGTCCGATATCAACTGTGGTCAGCCACAAACCGGCTCCGCAACCGTAATTATCCGTCCGCTACCAGAGGCAACCATCGCAGGTAATGCATCCGTATGTAACTTTGCTTCAACACCTAATATTATCTTTACAGGTTCAGTAGGTACAGCACCATACACCTTTACCTACACCATAAATGGAGGCGCAAACCGCACCATCACCACAAACAACACCATGGCAAGCCTTAGTGTACCAACCAGTTCGGTAGGTACCTATACCTATACCCTGGTAAGCGTGGCCGATGCCTATGCCAGCCAGTTACAGAGCGGATCGGCAACCGTAACCGTAAATGTTTTACCGGTAGTTGCTATCAGCAGCAATAAAGGTGTTTCTATTTCTAAAGGCGATGCCCTGATTTTAACCGCAACAGGTGGTACCCAATACGGCTGGTCAGGTGCCGACATCATCAGCGGACAAAGCACTGCAGCCCTAACCATCAGGCCAAAGCAAAGCGGTACTTACCGGGTTACAGTAACCAATGCAAGCGGTTGTGTTAGCGATCAAACCATTGCCATTACCGTAATAGAAGATTATAAACTCGAAGCCAGTACTGTAGTTACACCCAACGGTGATGGTTATAACGATAAGTTCATCATCAAAAACATCGATTATTACCCCAACAATACTCTAAAGATTTTCGATAAAACCGGACGCATCTTATACACCAAACGCACCTATGCCAACGATTGGGACGGAACCCTGAACGGCAGTCCGCTCTCAGAAGGTACCTATTACTACATCATTGATCTCGGTAACGGTATAGGTACATTTAAAGGTTATATCAACATCCTTAGAAACTAATTACAGACATGAAAGCAATCATCAAAAACATAAAGCAAATAAGTCGCGTAACGTTTCTATTTGCAGCAGGCCTTTCCTTTATCAATCAGGTAAAAGCACAGCTCCTGCCCTTAAATGCCCAGTATTTCCAAAACCGCTATCTGGTTAACCCCTCTATGGCCGGTATTAACGAAGGCTTTAACATTAACGGCAGTTTCCGCAAACAATGGTCAAACATTCCGGGGGCACCGCTTACCCAAAGTGTTACCCTCGATCAGAAGGTAAATAAAGTGGGCTGGGGAGTAAATTTCTACAACGAAAAGTCGGGCGGTATACAGCGTACCAAAGCTGTTGGAACCTTTGCTTACCATTTGCCCTTAAACAGCGAAGATCAGAAACTAAATTTTGGTATTTCGTTTGGCGCCAGTCAGGACAGGCTCGATTTAAGCAGCATCAGAAACAGCGATATCAACGATCCATCCATTGCCCGCTTTAACGACAGGGGTTACTATCTCGATGGCGATTTCGGTGTATCGTATACTTCGAAAAACTTAACCATCGAAGGTGCCGTACCCAATATGCGTTCCGTGTTCCGTAAAGATGATTTAAACTTTGCCGATAAACCCACCTTTTACTCGGCGGTGAGTTATAAATTTAACCTCGGCTCAGGTATGGATGCCGTTAGTTTAGAACCCAAAGGCGTATTCAGAGGCATTAAAAACTACCAGAATTTATGGGATGCCGGCTTAAACGCCAACTTTGCCAACGATAAACTCTATTTAATGGCCATGTACCACAATACGCAAAATGCTACGGTTGGTTTAGGTATGAATTACAAATCGACCTTGTACCTTATGGCTTATTACAATACAGCAACATCAGCCATCAGTGGTTATACCGGTGGCGATTTTGAAGTGAATGTCCGTGTAAACATCGGCAAGAAACCATAGTACATCGTACAGCATAACTACGCTCCATATAAAGCCGCAGACCATCCATCTGCGGCTTTTTGCATTTTATCCGTAATGCTGAATTTATTTTATTAGCGTTGTTTGTTGTTTTGTAGGTTCTAATAGCTACTTCGTGGTCAGCATCTCTAACTAAAGACAATCCCGGAATTGAACTTCCTCGCATCAATCCTCTTAGCCTGTCATCCTAAGCCTCCCGATGGATCGGGACAGGTAGTCGAAGGACTTTCACTACACCAGTACTATACCTTTCTATCGCCATCCCCCCTATCGGCACCTTTCCCTGAAAGGGAAAGGGTTCAAGAGAAATATTTACCTCCCAGCCTTCACGCACCTGGATCGTCCTTTAGACTTGTAGAAGTTTTTTATTTATGAATTAATTGAATTTATAATTGGTTTAACTTTGAATAAAAGCTTACCTGATCGGTAGGCAAAAGCACTATGCTGACAAACAGCCAAACTACATAAGGGTCAAAAAGTTACGAATCTGTCATCAATCCTCCTTTGTATTCGAGAATTCTAAAATCTAAGGAGACAATCTTAACGCCAACCCTCTGCACCCTGCCCTCCGGCCTAGGAGATTTTCGCCGGAAAAAGCACGAAAAACTTTGCACTGACTTTCATACCCTCATTGCCCAAGGCAGGATCAAGCACGTGAGCTGGGATGAGCGCAGGCAAGCGCCTAAAGACTGCCGCAATTAAGTTTTTCACAGGTTTTTACAAAGATCCAAGCCTTGATTTTTGGTTACCTTTTTATCAAGAAAAAGGTAAGAGCCCTCGCGGCAGCGAGCGGAAGAAAGCCCCCTGCATAGGAAAAAACATATAAATTTCACTACTTTTACCCCATGGCCAAAACCATCAACCTCGAAACATTCAAAAGATTTTTCCGCTCAGAACAAATCGGTGGACTACTGTTACTCATCTGTGTAGCCATTTCCCTCATCATTGCCAACTCTTCCGATAAAGATAGCTTTATCCACTTTTTGGATACCAAAATCGGCTTCGGCGCAGTAAACTACAGCATTTTAGCATGGATTAACGATGCCCTGATGGCCATCTTCTTTTTACTGGTAGGCCTCGAAATTAAGCGCGAATTATTGGAGGGCGAACTCTCTTCCATCAAAAGCGCCAGTTTACCTGTAATTGCCGCTTTAGGTGGCATGCTTGTACCCGCAACCCTATATTTTGTAATTAACCATAACCAGCCTACCGCAGCCGGCTGGGGTATTCCCATGGCTACCGATATTGCCTTTGCGCTGGCCATTATTGCCATGTTGGGTAAAAACGTACCTGCCAGTTTAAAAATCTTCTTGGCTGCACTGGCCATTGTAGATGATTTAGGTGCTATTTTAGTCATAGCCATTTTTTATACCAACCAAATCCATTTCGAATACCTGACCATGGCTGCAGGCGTTTTACTGCTGCTCAGTTTAATGAATTATTTCGGGGTAAAGCGACTCGTATTTTACCTCATCCCTGGTATTTTGCTCTGGTATTGCATCCACCATTCGGGTATCCACGCCACCATTGCAGGGGTCTTACTAGCTTTTACCATCCCAACCAATAGCACCAGTAACGAATCGCCTTTAGAAAAACTCGAGCATTTTTTAACCACACCCGTTAATTACTTCATCATGCCCTTGTTTGCGATGGCCAATACCAATATT
Organism: Pedobacter sp. HDW13; assembly: GCF_011303555.1. Classification (NCBI taxonomy): domain Bacteria; kingdom Pseudomonadati; phylum Bacteroidota; class Sphingobacteriia; order Sphingobacteriales; family Sphingobacteriaceae; genus Pedobacter; species Pedobacter sp. HDW13. Next base: position 4,630,847 of record NZ_CP049868.1, on the reverse strand, counting down.
ACCTTTCAAAAAGAAATGTTAAGCGGTCTGCTTTCACCCTTAGGTCTGGGCATTGTAATTGGTTTATTTGCCGGCAAAACCATTGGGGTTACACTTTTTAGCTGGCTGGCGGTTAAGCTCAAATGGGCGGCCTTGCCCAGTGGCGCAGGCTGGAAACACATATTAGGCCTCGGCATGCTGGCCGGTATCGGCTTTACCATGTCTATTTTTATTGCGCTGCTTTCTTTTAGCGAGCCTATGCACATTGCAGAAGCGAAGTTTGCAATCTTAACCGCATCGGTTTTATCGGGAGTGGTGGGGTTTCTGTTTTTGAAAGGGGTAAGAAAGGCTTAAACATATATTTAACCACAAAGGACGCTAAGATGAAGCACAAAGAACGCGGTGTATACTGATTACCATCATGCCTTCGTTTAAATTTCGTTCAGCCTGAGAATAATATTAATTAAAGATTTCAGTAGAATGATCGTCATTTCGACTGAAGTGAAAAGGAATGGAGAAATCTTTGAAGATGTTTAAATATGTAGCTAAACTGAAATCGGAGACAATACTTCAAAATTCATTTTGCATTAAATACGATTGGTTAGCAACCTCGAAAGCAGATCGCTAATATTGATTTATCCAATAAATTAACCTTCAGGATGACAGCCTTATGCGGCAAACCTCTGCACCATGCTATCTGGCATAGGAGATTTTCGCCAGAAAAAGCACGAAAAACTTCGCACCTCCTTTCATACCCCACTGCACAAGGCAGGATCAAGCGCGTGTATGGGAACGAGCAAAGGCAAGCGTCTAGAGACTGCCGCAATTAAGATTTTCGTAAATTTTCACAAGGAAGGATCCAAGCCTTAGGTTTTTGTTACTTTTAGGCCAAGCCAAAAGTAAGAACCCCCGCCGCGGTGAGCGGATATAACAATAATGAGAGATGCTGAAACAAGTTCAACTGACGGTAAGGGTTTGTCTGCACATTGCCATGCGGCATAGGAACGGATTCAGAAAGGAAATAAAGAAGGTCCTTCGACTACCTATTGATCATCTCACCATTCCATTTCCTCAAAATCTGTTAAAAATATCACACCAATTAACAACCTTTAACATATTTTTAGTTAAATATTGTAAACAAGGTTAAAAACCGTTAATTAAAATCAACCGTACATTTACCTACTGTATTTTTAGTTCATGAAAACTAAAACATTAATACTAATGCTGCTAATCGGATTTGCAGGCATTAAAATAACCCATGCGCAGGATTCTACAGGTTTAATTAAACACAGCGTTCACCTTTCACCCTTTGCTGGTTATAATTCAACACTTAAAGCGCCTGTATTTGGGGCAGAAATAGGTTACGAATTCCGCTTAAACAAGCACTGGGCTTTACCGCGGGGATGAGCCTCGCATACATCAAAAAAAACAAGCCAAACGTAGGTTACATCGTTTCTAACGGCAGTGTAACACCAGCCAAAGACATAAAAATTTGGCAAAATGCCCTATATGCAGGCACAAAATACTACATTGGCCGTTTTTATCTTTCTGCAGAATTAGGTTATCAGGAAGAATCTCAAACCATTAATTTCCCATATACCAGCTCAGGTAGCAGTTACAATTATGGTACAACAGCTACAAACGGATTTTATCAGGCCTACGGATTAGGCTATCAGATTCCTTTGAAAAAAGGCGATAATATTGAGCTATTTGCAAAAGGTTCGGGCGCAAACAATACCAGTTTCAATCTTGGCTTTCGATATTCGTTTGGCTTATCAAAAAGAAAGTAATACTATTTTCTACATGGAAAGCAAGCGCTCCGCTATAACAGCGTAATAAAAACTTGCTAAAAACCCCTTATAACCACAAAAACATGGAGGGAACCAGGCTATTAGCAATAGTTTCCGCCCTGTTTTTTATTACAAACCTATAAGATCATTACAACCTTATAGGTTTCTTAGTGTTTTGGTGCCTTTTGGTAAAAACAATTACGTTTTTAATTCCATCCGCCCCTAAAGAACGGTACAACCCTACCACAGCATTTAACTGTTCGGCTTTAATGGTAGCCAGTTCCAGTTCGCTTTGCAATAAGTTGCCTTGTGCAGTAATTACCTCTAAATAGTTGGCCATGCCACTTTTAAATAATAAGCTTGCATTTTTAGAAGCCTGCTGTAAAGTTTGTGCCCTTCTTTCGGCAATGCTGTACTGGTCTTTCAGTTTTTCTACTTTAGTCAGTTCATCAGAAACTTCGCTTACGGCATTTAAAACCGACTGACGGAACTGGATCACTGTTTTCTCGCGGTCAATTTTTGCCAGTTCTAAATTGGCCTTTAACTGTCCGCGTTGAAAAATAGGTTGCGTAATACCACCCGAAACCAACCCGAACAACGAAGCCGGTACATTAAACCAGTTACTGGCTTTAAAAGAGTTAACGCCACCACTGGCGGTAATTACCAGCGAAGGATATAAACTCGCTTTAGCTACACCAACTTTGGCATTGGCTACATTAAGTGCCAGCTCTGCCGACTTAATATCTGGCCTGCGACTTAACATAGCCGATGGAAAACCCGCGTTTAAATTGGCAGGAATACTCATTTTATCCAAACGGCTGGCGCGGTTAATGGCTTTAGGCAAAATACCAATCAGTACACTTAAAGCGTTTTCCTGTAAAGCTACATTTTGCTCTAAACGCGGAATCAGCTGTGCAGCAACCAGCTGCTGTGCCTGTGCCTGCTGAATGGCCAGCGAAGTTACCTGACCTGCATCAAACTGCAGGTTAATAATCCTTAAAGTACTATCGTTCAGTTTAAGGTTTTTACGGGCAATTTCCAGTTGTGCATCCAGCATCAGCAAATTATAATAACCCTGGGCCACATTGGCCACTAAGCGTGTTTGTACAGCTTTTCGCGCTTCGGCAGTTTGCAAAAAGCTGGCCAAAGCGCCCGCCTTTTGGTTACGGATCTTCCCCCAGATATCAGCCTCCCAGAATACGCCCAGGTTAGCGCTGTAATCTTCAATGTGGCTCGAACCCGTAAACTGGTTTAAGCTCAATCCGTTTAAACTGTTATCAGAAGGGCGGCTCGAACTCGCCGATACCTGCAATTTCAGCTCGGGCAAATTGCCCAGTTTCGATTGTTTAAACAATACTTCGGCCGCATCGATATTTTTCAAAGCAATCTGCATATCGTAATTTTTAACCAAAGCTGTATCAATTAAAGTTTGTACAGTAAGGTCGTTAATAAAACTTTTCAAGGGCATAGTGCCAATGCTCGAAGAGTCTTGAGGTGCTGTGTTTCTGAATAAGCCAGGCGCAACATTGGGCAAGGCTGTATCTTTCGAAACCGAACATCCGCTCCAAACCAAAGCGAGGAATAGGATGCTATATAAATTAAACCGTTTCATAAACTGCATGATTATTTACAGGCTCTTCATGGTGGTGAACAACCTCTTTTGATTTTTTGGATATTTTTTCCTGTAAAGCCTGGAAGATGACAAAAAGTACCGGGATGATAAATAGACCTAAAACCACACCAGATACCATACCTCCGGCAGCACCAATACTGATAGAGTGGTTACCCTGTGCCGATGGGCCCGTTGCAATACTCATTGGGAACAAACCAAACACAAAGGCAAGCGAGGTCATGATAATCGGCCTGATCCTTAATCGCGCGGCTTCAATAGCCGAATCGAACAAACTCAGTCCTGCCCTTCGCCGCTGCACCGCAAACTCTACAATCAGGATGGCGTTTTTAGCCAGTAACCCAATAAGCATAATGAGCGCTACCTGTACATAAATGTTGTTTTCGATACCAGTTAAGCCCAATACCACAAACACACCAAATACACCAGTAGGGATAGATAAGATTACTGCTAATGGCAGGATATAACTTTCATACTGTGCCGATAACAAGAAGTAAACAAATACCAAACAAAGCAGGAATATCACTGTCGATTGTCCGCCTGAAGAAATCTCCTCACGTGTTTGTCCCGAGAATTCGTAAGCATAACCCGTTGGCAATTGTTCCCTGGCGGTTTCTTCAATCGCTTTAATGGCATCACCAGAGCTGAAGCCCGGTTTAGGGATCGCATTTACCTCGATAGAGTTAAACAGGTTATAACGCGAAGCCGTTTCAGAACCATAAACGCGGGTTAGTTTAACCAGGGTATTAATAGGCACACTCTCGCCTGCCTTGTTTTTAACAAATACACGGTCTATACTCGCCGGGTCAGTTCTATCGGCAATATCGGCCTGAACCACCACACGGTAGTATTTACCAAAGCGGTTAAAATCTGATGCCTGTGCAGTACCGAAAAAGGTTTGCATGGTTTGCAAAATGTCTTTAACACTTACGCCCAGCTGATCGGCCTTTTCATTGTTCACATCGAGCTGTAATTGCGGATAATCTGCTTTGTAAGAAGTAAAAGCAAAAGCAATTGCCGGTTTCGTCATCAGTTTGCCGATAAAGTTATTTGCTACACCACTAAATTTATCCAGCCTGCCATTGGTTTTATCCTGTAACATTACGTTCATGGCCTCAACGTTGCTAAAGCCAGGTACAGTAGGGAAACTGAATACAAAGAAAGTACCGGCAGATATAGCGGCCATTTTAGCCCTTACGATATTCTGTATCTCATCGATATTTTTTACCGCACCCCTTTCGTCGTTCGGTTTTAACAATAAGAAAATCTGTCCGGCCGATGGACTGTTAGATGCAGTTAAAAAGTTATAACCAGCCAACGACATTACAAACCTTGCCGATGGCATTGCCCTCAACTCAGCTTCAGCCTGTTTTAATATTTTATTCGTATTGGCTAACGAGGTTCCTGAAGGAGAAGCAACCGCAATGGCCACAAAACCCTGATCCTCTGTAGGGATAAAACCGGTTTTTGTTCTGCTTACCAATAAAACGGTAACCGCAACAATTAAGGCCAGGCCGGCCATGCTGATCCATTTATTTCGGATAAGCACTTTTAAGCCCCCAATATAACGGTTGGTCATGTAATTAAAACCACCGTTAAAGCCCGCATAAAACTTTTCTACAAAACCTTTTTTAGGTACAGCGTGGCCACCCTCGGCATGTTTGTTCTTTAAAAATAAGGCAGCCAGCGCCGGACTTAGAGTTAAAGCGTTAACCGCCGATATAATGATGGCGATAGCCATGGTTAAGGCAAACTGTTTGTAAAATATACCTGTTGAACCCGTCATAAAACCAACCGGTAAAAATACCGCCGCCATTACCAGTGTAATCGATATAATGGCCCCAGTAATTTCGTTCATGGCCTGGGTGGTTGCCGCCTTCGGACTAAGCCCGGGTTTTCTTCCATCTTGGCATGCACCGCCTCTACCACCACAATCGCATCATCTACCACAATACCAATGGCCAGTACCAATGCAAACAGCGTTAATAGGTTAACCGAGAAGCCGAACAGCTGCATGAAAAAGAAAGTACCAATAATAGCCACCGGAACCGCTATAGCAGGGATTAAGGTAGACCTGAAATCCTGAAGGAAGATAAATACTACGATAAATACCAGTAAAAAGGCTTCAATCAAAGTATGCTCAACCTGGTTGATAGATTCGTCCAAATCGGTTTTGGTACGGTAAAACTGATTGAATTTAATCCCTGCAGGGAAATCTTTCGATAGTTTTGCCATCAGTTTATCGATAGAAATCTGAATTTCGTTGGCATTAGAGCCCGATAACTGAATTACCCCAATGGTAATACCATCATGGCCGTTTAAGCGGTTTACACTACTGTAGCTGTAAGCTCCCAATTCAACACGGGCCACATCTTTTAAGCGCAATATAGAACCATCCGAATTAGAACGGATAGCAATATTCTGGTACTCTTCTGGTTTGGTAAGCTTTCCTTTGTATTTAATTACATATTCAAATGCCTCGTTACTACGTTCACCTACCCTTCCCGGTGCCGCTTCCAGATTTTTATCCTGAATAGCACTGATCACTTCGTTAGGTGTAATTTTGTAAGTAGCCAATTGACTTGGATTTAACCAAATGCGCATTGAATAATCTTTAATACCACCAAATACACTGGCCGAACCTACACCCGGAATACGTTTAATTTCCGGAATGATATTAATCTGTGCATAGTTGTTTACAAAAACAGCATCGTATTTTTTAGGATCTTCTGAGTAAACACCTATTGCACCAATAAAGCTGTTTTGCTGCTTGGTGGTGGTTATACCATATTGTACAACCTCTGCCGGTAACTGGCTGGTGGCCTGCGAAACACGGTTTTGCACGTTAACTGCGGCCTGATCGGGGTTGGTACCTTGTTGAAAGTAAACCGTAATACCCAGCGTACCATCGTTACTGGCAGTGGAAGTCATGTAGGTCATGTTTTCCACACCGTTAATTGCTTCCTCCAATGATGGAGTTACCGAACGTAAAATGGTTTCGGCATTAGCCCCCGGATACACAGCAGTTACCAATACCGACGGAGGGGCGATATTTGGAAAGCGCTCTAAGGGCAACTTTGTTAGGCCAAGTATACCCACTATTACCAGCAATATGGAAATAACGGTCGAAAGTACAGGCCTGTTTATAAATTTCTGAAACATGACTTATGAAGTTTATTGTTGTCTTATTTTTTTGGATTTGCAACAGCTACTTTATCTGCTGCTTTTTGAGGTTGGATAACCATGCCCTCCTGTAATTTGTCGATACCGCTTAACACAATCTGATCGCCGGCTTTTACGCCCTCTTTTACCAGATAATTTTCGCCGGCTTTACCAACAATGCTAATGGCTTGTTTTTTCACCTTGCTGCTGTCGCCCAGGGTAAACACAAACACTTTATCCTGCATTTCAACTGTTGCCGATTGAGGTACCAGGATGGCATCATTATGTAATAAGCCCAAGCGGATTTTACCGGTATTGCCCGAGCGTAGTACGCCGTTGGCATTAGGGAAACTGGCCCTTAACGTAATGGCACCAGTGTTTTTATCAAACTGACCATCAATCATGTCGATTTTTCCTTTTACCGGATAGGTAGAATTATCTGCCAGTACCAGTTCTACCGCAGGTAAATGTTTAATCCTGTCGGCAGGGGTTTTGCCCGGGTAATTGGTATTGAAACTGTTGAAATCGTTTTCGGCCAGCGAGAAATATACATGTACTTCGTGTATATCCGATAGTTGGGTTAAGGCAGCCTGATCAGTTGGTGATACCAAACTTCCCTGTTTTTTCGGGATCCGGCCAATATAACCGCTCACGGTAGCCTTAACGTTGGTATAGCCTAAGTTAATTTGTGCCGAAGCTACATTGGCTTTAGCCTGCTCGGCATTGGCTTGTGCAATTTTGTAGGCTGTTTTAGCCGTTTTTAACTGGATATCAGAAACGACCTTGTTTTGCACCAATGGCGTTAACTTATCTACCTCCAGCTGTGCATTTAAAATAGCGGCCTCAGCAGCATGTAAACTGGCTTTGGCATTGTTTAAAGCTTCGCGGTAAGGGTTTTCGTTAATTTTAAAAAGTGTTTGGCCAGCAGTAACATAAGCACCTTCGTTAACCAGTACACTTTGTAAATAACCGCTTACCTGCGGGCGTACATCAATATCAACAGCGCCTTGTATAGCGGCCGGATATTCGATAAAGGTGGTTTCAGAGCCTTGATTAATTGCGCTTACCGGTAAAACGGGCGGCGGTGGTGCAGTTGCAGCTTGCTGTGGGGCAGATTTACAGCTGGCCAGTACAATTGTGGCAAAAGCGAGAGCGAAGGCATATTTAACAAATGTAAATCGTTTAACAGTGTTAAATAATAAAAACAAACGATGTAGAGATTTCATATGATTTTAAATTATAATGGATTTAAGATGTATAAACTATTTAACAGTGTTAAATAGCAGGGTAAAAAAAAATTAACTATTAATAGATAAGGTAATTCCCTTAATAGCGTCTTTTAAAATTTGCTGGTTCAGCTCGTTGGTTGTTCTCCCGTCGGGGCGTACCAGGTTGATGGATATCAAACCGTGTATAATCGACCAATAGGTGTAGTACTTTCTACAGATATCATCGTCTGATACCGGTTTTTTATCGAATAATGATTCAATTACATCGCCAAGCATGTGCCCTACATTTTCTGCTTCGGGCAACGAATTCTTAACAGTGCAACAAACCATATCCACACCGTACATCAACTGATAAAATTCTTTGTGGGCAAAGGCGAAATTCCAGTAGGCAATCCACATCGCTTCCATCTGGTCAGCAGGTGCTTCATGTTGGTCGCGCGCTTCGCGGATGTCTTTGGCCAGCATCAGGTAACCTCTTCTGGTTAACTCGAGCAGGATTCCTTCTTTGTTCGAAAAATATTCGTAAATAATCGGTGCAGTATATTCGATCTGATCGGCAATTTTACGCATACTCAATGCCTGCCAGCCTTCTGTTTGAACAATGTTCAAGGCAGCATCCAGAATTTTTGTTCTGGTTTCATCTTTTAAACGTAGTATTCTTTCTTTGCTTCCCATGACTGGAATATAAGGTGTAAATAATCTAACACCGTTAAGCAAATGTAGAACCAATTCCAGAATTCACAATCATGCAATTGTCATATAGAATTTTGCGACGTTAAAAAGTACTCCTATTGCATTTAAATGAGGTTTTTCAGTTTTATTAATATCCTAACGAATATTTTTATCCTAATTTTTAGAGCCTGACAAGCAGACATTCAGGATAAGTCATGGCAGTGATCTTTTGTCAGTATAGCTCTGCCAATAGCCTTACACCACCTTCTCGGATCGTCATTTCGAGCGCAGAGCAACGGAGCCGAGAACCACGCAGTGCTCAGCGAAGCTAAATCTTTAGGTGGTAAAATTTACTTTAAGCTTTTATCACCACTTCAGACAACTTAGTACACGTAAGAATTTTAATTAACATTATTTTATGCCACCATGTCTGAAACATTCAATCACTCAAAATTCACAATTCAATCATTCATAATTCAATCACTCAAAATTTGACATTCAATCATTTCCTAAATCCATTATCTTAGTATCATGATATACCGCGAAGCAGCCATAACCGACATTCCGCAAATTCAGGTGGTAAGGCATACCGTTAAAGAAAACACGCTATCCAACCCTGCTTTGGTAACCAATGCCGATTGTGAAGACTTTATTACCCGCCGTGGTAAAGGCTGGATATGCGAAGTAGATGGTAAAGTGATTGGCTTTTCAATTGTAGATTTACAGGAGCATAATATCTGGGCCTTGTTTCTCCGTCCGGAATACGAAGGCAAAGGCATTGGTAAAGCACTGCACAAGCTAATGATGGATTGGTATTTCGAACAAACCCACGAAACCGTATGGTTGGGTACATCGCCTAATACCTGTGCCGAAGAATTTTACACCAGGCAAGGCTGGCAAAAAGCAGGTATGGTAAATAAAGGTGAAGTAAAATTCGAAATGACTTATGCCGATTGGGTAAATAGATAAATTCTTTCGAGATTTCGTCATTGCGAGAAGGCTTTTTCAGCCGACGAAGCAATCTTTTTAGCAAAGATTACCAGTATAAAAGATTGCTTCGTCGTTCCTCCTCGCAATGACGATTTATAGAAAAAGAGAAAACATTAGTCCCTAAACTTCTTCATAAAACTACTTACACTTTCTTCTAAATTGCCATCAGCAATAGCTTTAACGAAAGCAGTACCGATAATTGCACCATTCGCGTACGAGCAGGCTTTATCGAAAGTTTGTTTATCGCTGATCCCGAAGCCAATCATAGTCGGATTTTTCAGGTTCATCTCTTTTATACGGCTAAAATAAGCTTCGGTGGTATTGCCCACTTCTAAATTCTTACCTGTTGTAGCCGACGATGATAACAAATAAATAAATCCATTGGTTAAGCCGTCAATTTTATGGATGCGCTCTTCTGCCGTTTGTGGCGTAATCAGAAATACATTGCTCAGGTTGTGTTGTTCAAAGCAATCCTGATAAAGCTCCTCATATTCCGCCATCGGTAAATCGGGCACAATACAACCATCTACCCCTACTTCGGCGCAAGCCTTACAAAAATTTTCTACACCAAACTGCAGCACAGGGTTTACATAACCCATCAGTAAAACAGGGATGGTAACATTTTTACGTAAATCTTTAAGCTGTTCGAAAAGCACCTTTAAGGTCATACCCTGATCTAAAGATTGCTTGCTGCTCGCCTGAATCACCGGACCATCGGCAACAGGATCCGAATAAGGAAATCCGATTTCCAGGATATCAGCACCCGATTTTTGCAAGGCCTCAGCAATCTGAATGGTATCGCCTAGGTTAGGGTAACCAGCGGTATAGTAAATTGATAATATATTTTTCTTCTCCTGGAAGAGTTGTTTAATTCTGTTCATTTTTTCTATCATTTTCGTCATTGCGAGGCACGAAGCAATCCTACTACAATCGCTACACGTTAACCCAAAGCATTAAGATTGCTTCGTGCCTCGCAATGACGGCTTTCTATAAATTAAAGTACTTAATATAAGTATCCAGATCCTTGTCGCCACGGCCAGATAGGCAAACCACTACATTTTCGCCTCCTTTAAATTCCATTTTTTCGAGGTAAGCCAATGCGTGTGCGCTTTCAATCGCCGGAATAATCCCTTCCAGTTGCGTACACAATAAACCCGCTTCTAAACTTTCTTCGTCGGTAATAGAAACATATCGCCCGCGACCTGTTTTAAACAAATGGGCATGTTGCGGACCAATACCCGGATAATCCAGTCCGGCAGAAACCGAATGCGGCTCTACCACCTGCCCGTCTTCTGTTTGCATTAAAATACTTCGGCTACCGTGTAAAACGCCTTCCTTACCTAAATAAGTTGTTGCGGCCGAAAATCCACTCGAAACACCCTTACCCGCAGCTTCTACAGCAATTAGTTTCACATTTTCATCATCCATAAAATGATAGAACATGCCCATGGCATTGCTACCACCACCTACACAAGCTAAAACGTAATCAGGTTGATCGCTTCCGGTTTGCTCTATTAACTGTTTTTTGGTTTCTTCTGAGATGATCGATTGAAAAATAGCCACCATATCAGGGTAAGGATGTGGTCCAACTACCGAACCGATAATGTAATGCGTATCAACCGGATTGTTAATCCAATCGCGCATAGCCTCGTTAGTGGCATCTTTTAAGGTTTTACTACCCGAACTTGCCGGAACTACCTTTGCACCCAGCATTTTCATGCGGGCTACGTTTGGTGCCTGGCGTTCGATATCTACCTCGCCCATATAAATTACACACTCCAGGTTACGCAAAGCACAAACCGTTGCGGTAGCTACACCATGCTGACCAGCACCTGTTTCGGCGATAATCCGCTTTTTACCCAGTTTTTCGGCCAGCAAAATCTGTCCGATGGTATTGTTGATCTTGTGCGCACCGGTGTGGTTTAAATCTTCTCTTTTAAGAAAAATATTAGCGCCGTACTTTTCAGAGTATCTTTTTGCCAGATACAGTGGCGAAGGGCGCCCAACATAATCTTTTAACAATTGATGAAATTCCTTTTGAAAATCGGCATCATCAATAATCTTTAAATAGTTTTGACGCAATTCTTCTACGTTCGGATAAAGCATTTCGGGGATGTAAGCGCCTCCAAAATCTCCGTAATATCCTTTTTCGTTTACTTTGTATTTCATTTTCTTTTCTACTAAATTGTCACATCGATAGCTTTTAAAGATAAGTCGTCATTCCCGCGCAGGCGGGGAATCTCAAAGCACATGCATTACGATTCCCAATCAAGTTGGGAATGACGGATCAACTTATATTTTAATCAACTTCATGATGACATTATTTCGTGCTCATTTCTTTTATAAATTCTTTAATCTTCACTGCATCTTTCAGCCCGGGCTCGGTTTCGAAGCGGCTATTGATGTCTAGTGCATATAAACGATCGTCGCTTATATTTTTTATCGCTGTGGCATGTTCTAAATCAATTCCACCGCTTAAAAAGTAGGGTTTGTTATAAGTATACCGGTCTAAAACAGACCAATTAAATGTTTTCCCCGATCCGCCATGTGCTTTTGTTTTGGTATCGAACAGAAAATAATCTGCTACATCTAAGTAAGCTGCCAAAACGGCAAAATCGAAGTCTTCATCTATGCCAAAAGCTTTAATCACCTCTACATCTGGAAAACCGGCCTTTAACCCTGCACAATACTCCGGCGATTCGTTCCCATGCAACTGAACGGCTTTCAACTTAAAAGTACTTACTTTCTCTTTTACCTTTTCGATATCTTCATTTACGAAAACACCAATGGTTTTAATTTCAGCAGGAATGTATTTGATCAGTTCTGCAGAAACATCGCTGATTAATCTCGGCGATTTATCATAGAAGATAAAGCCCAAATAATCAGGTTGCAGCTCTGCAACCGCAGCAATATTTGCCGCCAAACGCATGCCACAAACTTTTAACTTTAGCATGCCAGTAGTTGTTTAAAACTGTTAAGTGCTTTTTTGCTCATCAGCGATTCCTCAGCTTCGTAATAACAATCGGCGAATGACTGTTCAGGCTTTATGGTCCTGATGGCCAGTGCCGAGTTGCACAGCACTACATCGTTCTGTACCCTTGTTGCCTCACCATTTAATACATCCATAAATATTTTAGCTGATGATTCTACCGTATCGCCACCTTTAATCGCATTTACATCTACCCTTTCAAAGCCCATATCATCGAGGGTTAAAATCTGTTCGCCTTTGTTGCTAAAGGTTTTCACATCGCAGGTTAGCGAAATTTCATCGTAGCCCTCCAGCGCGTGCATAATGGTATAGTTTTTATCGGTATCCTGATATAAATAGGCATATAAACGGGCCAGTTCTAAACTAAACACGCCAACCATCTGGTGCCTGGGTTGCCCCGGGTTAACCATTGGTCCCAGCATATTGAAAAAGGTTTTCACGCCCAGCTCTTTTCTAATCGGCGCTACTATTTTCATGGCCGGGTTAAAAAGTGGTGCATGCAGAAAGCAAATACCGGCGGCATCTAAATTGCGTTTCAAAGTATCCTCATCATTGGTAAAACTATAGCCCAGGTACTCCATTACGTTTGATGAACCGCAGCCTGAGGAAACACCATAATTACCATGTTTGGCTACATGATGACCTGCACCTGCCACCACAAACGATGATAAGGTAGAAATGTTAAAAGTGTCTTTGCCATCGCCACCGGTACCGCAAAGGTCAATCAGTTCGTAAGCCGAAAGGTTAACTTTCACGCACATATCCAGCATGGCATCTCTAAAGCCCTGTAACTCCTGCACGGTAATGTTGCGCATGGCATAAGCGGTTATAAAAGCGGCAATTTGCGAAGAATTGAAAGCACCTTCTGATATGGAGATCAGTATGTTTTTTGCCTCTTCCCTACTAAAGCTCTTGTTCTCGAATAAATGGTTTAATATTTTTTTCATGTTTATTGCCAATGTTATTTAACCACAGATAAAAAGGATGAACACGGATAAAATCTCTGTGTATCTGTGTCCATCTGTGGTTCATTTTTCATTTATATCTTTATTTCATTATGGTTCGTGTCTTCACGAACCATTTATTTAAACTCCGTTCCGTGAAGACACTAAACGGGGCGTTGTTAAAAAATACCACAAAAAAAAGGATTGCTTTTTGGGCAATCCTCTTCGTTGTGTATAAAATATTTTAAAATATATAACAATAGAATTTGCCTAACGAATTTCGTTATGCCACCACCAATTGTTATTTAAGTTTTTAATTATCATGTTTGTATAAAGCAAATATTGATATAGTTTTTTAAAATTCCAAAATCTTTCTAAAAATATATGTCTTTCTTCAAAAGAAAAGTACAGTTTAATGATGATTTCGGTTTCGGGTCTAATCCGGTAACCAAAAATCAGCGTATGCTCAATCCCGATGGTTCGGCCAATATAGAGCGTACGGGCTTGCCCTGGTTTAAGTTCGATGATACTTATACGCGTTTGGTTACCATGAGCTGGCCGCGTTTCTTTTTGGTTATTCTCATAACCTATCTCCTTGTAAATACTTTATTTGCCATTCTGTACAACCTGATTGGGATTGAAAATTTAGTTGGCGCAAAGGGCCTTACCCTCCGCGATCAGTTTTTCGATGCTTTTTTCTTTTCAGCACAAACCATCTCTACCGTTGGTTATGGCCACATTGCGCCACAAGGTTTTGTAACAAGCGTACTGGCAGCATTCGAAAGTATGCTCGGCCTGCTCGCTTTTGCTTTGGCAACCGGTTTATTGTACGGGCGCTTTAGCCGGCCAACTTCTAAAGTTAGTTTCAGCAAGAAAATGGTAATTGCCCCTTATGAGGGTGGTCATGGCTTAATGTGCCGTTTGGTTAATTTACGGCGCAACCAGCTAATTGAAGTAGAAGTGCAGATGGTAATGTCGTACAACGAAATGGTTGATGATAAACAAGTGAGGCGTTTTTACCCGCTTCATCTCGAACGCGATAAAATAAGCATCCTTTCTTTAAACTGGACTTTAGTGCACCCAATTAATGAAGAAAGTCCGTTGTTCGAAAAATCGCTTATCGAATTGCAGCTGGCAGAGGTTGAGGTTTTTGTTATGTTAAAGGCCTTCGATGATACTTTTGCCCAAACCATCCACACACGCACCAGCTACCAGGATGAAGAAATTGAAATGGACGCCCGTTTTGAGAAAATGTATCACCACAACGAGGCTGGTAAAATGGTAATGGATTATAGTAAACTGGATGAGGTTACGCGGACGGTTTAGGTAGCTTTTGTTATTTGTCATGCTGAGGCACGAAGCATCTACAACTATGAAACAGATGCTTCGTACCTCAGCATGACAGGGCATTCAGGGTTGCTGCAAACAACAAGGATTTTTGCTACTAGCGGGTTTAGGGCTGCAACCGAACAAAGAAAAGCCTAGCTACCGCATTAAGATTGCTTCGTACCTCGCAATGACGATACCTCTTGTATAAAACCCAAAATATCCTCATACAACTGGTTCCCGCCAAAAATCATCTGGCTAATCATAGGTACATGGCTTTTACCTTTAATTTCTTTTATTTCTGCCTGAACACCCTTGGCTTTTAGTTTCTCGTATAGCTTAGGCGTTTGCAACTTAATAGCGCCGTAAGTTTTACTCCCATAAAAAAGTAGATGTGGATTTTTGATATTGCTTACATAATCCATCGGCGAAGCTGTTTTCCAAACTTCAGCCTGTTCGGTAAAAGTTCTGATGAAATCGAAATAAAAATGGTCTTTTTCAGCTGTGGTTAAATATTCGTGCATATCCAGGCCAAAGGGATCGTTGAGGATTACACCTTTAATTGGGTTTTTAATCCCTGCATTTTTAAAATATTTTGGGTCGGCGTTAATAAGCTCGGCCAAATGCGCACCGGCAGAGTGCCCCATTACAAAAATCTTATCGGCGCTTGCCTTATAAGTGGCAATATTTTCGCTCACCCATTTTACGGCCAAAGCACAATCATCGCCCATTTTTTCGTATTGCACATTTGGAGCCAGGGGATAATTGATGATTACCGTAACCACACCTTTACGCGCAAAATTTCTACCCAACCACCAATAGGTCTCCTTTTTTCCACTGCTCCATGAACCACCGTGAATGAAAACCAAAACGGGTTTATCTTTTATACTGTCGTTCTTATAAAAAATGTTTAGCGTATTTGCCTCATCGGTATTGCCGGCGTAATTGATGTTTTTCGCCTTTTTTACCTGAGCAGGTGAAACGATGGTTTGAAATAAGAGCATGAATAAAACAAAGGGTTTGTACATAAAACAAGATTTTTCTTCTCTATATAAATAAACGAAATTGTTGTAAAGGTGGATTTTTGGAGCACGACAGGCTGCTTGATCGTCATTTCGAGCGAAGTGCAACGCAGTCGAGAACCACGAAGTGCTCAGCGAAGCTAAATCTATCTCGAGACAGATCTCTCCGCTCCACTGTGTTTCGGTCGAGATGACGACTTTTCAAGAAATGCTAAGCCTTAATCAACGGGTTTTTCTCTTTCGCAAACAGATCAAATACCTTTTTATCTACAAAAGCCGGGAAAAGCTTATTCATCCATACTGCTAATTTTCCTTGTCCGGTCATTACTAAAGTACGTTTACGTTTTTCAATACCATCGGCTATAATGCTGGCGACTTCTTCTGAGGTCATCATTTTACCTTCATCCATACTGGTTTCGCCGTGGGCTGCACCATCTTTTGATAAGGCTGTTACACGGATGTTCGAAGCGGTAAACCCCGGACAGGCCACCATTACATTTACGCCGGTTTTAAGCAGTTCGGTACGCAACGATTCCATAAAACCATTCATGGCAAACTTAGAAGCCGAATAACCTGTACGGCCCGGTAAACCGCGGTAACCTGCAATTGATGATACGCCAACTACTGTTCCTTTGGTTTTTAGAATTTCGGGCAGGGCATATTTTGTACAATAAACGGTACCCCAGAAATTCACATCCATCAGGTTTTTAAGCACCGATAAATCAAGGTCCTTAAAAAGGGCACGCATCGATAAACCGGCATTATTAACCAGGATATCTATTTTTTGAAAGGAAACCAGAGCTTGTTTAATAATCAGCTCGCAATCGGCTTCTTTACTTACATCAGCCTGAACGGCCACTGCCCTGATACCATATTGTTTTTCCAGGTCGGCTGTGATTTCGCATAAGGTTACATATTGGCGCGCAGCTAAAACCAGATTGGCACCACGTTTTGCAAATTCTTCGGCACAGGCTTTTCCAATTCCGCTTGATGCGCCTGTAATGACGATTACTTTATTTTTTAGATTCATTTAGTAGCAAGGTTTGAGTATTAAGTATCAAGATATAAGTATTGAGACTTGATACTTCTTATATTTATTTTGTTTTAAAGTAGTTTGTAGCTTCAGTAACTTTATCCGTATTTATGATGCCTGATAGGGATTGCTTCCAGTAGTTTTCGTTATCTGGTGCTCCCCAAAAACGGAAAGGTTTATTGATTTGATAAGCGGCAAGTACAAGTGCAGATAATTTGTCTTGATCAGCTTCCGGTATTTCACCTATTCCTTTCCATTTGGAATAATCAGCAAAATTAGCACTGATCATCGTTATCTTTTTTAAATCTTCAAGGGCATAGTTTACGCCTGGCAAGCCATCAAACTTGATCATTTCGGGATAAAGATGAAAAGTATTGTGCGGCGGCCGGTTTCCGCTGATCACAATGCTTACCCTTTTGCCTCTTTTTGAAAATAGTTTTTCGTAGGGCTTCAATGTTTTCAGCAAAACAGGATAGGTTATATCCCAGCTTTCTTTAAAATCGATCATCAACTGGAAACTATAAAAATCTTTAGTTTTAGAAAAGGCCAAGATCGGCTGGAGGTACATTTTATCTAAGGTATTCCCAGCTTTGATTTCTTTTTTACTGTGTGCCACCATTAATGAATCGCCAACTACAAATACATCGGCCTCTATCGAAAAAGCCTTGTTCTGAACGGCTTCGTAAAAAGGTTTGTTGTGGGTATAATCGTTGTGGGAATGGATCCTGATCGGCGTTTGATCAAACCATCCCGAAAAAAAAATCATTGATAAGAATAAAAAATGCTTTGCCATTATTTCATCATCGCAGTTTCGTAAGGTACACGGGTAACAATCGAACGCCCCAGGGTAATTTCATCGGCATATTCGAGTTCGCCACCAAAGGCAATACCACGCGCAATGGTAGTAACCGGCACATTGAATTCTTTTAGTCTTTTGTAGAGGTAAAACAAAGTGGTATCGCCTTCCATATTGGGACTTAAGGCCAAAATAATTTCTTTAATTCCGCCAGCTGCAACACGGGTAACCAAACCATCAATAAACAGATCAGATGGTCCTACCCCATCCATTGGCGAAATTAAACCGCCCAAAACGTGGTAAACACCAAAGTACTGTCCGGTGTTTTCAATCGCCATTACATCACGCGTATCTTCTACCACACAAATGGTTTCTTTATCGCGTTTATGCGAGGTACAGATTTCGCAAATTGTATAGTCAGAAATATTGTGACAGGTGGTACAGTGTTTAATCTGTTGTTTGAGTTTAATAAATGTGTTACCAAACTGGTTTACCTCCTCTTGTTCTTTGCTTAAAAGATGCAACACCAGACGCAAAGCCGTTTTTTGTCCTACACCAGGCAGTTTCGAAAATTCGTTTACTGCATCCTCAAGTAGTTTGGATGAAAAATTCATAATACAAAAATAGGTAAAAGGTTTATTAGTTCATTAGTCATTGGTTCAATAGTTCATGGGGTTATAGTTAATGGCTCATAGTTGATAACCAATGTTCCGAAGCATTTCTAAGTTAATGGTCGATTACTTATAGTCCAATGCGATGTTTTAGAAAAACGATTGAATATTAATGGCTCGCCGGCTTAGGTGTAATGACTATTAACAATCAGCTATAAACCATTAAACAAAAGCAGTAAAAACTAAAGCCATTGACTTTAACTTTGAATTTATTACATTTATCAGCTTAAAACAAAACTATGTCACCAACCATCCTCTTGTGTTTTCTAATTGGTTACTTCCTGCTACTGATTATCATTTCGTTTGTAACGTCTCAAAAATCGTCAGACAATAATACGTTCTTTGTTGCCAACAGAAACTCTAAATGGTATTTAGTAGCCTTTGGCATGATTGGAACGGCGCTTTCGGGGGTAACTTTTATTTCGGTACCCGGCGAGGTTGGCGCGCCCAGCGGAAACCAGTTTCAGTATTTTCAGTTTGTACTGGGCAATGCGGTGGGCTTTATCATTATTGCCACTGTTTTGTTGCCGCTTTACTACCGGATGAATTTAACTTCTATTTACAGTTATATCGAAAAACGGTTGGGCCATTACAGTTACAAAACAGCTGCATCGATATTTCTGTTAAGCAGAACACTTGGATCGGCCACGCGGCTTTATCTGGTAGTAATTGTATTACAACGCTTTATATTTGATAATTATGGTATTCCGTTTTGGTTAACGGTTTTAATTTCACTGGCCTTAATCTGGTCGTACACCTTTAAAGGAGGCTTAAAAACCATTATTATTACCGATACCCTGCAAACGTTTTTCCTGGTATTATCTGTTTTTTTAACTATTTATTTTATTTGTAATAGTCTCGATTTCAGCATTCCACAAGCGTTTGAAACCATAAAAAACAGCAGTTATTCTAAAATATTCTTTCTGGATGATTTCCTTACCAACAAGTTCTATTTCAGCAAACAGTTTATAGGCGGTATTTTCGTAACCATCGCCATGACTGGTCTTGATCAGGATTTAATGCAGAAAAATCTGAGCATGAGCACCATTAAGGAAGCGCAGAAAAACATGTTCACCTTTACAGGGGTATTTGTGATCTTAAATGTTTTCTTTTTAAGTGTAGGTGCATTGTTATACATTTTCGCAAGTAAAAACGGTATCGATATCCCTTTAGATCACATTACAGGCAAACCGCGAACAGATTTACTGTTTCCTGAAATTGCCCTGAATAACCTGGGTTCGGTACCCGCCATTATTTTTATGCTGGGTTTAACAGCCGCTACCTTTGCCACTACCGATTCGGCCTTGACCGCCCTAACCACTTCGTTTTGTGTAGACTTTTTAGGCATGGATAAAGCCAAAAACATAGACGAAAAAAGTGCGGTTAAAAAGCGCCATACCGTGCACGTGGCTTTTTCAGTTTTAATGTTTTTGGTCATTATTGTAATTAATGCATTAAACAGTTCGTCGGTTGTGAGCTTAATTTTCACCATTGCCTCTTATACCTATGGTCCGCTTTTAGGCTTGTATAGTTTTGGATTGTTTGTAAAAAAACGCGGACTTCACGATAAATTAGTACCGATAGTTTGCATATTATCGCCTTTTTTATGTTACTTGCTTGCAAGCAATTCGGCTGCAATATTGGGCGGATATGTTTTTAGTGTTGAACTGATTTTAATTAACGGTTTAATCACATTTATAGGTTTGTTATTCATTAGCAAAAAAACTGATGCGCAAACCAGGTTTTAATATTTAGCATTACGTATATGACGAGTGAAGAAAAAATAAGAAGCGCTTTTGAGAATAAAGACTGGCAGGAAATTAAAGTAACAGACTCCTGGCAAATTTTTAAAATTATGGCCGAGTTTGTAGATGGTTTTGAGAAACTGGCTAAAATTGGCCCATGTGTTAC
The DNA here is from genome assembly GCF_011303555.1 of Pedobacter sp. HDW13. NCBI lineage: Bacteria > Pseudomonadati > Bacteroidota > Sphingobacteriia > Sphingobacteriales > Sphingobacteriaceae > Pedobacter > Pedobacter sp. HDW13. The sequence continues at coordinate 4,610,703 of NZ_CP049868.1, read as the reverse complement.
AATTTACGGGTCGGCCCGTACCGCCCAAACCCACCGCTACTACCAATTGGCAGAGCAGTGTGGTAAATTATTAACCGACCGCGGTTACGGTGTAATTACAGGCGGTGGTCCTGGTATTATGGAAGCAGGTAACAAAGGTGCACATACCAATGGTGGTAAATCGGTTGGTTTAAACATCGAACTACCTTTTGAGCAATTCCACAATAAATATATCGATCATAACAAATTACTGGAGTTCGATTACTTTTTTGTACGCAAGGTAATGTTTATGAAATACAGTCAGGGGTTTGTGGTGTTACCTGGTGGTTTTGGCACTATGGACGAGCTTTTCGAAGCCTTAACCCTGATCCAGACCGGTAAAATTGCCCGTTTCCCAATTGTATTGGTAGGCATTGATTATTGGGGCGGATTAATTGAATGGATTAAAGGCACTATGCTGCAAAAAGAGCACAATATCCACGAAGAAGATTTAAACCTTTTCCGCTTGGTTGATACTGCCGAAGAAGCTGCTGAACATATCTTCCGTTTCTACGATAAGTATGTGCTGAAGCCAAATTTCTAGTTCATAGAAGTTCATGGCTAATAATCTATAGCAGGGCTTCCATTATCCAGGAGTAATTGCTCAATAGTCGATGGCTTATGGTTGATAGCCAATATCCATTAAGCTAACTTAAAACTGATAACTGGTTATTGAATATTAATAAAGAGGTGTTCACAAGATGAGCACTTTTTTTATGCCCAAATAAATTGTAACAACTTAAGTCTCTTGCCATCTAAAATAAAACAGCATACATATGGCAAAGTTTATTAATTGGAAAAGGGACTGGTTGAACGGCAACTTACAACTGTTTGTTGACGGGATTCAGAAGGGTGCTTTAACATTTGAAATGTGGAAAAGCAATGCCTATACCTTATTCGAGGATAAAGACTATGCTTTTGAAAATAAAGGTTTCTGGCAAAGAACTACAACGGTAACCGACCGTAAAACGAATGAAGTGGTAGCCATCATCACTTACGACGGCTGGAAATCGAAAGCCATTATCAGTTTAAAATCGGGTGAGCAATATGAGTGGAAAGCAACCAGTTCATGGCGCTCAGAATGGACGGTTTCGAACAACAAAGACACGCACATTTATTACCAGGCTTCGAGCAATACTGGTGCTATTTCTACCGAAGCAGACAACAGTTTATTAATTGTTTCGGGTTTGTTTATTAAACAGATTTACAATAAGAAAACAGCGGTAATGGTGGCTTGTTTGGTTCCAGTTATTACCGCAACCCTTACCCGTCACCACGGTTAGGCATTAATTAATCTTTTTGGCGATGGAACAGGTATTATATTGGAGAAAAGGTTTATTTGATAGCAACTATCAGGTATTTTATGAGCAGCAGCTGAAATTTTCGATGAATTTTAGTTCTTGGCAAAACTCTGCCATTGCCACTACGCAAAGCGGAATTTACCTCCTAAAGAGCGAGGGTTTTTCAAAGCCTGAAACCAGGATTCTAAATAACCAGAACGAGACTTTGGCTACCATTACCTATGATTGGCTTGGGTTTAAGGCCAGGGTTGTTTTTGCCTCAGGCGAAACATTAGACTGGCGTTACCAGAATAGCTGGTTAAGCCGCTGGTCGCTCAACAACCTCAAAGATAAACAGATCCTGTTCAGTGCATCGGCCGGAAACGGAAACATCCACAGCAATGTAAACGATGATATGCTGGTACTTACCGGGCTTTTTATCCGTGAGTATTATTCGAGACTACTGTTTGGCATGATCATTTTGATAATCATCCTGATCAGCTGTAGAAATATTTTTTAGGTTCAACGGCCAAGCTAAGACTTAAAAAGTCTTTCTCCGTTCGCTCCCCTTTAAACTTCGTAAGCTACCCTAAAATTTCCTGTATTTTCTCGGTTGGGCGGGCAATAACGGCCTGGTCGCCAGAAATAACGATTGGTCGTTCAATTAAAATAGGGTGCTTAACCATGGCTTCAATCCACTCCTCGTCCGTTAGTGTTTTGCCTTTGTAGTTTTCAACAAAAACGGCCTCTCCTTTCCTAATCAGTTTCAGTGGTTTAATACCGAGTTTGGCTACAATTGCTGTAAGTTCGGCCTTGTTTGGTGGGGTATCCAGGTAGTACACTACTTCAAAGGCTTTTCCACTTTTTTCGAGTTCCTGTAAAGCGCAACGGCTTTTGGTGCACCTGTTATTGTGATAAATGGTAATCATTATGAATGCTGTTTATAATCCGCTTACACCACCGCTTACTACCAGCTTCATGGCATCGGCAGCAGTCATTTTTAAATCGGTAACCTTATTGCGTTGTACAATACACAACTGCCCGGCAAATGAATAGGAAAGCGGAAAATAAACCGCTACCTCATCGGGCAAATCCAATTTATGCAAATCGTTCTGGGTTAAAAAACCAATCTTCTTTAAACCTCCTTCTACCTCTACCAATACGGGATGGTTAAATTTCTTTTCGTCGCCCACAAAAGCTTCGGTTAAATCTTTTATCGAAGAGTAAATGAAATTAAGCAAAGGCAGGCGGTGCATCATCCGCTGAAACCAATTGTACATGGGTTCAGTAACCAAATTGGTTACAAAAATACCCGCCAGCAAAATAATGGTAACAACGGTTAACAAACCCAGACCAGGTATGTTTCTACTTTCGCCTGTTAGCGGATTTACACCAAGTATATTCTTTACGTTTAACCAGCTATCAACAGTTGTAACCGCCCAAACTACAATAAAAATACTTACAGCAATAGGCACAACTATTAATAAACCTTTAATCAGATAGTTTAAAATGGCTTTCCCTACTTTGTTCATGCGGCAAATTTAGGTAAAAATAGTGAAACCCCACGCGCTATCCCTGTTTGTTCATTGGTTCATTAGGCATTGGTTCATTAGTGAAACCCATAGTCCCACCCTATCGGTTGGTGTCTCACCGACCGAAACAGATGAACAAAAAGGGCCATATAAAGCGATACAATCGCTTGTCTCTCCCGTCCACGTTACAAACGTGGACGATACATTTGGCAGAATACCTCCCAGTACAGACTGAGAGAAATCTATAGATACAGATTTCTCGACTACGTTGCACTTCGCTCGAAATGACGATACAGGAAGGGCTAAAAGGTACCCTATGTGGCATTTTGCCTGGCACCAATGAACAAGTGAACCAATAAACTATTCGTAAAAATAAACACGCTTAACCCTTTGCGAAATGTTGGTTAAAATCTCGTAGGGAATGGTATTTACCTCGCTGGCTAACTGCATAATGGTGTGCTCTTTATTAAATACGATGGCTTCATCGCCGGCTTTAACATCAATCCCTGTAATATCGAGCATGGTCATATCCATGCAAATAGAACCTATTGTGGGCACCAGATTACCATTAATGAGCATTTTACCTACCCCATTACCAAAAGCCCTGCTATAACCATCGGCATAGCCAATTTTTACGGTTGCAATCTTTCCACCCTCAGGCATAATTCCTTTCCGGCTATAACCTACTGTTTCGCCGGGTTCGAGTGTTTTTACCTGACTAACCGTAGTTTTAAGCACCATAACGGTTTGCAGGCCACGATTATTGGGCAATGCAGAATCGAAGCCATACAAACCAATGCCCAGGCGTACCATATCCATTTGGCCTTCGGGCCAGCGCGAAATGCCCGAGGTATTGGCGATATGCAATAGAGGTTTGTAAATTAAAACATCGGTTAATTGTTTGGCCATTTCTTTAAACCGCGCTATTTGCTGTTGGGTAAAACCATCATGCTCGGCCTCTCCACTGGCCACGAGATGTGAGAAAATGCTTTGTACTTTTACTTTAGCATTATCTTTTAACAAGCCGGTTAAGGTGGTAATTTCTGCTTGATCGAAACCTAAACGGTGCATCCCGCTATCAATCTTAATGTGAATGGGATAATCGAAATCGTAATCAGAAAGCACATTTATAAAACTGTTCAGAATTTCGATGCTGTAAATTTCGGGCTCTAGCCGATGTTTAATAATGGCTTCGAAAGCAGATTCTTCGGGACTCATTACCATAATCGGCAAAGTAATTCCTGCTTTGCGCAGGGCTATACCCTCATCAGCGTAAGCTACCGCCAGGTAATCTACTTTATGAAATTGCAGTAAGTTGGCAATCTCAAAACTACCGCTACCATACGAAAAGGCTTTTACCATGGCCATCATTTTAACGCCAGGTTTAATTTTAGAGCGGTAAAACTGGAGGTTACCCACCATGGCGTTCAAATCGATCTCTAAAACCGTATCGTGTATTTTCTGCGTGAGGAGTTTACTAATCCGGCCAAATTCGAAGCGCCTCGCTCCTTTTACCAAAATGGTTTCGTGACTAAACTGCAAGCCTGGAAAAGCTTCAACAAAGGCATTGGTATAGTCAAAAAACTGGGTTTCGAACTTAAAAAGATCGGCAAAACGTGCAATGTGTGTTCCGATCCCGATTAAGCGATTTACCTTTTTCTGCAATAGCAATTCGGCTATTTCGGTATATAAATCGAGGTCATCTCTTCCGGTTTCGAATAATTCGGAAAGAATAACAGTTTTCCGTGCATGTTGGTTCTGTTGGTTCAGAAAATCGAGGGCAATGGCAAGCGAAGAAATATCGGCACTGTACGAATCGTCGATAATGGAACACTGGTTAATGCCATTCTTCAGTTCGAGGCGCATGCTCACATGGCTCAGTTTCTCTAAACGCAAATCGGCCTGTTCGGGCGTGTAGCCCAAAGCAAGCAAAGTAGCCCAGCAAATCATGCCGTTCTCAATCGAAGCCTTATCTTTAAAAGGCAGCATGCATTCTATTTCCCTATCCTGGTAAATGGCCCTTAAGTAACAGTTACCTTTAATAGGTTCTACCGCAATTATCTGTAAATCGGCAGCTTGTTTACTGCTCCAGCTAAATTGTTTTTTCCCGGGCAACTCTTTAAAACTCACTTCGCTTACATACTCGGGCGAATAGATAAAAAGCTCACTATCTTTAAAAAGCCTGAGTTTTTCAGTCAGCTTTTCCTTTTTCGAACTAAAACCTTCGGCATGTGCTTCGCCAATATTGGTTAAAATCCCAATTTGGGGCTGAATAATCTTTGCCAGACTTTCCATTTCATTTACGGCAGAAATACCTGCTTCAAAAATGCCTAAAGTATGACTCTCCTCAATTTGCCATACCGAAAGCGGTACACCAATTTGCGAATTATAACTTTTAGGGCTTTTAACAATATTAAAATCGGCGGCCAGGAGCTGGTACAGCCATTCTTTCACAATGGTTTTGCCGTTACTGCCGGTAATACCAATGGTTTTAAGGTTAAATTGCCTGCGGTGTTCAATTGCCAGTTGTTGCAAGGCTGCCAGTGCATCGTTAACCTTTAAAAAATTGCAATCTGGATATTGTGAAATATACTTTTCGTCAGTAATTACGAAATTACGGATCTCTTTAGCATAAGCATCTTTTATAAACTCATGGCCATCGCGATGCGCGGCGAGGGCAAAAAATATAGAATTTTCCGGAACGAGCACGGAGCGGCTATCGATTACCAAATACTGGATAAGCACCTCTTTGTCAATCAATTTGGCATCTGCATTTAAAATTTCGGCTATTCTGGCAATGGTGTATATCGGGTTTTGCATGCTATTTTTATTCAGAAAATAGGGTAATCGTTTATATTTTTACGAATTTCAGTAATTAATTATGAAAAGCGGTAAACAAGACACCATAATATTAGATAAAAAGCAGGCATTGGCCAAGGCCGAAAGTTTTTGCGCCTACCAGGAACGCTCACAAAAGGAAGTGCGTAGCAAATTGTTAGACCTGGGCATGCGGGGCGACGAGCTGGAAGAAATAATTACCGAGCTTATTTTAAATAATTTTTTAAATGAAGAAAGGTTTGCTCTCAATTATGCTTCGGGTAAATTTAACATTAAACATTGGGGCCGGGTAAAAATTAAACAGGGTTTAAAGCTGAAAGGCGTTCCGGATAAGATGCTGCAAAAAGCAATTTATAGTTTGGATGAAGACGATTACCTGCTTACTTTAGAAAAACTAGCGGTAAAAAAAGCAGAAAGTTTGAGCGAAAATGATCCCTTTAAAAGAAAAATGAAGCTGATGAGCTACCTTCAGGCAAAAGGATTTGAAACTGATTTAATTTTACTAGTACTGAAAGCCAGCAATTTAAACTAAATATTAAATTTTTAATAAAAAATCTCTTGACAGATATATAAATCTGCCTATATTTGCATCACCAAAACGAAACAACAACATCAGTTTTGTAAATGCGAAAGTAGCTCAGTTGGTAGAGCACGACCTTGCCAAGGTCGGGGTCGCGAGTTCGAATCTCGTCTTTCGCTCCAAAAAAAATGCCTTCCTACCAGAAGGCATTTAATTTTAAAGTTAACCAAGCCGATGGATATCGGCAGCGGCTAATGCTCGGGTGGTGGAACTGGTAGACACGCAGGACTTAAAATCCTGTGCTTTCAAAGGCGTGCGGGTTCGATTCCCGCCCGAGTACAACAAAAGAATCGAACTAAAAGCCTTGATGAAAATCAAGGCTTTTGTGTTTTATAGCCGTTTTCGATCTATTGGTCGGTGTCTCACCGACCGAAGTAGATAACCTGAAGCTGGCAGGTGTGGACACCAGCCAGTAGATGCATCGAACAGATTTTCGCCGGGCCTAAACAACATTCAAATATCCGTGCCCTATCGGTTGGTGTCTCACCGACCGAAACAGGCAACCTAAAGCTGGCAGCTGCAGACACCAGCCAGTAGGTACATAGAACAAACTTTCTCCATGCCTGAACAACATTCAAATATCCGTGCCCTATCGGTTGGTGTCTCACCGACCAAAACAGACAACCTGAAGCTGGCAGGTGCAGACACCAGCCAGTAGGTAACAGCTTATTTATTACCCAGCTGTTCGGCCAGACCTATGAGTATTCCTTCAGTTCCCCGGATGTAGCAAAGGCGATAAGAATTTTCGTACTGCACGATCTCGCCAACCAGCTCAGCACCGTGCTTAATGAGTCTGGAAACTACCTCATCAATATTTTCAACAGTAAACATAACGCGTAAGTAACCGAGCGCATTTACAGGAGCAGTTCGGTGATCGGCAATAGTAGGCGGACTAAGAAACCGCGAAATTTCAAGCCTACTGTGACCATCAGGAGTAACCATCATTGCAATCTCAACACTTTGAGACCCCAGCCCGGTAACATTCCCTGCCCACTCTCCTTCTACCATACCCCGCCCTTCGAGCTTAAGGCCTAATTCAGAAAAAAATGAGATGGCATTATCCAGTGATTCTACAACAATGCCCACATTGTCCATTCGTAGTAATTTATTTTTTACCATAATCTTAGCTATTTATTAAACTCCATCCTCAGGTTTACTGCCTGGGCAGCAACAGATAAGCATGAATAAAAATACTAATTATATAAAGGGATATACTTTATTGTAGTCCATAAATATTCTACATGGTTAGAGAATCTTTCTGTTAATAAGGTATTTGGTGATAAAGGCAATCAAACCACCAAACAAAAGCCTTTATAGCGGTTTAGTCACCATTTCGATATGTGGTATCCCATCTTCCATAAACTCACTACCCGATGCTTCAAAACCCAGCGACGCATAAAATGCTTTGGCATAAGTTTGGGCACCAATACGGATCGGAACATTACCGAAAAGCTGCCTGCAGGTTTGAATTGCTACTTTCATTAATATTTTTCCTGCTCCGGTACCCCTCACCTGCGCACTGGTAATTACCCTTCCAATAGAGGCTTCTTCAAATGAAAGCCCTGCCGGAACAATCCTCGCATAGGCTACCAGTTCGTTATCTTTCAAAAGCATTAAGTGGTGGCAATGCTGGTCTTTGTTATCGGCATCCTGATAAAAGCACTGTTGTTCGATTACAAAAACCTCAATCCGAAGCCGCATAATCTGATAAAGTTCATCCGGGCTTAAATCGTAAAAGGCTTTAACAACGGTATGGTATTTCATGGCTGGTTAATTTATTTTAGTTTTTTTAACAGATATTGATCATTCAAAGGCACCAATATTACTCAAAAAACTACCAATTGTTGCAAATGCGCTAAACAGCGGAACAAATTTTCGGTTCTTTTTACCAGGCTAAAAAAATAATTTCATTTTTTTTCAAGCTTGATAAGCCCATACATTTGCGTTCGTTAAGCCAGCTTTTAACTCGCTGATAATCTTTAAATTTTAGATCAAAAATTAGAGAAAAACATAAGGGCTCACCCTTGTTAATTTAGGGCAAAAAGCCCCTCAGTTTACCAATCAGCGCAAAAAAAATAAAATTATTTTTGAAAGTGATATTTATATTTCTATATTTGCAACCCCAACGGAATACAACACATCAGTATTCAATTGCGAAAGTAGCTCAGTTGGTAGAGCACGACCTTGCCAAGGTCGGGGTCGCGAGTTCGAATCTCGTCTTTCGCTCCAAATGCCTTCCTAACCGAAGGCATTTATTTTAAAGTTAACCAAGCCGATGGAGATCGGTAGCGGCTAATGCTCGGGTGGTGGAACTGGTAGACACGCAGGACTTAAAATCCTGTGCTTTCAAAGGCGTGCGGGTTCGATTCCCGCCCCGAGTACAACAAAAATCGAACAAAAAGCCTTGATGAAAATCGAGGCTTTTCTGTTTTGCGGCTATTTCGTTAAACAGGCTTCAAATATCCGCAATCTACCGGTTGGTGTCTCACCGACCGAAACAGGTAACCTGAAGTTGGCAGGTGCGGACACCAGCCAGTAGAAAAAAGAATAATTTAACGTTTCTACCGCCTATTTCTGCTTAACTTTTCTTTTCAAAATATTCGCTAGGCATACAGCCATAATACTGCTTAAATGCAGTAGAGAAATAAGATGGCGAATTAAAACCGCACATATAGGTAATTTGTGCAATGGTGTATCGTTTGCTTTGCATCAGTTCGACTGCTTTATTAAACCTGATCCTTTTAATAAAATCGGTTGCCGACTCGCCTGTTATAGCCTTAAACTTCAAATAAAGGTTTGAACGGCTCATGCCTATCTCCCGGCTAAATTTATCTACAGAAAAGTCAGAATCGGCCAGGTATTTTTCTACAATCTCAATTGCTTCTTTTAAAAATTCTTCGTCGAGCGCGTTAAAGGCTAAATTTTGCGGCACAACCTCTCTGCTTCCGCTGTAATATTCTTTTAAACGTTTGCGCGATTTTAACAGACTGGCTATTTTAGCGCCCAGCATATCTATAGAAAAAGGCTTGGTAATGTAATCGTCGGCACCCATCTCCAGGCCTTTAATTTGCTGGCTAACTTCTGTTTTGGCGGTGAGCAGCACAACCGGAATATGCGAAGTATTAATATTCTGCTTCAATCTTTTACAAAAGTGCAATCCATCCAATTCAGGCATCATCACATCACTCACTACCAAATCGAATTGTTCTTTCTCTAAAATATCGAGCGCCATCTTACCATCAAAAGCAGTGGTAATTTCATAACTTTCTTTAAAATAATCCTGCAGGTAGTCTAAAATTTCCTTGTTATCATCAACTAAGAGCAACCTGCTTCTTTGCCCTTCGTTTTCTACTGGGCCGGTTGTTAGCGTTTGCTCGGCGTAAATCTGGTTATTTTCGGCAAGGGCTTCTTCATCTGTTACAATCGATAGTTCGTAACGGGTAGTTTCGGTCCTTACATCATCATTATAAACGGTATCATCCATTGGAATGGCAATGGTAAAGCAACTTCCATTACCAAGCTCACTTTCGGCTTTAATAGTCCCGTGGTGAAGCTCTACCAGGCGTTTGGTAAAAGCCAGGCCAACACCCGAGCCTAAATTCATCTCCTGATTGTTAACCTGATAAAAACGATCGAAAACCTTTGCAATCTCATTGGCGGCAATACCCACACCCGTATCGGTTACGGTAATAATGGCAAAGTTGTTTTGCGTAGCCAATTCGACATTGATTTTGTTATGCGCCCGCGTATATTTAAATGCGTTGGATAAGAGATTGAACAATATTTTCTCCATGGCATCATTATCGAAATAGAAAGATAATTTAGCCTCAGTTGAGTGGTAAGTATATTGTATCTGATTTTTTTCTGAGAGTGGCTTAAACGACTCGTAAATCTCATGTATAAAGCTCACAATATCGCTTTTGCCCACTTTGAGTTTCCGCGTACCTGTTTCTGTTTTTCTAAATTCGAATAACTGATCAACCAGGTTATACAAGCGTTTAGCATTGATCAGCATCATTTCATGCCGTTTTGTTACCAGCTTATCGTCAGAAGGTTTTTTAATCAGCTCCTCTAAAGGTGCCAGAATCAGGGTAAGCGGGGTTCTTAATTCGTGAGAAACATTGGTAAAGAAATCCATTTTCACCTGATTGATGTAACGAACCCGTTCTTTATCAACCCGCTCCAGTTTAAGCTGCTGTAAAGCCTTAATCCTTTCAGAAATAATGCGGTACGCAATATAACTACCCGTAGCTGCAATAGCTAACAAGAGCAAATAAAACCAGGTAGCATTGTACCATGGCGGAGAAATTATAATTTTTAACGATCGAACGGCACTGTTTTCGCCGTTAGGGCCTACTGCTTTAATTAAAAAATTATAGCTGCCTGCCCTCAGGTTGTTATAGGTTATTTTTAAGTCTTCGGTACTTTGCCAGTCTTTATCCAAACCATCTAATTTATACAGGTATCTGGTCCTGTTGGCCGAAATGTAATTGAAGGTATTGAAATGGATGGTAAATTGTTTATACTCGGCTGCAAATTTAAGTCTGGTACTCTGATCGATATGGTTTTCGAGTATTTTGGTATCATCGCCACTGGTTACGTTCTTATTAAAAACAGCTAAGCCCGTAAAAGTTAGTTTTAAGGGTAACTGCTGCTGCTTAATGCCCGATGGATAGAAATAAGAAAGCCCTTTAATGCCGCCAAACAACAGCATACCATCGCTGGCTTTGCAAAAAGCATAATCGTTAAACTGATTGTTCTGTAAGCCGTCGCTTTCATCAAAAGCCTGTGCTGTTTTGGTATCTGGATTGTAGCGAATGAGCCCCCTATTGGTAGAAATCCACAAATTGCCTTCGTTATCGGGCTGCAAACCATAAATGGTGCCTTTTACAAAATCTTTGCGGTCTTTATAGGTTACAAATGTTTGCTGGGCCTCCTGGTACAAAATTAGTCCTTCGCGCGAGCCAATCCACACCCTACCCTGCTTATCTTCTGTAATGCAACTAATTACTTCTTCGTGCAACAGCCTGGCCAGCTCATTATCAAACAGCATGTTATCGGGATAGAAAAGTGTAATACCATTGGTAGTACCAATCCAGATCCGGTGTTTACTGTCTTCAAAAAGATAAGTAATATCATCAGATGCCGGCCGTTTGCCCGCCCTGTCTAAATGAATGTGCGTAAAAGTCTGACTTTGGGGATTAAACTGATCCAGGCCCGAGCGTGTTCCGATCCAGATTCGGCTTTTATAATCTTTCAAAATACCATATACCAGATCGCCGGCTATACTATTCGGATCGTGCTCGTTATGGCGATACCTTTTTACGTTACTCGTTGCAGGGTTTAAGATGTTAAAACCACCATTGTGCATGCCTATCAGCAGATTTTGGTTATCATCAAAAGCAATGGCTTTAATGTTGTTCGAACTTAAGCTATTGGCATTGTTTTCATTGCTGGTAAAATAGCTGATGGTATTGGCTGCCCTGTTCCAGTAATTTAGCCCCTTATCATTGGTTCCGATCCAAAAATTACCGCTCGCATCTTCCTTAATTACACTAATTACCTCATCATTTAAAGATAACCGACCTGTATTTTGACTTAACAGGTTAAATTTGATATCGTTTATATGATAATAGCTAACCCCACCATAAAAAGTACCTAACCAAATGCCATTTTGCCGGTCTTTAAAAAAACAACGCACCGAATTCTGACTGATGGTGTATGGCTGGGAAATTTGATGAAAATAATTTTCTAAAGTATTAGTATTGGGGTTCAGAATGGATAAGCCTTTAAAAGTACCCAGCCAGAAGTTACCTGCATCATCTTTCCCTACGCACCTTACGTTGTTATCGACAATGCTATTTTTGGCCGACTGGTGGTTAAAAAAGGTAAGCTTACCATTTGGGGTTTCGTATTTAATTAGTCCGTTCCCTTCTGTAGCTGCCCATAAATTACTGCCATCTATATTTACATCGTTTATAGCAGGCTTATCTATACCTAAATTTAGCTTTTTAAGGCGACGGCCTTGTCCGTTAAATTCAAAAAGGCCAACATCGGTACCTATTAACATATTTTTGTTCCAGGCACTGATGTAGGTGATTTTTTTTATGCCATGCTCTACGGCATCAAAATTAACCTGCTTAAACTGCGACGCACCGGTGCTAAGCCTAAACACACTGCCTGTTATGGTGGTTGCCCAGATACTGTGTGCGGCATCTTCTGTTATTGATGAGATATACCACTCGCCCAGGCTGCCCGGAAGTTTATAATTTACAAAATCATCGGAAGCATAGTTATAACGGCTAACACCCTGGTTGCCGCCAATCCACATTACCCCTTTATGATCGACAAACAGGCATCGGATATAGTGCGATTGCAGTCCGTTCTTATCCCATCAACCGGGCGGTAAACTTTAAAACCTTTACTATCGTAGCGGTTTAAGCCATCTTGCGTGGCCATCCAGATAAAACCCAGGCTATCTTGTTTGATGGAAAAAACAGTACTTTGCGATAAACCTTTTTCTACAGAAATATTCCTAAAATATTTGTTACCCTCCTGCGCGTTTACCAGTTGAACCAGCAACAGTAAACTACAAAAAAGCGTAACCAAACGTTTATTTAATATTTTCATTTTTTTCTGGTTTATATCCCAACACCTGCTTCTCAAAACCGTTAAATGGTTGTTAAAGATTAAAATTACACATTTTAACCTTTCTATTTTTTATAATCAAATCGCGCCACATCGGGCAGGCTATCGGTTACTTCTGTTTTGTTCAGCTTTGTTCCGTTGTTTTCTAACAACATGGAGCTTTTTTTGCGATCGTGCTGATAGGTTTTACCCAAAAACTGCACAGGCAAATTGCCATAGCTAAACATAGATTTAGCCTGTTCGTTAACAATTTGCAAGGCCGCTTCTTTGCTGCCATCTAACTGGGCTTTAATATTCCAGCTTCCCACCTGCAAATCATACAATCCGTTGGTGGCAGATAGGTTCCTGATTACTTCAGTTTTACCATCCTTTATTTGAATAACGGTTAAATACCTGAACTTTTGAGCTGGTGCCGAGGTAATTGCTGCATGCCATTGGTTGGTGTATTCCCGCAATTTATCTCCATCGGTTAACTTCATCCAGTTTACAGCAGGTTCGGCAAACTGATCTGTAACGGTCATTTGTAAGGGAGCTGCAGCAAAAACAGCCGCAGTTACTTTCCCCAAATCCGTTTTTACTTCAAAATCCTGCCGGTTACTTTTATCGGTTTTATTACCTGCAATCCGGTAAAAAGGGGTATGAAACTGGGTAGTCCATTTTACCGGCTTTTTAGCTTCGAGTTCATCGTACAGCACAATATAACCGCCTTCTAATTGCAGCATGTGCCTGCGGTAAAGTGTAACGCCGGAATCGCCAAAGCCATTTGCCAAATCGGCCCTGGTTTTAATCTGATCGAAACGGTTTAGCCAGAAAGTACTTTCGATATTGCCATAAGCATTACTGGCATCGCCCAGGGCATATTGTATTTTTAAACCACTCATAGAGCGGGGTATCCAGCCATATCCTTCTTCGCCTATTTTCTGACTCAGGCTATCGGCCAGTATGGTGCAAAACGCACGGGTGTTGCGGTAATCCAATAAATTGTGCCTATCGCTAAAATTACTGTAATACCCACTGGCGCCAAAAAGGGTTTTACCTTTGTAATTAATGGTAAAGGCATTTTGCCCGGCGTGCCCATGGCCCGATGAGCCAAAAGGATTACTGATGAGATAACTGCAAATATTTTCGCCTGCTTTAGCCAGGTTGTCGGTCATGGCAGCCAATCCAATATCGGCAAAGGTTTTAGTGCGGGGCAGCTTTTCGGGCGATTCAGCTTTTAGATTACGTTTGGGATTATAATTAAGCAAGCGGAAAAACAGATAATCGTCGGTGCCTTTAAAAAAGTCGGGATGATCTGCCTTTATTTGTTGTACGTACCAGTTGAGATAAGGATTGTTTATTTTATAGGTTAGCGCATCGGCAAACAAGGCATAACCCGCATTTATTCCACCGCGTAAGTTTTCCCACTGATCGCCATAAGCGGTTGAGGTACCGGCAGGTGGGTAACTATACAACAAATACCAGGGCAGGTTCTGCATCCATGGCAGCTTAAAATAATCGACACCAGAAAAATCGCTAAACAACTGCGACAGGTAAATGGTAGAGCGGAAGTTTACTACAAAATAGCCGTTACCTTCGTGCCAGCCACCATCGGTAGTACCCAAAACAGGAAACCTTGCGCTCCAAACCTCGTATATGTAAGTAAGCCATTCTTTGGCTGCAGGTTCATCGCCCATTAAAGCTACAGTGGCTATGGCCAGCTGGCGTAGGGTAATTTGCCACACATGGTTATCGCTTACATGCAATTCGAAACGGTTTGGCAGGTGATCGTAAATTTTCCTTGCCCTTTGTGTCATCACCTTTCTAAAAAGTGCTTTTTCTTCTGCATTGATATCGTTGTAGCCTAAATCGTAAAACCAGCCCAATGCCTCAAGTACTGCGCCGTTATTAAAATCGCTGCTGGTGGCCAGGTTCTTTTCCGGATCCATTTTAACCAAATTAACAGCCCTTCGTTTTGCATCATCTATAAAACGCTTATCGTGGGTTAAATAGTAAGCTATACAAAGATTACGCACAGGGTTACCCACCATATCGCCAAAGCCATGGTACATCCTATCAATCAAGCCTTCCAGTTCTTTACCCTTTTTCCCGGTAGTATCTATATCGCGGATTGGTTTTTCTTCGGGTAGCGGCGCTTTCATGAGTTTTTCTGCGAACGAGATAAAACTCCTGGCTTCTGTATTATTCAGGTTGTTTTGGTAAAAGTCGTTTTTTATCTGATGTAGATTCCAGAGGTGTGGATGAGCACCTTCGTTGCGTTTCAGCACTTCACTTACCTGTGGCGAAACTTTATCGCCTGCATATTTGGCATCGACCACAAAATCGTATACAGGGCTCCAGCTCCATTGGCTGGTACCTTTTAATGCGTAACCATATTTCCAAAACCATTTGCCCGGCTGCAAAGCCTGATGGAGTGGATACACTGCCCAGGCTTGTACACCACTCTTTATGGTGTTTTTTGTAAATGCTTTATCCATGGTCAGTACTACCTGGTAGCGCACATTGCCAATATTCACATCTTCGGGTACCTCGCTGCCGCTTTCCATCGGCAAAACATTGGTTTTGCCATTGCTTGCAGGCCACATTAGTGCGGGCGCATTGGTGGGCACGGTAATGCCGTTTGCAGGATAAGGCCATTCGCGCACACGGGCATGGAGCCTATCGGCATTAAGGGTTATTACAGCAGGGTATTGTGCATACACACCTAAGGTGAGCACACAAAATGTTAACATCAAAAAATATTTCATGGTTGTGATTCTTGAAAAATAAAAATTATAGCGCTACCGTAAATTTATCTCCATTGTTTTTGCACCAGCGTTTCAGGTAGTTGCGCATGGCGATGAGCTGCTTTCTATAAGTTTTATCTACGGCCAGGTTTTTGATCTCGCCCGGATCATTGGTTAAATTAAATAACTGCTCCTTAATCTCTCCTTTATTGTAAACAATGTATTTGAAATCTTTAGTAATTACCGCCCGGCCATTAATGCCAAGTAGTTGCTCATTATCTGCAAAATCGGTTTCGATAACAAGTGTATCGCGCAGGTTTTGCCCCGGATTGGTTAACCGTTTGCTAATATCAACACCTTTTAAATAAGCTGGTTTTTGTACACCGGTTAAGCCGCAAATGGTAGGAATAATATCTGTTCCGTTGCAAACCAACATCTCATCGGTTCTCGGTTTCAACGAGCCATCCATTTTGGCGACAATGAAAGGCACCTTAGCCGCCTCTTCGTACAAAATCTGTTTTTGGTTCCAGCTGTGGCCCGCATAACCATCGCCATGGTCGGCAGTAAAAATAATGATGGTATTTTTTTCTACGCCATATTTTTCGAGCGAGTAAAGTACCTGTTCGATATACTGGTCTACTTTTTCTACCAAACGGTTATAGGCCCAGCGGTATTGCCGCCATTTTTCGGGTGTATAATTTACCGATGGATAGGTACGTAAACCAACTGTTTTTTGCTGATCGCGTACAATTTGAGGCTCGCTGGCCGGAATTTGCCAGTTGGCCGGCAGTGCGGGGCATTGATCGGGCGGTGGTGCATTTTCCAGCACATCCATTTTCAAATCTTCATCGCGCGCCCACTCGCAAATATCGTGCGGGTTAAGGAACGATGCCACCAGCAAGAATGGTTTTGCTTTGTTTTCTTTTATAAAACGTGCGCAAAATGAAGGTGTTGCACCATCATTATAGTCTAAAAAACTGGTGTTTTCGATATAGGTAAAGCCATGCTGACTTACTTTTTTTGTGGGTACCGGTAAATGCCATTTGCCTACGTAACCTGTTTGATAACCTCCTTGTTGAAATATTTTACCCATCATGAGCAAGCTATCAGACCATTGCCCGTCTTTTTCGGGTGCATTACCAACAAAGCCGGTTTCGAAAGGCATTTTACCACTAAAAATGGCCGTACGCGATGGTGTACATAAAGGCTGTGCACAATAAGCTTTGGTAAACCGCACACCATTTTTGGCCAGCTTATCCATAGCCGGGGTATTCAGGTCCTTGTTACCGGCAATACTCATGGCTTCGGCCGTTTGCTGGTCGGTCATGATAATGAGGATATTGGGCCGCGATTGCTGTTGCGCAGAAACCGTATGCAGGCAAATAAAAAAGCTTAGGTAAACGAGGATGAATTTCATAGTATGAATATACGTAACCTAATGAAGCGAACTATCTCATAACATCACGGGCGATATCAATCTTTCACTTTAGAGATAGCTGCTTCACTTTGATTAACTAAATTTTAATATTTAGGATTATTCCTGGTAATGCCACTGTTTACATCTCTTTCATTTTGTGGAATAGGATATAATTCGTGCTTGCCCGAAACAAAATTATTGGCTGCATTATATGGATAAGCTGTATTGATAATTTTTAACGCAGCCTGGGTTGCCTTAATCTTATCGCCTAACAAGTTCCATCTGATTAAATCGGCTTTCCTGGTGCCTTCAAAACACAACTCCCAGGCACGTTCATCTTGTATAGCCTGAAAGAAAGCAGTTTGACTTAAAGCAGGGGGCAAATCAACACCGGTAGCACCTGTCATTAAAGTAACAGTAGCTACTGCGCCACTACCTGTGCTGGTTCCGGTATTGGTAATGGTAATTGAGGGTGCAGTAGTATAAGCAAAACCATTATTCAGCATAGTAATGGCGGTTATTTTGCCAGCACTAATGGTAGCCACCGCAGATGCATCGGTACCGCCCCCGCCTGTAAATTTAATTACCGGAATAGTAGTATAACCGGTACCACCATTGGTAAGCGCAACGGTAACCCTGCTACCACCAAGCGCCTGTCCGTAAGCACGGCGGCGTACAGTGTTAATGGCATCGTAAGCCAAAGTATTAGGGCCTCCGTTTAATTCATTTTCAACCTCTGCCCGCATTAGCAGTACATCCGAATAACACATTAATACAGTATTAATGTTCGTATTTACCCTTTCTAAATTAGAGTTGTTCTGGTATTCCCTGCTCCATTTGGCTGGTGCCCAAATCCGGTTGTTGGTAAGCAGGCTAAGCCGGTTACCGCTGGCATCAATACTGTATTTCGCAATCGAAAAATCCCTTCTTAAATCGCCATCTTTAAAAGTATCGTAAAAAGTTTTGGTTACAAAGCAACGGTTTTGCGTATTACCATAAGGAGAAGTGGCATTGCTGGCGGTTTGTGGTGCATTAAATGTTCCATAACTGGATTGATTGGTTGTGGCCAGTGTGGGGGTATAAACACCTGCTTCGAAAAGACTTTCTTTTGGCTCAAACTTTTGTATGCTTTGATTTTTAAAAACCATCGAATAATCGGGGTTAAGGGCGTACAAGCCCGAACCCACTACATCGTTAATTTGTGTTTGCGCCAGTTTGTAATAATCTTTATAGTCTGCAGGTCGTTGCATGGTTCCATCTGCCCTTAACGAAAAGCCTCCGGCAGCTAAGGCAACCCTGGCCAGCATGGCTTTGGCACCATATTTATTTATACGTTCATCGGTTGGCAGTGCAGCAGGCAGCAAATCGGCTCCTTCCTGCATGTCTTTAATAATCTGCGTATAAATTTGATAACGATCGGTTAATGGCAGTTTTAAATCATCGCCAGTTTCCGAATTTTTAAGTTTAAAAGGCACATCGCCCCATAACCTCACCAATTCAGCATAGTAGAAACCACGTAAAAATTTAGCTTCGCCCAGCATCCTGTTCAGCGCTGTTTTTTGTTCGCTGCTGCCATTATTGTACAAATTCATTTTCGGAATACGGTCTATTACCAGGTTTGCCCTGTCTATACCATTGTAATAGGCACTCCAGGTTTCGTACAAGAACGGGGTTTCAGGAATTCCTAAATAGTGCGGAATAATTCTCCAGTCGGGCGTAACACCATCACTAATAAACTGGATGTCTGAATCATTATCATATATAAGCGGTACATACCAGGCATAAGTAGACGGGTATTTCATAATTTCGTAAACCCCGGTAGTAGCCAGTTGGGCCTCATCTACAGTACTAAAAAAATTGGCTGTAGTAAAATAAGAGTATGGAGTGGCCTCTGTAGCTTTTTTACACGAGGTAAACGACACGGCCAATAACGCTGTTGCTAAGGCACATGTTTTTATTTTTGATGTTAAAATTTTCATAACGGAATACAGTTTTGGTTATAGAGAGAGATTAATTCCCGCTACAAATGATCGCGGTCTTGGGTAGGCACTAAAATCTACACCCGGTGTAATCGCATTATCGATAACACTAACCTCCGGATCGTAGCCCGAGTAATTGGTAAATACGTGAAGGTTATAAGCGGTAACATATATCCTGGCGTTGGCTATTTTAACCTTTTCAAGCCATCTTTTCGGGAAAGTATAACCCAGATTTACATTGCTGATTCTCAAAAAAGAACCATCTTCAATTACATTGTCGTACATGCGGCCGCTGGTATTGCCCAATATAGATGCTACCGAGTTTCTACCCTGATTAAGTGCCGTTAGTTCGGCCGGATCGGTAACCACCTGCCCTGCTGCATTAATGGTTCTCCATCTATCAGCCTGGAAAGCCAGGTTATTACTAAAGTCGCTGGCAATGGCTAAGTTATTTTTAACATTGGCGTTAAAAATTTTATTGCCTTGCGTAAAGTTCAGGAATATGCTCAAATCAAAACCCTTATAAGCAAAGGTATTGTTAATACCGCCCGAAAATTTAGGATTGGCATTACCAATAATGGTACGGTCGGCATCGGTAATTTTGCCGTCGCCGTTAAGGTCTTTAAATTTAATATAGCCCGGCTGTACGGCAATGGCATCTTGTACAACGCCTTGTTTTAAGCTATAGGTTTTGGCAGTGGCATCATAATTAAAATCGCTAACCTGGTAAAGCCCATCCTGCTGATAACCAAACATGGTACCTACCGGCTGGCCAACCTGTAAAATGTAATCCTGATAGCTATTGTTGTAACTGCTGGTCATTAATGAATTTTCGCCATCACTCAATTTCAATACTTTAGTTTTATTGAAGGTAATATTGAAATTGGTACTCCAGTTAAAGTCACTTTTTTTAATGTTTACCGTATTTAAAGTAAACTCGATCCCCTTGCTTGATGTAGAGCCAATATTTTGAAACTGACGGGTAAAACCAGCACTTGCCGGAATCCGGGTGTTGTACAACAGGTCTTTAGAACGGTTATCGAACCAATCAACCGTTAAGGCAATGCGTTGTTTCAATAAACCGATATCCAAACCAATGTTGGTTGCTTTAACCGCCTCCCATTTAAGAAAAGGGTTAGCTAAACTATTTTGAAACACAGTTGGTAAAATACTGGTATTCGAAGCGTATTGGCCTGAAGTAAAAATGCCCAATGCGGCATAATTGGCAATCCTGTTATTACCAGAGGTACCATAACTGGCCCTTAATTTCAAATCAGATAAAAAGTTTAACGATTTCATGAAGTTTTCTTCGGTTACTTTCCAGGCAAAAGACCCTGAAGGGAAATAACCCCATCTGTTTTCCTCTCCAAACTTAGAAGAACCATCGGCCCTTAATGTTCCGGCAAAAATATACCTGCCCTTGTAGCTGTAATTGGCGCGTGTAAAGAACGACAATAGCTTATCTTCTTCGGCAAAAGAAGAAGGGAAACCTGCAACGGTACCCAAACCCAGATTATTCCAGCCGCTATTTACATTCGGAAAATTAGTAGCATTTGCATTTACGCTTTCCGAATAGTTATAAATATACTCCTGACCTATAGTAATATCGAACTTATGGTCTTTACCATAAACATCGCTATAAGTAAGGGTATTATTATAGTTAAACCGGTTATTAAAAGTAGTAATTATGCCTCCCGAAGCTCCTTTATTCCGGATTGCGGTAATCGATTCCGAATCGTTAAAAGTTTTATCAACCCGCGAGGTATTGGTAAAACCTACCAATCCGTTATAGGTAAATTTATTGCTAATGGCATACCTGGCTGTAGCGTTAGCATTTAACGAACGGATACGTTGATCGCGCAAACGGGTATTTATGGTTACAATTGGGCTTTGAAAAGCAGGGTTACCTGCATCATCCAATGGGTCTAAAACATCGTCAATCAGGCCTACATCCGAAACATTTGGTAAATTTACCGGACGGTATTGCAGTAAAGTTTGTAACATGCTTAAGCGTGCATTGCCACCTTCCTGTGTACCACCCGAACCATATATTTTCTGATTAGAATAATTAACAATCCCGTTCAACTTTATTTTTTTGCTGGGATTATTGGTTACCGCTAGCTTAGCGATATCGCGGTTGGCACCACTTTTAAGCATCAAACCATCGTTAATATTGCGCGAATAAAATAAATTATATTTGGTATCGCCACTCCCGCCGTTTATACCAATTTTATGATACTGGCTTGAGGCTGATCCACCAAATATTTCATCCTGCCAGTTAATCCCTTCTCTATTGCCATAAGTGGTGGCGAGCGATTCGAAAGTACCAAAACTGGTTAAAAACTTTTGTGCCCTGGTTGCATCTCGTGTAGAGTTTTCGTAGGTATACAGCATATATTCATACGGACTCAATACAGGTAAAAACTTAGGCGCTTTTTGCACTCCTACATAACCATCGTAACTGATGGTGGTTTTTCCGCCTTTCGATTGTTTTGTGGTAATTAGAATTACACCATTAGCTCCCCTGGCGCCGTAAACAGCTGTTGATGCAGCATCTTTCATCACATCAACCGACTCAATATCGGTTGGATCTAAAAACGCCAAACCATCGGTTTGAGGCACACCATCTACCACATACAGCGGTTCGTTGCTCTGTGTAATTGACGAACCTCCACGTATTTTAATCTGCGGTGTAGAACCCGGATCGCCACTTGGCATGGTTACCTGTACGCCTGCCATACGGCCTTGTAAGGCCTGGGCAACATTAGCTACCGGTGTCTTTGCAATTTCGCTCCCTTTTAAAGATGCAATGGCTCCCGTTAAATCTTTACGTTGTACGGTTTGCCCATAACCAATTACCACTACATCATTCAGGTTGTTGGCATCGTCCTGTAATTTTACATCAATTGTAGTACGGCCGTTTATTTTCTGTTCTACTGTTTTCGTACCTAAATAACTAAAAACCAATACAGCATCGGTTTTCACATTAATTTGATAAGTTCCGAAATTAGAAGAAACCGTAATGTTTTTAGTCCCTTTTTCGGTTATGGTAGCCCGGGAATTGGCTGGTTGGATCCATCTCTTACCACTCCTTTTACGGTAATTACATTTTGTGCATGTAATCCCTTAAAAAAGCAGAGTAAGCCTATTAATATTATAATCCTTTTCATTTTTGGTTTTGGTTAGTTGGAAATAAAGTGCAAGCGTAAGTTAGTTTAGATTATAGTTTTGGTAATTCCTTTGTATTTAAAAAATTGCCATCGCCGCATCTTATCTGCTAAGAAAATTAAGGCGATATTTTCAGTTTTTTCATGATCTCCTGCCATTGTTTGGTTAGTTATTTTAATTTGTTGGTTATCGCTTAAACCTTTGTTAAACACTTACAATTGTGTTTACTCATTTTTTCCTTTCAGGTAGTTATTAGAAACCTGCCTAGTTTAAGTTTTTACCTATCTGGTTAAATCGACGGAAACGAATTTAGCAATCGATATAAAAACTGGGTTTCGAATTTGTTTAAAATACTATCAAATTTGACTAATACCCGCAAAAATGCACATATTAAGCCCTTTTTATATTAAAAACAGAAAATAGCGAAGCACTTTTTATTAAAATAAGTGGACGTATAAATACTACAAAATAATAAATATTGGAATTTTTGACCGGGATATTGAACCGCCTTTAATGTGCATTACAAACTCAGGGTTCAATAATCCTCGTTACAAACGAGAACTATCCAGATATTTTCGTTGCTCATGATCAACTTATCTAAGTTCAGTGACAAAATTTTCAGGTTTAAGAAATTTCTATTTGATCAGATAATTAAAGTATGTCTATTTGAACAATATTTAAACATCAAAATCTCATGGACAATAACCCGTTTCTAAGAACATTAAGTAATCTATTTAGTGAAAGTACCCTCCGTTGCGGATTGTACACACTGGCCTTTCTATTCTGCTTTTATTTTCTTAGAAAGTATATGTTACGGGTAAATATGAATAGGTGGCTTAATTCTGTTCTAACCGCTTGGCTTGCTGTGTTGGTCATAATCATTACAGTGCAATCTGCACAGAATCTCGCAAGTTTTATCAGGCATATAAGATTTGATGATTCAGCAAATTTTCACATTAAAATTGGTGATATAAGGTTTATAATATTAGCTCCAATAGTACTTGCATTACTATTCGTTCTTTATCTCTGGGCAAGTAGCTATTGGAAACGATCAGTGAAGGATATTGTAAAAATTATGATTATTGAAGGCGCTTTTGCCTTTATCCTCAGTATGGGAACTATGGTAATCACTCAAGTATTTATTTTGGGCTTCAATAATATACTTGTATCGCTATCCATCTGGATTCCCGGACCAACTGGTTGTGCGCTGGCTTTCGCTTTTTATAATTATTACATTTATAACAACAGGCTTAAATTCCGTGAAAAGGAATTACAGATTGTCCGCTTGCAACAGCAGCTTTCGCAATCGCAGTTAGATGCTCTATCATCAAAAATAAACCCTCATTTTTTGTACAACGCTTTAAATTCTATTGCCGGCTTAGCCACATCCGACGGTTTAAAGACGAGAAGCATGGCTATTGCACTTTCCAAATTTTTTAGGTATAATGTTAACAAAGAAGAGAGTAACTATGTAAGTGTAAGCGAAGAAATGGAAATGGTATTAACTTACTTAGAGATTGAAAAAATAAGGTTTGATGAGCGTTTGAATTACAGTTATAATATACCCAATGAACTGGAAGACGAGCTGATTCCCCGACATATTTTGCAGCCATTGGTCGAAAATGCGGTAAAACATGGTGGCCAGACAGATAATTTAGAAATAAATATCGTAATGAAAAAGGATGAAAAAAATATCGTACTACAGGTTGCCGATAACGGTAAACCATTCGATCAGGATTTTAGCCCGGGCTATGGCATAAAATCATTGTACGATAAACTCGATCTTTTAACTTCAGGGCAATATGAGATTGCTTTTGAAAATCATCCCAAACAGGTAAATATTACTATCGGTGAACACAAAAAAATATAATGAGTAAAAGATTCAAAACCATCATTGTAGATGATGAATACCCAGCCAGGCTAATGATGAAAGAATTGATTAGTAAGCATTTGGATCTGATTGAGGTTATTGGCGAAGCAGAAAATGGTAAATCGGCAATTAAACTGATCAATAGTTTAAAACCTGACCTCATATTCTTAGATATTCAGATGCCTGACATGGAGGCATTTACTATGCTCCTTAAGCTTAATCATAAACCTATGGTAGTTTTTACAACCGCTTATGAGCAATATGCTATAAAAGCCTTTGAGGAGCATGCCGTTGATTATCTTTTAAAACCCATTGAAGATGCCAGATTTGACAAATGTATTGTAAAGCTCAGGCACTTTGTAAATGCTACACCGCAGGTTATTGATTTTAATAGTTTGAAGCAGTTTTTTGATCATTTGCAACCTAAAAAAATGATTACAGCAATACCGATTAAAATAAAAGATAAAATTATTCTGGTACGCTTAAGTAAAATATCATACTTACTGGCCGAACAGGGCTATGTTATCATTTATACAGATAATGGAGAGAAATTTTTAACAGAACTTACACTATCTGAACTAGAAGATAAACTTCCCTCCAACTTTTTAAGGGTACAACGTTCTTATATTATCAATACTGAAAAAATACTAGAAATTAACCGGTATTTCAATAACCGGCTAATTATTTTAATGAATGATAGCAACGATACAAAAATCATTTCCGGCACTACTTACATTAATCAAATTAGACTGGCACTTGATTTATAATGGAAGTAAAACCTGTCCGTATGGTGTTTTTGACGGAAAAATTCAACCGCGTTTAATGTGCATTACAAATGCACGGCTCAATAGTCCTCGTTACAAACGAGGACTATTAGGAGTTAAATTTTTAACCACATCGCCTATAAAATCTTCGAAAGTAATGTTGTAATGCAGTATCAATGCATACACATGCAGGAAACTTGGTGTACCTATATCGTTTTCCCATTTAATATAGGTTGGCCTGCTAACGAATAATATTTCTGCAATCTCTTGTTGTGTAAGTCCAGATTTCTGTCTGAATTGTTTTAAAGTTTTCCCTAACCTTTTATTCATACTAATACATGATTATAAATATAATTTCGGGATGGGACTAATATATAATAAATAGGTATTATGTAAAAAAAATATCATCAATGTAAAGAAAAGTATCACTTTCTAAATAAAATTAAACTACATATTTGTTTAAATAGCTAATCTAAACATGGCGAAAATTTCTCTCTAAGGGAGATGGAAACTACCGGGTGCGGTAAATTTGGGGTACTGAATGTGGTTCCGAAACAAATGTAATTGCAGAATACAACAACGAACTATTTTAACTTATGCTTTTGTTTTATAAAATTCATCTCTTTTTTTTCATTTCATTACAAGTAACCTTTGCACAGCAAAATTCTTATAAAATTAAGCTTATTGATAGCCTTAATAAATTACCATTAAGCAATGCAACTGTATCAATTAACGGAAACAAGTACTTTACAGCAGATTCAAAGGGGAAATTGTTTTAGAAAATAAAAATATAAAATCAGGCGATACCTTACGTTTCTCCCATATCGGTTACTCCTCCAAAATTTTTATAATTTCAAAATTGAGCATATTGCCTACCACAATTACAATGGCTAATGAAAACGCTCAACTTTTTGAGGTAAACATTTCAGCAAAAAAGAAGTCAAAGCTAATTGAAATTGGAAATACGCACACAGCCTACTTTACTGGTTTTATGACTTTTACGAATTCAAAGTATGCTCTATTTGTGCCTTATGAAACAAATTTTGCTGGATTGTTTAAAAGTGTTCAATTAAAAATTAGCGACCGCGGTAAAGGGCAGCGAATGCCCCTAAAAGTTAATATCTATTCAAAAACGGATTTGGGAAAACCTGGAGTAGCATTAATTAATGATGATGTAATTGTTCATAATCCAGAGGGAAAAGTTAATGTTGTTGTAGATATTAGTAAATATAATTTAGAAGTACCTAAAACTGGTTTTTTTATAGTAGCAGAAACTTTAACGGCAGAATATTATGATGAAGGTTTTGTAAAATCTCAATCAGGCCAGCTCAGAAATAAACTACCTGCTTTTTTTTGGACCCAAAAGAAAAGGAACAGTAAAAGCTACAGTCTCGGACAAAATGGTTTTGATCTTAGAAAACAGTGGATTGATGTTTACGAAGTGAACTTCTGTTTCTCGGCTAAGGTGCAGGTTAACAATTAATATAAGCAAAATACTAATGTATTTATCATTATCTGTATCAATCTATTTTTGCTTCATCAATAATCATTTGCGCAACTTTCTGTTCGTGCTCCAGCTTTTTAATGCGAAAAGAAAGTTGAGCCTGCAAATGTGGGCCGCAGCTTTCTATCTTTTCTAAACAACTTATTTCGAGCAGATCCAAATAAGCCATCAGTTGTGTCGATTCATGCGCTTCGAGCCTTAACTGTTTAATAATCGTCCATAAAGTTTGTGTTTTGGTATAAGCCTGAGTTAATGCTTTTAATCTCCGCTTCAGCCTTAAACAAACAAATGCAGCCTTCTCTATTCGTTGCTCCATGTTTTTGATCATTAAAACTGTACTCTCCTGCTCTTTAATTTTAAT
Source organism: Pedobacter sp. HDW13 (assembly GCF_011303555.1). Classification (NCBI taxonomy): domain Bacteria; kingdom Pseudomonadati; phylum Bacteroidota; class Sphingobacteriia; order Sphingobacteriales; family Sphingobacteriaceae; genus Pedobacter; species Pedobacter sp. HDW13. The sequence goes on along the minus strand of NZ_CP049868.1, from coordinate 4,584,018 downwards.
TTTTTCGGAGGGCGCTATTTCCAACTCAGCCTGCAACAACATTTCTATTTTAGAAAGTATTTTAAGCTGCCAGGTGCTAAGGCTCCGCGAACCAATTTCGTACATACCGGCAGTGCTTCTGTTCATCCCCAGTAGGTTGCTCATTTCATCTTGCGAAAGCCCTAATTTTTCTCTAATGTTTTTCATTTCTTGATCAGCATAAAATCTATGCAGTGTTGTAACAGTTTCTATTGTGGTATTTTTTTGTATCTGTTAAAATTTGCCCACAAATGTGTGACAACTTTTGTTGTGACATTTTTTTTTGTCACAACAAAAATTGTCACAATGTAAATCGGATTTAAAAAAACAATTTTTCAATTTTCGCTAAACATTAGCTCCAACACCATCATTTCATTGCAGATGTTCATAGTTTATTTGAATTAAACACACTGCTCCTCTTCAAAAAAGCGACCACAAAAAAATCTGCTTACTTAATACTTTAAAAGCGGGCTTAAAACGCGCTGTGAAGAGAAAAGATTAAAAAGCCAAGCCAAACCAAACCGGTTAATCAGATGTGGGGAAATAATTCTACAAATAACCCCAAAACGGGGAATTATTTCCTCATTTAAGGCTTCAATAAAAAACCAGGGGGCTAAAAAAAACATGCTTAAAAAGGGTTAAAACAAAGAAATGCACAGCTTTGCAATTCTTAATTAGAACATGGCATAGTTATTTAATAGCTTTTGTTAAAAATAACTATATGTATATGTCTGCAAATGAGCTTTGAACTCATAGATTATTCCAAGTTAAATTTTATGGCATTAACATTTGTACTAGCAAAAAATGAATATTAGCATATATTTTACGGCCATTGCTTTATTTAGCTACTCTTTTGCCTACGGCCAAATATTAGATACAGCAAACCTGGAGGTACATAAGTCAGTTAGAATAAAATATTCAGATAATAAAGTAGTTGAGAGTTTGTGTGTAGAAGCCGGAGAACTGTTTAGCATGGTTCAGTACACAAAAGGTTTAGCGCTCTTTGAAAAAGCAGATTCTTTAGAGAATAATAATTCAATGATTAAATCTGGAATCGGCTGGGCATATATGCATATACCTGATTATGTTAAGGCCATTGAAAATTTTCATTTAGCGCTTGCCATTAATCCTCGTGATTCATCGTCGAAAAGGAATATCATGATCTGTTACTTGTATCAAAAAAAGTATGATATAGCAATAATGAAGGGCAAGCAATATTTAAAAGAATACCCCAATGATCCTGAAAGTTACTATAATTTAATGACGGTATACTATTATGCTAAAGACCAGAAAAATGCCATAAGGTTTGGCAAAAGTCCATTCCACTTTATCTTGCTCAAAAAAGCAGATCAGTTTATGATGCCTACTACTTATTGGGTATGATATACCACAATCAAGGCGATTACTTTAATTCAGACAAGATGTTTAAGTTGGTAACTGATCGTGGAATAAAAGTAGAAGAAAAGTATAGATCACATTAACTAAACTAATGTGTTTTAATTGTGGCACTTTTTAACCTTTATTAAAATTTGCACACAAATTTGTGACAACTTTTGTTGTGACAGTTTTTATTGTCACAGTAAAAGTTGTCACAGTATAAAGCAGGGCTTAAAAAACAATTTTTATATTTTTTCTAAATACCAGCCCCGGCACTATTATTTCGTGGCGTAATCAAATACTTTAAATTTTTGAAAAACGTTAGCGGCACAGCCCAGCAAACCGGCTTTGTTACCCAGTTTAGCCGGCACAACCAATGCATTAACTGATGCAACCGGTACGGCTAATGTTTTAATTCTCCGTTCTATCTCTCTGGTATAAAAAGCGCCAGCTTCACTTATGCCGCCACCTATTACAATTTTTTCGGGACTAAAGATGTTGATAAAGCTGGTAATACCTGTAGCCAGGTAATCGAAATGTAGTTCCATTGCTTTAACCGCATATTCTTCTCCTTCCAAATACTTTTCTATAATGTACCTGCCATCAACTTCGTCTGTTTCGGGTATCCCCGGATGAATAAACTGGTAGTGTTTCAACAAAGCAGTTACCGAAGCATAGGCTTCTAAACATCCTTTTGCGCCACATGCACAGGCTAAACCGTTGTGTTGCACAATAATATGTCCCAATTCCGTTCCTCTGTTTCTAAACCCACCATACAACTTGTTATCGATCATAACAGCCCCTCCTACTCCTGTGCCTACCGTAAGAAAAACAACATCACTGCAATCTTTCGCTGCGCCATAAGTCATTTCGCCAAGCCCCATCAAATTGGCATCATTATCCATTATAATGTTGTAACGGGTTACATCCTGCAAAATTTCGCCCAGGGCCAGTTGCTTAAAGCCTGGTAAATTGTCGGCACCGGCAATAATTTTATTGTTGTATATCGTTCCCGGAAATCCTATTCCAACACCCAGAATAGGGTGCTTAACTTTTGACGCGCAGGTTTGGATCGCCTCCACAATAAGTGCAATAATTGCACCTTGTGTTTTTGCCTTTTTTAACGAAATTAATGTGGAATATAAAATTTCTCCCTGCTGGTTTACTACCCCGCATTTTAGCGACGAGCCGCCAACATCAATTCCAATGGCATAAGATTGATCCATGTTGGTATTGTTTAAAGTTATCATTTGTTTGTGGTTTTAGTCTTTCTGTTTTTGTTTCAGGGTAATTTTGTCAATTCTAAACCCTGCTCTGGCTGGCAGCCTTGCCTAAGCATTATTCCTGCTCAGCATTTTTGCTCCCTGCCATTGAACCGACACCATATTTATCCTTTTTAATCAGGGCTAAAAATAAAACGCGGTGTGCTTTAAGGGCTTAGGTTTTGGCTCAAAATATTTTAACATTGGTTAACGACTACTATCCTACCCTTCAAAAAAAACACGATTTCATTTCGAATGTATTAATCAGCCCATAAAAATGAGGTTTTAATCAAATTCAAAATATTTATGGTAATAATCAAAAGTGTTTATGTACCGATGCCCCTAATTTCACAATTATAAAACAATTATCAACAAATATCAAAGATTCAAACCTTAACACAATGAAAAAAGCTTTTTGCTTAATAGTGCTGGCTACTACACTCTTATTAAATGGTTACGCTGCGCCCGTACAAAACGACCCGCCGGCAAGCTGGCTAAAAAAAACCACTGATATCATTGCATTTCAGTTGAACAAGGCCAGCCAAACCTATAAACCAGGCCAAAATCCGCGTTCTGTAAATCCAAATGGAACCGTTAGGATTGCTGGCTTAACCGATTGGACCACCGGTTTTTTTCCGGGTAGTTTATGGTATGGATACGAGCTTACCGGCGATCAGAACCTGGCAGATGAAGCTAAAAAATTTACACTGGCGCTAGATTCGATCCGCAGCATTACCAATACGCACGATTTGGGTTTTATGCTTTACTGCTCGTACGGCAATGCTTTTAGGCTAACCGGCGATAAAGCCTATTTACCGGCATTAGCCGATGGGGCAAAACACCTTGCAGCAAGGTTTAACCCTAAAGTTGGGGTAATCCGTTCGTGGGATTTCGCCTGGTGGCATTACCCTGTAATTATCGATAATATGATGAACCTCGAATATTTATATTGGGGCGCCAAAACATTTAACAGCCCTAACTATGCTGCTATAGCCAATGCACACGCTACCACCACCATGAAAAACCATTACCGCAAAGATTTTAGTTCTTACCATGTGGTAGATTACGATGCAGCAACAGGAAAAGTATTGAAAAAAGCCACCCACCAGGGCTTAACAGACGAATCGGCCTGGGCCCGCGGACAAGCCTGGGGTTTATACGGCTATACCATGTGTTATAAAAACAGTAAAAACCCGGCGTTTTTAACACAGGCCGAAAACATTGCCAAATTTATTATGAACCACCCCAGCTTACAGAAAGATAAGATTCCGGCATGGGATTTAGATGTACACAACGCCGATGATTTGGATACCGACGGTGCAGCTCCACGCGATGCTTCAGCCGCTGCAGTAATTGCCTCGGCCCTGCTCGATTTAAGCACCCAGGTAAAAGACGGTCAAAAATATTTTAACTACGCCGAAGATATTTTGAAAACGCTATCATCCGATGCTTATTTGGCTAAACCAGGAGAAAACCAATATTTTATCCTGAAACACAGTGTAGGTGCATTTTTATACAATTCGGAAATAGATACTCCTCTTGATTATGCCGACTATTATTACCTGGAGGCCTTAAATCGTTATAAAAAAATTAAAGGTTAACAAAGCCCATAAAGATGATGTTAAAGAAATTATTGTTAACGGCTTGCCTTTTTTGCCTTTCGGGCGTTGTTTTATATGCCCAGGAGCAACCTTTAGGCAGCAATAGCTTCGGCAGTATAAATCTGTCGCACCCCGGCCTCAAAAATGTGGCCAAGGCTATGGCTAAAAACGACTACGAAAAAGCCGCCACACAGTTGCTGGCTTATTTCCGCAAAAGCAAAGCTGCATTAAGCCCTGGCCAAACTACCCAAAAGGTAAACCCCAATACGCAACAACTTGCCGATGATATTTTGCTGCACAAATTTAAACCGCACAAAGGTTACGGCACATTTGATTACGGGAAAGATATTAACTGGCAGTTTCGTCCGGTTAAAGACCAGTTGCTGAGCACTTTTTTGCACCGCACAACTTTCTGGGAATCGCTGGGTACCGTTTATTTAGCCACAGGTGATGAACGTTACGCCAAAGAATGGGTTTTTGAGGTGCAAGACTGGATTAGTAAGAACAAACAAGGCGCTTATGCCGATGATAAAGACTACGCCTGGAAAGCTTTTGTAGTTTCGTTTAGGTTAAACAATTGGGCTACTTTCTTTAACCAGTTTATTAATTCGCCAAATTTTACCCCAAAATTTTTATTGGCATTTCTAAATGCTTATAACGAACAAGCCAATTATGTAATGGCCAACTATACCGATATGGGCAATCACCGGTTGTACGAAGCAGAACATTTGCTTTTGGCAGGCACCAGTTTTCCTGAATTTAACCAGGCCAATACCTGGCGCAAAAGTGGTATAACGGTACTAAATGCCGAAATTACGAAACAGGTTTACCCCGATGGTGTACACTTCGAGTTGTCGCCCTCTTATCATATTGGTACCATTAGCACATTTTTACGTGCCTTAAAAATGGCCAAAGATGCCGGAATTGCAAGCGATTTCCCTCAGAGTTACCGCAACCTGGTAGAGAAAATGTGTACGGCAGTGCCTAAATTTTCGTTTCCAGATTATACTTTCCCCTTGTATGGCAATTCGTTTATCACCAACAAAACACAGATGATGAAGAACTACCAGGCCTGGGCTGAAGTGTTTCCTGAGAATAGCGAAATAGCCTATTTTGCTACAGGTGGCAAATCGGGCGCTCAACCTGCATATTTATCCAGTGCGCTAAACAACGCAGGTTTCTACGCTTTTAGAAATGGTTGGAACCAAAAAGCTACCGTAATGCAAATCAAGGCAGGGCCACCAGCCGAATTTCACTCACACCCCGATAATGGCAACTTTGTACTTTGGGTTAAGGGACGCAATTTTACGCCCGATGCCGGCAGCTTTATTTATGCCAATGTAGGCAATCAGGAAAACAGTAAAAGAGACTGGTACCGCAGTACCAAAGCGCATCAAACCCTCACCCTTGATGATAAAACCATTGAAAATAACGCCAAATTAATAAAGTGGCAACCTGTTGGCGATGTACAGGTACTGAGCTACAGCAATCCGGGCTATAAGGGTTTAAATCATCAGCGTACCTTCCTTTTTATCGATCAGTCGTACTTTATCATTATCGACAAGGCCAGTGGTGCATTAACCGGTAAATTGGGCATCCATTATGTGCTTACTGAGGATGCGAAAGCTGGTGTAGATAAAAACAACCTTCAGTTTAATACCACTTATGCTGATGGCAACAACCTGAGCATACAGGTATTAAACAAAACTGGTATTAACCTTAAAGAAGAAGAAAGCTTTGTTTCTTACGAATACCAGAAAGAGGCTGCGCGCCCCGCATTTGTTTTTGAGCAAGAGAAGCTTACAGGCAAGCCGGGTACTTTTGTAAGCCTGGTAATGCCCTATACCGGCACCAACGCCCCTAAAGCATGGTTAAAAGAAAATGCAGGCAATAATTTCGAAACCGGAAAAATAGACCTGACCTTAACCATAAACGGCAAGGAAAAAACCATTAAACAACAACTCTAATTACACCTTAGCAACATAAACATGATACGTTTTAAAGCAAAAATTTTCTTTTGTGCCTTTCTCCTCTCCGGTACGCTTGCAAAGGCCCAAAGTAACATTAGCAAAGAAAGCTTTGACCTGATTAACCTGGGCTATCCGGGCCTGGAGCAGGTAAAAAAAGCGGTAGAAGCCGGCCAATATGAGGAAGCTGGCAAAGTGCTTTTGCGTTACTACAGAAATAAACTGGGTGCTAAACCCGATTTAAGTAATCTGGAAACACCAATAGATACGGGTAAGTTAGCCCTAAAACTAAAGAAACTGCTGATAATGCCCTGAAACATCTTTTTAAAACGCAGGAAAGTTATGGCTATTTCGATTTTGGGCAGGATATTAACTGGCAGCTTTGGCCAGTAAAAGATAACGAAGTGCGTTGGCAGCTACACCGTGTTAAATGGTGGATGCCCATGGCGATAACTTATCGTTATACCCACAATGAGCAATATGCCAAAGAATGGATGTTCCAGTTTGAAGACTGGATGAAAAAAAATCCCCAGGGCTTATCGGCCGATAATGATAAGTATGCCTGGCGTCCGCTTGAAGTATCAGACCGCATTCAAAGTTTAATACCTACACTGAGTTTTTTCATCAACTCGCCCAATTTTACTCCGGCATTTTTATTAACCTTTTTAAAAAGCTACGGTCAGCAGGCCGATTACCTGCCTAAAAATTATGCTGCAGAGGGTAATCACCGCTTATTTGAAGCCCAACGTACCTTATTTGCAGGTGCATCGTTACCCGAATTTAAAAATGCACCAGCCTGGCGTAAAAGCGGCATCGATGTGTTAAATGCAGAGATTAAAAAGCAGGTACTGGCCGATGGTGTACAGTATGAACTATCGCCGGTTTACCATGCCGCAGCGATTGATATTTTTATTAAAGCTTATCAGGGCGCGCAAAAAGCAGGCGTAGCGGGCGAGTTTCCGGCCAGCTACAAACAAACCATCGAAAAAATGGCCATGGCTTTTATCAACATCACCTTCCCTAACTATAACCAGCCCATGTTTGGCGACTCGTGGATTAGGGAGAAAAAGCTTCGTTTAAAGCAGTTTCAATCGTGGGCAGCCATGATTCCCGAAAATCCCTTTATTCAATATTTTGCCAGCGATGGCCAGGCAGGTAAAAAACCAAACTGGTTATCGAACGCATTAAGCAACGCTGGTTTTTATACTTTCCGCAACGGTTGGGATAGTACCTCTACTATTTTAATGCTCAAAGCAAGTCCTCCGGCCGAATTTCATGCGCAGCCAGATAACGGCACTTTTGAGCTTTGGGTAAATGGCCGCAATTTTACCCCTGATGCGGGCTGCTTTGTTTACAGTGGCGATGCCGAAATTATGAAACAACGCAACTGGTACCGCCAAACCCGCGTACACAGCACGCTAACTTTGGATAACCAGAATATGCTGATTACGAATGCCGTACAAAACAAATGGCAAAGCAGTAAAAACCTGGATATTTTAACCTTTACCAATCCGAGTTACAAAAATTTAGACCACCGCAGAACGGTAATGTTCATCGATCAAAAATATTTTTTAGTGCTTGATGAGGCCCTGGGCACCGCTACTGGTAACCTGGGTGTGCATTTCCAACTCAAAGAAGATAGCAAACCGGTATTTGATGAAGCAAACAACAAGGTTTTTACCACTTATACCGACGGCAATAACCTGTTAATCCAATCGCTTAATACTGATAAAATTACTTTACACGAGGAGGAGGGAAAAGTTTCTTACGAATATGGTAAAGAAATTAAACGTCCGGCATTTGTATTCGAAAAACCAAAAAGCGACGATAAAACACAGCAATTTATAAGCATAGTTTATCCGTACAATGGCAGCAAAGCACCAGAAATAAAGGTTAAAGAAAATGCCGGTAACGATTATATAAATGGCAACATCAATATCTCAGTTAGCATTAACGGCAAAACAAGTGTACTAAAAGCAAAACTGAACGGTGGCAACACCACTCCATAGTGATTAAAGTTAAGAGGTAATGGTTATATGTTACCTCTTTTTATTTACAGATAAAAAAAATAAGATGATATAAAAAATTACAACCAAGCCTTACTAACCAAAAAACATATGAGAAAAAAAACAGTCTATTTTAAAAAGTATATGGCTATTGCCGTATTATTTTTAGCGGGTGCGTGCAGTAAAATCCAAAGCGAAAAAAGCACGACAACGTTTAAACCAATTTCCAGAATGAGTGGAAGCGCTCCCGCAAGCTATGGCTACGGCGATACCATTTTAAACATCAATTACGAAAGCGGCACACTTAACTCGGGCATTACCGGCCTAACAGCTACCAATGCCACAGCGGCCGATGCGGCATACATTGTATCATCAGGCGCTACCGGAAATTATGCCATTGCACACAAAGTAACCTATGGCGATTCTACCTATTACTCTGATGGCAACTGGCGCAGCGAAGCAGCAAGCAATGGTGTACCTGTAAGCTGCTATTTGCCTGGCGAGGAACGCCGGTATGAGTTTAGTGTACTATTAAAAGACTGGACAGCCTGGAATACTGGCGACCCCACTAATGAAACCAATATTTTTCAGCTAAAAATGTCGGGAGGCGAAGCCGTTCCACTCCAAATCCGCACGCAACGGAATGCAATGCGCGTGGTTTATGGCAATATGGATAATACCAAAACTATGGTAGACATCCTTAGCGATATACGCCCATCGGTAAACCAGTGGATACAGTTCAGGGTAGATGTAAAATGGGCCACTACTGCAACCGGATCTATGAAAATTTACATGAAATTGCCCGGGCAAACAGATTTTACCTTAGCCAATGAAAGGAACAATGCCGTTACTTTTACCGGCGATGTAGGCAGCGGAAACGTTGGTTATGTTAAATGGGGTGTTTACGTAGTGCCACCTAACCTTACACGTATTGTATACCACGATGATTTACGGATTATTAACCTGAACTACCCGCCTACCAGTAATGGCCTGATTTGGGGAAACAGTGTTCCGGATGCTAACCCGGCTTATTTGGATGGCCCCTATACCAAAGCGGGTACCGTAAGCCTGCCTGCCAGTTATAACAACACCAGCAACATTTACCAGCATCCTTATATTAAGTATCAGGACCCGCAAAACATTGTATATGTTAACAGCACAAGTCCGGCGCCAAACCCTGCCGATAATGTGGTGGGTACGCCCTGGTCTGATTTTTCGCGGTCTACGCTCGCTGCATCGGGCATGTCGGGCAGTACCCCTGGCCCAAGCGGACGTTATTTGTTGGGTGGCTGGGCAAATGCATCATCGGCCAGTACACCAACCGTGCTCGATCTTACCGAATATTACGAATTCCGTTTAGAGCCAAAAAGTGGTTATTATTTTAATTTTAGCGATATTAAGTTTACGGTACTTAGGGGCAGCACTACGCACCCCAATCAGTTTGTACTGCGCTCCAGTGTAGATAATTATGCCAGCAACATTTCTGCACCGGTTAGCATTAGCGGTACCACGACGCCTACGCTCATATCGTTCAATGCAGCAGCTCTTACCAATATCAATACAGCCGTTACTTTCAGGTTATATGCCTATGGTGCCACGGCAACCAGTGGTAATTTACTGGTGGGGCTTAACGATTTTCAGGTAAACGGCCAGGTACTTCAATTGCCTTAGCTTACCTTATATTTAAAAACAAAAAAGGCTTTCTTTACCATTAAAGAAAGCCTTTTACAACAAATTAAGCTGCTTAGCTTAAAATGATCTGGTAATTTACATTTACTCTTTTCGGATAATTGCTTTGCTCGTTGTTTAACGAAACAAAAGCTGCACCGTTGTGAACTTCGTTTTTTAATGCGTGCTCATAGTGTGTTTGAATAGCTTCCTGATAATCGCCCTGAAGGTGTTTGGCTGTTTCGGCTAAAAGATTTCGGTCATTTAAGTTTTCTGGCAATAAAGTGATATCGCAGTTTCCCTCACTTATTTCTTTGACTAAGTATTTCATTTTTGTTTTAAATCTTTGTTTCCCGCTTTATAAATAAGATTACGCGAACGGTCAAAAATATGGTAAGTCTGTATTTTTCATGTAATCTAAAAGTTAATTTTTTGGGTAAATCATGTATCAATTTCAATTCGAAACGTATGATTTTGGCCACACAACAGCACTTTCAGCAGCAATACAACTTATAAAACACTGTTTATCAACAACAAAACGGATTAATTATTCGAACCGGCAGCCCGCAACCGGTTTAAGGTTTCGGGTTAAAATAATTACTTAAAAAAACACTTTGAAATTTAATTGCATTTGCCCAGTAATCCCAATTGTGTACACCGGGCCTGGTGGTAAAATCGTGTGGAATGTTGTTGTACAGCAATTCATCGTGCAGGCGTATATTGGCTTTATAGAAAAAATCGTCTACCCACATTCAAACGCTATAGCAAGCGATCCGGGCTTAATCAGATAAATCATATCAATTACACTATTCTGTTTCCAGCGTTCCGGAAACTCATCCTGTTTACCCAATCTTTTCGAAATATTCCATCCGTTAGGGAAAGGTTTAATATCTACCCCACCGCTCATGCTCCCCACAGCCCCATATACATCCTGATGCTTAATGGCCAGGTAAAATGCACCATGGCCGCCCATACTTAAACCGGTTATGGCCCTACCCTTCTTTTCGGCAATGGTTTTATAGTGCTCATCAATGTAGCTCACCAGCTCGGTAGCCACATAGGTTTCGTATTTCCATTCTGGGTCTACCGGGCTATCGAAATACCAGCTGGTTACATTACCATCGGGGCATACAATGATAAACTGGTATTGATCGGCCAGGTTTTTAATTCCCGGCACTTTTTTAACCCATTCGGCATAACTGCCTCCGGCACCATGTAACAGGTAAACCACAGGGTACGATTTTCCGCTTTTATAGCTATCTGGTTTAATAACCACGGCCTTAATATTTTTTTTCATCGATTTGCTATACGTTACAGCAGTATCTACTTCGGCGGCGTTAGCAACACAGGTAAACAGGAATAAACAAATGGCTACTAAAAAGCTATTTTTCATGCGTTATTTTTAATGAGGTTATAATATGATGCTAAATTTATAAAATTAAGCTACATTCTTTGCCAGGTGTTAATTTTATTACTTTTGGTTTATTTCTAATCAAAAATGAAACTGACCTCTTTTCTTTGTGTTACCATGCTGGTAACCACAATTATGACTAAAAGTATTGCACAAAATAAGCTGCAAGCTGCCAACTTCATTACTTTTAATGGCTACAGCAACAATTTCGCTGAAAAACTTCAAAAAAGCGAACCTGTAACCGTTGCTTTTTTAGGCGGATCGATTACCAATATGGAAGGCTGGCGCGCAATGGTTTGCAATTACCTGTCTAAAACCTACCCGCAAAGCAAATTTAAATTTATCAATGCTGGTATCCCGTCGTTGGGTAGTTTGCCGCATAGTTTCCGCCTTCAGCGCGATGTGCTGGACAGTGGAAAAATAGACCTCCTGTTTATCGAGTCGGCGGTTAACGACCATGTAAACCAAACTGCAGAAAAGACACAGCGCCGTGCATTAGAAGGCATTATCAGACATACATTGAGCAAAAACTCAAAAACCAATATCGTATTGATGGCTTTTGCCGACGAAGATAAAAATGATGATTTCGATAAAGGCAAGGTACCAACAGAGGTAAAAGTACACAGCGATTTAGCCGAATATTACCACCTGCCATTTATTAACCTTGCACTAGAAGTAGATAAACGCATTGCCAACAAAGAATTTAGCTGGGCTGGTGATTTCAAAAACTTGCACCCTTCGCCCTTTGGGCAGCAGCTGTACTTTAACACCATTAAAACCTATCTGGAAGAAAACCAGAAAAATACCGCTAAGAAAGCTACTGGTGGCAGCCCTAAAATTTTGGATAAGTTTGCCTATACCAAAGGCCAATACGTTAACGTTACTGCCGCCGAAAATTTAAACACCTTTAACATCAACAAAAGCTGGAAACCAAATGATGCCCTGGAAACACGGCCTGGTTTTGTAAATATCCCCGTGCTCGAAAGCACTACCCGAAACAGTACTTTCGATTTAATTTTTAAAGGCAATGCTGTGGGTATTGCTGTTCTATCAGGTCCCGACGCGGGTATGCTGCATTACCGCATTGATAATGGAGCAGAAAAAACGATCGATTTGTTTAGTCAATGGAGTACAAGCCTGCATTTACCCTGGTATTTGCTGCTTGGCGATGAGCTGGGTGGTGGCGAACACAAATTAAGTGTACGCATTAGCGAGTATCATAACCAAAAATCAGCGGGTTATGCCTGCCGTATTGCTTACTTTTTGGTAAACGCCAATTAGGCGGCCTAATCAGTGCGGGGGTATTTCACCCCTTATATTTGTCGCAATTGCACTTTTCAGGTTGTAAAAGTTACAATAACTTTGATTAACAATTTAAACCAAAAAAAAATGGAAAACAATGCAATTACTGTAGAAACCACTGTAAATAGTCCTGTTGAAAAAGTTTGGGACTTTTGGACCAATCCTGAACACATTACCAAATGGAGTTTTGCTTCGCCCGATTGGCATACGCCTTATGCCGATAACGATTTAAGGGTTGGTGGCGAATTTAAAAGCACCATGGCCGCTAAAGATGGCAGCATGAGCTTTGATTTCGGAGGTACTTATACCACCGTTGATTTGCTTAAAAAAATAGAATACACCCTGGGCGATGGCCGCAAGGTAAGCATCATTTTCGATGCACTAAGCGAAGGTACCAGAGTTACCGAAACTTTCGATCCGGAAGGTACCAACCCGATTGAAATGCAACGTGGCGGCTGGCAAGCCATTCTGGATAATTTTAAAAAATATACCGAAGAATCTTAATGCTCAGCTATATTCCTTACAGGTTAACCCGATCTGTAAGGAATATGCCATTTTTACGCAATTTATCATCCCAAAATAATCCTACAGTAACAATTCGATTATTATTTGATTCGCATAATTTTTGATTTGAACCGAATACTTTGATATTGTGACCATAATTTACATTTGCCGTGTAAATTATACACTATGTATCGTATATCTTTATTTCTACTATCGTTATTCCTATTTATTAATGTGTACACGGGTGCAAATGCCCAAACACTCAGCTTAAAACAGGCTGTTAATACGGCCTTAACCAATTACGGCACCATTAAAGCTAAAGATAGTTATGCAAATGCATCCAAATCAATCATCCAGCTAGCCAAAAGAGAATACCTACCCAATTTTAGTCTTAGTGCGCAGCAAGATTACGGCACCATTAACGGCCAAAATGGCCCACAGTATGGCTTTGGTGGTTTGGGTACAGCATCGGCAGGGCCCGCGCTCGATAAGCAAAACTGGAATGCGGCCTTTGGTGCACTTTACCTGGCCAACATTAACTGGGATTTCTTCACCTTCGGAAAAATTAAGGAAAGGGTAAAAATTGCCAGTGCTACCTACAACCGGGATAAAAACGACCTGGAGCAGGAAAAATTTCAGCAGGAAATCCGCGTTTCTGCAGCATACCTTAATTTACTGGCTGCACAACGCTTAACCAAATCGCAGCAAAAGAATTTAGACCGTGCCATTACCTTTCAAAATACGGCTATAATCAGGGCTAAAAACGGCTTGATTGCCGGAGTAGATTCATCGCTGGCCAAAGCCGAAGTTTCGAATGCTAAAATTGCCTTAACCAAGGCCAAAGATTTAGAGCAGGAACAAGCCAACCGCTTAGGCGTTTTAATGGGGCTAACCGCCACCACTTACGATTTAGATACTGCATCGATTACACGCATTCCAAAAAATCTGCTAGGCGATAGCATTAACAGTGCCCACCCGCTTTTAAAGTTTTACCAAAACCGGATCGCGGTAAGTGAGGAACAGGGCAATTATTTTAAGAAACTTTATTACCCTACCCTTTCTTTATTTGGTGTAATGCAGGGCCGTGGTTCGGGTTTTAGTTCGGGTTATGCTTTAGATCAGACTGCCTTTTCATCGAGCTATTTGGATGGGATCAACCCAACCAGGGGTAACTATTTGATTGGCATAGGAATAACGTGGAACCTCTCTACCTTGCTTAAAAACCGTCCCCAGGTACGCGCGCAGGCATACATTAGCGAGGGCTTAAAAGCAGAATACAACCTGGTCGATCAGCAATTAAAAGCCCAGCTGGCACTGGCAGAAACCAAACTCACCAATGCCATGGCCAATTACCGCGAAGCACCTGTACAGGTAAAGGCCGCTTCGGATGCCTACCTGCAAAAAAGCACCTTATATAAGAATGGCTTAACCACCATGGTTGATTTAACCCAGGCACTTTTTACACTCAACCGCGCCGAAACCGACCGCGATATTGCCTATACCAATGTTTGGCAGGCTTTGCTGTTAAAATCGGCAGCTCTTGGCAACTACGACCTATTTATCAACGAATTTTAATCTGCCCCAATACATGAATTTAATACGTTTCGCACTCCGCAAACCCATTTCCATACTGGTTTTAGTTGCCGGGCTGTTCTTTTTTGGTATAGGAGCCATCAACCAGGTTAAGGTTGATATCCTGCCGCAAATGAACCTGCCGGTAATTTACATTGCCCACCCTTTTGGTGGTTATACGCCCGATCAAATGGAAGCATATTTCGGCAAGCAGTATGTAAACATCCTGCTTTTTGCCAACGGTATCAAAAGTATCGAAACCAAAAATACGCAAGGCTTAATGCTCATGAAACTTACCTATTACGAAGGCACCAATATGGCCCAGGCCGCAGCCGAGCTGAGCGCGCTCTCTACGCGGGCACAGGCCATTTTCCCGCCGGGTTCGCAACCGCCTTTCGTAATCCGTTTCGATGCCTCTTCGCTTCCTGTTGGTCAGCTGGTGTTGAGCAGCCCTATCCGCACCAACAACGAACTGCAGGATTTGGCCAACACTTATGTGCGCCCCAGCTTCTCATCTATTCCGGGCTTGCTGTCTCCAGCCCCTTTTGGTGGTAGTCCGCGTACGATAGAAATTAATGTTAATCCCTCATTACTGCGTTCGCACAACTTAACGGTCGATCAGGTGGTTGAAGCCATCCGCCTCAATAACCAAACTGCTCCATCAGGTAATGTGCGCATTGGCGATAAAAACTACCTTACACCTACCAACTATACCATTAAAAAAGTTAAAGATTTTGAGAACATTCCCCTGTTTAAAGGCAGTGTACAGAATTTACAGCTCCGCGATGTAGCTACCGTTAAAGATGGTGCCGATTTGGTGGCCGGCTATGCTTTAGTTAATGGTAAGCGCTCAGTGTACTTAAGTATTGCAAAATCAGGCGATGCCTCTACCTGGGATGTGGTAAAAAACTTAAAGAAAAACTTACCCAACATTCAAAATACCTTACCTGAGGATGTAAAGCTTTCGTACGAGTTCGATCAGTCGGTTTATGTAATTAATGCAGTAAAAAGTCTGATCAGCGAAGGTGCTATCGGCGCAATTTTAACGGGTTTGATGGTTTTACTCTTCCTTGGCGATAAGCGTGCGGCACTGATTGTAATCCTCACCATCCCAACATCCATTATTGCCGGCGTTTTGTTCCTGAAATTATTCGGGCAAACCATCAACATCATGACACTAAGCGGACTGGCTTTAGCCATTGGTATCCTGGTAGATGAATCGACCGTTACGATAGAAAATATACATCAACATTTTGATATGGGAAAACCCAAAGCGCTGGCCATTTGGGATGCCTGTAAGGAAATTGCTTTCCCTAAATTACTGATCCTGTTTTGTATCCTCGCTGTTTTTGCACCAGCTTTAACCATGTCGGGCATACCGGGGGCTTTATTTTTACCCCTGGCACTGGCCATTGGATTTTCGATGATTGTTTCGTTCTTGCTTTCGCAAACTTTTGTCCCCATTATGGCCAACTGGCTGATGATTGCGCACCCGAAAAAAGGTAACGAACACCATCCGGGCATTACGCAGGATGAAGCTGATTTTAAAGCTACCGGCATTACCCTCGAATCGGAAAAAGATACCCTAAACCAAAAAAGGGTATTGGTGGAGCGCGAAGATTTTAGTGGCAATGGCAAAATTGGGGTTTTCGATCGTTTCCGTAATCGTTTTATGCGCTTTATCGACCGTATATTGCCATATAAGAAACCTGTCGTGTTAACTTATCTGATGGTTATTATTGGTTTAGCAGCCCTTTTACTGGTTAATATAGGTCGCGATGTTTTACCACGCGTTAACTCGAGCCAGTTCCAGTTGCGTTTGCGCGCACCCGATGGAACGCGTTTGGAGCGTACCGAAGAAAAAGCCAACGTAGTTTTGGCCGAACTTAAAAAAATGGTTGGTGCAGAACATGTAAGCATATCTTCGGTTTTTGTGGGGCAACACCCTGCACAGTTTTCGGTAAACCCGATTTATCAGTTCATGGCTGGCCCGCACGAAGCTGTATTTCAGGTAAGCTTAAAAGATTACGAAGCTGATATGGATGATTTTAAGGACCAGTTCAGGACAAAAATTAAACAACTGTTACCCGATGTTAAATTATCATTCGAACCGATAGAACTGACTGATAAAGTATTGAGCCAGGGCTCTCCTACACCGGTAGAGGTGCGTATTTCGGGCAAAAACAAAAAGCTGAATGCGCAATACGCCAATAAAATTGTGGCCGAGCTGAAAGAAATTTCTTACATGCGCGATGTTCAGATTGCACAACCCATTAAATACCCTTCATTGAATATCGAAATCGACAGAACCCGTGCGGCACAAATTGGGATTGATATGGCCGACATTTCGAGGTCGCTGATTGCCTCTACTTCATCATCGCGTTACACCGATAAAAATATCTGGCTGGATGAAAAAGCGGCTTTACCTTACAATGTTCAGGTGCAGGTGCCCTTAAACCAGATGGCCAGTAAAGATGATATTGGGGAAATACCTTTATTGAAAAATTCGGCCAGACCTGTATTGAGCGATGTAGCGAAGATTACACCCGATACTACTGCCGGCGAAAACGACAATATTGGCGCTATGCCTTTCTTATCGGTTACTGCAAACCTTTACCATACTGATTTGGGCACTGCCACCAAAGATGTAGAAAAAGCGATTAAAGGTGTAGGCGAACTGCCAAGAGGTTTAAATGTTGCTGCCATTGGCATGAGCAAAGTACTTACCGATACGCTGGATAGTTTACAATCGGGCTTGTTTGTGGCCATTGTAGTGATATTTTTAATGCTGGCAGCCAATTTCCAGTCGTTTAAAGTGCCCCTGGTAATTTTAGCCACGGTACCTGCAGTTATTTTGGGTTCTTTATTGCTCTTAACCATTACAGGCTCTACCCTAAACCTGCAGTCGTACATGGGTATTATCATGTCGGTTGGGGTATCTATTGCCAATGCGGTATTACTGATTACCAATGCAGAACAGTTGAGAAAACACAATGGAAATGCGCTCCAATCAGCCCGCGAAGCCGCAGCCTTACGTTTGCGTCCCATCATTATGACGAGTATTGCCATGATTGCGGGTATGTTACCGATGGCTATTGGCCACGGAGAAGGCGGCGGGGCAGTTTCGCCACTGGGCAGGGCGGTAATTGGCGGTTTGCTGGCTTCAACATTTGCTGTACTTATTATTTTACCACTGGTTTTTGCCTGGGTACAAGGCAAGCAAACTACCGATTCGATGTCGCTCGATCCGGAAGATAAAGACAGCATCCATTACATTAAAGGTTTAGAAGAAAACGAATAAAATCATCACAAATGAATACCAAGCTATTTTCAACAGGTTTATTAAGTGCAGGTTTCCTGTTACTCACGGCTATTTATGGTTGTGGCCATGCCGAATCAAAGGGAGAAGTAAAAAAAGAACAAGCCCCGGTTATTGCCACATTCGACCTTAAAAAAGAAAAATTATCTACTAAACTGAGCTTACCGGGCGAATTAATTGCATTGCAACAGGTAGATTTATATGCCAAAGTAAGCAGTTTTGTGCGTACACTAAAGGTAGATATCGGTTCGGAGGTAAGCAAAGGCCAGCTGTTAATGACCCTCGATGCGCCCGAATTGAACTCGCAACTTTCGGCCAGCCAATCGCGTGTTAAAGCCCAGGAAGCCATTTACACTGCCAGCAAGGCCAACTATAACCGTTTGTACGAAACCAGTAAAACACCGGGGACCATTTCTACCAACGATCTCGATCAGGCCATGGCGAAAAAGAACGCCGATTTGGCGCAGCTCGAGGCTGCAAAGGCAGCTTATAAAGAGGTTGGTTCTGTACAGGATTACCTTACCATCCGTGCACCGTTTAGCGGTATTATTTCTGCCAGGAATGTAAATTTAGGGGCTTATGTAGGTCCATCGGGCAAAGGTTCTGATTTGCCTATTTTTACTTTGCAGGATCAGAAAAACCTGCGTTTAGCGGTATCAATCCCCGAAATTTATACGGGTTACCTGAAAGCGGGCGACGAAATCAGTTTTACTGTTAAGTCTTTACCCAGCCAAATATTTAAAGCAAAAGTGAAACGCTTATCGGGAGCTTTAGATTTACGCTTGCGCGCCGAACGTATTGAAATGGACGTACCCAATGCCAGCAAAATATTGTTACCGGGCATGGTAGCCGAAGTAAGCATTCCGATACCAGCCAATGCCAGTACTTTTATCATCAACAAAAAAGCATTGTTAGATACCAGCGAAGGTTTATTTGTGTTAAAAGTGCAAAACAATAAAGCAGTAAAAGTTGAGGTTAAAAAAGGCCGCGAAACAGACGACCGTGTTGAGGTATTTGGCGATTTGGCTGAAGGTGACAAATTAGTTGCAGAACCTACAGAAGAAATGCACGAAGGAATGGCGATTAAACCATAACTTTACGATATAAGCACTTACAGTATGTTAACCAAAAACCAGGAGCTTTCTACCCTCCAGAAAAACGAAACCCTGGAGGATTTTTACAATAAACTAAAAATCAACCGTCCCGAAATTCCTACGCCTAGCTTAGGGATGATTAACGACATTGGGCACTTTAACGTTTTTAACCGAACTACAGTTTGTACCAATGTGCCTTCGGTTTTTAGCCGGAGAGATTTTTATAAGATTTCTTTAATTATTGGCAATGGGATATTACATTACCCCGATGCCGAGATTGAAATAAAGGGGCGTGCCTTGTTGTTTACCAACCCCAATATTCCATACTCCTGGGAAAGCACTTCGCCAAAGCCTGCGGGCTACTTTTGCCTGTTTACCGAAAACTTTATCCATAACCGCAACGAAACCCTGCGCGATTCGTTACTCTGGCGCATTAACGATAGTCCGGTTATCCACATCAACGAAGAGCAGGAAGTCGTATTGACCGACATTTTCTTAAAAATGATGAAAGAGATGGATGGTGATTACATCCACAAATATGATTTGCTGAGAAATTATGTACAACTCATTGTTCACGAAGCTTTAAAAGTAAAACCACAAGGCGAATTACTGAAACAAAATAACGCCTCGGTACGCTTAACTGCCTTATTTATCGAATTACTGGAAAGACAGTTTCCTATTGGCTCTACCGAGCAAATACTCGAATTAAAAACAGCACACGATTTTGCCTGCCGATTACTGGTGCATGTAAACCATTTAAACCATGCCGTAAAAGAAGTTACCGGCAAAACTACCTCCGAACATATTTCGAGACGGGTAACAACAGAAGCTGTAGCCTTGCTGAAACATACCGAATGGAACATCGCACAAATTGCTTACTGTCTGGGCTTTGAATATCCGGCCAATTTCAACATCTTTTTTAAACGCCAGATGCAATGTACACCCAAGCATTTTAGAACTACCTAGATTTATCTAATCGTCTGTATTTATCCGAAGAGCTCCTAAAGGTGCTAAGGATTTTTGTGGCAGTTTTCTGATGTGCGTAAAAGTTGCCACAACAATTGCAGACCAACCTGTCTGTAAAGTTCCCTTGCTGTCCGTAGAGTTCCGAAGGGCTCTACGGATGATGAATAGAAAAGAGTCTCTGACTCGTTCTTTTATTGAGTTTAAAAACTCATTCTTTCAATAATCCGTAGTGACGCTGCGCTTAACACTAAGGACAGAGTTTCTATCTAACAGCTGGCTGAATCCTGTATTACTTCACTTCCACCGCATGATCACTTTTATCTGCATCAAGCAAATACCGGTAAGGGTCTATGGCCACCGTTTTAGGTTTACGGTCAACAATTAGTATTAGCCTGGTTTGGTTTTGGCTAATGTGATACTTCTGCAAAGAAAAAGGCCTGGTTTCTACCCTCCAATCTTGCTCAGGCTGATTAAAACAACCAATTTCAACTTCCAGATCGGGCAATTGTTTAGGGCCGGCACTTAAACGTTCGGCATTTACCAAAAGTTCGAGTTGATACTTTCCATTTTTAAGTAAAGTGCATTGTTGTACTTTCAAGCCAAGATCATAGGTTACCACCTGGTTGAAACAATCGTCGATAAATTTCTTTTGTGCAGGTAAAGCTTCTTTTAATAAGGCATTAACCAGGTCTGAAGCCGAAGCTTTTGGTTTTGGATAGGCATGATCAGCAATCAGCTGTTTCAATACTGCGTTGAATTTCTGTTCGCCCATTAACTCCTTAACCGCGTACATGTTTATGCCGCCCTTCTGGTAGTTTACATAAGCCTGATCCAGTGTTTTTGCCAATGGCAATTCTTTTTCGGTATTGTTGCGGTTTAAGAAATAGAGGCGGTTATCATAATCGAGATATTGCCGCAGGTACATTTTACCAAAAGCTTTTTCCATTAATACATTTTCGGTGTATTTAGCCAGCGATTCGGTAAGCATAGCATAGCCAGGTCCACCAAACGGAGCCAATTTATTGGCCCACCATTGGTGCGCGGTTTCGTGTCCGGCAATGGCATAACTGTGATCTATAGTGCCCTGTTGACTAAAATTACCCAGAAAATTAATGTTCTCTGCACTAAAGATAATCCCCGGATAAGCCGTTGCCGCCCCTTTGTATTGTGGAATTTCGGCAAGGGTAAGTTGTTTTAGGGGATACTTTGCAAAATGTTCATTTCCGTAATCCAATGCATCTTTAATTCCCTTAAACATTTGCCTTAGGTTATATTCCTGCCCTTGCTGATAATAAATACTTAAGGCAACACCTTTGTACTGCTCTTGTTTAACTTCATACTGTGCCGAACTTAACGCAAACATAAAATTTACAGGCAAGGGTGTTTTATAGCTGAAATAGCGCCGGTTATTGGCAAGCCAGCTTTTTTGTAATTCACCAACTGTAAGTACCTGCTGATCGTGATTGGTAGAAATGGTTGTTTCAAAATCAATCAGTTCGTAGTTCCTGCTAAATGTTTGCTCAACGGGTTTTTCTGTCAAGCCATATTGTTTGCGGGAGCGCTTATCATCGCTTTCAAAATTATAACTGTAGCCCAGATGTGGTACAAATTTCTCCAGTTCAATGTAGCTACCATTCTTTACTATCGAATTTTCTTTATCAAAAGGAGTAAAACCATTTCTGAAAACAGTGAGGATAAAACTCATCTTAATGGTATCGCCCAGTAACAAAGGGCTGTTTAAAGTAATAAACTGTTGCTTAAATTTTTCATCTACCTCGCCTTTCTTCGCTCCGGCAATATCAACAGCAAACAAATTTACCTGGGGGTTCAGGCTAATCCATATTTTCGAAATTGGTTTCTCTGTTTCATTTTTTAAGCGGTAAGTACCTTTAACAGTATATTTCCCTTCATCCGGATATAAATCGACAATGGTTTTAACTGATTTAATAACAGGTTGCGGCATATTGGCCAGTGCTTTGTATTGCTGCTCGTAAGCCAGTTGCCAGTTTAACCAGGTTTTGGCATTTTGGTACCTGCTAACTACATTACTTTCATAATAGATATATGCACCACCTGAAATCCAGGTTAGCAAAGCGAAAATAGCGATCCATTTATGCTGCTTAAGTACCAGACCTACCGACTTCAGCCTGTTTTTAGCTTTTATTTCGCACTTATTCTGCCACATTCCAATGGTTAGCAATGCAATAATGGTTACAAAGGCCGCCCAATACAACATATACCAGTTAAATGCAGTTGCATAATATCCAAACCCGTTAAAGTACGAATGCAGCAAATCTGGTACAGTTGCAAAACGGAAAAGGTAATGCTCCAGCCCAAAACGATCGGCATAAAGCATGATAAAAACAGTAACCATGCTCAGCATCATGCCTACATATTTATTGCTGCTCAAATTTTGAATAAACACAATAAGCACTACAAAGAGTATTAAGGGAAACGCACTGTAATAATATAAAGAAAAGTAAAGGGGCAATTCGATATGAAAATAACCATGACTTAGCTGTAAAGTAATGCCGATGCCTATATTTAAAGAAACAAGGATAAAAACCAATGCAAAAAGGCTCATACTTTTAGCTGCCCACATTACCCAACTGCGCACAGGAGTGCTGTAAATTAACGAGTGGATACCAACCGATTTTTCTCTGGCTATACTCTCTGCAGCATAAAAGATAATCAGTATCAATGCAAATTTAATTGACCGTATTTCTTCTACAATAATTCCGGTTGCAGGATAGCTGTGAATGCCGTACACGCCGCTAAAAAGTTCATCTTTCAGTTCTACTCCGAAAAGAAACACCCAAAGCAAAAGCATCACCATAACCGGAATGTTCTTAAACAGATTGATCATTTCGAGCTTAAATTGTGCTTTTAAAGCCGTCAGTTGATAACCCAAACCATTTGGCTTAACTTCTAAATGTTTAAAGGGAATTAGAGTAGCCTTTGCCGTCGGGATTGTTTGCTGTTTTGCCTGTTTTTGCCGCTGCACCCTGAAGTTAAAAATGCAGTACGTTAGCCACATCAGTATAGCCGAAAAAGTAAACCACAATAACCTGTTAAGCAGAAATAATCCGGTTAAAGGAAAGAGTTGCCCGTTACGCTGTGCACTTGTCCAAGTTCTGGTTTCGCCGAAAAACGAAGCCAGGCCAAATGGATCTAAAAGAATAGACAAAGCATCGGGTGTGGTGCCTTTTAAGGCAGATGTAGCCAGTAAGGGCGAGTTTCCAAATATAGAAGCCAGCATGTACAAAATGTAAATCAGCACACCCACTACGTAAATGGCCCGCACGTTTTTGGTTAACAAGCTGGTGCAATACAAGGCACCAGCCGAAAAAATAACATTTGGTAAAGCAAACACCAAAAGCGCATGCAAAAAATAGCCAATATTAAAAGCACCCAGCTGATCGCCCCCCACAAAGAAAGTACCGATAAAAATGCCAATGGCAACCAGGAGCAGTAAGGTAAAAACCGCAATAAGTAAGCCCAAAAGCCTTACCACAAAATATACAGGTTTGGTAATAGCAGTGGTAAATATAACCGATTCAATTTTGTACATGGCATCTCTAAGCACTACGTTGGCACTAAAAAGCGTGCTCGAAAATATAGAAAACAAGGAGAGTAAGGCTATGATATTGGTAATTACATAAGGAGAGTTCTTGTGTACCTCATCGGTACCAAAACCTCCCTTGGCTACGCAAACCATACCCAAAACCAGAAACAGAATTGCCCCTATTTTGAAGGCCATCTGGTTAAAATGATACTTCAGTTCAAATTTCAGTAATGCAGCAATCATACTACAGCCTCCCTTTTGCCTTTTATCCCAAATAAAGCTGTAAAATAAACTTCTTCAAGGCCGGGGTAAACCGGCTCAAATCCTGCTGTAGGTAGTTGAGCCGATAATACAAAAACATTTAACTGGCCGGCAATAATCCGGGTCGAAATCACATCGAAAGCTGTAGCATACTGATCGAGGTCGGCTTTGGTAATCACCCTTCTCCAGATTTTTCCGCCCAGGTTTTTAGTCAGATCGGCAGGTTTTCCCTGCAAAATCAGCTTCCCATCGGCCATTACAGCCATCTCGGGGCATAGGTCGTTCACGTCTTCTACAATATGTGTAGAAAGAATCACCACCCTTTCAGTGCCTATTTCACTTAACAAATCATGAAAACGGTTACGTTCCTGTGGGTCTAATCCTGCTGTCGGCTCATCAACAATTATCAATTGCGGATTACCTAACAGCGCCTGTGCAATGCCGAAACGTTGTCTCATACCACCTGAAAAGGTTCCCACCGATCTTTTTCTCACCTCGAATAAATTGGTTTGCTGCAATAACGACAGCACCTGTTCTTTACGATCGTTAGTATTGGGCAGTCCTTTTAAAACAGCCAGGTGCGTTAATAAATCAACAGCCGAAATTTTAGGATAAACGCCAAAATCCTGCGGCAAGTAGCCCAGTTTATTGCGCATTTCCTGTGGGTTCTGCAACACATCGTTTCCATCAAAATGGATTTGTCCGCTATCGGGCAGCTGCAAGGTAGCCAGGGTGCGCATAAGCGACGATTTGCCGGCACCGTTTGGGCCTAATAAACCAAACATGCCGTTAGGGATATTTAAACTTACCTCATCAAGTGCTTTTACGCCATTGCCATAAGTTTTTATAAGTTGCTGTATTTTAAGTCGTACCATAGAATTTTAACTTCAGAATGGCCGCAAATTAACCTCACCAAAATTGATTTCCACATTTAAGTGATGAAGGCAACAAAAGTGATGACGAAAGAACGAGGAGCCATCCTTTAGACCTGATTTTATGCCTTTCCTTCCTTTCATCACCAAAAACCAGCCCTTCGTCATTAATATTTTAATGGTTTCAATGTCTTTTCTAATTTTAACAGGCTTTTCTATATCGTAACCATGCCCAATACAAAAAATTTCAATCCCAACTATAAACACCAGGACTTTTTCATATTTACAGGGCTGTTACTTTGGGTAGCCATATGCAACTGCTACGATCAGCATACAGCTGTTTGGCTTACTTATGCTACCTGCATTTTAACTTTGGGCTTTTGCTTATTGCCTGTACTTATGTTTTCTTTTTTTAAACAGGCTTTAAAGGAAAAACTCTCCAACAAAAAGTACATCCTTTACTGGTGCGGTTGCTTTTTGATACTTTTGCCCGTTTTTACGTTGCTGGCCACTCAGTTTCAAACCGAACCGGTCGATTTATCGGATAAGCTTACTACAGCTATTGGTGCATTAACACTCGAGCTTTTGCTCATCCTTAACCAATATTATCAGAAAAAAGTGCAACATATCAAATGGATAAAGAAAATTGGTTTGGAAAACGCCGTACTTATTTCTATCGTTTTAATCGCATTAAGTATTTCTATAATGGCGGTATCGAGTTTAAACAATCCGGTTTATCAAAGAGAAGGCTTCTGGCTTATTGGTTTTGAATTTAATATCAGGCAATTGCTACACAATTTTGGGGCTTTCCTGAGCTTTTTCTCTCAGTTTTTAATTATGTATTTGTGTGGTTACCTCCTTTTTTTCATCAATAGCCGTTGGCTTGTTCCTAAAATATTGAAAGAAAAAGGCTTGCTAATCTATTTGTTAAGCGTATCGGCTACCGTTGCCCTACTTTATCCCTTGCTGGCACAACTCCTTATTTTATTACCCATTAATACTGTATTTGGCAGAAGCATATTCGAAGCCAATCCTTTCGAACTGGAAAATGCCTTTGGTGCTTTTGCCATAATGCTTATCAGTTTACCCGTGGTATTGGCCCTGCAATGGGGCAAACAGAATAACATTATCCTTTCTTTAGAAAAAGAAAAATCGCAAAACGAACTCGATTTATTGAAACAGCAGCTCAATCCGCATTTCTTTTTCAATACCCTGAATAATCTGTACGCCCTGAGCCTGCAAAAATCGGATAAAACGCCCGAAAGCATACTACAGTTATCGGAACTGATGCGCTACACCATTTACAAAGGGAAAGAAAAAACGGTTAAACTGGCACAGGAACTGGATTACATTACGGATTATATCCAGTTGCAGCAAATCAGGTTGCGCAAAACACTACATTTTGAATTTGTAAAGCAGGTTAGCAACGATCAGGTTGAAATTGCCCCGCTTTTACTGGTTGTGTTTATCGAAAATGCTTTTAAACATGGCATTGAGCCTGCCGATGGAGAAGCAAGCCTAAAATTATCATTAATCAGCAACACACAAACCTTAACTTTTTGTGCAGAAAACTCTTTCGATCCTGAAGAGATAGGGCCCAATAGCGGGATTGGGATAGATAACCTGCGGAAAAGGCTCGAACTGCTTTATCCCGGTAAGCATACTTTGGATATTAGCACGATTGGCAATATCTTTAAGGCCGAATTAAAACTCCAATTTACATGAGTTTACGTTGCTTAATTGTAGATGATGAACCCCTTGCGCACGAAATCATTGTGGCTTATGCCAAAGATATTCCGTTTGTAGAAATTGCTGCGCACTGTTATCGGGCTACAGAAGCATTGGATTTTTTAAGTAAACAGGAAGTAGACCTGATTTTTCTCGACATCAGAATGCCCAAATTAAACGGCCTCGATTTTCTGCGTGCCCTGCAGCACAAACCACAGGTTATTATTACTTCGGCTTATGAAGAATATGCCTTAGCGAGTTTCGATCTTGCCGTTTGCGATTACCTGTTAAAGCCTTTCAAGTTAGAGCGTTTTTTAATGGCTGTTAACCGTGCTTTAAACTTTCAACAATTAAAAAAACAATCTGGCGCTCCTGTTGAAACCATAAACCCAGATCAGCAGCGCAATGGACAAATTTCAATCAAAGCAGATAAAAAGCATATTTTGTTGCAGCTGGATGAAATACAATTTTTAGAAAGTTTAGGGAATTATGTGAAAGTTTGGAAAGATCACAAATATTTACTCACCCCCAGAACATTGGGCAGTTTTGAAGAGCAACTGCCAGCCGATGATTTCATCCGGATCCATAAATCCTTCATCCTGAATAAAAAATACGCCAGTTATCTGGAAGGAAATACCATCGTTCTTAAAAACGGACAAAGGGTATCAGTTGGCAAAAACTATAAGAGCATTATTAAACAGTTGCTCGATATTAAAGATTAAACGTTAACCGATTTTAAGCCAGCCTGTAATGCTCATGCGCTGTTTATAGGTAAGCAAAACCTCATGCGCCAAATCTGAACTTTTAAAGAAAACACTTTTACCATTGTTAGGCGCAATATCCTGTTCTTCATCCTGGTGATAAATGCGTAATTCTCCACCATCTTCTATCCTCCAATCGGCGTTCAAATACATAATCATCGAATATTGGCGACTCCCATTGTTTTGAAACTGATCGATATGTTTTTTATAAAATGTACCCGACTCATAAAGCGTGTAATGAAACTCATAACCTGTAATTCCAGTATAACAGGTCCGGTTCAAATACTCCACAAATTCGTCCATCAAATCAAAGAAATCATTTTCATGTTTGTTCTGATGTTTTCTGTCTAACCAGTAAATTACATCGCTCCTGATTAATTTATCCTGATTGATAACTGCACTATTACCAACACCAGCATTTAAAAGTGCTTTATTTTCGAATAACCTGGTCAGGTTATTTTTAAGGTGGGCAGCTAATGAAACGTTTAGGAAATTCTCGGCAATTCCTACTTTATCTTCGATAAAACTATCGATAAGGCAATCAAATATTTTTTCCACCAGATTGGTTTAATCTTATAACAACGTGCCTAAGTTTGGTAAGGTAATCTTAATTAATGATTTAGATCTCGCTTTGAAAATTTATATTTGAAAATCCCAACGCCATTTTATGCAAAACGTTTTCCCTGCACAATACTCCACCTTATCTGCCGCAGCTTTAAAAGATTATTTAATTGAGGCATACGATCTCGATCAGGCCACAACCTGCCGCTTGCTGATTAGAAATGTTAGTGATACTTATATTCTGGAAAATGAAAAGCAGAAATATATCTTTAAAATTTACCGCGATGCGCACCGGAAAAGAAACGAAATTGAGGCAGAAGTTGAGCTCCTTAATTTACTGAAAGCCAATGGCAATTCGGTTTCTTACCCTTTTACAGATCGCGAGGGTAAGCAAATTCAACAATTTAATGCCATTGAGGGATTAAGGAATGGTGTTTTATTCTCCTTTGCAGAAGGAATGGTTATTCATGAGCTGGAAAATGAACAACTCATCCAGTTAGGTAAAGACATTGCCAAACTCCACGAAACTACTTCGGTAGTAAAACTTAAAAACCCGCGACCTGTATTTAATTTCGAAACCACTTTATTTGAACCGCTGAGGGTTTTGGCACCGCATTTTGAAACCATGCCCGAGGAATATGAATACCTGAGCCAGGTTGCAGGTAAGGTGGTAAAAAAATTCGAAACTTTCGATACTGCTAAATTTAGTACCGGTTATTGCCATTACGATTTCTTCCCAAAGAATTTTCATTTTGATGAAAGGGGAAGGATTACCTTTTTTGATTTCGATTTTGCCGGCGAGGGTTTCCTGATTAACGACCACATGTCGTTCCTGAACCATTACTTTTTCCACCAGATTAATCAGTTAACCACTAAAGAGCAGGCTGAAAAAGATTTTGATGTCTTTTTACGAGCTTATCAGCAGGTAAGGCCTTTAAGCAGCGATGAATTAGCTGCAATCCCCTATCTGGGCATTTGTTTCCATATCTTCTTTTTGAAATTCTTTTACGATAATTACGACGACTGGTCGAACATTTTTTTAACGCCACGGTATGTAAAACAACGTGTTGGGTTCATCAAAAAATGGGAAGCGCTGTATTGTAACTTTTAGGCAAGGCTTGCTCAAATTCCAGAAGGCTTATTTATCTTGTATAGTTATTCAAAACCAACAAGATGGACCAGAAAATAATCAACCTGTACGATGCGTACACCCACAGTCAGATAAACAGAAAAGATTTCATGAAAAAGCTGGCCATTCTTGCCGGCAGTACCGCTTTAGCGGCAACCATTTTGCCCCTGCTCGAAAACAATTATGTAGCAGCGGCCGATTTCACAGGCGATGATATTGAAGTTGAAAACATTAGCTATCCGGGCGTTGAGGGAGAAATGAAAGCTGTTTTAGCCAAACCAAAAGGTAAAAAGAAGCTGGGCTGCGTCTTGGTTATCCACGAAAACCGTGGTTTAAACCCACACATTATTGATGTTACCAAACGGGTAGCTGCCGAGGGTTTCCTGGCCCTTGGTATTGATGCACTTTCGCCATTTGGTGGAACCCCTGCAGATGAAGATAAAGGCCGTGAGCTAATTGGTAAACTGGATGCTGAAAAAAACCTGCAGAATTACTTAAAAGGATTGGATTATTTACGCCAGCGTAAAGATGGTAATGGTAAAGTAGGCTGTATGGGCTTTTGCTGGGGCGGCGGTATGGCTAACAAATTAGCCGTTAACGATCCGAAGTTACAAGCTGCTGTGGCTTACTACGGTGCCCAACCAAATGCAGCCGATGTTTCAAAGATCAAAGCAAGTGTAATGCTCCATTACGGTGGTTTAGACGAACGCATTAATGCTGGTATCCCTGCATACGAAACGGCTTTAAAAGCAAACCATATCGATTATAAACTTTATATCTACGATGGCGTAAACCATGCTTTTAACAACAACACCTCGCCTACGAGGTATAACGAGGCCGCCGCAAAATTGGCCTGGCAACGTACAATTGATTTGTTTAAGCAGAAACTAGGCTGATTTCTTGTATAAATAATCGTCATTTCGATCCGATAGCTATCAGATCGAAATGACGATCTAAAATACCAACTGATAAACCGATCCTTTTTCGCCGGCTAAAATAACTTGCTTACCTTTTTTAGCTTTTTGAACTGCATTAAAACTTTTATCCGAAATGTGTTTCCAGTTTTGGCCACCATCAGTGGAGATATCTGTTCCTGAGGTTCCTGTAGCTACTAGGGTTTTTGAGTTGATATAGGTTACTGCCGACCGAAAACCCAATACCGGCGTTGCAGGTTTCTGCCAGGTTTTACCGCCATCATTAGTTAACAATACGTTATTAGAATTTTCTTTGTCTTTTAAATAATCTCCCCCACAACTATACCTGTTTTTTCGTTAAGGAAGTCTATTGAAAAGGGGCCAGTGCTATTTCCGCCTTGTAAAATCGGGCATTTAAAAACCTGCCAGGTTTCTCCGTAATCAGGCGAAAAGTAAATATTAGAAACTGTTCCTCCTGTTGCAACCCAGGTTCTACCGCCTGGTAAGGTTTTAATCGTTGTACCACTGGCCGCAAAACCAGCCTCGCCTTTTGCCAGCGGAAGTTTTAAATTCGTAGAGACATCCAACCAGGTTTTACCTGCGTCGGTTGTTTTTAACAAGGACATTTTATCGTTAATCGGGTCGCCGAAAATAATGCCTTTATTCTTGTCCCAAAAACCCAAACCATCCAGAAATATAGCTGAATCTACGTTTTTATAATTTTCGGTCCAGGTTTCGCCACCGTCAACTGTTTTTAAAATATAGGCCGGAGATGCGATACCGACAATAATTGCCTGCCGGTCATCAAAAGCTTCAATATCTCTGAAATCGATTTTTTCGTAGCCTTTCGGTTTTAACCACTTCCAGGTTGCACCGCCATCAGTAGTTTTACCCACCGAGCCATTGCTTCCACTTACCCAGATTACCTGATCAGAAACCACACTCAAACCGCGCAAGCTGGTTTTGGCACTTTCATTCAAAGGTTTTACCGAATACGATTGTGCAACGCAAAAAAAAGGTGCCATTAACAGGCACCATAGTAATTTTTTCATGTATAAAATTTATTTAACCCTTCTAAAAGTTTCCGATCTGCCTAAAAGCGAAATACCAACATAGCCCCTAACATTTAATACATCGGTACTTTTTAGACTCAGGTTACAGCTGTATGTTTTACCACTTTTCGGATCGTAGATTGTACCATCTGTCCATTTACTGCCATCATAATCAAAATCCTTTAAGATTTCGAGGTTTAACAATGCGCGTTTCTTTAAGTTTTCATCAGGATTTTTAGCATCTAATTTAGGTTTACCGTTTAGATTCGGCTCTTTCATCCAGGCTAACTTTCCATAGTATTTATCGCCTTTTTTGTAAATCTCAATTTGCCCCTCTCCCGATGGATTAAGCCATTTGCCGATAATTGCATCTTTATTTTGTGCGAAAGCAGAAAATGAAACTGCTAATAACAGCAGCATTAAAAATGGGAACTTTCTCATATTTTTTTCTAGTTAGTTTTTAAAGATAATAATTTGACTTTACAGGAAACACTAAATAAAGCGAAAAAGTATAAGAAAGTTTTAGATCCCTTAAAATTTACTTAGAAACGATAGGCAAATACTTTTGGCGGTAAGCATAAAACAAGAAAATATTAAAGAGAAGCATTACGCCAACCATAGGTAAATCTTTTGGTCCTAAAAATGCATGGTACAGAAAAATATTCAGGGTAACCGGGAAAATAATTATCGCAGCCAGGGGTGCTGTTCTTCCGATAAGCAGCAATAAGCCCCCAATTAATTCTGTAATTTTAAGTAACGGAAAAAGATACACCGATGCCATCAGTCCCGTCATAAAGGTAGTTTGCGCGGGTGTCATTTCTGGCGCCTTTGGCATCAAATGAAGAAAATAACTTACCGACGCAAATAAATACATGGCGGCTAAAAGCACGCGTACAACAATAACTGCAATTTTCATATCATAAGTTTTTAGGTGACTGTTTAGTTTTGCCACAACGGCATATTATTTTTTTTAAGCCACGGAGACAAAGAAAACACAGAAACACTCCGTGTTAATCTGTGCATCCGTGGCAATTTTATCAGATTTATTTTTCCTTATAATCGTGGTTAACCATCCACTGGATTCCAAATTTATCGGTTGCCATGCCGAAAAGAGCGCCCCAGAACATTTTTTGTAATTCCATGGTTACAGTACCTCCAGCTGAAAGGCCATTAAAAAGCTGATGTGCTTCTTCTTCAGTAGCCGCATCAACAGAAAGTGAGATACCGGTTCCAAAAGTAGATGCAGGCGAAGGATCGGTAATATCAGTTCCCATTAGTACATTTCCACCAATCGGCAATGCGATATGCATTATTTTTTCCTGATCGCCCACTGCCATTCCTTCACACCCCGGCGAATCTTTAAAGCGCTGCACCACTGCAAACTCCCCACCGAAAACTGATTTGTAAAAGTTAAATGCTTCTTCGGTATTACCATTAAAATTTAAATACGTGTTAACTGATGCCATTGTTTTGTTGTTGTTAAATCCCTTTCGGGAAGGTTAATTATTATTTGGTTTATTTATTAATTCAATCCAGTTGTTAACAAATTGCTCAAGCGCTGGTCTTTTTGCTTCAATGTCGTCCATCCCGTAAAATCTGGCTTCACGCCGGTCTTTCCAATTGCCCTGTAAAAATGAGGGGTCTTCGATCATATTTTCATCGTAAAAAATAAAGATGATCTGTACATACCCTTTAGCCCTTAAATTAAAAGCTGCAAAATCTTTAAGACAATAAAAACTTGGCGAATTCCATTTTATTCTTTCCTGCATTAGCGGATTTGCGTTGGTGATAATAGTTCTTAGTTTTTCTACCTCCTGTTTATAGGGATGTATTAATTTAAGCATGTACTCATCCACTTCGCTTTTACCTGAAAGCAGGTTCTTTTTCATTGCCATACACGCGGGTTATTATTATTCACCGGCTAACTTTGTTAATGTAATATCCATCCAGGGCATCCAGCATTCACCATCAAAACGCTCCCACAATCCTTCGATGGTATTGGTTTTAAAATTACCTTTAAACCTTTCATTATCTCCAAATATTAAAATAATATCGTCGATTATCTTTAGCGTAGCGATCGAAATAATCCCATCATTACCAAAAGACTGAGATCTGAAAACATCATCCATATCATCGTAGTGGGTAATTTCCAACGACCTGATTTCCCTTTCATTAAACTTTACGTCAACATGGTGCGTTAAAAAGAAACCGCCGTCAACCCACTGGTAACAATCGGTGCCACTAATTACATCACCTGTTTTTGTGCGCCCCTCTGTTTGCCATTTACCAATATATGGATTTAATAGATCAAGCTTTTGATTTCTCATAAATTTAGTTAAAATCGGCAGTATCTAATTTACTATAAATATTTTTTAACTGCTGCGTATGCCGTTGCGTATGATAAATAATAAAATAAGCGGCTTCAAGGCGGGTTAAAAATCCATAAACAGGCAGCTCGAATGCTGTACAGGTTTTAGTGAGGTCTAATGTAGTAACCACATCTACAACGTTTTTTCGAATCTGCTTTAATTTCGCCAGTAATTCGGTCTGGTCGTATTCCTTGTTTTTTGGATAAATAAATTCCGGCGAATCAAATTTGGTATTGAAATTCAAAAAATCAGCCTTTATCCTTTCTACCATAATATCGGCTGGCTTATTGGTTTCTGTGGTTGGCCCGTTAATTACCTCTACAAAACCACCATTAGCCATAATCAGGTGCTGAGCTAGTTGCCCCGCCGTCCAGCTGCCGGGAAAAGGCACTTGATTAACCTGCTGTGCATTAAAATTTGAAAGCAGATTTTCCAATGCCGATAAAGTACCATCGGCTTCTTTAATTACCTTTTCCATAGTTTACATATAATTCATTCCAGGATAATTGAGCAGCCTGCGCCAGAGTGCAATTTGCCCGATGCAATTGGCTTCGCGGTAGGTATTAAAACTGATCATCTCATAAAGGGTCATTTCCATGCCTGGCATTTCTAATTGCTCGTCGAGCTTTTCATCTGTAGCCTTGGTAAGTGCATCCTGTAATAAAGGCGAAATCTGTGCCCAGTCTGTCTTAAAATCTGCTAAAGAAGGGTAAACTGCATCATCTATAATCCCTTTATGATCGACAAAAAGTTCGCCCGTTGCTGATTTAAGCTCAATGCCAAAATATTTAGCCAGGAAATACCTGCCATCTACCACACTACCGGTTATCCAGGCGAGGTGGTTAGCCTTGGTATCTAATCTTTTCAGGGCATCTTTTTCATCAATTCCAGCCAAAGCCCTTAATAAAAAATCGGTTTGCATTTCGTACAACACCATAATGCCATACATCCTGTTACTTATTGGTTTTGTTTTCATGTTATTGTTATTAGGTTGATTATAAGTATAAAGTTAATGCTTTATTTAACCACCTACCCTTGCCGTAAAAGTCAATATTGAGGGGCATTTCAGACATTTTTTTTCTATCTTGTACGCAGAACCTAAATTTTACCAAATGATACAAGTTGGTGTATTAATGCCCAAGAACTTCAGGTTATTGAGTATAGCTGCCATTTTAGACGTTTTTGATACCGTAAATGGCTTTTACAGAAAAGATAATCTTGAAACACCTTTTGCCATTAGTTTAGTTACACTGGATGACAAAAACTACAATTTTAGCGAGCATCCGTCTATTTCGATAGAAAATGTACTGCCGCTTGATTTGATTTTGATTCCATCTTTTTCTACCAACGATATGGCAGCAAGTATTGCAGAAAACAGGCATTACCTGCCATGGCTAAATTTACAACATCGTAAGGGGGCAGAAATTGCCACATTTTGCACAGGTGCATTTTTGCTTGCAGCATCGGGTCTGCTAAATGGCAGGGCAGCTACAACACATGTCGATGCTTGCACGGCATTTTCTACCGCATTCCCTTTGGTGCATTTAAAGGCCGATAAAACGGTAACACAAGATGGCAAACTGTTTACCAGTGGTGGGGCAACTTCTACTTTCCACCTGTTGCTGCACCTCTTACAAATCCATTGCGGAAAAGAAATGGCTATTAAAGTTGCTAAAATTTTTGCCATTGATATGGACCGTGTAAACCAATTGTATTTTAGCACTTTTCAGCCTATACGGCACCATAACGATGATATTGTAGCCTCTGCACAGGAAAAAATAGAAAATAATTACCAGGATGTGGCCACCATTGAAGAGATGATTAAAGATATTCCATCAAGCAGAAGGAACATTGTGCGTCGCTTTAAGCAGGTAATTGGCATTACGCCTATTGAGTACCTGCAACAAACGCGTATAGAAGCCGCAAAAAAATTACTGGAGCAAACGGCACAGCAAATGACTGAGGTAATTTATAACTCTGGCTACAACGATCCTAAAGCTTTCAGAAAAGTATTTAGAAAATCGGTTGGTATGACACCTACCCAATACCGCGATAAATTTCAGGCGAGGTAAGTGTAGCAGATCATTAAATTTGTCAGGCTTGCCCTGTCAAAACATTAACGAAAGCAAAATTGACTTTGCAATAATGATCCCGTTGTTTTATTGCTTAGAAAAAGCCTGCTGATATTTTAACGGCGATTTTCCGGTTATTTCCCTGAAATATTTATGAAAACTTGTAAAGTTATAAAAGCCACAATCGTAACAGATTTCCTTCACGGTTAAATCGTTTTCGATAAGCAATTTACAAGCCTGCCCCACCCTGATCTCGTTAAGAAACTGGGTGTAGGTTTTTCTACTTTTGGTTTTAAAGAATTTACAAAAAGAGTTCGGACTAATCTTAGCCACGGCCGCAATTTCTTTTAGTTCGATTTTCTTTTTGTAGTTGCTGATGGTATAATTATAAATAGATTGGATGCGGTCTTTTTCGTTCTCCAGAAAATTAGGTTTAAAGCCAAGAGAAACCAGAATGTTTTTTTCACTGCAATTGGCAATTACCGTTAACACCTCCAGCAACCTGATAATCCTCATGGTGCCTGTAGCTTCGATTATCTGAGGCATCAAAACCGCAATTTTCTCTTTGGCAGCTCCTTGTAGTTTAATCCCCTGCTTTGCCTGGGCAAAAATTCTTTTTATTTCCTGGTTCTCGGGCAGGTTAAGAAAATCCTTACCCAAAAACTCTTCCTTAAAATGTACGGCATAAACATCAACCGGTTCCCCATCGCTAGTTTCGAAAAACTCCGGATCAAAGCGCCAGTAATGCGGCAAATTACTTCCGAGTAAAACAACATCGCCATCATTAAAATTTTTAATGCTGTCGCCAATAAATTGTGTCCCCCGCCCTTTTTTGATATAAATTAACTCTAAGGCAGAATGATAATGCCACAGGTTGTTTACATCTGGCATAATATCCCTTCGGGCACTAAAAGAATCTACCGAATTAGTAGATACATTAAGTAAATGCGGTTTCATAGAATCTTAAAAAATCAATCTAATATGCAGTAATATTTCGCAATGTATAAAATTAAGACAATATCATTTAATAATTAGATGATAAAGTTAAATTTTTATTACCGCTTTAGGACTTAATTTGTAAAGTTTCAACTAAACAAACATACATATGAAGGTGGGATTATTTATTCTTTGCTATATAGACCAATGTCCATTTCTCTGTTAAACAAACTTATTGTGGCCAACCTTTGGCCAATTCGGGTTATAGCCATTTAAATCATCTATCGGCGATTTCTTTTTTGCAAATAATCTTTATTTTAGATCAAACCACATAACCAATATAAAAACCAAATATGAGCCACAGCACATCAACGAATTTCACAACATCCGATACGGCAAAGAGCGGTAAAGGATATCTTTTCCCGTTAATTTTAGTCACCAGCCTGTTCTTTTTCTGGGGCTTTGTTCACAATCTCGATCCGGTATTGATTCCGCACCTGCGTAAAGCTTTTCAGCTCAGCGTTTTCGAATCTACCCTGGTCGATTCGTCGGTTTTTATTGCCTATTTCTTACTGGCATTACCAGCGGGCTATATTATGCGCAAATACGGCTATAAAAGTGGTATTATTGTGGGACTGATATTATTTGCTGTTGGTTGCTTATTATTTATACCGGCTGCCAATACCGCCAAATACATCTTTTTCCTGGGTGCACTTTTCATTATCGCCTGTGGATTAACCTTTTTAGAAACTGCAGCAAACCCTTATGTAACGGTATTGGGGCCGCCAGAAACAGCTACCCAGCGTTTAAATTTTTCGCAATCTTTTAATGGTTTGGCTGCATTTTTAGGCCCGATTGTAGGTGGTAAACTTATTTTCACCGAATCTACCTATACCGATGAGCAATTGGCTAAAATGTTGCCAGCAGCCAAACAAGCCTATGTGTTGCAGGAAGCCTCGACTGTAAAAGCGCCCTATTTAATTTTAGGCATCCTGATTATTGTAGTGGCCATTCTATTTATTTTCACCAAACTCCCTGATATTAAAGAAGAAGAGCATGCTGACGAAAAAAGCACTTTTGGCCATGTATTGGGTCACAGTCATTTGCGCTGGGCCATTATTGGGCAGTTTTTTTATGTAGGCGCCCAGGTTTGTGTAATGAGTATGTTTATCAGTTTCATTACCTCATCGGCTGGCATTACGCTGGCAAAAGCATCATTGTATACAAGTGCTGCAGGCCTTGCATTTTTGGCGGGTAGATTCATAGGCACAATTTTCATGAAATTTGTAGCACCGCATAAACTGTTAATGCTTTACGCCTTAATCAGCGCCGTATTAACCTTAGTATCTATTTTTGCCACAGGCATGATTACCGTTTACGCCTTAATTGGAGTTGCATTCTTCATGTCGATTATGTTCCCAACCATATTTTCATTGGGTATTGCCGGTTTGGGCAAAGATACCAAACTGGGTTCTTCACTTATTGTAATGTCGATTGTGGGTGGTGCCTTTTTACCACCAGTATTGGGATTAATTTCTGATGCTACCCACAATATCCAATACGGTTATGTAGTACCTTTTGTATGCTTTTTGGTGGTATTCTATTTTGGTTGGAAAGGATGGAAACCCAATCACGTTGAAAAAGAAGTGACTTTAGCAGCTTAATCAGATTAAAAAAATAACAAATACAATTTATAGATGAAAAAACTAGTCATCAAAATTAACCATGCCGATAACGTTTTGGTTGCCTTGCAGGATTTACCACAGGGTGCCACAATAGAACATGAAGGAAATACTTACGTTACTCAGGAAGAAATTCCGGCGAAGCATAAGTTTTTTATGCAGGATATGCATGCGGGTGATGAGGTTATGATGTATGGTGTTTTGGTTGGCAAAGTGCAGTTCGACGTTAAAGCCGGCATGCGCATGAATGTAGAAAATACCAAACATGCAGCCGAGCCATTTGCTTATCGCGATGTAGACTATAAATGGGAAGCACCCGATGTGCAGAAATATGCCGATCGCAAATTTTATGGTTACCACCGTAAAAACGGTACTGTGGGTACTGCCAATTACTGGTTGTTTATCCCAACGGTATTTTGCGAAAACCGCAATTTAGATATCATCCGCGAATCGTTGTACAGTGAACTGGGCTATGCTGTGGGCGACAAATACAAATCGTATACGCATAAGCTGGTTCAGGCTTTCGAAAATGGAGAAGATATCCACAATATCAGTTTCGAACCTAAAGCCGACCGCACTACCCGCACCTTTAAAAATGTTGATGGCATTAAATTTCTGACGCATAATGGTGGCTGTGGTGGTACCAGGCAAGATTCGGATACTCTAAGCAAACTATTGGCAGCTTATGCCAATCACCCCAATGTTGCCGGCGTTACCGTTTTAAGTTTAGGCTGTCAGCATTTACAGGTAGCCGATTTTAAACGCGATCTGCTTGCACTCGATCCGGAGTTTGATAAGCCATTACTGATTTTTGAGCAACAGAAAACACAAAGCGAAGAACAGCTGATTCAGGATGCAATTAGAAATACGTTTGAAGGGTTGATGTTCATTAATAAACACGAACGCGAGGCTGCACCTTTAAATAAATTGTGTGTAGGTGTAAAATGTGGTGGTAGCGATGGTTTCAGTGGCATTTCGGCAAACCCTGCAGTGGGTTACTGCGCCGATTTACTGGTAGCCCTTGGCGCAAAAGTATTGTTAGCCGAGTTCCCTGAACTATGTGGTGTAGAACAGGAAATGATCGACAGATCGGTAGACCGCGCAACTGCAGAGAAGTTTATCCGCTTAATGACAGAATACGATGACCTTGCGCATAAAGTGGGCTCGGGTTTTTACATGAACCCTTCGCCGGGCAATATTAAAGATGGATTGATTACCGACGCCATTAAATCGGCTGGTGCTGCGCGTAAAGCTGGTGCTTCGCCGGTGGTAGATGTACTCGATTATACCGAGCCGGCAACAAAACCTGGCTTAAGTTTGGTATGTACCCCGGGTAACGACGTTGAAGCCACCACTGGTAAGGCTGCAGCGGGTGCCACACTAATTTTATTTACTACAGGATTGGGTACGCCAACGGGTAACCCGGTTTGTCCAACCATTAAAGTAGCCACCAACGCCGTTTTGGCAAAACGCATGAGCGATATTATCGACATTGATACCGGACCGGTTATCAGCGGCGAAAAAACCATTAACGAAATGGGCGAAGACATTTTGGAGTACTGTATTAAAGTAGCAAGCGGTCAGGAAATACCAAAAGCTGTACAACTTAACCAGGATGATTTTATTCCATGGAAAAGAGGTGTTAGCCTGTAAATGATGGAAGACGTATAATGGAAGATGAATGAGGGGAAGAAGGACCTCAATACAAATTCTTCTTTACCGCGCAGGCGGGCATCTTAATGCATTTGTACGGGTTTTATTCGAAACAAAGCATTAGCTTTAAACTTAAAGCTCCATCTGTCCTGTTTTAAAACAATAAATAAAAATATCCCCTAATATGGATTTAAATTTAAAAGGAAAAATAATTTTGGTAAGTGGTGGTGCAAAAGGCATTGGCGCAGCAATTGTTAAAGCTTTGGCAATTGAAAACGCATTCCCCATCATTATTGGCCGTAACGAAGCCGATAACCAGAGCATGTTGCAGGAAATTAAAGACCTTGGATTGAATGGCGATTATTTTACTGCCGAACTAACTGCACCCGATAGTTGTAAAAATATAGTTGATGCCATATTAGCCAAATACAACCGCATTGATGGTTTGGTTAACAATGCCGGGGTTAACGACGGCGTAGGCCTCGAAAGCGGCACCTACGAGGCTTTTATGGAATCGTTACACAAAAACGTAGTACATTATTATTTATTGGCCCAGCACGTTTTGCCTGAGCTGAAAAAGAATAAGGGTTCAATCTTAAACATTGGCAGTAAAACTGCTGAAACCGGTCAGGGTGGTACATCGGGTTATGCAGCAGCTAATGGTGCGCGTAATGCCTTAACCCGCGAATGGGCGGTTGAGTTATTGCAATACGGCATCCGCGTTAACGCCATTATCGTGGCCGAGGCCTGGACTCCCCTCTATCAAAAATGGATCAGCACATTCGATCAGCCGGAAGAGAAACTGAAAAGCATTACCGATAAAATCCCTTTTGAGAACCGGATGACCACCGTAGAGGAGATCGCCAATACAGCAGTGTTCTTATTGTCAGATAAATCGAGCCATACTACAGGTCAGCTTATTCATGTTGATGGTGGTTATGTGCACTTAGACCGGGCATTGTTGTAACCGATGCACTTCATTATAAAGTAATAAAAGGATTACCTGAACAATGGGTAATCCTTTTTTTTTGAAACGTCATCTCGACCGGAACGCAGTGGAGCGCCCGCCTGCTTCGGGCAGGGAGAGATCTATCTAATAAGATTTAGCTTCGCTGAGCACTTCGTGGTTCTCGACTACGCTGCACTTCGCTCGAAATGACGACTCCGAAGGAGCTGTAACTAATATTGATTTTTATCCAATAAATTAACCCTTGGGAAACTTTTAAAGGTGCTT
Organism: Pedobacter sp. HDW13; assembly: GCF_011303555.1. NCBI lineage: Bacteria > Pseudomonadati > Bacteroidota > Sphingobacteriia > Sphingobacteriales > Sphingobacteriaceae > Pedobacter > Pedobacter sp. HDW13. The sequence continues at coordinate 4,543,162 of NZ_CP049868.1, read as the reverse complement.
TGTAATGTACCTAATCATCCCCCTACCCCTTCAAAGGGGGACTGGATAACCTCAGTAGTAGAACTTATATAAAAACAAAGTGCCACCTTTCGGCGGCACTTTATCAAAGTAGAAACCAAATTTCAGTTACGATTGACCTTCTGTTTCTACGATATATTTGTTTTCGAGCGTACCATCACTATACAGCTTTAAAATGGCATAACCTGGAGGTGTTTCCTGGTAGTAATAAGGCTGGGCAGAACGTTTATCGCCTTTACCCCACCAAAAACCGCTCATGGCACCGTTGCAATAATACTCTACACCATTGTACCAGGCCCTATCCAGCAAATGCTGGTGACCGCTGAGGCAAACCTTCACCTTATCTTTATGCTTATAAAAAAGCTGTTTCAATTCTTTATGATCGCCATGTTGCCCACCTTCCCAGGTACCTGTTACCGTTAATATCGGGTAGTGCGACATGAGCAATACCGGTGTATTTGCCGGTAGCTTTTCTAATTCACTTTCCAGCCACTTGTATTGTTCGGCATCTAATGCGGTATTTTTATTGTTCCCATCCAAAATGATAAAATGCCAGCCATTTTTACTGAAACTATAATAACGGTTAGGAATTTTGAGCCTTTTTACCACGTAATCTTTACCATACATTTCATCCTCTTTTGAGGGGGCTGCCCACCAGATATCGTGGTTACCAATACAGCTGTGCAGTTCATAGCCATCAAGCTGTTTAATGCATTTATCCCATATCCCCCATTGCTCTACCACACTTTCGCGTTTAATATCGTTATAATCGGCTGCGTGGATGCTATCACCTCCGTTGAGAAAAAAATCTACTTTAAGGTCTTTAATCTTTTGCAGGCATTTTTCAAACCTTGCCGGTGCATTATCGCCCTGACGGATGTGTACATCGGTAATATGCGCAATGGTTAATACCAGTTTTTTCTTCTTATCTTTTTCTGCGGGTGCCGATGCAACGGCGTTTAAATCGCCAAGGGCCAATGCAGCGGTAGCCAATGGGAGTGCTTTTAATAAACTTCTTCTTTTCATGTTCATTTGTGTTGTGGTTAAAGAGACCGTCATTTCGAACGAAGTGCGACGATGTCGAGAATTTTAGTAATAGCTCTCTCTCCCGACTTAATGTCGGGACTGCGCTTCAGTCGAGATGACGGTCTCTTATTTATACTATTGATTTATACTATTACCAACCTGTTGGTTGTTTAAGTTGCGGGTTTAGTAAAATCTGCTGCATTGGTATTGGGTAATAATAATACTTCGGCTCGATAAACGACCTTGGGTTGGTTTGGTTTTCGGGGAACATAACGAAGCCCGAAGTGCCGTTGCTCAGATAAAAACTATTATCGCTTAAATAATATTTTACCAGTTTAGCTTTAACATCAGCAGGTAAACCATCAAGTGGTGTTTCCTGACCTGCGGCCTGCAAAATGGCAACATCTTCTACCCCATCTCCGGTAACATCGTAAGCACCCAGCTTAGCCACGTACATACCCTGGGTAGGTTTCTCTAATAATTTACCAGCTTTCCAACGCAACAAATCTGCAAACCTGAAACCTTCGCAGGCCAGCTCTACATTGCGTTCGCGGCGGATTTCTAATAGCACACCTTTGTTAACACCATTAACCGCAGGGTACATGGCTGCCAAAACGTTATCGGGACTGGCATTTGCAGTAACCATATTCAATGCTGCTACACCAGCGCGGTTGCGCAACACATTAATGGTCAGGTCTAAATCGGTTTGGCTTAGGGTACCCAGCTCTGCTTTGGCCTCAGCATTAATTAACAATACCTCTGCATAACGTAATATTGGCAGGTCGGTAAACTCAGTATATGATTTGCTGACAGGATCTATAGCATAAAACTTAATTTGAGGATAACCGCCAAAAGTTGGCCGGGTTTTATTTGGCGCTCCACCCAAAGTAGTCGAAAATCCGGGAGGCGCAACCGTTACCGCCATCCTTGCATCGCGGTTTTTGAAGATTTCGGAGTAAGGCTTCTTGTCCCAATCGGTTGTTGAGGTGAAAGCCGTTCCATCTGTCATTAAATAGGTATCGATTAAACTTTTGCTTAACGACCATTGCCAATCGAACACATAATGTGTGCTATTAGACCGGTTTAAAGCTCGGTTATAATCATCGTAAAAGATGATTTCTTTAATACCGCTTAAATCTTCGCTGGTAAACAGTTTCTGGTAATCTTCTCCTTTTTTACCGGTATTGTAAATGCTAAAACCACCATCGGTCATTACCGATTTAGAAGCAGATGCAGCCCTTTGCAAAAAGGTATTGGCCGAACTTTGTAAGCCCAGTTCATCGTGGTATTTCCTAAAAGTACCTTCGTACAGGCAAAACCTCGATAAAACCGTTAATGCAGCCCATTTGGTTACGCGGGTATTGGTTCCTGTTGGCAGCACGTTGGCGGCAGCATATTCCAGGTCGGCAACAACCGAATCCGCTACCAGCGTTCGTGGATCTTTGGCTTTATAAAGCTGCGCTTCATCATTGGTACCTAAAACCGTATTGTAATAAGGTACATCGCCATATCTGCGAATCATGTTATAATAAAATATCCCCCTGTAAAAACGGGCAATACCAACAAAGTGCTTAATGGTAGCTGCATCGCCTTTTACATTTTGAAGATTATTGATCATGTAATTGATGGTGCGCAGGTTGCCCCAGCTCCAGCCACCAACGTTAGCGGGCGTAATTTTGCCCCTAATCATGTTATCCATTTCATGCCCGCCCAGGTAAACCGATATATTGTCTGAAAAAACATCGTCGGTACCGGCACCAAACATGCCATAAAAACCATTGCTGTAGGTTTCCAAATCGGCTGTGGTTTTAAAAAACTCGTTCGGGGTAATGGTGGTTTCCGGAATGCGGTCTAAAAAATCCTTCTTACATCCGGCCAAAAAGCCAACGGTGAGGATAACCACTAATATATTGATGTAATATTTTGTTTTCATCTGTTTAGTATTAGAAATTAAAGTTCAGACCAAATGAATAAGTACGTTGAAATGGATAGATACTTCCGCCCAGGCCTTCTGGATCTAGTTTCACTTTTAGGTTGGAGTGTTCGAATAAATTTTCGCCACTTACATAAAAGTGTACATTTTCGATTTTAGCACGTTTTAATAAACTTTTAGGTAAAGTATAACCCAGTGTAATGTTTTTAACACGCATGTACGAAGCATCTTGCAGGTATTTGGTATTCGGAATACCCAATTCCTCTCCGGTATCTTCAGCAGCATAGGCTTTTATCCTCGGGAAATAAGCATTTGGGGTTTCAGGGCTCCAGTGATCGAGGTTTTGCACGGTAACGTTGGTCCATGGCTGTGCATAAATTCCCCAGAAATAAATGTTGCTACCATCAGCATACCAATCTCTTTTGGCCACGCCCTGAATGTACACGCGTAAATCGAAACCTTTCCATGCACCAGATAAATCGATACTGTACGGAAGGCGGTTTCTGTTGTTACCCAGTTTGTAGTAATCGCCAGGGTTATCAACTGTTTTATTACCAAAGTCTATTTTACCATCGTTGTTGCGGTCTTTAAATTTAATATCGCCCACAAAATACTGATAACGCTGATCGTCGGTACCTACTGCAGTTTGGTTGGCGTGGTTTTTCAACTCATCAGCATTCTGGAAAAAGCCTTCGGCCTCCAGCCCCCATATTTCGCCTAACTCCATGCCCTCGTAAAATGAAACACCAGTCAGCAATTTATTTGGGTTATCGAAACGGGTAATGTAAGTTCTGCTATCACTTAAGGCCAGCACTACATTGTAACTAAATGGCGAACCACCTAAAGTAGCCTGATCTTTCCAACCCAGTTTTAACTCCCAGCCCTTGGTTTTTAAATCGGCAGCATTGGTAGTTGGCGATGCTGTTCCAAAAACTCCAGGTAAAGGTTTACCAGCTACGAGCATATTTTTAGTAAAACGGGTGTAACGGTCAAAATTCACCTCTAACCTGTTTTTGAAGAAAGCCGCATCGATACCGAGGTTTACAGATGATACCTTTTCCCAGGTAAAATTACTTGAGATAGCTGCCGGCGGATTAACATAAGTTGGTTGTGCACCGCCCAAAATCTGCGAGGTTTTACCGCTGGTCATTTTCGACAGGTAATCGTACTCTCCTACAGCGGCCTGGTTACCCAGCACACCGTAAGAACCTCTGATTTTAAACATATCCATTGCTAAAAATTGTTTTACCGGGGCAAAAAACTTCTCGTCAGATAGTAACCAGCCTGCCGAGCCTGAAGGAACAAAAACCCATCTTTTACCTGGTGCAAAACGCGATGAACCATCATAACGGCCATTTAACTCCAACAGGTAACGTTCTTTAAAATTATAGTTTACGCGGTAAAAAAGTCCTTGTACTGCCCATTCAGAAATGCTTTCGCTTACCGTTTGATCGCCGGTAGCCAGATTTATAGAAGGCAGGCTATTGGAAATTAACAATTTGCGCGAAGCTGTAAAGGCATTGTAACGCAATTCCTCCTGGTTGTAACCTACCAAACCCGATACAAAATGGTTCCCTAGCTTTTTGTGTGCTTCGGTATACAGGTTAATAATATTGTATTTGGTATTTGCATGCTGATCGGCTGCCGAAGTGGAAGTAGATAAAGGAGGTGATAAGTTAGGTCCGGTTTTATATGGCACCGGAATTTCGTATGATTTGTTTAGGTTATTTACCCGCCTTAAAGTTGCATCGCCCTTTAAACTCCAGATATTTTTAACCAGCGAAGCATCGAAAGAGAAAGTGGTTTGCACCGTGTTCGAGCTTAAAGTTTTGCGGCCACCTTCTTGCACTGCACCTAACAAAGATGCACCTGCCGAAGTCCACGAACCATCGGGGTTGCGCGGAATATCGGTTACGTTGGTACGGTTTATATTCCAGAAATAGTTTCCATCAATAAAGGTAGGAGCCTCGTAAAAGGTAGAGGTTAACATGGTGTTGTTAGAGAGCGTAAGCCATTTGGTTACATTCAAATCAACTTTTCCACGTAGGTTATAAATGTTGTTGTTTTCATTTGCATTCTTGATCATTCCATTCTGCCTGTAATAATTGGCAGAAAGATAGTAACTCACCTGTTCGGCCCTTTTAGATACATTTACGCCCACATTGTAAGTTGGTGCCGATTGATTGTAAGCTTCTCTAAGCCAATCTGTCGATCCGATGTAGAACCATTTGTTCGGGTCGGTTGGATCGGTAATTACATCTGGCAACGAAGGATCTAATGAGCGTAACCTGGCCGCTTCTACCAATGTAGCGCTATAGGCTGGGTTGTACAAAGGAAAGGCGGCTTCGTTTTTAGCTTTCAATACCTGGTACGGATCGGTAACCACTTCTGGCAATTTACCTACGGTACGGTAGGCCATATAACTGTTTACCCCAACATTTAATTTGCTGCTTTTTGCTGTGCGGGTAACAATTAAAACAACCCCAAATGGTGCTCTCGCACCATAAATGGCCGATGAAGCTGCATCTTTTAATACCGATACACTTTCTATATCGGCAGGGTTAAGTGTTAACAAATCGGAACTGCTGAAAGGTACGTTATCTACCAATATTAAAGGTGCACCACCATTAATAGAGGTAAATCCCCTGATATTGAAATCGGGCGCCGTATTGGGCCTGCCATTGGCAATAGAAATATTTAAATTCGGAATTAAGCCCTGTAAACCCTGCCCAATATTGGCAATTGGCCTGTTTTCTAATTGTTTGGCACTTATTGCATCAACTGCACCAGTTAAGTTTGCCCGTTTCTGTGTTCCGTAACCTACTACCACTACATCTTCCAAGTCGGCCATATCAGGCTGCAGCGAAATGGTTAAACTTCCACTTTTATTTACCGGTACCTCCTGGGTTTTGTAACCCAGGTACGATACCACTAAAACTGCGCCCTCTCCGGCTATTGTAAATTTAAAGTTTCCGCCTTCGTCTGTTTTATGAAAAATTTTGGTTCCCTTAATCAGTATGGAGGTGTTGGGCATAGCGCCGCCCTTTTCATCTACCACTTTACCACTTACCTCGATGTTTTTAAACAGGTTTAACAGTTTTTCAAATACCGAAATTTCGGCAGCTTTAATAATCACTGTTTTTTCATCAATGGCGTAGGTTAATGGTTTGCCTGCCAGGCATTTTTTCAATACCTCATCAAGTGGGGTATTATTAAAACTTACATTAATGGTTTGGTTGGTTTGTAATTTATCGGCTTCCCACAATACATTATAGCCGGTTTGTTTTCTAATTTCTTTGAAAACCTGCTTAATGGTAATGTGTTTATTAACTAGAGAAAGGCTCTGGGCATTGCTTGTTGCAGCACTTGCCTGTAGTAAAGCAGTTACCATTAAAACTATAAGGAGTTTCATCACTAGCAAAAATTTGGTCATGCAGGAGCTATACCTGCAAAAATTATTAGCAGAATTTATATACATTTGTTTGTTTGTTTTGGTTTCTATTATTCTATCGCATAGTTTATTTTGAACTGATCCAAACATTAGCCGGTTTACGCCGGTTCAGGGTCAGTAATGTTGGTAGCATTGCTGACTTTTTTTTGGATTGCAGTTTTAAGGTTTATTTCATTACTACAATCCTCCTTCCTTCGATATTAAAATGAACTGATCCCGTTAATTCTAACTTTTTAAGCACCTGCGATACATTTCCAAACCTGGAAACGGTACCGCTATAATCTTTAGTCAATAAAACTTTATCCTTAAATACCACCTCTACATCATACCACCTGGCTACTTTATGCATAATACTTTCGAGGTTTTCATTATCAAACATAAAAAGGCCTTCTTTCCAGGCCAGGGCCTCTTCGGTTTCTACTGCTGTTATTTTAACCGACGATCCTTTTAACAACGATTGTTCGCCGGGTTTCAAAACTTTGGCCAGTACAGCTAAATTTCCCGATCCGGTAACAGGTGTAACCCTTACCGATCCTTCAACCAGTGTGGTTTTGGTATTTTCTTCGTTATTGTAACTGTTAATGTTGAAATGCGTACCCAAAACTTCTACCACCTGCGTTTCGGTTTTTACAGTAAACGGAACCCGCTGCCCCTGTGTAGTTTTTTTAGCCACTTCAAAATAGGCTTCGCCTTTAAGCTGTACCTCGCGACCTGTACTGGCAAAAGATGTAGGATATTTTAAAGATGAAGCCGCGTTTAGCCATACTTTGGTACCATCGGGCAGGTTTATCTGGTACTGGCCACCTTTTGGCGTTTCTATAGTATTAAATTGCTGTTTCCCTGCAAGCCATTGTGCAGTGGCATTTTTAGCAGTATAAACCAACTCGCCCTTAGCTGTTTTGGTAATGCTTACACCTTGCTGTTCGGCTATTTTACCATTCTGTGTATCATCGAGCGAAATTTTAGCCCCATTGGCCAGTGTAAGAAAAGCTTTATTTCCGCCGGGTTTAATATCGTTTTTAACTAAATACCCAACACTTTGCATTTCGGGCTGACTGGTATTTTTGTATTGATATAAACCAAAGCCAAGCGCCAGCAAAATAACTGCTGCTGCAGCCCAGCCCCATTGCAGTTTTACTTTTTTAGGCGGATTGTTTCGCTCTTGTATGGTGCCCCACATGCTATCTCCAAGCGAAGCATAATCCGGTTCGGGAGCTAAAGCCTCAGGATTTTCGGTTACTTGCAGGTACCACGACTCTACAATAGCCACTTCCTCGGGCGTACAATGCCCGGCCAGATATTTTTCCAGTAATGCTTCAGCTCTTTTATGCTCCATAACTAACACTTATAGGTTGATGTATGGTTATGAACATTTGCCCGCGGCCAGGGCGTAGAAAAAAATAAAAAAAATAAAAAAAAATTAATCGGGTAAAATCAGAAGATCAAAACGAATAAACTGCCCAGTTTTAAACGGAGTATTTTTAAGGCATTATTCATTTGTTTTTTAACGGTTTTATCAGAAATATCCATGCGCACAGCAATTTCGCGATGGGATAAATGTGCATTGCGGCTTAGTTCAAAAACCTCGCGCATTTTTGCGGGCAGCTGCGCAACTTCGAGTTCGATGCGTTTGGCCAGTTCGCGGTTGCGTACCAAATGATCGGTGGTATTGTTGCCGGCTTCGATAAATTTTTCGAGCGAATTTAAATAGTTGTTTTTTACCTTTCCGCGCTGAAAAAGTTTAAGGATACTGTTGCGCACGGCGGCATACAGAAAACAGGATAAGGAAGTGTGGATTTCGAGTGCTTCAGATTTCGACCATAACATCACAAAAACATCCTGTACTACATCCCTCGATTCTTCGTCGTTTTGGAGTATTTTACGCGCATAACGGAACAGCATGGCCCAGTAGCGCTGGTAAATTTCTGCATAGGCGCGGTGGTTACGCTCCTTCAGAAGTAGTAAAAGCTCATCATCAGTATTCAGATTATAATCACCCATTACCCTGCCTAAATTTCAATGCAAAAAAACCATTTAGATGTTAAATATACAATTCTATCCGTATTAACAATTTGTTAAGTATAAAAATAATTTTGTATACAAATACTAAATTACTTTTCAGGCTTATGCTAATTGAGCTGTTAAATTTGAACAATTTACCGCTGAAAAGCAATTGAACTATTTTTCTGGATAAACTTAAGTACCAAAAATCATTATCAGCCTAATTTTAATTACATTTAACCAAGTACAAACGATTATGAAAAGACTTTTTACCCTCCATCTTTTTGCTTTGGTTTTTCTCGGAACCCAACTTTATGCCCAAACTGATAGCCTAAAAAAACCTGTCGATTCTACACAGATTAAAAAAATGAACAGTGGGCTCGACCGCGTGAGCCAGTTATCGGCCGAACGGATTGCAGACTCCTTAAAACGCGATGTACTTCAAAAACAGGTAAATGCTTTGGGTAAAGGAGATGATACCGAACGTAACCGCTTGTTGCTCGAACTTGGCGCATTGAAAAAGAAAGATTCGCTTCAGCAAGTAAAGCAGGTAAAACAGATCGATTCGCTCAGGAAGTTTATTAAAGGAGTTCCCGTAGTTTTTAACCGCGATACGCTATTTTATATTTACGCCAAACTTGGCAGTTTCAGCGCAGCCGATCGTGCGCAGGCCATTGCCAACCGTTTAGAAAAAATTGCCGGTGGTACAACCTTCCATACCGATTCGCTAAAACTTAGCCAGGCCGAAAGCTCAATCGACCTGATTTATGGAAATAATTTGCTCCTATCCATCAACGAAGAAGATGCCATCTGGGCAAAAAAAGATATTAATACCCTATCAGCCGATGTTAAAGCTGCAGTAGGCAAATCTGTAATCAATTATCGCGATGAAAACAGCCTGCAGGTAATAATAAAAGAAATTTTACTCACCTTATTGGTAATAGCGGTGGTTATTGGCCTGGTATACCTGGTAAACCGGCTGTTTAGAACCCTCACCGCCAAACTACTTAAAAGCGAAGGGCGGCTTAAAGATGGCATCAGGATTAAAAATTATCAACTTTTAGATCCCGACCGGCAGCTTTGGGTAATCGGTGCCGCCTTATCTATTGCCCGGTGGATAATTATCATCCTGTTAATTTATCTGGCCCTGCCGGTGCTGTTTGGTATATTTCCATTTACCAAAGATCTTTCCGAAAATCTTTTGGCCTATATTCTGGGCCCTTTAAAAAAAATAGGAAGTGCCATTTGGAATTACATTCCCGATTTAATGACAATACTGGTATTGCTGGTGGTTTTCCGCTATGTACTGCGGTTTGTGCGCTTTATTAAAACAGAGGTAGAACGTGGCAAACTTACCATACCAGGCTTTTATAAAGATTGGGCCAACCCTACTTACCAAATCATTAGGGTACTTATTTTGGCCTTTATGCTTATTGTTATCTTTCCGTACCTGCCAGGCTCAGACTCTGGTGTGTTTAAAGGCGTATCGGTATTTATGGGCGTTCTGTTCACCTTCGGCTCGGCCGGGGCTTTGGGTAACGTGGTTGCCGGCCTGGTACTCACTTACATGCGGGCTTTCAGAATTGGAGACCGTGTAAAAATTGGTGAGGTAACGGGCGATATTATCGAGAAAACCCTTTTGGTTACCCGGGTAAGAACTATCCAGAACGAAGTAGTTTCGATTCCCAATTCGACTGTGATGAGCAACCACACCATTAACTACAGTGTAGAAGCATCAGAAAAAGGCCTCATTATACACACTACGGTTACCATTGGTTACGATGCGCCCTGGCGCCAGGTACATCAACTGCTTATTGATGCCGCACTGAGTTCGGATATGATAGAGGCCGACCCTAAGCCTTATGTGCTACAAACCAGCCTTGACGATTATTATGTTAGCTACTGCATAAATGCACACACCAAATCGCCCAATAAACAGGCCTTAATATACTCCAGCCTGCATGCCAACATACAAGATATTTTTAACGAAGCCGGCGTAGAAATTATGTCGCCACATTATAAAGCATTGCGCGATGGAAATGAAACCACCATACCTGCAGCGCATTTGCCAAAAGATTACAGTGTACCTGTTTTTAGAACAAGTACACGGATGGAAAATACTGACCCGAAAAAAACGGATTAGATTAACTTACATTTAAAACCGAAAACCAGCACATTACCTTAACGGTAACTGGTTTATTAAAACAAAAAAGGATTGCGGCCAGAAACGCAATCCTTTTTTATTTTAGCTTAAAAACCGCAATAACTGAGGGTTTAGCGTAAAAAACCTTCTATTTTTTACTTTATAATTCAGGAGATCTTTAAATCCACTAAGCTATTCCTTTTTTGAAGGCAACATTCCAATACTGCACAAAATGATATGGCTACTATTCTAAACACTGCCTTTACTGTTTTATGGTTTTAGTTTTGTTATTATTGCCGCAAGTTTGATGAAAATTCAACTTAACATTATGAAAAAAATAGTATTTACTTTTCTCAGTTTCATCATCGCGCTAGCTACAGTAAATGCACAAAAAGGCATTAACTTTAATCGCATATACCCTGCCGGTGGAAGACTGCTCATGTGTGTAGACAGTTCGGCAAAAAACATTTATTACGCCAATGTATTTCCCAATCAACCGAATACTTTTTTTAGTTATGTACCCGAAGTAAGCCAGGTAAGTATCTCGATTAATTTTGGAAAAAATATTAACATACAGCACTATCGGTATACCATAATATCCGATAATAAACCATTGGTTGTAAATGAACTGATTAACGAAGCTCTGCTGAAAGATACCCATGCCGGGGGTGATGAAGAAATATTCCGTTCTGCAATACTGGGTACTTTTCCTGTAAAAGGCAAAATCATTACCGTATTGGTTTACAGCATCGAAAAACCACTCGATATTGAAAAATCGGTTCTTTATGGTAAGCCAATTCCAAAGGCAAAAATCAAAGGTATTAGAAAGCGCTTTACTATTGATAAAGGTGTTGATTACAGCTGGATTACCGAACCTAAGGATATAACAAAACTTATTTTCACCGAAAAAGATGACGAGCTAACCATCGTAAAAGACAGGTCAGATGAAGATTATATCTATTATATCTCAATAAGAGATAAGCAAACCAATAAGATAATCTTCAAATCAACTACCTGGGAGTATGGCGGCATAGTTGACGAACATGAGTTTTTAACCAACGTAAAAATCGACAGAAACATTTTCAAAAAATCTGGTGATTATGAAATTATTATTCAACCTTCATCATTTTCCCGCTATAACATGCCGCAAAAGGAAATGGAAAAGTACACAACCCGGCATACACTTTCTATCACTTTAGCGGAAGAAAACTACAGCAAACGAGAACTTTTTATATATGCATTTATTGTAGCATTACTTATTGGATTAGTGTTTCTCGTTGTTCTTTACTTCGTTAAAAAACGAAACAAAAAAAAGCTGGAAGAAAATGAGCAGCAAAAAAACAGCGCAAAGCTGCAGCTTAACTACGTTCGTTCGCAGTTAAACCCTCATTTTTTGTTTAACGCGCTCTCTGGCATTCAAAATTTAATGAACAAGAACGAGATAGATAATGTCAATAAATACCTGTCTAAATTTGCGCGCTTAACCCGCAATGTACTCGATGACAGGGAACTGATCAGCTTATCGCAAGAAAAAACTTTATTGGATGATTACCTGCAAATGGAGCAGCTGCGTTTCGGCTTTACCTACGAAATTAAGCATGCCGAAAATTTAGATTTAGCGATTATAGAAATACCAGGCATGCTGCTGCAACCTTTTGTAGAAAATGCTGTAAAACATGGCATATCGAAAAAAGCTGCTGACGGAAAAATTATCATCACATTTGTTGAACAGGGAAATGATTTGGTTTTAACAGTTAGCGATAATGGAAATGGTTTCGATACGGAAAAGAAGCACAATGGCTTAGGGCTCCAATTAAGTAATAGCAGAATAGCGTTATTGAATAATATTTATAAAGAAAACCGCTTTACCCTGGCCATACAAGCAACCCATAACGGTACTAAAATAAGCTTAACCTTAACCGATTGGCTATAACATGATGAGAGCAGTATTAATAGACGACGAAATTTCAAACTTAGAAAACCTGCAGGCATTGCTACTAAAGCATTGCCCGCAGGTAACCATAATAGCCACAGCTCAAAATGTAAGCGATGGGGTTAATGCCATTGCAAAACATTTACCCGATTTGGTGTTTCTGGATATACAAATGGGCGAACAAACGGGTTTCGAAGTATTAAAGCTGCTCCCAACACGTAATTTTGAAGTTATTTTTGTTACCGCTTACGATCAATATGGTATACAGGCCGTAAAATTTGCGGCGCTCGATTATCTTTTAAAACCTGTTGATATTGAAGAATTGAAGGATGCGGTAAATAAAGCCGAATGCAAACTGGCCACACAAACGGCTTCGCAGCTCGATTTTTTACTGCAACAATTAAAAAAGCCCGAAACCAATGTGAGCAAAATTGCCCTGCAAATGCAAAGCGAAATCAGGTATGTTACCTTATCAGAAATTGTGCGTTGCGAAGCAGACAATACTTATACGCATTTCTTCCTTACGGGCAATGAAAAAATATTGGTTTCTAAATCACTTAAAGAGTATGCAGATTTATTGCGCCCCAATGGTTTTTTAAGAACACACCAAAGCCATTTGGTTAATCCGAAATATGTAAAAAGCTGGTTAAAGGAAGATGGTGGCCTATTGCTCTTAACCTCCGGAGAAAAAATACCCATTTCTAAGCCGAACAAGGATACGGTAAAAAAAGCCTTGCAGCAGCTTTAACAACTCCCAGCTAAGCTAAGCCCCCAGATCTTCTGACTTTTTAAACATATAAGACATTTAAGGGCATATGAGTAGCAAGCGACATGCTAAACGCCTGAAATTATTTGCATGTAATTTGTTAGTATCAACCTAGCGTGCAATCCTTCATCCAAAGCCCTTGGGTAAAAAGCTTTATTATGTCTTATTATATTTACTTCGATATTTTCCCACCCGATATTTAGTAAAAGGCTCTCTATTTTATCGATGTATTCTTTTAACTTGAATGGAGTTTTTATTTCACTAATTAGAGTGATCTTTAGCTTTCTATTTTTGTAATTGTTTATAAATAAATTATCAACTCCGCATTAACGATATTACTTTTCTGATCTATAACAAATACCCCAATCTGTTCTATTAATCATCAGCACCATTCCACCCTGCCACCCAGTTTCGTGTTGAAAACGTTAATTAACCGATGATTCTCCTCCCAGATTTTGCAGGAGCTGATCTCTATATAATTTGGATAAGGGAATCTTATTCCCTGCCACAATTACCTGGTGTTTCTCAATCCGTTCAATTTTCTGTCTGGAAATTATAAACGATTTATGAACCCGTAAAAACTGATCTGCGGGCAGTTTTCCCTGCAATTCAGTCAAGGTAATGCGTGTAAGGGTATGTTTACCAGTTTCATGCAAATCAACATAATTATCTTCAGCTTTGGCATAAACCAGGTTGCTAAACTTTATTTGCACCCAGTCATATCCATCCTTTACAAATAACGACTGCTCTTTATCCCTTTTTTTTATATCGTGCACCTGAAGTCTCATTTCGGCAAGCTGGCAAGCCTTTAAAAAGCGGGTAAAATTGATAGGCTTTAATAAATAATCTGTTGCAGCCAACTCAAAACCTTTTAATGCATATTCGGGGTAAGCGGTAGTAAAAATGACCAGAATTTCAGGATTTATCATCGAGGCAAATTCAATACCCGAAACATCGGGCATAGCAATATCAAGGAACACTAAATCTACCCGCTCATTTTTAATGTAAACCAATGCATCTGTAGCACTCAAAAACGTAGCATCGAGCGAAATAAAAGGTATTTTTTCGGCATGGGCACGAATAATATCATGCGCTACAGGCTCATCATCAACTGCAATTACTTTGATCATTTTATCAGTAATACTTGTTTAAGCTTCTTCATTAGTTCGTTCGGTTCAATATCTCTTGCTATAATTACACCTTTGGGATCAATGAGAAAACTCTGTGGAATTTTTCTGACACTATAAAGCTTGGCCACCTCATTTTCCCAATGCTTCAAATCCGAAACCTGGGGCCAGCTTAACCCATCGTTCTTTATTGCTTTTAACCATGCATCTTTTGCATCCGCACCATCAAGAGAAATACCCAAGATAGTAAAATTTCTATCCTTAAATTCATTATAGATTTTAACAAGCTCAGGATTGGCAGCTCTGCAAGGGCCGCACCAGGAAGCCCAGAAATCAATCAATATATATTTACCCCTAAATGAGGTCAAATTAACAGGATTGCCGGCTGTATCATTTTGAACAAAAACAGGAGCCATTGCACCTGGATTAAGGGCTTTTTGATCCGAAAGAAATTTCCGAAATTCTTTGCCCGATGGAGTATGTTGCAATCTTAAAGAAAGCCTGTTAAACATGGGTTCAATAACTGCAACATCAGGCGAGATTCCGGCATAGTCATTTAATGCAACTAAGGCGATAAAGCTGTCTGGATTATCGATAACGAATTTCCGCCTGATAGCCTGCTTAACCAAATTTAAACTATCTAATTTAATGTTCAAGGGCGAGTTTTTTGGCTCATGAGCTGTTTCGGCTAAATTACTGATCTTGTCGATTGCTGCATAAACCGGGCTAAGCAGCTGTTCCAGTTTAAAATGATCAGCATTGATGCCCTTCCCTACAAAACCTGCATCTGCAATTAAAGGGGTTGAGGTTTTTAACACTACCTGCCCCGGATAAGTATACATGCGCAATAAATCTGGTTTATCGTGTTGTTTTTTAATCATTCCCGATAAACCAATATTGTTAGTATCGCAAACAAGGGTACTATACCTTGGTCTATCTATATTACCTTTAAAAACAAACAAGCCATTAGTCTGCATTGCAGAATCGATTATTTTTTTACCATTTACCTGGTATAGCAGGTAAATTTTAGCCATTTCGGGCATTTTTGTTGCAGTTATTTTAACTGTAAATAACGAATTTTTGGTCTGAGCTACAGACATAAGGGGAACTGCTGCACCGCAAAGCAGTAACATTACTTTTTTAAGCATGATTACGAAAATTGAATGATGTGTTTAAGAACTGAGTTTCAACCTAAATGAAACATTATAAGCTAAACCGGTGTTTTGATGATCTAAGCGATAACTATCCGGATAAAGAAGATCGAGACGTTTAATTGTATTTTTTATTCCTGTATTATTGCCACTAACCTCTGTACGGTTCTGAACAATGGTATTAAACACTTCCATGTGCAGCTCGTTTTTATCCACAACAATCTTTATCCGAACTTCGCAGGGTGTATCTATACTTATACCGTATTTAAAAGCATTTTCAATAAAAGGCAGCAGCAATAGCGGTGCTATTTTCTGTTGATTATGATGATCATCGGAATCAATTTGACTGCTGATTTTGATATTATCTTTTATGGGTAAGCGTAGCTGCTGAAGTTTGAGATAGTTTTCCATAAACTTCAGTTCATCCCCAAGTTGAACAAAATTTTCTTGCATTCCATGTATAGTGTAACGCATCATATCCGACATGGTATCAATGCCCTGGGCGGTATTGGGTGCTTTTTCTTTTAAAGCGGTACCGTAAAGATAATTTAAGGCATTGAATAGAAAATGTGGATTTAGCTGGGCCTTTAAAGCATGCAATTCATTCTCTGATTGCTGGATTCTTTGCAACTTTTTATTTCTATTTTGAAGGTAATAATCTCTCACTATTGTATAAACAAAAGCATAAACTGCTATATATAAAATAGGTTCAACAGCAGAAAGTTTACCTTGCTGCTTAAAAACGTTCGGACGTAAATAAACAATTCCTGCGCATGAGATCATTCCGGTTAATAAACATCCTGCTATAAAAACAATGAAATGGCGCTTTTTAAAAAGAAATTGCCTTACTACTTCAGTCAAAAAGATAAAAATTGCAACAACGAATAAATCACTATTTAAATTGGTAGCATATTGCCAACCTGTTACAGGAGTACCATCGGTATTGTAGATGTAATTACCCCAGATATGTACATGATACAAATAAGGAATTAACGTAAATGCAGTAATTGCAATCCACATAATTAAAAAGTGGGCAATCCAGTTTATCAGTAATTTTTTAAAAGCGGCTAACATATATTTCTTTTGGTTCGGATCAAAGGACGCAAACTAAAAGAATAATATATAATTAATGTGGCAAGTGCTATTAAATATGTGGTGAGTAATAAAATAAGTAGCGGCTGTACTTTTTTAAGGAAGAATATAAACCGATACCATTTAACAAAGCAGCGTTTGGCAAACACCAAACGCTACCCCAATCTGTTCCATTAATGATCAGCGCATCTTTCACCACAATTTGTTATTTCAGCCAGCGTTGTGACCATTTTTACTGTGGCACTTTTTTATGTCCGTTAAAATTTGCTCACAAAGTTGTGGCACTTTTTTCTGTGACAGTTTTTTTTGTCACACAAAAAATTGTCACAAAATATTTTCTTCAGCTGGAAATGTAATTAGTATGGCGGATACGACCTATTAGTTTTGATAACCTGTTAATCATTAATGTAATCTTTAACATATTTTATCCAATTAACACTAGAGGGTATAGCCACGAATTTTCCCTGAGGGGAAATCAGAAATTTCGATGGCCAAGACGAAACATTGTAAGCTTTTTCTATCTGATTATCAGACATTGCAACTGGAAAACTGTATTTAAACTCTTTCATGTAAGCGCTCACAACTGGTTCACGATCATCACTTGCTATTGTAATTATATTAAGCATGGGTAGCTGCCCATTTAAAGTTTGTAGATATAACTTTTGCAAATCGGGGTGTTCTTTTCTACAAGGAGTACACCAGGTACCCCAAAAATCAACTAATGTCCATTGCTTTTTTTGATTACTTAGTTTATACTGAACCCCATTCAATTGAAGCAAAGAAAATTGCGGGGCTGTTTTAAAATTATTATTGAATTCATATAGCCACAATATGTTGAACTTAGCAGGTTCTTTGTAAAGGCCCTTCGCTTTAGTTTTAAAAGATGGATCCTTCATAGACATGGCCATCATGCCTTTAAATTTTTCATCCCCATTGCCTAAAGCAGCCAAATAATCTTCTTCAAATGATTCTTTTCCCTCTCCTAATAGAAAAACTCTATCGTAGAAATAAGCGTGTGAGATGGTTTTATCTATAACATCAGGACTAAATTGACTTGCCAATTTTAGAAACGAGATTTTTTCATTTTTACTTTGTGTGTTTTGAGCAGATATGAAATTTGTATAGGCAAACAGGTACCTGTACCAGGCTCTTTTTTCCATTTCTGGCCTGGTGAGTGTTTGAGTATCTTCTTCCTTTTGATAATTTTGAAGGTTGCTGTAAATCAATTTTAGCAATTTGTTGGAAATCGGCTTAAGCTCACTATTACCAGTCATTAATTTTGAAATCAGCAAACCATACCTTGCTTTTCGGTAAGTGTAAAAATCAGTTGAATCTGATAAATATTTTAAATAATCATTTCCAATTTCTAATAACCTGGTGGTATTGGTAATACTACCTTGAGCTTCAACCCATTTTGCCAAAGGAAAAATTGTGTTTCTGATTAAGGGGTTAGCGTCATTACTTAAAGCATTTAAAATAACATAAGCGTTTTTTTTGCTCTCGCCCATTGCTTTAAAAACAGAATCAATGGTCATATCCATCTTTTTAATCATTGCTAAAAAGTCAGGATTATTTCTCATCTTCTCTCGATCAATGCCCCGAAAAGCTTGCGCAAAACTATTGTGTATTAATTCTTCTGCAGCACTGGGCTCTGTTTTGGCTAATTTCTGCATATAAACTATCGCAGAATCCGGGTACTTACTGCTAGTTCTTTGAAAACCATTGAAGTAAGTAGAGTAATCTTCTTGATCGGGGTTGTTTTGTGCAAAAACAGACAACGATAAAAAAAATAGTGATATAAAAATTGTAAGTTTTTTCATGTGGTTAGATAAGTTTTCCGTTTTGAACTTAATAAAATAAAATTACATTTTCTAACTGTCCGTAGCGTTTAGCAGGGATGCTCCGGATAGTTGAATAGAAAGGAGTCTGTGGCTCCGTATTAACGATATTAATTTCTGATCTACAATAGATACCTCAATCTATTCGGTTAATGATCAGCGCGCCATTCACCACAATTTGTTATTTCAGCCCATGTTGTGATCATTTTAACTGTGGCACTTTTTTATGTCCGTTAAAATTTGTCCACAAAGTTGTGGCCCTTTTTTCTGTGACAGTTTTTTTTGTCACAGAAAAAATTGTCACAAAATATTTTCATCGGATGGGCTAAAATCCGATTATAGTTTATTATTTATACATTAATTGGAATTTCACCAATAGTAGATATACTGGCTTTTAACTGATTTTTAAGCTTTTTTCCTTTTAATGCTAATAATCAATTCAATTAATGTTTTTCTTTTTCGGGCTAAAAAGGAATGCTTATCTAAACTATGTTTAACAGAACAACCATGTTTGGAGCATTATAGCTAATAATTTTATTAAATTCAATCGAATAAATACTCCGATAGCCTTGAAGGGTAAACAGCTAAAAGAAGTGGCAGCGCCTTACCCGTAATCCCAACGAGCTCCCTTAAAGTCATGCAAAAAATTACCAGTTTATTTTGGCCTTCCTTTAGTTTAGTCGCCTTGCGTATTTTTGAGTAATGGGGGATTGATGTAAAATTCTTTAGAGATTCGTGTAAGATTTCATAGGGTTGATGTAAAATTTAGCATTGACTTAATTTAACGCTACCGCTTACACACATCCTTAACTACATTTGAACCATCAGATAATGGGGAATTGACTCAACACTACCCTGGAACTAATCATTATTAATCTAAATTAATCGAATTCTAAAAATGAGAATTATTAACACTCTGTTGCAGCCTGCGAAAAAAATTTTCAAAGGCATGTTCGCAATGTCTGTGCTCTACGCCATTGCATTTGTATGCGTATTTGTCTTTGATTCCTGTAAAAAAAATGACCTCGTAAAAGACGACCACGGCCTGGCAAGAACCCGTTTTATGAATGCCCTGAAAACACAAAAAGAGAAGGTGGGAAGTACTGCCTTTGGCGCCTATGCATTAAATAATAAATCCCAGATCGGCGGTGGGAAGGGAAAACTGATGGTTGAAAATCCCAATAATCCGGTTTATGAACCCATATATGTCGACTATCCTCCTGGCACAAATCCTGAAATTTATCCGATCCAGGCAGTCAACAACGTTTCACAGCTAGCAGAACTATTGTATGCTACAGACGGAACCGTACAATATGAGCCAACACCAACCAATTCTGGAAATACAATAGTTGTCGATGTTCAAGCTATTAATCAGGCACTAGACCCTGTAATATTGGAGGCAAAACAATATTTGTATGCAAAAGGGTTTACACCCAATGATATTACCGATATGATAGCAGAACATAACGGTACCCAGCAAGATTTGGTTCCATTCGTAATTGGATTAACCTGGGCCGAAACACAGGCACCAGTAGAAATCACTAAAAACTATAATCCTTTTATCAGCACAGCTAATGCGAAATTAAATGCACAGGATTACATTAATTGCGCAGTAGCTGCTTTGGGAGTAGATATCCTATATGCGCTTAGCCAGTCTACCTTGTCGACATGGTCTATTCCATTAATGAAAAAAGCCTTTGGAACCGTAGCTAAAAAGGTATTGGGCCCAATTGGAGTCGCAATTACTATAGCCAGTTTTGGCTTCTGTCTTTACGCTACTGACCACATACAACAACATTAAATATGAACATAGCTTATTTTCTTTTTGGTTTTTTTATTGTGATATCTTTTGCCAAAAAGATAAATGATATCATTAGAGATATTAAAAAGAATAATACTGGCAAACTAAAAGCGGATGCTTTCTTTTTAGGACTCATGATTTTGGCAACAATCATAGTGTTTTTTGCACTCTCGAATCTAAATCATAGCACCTAAAGTTCATATTACAATTAAATCCCCCCATTATCTGATAGGCATATACTTTAGTGATATCCATAAAACTAACTCCGGATTAACGATAGCAATAATGTGTTGCCAATTTAGCAATACCGATAAAAAATAAAGCCTTAACAATTTCTTGTTAAGGCTTTTGCTTAGCCCAAAGCAATCCCGACGATTGATTGAGTCTTGGCGTTAAGCGTTTTTTGGTTATTATTTTTTTGCTACGATTTTGATAAAGAATTTAACCTGGTTCGAAATGGTTAGGTCGCCAGACTCATCAAAGCGCTTTTCTGATCGATAATAGATACCCCAATCTGTTCGGTTAAGAATCAACGCACCATTTATCTCTACAGTTCCGTCCATACCATCTTTAAAATACATTTGGGCAGGAAAAGTAACGGTCTTCGTAATACCTTCGATGGTGAGCTTCCCTGTAACTTTTATATTTTCATGATTACCGCTTTCGACCTTCGTAATGGCAAATGTAGATACAGGGAATTTTTTGACATCAAAAAAATCAGGTAATTTATTGTGCGGGCCTTCATCTTCAAATATTTGCTTAATGGTATTCATATCCACATCTACCGCACCGCCCACCAGCTCACTGTTTTCGATCGACAATTCTCCTTTTAATATAGCTACGTTACCCGTACTCGAACCATCACTAATTAACTTAGTACCTTCCCATCCACCTAAATACATAGATGCTTGCCATACAATAGCACTTTGTTTGGTATCTATCCTATATTTTTTCTGCCCCACTTTACTATAAAAGTCGGTAATGGTTTTTCCCTGCCCTGCATAACGATACACCCCGGTGGCATCACCAAACCAAATACTCCCATCGTTAGCTTCTAAAAGTCCAAAGAAAGCCTTGCCCGACATGATTTCGGTTACAACGGGTTGCTTACTATACAACGATTTTGCATCGTAACGGGTAAGTGCCTGAACATGCGCATTAGCCGGATTTACCGAACCGGTAGTCCAGATGTTTCCTGCTTTATCCTGAATGATGGCATAAGCTCCTCGTTGCGATACTTTAGTAAAGGTACCACCAGTTGAAAGGTCATAACGCCAAAGGCCACCGGTTTGGCTTACGTTAAAGCCGTTGAAACCGCTGAGCCAGATATTGCCTTTTTTATCTTCCATTATACTCCAAACATCGAGAAAGGGTTGGCCGTTATGGGTTAAAGTGGTATATTTTTTCCCGTCGTAAACAAAGGCATCGCCCCTTGTGCCAACCCACAATTTGCCGGTTTTATCTTCAATGATGGTAGTGATATCATTATTCAAGCGTGCGTCTTTATAAAAAAGCGGGGCGTTTGGAGATTTAAAATTCCGAAAAGATTGCCCTTTCGGCAGGCTGGCATCGTAACGACTTATACCGGCCCCGGTGCCGAACCAAATAACGCCGGCCTTATCTTCATAAACACTCATCACCCGGTTATCGGCAAGCCCATCTTTGGTAGTAAAATGTTTAATGGATTTAGCGCCTGCACTGAGCGCAGCCGAATTGTTGTAATAATAAACGCCAGAATCGGCAGTGGTGAACCAGAAATTTCCCTGCCGGTCTTCCAAAACATCCCAGAACCGGTGCGAACCTATTTTACTGCTAAGGTTAGTAAAAGTTTTCCCCTTCTCTTCGGGCAGGCGGGCATCGTATCGAAAAACATCACCATATGATAGGTTGTTGGGGCCAGCAATTAAAATGGTACCATTGCTGCCTTTTTTAATATTACGAACCATGATGTTAGGCCCTATGTTTTTAACTTCGGTGCCGATAGCGCTCTGGTTGATGTCTGTTGGCACCTTGGTTTGCTTTTGGGCACAGGCAGTGAGCAAAACAGACATTAAGCACAAAGCATATACGTGTATGTATTTCATAATTTTTATTTATTGATCTATAGCATTGACTCAACAAATCTACCTTGATATGCTTCGGCGCAACGAATTTGGATTGTAAATAATAATGTAAATTTTGTAAATAAAGTATTGACATGAAGTGTGGTAGCTTAAATGTACACTACGTTATTCCCGACTGCGTTGCACCCCGCTCGAAATGACGATTCCCTTTGGGCTGATTTTGTCATTCCAACTCCTGTGTTTTTAAAAGCTGACCTCTCGCAGTGACGATTCTCTTAGAGAAGCCTGACACCTAACTGTCCGCAGTCTTCCGCAGGAGTTCTACGGATAACTAAGAAAACAAACAGCCAATAAGTAATTGCAGATAAGAAATTGGAATTTTAACCGAAGATGCAGAGATTAGCCATTATTTTGTACCCCAATCATATCGGCTAGCAGCGAATGGAAGAATTACCACGAAAGATCAGCAAAATTTTAATTATGGTTAGCATCCTTACGGTAATACTTTTAGGCCTTGTTATAGCTTTAGTTTTAACAAGGACAAACCAACATGCTTCGTTTTTGATTGAAAGAAACACTAACCGGAAAGAAAAAAAGCAGGATAGCCAACCAGCGCCAAACTGGAAGTCGCCTGATGTAGCTGCCATTAACGATCCGCAGGAGAAAGAATTGGTGAGTTATGGCCGGGAACTGATTGCCAACACAGCCAAATATCTCGGGCCCGAGGGTACAGTAGGCAGGCACAGCAACCGCATGAACTGTCAAAACTGCCACCTGGATGCGGGAACTAAACCATTTGGGAACAATTACGCGGCTGTATTTTCTACCTACCCCAAATTCAGGGCCAGGTCGGGCACAAAAGAAACCATAGTTAAACGCATTTCAGATTGCTTTGAGAGAAGCCTGAATGGTACAGCGCCCGATAGTACAAGCAGGGAGCTGAAAGCCATGATTGCCTATATCAGTTTTTTGGGAAGTGATGTAAAAAAAGGAATTTCGCCTCAGGGTAGTGGTATCCAAAAACTTACTTTTATGATGCGGGCAGCAGATCCCTTAAAAGGAAAATTGATCTATCAGGCTAAATGCGTTTCCTGCCACGGCCGTAATGGCGAAGGCCTGCCCGCTGCAGGCAAAAAAACATTTACCTATCCGCCTTTATGGGGACCAGATAGTTACAATGATGCAGCCGGTCTTTACAGGCTTTCAAATTTTGCGGGTTACATTAAAAATAATATGCCTTATGGCGCCAGTTATAAAAACCAGCTGCTCAACGATGAAGAATCGTGGGACCTGGCGGCCTTCGTAAACAGCCAGTCGCGACCCCATAAAGATCAGCACAGCGACTGGTCGGATAATTCGAAAAAGCCAATAGACTTTCCCTTTGGGCCTTATACGGATCAATTTACCGAAGTACAACATAAATACGGCCCTTTTAATCCCATTAAAAAAGCCCATCTTAAAAATTTATAAACAACAACATGAAAAATTACCAATTACTCCCGATAGTGGTATTCAGCTTTTTAAGCTTAAATTTATCTGCCCAGCAAAAGCAAACCGACCCCAAAAGTTTTCACGGAGCAATAGCAACAGCTAAACATTATAAAGCGGTTTATCAGCTCAACACTGATGATGACAAAAAAATAATGGGTACACTAAAGAATATTGCGAATGCACTAGAAGACCCGCGTTTAAAAGGAAAACTGGAGCTTGAACTGGTTGTACATGGTGGTGGTGTAGCCGCATTTAAGAAAGGTTCGGCATACGAGCAGCAGCTGCTGGCGCTGCAAAAGGCAGGCGTAATTCTGGCAGAGTGCGAAAACACGCTGAGAGAGCGAAACATTTCAAAAGATGAACTCTTTGATTTTATTTCTTTTGTTCCCAGTGGAAATGGAGAGCTCATCATCCGTCAGCAGCAAGGCTGGGCCATTATACATCCTTAAACATACCATGCCAAAGCGTTTGGTAAAAACCAAACGCTTTGTAATCAGTCTTGCCAGCTATCGTAACTAACACTCCCTATTACAGGTGCCAAAGCAAAAGCTGGTACGACTATAAAGAGAAATGGGGTTAGGCACCAACATTATAACCGATGATAAAAACACCATTTACTTAAAAACAGAAGATTCTATGGGTCAATCGTCTATTATAGCTTACAACAGGGTTAAAAATTGGGGTTTAATTGTCCTGATCAATAAAAGAGATTCGAAAATGAGACAAAACCTTTTGAATAAAATTGTAGAAACCGTATTGAATTAATATTTCAACCTAAAAAACAAAACTGCCGCAAGTTTTAGCTACCTGGGTTTATGTAGTGGCCAGACTTGTACCTTTTTTAAATCAATAGATTAATTCCGGCCAACAATTAGAATATTTATTCAACCTCTCACTTACCCAAATCTCAAAAGCTTGCACCAACTGAGACTAGACTAATTTTTAAACATCCGCATTAGACGTGCGAAAAAACTATTATCTGTTTTTGTAACCGTATTTTCTATTTCTCTCGATGAGGGTCCAACCTCAAGCACAGCATTTTCATTTTTAGCCGTTGGAGACATATTCTTGTTATTATTTTGGATAGTTAGCTTTTGATGAGCTGCTTTTGCTGTCTCAAATATTTCGATTTCCCGTTCGGTTCTTGAATAAATATAAGAAATTTCGGGGAATAGAAACCGGCCTGATAATGGCCGTGAGGGCATTTTTCATTTTCATAGGTTATTTTGGTTCTTCGATCCTTGAATATAATATTAAACCTGTTGCATTCAATAAGAAAGATGTTAAATAATAGTCATTTCCCCAAACATAAAGCAGATAATTTGGGCAGGTCTGTTTTGTAAATATAAACCCCAATAAGAACAACCGCAAAAAAGTAAAAAAAGTGAACAAAAGGGGTGCCTTCGAACTCTCTGCGCTCGTTAATGGCCTACGAAATACTATCGCACAATTCCGTCGCACTGCTCTCGTTTTTAGCATTTGCAAAATGGCGAATGCCAATTCCTGCCAGTCGGCTGGGGCATTGCTTTGCCCCATTCAGATAGCAAAATGCCTTGTGCAAGGCCAGAATAAGAATAAAATTTAACTGCTAAAGAGAAATAGGGATTCTGCGGTAGATAAATTTAATCCCGAAAGACTTAAAAGTATTATTGTTTTACTAAAAACGAAATTTGAAACCAGAACAAATAACTACATGAATAATCTTACCTAGTATGTATACCATGAATTGTTTCTCCATGTCCCTCAGATCGGTGACAAGAGTCTATCCCCTCAACAACCTGCACGCCTTTTCTAATGGGACACAGAAGAAACAGTATTTTTACTTTGGCTAATCAGCTTATTCAAAGCCACTCAGAGCCTGCTAGTTTCTCGTATTTTTTTCTGATTTGTTGATATTTTCGACGTTTTTCGCTAGTATTTTAAAATTTTAAATTCAGTCCTTCTATTGGCCTGATGTTCGGCTTCCGAGCATTTTACTCCATTTTTGCAACGATTGAGCAGCTGGGTTTCACCATATCCTTTGGTTTTCATACGGGCCCTTGAAATACCACGGTTGACCACGTATTCAACCACTGAATGTGCCCTGCACAGAGAAAGGTATATATTGTAGACATCGCTTCCCCGACTATCTGTATGCGATCCCAATTCTATTTCAAGCGTTGGATTATCCCGCATAGTACGTACCAACTCATCAAGAATTTTTGCGGCGTCCTTACGGATGTTGGCCTTATCAAAATTATAATGGATATTCTGAAGCGCAATTGTTTTTCCAATCTCGAATAAAGGTTCCAATTTCAGGGATGCAAAAAGCGTATCCGATTTTACAACTCCTTTGGTAGTGACCAAAACCGAATCGCTATAATATTTTTCCTTTTGCCCAAGAACAGTATAATCCGTTTCTTTGTCAAGCTCAAAAAAGAATAATCCATCAGCATTTGAATACCTCTTGGATACAATGCTACGACCATTACCATATAGTGTAACGGTTGCCCCTTCTATCAGCGCGCCTGTGCTTTTATTTAATACCTCTCCTTTAAGGGCAAGGACAATTTTAGGCTTTACACGCCCAAAACTGTAAATATCATCACTTCCCACCCCTCCTTTCCGATTTGAGGAAAGATAGCCCGTTTGAGCTTCTTCTGTTTTACGCACTGTAACAAAGGCAAAATCATCGGCGGGTGAATTCACAGGGTAATGTAGATTCGTTGGCTTTGACCAGTTATTGCGACCACCTTTAGCTTCAAAAACATCCAAACCTCCCATTCCTGGCCAACCATTACTGGAATAATACATGACACCATCATTTCCGATATTGGGAAACATTTCATTCTGATCGGTATTGATTTCAGGGCCAGCATTCTTTGGCTTTCCCCAACTTCCATCCTGTTCAAGTTCGCAATACCAGATATCCGTAGCACCTAGCCCCCCCGGCATATCGGATACAAAATACAGCGTTTTTTCATCAGGACTGAGCGCCGCATGCCCTACCGAATATTTTTTAACATCATTATACGGAAAGGGGGTAACATCATATTTGCCATTTTTGGCACTATAGATATACAATTCCAAATTGTTCGTATTGAATCTAAATTTGTTTTCTTTGCTGACTTCTCCTGATTTACCCGGATATGTTCTGGTAACGAACAACATACTTCCGTCTTTACTGGTTGCAATTGGCCCGACATGATAAGGCTGGTTATTGTAATCGGCCTTATGAATTAGTTTAGCCGTCAACTCGTTGTTTGCAGTCTGGTCTGCAGTATAAATTCTTAAAAAAGCATGTCCAGTTCGTCCATCTTTTTTCTGTTGCTCCTGATTCGGTTCTGCAGTGTAAAATATTTTACTCCCAATTGGAAAGACACCAAATTCGGCCAGTTCTGTATTAACTCCGGTTTCATTTCTAAGCTTATGATTTGTAGGCGAAGCCATCCAAACTGTGGCCGAGTCGCATCCAAGTATCTCATTGTTGACTCTTTTTAAATCTCCAGTCCTACTGGCATATAGCTGTAGTATCTTTTTGGCTTCTGCATAACGGGAATTCGATTTAAGTACCTCTCCGTAAGTGATCAGATTCTCCGCCCTGCTTTCGGGATATTCTATAACCCGAGCATACCAATTTTCTGCAGACTCATAATCGTTGATTTGTCTATAGCATTCGGCAAGTATTTCCAGATCCGACAATTTTGGTTTTTTGACATCTACCAACTTCAGGTAAATAGTCGCCGCCCTTGCATAGTTATACTGGGTATATAAAAGATCTGCTCTCTGCCTCAAATCAGGTTGTTCCTGTGCAATTGCAATATGGCAACAAAGACCAAAGCCCAAAAGCAATACATATTTAATATTTTTTTTCTTCATGTTCATTAATTTGGTCTGGGTATGGGATATCCTTCTTAAAAAAATCTTGGGCTAAGTACACGTCTATTTTTCCCTGGAAACGTAATACCCAGGGTAATCTCATGCGTTCCATTCTGAAAACTGCTCAATTCACTGATAATGTAGTCGTATGAATAGCCGACCCTTAACTGATTATTAATGTAAATCTGGGTAATTCCTGAGATTGAATTAAGGCTACTTAAGGTTTGTCCCTGCTCATAGCGTTTCTTCCACAAGTTGGCTTCGGTCCTGTATGAACCACCGATCCAAAACCTGCCACCAAAGATCAACATTCCACCGATATCTAAACTTGAAGGCCCCTTAAGGTCCTCCTTAAACAACATGCTAGGCCGGAGCTTTGTGTCGTCAGAGAGGTTAATCATTGCACCTGCGATGAGATAATAGTGGCGTTTACGCCTAATGTTCTCTATAGTATTGCTGTTCCAATTGAAAAAACGATTCGAGTTTTGGCCCGAAAACAGATCCATGGCAGATAAGCCAACGTAAAATTTTGGATTGTAATAATAAACGCCGAATCGAATGTCGGGAATGGTACTGTTGATTTTGCCTATCGGCAGATTGGCATCGTCTCCATCCACTGGCCTGAGCTTATTGCCATCCAATCCATACTGAGAAATTCCGGCAGCCAGCCCAAAGCTGAGTCTTTGCGTATCATCTTCATCAAGTCTCAGTCTGTAAGCATAATTGGCATAAACAGAAGTCGCATTTTGCGGCCCCAGCCTATCATCCGTAATTTGTAAACCAAGTCCGATATTTTTATTGGCATCCGCTACACCGTCAATTGACAGTTGCCCTGTTTTTGGTGCTCCTTCCAGTCCGGTCCATTGACTTCTCAGTCCAAGCTGTCCAAACCATTCCTCCTTATACCCTGCATAAGCCGGATTGACACTCAAAGAGTTGAAAATATATTGTGTAAACTGAATATTCTGTTGTGCCTTTAACTGAAATGTCACAGCTATTGTCAAACACAGCACCAGCATATTTTTTCTCGCAAAATGCTTCTTCATAACCTTTTTATATTAGGCCAGCCTTTCGCTGGCCATGATCATCTATCTTTTTAGTAAAACCCAACCTTTATGTACCTGCTCTTTTTCGCCATCCCTTAAACGGATGAGGTAGTAATAGGTTCCTTCGTTCAGACCATCGCCTGTCCACGTATTTTTATAATTATCACTTCGATAAACTTCATTTCCCCAACGGTTAAAAATGGTCAGGTGAACATTATGGTAGTTTTCCAATCCAACGATAACGAAAGCGTCATTTTTCCCATCCCCATTTGGAGTGATCACATTAGGAATAAAGAAGCCCGTTACTTTAACTGTTACCGTAGCCACATTGGTCCAGTTTCCATTCACATCTTTTATACGGTATTTAAAGCTGTCATTTCCAGTATAGCCACTATTTGGCAGGTAAGTGACCGTACCATCGCTATTAACCCTTACTGCGCCGTGCTTAGGTTGTTCTGTAATATCAATAGTTGTCATGTCCAACGGAGCACCAGAAGGTCTGTCATTGTCCAGAATTGGGATTTTGACTTCTTTGTTCCATTGCGTTTCTGCTGCATCGTCACTTGCAACAGGATTAGAAGGTACAATGGTTATTGTCACTTTAGCAGGGTTTGAAACCTGTCCATTAACATCTGTTACCGTATATTCAAATTCATCAGTTCCCGTGTAGCCATTGTTTGGTGTGTAAGTCACTGTTCCGTCAGCGTTTACTGCTACTGTACCATTTTTTGGCTGTTTTGTAATTACCGTACTACCGGATACAATTGGACTGCTACCTACTTGGTCATTTTTCTGGACATCTATAGTTACAGGTTTATTCTGCATCGTATCTTTTGCATCATCATTTGCAATTGGGGGTTTCGCTACTATGGTTACAGTTGTATTATCGTTGTCTGTTGCCGTTCCCGAAATATCTTTCACCTCATTGCCTACATGGTCATTAGCTTTGATTACAGCACTGTTGATCACTCTGCCTAAGGCTATATCCGTATTGGTGATGGTGTATTTTTGAACCTGGGTAATTGATTTACCTGGTTCTAAAACACCTGGTATATTGATAACCGAATTGGTCAGCAATGGATCTGTTAAAACCAAATTTTTTAAGCCTACATTCCCTGTATTGGTCACTGTAAAGGTATACTCGATTTGATTACCCAATATGAATGCACCATTGGTACCCATTCCAACATTGGTTACCGTTTTGATCAAACTCACTTTGCCGTTCTGGGCTATAGGCGTTACTGTAGGGTCGTCATTATCAACCGCAGTTCCCGAGTTGTCGGTCACGGTATTGCCCGCAGGGTCTTTCGCATTCACTACGGCGGTGTTGCTCACCTTCCCTGCATCAACGTCTGTCTGGGTAATGGTATAACTGGCCGTATAAGTCCAGCTTTCGCCAACATCGAGTTTAGAATTGCTGTTCGCATCGCCGCTTGCATAAACAGGGGTTACCCCTGCCAAGTTATCGGTCATGGTTACGTTGTCCAGCGTTACGTTGCCTTCGTTCTTCGCCACAAACTGGTAGGCGATTACGTCGTCAAGCTTATAGCCTCCGGCTGGTGTGGCACTGGTTACACTTTTAACAAGGCTGACCTTGCCGTTCTGGGCTATAGGCGTTACTGTAGGGTCGTCATTGGTACTGATCGTGCCCGAATTATCGGTAACGGTATTGCCCGCAGGGTCTTTCGCGTTCACCACTGCAGTATTGCTCACCTTGCCTGCATCTACATCGGCCTGGGTAATGGTATAACTGGCCGTATAAGTCCAGCTTTCGCCAACATCGAGTTTAGAATTGCTGTTCGCATCGCCGCTTGCATAAACAGGGGTTATCCCTACCAGGTTATCGGTCATGGTTACGTTGTCCAGCGTTACGTTGCCTTCGTTCTTCGCCACAAACTGGTAGGCGATTACGTCGTCAAGCTTATAGCCTCCGGCTGGCGTGGTACTGGTTACACTTTTAACCAGACTCACTTTGCCATCTTGGGTAATCGGGGTTACTGTAGGACCATCACTGGTACTCGTCGTGCCCGAGTTATCGGTAACGGTATTGCCCGCAGGGTCTTTCGCGTTCACCACTGCAGTATTGCTCACCTTCCCTGCATCAACATCGGCCTGGGTAATGGTGTAACTGGCCGTATAAGTCCAGCTTTCACCTACATCAAGTTTAGAATTGCTGTTCGCATCGCCGCTTGCATAAACAGGGGTTACCCCTGCCAGGTTATCGGTCATGGTTACGTTGTCCAGCGTTACGTTGCCTTCGTTCTTCGCCACAAACCGGTAGGCGATCACGTCGCCAAGTTTATAGCCACCGGCTGGCGTGGTACTGGTCACTGTTTTAACCAGACTCACTTTGCCATCCTGGGTAATCGAGGTTTCTGTAGGGTCATCACTGGTACTGGTCGTTCCCGAGTTATCGGTCACGGTATTGCCCGCAGGATCTTTCGCGTTCACCACTGCAGTATTGCTCACCTTGCCTGCATCTACATCCGTTTGTGTAATGGTATAACTGGCGGTATAAGTCCAGCTTTCGCCAACGTCAAGCTTGCTGTTGCCGTTGGCATCACCACTGGCATAAACAGGGGTTACCCCTGCCAGGTTATCGGTCATGGTTATATTGTCCAGCGTTACGTTGCCTTCGTTCTTCGCCACAAACCGGTAGGCGATTACGTCGCCAAGCTTATAGCCTCCGGCAGGCGTGGCACTGGTTACACTTTTAACCAAACTCACTTTGCCATTCTGGGTTATAGGCGTTACTGTAGGGTCGTCATTATCAACCGCAGTTCCAGAATTGTCCGTTACGGTATTGCCCGCAGGGTCTTTCGCGTTCACCACTGCAGTATTGCTCACCTTGCCTGCATCCACATCAGTCTGGGTAATGGTATAACTGGCCGTATAAGTCCAGCTTTCACCTACATCCAGCTTGGAATTATTATTGGCATCTCCACTCTGGTAGGCCGGAACCACACCAGAGATGTTATCAGTTAGTGCCACATTATCGAGAGTCACATTGCCTTCGTTCTTCGCCACAAACTGGTAGGCGATCACGTCGCCAAGCTTATAGCCTCCGGCAGGCGTGGTACTGGTTACACTTTTAACCAAACTCACTTTGCCATCCTGGGTAATCGGGGTTACTGTAGGACCATCACTGGTACTGGTCGTTCCCGAGTTATCGGTAACGGTATTGCCCGCAGGGTCTTTCGCGTTCACTACTGCCGTATTGCTCACCTTCCCTGCATCAACATCGGCCTGGGTAATGGTATAACTGGCCGTATAAGTCCAGCTTTCACCTACATCAAGTTTAGAATTGCTGTTCGCATCTCCACTGGCATAAACAGGGGTTACCCCTGCCAGGTTATCGGTCATGGTTACGTTGTCCAGCGTTACGTTGCCTTCGTTCTTCGCCACAAACCGGTAGGCGATCACGTCGCCAAGCTTATAGCCTCCGGCTGGTGTGGCACTGGTTACACTTTTAACCAGACTCACTTTGCCATCTTGGGTAATCGGGGTTACTGTAGGACCATCACTGGTACTCGTCGTGCCCGAGTTATCGGTCACGGTATTGCCCGCAGGATCTTTCGCGTTCACTACTGCCGTATTGCTCACCTTGCCTGCATCCACATCCGTTTGTGTAATGGTATAACTGGCGGTATAAGTCCAGCTTTCGCCAACATCGAGTTTAGAATTGCTGTTCGCATCGCCGCTTGCATAAACAGGGGTTACCCCTGCCAGGTTATCGCTCATGGTTACGTTGTCCAGCGTTACGTTGCCTTCGTTCTTCGCCACAAACTGGTAGGCGATTACGTCGTCAAGCTTATAGCCTCCGGCTGGCGTGGTACTGGTCACGGTTTTCACCAGGCTCACTTTGCCGGTTTGTGGAATTACAGTCTCGGTTGGATCGTCACCGGTACTGGTTGTTCCCGAATTATCGGTAACGGTATTGCCCGCAGGGTCTTTTGCATTTACCACTGCAGTATTGCTCACCTTGCCTGCATCAACATCGGTCTGGGTAATGGTATAACTGGCCGTATAAGTCCAGCTTTCACCTACATCCAGCTTGGAATTATTATTGGCATCTCCACTCTGGTAGGCCGGAACCACACCAGCAATATTATCGCTCATGGTCACATTGTCCAGGGTTACGTTGCCTTCGTTCTTCGCCACAAACTGGTAGGCGATTACGTCGTCAAGCTTATAGCCTCCGGCTGGCGTGGTACTGATTACACTTTTAACAAGGCTGACCTTGCCGTTCTGGGCTATAGGCGTTACTGTAGGGTCGTCATTGGTACTGATCGTGCCCGAATTATCGGTAACGGTATTGCCCGCAGGGTCTTTCGCGTTCACCACTGCAGTATTGCTCACCTTGCCTGCATCTACATCGGCCTGGGTAATGGTATAACTGGCCGTATAAGTCCAGCTTTCGCCAACATCGAGTTTAGAATTGCTGTTCGCATCGCCGCTTGCATAAACAGGGGTTACCCCTACCAGGTTATCGGTCATGGTTACGTTGTCCAGCGTTACGTTGCCTTCGTTCTTCGCCACAAACTGGTAGGCGATTACGTCGTCAAGCTTATAGCCTCCGGCTGGCGTGGTACTGGTTACACTTTTAACCAGACTCACTTTGCCATCTTGGGTAATCGGGGTTACTGTAGGACCATCACTGGTACTCGTCGTGCCCGAGTTATCGGTAACGGTATTGCCCGCAGGGTCTTTCGCGTTCACCACTGCAGTATTGCTCACCTTCCCTGCATCAACATCGGCCTGGGTAATGGTGTAACTGGCCGTATAAGTCCAGCTTTCACCTACATCAAGTTTAGAATTGCTGTTCGCATCGCCGCTTGCATAAACAGGGGTTACCCCTGCCAGGTTATCGGTCATGGTTACGTTGTCCAGCGTTACGTTGCCTTCGTTCTTCGCCACAAACCGGTAGGCGATCACGTCGCCAAGC
The DNA here is from genome assembly GCF_011303555.1 of Pedobacter sp. HDW13. Lineage (NCBI taxonomy): Bacteria > Pseudomonadati > Bacteroidota > Sphingobacteriia > Sphingobacteriales > Sphingobacteriaceae > Pedobacter > Pedobacter sp. HDW13. The sequence continues at coordinate 4,509,479 of NZ_CP049868.1, read as the reverse complement.
TTATAGCCTCCGGCTGGTGTGGCACTGGTTACACTTTTAACAAGGCTGACCTTGCCATCTTGGGTAATCGGCGTTACTGTAGGGTCGTCACTGGTACTCGTCGTGCCCGAGTTATCGGTAACGGTATTGCCCGCAGGGTCTTTCGCGTTCACCACTGCAGTATTGCTCACCTTGCCTGCATCCACATCCGTTTGTGTAATGGTATAACTGGCGGTATAAGTCCAGCTTTCGCCAACATCGAGTTTAGAATTGCTGTTCGCATCGCCGCTTGCATAAACAGGGGTTACCCCTGCCAGGTTATCGCTCATGGTTACGTTGTCCAGCGTTACGTTGCCTTCGTTCTTCGCCACAAACTGGTAGGCGATTACGTCGTCAAGCTTATAGCCTCCGGCTGGCGTGGTACTGGTCACGGTTTTCACCAGGCTCACTTTGCCGGTTTGTGGAATTACAGTCTCGGTTGGATCGTCACCGGTACTGGTTGTTCCCGAATTATCGGTAACGGTATTGCCCGCAGGGTCTTTTGCATTTACCACTGCAGTATTGCTCACCTTGCCTGCATCAACATCGGTCTGGGTAATGGTATAACTGGCCGTATAAGTCCAGCTTTCACCTACATCCAGCTTGGAATTATTATTGGCATCTCCACTCTGGTAGGCCGGAACCACACCAGAGATGTTATCAGTTAGTGCCACATTATCGAGAGTCACATTGCCTTCGTTCTTCGCCACAAACCGGTAGGCGATCACGTCGCCAAGCTTATAGCCTCCGGCAGGCGTGGCACTGGTTACACTTTTAACCAGACTCACTTTGCCATCCTGGGTAATCGAGGTTTCTGTAGGGTCATCACTGGTACTGGTCGTTCCCGAGTTATCGGTCACGGTATTGCCCGCAGGGTCTTTCGCGTTCACTACTGCCGTATTGCTCACCTTGCCTGCATCCACATCAGTCTGGGTAATGGTATAACTGGCCGTATAAGTCCAGCTTTCACCTACATCAAGTTTAGAATTGCTGTTCGCATCTCCACTGGCATAAACAGGGGTTACCCCTGCCAGGTTATCGGTCATGGTTACGTTGTCCAGCGTTACGTTGCCTTCGTTCTTCGCCACAAACCGGTAGGCGATCACGTCGCCAAGCTTATAGCCTCCGGCTGGTGTGGCACTGGTTACACTTTTAACAAGGCTGACCTTGCCATCTTGGGTAATCGGGGTTACTGTAGGACCATCACTGGTACTCGTCGTGCCCGAGTTATCGGTCACGGTATTGCCCGCAGGATCTTTCGCGTTCACCACTGCAGTATTGCTCACCTTGCCTGCATCCACATCCGTTTGTGTAATGGTATAACTGGCGGTATAAGTCCAGCTTTCGCCAACATCAAGTTTAGAATTGCTGTTCGCATCGCCGCTTGCATAAACAGGGGTTACCCCTACCAGGTTATCGGTCATGATTACGTTGTCCAGCGTTACGTTGCCTTCGTTCTTCGCCACAAACTGGTAGGCGATTACGTCGTCAAGCTTATAGCCTCCGGCTGGCGTGGTACTGGTCACGGTTTTCACCAGGCTCACTTTGCCGTTCTGGACTATAGGCGTTACTGTAGGGTCGTCATTGGTACTGGTCGTGCCCGAGTTATCGGTAACGGTATTGCCCGCAGGGTCTTTCGCGTTCACAACCGCGGTATTACTCACCTTGCCTGCATCAACATCGGCCTGGGTAATGGTATAACTGGCCGTATAAGTCCAGCTTTCACCTACATCCAGCTTGGAATTATTATTGGCATCTCCACTCTGGTAGGCCGGAACCACACCAGAGATGTTATCAGTTAGTGCCACATTATCGAGAGTCACATTGCCTTCGTTCTTCGCCACAAACTGGTAGGCGATCACGTCGCCAAGCTTATAGCCTCCGGCAGGCGTGGCACTGGTTACACTTTTAACCAGACTCACTTTGCCATCCTGGGTAATCGAGGTTTCTGTAGGGTCATCACTGGTACTCGTCGTGCCCGAGTTATCGGTCACGGTATTGCCCGCAGGGTCTTTCGCGTTCACTACTGCCGTATTGCTCACCTTGCCTGCATCCACATCAGTCTGGGTAATGGTATAACTGGCCGTATAAGTCCAGCTTTCACCTACATCAAGTTTAGAATTGCTGTTCGCATCTCCACTGGCATAAACAGGGGTTACCCCTGCCAGGTTATCGGTCATGGTTACGTTGTCCAGCGTTACGTTGCCTTCGTTCTTCGCCACAAACCGGTAGGCGATCACGTCGCCAAGCTTATAGCCTCCGGCTGGTGTGGCACTGGTTACACTTTTAACAAGGCTGACCTTGCCATCTTGGGTAATCGGGGTTACTGTAGGACCATCACTGGTACTCGTCGTGCCCGAGTTATCGGTCACGGTATTGCCCGCAGGGTCTTTCGCGTTCACCACTGCAGTATTGCTCACCTTCCCTGCATCAACATCGGCCTGGGTAATGGTGTAACTGGCCGTATAAGTCCAGCTTTCACCTACATCAAGTTTAGAATTGCTGTTCGCATCGCCGCTTGCATAAACAGGGGTTACCCCTGCCAGGTTATCGGTCATGGTTACGTTGTCCAGCGTTACGTTGCCTTCGTTCTTCGCCACAAACCGGTAGGCGATTACGTCGTCAAGCTTATAGCCTCCGGCTGGCGTGGTACTGGTTACACTTTTAACAAGGCTGACCTTGCCATCCTGGGTAATCGAGGTTTCTGTAGGGTCATCACTGGTACTCGTCGTGCCCGAGTTATCGGTCACGGTATTGCCCGCAGGGTCTTTCGCGTTCACCACTGCAGTATTGCTCACCTTGCCTGCATCTACATCAGTCTGGGTAATGGTATAACTGGCCGTATAAGTCCAGCTTTCACCTACATCGAGTTTAGAATTGCTGTTCGCATCGCCGCTTGCATAAACAGGGGTTACCCCTACCAGGTTATCGGTCATGGTTACGTTGTCCAGCGTTACGTTGCCTTCGTTCTTCGCCACAAACTGGTAGGCGATTACGTCGTCAAGCTTATAGCCTCCGGCTGGCGTGGTACTGGTTACACTTTTAACCAAACTCACTTTGCCGTTCTGGACTATAGGCGTTACTGTAGGGTCGTCATTGGTACTGGTCGTGCCCGAATTATCGGTAACGGTATTGCCCGCAGGGTCTTTCGCGTTCACTACTGCCGTATTGCTCACCTTGCCTGCATCCACATCAGTCTGGGTAATGGTATAACTGGCCGTATAAGTCCAGCTTTCACCTACATCAAGTTTAGAATTGCTGTTCGCATCTCCACTCTGGTAGACCGGAACCACACCAGCAATATTATCGCTCATGGTTACGTTGTCCAGCGTTACGTTGCCTTCGTTCTTCGCCACAAACTGGTAGGCGATTACGTCGTCAAGCTTATAGCCTCCGGCTGGCGTGGTACTGGTCACGGTTTTCACCAGGCTCACTTTGCCGGTTTGTGGAATTACAGTCTCGGTTGGATCGTCATTGGTACTGGTCGTGCCCGAGTTATCGGTAACGGTATTGCCCGCAGGGTCTTTCGCGTTCACAACCGCGGTATTACTCACCTTGCCTGCATCAACATCGGCCTGGGTAATGGTATAACTGGCCGTATAAGTCCAGCTTTCACCTACATCCAGCTTGGAATTATTATTGGCATCTCCACTCTGGTAGGCCGGAACCACACCAGAGATGTTATCAGTTAGTGCCACATTATCGAGAGTCACATTGCCTTCGTTCTTCGCCACAAACTGGTAGGCGATCACGTCGCCAAGCTTATAGCCTCCGGCAGGCGTGGCACTGGTTACACTTTTAACCAGACTCACTTTGCCATCCTGGGTAATCGAGGTTTCTGTAGGGTCATCACTGGTACTGGTCGTTCCCGAGTTATCGGTCACGGTATTGCCCGCAGGGTCTTTCGCGTTCACTACTGCCGTATTGCTCACCTTGCCTGCATCCACATCAGTCTGGGTAATGGTATAACTGGCCGTATAAGTCCAGCTTTCACCTACATCAAGTTTAGAATTGCTGTTCGCATCTCCACTGGCATAAACAGGGGTTACCCCTGCCAGGTTATCGGTCATGGTTACGTTGTCCAGCGTTACGTTGCCTTCGTTCTTCGCCACAAACCGGTAGGCGATCACGTCGCCAAGCTTATAGCCTCCGGCTGGTGTGGCACTGGTTACACTTTTAACAAGGCTGACCTTGCCATCTTGGGTAATCGGGGTTACTGTAGGACCATCACTGGTACTCGTCGTGCCCGAGTTATCGGTAACGGTATTGCCCGCAGGGTCTTTTGCATTTACCACTGCAGTATTGCTCACCTTGCCTGCATCAACATCGGCCTGGGTAATGGTATAACTGGCCGTATAAGTCCAGCTTTCACCTACATCCAGCTTGGAATTATTATTGGCATCTCCACTCTGGTAGGCCGGAACCACACCAGAGATGTTATCAGTTAGTGCCACATTATCGAGAGTCACATTGCCTTCGTTCTTCGCCACAAACCGGTAGGCGATCACGTCGCCAAGCTTATAGCCTCCGGCAGGCGTGGCACTGGTTACACTTTTAACCAGACTCACTTTGCCATCCTGGGTAATCGAGGTTTCTGTAGGGTCATCACTGGTACTGGTCGTTCCCGAGTTATCGGTCACGGTATTGCCCGCAGGGTCTTTTGCATTTACCACTGCAGTATTGCTCACCTTGCCTGCATCAACATCGGTCTGGGTAATGGTATAACTGGCCGTATAAGTCCAGCTTTCACCTACATCCAGCTTGGAATTATTATTGGCATCTCCACTCTGGTAGGCCGGAACCACACCAGAGATGTTATCAGTTAGTGCCACATTATCGAGAGTCACATTGCCTTCGTTCTTCGCCACAAACCGGTAGGCGATCACGTCGCCAAGCTTATAGCCTCCGGCTGGTGTGGCACTGGTTACACTTTTAACAAGGCTGACCTTGCCATCTTGGGTAATCGGCGTTACTGTAGGGTCGTCACTGGTACTCGTCGTGCCCGAGTTATCGGTAACGGTATTGCCCGCAGGGTCTTTCGCATTTACCACTGCAGTATTGCTCACCTTGCCTGCATCAACATCGGCCTGGGTAATGGTATAACTGGCCGTATAAGTCCAGCTTTCACCTACATCCAGCTTGGAATTATTATTGGCATCTCCACTCTGGTAGACCGGAACCACACCAGCAATATTATCGCTCATGGTCACATTGTCCAGGGTCACATTGCCTTCGTTCTTCGCCACAAACTGGTAGGCGATTACGTCGTCAAGCTTATAACCTCCGGCTGGCGTGGTACTGGTTACACTTTTAACCAAACTCACTTTGCCATCCTGTACAACGGGAGTCTCTGTTGGACTATCATTGTCTCCGGAGGTGCCGCTCAAATCACTTACATTTTTACCACCAGGATCAATTCCCGTAACGGTTGCCTGATTAATAACTTTGCCTGGATCACCATCAGATTTTTTCACAGTGTATTGGCCAGTATAAGTCCATTCCTCGTTTACACTTAAAACATTATCATTCCCCACATCTCCCGTCTTTGAAGACAATGTTACGTCCGGTAAACTTTCTGTTAATGAGATGGAAGTTAAAGGAACATCCCCAACGTTTTTTGCTATAAACTGATATTGAATAATCTCCCCCTCTTTAAATTTCCCTGCATCACCTGTACCGGTATTGGTAACAGATTTAACAAGTGAAATTTTAGGATGGATTGCTGTAACTGCAGAGCTATATTTAATGTTGTTACACGATTCCGTTGAGGTTCCATTTTTGCATTCCAAGTGCGGATCAGTTGGAGTGGAGTTTGGATCTGGATTCGTTGCGTCCGGGTCAGTTACATCTGGAGGCCTCATTATAGTAGTCTCAACAACAATTGGCCCTGAAGGCACACTTACTGCTTCGACAACTATGGTATAAGTTATTTTACAGCCATTAGGTAGATCAACCTTGGAATTATAATGTTGTTTGTCGGTAGAAATTTCACCAAGATTATCGATCCCACCACATGAAGAAACCGGTGTTACCGAAACAATTTCCATACCATTTGGCACATTGAAACTATATGGAGCACCAAGTACATCAGCGTAATTAGCACTACCGTCACTATTCTGAACTTCAACTGTATAGGTTACATTATCATTTGGCGAAATAAATGTCACGTCTGGAACAATACTATTTACCTTTAAATCAGAGACCTTGGTGGTAACATTTGTTTCCAGCTTCTCCTCCTCTCCCAAGATAAAGGTCCAGGTATCCATACTTTTTTCGTTACCGAAGCTGAAAGCCCCAGTTCCTGTATTAGCCGATCCGGTACCATTAGAATTGTTTGTAAGATATCCCCCCATTTATGCCCGTTACTCGCAGATGAGATGCCAGTGGGCGTGGCTTTGGCCGGATTGGAATGTTCAGCACTCGGGTTGCCAGAATTTGCCACTGCTGTATCATCCCAGTAGACTACGTCTGATTCCACACCTGAATTATCTTCAGTCAGCAACTCAAGTTTAATTCCACTTGGATTGATTTCCATATCTACGTATGGAAAATGCACCTCAGCGCCGTGTAACTGGACAGTCACTCTCGCTGGATTCGAGCCTGAAGGTAACGGATTGCCAGCCCCATCCTTCCCATCCCAGGGAATCGAATTTAAACCGGTGTTTGCAAACCCAGTAAGCGTTCGGGTTGGGAATTGACTTGGTGTACTTGTACTTACAATATTTATTGTATAGGCCCCAGGAAGATTTGCTTTGAAACTGATTGTCCCCCCTTGTTACTGACCTGACCAGGAGTTCCTTCCACTCCAACAATATCAAGGTCAACAACCTTTGGTTTTAATCTCGGAGTTTTCAACCATGTGCTTCCTCCGGGTACAGCACCGGTTGATGACTGGGGCAGATCTCCGGCGGGTAAGGTGTAGAACATTTTTTGAGTGATGTCTGTTTCTGTATCAGCTGTTCTCGGATCTTTAGTGTGTCCAATAATATTTGTATTGTCTAAGCTTTGGTATATTGGATTCCCGTTTGCATCGACAAACCCCTTGTTGTTGACAAAAAATTCAAAGGCAAAACCATTGCTTCCATTATTGTTGACGCGATACACATAGCCATCATTTGTCAAAACATACATGCGACCATAGAACGCATATCTGGCTTGCCAACTATTGAAAATATCCAGATTCAGAACCTTACTATAAACCCTACCAGCTACAAATCCAGTACCCGTTGAATTCACAACAGAAACATCCCAAGCTGAAATCAGCCTGTCATTATTACCCTGAGTGTTCCAATTGGCATCTGCATCAAGCAAGGCCCTGCCAAGAGTATTATCAGGGCTATTGTCAATTTGACCAAACGGTGCAACAAAATCTACGCTATAAATACCATCCACGGTCACGTTAAAGACCACAGCATCGTATCTACCGGGTAAAGGAAGTCCCGGAATATTTGGGCCGGCAAGTTCTGCAGAGCGGTTGTTTATTCTGTTAGCTGAACTATTGTAAGTGTTTGTAGAGCCGTCGGGTTTAGTCAATATTATTGCACCTTGATTTACCCCCATTACGCTACTTGCCATCGTAATTTTTTCACCTGCCTTAGCAAACACATAATGTGTATTGAAGTTGGCAAATGGTGTTGATACATTTGATGCAGGTGATGACCTAAGCTTCGCTCTCCCTCCCGTTGTTCCGCTGGGATAAAGATCCTTTGAACCATCAGCATAACTCAACTGAGCAGACATCAAAAGAAAAAATAAAAGCAATATTGAGTAATAATATTGACTAGTGAAGCGTTTGCTTTTCATATTTAAACTATATAGTATTTCACTAAATTTTAGAGGCGCAAATATGACCCTCTAAAAGCGAAAACACCTTTTCATCCAACCGGGATATTGTACTTCCCACGGGGATGAATAGCTATTATGATTACCTAGATTCATGTTTTTTAGAAAAAACAGAATTTACTTTTCAGATCTAAATTCGGACGGAGGCATTCCGTAAACAGATTTAAAATGTCGATTAAAAGATACCCTGGAGTTGAATCCACTTTGTTCCGAAATTGAATCGATCAATATGTCGGAGTCCGCCATTAAAAGATTGGCAGCATGCTTAAGCCTGTATCTATTCACATATTGATAGAAGCTCATTTCAAGATTTAAGCTAAGCAGCTGTGTAATATGGTGTCGAGGAACATGCATCAACATAGCGAGCTTATCAAGAGATAGCTCCTTGTCGAGGTAAACTGCCTCGTCCTCCATCAAACTCCTGAGCTTTTCCAAATAGATTTCAAGTTGTTTCTCAGATAAGAGCGATTTTTCATATTTCGGTTTAGATTTAAAACTATAACCATCTTCTTGTCCAATTTCTTTAAATAACGAGTTACTAAGCAAGTCTTTGCGAACCATTTTTTGGAATCGGTGTATGATCCAAATTCCCGAAAACATGCAACAGCATATCAAAAATTTCAGGATTTGGTTTGATGCCTCAAACCGCTTGATTGAATCGGCAAAAAAAGATCCGATAAACATTATTATTGTAGAAAATAACAAAAGCACAAGCCCAATAACGACTATTAGCCTATAGGCTTTATGCTTTCCTGAAACAGGTTTGAAAATAGCATGTATAGAAAAAACCATGTAGCCAGTAAAGGATACCAATGAAGCTATGGCCAAAGATTTCGCAAAACAATTGACAGTTCCTCCTGGAGCATGTAAAAATATTAACAATAAGTAATGCAATAAAAAGAGAAGAAAAAGCGCAGAGTGAATTATAATCTGTTTGCCTGAGATTCGCCTGTTCTGAATAATAAGAACAACATAGTATAAAAATGGTCCATACATCAGGGAAAAAGGTGCCAGCCATTCATAAGGATCTGGCAATTCAAAAAAAAACTGGACAGTAAAAACTAACACCGCATGCAATCCAATATAAAGATTTGAAAACCCCAGCAAATTATTTAATGGTACTTCATTTTTAGATCTCATCCAATCGATAAAAGCTAGCCCAGCAAAAATCATAATAACGAAAAGGAACAACTTCAACAGGGAAACAAAGATCATGGGCTATCCTATTAGCTACAGAAATTATTAAGCTTCATTTTTTGGCAGTACTCTGATGGAACATATCCCGTTATCTCCTTAAAATAACGGATAAAGGAACTTCTGGAATTAAAGCCACATTGATATGCCAGCGATTCCATTTTCAACTTCCCATTATTTGATCTAAGCTGTGTCAAAGCATATTCAATACGGTATTCTGCGATATACCCATAAAAATTTTTGCCCAGATAGAGGTTAAAAACCTGAGATAGGTTATGTTGGGGAATATCAAGTTCGCGGGATAGGATTTCTAACGAAAAATTCGATCGCAGAAAACACTTTGAGCCATCAAAATGCTTCTTTATTCTTTCTTTGTACTCATTAATTTGCTCAGACTTCAATTTCGAATTTGAATAGCCATCTTGGGATACCTGGAAACGGTACACTCTGGAGAGGTTTCGATTCTTTTTTACCATTAAGAAATAAATGGCTATGAACGCAACTGTTATGGACAGTAAGCCATATATCAGAAAGCGGTAGTTAATCTTTAATTCGATGTCCAATACCAACCAACAATAACCTACAAGAAAATAGAGCAAGGCTATAATCAAATAAAAACAGGAAATCATTATTACCAGTTCTGATTCATACCCTAATTTGGTCAGATCTCTGGTTCTGTCCACAATGACACAAATTGAATAGAAAATAAGAGAAGCAGGCACCAAAAACATAGAAATCCAGTACATCTCATTCAGCTCTCCAGCTATGGCTGAATGAGATGCCTGATCAAGTTTCACTACGATATAGAAAACAACATAAACTCCCCCTGGCAATAAATGTATTAAACCCATGGAGTTTTTTTTGTTGTTCGACAATGAATTATTCGCTAAGAAGCAAAGCGGCCCCAACAATAGCCACAGCGGGCTCCACAAAGTATTCAAAATTGTAAATCCGCCTTTAGAAAATCCTACTTTTTCAATAATGTTTATCACATTGGCATTAAACAAAATGCAGATATAAAACCAATACCGATTTTCCGGAATTTTGGATAGCAGACTTTCATAAAACTCGCTGCCTCTATTTAAGTTTATATTTTTGTATGGAAAAAAAGCTTTCATTTCAATTTCTACACAAAACTAAATATTAGTAACAATGGATTTGGTTTCCTGAATACTTCTTTATAAAATCCACAATTGTTTTTATGAAAATAACAATTCTGACAAGTGCATTTGAACAAGTGTTTATATTTTGCTTGCAATACCCACACATATGATTTCAGAAATATGCAAACTAAAAAATTAAATACTCCAGAATTATTCCCGATAAGCCGAAGGAGTAAATCCACTTTTTTCCCTAAAAAAGTTTGAGAAACTGGGTACATCCTTAAAGCCAAGGCTATAAGCGATTTCCTTTATTGATTGTTCAGAAAATCTGAGTTGTTTTTTAGCATCCAACAGTATTCGTTGTCCAATCACCTGATTGGCTCCTACATTCAGGTGTTTTTTACAGAGATAATTAAGGTAGCTGGCTCCGACGTGTAGCTGATCTGCATACCAAGAAACGTTTTTCTGTCTAGTGAAGTGCTGGTTTGCCAATAACCAAAAATTCTTCACGATAATGTTCGCATTCTTAAAAACACTTTCCTTGATGTAAATTTCAGCTTCTTTTGCAATCATTGCAGCAATAATATCCATCCTTACGGATAGGATCTTTTTCCATATTTTGTCCGAATCCAGCAAATGCAACTCATTTTCGATTTTTTTAAATTCCTGATCAACTGCAAAAAACGTAGTCTGATCGAGCTTGAATACTGGATGCAGGTTGTGCCTAATAAGGTGAAATATCCCATTGCTTGAAAAAGTCTCAAATACCTTTTTACCTACTACAATCTTTTGTGCTTCGGTGCCTCTCTCGGTTTCCCAGTGATGACGCTGTCCCGGGAACAAAAAATGTAATTGGCGGTCTCCTATGGTATAATCGACATCATCAATAGAATGAGTACCGCTACCACTGCTGAACAATACTATTATAAAATAGGTACAGTTAATAGTCTTATGGAGGCTATTTCTTTCGTTCAACTTCTCATAAGCAATCTCTTCATCCCCCATCTTTACTTTAGGTTTTTCATTCATTCTTGGCTGCCCACTATTCTGTTCAAAAACTGACTGTATCATAAAACATACTATTAAAGAAAATTACACCGATTAAAAAGCTTGGAGCGCGCATTTTTATAGATAACTTAAATTAGATTTATAAGATAAACTGGATTTGTTGTCCATTGTTATTATTTCAGAGAAGCAAAAAAAAAGCAAAAAAGACTTTTTATAACCACTTGGCATGTAAAGGACTATTGAGCTCATATAGACTTTGGGGCACTGAAAGATTGTTGAAAAAGTTTCCAAAGGATTCAATTTAAAATATGTTTAAATAATACCTATACATGTACCAATTTAGCCCCTACCGTCTTATATCTTTAAAATGATAGAGTATGTTCCCGCTGAAGCTACTTCATTATAAAATAGTCATGGTAGCTGTTCATTTTGTAAAAGTAGGTCGAAAGAAAAAACATTTATTGTATAAATTATAAGAAGTATTGCAAAATTCAGCAATTCAGTTCAATTTCCTGTTTTTGTTTATCACCGTTGAATATCTTTACATCGATACGGATAAGCAATGAAGGCATTTACTTCATTATTATTTTAGCATCAATAGGGAGACGACGGAGGTAAGGTCGGGGATGACCTGCCTCCGTTTATGACCAGTTATGGATAAATTAACTCAACAATATCGATCGCAAAACTTTACTGAAACTCGGTTGGCTACGGATTTGAGTTCAAATCTTATCTACAGGGAAATAAGCGGAGCATCCTACGAATGCTACTGTCCAGCTGAACTGGATCATTTTATCATAATGCTTGTTGAGAACAGAGATGAAATTAACGATGTTAATGGTATAAATCATACAATGTCGCCATTACAGATGCAACTTTATTTTCCTGGTCAAATCCTTTGCAACCAATTGAAGTCTACGACTATAATATATGAAATTTCGATATCCCAGAAGATATTTGAGAGAATTTCAGATTGTTTTAAGCACCCACTCTCGGTACATAAAAAATATCCAACCATTGAGCTTGACCTTGAAACATTTTATAAACTTGTCCATGAATTGAAATGCATAGGCGATGAGATAAAGTCTGGAAACGGCTTATGGGAGGTCATTTATTCTCGTCTGCGTATTACTTCATTAATAATCAGTGGTGAATTACTAAAAATACTGCCCGAAAGTCAAAATAACAACACTCAGGTGCCACTTTTGAAAAAATTCATAGATTTAGTTGGCCAACATTGCATGGATACAAGAAAAGTCAGTTTTTATGCCAATAGCCTATTTGTAAGTGCTAACTACCTTAATATCCTATGTCGCAAGCACTATAACAGAACTGCCAGTTCTGTTATAGCTGATGATTTTATCCAGACTATCAAAAACCATCTAGTTTCAAACAAAAAGTCTATAAAAGAAATAGCTATTGACTTAAAATTTTGTGATACAGCATCTTTTTCAAATTTCTTCAAGAAACATACAGGTATGTCCCCAAAAATATTCCGAAATCAGAAATAACTTAGAGTATCACTCAAATGACCACAGCGTTTGATACATGTACACACCACTCTCTCTATACTATAAAACCCTATGAACGAATTTTACGAATATACTTATTTTCTAGACGGCATTTCTATATGTATCCTTGAAGCAAAATTCACGGAACAGGTTTCCAAAGCCGCTAAATATCAATGGTTATTGATCTATAAAAACCCCCTAAAGATCACCCCCCTCACCTTCCATGCAATGGATTCTTCCGGCAAGATTGAAGAGCGCTTTTTTGATCTCGGCTATTTGAAATTCGATAGTGAAAAAGGGATTTTCATTAAAAAAAACAACAAGGCCCAGCATAATCTACTGAATACCAAACAGGATAATCTACCAGAAGAGATGCGTCGGGCATCTTTGGCCTATTTTAACAAATTCCACATCGAAAATCATTAAGCAGATCATACACTTGGATTGATTCACCGTCGATCTGCATAGTTTTAATATCGCCCTCCGATTTTCTTAACGTGTAACTGGCTTTAGGCTATTTCACAGCTATGGACGTCAGATTGAGCTTCGATCTATTGCAGGAAATTTGAGGACAAAATTATACTTTTGAATAGTCTGTAAAACAGAGGGCTTACAGAAAAAGTAATTGTAAGAGCATATTATTATAGCAGGGATAATATAAATTAAGTTTTATCTATGGAAGATAAAAATAGCCAACTAATACCGATTGAAAAGAATTTGGAAGCTGAAGCTAATATGGCAGAACATATAGCTTGTTTTAGAATGGCAGGATCAAGCCAAATCAACAATTTCAGATCTCCTGATGCTTATGTATTTATTTTTTTCAAAGATGGAGAAGGCTGGCATTCAATAGATTTTGTAAAATACCAAGAGTGTAACTTACAAATTCACATATCCTATCCTGGACAGATACATTCCTGGAATAGTGCGAGTTGTACAAATGGTTATAAATTAATTGTTAGCCGATACTTTGTAGAGAAGTACATGTATGAGATTGGGTTTATAAATTCAAAGATCAACAAATACCCCGTGGTTGACATTATCCAAGATTCTTACAAAAGATTAATAGCTGATCTGACCAGTATTGAAGAAGATCTGTCAAAACCCGAGGTGCAATGGGATTTACTCATTTTAAGAACTCGTTTGATAATAACAACTATTGATCATCTTATGAAAGAGGCTCTTCGCGGTAAAAAAAATAATATGTACAACCCTATTTTACATCGCTATGGCCGCTTAATTGACGAGTATTTTGCCTGTGAAAAGTCAGTAGCTTTTTACGCAAATAAACTTGCCATAACCCCAAATTATCTAAATATGATCTGTAGACAATTCAATGGCCTCAACTCTAAAGCACTTATCGACCAACGCATGCTTTTGGAAGCAAAACGTTTGTTACTTGGCACATCACTTTCGATAAAAGAAATAGGCTATAAATTAGGTTTTGGAGATATCGCGCATTTTTCTTCTTTTATGAGACTAAAGACTGGGTTTAATCCTAAACGATTTAGGGAGACAGCGATTGAGGGAGATTCGTCACTAGGATGATGTTCAGGCAGGCGCTTCTAGTGAGCTTTGAATGCAGTAGATGATCGCCCTAGTTTGGCATCAAATGGAAAAAAGCAACTCTTGAATACCCGTCTGGTGTTAAATTATCTATTGATACTTATGATCTTTACATGATTACGCAATTGTTACAATTGTAAAGTAAGAATTAGTTCATTGCAACTAATGATTATTGCAACTTTTTTCATGAAATCTCTAATAGAAAAAAGATATGGATTAAATATTTTTGATTGTTTAAATTTTATGGTATCCGTCGTTTAAAAACTCAGCAGTTGCAAAAGTGGATTTAAGTATCGCACGGCAGTGAATTTGACAACCCTTACGATTTAGATACATAATTTCACACTTATCTTTATGATTACATAAGAGATGTCCTCCGCAAAAGAAAATAAGCCCAAAAGAGGCCGGATAAATCCGGTTAATAGGCCAGAAATAGTAACTAACATAAAAGAGAAAGATTGTACAATCATAGGCAGGGTGATTTGTCAGAAGGTAGATATCAAGAAAACGAAACCTAAATTATAGTTTCCTGTTTACAAATGATAGATGTTACCGTACTGCCCATAACTTACTCAACAGATGAGATTCTTACTTCTATTGACAAACTGATGAATGAAAGATTGGATGGGCTAGCCTCCGATCTCCAGCACAATCTGGGTAAGGTCTTTGCCCGGGAAAGAGAATATGATGATTTAGTAATCTATTTAAGTTATAATTCGAAATATACTGTTCTATGGGAGATTGTTAATGATGTCCCGGCTTATGTTCAGGGGGAAGTAGCAAAATACTGTGGCGATTTAGGGTATCTTCAGTCGAAAGCAAATGACCTATAGGATTAGTACCTGATTTCTTACTGTAATTAACTTGAAAGTAAATTTAGAATGGGGCTGGATATATCAACCTCATCCATTTTTATCTTCTTTCACAAGGCAGTGATGCAAACTTTGGAGTACTTCTATTACTTGATTTTGGCCCGAGATTTCCCAATGGGTTCCAACTAACTTTGTAATATCGGACTTGTTTTAACCTGTTTCATGAGAATTCAGGTATGCAGACTGTTATTCGGCATACACTGAACCTATGAGCAAATAATCTAACAAATAACCATCTACGGTGTTTTTATCATTTAGACGAATACTTTTTAACAAACTTAAAAATTTCGAAAAAAATGCCATCTTATTATTAAGCCACTTTTAGGCTAGGGAATTTATCTTGCAAAATTTTCACAAAATTTTCGCCAACTACCTGATGTTTTGCTCTTGTTTTCAATTGCTTTTTTAGGTTGAGCATATCTTGCGGGTCAACCATATAATTAAGTCTATCGTGGATTTCAAGAGCTAACAAACTTCCGTCAATATCAAAAGTGATAACATGTATTTTTGGTAAATATTCTTCTGATAGTCTTGAATAAACACCCAATTGCGATTTTAAGATACCCCCATATTGAAGCCTAGCTTTTTCAATTCTAAAATTATCAAATACAATGTGCTCATCTAACTCACCAACTGTATCCGTGCTGAAGAAATGCAAATCGCTTCCGCTTAAAGCCCAAAAACACTCTGTTTCAACTCTTTTAAGCTTTAAACCAATTGCCGATAATGCTACATTTTTTATTCCGTCAGTTACAAGCTCCTGCACTTTACTGGTTGTCGACTGGGGAACAGATGCTGAAGTAAAAGCATCAATTTGCTTACCCTTCAACCACTCTGCTAATTTTGAAAAATCCTGAGCTAAAAGTTCTTGTTTGTATTGGTGATATTTAGTTCTTTCGGAGTCTAAGTCGATTTCTGATTCTGCAGTTTTGTGTTTTTTATTCATGATGATCATAAAGGCTATACCTGCAATTATTAATACGACCGGAATTAAAAATAATGGGTTCATTCTTTTTGGTTTAAGTTTTTTTGTTTAAATATTTATTGGATGTATTTTTTTTGCTTGGTTTTAGAAAAAGCTCCATATAGGATCAGTCCGATAATCAACAGGACTATAAGTTTTCCTCCATATTTTGAATAAAGCCCCAGCTGCAGAAGACTTTCTTTATTCAATTTGTTTTCAATCACAACCTGATCAAGCTGTTCATTGGTTAGTTCGAAATACTCATCACTTCCTTTTTTGGCCAAAACCAATTTTGGTTCTTGCGTTATCCAAACTGGAATTATCCAGGCAATATTATATTCCTGGTGCATTCTTGCTAAATCAAGGTATTCCTTGGGGCCTTTACTTACAGCATACTTCTCTGTGTCAGGCAAATCTGCTACAATTTCTATTTTGTCAATCTTGCCAAAGGGAATTTTTAGCTTTGCTGATACAACATTTGCTGTAAGCATTGAAGCAAAAGATAATAAGAGGATTTTTTTTACCATTTTTTCGTCTTTGATTTTAGTTCGAATATGCTTTCGTATAACAATTTTTAATGTTGCAATGGCCCGGAAATTGAAGTACAGAAGCCGATATTATAATTTAAGTCCAACTGAAAATCCACCGTTGATTTTGCACTTCTTCCCGCCTGACGAAAATCTGTGATAAATATAGGGAGGAAACATGCACTCTACGACCGAATAAAAATACTCGTACGGATTTGTTTCAAAAAACAAGTATGAATAGTTACAAAGAGAAGTACGAGTAATTACAAATAATTGTTTTACAGAGATTTACGATATTTCATTAGAGTACTGTCCATTTACTTTTTAAAAGCAGTATAATAAATTGATTTTGTCCATTCCCTATTCTTTGCTGTCATCCTAATATTTGGAAAAGCTATTCTTTAGATTGCAGGTGATGGTCAGAAGCTATACCTTTGACCGTCCAAGGCCTATCTGAAGAAGTACAAGGGCTAAATACAGTTTGTGATTGTATTAGACCACGACCGTTTCAGTCGTAACCTGCCGGAGGCACTGATGAAGATTGCAGAGCTGGAAAAAAAAATGGGGTAAAGGTATTGTCCACCAACGAGCGTGTCGATCTAGATACATCTGACTCCGATCTGTTCATGAAAAGAGCACTGGACTACATGATTGCTAACAAAGAGCTATTCAACATCAGGAAACGTACCAAACAAGGCGTTAGAAATGCAAAGGAGAAAGGTCGTTACCTCGGGCGTGCTCCTTTCGGCTACCGTAATATTATTGATGGAACACGTAAGAACCTTATTGAAATCCATCAGGGAGAATCTGTAATTATGGAACACATCTTTCAGGAGTATATGATGGGTATCCCACAGTACCTGATTTTCAAGAATGCAAAAGCGGCTGGTCTTAAGCACACCGGAAGTAACGCGATCAATGACATACTCAGAAATCCCGTTTACGCTGCGCTGATGCGTGTCCTGCCATGGGCGACCTGCCAGAGAAATATGTAAAAAACCTGCTTTTAATCTACGAGAAGAGCAATATCACGCAGAAACACACTTTTATCCAGGGAATGTTCAAAAATAATCTTGTATGGGGTATGGGTTTATTTCGAACAAAATTTATTGCTCCTACCTTCCATGATAACTTATTGAAAAGCAACAAAAAAAGGGCTGCTTTTGAATGAGCAACCCTTTAAAAAATCAGAAATGAATCTGATTAGTACCCAAGAGGAGATTCGAACTCCCACACCTATACAGGCGCCAGCCCCTCAAGCTGGTGCGTCTACCAATTTCGCCACCTGGGTTTGTGCTGCAAATATAATTTAATTTTGGGTTTTCGAAACAATGATTTACAATTCTATTTTTAACCCATCATACGCCAAACGGATCGAATCTGCCAGATTTTGCTCCACATCGGCATGTTTACCCAGGTTATGGCTAATGTGGGTAAGGTAAGTTATCTCTGCGCCAACTTTCTCTGCAAATGCCCTCGCCTCACCAAGCGTAAAATGCGAAATATGTGCCTCGTTTTGTAAAGCGTTAATCACCAATATTTTCGTGCCTTTAATTTTTGCAAAGCTCTCATCCGAAACCGTTTTGGCATCGGTAATGTAAGTAAAGTCGCCAATGCGGTAGCCATTAATGGGCAGCAAATGGTGCATCACCTCAAAAGGCGTTATGGTGGTCTCCCCTATTTTAAAATCTTCGCCATTGGTTACCGTATGCAGGTTAATTTGCGGCAGGCCATGGTATTTTTTTTCGGCAAAGATGTAATAAAACTCCCTTTTTAATGCTGTTTGCACCCTTTCGGTAGCATACACATCAATTATCTTGTGTAATAAATAGTTAAATGGCCTGATATCGTCCAAACCTGCAATGTGGTCTTTATGCTCGTGCGTAAATAAAACGGCATCGAGGTTTTCTACTTTCTCGCGCAAAAGCTGGTAACGAAAATCAGGACCACTATCTACCACAATGGTTTTATCGGCCGTTTCAATTAAAATAGATGTTCTTAAACGGTTATCCCGCTTATCTGTTGAACGACAAACGTCGCATTTACAAGCGATTACGGGAACGCCCTGTGATGTACCTGTGCCTAAAAATGTGATCTTCAAATTGCAGTTATAAAAGTGAACGGGCTATTTTGCTGCAATTTAAAGCTTTTTATTTAAATATCACTTTTGGTGCAACACCTGTCCACGATTTTGGCAGTTTATCCTCTTTAACATTAAACAGTCTGGCCACAACGAGTGCAGTATTTTTATTGCTGTTGTAAAAATCGGTTAAACCTAATTGCTTTATTTTAGGTCCAACTGCAGCCCATGGCACCTGCATTTCGCGCATGCTTGTACCTCCATGACCTTTATTTATACCTCCATGATCGGTAATGAGTAGAAAGTGGGTATTCTTAAACAGATCTTTCGCCTGCAAGGCCTTAATTAATTCGCCTACTGCAACATCGGCCTTTTCAACCGCAGCAATATATTCGGGGCCCATCCAGCCAAAACCATGGCCAGCATGATCGGTGTGTACGCTGTACAGGAAAACCAGCGTTGGGTTCTTTCTGTTCGCATCCATAAAATTAACGGCCTTCTCATAATTTTGGGTGTAGGCATCTTTTTCTTCAAAAGCCGATTCGTCCAGGTATTTTTTATTCATCGAATTTACCAGCTCCAGCCAGTTCCAGTAATAGGCCGTTTTAACATTGGGCACCTGCTCTTTCAATACCTTAAATATTGAAGGATAATAACCTTCCGCATCTTTATCTATCGGCTGGAGTTCATGCTTGGCCACCATCCAGCTGTTATTGGTTACACCATGCTCTTCTGGCCCCGATCCGGTTAAATGGCTGGTCCAGTTGGGTAATGTTACTGATGGCATTACCGGTCTTGTAGTTACCGAAACAACCCCATCGGCAAAAAGCTTATCGATATTGGGATGCTTAATAGCTTTATAACCTTCGGCGCTAAAGCCATCAAAACCAATAATAACTACCCGCTGCGCTTGCTGTGCAGTAGCCCTGCCCATTGCAGCAATTAATAAAACGGCTAAAAATGTGTGTTTAAAGAAATTCATTTTTTCTTGTTCTGGTGAATGTCAAAACTAACGATTACAAAACAAAATAAGTAAACAAAATTTAGTTAAACTAAACAAACGAATAATATTTTTACATTGGAAGCTTGCGTAACAGCCTATGCGTTAAAATAATTCGGTTTGTTGTAAAGAGAGGTAAAACTGACGCTGTTTTTCATCCAGCAGGTTTTCATCGGCAGTGATTTGTTTTACCAGCGTTACCAGGGCGGCAATTTTACCTTCCAGATTGGAGAACTTGTTTACCACAATTACTTTATTGTGTTCTAACAGGCAAGATCCGGTTCTGAAATTTCCTTTTTCGTAACGGACTTTATAACCCATTGCAAAAAGTAAGGTTTCTAATTTCTCTAAAGTATGGTTGGTAAGTGGCAATGACATTAGAACAAATGTAAACAATAAGAAATAGTTTGCGGCGAATAAATGGTTAATTATTTTAACTGGTTAATTGTGGGAGGGTGTTCGATAAAGGTTAACAAATTTAAATCATAACTATAAAAAGATTAATGATAAAAAATAAGAGATGCTGAAATAAATTCAGCATGACGATGGAGGATATGGAATGGTGAAGGTCCTTCGACTCCGCACAGAATGAAAATGCAATCGGATTGGCATAACGCATAAAAAAGGTTCAGCTGTTTCCAACTGAACCTCCAGGTTTCATCCCGCATTTGCGGAGATAACAATTATCTTAAGTCTACCACTTCAACACCAGGATATTTTTTGGCATCGAAAGCGAAGGTAGTTTCTGGTACATTTACATTTGGCGAAAAAGTTCTCACGTTGTAAGTGTATTTGTTTCCGTTTTTATCGAACAATACTACATTAGCAATTTGCTTAGCGGTTTTATCGATGCTTAAACGCACTTTAAAGATCGATTTTTTAGCATCAACCGGCGTTAAATCAATCATTTGGTAAATTTTAGCCCCTG
The DNA here is from genome assembly GCF_011303555.1 of Pedobacter sp. HDW13. Taxonomy (NCBI): domain Bacteria; kingdom Pseudomonadati; phylum Bacteroidota; class Sphingobacteriia; order Sphingobacteriales; family Sphingobacteriaceae; genus Pedobacter; species Pedobacter sp. HDW13. The sequence goes on along the minus strand of NZ_CP049868.1, from coordinate 4,488,866 downwards.
CTTTTTCTTCGCCAGTGTACACGTATTTAAATCCTTTTTCGTAAACCGTAAAAATTTTGGCAGGGTTAATGGCATCGCCACTGTTATCTACGTTGCTTACCTGTACTTCTTTATCTTTTTTAAGGTAAGTCCATTGGCTTTTGCCATCGCTAAACAACTCCTGGTTGGTCATAGCCACTTTATACTTGTTAGAGTTGGCTTTAACATATAAGGTACCTTGCTGGGTTTCTTTTACTTTAGCTTTTGGATTATCCAAAGTGAAAGTAAAATCTGTTTTAACTACATTGTACGATTTGTATTTCTTGCTTACCTCAGCTAAAATCTCTTTAGCTTTCGCATCAGTTTGAGCATAAGTTGATGTTGTAAAAGCAACTACAACCATTAATGCTGAAATTAATTTCTTCATCTTTTCTTTTTTAATTTTCTTTCTTTTGTAACGTTAGAGTAGATTTTTTGGTATTGGTTTAATCTAATCTTTGTTATCCATACTATTCAAGAATTGTTCCAAAGAATATTCGTCGGGATATAAAACTTCGCGGGCCTTACTTCCTTCAAACGGCCCAACAATTCCGGCAGCCTCCAGCTGGTCGATAATGCGGCCGGCACGGTTGTAGCCTAATTTCAGTTTACGCTGAATTAATGAAGTTGAACCCTGCTGGTGCATTACAATCAGCCTCGCAGCATCTTCAAAAAACTTATCGCGCTCATTCGGGTCAAAATCGGCCTTGCCACCCTCACCTGCTTCATCTATATATTCTGGCAACTGATAAGCATCTGAATAACCACGCTGGTTACCGATATACTCCGAAATACGATCAACCTCTGGTGTATCAACGAAAGCACACTGTAGCCTGATTAAGTCGCTACCCGTTGATAAAAGCATATCTCCACGACCAATCAGCTGATCGGCACCACCGCTATCGAGAATGGTACGCGAATCGATTTTTGATAAAACCCTAAAGGCTAACCTTGCCGGGAAGTTGGCTTTAATGGTACCAGTAATAATATTTACTGATGGACGCTGCGTTGCCAATACCAGGTGAATACCAATGGCACGGGCCAGCTGAGCCAAACGTGCAATTGGCGCTTCTACCTCTTTACCGGCCGTCATCATTAAATCGGCAAACTCATCTACTACCAAAACAATAAATGGTAAGAAACGGTGACCATTATTTGGATTCAGCTTGCGCTTGATAAACTTATCGTTATACTCTTTTAAATTTCTTACCTGTGCATCTTTCAACAAATCGTAACGCTGATCCATCTCAATACAAAGCGAGTTTAAAGTATTTACTACTTTCTTTGTATCGGTAATAATGGCATCGGCCTCGCCCGGTAGTTTAGCTAAAAAGTGCCTTTCAATACGGTTAAAAAGGGTTAACTCTACCTTTTTCGGATCGACAAGTACAAATTTTAACTGTGCCGGGTGTTTCTTAAATAAAAGCGAAACCAGGATAGAGTTAATACCAACTGATTTACCCTGCCCTGTTGCCCCTGCTACCAGTAAGTGTGGCATTTTAGCCAAATCGGCAATAAATACTTCGTTACTGATGGTTTTACCTAAGGCAATTGGTAAATCCATGGTGTTTTGTACCCATTTCTCCGTATTTAAAATGCTGCGCATCGGCACCATTTCAGGGTGCTGGTTTGGCACTTCGATACCAATTGTACCTTTACCCGGCATTGGTGCAATAATACGGATACCTAAAGCAGCCAGCGATAGGGCAATATCATCTTCCAGGTTCTTGATTTTCGAAATCCGCACACCCGGCGCCGGGATAATTTCGTAAAGTGTAACGGTTGGACCAATTGTAGCCTTAATTTTATCAATTTCGATATTGTAATGGTTAAGGGTTTCTACAATTTTATTTTTATTGGCTTCCAGTTCTTCGGCATTTACCGAAATTTTGTTGGTACCGTAGTTTTCCAATAAATCAACCGTTGGGTATTTGTAGCCCGATAAATCGAGCTTCTCGTCATAATTACCAAACTGTTCTACCAAATCATCCGATTTAATTTCTTCTTCTGTTTTCTCGATGGTAAAAGCAGGTTCTTTTTCTTCTTCTACAGTAGGCTCAACAACCAAAGGCATGGCCGCTGCTGCTGCTGCACTGGCTAATGGCAAGTTGGTAGCCAAAGGCGATAAAATTACCGGAGGGGTTACTTCTTCTTCGGGTTCTTTTTCTTCGAAACGGCTAGGCTGTAAGGTTACATTTTGTGGTTTACGCTCATTGCCAAGTGGCTTTTCGCGCACCGGAAATTCAATGGGTTCTGAAGGCTCTTCGTAAACATTTTCTCTGCCTGCATGCTGCGACCTCACTTCGTTTACAAAATCAGGTACTTCCGAATCGAGGTATACTTCCTTTTCTTTACGCTCAGGGAATTTAAAATCGATGTTATAGGCAATAATTAAAATGGTTAAACCGGCAAAGGCAATTAAACCTGCAACACCGGCAGCACCAATTTGCGCGGCCAATAATTTATTGCACCAGTAACCAAATTCACCCTCGAGGTAATGAGGCGATTCTGACCAGAAACTGTGTGCAAAACCTAAGGTTAGTGAAATAAATAACAAAAAGAAAAAGCTGTAGCCTAATGTTTTTGAGATAGAAAGGATTTTAACTTTAAACAATAAGCGGTAGCCAATAATAAAAAAGGCTAGTACAAATAAGAATGAGGCAATACCGAACCACTCGTAAATAAACTGGTGCGATAGTAAAGCACCAAATTTACCCAGCCAGTTTTGCACTACCGGAGTGGTTACCCCTGCATTTTTTAGTTCTTCGGCTGTTTTAAATAAATTTCCCCAACCGCCATTTGCATCTATTACATAACTCTGGTCGTCCTGCCAGGTAAATAAATAAGAAGTAAAGGCAATTAAAAAATAAAGGGAAAGGATTACAAAGAACAGTCCCAAAATCTTTACTGCACGTCCATCCGACAGGTCGAAACGGGGCAGAAACTCCCTTTTTTCTTTTGGCTGGCGGTTTGATGTCCCTCTGCCCGATGCATTTTCAGCACCTTTATCTCTGAATGTGTTCGTTTTAAACTGATTACCCCTTGCCGACATTTTCTATCCTAAGTATTTTTTGATCAACAAATATAAAATAACTGATACGAGTTTTCTATTCCCCATTAAATTAAATAAAAATATTCGTTGGGATATTAAACCTTAAACAAAAAATATAGTCTATTATTTTAACAACACGCAAGTTGTTACGTTTTATCATAAATGAAACGGATTTTGTTTTAGGTTTTATCCCGTTTGACCTGGAGAGGTGAGACGGGATTTTTTATGCGCTTAGCTTTTAAAGCAATACATTTAAAATCGCTGTCAACAAACCATAGGAACTTTTTAATTTCTGCAAAATATCAAATGAACGGTGTAGACACCGCCCAAGACACCCGTTTAGTGGTAGGTGCCCTCACCCACTTGATAGACCTTTGAATTTTTTATTCATTTTTAAACAGTTTCTTAGAAAATTAGATAATTATTTATTTTTTGTTAATTTAAGTCGATTTTTTATACAATACTATGGGTATAACGCAGCTAGAAGAACAAATTGAAGCCGGCAACTTAAATGCTGTAAAGGAAATTTTGGTACAAAACCCCAGATTGGCCGTTACCGATACATCGCACCACATTTCGCCATTATTATTGGCCTGCTATTATAAAAAGCAGGAGATTGCCGATTTAATTGCAGAATTTGTTGATCAGCTTACCCTGTTCGAAGCCTGCGCAGTTGGTAAATTTGATGCCGCTACCCTATTGATTTTTCAAAAACCCGAGAGTGTTAACGAGTTCTCGGATGATGGCTTTACACCGCTGGGCCTGGCCTGCTATTTCGGGCATGAAGATTTAGCCCGCTTTTTGGTATTAAAAGGTGCTGATGTAAATTTAGCTTCGAAAAACGGATTCAATGTTTTCCCCATCCACTCGGCGGTTGCGGCAAACAATTTTAACATTACCAAAATGCTTTTAGAAACCGGGGCTTACCCTAACGTTTGCCAAAAAGCTGGCCTGGCACCTTTACACACTGCTGCGCAACTGGGCAATATTGAGCTTATTATTTTATTGCTGGAGCATGGCGCCGAAGTTTCGTTGCGCATGGAAGGCGGAAAATTACCTGCCGATTTAGCTGCAGAGAAAGGCTTTAACGAAATTGCTGAAATTTTGAGAGACGACGATTAAATTAGTTTTCAGTTACCTATAGTAGAAAATAGCGAACTTAGAACTTCAAACTGCGTATTGGAAACTGCAAACTATGAACTGAGAGCTGCCAACTAAAAACTACTCCCAAACCCTTAGCCTCATGCGCTTCATATAGGTTCTGATGTCCAAAACCACGGCTGCCAGAAAATAAAATAGTATGGGAAAACCTACAGCCAAAAAAGACGAGTAAATAAAAAACAGGCGGACTTTTGCTGTGCTCATGTGTAGCTTGTTAGCCAGATAAGTAGAAACACCAAAACTCTGCTGCTCAAAATAGGTTATAATTCTTTGAAACATTTTAAGCTTATTTTACACGCTTTAATTATCATATCAACAGATAAAATAATAAATAACCAACGCTATAACATTGGTTTTCTTATTCTAATTTATAAATAATAATTGGTTAAACAGGTAAAATCGGTTTCTAATTATTCTAAAATCAGCTTTTCGAAATCCTGTTTATCTTCATGTTTGATAAAAAGAATCTGCTGTTCTTCCAGTCCTGAAAATTTCTTAACCAGTTCGGCCTTAAATTTATGCAGGTCAACGTCTTTATCCAGAATAACCGTTAAGGCATCAGCATTGCCCCTAACTTCTATAATCTGATTAGGATAAAGTTCTTTTAATTCGTGCGGAAATTCCATAATTATAAAACGGTTAGGGTAAATCTTTTTGTTTAAGCCTGTTTTAAAATCTTAATACCAATACCACAAGTTAAACATTTTTTCTGGTCGCAATATTGTTTTTTCAATTGTAAAATACCTTGCGATGCAAATGCACTTTCAATTTGAACTCCTGCTGCCAAAAATTTACTTTTTATAGCGTTTTCTTCGGCGGACAAACTTTCTAATAATTTTATTGCCCTGCTCTGGTAAAATGGGGTATCGGTGTATTTTCCATAGGCAAATAAAAACAAGGCTACCGTATTTAACAAAATATTATCAACAGATGTTTTACCTAATTTGTGTTTTTACGCCCTCAGCTTCCTTTTTAAAATGATAGTGCGATTTCCAGTAATCGTTTACGGGCAATGCTTCGAATAAAGTATGTAATTCGACAACCTTTCTTATTTCGATAATTTTAGAAAAAAGGTGATTGGATTTTAAAATTAATGTGGCAAATTGTGCCAGCCTGATGGTTGGAAAATTCTGTGGCCGCATGCACATAAATTTCCAGATGGATATTTCGAGCGGCTTAATGTTGTATTTCTTTTCCAGAAACTCAAATTCGGCTTTTAATTTTTAAGGATAGGCTCCGGTAAACTGATCTTTTAAAAACTCGGCAGCACCAAAAACCAAAGCCTCAATTTGCAAGGGATTATCTTAGTGTTTGGCATAAATGTTTTGTGGAACGGCCTTGGCAACCAGTTCAAAGGGTAATGCATTTACCTTAAAGCCAAAGTTCCGTGCCATAAAGCGATAAAAAGTTTCATCCCAATCGCGATTCAATTCGCTCAATGTTTCGTTAATAGCGCTGGTTTTCTCTTCAAAACGCGCTACCAGTGTTCTGGATAAAAATGAATCGACAATTAAACGGCCTACACACTCAATCTGAGCAACACAAGGGAAATCGGTTAGGGTTAAAAAAAGGTTTTCGTATTTGCTGATTAAACTGGCTGCAATCCGGTTTTTCAGTGCTAATACTGGCAGTACAGTACCATCTATACGTTTAATCTCTATGTCATGCTCATAAACCACATGGAGAATTACATTTCCATAACTATGATCTTTGTGGTGGTTGTGTTTTAACCAATCAGACGATTTGAGGTGTATTTCGACACTTCCGGCCCAGAGGTATTGCCAATCTTAATTTTGGCATGGTAAAAATCGGGGTCTGCATTTCTGTTCAGTAATCCGGGATTGATGATTTCCAGTTTTTCGCCATCGCAGGTTTGCAGCCCGTTGTTATCAAACGATCTGAACTGCCATACGTAATGAAGAAAATCTTCCGGAAAATTCATTATTGAAGATAATTAATTGATTTCGCTAAAACTAACTTATAAGTTTAATTTTTAATGCCCGAAAACCCGTATGTACTTACCTCTAAATAGATTGCTTCGTCGTTCCTCCTCGCAATGACGTAAGTTCTTCGTCATTGCGAGCCGATTTTTCATCGGCGAAGCAATCTAATATAGTTAACATAAATTTTTAGAGACCGAATAATAAAATTACACCAATTCAGCCTCAATCAATATCTGCTCCATTTCTTTTTGCAGTTTCAAGGCTTCTTCTCTTGCCCTTTCAGCAAAATCTTCGCCCTGGCTGGCATAAATAATTCCTCTCGATGAATTGATAAGTAAGCCACAATGTGCATTTAAACCATATTTGCATACTTCATTTAAATCGCCTCCCTGTGCACCAACGCCAGGTACCAAAAGAAAATGGTTAGGTGCCAGTTTGCGTACATCGCCAAATGCTGCACCGCGGGTTGCGCCCACAACATACATCATTTGCTCATCAGTAGCCCATTGTTGCGATGTTTTAAGTACCTTTTCGAAAAGCCTGTCTTCACCAATTTCCTGCAATTGGAAATCGGCATGACCAGTGTTTGAAGTTAAGGCCAAAAGAATAACCCATTTATTTTCGAAAGTTAAAAAAGGAGTTACCGAATCACTTCCCATGTAAGGGGCAACGGTAACCGAATCGAAACTCATTTCGGAAGATGCGGCATTAAAAAATGTTTCTGCATACATGGCCGAGGTGTTTCCTATATCGCCACGCTTGGCATCAGCAATAGAGAAAGTATCTTTAGGGATATATTTCCAGGTTTCGATCAAAGTTTCCCATCCTTTTTTACCATAACACTCATAAAAGGCGGTATTGGGTTTGTAGGCCACACATAAATCCTGGGTTGCATCTATAATCTGCTTATTGAATTCTAAAATCGGATTTTCATATTTCAACAGGTGTTTAGGGATTTTATCAAGGGCTGAATCTAATCCTACACATAAAAATGAACGTTTTTTTTGAATTTGCTCGAAAAGTTGTTGCTTGGTCATATATGGGCTTATTTGCTGCAAATATGAAGATTTTTAAGTTTTCCGGACAACAAAAATATGCCAGCATGAATTATTTTTATAAACATTTTAAACTTTTGCTTGCAGATTACGTTTCAAATACATACAATTGCAACATAATTTCTCAATCGTTTATCTGAATATCCCAGAAAAATTTATCAAGATTTATTTTTTGTTACCATTTTTTAAAAGCAAAATTTGCTCTTTATTCAGCTTATAAACAATATAAAACAATTTGAGTATTTTCTAAAATAAACTCAATTCGGTTTTATAGCCATAAGAATTTATATACAATGAAACAGTTTGGCTTACCTTAACAGAAATATTTTTAGGCCTGCATAGATTTTATAACGGCATATGTGCGTTATAAGCAAATGAAAAATTTCTTGAAACATATATATTTAGAATGTTCAGCAAAACAGAATTAAATGATAAGCTCACAACAGAATTGCGTGAGCTGGCAAAAACCTATGGCATTGAAGGTGCCGACTCCCTTAGAAAAATAGACCTTGTTGAAGTACTTTTACACCAACAAGAAATTATAAATGCCGCTAAATCAGCTGGCGACCCTTACAGTGAAGGCGAACCGGTAGCGGCTAGCCCTGCACCAAAAGCTAAAGCTGCCAAAGCAGAAAAAGCACCAAAAATTGCAGCTGCAGCCGCCGAAGCAGCCGCAGTTACTCCCGAAAAACCGGTAAAAAAGAGAGCGAGGTTGCCTAAAGATGAACCTGCAATAGCTCCGGCAAGCAGAAAAAGAGAGTCTGTAACCCTTTTTGATGAACCACAACACCAACCAGAACGTCAGCCTGATCGTATTTTTGAAGCAGAAGAAAGTGTAAAACCCATTTCGGCTTTAATTGAAGAAAGTGCAGAAGTACTGCCTGTTGCACCAAAGGTAAAACAAGAGCCAAAAGAAAAGCAGGAGAAACAGGAAAAACCACAGCGTGATGAAAACCGCCCACAGAAACAACCGGGCGGAGGTAGCCACCATAAAAACGAAAACAGCTATTCTAACCTGGATTTCGATAACGTAATTACAAACGAAGGCGTATTGGAAATTATGCCCGATGGTTACGGTTTCTTACGTTCGGCAGATTACAACTACCTTACCTCTCCTGATGATATTTATGTATCACAATCGCAAATTAAACTTTTTGGATTAAAAACCGGCGATACCGTAAAAGGTAGCATCCGCCCACCAAAAGAAGGCGAAAAATATTTCCCATTGGTGCGTGTAGAAACCATTAATGGCAGAATCCCTGCTGATGTGCGCGACCGGGTTCCTTTTGATTACTTAACTCCGCTTTTTCCAACTGAAAGATTAAATCTGTTTACGGATACGAACAACTATTCGACCCGTATTATGGATTTATTTACCCCAATTGGTAAAGGGCAGCGTGGTTTAATTGTTGCACAACCTAAAACGGGTAAAACCAATTTATTGAAAGAAGTTGCAAATGCAATTGCCAAAAACCACCCTGAAGTTTATTTAATTATTCTTTTAATTGATGAGCGTCCGGAAGAGGTAACTGATATGGCTCGTAGTGTAAGAGCAGAAGTAATTGCTTCTACTTTTGATGAGCCTGCAGAACGCCACGTTAAAATTGCCAATATTGTACTGGAAAAATCTAAACGCTTGGTAGAAAGCGGTCATGACGTGGTAATTCTATTAGATTCGATTACGCGTTTGGCAAGGGCTTACAATACTACTGCTCCGGCATCGGGTAAAATTTTATCGGGTGGTGTTGATGCAAATGCTTTACACAAACCAAAACGTTTCTTCGGTGCTGCACGTAACATCGAAAACGGTGGTTCTTTAACCATTTTAGCTACTGCATTAACAGATACAGGTTCTAAAATGGACGAAGTAATTTTCGAAGAATTTAAAGGAACAGGTAATATGGAGCTTCAGTTGGATCGTAAATTATCTAACAAACGTATTTTCCCTGCAATTGATATTACTGCTTCGAGCACACGTCGAGACGATTTATTACACGACAGGGATACGCTGCAACGTGTTTGGATTTTACGCAACCACCTTGCCGATATGAACAGCCAGGAAGCTATGGAATTTGTTCAATCTCAAATAAAAGGAACAAAAAGCAATGAAGAATTCTTAATTTCGATGAACAGCTAAAAAAGGTAAAGTGTAAGATGGTAAATGGATAAGGTAACTTTCCATCTACCATCTACCATCTTACATATTACATCTTCCATCCTATGAAAAGGCATATCCCTAATGCGATTACCTGTGCTAACCTTTTTTCGGGCTGTATCGGAATCGTTTTTGCATTTAAAGGCGATTTACAAACCGCAGCTTACTTCGTTATTTTTTCAGGGATTTTCGACTTTTTTGATGGTATGGTTGCCCGCTTGTTAAATGTTAAATCGGCTATTGGCAAAGACCTCGATTCTTTGGCAGATATGGTTAGTTTTGGCTTTTTACCGGGCGTAATTATGTTTCAGCTACTGAAATTAAGCGATTACCCTTCGGAATATCTGCCCTATCTGGGCTTTATAATTACTGTTTTTTCGGCGTTACGATTGGCTAAGTTTAACAACGATGCCCGCCAAACAGAAGATTTTATTGGCTTAAACACCCCAATGAACACTTTGTTTATTTGCTCGTTACCTTATATTGCGGCTGATTATCCGCAGGTAATTTATTCGGGCATACTGCTGATTGCCATTACAGCCATAACCAGTTTTCTATTGGTAAGTGAAATCAGGATATTTTCTTTAAAATTCAGTGACCTGAGCTGGGCCAAAAACAAAATCAAGTTTATCTTTTTGATACTATCGGCTGTGTTGATTGCTTTCTTAAAATTTGCAGCAATACCATTTGTACTGGTACTTTACATTGTCCTATCGCTACTTTACTTTAAAGATAAACCAAAGTTGGAAAAAAATTAATCAGCTGCCCCCTCGTAGTTTCTTTCTCAGCCTATCTATTTCTGCTTCAATTAGTCCTATTAATAGTAGCACTACGCGCTTTTAAAGTTGTTATATCGGTTTGTATACTGGCTAACGTGGTTCTATTTTGAGCTTTTTGCTCTATACCCTGCACCAAATCTCTAACATCGTTGCAACCTATATAAGTAAAAACAGGCTTAATTTTATGTGCATATCGGGCCACTTTATCCCAATCCTCATACACTAAAGCTTGATCCAATTCTTCAAGATAAACTGGCAGTTGTGTTAAAAAAGTTTCAAAAACGGCTATTAATACTTCCGCGTCATCGCCTACCATATTTATTACATACGAAAAATCTAAAACTCGTTCCTATGTCTGCTTAGCAATTTGAGTTATAATTTTTTAACGGTCAGTGGGTCGTGAATGTTTTGACTGATACTTAACATGGTTTGTCTGAGTACCGGATGTATTACTCCCGGCGCAATTTCGGCCAGTGGTTCCATTACAAATCTCCGGTTTTGCATATGCGGGTGTGGTACCTGGAGTTTATCGGGAATATCGATAATTTCATCGCCGAAAAGGATCAAATCGATATCAATCAGGCGTTCGCCCCATTTATCTTTTCTTACTCGCCCTAAATCCTGTTCAATGGCCAATGCCTGTGTTAAAACCTCTAAAGCGGTTAAACTGGTTCGTAATGCCACAGCCTGATTTAAAAAAGCAGGTTGGTCTGTTTTGCCCCAGGCAGCCGTTTCGTACAAAGCAGAAACTGATACAACCTCTCCCACCTTTTCGTTCAAAAGTGCAACTGCAAGCTGTAAATTTGCCTCCCGGTTTCCCAAATTTCCACCCAGTAACAAATAAGCCGTGCTGCACTCTAAAGCCTTATTAAGCATCATGTATTTTTATATCTTTACAGCACAAAACTAAAACATTTAAATGAGAGAATTCTTTAAGTATTTATTTGCCTCTATGTTGGGCTTTTTCTTATCGATGGTAATTATATTTATTATCTGCTTCGTAATTGTTGTGGGCGTAATTTCATCAATCGATAACGATAAAACCGTTATTGTATCCAACAATTCGGTACTGTTCTTAAATTTAGATCAGGCCATTACTGAACGTACTCCTAAAAATCCTTTCGGCAATTTGCCTATTGTGGGTGGCGAAGAAAAAGACGGCATTGGTTTAAACGATTTCCTTAAATCGGTACAAAGGGCTAAAACCGACGATAACATTAAATGTATTTACCTGAATGTAAGCAGCCCGAATGCTGGTTTTGCTACCCTGCGTGAGGTAAGAAATGCACTGATCGATTTCAAAAAATCGCATAAAAAGATTATTGCCTACAGCGAAGTATATACACAGGGTGCTTATTACCTTGCTTCGGTGGCAGATAAGGTATATTTAAACCCCGAAGGTGCTTTAGAATTTAAAGGCTTTAGCTCAGAACTCACTTTCTTTAAGGGAACTCTAGAAAAAGTTGGGGTAGAAATGCAGGTAATCCGTGTAGGAAATTATAAAAGTGCGGTAGAGCCGTTTATTTTGGATAAAATGAGCGACTACAACCGCAAGCAGGTTACTGCTTATGTGGGTGGCTTGTACAATACTTTTTTAACAGATATTGCGCAAAGCAGAAACATCCCGAAAGATAGCCTTTATAGCATTGCCGATAATTATAAGGTACAACAACCTCAGGATGCTGTTAATTTTAAAATGGTCGACGCTTTAAAATATAAAGATCAGATTTTAGAGGAATTAAAGGGCTTATCGGGACGTACACGTGGCGAAAACATCCGCACGGTTACCATTAACGATTATGCTAAAAACAATACCGATACAGGTACAGGCAAAGATAAAGTGGCTGTAATTTATGCCAATGGCGAAATTAATGGCGGCGAGGGTTCTGATAACCAGATTGGATCTGAACGTATTTCGAGGGCCATTAGAAAAGCACGCTTAGATGATGACATTAAAGCTGTTGTAATACGTGTAAACTCACCGGGAGGTAGCGCATTAGCTTCTGATGTGATTTGGAGAGAAATTGTGCTCACTAAAAAAGAAAAACCAGTTATTGCGTCGTTTGGCGATGTAGCCGCATCAGGTGGTTATTACATTGGTTGTGCTGCCGATAGTATCTTTGTACAGCCCAATACCATTACTGGTTCTATTGGTGTGTTTGGCATTATTCCGAATTTCCAAAACTTAATGACTAACAAGCTGGGAATTACTTTTGATGGCGTTAAAACCGGTAAATATGCCGATATTATGGCTACTAACAGACCAATGACCGCCGGAGAACGCTTTATTATCCAAAATGAGCTGAACAGGATTTACAGCGGTTTTGTGAGTCGGGTTGCCGATGGCCGTAAGAAAAGTAAGGCTTATATCGATAGCATTGGCGGTGGTCATGTTTGGATTGGAACCGATGCCGTTCAAATTGGTTTGGCCGATAGAATTGGCAGTTTTAACGATGCCATTAAAGCTGCTGCCAAAAAAGCAAAGCTTAAAGATTATAAGGTTGTAGAATACCCTGAGGTTATCGATCCGTGGAAATCGTTAATGGATGAAGGTACCGATAAGGTTAAAACTTACTATACCAAACAAGAACTTGGTGAAAACTATTACCTTTATCAGCAAATGAAAAAGGTAATCGCAAGCTCTGGTATCCAGGCCAGGATGCCATTTGAAGCAGTGATAAAATAATGATGTGAGATGGGGAATGTAAAACGGATGATGGGCTAAGGTTTTAAAAAAGGTACATGGTTGATAGCTCATGGCAAAATGGTTATCAACTATGATCTATCCACTATCCCCCATTCCACATCAACTGTCCTCCATCTTCCATTATACATACTACCCTTATTCCACTATTTTCCATTCGGGATGCAAAGTAAGATAAGTTGCATTAACAGCAACATTTTCTGGATGAACAGTTAAGGCTATACTTTTGCCTTTTAAAAACTCGAAACTGATTCCTCTTTTTTTCGAATCGTAAACCAATACGGTATCTTTTTGTGCATTCACGTAGCGGCTTACCTGCTTTAAATCCGGAAATTTTGATTGAAAGGCAGTTAGTGTGGTACCCAGCGAAAAACTATCGACGATTTTAAATTTATCAGAAGTAACTCTGATTTGTTTCACGTCTTTTACACGCATGCTGGTATCGCGGTAAGATGAGTAAACGGCAATTTCATTTCTTTGCCTCCCGGTCGAATCGTTTCCGTACCAAATTCCCCAGGCTTTACCCATGGCTGCATCACCAGCATCGGCCTTACCTAGTTTTTGGCCAACCTGTTCCATATCGGCGCCAATGGCAATTTCGCCAACCGAGCGGCCAGCCACAACCAAAAACCGTTCATCTGTAATTTGCCCTACCACTGTAGAAACATGGGTAAGCGAATCGTTCTGAACTGCCTGTTTACGGTTGGACGATTGGCAGCCTACTACACTTATACTTAGGGCCAAAAGGGCCATTTTTATCAATTTCATCCCTATTAAACAACACCCGGGCTAAATTGTGTTTATAAAATTAGCGCGGCTTGATCGTAATTTGAGGCATTATTTTCTAATTTTACAGCTTATGGAAAATAAAACCATCGCCCGTACTTTACGCCTTTTGTCGCAGTTAATGGAACTGCATGAAGAGAATCCTTTCAAGATCAAATCTATAGCAAATGCTTACTTCAAGGTAGATAAACTACCCTTTGCCTTAAAAGATAGGCCCATTGCAGAAATTGATAAAATTGACGGGATTGGTAAAGGACTGGCTTCCAAAATAATCGAATTGCTCGAAACCGGCGAACTGCAGGAGCTGAATGAAATTGTACAGCAAACACCAGATGGTGTGGTAGAAATGCTGGGGATTAAAGGCATTGGTCCGAAAAAGATCCTCATCATTTGGCGCGACCTGGGTATTGAAACCATTGGTGAATTGTATTACGCCTGCAACGAAAACCGCTTAATTGAAGCTAAAGGTTTTGGTTTAAAAACCCAGGAAGAAATTAAAAATGCCATCGAGTTTAAACTGGCAGCCAATGGAAGGTTTTTATATGCCCAGGTTGAGGGTTTCGCCCAAACCCTGTTTACGCAACTATCAGAATGGTTGGGGAAAACAGATAAAGATTCGCTTCTAGGCTTTGCTGGTCAGTACCGCCGCGCCTGCGAAATTATTGATGAACTTGAAATTGTAATTGGTGCACATGATCTGGAGGCAGTTAAACTCAACCTGCCAGCTTTTGAACCACTCACGCTAACCGAAGCTGAAAATGCTTTCGTTTGCACTACTGAGGCAGGTTTCAGAATAAAAATCCACGTGGTTGAAAAATCAGTTTTCTATTTACAATGGATTAAATTAACCGGAAATACCGAGCATGTAGATAAAGTTTTAAAATTAGCTGGCGAAGGGCCGTTTGCCAATGAGGAAGAAATTTATAGTAAGGCAGGTTTAGCTTTTATTGTACCCGAACTGCGCGAAGATTTCGACGAAATTGAGCTGGCTAAAGCCAATCAGCTTCCAACATTAATTCAGCACAAAGATTTGAAAGGCAGCTTGCACAACCACTCTACCTGGAGCGATGGCGTACATACACTGGAGCAAATGGCGGTTTATTGTAAAGATAACCTGAACCTGCAGTATCTGGGTATTTGTGACCACTCTAAAACTGCCGTTTATGCAAAGGGCTTAAACGAACAGCGTGTTTTTGCGCAGCACCAGGAAATTGATGAACTGAATAAAAAACTGGCTCCCTTTAAAATTTTTAAAGGTATTGAGAGCGATATCCTGAGCGATGGTTCTTTAGATTATCCGGATGAAATTTTAAAAACTTTCGATTTTGTTGTGGCCTCAGTACACAGCAATTTACGCATGGACGAAGCCAAGGCAACCGCCCGCTTGTTAAAAGCAATCGAAAACCCTTATACCACTATTTTAGGTCACCCAACAGGCCGGTTACTACTGAGCAGGGCCGGATATCCGATTGATTATAAAAAAATTATCGATGCCTGTGCGGCCAACAAAGTGGTTATCGAAATCAATGCTAACCCTTTACGTTTAGATTTAGACTGGCGCTGGCACCGTTATGCGCTCGAAAAAGGCGTTTTATTATCGGTAAATCCAGATGCACACCGCACCGAAGGTTTCCATGATATGCACTATGGTATTCTGGTTGCACGCAAAGGCGGTTTAAGTGCCGATAAATGTTTAAATGCTTTTTCTTTGGAAGAGATTACAGCGTATTTTGAAAATAAGAATGGTTAATGGAAAAACAGGGTCTGATTGATGTTGTTTCAACCCGTCAGGAAAAATCTGTGTAATCTTATAATCTGTGTAATCATCCCGTAAGGAATCTTTTAATATCTTTGCCCCATGATAAGTGAAATTGCCAACCGCATATTTAATGAAGTAATTACAGACTACCACAAGTTTGACAATATTGACCAACCGGTTGAAAACCCATACGATGCCGAAAGTTTAGAACATCTTTTTTACGTTAAAAACTGGATCGATACCGCACAATGGCACATGGAAGATGTAGTGCGCAATCCAAACATTGATCCTGTAGAAGGTTTAAGCTGGAAAAGACGCATTGATGCGCAAAACCAGGTGCGTACTGATATGGTAGAGTTTATAGATGGTTATTTCTTAAATCTTTATCAGGGTGTTTCGGCTCTGCCTGATGCAAAAATCAATACAGAAAGTCCAGCATGGGCAATTGACAGGCTTTCTATTCTGGCACTAAAAATTTATCACATGCAGGAAGAAGCTGAACGTGAAAGCGCATCGGCCGAGCACCGCGCCCAATGCCAAACCAAGCTTAATGTTTTGTTATCGCAACGTGAAGATTTATCAACCAGTATAGATGAATTATTGGCTGATATTGAGGCTGGTAAAAAATACATGAAAGTTTATAAGCAAATGAAAATGTACAACGACCCAAGTTTAAACCCGGTGTTGTATAATAAAGCATAATTCCTCTGAATCGTCATTGCGAGGCACGAAGCAATCCTACAACATTTGCTATTCAAAACCCATAGCATTAAGATTGCTTCGTGCCTCGCAATGACGGACAACGAATAAAAACTATGGCCGCAACCCAAAAAATTATCGTTTTACGTTTTTCGGCTATGGGCGATGTAGCCATGGTGGCCTCGGTGTTACACGAATTTGTAACACAAAATCCAGGCACTGAGCTGATCATGGTGAGCAGACTAGCGTTCAAGCCATTTTTTGCGGGTATTCCTAATCTCATTTTTCATGCGATTGAACCCAAAACCATTCACAAAGGAATTGGCGGCCTTTACAAGCTTTTTCAGGAACTTCGCAGCTATAAACCTGCTGCAATAGCCGATTTACACGATAATTTAAGAAGCCGGGTAATTTCCACCTTCTTTCGTTTAGCCGGCACTACAATTAAGCGCATTGACAAAGGAAGAGATGAGAAAAAAGCATTAACCCGCACTACAAACAAAATTTTTAAGCCATTAAGAAAAACAGTAGAGCGTTATGCCGATGTTTTTCGGGAGTTGGGTTTTGAACTTAAGCTCAGTCATCAGATTAACAGATCAGTACAAGACTTACCCGAAAAAGCAAAAGAATTATTTGCCGATCATGGTACAAAAAAAATCGGCATCTCTCCTTTTGCACAGCATATTTATAAAGTTTACGATTTGGCTAAAATGGAAAAATTAGTAGCCTCTCTGAGCAATCTGGGTTATCAGCTTTTTATTTTTGGCGGGGGTAAAACCGAGCAGGCAGTTGCCGGAGAATGGGCAAAAAAACACGCCAATACCCATAATTTAATTGGCAACTACAACCTTACCGAAGAACTGGCCATTATTTCGAACCTCGATTTAATGGTAAGCATGGATTCGTCTGGTATGCACATGGCTTCATTGGTTGGTGTGCCCGTTGTTTCTATTTGGGGACCAACGCATCCTTATGCTGGCTTCCTTGGCTATGGGCAATCGGAAAGCGATTGTATTCAGATCGATCACCCGGCCAGACCAAATTCCATTTACGGAAACAAACCCTGCCTTTGCGGTGTTGAAAACTGTATAGATTTAATCGAACCTGAAACAATTGTAAATAAAATTAAGGAGAAACTCAATGGCTAAGCAATTACTATTGGTCCGTCATGGAAAATCGGATTGGGGAAATTTAGACTTAAAAGATTTCGACCGGCCTTTAAACAAACGTGGAAAAGAAAATGCGCCAGAAATGGCCGAACGCCTGGTAAACAAAGGTTTTAGACCCGATTTATTGGTGAGCAGTCCTGCAAAAAGGGCAAAATCAACCGCCAAATACTTCGCCGAAGCTTATGGTTTTGACCAAATCCAATTCGAAGCAGCTATTTATGAAGCCAATACAACTGCCTTGCTTAAAGTGGTTAATGCATTGGATGATGCAGCCGATAAAGTGCTGATGTTTGGGCATAATCCGGGCTTTACCGATTTTGCGAACGAACTCTGCAATGCCGATATCTACAATATTCCAACAGCAGGTCTGGTATTTATTACTTTCCCCTTTGATTCGTGGGAACTGGTAAGCCGCGGAACGGGGGAATTAATCTTTTTCGATTACCCTAAAAATACCGATGAAATTTAGGCAATACTTAGCCACGGATTCACAGATTAACACGGAAAATTATTTTGATTTATAACTCTTGACTTCAGTCGACACAATTGAGCATATTAAAATAATTTTATTACCTTTGAGTATATAAAAACGAAAGTCCGGCAATAGACATTTCGGTGAATTCATAACCTAAACTCTTCTGGTTATTTCATAATTCGTATCGCCGGAATATTTATCCATTAATTTATCTATACATGAGTTTTGATTATAATACTACACGTAGCCATTTAATTTTATCGGAATATGGCCGTAACGTACAAAATATGGTAAAGTATATCTGCGAATTACCAACCATTGAAGAACGTAATAAATATGCCCAGGCGGTTATCGACCTGATGGGATTCTTGCAACCGCATTTACGTGATGTTGCCGATTTTAAGCATAAACTTTGGGATCACCTGCACATTATTTCTGGTTATCAAATTGATGTAGATAGTCCTTATCCAAAGCCTTTGATCGAGAATGCCTATATTAAACCAGAGCCCCTGGCCTACCCGCAACAACGCATTACCTACAAACATTATGGTAAAACCGTTGAAAATTTAATTGAAAAAGCCATGCGAGAGGATAACCCTGAGATTAAAAAAGCCATGGTTCAGAGCATTGCCAATTTTATGAAAATGGCTTACGTTACCTGGAACAAGGATAATGTAAGCGACGATACCATTATTAAAGACCTAAGATACCTTTCTGGTGGTTTGCTTGAGCTTGAAGAAGGCGTAAATCTGGCCAAAGTAGAGTTCAGGGCTCAAAATCCGCGACAAAATAATAACAACAACAATAACCGCGGCAGAAGCAACAACAATAATAACAATGGCAAAAATCGCCAAAACAACAATAACAACAACCGTCAACGAAATAACAACAAACCTAAATATTAAAAGCACATTGTCTTGCTGGTTTCAGTATCTCCAAATCAGCTATTGAATTTATTCGGTATGACACATGAATTTAGTTAAAGAAGAAACATATATGAACGCATTTGAAATAACAGGCGGAATTAAATTAAAAGGCGAAATTACCCCCCAGGGAGCCAAGAACGAGGCTTTACAGATTTTATCGGCGGTGTTACTTACCGAAAAAAAGGTAACCATTAGCAATATACCCGACATTAAAGATGTAAACAAACTGATTGAGCTACTGGGCGATTTAGGTGTTACAGTAGAGCGTATTGATAAGGATACCTATACTTTTGAGGCCAAAAACATAGATTTAAACTTTTTCGAATCGGAAACTTTTAAAGCTAAAGGTGGTGGTTTACGTGGTTCGATTATGATTGTTGGCCCGCTATTGGCCCGTTTTGGTAAAGCAGCAATCCCGAAACCAGGTGGCGATAAAATTGGTCGCAGAAGGTTGGATACACACTTTATCGGTTTTGAAAAATTAGGTGCCAAATTTGTTTACGACAGCAAAAAATCTTTCTTTAATGTTGATGCCACCAACTTACAAGGTGCCTACATACTGTTAGATGAAGCATCAGTAACCGGAACAGCAAACATTGTAATGGCAGCTGTTTTAGCTAAAGGTACTACCACCATTTACAATGCAGCCTGCGAACCTTATTTGCAGCAACTTTGCAAAATGCTTAACCGCATGGGCGCAAAAATTTCGGGCATTGGCTCTAACCTGCTTACCATTGAAGGTGTTGAAGTATTAGGCGGAACTGAGCACAGAATGCTACCTGATATGATCGAAATTGGTTCGTTTATCGGTATGGCGGCAATGACTGAATCAGAAATCACCATTAAAAATGTATGTTACGATGAGCTTGGTGTAATTCCTGAAGTTTTCAAAAAACTGGGTATTAAATTAGAGCGTCGTGGCGATGATATTTATGTTCCTTCGCAAAAGCACTACGAAATTGACACCTTTATCGATGGTTCTATTTTAACCATTGCCGATTCACCCTGGCCAGGTTTTACCCCTGATTTATTGAGTATCGTTTTGGTTGTAGCCACACAAGCTAAAGGAAACGTGCTAATTCACCAGAAAATGTTCGAAAGCCGTTTATTCTTTGTTGATAAACTGATTGATATGGGCGCACAAATCATCCTTTGCGATCCGCACCGTGCAACGGTTAACGGTATTGATAAGAAATACAAACTTCGCGGTATCAGCATGACTTCTCCTGATATCAGAGCAGGAGTTTCCTTATTAATTGCAGCTTTATCTGCAGAAGGAAAATCAACTATTTATAACATCGAGCAAATTGAACGCGGTTATCAGGATATCGATACCCGTTTACGTGCCTTAGGCGCGCAGATTAAGCGTGTAAATGCAGATGCACCTAGCCATTAAGGTTGAAGGTTTAAAGGTAGAGGGTAAAAGGTAAAACCCAAAGCCGATAATAGTGCTAATAAAAACGCCCAGGTAAAAATTAGCTGGGCGTTTTTTGTTGATTTTCGTCATTGCGACGCACGAAGCCTGCCTGCTGCAGGCAGGCAATCTTACAACGAACGGTATTCGAAAGCTAATGCATTAGGATTGCTTCGTACCTCGCAATGACGATCAATTTATCGGTCTGTGTCTCCACAGACAGAAACCGTTCTATCCAGAAATGGCATTTATAATATCATATTGCGTGATAATCTCAATTTTACCAGATTCATCCTCAACCAATACTGCAGAATTTTCTTTATTAATTAACGACGAAATTTTATCGATCGAAGTATTCAGATCAACAAAAGGAAAAGTAGCAGTCATAATTTCAGCAATAGGAGCAGATTTTAATCCCGGATTTTCAAGCAGGGCAGATAAAATATCGCTTTCAGCAATTTTACCCACAATCATTCCCTGTTGGGTAACCGGAATTTGTGAAATGTTCATCGATTTAATGGTATTGATTGCCTCTAACACCGATTTTTGAGCATCTAAGGTTACAATTTCTGTGCTTTCTTTCTTGGCCAGAATCGATTTAGCCGTAAGTTTTTCATCTTGTAAAAACCCGCGCTCGCGCAACCAGTCTTCGTTATACATTTTACCCATGTAGCGGCTTCCATGATCGTGGAAAATTACCACCACCACATCTTCGGGCTTTAATTTATCTTTTAACTGGATTAAGCCACCAATGGCAGCACCAGCAGAGTTACCCACAAAAATCCCCTCTTTACGGGCAATATCACGGGTCATTAATGCCGCATCTTTATCGGTAACCTTTTCAAACAGATCGATTACATCAAAATTAACGTTTGCCGGAAGAAAATCTTCGCCAATACCCTCAGTGATATAAGGATAGATTTCATCTTTATCAAAAATGCCGGTTTCTTTATATTTTTTGAAAACCGAACCATACGTATCGATTCCCCAAACCTGAATATCAGGATTTTTCTCTTTTAAATATTTCCCTGTTCCGGAAATGGTACCACCAGTACCAACACCAACCACCAGGTGAGTAATTTTACCCTCAGTCTGCTCCCATATTTCGGGACCAGTTTGTTCATAATGTGCCTGCGAGTTGGCTAAATTATCGTACTGGTTTGGTTTCCATGAATTAGGAACCTCGCGCTCCAAGCGCGAAGAAACTGAATAGTAAGAGCGTGGATCTTCTGGTTCTACGTTGGTAGGGCACACAATTACATCAGCTCCAAAAGCACGTAAAGCGTCAACCTTTTCTTTCGATTGTTTATCAGTTGTGGTAAAAATACATTTGTAACCTTTAATAATGGCTGCCATAGCCAGGCCCATCCCTGTATTTCCTGAAGTTCCTTCGATAATGGTGCCCCTGGTTTTAGCTTACCACTTTTTTCAGCCTCCTCAATCATTTTAACCGCCATACGGTCTTTAATGGAGTTACCTGGATTGGTAGTTTCTATTTTGGCCAGAATTGTACCCGGAACATTCTTAGTAATTGTATTTAATTTTACCAATGGCGTATTGCCAATTGTTTCTAAAATATTATTGTACCACATGCTACAAAATTAAGCAAAGGCATTAAGTATTTTACAGACTAATACATATTTGAAACATAATTTTAAAAATTCAATTTTTAAAAAATTTAATTCCATAATCTATAATTATGATAGGCATTATAGATTGATTATTGGGCAAAACACAATATTGTCTGTTTAAAGCAGATCTGCTTACCTGCTTTATTTGAGATTTTTGGCAATGATCAGCGCTAATAAATCTGATAATATAGATGGAATAACAGAGCACCAAACCATAGAATAGGAACCTCCTTTTCGGAAAATTTAAAGCAGTTTATAAATTTTACCCGGCAAAGAAACAATATTCCCCTGCATTTCGAGTGTAAGAATAACAATGGCCAATTTGCTTTGCTGAATATTGGTTGCAAGGGACAACTCATCAATAGAGAGCTGCCCTTTTTGCAAAGCATCTACTACTTTTTGTTCGTTGGTGGTAAAGCCTAACTACAAAGTGGCTTGCACATGCGTTTTCTTTTCGGGCACCTCATTACCCCAACCCAAATAATACATCAGGTCTTTAGGGTGGTTAATTAACCCTGCACGGTTGGTTTTAATCAGGAAATTACATCCTTCAGAGTACACATCGTTGGTACGACCAGGGAAAGCATACACATCTTTATTGTAAGAATTGGCAATCTCGGCAGTGATTAGTGCACCTCCTTTAATTGATGCTTCTATTACCACTGTAACATCGGCAATGCCGGCAATAATGCGGTTACGCTGTGGGAAATTTTGCCTGTCGGGGTTGGTTAAAATAGGGAATTCGGAAAGCAGGCCTCCATTTAATACCATCTTTTGCGAAACGGCTTTATGTACCTGCGGGTAAAGCCGGTCTAAACCATGGCCCAACACACCAACAGTTGTGGTTTGATTGGCGATGCATTCTTTGTGTACAGCCACATCAATACCATAAGCCAGGCCGCTCACCACCAAAACATTATAAGGTGCCAGCACTTCACATAACTGCCTGCAGAGGTTGCGACCGTAATCTGTGGCATTTCTGGTGCCTACAATACTGATAATCCTTTGCTGGTTTAAATTGGCATTACCTTTAAAATACAGTAATATGGGCGCATCGAAACAATTCTTTAAACGTTTCGGGTAATTCGCTTCCGAAAAAAAAGTACTTCTATACCGTGCTTTTGTACGAAGGCAAGCTCCTGTTCGGCGCGTGATAATGCATCAGTAGCTAAAATAGCATCGACTGTTTTGGCACCAACACCTGGAATTTGCAGCAATTGTTTTTTAGATCCCGAAAATACCGCTTCGGCACTACCACAATAGCCCAAAAAATTTTTAGCCGTAACCGGCCCGATAGATTTAATAAAAGTTAAGGCAATTTGATGAAGTGTACTCATTATGTATAAGGTTAAATAAATGCGGGATGATTTATTTTCCTTATAGCAGCCTTAAAAATCAATATCAATTAAGCTTTTTAGCGGAATATGAATATTGTTTTTAAGCTGAATATAGTTATCTGTAACCGACCAAACTGTAGTATCTACCCTCTTCGGACCAATGGTGGTATTAAATGTAATTACAGCTTTCGATTTAAATTCGTTTCCAAGCCGTTGTGCTTCACCAAGCTTAGTTTTTAATTCACTGGTGTGATCTTCTTTTGCGTTGATGATATTTAAATAGCCGATATGTTCCTTTTCTACAATTTCTACTGACATGGTATCTCTTTAACGATTAATGTTAAACAAGCTTATCGATTTTTTCAAAAAAAAACAACCAAAATTTACTCCTTTTGTGTAATAATTTAAATTAAAAAAAAGCTGAAACCGGATTTTACCAGTTCAGCCTTTCAAAAAATATAGTTAATTACTTAAACCTCAGCTTTCTGGTTTCTACCATTCCTTTAAACCCATGATCGAGCTTTTCGTTGGCTGCATCAATTTGTTGTCTAACCGCACCAGAAGTACTGCTAAGTGTATTATCTTTAGCTAAAGCAGAAAAATTATTGTTTGCAGAATAGTATAAAGCCTGTGCCAGCATTTTTTCTGAAGGGTCTCCAAAATCTTTTGTTAAATCATCTGCAACATCTTTATCAACAGTCATACCTGCAAAATATTCACCTTGATCCAACTGGTTCTTGGTTTGAAACTGCGGGATGTACAAATCATTTTTATCAATCCGGATAGAGAAGAAACCTACTGGCTTGCCGTATGTTGTTTTGCCAATCAATTTCACATCCAACACCGGCTTTAAATTGTTAATTAATAGCTCACTGGCTGAGGCTGTGCTTCTGGTAACCAAAAAATAAACCCTGGTTAAACCGTTTAAAGCACCACGTTTGGCAAAAGTCTCCTGATTACCGGCCGCCATTGTTGGCTTATAAGAATAATCGAAATAAGAATACAGCCTGGTTACACCATCGTTGCCTTTGGCATAAAATTTCTGGTTCTGCAAAATCGTTGCGTTGCCATCCTGCATGGTTTTGGTCCAGTATGTAGTGTACATAATTTTACCATTTTGGGCAGGAGGTGCAATTAAATTAGTAAACAATTCGGAAGTAGCTACAGAACCACCGCCATTGTACCTTAAATCTACCACCAGCTCAGTAACCCCATCGGTTGTAAATTTTGTAAAAGCAGCATCCAAAGCTGTTGATGCATTGGTAGTAAAACTATTAAATACAATGTAACCAATCTTTTTTGCCCCAACCGTGTAGGTATTGCTAAACAAAACAGGATTGATATTGTAGCTGCCGCGGTTAATCACAACATCTTGTGAAGTTCCGCCTGGTTTTAAAAAGCTTAATGAAATTGACGGATTATCGCCAAATATTGAAGCATTTAAATTGGAAATATCGGTACTGCTCGATCGTGAAGTGCCACCGCCGTTAACTTTCGTAAGCTGGTAACCCCGCTTTAACCCTTGCTGATCTGCCGGAGAGCCTGGATAAACATAGGTTACCCTTAACAGATCGGAGGCATCAAAATTAGCAGAAAAACCATAATCTTCGCCAGCACCGCTTAGTTGGCTTGCTACAGATCCATCATCAATAAAAGAATATTTATCTTTCCCACCCGTACTTGGCAGCGCTTTAAATGCAGCTATTATGGCATTATTTGAGCTGTATTGCCTCGGGTTAAAAGTATCGTAATTGGGCATGCCCACATTCCAAAAATAGGTTTGCTTGGCATATAAAAAAATCGAATCTTTAGTTAGTAACGACCTATCTTTTGTTGGTGTTTGCAACAAGTTAGATTCAACAACAGCATCGGGCTCTGTTTTGCTTTTTTTACAAGAAACAGTGCAGCCAACCGCTACAATCAAAGCGCCCAAAAATACATTTTGTGAGAAAGATTTTCTAAACATATTTATTTGTAAATTTCTAGTGACACAATATACGGCAAATTAACTAATTTAGATTGTTCTTCATCAAAATTATTTGCACCAACAACTAACGCTTCATTTGGCGATAAATTATTGTCGTTTAGTATCTTCTGGAAAATTTCTGCTTTTGACTGGTTTAGTTCATCACTAAAATAAACGGTTAGGTATTGTTCCAAACCATTCCACTCGGTTTGCTTTATTTTGTTGAGCTGCTGTTCGGCATTTCCTGCTGTTACAATACATATTTTTTTACGGTCTACAACCAGTTCCTGCATAAACGACAGCATATTTTTATAAAGCAAGAGCTTTAAAGGCAGGCGCGCATTTTGATGTAACAAATCAAAATTGTACTTGTACTTGCTGTCTATGCCAAATTGTTTGGCTGTGTTTTCGAAAAGTTGTGTAGTACCTGCTCTTTCGTATTCAGCTCGCATAAACTCAATAATTGGTCCTGCCCCCTTTTGCTCGCTATATTCAATAAACTGTGCAAACAGGTAATAAACCTGTAACAGATAATCCTTTTCGGGAAAAAGTACATTATCGAGTTCGAAAATAACCAGCTGCTTATCTTTTATATGTTGATTAACATCCATATTATATTGTAAAAAGTTTTAATTCATCGTCTGCTACCTGATAACCAAATACGCCATTTAATTTTTCTTCAGTCCTGACAAAAATTTCCTTACCACTTGCAAAAACACATTCGCCACCTACAAAAACAGCGAAACTTTGAAATGTAGTTTGCTCGGGTCCCAAATATGCTGCTATAGAATCAGCATCGGGCAATAAAACCTGAATGCCATATTCGCCAAAAAGCACAGCCGATTTAGCCAATGGTTCAACCTCGTAACGGTGCAGTGGAATAATGCAATCGATACCCTCAGTAATGCAAAAATTCAATAAAATGTG
Organism: Pedobacter sp. HDW13; assembly: GCF_011303555.1. Taxonomy (NCBI): domain Bacteria; kingdom Pseudomonadati; phylum Bacteroidota; class Sphingobacteriia; order Sphingobacteriales; family Sphingobacteriaceae; genus Pedobacter; species Pedobacter sp. HDW13. The sequence goes on along the minus strand of NZ_CP049868.1, from coordinate 4,462,910 downwards.
CGCAATACTGTCTTGATTAAGTACGCCTAAAGAGGTGAAAGCATACTTTTCGGTAGCAATGGCTGCCACCTCGCCATAATCGGCAAGCAAAACAAAATGATTCGGAAATGCCTTCATCAGCTTCAAGGCTTTTGCGTTGTTTCCTCCGGTAATGAGTATTTTCAATGTTGAATAATGAATTGGTTAATGATTAAATTTTGAGTGAGAGAATTAGATAGTGATTGATTTTTTGAATAAAAGAATGTTTTTTGTATTTCTCCCAAAATCTTGCAATTCTTTAATCCTGGTTATACGATTAGCCCGTCTTTCATCATCACCACCCTGTCGCTTGTTTTTGCTAGATGTTCATTATGCGTAACAATTACAAAGGTTTGTTGAAAGTTATCGCGCAAACTAACAAACAACTGGTGTAGGGCTGCAGCATTTTCAGAATCAAGATTACCCGAAGGTTCATCGGCCAATACAATTGATGGGTTATTAATCAGTGCCCTTGCGATGGCTACACGTTGCTGCTCGCCCCCGATAATTGATTGGGCTTGTGATGTGCCCTATCCTTCAGTCCAAAAAGCTCAAGCAATTCCAGCGCTCTATTTTCGGCCTGTTTTTTATTTGTTTTGGCAATGAAAGCTGGAATACACACGTTTTCAAGCGCACTGAATTCGGGTAACAAATGGTGAAACTGAAATACAAAGCCAATGTTTTTATTGCGGAAAGTACTTAATAAATCGCCACTTAAACCGCTGATTACCGATCCTTTTAATTCAACAGCGCCCGAATCAGGTTTATCTAAAGTTCCTAAAATATGTAGTAAAGTACTTTTTCCGGCACCAGATGGCCCTATTATACTCACAATCTCTCCTTTTTGCACTTCAAAATTAACTCCCTTCAGGATCTGCAGATTTCCGTACGACTTTTTTATTCCAGTGGCTTTTAGCATGTGTCAAATTTAGTAAAAAAGCTTAAAGGCTAAAGCTGAAAGACCAAAGACCAAAGCGAAAAGACTCACTCGGGCTAACTTATCTCATCCTGATACTATCCATCCAAAAAAATAAAATTTGCAATTATCATTTTCTTATTTAACTTTGAAAAACAAAGCACTTTTAAAATGAGCAACTCAGAAGAACAGCTAAATGCATTAAAAGATATCAGGCAAATGATGGATAGATCGTCGAGGTTTATTTCATTGAGTGGTTTATCTGGCGTTTTTGCCGGCGTTATTGCATTAATTGGTGCTTATTTTGCGCATGATGAGATTGACAAATTTGTAAATAAACGAGGTTATGGCTATGGTGTAAGCGGAGAAATGGACCTCGAATTTAACCTCATTAAGCTTGGTGTATTTGTTTTGGTGATTGCTTTGGCCGGTGGTATTTTATTTACTTACCGCAAAAGCCAGAAAAACAACTTGCCCATCTGGGATAAAACTTCGAAATCTTTACTGATTAATTTGTTTACACCCCTGGCTGCAGGTGGTCTATTCATTATTGCCCTACTCCTCAACCATCCAAATACCTATAGCATTATTGCGCCAACCTGTTTAATTTTTTACGGATTATCGCTAATCAATGCCAGTAAGTACACCTACAGCGATATCCGTTACCTGGGTTACTGCGAAGTTATTTTGGGCTTAGTATGCATGTTTTATATTGGCTACGGACTCTTTTTCTGGGCATTTGGTTTTGGCGTTTTACACATTATTTACGGATTGGTAATGTATTTTAAATACGAAAGAGGCCAATAAGATGAAGAACCCGATAGCAGATTTAAACAAGATTTTCGATAGCAGGATCAGGCTGGGCGTAATGTCTGTACTGATCGTGAACGATGAGATCGGCTTTAACGATTTAAAACAGATGCTTGAACTTACTGACGGTAACCTGGCTTCGCACCTCAGCACTTTGGAGCAAGCAGAGTTTATTAAAGTACACAAAGGTTTTATTGGTCGCAAAACCAGTACCACCTACTCTATTACCGAATTGGGCAAGCAAGCTTTTAAAGCGCACTTAGATGCCCTCGAAAAAATGATAAAAAAGCTGTAAGCAATTTTTTTTAATTAATTACTTTGAAATTCAAAGCACTTTTAAAAACATAAAAATGGAAGAAACAATAGAACCTCAAATGAATTATGTAGGCAAACGAATGGCTTATTATTCTGCGCTTATCGGCACACTGATTTTAATAACCTATCTAATATCTCATGCTGACTTTTTAGCTGTAGTAGGAGTCATTTATATTCTCAGCGCAGCTGTCGTAAATACATTGGTACTGATAGTAGTCTTAATAGAACTTATCTGCAACCAATCTTCCTGGAGAAGTTCAGTGGTTACTATCATTTGCATGTTGTTAAACATTCCCTTAGTTATCATCTATATTTTTTTAATAAGCTATTTCAATTTTTAAACCTTAAACATAATGAAAACGAAATCCAACTTTTTACTGCTTTCTACCCTGCTCGGCGGATTGCTTTTTAGCTACATCTTCTGGGAAGAGTGGCTGGCTTTGAACCAACTGATTTATAGTATTTTTATTATAGCAGTTACCCTCTTCAACAGCGAGGTAGCCAAAAGCAACAAATTCAAAATTTATGCTTTGGCTCACTTGCTGGCGGCAGTGCTTGTCGTAGTAAACAATTCGGTACTAACCAGCGTAAGTTATTGTATAAGCCTCTTGTTCTTTGTGGGCTTTGCCCATTATCAGGCAGTACGTACCATTTACATTGCGGCATTGGCTACTGCGCTTCAGATCATTACTGTACCGGCAACTTTAATTAAAAGGCTCTCTGAACTTAAGATTGGCAAATTTGATTTGAAACCCGTATTTAAGCCCATTAAGTACATCATACTTCCGCTATTTATCATTTTCATATTCACTGCGATATACAGTGGCGCCAACCAAATTTTCGGGCACTATTTGGAAACAACTTTCACCGGGATTTATAATTTCTTCAATAACATTTTCGGTTTTATCTTCCGGGATTTAAGTCTTCCACGTTTTATGCATTTCTGCTTCGGAGTATTTTTAACTGCCGGATTAATTATCACTTTTTACAACAAAAGCATTGAAAAACTTGAAGCCAGCTGTAACGAAAAATTATTAAGGATAAGACGGAACAAAAAACCAAGAAGCATCTGGTACGAAGTTGCCCACACTTTTACCAGCCAGATTATCACTAAAAAAATGGCCCTGAAAACCGAATATATCATCGGGCTCATATCCTTTATTTCGTTAAACCTCCTGCTCTTATGTGTTAACTTGATCGATATTTCTACGCTCTGGTTCGGTTATAAACCAGCAGGTAATTTCTCAGCCGACTTGCACGACGGCACAAACGCCTTAATTTTCAGTATCATATTGGCCATGGCAGTAATTTTATATTTCTTCCGCGGCAACCTTAATTTTTACCATAAAAGCAAAACCCTAAAAAGCTTGGCTATTGCCTGGATGGTGCAGAATTTTATCCTCATCATTTCCGTGTTCATTCGTGATGGCTATTATATCGAATTTTATGGTCTCACCCACAAGAGAATCGGTGTTTTGGTTTTCGCTATCCTTTGTATCATTGGCCTGGCCACCGTTTACCTCAAAGTTGCGAAAGAGCGAACCTTGTTTTACCTGTTTAAAGTAAACGGAAATATCTGGTTTGTACTTCTGCTTGCTTTCAGTCTCGTAAACTGGGATGTTTTTATTGCCAAATATAACCTGGCGCATAGCGATGAGGTTGCAGTAGATGCCGATTACCTGCTATCGTTATCTGATAAAACGTTGCCTTTATTGGATCAAAATCGTTCAAAACTGCATTACATTCCAGCAAAAGACCTTTACCGAAAAGAAATTGCCAAACCAAAAACCACACAGTTTTATGGCGAACTACTGGACGAGCGCATTGGTTATTTTAAAGAACGCTATCAAACGGTAAGCTGGCTATCCTGGAATTTGCAGGATTGGAATACAGCGAAATATTTTGGGGTTAATGAACACTAAAAAGTCAATAACAGAATGAACAGAATTTTAAAATTATGTTTGATAGTGGTGGGCTCAGGAGCAATTTTCTTTATAGGTTACTTGATTTGGGGGTATTTAACTTTCTTCTCGATGTTCGATCGAACATATAGTAAGAAGGATTTAATAGAAAATTATAAAATCAAAAGTAAAGAAATTTATGAAGCGCAAGGATATGCAAAATCTATAATACCTACAGGAAAGAAGGTTACAATAGAATTTGAAAACGATCAGTCATTATTTATTTTCCACCTTTCTGATAAAAACAGCGACTCCAGAAACTGGAGTCTCAGCACAAATGATAAAAAAACAGATTCACTTTTGAATGTATTGGGCTGGACAAAACAAACTTTGACCACATTGAAAGAAAAGTTAGACCTCGCCAACTGTATTTCAATAGAAACCGGGGAGCCTTTCACAATCGGTTATCAGAGAAGCGGCATGGGCATGTATTTCTATAATCTATTTGACAAACCACTAACCGATAGCTTAAAAAAAGTATACAACGATGGTTGTGCATACATTTTATATAATAATAAAGTTGCCCTGGAGTTTGGTGGAGGCGCAGTTGGACAGCAATGTTTTGAGAAACCTTAACAACTACTTATGGATTTTTTTCTGATTAAATTTTTAACTGTTCTGGTAATCGCCGCAATAGTTGCTATACTTCCGTTAGTATTCATTGCTTTTATTAGCCAAAAGAAATCAAACCGGAAATTAAGGTATGTCTTAATTTCATTGTTAAGTATACTGGAACTGTGGATTTTTTATTCAGTCTACATTGCATTTTATCCCAACGAGTCATTTTATTTCGAAGAATACAAAAATGTTGCAGGAAAATTGGCGCCAAAATCAGCTGAAATTATTGACAAATCGGCAAGTTATCCTGATTTTCAAGGCAGTTATAATTCTGTTTCACTAATAAGACTTTCAGAAACAGACTATTGCAATCTTTACAAGGAAATTGATCAAAGTAAAGATTTTGAACAAGCCGATCTCGTCCATACCGAAACACTTAATGAGCTCTTAGATTCAAATAAAAACATCAAGGAGATTATCTGGAAGGGACACAAAAATCAAAACGAAGGCTGGCAACACCATTTCATCGGGTTCGTAAACAACCAAAAAGACATCATTATTTATTACGTAAGCATTTAAGCAAATTTTAAAAATCCTGTACAATTAACCTCTCGCCTTTGCTAACTTTTGTTGGATTTAGTTTATCCCGATGCACCTTGCATCGGGAAGCAAAGATTTTACTACAGTTAAACAATTAAACACTATATTAAATTTAAAATCATGAAAAATCTACAGTCAACATTAAGTTCGCCAGCAACAAGGATTGCTATTATCCTTGGTGTTGTGGCTTTAATTTTAAGTATTCCGCTTATAGCCATGCAATTTACTAACGAAGTAAAATGGGATTTAACCGATTTCATGGTAGCTGGTATTCTCTTGTTAAGCACGGGCCTGGCCATAGAGCTTGTAATCAGAAACTTAAAAACCGGCACATTAAGAACAGTAATTTTAATCGTCATTTTACTCGCCTTATTCCTCATCTGGGCCGAATTGGCAGTGGGTATCTTCGGAACACCCTTTGCCGGCAGCTAAACCTTTTTTTGCCTTTCATTTTGTACTAACCTGCAATAAAGTTGCTCCTGTTTTTATAAGGGGAGCAACAAAAAGATGCTTAAAATTTCAGATTAACATAAAACGTTCATTTTCCGAAAAAATCGGTAAATTCTATTTGTTTAAAGGCTTTGAAATTGTAGCTTTGGGCAAATTTTGTAGCAAATGAACCAAATACTGTTAAATTAATTATTTTAATGGTAAAAGGCTCCATCTGACAGATAAAGACAAAAATATAAACAGATGAATATTCACGAATACCAGGGTAAACAAATATTAAAAAGTTTCGGTGTTAACGTTCAAGAAGGAATAGTTGCCGACACTCCTGAGCAAGCTGTTGAGGCTGCTAAGCAACTGAAAACTGATTATAATTCTGATTGGGTTGTAATTAAAGCGCAAATCCACGCTGGTGGTCGCGGTAAAGGTGGTGGTGTCAAGTTGGCCAAAAACCTTGAAGAAGTAAAACAACGTGCTACCGATATCATCGGCATGCAATTGGTAACTCCTCAAACCGGACCAGAAGGTAAATTAGTGAACAAGGTTTTGGTTGCTCAGGATGTTTATTATCCAGGTGCTTCTGAAACAAAAGAATTCTACATTTCAGTATTGTTAGACCGTGCTAAAGGTCGCAATATCATCATGTACAGTACCGAAGGTGGTATGGATATTGAAGAAGTTGCTGAGCACACACCACACTTAATCTTCAAAGAAGAAATCGATCCTAAAGTTGGTTTACAAGGTTTCCAGGCACGTAAAATTGCCTTTAACTTAGGTGTTAGCGGTAACGCTTTCAAAGAAATGGTAAAATTCGTTTCTGCTTTATACAAAGCTTACGAAGCTACCGATTCTTCAATGTTCGAAATCAACCCGGTATTAAAAACTTCTGATGATAAAGTAATTGCAGTTGATGCTAAAGTAAATCTGGATGAGAACGGCTTATTCCGTCACCCTGATTACGCAGCAATGCGCGATGTTACGGAAGAAGATCCAATGGAAGTTGAAGCAAGTGCAAGTAACCTAAACTTCGTTAACCTTGATGGTAACGTAGGTTGTATGGTTAATGGTGCTGGTTTGGCTATGGCTACCATGGATATCATTAAATTAGCTGGTGGTGAGCCTGCTAACTTCCTTGACGTAGGTGGAACTGCAAATGCACAAACCGTTAAAGCGGCTTTCAACATCATTTTGAAAGATCCTAACGTTAAAGCTATCCTAATCAATATTTTTGGTGGTATTGTACGTTGCGACCGTGTTGCTCAAGGTGTTATCGATGCATATAAAGAAATCGGTAATATCCCTGTGCCAATTATCTGTCGTTTACAAGGTACAAATGCAGAAGAGGCTAAAAAATTAATCGACGAGTCTGGTCTTCAGGTTTACTCGGCAATTGCTTTAAAAGAAGCTGCTGATTTAGTAACTAAAGTGTTGGCAGAGCAAGCATAATTTAAGCTTAAAGTTGAAAGACTAAGGCTAAAAGCACATAAAAAACCTTTCAGTGAAAACTGGAAGGTTTTTTTATTCTCTTATTTTCCCAAAACCTATAATAAATATCGTCATCTCGACTGTAGCATAGCGGAACGGAGAGATCTATTTAGACGTGTTTCGTTTTCTGAAAATGATCGGTTTCTGTTCTTATGGCGGCCTCCTGCCCTGCTATCCCTCTAAGTCCTCACTCATACTTCGCTCCGGGCTTTCCGTTCTATCAGGTTTATTGAACTTAAGCTGCTGGTTCATGGGCAAAAAAGCATCCCCTTAAAGGCATTACCATCGTTATTCTATTTCGAATAAATATTAAAAGTATCGTCTTACTGACAGAAAATCCGGTTACCTTTAGTTGCCGGAAAATACAAGCTTGTATTTCTTGATATAAAAACCGGGAAACTAAAAAACGTCATAATAATTTAATTATTTATCACACAGATATAAACCTAAAATTATTATAAATCGAAATATAAATATTGCAAAACAATAAAAAATAACCGAATATTAATCATTATTAACACCTAACAATTTTTAATGACACAATTTTATTTGGAATGATTTTTGCTATAAGTAAAACTGTAAAAATCTTGTGCAAACGATAACATTTTCAGCATATTATCCTTTCGGAATGCTATACAATTTCGTAACTTTGCACACTCAATAATTAAAGAGCACACAAAACGTATAAATGAGACAACTCAAGATAACGCAATCCATTACCAATCGTGAAAGCCAATCGTTAGATAAATACCTGCACGAAATTGGTAAAGTAGATTTAATAACAGCAGAAGAGGAAGTAATTTTAGCAAGGAAGATTCGTGAGGGCGATCAGGCTGCATTAGAGCGATTAACTAAAACCAACTTACGTTTCGTTGTATCTGTTGCAAAACAATACCAAAATCAGGGTTTAACTTTAGGAGATTTAATTAATGAAGGTAACCTGGGCTTAATTAAAGCGGCAAAACGTTTTGATGAGACCAAAGGTTTCAAATTCATCTCTTACGCCGTTTGGTGGATTCGTCAATCGATTTTACAGGCTATTGCCGAGCAAAGCCGTATTGTACGTTTACCTTTAAACCAGGTAGGTTCGCTAAGTAAAATCAGTAAAGCTTTCTCTAAATTAGAGCAAGAATACGAGCGCGAGCCATCACCAGAAGAACTGGCTGATATTTTGGAAACAACTGTGGATAAAATTTCGGACACTTTAAGTAATTCTGGTCGTCACGTATCAATGGATGCTCCTTTTGTTCAGGGTGAAGAAAATACATTATTGGATGTATTGGAAAACCACGAACCAAACACAGATAGCTCATTAATTAACGAATCTTTATCAGAGGAAATTAAACGTTCACTTTCTACCTTAACAGAAAGAGAAAGAGAAATTATCGTTTTATTCTTCGGTTTAGGTTCTAACCACCCACTTTCGTTAGAAGAGATTGGTGAGAAATTTAATTTAACACGCGAGCGTGTTCGTCAGATTAAAGATAAAGCGTTACAACGCTTACGTCATACCTCAAGAAGTAAGATTTTAAAATCTTACTTAGGATAAGTAAAATATCTTCATAAAAAAAGACCTGCAAAATTTGCGGGTCTTTTTTTTTTGCAACACAACTAACTTTACCGTTATGATTTTCTATCTTTAAATCATGTCAGTTAGCCTACTCAAAAAATCCATTCAAGTTTATAAACTTATTTTTGCATGGAACATACTGGTAAGTCTATTGATATCAGTATTTTTTATTTTAGGTGGTTTTAAAGAATCAGCTATTTACTCTTTAGCTATGTTCTTCAAACTTACAGGCTGGCTGTTTTCTGTCGCAATTTATTTATTGTTTTATAAATCTACTGCATACTTTTTCAAAAATCAGGGCGTAGGTTTTAGACAAATAATGGCAAACTTAGTCTTGTATGATTTAATTGTTTTTATCGGAATCTTAATAATATCATTTCTATGCAAAGACTTTTTATTGATAGCGTTAACCAATCTTTTGCAGATAGGGAAATATTAAGCAGTGTTTATTTAAACTGTGAGATTGGGGAGGTAGTAGGCTTATTAGGAAGGAATGGATCCGGTAAATCAACATTGTTAAAGATTATTTTTGGAAGTATAAACGCAAACTTCAAATACCTTAACATAAACAACAAGATATATAGCAAAGGTTACCATTCTAAAAATATATCTTACCTACCGCAGAACAGCTTCATACCTACATCAATTAGCGTTTCGAAAGCAATTAATATATTTTGCAAAACTTACCAGGCAGAATTACACAAAATTGAATTGATAGCTAATCATCTGAATTCGAAATTCTATAATTTATCCAGTGGGGAATGCAGATTTTTAGAATGCTTGCTAATGATTTACAGTGATGCAGACTATATATTGCTCGATGAACCTTTTTCACAATTATCGCCATTGTGGGTAGAAGAATTAAAACACCACATCAACCACGTCAAAACGCACAAAGGCTTTATTATAACGGATCATTTATACAAATCGATCCTCGATGTTTCGGACAGGATTGTTTTATTACACAACCGGTGCAATTACAATATCAATAGCGAAGATGACTTGATATTGTATGGTTATTTACCAGGGTTCACAGCATAACGCAATGATACACCACGAAGACACGAAGAACACAAAGAATAAATGAATTCCTGGTGTGCTTTGAGTCTTTGTGGCTTGCTAACTTTATATTAAAACAACAAGTGTTTCACGGTTAAACCGTTATTTATTAACTGTTTTAACGAATCGATACCAATGTGCAGATGCGTTTCTACATATTTCTCGGTAACGCTGCTATCGCTTTCAGCGGTTTTAACACCCTCTGGTATCATCGGCTGATCAGAAACCAATAACAATGCGCCAGCAGGTATTTTATTGGCAAATGCTGTCGTAAAAATGGTTGCTGTTTCCATATCTACTGCCATTGCCCGTAATGTTTTTAAATACTTCTTAAATTCCTTGTCGTGCTCCCAAACCCTGCGGTTGGTGGTATAACAGGTTCCGGTCCAGTAATCGCGTCCATAATCACGTATTGTGGTCGATATCGCTTTCTGCAAGGCGAAAGCCGGTAATGCAGGCACCTCAGCAGGCAGATAATCGTTAGATGTACCTTCTCCCCTAATCGCCGCAATTGGCAGGATCAGATCGCCCAACTGGTTTTTCTTCTTTAAACCACCGCATTTACCTAAAAACAAAACTGCTTTTGGCTTAATGGCCGTCAACAAATCCATCATGGTTGCTGCCAGCGGACTACCCATACCGAAGTTAATTATGGTTATCCCGTTAGCCGTAACACTCTGCATGGGTTTATCTAAGCCCATAATCGGTGCATTATCATTCCACTCAGAAAACATGGTTACATATTTACTGAAATTGGTAAGCAGAATATAATCGCCAAACTGATCTAAAGGCCTGCCCGTATAACGTGGCAGCCAGTTCTTTACAATCTCATCTTTAGATTTTAATCCGGCTTTAACCGGAGTTTCTACTTCTTTTACTTTTTTTGCTTTCTCTACTGCGGCTTCATCTTTCTTTACGTCTTTTTCTTCGTTCATAATAATAAGTTTAGCGCCACGCGCCATGCGCTAAGCGTATTTACAAAAAATCCCTCCCGATTACGGGAAGGATTGATTTTTTTAAGCAGCCTGCAACTTTTTAAAGTCGGCCTTTTCAAATTTTTCTATCGCGTAATCGAGATTGATATGCAATTCCTTGACATCCGTCTGGGTTGGCGTATCGAACATGGCATCAAGCATAATCGCTTCGCAGATTGACCTCAAACCACGTGCGCCCAACTTATATTCCATTGCCTTATCCACAATAAAATCCAGAACTTCATCATCAAACACTAATTTAACATCTTCGTAAGCAAAAAGCTTAACATATTGCTTAATTAATGAATTTTTTGGTGCCGTTAAGATATTTCTCAACGATTCTTTATCCAATGGATTTAAGTGTGAAAGCACCGGAATACGGCCAATCAGCTCTGGAATTAATCCAAAAGATTTCAAATCTTGAGGTGTAATATACTTATAAAGATTTTTAAGATCTAAAACTGTTTCATCTTTCTTTACTTTATAACCTACAGCCTGTGTTCTTAAACGGTTGGCAATTTTACGTTCAATACCATCAAATGCACCACCGCAAATAAAGAGGATATTATTGGTATTTACCGGAATCATTTTCTGGTCCGGGTGCTTACGTCCGCCCTGAGGTGGAACGTTTACCACTGTACCCTCTAATATCTTTAACAATGCTTGCTGAACGCCTTCACCTGATACATCACGTGTGATAGATGGGTTATCACTTTTACGCGCAACTTTATCTACCTCATCAATATACACAATACCACGTTCGGCAGCAGTTACATCATAGTCTGCAGCTTGCAGCAAACGCGTTAAAATACTCTCCACATCCTCTCCTACATAACCGGCTTCTGTTAAAACTGTTGCATCGCAAATACAGAAAGGCACATGCAAAATTTTAGCAATGGTCTTAGCCAGTAAGGTTTTACCCGTTCCGGTTTCGCCAACCAACATGATATTCGATTTCTCGATCTCAATCTCATCTTTATCTACCTTTTGGTTTAAACGTTTGTAGTGGTTGTAAACCGCAACTGATAATACTTTTTTTGCATCATCCTGGCCAATTACATACTGATCGAGGTGTTGTTTAATTTCAAGAGGCTTTAATAAATTTATTGCCTCTTGAATATTTTTCGTCCCTTTGCTTCCTAATTCCTGCGCAAGCAATTGATTGGCCTGGGTAACACACTTATCGCAGATAAATGCATCCATACCTTCAATTAACATTAAAGTTTCATGCTTGCCAGAATGGCAGAATGAGCAGCGGGATTCTTTATTTTGTTTCGCCATCTTTTTTTGCGTTTCTCGATAACACTTCATCAACCATACCAAATCCTTTTGCCTCGTCGGCAGTCATCCAGTAATCGCGGTCTGAAGCTTTCTCTACCCAATCATAAGTTTGGCCAGAGTGCTCTGAAATAATATCGTATAATTCTTTTTTCAATTTCAACATTTCCCTCAGGTTGATCTCCATATCAGATGCCACACCTTGTGCACCTCCTGATGGCTGGTGAATCATTACTCTTGAGTGTGGTAAAGCAGCGCGTTTACCTTTAGCTCCTGCTACCAATAAAACAGCGCCCATTGATGCTGCCATACCAGTACAAATTGTAGCTACATCTGGCTGAATGTACTGCATGGTATCATAAATACCTAAACCAGCATATACTGAGCCACCCGGAGAGTTAATATAGATCTGAATATCACGCTCTGCATCAGCCGATTGTAAGAACAACAACTGAGCCTGGATGATGTTTGCATTCTGATCATAAATCGCATCACCTAAAAAGATAATACGGTCCATCATTAACCTCGAAAATACATCCATCTGAGCAACGTTTAACTGACGTTCTTCGATGATATATGGCGTCATATTCTGAGGGTTCAGATTAGCCTGTGCAATAAATTTATCTACGTGTAAACCGCCAATTCCCTGATGTTTAACGGCAAATTTCCTGAATTCTTGTGAGTCTATGTTCATGATTATAGAGTTTGGCGTTTTGCGATAAGCGTTTAGGCTATCCAAATACGCGGGTTACTTTAATAAATATTTTCTGAAGTTGGTTAATTTCCGTGCCAATTTATCTAATTCTTCCAGATAATCCTTCAACTCTATGTCAGAAATATATTTTCTCCGTTCTAAAACTACTAAAATATTTGCATTCTCGAACGTAGAACGATGTGCAATATTCAGATAATGAGCAAATTCCTTATTTGAAACAGTGCCTGAACCTTCGGCAATATTGTTAGATATGGTAAGAGCAGCCCCATTGAGCTGCTCTGCAAATCTGTATTTTTTATCAACTGACAATCGGTCAGCTACATCAAGTAATTTATCAGTTATTGCTATTGATAACTGCCAAACTTCCAGCGATTGAAATTTGAATTGAGCCATAACTAAATATAGAAATAGGACTGTCAATTTCAAAGCGCCAAACGCTAAGCCCCTTACGCTTTGTCTAAAGCTATAAACTTATCGTAATCAATGTCTTTTTGCTCTAAAGTAACGATGGTTTTAATTTGTTCGAAAGTTTTTAAAGCTTTAACCTCTTCGAAAACACGGTTTGCATTTTCTTTTTCCTGTAAGAACTGAACAGCGTATTGTGCTAATTGATCTTCAGGAAGCGGGCTTGGGCTATACATCTTGAACTGTGCGTCTAATTTAGCTTTAGCTGCCTGAACAACATCTTCATATTTAATTTCGATGCTGTTATCTTTAATGATTTTGTTTTCGATTAAAGTCCATTTCAGGTTTTTAGCGAAATCATCATAACCTTCAGCTAATTCTTCGTCGGTTAATTTTTCGTTTGTTGCTTTTAACCAACGACGTAAAAACTCATCCGGCAATTCAAAAGTGTGTTTCTTTAAAAGATCTTCGTAAATATCGTTTGATAATTTACGCTCAGCATCTTGTTTAAACATGCTTTCTACTTCTTCAGTAATTTTAGTTCTGAAACCAGCTTCGTCGGTTACAGTACCTTCACCAAATAATTTATCGAAAAACTCCTGGTTTAAGTCTGACTCTTCTAAACGGTTTACGTTTTTAATTGAAAGTTTGAAGCTAGATTTTAAATCAGCTGCATCTTCTTCAGAAATGTTTAAAGCTTTAGCTACAACTGCAGCATCGTCAAACGCTTTTACTAAATCAACAGTAACTTCGTCTTCTTTCTTTAAACCTACTAATGTTTTAAGGATTTTCTTGTCTTTAACCAAGTCTAAACGAAGTGTTGCAGTGCTTGAAATACCACCTTCGAAAACAGCACCATCAGCACCTAGCTGAGTTAACTCAGCGTAAAGTACATCACCTTCAGCTGAAACTTCAGGATTAGTCATTTTACCATAGCTACGACGGATATTTTTGATACGGCTTTCTAAAGTTTCTTTATCAGCTTTAACCACATATTCGGTGTATTTATCTTTAGATGTAACATTTACATCAAAAGCAGGTGCTAAACCCAACTCGTAATCAAATTCGAATTCGTCGGTGTTATCCCATTTAAATTCGCGCTCATCATCCATTTGTGGTAATGGCTGACCTAAAATTTCTAATTTCTGCTCAGCGATGTAGTTCGATAAAGTGTCGTTTAACAAATTGTTAACCTCTTCTACCAAAATGCTTTTACCGTACATTTTTTTAATGTGGGCAGCAGGAACCATCCCTTTACGGAAACCAGGTAATTGTGCTTTTTTAGCTTGATCTTTAATGGCTTTTTCTACTTTGCCAGAATAATCAGCTGGTGCGATTTTGATTTTTACAACAGCATTTAAGTTGCCGGTTTTTTCCTGTGTAATATTCATTTTTTAGCGATTGAGATATGCAATTAGACCTGAGATTTGAGACATGAGATTTGAGACAAATTTCATATATCGCTCCGCGATTTAAACAGCACATCAATTTTTATTAATCAATGTTTTAAAAAAACAAAACCGTTCCGATGTTAAATCGAAACGGCCTTTATCTTGTTGTGCGGAAGAAGGGACTCGAACCCCCACGCCGTGAAGCGCCAGATCCTAAGTCTGGTGCGGCTACCAATTACGCCACTTCCGCAGTTAGGATGTTGTAAGGACTGCAAAGATAGAAACAAGATTGAATAATCAAAAGGCATCGGTAATATTTTATAGATTATTCTTTCAAAAAAATGCTAACTCACTAATTTTTAAGGAGAAAATTTTTCGCAGGAAGCGCTCTGAATGCACTTTGCCTCTATTCCTGCCTACGGAAATTGAAAAACACTTCGATGTTCCTCCTGCTTTTATACAACAAAGTAATATCTACTGCACTCCATCCGGCAATATTGGTGTTGATCTGTAATTATTGTGGCAACTTTTACATAAAGAAAAAAACCGCCACAAAGTTGTGCCCGTTTTTTTTGTGACATTTTTTTCAGACACAAAAAATATTGTCACAAAAGTTTTAAATGGTTAAAAGAAAATATAGCATTTATGCTATCGGTTGGTGTCTCCATCGACCGAAATAAAGATCTACTGGTCGGTGTCCTCACCGACCAGCGTTTCACATCTGTACGGTAGCGAAGACATCAACCGATACACCTGGGTGTATGCCATAAAAAAACCGTTCAGGGTTACCAAAACGGTTTTTAAATTGTTGTGCGGAAGAAGGGACTCGAACCCCCACGCCGTGAAGCGCCAGATCCTAAGTCTGGTGCGGCTACCAATTACGCCACTTCCGCATTAGGATGTTTTAAGGATTGCAAAGATAGAAATTAGATTGAATAATCAAACTGTATTATGCCACACGAAAACATAAATTAAGCACAGGTTTCGTTCACTAAATTCCATCCTAAAAAAGAAACCACTGTGTTGCTGACAGATAGCATCCTTCTTAATTACTTCCGATGCACAACTGGCTAAAAAAATATTTTCACATTTTGCATAATGAGAGTCATATCACGCATCAAATTCAGGCTTTACTGGATTAAACCAGGGTCATCCCTTATTTTCTATCCTAGAATTTAATGAGGGTTACATCAATCAGCTCCGGTCCACCATCAACCGGATAACCAGCTACTTTTTTCCCTTTTACAGTAACATCTTTATTCACGTAATTATCGAAGTTAATGCTGGCACTTTTTAATGCATAGGTTTTATTTTCAGCTTTTAGTAAATGGGTACCGTACTGGAAGGTTGACATGCCCAATTTTTCTATTTTACCACTTACAGTTATAGTACCAGCACTTTTGCCATTATTCATTGTTGTACAGCCGGAAAGTGTTGCAACAAACAGGGATAGGATTAATATTTTTTTCATGATAGTTAAGATGTATATTTAAATATGCTACAATTTAAGAAAATTAAAGCAAGGCCTTTAATATAATTCCTTTTGAAACTCAAAAAAGTATTGCACAGCTTTAACCAGCCTGCTGCCATACCAGCTAAACATTTCGCCATCTACCAGCATAATTCTGGCATTTGGTACCGCAGCTTGTATTTCTTCGATGTGCTTTTCGGCAAAAGGATAAGGCTCTGAAGAAAGCAGAATCAGTTCGCAATTTGAAGTTTTCAGTTCCTCGAGTGTTAGTTCCGGGTAGCGTTCCTGCTTGATTACATTCATCATACCGTTGCTTAACAAAATATCATCGATAAAAGTATTTTTGCCTGCAGCCATAAAAGGTTTCCGCCATATGAGGTAAGCCACTTTCTTATCTATACCCTGTTGTAAGGCAAGTGTTTTCAAATCGTTAAAACCGGCAGCAATTAAATGGTTTAAATAACCCGCTTCTGGCTCACGATCTACCAGCTCACCGATCTGGCCAATGGTTTTCATAGCATCATCGAGGGTAAAAATATCGCTCATCCACACCGGAAAATAACCTGCAAGTTCTTTAATATCGCTCTGCGTATTTTCTTCTTTATTGCCAATAATTAAATCGGGCTTTAAATCTTTAATTAAATCGATATTTAGTTTTTTAGTTCCGCCAACCTTAGTGCGCGTAGCAAACTTTTCTATCGGATGAATACAAAATTTAGTTAAACCGATAACTTCGGTATCCAGCCCCAGTTCAAATAACAGTTCGGTTTGAGAGGGAACAACAGAGACAATCCGTTTCGGCGGAAAATTAAAGGTAATTTCCCGCCCCATCTGGTCGGTAAACGTTTTTTGCATAACGCAAAGGTAGTTAACCACAGATAAAAAGGATTAATTGGATCGAAATTATATTAAGCAATTACGGCTACGTCTTCCTTTACCACCCCATCGGCAATATGCAATATCCGGTTTCCGTATTGCGCGTTCTTTTCTGAGTGTGTTACCTGGATAATGGTGATCCCCTCTTCTTCATTGAGTTTTTTAAACAAGCTCATAATTTCTTCGGCCTGTGCCGACTGCAGATTTCCCGTAGGCTCATCGGCCAGAATAAGTGAAGGCTGTGCTGCTAATGCCCGGGCAATACCTACCAATTGCTGCTGACCACCCGATAACTGGTTAGGGAATAAATCCTTTTTAGCCACAATATTAAAACGATCAAGCAGATCGGCTATCCTGCTGGCACGCTCGGCACTTCCTACTTTCTTATATAAAAGCGGGGCTTCGATGTTTTCGTAAACCGTCATTTCATCGATTAAATGGTATGCCTGAAATACAAAGCCGATGTGGTTGCGGTAAAGTTCGATGCGTTTACGTTCGTTTAAACTGGTTACATCTTCGCCAAAAAAGTTATAGGTGCCATAGGTTGGTTCTTCTAACATGCCGATGATGTTGAGCAAGGTAGATTTCCCGGCACCTGAGGGGCCCATAATGGAAACAAATTCGCCCTGATTAATGGTTGTGGTTACCAAACGTAACACATAATTTTTAACGCCTTTGTTGGCGTAATACTTTTCGATATTGGTAAGTTGTATCATATTTTTTAGCGTTGGGCGCAGAGCGTTTGGCGTTTGGCGAACTTATCGCTTATCGCCAATCGCTATACGCAGGTCTTATTCATATTTAAGTGCATTTACCGGATCGCCGGTAGCGGCCTTTCTTGCCTGTATACTTACAGTTAAAACGGCTATAATAATTGAAATAACAGTGGCTAACATAAATGGATAAACCGGCATATCTATCCGGTAGGCAAAACCTTCAAGCCATTTTTTGACTAAAATATAGGCTATGGGCCAGCTGATTAAATTAGCTACTATTACTAAAATCAGAAAGGATTTATTTAAAAGGTTTACAATCTGGATGTTTGATGCGCCCAAAACTTTCCTAACAGCAATTTCTTTGGTTCGGCGTTTTGCAACAAAGGTAGATAAGGCAAACAAGCCCAGTAACGATAAAGAAACTGATACGACGCTAAACAGCACGATCATGTTCATAAACCGCTTATTCTCTTCCAGAATTTCAGAAAAGGCCTCATCCATAGATTGATATTGCAAAGGAAAATCGGGGTAAAGTTTTTTCCACTCCGCTTCTATTTTATTGATAATTCCTTTATAGTTTTTGGTATCGAACCTAACCAGCAGGTTATTGGTATTAGAAGTGCCCCCTAAGCTGGTTACTTTATAAACAGTAGGTAATACGGCTTTATCAAAACCCTCATTGTGGTAATTTTTAATCACACCAACAATTTGAAAGGTAATGGTTTTACCTTCATAATCGACCTTGCCGTAGGTTTGGCCAACCATATTTTTACCCAGCAGGTTAGCTGCAGCTTCGTTAAGTACAACCGAATTAATGGTATCTTGTTTATACTCTTTAGCAAACAACCGTCCGGATATTAACTTTACACCCAGTGTTTGCAGGGCATCCATGGTAACGGTAACACCATTCAGATTAATTTCACGGCCTTTATATACAATTTCACTTTTGTTGTTAAAAGCATTTCCCATTACCTGGGTGGTAGTAGAAACGTATTGAACACCCGGAATACGCCTTATTTTATTGGCAAAATCCTGATCGTAGCCTGTTTGAAGATTAATCAATTTATCGCGTTCAAATCCCAGATCTTTATTGCTGATGTACCTGGTTTGCATTTGCATTACTCCAATGGCAATAATAAAGGTTACAGAGATTCCGAACTGAAAAACTACCAGAATATTACGCAGCACAATTCCTTTCAGGCTATTTTCATAATTGCCTTTAAGTACTGAAACTGGGTGATAACCGGATAATATCCACGCCGGATAGAAGCCAGCCAGGAGTGTTACGACAATAAAAACTACAATGAGCTGCCATGCAATACTTAAAAAATGCTGATTGTGCCAGAAAGTTAACTCAACATTAAACTGGTGGTTAAATGCCGGTAACAACACTTCGATTAAAATAACACTTAAAAAAAGTGAAACCACACTTTGTAAAGCCGATTCGATTAAAAACTGAACGATCAATTGTTTTTTGTAGGCACCAAGCACTTTCTTTACACCAACTTCTTTTGCTCTCTGAACAGATTGTGCTGTAGCCAGGTTAACGAAATTGATAATGGATACAAGCAGTAAGAAAATAGTAATCCCTATTACAGGTTTTAATTTATTTA
The DNA here is from genome assembly GCF_011303555.1 of Pedobacter sp. HDW13. Taxonomy (NCBI): domain Bacteria; kingdom Pseudomonadati; phylum Bacteroidota; class Sphingobacteriia; order Sphingobacteriales; family Sphingobacteriaceae; genus Pedobacter; species Pedobacter sp. HDW13. The sequence continues at coordinate 4,443,732 of NZ_CP049868.1, read as the reverse complement.
ACCAGTTAATTGCAAAAGGTGGATTGGCATGAACATCTTTTAATGGAATGGCCTTAAGCCCCGGTGTTCTTCCGTTTTTATAAATGTCATTAAAATTCCGTTTCTCAGCAGCCAATGATTTCTTTTTAAAATCTACATATACTTTTTGCAAACTTTTATTGGCCGATAAGGTATCGATATAATTGGCTGATTTTGCATATACCTGATTGTAGTGTGAGCTACCTACCTGATCGGGATCGTGGTCCTGATCTCCGGTATGGCTTATTGCATTAAAGCTTACACTTTCTGGCATATTCGTATCTGCAATTACCCCTGTTATTTTCAATGGTGTACCTTCATCATTCCGCCATCTAACCAGTTTAAACACTTTACCCAGCACCCGGTCAGTTCCATAGAGCTTAATGGCCAAACCCTGTTTTAAAACTACAGTATTGGGTTCTTTTAAAGCGGTTTTTTCGTTACCCTGAACAAAATGATAAGGAAAAACATTAAAAAAGGCAGAATCGGCGTCTTTAATCCCCTTTATTAGGATGGGATCGGCATGATCTATTTTAACTGAAAAACCATTCCCCCATTCCTGATCTACTTTGGTAACTGTAGTAAACTGCGGTACATTTTGTTTTATTAAAGCCGCAACTCTCGAATTACTGATTTCCTGCCAGTAATCCTGATTATCGGGCGTAAAAAAGCTGTGTTTCTCTCTGATCTGGTAAACATTCTTTAAATCTGCCGACCAGGTATCGTAACTTTCTTCGTGGTTAATATATAGCAGCATTAATAAGAACGCAGTTAACCCAAGGGCCAGTCCGCCGATGTTAATGGCTGCGTACACCTTGTTTTTAAACAGGTTGCGCAATGCGATTTTTAAGTTGAGTTTGAACATTTTTTTTATCTCTAGTATCAAGTACGAAGTATTGAGACGCTGGCTTTTTGCTTTGGACCTTTACCTTCTAGCTTTATTCGTATTTAAGTGCATCAATTGTATTGGCATTGGCCGCTTTATAAGAGCGGAAGCTTACGGTAATTAAAGTGATGAGCATGGATACAACCATGGCCAGTACAAAGGGCCAAATACTTAAATCAATCCGATATGCAAAGCCAGAAAGCCATTTCGACACAAATAAATAAGCCATTGGCCAAGCTACAACGTTTGCAATAAACACCATCAATAAAAAGGACCCATTTAACATTTTAACCAGCTGTAAGGTAGAAGCACCTAAAACTTTACGGATGGCAACTTCTCTGGTTCTTTGCATAGCCACAAAAGAAATTAAGCCGAACAGCCCGATAAAAGAAATGAAAATGATTACACCTGCAAATATTTTGAACAGTACGCCCATTACATGCTCGCTTTCATAATAACTTTTTATCCGATCATCAACAAAACCTGAATGGTAAATGCTATTTGGAAAAGTATTATTCCATAAGGCTTCTATTTGCTTCATGGTAGTTAGCAGGTGCCTTCCATCTAACTTTATTGCGGCCTGCCAGTATTGGTTCTTATCAGCCGAAATGGCCAGACCTGAAATGCTTTCTTTTAACGATTTATCATTAAAATCTTTTACAACACCCACAATAGGAATGTTAACTCCTGAGGCATTAATCATTTTACCGAGGGCATTTTCCGCACTGCTAATCCCCACTTTTTTAAGGAAAGTTTCGTTAACCACATAACCATTGGCGGTATCGCTCCGCATAAAAACTTTACCGGCAACAAGTTTTAAATCAAAAAGCTTAAAAAAGTTTTCGTCGGCCTTACAGGTTCTCACTTCGAAATCTTTATTCATCGCTCCATTAAAAGTAAAGTTGGTCGAATTTACATCCTGAGATAAGGGTGGTGACTGGCAATAACTTAACAACTGCACTCCGGGTATTTTCAGAGCCCTTTCTTTAAAAACCTCACGCCTATCTTTACTTACCTTATCCCCTGGCATGCCCACCATCACTACCGCCGCAGAATTGAAACCCAATGGCTTTTGCTGCAGATAATCCATTTGATTTACTATGACAATGGTACCGATAATGAGTATAACGGTAATTGCAAACTGTACCACCACCAGGATTTTACGCAAACTTAAACCGTTGTTATTGAGCGTAACTTTATTTTTTATCGCCAATGCCGGATTAAAACCCGACATCACCAAAGCTGGATAGAAACCTGCCAGCAAGCTAACAAATACAACCAGCAAAGTCATGAATACAAAAATAACCGGATGGCCAAACAAACTGAATACAATCTGATTTTTGAAGAGATTCTGCATGGCTGGTATAGCCAGTTCGCTAATCATACAGGCAACCAGCAGGGCAATAAAAACCAAGGCAACCGTTTCTGTTAAAAATTGTACAACAAGTTGCTTGCGTTTACCTCCCATTACTTTACGTACCCCAACTTCTTTAGATCGGTTAACTGCCTGTGCCGTATTTAAATTAATAAAGTTGATACAAGCGGTACAAATTAAAAACAAACCAATAATGGCCAGGCCATAAATTTGCTGTTTGGCAATTGTTGTATTTATAAAATTATCGTAACGTCCATCAAAATGGATCTCTTTTAACGCCTGAAGCCTGTTTACCTGATTGCCTTCAATCTTTTTATCTGTATAATATTTTTTATTGAATTTTGCCATTGCTCCATCCAGATCTGAGCTTTTAAGCCCTGCTTTAAGTAACACGTAACTACTTAAACTGGAGTTTATACAATCCCAACAATCCTTGTTGCCATAATAACTAAATAAGTTCTGGTAACTGATTACTATTTTTAAAGGGAAGCTGCTATTTTGAGGCATATCCTGAAATACTCCTGTAACCTTTAATTGTGTTTTGGTACCCAGGGTAATACTTTTGCCAATTGCATTTTCTATACTGCCAAAATATTTAAGGGCTGTGGCTTCTGATAAGGCCACACTGTTAGGGGCTTTTAACGTTTCGGCTGCTTTATTATATTTCCAGTTTATATTGAACACAGCAAAAAAGTCGGGTTCGGCAAAATGTATCACCTCACGACTTTTAATAATTTCTCTACCGGTAAGGTCCTTAACATGAATAACTTCATCTATTTGCGCTATGCCGCCTATTTTTTCTATGCCGGCAATTTCATTTCGGGCCGCCGCAGTAAAAGGTAAGGGTACACCTGCAGAGAAATCGTCGAAAGCATTGTACTTCCAATCGGTAACTACCCGATAAATACGATCTGAATTTCTATACCCCTCATCAAAACTTAACTGAAAACGAATAAAAATAAAAATGAGGATACAGCTGGCCATCCCGATCGATAAACCAAGAATATTGATTAGCGCATAGCCCTTGTTTTTCCAAAGGTTCCGCAAAGCGATTTTGAGATTGAGTTTGAACATATTAGGGTTAACTGTATAAATTGTTAAACTGGCTAATTGTTAATTGCCAACTGAAAACTGCCAATTGCTTTATTCGTATTTAAGTGCATCAATGGTATTGGCAACTGCAGCTTTATAAGAGCGGAGACTTACCGTAATTAATGTAATTACCATGGATATAACCATTGCCAGTGCAAACGGCCAGATACTGATATTAATCCGGTAGGCAAAACCAGCTAACCATTTCGACACAAATAAATAAGCCAATGGCCAGGCCACTACATTGGCAATAAAAACCATCATCAGGAACGAACCATTTAGCATTTTAACCAGCTCAATTGTAGATGCACCTAAAACTTTTCTGATGGCTACCTCTTTTGTGCGCTGGGTGGCAACGAATGAAATTAGTCCGAACAAACCGATAAAAGAGATAAAAATGATTACGCCTGCAAAAACTTCAAACAAGGTTCCCATTATCTTTTCTCCCTGGTAATAATTATTAATTTCATCATCTAAAAATGATTCGTTATAAACCGATTCGGGAAAGGTATTCTGCCATATTTTCTCTACCGTTTTCATTGTACCCATCATTTCTTTTGAATTTAATTTGATGGCAGCATAAAAAAACCTGGGTTTAAGTGCGCCTATCAAAATCGGATCGATCGCCTCGTGCAAACTTTTATTTTTAAAATCCTGTATCACACCCACAACCGGAGCTTTCATTCCACCCATCGAAATTACTTTCCCGATGGCTTCGTTAGGGTTTCTTATATTCAGTTTTTTTAATAAGGTTTCGTTTACCAAATACTCATTTACGGTATCTGATTTAACCAGATTTCTACCGGCAACAAGTTTTAAATCGAAGGTTTTTAAGTAGTCCTCATCGGCATTTTTTGTATTTATCTGAAAGTCTACATCTTTACCTCCATTGTAAGAAAAGGTATTTCCGTTGTTATTTTGAGATGAAGGGGCTGTACGGCAAAAACTTACTTCCTGGACACCCGGAACCTGCTTTAACCGTGCTTTGAAACTGGAAAAGCGTGGTGTAGTCAGGCTGTCGTTAGGCAAATCGACCATGGCAATGGCCGTTGGATTAAAACCAAGCGGCTGCTCCCTGATGTACTTCATTTGGCTAAGGATAACCAACGTACCTATAATTAAGGTAACCGTTAGTGCAAACTGCACAACAACCAAAATTTTCCTTAAACCCAGTCCACCTGTATTGGCTGCGATTTTATTTTTGATGGCCAGCGCCGGGTTAAAACGAGACATGACAACGGCAGGATAAAATCCGGCAAGGAAACTCACAAAAACAACCAGCCCTAACATGAAAACCAGAATAATGGGATGCTGAAAAATGCTGAAAGAGATTTTTGAGTTAAAAAGGCGCTGCATTCCGGGCAAAGCAATTTCGGTTAGCACACAACCAATTAGCAATGAAATAACTACTATGGTTAACGTTTCGGTTAAAAACTGTACAACAAGCTGGCTTCTCTGACTGCCCATTACCTTGCGTACGCCTACTTCTTTTGAACGGCTTACTGCCTGTGCTGTTGCCAGATTGATAAAGTTTATTGATGCCGTGATGATGAGGAAAAACCCGATTACAGCCAGGCCATAAAGTTGTTTCTTCGGCATAATTCTGCCCGAAAAATTCCCATACTTAGGATTGTAATGGATATCGTTTAAGGGCTGAAACAAATGTCCTTCTTTGCCTGGTGCCTTTTCTACATAATACTTTTTAATAAAAGCTTTTAAAGGTTCTGAAAGCGCATCGATCTTAATATTTGGTTTCAGTTTAAAGTAACTCTCAGAATTAGATCCAACCGAACCCCAGTTGGTTAAATTTCTATTTTTGAATGATTTATAAGAGAGCATAATCTTTAGCGGAACTGAGTTATTCTCTGCAACATCATCAATTACCCCACTAACCGTATAATTTATACTTCCATCAAAACTTAAACTTTTACCTAAAGCATTTTGCCAATCGCCAAAAAACTTTGTAGCCATCTCTTTAGATAACACTGCATTGCCGGGATTAGCCAATGAATTAAAATTACCTGAAAGCCAGCTGTAGCTGAAAATTTCAAAAAAATCGGGTTCCACATAGAATACATTTTCTATTGCTTTTAGCTTTTCCTTCCCGTTGTTATCTGTAATTTTAATTAATCCTGAGCCATTTTCTATCGCCGAAATTTTCTCCATGTAAGGTGAAAAATCATTGCGCATGGCAGGAGTAAGCGGCAAAGGAACACCTTGCGAAGAAAACTGGTTTCCATCGGCATAATCCCAGGTCGAAACTACCCGATAAATTCTGTCCTCATTTTTAAAACCCTCATCAAAACTCATCTGATAACGAATAAAAATAAAGATCAAAATACAGCTTGCCATCCCGATAGAAAGACCAAGAATATTAATGAGCGTATAACCTTTGTTTTTCCAGAGGTTGCGCCAGGCTATTTTTAGGTTAAGTTTGAACATTGTTTTAAGGTTGAAGGTTGGAAGGCCAGAAGGTTGAAGGACTGGGCGTTTAACCCTTATGCTTACCTATTATCAACTTACCCACCATTATTTATAATTTAAAGTTTAATTCAACATATTTTAAGATTAAAGATTGGGAGACAGGATTGGACATTAGAGCCGCCTACCTTCCTTTCCTCTACCTTTATCCTTATTCGTATTTTAGTGCATCAACGGCATTGGCTTTGGCAACTTTAAAAGTCTGCATGCTTACTGTTATCAGGGCAATGAGTACCGAGGTTAAAAGCGCCAGCAAAAAGGGCCATGGATTGATCGAAATTTTATAATCGTATTTCTCCAGCCATTTAGCCACAAGGATATAAGCCACCGGAATGGCAATCAGATTGGCTATTACCACCAGTTTCATAAAATCTTTGTTTAACAGGATCAGAATGTCAGAAAGATTAGCTCCTAAAACTTTACGGATACTGATTTCTTTGCTCCGCTGTTCGGCAGTGTACAAGGCCAGGCCAAGCAAGCCAAGGCATGAAATAAAAATGGCAAAGCCGCCAAACAGGTTAGAAAGTACGCTGAGCAACCTTTCGCTACGGAGTTTTTCGGCCATCCCCTGACTAACCATTTTTACTTCAACCGGATAAGCAGGATTTAAACGGCTGCTAACCGATTTTATCGCTTCAACAGAAGTACCTAACGATTGCGTAGGGTTTAGTTTAAGCAATAAAACCTTGCTGGTCTTGATGTTATAATAATAAACTGTTGGCTGTATTTTGGAAGCAAGAGATTCATTTGAATAATCCTGCACTACGCCTACTACTTTAAGCGGTGGATTATCGCCCCAATGAATCACAGTGCCAACCGGATTCTTTAATCCCATGGTTTTAACAGCGGTTTGATTAAGTAAAAGTGAGGTGGCAGTATCGGCAGAAAATTTAGGATCAAAATCTCTTCCCGCTACGATTTTTACACCGGTAGTTTTGGCGAATTCGAAACCAGTGCTTCTATAATTAATAATCGAAACATCATTTTTAGGCTTTCCGGGCCATGAAATATCGCCCGTAATAGAGCCGCCGCTGGTAAATGAGCCAGCATATTCTGTAGCCGAGGTAATAGCTCCTGCTTTTTGCAATTCATTTTTAAACAGTGCGAGCTTCTCCGGCTTGGCCCACTCGCCTTCCAGATCAATCTGAGCAAGCGCAGTTTGATCGAAGCCCAGTGGTTTATTTTTAAGGTGCTGAATTTGGCTGTAAATTACAATGGCCGAAATAATCATACAAATAGAAAGGCTAAACTGCACCACCACCAATGTTTTGCGGATAGAAAGTGAACCGGTGGAGCCTTTAAAACCTTTAAGTACTTTGACAGGAATAAAAGAGGAAAGATAGAAAGCAGGGTAACTTCCGGCAAGTAAGCCGGTAATCAATACCATCGAAAGTAACAATCCACAAAACTGATATGAACTGTAGTCGATCTTAATCGAAATATCAAGCAGGTTATTGAAATAAGGCAAAGAAACCTCGAGCGTAATAAAAGCAATGGCCATGGCCAGAACCGATAACAAAAGCGACTCGATCATAAACTGTCCCATGATGGTATTGCGGGTAGAGCCTAAAGCCTTACGTACCCCTACTTCCCTCGCCCGTTTTTCAGATTTAGCGGTAGAAAGGTTCATGTAATTGATACAGGCAATAAGCAACACGCAAATGGCTAGAAAAACGAATAATTTTAGCTGATCTATTTTACCGCCAGTCGATTCTCCATTATCAAATTTATCGTACAGATGGAGTTTAGCCAGTGGAAAAAGAAAAATCTGGTAGGTCATTTCCTTCAGGTTAGGTTCTTTGTTTACCACAAAATTTTTAATGGCTGTATTCGTAGCTTCTAAATTGGCATTATCTTTCAGCTGGAATATAGTTAAGCAGGTAATAGCGCCCCAACCATATTCTTTCTCTGCTGGGTTTTCCTGTTCTAGAAATGCCCATGGCTGTAAAATATCAAATTGAATACTTTGGTTCTTAGGCAGATCTTCAATCACTGCACTCACCTTCAAACTTATCTTATTGTCGTAAGTAATGCTTTGGCCAAGTGGATTTTGATCGCCAAATAACTTTTTAGCAGTAGAGGCATTGATTAGCACATTATGGGGTTCGGCCAATGCTGTTTCGGGATCGCCGTAAATAAATTTCTGATCGAGGATTTTCAGAAAAGCTGGATCTACACTCAGTGCTTCCAGCTTAAAATGGTTCTGATCGTGACTGTAAAGCCTGGAGCCACCGGGCATAGAAATACGTGCTGCGTTTTTAATACCTGGCAATTCTGTTGCGGCTGCATTAGCCAACTTATTCGGTACGGCCATTGTAGTAGCCAGTTTACCGTTAAATTTCAGGTTTAATGCGGCAAAATACACTTTATCTGCATTTTTATATTGCTTGTCGAAACTCCACTCGTAATTTACATACAGCAACAACATTAAACAGCAAGCCATGCCGATGGCCAGGCCACCTACATTAATTAACGTAAAGCCTTTGTGTTTCCACAGGTTGCGCAATGCGATTTTTAGATTTAATTTGAACATCGTAGGGTTAACTGTATAAATTGTTAAACTGGTTAATTGTGAATTGCCAGTTGAAAACTGTCAATTGGTTTATTCGTATTTCAAAGCATCTACCGGGTTAGCCTTCGCAGTTTTATAGGCCTGAAAGCTCACCGTAATTAAGGCTATCAATAAGGTACCCATAGCTGCCACAAGCATAATCCACCAGCTGATATCGGTATGAAATTCGAACTTTATAAGCCACCTGCCCATGGCATAATAACTTACTGGTATAGCAATTACAATGGCTACGGCAATCATTTTAAGGAAAGAAAGCGATAGCAACTGCATTAAATTGGCAACCGATGCACCCAAAACCTTCCGTACACCAAATTCCTTGGTACGTTGTTCAGCGCTGTAGGCAACTAACCCAAATAAACCCAAGCAGGAAACGAAAATAGCCAGGCCACCAAAGAGGTTAGATAGTACTCCCAGTGTTTTTTCGGTTTTATATTTATCCAGGTACAAAGTGTTTAGGAAATTTATTTCGACCGGAAAAGCCGGATTTAATGCCTGGGTAACTTTGCTTATTGTTTCGATGTTGCGCTGCAAGCCGTTTTCTTCGTTTAAACGCATGGTAATGTATCCGGTTCTGCGTGGGTCGAAAAATACAAGCATCGGATTGTTCGATTTATAAGGTGAGTCCCAAACGTAATCGTCAAACACACCAATGATGTGGTATTTATCGCCAAAAGCACTTACAGTTCTACCTACCGGATTTTTATAACCAAAAACCTTTACTGCCGAAGCACTTACTAATACGCCTACTGAATCGGAAGCGAATTGCTTTGAAAAATCACGTCCATCGGTTAGCTTAATTCCATTGGTTTTGATGAAATCGTATGTGGTAGCTACCTGATTAAATAATACAGTGTTGGTTGGTTTAGTCATTCCTTCCCAGGCCATATCCATGAAGTTGGAGCCATGGTGCGATAAACTTACCGACGACTGGAACATGGCAGAAACAGCGCCTGATTTAAGTAATTCGCTTTTTAACAGTTCGTACTTCCCTTTCAACTCGCCATCCTGCGGAATTTCGACTAAAGCATTGATATCGAAACCAACCGGCCTGTTTTTAATGAACTGAATCTGACGGTAAATAACAAGGGTTGAAATGATCAGAATAATGGCAAAACAAAACTGCCCTACAACGAGTACCTGCCTCAAACTAACCGACCACAATCCTTTTGCACCTATTTTTCTTTTAAGGGTTTGAACCGGATTAAAGGAAGAAAGATAAAATGCCGGATAACTTCCTGCAATTAAGCCTGTAGCAAATACAATGGCCAAAATTCCTATCCAACTGCTTACATTGAAATAAGATATGCCCAGGTTAATATTGAGTAAATGATTAAAGGCCGGCAGGCAGATTTCGAGCAGGGCGATGGCAATAACTACCGCAATAAATGTTAGCACCATCGATTCTGTTAAAAACTGGAGAATTAACGAACTGCGGTTTGCGCCAATGGTTTTCTTTATTCCTACTTCTTTGGCCCTTTTTTCTGATTTGGCCGTGGCCATGTTCATGAAGTTGATACAGGCAATTAAAAGGATGCCAAAGGCCAGGCCAATAAAAAGATATATCTGTTCAATAGCTCCGCCAGTGCTTTTTCCATCTTCGAATTTTCCGTAGAGGTGTAGTTTACTTAAAGGGAATAATGCCTGTATTTGGAAATCATCCTGGGTATTTGTTTTAATTACCCCATGATTTTTTTGTTTACAGCAGTTAAGTCGGCATTTTCCTTTAACATTACCAACGTGATGTAACTGTAATTCCCCCAATTAACCGATTTTGCGCTTTCATCTATCGATTCGTAAAACGACCAAGGCATTAAATAATCGAACTTATTCGAACTGTTTTCTGCCAGATCGTTAATCACAGCAGTAATATTCAGGTCGTACTTATCTTTAAACCGTACCACTTTATTCAAAACATCGGTATTACCGAATAAAAGTTTAGCTGTAGATTCGGTTAACACAATTGAATTTGGACTACTCAAAGCTGTTTTAGCATCCCCGCTGGTAAATTTATAATCGTACATTTTCAGGATATCGGGCTCGGCAAATTTTGATTTCCGTTTAAATGCGTTCGTACCATTTGCAATCAGATTTTCTTTGCCATAATCCATACGGGCAGTATACATTACCTCAGGCAAAGCTGCTTTTATTGCCGGTCCAAATGCGGTAACTGAACCTTCAAAAGTGCCCGAAATTTTCTTATTGTCGCTCTCAATGTTGGTCATGGTGGTATAAACCTGGGCCGATTTTTTAGCTTGCTTATCAAAATTCCATTCGTAGGTTACATAAAGCAACAACATTAAACAGGCAGCCAGGCCAATGGCCAAACCAATTACATTAATGAAAGAAGAGGTTTTGTTCTTCCACAGGTTCCGTAATGCGATTTTTAAGTTTAATTTGAACATCGTAGGGTTAACTGTATTAATTGTTAAACTGGTTAATTGTTAAATTGCCAACTGAAAACTGCCAATTGGTTTATTCGTATTTCAAAGCATCAACCGGGTTGGCATTAACTGCCTTTTTAGCCTGTATGCTTACGGTTATAATGGTTAATAAAATGGTAATCAATGTGGTGGTTACAAAGGGCAAAACAGGAAAATCGATCCGGTATGCAAAGGTTTTGAGCCACATATTGGTAATAACGTAGGCAATTGGCCATGAAATAACGTTGGCAATAACCACCAGGATAAAAAATGAACTATTGATTAGTTTGAGCAACTGCACATCGGTTGCACCCAATATTTTACGCACGGCAATTTCTTTTAAACGGCCATTGGTAATGTATTTGGCAAAAGCATATAAACCCAGCAAAGCGATAAAAATGGTAAGCACCGCAGCGGCGAAGAAGACAGACTGCAGCTGTTCTTGTTTTTTAAAGAGTTTACCGTAAAGCTCATCTAAAAACGCATAGCGAAAATCTTCTCCATCCAGTTTGTTAATTTCCGGCCATTGTGCTTTTAATGCTGCCAATGCGCTCGCCATTTTATTCTCTTCAATTTTAAGCATGATTTCCATCTTCGCATTTCCGCAAGGATCTTTAATGGCGTAAATGGTTGGCTGGGTGGCATTTTCGAAACCCTGGGCCTTAAAATCTTTAATTACCCCAACTATTTTATAATCGGTATGGCAACCGCTTATGGTTTGGCCAATCGGATTGGTTAATCCGTATTTGGCGGCAGCACTCTCGTTAATTACGGCCGAATTTGCTGTATCGGTTTTAAAGGATTTGGAGAAAAACCGACCTTCTTTTAACTTGATATCCAAGGTTTCGAAGTAATCGAAATCTACATCCAGGTAATCAATACTGGCTTGTACCCCATTTGAGGTATAGGTATTGGTTCCGTTGGCTGCGCCATTCGGAATTCCGGTTGCTACTGTTGCCGATTTTATACCAGGTATTTTTAACATGCGTTCTCTTACTGGCTCAAATTTGGCCGGGTTGTTAAACAAATTAATATTTTTAATGTAAACCACCTGTTCGGCTTTAAAACCCAAATCCTGACTACGCATGTATTTTAGCTGGGCATTGATAATGAACAAGCCAATAATAAAAATAACAGCAATGCTAAATTGAAAAACCAGTAAACCATTGCGTAACCAATAGCTTTGCTTGCTGGTAGAAAAATTGCCTTTTAAAACCAGTGCAGGCTTAAAACCCGATAAAACCATTGCCGGGTAAATGCCTGCAATCAATGTGATTAAAAGTAAAATTAAAGGCAGTTGCCAAAGCAAACCATTATCTACATGCCAGATAGAAAGCTTTAAAAGAAACAGGTTGTTAAAGCCCGGCAAAGCAAGCTCAGCCAAAATTAAGGCCAATATGGTAGCAGCAAAGCATTGCATTAAAATCTCGACCAGAAATTGTGTAGTTAACTGGAAACGATATGCCCCCATTACTTTTTTAACACCAACTTCTTTTGCCCGTTTGGTGGCCTGCGCAATACTTAGGTTAGTAAAATTAACACTGGCAATTACCAAAATCAGAACTCCTAAAACCGAAAGTGCAATCAGTATTTTATAAGGTGCATCGTTACCTGCTTTAGGTTTTAAATGCTGGTTTGATAAGGGATCTAAAAACGTAGAGATTCCTTTTATTTTATCAATCGTTTCCCGATCCGTTTCTTCTTTCAGTAACTCTGCCCGATATAAGCTGGTTATCTTTTCTGTTAAATTGGCAACATCAGTTCCAGGTTTAACCTGTATGTAGGTGGTGTAATTGTTATGGCCATAATTTTCGCCCTGCCCTATCTCGTTCCCAATTGAAATACCATCGAAAGTTACATTTGAATGGGTGTTATTTACAATTGAGCCATTAATCTTACTGGTTATCCCCATAACACTGCTTCCCACGATCACCATTTCAGGCTTATTATCTGTTTTATTTGGGAAAAGTGTTTTCATACTTTCCTTGCTTAAATAGGAAACACGTTCTTCATTACCCGCAGGTCTTTCCAGTCCACCAGTTGGTTTTAAATCTAGTATTTCGGCAGCAGCATAATCGGCCTGCATGAAATTATTGGTAAAAATGGTGTTTTTGCCGTTTTTAAGCACAAGTTCAAAAAAGCTACCTTTGGTGATACCTGCCTTTTCAACTTCGGGGAAGTGTTGTTTAATTGCCTTTGCTAATGGTGGCGGGGTATAATTGGTCTTAAAATCGGGGTATATCCGCCCAACAACATAAATATTTTTATAGTTCGGATTAGACTTATCGAAACTGGTTTCGTAAGTAAAATACAGCATTACTAAAATAAACGCAGCTAAAGCAATGGCCAAACCACCAACATTAATGGCAGTAATCCCCTTGTTTCTCCAAAGGTTACGCAGGGCTATTTTTAGGTTTAATTTGAACATTTTTTAGTTTTTAGTATCAGGATAAAAGTATTTAGTATCAAGACCGCAGTGGCTCACTTTAGTCTTTGGTCTTTTTGTTTTCAGCTTTACTCGTATTTTAAAGCATCAACCGGGTTAGCCTTGGCTACTTTTACCGACTGGATACTTACTGTTAAAATGGCAATCAGCACCGACAAGGTAATGGCAGCAATAAAAGGCAAAGCAGAAACATTAATTCTGTACTCATAAGCGGAAAGCCATTTATTGATAATGATATAAGCCAGCGGAAATGCAATGATATTGGCAATGGCCACCAGTTTAATAAAATCTTTATTCAGTAAAGTGAGGATATTGGCTGTACTGGCTCCCAATACCTTGCGTATACTAATTTCTTTTTTGCGCTGCTCGGCCATAAATAGTGCAAGACCAAGTAATCCTAAGCAAGAAATAAATATTGCAAAACCACCAAACCAGTTAGAAAGTGTGCCCAATAGCTGTTCGTTTCTAAATTTTGCCTTAAAATTTTCGTCCACAAACTTAACCTCAGCCGGATAAGATGGATTTAATTTTTTAATGGCTTCGCTAATCTGATTAACCGATGTTGTAATGTTATTTTTATCGTTTAAACGCATAATGATGGTGGTAGCGCGATCAGGATTCTGCGCAATAAGCAATGGCGCAGCTTTCTGATAAGGCGATTCCATTACATAATCTTTCAATACTCCGATAATCCTGATTGGCTGGTCCCAGCTAATCATTTTACCAACCGGATCTTTCATGCCCATTACCTTAACCAGTGCCTCATTAACCAGGACATTGGCAGTATCGACAAACTCTTTTGAAAAATCCCTTCCCTGCAAAATTTCCATTCCAGTGGTTTTGGTCAGATCGAGATTGGTAAACCTAAAATTTACTAGTACTTTGTCTTTAGCGTTTTTACCAGGCCAGCTTATGCCATAGGTATTGTTGCCACCGGCAGTTAGAGATTGGCTATACTCTGTAAAAGCAGTTATGGCGCCTGCTTTCATTAATTCATCTCGCAGTATTTTACGTTTTTCGGGCTTTGCAAACTCACCTTCGGTAGGAATTTGCACTAAATTTGTCCGGTTATATCCTATTGGCTTATTTTTAATGTAGTTTAACTGCTGATAAATTACCGCGGTACAAACGATTATACAGGCCGCAAACACAAACTGGAAAACCACCAGAAATTTACGGATGGATAAAGATGAACCGCCCGAGAGTTTAAATCCTTTGAGCACTTTAACCGGATCGAAAGAAGAAAGGTAAAATGCAGGGTAGCTTCCTGCTATGATGGCGGTTAGCAATGTTAAACCTAAAAATACTGACCAGAATTTATAATCGCTGTAATCGATCCCTAGCGTGATGCCTAACAGGTTGTTAAAATAAGGCAAACTAACTTCGATCAATACAAAAGCGACCATCATACTCAGCGTGGTAAGCAAAACGGATTCGAACATGAACTGACCTACTAGGTTATTACGTGATGAACCGATGGCTTTTCGTACTCCAACTTCGCGTGCTCTTTTTTCGGATTTGGCTGTAGAAAGGTTCATGAAATTAACACATGCAATAAGGAGGATGCAAAAGGCTAAAAGAAAAAATATCCGCAACTGGTCTATTCTTCCACCAACATTTTTGCCGTTCTCAAATTTATCGTACAGATGCCATTTGGAAAGCGGGTGCATAAAGGGCTCGCCTGTAGCCTCCTTATCATGTGCCTTAATCATGCCTTTTAGCTGATTGTTAACCCGGTCAAAAGTCGCATTGTCCTGCAGTTGAACAAACATCATACAGTAGTTATTACCCCAGCCACTGGTTTGGGTCCACGGATTTAGCTTATCGTACAGTTTCCACGACATGATATAATCAATCCCTAGAGTCGAATTTTTAGGGCGGTCTGCTATAACTCCTTCTACCCTTAAATTCTCTTTATTATCAAGCTTTACTGTTTTGTTTAGAGGATCTTCATTACCAAAAAGATTTTTAGCCAGGGTTTCTGATAAAATCACACCATCAGTGCTTTGTAAAAAGGTATTTTTATTCCCTTTTAAAACCTTATAATCGAACATCCTGAGAAAACCGGGATCGCCAAAAACTGCACTCTTTTTAAAGTTGTTCTGGTTGTATGACAGGAGCGTTTCTTCTGGGTAAGACAGGCGACTAACCTGCGCAACACCAGGTACTTTCTCGCTGATTTCATCTTTCAACTTCCCGGGAAAAGCCATAAAACTGAAGGTTTCTGTAGCTGTTTTCTGATTATTATACAATACATAAGTTTTGTCGTAATCGGTAAACTGTTTATCGTAGCCATATTCGTAGGCTACATACAATAGCAAAATCATACAACTTGCCAAACCAATGGCTAATCCGCCCAAATTAATCAGCGTGAAGCCCTTGTTTCTCCAAAGGTTACGTAAGGCTATTTTTAGGTTTAATTTGAACATTTTTCAGTCTCTTAGTATCAGGATAAAAGTATTTAGTATCAAGACCGTGGTGGCTCACTTTAGTCTTTGGTCTTTTTGCTTTCAGCTTTATTCATATTTTAAAGCATCAACCGGGTTAGCCTTGGCTACTTTTACCGACTGGATACTTACGGTTAAAATGGCAATCAGCACCGATAGTGTAATCGCAACAATAAAGGGCAATGGTGAAATCGAAACCCGATATTCGAAAGCGGATAACCATTTATTGATAATGATGTAAGCCAGCGGAAATGCAATGATATTGGCAATAGCCACCAGTTTAATAAAATCTTTATTCAGTAAAGTGAGGATATTGGTTGTACTGGCCCCCAATACCTTGCGGATACTGATTTCTTTTTTGCGTTGCTCGGCCATAAAGAGTGCAAGACCAAGTAATCCTAAGCACGAAATGAATATTGCAAAACCTCCGAACCAGTTAGAAAGCGTGCCCAAAAGTTTTTCGTCCTGAAATTTCACCTCAAAAGACTCGTTCACGAATTTTCGGTTAACAGGATAATTGGGTTCCATTTCTTTAACCAACTCATCTATTTTCTCCAATGAAGAACTGATATTCTGATTGGGGTTTAAACGGGCAATAATCATTGATGCATTATCTTTCGTATTTAAATAGAAAATCATGGGTGCTACTTTTTGATAAGCGCTTTCTACAACAAAATCTTTTACCACACCAACATTGGTTAACCTGGTACCCCAAAATTTAATTGTGGCACCAATGGGATTTTTTAGATTCATCATTTTAACGGCAGCTTCGTTAAGCATAACGCTACTTGTATCGTTCGGAAATTTTGCAGAAAACTCTCTTCCACTAATTATTTCTGTGCCGATTGTTTCAACAAAATCGTATCCAATGCCCCTATGGTTAAATGAAATCAATTCTTTCGGATTCTTTCCTTCCCATTCAATATTTGTAGTATTGTTCCCTCCTTCCGTAAAGTCTGAGCTGAAAAAAGTTACATTACTGGCTGCACCCGATTTTATTAATTGCGTTTTAAGCAATTCGAGTTTTTGCTGATCACGCAATTTTCCATCAACGGCTATCTGAATTAAGTTGGATTGATTATATCCGATGGGCTTATTTTTAATATAATTTAACTGCTGGTAAATCACCATCGTACAAACAATTAAACAGGCGGCAAAAACAAATTGCCCTACCACCAAAATTTTCCTGATCGATACGGATGAATCTGTTTTCAAGCTAAAGCCCTTTAATACTTTAACCGGCTCGAAAGATGATAAATATAATGCCGGATAACTACCTGCTACGAATCCGGTAAAAATCATTAATGCCACTAAGATTAGCCAAAATAAACTATTGTGGTAATCAATTGTGAGTTTGATATTTAGTATATTATTGAAATAGGGCAAACTAACTTCAACCAAAATAAATGCAAACACTGTAGCAATAAATGTGATTAGCAGCGATTCTAAAAAAAACTGACTTATTAAAGATCTACGTGTGGATCCGATTGCTTTCCGAACACCAACTTCTTTAGCCCTGCGCTCTGATCGGGCAGTTGATAAATTCATAAAATTTATACAGGCAATTAATAATATGCAAAAGGCCAGCAACAAAAATATCTTCAGCTGGTCTATTTTACCGCCTACTGATTTTCCGTTTTCAAAATCGGCATACAAATGCCATTTAGTTAAGGGATGAAGTAGTGCTACAGAAACAATTTCCTTATTATGTCTTTTGTAAATGTCTTTTATATCTGCATTCGCCTCAGTAAATGCATTATTATCTTTTAGTTGTACCAGGGTAAGGCACATGTTGTTCCCCCAGTTAGCCTCTTTTGCCCAGGTTTCTCTTTTTTCGAATAATTCCCAGGGCATAATGCACTCAAAATTTATACTGCTATTGGCCGGCACATCATCTATTACTGCTTCTACTTTTAAAACATCCTCATTTTCTAACTTTACAGTTTTATTGACAGGATCTTCATTGCCAAATAATTTTTCGGCGTAAGATTTAGTAAGGATAATGGTATTTATATCTTTTAAAGCCCTGGCTGAGTTACCTTTAATAAATTTATAATCTAATATTTTAAGAAAATTCGGATCAGCATATACAACTCTGCTGCTTATCTTTTTTTCGCCGGCAGTGATTAAATTCGTTTGCGGATAAGTTGAATGAGAGGCATATTTTACTCCGGGTAATTTTTCCTGCAGCTCGCCGGCCATTACATTGGGTGTCCACGACCAGCTGAAGGTTTTACCATTAGCTACCACACTTTGATAAACTACATACGTTTTTTCGTTATTTGTAAACTGCTTATCGTAACTCCACTCGTAAGCCACATATAGAAGCAAAATCAGGCAACTGGCCAGGCCAATGGCTAATCCACCGATGTTGATCAGTGAGAATCCCTTGTTTTTCCAAAGGTTGCGTAAGGCTATTTTCAGGTTTAATTTGAACATATTATTTGTATCAGGTAGTTAGGGTACTTTAGGTAGCAGGTGTTTAGTAGCGAGTATCAAGTGGTTAGTAGCAGGTAGTTAGTATAAAGTATCAAGTAGTTAGTATCAAGTAGTTAATATCAAGGGTTGAGCAGCGATAGACTTTCTCTTGCCTGTCCCAAATCTCCCCATCCGGGAAGATTGTTGGGTGGCTATCATTAAACTAAACTAAAATCTTTTTTAATGGCTGAAGGCAGAAGCTTAAAGGTTGGTATAACTTGACCTTCTGCCTTCCTTCCTATATCAGCTCTTCGTTTCTACTCTTGTTTATCTTTTCCGAAATTACATGGCCATCTTTCAGGTTAATAATCCGGTTAGAAAAACTGGCATCATGGCTCGAGTGTGTTACCATTACAATAGTGGTTCCTGTTTCGTTTAACTCACAAAGCAACTCCATCACTTCGTTACCGTGCGAGCTATCCAGGTTCCCGGTAGGCTCATCGGCCAAAACCAATTTAGGCTTGGTTACTAAAGCCCGGGCTACTGCCACACGCTGCTGCTGACCACCGGATAACTGTTGCGGAAAGTGCCCGCTACGGTTTACAATGTTCATCCGCTCAATAATTTCGTTAACCAGTTTCTTGCGCTCGGTTGCCGGAACTTTATTATAAATTAAAGGCAGTTCTATATTTTCAAAAACAGTAAGTTCATCAATCAGATTAAAATTCTGGAAAACGAAGCCCATATTTCTTTTGCGGAAATTGGAACGTTCTCTATCGTTAAGCGTTAAAAGCTCGGTATCAATAAACTTGTAGCTTCCGCTTTCTGGTTTATCTAACAAGCCCATTACGTTTAAGAGGGTAGATTTTCCGCAGCCTGATGGCCCCATAATGGATACAAACTCGCCTTCTTTTACATGAAGATCGATCCCGTTAAGGGCTGTTGTTTCTACTTCTTCTGTTTTGTAAACTTTTTCCAGTTTTTCTATTTTAATCATAGCTTTTAGTATTGAGTATCAAGTGTTGCAGGGCTAGTAGCAAGTATTTTAGTAGCAAGTAACTAGTAATAAGTATTTAGTAGCGATTACCTGGTATTTAGTAGCAAGACTTGATTATATTGTTTATTTAATTTTAAAATTTCTGCCAAAGGCTTATCGCAATCGCTTATCTTATTTATTAATCTCTACCTGATCGTACTGGTTAAATTGATCGTAAGAAGAAGTTATTACCTCATCGCCTTTCTGCAAACCATCCAATATTTCGTAGTAGAGGTAGTTTTTCCTTCCAATTTTCACATTTTTCTTGGTCGCTTTGCCGTTGTTTACCACAAACACCCACGAGCCGCCTGTACTTTGAAAAAACTGCCCTTGCGACAAAAGCAACGATTTACTGTTATCAGACAAGGTTAACTTGGTTTGCAGTGATAAGCCACGACGTAAACCATCAGGTGCGGCAGTTTTAAACACCATTTCTACCTGAAACTGCCCTGCTGTAACCTCTGGTATTACTTTACTCACGGTTAAATTATAGGTTTTACCATTAAATTCGCAGGTAGCGGTTTGCCCTTCTTTTACCCTGTTAATGTAATATTCATCAACGCCTGCCTGCAATTTATACCCTTGCAATACATCAATCTTTCCGATCATTTCGTTCGAATTGTAAGATTTACCAATTACCGGATCGTAAGAAGACAATTTACCTGAAACGGGTGCCTTGATCGTCATATTTTCGATGTTTTTCCTGATCATTTCCAAACTCTCGTTCATTTGTCCCATCGATTGGTCGATTTGTGCGAGTTGCATTTTTCTGCTTTGGTTTTCCTGGGCAATAGCCTGTCTTACAATTTTACGTTTGCCCTGGTAATACTCGTAATCCTGACTCGATTTGTTAAATTCCTGCAGCGTAATTACTTTTTTACTGAACAGGTTACTATCCAAACGAAACTGTCTTGTCGCTGTACGCAGGTTATTTTCAACATCCAGTAAATCCTGGTTTAGCACCCTTTGGTTTTGCTCCAAATCCAAACGTGATTTACGCAATTGGTTAATCTGTTCGGTAGCTGCTGTTTGGCTCGAAGTGTAACTTAACATCGCATTCGAATTAGAGATCCGTAACAGTGGCGTACCTTTTACTACCGAAGCACCATTTTCGGTAAAGATTTCGGCTACTGTTCCGCCTTCTGATGAACTTACAATTACCGAGGTTAGTGGAACCACACTGGCATTTAACAAAACAACATCTTCAAAATCGCCAAACTCTACTTTGCTGATGGTTAATTTATCGGCATCGGCACTGTATACTTTCTTTAGCGATAAGGTGTAGCCATAAATTACAATTGCCACAAAAGCAACGGCGCCGCCTATCATCAATAAGGTTTTTCTGCTAAATCTTTTCTTCTCTATTTTCTTGTCCATGTGTTCGCTTGTACTGTTCGGTTTCTCTAATAACCAAGCTTGTGCCAAAACCCAAAAACACAATTAAAATACTAATAATCAAATATTTAAAAGTTTTCACTATTTTAACCTGTTCATTATCGAACAGTTTATGTGCGGGAGCGGACAGTTTAGTTAATTTTGTCTCACTCCCCCAGGAGAGGGATAGTAAAAAAGAATATATGTATAGTAACTTTAATAGGGAGAGGTTATGTTAGACGCTACAGTTTTAATTATCGATGATGATGACGACATTCTATTGAGTGCGCGTTTATTTTTAAAGCAACAGGTTAAACAGGTGATTACCTGCAAATCGCCGAAAGAGATCAATGTTTTACTAAGCAAAAACGAAGTCGACATTATCCTTTTAGATATGAACTATCAAAAAGGTGCAAGCGATGGTCGCGAGGGGCTGTACTGGCTCGAACATATTTTATCGATCGATAAGGACTATGTGGTCATTTTAATGACGGCTTTTGGCAACGTTGAACTTGCCGTAAAAGCAATTAAAAACGGGGCTACCGATTTTATCTTGAAGCCCTGGGAAAATGAAAAGCTTTTTGCCACGATCTCAGCCGCATCTAAACTCCGCGAATCGACCCGGAAGGTTAAGAAACTCGAAAAAATACATTCTTCTCTGCAAAAAGATATGACCCGTGGTTTTGATAACATTGTAGGTCAGGCCGAAGGAATAAAACATTTACAAAACACCTTAATAAAAGTTGCTCCTACGGATGCCAATGTGCTTATTTTAGGCGAAAATGGTACCGGAAAACAGGTTTTTGCTTACGAAATACATGGAAACTCGCAACGGAAAAATCAGGTATTTATGCATGTTGACCTGGGCTCGTTAAATGAAAATTTATTTGAAAGTGAGCTTTTTGGTTACGCCAAAGGAGCCTTTACCGATGCACGGGAAGATAAACCCGGCCGCTTTGAACTGGCAGATGGAGGTACCATTTTTTTAGATGAGATTGGCAATTTAACCCTACCGCTTCAGGCCAAGTTATTGAGTGTTTTGCAAAACAGAACCGTTACCCGCTTAGGCGAGAGTAAAGAGCGTAAGGTAAATGTGCGGTTAATTACAGCAACCAATATGCCCCTTGATGAGATGGTGGCCAAAAATACCTTCAGGCAGGATTTATTATTCAGGATTAATACTGTTGAGTTATTGCTGCCGCCTTTACGCAAACGCGGCGGAGATATTTTGCTCCTGGCCAATCATTTTATGCAGGTTTTTAGTTCTAAATACCACAAAGAAATCCGTAATTTAAGTGCTAAGGCACAAGAAGTACTCCTAAATTACAAATGGCCAGGCAATGTGCGTGAGCTGCAGCATGTTTTAGAACGGGCGGTAATTATGAGTGATGGAACCGACATTTCTGAAGCGGATTTACAGTTAAGTCCGCAGCGATTTGCGCAGAATACTGCCTTGCCTGATGAAATGGCTTTAGAAGATATGGAGAAAATGATGGTGCAAAAAGCAATTGACAAGCACAAGGGCAATATATCAAAGGCAGCAGCCGAGCTGGGCCTAACCCGTGCCGCATTGTACCGGAGAATTGAGAAATTTGGAATTTAATTGGAGGTGGAGGGTAAAATGGCAGAAGGTAGTTTTCGCTATGCCCCTACCTTTAAACCTTCTTCCTTTAACCTTAAAATATGTTCTACAAACGCTTTACTTTTCGTTTAATATTTCGCCTGTTGGTTATCAACCTGCTGGGTTATCTTTTGTTTTACCTCATTAGTAATACCCAACTCTGGTTTACTATTATTGGTGTTTCATTTGTATTGCTGGGGCCATTATTTCCCTTTATTACTACATTAACGAAATCCGATCAGATATTAAACGCTTTATATTGGCTGTAAAAACGCGCGATCATACCTTAAATTTCAAGAATAAAGCAACAAAAGGTAGTTTTCCGGAGCTATATGAATCTTTTGGCGAAATCCTGCTGGTACATAAACAAATCAGGCTGGAGCAGGAAGCCATGTTTCAATTGATTAAAACCATACTTGAGCAGGTTCCTGTTGGCGTAATTGTGATCAATAATACCAAAACAGCCGAAGAAAACGAGGAAATTGCCTTTTTTAACCAGGCAGCCTCCAACTTATTAAGCATTCCGGCTTATAAATACTGGCACAGGTTAAAACAGCACCTGCCTGCCTTTGCCAACGAAATAGAGCACATTGTTCAGGGCGGAAAAAGGTTTTTGGAATTAAAAATACAGGATAAACTCATTCAGCTTTCTACTGAGGTTATTCCACTGAACCTATATGGGAAAAACTATACCATAATCAGTTTTCAAAATATAAAAGATGAAATTGAGCAGAAAGAAACCGAAGCCTGGAACCGGTTAATTGGTGTTATTTCGCACGAAATCCTCAATTCCATTACCCCAATCAGTTCTTTATCCGATACCATTAACAGCATGGTGAGCGACAAGGAAAACCTCGACATGTCTGAAATGGAGGATCTGAAAACAGCCTTGCAAACGATCAAAAGACGTTCTGCCGGTTTGCTTGATTTTGTAAAAGATTACCGCCTAATTGCCGAGCTGCCCACACCAAATCTCGAATCGCATACCATTGGCGAAATCCTGAAGCACATCAAAGTATTAATGCAGCCTTTTGCCAGGGTAAAAAATGTAGTGCTGGATGTAGAACAAACTTCATCCAAAATTACTGTTCAGCTCGATTTAAAGTTAATTGAACAGGTACTGATCAATCTGATTACCAACAGCATTTATTCGGTTGAGGAAACAGCAAACCCGCACATTTCGGTAGCTTACCGTTTAGAGCATACCAAATTATATATCGATGTGAGCGATAACGGAAAAGGAATTGAAGCAGCCGACCTCGAGAAAATATTTGTGCCTTTTTATACCACCAGAAAAAATGGTTCGGGCATTGGCCTTACCATTAGCCGCAACATTATGAAAATGCATCGCGGTAGTATAGAAGTTATATCTGCACCAAAAGAACTGACTACTTTTTCGCTTGTATTTAATTATGTGTAAACAACCGAAACTGTAGCTATAGTGCAACAACAGCAGTTAATTTTCAAAAGCAACGCCAATAATCATATTTCGCTCAATCATCTGAATGTTTTTTAACCTAAAAATTCAAACAAAAACAGTTTAACGGGCTTTATTAATGTAGATACATTAAATATAAGCATGAAGACAGTTATAATATCGAACAGACTACCCGTTAAGATTATTGAAGAAAATGATGAGTACACGTTTATCCCAAGCGAGGGTGGCCTGGCCACCGGGCTTGGCGACGTTTATAAATCGGGCAATTCCATATGGATTGGTTGGCCCGGAATTGAAGTGCCAGAAGAACGGCAACAAGTAGTAACAGCTAAACTTGCCAAACTTAACCTCTACCCCGTATTTCTTACACAAGATGAAATTAACCTTTATTACGAAGGCTTTTCGAACGAAGTTTTATGGCCGGTTTTTCATTACCTGGTTACTTACGCCCATTACGAACAAAGTTATTGGGATTGTTACCAGTCTGTTAATCATAAATTTGCTACTGCAGCTTTAAAAGTACTTGCTAAAAAAGATAAAATATGGATACAGGATTACCAATTATTACTTTTACCAGGCATATTGCGTAAGCATTTACCGCAATCAACCATTGGTTTTTTTCAGCATATCCCCTTCCCCTCTTACGAAATATTCAGGTTGATTCCCTGGCGGGACGAACTTTTAAATGGTATGCTCGGTTCCGATCTAATCGGTTTCCACACCTACGACGATGTACGCCATTTTTTAAGCACAGCCACCCGGTTACTTCCGGTAAACTCATCGGCCAACATCTTAAACAGCAACGAAAGGCAAATTGTAGTTGAGGCCTTTCCGATGGGCATTGATTTCAATAAATTTTCTGAACTAACCTCGCGCGATGAAGTTCAAAAAGAAATCGAATATTTCCGCAAGGGTAAAGAAGATGTTAAACTGATTCTTTCTATCGACCGGCTCGACTATAGCAAAGGGATTTTAGAACGGTTAAAAGCACTCGATCTCTTGCTGCAATTGCATCCCGAATACATTGGAAAAATAGAGCTGTATATGGTGGTAGTGCCCTCGCGCGATACTGTTCCGCAATATCGCGATTTAAAGGAGCAAATCGATCAGTTTGTAGGTAACCTGAACGCCCGTTACCGTTCTATTAACTGGATTCCGGTTAATTATTTTTACCGCTCTTTCCCTATCGAAGTACTTTCGGCACTATATGCATCTGCCGATATCTGCCTGGTTACCCCCATGCGCGATGGCATGAACCTGGTGAGCAAAGAATACGTGGCCAGCAGGCAAAACAATGATGGTGTGCTTATTCTGAGCGAAATGGCAGGTGCTTCGAAAGAATTAACCGATGCAGTAATTGTAAACCCCAATAACATAGGCGATATTATGGAGGCCATTGTTCTGGCCTTAAAAATGCCTTTAGCAGAACAACAAACCCGCATGAAAGCCATGCGGGGTATTGTACAAAAATTTAATGTTAAACATTGGGTCAATAATTTTATTTTAAGACTAAACGAAGTGAAAAATTCGCAACAATCATTATTAACCAAACACGCAGTAAACCTGATCAACGAAAATATTACCAGGCATTACCAGCAAACAGCCAATCGTGTTTTATTTCTCGATTACGACGGAACCCTGGTTGATTTTACCGGAAATATAGATGATGCATCGCCAGATGAGGAACTGTATGAACTGATTAAAAAACTAACCGGCGATGAAGCCAATAAAGTGGTAATTATAAGTGGAAGAAGAAATGAAACACTGGAAAAATGGTTCGGACATTTAAAGGTAGATATGATTGCCGAACATGGTGCCTGGCAAAAAACACAAGGCGATAAATGGAATTGCCTGCCCCTTTTAACCGACCAATGGAAGCAGGAGATGAAAGCCATTTTAGAAACCTATATCGATAGAACGCCCGGTTCTTTTATTGAAGAAAAAAGTTATTCGCTGGTTTGGCATTATCGCAAAGCGGATGAAGGGTTGGGCGAATTGCGGGCGAATGAAATTGTGAGCCATTTAAAAATTTTAGCAGCCGATAAAGGTTTGCAGCTGATGCCGGGCAACAAGGTTATTGAGTTTAAAAATATGGAGGTAAATAAAGGGAAAGCCGCTTTAAACTGGCTTTACAATAAACATCCGGATTTTATACTGGCGCTGGGTGATGACCATACAGATGAAGATATTTTTAAGGCCTTACCTGATGATGCTTTTACGATTAAGGTTGGCAATAACATATCAGAAGCCAAATATTACCTTAACGATTATAAAGAGGTGAGGAAATTATTGTGGAGTTTAGTTAAGGAAGAATTTGTGGAGCGGGGTTAATCTTTTACCGATCGGTGTACACCATATTGTTCGGAACATCATTTTACACTAGCTATCGGTGTCATCACCGACAACCACGGATTAACATACCTACAGTAGCCCTATCTGCAAAACGATACTCCCTTATTTCTATAGATGGAGATACTAACCGAGGATAAATGCCTTATTAATATTTTATTTTAACCATTTAAAACTTTTGTGACATTTTTTTTTGTGACCGAAAAAATTGTCACAAAAAAAATTGTCACAACTTTGTGGCGGTTTTTCTTATGTGCGCAAAAGTTGCCACAATAATTAAACGTTGGTTCGGTATGCAATCCGGTCATTCCCGTGAAAACGGGAATCTTAAAGCAAAATAAATGTGTAGCTAAGGCATTAGGATTCCCAGTCAAGTTGGGAATGACGATCAAGTGGTGGGTCGATTAATAATCCCATCCTGGATTTCCCCTTTGAAAAGATTTAAAATGATTTGATCCGGCTACACAAACCCGTCATTCCCGTGAAAACGGGAATCTTAAAGCGAAATAAATGAATAGCTACAGCATTAAGATTCCCAGTCAAGCTGGGAATGACGATCAAGAAGTTGGCCGATTAATAATCCCATTCTGGGTTTTCCCCTTTAAAAAGATTTAATCCGTCCTTCGACAGGCTCAGGATGACAAGCTAATCTTGTTTCCCAAAAACCATAGGTTGGTCGGGATTTGTAATCCCGACCTCGTAACTGTGGATTTATAATCCACATTATTATAAAAATATCGGCCTATCCAGCTTAATTGCAATGCGGTAGGCGGCGTTCATTAACCCCACATGACTATAAGCCTGAGGAAAATTACCCCATTGGCTACCAGTTTTGGCATCTACATCTTCGCTAAAAAGCAATAAATGATTACAGTATTTAATGATATTTTCAAATTCTTTAATGGCTTCGTCCGTTCGGCCAACGCAGGCCAGCGCCTCTACATACCAAAATGCGCAGATTAAGAAAGTAGTTTTAGGTTTTCCAAAATCATCGGCATGCAGATAACGATAAAATAAACCATCTTCGGTTTTAAGCTCTGCTTCCAATGCTTTTAAATGATCTTTGGCTTTATCAGATGCAGGGTCGAGGTAATTCATCATAATCAGTTGCAGTGTACTGGCATCCAAATGTGTGCTGCCCACGGCATTGGTGTACACCTTCCTTTCCGGATCGTAGCAAGCTTCGATATGTGCTGCAGCTTTATCAATTAAAATTTGTGCCCGGTATTCGAAATTCTTGTTGCCAATGGTTTTGGCCATTTTTAGGGCTGCCTGCGCCCCTGCCCATTGAAACAGGTTACTGTAGCAATGCACATTGGCAATGTTCCTGAATTCCCAAATCCCTGCGTCCTTTTCATCAATGGTACTTTCAATTTTAGATAAAACACTTTCTATCCATTTTACCGAGTCGCTCCGTTCGGAAAATACAAAGCGGTGATCGGTATACAACGGCAGCATTGAAATTAAAACCTGACCATAAATATCGTTCTGAATGTGTTCGTAAGCCTGATTTCCAATTCTGATGGGTTGCTCGCCTTTATAACCTTCCAGATGATCTAATGTCCTTTCGGTAATTTTCCTTTCGCCGGCAATGCCATACAGTGGTTGGTAACGTGTATCTTCTGCATGCGAAATATCGGAAAGGTAATTAAAGTACTTCTCCATTTCTTCGAAGTGACCGATGTGGTTGAGTGAGGTAAGGACATAGTGCGAATCGCGCAGCCAGCAATAGCGGTAATCCCAGTTACGGGTGCTCCCCGGCGATTCGGGCAAACTGGTTGTACTGGCGGCAATTATTGCTCCGGTATCTTCGTACTGATGGATTTTAAGCACCAGGGCTGAACGGATAACGAAAGGCTGGTAAAAGCCAGCTATGGAAGAGTGTTTAATCCACAATCGCCAGTAAGCAACCGTTTCGCGCAGGAAATTTTCTGCGGTACTTACAATTGGTGCTTCCAGGTCCTGTCCGTAAGTCATTACCAGATATTTGGCCTCGTTAAGCACAAATGCTTTCTCATCAAGAATATAAGTTAATGAAACATTCGTACTTAAACGGATATTTTCATCGCAACCTGAATAATCTATGTGGTTGCTCCCGCGACTCACCGTCATCGCATTTTTACCATAATTGCAAACTGGTTTACATTTGATTGTTATCCTTGGATTTCCGCTTAAGGGTTCTATTTTGCGGATCAACATTAAAGGCTTAAAATACCTTTCGTATAGGTGAAAGCGCGGGGCAAAATCGGTAACCCGGTATGCACCATCTTCGGCTGTAATTTCGGTACGCAATACATTGGTATTTTCGACATAGTACTGGTTAGATGAAAATTCGCCTTGCGGCCGAATGGAGAACTCCCCTCCTTTTTCATTATCCAATAAACTTCCGAAAACGAAAGAACTATCAAAACGTGGCCAGCAAAGCCATGATATATCGGTGTTTTTATTTACGTGGGCTAAAAAAGCGCAATTTCCTATTATTCCGGTTTGATATAAATGCTGTTCGGGCATAAGCTGTTTTTTATGTGTTTATAAATTAACAAGCCTATACCAAAAATGTTGGCAGGAATATAAAAAAGCTGTTTCAGCAGCTATCAAGCGTGCAGTAAGGAATGAAACAGCAAGCAGAAATACTACTCATCTACTTCTAAAAAACAAAGAGGAATAAATTCTTAAAATAAAAAAGCCAGCCTGGATAAATCCGGGCTGGCCTATAGTTAATGATTAATGATTACTAAATTACGGTTCCGCTAGGCAAAACCACTCCTTTTTTAATTACCACTATACCATCTTTAACGGCATAGAGTTCAAAATCGCCATCTTCTAAATGTTCACCGCCATTAATTTTTACATCGTTACCAATGCGGCAGTTTTTATCGATAATGGCATTGTTAATGTAACACCTGTCGCCAATACCAATTAACGAATTTCCTTTGCTCGTTTCCTCCTGTATTTCTTCGAAAGTTTGATACCTGTCGCTACCCATAATGTAGGAGTTGGTAATTATGGTATCTTTTCCAATTCTCGATCTGATACCCAAAACAGCATGTTCTACTTTACTGGCCTGTACAATACAGCCTTCGGCAATAATGGTTTTATCTAAAGTGGTACCCGAAATTTTAGAAGGTGGCAACATCCGTGCCCTGGTAAAAATAGCATGGTTACTATCGAACATATTAAATTTAGGAATTTCGTCGGTCAATCCTAAATTGGCTTCAAAAAACGACGAAATGTTACCAATATCAGTCCAATAACCTTCGTACTGATAACTCAAAACCCTGCTTTGGGTAATGGCACGCGGCAAAATTTCTTTACCAAAATCTTTTTCTTCTTCGTTTTCGTTTAAGATATTGATCAGGTATTCGCGGTTGAAAACATAAATCCCCATCGAGGCCAGAAAATTACGGCCTTCGCCTTGCATCTCTTCACCTGTGTCAGAAATCCATTCATCCAGTCCGGTTTTTGGTTTTTCGATAAAAGAAGTGATCATATTTTCTTCATCGGTTTTCAAAATACCAAAATCGGTAGCATCTTTGGCCGTAACCGGGATGGTGGCAATGGTAATTTCGGCATTGGCTTCAATGTGCTTCTCAATCATATCTTTAAAATCCATCTGGTATAACTGATCGCCAGAAAGGATTAAAATATAATCGAACTCGTGTGAAACAATGTGGTGCATACACTGACGTACAGCATCGGCAGTACCCTGAAACCAACCTGCATTTTGTACCGTTTGCTCTGCTGCCAGAATATCGACAAAAGCCTTACTGAAATGACTAAAGTGATAAGTGTTTTTAATGTGCTTATTTAACGATGCCGAATTAAACTGTGTAAGCACAAACATACGGTGGATGCCTGAGTTAAGGCAGTTAGAAATCGGAATGTCTACCAACCGATACTTCCCTGCAATTGGAACTGCCGGTTTAGAACGTGTTTGTGTAAGTGGCGATAATCTAGAGCCCTGGCCACCGCCAAGGATAACGCCTAAAACTTTGTCAGTCATGTTTAAGCTTAATTTAATATTTGGTACAATTCTATATAATTTAATGCGGCATTATCCCACGAATGGTCTAACTTCATCATTGTTTTACGCACTGCTTTAAAAGCTTTTTTATCGTTATACAGCTCTACGGCCCTGTTAATGGCATGGGTAACATCCCATATGCTGGTCTGGTCGTGACAAATACCGAAACCTCCATCGCCAATATCAATTACGGTATCTTTTAACCCGCCTATGCGGCGCACCATGGGCACTGTGCCATATCTTAATGCATACAACTGGTTTAAACCACAAGGCTCAACGCGCGAAGGCATGATCAGAAAATCGGCACTGGCGTATATTTCGTGCGAAACCTGCTCGTTATAGCCAATATAAGCATTATACTTACCAGGAAAAATATCTTTTAACTGATTTAGCCGGCCTTCTACCCAACTGTCGCCCGATCCTAAAACCAATATATTAATGTTATCGCCATGCTGCTGCAAAGCAGTGTAAAATATATCAGGCAGTAAATCGGCTCCTTTTTCATCAACCAGTCGGCCAATAAAAGTAAAGAGGGGTTTAGCGGCATCTAACTGAAAAACATTGCACAGGGCGGTTTTGTTTGCCAGTTTACCGGCTTCTACTGTTTTTATGTTGTAACCTTTGCCCAGCATGGGGTCTGTTTCCGGGTTCCAAACCTCACTATCAATACCGTTTAAAATCCCTACCGATTTCCAGCGCTCCTGCCTCAACAAACTTTCGAGGCCACGGGCATTGTTCATCATTTCTTCGAGGTAACTTGGCGAAACCGTAGTTACCCGCCAGGCACATTTTATGGCCGAAGCCAAAGGGTTAATGGCATCTTCCCAGCCCAACAAGCCACCTTTCCACAAATCGAATGCTGGCAGGTAATATAATTTATCCCAACCAAACTGTCCCTGGTATTGTGCGTTATGAATGGTTAAAACTGTAGGTACATGTTTAATACTTTCGTATTTTAAGCAGTTCGATGCCATAAAAGGAATTAAACCGGTATGGTGATCGTGGCAATGGATTACATCTGGCCGATGTTCCCATTGTGCTATCCAATCTAAGGTAGCAATCTGAAAAGCAACAAAACGCTCGGTATCATCGCCATAACCGTATACATTCGGTCTGTCGGTAAGGCCTTTGATGTGGATTACATAAACATCGAAACCCAGTTTATTCGTTTTTTCTTTTAAGATGCGGTACTGAAAATGATGATTGCCGTAGTTAGACCAGGCATCGTATGTTACCTCAAATTCGCTTTCGCGGATGAATTTAGTGTCGTACGCAGGAACAACCACCTTGGCAATGTGGCCTAATTTATTTTGATACTTGGGTAAGGCCCCTACTACATCGGCTAAACCACCAACTTTTGCAATAGGGTAACACTCGGCGCTTATATGTATAATTTCCATCAAATATTTGGTGTAGATAACCTAAGTAAGTTACTAATTGTTTTGAGCATTGCAAATAATGGAAATTATATTTTTAGTTGAATATTTAGCGGTCAGGTATTTTCTGATCAGGGGATTGATTTTGACGCTGAACGGCAATGCTTTAGGTATTTTTCTGCTGATTACGCAATTATACACGGAGACTTTCTAACGAAAAAATGAAGCTTTCAAACCAGGCTTAGCAAGCAAATTTAGCTATTGAAAAAATTGGGAAACAGGTGTTTAATCTGAGGTGATCTTTTTAAATCTGTGGGGCAATTTCTAAATAGTTTCAACTGATTACGCAGATGTACGCTGAGATCGAGTCTAGTCAAATCAACAAGCAGAGTCGATACATGAATTTAATCTGCGATGATCTCCTTAAATCTGCCGGACAATTTTCAAATAGTTTCCCGCTGATTGTGCAGATGTACGCTAAGGCATACATAAACAAAAAAACCGCCTGGCTCGCCCACGCGGTTTTTAACAACAAAACAAATATATTTTTGGTTCAAAAATATCTTAGTACTCTTCCGCCATAATTTCGTAGAAATCGCGGATGGGTTGAAACTGTGGGTGCAAGGAAACCACATCACCAAAAACCAATAAGGCAGGCGCAGTTATTTTTTTATCTTCAACAATTTCGGCAATGGTATCAACTATACCTACTGCAATTTTCTCTTGTGGGGTAGATCCGTTCTGGATTACAGCCACCGGTAAAAGGTTTTTATTTTCGGCCTGAAATATAGCTGCGATTTCTTTTACCTTCTCAATTCCGTTTAAAACTACGATGGTAGCTTTGGTTTTAGCAGCAATGTATAAATCTTCAGAAATTTCGCCTCTCGAATTGGTTCCGGTTACCGCCCAAAAGCTCTCGCTCAGATCTTTATAAATCATCGGGATCTTTTGTAAACTTGGTGCACCTGTAGCACTCGAAATACCAGGAATAATTTCGGTTGGGATGCTATAAGATTCTGCCGCATCGATTTCTTCGTAACCTTTGGCAAAGAAAAACGGATCGCCGCTTTTTAAACGCACCACATGACCATAGTTTAAAGCGTAATCAACAATCAGTTTATTAACAGCCTCTTGCGAGAAATCTTCATCATCGCTGCGTTTACCCACATAAACTTTCGGAATACCATCTGGCGCATAACATAGTAAAGCTTCATTCACATTTGCATCGTACAAAACAACATCGGCTGTTTTTAATGCTTTTACACCTTTTAAACTAAATAAATCCGGGTCGCCAGGACCTGCACCTATTAAAGTAATTCGTGGTTCAATGTTCGCTTTTTCTACTTTATTTAAAATCATAACACCAAATTTTATGCGGGTTAACAGTTATTAATTATTACAAATATATAAAGTCTATAGGAATTGTAGTAATTTATTTTAAAATATTTTTAATTTATCATGCCAAACTTAATAAAGCATCGCTAATGCAATGAAAAACAATACTATTAAAAATCCTTGGACTCCGCTCAGGAGGACAATCTATGAAGTGGCTACCTGAATAGTGCTGTCAGATATTATTATCGAACAGCCATCGAAGCTATGATTGGTATAAGGTCAGATTTTACCATCTGACCTTACGTTAGAAACAGGGTGATAAAAAAGAAAAATGTTTCCATGTTTTCTGCGCATCCGTGGCAAAAATAATTA
Organism: Pedobacter sp. HDW13; assembly: GCF_011303555.1. NCBI lineage: Bacteria > Pseudomonadati > Bacteroidota > Sphingobacteriia > Sphingobacteriales > Sphingobacteriaceae > Pedobacter > Pedobacter sp. HDW13. The sequence goes on along the minus strand of NZ_CP049868.1, from coordinate 4,410,652 downwards.
TGGCATGCAATAGGTTATTACTTATTTACAACTTGCTTCTTCAAAGATAAATTTTCCGGCTTCGTAATTAATCGGTTTTCCTTTTACAAAATAAGACCTGCCTAGTGTGGTTTCAATCTGCCCTACCCCCATTATCAGTTTACCATCCTTTTTTAAAAAAGCCAGTGGGTTTGTATATACACTAACCGTATCCTTTCCGGTTTTAAACCGATAATCTACGAGCAAAGTGTCGCCATTAAATTTACCCGATATAGCGCCCATATTGCTGGGTTTATCATTATATCTAATTAACAACTTCCCTGTAGCTTTGCCCGATGCATGTATTTCTACATTCATATAAGCAGTATCTTTTTCAAAGCCTGCTTTATAACAATCTTGTTTAATTACAGAGTCGGTTGTTGTTTTCGAATTTGTACTGGTTTTATTTTGGTTACAGGCATAGGCAAACGGAAGAGCCGCTATAACGAGGTAAATGATGATTCTTTTCATATCAAGAGTTTTAGCATTTTAATTGATTATACTAATATACCAATATGATGAAAACATTCTGGCATTTCCATAACAGAAAAACCATTACATCAGTATAAAATGCTCTGGCGTAAGTGACGGCGGCAGATCGGTTTCATCGAGCATATCCCGCATGTCAATTTCTATCGTCCTGGAAATATTGGTAATGGGCACATCGTTCGCACTTCCTTCGAAAGGGTTGGTTGAGCTTTCGCCAACAATATCAAGCGAATTAAAAACCCAGGTTAACAAAATAGCGAAGGGAATATTTAACCAGATGGAATATCCTTCAATTAAAGTACCGTTGCCTAACTTATTAAACTCGTTTAGCAATCCATATGGAACTAAAAACACAAATAAATTTAGCATAATGGTGGCTATAGATGAAAAATGGCGTGGATAAGGAAAATTTTTAATCCTTTCGGCCTTACCCTGGTTATCGTAAAAGCTGGTAATGGTATTTTGTAAAGATTGCAGTTGCAGTTCGGTTAAAACTCCGCTGACCACAAGTTTATTAATATGGGCCGATTGCAGTGCCATTAATTGGGTAGCCTTGTTCTTCTTGGTCAAAATATATTTTAACTCATCAGCAGAAAGGTATTGCGCAAGGCTATCTTCCAGGCGATCTGCTTTTTCTGAAACACGGTAAAGCCGGGCATATTCGATATTGCGCGGATCGTTTGAGTTTTCCCATGCCCTGGGCTCCCTTAACTGAAAACGTAATGCGGTTAGCCAGGCAAAGTGGCGGTAAAAAATGATTTCCACATCTGTTTTTTTATCATGAACTGCCAGATAATCACGAACCATTACGCCAAATGCCCTGCTCGAATTGATTATTGCACCATAAATTTGCCGGGCTTCCCAAAGGCGGGCATAACTGGCATTATTTTTAAAACTAATGATAAATGAAACTGCGGTGCCCAAAAGCGCTACAGGTACCCAGGAAATGGAAAGAAACGTAAAAGCGCAATAATGATAAAGTACGGTAGGAATAATGGCCAGAATGGTTAAGCGATAAATATCGCGCCTGGTCCAGATAATAAATTCCAGAAAAGTATATTTTTTTCCTGCATGCATAAGTTAAGCGGTTATAAGAGATAGTGAGTTAAACTAAGATATAAAAATTATCTACGCAGGCACTAAATTATGATAAAATAGCCGGCACACTACGAAAAACGGGGCTATCGTAACCGATGCCCCGCTGAAATTGCTTTCACACTATACCTTTCGGCCTAGCGTCTTCATCTTATATTTGGTTGTGGTTTTGCTGGATATTTACAAAATTCTTCCACCTCACATCTCCCCTTACGTTTATTTTATTCAACTGCTGCCCTGAACATTAAGGCTCCAACTGTTAAATTGGTACGGCTATCAACCAAAATAGCTGAGCCATTAGCGCGGTTATCATCGTAAAGATCAAAAGCCAACGCATCTGCTGTTTTAATAATCACCCGACCTATATCGTTCAGTTTAAATTCATCAGCTGCATGTTTTTCGAGTGTGTTGATATCTACCTTATGCAGAATTTCGCTGATTTTACATTTCGTAACCTTACTGTTATGCTGAATGTTATACATGATAGACGTATCCAATGCACGTGCATCCATCCAGCACAAATCGGCTTCAATCAGTTTCGATTCTTGCGGTAAGGCAGAAGCATTTACAATGGTATCGCCACGGCTAATATCCACATCATCTTTTAAATGGATAATCACCGACTGACCTGCATGGGCTTCATCCAGTGCTTCATCAAAAAATTCAATTTTCTCGATGGTAGAGCCAGCACCTGAAGGCAATACATTTACTTTATCGTTCAGGCTAAAAGTTCCGCTCAATACACGGCCTGCGTAACCGCGGTAATCGTGCAACTCGTCGGTTTGCGGGCGTACAACCCACTGTACCGGCATACGCGCCAGTTGCGAACGGTCTAGATGATCGGTATCTACCTGCTCTAAGAAATGAAGCAAGCTTTCGCCTTCGTACCACTGCATATTTTCTGAACGTTGCACCACGTTATCGCCTTTTAGGGCACTAACCGGGATGTACGTTACATCGTCTAATTTAAGTTGCTGCGCAAGTACTTTATACTTTTCGATGATGGAAGCATAAACCGTTTCGCTGTAATCAACCATATCCATTTTATTGATACAAACCACAACGTGCTTAATACCCAGTAGTGAAACAATATACGAGTGACGGATAGTTTGTTCAACTACACTGTTGCGGGCATCGATTAAAATAATGGCCAGATTTGCGGTTGATGCTCCGGTAACCATATTGCGGGTGTACTGGATGTGACCCGGCGTATCGGCTATAATAAATTTACGCTTTTCGGTTTGAAAGTATTTGTAGGCCACATCAATGGTAATGCCCTGTTCGCGTTCTGCCCTTAATCCATCAGTTAAAATAGCCAGGTCAATTGTTCCGTCGTCATTTTTACGGTTCGAGCTTTGTAAGGCTTCCAATTGATCGGCTAAAATAGAATCTGTATCGTATAACAAACGGCCGATTAAGGTACTTTTACCATCATCTACACTGCCTGCTGTAAAGAATTTTAATATGTTCATGTTTATTGTCGTATTTAAGATAGAGTTGTCAAGTTTGTTAACAATGTATCAAGTAATGAGTAGTAAGATCAAATATCAATATAGATTATAATGTCTTGATACTTTAATCTTGAACACTTGATACTGTTTAATCTTGATACTCTTTAAAAATATCCTCCTTTTTTCCTGTCTTCCATTGCTGCTTCCGAAACTTTATCGTCTAAACGGGCACCACGCTCTGAAATTTTAGAAGCGCTGATTTCTTCAATAATATCATCAATCAAAGTTGCTTCCGACTCAACTGCAGCTGTACACGACATATCGCCAACTGTACGGAAACGCACTTGCTTGCGGAATACGATATCTTCATCATCCATATTTAAAAACGGAGATGCGGCCATTAACTGTCCGTTGCGGGTAATCACATCGCGTTCGTGTGAGAAGTAGATGCTTGGCAATTCAATTTTTTCGCGGCGGATGTAGTTCCAAACATCCAGCTCGGTCCAGTTGCTGATTGGGAATACACGGATGTTTTCACCTTTGTGGATTTTACCGTTATAAATGTTCCAAAGCTCGGGGCGCTGGCGTTTAGGATCCCACTGGCCAAATTCATCACGTACAGAGAAAATACGCTCTTTTGCGCGTGCTTTTTCTTCGTCTCTGCGCGCACCGCCAATACAGGCATCGAACTGGTGTTTTGCAATGGTATCTAACAAGGTTACGGTTTGCAAAGCATTTCTGCTCGCGTTTTTACCGGTTTGTTCTACTACTTTACCTTGATCAATAGACTCCTGAACTGAACCAATAATCAGCCTTTCGCCAATTCTTTCTACCATTTCATCACGGTAGGTAATGGTTTCTTCAAAATTATGCCCGGTATCGATGTGTACCAGTGGAAAAGGAAATTTACCGGGACGGAAAGCTTTTTCTGCTAAACGCACTAAGGTAATCGAATCTTTTCCACCCGAAAACAGCAAAGCCGGCTTTTCAAACTGCCCGCAACCTCACGTAAAATGTGAATGGCCTCTGCCTCTAGTTCATCTAAGTAATCAAAATTATATGTACTCATTATAAAATGTTGAAATGATTGATTGTTGAAATATTGGAAGGTTGCTTTTCAGCGCCGCTCCTTTTTCAACTAATATATTTGCTGTTGTTGTTCTATTTACGTCATTGCGAGAAGGTTTTTCAACCGCCGAAGCAATCTGTTTCGGCTTTCTGCAATAGTAATTTATTTTATCCTTCTATAAGATTGTCACGGCTCGCTCTTTCCCTGCCTCGCAATGACGCCCCGATAGGAATGTTTTTTTGGGTCAGGATGCTGCATGCAAGCCACATTCTTTTTTACTCTGGTCTTCCCACCACCATCTTCCGGCCCTAAAATCTTCGCCGGGTTGTACTGCTCTTGTACATGGGGCGCAACCTATGCTCGGGAATCCTTTATCGTGCAGGGTGTTGTAAACAATGTTGTTTTCTTTAATATATGCCTTCACATCGTCTAATGTCCAATCGAAAATCGGATGAAATTTAACCAGCTGGTTACCTTCATCCCATTCTACATCGTGCATATCCTCACGGTTTGTACTTTGATCGGCCCTGATACCTGTGATCCAGATTTCGTTACCTTTTAATGCTCTTTTTAAAGGTTCTATTTTACGGATATAGCAGCACTCTTTTCTGTTTTCGACCGATTCGTAAAAACTGCTTGGGCCTTTACTGTTCACCATATCCTGCAAGAGCTCATTTTGCGGATAGTAGGCGTAAATCGGTTTATTGTAAATTTCAAGGGTACGGTTCCAAACGTAATAGGTTTCAGGAAATAACCGCCCGGTTTCTAAAGTAAAAACCTTAATTGGAATATTATTGCTAAAAATAAGGTGTGTAATTGCCTGGTCTTCCCATCCAAAACTGGTTGAAAATATAATGCGACCGGCATAGCGATCGGCTAAAAACCTTAATTTTTCAATGGTATCTAAGCCTTTTAGTGCTTCTTTTATCTCTTCTACACGTTCCATCACTAAATTAATTTTAAAATAAACATAATTACACTGCGCAAGCTTACCAGCATCACAATAATACCAACGGCAACCATAATGGTTTTCGCCGAAATTTTGTTGGATACTTTTGCAGCAATTGGCGATGCTATTGCACTACCGATAATCAAGCCTAAAACGGCTTCCCAGTGTTTGCCACCTAACATGGTAAAAAAGGTTAGCGAACTAAGAGTGGCAATAAAAAAACGACTAATTTTTACTGTTCCTAAAGAAAATAATGGATGTCTGCCACCGGCAATTAAACTCGACAATACAATTGAGCCCCAACCACCACCGAAAGCAGCATCGATAAAACCACCAACAAAACCTAAAAGACCAATTTTTTTAATCTTCTGATCGGCTTTCTTTCTTTTGATGTTGAAAGCTTTCATTAAAATAATGCCACCCAAAAACAAGGTGTACACCGCCACAATTGGCTTAACATAAGCACTGTAGTGCTCCAGCGACGATAAGATATAGGCGCCCAGCACTGCCCAACTATAGCTGGGAGAATTAATATTTTAAACAGTTTCCAGTTTACATTGCCCATACGGTAATGCATCCAGCCAGCAATTCCGTTACTCATTACTTCCGAAATGTGGATCGCCATACTAGCTGAGGCCGGAGGTAAACCCATTGCCAGTGAGAAAGAGGCTGTAGTAACCCCGTACGACATGCCAATTGCACCGTCAATCAGGGCGAATAAAAATCCGGCACCTAAAAACCAGTAAAACAAGGGGTCGATATTAATCAGGAAAGTTTGAAACTCTGGCTCGGTATTCCACAGTGAAAAACCTATGGCACCGATTAATAATACCGAAGCCACCCAGATTAACCACTTGATATTGCGCTCGGCAAAACTCTTTTTAGGGTCAATTAAACTTTGGGTAACCTTATTCAGCTTTTTAACCTTTGCCGAGAAATCGCCGTTTAAGGTCTGGCGCAAAGCGCTCATATTCTGCAAAGTTTCATCCAGCTCGGCCGGTAAACCTTCGTTCAAAATTTGTTTTAAGCGTTTGGCTATGGTTGGCGATTTTCCGTTGGTAGAAATCGCTATTTTTAGATCACCCCTTTGAACGATAGATCCTAAATAGAAATCGCAAAGCTCGGGTTTATCGGCCACATTGATCAGTAAGCCTTTTTCGTTGGTTACTTTTCTGATCTCTTCGTTTAAAATGTTATTGTTTGTTGCGGCAAAAACAATATCAATACCCTGTAAATCAGAAACATCAAAACTCTTTTGTTTAACCTTAACCAAAGGATAGTTCGCAATTAAGGTATAAACCTCTGGAGAAATTACTTCGGCTACAATGGTAATGTTAGCTTGGTGACTGTTGTTAACAATCGCCGTTAATTTTTCGAGGCCAATATTACCTGCACCAATTAATAATGTACGCAGCTTATTCAGCTTCACAAAAACCGGAAACAGCTGGTTACCTTTTTCCTGTTCAGAAAAAGATTCTGCATTATTTGGTTGGTTAGGCAATACTTGCATATTGTTTAATGATGTTTTTAAATGACGGATGTAATGATACAACTTCTCCAAATATTAACAATGCCGGAGCCTTAATATTTTCGTGTTGCACTAAACTTTCTATAGTTTCTACCACACCAACCACTAATTTTTCGTCTTCTGCCGAACCATTCTGCACTACTGCTGTTGGTAAATTATGTTTTCCTGCAGCTTTAAAAATCTCTACAATTTTAGAAAGTTTTTTAAGTCCCATTAAAACTACTACAGTAGCATTTGATGTTGCCGCCTGATAAATATCGGCCGATACTTCACCAGATGTGGTTGTTCCTGTAATTACCCAAAAACTTTCGCTCAGGCCACGGTGTGTAACCGGAATTTGCTGCAAACCCGGTACGCCGATTGAACTCGAAATACCTGGAATAACACTCACCGGAATGCTGTATGATGCGGCGTAATCTAACTCTTCGTAACCCCTGCCGAACACAAATGGATCGCCACCTTTTAACCGCACTACATGCCCATAGTTTAAAGCGTAATCGATCATTAATTTATTGATGGTATCCTGAGGATAAGAATGCTCTCCTGAACGTTTACCCACATATACTTTAATGGCTTCTGCCGGTGCATGTTCCAATAAAGCTTCGTTGGTTAATGCATCATACAATACTACATCTGCAGCCTGTAAAGCCTTTACCCCTTTTAAAGTTAACAAGTCAGGGTCGCCCGGACCTGCGCCTAGAAGGGTTATTTTTGATTCTTTATTTTGATTAACCATGTTTCTTTTTAATTATTGAATTTTGAATAACTGAATGAAGAGTTGTTTGGCGCATGGCGTTTAGCGTATGCAGTTCTCAAATCTCATATCAATTGTCTTCAATCTCATTTCACCAATACTCCTCTTTTTTCTTTAATCTGATTTAAAAACTGATTGGCTTGTTCAAAATATTTTTGGGCAAATTCAGCACTTGGTTCATTTTTATTAATCTGAAGAACCAAATCAGAAAAGTTAGTGGCCAGATTAAATTCGCCAGTTTCCACATAATGGTTATCGAACTCGCGAATCACGCCAACCTGGGTACTGCTGTTTACACCTTTATCCAGCAACAAAGATTTTGCTGCACTTACAAACGTACTGTAGGTATGGTAAATCGCATCAGCATAAGCACCTTTCTCTAAGTTTTGCTTTGCCCAGTCAAATTTTTCGTCGGCTTCCAACAATAAAGTAGCAACCAAATCAATCACTACACCAGCACATTCACCCACACCGATTGCGGTAACAAAAGGCTCTACGTGTCCCCAATCTACAAATTCTTCAGTTTGCAGATTAGTTAAATCGGCCAGTGGTTTTAATAACTGATAAAAATGGTCTTTACCTTTTCTATCGTAATACTGGTGAAAATTCTCATCAGCCAGGTTATTCGCTTTAAAATCATTTAAAATGAAATGCAAAACACTGGTTGCTCTTTTTGATGGAACTTTGATTACACGTTCTGCCACACGACCAACGCCATCGCCTACAGTACCACCACCAAGCATTACCTGAACCGCCGGAACCACTTTTCCTTCGGCTTTTACCGAACTGCCGTGAAAACCAATCTCGGCTAAACCATGCTGACCACAAGAGTTCATACAGCCACTGATTTTGATTTTGATGTTTTTTTCATAAATCAATTCAGGGAAATCGGTATAAATCACATCTTCCAACACCTCGGCCAATGTCATAGAGTTGGCAATACCTAAATTACAGGTATCTGTTCCCGGGCAAGTGGTAATATCGGCAACACTATCGAAACCGGCAGTGGTAAAACCAATTTTATTTAACTCCGCATATAAAGCAGGTAAAGCTTCTTTGCGTACATATTTTAATAACAAACCCTGGTTTTGTGTAAGCCTGATTTCATCGGCAACATACGGCCTGATGGCATCAACAAAGACCCTTGCTTTATCTGTTTTAATATCACCTACCTGTACTTTTACATACACCGAATAAAAACCAGCCTGTTTCTGCTCTACCACGTTGGTAGCCGACCAGTGTTTGTAGTGGGTTTCGTTTAAAATTTCTACCGCCGGGTAATCTTGCTCTGCTGGCAAAATGGGTTCGGCGATTGTATTTAAATCTATTTTAAAGCTTTTTACTTTATTGGCAATGCGCTCTTCGGCAACCAGGCGTAAAACTTCGTCTAAACCTAATTTTTGAACCAGGTATTTTAAACGCGCTTTATTTCTATTGGTACGTTCGCCATAACGGTCGAAAACGCGAAGCACAGACTCTGTAAAAGGAATGATCTGATCTTCGTGCAAAAATTCGTGAACGGCACTGGCTAAGAAAGGTTGTGCACCTAAACCACCAGCAAATAAAACTTTAAATCCACGTTCGCCCTTTTCGTTAATTTTCGGAATAAAACCTAAATCATGAATGTAGCTAAATGCAGTATCCTTATCACTCGAAGAGAATGAAATTTTAATTTTACGACCCATTTCCTGACAGATTGGGTTACGCAAAAAGTATTTAAAAACAGCGTGCGCGTATGGTGAAACATCAAACGGCTCATCTTTATCGATGCCCGAATTTGGCGATGCCGTTACATTACGCACCGTGTTACCACAAGCCTCACGCAGGGTAATATCATCTTGCTCTAATTTAGCCCAAAGTTCTGGTGTCCGGTCTAAACTTACATAGTGCAACTGGATATCCTGACGGGTGGTTAAGTGTAAATTGCCACTTCCATACTCATCGGCAATATCGGCAATGCGCAATAACTGCTTAAAAGTAACCTTTCCAAAAGGCAGCTTAATCCGGATCATTTGCACTCCCGGCTGTCTTTGTCCGTAAACACCGCGTGCTAAACGCAGGCTCCTAAACTTTTCGTCGTGGATTGTACCATCCCGAAAGGCTTTAATCTTATTCTCTAAATCGATAATGTCCTGCTCGACAATATTGTTTTCGAGTTCTGTTCTGAAAGTTTGCATATGTGTTGTTAGCTTTATTCAAAAAATGCTTCCCTTTTACCGAGAAGCATCCAATATTTTATACTTAAATTATCTATAGGCTCCTGTTACCGTGTTTTACAACAACAGCACATCATCCGGATAGCGGCTCTATTAGGTATAAAATTTAGGTTCATCCGTCAAATATATAAAGTATATAGGAATAGTCGTAATTTTTTATGAAAAAAATTACGATACGGTGTTAATCTGTAAACCCTTAACGACAGTTTTCTGTTGGTTTTTCGCCTTTAATAGGCTGTGCAATCGTTTGCTAAAAAATGTTGCTGTCCGTAATTTATTTTTGAAGATAGCCGGAGGCTAAGCTGGTTGGTGAGGACACCAACCATTAGATACTAAGAAATAACCTGGCTCCTTTATCCTATCGGTTGGTGTCCACACCGACCGAAACAGGCAATAAAAAAAGGTTGGTGAAGACACCAACCTTTAGATCATTATGATTAAAATAATCTCTTACAATTTTTCGATAGCCAGCTTTAGCGTGTCCTCACGATTAATTACATCGGCGATACTGGTTTCACTTAAAACCTTCAATGTGGCGTCTCTCACATCAATAAATGCACTTCTGATTCCGCAAGTCTTTTCATCCTCGCATTCATCGCATTTGTGATAGAAGTTTAAGCTGGCACAAGGTACCATGGCAATGGGACCATCAGTAACCCGCATAATATGCACCAAAAGAATTTCTTCGGGCTTTTTATTCAGGCTGTAACCGCCTCCGGCTCCCTTTTTACTGTATAAAAAGCCTGCATTACGTAAATCAAGTAAAATTTGCTCCAGGAATTTTTTTGGGATATGCTCTTCCTCTGCAATTTTTGAGATCTGCATTGGTGGTTTATCTAAATTTTTACCAAGAGCAACAAGTGCCTTTATGGCGTATTTTGTTTTTTTCGACAGCATATTCGCACAAAGCTAATAAAAGAAAGTAAATTATTAAAATACGCTATTCAGGCTATTATGTTTTCTAGCTGTAGCATATTATTTAAATCAGAGCCTCACTCCTTTTAGATACATTTTAATCAAAGAAGCGTAAAAATAATCCAACTTGCAAACTGCAGGCAATTTATCTGCGTTTAAGCCCTACATTTATCTTTATGCCTCTTATCAATTTGTAATGAAAAGAAAACTCAACCTCATCCCGCTCCTTATTGTAGCATTTATGTTTTTTGCCTTAAATGCATACGTTTTATCAGGTTTGGGCACTTTAAATCAATCTACCTGGCTTAGTCCTATCTTCTGGGTTTTTATTGTCGGCTTAACCTTTGCTTTGTTTTATGCCATCCAGCAAATGCGTATTCAGGGCATAAACCGCTTTTTTCAAATCGTAAGCCATACTTTCCTGATCATTTTTACTGCGGAAGTAGTTTTTGCGATCTTCTTGCTGCTAGGCGATATTTACCGTTTCCTGTTCGGAATTACGGGTAGCTTTAATGGTGGCGGTTTCCACCTTTTAGCCCGTAGCAATTATTGGGTCGATTTTGCTTTTGTAATGTTTTGCTTAACCATTGGATTATTTGCCTACGGCATTACCCAGGGGAAATATGCCTACAGGGTAATTAAACATACTTTGTATTTCGACGATCTGCCAGCAGCTTTCGATGGTTTTACCTTAACCCAAATTTCGGATGTGCACGCCGGCAGTTTTACTAACCCCAAAGCAGTACAAAAGGGCATTGATTTAATTAATGCACAAAAAAGCGATTTGTTTGTGTTTACGGGCGATTTGGTCAACAATATTTCCTCAGAGATTGTGCCTTACATTGGTCATTTCTCGCAAATAAAGGCACCTTTCGGACAGTTTTCGGTTTTGGGTAATCATGATTATGGCGATTATGTAAAATGGCCAAGCGAAGCGGAGAAGATCAAAAACCTCGATCAGTTAAAAGCTTACCATAAAGAGCTCGGCTTTAAGTTATTGCTGGATGAGCACGTAGAACTGCATAAGAATGGCGAAAAAATTATCCTGGCCGGGATAGAAAACTGGGGAATTGGTTTTGGCGAACGGGGCGATTTAAATAAAGCTTTGGCCAATACCACTGCCAATGATTTCAAAATTCTGCTCTCTCACGATCCTTCGCATTGGGATGCGCAGGTAAAAAATTATCCTTCAAAAATACAATTGTCGCTGGCTGGTCATACGCATGGCATGCAGTTTGGCATCGAGGCTTTTGGTATTAAATGGAGTCCGGTGAAATACCGCTACAAACATTGGGCAGGCATTAAAACCGAGAACGGTAGGTATTTAAACGTAAACCGTGGCTTTGGTTTCCTTGGCTTTTCTGGTCGGATTGGAATCTGGCCCGAGGTAACGGTGATTGAATTGAAGCGAAATAAACACTAAATGCCCAACATGGTGCATTTAGTGTTTAGAGGGTCGTCATTCCCGCGCAGGCGGGAATCTTAATGCAACTAAAAAAACCTTGCTAAGGCATTACGATTCCCAATCAAGTTGGGAATGACGGATCACAAAGCAATCTATTGAACCTAATAATTAAGCGTATATGTTACATTGTACGTACGGCCACGGCCGGCATAATAAAAAGTTTCGGGTTTAGCCAAGGCAGCATACAAAATTGATGAACGCTGACTCCAAACTGTTTGGTAATTCTTGTTCAACAGGTTTTGAACACCGATTGATAAGCTTCCGGTAAATATTTTTACTGAGCCCAATAAATCAACCGTGGTATATCCTTTTAATTCGTATTCTTTTAGATTAGTAGAAATTCCTTTCGAATCGAATGAGTGGAAAACCTGTGCTTTTAAGCCAAATACTTTTCCGTTATAACCTATATAACCAGCCAGTTTAGACGGACTTGCCACCGTTACATCCTGCAATGCCCAGGTACCATCGGCATTTTGTTTTTGGGTTTTGATATACAAACCATTTACACCAGCCTCGAAGCCATTTTTCAGGTTAAGCGATAGCGAGCCTTCAAGTCCAAGGTTTCTTACATGCTCATCATACACTTCGATATTGAAAGTGCTGTTGGTTTTTACATTTTTATCTGATAAAGCATAAAAAGCAGCCACTTGCGCATTAAATACACCAGTGCGGTAACGGTAACCAGCCTCGTACTGATCGGTTTTAATACCCGTTAACGGAGAACTACCTACATTGATAGAGTTACCTAAATTCCAGTTGGTGCCTGCCAGCGTATAAGTTCCCTGACCATAATATTTTGCCGGATCGGCCAGGTTAAATCCTTGCGAATAGTTAAACCAGGCCTGTTGAGGTGCATTGATTTTAAATACCAAACCACCATTAAGCAAATTAACATCATAGTGATTGCTTCCACCCGCAATAGCAGTAGCGTTACGGCCTACACCATAAGCCAAAGGTACAGCAGCTGCTGTGCCTACAAAATCACCAACCTTAACAAACATGCGTTGCTGACGAACACCACCAGATAGGGTTAAGAAATCGGCCAGCTTAAATTGTGCCTGCAAAAAGCCCGATAAGCCATTTACCCTAAAATTAGGATAACGCGCAATAGTAGCAACCGTGGTATTGGTTAAACCGCCGGATGTTGCCGCTTTTACCCTATCGAAAAGCGCTTGCTGTGCATTAAAATTTTCGTTATCGGCATCAATACCATAGGTTAGGTTTAATTTATTCCAGTCTTTATTCAACACCAGTTTTAAAGCACTGTAATTGGTATTCTGGATTGATGAGCCACTGTAAAGCACACCTGGTAAGGCCGCTGTTCCCGGAAATGGGTGAAAGCTAAACTGCTCATTTCTGGCTGCAGCCTGCACGTAAAGGGTTTGTCCGCCCAAAATATCGCTGGCCTGATAGTTAGCATTGATATTGGCGCGGCTTGTTTTAGGATCAACATCTGATGAATAACCATTTCTCATCTCCAAAAGCGATGCATTTGACAATAAGCCGGCGTAGTTAGTACCTAAAAACAAGTCTTTATCACCACGATAGCCCGAATTGTAATACTGCGCATTTACCGTTAACTTTTGATAATCTGTCAATTTAAATTCTGTGCTTCCAAAAAAATCGAAAGACTCGTTGTACTGCAAATCAGTTTGGGTAATATCGGTGAAAATCTGCTTCCCATTGGCTCCATAAGCTGCATTGTTTTTCTGGAAAGCAATACCAATCCGGCCATTCCAATCTTTACTGCCACCCGAAATAGCTTGTGCAACACGAACATCGTGATCGCTTTTTTCTTTCAAACCACTGCGTACACCAACCTGCGTAGTAAAACCTGGCTGACTATCCTGTCCTTTTTTGGTAATGATGTTGATAATACCTCCGGTTGCACCGCCACCGTAAACGGCACTCGCGCCTGATAGTACCTCAATTCTTTCGATATTAAACGGATCGATAGATTCGAACTGACGGCTTACCCCACGCGTGCTGTTGAGCGATACACCATCGATCATAACCAATGCATCTCTGCCACGCTGGTTTTGACCGTAATTGGTACGGCCTTCGGGTCCGGCATCTAAACTCGGAATCAATTGGGCTAAAGCCTGTTTAAAGGGCACGCCTGCTTTAACCTGCTCTTGCACTTTTGCGCCATCAACCACCCAAACGGTACCTGGTATCTCACTTATTTTGGTTGGTTTACGTGCCGATACCACTACTACCTCCTGCATGTTGGCCGTAGGGCTTAAGTTGATGATTAAATTGACATTTTGCCCTTTAGCTAAATTTACTTTTTGAAATACGGTAACATAGCCTACATAACTTACCTGTAGCTGATGTGAACCTTCGCTTAGTGCAAGTTCGAAACTACCATCTGCACCAGTAGTAACCGCAGATTTTTTGCCCTGCACTTTAATATTAGCACCACTTAGTGGTGCAGTTTCGCCTATTACCTTGCCGGTAATGGTTTGAGCTTTACCTGTAATTATAAACCCACAGATAAGGATTGCAATTAAGTATAGATTTTTCATTAAATGATTTATTTTTTTCGCAAAGCAATCATTTATTTGGATTAAATCCAAATAATAAGAAGCAAATATTTCCGAGAACACCTTAAAAAAAGTAACAAAACATAGATATAAACAATTCATTAACAATAGTTTAAAACTATTTTAAATATTATTTTTAATCAATCTAAATAAAAATATACCTTAGCAGTCGAGATTATAGTCTACACATTACGCTTATTTTAAGTACTCAACTAACCAATTAATCAGTAAAAAACTATCGGCATTTTGCCTGGTATTGTATTGCCTTTTGACCTTAAATTTTGAAAAATTGAAAAACTAATGTTTACATCAGACCTAGAAAAACAGGACCTCATCGATTTCCTTACGGAGAGCCCGGCTAAGGAAATCTTTCACCACGAAAACGAAGCAGAGTACCTGCATGCGGTTGGCAAAGTTACCCAGGCGGTAAAAAAATTCCTGAACCACAACCAGCAGCCCTTTAGCGGTGTATCGCCAGTCAAACTGAAACCCTTATTCGATGCCATCGAATTTGAAAAAACGCACGACAATTACGACGCTTTACTGAAAGAAGTTGAACAGCTTTACACCAACCACGCTATTGCTTTTCATCACCCTACCTACATTGCGCACTTAAACTGTCCCATTGTTATCCCGGCTGTTGCCGCAGAAGTGATGATTTCGGCCATCAACTCCTCTATCGATACCTGGGATCAAAGCTCTGGGGGCACTTTAATTGAGCAAAAATTAATTGAGTGGACCTGCGATCAGATTGGTTATGGCAAAAAAGCCGACGGCATTTTTACCAGCGGCGGTACGCAGAGTAATTTAATGGGGCTTTTACTGGCCAGAGATCATTACGCCATTACCGCCCTGAACCACAACATTAAAGTAAATGGCCTGCCTGCCGAGGCTTCGCGCTTCAGGATTTTTGTTTCTGAAAAAGCACATTTCAGTATTCAGAAAAATGCCTCGCTGTTAGGTCTGGGTGAAAAAGCAGTCATCAAGATTAAAACCGATCGCAGTTTCAGGATGAATACGGTTTTGCTTGAAGACGCTATAAAAAGAGAACTTGCACAGGGAAATATACCAATTGCCATTGTAGGTACGGCGGGCACCACCGATTTTGGTAATGTAGATCCGCTGCAGCAACTGGGCGCCATTAGCCAAAAATACAATACCTGGTTCCACATTGATGCGGCTTATGGCTGTGGCTTATTGCTTACCGATAAATACCGTAACCTGCTAAACGGTATCGAACTGGCGCATTCGGTTACGGTTGATTACCATAAATCTTTCTTTCAGCCTGTGAGCAGCAGCGGTTTTCTGGTGCGTGACAAGCACTTTTTCAACCTGATTACGCACCATGCCGATTACTTAAACCCTAAAGATCATGATGACGATGGCCTGCCCAACCAGGTAAATAAATCGATACAAACTACCCGACGCTTCGACGCTTTAAAACTGTGGTTCACACTCCGCATGATGGGTCGCGATAAATTGGGCGGCTATTTTGATACCATTATTGAAACCGCAGCTGAAATAGCCAGCTTATTGCAGGCCGATCATGATATTGAACTTATGAACGAATCGGATATCAGTGCATTGGTATTCAGATACCGCCCTAAAAACGTGCAACTCGATGTATGCGCCATGAACCAATACATAAAAAAAACGATGTTTAATCAAGGTAAAGCCCTGGTGGCCGGCACTAAGATTAACCAGCAATTCTACCTCAAATTTACCCTACTAAACCCGCTTACTACCATCAGCGATATTGAAAACATCATTAAAATCATTAAAAAACATGGAAACGAATACGTTAGACTTAATCAAGCTTCAGCAGATTTCAGAAGAAACTAACTTTAATGCGCTCCTTAACAGTTATTGCCGCGAATTTACCAACTGGACCCGTTATGCAGGTATCCCGAAATACGACGCACCACTGGCTAACTACCTGTCTACTACATCAGACCGTTTGCATATCAGGCTTGATTTTAGCAGCATTGGTTACGAGGTATATGCCCCATTAAAGTTTTATGCAGATAGCGGCCGGCATGTTTTTAATTTCCCGGTTGTAGCACGCGGTATTGAAACAAATACAATTACTGCCATTGATATTTATCGCTTTATGGAATTAGCGGTGCAGTTCAGCACAGCTGAGTTTCCGGATACAGCTGCCGACCTGGTAAAACAACGTTTAGCCAATAGTGTAGAAAACCTTCAGCAATTTCTTTCGTTCTTTCAGCAAAATGGCAAACCGGTAAACTTTGCTAAAATGAACTTTATATCGGCAGAACAATCGCTGTTTTTAGGTCATAATGCCCATCCTCTACCCAAGGGCCGGTCGGGTTTTAACAGTACTGACGAGCTTTTTAAATATTCGCCCGAAACAAAAGGCAGTTTCCAGCTTAGTTATTTCTTAATTGCGGCAGCCAATATCAATGAAAAAAATGCCGAAGGTTTCGATATTACTGATTTGTTCAGGATTGAACTTTTAGAGACGACAAATACAGAAACAATAACAATACTTGATCGGTACCCTAACCACAAAGTGGTGCCCATGCATCCCTGGGAAGCGGATTACCTGCTTGACCAACCTGCTGTACAAGCCATGCGAGCGGAAAAATTGCTGGTTTACCTCGGGCAATTTGGCGATGCCTATACCCCAACCTCATCGGTTAGAACCGTGTACAATGCAGCGAGCGATTGGATGCTTAAATTTTCGCTCCATGTTAAAATCACCAATTCGCAACGCGTTAACCTGGTTAGAGAACTGCACCGTGGTTACGATGTAAGTAAACTTTTAAAAACCACTTTGGGCAAAGCGGCAAAAGCCGAATTCCCTGAAATTGAATTCATTACCGATCCGGCTTTTATTACGGTAAATTATCAGGGGCAAAACATCGATGGCTTTAATATCAGTATCAGGCACAATCCGTTTAAGGGCGAAGAAGCAGAGAAAAACGTAACCCTGCTTGCTGCCTTATGTCAGGATGGCTTGCTGGGCCAAAAACCAAGATTGGTACATGTGATTGAAGAGGCATCGATCAGTAAAAACAAGAGCCTTGCTCATACCGCAGTAAACTGGTTTAAACAATACCTGCACCTGTGCGTAACGCCTATTGTTGGCCTGTACAACAATTACGGAATGGCTTTCGAATTTCACCAGCAAAACGTAATGGTAGAGCTGGATAAGGATTTTTATCCGGCCAAATTGTACTTCAGAGACAACCAGGGCTATTTCTTTAGCGATAGCAAAGCTGAAGCCCTGCAACAGGCATATCCCGAAATTGCAGCAGAAAGCGGTTCTATTATACCGAATGCGTATATCATTCCGAAACTGACTTATTATTTACTCATTAACAATATTTTAGGCGTAGTAAATGCGCTGGCCAGCAATAACCTGGCTGACGAAAAGACTTTAATCGACCTGGTTTATTTAGAGTTTAAACAATTTGAAAACAGCGATACTACGGGTTTGGTAGATTATATTATTAACCGCCGCAGCTGGGAAGTTAAAGGCAACCTGCTTACCAACCTCTGCAATATCGACGAAGCCAGCGCACCGATTGATAATCCGGCCATTTACCGCGAATTCCCGAATCCCCTCTCAAAATATCTGTTTGCTGAAAACCTGATTAAACCACAAAGCAAAGAGGTGCTATACAGCCGATATTTCCCGAAAGAAGATGTGACGATTAACATCCGTCCTTTTGATATAGACCGTGATCTGGAAATGGTGCACGACTGGTTTAACCAGGAACATGCCAAACCCATCTGGAAAATGGATGGCCCGATTAAAGGGTTAGAGCTTTTTTACCGCACATTACTGCCTAACGATGCCTCGCACAGTTTTATTGGCGAGATAAACGGCGAACCCACCTTCACCATAGAACCTTACTGGCCTATGCGCGATGGCGTAGGCGCTTGTTACGAGGCATTAACTACTGATTATGGTGCGCACCTGCTCATTGCCCCAACCGAAAAAGACAAAAAGTACAGTTTTGAAACCGGCCAGGCTTTAATGGATTTCATTTTTGAGCAGAAAGAGGTAGGCAAATGCATCGGCGAAGCTGCTGTTGAAAGTCGCGCCATGCACATTTTTGTAACCCGACTCGGCTTTAAGCTTGAAAAAGTAATCCAGATGCCATACAAAATGGCCAACCTTACCTTTTGCTACCGCGACTGGTACTGGGAAAAATTCCCCGAAGCCAAAGCTTATGCTCAGGCCAAATTATCACCATTTGAAACGGAGGAAGCCTAATGCAGAACCAGAAAATATATGATATCGTAGGCATTGGCATTGGCCCCTTTAATTTGGGACTTGCCGCCTTGTGCGCGCCTATTAGTGGTTTATCTACCTTGTTTTTAGATCAGGCCAGTGAATTTAACTGGCACCCGGGCATGATGCTGAGCGATGCTACCCTGCAGGTTCCTTTTATGGCTGATCTGGTAACTTTGGCCGACCCAACCAGTGCGTACAGTTTTTTAAACTACCTGAAACAAACCGATCGTTTGTATAAATTTTACATCAGGGAAGATTTTTTTGTGTTGCGCAAAGAGTATAATGCCTATTGCAAATGGGCCATCAGCCACCTTCCTAACTGCCAGTTTGAGCAAAAAGTTACGGCAATACATTACCAAGATGGCATTTACAAGGTAGAGCGGATTAACCTAAACACCGGAACAACTGAAACCGTTTTTACCAAAAAAATTGTACTCGGAACCGGAACAGGGCCAAAAGTACCCGACTTTGTTAAGCCTGCCCTGCACCAAAATGCGATACACTCTTCAGAGTACCTCCAGTTTAAGCAAAGCATTTTACAGCAAAAAACCGTAACCGTAGTGGGTTCGGGGCAAAGTGCTGCAGAGATTTTCTACGATCTTTTACCGGAAACAGAGAACGGACTGCAACTAAAATGGTTTACGCGTCCCGACCGGTTTTTCCCAATGGAATATTCGAAACTAACGCTGGAATTAACTTCGCCAGAGTATGTAGACCATTTTTACAACCTGAGCGATGCCAAACGAAAGCAGTTGCTAAGTAAACAAAATTCGCTATTTAAAGGCATTAACTTCGATCTGATTAACCAGATATTCGATAAACTGTATGAGTTGAGTGTAGATGGCGAACAAATAAATGCAGCACTGATGCCCAACTGCCAGCTGAACAATTTAAACGCCAAAGATAACGGTACTTACAAGCTCGATTTTTACCATACTGAAAGCGAGAAAAACTTTAGTGTAGATACGAATTTTGTGGTACTGGCTACCGGCTATAAGTATAACGAGCCTGCGTTTTTAAGTCCTATTCAAGAACGCATAGGCCGAAATGCCGACGGACTGTTCCAGGTGCACCGCAATTATGCCATTGATGTAAACGGAGATGAAATTTTTGTTCAGAATGCCGAACTGCATACCCACGGTTTTGTAACTCCCGATTTGGGCATGGGTGCTTATCGCAATGCTTCCATTATCAATGCCGCATTGGGATTCGAAATTTACAAGGTAGAAAAACGCATTGCCTTCCAGCAGTTTAGCATCCCAGATGAAAAACCGGAGAATGAATTTGCAGAGGAACAAATGCAATTTATAGTTGGTCGGGATTTGTAATCCCGACCGGAGATAAGTAAAGTCCGGATTACAAATCCGGATTAACTAGGCGCAAATCCGGACTAACAACACCATTAAAAAACAACACCATGAATTACAACAACTTTGATCAAATAAAACCTTTAAAAAAAGAAATCTGGGATAAGGTAAATCTCAACTATATCGCTAAATCGATAGTCGAACTGATGCATGAAAAACTGGCCGAACCTGCGTTGGTAGGCAGCAGTACACCGGGCTGGAATGATTACCATTTAGCCACCGACAGTGCAGCGATTTACTACACCTTTTCGGGTCAGGAACGTGCACTCGATTACCTGCATATCGACAAAAAGAGCATTAAAAAATTTGTAAACGGTGAAAGCGTGGCGGTAAATAATGCACCGGCATTTTACACTGAGCTGCAGCAAACCTTCGGTATTAAACCTTTTACGCTGGCACATTTTATAGAAGAAACCTTAAATACCCTTTATGCCGATGCCTACATTCACGAAAAAGGCAGGTTAAGCGCCGATGAACTGGCCAATGCAGATTACCAAACGATAGAACACCAAATGGATGGTCACCCATGGGCAACCATTAACAAAGGCCGTATAGGTTTTAACCATAGCGATCAGGGTAAATATGCGCCCGAAGCGGCACAAAAAACGCGCCTGGCCTGGCTGGCGGTACACCATAGCAGGGCATCGTTTAAAAGCATTGAAAGTATTTCGGCATTTTCTTTCTACAATGAAGAGCTAAGCTTAAAACAGGTACACGATTTTAATCAGGTGCTTTTGGAGCAACAGTTGCAACCTACCGATTATTTCTTTATCCCGGTGCACGAATGGCAGTGGAACAATAAAATTGTGCTTCAACTGGCGCATGATATTGCCCTCCAGTTAATTGTACCGGTTGGTTTGGGCGCAGATGAGTATATGTGCCAAAACAGTATCCGTACCTTTTTTAATGTAAGCGAACCTAAAAAACATTATGTAAAAACGGCCATTTCTATTTTAAACACTTCCATTTTCAGGGGCCTATCGCCTAAAAAACTGGCTATTGCACCAAGGGTAACCCAATGGGCTAAAGATATGTTGCAAGGCGATGAATACCTGAAACAAACCCGCGTTGTGCTTTTGGGCGAGGTGGCTACCGTAGCCTATACACACCCGCAGTATAGCGAAATTCCCGGATCCCCTTACCAATACCAGGAGTTTTTAGGTGCTATTTGGCGCGAAAGTGCCGAAAATTACCTACTAGAAGACGAAACCATCATGACCATGGCCAGCTTGCTTTATGTAGATGATCAGGGCAAGAGCATGGTGCAGGCATTGATCGAAAAATCGGGACTGGATGCTGCGATCTGGTTAAATGCTTATTTATCGGCTTACTTAAAACCCATACTCCGCATATTTTACAAACATGCCTTCTTCTTTAGTCCGCATGGCGAAAATACCATACTGGTTATGAAGAACGGTGTACCTGAAAGGATTATCATCAAAGATTTTGTGGAAGAAATTGTACTCACCGACGAATCGAAAGCTAAATTACCAGAAGACCTGGTGGATGTTTTAAGAGAAATTAACGATGAACTTGCTCCCCTGTTTATCCTCTCGGGCATTTTTGATGCGGTTTTCAGGTATCTGGGCAATATTTTTCACAGCTATGTGGGTTTGGATGAGAAGCAGTTTTGGCGCCAAGTGGCAGATGTAATTTTAGCTTTCCAGCAGGAAAATCCTGAATTATCTTCCAAATTCGAAAAATTCGATCTGTTTGTGCCTGAGTTTATCCGCGTATGCATTAACCGAGTAAGGTTACTTACCCATGGTTACAGTGAAAGTACTGATGTACCTGTACCGGAATTGATTGGTACGTTGGTGAATCCGGCAGCGGAGGCTTTGAGGGAAGATGTTTTAGCATAATTGGGTAAATCTTCACTACGCGGAACGAAGATATTGTATCATAATATTAGAATTATCATCCTGAGCTTGTCGAAGGACTTGCCTGAATACTGTGCGAGACGTTTCGACAGGCTCAACGTGACAAGCTTCTAGAAAAAATATGGCTTGTTATACTATTGCAATACTCTATCTATGCTTTATCTATACTTGAACTATGCTCTACCTATGCCTGATAAAAGACGTTAACCCTGTATAAAAGAACTGTAGGCTATTTGGCTAATAGTGATGGATATTTTTCATGAACTAATCTAATAGTTATTCCGTTAAAATATTTATATTGGCCTTATAATTTCTTATTTATGAAAAGTATCTTGTTTATCTTTTTATCGGCACTATTATTTGAAACACCAACTATTGAAAAGGACCGCGAGCGTTGGAAACCTTATTACAGTGAGGTTAGCCCCGCTAGAACGGCCGACCAGTGGTACCTTCCATTTGATGTAGCCAACCGTAAAAAGGTAAACAATATTAAAATTATCAGCATTTTCGGCGATCACCGCGATAGTTATGTTAAAGGACATATCCACACTGCGATTGACATTAACCCTGCCCAGCCCAAAAGCAAACTGGTTAGTGTTTACGCCATGGCTAATGGTACTGTTTGTTCGATACATTTAGGCGAAAACCAGCGCACTGTAGTGGTGAAACATAAATTGCCCAATGGCACAACGATGTTTACAACCTATAAACATTTAAAGGAAGTATATGTTAGCAACGGCCAAAACGTAGATCAGACTACCAAACTGGCGCGCCTGTTTACCCCGCAGGAAAGCAAAAAATATGGAGGCGATTATCATCACCTGCATTTAGAAATCAGGAAGAAATTTGATGATTACGGCTGTGCAAGCTGGTTAACTTTTACCAACAGCCAATTGAACGAGCGGTTTTACAATCCACAGCTATTTATTAAGGAATATGTTAAATAGTAAAAGTATCCCATTACAGCAGTCTGGCAACATTTATACTTAACAGAAAGGATTAATTTTAGGATTCTGATTTATTTTTTGGCGACAAATATCTAAATTACGAAGAAACCTTCGTGCTACAAGCAGCGCCAAATCATTGAAGGGATGAAAGCTTCCCTCCATGGGCGGCTTGGAATAATTCTAAATAAGAAAGTTTTAGAGATTATAATTAAAAACCTACGAGGTTTTTGAGCAAAGTGCCCAATAAAACCTGATAGTTCTAGAAACAAAAATCCAAAGGTTAAAAGACCTATGAGGTTTCTAAGCAATATGCTTATTAAAACCTCATAGGTCTTCGAATAAAAGCCCAAATCCTAAAAAACCTATGAGGTTTTAAGAGCAATGTGTCCATTAAAACCTCGTAGATTTGAAGTGTGAAATTTCGGAAAACCGGGTTAAAACTTAATCTTCAAAACGCATTTTTCCCTGCTTTCATCATTGATGAGTCCATCAGGTAGCGTAATTCTCAGCCCTTTAGCGTCCTGCTTCCATTTTATGGTAAAGTCTTCGTCGGCCATTGCCAGCGATTTCACTTTTAAAATAGCTGTAGACAAAGATTTGATAATCAGCTCGCCATGATTAAACTCCAGCAGCTCAATATTCAGTTCATCGGCTTCGCCAGAATAAAAAATGATGGGATTAACCTCATAAATTTTCAGCTCTTTTGTTTTTGATGTTATTTTTGCGCTTAAAGCCATACCCGTTAATTTATTTTTGATTGAATAGCTTTTAAACTTAGTTTACCGGCGGAAAATTGAAAGGTTTCCAGGCAGGCAAAGCTGCCAGTTCTTTCTGGGTTTGCTCACTAATATCAACTCCCCAGGTATTAAAAAATGACGCAAGGTTGCGTTTTACGATGTTCGAATAGGTTTTAACCCATAAATCACGTTTCTGCTGATCGTTAAGTTCGCCTATAGCTGGTCCGATTTTTTGATATTCTTTAAAGAAAGATTTAAAGCTCTCCCAGCCAAATCCTTCCTGCATCTGGCGAAACATGATTAAACCTAAGAAAGGATCTTTTTTCCATTTTTCGTAGCTGGCTCCTTCTGCGAAATATTTTTTCATCATTTTCTGTGTGTTTGCACTCGATACACCTGTGTGCGAATCGTCTCTTCCGCCCATTAATCTATCGAACATGTACAGCGAAAAGAAGTTGTTGCTCACTTCGGTTGTACCGCCAAAAACCCAGTTTAAGTTTTGCATGTTATGCCCTATTTCGTGAAAAAAGCCCCAGTTTGCGCCACCTTTACTAGGTTTCATCAGCAACTCCGGGTTGGCCATAATTTCGTTAGAAACCATGTGCCTCGAAGGCGAATGGTGAATCATGATCGGATAACCACTGTGCATATAACCTCCCCCAATATGCTCATCGGGAACCATGCGTTGTGCGCGGTAAAACGGAGCAGGCATATTGGCCAGATCGAGCTCACCCAATACTACCAGATCCCACAGTTTAAGCACCTCTTCAGGTTTTTTAATGGTTTGCAAAACACTATCCGGCAGGGTTAAAATTACATTTTCAGTAGCCATTTCTCCCCATGGCGCTTTATTGTTCTTCAACTGGTTTTCCCAATCGCTTTGCGTGCTTTTGCCTAAAACAAAAAGTGGTGCCGCTACCGCATGACTAATTTTGAAATCAATTTTTCTGCTGGCAGCCTGCGGTTTAACATCAATGTAAATTAAACCGCCAAAAGGCGAAGCCAACCTGTTTTTGCCCACTACCAGTTTTTGTTTCTTGGTAATAATCGGCATCCGGCGCCAATCTTCCTTGCCTGCAACCCAATAATTCAGGCGGTCGCTATGCGCGCCAATCTGCACTTCAAGTTCGCTTACATCGGCATTTTTAGGCACGTCAATTTCAATGTATTCGCCGGCTTTGGCATATAAACCCGTGCTGTACATGGTGGCATTATCGTAACCCGAATAACCCAAGGTTGATACAATTGAGACCAGACTATCGGCCATTTTTTTATGCTCGATGCTTACTGTTTTATTGATAAACTGGAAGCCTTCTTTAACGGCACCTGGAAAAATATTAGCAGAGGGCTGTGCTTTAACGCTTTTATAATCGGTGCTTTTTAATGTTTCATCGCTCCATTTGGCTATGGCTTTCCTAAATTCTGTATCAGTTTTAGCAAGTGTATGCTCGGGCGAGATAACAATAGTTGCCGGATCTTTAGCTACATCCTGGGCAAAAGCAGTTAAACCACCTGCCATAAGCGCGAGTGTTAATGCTGATTTGATTGGTGTTTGGTTCATTGTGTTTTAGTTGGGATGGTTTAGTATTTTGAAGTAGGTTATACTTTTTTCAAGCGGAAAACTTTGGTTTCGTGAGCAGTTACTTCACCTGTCCACTTGTTATTTTTGCCAATAATTTTGTGTTGCCACAAATCCTTAATCTCATATTTATTAGCCAGGCCCAGTTCTGCAAAGTTTACTTTGGCATTTTGTGTTGAGGCTGATTTGTTTAAAATAGCGATGGCGAAATCGCCATTGGCCAGAGGTCGTACAAAAATATCCCAGGTATCGGTTTTAATTTTACGTTCGGCCTGTTTGCCCAAAGCATCCTGGTTTAAGGCAATAACTTCGGCATTGGTAAAAATGGCTTTCGCTTCATCGTCCATTTTGCGGATATCGCAACTGGCATACAGTGGCGAGTTAAGCATGCTGTATAAACTCATCTGGCTCTGGTACTCAGCCTTTGTGCAACCCACGCCATTAAAAGCAGAAGAAGGCCCTTTGGTGCCATGCAAACCAGCTACAAGCATATCGCCATCGTTCCACTTACCCGGACCTGAAAAGCTGGCCAATCCTGCCATTTTATCAACCACGTTATAAATCCCCACACCGCCTTTACCTTCGGTATCCAGCCATTTATCCCTGATATCGAAAGTGGTACGCCAGCTTTGGCCGCCAACTTGTGCGCCCCAGTTCCAGGGTTCGCGTGGGCCCCATTCGCAAATGCCCAATACGATATCCCTGCCCGATTTGCGTAAGGCCTGGGCGATTTTACCATAACGCTTCTTCGCGGTTTCTACATCCTCTGGTGCGTTGCAATAGTCGTATTTCAGGTAATCGATTCCCCACGATGCAAAGGTTTTGGCATCCTGGTCTTCGAAATTTAAACTGGCAGTATAACCACCACAGGTTAAAGGAGCGGCATCTGAATAAATGCCGAGTTTCATCCCTTTATCGTGCAGATAATCGGCCAGCGCTTTAATGCCTGATGGGAATTTCTTAGCATCGGCTATGATGTTGTTTTTATTATCGCGACCGCCCTGCCAGCAATCATCTAAAAAGATATATTGATAACCTGCTTTAACCATTCCGCTGGTTACCATCGCATCGGCCATTTCTTTAATATCTTTTTCGTTCGGATTTTCTGACATGATATTCCAGCTCATCCAGCCCATAGGTGGCGTTGCTGCTAATTTTGTTTCTTGTGCAAAGCTGATTTGGACAAATAACAATAAGGTAAAACAGATTTTGATAAATCTCATATTTTCTTTGGATACCGCGTTCTTCATTTCATTAAAAAAGAACAGTCGTCATTCTCACACAGGTAGGAATCTTAATACTAATGTTTTAAGATTCCCAATCAAATTGGGAATGACGACCATCTATGTCACTTAATAGGTTTAATGTAATAGCTGTAATTGTAATCTTTGAAAGGAATCTGATACTGGATTAATGGCATAGAGCCCCAGCTATCAATTCCCTGTACACCCAGTTGCTGTAAATCCATGTGTACATAAATCTGATTACGCTTTACCAGTTCGCCTGAGTGGTATTGTTTTTTCTCTGCCTCAGGATCTAAATCTTCAACTGCGTAAGGCAGTGCATTAAAGCTCAATAACTGATCGGCAAATTCGAAGCGTAAACCTTTACCGGCTTTATCGGTGAAATTTACCCAGCGCACTTCAGTTTTATTACCACTCTCCTGCGGACGGGCATAGGGGAAATACTGATCGGCAACGGTTGATTTATAGGTTCCGATTAAGGAAGCCGTTTTTCTATCAACATAATTTTCGCTCGGACCACGGCCATACCATTGAATATTGCTGTATTCGTTTTTCAACTGCAAATCGTTACCGATACGCATTAAACTTTTGTAATTGCCTGTTACTGCTTTAAATTGGTTATCAACTTTAACGGTACCATCAGCCAGAACAGTAAATTGCTGAGTGGTTTCGGCATCGCCTTTTAACAGCGATGAATTAACGGTTAGTGTAAAGCCATCGGCAGTTGAATTTACAGTAGATTTGATATTGGCGGCATCATTATCCTGATACACATTGCGCCACATCCTTAACCTGGTATTTAAACCTGCACCAATATCATTATCGGTTGGCGCACGGTAAAAGCCCGGCTGTGGGCCAGCGGCCAACAACTCACGACCTTTAGAGAGGTAACTGATTAAAGTTCCTTTTTTAAGATCGAAAGTAATGGTAAAATCACCGCCTTTAACAATTGCGCGATCGGCAGTTTGCTCAACCTTTAAAGCTTTTTTACCAGCAGCGTAGGTATTAGCCTTCGGTGTTCCTGCCAAAGCAATCTGCTCGTAAGCAATTTCATAACCCTTTTCTAAAAATGGCTCGGCTGTTTTTAAGCGGTAACGCACATTTAAGAAATATTCTTTACCGCTTGCATACTTCGTATTAAATGGAATGGTTAGTGTTTGGCTTTGGCGCGGACCAACATTCAGGTTATTTACCACACCGGTTTGCACTACTTTGCCATCTTCTACCAACTCCCAGTTTAGCTGCACATTGCTAATATCTTTAAAGAAATAACTGTTATTTACATTTATCTGATTGGTACCATTAAAAGTTGTCTTAATGTACTGATGTACTTTTTTAAGTTCAACAGCCATTGGAGTCATTCCGCGATAAGCCGTAACCACGCCTTTAACACAAAAATCGTTATCGCTAAAGTTTTCATCAACCGGGCCACTCAAAGGAAAATCGCCACCGTAAGCCATAATACGCTTACCGTTTTTTACGGTATCGATGGCCTGATCGATCCATTCCCATACAAAACCACCCTGTAATTTTGGATTGTTTTCGATGGCATCCCAATACTCTTTAAAATTACCCAAACTGTTGCCCATGATATGTGCGTATTCGCTCATGATAAACGGACGGGTTTCTTTTTCCTGTTTCGAATAACGGGGCAGGTAATTTGGCGAAGGATATTGCGGTACAATCATATCGGTATTGAAATCATTTTCGGCCCTTTCGTACTGCACCGGACGGAAGTCTTTGGCTTTTAACCACTCATAAGCTTCGTAAAAGTTAACGCCATTACCCGCTTCGTTACCTAACGACCAGGTAATAACCGAAGCATGGTTTTTATCGCGCTCGTACATGCGGGTAATGCGCTCCAGGTGTGGAACGCGCCATTGTTTATCGTTGGCAAAAGTTGTTTCCAGACTGTAATAACGGCCATGCGATTCGATATTGGCTTCATCAATTACGTACAAACCATATTCATCGCAAAGTTCCATCCAATAGGGATCGGGCGGGTAATGTGAATGACGCACGGCATTTACATTCAGCTTTTTCATCATTTCCATATCCTTTTCCATATCGGCATGGGTTAAAGTATGGCCCTGAGTGGCATTGTGCTCGTGCCTGTTTACGCCTTTTAAAAATACACGCTTACCATTAACCAGTAAATCGCTGCCCTTAATTTCTACCGAACGGAAGCCCACACGCTGTGGAATTACTTCGATTACTTTATCGTTTTTATCTTTTAAAGTGATGTATAAGGTATATAGATAAGGTACTTCTGCCGACCAGTTTTTAACATTGTTAATCTGTGCCTTGAAATTAAGATCGGTTTTATAGTTACCCAATACTTTTTGCAGTTTGGCCGCTTCTTTCCACACGTTATTTCCTTTGGCATCTACCAGATCGAGTGCTACATAAAAACTATCAGGTCGGCTGTGGTTGGTGCGTTGATCTATTTTATAATTCTGAACGGCTAAATCAACATTCAGCAGTCCGTTGGTATAGCTTGCATCGAGCGTACCTGATACTTTAAAATCACGGATATCCAGTTTCGGGGTAGCATACAGATACACTTCACGCTCGATACCGGAGATGCGCCACATATCCTGACACTCTAAATAACTGCCGTCGCTCCACCTGTACACCTGCAGGGCAATTGTATTTTCGCCTGGTTTTACGTACTTGGTGATATCAAATTCGGCTGCCAGCTTGCTATCTTCGCTGTAACCTACTTTTTTGCCATTTACCCAAATATAAAAGGCCGATTTAACTGCTCCTAAGCTGATAAATACCTGCTTATCGCCCCAATTAGCCGGGATATTGATTTTTCTGCGGTATGAACCTACCGGATTGTTGTCTTCCGGGATATCGAAAGGCGGATTCATGCGGTTACCTGTAAGCTGCCTACCGGCAAACTCGTATGGCTGATTCACATAAATAGGTAGCCCGTAACCGTTTACTTCCCAGTTTGCAGGTACTTTAAAGTTATCCCATCCCTTATCGTCGAAATCTACCTTATAAAAATCTGTTGGTCGTTTACGTGGGTCTTTTACCCAGTTAAATTTCCAGGTTCCGTTTAAGGATAAAAAGTAGGCTGATTTTTCTTTAGCTCTTTTAGCGGCAAGCTCCTGGCTTTCGAAAGCAAAGGCCGAGGCCCGCATAGGCAAACGGTTTACCGAAACCACTTCAGGTGTTTGCAGCTCGGCTGGCAGTTGTTGTGCACCAACTTGACCGGCTACCCATAATGAGGTAAATAAAATGGTTAATTTTCTCTTCATTGTGTGTGTATAATATTAGGTTTTGTGCATCCAAATTACGGATGATTGGGTGATTATGGTAAGCATATTTTAGCGCAAACGTTTGAGTTTTAAATATGTTACTGAACGGTTACGTTATTTGGAATTGATTAGTACTAAGGTGTAGAAATTATACTATTAATGCGCTTATAAAATCCCTTTAAACAGAAAAAACCCTTTGCCTCCTCCGGAGGCAAGGGTTTCACTAACTAAACTAACTACTATTTTAAGAATTCTATTTCATACTGATTTAAGAAAGGATTACCATCAATGCCAAAATCTGCCAAGATTTTAATGTTCATCCAGTACAACATATTTGCACTAACAGTTGCCGGTGTAAGTGCTATGGATTTACCTGCTGCATTTGCATCAGGCGTTACCGATGGTGGTACATCTGTTCCCATGGCTTTCCAGGTAAACGGCCCGTAAAGCGCCATGTCGTAGCCTCCTGGTGCTTTATTTGCCAGGTAAGCATCCGTTCCTTCGTTATTTTGCCAATAGCCAATTAAATTGCTATAGTTCGGGTGTTTGGTAATGTCTTTTAAGGCCACATTTGCCTGAACCGTTGCTGCATCTAACGCGACATTGAAATAAGCTAACTCTGCTCCCTGAAAACTTAAACCGGTACCGCCCGAAAACTGTTTATAACCCAGGGTTAACTTTTCAGAAGTCGATAAACTTTTATGAGCACTGATATTTATACTTGCGTTCTGTGCTCCATCCGTATACAACGTAACCGTTCTGGTGGTGGTATTAATATATTTAACCGTCATGGTTAAAGTATGCCATGCACCATCGAAAACTATACCTCCTCCATTAACCTCTTGCCTACCAGTACCTGAACCGTTATTTGTACCTCCAAAAGAAACATTCCACTTTTTTGAATCGGTTTGAAACCACATCCATCCAGTTTGTGTACTACCGCTAATGAGGGTACTTTTTGATAAGAAACCTACATAATAATTCTCGCTGTTAAATTTAGCTTGCATCTGAACAGTGAAATCCTTATTCGATCCAGAATCATATAAACCATTATCATTATTAACCTGTGCACCTATACTGGTACTGTTAAACAATGGTGTGTTAAATCCTCTTTTCTTTATCTCTTCTTGTTTAAAATTTTTATTCGAAGCGATCAAAAATCCCGACTGCGGATTTACACTACTACCACCATGATTTGTAGTAAGAATAATCAACCAATCTTCCTTTGCATAGTTTTTTCTTGCTTTTAAAGCAGTTATGATATTACCCACATATTCATCAGATTTTAAAATGGCATTTTTATAATTGGCATTACTTGCCACAAAGCCACCATTGCCTCCTGCCGTTTCTGCATCTCTGAAGTGAACCATAACTGCACCAACACCATCCTGTTTAGTTAAAACATTAATAGTACTATCCTTAACAGCTAAATCGGTGCTTACCACAGGAGAAAAATCAGCATTTCTTAAATATTTACGCAAATTATCCCAAGGTGTAATAACTGCGGTTTTTGTAGCCTTATACTGGGTAATGTAATCCAGAACATTTCTATACGATTTAATTTCCGCATGATCATCGCCATTAGGATCTTGTATTCTTTCGAAATTATCGGTTCCTATAGAATGCTTAGCAAAACTTACCCCTGTTACCATGGTTACCCACGAAGCTACGTCGTTACCAACGCCACTTTTTTGCACCTCGAAAGAATACTTAGATGTTTTTTGCAGTTCAGCAAGATTGGGCGCATTAATAGCCTTTAATTCGCTACCTGTAACCCCATCAATACTGATTAAGATTACCTTTCTCTGAACACTATTAAGGGGTTTTAGTTCTTCATATATCGGAGGAGGGTTATCGTATTTTTTACAACCCGTATAGCCTAAAATGCCTATTGCACAAACGCCTAAAAGTATGTTATATATTTTATTGTTAAATTTCATAATTCGCAAACATTAAGGTTTAATGATATTACATTCAGACAGGTTGGTGTACGTTGCATTTGCACCATTTTTAATTACCACTCTTACATAACGGGCAGTTACATTACCTGCAGAGAAATTATAGTCGTATTTAGCGGTACTTTGAGGTAGCGTAGTAGTACCTACTGAAGTGTAAGTTGTACCATCGGTGCTGGTAAAAATTTCTACATCTTTAGCATATGCGCCGCTATTGTTCTGTCTTTGGGCAAAAGTAACCCCCTTAATACTAATCGGTAATTTTGCTGCTTTAATTACAATTGATATTGGAAAAGTTTGAGCAGCTGTTGGAGTTGGAGAATACTGCGAATGCCAGTAAGAGGCATTTGAGATTACACCATCGACTAAAAACTTTGGATCACCATCTCCAGATTGTGCTGAAGAAATTGCCAAAATATAAGGGTAAGTTTGAACAGGTATAACTCCAGTACCACCTGTTTTATTTAATGGATTATAGGTCCATAACTGAGTGGTTAATTCAGGATATTTAGCCAATACCTTATCCCTAACGCTTGGGCTGATTAAAATGCCCCAGGCATCGAAGAATGTACCTAAATCTGTTTGCGTATAATCAGAAAGTTTTTCATACACAAAATTATGCATGGTAATATCGCTGTTATTGAGGCGATCAGCATGGCGGGCTTGCGAATACAAATAAGTCATTGCACCATAACCATATTTTTCAAAGATCTGAACAAACGGTGTCATTCGTTTAAACGGATCATTCATTGCCGCATCTGCATCAAAATTTTTGGTTCCTGTACCAGTAGCGTAAGTAATGGCCTGAGGGAAACCGCTTGAAACTGCCGGGTGCAAAATGTTATAATCGGCTCCTATCCTATTGGCAACCTTAAAACTGAACAGGTTGTTGGTGGTTTCGCCTAAAGTACTCCAGCTCCAAACTTTAGTTTGCTGGCAGTTGTGCCCAAACTCGTGATAAGAACCCCATTGACCTGCACTGGTGGTAATGTTTTTTAGACTTGTAAAACCTTTAAACCATTCATTGTCATTTAAACCCACAAAAGGGAAACCACTATGGCCGTAACCTGCCGATAGCTGAATATCCAATATTCCTCGCCATGGCCCCTGCGGGCTTTTATCTTTTGCATCAGCTGCATTATCTGATAAACCCATCCAGGCGTTGTAATCCAAATCGAATACATCGTTCCACTTGCCCAATGCTACTGTTGGGTTAGTATATGGCTCTGATGAGCTAAATGTTGCTACAATTTTATCTCTTGGCACCAGGAAAATTACGCGTTTACTACGCAATTCTAACCAAGGCACCTGAGAAGCTTTTACTTTATTTACCCAATCTGCATCTACTGTTTGGCCGAGAATAAAATCGGGAGAAACGCAGGCATTGGTAATGGTAAACTCTACCGGATTTGGATAGGCCCTGCCTGCACGGATATAAATGGTACCACCATATAAATTACGTACATAGTTTGCACCAGCATACAGTTGCTGGCGCATGTAAATAACCGGATCGCGCAATAAGGGAGACTTACCAGAAAGATTATCGGTGTGCCCGCCTACCTGAACGGTTAAACCTTCAATACCTGCCGGAACATCGATTTTAACCAGTTCGCCAGGTGCGGCATAATATCCTGTACTGTATTGTGGCTCAGGCGCTACCTGTATACGCAAATTATCGGCGGTTTGATCGGTAAAATTTAAATCTAAGGTAAACTTGGCATTTTGAACACGAGGCTCTGATTGATCAACCAGCCCCGGGAACACCCTTGCTTTTGCATACATCGATTTATCGATTATCTTCATATTGGTATCAATTTTACCTGCTGCTACATTCTGAGAATCATCAGGATAGCCATCTGGTATATCGTAACCATATTTTTTACAAGCTGCCAGGCTTAATAATAAAGCTGCAGCGCATGATATAGTGAAATGATTAATTTTCATATACAATTTAAATTAGTTGGTTGGATAAGAAACAACCGGGGCATAAAATTTCCCCATTAAAGACCATTTAGCTGGTGCGGCAATATTTAACCAACTGTAGATTAACACCGGGATATCGACACCATTTGGCACTGCTTTAAAAGCCGCCTCGGATATAGCAGGAGAGAGATTTGGAGAAATATCAGCGTAATTTGTCCAGTTGGGTGTGCCCACCAAATTCATTGCGGGAGCTTTACCTAAGGCATCATTCAATACATTACCAACACCTTCACTGGTTTTAAAATAAGCTACTAAATTATTGTAATATGGATCAGTAATTGGTGTTAGCGGCGTTTTTTTACTGTTTGCAATAATATCAGCATTAGGAATGGCTATATTGTAAACTGCAAATTCGGTAATAAAACAATCAACATTAGTATATTTTCCAAAAGTTAAAGGTGATGTGGTATTTAAGTTTCCATTGCCTGCAGTTAGGCCTAAATTAGCCGTTTGCGCAGGTATACCATCAACAAACATACTGGCAGTATGGGTAGTACCGTTATTAAAAAACCTTACCGCAACAGCATGCCATTTTCCATCATCCAGTTTTTGAGATGCCGGTCCTTTTGCCTGCGAGTTTCCGGTAGCGCCAGTGAAGCTCGCATTAAAACTAATAATCCCACCATCATCTTTGATAAAAGCCCAGCCTGGTACTCCTGCCGTTATCCCATTGGTAACGCCTCTTTTTTGGAGAATTGCAGGGTAACCTGAATTCCCGGTGCTTCCATCCCAACGGATGTTAAAACGAATGGTAGCCTCTATATTTGTACCTAAATTTAAAAAATTGGCGTCACTTTGTATCGCAGCATTAGTTGCGTTAAACTTTGCGCCAACTCCTGCATAGGGCAGATTAGTTACATCAGGCTTATTTATGGCATTCGGTTTAAATTTGGGGTTATAAAAAGCTACAAACGTATTACGCGAATCGTCTGCATAAATATTTGAACCTGGTGCACCACCTGAAGTTGCAGCACCACCTTTGTTTGAGGCCACCACTACTAACCAGCTTTCCTGCGCATAGGTTTTTCTAGCCCTTAAAGCAGTCAAAATTTCTCCTACGTAACCATCTAGTGTATTAATTGCGCTAGTATATGCTGTTGTAGCCCCGGTATAGCCGTTGGCCATACCTGCCACTTCTGCACTGTGGAATTGTGCCACCAGTAATGAAGGATTACCGGCTCCTAACTCAGCAATAACGGAAGTTTTAACTGCGGCATCGTCGGCCAGGGTTTGTTTAACAGTAGCATCAGTGGCCAGATTATCGTTAAATGCAGCTGTTGAAGCTAAAGAAACTGTCCTTACATTTCCCAAACTTGATTTTATTCCACTAAATAACGTCGGTGTGGTTTGTAAATTCAAACCTGTAAAAGTTTCAGTGCTTACATTGTGTTTGGTATAATCAACACCGGTAAGCATAGTAGTCCATGCTGCTGCATTGGTAATGGTGTTACGCTGGTAATCAGCAACACCATCATAAGAAAATATGGCATTGTTGGTAATTTGTGTGAGATTGGCTGGTGCTAAACTGCTCACTACTGAACCTTTTACGCCATCCAATATAATGTATAACACTTTTTTTGAATTGCTGCCTAAGCCAAGTGTATCGTTTCTGAACGATTTAGGCAAAACATTATCAAAATTTTTATTGCAGGCCGAGTGGAGTAAAATAAACCCTAAAAGGAATGCTGCACTTATCGTTTTTATGTTAAAAACTGATCTTATATTTTTTTTCATATCTATAAAATTAAAGTGTACAGTTAATTAGAAATGACTAGCCTAAGTACGTTATGTGGCAGCATAGAGTTAAATCTAAAAATATCACCAACTAAAATAACCTGCGAACCATTGGTTACCGGAGTTTCAATCATATCGTAAATCCTACCCTGAAAACCACCTGTATTGTTGTAGCCAACAGCTAACTGTCCGTTGGCTTCCAATATCATAAAGCCCTGACGTAAATAATCGGCATATTTCTTGAATGAACCAGCAACTATTATTTTACCATTGTTAAGCTGAGCAGCGAAAGTAGCAATACCTCCTGTAATAGCCGAGCCGTTAAAAGTGCTTACTACAGACCCATTTGAATTTAATAAAGCAACACCAGAGGATGCTTTTCCATTAAAGGAGCTAAAGTTGCCGCTAATTACAATTTTATCGGTTGTAGCATTGTACCTGATCGAATAAATATCGTCATTAGCTCCGGTACCTGCACTAAAAGTCTGATCTACAGAACCATCTAAATTTAATCGCACAATCCGGTTAGCTGTTACACCGTTAAACGACGTAAACGACCCTACCAAAATAAGTTTTCCATCTGTCTGCATCATGGCATCGATAATCCCACCGTTTCCAGCCGCAGCACTTTGGCGGGTATTCTTATTATAATGGAAGGTAGAATCCATAGTTCCATCTGCATTAACCCGAACCATTTGTTTCATTTTGGTTATATCATATACCTTCTCATCGTAACTGGAATTTGGATAATACATTCTTCTGAAATTCTGAAAATTACCCACGATATAAATCTGCTCGCCATAAATAAATGTTTTTCTTACAAAACCATCTACACCAGCATTAAAGGCCGCTACAGTATCACCATTTTTCCAGGTTTCGCCGGGTTTAGGATTAACAATAGGCACCAATGAATTACCCTGAGCATCTTTATCTGCTGTTTTGACGGTATCTAAAGTACCATTTGCATTTAACCTGGCAATATTGCTAAGTGTTTGGCGGTTAGCACGGTAAGAGTTATACGAAGAGAAACTGCCAGCAATTATAAATTTGCCATTTTGAGAACCACTTGATATTCTGTTAATTGAGGTTATAATTCCAAAGCCCCCGGCAACTCCTTTTCCAAAGTTAATATCGCTGGTAATATAAGCCCCGTCTGCATCTACCTGAACTATACCTCCATTAGGAGTTAATAATGACCCTTTCTGCTCAAAAGTAGTAAATCCGCCGGTAAGCCAAAACCTGCCCGAAGGTAGTTTTTCGGCATCGTAAACTGTATTTATACCGAATGCAGAAACTGAACTGGCACCATTTACAATTTTAAAGGTAGGATCTACTGCTACTTTTCCACCAACTTTAACAATTGGTCCGAAAAAACTTTGACCCTGCGAAGTAATCCAAACGCTACCGGTACTGGCCGTTAAAGGTACCTTAAACTGAATTGTACTGTCGGTATAATTCAATACTTCGGCTTCGATCTCATTAACATAAAGCTTAAAGTTATCTTTATACTTCATTAATCCATTTACCTGAAGATTTAGGGTTGAGCCAGCGTTTACAATATCAGGGTCGGTAGTTTTTGAGATAAAAGTTATACCCAATACCTGTTTCCCACCAGCGTAAGGATCATCGGCCAGTCCCTTTCCTTTTTCGCAAGAAACCATGAGGCTAACAAGGCAAATTACCATTGCCACCAATAAGCCTGTTCTATATTTTATGTTTGTTAACATGTATCTATTAATTAATATAAATAAATAATTAGCTATGGTGTAGGCGGTAAAATGCCCGCTGCAACTACCTGATCGATGAAAGTATCGGTATTAAAACCGAGGTTATGTTTAATTTTGGTTAATACATGCAACACGCCATTTGTAGTCTGGATATCGGATGTAGCCACCGGATTATTTTGTAGTGCTACCTGTGGATTTGATAAATCCGGAATATAGGCCAAAAATAACTGACGGTAACCTGCGTATTTCACCCCACCTGCATCGCTAAAAATTGCACCAACATTCATGATACGTCCATTATAGGCAGTATAATTCTGACCTGGAAAAGCAATGTATGAAAGCGTATCTCTTTGTGGATAATCTTTTAACAAGTTGGAACCCTTAAAAATATATTGTGAAAGGGTGTTTCTCCATACTTCGGGCTTTATCTGACTAAGTTGCGATACGGTATCTTTCCCATTTATTCTCAAATACTCGTTCAATCTTTTAATACTTTTAAAAACCGAACCGCTTGGTGGCGCAAAAAAGGTTACATTTTCTTTATCCAGCACATCATTCAACCCAGCCAGATTAATTACTGTTAAAGTACTGTCAAAGAAAGGTTTCTTTGATTTCATGTACTGCAAACTGCTTCCACTAAACTTTGGATCGTGCACGCCTGTATCAAAATAGTATTTTTTGCAACCCGCAAGCATGAAGAGCACGCTGGCCATTACCAATAAAAATGCTTTATTTATGTTTTCTATTTTCATCTTCTTAATTCCAAAAATTATTACCTATCAAATATGGATTAGCCGTACGCTCAGCACTACTGATGAGTAAAGGCCAGGTCCATGCACCGTTGTTAAAGTTAGACACACTGATTACCGCTTTCGAATAATCAGTACTTATAGCTCTTTTTGTGCGTACGAGATCGAAAAAGAACTGACCTTCGCCAATTAATTCGCGGCACCGTTCTTTATAAATATCATTTTTCAATTCCTCGCCGTTTGAGATTAATAAGGGTGCTGCTGCAGCAACTCTAACCTGGTTGGCGTAAGCCTTCGCAGTAACATCATCACCAAGTTCTGCCGCAGCCTCTGCCGCTAATAATAATGCATCGGGCAAGCGGAAAATAATTGCGCTATCATCACTATTTACCGTTAAACTTGCTCCTGATCCGGTTGAATATACATTTATGAATTTTTTAAACTGAAAGGTGTTATTTCCAGCATCGTAATTTTCGAACCAGGTGCTAATCCTTGCATCAGGCACACCGGCAGGGAACAGTTTATTGATGTAATCTTTTTCATATGTCATAAAACTGGTGGTTTTAGTTGTAGCACCACGAACAGGATAATGAGAAAAGAAATATGAATAATTGGAAAAGCTTGAAAATATCTCGCCATAATTGTAATCCTGCAAAATACTAAATAAGTTTTCGCTCGAACGCCCTTTAAAAATCCGTTTGGTATTTTCTACAGTAACTGGCAACACCGTATAATTTTTATAAGTGGACATCTCTTCTCCAAGTGCCAGCACTGCCTTATAATAACCAGTCTTATCTCCGGTATCCCAGGCAGCTGCCCACATATTTAGATGCATTAATAAAGCTACTGCACTTGCTTTAGTTGGCCTTATACCAACTAAAGAAGCATCTGTATATGATTCGGGAAGATCGTTCTTTGCAGCATTCATATCTGCAATACATTTTTTCATTACTTCAACCTGAGGGCTTCGTGGCAACGCTTTACTATTATAAGCTTCGGTATAGTAAATGGCATCGCCAAATAGTTTGCAGATAAACATGTAACTTAAATTACGCGTAAATACTGCTTCGGCTTTATACCTTTTTCTCTCGCTATCTGATAGGTTGTTACCAGGAACATTATCTACCTCATAATACAGGATATTGCTGGCAGCAATAATATCGTACCAGGCTTTCCAATCCATAATCCCCCTTAATCTGCCATCGTAAGTGGTACTGCCATTCACAGCAGCCTTTAAGTTATTGGCTATTAAGTTATTGAAAACATTGTTTCCGTTATTATCAATTGTACCCACTGTTGTTACGAAATTCGCACGAACGTCGAGCGCTGGCATAATCACACTCGAGCCTATTTTATTTCTCAACCTGGAGTAAATTCCATTGGTAAAACCTTCTACGTCTTTTTTGGTTTGCCAAAAATTGTTTCCAGATAATGCATCAATAGGTTCTACATTAAGAAACTTCTTACACCCTGGGGCTACGAACAATAGTAAAGTAGCCATTAGTAAATATTTTATATTTTTCGCTTTCATCATATCCGATTTAAAATTCAATATTTAAGCCTAATGCAAATTGTTTTGAAATTGGGTAACCTCCAGAGTCATCTCTTCCTAAAGAGGTAACATTTTCTGGATTTGGACCTGAGTAACGGGTTATAAAACCTAAGTTAGAAGCAGTTAGGTTAACACTTACTCTGTTCATACCATATTTTTGTGTGAATTTTTGATTAAACATGTAGTACACTTTTACTGAGTTTAATTTAAAATACGATCCATCTTCCTGAAACAGGGTTTGATTAGATCTATATGGATCTAATAGTTTTGCCCTAACAAAATCTAATGGGTTACCATACATGGCCATATCGCCCGGCGCTGCCCAATAGCTATATTCAGAAAGTGGAACCAATCCGAATATTTCACCTTTGTCATTACCCAGCGGAGTGTTGAAACGGGCAAACTGAGCTGCCAAACTGTTATTTAAGATATCGCGCTTAAGTGTAAAAGATGTATTAACCTCCAAACTCCAGTTCTTATACTGAAACAACGAGGTAAAACCACCTGTAATTTGCGGTTGCGAGTTACCTGCTATTACCCTATCATATTCGTTTAATACATAGTTACCATCTAAATCAGTAAAAATAGGGTCTCCGGCTTTGAAATAATTTAATTTACCATTGGCACCTACACGGTATGGTAAACCAGTAAGCGGATCAACCGGAACCTGAGCATTGGTGCTGTAAACACCTTTCGTATTATACAGGTAATTAGATAGTGAATTGATACCTAAACGATAATACGTATCCTGACCTAAAGCTGCATCGTAATAAATTTGTTCTCTTAATCCATCAGGCAATGCGGCCAAAATCTCTCTGTTAATTGCCAAATTCGCACTTAAAGCTAATTTGAACGGACTGGTAGCGTTTAACGGGCGGCTTGTTGCCTGAAACTCCCAACCATAGTTAACGTTACTAATTTCTGTAGAACCAATTTTATCAAATGAATTAGCAACAGATAGCTTTTTCTCTCTGAAACTGTTGTCTGTTTGTTTATAATAAGCATCCATTGATAAACTGAATTTTCCATTTAAGATACCAACATCAAAACCTGCGTTATAAGTTGTGGCTTTTGTTGGCTCTAAAGTTAAGTTTGGCAGAAACTCTAAATCTGAAACTACAGTATTGCTGTTGTTGTAACGGCCACCGCCATAATACTTACCATAAGCCTGATAAATATTACCATTTGGAGTAATATTTGAACCATAACTTAAACGGATATCACCATAATCCAAAAATTTCAAATTGCTTAAAAATGCTTCTCTATCAAAGTTCCATTTTACCGCTATTGCTGGGTTTTTCTTGTAACCGGCGTTTGGTCCGTTGGTAGATAGTCCATCCACACGATAGTTCAGGTCGATTACATATTTCTGCTTATAGTTATAAGAGAAAGCACCGGCAAAAGCAATACTTCTTAAATCGGTATAACCAATTGTTCCCCCTTTTGAAGTCAGGTAATCGGTCATATTGGTTAACGGCCCTCTTAACTGATCGTTTACTACGCGATCGTTCAATATTGCATCCGATTTAAAGAAAGAAGCCCTTAGCTCAGAGAAAGCAAAAACTGAAAAGTTGTGTGCATCTTCGCCAGCCTCTTTTAATGAATATACATACGAAAGTTGATTACGGTTGTATAAAGTAGTAGCCCTATCATTATAGGTATAGTACTCTGCCTGGTTTGAATTTAATGCCGCCGGTGAAAAATTATCTTTTGTACTCGATTTTCCGGTATAACTTAAATAAGAACCCAATTTTAAATTTGGTACAATTTCGTACTCTCCATTTAGGGTTGCAGTAGTGTTTAATACCTTATTATCGTTATCGGTAGTTAATGCCCCCAATACAGCATCAACAGATGAGTAGAGCGAGGGGGCTGGCAGTAAGGAAGACGAGCTTCCTCCTTTCGCAATCCCAGCGTTCTGGAGCCCGTTCCCACTTCCCGTTTGCTGATTTTGTATGGAGTTATTTAACTGCCCTTCGAGTCTAAACTTTCGACTAGGTGAATAAATCATATTCATGTTCAGGTTATAACGAGAATAACCTGTGTTCTGTTGAATACCTTTTTCATCGTAAATTCCTAAGGCTACTTTATAGTTAAACTTGGTATCGCCTCCAGAAATATTTAAATTGTGGTTTTGGTTAAAAGTTGGGCGATAAAAATAAGACTGCCAATCAGTTGAGTTATTGTAATAGGCATTTAAACTATCAGATAAGAATGGTGTAGAGTTTATTAAATCGATGGCATGATTATAAGTTGTATCGTAACGTAAAATCTGATCAATTCTTAACAAACGCTCACCTTTACCACCAATTACTGAACGCAATTGCGGAACTGTTGACATAAAGGCTGAACCATTGTAACGCACTACTGGCACTTTTGAATTACCGCGCTTGGTGGTAATTAAAATTACACCGTATGCACCCCTCGAGCCATACAGGGCTGTAGCGGCAGCATCTTTTAATACTGTAATATCTTCAACATCCTCTGGTGGAATTTGAGAAGCTGGCGAAACACCAGGGCCTGCTTGTTGAAAACCATATGAGTAATCGGTATTATCATCTACCGGTACACCATCAATTACAAATAATGGCGACGTAGGTGTTAAGAAAGAAGAACTTCCAGAACCCGAAACATTGATATTAGATATACCACGTATGGTTACGCTACCTCTGAAACCAGGAGAACCTGTATTGTTCTGAATATTTAAACCTGCCACCTTACCTTGTAATAGCGACATTACATCACTGGCTGGTTGTCCCTGGATATCTTTTCCGGAAATGGTTACAGCAGAACCGGTCATCAATGTTTTTGTTTTGGTTTGATAACCAGCTGTAACTGTTACCTCTTTTAAGGTTTTATTATCAACCCCCATGGTAACCGAAATATTAGTACGGTTGTTTACTTTAACTGTGATAGGTTCGTAACCTACATAACTAAAGGTTAAAGAACCGTTGTTAGCTACCGTTACCCTAAATTTACCGTTATTATCGGTAATACCTAACGAACTACCTCCGCTGGTAACACTAACTCCGGGTATGGTTTCTTTTGATTTTGATGAACCATCAATAACTGTCCCGGTTACAACAATGCGTTGCTGGGCAATAGCTAAATTCTGGAAACCAAAAATCAATAAAATAACTATGGTGTAAAAATACTTCATTGGAAATATGTTTTGTTTTAGTTTATACTGTTCCATTAATCATTATCAAATTTTGGTTTATCACGCTTAAACCAGAAAGTGATTTCCCAATCTCCTTTTTGGTAAATATTAAAGTTGAAGGACAGGAAACACTGTTGTTGTATATTCCCAAATGCCTGCCTGTTAAACCTGAAAACAACCCTCGCCTGATCTCCTGACAGCGTAGTGTACTTAGTTGGATAAGCACTGCAAGGTATTGGATAAGCCACCTCGTATTTTACCTTCCCAGCATCTTTAACCATGTTAAAGCCATGTACTAAATTAGCCCAATCAGTAGCGGCAAACTTATTCGGATCAATAGGATTAGATAATGTATCTGCGAATTTGAAAGTGAGACTGTTACCATTTCCTGTTTTCTTAAACAAAACCTGCACGTCATCTCTGGTATTGAGTAACTGTCCGCGTTCGCCTGTGATAAATACACTGGTAGGATTAACCGATACTGAGGTACCTTGCCCTGTTATAGGGTCTAAATTTGATGGCTCATACGGACGCTCACGCAAAGGGCGCAAACGGAAATTCTGATAGTACTTTCTACCTCCTGAATTTGACATTTCTACATCAAAAACGTAGCCCGAATCTGGCTGTGCCTTTACCATATTTGAGTTGGCCGCAGCCCACATCATAAACTCACCAGAGTGTGGTCTTACTTCGAATAACGGATGGTTTTCTATAGTACGTTTCGCTTCGATCGCTGCAAGGGATTTCTCGGTCCCATCGTAGGCAGTTTTCCAAACGGTTACGGGGTAGTTGTTGGTTAACTCTGGTGCCGGCTCCCCGTTAAAGGTGCGCATGTTTACAATTTTAAAATCCAAAGGACGACTAGAGTTACCGTATTGAAAGTTATTGGCAAACAAAGTATTTCTACCTAAAACCGGTTGATATAAATATTGGGTGTACTGAGAATCGTTGGCTATTGATAAACGTTCATCAGGTAAATTCTTTTTACATGCCGATAAGGCTATGCTACCCAATACCAGAATTAAGCATATACGCAATAGATTTAATTTATTTTTCATCATCACTTTTTAATTGTTCAATCTGTTTGTGAATTCGTCAAAACCAAAATTGTGTATTGGTGTAAGGATATTGATAATTGCATTGTTGGTTTTAATGTTAACCGCGTTGGTTGTTGTTGTTACCCAGGTATTGGAAAAGATAGAACCATAGGTATCGCTAAAATTAAGTGATGCAGGGCCTCCGCCAACATAACCTGCTGAACTTAATTTTACATATTT
The DNA here is from genome assembly GCF_011303555.1 of Pedobacter sp. HDW13. Lineage (NCBI taxonomy): Bacteria > Pseudomonadati > Bacteroidota > Sphingobacteriia > Sphingobacteriales > Sphingobacteriaceae > Pedobacter > Pedobacter sp. HDW13. The sequence continues at coordinate 4,366,730 of NZ_CP049868.1, read as the reverse complement.
AACATGCATCTGATAATCGATTACAATGTTTTTAAGTAACATTCCATCTGCATTATTGATGTATGCATCCGTAGTTCTACCGCCTCTGATGATGTATTTGCATAACATTACGCCCAATTGAACCGGATCTGCATTTGACAAATAAACGGGTGCTTTACCCTGATTTTTACGCACCAAGTTTAGGTACTTCTCTGCTGCCTCAAAATTTTTGTTTACCGGGGCAAAAAGTGTTACTTTTTGATTCGTTAAGGAGTCTTTCAGGAATGGGTAACGATCTAAAGCCAACAACAAGGAATCAAAGGTGCCTTTAGGCTGGGCCTTTAAATAATCCATTGCAGAACCATTGAAGGTTTGCTGTGTATTTACATAATCATGATAAGGCGTAACATCTTTCTTGCAGGCAGTAAAGAATAAGCCAATAAGCCCCAAAAGAAAAAATGTGCTCTTTTTATATAATAAATTTTTCATTCTAAATCTGATTAGGTTAATGGTTACCAGTATGGATTTTGGGTAATTGATGAATTGGCATTAATTACATCTTGTGATACTGGCCAATAAATACCTCCGGCAGCCTCAAACTCCTTAAACGTCATCGACTTACCACCTTTGGTTGCAAAAACAGTTTGCGGGTTTTTAATTCTATTGTAGCGTACAATATCGTACCATCTCCAGCCTTCGCCCATTAACTCCCTTCTACGCTCCTGAAAAATTGCAGCAACTAAATCTGGTGTGCTGGTGGTAAAACCAAAGCCTCTTAATAAACAGGCCCTGTTCAGCGCATTAAGTGCCTGATCGTTCTGCCCTAAAACAGCTAGTGCCTCAGCCCTTAACAAGGTAATTTCTTCCATGCGGCTAAATACCATCGATGAACTGAATAAGGTAACATTACCGGAAGTGTTGGATGGATAGATTACCTTTATTTTATTAAAAATTGGACGTTCAGATTCAAAACCATAGAAATAATTCGTTCTCAATAAACCTGTTATTGGATCTCTGCTGAACCTTAAATCAAATGGAACTGAAAATGCCTTGATGATGGTATCTTTAGAAACAAACATTTCTGGCTGTGATTTCGGAATAAAAGGATAAGCCAGCGTTAATTGCTCAATGTGGCCGTTGGCAGTTGATAAACCATTACCAGCTTCAAAAGGGAAACCCACCATAAGGTTCGCTCTTTTGTATGCAAACGGGCTATAGTTGTTCTGATTTTCCGTTAGCGCATTCATATCAATATAATCCAACGGGTTAGCGCCATCTACAAAATATTGGGTAGATTGATTGTCCAAAACAAATTTAGAATAGTTGGCCACATCGATATAGTTACCTTGCCATGCAGCAATGTGTGCTAAAATGATATAAGCTGATAAGCGTGTAAAAACGATACCATTCCATGAAGGCCAGTTTGCGCCATAATATAAGCCTGGCATAATCGGATCGGTACCACCATATCTAAAAGGTACAACCTTAGCCGCAGCCAACAATTCGTTGGTAGCAAAAGCCAGTACTTTTTGTTGTGATGTTCTGGCCAGTTGTACAAATTCACCATCGTGAGATGAGGTAAGCAAAGGCACATCGCCCCAAATTCTGCTCATATAAAAATAAGCAAAAGCCCTAAGCATTCTGGCCTGTGCAACATCTACATCAAAATTTATTTGGGTATAACGTGGATCTAAACTTTTAATCTCTTTTGCCCGCTCTATAAAAAGGCTTGCCGCATTTATGGCTGCATAAAATCTTCTCCAGTTGGTTAACCTGTTAATTACCGGGTAAGAAGCATTTAGCTGGCCATTCACAACTGCCTTTAAATCGGCACGATTGGTAATAGTAAAATCACCTTGTCTTAAATCGCCCATGATCCAGTGGCCGTTATCAGCTACAGTAGCCGAACGAAGTAAACCATATACCGATAGCAGATTGGCTTTGGCATCTTCTAAGGTTTTCCAGTTGGTTTCTTCGGTAGATAATCTTGTCGATTGTACATCGTCAATCTTTTTACAAGAAAAGTTTCCAAAGCCAATTAGTAATACCAAAATTGCAGCAGCAGTTTTGTAAAACCTATTTTCTTTATTGATTATATCATTCATATTAATTGTATAATTATTTTATAAATCCAATTTAAAGCCTAATACAAAAGTTCTAGGGATGGTTAAATTGGCTCCATCGTAGTATCCGGTATAGTTTACAAGTTCAGGATCTGCACCTGTAAACCTGGTTATGGTAAACAAGTTCATCGCGGTTGCATATAAATATGCCCTTCTTATTGTTTTACCCGATTTTTTAAAAAATGATGTTTTACCGAAATCGTAACCTAATGTTACCGATCTTAATTTTACATATGAAGCATCTTCAAGGAATAGGTCCTGATCTACACGATAAGCATCAACATCGCTCCATGGATTGTAAATTGGATATGCTTTTTCATTGTCAAATATCTGCCAAGAAGAAACTTCTTTAACCGAATTGATATCGTTACTTGCTTCACGATTAATAAATCCATAACGGGTAGCTTCATATTGATTAATTGCTTTTTGCCCCAATGCAAATATGAAGTTGAAATTAAGATCAAAGTTTTTATAGGCCAGGGTATTGTTCCAGCCACCTACAAATTTCGGCAACCTGTTACCTGTTAAAACTTTATCTTTACTATCAACACGGTTATCGCCGTTATAATCTGCCCAGTTAGGATCGCCAGCTTTCATTGGAATACCATTAAAGGTTCTTCCTGCAGGTACATCGGCATTGGTATTGTAAATTCCATTGTTGCTATACAACCAAAAACTTCCAACAGGTTTACCAACAGCAAGTTTATTATCTCCAACAACTACTTCCTTTAAACCGTTAGGTAATGCTTTAAGTTCATTGTGATTGTAATTGATGTTTAAGGTAGTATTCCAGTTTAACCCTTTTGGTTTACTGATGATTACTCCGTTCAACATGAGTTCTAAACCTTTATTGTTAATATCCATTCCCGATTGATAGTTAACACTATAACCTGTTTCAAAAGGTACTGGTACGCCAACAATGTTATTATTATCATTACGATTATAAGCGCTAATTGCTGCATTAATTCTGTTTTTCAGGAAAGATGCATCTAGGGTTATACTGGTACGATCAGAAAAAGGCAAGCTAATTCCATAACCAATAAAGCCACTTTCATATGGTCTGTTTATTCCCAATCTACCTCCGTAACCTGGGATAGTTGGCTCTTCAAACCATCCATTTTCTGAACGGTACTGAGGACCTGCTGCATATCTGTCGTCAAGGAAAACTCTCAAATTTCTTCCCCAACCTGCACTTAGGTTCAGGTTATCAAAAAAAGTATTGTCTTTTAAGAACTGCTCCTTTAAATTAAAGGTGGCGCTAAAAGCTGGTGTAGTTACCCATCTGCTGTCTGGCTGTCCGTTCGAAGAACCATCTCTTCTTAAAAGGGCACTTACATTTAACAGATTTTTATAACTGTATTTGGCTGATCCATAGAAAGACATTAAATTGTTCCGTTCTTTGTCTATATATCTAAAAACATAGAATCCACCTTTAGCCAGGGTATTTAGATAATCAGGGTTATCGACATCGTTAATCTTTTCACGACCGTCAACCAGGTTTAATTTTACATAATCATTTGGTCCATTATAAGCCCTTGCATAATTATATTTATAAGTATCGCCCTGAAAGCTCTGGCCTATTTCAAAATCAACTGTATTTGCTTTATTAATTTCATATTTATAAGAAGCCGTATTGCTTTGTAACAAACGCTGACTATAGCCAAAATAATTAGATACATAGCTTACTCCATCCATTAAGGTAGAGGGAGTAAAATAATCTCTAACCCCTTCATTATAATCAAAAATTAGACTTGAAGCGAGGGTTATTTTATTGATTTTAGCACTTATTATTAAATTTCCATTTAATATACTAGAGCGGTTATTGTCAACATTTTTTTCATTTTCGCCTAAAAAGCTTCCATATATAGAGGCATTTGGTGATAAGGGATTTGATAAATCAGGAATATACCTGGTTTCTGCAAAACGATCTCTCAGGCTTCGGTTTCTGGTACGATCTAAACGGGCTGCGTTTACGCTACTCGAAACAGTAAGCCATTTAAACGGCGCCATGTTAATTCCAAAAAATAAGTTATACTTATTAATGTGGGTATCATCGGCATTACCAGCATTTTGAGTACCTGAACCAAAAAATCTGAAATTTGCCCGATCGCCACCACCTGTAATACCTAAATCAGCCGAAAAGGTTGGTGTATTTTTATAATAGACATCATTCCAGTTAGATGGCCCGTAATATGCGGTATTGGTAGAATCTCTTAAATAAGAAGCATAACCTGCATAATTCTCGGTAGTTGCATATTTTTGATAAAATGGTTTTCTGAAATTATTTTCGTAAACACCATTAATTGTATTTACAGTGGGTGCAGTTACATAACCAAAATAAGCGTTTGCACTAATATCACGAAGACCGGCTGCCCTTGCATTCTTTGTAGTAATATATATTGCGCCATTTGCTGCATTTGGTCCAAGTTTGGCCAGCTCAAATGGATCTTTAATCACCGAAATAGACTGAATATTATCAATACTAATCTGAGAAAGTAAATTAGTTGCCGGACCAACCCTATTGTAGTCATACTTCTGTACATCAAAAGCAAAAGGGTTATCGGCTACCAACGGCACACCGTTTAAATAAACTGCCGGCTGTAGTGCATAAATATCCTTTTTTGTAAACAATTGCCCGGAAGCTCCTTGTATAATAATGCTCTGTTCAGTTCCTGGCTCGCCATTTGGCTCCTGTACGTAAACTCCTGCCAAATTCCCTTTAATAATCTGTTGTAATGACAAATTTGGAATTGGCGTTGCCGAACGGATGTTAATCGTATCGCGTACAGCCTTAAATTTCTGCAACGCCTTAATCATTTGCCCTATTGTATCTGTTTTTACAGAAAATGTTGATGGCTCTTTCTTAGCTTTCGTAGTATCTTGCTGAAAAGCAAAATACACACTATTACCCCCCTTTACCACTACCGTATTGGCGTGTAAAGTTTGAGATCCAAAAACAGATAAAAACAAGGCAAAACAAATGCTTGTGTAAATTTTAACCATTTGAATAGTTTTTATTAAATTTTTAGTGTTAAATGAAAATGCAATTGCTAAAAGACCGGTAACAGACTGTTACTGGCAGAAAATTTTGGGCATAAGAATGCCAGTGGACAAAGCGTAAATTTTTTGAACATAGTATGGGAATTAGAATGATTAGTTATAATTCTTGCTGCAAAAAGAATTGCATCAAGAACCATTTGGTTGTTTGTTATTTTCTTAAAAGAATACCTGGAGACAAAGTGTAAAGTTTTTGACCATAGAGTTTAATTAGGATTAGTTATTAATCCTTGCTACAAAAATATTGTGGCAAGAACCATTAGTTATTGTTTGTTTGCTGTTATTTCCCGGTTAAGGGTTTATCATTGCCTTACTAATTGTGTTTCCTGTTGGTTGGCAGAAAGCATTTTAAAGCTATTGTACTAAAAAAATATTTGGCTCGTTTTAATTTTGTTAATGCAAGATATAGATTAAGAAAGTTCAATTTTAATTTTTCTTAACGCAAACGTTTGCCTAAAAAATGCCTTTAAAACAAACTAAAGCAACATAAAAGCTTTCAACCTTTAAAATACCCGACAGTTTTTGTCGATTTTTATAGAGATATTCCTTTAACAAACGGCAAAATACAATAAACGTCAAGATGACAATATAATTGAGTGACCAAAAATTAAAACTATGAGGATAATACGCTAATCTTTAGGTTTTTGACACTAGTGTAAACCAGACTGAAAAGTCAAGAAAAACAATTTACACACAATTTAAGCGCAAACGTTTGTTTTTAAGAGCACAAACAAAACAAAACAAAAGTCAAAACACTCATAAACAACACATTACACAAATAAAGAGATTAAAAAAGAATACACATAATACCTAAAATTAAGTATACTTAGCGCTACATTTAAAGACAAAATCATCAAGTATTTCAAATTAAAATTTGCTGGGTGACAATTGTTGACGCTGCCTCACAAAAATCAAGACCTGAATAGTCCGGATTATAGCCTCCCATATACGGCACTGCCATTAAATAAACCCTGTCATTGCTATTTCCTTTTTTATCTACCACCTGAAAATAATCGTTGATGGTGCTACCAGGCACATTTAAAAAGTACTTCCCTTCTACAATTCTAACTTGTTTATTACCTCCCTGTTTTGTTTCCTGGCCAACCTCGGCTGACTTAAAAGCAAGCCTGGCCTGACTGATTTTACCTTTTTTAACCAGGCTTTTAAATGGAAAATCTTTAAAAGAGAGATGGGGCTGCCCAACGCAATCAACAAAAGTCTCAAAATGCCTCACAACCTTTTTATTCTGGCTGTTGTAATAATGATAATTGGCTCCACCTTTTTTAATGGGTTTAACCTCACTATCATCACCAACTTCAATAATTTCTAAAATGCCGGCATCATGCAAAGCAAATAAGATTCTACATGAACTTTGTGGCACAAATGCAATTACAATGGATATTAAGGGCATTAATACTTTTTGCAGTCGTTCCATATCTTCCGCCGATAAATATTTGGCAGGATAGTTCATGGTAAAGCTTAAAATAGCAAGTGCTTCTTTCCAATAAACCGATTTCTTTTTACGGATGGATTTTTCGGCTTCTATATACTCTTGTTTAAAAAGCTCAAAAGGCTCTTTCTTCTCCCTGGAAGCCATCATGTTTGCTACAAACTCTTCAAGCGTTAAATCTTTTATTTTTTTGTAGAAACCGGGATCTTCTTTAATAAACCTGGCTTTAAAATTCTGCTCAAATAAAAAATCGAGGCTCACAAAGCCATCATTTGCTTTAATATGTTCCTGAATTTCTGTTTTGAGTAAGGTTTCGCCCTTACCTAAATGTGGGTCTTCTAAATGAAACCGGATGGCAGGTAATAACCCATTCCTGGAATGCATAATGAGCTTGAAACCTTCACTATCCTTGTTAAGTTCGTAACTGAGCTTGCCATCTTTAGCGTTTATAAATTTACCATTTGCCTTAGCCAGTGTTCTTACCGCATCGATAGCGGTTAACGATGAACCCATTAAGCCAACAGGATGATTAAGTTTTAACAACATTTTTTGAGGCGGATAAGGAGAATCGAAATAACCCTCGATTTTACCTTCGTACTTTTTGGGCCAGTTGTGACCGGTACAAATAATTAAACTATCGAACTCAAACCAACCACCTTCCTGCAGCTTTACAACTACCTCCTTTTTACGCGGATGGTCGATCACATCTTCAACCACAGTGTTGAGATGAACCTTTGTTATGATTCCTTTCTTGGTAGCAAAACTTCTTAATAGCTCAAATTGTGCAATCAGATATTCACCAAAAAATAACCTTGGCAGCACTTTATACTCATTAAATTTCTGGGGATCGATATCAAATTTTTTCAGCAACGGTTTAGGTGCCGTTTTGACCCATTCTGCAATGGAATTAAAAATTACCGGGATTTCGTTATCAGATACATTGGTAATGTGCTCGTTGTTTGCTCCTTCGGTACTGTATGGCATACCGGCTCCCAGATAGTCTTTTCGTTCAAAAATATCGATTTGCAGGTCTTTCCTTTTCGATTCGACAAGTCTTTTATACATAAAAAGCGCACTTGGTCCGCCACCAATGATGGCGATTCGCTTATTTAATTTTCCCTTACCCATTAATTAATGTGATTTGTAAACCTTATAATCTTTAAAAACTAAAATTGTTTTAGCTCAGGGAAAATTGCCAGCCTTATTTTCTTTTCAGAAACCAATCGTAACAAATCTTGTTAGTCTTATCGGACATCAATACGTTTGGCAACAAAATGGAGGAAAAAGGACTAACACCACCCAAATTGTTTATGATTTTACTGGGATCGAAAGCGCCTAAAAGAAATGTAGAGCAGCACGACTATTTTTTTGGGATAGCACACAGTTTAAAGGAATTAATAACGGAAATAAAAGCTTTCTGGCCCGAAGCGGGCAACAGTATCCACCTGGATGGCTGGCGCGAAGTAAGTTATGTGGAGGGATACCGGATTAAAGTAGTGCCACGAAGTAACGATACGCCCACCGGGGTAAAGAAACTCTTTTTCATCAACCTTGGCGGATATCAATCAGGCTTGCTTTACGAACAGCATTACATTGTACTATCGGTACACGATGAGCGGGCACAAGCCATACAGGAGGCTAAGAAGACCTTATTTTTTAAAACAAAATCAATCAAAGGCGCCAATTCACATATTGATGAAAAATATGGAATTGACGTTGATGATATCTATAAAATAGAAGATATATTAAATAAGGAGGCCAGGAAAAAATACCAGATAGAAATTACCGAATCAACCGGCTTACCAGAAGATGAAATTCATTTAGGTTATTTTAAACTGGATAAACTTTAATTATTTTTTGGCCAGGGTTTTTAACCATTTAACCAGATCAACAGCCGCTTTATCGTTTTCGAAGCCCATCTCTTTAGGCAAACGGCCATTTACGTATTCATCGTATAACCATGGATCGGCGATGGCAACTACATTGCCTTTACCATATTTTGTAGTCGCAATAACAGTTGCACCTGCACCATTTTTCAATACAGGTTTTGCTGCACCTTTGGTTTCGATGGCGCACACATCTTTCATGAAAATTTTTGAAGCAGTTTTAAATACCGGGTTGTTTTTGGTTACAATAGCACCATCTTCAAAATGGGCATCATCAATTACGTGGTTTTGCATTTCATTGCTAAAATGTATTCCAAATACACCAGCCAGCTTATTAAAGTGTGGCAGCTCTACATTGGCGCTATCGTTAGCAAACATCACCAATGCCCCGCCCTGTTTTACCCAGGCAGAAATGGCTTTGATATGCTCGGCTTCTATATAATTTGGCTTGGGGTTTTCTTTTGGTCTGTCGGGATCGACAATTAAATAAACATCACTTCCTTTTAAATTTGCTGCTGTAGGTGCTGTTTCGAGCGAATCTAATTTAAAGCCCTCTTTCTTAAAAGTATTGCCCAAAATAGAAAAACCACTGCTTGCGCGCTCACTCCACAGGTAATGAAAACGGATTTCTTTGCCTTGCTTGTCTTTACGGGTTTCGCGGTTAAAAAAGTAATCGAGTGTAACAGTTTGTGCACTGGCAGCAATTGATGATGCAGTTAATAAGCCCGCTACGCAAAATCTAAAAAGTAATTTCATAAAAAGAGTATGATTAGAAAACCAAAAGTATAAATTTTACTGGGAATCAATTCATCTGCCTCCGAATTTCAACGGCATTGATACATTTTTAGCCAGGATTTAAATAAAGCAGATCTTGATTAATCAATATAAATGGGATTATGAATCTGCGTAATTTACAGGGAAAATTTCAATCTATCATCTCCCGCAGATTTAAGGTGATACCGCAGATTTTATTAATAGGCACAATTTATTAATACGATGAATAATGAGCTCCCTTTAATCTACTTGCGACTCTGCGTTTCAATCTGCGTAATTTGCGGGAAAAACTTCAACTTATCATCTCCCGCAGATTTAAGGTGATACCGCAGATTTTATTAATAGGCACAATTTATTAAATACGCCGAAGAATCAGCTCTCTTTAATCTACTTGCAACTCTACGTTTCAATCTGCGTAATTTGCGGGAAAAATTTCAACTTATCATCTCCCGCAGATTTAAGATGATACCGCAGATTTTATTAATAGCACAATTTATTAATACGCTGAAAGAATGAGCTCCCTTTAATCTACTTGCGACTCTGCGTTTTCATCTGGGTAATTTGAGGGAAAAACTTCAACTTATCATCTCCCGCAGATTTTATCAATAGCACAATTTATTAATGCGCTGAAGAATCAGCTCTCTTTAATCTACTTGTAACTCTCCGTTTCAATCTGCGTAATTTGAGGGAAAAATTCTGGCTTATTATCTTTCAAAGAATTAAGGTGCTCCAACAGCTTTTATTAAAGGCATAGCCTGCCTTAATACCGCCTTTTATACCAGGCGACTACAAAAAAGCCAACAATTAACACCGTGGCGGTTACTTGTCCTATGCTTTCTAAATCGAGATCGAACATTGCATTTATTTTATTAATTCATCCGTAACTGTTCTCCTTTTGCCGTAATGGCTACGGGGCTGCTTGCCATAAAGCCTTGCGGAACTTTAGGAGCGATCCAGGTAGATTTGGGTGGCAAAAACTCAGCCTTTTCTGCGGCTGCAATAAAAGCATCGGCGGTCATGGCAAAAAGAGAAAAACCAATAGCCCGGGTATCATTGCTCAATTGGCTGAGAAACTGAGGCCATTTGCAATCGGGAAAACAGGTTAGCCTTTCATCTTCTTTAGGTTGATGTATCCCCAGCACTTCCGAAAGAATCATCTCCTGCAAAATCACCGTATCGGGCTTAACAGATAGCGATCCCCAAGCTTTATTTAAATCGAGTTGATACCACTCTCCCTGAAAACAAAGTCCCAGCCTGTTTTTCTGATCGGGTTTGTAAGGTTTATTATTGGGGATTTTTGAAATGTAATAATATTGGCCAAGCTTTTCCATCAGTATTGGCCATGAAATATCGGTAGCAGAAACAATCCTGTGAAAAGGGGCTATCGAAATTACATCGGCAGAAACAAAGAGCGAGCTGATTTGCTGAGGGATATTTTTTTGAAGGGAGCAGGCGGCTTCCAGGCGGTGATGCCCATCGGCCAGGTAAACGGCTTCAATTGCTTTAAACTGGTGCACAAATTTTTCAATCACCTCTTCTTCGAGTACCTGATATAGAAAATGTCCCATTTGCGACCACTCGGTAGCCAGCGGTTTGCGCGTGCGCACCACATAATCAATCAATGCATCTAAAGCTTTATCTTTCTTATGCACCAATAATATAGGCGATTTTTCTGTGGTCTTACTCCTCCTATCGGCTTTAAGCAATTCTACTTTCGACGATACAGTTTCTTCATGTCTCTTAATGGCTTCAGCTGCCGTTTCAGAAAGATCGATAGTGGCCCAAACACCACGCATTACGCCTGCATCACCACGAACTTCGTAAATATAAATGGCTGGTTGATCGTCCAAAGCACATCCAAACAAATTAATGATATCTTCAAAAGAAAGCTGTTCATTTTTATGTCCCTTACCATTTACCTGGTCAGAGATCATCAGATCAAAAATGCCTTTCCCTGGCCTTAATGCCTTTAGAGGAGAAATTTTTATCATCTTTTTATAGATTTATTCGAGTTCAAGAACTGTTTTATCACTGTATATTTTTTCGAAACTAACCATGGCCTCTACCAATACTGCTACGCTTGATAAGGGAAGTGCATTGTAAAGTGATGCACGGAAGCCGCCAACGGTACGGTAACCTTTAATCCCCACGATGCCTTTTTCGGCTACAAATTTTGAAAATGCCTGCTCTACTTCTTTATCAATTGCCTGAAAAGTAACATTCATCCGAGAGCGGTGTGCAACCTGCGCAGTACCATAAAAAAGTGGATTCCGGTCTATTTCGGCATATAACAGTTTTGCCTTCTCGATATTACAACGCTCGATTCCACTTACCCCACCCTGATCTCTAAGCCATAAAAGATTAAGCATGGCAACATAAATAGAAAATACTGGCGGTGTATTGTACATGCTCATGTTATCGCGAAATATACGGTAGTCCATCATAGATGGAATTTCCTTCTTTGCACGATCTAGAAATTCATTTTTAGCAATAACCAGGGTCATGCCTGCTGGTCCCATATTCTTTTGCGCACCTGCATAAATCAGGTCAAAATCACTTACATTAATTTTTCTCGAAAAAATATCTGAGGACATATCGCATACCAATGGAACACCACTGGCTGAAAAATTAAATATCTCTGTTCCTTCAATCGTATTATTTGAGGTATAATGCATATAGGCAGATTCGGCATCCACATCATGATGATCTGGAATATAGGCATAGTCTTTATCTTTCGAAGATGCTACAACATCTACTTCACCAAATAACCTAGCCTCTTTAATGGCTTTTATTGCAAAATAACCGGTATCGAGATAAGCTGCTTTTTTTCCTGCACTTAAAAAGTTCATTGGAATCATGGCAAATTGTGTACTTGCTCCGCCCTGTAAAAAAAGTACTGAATAGTGATCGGGAACAGACAATAACTCGCGGACCAGCAACTGTGTTTTAAGTACCACTTCCTCAAATTCAGGCGATCGGTGAGAAACCTCCAAAATAGACAAACCCATCCCATTCCAGTTGATAACCGCCTGGGCAGCTTGTTCCATTACAGTCGATGGCAATATGCAAGGACCTGCGCCGAAGTTGTGTTTTTTAAGCATGAGAAATACAATATTTGGTTTAATAATTTACGACATAAAGATCAGCAGTTAAGCAAATTATACAGTAACAAGCTATTTTTTTGATAAAAATTATTTTTTTCAAACCCCTTAACATCCCAAAAATTTGGTTTATTTGGCTAAGAAAACAAGCCAACAGAATATAATTCTTATTGGCATCCACAAAATTTCACTATTAATGTATTAAATACACTAAGTAACTTAATCAGTATTGACAATAAATTAACTTAAATATAATTAATTTAACTATTTTTAGTCTTTACAAAAGCGAACAAAAAATATACAATTATACACTAAGTATTTACATGCAGCCGCCAAAAGTTGATCAGACCGATATTGAAATCCTAAACCTTTTACAACGCGATGGATTATTAACCTACAAGGAAGTTTCGGGAAAGCTTAGAAAAAGCATGACGCACATAGTTGAGCGCATTAAAAAGCTCAGAACGAATGGCTACATCAAATCGACAGTAGCCCTAGTTGATATTGACAAGCTGAGATCTCATTTCATCGCCTTTCCACACATTCAACTTAACCTCCATTCAGAAGATGTGATCAGAGCTTTTAAAGCCGAAATGGATAAATACCCTGAAGTAATGGAATGTTACCACCTAACCGGGCATTTCGATTTTATGCTAAAGGTAGCCATGCCGGATATGGTTTCTTATAATAATTTTTTAAGGGATAATATTGGTACCCTGGCTTATGTGGGTAATATTCAGAGTTTTTTAGTGCTTTCGCAATCGAAGGCGGAGACGGCGTATGCATTATAGGTTGAATTGTTCATTGGTCATTGGTTCATTAGCTGGTCTCTTTAGTTGGTTAGCTGGTTAATTGAACTTCCCTGATGACGACTTTAAGCAGCACGCAACGAAGCCCGAGATCTATTGCAGTTGACTGGTTAAACAAAAAAACCGGAACAATCATTGCTCCGGTTTTTCCCTGTTGAATAATCAGGCAGATTACAAAGTAGCCATATCAATCACAAAGCGATAACGTACGTCGCCTTTTTCCATGCGTTCGTATGCATTATGAATATCTTTGATATCAATCATTTCAATATCCGAAACAATATTATTGGCGGCACAGAAATCAAGCATTTCCTGAGTTTCTTTAATACCCCCGATACCAGAACCAGCCAGGCTTTTTCTGCCACCCAATAAACTAAACGCAGCAATTTCTGCCGGTTTTGGTGGCACGCCTACACAAATATGAATTCCGTTTGTTCTTAGTAAAGAAAGGTACATGTTAAAATCGTGCTCTGCCGAAACGGTATCCAGAATAAAATCGAATGTACCTGTAGCAGCTTTTATCTGTTCAGGATCGGTAGTCACCACAAAATGATGAGCACCCAGTTTTTTAGCATCTGCTTCTTTTTTAGGCGAAGTACTTAACACCGTTACCTCTGCACCAAACGCTACACCAAATTTAACAGCCATGTGGCCCAATCCGCCCAAGCCTAAAACCGCTAATTTATGGCCTTTACCCACCTTCCAATGACGTAGAGGAGAATAAGTTGTAATACCGGCACACAATAATGGGGCAACCGCAGCCAGATTTAAGTTATCGGCAATTTTAAGCACGAACTCTTCCCTAACCACAATGCTATCCGAATATCCACCGTAGGTAGGTGTTTTGCCATCGCGTTCTAAACCATTATAGGTTTGCGTATTTCCTTCAAGGCAATATTGCTCTAAATCCTGCTTACAGTTTTCGCAAACCATACAGGCGTCTACCATACAACCTGTTCCAGCTAAATCGCCAACCTTAAAGTTCTTTACATGATCGCCAACCTTAACCACACGACCAACAATCTCATGCCCCGGAACCATTGGAAAGATACCTGGAAACCAATCGTTTTTAATCTGGTGCAAATCGGAGTGGCAAACACCACAAAAAAGTATTTCAAACTGCACATCATGTGGCCCAACTTCTCTACGCTCGAAGTTCCATGGTGCAAGATCTGTTGTTGGGCTTTGCGCCGCATATCCTTTTGTTGCTATCATAAGTTTAAATTTTAAAGTATTATACTCCTACAAATTTAAGGCAGAGTTGTTTCTTAAAATTACGCAATTCAAATAATTGATTATAAAATTCAAACAATTATTTAGCGCCGGGCATCCCTATTACGCTTCATCTACACCTTCATGTACCTGCAAAAAAAATTAACATTATTTAAGGCTTAGGGATAGCTTAATTATTTAATTTAGTTGTCTAATCAAATTAACAACCCATGAACTCCTCACCCACCCCCTTAAACAAACTGCTTAAAGGCCTGGCCTTAACTTGCCTGCTAGCACCAGTTAGCTTAACCAGTTTAGCCCAAAAAACGATTACCGATCCCTTGGTTGGCTTTGATGGAAAAAACCCGAACTTAAAAATTGTTAAAATTAGCCTGAGTGATACCGCAACCGTTTTAAACTTCGAAACCACTGCTCCTGCCGGAAATTGGATCCGCATTCCCAAAAACACCTATATACAGGTAAATGGTGCAAAGGAAAAATTGTTTATCAAAACCACAAAAGGTATTCCTTTTAACAAACAGTATATCATGCCTGCCAGCGGAAAAACAAGCTACGAACTTATTTTCCCAAAAATAGCTACCACAACCAGCATGATTGATTACGGCGAAGACAGCAGCGATGGCTGGAAAATTTACGACATTGAACTCATAAAAAAGCAAACACCCCTACCTCCTTCTTTGTACACCGAATGGTACAACCTAAAAAACAGCGATTTAACCATCGCTTTTTACAATAAAGCCGTGGTACTCGATCAGCAGGCTTGGACTTACCAGGCAATTACACAAAAGGGTGACCACTACAGCCTTACCCTAAGCAACAACAAGGCTACCAAACAAATTACCATAGAAAAACTGGCCGACAACGAGCTTAACCTAACCATAGGCAAGCTTTCAACACGCTTAAGCAGTAATAAAGAAAGCTGTGCACAGATTTTAAGTAAGGAAGTTTATCAGCTTCCGCTATTAAAAAACGACAGTGCTGTTTTTAGCGGATACATTAAAAACTATTCAGCTAAACTGAATACCAAAACCCTGATGCTGGCCATCGATAATATTATTACTGGCGAGCAGGAAAATGCCCTGGTTAATATTGAGCCTAATGGCTACTTCTACCGCAAAATACCAGTGTACCATCTGCAAAGGGTATTTTTGCGTTCTGATGTAGCGGATGAAAATGACATCTATCTGGAGCCTGGCAAAACACTCTTTGTGGTATTGGGAAATGGCCCCATTAAATATACTGGCAATGCCGCACAATTGAATGAAAATCTGAGGCAATTAAACAGTATCGACCAGTATAACTACCAGCGTATACAAGAAATGCTGGTGAACATGAAACCCAACGATTATAAAACCTACCTACTTGGCCTGCAAGCCATTGAACAGACTAAATTAGATTCGCTTAATCAACTGGGTAAAGTTTCGGCCAAAGCTTATCAGGTAAAGAAAAAGGACATTCTTTTGGAATATGCAAACCGCATAATGGAATACCACTGGAATTATGAATATGCTTACAGAAGTGCATTTAAACTACCAGATATAGCAACAGTTAAAGTAGAAGCCTACCCGGCCGATTATTACAACTTCATTAACAACAGCGATTTTAACAATGAGCTGAATGTGATTTCTAACAGTTACAGTACATTTATCAACCGGATTAAATTTATACCCGGCTTCAGAATGGACAGCTACACATACAATTACAAAGACATTACAGCTGCACTAAAATTGAGTGGCGGGCAACTGAGCAAAAACGATATTGCTTTCGAAAAATTAATCAGCGAAAATGGTTTAAGTCTTAGTACAGATAGTGCAAGCGCACCGATAATAAAAAAATGGAATGCAGATCATAAAAGCTTTATCAATGACTTTGTAAGCAATGCTTTTAAGAACCGCTACTACACAACTTTAGATTCGGCAACCGGTATTAAGCAGGGCATTTTGATTGATTTAATGCGATCGCAGGATATTACAGAACCCGTTGTATCTCAGCTAACTCCACTTGATACAAAACACCTTGCCTTAGCCAAACAACAGATTAGCAATCCTTTCTTAAAAGAATATATCGAACTAAAAAACAATGAAATCTTAAAGCAGATTGAAATCAATAAAACTGCTGGTGGATATTTTGTAAATGAAACACCAAAAGTTGAAGCCGATAAAATATTTGATAATATTATGGGCAAATATGCTGGCAAGGTTATCCTGGTTGATTTTTGGGCAACCTGGTGCGGCCCCTGCCTGAATGGAATAAAAGAGATAAAACCTTTAAAAGAAGAGATGAAAGATAGTAATGTGGCCTTTGTTTACATCACAAACGAAACCTCGCCACTTGCTACTTATCAGAATATGACACCCAACATTAAAGGCCAGCATTACAGACTTGACAATGATGCCTGGCGATACCTTGCCGACAAATTTAAAATTACCGGCATTCCACACCAGGTGCTGGTAAGCAAAGAAGGCAAGGTGGTTAACCCACATTTAGGCTTTTTAGACAATAAAGAGATTAAGCAGCTTTTAGAAAAACAACTTTAAGTATTGTTTAAAATCCAATTATAAAGCTCAATAGCCTTACGGTTATTGGGCTTTTTTCTTTTATTACACCCCATAAGTACCTGTTTTAACGAAAGCGAAGCACATTATTAAAAATAAATGAATAAAAATTTGCGTAGTTAAATAGCTACGTATATATTTGTAGTCAAATAGCTACATAATGAATTTAAGAAGAGATGTTTTCCAGGCCATAGCAGAACCTACCCGCAGGGCAATCCTTTTGCTGGTGGCCTCGCAGGCAATGACCGCCGGAGCCATTGCTGCAAATTTCGATACTGCCCGGCCCACCGTTTCTAAACACCTGCAAATCCTTACCGAATGCGAACTACTGGAGCAAAAGCAAAATGGCCGGGAAGTTTTCTATTACATTAATGCAAAAAAAATGAAAGAAGTAGCCGATTTTATTGAGCCTTTCCGCCAGATGTGGGATGATCGCTTTAACAAACTCGAATCAGTAATGAAAGCTTATCAAGTCAAAAAGAAAGACTAACATGGAACAGAAAACAAAGATCGATGCCCAAAATGGCAAACAGGAAATACTCATTACCAGAGAATTTGAGCTTCCGGTTGAACTCCTTTTTAAAGCTTATGTAGAGCCAGAAATTGTAGAACAATGGATGGGAACCAAAGTATTAAAACTCGAAAGCCATAAACATGGCAGTTATCAGTTCGAAACCACCGACTCACGGGGTAATAAACATGGCTTTAACGGGGTAATTCATGAATTTACACCAGAGCAGCAAATTACGCGGACTTTTGAAATGGAAAATACACCTTTTGGCGTGCAACTGGAGTACTTACAATTTGAAAAACTTACCGATGCTACCAGCAAGCTAACCATGCATGTGGTATACCGTTCGGTTGAGGTGCGCGATCAGATCCTGGCCATGCCTTTTGCACAGGGCATTAACATGGCACACAACCGTTTACAACAAATCGTTAATCAACTAAAATAACCGATCATGACAAAGAGAAACAAAATTATTTATTGGATTGCCACCGTTTGGCTGGCACTGGGAATGACCGCAACCGGAATAGTGCAGTTATTGAAAATGAAGGAAGAAACCGTTATGATGGCACACCTCGGCTATCCGGTATACTTCCTCACCCTATTGGGCATCTGGAAAATTTTAGGCGTAATTGCTGTGCTGATCCCTAAATTCCCTCTACTAAAAGAATGGACTTATGCAGGCTTTTTCTTTGCTATGTCGGGCGCTGTGTTTTCTCACCTGGCTATGGGCGATGCAACAAAAGACCTTTTTGGTCCGGTATTGCTTCTAATGCTCACCGCACTATCGTGGTATTTCAGGCCTGCGGATAGAAAAATTATTTTTGCTAATTTTAATCCATAAGTCAGCTATTTTAACTGAGAAGTGCATTTTCTTTAACAACAATCTAACTGAATAAAATAACATGAACCCTAAAGTTGATTTTTATTTTAACAATGCCAAAAACTGGCAAACAGCGACAGAACAGCTGAGAACAATTGCGTTAGATTGTGGCCTTACTGAGGAATTGAAATGGGGATGCCCGTGCTACACCTACCAGCAAAACAACATCGTTTTAATACATGATTTTAAAGAATATTGTGCCTTTCTGTTTTTTAAAGGGGCCTTATTAAGCGATCCGAATGGCATTTTAGTTCAGCAAACAGAAAATGTACAATCGGCACGACAAATCCGCTTTACCAAGGCACTCGAAATAGCAGAAATGCGGGCTACATTAAAAAACTACATTTACGAGGCTATCGAAGTTGAAAAAGCCGGTCTTAAGGTAGAATTTAAAAAAACCGGGGATTTTGCTATACCTGCCGAATTTCAGCACAAATTAGACAGTATACCTGACTTAAAAGCTGCTTTCGAAGCATTAACTCCTGGCCGCCAGCGGGGCTATCTTTTCTACTTTTCGCAAGCTAAACAAGCCAAAACCCGCGAAGCACGTGTAGAAAAATACATGCCCCAAATTATGAATGGAAAAGGCCTGGACGACTAAACATTTAACAATTACTGCCAACATGAAAAACAAAACACTATTACCCGAACAGCGTGAAGAATTATTGAACATTTTACAAACCCGTTTTGAGAAAAACATGAATCGCCATACAGGCATTAAATGGAATGAAGTAAAAACGAAACTCAAAGCCAATGAAGCAAAATTGTGGATACTCGATGATATGGAAAACACTGGAGGCGAACCCGATGTATTTGGCTATGATGAAAAAACAGGTGAATACATTTTTTACGATTGTGCAGCCGAAAGCCCGAAAGGCCGCCGCAGTATTTGTTATGACCACGAAGCCCTCGAAGCGCGTAAAGAACATAAACCAGCCAACAGTGCGGTAAACATGGCAAAAGACATGGGGATTACGCTTTTAACCGAAACCGAATACCGGTCTTTACAGCAATTGGGTAAATTTGATACTAAAACTTCAAGCTGGGTGCAAACACCTACCGACATCAGAAAATTAGGTGGAGCCTTATTCTGTGATTGCCGTTACAATACTGTTTTTGTGTACCATAACGGTGCCGAATCTTACTATGCAGCACGTGGTTTCCGCGGTTCATTAAGGGTTTAAAACAAGTCACTATACTGAGCCTGTCGAAGCTCGCTATCAAACAATTTTAAAACGTTTCGACAGGCTACCATTTTTCAATTTAGAGCTCTTGTTAAGCCCATCTCCTGACCCCACTATTTCTTTTTTTCATTTTGATAGCCAACCTGAATTGCTTACTTTCGTGTTTAGCAAGCCATCAAAACATGGTCATTAAATGCTAACCATCATGAATAGAAAAGTAATTTCGCCTCCAGCGCCTTAGTTAAAACTTATTGCCGTCTGCTGCAATGTGCTTAGGCACAGGCATCGATCTCTGCAATAAATCTATTTTCAATCTATTTACCGAATATGGAATAATATCGGGCTGAATAAGCTATGGTTAAAATCTATCAACAACAATAAGCCTGTTACTGGCTTTAACCCATTATTAACCTCTACCTGTTGCGCAAGGTAGACTACTTTTCTTAACAAAATGAAAAAAGCATATATACAACTTCACCTGGCATTGGTACTTGCTGGTTTTACAGGCATATTTGGCCGCTTAATAACATTAAACGAGGGTTTAATTAGCTGGTACAGAACATTTATATCAGCAGTTTTTATTCTGGTTGTTTTAACGCTAAGCGGCAAGTTTCAAAAAACAAGTTTATCTGAAAAAATTAAGATGGGAGCTGCGGGAGCTATCCTGGGTTTCCATTGGTTATTCTTTTACGGCAGTATTAAATATTCAAATATATCGGTTGGCGTGGTATGTTTTGCACTCACCAGTTTTTTCAATGCCCTGTTCGAACCTGCCATCAATAAAAAGAAACTTTCTATACAAGAACTCCTGTTAAGCGGCCTTACCCTTTGCGGCATTGCTTTAATATTCGGGATGGATATCAGCTTTAGAACTGGCATTATATTGGGCATAATATCGTCGATATTTTCGGCGCTGTATACCGTTTATAACGAACGGCTGGCTGGCAATTACCGCGGAGAAACCATTATACTATACCAAATGTTGGGCGGCGTTTTGGCTTTAACACTCATTATGCCTGTATTCTTATACTTTACACCAACTACCTCGTTATTGCCTTCGCTACACGATTTTGGATGGCTTTTGGTTTTAGCAATCCTGTGTACGGTGGTTATGTATCTGTTAATCATCAATGCTCTTAAGCATATTTCTTCGTTTACGGTAAGCCTAACCTTTAACCTCGAACCGCTTTACACCATTTTTCTGGCTATTGTTATTTATAAAGAAAATAAGGTACTGTCTGCCAGTTTTTACATCGGTCTGTTTTTAATTCTAACATCACTGGCATTGCAAATGTGCCGTGTCTGGTACAAGAACAAAAGGAGCAGGTTAACAATTGCGGGCCATTAGGCCAAGGAAATCGGCTATTTAGCGAGGCTGGATATAAATCTTTTTCCAATAAAAAATTGGAAAAAGCTGTCTAAACACCTTACATGGTGTTTAGACAGCTTTTTCGACAGAGGCTCTTAGAAGTCTTATCATTGCGAGGAACGAAGCAATCTTAATGCATTCGCTAAATAGTGATCGTTGTAAGATTGCCTGCCTGCTGCAGGCAGACTTCGTCGGCTCAAAAAGCCTTCTCGCAATGACGAATTTTAGCAACAAAGCTAAAACACCCTAATAAATACTAAATCTGGCTCATCCAGATATTGATATCGGCGGTTGAAGGAATATCGAGTTTTTTTCTGATCCGATATTTCCGGCTTTCTACCGATCTAACTGAAGTTTTGGTGTAACGTGCAATTTCTTTGGTTTCGAAATTCAGCCTGAGCAATACACAGAATTCAATTTCGGCAGCAACCAAAGTAGGCGCTTTTTCGAGCAGTTTTCTACTAAATTCTGTATCAAACTCATTAAATTTAATCAAAAAGGCAGGGTTGTTTTCAACTGCGAGTTGTACAATCTCTTTCAACTCCTCCATTTTTACCGGCGAGCGGTCTTGCTCATTCAACTCGATCTTTTTAACCAGCTCATCAATTTTTTGCTGTGCTTTATTTACCTCTTCCTCATTTTCAGCGCGCAACAAAAGCTCAGCCTTGTTTAATCTGATAATGAAAATAATCAGCAGGATTGCAAACAAAACAATTATAACAAGCGCACCGAGATAAAATTTGTTTAAGAGGGCAGTTGTTTCCTGATAATTCTTAAGAGCAAGCACCTTAAACTCATCGATCATCTGGTAATTGATGTCTTTTACATTATTTATAATATTCTCCAGTTCATTGCTGATGTGGCTATTGAGTATAATCAGTTCGTTCTGCATACTTAAAAGCTTCTCATTTTCACGTTGAAGCAATTTAAGCTTATTTAAATATGCTTTTCTGTCGTTATTACTGGTCTCTTTCTCTTTGCTTAAAGTAGCCTCTCTGGTACTTTCTTTTTTAGTAATTTCTACAGTGGATACCTCGTTTTTATTGGCTATGGCATCTTTCAAACGCCTAAAAAAGCCTTTTTTGGCCACAGGCTTGGCTTTTAGTACGGTATCGAGTTTTACTTTAACATTTCGGTCAAACTTATGCTCGGTAACTGTACTTTCTTTTAACCCCTTACTGGCTTCTTTATTAAAATCGGCATAAATGGTTAAAAGCGAATCAAAGCTGTGCTTAAGCGAATAAAGCTGATCAGACAATGCCGATTTTTTATTGTACCAAAACTTAACCTTTTTAATTTGTGATGCGGTAAGCTGCGAAGTATCTGCCTGTGCTTTAAGCAAAGTATCAATCATCAAAAACACCTTCGATATTTTGGTATTATATGAAGTATATTTTTTGCTTCCTGCATTGAGCATCGATTCCTGAAAATCGCCCTCTGCATGATGAATTAATAAGAGGATTTGCTCTGGCTCTGACTGGCTATGCTCTATATTGGTAGCCAGTTTAGAAACACTGCCCAATTTACCGGTTATTGTATTGAGCACAATCAAAGCTGCTCCTGCTGAAATGATGGTTAGGACTAAAAATATGAGTAATATTTTCTTTGAGATTGTCCAGGTGTACGTTAAATTCATGAAAGATCGGGATAGTTAAATCTGAATAAATATTTTTACTCAGCTTTATGAAAGCGATAAAGAGAGCAATTTTTCAAAAATTAATGGCTACTCATTTCTACTCAGGCTATTTTAACAATATACAGATTTCATCTAATACACTGGGGATGAAGCAACAACCCAACTTTGCCCAAAGTATTTTTTTTGCAGCTATTATGAAGATAGGTAATTCCCATTAAACTTTAAAAGTATATTCTAAATAAAAATCACACTATTCAAATATAAAGAACACATTTTTTTTCGCCGGTAAGGCAGACGAAAATCCAGCTCATTCCAGTCCCAATAAACCAAAAAAAAAACAATCAATCAACTGAATAATAATGCATTGCAAAAAAAACCAACATAACAACCCATAAAAACTGTTTTTTTTATTTTTTTAGAATTTTATTTAAATTGCAATTAATCATCCCGCTCTATGAAAAAAATCTCGCTACTCATTGTCATTTATGTATTTATAGCCCCTCTTGCGTTGCTGGCTCAGCAAAAAGATATTGGCGGGCTCGATCAGGATACGATCACTAATTTTTCTGCATATAAACGTTCAATTAGTTTTGCAGGCTTGTTACAAACCCGATTTGTAGGTTCGCTTACTAAAAATGTTGATGTTAACGGCAAAAATTTTGATCCGTCTGCTACCGGGCATGTTACCAACAGCTTTCTGCTTAAGCGTGCAAGGCTGCAGGTAAAAGGTACTGTGAACGATCATTTCTCAGCCAATCTGATGTTCAATTTCGCCGAATTTAACAGCGATCCCAGTGGAAAAGTATTGGAGAATGCATACGTTAAATATACGCTCAGCAAATATTTCAATGTGCAGGCCGGGCAGTTCAGGCCATTCTTCGGGATCGAAGATGCCTTACCTGTCGATATTATCAGAACCCTCGATTACTCCAACCAATATTATGCCTTTGGCTCTAGTGGCTGGCAAAGCTTTCAGATTGGCCTTTCGGTATTTGGCAACGTAACTGGTGATGGACAATTACCGGTAAGATATTACGCAGGCGTGTACAATGGCAATAACAGAAACCAGGCCACCGATAATGATAACTCGAAGAATGTATATGGCCGGATTGAAACAAGCATTACGAAATATTTTATTGTTGGTATAAATGCTGCTACCGGGAGTATGGGGGCGGGCACCGGCAATGCCTGGGGAGCCGATGTATTAACCCAAACAAAACTCGGTGGAGGCTGGAAGCTCTCGCTTGGCGGTGAATACAAGAATGGCACCAATCTTTCACTTTTTAATGGTCTTGTGGCAAAACCTTCACTATCTAATGTACGCATGCAGGGATTTTACATTTTTCCGGTATTACGCTATTCGTACAATCTGCCAAGAGTGAGGGCCATTGAATTTTCATCGCGATACGAGTATTTTGATGAGAACTATAAGCTGGCCAATACCCCAGACAAACCATTATCCCAAATGTTTCTTTAATATTTGCCGACGATTTTTACGCGGCCATCCAGGTGGGGGCCGCACTCGATTTGTATAAAACAGATGTCCCCTTAACTACAACCTACACCCGAAATCTAGCTTATATCCAACTTCAGGTACGCTTTTAAACTCCTAACCTATGAAAGAAATTAACTTACGTTCACTACTTGTTACCATTGCAATCGGCTTAATTATCTGGTTTATCCCTGCACCCGAAGGCGTTAAACCCAATGCCTGGCATTTACTGGCCATTTTTGCAGCAACGATTATAGGCATTATATTTAAAGCAGCTTCTATGGGCACAATGGCCATGTTGGGCATTACCTTATGCGCTGCTACACAGGTTTTAGCTCCAGGCGATCCGGTTAAATCTATTTCCAATGCACTGAGTGGATTTGGAAACGCTACCATATGGCTCATAGGTTTGGCCTTTTTTATTGCCCGTGGTTTTATCAAAACCGGTTTGGGTACAAGGCTGGCCTATAGTTTTATCCGCATTTTCGGTAAAAGTTCTCTTGGACTGGCCTATGGTTTAAATACTGCCGATTTGATATTGGCGCCTGCCATCCCCAGTAATACCGCAAGGGCTGGTGGGGTAATTTATCCGATTATGAAATCAATTGCGGTTAATATGGGGTCGGAACCAGAAAAAGCCGACACACACCGTAAAATAGGCTCTTTTTTAACCTTAAGCAGCTATAATGCCAACATGATTACTTCGGTAATTTTTCTTACCGCCACGGCCAGTAATCCAATGGCACAAAAATTTGCAAAAGACCTTGGGATAACCATCACCTGGGGTAGCTGGTTTTTAGCAGCAGGTATACCGGGCTTAGTTTGTTTTTTATTGGTACCGTTATTTCTGTATAAATTTTACCCGCCTGAACTTAAAAGCACAAAAGATGCTCCAGCCATTGCAGCCGCAAAACTAAAAGAAATGGGACCTGTAACCCTGCAAGAATGGTTAATGGTAGCTACTTTTATCATCTTGCTTGTTTTATGGATTTTCGGCAGTTTGTTTGCCATGGATGCCACTACAGGCGCATTGATAGGCTTATCTATTTTATTGCTTTGCGGTGTACTCACCTGGGATGATGTTAAATCAGAGAAGGGAGCATGGGATACCATTGTGTGGTTTTCATCTTTAGTAATGATGGGTTCTTATCTCAATTCACTTGGTTTTATTGGCTGGTTTGGACATTTGGTTGGTGCAGAGATGGCACATTTAAGCTGGCAGATGGCTTTTCCTATTATTATACTTGTTTATTCTTATTGTCATTACATGTTTGCCAGCGGTACAGCACATGCAGCAGCCATGTATTCGGTATTTTTAGCAGTAGGTTTATCTGTTGGAGTACCGGGCACCATGCTGGCTATATTTCTTGGGGCCTGTGCCACCTTGATGGGATCGCTAACCCATTATGCCCATGGCCCCGCTCCTATATTTTTTGGAAGCACTTATGTTGACATGAAAGACTGGTGGAAGCAAGGCTTTTTTATTAGTGTATTGTTTTTGATCGTTTGGTTTGTAGTAGGCGGTTTATGGTGGAAAGTGATTGGTTTATGGTAGCATAAACCAATTGTTTATTTTTTTAACATTCACCAACTGCATTATTATGAAAACAACCTCGCTACAGCATAAATTATGGATGTCTGCAACAGGCCTGTTCTTATGCTTCTTTTTAGTCATTCACCTGCTTGGTAACCTGCAACTTTTCCTCGATCCCGGAATAGCGCACGAACAATTTAACTGGTATTCCAATTTACTGGCGGGTAACATCATTATTAAGATTATTTCCTACATCCTGTATACATCGATTATAGGCCATACCGTTTATGCGATACTGGTAACACGTAAAAATACCGCC
Source organism: Pedobacter sp. HDW13 (assembly GCF_011303555.1). Lineage (NCBI taxonomy): Bacteria > Pseudomonadati > Bacteroidota > Sphingobacteriia > Sphingobacteriales > Sphingobacteriaceae > Pedobacter > Pedobacter sp. HDW13. The sequence goes on along the minus strand of NZ_CP049868.1, from coordinate 4,340,838 downwards.
GCCAGTGGAACAAAATACGCATACGATAAACGCGGAAAAGCCAGTGTTTGGTACAGCCGAAATATGGGTTTACTCGGTACCATTATATTTCTGTTTCTAATCATCCATATGAAAGATTTTTGGTACCAGTACAAATTTACCGACCTTCCGCTTGATGCTAAAGGCAATAAAGACCTGTACACTATAGTAACCAAAGCTTATAGTGAGCTCTGGTATGTATTGGTTTACGAAATAGCTTTAATTGCGCTGGGTTTTCATCTTTTACATGGCTTTTTTAGTGCTGCACGTACCATAGGTATATTTCATCCAAAATATGTAAGATGGATAAAAGTACTGGGCTGGGTGTATACAGCAACCATTACCCTTGGTTTTATGGCCATGCCTGTTTACGTTTATTTAAATAGCCAATTATGAGATTAGATGCAAAAATTCCGCTAGGACCGCTTGCTGATAAGTGGAACAATTATAAACAGCACGCTAAACTGGTTAATCCGGCCAACCGGAAGAAACTTGATATTATTGTGGTGGGCACAGGGCTTGCAGGAGCCTCTTGTGCAGCTTCACTGGCCGAACAAGGCTACAATGTGAAGTCGTTCTGTTTTCAGGATACTGCAAGACGGGCCCATTCGGTTGCTGCACAGGGAGGGATAAATGCCGCTAAAAATTACAAAAACGACGGAGATAGCGTATACCGAATGTTTTACGATACGATAAAGGGTGGCGATTTCCGCTCGCGGGAGGCCAATGTATATCGGCTAGCCGAATGCTCTGCCGCACTGATTGACCAGGCCGTTTCGCAAGGCGTACCTTTTGCCCGCGAGTACGGTGGTTACCTCAACAACAGATCGTTTGGAGGTGTACAGGTTTCGCGTACATTTTATGCCCGCGGGCAAACGGGACAGCAATTGCTGCTAGGTGCTTACCAGGCACTTATGCGCCAGGAACATTTGGGCAAAGTAAAAACCTATACCCGCCACGAGATGCTCGAGTTGGTGGTGGTAGATGGCAAAGCCAGAGGTATCATTACCCGCGATCTGCTTACCGGAAAAATAGAGCGCTATGCAGCTAACGCAGTTGTATTGGCTACCGGTGGATACGGAAAAGTATATTACCTCTCTACGCTTGCTATGGGTTGCAACAGTTCTGCCATATGGCGGACGCACAAAAAAGGAGCCTTAATGTCGGGCGTGAGCTGGATTCAGTTTCATCCTACCAGTTTACCACAATCTGGCGAACATCAGTCGAAATTAACCCTGATGTCGGAATCGTTAAGGAACGACGGCCGGATTTGGGTACCCAGTAAAGCGGATGATACAAGAGCGCCAAAAGATATTCCCGAAACAGAAAGAGATTATTATTTAGAACGCCGCTATCCGGCGTTTGGCAATCTTTCGCCGCGTGATATTGCCTCGAGGGCCGCAAAAGAACGTATTGATGCAGGTTGTGGAGTTGGCCCAATGAAAAACTCAGTATGTCTCGATTTTTCAAAAGCCATTAGTGAACAGGGAAAAGATAAAATCAGGGAAAAGTACAGCAACCTGTTTAGCATGTACGAAAAAATAACCGGTATCAATGCATATGAGCAGCCCATGCTCATTTCGCCGGCAGCACATTTTACCATGGGCGGTTTGTGGGTCGATTACCAGTTAATGACCACAATACCTGGCTTATTTGCTTTAGGAGAAGCCAATTTTGCAGATCATGGGGCCAACAGATTAGGAGCAAATTCGCTGTTACAGGCCTGTGTAGATGGTTATTTTATTGCTCCATATACCATTCCCGATTATTTGGCTGGAGAGCTTCATACAGTGAAAATAGATACCGACCACCCTGCTTTTATTGAAGCTGAAAATAGCGTTAAAAAACAGTTAGATCAGCTTTTAAACATCAACGGGCATCTTTCGGCCGATTACTACCATAAAGCTCTTGGTAAATTGTTGTACAACAAATGCGGCCTCTCACGTAGTAAAACCAGTCTTTTATCAGCGATTAAGGAGATTAAAGAACTAAGAGCATCTTTTTATCAGGATCTTAAAATAACCGGAGATAACCAGGTAAACAGCGAGCTGGAAAAGGCAGGAAGAGTAGCCGATTACCTTGAACTGGGCGAACTGATGTGTTATGATGCGCTAACCAGAGAGGAATCGTGTGGGGCACACTTTAGAGAGGAATACCAGACAGCGGATGGCGAAGCGGTTAGAAATGACCGTGATTTCTGTTTTGTATCGGCCTGGGAATGGAAAGGCTATGACCAGGTACAGGAATTACACAAAGAGCCCTTGATATTTGAAAACGTTGATCTTACAATACGCAGTTATAAATAGGTTAATTTAAATTTCTTACTATGAAACTGAACTTAAAAATATGGAGGCAGGAAAACAGGGATAGCTCCGGAAAGATGACAGATTATCAGCTAAATGAAGTATCTGAACACATGTCCTTTCTGGAAATGATCGATCTCCTTAACGAAACCCTCATTCAAAAAGGAGAGCGTGTTATAGAATTCGATCACGATTGCCGTGAAGGAATATGTGGGCAATGTGGCGTGATGATTAATGGGCAGGCCCATGGACCATTAGCCAATACTACTACCTGCCAGTTGCATATGCGCAGTTTTAAAGATGGTGATACCATTTATATCGAACCTTTCCGGGCCGCTTCTTTTCCTATTCTTCGCGACCTTAAAATTGACAGGAGTGGATTTGACCGCATTATACAGGCTGGTGGTTTTATTACTACCTCAACCGGACAGGCTCCTGAGGCCAATAGTATTCCAATTTCGCACCAGATTGCTGAAAATGCCTTCGATTCGGCAGCGTGCATTGGCTGTGGAGCCTGTGTAGCCACTTGTAAAAATTCAAGCGCAGCACTATTTACTTCAGCAAAAATTACACACATGGCTTTGTTACCACAGGGAAAACTGGAAGCAGCAACGCGTGTAGCTAATATGATAAGCCAGATGGATGCAGAAGGCTTTGGCCACTGCTCTAACACTGAGGCATGCGAGGTAGAGTGCCCACAGGCCATATCGGTATTAAATATTGCACGTATGAATTACGAATACAACAAGTCTATGTTATTTAAGCCTTAAGTCTTGTTCTTATTTTTAAAGTAAAAAACAAACAACCCTTATATCAAATGGCTTTTCCGAATACTTTCCCTGAGCAAAATAAACTCATAACTGTCTTGTGGAACCGTGCGTCTTAAACCCTTTAATTTTTCAGGAATAAACCTTAACCTGATTTTATTATAAATACCCTGACAAACACTTACATGCACCGCTATTTCAGCAAGCATGCGTTCATATTGCCGATAGGCTTCGTTCAAATCCTGTTTAAATGCCTTTACCTCGTTACATTCTTCATCGCTGCTGCCTAATAAACGATCAAGTTCTTCCAACTGATCGAGCAAACCAATCAGATTGGCAACAGTACGTTTATTTATTCCTCTTAAACTCATAAATCATCTCTGGATTGCTATGCGCCATTAAAATCCGGCAACTGACAAACTGTGGTTTTTACCTGACCGGGATACAAAAAATGCAATGGTAGCCGACATCAGGCAAGCCAGAGCAGTTACAATAAAAATATTATTGCTATCGCCGGTAACGTCTATTACATAACCTAAAAACGGCTCACCTATGGCTGCAAAAAGATAACCACACATGTTCATAATGCCTACACCGGTACCCGTTAGCTTGTTACCTAGCATATCGGGGCTTAATGGCCAGAAACAAGCCTGTGGCCCATAAACAAAGAAACCTGTTAACAACATTAACACCCCGCTGAGCACGAGCTCTTGCGATGGTACAAAGAAAATGAGCAGCGATAATGCTGCACTGGCGGCCATACCTACCACGATAGCCTTTAACCGGTTTCCTTTAAAAAGTGTATCCGATAAGACACCAAAACACAGGGCCCCAATCGCCATACCGATCGGCAGCAGGAACGTAACCCAGATATTTCCGGGATTATCTTTCCAGTTTTTACCCAGAAAATGCACGGGCACCCAAAAAATAAGTCCGTAACGAGCCATACTCTCAAAGCCAAAAGCCAACGAGGTAAACAGAAATTTCTTATTCCTGAATGCCTCTTTATAGCGGTCGAGCCAATCTGTTTGCTCGTTTTTCGCCAACATACTTTCATCAAGCTTAGCTTCAGGCTTATCTTTGGCTATAATTAGAAAGATGGTCGCAGAAACCAATAGCAAGAGTACAGGGAGCCTGAAAAGCATCCGCCATTCAATACCTTGTTGCAGCAGAATGATAGAGATTAAGTAAGTTACCGCAGAAGATAACCCTGCGGCCATGGTATAAAAACCAAAGGCTTTTCCACGTTCATGCTCATCCCACCAGTTGTTAATTAGTTTTGCACCAGGGGCCCAGGCCATTGACTGAAAAAAGCCGTTGAGTCCCCATAATAACATAATTACTGTTGCACTACTCGAAAAACTTATTGCAATATTGGTTACAATAGAGAGGTATGCCCCTGCCACTACCATCAGTTTTGGGCTTAACCTATCGGCAAGGTTGCCATTAATAAACTGTCCAATTGCATAGCCGATAAGCATGCAAAAACTAATCCAGCCGATGGTGCTGTATGGAATGTTTAACGAAGCAACCATTCCCTTTACGGCCCAGCCAAAGTTGTGCCGGCCGGTATAAAAGAAGAGGTAACACAACATGGTTACCAACAACATCTTCCACTTTTGGCTTATTGCCTTCTCATTGCTCATTAGGGGTTATGGGGCTATATTTATACCAACGCGGATGGGCTTATTTGCCACCGCAAAATTAAAGGCACTTTCGGCATCTGTTAATGCAAACTCAGCAGAAACCAGTTCCTGGAAGGGAAACTTCGAATAATTTTTTTCTATAAATTTTACTGCCTGCACAAAATCATCGTAATTATAATTGTGAAGCCCCTTAATGGTATTCAGTTTCCTCACCACCTGCTCAGCATTAATGGCCACACTGCGGGTTTTAAATACTGCGCCAATCCAAACTGCTATGCCCCAACGGTTAATGCCTCAAGGCCCATTTCCATTGCATCTGGAGAGCCGCTCATATCAAAAACCACATCAATATCTGTTGGAAGCGTAGGATTTTGATTTAACAAATGCTGCACATTGGCACCGAACGCTTCAGCCAGCTTCAGGCGTTCTCCATTTAAATCGGCTACATGAATTTCAGTTGCACCATCTGCACTACACATGGCAGCACACACTAACCCCAATAATCCTACGCCTGAAATTAAGACCTTTTTCCCCTGCAGGTTGCCCGAAAGGCGCACTCCACCTGCTACAGTAGCTACAGCACAATTAATGGTAGCAGCTACCTTAAGCGGGATTTCTTTACTCAACTTTAAAACAGTTGTACCTTGCTTTAACACACAATGCGTAGAAAGTCCCCCGTGCAATGCATCGGTAGCAGTAACCTGCGCGTGGCCATATTTAAAAAGACCTTCGCCCTTTTGCGGCATTCCTGCCCTCGCTTTTTCTGAGTTGGCATCGGATGCAAAAATGCTCCAGGTTACCCTATCACCTATCTGGAGTGGTGTTCCCAAATAATCAAGCCCATTGTGACCAGGATGAAACCCTGCAATTTCGCCAACAATTTCGTGGCCTAAAACGGTTGGTACCGCCTCGTGCCGTAAGCCACAATAGGTATGCAAATCGCTACCACAAATGGTCGTATATAGGTTTTTAATTAGTATCTCTCCCGGTTTTAAATCAGGAATATCGGTTTTTATCTCTTCAAGAGCGGTGCCCGCTCCGTTGAAGACAACCAGAGTTGCTTTATCCATAAATTATTTTATACTTAGCGTTACTTTATCATTAACACTAGTTTAGCGTTACCAACCCTAAAGGGCCAATACCACAAAAGTGAACATCTAATGTTTAACAAAGGTAAACAAATGTTAATTTAAATGTTAACTTTTACTAAACATTTGTTTAGCATTACTAACATGATTATATTTGTTGCCGAAATGCTTTATTAGCAGGTTGAAATTACAATCTTATTTAATTAACCCCATTTAACAATAGCAAATGCGCCCTGAAATTAAAATGGTGGTGTTCGACATGGCCGGCACTACAGTAAACGAAGATAACCTGGTTTACAAAACACTAATGAATGCTATTAATGCAGCCGGATATTCGTACAATCTTGATCAGGTATTAGCGGTAGCCGCCGGAAAAGAGAAGAAAGAGGCTATCAGATCGGTGCTTAAAACTTATGGAGCAGATTTTAACGAAGAAATGGTTCTTGCCATTTATGATGATTTTATAACGCAATTGAAATCAGCTTATGAAACCGAAGAGATTTTACCACAGCCAGGCGCTACAGATCTTTTTGAAAAACTTAAAGCAAAGAATATCCGCACGGTATTGAATACTGGATATGACAGACCAACTGCAGAAGCCATACTTAACAGGCTTGGATGGGTACCAGGCAAAGATTTTGATGCGCTGATTACAGCCTCTGAGGTTGAACAGAACAGGCCTGAACCGGATATGATTTTACTGGCCATGAAACAATATGAAATTACTGACGGCAGTGCTGTGATGAAAGTTGGCGATTCGAGCATTGATATAGAAGAAGGCCAAAATGCAGGCTGTAGCCTGAGCATCGGTATTACCACAGGCGCACATACCAGAGAACAGTTGCAAAATGCAAACCCAAATGCTGTAATAGATCATTTGATACAGATACTGGATATTATTCCAAATTAATTTACACTAATTAGCGCACTCAATTAGCGTCCATTGGTATACAGCTCAACCTTGTTGTTTACTAATGGACGTTTTCATTTTTACACACCACAGCCGGGCTCATATGTCTAGCCAATAAATCTGCTTTTTGCCTTTCTCTAATCTCGTTTTAATGTTAGTATAACATTTGTGTCAGGCTTTTAAAAAAGTGCCTGTTTTTACTGTCCGAATGGTTTTAGATGCCTCACCGATCCTATATTTGTGATCAGATGATGAGGTTATTAAGAAAAAATTTATTGAAAAAGATTTTCGGCATTATGGTATTGGTCCTGTTTGCCACGAAATTCTTTACCAGTGCAATAACCATATTGTTATCTACCGATTATGCTTATGCCATTGAAAAAAGCGGTGAAGAAAATAAGGCAAAAGAAGAGGAATCTTTCGAAAAACTAAAAAAGAAACTGTTGCTTTACGAATCATCGGATCTGACTGGCTTAAACCCAACACCTGGCGATTGCCTAGCCATTAACCAATACCTGTACGGACTACGCCTATGTAGTTCGCCGGCCAGAAACGTACCTACACCGCCTCCCGATTTAACTGCTTAATACCAGGAATATCTTGTTATTCCAAAATGTTATTTTCTTTAAACCTGTTTTAGCAGGTGTTGGGATTGGTTATGTCCTAAAAAAGTTCACGTTTATCCCAGGCTAATCGATGTTGCATTGCAACCTTTTCTGCCTGATTTTAAGATCAAAAAAATGAAAAATCATACTGTTGCCGGCACTCCGTCGCCCTGGCAAAGATTGGTACGTATGCTCCACTTAGAGCGTAAAACCATCAATTACATTTATATTTATGCCATATTAATTGGCTTAATAGGCCTTTCACTTCCGCTCGGTACCAGTGCAGTTTTCAACCTGCTATCAAACGGGGCCATGTACAGCTCTACCTACATTCTTATTGCAGTAATTCTGGTAGGCATTGTGGTTGGTGGTCTGCTCCTTATTGGCCAGCTAACCCTGGTAGAGTTTCTGGAACAAAAGATTTTTACCAAGGCGGCACTGGAGTTTGCCTTCCGCCTGCCCAGAATTAAAAAGAAGGCTTTGGAGGGCGAAAACCCCACTGAGCTTGTTAATCGTTTTTTCGATATCCTTACCATTCAGAAAGGCCTTACCAAGCTCCTGGTTGATATTGTTGCCGCAGCAGTGCTGATCTTTTTCAGCGTAATACTGCTTTCTTTCTATCACCCTGTTTTTATGGCTTTTGGCACCTTCGTACTTATTGTTATTGCACTGATCCTGGTGCTGTATTATCGTCAGGGAGTAAGTACCAGCATTGAAGAGTCTGGCTATAAATACGAGGTGGTTGGCTACCTGGAAGATATTGCTTCTGATTTGGACACCTACCGGTCAAGCCCGGCAAAGCGCAAAGAGATTATCGAACGTACTGATAAGATTACCGCAAACTATATCCAGGCCCGCAACGACCACTTTGGCATATTGAAAAAGTTTTTTGTTAGCGCTGTGGCCATGCGTACCGTGCTTATGGGCGCCTTACTGCTTTTAGGCTCTTATTTCGTTGTAGAACGACAGATGACTTTTGGCCAGTTTGTAGCCGCTGAGGTAATTATTGTGCAGATTAGTTATGCCATCGAAAAGCTGATGACCAATTTAAACACGGTGTTTGATATGATAACCGGTAGTGAGAAACTTGCGGTAGTAACCGACCTGGAGCTGGAGGAAGGAGATTATAACCATGGGTAAGATAAGTAACAACCTGGCACAGCTCCAGAACTGGGAAACGCTTTCGGTACATGCCAACAGCAAAATTATAGATGCAAGGGGAACCAAGCGACTGGGCAGAATACTACTCTTTATCATTGCTTTTTTTGTGCTCCTACTTTTTCTTCCCTACCGTCAAACCATTCCGGGACGAGGCACTGTTACCGCACTACGGCCAGAAGACCGCCCCCAAACGGTGCAAAACCAAATTGGTGGACGTATAGAACATTGGGCAGTACGCGAAGGACAAGAGGTGCAAAAAGGCGACACCATTCTCGTAATTTCTGAAACCAGCCAATCGTATTTTGATCCGGAACTACCAACACGTTTGAAAGAACAGCTTGATGCCAAGCGGGGAAGCGAAACTGCTGCCGTACAAAAGATTGATGCCACTAAAGCACAAATGAATGCCCTTAGCGATGGTTTACACTTTCAGATGAAAGCCGCCGAAAACAAAGTGCTACAGGCCAGAAACTATGTGAGCATTGACAGTGCAGACCTGCTTGCAGTTCAAAAGTTTTACGAAACCACAAAAGTGCGTTTAGAACGCTATGAGACAGGATACAAAAACGGGCTTTTCTCGCTTACCGACATTGAAACCCGCCGCCTTAAACTACAGGAAGATAATGCCAAGGTAATAAGTCAGCGAAACAAGCTAAACAATTCGGCACAGAGTTTATTAAACGCTTCAATTGAGCTCGATAACATTAAGGCGAAGTACCAGGAATCGATTTCGAAGGCCCAATCAGACATGAGTTCGGCCATATCGAGTAAGGCCAGTGCACAGGGCGATATTGCCAAATTGCGCAACGATATTTCCAATGTAAGTATCAGACGAGGTCTTTATGTAGTGCGTGCACCCCAGAGTGGATTCATTGTTAAAACCTTAAAAGCCGGTATTGGCGAGAACATTAAGGAAGGAGAATCGGTAGCTACTTTACAGCCAAAATCGCCCATGGTAGCGGCAGAATTATATGTAAGCGCCATGGACGTACCCCTGATATTGGATACCAGCGATGTACGACTGCAATTTGAAGGCTGGCCATCGGTTCAATTTTCGGGATGGCCATCGGTAGCAGTGGGTACTTTTGCAGGTAAAGTTTTTTCTATCGACCGCATGAGCAGCACGGGCGGAAAATACCGTTTACTGGTGAGCCAAACCAATCCGGTTCCATCAAAAGACGAACCCTGGCCACCTCAGCTGAGGCAAGGTTCGGGCGTTTACGGCCGCATCATCTTGCGTTCTGTACCGCTTTGGTACGAAATATGGCGTCAGCTGAATGGTTTTCCGCCTAGTTTAGAAAAAGAACCGGCAGGCATTACTAAAGACAAAAAATAGGTTTGGAGGCATTAAAATGAACATCGTTTTTAAAAAAACATCAACAATACTGCTCTTCATCTTACTATCGTTTAAACTAAGTTTTGCCCAAATCGCTAGCAGCCCAACAGTAAAACAAAATACCGATAGTGCCAGGATTTTCGCCCTTGATGATTTGCAACTGATGGTTTTCAAATACCATCCTATCGTTAAACAGACTGCTTTGCTTAGCGAATCGGCACGCGCAAAGGTGTTACAATCACTCGGTTATTTTGATCCTGAATTAAAGGCAGGCTTTAGCCGGAAGTTATTTGGCAATACCGAATATTACAACAAATGGAACAATGAGCTTAAAATTCCCCTTTGGCTTGCGGGTGCTGATTTAAAATTGGGCTACGAACGCAATGTAGGTACCTATGTGAACCCTGAAAGCCGTACCAATGGGCAAGGTTTATCGGCTATAGGACTAAGTATCCCCCTTGGGCAAGGTTTAATTATTGATGCACGGAGAAGTACACTTCGCCAATCGAAAATAATGGTGCAGTATGCAGAGGCCGATCAGTTGAAACAGATTAACAGCGTTTGGTATGGTGTTGTTAAAGATTACTGGAACTGGTACTACACTTACAAACAATTTGAACTGGTTAATGAGGGGCTGGATTTGGCTCAACGTAGATTTAAAGCCCTCAGTGCACAAACGCTTATAGGTGATAAACCAGTTATCGATTCGGTTGAAGCTTATATTACGGTTCAGGAGCGGATTATCCAGAAAGAAAAAACAGCGATCGAATTGCAAAATGCCAGGCTGGTACTTTCTAACCATTTATGGAACGAAGCAGGCAATCCTTTGGAACTACCGATCGAGGCGGTACCACAAAACATGGTTAATAAAATGGACCGGCCCAATCCACAGCTGCTGGATACGTTGCTAGGTCAAGCTGCGAGTCAACATCCTGAAATCTTAAAATTACGCAGTAAGGGCGAGCAACTGGCTGTTGAAAAAAGTTACCGCCAGGAAATGCTAAAGCCTAAACTGAATGTTATTGGTAACCTCATCTCCGGCCGAACTGGTTTTAACAGCAATATACCGGGATATTATGATTTCAACTGGAGCAATTATAAATTCGGCGTTGAGCTCGCTTTCCCGCTTTTTTTAAGGTCTGAGCGAGGCAAATTAAGAGAGGTAAAAATTAAACAACAAGAGCTAAATTATGATCTTCAACAGTCGGGAAGGGAAATCAGGAACCAGGTAATGGCCTCTTACAACGATTTGTCGGCTTATTCTACGCAACTTGCAGTACAGTTAAAAAGCATCGAAAACCAGCAAATGCTTGTAAACGGTGAAAATCAAAAGTTTAATTTAGGCGAGAGTACGCTTTTTTTAATCAACAGTAGAGAAACCAAGCTTATAGAGATGAAGATTAAGCAGGAAAGTATGGTTGCAGGCTACCAGAAAGCACTGGCAGAATTATATTACAAGGCAGGTACGCGGGCCATGCTAAATTAGCAAAGGCTGTAATGATGCAGGCTGTAAAAGATTATACTCAGTTTACGGCCTGCAATATTTAAATTAATTTTGTTCTATTTCTTTAAGGTTATCCATTTTCTTATAAGCCAGGAAGCCTTTAATATCTTCGAAATGCTCGCGCACGCGTTTATTGCCAAACTCGAATACTTTTTGCACCAATCCATCTAAGAAATCACGATCGTGCGATACCAGAATCAAGGTTCCGTCGAAATCCTTTAGGGCATCTTTAATAATGTCTTTGGTTTTCATATCCAAATGGTTGGTAGGCTCATCCAGAATCAGCACGTTTACCGGTTCTAACAACAACTTAATCATGGCTAAACGGGTTTTTTCACCTCCCGACAGCACTTTAACCTTTTTGGTTGTATCATCGCCACTAAACATAAATGCACCCAAAAGGTCTTTAATTTTGATGCTACCATCCGTTAACGGAATCTGATCAATAGTTTCGAATACGGTTAGATTTTCGTCCAATAATGCAGCCTGATTTTGGGCAAAATAACCAATTTTGGCGTTATGACCTACTTTTAAACCGCCTTCAAAATCAATTTCGTTCATAATGGCTTTGATCATGGTCGACTTACCTTCGCCGTTTTTACCAACGAAAGCTACCTTTTCTCCCCTTTCAATTACCATCGATGCTTTTTGGAACACCACATGATCGCCATAAGTTTTGGTTAGCTCCTCTACCATTACCGGGTATTGCCCTGAACGTGGCGAAGGCGGGAATTTCAAGCGCAATGCTGATGTATCTACCTCATCAATCTCAATAACTTCGAGCTTCTCGAGCATTTTTACACGCGATTGTACCTGTAAGGTTTTAGAGTAAGTCCCCCTGAACCGGTCGATAAATTCCTGGTTATCGGCAATAAAACGCTGTTGCTCTTCGTAAGCTTTTAGCTGATGTATACGGCGATCGGCACGCAATTGCAAATAATGGCTATACTTAGCCTTGTAGTCGTATATCCGTCCCATAGTTACCTCAATAGTACGGTTGGTAATGTTATCCACAAATGCACGGTCGTGTGAGATGACCATTACCGCTTTTGCCGAGTTAATTAAAAAGTCTTCCAGCCATTGAATACTTTCAATATCCATGTGGTTGGTAGGCTCATCTAATAAAATCAGATCGGGTTTCTTTAACAGAATTTTAGCCAGCTCAATACGCATGCGCCATCCGCCCGAAAACTCAGAAGTTTGGCGGGTAAAATCCTTACGTTCGAAACCCAAACCTTTTAACACTTTCTCTACCTCTGCATCGTAATTCGTTTCTTCGATCGAATAAAACTTCTCACTCAGCTCCGATACACGTTCAATCAGCTTCATGTAGTCATCGGTTTCGTAATCGGTACGAATGGTCAGTTGCTCATTCAGCTCATCAAGCTCTTTTTGCATCTGGGTAACCTCTTCAAAAGCCTTCATGGTTTCTTCAAAAACGGTAACCTTATCCTGAGTAAGTAAATGCTGGGGCAAATAAGCGATTACAGCTTCTTTCGGCCCCGTTACATTACCCGTTGTAGGTTTGGCTACATCGGCAATAATCTTTAGAATTGTCGACTTACCTGCACCGTTTTTACCCATCAGGGCAATTTTATCATTCTCGTTTATCGAAAAGGTTACATCGCTAAACAAAGTGGTTCCGCCAAATGAAACGGAGATGTTATTTACATTAATCACAGTATGAAAATATTGAATTGCCGCAAAGATAAGGGAAAGCGACGGGATTATAACGAGAGAAATAGAACGTTTGGTAAGTAAATCAAGGCAAGGCAAAAATATTTGGCTCCTCCCTTTTAACTGGCGCTGTAGGAGAACCTAAACAATACTTTTTGCCTTGCCCCGAAGATTGACTGTAATGGAAGTTTATTATTCAACTACCTTACCGTGTTTGATAACCATGTATTGATCTTTTAGTTTATTGATATCATTTAAGGGATTGTCTTTAATTACCACAAAATCTGCTTTTTTCCCAACCTTAATGCTTCCAATGTTTTGCTCCTGTCCAATCGTTTCAGCAGCAATAATTGTAGCAGCAGCTAAAGCATCTGCCGGACTAAAACCACAATCGCTCACGAAATAGTTAAGCTCATCCAGCAAATGGGGATATGGATTGCTGAGCACCGTAATTTTATCCGTTCCGGCAGAAATTTTAACACCTAAACGGTGAAGCTTTTTTACAATGTCAAAAATCCATTGCTCCTTTATCTCCGAAACGCTTAGCGTGGCATCCAGTATCACATTACCTTTCTTCATTTCTGCAGCCAGTTCGCTTACATCAATGTTTGCCCCAACACTGTCTTTATAGGCCTGCGGAACTTTCCGGTAATTCATTTTTGGATCATTGATCAAAGCAGATAGCATGCTGGCATGAGAAATTACTTCTACCCCAGCCTTAACCACTTCTAAAGGTCTGGCAGGATACATCATGGCATGGCCCCACACCAGCAAATGATTTCTTTTGGCTGCCACAACAATTTCCTTTAAAAAAGCGGCATCAAAAGAATGGTATAATTTTACACCGGTAGCACCAAAATTTTTCGCCACTTTCATTGCACTATCCAAATTAACACCTGGTTTTAAGCATTGCTCCCAGGGGTGATAAGGCTCTTTTCTAATGTTCATATCCCGGTTGTAATACCAATCGCCGGCCATAAATGCAGCATAATAAATAGCTGGACCAGGCTTAATACCCAAATTAACATCTTGCTGAACTTTTTGCAGGATTACACCATTTGCTGCAGGATCTCTAATAGCGGTAATTCCATGCCTGAGCAAATAATCAAGATATTGATAGGACCTTTCGATCGGTGAACCGCCAATACTACTTACATGTACATGCGAATCAACCAATCCGGGAATGATAAAACGATGCTGCAAATCGATTACCTTTCCTCTTGTTTTGTTTTTTTTAGCTGGAAAAATAGCTGTAATCCGATCATTTTTGATCAGGATTGTCATTCCGGTATCTAGCTTTCCTTTCTCTACATCAACAATATTTACGTTTTTCAGGGTGAGATAAACTGCTTCTTGTTTTTGTTGTGCGAAAACAGCTGGCAAAGCTAAAAGCCACAAAAAAACAATGCTAAACAATTTGTGAACTATATATTTCATTTTTTTTCTGATGGATTGAAAAGTTTAAAAATTATCATCATAAAAAATGCAGGAGACATCCGTCGTCCTGCATCATTATCTAACTACTATTAACATCAACTGCTTCTACCCAGTTGTTAATTTTCAAGTCTGTAATGACTTATTTTTTCATAAATTACTTGTTAAATATGCTATTGAGCTGTTCTTCCAAAGCGTTTCCCCTTAAATTTCTGGCAATAATTTTACCCGATGGATCGACTAAAAAGTTTGCGGGCAGGCTTTTAACGCCATATATACCCGCAGTTTTTCCACTGGTAGATTTTGGATCATTTAACTGAATCCATGAAAGTTTATCCTGTTCAACAGCCTTTAACCAGTTTTCTTTAGAGCTATCCATGGATAAGCCAACAATGGTAAAACCCTTGCCTTTAAATTTCTGATAGGCTTTAATTAAATTGGGATTCTCTAACCTGCATGGTCCGCACCAGCTTGCCCAAAAATCAATCAGCACATACTTCCCGCTAAAATCTTTTAGTGAAACCATTTTGCCTCCGCCATCTTTTAAAGAAAACTCAGGAGCTAGAGCCCCAGCAATGGTAATTGCTTCCGCATCGATAAATTGCTTTATTTCTTTACCATAGCCTGATTGCCGAACACCAGCCGATAACTTGGAATAGGCATCAGCCGCTTTTATCCTATCGGGATAAGTAACGTACATATTAAAAATCGCTATTGCTGAGCTTACCCGATCCGGGTTCGCCGAAATAAAATTGTTTAGCACACTATCTTTTAACAGTTGAAGGGCTGCTGCATATTTACTGAGTGCAGCCTTATCGGCATCATGATTTCCGGATAACGAGGGTCGCTTACCCGGAATTGCTGCTAAATTCTTTTTATAGTCGTTAAACAGGTCATTCTCCTTTGATCCGGATATATTAAGCTCGTAAATTTTATCAGCTACTCCATTAACCTTAACATGACTATTTTCTACTATAAAAATCCTAATTTGCTTATTAACCGATGTTGATAAGGTACAAATAGCCGTTTCTACCAGCGGAATTTTAATTTCAAAAGCATCAGATTTAGCCTGCACAGAATCCTGATAAAGGGTATCATCAAATTCATAAGAAAATTTAATCCATCCGTTTCCCAAACCTGCTATGTTTCCTGTGGTATGCGCAAATTGTTGCGCATACACAGTAGAACATAGCATCAGAATCAAAACCTGTAATGCAATGTTTTTGATATTTTGTAGCATCATCACGATCTGTTTTAAAATATTAGTAGTTTAATCCCGGTATTGGCGATTCTGTTAAAATCTTATCCAGCATTTGTTTTAAATAAGCCAGGTGTATTTTGCTATCCGAATCGTTCGTTCTGCCAATAGCACTACCAATATCTTTGCGGAGATCTTTTAAATGCGCCAGCGCCAGGGGCTTAACATTCGAATAAAGCAGAATTTCAGTTGGTGTAACTCCAGCCAGAATATTATCCAACGAACCTTGTAATGCAAAGCGTTTATTGTACATGGTGATGATACTACCCACATACATTTTCTGCAAACTGCGGCGGTAAGAATCAATAGCCTTTCCGGTTTTTATCTCCGAAAAAATACCGTTTTTCAGATCGTTTAACCATTGCTGAGGCGAATAAGCACCTTTTCCATAATCGCGTTGGTTAACCATTAAACGGAATAGACGGCTTTGAGAAGTAACCGAAGCAACAACACCCGATTGCAAATTCTCAACTTCACCAAAACCATATTTAGGATCGATCTTATTTAAAATCTGCTCGTTTAACAACCATTTTGGCGTGGTAAAAATTTCATCGTTAATAAATTTAATCGCCTCCTTCTGTTTGGCCAGACTAACAGGTTTATAAACCGCACCTGCCTGCTCGTAAGTTTTTTCAGTTACGTTAACACCTCCCAAGTTTTTAATTACGTGATAAGCATATTTAGAAAGCTGTCCAACTGCCTCTTTATACATTTCTTTCAAATCGGTATAATCTTCGCCATCTTCCCTGGTCCAGTAAATTAACTGTGGAACTACACGCTTTAAGTTCTTAATGCCATACTGACTTGCTTTTATCGCATCGTCTCCTAAATCTTCAGATTGAGAACGTGGGTCGTAATCTCTGCCTTCGCCACCAAACCAAAGTCTTTTGTTGGATGCTAAGCTATCAATGGTAATTTTGTTGAGGATTTTTTTATCGGCCGCAGCATTTGCAGTACCAAAAATCGGCTTGTATCCCCATTGAATGGCCCATTTATCGTAATCGTTAATTCTCGGAAAAATTCCGGCTTCGCTAACGTTATCTTCTGGCTGCGCCACATAATTAAAACGGGCATAATCCATAATTGATGGCGTGTGGCCATGTGCTTCAACCCATTTCTTATCTCTCAATTTTTCTACGGGCACAGTACTACTCGCGCCCATGTTGTGGCGTAAGCCTAATGTATGACCTATTTCGTGCGAAGAAACAAATCTGATTAATTGCCCCATCAGCTCATCATCGAATTTATTTTTGCGGGCTTTCGGATCTATTGCACCAGCCTGGATCATGTACCAACGGTGTACCAGGTTCATTACATTGTGGTACCAGCCAATGTGGCTTTCCAAAATTTCGCCGGTGCGCGGATCGGCAATGTTTGGTCCGTAAGCATTTTGCTGTGGAGATGCAAAGTAACGGATTACAGAGAAACGTGCATCATCTAAACTCATTGTTGTATCGGCCTCTGGCCATTCTTTACCAACAATTGCGTTTTTAAAACCAGCCTGTTCAAAAGCTTTTTGCCAATCGTTTACACCAGCAATCAGGAATGGCCTCCATTTTTTTGGTGTTGCCGGATCGATATAATAAACAATCTGTTTTTTGGGTTCTACGAGCTCTCCTTTTTTAAATTTTTCAATATCCTCCTCTTTGGGCTCTAATCTCCAGCGGTGAATAAATGCCTCCTGCTCTACTTTCTGCTGATCATCTTTATACCTGATGTTTGCACTGGCGAAGAAACCCACACGGGCATCGTACATACGCTTTCTCATCGGGTTTTCGGGAAGCATTACAAAAGAGGTATTCATGCCCAAAGTAATGGCACCAGCCTCGCTTGCAGCAGGTAGCCTGCCGCCAACAGTATTGTAGGTACGGATGCTTTTTACTTCGGTATTGATTGGAAAACTCTTTACACTTTCGATGTAAGAACGGTCGGCCGCCTGTGCACCTAAACTGTATGCTTTCTTATTTTCTGCATCGAAAGATAATAAGGGGGTTTCGCTAATTAAGAAATCTGTAACATCAATTACCACTGATGATGAGTCTTTACTTTTTGCCTTAATTGGAAAAGCTGCCATTATCGGGTTTAAGTTCGAACTGGCCACCGCTTTTGAAATCATATCGGTAGAATCGGCAATGCTAACCGTTGCCGAAACTTTTAGGAACAGCTTATTATTTGGTCCTAACTCCCAGTACACAATACGGGCACCAACTTCTTCCCCTCCGTAATTACCGGCTCCAGGTGTTGATTTACTTAACCTGTTTACCGCCAAAATCTCCTTTTTAAGCAAAGTGTTCGGAATTTCAAAGAAATATTTATCTGCTATTTTATGAACAGTAAACAATCCTTTTTGGCTTACTGCTTTTGCGGTAATTACCTCACTGTAAGGCTTAATTGGATTTTTTAAAGAATCTGTTTTTGGCTTTGGCGCAACAGCCGTTACTACAGGAGTTTTCTTTTTCTTTTTTAAAATGCTGCACGATTGTACGGTTGCACCGAGCATGCCGACGGCTAATGCCAGGTAAAAATACCTGACATTAATTTGTTTTTTTGTTTTCATTTGTGTTTTTAGTAACCTGGGTTTTGAGTTAAAGTATAGTTAGCGTCGAGAGCCGCTTGTGGAAGCGGTAACAGTTTTGATTTGGGTGTATAACCTGCCTTAATCGCACTTAAAACGGCATCAGCTTCACCTGTACGTTTTAAATTGAACCAGCGGAAAGCCTGCTCACAAAAAAGTTCCTTTCTGTTTTCGAGTGCAATATCACTTAATAAGGTTGCAGGAACGGTAATAGTGCTTAACGTAGCCGCAGCTCTTGTTTGTATGGCATTCAAATCGCTCAGGGCACCTGTTAAATTTGTTCCGATTCTTGCCCTTGCTTCTGCACGGATCAGGTAAACTTCTGCCAATCTAATTACAGTTTGAAATTCGGTAACGCCAGCTGTTACCGCCAAAGCCTGTGTACGATACTTGTATTTGAAAGGAAGCGTGTAAACCGCACCCGAAAGTGTGGTGTGGTTCATCCAGTTAATCCGCCTTAGATCTGTTGTTTCAAATAAAGCCGTAAACCTTGGATCAATGCGGTAAACAAAACTGGTTACTGCTGTTGTAGTACTTGGAATAAAAGTAGCCGCTTCGTTTGTATATTGGTTCGTTGCAACTACAGGTGGCGACATTTGCCAGATACTTTCTGCGCTATTTTTGATAAATAACCCTGTGCCCATAGTTGCCCTCGGAATCAGGGTATATAAACCTGATGCAATTACTTCCGAAGCATTGGTTTCGGCCGCAGCATAATTACCGGTAAACAGATATACCCTTGCCAAAAGTGCGGTAGCAACAAATTTATTTACTCCTAAGCGGTCGCCTGCCGTTGCCGAATAATCGCTTAACAGGTTCGCTTTTGCGTCGCTAAGGTCAGCAATAATTTTGGTGTAAATGTTTGCAGTGGCCTCTCTAGGCTGAAATGCAGTGATTGTTGGGTCGGTAACCAAAACCAAAGGCACATCGCCAAAGGTATTAACCAGGTTAAAATAACAGTAAGCCCTTACAAACTTAGCCTCAGCTATGTATTGCTTTTTAATTGCATCCGAAGCTCCCGTAGAGCTTTCGAGACCATTAATAATGGCATTTGCACGGTAAATAACAGCATACCACTCCGAAAAAATACTTGCCTGCCCCGTACTCAGTGCATTGTAACTGTTATTGTTATATTCCTGCAAACCGCCTACCGTAGAAAGATACAGCAGGTCATCAGCCTGTAACGAGCTATAAACCGTAAGGTTTGTAGATTGGGTTGTGGTTTGCGATAAACTGCTAAAAAGACCTGACCGCGCACTGGTTGCCAGCTTGTCTGATGCAAATACCAAATCGGTTGTAACCTGATTTAAAGGTGCATCTATATCGATAATTTTTTTACATCCTGCACCGGCCATCGCGATGAAAACCAGCGAGCAAATGATGATGTTGTATTTTGATTTTAACATGATGATTCGGATTTAAAAAGTGAACTGTAAACCAGCAATTAAAGTGCGCAATGGCGGAGTTGCTACGCCTTGCGATTCAGGGTCGAACCCTTCATAATTGGTGATGGTAAATAAATTCTGTCCCTGTGCGTACACCCTGATGTTTGGCGCATTGGTTTTAGAAATCCATTTAGTTGGCAATACATAAGATAAGCTCACATTCTTTAACCTGATAAATGAAGCATCAACCAAAGAAGCATCCGAACCGGTATAATAGCTGTAAGCCAAATACGCTGCCGAACCTGCAGTGCCACGCGTTCCTGCACTAACCAAATAATCGGGAGAGCCCAGCGCCAGATAATCATTTACAATACTTAAGGCTGCATTGCTAAAATATCCCGGAGGATAGAATGACGAAGACAACAAACTTCTACCCTGTTGTTTTACAAATTGGAATGTAAAATCAAGTGTTAATTTTTTATAACTAAAAGTATTGGTTAAGCCACCGTAAAATTTAGGATAAGAAGTACCAGCATAATACCGGTCTCCGCGACCAGTTGCAGCAAAACCTGTTGTTGGACTATTAATACCACCAACACTATTAAAATCGGTAAATGATGGTAGGTTGGTTGCAGGATTTATGCCTGCATATTGGTATAAATAGTATGAACTAATCGGATTACCAACTACGTAAGTAGCGAAGTATGATGATTTTTCGATATCAGGAAATGACAATAATTTATTGTGGTTTTGACTGATATTAAATGAAGAGCTCCATGAAAAATCTTTATTTCTGATGTTTGTGCTTGAGATACTCAATTCCCAGCCTGAGTTTTGAACCGTTGCCGGCAAATTACTTTGGTAACCCGTAAAACCAGCCTGCGCACTAGTTGTTAAATTAATTAGCTGATTACTCGTTCTGTTGCGGTAATAAGAAGCACTTAAAGATAAACGGTCATTGAAAAAAGCCAAATCTAAACCAATATCCAGCTTTTTGGTTTCCTCCCACTTGTAATCGGGATTTGGCAAACGTGATGGGTTTAACCCCGTTGAACCCGCATAAACATAAGTTGAAGCCGTGTATGTATCCAAATAGCCATAATTATCGATATCATCGCTCCCCACAACGCCATAACTGCCACGAAGTTTACCAAAACTGAACCAACTGAACTTATCTTTCAGCAACTTTTCTTCAGAGAAAATCCATGCGCCACCAACTGATCCGAAATTACCGAATTTATTGTTTGGCCCAAACCTCGAAGAACCATCCCTTCTAAAATTAACGTTTAAGATGTACTTATCTGCCACATTATAATTTACCCTGCCAAACAGCGATGCATATTTATAATCAACAGAACTGCTTGTTGTACTTACTATTGAGGCAGCTGTAACAGTTCTTAAAAAATCATCAGAGGTAAATCCTGATGCACTTGTGCTGTAAGGCAATTTGGATTGTTTAAACTGATAAGTTCCACCCACCAAAGCATTCAATGTACCTTTCCAGATTTTGTTGGTATAGGTAATTTGGGGTTCTACGATATAGTTATTTGTATAATTATAAGTGTAATTTGCCGTACCCGATGTTGGGTTTAAATTCGGATTTAATGAAGATAATGGTCTTGTAACCACCTGGTTCATATCCGTTTTGCTATAACCTAAACTTGCCTTAACATCCAAACCTTTTAACACATTATATTTTAAAGCTAAATTGGTTAACAGGTTCGAAGTACGGTTATCATTCGATTGACTTAAATATCCCAAGGGATTATTGGTAAAACCATCCCAGTTTAAGCTCCCGTCTGCTTTATACAAGGGGAAATTTGGCGCCAGGCTATATGCCCAGGTAGCTAAATCAGTAGTAGAAATGTTATTTTTATCGGTTGAATAAATGGCGCTTAGCGATAAATTAAAACGTTGATCGAGCGAAGCGTGATTTAAGTTTAACTTACCACCACCACGCTGATACCCCTGATCGCCCGGAAAAACATTTCCTTCTTTGTGATAAGTTCCGCTTAAGAAAAAGTTCGTTAATTCATTCCCACCCGATAAACTTGCAGTTACATCGTTTGTATGCGCTGTATTGCCCAACATATAACGTTGAAAATCGGTATAACCATTCTGGTCCCAAACCAGCAGATCGGGAGCAGTTGTTGCTGTTGGTGTTGCCGGGTTTGTGGTATTATTGGCAAAAGCTTTTCTTCTTAGTGCCAGATATTGCTCAGTGCCCACCGTTTCTACAAAATGCGATACATTAGAAACTCCGGTTGAAGCATTGACATTAAATTTTGTTCTGCCGGGTTTTCCTTTTTTGGTGGTAATTAATACCACACCATTTGCCCCTCTCGAACCGTAAATAGCTGTTGCATCTGCATCTTTTAAAACCTCAATGCTTTCGATATCAGACGGATTTATGGTATTCATTGGGCTAGTATTGCCTTCTGCAGAGGGTAATGCTGCTCCGGATTGTGATGAAGCAAAAGCTGCAGTATTGATTGGCTCAGACAAGTACGGAACACCATCGATGATATAAAGTGGGCGGTTTGCTTTAACACCGTTCAGGCCAATGGCATTTGCACCTCTTATCTGAACATTAATGCCCGCGCCAGGTAAACCATTCGTTTGCACAATGGTTACACCAGCCATACGGCCTTGCAATGCCTGTAACACGTTGGTAACAGGTTGCTTTTCGATATCTTTTGCGCTAATGCCAACCTGCGAACCTGTGCTGAACCTGCGTGTAGTTGTTCCGTAACCGATAACCATTATTTCATCCAACTTAGCCGGATCAAGCACCATGTTAACGGTTAATATAGCTGTTGCTGTAACTTCAATTGTTTTGTAACCAACATATGATAAAACAAGCGTTGGGTTTTCATCAGAAGCCGAGATATAAAACTTACCGTTGTTTCCTGTAGCCGTTGAGCGGTTAGTGCCTTTTACTTTTACGCTCACACCAGGAAACGGCTGCCCTCTTTCATCAAGCACAGTACCAGTAACAGTAATATGATCAAAATAACCGGTCACCTTATCGAGCAAGCTTTTTTCCTGTATAATTACCGTTTTGTTCTCAATAGTGAAAGTAAGCGATTGGTTAGATAAACAACGTTTCAGTACTTCACTAAGCGCTGCATTGGTAACGTTAATATTCACCGGAAAAGATTTAGAAATTAAATCCTGATCATATATAAAATCGTAACCTGTTTGTGTTCTTATTGTCTTGAATACATCGGTTAAATTTGCATTTTTTTGATTAATTGTAACCCTTTGAGCAAGTGTTGCTGCACTTACTTGCATCATTGCAGCCAATAATAGAAACGTAGTTACACGCATAATCAGCAGAATTTTTTGGACACGGCCAGAAGGCCCACCCAGTTTGTTTGGGTAAAATTTGTACATTTGTTTGGTTTTTAAGTTGAATAGTCAGTCGATTGATTTATTAGCGCTAAAAACTTTGGCCAGAGGTGTTCCACCACCTTTGGCTTTTTATTTTAGGGCCACGTATAATTATATTATCTGGTTACCGTGATCCTCCTTCCTTCAATTTTAAAGTGAACTTTTCCTGTCTCTTCCATTACTTCTAAAACGGACGAAATATTTTTTGATCTCGAAATCCAACCTCCAAGATTTAATTTTTTAGGTGCATCATCACTATAAACAACCTCCACATCGTACCAGCGGGAAATTTTTCGCATAATCGACCTAAAATCGTTATGTTCTAAAATAAAATCACCATTTTTCCAATCGATAAAGTTCTCGGCATTTACGTTTAAAACTTTTATCGTTTCGCCATTTCCACGGGCTTGCTGGCCAGGTTTTAACATCACAGCATCGTTAATCTTAACACTTCCTTCAAGCAAAGTTGTTTTCGTTGCTATTTCATCGATGTAGGCATTTACATTGAAATGTGTACCTAAAACCTCAATTTTCTGATTTTCAGTTTCTACAGTAAAGGGTACCCTCCTACCCTCATTAGAAATTTTACTTACTTCAAAATAAGCCTCTCCTTTAAGTTTAACCCTTCTTTCTGCCGCAAAAGAAGTGGCAAAAGTTACCGACGATGATGCATTTAACCATACCCTGGTTCCATCTGGCAAATTAACCTGATACTGGCCGCCGGCAGGCGTTTGAATTGTATTGTGCGCTATTTTATTATCAACAGCTACCTGAGTGGGCATTTCGTAAACAATTTGGCCATCGGCAGTTTTTGAAATTTTTACTCCTGCCTGATCAGCCAAACGACCATTATCAATTTGATCCAGGTCGATTTGTTTTCCATTGTCCAGCACCAAAATAGCGCGGTCTTTTCCTGCCTTAATATCTTTGGCCGGCGGAAGACTTGCCAGATATGAGGATGGATGATTTTGGTTATAAATTAAAATACCAGCTAAAGAAATCACAACCAGCACAGCTGCAGCATAAAACAAGGGATGTAATTTTATTTTCCGGACTGGTTTGGTATTGGCTTGCACCATTTTCCAGATCTGTTGCGTTTCTGCGGCTAAAAATGATTCGGTATATACAGGAAGTTCTTTACTATTCAGATTAATATAGGCAGACTCAAGCCATACCTCCTCTTCAGGAGTAGCTTCACCTGCAATATACCGATCTAAAATCTGCCTGAATTTTTCTTCTTCCATTTGAGTATTAAGCTTGATATAAGTAATACAATTGTGAAAGAGAGATTGGGGATATAGAATTAAGAATTATTTTACATTAAGGTAATGCACAATGATTAAGATTAACCCAATTTTAGTTTTTAGTATCCGTAATGCCTTTTTCATTTGATCGGCAGCAGTAGATTCAGTGATGCCCAGACGGGCAGCCACTTCCTTATTGGATAGATTTTCGTGCCTGCGCAATTCGAAAACGGCCCTCATACGGGGCGGAAGATTTGCAATTTCTGCTGCAATCATTGCTGCAAACTGCTTTTCGCGAATCAGTGTATCGGTATAAATTCCGCTATCCGCATTTGCTTTCGAAAAATTACCGGCGTATGCACTTACTAAATTCTTATGTTTAATGAGATTGAAAATGCCATTGCGGAGGGCAATAAACAAATAGCCCGACAAATTATTCCCTTGTTCGATGGTTTGGCGTTTCTGCCAGATTTTCATAAACATTTCCTGAACTACATCTCTCGAATCGCTCTCGTTCCGAAGCTTATTAAAAGCATGTGCATATAATAAAGTGCTATACCGGTTAAATATTTCGGTAAAAGCCGAATGATCATCATTTTTTAAATGAATTAAAAGATCATCGTCCGTTAAAGTTGCATATGAGATGCCAGTATTGGTCATTTCAGGGATTAAAAAACATCAAATAGTCCGGGATAGGTAGAAGAGCAATCAAAAATAGCAATATTTAACATAATTGTTACACCTATTCCATTTATTTCAACAATTTTTGACACAGTTTATTGAACAGTTCCTACTGAAGCTATTGCCGACCTACCTCCGAGATACCTTTTTGTACCTCCGAACCCCGCCGCCGGAGCTAAAAGCTCCCCTCACCTACCTCAGAATACCGTCGACCCACCTAAACGCTTCGACAGCGAACCTAAAAGATCCACTCATCTATCTCAGAGCTACTTTTAGATGGCAATAGAGGGCTTTTTACTTATTTCCTACTTATTGATTGCTATCAAAAAATGCCTTTGATGATGAATGGCTAATGTTATTATTAATGATTTTTATTTTTCATTTTGCAACCTTCAATTTCAAATCTGCATCTTAGTAAAAAACCTATCCATGAAATATCTGCTTCTGCTTTTAATTTGCTTATTAACGTTTAATGTAAACGCACAAAAAACCACCACTCAGGATAGTATAAAAGTATTTTACGACGAACTCTTTTCTGCATTAAAAATTGGATACCTGCATAAGAAAGCGGTTAACTGGCCTATTGTTGAATCGGAGACTAAACAGAATTTAGCACAATACAGCAATTTTAAAAATTCGCTAAATGAAACAAAACCCCTTTTCGACAAGATAAAAGCAACACATTGCCTTGTATACCATAAACAGGATAAATACTCGGCAACGAGGAAAATAATATCAAAAGACAACTATAGTGCACAGTGGAAAAAGAAATATGATACCAAGCCAGTTTTTGAAGCCAAAGTAATTGATGGAAAGTATGGCTACATTTTAATGCCGGGCATGGTATTTTTTGATACCAGCCCAGAAAATATACATAAAATAGCTCAGCCACTGTATGACCAGATAGCGGAAGTTAAGGCTAAGCATAAAATCGAAGGATGGATTATTGATTTACGGTTTAACACAGGAGGTAATTCGTGGCCGATGTTGCTCGCCTTATACGATTTTTTGGGAGACCATTATATTGGAGGTTCTCTTAATATTAACAAAAAACAGGACAGTAAAATTAAGTTAAGTAAAGGAAGGTATATCGACAATGCTAAATCAATTTCCTACATTACCCCTACCGGAGCATTGCTGGATAAAGCAAAGGTTGCCGTAATTACCGGTGTATTAACCGGAAGCTCGGGTGAAGTAACGGCATTGGCATTTAAAGGCCGTGCAAATACTACATTCATTGGAGAAAGCACAGCAGGCTTCACTACGGGAAATATTTTTTGGCCATTACCTTTTGATATTACCATGGCGCTTACCAACTCATACGACAGCGATAGAAATGGTAATTATTACGAACAGATTATTCCGGATATAGTTGTTTCAAAGCAAGATAACTTTGACGACCTCCTTTTAGACAAAAACATTCAGGAGGCAATCAAATTTATAATGACTGTTTAGAGCCCGGACTATTGGCTATTTCAAATTCCGCTCTTTTAAAATACGTTTTAATTCTTCGTTTTTATATTTCGAATTATTAATAAGTTTATAGGCAAAAAACAAAGGAATTAATGTAAAAAAACCTAAACTGTTTTTGATGAAGCTGTAAAATATAACACCAGCCAGAAATCCAATCAAGAAACCATTCATTATTGCAGCTGATTTCATTTTTTTCGCTTCCTGTAGCAATTCTTCATCTGTTAATTCGGTAAGTGCTTTTTGTTCCATGCTTAATATTTGGTGATTAGCTTATTTTGTTGATTAGCTACAAAACTTATTTTGAGCCTGCCCTTATTTTAGCAAGCTCCATGGCCTTTTTCATATCTGCAATACCATAGCCAAAAGGTAATTCTGGCTGACTAGCGCGATCTGCAGATTTACGAATAATTTCTAATAAATCTTTATTGCTTAATGCAGGGTAGGCTTCCCATAAACAGGCTATCAAACCACACATAATCGGACTAGCGTATGATGTACCACTTCTATTCTCAGCCTCTCCAGCAATATTAATTACACCGGCACTTCCTCCCAATGCCATAACATCAGGCTTAATTCGCCCGTCAGCGGTCATTCCCCAAGAGGTAAAATAACTTGCTGTGCCGTTGCTGTAGATCGAGCCCAGTGTTAATACGTTAGGTGAATCAGCTGGCGTGCCTACCCATTTTTGTTCATTGCCTGCGCAATTAACAATAAACATCCCCTTACTAAAGGCTAGATTAGCAGCCCGCGTAGCCATTGCCGTTTTACCATCCATATCGCTTGAAGAATATTTTTTAGTGAGATAAGAATATCCGTCAGTATAAGATAAAGAAGAGTTAACCAGGTCTACACCTACACTATCGGCAAATTCGATGGCGCTTGTCCAATAATCTTCTTCAACCGGGTATTCATCAGCACTATCCTCGGTTCTAAGCAACCAATAATTTGCTTCCGGCGCTGTACCAACATATTTCCCAGGCTTGTTTGTAGCCATACAAGAGGTTACCCAAACGCCATGCGTATCTATACTGTACGGATCATCATTTTCATAAACAAAAGATTTTGCGCCTTTAATATGAATATTGTTAAAAGCCGGATTATTCTTTAATCCGATGAAACCGGCATCGATTACAGCAATATCAATGCCTGCCCCCTTATAACCTTGTTGGTGCAAGTTTTCTCCTTTTACCGTAGTAATGTTTAATGCAGCCGCTCCATAATCGATTATAGTACCTAAACTGCCTGGGTTTCCAGGTTGTGAACTATTAACATATTTCGGAGCAACTGATTTTTGTTTTCTTTTACCAACATAAACTAAAACCACTTCCTTAACAAAAGGCAAAGCTTTGTATTTATCAATTAAAAACTGATCCTGAACATTTACGCAAACTGTATTTAACCATTTACTTTTGGTTACAATTTCACCACCAACAGCCTTTATAGCTTTAAGATATTCGCTAGATATAGGCAAGTCGCTTTCATCAATCGAAATGTTTCGCTTGCGACGCCTTTCAATAGCTTTTCTGGAGAGAAAAGCTTCGGGATTACTGATAGCGTAATCAGATTTCCCTTTATCTTTTAACACCAGTCTAAACTTATAGTCATTCCCATCAGTTACGATTACTTTGCACTTTGCTTCGCCTTTTCCGTTAAGCAGTTTTGCAAATACATAAGTAATCCCGGCACCTTTTGGCCATACAGTTCCTTCGGTAGTTACTTCAGCAATCCGTGGATTTTCCACACGCCATTCTACAGCATCAGAAGTACCTTGAGGAAAATTTTCCATAATAACAGAAAGCCTTGTACCAAAAAAACTATCATTTGCCAAAATGGTACTATCCAGATTCATGCGGATTGAAGGAACTGGTACTTTTGGTGTTTCAGGTATTTCGGTTTTCTTGCATGCGGATAGAAAAATAAAAAATGCGAAGAATCCAATCAGGAAATGTCGAGCGTATAATATCATAGGTAGGTATATTTCGAAATCTATTTGAAATAAATTTGCGCGACAAATGTAAGACTAATGAATTAAAGTCCGAAACGGTTCTGAATGTTATAAGAAGCTACTCATTGCAAATAGTTATAAAAACAATAAAGCCTTAACCTATTTAGGCTTTTCGCTTTTGAACAAAAAATAAACAGCCCCAATAAAAGTGATCCAATACACGACTGCCAATGCCGGTTTTTCAAATTTTAAATTTTGAAAATCAAATTGCTTAAACAAGGTTACACCAACAATGATGACCACAATCGCCAAAGTGAATTTAAGTACCTTTTTCGTTTCCATATTCCTGCTTTTATCTTAATCTGTCAGTTTATTGGCTGTAAAGGTCATTATCACGTTTTAAATATCGGTTACACTTTGGTGTAATTTTTATTTTTTAGGTGCAAACGTCCAAATGATTTACTTAAGCTATAAAATTCAGGCGCGCATCTATGCTTTTAATATCTGGCTAAAAACCTTTGTCTTTCCTTATCTTTATTATTTCATAGGCAAAGTCAGATGACCATTAAATCCAGTATTTTCGGCAAATTAGAAACTCAAATTCCAATACAAGCAAGAACAGCTTTTACCTCTATTATATTATTGCTTATTTTGCTAAATAGTGCTTGTATAGAAAGGAAAAACAATGAGCCATCAAAGACAAAAATGGTTAGCAAAGAGCAGAAAGAAAATATACCTATACGAATAAAACAAGATACAATTTTAAACTCCGTTGGTGCTTACGTTAACAAACACTTATTTACAGCTTACTGTAAGACCGGATATAATACTTTTGTTATGAACGATAAAGGAGATACGGTTTATCGGGATAGCACCTATTCTTCAGAAATAAAATTCATCGATTTCAACAACGATGGTTATCAAGACATTCTAATTGATTACCTCACCAATGTACCAGGAATACAAGATTTACTACTTTATGATAAACAGAAAAATACATTTCAAATGGTAGTTAATTTTCAGGACTTCCCTAACTCCATAAGAATTCGAAACCCAAACTATTACTACTCTTACCATCGTAGTGGCTGTGCCGATATGAATTGGGACAGTGATTTGTTCTATATAAAAAATTATACTGCAGTAAAAATTGGAAATATTAGTGGCAATCAATGCCACGACATTAATATTAAAGATGGAATCTACATTAATAAAATACTTAAGGGCAAGGAAATTCAAATCCAAAAACTATCGATCAATATGATTGAGAAATACAGAGACTATAAATGGGGATTTATAGCACAGTACTGGAAAGAGAATTATCAGAACTTTGACAATGTAGGTCATTAAAATAAAAAGCCTTAGATTTCTCTAAGGCTTTTCCGTACCCAGCGCCGGAGTCGAACCGGCACGGTTTCCCACAGGTGTTTGAGACCAGCGCGTCTACCAATTCCGCCAGCTGGGCATTCGTCTTGGACGGGGTTGCAAATGTAGATAATGAAACTTAAAATGCAAAAAATATTTTAAAATAACCTGCAACTAACTTACAGTATGCGGTTTGCATTTTCAGGTCGTTCATCTTTCAGCTTTTTATCCACAATAAAGGGGGCAAAAGGCAATAGAGAAGCGACAAAAATAAGGGTTGCTTTACCAAATTTCCACTTTTGTTCTTGCCAGGCCAGCACAAGTGTAGCTGCATAAAGCACAAATAACAAACCATGTGCCCATCCGGTATATTTTACATATAACGGCATATTTGCGAAATATTTTAATGGCATCGCCGCGAACAATAAAAGCAGGTACGAAATCCCTTCGGCAACGGCTACCTTACGAAAAATAGAAAGTGAACTGTTCATATATCTGATTGTTTGCTCCGAAAGTAAAACAAAGCATTTGCCTATCAAAAACTAAAAAATGATTTTACAATCTGGTGTTTTAAAGGGGAAGGCAGAGGGCTTAGGGTACAGGCGACCGTCATTCTGAACTTGATTCAGAATCTTTCCAATAGCGATCAACTAATTTTAGCCACAGAGGTTACTAAATCTTCGAACTTCCAACCTCCGACTTTTGAACCTCACTCCATCATCCATTTTCCATCCTACATCACCAGTCGTTCCCTAATCCTGTCAATATATTTCTGGCGGTAAAAATTATCCTTTATGGAAGCAAATAAAACTTCCGATGCGGTAGCTGGATTGCTGTCGAAGTGGTTCATCAGATCCTGCAGCTCCGTTTTAAGTTCTTTTTCAACAGAGGTAATATTACTGTTCACCTCAGCCAGCTTTTCGGCATCTGGTTCAAACTGCAAATCCATTAAGGCCTCGTTGATATCCATCATTTCCATTAAAAAAGATTGAGGCAACTGATAGCCCTCATCCGTTTCTACTACCCCCTTCAGCTCCAAAACATATTTCAAACGTTTTTTTGCATTGCTTAAAGTTTGGTAAGCTTTATTATTGAGTGTAGATAGGGCTAAAACTTCCTCCTGCTTTTCTTCGCTCTCATTGGCATAAAAATCGGGGTGATACTGCTTGCTGAAAGCATAAAATTTTGCTTTCACTTCTTGCTGATCGGGATTAAACTGTATAGGTAGCCCATAAAATTCAAAATAATCGGGCTGTTGCTGTTGTTCGCTCATGCTGGGTATTCAATAAAAAGCCACAGATATGCTTCCGTAAGGAGCTGCACATCTGTGGCAATATTATAAATTTGGTTTTACTTACCGAATGATTTTAGAATATCATTACCAAAAGCAAACACCATTAAACAAATCAGGATTACAAAGCCTACAATCTGGGCCCGTTCAAGCACTTTTTCGCTCACAGGCTTACGTTGTACCATTTCAATCAATAAGAACACTACATGGCCTCCATCTAAGCCCGGAATAGGCAATAAATTCATAAAAGCCAGTGCCATTGAAATCAATCCGGTTAAAGTCCAGAATTTAACCCAGTCAAACGTACTGCCATAAACTTTGGCAATACCAATAGGGCTGCTGATGTTACGCGCGCTTAGCTTACCGGTAATCATTTTGCCAATACCTTTTGCATTATCTACAAAAGTACTCCAGGCCATATTGGCACCTACAGGCAGCGATTCAATAAAACCAAAATCGACATGCGCGGTTTCAGGCATTTTAAAATTAGGTCCAACCCCAATTGTTCCGTCTTTAGCTACTTTCAAATTAAATTCAATTGCTTTTCCATTACGCAAAGCCTGAATTGAAATCTGTTTGTTTTTATTGCCGGAAACTTCTTCTTTAAACTGATCGAAGAAAGTAACCGCTTTGCCGTTCACTGA
Source organism: Pedobacter sp. HDW13 (assembly GCF_011303555.1). Classification (NCBI taxonomy): domain Bacteria; kingdom Pseudomonadati; phylum Bacteroidota; class Sphingobacteriia; order Sphingobacteriales; family Sphingobacteriaceae; genus Pedobacter; species Pedobacter sp. HDW13. The sequence goes on along the minus strand of NZ_CP049868.1, from coordinate 4,309,138 downwards.
TAAGATGCTATCACCAGGTTTTATTCCTGCTGCATAGGCCGGATATACCGGTTTTTCGAATTTCCTTTTGAAAAGCTTATCAAAAAAAGAAGGCTGATCTGCTTTTTCATCGGGTGCCAAAACCGTAGCCACACTGCCCATGCGGTAACGTGGGGTAATAAAATTCTCTTTATCGTTTTTAGAAAGTTTGTTCAAAATCGTATCTGGAACAGATACATATAAAGTTTGATTTCCCCTTAACACGGTTAACTGCGCACCATCAAACAACACTTTGCTCGAAATGGCATCTTCAAAACGGATTAACTTATTTCCGTTGATGGCCAAAATGCGGTCGCCATTTTTAAGGCCAATTTCTTTGCCTAGCGTACCAACCGAAATACCATCATTCAGCTTACCATTAACAGTATAGCTTTGTCCGTATTTAAAGGTAAGCATCCAGAAAATGATTACCCCAACAATTACATTTACAATAATACCACCCAGCATTACAATTAAACGTTGCCAGGCTGGTTTAGAACGAAATTCCCAGGGTTGTGCCGGTTGGGCCATTTGCTCGGTATCCATGCTTTCATCAATCATGCCGGCAATTTTCACATAACCGCCCAATGGCAACCATCCCACTCCATATTCAACATCTCCTTTTTTGAAGCTGAAAAGCTTAAAACCCCAGGCATCAAAAAACAAATAAAATTTCTCTACCTTAATACCAAATGCCCTGGCTGCCAGAAAATGTCCTAATTCGTGTAAAATAACCAATAAAGACAATCCGAGCAACAACTGCCCCGCCATAATCAATCCATTCATATTTTCTTTTAAAATTTTTAGGTTAGATGTTAAACTATACTTTTTGTTACTAATTCTCCGGCTAAGATACGGCTATGTTTATCAGTTTCTAAATAATCACTCAATTGCGGTTTTTCAATGAAACCAATCTCCTCCATGCACTGCTCAATTACATCACTCATCTCCAGAAAACCAATTTTATCTTCCAAAAATGCCGCTACCACAATTTCGTTAGCTGCATTTAAAATACATGGCATGTTACCGCCCTTTCTTAACGATTGATAGGCCAAACCTAAATTCCTGAAGGTTTCTATATCTGGCTGCTGAAAGCTAAAGTTTGGATAATCCAGAAAATTAAAACGTTTAAAATTGTTTTTTAGCCTGTCGGGATAATTTATAGCGTACTGAATGGGCAATTTCATATCGGGCAGTCCCATTTGGGCTTTCATCGATCCATCGGTAAATTGCACCAGTGAGTGGATAATAGATTGCGGGTGTACAATTACATCAACCTGATCAGCCTCGAGGTTAAATAACCATTTGGCTTCGATTACTTCAAGGCCCTTGTTCATTAGCGAAGCAGAATCGATCGTAATTTTAGCCCCCATAACCCAGTTGGGGTGTTTAAGTGCCTGTTCTTTTTTTACTGTCGATAAGAAATCTCTTATTTTGCCTAAAAACGGACCTCCAGATGCGGTAAGGTAAATTTTTTCGATTTCATTATGCTCCTCACCTACCAGACATTGAAATATGGCAGAGTGCTCAGAATCTACAGGTAAAATTTTAATCTGATGCTCAGTAGCCAGTTGGGTAATTAATTCGCCCGCTACCACTAAAGTTTCTTTATTGGCAAGTGCAATGTTTTTCCCAGCTTTTATAGCAGCAATGGTAGGTTTCAAGCCGACCGATCCCATTAACGCAGTAAGTACAATATCGCTATCGCCGTAAGCAGCAACTTCGGCCAGAGCTGCTTCACCTGCCAAAACTTTTATATGTGTAGCAGATAAGGCATTTTTAACTTCGTTGTACTTGCTTTCATCGCAAATTACCACAACAGCAGGCTTAAATTCAAGCGCTTGCTGAATAAGTAATGTAGCATTCTTTAGTGCCGATAACACAGTAACTTTAAAAGCTGCAGGATGATCTCTTACAACTTCTAATGCTTGTGTACCTATGCTTCCTGTAGAACCTAGTATGGTTATTCTTTTCAAATCTTTTAATCTCGTAGCGCCTAAATTTAATTAAGCTTTTATCAATTTTTTATAGCTGTTCTTCCAAACGGCATTCAGAAGAACGATCGTCATCTCTACTGAAGCGCAGCAAATGGAGAGATCTGTATAGATCTCTCGACTACGCTTGAAATGACGGATCTATCTATTAAACTATATACTTCTCCAACCCCTCCGCCAGTCTCCTGTCGTTACTCAACCTTGGTACTTTATTCTGCCCACCCAGTTTCCCTTCGCTTTTCATATAACTTACAAAAGCATCTTTCTGCAAAGATCGGATAATTAAAGGTTGCAAAATATTGCCTTCAATCAGGTCAAAGTAATAAATATTTTTCTTTTGCAAAGCCTCATCTACCTTTTTACTAAAAGCAGCCATATCTTTTGGTGCTGTCGAAAACTCTACAAACCACTCATGGTAAGGCAGTTCTCCAGCTTTTGGGTTAACCTGTGGTGCAACCGTAAATTCGGTTATTTCTACCTTTTCTTCGTTGGCAACACTTAACAAGGCGTACTCTACTTCTTCTCCAATTACATGCTCGCCAAAAGCCGAAATAAAATGTTTAATACGACCAGTAACTACAATTTTATAAGGATTTTTAGACACAAACTTAATGGTATCACCAATGCTATAGCCCCATAAACCCGCGTTGGTATTTAAAATCAGTGCATAATTGGTATCCAGTTCAACTTCTGCAAGCGATAAGCGTGTAGGCTGATCGTTATGGTATTCATCAGCCGGGATAAACTCGTAAAAAATCCCTGCATCAGCCAATAATAACAAGCCTTTATCTTTTTGCGAATCCTGGTAGGCAATAAATCCTTCTGAAGCCGGATAAGTTTCAATGGCATCTATTTTTTTGCCGATACTCTGCTCAATTTTAGCCCTGTAAGGTTCGAAATTTACGCCACCATAAATAAAAAGGCTAAAGTTTTTGAAAATCTCTGCAATTTTTTTGCCACCCGTTTTCTCCGAAAGTTTATCGAAATACATCTGTACCCACGGCGGAATACCCGAAATCAAGGTCATGTCTTGGTTGATGGTTTCCTCCACAATAGCATCAACCTTTTGTTCCCAATCTTCAATAATATTGGTTTGGTAGGATGGCAACCTGTTTTTTTGCAAATAAGCCGGCACATGATGCGCCACAATACCCGATAAACGCCCCACATTTATACCATGTTTCACGCTCAACACCGGACTCCCCTGTAAAAAGATCATTTTACCGTTTACAAAGTCAGTCTTTCCTGTTTCGTTAATATAAGTTAAAATGGCATTACGGGCAGCTTTAATGTGCTCTGGCATCGACTCTTTTGAAAGTGGAATGTACTTTACCCCCGAAGTGGTACCCGATGTTTTAGCAAAATAAAGTGGTTTACCTTTCCAAAGCACATCAGTTTCGCCGGCCACAACACGGTCAACATAAGGCTTTAGTCCTTCATAATCCTGAACAGGAACATGCCTTTTAAAATCTGCGTAGCTTTTGATCTCCGCAAAGTGATGGTCCTTACCAAATGCGGTATATTTAGCCTCTTCAACAAGCTTTTTAAGGATGTTATTTTGGGTATTTACGGCATTATACTTCCATTTGTTAATTTGCCAAACTGCAAACGCTGCAAAGGGTTTACTTAATGCTGCTTTTAATCCCATTTTTAATGATTGAATTACGGAATGATTAAATGATTGAAGGGCGAATATTTACCTAAACGATATTATGCAAAATATCCGGGTGTTCATCGCCTTTATATTCGCTAGAAATTTTGCGGTAGGCAACCGTTAAGGCCACACTCGATAGCGGAACAATAATAAACGAACTTAATATATTTACAATAAACGCCACTAAAGGCCATTGCAGATAGTTTAACAACAGATAAATTAAATAGCCACCGCCCAAAACCACGAGTAACAATAAAATTTTAGTAAAATTCCCTTTGGTAGTTGCCAGACTCAGTTTAATAGAATCGAACGGAGTTGCTCCTTTATCGATAATGAAAAACGGGAAGAAAGAAATCCTCAACCAGGTGATAAAAATGGCAATAATACCTACAGAAATAGCCACATTTTTAACAATAGTTACATTAATACCGGTATAAATAAAAGGAAAGGCAACCAGGATAACCACCAGGTAAACGCCAAAAATACAGCCTACAAAATAAAGGGTAGCCACCAAAAATCGAATAATCTGCTGACGAGTTGGTAATGTATCTACAATTTTAACATCGCTTTCTTCATCATCCATTAAATGGAAAATATATTTGAACAGCGAAAGGTTGATGGTAAAGTACAGCAGCACAAAAATGATAACCATGATGATGCTCAGCGCCTTACTTACATCCTTTATAAAAAAGGCCATTAAGCTCGATGCACTGGCAGTAATGAACATCAAAAAGCACAGCGTTGCAATCGAGAAATAATGTTTCTTGGTTATGCTCCAGGCTTTTTGGATTACATCATTAACGGCAAATGTGCTTTCTTTTAAATAGTTTATCATTGTTGTTTAAGTACCACACGTTTAAATAAATCCTGTATAAATCCTAAACCATAAGCAGTTAATTGGATAAAGGAAGATATAATGCTCAAAAATGCAACTTTTAACGATTTATTTACAGACCATGAATGAAAAAATATCAACATAAAGTAAATCAATAACAAGAAGTTACAAACATATGCTAATGGAGGATATATAAAGTTACACAAAATAGTGAAACCAAAACCCAATGTAAATAACGCCGGAAAAAAGTGTACCAGTTTTAATTCATTAGGAAAATGTTTATAGATATTTATCCGGGCCCTGCCGAAAAAATGCAGTTGTTTATAAAACTGGCTAAAACTGGTGCGGCGTTTATGGTAAACTTTGGCATCAGGAATCAACCCAATTTTAAAGCCATTTTCGTGAATACGGATGCTGTATTCAATATCTTCGCCCAAACGGGTTAAAATAAATCCACCAACCTTTTCCCAGGCCTGGCGCGAAACACCCATATTAAAACTGCGTGGGTGAAACTGCCCCACGTGCTTTTTGTTACCGCGAATACCACCAGTAGTAAAAGGCGAGGTCATGGCGTAACTAATGGCTTTCTGCACTGGAGTAAAGCTATCATGGGCTGCATCCGGACCACCATAAGCATCTAAATGGTGCTCGTATAGGTAGTTTTTAACAATCTCGAGGTAATTAGCCGGAACCAAGATATCGGAATCAAAAATAACAAAGTAATCGCCTTTAGCCCTTTCGAAACCAAAATTGCGTGCAAAGCCCTGTCCGGCATTTTCTTTGAAATAATATTTGATATCGAGCTTATCTGCATAAGAATCGACAATGGCCTTTGCGTCGTTTTTCGAACCATCTTCGATTACCAAAACCTCAAACTGTAAATAAGTTTGTTGGGTAAGGGTATTCAACAGTTCGTCTATCTCTTGCGGACGATTGTAAAGTGGGATGATGATGGAGAAAAACATTTTGTGAAGGTTGAAGGTGAAAGGTTTAAAGGTTGAGGGTGTTAGGCGGACAAACCTTCCGCCTTCACGCTTTCTACCTTAATTCCTTTTCTATCAAATACTGGTTTCTTTCTGGTGCGTTACGCGATAAAAGTTCGGCAATGAAGCCTGCCAAAAACATTTGAGAACCTACAACAATGGCAACCAACGATAAATAAAACAAAGGTTGGTCGGTTACATCGCGGTAAGCCAATCCCTGCCAGATTAAATATTTCTTTTCAAACAGGATATACAGGGCCATGACAATACCGATAAAAAAGCTCAATACGCCCAGCGAACCAAAAAAGTGCATGGGGCGTTTGCCAAATTTACCCACAAAAAATATGGACAGTAAATCTAAAAAGCCGTTTATAAACCTGCTGAAACCGAATTTCGTAGTGCCATATTTACGTGCACGGTGCTCTACAACCTGCTCCGAAATTTTATTAAAACCTGCCCATTTCGCAATAACCGGAATGTAACGGTGCATTTCGCCGTATACTTCGATGGTTTTAATTACATCGTTGCGATAAGCTTTTAAACCACAGTTAAAATCGTTTAGCTCGATGCCGCTCATTTTACGGGTAGCAGCATTGAATAGTTTTGTTGGGATGGTTTTCGTAATCGGATCGTAACGTTTCTTTTTCCAGCCAGAAATGAGATCGAGTTTCTCTTCTTTAATGCGGCGGTACAACTCCGGAATTTCGTCGGGGCTATCCTGTAAATCGGCATCCATGGTAATTACCACATCGCCCTGAGTAGCTTCGAAGCCTACATTTAAAGCTGCCGATTTGCCATAGTTACGCCTAAATTTAATACCTTTTATGGCCTGGTTTTGCAATCTTAAATCTTCAATTACCGACCAGGATTTATCGGTACTACCATCATCAACGAGTACAATTTCATAGCTGAAATTATTTTCGATCATCACTTTATCAATCCATGCCGTTAATTCGGGCAGCGATTCGTCTTCATTAAATAAGGGTACTACAACTGATATATCCATTTTTTAAGCGTAAACCTTGCAGGTTTTAAAAATCAGCAAGGTTTGTTTAAATTAAAACGTGCAAATTTCATCAAATTAAATGATAAAACCTGCACGTTCAAAATTTTATAAAAGAAATTAGCCCTCGTTAGGAAACGAATTAAAGATAACCGGCTCTTTTTTCTTTAATATAGCCGATAAAATTAATGACAATACACCATACAAGGCTAACGAAACACCAAAACTGGTAAAGATATTTTTAAAAGTTGGCTCAAGTTTTTCCTGCATATTACCTGCTTTAGCCATAGCTTCATCAATTTGTTCGCTGGCCATTCCAAATTTCTCCATCATAGCTCTCTGTGCAGTTTCAATTGCAGCAGCAGCTTTGGCAGGAAGATCTGGATCGATAATTCTCATCAGCACCACATTATATAGTGTTGCGGTTAATGCCAGAATTAGTGAAACAATTAAAAAAGCTTTAAAAGCTTCTCCAAATGTCCAAAAACCACCAATTTCTTTACGGATGTTAATACCTACTACGACCAATAAAGCAATGAATAAAACAAATATGCCTATCTGAGCTGCAAAACTGGTGTAAATTAATACGGGATCAATAAAATGCAGGGTTAACGATAAAATTACCGAAACCGCAGCCAGCATTAATCCATTTTTTAAAGCTAATTTGGAAATAAGAGCACTCTTGTCCATTTTTTTAAATTTTAGTTAGTTATTGATTGTTGTGATCAATGTATAAGATGCTGCATCGAAAGCTTTGTTACTGCTAAACTGAATTAATTCTTTTTCAGTTTCTTTACTGCCTTCTACATCAAGGAAGAAAACCATAAACGGCACAAACAGTTCCTGCATCTCTTCGCTGATGTTTAACTTACCTGCTGCTTTGCAAATATCTTCCACACTGCTTTCTGCCAACTGCTGATTGCTAATCAGTTCTTCATAAATTTCAAACTCATCCTGAAACTCATCATCTTCAACCAATAAAAATTCTTTCAGGAAATCGCCTAATTCTGGATCTAAGTCTTCGTCTTTACATTCTTTGATATACAGTAAGAGATTTAGCAACTCTGTCCCACGCTCAATGGTTTCTTCTTCGATATTAGCCCACTCATCGCTCTCCAAATAATCATCTTCGAGTTTTTGAACATCGTTGCTAAAGAAATTCACCATCAATAAATCGAAAAATACTTCGCGTAATTCTTCAAATTTCGGATGTGAATCAAAAACAGCATCAAAAGCAGTTACCTTATCCAGGAAATTTACATCCAGCCCGAAAGCTGCCAATAATTCTATTTCAAAACCCGCTACATTGGTTGCCGAAACTTCAGCGTATTTATTAATTGAAGCGCTTAGCGCCTTTTTCACTCTATTGTCCATACTTAGTTCTTTTATGTCATTTTCAGGATTTTTCAGATATAATATTCTATTGCTCTTCCTCTATCCTTATTACATTTAACGCTTTTGGTACTTCAGCTAAATTTTAACTTTCCCAGTATTGATTGTTATTATAAACCAGTTTTACTTTTCCTGTAAGTTCGGTGCCCAATAACGGACTGTTTGCCGACCTTGAATAATTGCTTTCAGAATTGTACAGCCATTTTTCGCCAGTATTAAGCACTGTAAAGTTTGCTTCCGCCCCTTCTTCAATTACCGGAACAGATAAATTTAACAATTTACGTGGATTAATGGCTAACTTCTCTGTAATAAGACCAATATCCAACCCCGCCTTTAGCAATAACGGCACAACTGTTTGCAGGGCTATAATGCCATAGTGCGCAATTTCGAACTCTACATTTTTAAATTCGATTTCTTCGGGGCGGTGCTGCGAAGTAATGGCATCAATTGTTCCGTCTTTTAAGCCAGCAATTAGCGCTTTAACATCAGCTTTGCTGCGTAATGGAGGTTTAACTTTATAATTGCTATCAAAATCGCCCAGTAATTCTTCGGTAAAAACCAGGTGGTGTGCCGTTACATCGCAAGAAACACGAATACCATCTTTTTTTGCTTTGCGAATCAATGCTACCGAACCAGCGGTAGAAATATTGCTGATGTGGATTTTAGTTTCGTTATAACCTGCTAAAAAAAGATCGCGGGCAATGTGCATTTCTTCAGCTAGTGCAGGCAAGCCTTTCATACCCAACAGCACTGAGTTTTTACTTTCGTTGATCTGTGATTTTCCGGCAATAGATTTGTTTTCGGGATATACCATCAACAAAGCATCGAACCCCTTGGCATATTGCAGGGCACGGCTCATGAAACCATCATCCTGTAAAGCTTTATCTCCATCTGAGAAAGCCACAGCCCCTGCCTGTTGCATATCAAACAGCTCAGCCAGTTCTTTGGCTTCGCGGTTCTGACTAATGGCACCTACAGGCAATACATCTACCAGGTTGTTTTTAGCTTTATTTACAATGTATTCTACCTGCGATTTCGACTGTACTACCGGACTGGTTTGCGGTAATAACGCCAATCCCGTAAAACCACCTGCCTGTGCAGCAGCGATAAGCGTTTGTATATCTTCTTTGGTTTCGAAACCCGGATCACCTGCAGCGCAGTTTAAGTCGAAAAAGCCAGGGCTTAAAAAAGCTCCATGTGCTTCGAAAACCGTTTCGGTTTTTTCAGTCGTTAATTTACCTATGTTCTTAATTTTGCCATCTTCTACCCTGATATCGCATTGCTGGTTATTAAATTTACTCTGCGGATCGGCAATGGTTACATTTTTAACTAGGAGATTCATATTGTTTTTTTTGTGTTATTAAAAAATCGGATGAGCAGGATTTCAGCTGCAATAAAAACCAGCGACAAAATTAGACAAAGTTTCCATAAAGTCTGTCCGATTTTATTGGCCCCGGCAATTAATTTAATCGCATCTTTATCGGTATCGAATACTTTTACATTGTTTTTTCCTGTGAGTTCATTAAGCGCAGCTTTATCCAGGTAATGCATATCAGATTCTGACCGACCATTGTTGAAACTATAAACGGCTAAAACCGAATCAGCCAGTTTAAGGTTATAAAAACCTGCACGTTTTATCTGATCGGCAACGTAAATCCATGTTTTGCCATTGGCCTGCCTCAGTTCGGGCGTTACCTCAAAATTATTTGTGGTAATGCTCAGGGTCTGGTTTTTGCCCAAAGTTATTTTTTTGCTGGCCAATGCATTATCGTTACCCAAATTGTAATATAAAGGCACCTCATTGCCACCGCTTAAAGCCAGGCGGTACATCAGTGGCACAAAAACCGGGTGACGCGCCAGGTCTCCGTCGGTTGGATTTAAGCCACTGGCCGATAAATACACCGAACCACTACTAACGCCATATTTAGCAAAAAACATTTTGCCGCCGGGAAGCAATAAAATATTTTCCTTATTGGCCGAGGCAGTTTCAGCAAAAGAAAAATAGCGGTTCACTGTAGGAAGGTCCAGGTTTTTGGGTATTTCTTCGAAAACTGTTTTAAAAACAGGATGTTGTAATTCGATTTTATCGATTTTCGTTTCGCCGGTATTTAAAGTCTGAATAGCCGGCAGTGATAAAGCATTTAGGAAAGTATTATAAGTGTTAATATCGACATCCAGATCGGGAAAGAGTACGATGGTTCCACCAGCGTTTAAATAATTTTTCAGCTGCTGAGCCAAGCCACTCGATGGATTTTTTAAACCGTTTAAGACAATAAGTCCGTAATTGGTAAAACCGCTATAATTCACATTGTTTTCCGAATTTTCGCTCAGTTTGTAATAGGTATCGGCCGCGAAAAGCGCTTTGATATAATTTCCGGCAGTAGGGCCGTTAATGCTCAATACCGGAAAACTTTCTTCTACTTTAAAGCTAAACGAAAGGGTATCATCGAAAGTTACCGGAAAATCTTTAATGCTGATTACGCCTTTTTGCCAACCAGCTTTTAAACCCGAAAAATTTAAGGTATCGCGGATAATCTTTTCAGCCGGAATGGTTACCGAACCAAGTCCTTTCTGCTGATTGTTGATGCTTAGCTTTAAAGGAATGTTTTTTGCTTCTTCTGCTGAATAGTTTTTTAACTGCACTATCAAACGTTCATTAGCTCCGGGCTGGTGGTTGGGAGAAAGTACCCAAACGCTATCAACCGCTATATTGGGCAGCGGAGTGGCATTTAATTTTAAAAACGAATATTGAATATCGGGTTTAGTTTCAGCTTTTTTACCAACCGAAATATTTTGCTGAAAATCGGAAATCAGAAAGCTATACTTATTTTCAGGTCCGGTTAATATATTGCCCTGCCTGTTTAAAATTTGCTGCAGGTTGCGGTTAACCGCCGAAATTTTCACTTCATCCAGCGCTTTTAAAAATTCTTCGGCATTAAGTAAACGTTGGTGCTTACCTTCAAAATCGTTGGTGAGCAACTGAAAACGATCGTTAATACCAAAACCTTTAATCAGTTCTTTCGCCCTGCGTTTGGCTTCATCCAACAGGTTACCATCTTTGTTAATGGCCTCCATGCTGTACGAGTTATCGATATAAATGCTGGCAATATTTCCAACCGCCGTGGTTTTGGTTTTATCAGCCGGAATGTAGGGCTGTGCAAAAGCAAGTACTAAAAAAATTAAAGCTAAAATCCGCGAGAAAAGGATTAACAGGTTTTTAAGTTTCTCTTTTGAAGAATTTTGCTGTTCTACTTCCTTTAAAAGCTGAACATTAGAGAAATAAACTTTTTTAAACTTACGGAAATTGAATAAATGAATAATAACCGGAATAGCAACCGATATTAGTGCGAAAAGAAAGCCCGGATACAGGAAATTCATTAAAAACCAAAGATAGAAAAAATATGGAAAGTGGCGAATCGGGATTGTAATAAACTTAAAGGATTAGCTCCGTCGTCTACTCTTATGCAATCAGGACCTGATCAATTGCTTCACCCGTCAATTTTTGCCGGATGAAACAATTGATTGAGATGCCGGCCAGGCAACCAGGCAGTTTAGCAAAACAAAAGAAACTATATCTGACTTTCTCTTATGCGGTCCCTGATTTCGGCCAGCGATTGATCGATCAACAATTTTCCATCCCTGAATACTTCTTTTAGTTCGCCTTTCCTTTCTTCCTCCCAGGTGCATTGATCTTTTAGCTGATATTCGTCGTTTGCATCTTTAAAAATCTGTAACAAACCTTTGGCCGATTTTTTGGTGCCATCATCGGTAACAGGGTCTTTAAAAATCTCGCGACCTTCGCCTTTTACTTCTCCATAAGTTGCTTTCATGGCAAAACCAAAGGTATCACGGGTGTTGTACTGATAAGTAAAGGAACCAATACCCAATACCACATTGGTAGAAGAAAAACCTTTTGCTTTTAACCTTTGGCAAATCTGGCTGGCTCTTTCTAAATTAATGCTATCGCCATAGATGGCACCAATCTGTGGAACAAGTTCTTTAAAACCTTTTGCATTTACTGTTCCTCCAAAAACGTCCCAAAGCAGCTCAATTACGCCTTTCCGCTCGTTTTCATCCTTACCGTTTGCGTTACCGCAGATAATGTCAACAGGATCACCAGAATCGGGGCGAATTACCACTTTTCCTTCCCGATTAACTATTTCATTTTTTAGCTGAGGAAGGTATTCAGTTAAAACCTTCCATAAATCCCAGGTATCGGAAACAATAGAAACAATCCCATTGGGATAAACTTCCTGGATCAACCTTTTGAAGGTTTCGAGTTCGCCGGTATTTGTTCCCATGCACATTACCGAATGTTCTGTTGCGGCAACTGAACCGCCGATCAGTTCCTCATCCGAATTGGCATTGTAATATTCTTCCAGAAAATCAATTGCCGGGATAGTGTCAGTTCCGGTAAAACTCAATAAATGGCCAGCTGCCGAAGTAACCGCAGCTTCTATGCCACCCATACCGCGCATAGAGAAATCGTGTCCCTGCCAGTTTACAAATTCGGGCACTGACGAAGTTTCTGCAGCAGCCCTTTCCAAAATGCCGCGGTATTGAAGCGCCAACGTTGCAGAATTACAAGGCAACCAAATCACTGCCGACAGCAATGTTTCGAAATAATTAGTCAGCCAAAAAAACTCAGGTAACGTATTGTACATGGTAAACATCGGAATACGCAAGGGCACTTTCGATCCTTCTGGTAAAGATTTAAATACCATCGGAATGTAACCCAGATCGTGTAAGGCACCAATATGGGCAGTACCTACCTGGTTTTCGCCCAGGTAATTGTTAATGCGGCGGGCATATTTTTTTAAAACTTCCTCTTTAGGCTGACTGAAAAAGTTTTTATCAAACTCTTCGATAATATATTTTTTGATAAAGTATTGTAAGCCAAATAAAACCACATGATTGATTTCTTCGTATCGGGTTTTTCTTGGTGTCCAGTTAGAGTAGACTAATGTGGTGTGTTCAGGATATTGTCGTCTGTGGTCAACTTTGTAACCATCTGTTAATAATAATGGGTTCATGGTTCTATCTTTTAAAAATCGTAAACTGTTGTATTAATATCTTTCTTCGAAATTGTTTCTTTAATAATTGGCTCAATTATTCCCCATTCTCCTCCTGCTAAACCACATCCTATTCTTGGCATGTGGACCGAGGCATTAAGGTCACCTGCAAAATCTGCAACCTTTCTTAAGCCTTCTTCTACGGCATCATATCTTATGGGAGCATTGCCATTCTCATCTTTAATTATTTTATGCTGACCAATTAAATTGGCTATCCATAAATCTTGTTCCACCTGTACAAACTGAACTTCACCAAGATTGAAATTATCTTTCGATAGATACCAGGCTCTGTAACTATTTTCTGGAGCCTTCCATCTTTTTGAAATCGCTAATACGAATCCCTTTCCCCACCCGCCAATGTTGTTACATATATGAACGATTATCTTATTTCCGTTATCTGAGGGATTTGTTGCGTCACCTTTCTTATATTCAATATTTTTCATCTTTAATTTCTTCCTTTTTCGTTTGGATACAGGCTTTGTAAAGTATCACTCTGCCAAAATTGTTTCGTTTCGATATCCAAACAGGTTAATTTTCCTGTAAATGCCGCTCCTGTATCCATGTTCCAAACATTACAACCGTTCATTGGAACTTCTACATTATAATAGAGCGTTGGGGTATGGCCTATATAAATTTCGTTAAAAAGTAAAAGCCGCTTAGGATATAACGCAGAGTCTTTTTCAATCCGATTATCCATCGTGAGCGCCACTTCCCACAAGGTCCTGTCCCACGAATAATTGGAAACATAACGCTCTTTAGCCGGCCCATGCATAGACGAAAACCCGGCATGGATGAATAGGTTATTTTGCTCGTCTACGTGATAATCTTCCGTCTGCTCAAAAAAAGTCAGGTGTTTTTTCTGCTCATCAATATCAATACCGGCATAACTTTCTATAGTTTCTTTACCACCATGCTGATACCAGATTTCATCTACAACAGCACTCCTTAACCAATCTTCACACCACACATCATGATTTCCTCTGATAAAAACACACTCATGACCATCTTTCAGTTGCAAAAGATAATGGATTACCTGTGCTGATTCGCTCCAGCCATCTACATAATCGCCTAAAAAAATGAGTCTGTCCTGTTTAGTTACCGAAGCCCTTTCCAACAACTGGATCAGGGCTTTTAAACCTCCGTGGATATCGCCTATTACCAGTGTTCTTTTCATATTTTAAAATGTTATGTATTCAGCAGGTACAAAATCTGTCAGCCACACGTTGTTCTCTGATAAATAAAATTTGTATCCTGCCCGGTACATTGCCCCACTATCAATGGTTAGTACAACAGGTTTTCCTCTCCTACCACCTACTTTGGTTGCAGTTTCCTTATCAGCGCTTAAATGTACATGCTGCCTGCTCATTTTCTGGAGGCCCAACGCTTTAATGTCTGACAGGAATTCTTCAACCGTACCATGATACAGGTATTCCAAGGGTTCGGTTTCATTTAAATTTAACTCAACCGGAATTGAATGCCCTTGATTTGCCCTGATTTTCGTTTTATCTGCGTTAAACGCAAATCTTTGTTTATCGTTATTTTCTACAATGTATTCTAGTTGTTCAATATCTATTCTTCTATCATAAAGGTCGAATTTAGCAATAAGCTCATTCACATCTGCCCAGCCATTTTCATCGAGCTTTAAGCCTATTGTTTCAGGCGAATGCCTCAAAATATAACTTAGTAGTTTGCTTATGCCTTTTGTTATTTTATTGTCCATAATACTACCCTTTAATTTTCTCTTCATAAAGCAGGTAATTCTCATCGTCGAAACACACGAAAATTACTTTTTCTATCTTTTCCTTTTCAGCGAAATTATTTACCGATGCAATGGCAATATCTACTGCTTTATCTTTTGGGAAATGATAAATCCCTGTGCTAATGTTTGGGAAAGCAATAACTTTAATGCCATTTTCTACTGCAAGGGTTAAACTATTTTGATAGCAATTGGCGAGCAAAATATTCTTTTTTTCACTTTCTCCGTTCCAAACCGGCCCAACGGTATGGATCACATATTTTGCTGGTAAATTGCCTGCCGTTGTGATCACAGCCTCTCCGGTTTTACATCCACCCTTGTTATTTCTGATGACCATACAAGCTTCTAAGATTGCTTTGCCGCCTTTTCTGTGGATTGCACCATCCACTCCGCCTCCACCTAGCAGCGAACTATTTGCGGCATTAACAATTGCGTCGGCTTTAATTGTTGTTATATCGGCTTTGATGACTTCTAAAATCATTTTTTGAATTTTTACTGGTAAACTTTTTTTCAGGAGATCTTATCCCTTACTTCCATCAAGGCAAAACCCAATAAATTTAAACCTTTCCAGTTTTTGGGGATTAAAGCATTGGCATTATCCTCCGCTAATCCAATTCCCCAAATTGTATCAACCGGGCTGGCTTCAACCAGAATTTCACTTTTGATCTGTAAGAGGAACAATTTCAGTGCCTCATTTTGAGAAAACTTAAGCAGGTTGCCCTGTTTTACGATATCAAATTTATGCGCATCCCAGACTTCTGCATTAAAATTTTGGATCTGCCTGCCCAGATCTTTTACATCTTTCGGGGACTCTTTTGTTAATATTTTTTCAAAAACCTGTTGATCGTTAAACAACAAAGCTTTTTTTGCCATCATATAATGCTCTGCTGTTTGATAAGTGATATGATTTTCAATAAATGGAGATGCCCACCATTGGCTCATACAAGTTTTAATAACCGATCCATCTTTGCTTCTTTGGTGTCCCCAGAACATTAAAAAGTCAGGATTGCTTCCACTCATAATATCGAGTAACCAATTTATATCGTATTTCATATCAATTTGTTTTAAATTTAATAAATCACCCTACGTACACTTTGCAAGCTTTTTAAGCTTAGCAATTACAGCAGCACTAAGTTCATCGTGCGTATTATACTGATCAATACCTTTTCTTTTACAAACGATATCAACATTGCCTTTTCTCCAAAACCCATCTTCACAACAAACCATTAACTTACCGGAATCGGCAAATAAACCTAGCTCCATCATCGAAATAGGTGATTTGGAATTGCCTTCCAGAAATAACAAAATCACATCTGCATTTTCCATCGCATCCAGTTCCCAGTTAACCTGTTCGCTAAATTGGGCATTTTCAATCGACTGCGTCCAGCTGTGATCCCAAGATGCCCTGCGCGGATTGAAAACGATTACATGATCCAATGTTTCCTCCGCACTTGCATGATCAATAAATTTCTGCTGCCAATTATCAGCATTACCCATATCAATGGTACCGGCAAGGAATACCGAAACATCGGATGCAGAAATAACCTGAGGAGGATTAACTGTTTTCATATTTCTTTTATAAAATATCTGTTAATTTTAGTTGTGTTACAACAACATGGTCAATTTCTTTGATCGAATCGGTGGTAAAAACCTGATCAAAATATTTACCTAATTCATTAAAACCCTTACTAAAAATCCCGTGACTAATGGCCAGATACAAATGCCCTGCATTTTTATTTTTGAGTTCTTCAGCGAGACCTATAAAGGTTCCCCCACCATCACATATATCATCCACGATTAAACAATCTGCCCCTTTTAAATCGTCAGCATAAACTTTAAAACCCGATAATTTGCCGGTTTTAACATCCCTGCTCTTCGAGCACTCTACTACCTCTGCACCGCCGAGAAATTCAGAAACTTTATAAATTTTCTTCAAGGCACCGCCATCAGGAGAAATCAGTTTTACCTCTCCGCCAATTTGCGCAACAACTTTCTGAATAAAAACGTGGTTTGGAGTTACTGTGCAGTTATTTAACAAAGCAGGGGTAACTTCCGAATGCGGATCGAAAACAGTTACGTTATCAAGACCAAGTGCATTAATGATATCGGCATAAACTTTAACCGTTAAAGGTTCGCCCGGTATCATTACCCGGTCTTGTCTTGCAGCCGGAAAATAAGGAACAAACAACTTAATCGCCTTAACCCCCATCCGCTTCAATGCATCAACAGTAGTACAGATTAAACCCAGATCGTTGAAAGAATTGATGCGGTGTGTAATCTGCACAACCGATGCGGGATCGAAACTACCACTTATTTTAATGTGCGGTTCGCCACCGGCAAATACGAAAGACTGAAACTGAACAGCATTTTCTATGCCTAGCGGGCTGAAATTTTCATCTAAGTTGATCATATATTTGCGTATTAATTACACAAATATAAAAACACTTTTCAATAGTCAAAATATTATTTGCGTTATTTTTACGCAAACTTAATTTCAAACTGAAAATCTTCTTGTAACAACTGGTCGTATTTGGCTTTATCAAACTTAAATAACTTGCCTGGCCGGCCACTGGAGCTCGTTTTAACAACTTTATCAGTTTCTTTTATGATACCAAAACTTAGAATTTTTTTTCTGAAATTTCTTCTGTCAATATCGCGTTCAAGAATGGAACAATACAAATTTTCAAGATCGGAGAAAAGGAATTCGTCATCTAACAAATCGAAACCGATCGGCTGATAAGTTAGTTTAGCTTTTAATCTTTGGTGTGCCAGCCTTACCATTTCATTATGATCGTAGCCCAGCACCGGAATCACATTAACCGGAAACCACCGCGCATCTTTTGCGTCGGTATCGGCTTTAAGCATAAAATTTTGTGGATTAACCAGGGCAAAATAAGCGACAGATATTACACGTCCGCGGGAATCGCGATTTACCTCATCGCCAAATGTGCTTAGTTGCTCTAAATAATTTACACCGATACCTGCCTCTTCCTGCAATTCCCGTTTAACTGCATCAATTAGTGATTCATCATCTTTGATAAAACCGCCGGGCAAAACCCACCTATCTTTAAACACCCCGTATTTTTGTTGAACGGCCAAAACGTAAAGCACGTTTTTCTCGTAGCCAAAAACAATAGCGTCGACAGCGATTTTAATATTCTGATTGATCATAAAGATTTGTGTAAAAGAAACACAAATCTAAAAAAGATATCTGTTAAGCAGAAACGATGGATTATTTAATACGCAAAACCCGGAAACTCGATATTTACAATCTTCCAGCTTCCATTTTGAAGTGCAAAATACAACTTAAAAGGACCACTGATAATTTTCGATTCGTTTTTTAATACCGCTCTGAAACCGGCAACGCCCTCTACAAATCCAATCCCTTTTTCTTCACCCATCAACTCGAAATTTACATCGATGATATCATATCGTCCACCAACGTATTCATCTGACTGGCCAAAAATCCCTTTCAACCGGGCAACAATAACCTCTTTACCGATTACTTTACTTCCTGGAAGGATAAAAAAATCGCTCAGCTCTGCAGTGATCGTTTTAGATTGCTTAAACCACGAGTTGATAAAACGGATGGCACTGTTTACCAAATCGGCCTGGTGGTTAAAGGTTGGATTTTCTAGCATTTTGCAAAATAAAGCTTTCTTATCGATACTTTTTCATGGCAGCCCAAAGTTTTTCATCCATGCCGTAAACGTCTGGCCGGTATTCTATTTTATCGTTCTGTGCCCAGGCCGTAATGTAGGTAATAATTAAAGGTACAGATTTTTTAGGCGCAAACCAGGCCGGTTTCAGCTGAAAGGCCTTAAGTGTATCTGCTTTTTGAGCCATGCGTTTTTTATACCATTTCACATGTGTACTATCAATTGGAGGCA
This sequence comes from Pedobacter sp. HDW13, assembly GCF_011303555.1. NCBI lineage: Bacteria > Pseudomonadati > Bacteroidota > Sphingobacteriia > Sphingobacteriales > Sphingobacteriaceae > Pedobacter > Pedobacter sp. HDW13. Next base: position 4,290,541 of record NZ_CP049868.1, on the reverse strand, counting down.
AATCTACTTCTGCTCTTAGCTTATCGTAAGTGTATGAATCCTGAACCAACAATTCTGCAAACTCCAAAGGTTTTTCGATACGCACACAACCATGGCTAATGGCTCGGTTACTTAGGTTAAAACCATTTTTATTATTGGTATCATGCAGGTAAATGCTCGAGCTGTTATCGAAAATGAATTTGAACTTGCCAAGGGCATTACCACCTCCCGATCCCTGCTTAAATTTAAATGGCAATTTATCTCTCGAATAGCGGTTCCAGTTAATGGTATCGGGCTCCCCTATCAGCTTATCTTTATAGTAAACTCTAATGTTGCTGTTCGATAAATAAAAAGGATCTTTCCGGGCCATCCAATAGATTTCGCTTTGGGCAATACTTACCGGAATATTCCAAATCGGATTAGCCTGTATCGAATTAATTTTACTAAACAATAATGGCGTTTCGTGGTTCTTCGGTTTATCGTCTAAATTGCCTGATATTGCAAAGGCTTTTAGCTTGTCTTCGTAACCATTTTCGCGTTTCCCGCCAACACAAACTTTCATAGAAATTACGGTATCCAGATTATCCAACCAGGTCAACCTAAAGTCAGGAATATTTACCTGCACATAGTTATCTCCTGTGGCCGGAATTTGCCATCTGAAGCGCTCCATATTTAGCAATAAAATTCGCTTTTCTGCATCAGAATTTGCATTAAGATATGCAGATTGCAAAGCCTTATATTGTGATGATTTTGGTTGTGCAGATTTCAGATTATCAACCAAATTTTTTCCGTCTAAAAGTTGCAACATTCCTGCACTATCCGGGCGCCCAACTTTGATGTAATAACGAGAGAAAATATTACGCGGATTTACCACTCCAAACTTCAAATAATTGGTATAATTTAAGTAGGCATTGGCCGATAAAAGTTCGAGCTTTGCAATTACCGGATAGCTCTCTTCTACTTTCTTAAATTTATTAGCTGTTAACACCTCCAATAAGTCTGTTATCTCATCGCCTTTAAATATTTTGGGATTGAAACCATGCGCCTCACTTTCATTTAAATAAGCTAAAAGCGAATCGAGCTCACCATTAATGTAAAAACGGGTTACCAGCTTAGGTTCGTTATAGTTATTGTTATAAAATGCTTTAATGGTTTTTGGATTAACGAATTTGCCCGAAAGACTATCCATTGTTTTAACAAAAATGCTGTCGTAAGCTACAGTGTCAAAATCTTTGTACATTTTGTTCTTAAAATGTTCAGATAGTACTTTCCCAATCTCGGGTGGGCTTTTAAACCATCCACAAGCAGAAATGAACAGTACAAAGGGTAAAATCAGAAAGCGAAACTTTTTCAATTTGTTAAAAATTTAATACAAAATAAGGGTTATTGGCAATAAAAACAGCATAATGGCAAATTAAGTGCCATTATTTTTTGTTTTACCATTTCAAACACTATATTTGCCATCGCTAATCAGCTAAAGCATTGATATTGGCAGAAATAAATTTATGAACTTAACTTTGAACCATCACTTACATCTACACCATCGCCGATAGGCGATGATATATGTTTGTTTTGTACTTCAAAACGTTTTTTCCGTAAAATAATTTCTTGTTCACTCTATATTCAATACTTTGAAAACACTTAAAATTGCTATCCAGAAATCGGGTAGGTTAAACGAAAAATCTGTAGAAATCCTTAAAAACTGTGGTTTAGCATTCGAAAACTACAAAAGTTCACTCATTTCAACAGTTACCAATTTCCCTTTAGAAATTCTTTTCCTCCGCGATGACGATATTCCAGAATACGTACAGGATGGTATTGCCGATCTGGGCATTGTTGGCGAAAACGTAATCGTAGAAACCAAAGCCGAGGTTGACTATCTTCAGAAACTGGGTTTTGGAAAATGCACCTTAAAAATTGCTGTTCAGGCCACCAGCACCATTCAAAATTTAGAAGAGTTAAATGGTAAAGCTGTAGCAACTTCTTACCCGGTAATTCTCGAAAAATTCTTAACAGAAAAAGGCATTAAATCTGATATCAGAACCATCTCCGGCTCTGTAGAAATTGGTCCGGGTTTAGGTCTAAGTGATGCGATTTTTGATATCGTTTCTACCGGCGGAACATTAAAGAGCAACGGACTAAAACCATTCGCAGATGTAATGCAATCGGAAGCGGTTTTAATCGGAAACAAATCGATAGCCGACAATCCTGAAGTGGCAGAATTACTGCAAAGGATCCGCTCGGTACTCAGTGCAAAATCGAACAAATATGTAGTACTGAATGTATCAAAAGATAACCTTCAAAAAGTAGTCGATTTACTTCCAGGTGTTAAAAGCCCAACGGTAGTTCCGCTCTTCGAACCGAACTGGGTAGCCGTACATTCGGTAATTGCTGAAGCCGATTTCTGGGATAAAATAAACAACTTAAAAGCAGCCGGCGCAGAAGGTATTTTAGTAATGCCAATTGAGAAAATAATCAAATAAAATCGTTTAAATTCATATTAACTATTAGTTAATATTAAAATATAAAACATTGAAAATCTACAATTATAAGGATTTATCTAAATCAAAAATTGAAGGACTTTGTTCCAGACAGATTGAAGACGATAAACTGGTTGAAAACCGTGTTACCGACATCATAAAATCGGTAAAAGAGGATGGAGACAAAGCCCTTTTTAATTTTGCAAAAACCTTTGATAAGGTTGAACTGGAAAAGCTTTTTCTGGATGCCGCAGAATTAAAAACCATCGCAGCTGGCATCCCGGCCGAAGCAAAAAAAGCTATCGACGTGGCCTACCAGAACATCAAAAACTTTCACCTTTCGCAATTAAAAACAGAGGAGAAAGTAGAGACTATGCCTGGTGTAGTTTGCTGGCGCGAAGCAAGGGCAATTGAAAAGGTTGGACTTTATATTCCGGGTGGGACCGCAGTTTTACCGAGCACCTTTTTAATGCTGGCTACACCAGCACTTCTTGCGGGCTGTAAAGAAATAATTGTATGCTCGCCACCACAGCAGGATGGCAAAACAAATTGCTACCTGGCTTATTGCGCTGTGCTGCTTGGTATCGAAAAAATATTCATGATTGGTGGTGCACAAGCCGTAGCTGCAATGGCTTTCGGAACCGAAACAGTGCCACAGGTATATAAGATATTTGGCCCCGGCAACCGCTATGTAACCACTGCGAAAACCATGGTACAAAACAAAGTGGCTATCGACATGCCCGCTGGCCCATCGGAAGTACTGGTAGTAGCCGATGAGACTGCCATTCCGTCATTTGTTGCTGCAGATCTGCTTGCGCAAGCCGAACATGGAACTGATAGTCAGGCCATACTGGTTTCTACTTCAAATCAAATCATAGCCAAAACGCTTAAAGAAGTTGAAAAACAGCTTGCTATTCTACCCAGAAAGGAAATAGCTACCAAAGCAATTGATAATTCTTACGCTGTTTTAACTGATAATATTGAACTTGCCATACAGTTTTCAAACGAATATGCGCCCGAACACCTGATATTGGCAACTGAGCAGTACCAAAAGCTTATTCCGTTGATTACCAATGCAGGATCGGTATTTTTAGGTAACCTAACACCCGAAAGTGCAGGCGATTATGCCTCTGGCACGAACCATACTTTACCTACCAGCGGCTTCGCAAAAGCATATTCGGGCGTTTCTGTCGATGCTTTTATTAAGAAAATTACTTTTCAGCACCTGTCAACCGAAGGTTTAAACAACATTGGTACAACTGTTGAAACACTTGCTGCTGCAGAAGGATTGGAGGCACATAAGAATGCAGTGAGTATCAGATTGGGTTTTGAGTCGGGAACCTGAAGTCCGGAGTCAGAAAATATTAAGTAAAAAACAAAACTATCGGTGTAATCAAGCAATCTGTGTAATCAAACCGAAGGAAAATAAACCACCAAAATGGACATCAACGATTTAGTAAGAGAAAATATAAAAAACCTTCGCCCCTACTCTACTGCAAGGGACGAATTTAAAGGCCAGGCATCGATTTTTTTAGATGCCAACGAGAACAGTTATGGCTCGCCTTTACCCGCCAATTACAACCGTTATCCGGATCCGTTACAACTGGATCTGAAAGATGCAATAAGCAAAATAAAAGGCGTTCCCATAGAGAATACTTTTTTAGGAAACGGCAGCGACGAAGCCATCGATTTATTGTTTCGTGCTTTCTGTAATCCGGGCAAAGACAACGTAATTATTTTGCCGCCAACTTACGGCATGTACGAAGTTTCGGCGAATATAAATGATGTAGAAATCCGCAAAGTTAGTCTGCTTCCGAACTTCCAGTTAGACATGGAAAAGATTGCAGAAACAATTGATAAAAACACGAAATTAATTTTCATTTGTTCGCCAAATAATCCTACCGGAAATTCGATAAACCGTGAAGATATTGAAACCATTTTAGCCAACTTTAATGGCATCGTAGTGGTAGATGAAGCTTACATCAATTACGCCCGCCAAAAAACATTTATACAAGAGTTAACTGAATATGGTAACCTGGTAATTTTGCAAACTTTTTCGAAAGCCTGGGACTTGCCGCTTTACGTTTAGGCATGGCCTTTTCATCAACAAAAGTGATCGATGTTTTAAACAAAATTAAGCCACCTTATAACATCAATCAGGCCACTCAGGATTTAGCTTTTGAGGCGCTAAAAAACATTGCTCAAGTTAACGAATGGATTAAAGAATCTGTTGCCGAAAGACAGCGTTTATCTATCGCTTTAAATGAGCTCAAAATCGTAACCAAAGTTTATCCATCTGATGCGAATTTTGTGCTGGCAGAAGTAACCGATGCAGTTAAAATTTATGATGATCTGGTAGAAGAAGGAATCATTGTGCGCGACCGTTCAAAAGTGACACTTTGCGAAGGTTGTTTACGCATAACCGTAGGCACAAAAGAGGAGAATGATAAACTCTTAACCGTATTAAAAAACCTATAACTGAAAAAACAGATTATACAAATGAAAAAAGTATTATTTATCGATCGCGATGGTACGTTAAACATCGAACCAGATGACGAACAGGTAGACAGTTTTGCCAAACTAAAGTTTTATCCACGCTCGTTATATTACCTATCGAAAATTGCCAGCGAAATGGATTACGAACTGGTAATGGTAACCAATCAGGATGGACTGGGAACTCCCTCAAACCCGGAAGAAAATTTCTGGCCGATCCACAATTTCATGTTAGATACTTTCGCTGGAGAAGGTGTTAATTTCAGCGAAATTGTAATCGATCGCACTTTTGCAAAAGACAATGCCCCTACCCGTAAACCTGGCACTGCCTTGCTTACTAAATATTTAAACGGCGATTACGATTTAAAAAACTCATACGTAATTGGCGACCGCTTAAATGACGTGGTTTTGGCGAAAAATTTAGGTGCCAAAGCAATTTTCCTCCATCAGAATGATGCACTTGGTTCTACCGAAGCATTGGATAAACACGAAACTTTGGTGGATGTGATTATTCTGGAAACCAAGAAATGGGAAGATATCTATAACCTTTTGAAAGCAGGAAGCCGAAAAATTAGCCAGATCCGCAAAACCAACGAAACCGACATCACCATTAACCTGGATTTAGACGGTACCGGAAAAGCAAAAATTGAAACAGGACTGAACTTTTTCGACCACATGCTTGATCAGATTGCCAGGCACGGAAGCGTAGATTTGGAGGTAATTACCAAAGGCGATTTGCATATTGACGAGCACCACACCATCGAGGACACCGGAATTGCACTGGGCGAGGCTTTTGCTAAAGGTTTAGGCAATAAATTAGGAATTGAACGTTATGGTTTTTGCTTACCAATGGATGATTGCCTGGCACAGGTTGCTATCGATTTTGGTGGAAGAAACTGGATTGTTTGGGATGCAGAGTTTAAGCGCGAAAAAGTGGGCGATATGCCAACTGAAATGTTTTATCATTTCTTTAAGTCGTTTAGCGATGCCGCAAAATGTAACCTGAACATTAAAGCCGAAGGTGATAATGAACACCACAAGATTGAGGCGATTTTTAAAGCATTTGCCAAAGCCATTAAAATGGCGGTAAAGCGCGATGCCGAAAAAATGGTGTTACCAAGCACAAAGGGCCTTTTATAGGTAAAAACTGAAGGTCGGAAGCTCGAAGGTGGAGGGCTTTGACACACTGACTTTGTTAAATAAACCCGATAGAGCGGAATAGCGCATAGCGCAGCGAGGACTATAAGCGATAGCGGGACTTACAGCATCCTTGAAAAACTGGCTTTCATTTTCAAATTTTATAAAGATTAAAGATATAAAAGGCAATTTAACAGTTCAGATTTGATAGACATTTTGTCTTGATACCTGACACCAAACATTTGACACTAAACACTTGATACTAAACATGATCGGAATAGTAAATTACGGGGCTGGTAATATTTTCTCGCTAACTGCAGCTTTAGATCGCTTAAACCTGCAATATGGCATGGTTGATACAGAAGCTGACCTGGAAAAATATAGCCACATCATCATCCCGGGTGTAGGCCATGCAGGTGCTGCCATGGAAAAACTAAAAGGCACTGGGCTGGTTGAAGCGATTAAAAAGCTTAGCAAACCGGTGTTGGGCATTTGTGTGGGCATGCAGCTGATTACCGAACATTCGGAAGAAGGCGATGCAGCACTCTTAGATATTGTACCGGTAAAGACCAAAAAATTTGATAAAGCGCTGAATATCAAAATCCCACATATGGGATGGAATGCGGTGAGCCCTAAAAACAATTCGCTATTTGAAGGTGTTGAAGATAATACACAATTTTACTTTGTGCATTCGTACTTTATTGAATATAACCCTACTTTTGACATTGCATCTGCTGATTATGGTTTAAAGTTTTCGGCAGCAGTACAAAAAGATAATTTTTACGGCGTTCAGTTCCACCCGGAGAAATCGGGAAAAGCCGGTGAATTAATATTAAAGAATTTTTCAAACTTAAGCTTATAAAATGTATATAATACCTGCTATTGATATTTTGGACGGAAAGGTTGTTCGTTTGCGTGAAGGTGATTACAACCAAAAAACGGAATATGATGTTTCCATTGCCGAGATGATTGAAAAATACCGTTCGAACGGTACAGATTTCATTCATATCATCGACTTGAATGGTGCAAAAGGTGATTTCAGCAACCAGAAGTCACTTTTCGAGATCATTAAGAAAACAGAAATGAGGGTGCAGTATGGCGGCGGAATCCGTACCATTGAGCAGGTTACCAATTTGCTTGATGCAGGTATTCACCGGGTAATTGTGGGTACTCAGGCCATTACCAATCCTGATTTCCTTCCTTCATTAAGCGAAGCTTTCGCCAAAAAAGATGATTACGCAAACCGTATTGTTATTGCAATCGATGTGCTTGACGAAGTGATCAAATACTCGGGCTGGATGGAAAGCTCGCCTATTAAACTAATGGATTATGTAGATAAATGCCTATCGCTGGGCTTCTTCCGTTTCCTGTGTACCGATATCAGCAAAGATGGAAAATTAGGTGGTGCAGCTATCGATTTATATGAAAAACTACTGGAACACTCGCCAATGATTAAATTAATTGCTTCTGGTGGTGTAAGTTCAATGGATGATATTTACGAATTGGCTAAATACCCAATCAGGAGTGTCGTGGTTGGAAAAGCGATTTACGAAAACCGCATCACCATCGAAGAGATTAAAGAATGGAATTTGAAGGCGTTGAGTTCAATCTAAGCGGGCAATGAAATCAAAAAACATGCTAATTGCTAGTTTATTATTACTATTAGCCAGTTTTTGCATGTTTATTTGGGGAATACATATGTTTACTTACAAAGGTGACTATACAAAATTCATGAGCATAACTGGATTTTATAGTTTTATCTTATGCATTCCAACCTTCATTTTAGCTATAATATTAATAGTCATTGCAGATCGCAAAGTAGATAAAACTTAATTCTTTATCTATAACATGTACAATGACGAAACCAAACAAACACATGCTTTCAAAAAGAATAATCCCTTGTTTAGACGTTAAAGATGGCCGCACGGTAAAGGGTGTAAACTTTGTTGATTTACGCGATGCAGGCGACCCTGTGGAGCTGGCGGCGCAATATGCACAACAAGGTGCCGACGAACTGGTTTTCCTGGATATTACCGCTACACACGAGCGTCGCAAAACGATGATCGAAATGGTTAAATCGGTTGCCAGGCAATTAAACATCCCTTTTACCATTGGTGGTGGAATAACCGAAATTGCCGACGCAGAAGCTCTTTTAAACGCCGGTGCCGATAAAATCAGTATCAATTCGGCTGCTGTTCGCAACCCTAAACTGATTAAAGAACTGGCCAAAGCATTTGGCGTTCAATTTGTAGTTTTAGCCGTTGACACCAAACATGTAGATGGGAAGAACATGGTGCACCTGAATGGTGGAAGGCTAATTACTGAACTGGAAACCGAAAACTGGATTAAACAAGCCGAAGATTTAGGTGCAGGAGAAATCCTGTTAACCTCTATGGATCATGATGGTACTAAGGCAGGTTTTGATTGCGGATTGCTGAGTAAGGTAAACCAAATGATTAATATTCCGATTATCGCCTCGGGCGGTGCTGGTAACATGGATCATTTTACCGAAGTTTTCCAAAAAGCAAACGTAGATGCTGCTTTGGCCGCCTCGGTATTTCACTACGGCGAAATTTTGATACCCGATTTAAAACACGAGTTAAGCAGAAACCAGATTCCGGTAAGAATATAAATTAGTCCGGAGTTAGCAGTCCATAGTCATGAGTCTGTTTTTCCGAAATAAAGAAATAAAATGAACATCGATACATCATCTCTTGATTGGGATAAAACTGCAGGTTTATTGCCTGTAATCATTCAGGATTATAAAACCTTAGAGGTTTTAATGCTGGGCTACATGAACGCTGAGGCCTTGGAAAAAACCCAGGCCGAAGGCAAAGTAACCTTCTTTTCACGCTCAAAAAACCGCCTCTGGACGAAAGGAGAAACCAGCAATAACTTTTTGTATGTAAAGGAGCTTTTTGTTGATTGCGACAATGATACCATTCTGATTAAAGCTGATGCCGTTGGCCCTACCTGCCATACTGGTAGCCGCAGCTGCTTTAAAACAGATTTCAATCAGAATTTCATTTTTGAATTGGAAAATATCATCAACGACAGATATGAAAATCCTGTAGAAGGTTCGTACATCAACAAAATGCGCAGTAAAGGTTTGAACAAAATTGCGCAGAAAGTTGGCGAAGAAGGCGTTGAAACCGTAATTGCTGCACTTGCCGAAAGTGAAGAAGAATTTATTGGCGAAGCATCAGACCTGCTTTTCCACCTGATGTTCTTGCTAAAAGAAAAAGGCTTATCAATTCAGGATATTGCTAAGAATTTAGAGAAAAGACATAAATAAGGTAGAAGGTAGGGAGCTTGAAGGTAACTATCCCTCAAGCTTCCCGCCCTCTAGCCTTCCAGCCAAATCCGCATGCTCAAACACATACAAACCCTTCCAGGCCACCAAAACCCGGTATATGCACTCGCACATTCCGATCAGGATGATATATTTTTTAGTGCCGGTAACGATAAAGGCATTGTAGAATGGTCTTTAGCTCAGCTGGCTTTTGTTAGGGTTAAAATGCCTGTGCAAAGCTCTGTTTATTACCTGCACTATTACAACAACCAGTTATTTGTTGGCGAAAGAAGTGGTGCTTTTAGTATTTACGATTTAACCAAACAGGAAGTTGTTGTGCGTGTGAATGCACATCTGAAACCGATTTTCAACATTAAAACTGTTCAATCCAAAAATGAACTCATTACCACAGGCGAAGATGGAACAGTTGCGGTTTGGTCCTTAACCGATTTTAAAGAGATTTACCGCTTCCAGGCGGCTTATGATACCGTAAGAACCATTGCACTCTCTCCGGATGAAACGGAGATTGCCTTTGGCTGTAAAGACCATCTGATTAAAATCTATAACCTGAGCGATTACAGCCTGAAACAAAACCTCGAAGGACATAAACTTCCGGTAACAGCTTTGGCTTATCATCCCGAAAACAGGTATCTAATTTCGGGAAGCCGCGATGCACAGCTTAAAATATGGAGTTTGCCCAATTACGAATTGCTGCAAACCATCCCGGCGCACATGTTCACGGTTTACGATATTGCCTTTCACCCTACACTGCCTTATTTTGCAACTAGCAGCCAGGATAAGAGTATTAAACTATGGGATGCCGAAAATTTCAAATTGTATAAAATTTTAAGTCTCGAAAAAGCAGGAATTGGCCATACCCACTCCATCAATAAAATTGTTTGGAGCAATGATGGCAAATACCTCATCTCAACCGGTGATGATAAACAGGTGATGATTTGGGAGATGGAATAATTTACATTTATTCAGAGTCCTTGTCACCCTGAATTCATTTCAGGGCCTCTGATTAGAGATGCTGAAACAAATTCAGCATGACGATTTTTCAGCGCGATTAAGGCAAAAAATGATCTTTTCTATAAGATACATTTCATGCCACTATTCCACAAACCGTTTAATAATTCTGAGTTTATGTGAATATTTGCCTAGCTCTTTATTAAAAATCCCTTGGTCATCAATCGGATCTATTTTGACTTTCGCCGAGGCATGGATAATTTCGTTCGGGCTTAACATAATCCCCACGTGCGTAATTTTGCCTTCATCGTTATCAAAAAAAGCAACATCGCCTGGTTTACATTCGGCCAAAAATCCCACCAGTTCACCCTGTTCGGCCTGTTGCGAAGCATCGCGGTTTAATTTGATGCCCAGCAGTTTAAACACCAATTGCGTAAAACCCGAACAGTCTAAACCAAATAAATTTCGTCCACCCCACAGATACGGGATATTCTGGAAAAATTTGGCTGTAGCTGTAACATCAGCCTTAAAATCTGTTTTATGATTATCGTGCACATCAAAGCCGATTTTATATCGCTCAGAGCCAACGTAGCAAAATTCGTTCTTTAAAAACGGAAGGTTACTACCCGGGCACAAGTGGTATAAACTACCATCCTCGGCGGTAAGGGTATTGTTAAAGCTTAAAGGCGCCAGCAAATGGCAATCGTGCATTTCTGCAAATTCGTTCTGGCTAACGGGTGCTAGTTGCCTGAAATCCATCCAACCTTCATAACCATCGTATCCATTTTGAACCAGCCACCAACGTTCTTCCTTTTGAAGAATTTCGACGTGGTCGCCAAATAAAAGTTGTGATACAATTTCCGATCGATCTGATGCATCTGCCCGCAAAGGTGCTACTGCAACCCTGCAAATACCGTATTGGTTTTCCATTTAATGTACCTGTAAATTAGTAGAGTAAAACTAATAAAATACATCCATTGCCTAACATTTTGCCTGCAAATTTGTTATTTTTATGATGATAACCTTTTAAATACACACGCTATGAATTTTAAAAAAATATTAATTGCCGTTGATAATAGCACCTGCTCAGAAAAAGCGGCAAAAGCCGGTTACGACATGGCAGAAAAATTTGGAGCAGAAGTAGCATTGGTTAATATTATCGAACCTATCCCAGCCAACGTAAATCCTGATTTAACATTGGCACCTGTGTTTTTAGAAACCTACGACAATAGCGAAGAGAACAGTCATGTTTTGCTCAAGGAAATGGAAGCAAAATATAGCAAGGAAATTAAAACAACTTATTTAAGCATTGTAGATACCGCAGCACACGGCATTATCCAGCAGTCAGACGAGTGGGGGTCTGACCTGATTGTAATTGGAACCTATGGCCGAACCGGATTGTACCATTTTTTGATGGGCAGTGTAGCCGAACACGTGGCCAGGAAATCAGCTTGTCCGGTTTTGATTATCCCTAATAAATGTGAGGTGGATTAAATAACCAATATTCAAATCACAATAATCAAACACTATGCTCGTCTAAACCTGGTGTTTTATACAGTTTGAAAATTGATTTATTGGTAATTGGTTATTTTAAGAACCGGCACAAAAAAAGTCTCGATTAATAACCGAGACTTTTTAAATTAATATCTTTTAATTATTAACCTTCCTGGTGTAACCAGGCTTTCTTAGCCAATAATTCTTCTTCTGTTTCGCGGATATCTTCGTCGTCTACGCAACAATCAACCGGACATACTGCCGCACATTGAGGCTCATCATGAAAACCTTTACATTCAGTACATTTATCAGATACGATATAATATACTTCGTCTGAAACTGCTTCTTGAGTTGCATCAGCTTCGATTTGTTGATTACCAAAATCAATGATACCGTTTAAATTGGTACCATCAGAAAAACGCCATGCAGTTCCGGCATCGTAAATTGCGTTATTTGGACATTCTGGTTCACATGCCCCACAATTTATACACTCATCTGTTATTTTAATTGCCATGTTTTCGTCTAATTCTTTTGCTTAGTTTACCTTTGCGCTGCAAAAGTAGTTATAATAAAGCATAAATAAAAGCTGGTAAAAAAGTAATCAAAATAAACTTTACTAATTTTTTTAGCATTCATAATTTACCTAATTTTACCATTGTTTACCTATTACTACTTACACCATGCTTACACCAAAAATCATTCTTTACGTTCACAAAACTTACGCGGATAATACTCATCCGATAATGTTACAATATGTTAAGAACGGTAAACCTATAAGAAAGGTTTTAGGCCGTTGCAAAAAGCAAGATTGGCTTAAATCCACAAATAGAGTTTCTTCAAAAAATATTGAAGCTCCGAGAATAAACAATGATATCGAATATGCTCTAAAGAACTTCGGTATAACTAAGGTACTAAATTTTAAAGCCTATTTTGAAAATATAATAGAAAATTATCGGCTAAAAGAACAAGTTTCTAGGCACGATGTAAATAAAGTTGTACTTGCTCAGCTGCTTGAGTTTGATAAAGATGTCGATTTCGAGGACATTACGGAGTCATTTATCTATAAATTCGCGGCATTTTTAAGAGACGTAAAAAAAAACAATCCTAACTCAATAAAGGAAAAAATGCACGTTCTCGGCAAAGTTCTATCTGGAGCTAAAAAAGCCAAAATGATTAAAGAGAATGCTCTGGACGATATAACTTTTAATAAACAGAGATCCACTAAGACTAAGCTAAATGTTAGTGAAATACAACAGATAATGAGTTTGGAACTATCTGGTAAAATGGCTGAGTCAAGAGATATTTTCATTGCCAGCATATTCTTACGAGGTATTAGAATCGGAGATTTAATCACACTTAAGGCATCAAACATTATTGATAATCGCCTGGTTTATGAAGAGCGGAAAACCGGCAAAATTCATAACATAGGAATTGTTGAGGCTCTGAAAAATATTATTGATAGGTGGATGGTCGGCAATGAGTTTGACTATATCTTTTCCTTTATGGACACAGACGCGAACGTTGATAAGTTTATATACAAAAAAGCGGTAAAAAATGCCATTTCGAAGCTGAGCAGATACTTAAAGATTATCGGAGAGAAAATAAAAATTACAAAAAACATCTCTCCACATGCGGCTCGTCACTTTTTTTCGAAAATTGCCAATTCAACGATAAAAGATACCAGCATCACAAAGGATCTTATTGGACACTCATCGTTAGCTATTCATGAGGGCTATATCTCGGAAATATCCGACGATCTTGTTATGGATGAGTATGCTGAGAAAGTTTTAGAAAACTTAAAGGCCTCCCAATAAAGAGAGGCCTTTGATTAAGCTATTTTGCTTCTAATCCACTTTAAAATACTTTTCCTTTTAAATATGATAATCAGCAATGGTATGACTAAAAACACGCACCACCAGCCCAAAAATACTGACTTTACTTCTTTGTTAACCTGTAAGTCAACCTCTTTTTTGTATGTTGAGCTTTTAGATTTATCAACACTATCAATCGTGGATCGTTTAACATCAATATCTTTCTTCGAAGTATCAACAACATCGCTGTTAGTCGTTGTGGTTCGCTTTATCTGGATCTCACTTGCTTTAAGTTCTTTTATCCCATTTTCTGTTTTAACCTTTGCCATCAACTCATTAGTGCGCTTGTTCTGATATACAGTTACACTAACATTGTCATTTTTAACATCAACCAGCTTAAAAGCCGTATCGCCCTTTAAATCGATAACAGGGTCTACTCTAAAATTAGCAGTGATCTCCAAATCCTTTTTGTCGGTATTAGGAAACTTGTAATTGATTTCTTCAGAAATTACCTGAGAACTCCGGTTGTAAATATAGTTCTTAAAAGCAACCAGACTATCAATAGTTTGCTTACTAACATTTACATTATTCATTACATCTGTTTTTGCAAGTGATGTATGCTTATCTTTTTCTCTCAAGATCCGACAGCCATTACTAGGGACTATTAAAACAATCGCTAGTACTAAAAGTATTAACTTTTTCATATTACTTGTTGGTTTTAATGATTATAGTGCTTTTACGATTACTATCGATAGCCAGCATTCTTTTCCATTCCTCAAAAGAGTTATCTGCTCGCTTCAACATTAATCCCTGCACACTATCTAAAGCCCTATCCTTTTGCTCCAGCTTCTCATCCATTATAGACAGCTGCTTTTGATAATACAAAACATTAGCAGCATTTTTAGCCTCCGAATCATTCCACATCTGACGATTATAAGCAGCAAAAAATGTTGCTATACTCGTCAGCGCTCCTAAAGCCCAGGTTAAAGTATTTGTATTTTTAGTCGTTCTTTTGATTTGTGTGCTTTCAGCCATTTTATGTTACTTGTATTTTAAATAAGCTTTTTCCATACTGATATTATATGGCTCTCTGTTATACTTCTCGGCAAGTTCTTTATAACCACCTCCGTTATAATAGACTGCCACTAAATGCCAATTCTTAACCATTAAAGCGTTGAGCAATCGCGAATCAGTGGCAATAAATTTTGCCATTTGCTCCAGCTGAGCTAACTCACCCGTGCGCGCGTGTTCCCACATAGCCCCTACAGTCTTGTACCCTAACCTTTTAAAATGAAAGCCCATAATTTGGCCTATACCAATCGAAGTGCTTTCCATTGCTGCATCTGCATTCTTATAATAAGCATCATTAAAGGCTAACCACTCTTTAGATTGTTTTTCAACTTTGTTAACCGACCATAACCCAGACGGGGCATAAGGCGCTTTTTTCTTGAACCAAGCTGGCTCAAACTGAATAATTATTTTGCCTGTAGCAGTATCGAACCCGATACCGCCAGACTCAACCGACATAAATGCCATCAAGGAAGCATAATCTACACCTATCCCTGCCGCTACATCACTGATTTGCTTCTTTGTTAAATTCATCTTATTGATTTGCTGTATAACCTGCTAATATTTCACTTATCTCCGTCTCAACACTTGAGATCACCGCTACATCTGTAGAGCCACCGTTAAAGTTAAAAGAGGTGTTCGCTCCAGTTTTCGTAATGAATACGCTACCTGCATCCTTTGATCCAGTTACTCGGATCTCAACCGGAGCTGCACCGTTTTCGCTTTCATACTCATAACTTAATTTCCATCCATTAACCGTGTCAGTGTCGTAATTTTTTGTTACTGTTTTTGCGTTCTTTCTCATTTTTAATTGATTTTTGTTTATTTACTTTCTGTTAATTTTAATATTTTTTCACAGGTATTAAGGAGATCCATTGTGATCAGTTTTTGCTCATCTAAAGCATAAACTGCCAGCTGAAGCAGATCGATTTGCTCCGCAGAAAGCTCCAATACCTTATCACACTCTGGCGAGTCATTCCATGTGATTTCACCGTTATTAAGATCTCTAAAGTTGAACTTCTTAACCTCTTCGATACTTATTTGCGCTTGTTCTTTAATGTTTGAGATATGAATCATCTCTATAAAACTCCCTTTTGCTGGCATCAAAGGAATCAAAACCCCTTGAATAATAAGCCTGTCTTTTATCGTTACTTTCATCTTATGCTCTATATAATCTCCCTGCGTTAACACCTGCTGTCACAACCCTAACCCCTCCAGAGTTTGCATTATTTATTATCCCCATATCATTCGCATTTGGCAAATTGCCCATAACTATAAATCCTGTATTGAAATACGCATTACCGCTGATAACGATGGAAGCGTTAAAAGAAGCATCTCGATTTACATACATAGATCCGTCACAATAGAAAGCAAGCCTATCATTTGGCGCTCCAGCATACAAAGCCGCACTATTGGCAACTGAACCACTCTTTAGCTTAAAAGCCCCCACAGCATAAGTGTAGCCGTAAGATGATGGCAATGAGTTTCCAGAGCTCATCACATACAAGCCCTTTGTGTTTAAACTGCTATACTCTCCACTGACTTGATCAGAATTTTTCATGTATAACTCAGGCGAACTACCAGAAATCAACGCGATATAGTTCGAGCTTTCAGATCCGGAAAACAACCTATCTAATCCCAAATTCCAACCGCCAATAGATCCGGTAGTCGCTTGGATATTTGTCGCGACAACATTTAACGATTGTACATAAGACGCGTTAATGACATTAGCCCTGATATAATCGGCATCCAATAATGTGGTTTTGACTTTACCGCCCTCAATAACAGTACTTCCTAGTTTAGCAAGCTCTACTACATCTTGATAGGCTAAGCTTTTAAGGCTTGCCGTTAAACTGGCGTAACTTGCGTTTGCCGCATTAGCTAGAGCATTTGCGGTATCAATTGCGTTTTGTACATCTTCGGGGGCTGGTGTCCAATCTGTAGCCTTGTTACCCTTTTCCAACTTAACCCAAAATGCCTTAGCAGTTTGGTAGTTGCCCAATGGAGAGGTGTACAGCCCAATTTCATTATACTTTGCAGCCCCGTTAGGCATAACAAATGTCTTTCTAAAAATCCCATCTGCATCGGGGTAAATAAGCTCAGCTATAGAAGGATAATTGACATAATCAATTACATTTAAATAAAGCCCTACCTGTCCCACACTTAAATTTACTTTGGCTGAAAAGGTGTACGTTTCGCCAGCTACGCCACTTATCGCAAGACTGTACACATTCAAGGTGTAGTTATTATTTTCTACTGGCGTATTACTGTTTAAAACAAGGTTTCTACCACCAACCTTAATGCCATCTACAAGCTGTTGGCTCAACAGGTTTGCCGCTGCCTGTGCCGCATTCGCCTTGTTCTGTGCATCTGTGCTGGCTTGGCTTATTGCATTTGACTGCGCAATATTGGCTTTGTTCTGCGCTGAATTATCGGCGTAGGTCTGTGCCGCAACTAATGTTTGTTGGGTCTTAGTGTCGGTATATCCATTTGCAGAGGCGTATGCCGCATTAACTTTATTTGTTGCATCATCTTTAGCCACTTGAAGATTTGTGGCAGCTTGCGCGATGCGTGCCGCCTCTTCAGCTGTTATCTTTCCGTCAGCGTATGATTTGGCTACTTCACGCTCGTAAGCTGCCTGAGCATAAGCAAGGTTTGTAGCCGCAATTTGTGCTGCATCTGCTTTTGCCTGCGCATCCTTTAGATAATTTACTTCGCTATCCGTAACATCAAAAACAGTTGCGTAGGCTAAATGCCATTCCATGCCGTAATTATTGCCATCTAATGCAAAAAAGTTGGTACTTGAAAATGTACCTGAGCTACCACACTGCAAAACGTAAATATATTCCTGCCATGTTCCTGTACCTACAACTGGCGTAGCCCAATACCCGTAACCACCATCACCTGTAGAATTTGAATGAAAATGAATTGTATAGCCAACTGGTATGTTTGCAATTAGTCTAGTAACGAATTTTGCGTTAGCCCTTGTTTGAGTGCCAAAATAAAATCCACCTAGCCCAGGCGATGCGCTTCCGATATTTTTTATCCTTACGCCACAAGACGAAGTTGTGGGCAATGCATTTTGCGCATCACCCCAATACGAACGATCTAAGCGATCAACAATTACGTTTCCATTTCCCAAATTGTTATAGACAGCCATGCCGCTAATGCCATCCCTAAAATCCGCATCACGGTTTAGCATTTTACCCGACATGAAAGATTTGGCTTCCGCATATCGCTTTGCCTCTTCTGCCTTATAGGTGGCATCATTTGATGCTGCTACTATAGCGTTATTTGCCTTTTGTGTCGCATCGGTAGCAGCGGTTTGTATTGCTATAACCTGTGCTTGGCTCGCTTTAACTGTAGCGTCGGCTGCACTTTGTGTCGTGGCCGTGGTAATAGCTTCTAATTTGGCATTGTCAGCGTAGGTTTTAACGGCGTTATCTTTTGCGGTAGCATCGGCTTTTGCTTCATTTAGCTTTGCTATTGCATCATTAATAGCCCTTTGCTCTTCAGCACTTACCTTACCATCGGCATAAGCGTTGGCCTCTATTTTTTTAAGATTGTCCTGTGCATCTGCGTAGGCTTTTGCTGCGTTTTCAGCATCCTGTTTGGCTTGATTTAATTGAACCGTAGTTGCACCGCCACCATTTGAAATAATTTGGCTTGCGTTAATCCTTGCGCTGTCAATCGTTCCCGATTTTATTGCGGTTGCATCTAATTCCAACGTATTGATATAACCAGCATTAATGACATTAGCCCTGATATAATCTGCATCCAATAACGTGGTTTTGATTTTACCGCCATCAATAATGGTAGTGCCAAGCTTCGCCAACTCTACTACATCAGCATAAGCCAAAGATTTTAGGTTTGCGGTTAAACTTGCATAAGAGGCGTTTGCAGCATTAGCCAAAGCATTTGCGGTATCAATTGCGTTTTGTACATCTTCGGGTGCTGGTGTCCAGTCCGTAGCCTTATTGCCTTTTTCCAACTTAACCCAAAATACCTTAGCGGTTTGGTAGTTTCCCAATGGTGTGGTATAAAGCCCGATGTAGTTATAGCTTGTAGCACCGTTAGGCATAACAAACGTCTTTCTGAAAATCCCGTCTGCATCGGGGTAAACAAGTTCGGCTATAGAAGGATAATTGACATAATCAATTACATTTAAATAAATACCTGTTTGACCAGCACTTAAATTTACTTTAGCTGAAAAGGTATACGTTTCGCCAACTACAGCACTCATGGCAAGACTATACACATTCAAGCTATAAGCATTGTTTTCTACTGGCGTATTACTGTTTAAAATAAGATTTCTACTGCCAACCTTAATGCCGTCTACAAGCTGTTGGCTTAACAATGCCGCGTTTGCCTGTGCCGCATTCGCTTTATTCTGCGCATCTGTGCTGGCTTGGCTTATCGCATTTGCTTGTGCTGCATTCGCTTTACTTGTGGCCGAATTATCGGCGTAAGTTTGAGCTGCCGAAATAGTGGCTAATGCTTTGCTATCAGTATAACCAGCCGCCGCCGTTTGCGCTGCATTTGCTTTATTTTGTGCGTCAGATGATGCAACGGAAATAGCATTGTTTTGGGCATTGTTTGCCTTTACGCTTGCATCGCCCGAAGCGGTATTAATTGCGTTCGCCTGTGCTGTATTTGCTTTTGCTTGCGAGCCTGTAACCGTTTCAGCATTACCGCCCGTAACAACTATTTTGCCTTTGATAAATGCACGTTCGGCATAAATACCGTAACCATCCAATTGCCCTAAATCAACATCGTTAATGCCATTAAGCCGACCTAAACGAACCTTTGTTTTACCCGCCAAATTATCGGATGTTATGCCATCCAAAACATCCAAATACGGTGCGCCTGTATCGCTATTAGTCAAGTAAATCAAACCCTGACGGTCGGCATTGGTGGCATTACCAAACTGGAAAACAGTATCGCCCGGTGCAGGCCTGCCACCACCTACAAAGGAAGCTTTATCTAAATCGAATATGCCAGCGCTTACCGCACGTACCCGTGCCGAATAATATTTAAGCTTTTTACCATCCCATACCTGACAGCGCACAATATCATCTATCCGTAACTGAACCGTAATTGTGCCGTCATCAGTATTTATATTACACTGATAATAATCATCCCATTCAACAACATCTTTGATTTTGGCAACATTGGTAATTGCTACACTGCCACCGCTACCTGTGATTTCACGGACGTTAAGCACGTTAATATTTAATTCCTTACGAACCGTAAGACTATCAAATTCGGCTGATCCATCAGGATTAATACGATAACCTGAACCTGTAAAACCGCTAACATAAACGGTGCTGTTGACCGTATCGGCCACAACAGAAGCAAATTTGACGGCATCAGTTTTACGCAAAGGCTGATCTAAATAGTCATCGAATTGCTTATTATCCCATTTATCAGAATCTTTTGCATAATCTGCTAACGAGGCATGACCAGCTTCAATGGCATAGTCTGCATTATTAGCATGAATGGCGTTTGTTGCAAGATCAGCCAAAACTGCCCGATCGGAATTGACGGCATGCCCTGCGTTGGTTGCATAATCAGAAAAATTTGCGTGGCCAGAATCTGTTGAATAGTCAGCTGTGCCAGCTTTTACCTTGCTTCCATCTAAATATAGATATTCATCTCGCTCACTTAACCTGTTGATAAATGCAGCGTTTTGCTGCTGATTTGGAGTCGATGGCAGAGTTACACCACTTGCGCTACCTACAGCTTTTCCGTCTGAAGTCTTATATTCACCGAAATCCTCATAAATATCCTCATTAACATACTTACGATCCAATGGAGTAGTAAACACCTCTGCTAAGGTCAATTTAGCCTCAGAGCTCTTAACATAGAACGTTCCAGCCAGCATAAAAAACTTACTGTCTGTAAGATCAATGTTTAATGTGTTAACTGCATCTATTTTACCCTTAAAAGTACCCTCAAACATTGAGGATGTTTTTTGATACTGATTTAATAGCTTTCTGGTCGCTATCTGCTGAATGGTTAGGCCTTCCCCCACAAAGTGGTTGGATCTCCTATGGAATTTCTCAGCCAACTTGTCCTCTGCTGATTGCCACCGTCATCCCCAAAAAGTAATACTACTGCCTCCTTAGTTTGCGAGTAGTTATAAACTTGTGTGTTTGTTACTACGTTGCCAATAGATGACTTTTGGACAGCGTTTTCTTGCAGATTAACCTTTACGTTATCTAAAAACATCCCTGCTCTAATTCTGGCGCTTCCACTCTTGCCGTCTACAGTTCCGGAGTTACCTCCATAAACATAAATCGTTAATTGACAATCATAACCTACCTCTGGTAAAGTCAGGGACAATGTTTTGATAGTCTTATTAGCCGTGCCTCCTGCATATAAATAGCAAATCTCGTTGCCATTGTTATTCCATTTTGTAGAACCGTTATCAATGTTAATAGACTTGTCTGATTTGCCAATAGCTGATACTTTTATCTTAAAAAAGAAAGTTAAACCGTCATAGGGCTCTGGCTGACTTTGCGCCTCACCTACATCCAAACTTATCCCTATCTTTTGAGTACCTAATACTGTAATAGGATCTGAATAAATTCCTTTATTAAAATCAGGCTCATGAGTACTAGTGTAATTCATTAAGACAGCATACAGATCTCCGTTTGGAACGTCAGTGCCAGCCACATTTTTAGAGGTTTTCTCTCCCAATCCAATAGGCAGATTACCCAGGCTATTCCAGCCTACAAAAGGACACAGTTCAACATTATTTGTTTTTTTAATATTGAAATCTCCGTTATACAGCTCACTGCTTAAATATCCATATTGATAGTAGGTTGTAACCGCCTTATAAGCTGCAATATTTGAGTCATAGTGGTCTCCATTAACGAGCTGAATCTCTTTTTTATAACCTGCGTTCAGAGCTTTAGAGATCAATTGATTGCCTAGTTTTTCACCTGATTTATTAAACTTTCTTACTCTAAAGCTATCCTTTGCATACTCTTCTACATCAACAATCCACCACACACCGCCAGCTTGCCTATAATTAAGGCCGAACTGGTTACTGAAGTACATTAGCACATCAAAGCACGAAAATGGCTTATTATTGGTATCTATAAACCTGTTTGTATCAACAAAGGTCTGCTCTAATGGACAATCGTTTGAGCCTTTTAAAAAGTTCGCCTCATACACATTCAATCCAATGAAAAAATCCAGATCCAATCCCGTTCTCGACAAACAATCAGCTATGATGTTTTTTATCGAATCGACTTTTTTAATTAATTGTCCCCCATTGCTATAAGGAACGGTTTTAAGGCTACCGATGACATCAGTAGCTTTTAATTGAGCCAGATAAGGTGGCGTTCTAAATGGCTCACTAGAACTATCAGGCATAACAAAGCCTGACCATTTTAACTCCCCAGAAATGTAAAGTTTTGTTTGCCATTCTCTTTCATCACCAGTATAAAACTCTTTCAATGAAAGCTCATCCGAAGTCACTAAAGCAATAGTTGCCTCGCTACCAGTTATTTGATCAAACTTACTTTCTTCGACATTTTTATAGGTGATAGAAATTGGCTCACCCCCTCCTACAAATGACTTTACAGAGCCATAGTAATCCTTTTTTAGGATCTCAATAATACAAGGATCATTTTCCTTGTTACAAAAGCTTAATCTAAAATTTACCCCGTACGCCATTACATCTCTCTCTCGGATGTAAAATTAGTAATTTTATGTAAATTATCCTTATATGAATATTTTTATTTTATTTTTTCTTACTTATGGTTTGTTTAAAATTGTAAAATGAGAGCGATAACCTTAATACTACTGCTAATGCCTATCTTATCCTATTCCCAGGTTGGGAATAAGAAAGATATTTTAGGTGCTGGAGTACAAGACAGTGTGTTGGGCACATCAATAGTTTTAAAAGACAATTCACTGATTTATCAAAAAGTATTTTCCTCTGATAAATCAAGGCCTGATCTATTAATGGAGTTAAAAAATTTTCTTACTACCACCAAAGGATTTAAATTGGAAAATGAGACAGACAAACAGATTAGTGGTCAATTAATTGATTATGTGGTTAACTATAAGATGTTTGGTGGATCATCTTTAGGCTCTGGAGCTCTACTGAAGTACCCAATAGCAGCAAAGGTTATTATTCAAGTGAAAGATAGCGCCTACCGAATCAGTATTTTTGATATGGCGTTTAAGGGATTAGTGAACCCGATTACATTTGCAAAATCTGATCTTGAACTCTCAGAAGCTGTAACGACAAATAAAAGATCCAAGATAAGCAATAAAGAATTAGCTATCAATACCTTAACAATTTTAGATAAGGATTTAACCAGCTCCTTTGATCTAAACATCAAACGTATATCAGAGTTTTAAAGGGAGCGCCAAACGTTAATATTTGGCGCTCTTTCATCTTATACCCTGCCGTTTGCTTTCTTCTGCCTCTCTATCGCTATCACTAGCTCTCCCATTGATACTTTTTGAACAATATTAAAGCTGGGATTATTACCTCCTCCAGCGCCTATTAAAGTTTTAAGCTTTGATAAAGGACTTATTACCTCCGGATCATTCTTTGCGTTCGGATATTCTCCAACCATAGCCAGAGTAGGTCCCGAAACTATGCCACCGTTAGCGAAGTGTGGCACATTACTAACTCCAGATCCTGTAGAATCTTTTGAACTCCCTCCAGCAGCTGCACTGCTAATACCAGATCCAATAGCTGCGAGAGCAGCACCAGCGGCAATAAGCCCGATAGCTGCCGGAATAGCAGTAATAGGATTGGTTAATTGAGAACTCAGAACCCCCATCAGCAGCGCTGTTGTACCGTACTGAACCATCATTTTTCCCAGATTTGCTAAAAACTGACCAAAAGAGTTTAAAATGGTACGTCCAAAATCATCAAAACTCATATCACCAGCCATCATCTCACCTACGCCTTGTGCAAAAACAGTTACAACATCCGCTACAAACGAATTGACAGTTTCAGCCATAGACTCTTTGAAACTCTTAAATGCTTGCTTTTTCCTCTCTAAGTCAGCTAAAAAGGCATCAGTGCCAACTTTAACGCTCTTAATAGTGGTGTCTGCTTGCAATGGGCTATCTTTAAACTGATTTGTTTTATCATACTTAGGATCATTTAAAAGACCGTTCGTAGTGATCATTTTAGGTAAGCTCAGATTTACCAATCTGCTTTGTTTTTCCGCCAGATCCTGTATAGCATCACTCAAGGGCTCAAAGCCTAACTTAGTCAGCTTCTCAATCGCTTCCTGATACGCGTCAAACTTTTTTATATCTCCTCCAGAAATGAGATCTCTCTGGATCAGTTCGGTTTTAGCTAGCTGTAACTCCAGATCTTTATAAAGAGCTGTTATCTTTTTCGCTCTCGCTTCAGCGGCCTTTTCCTCGTCACTTTTCCCTGTTTTCGGCTTAGCAAGCATATCCTGCAGGGCTTTAATTCTATTGTAAATGGTGCTCCCAATTATGGCAGATCCATCTAACGCCTTTAAGTCATTTATCCGTTTCTGGATCTCTTTTACAGATGTTAAATTAGCATCATCAACCTCTTTTTGTTTGCCTTTTGCCCCATATAGCCTATCATATTCTGATCTCAAATTTTTAACTAATAAGATCTGATATTGCAGTGCTTGCTTTGCTTCATTCTCAGCCTTAGCATCTGCAAAGTTGCCGCCTCCGGCTTTGTATTTGTCTTGCGCTGCCTTATACGCATCACTCAATCCTTTTTGAGCAGCAATAGCGTCATTTAAAGAGCTCACCAAAATTCCTTTTGAGCTTTGTGAAACTTTCTTTGCAGATGACTCAGCCCTTTCGCTTATGTCCTGTAAAGCTTTATCCCATGCTGCTTTTCCACTGTCTCCGATGAATTTTTTTGGATGTGTGGCCAAATCATAAAATACTCCTAAAGATTGACTCAATTTGTTTAAGCCTTGCAGAGCACCGCCAGCGGCATCCACAACAAATGCGAAAAATGCACTTAGAGCCCCTTTTGTCTCAACCATCTCTGAAAAAGAGTTTTTAAGCCTATTTACTGAGCCTTGTAAACTGTCTACTTTTTCATTTTTATCATTTGAGAACGTTTTATCCAGTTCATCGGCCAACTTCGGTAGCAAATCAGCAGCTAAAACCTTTCCGTCCTGTAAAAGCTTGCCCAACTCTTGCTGTGTTACCCCCATTGCTTTAGCCGCAATAGCAAACGCACCAGGCAAACGCTCACCTAACTGCCCTCTCAACTCTTCAGATTGAACATTACCTTTAGAGATCATTTGTTGCAATGCGGTCAATGCTCCACTCATCTGATCACTACTAAGCTTAAGTTTTGCTCCAGCATTTGCAACAGCATTGAAAATCCTATCTGTCTCACGTAATGGGAAGTTTGAAGCAATAGCAGCTCCGGCAAACGATCGGTAAGAATCAGCTAGACTGACGTATTCAATACCTAACCTATTCGCGGTAACCCTCAGCCCATCCATTTTAGATCTTGCTGCGTCAACACTACCAAATGTGAACTCAAGCGATGTTTTAATACCATCTGTTTTAAGAGCAGTATCAAACGACATAGATAGAATTGCCTGAATCGACAGAAATCCTGCGGCCATTCCTGATAGCGTTGTTAAAACACCGCCCATAGCACCAGCATAATTACCAACATTCCGCTGATGGTTACCCATGCTCGCGTCGAATCTTTTTAAGGCATCATTTAGCCTATTATATTCAGCTATTTGAGCCCTGATAGTCGTATTGGTTGAGCTAAATCCATCAGCTGTAGCTCTTATTTGCCTGCCTAATGCGTTCATCCGCATTCTCATTTCGTCATAACTTCCGGAAGCTGCTCTATTTGTATTGGTATTTTGAGCATTTTGCAGTCTCAGCGCAGACAATGCCGTGCGATTTGCCTCAGTAGCTAATCTTTGGTTATTCAGCGCGGCCGTACTCTGTATTGCGGTTAATCTTCCAGCTTCGTTGGCTGTTCGGTTCGCTTCGGTTGCAGTACGCTGCTGCAAAAGGGCATTAGTGGCATTTTGCGTAGATGTTCGGCTGGCTTCTGTTACCGCCCTGTTAGCCTCAGTTGCTGTTCGCTGATTTATTAAAGCAGCAGTCGCATCCTGCACAGCTCTCCTACCCTCCTCGGTAGCTGCTCTGTTCTGTTCCGTAGCTGTCTTATTAGCCTCTGTGGCTAATTTCTGCTCTTTTAACTGGGCAGTTAAATTTTTTATGGTTTGGTTTGAGAGTCCAACCCCAAACCGTTTAATGTCTTTTCAAGATCTTTGAGGGCTTTATTTCCACCCGTAACAAAATCTAAAATATCTTTTGATCCTCTTTTTAAGCCTACGCTTAAGGACTCCATTTCGGCTATCACCTCAACGGATAACATTGCATCACTCACTTGCTTTCCCCCTCTCTAATTCTGCCTTAATTCTTTCAGCAATCTTGTTCTGCTTTGCTTTTGTTAATTTTGCTGTTGGGCGCTTTGGCATTACATCTCCTGCCATTGGCCACCAAACTTGTTGGTTTTCTGGTAAATCTTTTGGATCTGCATAACCCAGGGTTATAGTCCATGCTAAAGACCTTGTTCGCTTCCACGCTCTTAGCTCTTTATCAAAATAGCCCTCACACATAAGGTTGTACTCCGAATGTGTGAGGGCATAATATTCTTTAGGCTTTAATCCTAATTCACCAAAAGCAAACCTTTTTACTTTTTGCCAATCGGTTTTTTTGTTTGACGTTTTTTTGCTTCTGGCACTACCGTTTCCATCAGTTTTTTTTTTACGTCATCCATCAGCTGAGAACCTGCCTGGCTTTCTTCGAAACATTTGTAAACAGCTCCCAGAACCGGATCTTTTGCTAATAACATTGCCTCAACCCCCTCCGCAATTTCACGGTAGCTTAAGATTGGAGGTAAGCCCTCAACAATTTGATCATTGACATAGCCAGAGTAAATTAGATCTGTCATCAATTTAGACCAGCCAGCATTACCGATAGCCTGTCTATTCCCAAACTCTTCAATAGCCATCATCCCGAAAGTTAAAGGGGTAACTTTCCCCTTAACTCAATACTAATTCTGCCTGTATTCATTACGCCTCTGGTGTTGTGAAGTATTCGCCTGTACCTTGAAACGTTGCGCTAAAGGCTACGGCCTCATTACGGCCAGCCGAAAGACTTAAAGCGGTAATAAAAACATCACCTCTTATGATATCATCTGGATCGTCTACGCCTACCATTTTACAAGGGAATGTTGTTCCTGCCTTATGCAAAGCAGATAGTGCTTTAAATGATGCTTTGCTAGGCGCTCCACTATCATCTACAGCGTTTCCATCACCTTTAAATGACCAAGAAATATCCCCAGGTAATGAAGTTTTAAATTTTCCTGAGCATTTAGATGTTGTATCAATTTGATCAGTCGAACCATCCCAGCTGTTTGTCTTCAAACACGCAACCGCTACCCACGCAGCAGGAGCGCCAATTTTTACGAATAATACGTTATCCGTACCGTTTTTAAAATTTAAATCTGCCATCTCACTTTTTCCCTCTCTCTTTAATTTTTAATTTAATTGTTGAATCTTGTATTTGATAATTATGATTTTGCGTAATATTTTATATTGATTAGAATCTTCATCTATCGGCCTGGAAAGCGTCCTTACAGCATTTAAAATGTGAAAATGATCTATCTTAACCGTGTTAGGTATCAGTTTCTCATAAACTTGACCTGTAAGCTGATCGCGCTTTGAGCTTGTACCTGATCCTTGAGGAAATCTCGTTACAATATCCAAAGTGACATGAACATCTCCATTAAACACGCTTTTTAAGCTATCATCAGCCTCGTTTATATCTTTGATGACGATAAATGAATCTGGAGCAGAATCTGGCACAAAAGCGTCATAAATAGGCACTGAAGTACTTAATAATTTTGCTCTAACTGCTATCCTTAGAGGCTCTACTACGTCCCTTAAAACCGTTCCGCTAGTTGGTTGCTCAGGATTTGACGGATCAATTACACCCATATTAGGCGCTAAGTCCTCAGAAGCTAAAGGATCTTTACCAGCAGATCCTACATATTTCCCACCAGCATTGTAAAGCGATGTTAAAAGTGGATTGTTCGTTGCATAGTTACCGCTATGAGCAACGTAAAGCTGATTTGTAACCTTGTTTATCCATAACACATCAAACTCTACTACATACTCATTGAAGTAATCAAAATCTATTGACGAGACACCATTTACAAGCTCTTTAACGTACTCGATCTTATTTACTGAACTTTCGTCTGTAGGCCTACGCGAAACGACCACGTAGCGGCTAAAATCATCTTGCGCTTTATTGTTAAATATGGGATATGAATTACTATCCGAAATTTTAAAACCATCGCTTAAGAGAGACAAATAAATGGAGGCTGGGGCTGCATTTTGGTCAACCGATACAAAATCTATAATATCCTCAGCTATCTTAGTCTGTCCATCTCTCGTGAGTGTAAGTACGACACGAATAGGTAAATCATTTAGGATAGGATCTGTATTGTATTGGCCATCTCTAAATAATAAGTTAATTTTAAACTCATCCTTTGCTAGCGTTTTAGAGGTGATAAGCTGGTTATTATCAGCTCTGAACACCTCCAATTTCCTTTCAAAAGACTTAACATCATTTGCGTAATCAGTTAGGTCAATTCCGGTATAGTAAACAACCCATGTTCCTACGTTTAAGTATTGGTATGCTGCTTTTACTTTTGGTGTGAAATCTGTCATTACTTTCTTTTAATTGCCGTTCTAAGCCTATCTAATAAACCTGTTGTATTTTGTACCCACGACGGGTAGATGTAAGGCCTTGCTGGCAGCTCACCCTTACCGTTAACATAAAATTCGTACGCTAGATCTCTCCAATTTTGCGGACGAGCCCCCACTTCGTTCTTTGCGTATTCACCAGTACCAAACTCAATATAAGCCGCCATTTCCCCAGCATTCACCCAGATACGATAGCCGTTACCGGCCTCAAAGGCATTGCCCTTAACTTTGCCAGATAACTCTACCCAATTACCGTAGGAATCAAAGAACCCAATGGCGCTAGCGTTTACACTTGCATCAGATTTTATTTTCTCTCCAGTCGTTCCGATCTCTTTTTTTACGTTCATCTCGATTTTAAGAAAACGCTCCTGTAGATCTTCTAAAGCCTTGTTGAGTCCATCTATCATGCCCTGGTAATCCCTGTTAGTAGTAAATCCTTGCTATCTTGATCAACATTAACAATGCTGTGTATCGTGTAATCTTGATCCTCATAAGAGATGATCATATTTTTAGTGACATTTTTGTCTCGTCTAAACATCACTTTAAACTCCATCGGGATCTCCAAATCCGTTTGATAGCTCTGGAGATCTCTTTTAACTTTTGCGGCCTTAACAGTGGCGGCAGTCTCCCAATAGAGCACTCTTTGATCGGGATTAAAGCCGCCTCCAGCGTCCTGTACGCTTTCTAAAGAATAAACCTTAATACGATCTCTTTTCATTATAAGAACAGCCCTCCAGATATGCTATACGGAGACAATAACTCCTTTATACCAATAGGCACTTGATTTATGGCCTTTGTGACATCACTTACAATATAATCCTCTCTGTTACGGTATAGCGTTTGAACCATCAATTTGATAGCCGTTTTGATTGGTTCTGGTAAAGTGTTCTCCGGATAACCAGCCCTGTATATCACAGTTTTAACACCATTAACAGAGCGTACCCATTCACCTGTAAAATTATAATCAACGTTCTCGTCTAAAACTTTTACTGAAGTGATGGAAATCAAAGGCGCTTTTAGTCTAAAGTGGCGTAGCAACTTAGTTTCAGTTATTTCCTGCTCTGTAAACAAAAGCCCTGTATATTGCTCGCACCATGATATAGCAGCTTTCAACAGATCGCTAATCAACCCATCATCTAATATATAATCAGCATCGATTTGGGCGTAAGACTTGCAATCGCTCAGTGTGGGTAACATTACTTTTCAGTTTTAATTTTTACTTTAGGCTCTACAGCCTTAGTTTCTTCGACAATTTCAACCAGCTTTTTAGCTGCTTTATCCTTTGCTTCAGCATCCGGCAGATTAAATGTATCTCCTTTGTGCTTAAAGCCATTACTACCATATCTGATAGTACTCGCAATCACTCTTACTTTAGCCATCACATTAAAATTTAGATCTCAGACCAGGGATCGAACCTAGATAAACAGAACCAAAATCTGTTGTATTACCATTATACTATCCGAGAGCTTGTTAATCCCTGCCGATCTGATCTAAGCAGGGATTAAGATTATTTTGTGCTTTCTTTATCTGGCTCAATGGTTAGTTTTGCAACTTTGTCCACAACAATTAATTGATTAGCCAGCATTCGATCACATTTTAATTTGTCACCCTTGTTTTTGGTAGCAAATTTTTTAGTAAACTCTACCCAAACCATTATGACTACCCTCCTGCTTCTACTTCAGATAAAGTAACTAATGCCGCGCTGATAGAGGTAATTCGTCTGAATCCTGTTTTATCAGCATTACGGATCAACAGATTTAAGCGCTTACGAGCTTTTAATGTCTGCATATCATCACCGAAATCAGTTCCGTTTAATCCTGTAGCAACGTAAACGCCTGGCACTTCATAAATAGCCCCGTAACGTGAGTCACCAATGATCATCTCATTGACAGCAACAGCGTTACACTCAACAACTAACATGTTGTCAATTTTATCGTCTTTCGCGAATGGAACAATGATATAATTACCGTTAGCATCCTTTTTAAGCTTTCTTTTGTTGATGTCTTTAATGTTCATCAACGCGAAATCTGGAGCGTATTTAGATCCTTTATCCGTAGTAATGTCCTCGGAAACTTTTACAACTAAATCGTTGATTGAAGCATCTTCGATACCAGAAGCTACAGGGGTATAATCCGGCACACTTGCCTTTAATCCTTTGATCTCGTCACCTGTACCATCAGCAGAATACAAATCTGTATCGATCTTGATCGCTACGTTAGTTTCTAAGAACATTTTAAGCTCTTTTGCGAAGCGTGGAGCATCGTAAATAAGCTCTTCAGACATCGGGATTGTATCACCGATTTTCTTTAAATCCAAAGTGTATGTAGCGAATTTAGCGGTACTTTCTGGGAAAGACTCACCCTCTTTTACCGATTTAGCTGCGCGTGTGATTGTTGCAGCGTTCCAATCAACATAACGCACAACCCCGTTGTTACCCTCGCCAATTGGGATTTTTGGGAACAAATCATACAATGTAAGTTTTCTGTGCCCAATCTGTCCGATAGAGTCCAAGTCTAAAGCTGACGGATTACCTACAACTGAAGCCCTTAAGGTATCAGCCTTAATTAAAAATTCATGCTCTGATCCTTTGTTTTTAGAAGCTTTTACTAAGTGCTCTTTCTCCTCAGTAATAACAGCCTCTAACGATTTTGGCTGCACAAATCCACCCTGTTTTTTAAGCTGAATATCTAACTGATCAGCGTGCTTTTGAGTTTCCTCATTAGCTTTTTTTAGCTCGTCAATCTCCTTATCGAAAGCCTCTTTCTGTTTTTCCAGAGCCTTATCAATGTCAGCCTTACGCTCCTTGTTTTCGTGCTCCCTTTTTTCAACTGCATACTGATCTCTTTCAGCTGCCGTCATTTTGCCCAATTCCTCTTCTGTTTTGTACTTAAACATGCGATTAAATTAAATTTGCGTTAAATAATAAACTACCTCTCTCCTCATTTTGAGCGCCTTTTAACGGCTCTTCATCAGTGCTGTTAGGCAGCTGAATATCTTTATTCTCTATATCGTATAAAGTTGCTGTAGCATCATTTGATCCGAACAGCACCATAGATCCCTCTTTATAAATTTCTGCCTCATGAATAACCCAGAAATATCCGTCCTCAATAGCTTTCTCCTGATTTACAATCAATGGCAGATACTTATCGAAAACCGCTTTCTCTTGCTTGTAATACTCAGAGCTATCATTAATTGCCAGCTCTAATCTTACATACCGCATTCTGACAGAATACTGAACATCCTCTTTATCTCTTAAGATGTAAAAGGCAGCTGGATTAGACTTCTCTGTTACCATTGCTTTAAACATCAATACCTGAGTACTTCCAGGGTATGACTTACCAAGCTTACTCCACTCTACCTCTTTGATTATCAACTCAACCTCTTTAGGATAGCTGATTACATTGCCAACAGATAAATCGTGATTGATAATGAAATAAATCCTACCTTTTTGCTCTTCAGCGGACTTATCCCAGATGCCGTATAAATGCAGATCTGAGTGACTATCTAGGTAATTAGTGCTGTTTATAATTGGATAAACGTAATCGCCATACTTAAGCTGGGTTGCTGAACCATCCTCCTGCTTTAATGTGCCATCCTCCTTTAGTGAGTAGTCAATGTGATCAGAGAACTTAACAGCTTCAGTCTTTTGCTTAATAATCGCCTCCTTAGAGGCCTTTAAAGCAGCAAACATTTCTTGCTTAGTCTCAAAAGATTGACCGCTTAATTCTTTACAAGTAAACTTCATTTATTTTGATATTGGTTTGTTGATGCTGTTTAGCTTTTGATCAATGGACTTTTTTAATTTACCATCGGTTACTTTCGATTTAAGCTCTTTTAGCTTGTCTTTTGTAACACCAATATCTTTTGACTTCTCCATCTGACTAATCTCCCTCTAAATAAAAAAAGAGAAAACTACACTATTTTGTAACGCGACACCACTCTCAACTTATCCCTATCTAGCTGCTTACTTTAGTATAGCTTTCTCTTTCTGTCGTAAAAGTATAACTTAAATTTTAATTATGCAAATTATCCATATATGAATATTTTTATTTTTCTTCGTCATCCTTTCCTGTAGCCTTTACAGTGCCTGCCATTTCAATCGGGATCATTTTAGACTCTATATAATGGCGATCCATATTAGGGTCTTTTGAGGCATCCCATTTAAAGATACTTCGAACCTCATTAGGAGTTAAGTTCGGTTTACCATAAACTTTCATCATCAATTCCAGATCTGGTTGCAATTCCGGATATACAGTTGTATCAAACGCAAGGTGTAAATTATTACCAAAGCGCGGCAATAGCCAGGCAGTTAAACCCTCAGCAATACCGTTAAGATCTGGCATTACTGAATTAGTAACTAAAGCTTTATAAGCCTGCTCCTGATTTGCAAAACTACTGCCTTGCTTATCTCCTACTAAAATAGGATCTACACCGAATAAAGATGCAATTATACCTCTTTGATGAACGTCAGCACTGATCAACTCTAACTCAGCTGGACTGTCACCGATCTTAGTAACATCAACCATTCCATTTGTAGCAACAATGTTTTTATAGTTATCTGTTCCCTTTAATTGCGCGGCTATCCTTTCATTTAAAAGATCTATCTGCTCTGGAGTTAAAGATCTTTCACCTTTGCCGCTTAATAAGTGAGCTGATCCACCGTTTTCATAAGCTTTTGCAGCAGCTGCATTGTTCGCGTCATTTGTCTTTAAAAGCTTGTTACCCACCTTAATCGGAGACAAACCGCCCGTTTCACTTAACGGATTCCATGTTTTGTAATGAAAAACGTTCTCTTTTTCAATTCTCTCCTGTTTACCATCAACCATAATCAGGTAATGAGATACTGGATCTAGTATATTGCCAGAGTAGACAGGCTCAATAATAGTCGGGGGCACAACATGCAGCTCCTTAAACTTTCCAGCATTTCTACCGTTTGAGGGAGCGATACCATAAACAAACGTTTCTCCCAGAACCTTGAAGAAACCCAATAAAGATTCTCTAAATTCTACTCCTGTTTGATAATCATTTGGCTTATTTAATAAATCAATGATCTCATGACTTTCAAGCTCTTCCAGTGCCTCATCCTTAAGTCTGGCAGCCTCAAGCCTATGTTCCTGATTTTTAGACTGCATGAACTGATCATATTTAACCAGCTTCTTTTTACTCTTTACTTTGCTTAGGATGAACGGAGCTACCTTTGCTTTCCTTAGATAAACATTAACAGCAACATAAACATGCACATTTTTGCCATAACCATTTTTTAAATAAGCTGCTTTATTATCTGCAAACCAGCTCACAATCCCATTAACAACCAGCTGAAACGATCCCTTAGCCGGATCTATAACGCCCTTTTTTACACTCTTGAATAAATTTAACATTCCCATCTTATCACCCTCATTTTTATTAATTCACGTAAAAAACAAATTGATCTATTTCAAACCAGATCCTCATCATAATAGCATCAGACCAATCCGGACTCCGGCCAATTAAATCCTTTATCTCGTCCTTTGGAACAATCTGCATTTTTCCATCCTTATCCATATCCTTACGCTTAACCTGCTCCAGCTCTTGAATAATCGCGTCTTTTACTTCAGCAATAGCCGCAAAGATTGATAGATCTAATAGATTTTCATTAATCATCTCAGCCAGCTTATAGTAGCACTGAGCTTTAAGGTTAAAGTAATTCTCACCAAATAAAGCCTTTGAATTGTTCACAAATCCCTTACAGCCAAGTATATCAACAGCTCCACCACCAACTCCATCCTCATCAGCAATAACATTACTTAACGGCACTGAATGCAGTTTTCTTAACCTTTCGATTTCACTTGCGGCCTCGGTTATCTTTGACTTTGGGATTATCAGATAATCAATCACCTTTAATCCCTCCCATACTAACACAATACCCTTATCAGCCCCCATACGTGCTATATCAGCACTGATAAACTTTTGACCGAGCTTTACAAACGTATTAGTGAATAAGTCTATAATCTTATTAAATAAGATCAATGCTGACGGATCATTATCATACTCCCAATTACCATAATAAAGCCTTTGAACGCTATTAGCATCCAGCCTTAACAGTGACTGCAAATAGCTAGGATGTAAAAAGGGATTATCCGTTGGTAGCGCCTGTATAAATCTCCTATGCTTTGGTAGAGAGCCGTCTTTGAATGGCTTATAGAACTCTGAATAAACGTAGTTCTTTGCTGGATTACAGCTCCCCAGCATCTTAGGCATTAAACAGAACTCAGATAGCTTGTATCTAATACGGGATTTAACAACCATCCAAGCCTTTAAAACAAGCTGGTTACACTCATCAATAAACGCTCCGGTTATCTCAAGAGATCCTAAACTGTCAAAATTTGGATCACTCGGATATAAAAACAAATCCTTTAAGATGATCTGCGAGCCATTATGAAAGTATATCGTAGACTTATTATCGTTGTAGGTGTATTGGTTTGTTACACCAAGCTTAGAAGCTATATCAAAGAAAGAGTTAAGGGTAGTTTCCTTTAATGTTTTAAGCTTAGACCTGCCCATCAGCCAGCGTGAGCCAGGGTATTTCTGGCACATCTCAATTAGCCACATACAGCCAAAGGCAGATTTACCGCCTCCAGCAGCACCGCCATACAAGATCTCTTCGGTTACGTTATCCTTGAGAAAGTAAACTGCATTTTCCTGCTTAGGTAGTAGCCTCATCCGGATTAACTCCTCCTCCCAAATTCACCGTCACATGATTAACTGCCTCTTTCTGCTTATTATCAGCTAAGAATAATCCGAGATGCTTACCCAACGCATCTAAGGCTCTAATTTTATCGTGAAACTTGACCTTTCTGACTGTCCCAATAGTTACACCTTGAAACTTCTCCTCAATACTCTCTATACTTGAAATAGCGCCAGCAGTGAAGTCATCTAGCTGCTTAACGTTATGAATGCCACCATCAGTCTCAAAGACTTCTCTAATGTCAACAAATGCGATCTTTGCGTACTCTTCCAAAACCCGTTGCTGAGTTATATTGGTGGAGGCTTGCAACTCCTTTTGTCTCCCAGACATATAGGATTGAATGCTAACATTTGCTAACAAGCGCGCCCCCTGCTCATTGGCAGTCTTAATAGAATATCCAGCCCTTATTGCAGCCTGAGTGGCATTTAAATCAATCAAATACTCCTCACAAAACCGTTTTTGTTTTTCTGTTAACTCTCTCACTTTATCCCCCTCACTAATCGTATAAAAACCGACTTTCGTACACCCTGAAGGATTCGAACCTACAACCTACCACCGGACAGCGGCCGCTCTCTCCATTGAGCTAAGAGTGTATTTGCTCGTCTTTCCGAGCTGTCAATATTTTTAATCCTCTGTAGGTTTTTCTTTCTGAACCGTTACATCAATTTTAGTTGCTCCAGCCCTCGCGGAGGTAACACTTTTACCTACCTCAGTTA
The DNA here is from genome assembly GCF_011303555.1 of Pedobacter sp. HDW13. Classification (NCBI taxonomy): domain Bacteria; kingdom Pseudomonadati; phylum Bacteroidota; class Sphingobacteriia; order Sphingobacteriales; family Sphingobacteriaceae; genus Pedobacter; species Pedobacter sp. HDW13. The sequence continues at coordinate 4,254,588 of NZ_CP049868.1, read as the reverse complement.
ACTTTTTTGATTCATATATTTTCATCGCTGTAACGACGTCAATAGCCTGCCGAGTCTGATCCTCCGGAATAGGGACGAACGACAAGAAGTTAATTTTAACCCCTTTGGACTTCAGTAACTCGTTAACTTTCTCAAGAAGTAGCGTCTCAAATTCAGCCTGTGAGAAATCAACTATATCCTCATTAATTAACAAATCCCTGGCAACCTCTTTTATTCTCTTATCTATAACTGAATTTTCAGCGGTTTCATAAGCTTTTGCGCTATTTGTCTCGCTATCACTATCAGAGTTTATTTTACCTAAGTATTTAGCCTCACCGACATACAAAATAGCATCGGTAATGGAATAATCATAAGTAACCTCTATCTTAGCCATAACACGATTAGCAAAAGCAGACTTAAAAACACTCTCCCCCTGCATTGGGTAATCTGGCACGGTGATCTTATAGGAGCACATTCCGATACCCTTAGGCAATGTCTCGCCAGCCTTGATCAGTGTCCAAGACACACCGCAATTACTCGTATAAAGAGTTTGAACATTTGATTGCGCTCTATCACAAGAGGCAAGGAATAACCCTAAAAGGGCAACTAATAATAGTTTTCTCATTTTAACTGTTTTTTATTTGTGTGATTAATTTAAAAGCACAATAGAATATAATGGCCGGAGATAAGCCGAATAACAATGCAAAAACTAAACCTGCATTCTTATAATAAGCTCCTAGAACATAAATCTCAAACCAAGAGAATAATAGGCCTGAGACAATAACTAAAACAATAACGTAAAGAAATATTTTCATGATTATCTGTAATGTGATGGATAACGATTTTTTTGTTTTCGTCCTCCTTTTTTTGACATACCCTTATTAGGCTGTTTGGCTTTATCAAATTGAATTGATGCCACCATCTTTTTTAATTCATCACTGGCATAATTACCTCTATTACCCAGATGTTTTAATTGTTCGGCAGCAGACTGCATTAAGCTATCCGCTCCTAATGATTGAGATATAGAAACAATTGAACGAATAAGCTCTATCATAGCTAACTCTGATCTGTGAAAAGCTACAGCGTACTTAGCTATAACATCTCGTGTAAAATCGCAGTTATAAGACTTGTTTAAACTAGACAACCCCTTTTCTATCTCTTTTTCGATACTGCGAGCCTCATTTAGCCATATCTGGGTAGCTAAAGATTTACCGAAACTTATCCCACCCATACGCTGTACATGAGCTGAAAAGCCACCAGAGCCACACCCAATGACGATAAACTTTCTTCTGCTTTCCACTATTCGAACTCCTTACACTTTGCCTTATACTTGATAATAATATCGATCAGATCAAAGCGATCCCATTTACTAGGCATTCGAGAGATCATTTCAATATCCTCAACCTCTTCCAGCCCAATTTTATCAATAAGGTTAATCCTATAATCAATAAGATTGCCGTGCAAATGTGTGTTACAACGCGCACATTGTCCATTAACATTTCTTTCATCAAATCTAGTTGCAGCAAATGTAGACGCTCTGTAGTGCCCAGCATGAACTCCTAACAAAGGAACAAGCGTTGAACACGAAATACATTTGACGCGGCCATTAACGGCATCCCTATTTCTCACATAACGATTAAAATACTCTGTGGCTAACTTAATCAGCGCTGGTACAGGCTTTTTCTGATACTTCTGGGTCTCTTTAGCATTCATGGAACGAAGATAAACAAATTATGTAAATTATCCATATAGGGATAATATTTATCTGACTGATATTGCTGTTTTAAGATTTTCATACAGTTAAGTGAAACTATCAACCGCTATTACGTATAATTTAATTAATAAATAAATTCAAAAACATTTGGAAAAGAGTAGTAATATTACTACCTTTATATCGTCAAACAAAAATTAGTTCTATGAAGAGTTCAGAGTTACACCGTTTAATAGGCCGAAACGGTTGGAAGTATTTAAAGGCTGAGGGTAGTCACTACATCTATGAGAAAGATGGCAGGAAATACCCAGTACCATACCACGGAGCAAAAGAAGTTGGTAAGGGACTAGAAACAAAGATTAAGAAAGAGATGGGGCTTAAATAGCCCCTCTTTAAAGGATATTACTGTTATAAAAGAATTAGATGTTACTATGAAAACTGTGAAAATTGTAATCGAAAAATCCTCAGATATGTATTCGGCATACGCTGAAAATGTAGAGGGCATTTATGGCGGTGGAGATACCCCAGCTGAAGCGAGAGAGTCCATACTTGAAGCGATTAGAATAACCAAAGAGATCAATGATCCTAAAGACATTCCATCGATACTAAAGGGAGACTATACTTTAGTTTACGGATTTGACGTTAGAAGTTTGTTAGAATACTATAAGGGGATTTTTACAAATTCAGCTTTAGAACGCATTACAGGGATCAACCAGAAGCAATTACAACACTATGCGTCTGGTTTAAAAAAGCCTAGAATTGAGCAAAAGAGAAAAATTGAAGAGGGTTTGCATAGAATTGCAGCAGAACTACAAACTGTTACCCTATAAAGATAAACGGATTGAACACCCGTTATTTGTTTGACAACAAAAGCCCGACTTGATTTTGATAATCTCTCGGGCTTTTTTAATTACTAATATTTTTAGTATTATTGCCTTTATGGCTTCAGACACAATTATATTTTCAGCTGCTTTCGGGAATAATATTAAGTTAGTTGAATTATCTGCCCCATCAGGGGGCGGCAGTGGCTATTTTGTTATGATAAACAGTTACTATCAGGGAACTGTGTTTAAGCGGAATGGCCAGTGGACAGGCAATTTTAACCCAAAGGCCGAAATATACACAGCCGACATAGCTGAGATAGGGAATAGAATTGATTGCGGATTATAGATTTTTAAATAAAATCGTAAATTCACAACTTATTTAAATCAACACTCACAATAAAATGCTAGAATTTATTAATAATCCATGGACTATCGGAATCGTCGGAAGTGTTATTAGTGGTATTATCGTTTATATAGTAACAGAACGCATCTTTAAGAGAAAGATAAATAAGGAAATATCTGAAAACATAAGGCTAGCAAATGCTGAGATTATGTACGCTATACGTCCTTTAATTGCCGCAAACGTAACTCCAGACCAAGATACAGTTACCTCACTATTCAACGCCACAGCAAGAAAACACGATGTTTCAATAGGCAGTATCGCAAACTGGATTGATGTTTTAGATCAACTTACTAAAGAAGTGCTAGAAAACTCTTTTTTAACTCCAACCAATAAAATGCTGTATTGCAAAGCACTTGAAGCGATGAAGCCAGTAATAGAAGTCAACGCGGTAGCAGCTTCAACAAATGACATTGAAGCACAAAGGATAAAAGAAAGAAAATTTACAGCAGCCTCTACTAGCGCGCTTGCTACAGCTGTACTAGGCGCATCGGTCGCGGCATTTGGTTCGTTGATAGTAACGAACAAAACCAGCAAAAAAATCGACTCAATTACTTTTGAATTTCTCTCTTCCCGTAACTTAATTATACTAATCATCCCTTTGACAGCTCTTTGTCTTGTAGCGTTTGTAGCTGCCTATGAGTATGCAAAGAAACGACACAGATTAAAAAGGTATGATAACAGTAGTGGTATAGATACCGATAAGTACAACTAACTGGCTTACAACTTTCAATGCTTATAGAACGTACAATATCGGCTGAATACACGATATTTCGAATTATCGGGTTATTAGCCGATAATTAATTATTTAAACGTATAAAATACAGAGTATCAGAATTGTATTTTAAAGTAAGAGTTTTCGGGTTCACACGAAGTATTTGAAACTTGTAAATGTTTGGATCAGATCTCCATGTTAGACTATCCTGCATTATTCCATGTACTTTAAAACTATTATCTCCAATGCCGTTAAGGCTTTTAATTGTGAATTGCCAGGCGTGATCATGTGACAGCCAAGTTCCAAATAGAGTGGAGTTTTGCTCTTTTTTACAAGCAACAAAAATCATGGTTAAAACGATTAGCAAAAATTTGTTTGTTTTCATAAGGGCGCTTTTTTAAGGATGCAAAAATAGTATCATTAATTAATTTTTTATATTTACTCAAAAAAATATGTTAGATAAACCGAAACCAATAACTTTTAAGAGCTATCTATTGAATGGCGAAGTACAAAATTATTCTGTTCCAGTGAGCGGCTTCTTTCATCAATGGGGATCAGATGTAATTAAATTAGACAATGTTTGGCATCCAATTACTGTTGCGATAGTTGAGTCAGGAAATGGACAGGTGCACAATGCACTCCCAGAAACGGTATTTTTCACAAAATATTAAAAAACTGGCCTGAGTTTTTTAGGCCAGTTTTTTTTGACGTTTACGGCAACCCCTTGAGTTTTCTTGCCTTTTGATGAAATAATAATTACGTTAACTTTAGTGTGATAAGCGGAAGCTATGTAGTCGCTCCGATTATCGAATACGACTTTAAAGGGAGAGCCCTTAAATTCAAAAGAAAGCACAGGATTATCTTTTTTAACATCCTCACTCAATAATTGAGGCTCACAAACATTACTTCCGTAAGATATTACCCATTGCTCCATTTTCTAGCGCTTTTAGATCTTTGGTAAATTTATTTTCAAGCCCCTGTATTCTACGGGTTAGCCTAATATTAGCTCCCTCAATCATCCAATCTATTTTGCTGTTAATAACCGATTTCAAATGATTGTAAACCCTGGCGCTTATACTTTGAGTAATGTAGGCATAGGCCTCATCATAGTCTGTAAACTCTCGCTCCTCTCCTCTATAACCAGAAGCAACAAAATATTTGTTTTGGTAAGGCCAAACGACAAATAAGCCTACATGCCTGCCGTCATAATATCCTCTAACAACCGTATTATTATACAGTTTCTCCGAACTAAATTCCATCTTATGCCTCCTTTACAAACATTGACCTCATACCCTCACAAACTTCCTTGATCTGGTTTTGATCTAAATGAGCAATCATCTTAACAATCTCATGCAGCTCGCACATCGACTCTAAAATGTTATCATCCTTGCCAACTTCCAGACATAGCTTACTATGCTCATGCACCGCCTTTATGCTCTCCTGAGCTCTTCGGATATGATTGTGTATAGCCGGCTTTCTAAAATTAACATCAAGCTGGTCGCTATACTCAATATCCAAAAGTCTACACAAAATATACTGCATACGATAGCTCTCGCCTACCGCCCTCATCCTCGCCTCAGTTAATGGTTGTATTCTTAATTTTTGCATTTTATTTACCACTAGATCCAAAACCTCCATCACCTCTCTCCGTTTCAGATAGCTCATCGGCCTCAATCAGTTCAATCTCCGGATAAGGCAAAATAACTAACTGAGCCGCCCTTTCCCCGATTTTGTACTGAGCATTAGGGATATTAGCCAGCATAATAGCACTAACCTCACCGCGATAGCCGCTATCAATAACACCAACAGAATTTGTTAACGTTTGATGAAATTTATATATACTGGATCTGGGAAATATTAAACCTACATATCCTTGAGGGATCTCAAATGATAACCCGAACCTGTATTTAATATGCCAGCGCCAATATGCTCAACCTCTACAACGGTTAAGTCCAATCCAGCGTCACCGGATTTAGCGTATTTGGGGATTACTGCATTGGGATGCAACTTTAAAACTTTAACTTTCATTTTCTAATTCTTTAAGCCATAACTGAAGTACAGCGATTGATTTTCTAATTTCTTGAGGTAATGGATCTTTTTTGCCGCCACGATCCAAGCGCTTCACTACATCAAAAGTGTATGGACTCCAATTTCTTTCAGAGGCAATCTTATAAAGACTGCCTTTTGAATTGTCGTAGTAAGCTGGCGTTTCAATATTATCTGCCATATTTAATTAAAGTATCTCATTGCCTGCTCGCCTATCCATCTACCCATAGGAACGGGCACGGCATTACCGATGAGTTTGTAAGAGCTCCGTTTGTCTGGAAAAATAAAATCATCTGGAAAGCCCTGTAATCTGGCATACTCTCTAATTGAAAAAGGCCTTAAGCCGTATTCGTTATCATTCGTAACTACCATACGAGTTCCCAGATCCTTAGCGTAATGCGCTACACACGTAGGCGCTACTGCATTAATAATGTTTGGATCAACAATTATAGGCCTATCCCGATATTTTCCGTTAATTCGAGACACTACATAATCAGGCATATCATAAACCGGATTAGACTCAATTAGATCCTTAATCTTTGGCCTAGATCCAATCTGTGCAGGATGGAATATATAAAACGGTTTTCGAGTTCCGATCAATATTAATCTGTTTCTCTTTTGAGGTAGCCAATTGGTAGCCTCTACAGGGCAAAATACGTTAACATAGTAATCTGGCAACTTAGTCATTGCCTCCATAACCACGTCAAACTTTTTCATCCCTGGCACATTCTCAACAACGTACATCTCAGGCTTTTTAATAGCTATATGCCTAAAGAAATGCAGAAACAGATCATCTCCGGTTCTTGTGCCGTGAATATCGGCAATCGTTGAATACTTTGTGCACGGGTAAGTGCCAATGATAATGTCAGAGTCAGGCTGATCGCATACACGCTTAACGCATATATCCTCCTGTAAAACACTATGATTGAAATAGTGCTTATTCAATGACATGCATTCAGTTGCATCCTGATCTAAATCTAAGGACTGAATTATATTTACTCCAGCCTGCATCATCCCGATTTCAGCACCACCACAACCAGAAAAATATCCCTTTGCTGTTGGAATGTAACTATTGCTCACCATTACGATCAGCCATATCAAAAGCCTTAACATCAAATTTCTTGCCCTCTACCCGACACAGATACTCATCAGCAACCTCTTGAACTTGTAATTTCAATTTTTTGATCTCTTGTTTAAGATCCTCGATTTGATTTAACATAATATTTGAATTTTAAATTTTGGCAAAAAAAAAGCAGCGGCAAGAACTGCACACTGCTTTGATCTGGATGATTAGGACTTTAAACCATATCGGCTCACGCCTCTTTTTTAATCTATCCTACATTAACTCCCTCTCATGAGTTACACTTTAAATGGATGGGGAATGACACCCTAATTCACACTATACCAATCTACACAATGGCCATTCCCTTTTCCTGCAAAGACGGCTGGATTCGAACCAACACCGATAACTTAACACGCTACCGAACTACCATTATTCTACGTCCTTTAAACCCCTCACATCTCTCTCACACATCAACCTCACATCCCTCTCTCTTATCTTCTGTAAAGATATATTCTTTATTTGAATTATGCAAATTATTCATATATGGATAATTATTTTTATGTTGGCCCACAACTTTCTCCAAAAGCACCAGCTGGCAGCTTCCAAATTTCATCTATGGGCATTATTATTTGTTGATCGTAAGTTAATGACATCGCTTGCATAGCCAATTCTTTCGTGATTGCCTTGTATGGAGATCCTAGAGCCCTTAACTCATTTATGCTCATATTTCGCTTGATTGTAACTCCGAACTTTTTTTCGAATGATTCAACTAAAAGCATACCTTTTGGATTTATTTCTTTAGCGCTAGCAAACTGATTAGCATTACCAAAAATGCAAAACATACAGCTGCATCGCGCCCATCCTAAATAGTAACACGGATGAACTCTAACCCTGTGCCTTTTTATTATTTCCCATACTTGAGATTCAGTCCATCCTTTTACTGGCCTCCAGCGGTCAACTAGTCTCTTAAATGATTTTCCATTACGTAAATCAGATCTGTCAGGCTCTAAATCTGCATATTTGCTTCTCGCAGTACTTTCTTCAGCCCTCTCTCCAGATATGGTACAGATATTTAGGTTTTTAAACCTTTTTTGATTCCTTATAGCACAAGCCCCAACATCAATTTTTAAATAAGCAGAACACCACCTCACAGATAGATCCGCTGATACTTGTGGAAATTTTTCACGTGTAGACGGATCACCAGAAACCCCTCCAACAGTAATAATTTCACCATCTGGAGTTACAAATGATGTTGGAGCAGTCAGGCTTTCATTTCTGAGCATCTCCCTCATAAAGCCTCCTTGCTTCCAAGAAAAGTAAATTTTCACTCCAAATGCATCCGCAAATGCCTGGCAATACGCTGGTGTTACAGGCCAGTCCATGAATTTTGGATCTTTTCCTATCTCTCCGTCAATATTATGATGCCAAAGCTCAATTTTATCCTTAGGTATTCCCATTTCTAAGAGCCTCAAAAAAGCCGCTGTACAGTCTTTACCACCAGAAAAATAAACAATGTATTTATCATAGTTTATCATTCCGTTTTCGAGAAAGAATTTTGTTTGCATGGTATTTCTGGGATTGGGTATTGTTTGTAAATAATTTTGTAATCATCACTAAAGCTGGCATCATGAAATAGATCTATGTAATGCTTTACCAGCTCAATGAATAGCTGCTTATCATTAACTTTCACATCCGATACATACACCTTAGTATTTGGCTGCATTCTGAGCATGAACTTAACAACCTTATCAGCAGCCATGTTAAACTCTTCTGATGGCCTAATCATTTTCTAAAGCTTTCTTAATTGCGGCTAATTCCGCTGATAGTTTTTCGTTTTCCTCTCTAAGACTCTTCTCTCTGTCGTAGTATCCTGTAAGGATTTTAGTTATCTGGAGATTTCTATCGGTAGCGACCGTAAAAGCATCGAGGCACTCAACTAAAATTTTTATTCGATCCTGTTGCTTTTTAACCTTATCAACTGAATTAGGGTTTTTCTTAAGATAGAGAGCGATATCGCTTCGCATCTCAACAACAACCCCCATCATCATCATCGCCAGAATTGACGGGCGTGTATGATCCTGATAAGCCGCTAAATAAATCTCCGATAACTCATAAAAATGTTTTTCGGTATTTGTCATAATTAAAACGGTGGATCATCATCATACTCATCTAGTGGCGTAGGCCGTATAATTATCTCTTTAGTAAAAGGCTTATCAAACTCTATGTTTGGCTGTATTGCCGTTATTGGCCGAACTGTCTGAACTTTCTCTTCATGCTCGAAAGCATAAGAGATATTGCCGTTAATTTCTTCATAGTACCTATTGCCTTTCCAATCAAAGAAAAGCCTACAGATACCTTTTTTACCTACACCTTTTGGTTTAGATTTTTCAACCTGCACAATCAACTCGTTCTCCAGATATGGCCTATCAAATTCTGGATCTATTAAGCCTACAGGCGGCCTCCAAATATTAATCCAACTAAAAGCTTTTCTTAAAGTAGCTTGACCACCAGCAGCCTCACGAGCTTTTGGCATCGCGTAGAAGCTTGTACCACTATCTTTATCGTAAATGAGTTGTTGATTTGAGGGGTGGAAACTAAGAAAAGTGTGCTTATCCTTTTTCTTATTATACTGTCGTAGCATTGTTAACTCATCCTCAATTGCCAAATCTTGCCTACCGCTATTTTCCTGCAAAGCAAGCTTGTGATTAAGTTCGTTCCAAGGTTCAGCCATTAACAGCTCAAATACAGTTTTATATTCAGCCTCATACTCATCGACTTCGGCGATAAGCTCATCAAACGAATAGCTTTTTTCGTCATCATCCGCAATTACAAAATGGTAGTCAACCCAATTAAAAGCTGAATTAAATTCTTTCTCCGTACACGTTGAATAAGGATTTGATTTATAGGGAGATTTCTTGAGGTATTTATGAATAAGCTCCAAAGTAATCTCTTCAGCGTTACCAGACTCTGGACTAAGCACTAAAGACTTTTTACCATATTTAGTTGCCTGGTTCATCAACACTTCAAAGATCACCTCACTCTTTCCATGAGTCGGAGCGCCTTGAAATATCGTAAAAGTACCTTGCTTAACGCTATATAATTCATCCAAACATTTAAAACCAGTATCATCACCTTTCTGCACGCCTTTCTCTCTTAGCTCCTCAACCCTATCCTTAATGGATGATATTCTCTTTAGCATTTAGTTAGTTGTTTGGTAAAATAAATTAGGTGCGCTTTTGTCTTTTGCAGGATCATAATTTAAAAACCTCTCAATCTTATCCGGCCTTAGTATAAATTCCGGAGTTAGGTATTGAAAATTGTTCTCTTTATGATAGGGATCTTTATGGGCGTTTTTCATTGCTTTAAAGATTTCCTTTTTGGTATAGTCTTTTAACCTGGCTTTTAGTGAGTCTTTTATTTTTTGAGTTACTCTAAACTTTCTACCAGCTATATCGTTAAAAGCATCAATAAATTTCTGAGGATCTATCGACTCAGTTGGTACAACTGAGGTTTTAATAATATCATTAATTACAGTATCATTTACAGTATCAATAACAGTATCATTTACAGTTGATTTTGTTGGCTCGTGTTGACACGTGTCAACAAGTGTTGAATTTGTTGACATTTGTTGGAGTTCTTTTTGCGCTTTCTTGCTCTCAGCTGAAGCCTTACCAGCATTTGAGCGCTTCTCTTTTATCGCTTCCCACTTAACTAAATCTCGCTTCATTTGCTGCTTTATTGGCTCAAACACAAGCTCAATCATCAGGTCATTTATGACGGGATCTAAGTCATTTACATACTCCAGCATAACAATCAAAAGCTTGCCAACCTGTTCAAGCGGCATTTTCTTAACTGTATGTAAAAGGTCGGCATAAAGTAGAAAGGATCTTTTATTTTCTGCCATTAGAATTGTTTGGTTATAATAATTGTAGGTTTTCATGTAGGAGCTTTAATCTCCTATGAGCAGCGTCTCTAACCCAGAAATTCAGATTACTTGAGCAAAGTTTGGCAAGGGCAAATATTTCTCCCTCTGCATCCACCTCATAAACAACCTGATTACTTTTCTTTGTTAGGTTGTGTTTGGATCTGAAATTGATCACAACCCAAACCTTTACATTTAGAAAATCAGCTAAATCCCGATCAGAGAAATAGCCATACTTATCCCGTATGTACTGCTCCTGATCGGGCGTTAGATCTTTAACCATAATTAAAACGGCAAATCATCATCCTCATTCTGCTCATTTATTTGAGCATCGCCAATACCACCACCCCATAAGATATGAGAACCTAATAGCGGAATAGCTTTTTTCTGTTCATCAGTAAGCTTGTTGTAAAGCTCTTTTGGCAAAGATTGCTTTACTAAATGGGTATCTTTGGAATCGCCAACTTTGTTTCTTATTTCAAATCCCTCCAGATCCAAATAAACGCCTTTTTCGCCTTGATAAAGGTTATTTATTTCTATAGGAATAACCAGGCATTTAACCATTTTGCCACCCTGTCCTTTAATTTCTCTAACCGAGTGCTTAAGCCCTGCAAGGTTAATTTTTGTGCTAATTCCAGCCATTCTAATTAAATTATTGTTTGTTTAAAAAAATTGTTCTACGTTGTCTATTATATCCTGCCTATCGAAATTAAAGTGCTTTATAATGGTGTCTAAGACAGCAGAATACAGCTCATTAAATTCATATTCATCCATTTTAGCAAATGATATGCTTTTGGGTTTTTTAATCTCTTCTCCGTAAAGATTTGGCCTACTTTCGAAGTAACCAGACTCGACGATCAAGTCGTGCCTGAGGTCATCTAAATGCTGGTAAATCTCCTGATTGTCGAAAACTAGATTGATTAGGGCAAAGAATTTTTTGTGAAACTTATAGTTCCTCGGCTTTGTGATTTCGCACTCAACCATTTCGTTAGGTTTGATCTTTTGAAGCTTCTCGTAATCCGAGTCAAAAGCAACCTTAAAAGTGTTATTTAACTGTTTAACTAAGGATAATTTCATTTACACCATCTCCCCCGAAAATCTTATTATTAGTTATCAAATGCTTGTAATGGTTGATGAAGCTTATAAAATCATAAATTTCATACATAAGATCATCATGCAAGCTATCTGTACATTTGTAGTTTTCTATGTACCAGTACTTAAAATCTGTGATGACATAATTAAACTGCTCTATCGGAGCTCCGTTGTTTTTACAGATTAATGAGCACATTTTATGCTGAATGTGGTCATCATATTTCCCGAATGAATAATTCTCTGTAGTCTTCAGATCCGCATACATTTGCGGAAACTCATAATCGAAGATTCCGTAAAGCTTTATTTTTCCGTATGGGCTATCAATTACTGTCTCTAGCTTCTTTTGTTTGCTGGTGCATCTTTTTAGTTTAGACACTATAGAATGCACCAGCTCCAGATTGAAGTCGTTAACGGTAGACCGATTATCGATTAAATTGTTAATGACATTTTCAAACGCAATTCCCTTTGAAAGGCCATTATGACGCTCGACCTTAACTCTGTTTATTTTATCGATGAGCTCAACAAACTTGTTTAACTCTTCAGTCTTTTTGTAGTACACAAAGCTATCTAATAGCGTTGGGTAAAAAGCATAGCTCACTTGATCCATCTACTCAATCTTTACTACAATTGATTTACCGCCTGTTTGCGCTGGAGGTTGCACCATAAAAGTCTCTCCAGTGTCCTCGTTCACAAACTCGGTTTCCTTTTCAATAGGCTTTAATTTTGCCTGTAATTCAGTTAGCTTAGATTTAGCATCAGTAGCGTTAAAATTTAGCTCATCAAAATCCGGATGCCCACAGACACTGTAGTTATAAACAACCCCCGAATTTCTAAGGGAAAGATTACACCCGTGACGTTTATAATCTTTTTCTTGAGGCAGTTTAACTATCCCTTTTAGCCCATCATTTAGGGCTTTAAAAAACATCTCTCCTTTTTTCGCAAAAATTTTTACATCGACACCATCAATTACCCCGTCATTTACATTTTGGATAATTTTTGAGTTTAGCTCTAATAGCTCGCCTTTAGTTGTAGTTAAAAGTGATTTATTGTTAATGGGGATAATTGGCAATTCAGATTTCTCCTCTAAAAACAAGTTTAACACCGAGAGATCAGGCTGCTTTGAGCTTATCTCTATATTCGCTTTTGATTCTGAAAGCTTTGTTGATTTTTTCATAAACTCCCTCTTCTTTATTTTTAATTCTTATCAGCGCCTGGTTAAACTGCTTCTGATTTAACCACGGCCTATTATCTTTATCTGCTTGCGGCTCTTTCTCTCTGCCAGAAGCCTTATTGCCATCGTCATCCTCTTCTTGCAGATTAAGCAACGATTTTAAAGTGTACCTCCGGAAATAGGTTATTGCACCACCGATCTTTTGGGGATCTAATATTTTTGGGATCTCAAGCGATGACGTTATCATATTTCCAGATTTAACATCTATGATCTGAGTCACCAGATTGCCGTCCAAAACAGGTTGCAGGCACATCAACCCCTGCTCCCTTAATAACGGATCTGTTAACTCTATGAGCTGATTTATATCAGCATACTTAGATTTATGGAAAGGGTTAGTCGTGTCTTTGGTCAGCTTTCCTACTTTAGCTTTCACGAGATCAATTTTCTCGTATATACTTAGGCTTTCCATGTTATAAAAATTGAAATGCAACCAAAGCGATAAAAGCCATCACAGTTAGCCAAACTGTTACATCTCGAATAGCAATCCTAAGAATATGCAGTAAAACAAAAGCCCGTTCGCTTGATGGATCGGGCTTAATGTGGTTCTTTAAAAGATTGTTATAAATTCTCTGTTTTTCTTCTGTAGATACTGTACTACACATCCTTTACCTCGCTTTCTTTTGCTAGCAACCCTATTTCAAGCATCATCTGCTTACCAGATTGTGTTAAACACGGATTATTATTCATTACCCATTGTAACGCCTGTAGGCTAAAAGAAAAAGGCTGATTCCAATCCTTTACATTAGCCCCTATTTCGTTGAAAAATTCGGCCTGCTCTAATGGGCTCATAGAGCTAAATAGTCCGGCCACCTCTTTTACAGAGATTTCCAGATCGTGGGTTACATTTACTTTTAATTTATCCATATCACTAAAGATTTTATCTAAATCCGGTTTTACAATTTCGTTCCAATACCTGTCTTTGATTTCTATCCAGTAGTCAATTAAATAGTCCCAATCATCAGTTTTTCGAAACTCATCGACATCCGTTTGTAATTCGTTTAGATTGTTCTCATTAACGAACTGTAGAAAGTCTGAAGAGTCTACGAGAAAAATCAAAGGATCATCGTCATCACTCATATCTGGTGTTACATATTTGTAATTACAATCAAAGCCAACCTTATCAAAATCGATCAAAGTTATTTTCATATAAACACGTTTCTGCTTTTGCTTCATCAGAATAGGCACACACCTATTGACGCTAAAAGATAGTTAACACTACCATAGGCATACAAGACGGCTAATCTTCGCTCCTTTCAATCCAATCCCTTAATTTAGGGCTGGGCTACTGTTGCCTACAGACATGAGATTTGGCGCTCACATTATCGCCTCCTATTTGTTTGGTTTAATAGGTAAAATTTGCTCCCATCCGATTGCGATCATCGGATAACGCATTTGGGATTATCTGTCTTTATGGAAAGTAGATTGCACATAGGCATCTACCACACTCTTTCTAAATCTCCACTCACCACCTACCTTACTGCATCCTATTTTATGCTTATTATTGTCGACCCAGGTACTCCCTTTTTTGAGATATTGCTGAACTTCTATTGAGTCCATCAAAGGATCAGACTGCTTGACTTTATCTGCCATTTTGATTACCAACTGCTCCAGATTTTCAATCGATTTTTTTAGGCCGTCTAGCTCTTCCGCTTCAATTATTGCAAGTCCTTTCATTAACTACTATTATTACAACATTTACAACTTTTCAGACAAATTTTTTTCGCTCTCGGCCTCTTCAACAGCAGGTACAAACCAAACTTTTACATTATCTCCATCCGTTTCTGAAGTAAATTCTAAGTTCTCTTTAGCTTTTAGCCTACTCATAGTACTTTTTATAGTACCGCTATGCCCTGCACTACATGCCCCTCGAACGATATTCCACCTCCTTTTTTAGCCAAAAGACGTAACGTTTTTGTGAAATTCGGCCTACGAGGTGGCCTTTCAGAAATTATTTTATAATTCATGTTGTATTACTTGTTAATTTTGTTAACTTTGTTGAGTTGTTTTACATTATTGACAATGCAAATGTAACAACTATATCAATCATTACAACTTTTACAACGTTTTAGTTATTAACAAGTTATTAACATTTGTATTTTTATGCACCCCCTTGAAGCATACAGACTCCAAAACAATCTCTCACAGAAAGAGTTAGCTGATTTGATCGAGGTTGATAAAGGCAACCTAAGTAAAATTATATCCGGCAAAAGCGGAATTAGTGCAGATGTCTCATACAGAATAAAGAAAGCTTTAGGCTTAGATATCGAACCGAGCAATCACAAAAAAACGAAACAAGTACCAAAACCAACGGCTAACGCCAAACATTTAGCGGAAATCCATTACCCATTAGAGCCAAATAGCGAATCTCCTTACATCGATCTAGGAGATGGAAATTACTTAATGCTTGTTCCTTTAGTTCAAGAATATGCCTACGCTGGCTACCTGGGTAATTATCAAGATGTAGAATACGTGGAAGAATTACCAAAGCATGCAATTAACGTTTTCAAACACCATAGAGGACTATATAGGGCGTTTGAAGTATTAGGAGACAGTATGGACAATGGAACGTCCGAAAGCATATTAGAGGGAAATATTGTAACTGGCAGCTATTTACAACGCCATCATTGGACAAGCAAACTCCATACTCACAGAGTTGACAATTGGATAATCGTACACAAAAAGTTAGGCATAATAGTAAAACGAATCCATCATAAAGATATTGAACAAGGTATCATAACTATAAAATCTTTAAATCCGAACAAAGATCTCTATCCGGATGAAGATCTCTTACTGGATGACGTAAAGGAATTGTATAGCGTTATTAACATATCTAAACCCACACGGAGAAATGCCAGATAAAAATCAAGGAATCCGACTAAAGGAGGTTAGAAAAAAACTTAAAATCAGCAGCACTGATTTTGCTGCCGAGTTCAACATTCAGCAGTCCTATGTTAGCAGAATGGAAAACGGATTAGTTGAAATTCCAGCCTCCCTACTTTCCGACTTATACAAGAAGTATAAAGCCTTACCGCATTACATTTGCAATGGCTTAGGGAAGGAATTTGAAAACAAGGAAGACAATAAAACAGTAACGGATATATCGGCCATGAAAGCGGATATTCTAGCATTAAAGGCTAAAGTAGATTACTTGACAAAGAAGCTATAACTTACACCATACTTACACCAGCCCAAAAACAAAAACAGTTAAAAGACTGATTTTAAATACTTTAAATAACCAATAGCGAGCACTCAAATATTTGCGCTGCAAATATAAGATATAATCAATTAATAATAATTCTAAATATGTCAGCATTAACTCAAGAAAAAGCAATAATCGCGTTTGGTGAACTAGGCAAAAAGCTTACAAACCCTACTGACATACTAGGAAATGCACTTTATAGTGCCGAAAGTGCCAATGCATGGTTCACTCAAGAAAATATAAAAAAATCTGTTTTATCTTTTGCAGCTATGCTGAATGAGGCCGATTTAGCTCTTTGGTTCGAATCGGCAAGGTTTAGTACATCGCCTAAAAAGGTGGGCTTAATCCTTGCCGGCAATATACCTTTGGTGGGTTTACATGATGTTTTAAGCGTTTTAGCTACCGGAAACATTGCACTCATTAAACTTTCTTCATCTGACGATAAACTGATTAAAACCGTACTGGCAGAGTTGGTTAAGATTGAGCCTGCGTTTGCTGACAATATTGAATATGTAGAGCGTTTAAAATATTTTGATGCAGTTATTGCCACAGGAAGTAATAATTCATCACGATATTTTGATTACTATTTTAGCAAAGTACCCAACATTATCCGCAAAAACAGAAACAGCGTTGCTGTTTTGGATGGAACCGAAAGCAGGGAAGATATCCAAAACTTAGGAGCCGATATTTTCGACTATTTTGGATTAGGGTGCAGGAATGTTTCGAAAGTATATTTCCCTAAAGGTTATGATATTGCCCATTTATACGAAGGTATTGAAAGCAATAACCAAATTATTAACCACTTTAAATACCAAAACAATTACGATTACAATAAATCTATTTATCTGGTAAATGCTGCAAAACATTTCGATAATGGCTTTTTATTGTTAAAAGAAGATGAAAGCCTGGCTTCGCCTTTAGCAGTGCTTTATTACGAAGAATACGAAAACCTGCAAGATGTAGAAGATAAACTGAAAGATAAAGCAGCAGATATTCAATGCGTGGTTACCAAATCTCCAATAAATGTAGCCAGTTTTGATTTCGGCCAAAGCCAACACCCAAAACTTTGGGATTATGCAGATAATGTAAATACAATTGAGTTTTTGAATAGATTTTAAACTTATTTGCATTAATTTTAATTTATGAAAAATTTACTGCTCATCGCCTTTTTTATTTTTACGTTTTCAATTGTAAAAGCTCAAGGCCCTCCAGCCATGGCAGAGCCTACAAATTCTAACAAGCTTCTAATAGATGAACTAATGGAAGTTAGTAGTTATAAAGTGCTGTTCGAAAGTTCCTGTATTTCTCAAATTGATAATATTTCTAAAAAAAATAAATGGACTAACGATAAACTTGAGAAAACAAAGGCAAAATTAAATTTTCAGGATTTTAAAAATTTCACCGTCTATAATGCATTTTCATCCTTAACTACAGAAGAGCTAAAACATTTTATAGCGGCTTACAAATCACTAAAAAAGCGAAAGGTAGAGACAAAATTCTTCCTGTTTAATCCTATTATATCAAATAACATCTCAAACTATCTAACCAATTTTATTATAGACAAATAGCTGATAAACTGGTCAAAAAGCTAGTTAATATTTAAATTGAATTATAGTTTTTTATTTAGATATTCGCTAATTGACCTGAGCCAGTAGATGTATTGTTTCATAAAAGCGCTATCCTTTCTTTGCATTTTCCTATTTGCAAATTTTGCTAAGGCACAGGTATGTACAGGTACTTTTGGTCAACCTTTAATTAACCAGACCTTTGGACAGGGTAATAATACCGATAACTGGTATGGTCCTTTAGCCCAATATGCACCTGGTGCAACTACATTTACCACTTTCATGGGACCTCCGGGGCCAAATTCAAGAGCTTTAGCGCCAAATCAATCAGGCTTGGTTAAAACACCAGCTACTCCGGGCAACCCCTACCCTATTTACTGGCAACCTCACGCAGACCATACCGGCGATAGCAATGGTTTAATGCTTTTAATTGATGGTGTAGCTACCAAAACGGTATTTTTTGAGCAAAAAATGGATGATCTCTGCCCTAATACACTTTTAAGGTTATCAATCTGGGTACTCAATGCCAACTCGGCCGCAGCAAATGCGCAACCACCCAATATGATTTTAAAGGTAACTGACCCCAATAGCAATCTTTTGGGCAGTACATCAACCGAGAATGTAATAGCTGATGGAAGATGGCACCAATATTCACTTGATTTTAGCAACGGCAACAATTCTACTGTAACGCTGCAACTGATAAACGACACGCAGACTAATAGCGGTAATGATTTTGCACTCGACGATATTACCGTACAGGCTTGCGGCCCCGGTATCACTCCTTTTTTTAATCTCAATAATGTATCATTAAGTATGTGTGAGGGGACTACCAGTAGCTTTACCGTAAATGCCAATATCTCGCCAGAATATACCAATCCGGTTTATCAGTGGCAGGAAAACAAGGGCACTGGCTGGGTTGATATTCCTGCTTCAACTACAAAACAAGCGACAATTAACTTTTTAAATCAGCCAGCAGGCACTTATCAATACCGCTTAATTACGGCAATAAACGGCAATATAGATAAAGTGAACTGTCGGGCGGTATCAGCTCCAATAACCGTAACCGTAAATCCACTGCCCATTGCCAAAGCCGAAAAATTTGGCCCTTTCTGTCTTGGAAACACCATTCAACTAAATGCATCAGGCGGTACTAGCTACAGCTGGACCGGGCCAAACGGTTTTACATCAACAGCACAAAGCCCCTTACTCATTAATGCAACTAAAGCCATGGAAGGCGAATATACGGTAACTGTTTCTGCAAATGGTTGTTCAGCAAACGCATCAACCAATGTGCTGATTTACGATCCTGTACAGATTATCACCAACATACAAGTAGCTACTATTTGCGAGGGTAAATCAATCCAGTTAGCAGCATCTGGTGGCACCGAGTATCTTTGGCAGCCGGCAAACGGTCTTTCAGATCCCAAAAGCGCTAGCCCTGTTGCCTCACCAACCGAAACCACAACCTATACTGTAAAAGTTACCAATGGCGCATGCTCTGAAACGGCGCAAATAACCATTAATGTAAATAAAAATGCTATGGCAGATGCCGGAGTGGATCAAAAAATCGTTAACGGGCAAAAAATAACACTAAATGGGAAGGTTTCTGGGGATGTTACCTATTTATGGACACCGGCCGATTATCTTGATGATCCAACTAAACTGAACCCCGTTGCTACACCACCGCGCGATATCACCTACACTTTACACGCTACTTCAAATTCAGGCTGCAGCAGCAGTAGCGACCAAGTTAACATAACTGTTTATCCCAAAGTAGTTATTCCCAATACTTTTTCTCCGAATGGCGATAATGTAAATGACACCTGGAATATACCCGCAGCAGCGTCATTCCCTAATCCGGTTATCAGAATTATCAATCGTTTTGGGAACCTGGTTTACCAAAGTACAGGGCCATTTAAGCCCTGGGATGGTAAAATGAACGGAAAAGAACTTCCACCTGCAGTGTATTATTATTCAGTTTATTTAAACGAAGATTTTCAAACCTATACGGGCTGGCTCATGTTGGTCAGATAAAAAGGGCTTCATACTTTCGCTTATCATTTGGAAATGCTATTTTTGAGCACAATGTATATCGTTAAAGTTAAAGGCATAGCCAAAATTCCGGATTACGTACAGCTAAGAGATGACAAGTTTACGCTTTTAGCTTATTTTAGGGTCGACAGACCCGATAAATCGCTGGAAAAACTGGGCTTGGGCGACAAACAAGAATACATTATGGAAATGGTTAAAGACCTGCCTTTTGGGCAGATTGCAAAATTAGAAATATAACATGACAGGTAACGCAGTAATTCATTTAAGCAATGTTGATGTTTTTCAACAGAAACATCTGGTACTCTCAAACGTAAATTTACACATCGAAAAAGACGAATTTATATTCTTAATCGGTCAAACCGGTTCGGGCAAGAGTAGTTTGCTTAAAATATTATATGGCGATTTACATATTGGCAGTGGTGAGGGCAACATTGCAGGTTTCGATCTTAAAAACCTGAAAGAAAGCCAAGTGCCTTTCTTACGTCGTAAACTGGGTGTAGTTTTTCAGGATTTTCAGCTACTTACCGACAGGACGATTGAAAAAAACCTCGAATTTGTACTCAAAGCCACTGGTTGGAAAGACGAAAAGCTAATTAACGAGCGTATAAAAGATGTTTTAGACAAAGTAGGTTTACGCTCGAAGATCAAAAAGATGCCACACGAAATTTCGGGTGGTGAACAGCAACGTATTGTAATTGCAAGGGCATTGTTAAACGATCCGGAAATTATACTGGCCGATGAACCGACAGGTAACTTAGATCCCGAAACTTCGGAAGAAATTGTAACCTTATTAAAGCAAATCAGTCAGGCCGGAACAGCTGTTTTAATGGCCACACACGATTACCACATCATCCGTACTTTCCCATCGCGTATTATCAAATGCGAAAATGGCATTGTTCACGAAGATGCACAAATAGCATAAAAAATTCTGACATCCGTCAGCTAATCAGCCAAACTGTTCAGATAAATACAAATAAATCTGACAGCTTGGCTGATTTCCGTTTGTGGCAAAATAGTTGAGATTAACACAAAAAAATTCAGCCTGGTATTATGTTTAATAAGAAGAAAAATAACGATAAAGAAGAAAATATAATGAATACTGAAAATACATCAGAAAATACTACCGAAAATGTAGAAAATACTGATGCCGCTGCAAATGTAACTGAGCAGGCTCCGGAACTAACTGCTGAAGAAAAATTACAAGCAGAAGTTCAACAACTTAACGATAAATATCTACGTTTATATGCTGAGTTTGACAATTACAAACGCCGTACACAAAAAGAACGCATAGAGTTATTACAAACCGCTGGTAAAGATGTAATAGTTTCGCTTTTACCAGTTTTAGATGATTTTGACCGTGCATTAAAAGCCATGGAAAGCGCTAGTGAGGTTGCTCCGGTTAAAGAAGGCGTTTTATTGGTTAGCACCAAATTGAAAAACACTTTGGCACAAAAAGGTTTAAAAGATGTGGAAAGCATCAGCCAGCCTTTTAATACAGATTTCCACGAAGCCATTACCAATATCCCTGCCCCTACCGAAGAATTAAAGGGTAAAGTTATTGACGAGGTTGAAAAAGGTTATACTTTAAATGATAATGTGATCCGCTTTGCTAAAGTAGTAGTTGGAGCTTAGAAGAATTGAAAAATTGGAAGGTTAAAGGTTGGAATGTTGTAAACAGCAATTTCAGCAACTGGTTCCAAGCTATGAAATAATGAAGAGAATGTTTGTTTGGTACGTGAACGTTAAACGTTTCAACCTTCAAACATTTTAACGTTTATAAAGAAAATGAGTAAAAGAGATTATTACGACGTATTAGGCGTAACCAAAAGCGCAGCTGCTGACGAGATAAAGAAAGCTTACCGTAAGATGGCGATCAAATATCACCCAGATAAAAATCCGGGAGATAAAGCCGCTGAGGATAAATTTAAAGAAGCTGCAGAAGCATACGAAGTTTTAAGCAGCCCGGAGAAAAAACAGCGTTACGATCAGTTTGGCCATGCCGGTGTAGGCAGTAGTGCCTCTGGTGGTTACGGTGGTGGCAATATGAACATGGATGATATCTTCAGTAATTTCGGAGATATTTTTGGTGGTCATAATCCATTCGAAAGCTTTTTTGGTGGCGGCGGTGGTGGTCAGCAACGTGGCGGCCGACGTGTAGCCAAAGGCTCAAACCTGCGCATTAAGGTTAAATTAACACTTGAAGAGATTGCGCACGGTGCTGAAAAGAAAATTAAGGTTAATAAACTGATTGTATGTAAAACCTGCGATGGTTCTGGTGCAAAAGATAAATCATCGGTAAGTACCTGTGGTACATGCGGTGGTAGCGGCCAGGTACGCAGGGTAACCAATACTATTTTAGGCCAGATGCAAACTGCATCGACCTGCCCTACCTGTAATGGAAGCGGTCAGCAAATTACTGCTAAATGTAATGTTTGCCATGGCGACGGTGTGGTACGTGGCGAAGAAACCATTACCATTAACATTCCTGCTGGTGTAAGCGAAGGCATGCAACTGAGCATGAGTGGCAAAGGAAATGCAGCGCCAAACGGCGGTATTCCGGGCGATCTGATTATCTTAATTGAAGAAACTCCACACGAGACCTTAAAACGTGAAGGCAACAATATTGTTTACGATTTACATTTAAGTTTTGTAGATGCTGCTTTAGGAATGAGCATAGAAGTACCTACAATTGATGGTAAAGCCAAAATTAAAATTGATCCGGGTACCCAAAGCGGAAAGCTATTGCGTTTAAAAGGCAAAGGTTTACCAGAAGTGAACTCTTACCACAGAGGTGATGAGATTATCCACATCAACATCTGGACACCTAAAGCGCTAAGTAGCGATGAACGCAGTGCTTTAGAGAAATTACGCGAATCTCCAAACTTTAAGCCACAGCCTGGCAAAAACGATAAGAGCTTCTTCGAAAGAATGAAAGAATATTTTGAGTAATTAATTCCACATAAATTTAAAAACCGGTGTCACAAGCATCGGTTTTTTTGTTTGTTTTCAAGACGTAATTTCGATTCGAAAGGACGAGTAATAATTATTCACTTTATGTAATCTGCCACTATTTTCGTTTCTAATAAACCTTTCTGCCACATAACCTGTTCTCTGTAAATGAAGTGGAGAATTGGTTGTTCTGGTTTTTATTACCGCGAGTGGAAAGAAGTTTTCTATCCGAAAGGTTTGGCGCAAAAAGATTGGTTTAAGTATTATTGTGAGCATTTTAATACGATAGAAATCAATTCTACCTTTTATAAAATGCCAACTCAAAAATCATTCGACAAATGGTACCATGAAAGTCCTGATGACTTTGTATTTACCATTAAGACTCCACGTTTAATTACACATTACAAACAGCTTAATGATTGTAAAACGCTCATTAACGATTTTTATGCAGCTGTTCAATCAGGCCTAAAAGAAAAAATAGGCTGTATATTATTCCAGTTCCCACCCAAATTTGAATACACTTCCGGTCGGTTGGCCAATCTGACCGAAAATCTAAATTCCGATTTTCAGAATGTGGTAGAGTTTCGTCACCTGAGCTGGTTTAACGAGGAAATTTATCAGGAACTTTCTCAAAGTCATATCATTTTTAGCGGTCAAAGTTATCCCGCTGTCCTACCCGATACGGTAATCCAAAACATGGATAAGGTGTATTATCGCTTTCATGATAAACCCGTACTTTACAAATCGGAATATGATAAAGCATTGATTGATACTTTCCCTAGGCAAATTAAAGCAAACTTTAAGGAGGTTTTTGTTTATTTTAACAATACCTGGGGCACAGCTGCACTGCATAATGCCAAACAATTGCAGCTGGCTGTAAAATAAACATTCAGTCTATGTTATATAATTAAGCGCAAAACTGAAATAAAATAAACCTGTTGATCATGATATTTTGTTATACGAACCTTAATTTAGCACCAACAATAACAAAATTTAACGGATGGCAGGCCTTGCAGCACCGAAGGTCTTTTGCTTTTGTTTTCACAAACCTAATATTATGCGCATTGCTGTAATCGATCTGGGCACCAACACCTTCCACCTGCTTATTGCAGAAGTAAATGCAACTGCATTTGAAATTCTGTACAAAACCAATGTACCTGTTAAGCTGGGCGAAGGGAGGATTAATGATAACGTTATTATCCCAGCTGCATTTGAAAGAGGCATAAACTGCCTTAAAACCTTTCAAAATACTATTGCTGATTATAATGTCGATCGAGTAAGGGCAACTGCAACTTCGGCAGTTAGAAGCGCTGAAAATGGAAACGATTTTGTGGAAGCCGTTAAAATGACAACAAGTATCAGCATCGAAACAATTAGCGGCGATGAAGAGGCAGAATTAATTTACCAGGGCGTAAAATTGAGTGGAGCCATACAAGAGTTATCGTTAATTATGGATATTGGTGGTGGCAGCGTAGAGTTTATTCTCTGCAACGAGGAACAATTGATCTGGAAAAAAAGCTATAACATTGGGGCAGCACGCCTGATGCAACAGTTCTTTAAATCTGATCCCCTTTCTGACGAAGATAAACAAGCCATACTTTTTCACATTCAGGAACAATTGACAGATCTTTTCGAAATCTGTGAAAAATATAAACCACAAATTTTAATTGGTTCGGCTGGTGCATTCGAAACTTTTGCGGAACTGGTTACCCGAAAACATAACCAGGCTATAGATATTGCTCAAATCAAGACCTTTCTGTTTAACTATGACGATTACATAGAAACATCCATAAAACTAATCAATTCTACTCACCAGCAAAGAGCAGAAATGCCGGGAATTATTCCGCTACGGGTAGATATGATTGTAATTGCCACCTTAATTACGAATTATGTTTTAGGGCGTTGTAAAATAAACCGGCTTACGCTTTCTACCTATGATCTAAAAATGGGCGTTTTGGCTAGCCAGATATAAAAAAATGATCCGTACAAAGTGTACAGATCATTGAGAGAATGAAAGCGTAATTTATATTTAGTATTTTTTAATAAGTGGGCTATTTATAGGAAACATTAATCTTCCCCATAATTGCGTATTCTGCTTTATATGGATAATAATCTTGCTGCTTAACAGTTTTATTATCTAATTTAAATGCGACCAGATATTCGCTACCTTCAGCTATTAACTCATTATATTTCCAGTATAAACTGTCGTCTATTTTAAATTCATAACGTCCGTTTTTATCGGTAACTGCGGTATGGTTGGTGCCTTTTAGCCTGAGTTTTAAACCAACCATTGGAACATTGTTGTTGTTATTGTTCAAAAACATATAACCATAAAATGTTCTCAAAATTACAGGCTCATCAGGTTTATTTAATTGATGATCGTTTTTTGGCTTAACAAGCTCAACAGATTCCTTTCTTGGTGTTGCATGTGAACTTTGTGTTAAAATACTTGCTCCAATGGCCAATACGCCCAGGTATTTCATCCAGTTTCTATTCGTCGTTGGAACGATTTTTAAATAGTAGTTGAGTTGATTTAACTGGGTTTTACTTAAGCGGCCGCATACAGATGAACTGGCATTGGCTAATGTTTGAATGATTTGGGCATTGGTATACCCTGAGAAATCGATTACGTTTTTACTACAGGCAGTACAGAAATTAAAGCCTGCGCCTTTTTCCATTTCATCCCAATTTTGGGTACAAGGTTCCGCTATGGTTATTTCTGAATTCATCATTTTTCTAAATTTAAAGAATGATGAACCATTATTCCGATTTCCATAAGACTATGGAAATTTATTTCCTCAGGTGCGAATATTTATAAATTTCTTCATCAGTAGTTAACACCTTTACTATACTTGGATTTTTGGATGAATATAAGATGGGAAGCTCCTGATCTAAGTAAAATTGTTTGAATTCATATTTGCTCATGAATACATCCTCGGTTGTATTATTACCGTTATCCAATTTAAACATCACCCTTATTTTGGTCATATCAATACTCCTTGTAGAAAACGAATCACCACCTACTACCTTGGCTACCACAAATACACCATTTCGTTCAAGTTCTTCATTTACAAGGCTCACATCCCGAGAAAGAAATGTAATAACTCCTCCCACCAGGCAGCTTAAAAAAACGCCAATAATTAAAATACTACCAATAATATCTCTTTTATTACTCGTTTTCCCATTATTTACTGCAGTAACTAAGCCTAAAGTAAAGATAGCTGCAGAAATCGCAATACTTATTCCACCTGTAAATGCAATAAAAGAAGTAAAAGACTGATATAGGGTAATGGGAATTAAATAATAGAACAGGACACATAAAAAGGCCGTTACTCCTCCCCAGAGTATAATTTTTTTTATCATTTTAAGCGTTAATTACACCGTCTAAATTAGAAAAACTGTTTAGATGATCAAACCTGTTAAATATGAATATAATTTTTCGGTGGGTAAACCCATGACATTGGTATATGAGCCCTCAATACGTTCTACTACAACAATTCCCCACCAATCTTGTACGCCATAGCTTCCAGCCTTATCAAAGGGCTTATAATTATCGATATAGAAATCAATTTCCGCTGCTGTAACAGCCTTACAGGTAACTTCAGTGCGATCGTAAAACGAAAACAGTTTATCGCCCTTAACCAACGTTACCCCGGTAAAAACCTCATGTTTACTACCAGATAGTTTTTTGAGCATTTCTTGTGCGTGTGTCCGGTCTTTAGGTTTGCCTAAAATTTCGCCGTTTAAGGCCACAATGGTATCCGCGGTAATAATGATTTCGCCATCTCCGGTAAATGCCCTTGCTTTTTTCTCTGAGATATAAATTGCAATCTCTGCCGGGCTAAGGCCTTCCGGATAACTTTCGTCCACATCTTTCAATTCAACCTTAAAATCGAGGCCCATCAGGCTTAGAAGTTCTTGCCTGCGCGGCGATTTAGAGGCTAAAATAATCGGTGGAAATTGAACAGGCATATCTTAATTTTCCGCTAAAATAAGAAAAGCGACCTAAAGCCGCTTTTCTTATTTCATATTTTTCAAAGATTAATTATTACCGCCCCCTTGTCTGCGTTTTTCCATTTCGGCACGTTGCTCTTTCTGCCAGGCTTCGTAAGTTTTTTTCTGATCGTCGGTTAATACTGCAGTAACTTTTGCATCGTTCTCTGCACGCATTTTTTGCATTTTCTCTCTCATTGCATCTCTATCGCCACCTTGCATTTCTTCGCGAAATTTTTTCATCGCTTCTGCCTGTTCGGTAAAAACAGTTGTAAGCTTTGTTTTTTGATCGTCAGAAAGTTTTAATTTTTCGTCTAATTGTTTTACGCGTTCTTCAGGTTTCATCATCATTCTACCTTGTCCACCACCTTGTTGTGCATTAGCGAAACCAGCTATACCTAGCATCAATCCGCAGATCATTAATAATTTTTTCATGTTTTTTGTTGTTTTTTGGTTGAAAATTGACTGGTTGGAGTCTAAAAAAAATTAATAGTTTAATGGCGAAATGTAACTTAGCTGTTGCACGTTATTACTTTTAATCCTTCAGCAGCAATACCGGTACATGCGATTTGATGGTTAGCTTCTGCGATACACTTTCATGCAGCAAACTCTCGAAAAAACTATATTTCTTGGGTAATGCGATAATGAGTTGTGCGGCCTCATTTTTGGCAAATTTCACAATTCCTTTAATGGTATCTGGATGGTCTGAATAATGGTAAGCCGGCGAAAAATCGCTTAACATATCATGCAGAAAATGTTCTTCCTCCCGATCGATATGATGCCCTGAATTGATATTGAGTACCAAAAGTTCGAGCGCGTGTTTGCTCAGGATATTTTTAAGGGCACGCATTGGGATGACTTCTTTAACTTTTTTAAAATCGCAGGCTAAAACTGCTTTCCTGATGGATTGGTAATCGGCCTTGGGCGGTACAACCAGAACGGGCACCGGACTCGATTTTGAGATTTTAATGGCGTTAGAACCGATATCGCTTTCATCTTTGGCTTTTTTTCCGTTGCTGCCAATAATAATCAGTTCTATTTCTTCCCGGTTTACACGATCAATTACCGATCTTAAAATAGTATCTCGGGTTAAATAAACTTCTACTTCTGCCTGAGGATTGATTTCGAGTAGTTTGGCCTTAAGTTTTTCTAAAGCAGCTAGCCTGTCCGAAATTTCGTCTGCAATGCGATCGTCAGTTGTTACCAGCATATCGGGTGTAGGCAGAATGCTTTCGTATTCTGAAACGTAATAAGCGTTGAGCAAAATTATTTTAGCATTGGTCATGGCGAAACTAAGCCTGGCCGCATATTTAGCAGCATGATCTGCTGTTTTGGAAAAATCTACAGGTACGAGGTATGTGCTCATATAATTAAAGTTAATGTTTTTTACATTCATAGTTTAATCAATCGATTGATTAAACTATGAATGTAAATTTCGTATATAATCCAGTTGATTGCAAATTTTGATGAACGAGAATTATAATGGGAAGGTCAATACTGATTGATGTACATGTGATGTTGCACTGAATTAGATCTCCTATTGCCGTTTAGAATAATAGAAATACGTCATCTCGACTGGAGCGCAGCGAAATGGAGAGATCTCCTACCAGATTTAGTACACTGAGCATTACCTCATTCTCAGCTTCCTTACTCTTTGCTAAAAATGCTAGATGGCTTGATTATTCAAACAGATTTCTCGACTACGCTCGAAATGACGATTTGGGCTAATGGCGACCTAATAAGAATCGTCTTACTAATGAACAAGTTTGGAGTTGAGTGCTTGGAGTTGGGAGGAGTTTACCGAAGATAAAGTTTGCAATTGGCAGTTTGCAGTTACTAATGAAAGATTAAACAAGTTCAAAACTGGACAGTTAATCGGTTTAAACAATTAACCAATTACCAGCTGATGAACAAGTTTGGAGTTGGGCGTTTAGAGACAATTAACCAATTTAAACAGTTAACCGCTTAACCAACTAATAAACCTATACCCCCGAATCGGCGGCATTTGGGTTTTCATCGTGCCACTTGCCTTGTACTTTCATTACCTTTTCGATAATATCGCGTACAGCGGTTTTACCACCACTATAGGGCGAAATAAAAGTAGAAATGGCTTTAATTTCTTCAACGGCATCAGCCGGACAGGTTGGTAGCCCAACCAGTTTCATTACTTTTAAATCCGGAATATCATCGCCCATATAAAGCACTTCTCCGGCAGTAATATTTTTATTGGCTAAGTATTGGTTAAAAACCGCAACTTTATCGCCCGTCCCTAAAAAAACATCGGTTACACCCAGGTTAAAAAAACGTTTACCCATGGCAATCCCATCACCACCCGAAATGATGCAGATGTTGTAACCACGTTTAACGGCCAATTGCATGGCATAACCGTCCTTAATGTTAAAGGTGCGCAACGATTGACCATTATCAGTAACCTGAACAGATCCATCTGTTAATACACCATCAACATCAAAAATGAAAGTGGTAATCTCTTTTAGCTTCTGAAGAAACATTTTAGTCTGGCGTTTAGTGTTTGGCTAAGAGCGTTGGAGCCGCCTCAAGACTGAAGGCTCCGAACTCATGACTAATTACTGATTATCTCTCCACTCGTACACCCAGGCCGATTGGATTTGCTCTAAATGACCTTCGCTGCTTTCTTCGCGTGTTCCTTTAAAATTTGGCAATTCTAAAACCCAGTCGATCAATTCGGTAAAGCGGATGCGGTAAATTTTGGTTTCTGAAAAATCATCACCAAATTTCTCATATAAAGACATGGCAATATCCTCGTAGTCGTTCCAGTAAAAAGGTAAGGCAAATTTATCGTTGTTCATGTTTTGTTCTTTGTTGTAAAGTTGAAATGTTTTAATGTTGGAAAGTTTTCTAGCTAACTATCCAAATTAGTGTCCCATGAAGCCAGACTGATCCGGGATGGTAACTTCGATGTCGCCATCAATCACTATACACTGGCAGCCTAAGCGGGAAGTAATTTTCGGACGCACTGCCCTATCAATAAAATCTTCTTCTTTATCAGAAATCTCTTCGATATTATCCATACCCTTGGTTACGTACACATGGCAGGTACTGCAACCGCAAACACCACCACAATTGTGTTGTAATTCAATTCCGTTATCCAGACAAACATCTAAAACAGACTCACCAGCAGCAATAGGTAATTCTATTGGATCGTGATCTGCTTCTTCAAAATTTATTTTTAGTTTAAAAATGCTCATAATTATTTTGCAAAAGTAATAAGCAAAAGCCGTAAAAATGCTATTTCGGCATTAATTTTATGCTATCGCTTAATGTTTGATAAATTTCCTGCAACCCGGGCATATCGTTCAACATGCTTAGGTGCTTATTTATAGTGGTTTCGTCATCCCTAACCGCTGGTCCGGTCTGCACATTTTCGGGTAGGTTAGTCATTACCTTATCGGCAGTCTCGGCTATTAAAGGTCTGATGATTTCAAAATCCAGATCATTTTGTTGCAATACCCGGTTGGCTAGCGCATATAAATGGTTGGGGAAATTGCAGGCAAAAACAGCGGCCAGGTGTAAAATTTTTCTTTTATCGCCATCCAATTCGTAAACCTGCTGACTTAATTTCGATGCCAGTTGTTTTAAAACATCTAGTTCAACCGCACCTGTAGCTTCAATACAAAGTGGAATGCGATCGAAAGATACATCCTTCCTTTTAGAAAAAGTTTGCAATGGATAAAAAACACCTGCATGTTTTACCTGGCTCGATAATACTTTAATATCGGTTGTACCCGAGGTGTGCACCACTAAACCGCTTACCGCCTTTAACCCTTCGGCAATGCTTTCAATAGCATCATCTTTAACGGAAATGATATACAAATCAGCATCAACTTTAACCGCACTTAAATCACTTACTGCCTCAGCAGCTACGTTATCAGCTAATAACTTCGCATTAACCAGGTTTGGGCTGTACACCTGCACTACATCTTCGCCTTTGGCTTTTAAAGCTTTTGCTAAATGTGTAGCAACATTACCCGAACCTAATAAAACGATTTTCATGTGCTTATCCGATCCTGGCTTCTTTTCTTCTTCTAAAAATAGACAGCAAGAAACCAACCACCATTACAATGGTACCTGCCCAATATAAATTGATGAAAGGAAATTCGATTGCTTTGAAAACTACCCAGTCTTTAGCCTGTTGTGGCTTTTCGAAAATCTGCAATTCTACTTTTTTCTCATCTGGTAAAACTCTCGAGAAACGGAATTTCAGGTCCAGTTCATCTACTTTACGTGCGAAATCGAAAGTGTTGTTGCCTTTGATTAAGAAAATTGGTTCTGTGTTGTAAACTTTTCCGGCAGCATTAATTTCTAATGGTAAACCAACAGCATAATCGCCCTGTGCCAACGCTAAATCTTTGGCAGTAGGTTTTCTGTTTAAATCTTTAACCGTAACCACCCCACTCGAAGTATGAATGGTATCACCTACTGAAACTTTAACAATTCGCGGTGCTTTGTAATTTTCATCATCCGAATGGCCTTCATGATCCTCGTGCGATGATTGCTTAACTGCCGCACTGGTAATGTGCGTATACACATCGTAAGTAAGGTAGTGCTTCGTATCAGGAGAAGCAATTAAACCCATTTTCTCGTTATCCTGAGTGTGAGGGTGCAAATTGAAATCTTCTTTAACCTTACCCTCCTTATCTATAACCTTGAAGTTTAAGGTATAAAAGGTATTCGGAGCCTGAGTAGTATCGCTTACATAAGTTACCGTGTACTTGCCCATTTGCTTAGGCTCGTTTTTGTACAACATGATGTTTTCGCCAGGTTTCTCCGTTTTCTCAAAATCTTTAACCGGGATAAACTTATTCGCGTTTATAGAAATCGGTTTATTGGTAGCTGCAGAAATAAGTGCACCTAATACCAGGATAGCAAAGCCGATGTGCGCAATAGCCGACCCCGCCAGTTTAGCTTTACCACCGAAAGCCTGGTACAATACAGCCGCATTAGATAGCACTGCAAATAAACAGCTAAAAGTAATGAGGATATACATGGTATTGGTGTAAATTTCGGTTACATACACCAAGCCAGCAGTTAAAACAGCCGAGAAAATAACAGCAGATACTAAACTGCTATAGAATTTACGCGGATCGGTTCTTTTGTATTTTAA
Source organism: Pedobacter sp. HDW13 (assembly GCF_011303555.1). NCBI lineage: Bacteria > Pseudomonadati > Bacteroidota > Sphingobacteriia > Sphingobacteriales > Sphingobacteriaceae > Pedobacter > Pedobacter sp. HDW13. The sequence goes on along the minus strand of NZ_CP049868.1, from coordinate 4,222,704 downwards.
ATATTGTGAAAATCCTGAAATCAAGGTAATTAGCACCGCAAAAGGGGCCTGCCACTGGTTGTAATATTTAATCGCATCAACAGGTGGTGAAAAATTGGTGCCGAATGCCTTGTTAAATACCGGAACTGAGGTAGAAAAGATTACCTGAATACAGGCAACGGTTACCACTAAAGCGCCAATAAACATCCAGAACTCGCGTGAATAAGTTTCTTCGTCTTTTGTGGTGATTGGCAATTCTTTCCATCGCTTAATAATCAAAGCAACAGCTAAAACAGCAAACACTACATTGTACAAAATCAGGTGACCAAACATCCCCATATCGGTAAAAGAGTGTACCGAAGTATCGCCCAAAATACCACTCCGGGTTAAGAACGATGCATAAAGCACCAACAAGAAGCTTAAAAACACGAGGGCAATTGCTGTAAAATAGGCATGACCGGTATTTTTATAGGCAATCATTACGTGTACTGCCCCGATTAAGGTTAACCACGGAATTAATGACGCATTTTCTACAGGGTCCCATGCCCAGAAACCACCAAAGTTTAATGCTTCGTAAGCCCAGAAAGAACCCATAATAATACCAGTTCCCAGAACCATTACCGCAAAAAGCGTCCATGGCATAGCTGGTTTAATCCACTCTTTATATCTTTTTTGCCATAGGCCCGCAATTCCATAAGCAAAAGGAACCACCATACTGGCGAAACCTAAAAACAATGTAGGCGGGTGAATCACCATCCAGTAGTTTTGCAACAATGGATTTAAGCCTTTACCATCAGTAATAAATTTCAGGTAGTTTTTATAATTTTCCGGATTGGCAAAAACCACAGGAGCCTGCGCTTTTAAATCCATCGCATCTCTTAGCAGGATAAATGGAGAGCTACCAATACGTTCGCCAAAAATTTCTACCCCCAACATCATCGAGGTTAAAAACACTTGCGAAAATGCAACGGTAGTCATTACCGGACGTTCCCAGGTTTTGGCTTTCCAGATTAACAATCCGCCTAAAAACGACTGCCAGAATGCCCAAAGCCAAAAACTACCTTCCTGCCCTTCCCAAAAAGCAGAGATGATGTAATAAACAGGAAGTTGTTTTGAAGAGTGCGATTGAACGTAATAATATTCAAAATAATGGCCAAAAATTAGGTAGAACAATACTGCTCCAACACCAATAATACTAGCCCAGTTAACCAGGAATCCAATTCTTCCGAGATTGCGCCATGATTTGTCTTCTAAATTTTTCTCTCGACTGGCATAAAAATAAGAGATTGTTGATAATAACGATGCACTAAACGCCAGTACAATAAAAAACTGTCCGATTTTACCCGGCAGCAGGTTTTCGCCTACAAATTGAATATCCATTAAAATTAGTTATATTTTTTTTCGCCGTATTTCCCTACGGTGTCTACCTTACCATCCTTATTTACCTCTACCAGGTTATCATTATATTTAGATGGGCATTTCATTAAAATTTTCGATGCGTAGAATTTGTCCTTATCCATTTTACCGATAAGTACGAGTTTTTCTGATTTCTCAAAATCCTGTGGTTTGGTTCCGTTATAAATTACTTGACGGATTTCACCCTTTTCATCTTTCATGTAAAAAGAAAAATGGTTGGCGTCTTTAACCGCATCGTAGTAGGTACCTTTTGATTTTTCCCAGTAGCCCATCACATGTTCTTCCTTGTTTGAAGAAGTTGCTTCTTTAAAATTAGAGTAGGTATCGGTATTGGCATTTAAGCTAAATAAAATCCCTACCGAAATGGCGATGGTAATCAATCCAATAATGGCACTTTTCTTCATGGTTATCTGTATTGTAAAAGCTGGCAACAAAGATAAAAAAATAGGCATAGCCAGCATTCTTTTACAGTTTTCTTGTCTTTATATTGACAATTAACTGATTTTTTGAAAGAAAATCTTTCAGAAGCCTGTACTATTTATATCGGTTCTTAAGTAATTCTGCTTTATCTGCCTCAGGAGATAAAATTTCATCACCTAAATTGTTAATTTTGACATCGGATAACTAATACTGATTAACGAACCCCTAACCTGCGATTGATATGCGTCTCAACCAATGCTATAAGCTTATATTTTTTATTGCGCTTTTACCTTTTTTAAGTTCTTGTTTTGAAGTAATTGAAGAAATTTCGATGAAAAACGATGGCACCGGCGATGTGGTACTGACAATAAACCTGAGCCAAAGTAAAACCAAAATAGCTTCGGTAATGCTGTTAGATAGTGTACAAGGCTATAAAGTACCGAGCAAACAGAAGATACAGCAAGAATTAAACGAGGCTGTTGCTTACTTAAAAAAATCGGAAGGGATAAGCAACGTAAAAAGCACGTCAGATTTCAACAATTTTATAGCTACCATTAGTTTTTCGTTTAAAGACGTTTCCAACATTAATAATATCACCAAAAACATCCTCGCCCAGCAAAAAATTAAGGCTACCAATACCTCATCTTACACTTACAACAAGACCACTAAAACCTTCAATAGAAAGTACCAGGCCATTGGCACCGCTAAAACCGAATTTAACAAATTAAAGCAGAAAGATAAGGCTGTTTTTAACGGTGCCACCTATACCAGCATCTACCGTTTCGAATCGCTTGTAACAAGTAGTACCAATCCGGCATCAAATGTATCGAAATCGAAAAAAGCAGTGATGCTAAAAAGCACCATTACCGATTTAATAAACGGAAAAATTAATGTATCCAATTCAATACAACTATCTAAATAACAAAAAGCAGCTTACCTGCAATTGTGTAGGTAGCATTGCTCACACAACAACAAATTACCAATGAAAAAAATTCTATTTTCTTTCTCCCTCCTGTTATTATTCAATTTGGCCAAAGCACAGGATTTGGTTAAAAAAATACCTGCGAATGCTTTTACCGTTGCGACCATTAAGGGCGACAATATTTTCAAGCAGATGTTTGTAAAAGATTTTAATGAATCGTTTGTGGGCAAGAAATTACTGGAAGGTACATCCAAATCGCTCGAGAAAAACTTTACCAACGTAGAGGATTTCGGGATTAACATCGAGAAAAACATGTACTACTTTAACCAGTTAACGGATAGCATTAGCTACAACTGCTTTCTGATCCCTTTAAAAGATGCTGCTAAATTTGAAAGTCTGATTAACAACAAAGACGGTAAAATTAAAACCACAGGTGATGCCAAAACCATGGTGTTGCCCGATAGTACAAGCATCATTAAGTGGAATAACAATATGATGTACTTCGTAACCGGCAGCATTAAAGGCTCTTTCTTTGCAGATTCAGCCAAATCGGCCCTTTATGGCATTAAAGATATCAGGTTCCAGCAGGACGAAGCAACAACGGTTGATAGTGCTGCTGTTGCTGTAGATTCGACCTATGCAACCACAACCGATGAACCTGTTGTAGAAACTGTAATTGCACCGCCCGTTAAAGTTAAAGCGAAGCAAAAAACAGCCGCCAAAAAAGCCATTGGAAAGAAAAAGGCTACCAGGAAAAAAGTAGCAATAAAACCAAAGCAGGAAGCGGAAGAAGAAGTTATAGCTGATGTTGCCATGGATGCTGCCGAAGCGGTACCCGCAGCAGAAAAAGTAAACGCGGATTATGACCTTTATCAGCAGGAACGCGCCGAACAGGAAGCTAAGAAAAAAAGACTGGCCTTTACCTGGATGACCGCACAGGCAGAACAGATTTTTAATGGCAATTACGAATCGATAGAAAACAATAAATCGTACACAAACAGTTTAGATAGCAAAGCTATTGCCGAGCTTTGGGTTTCGAGCTTGCAGGATGTTTACAATGCTGTTGCACCCGAATTTGGCACTTATGGAAAAGCTGGCCTGATGAAAGGTTATGGTAGTTTAAATGCCAAACTGTTTATGGATAATAAGAGTTTCCGTATTTCTACAGGTTTAGAACTGGCACAGGAACAAGCCGATTCGTACAAAAAAATCATGAACAAAAAGCTGAACAAGAACTTTTTAAAGTACGTAAACAGCGATAAAGCAATTGGTTTTATGAGCTATGCCATTGATACCAAAGCCTACCTGGAAGAATTCCCGAAACTGATGAAACAAACCTATGGTTCATTCCTGGGTGCCCGTATGGATGAAGAAATGGACCTTGGTGCTGACCTGCTTTCTTTATTATTAGATGAGGAAGCAGTTAGTAAAGTTATTAAAGGCGATGCCTTATTTGTAATTAATGGACTGAATACGAAAGATGTAACTTACACTACGTACGATTACGACGATGATTACAAACAAAAGGAAGTGGTTAAAACCAAAAAAGAAACCTTGCCCGATTTCCTTTTCATGTTTTCATCTGACGATACCAGGCTTATTAACAAACTGATTAAGTATGGCGTAAACAAGAATTTTGTTAGCGCCGATGGCAACATTTATAAAATAATAGAAAAGAAAAGTCCGATTGATATTTATTTCCTGATTAAAGATGGTATTGTGTTTTTTGGAAACTCGTTAACCGAAATACAAGCCATAAATAGCAATCAGGTAAATAACACCATTAGCAAAACACACAAAAACCTGTTGAGCAAGAATAACTTCAGCTTTTTGTTTAATGCTAAAAACCTGGTAGGCAAAGTACCGGCTTCTGAAATTGGCGGCGAAGAAACAGCTAAGAAATTCAACAGCACTTTAGAGAAAATGGGTAATGTGTATATGAAATCTAACCCGATTAAAGGTAATCTGGTATCGGCCGATATCAGTGCTGAAATTCCAAACGGACATGAAAACGCCTTAAAATATTTGTTCAGTTTAATTGAAAATGCGGCTAAGTAATTTGCAGTTAGCAATGGGAACTTAGCAGTTAGCATTTCAAAGTTATCAACTTTAATAGCGCTGTTACCAGAAAGTTGACAACTTTAGAAACACTAATAGTTAACCAAGGAGCGATTGAACTAATAAACCCAATACAATTAACCGGTTAACCAATCATGGTAAAATTTTTAAAAATAACAGCAGCGATAGTTTTATTGCTGCTTGTTTTTTATTTCGGCTTTTTTAAATACAGGCAAATTCAGGCTAATAGAGTATTAATTCCGGTTACTACCCAGGCTTTGTTTAAAATAAATGTAGATGAACTATACAAAACCATTGCCGTTAGTTATGTGAAACATCCCAGCCAATATTCGGGCACAGATAAGAAAGGGATTGAAGAAAAGATAGCCGATCTAAATACAGGCTTAAAAATCCCTGCAAACATTTACATATATGGTTTAAAAGGGCAAGCTAAAAATACTTTTTTTTCGCGTTTAGAAATCGTTGATAGTTTAGCATTTAAGCGCTTTATACTGAAAAAACTTTCATTAATTAAAAAAGATACCAATTTCTTTCAATCTACAGATTCAACTTTTTGTCTACTGTTGAACAAAACAAGTGTAGCTATCGCATTTAGTCCCAAAAAGGTCGCGGTAAAAACTTTTTTGGCCAACATACTGAATCAGAAAAACATGGTTAAAATTGGCGATAGCAAATTTAACCAACTGGCCGATCTATCCGATCACATGTCTTATCAGGATGCAGAAAATTTAAGCAAGCTTAATTTCACCGATGGGAAAATTAATTTTAGCAATGAATTTGTAAATCGATGGCTTGAACCTGCTGCTCAACCAAAGCACCGTATTTTAAATCCGGAAAGTACGATAAGTATGTGGCTAAATGGAACCTTTAAGCCTGCATTGGTCAAAAAAAATACTGCGGTAAGTGCTGCTGTATTTTCCAAAAACAACTTTTTTAAGTTTTATAAAGGCTACCTGGATTTCGAATGGACCAACACCGTAAAGCAGATGGATACTGTTGTGAGTTATGAGTACAATGATGACTTTGAACAGGTAGAAAAAAAAGCGGCCAGAGCGCGCAACATTCCTGGCATCTCCATAAATATGAGTGCAAATGATCAGGAAGTAAGTAATTATCTTAAATCATCGGGTTCACTGGATCAATCGACAGGAAAAATTAGTACTACTGTGATTCCGCTGTACCAGGTTTACTTTAAAGGTAACAATGGAAACATTCAATTAAGCACTTTGCCAAATGCCAAACCTGATTTTAAAATGGAATCAGCAGACGATTTCTTTTACTTCAAAGTAGATTTTAAAAAACTGTTTAAACAAATGTCATTTCTTACAGTTAGCGATAATCTGAATATCTTTAGTCAGCTGGAGATGCATGCAAAAAGCATAGGGAAAGATAAAATCAAGTTGGAATCGGAACTTTTGTTTGTAAACCAGGATGCCAATTCCCTGATTCAGTTATTGAAACAATTGAGAAACGGCTTAGGCAATTCACTGGAGCTTAATTTCAAGTACAATATTGATGTTCCGATAAGCAAGTAAGTTATTTTCTACAGATTCAAGATAATTTTATCCATAAAAAATCCTTGCAAATTTTACATCTGCAAGGATTTTCGTTTTAAGCCTTAACCTTTAAGTTTTGACCGCTTATGGCCAAACACCCAAATTCATGTAAGAAACAGCAATTTTATCAATCGAATTAACAAAAGCTGCAGTTCTTAAGGTTTGCGTACCTGGTTTGGTCTTTAAAGTTTCGCGTATTTCGTGGTACGAATGGATCATGGTGTCTTCTAAACCAGAGTTAACCAGTTCCATTTCAGATGCGCCTTTCACAATCATCAAACGGTGCTCAGGAAGAATGGTTTTCCCAGTTAGGTTTTCTAAAGTGTTGATCAGATTCGCATTTGAATTAGCTGCGTAACGGTTTTCCATACGGCCAAAAGCCACATGCGAAAGGTTTTTCAACCATTCGAAATAAGAAACAGTAACACCACCAGCATTACAATACATATCAGGAATAATGATACCACCCATTTCAGTAAAAATTGCTTCAGCTTCTGGCGTAGTTGGTCCGTTTGCACCTTCAGCAATAATTTTAGCCTTGATGTTACGGATATTCTGCTCAGTGAACTGGTTTTCTAAAGCAGCAGGAACAATGATATCGCAATCCTGCTCCAAACCTTCCATTGAATTTTTGAAATCTTTAGCACCAGGGAAACCTAAAATTGAACCTGTGTTTTTACGGTGTGCAAAAACCTCATCAACATTTAAGCCGTTCGGGTTGTAAATGGCTCCTTCAAACTCGCAAAGCCCAACAATGGTTGCGCCAAATTCAGCAAGGAATTTAGCAGAATGGTAACCCACGTTACCTAAACCTTGTACAATTACCCTTTTATCGTCTAAACCAGCCTTAAAGCCGATTTTAGCCATATCTTCGGCAACTTCTACACACTCGCGTACAGCATAAGCCACACCACGTCCAGTAGCCTCTTTACGACCACGGATACCGTGCAAAGCAATTGGTTTACCGGTAACACAACCCAATGCATCTAACTGACCAGGGTTCATGGTCATATAAGTATCGGCAATCCAGCTCATTTCGCGTTCTCCCGATCCATAATCAGGTGCAGGAACGTCGATACCAGGACCAATAAAGTTTTTCTTAATTAATTCTGTAGTATAACGGCGGGTAATGGTTTCTAACTCGGCAACGCTATATTGTTTGGTGTTAATTTTAATACCACCTTTTGCACCACCAAAGGGAACGTTAACAATGGCACATTTGTAAGTCATTAACGCCGCAAGCGCCATTACTTCATCTTCGTTAACCATTTCGCTATAACGAATACCCCCTTTTGTAGGGCTCATGTGGTGAGAGTGTTCTACGCGCCAGGCATCAATTACTTCAAAACCGTTTCCGCGGCGGATTGGGAACTGGAAACGATACACACTATTACATGTTTTAATCTGGTTCAATAAACCTTCAGGATGATTGGTGAATTGAGCCGCACTGTCAAAGTTCTTACAAACATCTGCAAAGAACTTGTTCTCGTCTGCTAGATTAGCCATTATTTATTTTTTTTATGAATAAGTTTTCGCTGCAAAATTGCCTAAAAAAACCGCACATATCCAAATGCAAAAATACTTAGTGTACAGCAAACACCACACTTGCTGTGCCGCTGGGGCACTTTAGACCGTTTTAAGTAAACTGTACAAAAACAATATTTAAACCTGTTTTGAGGCAGTTATGCCGTGCTTAAATCCGAAACAAAACGAAACATTTAAACCAGAAATGAAGCGTTAAACAAGTATAAAAAAAGTTAAAAAAATATTTCAACACCAATAAATATACTTAAAATAATCTGATTAACGGCACAATCAAGGCCATTTTAAAGGAAGTGGGATATAAAAAAAGTGATCAATATAAAATTGATCACCTCTTAAAGTTAATCTAAATCGTCCCGTTGATTTAATTTATAACTAATCAAACATCACCAATTAATAAGCAAGAAACAATACTATGTAGTAGGTAATTTACATATTTACTGTTTTGTATACTTAATTAGCGATTTTCAAAAACACAAAACCCTATATCACAATAAGATAATGGCAAAAAACATACTAACCAGCGAGTCGAAACATGATGTTTTTGCGATTTTTTGGTTAAAATAAGTTGTAAACTTATTGCCGGGGAACGCTTATTTTTCGTTGTTACCTTCTTTTTCTATTTTTTTCAATCTTTTATCAATTGCGAAAAGATATGCCAATAAGCCAAGCAGGATAATTACTATGCAGATTACAACAACATAAATCTTTCCATTGCTACGTAAACTATCGGCCATTTCTACGCCATTATCCTGTGCAAATAACTGCAGGGTAGCCATCATTAATATTAGGGAGAAAAGTATCTTCTTCATTTTAGTTGTGTTGTTGTTTGTTTTCGTTTGTTGTTGATTGATTTTCAGCGGTAACGAAGCTATCACTAACACCTTTTATTTCTTCTTGATTAGGCGTGTTCATGATGGTTTCTATTGAACGTATTCTGAAACGGATGGTATATACCCAGTAACCGATTAATATCCAGCCTAAACAGGCCGGGTAAAATACCATGCGCATGCGGCTATCCAAATCATAGCTGTTAAAGCCAGGGTTACCTCCGTTGCCAGGATGTAAAGAATCTTTTAAACGTGGTAAAACGAAAAGTAAAACCACCATCATCGGAAATGCAAAGATGTTATAGATAGCCGAAATTTTGGCTCTTTTCTGCTCTTCATCGATGGCATTGCGGAGAATGAGGTAGGCGAAATAAAGCAATACTGAAATTGCCGCAAAATTCTGCTTCGGATCGAAGCTCCAGAACTGCCCCCAGGTATATTTTGCCCAAATGGCACCAGTTACTAAGCCCAGTAAACCGAAAATAATGCCAGCATTTACACTTTCAACAGCTTTTATATCATCAATTTCGCTCTTAGTACTTAAAGATTTTATGCTATAGAAAACAGAAATGGAAAAAAGAACAATCATGGCAAACCACATCGGTACGTGGAAATATAGATTGCGAATGGTCTCGTTTAAAATAGCCAATCGGGGTACGCCCAACAATAAACCTGCAATTGCAGTATAAACAACCAGCACCGAAGCTAAAATTTTCCACCAGTTTTTTTTCATACGTATATAACTATTGAGTTTTGAATTAATGAATGCTACTTTTCATGCTATCAATCAATCCTTCATTTAAATTTTAATTGTTAGATTTTGAATGATTGAATTCCTTCCCCATACTCTCATTCAATCCTTCTCCCATTCAATCATTTTTAATCGCGCCAAAGGTAAGGAAATAACAATAAAGACGTGGCCACCATTAGCACATTCACCACCAAAAGCATGGCAATTTCATCGTAACTGTTTTCCCAGGGCAAACCATCTACTGCATTTTTAGCCAGTTTAATCAACAAAATAAGCACTGGAATAATAATCGGGAAGCTTAAAATAGCCATTAGCATACCGCCGTTACCTGCTTTACTGGCAATAGCCGAAACCATGGTAAATACAGTTGAAAAACTGATACTGCCTAACACAACAGCTACATAATACATAACCAGATCAGGAGGCGTAAATGAATCGAAAACTAAGGTATAAAACCCTAAAGCAATTGTGGTAAGTACGAGCATGAGCAACGTATTGTACACTGTTTTGGAGATCAAAACCGCCGCTGGGCTTGCTAAGATATAACTGTAAAGCTGCTGTCCTTTGGTTTCCTGCAAAAAGCTTTTCGATACTCCATTGATGGAGGCAAAGAGCATAATAATCCAAAAAAGTGCATTCCAGGTTAGTTTATCGCCCAAACTTACAAACGATAAATAGCAGGTAAAAATGGTAGAAACCACGTATAACAGCACACCGTTTATGGTATATTTGGAGCGCCACTCTAACAATACTTCCTTGTGAATTAAATATTTAACCTCTTTGGCCAATTGCATAACCGCAAAGATACTTTTATTGATAAATATTGCACGCTTAAATTGTTGTATTGTTGTAATTTTGTTTGAGATGTTGGCTACTAATAATTTAGTCACGAGGCACGGAAAACAGAATTACACAGAAAAAATTAGAACCACAGATAAAAAGAAAAAACACAGATCGCTTTTGTTCGAAGCATATTATCAATAGTTAAAAAATCCGTGTCAATCCGCAAAATCTGTGGCAGAAAAAATGAAAAATATGAACTACGCATCAGTTATAGCATCGCCGGTTGGCCAAATTACTATCCTTGCCGATGAAGAATTTGTGTATGCCGTTACTTTTGCCGAAAAAGATATTACCGGATTACCAGAAAACCCGCTCACACAAAAGGTTGCCCAGCAATTAAAAGATTATTTTAATGGCAAACTACAGCATTTCAATTTCCCCATGAAACAGAAAGGGACTGAGTTTCAGCAGGACGTTTGGCTAAATTTATTGGCTATCCCTTATGGAGAAACCACATCCTATGCTAAATTTTCGGCACATCAGCCATTGGCTATCCGTGCCATTGCAGCCGCTAACGGTAAAAACAACATTGCCATTGTAGTACCTTGTCACCGGGTTATTGGCAGCAATGGTAAACTGGTGGGTTATGCAGGCGGCTTATGGCGTAAAAAATGGTTGTTGCAACACGAAAGTGAAGTAATGCAACGCGGACAAACAGAACTAAAATTTTAAACCAATACTTTTTATTTGCAGATGAATACAGCACTAGCCGATACCCCAAATTACCTTAAAGCCATCCGTTTAATTAATACAGAAAACGACAAATGCACTTTTGAAATAGGCAAGATTCCCATCCGCCAACACATTAATGCCGGTTATTTCTTTGCACAAACCGATGTTTCAACCCTGGAGAAAATCCCCCATCCTGCCCCATGCCGGCAATATGTACTTACACTGAAGGGTAAACTGCGTTTTACCGTGAGCAACGGCGAAACTTTTATTATTGAACCGGGCATTATCTTAATTGCAAACGACACAAAAGGAGTTGGGCACACCTGGGAAATTGTAGATGGCAATGAATGGGAAAGGATTTATATCCCGCTTGAAGAAGATGTAGAAGATCATTTTATTGCCGGAAAAAGCATATAAATTTAAATTCATGTTTCTAATGCTTACTTTGAAAATACTTTTCTAATTTTGAAAGATACCAAACGCTCAATGACCTACAATCCAGGATTACATATTTTAGCTGAGTTTTCTTCTGAAAAAGCCGAACAACTCTCTTCCTTTCAAGACTGTAAAGATCTTTTTAACGAACTAATTGCCGGTAAAAACCTTGAAAAAGTAGGAGAAGTTTATCACAACTTCCCTAATGGAGGTTTTACCGCTGTAATCTGCTTAACCGAATCTCATTTATCTATCCATACCTGGCCAGAGTTTAAACTGGCTACCTTCGATATCTTTCTATCGAATTACCAAAAAGATAATACCCAAAAGGTTAAGGATATTTACGATGCTGTATTGCACTTTTTTGAAGGTAAGGAAATGCAAAAAACTGAAATTGCGCGTTAATGGAAAATTCAGTTAAATCATTTTTTAGATTGTCGGAAACAATATCTTGTTCCAAGTGCAAACAAAATATTGTGCTCTACGAACCGGCTAAAAGTGAATACGTAGTTTGCCCCTTTTGTTTTTCTTACTTACATATTTTTACCAGGGCAGAAACAAGGCTGAACAGGAAATTAGAAAAACCTGAAAAATCTCCGGTTTTAAAATTAGGCTCAACAACAAACGTACATGGCATCGATTTAAAAATAATTGCCTACCTCGAAAAGAAAGAAGCAGGTACGAGTTACCACTGGAGGGAATATATTTTAACAAGCCATGATCAGGGCTATGTTACCTTATCCGAATTTAACGGACATTGGAATTTCATCGCAGGCGAAGACTTTCTCCCCGATTATAAACAACCTGTATCTTATGGTGTGAGTGTTGGCTATAAAGACGTAGAATACAAACTTTTTAACAGGTACACACCAGTAGTTACGGCCATGCTTGGCGAAGTGGATTGGGACGTGGTGAATGAAAAGGTTAAAGCTACCGAGTATATCGCTCCCCCATTTATGGTTGTTAAAGAGGTGATTAATAAATCTGAACATCTTACTAACTACTACATAGGCGAATATCTCACCAGAGATGAAATTGCTAAGGCATTTAATCTGGATAAAAGCAGTCTTCCGGAGCAGATTGGCATTGGCGCCAATGAGCCATCTAAAGCTTTCGACAGGTGGACCTCCTCTTTAAAAATAACCGGCATAGCCATAATTGCAGTTTTGCTTTTGCATTTGCTTTTCAGTGCGGTTAAGCCGGAAAAAGAATTAATAAACGACGATTTTTTAATCACTTACGATGCCAAAGGAGGTGCCGATGCTTTCAAATCTTTTATCACCCCTTCCTTTGCTATTGATGATGAATCATCGAATATTGAGTTCGAAATTGCTTCGGGTGTTGACAATAACTGGCTCGAAACCACAATTGTACTGGTTAATGAAGCCGATAACCGAACCTGGGAAGTAAGTAAAGGCATAGAATATTACCATGGCGTAGAGGATGGCGAAAGCTGGTCGGAAGGCTCAACCAAAGAATCCGTTCTTTTATCAGATATACCAAAAGGCAAGTACCACTTAAATGTATATCCATCATCCGGAGATGTTTACCGGAATAACCTTTACATCAGGGCCACAACGAATGTAAGCATGTTTCGCAACACACTGATTACCATACTGCTGCTTTGCATTTTCCCGGCCATTTGCTGGTATTTAATGCGCAATTACGAGAAAAGAAGATGGAACAACAGCGATTTTTCACCCTTTGTAGAAGGAGACTAAATGAATTTAAAACCGATTAAATATTACCTCATTGTACTCCTGATTATTTTAGGTTTTTATGGCTATAGCGGTCTCCGTGGTCATGCCTTTTACCAGGATAACGTAGAAAAAAACACTGATTTTAATGGAAGTAAAGGTCACAGTGGCCATGTAAACAGATTTTACCATAAATAAAAAATTATGAGCTTAAACGAACTAATCAACATCAAGTACATTATTGCATCACTGGTTTACTCTATATTGGGTATTGTTGTACTCTTTATTGCATTCTGGATTATCGAAAAAATTACGCCCGAAAACCTTTGGAAAGAAATACTCGAAAAGCAAAATTTAGCTTTAGCCATTGTTTTTGCAGCCTTTATTATTGCTATTGCAATTATTATAAGCTCAGCCATTCACAGTTAGCATGAACAAAAAGTTACCTGCACTTTTATTAATTTCAGTTTTTGTTGTTGCTACCTGTGGCTTAATTTACGAGTTAATTGCCGGCACCCTGGCTAGCTACCTGCTCGGCGATTCGGTTACCCAATTTTCGACTATCATTGGCGTTTACCTTTTTTCGATGGGCATAGGCTCGTGGGTATCTAAATATTTTGAGAAGAATATCCTGTCGTGGTTTATTCAAATTGAAATCCTGGTTGGGCTGGTTGGTGGCTTTAGCTCAACCGTATTGTTCCTCGTTTTCGAAAGCATTGCTTCCTTCAGGATAGTGCTGTATGGTTTTGTAAGTCTTACCGGTATTCTGGTTGGTTTAGAAATCCCATTACTCATGCGCATCCTTAAAGACCGCTATGAGTTTAAAGATCTGGTTTCGAAAGTTTTCACCTTCGATTATATTGGCGCACTACTGGCCTCGTTAATCTTCCCGCTGCTGCTAATCCCACATCTGGGTCTGGTAAAAACAGCCTATTTATTTGGGCTGTTGAACGTTGCCGTAGCATTGATTGTTTGCTTAAGTTTTAAAGCAGAAATCAGGGCTTCAAAATACCTGCAAAGCGCTTCTTTTATAAGTATTATAGCATTACTTGCCGGGTTCATTTATGCCGATAAAATAACCAGTTTTTCTGAAAGCCAGACTTATAGCGATACCATTATCTATTCGAAAAGCACTCCTTATCAGCGCATAATCTTAACCAAAAAAAACAAAGTTTTACGACTTTTCCTAAACGGCAACCTCCAATTCAGCTCTGACGATGAATACCGCTACCACGAGGCTTTAGTACACCCAGGCTTGCAGGCTTTACCTTTTGCCAAACATGTTTTGGTAATGGGTGGTGGCGATGGCCTTGCGGTTAGAGAGATTTTAAAATATCCAAATGTAGACTCGGTAACGTTGGTAGATTTAGATAAGGGAATGACAGGCCTCTTCCAGTCGAACAAAATTTTGCTTGGGCTTAATAAAAATGCGCTGCTATCGCCAAAAGTAAAAGTAATTAATGTCGATGCCTTTAGCTGGATTAAAGCACAGCACAGGAAATTCGATTTTATTGTGATCGATTTCCCCGATCCATCTAATTATGCCGTTGGAAAACTTTATACCAATGCATTTTACAAGCTGGTTAAGGGTATTCTTGCCCCAAAAGGTTTGATGGTTATCCAGTCTACCTCGCCCTTTGTTGCGCCAAAATCTTTCTGGACGGTAAACAAAACTTTAGAAAGTGTTGGTTTAAAAACAATCCCTTATCACAATTATGTTCCATCATTTGGCGAGTGGGGCTACATTATGGCTACCGAACCCGATAATGTATATAAAAAACCGCAGCAATATTTACCGGGTTTAAAGTTCATATCGAAAGAAAGTTTAGATTTAATGCTCTATTTCCCTAAAGATATGGGCAAAGTAGAAACCGATGTAAATAAGCTTAACAACCAAATTTTAGTTAAGTACTTTGAAGATGAGTGGGCAAACGTTTTATAAGGATGAATTATCGGCCTATTTAAAGCGTCGCTCTTTTTTATTGAGGATTGGATTAATTACGGGCGGCATTTTTTTAAACGGCTGTTATAAAAAAATACGGTCGGCAGGCTACAATATTAAGGGAACCTTACAAGGTCCGGATGCGAAAGCTGGCCATATTTTGCGTGATAAAATAAAATTACCTGCAGTAAAAAAGACAAGGAAAGTAAAAACTCTCATTGTTGGAAGTGGTATTTCGGGCTTATCAGCCGGGCGATGGCTCAAAAAGAATGGCGAAACAAATTTCGAAATCCTGGAATTGGAAAAACATACAGGAGGAAATTCATATTATGGCACCAATAAAATAGCGGCTTATCCACTCGGTGCGCATTACATCACTGTAGCCAATAACGACGATGCTTTACTGATTGATTTTTTACAGGAAATTAATGTTATTACCCACTTTGAAGGTCAGCTACCCTACTACAACGATTACTATTTAACTTTCGATCCGGAAGAAAGGTTGTTAATAAACGGCGAATGGCAGGAAGGTTTAATTCCCGATTTTGGTGTGCCCATTGCAGACAAAAAGGAAATCAGACGCTTTTTATCAGAGGTTGATCAGCTTAAAAATACCAAAGGTAGCGACGGTAATTTTTTGTTTAATATCCCTTAAGTACCTCATCGAATGATGAAAACTACAGAAAACTGGATAAGATTACTTTCGAGACTTACCTGAAAGAAAAGGGTTACCATTCTAAATACCTGCTTTGGTACCTAAACTATGCCTGTAAAGATGATTATGGCCAAAAGATAACGCATATATCGGCCTGGGCAGGCCTGCATTATTTCGCTGCACGCAGGGGCAGAGCCGCCAATGCAGAGCAAAACGCGATTTTAACCTGGCCCGAAGGCAATGGCTGGATTATGAAACAATTGGCCGGCCCGTTAAAAGATCACATTAAAACTTCTACACTGTGTTACGATTTAAAACCTATGGCCAATGGAAATACGCTGATAACTACATTTAATGCAAATACACAGGTTACCGAAAATTTAGAAGCCGAAAAAATTATACTATGCGCACCACAGTTTGTAAACGACCGTTTACTGAAAAATTTTGACCGCAATATAGATTATAAGGCTTTTAGCTATTCGCCATGGCTAATTGCCAACATTACCATCAATGAATTACCAGAATCGAAAGGGATAAACCTTTGCTGGGATAATGTAGCCTACAATACCCCATCCGTTGGCTACGTGAATTCGGCACAACAACATCTGAAACTTTCGGAAGATAAAAAAGTAATTACCTATTACCTCCCTCTCTGCGATTTCGAACCTGCAATTGCCCGTTTGGCTGCTTACTCCAGAAATTATGAGCAATGGCTGGATATCGTTATCCCCGAGCTTGAAATAATACATCCGGGCATTACCAAAGCAATTGAAAATATTGATTTTTGGGTTTGGGGTCACGGCATGATTGCACCTGCGAAGGATTTTATCTGGAGTGAAAATTTAGCAAAAGCAAAGACATCCATTGACGATAAAATTTTCTTTGCCCACAGTGATTTAAGCGGAGTTTCTATTTTTGAAGAAGCTTTTCATCAAGGTATAAATGCAGCAAAACAGGTACTGAATGGCAGATCTTAATTCAAATCAACCCTGGCTAAATTCGCGTGTAAGTGATGTTGTTTTCATCCTGTCGCCTCCGTTTTTTTCTTTGCTTCTGGTTTTACTTTTTCCTTCGCAATTTCAAAATTCTGCGGGTATTCCATTGGCTTATTGGGTATTTTTAATTGTTTTTATTGATGTCGCGCATGTGTACAGCACTTTATACCGTACCTATTTTAATCTTGGTAATTTTAAGAAACAATATACTTTGCTTGTTGCCATCCCGGTGGCCTGCTATGTTACAGGGGTAATGATTTACCATTTTGATGCTTTATGGTTTTGGAGAATCCTGGCTTACCTGGCGGTTTATCATTTCATCAGGCAGCAATATGGTTTTATGCGTTTGTATTCGCGCAATGAAAAAGCTTCGCCTGTTCAGCAGCTTATCGATAAAGTGGCCATTTATACCGCAACCCTGTATCCACTGCTTTTCTGGCACCTCAGTACGGCCAGGCATTTCAACTGGTTTATAGAAGGCGATTTCTTTTCCTTTAAAAACGATGCACTTTTAAAAGGTTCGGGAATGGTATACCTTGCCATTATTGCCATATACATCATAAAAGAGTTATCGGTGGTTATTAAACAGAAATGGGTTAATATTCCACGGAATTTAATCGTTGTCGGAACATTCCTGTCCTGGTATTTCGGAATCGTTTATTTTAACGGCGATATGGCTTTCACCACCTTGAATGTCGTTTCGCATGGCATTCCGTATATGGCCCTCATTTGGTTTTTCGAGAAGAAAAAATTAGATAAAACCACTGTTAAAAATAAAATCATAGCCCTTAGTTTTGGCAAATCGGGGATATTTTATTTCCTGTTCATTTTAATCCTCTTCGCCTACCTGGAAGAAGGTCTGTGGGATGGTTTGGTATGGAAAGAACACCAGGCAGTATTTAAACCTTTTACAACCTTACCGCAAATAACCAGCAGCGAACTGCTTTCGCTCCTCGTTCCGCTTTTGGCATTACCACAGGCCACGCATTATGTACTCGACGGCTTTATCTGGAAAGCTAAAAACAAATTCTAAGATCTGTTTTTTAACCGGTTTCGTAAATAATACCAAACTCTGGTATGATGAAAACGATTTGCTTATTACTGTTTGTGTTACTAGGTTATTCGCCCGTTGATAAAAATACACCTGTTGCAAAGCTGGATTTAAAGAAATATGCCGGAACCTGGTATTCTTTATATTCTATCCCAACTATTTTCGATAGAGGCAGCCGTGAAACCACTACTAAATATACCCTGAACAAAACCGGCTATTATGATGTGGTAACCACCTACAAAAAGCCCGGCGATGAAAAGATATATTCAAGAAATTCGAAAATATTCCCTTCTGCGGAGGGAGATAATGGTGAGCTCCAGGCACAGTTTATATGGCCCATAAAGGTTGATTACTGGATTATTGAACTGGCCAGCGATTATTCATACGTGGTTGTTGGTCACCCAGATCATAAATTCTTATTCATCATGAGTCGTAATGAGGTTATGCCGAAGAAAACCCACGACGAAATTGTTGCCCGGTGCAAGGCAAAAGGTTACGATGTAGATAAACTTACCTCCCAGCAACACGAAAGGGGCTAGCTTATGACCTTAAACCAGGCCAAATCTTTCGATTAGCTTATCTTTTTGAATTCGGGCTACCTGCAACTGTTTATTATTTTCCATGGTTAGCAGGCAATCGTTTTTATTGAAGTGTTTTACTTTATGGAGGTTGATGATGTATTGACGGTGAATACGAAAGAAGTTTCTGTTCTCCAGAATTCCCTGTACATCTTTCAATGTTTTAGAGATAATTACCTTTTCCCCATCCAATAGAACCAAAATAGAGTAATTACTGCTAGCCTCAACGTACAGAATGTCGTCAAGATTTACGAACGTAATGCCTGTTAAGGAGCTTACTGCTATTTTATTAATCCGTTCGAGATAAAATTGTTTCTGAAAAAGATCAAATTGTGCATCAGAAGGTTTAATGGTGTTAACAGCTTTATTTACCGCATCAATTAAATCGTTAATGTAAACCGGTTTCACCAAATAATCCAAAGCACTAAACCTGAATGCCCTTAAGGCAAATTCGTTATATGCAGTAATAAAAATTACACTAAAATTTATCGGTGTAAGTTTTTCTAAAAACTGGAAACCATTAAGTTCGGGCATTTCGATATCCAGGAAAAGCAGGTCGGGCTTTAACTGATCAATTTCCTGCAAGGCCTTTAACGGGCTGTTAAAAGTATGGATTTCGCCAATTTCGGGCAATGCCTTTGAAGCTGGATGCGTAACAGATTAACGCTATCTTCCTCATCGTCGATAATAATGGTGTTTAAGCGCTTCATACCAAATGGAGGTTAATGGAAACTAGGGTACCCGCAGCTTCGTTGTTTTCGTTGTATAAATCTTGTATATGAGCCTGGGTATTGGCATTAAATTTTTTATTAAAAACGGCTATACGCTCGCTCGTAATTAAAGTGCCGTACGATTTATCTTTTTCTGCAGCCTTGCTATTCAGCTCGCCCGCTTTTACCCGCCCTATTCCATTGTCTTCGATCGTTATATTTAAAGTTTGTGTGGTAAAATCCTGACTAATTTTAATGCTAATTTTTCCGCCCTGCTTTTTGTGCATTAGGCCATGCCAGATTGCGTTTTCGATATAAGGTTGTATTAGCATGGGTGGAATCTCGATAAAATCAGCATCAACGTTATCATCGATATCAAAAACATAGTTTAACTTACCTTTAAATCGCATACTTTCCATCTCGAGGTATAGCTTTAGCGTAATAATCTCTTCGGTGAGGACTACTTTTTCTTTCCGTGAATGTACCAGCGATAAGCGCATGAGTTGAGAGAATTTACTGAGATAATCGGAAGCTAAGGCACTATCATTTTGTTCGATATATAAATTAATTGAATTTAAGCAATTAAAAATAAAATGTGGGTTCATTTGCAAGCGTAAAATTTTATGCTCGTTTTCGGTATTTTTTATTTTCAGGTTAATCCGCTCCAGTTCATCAAGCCTGTCTTTATAAGCAAGCGCAGTTAAAAATAAAATGGTATCGACTACAAATGCCAGCGTTATTAAATCGTATTGCGCGTTTAAATGATGGTACCAGCCGGGCAAAGAGGCCAATGCAAACAACCACCTGGGCACAACAACAAAAATAAATGCTACTGCGAGGGTAACCAGACCTATAAATGCAAATTTTAAATATCCCCTGTTGGGTTTTGGCCGGGTGTAATAACTTAACCAAATCAGTAATACCAAAAAGGGCAACGCATTGTATTTCCAAAATATCTTGGTTATGATACTTTGCTCTGGCCAAACAAAGTGAACGGGCATGATAATCAACATCAGTAACCATTGCAGCAGGCATATTTTCAGATATATATTTAGCCACTTATTTTGTTTAACCTGTAAAAATTCGCTCAAAAAGAGGATATAAAAAATACTTTGGGGGATAAAAGACAGCAGGAAAATAAAATCATTATTGAGCCAGGGCAACCAATCTGTTTCCATCACCAACGCATCAACCTGTAAAGAATATCTTAAAAAAAGTGAAATAGAGGCTAATGCACAATACAGGTAGGATTTAAGCCTGCGCTGCAAAAAAAACTTTAAGCAACAGTAAACAAATACAGCAAAATAAAAACCTGCCACCCACAATTTCAAGTTCCTAAAACTAGCCGGGCACTGATTAGTTCTTCTACTTTCTCTTGGTATGCCGTATCAAAAGTTTCTAAATAAGGGTATTGGTGAGCAACATTGTATTGATACTTATTGATTAGGAGATAAAATTGCTGTACACTTTGTTTCTTAACCGGCACGTTTAATCGCCAATAATCACCTTTAACAGATAAATCGCTGATACGCGAGCCAAAACCGGTACGCCCAACCAGCACCAGTTGGTTTTGTTTAAGTTCATACAGCAGCGATTCTTCGTTTTTGTTGCCCAGTTTTAAAATCAGTGTGGTATCTTTCTCTAATGCGCTTATTGTGTTAAAATTTAGCCAGAATTGCCTTACGGTATCGGCAAACTCACCATCCTGCAAAGTGGTGTCCAGCAGATGCCATTTTAAGGTTTTAAGTTGATTTGGGGTTTTATATTCCTTTTTGGAAACAGCGTAAAAGGAATTATTGATCAGGCTGACCTTTTTTGTCTCGTACTTTACAATAACAGGTTTTACAACAGGCTGAGCCATTGAATAAAAGCTGTTACCTAAAATGGCAGAAACAAAAATGAAGAAAGTGATTAAAGAGCTGTTTTTTATAATCATCCTGCTAAAAAATCCTAAACGGATACCTAAATTTAAAGTTAATTAGAAAAACTACAATAAACATTATAAATGAGTGAGCTGTTATTTTAGTCTTGCGAAACCTGTCATTTTATGTTTAAATGTTATCATCAAACTCCTAAAAGCACTGCTGCCACAGCATTTTCTTACTACACATGGTATAATGCGTAGTTCACAATAAAAATCAGATACTTCACTCAATTGCAGGCTTAAGAGAAAATTGTTATCTTAAATTTGATTGTAAATTAAATCGTACAAAAAACAACTATTTTCAGTAACAGCATAGATTATGATTAACGCTTTGCCATAAAAACCAAGCAAAATGAAAAAGATCTTAATTAGCGCCCTCTTATTAAATCTGGCCATAATTACCGCATTTACGTTAAACTCCGATATTTCTTTTCGGTTGGGTACAAAAACCTGTGTAGCTAAATACAAAGAAAATAAAGCAGGTATTGCAACTCTCCTATCACTACACGACAATGAAAATACGGCAATTGATGCTTTTAACGATTTACCCAATGACACCAGCTTCAATCTTTTTGAGATACACCAGAATAATGTACGCGTCTTAACCTGTAACGTTAACAACAAAAATTATGACTTTGACCCCAATCGTATTTTTTCTGATATTGGGATTGACAGTACGCTGAAAAAGTATAATAGCGGAGTAACTAAATTTCCTGCAGCTGTTATTAAACAAATCAAAACTTTTTCGGCTGACCTTTTAAAAGCCTACGTTGCCCGAAATCAGAATACTTACATCATCTCCATACACAATAACACCAACGAGGGTGCGCTTTCATTAACCGACTACATCAAACCAAATAAATACCATCAGGAAGCCAAGGCTTTTTTCAAGGCCGAGGGCAAAGATTTAGATGATTTTTTTCTGGTAACAACGCTAAACGATTTCAATTATTTAAAAGGTTTAAACGAAAACGTGGTTTTGCAAAGCGACAATCCTACTGATGATGGCTCTTTATCGGTTTACTGTGCCAAAAACAAAATTCCTTATATCAATATCGAGGCGGAGAATGGCCATAAGGCCGAACAGCTAGCCATGCTCAAGGCTGTTTACTCGCTTTTAAAAATAAGATAGTACAATAACGTGTACGAGAACTACAATCAATTCATTAAAGCCATGAAAAGTTTAATTCTAAACGGCCTTACATTGTTGCTATTCTGCATAGTAACAGAGACCAGCGCCCAGGTAAAAAAAACAGTAATCCCTGTTAAAACCAAAAAAACCAATACGCCCCAGGTGGCGACCAAAAGTATAGCCATTGAGCTCCTTCGTGCCAATACGGAGCAGGCGAGCCGAATGATTAGCAACGAACTGAAAGCAATGGGTGTGCAGATGGAAAGTATTGAGGAAGAATCGATATACGATAACCGGAAAAATGGCGAACAAATAGGAAAACTGTTACAGGTGCGTACATCACTCATTTGCAGTCACAAGATACAGGTAGACATACGCGCCAATGCCAGCGACCAGGTACAGAGTATTGACTGGTACCTTAATGATGTTCCGAAAGAAGGTTTTCTCGCGCTTGAAAAGATGCTGGGATACCGTAAATGGCAGCCAATTAGCCCAAACCTATACTTAAACAACAATTTAATTGCCGATGTAGGCGAAATGGGAAGTAGCGGAGAAGATAACACAAAATTAACTTATGCAATTAACCTGAGTAAAACCGATTACTTTGTTTTACCCATCAGAACAAAGATATTTAATACCGATTCGTTAACCGTTCATAACAACCCCGAAGAAGCCGGACAAAGCGTGGTTCAATTTTTAAATGGCCAGGGCATGAAATTTCTTTATAAATCATCTAATACTATTTTATCCAGTTATCAAGGTAAAGGAATTTCGAACGTTAATGGCTATACCACAACTTACATGTTTGCTGAGGGCACCTCTATAACCGTTTCCAGCAACAAATACCAAAAACTGAATGCTATTGACTTTAGTTTTACCGATCCGCTGGTACACAACAAAATTAAAAAATGGTTCCGCCTAAATAATTGGACAGACGGCGGTGAAGGAGATGAAGAAGGTGATCTAATTTACAGTAAAAATAACCTGAAATGCACCAATAACGATAAAGAGAAATACATCAGGTTTACTGTTTCTCCTTACGTTACCGACATTGCTACCCGCTACCAAAATACCGACCCCATAGATGCATCTTCGTTGGTAGGCTACTACCTTAACATGGAAAAGGCAACATTAAAAACCTTCCTGGCCGAAAATTATCTGACTTCGATTAAGGTTGACTGGCCAAATAGAAATATGACTTATAATGCAGGGGCTTACCCTCACGATTTTTATTTCAAATCGCCAGCTGATTCTTTGTGTTATGTTAGCTACGAATACCAACTGAGTGATACCTGGTCGCGCATTATTTATTTCAGCACCGGTGATAAGGCTTATTACGAAAAGATGAAAGCTGATTTGTTAAAGAATGCAGAAGACCCTAAATCGAAAGTCATTGTAAATTATAGCGATAAGCAATTTGATAAATCGCGCATGTATTACATTTCAATCTACTCGAAAGAAAAGGACATTGAAAACAAACGCAAAAAACAGGAGGCATTGCTTGCACAGCAGCGACACGAAAAAGCGGAAGCTGAAGAACGGGCACGTTTAAAAGCCGAAAAAGATGCTAAAACCTCGGCCGATATCCAAAAGGTAGGCGATATACTCATACAAGGTTTGGAACAAATTAATAGAAAAAAAGGGAACAATTAATTATCCGGCACAACCTTGCGTTTCAAAAATAAATGCCGGTAACTTAATAATTATCGGCATTTTGCTTTGATATTATTTTACCTCCAGTCGCTCTTTTTTAACACTGGTGGCCAATAAAATTACGGCTACCAGTAATACAATCCAGCCCCATTGAAAATGGATGGTTTTAGACAGCACTTTATCAAAAAATTTAGATCCAAAGTAATTATGAACCTTAAACCAAACAGCTGCCGCCATTATGGCACTCCAAATTAACGCTACAATAGCCATTACCCTGAACATGCGTAAAGCCCTTACAAACAGAAACAAAGCCGTTAAAGCTAAAATCCCCAAAGAAATATAAAGCAAACGCGGGTCTGCCTGATATAAATTCCAATTACCCTTAACAGGCACCTTTAACATTGGAGCAATGGTTATGGCAATGCCCCCAGAATTAAGCCGATATAGGCATTGATTTTTTTTACAACTAACATTTTATTGTTTGTGTTAATATATTTGGAACTGCTAACTGCTAACTGAAAACTGCCAACTAAACTATTGCCCTTCAATAATGCCCATTTTATCTGCAAAGTGAGCGCAATAGTCGCGCAAATCTTCTACAATCAGGGTTTCGCCGGTCGCTTTTAAAAAGCTATCGCCCATGGTTTGTAAAGTTTCGTAGAAAAAACGTTTCATTTCATCAACAGGCATATCTTTCGTCCAAAGGTCGATACGCATTGAGTTTTTATAATTATGATCCCAAAGGGCTAAAATCATCGATTTAACAGGCACCTGGTCTTTCGTTTGTGCATCGGTACTTTCCCAAAGAATATTCTCTGGCATATTGTTATCGTCTAACTCAACGGTAATTTTAATTTCTGCTTTTCTCATTTTAATATTGATTTCGCTGATAAATAGATTGCACAGATTTATCAGTATTTTATTCGGGGCAAAGATGATGAATTTACCAAATACTTCGCCTTTGTATTATAGTACTTTTTGTAATATTAGCATCAAGATTGCTGTAATCACAATAAAAATAGATTCGATTAGCCAGATCCGTTTAATATCTTTTAATGTAAAACGAAAAATAAGATCCGTAATAAAGGTAACAGCAACCAAACAGCCTAAAATAAGTTTATAAAATACTCTTACCTCAAAATCACGTCCAGGTGATTTTCCATCTAAAATAGCAAGTACTAAAAATGAAACTGCTGCAGCACTAACAATATTTAAGGGCGTAATTTTTAATTTCATTACTTTTTCTTATCAAAGCGTTTACCTTTTTTGAAGCTTTTAATTTCTTTACCAGCTTTTGCTTTTGCCTTATCCCTTGCTTTTTGTTCTATAGCCTTAGCATTTTTCTTTTCGTGAAAAGCACCTTTAAAATCAGGATCTTCTTTACGCTTTTGCAAATCGATCTCTTTGGCTATGTGCTGGCGTTCCTCATAAGCTGTTTCTTCAATAAAAACCCCATCTGGAATGGCTTCAACCGGAATAGACTGGCGAATTAACTTTTCTATTTTGCGGATGTAATATTTTTCTCCATCTGTAGCAAAAGTTATTGCATCACCTTTAGCAAAAGCCCTTCCTGTACGCCCAATCCTGTGTACATAATCTTCGATAATAATCGGCACATCGAAATTAATTACATGACTTACATCGCTCACATCAATCCCTCTGCTGGCCACATCTGTTGCTACTAAAACACGAATATTACCTTCCTTAAAACTGTTTATAGAGTTAATACGCGTATTCTGCCCCTTATTTGCATGTATTACCCGAACATTTTCTGCTCCATACCTGCGCTCAATGAAACTGAAAATGTTATCGGCAACAGTTTTGGTTTTACAGAAAATAATTAAGCGGTTAAACGCTTCGTCGTTCTTCAACAAGTTTTGCAGTAAATTTAATTTCGTTTTAAAATTCGGAACGTAATAAAGTGCTTGCGTTACATTTGCTGCAGGGGTTGCCTGTTGTGCAGTTTCAATAATGGTTGGATTTTTCAGGAAATCGCCGGCAATTTTCTGAACCAGATCGCTCATCGTTGCAGAAAACAATAAGTTTTGACGCTTACGCGGTACTATTTCCAAAATACGGTGTATAGAGCCAATAAAGCCCATATCCATCATTTTATCGGCCTCATCTAGCACCAAAAACTTTAAGCTTTGAGTATTAATATCGCCTGTTAAATATAAATCGAGGAAACGACCCGGTGTGGCAATCAGGATGTCGACACCTTCCGCCAGCTGCTCTTTCTGTGTTTTTGGCCCAATACCACCAAAAATTACCAGCGAGCGCAGGTCTGTATAAGTAGAAAATAGTTTTACCTGTTCTTCAATCTGCATGGCCAGTTCGCGGGTTGGCGATAATATCAACGCACGGATATTCTCGCCCTGCGCATATTTTAACTGCATTAAAATGGGCAATACAAAGGCAGCGGTTTTTCCGGTACCGGTTTCGGCAATACCAAAAATATCCTGTCCAGATAATATCGGTGCAATTGCTTTTTCCTGTATTGGTGTTGCAACGGTGTAACCGGCATCGGCCACAGCATTTAAAATTTGCCTGTTTAACTTAAAGTCTTCGAACGATTTTGCCATAGCGCACAAAGATAGTGATTAAGGTTGAGGGTTTGAAGGTATAAGGTGGAAGGTTTGATCCCAATCACCAATCTAAAGCCTTAAAAACTGGCAATGCAAACCAATCTATAGCTCCAAAACTCCTAACAGTAATTTTTCTTAAGCTTAAAATCTTGATACTTGTATCTTGATACTCGCAAAATAAACACCAAATTACTACCTTTGAAATCATGAATACTTACCTGATAAAAGCTGCTACAATTGTAAACGAGGGACAAAAAATTGTTGCCGATGTTTTAATTAAAGATGGATTTATTGCCAAAATAGGCCAAAACATTGCTGCACACGATGCACAGGAAATTAATGCCGAGGGCCAATATCTTTTACCAGGTATGATTGATGACCAGGTACATTTCCGTGAGCCGGGATTAACCCATAAAGCCGATATTTTCACAGAAAGTATGGCAGCCGTTGCCGGTGGGATTACTTCTTTTATGGAAATGCCTAACACCGTTCCAAATACTTTAACTCAGGAATTGCTTACAGATAAATACAATATTGCGGCGCAAACTTCATTAGCAAACTACTCGTTTTACATGGGGGCCAGTAACGATAATATTGAAGAGGTTTTAAAAACCGATCCGAAAAATGTTTGCGGAATTAAGGTCTTTATGGGTTCTTCAACCGGGAACATGCTGGTTGATAACGAAAAAACCTTAGAACACATTTTTAGCAAGGCACCTATCCTTGTTGCTACGCATTGCGAAGATGAAGCAACTATTCGCCATAACCTGGCCGAATTTAAAGCTAAATATGGCGACGATTTAACCATAGAAATGCATCCACTGATTCGCAGTACAGAGGCTTGTTATAAATCATCTTCTTTAGCGGTAGAGTTGGCCAAACGCTACCAAACACGCTTGCACATTCTCCACATTTCGACAGCTAAAGAAATTGCGCTGTTTGACAATACCATTCCTTTAAAAGACAAAAAAATTACCGCCGAGGCCTGTGTGCACCACCTTTGGTTTAACGATAAGGATTACGCCGAAAAAGGCAATTTTATTAAGTGGAACCCTGCCGTTAAAACCGAAACAGATCAGCAAGGCATTTTAGCTGGTGTTTTGAACGATAATATCGACGTAATTGCGACCGACCACGCACCACATACGCTGGCCGAAAAACAACAAGCCTACGCGCAGGCACCTTCAGGCGGTCCGCTGGTACAACATGCTTTACCTGCTTTACTGGAAATGCATTTGCAGGGCAAAATCTCGCTGGAAAAAATTGTTGAAAAAACAGCACATAACCTTGCCATTTGCTTCGATATCGAGAAACGGGGCTTTATCCGTGAAGGTTATTGGGCAGATTTAGTTTTGGTTGATTTAAACGACCCGTGGAAAGTAACCAAGTTGAACAATTTTTATAAATGCGGCTGGAGCCCTTTTGATGGAGATACTTTTAAGGCAAGTGTTACCCATACTTTTGTATCAGGAAACCTGGCTTATACTAAAGGAAAATTCACTACCGACCAGGTAGGTAAGCGGTTAACATTTACCAGATAGATTTGTTATATTTGTTTAGGTTAACAAATTTGCAATGACAGATGCACAATTATTTTCTGAAATTTCTGCACTTCCTTCTAACATGAAGCAGGAGGTTTGGGATTTTGTTGCCAGTTTAACAGAAAAATACAAACAGTTTAATGCAATAACTATGGCTGAAGAGCCGCTGGTTAAGTATGGAACAAAATTTTCAGATTCCCTGTTAAAAGGCCCCGTCTTTTCTGATGAGCAAATTCAAAAAATCGAGGAAACAAGAAAATCTATAAATGAATGGCGAACCAAATAACAATGGTCGACACCTCCATATTGATTGATTATTTTCGAAAAAAGACAAATCAAAAACAAGGTTATTTGCTTTATCTCAACAGTATGAAAACTTGTGCATTTCAAGCATTACAGAATTTGAAATTTACATGGGAGCTAAGGGCAAACAGCATATTTTTTTGGGAAACAATGCTCTCTAACTTTATCATATTCCCATTCGATAATGATGCCGCTTTAGCCGCTGTAGAAATTCAAAGTAATCTTAAAAAGGTACGCAAGAGCATCGATAAGGCGGATTTATTTATTGCTGCAACGGCCATTGCTCATAATTTATATTTCGATATGCTTAATCACAAGCATTTTGAAAATATTGAAAATGTTAAATTGATTGGCAATTAGACAACGTCAGGAAGATTTTTATATTTGTTTAGAAGAACAAATCCAGAGTTAACCAACGGTTTTATATTTATTTATCCCCTAAAAAAGTATTTATCAGTAAACAATGACTAAACGTGCTGTAATTATTAAATCAACGGTACTGCTTGGTTTAACTATCTTGATTTATGTTTTTGGCTTCTTTCCCTCTTCAGTTCAAAAATATTACTCAACTGGCTTTTACCCTTACATTTCATCTGCATTAAGGTATATATCTGGCATTTTTCCATTTGCCATTGGCGATATCATTTATGCCGTTCTGATCGGCTTTGTGTTGTACAAAATCTTCCGGTTTTATAAAAGGCGTCAATCTCTAAAAAAGAAAGATCGCATTATTATTCCTTTGCAGGTATTCAATTTCTTTTTGTTGCTGTATATCATCTTCAAAATAGTTTGGGGTTTAAACTATAATAGGCCAAGTGTTAGCGAAGAGCTGGGCATTGGTTATGAAAAATACACGGTAAAAGAACTGGTACAACTGGGTAATTATTTTGTAGATAAAACTAACGCATTAAAACTGAAGCAGACCAAAGTTCCCACTTATAAGATCGTCGATCTTGAAAAAACATCAGCTGAGGCCTACAATTTAATGGAAAAGAAAAACCCTTTGTTCAGGTATTCGAATCCTTGTTTAAAAGCAGTCTTAAGTCCTTGGGTTATTAGTAAAGTAGGCATCGAGGGGTATTACGCGCCATTATCGGGCGAGGCCAATATGAACACCAACCTGCCTGATTTTGTTAAACCATACGTTTCCTGCCATGAAATTGCGCATCAATTGGGTATTGCTTACGAAGATGAAGCCAACCTTTTAGGCTATTTAACGGCGAGCAACAGTCCTGATTTAAATTACCAGTACTCAGCTAATTACGAAATGCTCAGGTATATCCTTTTCGAAATCAGGATGAAAGCACCCGATGATTATAAAATACTCTATGACAAGCTATTGCCCCAGGTTATAGCCGATTTTAAAGCAGAAAAAGAGTTCTGGCGTAAATATAACGGACAAATGTTTGGCTATATGGATGCTGCTTTCGATCGTTTCCTAAAACTCAATAACCAGAAAAAAGGTATAGATAGCTACCAGGATATCGTTATCTGGCTGTGGAATATTTATAAGCCTCAGTTAGCAGTTAACAATACGCAGTTGCCAGTTAAGCATACAAATTGATTAGTTAACAGTTAACAATATACAGTTACCAGTTAAGTATGTAAACTGAAAACTGGTTTAACCGTGTATCGCTTCCTTCTTACCGAAACTCTGAATCAGTTCACCTTCAAAATCCAGCCATTCTTTCCAGCGTTTTTCAACATCAACATCGATGCTGTATTTACGGGCAAAATTTAAGAAAGTAGTGTAATGACCAGCTTCAGATACCATTAATTCGTGGTAGAATTTAGCTAGTTCCTTATCTTTAATGTTTAGAGAAAGTACGCGAAAACGTTCGCAGCTTCTGGCTTCGATCATCGCAGCAAACAAAAGTCTATCGATAAAAGCCTGGTTACGGCTACCATCTTTTTTGCTGAATTTTACCAACCTGCCAACGTAATCATCTTTACGCTCACGACTCAAAGTATATCCCCGATCCTTAATTATGTTAATCACCATCTGAAAATGCTGCATTTCTTCAATAGCAATAGCTGTTAACTCATCTACCAGATCTTGGTGCTCAGAGTTTTGCGTTATTAGGGTAATGGCGTTACTGGCTGCTTTTTGTTCGCACCAGGCATGGTCGGATAAAATTTCTTCTAAATTCGATTCAGCAATATTTGCCCAACGCGGGTCTGTCAACAATTTTAATCCTAGCATGTGGTTTCTCTCTTCGAACCGCAAAATTAGAAATAATCACCCGCTTTTAAAATTGTGAGCTAAAAACAGTTTATTTTGCATAAATTTTAAAATATGAGTGCTAAGAAACTATTGATTATTGGATTGGTTTGGCCTGAGCCTGCTTCATCGGCAGCAGGAACCCGAATGATCCAGCTGGTTGATTTATTTCTGGCCAAAGGCTACCAGATCACCTTTGCTTCGGCAGCATCGAAAAGCGATTTCAGCTATGATTTCAGCAATACAAGTGTAATTGAGCAGGAAATTAAGTTAAACAACGAAAGTTTCAACAGCTTTTTAAAAGCACTTAACCCCGACATTGTGCTATTCGATCGCTTTATGATTGAAGAACAATACGGCTGGCGCGTACAACAGGAATGTCCCGATGCCCTACGAATTTTAGATACCGAAGATTTACATTTTCTTCGCCAGGCACGTCAGCAAAGTTCCAAAAAGCAGGAAACGCTAAACCTGTTTTCCGATACAGCCAAACGCGAAATTGCGGCCATCCTCCGTTGCGATCTTTCTTTGATTATCTCAGAAATAGAGATGAAGCTACTCGAAGAACAATTTAAAATTGATGCCAGCTTACTTTATTACCTGCCATTCTTAGAACAAGAAATTACTGCCACAACCATTCAAAATTGGATTCCCTTTACAGATAGAGCCGATTTTGTTTTCATTGGAAACTTTCTGCACGAACCCAACTGGCATACCGTTCAAACCCTGAAAACCAAAGTATGGCCCTTGCTACGCAAAAAACTTCCGGAAGCTAAATTGAATATTTATGGCGCCTACCCTTCTCAAAAAGTACTACAACTTGAAAATAAGGCTGAAAAATTTTTCATTAAGGGCCGAGCTTTAAATGCGCAGGAAACCATAGCCCAACATAGAGTTTTACTTGCACCGATCCAGTTTGGCGCTGGCGTTAAGGGCAAGTTTATCGATGCCATGCAGGTAGGTACACCATCAGTAACCACAACAGTTGGCGCCGAAGCCATGAAAGGCAACCTTTCCTGGAATGGGATTGTTGAAGATGATTTAAGCACTTTCGCAGAACAGGCCTCACTCCTTTACCAAAACGAAGCCGAATGGAAGGAAGCACAAAAGCATGGTGTTCAAATCATCAACGAGCGTTACGCCTCCACGGCTTTTGCCGATGATTTTATGCAGAAGATAACTAAATTGCTGTTAAACTTACCTAAACACCGTCAGGCTAATTTTATGGGGCAGATCTTAAACCACCATACCCTTCAGAGCACAAAATACATGAGCCTTTGGATTGAGGAGAAGAATAAATAGTCAGGGGTCCGAAGATATACCTGTATAAAACTTCAAGGCAATAATACACCTAACTCCGGACTTCCGACTTCCAACCAAAAACTAATTGACTTTTAAAAAACATTCTGGTTCTGAAACCTAGGAACAATATTGTAAATTTGCGGCTATGGCAAAAATATCGATTAACCTTGCTACAGGTTCGTTTCAAAAGGAAGAAATTATCGTCGGAATTGATTTAGGTACAACCAACAGTTTGGTTGCATTTATTAACCCAGATAAAGACCCTCAGGTAATTAACGATTCGGGCAAGGGCGTTTTGGTGCCATCGGTAGTTTATTTCAACAGCCAGAACGAAGCCGTTGTAGGCAACGAGGCCAAAGAATTTTTAACCACCGACCCATCGAACACCATATTTTCGGTTAAACGATTATTGGGCCGCTCTTACAAAGATGTAGCCGATCATGCCGCTACATTTTCTTACAAAATTATTGACGATGATACCGATGCGCTGGTAAAAATCCATGCAGGCGATCGTTTCTATACCCCTATTGAGCTCTCGGCCGAAATACTGAAAGAGCTTAAAGCAAGGGCCGAGCATGCGCTAAAAACACCCGTTAACCGTGCTGTAATTACTGTTCCAGCCTACTTTAACGATAGTCAACGCCAGGCTACCCGCGATGCCGGAAAACTGGCTGGCTTAGATGTAATGCGTATTGTAAACGAACCTACCGCAGCCAGTTTGGCTTATGGAATTGGTTTAGACCCTACGCAACAAAAAACCATTGCCGTGTACGATTTGGGCGGTGGTACTTTTGATGTTTCCATCCTGCAAATCCAGAACGGAATTTTTGAAGTATTGGCTACAAATGGAAATACTTATTTAGGTGGCGACGATTTTGACCGGGCAATTTTAGATTACTGGATTGCACAAAACAAACTTGATGTTACTACCCTGACCAAGGATAATATTTTAATGCAAACGCTAAGGCTACAGGCTGAGGCTGCAAAAAAAGCACTATCAAGCCAGAATTTATTCAATGAGAAAGTTGGTGAAATCTGGTGCACACTCGATAAGCAAACATTCGAACAATTAATTGCAGCTAAGGTTGAAGAAACCATTACGGCATGCAAAAATGCCTTAAAAGATGCTGATTTAACAGCAGCTGATATTGATGAGGTGATTTTAGTAGGTGGTTCTACCCGCACACCATTTGTAAAACAGCAAGTCCAAAATTTCTTTGGTAAAACTCCGCAGGATAATATTAACCCGGATGAAGTAGTAGCTTTAGGTGCTGCCATCCAGGCTGATGTACTGGCCGGAAACCGCTCGGATATTTTATTGCTTGATGTAACCCCACTCTCATTGGGTATCGAAACCATGGGCGGTTTAATGGATGTAATTATTGCCCGCAACAGCAAGGTGCCAACCAAAGCCGGCAGGCAGTACACCACTTCTATTGATGGTCAGGTAAACATGAAAATATCGGTTTACCAGGGCGAGCGCGATCTGGTAAAAGAAAACCGTAAACTTGCTGAGTTTGATTTAAAAGGCATTCCGGCTATGCCGGCAGGTTTGCCCAAAGTAGATATCAACTTCTTGCTTAATGCTGATGGCATTTTAACCGTTCAGGCTATTGAGCTTCGATCGGGTGTTAAACAGGAGATTGAAATTACCCCAAGTTATGGCTTAAGCGACGATACAGTTGAAAAAATGCTTTTAGATAGTATTGAACACGCACAGAGCGATGTACAACAGCGCATGCTGATTGAAGCCCGAAGCGAAGGTGAACAATTGGTTTACACAGCTGAAGGTTTTATCAAAAAACATGCAGAACATTTATCTGAAACTGAAATTGCAGAAACCGTGGCACACATCGAGGCACTGAAAACCGCACTATCCACTCAAGAAAAAGATACCATTTTGAAAAAAGCCGATGAACTGAACGAGTTTACCCGTCCATTTGCAGAGCGTGTAATGGATGCGGCTATTTCGACAGCGATGAAAGGCAAGAAGATCGAATAGTTAACAGTTTTCAGTTGAATCGGTCGTCACCCTAAACCTGTTTCAGGGTCTCACAGAATTGCATAAGATTATTGCAGAGTTTTATTCGCATATAGCGAAAGTATGTTTGCTCAATTCCTTTAACAGGCTTTAAAAATAAAGCCTAACTTAGTTTATGCAACAAACCCGGCAACAGCTTACTCTATTTATTACCCACCAAACCGAAGTTATTGAGCAGGTTAGGGCACAGTTTAATCCTATTCAGCATAGTTTAATTCCTGCACATGTTACCCTGTGTCGGGAAGACGAAATTGAACAACTGGATCAAGTATTTGCCAACATCAAAAACATTAAACTAAACAGTCAAATTCAAATGACGTTTGGAGCCGTTGAACAATTTGAAAACGGGAAGGGTGTGTATATGCCTGCCAAAGCAGGTAACGATTCCTTTCAGCAGTTAAGGAAATTAATTTTGAAAGGAATAAACGACTCACCACGAGCTCTTCTACCACACATCACGCTCATGCATCCCAGAAATTCTACCTGTACCATAGAAATTTTTGAACAGATAAAATCTTATCCGCTCCCAACGGTACTAAGTTTTTACAAGATCAGCTTAATCACACAAATCAATGGTGGAAAATGGGAAATTATCAGGGAATTTGATTTTGTTGTTTCTAAAAAAGAATAGCTAAATTAACAGCTCAATCGCTCAAAAAATGGTTACATCTATTAAAGTAAAAGACAATAGTAACATTGGCTTTATTATCATTCCATTTTGTCTTTTTCCGATAGCATTTTTAGCAATAGCAGGAGCCTTTAACCTTAGCTATTTAATCACTTTCGCTATCATGTTCTGTCTTTATGTCCTTTATATGGTTTTCATTTTAAGAGTATTACAGAAAAACGAAGAGATTTACGCCATAGTAGCAAACGAAGAGGAAATTACATTTTTAGACCGCGGCACTTTTAAATGGGAAGAAATTAATACCATCAAATCAATTCATAATTATACTATCTTTCTCCAAAGACATCCTCATTATTTTATTGCTGTCTCGTTAAAAAACGGAAAAAAATTCGATATTGATGTTACCAATTTTGATTATCAGTTTGAAGAATTGGCTTCCATCTTAAATTCGCTGGGCAAGCTTGATTCAGGCCTGTAAAATCTAATTTCAAAAAAATATCCTTTCTTAACCTGCAGTTAACCAACTCGAATAATTAAACTACCAAAAAGCATAACGTTGTGTGCACGGGATGGAGTTCAGTTAAACAATTAACCAGTTGATCGATTTAAATAGTTAACCATTTCTTACCATAGATCAAAACCCGGCAAACACAAAGCCATTACCTTTGTTAAAAATATTTTAACGTATGGAATTAGGTATTGGCATGTTTGGCGATTTGCAAATCAATGCAAATGGAGAAATTCAACCCGCACAACAAAGACTTCAGGAAATTATAGCAGAAATTAAACTCATGGATGAAGTGGGTTTGGATTTTTATGGCATTGGCGAGCACCACCGCCCGGATTATGCGGTATCGAGTCCTGAAATTATCCTGGCCGCTGCAGCAACCGTAACTAAAAACATTAAGCTAAGCAGTGCCGTTTCGGTTTTAAGTTCGTCTGACCCGGTAAAGCTGTACCAAAGTTTTGCCACAGTCGATTTAATTTCGAACGGCAGGGCCGAATTAATGGCTGGCCGCGGAAGTTTCATCGAATCATTCCCATTATTTGGCTACAACCTGCAAAATTACGATGAGCTTTACGAAGAAAAATTAGATCTACTGTTAAAAATCAATGCATCACCTAAAGTTAGTTGGAAAGGTAAATTCAGGCCAGAATTAAATAACCAGGAAGTTTTGCCACGTGCAGTAAACGATAGCTTAAAAATCTGGGTGGCCGTTGGTGGCACGCCCGAATCGGTAGAACGTGCCGGAAGACTGGGTTTACCGGTAATGTTTGCCATTATTGGTGGTCAGCCTGTACAGTTTAAGCCTCTGTTCGATTATTACAAAAAAGTATACCAGGCTTACGGTCACGATATGAACAAATTCGAGGTTGGCGTACACATGCACTCACTATTTGGCGAAAACACCAGCGAAATAGCAGATTACTATTACCCGCTCTATTCGGCACAGATGAACAGAATCGGTCGTACACGCCGCTGGGCACCCTACCAACGCAACCAGTTTGATGCTGGAATGAGCAAAAGCGGCGCATTAATTATTGGCGATGTAAACCAATCGGTAGATAAAATACTGGCTATGGAAGAAACTTTCGGGCTAACCCGTTTCTCGGCCCACATGGATGTTGGCGGACCATCACATGCCGCGATGATGAAATCGATAGAAATTTATGGAACCAGAATTGCGCCGGCAGTTAGAAAAGCTTTACAGCCATAAGTTAAGCTTTGTTTCCTTTAAAAAGCTGTAAAAAACTATAAACGTAACAGCCTACACATATTGCAAAAAGGCTTTCAAGCAAGGCGAAAACAAGCATTACTGCTGTAAAAACCATTGCCAGAGTCGAAAAATCAAACAGGAACATCGCCGTAATCAGCAGGCAAAATACAAAACCTAAGGTTGCGGCGAATTTCTTTGGGGCCAAATCTTTCATTTGCTTTGGCAGTGTCAGTTTTTGGTTAATGCTTACAGCCACATATTTTAACACACTGAATTTTCCCGAAGTAAAGGCCCTGCTGCCAAAATCAAAAATCAAAAACACTATTGCCCAATAATTGCCAAAAATTAAGCAAACAGTAGCTACTACAGCTACCATAAAGGCAATTAAACGTACCACATTTTCATTTATTCTTTCGGCCGATATTGGGCAGGATAATTCCATCGTAACTATATTTTGCTGTAAATGTATTAAAAATCTCTATCGATCGGGTTTCAGTAAAGTCATTATCATTCAATAAAACAAGTTATTATGGCTGCTTGTAATTTTCGAATTTGTTATATTCGTATCACATAACTCAACAAATGACGCGCTCAAAAATCTTAATTTTAAGTTTATGCTTACTATCAGCAACCTGGTGTAAGGCGGCTACATTGCCTGATACAGTGGTGATAAAAGCACATTTGAAAACCCTAACCAAAACGCCCAGGTACCGCAGTCATCAAAATATCGATCAGCTAAACCAAACAGCCGATTATATCCGGTCGGTATTTAAGAAATATGCCGATAGTGTATACATTCAGGAATATACAGTAGATCAAAAGATCTATAAAAACGTAATCTGTTCTTTCGGTACCCAACATCAAAAACGGATAATTGCAGGTGCACATTACGATAGTTGCGGCGAGCAGGAAGGTGCAGATGATAATGCAAGCGGGGTAACAGGTCTTTTAGAACTGGCCAGGATGTTAAAAGGCCAAAAACTAAACCACCGGATAGATTTAGTAGCTTATACCTTAGAAGAGCCACCCTATTTCCGTACCGAACAGATGGGGAGTTATATCCACGCCAAATGGCTCAAAAGCAATAAAATTGAGGTATATGGTATGCTCTCTTTAGAAATGATCGGTTACTTTAAAACTGAAAAGAAATCACAATCATACCCACTGGGCATTTTATCGTGGTTTTATGGCAATAAGGGCGATTACATAACCGTGATTAAAAAATTTAGTGCGGGCAAGTTTGCCAACAACTTTACTTCGGCTTTCAAAAAAGGGAATACCATTCTAACCAAAACCTTTAGTGGCCCAACGTCTTTGCCGGGTATCGATTTTTCAGACCACCTAAATTACTGGAAATTTGGCTACAGTGCCTTAATGATCACCGACACCTCTTTTTACCGGAATAAAAACTACCACCAGGTTACCGACACCATGGAAACACTCGATATTAACCGGATGGCCAAAGTAATTGATGGAGTATTTAAAACGTTGGTTAAAATTTAATTATAGCAGCCGCATGTACGTTAAATCACAAAAACGCGCCCCTAAGAAATCTTTACGGAACATAATTAAGATCCTGTTATGGGGGCTGGTAAGCCTGTTCGTACTGGCAAACATCATTGCCTATAACCAGGCTTATCAACTCACGCATTTTACTACACAAAAAGTAACCAAAACAGCTAAGCCAGAGCAACTCTCGCTGGCAGAGAAAATAAAGACGCTTTTTACAGGAGTATCAAACCCACGCCCGGCGAACCAAAGGCAACCAGATTTGCCCTACACCACCGTTAAGCTACAAAGTAATAAAAAATTAGAATGCTGGTTTATTAAACACCCTGAGGCAAAGGGAACTGTTATTATGTTTCATGGCTATAGCGCGTCAAAATCCGGGTTGATAAACAAGGCCAACATTTTCTACCAGTTGGGCTACAATACCATGCTGGTCGATTTTATGGGTTCGGGCGGCTCGGAAGGCAATGAAACTACCATTGGCTTTGCCGAAGCTGAGGAAGTTAAAACAGTTTACCAATACGTTAACCAAACTGAAAAAAAGCAAATTATTTTGTTTGGTACTTCTATGGGCGCTGTAGCTACTATGAAAGCACTGAACGCTTTTAAAATCAATCCTGCTGCGATTATCATCGAATGTCCTTATAGCAGCCTGTTAAAAACAACCCAGGCCAGGTTTAAAATTTTACATATCCCTACTTTCCCGCTCGCCAATATTCTGGTGTTTTGGGGAGGCTTTCAGCATCATTTTAATGGTTTTAAACTGCGTCCTGTTGATGATGCAAAAGGCATAAAATGCCCCACCTTGCTCTTATACGGAGAAAAGGACAACCGGGTTTCACGCAGTGAAATAAACGAAATTTTCAACAACCTGAAAGGAAGTAAAAGCCTTCGCACCTATCCTTTAGCCGGTCACGACAACTACCTAACCCAATATAAATCCGAATGGACACAAGACATCAGCCTGTTTTTAAAGGCAGTAAATTGAAAGTTAGCCCACTTACAAAAGCCTTTATTATCCTCATAGTACTTTGGTTTAGCATCCACACCAGTGTTATTATTATCGATGGGATGAACAACACCCCACAAAATGCCGATTTAGGTGTGGTGTTAGGCAATAAAGTAAACGAAGATGGCTCTTTATCACAAAGGTTGCAAAAAAGACTGGAACGTGCGCTTAGCCTGTATAAAAACGGACGGGTAAAAATGCTTTTTGTAAGTGGCGGGCATGGCCACGAAGGTTTTAATGAAGGTGATAAAATGCGTGATTTCCTGATCGGAAAGGGTGTTCCGGCTGCTTTAATTATTACCGATAACCAGGGCGATAACACTTTAAAAACGGTAAAAAACACTGCAAAACTAAAAAGCAACTATCATATTGAAAGTATCATAGTGGTTTCGCAATATTACCACATTACCCGCACCAAAATGCTTTTCAGAAAAAATGGCTTCGATAAGGTTTTTGGAGCCAGTCCCGAATATTTGGAGTGGCGCGATGGTTATTCACTGATTCGCGAATTTGTAGCCTTCTATTCAGAACTGTTACCGACGTAGTGAATAATTTCCTAACCTGATAAAAATTCATTTCCTATATTTAATAAAATAAGTTACGCAAATCAGATATTGGATGGATAATTCGGAAAAATTAAACCTGCTGTTAGTTAAGCTAGAAAATTTATTGCTGAGGCAACAAGGTTTCGAAGCCGAAATTCAGGCATTAAGACAAGAAGTTAAAGCTTTACAATCGCCGGACTCAGCAAATGCACCTAAAGCTGCTGAACCTACTTTTATATCGCCTCCAAAAAATACACCACCAAATCCGGTAATACAACATGCAGCAACTCCCCAGCCGGTTCCTTCAGCTTTTCCTACTCCTCAAAATCCGTTACAGCCTAATTTTGCCGACCGCTTTAAGCGCGAAAATATAGTTAAATCAGATTTCGAAAAGTTCATTGGCGAGAATCTGATCAGTAAAATAGGTATCCTGATTTTAATCATCGGTGTAGCCATTGGCGCAAAATATGCCATCGATCACGATATGATTAGCCCTTTAACCCGTATTGTTTTGGGTTATGCAATGGGTGCAGGCTTAATGGGCTTTGCAATTAAATTAAAGGCTAAATACGAAAACTTTTCAGCAGTACTGGTTAGTGGTGCCATTGCCATCATGTATTTTATTACATATGCCGCTTACGATTTTTACGCCTTGATTCCGCAGGCACTTGCCTTCGGCCTGATGGTGATTTTCACCTCCTTCACTGTGGTTGCAGCAATTCAATACAATAAGCAGGTTATTGCCCATATTGGCCTGGTTGGTGCCTATGCTGTGCCGTTTTTACTGAGCGATGGCTCTGGCAAAGTAGGGGGTTTATTTAGCTATATAGCGATTATCAATATCGGTATTTTGGTATTGAGCTTTAAAAAATACTGGAAACCCTTATTTTATGTCTCCTTCGGATTAAGCTGGCTCATTTTTTCAGCCTGGCGCTTTGATTTAAGTAGTGAGAGCCAGTATTTTGTTCTCGCCCTCCTGTTTGCTTCGATATTCTTTATTACTTTTTACATCACTAACCTTGCTTATAAAGTCATTAAGAGAGAAGTATTCGGCTTAAGTGATGTAGTCATCACACTCTTAAATGCCTTCATTTTTTACTGCATGGGTTATTTAATTATAGCCGACAATAAAAATAGTGCAGAATTTTTAGGCTTATTTACCCTGGCCAACGGAATAATTCATTTTGTGGTAAGCTTAATTATTTACAAAAGGCAACTGGCCGATAAAAACCTGTTCTACCTTATCCTGGCTTTGGTTATTACCTTTATTACCATGGCTGTTCCGGTGCAGTTAGATGGCGGTTGGGTAACTATATTCTGGACTGTTGAGGCGGCCATACTCTTTTATCTGGGTAGGGTTAAACAAATTGCTATCTACGAAAAGCTTTCTTTTCCGCTTATCTTTCTTGCCTTTTTAAGCCTTTTAGAAGACTGGGCCAGTTATGCAAGTTACTATGGCAGTTATCAGGTTGTTAAACCGATATTTAATGTGGGTTTCTTAACGGCAGTTATTTTTATTGGCAGTTTTAGCTGGATGTTCAGCATCAGCAAAAAAGAAACCGAGAAACCTGCCGAATGGATCTGGATGCGCCAGATATTGAGTTACAGCATTCCTTCAATATTATTGTTTGTAGTGTATATTACTTTCTCACTGGAGATTTCGAAACATTTTAACAACCTTTTCGAAATCTCCAAAATAAACCCGCACCCAAAAACAAATACAGATTACAGCGGCTATACCTACAATTACAACTATGAAAAGTTAAAAATAGCCTGGATTTATATCTATACCCTATTTTTTGCCGCCGCATTGTCTTATTTTAATCTAAAAAAACTTAAAAGCAGCGAGCTTGCAATTGCCTGTCTGGCTATTAACCTGTTGGTTATTGCCTTATTTTTAACCAATGGCCTTTATAATTTAAGTGAGCTTAGAGATGAATATTTATTATCGGATAATAACTATTTCAAAATCGGCACCTTCAATATTGGCATCCGCTATGTTTCTATTGGCTTCTTTGCTTTGTTAATTATCATGTTCTACCAGTTAATCAATTACAGTCTGTTTAAAAGCAGCTTTAAAACACTGTTCGATTACCTGCTTTACATTTCCATTTTATGGGTAATTAGCAGCGAGCTGATTAACATTTTAGCCCTGGCAGGTTTAGATGGTAATTATAAATTAGGTTTGAGCATCCTTTGGGGTCTTATTCGCTATTTTTGATCGGTATGGGCTTGGCCAAAAACAAAAAACACCTGCGTATTGGGGCAATGGTTTTGTTTGGTATTACGCTGATTAAACTTTTTGTTTACGACATTGCCTACCTCAGCACCATTTCAAAAACCATTGTATTCGTGTCGCTGGGCATATTGCTGCTAATCATTTCTTTCCTTTACAACAAGTACAAACATTTAATTATTGATGATGTGGAGACTAAAAACTAAGCTGCTTTTTTGGCTTTTACCTTGCGTATTAGCTGCAAACGCCCAAACTGCTCCCTACCGCTTAAAAAGGGAAATTACTGGTGTACAAGCTACCTGGCACAGTATGGTACTGCCCAACCCAATATATCAAAAGCTTAAGCCGGGTTTTGAAGACCTGCGTATTTTTGGCATTAAGGGTAAAGATACCGTTGAGATCCCTTATCTGTTAAAGCAACGCGATAATCAGATTAACACGAAGGAAATTGCTTTTAAACAGTTGAACCAAAGCTCAGCTAACAACACTTATTATTATACTTTTCGACCCGCGGTAAGCGGCGTAATTAACCAGATAAATCTCGATTTTAAGCAGGAAAATTTCGACTGGAAAGTTACGCTCGAAGGCAGTAACGATAACCAAAACTGGTTTACCATAGTAAAAGATTACCGGATTTTGTCGATCAAAAACCAGTTTACCGATTATCATTTTACCAGGATAAATTTCCCCGATGCAAAGTATGCCTATTTTCGGATTGCCATAAAAAATAGTGCCCAGATGGAGCTTTTAACCACAAAAATTTTAAAAACAGATACCATAAAAGGCATATTCCAGGATATTAAATATCAATCGTACAACATCAAAAACGATGCAGAACACAAAGAAACGGTTATCGACATCAATTTAACCGATCCGGTACCGGTATCGCAATTGAGTTTAAATGCCCAAAGCGATTTTGATTTTTACCGTCCGTTCAAAATTGATTATGCTACAGATAGTTTTAAAACCGATAAAGGTATAAAGTACAATTACATGGATCTTTACACGGGCACCGTTAGCTCTATAGAAAAACCTGTATTTAGCTTTCCAAATACCATTACTTCAAAACTGCGGATTACCATCCAAAACAATGATAATAAGCCACTACGTTTAAGTGGTTTGGCATTAAAAGGCTGTGTATATGAATTGATTGCCCGTTTTGATGATCCAAAACTGCGTTACGCTTTATATTATGGCAATAACAAAGCTGTAGTTCCCAGTTACGAGATCGAAAAATTTGAAAATAAAATACCTGCAAACTTAAGTTCACTCACCATCGGCGAAGAACAGCAAAACCCGGCCTACACGGCTAAAGTAACCAAGCCCCTATTCGAAAACAAAGCCTGGCTATGGGTTTTAATGGCGGTAATTATTGTATTACTGGGTTGGTTTTCGTTTAAAATGTTGAGAAATTAGGCACAATGAGTACACCATTGTAACTTTAAATAATATATTAACAAATATCGTCCAAATAAGATCATGAAGAACATCTTCCAACCCGCAGTAACTAGCGAAATTATTGAAAGAATTAACACGCTTAGTCCCACTACTCCACAGCTTTGGGGCAAAATGAATGTAGTACAAATGCTGGCGCATTGTAATGTAACCTACGAAATGATTTACGATGATATACACCCAAAACCTGGTTTGTTTATGAAATTTATTCTGAAAAACCTGGTTAAAAGTAAAGTGGTTAGTGAAAAGTCTTATCCAAAAAACAACCCAACGGCTCCACAATTCATCATTAAAGATGAAAGGGATTTTGAGAAAGAGAAAGCCAGGTTGATTGCCTACCTCAATAAAACACAGGAATTAGGTGAAAACCATTTCGAAGGTAAAGAATCGCATTCTTTTGGCAAACTAAACAAAACCGAATGGAATAACATGTTTTATAAACATTTAGACCACCATCTTTCACAATTTGGCGCTTAGATTTTTGGTCTTTCCTCTTTAGTCTTTGAACTTTATATGGTCTTATTGCCCCCTTAAAAAGTCTCTTTTACGCCCCATATGCTGTTCATATCTTGCTTAACTTGTACTAACAAAAACTCAACAACAAAACAAAATGACAAAAGGACTTGTAACATGCCTTTGGTTTGACGGACAGGCCGAAGCAGCAGCAAATTATTACTGTACTGTTTTTAAAGATTCGAAAATTACCCAGGTTAGCCCAATGGTGGTTACTTTCGAAATTAACGGAAGTAAATTTATGGGACTAAATGGCGGACCGCAATTTAAGTTCGATGAAGCAGTTTCGTTTATGGTTAATTGCGATAGCCAGGAAGAAATAGATTACTACTGGGATACGCTGACCAAAGATGGCGGACAGGAAAGTATGTGCGGCT
This sequence comes from Pedobacter sp. HDW13, assembly GCF_011303555.1. Lineage (NCBI taxonomy): Bacteria > Pseudomonadati > Bacteroidota > Sphingobacteriia > Sphingobacteriales > Sphingobacteriaceae > Pedobacter > Pedobacter sp. HDW13. The sequence goes on along the minus strand of NZ_CP049868.1, from coordinate 4,178,939 downwards.
GGCTAAAAGATAAGTTTGGCCTTTCATGGCAAATTATTCCATCGAACATTGGCGAGTTAATGGCCGATCCCGAAAGAGCCCAAAGGGTAATGGCTGTAGTAATGCAGATGAAAAAATTAGATAAGAAAAAAATGGAAAATGCTTAAATTTTTCATAAATTGATTAAAAATCTATTGTGGTTGATATCTATACAGAACAATCATGATAGATTTTAATCATAAAACAATTTATACCAATGAAAAGATTAACGATTTTAATTGCGTTAATCATCCCTCCTATTTTTTGTATCTCCTGGGGTTTCTTTGCACATCAAAGAATCAATAACCTTGCTGTTTTTAACACTTCCCGCTGATATGATCGGGTTTTACAAAAAGAATATAAAGTACATTACCGAGCATGCTGTAGATCCCGATAAGCGTAGGTATGCCGATACCTTAGAAGCCCCAAGACATTACCTGGATGTAGAAAACTACGAAAAAAACATTTACAGTATTCCGGAGAAGTGGAATGATGCCTTAACCAGGTATGGACTAAAGCAATTGAACGCCAACGGAATTTTACCCTGGCAAATTCAGCGTACCTATTACAGTTTGGCTAAAGCTTTTAAAACCCGCGATTCTGTCAGGATTTTAAAATACTCAGCTGATTTGGGCCACTATATTGGTGATGCGCATGTTCCTTTGCATACTACAGCCAACCACAACGGTCAGCTCACCAACCAGGTTGGTATCCATGCCTTTTGGGAAAGTCGCCTTCCTGAGCTTTTTTCTACCCGCTACAATTTTGTGGTAGGCAAGGCCAGTCATATCGAAAATCCACTAAAAGCAGCCTGGAAAGTAGTGAAACACACCCATAGCCTGGTTGATACTGTTTTAACCTTCGAAGCAGCCTTAAACGCCTCTTTTCCATCACATAAAATATAGTTTTGCTGAAAAAACAACACCGTTTTAAAGCAATATTCAATCGAATATGCCAAAAGCTACCACGACAAAATGAACAACATGGTAGAAAAGCAAATGCGCAGCGCCATACTCGAAATTGGCTCTTTCTGGCACTAGGTATGGATTGATGCCTGTCAGCCCGTACTTAAAAACCTGATTAAGCTAGAACCAACTCCAGATGAAAAGAAAGCCGAAACTGATACAGAACGAAAATTTGAGAAAGGTGTACCACTTGGCTGGGAGATTTAAGGCCTGATATTAAAAACATCCATAGAACTGTCATCCTGAGCCTGTTGAAGGACTACAAAAAACACAATAATTAATTTGAACTATTTATTTACTGTAAACCAGTTATAAACGAAAAAAGAGACCTTATTGCTAAAGTCTCTTCTTCTATCTCGTACTTAAAAAAAAATTAAAGTACTTCTTCAGTCTTTTTTGATTGTAAACGGCTTCTAATGGCAGCCCAAATAGCAGGTACAAAGGTTACAACGGCAATAAAGATAATTACCAGTTCAAAGTTGTTTTTGATTACCGGAATCTGTCCCAGTAAATATCCACCAATTAACAAGGCAAAAATCCAGGTAATACCACCAATAATATTATAATAAGTAAACCTGCCAAAAGGCATTTTTGCAATACCCGCCACAAAAGGAGCAATAGTTCTGAAAATAGGTAAAAACCTGCTTAGCATAATGGCTTTACCACCGTGCTTTTCAAAAAATTCGTGCGATTGATGGTAGTATTTGAGTTTTAAGATTTTATTCTTTTCTTTAAATACTCCTGCACCTAAAACGCTTCCCAGTTTATAATTAACTGTGTTTCCTAAAATAGCAGCAGCGATCAAAATAATCATCATCACCCAGATATTTAAACCTGTTTCGTGCTCGCCGGCAATTAAAGCGCCCATTGCAAACAGCAACGAATCGCCCGGAAGAAATGGTGTTACCACAAAGCCGGTTTCAGCGAAGATGATCAGAAATAAAATAAGGTAAGTCCAGGTACGGTATTCGTTAACAATTTCGGCTAAATGGACATCGATGTGAAGGATAAAGTCTAAAAGCTGCTGTAGTAATTCCATTTATCTAATTTTGGGCAAAAGTATGAATATCGGAGGGAATAAATGCTAGTGAAATGCAATAATAATTAGTTGGTAGAAACCAGGCGCATTTGGAGTTCGTTCTTTTTTGTTCCATCGAGTAAAACCGTATAAACCAAGCCCTTTGTAATTGCGATTGATTTTGACGTAGTGGTTGGTAGCGAATCTAAGGCATTTACGGCTGGTTGGGTTGCGATAGGCGCTTCCAATGCAAAAGAAATCCTGGTGGCTTTAGTTAATTTGATTGTATGACTGAATCTATCACCATATTTCATGGTAAACTGAGGGAAAGCCCCCCATCATCTTTCACAATCACATTAGAATTTAAAGTATAGCCCAGGTTTAAGAATGTTAGCTTTACAGAGTCTAAGTTTTGCTTTACATCATCCTTAAAAACTGTTAATTCAGGCTTGCTGGTAGCTGTTTTACGTGTATAGAAGATCGAATAATTAGCCCCGATATCAAATTTATTGGTTGTACTTGCAACATCGGTAGCGGTATTTATATTTCTGGAAGTAATGGTATAGCTCGAATCGCCAGCTACAACAATATAATTACTGTTTGAACCATAAGCTGTAGAAGCTCCGGACTGAATACCTCGTAAATAAAAATTTTGAATAGTATCTGTTACCGCCGAATGAAAATACCTGATCTTAGCATCTCCTTTGATGAAATTATCATTCTTGATGCAGGAAAAGATCATTAATACAGGCACAAAAAGGAACATTTTAGGCCATATTGAATTAGTATTTTTCATATAAAATTGCTGATGCTAATAAAACGTAAAGATAGCAGAAAGCTTATAAATTTACCGAAATTAATTATCTGCGATGATATGCGCTTCTAAGGTTGCTGCAGTTGTACCGCTAAACCAAATGGTGTAAATTTTTCCGCCTACAAAATTCGAATTATCAATCGTTTTAATATTGCCCGAACCTACAACTGAATATCTCAGATTCAATCCGCCATCAAGCGTAAAGTAATTCGAAGCCTCTTTAAAAGCCAGGCCATTAACAAATTGTAAACCAGCCTGTACGCTAACATTTATACCCGTAGCAAAATTCGGACTCAGGTTAATCAGTTTCACCTTAGCTTTATCCATTTCTGTATTGCTCAGATTATCCTCATAGTTTACAATCTCCCGTTCCGCATTTTTATTGGTAACCAAAAATGTGGTATAGGTAATAGAGGGGGTAAAATTAAAAGATGCATTGGTATTGGCATTATTCAGGCCTACATAAGCAACATTGCGGTTCCCAGAAGGTATTTTAACGTATTCGCTGGTTTCGCCAAAAGCTAGTGCCGTAGCAGTAAGTTTAGCATCATCTAAATAAACTTCCTGATGGATTTCTGTTAATGAGGCATTAACCACTTTAATTTTAGCTTCGCCCTTGACAACCACATCGGGATCATTTTTTTTACAGGCCGATAAAGCCAGGATAGGAATAGTGAAAAGCAGGAGGATTACCTTTGAGAGATTGGTATAGATTTTCATGGTTAGCTGTTATTTTGTTAGAAACAAGAATGGCTCGGTCAAAAACCAAGCCATTCTTTGTATAAAAACTAAAAAATTAGTAGACTAATAACTATTATTTAGCATAACCGGCATAACCAACATTAAAACATCTTCATTTTCATCATTGGTTTGCGGAATTAAAAGCCCTGCCCTGTTTGGAGTAGATAACTCTAAAGTAACTTCATCGCCGCTTAAATTGCTCAGCATTTCGATTAAGAAACGGGCATTAAAGCCAATTTCAAGGTCTTCACCATCATATTGGCAGCTTAAACGCTCGTGTGCCTCGTTGGCGAAGTCTAAATCTTCAGATGAAATATTCAACTCGCTGCCGCTGATTTTTAACCTCACCTGATGTGTGGTTTTATTGGCAAAAATTACAACCCTGCGTAGTGTATTTAAAAACAGAACCCTGTCGATAATTAATTTATTTGGGTTGTTTGTAGGTATTACTGCTTCATAATCTGGATAGCGTTCGTCTATTAAACGACACACTAAATTAATATTTTCGAACTTAAAGAAAGCACTTGTTGCATTATAATCTACCGATACATTAATATCGTTAGAAGGCAAGGCGCCTTTTAAAAGTGTTAAAGCTTTTTTAGGTAAGATAAACGAAGTTGCTTTATCAGCTTTGCTATCCATACGGCGGTAACGTACCAGCTTGTGTGCATCGGTAGCTACAAAAGTAATGTGCTGTGGTGATAACTGGCAAAATACACCTGTCATTGCCGGACGTAGCTCATCATTACTTACCGCAAAAATAGTTTTGGTAATCGCTTCAGTTAAAACTGATGCAGGCAAATTAACAGAAGAAGCGTTTTCTACAACTGGAATTTTTGGAAAATCGTCGCCATTTTCACCACTCAATTTATATTTACCATCACCTGCGCTAATTTCGATCGCAAAAGTACTGTCGTCTATATTAAATGCAATTGGCTGATCTGGTAAGGTTTTAAGTGTATCTAATAAAATTTTAGACGGAACCGCAACTTTACCTTCTTCTTTTGATTCTACAGCCAAAGCAGTTGTCATGCTCGTTTGTAAATCGGTAGCAGAGATAGTTAAGTTTCCATCTTTAATCTCGAAAAGGAAATTTTCTAATATGGGTAAAACTGTACTGCTGCTTGAAGCACCATTTACAGTTTGTAAGTGTTTTAACAGCGTTGATGTGGATACAATAAATCTCATGATATCTTTTAGTCTTCTTCAAAAATATAAAAATTATTTAGCGTACTTGTATTTGCGGTAATAATGTTGAAAAATTGCAAAGAATATTAACAATAGTATGGGCGCCGCAACATTAATGAGCTGCCATTTCGTTTTTTCGAGTTTAATTTTGCCTTTATCGAGCAATCTGATCTTTACTTCTTTACTACGCAAGGCAATTAAGTTGTCGTCATCAGTAAAATAATCGACAATATTTAACAATAAAGCTTTATTACCAAAAGTACGTTGCGAGTAACGGTCGTAACCTAACGGAAATGGAGTGCCATTCTGCGCTGAAACCTGGTTTTTAAAAATATCACCGTCGCCGATTACAATCATTTTTGCAGGCTTACCAACATTTTCAACGCTGTAAGGTTGTGTAATGCCTGCAGGCAATGGCCGGCCTGCAAAAACCGACGGAAAACTTCCTTCCAACATTAATCCCACATGTTGCGGGCGACTTTGAAAAGCCCTCGGATCTAAGTGTTCGCCAACCATTTGCAGGCTAAACAGTTTGGGTGCCTCAAAAACTTTATTAAAAGCTGAAGTAGTTAAAATATACGATTTTTTGATGTTTTTGGCTCCAATGGTATCTACAGTACTTGGAAATTCAGATTTTACGCCATCCAGTTTCTTCACCACACTTTCGGTGGTATCGGGCAGTAAAATGGGGTAATAAATCCAGGGCACCAATTGCATCTGGTTCTGACCGCCAACTACACCTGTTGAAACCGGAATTTCGGCACTGTTTGCCGGATCGGCAATGATGTTATAATTAATCCGGGCGCCGTACATAAAGAGCATATCATCCAGGTTCAGGTTACTGTTCGTAGCCATTTGTCCGCTTTGCCCTCTCAAACTATCCAATTCTGCACGCACCTGATCAATGCTCCAAAGCACCCTCCCGCCATTCATTACAAAATAATTGATCTTGTATTTTTCGGTCTCGGTAAAAGGTTTGGTTGGTTTGGCAATGACCAGCATTTTCAATTTATCAAGTCCGGCCTTATCAATAGTATTTAAATCCACGCGACCAACCAGATAACTGTTTGATAAACTATGCATGGCATCATTGAGCTGCTGATCAGATAATTCGCCATTCGACTCAGAGAAACCAATTCGGGGGTTGCTACCTGTAATCACCTTTTTTAAGCTCGAAGTAAAAATATACTCGAGGTTTTCAATAGCCCGGTTAATGTTATCTTCGTAACTCCCGCGGGTATCAAGGTTTTGAAAAAGCTTTACCGGAAACTGTTTCCCGTCACTTTCAATCATCGCCATCGGAAATACCAGTTTTTGCGTTAATCCGGCTTCGGTTTTCACACTTAAATTGGTGGCCTCAATCCCGCTTTCGTACAAATTATTCACCACTGTATCCTGATCAGCCTGGCTTAATCCAGCCAAAGGATCAACAAAAACTACCTTTACATCTGCTTTCGAATATGCCTGATAATCAGACAAAATATCACTTACAGCTCCTTGCAAACGCTTAAATGCGGGCGGCAATTCGCCATTTAAAAAAACGGTAATGATGATCGGTTTTTCATTCCTGGCCAGCAATGATTTTGTTTTCTCGCTCAGCGTAAACCTTTTATCTGCTGTAAAATCAAAACGCTTAAAAGCATACTGACCAATTATATTTAAAACAACCAGTGCTGTGATGAATAAAACCGCGGTGATCCATTTATTTTTAAGGTTCATTATCGCTTCCCTCCCATAGTTAACCTGGTAAAAAATAAAAACAAGGCGGAGAAGGTGATGAAGTAAATCAAATCTCTCGTATCTAAAACACCACGACTAATGGCGGTATAATGCTGGTTGATACCCAAATTGGTAATTGAGGTTTCGATGGATTTAAATAAACTAACCTGACTGGCATAATCGAAGCCGAGGAATGCAAATGCGCACAAAGCGGCGCAGATAACAAAAGCAATAACCTGGTTTTTGGTAAGTGCCGATGAAAAAATGCCAATGGCCGTAAATGCAGCTCCCAACAGAAATAAGCCAATGTACGATCCGATTACCGAACCAGAATCGATATTACCTTCGGGGAAACCCAGTTTGGCAACGCTGTAGTAGTAAATTATAGTCGGGATTAATGCAAAAAGAACCAGTACCAAACTAGAGAGGTATTTTGCAGCGATAATATGCCAGAGTTGAATGGGACGCGTAACCAAAAGCTCGTAAGTACCTTCTCTCCTCTCTTCGGCAAAGGCCCGCATGGTGATAGCCGGGATCAGGAACATGAACAAATAAGGAACAAGACTAAAAAAGCCGTTGAGTTCGGCATAGCCGTATTCGAGTACAGAAGTATCAGGAAATACCCAAAGTAAAAGTCCCGAAACCAATAAAAAAATGCCAATGGTGATGTAAGCCACCATTGAACTGAGGAAACTGAATAACTCGCGTTTAAAAACTGCGTACATAGTTAAATTTAAATGCCGAAGTTAAGGATTTTTTTTTCGTTGGCTTAGCCTGTTTATTGGTTTATAGTTTATGGCTTATGGATGATAGTTTATAGTTTGATCGCTCATAGTATTGTACGAAAAAAAGCCTCCGATTTTCATCAAGAGGCTTATCATTATTTTTTAAAGCACTTATAAAGAAAAACCCAATCCAACTGTAAATACCAGGTTTTTAGCATTCAAATAAACATCTTTCGAATTGGAAATTTTAGCTGCACTGGCACTAATACCAGCCTGTATATTTAGCCCATTGCGTAGTTGAAATCCTGCCAGTGCATTTCCTCCAAAATCGAGGCGTTTAAAATCTTTGTCAGAACCAAACCTAATATTTTCTTTATCTGGCTTTATAACATCATTATTTATCAATGTATACCTGGCTGTTCCGGATAACGCGACCCCCAAATACGGGCCTAAACCTAAAAATATCTTATTTTTTCCGACTGGAATATATTTAACTGCGTTGGCTGGTATCTCAAAATACAATAGGCTGATTTTACCAGATGAGTTGCTATTTCCCTTAAAGTTAACGTATGTTGCTTTGGTACCTTTACCTGTAACAGAAAAACCTGGTTGGAATACAATATTTTTGCCCAGGGCTATATCTACCGTAGCACCCAAATAGAAAGATGTATTAATATTGCTCCCATCAACGGCAGGACCATTTAACGGAGCAACATCTTTACGTGTTTTAATTTTCGGGAATGTGATACCAGCTTTTACCGAAATCGGTACTGGTTTCTCCTGCGCATATACCGTTAAGCCAAATGTTAATGCAAATAAGAATAAAGTTATTTTTTTCATGAGGTATAGATTGATGAAAGCTATCATTATGCAAAAAGCCTCCAAAATTAGGGAGGCTTTTTAATGTTGTAAGTTTAAAAAGAAAAACCCAGACCAACCGATAATACACGGTTTGTAACCTTCGATACCCGAGTATCAGAATAATCGAGGTTACTCAAACCTAAACCGTAACCAGCATGGATATTAAAACCATTACTTAATTGATAACCTGCTAAGAAATTAACGCCAAACTCTCCACGCTTCATGGTTCCATCTTTACCAAATTTAATATCTTCATTTGTCGAAGTGGTAAGAGATGAGGTTCCTGCCGTTAAAATACCTGTTGTTTTTGTTTTACCGCTTATGGCTGTTGCATAATATGGACCAGCGCCAATAAAAATTTTACCATTGCCCGTTTCGAAATTAACAATAGCATTTACAGGCAATTCCAAATATAGCATACTTAGTTTTGCAGTTCCTCTGAAGGCAATTAAATTATTAGGCTCACCATTGTGCTCATAATAATCGCCTTTACCTCCTTTACCAATCAAAGATAAGCCTGGTTGGATCGAAAACCTTTCTGAGATTTGAAAGTCGACTGTACCGCCTACATAAAAAGAGGTATTTATTTTCCAGTTATCATCTTCATTTTCGGTACCTGAAGTACCAAAAGTTGGAAACGTAACTCCTGCCTTAACGCCTATTTTAGTTGAATTGTTTGTTTGAGCTAAAGCTACTGTACTTAATGCAGCAACCGTTAATAATGATAATATTATTTTTTTCATCTGATTTTTTTGAGCGCTATATACTTGCCCGATTTACATCAAGCCTTTTATTTCATTCTTAATTAAACTAGAAAGAAAACCCCAGACCAACTGTAAATACTTTATTTTTGATTGACGCATCAAAATCTTGGGCTTCTTCGTCGTTAGCCATATTGCTTAAGCCCAGGCCATAGCCGGCATGAACATTTAAACCATTATTTAACTGAAAACCTGCAAGGAAATTTAATCCGAAATCGGTACGTTTAAAGCCCGAATCTTCGAATTCGATTTTCTCTTTTTCTGATCCCATTTTAGCATTAGCGCTTAAAGCATAAGCAAAATAAGGGCCTGCGCCAACAAATAACTTACCCGAATTGGCAACTTTGAAATTTACAAGGGCATTAACGGGTACCTCAAGATATTTGAAGTTTATAGTGGCATTCACATCGGTAAGAAAGTCGTCGTTATCAAAACCAAAACTGCTGCTGTTAATTTTTGTTCCTTTATCGATAAAAGTTAATCCGGGTTGAATAGAAACCAGATCAGATAATTGGAACTCTACGGTTCCTCCTACGTAATAAGAGGTTTTTGTGCCATAACTAAATGATGCACTACCTGCCGAGAAAGTCATATTTGGAAAAGCCAAGCCTGCTTTTAAACCAAATTTAACCGGAGTACTTTGAGCTAAAGCTGGAGTACTTAATGCTGCAACTGTTAATAAAGATAATACGAGTTTTTTCATCAGTTTTTTGAGAAAGTTTATTAGAATTGTTTTTATTTTCCGTGTACCTGCCTGATTGACAAATAAAACGCTACAATGATAAATAAACTAATTTGATAGTTAAAATATTTGAAACAATAAATTTCTGTAAACAAAAAAGCCTCCAATTGCTTGGGGCTTTTAAATGCGTTAAAGGTTCTTACTATAAACCGAATGCAAAAGCAGCGCGGATACCTACAAATGACAGTGTAGTGCTGTTTTTTGACCATCCTTCGTAACGTACACCTAAATCAATACTTGATTTATCTGCAACAGAAAACGAAGCACCAATAGTTGGTGCGTAAGAGAATGCAGTACCTGAGTTTTTTTCTGTAAAAATAGCAGCACCTAGCTCGCCCGATCCGTAAAAGTTACCGCCAAAATAATATTTAGCGCCTGCTTTTAAAGGAACAACGCCTGAATTTGTTGCGCCTAGATCTTTAAGGAATTTTTCCGGAGCCATTGAAATGTACCCGCCTGAAACAGTTAAATTTAATGACTTAGCTACATTAAACTCACCCATTACAGAACCACCGTAACCTAAGCTGATGCCATTAGTATTATCGCCCACAGGCAATAAGAAATCTGGTCCTACGCTAATTTTGTTTACTGCTCCTTCTGTTTGAGCTGAAGCTGCAAAGCCTAAGCCTGCAACCATTACTAAAGAAAGTAATAACTTTTTCATGTGTTTTTTAGATTATGTGTTCGTTAATTATTTTGCATTTATAGACAATAATTACGCCAAAAACGTTACAAACAATTTCAAAAAAGCGAAAAACAGAACACAAACAACTGATTAACAAAACATTGAGATAAATCAATTTTTACTCTAAAAAGTTGTAATTAGGTTAACTAATTAAAAAATACTGTATATTTTTAGGGAAAATGGGCCTGGTTATACCAGCTTAAAGACCAAAAACATAAGCGAATCTGAGCCCTGCAAAGCCTTTGGTATTAACCGTATTCGTCCCAATCAGATTGCTATCGCGCTTACCTGTCCAGCCTTCGTACCTGATGCCCAAATCGAGTTTATTTTCTCCTGATAATTTAAATTGAGTGCCTATACCCGGCGACCAGGCCAATAATGTTTTTAGTCCGTTACTTAGCGGCAAAGCAGCGCCCAGCTGACCTTCAGCATAGAAGCCTTCACTTAACCAATACTTTAAACCTGCTTTTACAGGTGCGTAGCTTAAATCCTGAACCTGAAGAACCTGGTTACTACGACCGAAAAAGTTGATATAACCTGCATTTAAACTCAAGGCCAAATTAGTTGCAGCAGGCAAATCAGCCTTTACAGATGCCCCCAGCCCAACTGCTGATACGCCTGCGAAGTTGCCGGAAGGTAATCCGATTTCGCCGCCAATGCCAATATTAGCGATATTTTGAGCCTTTAACAATGCAGGGATTAAGCCCAGAGCTATAATTAAAGTTAGTTTGATTTTGGTTACAAGCATGAAATTAAGCGGTAAGTTTTCTAAAAATATCTTCTAACGAAAGGCCTCCGTATGTTTTCTTTATTCCTTCCAGCGAATCGTTGGCAATAATTTTTCCTTTATTTATAATGATGATATCATCGCAAATGGCTTCTACCTCCTGCATAATGTGTGTAGAAATAACCACGGTTTTAGCAGCCCCAAGCGATTTAATGAGCAATCTGATATCTACCAATTGATTTGGATCTAGGCCAGAAGTAGGTTCATCAAGAATTAAAACTTCCGGATTGTGAATAATGGCCTGTGCTAGGCCCACACGTTGGCGGTACCCTTTTGATAGCATACCGATTTTTTTATGCTGTTCGGGTGTTAGTCCTACCATTTTAACCACCTCATCTACTCTTGTGACCAGGTTTGTTAAGCCATAGGTTTGCCCAACAAAATTCAAAAACTCCTTAACATACATATCGGCATAGAGTGGCGTGTTTTCAGGAAGGTAACCTACATGTTTTTTTGCAGCGATAGCCTCTGTTAAAATGTTCTTGCCTGATATTTCTGCTGTTCCTGAGGTTGGCTCCAGATAACCTGTAAGCATGCGCATGGTAGTAGATTTACCCGCACCATTTGGTCCCAGAAAACCAAGGATACGGCCCGGGCTAGCTTCAAAACTAATCGAATCGACTGCTTTTTGTTTATCGTAATGCCTGGAAAGGTTTTTAACTGAAATACTCATTTTTTATTTTTTGCCACAGATAAACACAGATTTTTCATCTTACTTATTAGTCAATCAATGCTCTTTTTATCTGTTATTAGTATGTATGTAATGAACTTAACTTTTTATTGTACCTCAATTTATCCAATTGTTCTGCGGCTTGTCCGATGTTATCTGATGATAAAATATCAGCACCATTGTTATTGAGGTGATAATAAACCATTTTAGCCGGGTTTGCAAGCGAACTTTTATCGATATTGCCCATAGTGCCTAAAATCGTTGTGATACCTTTGTTGTGCAGGTATTGGTACAACGCTTTATCGGGCGCTGCAACTCCAACAAAAGCCACAATCCGGTTGTTGGGAATCCCCATACTATTTAACCGCTTCAATTCTGCTTTCTTCTGTACGGAAGCAGAAATCATTAGTTCGGGAGCCAAACGATGCACTTCCTGAGCCTGGTTGGCGGTGTAGGTAATGATAATCGAATTGCTTTCTACTTTATATTGCCTTACTTTTTCGATTACTTTGGCGTAAGATACCCCTTTTTTTAAATCGATCGTTAACAATACTTTCCCCTTGCTCCAGGTTAATACACTATCTAATGTTGGGATTTTAAATTTTGTTTCTTTCCCCGAATCATCTTTTAGGTTAAATGCCTTCAGTTCCTCGTAAGTGTAATTGCCAATCGGCCCCTTACCTGTAGAAGTCCTGTCGAGGTTATCATCGTGCATAATTACCATCACAGAATCTTTACTGTAAGCAATATCAAACTCAATAACCATGGGGTTATAAGTAGTGGCATTGGCAAAAGTTTCGATGCAATTTTCAGGGTAGCCTGGCATTGGACCACCACGATGAGCACTGATTAATGGAAAACGGCGTTCGGGCGACCAGTTTAAGAATTGATATAAATCGTTTGTTGTATTAAACTTAATGTACTGATGCTTTTTTTCTTCAGGTTTGCATGAAGCAAAAAGCGCAACAATAACCACAAATAGCAAATGATGAAATTTCATGGTTCAAAAGTAGGAAAAAATGGAAGATGGAAGAGGTAAAATGGAATTGTTGTTAAGTGCTTAGCTGGTTAATCGGTTAACTGTATGCTATTTCTCATTTACCAATTTTACAGTTTAAACAGTTAACCAGTTCATGCAAATCCATTCTTAATGGCAAAAACGGCCAGGCCAACACGGGTTTTGAGTTCCAGTTTTTCACATAGCTGATCGCGGTAACTTTCAACAGTGCGGGGACTGCAAAACATTTTATCGGCTATTTCTTTGTAATTAAGCTCAGTAACGGTGTATTTTAAAAATTCTTTTTCCCGCTCTGAAATTTTGATTTCCACCTCTTTCGTTTTATTGAGACTGGAGAAGATAATTTTTGATGCCCAATCCGGATAAAAAAATCCATTGATATTTAATTTGGTCAGCGCATTTTCGAGTTCAACCGGGTGCGCATTTTTGAGCAAATAACCTTTTGCACCATTGCTTACCATTTTTATTACACTTTTTTCTTCTCCCTGCATGCTCAGGGCCATTACTTTTACTTCAGGATGGTTTGCCGTTACCCAGGTTACGGTTTCAAAGCCATCCATAACGGGCATACTGATATCCAGTAGTAAAATATCGGGGATTTTGTTGCTGTTTTCGAAGTTTTTAATCAGCTCCATTCCGTTTTCGCAAACATAAATAACCTCAAAATCTTTGAAATTATCGATAATGCCCTGAAGTGCTTTGGCAATCAGGATATGATCATCAACAATAACTATTGTCTTTTTCATGCCGGGCCATTTAAAATAATATTAAGTGCGGTGCCTAAGTTTGGTTTACTTGTTAAATTGAATTCTCCACCGATAATTTCGGCTCTTTTTTTCATGTTTTTTAATCCGATACCGTCAGAAGTAAGGTTATCCAAATCAAATCCCATTCCGTCATCCTGTATTTTTAGCATTAAAAAAGTGTCTGCAGCTGATTTTAACTGAATGCTAATGTTGCTGCATTGTGCATGTTTTAAACTGTTTTGAAGAAACTCTTGTGTTATCCTTAACAATACGTTCTTTTTCACAAACTCCAGATCTATGCGCTCAAAATCATGCTCAAAAGATACCTTACATTTTTTTAAAGCATTTATATGGTCTACTTCTTCCTGTATTAAAGTTACAATTTCATTTTCACTTATGTTATCATTTGTCAGGTTTTTCGATAAACTTCTCAAATCTTGCAGCGATGAGTTAATAATCTGATAAATCTGTTCTATCCGGTTACTGGCTTGCGGCACTTTATTTTCGTGTACAAGCTGCTGGGTGTACAAACTTACCAGGGTTAATTTTTGTCCGATATTATCGTGCAGCTCGCGACCAATCTGCTGCATGGTGGCCTGTTGAATTTCTAACTGGGTACTTAAAAGCTCTTTCTGGTGTATTTCGTTGGCAATTTTTATTTCGTTCAAATATTCTCTCTTCCGCTCTTTGTATTTTTTGATATAAACCATGATGGCTACCACAAACAATACAAAAAACAGGTTAAAAAGGATAATCGTAATTAAGAGCTCTGTTTTCCCCATATAAATGAAATTGAGAATAAGATATACATTACAATGCCCGAGATCAGGAAATAACCAAAGTAAATGTCCCAGATTTGATGATATTTTACCAATAAATAGTAGAATGTCCAAAACGGCAAAGTCCCTATGTAAAACAATGTTACCCCTAAATTAACATAGAACATCCTGTTCCGTATAAAATTAACGATATCAGACGAAGTGATCTGCTTATAATATTCCATAACCACCAAGACCATCAAAATAAGGGATCCGAAAGTATAATTAAACGAAAAGATTATTTTACTTCCCTTAAAGTAAAATTCGCTGGGAATAAATGAAATTAAATACAGTAAGGAAAGTATCCCAAATAGTTTTTTGTTGTTAAATGATTTTATTGCATAAAGCCAGTAAAAAAATATAAACTGAAGCGGAATAACGAGGTAGTTATAATATTTAGTTTTTGAGAAACCAATATACGCCCCCCCCATTTCCCAATGGCTTCACAGATAAAGACAATAACAAGGTAATAGATAAAAAACCGCCAATATTGTTTTTTTAACCCCCTCAAATATAATAAGGCAATAATTGCAGTTCCTCCTTCGAGCCAAAGAAAGCTATCGCTTAAAAACTTCTGGAAGCTGTTCATCTTTTTAAAACATTAATATATCTCAATAGCCGCTTCGGCTGGCGGAATAAGTTGACCATGATTTTGGGCCATTACTTCGCGCGATTGACCATCACTGCTATCAGAACTCATGGCCATTAAAGTAACGGGCTGCTCTTTGCTCCGTTCTTTAATTGGGAAAGTACTTCTATCTAAAGGATTAAAATCATAATCGAGATAAGAACCATTGCTGGCTTTCTTTTTTAACGTGGGGATCATAATCAGGGTATGCCTTTGGGCATAATCTTTTCCAATTTCCTTTTCGTTTTCAAAACCACTCCATTCGTTCGCTTTTGGATAGGCAGCATAATAAAAACGGATACCAAGTGCACCATCTGCAATGCGCGGATCTACTTTTTTAGCGTAAAATTCAATATCGCCAATAAATTTCTTTAAGGTTTTTAAGCCAAACGAAACCGAATGGGCATCTTTTATTTCCATTATCCTGTTAATGGCTTCCAGGTGGTTATTCCGGTAATTATCTACCATTTGCTGAATGATTGCCGGATCCATGGTATTGGGCTTTCCGCGCCTTTCACCTCTGTTTAAGAGATCAATTAACTTTTGTAAAAGATAGTATGCCAGCGCCCCACATAAAAACACTATAGCATAGATAGGTAAATGTTGCATTTCCATAATTTTTAAGTTTTAATTAAAGTTAAGCTTTATTCCCAAATGTGATAAAACTTTCGTTTAAAGCAGATGGGGTTTTCCCCATATTTTGCTGTTGTTTTTACGGCGTTTTATTTTGTTGCTTTTACGATTGATTTGTAGTGGTTTAGCTAAGGTTTTTCTGTCGCAACTGTTCCAACTTTGGCTTAGTGTTTTAAACAAAAAACACAAACAGGAAGAAGCCGAAAATCCTGAACAGAGTAGGCAAAATTTAAAAACCTTAAACCATGTCAAAAACCTTGAAAAAAGAAGAAAAAGTAGAGTACACCGGAAGATACCTTGTACTGCTACCAGAAGGATCGAACACTTCAGATTCGATTAACCAGATCAACAGTATCAGTGGTCTGAATTTAAAAAGCTCATTAGAGTTTGAAAACGAGTTTTTTACCGATAAGGATCTGGCTAAAACAGACGGTATTGTTTTAGATAAGCTCGGCATTGCTATTGTAAACGAAAAACCAAAAGCAGAAAATTCAATCAGCAGTTTCGGCGACAACGAAATGATTGTTGAAAAAGAAAGGGTTGTTTATGCCATCGGTATGCTGGAAGAAAGCACCCAAAATTATGTAGAAGGCTATAGAGATGCCGTAAACCAATTAACTAACGTATTGGTTGGAGCCGAAACTGAAGATTACCAGTACCAGGAACAACAAGCTGAAGTAGAATCGGTTGGTGCTACCTGGGGCTTAAAAGCTACCAATGTTGTACCTACCAGCTTTTTAAGATACAATCCTTACAATGGCGCTGGTATTAAAGTAGCCATATTAGATACCGGTTTCGATTTTACCCACCCTGATTTTGCTGGTCGTCCCATCGTTCACCAAAGTTTTATCAGTGGAGAAAGCACCCAGGATGGTCATGGCCATGGTACCCACTGTACTGGTACAGCCTGTGGTCCGCTAAGTTCTCCTGCAGCATCTGAAAGATATGGTATTGCTTATGCAGCCAGTATTTATATTGGAAAAGTGTTAAGCAATGGCGGTTCTGGTGGCGACGGGGGCATTCTTGCCGGTATAAACTGGGCTATTGCAAACCGTTGCGATGTGGTGAGCATGTCGTTAAGGGGTTTTGTAACCGGTGCAGGTTATTCTGCCGTGTTCGAAACTGCCGCTGCCCGTGCACTGGCGCAAGGCACTTTAATTATTGCCGCAGCAGGAAATGATTCGGCCAGACCAGGTGTTGTAAAACAGGTAATGCACCCTGCAAACTGCCCTTCAATTATGGCTGTAGGCGCGGTAGATGTAAACATGAACGTTGCGGCTTTCTCTAACGGCGGCCTTTACCCAACATATGGTGCGGTAGATATTGCTGCTCCAGGGGTTAACGTATATTCATCAACCAAATTACCTACCAAATACGCCAGTTGGAACGGTACCAGTATGGCTACCCCACATGTTGCAGGTATTGCTGCGCTATGGGCACAGGCATCGGGCCTTAGGGGAATTAATTTATGGAGAAAATTAACATCAACTGCAAAAGCTTTACCTTTACCTGGCAGGGATGTAGGTGCCGGATTGGTACAGGCACCAACCAAAACCAGATTAATTAAATTCCCGATTGATAAGCTTCCGATTTTGGTTAACCCAAGATTCCCTATCGATCCAATTGGCCCAATAGAAAAAATAATACGATGAAAACAAAATGGTTAATATCTGTACAGGATGGTGCCATGGATGCTGTTGTTAGCGCATTGAAGAAAACAGGCATACAAGAGGTAGAAATCCTAAATTCAATTGGTGTAGTCCTTATTGTTCCGGGTAATCATAAAATTGCAGATATTAAGAAAATTGATGGTGTGCTTGGTGTTGAAGAGGAAAGGGATATCAGCATCTAAGCAAAAAATACAGTCTCTCAATTAGACCGGTACCGTTAAAATTATTTAGCGGCACCGGTTTTTTTATGCGATAAAGTAAAAAACATAAATAGCTTTACCATGTTGGCCACCTAAACCTGATTGCAGCGGGCACGAGTGTAACGAAGTAAAGCAGGAGCCCAGAAACCGACTAGCACGACTATTGCTTTGCTGATTATTTTGAACCATACAAGGGATATAACGTATGTAAGCTGACTGATCAAGATACTTTCGTTTGCATTTGAAACCTTAAAACACCTAAATTAAGAGGAGAAATTGTAAAATCTGTGGTTCCTTCACCATTGATCAAAAACCTTAAGCCTTATACCTTTAAACCCTCCACCTTTTTATTATATTTGCCACCATTATGGCTCAAAAGAATAACGACGAACAATTTAAAAATGTAATCTCACACGCTAAAGAATACGGTTTCGTATTTCAGAGCAGCGAAATATACGACGGTTTAAGTGCCGTTTACGACTATGGCCAATTGGGTGCCGAGTTGAAAAACAACATTAAAACTTACTGGTGGAAAGCCATGGTGCAAATGCACGAAAACATTGTAGGTATAGATTCTGCAATTTTTATGCACCCTAAAGTATGGAAAGCCAGCGGACACGTAGATGGTTTTAACGACCCGATGATTGACAACAAGGATTCGAAAAAACGCTACCGTGCTGATCAGTTATTAGAAAATAAAATTGATGAATTATATGCTGAATTAGCCAACTTCAGCGAAGATAACCGGGCTAAATTTAAAGCGTTTCAACAAGAAATACTGGGTTTAAGCGATGAAGGCCAGGCTGCCTGGGTTCCGGGTTTTACAGATGAAGAAACGATTTTAGATCATACCAAATATCCTTTTGTTGAAGAAGCAAGCTGGAGATTTGTTAAAAAAGGTTTAGCACTGGAAGTAGAAATGAACCTGGCGCTTAAATCAGAAAACCTGGCTCAGCTAAAAGATTTAATCGTAAATTATAAAGTAATCTGCCCAATTTCTAAAACCTCTAACTGGACAGATGTACGTCAGTTTAACCTGATGTTTAGCACCCAGTTTGGTGCCATGGCTGAAGGAAGTGATGAAGTGTATCTTCGTCCGGAAACGGCACAAGGTATTTTTGTAAACTTCTTGAATGTACAAAAATCGGGCAGGATGAAAATTCCTTTCGGTATTGCGCAAATTGGTAAGGCTTTCAGAAACGAGGTAATTGCCCGTCAGTTTATTATGCGTATGCGTGAGTTCGAGCAAATGGAAATGCAGTTTTTCGTTCGTCCGGGTGAAGACAAAAAATGGTTCGAATACTGGAAAGAAGCACGTTTAAAATGGCACAGGGCTTTGGGTACTGCGCCAGAGAAATACCGCTACCACGACCACGTTAAACTGGCCCACTACGCTAACGCCGCAACCGATATCGAGTTCGAATTCCCGTTTGGATTTAAAGAGGTTGAAGGTATCCATAGCCGCACCGATTTCGATTTAACGCAACACCAAGAATATTCGGGTAAGAAAATGCAATATTTCGATAACGATTTAAATGAAGAAGGTAAACCTTATGGAAATTACGTTCCTTATGTAATCGAAACTTCAATTGGTTTAGATCGCATGTTCCTGCTAACCATGATCAATGCTTTTGAAGAGCAGGATTTAAGCACTGAAGATAAACAGGATAGCCGTACTTTATTGCGCCTACACCCTGCTTTGGCTCCATATAAAGTGGCTATTTTTCCGCTAACGAAAAAAGATGGTCTGCCAGAAAAAGCACGCGAAATTATGGATGCACTGAAATTCGATTTCAACTGTATTTATGAAGAAAAAGATGCAATCGGTAAACGCTACCGCCGTCAGGATGCAGTAGGTACACCTTTCTGTATCACGGTAGATCACCAGAGTTTAGAAGACAATACCGTAACCATCCGTCACCGCGACAGTATGGAACAAGAACGTATTGCCATTGCCGATTTAGGTGATATTATTGGTAAAGCCACCAGCTGGAAAACTTTGTTAGCTTAGTTTTTTCCATCTTAGACAGCTAAGCACACCATAAATAATATTAAGTCGCAGGCTAAAGCCTGCGACTTTTTTATGCAAGAGAAAATGAATTTAAGCGAACACTACAATAAACTTTACAGAGATGCTGTTACAAAAATTGCTGTAGGTAAATACGAAATAGATCCGTTAATTGATGATGAAACTGACAAGCGCCTGGGCATTACCCTGGTGATCAGACCTGATTTGGCAACAAATACCCAAATTCAGGAGTTTTTGGCTGAGGTAAAAGCCATTGAGCCCGATCAGTATTTTTACCACAACAGTGATATCCACATTACCTTAATGTCCATCATTTCATGCTATGTTGGTTTCGACTTAAATGATATTGATGTACAGGATTATGTTAGCCTGGTCCATGAGGTTCTAGCCCGGCATAAAGGTTTCAAAATTCAGTTCAAAGGGCTTACTGCTTCGCCATCGTGCATTTTAATACAGGGCTTTTTAACAGAAACGCTGAACCAGATTCGTGACGATTTAAGAGTTGCATTCAAAAATCCTGATTTACAGCAAAGCATCGATAAGCGATACGCTATCCAAACGGCACATGCCACCATTGTCCGCTTTCGAAAACCATTGCAAAATCCGGTTGCACTGGTAAACCTCCTGGAAAAATACCGTGATTTTGATTTTGGAACCTTCGAAGTAAAGCAAATCGAACTGGTATACAACGACTGGTACCAGCGCGAAAGGTTTGTTAAAAAACTGCATGTGTTTCCCATATAACGTTGCTAAATTCTATATCTTTGCTACTTAATTAATTAACCTTTCAAATTAACCTTCGTGAAATTAGCTTTCAAATTCGCATTACTGGCAGTATTTTGCCTTTTCGTTACTTCATCCTGTAAAAAAGAAATCGATTATCACCCTGAATGGGATTTATCAACCATGAGCGGCAAAATCGATGGCAATTTATTGCAATGCACATTTGCCTCTGCACAATTTTACACCTTGGATAAAAAAACTACCATTCAAATTATAGGTAACAAAGATTTAAAAGGCTTTGGCTTAACCATCGATGATTTTAAAGGTATAGGCACCTATAAAGTAGTTGATAATAATATTGCAACTTACATGGAAGGTCCTGCAGGTTTGCAAGATGCTTATTATGGTACTTCGGCCGGAATCATTAAAGTAACCAGCTACTTAGCTGATAAATACATTAAGGGCACTTTTGAATTTAAAGGAGAAAACATAGCCGCTTTAGCAAGCAAAACCATTACCGAAGGTCAGTTTAGCATTAGTCTGGTGCCAGTTAAACTACCCGAAACCAATAACAGTACCAATAATTTAAGTGCTAAAATAGATGGAACCAAAATTGGCTTTACCGGCGAGGCATCATCTATAACTTCTCCTCTTGGTAAATTACTCACGATTACAACCATCAATGGCGATAAACGCTTGATACTTTCTGTTATTGGGTATAAAGGCCTGGGCACTTACGATTTGGCAAACGATGGAACCGGCGTTTACATGAAAGATCAAGGTCCTACCGGCTCATTTGCTGCTGTAAGTGGCACTTTAGTTATTACAAGTGAAGCGGGTAACAAATTAAAAGGAACATTTGCATTTAAAGCACCTAACGAGGATGGTACGATCAACACATCAGTAGATGTTACTGAGGGCACTTTCGATTTACCATTTACTAAATTGTAATTGCAAAACTCTTAGCCGTTGATTAAAGATCAGCGGCTTTCGTATTTTAAAAACATGCAAGATGAGCTAATCAAAAATTATCAATCGTTTGAACGCTTAACGAGGCCACATTTGGTCTTATAAGCAGCTTCAATTCATTCAATTTAAGGATGCATTGTTTAATTTAGACAGATAATCTAGCCGAATGCATCGCTTCAAGAAACCAATACTTACTTTTTTATTAATCGCGCTGGGCACAGTAATGCTACATGCTCAGCTCAAACCTAAATTCAGGGTAATTGCGTTTTATACTGCAAAAAGCGATCTGGCACACATCAGCTTTGTACATGAAGCCAATAAGTGGTTTCCGAAAATGGCCAACAAATACCATTTCAGTTACGATTCTACAGCCAACTGGGATAATTTAAATGCAGCTTTTCTGGCTAAATACCAGGTAGTTTTGTTTCTGGATACCCGCCCCGAAAAACCAGAACAACGCGAAGCTTTCCAAAAATATATGGAAAAAGGTGGCGGCTGGATGGGCTTTCATTTTTCGGCCTTTGCATTGGCCAAATCTGCTTTCGATCAAAACTGGAGTTGGTACCACAACACCTTTTTAGGCTCGGGAGGTTATGGCAGCAATACCTGGCGACCAACTTCGGCTGTACTCCATGTAGAAAACAGGAAACACCCGGTTACCAAAAATCTGCCACAAACTTTTAAATCGCAGCCCAACGAATGGTACAGGTGGCAGAACGACCTGCGTAAAAATCCCGACATACAAATCCTGCTAGCTATCGATTCTACCAGTTTCCCGCTGGGCACAGGCCCTAAAGCACACGAAATTTGGCACAACGGTTATTATCCGGTAGTGTGGAGTAACAAAAACTACAAAATGGTTTATGTAAACATGGGGCACAACGATATGGATTATGAACATAAATACGATAACACTAGCAAAGCCCTTTCGCTTACTTTTGCAAACGATAACCAGAACCAAATGATTTTAAACAGCCTGATTTGGCTGGGTACCGGTAAAAAAATAAAATAATCAGGAGGTCATAAAAGTTTTAAGAATAAAGCAAATTTCCGATTTGCTGGCCGCAATATTATATTTGTTTATACCAATTGCAAGGAGATGAAAATTCCACAGAAGTTTTTTGCCCGCCAACACGAAATTGCTGCCGATTTCTTAAAAGAATTAGATAAGCATCTTGATGATGTGGTATCAGGCCGCATTACAGAAATGTTCGAGGTGAGGGATTTTGCCGAGCTGATTCATGTCCACCCCACCCATTTGAGTAATACCATTAAATCGGCCACTGGCCATTCGCCCTGTTACTTTTTCGAAGAGCGTTTAATGGATATTTCAAAATCGATGCTACAAAACATCAGCATGCCCATTGCCGAAATTGCGCGGATATTAACCTACGATCCTTCTAATTTCACTAAGTTTTTCAAGCATTTTTCTGGTCAAACGCCTAAACAATACCGCGAAGCTTACTTCAGTTCGCTGGCAAATAAGGAAATTGTCACCATATAAAACTTAAACTCTCACCATTTTAACTTAAGCAGTCACCATTTTTTCAGCACTTTTCGATCTAATTTTGTTTAACAAATTAAAAGAAAATGGAAAAACAAAATAAAATTGCCTTGGTAACCGGTGGCAGCCGCGGACTGGGAAAAAATGCGGCCTTAAAAATTGCAGAAAAAGGGATAGGTGTGATCCTTACCTATCAATCTAAAAAAGAAGAAGCCGAAAATACCGTGGCAGAAATTAAGCAGCTTGGTGTACAAGCCGCAGCATTACAGCTAAATGTAGCTGATGCCAAAGGCTTTGATGCTTTTGTTGCAGAGGTTAAAGCAACGTTAAAAAACACCTTTAATACTGAAAAATTTGATTTTTTAATCAATAATGCAGGTATTGGCATCCATGCCTCCTTTGCCGAAACCACCGAGGAGCAGTTCGATACACTGGTAGATATCCAGTTTAAAGGACCATTCTTTTTAACCCAAAAAACACTTCCGGTTTTAAATAATGGCGGTGCCATCATTAACATATCAAGCGGACTTGCCCGGTTCTCAACTCCCGGTTATGCCGCCTACGCCTCAATGAAAGGTGCAATGGAAACTTTAACCAAATACCAGGCTAAAGAATTAGGAGCCAAAGGGATCAGATCGAACATTGTTGCGCCAGGCGCAATCGAAACCGATTTTGGTGGTGGCGTAGTACGCGATAACGAGCAGTTGAACGCCGGCATTGCAGCCAATACAGCATTAGGCCGTGTAGGTTTGCCCGATGATATTGGTGGCATTATAGCCTTCTTATGCACCGAAGATGCGCGGTGGATTAATGCCCAACGCATTGAAGCATCGGGCGGTATGTTTTTATAAGCCCCGATATTTTTAACCGCAAAGTATATGGAGCCTAAGCAAACAGCTTTTACCATGTGATTCCCTTTGCGGTTAAATTTGTTTTAAATTTCTCCTCCCGGAAAATAAAAGGTTTCAATTGGCGTTATCCACATACAAAGACAAACATACCTGGATGCACCGCCTTTTTTTAGCCCTGTTATTATCTATTTTATGCTACAACAAAGTTTCGGCCCAAGAATGGTCAGATGCCGAAATCAGAAAGGCCAATACTGCTGTAAACGCCAGCTACCTCACTAACGAAGAAAAAAACGTAATTCTGTTAATGAACCTCATCCGCCTGGATGGCCCACGGTTTTACAACACATTTTTAGAAGATTACATCGATAAATACAATGCCAATGTACGGCAATACCGCAATTACAATCAGCTAAAAATAACGCGTACAAACTCTTACTATACTTCCTTATACAAACATTTGCAGGGCATAAAAAACCTGCCCATGTTTTACCCCGATGAAAAACTAACGGCACTAAGTCGCGGCCACGCTGCAGATTTAAACCGCAACAACCTCGATACCCACGAAAGCAGCAACGGCGATAAATTTTCTAAACGCCTGTCCAGATATTTCCCCAACAAGGCTATGAGCGAGAATATCGATTTTGGTTACAGCAAAAGCCTCGATATTGTTTGCCACCTACTTTTAGATTGTGGCGTACCTTCGTTAGGCCATCGCTTCAATATATTAGATCAGAAATATAAACTCAACACAGTTGGCGTTAGCATACAGCCCCATCCATCCTTTAATTATTGTACGGTTATTGATTTTGTCGCCCAACCTACTTTTTACAGCAACAACCAATAAAATTTAATATTTTTATAAGGTCCAGGTCTTAAAAAAAGCCAGGGAATTTACTTTAGGCAAAATCCTACAGTTTAAAAATTAATTTACCTTTGCAGCCGTAACAATAAAAACAACAATGCGCGTAGCCATATTAGCCCTCATCGATTTTTTCCATCCCCTTTTAAAAAATATATTTCGCTGCATAATTTCAGGTATTTGGCTACAGGGGCGGAACTTTGTTACTGGGCATATTAAGCTATTATTTTGCCTATTTTTTCATTTTCAAAACTGAGGAAGTAAATTTTGGCTTGTTGGTAGTACAAAGAGAAACAGCTTCTCTTTTTGTCGATTATTCTATCGCTATCCCAACCAGCTTCTTGCTCAACAAGTATATCATCTTTACGCACAGCCAGTTAAAAGGCAGGGTTCAGTTGTTCCGGTTTTTAAATTTGCAGTTTATTAACATACTGGCCAACTACGTGCTTTTAAAGTTTTTACTCGAGTTGTTAAGAGATTATCCAACGCTGGCAGTGCTTTCACGTATATTGGTATCGGTTTTAATGGCCCTTTTCAGCTACCTGTACCAGCATTATTTTACCTTTAGCGTAAAGAAAATAGGGAGCAAAAAAGAAAAGAAACACTGATTTTATCCGAAAAGCAAATACGTAGCTTTTCGGATAGCACAGTCCCGTCCCCGTTACAAGGCAGCGCCTCATACTTCGGCTTACGGGGATTTCACTAAGTCGGGTTTAATTGGCTGCCAATCTGCTGCTATTTTTGTTTTAGGGCTAACTGTTAAAAACATAAGCTTACTCAACCAAAGCTTTATTACCCTAACCTGTTAATTTATGCGCCTGCTTTCTTGCTTAGGTAGAAACTACATCCTAACTTTGCTATCGACCAACTTATTTTTCTTAACCCAATGAGCCATTTTAACGATTTTAATAATGCGCAGGTTGCAAAATTGCCCAACCATTTAAAGCAATTTATTGTAGCGCAGAACTACGAAAAATACACCCCTATCGATCAGGCTGTTTGGCGTTACGTAATGCGCCAGAATTACAGTTACCTTAAAAACGTGGCTTACTACCCCTATATAAAGGGCCTTCAACGGGCTGGTTTAAGCATTGAGCATATCCCCGATTTGCAAACCATGAACGATAACCTGGGCAAAATTGGCTGGGGAGCAGTTACAGTAGATGGCTTTATTCCTCCAGCCGCTTTTATGGAATATCAGGCTTACCGGGTGCTGGTTATCGCTGCCGATATCCGCCAGATTAACCACATTGAATATACCCCCGCACCCGATATTATACACGAAAGTGCCGGACATGCACCAATTATAGCCGATACAGATTATAACAATTACCTTAGCTATTTTGGTTCAATCGGTGCAAAAGCCATGTTTTCGGCCAAAGATTTTGAACTTTACGAGGCCATTAGGAAGCTTTCTATTTTAAAAGAAGCGGTAGATGTAGATGCAACTGAAATTGCCCAGGCCGAAAAAAACCTGCGTTACATCAGCGAGAATATGGGTGAGCCTTCAGAAATGGCACTTCTGGGCCGCCTGCACTGGTGGACGGTTGAATACGGCCTGATTGGCACTTTAGAAAACCCTAAAATTTATGGTGCCGGCTTACTTTCATCAATTGGCGAAAGTGCTACCTGCATGCATAACGATGTAGAAAAACTGTGGTACAATATCGATACGGTTAATTATCAGTACGATATTACCAAACCCCAGCCTCAACTTTTTGTTACCGAAACTTTTCAAAACCTGATCGATGTTTTAGAACAATTTGCCAATACCATGGCTTTTAGGCGTGGTGGATCTGAAAGTATCATGAAAGCCATTGCCTGCAAAAATGTGGCTACTGCCGTTTATAGTTCAGGCTTACAGGTGAGCGGCATTTTTACCGATATGGGTATAAACCCTGATGATGAAGTTACCTTCATTAAAACAACCGGCCCATCGGCCCTGGCTTTTAATGGTGAACAGCTTAAAGGTCATGGCAAAGATTACCATGTTGATGGTTTTTCATCGCCAGTGGGCAAGCTTAAAAATACCAGCCAGCTATTAGAAGATTTTAGTGCTGCAGACCTGGAAAGTGCCGGAATAAGCATTGACAACCAAACCGAACTACTTTTTGATAGTGGAATTAAAGTTGTTGGCCGCGTTAAAGAAATTTTAAAAGAAAACAATAAAGTTATTTTAATTGCCTTTAGCGATTGTACAGTTACCGAAAGTAATGGTAATGTTTTATTCAGGCCTGAATGGGGCATTTACGATATGGCAGTTGGTGCCGAAATCATCTCTGTATTTAATGGTGCAGCCGATAAAGATGCCTACGAAGCCATTACCCTGATCAGTGATGAAAAAACACATCAAATTACCTATGATGCTAAAACACTGAAACTGCACGAACTTTATAAAACCGTTCGCGGGATACGGGAGAGTGGTGAAAATTCAGATCAGCTTGCCCAGGTTTTTGACGATTTAAAGCTAAACCACAGGCAAGATTGGCTATGCGCTTTAGAGGTGCTCGAAATTGTTTACCACAAAAAGATCTATCATCAGCTAGAGAAAGAAATACAGGTTTATTTGGAAATTAAAGCCAGTAAGGAGCCTGATCATACTAAATTAATTAACGATGGTTTGCACGTCATTAAAAATCCGGTTAGCCAGCTGATTATTGAAGACTAGGCAGATTTTGAATTTTAATCCTGAATTTTCGCCGCTACGTCATTCCCGCGAAAGCGGGAATCTTAATGCCTACTATGTGATAGGTTAAGATTCCCAATCAAGTTGGGAATGACGATTTTCTAAAGTGTTTCACCATCAAACCTAAAACACCAATCACTTAGATCAACAAGAATGCTAAATCAGGTTTTTTAATACCTTTGGATTTTCATTACAACAATTAATATTTCCTCATGAACATTATAATTACAGGTGCAAGTAGTGGTATCGGTTTCGAAGCTGCTTTAGAATTTAGCTTACAGAAAGAAAATAAAATTGTTGCCATTGCCCGTTCGGCAGATAAGTTGCGTAAACTTTTAGAAATTGCAAGAGGTATTAACCCCGACTGTACCCTTTTGCCTGTTGAGTTTGATATTGTAAATGATGATTATACAGCATTGGTTCCTTTTTTAAAAGAACGTTTAGGCCATATAGACATCCTGGTTAACAACGCGGGCGCTTTGGTTAATAAACCATTTTTAGAAACTACTGAGATTGATTTGGGCGAAATGCTGCAAAGTAATGTAATTTCTCATTTCAGAATGATCCAAAATGTGCTCCCATTAATGCAAAGCGGAAGCCATATTGTAAACATTGGCAGTATGGGCGGTTTCCAGGGCAGCGTTAAATTTCCTGGACTTTCGGCCTACTCAGCCAGTAAAGCAGCATTGCATACCTTAACCGAATGCTTAGCCTTCGAACTGGCTGAAACAGGTATAAAAATTAATTGCCTGGCTTTGGGCTCAGCGCAAACCGAAATGCTCGAAGCGGCATTTCCGGGTTACCAAAGTCCGATTATGGCTTTCGAAATGGGCAAATATGTATGCGATTTTGCTAAAACAGGACATAAATTCTTTAACGGAAAAATTTTACCGGTTGCAGTAACCACTCCATAAGTTGTTATTTTTTTAGTAATTTACATTAAAAACTAAAAAACTATGGAAACAAATTCTCCTTTTAAAACAGCCGATAGTGGAAAAAGTGCGGCAATTGTAAGTTATTTTTGGTTTGTTGGCTGGCTCATCGCCTATTTTGCCATGTATAAAGATAACCAGACCGAATTAAGCAGATATCATTTAAAGCAAACGTTGCTGTTTCATTTGGTATCTACCGTATTGAGCTGGGGTTTAAGTTTATTTCTGATCCCCATGCTGTTTACCACAGGTTTCGAAGTTGGTTACTATGTTCTCCGCATAATACAAATCGGACTTTTTGTATTGTGGCTTATTGGTTTAATCGGAGCTGCACAAGGCGAGAAAAAAGCCATCCCATTAATTGGCGATAGAGCTCAAACCATGTTCCCTAGTATTTAATCGAACCAAATATATGAATTGGAGTCTGGGTAAATTATCCAGACTTTTTTTGTTTATACTCATTTTCAACATCTTAACTGGCTTTAGATATTTTTTATATCTTTGGCTCCAACATATGAAGAAAATAATAGTCCCGATTTTGTTTTTCATTTTGTCTGCTACCGCAGGAAAAGCCCAAACAATTATACCTGCTCAATATCAGGAGTTGGTTAAAAAGCTGGTTGCCAGCCTTCCTAATGAGGGTAAAACAACAAATAAAGCCCCAGAGAAACAAACCGAAAGTTTAATCGATTTTGCCAAGAGTATGCTCGGTATTCCTTACCGATATGCCACAAGTAACCCAAAAGTTGGTTTCGATTGTTCGGGATTTGTGAGTTATGTGTTCAGTAATTTTGGTTTTAAAGTACCCCGTTCATCAAGGGAATTTAGCTATACCGGAACAGAAACTACGCTCGAAAATGCCAAAGTTGGCGATGTGATGATATTTACAGGCAGTAACTCGCGGATTAGGAGAATTGGCCATGTAGGCATTATTTATTCGATTGATGAAAACGGTATTAAGTTTATCCATGCATCCTCTGGCAAGGCCCACGGCGTAACCATTACCGATTTTAACGGACACTACAAAAACCGTTTCATGAAAGTGGTGAGTATACTTTAAATAATTTAATGAGTGAATTTTGGAATGAGTGAATGAAACAGGGCTTTAAAACATCGTTCGGTTATTCAGTCCTTCCAACATTAAAACATTCCAACCTTCAATCCTTCCAACATTTAATCTCTCTTCAAAGAATTACTTTTGGTATTTCCACATCCGGCTTTTACCCTCTCCTATCCATTCAACTGCTGTTTCTAGTCTTTTTAGGCGGGTCGCTTCTGTTTTGGCCTCTTCGAGCCACACAACATAATCTTTTTTGTTTGATGGACTAAAATTCTGAAAAACTGCCAATGCTTTAGGGTCTTCTTTTAAAGCATCGATAAAATATTCAGGTACAATTAATTCCTTTTTTTCAGCCGGTTTTGGCTTTGAAGGCAATTTAACATTATCTTCATTTAACTGAATGGCTTGTTGAATATAGGCAATCAGGATCTCATCTGGCGGCAAATCATCAAAAGAAGTTATTCTGCCCAAACCACCCATGGCTTCCCCTCTATCTTTAAAAATACCATACTCATCTTCCATTATAGACGCTTTCCAAAAACCGAAAACGCAATGATGCTTAAACGCCGCCATCTGGCATACAATACCTTTATAATCGAAACTGGGCATGCCCCATTTTATTTTTTCTTCAATGCGGGCATCGGCCTTGTGCACCAGATTGCGTAAATGATCCAAAATCGGAATCGCAAATTCGGCCGATTTAATAATGTACTGGTCTACCTGAACAATTGTATGCATAACTTTAAGTCTTAACTAAATTTAAAGCAAAACAATCTTTAAAGCAAGTTCTACTTCTCCATTATTTAAAAACTTTTTGGCCAGCTCGTGTAATTCCCTTTCCCGGTTTGTAGCATCGCCAATAGTGGCATCGAGCACTTCTTTTACTTCCGGATTGGTGCTAATCAGATCAATCTCTACATCGTCCGGTAAAACCTCTACATTGCCCAACATGCCCAAATCGTTACCGGTTAGTACTTTCGAGTAACGTACGGCCTGCGGCAAATTATCTACACCAATACCCAATTTAGCCAGGGGCTTAGCTACTTTAAACAGGTTATCGTTAGTTACCCTGCAATACCAATCGCCACCCAGGCGGGCTACCAGATCAATTTTGTGCTGATCTATTTTGCCTTCTACGTCTAAAATGGCTTCGTTAATGTGAATGCGTTTTATTTCAGCCAGAATGAGGTTCCCTGCACCATGACTATCCCCCAGTGGAATAACTTCATTTACCACGCATTCGAACTGAACTGGTGCTTCGGCCACGCGAGGTGGTTGTACCAAATCAGATTTTAGCATGGTAAAGCCGGCCTTTTCAAATTCGTTTACTCCTTTTGCATATTCGGTACTGGCTAAACTCATCTGCTGCACCATATCATAGTTAACGATATTGATTACGCACTCCTTCACTTCCAGTACA
This sequence comes from Pedobacter sp. HDW13, assembly GCF_011303555.1. Lineage (NCBI taxonomy): Bacteria > Pseudomonadati > Bacteroidota > Sphingobacteriia > Sphingobacteriales > Sphingobacteriaceae > Pedobacter > Pedobacter sp. HDW13. The sequence continues at coordinate 4,148,499 of NZ_CP049868.1, read as the reverse complement.
TTTTCTAAAGTATGCTTGGTTGTATTATCACGCACACGCCTGGAAGGTGAGAAAACACAAATCGGTGGGTTGGTGCTAAACATATTGAAGAAACTGAAAGGACTTAAATTAATGTTCCCTTCGGCATCGATAGTAGAGGCAAAACAAATTGGCCGCGGTGCAATGGCATACTGCAGGTAATTTTGCAGTTGTATGGGGGTTAAATCTTGTGTGTTAAGTGATAGCACTGGAGGTAATTTATATAGAGAAGAAAAAATTTAAACGGAGATTACAACTCGCAAGAATCGTCATTTCGAGTGGATTGCAACGCAACCGAGAACCACAAAGTGCTCAGCGAAGCTAAATCTATAATAGATCTCTCCATTACGCTGCGCTTCAGTCGAGATGACGATTCCTTATAATTAGATTCTGAACTGAATTCTAGGTTCCCCTCGATACAACCTCAGTTATTAAGGGGATATAACACTAAAAAGTTGTCTTACTTCTTAAGCGCCAAAATCGAAAAATCCGTATCAGCTTTCGTAATGTTATTCGTTAAAGCGCCTAATCCAGTAATTTCCATTTCTACCACATCGCCGGGCTGTAACCACTGTACTTTATAGTTCGGATCGTTAAGTAAACCAGTACCGTTTAATTCTAAGAAACAGCCTGTACCTACTGTACCCGAGCCAATTACATCACCAGGAAGAATGTCTACGCCATAGGCACAACGTTCTATAATTTCGGCAAAAGTCCAGTCCATATCTGCAGCATTCCCTCTCGAAACTTCAATACCATTTACCCTACAAGTCATTTTTAAATCGTAAGTATTACCTACATGACCTTCTTTTGCAGGTACTTTATATTGTAATAACTCATCTGGTGTTACCAGCCAGGGGCCAATAACCGTCGAAAAATCTTTCCCTTTGGCCGGGCCTAAGTTTAAGAGCATTTCTTCCATCTGTAAAGTACGGGCACTCATATCGTTCATTACCATATAACCGGCAATGTAACTATCTGCCTCTGCTGCAGTTATATTCCTTCCTTTTTTACCAATTACAACGGCAATTTCAAGTTCAAAATCGAGTTTTTCAAAATGATCGGGCATACACTCAATTTCGCCTGTACCTTGGATGGCATTATGGTTGGTAAAATAGAAGATCGGATATTCATCAAACTGCGGAATCATATCAACCTTTCTGTTCCGGCGTGCGGCAGCAACGTGCTGTCTGAAAGCGTATCCATCACGGCAACTTGCAGGATGCGGAACTGGTGCTAAAAGCTCATAAAAAATTTCTTCCTTGGCCTGTAAACTACCTTCTTTTATCTGGTCATCTACCCTTTTGGCCCTTTCCATTAACACTTCACCACCTTGCAAAAATTCGTTCATATTATCCGGCAGCAGCTTATCACAGCTGTTCAGATTATAAATATGTCCGTTTACAAACACGCCAAGATGCTCTCTGTCTTCGGTTTTATAGGATACTAATTTCATATATCATTTGGTTAAATACCTGGCAAAGCTAAGCAATTAGGCTACTCAAAATAAAATTTAAACGCTATTATTTTAACACAGTATATTTTTGAAGGTTTGGTTTGATTAGTGGAAAATCTTTTGCTTGCAGTTGTTTATAGAATTTTTTATTGGATAAAAGTTCACCAATTAACAGGCCTCCGGCTACACCGGCAGGTACTCCTGCTGCAATTAGTACAACCGATTCTAGCAGTTTTTCGCTCTGAACTGCGATCACAAAAAAGGTTAAGCCACCAGCCAGTGCAAGCGGACCAACAATCCCTCTGCGGTGAATGTAAAGCGCACTAATACTATCGGCACTTAACTTTACAGTATCTCTCCGGTTTTTAATTACAGTTAGTCCATCATCGTAGGCAGCATAAAACAATCCACGGGTTACCTTCCCTTTACGATCTACTATTTTAATTTTATACTTCGCTTTTGGCGTTGGTTGTTGTACTTGTTGTGCAAAACCGCCGTAGCCGAAGGCCAAACAGCATAGGATCGTAAAAATAAGTTTCATGTGCGGGATAATTTGTTGAGCAATTAAAGGTAATTAAAATTTCAAATTTTAAATAAAATACTTACCTTGGCTGCATTAAAACCATGATCTTAAAAGCATTACATATTACCTTAGTAAACGACGCAATTGCGGCCCGTCGCTATAAGATGCTATCCAAGCTGATCATGGCTCAATATTCTCTATAATTTCTTTTCACTTTCTCTTTTTTAATTGAAACGCATTGGCGTTTGAATTGTTTATTTCTTAGGATTTTTTTCTAACCATAACATCATATATTATGCCTGTTTATCATAAATTGGGGCAGATTCCAGCTAAACGACACACGGTTTTTCGTAAACCCGACGGGAATCTCTATGCCGAAGAATTGGTATCAACCGAAGGTTTTTCGAGCGTATACTCGCTGGTTTATCACTGCCACCCGCCAACCATTGTAAAACACCTGGGCGAACCTTACAGTGTTGAGCCAAAAATAGCCCGTGCAAAGCACCTGAAACACACCAGCCTAATCGGTTTTAACATTAAACCTGAAGACGATTTTCTAAAAAGCAGAAAGCCGGTACTAGTTAATAACGATTTACATATCGTTCTGGCTGCACCTAAAAAATCGATGACTGACTATTTCTATAAAAATAGCCAGGCCGACGAAATGATCTTTATCCATGAGGGAACCGGAAAGCTGAAAACCGGTTTTGGCGAAATCAAATTTGGGTACGGCGATTATCTGATTATTCCCCGTGGAACCATTTATCAGCTCGAATTTGATACCGAGCAAAATCGCCACTTCATTGTAGAAAGTTTTAGCCCGTTAAGGTCGCCAAAAAGGTATTTAAACCAATATGGCCAGTTAATGGAACATGCCCCCTATTGCGAGCGCGATTTACGCCTCCCCGAAAACCTGCAAACGCACGATGAATATGGCGACTTTCAGGTCCTGATTAAAAAACAGGGATTAATTTATCCTTACACTTATGGCACTCATCCTTTCGATTACGTAGGCTGGGATGGCTACCATTACCCCTACGCTTTCTCGATACACAATTTTGAACCAATTACCGGTCGTTTACACCAACCTCCTCCCGTTCACCAAACTTTTGAAGGACACAATTTTGTGGTCTGCTCTTTTGTACCACGTAAATATGATTACCATCCCGATGCTATACCAGCACCTTATAACCACAGCAATGTAGATAGCGATGAGGTATTGTATTATGTAGATGGCGATTTTATGAGCCGTAAAAGTGTGGTAAAAGGACAAATTACCTTGCACCCGGGCGGAATCCCACACGGGCCGCACCCCGGCACAGTAGAAAAATCGATTGGGCAGGAAAAAACTGATGAACTGGCCGTAATGATTGATCCTTTTCTTCCTTTAATGATTACCGAAGATGCGCTGGCCATTGAAGACGAAAATTACCACAAAAGCTGGCAGGAAGGGTAGCTGAGTTGGGAGTCATGAGTCTTAAATCCAGAGTCTAAAATGGGAGAAAGCTAAAATAGATGAATATAAAATAGTTGAATGATATTAGAACATTAGAACTTTAAAACGATTACAACAACAAAAAATATAATGGAAACACAAACATTTGCAGAAAAGATAGCCAAGGCACAAGATTTCCTACCAATAAATGGAACTGATTACATCGAATTTTATGTGGGCAATGCCAAACAAGCTGCTCATTATTATAAAACAGCATTTGGTTTTCAGAGCCTGGCTTATGCCGGCCCCGAAACTGGTGTGCGCGACAGGGCATCATATGTACTGCAGCAAGGAAAAATAAGGTTGATCTTAACCACTGCTTTAAAATCCGATCACCCGATATCTGAGCATGTAAAAAAGCATGGCGATGGCGTAAAAGTACTGGCCCTTTGGGTTGATGATGCCTACAGTGCTTACGAAGAAACTACCAAGCGCGGAGCTAAATCGTATATGGAGCCTAAAACCTTAACCGATGAATATGGCGAAGTTAAAATGAGTGGCATTTATACTTACGGCGAAACGGTACACATGTTTATTGAGCGTAAAAATTATACCGGCACATTTATGCCTGGCTACCGTGTGTGGGAAAGCGACTACCAACCTGCCGATGCTGGTCTTTTATACATCGACCATTGCGTGGGCAACGTGGGTTGGAACCGCATGAACGAAGCCGTACAATGGTATGAAGATGTAATGGGCTTTGTAAATATTTTATCATTTGATGATAAGCAAATCAATACCGAATACTCGGCCCTGATGAGCAAGGTAATGAGCAACGGCAATGGTTTTTCTAAATTCCCGATCAATGAACCAGCCGAAGGCAAAAAGAAATCGCAGATTGAAGAATACCTGGAATATTACGAAGGTGAAGGCGTTCAGCATATTGCGGTTGCCACAAAAGATATCGTTAAAACGGTTAAAGAACTTAAAGCACGTGGTGTGGAGTTTTTGAGTGCACCACCAGAAGCTTATTACGACATGATGCCGCAGCGCGTAGGTAAAATTGATGAAGAAATAGCCCTTTTGGAAAGCCTGGGTATTTTGGTTGATTGCGATGAGGAAGGTTATTTATTACAGATTTTTACCAAACCAGTAGAAGACAGGCCAACGCTTTTCTTCGAAATTATACAACGTAAAGGTGCACAAAGCTTCGGTGCGGGTAACTTTAAAGCCCTTTTCGAATCGTTAGAGCGCGAACAAGAATTGAGGGGTAATTTGTAATCACGTTAGTAATTTACATAAAGAGACTGTTTCTTAAACATCGATTTTCAATCCTGAGGGTAATTTATTGGATAAAATCAATATTAGTGACAGCCCCTTCGGAGTCGTCATTGCGAGAAGGCTTTTTCAGCCGACGAAGCAATCTTACAACGATCGCTACTTAGCGAGCGCATTAAGATTGCCTGCCTGCCTGCCTGCCTGCCTGCTGCAGACAGGCTTCGTTCCTCGCAATGACGATTGTTTTATATATCTTTCAATGACTGCTCGAAATGACGACATCTTTAAATCAAAAAATTAAGGATTAGGCAATCTGCATTCTGCAAAGTAGCTAAATTTGGTACTTACCGTCTGGCCATTTTTGATGGCGGCATTCCACTTCGGACAATCTTTCATCGCATCCTTTGCAACTTCATCCAATCCAGCTCCTAACCCTCTTAATACCTTTACGTTCTTTACATTGCCATCATAATCTATTTTAAAGCTAAAATAAATTCTTCCTTCTACTTTATTTTTCAGGGCTTCGGCTGGGTACTTAATGGTTTTATAGAAATACTCCTGAAGCGCCTGATATCCGCCAGGAAAATTAGGTGGCGTATCTACTTCTTCAATCCCATAAGTATTAATATCGGGTGCAGTTAAAGTCCGGGGAGGACTTGATGTCATTATTGTCACATTAGGTAGTTTAACATAATCAGCAGGTATAATTGCCTTCTCATCAAATTCTGTATTTGAACCATTTCCTATTATAAATTTAACACCAAGGCTATATTTTCCATTCATGGTTTTAGGCAGCTCGGTATATGTTGAAATCAGAGTTTTAACATTTTCACTCAGCCCTTCTAAATTCAAAGCGGTTTCTACGTATTGTATCTGGCCATGCTCTACCTTGAGTAGAAAAATACTGGTGCCCTGTACATTCTGTAAGATTGCTTTACCTGGATACTTTACATTGGCGGCCATATATTTATAAAACCCCTTTAACTGAAGGGCTGGCACTTTAGTTGTAGAATCTGTCGCATTTTGGGCAAAAGTTGGCAAGATTGTAAACAGCAATAAGAATAACGTACTTAATGCAATGAGTTTGCGGTAATTCATGTTTATATATTTAAGGCGTAAATATATCATTTGATTTAGTACCTGTTTAATTTTTTAAATAAATTCTTGATGCACCAACTAAGGAGTTGAGATTCCCACTTTCGTGGGAATGACGATCTACTAATTAACCCCTTATACAAGTCCAATCAATAGCTTGTAACATCAATAATGCAATCAACACGAGGCGGGGTTTCTTCACTAAAACTTCATAATTGAAGTGCACCTTTGAAATAACAAAACACGAAGCGATTTCTATTTTGTTAAATTCTAAAAACTCATAATTAGTTTTTTAGTTTTCCGGTTACCCTTATCTGATACCTCATGTATTGCAAAATACATGAGGTTTTTTTTATTTTAAGACCCTGATTTTATGGCTACAAAATCTGCAATAGATTTATTTTAAAAAAAGCGATAACTTACGGTTACTTATTCTGTTTTAAAACAAATAATCTCAAATTATGCTCGCTAAAGAATTAGGAATATTCATGATCCTCTGTTATGGAGCGCTAAAAATACCATTTCAGGAAATAAAGAGTCAACATGATCCAGTAACGAAAGATAAAATAGCTGCTCAAAAACCTAAATCCTCAAAACCAATGTCAAACGATGTTACCAACAAGCAAAACCCCGTTTACCTGGAAGCGCTTAAATATACAAATGATAGCAATTCAGCAACATTTGCCCAAATCACGTTCAAAAATAGAACTAAAGAAATCATAACGTACATTTCCTTTTTGCTGGATGGTAATGTAGCTAAAGGATGCAATAAAGCTTACGAAATAAAGCGGAAGATTAAGCTTAAACCCAATCAATCCATTACTATTTCCCAACGTTTAGCTAAGGATGACTGTGAAGTGCACCAGGTCAAAAATCTACGTATCAAATATACAATGATTATTGACTTCACTCTTGACTAAAGCTATTCGGTACTTTCCTTAAGCATCTGGTACAGGTCGGTTGCACCTCCATCAAACTTGGCTCCGTTTACATAAAATGACGGGGTTCCGTTTACACCGCTGCGTACACCACTGTCGAAATCATTTTCTACTTTCTCTCTCAACGCATCAGAAACACTGTCTTGCTGAAACTGTTCGAGATCTAAACCGATTGTTTCGGCCAGTTCATCAAATAAATCGCTATTTAACCGGTACTGGTTTTCGAAAAGGGCATCGTGCATTTCCCAGAACTTGCCCTGTAAACCAGCCGATTCGGCTGCTAAGGCTGCAGGGAGGGCATACTGATGTGCGTTAGCCAGCGGAAAATGACGGAAGATAAATCTGATCTGGTGACCAAAAGCCTCTTCAATTTCTTTAAGAATGGGATATGCATTTCCACAATAAGGGCATTGATAATCGCCAAACTCTACAATGGTAACTGCTGCGGTATCATCGCCTTGAATATGATCGTTGCTGTTAACTTCGGGTTTTAATGTGCTCATAATTATTGCTGATCAAGTTTTTCCAATGCCTCCAATATCCCATCAGCGCCAGGGTTAACCGCAATGGGCGATAAATAGCTCCAGACAATTTTACCTTCCTTATCAATTACAAAAAGCGCCCTTTCACTTGTTCCGGTTTTTTCGTCGTAAACCCCATAAGCTTTAGAAACAGCACCTTTGGGTTCAAAATCGGCCAGTAAAGAAAAATGCAACTTCCGGTTTTCTTCAAAGGCCAGGTGGCACCACGTGCTATCAACCGATATACCGAAAATCTGCGCATCGTGTTTAATAAAGTATTTGAGCATTTCGTTGTAAAGCGCCATTTGATCGCTGCAAACCGGGCTCCAATCGGCCGGATAAAAGGCCAGGATTACATTTTTGCCTTTAAAATCTTTGAGTTTTATTTTTTGATCGGGCGTAGCATGCAATTCAAAATCAGGGGCTATGGTGCCTTTTTCTAACATATTATGGAGTTTAAATTTAAATCAAGTATGATATTAACACAGCTACCTTCCTGTTGTTTGCCTCAAATTGGTTGGATACTACCCCAACTTTTGTCGTTTAATGAGGTAAGCCTGTAATACCGGATAAAACCCTTCGTTCATATCTGCATCAATCAAATCAATTTTATACTGGGCACATTTTAAAGCAATTTGCTGACGATAACCGGCCACCGCAGCGGTGTAATTTTCTTTAACCTGATTGGTATGTACCTTAATGGTTTCGCCGGTTTCCATATCAATAAACTGGTAAGGACGGTTTTCGAACTCAAAATTTACTTCTTTGGTTTTATCGACCACATTGAAAACCACCACTTCGTGCTTGTTAAACTTAAGGTGTTGCAATGCATCGAAAAACTCATCGGTTTTTTCGGCACTGGTTTCGGTATTAAACAAATCGCTGAAAATAACTACCAGCGAACGTTTGTGAATCAAATCAGCAACCTGATGTAAGGACTCGCTCAAATTGGTTCTGGCATTTACTTTAGGTTGCTGCAACAGCTCTTCTAGCTGGGCAAATAAAAATTTCTGATGTACTGTAGTCGATTTTGCGGGCGAATTTAGCAATATCTCGTCGGTAAAAAGACTCAAACCAAAAGCATCGCGCTGCTTTTTTAGCAGGTACATTAACGAGGCGGTAGCCTGTATAGCAAAAACCAGTTTGTTGTTTTTAGGCTCAGGAAAGTACATCGACGAAGAAGCATCGATTACGAACTGGCAACGCAGATTGGTTTCTTCTTCGAAACGTTTGCTGTAAAGTTTATCCGTTTTAGCATAGAGCTTCCAATCGATATTTTTCACATTATCGCCGTTATTATACTGGCGGTGCTCGGCAAACTCGACCGAAAAACCATGAAAGGGACTTTTATGCAGACCAGTAATAAAGCCTTCTACTACTTGCCGGGCAAGTAATTCTAAATTACCATAGCTTGTTTCGTTTTCATAGTTTACTGCCTGCATAGCGTAAAGCTAATAAAAGATTTATAAAAAATGGCTGCATCATCAATATAGGATTGTCATCCTGAGCCTGTCGAAAGACCTCAAGATATCTCCCAAAGTACCCATCGATATTTCTTATGATGTATGGGACTATACCTTTTGAAGTCAGGCTCCAAACTTATTTACTACCCCTACCAAACCTCACAGTTTTTTAAAACCTGTGAGGTTTACCTGAGAAAAAAACACCCCGCAAGTTTTGAACCTGCGGGGTTGTATTGAAAAACAATTTCAGTTTATTTCTTAGCGATGCGGTATAAATGCCCGTTATCGGTTACCGAATAAAGTGCACCATCTTTTTCTACCATATCCCTAAAACGTTCGCCTTTACCTTCCAGTAATCGCTCTTCGCCAACAATTTTATCGTTTTTAATTACCAGACGGATGATATGCGAGCCACCCAGCCCCCCACAAATAAGTTGCCTTTCCATTCGGCTATGCTGCTGCTGTTGTAAAAAGCAATACAACCCGGCGAAATACTCGGATTCCAGTAGTACACCGGTTGTTCCATGCCTTCTTTCTGCTGAATACCATCGCCAACCTGCTTACCGCTGTATTCTGTTCCGTAGGTAAGAACTGGCCAGCCATAGTTTTTACCTGGTTTAATGATATTGACTTCATCGCCACCTTTGGGACCAAATTCTGCTTCCCATAAATCGCCGGTTTGCGGATTAATCGCCAAGCCATCAGGATTGCGCAAACCAAGTGCATAAATTTCGGGGCGGGCATCAGCCTTTCCGGCAAAGGGACCATTGGCTACTGCTTTACCATCAGTAGTAAGGTGTAAAATTTTACCCAACGAAGAATTCAAATACTGTGCCTGCATACGGATATCGTTTCCCGACCGCTCACCTGTACTTACAAATAAATTACCGTTTTTATCAAAAACAATACGCGATCCGTATTGCAGTTTACCTGTATAAGCTGGTGTAGCCCGGTAAATAATGGTTTGGTTTTCTATCTCAGTTTCACTCGCAGCCAATTTCCCCTTAGCAATAGCCAGTAAAACGCCCTTATCCTGCGGCTCTGAATAAGCCCAGTAAACCATCCTGTTTTTGGCGAAGTTCGGGTCTAAAGTTACATCCAATAAACCTCCCTGACCTGATGGATCTACTTTTGGCAAGCCCGTAATCTTCTTACTTAATTTTCCATCGGCATTTAAAATAATCATGGTACCCTGTTTTTGCGTAATCAAAAACCTGCCATCCGGAAGTACCGATATGGCCCAGGGATTTTCTAACTTTTCGTTAATAACCGAAACATCCAGGGCTGTTTTAGTTTTTACGCCAGCAATTCTGGTCTGCCCTGCAAAAGCTGGTTTATAATCAGCCGAAGGTGCATTGGTTTCGACCGGATTTTGTGCCGAAACACAGGCCATATTTACACAGTTTAGTGCTAAACCGGCTAATAAAACGCCTAAAGTTTTGTTATTTATTAAATTAATAGACATGATTGTTAGTTTTTTATTAAAGAAACAAAAATAAGTCTGCATAAAAAAACCCAAATCCATTAAATAGATTTGGGTTTTAAATATGTTACAAGCCCCGAAGGCTTAGTTATTTCTATCTCGGCTTAAACTAAGCTAGTTGCTTGTTTAATTTTTCTGCTAATACTGATTTTGGAACAGCACCAACTTGTTTGTCTACTACTTCACCACCTTTAAAGTATAATAAAGCAGGAATATTGCGGATACCAAACTGCATTGAAATTTGAGGGTTGTTATCAACGTTTACTTTTCCAACTACCGCTTTACCATCATATTCTTTAGCGATCTCTTCTACTACTGGACCAACCATGCGACAAGGGCCACACCATTCTGCCCAAAAATCTACTAATACGGGTTTATCTGATTTTAATACAAGCTCCTCGAAGTTTGCATCTGTGATTTCTAATGCCATAATTAATTTTTTTTATGTTCAAATATATGTATTCAATTGTAATGCCACCAATTCTGTAATGCCAATTTGACATTATTTTGGTAAAAGCGCAAAGCGGGCTTCGCAGAGCGCATAGCGTTTGATAAGCCTAAACGCTGAGCGCCAAACGCCAAACGCTAGTTTAACTTGTAATTAACAACATTTAAGCCCAGTAATTGTTCCAGGAACTTGTTGTTTGGGTTTATTTTAAGACTTTTAGAGCTAAGATCTAACATAATCTGTTTTTCACTATCAAAAACGGCAAAGTTAAGTTGGCAGTTTTGCTGCTCAGAGTTTGCCTTATTGTCTGCTAATATCGCCTCTATTTCACGCATCAGCTGATCGTTTACCCGTTCAATAGGTACTTGTATGGTTAAACTTTTGGCCAGTTTATCCCTCAGTTCCGACATTAAGTTAATTGCTGTGATCTTAAATTCCCAATCGCCAGCCTTACCGAAACGTTCGCCTACCCTACCCCTGATTTGCAAGAAGTATCCTTCGGTTAAAAACGATTTAAACTTTAGGAAATCTTCGCCAAACAGCGCCATTTCTGAAGCATCGTCGTAATCTTCGAAAACAAAGGTACCAAAGGGTTTCCCGGTTTTGGTAATGCGTTGCGATGCCGTTACCACCAAACCACCCACACAAAGCTCCCGATTTTTCAGTTTATCAAATTCGGCCAGCACCTCTTCATTACTATCGCCCATACGCACCTTGTTAATAATACTTAACTGCTTAACGTTATGGGTACAGAATTTATCGAGTTCTAATTTATAATTATCCAGCGGGTGCCCCGAAAGGAAAATCCCGATGGCATCTTTCTCATATTTCAGTCTGTCCATTAACGCCCATTCAGGCGAAACCGGTAATGAAGGTTCTAAAATCAAATCTGCTTTGGAACCACCAAACAAAGAAGCCTGTGAAGTACTCTCGTTGTTCTGAAAATCGTTGGCAAATTTGATAATCTTCTCGATCCCGTTCATTTTATCGTGCGGACCAATATAAAAAAACTGTGCCCTATGCCCGCCAAAAGCATCGAAAGCACCGCTATACACAAAACTCTCGTAAGCTTTTTTATTTACAATACGCGTGTTGGAGCGTTTGGCAAAATCATACACACTGGCATAAGGTCCGTTTGCCGACCGCTCTTCAATGATACTTTCTACCGCCTTTTCTCCAACTCCTTTTACCGCCGACATACCGAAACGAACTTCGCCTTTGGCATTTACCGAGAATTTAAGGTCAGATTCGTTCACATCAGGTCCCAATACGGTAACACTCATCTGGCGACATTCTTCCATAAAGAAAGCCACCTGCTTAATATCGCTCATGTTATTGGATAGTACCGCAGCCATGTACTCAGCCGGATAGTGCGCCTTTAAATAAGCCGTTTGATAAGCAATCCAGGCATAACAGGTAGAGTGCGATTTATTGAAGGCGTAAGATGCAAAGGCTTCCCAATCTTTCCATATTTTCTCTAAAACGGTGGCATCATGGCCTTTTTCCGAAGCCTGTTTCACAAACTTAGGTTTCATTTTATCGAGTACGTCTTTCTGTTTCTTACCCATCGCCTTACGCAAAACGTCGGCCTCACCTTTGGTAAAGCCAGCCAGCTTTTGCGATAAAAGCATTACCTGCTCCTGGTAAACGGTAATTCCGTAAGTTTCTTTTAAATATTCCTCGCAGGCATCTAAATCGTACTTAATTTCTTCCTCGCCATTTTTACGGCGAACGAAACTCGGAATGTATTCCATCGGTCCCGGACGGTATAAGGCATTCATGGCAATTAAATCGTCGAACACCGTTGGCTTAAGCTCCTTCATGTACTTCTGCATCCCCGGACTCTCATACTGGAAAATACCAATGGTTTCACCACGCTGGAAAAGCTCGTAGGTCAATACATCATCAATCGGGAAATTATCGGGATTGAGATCAATTTGATGCCTTTTCTTAACCAGTTTTACGGTATCTTTTATCAGGGTTAAAGTTTTTAACCCCAGGAAGTCCATTTTTAATAAGCCAGCGCTCTCTACAACCGAGTTATCAAACTGGGTAACATATAAATCAGAATCTTTAGCAACCGAAACGGGAACGAAGTTGGTGATATCACTCGGCGTAATAATTACCCCGCAGGCATGAATACCAGTGTTACGTAATGATCCTTCTAAAACCTGTGCCTGCTGAATGGTTTCGGCACTTAAATCTTTTAAACTACCCAGGTTTTTAAGTTCTACTACCTTTTCATATTCATCAGGGCGTAAAGCATCTTTTAAACTCTTTTCGTCGAGGGTAAAGATTTTGGCCAGCTTCATATTCGGAATCAGCTTTGCAATTTTATCGGCCTCAAACAAAGGTAAATCCAATACACGCGCTGTATCGCGGATAGATGATTTGGCGGCCATGGTACCGTAAGTAATAATCTGCGCTACCTGGTTGGCACCGTATTTATTAATTACATAATCCATTACACGACCACGTCCCTCATCATCAAAATCGATATCAATATCGGGCATGGATACACGATCGGGATTCAAGAAACGCTCAAAAAGGAGATCGTATTTAATCGGATCGATATTGGTAATACCCAAACAGTATGCTACTGCAGAACCTGCTGCCGATCCCCTGCCCGGACCAACCGATACATCGAGGTTACGTGCTTCGGCAATAAAATCCTGCACAATCAGGAAGTAACCGGGATAACCTGTTTTTTCGATGGTGGCCAGCTCGAAATCCAAACGTTCGGTAACATCATCTGTTAAGGTTCCGTAGCGGCGTTTGGCACCTTCGTAGGTTAAATGTCTCAGATATTTGTTTTCACCTCTTTTTCCACCGTCGGCTTCATCTTCTGCGACTAAAAACTCTTCAGAGATATCGAATTTAGGTAAGAGTACTTCGCGGGCAAGCTTGTAGATTTCGATTTTATCGATAATCTCTTTAATGTTTAAAATTGCTTCCGGCAAATCGGTGAAAAGCGCTTTCATTTCATCGGCCGACTTGAAGTAATATTCCTGGTTGGGTAAACCATAACGGTAACCGCGGCCACGGCCTATCGGCGTTGCCTGCTTTTCGCCATCTTTTACACAGAGTAAAATATCGTGCGCATTGGCATCTTTTTTATTTACGTAATAAGTATTGTTGGTTGCTACCAGCTTAACCGCATGTTTACGGGCCAAAGCTATCAGCGTTTCGTTTACTCGGTCTTCATCTTCCTGGTTGTGGCGCATAACCTCCAGGTAGAAATCGTCGCCAAACATTCCCTTCCACCAAATCAGTGCTTCTTCTGCCTGGCTTTCGCCCATGTTCAGGATTTTGTTCGAAATCTCTCCGCCCAGGTTACCCGATAAAACAATAATATCTTCTTTGTATTGTTCAATAACCTGCCTGTCGATACGGGGCACATAATAAAAACCCTTGGTATAGGCTATCGACGACATTTTGGCCAGGTTATGATAACCTTTTTTATTCTTCGCCAGCAATACCATCTGGTAGCCGTTATCTTTTGCCGTACGGTCTAAATGGTTGTTACAAACAAAAAATTCAACCCCAACAATGGGTGTCATTACCACCTCTGTTGGGCGTTCGCCGGCTTCTATTGCTGCAGCATTTTTGGCTTCGGCGGCTTTATTGTGGTTCAGTACGTGGTTTACAAAGTGAAAAGCCCCCATCATATTGGCATGATCGGTCATGGCTACAGCTGGCATTTTTTGTGCTGCAGCGGCTTTTACCAGATCGGAAATACTAATGGTACTTTGTAATACTGAAAACTGCGTATGGTTGTGTAAATGTACAAAAGTTGCTGCGGCGAGTTCCTGCCTGTTGCCGGCAAGCTCCTGTTTAGAAATACCGCCACCTTCAGCTTTTTGAATGCGTTTACGGATTTCATCAGATGCTGCTTTTAAATTGATGTGCGTTAAACCAACACCTTCAATTAAACCCGGATTTACTTCCCTGAAACGTGGAAAGTATTCTACATCAACCTGTAATTCTTCTTTTTTAAAAACCTCTCTTTTTACCAGCTCCAGGAAACAACGGGTAGTTGCTTCAACGTCGGCAGTAGCATTGTGCGCTTCGCTAAACGGAACACCAAATAAATAAGAGTGCAGCTCGGTTAGGGTTGGTAGCTTAAACCTGCCCCCTCTACCGCCTGGCAATTGTAAAAGCTGTGCGGTAACTTCGGTACAGGTATCTAATACCGGCATTTCGGCCATGCGGTTGGCTACACCAAAACGGTGAAACTCGCAACCCATGATATTCACATCGAAGCCAACATTTTGGCCTACTATAAATTTGGCTTTGTTTAATACCTCGTTAAATTTTGCCAGCATTTCATCAAAACCAATGCCTTGCTCTGCTGCTAACTCAGTAGAAATACCGTGGATTCTTTCTGCATCGTACGGAATATTAAATCCCTCTGGTTTAACCAGATAATCCTGATGTTCAACCAATCTCCCCATCTCATCGTGAAGCTGCCAGGCAATCTGAATACAACGTGGCCAGTTATCCGTATCGGTAATGGGTGCATTGTAATTACGTGGCAAACCAGTGGTTTCGGTATCAAAAATTAAGTACATATTGTGCGGTAAAGAATTAGCCGTTTCAGAATAATAACGGTTCTTCAAAAATAAGGAATTTGATAGCGGAAGTTGTCAGCAAATTATCAACAAAAAATGACGAATAAACCTTTCAAGCAAACCTATCAGGTTTTCAAAACCTGATAGGTTTAGCCAAAATGCTCCTGACTCACCAGTTTACTCACCTCATAACCTTTCTGCCTGCACCTTTCAATAATATGCACCAATAAATCAGCTTCCATTTTGGGTTCGCGGGCCATAATAAAAAGGTACTTTTCTTCAGGGTGCCCTACTACCACGTAACTGTAATCGTCGGCCAGTTCTATAATCCGGTAGCCGATTTTAAAAGGCCATAAAAACTGGGCTTTCATACCGCCATTGTGTACCGCCGCATCAAAAAACAGTTTAGAAGTAATTGATTTCTCTTCGACCTTGCCAGCTTTATGGTAAGCGGTATACACATCAAAATGATCATTATCAGCCAAAGTGTAGGTTTCAGTAGTCTGTTTCCAATGTTTATCCATTAAAGTCGGGATCGAATACAAAGAATACCATTTGCCTTCAAAGGCTTTATAATCGATATCCGAAATAGGTTTATTTTCCATGATAATAGGCTTTAATCAATAACCATCAGATTAGAAATAAAGTTTTAACGATCACCACGCAATGTTTCCCATCCTTTATGGGTGCGACTCCTGCAAGTATCAATTGCGAGCCTTTTAGTATCGATTGCACACTTATCAGCCTATAAAGTTTTCAAAAGCATTTTTAAACCTTATATTTATTTATACCTTCGATTGATATTTATACAGCAAACCATAAAATTTTAGATATATGAAAGTAACGGTTGTAGGAGCAGGCGCAGTTGGCGCAACTTGTGCAGATAATATTGCACGAAAAGAACTGGCGAACGAGCTTGTATTATTAGATATTAAAGAAGGTTTCGCCGAAGGTAAAGCCATCGATATGATGCAAACCGCAACCCTTTTGGGTTACGACACCAAAATTACCGGCGTAACAGGCGATTACAGTAAAACTGCAGGTTCGGATGTGGTGGTTATCACATCAGGTTTGCCACGCAAACCGGGTATGACACGCGAAGAACTGATTGGCATTAATGCCGGCATTGTAAAAGGTGTAGCCGAAAATATATTAAAATTCTCTCCGGAGGCGATCATTATCGTGATAAGTAACCCGATGGATACCATGACTTATTTAGCCCTGAAATCGTTAGGCCTACCTAAAAACCGGATTATTGGTATGGGTGGCACCTTAGATAGCTCGCGCTTTAAGTTTTATTTATCACAGGCTTTAAACTGCAATCCTAACGATTTGCAAGGTTTTGTAATTGGCGGTCATGGCGATACCACCATGATTCCATTAACCCGTTTGGCTACTTACCAAAGTTTACCGGTAAGCAATTTACTTGATAAAGCTACTTTGGATAAAGTTGCTGCCGACACTATGGTTGGCGGTGCAACCTTAACAGGTTTGATTGGAACTTCTGCCTGGTATGCCCCCGGTGCAGCTGGCGCAGCTTTGGTTGAAGCCATTTTACGCGACGAGAAAAAATTATTTACCTGCTGTGTTTCTTTAGAAGGCGAATACGGTCAGGATGACATCTGTTTAGGTGTACCGGTGATTGTTGGCCGTAGCGGCTGGGAAAAAATAATCGATTTTAAATTAACTGATGATGAGCAGGCAGCATTTAACAAAAGTGCCGATGCCGTTAGAAATATGAACAGCGTACTGGCAGAAATGAAATTGGTTTAGTACGCCCTTCACTTCTTTTTTGCCACGGAAACACCGAAGCACAGAATAGATTTATTATCTGTGTATTTCGTACCTCCGTGGCATTTTTTTATGCTTAACCAGATTGTTGCCCTGAGCGTATTTAAAGGGCAATAACAAATAATAAACAATGAGATCAATTTCAATACCGCTTAAACTTATTAACCTGCAAGACGATGGCTTTCACCTTTTGGTAGAAGTTGTTATTTTTAAAGATACCCATTTAGTTGTACTGGATACAGGAGCTTCGCGCAGCGTGTTCGATAAGGCCCTTATTGAGCAACACCTTGCCGCAACCCTTCAGGTATCCGAAGAAATTAATGCGGCTACACTTTTTACTACCACAACCACCATTCAGGCTACCATCCCAGAGCTGAAAATAGGTTTGTTAAAAATCAAAAATTACGAAACCGTTGCTTTCGATCTTCAATCGGTGAGCGATACCTACCAGCAATTTGGCCACCCTCCTATTTCGGGCATTATTGGGGGCGATATTTTAATGCAGTATAAAGCCGTTATCGATTACAACAAAATGATTTTAAGGCTGTATAAATAAAGATTATTTCTTTTTATGACCCTAATCATTTTTTACAATTCATTAAAGGTGATATTTGTATCAAATGAAGAAGTTAATCGCATGTTTTTGCCTCATTTTCTGGGCAGGATTAATTGCCGGGATCAGTTTTTTAGAAGCACCGCTTAAGTTTCAGGCTCCCGGCATTACCATTTCATTGGGTTTGGGCATTGGGCAGTTGGTTTTTCAGGCGCTCAACAAAATCGAAATTACCCTGTTAGCCGTTGTTTTAATTTGTTCCTTTCCGGCACCTTTCAAAAACATTAAAAGTAAGCTACTTGTTATACTTACCCTTATCTTACTGGCCGATACTTTTTGGCTGTTGCCATTATTAGATGAAAGGGCAAAACTGGTTTTGGCAGGCATGCCACCAGCCACAAGCCATCATCATATTTTGTATATCATCATCGAAAGCATCAAACTTTTACTACTAATTGTACTTGGGTGCTTAAACCTAAACTCATTGCGCTATGAAAAACGATATTAATAACAGGGAAGACATTATTCTTTTGGTTGATAGCTTTTACAAGGGGGTGCAGCTAAATGATAAAATCGGACCGATATTTACCCAGATAGCGAAAGTAGACTGGCAGCACCACCTACCCAAGATGTACGATTTTTGGGAAAGTATCCTTTTTGGCAAAGCGATTTACAAAGGCAACCCTATGCTTACCCATTTTGCCATTAACGATAAAGCACCCTTGCAAACAGCAGAGTTCGGCATTTGGAAAAACCTGTTTTATGAGACCGTTGATGATTTATTTGCAGGGCCAAATGCCGAAACTATTAAGCAAAAGGCGCAGTCTATTGCCGATTTAATGCATTTTAAATTGAATGCCCTGCCCACAAAAATCAAAATCGTTTAAACAAATTTTGTTTTGATTTATACTGGTTTCTTTATAAATTTAAGTTAACCAAAACAATCAAATATGAAATTTCTGAAAATCTTAGTAGGTATTATTGTCGTACTGGCAATTATCTTTGTTATAGGCGGACTGGTATTACCAAAAACCTATTCAGTTAGTCGCAGCACTGTAATTAATGCACCCGATAGTGTTATTTACAGAAACATTGCCGATTTTAAAGAGTTCTACAAATGGAATCCATGGGCTAAAATGGAACCAAGTGCCAAAACAACTTACGCTGGCACGCCTGCTCAACCTGGCCACATTTACACATGGGAAGGTAAAGAAACCGGACAGGGATCGATGACTATATTAACAGCAAAACCAAGTACAAACGTAGATATTGAGCTTAAATTCATTAAACCTTTCGAAAGTTTGGCCGATACTAAATTCGACATTCAGCCTGATGGTACCGGCCAGAAAGTAACCTGGACCATGAGCGGCGAAAACAATATGATTTCTAAATGGATGTGTGTTTTCGTAAGCATGGATAAAATGATAGGCAAAGATTTTGAGGATGGCTTAAAATCGCTGAAAGAAAAATCAGAAAAAGGAAGCTAATTTTAGCTAACAAAAATAATTAAGGCTTCTCAATCGCAATTGAGGAGCTTTCTTTTTGCTGTCTAAAATTCAAACAATTGTGTCGGTTTCGCGTTAAAAAAGCATTAAAAAATAACTTCTGGCGCTAAATATTTTGTATTTCGCTATTTTTTAGATTATTTGCTACTTAAATGAATTTATTACTTGTAGAAGATGAACCGAGTGTGGTTTCTGTGGTATCGAGAGGACTTACGGAAGAAGGCTTCACGGTTAGTATTGCCCCCGATGGGTTAATCGGGAAACAGATGGCCACAGAACATGATTTCGACCTCATCATTCTCGATATTATGCTACCCGGCATAAACGGTCTGGAGCTCTGTAAAATTATCAAAACACAGAAACCCCAAACCCCCATTATTATGCTTACCGCATTGGGTACTACCGAAAATGTAGTAAACGGGCTCGATAACGGTGCCGACGATTACCTGATTAAACCCTTTAAGTTTGCCGAACTTTTTGCAAGGATAAGAATGTTGCTTAGAAGATACAACGGCATTACTACCCAGGATCAGATTATTAACATTGCCGACCTGCAAATTAACCTTAGTGCCAAAACGGTAAAACGCAACCAGCAGGAAATCGTACTCACAGCAACAGAATACCGCCTCCTCGAATACCTGGCTAAAAATAAATCGAAAATTTTATCGCGGATTGATATCTTAGAGAATGTTTGGGATATAGACTTTAACCTTGGTACCAACGTAGTTGATGTTTACGTAAACTACCTCCGCAAAAAAATAGATAAAAACGCCGGTCAGAAACTCATCCACACTGCCGTAGGCCTCGGTTATGTGTTAAAAGAAAAATAAATGAAGATCGCCAAAAAAATCACTTTACTCTTTGCCATTCTCTCGGCCGTTATTATTTCCCTGTTAAGTGGTTTTGTTTGGTATTTCTCTAACGAATTTGCTTTCGAAGACTTTTACAAACGTTTAGAGGCCAGGGTTAAAATTGCCGCCCAGATTAAACTCTATGAAGATGTTAACAACACTGCTTATGCCAAAATGCGTAACCAGTACCTGGAGCGCCTACCTTCCGAAAAAGAATATATTATGCGGGCCGGAGAAGTTAAAGCGCTCGATCGCAAGTTGCCAGCAAGCTTTTACAACCGGATAAAAACAGGCGCCATGGCCCGATACCGGGTTGAAAACCACTTTTATGCCGGCAAATTCTTTGAAAATAAAAATAGCGGTTACATCGTTATTGTTTCTGCAAACGATCCCTTTGGCTTTCGGGAGTTGAAAGACCTGCAAAGAATCCTGATCATCGGTTTTTTCCTCTCGGTTATTTTATCGTTCATTGTAGGCTGGAAATTCTCCAACTACATGCTGATGCCATTGCGCAACATTATTAAAAGCGTAAAAAAAATCAAGGCCGAAAATTTGCACTTAAGGCTTGATGTTAAAGATGGAAATGATGAAATGTCGCAACTGGCCCAAACTTTTAACAACATGCTTAACCGTTTGGAAACTGCTTTTGAAACGCAAAACAATTTCATCAGCAATGCCTCGCACGAATTAAGAACACCTTTAACCATCATCAGTGGCGAAGTAGAACTGGCCATGAAAACCATCGATGACCAACAGAAACAGGAGAAGGCCTTATCTAAAATTAAAGACGAAGCCGAGCGGTTGGAACATATCCTAACAAGTTTATTGGGTTTAGCCCAATCGGGCTTTAACGGAAAAAACCAACCCTGGGAAGAAGTAAGAATGGACGAACTGCTCTGGGAAATTAAAGATTCGGTTAACCAGGTACATCCCAACAGCAAAATTGAAATCGACTTTAGCAAACTCCCAGACGATGAAAACCTGCTTACTTTAAGGGCAAACAAGAACCTCATGAAACTTGCCTTAAACAATATTGTGAGTAATGCCTGCAAATATTCGAATGAAAAGCTGGTAAGTGTTAGTATAGAAAGCAATGCCAACACCCTTTCTATTGCCGTTACAGATAGAGGTATCGGAATTCCCCAAACCGATATCCAGCATATATTCGAGCCCTTTTACCGCGCATCAAACACCAACGATTTTAAAGGTTATGGCGTGGGGCTTCCCCTTTCTTTAAACATTATCCGCCTGCACCGTGGTAGTATTGCCATCAAATCGCAGGAGGGCGTAGGTACTGAGATTAAGGTTTTGTTACCTATTAAAGTTTAATTCAATGGTTCCATTAATCATTGGTCATTAGTTAATAGACTAATCGTTCAATAGGGAATGCGTTGTTTATATATCATTTATTTATAGTCTCTCCCTTGATTATTGTTTTTTGGTTATTATTTCTTGTTCATGCATTATTAATTGATAGTCTCTCCTTTGGTTATTATTTCTTGGTTTAGTTGCTCCGTGTTAATCTCCTTAAATCTGCAGGAAAATAATTAATTGTAAATCTATTTCCTCGCCCGCTGATTTCGCAGAATACGCTGATAAGCATCCATTGTTTAATCTGCGGGAAATAATAATGCAAACCAGTTATTGTTTTTCTACCAGCACAAATGAACCAATAAACAGTTAATTCCAAAAAGGTGTACATTCTAATCTCATTCTAATACCATTCTTATTTCGCTGTAATAACTTCGGGCTAAACTTGTATAAATATTTAATTCATTTAAACAAGATAAAGCCATGAAAACAGTTTTAGTACCTACCGATTTTAAATTAGGAAGCATTAACATTATCGATGCGCTTGTTCAAAACCAGCGTAACGAAACCCTGAATATCATTTTTGTACACGCTTTTAAATTATCAGATTCGATAACCGATATGCTGATGTTAAGCCGCCGCAGCCGCGACTATGAAAACATAAGCGACGAATTTTATCAGCAATTAAACGAGGTTAAAGCAAAATATGCCGGTCAGATTGGCGCAGTAGGCCTTGAGTATTTTTACGGAAGTACGGTTGCTGCCTTTAAAAACTTTATCGAAGCTTTTGATGTAGACTGTATTGCTTATTTAGATGGCTACAACTTTACACCCATCAACAAATATAGCATCGACCCGAAGTTTTTAACCGGACGTGCCGGATGCCCAGTAATTCAGTTAACACCAACAAGTGTTTTGGCCACAGAAAATTTAATCGATACCAAGATTCAGGAAACGCAGTTGCAGGAAGCAAGTGCTTAATCAAAAATCATTTAAAAAAATTATCATATGCTGTTACGAAATAATATTCCGCTCACTTATATATTCGGGAAGATCAAGAAAGAACTTCTGTTTGTTATAGGCTACTCAATAGGTATCGTAGTGCTATACGAAAACTTCCATGTTACGCGTATATCCATTCCAGTTGCAGTACCGGCATTATTGGGAACCATCATTTCCCTGTTATTGGCATTTCGTTCGAATCAGGCTTACGATAGATGGTGGGAGGCCAGAATCCTATGGGGGGCCATAGTTAACGATTCGAGATCAATCTCCCGCCAGATATTGTCGTTCGTAGAGAATCCTTATGGCTCCGATGAGATTGAAGCCTTTAAAGAAAAGTTTATCAAAAGACAGATTGCCTGGTGTTATGCTTTAAGCCAATCGTTAAGAGGATTTAACGCCCGAAAAGGATTGGAAGAATACCTGAGTGCCGAGGAAATGGCTTTTATTAAGAAACGTAAAAATGTAACCACTTCTATACTGGAGTTACATGCTATGGACCTTAAAAAAGCTTTACAGGAAGGCTGGATAAATAAATACCAGCAAATAG
The DNA here is from genome assembly GCF_011303555.1 of Pedobacter sp. HDW13. NCBI lineage: Bacteria > Pseudomonadati > Bacteroidota > Sphingobacteriia > Sphingobacteriales > Sphingobacteriaceae > Pedobacter > Pedobacter sp. HDW13. Next base: position 4,125,707 of record NZ_CP049868.1, on the reverse strand, counting down.
AGATCGATAAAACCATTACAGCCTTGTGTAACCACATGGGCGGTTCGGAAAGGATCAAAAACACGGTTTTTCCGGTTACCTATAGCAAATACATCAATATGTCTATTCATTTATTTATTGTATTGCTTCCATTTGGTTTGATAGAATACTTCGGATATATGGAGGTACCTCTGGTTGTAGCTATTGCAGCGTTTTTTCTTTTAGTAGAAAAAATGGCGGTACATCTACAGGATCCATTCGAAAATAAACCGACTGATACACCAACCACCACCATTTGCAGAAACATTGAACGCGATTTATGCCAGATGCTGGATGACAATAAAATATACGAGGATAAACCTCAAACAGAACTGGCTCCTGTAGGATCGTACTACATTTTGTAGGGCCAGTCGATAAAGAAAATCGTTTGATAGCGGTTAGTTAAGTACTACGGTTTGTTCCTTGGATGAGGAGCGGCTGTAGTTAAGTGTACAAATAATAAAAGCCATTCGAAATTTTTGAATGGCTTTTTTGTGTACTATCTTATAACCCAACAAAACTAGTTATACAATATGTTATATTTCTCTATTAATGATTTACTTTCATTCATGCCCGCCTTTGCGGTTTTTAAAGCTGCTATGAAATAAACTATAAATAACACAACTGATAATGCAGCTGCTAACTGCCATGCGATCATTGATAAAACAGTAGTACTTGCAGACATTTTATTTATTATCAAATTGGCAAAAAACAACCCCGTACCTAAAAAGGAAAGGAAGTTCCAGATTTAAAGGAAAGGTATTTTTTATAGTCTTTGATCAGAAAATTGGTTAACAATACACCAGCGGTAATAACAAGTAATCCGATGATAGTGAATTTGTAAAACTCATCCTTCCCTATAAATGCAAGCATTTTATAGAGCGCCAACACTGAAAAACATACAATTGAAATATACCTGAAACCAAAAAAAGAAGTAAAACTTTTCCAGAAAAAGCGGTTATATCTTTTCTGAATGGCATTAACAATTCCATTTACAATAACATTAAAACCTAAAACCCCGAAACCTTTGTAGGTTCGTTTAAGTGCGTTTTCAAAATCCAGATCGGGCTTATTGGTCATCTTTTCTTCTACAGATGAAGCCACATGGTCTAAAATTTCCATCTGCACATCAATATAAGAAATACCCTTTTGCCGGATAAAACGTCTAAGCTCCTCTAATTGTTCTTTAGTTAAGTTCATTCTTAAATGATCAAAATTTTTCTGTTGTTAATTTCCTTTAAATTACTGGCTTCAAGTTTAACAACACTTGTAAATGACCAATAAAATCCTTTGCTTCCTGAAGCTTATTTATCACTTCTTTCTCACCATCTTTAGATAAAGAGTAATATTTCCTAAGCCTGTTTCCAACCACTTCTGTAGTGGTTTCGAGCAAACCTTCGGCTTCGAGTTTGTGCAATGCTGGATACAGCGCACCTTCTTTCAACAGTAATTCTCCTTTTGTAACCGATTTTACCATTTGCGTAATTTCATAACCGTACATCCGCTCATTTTCTGATAAAAGATTGAGGATAATGGTTTGTAAGGTGCCTTTAAATAATTCGTTATTAACTGCCATAGGTCAAATGTATAAAATACAAATACATAAGAAAACTATGTATATAAATTTTAGAATTAATATCATTAAAAAACAAAAACCCTTTCCAAGATTTAACTTGAAAAGGGTTAATTATTTAGCTTTCTGCTTTAGTCTTTGAGCTTTAAGCTCAATTAAGCATCAATCTTCGCATATTTCGCGTTACGCTCAATAAACTCTCTACGTGGTGCAACTTCATCGCCCATTAACATAGAGAAAGTGTGATCGCATTCTGCAGCACTTTCAATGGTAGCCTGCAATAAAGTACGCGTTGCCGGATTTAAAGTAGTATCCCACAACTGCTCGGCGTTCATCTCACCCAAACCTTTGTAACGTTGAATGTGTACGCTTTCTTCCTTACCTGCACCTTTTAAACGTTGTACAGCCGCATCGCGTTGTACGTCATTCCAGCAATATTCGAAATCTTTACCTTTTTTAACCTGATAAAGTGGTGGCGATGCAATGTAAACATAACCAGCTTCAATTAATGCGCGCATGTAACGGTAGAAGAATGTTAAAATCAGGGTCGTAATGTGCGAACCGTCAATATCAGCATCCGTCATGATTACGATTTTGTGGTAACGCAGTTTAGTTAAGTTCAAGGCCTTATCATCTTCAGGTGTACCAATGCTCACCCCAATTGCGGTAAACATATTTTTAATCTCGTCGTTCTCGTAAATTTTGTGCTCCATCGCTTTCTCTACGTTCAGAATCTTACCCTTTAAAGGTAAAATAGCCTGAATGTTTCTATCGCGACCTTGCTTAGCGGTACCACCCGCCGAGTCACCCTCTACCAAGTAGATTTCGCATCTTTCCGGATCACTGTCAGAGCAATCGGCCAGTTTACCAGGTAAACCCGAACCGCCCATTACGCTCTTCCGTTGAACCATTTCGCGGGCTTTACGTGCCGCTGCACGCGCAGTAGCAGCTAAGATTACCTTATTGATAATCATTTTGGCTTCTTTCGGATTTTCTTCCAGGTAATTACCCAGTGCCTCACCTACAGCCACATCTACCGATCCCATTACCTCACTGTTACCCAGTTTGGTTTTAGTTTGTCCTTCAAACTGAGGCTCTTGTACTTTTACAGAAACTACCGCAGTTAAACCTTCTCTAAAGTCATCGCCGGTAATTTCCATTTTTACGTTCTTTAACAAACCTTCCTTATCGGCATAGTTTTTTAAAGTACGGGTTAAACCCCTGCGGAAACCCGCAATATGGGTACCACCTTCGTGGGTATTAATGTTGTTTACGTAAGAGTGTACATTTTCAGAATAACTGTCGTTATACTGGAAAGCCAGCTCAACCGGAATACCATTTTTAATACCTTCAATATAAATTGGTTCAGCCAAGATCGAAGTACGTGTACCATCTAAAAAGGCAACAAACTCTTTCAAACCACCTTCCGAGTGGAAAGTTTCGGCGAAGAAACTGCCATCGGCTAAAGTTTCACGCTCATCTGTTAAAGTAAGCTTAATGCCTTTATTTAAGAAAGCCAGCTCGCGCAAACGACCAGCTAAAGTATCGTATTTGTATTCGGTAGTTTGGGTAAAGATAGTTGCATCCGGAGTAAAAGTTACAATCGTACCACGCTTATCCGTAGTTCCAACTTCTTTCACATCATATTGCGGAACCCCAATTTTATACTCCTGCATCCAGATTTTACCTTCACGGTGCACCTCTGCTTTTAAATCGGTAGATAAGGCGTTAACGCAACTTACCCCCACACCGTGTAAACCACCAGAAACTTTGTAAGTATCTTTATCAAATTTACCACCGGCGTGTAAAACCGTCATTACGATCTCAAGCGCCGATTTATTTTCTTTAGTATTAATTCCGGTCGGGATACCACGGCCGTTATCTTCAACCCTGATCGAGTTTCCTTGTAAAATCCTAACGTCGATTGTATCTGCATGACCAGCCAAAGCCTCATCAATAGAGTTATCTACAACCTCGTAAACCAAATGGTGTAATCCTTTAACACCCGTATCACCTATATACATCGAAGGGCGCTTACGCACCGCTTCTAAACCTTCTAAAACCTGTATATTATCTGCCGAATAATTTGACTTTAAATCCTGTTCTTCGCTCATATATTAATTAAAAACTATAAGTATCAAAAATACGGAAATTTTGGCAATTAAGCTAATATGTGGATAAGTTTTGAGGAGAGATGTGACCGCTTAAAGACCAAAGCAAAAAGCTGTTAGGCATAGTTTAAATATGCTATTGAAAAGCCAAACCTGCATTCCATTTCAGCGTTAGTCCCGCGCTACATTACAAGTCCCGATGAAGAATCGGGTGCTTTCCATTTTATCCGATAGCTATCGGATCGGGTTTAATATTCACATTGTGGTTCTTTTGTTAGTTATGCACACGCTACCGCTAATTTTAAAGCTGCCTTAGCTACCTAAACCCGATATAAGCGAACACGAAGCAAACAGCTTTTTTCCAGCTGTTTGTACAGTAAAGCGATAGCAGGAAGAAGCTTTAAAATGAAAAACTGTTATTGCTTTTCAAATAATTTGTAAAGCCTGGCGTTTTAAGTCAGTACAGTGTAATTCTTAAATTGCATATCAAAACTAATTTATATAAGTTTGCTAAAATTTATTAAACAATAATGGAAAGAAGAACCTTCAAAACCTTTGGTTTATTTGCGACAGCTGCTTTGATTACAACTTTCACAGCCTGCCAGAACAAAGAAGCTAAAACTACTGAAACAAAAAAAACAGATAGCCCTACTGCAGCAGTTTCTGCAAGTGAGAAAATTGTATATGTTAACTCTGATTCTTTGTTAACAAAATACGAATATTTCAAAGATCTTAAGGTGAAATTTGAGGGTAAAACCAAAAATGCACAGTCTGATATGCAGGCTAAAGGACAGGCTTTTCAACGTGAAGTGGCCCAGTATCAGCAATCAGCACAAACTCTATCAGCCGATCAACGTAAATCGACTGAAGAACGTTTGGCTCGTAAACAACAGGAGCTTCAAACCTACCAGCAAAATGCAGGTGGCGCTTTACAAAACGAGCAAGCTGTTGAAAACGAGAAGCTTTATGATAAAGTTGCAGCTTACCTAAAAGTTTATGCCAAAGAAAAAGGCTTTAAAATGGTTTTAACTTACTCAAAAGGTAACAGCGCTATTTTATTTGCAGACGAAAGCTTAGATGTAACATCGGAAGTAATTAAAGGCTTAAATGCTGAATACAGCAAAAAATAAGTTGTAAAAATATTTAATTAGAATGCCCTGGATAAAATCGGGGCATTTTTTTTGTGCAATAATTTAACGATGGAAAACAACAAACAACACGAAGAATTTATGCAGATGGCCATAGCGCTATCGGTAAAAAATGTAAGCCAGCATATAGGTGGCCCTTTCGGTGCGGTGATTGTAAAGGATGGCAAATTTATTGCCGGATCGGCCAATAAAGTAACCTCAACTAACGATCCTACTGCCCACGCTGAAGTATCGGCCATTCGACTAGCTTGCGAAGTACTGGGCACTTTTGATTTGAGTGGTTGTGTGGTATATACCAGCTGCGAGCCCTGCCCCATGTGTTTAGGCGCCATTTACTGGGCTCGAATCGAAACCATTTATTACGCCAATACCAAAACCGATGCAGAAAACATTGGTTTCAGTGATAAGTTTATTTACGATGAACTGGAAAAACCCATGGATAAAAGAACTTTACCCGTGGTACAACTGATGCGCGATGAGGCCCTGGAAGCTTTTAAGCTTTGGGAAACCTCGCCTTTGCGGATAACTTATTAAAAAACGGGGCTGTATTGCAAGAATAACCAGCCCCGTTTAATTTTTAATTCCTTATTATTTGCTCGATTCTTTCGAAGCCAATAATCCAACCATCGCATCTATTTCTTTAACTACACCATCATCCGAACCAGAAAAGCCTACCGCTTTAAACCTGATATTTCCATCTGCATCTATTATAAATTTTGTCGGAATTCCATCCACTTTATAAGCACTTACTACATCAAATTTCGAAGGATCTTTCGCATTCTTGGTATCGTAAAGCACATTAAAATTGTATTTCTTTTCAGCAATGAAATCTGTCACTAGTTTTTCGCGATTATCTTCTGTTTGCCAGGTATTTACGAACAAGAAAACCACATTAGGGTTGGCCGAATATTTAGCCATTGCTTTTTGCATCCCCGGAAAAGAGGCTACACACGGACCACACCAGGTAGCCCAATAATCTAATATTACAATTTTGCCTTTTAAATTGGCTAAACTAACCGTTTCGCCTTTTAAATTGGTTAATGAAAAAGCCGGGGCAGGGATATTGATCATTTTCTTCGTCCATTCTGCCCTTTCTTTCTCAATAGCTGCTTTTTCCAAGTTGGCAATATAGGTTTCATAAGAACCTTCCTTTTTTAAAGTGATGTAAAGTGTTTTGAAGGTTGCTTTCAAAGAGTCGGTAGCTTTCCCTTCTTTTATGATCTTTTCGGCTTCAGTATAGGCTTTATCTTTATTACCTGTTAAATTTAAATACATGATGTACCGTTCGTTTCCACTGGCATCATTAAAGGCTTTGGCTTTTTCCTGATAAGCCAAAGCTTCTTTATTATTACCCTGATGATGCAGCAATAGCGCATAGGTATCGGCATACATGGCATAAGCCCGATCCAGCGATTTTATATATTCATCTTTTGAAGAGAAATAAGCCGGAACTTCATCTTTTTTGGCCGCTTCTATCAAATCGAGCGATTGCTTAGAAAGTTTTGTCGCCAGTTCCAAGTTCTCTTTTTTCTCGGCCGACGGCCAGGCAAAATTATTGTACAAACCAGCTTTGCTCTGCTTATTGGTTACCTTGCTACTGTACAACTCAAACTTATCTAAAGCTTTAGCTCTGATACTCGAACCAGCCAAAATATTGTAAACAGAGTTTAATTTCGATTCATCAGCTTTTTTAGCTGGATCGTATTGATATTTCGCAATCATATCCAAAGCCTTTTTCTCTTGCTCAGCAAAATCTTTGGTTCCATAAATTGCATTCATATCTTGCCCGTAAGCATAATTACCTTTCGGATATTTTTTAAGCAAAATGGCTTTAACCGAATCAACCTGCGGCTTTTGCTTTAACAAATTATACAGGTTTAAGGTGGTTGTCAGGTCTTCCTCCTGGGGGTCTTTTATTTTAGCCAGCTGCTGAATGTTTTCGTTAATCATTTTGCCGCCTTTTTCTTTATCAGCTTTATATGCGAGAGACAGATAAGCATATAAATTTTTCTTTTTAAGTTCAGGCTTTAATGTAAAAGCTTGTTTATAAAGTCCCTCAGCTTTTTCAGGATCGAGCGTAAGCCCCAGGTAATAATTACCGGCTAAACCATAGAGAAAAGCTTCGTTAAGGTAGGCCTCAGGCGCTACTTTTCCTCCTTTTGTGAGTTCCAAAACATAACCAGCAGGCGCTTCATCTTTTTGATCGCCAACTGAAAAGGCAAGTCCTACAACGGTTGCACTATCAGGTGTAGAAATTTCTCCTTTATAAATTTCGCCATCTTTTACCAGCTCAACTTTGGCATTCTTTGGGTTTGTACCCGAGAAGAAAGTATAGCTGGTACATTTTACATCGGCCAGGTTTTCGAGATTGGTTCCTTTTGGCGTATAGGTAAACTTAACTTTGCTACCTGCAGCGGGTTGATTAACCGCAAATTTTACACCTTGTGCCTGCGCTGCCCCTGCTGCAAGCACGAGCAAAGACAAGATTTTCAATGTTTTCATAATGAAAGGTTTAGATATTGTTTCAGATAACTAAATATATCGTTTTCTATTGTTTTATTATCATTAAATTTTGTTAAATTTTAAGGAATAATTATTGCAGTATATTTTACATGACCTACGAGCAAAAAATAACGAGCGAACTGGAGTTCTGGAAGTTTAAAATCTTGCAGAAGCCATCACTTTTGAGTAAGGTAACCGATAAGGTTCAAAAGAAAATTAACAGCGTTATTCCGGATAAAGTGCATCAGGCCATTACTGCAGCCATTAAACAAATGGTTAAAACGGTTCTTTTTGGTTCTACTTTTACAACTTCGAAGCCTGTTACCGATTTAACACTGATGCACCGCGAGGCCCTGATTAAACAAAAGATCGAAAATTACAAAAATACAGGGGCAGCAGAAGGCGGCATTACCGGCGCAGGTGGTTTTTTAATGAGTTTAGCCGATTTCCCCTTGTTACTCGGAATCAAAATGAAAATGCTTTTCGATATCGCCGCAATTTATGGCTACGACGTAAAAGATTATCGCGAGCGCTTGTACATCTTGCACATTTTTCAACTTGCTTTTTCGAGTAAAGGAGAAAGTCAGCAGGTTTTTATTAAAATGCAGGATTGGGATAATAAGGCGCACAAACTGCCTACTAATATTGATGAATTTGACTGGCTAACCTTTCAACAACAATACCGTGATTATATTGATCTGGCTAAACTGGCCCAAATGCTTCCCTTTGTAGGTGCTGCAGTTGGCGCTGTAGCCAATTATAAACTGATTGAAAAACTGGGCAAAACGGCTATGATGAGTTACCGGATGAGGCATTTCAGTTTTCAGTATGCAGTTACCAGTACGCAAGAAGAAAACCCGAAACTTAAAACCGGAAACTAACTACTCTTCTTCAAATATCCCACCTAATAAATCGTCGGTTTCCCGTCTGTCTTTTTTGGTTGGGCGGCCGGTTCCCCTGTCGCGTTTTAGCGTTGGCGCATGGAAAGCTGATTTAAAAGCATGGGTTTCTTCAACGGGCGTTAAATCTTTATACTTGGTTAATGCCGTTGGCGAATCTGTTCTGTTGTAAGAAAATTCTACTACTTCGATAACTTTCTTTTCAATTCCCTTCGATACCTGATAAACATCGCCGATTTTTACAATGGCCGATGCTTTAATATTCTGGCCGTTAAGCTTTACCCTGCCCGCCTTACAGGCATCAGTAGCCAAACTCCGGGTTTTAAACAACCTGATGGCCCACAAATATTTATCGATTCTTAGTTTTTCTGTTTCTGACATAAAGGTACAAAAGTACGTAATTAGGTTAATTGCTATGTTGGTTAATTGTAGAAACTGGTTAATCGGTTAATTGTATCGAGCGTCACTCAACAGTAACCACCTGCACCCAATTAACCCAAGAACAAAACAATTTAAACAATTAGCCCTTTAATAAGTAAAAATTGATTTATTTTGCGTAAAATTTAAAAACATCATGTATTCAGATTTAAAGAAATTAATTGAAGCCGCTTGGGAGGACAGAACCCTTTTAAAATACAGCAACTATTGCGAAGCCATCGAAGCCGTAATTATGGGCTTAGATAAGGGCGAAATCCGCGTTGCTGAACCGGTTTTAAACTCCTGGGGCATTAATGAGTGGGTAAAGAAAGCGGTAATTTTATATTTCCCGATTCGCGAGATGAAAGAAATTAAAAACGGCCCATTTGTTTACCACGATAAAATGGATTTAAAAACCGATTATAAAACAACTGGTGTACGTGTTGTACCTATGGCCAGCGCACGTTACGGTTCGTTTTTAGCAAAAGGTGTAATCATGATGCCATCTTACGTTAACATTGGCGCTTATGTAGATGAAGGTACTATGGTTGATACCTGGGCTACTGTAGGTTCATGTGCACAAATTGGTAAACGCGTTCACTTAAGTGGTGGTGTGGGCATTGGTGGTGTATTAGAGCCAGTTCAGGCTGCTCCGGTAATTATCGAAGATGATGCTTTCTTAGGTTCAAGAGCAATTGTTGTAGAAGGTGTTAAAGTAGAAAGAGAAGCTGTATTAGGTGCTAATGTGGTTTTAACTGCATCGACTAAAATTATTGATGTTACTGGCCCAACTCCTGTTGAATACAAAGGTATTGTACCAGCCCGTTCGGTAGTAATTCCAGGTAGCTATACCAAAAAATTCCCTGCTGGCGAATTCCAGGTGCCTTGTGCTTTAATTATCGGTAAACGTAAAGAAAGTACAGATAAGAAAACTTCGCTTAACGATGCGTTGAGAGAAAATAATGTAGCCGTATAAAAAAATTGTTGAAAAGTTGGAATGTTCAAAACGTTGCAACATTCCAACTTACAACTTTACAATAATGAAAATCGGATTTGACGGTAAACGCGCAGCCAATAATTTAACCGGACTTGGCAATTATAGCCGTTCGCTAATCGAGCAGCTGGCACATCAGTTTCCGGCAAACCAGTATTTGGTTTATACACCTAAAGTTAAAGCTGCTAAACAGGTTGATGCTTTTTTTGAGCAACCTAACATCGAATTAAAACTCCCTAAAACAGGGCCGTTTTTATGGCGGAGCTTAAATATTCTTAAAGACCTTAACCAGGATGGCATTCAGATTTTTCATGGTTTAAGCCACGAAATTCCTTTAGCCATACAGCATACCCACATTAAATCGGTTGTTACCATACACGATTTAATATTTTTGCGCTTTCCGCAGTATTATAAATTTATAGACCGGAAGCTTTACGAATGGAAAAGCAGATCGGCCTGCGAACGTACCGACCGGATTATCGCCATCAGCGAAAAAACAAAAGCAGATATTGTTGATTTGTACGGTATTGATCCCGCTAAAATTTCAGTGATTTATCAAAGCTGTGATGAAAGTTTCAAAAACCCTTTTGCAAAAGAAAACCTAAGCCGCATTAGAGCCACGTACAAACTACCTGAAAAGTTTATCCTCAGTGTAGGCACCATCGAAGCACGCAAAAACCTAAAGCTAATGGTACAGGCTTTAAAAGAGGTAGACGAAGCTTATAAACTGGTCGTAATTGGCAAGCGCACCCCCTATTTCAAAACGGTTGAGCAAGAGATTGAGCAGCTTGGTTTAAAAAACAGGATTGTATTTTTACAAAACATTCCCTTTGCCGATTTACCTGGCATATACCAAATGGCTGACGTTTTTGCTTACCCCTCGTTTTACGAAGGTTTTGGTATCCCCATTATTGAAGCTTTGTATTCGGCAGTACCCGTTGTAGCAGCAACAGGTTCATGTTTAGAGGAAGCTGGCGGTCCTAACAGCCTGTATGTTTCGCCTAACGATGCAGGTGCTTTGGCAAAAGCCATCAACAGCATCATCGAATCGCCGAAGCTGCAAAAAGAAATGAAAGAAAAAGGGCTGGAATTTGTTCAAAAATTCAACAGCCCTGTAGTTACTCAGCAATTAATGGATTGCTATCTAAATATGCTTAGCCAATAATTAAAGCTTATCTTGAAGCTACCACATTTGGTGGATATTGTGCCAATATTTCTTTAACACCAGTATAAAGGCGTTGTTCGCGTTTGCTAAAGTTATCTAAGTTAAAACCGCTACCCTGTCCGTGCCAGAATAAAATCTTTTTAGAAGGATCCAAGAAATCGATAATAATGGTTCCTTCAATGTATTGGTTTACGTAGCTTGGGCCGCCCCAGCCACCCCAACCTCCGCGCCAGCCCCAGCCGCCGCCCCAACCCCATCCACCATAGTAGGCAGGACCGTAAACATCAGTTTTTTCTCTGGCAACCACTACCAGGTTTACCAACAAATCGGGTTTATCCGCTTTAGTAAATCCTTTGGTATTCATTTCAGCTTCAACAGCAGCCATTAAACGGCGTTTGTCTAGGTTATTCAATTTAACCCTTGCAATACCTTTATCGTAAAAGTTATAAGTTTTGTAACTGTTTAAATCTACGTTTTTATCGTAATCGGATGCGGTGCGGAGTGTGCTACATCCGGCTAATGCCAATACAACTGTAAGTAGCATTAATAATTTGTGAATTGTTTTCATCGTGCGTTTTTTATGTAAATAACCTGTAATAAATATAACAATTTTAAAATGAAAAGGTTACGGTTGATATAAATTTTACAAATCCATTTGATTTCTATAGGATATCGCGAAAATACGTAGGAGAATATCTACAAAATCAATATAACTCTTGCAATGGAGCAACAAAGTTAATTTGCCTTGTCGAGCCTGTAAAGGTATGCTCTACTTTATCGTTGTCCTTTTCTGCTTCCTGCTTTATGGTTTTCCATTTATTAATAAAATCACTATGCGTAATCATGATATCATCTTTATAAGCTTCGGGCAACTTCAATTCTACCGGAAATTGATCCACGAGCTCAAAACTTTCTAAAACATAATTAAATATTCCTTCAGCATCGCTTACCTCATATATAATGCCCGGCAAACCACCAAATTTCCACGGACCTGTACGAAAATCATCGTCTTTTTTAAACCAGGCCACATAATTACGCCCTCTAAAATAAGTCTCAGCCTTTGTGCAAGTTACATCGCCTATATTTTTAGTCTCCTTAGCAATTCTCCATTTGAAATTATTCAAGGTGTCAACAACCAGTACAGTAGGGTTTATCCAAATTCCCTCGGCGTAAACAAGGCTTTTACTTGCTGGTGTTTTTAAAATAAATGGCGGGCGTTTGTTATCTCCCTTTAAATATACTTTTATAGTCTTATTTGGTCCTTCGTTAATCGTATCACCTTTAAAAACCTGGTCGGCTTTCGGGAGTTCTAAAGATTGGCCGTTCTGATAAAACTGATCCAGTAAACCTCCCCCGGCTCTGCCTTTAACATTATGGATAAATTTGTAGTGAAAAATAACTTTCTGTTGTGCAAAGAGCAGGTTAGCACATGCACAAAAAAGAATTAACGCGTATAACTTTTTCATCTTATTCTGCATTTTTTGTAAAACTAAATATTACGGAATTAAAAAAAATAAACATTAACATAATTTAACTTCCTATTTATAAATACCTTTGCGGCATGCTTAGAGACGAAATTAATAAGGCTTTAGAAGTTTTGAAATCAGGCGGGGTTATCCTGTATCCAACCGATACCATTTGGGGATTAGGCTGCGATGCCAGCAACCCTGAAGCGGTTGATAAAATATTGAAAATCAAAAACCGACCGGCCGAAAAAAGCTTGATTGTATTATTGGATGTGGATAGCAAACTGCAAAGCTATGTTACCGAAATACCCGATGTGGCTTACGATCTGATCGAATATGCAGAAAACCCTTTGACCGTGATTTTTTCGGGAGCTAAAAACCTGGCTCCAAACGTAATCAATGCAGATGGAAGTGTAGGCATCAGGATTGTAAAACACGATTTCTGCACCCCACTGATCCAGCGTTTCAGAAAGCCTATTGTTTCTACTTCAGCCAATTTAAGTGGTCAGCCCTCACCCAAATTCTTTGATGACATGGCACCCGAGATACTGGAGGCAGTTGATTATGTGGTAGATTTTGAACAGGAAAACCGGAACAATAAAAAACCATCAACCATTATTAAACTTGGTCCATCCGGACAGTTTGAATTTATTAGAAAGTAATTTTACTACTTTTGTAATTCATTACCATCATACTCATGTCCGAAAGTACCGGCTATATGCCTTTTTAATTTTTCGGGTCTTGGGTTGATAACTATTATCAACTGCATGCAGCAACACCTACAAAACCCGATTTTTAAAACCTTATCATCAATAGCCGATAAGCACAATACCGAAGCTTATGTTATCGGCGGTTTTGTTCGTGATATATTTTTAAACCGTCCATCGAAAGACATTGATGTGGTGGTAGTAGGCAGTGGTATTGAATATGCCGAGGCTGTTGGCAGAAAATTAAATACAAAAGTTGCCGTCTTTAAAAACTTTGGTACAGCCAATATTAAATATCAGGATCTAGAAGTAGAATTTGTGGGTGCCAGAAAGGAATCATACCGGTCTGATTCTCGCAAGCCCATTGTTGAAGATGGTACTTTATCTGATGATCAGTTACGCCGCGATTTTACCATCAATGCCCTGGCCATTAACCTGAATGCCGGTAATTTTGGCGAATTGCTCGATCCATTTAACGGCATGGAAGATCTGGAAAATAAACTGATCCGTACTCCACTCGATCCGGAAATTACTTTTTCAGATGATCCCCTGCGCATGATGCGGGCCATCCGTTTTGCTACACAACTCAATTTTAGTATAGACGAGGCGGCCTTAAATGCGATTAAAACCCAGAAACAACGCATTGGTATTGTATCTAAAGAAAGGATAACCGACGAAATGAATAAAATCATTTTGTCGCCCAAACCTTCTATTGGTTTTAAGCACCTTTTTGATACCGGTCTACTCCACATCATTTTCCCTCAAATGGCACAGCTTTATGGGGTAGAAATTATAAAGGGCAAAGGACATAAAGATAATTTTTACCATACTTTAGAGGTATTGGATAACATTTGTGCCGATACCGACGACCTGTGGCTACGCTGGGCGGCTATTTTACACGATATTGCCAAACCAGCCACCAAACGTTTTGAAGAAGGCCATGGCTGGACATTCCATGGCCACGAAGACAGAGGGGCACGCATGGTCCCTAAAATTTTTGCACAGTTAAAACTGCCTTTAAACGAGAAGATGAAGTATGTGCAGAAACTCGTTCAGCTGCATTTACGGCCCATTGTACTGGCTCAGGAAACCGTTACCGATTCGGCGGTGAGAAGACTGCTTTTTGATGCCGGAGAAGAAATAGAAAGCCTGATGCTCTTGTGCAATGCCGATGTCACCACCAAAAACGAGTACAAAAAAACCAAATACCGAAACAACTTTGAACTGGTTAAACAGAAACTCAAAGATGTAGAAGAACGCGATAAAATCAGAAACTGGCAGCCTCCCATTTCGGGCAACGATATTATGGAGACTTTTGGGTTAAGTGCCGGAAAAGAAGTGGGATTAATCAAAAATGCGATCCGCGAAGCCATATTAGAAGGCGATATCACAAATGATTACAACGAAGCGTTTAATTTTATGCTCGATCAGGCAAAACAAATGGGATTAAATCCTGTTAAATAATCATTTAATTGCTTAATACGTCTCTTTCTTCTTTGTTTTGTGACGTCTGATGTTTTGCGATAATGCAAATTAACTTTATTTTTACGGTTCCAAAATACAATAATGGCTATTTATAAATTTAGAATTACTTTCGAAGATTATGATGATGTTGTGAGAGAGATCGACATTAAATCAAATCAGACATTTGAAGATCTGCACAAGGCTATCCACAGATCAACAGGTTATAATGCAGAAAAATCTTCGTCTTTTTATGTAAGTACTGATAACTGGTTAAAAGGTGATGAAATCGCTTATTTACCGAGCGAGCGTAAAAAAGATCGTGTAGTTTTAATGGGAAATTCGAAATTAAGCGGTTTTATTGAAGATCCACACCAGAAATTTTATTACATCTATAATTTCGACCGTCCTTACGATTTCCACGTGGAACTGGTTAAAATTATATTAGATGCTGATCCGAATATCGAATATCCATTTTTAGCTAAAAGCAGTGGCGAAGCACCTAAAATTTTCGAAAGCAGTAATGCGCCTGTTACCGATCCTGGTTTGGCTGCCGCTGGTGCCGCTGCAGGTGAATTCGATTTCTTAAATGAGATGAATTTTGTACCCGAAGATACTGATGAATTAGAAGCTATGGGCGACATGGGAATTAATGAAGAAGAACGTGATGAGGATGAAGAGAGTGAAGAAGATGAGTTCGGCGACGAGTTTTCTGATAATGACAGCTATGAAGATGACAGTCACAAAGATGACTATTAATCTGCTCAATAAAATCTAAATTATATCAAGTCAGGTGTATAACATCTGACTTTTTCATTTAAAAACGTTATGCTCACTACAAGTAGCACTGATAAAAAAACAAAAACCTTAATCTCCATAGTGGGGCCTACCGCAATTGGTAAAACTGCTCTGGCTATTCAGCTGGCACAGCATTTTGGCACTGAAATTATTTCTGCTGATTCGCGCCAGTTTTTTAAGGAAATGGAGATTGGTACAGCCAAGCCCGATGCAGGGGAACTGGCAGCAGCTAAGCACCATTTTATAAACTCGCACTCAGTAGCACAATTGTTCAGCACGGGCGATTTTGAAGTGGAAGGTTTAAAAGTGCTCGATCAGATTTTTGAAAAACACGATATAGCCATCATGGTAGGTGGCTCGGGGCTTTATATCAATGCCTTGATTAATGGTTTGGATGAAATGCCTGATATTGATCTAACCATCAGAGAAAAGCTAAATCAACAATTTGAAACGGAAGGCATTACTGCCATCCAGGAACAGTTGGCAGCAGCAGATCCCGAGTATTTTGCAAAGGTAGACCAGCAAAACCCGCAGCGGATGATCAGAGGGCTGGAAGTCTTTTTATCAACCGGACAAAAACTTTCCTCCATGCTCTCGGCTACCAAAAAGGAACGGTCATTTAATATCATCAAAATAGGCTTAAATACTGACCGGGCTGTCTTATACGACAGGATTAACAGAAGGGTTGACCAAATGATGGATACTGGCCTTTTAAACGAAGTGAAGGGGTTGGTTGATTTCAGGAAGTACAATGCCCTCAACACAGTTGGCTACAGCGAAATTTTCGACTATTTAGATGGAACTATTTCTTTAGAAGAAGCCATAGCAGCCATTAAACAGAATACCCGCCGTTTTGCCAAACGCCAGCTTACCTGGTTTAGAAGAGACGAGGAAATTAATTGGTTTGAGCCTGACGAAAAGGAGAAAATAATTAAATTGATAAACGAAAAACTGAAGTAGCAAAAAAGGTTCTGAAAAATTCAGAACCTTTTTTTATTGAAGTAATTGACTTGAATTAATTCGGGAACTTCACTCCTCTATACTGTGTAATATCAACCGTTGGCACAGTAGAACCATATTTGGCATTAATAGCCTCAATAAATACATTGGCAATTACAGCATTTCCGCGTGGCGTTAAATGGATACCATCTAAAGAAAAGGCACCACCAGTAATAAATGCTGAATTAATGCCAACCCCCTGAATATTCATACCTGTTTTAACCTGATTAAAATAATCATAGGTATCGGCAATCGCTAAACCTTTGCTAGTAGCTAAAGATTTAATACTGCCATTGTAACTATTTACATAATCTTTAACTTTAACTACTTCGTCTTTATCCAATACCCAGTTATTGGCAATTGGATTTAAAGGATGTAAGCCATAAGGAATTGTACCCTGGCCGAATAAACCAGCAGATTGAAACGGCAAACGGATTAAATCTTCGGCAGTTGCTGCCCTAACCGTACCAGTACCCGTTTGGATATATACTGCTGTTGCCGCAGGGTTAATAGCTTTTGCCGCGGCAAGTAAAGCGGGTACCGTTACGGTATTAAAATAAGGAATAGCTGTTACATCCGGAATGGTAGCTACGATACCTTTTTGACCGCCGGCAGTTAATACATTTAACAAATTGGCATACAATGAAGAAAAGGTAACCTTATCAGTTAAAGCTGTAGTCGGATCGGTAGAAACAGTAACTGCACCATTTAAAGCATAACCCAATACATCATTATTACCTAACCAAAGCGAGAAAAAGGTATGGTTTCTGCCCTGAATAAACTGGAAATAATTGGTTTTTCCTACCTGCGCATCTGCCAACAAACGCTCAAAATAAGGATTAGCGGCACTAAAGGTTAAGGTCGGATCGAAAGATAAATCGACGCGCATACCTGGAATACCCAGATTTTGGATTTCACCACTGTATTTATCTAAATGTTTTGCAGCGTCTCTGTAAGCCAACTTCTCTATAACTGGCGTTAATGTTGGCGTACCATTTACCAACGCTGTTAAAGCAATATATCCTGAACCGTTTGAATGCTCATCAGTGAAAAACGGTGAAGTAAAAGCACCACCGCCAATAGTAGCCATTTTAGCTGCAATTAAGTTCGGATACGCTACTTTTTGCCCTTCTAGGTATAATCCACCATCAGCATAGCCTGAAGTTAATGAGTTGCCAACCGCAATGTATTTGCTAAAATTAGCCTGACCTGCTGTTGAGCCTGCAGGTGTTTCTATTTCGGGTTTGCAAGCTGCTGTAAAAAGAATGGCAGCGGCAATGAAACTATTTAATATATATCTTTTCATTTATAATCTCTCCTACCATTTATAAGTTAATGAAATACCTGGTGCATAAACCAAAGTTTTAAATGTACCGTCTAAACCAGTTTCAATGTTCTTCTGCTTACGCGATTTCACATCTTCGAAGAAAAATGAAGCATTTACCTCGAAATGACTGGTAGGCGTGTAACCTACACCTGCACTTAAAATATAACGGTCGGCATCTGGTGCTTCGGGTGTGACATAACCATCCTGAACAGGAGAGAAAGCATACCCCACACCTGCCCTTAACGCCAGTTTTTCTGAAGCCTGGTGATTGACTCCCAGTTTAAACGAAGAACCGTCACGATAATTGCGCGCAGATTTGGTATCAGCCAATGCCGGCGTATTGGTAGCATAATCAAATGATAAATCCTGATAAATATGCCACTGTACCCAACTGGCATCAAAAGCCAAAGTGGTGCTTTTAGATAGCGGAATACCTACTCCTAAACTTGTGGTTGCCGGTAGAGGCAATTCGGCAGTAAAAGTATTACCTGCCGGGAAAGAACTTCTTAATGAATTTGGAACATCGAATTCGGCTGATCCACCATCAAGTTTCGTAATTACTTTTGATTTGTGTACTAAGGCAAACGAGATGTTGCTTAGTGTTTTAATGTATAAACCAGCATTCCAGCCATAACCTTTTCCGGTACCCTCTAAAGTAGCATGTCCGGAACGGCCATCAGGAAAATTAACAGGAAGTGCGCGTTGCAGATTTACATCGCCATGGTTATACACGAAGCCGGCACCAATACCAATACGATCGGTTATTTTAATACTCAGCGTAGGCTGAAAATAAATGGCTTTTAAGTTTAAAGAGGTTAAGGCATATTTGCCCGACCAGTTGTCGCCCCAATCTACCAAACCGCCGAAAGGAGTATAAACCCCCAAGCCCAGTTTCCACTTGTTAGATTTTGGCCCCCAAACAGCATAAAATTCAAATGGTGGTGCAATTTTGTTCTTTACATTTTCTGTAATATTTGAACCGGCTTGCTTAAATGCCGATTTAAACAATAGTGGGTTTACGCCTGCTGAAACTGAGTTTTTCTCTAAGAAAGTTACTGCACCAGGATTATAAAAAACAGAAGCTTCATCTAAAGCCAGTGCAGAACCTGCACCCGCCATACCAATTTGTTTCTGTCCTTGTAAATTAACCTGAAAGCCCTGCCCCAAAACCCATAGTGGGGCAGAAAGTAATACGCTCAATAAGATTTTTTTCATTATAGATGGTTGTAGCACAAATATATATTATGCTAACATAGCAAACAAACATTTGTTTGTAAGAATCTTAATATACTTAGGCCTGAGCGGTGGGGCCTCCGAAGCCCATTGGAAATGGCGGTTCTTCCTGGGTTTTAATGCGTCCGTTTACGGCTTCGAATTTCTGAATATTATCTTCAAGTGCTGACAATAAGCGCTTTGCATGTTCAGGGGTTAAAATAATCCTCGATTTAACTTTTGCTTTTGGTATACCAGGCATTACACGAATAAAATCCAATACAAATTCGGTATTCGAATGAGTGATAATAGCCAGGTTTGAAAAAATCCCTTCAGCAATTTCTTCTGATAACTCTATATTTAACTGGTTTTCGTTTTGTTGTTCTTCCATAATAGCTCAAAAATAAAAAATTCCGCTGCTTAATAGCGGAATTTAAAATATAATGTTCGAAATTAATTAAGGGCTAGCCCTGATTGAAAACTATTTCTCCAAAAAATCTAGCTCTGCAATGGCCAGTGCTTTTTTACCACCTGCAATTAGTGTAGCTTTTACTTGTACATATTTAGCCGAAATTGATTTTTTAAAATAATGTGTCCTCGGTGTGGGATCGTTAATTAAATTCCCAAATTCGAAAGCTTCTGCATCTTCCCAGTTTTTGCCATCATTGCTTATTTGAATCACACCTTTCTCCATCATGCCATCTAAAAATTGTGCGGTTGGTGTGTAGATAAATCCTGTTAAATTGTAGTGATTGCCTAAATCCAGTGCGATTTTATGCTCAGTATCGTTTGCGGTAGATAACCAGTAACTTTGTTTATTGGCATCGAAGGCCATTCCTGCCGTGCGTTTATTTATTTCGCTGTCGGCACCTAACAATTTCCAGCCCTTTTTAATTATGCCGAAAGTTTCGGTGGCCAAAGCCCCCTTTTCGTTGTTAATAATTGCTATCGCTTTTACCTCACCTTTAACAATCTGCACCGGCCCTGTATATTTAAGAGCGCTTGCACTGGGTACACTACCATTGGTGGTATAATAAATTCCTACTCCCTGGTTAAGATTGGCAGTAGCATTTTCGCCGTGTGGTTTCCAGCCAAATACATGTGTTTTTGGCGCAATAGTAGTTAAACCATTAATATCTCTGGTAAACTGCAATTGTGGTGGGTGGGTGCGATAATAATGTGCCGAAATGGTAGCTATCGACGGATTTTCTCTTGATGAAAGTACTGTTAACCTAAACTTTGAAGCAGTAATTTCGGGAAAACGTAAAATACGTTTGTAGCCGATATTTGTAGCTTCAGCTATTTTTTGCCACTTATTACCTATCCAGGCTTCTAACTGGTGCTGCACTACGCGTTCACTGTAGGTGGCAATATTCTCTTGTAATACAATCCGGTTTAATTTAACTGGTTTAATGGAGGTAATTTCAATACTTTTTTGTTTGCTATTCAATAAAACATAGGTATTCAAATCGTTATCCAATACCTGCTTTGCTCCTTTCGCGCCAGCAAATAAGTTTTTACCATAAGTTTCGTTAATTCGTTTACCAACTTCATTCAGCACTTGTGCATCTTCATCAGAAAATTTACCCTCCCGGTTTGGTGGTATATTGAGTAAAAAGGTCGAATTTCCGCCTACCGAGCGTTCATAAATATCAAAAACATCATCTGCACTGCGCACTTTTTGTTTTTCATCATCACGATAAAACCATCCTTCCCTGATGGAGGTATTGGTTTCTGCTTGCTGATAGTGCAGGTATTTGGCTTTGTAAAGCTGTTCATCACTGCCCAGATCTTTATCAGTAAGATCCGGAAAATGTGTTGCTGTATCCGGGTTTTCACTATAAGGCAGAACATTCCATTCTGTACTGCGTGTTGCTCCGGCTTCGTTTCCGCACCAGCGGATGTCTTCGCGACCAAAAATTACAGCCTTCGGAGCCAAAGTGTGAATCAGTTTTTTCCATGCCAGATAATTGTATTGCTGCCCGCCTTTTGTTTTAGGATGGGCGCCATCAAACCAAACTTCATCGATTGCCCCGTACTCAGTTAAAACTTCAAATAACTGGTTCAAAAAATATTCATTGTAATCATCAACTTCGAATTGAAATTTTGTCTGGTTAGCAAATGGCCTTCCGGCAACTTCGCGTGGAATGGTACGTTTGGTAATTTTGCTCAAGTTGCCGTACAAACCTTCAGTATCTTCCATTTGAAATAAATCAGCAGGCGATAAATAAATACCAAGTTTTAATCCGTATTTCTTGCAAGAGGCTGAAAGATTTTTTAAAATATCGCCCTTGCCATCTTCAAAATTTGTCGACATGATCCCATGTTTAGTGTAGCGGCTCTGCCACAGCACAAAACCGTCATGGTGTTTCACTGTTAACAATACCATTTTCATACCAGCGGCTTTCATAGCCTGGCACCACTGGTCGGTATGCAGTTCTTTCAGGTCAAAAATTTTGGGATCTTCTTTACCATTCCCCCATTCCATTCTCGTAAAGGTGTTAGGCCCGAAGTGGATAAAAGCTATAAATTCGTTTTTTAAAGCGCCTAACTGGTTTGGTGTAGGCACCACATGTATTGCCTTTTCCAAAATAGAGGCTTTGTTATCGCCAGAAGTAATGGCAATAGTGTTTTGTGGTTTTAAATTATCGCTTTGCGCTATGGCACTTCCAATAAAGGAAGCCACAAAAGCCGATGTAATCAATATTTTTTTCATTAAATATTTGTGTGTTTAAAATTATTATTTGGTTCAGGTTAATTTATAAACTTTGTTAGCCGCTTATTAATCTATATTATCATTTTTCACTTGCTTTCAAGTTAATAGCTGTATCGCTAACCCATTTGCCACTGCTTTGTTTAACAGGAATAAAAGCAAACATCCAGTTCTGTCCGGTAATGGGTTTTGGTACTTTAACCAATATGCTATTCCAGCCTTTTTTAAGCTTTACAAGAGCTGGCTTACGCGACCAGAAAAATTCTTCATCGGTATAAGGTATTTCATTAGCTGAGGTAAACCAGGTTGGTTTAAGATTTTGATTTGCACCTGGGTTTAGCCAAACCGGACCGGTTAACTGTAAATCGTTAATATAAACTTCGCCGCCATTGGCATCCCATTTTCCGTTCTGAGGTATGCCTGCACTTTGCCTGTTAGACCTTGCTGGGGTTTCGAAACCAATTAAAGCGTTTATGGTGCTATCGGCTTTGCAAAAGATAAACGATGTAAAATCGACCTGCGTTAAACTATCAATAGCTTGTGTGGTCATTAATGTTTGATTTATTCTGATTACTGTTCCGGCAGCTTTTTGAACAATTGGTGTTAAATCAGCTTTATCTTTTTTGTAAACTTTACTCAGTTGCCATTCTGCTTGTGAACTATTGAAGTAAGGAAATACAAGTTGTTTAAAAAAACGGCTTTGGTGTTCAGTTAAACGCTTTTCGAATTCGGCAAAATACTGATTGGCTGCTGTATTTTTTAAGGGCAAAACATTCAGATAATCTGGTTGGGCTGCTGCCCTGCCGCACCAAACGGCTTCGCTATAAGCCAGTGCTCCCGGCCAAACCGGATTGTGCAGAAAAATTTTCTCTTTATCGGCAACCCTGGTATCTGGCCAGCAGCATAAAATACCACCCAAAGCATTTTTATCACCTTGTGGTTGGTTACAAATCTGTTGAAAAAAGTAACGTTGAATTAAAGTAATTGCATCATAAGAATTTAAATACCCTCCGTATGAGTCGATGATGGGGTTTTGGTCAATTTTTTCCACCTTAGCTGTTGCTTCTTCACTCCAAAGTTGCTGTATGCTTCCTGTTGCAGGAGGCAAACCTGGATTCCAGACCATTACTTTACGCCCATTAGCCAAAACCTTATTACTCATCCTGCCAATAAATTCTTTTGGGTTTGAAATATGAACCTCGTCTGAACCTATGTGTATAACCGGACAATCGGCTGCAGGAATCTCTCTACAAAACTCATCTATAAGCTTTTCTAAAGTCTGCATGCCCTGCTCGCTTTCCATCTTAAAACCAAAAACCCGCTGGAAGTAGGCACTATGGCCTGGCATATCTAACTCTGGAATAATGGTAATAAACCTTTCCCTGGCAAATCGAATTAATTCTTTAATATCAGCAAAACTGTAACTGCTATCCGGGTCGCGGTTAGCCAGCCTGAATCTAGCTTCGTTAAGTTGCGGAAAAATTTTACTTTCTACCCGCCAGGCCGGATTATCGGTTAAATGCCACTGAAAGGTATTGTACTTATAACGTGAAAGTATTTCCAGTTGCTTTTTTAACATCGAAATACTTTGAAAATTCCGGCCATTATCGTGCATAAATCCTCTCACTGCAAAAGCCGGCCAATCTGTAATGGTACAAAAAGGAAAAGTTATTAATCCCTTTTCTTTCTGCATTAACTGTCTCAATGTTTGAATGCCATAATATACCCCGTTAACATCTGCTGCCTGAATGCTGATACCAGTTTTAGAAATGGAAAGCTGATAGCCTTCTTTTTTTAGATCTGGTAGATTTGCAATTTTTAAATTTACCAGTACTTTGTTTTTAGTTGCCGGGGTCGCAATGATGATACCACTATCAGCAAATAAGCGTTTTAAAGCTGCTAAAGCTAGTGGAGCACCTTTGGCATTAATAACAACTTGTTTAACCTTAAGCCTACCCTGCTGCCAGGCCACTTTTTGAGGAAACGGAATAAGGGACACTGGTGCAGAATTTAATGCCTGAAGTGAATGGTTGCTAATCCAATTGCCATTTTTGGTTTGTGCACTTAAATTAAGATACAAACCAATTATTATCGCGCAAAGCAAGAGTTTTTTCATCATTTGTTATCGTTTTTAAGCGGATAAAACTTTACCCAATCAATTTCCATTTCTACAGGCAAATCGGCATCTTTTATTTTGCCTACCCAGCTCCCGCCCAATTGCATATCGAGCAGCAAATAATGCTTTACATTAAAGGGAAACTGGCCTTGTAAAGTGGTTGCTATTTTGGGGTAAGTAAATGCCTTCCTGTTATTAACAAAGAATACCAAACTATCCGGGTGTTTCTCTACGGCATAAGTATTAAAATCAGCAGGGTTGATTTTTGCAATACCACCAGATTTTGGCTTATCTTTTATTTTAAGGGTTAATGTGTAATAAGTATGGATAGTTTGGTAGGCAATGGAATCGAAATTTAACCGTTCCATAATGTCAATTTCACCACCATCAGGCCACTTACTGTTTTCAGCGAGCATCCAGAATGCCGGCCAGGCGCCCTGAGCACCATTTAGTTTAGCCTTAATTTCTAAACGGCCAAAACCAAAGGCTAACTTATCTTTAGTATAAATGCCGCCTGTTAAATACCGGGAAGTATCCTTCGAAAAATCATTATTTTTTATTCCGCGAAGTATCATTTTACCATTCCGCAAGGCATAACAACTATCGTTATTGCTCATATGCCTATTCCAGTCAGCACCTCCACGGGGTATTTTAGACCAATATTGGGTATTAAAAGTCCCTTTCTGATTAAAATCCTCAGTCCATGAGGGCCGCCCATGATAAGCTTTATTAACTGAACATGAATACAATAAAACCAGAAGCAGTGCTAACCATTGAAATCTTTTCATATTCAATTATTTTTTAGTGTTTAAAATTTTCCTGATTATTTTTTCATAGGCATCTGCGTATCGCATCATACCCAAATCGTTCGGATGTGTGCCATCTATGGTGCTATCGTCGGTAAAGCCGATATCTTTTGCGGTTAAGATATAAAGTCCCTTTACACCTGATTTTTTGATTTTTTGATAGGTATTGTTCAGTACCTGGGAAGTCCAGATGTACTTTCCTGTAAGCGCCAAATCTAAATTGGCACTTGCTAAACCAACACTATGTTCAACCAATAATATGGGCGTATTAGGATGTTTTTCCTTTAAAATTTGTACTGAGGTAGTAATTCGTTTCTCAATTTCTTCAGCAGGATAAACGGTTTTATCAGTTAAATTTGGCTGGCAATCGAGTACAAAAAGTTTAGCTGCTGTACTGCTCATTAAATCAATCAGTGGTGCTTCCAACCTTCCGTTGCCCGAAAACCCCAGGTTAATTACTGGCTGGTTTAATTTTCGGCCTAAAATATTGAGCCAGGCCATTCCAGGCCTGCTTGCACTGGCTCCTTGCATAATCGAAGTTCCATAAAACACTAAAACAGGCTGTTCTTCTACCTTTTCTACCGTAAAGTCATCGTTTGTAGCTACACCTATTTTTAACCATTTTGGAGTATTGTATAAAGGCAGGTATAAGCGAAGTTTTTTGATTTTTACATTCGGGTTAAAATTTTCGTAACTGTAGGTAACCGTATCATTATAACTGTATGCAGCTTTGATCCAGTGCCATTTATTTTCGGTATCCTGTGCATATAAATCCAGGCCGCTCACACCTAAAGTTGGCATGTTATCTAAACTTTTTCCCCCTGCCAGCTGATATTTCACTACAATTTTCTTCGCGTTGGTATTGAAATCTATATACTCACCTGCTGTATTCTTTGCTAAATTCCAAACTTCTTTCCGTACCGTTTTTTCGGCCGCTGAGGGTAAGCGATTATAATAGTTGGCACTATCTGTATTCTGCCAGGCTTTTCCCTTTAGTGTAGTATAAGGGTATAGTTTCGGATTAAACCATTTCAAACCGGTATCGGTCTGTGCATAGCCTACCAGGCTATACACCATAAAGGCAACAAGTGCCCATAAAAAAGTAAGAGGTTTCATATGTTGTGTTTGTTTTGTGTGTTCAATTATAATCCTGTACTTCCTGTTGGCAGGTACAAGCTGAGCAGTTTTTAACATTCATTAAAAGCTACTCAGTACTAAGTTAATTAAACCCTATGCAATAAGATTAAAGATTGAAATCAAGCGCTTACGCAAACGTTTGAGATTTTGTAACAAAATGGATAGCTAGCAGACGAACAAAAAAAGCCCCATCCGGGGCCTATCTATTGCTGTAAAAACCAAAACATAATAACCGTTTTGGTGTTAAAATTTTTGATAACTATAAGTTCTGATTAAAGACTTTCAGGGCTTCTTTATCATCGTAAGCTACAATTAATGCTTTTAGTTTCTTTTTGAGCTCATTTTTGATTGCGCTATAATGCTTATCGTCGATAATATTTTTCAATTCGCTGGGATCTTTCTTCAGATCATACATTTCCCAGGCCTCTGTACCTTTATAAAAACGAACCAGTACGTAATCATTTGTGCGGATGCCAAAATGAGGCGATACATAATGTGGCCCGGGATATTCATAATAATGATAATAAGCACCCTCTTTTGACCAGTTTTTGATTTGTGGGTTTTTCAATACTGGCAGAAAAGATTTGCCTTGCATAAAACCTGGTTTTTGAATGCCCGAAAAATCCAGAATGGTGGGTGCCCAATCTACATTAGATATGATCTGGTTTAATTTTTTATCCTTAAGTGCCGGAAGTTGGGGCATTCGGATAATGAACGGCGTACGAAGTGATTCTTCATAAATAAAACGTTTATCGAACCAGCCGTGCTCGCCCAGATAAAAACCCTGATCAGATGCGTAAATAACGATGGTATTCTCACTCAAGCCATTTTTCTCCAGGTAATCTAGTATTTCGCCGATATTTCTATCCAATGATTTTGCCGTCGCATAATAATCTTTCATGTACCGTTGAAATTTCCATTCCTTTAACGCGTTACCGGTTAAATTCAACTGTTCAAACTCTTTAGCGCGATGGCCATAATAGTTACGATATGCTTTGCTTTGCGTACTATCCATGCGCGCGTATTCGCCCTGCTGGTAATAACGCATCATAGATTCTTCGATTTCCTTACCTTTAACTACTGGCCGGACAGGCTGGTTATTTACCTTCGGTTTTTCTCCAAAAGGCTGGTTAATTTTTAAATCAGTTTTAAGGGTCAGCACCTCTCCAACGCTCATTAACTGTTTGGCAGCTGCTGTCCTTCCCTTGTAATCGTCGTAAAAGGTTGCGGGTAATGGAAACTTTATCGAATCGTAAGCACCCAGGTCTTGTAAATCGGGTAACCACTCCCTATGTGTTGCTTTCTCGCCTACAACCAGAAAAAAAGGTTTATCGCGATTTCTATCATTTAAATATTTTTTAGTGAGTTCTGTTATCACTTCTGTTACGTAACCATGATACAGCACTGTATCGTTCTTTTGATTGATAAAATCAGGATTGAAGTAATGGCCCTGAACAGGCATCACATTCCAGTAATCGAAGCCCTTTGGCAAGCTTCCCAAATGCCATTTACCAATCCAAGCGGTTTGGTAGCCATTTTCACTTAAAATTTCAGGTAAAAAACGCTGATTGGTATCTAAAACACCATCGTTTACTTTGTAGCCATTTTTATGACTGTATTGGCCAGTAATAAACGCAGCACGGCTTGGTCCGCAGATTGCATTGGATACAATTGCATTATTAAACAAAGCTCCTGATTTTGCCAGTCGGTCTATATTGGGTGTATTCACCAATTTGTTTCCGTATGCACCAATAGCCTGATAAGCATGATCATCGGAAAGAATAAAGATAATATTAGGCTGCTTATTTTGTGCAAAAGCCAATGTTTGGAAGCAAAGGAATAACAGGATTAATAAGTTCTTCATATGGATGGATAATTGGGATTAGCCGAAGCGTGAAACGATACAAATATAATTTCTTTTTGTCGTGGGCATATCATAGCGTATCAATTTAGGCTGTAAACAAAAAAACCCCGACGAAATGCCGGGGTTTAAATTATCATGCGCTTAAATATTAAGCTTCTACTTCTTCTTGTTTAGAAGCTAATAATTTATCGTATTCTTCCTGAGAACCTACAATGATACGCTCGTAACCACGTACACCAGTACCTGAAGGGATTAAGTGACCAACGATTACGTTTTCTTTCAAGCCTAACATATTATCGCGTTTACCTGCAATCGCTGCCTCATTTAATACTTTCGTAGTTTCTTGGAACGAAGCCGCAGAAATGAACGATTTAGTACCTAATGATGCACGGGTAATACCTTGTAAGATAGAACTGGCAGTTGCCGGTCTTGCATCTCTAACCGTAATCTGTTTTAAATCTTTACGTTTCAACTGAGAATTTTCATCTCTTAATCTACGTAATGAAACAATCTGACCTGGTTTTAGATCATTTGAATCACCTGCATCTTCAACAACTTTCTTGTCGTACATTGCATCGTTCTCTTCAGCAAAATCCCAACGATCTACCGCGTTATTTTCTAAGAAAATAGTATCTCCCGGGTCCTCGATGTGAACTTTCTGCATCATCTGGTGAACAATTACCTCGAAGTGCTTATCGTTAATTTTCACACCTTGCAAACGGTAAACTTCCTGAATACCATTTACTAAGTATTCCTGAACCGCTGCTGGTCCTTTAATTGATAAGATATCAGCCGGAGAAATTGAACCATCAGATAATGGCATACCTGCTTTCACAAAGTCATTATCCTGTACAAGGATGTGTTTAGACAATGGAACCAGATATTTTTTAACTTCTCCGTCTTTTGATTCGATTGTGATTTCACGGTTACCACGTTTAACACCACCTAAAGTTACCACACCATCAATCTCAGTTACAACAGCTGGGTTAGATGGGTTACGTGCTTCAAATAATTCAGTTACACGAGGTAAACCACCCGTAATATCTCGGGTTTTACCAGTTGCACGTGGAATTTTAGCGATAATCTGACCAGTTTGGATTGCTTCACCTTCATCAACTGAAACGTGAGCACCTACCGGAATGTTATAACCTTTAATCATTTCGCCTTTTTTATCAACGATCTGAACTGAAGGGTTTTTCGTTTTATCACGTGTATCTATAATTACTTTTTCACGGTGACCAGTTTGCTCATCTGATTCCTCACGGAAGGTAACACCTTCAATAATGGCATCAAACTGTGCTTTACCTGCAAATTCAGAAAGAATAACCGCGTTGTACGGATCCCATGAACAGATTTTATCACCTTTAGCTACTTTATCGCCTTCTTTAACGAATAAGAATGCACCATAAGGAATGTTATTGGTTACAATAACACGTCCGCTTCCTGGCTCAACAATTCTAAATTCACCTGAACGGCCTAAAACAACCTGTACAGTACCATCTTCTGTTTGTGTATCTACGGTACGGATATTTTCGAATTCAACGACACCATCAAACTTAGCTACGATGTTAGATTCTGCAGCAATGTTTGATGCAGTACCACCCACGTGGAAAGTACGAAGTGTTAACTGTGTACCCGGCTCACCGATTGATTGTGCTGCAATTACACCAACTGCCTCACCTCTTTGAACACGTTTACCAGATGCTAAGTTACGACCATAACACAGTGCACAAACACCACGTTTAGATTCGCAGGTTAATACTGAACGAATTTCGATACCTTCTAAAGGCGATTCGTCGATTAATTTAGCAACTTCTTCGTTAATATCTTCGCCAGCACCTACCATTAATGTATTATCCAAAGGATTATATACATCGTGTAATGAAGTACGGCCTAAAATTCTGTCGTATAATGGTTCAACAATATCCTCGTTATCTTTTAACGCAGTGGTGTACATACCTCTTAAGGTACCACAATCGTTATCGTTAACAATCATATCCTGAGCAACATCATGTAAACGACGGGTTAAGTAACCCGCATCAGCCGTTTTTAACGCCGTATCCGCCAAACCTTTACGGGCACCGTGCGTAGAGATAAAGTACTCTAATACCGATAAACCTTCTTTAAAGTTTGATAAGATCGGGTTTTCAATGATGTCACCACCTGAACCTGATTTCTGAGGTTTCGCCATCAAACCACGCATACCGCAAAGCTGACGAATCTGCTCTTTAGATCCACGTGCACCAGAATCAAGCATCATGTAAACTGAGTTAAAGCCCTGGTTATCTGAAGATAACTGAGTCATAACGAAAGTAGTTAACCTGTTGTTGATACGGGTCCAGATATCGATAATCTGGTTGTAACGCTCGTTGTTGGTAATGAAACCCATGTTATAGTTGTTTCTTACCTCTTCAACTTCGTTAGCCGCCTGCTCTAATAATGTATGTTTTTCTACCGGAATGTTTACATCTTGTAAGTTGAACGATAAACCTCCCTGGAACGCCATTTTGAAACCTAATTCCTTAATATCATCCAGGAACTGAGAAGCACGTGCCATACCAGTCATTTTAACTACCTCACCGATAATATCTCTTAACGATTTTTTAGTTAATAACTCGTTGATGTAACCAACTTCTTCGGGAACCATTTGGTTGAATAATACTCTACCAACAGTAGTTTCAGTTAATTTGTTAACGATAGAACCGTCAGCTTGTTTAACATTTACCCTTACTTTGATAAATGCGTGCAAGTCTAACTCTTTCTCATTATAAGCAATAATAACCTCTTCTGGTGAGTAGAAAGCAGAATCCTGTCCTTTTACAACTCTTGTTTCGTCAGTTCTGCGGCCTTTAGTAATGTAATAAAGCCCAAGGACCATGTCTTGAGAAGGTACCGTAATCGGCGTACCGTTTGCAGGGTTTAAGATGTTGTGTGCAGCCAACATTAATACCTGGGCTTCCAAAATTGCTGCATTACCTAACGGTAAGTGAACAGCCATCTGGTCACCGTCAAAATCGGCGTTGAATGCGGTACAAACTAATGGGTGTAACTGGATTGCTTTTCCTTCAATTAGTTTTGGCTGGAAAGCCTGAATACCTAGTCTGTGTAGTGTTGGTGCACGGTTTAATAATACCGGGTGACCTTTTAATACGTTCTCCAGGATATCCCAAACTAAAGGATCTTTTCTATCCACGATTTTCTTAGCGGATTTAACTGTTTTTACCACACCACGCTCAATCATCTTACGGATGATGAATGGTTTGTAAAGCTCAGCAGCCATATCTTTAGGAATACCGCACTCGTGTAATTTAAGGCTAGGCCCTACAACAATTACCGAACGAGCTGAATAATCCACACGTTTTCCCAATAAGTTCTGACGGAAACGACCTTGCTTACCTTTCAAAATATCTGAAAGTGATTTTAAGGCACGGTTACCTTCAGTTTTTACCGCGTTAACTTTACGTGAATTATCGAATAACGAATCTACAGCTTCCTGCAACATACGTTTTTCGTTACGTAAAATTACCTCTGGTGCTTTAATCTCGATCAAACGTTTTAAACGGTTGTTACGGATAATTACACGACGGTATAAATCATTTAAATCGGAAGTAGCGAAACGACCACCTTCTAATGGAACCAATGGACGTAATTCTGGTGGAATAACCGGAACGATTTTAACAATCATCCACTCAGGGCGATTCTCGATACGTGTATTAGCGCCACGGAAAGCTTCAACAACCTGAAGACGTTTTAAAGCCTCATTTTTACGTTGCTGAGAAGTTTCGTTAGCTGCCTGGTGACGTAAGTCGTAAGATAAAGTATCTAAATCAATACGTTTTAATAAATCTTCTAATGCTTCAGCGCCCATTTTGGCGATGAA
Organism: Pedobacter sp. HDW13; assembly: GCF_011303555.1. Classification (NCBI taxonomy): domain Bacteria; kingdom Pseudomonadati; phylum Bacteroidota; class Sphingobacteriia; order Sphingobacteriales; family Sphingobacteriaceae; genus Pedobacter; species Pedobacter sp. HDW13. The sequence goes on along the minus strand of NZ_CP049868.1, from coordinate 4,094,394 downwards.
TTTATTAGGATCTTTATCGTCTAAGTATTGGTTTTCTTTAGGTAATTTATCTAAGATATCTAAATATTCCTCCTCTGTTAAGAAGTCCATATAGTTGATACCTTCCTCGGCCATTAAGCCCGACTGGATAACTACGTAACGCTCGTAATAGATAATTAAATCTAATTTTTTAGTAGGTAAACCTAATAAATAACCGATTTTGTTTGGTAAAGAACGGAAATACCAGATGTGCGCAACAGGAACCACCAAAGCGATGTGCCCCATACGCTCACGACGTACTTTCTTTTCAGTTACTTCAACACCACAACGATCACAAACAATACCTTTATAACGGATACGTTTGTATTTACCGCAATGACATTCGTAATCTTTTACCGGACCAAAAATACGCTCACAGAACAAACCATCACGTTCAGGTTTGTAAGTACGGTAGTTAATGGTTTCTGGTTTCAACACCTCACCGCTTGAGCGTTCCAGAATAATCTCCGGAGACGATAAGCTAATCGTGATTGATGTGAAATTGCTTTTTAATTTATTATCCTTTTTGTAAGACATACTTATGTAAGGTTAAAGCGGAAAGCTTAAAGACCAAAGCTGCTTTGAGCTTTAGTCTTTAGTCTTTCGGCTTAATTAATCTAATGTAATATCTAAACCTAAACCACGTAACTCGTGTACCAATACGTTAAACGATTCTGGTACACCCGGAGTTGGTAGGTTTTCACCTTTAACAATGGCTTCGTAAGTTTTGGCTCTTCCGATTACATCATCCGACTTAACGGTTAAGATCTCCTGAAGAATATTAGCAGCACCGAATGCTTCTAATGCCCAAACCTCCATCTCACCAAAACGCTGACCACCGAACTGGGCTTTACCACCCAATGGTTGTTGTGTAATTAACGAGTATGGTCCGATTGAACGGGCGTGCATCTTATCATCAACCATGTGACCTAGTTTCAACATGTAGATAATACCTACAGTTGTAGTCTGATCGAAACGCTCACCTGTTAAACCATTGTATAAGTAGGTTTTTCCTGAAGCAGGAACACCCGCTTTAGCAATCCACTCCTCTACCTCATCATGCGTAGCACCATCAAAAATCGGGGTTGCAAATTTAACACCCAATTCTTTACCGGCCCATGCCAATACGGTTTCATAGATCTGACCAAGGTTCATACGTGAAGGTACACCCAGTGGGTTCAACACAATATCAACCGGGCTACCATCAGCTAAGAAAGGCATATCTTCATCACGTACAATACGTGCAACAATACCTTTGTTACCGTGGCGACCAGCCATTTTATCACCTACTTTTAACTTACGTTTTTTAGCAACATAAACTTTTGCCATTTGTACAATTCCCGATGGAAGCTCATCACCTACACTAATTGCAAATTTATCGCGTTTGTAAGCACCAAGCTCTTCGTTAACACGGATACCGTAGTTGTGAAGCAACATTTTAATTAGCTCGTTTTTATCGTCATCAGTAGTCCATTTGTTAGGGCTAATGTGGTTATAATCAAGCTCTGCTAAAATTTTCTGAGTAAATTTAGCGCCTTTAGCAACTAATAATTCTTTGTAAATGTTAAATACACCTTGTGATGTTTTTCCGTTTACAATAGCGAATAATTTGTCAACTAATTCGTTCTTTAACTTCTCAGTTACTGTGTTATAGCCTTTATCTAATTTCTCAATTGCCGATTTCTCTTCAGCTTTTGTAGTTTTCTTAGCACGGCTGAATAATTTAGTATCAATTACCACACCCTGGATTGAAGGAGGAGTTTTTAAAGACGCATCTTTAACATCACCTGCTTTATCACCAAAGATTGCACGTAGTAATTTCTCTTCTGGTGAAGGATCAGACTCACCTTTAGGGGTAATCTTACCAATTAAAATATCACCTTCTTTTACTTCAGCACCGATACGGATAATACCGTTCTCATCAAGGTCTTTTGTAGCCTCTTCAGAAACGTTCGGGATATCTGGTGTTAATTCCTCTTCTCCACGTTTAGTATCACGTACTTCTAATTCAAACTCTTCAATATGCAATGAAGTGAAAACGTCATCGCGAACAATACGCTCGTTGATTACAATCGCATCCTCAAAGTTGAAACCTTGCCAAGGCATGAATGCCACTTTCAGGTTTCTACCCAATGCCAATTCGCCATCTTCAGTTGCATAACCTTCACAAAGAACCTGACCTTTACTTACTTTCTGACCTTTCTTAACAATTGGTTTTAAGTTGATACAGGTATTCTGGTTGGTTTTTTTGAATTTGATTAAACGGTATGTTTTGCTATCACCTTCAAATGAAACTAAACGATCATCTTCGTTACGCTCGTATTTAATGGTAATTTCGTTTGCATCTACATATTCTACAACACCATCACCTTCTGCATTGATCAAAGTTCTTGAATCGCGGGCAACGCGACCTTCCAAACCTGTACCAACGATTGGTGCTTCAGGACGTAACAATGGTACGGCCTGACGTTGCATGTTCGATCCCATCAACGCCCTGTTCGCATCATCATGTTCTAAGAACGGAATTAACGAAGCAGCAATTGAAGTAATCTGGTTAGGTGCAACGTCCATCAAGTCTAATTTCTCAGGCTCGATAATCGGGAAGTCACCCTCGTAACGTGCTTTAACACGTGGAGTAGAGAACACACCTTTATCATCGTACTCAGCATTAGCCTGAGCAATGGTTTTACCATCCTCATCTTCTGCCGATAAATAGATAACATCTGAATCTACAACTACTTTACCATCTTCAACGCGTTTGTATGGTGTTTCAATGAAACCTAAATTGTTGATTTTTGCATGCACACAAAGTGATGAAATCAAACCAATGTTCGGTCCCTCTGGAGTTTCAATTGTACATAAACGACCGTAGTGCGTGTAGTGAACGTCACGTACCTCGAAACCAGCACGCTCACGGGATAAACCACCCGGACCTAAAGCTGATAAACGGCGTTTGTGTGTAATCTCTGCCAATGGATTGGTTTGATCCATGAACTGAGATAACTGGTTTGTACCAAAGAAAGAGTTGATTACTGATGATAACGTACGGGCGTTAATCAAATCAGTTGGTGTAAACACCTCGTTATCGCGGATGTTCATACGCTCACGGATTGTTCTGGCCATACGGGCTAAACCAACACCGAATTGTGCGTACAACTGCTCACCTACCGTACGTACACGACGGTTTGATAAGTGATCGATATCATCCACCTCTTCTTTAGAGTTGATCAATTTGATCAGGTATTTAACAATTGCGATAATATCTGCTTTCGTTAATACCTTTACATCATCAGGGGTATTCATTTTCAACTTACGGTTGATGCGGTAACGACCAACATCACCTAAGTCATAACGTTTATCCGAGAAGAATAAACGATCGATGATACCACGGGCAGTTTCCTCATCAGGTGGTTCTGCGTTACGCAAAGCACGGTAGATGTTTTCAACAGCTTCTTTCTCTGAGTTTGATGTATCTTTTTGTAATGTATTATATATAATGGTATAATCGGCCTGGCTCGCACCATCTTCCTTAGAAAGGATAATAGTTTTAACACCTGCTTCAATAACCATATCAATGTGTTCGTCTTCTAAAACGGTTTCTCTTTCAAGAATCACTTCATTACGGTCGATAGAAACTACCTCACCAGTATCTTCATCAACAAAATCTTCAACCCATTTCTTCAATACCCTTGCAGCCAGTTTACGACCGATGTATTTCTTTAAACCTGATTTACTAACTTTTACTTCGTCAGCAAGATCAAAAAGTTCTAAAATGTCTTTATCAGAATCGTAACCGATAGCACGCAATAAAGTGGTAACCGGGAATTTTTTCTTACGATCGATGTAAGCATACATTACGTTGTTAACGTCTGTAGCAAACTCGATCCATGAACCTTTGAAAGGGATAACACGTGCTGAGTACAATTTGGTTCCGTTAGTGTGACGGCTCTGGCCGAAGAACACACCCGGAGAACGGTGTAATTGCGAAACGATAACACGTTCTGCACCGTTGATAACAAACGTACCTTTTGGTGTCATATACGGGATAGTACCTAAATACACATCCTGAATAATGGTTTCAAAATCCTCATGTTCAACATCGTTACAAGAAAGCTTCAGCTTTGCTTTTAATGGAACATTGTAGGTTAATCCACGCTCAATACACTCATGTATATCGTAACGTGGCGGATCAACAAAATAATCAAGAAATTCTAATACGAAGATATTTCTCGAATCTGTTATTGGAAAGTTTTCAGCAAACACTTTGAACAAACCCTCGCTAGAGCGATCGTCTGATGTGGTATCTATCTGGAAAAATTCTCTGAATGATTGCAATTGCACATCCAGAAAATCCGGATAGTCTATAATGTGCTTACTAGTTGCAAAATTTACTCTTTGTTCGACTGTCTTTGCCAATGGACTAAAAGATTTTAGTTTAAGAATAAACTATTTGTTTGGTTCGAATTTCAAACAGGCTCATTAACCAAACAAAATGAGATGTTTATAAACAGGTAAAGACACCGACATTTTCAGTCGGTGTCTAATACATTTTTAGCTTAGCTAAGTTAAGTGATTACTTAATCTCAACTACTGCTCCAGCTTCTTCTAATTGTTTTTTAAGAGCTTCTGCTTCGTCTTTAGCAACACCAGCTTTTAATTCTTTTGGTGCTCCGTCTACTAAGTCTTTAGCTTCTTTCAAACCTAAACCAGTTAAGTCTTTAACAAGTTTTACAACTGCTAATTTCTGACCACCAGCTTCTTTTAAGATTACATCAAAAGATGTTTTTTCTGCAGCAGCAGCAGGTGCATCACCACCAGCAGCAGGACCAGCAACTACAGCAGCAGCTGCAGGCTCAATACCATACTCATCTTTTAAGATTTGAGCTAATTCATTAACTTCTTTTACTGTTAAGTTTACTAATTGCTCAGCAAACGCTTTTAAATCTGCCATTTTATTAAGATTTTAAAAATTTACGTGTAATAATTTTGTTTAATTTGCGAACTTAAGGTGTTCGTTAACCTTCTCTTTCTTGTAGAGTTTTAACAATTCCTGCAATTTTGCTACCGCCTGATTGAAGTGCAGATAGAACATTTTTAGCTGGTGATTGTAATAATCCAACGATATCTCCGATAAGCTCTTCTCTTGATTTCAAGCTTACTAAGTTATTCAATTGGTCATCGCCAACGTATACTGATGAATCTATAAATGCTGCTTTAAGCACTGGTTTATCAGATGTTTTTCTCAAAGCTTTAATCAACTTAGCCGGAGCGTTTGCTGTTTTTGAGAATAATAATGATGATGAACCTTTTAATGCTTCGTATATCTCAGAAGCGTCGCCTTCTAAACCTTCAATCGCTTTGCGGATTAAAGAATTTTTAGCAACTTTCATTACGATATCGCCTTCAAAACATTTGCGACGGATGTTATTAATCTGCTCAACAGAAAGGCTAGAAGTATCAGCAATATAAAAATTGCCAAACTCTTGCATTTGTCCTTGTAGTTCTAAAACTACTTCGTTTTTTTCTTCTCTGTTCATGATTAGATCCCCGCTACTGATTTGGTTTCAATTGCAATCCCAGGACTCATTGTAGAAGACACGTGAATGCTCTTAAAATAAGTTCCTTTTGCAGCAGATGGTTTTAGTTTTGAAATCACCTGAATAATTTCAAGTGCGTTCTCATAAATTTTATCTGCCGGGAATGATACTTTTCCTATCGAGGCGTGTATGATACCCGTTTTGTCTACTTTAAAATCAATCTTACCTGCTTTAACCTCAGTTACAGCTTTACCAACTTCGTTAGTTACTGTACCTGATTTTGGGTTAGGCATTAAGTTCCTTGGACCTAAAACACGGCCCAATTTACCTACCTTAGCCATACAAGCTGGTGTAGTGATAATAATGTCTACATCGGTCCAACCACCTTCAATTTTAGCTACATACTCGTCTAAACCTACGAAGTCTGCGCCAGCTGCTTTTGCTTCTTCTTCCTTATCAGGAGTTACTAAAGCTAAAACACGTACAGTTTTACCTGTTCCGTGTGGTAAAGTAGCAATACCACGTACCATTTGATTGGCTTTACGTGGATCTACGCCTAAAGATACATCAATATCAACTGAAGCATCGAATTTAGTAGTAGTGATTTCTTTTACCAAAGCAGCAGCATCCTTCAAAGTATAAGCTTTGCCAGCTTCTATTTTAGCATGTGCCTTTTTTTGATTTTTAGTTAATTTCGCCACTGTTGTAAACTGTTTTTTAATTAATTGTTCCAGGGTGCGTCACCAGAAACGGTGATTCCCATACTGCGTGCTGTTCCAGCAACCATACTCATTGCTGATTCGATTGTAAATGCATTTAAATCAGGCATTTTATCCTCAGCAATAACTTTAATCTGGTCCCAGGTCACCGACCCAACTTTCTTACGGTTAGGCTCAGCAGAACCACTCTGTAATTTAGTAGCATCTTTTAACTGGATAGCTACCGGAGGGGTTTTGATGATGAAATCGAATGACTTATCAGCATAAACAGTAATTACAACTGGCAATACTTTACCTGCTTTATCTTGGGTACGAGCGTTGTACTGTTTGCAAAACTCCATAATGTTCACCCCTTTAGCACCTAATGCAGGCCCTACTGGTGGCGATGGATTTGCCGCTCCGCCTTTGATCTGTAATTTGATCATTGCACTGACTTCTTTTGCCATTTTGTGTTTTTTGTTTATTTAAAACTCAATGTTAAATATTGGAAGCATGTAACATTTATTTCCTTAGGGCTCCTATAAAGCTTAAAGGACTGCAAAGATATGGATTAACTTACAGTAAAACAATAGTATCAATAAAAATTAATTATTAATTCGTATGAATCTCGTAAAACTGCATCTTTTAGTTAAAAAGAGGAATTAAGAACTTTTTGATATTTAACGGATAAGCTGCTCAGCTTATTGCCCGCTCACCGTTATTATGCATAAAAAAGCCCCGAATTGCTTCGAGGCTTTAAAATATCTTAAGTACAATCTTACTCTTTTTCTACCTGCATGTAGTTAAGCTCCAATGGAGTTTTACGTCCGAAGATTTTAACCATAACTTTCAGTTTTTTCTTCTCTTCGTTTACCTCTTCGATAATACCTGAGAAACCATTGAAAGGACCATCCATTACTTTGATGTTTTCTCCAACATAGTAAGGAACATTCATGGTTTCGCCTTGCTCACTCATTTCATCAACCACACCTAAAATACGGTTAACTTCTGCCTGGCGCATTGGAATTGGATTACCGGCTTTATCACCTAAGAAACCAATTACACTGTTAATACCTTTAATGATGTGCTCTAACTCACCGTCTAAGGTAGCTTCGATTAACACATATCCAGGATAAAAGTTGCGTTCTTTGGCAATTTTTTTACCATCTTTCATTTGGTAATATTTTTCCATCGGGATTAACACCTGAGGAACCAAATGAGAGAAACCTAAACGGCTGATCTCAGCATCAATGTACTGTTTTACTTTCTTTTCTTTACCGCTTACAGCCCTTACAACGTACCACTTTAGATCGCTCATTCGTAAATATTAATTAGAAAGTGATTTATAAAAAGTATCTAACACAAATGTAGATCCTTTATCCATTGCAAAAATTACCAATGCAATAATTAAAGAAGCAACCAATACCAGAATAGCAGAACTTTGCAGTTCGCCCCATGTAGGCCAGGTAACCTTCTGGGTCATTTCATCGTACGATTCTTTTATAAACTCAACTACTTTAGCCATATTTATTATAATGATTAAATGATTGAGCTAGTGAGAGACTGAATGTAAACACATTCAACCGTTATAAATTCACTAATTCAATCATTATTTTGGCACGGGAACAAGGATTCGAACCCTGATCAAAGGTTTTGGAGACCTCTATTCTACCGTTGAACTATTCCCGTGTATTTTAAAAAGAGCTAGCCTGAACCAGCTCTTTTTGTATTGTTGTAGCTTAAAATTAAGCTAAGATTTCAGTTACCTGACCAGCACCTACTGTTCTACCACCTTCACGGATAGCGAAACGTAGACCTTTTTCCATTGCAATCGCGTTAATTAATTTAACTGTGATTGTAACGTTATCACCTGGCATTACCATTTCAGTTCCTTCAGCTAGTGAGATCTCACCAGTTACGTCTGTGGTACGGAAATAGAATTGAGGACGATATTTGTTGAAGAATGGAGTGTGACGACCACCTTCTGCTTTTGATAATACATAGATCTCAGCTTTGAAATCAGTGTGAGGAGTTACTGAACCTGGTTTACAGATTACCATACCACGACGGATATCAGTTTTCTCAATACCACGTAACAATAAACCTACGTTATCACCAGCTTCACCGTAATCTAAGATTTTACGAAACATCTCAACACCAGTTACTGTAGATTTTAAGTTCTCAGCACCCATACCCAAGATCTCAACTGGATCTCCAGAGTTGATTACACCACGCTCAATACGACCAGTAGCAACAGTACCACGACCTGTGATTGAGAATACATCTTCAACTGGCATTAAGAAAGGAAGATCAGTTAAACGTGGAGGAATTGGAATGTAGCTATCTACAGCATCCATTAACTCCATGATTTTACCAACCCATTTCGGATCAGCATTTAATCCACCTAAAGCAGAACCTTGGATTACTGGAATATCATCACCTGGGAATTCATAGAATGATAATAATTCACGAACTTCCATTTCAACTAGTTCTAATAATTCTGGATCATCAACCATATCCACTTTATTCATGAATACAACTAATGAAGGCACACCAACCTGACGAGCCAATAAGATGTGCTCTCTAGTTTGTGGCATTGGACCATCAGTAGCAGCAACAACGATAATTGCACCGTCCATTTGAGCAGCACCAGTAACCATGTTTTTCACGTAATCCGCGTGACCTGGACAGTCAACGTGTGCATAGTGACGGTTAGCTGTTGAATACTCAACGTGAGCTGTATTGATTGTAATACCTCTTTCTTTTTCCTCTGGAGCAGAGTCAATTGAATCGAATGAACGTGCCTCAGATAAACCAGCATCAGCCAAAACTTTTGTAATAGCTGCTGTTAAAGTTGTTTTACCGTGATCCACGTGACCGATTGTACCGATGTTTAAGTGCGGTTTACTGCGGTCAAATTTTTCTTTTGCCATTTTATTTATAACTAATTAGTAGGTTAACTTTTTATTATTTCTTATTTATTGTTTTTTCAACACAAAAAACCTTGCTATTCTGCTTAAACAGATTTAACAAAGCTTTATTATACCTGAGCCAACTATGGGAATTGAACCCACGACCTCTTCCTTACCAAGGAAGTGCTCTACCGCTGAGCTAAGTCGGCTTTTAGTTTTCAGTTTCAGCATTTGGCCTTAAATTTTAAACCGTATGAGTAACTGCCCACTTTCTAATTCTATTGGAGCGGAAGACGAGGTTCGAACTCGCGACCTATAGCTTGGAAGGCTATCGCTCTACCAACTGAGCTACTTCCGCTTTTAAAAAATTAGTGATTGATTGAACGAATGAATGACTTAATTATCATTAAAACATTTAGTCATCCATTCATTTAAAGTGTGGGGAGAGAAGGATTCGAACCTTCGAAGTCTTACGACAACAGAGTTACAGTCTGTCCCATTTGGCCGCTCTGGTATCTCCCCAACTTTATCTTAAAATGCTAACACTTTAAAATAAAAAGAGCCTCCTATCGGAATCGAACCAATGACCTACTGATTACAAGTCAGTTGCTCTACCAGCTGAGCTAAGGAGGCTTTAAATTTTGTGCAATGATACGAAAAATCTTCATTTTTCATACTATTAGCGTGTATTTTTAAAACTTTTATCTTTTTAAAGAACAACCCTTTTCTTCTTGGCGTAACGCCCTTTCCGAAAGGGAATGCAAATATACACACTTATATTTCACTTCAAAATAAATTTGAAAAAAAATGGAGAAGTTTTTTTGTCCATTTCAGTAAACAAGCCGAATTGGCTTAGTAATCAACCGCTTAAAATTGAATATTTTTTTCACTTTTTTCTGCTCCTTTTTCGAAAAAACGAAGCTTTATGGATAACAACAGGAATACTCATCTAAAATTAAAAGCTAAATAAATTTCAAAAAAAATAAAATCACTCCTCTTTTGATCATTTTTTATTCAAACGCCAATAGAAATTAAGTGAAATTAATCGCAAAAAAACCGAAATCCATCAACCCATCCCACCTGTAGCATTCATTTTTTTTAAATCAAACACTGTTTTTCTTTCAAAAACACGAGCGCTTAACACAAAAAAAGCAGTGCATTTTGAACTGCACTGCTCCTTTTTTATAATTCTCTACTTAATATTAATAATCTGCGGCTTCGCTTTCGCTTAAAATGGCTTTATGCTCACTCAATTTTGCACGCGTTTTATCCTTATGTTTCGTAATTTGCTTTCTTAGCGATTCGATAGCCAGATCGGTGGCCTCTTCAAATGATTTACATTGTTCTTTAGCGAATAAGGTCCCTCCTGGCACAATAAGTTTTATCTCACTGATTTTATTGGCTTCATCCTCTACGTTCTCTAACTTTAAATACACTTCGCCGCTAATGATCTGATCAAAAAACTGATCGAGTTTGTTTGCTTTTTTCTGGATAAAGTCTAACAACTTACTGTCTGCACTGAAGTGGATTGATTGAACTCCGATTTTCATTTTTCCTCCTTTTTTTACGCCTTTGGGTGGGCTTGTTTATAAATTGTTTTTAATCTTTCAATAGAATTATGGGTATAAACCTGTGTGGCCGCTAAACTAGCGTGGCCCAACAATTCTTTTATTGCATTTAAATCTGCACCTGCATTTAACAGGCTGGTTGCGTAGCTGTGCCGGAGCACGTGTGGACTTTTCTTTTCATGAGTTGATACGTGTTTTAGGTATTCGGTAACAATACGGTATATTAATTTTGGATATGCCGCTGCTCCTGTATTGGTAACGATTAAGATAAGCAAATTGTTATTAAAGTTTTGCAACTTTTTTTGTTCAATATAGATATTTAGCTGATTAATAAGCGATTTATTTATTGGGATGATACGTTCCTTGTTCCGTTTACCCAAAACTTTGATTGTACCAGAGTAAACATCTATATCGGTATCTTTTAATTGTAGTAATTCGGCTAAACGCATTCCGGTGCCAAAAAGCAGTTCTATCACCACATGGTCGCGCACTGAAGGGAAACTGGCATCGAAATAATGCTCAGAATCCAGCAAATGATCCATTTTCAGCGCATCAACAAATACCGGAAGTCTTTTAGGAATTTTAGGTGCCTTAATTAAAACTGTAGGATTCTGATCAATCTTTCCTTCCCTTAGCAAAAACTTGTAAAAACTGCGTAATGCCGAAATTTTTCGGTTAATGGTGGTTTCGGCATTTTCCTGCTCCATTAAATCGACCATATAACTCCTGAGGTGAGTATGTTTCACTGCTAAAAAATGGAGCTCGAATGTACTGTTGATATACCTTTCAAACTGATCCAAATCGGCTTGATAAGAAGTGATGGTATGCTGAGAATAGCGCTTCTCGTGAGTTAAATATGTAATAAAACTTTTCAACAACATTCAATATCTTTTTGAGGGGCATTGATATGAAGTTACAAATAGTTTTGATATAAAGAAATCATTAATTAATTGTTTATTGTAAAGTTTTTGATTCCTTTAAAAACAAAAAAGCTCCGATTAAAAAATCGAAGCTTTAATATATTATATCGTAAACAACTATGCAGTTGTATCTTGATTCATATTCTGAATGTAAACAGCATGTTTAATTTCAGTACGGCGAGCAACGGATTTTTTCTCGTATGCTTGGCGACTACGTAGTTCTCTCAATACACCAGTTTTTTCAAACTTTTTCTTGAAACGTTTAAGGGCTTTATCTAATGATTCGCCGTCTTTAATGTTGATAATGATCATAACGCTGAAATACCTCCTCTCGTGGTTTTTAAATTTCCCGTACTATCGGGGCTGCAAATGTAAGCAAAATATTGAAATTGAGAAAGATTTTTAAAAGAAATTTTATTTGACCCTTTGGTTAAATTAATGGGTTCTTTGTTTAATTTAGATAAACTATTTACTACTATGACGACAGGCAAAAAAGTAACCTCAATTATTGCAGTTATTATTGTGCTACTACTTGTGGCAATTTGTTATTACCGGTACTTCTTTGTTTTTGGCGAAGGTGTTAAAGCCGGCGAACTAAATTATGTGGTTAAAAAGGGTTACATCTTTAAAACCTATGAAGGAAAACTGATTCAGAGTGGGGTAAAATCGCGGCAAACCGGAACATTACAAAATAACGAATTCGAATTTTCTATCGCCAGTAAAGAAGTTGCAGAAAAAATGATGGCCAATAGTGGTAAATTTTACGAGCTGCACTACAAGGAATACAAAAACACCCTCCCATGGCGTGGATTTAGTGTGTATGTAGTGGATAGCATTTTAACAACTACGGACATAAAATAAGCTTAAAGCTAAATTTAGGCCTAAATTTTTCAACTTCGCATCAAGCCGCTTTAGTCTTTAGTATGAACATTCCCCATAAGTATTGGCTTTAAAACGCGAAAAAAATCCGGAGGTAATTAAACCGTCCGGATTACTCATAATATATTTGGTTTGTTGTTTCTTTAGAAAAGTACTGATTTGCTTTGGTCTTTCAACTTAATTCAGCACTTCACGGGCAATTACAATTTTTTGGATTTCCGAGGTCCCCTCACCTATGGTACATAGTTTACTATCGCGGTAAAATTTCTCTACCGGGAAATCTTTAGTATAACCATAACCGCCAAAGATCTGAACAGCATCGGTAGCTACCCTAACCGAAACTTCGGAAGCAAAATATTTTGCCATTGCCGATTCCTTTGTCATTGGTAAATGCCTGTTTTTTAAATCTGCTGCCTGACGGATCAGTAATTCTGCAGCTTCAATTTCAGTAGCCATATCAGCAAGCTTAAAACTAATGGCCTGGAAGCTAGAAATCGGCTGACCAAATTGCTGCCTTTGTTTCGAATAAGCTACAGCTGCATCGAAAGCCCCCTTAGCAATACCCAAAGCCAGTGCTGCAATAGAAATACGTCCGCCATCTAAAACTTTCATGGCCTGTTTAAAACCTTCGCCTACATTGCCTAATAAATTGGCTTTAGGTACACGGCAGTTATCAAAAACCATTTCAGTAGTTTCTGAAGCACGCATACCCAGTTTATTTTCCTTTTTACCTGCCGAAAAACCTGGTGTACCGCGTTCTACCACAATGGCCGAAATTCCTTTCGAACTCCCCTTTTCGCCTGTACGCACCATTACTACAGCAATATCGCCACTTTTACCATGGGTAATCCAGTTTTTTGCTCCATTAATAATATAATCATCGCCATCTTCAACAGCAGTAGTCATCATCCGTAAAGCGTCAGAGCCTGTATTGGCTTCTGTTAAGCCCCAGGCACCAATCCACTCGGCAGTTGCCAGCTTTGGCAGCCACCGTTGCTTCTGCTCCTCATTGGCAAAAGCTAAAATGTGGCCAGTGCATAAAGAGTTGTGTGCCGCCAGCGATAAGCCGATTGAACCACAAACCCGCGCCACTTCTACAATTACATCAACATACTCCTGGTAACCCAATCCCGAGCCCCGTATGCTTCGGGCACTAGAACCCCCATTAAGCCCAACTCGCCAAGTTGCTTAAACAGCTCGACAGGAAAATGCTGTGCTTCATCCCACTCCATTATATGTGGACGAATATTTTTCTCTGCAAAATCGCGAACCATAGTCCGCACACTCTGCTGAGTTTCTGTTTCTGAAAAATCGAAGCTTACGCTCATTAAATTTATATTTTATAGTTAGTTGCAGCAATTATAAACAATTATTTGATAGTTAGTTACCATCAAATAATTTCGCAATTGCAGAATGAAATGGTATTCGGTTCAATATGTTATGCCGTTAATTTTAAAGCTTGAAATTGGTAGAGAAAGTTTTTTTTATTTTTTTCACAACTATGGAAGGCATAGGTAAATAAATTTTCAGTTTGAACTAAAATAGATTGCAAATGCATTGCAATAACAGTTCTATTATAACACTAACAATAGTGCCATTTCGTATAGCTGTATTTAAAAAGAAATATAAGGAGTAATTTTATCAATCACTTCCTAACTCAAAAGAACAACCTTTTTTAAATCTTCAGTACCCGAATAATTGCCGTTCTGTTTGCGATACGTTTTGCAAAAGCTCTTCCTATTCCCTTTATCTCATCCTGCTGTGACGAATCAGCTGTATTAATATCTACGATTACTGTTTTCTTAACGTATGCTTTCTTTTCAAAAGGAACAAAGCTTTTAGCATTACCAGGTGGTTTCTTCTATATTAACATAAGGGAGCAATTTCTGGTACAGCTCTGGCGAAATGGTATACATTTTTTTAGGTCTTCGGGCTTGTAAAAGCTCCCTCCCTTATTGGTATAATTTACAATTGCTGCAGGCTGTTTTGGCGATAAGCCAAAGCTTTGCCAACCATTAATAGATAAGGTATTGGGGTCAAAATTAAAAAACCTGATATTTTTTACTGCGTCTGAGCCATCAATCCGCCTGTGGGTATAAGCAGAGCGTTCTTCTTCAACCACTTTTAAATGCTGGATCTGCGACAAAAGCGTAGGATCGTCTTTTTCAACCGGTTTATAGTAGTTATATAAAAAAGGTGTAGCTTTAATTGCAATAATGAGTAGCACAAGAAACAACAAACCATTGAATTCGCCTTTACTAAAACCGAAATGTTTGTTGAGCCAAATTCTCATAGATGCGATATGACATGCGTATTATAAATATAAATCTTATTTTTGGAATTGCAAAACTGTATAGGTTTTGCCTATCAACGCCACAAAGAATTTTATATGAAGATCATTACTACATCTGAGTTTGCGAAAGCAACAAAGATAGATAAGCTAGGTGTACCAGGTTTGGCAGGTTTGATGATGGAGATCATGAAGCTTAACGACATCAATGATGTTTTTGCTCAAAACCAACACTTTAAAGGTTTAGAATTTGTAGATAAAATATTAGAAACCATTGGCGTTTCTATCGAATTTGACGAAGATGATTTAAACAGTATACCTAAAACCGGGCCATTTATTGCCATTGCTAATCACCCTTATGGTGGGGTTGAAGGCCTGGCCCTGGTTAAGCTTTTGTGCACGGTGCGCCCGGACGCAAAGGTGATGGTAAACTTCATTTTGAAGAAAATCCCCAATCTTGATGAGTTTTTTGTTGCTGTTAACCCATTCGAAAATGTTCAGCACTCCTCAAGCATCAGCGGTTTAAAAACCACTTTCGATTTACTTAGAAACGGTACCCCAATTGGCATTTTCCCTGCCGGAGAAGTTTCGACCTTTAAGCTGGATGCCCAACAGGTAACCGATAGAATGTGGCATCCTGTAGTTGGAAAGCTCATTGCAAAGGCAAAAGTGCCAGTGGTACCCATTTATTTCCATGGCAACAATGGTGTTTTCTTTAACATCTTAAGTTTCATCCACCCCACCCTGCGTACTGCAAAACTTCCATCTGAGTTTTTAAACAAGCACGGCCGCACCATTAAAGTGAGGATTGGTAAACCAATTGCAGTTTCGGAAATTTCGCATATGAACAGCAGTAACAAGCTGATGGACTTTTTGAGGGCCAGAACTTATGCGCTGGGTATTGGGCTAGATACTGAGAAAAAACTCTTCAACCCACTTAATCTGTTTAAAATTAAAAAGAAAGCTGCCGATGTAATTGAAGAAACTTCGCGTGTGCTGATTAAAGCGGAGGTAGAGCAGCTGGAAGACTTTAAGGTTTGGACGGAGAAAAATTACGAGGTTTATATTGTTCCTACATTAAAGATCCCTAACATTTTAAGAGAAATTGGCCGTTTGCGTGAAATTACTTTCCGTGAGGTTGGCGAAGGTACCAATAAAAAAATCGACCTCGATAACTACGATATTTACTATAATCACTTATTTATTTGGGATAAAGATCTCGAAAATATTGTAGGTGCTTACCGGATTGGTAAGGGCGACGAAATTTTAGAAAGCATGGGCCGCCGTGGTTTCTACCTGTCTGAGCTGTTTAAAATGAAAGATCAGTTTTATCCAATGCTAAGACAGGGTATCGAACTTGGTCGCTCGTGGATTAGAAAAGAATATCAGGGTAAGCCGCTTCCTTTGTTCCTACTTTGGAAAGGTATTTTAAAATACCTGATTGATAACCCACAATACCGCTACATGTTTGGGCCGGTAAGTATCAGCAATAATTTCTCAAAGTTTAGTAAGGCACTGATTGTTGATTACATTACCAAAAACCACTTCGATTATGAAATGGCCAAATATGTTAAACCAAGAAATAAATTTAAGGCCGATTTATTACCTATTGCTACCGATACCCTTGTAGATAGCAGCGAATCGTTTAAAGATCTGGATAGTATTATTGGCGATATCGAAAACTCACACATTAAAATCCCGGTGTTGTTAAGGCAATATATGAACCTGAATGCGAAGATTATTTCATTCAATATTGACCCGAAATTTTCTGATTGCTTGGATGGTTTCTTAGTGGTTGATACCCACAATATTCCGCCAGAAATGCTTGAAAAACTAGGCAAGAACTTATAATCTAAAACAAAAAAACCCAGACATCCATCTGGGTTTTTTTATTATCAACTAACCTAAACTTTATAAATACTAACCAAATATTTATGCCACAAAAGTAAGATGACCTTGTTAAGTTGTTATTAATGAAATGTTATTTATAGAATATTTTGAATCACAATTTCTTAATCGATAAATACGCTGTTGTTCATATTATTCTGTTACCTTTAGCTACTCTGTATGAGCTATGATAAACATTCTTCTTTATAAGAACCGAGTGTTTCCCTCCCTTATATTTAGCTCAAATAAAAAACATTTTATCAAATTGGTTTCAGGTGGAATCAATTTTGAATCCTAATTTATGACAGTCATTTCTAAAGAAAATTTTTCGAAAGCTACGGGTATCTGTAATATTCCAATCCCAGGCCTCGCCTCCTTTTTAATGAGATTTTTGAAGATTAACGACTTCAACGGAATTATTAAGGATGCCCACACATTAGAAGGCGAAAAATTTGCCAATCATATTTTGGATGTTTTGGGTGTCAGCATCCAGATTAGTGATGAAGATCTTGCCAATATCCCCAAAGAGGGGGCATTTATCGCCATAGCTAACCATCCTTATGGCGCAATCGAATCGCTGGCATTACTCAGTACACTGGCTAGTAAACGATCAGACACCATGTTTATGGGGAATTTTTTATTAAAAAAAATCCCTAACCTCGAAAAATGCATCATTGCAGTAAATCCTTTCGAAAAGGTTCAGGATACATCCAGTATCAGCGGTTTGAAAACAACTTTAAAAGTTTTAAAAGACGGAAGCCCGGTTGCAATTTTTCCAGCTGGCGAAGTTTCTTCCTATAAATTCAGGAAAAACCAGATTACAGATCGCGAATGGCATCCGGTAGTGGGAAAAATTATCGCTAAAGCCAAAGTGCCAATTCTACCTGTATATTTCCATGGCAACAACGGCATCTTTTTTAGCCTCTTAAAATATATACACCCATCATTGCAAACTGCAAAACTGATTTCAGAGTTGTTCAATAAAAGTGGGCATCAGTTAAAAATCAGCATCGGAAAGCCTGTTAATCTAGATGAAATAGCCTGCAAAGGCTGTAATATTTCGCTATTAAGGCATTTGAGAACCAGACTTTATGCGCTTAAAAAAAATTAAACCTCACTTTCATAAAAATAGTGTTAATTTCTGATTAAGGACAACCTCGTTGTTAACATAAACAAATTGTTGCTTTTATGTTAATTATAAGTAAATTTAATGTAACCAAATATGGTGCGGTTTGAAAAGAGGGATCTACATATATTTTCTGAACGTTATTTTGTTCATTTGCACGATGATGATAAGCATCAACGTGAAGGGACAGAACTATTCATTCGATTTTTATAACGGAACTTTTAATTTCAGTATCGATTCTTCTATTGTTTTCAACACATCGCAAAAAGCAACTGCCACTGAAACCGAAAAATTTTACAGTTATGTATCGGCCGGCCATTATGCAGAATTGATTGCTTCATTAAAAAAATACCGGGAAAAATACGACCTGAACGACTGGATTTATTACCAACTGATTCGTAAAACAGCAGAACAGATTAGTCCGAAGGCCGATAACTATTTCCGCTATACTTTATACAAATGGTTTTTACTGAGTAAATGTGGCTACGATGCCCGCCTGGCAGTGGGCAACGATCAGGTAATTTTTTATGTGAAGAATGAAGAAAACATTAGCGATATCCCCTTCTTCATGATTGATGGCGAAAAGTACATGTGCCTCAATTACCACGATTATGGTAAGTTGTTTAAACAAGCTGATGCTTACAAGCCGGTTAACATTACCATTCCGGAAGCCAGAAATGCATTTTCGTACAAGGTTACCCGTATGCCTGATTTTAAACCCGAAAATTATGCCGAAAAAGATGTAGAATTCAGCTACCGCCAAAAAATTTACCATTTTAAATTAAAGGTGAACGAAGATGTACAGGCTATTTTTAAAAACTATCCAGGTGTTGATTTTGAAAGTTACTTTAACATCCCCTTAAGCCGCGAAACCTACAGCTCGCTAATTCCGATTTTAAAAAACAATTTAAAAGGAATGGATCAGAAGAAAGGTGTCGATTACCTGATGCGATTTACACGTTACGCTTTTTTATATGAAAACGACGAACAAAACTTTGGTACAGAAAAAAGATTATCGCCCGAGCAAACCTTGTTAAATAAATACAGCGACTGCGACGACCGGGCTGCGCTCTTTTTTTTCCTCGTAAAAGAAATTTACGATTTACCCATGGTGGCCTTACTGTATCCTACACACCTTACCATGGCCGTACAGTTCGATAAACCTGTGGGTGAATTTATAACTTATAAAGGCAAAAAATATTCGTTTTGCGAACCAACGCCCCAAGCACAGGATTTAAAAATTGGCCAGCTTGCCAATAAGCTGAAAAACATTAAATATGAGATTGTATATGCTTACGAGCCTACAAAGAGATAAAAGACTATAAATATTAAATTTGGGTTAATTTAATATTAAAAAAACATTATCTTATTAATAACAAGCGCATTAACAGCTAATTTAAAGTATTTTTATCCCAAAAGGAGAATAACCCAATGGCTGCTATCATATATACCGTTATCAAAGAATTTTTTGTTGAAATTCATGGCCATCCGGTTAAAGCACGGATCTTATCACCAATTAACGACGAAAAGACTTTTACTTTTCAGGTGAGCTCGCACTTTAAAAACACCAGCGAGCAAGAAGCCAACATACCTGCATCAACATTTACTTCGTATGCAAACGCCGAACGTCATTTGCTTAGTTACCTTGAAGCTTTCCAGAATACTTTAGATTTGGGTGGCGATGTAGCCCCGGGAGTTAATTTCTAAACATTCTCTTTATCGTCTTTTTCAGAAGGAAGCTCCGCATCAATAGTATCTTCTTCAAACTTCTTTTTATCCCGCTGGTTTCTTCTAATTAGATAGGCAATTAAAATAATTACCAATACCGCAACGCCAATTAATACTGGATAGTTCATATTCGACGGATTAAGATTTAACAGACCTGATCTATACTAAGTTAGCCGAAATATTTTAGATGTTAACCACACGCCAAAGTGTTAACATAATCATAATATTAATTTAACTTTATGTTTTTTTACCTTTGGAAAAACCTACAAGTAGTTAAATGAAAAAGAACAAATCCAGGTCGAAAAGCCATTCGACAAGCAAAAAAATACGTAAAGAATTAGAATCGAAATTAGCCCTTGCATTTAACGAACTTGTTAATCAATACGGAAAAGCAAAGAAAACAGAAAAAATTATCGAGAAGTTTGCAAAGCAATTAGCTAAAAAAGTTTCTATTTCTGCAACAAACGATTCAATAACCCCATTTATCAAAGAAGAAAAGGACGTGATTGTTCCTGTTAAAGATAAACCAGTTAAAGCTGTTGCTGCAAAAAAGGTAAAAGCTCCAGCAAAAGAAGAAGCTGAATCAAAATAAAAACAAAAGGCTCTGTTGGTTAACCAACAGAGCCTTTTTATTAACTGACTACAAGCTTAAAAGCTATATCTTAATCCCAGCTGCATCTGATAACGCGATGCAAAGAAATCTTTTGAATAAGAGGTTACATCTTTCTGTGCAAAGGTGTAAACCGGATATGCAGTTGGTGTTCCGGCAGTAGCTACCTTAATACCTACACTGGCCATTGAGTTATAGGTATTAGGCGAGAAATACTGAATACCCCAGTCTTTATTAACCAAATTGGTTAGGTTAATAATGTCGTAAGTTAAAGTTAACACATGCGGATGTTTGCCTTTCGCCACCTGGATATCCTGAGCAAAGCGGAAATCGGCTTGCACGTTCCACGGTGTACGGGCACCATTACGTTCAGTAAAATCACCACGTCGGGTGCTTAAATATTTATCTCCATTAATGTAGGCATCAAATGCTACTGCCTGGGCAATTCCATCCGGAGTATTGGCGAAGAACTTTGTAGTTTCACCACTCGCTGGAATATACAATAAACTCACTGTTTGGCCCGTTCCGTTAATCCGGGTATTTACCAAGCCTAATGAGTACGGAGCGCCCGACTGGCCGCTAAAGAATAATGAGAAGTTAGAAACATACTTACCATTTTTTGCCCAATCTAATCTATAATTGACGGTTGAAATGATTCTGTTGCGGACATCGAAGTTAGAATAGGCCAGCCCCGGATTGTTTGGGCTCAATGCCTGATTTAACTGCCAGTTCGATTCCATAGAGTTACGGATACCGTTTGCAATATCTTTCGATCTACCGTAAGTATAGGCCACCATCATATCCAAACCTATCGGGAGTGACTTGCTGACCTGTGCAGTTAAGCTATATTTATATCCTCTGTCGGTGTTCGATAGCAAATAAGCATTGGTGTGTAATGGGTTAATTTTTGTACCCGAATAAATAGGCTGCTGCTTTTGCGTATCGTAAACCATGTATTTAGGATTATCTACATAGTTGATTTGCTGAAACTGCACATCCTTAATTACCTGGCTAAAAATACCTTCTACCGTAAACTTCCACTGATCGTCTGTTTTATAATCAAAAGCCAAATTACTTCTCCATGCTTTTGGCATTTTAAAGTTATTATCAACTAAATCTACCTGTGTAGCACCGCTTGCATCTTTAACATTGATGCCTTGTTTAGTTACATAACCTGCTTCGCCATTACCCGTTAAAGCATCTCTAACCGGATCTGAACCAGCTACCGGAGTTACAATTTTAGTTGGGTCAGCATTGGCATAAACATACGACTTATCAAATGCACCATAGTTAACGCCATTGTTATAGTAAGCATAACCAATCCAGGCGAAAGGAATACGGCTGGTAAACAAACCGGTTCCGCCACGTATAATTAAACTCTGGTTACCCAGGGCATCAAAATTAAAACCTAAGCGTGGCGAGATCTGAATTTTATTCAGGAATTTATTTGTAATTGCCGATGGCTGCGTATAAGTGTAGGTTGTACCGTAATTTACATCAACCGGAGAATTTGCAGTTTTGCTGCTTAAGGTTGGCATATCAGGCAAATTGGCCATATCAAAACGCAATCCCGGTGTTAGCTTTAAACGGTCGCCCAGTCTAATTTCATCCTGACCATAAACACTATACATATTTACATTAAACTGTGCTGTTGGGTTTGCAATAATATTATCGCGGCTATTATCATCATAATTATAGTTTGTACGTACCCTGTTTGGCTGGTTGTTTAAAAAATCGTTGATGCTGCTGTAGGCCACGCGGCCATTCCATGAGTTTACAAAACCATAATTAATGTTGTAAAATTCGTTGTGTGTACCAAAAGTAAAAGTGTGGATACCTTTGCTGTAGGTGTAATTATCTGTAAATTCAAAGGTATTCTGCTTCATATTGAAAATACTGGCTTCACGATCGGTACCCAAAAACAAGGTACCTCCATTAGCTGCAATCTCAATCTGCGGTAAAGCCGGATTAGAAAGCGGATCGCGGAAATCATGAACAGTAGAATATCCAATGATCAGGTTATTGGTAGCTGAATTACCGAAACGTGTTTTTAAATCGGCCACTGTTGATGTTTGATTATTGTTCTGTCTGAAATCAATGCCACCAAAACGGAAGTTAGACTGATCTCTTTCTAAATTTGTTGCTTTAGAAACAATTGTGTTATTCCTTATTGTTAACTGGTTATTTTCATTAATATTCCAATCTAAACGGTTAAAGAATTTGTTTGATTGCGAGTAGATATTGTAATTACCAAATGCACCGGCATCAACCCCGTATGCAGTGTTCATGCGGTCAGCTATCTGTTGTGCTTCTGTAGCAGTAAGCAGTTTCATATCTGATGAACCTGCACCCAAAATTACCGGGTCCTGGCGACGGGTAATTTCCTCATTAGTAAAGAAAAACAATTTATCTTTTATAATCGGAAAGCCTACACGGAAACCGGTTTGATAATCGTGAAAGGCTGAAGGTTCTTTTGAATTATCGCCAATTTTATTTCTGCCAATCAAAGCTGCATTACGGCCATATCCATAAACCGATCCTGTTACATCGTTTGTACCGCCACGGGTTACAGCATTAATACTTCCGCCCAAAAAGTTACCCACTTTTACATCGTAAGGCGATAAAAGTACGGTAACATCCTGTATTGCATCTAAAGATACCGGATTGGTACGCGTACTACTCCCGGGCATACCTGAACTACCACTTTGCCCCCCTAATGAAGGGCTAAAACCAATAGCATCGTTATTAATTGCCCCATCAATGGTTACGTTATTGTACCTGAAATTGGTACCACCAAAGGTATTGTCTTTGCTACCTTGCGGGGTTACACGGGTAACATCCTGCAAACTGCGGTTCATAGTAGGCAAGGTTTTAATTTGCCCTTCGCCTATGCTGGTACCGGCACCGGCCTTAGTTGGCCCTCTTTGGCCACGTACGTTTACTTCTGCAAGCTGGCTGCCCTGCTCCTGAATATCGATATCTAATTTTTGATCGGCACCTAAGGTTAAATAGATATTTTCTTTAACTACCGGACTGTAACCTACATAGGTTACAGTAATTTTGTAAGGCCCACCCGGATTTAAATTACCAATGCGGTAAAAGCCGGTTTCATTTGAAGAACCTTTAGAGATTGTGCCGGTAGGAATATGTACCATTGCAATGGTAGCCCCGGGAATAATCCCTTTCTCATCTTTTATCTTTCCATTTATACTGGCTGTTGTTACCTGTGCCTGCGCCGTGGCAAACAGCAACAATACAATACTAAATAAGGTTAGTATGCGTAATTTCATTTTCTGTTGTTTTTATTTTGCTACAAAACAACAGTCATAATGTTAATTAAATGTTAAACAATAATTAAATAATTACCGTTTGTTAACAAAAAATAAACAATATAAAAATATTAGAGAAATACCATTTTAACACCCATTATGGATGGCCTCGAATGTGGCTTAATTGAGCAATAAAGCTAGTTTGAAAAGATGAAGGTTTGGTGAAGATCGTTTCATGAAAACCCAAACGTTATGGTACATCTTATTAAAATTAAATTTGAATTTATTTCAAACTAAAAAACAAATACATTAGGTCTATTAACGAACAAAATTAATCGTTAACACATACAAAATCTGCCGGGTAAATTTAACTTATCCTTTATAAGGCAGTAAACTCATCCCATTTTATTTTATTGGCAATGCGCAATTTGATCGGACAAATCAAGGCTGTAGCTATTTCTGTTACACCAACCTTTTTATGCCAGCGTTTTCAAATTGCCTACAGATTGAATTATTTTTTTACTTAAATAACATACTATCATGAGTTTAAACAACAAAATCTCGGCAGAAATTACTACCGAACAAATGGCAAGGGTAACTGCACAATTACAGGAAGCAAAAGCAGCCTTTAAAGATATGCTTATTTTTAACCTTACTGCAGATGAGCGCCAGAACATGTTAAAAATGGGCGATAAAACGCTGGCTTTCGTAGGCAGGGCTATTTCGCGCACTAAGCAATCGCCAGAGCTGCCCCTCCTTTTTAGATGTGGCCGAAATACAAAAAGATTACAAATTTGCAGCCGATCTATATGAGATTTACCTCGAAGCGAATAAGTTTTTACGATCGGTAGAAGACTGCATGATGGTTGCCGGTGGTGAATCTTATGAAGCGGCTCCTGTTTTTTATAATGCCGTAAAGGGCGCGCACCGATCGAATATTGCAGGCACTCAAGACGTTTATGAAGATTTGAAGCAGCAATTCCCTAGAAACAGAAGGAATACCGAATCCAATATTTAAGAAAGTATATTGGCTGTGATTTTCAATTACAGCCAATAATTTTTGTACAAATTAACTCAAAATCATTAAAAAGAATATCGATTAAACAAAACCTATAATTATAAGATCAAAGCATATATTGATTAAACAAAAACCTATAATTATAGGCTCGGAGGATATAATTATCCGTTTTCAGCTGCTGGTGCGCCAGATGTAAATAATATTAAGCCCCTGCTTCTCGTTGGAAATACCTTTGTGTGAGTTAACAAAGGTTTCGCAAATAATTAAAAAGAAAAAGGCCGGAAGCGATTCCGGCCTTTTTTAATATTAGTTTAACTCAGATTATTTAACAGCACCTGGAGTAGTATAAGCTAAAGTTTGAGCATCAACCTGTGCCCAACCTGAAGCCCAGTTAGTTGTACCAAAAGCACCTTTGTAATCTACTTTATCAAAGAATGCACCCGATACTTTTGCATTGGTAAATGCAGCACCAGTAGCAGCAGCAGAACCAGTAACTAGAGTGAAGTCAGCATTTCCAGCTGCACCAGCTGCGGCGAAGTCTGTTCCGTAGATATAAGGATTCACGAATAGTGAACTTGCATATTTGCTGCCATCGAAAGTACTGGTTAATTTTAAAAGATCAGTAACCTGAGTAACAACACCAGCTGTACTCACACTGATATCAGTTTTGCTACCATAAACCAGGTTATTAGCAAAAACAGCCGAACCTGAAGTAAAGTTGGTAGAAGTAGAACCAGCAGTAATAACTTTAGTATCATCAACATAAACTCCGATTGGGAAACCAGAAATTACAGAGTTTAAAATACTGATTGATGAGTTACGACGAATTTGAGCACCGTGGTAATAGTTTGCGTTATAAGAACCACCTGAAGCTTTAATCGGACCTAAAATAGTAACATTTGAGAAAACAGCAGAAGTTTTAGGTGTTTGATCAGTACCTGTTGCATTGTTATCAGATTCGAAACCGTTTGATTGAGATTGATCGGCAACAGTAGCAACACGTTGTGCTAATGCAAACTGAATATTACCTGAATAACCAAAATCTGTATCGAAATCATCATCCCAGGTACCTATAGCCAATAAGTGTTTTGCATTTACTGTACCACCAAACCATTCGAAAGCATCGTCACCAGAACGGTAAATCTGAATATAATCCAAAGTAGTTCCCGAACCAACACCGCCCATCGTTAAACCGTTAATTTCGTTATCAACTGAATAAGCAATACCGGCAAATTCAATACGTACGTACTTCATAGTACCTGAATTATCAGCTACATCTGTACCACCATAAAAGATATAAGCTTTTTCGTCTTTACCGCTAGGTTGAACTAAACCGCCTTCGATTTTAACGTCAGTACCCTGGTTAACAGGCGCTTTACCTAATAAGATAACACCACCCCAATCTCCCTGACTACGTGCACCGGCATTTAAAGCAGATGTAAATACAATTGGTTTATCAACAGTACCGGTTGCATTGATCTTAGCGCCACGGGTAATAATTAATGTACCTTTTGAAGCTTTATCACCTTTGATGATTGTACCTGGTTCGATAGTTAAAGTAGCACCACCACTTACAAATACAAAACCTTTTAATAAATAGATTTTACTTGCAGACCAGGTTGTATTTGCTGAGATCTCGCCAGAAACTTCTACAACATTTGTATTGTTTGTCGGAGTTTCAGTTGAAGTACCTTCAACAATTACGTTCTTTTTACAAGAAGTTGAAAATAAAACTACTGACAAAGCAAGTAGTAAAAATTGGTTTTTCATTTTTTCTTTTTTAAATATTTTTATTTACAAATAGAGATTTTTAATTTTTCTTGTGGATTAATATCCTGTTAACATATTGTTAAAGACTAGAAAGTATAATTAAATGATAATGAAATGTTTCTACCCGTTTTGTAAGAGCTGAAAGTTTCATCACCACCATTACCTACACTACCGTTGTATTTTTTATCGCCGTTATAATCGAAATAAACTGTATTTCTTTGGTTTAATATGTCACCAACATTTAATTTAATCTCACCTTTTGATTTGATTACTTTGTAGCTGGCCTGGAAATCAATCACATCTCTTGGATTTTCCCATGTACTTGGGAAACGAATACCCCCCGCCTGAACAATTCTTCTGCCGATTTTATTGTAAAGGATATTGAAGTTTAATTTGTTATCTAAGGCGCTGTGCTGTAAACCAGCATTGATCAGGTAAGGCGACTGGCCTACCATCGGACGAGTTACGTCAATATATTGCTGATCGGTTGGGTTAGTTACCTTAGATTTAATTAATGATAAATTGAAATAAGCAGTGGTATTTTTAAAGAAACCTTCATCACTGATAAAGTTTAAATTCTTTCTTCCTTCAAACTCTAAACCATACACGTAAGCTTTCGGAGTATTAAAAAAGTTCACATCAACTGTTGATAATACATCGTAACGATAGATTTCGATCGCATTTGTAAAGTGCTTATAAAAAGCCGACACTGAGAAAAGCTGACCTGCTTCAGGATAAATTTCATAACGTAAGTCAAAGTTATCAATAAGCGATCTTTTCAAATTCGGATTACCAATGATATTACTCAATTGTTCATAATCATAATACGAGTTTAATGATAGCTCTCTAAACTCTGGTCTGGCCAAGGTACGGTAATAAGAAGCACGTAAATTAGCCTTTTTAGTCAAACTGTAGGTTAAGTTTAATGAAGGGAGTACGTCAAGCTGGGTATCATCAACATAAGTACCAAGCGTATTCATCAACTTTACATTATAATTTTCTACCCTTGCACCATAAACAGCTCTAAAGTTTTCACCAAATTTTTGATCGAGCATCAAATAACCATAGTTGGTAAATGAACTGGCATTGTAATCATCTAACGGACCGCCAACCTCTGCCAATCTATATACACCAGATTCAATTAGTGATGGTGCATATATTTCCGTAATAGGTAAAGCCCTGATCTTGGTTTGTAAATCGATATCATTGGTTGTTAATTGTGCGCCAACAAAGCGGGCATTGAAAGTCCTTTCACGATATTGTGACCCTAAACCAACTTTCATTGTGGTTGAAGCATCGAACAACTTAAATGGTGTGCTGTAATTAACATCACCTGCATATAAGTTCTCATTTAAATCAGAAAACATCCGTGTATTTTCCTTTCCTAATGAGGTAATATTAGCCTGATAAGGAACTGAAGGATTATTTTGATCAGCTAAAGCTTTTTGATAATTAATCTTCAGCTGGTTAGGTTGGTTATTGGTGATATTACTGTATGATGCAGTCCATTTCAACTTGTTATTACCTTTTCCAATTTGATGATCACCTTCAAAAGTTGCTTTGTAAAGTGATTTCTGCATAATGTCATAAGCAAAGAATTGGTTAGAGGTATTACCATCACGAATACCTGTACGAACAGTATAAGTATCATCGTAATTTTTGTTATAGATGTTTTTGAAGCTTATTTTGTTCTTGCCAAAGCTGTAGGCGAAATTTGCTAAAGCACCTAAACTACTCGAGAATTTATATTGGTTATCGTTATAATTATAGATATAAAAATTACGTTCCATATTCTCATTAATGGTCTGCGAGTTTCTGTAAGTAGCAGATACGGTTGCGCCAAAGCTGTTTCCATTTTCAAAATGTTTTACCCGGCCTAAATTAAACTGGTAATTCTGAGTCGGTAAAGCGCTGGTAGTTTTAATTGAATTATCAATCGGGAAGGATTTTAAAGCTGCAACGTTTTTAGCATCTGTGAAAGTTCCGTTCGCAATTGTAGCACGACTTGGAAAATTTTCGGCTAGTTGTTTCGAACCATCCTCATAACCTAAATAGGCTAAAGCATTTTTCTTGGTTCCAAGGAAATCTTTAAAAGTTGACTGGCTGTTATAACCATAACCAACACCAACTGAAAGGAAATTCTGCTCTGGAATATCTTTAGTTGCAATTTGCACCGCTCCTCCCGCAAAGTCAGCAGGCAAATCAGGAGTAGCCGTTTTGCTGATGGTAATTTTATCAACCAGGCTAGAAGGAACAATATCAAATGAGAAAGCTTTCCTATTAGCTTCAGTACTTGGTAAAGTAGAACCATCTAAAGTAGCTGTATTGTAGCGATCACTTAAACCACGAACAACAACAAACTTGTTATCCTGTATGGTAGCACCGCTAATCCTTTTTAGAACGTCAGAGGTGTTTTTATCTGGTGATTTTTTAATCTGATCGCTGGAAATACCATCAGAAATTAAAGCACTGTTTTTTTGCTGTGCATATAAAGAGTTAACCGATTCTTGTTTAAAGCTTGCTTTAACTACAACTTCCTGTAAGTTTTGGCCACCTGCTTCGCTTAGCACAATATTTAAACTGGTAACTGATGGTCCTTTTACTTCTACTTCAGATACTTCTTTAGTTTGGTACCCTACATAAGAGAACTCAAGGGTGTACTTGCCATTGGCCATGGCCTGAAGGATATACTTACCATCTACATCTGTAGACACGCCTTTGGTAGTACCTTTTATTTTAACAGTTACACCAATTAGTGTTTCGCCTGTTTTTTTATCTGATACAACACCCGAAATTTTGCCTGTTTGTGCATAAGCTGCTATGCCAAGAAATAAAACCAGCACAGTTAGTGCTGTTCTTCTAAAAATTGTGATTAAGTCCAATTTGCCTGTATTTAATTTTAGGCAAAGCTATTACCACAATGTTAGCTGTATGTTAGATGTTAATTAAGCTTAGTTTATTTAAAAGTTAATTTAATGTTAACCGTATCAGATTTAATACTTAATACCAGTTTTCTTGCAAATGAAGTGCAATAACCAGATCGGACCGATTAACAGGAACTTAACGTCATCCAGAAAGGATGGTTTTTTACCTTCAATTTTATGACCGATAAACTGCCCTATCCAGGCAGCTACAAATATGGCAGCATAAATACCATAAGCCGTTCCACTACCAAGGCCAACGGCTTGCTCTATTTTAACGATGATATAACTCATAAGCCCTACAACCCAGATCATTAAGAAGAACAGTACAGGCGAAAGAGTATAATAATAGTATAAACTAAAGGCCAGTAAAAAAGAGGCCCAGTTAAAATAACCATTATAACTACCTAAAAAACCAATATGCGGAAAAGGAATCTGCCATATCAGTCCCAGCAAACTGAATACAATTAATGGTACGCAAATCCAGTGCACTGTTTTATTGGTTGGATTTTGATGACTTTCTGCATATTTATCAAAAAGTACATCAACCGGACGTTTTGGCTCTAATTGTATAGTTTGCTTGCTCATTATGTAAAAATAAAAAAAAGCGATGGAATATCCATCGCTTTATATAAGAGACCTTATAGGTTTTTAAAAACCATAAGGTCTTAAAAGTATTACTTAGCAAAAGCTACAGAACGGGTTTCCCTGATTACGGTAACTTTTATCTGTCCCGGATAAGTCATTTCGGTTTGGATACGTGTAGAAATATCTGCTGCCAGTAATTCGGCCTGGGCATCGGTAATGCGCTCGCTTTCTACAATCACACGTAACTCTCTACCAGCCTGGATTGCGAAAGTTTTTTCAACA
Source organism: Pedobacter sp. HDW13 (assembly GCF_011303555.1). Taxonomy (NCBI): domain Bacteria; kingdom Pseudomonadati; phylum Bacteroidota; class Sphingobacteriia; order Sphingobacteriales; family Sphingobacteriaceae; genus Pedobacter; species Pedobacter sp. HDW13. The sequence continues at coordinate 4,064,373 of NZ_CP049868.1, read as the reverse complement.
CCAGGGTAAGATAAAGCCAGTTCTTCTAAATCCTTCAAACGTTTAATATAGCTTTCTACCACTTCTCTACGTGCACCAGGGCGCGCGCCAGAAATCGCATCACAAGCCTGGATAATCGGTGAGATCATTGAGGTCATTTCAATTTCGTCGTGGTGAGCACCAATGGCATTACAAATTTCAGGGTGTTCCTTATATTTTTCGGCCAGTTGCATCCCTAAAATTGCGTGTGGCAATTCCGGGTTATCATCAGGCACTTTACCAATATCGTGTAATAAACCTGCACGTTTAGCCATTTTTGCATTTAAGCCCAGCTCAGCAGCCATGGTAGCACAGAAATTAGCCACCTCACGCGAGTGGTGTAACAAGTTCTGACCGTAAGAAGAACGGTAACGCATACGGCCAACCATTCTGATTAGTTCAGGGTGTAAACCGTGAATACCTAAATCGATTACTGTACGCTCACCAATCTCTACAATCTCATCTTCGATTTGCTTTTTGGTTTTGGCTACAATTTCTTCGATACGTGCCGGGTGGATACGGCCATCGGTTACCAAACGGTGTAAGGCCAAACGGGCAATCTCTCTTCTTACAGGATCGAAACCTGATAAGATAATGGCTTCAGGGGTATCATCAACAATAATCTCGATACCTGTAGCTGCTTCTAAAGCACGGATATTTCTACCTTCCCTACCAATTACGCGACCTTTAATTTCATCACTTTCGATGTGGAAAATAGAAACCGAGTTTTCGATTGCAGCCTCAGTAGCTGTACGCTGAATGGTTTGGATTACTACCTTTTTAGCTTCTTTACTTGCTGTTAATTTGGCTTCGTCCACAATATCTTTTACCTGCATCATGGCCTGTGTACGGGCCTCTTGTTTCAGGTTTTCTACCAACTGCTCTTTAGCTTCTTCTGCCGAAAGACCCGCAATGGTTTCCAATTGCTTAAGGTGTTGGTTCTTCAATACTTCAACTTCCTCTTGTTTCTTTACTGCAAGATCAGTTTGTTTTTCCAGATTAGTTTTTTGCTTATCAAGCTCCTGCTCTTTTTTATTAAAGTTTTCCATGCGCTGGTTCACCGATTGCTCTTTTTGCTTCATGGTGTTTTCGCGCTGGTTAATGGTATTGTTTTTAGCGTTTACTTCCTGCTCGTGCTCAGCTTTTAACTGTAAAAATTTCTCTTTGGCTTCGAGCAATTTATTCTTTTTTAAAATTTCAGCATTGTTTTCTGCATCTTTTAAAATCTTCTTCACCTTGTTCTGTGCAGCCACTTCCTGCTGTTTCAGTAAGTTACGCAGGAGGAATCTTCCTACCACTACTCCGATAGCGATACCTGCAATTACGGCAAACACATATCCTAATATTTCAACTATTTCCATTTTGTTTTTTAAGTAAAAAAAAAACCGCAACTAATTTTTAAAGTCTCATACATTTTAAACCTCAACTAAGCATAATTAGGGTTTAAGCCATTTTCAGGTGCAAAGCAAATGAAATACGCCCTCTTAACCCTATAGATATTGAAGTGTTAAGTTTTATAAAATTTGAAACTCAAAAACTAGCTGCGGCTATATTTTTGTGCTAATATATACAACGCTGCGTCATCCTGAATTTATTTCAGGATCTTATTTTAAAGGCTCTGAAGCAAGTTCAGAGTGACGAAATGTTTAAAGAACGAACCTTATTTTGAAAAGAAATTATTGAGTAAAACATCCAATTCTTCAACTTTATCGGCAACAGCAGTATCCTGATTTTGTACTTTGTTTTCTGTTCTTAATACGGCTGTTGCATAATGCAAAACTGCCATAGAAAGAAGATCCTGCTTATCTCTAACCGCATAATTATCCTGATAATCTTTTATGCGCTCATTGATCATTTTTGCCGCCCGTCTCACAATTTCTTCCTCTTCCATATTTACCTTTAAGGGATAAATACGGTCGGAAATGGTTATTTTAATCGAGATTTCTCCCATTTGTTTAGCTTAGTTTCTGATTTCCCCGCATCATTTATTTTTTCAATAATGCGATACTTTTATCAATCTCCCGCACAAAATCGTTAATTTTTTGTTTTATATCAAGCGATTTTTCACTGGTTCCTTCTATACTCTTAGCCAATTTTGTAACCCTTAATTTTTCTTCAAGTTCTACATTTTTGCCTTTCGAAGTATCGAATGCAACTTTTAACGATTGATTTTCAAGCTTTAATAAATCATTTTCTTCCTGTAGCGCATTACATAACTCTAATACCCGAGCCGTTTTTTGTAATACCTTATCTAATTGATCTGCAACAGAAGTCATGAATTTATTTCTAAAAATACGAATTTATATTTTATTTCCTAATTTCTGCGCCAGCTTGTGCTGTTAAATTCGCGATTAACTTCTGCATCGTATTTTCAATCTGCTTATCGGTTAAGGTCTGCTCTTCATCCTGCAGGATAAAGTTTAACGCATAAGATTTTTTCCCTTCCGGTAATTTATCTCCCATATACACATCAAAAACGCCAACTTCTTTAATCAGCTTCTTATCGGTTTTAAAAGCAATCCCTTTTAAAGTATCGAAAGTAACCTCTTGATCGATCAACAATGAAAGATCGCGGCGTACCTGCGGGTACTTTGCAACATCTTTGTGAACAATTTTATTTTTCTTAACGATATCCAGTAAAACAGCCCAGTCGAAATCAGCATAGAAAACCTCTGCATTTACATCGGCCACTTTACGGTCGGCTTTTGAAGCCGCTCCAAAGCTTACTAAGGTTTTATCGCCACGGAAATACTTAATACCGTAAGCAAAATCTTCATTCGTCAATGTATCACTTTGGTAAGTCGAAACCCCTAAACGGGCTATAATTGCATCAACAGCCGATTTTAAGTTATAAAAGGTAGTCGGTTTTGAGTTCTGGTTCCATTGCTCGCCTTGTTTCGCTCCCGAAATCAACAACAACAAGCGCGGGCGCTCTACATATTGTCCGTTAATCAAATGGTAAGTTTTACCGAATTCGTAAAACTTAACATCAGCATTTTTACGGTTCTGGTTGTAAGCTACACTTTCTAAGGCTGGCATCAATAAATTCTGTCGCATTACATTTAAATCGCTGCTCAACGGATTTAAAATAAATACAGCCTCATCTATATTTTTAGAATAAGCCGATTTGGTTAACGAATTACACATAATCTCAGCGTAACCATTCGAGGTAAGCATATCGGCAATTACGTTATGCGTATTCTCTTTTTCGGGTTTAATGCTATAAGATAGGGAAGCATTTACCTTGGTCGGGATTTCGATATTGTTGTAACCGTAAATACGCAGCACCTCTTCGGTAATATCGCACTCACGCGTAACATCTACTTTAAACGAAGGCACTCTTAATGCCAGGGTATCATCGGAAGTACTGGTAGCCGAAATGCCCAGGGCAGTAATAATGTGCTTAATTTCTGCCGAAGGGATATTTGCCCCGATTAGTTTATTGATATTGGTATAACTTACCTCGAACTCGAACGGACGGATATGTTTTGGGTAAATATCAGAAACTGATGAAGAAATTTCGCCTCCTGCCAGTTCTTTAATTAATAAAGCAGCATATTTTAAAGCGGTAACAGTAATTTCAGGATCGGTACCACGCTCAAAACGGAAAGAAGCATCGGTTTTTAAACCGTGTCTTTTCGAAGTTTTACGTACGGAAACCGAATTAAAATAAGCACTTTCTAAAAAGATATTTTTGGTTTCGGTATCTACACCTGAAGTTTTACCGCCAAAAACACCTGCAATACACATTGGTGCTTCAGCGTTGCAGATCATTAAATCATCTGCACTTAATTTGCGCTCAACATCATCAAGCGTTACGAAAGGTGTACCTTCAGCCACTTTTTTAACAATAACTTTTCCGCCGGCAATTTTATCGGCATCGAAAGCATGTAGTGGCTGACCTAAACCATGCAATACATAATTGGTAATATCTACCACATTGTTAATCGGACGAAGGCCAATTACTTTCAGTTTATCTTTTAACCACTCAGGCGATTCGGTTACCGTTACCCCTGAAATTGTAACACTGCTATAACGTGGGCATGCCTCTAAATCTTCAACCTCAACCGGAATAACCAGGCTCTCGTTATCTGTTTTAAAAGCAGTAAGATCAGGAATTTCGTATTCGCTTCTGAAATAAGCGGCCAAATCTCTGGCTACACCTAAATGCGAAGCTGCATCCGCACGGTTTGGCGTTAATCCAATTTCGAAAAGATAATCATCCTCCATTTTAAAATGATCTTTCGCCAGAATACCTACTTCAGCATCATTGGCCAGAATCATAATTCCATCGTGCGATTTACCTAAACCAATCTCATCTTCGGCGCAAATCATTCCCTGCGAAAGTTCGCCCCTGATTTTTGATTCTTTAATTTTAAATGGCTCACCCTCTAACGGATAAACAGTTGTACCCACAGTAGCTACAACCACTTTTTGTCCGGCTGCCACATTTGGTGCACCACAAACAATCTGCAGGTTTTCACTTCCACCAACATTTACAGTGGTAACCCGTAAGCGATCGGCATTTGGATGCTGTACACAGGTTAATACCTCGCCTATAACCAAACCTGCCAAGCCTCCTACTATAGGCTGCACTTCTTCTACACTTTCTACTTCTAAACCCACATTGGTTAGGATTAAAGAAAGTTCCTGAGGTGTTTTATCTATCTGTACAAATTGTTTTAACCAGTTATATGATATTTTCATTTTTGGAGTATCAAGTAGTAAGTACCCTGTATCAAGACATATCCAGAAGGGCACTCTAATTTCATAAAACGCAAAGATATTATTTAAAGGTTAAAGCCGAAAGGTGATTATGCGGAAATATAGCGGTAAATTGATGATATTGCATATATTTTAACCAATACCGTATTTCACAGCACATAAATATGTAATTACTCATAGGGATTGCCAATAAATTTTTTACCATTAAAAAACAGTTTTCGAATTATTGTCTTTTGTTTTTCTTTCCTCGCCCTAACAATTGGCGTATTATCATCTGTTAAGTATGTAAAATATAGCGTTCTATTTTTTGGATTATACTCAAATTTCTCAATATCCCCCATTCTTGCAGTCAATACGAGAGCAGAAGAACTATGATCTCCATGATCGTATCCTTCGTTATCTTCAAACGCCGGATAGTTAAAATTAATAGAATCCTTTTTCACCTCTACTACTACAGCAGTACTATAAATACACGTTGTACACCCTACACCGTCGCCTAAACACAAATACAGCTCTTTATTTTTCACAGGCAACTTATAGATCATATTAAACCATGCCCCACTGGAAGGAAAATTATTGTTCACATCCTGGCTAGTTTTAATAATCTGCTTTCCTGAAGCTGTTCGATAATACAACACACTGATATTGCTTTTAAAAGTGCCACCTGTATTCTCGTACCAGTTAAATATCCAAAATCTTTTATCATCTGAGCGTATTACTCCTAGCGAGGTGTGCAAGCTATCCAGCATCTCATTGGTAACTTTTGGATTGATTAGCACCCTGGTCAACTCATGGATTATCAAATCATTAATATCGTGGCCCGAAGTATCATCCGCAATACTTTCGGATTTGGTAGTATCTGCGATAGATAACAGCGTTTTTAAACTATCAAGAATTGGAAAATGTACAGCATTAGTTGTAGTTGAATCTTTTTGAACTTTTGATTCTGCATTTTTTACACTTTTTTGCTGTCCTTCCTTTTTTGCAATTTTATTGGAGTTACAAGCGAATATAAAAGTAAGTAAAAATGATATCACCAGATATTTATCTAATTTCATGATTGCGTTTAAGCTGAACCAGCAAGATACTACTATTAATAATTGCCGCTAAATAATTAGGTTTACCTTCATTAAGCGTTTACAAATTAACGAAGTCGTCCAATCACAGATACTTGCAAAACTTCGTGAGTGCGCACTGTTAAAACCAAAGTCTGGCAAAAACAGGCAAGTGATCAGAATAATACCTTTTATCTTTACTATCCGATAGTACAGCAAATTTCTGCACTTTAAATCCCTTGTTTACAAAAATATAATCGATACGATCTTTTAATTCACTATCAAAGTGAAAGGCATTAAAGGTGCCTGATGGCCCATAAGGTTTTTCGGCAGAAACTTCTTTTGCATCAATGAGGAAAGACTTAATAGTGGCAATGGCTTCGGTTTCAGGTGTTACGTTTAAATCGCCGGTAAAAACAACAGGTAAAGTTGGGGCAATTTGTTGTATTTTTTGTTTTAGCAATTTAGCCGATTCAATTCTGGCCTGAACACCAATGTGATCGTAGTGGGTATTAAAAACCAGAAATTCCTTTTTATTCTGCTTATCGTACAGTCTCACCCAGCTGCACACGCGGTTAAGCGCAGCATCCCAACCTTTCGATGGTACATCGGGTGTTTCAGACAACCAGAAAGTTCCGCCATCTTTCTTTGTAAAGCGGTCTTTATCGTAATAAACTGCTGAAAACTCACCTTTTCTTTTACCGTCATCGCGACCAACCCCAACAACATCAAAATTCGAATCTTCTAGTAAAGCATCAAACTGCTCGGGCAAGGCTTCCTGAACGCAAAGAATATCTGCATCATGAAATTTTACCAGCGCTTTAACATTTTCTTTCCGGTTAGGCCAGGCATTTACGCCATCAGACGCTACATTTAAACGAATATTATAGGTTATAATGTTAATAGGTATGCCTTTTTTCTGGGCAAATGCCGTCACAGCTAAAAGCATGGCAACAGAAAGAATTAATAATTTTCTCATTTGTGTATGATTGTTTTTAATCAGTTCCACCACAATTGGTGTCGCATAAATTTAATAAGCTGCGATGATAACAATTTAACATTAATTCTACTTTAACCGTTTAATATATTTTTAAATTAAATCTTCATCCTTATAACTATAGTATTTGTTACGGGCAAAGATGATATGATCGACCACAAAAAGGCCTAGCAAATTGCCCGATGCGACTAAATCGCGGGTAAGTTTATTGTCGCTATCACTAGGTTTTAAATTACCCCAAGGGTGATTATGACCGAGTACAATATTCGCGGCATTGTTTTCCAACGCAATTTTAAAGATGATTTTCGGATCGGCTACTGTTCCGGCCTGGCCGCCTTTGCTAATTTGAAACTTACCAATGATGTGATTTGATCTGTTTAACAGCAAAATCCAGAATTCTTCGTAGTGAAGGCCTGCAAAAGTTTGATGCAAATAATTATAAGCCTGATTAGAAGTAGTGATCTGAACACTCTGCTCGTCGTCGGTTTCCTTTCTTCGCAGCCCCAGCTCCAGTGCAGCAATAATGGAGAGCGCCTTTGCTTCGCCAATTCCGCTAAATCACGAAAGTTCCTGAATAGATGCCTTACCTAGCCGAACTAAACTGTTATCGTAAAAAGACAGTATTCGTTTGCTCAAATCAACAGCTGTTTCGTTTTCTATTACCAGAGCCGATTAAAATGGCAATTAATTTAGCGTCTGTTAAATATCGCCTGCCATGTTGTAAAAGCCTTTTGCGTGGCCTGTCGGCCTCAGCCCATAATTTTATACCTAATTTTTGTTTGTTGTTTTCCATTTTTTCCGACAAAAAAAGGCATCCCAACTTTTGGTTGGGATGCCTTTCACTAATATCGTAAAAAAATTGGCTTATTTTAAACCGTTAACGAATTTCGTTAATTTTGATTTGTTATTAGCCGCTTTGTTTTTGTGGATGATGTTCTTTTTAGCTAAACGATCTAACATAGAGATTACTTTAGGCAATAAATCAGATGCAGATTTTTTGTCTTCTGCAGCACGTAGTCTTTTAATGAAAGTACGTGTAGTTTTTGCCTGATATCTGTTACGTAAACGTTTTGTTGCGTTTGCTCTAATTCTTTTTAATGAAGATTTATGATTTGCCATTTCTATTTAGCCTTTTATTTTTCTTAATCGTTTCCTATAATTCGGGTTGCAAATATAGAATTAATGTTTTAAAAATACAAAACACTTTTAACTTTTTTATTCACTAAAATTCACGTCCCTTGTCGAAGTGCAAAAATACACTAAATTTATTCATTAATAATACTTTAACTGGTAACAATAAAAATTAATTTGAATTAAGAAAACAGCCTTAAAAATACTATTTTTGGGCAAAACCCTTTTTGAGTGAAAAAACGAATAGCCATCTTTGCATCAGGTTCTGGCTCTAATGCCCAAAAACTGATGGAGCATTTCAAGCGGAGTAATGAGATAGAAATTTCTTTGGTGCTAACCAATAATGCCGAAGCCTACGTATTACAAAGAGCAGATAATTTTGAAATCCCTACCCACATTTTTGACAAAAATGAGTTTTATAAAACCGACGAGGTAATAGAACTGCTAAAGAATCTGGAAATCGACTTCATTGTTCTGGCAGGTTTCCTTTGGCTAATCCCTAAAAGCTTAATCCATGCCTACCCCGGCCGCATTGTTAACATACACCCTGCTATTTTACCAAAATTTGGTGGAAAAGGCATGTATGGCGATCATGTACACAATGCGGTAATTGCTGCAGGCGAACCCGAAGGCGGTATTACCATTCATTACGTTAACGAAAATTACGATGAAGGTGAATACATTTACCAGGCACGATACAAAATTGATAAAAACGATAGTCTTGAAATGGTTAAATTTAAAGGCCAGCAATTGGAGCACCAGCACTATCCGCGCATAGTTGAAAGCATTGTAAAGAAAATTAGCAAATAACAATTAAGCAGTACAAGTTATATTTTACAATTAGCCCGACTATAACCGGGCTAATTGTAGTTATGCCTTATATATAGCATATCGCTTATTAAGGCATATAACGTATAAAGAGAATCGCAATCGTGTATCTACCAGTTTCAATCCAAACGTTAAAACAGGCTTGATCAATCTCCGAAACATTAGGTAGTTTAACCATTTATAACTAGTTAATTAGCATCGTTTCACAGGTCAAAATATTCTTTTTATTTTTTTAATTAACAGGATGATTTTTTACCAATAAAACATAATAAAAAAACAATCCTGTTTTACTACCTTTGCGGCTCAAAATTTACAGTAAAATGAGTCAGCCAATTAAGATTAAAAACGCTTTAATTTCAGTATATTATAAAGATGGTTTAGAACCATTGGTAAAATTGTTAGCCGCACAGGGAGTACAGTTATTTTCTACCGGCGGTACAGAACAATTTATCAAAGATCTGAACCTTCCGGTTACGGCGGTTGAGGATTTAACAGGTTATCCTTCTATTTTAGGCGGACGTGTTAAAACTTTGCACCCAAAAGTATTCGGCGGTATTTTAAACCGCAGGGCTTTAACTGGCGACCAGGAGCAAATTGCTGAATATGAGATCCCGGAAATTGATCTGGTAATTGTTGATTTATACCCATTCGAAGAAACCGTAAAAGCAGGTGGAACACCGGAAGAGATTATCGAGAAAATCGATATCGGTGGTATTTCTTTAATCCGTGCAGCGGCTAAAAACTTCAACGATGTTGTAATCATTGCATCGAAAAATGACTACCCTACTTTACAGGCACAATTAGAAGCACAAAATGGAGAAACTACTTTAGCACAACGTAAATCGTTTGCTAAAACTGCCTTCCATACTTCTTCTCACTACGATACTGCTATTTTTAATTACTTTAACCAGGAAGAGCCGCTTGACGTTTTTAAACAAAGCGTTACTGAAGCTAAAACTCTGCGTTATGGCGAAAACCCTCATCAGGGTGCTGTATTTTATGGCAATTTAGATGCTATGTTTACCAAACTAAACGGTAAAGAACTTTCTTACAACAATTTGGTTGATGTGGATGCTGCTGTTGCCTTAATTGATGAATTCGAAGATCCTACTTTTGCGATCTTAAAACATACCAACGCTTGCGGCATTGCTTCACGTCCAACTGTAAAACAAGCATGGATTGACGCATTGGCTTGCGATCCTGTTTCTGCTTTCGGTGGTGTTTTAATTACCAATGTAGAAGTTGATCTAGCTACAGCTGAAGAAATTAACAACCTATTTTTTGAGGTACTAATTGCACCTGCTTACCAGCCTGAGGCCGTTGAGTTGTTCAGCAAAAAGAAAAACCGTGTAATTTTACAGCGCAACGAAGTTGAGTTGAGCAAAAAACAATTTAAAACCTTATTAAACGGTGTAATTGAGCAGGATAAAGATTTAATTATCGAGGGTCCTGAGCAAATGACAACCGTTACCGATAAAGCACCAACTGCGCAGGAATTAAAAGATTTATTTTTCGCCAATAAAATTGTAAAGCACACTAAATCGAATACCATTGTTTTGGTTAAAGATGATGTGCTAATTGCAAGCGGTGTTGGCCAGACTTCACGCGTGGATGCATTAAGACAGGCTATCGAAAAAGCTGCTTCATTTGGTTTCAGCGTTAAAGGTGCTGCAATGGCTTCTGATGCCTTCTTCCCTTTCCCTGACTGTGTTGAAATTGCTGCTGATGCCGGAATTACTGCTGTTTTACAACCAGGTGGTTCTATTAAAGATGCTGATTCTGTTGCAAAAGCTAACGAAAAAGGCATTGCCATGGTTACCACTGGCGTAAGACACTTTAAACACTAATTAAGATTAAAGCTCAAAGACCAAAGCTTAAAGCACCCAGCATAAGCTTTAGTCTTTTTGAATTTATCTTTAAATTTTAATTGCCTAAAAAACAATTTAATGGTTAAAGAAAATAGAAGTTAAAACAATAAAAAAGCTATTTTTACATTAGGAATAGTATACATTTATTAAAATTAAAGAAACATACCTCATACATGGGATTATTTAACTGGTTTACGCAAGAAGTTGCCATTGATTTGGGCACTGCGAATACCCTAATTATACATAACGACAAAGTGGTGGTGGATGAACCATCAATTGTTGCTTTTGACCGCACTACAAACAAAGTTATTGCTATTGGTCGCCAGGCCATGCAAATGGAGGGTAAAACCCACGATAATATTAAAACCGTTCGCCCGCTAAAAGATGGTGTAATTGCCGATTTCAACGCTGCTGAAGCTATGATTAAAGGCATGATCCGCATGCTTAACGGCGGTAAAGGCTGGATGTTCCCATCGTTACGTATGGTAATCTGTATCCCATCGGGTATTACAGAGGTAGAAAAACGTGCGGTACGCGACTCGGCCGAAATTGCAGGTGCTAAAGAAGTTTATTTAATACACGAGCCGATGGCTGCTGCAGTAGGTATTGGTATTGATGTGGAAGAACCAATGGGTAATATGATTATCGATATCGGTGGTGGTACTACCGAAATTGCGGTAATTGCTTTATCTGGTATCGTTTGCGATCAGTCTATCCGCGTTGCGGGAGATAACTTCGACTCTGACATTGTAAATTACATCCGTCGCCAGCACAACATTATGATTGGTGACCGTACTGCTGAAAAGATTAAAATTGAAGTAGGGGCTGCTTTACCTGAGCTACAGGATGCCCCTGCTGATTTTGCTGTTCAAGGCCGTGATTTAATGACAGGTGTACCTAAACAAATTACGGTTTCTTACACCGAAATTGCACACTGTCTGGATAAATCAATCTCTAAAATTGAAGAAGCGATTTTAAAAGCATTAGAGATTACCCCACCAGAACTTTCAGCAGATATTTACCAAACCGGTATTTATTTAACAGGAGGTGGTGCGTTATTAAGAGGATTAGACAAACGTGTGGCAGCTAAAACGAAATTACCTGTTCACGTGGCTGAAGATCCACTTCGTGCTGTAGTTCGTGGAACTGGCATCGCCTTGAAAAATATTGGCGGATATAAATTCTTAATGCAATAACCTTGATTTGAGATATGAGACGTGAGATTTGAGACTAATTATCCAAACTCATATCTCATATCTTACATCTCATACCTAATGAGCAATGCGTAACCTTTGGATTTTCATCAGCAGATACAACGCATTTTTCCTGTTTATTATCTTTTTTACGATAGGCATTTACCTAACGGTGAAAAATAATGCTTATCAACGTAGTGTTACCCTAAACTCATCAAACGAAGTAGTGGGTACTGCATACGAAAGGCTGAATGTTTTTAAAAGGTATTTAAACCTCGGAATGGTAAACGACAGCCTTGCGGCCGAAAATGCCAAACTTAAAACCCGATTGTTAGCTTTAACGACAGTTGATAGCGCTAAAGATGTTAAGGTTATCGATACCGTTACCAATCAGCAATACACTTACCTGGCGGCTAAAGTGGTGAAAAATTCTATCACGCTTCGTAATAACGTAATGACCATTAATAAAGGTACAGTTGACGGAATTAAAAGTGGAATGGCTGTAATTGCGCCACAAAGAGGTGTTGTTGGTTTTATTCGCGATGTTTCGGCACACCTGGCTACCATACAATCGCTATTGCATAAAGACACCAGAATTAGCGTTACCTTGAAAAAGAATCATGCACTGGGATCTTTGGTTTGGGGCGATGGAAATTTCGATATCAGAAAAGCATTTGTAAAAGAAGTACCCAACCACATTAAAATGTATGTGGGCGATACGGTTGTAACTTCAGGTTACGGCTCATTCCCGGCAGGGATTTTAGTTGGACGTATTAGCAAACCTAATGTAGCCACAAACGATAATTTCTTATCGGGAGAATTGAATTTATTTACAGATTTTAGCACATTGCAATATGTATATGTGATTAAAGATAAACTTGCTGAAGAGCAAAAAGCTTTAGAAAGCCTAGTTAAGCCCAATGAATAGTAGAATCATAATTGTAAATGTGATCAGGTGGTTTTTACTGCTTTTTGTGCAGATCTTTCTGCTCAAGAATATGGGCTTTTACGATCTGTCTACCCCCTTTATCTACGTGTTATTTTTGCTGCTCCTTCCTTTTGGTATCCCTAACATTTTATTGTACGTATTAGCCTTTGCAACGGGTTTAACACTCGATGCATTTTACGATACCATGGGCGTACATGCAACAGCTTGCGTAGTGTTGGCATTTGTTAGGATTTCTTTTATTTCCATAAGTTTAAACCGCGACGCAATTGATGACCCCGAACCATCGTTAAGTTACATGGGTTTCCAATGGTTTTCACTTTATGCTTTTCTCTGCGTTATTACACACCATCTGGTGTTGTTCTTATTAGAAACATTCAGGTTAACCGAAATTGGTTATACCTTAATGAGATGCGGCTTAAGTTGTATCTTTACACTGCTTATTATTTTATTGGTAGAGTTTATATTCTATAGAAGAACGCCACGCTAATGGATCAATTATTTAACCGAAAATACATCATTCAGGGATTATTTATTGTTATTGCGCTCATTTTACTGGGCAAACTTTTCTATATCCAGATTATTAGCGACAAAGCCTTTATTTCTGCCGAGAGTAATGTATTAAAAAAGAAATTCAAGTTCCCTGCACGTGGTGCTATTCTCGACCGTAACATGAAGGTTATTGTACAAAACGAACCTGTTTACGATTTAATGGTTATCCCTAATGAAGTAAAGGAATTTGATACAGTTACCTTAGCTGCTGCACTCGAAATTTCGGTAGCAGACGCGCGCAAATTTATGCGTAAGGCGAAGGCTAAATCCAACTATCAGGCCACACCTTTTGTTAAACAGATTTCGGTCCAGAGTTATGCCCGCTTACAGGAAATTATGTATCGCTTCCCCGGTTTTTCAACCCAGGACAGAACCATCAGACATTACCCCGATAGCATCGCCGGACAACTTTTTGGTTATGTAAAAGAGGTAGATAGTGCCGACATTGCAAAATCCGAAGGTTTTTATAAGCCTAGCGATTACAAAGGGAAAAGCGGTTTGGAAAGATCTTATGAAGAAGTTTTAAGGGGAGAAAAAGGAGTTGTAAATACCATTTACGACGTGCATAATACACCCCAAGGCAGTTATGCCGATGGCAAATATGACATTAACGCCGTTTCTGGCGAACGTTTAATTTCGGGTATCGATATCACTGTACAGAAACTGGGTGAGCAACTGATGACCAATAAAGTTGGTGCCATCGTGGCTATTGAACCCTCAACAGGCGAAGTACTTGCTTTTGTGAGTAGCCCGGGTTATGATCCCAATTTGTTAGTTGGCCGGAGTCAGGGAAATAACTACATGAGTATTATCGGTAATCCTTATAAACCGTCAATTGTGCGTCCTATACAGGGTAAATATCCTCCAGGTTCTTCGTTTAAACCTATCGACGCGCTGCTGGGTCTACAGGAGGGGGTCATAGACGAAAACACAACGTTTAACTGTCCGGGCTATTACATGGCCGGAAACCATAAGGTAAAATGCGAACATGTAGATGGGAATATTAGCATGCGACGTGGTATCGCCCGTTCCTGCAATACTTACTTTTGCCATGTATTTCAAAAGCTGATTACTAAAAACGGTATGAAAAATCAGCGCCAGACTTATCAAGAATGGCGCGATAAGATTGCCAAATTTGGTTTTGGTCAGACACTGGATATTGATTTACCTTTCGAAAAGCAAGGCTATTTCTATAATGCCGATCATTACGATAAAATTTATGGCAAACGCTGGGGTTACACCACTGTTATCTCCCAAGCCATCGGACAGGGAGAGATAACTGCAACACCCCTACAAATTGCCAATGCAATGGCCATTATTGCTAACCGGGGTTATTACATTAAACCGCATATTATTCGCACCATAGGCGATAAAATTAAAAAGGAATACGTCAATAAAAATTATGTCGGGGTTGACAACAAATATTTCGAACCCGTAATTGACGGGATGCAGGATTGTGTAAACAGTAGTTGGGGAACAGCAACGCTTTCGCGGATTCCTGACATTTTAATGTGCGGTAAAACAGGGACAGTACAAAATCCACATGGCAAAAACCACTCTGTATTCATTGGTTTTGCCCCACGAGACAATCCAAAGATTGCCATTGCTGTAATTGTCGAAAATGCCGGCTACGGAAGTACCTATGCCGCGCCAATTGCCAGTTATATGGTAGAAAAATATATTAAAGGCAATGTTTCTGGTGCTAGGGCAGCGCAAGTGGAATGGATGAAAAACCAAAATCTTTTACCTCCTTTGGTTGATAATAAAACTAAAAAGGCAAACCTAATTAAAGCCGATAGCTTAAGCATCAAAAAACTGGATTCGATAAAAAGAACTAAAGATAGCTTGAAAATAAAAGCAGCAGGCTCTAAAAAACTGCAGTCCGTAAAATTAGTAGAGGAACAAAAAATACTTAACGGTAAAAAATAATGCAGCAACAACAACAGGGAAACCGTTTTTTCTTTAATGTAGATTGGATTACTGTTTTAATCTATATCGCTTTATGCGCTATTGGTTTTACAAACATTTTCGCTTCTGTTCCTCCTGAGCAAACAGAAGTGTTTAGCTTTACTACCCTCTACGGCAAACAGCTTATTTACATCATTACCGGTCTTATTTTAGGACTTTCTATTTTATTATTCGACGGGAGGTTGTTCAACGTCTTCTCTCCTTTTATATACGGCGGCACGTTAATTTTATTGATGGCTGTGCTGGTGATCGGGAATAAAGTTGCCGGAAATCAGGCATGGATTGCAATTGGTTCTTTTAAGCTCCAACCTGCCGAGTTTGCTAAATTCGGAACAGCATTATTGCTGGCCAGATATGTAGGAGCATTTAATCCAAAGTTTAGGGATATTAAATCGATTGCCATTGCAGGCTTAATTGTGGGCGCACCACTTTTATTGATCATGCTCCAGCCTGATACAGGTTCTGCATTGGTTTTCCTGGCTTTTATGTTTCCATTATACCGCGAGGGCTTATCGGGTTATTTCCTGCTGATATTTTTGGGCATGATTGTATTGTTTGTCGCCGACTTCCTGGTGCCGACCTATATTCTGATCATCATTATTACTGCTATTGCGGGTCTTTTTATTTACAATAACAGAAGGAAACAAAAGATTATTTTCTCTACAGTTTTAGTAACCATTTTTGCAATTGGTTATTTGTTCCTGATTAAGGTTGCTTACGAAAAAGTACTGGCACCGCATCAACGCAGTCGTATTGAGCTGATGCTTGGTCTTAAAACAGATAATAAAGGCGCAGGCTACAATGTAATTCAATCGCAGATTGCCATTGGTTCAGGACAGGCAACCGGACGTGGCTTTTTACAGGGAACACAAACCAAATATGGCTACGTACCCGAGCAAAGTACCGATTTTATTTTTTCGACCATTGGCGAAGAATGGGGCTTTATGGGCTGCTCGGTTGTGATTGGACTATATATATTTTTACTCCTCAGACTCATTAACCTGGCAGAAAGGCAAAGGTCTACCTTTTCGAGGGTTTATGGCTATAGTGTAGCCTGTATCCTCTTTTTCCACGTATTTATTAATATCGGGATGACGATTGGAATTATTCCGGTTATTGGAATTCCGTTACCTTTAATTAGCTACGGCGGTTCTTCACTTTGGAGTTTTACCATCCTGCTGTTTATCTTCTTAAAGCTCGATTCGAACAGGATGGGATTTATTTAAAGATTAAAAGGCATTGCAAATGCCAGGCTCATGCATCCGCATTAAAAACACGGACGATCATGATTTGTGGATTTACAAATGCGGACGATCATAAACTCATCGCCAAACGCCTATCCGCTATACGCCTTACTTACTAAACCTTCTGTTCAGTAATTCGTAAAACTGATCAACAGTGGCCTGCTTACTGGCCCAGTTGTTTTTTGCGGCATAATTGTTTTGTAAGAAACCATCTGCTGCTTCAAAGCTGTTCATTTTGTTTACAATATCAATCGCTTCAGAATAGGCGAGGTTATAACCGTTGAAAAGGTCTTTAATAAAAAGTAACTTTTCGTTTAAACTAATGGCTTGTTTTAAATCGGCAATAGGTGCTTTTAACGGCTCATCTGCTTTACCATTTGTTTTGGCCAGCAAATCGTTTAAACTCTGCGCAGGCTTAGCTGCTACTGGCTGTGGAGCAGGTTTTACCGGAACCGCTTCTGGTGTAAACAGCGGTCTCTCATGCTCAACCGGAGGTGAAATAATGGCTTCATCCAGTGCTACTTCTTTAAGTGCTTCAATGGGCTGGGAAACTGCTACAACAGGTTCTTCTTTAGGTACAGCTACCACTTCTTCTTCCTCCTCTATCTCTTCATGGTCAATCAGAAATGGTTCGGGACCAATTTCATCATCCTCCGCAGGCAAAATAGCTTCTTCTGCTGGTAAAGATCTTTCCTTTTCGTGTATTCTTTTCTTTTGGGCCAAAATTTCGGCCTCTTCTTTACTTAACGGGCGGTCGAAAATTTCTTCGGCTGGTTTTACCTCGTAATCAAACTGGGCATTTTCATCATGCGTGCCTAACACAAATTCAAAAGTATGGTCGTCCTGATCTGGTTTAAAAAAATCATTTTTTAAAACCGAAGCGGCCTTTTCTTCTTCAATAACTTCTTCATCTATAATTTCCCGGGCAGGTTTAATATCTACGCGAGCCTCTTCTTCTTCGGCGGTTACTACTTCTTCCAACTCCTGCGGATCGAAACATTCATCGTCTTCTACATAACTTTTAGTTACTTCGGGCAAAATAATGGTATTCTGCTCTTCTAAAAGCGGATGATTACCTGGTTCAGGAGCTTTTTCTTCAACGATGGTATTTAGTTTTTTTACGATATTAACGTGATCGGAAAGGAAATGTGCATTGGCCAGAAAAAGTTCCAGCTCCAAATCATTCAGCTGCTGAGGGTTTTGAGCTAAAAACTGGTATTGCTCATTTAATTCTGCTAAAATGCTGCCTATCTTTTTGAAAATATCTTGTTGGTTCATCATAAAGTTAAAACGAATTTCTGATCGATTTATGTTGGTAACTATGTGTTCAAAAATAACACATAATTCTCATATTTGTTCGGTTTAAAAATTATAGCACAGACATAGGAGCATAAAAAATCGGGCATGTTATTTAGCGAACAAAATTTTAGAAGAAGGGGCGAATTTTCGGGGAGCATAGAAGTGGTATGTGGTTCCATGTTTTCTGGTAAAACGGAAGAACTGATCCGCAGACTGAAAAGAGCCCAGATTGCTAAATTAAATGTCGAGATTTTTAAACCCCGTACCGACACCCGTTACCACGAAACTGCAGTGGTTTCACATGATTTAAATTCGATCAACTCTACCCCTGTTGACAGTGCTTCGGCCATTTTATTGCTGGGCACCAATACACAGGTTGTAGGTATAGATGAGGCCCAGTTTTTTGATGATGAACTGCCTGATGTATGCAATAAATTGGCTCTGAAAGGCATCCGCGTTATTGTTGCAGGGCTGGATATGGATTTTACAGGCAAACCATTCGGCCCCATGCCGGCGTTAATGGCTATTGCCGAACACGTAACTAAAGTGAATGCCGTTTGTGTTTGCTGTGGCAATCCCGCCTTATACAGCTACCGTACCGCAGCCGACGAAGCCACTGTGCTGCTAGGCGAAAAAGAAAGCTACGAGCCACGTTGCAGGGCTTGTTACAATCTTGGTAAGGGCTAATCCTATTCCTCGTAAATCTGTATCTTTAATCAGAATTTTATTTCTGATATGGACAGGCGATTTCAACTCGAAACATTTAGAACAGGTATTGCCCCATTTGTAACGTTTAACGAAACAGAATGGGAAATATTTACACAGTACCTTAGTTTTGCTACCTTAAGCAAAAAAGAACATTTTGCTGTTGAAGGAAAAGTGTGCGATTATATGGCCTTTATTACCCGTGGGGCAGTACGCTATTACCACATTAAAGACGGGCAGGAAATTACCGGATACTTTAGCTTTGAAAACGAGCTGATGAGCGCCTACAAAAGTTTCGTTAAACGTACACCAAGCACCAATTACATTCAGGCACTTGAAGAAACCGAATTGGTGCTGATTGCTTACAATAATCTTCAGCAAATGTTAAACCATCCTTTACTGGCCTTAAAAATGGAGCGTTTTGGTCGTTTAATAGCTGAATATTACATCTGTTGCTACGAAGACCGGGTAACGGCTTTTATAACACAAAGCCCCGAAGAACGCTATACTGCGCTTGAGAAAACCGGCCGGGATATTTTTCAGCGGGTTCCGCAGCATTTTATCGCCAATTTTTTGGGCATTACGCCTGTTTCACTTTCCCGCATCCGTAAAAGAACCCTGCTACAACAATAACACTGATCTTTCAGTTTTCTTCAATCCTTATCTTTTGTTAACGTTTTTAGCCTTTAAGCTCACTTAACTTTGAGTAAATCAAAAAAAGAAAAGCTATGCACACCATATTAGGCGCCGGCGGGCCAACAGCAAACGCGTTAACGAGAGAACTGGTTGCCAATAACGAAACGGTTAGATTGGTAAGCAGAAAACCTGTAACCAGTACCAATCCCAATGTAAGCTGGCTCAAAGCCGATTTATTAAATGAGAAAGAAGTACTTGCCGCGACGGAGGGCTCAACCGTAATCTATTTATGTGCCGGTTTAACTTACGATGTTCAAATATGGCAGCAACAGTGGCCCATTATTATTCAGAATGTGATTAATGCCTGCAGACATACCGGAGCGCGGTTAATCTTTTTCGACAATGTTTACATGTACGGATTGGTAAAAGGTCCAATGACAGAAAATACTCCTTACCAACCTTGTAGTCAAAAAGGCGAAGTAAGGGCAAAAATAGCACAGCAATTAATGGATGAAAGTAAGGCAGGTCGCATTAACGCAACCATAGCCCGTGCTGCCGATTTTTATGGCACCGACTCCATGAACAGTTTTTTCGATATGATGGTACTGGATAAATTTGCCAAAAAAACCAGCGCTCAGTGGATAGGAAACCCCAACACTTTACACAGTTTTACCTACATTGAAGATGCCGGTAAAGCTTTGTATTTGTTGGGACAAACACCAGAATCGGGTAACCAGATTTGGCATTTACCAACTGCCGCACCTTTAAAAGGTAAAGGTTTTATCGAACTGGCTGCTCAGGTTTACAAAACCAAAGCCAGTTATTCGACCATTAATAAACTGATGCTCCGTTTGGTTGGCTTATTTAAAAAAGTTGTAGCAGGCACGGTAGAAATGTATTACCAGTACGATCACGATTATCATTTCGATTCTTCAAAATTTGAAAAAGCATTCAACTTTAAACCAACAAGTTATCACGACGGAATTTTAGCACTATCTAAAACCCTGTACAAGAAACAGAATTGACAAATAAATTACCTGTAGAACGCTATCTTTAGGCCCTATGATTTCAGATTCTAAAGTGTATCAACAAGCAATTAAAAAGGTTTCGGTTTTAGGTTGTGGCTGGTTTGGTTTTGCATTTGCCAAAGCACTAATTGCAAGGGGCTATTCAGTTAACGGATCTACCACCACCGAAACTAAGCTTATTGCATTGGCAGAAGCGAAAATTGCGCCTTACCTGGTTAACTTCACCACTGAAAAAATTGAGGCAGATCCTTCTTTTTTTGAATGCGATGCTTTATTTATCTGTATCCCGCCAAAAAGAAATTCTGCAGAGCTGCAAGATTACCCTACAAAAATTAAGTTGATTATAGATGCTGCCAAAGGCAAGGCAACCCAAATTGTACTGATCAGTTCGACCAGTGTATTTGCCGACGAAAACCAGTTTGTAAATGAAGAAACGCCAACTTGTCCGGATACCGATTCGGGCAAAGTTGTGGTAGCTGCCGAGGAAATTTTAAAAGCAGAAACCTCTGAAGCTACCATTATTCGTTTTGCCGGTTTAATTGGCCCTGACCGTAACCCGGGGAGATTCTTTGCCGGGAAAACCGATATTCCTAATGGTTTGGCACCGGTAAATTTAATCCACCAAACTGATGCTGTTGGTATTGCCATTCGCCTGATTGAAAAACAGGCCTTCGGGCGGATTTACCACGCCTGTTCACCGTCACACCCAACCAAAATGGATTTCTATGTTGAAGCGGCCAAAGTATCGGGCTTAGCCGTTCCTGCGTTTATTGCAGAAAAGAAAACCTGGAAAATTGTAAAGAGTTTGAATGTATCCAAGTATTTGGATTACGGTTTCGAGGTTGGTATCTAATTCAGATCATGTACCAGAGTTGTCAACTTTCCGGCAAAATTGCTATTAAAGTTGACAACTCTTACTCCAGCAATCCCAGCAGCTCTTTTTTGGTTAAATTCTTAAAAAAACTGCCTTCGGTTTGGATCAGGTTTTTAACCAGATCTTTTTTAGTAGCCTGCAGTTTCATGATTTTTTCTTCAATAGTATCGGGGCAGATTAAGCGCACCGCCATTACGTTTTTATGCTGACCGATCCGGTAAGCGCGGTCTATGGCCTGGTTTTCTACTGCCGGGTTCCACCATGGATCGGCCAGGTAAACATAATCAGCTTCGGTTAAATTCAGCCCTGTCCCTCCTGCCTTTAAGCTGATCAGGAAAACCGGAATATCCGGATCCTGCTGAAACGAAGTAACCACTTCCTCTCTGTTGCGCGTTTGGCCTGTTAAATATGCATAACCAATCCCACGATTTTCGAGTTGTTTCTTAATCAAATCGAGCATGGTTACAAACTGAGAGAAAACCAATATTTTATGTTTACCGGCTTTGCTTTCAATCTGTTCCATCAATACCTCAATTTTGGAAGAAGCCTGTAAATAAGATTTCCCGTCGGCCAGCAAAGCTGCCGAGTTGCAAATTTGCCTTAGGGTGGTAATGCTTTTCAAAACATGCATGGAGCTTTTAGGCAAATCGTCTTCTTGTTTACCTAAAATAAAATCCTGAATTTCCTTTTTATTGGCTTCGTACACTTCGCGTTGCTCCTCCCCCATTTCGCAGTACAAGATAATTTCGGTTTTATCTGGAAGTTCTTTAGCCACCTGTTCTTTCGTTCTGCGTAAAATAAATGGTCTCACCTTCCGCTGAAGTTCGTCGGCCCTGCGGCTATCCTTAAACTGATCAATGGGGGTAGAATATAAATCGGCAAACTGCTGTTTGCTGCCAAACAGGCCGGGGCAGGCGAAAGATAACTGCCCATACAAATCGAAAGTATTATTCTCTATCGGCGTACCGGTTACGGCTACTTTATTGCGCGATTGTAACATCCTAACAGCCTTGTAACGTTGCGATTCGGGATTTTTAATCAACTGAGACTCATCTAAAAAGATGTAATTGAAGCGGTAATCCTTCAAAAAGCGAACATCCGAAAGCAGGGTACCATAGGAGGTTAAAATGATTTCGTACTGATCAAAGTCATTAGTGGTTT
Organism: Pedobacter sp. HDW13; assembly: GCF_011303555.1. Lineage (NCBI taxonomy): Bacteria > Pseudomonadati > Bacteroidota > Sphingobacteriia > Sphingobacteriales > Sphingobacteriaceae > Pedobacter > Pedobacter sp. HDW13. The sequence goes on along the minus strand of NZ_CP049868.1, from coordinate 4,042,145 downwards.
TACTCCGTTCGCCAGCATAAATGGTTTTAACACGTATTGATGGCGCAAACTTTTCTACTTCGGCTTTCCAGTTAAAAATCAGCGATGCCGGAACCACGACCAGATTGACATTGTGTTTCACTTTTTCTCGCTGCGACAATATGAAGGCTAAAATCTGTATGGTTTTACCCAGCCCCATATCATCGGCCAGGCAGGAACCGAAATTAAAATCATCTAAAAAGTTGAGCCAGTTTAAGCCATCTTTCTGGTAATGGCGCAAGGTTGCCTGCAAAGTTGCCGGCACTTCTACCTCCTCAATCGAATTGGCCCCTTCAAATTTTTGCTTATAAAGTTTCAGTTCATTTTTAACTTCGCCATCCAGCAATGCATCCTCATACAGTTCATTAACCGTAGCGAATTTAATTTTCGGTGTCAGAATCGCTTCTTCCGTAATTTCGCCTGCATTAAAATAGGCAGCAAACTTTTCTACCCACTCTTGTGGCAAAATACCTTCGGTACCATCATCAAGCTTAACAAACCTGCTTTTATTGCGGATAGATTTGTGTAAATGCTTTAAAGGAACAATATGTTTAGCAAATTTTACTTCTACCTTGGTTTCAAACCAATCTAATCCGCTTATTACTTCAATGTTTATTTCGGGCTTAAACTCACTTAGCTTGTTATTTTTCAATTGATTAAAGCCCAAAATATGAATATCCTTGTTCCTCCAGATTTCAAAGGCATCTAAAAACCAGGCTTCTTCTAAAAACCGCTTTCGGTGCAGATAAAAGGAATCGTATTTATTTTGATCAAGGAGGAAATCGTTTTCTATTTGTTCGTAAAAATAAGGATGCGACCTGATGATGTTTGAAATGAACTGCAGCTCAGCTTTCTCATCACGGTTAAGCTTAAAAACATTACCCAATTTATCCTGTGCCTGAATTTGCTTTTTCGATAAAACAGGAATTTCTAAATTTCCGTAACGCATCACGGGCGTAAGCAGGATAAAATCTTCGGATTCGGAAAGATAAATCAGTTGTTCGTTTTCAAGGTCGAAACCTTTTTCCTCAATCTGGCTTTTGCTTGCGGGTTTCAAATATGAATAATCGACATGAATACTGCCTTCAAGCTGGATCAGAATGGTTTTCTGAAATTCGGGATATTTGCTTTTGTGTAAGATTAACCGGTTGCTCTGCTTTTTAAAAAATCCGATTACCCTTAAAAAATCGAGCCGGCTAATGAGATAAAGCTGATTTTTAAGCTTTACAAAATACTGGTGCACCAATTGCAGGTTATCGAGTTCGTACGATTTCCCCTCGATGATTAAACGACCAGTGATTTCGTAATAATCCTCTCGCTGGTTTACCAAAAGCCTTAAATCGACATTTAACGGCTGAACATCAACTGCCAAAATAGAAGAAGGCTGAATAATCGATGATTGCTTAGCGTCTTGCAGGTAGACTGGAATTTGGGCGGGATTTTTAACGATTGCTTTTAATGCTTCAATTTCTACCTCGCTTTGATCGGTATTGTAGTTTTGCTGAAAAGTGTTGATTCCGCTAAAAAATTTCAATAGATCGGCATCTTCTGTTCTAAAAATTAAATCGGCCGGGTTAATACCTTTTAAAGGGTTTTTAACTTTTCCCGCTTTGGTTATAGCGGCCTCAAAAAGTTCGACGGTTAAATGGTTGTAATAACGATGCTGTCCAAGCACCAGTATCATTTTACTAAAATCTACCTTAGCTGCCTTAACCTCTGGTTTAGCCTTGGGCAGTAGCAAGTCAGCAAGATTTTGCTGCGCTTCTTTGTTAAAAGGCTGCAGGGCTTCCATTTTAGGCTTAATTTCTACCTCGTCTTGATGATAAGTGAGGTTAAAAAACAGATCGGGATTTTTCTCTTTTTCCAATCCATAATCGGCGGCTATCTTAACTAGCTTTTCCCTTCTCAGGTTAATATCAAAGAAAATACGCAGCTCTTTGCGCTGAAGAATATTGTATAAAACCTGTGCCTGGTGTGTGCAAAGTTTGTTTTTGGGCGTAATGCAGCGGCACGATAGTTTAACCGAATCTTCTTGCTGCTGAACCATAACCATGGGAAAGGGCTCAGCGGCTTCTGCATGACTAAACGCCGCAAAATCGATTTCGATCTGCTCAGGATACAACCGATAAAAACCTTTAACATCGGTATGTACCAGTCCGCCCAAATGTTTGAGGATAACAATCTCGCTAAGCGCTTTCAGGTTAAAATCCCTTAAAATATAATCGTAAGGGTTTTCTTCTGATCGCAGCTGTATTGTTACCGGTTCACTCATTTAACATTAAAAGGCTAAGCGATAAAAGTAATGATTATTCGGTTTGGGGTAAAGTAGGTTTAAGGGTTTTTATGCACAAACTATAATTTCCATTCAAAGGAAAATAAAATCGTCATGCTGAACTTGTTTCAGCATCCCTTAAATTTAGTTGAGAGACCCAGAAATAAATTCAGGGTGATGGACCAACTACATATTACAGCGATTTCCTCAAATTTAAATAAAAAGGAACCTCTACCCGCTCGGTTTTGCCGCTCAATACAAACTCTGCCGCCTGGGCGCCTAACTCGCTAAAATCAGTCGAAATGGTGGTTATTCCATCTAAAATGATTCTTTTTAAAGGTGTTTCGTTGTAAGAAATTACACCTACATCTTTACCAATTTTGAGCTTTTGTGCAATCAAACGCTCAATCAGCATCACCAGGTCATCTTCCATCAGGTTGATATACACCTCGCCAGGGTTAATTTCTTCATCTCTGATATTGTGGATGACTTTATGATCGAAAGCATACTGCTGACAGAAACGGTAAAAACCAGTTAATATTTCGTGCGGGAAATAGCTGTTTCGCGGAAAGATAATTTTTAAGGTGCGGTAGTTCGAAAGGCGGTCTAAAGCCTGCTCCAAGGCTGCGTAAATATCCTGTGCAAAGTTTTCGTAAGCCGCAGCATAATTGCCGGTTACCCCAGGCAAAAGTTTATCGAGGATAACCAGTTTCTCTTTGGGAATAGTATTGATAATTTCGTGTGCATTTTCCCCACCCTCTAAAAAATGTGGAATAATTACAAAGTGAGAATAATCATCGCGCTTGGCTACGATCATTTTTTTAAACAACGCGTAATCGTTGTTGTAGATGTAAAAATCGATTGCGGCACGCTCACCAATGGTTTTGGTAAAGGAATCGTAAATGATCTTTTTATGTGTACTGAGCTTATTGAACAGCAGACAGATTTTTAGCTTTCGCGAGAAATCGGTATTGATGATAAAATAACCCTTACCAGGAACCGAATCTACCACCCCCAGTTTACGCAAATTACGGTAGCCCTTTTCTGCAGTATCGCGCGACATTTCCAAACTAAAACTCAGCTCATTAATAGAAGGCAGCAAACTGTTTTTAAGCAGCTTACCACTTTCTATCGCCGCTAAAATGGCATTGGTTAGCTGTTTGTATTTGGGTGTCGACGAGTATTCATCAACATTCAGATAGGGTATTAGATCTTCTGGTTTCAAAATGGTTAGGGGTATTAGGATTCCCAATATAAGGAAATTCCTAAAAATCTAATGTACGTTGTATGGCCGAATAGTATTTTAACTGAATCATATCCGTTGGTGCCGGATTTTCATTCCAGGCATCGTTAATGGCCAAAGCAGTACCTATAGCCGTAGCCTGCGAAACGGAAGAGGCATACACTTCAATATCTGGAATAGCGGTAGCCAGCAAATGCATATAAATGGCATTTTTACCAAAGCCCCCATCCACAAAAATCCGTTTCACACCCGAATTGAGAATCAATTTTAACGAGTACAACTGCTGTTTCACCAAATCAAAAATAAGCTGATGATAAGCTTCTTCTGCCGTTTGGAAAAGATTCAGATCGCGATCAGGAAATGCCGAGTTTGCGAAAAAGCCTGTCTGTGCGTCCTTATTCTCGGGGATTTTATTGGCCAGTTTTAAAATCATAGCCGGATTAAACTTCAGGTGCTTAAACAGGTAAGCAGCCCTGTCGAAATGTTCGGCGATGCGCTTAAGCTGTACCTCATGCTCGTATCCTGCAAAAATGCGCGAAGCTTTAACGGCCTTACCTTTAAAGTGCATGTAACAGAGGCAATCCTGCTTCAGTTCTTCGGCAGTTAACGGATCCTGGTTAAAAGGGTTTAAACTGATACACCAGGTGCCGGTAGAAATGAGTACAAAAGGGGTATTGAAATTAGCCAGATAAGGAATCAGTGCGGCAGAACTATCATGCAGGCCTACACCAACTTTGATGCTGTTGCCTTCAAAATCGGTTTTCAGGCTCGAATCGGCCGGTGTAAAAGCCCCGAACTTATCGTCTATTTTCTCAGTTGATACCCAATTGTGGTACTGGTTTTTATTAAAATCCCACAGCTGGGTATGACAGCCAATGCTGGTAATATCGGCCACGGCTTTACCTGTAATTAAATAACTGAGGTATTGAGGCAGGTGTAGCGCCCATTTCACTTTGTCAAATATTTCTGGCTTTTCATGCTTCAGGCGGTACAGCTGCATGCCCGAGTTTAAGCTACCCAAAACCGGTGAGGCGGTTTCTAACGAAATCTTATCCTCACCTCCATAAGTGGCATAAAAGCTCTTTTTAAGTGCTTCGGGGTATGCTTTTAAATAATTGTACAGTGGTGTTAAAGGCTCACCATTTTCATCTAGGTACACAAAACTTGCACCGTAGGTAGAAAAATTAATGGCCTTAACATCAAACTCTTTTAACTGCAAAACCTGATGGAGGGAATCGTAAACAGATGAACGCAGGCTTTCCAGGTTTTCGCAGACTTCGCCATCTTCATCAACGGTTTCAACAAAACGGGCCGAACGTTCGTAAACGATCTGATAATTTTCATCAATCAGAAACAGTTTTTTATTCGTTTTCCCAACATCAAATATGGCAATAACAGGTTTTGGCATTTCTATTCTCCTCTTTACAAACCTGTAGCTACAGTTTTTCCACGGTGATTAACTAAATTATTTCTCACAGCTAAATCACGGTATAAACCAATTGGCGATAATGCCGCACCTGCCCTTAAGCGTGCTTCGGCAACAATTGCCCTTAAATCACTACGGAAAGTATGTTGTAAAATTTCCTGCGCCTTGGCTACATCGTTGTTATCCTGAGCAGAGTTTAACGCTTTTCTGTCAACCAAAAGTGCCTGTGCATAAGCAATCATAATGGCCTCGACCGATTGAAGCAGGTCTTCTAAAGGATCTTTCACATTGTGTGAAGCATCGATCATCCAGCCCAGATCTTTAGTATGGTTCATGCCTTTTGCATCCATTCCTTCAACCAGCTCATTAAAAATCAGAAACAACTGGTAAGGTTTAATACTTCCGGCGGTTAAATCGTCGTCGCCATATTTAGAATCGTTGAAATGGAAACCACCTAATTTTCCTTCCATTAGCAACAGGGCAACAATTTGCTCGATATTGGCATTAGGCAGGTGGTGACCTAAATCAACCAAAGTATAGGCCTTTTTACCGAGTTTACTTGCATACAGCAATGACTGGCCCCAATCGCCAACAGTGGTCGAATAAAAATTAGGCTCAAACGCTTTGTACTCCACAAACATTTTCCAATCATCGGGCAGTGCCGAATAAATTTCCTGCAAACTCTCTAAAGTATTTTCGAAAGCCTTACGGAAATTAAGCTGACCAGGGAAACAAGATCCATCGGCAAGCCAAACGGTTAAAGCATCAGATCCTAACTCAATACCATGTTTAATTACTTCTATATTATGCTCAATCGCCTGTTTGCGAATGGCTTTATTTACATTTTGTAACGAACCAAACTTATAACTGTGCGCCGAACCAGCCTGATCCTGAAAGGTATTGGAATTCATGGCATCGAACTTAAGGCCGTAACCTGCAGCCAGTTTTTTTAATTCTCCGGCATTCTGAGGAATATCCCACGGAATGTGAAGCGAAATAGCTCCGCTTGCACCATTTAGGGCATGTAACAAACCTACATCTTCAATTTTTTCTTCAATGGTGCGCGGCTCTCCACCAGTAATGGCAAAACGGCCAAAACGGGTTCCGCCTGTGCCCAATGCCCAGCTTGGAATAGCAATCTGAAAATCGACCAATTTCTGGATTACGCTTTCCAGATCAATGTGTGCCCAATCTTCTTTTAAGAAAGCAAGCTTACGCTGATGTGGAGTTAACAAAGAGTCATTGTGTTTTTCTATTTGGTTCTGCTCGATATTCATGAGAATATTTGGTTTTTGTTAGGTTAATTATTGTGGCGATACAATCGCCCTTCCCGTTCATCTCCGTTGTAAACGAGGACGATTATAAAAAAATTAAAGTCATTTTCGGTCCGTGCCAGGCACAGACCGATGAAACAACTTACTAAAACTGAATTTAAAACTTATCGCCGTGGTTTGTGTCTACACAGACCACATTTATTAACCACAGGTGCATACAGATAAATACAGATTGTATTCCTATGGCCGTGGTTTGTGTCCCCACAAACCACATTTTTTAGTACAAATTCCATCTGTGGTTACATTTTACTATCTCACAAATGCCATGGCTACGCCGCCATCTACATTAAGTACGTTACCAGTTGATTTTTGCAACAAGCCACCAACAAAGGCAAAGCAAGCATTGGCAATATCATCTGGTAATATAATCTGGTTTAACAAAGTACGTTTTGCATAATAAGCTGGCAACTCAGCCACGGTAATGCCATAAGCTTTCGCTCTGCCTTCTGCCCATCCCCAGCCCAGATATTGCTATCGCTGATTACCGCATCAGGGTTAACCACATTTACACGGATACTATCGGCGCCCAGCTCAGCAGCATTTAACCGGCTTAAGTGTAATTGAGCCGCTTTCGCACTGCCATAACCTGCATTATTTGGTCCGCTAACTAAAGCATTCTTACTTACAATATTAATGATATCGCCGCCGATATTTTGCTTTTGCATCGTATTTGTTGCAGCCTGGGTAATAAAAAACTGCCCTTTTACCAAAACATCATATAAAAGGTCCCAATCTTTTTCGGTATGATCGGCAATGGTTTTAGAAATAGATAAACCTGCGTTGTTTACAATAATATCTACCCCACCAAAAGCCAGTGCAGCAGCATCGAAAGCATTTTTAATATCTTCTTCGCTGGTTACATTTAAAATAGCGGTGCTGTACGAATCTTTACCAAATTGGGCAGCAAATTCGTTACCTGCTTCCTCCAAACGCTCGGCGTTCATGTCGTTCAAAATCACTACACCACCTTCTGCCACAAACTTTTTAGCAATAGCTTTTCCAATTCCGCCAGCACTGCCTGTAATTAGGGCAATTTTACCGGTAAGCGGTTTGGGTTTAGGCATACGCTGTAATTTTGCTTCTTCCAGCAACCAGTATTCGATGTTAAAAGCTTCCTGATGTGGTAAAGAGGTATATTCAGAAACAGCTTCCGCCCCTTTCATTACGTTAATGGCATTGATGTAAAATTCTGCCGCCACCCTTGCTGTTTGTTTATCTTTCGAGAAAGTAAACATACCAATACCGGGGTATAAAATTACTACCGGGTTGGTATCGCGAATGGCCGGACTGTTTGGATGTTTACAGGTTTCATAATAATCGGTATACATCGCTCTGTAAGCTTCAAAAGCAGGCTCAAGCGTCTCTTTCAATGCTTTAACATCCGATAAATCGGCATCGCTGGCTAAATCTAAAACCAGCGGACTGATTTTGGTGCGTAAAAAGTGATCGGGGCAGCTGGTTCCCATTGGTGCTAAACGGCTAAGATCGTTTGAATTGATGAACTCCAATACACGTGAATCATCGGTAAAATGACCAATCATGTGTTGTTTTGAAGAGCACAAGCCTCGTAAAACCGGCGCTAAGGCAGCTGCTTGTTTTTTACGTTTATCTGCTTCGGCACTTTCTATTTTTTGTCCGCCAAAAACAGGGCCTTTTTTACCGTAGTTCTGGTTAAGGTAATCTGAACAGATTTCGATTACTTCTAAAGTATTCAGATAACTTTCGTAAGCGGTATCGCCCCAGGTAAATAACCCATGCGAACCCAACATAATACCGCGGATACCCGGATTTTCATCTAAACACTGCTTTAACTGTAAGCCAAGCTCAAAACCTGGTTTTTTCCACTCTACCCAACCAATGGTACCGTTAAACAGCTCCTGGGTAATGCGTTTACCATCTTTTGCTGCTGCAATTGCAATGGCTGCATCAGGGTGAAGGTGATCGATATGCTTAAACGGCAGGAAACCGTGTAATGGCGTATCGATTGATGGTGCTTTTGAACTTAAATCGAAAATGCAGTGGTTAAACAGTTCAACCATTTCATCTTCGTAAGCTACCCACGGTAAATATTTTTCAAGCTGCGCAAACGGTCTACATATAAAGCGGCCAAACCACTTTTCTTTAAGGTACCTAAATCGCCACCCGAACCCTTTACCCACATTACTTCTGTTTCCAGTCCGGTTAAAGGATCTTTTTCCAACAGTTTACAAGAAGTGTTACCGCCTCCATAATTGGTGAGGCGTAAATCAGCTCCCAATAAATTTGAGCGGTAGATTAACAAAGCAACTTCATCACCAGCAAGTTTTGCGGCTTCCTCTTCATCCCACAGATAGCTTACATGCTTATAACTTTTCGTATCGATTGACATTATAATATTCTATTTAAATTTTTCTATTGATTAACCTTTAATTTTGTTACCATACCCCACAATGAGTACCGAAATAATGATGGTTAAAATCCCCACCAAAACCGTTACCAGTGTTTTACGCGATACACCTTTCCATTCTTTTAAGACCAGCCCCAAACATTTGCAATTAAGATGATAAAGGCCATGTGCAGAATCCACGAACTTGCACCATTACCCATTTTACTTTCGCCCATTCCGTAAAAGAAGAATTGCAGAAACCAGGTGGTACCGGCCAGGGCTGAGAAAATATAATTTTTTAGCAGTGGGGTTGTTTTATTGGTATAATCGCCAAATGATTTGTTACGCGCATTAAGTAGCATACACCAGATAAAGTTGGTGGTAAGTCCACCCCAAAGTACAATTACATAAGTAACGTTGTTTTGATAAAGAAAATTACCGGTTTCAGCTGGATTAGCGGCTTTCCAGATGGCGTTTGCTGCATCGGCCATAGGTTTACCGGCTTCGATACCAAAATTGAAACAGGCGCTTAACACCCCTGATACGATGCCTACAAATAAACCCAGACCAAATTTATATTCTGTTTTTACCTCCATCCCATGCGGATCGGTAATGTCGGTTTTCATCTCTTTTTCCTTCATCATACCAGCCCTGCCACAGATTACAATACCCAGCACACATACCAGTAGCCCAAGTAAAACCATGCGGCCCCAATCGGTTTGCAGAAACATGGTGAAAGTATCTTTACCTGCCTGTGGGAAAAAATCGAAGTAAATTGAAGGCAGAATTGAGCCCAATACCATACAGAGCCCCAAAATAATGCTGCTGCCTAACGATACGCCAAGGTAACGAACGCCTAAACCGTAAGTAAGGCCACCAATGCCCCAAAGCACACCGAAAAAATAGGTCAGCCATAAAATGCTGCCATTGGTACTGCTAATAATGGCGGTAAAATTTGGGATGGTTAAATAAGCGGCAAGTGGTGGAACAATAAGCCAGGAGAATATCCCGCCTACGATCCAATAGCTTTCCCAGGCCCAACCTTTAACCTTTTTATATGGTATGTAAAAACTTCCGGAGGCGAAACCACCGAAGAAATGAAAAATAACGCCTAAAATTGCCTGCATGCTGTTAATTAATATTTGGTTGCCCTAAAATATAATTTACAGTAATTTTAACTGTTATGCACTGTTATGGATGCCTGTATTTATGCACAAAATTTAAGAAATGACCATTTTGGACGCAAGCTAATAATGTAGAGGTAAATGTTACCAGCTGGTTTTCACTACCTCAAACACCTTAGAACTTAGATCTGAGAACGGATTTTAGATGCCATTAGGTGTCTAAGGTGGTAAATTAATAGTCTCCTAACCATTACAGCTGACACAAAAAAAGAAGAAATTAAATTAGATAGTCACTATTTCACGCAATTCCAAAGATGATTACTTTGAAACCTTCCCACCATGGGTAGCGCTAAATCATTGTAAAAACAGAAAATTAGCTCTGTATTTGAATCCGCTGTGCAATATCCTCAATTACATCAACCGACTTAAGGATTTTATAGTGCCCAACATGTTCGAATGACTGAGCTACAATTGCAGGGTTTTGAATTAAAAACTCCTGCAAAAAAGAATAGGGTGAAATATGGTCTTCGGGATCGAAAGCCAGGAAATGATTGGTATCGTTTTTTAACTGGTATAAACTGGTTAGGTTAAAATAACTTGCCGGAACCGGGAACTCTTGTTCAAAATTGGTAAAGAAAACTTCCTGGTCTTTGCTGGTAATGCTAACTGAATCGAGACTTTGTTCAAAATTCTCTTTGAGCCTGATTAAAGGTGCAATACTAATCAGTAGTTCTGGTTGTATACCCAACTCCTGCAGGGCAATAACATTGGCCATTCCGCCCAGTGAGTGACCAATGAGTATATCAGGCTGTGCATAATTGAGCGCTATCGATTTAACCGAATCGGCATAAAGCATCAGGTTCGAAAATTCAGAAACAGAACTTCCGTTTCCGGGTGCATCAAAAGCGATTATCTCCAGATCGTCGTTTTTTAACAGCTCGACAATAAGTTCGTAGAAATCCAATGCCTTAGAAGCCCAGCCATGGGTAAGCAATACTTTCCGTTTGCCCTTACCCCAGCTAAAACAGTTGATACTGATTTCGGAACGGGTAAAATAGGTGTCGAAAACCGGTAGACTAAATTGTTTTGATTCCGCTATCAGCTGTTCCTGGTGCTGGCGTAACGGCATTTTAGGTGAATAAAAAATAAACTCGCGCATTAAAGCCTCATCGGGCTTATCCGGCTGCTGCTTCAAATCACCAATTAATTGCTTTAGCCTTTTCAATGATTAGTAAATTAAATGCGATTTTAAATCTGCCGGAGAATAATTGATCGATTTCAAAGTCTTGTCGTCCGATTTGCGGAATACCAGAAACAATCCATCGATTTCTTTGTAGTAAGACTCTGTTCCGTCCTTATCTAAGTAGAACTGAATGGTATTTTCGGCCTCTTCTACAGTTTTGCAGGCCTTGCTCATGTTAGAGCGATGCACCTCATCAAATAAAGTTTTAAATTTTCCGCCCAGGCCAAATTCGTGTATAGCACCGGCCAAAACATACTGTAAATCGCACAGTGCATCGGCAACTTCTACCAGATCATCGTTTTCTACTGCTTCCTGTAATTCTTTCAGCTCCTCGGTCAAAAGCGAAATACGCAGGTTAGCTCTTTGCTTAGATGGAATAACCGGGTTTTCGAGAATAGGGTGTTTAAAAGTAGTGTGGAATTCGGCAACCTGGTTAAGTGAATTGGTTTCTTGCATGCTCATGTTCAATTTAATCTTTATGCAGCAAACTTAAAAAAAACGGGAGAAATATTTGGGAGATTTTATGCACACTTGGGAGGCTAGTGTTGGTTAATCGGTTAATTATTGAAAATGGTTAACTGTAAACGCATCCTAACAATTAACCAGTTAACCAATTTATACAGTTAACCTATCCTTGCTTCTTCCCTTCTCTTACCACCTTAAAAAACTCTTCTTTATAAGTTTCGCCAACGGGAATGGCCTCATCGTTAATAAAAACGGTATTGCCATCGATCATTTTAATCTTCTCGATAGAAATGATGTACGATTTATGGATCCGGTAAAAAGGTGGTTTTGGCAATTGCGTTTCCAGCTCGCGCAGGGCCTGATAGGTGATGATCCGCTGAGTAGCAGTGTACACCGAAACATAGTTTTTAAGCCCTTCTATGTATAAAATATCGTCGTAATTTACTTTGATGAATTTATTTTTGGTATCTCCTTTTATAAAAATAAAGTCGTTGCCTGGTGCAGGCTGCTGAATCACTTCGGGCTGTGCTGTAGGTACAGGAGCTAAGATTTGCTGTGCCTTTTGGGCTGCTTTATAAAACCGCTCGTAAGAGATAGGCTTTAACAGGTAATCTACCACATCGAGTTCAAAGCCCTCCAATGCATATTCGGGATAAGCAGTAGTTAAAATTACCTTGCATTTGCCTCCACATATTTTTAAAAACTGGATGCCGGTTAATTCTGGCATCTGGATATCCAGAAACACCAAGTCAACTTTTCCTTCCTGTACCATATTTAAGGCCTCAAAGGCATTTGTCGTGGTACCTACCAGTTCGAGAAAAGGCGTTTTATTAATAAAAGCCGAAATAATATCGGAAGCATAAGATTCATCATCAACAGCGAGGCAACGGATCATAATTAAGATTTTGAAGGTAATTCGGGTTTAAAGGTAAAGCTACAAATTTAAAATCAACGTACTTTTATAGGTATTGCCGTTGTTAGAAACCAACAGTTCGTGCTTATCAGGATAAATCAGATCCAGCCTACGGTGTACGTTTACCATACCTACCCCACTGCTGTGGTCTTTTTGTGCGTGACTGATCTTATTGCTGACCTCAAAACTCAGTCGTTTCTGCTGTACTTTAAGCTTAATGCGTACCGGTTGTGCTTCATCGTTTACCGCGCCGTGCTTAAATGCATTTTCGACAAAGGGAATCAGTATCAGTGCAGCAATTTTCTGGTCGCCAATGCCCTCAGTTGTAAACGTAACATAAAAATTAGGCTCGAAACGCATCTTGAACAGCTCTACATAACTCTCTAAGTAGCCTACTTCTTTATCCAAACTCACTTTGCCATCCGGGCTATCGTTTAAAGTATAGCGCATCAAATCAGATAGTCGCAAAACCGCATTAGCCAGTTTATCCGAAACAGGAATGGCCAGCGAATACACATAATTTAAGGTATTGTACAAAAAATGTGGGTTAATCTGCGATTTTAAAAAAGATAGTTCTGCTTTTACCACTTCGTCTTTGAGTTTAAGGTTCATCCGTTCGGCCAAAAAGCTTTTTTCTATCCCATAAACCGCAGCAGGAACTACAATAAAGGCTAAACTCCAATAAATGTTATCAGAAATATAGTGCCAGGCCGTTGTACCTTCGGCATAGTTATGAAAACCGAACCATTTTAAATACAAAACCTCTTCAATCAGGTATCTGGAAGCGATAAAAATTGCAATAGTCAGGACGATCCCCCAATTAGAAACGGGGTTTTACCCTTTTTTAAAAAACGGGGATATACCCACAGGTAACAGATATAGAACTCCATAATTTGAATAAAATTCATGGAAATGGTAAAGGCCGATGCCCTTAAAGTAGTGCCTTCTATCAGTGAACCACCGTAAAAATAACCCAGAACCAGTACCCAGCAAAGTATATGTAGTGCAACCGTTTTTAATGTTTTCATGCCCTAAAACTATACAAAGCTTTTTTAACGGCCTATTTTCTTATGCCAAACCTATAAATAATTATCCCAACCCCTCCTTTTTTAGTACGAAAGGCATTTAAAGTCTCAAAGCCGGTTGGGATAATATTTTGAGGGGTTGGGATGATTTAATTTTCAGGCTCCTGCGGCCGCTGCATCTTTGGATCAATCAATTATAAAACAACAACCCATGAACCGCTTATTTAAGACTGCTCTTTTTATATTATTTATTTCAGGCATTCAAACTGCCCTGGCGCAAACTACCAAGGTATCGGGAACAATCACCGATAAAAGCAACAAAGCTTTAGATTATGCATCAGTAGCACTGATCCACTTGCCCGATTCGGCTTCGGTTGCTTTACAGGCTACCAACCAGCAAGGCGTATACGCGTTTAATGATGTTAAGGCAGGCCGGTATTTAATCAAAGCATTGATGATGGGTTATGATAAAAATCAATCGGCAAGTTTTGAGGTAAAAGCAACCACTGTAAAAGTACCGGTGATTGTATTAACTGACCACTCGCAAAACTTAAAAGAAGTAAACATTGTATCCAAAATGCCGGTTATCGATCAAAAAGCCGACCGGGTAATTGTAAATGTAGAACAGATGAATACCGCGGGCGATAATGCTCTTGAAGTCATTAGCCGGTCGCCGGGTGTAAAGCTTGATAAGGACGATAATATTGTGTTAAAAGGTAAAAGCGGCATCAATGTGATGATTGATGGTAAAATGAGCTACATGAGCGGCCAGGAGTTAACCACTTACCTGAAATCGCTGCCTGGTTCGGTACTGAGTAAAATCGAGCTGATTTCTAACCCTCCTGCTTCTTTTGATGCAGCTGGCACCGCCGGGATTATCAACATTAAACTGAAAAGGAACAAAATGCAGGGTTTTAATGGCAACATGAACCTGGGCGGGGGTTATGGTCGTTACGAAAAGGTTTACGGAGGAACCAACCTCAACTACAATATTGGTAAGGTGAGTACCTATCTCCGTTTAAATGCTGGCCATTACAATTCTTACAACCGCTTAACCCTAAACCGCAGCATTGGCGAAGAACAATATAACCAGCTTAATTTCTGGCATCCGGTTACCAATAGCCTCAACTACTCTACCGGAGCCGATTATTTTATGAACGAGAAGCATACTTTAGGTATAATGGTAAAAGGCTTTACTGCTCCTGAAGAAACCAAAGTAAACAGCAACTCGATTAATTACAATGCTGCAGGCACAAAAATGGGTGCAACATCGATGTTTAATCCGCAATCCAATACAGAGAAAAACCATGCTTTTAACATCAATTACCGCTATAAAACCGATAGTTTAGGCGGCGAGCTGGGCTTTGATGCTGATTACGTGCGTTACGATAACAGCAAAAACGAAACCTTTACCAACACCTACCTCGATGCAAGCGATAATGTGATTGGCAATCCTATCGATTTACGCAATATGGGAATGGGCAATGTAGCCATCTATTCGGTAAAGGCCGACTATACTTTAAACTTTAATAAAACATTTAAAATGGAAACCGGCTGGAAAAGCAGCTGGGTAAAATCGCAGAGCGATGTGCGTTTCGATTCGTTAAAAACGGCGGGATGGATTAATGATGCTCGACGTACAAACCAGTTTTTATATCACGAAAACATCAATGCCATCTACCTTTCATCGGATCAGAGTTTCAAAAATATACAAATCAAGGCAGGTCTTCGGGCCGAACAAACGCTGGGAAATGGTAGCTCATCGGGTACCAATACGCTAATCGACAGAAAATACTGGAAGCTTTTTCCAACCGTTTTTGTTTCATTAAAAATTGATTCGAACAACCTGCTTACCGCGGCTTACCGAAAAAGCATTAACCGCCCTTCGTACAGCAGCTTAAATCCCTTTACTTTCTATAGCGATCCTTACACCGCATTACAAGGGAACCCTTTGTTACAACCTTCTTTTGCAAACAGTTTCGAATTGAATTATTCGATCAAAAATTTCAGGGTGTTAACTTTAAGCTATTCGGTTAACAATGGTTCGATGTGGGAAGTGGTGTATCAGAACGATGCTACTAAAGAAAGTATATCGAGACCCGAAAACCTGAACCGCACTACCAATTTTTACATGGCCACGGGTAGTCCGGTTGATATAACCAAATGGTGGAACAACAATACCGAGGTTTCGGCTGGATTTAACCGCACACAATCGGCAGTGCAGGGAAATGGCTTTAATGCTTTTTCGTGGAACTGGTCGGTAATGATGGATAACACCATTACTTTACCTAAAAACTATAGCTTAACTACTTATGCCTATTACGATTCGCCCTCGGTTTCGGGTTTGTTTCAGAGTTTAGGCAGTTACCAGTTAAATATTGGTGCTAAAAAAACATTCTGGAAAAAGAATGCAACACTTGCTTTAAAGGTTAATGATATTTTTAATACGAATTCTTTTAGGGCAAACCTGGAATACAACAACATTAAAACTTACTGGAGAAATGAATGGGAAAGCCGTAGAGTAAACTTAAGTTTCACTTATAAGTTCGGCAATATGAAAATAAAAACTGCCCGTAGCAGAAGTACAGGTACCAGCGAAGAGGAAAACAGGGTGGGCAAAAATTAAAGGTGTGTATTGGTTAATTGTTGGATTGTTTGGATAAACTTACGGTTAACCAATTAACCAGTTTCAACAATTAACCAACCTACAATACCAGCAACATCCACACATTGCAGGCAAAGTGTCCTGAATTGCCTAAAGGAGCAGGAAGTTTAACAAAACCTGCTTTTTGATACATGCTTATGGCTGTTGTAAGCTCCGGAAATGATTCGAGATATACTTCGTTATAACCAAAGTGTTGTGCCGATTCGATACTTTTCTCCATCAGCATCCTGCCAACTCCTTTTCCCCTTGCCGATGCAGCAGTGTAAAGTTTAACCAATTCTACACAACCTTCAGGCAAGCCATCGGTTGGATAAATGCCGCAACCTCCTATAATCTCTCCATCCTCTTCGGCAATCCAGTAAGCTGATCCAGCCTGTTCAAATAACCGAGACAACTGGTCGGTTGTTGGGTCGGTATAAACGGTACCAGGCTTGTCTATTTTAAATTCGCGTAAAATTGTCCTGATCATTTCTGCAGTAGCCTCATTATCTTCTGCTACTATCTTCCTTATTGTAATGGCCATGCTGTTAAATTTCTTGTCAAAATAACTCAAAACCTTGTTAATTGCCAAATCCGCAGAAACTTAATAATTGTAGTTCTCACCCTTCTTTACCAATTTAAACAGTTAACCAATATCATACTAAAATAGTTTTAGTATTTTGGCGTTATGATTAACATGAAAAACACACTAATGATTTGCCTGCTTGTAACTACTGCGTTGGGTTGCGGCATTAACAAACAGGCCCAGCAAATAAAAGCGCTGGAAAACTGTACTTATAAAATTACCGGGGTTCAGCAGGTATCTATTGCAGGCACCGATGTAAAGAAATTAATGGATCAGCAAAGTTTTAGCCTTACCAGCCTACCGGGTGTAGCACTGGGCTTATTGCGCAAGGATATTCCATTAAAAGCTAACCTCAATTTAGAAATCAGCAATCCTTCAAGCAATGTGGCAGCTATAAACCAGTTCGAATATAAAATACTGGTAAACAATACCGATTTGGCCGAAGGCTTGGTTAACCAAAGTGTAAGCATTGCACAAGGTCAAACTGTAACCGTGCCGGTGCAATTGGTGAGCAATATTTATGGTCTGGTATCCAACGGCAATGTATTTAACGATATTGTAAAAGCTGCTCAAAAAGGTTCATCGGCTAAAGATGAAAAACTGGGTTTATTAACCATTAAAATTAAACCTACTTTTATGCTGGGTAATACGCCTTTCAAATATCCTGGCTACATTACCATCAATAAAGATATCAGCAGTAAAATATTGTTGTAGCACTTAGCTCGCACAAAAAAAGCGCGGTTACCTTGATAGGCAACCGCGCTTTTTTATTGATTAACTCAGGCTGTTACATTTTCCCATGTGGGGTCATTATCATTCCTTTAAATCCGTTCGGGTCTAAATGGGCATCAACCGATTTAATTTCTTCTGTTGATAAGCTTGAAGAAAGCGGTAAAGTACTTGTTTTTAAACTTGCCGTTTTTGGCGCAGTAAGCGGAAAAGCACCGGTATTGGCATAAGCCAATGCATAATATAAATAAGTTTCGGTTTCATTGCCCCAATCTTTTTTATAATCTTCATAGGCATCTTTATCAACTGTTAATCCCGAATAATATCCTCCGGCACCTGCCTGGTTTTTGGTTTCAAACTCCGGAATATACATATCGAGTTTATCAATCCTGATCGGGAAAAAGCCTACAGGCTTACCATAAGTAGTTTTGCCAATCAGTTTTACATCCATTACAGGCTTTAAACTATTAATGGTTAACTCACTCGCCGAAGCGGTAGCCCCTGTTACGATAAAATAAATCCGGCTTAAAGCCAGGTTACCCGATTTTGCAAAACGCTCTATATTATCGGCAGAGGTTGACGAATAATTTAAATCGGCATAGGTGGCATATTTTCCATTAACCCCTGTAGTAAAAGTCTGCAATTTACCTGCATCATCTAATAAAGGCTGGTGAGCCAAAATAGAAGCTTTACGCTGGGCAGTAGTAATATTTTGTAAGTAACTGTTGTAATAAGAGGTAAACATGATGCTACCATTTTGAGCAATAGGTGCTGCCAGATTGATGATTTGGGTGGCGGTGGATACATATCCTCCACCATTATAACGTAAATCGACAACAAGTTCACTTACACCCTGTGTGGCAAAATTAGCAAAAGCACTGTTTAAACCTGCGGTTGCATTATTGGTAAAGCTGTTAAAAACAATATAACCTACTTTTTTTGTTCCAACAGTGTATACGTGGGTATACAAGATTGGATTAACTGTATAGGAAGCGCTGGATACGACCACGCTTTTGGTGTTATTATTTAAATCGGTAAAAACGAGACTCACACTCGCATTTGTGCCCAAAATAGCATTGTACAGAAAACTTACATTGGCAGTGCTGTAACTGAGACTGGTACGGCCATTTACGCTCGTTATCCTGCAGCCACGGGTTAAGCCCTGCTGTGCAGCCGGAGAATTGGGGTATACATATTTTACCCTTAAATCATCAGTAGTACTGTAATTTATTGAAAAGCCATAATCGTTGGCCGAACCATTTACATCAGCCTTTAAAGCACCTGTTTTTCCGGAAGTGGCCGCGGTATAATCAAAAAACGAATATTTGGGCTCTGCCGAACTACTCACATATTCATAAGGCTTTCCGGTTGTCGGATCGTTAGAGTATTGGGTCAGGGCATAAAGCTCGGCCTCATTTGAGCCAAAGCTACGCGGATTAAAAACCTCATAAGTAGGTAACGATGTATTCCAATAGTATAGTTCTTTGGAATACAAAAAGATCGAATCTTTAGTCAGCTCTTCACGGGTTCCTGCAGGTGTAACTGTAGTCGGCGTAACGGGCTCATCGGGTACAATACTGCTTTTTTTACAGGCAGTAACTACCATAAGGCTCAAAAAGCCAATTATTAACAGCCTGTTAAATTTATTATTTTTCATGGAAGTTGGTAACATGGTGTTGTATATACGTAACGTGTTGTAATAAAGTTGTTTTTATTGGTTTATGGTTAGCCCCGAAAACAGCCCTAAAAAAACTCCCTATTGAGAACTGTTAACTGAAAACCCACCAACCAACAACTAAATTTAATTCAAAATATTGTGCAGCTACGCAGATGTATCGTTGAATTACGTAAATCTACCGATTAAATTACTTATTTATGAGATTATTATAGTGAAAATATGTTAAATATTGATGCTTGTTTTAATAAGCCTGCTGATTGGTTGACTGCTATAAAATGTGGGCACCTAAAATGAATCGGCTCAAAAAATAAATGGAAAGTTAAGTCCTTCCACCCCCTTAAATTGTCGCCTTTGCACCGCAAAAAGCAACTAAATACTAAACAACTTTGTAGTATAAATTGTTTATTATGAGTATTGTAAAAGTTAAGGCGTTTATGGATACGCTGGATCATCCTTTAAAAAAGGAAATGGAAAAGGTAATCGAAATAATTACAGCTGCCAGCCCAAAAATAGAAAGCGATATTAAATGGGGTGGACCAAGCTTTAAGTATAAAGAGGATATGGCCACCTTAAACCCCAAAATAAAAAACTATGTAGTTGTAGTTTTTCATAAGGCCTCGTTACTGAACAATGATTTTGGCTTTTTAGAAGAACAAACCAAAGGAAAGGCTTACGCCAAATTTTACACGATGGCCGATGTAGAGCAGCATACTGAAGCACTCACAAAAGCTGTAAATGCCTGGATAAACTTAATGGAAACCAGTAAATAAAATATAAAACCATGGAAAAGATTGAATTTAAAACCACAATTAATGCCAGTGCCGAAAAAGTTTGGGATATACTGTTCGGTGTGGAAAGCTATCCTAAATGGACTTCGGTTTTTGCTGAAGGATCGTCAGTAGAAACCGACTGGAAAAAAGGAAGCAGAGCAGTATTTGGGGATGGTAAAGGACAAGGAATGGTGGCGGTTATTGCAGAGAACATCCCCAATCAATTTATGTCCATCAAGCACGTGGGCGAGATAAAAGACGGTAAAGAAGTAGTGCATGATTGGGGTGAATCGCTGGAGAATTATACCTTAAAAGAAAAAGACGGGCTCACAGAACTCACTATTGATATGAACATTATCGACGAATGGAAGGATTATTTTAATGAAACCTGGCCTGCGGCTTTAAAAAAGGTAAAAGGCATGTCAGAAAGTGAATACCATGTGGAAACCTAATTGGCCAGTAATGCTTCGTTGCGTTGGCTAACGAGAAAACATTAACCACAGATAAAAAGGATAAACACAGATATTGGTCAATATTTGTGTTTATCCCTTGTTAAAAGCCTAAATTCACAACATTACAATCGGGTGCTATATTCTTCTCTTCAAGATAAATATGCAATTCCTTTATTGCTTTATCGGCTTTAGTAAGTTCGAAATAATCTAGGATGCCTTGTGTCAACAAAAAACTAATTAGGGTTTGTTCGGCAACAGCCAGGGAAAGTTCAATTTGTGTTAAAGCTACAAAAGAAATAAATTATTCCTTTACCCCCAACTTTTCCGCTTGATCCCTTTTCCGCTTGATCCAAATAAATACTAATAGTAGCAAAATAACCGTATAATAAAAAAGCCTCTCATTTCTGAAAGGCTTTTGGAAGTGGTGCCACCTGGATTCGAACCAGGGACACAAGGATTTTCAGTCCTTTGCTCTACCGACTGAGCTATGGCACCCTCCGTTTGGGAATGCAAATGTAGTGTTCTTTTTCACAAATGCAAAAAATAATTTGAGTTTTTCTGCTTTAAAAAACCGTTTAACCGACAAAAAACGCAGATCTTTCTGATAAGCAAGCAGATGCATAAAAATTATTTTTCAAGAAAATATCTGGTCTACTCACTTCAATATCTTTTAGGCTATTTTTTACTTGTCTCTGTAGCAAGTAAAGACTTTAGTTCACTCACCTTTTCTGGAAATTTAGCCACAACATTATTTTTTTCCCCAATATCAGCCTTTAAATCGAACAACTGATCGCCATTTTTGCCAAATGGGGCAATATATTTCCAATTGCCTTTTACTACAGCCAGATTATTGTATCCCTCTTCTATCATCATTTTCCGCCCTACCCGATCTGCTCCCGTAAATGCAGCAAATTGATTTTCACTATCGCCAGCCTCCCCATTTTTAATGGGTACCTTAAAATAGCCTGCAAAAGAGGCCAGCAAATCTATCTGGTTAACCAGTGCATCAGACTGCCCGGGTTTAATTTTTTCTGGCCATGAAACAATAAACGGAACTCTCGTACCACCTTCATAAACACTCGTTTTAGCTCCTCTTAATGGTCCCGCAGGCAAATGCCCGTTTTGTTTAGCAATAGCTTCGTCTGCATAACCATCATCCAATACAGGCCCGTTATCGCTACTAAAAATAATAATGGTGTTTTTGGTTAAACCCAATTCATCTAACTGCTTGGTAATTTCACCTACCGCCCAATCCATTTCCAGTATGGCATCGCCTCTGTATCCCATCTCGCTCTTTCCTTTAAACATGGTAGCAGGCATACGCGGAACATGGATATCATTTAGCGCATAATACAAAAAGAAAGGTTTTTTCTGATTTTTTTCAATGAACTGCATCGCTTTGGTCAGAAAAGTTGGGGCAAGTTCTTCATCTGTCCACCTCGCTTTTTTGCCTCCTTTCATATAACCAATACGACCAATGCCGTTAACTATTGTATTATTATGTCCTACTGAGGAGGGAGTTTTAACAACTCGGGATGCTCTTTTCCGGTTGGTTCATCGCCAACCTTTTTACCATAATCAACCTCAATCGAATCACCTTTTTCTAAACCAATTACACTATGGTTTTCCATAAATACAGTTGGCACCCGATCTGCAGTAGCTGGAAAAATAAAAGAATAATCAAAACCAATTTCGTTAGGTCCTGGGCTGATATCACCATTCCAGTCTTTACTTACTTTATCACCAAGACCTAAATGCCATTTACCCACAATTGCCGTTTGATACCCTGCTGCTTTAAATACTTTAGGTAAACTGGTTTTATTGGTCGAAAGGATTAGTGCCGCATCACCAGGCAAAATATTACGGCCTTTTTCGCGCCAGGGATATTCGCCACTCATTAATGCGTACCGCGACGGTGTACAGGTAGCAGATGTAGTATGCCCATTTGTAAATTTCAAGCCTCTTTTGGCAATAAGATCGACATTTGGTGTAGCAATTTTTGTAGCCCCGTAACAACTTAAATCTCCGTAGCCCAAATCATCTATGTAAATAAGCACAACATTTGGCTTTTGCTGAGCAGAAACAAGGCAAGGCAAACTGCTTAAAAATGAGAGAGGTAAACCAGTTAAAATCATTTTACCTAATATACCATTAAAAAATTTCTGAAATGCGTGCTTGCGGCTGTTTTTGGCTCTATAGTTCAACATGATTGTTTTAGATGACATTGATAGGCACCCTAAATGAGGTGGTTGCAACTAATTTAGCCTACACCAACTACTAAACCAAAACTAAATAAAGCGCAAACGATTGATTATTTATATTGTTACGTAAAACTTTTTATTAAAAGCTTTAAAACCAAAAAAGCCTTTCATTTCTGAAAGGCTTTTGGAAGTGGTGCCACCTGGATTCGAACCAGGGACACAAGGATTTTCAGTCCTTTGCTCTACCGACTGAGCTATGGCACCATCCGTTTGGGATTGCAAATGTAGTGTTCTTTTTTCAAAAGCAAAACTTTTTTTCTATTATTTCACTGCTCAACTGATTATCAGTGAATTAATTTTTTGTGCATTTGAAAAAAGGCCCTAATACCTGCTTAGAATGAATACAAACAAACAATTTTATCTATTTTTTTATGCATGCATAGTAATTTATTTAGATTAATATCCTAATTTAGCGTTAACAATCTAATATTGCATGGTAGCACAGATCCTTTTTCTAGTACTTACACTTGCAGCAATTGCGCTGTTTACAGTTAACCTCCGTAAAATTATCCGTAATATCCGGTTGGGGAAAGCGGTTAATCGCAACGATCAGCCTGCAAAGCGCTTGATAACGATGTTACGTGTGGCATTTGGTCAGTCTAAAATGGTGGTACGCCCCATTCCGGCATTCCTCCATTTCTTCGTATACATTGGCTTTGTCATCATCAACATCGAGGTGCTCGAAATCATGATCGATGGAATTTTCGGCACACACCGCATTTTTAACGGCCTTGGCGGTTTATATAACTTTTTAATTGCCTCGTTTGAAATCCTGGCTTTTACCGTTTGGGTATCGTGTGCCATCTTCCTGATCCGCAGAAACATCTTAAAATTAAAGCGTTTCAGCGGGGTAGAAATGAAAAGCTGGCCAAAATCTGATGCCAACTATATCCTCATTACCGAAATATTATTAATGACTGCTTTCCTGCTGATGAATGCTGCTGATGCAAAATTACAAAGCATCGGCGCAGGTCATTACGTACAAGCAGGTGCATTTCCGGTTAGCCAGTATTTGATAAATTTATTACCATCAACCGAAAGCGCTTTGGTGATTATTGAACGCAGCTGCTGGTGGTTCCACATTATCGGTATTTTAGCTTTCTTAAACTACCTACCATATTCAAAGCATTTCCATATCATTTTTGCTTTTCCAAACACCTATTTTTCTAATCTTGAGCCTAAGGGTGAGTTTACCAACATGGCATCAGTAACTAATGAGGTTAAAGCCATGCTCGATCCGTCTTTTGTACCAGCAGAAAGCGAACCTGGTAAATTTGGGGCAAAAGATGTGACAGATTTGACCTGGGTAAACTTAATGAATGCCTATACTTGCACTGAATGTGGAAGGTGTACTTCAGTTTGTCCGGCAAATATTACAGGCAAGCTTTTATCACCACGTAAGATTATGATGGATACCCGCGACCGGATTACGGAAGTTGGCCAAAACATCGATAAACATGGCGCAGAACATCAGGATGGTAAATCTTTGTTAGATGATTACATTAGCAGAGAAGAGATCTGGGCCTGTACCAGTTGCAACGCTTGTACCGAAGCTTGCCCTGTTAATATCGATCCTTTACAGATTATTGTAGAGTTGCGTCGTTTTGCAGTAATGGAAGAATCGCAGGCACCTGCAAGTATCAATGCCATGATGGGTAACATTGAAAACAACCAGGCGCCATGGAAATACTCTCCAGCCGACCGTTTTAACTGGGCAGAAGGCTCTTAGTCTAAAGTCCTGAGTCGAGGAATATTCAAAACGAATGAGCAATTTAACAATACAATTAAACAGTTAACAATTTAAACGGTTAACCTTTAAAATACGAGTAAACATGGAATTTAAAGTACCTACAATGGCCGAATTAATGGCTGCTGGCGAAGAACCGGAAATACTATTTTGGGTTGGATGTGCCGGAAGCTACGATGAACGGGCGCAAAAAATAACCCGCGATATCTGCAAAATCTTACATCATGTGGGCATTAAATACGCTGTTTTAGGCACCGAAGAAAGCTGTACAGGCGATCCGGCAAAGCGTGCAGGTAACGAGTTTTTATTCCAGATGCAGGCCATGACCAATATTGAGGTTTTGAATGCCTACAATATTAAAAAAATCGTAACTGGCTGTCCGCACTGCTTTAATACTATCAAAAACGAATATCCAGGCCTGGGCGGAACCTACGAGGTTATCCACCATACACAGTTGATTCAGGATTTAATTAGCGAAGGGAAACTGAAAGCTGAAGGTGGCGAAAGTTTTAAGGGTAAAAAAATTACCTACCACGATCCTTGTTACCTGGGCCGTGCCAATGGCATTTATGAAGCGCCACGAAAAGCACTCGAAGTTTTAGATGCCCAGCTGGTAGAAATGAAACGCTGCAAAAGCAATGGTTTATGTTGCGGAGCCGGCGGAGCACAAATGTTTAAAGAACCCGAAAAAGGCAATAAAGATATTAACGTAGAACGTGTTGACGAAGCCTTACAAACCAATCCTCAGGTGATAGCTGCAGGCTGCCCTTTTTGCATGACCATGTTAAGCGATGGGATTAAGTTGAAAGATAAAGAACAGGAAGTTAAGGTATTGGATATTGCAGAAATTACCGCAAGAGCGAATGGCCTCTAACCTTTGAATTAACCATATAATTCATTAAAGAAAAGTAAGTCTTGGCACACCGCTAAGACTTACTTTTTATTGAAAGGAATATCCTGGCAGCAGAATTATATGACGGGTCGTCATTCCCAGCTTGACTGGGAATCTTAAAGCTTATGCAGAACGATCTCGCTGTGCAGAAATGATAAATACTAATCCCCAAGCTTCACCGCATCCTTAGCTGGCTGCGCCGGTATTTTAACAATCTGCTCTAAATTATCACGAATCTGGTTTAAATCTTCAGCCTCCATATTTTTGAGCGGGATAATAATTTGTGTTGCCATCGAATCTACATCTCCCCCTTTATCTTTATAGGTCTGTACAATTACATCATCACCCTTGGTATATAGATAGAGTTTACCCGATACGGTATTACCATAATAATCCATATCTTTAAATTTCGATAACTTAAATGCGAAATACTCCGTTTTTCCGTTATTAAAGTATCGCTTGTAACGACAAAAGCCATTGTTAGTAACATTTAGTTCATAACGCTTAATCTGGTTACTTTCCTGTGCAACATCGTAATGGTCGGAGAAGGTTTTTTGTAGAAAACCAGCACATTGTTCTAAGGGATCGGGATTGGAAAAAGCATAAAAAAACACACAAAGCGCCGAAACAAGCGACATTTTCAAGCAAAGTGTAAACTTTTTCATATGGCTAGCGTTTTAAACACACCAAATTAATTAAAATCATAAATTTGTATATGAGTTTTTCTCCACAATCAAGAGTTTGGATATACCAAAGCGATCGCAAGTTTTCTTCAATTGAAGAAAACCAGATCCTGAATAAATTAGCAGCTTTTACCAACCAATGGAAAGCACATGGTAATGAATTGCTGGCAAAGGCAGAAATTCGTTATGGCTTTTTTATTATCCTCACTGTTGATGAAAGCCAGGCCGGTGTTACCGGATGCTCTATCGATAGCTCGGTTAGGTTAATTAAGGAGATCGAAAGCGAATACCACGTTGATCTTTTTAATCGTTTCAATATTGCTTACCGCATTGACGATGAGGTGAAAGTTCAGGGCAAGGAAGATTTCGAAACATTGGTAAACATTAAGCAGATTACACCAGAAACGATTGTTTTTAACAACATGGTGCAAACACTGGCAGATTTGGAGAGCAAATGGGAAGTTCCCTTTAAAAATAGCTGGCACTCTACAGTTTTTGCACACTTGCTTTAAACATATTTAAAGCTATAGCGGTATGCTGTACTTAATATACCTTTTTATAAGTACAACTAATGGGAGAATAAACCCAAATGCTAATCAAAATTCTTAAAACCTGTAACTCTATTTTTAGTTAATTTTAGTTTACAGGCAAACAATTAGCAGCCAAAAAGCATTATATTGGTTAAATCAAAATAATGTGTATGAAACGCTGGCTCAAAATTTCCTTAAAGATATTAGCTGCTCTGGTTGTGCTGGTTATTTTAACCTGGCTGGCTGGTGCATTTTACATTAGCCGCAATAAAAAAGAAGTGCTTACTTCTATCCTATCGCAACTAAACAAAAATTTAAACGGCGAAATAACGGCTACCAGCATGGAGCCTACCCTCCTGAAAAGTTTTCCAGGAGTTTCGGTATCGTTAAATGGTGTGTTGTTGAGAGATAGCTTATGGGTACAACACAAACACGACCTTTTAAAAGCACAGGATATTGACGTATCGCTAAATGTACTTTCGCTTATTGTTGGCAACGTAAACATTAAGCAGATTGCCATTAACAATGCAGCTATTTATATCTATACCGATTCTGCAGGTTACAGCAATACCAGTATTTTTAAAAGTAAACCTTCTGCCGAGAAAAAAACATCCACTAAATCATCGGCGCTTGAAGTCAAGAAAATTGATTTTAATAGGGTAAGTCTGGTACTCGATAACAAAAAGCGGCACAAGCTCTTCAACTTTAATATCGATCAGATACAAGGCCGGATGGAATACCCCGATAGCGGCTGGACTGGCAAAATTAAGCTAAAAACCAAGGTAAACAGCTTTGCTTTCAATACCCGGAAAGGAAGTTTTTTAAAAGACAAAACTTTAGATGGCACACTCTCTGCACATTACAGCAAAGCATTGGATGCGGTAATTTTAGATCCTGAAATATTAAATATTGGCGGACATCCCTTCAAAATCGGTGCTAAAATAGAACTGGATAAATCGGCTTTTGCCATTAGCATTGCCGTTGACGATATTTTATTCAGAGATGTAGCCCTGCTTCTTGCACCCAATATTTCTTCAAAATTGTTAAAATTTGGCATTGAAAAACCAATCAACATCAGGGGAATATTATTGATGATGGATCTGGAAAGTATGGCGACCCGCTGATTAAGGTTGGTATAACCGTAAGGGATAATGTGGTTTCAATCCCAGCAGGTAGATTAACAGCCTGTAATTTTGATGGTTCGTTTACCAATCGAGATACAGTTGGCGGCATTATTGGCGATGATAACTCTTCCATCAAGTTCCATAAACTCACTGCAAAATATTTCAACGCACCATTAAAAATCGACACTTTTACGGTTAATAATCTATCACGCCCCATTGCCACGGGCTTGGTTACTTCGCAGTTTCCGCTTTCTAACCTCAATAATTCATTAGGCACAAACGACTTTGAATTTAAAAACGGAACAGCAGATTTAAAACTTTATTGCCAAGCCGATATCGATAATTTCAAATTCACCAAACCAGTGGTTTCAGGTAAAATCAGGATTGCTAATGCCGATATCCTTTACATACCACGGAACCTGCATCTGATAAAAAGTGCATTAGATATCGATTTCAACCAAAACAACTTATCTATACAAAACGGACACTTCCAGCTAGGCAAAAGCGAGCTCAACGTAAACTGCAATATTGCTAATTTTGCTAACTTGTATTATACCGCTCCCGAAAAAATACTGGTTAACCTGAAGATGACCAGTCCACAGCTATATTTAAAAGAGTTTTTACCTTTTTTGGGCCCCAGAACAACTAAAAAAACAAAATCCAGCGGAAATAAACAGGTGGTTTCTAAAGAGTTGAGTAATGTTTTAGAGCTCTCGCAAATGAATATCCGCTTAACGGTTAATAAGGCTATTTATGAGAAGTTTATGGCTAAAAACCTCGATGCCGACATATCGCTTCGGGGAGGTGGCATTTTCTTCAATAAAATCAGTGTGGCTCATGCCGGAGGTCAATTATCCTTGGATGGGAATATCATTCAGCAGGCAGCTTCAAACAGCTTTAAAATTAACTCCAAAATCAGCCATGTAAGTGTTAAAGATTTCTTTTACTCTTTTGATAATTTCGGGCAAAACACCATTACGAATAAAAACCTTAAAGGCTACTTATCTTCTTTGGTAAATATCTCCGGCCGCATATCGCATACCGGCAAAATATTGCCCCGCTCTATCAATGGTAAGGTCGTTTTTAACCTCAATAATGCTGCGCTCGTTAATTTCGAGCCGATGGTCAAAGTAGGCAAATTCGCCTTTGCCAACCGTAATTTATCTAATGTAGAAATTAAAAACCTGGATGGCACCTTAAACATCAACGGCGATAAAGTAGAAATCAGCCCAATGCAGATAAGCTCGAGTGCATTAAACTTTAACGTAAAAGGAACCTATGCTTTAGGTTCGGGAACAAATGTAGCCATGGATATTCCGCTTAGAAACCCTAAAGGAGATGAAAACCTAACCAGACAGGAAAAAAGAGAAGCCCGTATGCGTGGTATAGTGCTGCACCTAAAAGCAGTAGACGATGAAAAAGGCGGCATCAAAATCCGATGGAATAAGGATCATGATTAAATGATGTATAATGGATGATGGAAGAAAACTGCATTTCGATTATCCATATTATATTTCACATCTTACATTTTAGAAATCAAGCGGCCCCAGCCTATTCATATTTCTTAATATCAGATACTGGCGATGCCTGATGTAAGGAGTTGCATTTTTGGGTGTCCAACGCAAAGGGTTAGGAAAGCATGCAGCAATCAAGGCAGCTTGTTTTTTGGTTAATTTAGTGCACGATTTGCCATAATATTCTTGTGCAGCAGCCTCAGCGCCGTAAACGCCATCACCCATTTCGATTACATTGAGGTAAACCTCTAAGATGCGTTCTTTGCTCCAGAACAATTCAATTAATAGTGTAAAATAAGCTTCAAACCCTTTTCTAATCCAAGAACGACCTGGCCACAGGAATACATTTTTAGCTGTCTGTTGCGAAATGGTACTCCCTCCTTTTACTTTTTTACCTTTTGCATTACTGGCAAAAGCTTTTTCGATTGCTTTCATATCAAAGCCGATATGTTTTAAAAATAACTGATCTTCGGCCGATACCGCTGCACGTTTCATATTATCCGAAATCTCATCGAAATCAACCCATTTTTTTTCGGTTTTAAAAGGCTTTCCATCAGCTTTACGCTCAATGTTGCGTAAAACCATCAGCAAGGTGATGGGTGGGTTAATAAAGCGAAGTGCAATGACCCAAAGAACAGAAACCAGCAAAAAGTATAAAAACACCTTCGATGCAATGTTGGTAATCTTCTTTAAAAGCGGGTGTTTTGCTTTACTTTTCGTTTTGGTTGTCCGGGTTTTCGCCATAGCGCAAAGGTAATTAAAGGTATGGAAAAGGAAAATGTAAGCGGAAAGATTTATTAATCATCTTCTCATTTGTAAATTAAATACTGGAATAAAATTAAATGACCCGATTTTATGTATTTTGGATTCAAATTTACACAGATGAAGAAACTCGGATACCTTTTTTTTATGCTGACTCTTTTATGGGGTTGCAGCACCACAAAAAACACAAGCACCAGCAATGGCAAGTGGACTTCACTTTTCAATGGGAAAGACATTAAAGACTGGAACGTTAAAATCCACCACCATGATTACAATGTAAACTTCGGGAATACTTTCCGCGTAGAAGATGGCATTATTAAAGTGCGTTACGATCAGTACGGCGATTTTAACGATCAGTTTGGCCACCTTTACTATAAAACACCTTTTTCATACTATCATTTAAAATTAAAATACCGCATGGTTGGTGAGCTGCAAAAAGGTGCACCCAGTTATACCTTGCGCAATAGCGGTGTGATGTTCCATTCGCAGGATCCAAAAACAATGCCTAAAGAACAGGATTGGCCAATTTCAATTGAAATGCAGTTTTTAGGTGGTTTGAGCGATGGCAGGCCACGCCCTACCGGCAACATGTGTTCACCAGGCACTGAAATTTTTTATAACGGCAAAATGTTCGCTGGTCATTGTTTAGATTCGAGATCAAAAACTTACGATGGCGACCAGTGGGTATCGGCAGAGCTGATTGTATTGGGCGATTCGCTGGTTACCCACATCATTAACGGCGATACCGTGCTGCAATACAGCAAACCCCAGATTGGCGGAGGCGTAGCTAACCGCTTCGACCCCAAAATTAAGATAGACGGTAAAGCACTTAAATCAGGTTTTATCGCCCTGCAAAGCGAAGGGCAACCAGTTGATTTTAAAGATATCGAAATCATACAGCTCCCGATACCTGCCACCACAAAATCTAAGTAAACATTTTTGAGAGATATACGTTAAGAGAACATGAAAGTTGCATTAATTACAGGAGGAAGTAAAGGAATTGGGCTCGGTATTGCCGAAGCCCTTTTAAAAGACGGTTATAAAGTAGCCATAACCAGCAGAACAATTGACGCAGCCAATAAGGCGGCATCCAGTTTAGTAGCTCATGGCGATATATTGGCTATTGAAGCCGATGTTAAAGACTTTAAATCGCAACAGGAAGCAGTAAGCCTGATTATTCAGAAATGGGGGCGGCTGGATGTACTGATTGCCAACGCAGGTGTGGGACACTTCGCTCCCATTGATGAACTGGACATCAATTTATGGAACGAAATTATTGATACCAACTTAACCGGTGTTTTTTACAGTATTAAAGCCAGTGTAGAGGAAATCAAAAAAACACAGGGGCATATTTTCACCATTTCGAGTTTGGCAGGCACTAACTTCTTTGCAGGCGGTTCGGCTTACAATGCCAGTAAATTTGGTTTAACCGGCTTTACACAGGCAGTAATGTTAGATTTAAGAAAATACGGCGTTAAGGTAAGCACCATTATGCCGGGTTCGGTAGCCAGTCATTTTAACGACCACAACCCCGATGCGGAGGCCGATTCCTGGAAAATACAGCCTGAAGATATGGGCAAGCTCCTGGTAGATTTATTGTCCATGCCAGCCAGAACCTTGCCAAGTAAGGTAGAAATAAGGCCAACAACCCGAAGGGATAGGAAAATCTGAGATTTGAGATTAAAGATTTAGCACGCGTTGGCATTCCTCAAATCTCACATCTATTCATAAAAAAAAGGCTTTTGAGAAAACTCAAAAGCCTTTTTTTTATGATTCTTTAAAGAATGCTTATTCAGCAACTACTTCGAAAGGAACTTGAACTTTAACTTCTTTGTGTAAGTTTAAGTTAGCAACATATTCGCCAACAAATTTAGGTTCAGTTTCGAAAGTAATACGACGACGGTCTACATCAAAGCCTTGAGCTTTTAATGCTTCAGCAATCTGGATGGTGTTAACCGCTCCGAAGATTTTTCCGCTTTCGCCAGCTTTAGCACCGATTGAAAGTTTAACAGCAGTTAAACGCTCAGCAACACCTTCAGCATCTTTCTTAATTTTATCTTGTTTAAAAGCAGCTTGCTTTAAGTTTTCTGCTAATACTTTTTTAGCAGAAGAAGTAGCCAATGCAGCAAATCCTTGAGGGATTAAATAGTTACGGCCAAAACCTGGCTTTACTGTAACTACATCATCTTTCTCACCAAGGCCTTTAATATCTTGTTTTAAAATAATTTCCATATCTCTAGCCTCCTATTTTAATTGATCAGCAACGAAAGGTAACAAACCGATGTGACGGGCACGTTTTACAGCCTGAGCCACTTTACGTTGGAATTTTAACGAAGTACCAGTTAAACGGCGTGGTAATAATTTACCTTGATCGTTAATGAATTTCAACAAGAAGTTTGCATCCTTGTAATCGATATATTTAATTCCGTTTTTCTTGAAACGGCAATATTTTTTACGGTTATCCTCTACTTTAGGGGCAGTTACGTATTGAATTTGTTCTCTTGCCATTACGCTGCAACCTCCTTAGTTTTTTTGTTAAAAGCACCACTACGCTTTTTCTCATTGTAAGCAACAGCGTGTTTGTCTAAACGGATAGTTAAGAAACGTAACACACGCTCATCGCGTTTTAATTGAAGCTCTAATTTTGCGATCAAATCACCTGAAGCTTTGTATTCAGTTAAGTTGAAGAAACCATTTGACTTTTTGTCAATTGGATACGCTAATTTTCTCAAACCCCAATTATCCTCCTGGATAATTTCGGCACCGTTATCAGTAAGAATCGCTTTGAATTTAGCTAATGCCTCTTTCGCAGCTTCTTCAGATAACAACGGGGTTAGAACGATAACAGTTTCGTACTGATTCATTGTTATAAATTATGTTTTTAATTTTTTAATCCCGAGGTATATTACGGGGATGCAAAAGTAACAATATATTTCTTAAAATCAAACGATTAATCAGAATATATGAGGTACTGGATGAATGTGCCCCTATAGCACCGCGAAAAATCATCTTATTTTACGAAGTAATATGTAAAGAAACTATTGAAGATGAGTAATAAGACACCTTTCAGACCTCCATCAAATGCTATTAAATCTAAAGATGCAGGCTAAATAAAACTGTCATACGTTAATTCTGATAAAGGAATCAAAAAATTATGTCGAATTTTATTTTATGAAAAGCTATCGTTTCCGTTTTAACAACAGCAAAAAAACTCCAGCTATACTGCTTTGGTTTTTTGCTGCCTTGCTCACTGTTACACTAACTGGTACCACCCTTGTTTTATTACCAAATTCGCACCCGATTTTCCCAGCTTGGCTATTGCTAATTTACTTACCATTAACATTAATAGCCATTTACAAATTGTTTAAAGCAGCCTCCGAAAGACAGTCGACAGAAACTATTTCTCTAAGCAAAGAAGGCTTTAATAGTGCTAGTTTTGGAACCGTCCTATTTTCTGAAATACATTCCATTCAGGTACCTGTGAGGGAAATAGGACAATTGGGTGGACTACAGCACGACTATTACAAAAAAACGGATGCTGATTCACCTAATCTTGAATTTTCGATCACCACCAGGGATGAAAGAATATTAAGTTTAATATTGAATGAGTGGGGTGGGCTTTACAACTTGCAAGAAGACTTCTCCATTTTCTTCAACTTTCTCACAGCTCTAACCGATCAGCTGTATCAACTTTATCACGCCAAGGAGCCCTATAAGAGTTACTTAAAAATTCTTGATGACAAAGGGTCCTGGAAAAGGCTGGGCTAAAAAAAAGGAGATTATCTATCCGACAATCTCCCTAATCAATTAGCTGTTAGTTTTTAGTAAGTTTCGATCGTTTTAACAAAACTCTCATCTTTAAACTTTACTACGAAAGTTAACGATCTTGAATCTGTTTTGCTGATATTGAACTTTTTAGTTAACTGAGCTTTATCTTTAAATGATTCTGCATAAACCTCGTCGTTGTATTCGTTGTAAACTTTTACTTCGATTGGGCTTTTATCCAGGTTGTTTAAGCTAAGCGTAACTACATCGTCTGTTTTAGTATAAACCGGTTTAAATACATTTGCAATTTTTGGCTCAGAAACAATTGCCTCACCATTTTCAATTACTACATTATATTTTGCAAGTTTAGATTCCGATTCTACTTTTAGCACATATTTCCCATCAGGAAGTGCATTTAAATCATATACTTTACTTGTTGTTGCAGAAGCATGAATGCTTTCTTCGAACAATACTTCATCATCGGCACCTACCAATGATAAATTTAGATCTTCTGCTTTGTCTGCAGAAAAACGGATAAACTTTTCCTTTTCACCTTTTACTTTTAAAGTAAAATCATCATCGTTAGCGTGTACACCCGTAGCAGTAAAAAATAACGCTGCTATTAAACCGATTTTTAAGAACTTTTTCATAACCAAATATTTTAAAGAGTTAATTACTATATGATGGTACTAAGGTAGATATAGCATTAATGTTTAGACGATTGCATATTGGCCTATATCTATGCTATATTACCCCCAATTCAGTCATATTTTCGTAAAACACATAATTCAGCATATTTTTGATGTATTTTAGTAAATAAAATTGATCAGCATGAAACCAAGTTTTGAAGTTGTCGAACCTTCTTTCGGGAGTTCTTTTTATTACTCGAAATACATCGCTAATGAAAACAACATGGCCCATTTGTGGCACTATCATCCCGAAATTGAAATGGTTTTTGTAAACGGTGGTACGGGCAAAAGGCAAATCGGCAGTCATGTTTCTTACTACACCGAAGGTGATTTGATTTTAATTGGCAGTAATTTGCCTCATTGCGGTTTCACCGATACCAATACAGGCAATAAAAACGAAACCGTAATCCAGATGAAGCCCGAGTTTTTGGGCTCCGGTTTTTTAGGCCTTCAGGAAACTAAAGGTATTCAGGAATTATTTGATAAAGCAAAGGGTGGTATTGCATTTGGTAATGAAACCAAAGCCCTTGTGGGCGATAAAATAGAAATGATGGATGACCAGCCTCCTTTTGAACGCTTGCTATCCTTATTATATGTATTAAAAGTGCTCGAAAACGCAAAGGACTATAAAATTTTAAATGCCCGGGGCTTTTCGATGGAAATGCAGGTACAGGATAACGACCGCATTAACATGATCTTCAACTTTGTGAAAGACCATTTTCAGGAACCCATCAGTTTGCACGATATTGCAGAAATGTCGAGCATGACTGTCCCGTCATTTTGCCGGTATTTTAAAAAAATTACAAAAAAAACTTTTACCCATTTTGTAAACGAGTACCGCGTGGTGCACGCTTCCAAGTTATTGGCAGAAAAACCGGTAAGCATAGCCAATATTGCCTACGAAAGTGGTTTTAACAATTTTAGTCACTTTAATAAGTTGTTTAAAGAATTTACGGGTAAAAGTGCATCTGAATACAGGCACGAACTGAAAGCGATTATGAAATAAATCAAAAACGCTGTTTAAAGAAGGTATATTGCAACATGAAAAAACGTTTTCTATTTTTATTGGTTAATTTGATCAGTCTCGCCTCCTTTGCCCAATATATAGAGATTAACCAGGTAAACTGCAAAATAAGCGATACCGAGCAAAAGAAAATAGAGAAGCTGATTGCCTACGAGCGCATGTTCTGCAATGAAATTTTCGAAACCCACCAGAACACTACTGCGCCGGTAAAAATAAACCTCTATGGAAAGAGTAAAGATTACCGCTTAGAACAGAAAAAATACAATGTACCTGCCAGCAGCGATGGCTTTTATATCGATGCCATTAATGAGGCCTTTGTTTACAAGAACCGTGATTTTATATCGGTTGCCCTGCACGAAGCCAGCCACAGTATTTTTCAGTTTAATTTTAAAAAATCGCCCAGATGGTTAAACGAAGGACTTGCCGAATTTTTCGAAACACTCGATTTTGACAGCGAAGGCAATTTATATGCTTACCCACAGAGCATGCGTATTAAAAGCATAAAAGCAGGTATAGATTTAAAAGACAGCGAGCGGTTAAAAAAGTTTTTCAATATTTATGGCGGTTCATTTTATGGGCACGAGGTTCGCGATAATTACAACACTGCTTATAGTATTATTTATTTTTTCGTTAAAGGTAAAAGAACCGAGATTTTAAAAAAAATCATCAGGCTTACCAACCAGGGCTACGACACAGAAAAAGCCATAGCGCAGGTTTTTGGCAGTTTTGAGTCGTTCGAAGAAAGCTATAAACTATTTTACAATTATCACCAATAACAGTTTAATTTGGTCATTCAGCTTTTATCTTATTCCAATCTTACGTTTTATAACTTTTCCACATTCCAGTTAGCCCACATTTCAACTCATAAAAAATTCCTATTTTCGTGCCGATGGAAAATTTTATCGTTTCTGCCCGTAAATACCGCCCAGCCACGTTCGAAACCGTAGTTGGCCAGCAGCACATTACGGGTACTTTAAAAAACGCCATCAAAAACAACCAACTGGCACAGGCATTTTTATTTTGCGGTCCGCGTGGTGTGGGTAAAACCACTTGTGCACGTATTCTCGCCAAAACCATTAACTGTACTAACCCTACAGCGGAAATGGAAGCCTGTGGTACTTGCGACAACTGCCTTTCTTTCCAGAACGGACATTCTTTTAATGTGCATGAGCTCGATGCGGCATCAAACAACTCGGTTGATGATATCCGTAGTTTAATTGAGCAGGTGCGCATACCGCCACAAGCCGGAAAATATAAGATCTATATCATTGATGAGGTTCACATGTTATCGCAAAGTGCATTTAATGCCTTTCTGAAAACTTTGGAGGAACCGCCTTCGTATGCTATTTTTATTCTGGCTACTACCGAGAAACACAAAATCCTGCCAACTATTTTATCACGTTGTCAGATTTTCGATTTCAATAGGATCCAGGTAGAAGATATTGCCAATCACTTATCAACCATTGCAAATCGCGAAAACATTGCTTTTGAAAGTGATGGTTTACATATTATTGCACAAAAAGCTGATGGTGGTTTACGTGATGCCCTTTCGATGTTCGATCAGATTGCCAGTTATGCCAATAAGAACATCACTTATAAAGCGGTAATCGACAACCTTAACATTTTAGATTACGATTACTTTTTTAAACTTACCTCTTTTTTAACCGCTGCCGAAGTTAGCCAAACACTGCTTTTGTTTGATGAAATATTGAACAATGGTTTCGATGGCAATAATTTTATCAACGGTTTAGCCAGCCATTTCCGTAATTTGCTGGTGGGTAAAGATAATGCTACCATTAAACTTTTAGAGGTTAGCGAAAACATCAAACAAAAATACTTAGATCAGTGCAGGCAAACAGAATTGTCGTTTCTGTTAACAGCTTTAAATCTGGCCAATACCTGCGATTTAAATTATAAAAACTCTAAAAACCAACGTTTACAGGTAGAGCTGGCATTAATTAAAATGTGCCATATCCGGTCGGTCGTCAATTTAGCACAACAACCCTTAAACCCTAGTAACACAGCAACTGACCAAGATCAGGATAAAAAAAAAACTAATGTCGTAGCTGAAAAAGCGGCACAAGCAGAAAGCATACAGCCGAAAACTGTAAGTGAAAGTGCTGCTCCGGCAACGGTAAATATCCCTAAGGCTGAAGTTCCAGCCAGCATACCTTTAAATAAACCCAGCGAAACACCAAGGGCAACTAGCATGCCTACGGCTACTTCCATCAGCATTAATATTCCGAAGCCCAGCGCGGCCGGTACCTTAATTCCCTCTTTAAATGATTTTGAACGTATAGCAGATGCAGACGATGATGGTAAGCCAAAAGCCATAACCGGCGAAGCACGGGAAATGTTTAGCTACGACCGTTTGCTGGAAGTATGGAACAATTACATACAGATTCTTAAAGCCGCCGATAAAATTAACCTGTTTACGATTCTGAATAATTTTGCTCCGGTACTTTTAAAGCCTGAGCTGATTGAAATCTCAGTAGAAAGTAAAACCCAGGAGCACCTGATCCAGCAGGAATCTGTTGAACTTTTAAATTATTTAAGAAACGAGCTTAGAAATTTCGGGATTTTGGTTACTTACAAACAAGTAGAACGCAAACTGGAAAACAGGCTGTACGGTAACCGCGAAAAATACGATTACCTGGTCAATAAAAATCCAAAACTAGATGAGTTGCGCAGGAGGTTTAATTTAGATATTAACCCTTAACATGAATTACGAAAAAAAACCTGACACCAAAGCTTTTATAAAGATAGGCTTATTGGCTGGTCTGTTTTTTTGCTTCTTTTTTGGCATTGCATCAACCTTCCTTTACGACTTACATGCCGCATTAATAATGGGCCCCATTAGTGGACTAATATTCGGATTGTTCATGGGATTAATGCTTTACTTTTTTTCAAAATCGAAAAAAGTAAATGATCAGACAAAATTAGAGGGAGTTAACGAAACTGATATCGTTTACGCAGGTGCTTCAAATCATTTTATAAAACGGGAGGCTGTAGGAGGAAAGTTGTACTTGCTAAACGATCGTTTAGTATTTAAATCCCATAGTTTAAATATCCAGAACCATACCCTTTCTATTCAAATCGATAATATAAATGAAGTTTCATTTTTTAGTCCGCTGGGAATAGTTAAAAATGGGTTGCAGCTTACGTTAAAAGACGGTGCAATTGAAAAATTTGTAGTCAACAATAGGAACATCTGGAAACAACATATCGAACAATTCATTCAATAGGTTTGTATTCAAACAAAAAGCAGGACTACACTGAAGTAACCCTGCTTTTCCATTTATATGATTGTTTCGTCAAATCACCATACTCACGATGGTGTGCTATTGACTATTTTTGAGGCATATCGTTAACCGGATAACCTTCCTCATCCAAATCATCGCGGCTATCTTCTGGTGTACGGGCAAGAATTTTATCTTCAGGGCTTAGCTTTACGCTTTGTCCTTCATCTACGTGCATACCCAGTTCTTCCAGATCATCGTTGGCAATTTCTTCATCGCGTGCATATTCATCACCTACATAAGGATTGGCCTCATCGTAGGTAGAATCATCATCACGGGCACCGGCCGCTACTGTTTCATAACCCATCGGGTGATCGTAATCTTCATCTGTACCTTTTACATCAAGCTCGTAACTCTGCTTGCTTTCGTTATATGATAAGTTCTCCCTGTTAATTCCACCATGCTCGGTAGTACTATGCAGTTTATCGCGTGAAGGTTTATTATTTGCCATGTGATGGGTCTCCTATAATTTAATATGAATATAACAAAATGATAGGAATAAGGTTTGTTAATGCAAGCACAATCTTAAAATTATTTGGGTAAAGCTGAGATACTTTATTACTGCAGCTTTAAAACAAAAGCGCCCCAATAATAATATCGGGGCGCTTCTTCTAAATGTTAATAATGCCTATAACGATGCTAAAGCAGCATTTAATGTTTCGCTAGGACGCATGGCTTTGCTGGCCAGTTCATCATTCGGGTTATAGTAACCGCCAATGTTTTGTGGTTTGCCTTGCGAGCCGATCAACTCTTCGTTGATTTTAGCTTCGTTTTCAGTTAAGGCTTTTGCCAATGGTGCAAATCTGGCTTGCAAATCAGCATCTTTAGTTTGCGCAGCCAAAGCTTCAGCCCAATATAAAGCTAAATAGAAATGCGAACCACGGTTATCAATGGTACCCAGTTTTCTACCAGGTGATTTATCAGTTGCCAGGAATTTAGCATTTGCTTCATCCAAAGCATCAGCTAAGATTTGTGCTTTCGTATTATTTTGCGTTTGCGATAAGTGCTCTAAAGAAGCCTGAAGCGCTAAAAATTCACCCAACGAATCCCAGCGCAGGTAACCTTCTTCAATAAACTGCTCAATGTGTTTAGGAGCAGAACCACCGGCACCGGTTTCGAATAAACCACCACCATTCATTAACGGAACGATAGAAAGCATTTTGGCCGAAGTACCCAGTTCTAAAATCGGGAAAAGATCAGTTAAATAATCGCGCAATACGTTACCAGTAACCGAAATGGTGTCTTCACCTTTGCGGATACGCTCTAAAGTAAATTTAGTAGCTTCAACCGGCGCTAAAATGCGGATATCCAAACCAGTGGTATCGTAGTTTTTTAAATAGGTATTTACTTTAGCAATAATCTCCCTGTCGTGTGCTCTTTTTTCATCTAACCAGAAAACAGCTGGTGTTTCAGATAAACGGGCCCGCGTAACCGCTAATTTAACCCAGTCTTGAATTGGGGCATCTTTAGTCTGGCACATGCGGAAGATATCGCCTTTTTCTACCTGCTGATCGAAAAATACTTTACCATCGGCATCAGTTACACGGATTATTCCGCTTGCAGTAGCCTGGAAAGTTTTATCGTGAGATCCGTATTCTTCTGCTTTTTGTGCCATTAAACCAACATTAGGTACCGACCCCATAGTAGTTACATCAAAAGCACCATGCGCTTTACAGTCATCAATTGTTGCAGTATAAACACCTGCATAACAACGATCTGGAATTAAAGCAATAGTATCTTGCGATTTGCCTTCTTTATTCCACATCTGGCCCGAAGTACGGATCATGGCTGGCATCGAAGCATCCACAATTACATCACTCGGTACGTGTAGGTTGGTAATGCCTTTATCAGAGTTTACCATGGCTAAAGCCGGACCATTTTCAATCGCTTGCGCCAATGCAGCTTCTACTTCAGCCTGTTTAGCATTACCAGCAATTTTGGCATATACATCGCCTAAACCGTTGCGAGTATCAACGTTAAGTTCTTTAAATAAATCAGCATATTTAGCAAAAACATCGGCAAAGTAAACTTCAACAATGGCGCCAAAAATAATCGGGTCAGAAACCTTCATCATGGTTGCCTTTAAGTGAGCCGATAATAACACACCAGCAGCTTTAGCTTCGGCAATTTCTTTGGCTACAAAAGCTTTCAAGGCTGATAAACTCAAAGCAGAGCTATCAATCACCTCACCAGCTTTTAATGGCGATAAACCTTTTAATTCGGTAACCGCCCCATCAGCGCCTACAAATTCAATTTTAAACTGGCTGGCAGCTTCGATTGTTACCGATTTTTCTGAGCCGTAAAAATCACCTTCAGTCATGCTGGCTACTCTTGTTTTAGAATCGGCCGACCATTTACCCATCGAATGAGGGTTTTGCTTTGCATAGTTTTTAACTGCCTTAGGTGCTCTACGATCAGAGTTGCCTTCGCGTAAAACCGGGTTAACGGCCGAACCTAAAACTTTTGCATATTTAGCTTTAATTGCTTTTTCTTCTTCGCTCTGTGCATTATCAGGATAGTTTGGCAAGGCAAAACCTTGTGCCTGTAACTCAGTAATAGCACCTACTAATTGTGGGATAGAGGCAGAAATATTTGGTAATTTAATAATATTTGCTTCCGGAGTGGTTGCCAATGCACCAAGCTCTGCTAAAGCATCACCAATTTTTTGGTCGTCTTTTAAATACTCAGGAAAGTTCGCCAAAATTCTTCCTGCTAAAGAAATATCTCTGGTTTCTACATCAATACCTGCTGATGCGGTAAAAGCTTGTACAATAGGTAAAAGTGAGTAGGTTGCCAACATTGGCGCCTCATCGGTTTTGGTGTAGATAATTTTTGATGTATTTGACATGTTTATATTGATTTTGCTTATTAAGGTTAAATATCCGACTGGTTTGACAGATTTGTAAACCAATCTTTTTAAAATCGCCTAAAGATAAAATAATCAGCTGAATTAAGGAACACCGTATTGTTATTTATGACCTCAAAAAAGCATATAATTGTGTTAGTATTTGCTCTTTTTAAATAAAAAAAAGATTCCGCGTCAAAAGATCAATATAGTTAATTAAGGGTACTAATCTTATTTTAAGTTAAAGGCTACCTAATCGAAAATGAAAAAAGCGACGAAAAAACATAAAAAGGTTAGTGTAAAAATTTTATGGCGATAGCAAGCACTTAATGTTTTAGTTATAAATTTAATCTATCCGGAATCTCATACTCAATTGGTAGCAATAGGCTATAGAATTTTAGATTAACACACACAAATGAAAAAAAATCAAAAATTTAGTGCATTGTTTTTCGCTTTGCTCCTACTTTCGCTGTTTATTTACAGCTGCTCGCCTAAATTGTATGTAGATGAAAGCAAACGTTACGAAGCCGGATCGTTAACCGATACCCAGGTAGATTCGTTACATCTTTATCTCAAAGAAAACCAGCGCGTTGTCCTAAAAGATACCATTATCATTAAGTACGATTTTAATAACGATGATTGCTGGAGAGATTTAAATTATCAGAATGCCGATTTTTTGAACAATGTGAGATGGACATTTCAGAAAAATATTATCGAAAAAGCACAGGCCCGTCCAAAAGTTGCCATATACCAATATCGCCAGGTTGGCAAAAACTTCAGTCAGGTAAAATCAAAAGGGTTGGAAATAGAAACTGATTCAGGATTTCTAAAAAAGATGTTTTTTAATGAGGTAACTAC
This sequence comes from Pedobacter sp. HDW13, assembly GCF_011303555.1. Classification (NCBI taxonomy): domain Bacteria; kingdom Pseudomonadati; phylum Bacteroidota; class Sphingobacteriia; order Sphingobacteriales; family Sphingobacteriaceae; genus Pedobacter; species Pedobacter sp. HDW13. Next base: position 3,999,865 of record NZ_CP049868.1, on the reverse strand, counting down.
CTGCGGCACTTCGGCCATTATCCTCCCTACCGGAAAATTCCTTCTGGTAAAATCCGATCCTCAGTTTTCAGCCTTATTGCTCAACAACAAAGAGATTGAAAAAAAATTACTCGAAAACCTGGTTAAGTAATCTGTTATATTTCAACAATTTAAGCTACAGAAAACATTTTAACATTTCATTAACTAAATATTTGGTTACAATGCTCTAATTTAGTTTAACTAATCATTTACATAACCTCTTAGATCACTATTGTAAAATTCAAAATACCAGCTAACGATCTTTCAATCAGATCAATTCAGTAATCAGATTAGTTAGCCATCCACATAAACCATATCTAAATAAATATATACGCTCTCAGGGAAAGTGCCTAATGGTACTTTCCTTTATTGTTTATTGATCACTTTAAACTTGTTCCAGTCACAAAATACCTGATAAACTTATATTTTGATAGAATAACCTGTAAATTTATTGGCCAATGTATGGCTAAACCTTCAAGCACCAATTTCATTGAAACCGAACCTTATCTTATTGCTAAGTTTAATTTCTTTTACCAGCCTTGCGCAAACCCTAAAACCCGATTCAACCAAAAAGTTAGAAGAAATAACTGTTAAAGGATATTACAACCACCAACCTTTACTACGATCTGTATCAGCCGTAAGCCTTGTTGATAGCAACCAGATTAAAAACCAGTCTGGCAATTCGCTGGTAAGCACCTTAAACACGGTTACTGGTGTACGCATGGAAGAACGCTCGCCTGGTAGTTACCGCCTGTCGCTCCGAGGAAGTTTACTTCGCTCACCATTTGGGATTCGCAATATCAAAATTTATGTAGACGATTTTCCATTAACCGATGCAGGCGGCAATACTTATTTAAATGCACTCGATGTAGTTGCAGTAGGTAATCTGGAAATTTACAAAGGTCCGGAGGCCAGCATATTTGGTGCAAGTACGGGAGGCGCTATACTGATTACCCCTCCAAACATTAATAGTAACGAAATCTATGCCGTTGTACAAGCAGGATCTTACGGCCTTTTTCACCAAACAGCTTCAATTAAACGACAGTTTAAAAATTACAGTTTTAGTATTAGCGAAGGATATCAAAAAAGCACAGGTTTTCGTCAGAATAGTGCATTAAACCGCAAGTATATTCAAATGCAACAACAGTGGAATTATAACCCTTTTGGTAGTTTAAAAGCATTTATTTTTTACAGCGATCTTAATTACAAAACACCGGGAGGCTTAACTTCCGCGCAATTGGAACAGGACCCTAAACTGGCCAGGCCGGCAACCCCTACTCTACCCGGCGCTATTACACAGCAAGCAGCTATTTATAACAAAACTGCTTTTGGAGGACTTTCTAATTCCTATCAAATTAATTCGCATTTAAAACACGTAATTGCATTATTCACCACCTATACTGATTTTAAAAATCCTTTTATTACCAACTACGAGCAACGTTATGAAAGCACCCTTGGGCTGAGGACATTTTTAGCTTATGATGCAGAAAAGGAAGGCTTCAAATTTGGTGTACAAATAGGTGTAGAAAGTTCTGGAACAAAAAGCCAAATTAAAAACTTCAACAATAATGCCGGGGAACCAGCAGCCATGCTAGCTTCCGATCGCCTAAAAGCGAATCAGGACTTTGCTTACCTCCGCTTAAATTTCGATTTCAACAATAAATTATTAGTTGAGCTTGCTTCCAGTTTAAATTTCTTCAATTACAACTATGAAAGTTATTTCCCTTTAACCATCGCTACTAAAAGTCGGAAATTTGCCCCACAGTTTATGCCTAAAGTGGCATTATCTTATCTGATCAGCCAAAACCTCTCGGCCAGGGCTTCTGTCAGCAGAGGCTATTCTCCGCCTACTATTGCTGAAGTACGTTCCTCAGACAATAATATCAATAACGACTTGCAGGCCGAACGAGGCTGGAACTATGAGCTTGGCCTCCGTTACAAAACAAAAAACAACCGTATTTATATTAATAGTAATATTTTCGGCTATCGTTTACAAGATGCAATTGTTAGAAGGCTAAATCAGAATGATGCAGAATATTTTATTAACGCAGGCGGCACTAAACAACAGGGGCTTGAGCTCGAAACAACCATCTGGATCGTTAAAAACCAGCATTCTTTCCTGACCGGTTTACAGTTGAGAAGCAATTACACCTACAGCCATTTCAGGTTTGAAAATTTTATCAACGGCACTTCGGTTTACAGCGGCAATAAACTCACAGGGGTACCAGCACACACTGTGGTAAATAGTCTCGAATTTAACTTTCCAAAAGATTTTTACCTCTTTGTGCAACATAATTACACCTCCAGCATCCCATTAAACGATGCCAATACGGTATTTGCCAAACGGTATCATCTGGTAGAAGCCAAAGCAGGTATCAGAAACTTAAGGATAGCTAAAACTCATTTAGAATTGTTCGGCGGAGTAAATAACCTCCTCAATGTAAATTACAGTTTAGGCAACGACTTAAATGCTGCGAACGGCAGATATTTTAACCCGGCAGCTGGCATTAATTTTTATACGGGTTTATCTGTAAAACTGTAATAAAATAGCATTATGTATTACCTACATGATGCTATAGCGAACGCCATCATTAAAATGCTTTTTTTGCACCCGTGTCTTTAATAGCCAGTTCAGTAAAATTTAAGTTTCTAATCTTTTAACGAACAGCTGCCACCGCGGCAACCGACAACACAAAATTGCATACAGGAGGAGACTTCAGTCGGAATCTAAATATTTATAGTCGATTATAAACGTTTATACACGGAAAATATGCGTTTAAAGATTACAAATAAAGTTTTTATTTTTTTGTGTAAAAAGAGGAGAAAAAATTTGGCTGGCCTGATGATATAAATATTTTTTTTTATTGCTCAAGAGATTGCTAGTTTTATGGCTTTATGATAAACTACAACGACAGAATTTTCAGGGCGGTTAGCAATACTGAGAACGGAGAAACATCAGATCAAACTGTTTTTAAATATAAACAGAACGGCCATTTGCTTAGCGCCGAATATTTTGGCGGGAAAATTAAATACGGCCATTTAATTGGCCTAGTTGATGAAAATGGAAATATTGATATGCGTTATCATCAGGTAAATGATGCCGGTACATTAATGACCGGAATCTGCAATTCTAAACCTGAGTACCTGCCAAATGGCAAAATCAGGCTGCATGAAACATGGCAATGGACCTCAGGTGATTGTTCAAACGGGGAATCAATTATTGAAGAACAATAAAAAATCGATGTGCATTAATTATGCGTGTAAAGGGAATTTAACCATCCTTCCTCCAGCACTGTTAGCCGCAATAAAAAGGGCATACAGTCCCCTAGGTTACCAAATCAGTAACTACCGCCAGGAAGCAGAGAGCAAAGTATATTGCGCTGCAACTTTCGGGTTAAACCAGTTAAAGGTTAAGTACCGCGAAGCTAAAATTACCCCTACAAAAACCGGGCAGTTTGTGAGTATCTGGAAACGGGATGAAAAAAGCATTACCGCTCCATTTAATGCTTCAGATGATTTCGATTTGTTGATTATTTCAGTAGAAAACGAAGACTTGAGCGGGCAGTTTATTTTCCCAAAAGCAATATTAATACAACAGAAGATAATAACACATAATAAAGTAACAGGTAAAAGAGGAATCCGCCTTTATCCGCCCTGGGATATGCCGACCAGTAAGCAAGCCATTAAAACACAACAATGGCAGAACAAATATTTTTTACTTATTTCAAATCAATCTCCATTGGCTGTTTCACTCACCAAAAAACTTTTAAACCCGTAAACTGGTTACGGTAACCAATAGAATAATTAAAAGAAAGCGCCATCTTTGCAATTATCATTAAATTAAACTTAGCAAGTTTCGGGTAGTTTGCCCTTTCTTTACCAGGTACTTTTGGATATAATTATTCAAAACCATGAAAGCACAAGAAGAAATCAATTACAATAGGATAGCAGAAGCCATAGGTTATATTAAGGACAATTATAAAAATCAGCCCAGCTTAGAAGAAATTGCTGAAAATGTAAATTTAAGTCCTTTTCATTTTCAGCGTTTATTTAGCGAGTGGGCAGGCACTACCCCAAAACGTTTTTTACAATACATTAGCATTGGCCACGCTAAAGAAATGCTAAAAGAAAACCAGAGTTTATTTGATACCGCTTTGGCAACAGGTTTATCAGGAACCAGCCGTTTACACGATCTGTTTGTGAACATTGAAGGCATGACACCCGGCGAATATAAAAATGGTGGAGAGAACCTTCAGATCAATTACAGCTTTGCTGAAAGTCCTTTTGGGAATATTATTGTAGCCGCCACGCCTAAAGGAATCTGCCATATGGCTTTTTACGATGATCAATCGGCGGCCCTGGTTAATTTACAAGGTAAGTTTCCTGCCGCAAGCTACCAGCAGATATTTGATATGCAGCAGCAGAATGCCTTATATATTTTCAACCACGACTGGAGCAAGTTGAATCAGGTTAAACTACATTTAAAAGGAACCGAATTTCAGTTAAAAGTTTGGGAAGCGTTGCTAAAAATCCCAATGGGAAAGCTGGCCACTTATGGTAAGCTCGCCAAGCAACTGCAAAACCCAAATGCATCGCGGGCGGTAGGCACAGCCATTGGCGATAATCCGGTAGCTTTCCTTATCCCCTGCCATCGCGTAATTCAATCGAGTGGCGCTTTGGGTGGCTACCACTGGGGACTGAACAGAAAAACCGCCATGATTGGCTGGGAAGCAGCAAAGATGGATGTACAGTTTAAATAATCAATTATGGATTTATTCAGCACCGAACTCAACATTGACCAAAACCTGCTTCCTTACGGGGGAACCGTAAACTATTATGGTAAATTATTTAGCCGGCAAGAGGCTGATCATTATTTCGACGTACTGATGAACACCATCGAATGGAAAAACGACGAAGCCTTTATTATGGGCAAGCACATCATTACCAAAAGAAAAGTAGCCTGGTATGGCAACGAAGCTTATTCTTATACCTATTCTAATCGTTCTAAACTGGCCCTCCCCTGGACGCCGGAGTTGCTGGAGTTAAAAACATTGGCCGAAACGCAAACAGGTCATAGCTATAATTCTTGCCTGCTTAACCTGTATCACAACGGCGAGGAGGGCATGGCCTACCATAGTGATGATGAAAAAGCCCTGGCTAAAGATTCGGCCATTGCCTCTTTAAGTTTTGGTGCAGAAAGGCGCTTCCTTTTTAAACACAAACAAAGCAAAGAAACAGTTACCCTGTTTTTAGAGCATGGCAGTTTGCTGGTGATGAAGGATGAGACACAAACGAATTGGCTACACCGGCTCCCACCAACCAAGAAAATAACCCGGCCAAGGGTAAACTTAACTTTTAGGACAATGGATCTTTCTGCCCTTTCTTCTAATTCTTAAGCAAGCCAACAATCAATACCGTAAAATGCAAAAGGCAGCTACAAAAATATAGCTGCCTTTTAATAAGATTATCGTATCTAAGTTTAATGCTTAAACTCTTTAATATCTACAATACGGTTATCATCGGCATTTTTCTTTAAAAAAGGTGTTCCATTCGCACTAGGTACCCAAGTGTAGTCTCTTTGAATATTGCCCACCAATGTTTCCGGTTCTCCGATAAGTGAGGCTGGTAAAGGCAGTGTAAAAGTTTCGCCATTAGCTACATTCGCCTGATATAAAGCATCTTTTGTTAAAAAAACTAGTGTGGTTTTATCACTTGAATACATGAAAAATTTACCTTGAATGCGTTCCGCATCGTTTTGCCTTTTAACCGGGTAAACTTTCGAATTAACCGTGTTAATAAAGTAATCGTTGTTGATAAGCAAACTGGTACGCGTAAGTTCTTCAAGACCATTGGTATATTTTTTATCTTCAGCACCTTTAGATGGTTTATTTAAACTCACTACTTCTGTATTGCCATCATTTAAGTAAATGATATAAAAAGGTGCTTTTTTACCGCTTTCGTTTGCAACCTGTACCAACACGGCAGTTTTTTGGGTATTGATAAATGAGGCACTCAAAAATTTCTTTGAAGCCGCATTAGGTGCATCATCAATGGTAATGGTGGTATCTTTATAATTAATGGCAAAGCGATCCGCATAGGCCAAGGCGCCCGAATCTGTTTTTACAATAGTAAGTACGTTTTTCTTCGATTTAGGAAAAACATTAAAATCATCGTTGGCAGCAACTGGTCTTGCTTTGTAGGTTTTTTCGGAATTTCCTACCCCACAGCCAAACAGAACAACGGAAAGTAAGAGTGCATAAAGCGTAATTTTCATAGGATATTGCTATTTAATTTGTTTTTCGCGAATTTAAAATCTTTCAGGCGTTTTATTTATCAAAGTCACCAGAAAATTACCACTTTAACTAAAAATTAACTATTCATATCAGAGAGAATGCCTGGCCTGCAATTCGGGTAGATCAGGCCTCCTAATTTCCGGGTTTATTCCTTATTTTTGAACTGAAGAATCATTCCCCATGCCAAACGCTGTTAACTTTTTAGCTAAAAATAAAAGCACCATCCTATACGGTGTTTTCCTTGCAGCATTACTTTTTCTGCTTAAATGGCTCGAACTTCGTTTCATAATCATTAACCATGCTTTCGAAATTTATGCGGGAGCAATAGCAGTTCTTTTTACGGCACTGGGCATTTGGCTGGCACTAAAATTAACTAAACCTAAAACCATACTCATCGAAAAAGAGGTTTTTACCCCCAGGCCTGAAACATTTATCCTCAATGAAAAGGAACTGACCAAACTCAACATTAGTAAAAGAGAGCTGGAAGTTTTGCAACTCATGTCGGCCGGATTAAGTAACCAGGAAATTGCAGTAAAGTTATTTGTTTCTTTAAATACGATAAAAACACATAATGCAAGGCTTTTCGAAAAACTCGAAGTTAAACGCCGAACGCAAGCAATAGAAACTGCCAAAAGATTAAGCCTTATTCCCTAATCGCATTACTACTTTAGTATTAAATAACTGCTTCTTTTCAAAATCACCCTAAAGTATGAGGGCCAAAAAGAATAATCGAACCAATTTTGTTGTGTAAACCCTTAAACTAAAAAAGATGAAAAAGAATGTAATTGTATTCGGATTAATTGCCGGCGTAATTGTATCCGTGCTGATGGTAATCTCGATGGCCAGATGTAACAGCGACGCTAACTTTGAACACAGCATGCTTTTGGGCTATGCCTCAATGGTGCTGGCATTCTCCTTTATTTTTGTAGGTATAAAAAACTACCGTGATAAATACAACAATGGTTCAATTACCTTTGGCAAAGCATTTAAAATCGGTCTTTACATCAGTTTAATTGCCTCAACCATATATGTAATAACCTGGCTGATTGATTATTATGTTTTCATACCCGATTTTATGGATAAGTACGTAGCCCATATGCTGAAAGAAGCTAAAGATAGTGGTGCATCCGTAGCTGAGCTGGCAAAACAAGCCAAAGAACTGGCCTACAATCAGCAATTGTATAAAAACCCGATCATGGTAGTATTGTTTACCTATCTGGAAATTTTACCAGTTGGCATTATTGTATCGTTAATAGCCGCACTCATTTTGAAAAGAAAGCCTGGCACGCCATTATCTGCCCAGGTGGCTTAATCAAATGGCTATACCCACATGGGCTTGTCTTATCAACCTATGTGGGTATTTACATTCCAGCAACAGCTAATTTGAATTTTACCAGATATTAACAACAATATCCTTTTTTTAAAACAAAAATGATTTAAACTGATTTTATTAAGTACCATCCGCTCCGGGATTCTCAAAAAATAAAATTATGCTGGTAAAATCACTATTGGGCGAATTTCTTCTTGAGGCAGAAAGCACCCGTAAATTGCTAAAAGCAATACCGAATGCTATTTTAGATTATAAACCCTCACCACATTCGTGGACTACAGCGCAACTGGCCTCACACATCGCCGAAATTTACGACTGGTACCCGGGTACTTTTCATGGTAGCGAATTTAATATGGATGCTTACCAGCGCGATGAGGTAGCTCTAAACGATATAGAAAATATAATAGCAAAATTTGAGCGCGCATTTAACCGGGCAAAAGAAAGTATTGAATCGGCTACCGACGAAAGCATGCTTGAAGACTGGAAAATGACAGCAAGGGGCAAAACCGTACTGCCCCCAATGGAGCGTATCAAAGTAGTTCGCAGTTTTTTAATGAACCACATCTACCATCATCGTGGCGAAATGATTATTTATCTGCGCGCTACCGGCCATAAAGTTCCCAGTATTTACGGGCCAATTTATGAAGATGGAATTAAATAGATTTTATACATTAGCTTAAAAATTAGGTACTTTATTATTCAATGAAAATTTTTGTAGAAACGGAACGATTGATTTTAAGAGAGTTGTTATCTGCTGATGCAGCCGGCATGTTTGAAATGGATAGTGACCCCGAAGTGCACCGTTATTTGGGGAATAAACCCTATAGCGCTATTGAAGAAAGCCAGGCCAATATCGAATTTATTCGCAGGCAATATATAGAAAACGGCATTGGCCGCTGGGCTGTGATTGAAAAGGAAACCAATAATTTTGTGGGTTGGGCTGGTTTAAAATTAATTACCGAAACAACCAATAACCGAATTAATTACCACGATTTAGGTTATCGGTTTAGTAAAAAATACTGGGGAAAAGGCTACGCTACCGAATCGGCCATTGCAGCAAAAGATTATGCTTTTGATACCTTAAAACTAGCAGAAATTATCGGTATTGCCGATATCAATAATTCGGGTTCTATCCACGTACTGCAAAAAGTTGGGCTGAAACGCATTTCACTTTTCGATTATCAAGACATAAAACACCATTGGATGGAAATGAAAAACCCCGCAGCAAAACAATTGGTTTAGTTTTTGATGCAAAAAAGCGAATCATTAAAAACTAAGAACATGAAAAACTTAATCTTTATTGGCCTGCTATTATTTCTATTTAGTTCGTGTAACGAAAAAATAGATCCGGCGAAATTTACAAACACCAAATGGGAACTCACAGAACTGCCGGGTTTAGTACTCCCTACATCAGCTAAGGCAACCTTAAACATTGCCGATAGCCTAAAATTGAGCGGAAAATCATTTTGTAATAACTATGGTGGTAAAGCCGAGATTGCAGACAATAAAATCTCCGTAAAAAATGTTTTTGGCACCAAAATGTTTTGTCAGGAAACTGATGCGGCAGAACGTGCTTATCTGCATGCGCTAAACCAGGTAAATAATGCAAAAGTAACTGATAACAAGCTCTATCTGTTAAATGGCGATAAAACACTACTTGTTTTCACCAAAACAAATTAGAAACTTTAACGATACAAAGGGCGGTGACAAAGTATTTTTGTTAATTTCGCGCCTTTTAGTTTAATGCAGTAGCGATGCCATCAATAACAGAAGACCTGAAGTTTTTTTTCTCTACCATAAGAAAAGCATTTAGTTTATTTCAGCAAAATGATCCACTACGCTTAGCAGGTGCTACTGCTTTTTTCACCAATTTCGCTTTGCCCCCCATCCTTATTATCCTCATCAGGTTATTTGGGATGTTTACCGATAGAAGGCTGTTTGTAACCCATTTGTTCGAGCGGCTGGCCAATATTCTCGATAATGAGAGCATCGCACAGATCAGAACAACGTTAAGGAATATCAGGGGCATTGATCAGGCATGGTATGTTACACTCTTCAGTTTTATATTTTTTCTGTTTGTAGCTACAACCCTTTTCAATGTAATTAAAAACTCTTTAGAGCAAATCTGGAACATCGGCAAGAAAGATAAAAAGGGACTCATTTACACCCTTAAATCGCGGGCCGTATCGGTTATTATTATCTTGCTGGCGGGTATATTGTTTTTTATCGGCTTATTGGCTGATAGTGTGCAAGCTTTTATTGGTGCCTATTTAAAAACAAATTCACCTTCTTTCAGTCTGATTTTAACTTCTATCATTAACCAGTTGGTTTTTGTAATTATTGTAACTACCTGGTTCACTATGCTGTTCAGGTTTTTAACCAACGGCAGGCCAACCTGGCGTGCAGCAATTTCGGGCGGCCTGTTAACCGGATGTTTATTTACAGCGGGTAAGTATATTTTAAGGATTTTATTACCACTTAGCAATATCAGCAACATTTACGGCTCAGCCGGCTCTATTATTGTAATTATGCTTTTTGTGTTTTATTCATCGCTGATCTTTTATTTTGGGGCTTCTTTTATTAAAGCGCTCAGCATTGGCAGGGCAACACCTATTGTACCCAAAAAAGGATCGTTTGCTTATGAGCTTACTGAGGTAGAGCTGGAAAAAGGAGATTGAGAAAACGTTAAGGTTAAATATATAGTCAGATAGTGACACTATCTTCTGTATAAATTAGATTTAAAACAGCAGATGAAAGCCTTTACCTTGTTTTGGTTTGGTAGTTTCCTCAAACTTTTTAATTTCATCTTTCAAAAGCAAAGTATATTCCCTGCTCATGAAATCCCTGAAAATATTGATATCTTCTTTTGCTCTGGTTTCTTTTAAAGCTTCTATATAATCAACTTTTGATTGCTGGTGAACAATGGCAAGAGGTAACTTGTAATAGGCCTGTATATAATTCATGAGCAGCCTCGAAGTCCGTCCGTTGCCATCGTAGAATGGATGTATACTAACCAGGTTATAGTGTGCATCAAATGATAATTGAATCTGCTCTGATACTGACAAATCAGCCTGCATTGCTTTATAGATTACATCAGCAAGGTTTTCAGTAAGGTAAACAACTTTATCATAATTTGGAAAGTAGGTGCCTCCAGCAGTAACATTTCCTTTTCTAAACTCTCCCTTTGTTGCATCAACAGTGCCAAAAATGGTATTATAAACCAACCCTGTATTGCGAATAAGCATCGCATTTAACTCCTGAATGAATGATACTGTAACCGGCCTTTTATTATTGGCTTCTTTTAATGCAAATTGCAGGGTAGAAAAGTGATCGGTAACCATTAAACTATGCGTAAGGGGCTTCCCTTTTGGAGTTAATCCCTCGTCTATCAAAACCTGGGTTTCAACTTCCGTTAGTGTAGAGCCCTCCAAAACAGTAGAATGGTGGACTATTGAAATATTGTTGAATTTCTCATGGTCTATAACCTTAGCTATATCCAAAGCTTTGTACCTTTCAATTAACCTTAAGTCCATTTCTTTAAATTTTAGCGGCCTTTTCTGTATTTAATATAACAAATATATCCTTTAAATATCAAGCTTTATGAATTAAATTTCGGTAATAATTAAAGTTTCCTCATTCATGCCCTGAGCTCACTATTAATGCCCGATTGAAATAACAAAAGGCAGATGATTCTAAATTCGACCTGCCTTTTGTATAATTGTTAACATTATTCCGGACTTCCTCCCGGCCATTAGCCGAGCCTTTCAGCATCGCATTTCTATAGCGACTGAAATCATTTATCTACAAAATCCTGTACCCTAAGCCAACTGTAAATAAGTTTAACTTAGTACCCGGATAGCCCGATTTGTTGATTTTAGACAAGCCAAGTTCATAACGCGCATCGAAACTTAACTTTTTAAGGTCTAAACCTGCTCCAAACTGCCATGCCACAGCCTGATTTTTAAAATCGGCTTTGAAAACGCTACCAGCTGCCTGACTAAAGCTTTGGTTTTCATCTAAAATTAACGAAAACATAGGTCCGGTGTTTAAACGTAAACCTACGCCTGCAGCACCAAATTTGGTACCTACCAGTAAAGGCACATCTAAACTTGTAAAGGTTACTTTATTTACCTCTCCCGCATTGCTTACCAAATTTGTTTTCTTGCCAGAAACGTAGAGTTCTGGTTGAAAGTAAATGCCGGCAGCTCCTAGCCTGGCCCATAGCCCTCCGTAAAAACCTGCACGGTTTTCACTGTTAAAAGTGTTTTCACTATCAAATTTCGAAAAATTTGCACCAGCTTTAATGCCCAGCTGGAATGAAGGTAATACTTGTGCACTGGCTAACAGACCAACAAGTAAGAAAGCAACGGTTAAAGATAAAAATTTCATATGCGATTAAATTTAGCTGGTGGCATTGTTTATGGCTTCCTGTTCTTTTAAGGCATCCACATTGTTTTTATCACCAAAGGTTTGTGTTTTACCTGCAAAGTAATCTAAAATTCCCGAAATAGTATCTAAGTTATCACCTAAATTTTGGTGAATATCGGGTAAATCTTTTTCCAGACGGCTATCGCCAAGTTCGATGTTATCTACTTCAATTTTACCGATTTTTTGAATAAGGGCCTGTTGAGAATTTTGTAGATCTTCCAATTCACGCACAATCTTTTCCATTAATTCAAACTTCTTTAAAGTGTTCATAGGTTCTTATTTTAGTTAAACTATTCCTTATAAACCCCTTAAGCTTTATTTTGTTTTTATTTAAGGTTTTCGGCAGCGATAAATATGCTCATGTTTAAAAACAAATTTGGAATTAACAAAAACAACTAATAAATTAGTTTTATAATTCCTTATTATGAGACAGCTGTTTATATCATTTGTATTATTCTGTTTTGCTAATGCAGCGTACAGTCAAAATGTAGTGGTGGATAAAGAAAAACTTTTCGATTTTTACCAAACCCAGCGCTATGCCGATGCGGCACAATACCTGAAAGAGGTTTATGGCGAAAATGTGAACGACATTAAAGTACTTAGCCAAATGGGTTATTGCTTTTTAATGGCCGGGAATAATGTAGAAGCAGAAAAATTTTACAGTAAAGCTTATACCCTTCAGCCGCAAAGCCTCCCTATCCTGTTTAGTTTAGGCAGCATTAATGCCAAACGCGGCAATACCGAAAAGGCCCGGTTATATTATGGTGAAATCGCAAAAATAGACAGCAATAATTTTAATGTGTATAAACTACTGGCCAATCTCTATAACATTCCTACCGATTCGCTTAAGCTGTTATATTTATTAAAAGCCAATAAAATTAACCCTACAGAAGGCGATGTTGCCATAGACCTCGCCAACATTTATTCCGTAAAACAGGATCACGAAAAAGCCTACCAGGTACTCGATATTGCCAGCAAAGCCGATACTGATAACCTGATTTTACAAAAAGAGAAACTTCCGGTTGCCAACCAGTTAAAGAAATACAATGAAGTAATTGGCTCGGGCGAAAAACTATTAAAAGACGGAGCCGATGCCGGCGTGGTAAAAGATGTGGCAAAAGCTTACTATTACACCAAAAAATACCAGAAAGCGATTGATCTGTTTAAAATGCTGGAGAAAGTGGCTATGCAAAACGAAGCGACTTTGTATTATACCGCATTGAGTTACCGGGCTTTGAAAAATTATCCACAAGCTGCCATTTACACCAAAAAAACGATAGACGAGGCGATTTCGCCCAATACATCGAGCTATTATTCGTTGCTGGGACTGGTTTACGAAGAAAATAATCAGCTTAGCCTGGCTAACGCGGCTTACAAAAAAGGCCTGCAGTTTAATGCCACTTCTACCCTCTATTACCGCCTCGCTGTATTTTACGACACCAGACTAAAAAATGCGGAAAATGCTTTAAAGTACTATAATCTGTACCTTAAGAGCAAGCCCAATGTAACAGATGATAAGGAAGAAATTAAGTTTGCAAAAGACAGGGTAGCACAACTGAACCTGGCCGATTAAACCAGGTTTTCGAATACAGGCTTTACATTGTCCCAAAAATCATCGAGTGCAATAATTCGGGGCTTGAAAAAGGAAATCAGTTCAGGCCAGTGCTGTTGGTTAAAAATACTTACACCACTAATGGATATCGAAATCAGGCTTACGGTTTTACCAAAATCATCGGTTGCATCCTTAATCCATTCCCACTCTTCGCCTACCTGATTGCTAAACATAAGCTTAAACTCTTCGAACTGCTCAAATATTAAATGCCTGATATCTGCATCGGGATGTGACAGCTGGATGCTAATAAAAGCCTTTTTTTTATCGACATCCATTTTAAAGAAGATATTTTTAACTCCTGTTTTGTAATTGGTCCAGTTTACGGTTGATCCGCTAGCCGAGGGCACGGGTTTCATGTATTGCCCGAAACTAATCCAAAACTGTTGACGTAACCTCGCTGATTCTTCTTTACTGTACATTTATTTTTTAAGTCATCGGTTAAGGAAGCGAATCATTTAGATCTGTCACGTTGAACCTGTCGAAACGCTTTAGCCTACAAGTAAACTATAGTCCTTCGACAGGCTCAGGATGACAAAACAAAATAAATGGTACAGCCTCCTTTTAACCGTGCTGCAATATTAAGCGATTAATATTTGGTTTCAAAATGATAGCTTCCCGATCCGATTTCTTCTTTTTTATCGGTTTTCGGTAATACCACCGTAGCTGTGGCATTGGCTGGCACCACTACATCAAGCTTAAAAACACCATCGCTTAAAATCCATGAAGACTTTACAGTTCCGTAAACCGTTTCGAGTTCAGCTGATGCGCTGGTTAAATTACCTCCAGGCCTAGGCGCAATTAAAATTGCTTTGTAACCTGGCTGGGCTACAACCGGATTAATACCCGTAATATTTTTGTACATCCAATCGCCAATTGCGCCATAAGCATAGTGGTTAAAAGAATTCATATCGGCCGTTTGGAAAGAACCATCTTGTTTAATACCATCCCAACGTTCCCAAATGGTAGTAGCGCCCATTTTAACAGGGTAAAGCCACGATGGATATTTTTCCTGCATCAACAAATCGTAGGCTACATTTTCGTGCCCGAAGCGGCTTAATACATGGCAGAGATATGGTGTGCCCAAAAAACCGGTGGTAAGGTGGTTACCGTAATCACGCACATTATCTACCAGGCGTTGTGCAGCTTGCGCACGCAGGTTTTCGGGCAGCATATCAAATTGCAACGCCAAAACGTAAGCCGTTTGTGTATTCGAGATCAGTTTACCATTAGCGGTCATATTTTCGGCCAGGTAGGCTGCTTTTATCTTAGCCAGCAAATCGCTGTATTTCGTTACATCGTCTGTTTTACCTAAAACTTTTGCGGCATTAATGAGCAATTGTGTAGAGTGGGCATAAAATGTTTGCGCAATCATGTACTTATCGGTTACGGCGGCACGACCATCGTTATCATCGTTAGGACGGTAAAATAACCAGTCTCCAAAGTGGAAACCACTGTTCCACAAATTATTTTTAGCTACTGATGAAATATAATCGACCCATTTTTTCATGCTTCCATACTGTGTTTCGAGCAAACCTTTATCTGCGTAAACCACATACAGATCCCAGGGAATGATGGTAGCCACATCTGCCCAGCCCGCCGAACCCGCATCTGTGCTGTTGAGTACATTGGGCACCACAAAAGGTACACTACCACTCGGCAACTGATCGGCAGCTACATCTTTTAACCATTTGGTAAAAAAGCCTGAAACATCCATGTTGTAAGCAGCAGTATTGGCAAAAGCCTGGGCATCGCCCGTCCAGCCGAGGCGTTCGTCGCGTTGCGGACAATCGGTAGGTACATCTACAAAGTTCCCTTTCTGTCCCCAGCTGATGTTATGCTGCAACTGATTTAACAAAGGGTTAGAGGTGCTAAACTTACCGCTGGTTTGCATATCTGAGTAAACCGCAACGGCCGTCAAATCGTCAAGCTTTAACTCGCCGGGATAGCCATCTATTTTAGCATACCTAAAACCCTGAAAAGTGAAATGTGGCTCAAAAACCTGTTCATCGCCACCCTTTAAAGTATAATTATTTTGTTGTTTGGCTGTACGCAGATTAGTGGTATAAAAATTACCTGCTTTGGTTAAAACTTCGGCATGGCTAATGGTAATTTTAGTGCCTGCAGGCCCTTTGGCTTTCAGCATTACCCAACCTACCAGATTCTGTCCAAAATCTACAACGGTTTCGCCAAGTGGCGTTTTAAAAATCTTTAGGGCTTTAAATTCTTCGTGTTTGGTTACCTGTGGCCCGCTCATGCCTACCAGTTTTTCTGGTCCGTTTTCGAGCGTGCGCACAGGCTTCCAGTCTGCCGTTTCTTTATAGCCGATATTGTTCCAGCCTGCAATCTCTAACCTGGCATCGTAATTTTCGCCATCATAAATATTTGCAGCGCGTATTGGTCCGTAATTGCTTTTCCAGCTATTATCGGTAACAATGGTTTCTTTGGTTCCATCGGTATACACTACATCTAGCTGTAGCAATAGTGCCCGTGTATCGCCGTAGAATTGTTTTTGCCAGCCAAAGCCAATACGGCCTTTGTACCAGCCATCACCCAATGATACACCAATTACGTTGGCACCTTTCTTAAGTGATGTGCCGAGCTCGTAAGCCTGGTATTGAATATGATTTTTGTAGCTCGTCCAACCGGGGGCGAAATAAGCATTACTGATGCGCTTACCATTTAGCTCGGCCTGATATAGACCCTTTGCGGTAATGTAGGCCATTGCCGAGCGGACATCTTTTTTCAGGTTGATTTCTTTTCTGAACATGGGGCTGGCCAGAGTGGTATCTTTTCCATCAACAGCGATCCATTTGGCACTCCAGTCTTCGGGTTTTAAACCGGTTTGAAAGTACTGAACCGGAGACCAGGCCGAAGTATTACCATGGTTATCTTTTACCCTAACCTGCCAGTAATACCTGGTTTTGGATGATAATTGTGGTCCATCGTAACTAACCAACACCGATTGATCATTGCTTACATTTGCTTTCCACAACGCTTTATTATCGATTGTGGCTGAGGTTCCCAATCTGATTTCGTAATTATTTTGTTTGGTGCCTTTAATTGCAGATACCAGTTTCCAGCTAAAGCGTGGTTTGGGATTATCTATACTAAAAGGATTTACTAAATGCTCAACGGTTAAATCCTTTACAGCAATTTTCTGCGCTACTGCGTGAGTAACGATCGAGAATAGCAATGCGAGAGTACATAGTGCGCCCGGCGCGCGTAAGATTTTGTTCATAAATGGTTAGTGTTAGGTTTTTTGTGTTTCACAGTAATAATCAGCAATATTATCCGCTCAACTATCCTGCACTGTTATGAAAAGTTAAGCGTTACAGCAACGTTAAAAAATACACAAAATACTCATAAACAAATAATTAATCATCGATCCAATCTAATTGCTCATCGATGGAAATTATATCCTGAAATTTCATTTTCTTAAATGATTCTGTAAAAACAGTTTCTGAAAATTCTTCGTACTTACCTGAATCAGGATTTATTTTATTGTAGGAAACGTAAATTTTGATAAAATCTGAATCCTTGAAAACAGGATTATTTTGATCAAGGGTAATTTTACTTTTAAAAATAAAGAAACGTTGTGCGTTTACACCAAGAAAGTAATTGTTGAAATATTGTGTATTATAATACCTATTTCCATAAGGTGGCGATAAATATTCGGGTACTTTCTCATAAAGCACAGATAAGTTGGAGTCAAACTTAACGTCATCTAAATAAACCTCAACTTTTTCCAGCCTAAAATTAAGCTCCATTTCGGTTAGTTTTTCTAAATGAAACTCGATCCAATAATCATGTTCACTGCTTGAAAACCGCTCTATACCCATTAGCACTTTTAAAGATAAAAATGTTGAAGAGGTTGCTGATACCACGGGAGCATTGGTTGTTGCCCCTATTTTACCCAGATGCTTAATTGTACTATTTACTGCATTTATTTTATCGTATACTTTTTGAATTTCTTCCGCTTTTTTTCTTTCGATTTTAATCCCGAAATACAGTGCAATCATAAATCCAAAAAAAATGACAGCAGCAACAAGCCAAATCGTTCCAATTATTGTCATGCAGTAAATATTAAAATTACCGGCTCATCAGTCGCGCCACGTATTTGCCAATAATATCGAACTCGAGGTTTACCGTATCGCCTACATTTACTTCCTGTAAATTGGTATGTTCGAAAGTGTAAGGAATAATGAAAACAGAAAATTCGTCGGCAGCAGAATTTACCACAGTTAAGCTGATGCCATTTACACAGGCCGAACCTTTTTCTACAGTTACATTACCTGCAGATGCGTCGTATTTAAAGCGGTATTCCCAGCTTCCATCCAATTCTTCGCGCTTAACGCAAACTGCAGTTTGGTCTACATGGCCCTGAACAATGTGACCATCTAAACGAGCGTTCATTTGCATGCAGCGCTCCAGGTTTACCTTGCTGCCCACTTTTAATGCATCCAAATTGGTTTTATTCAGTGTTTCATCTATTGCTGTAACGGTATGTGTACCATCATTTAAAGCCACGACTGTTAAACACACGCCGTTGTGTGCAACGCTTTGGTCTATTTTCAGCTCATGACTAATGGTCGATGAAATGGTGAAATGGATGTTGGTATGATCGTTTTTGATGGCGGTAACTTCGCCAAGGGTTTCTATAATTCCTGTGAACATTGGTGTTTATTTTTTTCTTCTAAACGTCATTCCCGCGCAGGCGGGAACCTTAAAGCTATTGGTTTAAGATTCCCATCCGATAGCTATCGGATCAAGTTGGGAATGACGGTCAGCGCAATAGTAAAATGTATTAATATTTCAACCTGTTTTTCCTCCAGTCCGAAGTATTTTGCTTTGTTGTATCGCTAACCTGCACATCCTTTTTCTGGAACAGCCTGGCAGCAATAACCGCAGCAATTAAGGCTTCAGTTTCGTCTTGTACCTTTAAACTTTCAGGTTTAAAATATTTTGCGACAAAATGCGTATCAAAATTTCCGGTTTTAAAAGCTTCGTGCTGCATTACAAATTTACCAAAACCTAAAGTAGTTTCTATCCCCGTAATATCATATTCTTCAATTGCCCGCACCATACGCTCCATTGCTTCTTCCCTATCCTTGCCATAAGTAATCAGTTTGGCAATCATCGGGTCGTAATAAATGGGTATATCCATTCCTTGTTCAAAGCCATCATCCACCCTTACACCATTTCCCTGCGGGGTTACGTAGGTTTGAAGTTTACCAATATCAGGAAGGAAATTATTAGCCGGATCTTCTGCATAAACCCGAAGTTCGATGGCGTGCCCATTGATTTTTAAATCGTCCTGATTAAAACTTAATTTTTCGCCGCAAGCAATTTTAATCTGCTCTTTTACCAGATCGATCCCCGTAATCAGTTCGGTTACCGGATGCTCTACCTGCAAACGGGTATTCATTTCGAGGAAGAAAAAATCGAGGTTTTCATCAAGGATAAATTCAACTGTTCCGGCACCGGTATAGTTTACCGAACGAGCTACATCTACCGCACATTTCCCCATCCGCTGCCTGATTTCTTCGGTGAGCACAGATGAAGGCGCTTCTTCTACCACTTTCTGGTGACGGCGTTGCACGGAGCATTCGCGTTCAAAAAGATGAACAATATTGCCATGTGTATCGCCCAGCACCTGTATTTCGATGTGACGGGGCGAAGTAACATAACGTTCTATAAAAACCGCTCCATCGCCAAAGGCAGAGGTTGCTTCACTTACCGCCAGTTGCATCTGTTCTTCAAAATCGGCAGCTTGTTCTACAATACGCATGCCCTTACCACCACCACCGGCAGCTGCTTTGATCAAAATCGGAAAACCCACTTCAATGGCGCGCTGTTTGGCTTCGTTTACATCCTGTATGGCTTCTTCCGTGCCCGGAACCATTGGGATGTTATATTTTAATGCTGCAGCCTTTGCAGATAGTTTATTGCCCATGGTTTCCATAGCCTGCGGCGAAGGACCAACCAGAATTAAACCTGCATCGGCAACCATTTGCGCAAAACCTGCATTCTCGGATAAAAAACCATAACCCGGATGAATGGCCTGTGCACCTGTAAGTTTACAAGCCTCTATAATTTTCTCCCCTACCAGATAACTTTGATTGGAAGGCGCTGGTCCGATAAAAACCGCCTCATCGGCATAACGTACATGCAACGCATTGCGATCAGCTTCAGAAAAAACAGCAACCGTTTTAATCCCCATTTCTTTTGCTGAGCGCATAATACGTAAAGCTATTTCGCCACGGTTGGCGATTAGCAATTTGGAGATTGGAGTTATTAGTTTGGAGTTGTTAGGCATAATATTTTATTTCCACCACTTTTCAGATTCTTTTCTATTGGCTATTTTGTATGCGTCGGTGTTATTGTTACCACCATAGGCTAATCTATAACTTTCCCAACCATTCTTAAGATATTTATCGTTTACACTAAATTCAGCTGCACCAATATCAAGATCGCCTGAGTTTGGGATTCTAAAATCACCCCAGTTACATTTTTTAGCAACGTTGGTTTTATAACTCGTCCATATTCCTTCGAATGTATTATTTGAAAAACCATCGGCTACAGCATTTACAGAATCATAGAACATATTCCCTTTTGTATCTAAAACAAAATTTGTCTTTATTTTCCCTTTTAGTACACCTGAGGAAATGTTACTTTGATCTTCAAAAAACAAAATATCTGCAATGATAGTACCTTGCTTAAATTTAGGATTATCGCTTTCTTTACCGAACTGTGCACTGGTAATCTTAATTTTTCCCTGAAAGGCACATATATTATTTTTCACCTTAGTTTTTCCATAAGCAAAGTATTCATTCGGATTTTCCAAATCCTTAACAACAGAAATCAAATGAATATAAAATCGCTGATAATTATCGCCAATAAAGCCAAGAGGTTCGGGAGTTTTAATTTTTTGGTTTTTATTTTCATTTTCGAAATATAAATCAGCAATGCAATCCCTAACCCATATTTTTGAGAAATCATATTTTGCACTACGAACTAAAAAATTTGCCTGAGCACGCTCTTGTGCCTTAACCTTAGCTGAAAATACAACCAACAAAAGCATTGCCATAAACCTTATTGTCTTCATGTAGTACTTTAATATTTGATTATAAAAGGTAAAATATGAGTTTCTGCTTAAAGGTGCAAAATTATTTCAATAGCCTGATCTATCATTGCAGGAGTAAGGTCTAAATGCGTAACCAACCGCACTGTGCTTGCACTGGTGGTGTTGCAATGCAATCCTTTTTCCTTTAACTGGTGCACAATTTTCTCTGCAGTACCTTTTTCAACCTCAAAAACGACAATATTGGTTTCAACCGGCATAATCGCTTTTACATAAGCTGTACGGGCCAGGGCCACAGCTAAAGCCTTTGCATGCGCATGATCATCTTTTAACCTGGCGACATGATGATCGAGTGCATAAATACCCGCTGCAGCTAAAAAGCCTGCCTGACGCATACCGCCACCAAAAGCTTTCCTGATTTTTCGGGCTTTATTAATCATTTGTTTGGTTCCCAACAGCACCGAACCTACCGGAGCGCCTAAACCTTTTGAGAGGCACACCGAAATGCCATCAAAGTATTTACCATATGCGCTTGCATGATCGCCGGTTGCCGCTAAGGCATTAAAGATGCGGGCGCCATCTAAATGCAGCTTTAAACCTTTTATATTGCATAAATGGTGAATTGGCGCAATCTGCGATAAGGTATAGCAACTACCACCGCCTTTATTTACCGTATTTTCTAAAACCACCAAACTCGAATTGGGATAATGAATGTTGTCATCATTAATTTCAGGTTCAATGAGCTCGGGTGTTAAAATACCACGCTCGCCATGCAACAACCTTACCGATGCACCAGAGTGGAAAGCAATGCCACCAATTTCGTAACGGTAAACATGTGCAGTCTGATCACAGATTACCTCATCCATCGGCTGGGTAAAACACTTAATGGCGATCTGGTTGGTCATGGTTCCCGAAGGGCAAAATAATCCTGCTTCCATATTAAAAGCCAAAGCCAGTTTTGTCTCCAATGCATGCACCGTTTCGTCTTCACCAAAAACGTCATCTCCCACTTTTGCAGTCATCATGGCTTCCAGCATTCCGGCTGTTGGTTTGGTAACCGTATCACTTCTGAAATCTAAAAATCTGTTGTTCATTTCGCTATTCGATTGTAAAAAATTCTTGATGTTAAAAAAAAAGACCAATGCCCTTTCTGGTATAATTTTAAGGTTTTTCGGCCATTAAACGCTCTATATAGTGTATTTTTTACACACTTAATTTTCAGCAACAACAAATTGTTAAAAAATTATTAAAAAAAAGGATACAAAATATAAGACTTTTTATACTTTTATCGTGCTAAAACCAAAAATAAATAAAAATGATAGTAATTGCAGACGGCGGATCGACCAAAACAAATTGGTGTCTGATTAACGAGGCCGGCAGAAAAATTTACTTTAACACTGAAGGTTACAATCCATATTTTTCCAAAGGAGAGTACATTGTAAAGTCTTTGAATGAGACTCTTCCAGACCACTTGGAAAGAGAAAAACTAACAGCAGTTTATTATTACGGCGCGGGCTGTTCTACACCGGCAAATGTAAAAATTGTGGCCGATGCCATGCAACAGATTTTTACCAATGCTACCATTTTTGTAGGTCATGATTTACTTGCCTCTTGCAGAGCACTTCTTGGAAACGAGCCAGGATTTGCAGCTATTTTAGGTACAGGTACAAACTCATGCCTATATGATGGAAACGAAATTACCATGAACATCGATTCTTTGGGTTATTTCCTGGGCGATGAAGGTAGCGGTTCGTACATTGGTAAACGTATTTTAAGCGATTACATGAAAGGTTACATGCCAAAAGGATTACGTGAAGCTTTTTACGATAACTACGCATTAACCAACGAAGATATTTTCGACAACATTTACAACAAGCCTTTGCCAAATCGTTTTTGTGCCAGCTTTAGTAAATTCTTATATGATTTTAAAGATAACTACGAAGATTATGCTTTCAGCACTATCGATTATGCATTTACTGCATTTTTCGAAGCTTTGGTTATCCACTATCCAAACTACAAGGACCACAAATTAAATTGCGTGGGTTCTGTAGGCTATAGTTTCCGCGATATTTTAAGTATTGTTGCCGACCGTTACGAAATGGGCGTGGGTAAAATTATCCGCTCACCTATAGATGATTTAGTACATTATCACTTAGAGCTAGCGCCTAAAGCATAGTTGGGAGTTTTCAGTTTGGAGTTGCCAGGACTGAAACACAAAGAACAAAAAACCCGGATTTGAAATTCAAATCCGGGTTTTCTTTTTTATAAATATTATTTGTGTTTTAGTATTTTCGCTTTAAGCTTTGGTCTCTCTGCTCAACGCCCTCCGCTCCTCGCTCTTTCGCTAGAACGAAATCTCCTTACCAAAAAGCTTAGCGTATTTTCGTTTATCGAAACGGTATAAAGTAGCTGCACGGTAAGAAACGCCTTTTTGTTTCTCATCCAATTCTTTCAATACACCGAAGCTTACAATCTTCTTCCTGAAATTCCGTTTATCCAATTTTTTTCCCAGAACCAGTTCATATACATGTTGTAGCTGGGTAAGCGTAAATTTTTCGGGCAAAAGTTCAAAAGCAATCGGCTGGTGTTTAATCCGGCGCTTAATTTTTTCTAAACCTTTATCGTATATCTTCTGGTGGTCGAAAGCCAGTTTAGGCAGATCGGTAATGGGCAACCAATTGGCACGTTTGGCATAAGTGCTAATCGGCCGTAACTCTTTATCGCCACCTAACCTGATCAATGCATAATAAGCCAGGGTAATTACCCTACCTTGAGGGTGCCTGTACGGATCTCCAAAAGCATAATACTGCTCCATGTATATTCCGCGCAACCCCGTAAGTTCGTATAAAATCCGAGAGGCAGACTGATCTAAACTCTCGTCTGGACCAACAATGTTACCGGGCAAGGCCCACCAATCTTTAAACGGTTCTTCATTCCTTTCGATTAGCAGGATTTTTAACTCCTTACCATCAAATCCAAACAAAACGCAATCTATCGAGAATACAGAATCTAAATGAGGTAAAATTTGTTCCAAAGTAAAAATTAGTTATTTTAAGCAGATAAAGGTATGACTTTCAATATTAAGTAAAAAAAATAAAAAAAATTACTTAGTGTAAAAATTACACACTATATTCGTATATTATAAGATGGAGCCAAATATTAAAAATATAGCCGTATTAACTTCTGGTGGCGATGCCCCCGGAATGAATGCTGCGATCAGAGCTGTTGTTCGTACCGGAATTTACCATGGCATAAATATGTATGGTGTAATGCAAGGGTATCAGGGTTTAATTACCGACAACATAAAACCAATGGATGCCCGTTCGGTGAGTAATATACTACACCTGGGCGGAACCATATTGAAAACCGCACGCTGCTTAGAGTTTAAAACAGACGAAGGTCAGCAGATTGCGTACAACAATTTAAAGAAAAACGATATCGATGCCCTGGTGGTGATTGGTGGCGACGGAACTTTTACCGGGGCCAAGCGTTTTTCGGAAAATTTTGGTGTTAAAGTAATCGGTATTCCCGGCACAATTGATAATGATCTTGCCGGATCAGATTTTACCCTGGGTTACGATACAGCAATTAATACTGTAATTGAAGCGATAGATAAAATCAGAGATACTGCCGATGCGCACGACCGTTTGTTCTTTATTGAGGTAATGGGTCGCGATTCGGGATGTATAGCTTTAAGAAGTTCGATTGCGAGTGGTGCCGAGGCGGTATTACTACCTGAAAAGGAAACCAGTGTAAACGAACTGATCGATAAACTTGCTTTAGGTGCAGCAACTAAAAAATCATCAAGCATTGTAATTGTAGCCGAAGGGCACAAACAAGGCGGTGCTTATGATATAGCAAAAAAAGTAAAGGAAACTTTTGATCATTACGACACCAAAGTTACCATACTTGGTCACCTTCAACGCGGTGGTAGCCCGAGCAGTTTTGACCGTATTTTAGGCAGCAGGTTAGGTTTTGCCGCAGTAAATGCGTTAATTGCAGGCCAAACTGAACAAATGGTAGGCTTAAAAGGTAACGAAATTAAATTAACCAGCATTAAGGACGCTTTAACCGCGCATTCCTTTAAACTTGAACCCGATTTATTGGAAATGACCGAAGTACTTTCTATATAATATGATAGCGGTTGTTTACAGTGGATCGAAAACGGCGTTTTGGAAAATCACCCAAAATGGCCAGGTGGTGGCACATTGCAATACTACAGGCTTAAACCCATGCTTTGTTGATCCGAAAACTATTTTACAGATCCTAAACAAAAAGGTAGTCCTGGTTAACAATGCAGAGAACATAAAAAAAATTTATTTCTTTGCCGCAGGCGCCTCATCAGCTGACAGGAAAGAAGAACTGGCAAAAACCCTTTCTTCATTTTTTAAATACAGTAAAGTTGTGGTCGAAAATGATATGTTTGGCGCAGCCAAAGCGGCTTGTTATGACAAACCAGGCATTGTAGGTATGCTGGGCAGCGGCGCACACTGTGCCTATTTTGATGGGAAAAAGCCACTCAACAATAACTTTGGATTGGGTTATATATTAGGTGATGAAGGCTCTTCAAATTACTTTGGAAAAATGATACTCAGAGAATTTTTAAGCCATAAACTACCTAAAGACATTGAAACCAAATTCTTGTTAACACACAGTCTGGACCGCCCTCAAATTTTAGAGCGCATTTACAATAAGCCGCAGGCGAATATTTTCTTAACTTCGTTTTTCGATTTCGTAACCCAAAACAGCAAACACGAATACATCCGTAAGCTGATTGATGAAGGATTTGAAAAATACATTGAGACCTATATTTTACCTACAGTTGAGAAATACCCAAACAAGGAGCTGCATATTGTAGGCAAAGTAGCTGCCGAGCTCGAAGATCGCTTAAGACTGGTAGCAGGCAAATACAACCTTGAAATTAAAAGCATTATTAAAGAACCAATACAGAATTTATTAAAACATTACATTAATTAACAAAAACAATGAGCAAAATTGGAATAAACGGCTTTGGCCGTATTGGCCGACTGGTTTTCAGAGCCGCATTAAAAAGAGGATTAGATATTGTAGCCATTAACGACTTAATTGATCCGGATTACATGGCTTACATGTTAAAATATGATACTACTCACGGTAAATTTGATGGCACAATTGAAGTTGTTGACGGTAACCTTGTAGTTAATGGTAAAACTATCCGTGTTACTTCAGAAAGAAACCCTGCTGATTTGAAATGGGATGCTGTAGGTGTTGAAGTGGTAATCGAATCAACCGGCTTATTCTTAACCCGTGCTGATGCTGAGAAACACATTGCCGCAGGTGCTAAAAAAGTAGTTTTCTCTGCTCCTGCTAAAGATAGCGATATCCCTACTTACGTAATGGGTGTTAACCACGATAAATTAACTGCAGATCAGACTATCGTTTCTAATGCATCATGTACTACTAACTGTTTAGCGCCAATTGCTAAAGTATTAAACGATAACTTCGGTATTGTTGAAGGTTTAATGAGCACAATCCACGCTGTAACTGCAACTCAAAAAACTGTTGATAGCCCATCAGCTAAAGACTGGAGAGGTGGCCGTGGTGGTTTCTCTAACATCATCCCTTCATCAACCGGTGCTGCTAAAGCTGTAGGTATGGTACTTCCTGAATTAAAAGGAAAATTAACTGGTATGTCTTTCCGCGTTCCTGTTGCTGATGTTTCTGTAGTAGACTTAACTGCTCGTTTAGAAAAACCAGCTACTTACGAGCAAATTAAAGCTGCAATGAAAGCTGCTTCTGAAGGCGATTTAAAAGGCGTGCTAGGTTATACTGAGGATGAAGTTGTTTCTTCTGACTTTATTGGTGATGACCACGCTTCTATTTTCGACGCAAAAGCTGGTATCTCTTTGAACGATAATTTCGTAAAAGTGGTATCTTGGTACGATAACGAGTGGGGATATTCTTCAGCATTAGCTAAATTCGTAGAATATTACGCTAGTTTATAATAAAAAATAGCGCTAAGCGCATCATTATACTACTAAAAAGGTAGCATTATTAATTTAATGCTACCTTTTTGTTTTAAACAGCATTTTCACCTATAAATTTTATTTTAAAATCAATCAAAAATTCAACTTTATTTAATTTAAAAGCAAATAATCCGACTAAACATCTCAAAAAACACAAAAATCTATACAAAATTTCAGTAAAACATATTTTTTAGCAAAAACTAAACAAACGTTTGACTAAATCGTACTATAAATTGTCAATATTTAACAATTAGTTAACAAATTTTTGCCTTATCTTTGTGGTACGATCATTTTAAATCCTAAAAGCCTCCAGAAAAGGAACAGGAAATAAAAAATGACAAAAAAAATACTTAAAATTTTCTTAGTGTATTTTTTACACTATCAAATTTTTTACTATATTTGTATCATAATAAACGGAACGATGTTTGTTATCAATAAAAAAAGATAAATCACTTTCTGGATAAACCCCGGTTTAGAAAGAAGGTTAAAGACAAAGCCTGGCTCATAACAGGTTTATATTTGGTTAGAAAAAAGAGATACGTCTGGATGGAGTATCTCTTTTCTTTTATACGGGTTTTTTGTTCCTTACCCGCAGCGACATCAAAAACCGTCTTTACTAAGGAAATAAGATAAGAGCGCTAATTGCACGGTATACATTACAAAGGTATATCTCTTCCATCCGCGTTACAAACGAAGTCGATTAACTAAACAACCTACTTTACTCCGAATCAATAATTATAGGTTATTTTCTAAACGATATGTGCTCAGAGCTTATAATTATAGGTTATTTGCTAAACAATATATGCTCCGGACTTATAATTATAAGTTATTTTTTAAATGATATATGCTCCGAGCTTATAATTATAGGTTATTTGCTAAACGATATATGCTCCGAGCCTATAATTATAGGTTATTTGCTAAACGATATATGCTCCGAGCCTATAATTATAGGTTATTTTTTAAATGATATATGTTCTGAGCTTATAATTATAAGTTATTTGCTAAAAGATATATGTTCCAAGTACGATTGTGCGTATCCCTTTATAATTTTAAACTATTACATAGATATTAGCTTATTTATGAACTTACTAATTAGAATCTAAGTTGTTTATTAAGCATTTTTAACATTCTCAGATATCAAATATCAATATTTATTAAGTTACGGACTACCGAATATCCTAACCACAAAACCTTGTATGTTACTATAAAGCAGATTACCGCCATAATCAAAGACATCGTATGGCTCCTGTTCATCAAAATAAGGTCTTCCTTTTTGAACAAAGATTAAATCTTCGTATTTCTTTGCTGTATTATAATATGAATCATACTCAATAGGAACAATAATTTTATGATTAGCATCTACCACACCCCATTTGCCATTTTGGGCAAACCAATACTCTTCCTGATAATTGTCGTTATATTCTAACGTACAACCTATATTTACAGCATAATTATTTAAAGCAAGCTCCTCAACCCAATCATACTGAATCGGAACCAATATTTCATTGTTTTCGTTTATAATACCCCATTTTGCCCCTTTAGCAATATAAGTTATTTCACCACCGATCTGACTTTTACAAAGGTCAATCACCAAATCTCCTAAAGCAACTTTAAATTGAGTCTCACTACAGATGCAATCGATAAAATCATACTCTGCCGGAATGATCAATTTACCATCGCCATCCAACATCCCCCATTTACCTTTATAGCAAACCATATCATTTCCTACCAAAGCCAAATCATCTTCCTCGCAATCAACAACCACCTTTCTATAGCGCAAACATTTCCCCTGAGGAGCACCATAGGTATTACTCTGAAAATATATTATCTCCATGTTGAATTACTTACTTTCAAACAAAAGCATCTTGCATTATTCTTTCTTTATCCTTTATTGTCCTCGTTTGTAACGATGATAAGTGAGACTGACGATTGTATCGCCCACACATTGCAAATGTATAGCTCTATACACTGCAATTCTTCTAGTCTTCTCATTAAAGTTGACAAAATTATAGGTAGATGGGCATTCTACAAAACCCAGCAATTTATGTTTATAAGTACCTATAAGTGACATGATCCCTAAAAAGTCTAAATGATCAGCTAAACACAATATTTTTTATGATAAATTTAAACCATTAGCTATACGCTTTTAAGTCAATCTTGATGGTTTTATATTTTAGCTTCACCCCTTTACTATATTTTTCTGTAAAGTACTTGACAATAAGTATTCGACTGTCAAATAGTGATGTATCAAAAATATATTCAGGGAACAAATATTTATTATTTTTCATTCCTTTTTCAATTTCACCCTTTTTTATAGCAATCTTATAAGATTTTTGACTGTCGATATTATAGAGCGTTAATGAATTATAGCTAAATTTCGAGCCGTGATCGTAATCATAATTGGCAATAGAGACTACAAAAGGTATTCGGCTGCTGTCAGGAACATAAATGACTCCATCTATTACTTTTAATAATTTACCTGTGGCTTTGCTGTAAAGATAATAGTTGTCAGGATCGCAACAACCTGAGATAACTCTGTTTGTGTAAAGGAAAGTCGTTTTAAATTCTTTAAAACCGGTATGACCAAGTCGATTAGTAAGCTGTACTAATCCATCACCCAAAGTGAAAATGATTCTTTTTGTCCTGTTCTTACCTTCGAATGTTATCCAGGAAGAATCGCAATTATAACTCCAGTATAGTTTTGACCCATTGGTTAAAGTTTTAGGTTCACAAGAAATAATATGAGACAATATCGAATCCTTTTCGCAGTTACAGTTTAGATTAGCCTTTCCTGAGCTTACTTTAACTTTTTGGGGCTGCTTATTAATGCAGCCCGATATTATTAAAAATAGCGTTAATATATTTAAGCAGCGCTTCATGATTAAAGTACAGGGCGTTAATATTCTTATATCTAATTTAAATGCAGCAAATCCTTTATTGTCCTCGTTTGTAACGAAGATAAGTGAGACTGGCGGTTGTATCGCCCACACATTACAAACGTATAGCTCTTCCATCCGCGTTTCAAACACGGACCTCAATAAAGGAATTTCCTTTTTCTATCAATCAATTGTACATTAATCAACTTTTTAACTGTAAACTTCGCTTTATTAGTACCTAAATGCCCATAACCGTGTTCATTCCCAACTTCATATTCTCCTATGGCATCAATTATTAAATATTTTTGCCAGTATTTATCCTGTACATCTTTAAGTAGTTTTTCAAATTTAGGGTAAATAACTAAGCTCTCTGGTATTTCCAGTTCTACACGTAAATCTATACAATTTTTATCTCTTGATGTCAAAGCCCAGTACTCTTCTACCCCTCTGTAAATTGCGCTGATATAAACAAGCTCTTTTTCCATTTTAGGCAGCTCGCAGAAGTTCGTGAATTCATATTCTGAAATCACCATAGGCGGGAGTAAAACTTGTTTTGTTTTACAACTCAAAAACAGAGGAAATACAAAATACAACAGTTTCGTTTTCTTGATATTGCCAAACACATACAGAACATTCTTAATCGCCATTTTTTCTCCCGCAGATTTAAGGTGATACACTCTTTATTGTCCTCGTTTGCAACGAGGATAAGTGAGACTGGCGATTGTATCGCCACACATTACAAATGTATAGCTCTTTCATCCGCGTTACAAACGCGGACGATGACTAACTACACCACCTCAATCCCCAAATGCCTGTAGGCATCCAAAGCAGCATTAGCTGGCTCGGTTTCAGTTATAATTACATCAACATCGGTAACAGGGCATACATAATAAGGCTCTACGGTATTAATCTTTTCGAGGGCCGAAAGTGCAATGGTTTTCTGCGCCTGGTTAATCATGGTATTGTTTAGCTGTGCATCTTCATATATGATAGAGGTAATCCCCATGCTATGGTGTAAACTGCAAATTCCGAGCATGCAAATATCAGCACGTATTTTCCTGAAGGTATCGATGGTTTCCTGCCCCATAGTCGTAAATGCAGTTTTATGCAATTTTCCTCCCGCAAATATTACTTCGGCACAGGGGTGATCTTCTAAAATATTGGCCACCGGAAAACTATTGGTAATAATGGTAATTTTTAAATCTTTTGGCAAAGCGGCTGCCAGCGCTACAACTGAGGTACCACCATCAAAAAAAACTACCTGACCATCTTTTAAAAATTGTAAAGCTTTGGCTGCAATGATTTGCTTGTGCTGTTGATTGTACTTTTCCCTTTCTCTGTAATGCTGCGGAATAGGCGAGCGTGCAATTGCCCCTCCCCGCACCGCCCTGAGCAAACCTTGTGTATCGAGTTCTTTAATGTCGCGCCTTACTGTATCTTCTGATACCTTGAGCAAACTACTCAGCTGATCCAGGCGTACTTTATTGTCTTTTTCAAGCGTATCGATAATAATCTGTAAGCGTTCTTCTTTTACCATATTACTGCAATATACTGCAAATATAAAATTTCAAAGCGAAACAAATTTGCAATATATTGCAATATTTAATATTTTTGTTGCAAAATATAGCAAACCATGAAAAGAACAATAGGCATTGATATGGATGGCGTACTCGCCGATATAGAAGACCACATATTACAATCGTATGCGGCACAAACTGGTATTGTACTTACCAGGGATGATATAAAAGGTAAATCGGAAGAAGAACTTTTCCCCGACAGGGAAACGGTAATGCAAATTTGCAATAAAGCGGGCTTTTTCAGAAACCTGCCCCTGATGGATGGCGCCGTTGAAACTGTAAAAAAACTAATGGAAGATTATGAAGTGTATATCGTTTCGGCCGCAATGGAATTCCCTTTATCGTTGTTTGAAAAACGCGAATGGCTCGCCGAACACTTCCCTTTTATTAGCTGGAGAAACATTATCTTTTGTGGTGATAAAAGCATTATCGACACCGATTATTTAATAGACGATCATTGCAAAAACCTCGATTTCTGCAAAGGGAAACCACTTATGTTTACTGCATTTCACAATGTAGAGAAAGATCACCACCAACGGATAAACCATTGGAACGAAGTACCCGGGCTATTAAAAAAACTGGAAGAAGAGCAATTAGAAAGCCTTGCGATTGCGTAAAGATCTAAACCATAACAAAAAAGGATGTAACCACTGGCTACATCCCCTATCTAAATTAACGCTCTCAACTTATGAAGTTGATATAAGGCTCTCACCCCTTATGCTTACAATATTACGGCAGAAAGATTAAGATTTCATGAAGAAATACTTTTTTCTTTGATAATTCTCAAAAGAAATGAAGCAAGCAACTAGTGTGGTTATTTTTCTGAATTTTCTTTAATATGCATCAAAACCCTGGTGTGTATTTTATGAATAATGTAATTGCTCCAGAGCTGCCAGTAAAAAACCGGCTTAATGTTATGATAATACCAGGTTGTACCAGCCAAAAGTGTTCTACCATTCGGCAGTGCAGTTAACTTAAATTGGCCACATTTAGATACGAAATAATCGTGCAGATGGGGAGCATCAATATCCCAAAAACTGATTTCTTTCATTGGCGCAGGCTGTTCCAGCACATCGAACTTTAAAAGCTTTGGTTTATCCCAAACAGTTACAGGCTCTACAAAACTACCAGTAGTAAAATTACAATGTCGCACTGCACCAACCCCGGCACCATCTATCCGGGCATTAATGGGATAGGCAATGCCTGTTTTAAAGAGAAACTCTTTAGGCGCTTTAAGCTGTGGAAAAGCAATTACATTTTCCCAAACTTTTTCTGGACTGGAATTTATTTCTATCGTAGTTACTACAGCGGTAAGTTCGGGTGCGTTTCGTTTTTCTATAAACGCAGTGGCGGGGATCATTAAAATGTACAATGCCATAACAGTTGGAGCATTGCCGGCTTTCTTTTCTACCATTGAATGGGCAAGTTTACTACCTAGCCAGGTAAGCAGCAAAGCAAATGGAGCTGCCATAAAAATACAGATAATGCCCTCAATGGCAAATACCAGTAGCACAGCAGTAAAAATAGCCAGGGTAGTAAAACCAAGCTTAACTGCCTGTTTCTGGCTTATTTCATTCTTTCGGCCATAAAGTAAGGTGGCTCCCCCTCCGATAAAAACCGGGGTAAATATAAATAATGCGATCCCGTATACACCAATGCCATAAATACCTACCAGCGTTAATATAGCGGCAATGATAACGGTATAAGCTATTGCAGCCCATTTTTGCTTAATGGGACTAGCAGGGAGTAACTGATCTAATATTTTCATGACGGGCGTTTATCGGATAATGCTCAGTACTAAAACTAAACAAGGGCAATTTAATGATATTATGGAAAGAAGTCATGAGTCCTTCCCGAAATCAATGTAAATATTAATCGCCTAGGCACAATAGAAATTCGGGACCAGCTGAAACAAAATAAGCCTCTCTTAAAAGAGAGGCTTATGAGTGTAATCTAAATCGTCCCGTTGATTTAATTTTTACTTACCCAAATATAGCCAGAATTCTTATACATTCACCCCTTGATACTATCTTGTACAGCAATTTGTAAAATGTGTATAATGCTATGTAAACATAAAGTATCAAACACAATAAAATACCGTAACTTATTATGAATTAACAGGAAACAGGTAGTTAAAAACTTAAACCAGTTCTTTAACTAGTCTGCTGCGTATACGGCTCAACGTTTCTAAACGCATACCCAGGTAGCTAGCCACACAGCGTAGGGGAACTTTGTTAATCTCGAAAACGTTTAGTTCCAGAAATTTTTCATAACGCCGCTCTGCTGAAGGGATACGCGCTAATATTGCACGTTCGGAAGCTGCATAATACTGAAGGGCCAGAATCTTTCTGCCAATAATATTGGTTTCGATATGGCTTTCGTATAACTTATTGATAAAAGCATTTGACATGGCTACAACCTCTGTTTTTTCTAATGCCTGCAGGTACTCAATAGAAGGTTGTTGATTCTGCTCATCAGGATGCTGAATAGCACCAATAAACTCATTCCCCAAGCTTACCCAGGTAGTAATTTCTTTACCTTCATCTTTAACAAATCCCCTAACCAACCCAGAGGCTACAAAAAACACATAATCATTATTATCAATTGGCGACAGGATATATTTATTCTTTTTGATCAAAATTGGTTCAGCATGCTTTTTCACTTCCTGAATAAAACCCGGGTTACCGGATTTAAATTGCTGAGGTAATTTAACATGTTATTTATCAAAAATACTTTGCGTGTTTCGAGCATATAATTACTGGAATAGACTTTAGACCTCTAATTATAGCGAATTAAACTAAACGACAAAAATAAACTACATTGGAGCGTCGGATTTACTGATTAAAATCAACAACTAAGCTTAATTTTTACTTTTCGGGCACAATTTGACATATATCCATAAGAATGTAAGTTAACTCATACGTCTTTAAAAATATCTGGCGCTAAAACGCTCAGAGGGTTATACAGTTTATCCATAACAATACCCATTCTCTCGCTACTTAATCATCTGTAAGGAAAATCCTGAAGGAGTAACTTATAGGTATTTTGTGCGGTCCGTGGTAGTAACTACCCAGCTTATTTAAACTATAATGTTAAGCGTAAACAATCCGGAGGTTTTAGCGCAAAAAAAATCGGTTACTAAACTTAGTTGATTTATCACGGTCCGGTTCATTCAGGATACTGTAGTGCTTTTTACTATAAACCGCTGTTTTATTGACTTTCATCAACAAACCACAAAAACTAAAACATGATTTGTACATTTGCAAACTACAATGAGAATATTAGCCTACTTCTTAAGTTTAAGCATTCTGCTCATCTCTTGCATTACCTGCGAAGATGTACCGGAATTTACTTGCGATAATCAACTAAATATTGCCATTGTAAAGTCGACCGAACCAGCAAACAGTACCCACAAAGACGACTGTTCGCCAATGTGTACCTGCAATTGCTGCGGGCAACCAACGATAAGCAGCCTCATTTTTTCAGATTTTGTTTTCTTAGGGTATGAAGTAGCTGTAAAACAAAAAATTCATTACAGTAACCGTTTTATTTCTGCATACATCCAAAATATCTGGCAACCGCCGAAATTGAATAAAATAGTAATCGGCTAACCGATAACCCTCGATTGTAAACTTTACAATCTGTTTATTCAATAACCCATTAAAAAATACATGCAAAAAATAATAATACTGCTATGCACTATGCTGTGTATAACAAATGCCTACGCACAGGATAATTTTAAAGTAACCGTTAAAGACAAAGAAAACGCTTCGCCCCTGCAAGGCGTTACCATTCTTGTAAAAGGTAGCGGCATTATAGCCAAAACAGCCGAAAACGGAACGGCCAGCTTAAGCAACATCCCTAATGGCAAACAGATTTTAATTGTCAGAAATGTAGGTTATGAAGAACAATGGATTACCTTAAACTTCCCGCTAAAACAAACAAGCCCGCTCGAAATCTTTTTAGCAGCATCCGAAGATGAACTGGAAGAAGTAATTGTTTCTTCAACAAGAACCAGTCGCAGCATTCAAAATACCCCTACCCGGGTCGAAACCATCGAACTGGAAGAAATTGATGAGAAAAGCAATATGAGGCCTGCTAATGTTTCGATGATCTTACACGAAAGTACTGGTATTTCGGTGCAGCAAACTTCGGCAACGAGCGCCAATGCCAGCATCAGGATTCAGGGACTTGACGGCCGTTATACCCAGTTGCTGAAAGATGGTTATGCCAGTTTCGGCAATTTTGCCAGCGGATTAAGTATTTTGGAAATTCCACCTTTGGATTTAAGTCAGGTAGAAATTATTAAAGGCCCCTCTTCTACTCTATACGGAGCAGGTGCAATAGCGGGGGTAGTGAATTTTATTTCGAGAACCCCAAAAGAAAAGGCAGAATTTAACTTTATTGTTAACCAATCGAATGTGGGCCAAACCAATATTGGTGGTTTTGGTATGCAGCGCAATAAAAAATTCGGTTATAGCCTTTTGGCGTTGGCTAATTTTCAAAAAGCTTACGATGTAGATGATGATGATTTTACCGAACTGCCTAAAACAAAAGATTTCACCATTCACCCTAAACTGTTTTTCTACCCAAGCGAGCGTGCAACTTTGGTAATCGGCAATGCTTTTACCAAAAGCGACCGTACTGGTGGCGATATATTTGTAGTCAACAATAACGCCGATGCCAGTCACCGCTATTTTGAAACCAACAACAGTATCCGGAATACTTCCACGCTCGATTTTAGCTATAAAACAACCGAAAAGGATCTTTTAAAAATCAAAACCAGTTTCAATTACTTTAAGCGTGGTATCGCCATCCCTGATTACCGTTTCGATGGTATCAATTACAATGCTTATACCGATATCAGTTATTTGAAGAATATCAAAAACCAGAGTTTAATTTTCGGGGCCAACTTAGTATACGATGATTTTACAGAGCAGAACCAGGCTGTAAGCCTTGCCAAAAACTTCACCACAAAAACGGCGGGGCTTTACGCACAGCAAACCTGGGATATTACCCAA
This sequence comes from Pedobacter sp. HDW13, assembly GCF_011303555.1. Lineage (NCBI taxonomy): Bacteria > Pseudomonadati > Bacteroidota > Sphingobacteriia > Sphingobacteriales > Sphingobacteriaceae > Pedobacter > Pedobacter sp. HDW13. The sequence goes on along the minus strand of NZ_CP049868.1, from coordinate 3,963,624 downwards.
AAATTTAAGCTTGAAAGTGGCATGCGGATCGATTTTGTAAATTACTTTAATGCGAATTACAATAAAAAAGAAGCTTTTGCTCTACCAAGAATCTCAGCATTGTATAAGTTCAATGATAAGTGGAGCTCGCGCATTGGTGGTGGACTGGGTTATAAAACCCCCACTTTGTTTACTGAACAAACCGAAACCTTCCAATATCAAAACTTGCTTCCCTTAAACCAGGTAAAGGCCGAACGGAGCTACGGTGGTACAGCCGATGTTAATTATAAAACCAATATAGGCGACGACTGGATGGTTAGCCTGAACCAGATGTTTTTTTATACCCGGATTAACAATTCGACTATTTTACTCCAGGATGTAGCTGGCAGTTTTCACTTCGAAAACACCAGTCTGCCAGTACAAAGCAAAGGTTTCGAAACCAATGCAAAAATAATTTTCAAAGAATATTTTAAGCTTTTTGCTGGTTATACTTTTACTTCTGCCAAAGCAAATTATCTCCCGGTTATACAAACCATCAGGTTATTACCTAAAAACAAATTAAACCTTGCCCTGCTTTACGAGAAGGAAAGAAACTTTAAAATGGGACTTGAAGGGTATTTTACCGATAGGCAATACCTTTACAACAACCAGCAAACCAGTGCTTTTTGGGAGTTTGGCTTTATGGCCGAAAAGGTTTTTGGCAAGATTTCGGTTTTTGTTAATGCAGAGAACTTTACCGATACCAGGCAAAGCAAATATAAAAGTGTAGTAAACGGATCGCACCTTAATCCCACTTTCGATGACATCTGGACACACACAGAGGGAAGAACTTTTAATGCCGGGATAAAGTTAAAGCTCTAAAAATGAAAGAATAAAAAATAATACTTGCAAGTGCACAAGATTATTGTACCTTTGCAGCCGCTCTGGATGCTTCCACTCCAGAGTTTAAGAAAGCCTTTCAGCAATGAGAGGCTTTTCTTATTTAAGGGTATTTTGTAGTCAATTAAATAAGTTTTGGCGCAATATAAAAACCTATATCACGCCAAAACCAGGTTTTATTATGCAGTTTTGGCGTAATATAAATTCAATTCAAAGCATAAAACTGCCTTTATTTACTTTTAAAAACAACTACTGCTAAAGGAGGCAGGTTTACATCAATAGCATATTTTTGGTTATGATAACCTTCTGTGCCAGGTATAATTGCGCCCTTATTGTTAATGCCACTACCGTAGTAAACAATATCATCGGTATTAAAAATTTCGGTCCATTTGGTTTTAAATGGTACGCCAATCCGATAGTGTTCTCTAACGACAGGAGTTAAGTTTATGGCAATTACCAGTGTATCTTTTGCTTTGGGTCCCTTGCGCATATACACAAATACCGATTCGTTTGCATTATCTGCATCGAGCCACTCAAAACCTTCGTAACTAAAATTAAAATGATATAGCGCGGGTTCTTTTCTGTACAGGAAATTTAAGGCCTTAACAGTTTCCTGCATTCCTTTGTGCGGGGCGTATTGCAGTAAATGCCAATCGAGCGACTGGGTAAAATTCCACTCATTGGTTTGACCAAACTCGTTGCCCATAAAAAGCAGTTTCGCACCCGGATGAGTAAACATATAACCATACAGCGCCCTTAAATTGGCAAATTTCTGCCAGTCATCGCCCGGCATTTTATACAACATAGGCGATTTACCGTGTACCACCTCATCGTGCGAAAAAGGCAGCATAAAATTTTCGGTAAAGGCATAAGTCATGCTAAAGCTCAACTGATTATGGTGGTGCTTTCTTCCTAACGTATCTACCTTGAAGTATTTTAACGTATCATTCATCCAGCCCATCATCCATTTCATGCCAAAGCCAAGTCCGCCGGTATGTACCGGATGGGTTACTCCAGGGTAAGTGCTGCTTTCTTCGGCAATCGTATGTACACCTTCAAAGTTACCATAAACCGCCACATTCAGATCCTGTAAAAATTGTATCGCACCTAAGTTTTCGCTTCCGCCATACTCGTTTGTAGCAGCATCGCCCTCTTCTCTCGAAAAGTTAAAATAAAGCATAGATGCCACAGCATCCACCCTTAAACCATCAGCATGATATTGATCTAACCAGAACATCGCATTGCTGATCAGGAAAGAGCGTACCTCGTTTCTATCGTAATTAAAAATATACGATTTCCAGTCAGGGTGGAAACCTTTTCGCATATCGGCATGCTCGTACAGATGCGTACCATCAAACTCATATAAACCGTGCCTGTCGCCCGGAAAATGAGAAGGTACCCAATCCAATATCACAGCAATATTCGCTTTATGCAGCTCATCAATGAGGTACATTAAATCCTGTGGCGAACCATAGCGCGAGCTTGCCCCAAAATAACCTGTAATCTGATAACCCCAGCTCGGAAAAAATGGAAATTCCATTACCGGCATCAGCTCTACATGGGTAAAGCCCATTTCTTTAACATAAGGCACCAATCTGCCAGCTACTTCCCGGCAGGTTAAAACACGCTCTGGATTATCCGGATCTCGCTCCCAGGAGCCCAAATGTATTTCGTACACGGATATTGGCTGATCTAAAGTATTTAGTTTGGCCCTTTTATTTAACCAGGTTTTATCTTTCCACGTGTAATCGGTATCCCAAACAATGGAAGCCGTTTGCGGTGGGTGTTCCCACCTACGGGCGTAGGGATCTCCCTTTAAATGTTCGGATTCATCAAAACCCTTTACAAAATATTTGTAAACCTCGCCTTTGGCGATACCAGGGATAAAACCCTCCCAGACACCAGATTTATCCCATCGCTTGTTTAATTCATGCGAAGTATTGTTCCAGTCATTGAAATTACCTACCACAGCTACGTTAATGGCATTGGGCGCCCATACCGAAAAATAAGTTCCGGCTATGCCATCAACACTGACAAGGTGCGATCCCATTTTTTCATAAAGCCTGAAATGCTTTCCAACCAGAAAAAGATCAATGTCGTAATCGGTAAATAAACTGTGTACCCAAACCGTTTTCTTGTGGTCGGTTTTTGTTAAAGCTGCTTTTTTTGCAGTAACTTTTTTGGCTGCTGGCATAGATATTTTTTGGCTAGATAAATTAAGCCCCAAATACTAAACAGCATTTGGGGCTAAAAGATTTACAGACTTAAAATCTGAATTTCAGAGAAATTTTTATTGCATTTGAAATGCAATACATGCTTATCGTCGGTGTAAAAATCTTTCACCTCTTTATTATCGATGATGATCTTTTTCACCTGGAATTTTACGCCAATAACATTGCAAACATAAAACTCATAATTAGGTGTATACAAGCCTTCAATGCGTTGATTTACTTTAATGGTCTGGCTATCGCCCTTTACCGTAAATTTCTTCTCCAGGTAAATATCCTGTTCATATGCAAAAGTATCGCCATGATCTTCGTACATGTACGAGTTTACTTCATAATCGCTATGGTAGATATTCAATACCACTTCGGTAATCGATTTTTCATCTACATACTGCATAACCGGATATTCAGGCAAAACAGAACCTGCACGTACAAACATCGGCATACTGTCGATCTTGGCATCCACGGTATATTCGTTACCGCCTTCTAAAATCTCGTTGGTCCAGAAATTATACCAGGTACCTTTAGGCAGATAAACTTTGCGCGAAATGGCTCCCTGCTCCAGCACCGGACAGATTAGAAGTTTATCGCCGTAGCAAAACTCATCCTGGCGGAAACTGTTACTGATATTCTCCTGTTCAAGCATTACCAATGGCCTCAAAATCGGGAAACCATAACGGTGATGTTCCCAGAAAACCGAGTACAGATAAGGCATTAAACGATACCTTAGCTCAATAAACTTGCGGTTAATATTTTCGAAAAACTCGCCAAAACTCCAGGGTTCACGCTCAGCAGTATCGCCTGCAGAGTGTGCCCTCATAAATGGTGAGAATGTACCCAGCTGAATCCAGCGGGTGAATAATTCTCCATCTGGTTCGCCGCTAAATCCACCAATATCTGTTCCACAAAAAGGAACACCAGAAACTGATAAACGCTGGCACTGGATGTTTCCGATCTTTAAGTGCTCCCAGGTGGCAATATTATCGCCCGTCCAAACACTGGCATAGCGTTGCATACCCGAATAACCTGCCCTTGTAATGGTAAACGGACGCTTGTTGCGCATTAGTTTTTTCAGTCCTTCGTAAGTAGAACGAACCATTTGCATGCCGTAAACGTTGTGTGCTTTGCGGTGCGAACCACGGTAACCATCGTAATTGTGGCGCACATCATTCGGGAAGGTACCTGAACCAAATACTGCCGGCTCATTCATATCATTCCAGAAACCGGCCACGCCCATATCAACCAGTTCTTTGTATAAATTACCCCACCAGGTACGCACCTTTGGGTTAGTAAAATCTGGAAACTGGCAGCGGCCTGGCCAAACGTGCCCTTCCATATAATAATCGTCGCTACGGCGACAGAAAAATCTTTTCTCTTTACCTTCTTTAAACACCCAGTAGTCGTCATCAACCTTAATTCCCGGATCAATCATTACAACGGTTTTAAAACCATCATCAGAAAGTTCTTTAATCATCCGCCTGGGGTCTGGAAAGTATTTTTTGTTCCAGGTAAAGCAGCGATAACCATCCATATAATCAATATCGAGATAAATGGCATCGCAAGGAATTTTACGCTCTCTGAATTGTTTAGCTATTTCTTTAACCTTAGTTTCCGGATAATAACTCCAGCGGCATTGCTGATAGCCCAGTGTCCACTTTGGAGGCATTGGATGCGTACCGGTTAAAGTAGCATAACGTTTAACCACATCCATAATGTGTGGCCCGTGAATGTAATAATATTGCAACTCACCACCATCGGCCCAGAAACTGGTCTTATTTACATCTTCGGATCCAAAATCGAAATACGATTTAAAGGTATTATCGAAAAAAATACCGTAAGCAGCCTGGTTGTGTAAGCCAATATAAAATGGTATGGTACGGTATAGCGGGTCCTGGTTCCAGCCGAAAGAGTAGGCATCGGTATTCCAATTTTCGAAACGGCGGCCACGCAGGTTAAAATTCCCTGATTTATCGCCTAAACCGAAGAAATTCTCTTCAGGGTGGCATTTTTTGGTCGCATAAATATAGTAACCACCAAAATCTACATTTTCTTCCCAGTGCATGGAGTTGGCCTCATCAACCATCACTACATTGGTAATATTATCCGAAAAGGAGATATGAAAGTTTGCCTTGTCTATTTTACAGGTTACGGCATAGGTAGAGATGGTATAATGGTCTTCGTGTTCCTGCATTTTAAAAACAGAAACCTTTTGGTCTACTTCTGGTACAGCATAAGAAAAATCATCAAGAAAAACACCATGTGGTGCCAGTCTTACCCTGATAATATCATCACTTACCACCCTCACTTCTACACGGGCATCGCCATCGGAGAAATAAAAACGATTGCCTTCTTTCTTTACTTTTTTAACCGCACCAAGGTATTGTTTTACAATTGGCTTTACCGATATATCAACTGGATTGTTAAGATGCTGTATTTCCTGCTCCTTTTCAATCAGCTCACTTATTTCATTAGGTTTGTCGTTTTGCGCTTCCATCCTTATATATCTATAATTTCAAATTAATAGCTCTTAAACCGGGACAGTGCTTAAGAAAGTACTATAATACAAATATTTTATTAAAAGGGGTACAGCTTTTTTTCAAGGCTTGTTGATTAAAGTGTATTATTTACACTAACCTTCATCGAATACGTGGTAAGAAATCTAATAATAAGCCTTAGCAGGTAAACAAAAAAGCCCACTGCGCTTTTGCGCAGAGGGCCACTCAAAACTCAATAAGATATCTATGGATTAAAGGTCAATCCTAAATAATAGATTGCTCCCGCCATTGGGTTACCGTAAGAAGTAATATAATATTTATTCAATACGTTCGAACCACCCAGTTTAACTACTGAGTTTACTGAAGGTATCCTTAAGCTAACCTGCGCATCCAAAGAACTGTATGCAGGTACCTGACCTGAGGCAAAAGATGAATTCCAGTAAAACTGGTCTTGCCAGCGGTAAGAAACATTAAAACCGAAGTTTTTAATAATCTCTTTATTACCCAAACCCAGGTTATAACGGATTTTAGGGGTATTGAAATCGTTGATGTAATTAACTGGCAAATCTCCAATCTGGTTGTAAGAAACGTTACCACTCACATTCCATTTGCCAACCAAATAATCAAGACCTAAAGCACCACCATAAGAAGTTACTTCTCCTTCGGCATTAACAGGCACACCAAATTTAACAAAGGTTCCGCCTACGTTCTGATAAACATCAACCGCAGTGATAAAATCTTTATAGATATTGTAGTAACCATAAGCGTCAACCAATAAGTTTGGAAGCAATAAGCCTTTGTAACCTAGCTCATAAGATTGTACACTCTCAGGGCGAACACCTTTTGCATCGAAATTATATTGTTGCAAAAGCGCAGGGTTTGGTGTTCCTGTAGCTGCAGCAGAGGCTAAAAATGCGCGATAACTCACGTCGGTATACGGTTTATTGGTGTCTAAGTGATATTTGCTGAACATAATCTCGGGTAAACCACCAATTAAACGCTGTGAACCACCACCAACTGAAAGGTCGATATACTGATTTTGTGTGGTTGGGTTGCGGTAACCAGTTTGGTAAGAAACCCTGATATTGTTGTTTTTGGCCACGGTGAATACTCCGGTAATCCTTGGTGTAAACCTGCCTTCAAAGTTCTGGCTCTTATCGTAACGGCCAGCAAAAGTAAATTTAACTTTATCGTTAAAAAACTTCTTACCGATCTGCCCAAACGCACCATATTCTTTAATATCGATAGAGTTTAATAAATCGTTAAAAATTGTTCCTGCCGAATTCAAATCATAAAGACGATAAGATGCACCTACCTGGAACTCCACCACTTTATCAAAAAGGTTGGTAAAGTTGTACATTCCTTCATAGTGATATAGGTTTGATTTATCATCGAATTTTGCACCATAAATACCTTTTGATGGGTCAGAAGCACTGATCGTGGTATTCATAATCTGATCTTTCGCCTGAATAAACTGAGCCGATCCTGGTTCAAAACGGCCCTGGTTAGCAGCAGTTCTGGCTAGTGCGTGCGCAGCAGCATCGCCCTGACCAGCAGCCCTTGCCCCTACATAATTGCCAATATATTGCGGAAACCAGGTTGTAGATGGTTTTGAAAGTTCATTAATGTAACTACCTAAAATAGAAGAAATATAAGAATCACCAGAACGCTCCTGAGTAGTGTAAGCTTTAACGAAAAAGTCTTCGCCTTTTATTTCCAGTTTGTATTGGCCGATGTTGAAATTACGCAATGAATAACGGTCAGATCCTGTATATACCGAAGTTCCTGTACCCCAGTTTGCCTGCGCAACAGCTTGTACAGTATTACTGATATTATAGTACAATCCGCCAGATACTTTTAACGATTTGGTATCATAATCAACCAGGTTTTCTTCATTATAACCTGTTCTCGATACATTTTGATCAGGAATTAAATTAGCCTTTAAACCTACATAGAAAGGGAAATAATTTTGTACCGCAGGACGTAATGCTGCAGGCAGGCCCGCAAGAAAACCAGCTTGTTGTATGGGGGTTGGAATAGCCGCACCGAAAGCACCGTCCATAGCTGATTTAATATTAGGGATTAAACCACCTGTATTAGTATTGATCCCTGCAATTGTCGCATTTTGTACACTCAAAGCAACATTTCGCATATTTTGGCTTACCTCATCACCATAAACATTTATACCATCATAATTGGTATCGCTATTTCGGTCGCCTGATTTAGCAGTTCTGGAAATACGGTCAAAATTTGAATAGTTATTACCGAACCAATCTTTTGCCTGTAAAAATGAGAAGGCTGCTTTTACGCCAAATTTATTGTTCCACGATTTAGCCATCCTTACATCCAGTTGATTAAACGGTTGTACACTACTATTATCGTCGTTAACATGGTTTACACCTGTTTTATATTGAAAACTTGCTCCCGGATATTTAAAAGGATCTTTCGAAGTCATTAATAAGGTACCATTAATACCACCCGCACCATAAAGTGCCGATGAAGCACCAGGTAAAAGCTCTACATTATCTACATCAAGTTCGGTTATACCTACGATATTACCAACCGAAAAATTAAGTCCCGGTGCCTGATTATCCATTCCATCAATATATTGGTTAAAACGCGTATTACCGTTCGAATTAAAACCACGTGTATTAATGGATTTAAAGGTCAAACTCTGCATACTACTCTCTACCCCTTTCATATTGTTTAGGGCATCGTAAAACGATGGAGCAGCAATTTCTTTGATCGTTGCAGCGCTCATACGTTCGATAGAAACCGGCGACTCTAAAATACGCTCAGGTGTACGCGAGGCCGAAACCACCACGTCGCCACCAAGTACAACCGCCGTTTCGAGTTCAAAATTGATACTGGTAGTGCTTCCGGTAATTTGCTGTTCTACCGTACCATAACCTACATAAGAAGCCACTAATGTGAAAGGAACTTTTGCCGTGGTAGTAAAGGTAAAACTACCGTTGCTTGTAGAGGCCGTACCCCCCGTCTGGCCTTTGATAGTTAAACTTACGCCAGCTAATCCTTCTTTCGATTGCTTGTCTTTTACGGTTCCGCTCACCGTAATGCTCTGTGCCTGTGCTGCCATATTACAGGCAAACACAAATAATAACACATAAAAGGTCTGTGTAAAAATTCTGCTCATAAACGATTGTTAATTTGGTTGTTTGTATTATTAGTTACATAAACTTAAATTCTTTTTTTGAATTAAACAAATTATGTTAGCATAATAATTTCAATTCAAAATATAATTTTGATTGATATCCAGTTTGTTGTAATTTGCATTAAACATAAACCGTCATTTTGCCCTATCTTAGTGAACTGACTTGTTAGCTAACCATTATGAATAAAATTAAAGCCCTTATCTGTGTCATAATCCCAATAGCATTAGCTTTTTTATTTAACACCAAATTAGGAAATACGCCTCCTTTACTCAAATTCCTAAATCCTTTTATGGGTTTTTGGCAAAATGCAGAGAACAATCATTTTATGTTTAACCATAAAGCAAAGATTAAAGGCGCTATAGATAAAATAGAAATCGTTTTCGATGACCGCATGATTCCGCACATTTTTGCGCAAAACGATCATGATCTTTACCTAGCCCAAGGCTATGTAACGGCCATGCACCGCCTTTGGCAGATGGATTTTCAAACCCGTTTTGCTGCCGGAAGAATCAGTGAAGTAGTAGGCGATAAAGCCATCGAAGTAGACCGTTACCAACGCCGTATGGGCATGGTTTATGGCGCGAATAACTCTTTGAAAGGCATGATGGCCGATCCAAAGGCTAAAGAAATGATTTTAGCCTACACTGAAGGCATTAATGCTTACATTAAAACCCTTTCTAAAGCCAACTATCCAATAGAATATAAAATACTCGATTTTAAACCTGAAGAATGGACCCCGGTTAAATGTGCCTTATTGTTAAAACAGATGTCGGCAGTTTTGGCAATGGGATCTGACGAGTTTTACATGACCAACATCCTTAAAAAGTTTGGTCCGGAGGTAACCAAAAATCTTTTCCCTGATTATCCTTTCCGCGAAGATCCGATTATCCCCGTAGGTACAAAGTGGGATTTCTCGCCCCTTCCTATCCCTAAAACACCCGAAAGTTTTACCCAGGCTCAAACAGGTGAGGTAAAAACAACTGAAAAAAGGGAAGGTATTGGCAGCAATAACTGGGCTTTATCTGGCTCAAAAACAGCTTCTGGCTATCCAATCCTTGCAAACGATCCACATCTCGACCTGACCCTGCCTTCTATCTGGTATCAGATTCAGTTACATGCACCAGGGGTAAATACGTATGGGGTTTCTTTACCGGGCGCGCCAGGGGTAATTATTGGCTTTAACCAGAAAATAGCCTGGGGAGTAACCAATGTCGCTGCTGATGTACTCGATTTTTATCAGATTAAATTTAAAGACAGTAGTCACAACGAATACTGGTACAACAATCAATGGAAAGCGACCACTAAACAACTTGAAGTAATAAAAATCCGTGGTGCAAAGGACGAAATAGATACCGTTTTTTATACGCACCATGGTCCGGTAGTTTATTTCCAGAAACCGAAATACAGCCGGGCAAACAACGTACCTGTTGGCGATGCTTTAAGGTGGATTGCCCACGACCAATCGAACGAATTGATGACTTTTTATTACCTGAACCGGGGCAAAAACTATGCTGATTACCGTAAAGCACTAACTTTTTATACTGCACCTGCACAGAATTTTGTTTTCGCCAGTATAGATAATGATATCGCCATTACGCCGAACGGAAAGTTCCCCCTAAAATGGAAAGATCAGGGCAAATTTATTTTAGATGGTACCGATCCGGCCTACGACTGGCAAGGCTGGATTCCAGCAGCACAAAACCCAACGGTAAAAAACCCACCACGTGGCTTTGTAAGTTCGGCCAACCAATCTTCTACCGATACCACCTATCCTTACTACATTAACTGGGAATTTTCTCCTTACGAACGTGGCAAAAGAATTAACGACCGTCTGGGTGCAATGAGCAAGGCAACTATGGACGGTATTCGCCTGATGCAGACTGATAATTATAGTATTTTGGCTCAGAACCTGGTACCAGCCTTACTTCCACTACTGAATAACGAGCAATTAAACGCTACGCAAAAAGAAGCATTAAGCTATGTAAGCAAATGGAACAAACGGTACGATGCCAATCAGATTGCAGCAAGTGTGTTCGAAATATGGACCAAGCGCCTAACTTTTGATATTTGGGCTGATGAATTTGAGGTAAAAGGTATTCCTATGCGCTATCCATCCAGAGATCGTACCGTGGAAATGATTTTAAAAGAACCTAATGCCCCTTGGTATGATAACATTCACACCAGCAAAAAAGAAACCCTCACTGATTTGGTAAACGAAGCGTTTAAATACAGTTGCGATAGTTTGGAAAGAAGGTTTGGGCCAATAAACAAAGACTGGAACTGGGCCAATGTAAAACAAAGCAATGTTCCTCATTTGGCTAAAATACCAGGTTTTGGTTCAAAAGTTTTACAAATAGGTGGAGGTAAAAGCACCATCAATGCTTTGTCTGAAACCAATGGTCCTTCATGGCGTATGGTAATAGAACTGGGCAAAAAACCCAAAGGGCATGGCGTTTACCCGGGCGGGCAGTCGGGCAACCCTGGTAGCAAATTTTATGATAACATGATCGATACCTGGGCAAATGGCCAGCTTTATGATCTGTTTTACATGCAAAGCGTCGATGATAAATCGGGCACAGTTATCTCTCGTTTAAAAATTTCTAAATAATCGAAAATGGTTTTCATAGTCATCGTAATTATCTGTTTTTTCTTGCAAATGATCGCTCCATGGTGGGTAATTATTGTTATTTCTTTTGCCACCTGTGGCATTATCGGTAAAACGGGAAAAATAGCTTTCTGGCAATCATTTCTCGCTATTTTTCTGTTATGGATTGGCTATGCTTTATTTAAAAGTCTGCCCAACGACAATTTGCTTGCCAGCCGGGTTGCGATAATGACCGGAATTAAAATCTGGTGGCTATTATTATTGGTTACGGGCATTTTAAGTGGCCTGGTTGCAGGAATTAGCGGTTATTGTGGTTACCAGTTTCGCATGGCCATGCTAGCCAAAAAAACTGACGAGAAAATAGCATAATGCTTTGTACTTTTGCAGCGTGAATTTAACAGCTGAAAATATATTTTCTGTACAGAATGCCGATGGGTTTAAAACGCTCGCCTTAAACATTTTCAGGTTTCAGGCCCAAAACTGTAAAGTATATGGGGAGTACATCCACCATTTACGTGTTGATGTTGAACAGGTGAAAACAATTGAGCAGATTCCTTTTCTGCCCATCAGTTTTTTTAAAAGTCATTCTATTTTAAGCAGCGAGGCTCCTATCGAAATAACCTTTAGCAGTTCGGGCACAACCGGCATGGTGCAAAGCAGCCACCACGTTACGGATGTTAAATTATATGAGCAAAGTTACCTGCAGGCCTTTGCCCTGTTTTATGGCAATGTTTCCGAATATTGTTTCCTGGCATTGTTACCTTCCTATCAACAAAGAGCAGGTTCATCTTTAATTTACATGGTTAACGATCTGATTGAAAAAAGTGGGCATGCTCAAAGTGGTTATTTTTTATACAACCACGATGATCTGATGCAAACCCTGCTCGATCTGAAATCGAAAAAACAGAAAACAGTTTTGATCGGTGTAACCTATGCCCTCCTCGATTTTATAGAACAGCATGATATCGATTTCCCGGAGCTGATTGTAATGGAAACTGGCGGCATGAAAGGGAAACGCAAAGAAATGGTACGCGAAGAATTACACGAGCAGTTAACCAAAGGCTTTGGCGTAAAATCGATTCACAGCGAATACGGAATGACCGAGTTGCTTTCGCAGGCCTATTCTTTAGGCGATGGGGTATTTAACTGTCCGAACTGGATGCAGGTCTTAATCCGCGATACCAATGATCCTTTAAGCTTGGTAGCTGAAGGCCGTACCGGTGGCATTAATGTAATCGATCTGGCTAATCTCAACTCCTGTTCTTTTATTGCAACGCAAGATCTGGGCAAAATAAATCCTGACCAGAGTTTTGAGGTACTGGGTAGGTTCGACCATGCCGATATCAGGGGCTGTAACCTTTTGGTGCAGTAAATTAGTTTACTTTATCAGAGCAGTTGGCGCAAAGCCCTGTGGCAATCAGGTTAAGATGCTCTACTTTAAATCCGGCCGGCACCTTCAATGCAGGGATTTTAACGCTATCTAAACAATAAATTTTATGGCAGTTGTCACAGTTAAAATGTACGTGTTCATCATGATGATCGTGCGCACTGCAACCTTCTGAACATATGGCGTAGTTAGCCGTTCCCTGCTGATCGAGCACTTTATGGATAATCCCTTTTTCTTCGAAAGCCTGCAAAACCCGGTAAAGCGTAACACGGTCCGCATCTTTGCCCATTACCTGCTCTAAGTAAGGCTGCGAAGTTGCAGAATCGCGGCTGCTCAAAATCTCGAGCACCTGCAAGCGCGGTGCAGTTCTTTTTAAACCGTTTTTAACCAAAAGTTTTTCGAAACGCTCTGTGTTGTTTTCCATAGCAGTACAAAAATAAGCAATTAATTAATGAGTTTGGCATTTTTGATCGTGATTGGTGGTGCATAGCTGGCATCTTTCTGTTCTAATTTCAAAATACCTTTTACCTTAATGGGCTTTTCATTATAAGGTATAGCCTGCTCCATTTCGATCATAATCATTACCGGAATACCATTCTGCCCGCAAAAATAACATTGGTTAATGGGTAATGTTGCCAAAAGGAACTGCTGTTGTTTTGATCCGCTTTTAATGGGAATCAAATAGCCTTTTAACTCAAATTCCCTGTTCTCAAAACGTTTTATCGATTCTGAAAATAAGGGCAACAGTTCATTCTTCTCAGTCAGTTCGAATTTAACTGAGGCAATTACATCCCAGTTCAACGACCGCAACTGATCGCCGGGTTTGTGTTGGGTCTGTGCGTTGGCTGTAAAAACAGTAAGAAACAGAAAGGTGATCGGCAATAAGTTTTTCATTTTTGTACAGCTTCTAGCAGAAAAAAGGTAGACCGGCTATCGCCAGAATCGTTGATTTCGAATTTTCCTTTAATTAAAACAGGGGTATCGGTCCATTTGATGGGCTTTAACATTTTAACCTCCACCATTGATGGAATATCACCCGTACCACAATAAGGGCATGATGCAATGGGTACAACAGAGAGCATAAATTCTGTAAAGGTATTGCCCACCCTGGTTGGAATAATATAACCCGGCAACTCAATTACTTTATGGTTTATTGCTTTTAATGCCGGTGGAAAAACAGCCTGCCAAACCAAAGGTTTTACCTGCTTATCGCATTTTAAGCCAATCAGGTTCCAGTTGGCCGTACGCATATCGGTATGCACCTGAACCTGCGCGTACGAGCCAAAAGAAACTAAAAGCAAAAAAAGCCAAATACCATACTTCCTTATTTTCATATTATAACTGTTTAGCGTTTAACAGGAAAAACTCACTTCTGTCATCTCCCGAATCGTTAATCATAAATAGGCCGCGTAGCTTTACAGGTTTTTCTGTAATGGCAATAGGGCTTAACATTTTAACCTGTACCATGGATGGAATATCGCCCGAACCGCAATAAGGACAGGATGCGATGGGTACAATAGAAAACATAAATTCGCTAAACCGCTGCCCCACTTTTGTAGGAATGATATATCCGGGGAGTTCAATTACCTTATTATTTAGGCGTTTTAATGCAGGAGGAAAAACGCTGCCCCATTTTCCGAGTGCAATTTCTGCATCGTAGCGTAAACCAATCAAATTCCAGGTTGGCGTGCGCATATCGGTGTGTACCCGAACCTGCGCAGCCAAAATCTGGAAACCTAAACATAAAACAACCAAACCAATTAATCTTTTCATAACCTAATGGGCTTTGGTAAGCGTTTCAGCAATATCTACTTTGTAGATCTGCAAAGCCGGTATCACCGAAGCCAGTGCGCCGGTAAAAAAGCCCGTAACAATTAAATACATCTCCTGTGGCACGATAACCATTCCACTTAGCCTGGCTTGCGAAGATTCCTGATAGGCGCCGATCAATTCGAGCGCAGCATGACCAATTAACAGGCCAAAGCAGGTTCCAATACCCGTAACCAGCATACCATCTAGCAACACCAGCAAAAACAAGCGAAATTTGGATGCACCTAAACAGCGCATTACAGCCAAATCGTATTTGCGTTCTTTCATGGCATTATACAAACTGATAAAAATACTCAGCGCTGCGATGCCCATAATCAAAACAGCAAACCACTTTAAAGTATCTACTCCAACACCAATTAAAGAAAACAGCCTTGCACTTTCCATGGCTGGCGATGCAGCCTGCATATTGGTACTTTGGTTCACCATCCGCGGAAAAACAATAACCGACATCGGCGAACGGTATTGGATTAAAATAGCAGTAATTTGTTTATCGTTAATTTCCTTGCTCTCTCCGGCCAAATGGTGCTCATGTTTCTCCACTGGCGCTTCGTGCATTTTATAAACACTACCAATATTGGTGAGGATCAGGTTATCGGTTATATTGCCCTGCGGCTTTAAAATACCTTTTACCACATAGGCATGTTGTTTATGTATATCGCTGCTACCAGTAAGTCCGTGTGCACCGAAAAAGGTATCACCAATACGCAGTTTTGAAGCTAATGCCACCGTGCTCCCTATGGTAACCTCTAAATCTTTTTTCCAGAAACTGCCTTTTTGTACAGATAAGCTGTATAATCCATTAAAAGTGGTATCGGTACCTACAATGCGGTACCCGTTGTAATTATCCCCAAGCGCCAGCGGAACTGCTCTTTTTACCATCGGGTTTTTCATTAAGCGGTAGGCATCTGCCGCCGGAATGTTTCCTGTAGGAAAATCGATATGATAAATGCTGCTCATAATCAATTGCAAGGGACTTCCTTTTGCCCCTACCACCAAATCAATATCTTTTGCATTTTTTTCGAGCTTATTACCAATCTGGTTAGCAGCTAAAAAAAGTATCGTTAAAATACCCACACCAAAGGCAACCAGAATAATATTTAAAAGCGTGGTTAGCTTATTTCTGTACAGATTTTGACTGCTTATTTTAAAGATATTCATTACAATAAATAGGTTTTAGTGATGTATTTACGCACCCGCTGATCGTGTGTGGCAATAATCAGAGCAGCACCATTAGCTTTAGCCTGCATGGTAAGCATTTCAATTACCTGTGCCGCATTCCTGTCGTCGAGGCTCGAAGTAGGTTCATCGGCAATCAGCAACTCGGGTTTATTAACCAGCGCCCGTGCCACCGATACCCTTTGTAATTGGCCCTCGCTTAACTGGTCGGGATAGTTTTGCGCCTTATCTGCAATACCGAGTTCATTTAACAGCGATAAATTATGTGCTGTATCAATTGGTACACGTGCCATTACTGCCGCCAGTTCGAGATTATCGAGCACATTTAGCGATTGGATAAGGTGCGGCCTTTGAAAAACAATACCAATATTTTTTCCCCTGAACTGATCCATACTGCGCGCCGGTAAGGTGTACAAATTAGTACCCTGAATAGCAACCTGCCCATGACTGGGTTTGAGCAATCCGGAAATGATATTCAGCAAAGTACTTTTTCCGCTTCCTGATGCACCGAGCAAAAGCCACTGTTCCATATCGGCAATTTCCCAATCAGGAAAAACAATTCTTCTTCCCTGCTCATAAACGTGGATCAGCGATTTGATGTTAATCATGGTGTACAGCTTTTTCTACGTTTTTTATCACCAGATTTTTGATGGCATAACGCCTGTACAGCGCCTGGGCATCGTTAGTACCATGCTTACAGGCTGGATTTAACACTGAAATAAATAACAGTGCCGGAATGAAGAGGATTTTAGGGTGCTTAAACATATGATAATAAGGAAAAGAATTAATGGTTATGATTTATGGGACAGGTTTTGAGTAACCGAAGGTTAAAGTAATGTGCTGCTGCAATAGTAAAGCCACCCAATGGGATCAACACAGGTTCCAGTGCTTCCACCCCCGAAAAATGTCCAATAGCAATACAGATAAAACCCAGAATAAGTACCAATATGGGCGCAATACGCTGGTGTTGCTTGTGGTAGCCCGAGCTCAAACTCCACACGCCCAATATTAACGAAACGGCAATCATGGTAATTTCAACTGATTTATTGGCCAAAAAGCCCATCCCCCACATGGGTAAAACAGTAATTACAAAGGGCAGTGCTGCGCAATGTATGGCACAAAGTGTAGAGGCGGTTATGCCCAATCTGTCGAGGTTAATTTTATAGCTCCGCTGTTTCATTCATTTTAAATTTACCCGACAAATATAAAAGCAATAAAGTTGCATTTGAAATATTCAACACTATATTTGCAACATAATTGCATTAACATGATAAAGAAATTACCAGTAACCGTACTAAGCGGTTTTTTAGGCAGCGGAAAAACCACCTTGCTCAATGCCATACTTCAAAACAAGCAGGATTTAAAGGTGGCCGTAATTGTAAATGATATGAGCGAAGTGAACATTGATGCTGCCTTGGTTAAAAACCAGCATACCTTATCTAAAACTGAAGAGAGACTGGTAGAAATGAGCAATGGCTGTATTTGCTGCACTCTGCGCGAAGACCTGATGGTAGAGGTAGAAAAACTGGCTAAAGAAAACCGCTTCGATTACCTATTGATCGAAAGCACGGGGATTTCAGAACCCATTCCCGTTGCGCAGACTTTTTCTTTTATAGATGAAGCTTCGGGTATTGATTTAAGCCGGTTTAGCCGCTTAGATACCATGGTTACTGTTGTAGACGCGTACAACTTCTACAAAGATTTCGGTTCTGCCGAGAAACTCGCCGACCGTAACATGACTGATGATGCCGCAGATAAACGTACCATAGTAAATTTGCTTACCGATCAGATTGAATTCGCCAATGTAATTTTACTGAACAAAGTAGATTTGATTAGTGAAAATGATATAAAGGTTTTAAAAGCTTTAATTGCCAAATTAAACCCTGGTGCTAAAATTTACGAAACTCTTTTTGGCAGTCTTGATCCGGCTTTAATTTTAAATACCGGTTTATTCGACTTTGAATTGGCTGCTGAGGGTGCAGGCTGGAAAAAAGAACTTGAAGAAATTCATCAGCCAGAAACCGAGCAATATGGGATCAGTTCAACAGTTTTCCGCTCAAAAAAACCTTTTCACCCGCAAAGGTTGTGGGATTATATAAACCACGAATTTCCACAACATATTATCAGATCAAAAGGTATATTTTACCTTGCCGCAATGCCAGAGCAGGCCATTAATTTTTCGCAGGCTGGCGGCTCCTTACGCATTGATTTAGCTGGGGTTTGGTGGGCCAGCATGAGCAAAAATGAGAGGATGCAATATGCTGATTACATGGAGAACCAAGCAGAATTACATGCAGAATGGGACAGCGACTTTGGCGATCGCAAAAATGAGTTGGTTTTTATTGGTCAGGAAATGGATAGTAATGCGTTGAAAGAATCGCTTGCTACCTGCTTGCTTACACCTGCAGAGATCGCAGATTATAAAATGGGAGCCTGGTTCGAAAATCCATTTGAACGGGTAATTCCAAATTAGTAATTGGCGAGTTAAAACATTTTTTCAATTAAAAATCCAGCCTATTTATAACCTGAAGACCTAAAAGAATAGAAATTAGCAAATAATTAGTCGATTAAATGAACAAAATGGTCGTTCATTGATACCATTCTCATCAAGATATTGCGTAAGTTTGATCATCCCAAACAAACTATACTTATCATGACATCACCCAAGGACCTAACTGTTGTTACAGGCTGTCCGCCATGTCCGAAATGCAAAAATTTCGAGACTTACAGAGTGCCGCGAGGTTTTCTCTTTAAAACATTAATGCCTTGGGTATCCATTAAACGATACAAATGTTATAAATGCTTTAATAAGTTTTATGTAACCAGATAAGGTCATAAAAAGAAAGCCGCTTTTGTAAAGCGGCTTTCTTTTTAGAATGCTTGAAAAATATCTTGAGTGATAAAATCGCTCTTCTCTCCCATCCCCGTTACAAACGACAACGATGCAGCAGTAGTTTTCCTTTAGTCTTATTCTGCAATCAAAAGGAAATAGTTTTTCTTTCCTTTCTGAACTACAATAAATTTATCGTTAATCAGGTGTTCTGCATTGAAAACCTGCATCACGTCCGCTACTTTTTCTTTGTTAACAGAAACACCACCACCCTGAATCAGCTTTTTGGTTTCACCTTTAGATGGGAAAACTGCAGCCTTTTCTGCAAGCAAAGTCGCGGCATCAATACCATTACTTAACTCTGATTTCGAAATGTTAAACTGCGGTATTCCCTCAAACATTTCTAAAACCTGTTTTTCTGAAAGGCTTTTTAGAAATTCTAAAGATCCATTACCAAATAAAAACTCAGATGTTTTAATGGCTGTTTCCAAAGCCTCAACCGAGTGGGTTTTAACGGTAATATCTTCTGCCAAAGCTTTTTGAAGAATACGCAAATGCGGAGCTGCGTCGTGTTCTTTTTCCAAAGCTTCAATTTCGGTCTGGTTTTTAAGCGTAAAAATGCGGATCCATTTTTTCACATCATCATCTGATGCGTTTAACCAAAACTGGTAAAATTTATAAGGAGAAGTTTTCTCTGGGTCTAACCAAACTGCACCACTCTCGGTTTTACCGAATTTCGTACCATCAGCCTTTTTAATCAACTGTGTGGTAATGGCATAAGCAGTTCCGGCATCTTTTCTTCTGATTAATTCCGTACCGGTAACAATATTTCCCCACTGATCGGATCCCCCCATTTGTACCAGACAGTTTTCGTTTTTCCATAAATGGTAAAAATCATAGCCTTGAATTAACTGGTAGCAGAATTCGGTAAAAGATAAACCAGAATCGCCTTCCAAACGGCGTTTAACGCTATCTTTGGCCATCATGTAGTTTACAGTAATGTGTTTACCAACGTCCCTGATAAAGGTAAAAAGGTTCATGTCCTTAAACCAATCGGCATTGTTAACCATTACAGCGCCATTTCCACCTTCTTCAAATTTCAGGAATTTAGCCAGCTGCTTTTTCATTCCTTTTAGGTTATGCTCAATCATTTCAGGCGTTTGAAGATTACGCTCGTCAGATTTTCCAGATGGATCGCCCACCATACCCGTAGCACCACCAACCAAAGCAAATGGCTTATGGCCAGCGTTTTGAAAATGAATAAGGGTCATGATTTGCGTTAAGTGACCAACATGCAATGAATCTGCAGTAGGGTCAAAACCAATATAACCAGAAGTCATACCTTCGTTTAACTTTTCTTCAGTATTCGGCATAATATCATGTAGCATGCCACGCCACCTTAACTCTTCAACAAAATTCGTCATTGTACAAACACTTTAATAATTGTGCGTGCAAAGATAAAATTTTAGCTTAGTTTAAAGCAAATTAGTTGGTTTTGTAAACCAGTTCTTAAAATCGGTCTTTGCTGCTTCAAAATCCGGATGACCAATGAGACAATTGAGACTGGAATTACTGCGAATAGATTGGTTCGGAACACCTTCACCATTCAACCAGTTGTTGCATAGCTTTTTAATCAGGGCAACTTCATCATCTGCAACCGCATCCATATCCATCGCATTCAGCTTTGCGTACTCATCTTTATCAATTCCTGCCGGTAAATCCCAATGTTTACCCGTCGAATCATCAATCAATACTGGCCTTAAAGCAGGATTCATGCGGATAAAATCGACCGGTTGCGCTGGCATTGATGGGTTCAGGATCATGTAAGCGACAAAAGCAGCCGTATCGGGCGGATCGTTTAAAATACTTGTGCCCATTTTCTGAACATCTTTAATCAGACCCGGCGATTCATGTTTGGCCTTAAGCTCGTCATACTTTACAGGGATCTCTTCATCATATTGCAGTTGTGATACTGTTCCGGTACCGATAGAAAGCACCTGAACGTTCTCAATCTGATATTGCGTCTTGTTACAAATCGCTTCAGTAACCGCCACTAAAACCGGATTATTATTGCCCGTAACACCGCCATCCCAGTAATACTTAGGTTTATTATTAACCGGAAATGTAGCTGGTTCGTTAAAATAGTTAACGGGTGCAGTACTCGAAGCGTGTATGGCATCAACTAAACTGACGATGCAGTCTGCAGGGCTTTCTGCCTGCTGAGGCAGATTTTTAAGCCTTCGTTCAATAACAGCTGTAGAGGCCATACTATCGCAATCGGATCTAAAGAGCTCAGCCCTGTTGCGGTAATAATCGTAACCAATAATCAAAAACTGGGTTTTAATTGCTCCATTTACTGCAATATGCGCCGGAATATCCATCATGTCGATTTGCGCAATGCCGGGTAAAATCTCTTTTAAAGCAATGTGTTTTCGTTTAGTAGCGTATTTAGCACCAATTTTAAATATTCTTGCTACACTGGTTAGTAAACTCCTCTCAAAAAAGCTAAGTTTCGAAAACACCCTGTTTCTCAGCTTTGCATCATCAAATATTTTTTCTATTTCTGAAAGCCGAAGGTTC
This sequence comes from Pedobacter sp. HDW13, assembly GCF_011303555.1. Taxonomy (NCBI): domain Bacteria; kingdom Pseudomonadati; phylum Bacteroidota; class Sphingobacteriia; order Sphingobacteriales; family Sphingobacteriaceae; genus Pedobacter; species Pedobacter sp. HDW13. The sequence goes on along the minus strand of NZ_CP049868.1, from coordinate 3,942,465 downwards.
TCTGCCATTGCTGCCGCTACCAAACTGCCTCCGCTATTGGCCGATACCAGATCGAATTCTGCCAATACTTCATGTCCTGTTGGGTCGGGATTGTTAAAAGTTTCGGCGAACAGCTTACGCAAACATTTCACCTGGATAAGTGCCCAGGAACCACCGCCATCGAGCGATAAGATCCTGTAAGTTTTAGCATTAGGCATGATGCATCAGTTTAAGAACACTTAAAGCTATGCATAATTAGACTCCAAAACAATATAGATTTAGGGTCAATATTTCTAATTCGGGTTTTACAACAAGTTAGAAAATATTACCTTGCAATATGAACTTTTTATCCCATTACTATTTCGACAGGTCAAATCAGGATGCCAATGTGGTAATGGGAACTGTTTTACCCGATTTAATTAAAAATGCATTGAAGGATGCCAATCTGTATCCTCAGAAAAATGAATTTCTATTTAAGGGCAACCCTGACGAAGAAAACCTCTTAACCGGCTGGAAAAGACATTTAGCTGTCGATTTGCATTTCCACTCTTCTGCTTTCTTCTTTGAAAAAACAGCTATCCTAAAGCAGCTGATTAAACCCATTGTTGAAAACACCCCGATACGCCCCTCCTTTTTGGCACATATTGGACTTGAATTGCTACTTGATCATTTATTGATTGAATGTAACCTGATCCAGGTGAACCAATTTTACGACCACCTGAATGCCATTAAAAAAGAATCACTGACTGATTTTCTGGAACATTGTGGTTTAAAGGATCAAAGCGTATTTTTCAAATTTCTCGACAGCTTTATCAGTAGCAAATACTTGCTTAGCTACCAAAAAATAGATAACATCAGTTATGCCTTAAACCGGATCTGCATGCGCCTTTGGCCCGAAACCCTGAGTGAAAAGCAGTTGCAGCAGCTTACTTTTGAACTGGTGTTTTTTAAAGAAGTATTACAAAAGGATTTTATGGTAATTTTTGAGGAGATTGAGGAGAAGCTCAAAGGCTAAAATAATACTCCTCCCCTCTCGCATCTAAATTGGATCTATAATCAGCAATATTCTCTTTGTACACCAAAGCTTTTTGTTTGCAAATTACAAAACCCTTTCATCCTTTTTTTATATTTGTAAATGCCCTTAACAGCGATACAAGAAGAAATGGATGCCCTGGTTGCCGAGCTCAACCAGCACAATTATAATTACTACGTACTGGCCATGCCTACCATTGGCGATTACGAGTTCGATAAAAAACTAAAACATCTTCAGGATCTGGAACATGCAAACCCCGGGTTTGCTGACCCCAACTCTCCTACACAGCGTGTTGGCGGCGATGTGACCAAAAATTTCATTACCGTTAACCATAAATACCCCATGCTCTCGCTGGGAAATACCTATAACGAGCAGGATTTGCGCGACTTTGACGAACGCATCCGTAAAGCCATTGGCGATAATTTCGAGTATGTTTGCGAACTAAAATTTGATGGCTTATCCATCAGCCTGACTTACGAAAATGGTAAACTAGTTAGAGCGGTAACCCGTGGTGATGGTACCAAAGGAGATGAGGTAACGGCTAACGTCAAAACCATCCACACCATTCCACATCAGCTTAAACAGGCTGTAGCACCCGAGCATTTCGAAATTCGTGGTGAAATTTTTATGCACAAAGCAGCTTTTTTACGCTTAAACGCTACCCGCGAAGAATTGGGAGAAATCCCTTATGCTAACCCTCGAAATTTTGCATCAGGTACAATCAAAATGCAAGACAGTAAAGAAGTAGCCAAACGCCCTCTGGATGGCTTTATTTACTTCCTATACACCGATAAAAATGAATTCAAAAACCATTGGGATAGCCTGAATGCAGTAAAAGAATGGGGTTTCCATGTTTGCGAGCACAACAGATTGGTTGCTAACATCGATGCAGTGCTTGATTTTATTCACCATTGGGAAGAAGAACGTTTTAAACTCAGCTACGACATTGATGGGATTGTAATTAAGGTGAACAGTTTTGCCCAGCAACAGGAACTTGGCTTTACCGCCAAATCACCGCGCTGGGCCATTTCGTACAAATACAAAGCAGCCGAGGTTGAAACCATTTTAGAAAAAGTAACCTACCAGGTGGGGAGAACGGGTGCAGTAACTCCGGTAGCGAATTTAAAACCTGTTTTACTGGCAGGGACAACTGTTAAACGCGCCACCCTGCACAATGCCAACGAGATTGAACGTTTAGACCTACATCTTGGTGATACTGTATTTGTAGAAAAAGGCGGTGAGATTATTCCTAAAATTATTAAGGTTAATCTGGATAAACGCTTAGCGGATTCTACTAAAGTTAATTATTTACACAATTGCCCTGAGTGTGGTACCGAACTGATCAGAAAAGAAGGTGAAGCGGTTCATTATTGCCCTAACGATGAAGGTTGTCCGCCACAAATTGTAGGAAAAATACAACATTTCATCTCGCGCAAAGCGATGAACATAGATGGCCTTGGTGATGAAACGATTGAAACCTTTTACAAAAATGGCCTGATAAACCACATTAGTGATTTATATACGCTTCACCAAAAATCAGAACAGTTAAAAACCCTTGATCGTTTTGGCGAACGCTCTATTGACAACATGATTGCCGGTATCGAAAAATCGAAAGAAATGCCTTTCGAGAAAGTCCTGTTTGGTCTAGGGATCCGGTATGTAGGCGAAACGGTAGCGAAAAAATTAGCCGCCGGCGTTAAAAATATCGATAACCTATCGAAGGCTACTGTAGAAGAATTAATTGCCATTGACGAAATCGGGCAGCGCATTGCAGAGAGCATTGTTGAGTATTTTGGAAAATCGGAGCATTTACAGCAGGTAGAATTATTAAAATTAGCCGGATTGCAGTTTGAAATTGAAGAAAAAGTAATTACACTTGATAGTGACCGACTTATTGGAAAAACATTCGTAATTTCGGGCGTTTTTGAAAACTATAGCCGCGATGAGCTAAAAGATATGATTGAAGCCAATGGAGGCAAGATTTTAAGCGGTATTTCGGGCAAATTAAATTATCTGGTAGCTGGCGACAACATGGGGCCTTCAAAGCTGGAAAAGGCAAATAAGCTCAATGTACCTATCATCAGCGATGCAGAACTATTAGAAATGATAAAATAAATGAGGGAGTGATTGAAATTATGAATGATTGATTATAAGCATTCATTCAGTTCCTCACTCAAAATTCAATAATTATTAATTAAAAATGAACAAATTTCAGGGTACTGGTGTAGCGTTGGTTACACCTTTCAACACAGATGGATCAGTTGATTATAATGGTTTAAAAAACCTGATTAATCATTTGGTAGACGGAGGGATAGATTACCTCGTTTCTTTAGGTACAACCGGCGAAACCGCCACTATGACCAAGGACGAGAAGAAGAAGGTGTGGGCCTATACTGCTGAAATTAACGATAACAGATTACCATTAGTTGCCGGAATTGGCGGTAACAACACTTTGGCTGTAGCTGAAGATATGAAAGCTTTCGATACAGCCGGTTATAGTGCCATTTTATCGGTTAGTCCATATTACAACAAACCTACGCAAGAAGGTATTTATCAGCACTACAAATATCTGGCTGAAGTATCTCCTTTAGATTTGATTTTGTATAACGTTCCGGGGCGTACCATGAGCAACATGAGTCCGGAAACCACCTGCAGACTGGCGCACGATTTTAAAAATATCATTGCCACTAAAGAAGCTTCAGGCAGTTTTGATCAGTTTAACCAGATTATGAGAGATAAACCAGCAGACTTTCTTTTGATCTCTGGTGATGATCCGATTACTTTACCAATGATTGCGTTGGGTGCTTCCGGTATTATCTCTGTAATTGGAAATGCTTTGCCCAAACAGCTTTCTGATATGGTGAAACAATGTTTGGTAGGCGATTTTAAAGGTGCTACCCCAGCCCACTTAAACCTGATCGAGTTTACCCGTTTGGCTTTCGCTGAAGGAAACCCTGCAGGTATTAAGGCAGCATTAAAACATATTGGTGTGTGCGGAGATACAGTTAGATTACCATTACTTAAAGCTTCTTCGCAACTTGAACAGTTAATTGTAAAAGAAATCGAAAAATTAAGTGTTGTAGCTTAAAATAGGTTTTGCCTGGATAGATAAATATCCATACGACAAGATTCATAAGTAAAAAATCCCTTTGAGTTATTTCTAATTCAAAGGGATTTTTTCTTTCTAGGCAATTAACATATTTCTTCGTTCCATGAGCAAGTTATCCTGCCATATTCCGTTTACTTTACCAATCTTTTCGCGATAGCCCACAACCCTGAAGCCCGCCTTTTCGTGAATTTTTAATACTGCTGCGTTTTGCAGAAAAATTCCAGCCTGCAACATCCAAACGCCCACCTTCTCGCTCTCTTTAATTAAGGTATCGAGCAACAAAAAACCAATCCCTTTGTCTTTGTGTCCCTGTTTTACATAAACTTCAATTTCAGCTACACCTACCCGATCGTATTTAACTGATACAGGCAATAAAGCAATCCAACCTATAATTTCTTTTTCTTTGCAGGCCACAAACCTACACACTTTACTATGTGATGAGTCCCAGTCTTTCCACGACATTTCCGGAGTTCTAAAACTTGCTATACCTGTTTTGATTCCTTCCTGATAAATTGTACTCACTACATCCCAATCTGCTGCACGCATTGCTCTTACCATAGTTTCAATCAAATTTTGAGTCAAAAAAAACACTAGATACCATATAGTCTATCTTGTTTATACTACAAAAATACCCAAAACAGTACCTTTTCTACATGTTTAACAAAACAAGTTTGTCCTGTATTATAAATCAACACAAGTATATCTTAAAAAGTTGCTTAAAAGTGTATTTTCGTAACAGAAACGTTAAGTTAACGTTTTTATGGACAGCCATTTTTGGCATATTCGACAGGGCTCACGCCAACCAGCTTCTTAAAAGCATTGTAAAACGCGCTGCGCGATGAAAAACCTGCACTATAGGCCAATGCCTCTAAAGTAAAATTTTGAACTATTTCGGGGTTACGCAGGCTTTCTTTAATCCAGTTGATTCGATATTGATTGATGTAATCGATAAAACTCTTGTTAATGTAATTATTGAGTACGATAGAGAGTTTATGACTGCTTAAACCTATTTCTTGCGCCAATGATTGCAGCCTGATGGCTTTATCCCTAAAAGATTGATGAGTATCCATATGCGTTCGTAATTTTTCCTCCCACATTTCGAGCTCTTTATTCCTTTCTTGCTGCACTGTAAAACTTTTCTTAACCCCTAAAAGTGTCGACGGCTTTACATTAAGCAAAGAGGCAATTAGTTCCGAAGGTAAACGATCTAAATAACCGGGATTAGTTTTGGCAAAATACTGATATCGTTCTTTTGCATTCCCAACCCTTATAATATGTGCCCGTTGCTGCGCATGTTTATAATATTTCTCTAAAATTACCCTAAAAATATAATTCAGTTCAAAATATTGCAGAAACAGCCTGTTTATTTCATTGTTGTGAATGGCTAGCAGATCGGTATCTTCAACCGCAATAACATATTCTTGCGAATGGGCTAACCCGTGCAGCCCCGATATAGAACTTACAAACTCATTCTCTATGGATATATAAGTTGTAATCTGCTGTCGTTTGTGGGTAGTACAGCCCATCAATGCCCCTTTTTTGATAAAATAGATGTACTCGCATACTTCATTTTCGTTAAAAAGGATCTGATCTTTTTTGATACTTAGCGCCTGAACATGTATTTCAAATTCTTTAACCAACTCTTTACTAACGGGATACACACTCGACATGATCTTCAGCACGCGATTAATATCTTCCTTATTAGAACAATTGTATTTTAAATATCCCGGCATCTTATATCCTAAATTACTCATGCTTATCCATCCTCAGCCTGATTACTCACAACAAACAATATTGATTAGATTTCTACCTCAGGAGGTTATTTAATAACCAGAGGAGTAATTTCTTAAATAACTACCCGGTATTCACGGCAAAAAAAGGGGAGCGGCCAAGTCTTTACGCGATAAATGTTACGACTTGTAAAGAAATTATAGTGGTGACAAAAATAGAAAACAAATAAGACTTATTAGCAGAATAGCATAAAGCTTAACAAATCGTCTTATTATTTTTACAAAGGAGAAGCATATTTGTAACCAGATAAAAGCACATAAACAACAAAGGCCCCTGAAAATTTCAAGAGGCCTTTGTTTAAATATTTTTGATGGCTTAAGCTTTGTTTTTGGTATCCTGTACTTCTAAACGAATGGCCTGAGCTAAGTTTTTAAGATCTTGCATACCTTTACGTATGCGGGTTCCGGCGGCGCTGTTGCCTTTGTTATAAAACTTGTCTGCGTCAGCTTCTAAAGCTGCAACTAAACTTTTTACTTCTTCAAATTTTTTCATTTTTTATGGCTCCTATAATTTTAAAGGTTTGATTTTTAATTATCTAACTCTAATTTAAACGGTTTAGTGTAATAAAAAAATTTTTGCTATGATAAAAAACAGCCTCTAAAGGCCTTTTTTTTCCACATTAACAGTAATTATGAACATATATAATATTAAAAAAAATAAACAAACAACTGTTTATCAACAAAATACAAACCAAAACACAAATACAGCCCTTAAAAAAGGCTTTGTGTGCCTCCATGTAATTTTATTTATACATATACAGCACGAATGATCTGTCTGGCAAACTAAAAATTAAACTACAAAATTGTCCAAAATTGAAAAGGCAGTTAATAAATAGCCCATGATTCAATAAACAATGACCAATAACCTGGAATCCGCGAATAATAATCAAAGAACCATTGAACGAATGACCAATAAACAAATGAACCAGCTAACAAATAAACAAATGGTTAACAATTAATTAAAGAATGTAACGTAAATTGCAATTACCGCCTACAAACATTCATAAAATTCTTAAAGCTATGAGTACAATTAAAGTAAAAGACGGAACCGAAATCTATTATAAGGATTGGGGTTCGGGACAACCTATCGTATTTCATCACGGATGGCCGTTATCTGGAGATGACTGGGATACACAAATGATGTTCTTTGCTAACCAGGGCTACCGTGTAATTGCTCATGACCGTCGCGGACATGGCCGATCTGGCCAGGCTTCGGAAGGGCATAACATAGAAACCTATGCTGCTGATGTTGCCGAATTAACTGCCGCGTTAGATTTAAAAGATGCGATACATATCGGCCACTCTACGGGTGGTGGCGAAGTAGCCAGATATGTAGCCAAAAATGGCGACCGGGTTGCAAAGGCAGTATTGATTAGTGCCATTACACCCGTTATGATCCAGAGCGAGAACAACCCTGAAGGAGTACCTTTAGCAATTTTTGACGAAATACGTCAGGGAACAGGTTTTAACAGGGCACAATATTATCATGATTTTACAGATGCATTTTACGGTTACAACCGTGAAGGCTCAAAATCAAGTGCCGGCGTTAAAAACAACTGGTGGCGGCAGGGTATGATGGGCTCGGTTAAAGCGCATTATGAAGGTATTAAAGCCTTTTCTGAAACCGATTTAACTGAAGACCTTAAAAGCATAAAAGTACCCGTATTGGTACTACATGGCGAAGACGACCAGATTGTTCCTTTTCATCAGGCACCAAAAGCAGCGGCACTATTGCAAAACGGAAAACTGATTGCCTACCCGGGTTTTCCACATGGCATGCCAACTACCGAAGCAGAAACCATCAATAAAGATATTTTAGATTTTATTAAGTCTTAGAGAAGTTTAAAATGCAAGAAGCCGGTTATTTTATCAATAACCGGCTTTTTTATATTTATTTCCTACTTAAGCAGTAGCAAACTGGTTTTCTTTATAATAACCACTTTCTAATTTCTGGGCTACTTCGCTAAATGCATCTAAAGTACGCTGAACATCTTCTAAAGTATGTACCGCTGTAGGAATTAAGCGCAGTTCGATCATTCCTTTAGGGATTACCGGATATACCACGATAGAACAGAAAATGCTATAATTTTCGCGCAAATCGTATGTAATTGCAGTAGCATCTGTTAGTTCTCCTTTTAAGAATACCGGAGTTACGACTGAATCGGTTACACCTAAATCAAAACCACGTTCGCGCAGGCCTTTTTGCAGGGTCATGGCTATTTCCCAAAGTTTATCTTTTAATTCTGGCTTGCTTTTTAACAGTTCTAAGCGTTTTAACAAACCGATAACCATTGGCATTGGTAATGCTTTAGCAAAAGTCTGAGAACGCATGTTATACCTCAAGAAATTGGTAATTTGCTCAGTAGAAGCTACAAAAGCGCCAATACCAGCCATCGATTTAGCGAAAGTACCAAAGTATACATCAATACCTTCTATACAATCCTGTGCTTCATGTGTACCTGCACCAGTTTTACCCATGGTACCAAAACCATGTGCATCATCAACCAGGATACGGAAGTTGAAATCTTTTTTAAGATCTACAATTTCTTTTAATTTACCCTGTGCACCGCTCATTCCGAAAACACCTTCGGTAATTAACAAAATTCCACCACCAGTTTCTTCAACCAATTTGGTAGCACGTTCTAATTGTTTACGGGCACTTTCTATATCGTTGTGTTTGTAAACAAAACGTTTACCCATGTGCAAACGCAAACCATCTACAATACAAGCATGCGATTCGGCATCGTACACTACAACATCATTTCTATCTACTAAAGTATCGATAATAGATACCATTCCCTGGTAACCATAGTTTAATAAAAATGCATCGGGCTTACCAACAAATTCTGCAAGTTCCTGCTCTAACTGCTCATGATAGTTTGAGTTACCGCTCATCATACGGGCACCCATTGGGTAAGCCATACCAAATTTTGCAGCAGCTTCTTCATCTGCTTTTCTAACTTCGGGGTGATTGGCTAAACCTAAATAGTTATTTAAACTCCAAACCAAGTGCTCTTTTCCACGGAACTGCATGTGTGGTGCAATTTCTCCCTCTAATTTTGGAAATGAGAAATACCCATGAGACCATTTTTGGTGTTGACCTAGCGGCCCCATGTGTTTTGCTATTTTATCAAATATATCCAATGTATTATCTGTTTTTTATTATAAAAATTTTGCGAATTTAAGCTTTATTCATCTTAAAATCAACCATATTCATCCTTTGGCTGTCAATTAACATTTTCACTATGCTAATTTTATGCCAAAAAAGCCCCGGTTTTTATTTCGGGCTTTTAAAGGTATTATTTGGGTCGATTTAGTCAACGTTGTCGTGCAGAAAAGAATTGTTAGGTCTGATTTCTGTACCTCCATCCTGATCGTTGCTTAGCGTAAAACGGCTAACCTGCGATTCTGATGAATGCTGAACTTGCTGTAACTGCATTTGTTTACGCTTGTAAGCAGGTTCGTTTTCCAGTTCTTGCAAACCATTTGTAGTACGCAATTTCATACTCAAATCTTTTAAACGTAAAATACGTTCTTTCGATTTTTTCAATTGCTCTTCCATTGATTCGTCGTTCTTATCATCATCTAAACCAATAACCGGCATTTCTGGTTCTGGTTCAGGCGCATGCATTTGAGCAACTTCAGCAACTGGTGTTTCGAAAACAAAATTGGTTTCTGCCAACTTCACTTCAAATTCAAAGCCTGTTTCCTGAGTCTCCTCAACGGCATGTGGCTCTTCTTCAATCAAAGTATGACGAACCACATTGTTTTCTGGTTCCTGAACTTTCTGAGTTTCAGCTTTATTAAACATACCACCAAACAGATCTACTTGCGAAATCTCTTCTTTAGCTTTTAAAACCGGCTCATATGATGGAGCTGCTTTAGGCTGAATAAAAGAATTTACTGGTTCAACGGGACGAACTAGCGGAGCTTCTTCTGGTGTTAAAAGTGATATTTTCTTTTTATTTTTTTCTTCGTGTACGCGTTCTTCTGAAGTTTGGAAACCTGTAGCAATAATGGTAACTGAAAGTTTATCGCTCAAAGATTCGTCGGTACAGTTACCCCAGATTAAATCGGCAGATAAACCTGCTTTTTCCTGAATGTAATCGGTAATAATCGAAACTTCATCCATGGTTACCTCACGCAGGCCAGAACTGATATTCAATAAAATATAACGGGCACCTTCAATTTCATTGTCTTTTAATAATGGAGAAGCTAAAGCACCTTCAACCGCTTGTAATGCACGATCTTCGCCTTCGGCAGCAAAGCTACCCATAATGGCTACACCGCTATCTTTCATTACGGTACGCACATCTTTAAAATCGACGTTGATATAACCTGGTACTGTAATGATTTCGGCAATACCTTTGGCGGCGGTGGTTAAGATATCATCGGCCTGACCGAAAGCTGAGCCCAAGGTTAAGTTTCCGAAAATCTCACGTAGGCGGTCGTTAGAAATTACAAGATAAGAATCTACGTATTTCTTCAGTTCTTCCATCCCTTCGTCGGCCTGTAACCTACGTCTTTTCCCTTCGAAAGAAAAAGGCGTTGTAATAATGGCCACGGTTAAAATGTCAAGTTCTTTTGCAGCTTTTGCGATAATTGGCGATGCACCTGTTCCGGTACCACCACCCATTCCTGCCGTAATAAAAAGCATTTTAGTGGTACTACCCAACATTGCCTTAATATCATCTATATTTTCTATTGCCGAGTTTTTACCAACCTCGGGAATAGAACCAGCACCCATTCCTTCGGTTAAACTTGCACCTAATTGTACCTTGTTAGGTATAGGGCTAGATTCCAAAGCCTGGGCATCTGTATTACAAATAATAAAATCCACACCAGTAATACCCGACAGGTACATATGGTTCACCGCGTTGCCGCCACCGCCCCCAACACCAATTACCTTGATGATTGAAGACTTATCTTTTAACATTTCGAACTGCATATCTTTATGAATCAGTTGTTTAAAAATTTTTAAATTCTGTTCATTACTCAATGTAATATTAACACTTTTTCAACAGACGTTTTCCACAAGTGTTAAGAATGTGGAAAACTCTTTCTTTGTTGAAAAATAATTAGCTTTTCAAGTAATCTTCATCGCTCACATTCATATCATCCTGAATGAAAGTTCTTGTTTTTGCCAATAATTTATCGAATAAACCTGGTCCGCGTTTTTCTTTTTCCTTAGCTGCTTTTGGTTTCTCAACAAAAACTCCAGGTTGTTTCATTTCTTCAATCAGTTCTTCAGCTTTCTGAATTCCTTTAATTAACAAACCAACACTGGTTGCATACATCGGGCTCTTTAAGTCATCATAGATGGCTTTAGGCATATCTTCGTATTTAGATAAGTGCTCATTAGGATAACCAATGCGGCAATCTAAACCGGTTACATATTCTACAGCTTGCGATAAGTGTTTCAGCAAAGCACCACCACCAGTAATTACAATACCACCGATCAGTTTTTTCTCATAACCAGAAGATTTGATCTCGTAATACACGTGCTCGATAATCTCTTCCATACGGGCCTGAATAACATAGGCCAGGTTTTTAACTGAAATTTCTTTTGGTTCGCGGCCACGTAAACCCGGAACACAAATGATTTCATTTTCCTTATTCTCTTCAGCCAATGCCGAACCGAAACGTGTTTTCAACAACTCAGCCTGGTTGCGCATTACCGAACAGCCTTCTCTGATATCCTCAGTAACACTATTACCGCCAAATGGGATAACCGCTGTATGGCGGATAATACCTTCGTGGAAAATAGCGATATCGGTAGTACCACCACCAATATCAACCAGGGCAATACCAGCTTCTTTTTCTTCCTCGCTCAACACCGATTCAGACGAAGCCAATGGCTCAAGAATTAGATCCTGAGTTTGCAGCCCTGCATTGTTTACACATTTAATGATATTTTTTACTGCGGTAACCTGACCGGAGATAATGTGGAAGTTGGCTTCCAAACGCACTCCTGCCATACCAATCGGATCTTTGATACCAGGTTCGTTATCGATGGTAAATTCTTGCGGCAATACATGAATGATCTCCTCACCCGGAGGCATTACCAGCTTAAACATATCATCAATTAGCTTGTCGATATCTTTTTTGCCGATTTCGTTGTTTAATTCTCTTCTTGTTAAAATTCCTCGGTGCTGTAAGCTCTTAATGTGCTGACCAGCAATACCCACATTTACCACCTGTATTTCTACATTGGATTGTCCGCTTGCTACTTCAACTGCTTGAGCAATGCCCTGTACGGTTTTTTGGATATTAGAAACTACTCCACGTGTTACTCCTGCCGATTCTGCTTTTCCAATTCCTAAGATCTCTATCTTACCGTGCTGTGTTCTACGACCAACGATAACACAAATTTTTGTAGTACCGATATCCAATCCTACTACAATGGGCGACTGACTGGTAAATTTTGCCTTGTCCATATTCGTTAATTTTGCTGAGTTTTATACTGTTTTTCCAGGGCTCTGATTTCTTTCTCTCTCGCCTCTCTCTGTTTTTTTAAATCTGCCTCAGATTTTGCCGGCTTTGGCTGTGTTGTTACCGTTTGCTTCGGTTTTTCTTTTTTATCCGCAGGTTTTATTTCCTTTGGTTTAGTGGCCGATGTTACTGCCGGCTTTTTTTCTTCTTTTTTAGCTGTTTCCGTTTTTTTGGCTTCTACCTTTTTAGGCTCCACTTTTTTCGGTTCTGGTTTCTTAGGCTCGGGCTTTGCTACTACCACCTTTTTAGGCTCTTCTTTTTCGGCCTCATCTGCTTCGGGCCTATCATCCATTGCCTCACCAATTGTACTTTTGATTAGCGAATCTGCCACACTGCGTTGTATCCTCAAACTATCGGCTGCAGAAAATGTTTTGCCTTTTTTACCTAACTCTGTCGAATCTCTTTTTTCGCATACAATCTGATTGGTGTACTTGATATTTATGGTTTTATAAGTATCCCAACCTACCTGCGGCATTGCCTTTTTATAGAACAGCAACAGGTTTTTCATCTTCTTTTCAAGCGAATCGGCATTACCCAAAATAATACGCTGGTTACCTACCCTTGGGATCAGTGTAATGTCGTTTTTCTGATCAACTACGATCTGTTCAATCTGCGAATCCCAAAGCGTATCTTTTTTAATGTACTGGGCAGTTTTATATAAATCGCGCCCCAGCTGCGTATGCAAAGTATCCACCCGACTTCCAAAAACTTCTGAAATATGCCCTGTTGCAACCAATACATTCGCTGTAAAATTCGACGAAATCGGCATTTTCAATCCGTCATTGTCAATGTAAAAATCCTGCCCGTTCTCGTTTAAAATACGCACAATAGGCTGGCGTTGTTTCACTTCGATATGCAACACCCCATCCATATCTACATATACCTTGGCAAAGCCGATATAAGGGTTAGATTGCAATTTCTTTTCAATCTGGTGGATATTAATATTCTCCAGGTTTCTGCCCAATAATACACCCTGATCCTGCTTTAAAATTTCGTCAATTTCTTCGCGTTCGATAAAATTATCGGCACCAGGGATAATAATTTTAACATCAGTACATTTAACGGTTTGCTTTTTAACGTTAATAAAACCCAAAAGCACAACCACCCCTGCCAGACTGATTAGCCAGGCAAAGCCAGTAAAAATTGCGCTCCAGTTTATCCGCTTAAGCATTGTTCAAAGTATTTTTTAAAGGTTCAATAATGGTATCAATATCACCGGCACCTACAGTTAAAATTAATTCAGGTTTTGTGTCCTTAACGTACTGAACCACAAAATCTTTTCCACATATTTTCTTATCACTTAAAGTGATTTTATCGAGCAAAAACTGCGCGTTTATACCCGCCAACGGCAATTCTCTGGCTGGATAAATTTCCAGCAACAGCAATTCATCGGCTGTGCTCAAAACTTTTGCAAATTCATCGGCAAAATCTCTGGTACGGGTAAACAGGTGTGGTTGAAAAATTACCGTCAGTTTTTTATCCGGATAGAGCTGTCTTACCGCATCAAAGCAGGCTTTCAGTTCTTCAGGATGATGTGCATAATCATCGATATAAATCTGATTACCGTTGTTTACGATATACTCGAAACGGCGTTTAACTCCTTTAAAATTTGCAACCGCTTGTTTTACTTTATCTGCCTCGATACCCAAAGCCAGAGCTATTGCAATAGCCACAGTAGTATTCTCTACATTGTGCTTACCAGGCAGCATTAAGCTAATATCTTTTATACTTTGCGTAGCATCGGTATAATCGAACACAAATTTGGAGCCTTGTACCCTTAGGTTTTCAGCCCGTGCGTTTGCTGTTGCACTAGCGGCATAACTCGTGTTATTTGCCAAAGGCAAGCCTTCGTGCGCGTAAAGCGTACCGCCATCTTTTAACTGTGCAGCAAACAAGCGGAAGGATTCCTCTAAATGGCTTTTATCACCGTAAATATCCAAATGGTCAGCATCCATCGAGGTTACCACCGCTACATCGGGGTGTAAGGTTAGAAACGAACGATCATACTCATCAGCTTCTACCACTACCACATTGTTGTTTCCAAAAAGCACATTACTGTTGTAGTTACTGGTTATACCACCTAAAAAGGCTGTACAATCGTAACCGGTATCCTTTAATATATGTGCTACAATAGATGAGGTTGTGGTTTTACCATGTGTACCAGCTACTGCAATGCAAAACATGCCTTTACTGATAATACCCAATACTTCAGACCGTTTTTTAAGACTAAATCCCTTGTGAATAAAGTGATTTAAAATCTTCGAATCTTTTGGTATAGCAGGCGTATAAACTACTAAAGTATCATCCTGGTTATCTAAAAATGCACAAGGCAATGAAGCAGCTTCGTCCAGATAGGTTATCAAAATACCTTCCTGTTCTAATGTTTCGGTCAGCTTAGTTCTGGTTTTATCGTAACCACAAACCACTTGTCCGCGTTTAGCAAAATAACGGGCAAGCGCGCTCATGCCGATACCACCGATACCTACGAAGAAAACCCTATTTATTTTACTTAATTCCATTTTATTTTAGATTTGAGATGATAGATGAAGATTTGAGATCTGAGAATGCGACATAACGCCTATCTCAAATCTAATTCCTTCTATCTAACATCTTTATTTTCATATCGCTACTTAATCAATTTCAATACTTCTCCTGCAATAATCTCGTCAGCCTTTGGCAACGCCATTTTAGCCAGGTTTGCCGAGAGTTGCTCACTTTGCGCTTTATTATTTAACAAGGCTAAGGCCTCTTTCACCAGGGTATCTTCTGCAGCGCGATCGTTAATTAATATCGCTGCTCCATTTTTTACCAGTGCCATTGCATTTTTGGTCTGGTGGTCTTCTGCCACATTTGGCGAAGGCACCAAAATTACTGGTTTGGCAATGAGGCAAAGCTCTGCAATGGTTCCTGCTCCTGCCCGCGAGATAATGATATCGGCTGCAGCATAAGCCAGGTCCATTTTATTTAAAAACTCCAGAATGCGAACATTTGGGTGATAATCCACTCCCAATCTTTCGATAACTCCTTTGTAATAATATTTGCCTGTTTGCCAGATCACCTGCACATCATGCGCAATTATTTCGGGCAAATGTTTTTCAATGGCTTTGTTCAATGTACCAGCTCCCAAACTTCCCCAGTAACCATAATGGTCTTTTTCAAAGGATCGAGCTTTAACAGTTCGGCACCTGCGTAGTGTTTCCCCTTAATATCTACCACTTCCTGACGAACAGGATTACCGGTTTTCAAAATCCGATCGGCCGGAAAAAACTGATCCATCTGATCGAAAGCCACACAAATTTTAGATGCTTTTTTACCCAGCCATTTATTGGTAATACCAGCATAAGAATTCTGTTCCTGTATCAGGTATGGAATTCCTTTCAAAGATGCGGCATACAACAAAGGCCCGGAAGCATAGCCACCCACACCTACAACCGCATCGGGTTTAAAATCGTTAATAATCTGTATCGCCTTGCGTACGCTACCAATTACCTTAAATGGAAGTGCCAAATTTTTCACAATCGAACCACGTTGCATTCCACTAATATTTAAACCAATAATCTTATATCCGGCCGCGGGAACTTTTTCCATTTCCATCCGGCCTATTGCACCCACAAATAAAATTTCACAGGCAGGCACCAAGCGTTTAAGCGCATTGGCTATGGCTACGGCGGGAAAAATGTGCCCGCCGGTGCCACCACCTGATATGATAATTTTTGGGGAATTATTCATTTTTATCATTAATTATTAAATGAATGAATTTTGAATAAATAAATGTTTATCTGCAAAAGCGACATTCTCTAATTCAATCATTCACTAACTCAATTATTTTGTTAAGCCATCGCCGGAATTTCTCCAACGATTATTTTATTATCTATTTTTTCTTCTTTCGAAGTAATTTTTGCGTTTTCTTCCACATCACGGCTTACACTCAAAATAATACCAAAGGCCACACTGGTAAAAATCATTGAGGTACCTCCCATACTTACCAGTGGAAGTGGAACCCCGGTTACCGGGCCTAAACCTACCGCTACAGCCATATTGGCAAAAGCCTGAATAGTAAGACTAAAACTTAGTCCCGCTGCCAGCAGTGCCCCAAATGCCTTGGGTGCCCGCGTTACGATCTTGATACATCGGTATAAAAGCACCAGGTATAGTATCATAATAACAATTCCTCCCAGTGTTCCCCATTCTTCAATAATAATGGCGAAAATAAAATCGGAATACGGGTGTGGCAGGAAGTTGCGCTGCGTACTATTACCTGGTCCTTTACCAAAAATACCACCAGTAGCCAGGGCAATTTTTGCCTGATCTGCCTGGAAAGTTTTATCTGAATGCTGCATTTCGGGATGCATAAACGTATTGATACGCGACATGTATGTTTTACGCCTTGGCCCTAAAAAGAACACAAACAACAGGAGCACAAAACCACCTGCACAAACAATTGCAATCTGTTTAATACTGATCCTTCCAATAATTAACAGCAAAATACTTACACCAAACAGCATTAAAGCTGTAGAGAGGTTGGCCAGTGCAATTAAAACAAACACCACACAAACCGAACCCATAATTGGTATAAATGATTCTTTTACGTCTTTAATATTCTCTTGCTTTTTGGTGAGCATCCGCGCCAAAAATGTAATTAATGCAAGCTTGGCTAAATCGGAAGTTTGAAACGTTAATCCAATTACCGGTATTTTTACCCAGCGAGATGCATCGTTTAAGTTGGTTCCGAATATCAATGTATAAAACAGCAAGGGGATGGTTACAATCATCAACACCTTCGAAATACCGGCATAGTAGCGATAATCGAGCAGGTGGGCAATGTAAATCATACCAATACCCATCAATACAAAAATCAGGTGTTTGGTTAACAAAAGCTTTTCTACGGCTTCGCCTTTTTTATACGCCAAAGTTCCTGTTGCACTGTACACCGCCATTACCGATATAAGCGAAAGCAGGATGATGATCAACCAGATCCACCTGTCGCCTTTTGTTTTGTTAAGTAGTGCCTGCAACATATATTGAGCCTCCTATTATAATTCTCTAACTGCCGCTTTAAACTGATTACCGCGGTCTTCATAATTTTTAAATAAATCGAAACTTGCACAAGCTGGCGAAAGCAAAACGGTATCGCCACGTTTAGCCAGGTGAAAAGCAATCTGGGCAGCCTCATCAGCCGAAAACGTATTTACAATTACATCTACGTCGTCTTCAAAAGCATCGTGGATACGTTTGTTGTCCTTACCCAAGCAAACAATAGCCTTAACTTTACTTTTAACCAAATCTTTAAGCATGTTATAATCGTTCCCCTTATCAACACCGCCCATAATCAACACTACATCGCTGGTCATGCTTTCTAAGGCATACCAAGTAGAGTTTACATTGGTGGCTTTACTATCGTTGATAAAATCGATTCCAGAAATTTTGGCTACATGCTCTAAGCGATGTTCAATGTTTTTGAAATTACCCATGCTTTCGCGGATAGAATCATTTCTCAATTCCAGAACTTTGGCTACAATGCCAGAAGCCATAGAATTATAAACGTTGTGCTTGCCCTGTAAGGCTAAATCTGAAATAGACATGGTTAATTGATTATTTGGTTCAGTAAGGATATGTATTGTTGTTTCTTCTAAATAAGCTCCTGTTTCAACTGGTTTAACAATTGAAAAAGGGTAAGTTTTGGCGAGGGGTTTGGCAATAGCCATAGCTTTTAAGCTTTCCTGGTCATCAGCACAGTAAATAAAAACATCTGCTGCTGTTTGATTTTGGATAATGCGCATTTTCGATGCTGCATAATTTTCCAATTTATAATCGTAACGGTCTAAATGATCGGGTGTGATATTCAATAAAACAGCGATATCAGCCTTAAATTCAAACATATCATCGAGCATAAAGCTTGAGATCTCCAAAACATAATATTCGTAATCTTCGGTTGCTACCTGTGCGGCAAAGCTTTGTCCGATATTACCTGCCAGCCCCACATTTAAACCTGCATTTTTTAAAATGTGATAGGTTAATAAACTAGTAGTCGATTTTCCGTTCGACCCTGTAATACAAATGGTTTTAGCATTGGTATAGCGTTTGGCAAACTCAATTTCCGAAATCACCGGAATTCTTTTAGCCACCAGTTTTTTAATAATTGGGGCACTTGGTGGAATACCCGGACTTTTAATTACTTCTCTTGCATTTAGAATCAGCTCTTCTGTATGCTTTTCAGATTCAAAGGGGACACCAAGCTTCTCTAAAGCCGCTTTATACTTATCTGCAATTACACCAAAGTCTGAAACAAATACTTCGAAACCTTTGGCTTGCGCCAATTTTGCTGCACCAACGCCACTTTCGCCAGCGCCAAGAATAACCACACGGCCCTGCCCGGTCATTGCTGAGGGAGTATTGCTTGATGTGATATTACTTGTGCTCATTTTTTTATTTTTTTGTATTAAGTATTTAGTCGCTGGTGGTGAGTATTAGGTATCGAAACCTGAATACCATATACCTTTTACTTTATTTCTTTATTGCGATTGATCGACCTTCCTGCCTTCAACCTTTCTATCTTTTACCTTTTTATTATCTTAATTTCAACGTCACGATTGTCATAATGGCCAGCATAATTCCAATAATCCAGAAGCGGGTAACAATTTTTGCTTCATGATATCCTTTCTTCTGGTAATGGTGGTGCAAAGGAGACATCAGGAAAATCCGGCGCCCTTCTCCAAATTTCTTTTTGGTGTATTTGAAGTAGGATACCTGCATAATTACCGATACCAGCTCTACCAGAAATATTCCACATAAAATCGGAATCAAAAGCTCTTTACGGATCATCAGTGCAAAAGCTGCTATGATACCACCAATGGCTAAACTTCCTGTATCGCCCATAAAAATCTGAGCCGGGTAAGAATTGTACCAAAGGAAACCCACACATGCTCCCACAAACGCTCCGGCAAAAATCATCAACTCTCCAGAGTTAGGGATGTACATAATATTGAGGTAATCGGCCATGATGGTATTACCCGATATGTAGGCCAAAATACCCAGGGTAATCCCGATTACGGCTGATGTTCCTGTTGCCAGGCCGTCGATACCATCGGTAATGTTTGCCCCGTTTGAAACCGCAGTGATAATAAATACCGTAAAGGCCAGAAAAATGATAAAAGCATATTTCTGATAATCGCCACCTAAAAACTTCAGTACCTTTGCATAATCGAACTCATTGTTCTTATAAAAAGGCATATTGGTTTTAGTCGATTTTACATCCTGCGTGTAGTAAAATGTTTCACCTTTCTGACGCAACACCATCGGTACAGAAGAAGTATTTTTAACATTATCCTGAACGGTTTCGCGCACCACGATATTTGGGTGGAAATACATTGTTGTTCCAACAATCAGCCCTAAACCAACCTGACCAACAACTTTGAAACGGCCAGCCAAACCTTCCTTATTCTTTTTGAAAACCTTGATATAATCGTCCAAAAAGCCAATTGCACCCATCCAGATGGTGGTAATGATCATGAGGATGACGTAGATATTGGAAATATTGGCAAAAAGTAAGGTTGGAATCAAAATACCCAGCAAAATGATAATACCACCCATTGTTGGCGTACCTTGTTTTTGCATCTGACCTTCCAGACCTAAATTCCTTACGGTTTCGCCTACTTGTTTTTTGTGCAGGTAATCGATCAATCTGCGACCATATACTGTTGTAATGATTAACGATAAAATGATCGATACAGAAGCACGGAATGTGATGTACTGAAACAGCCTCAATCCGGGAATGTCGTAATGCTTATGCAGGTATTCGAATAATAAATATAACATTAGCTGATCGGGTTTAATTGTTCAAGTAAAATCTCTTTATCATCAAAATGATTTCTTACACCATTAATCTCTTGGTATTTTTCATGTCCTTTTCCGGCAATCAAAATGATATCTCCTGGCTGAGCCAAATGACAAGCAGTTTTAATCGCTTCTTTTCTATCCAAAATGGATAAGGTTTTACGTTTATTACTTGGCGAAACCCCTGCTTCCATCTCACTGATAATTGTCTGCGGATCTTCTGTCCGTGGGTTATCAGAGGTTAGGATTACTTTGTCGCTCCAATCGCAGGCTACCTGAGCCATAATCGGGCGTTTGGTTTTATCGCGGTCTCCGCCACAACCTATTACTGTAATTACCTGTTCGGTACCTTTACGAATATTGGCAATGGTGCTCAGCACATTCTGAACAGCATCGGGCGTATGTGCATAATCTACAATACCGATAATTTTATCAGGCGAAGTGATATAATCGAAACGGCCTTCTGCTCCAGACAAAGTGCTTAAAAGCGTTAATACCTTTAATTTATCCTGCTCTAACAAAATAGCTGTACCATATACGGCCAACAAGTTATAGGCATTAAAAGAACCCACGAGTTTAAAATAAACATCTTCGTTATCGATATCCAGGTGTAAACCACTGAACTGGTTTTCAATAATTTTGGCTTTAAAATCTGCAAGCTGCTTAAGCGCATAAGTTTTTTTATGTGCCTTTGTATTTTGCAACATCACCATACCATTTTTATCGTCGGTATTGGTCAGTGCAAAGGCTGATTTAGGCAAACCATCAAAAAATGCCTTTTTAGCTTTCAGGTAACTATCAAAAGTTTTGTGAAAGTCTAAGTGATCGTGTGTGATGTTCGAAAATACGCCACCAGCAAAGCTCAAGCCTTCAATACGGTGCTGTGCCACTGCGTGCGAGCTTACCTCCATGAAACAATAATCGCAGCCTGCATTTACCATATCCCTTAAAAGCTGATTCAGCGCAATAGGATTTGGTGTAGTATGAGTAGCAGCTACCACCGTATCATTGATGTAATTTTCTACAGTTGATATTAACCCTGTTTTATAACCTAAGGCTTTAAATAACTTGAATAAAATTGTGGCAATGGTTGTTTTTCCGTTTGTACCAGTAATACCAATCAGTTTTAAATCGGCCGAAGGATTACCAAAATAATTGCCTGCCATAATACCCAAAGCAACCGAAGTATTTTCGACTTTAATGTAGCTAACTTCTGCATTTGGATTCTCGGGCAGGTTTTCGCAAACAATCACTGTGGCTCCCTGCGCAATAGTTTGATCGATAAACTGATGTCCATCGGCCAATGTCCCTACTACGGCAAAGAAAACATCATCTTTACCTACCTTACGCGAATCGAAATTCAGCGCATTGATTTCTCTATCGGTTTTGCCAACCAATTCTTTAATCGTTACACCGTAAAGTAAATCTTGTAATTGCATTTTATTTATTCTTAGTATCAAGTATTTCCAAGCGAGTATCAAGGCCTTCCACCCTCAACCTTCCACCTTAATTCAACTCTATCTGTACTCCTATTCCCTTACCAATTTTGGTACCTGCAGCTATCGACTGACCGGTTACCTTGCCTGAGCCAAAAACTTTGGTTTTTAAGCCTGCATTTCCCAACAAATACAAGGCATCTTTAAGTCCCATTCCCGCTACGTTTGGCATAATACCTTTACGCTCGTTGTTTTCCTGGAAAATGGTTCCAGCACTGGTATCTATTATATTATAGTATTCAGATTTTGACGCGAAAAGCGGCTTAAATCCGAATGCCTTATATACTTTTTGCGTAGCCTTACTCTGCCCGGCTTTTGTTGGCGGAGTACCCGTGTTGCCCACCAAACGTGTTGGCATATCGTTGTACATCTGCATATCGCTGGCGTAAATGCGGTCAGAAATTTCCCTGAACACTGGCCCTGAAACCGTAGCACCATAATAAGCTCCTTTTGGATCGTTGATTACTACGATTAAAGAATATTTAGGTTTATCAGCTGGAAAATATCCCACAAAAGAAGCCTGATATTGTTTTTTGCCTTTATAACCTTTATTCGCATCTGCCACCTGAGCAGTACCCGTTTTACCGGCAATCGGATATAGAGGATTGTAAACAACCTGTTTCCCACTACCTTCGGTTACCACACCTTCAAGCATTTTCCTGATCTTGCTCAAGGTAACATCCGAACAGATTTTATCATTAACTACCCGGGCCTTAAACTGCTCAATCGGATTACCCAGCCTTCTGATCTCTTTCACAAAAATCGGCTCTACCATTTTGCCATTGTTAGCCACTGCATTATACAGGGTCAGCATCTTTAACGGTGTCAAATTCATTTCATAACCATAAGCCATTTGAGGAAGGGTCATGTTTTTGTTCCAGCTTCTGTTTGCTTTTATATTTTTAATCACCGGTGCTGCCTCTCCTGGGATTTGCAAGTCCATTTTTTTGTTCAAATGCCAGTCATATAAATGATCGGTAAATTTCATCGGATCGCTACCATAATGCATATTGATCAATTTTGCAATCGCGGCATTCGAAGAGGTTTCGAATGCTTTTTTTGCGGTAACTGTTTCAATTTTAGGATGCGAATCTGTAATCAGCTTTCCAGGAATCTGATAGTACCCTGTTCCAATCATGGTATTGGTATCAATCAGCTTATCTTCTAAAAGCGCCATGTAAGAAGCTAGCTTAAAAGTCGAGCCTGGATCCTGGTTACCTGCAATGGCATAATTAAATTTCTCTTTATAAACACCTTCTTCTACTTTAGAGAAATTGGCTACCGCCCTGATTTCACCAGTGGCCACTTCCATTAAAATCACGGTACCATGATCAGCCTGCGATTTAATTAATTGCTTTTCTAAGGCACTTTGCGCCAAATCCTGCATATTTACATCGATGGTCGAGATAATATCGGCACCATCTTTTGGCGCAACTTCTGCTTCTTCATTCACCGGAATATAAACCCCACCGGCAATGCGTTGCATCAGTCTTTTTCCGGTTTCGCCGTTGATATATTCTTTATATGCACCTTCCAAACCTACCCCGTTAGCCACATTTTCGTTTTTATAACCGATTGTACGGGCAGCGAGAGCCTGAAAAGGAAGAATACGCTTATTCTGCTGTACCGCGATTAAGCCACCACTGAACTTACCTATATTATAAAGCGGAAAACTCCTGATCGTTTTAAGATCAGCATACCCCACTTTACGGTGAATTAATAAATAACGCGCGCTATCCTGACGACCTTTACGCAGGTAACGGGCATATTCTTTTGCGGTTTTATCCTGAAAAATCTGGGATAGTCTATAACCCAGCGAGTCTACTTTTTCATTAAACACTTTATCATCAGCAATACCACCGGCAAACATATCCATGCGCAGCTCGTACTCTGGTATCGAAGTAGCCAGCAAACTGCCATCATTAGAATAAATATTACCGCGCGTAGCCTCAACACTCACATATCGTGTAGAAAGGCTATCTGCCATAGCTTTCCATTTTTTCCCCTGCACAAACTGCACCTGACCGAGGCGTAAAAACACCGCAAAAGCAAAAAGCACAATTAAGCCAAATGCCAGATATACACGAAGCAAGATGTTTGCTCTAATATTCATCGCTTTTAACAACTATTTTTTTTGGTGGTTCAATCAGTTCTTTTATCCCAAGGGTATCAACCTTTTTAGCAACCTCTGTTAGTTTACTTTTAAACATCAGATCGGCCTTTAGCGATTTATACTCCCATCGCAATTCTTTTACTTCTTTATTTAACTTATCAATGCGGCGCACATTGTTTACCGCAAAGTGGCTATTGGCAATATAAATCATCCCCAAAAAGGCCAAAAAACACAAATAAGGCAAAGCATCAGTTGCCGCCTCTTTACTTACTAATCCATCATTAAAAAGCTTACTAATGAAGGAGTTGCTATCCATTTTCTCCTCTGCAGTTTTCGGCCTTTTGGGCACAGCTTTTAATTCCGGCTCAGGCCCAACTTCCTCTTCTTCTATCTCCTCTCTAAACCTGTTCATATTTTTTCTGCAATTCTTAGTTTCGCACTGCGGGCACGATTGTTCCTGGCAATCTCCTCATCAGTGGCAATAATCGCTTTACGTGTAATTACATTAAATGGCTTTTGCTGGTTCCCGAAGAAATCTTTCTCCACCTCTCCCTGAAACTTTCCTTTTGCCATGAAGTTTTTAACCGGCCTGTCTTCTAACGAGTGATAAGACATCACTACCAGATGACCACCTGGCTTTAATACCTCAGCCGCCTGTTGTAAAAAATCTTCAAGCACTTGTATTTCAGCATTCACCTCAATGCGCAAAGCCTGAAAAACTTGCGCCAGGTATTTATTTTCTTTTCCCTTTGGGATATAAGCCGAAATAGCCGATTTTAAACTATCGATATCAGTAAAAGAAACCTCCAAACGCGCAGTTACAATAGCCCGAGCCAAAGACTTCGCATTCTTCACCTCGCCGTAGATTCCAAAAATTTTATGCAGCTTATCTTCAGTATAGGTATTCAGGATTTCAGCAGCAGTTAAATTGCGGTGCTGATCCATACGCATATCCAGGTCGGCATTATGACGGATTGAAAAACCACGCTCAGGTACATCAAACTGATGAGAGGAAACACCCAAATCAGCCAGAATACCATCCACCTGCCTGAAACCTTTTAAACGCAGGTTATTTTTCAGGAAACCAAAATTCTGATCGATAAACACAAAGCGATCATCAGCAGGAATATTAGCCTGGGCATCAGGATCCTGATCAAAAGCAATCAAAATCCCTTTCGGACCAAGATGTTTTAAAATCTCGCGCGAATGGCCGCCACCACCAAAAGTAACATCTACATAAACCCCATCAGGCTTAATATTCAAGCCATCGATACAAGGCTGCAACATTACCGGAACATGGTAATTATTCTCCATCAGCACCTCCTTTCTTATCACCCATTACTTTTTGAGCCAGACTAGCAAAATTGGCCGGAACATCATCAAAAATATCTTCGTAAGATTTTTTATCCCAAACCTCGATACGATCTAACTGGCAAGCCAAAACCAGATCACTACCGATACCAGCATACTCTACCAAAGATTTCGGCAGCAACACCCGGCCGGCAGCATCAAGCGAAAGCTCGGTTGCCCCACGGGTAAAGGCCCTAACAAAGGCACGGTTTTCCTGATCGTAAATATTAAGCTTAGCAAGGTCGGCCACAACGGCGTCCCAAACATTTTTAGGATAGATTACCAGATTTTTTTCAAAACCACGGTTAATTATGAGCCCATCATTCTCAGCATTAGGCAATTGTTTCTTAAGCGCAGCAGGTACCATAAGGCGGCCCTTTGCGTCAAGTTTACAATCAAATTCTCCTAAAAGTTGGGTCATAGTGGTATCTACACTTTTTATCTAGTGTAAAAGTAAAGAGTTCTACCACTTTTTACCACTTTTTACCACAAAAAAGTTTTCCACATCGTTTTTGTTACAATTTGGAGTTCGCAATATAACCAGAATATATAGATTGGCATATTCAAAAACCTACTATAGACTGATAATAAGGCAATTAAAAATAAAATATTCAAAAGTGTCACGCCCGCCCATTTTTACCCAATATTTTGAAGATTTTACCTAAATACGCTCATTTATAGGATATAAAACCCCGCTATGCCTTTCGTTTTGTGGTACATTTTATATCCTTTTCTGGGAAAATCTCCCACATCCCAAAGCAGCCCTGATAACGATACGATTACGCAAACGTTTGAGCGTTATTTGTATTTTCTTTATCATTTGTTTATCTCTAATTTGGATGGAAACTCACCCTTAAACACCCAAAATGAAAAGCCAAATTCTAAAAATGATGCTTGTGCTGACTTTGAGCACATCTATCAGTTTTGCTCAAACAACCAACCTCTCTTTAAACAGCATTATTCCTAAACCGCTGTCTGTTACTCCTTATGCAGGCAAGTTTGAATTTAAACCTACCACTCCTATTTATTACCAGGGGCAAGCTCAGGCACCAATAAGCCTGTTTGCTTCGCTACTGGCAGGCAGCACCGGCATAAAAGCTAAAACTTTACCCTTGCAGAACCAAAGTCAAGGCATCCTCTTCATGGTATCAGACACTTTGAATAGTCTGGGTGAAGAGGGGTACCGGATCGGGATCACTCCAACCGCCATAAGCGTTTATGCCAAAACAAGTGCTGGTATTTTTAACGCCACTCAAACCATCAGGCAATTGTTACCAGCACAAATTGAAGGTAAAACAAACGGAAAAACTTCGTGGAGCATTCCTTGCGGTGAAATTATTGACAAGCCACGCTATGGCTGGCGAGGATATATGCAGGATGTTAGCCGTACTTTCTATGGCGTAGATGTAATGAAGAAATATATAGATGTAATGGCGTTGTATAAATTAAATGTACTACACCTGCACTTAACTGATGATCAGGGCTGGCGGATAGAAATTAAAAAATACCCCCTGCTTACCAGTACCAAAACGACCATATTTGATAAAAGCACCAATCAACCTGCAGAAAGAAGTGGTTTTTATACGCAGGATCAAATTCGCGATTTAGTTAAATACGCAGCTGAACGCAACATTACCATTATTCCTGAAATTGATGTACCCGGCCACTCATGGCCAACCGTATTGGCTTACCCCGAACTGGGCGTAAACCAAAACCGCAAACCTGATTTTGTTTTTCCATTTCTGGATTCATGGTCGCACTGGGGTAACCAGTTTACCCCAAACACCCTCGATCCAACCAAAGAAGAAGTTTACGAGTTCTTAAATAATGTATTTACTGAACTGGCTGATCTTTTCCCTGCAGATTACATCCATTTCGGTGGCGACGAAGTAAGACATGTGCTTTGGGAAAAAGAACCGCACGTACAGGAATTCATGAAAACTGGATCGCTAAAAAACACCAATGAACTGCAGAGCTATTTTGTGAAGCGTATTTCGACCATTATTAAAAGTAAGGGCAAAAAACCAATTGGCTGGAACGATATTTTAAGTGATGCTAAAAACCTGACTAAAGAAACAGCAATTATGTCGTGGCTGGGCGACGAAGCCATAGCCGATGCTGCAAAAAACGGATTTTATGTGGTTGCCACTCCTACTGATCCTTTTTATTTCGATATTACCCAGGCCGATCGTAATGATGGCACCATGAGCGATCTGGCTTATGGAAACATCAATTCACTTGAAAAGGTCTACAACTATGAACCGGAAACCGGTTTAAGCCAGGATGAAGGGAAATTTATTTTAGGCGTGCAGGCCAACCAATGGACGGCCATAACCCAGGACCTGAAAGACATGAACGTGCAGAATTTTCCACGTTTACTTGCACTGGCCGAAACAGGCTGGATACCTAAAGGAAACAGAGATTTGGCTGGTTTTAAAAAGCGTTTATCAGATAATTTAAAACGTCTGGATTTACTCAAAATCGATTATTACAAACCTGGGGGCTACATTTCGGGAACCTGGGAAGCCAAAGCGATTGGTAACGAATTTCGGACACTTAGCTGGGATGTAACCAAAAAAACTTATGCCAATGGCCGCATTACAGCAGGATTCTTTTACACCAAGGGCGTTAATTTTATGGAAATCAAAAAGGTAGAACTACTCGAAAACGGGAAAGTAATTGCCCGTGATGAACATACAGGTATTGCGGATAAATTCAGGGGCACGCATAAGGTTAAAAGCTTTTTGTACCACCTGCAGCTCGACCATTACAAACCAAATGCAAAGTATGAACTAAAAGCAGAAGTTAAGGGCATTGGCGGCACCGACAGCAATGGCAATTTTACTTACAACCTAAGCCCTTTTGACCGGTTAAATGTGTCGGAAACTAAATAATATATCTTACATCTAATATGTGCATGAATCCGTGCACATATTAGATTTTAAAATCATATCCGATTATATGGTCTGATAGCCAAATCCTAACTCTACTTATTTAGACTCATTAAAAATAATTTGCATAAGCGGGATTAAAACTATTTCTTTGTATTACAAACAAATTCTGAAATACGTTCCCTTTCAAGGGTATATCTCCGTTAAATGAAATCAGCAGGCAATTCTAAAAAAATCAATTGGGCAAAACACCAAAAAAGATGGTTCGGTAAATGGCACCTGTATTTGGGCATTATTGCTGGCGCAATTGTGGCATTTGTAGGTGTTACAGGAAGCATTCTTGTTTTTCAGGATGAGATTGACCGGGCACTAAATCCTAAGCTGTTTGAGGTAGTTGCGCAAAAGCAAAAAATGCCAGTTGAAGAGATTGTACCGATCATTAAAAAGAACTACCCAGGGCTAAAAATCGACTACCTGATGCTGAATAACTTCAAAAACCCCAATGAAGCTTACAGCGTTTTGAATTTAAAAAGCGAAGAAGAAACCTTTATTAATCCATATACCGGAAAAACAAGTGGTAAAAGAATACACACCAGTTCTTTTATCCACGTAGTTACAGAGCTGCACCGGACCTTACTCATTCCTGTTGCGGGCCGCTATATCTGCGGGTTAGCTTCGCTTTGTCTTTTAATCTTAACCATTTCGGGTTTACGTTTATGGATCCCAAAGAAATGGAAACAACTTAAGACAGTACTCACTGTTAAGTTTAGCGGTTCGTTTAAACGCCAAAATTACGACTGGCACAATTCGCTGGGTTTTTATTCCTCACCTATTGTCGCCATACTAAGTTTAACCGGTTTTTGCATTACCTTCTCTACTTTAGTCATCCCATTCCTTTTTTTATTGAGCGGAAAATCGCCTCAAGGCGTTGCCCAGTTATTAGGAGCGAAATCGGCCTGGCATGCGCAAGCTGTGCCCCTGCCTCTCCATGCGATTACGGCAGCAGCCAAGCAAAAAATGCCCAATGCCTATATTGGCGGCATTGCCTTTCCTACTGATAAAACCGGTACTTATCGTTTGGATATGCTAAGCGGAAACCTGCCCAAAGTTGGGAAGAGAGAAATGCTGGTTGTTGATCAGTACACTGCCAAAACTTTACTGAATAGCCGCAGCGATTTCCCCAATGTTGGCAATGCTTACCTCAGCTGGTTAACACCGATCCATTACGGCAGTTTCGGTGGCCGGCCAACGCAGGTTATTGCTATTATTGCCGGATTAATGCCTCTGGCACTTTTTATCACTGGCTTTATCATCTGGTGGCCCCGTTATAAAAAACAAAAAAGAGGTAAAAAGCGAAAGCTTAAAGAAGCACTGCAAGATGAACAGATCAGTGTACCCGTTAGTGAACAAGAGGAAAAATCAGCGATAGAGAAAACCCCTCGTCCAAAATTAGGGCGGTATTTTCTGCTACAGTTTAAATCGGGCATTAAATATGCAGCTGTTATTCTTTTGGTAAGTTTTATCATGGGTGCACTGTACGGCTTACCATCGGGCATCATTATCCAGCCAGCTATCTTTGTGGTAGCCTTTAGTGCGGTAATGGTATGCCTTAATTTTATATGTGCGCTACTGGCAGAGCTTTTCAATCTCCTGTTTTTATTACCTTTTAAGAAAGGGAGCCATAGGATAACACGCTATTTTGCCATATCGGCTGCGTTTTTGGTTTGTTACTTAACAGCATACATGATCCTGCTCAATACTGGTTTAGAGATATTCTAAAGTGATGAGTCCTTTTGTATCTGGATATCAGGTGGTACCATCTGAGGACACCTAGACCATCGCGATCAGTAATGGTTGAAAGAGAAGTGTCAATCGATTTTATTGCAACACTATCGTCCCCGTCCACAATCCAGTTAAGATCGAAATACCCATATGCTGAAACGAAATATTTACTTTGTTTGCCCGCTGCCGGCATCCATAAATTGTTCAGTTAACACTAGTTTCATAGCTAGATAGCCACTGATGAAGCCCCAGGTAATAAAGTAAATAATTATTGCCGCGCAGCATACCGTGTTGTGTTGAGAGAGATCAACTTTACTAACTATTGATTGGGCCCCGCTACCCATGATCTGGGCTACTTTATAAACAAATTTAGGAATTTCTTTAAGTTGAACAAGGCTGGCACCAATCAATACTTTGGTCAGCCAGTCCGAAATTTGAGTGAGGTTGGTATTCTCCTGATATTTCACCCTGACCGATTGCTCTGGACTTAATGCTGTTATCCCCGTCACTGAGGGTACATCGGATATTAATTTAGGGACGCTAAAAATAAAGCCTAAAAGACCTCCTATTGCCAAATAAGCAATCGACCATAGCAACATTAGTCCAATATTCAAGCCACTTGTTAATGAAAGCCATAATACAAAGCCTCCCCCTAAAAGTGTGCCTAATAAAAGCCAGCAGCTTGTCCAGAAATAACGAAGGTTAATTTTACCGACCATAGAGTTTTGGTTTTATGATACAATTATTTATACTCGGATATCAGTCATAATATTCTGTCCACTAGCGCGTAACGCACCACGGAAGCGATAGTCAGAATAAATTCAGTTCAATTCTTATCATTTATTCTTCGTTCTGAAATACTCCGGTTTTTAAACATGATTTGTTTCTTCCCTTCCATAAAATTAATTCTCAGCTTCTAGACCTACAATAGCTAGATATAGCTATTACTTGTTGTGCATTTAGGATAAATTATTTTTTAGTTTATCCTAAATGCACAACAGGTAGCTATTATAGTATATTTAACAGATTCTTCTCAGATTTAGTTTCGTTCTGATTCGATTTCAGAGGGTTTGTCTGGATTAAAATTTAATTCTCTAAAGCTTTCCCGAGTCAGCACAATTTTTTCACCAATATCTTTTGGCTCTACACTCACCGAACCGATAAATGGATCTCTTATTCCCATTATTTTATATAGAGGCGTAAGTCCATTTTGTGCAATATATTTTAAAGTACTTCCATGTTGTCTCGCTACTGAAAAGTCTAAAGCAGCATCCGTTATCTTTATACCTGATGCACCAATACCAGCATTTGCTTTTAAATCTAGATTTGCGCCACTACTATTGGAAATAATAATCGTAGCAGAATCTGCACTTACTAATTCAGTAACCACTACCCAGTCTTCATCCCAACTCCCATCCTCATACTTTTCAAGAATCAGTTTTGTTATTTTGCCAAGATTAATTAACTGAGAAGTCTTGTTACCAGTTGTCTGAAATACAATACCTTCATCATTTTTAAATTCAAAATTAACCCCTGCCTCTGATAGGGTAAGTGCACTTCCTAAAACCGGTGCAGAACCCGAAACTTTCATTGAAATAGTAACGGAATCACTTGATGTGAAATCCATATCCGCTGTACTATCATCTACAAAAATATCCATTGGAATTCCTTCATTTTCAAGTGAGCTATAGATAGCCAGAACTCCAGAAGAATCCA
Organism: Pedobacter sp. HDW13; assembly: GCF_011303555.1. NCBI lineage: Bacteria > Pseudomonadati > Bacteroidota > Sphingobacteriia > Sphingobacteriales > Sphingobacteriaceae > Pedobacter > Pedobacter sp. HDW13. The sequence goes on along the minus strand of NZ_CP049868.1, from coordinate 3,910,881 downwards.
ATTTACCAATAAAGCCAATTTTCAATGGTCTTCCAGGATCCCAGGTTGCTCGGTAACCAATCTGACGACTCATGTGTGACAAGTAATTTTTTTGTGGATTTGCCATAATATTGTGTTTTAATGAGACTATTTCTTTTACCATCTCATCTACAATATCATGATAGTTGTCGCCATTGAAAATAGCTATTTATAGCCATTTTCAATCTCTTGTATGCGTTTTACGAAATAAAACAAAAGTTGATAAAGGCCTTGAATCTTGACTTTAGTCCATTTCCGTTATTTTTTTTGCGATGAAAAGATAATTGTCAAGTTCTCCTTCCGCAGCTACATTTTTACCGGAAAGTACTTTCAAATCTGAGCTTTCAAATGGATTATCCTGCTCTCGCTGAATTAGGTAATCTCCTGTCGTAGTTTCCAGATACACTGCATCATGAGCACTTTTTGAGCCCAAGGCAAACGGCTTTACAACGATCTTTCCAGTAAGTTTCATCAATTATCTACTTAAATATTCCCGGTAGCCCATGAATTGATTATCACGTTCCTTTACGACCAGCACCTTCAGATCGCAAATACCACTATCAAAGATACGACCTTTTTGGAACACGTGATAACGGATTTTTTGGTTACCCTGCTTGCTCAATTTGAAGATGTGAGTAGCCGCAAAATTGTCGCCAAATGCTTCATCAACTTCAAAAACTGTTTTAGATTCAGCCACTCCAAATTGAACCAAATTTTTAAGTGCTGGAAAGTCCACCATTGGATTTACAGATCCCGAATCGCTGATCTTTTCTGTATTGGGAATAGTTAGACCAAGATTTATACCTTTTGCCTGCAATGTAAATCGCCTATCTTTAATTGTACTCATCATTTCCTTAGGCTCAGCGGATTGTACCGGATGTACAGAAGGATCTCCCAAAATATGGAACTGTGCTAGCGTCTTCAATTCATGAAAGTCTAGTATCGGTCCACTCACACTGAGAAACCTCTGGCGCGCAGACAGGAGAGCACTACCACTAGAAGAACCATTCAGAATATTGATACTGAAATACTGGCAAATCAAATCTGCAAGCCCTTGGCCTACTGCGGGACCATAGGCAATAGTGGAACTCCCCATAAACACTGCTGCTCTATTCAGCAAATAAGTACTGGCAATGCCCATGCCTGCTCCAGATGCTAACAATTGGGCTCCATAGCAACATTCTGCAGCTACAAAGGCTCCCTGGCTTACCTTTCCCGATAGGTCAGAGGGACGCAGCGCCTCAGGATAGCTACTCCCGATTTGCCCATAGAAACTCGTTCTGCTGAGCGCTCCATGAAGGTTAAAGAAGTGAGGAAGGGGTCCTAATTCTGTTGTGCTGTATCCTCCAGTTATATCAGGAGGACTGTTTTTCATATGAAAGGAGTTCCCAAAAATATTTCTAAGACTTATCTGTGTTGATCCTGTCCAAACGTTGGCAGAACTAGAGAAATAATCTGTTATTGCACTCCGGTTAGCGGGGACTGCAGCTATGATCTGGTCAATGATCGTCCTAACGTATTCAATATCTCCGTTACCTTCTTCCAAGTCATTTGAAGGCAAGTCAGGAATTCTTCCAATTACACGTGTGGGATTGGTGAAAGTATTACAGTTGGTACTGAATGGGGAATCGCAGGCATAAGGAAGATCTGATGAGATAAATTCATCAGGATCACTTCCTGAAGCTCCTGATTGGTGAAGCTGGTTAACCAGTTGCTGAAAAGGAAATATATCCTGAGCTCCAAAAATAGCCAGATATTCCGGACTTTCTTTCCAATAAATCTGATCTACAATATTTTTGCAGGCAACTTCATCAAATACTGTGGGTAGAGGATACCCATATTTTTTTGCAGTTACCAGATCATCAATGTAAAGAATTACAGTTGATATGCCCCTAAGGGCATCTGCGCCAATAAGGTTGCTGAATATTGTGTTAAGCTGGGTTATATTGGCGCCATATTTCTTATTAAGAGTACCTTTTAGGGTAACTATTATCTTTTTTACCATCTCTAAGTCTTTATGGGGTTATTTAAATCTGTTCTTTAAAAAAGCTTTTAAAGTTTTTGATGCAGCAGGATGTTCAATTACTGCATTTGCAAATGAATCCCAATTTAGCGCACTGATCTGGTCAAAGTCTACCTGGTTGCCGCCGATTTTAATAGCAAGTTCGGGATAACCATACAACAATTGCCATAACTCAGTATTAAACATGTCTATTCTCGACTGCTCCTTTTCATCGGGTAATTTCTTCATTAGAGTGTCTAAAATTGGAAACCATGGAGTTTTATCTTCCGGAGTTTGTGCAATATCCAACTTTACAGGTATTTTCAGTGCATCAAGGGCTTGTACGATTCCATTTCCGAAATATTGCGAATAATCTCCAAACCCAGGTTTAATGATCTTTTTTGCAGTGCTGAACAATGCGTTTCTAATGGCCTCAACACGTTGCCAGGGTGCTGCTGCATCTAATTCCTTGTGGTTCTTTTTATAATAAATCGCAGCTGCAGCCGCAATTTGGGGTGTTGCGGAAGATGTCCCTGCTCCATTAAACTGCACAGTACCTGAAATAAAATTAGCCCAGGGCATATTAGGCGTGTAAGCCGCCAGTGCTTTTTGCATGTCCTTGGAAGGACCATAATTGCCTTGCATTTCATTAATAAGACTTGTGTAGTAAGGTGCCTGGTCATAGGTTACTCCACATGCAGCTATTACACGCTGAAAACGTGCCGGATAAACCAAATGTCGAGTAGGCAAGCCTGCAAAGTTATTCCCTGAAGCGGTGACAATCGTTATCCCCGCATTATAAGCCGCATTTACCGCATCGGCCCATGCCCGGGATGGCGCACCTCCCATACTCATAGAAACTACATGAACCTGAGTACCACTATTAACAATATCTGTGAGGTAATTAAGTGCCAGTGCAAAAGCACTTGTTTTAAATAGTACCACCGATTTGGAAATTCTGCAGCTGATTACTTCGGCAAAATAAGCTGCTCCAAGATAATCATTAAACTCTCCGCTGGCAGTTGTTAATTTTATTTTATCGCCTGCTAATATGCCCCTGTTCCTGTACCATGAAAGGGCTGCTTCAGAATACCTTCACTTCCTGGATCCAATGCCTTATCAGATTGCTCACCTGCTATAAAATTCCGCTGATGCGGGTTATCCCTTATTTTCTGTGGAATCGCAAAATGATTAGTATAACCGGTATCAAGATGTCCGATCCGAATAACATAGTCATCAAGATCGGCCACCTCGCTTCTGGCAGCACCTAGTTGTGAATGCTCATTATCAAGATGCCAGACCAAATTTTGTTTAGGTGGCCAGTCTGGATCAACATTATCTCCTTTTGCCTCGGTACCGAATGATTTGGCTGAAACGGAATTGAAACCATCTTGCATCTTATCATCTACAGTATACTCCTGCCATAAATCTGGTTCTATATACTTAACATTGTTACCTGAATTTAAAGCGGCATGCGCCAGATCCCATGAATGTACTTCTAGATCACTTACCTCGGTTTTAACGGTAACTTTTGTCAACTGAGAAGTAATTGCCGGAATCGACTTTGAATCAATGACTTGATTAAATAAAGTTTCACATTTAGCAACTGGAATACCAGCGCCTTTTAGACTGGCCACTATATCCGGCACTTCTTTCATCAAAGGATCAGACTGGTAATCTATGATTAACTCAATAGGTTGATTATATCTTTTCATATTGGCGTAGTTTGAAATAAGATAAATTGTTAAAATATTTTTGAAACCTCAAAGTGCATTCCGTCAGGCCTTTTAAAATGTCCTCCCCAGAAAAAACCAAATTCATTAGCAGCGGGAACAAGCTCTCGTACACTTCCTTCGTTTCCAACGAGTGAAGGTAGAGTATGAAACTGATTCCATTCTTCGTTAATATCGAAAGCGGTGCCGAAGGCATGATTACTCAGAACTGTCCTACTGTTTCTCTCGAACCGTGGTTCGAATGATCCCTGCCATGATTTCACAAGACCTAACATCCCGTCATGCTCCCATCTCGCCCAGAGGCCAATAAGTTGGTCTTTTGCCGCTTTATGAAATTGGATTTCCGGCTTTTTAAGTATTCCCTTTAATTGCGGGATACTTACTGTGACTATATTCTCTATCCAGTTATTTGTAATTTTGATATGCTCAGGATTCTCCACCTGCGGTTGTGAGACAAACTCCATTCTTCCAAACATTTGTTGCCTGATTGAATTGCTATTAATGGAAGAAAAATCTGGTTTAGGTGGCCAATTGTTGCTTTCTTTTGTATTCCGGTCATCCTGAACCTTATTGAAGCCTTTGAGCATAGCTGCACCAAAAGTATTATTCCCTACTATTCCATCTTGTTTAATCCCATTTAGCTTCTGAAATGCTAACGTTGCCTTCAACGTACTTTCACCAAATATTCCATCAGCAACATCAGAAAACAAATTTTGACCTGATAAAAAAAACTGCCAATCCTTTACGCCTTGGCCACTATTTCCTCTCTGTAAAAGTTTCAATGCCATGATTGCACGGTTTAGGTTGTTAAAATTTAGTATTAGATATTGGAAAACGAATAATACAAGATAACCCGAGTTCATATTTTATAAAATAGCTATTTATAGCCATTTTAGGTGATTAATCGTCGCAGGCCATTTTGGAAAAACAAGAACAACTTCAACCTAATGAGATCCTAAAAGGCATGGAAAAGTCTGGCAGAAAGAAATCAGACCTCAACCGCATTCCTTGGATAGAATCATTATCTTCCAAATAAAAAAAGCGTTGTCATCTCGCGACTCGATTCTGGTGACCAATTCTAAGTCCTACATTAAAACATCGCGTTTCTACCTAGCCCAAGGATTAAATCCTGCTTTCAAAATTTTGAAAAGAAATCAAGAAAATGTGTAAACTATTTGTGCATAATGTACCCAAAAATTGGTATTGACGAACCAGCTAGTGAACTGTATATTAGATACATTGTTAATCAGTCCTGTAACAAACAGATTTTAGTTCTCGCCAAATTCATTAAGGGTAACAAAATGAATAAAGACCAACCAAGGGGAAATGATTTACCAACCTGGTTTTATGAATCCGAGGACATAGCTGATATAGAGGTACTGCTACCTCTAGACAACTACCATATTGAAGAGATTTCAAGAGGAAATCAAAATATTAGATCAATGTTACCAATCATTTATCTCTTCGATCAAAAGAAAAAGGCATTTGTCCTGAAAAGAGCAACACTGGGAAACTTCTATCTGCTGGACCCCATGCAATGGCAACAACTTCGTTTAATTGAGTTAGAATCATTAGTTTCCAGCATTCAGGATCATAATAAAATGGATTCACAACACATATTCAGCCCATTGTCTACTGAAAAAAGAATACTAAAAACACAGCAAGGCCTATGCGAAACCTTTTTACACCGTAGAGGCTTTTTGGCTACTGGAGGGAGGAGTACTTGTTTTAGCTTTGGTATCTTATTTAGAATCGATGCACATCAGAAGATTCAATGCATGAGCCAGTTTTCAAAGCCTAAAAACACAAGCACTGTTAAAGAGAAAATCCCTCCGCATCTGTTTTCACGACGGGAAACTGAAATCCTGTTATGCATGTCTGAAGGAATGAGTAGCAAATTGATTGCTTCCAAATTGAACATAAGTGAGTTTACGGTCATTAACCACCGCAAGAACATGATGGACAAATCGGGAATGCCTAATGCGACTTCTTTGGTTACCCTTGCCATTCGGCAAGGTATTATTTAATCACCTACTATTAGCTCATGTGTATAAGCATCACGACTTTATCGGTTTTAAGTAGAAGCATGAGTACAGCTGTACCTACTCAAACCGCACGCTGTAATTGGCCACAATGGTTTTGGAGAAACAAACATTTCCTGAGGTCAATTATTAATCAAAACACGCCGCAAACAGGTACTCGATATCTACCGGTTCACCATTCTCTCAATAGTTAATCCAATTTTGACATTAAACCTTGAGGCGATGTTTTCTAGCCCCCTTAAATAACCGATCGGTGGTTTGAGACTCTAATAAAACTGCTATCACATTGGCTAGCCTTCTGTCTTTATCTTTCAACCAGGTTTAGTATAAAAAGCCAAACAGCCAAAGCGGAATTTTATTATTAATCCCACTCTCAAGGTTATCCAATGCCAGATACGCCTTATTAATGCCTTCAATCTGTTTATTGGTTTTACCTGTTCCCCCCACCTCAAAAGTATAAATGTCGTCTATTAAAAAATCTCCTTTTAATGGCAAACTAATATTATGTTCAGTATTACTAAACTGGTTCATAAAGAATGACTCTCTCAGTGATCCTGTATCAACATTTTCAGGAGCAAGTGCGAAAAGCAAATTGGTATTTTCCAAAAATATCTTATCAGGTTTTTGCAGGATACTAATACTTTTTCCATTTGCAGCAAGAGAATTAATTAATCTGGCATTATTAAGATAGTACAAGTATTCTACGATCATGTTTCTATGTATTCCAGTTTTCTCACTCAATTTAGTGATATTGGGTTTGAATGGGACATTAGTAGCCAAAATAGACATCAACTGATAGATTTTTCTGGAATGATGCGGATTAAATCCTGCGACAAACTGAAGATCCTCTTCGATGATTAAACGTACGACACGTTCTACACGTATGGCATAGGTATTGATGTTTTCTATGAAAAATGGATAATATCCATGTCGCAAATATTCGTTAAAATACTGCAGCGGTTTGAATTTTAAGCTCAAGGAATTAGCAATTTCCACATGGTGTTCCAAAATATCCTCTAACCGGAATGCGTCAAATTCTCCAACCCCAATGAATTGTAAATATTCCCTGTATGATAAGCCAGTCATTTCATACTGCACCGCGCGTCTGCTTAAGTCTGCATTTTGGCGATTAATATCAATGATGGAAGACCCCGTGAATACAATTTTAATATCTTTATAAAAGTCATAAATGTTTTTAATTTCTCTGGCCCAGTTGGGGTATTTATGTACTTCATCGATAAATAATATTTTCCCGCCTTGTTGCCTGAATTCCATAGCAAGGTCAGAAAGAAGGTGTCCAGTAAAATAGATATCATCCATTGTTATATATAAGGCTTCTTTACTAGTTCCATATTCGGCCTTAAGTCTTTGCAATAACAAAGTCGTCTTTCCCGTTCCCCTAGCTCCTAAGACGGCAATTAATCTATCATTCCAGTCAATTGATTTTGCCAAAGGACGTATGATATTCATAGATTGCTCAGTGATGACTACGTTGGATTTAATTTGAAGATTCTCCATTTTGCTAATTATTTATAGCAAAAATAATAAAAATTGCTATAAATAATCAGCAATTTAAAGGAGTACGATTTATAATTTGATGCTTTCTTTTTGGGATTTAACACCAAAAGGTGATCAAGTAATTTATTATGCTGTAATTGAAGGTTCATAATGTCAGTTGCCACCATCTGACATTATGAAATTTAGATAATTATTTTGCCTGTGTAATTACAATTTTCCGGTATTCAATTGGCATGTGATCGCCCTGCAGGTAAATTGGTCCGGGTTCTGCTTCGTTACTATCTAATGCACCACCAGTAATGCCCGGAATTTCCTGATTGCTGATGATGGTTTTACCATTGGCTACTACCGTAACCAAACGCCCCACCAGGGTGATATCGTAACTCTGCCATACATCAGGGCCTAATGTAGCCATTTCGTTAGCTGTTAAAAAGCCATAAACGCCGCCGAACAATACGCTGTTTGGATGCGCATCTTGCTTACTGTCTTCAATCTGCACTTCATAACGTCCCCTTAAATACACGCCGCTGTTTCCGCCTTGAGGATATCTGAATTCGACATGAAGCTTAAAATCGTTATACTTCTGTTCTGTAATCAGGTTAGAACCTGCTTTCGGACTGGTTAAAATGCCATCTTTCACTACCCATTGGTTTTGCCCACTTGCTTTCCATCCCGTTAAATCTTTACCGTTAAACAGATTTACAGCCTTGCCCATGCGGGCGCTGCTGCTCTTTTCAGGTAAGGGGCTTTAACACCTTTCCAGCTATATTTTGTACCGTTGCATTCAGTCATTGCTCCCTGAATTCCAGCATCGGTTAATTCTCCTTCCATCACTAAATTCGCTGTACCACTCTCCCATTGTGGTGGAATTTCGAACCTGAAAGTTTTTCCATCAAACTTAACTTCTGATACCGGACGCGCACTTCCTGCTGTAGAAACAAAATAGCCAACCAGTGTTTTATAGCCTGATAATTTCACTTCCAGCCAGGCTGGTGCGGGCTTTCCATTCTGATCAACGGTTATATCCCATCGGCCAATCAGTGCAGTAGGTTCAGCAGCGAAATGATTGTAATTGGCATTAGTTGACCTTGAAGCAAATGTTTTTTCTGGTAAACCTGCAATCAAGAGACAACCTAAACCAAACAAACAGATTTTTTTTCTCATAAGTGTAATTCATTTATAAAGCAATGCTTGTTTTAGTACACTGCTATTGGTTCTGTATTAAGATAATTTAAGTAAGGTAGAACTTATTTCTTTTACGCACAAATCTTTGACGTAAGGACATTCAGCACAAGGCGATTCTATGTAAACTGTGTTTGATAAATCGATAGAGATCGGGGTTAAAAAATATTTTTCTTTACACTTGTTACAATGTATCAGGTTTTTTACTAATTTACACTAACCAAATTAAATATCGCAAAACCAAACAAACAACGAACAAGTATTAGATCAAAATCATTACAACACCCTAAACAAAAGAACTAACCAAATATTATATAACATGAACCACGATATGTTGTGTAATAAAAGCAAGTAAAGTGCTACGTCTTGCTTAGGAGTGTAAAATGACAGCTTGTTGCGGAAATGCTGGAAGGTAATCGAAAATTTATTTGGCATTAACCTAAACTAAACAGAAAAATGTATGAAAATGAGGAACATTCATTTCACAAGCTGTGCCCTGGAATTAACTTTTTCTAGCACAAGCCGGGGCCTCCGGAAACTGGCACTCCTTGCCGTTACAGCAGTTGGCTTACAGCATGCGGCTAAAGCTGAAAGTGGCACAACAAACAAAAACCTATTCCCCAAACCCTTAGAGGTAGTAAAACACTCCATTAATGTAAGTGAGAAAATGGCTAAGACGATTACCGGATTGGTGGTTGATGAATCGGGCTTGCCACTTCCGGGAGCAACAGTTGCTGCTAAAGGCGCCAGTGCTAAAACCGTTACTGGTCCTGATGGAAAATTTACTTTAAACGTTCCTGATAATGTTACAACATTGGTTGTTTCCTATATCAGCATGGAAACCCAGGAAGTAAATATCAGCAACCTGACTAACGTAACCATAAAACTAAAACCTTCGGGCAATGCAAACTTAACCGAAGTAGTGGTTACCGCCTTAGGCGTAAAACGCGAGAAAAGAGCTTTAACCTTTGCGGCACAACAACTAGCGGGTACAGAACTTACCAAGGCTGGTGCTCCGAACTTTATGGAGGCTTTAAGCGGTAAAGCTGCCGGTATTGATATCGGAATCAGTAACTCTGGTGTGGGCGGTTCTACAAAGACAGTATTAAGGGGTTCAAAATCAATTACCGGAAATAGCGAAGCACTTTTTGTAATTGATGGGGTTCCGGTGGTAAATAATAAAGGTGGGCAGCCGGGATCATACGGCGGTACAGATGGAGGCGATGGTCTTTCGGCACTAAACCAGGACGATTTTGAGTCGGTTACTATTTTAAGGGGAGCCAATGGTGCTATTTTATATGGTAGCCAAGGCGCTAACGGCGTAGTGCTAATCAACACCAAAAAAGGCCAGAACGGTAAAATTGCTATTGCTTTAAATTCAACCTTAAATTTCAGCAATGCAGCAACATTACCTGAGTTTCAGTTTGATTACGGTGCGATAGCCGGCAGCGATTACAGCTGGTCTAAAACAAAAGGTAATTACCAAAGTAATTATATTGATGATTTTTTCCAGACTGGTGTAAATACCATTAATTCAATATCAGTATCTGGCGGAAACGAAAGAACAACTACTTACTTTTCATATGGAAACAATAATGCATCGGGTATTGTACCAACCAGCACTTACAACAAGCATAATGTAACTTTAAGTCAGGAAACCAAGTTATTTGATGATAAACTTACCTTAAGTGGAAATGTGAGGTTCTCTTACGAAAAATCAAAAAACCGTCCTGGGGCAGGTTATTACAATAACCCTTAACCGGTTTATATTTATTTGCAAGGGAAAGAAATTTTGATGATTTTAAAAACAACTATCAAACTTTCAGCGCTACCCGAAATCTGTATATCCAAAACTGGTATTCTACAGAAGAAAAACAAAACAATCCTTACTGGGAATTAAACAACGACCCTAAACTTTCTACCAGCAACAGGGTAATTGCAACGGCAAAAGCATCGTATGCATTTTTACCGCATTTTAAATTTGATGTACGTGGTAACATTGATTACAACGATAGGCTATTGGATTACCGTTATGCTGCAGGGGTAACTCGGTAAGCGTAAGCTCTAACGGTACCTGGAATTATGCCAAGTATAATGATAAAGCCTTATATGGAGATGCTATTTTAAGCTATGATAATACCTTTGGTAAATTCAGTTTGAATAGCGTATTTGGAGGGAGTATCCAGGATTATACTTTTAACGACGGGATGATGTTTGCAAATGGAACTGTACCACTTCAGTACCCGAATTTTTTTAGTTTCGCCAACCTTCCCTACAATTTAGTTATTAACCAAACCTATAGCAGGATTCAGAAACAAGGTCTATTTGCCAATGCTTCATTAGGCTTCAAGGACATGCTTTATCTAGATCTGTCGGGCCGTAACGACTGGGCCTCTACACTGGCGACTACCGGAAACGACTCTTATTTTTATTATTCGGGAGGATTATCTGCCATAATAAGCCAAATGGTAACCATGCCAAACGGAATTAATTATTTAAAACTCCGGGCATCAACCTCGAGGGTTGGAAACGAAGTACCATTTAATATTGTAAACCCAGGCAACACCATAGGTGGTGCTGGTGGGCCAAACGGCATTGGTGGTATTACAAGAAATACGCAAACACCTTTTGCGACATTGGTACCTGAAAAAATAACCAGTAATGAGATTGGTTTAGAAAGCCGCTTTTTAAATGATAGATTAACCCTGGATTTTACGTATTACAAAAACACCAGTACCAATCAATTTTTATCATTACCAGCCCCTTCAGGTTCTGGTTATACCTTTTACTATGTAAATGCGGGTAAAGTTACCAACCAGGGTTTTGAGTTGACACTAGGCGGGGATCCTGTAAGAAATGGAGATTTTAAATGGAATACAACTGTAAATTTATCGCGGAACAGAAATAAAATTGTTGAGTTGATTGCCGACAACCCAGGTTACCAAGTAGGTAGCGACAGCGAGGGCTTTAACTCAATCATTAAAGCAGGCGGCTCTTTCAACGACTTATATATTTTCAAATTTGCACGTAATGCTGCAGGTCAGATTATATTAGATGCTGCAGGAAAACCAACCAAAGCTGCAACTCAAGAGTATGTTGGTAATTTAAATCCTAACTTTATTGCCGGCTGGAACAATACCTTCACTTACAAAAAACTAAGCTTAAGCGCTTTGGTAACTGCTAAATTTGGCGGTGTGGCTTTCTCTAAAACCGAAGCTTTTCTCGATTCGTATGGTGTAAGCAAAAGAACCGGTGAAGCACGTGATGCAGGAACTATTCCAATCAACGCTATACAAGGCAATACTGCCCAAACCACAATTGACCCGGCACTTTATTACTCTACAATAGGTGATAGAAATGGCATTATGGAGCCTTATGTATTCTCGCGTACCAATGTTCGTTTAGCACAAGTGGCGCTATCGTACAATTTACCGGTTAAAGGCTCAGCCATTAAATCGGCTTCCGTATCGTTAATCGGACGTAACCTGTTTTTCTTCTACAAAAAATCTCCATTCGATCCGGAGCAGGCAATGAGTACCAATAACAGTATGCAGGCTAATGATGTATTCGCCATACCTGGTACACGTTCTTACGGGCTAAATCTTAAGTTAAACTTCTAATATCTTAAATAATGAAAAAATTATGTTTAATGGTGCTTGCTTTGATCCTACTCAACTCCTGCACCAAGAATTTCGAAGAGATAAATACCAATCCGAATCAGATATCAGATAAAATGTTAGAGCAGGATTTCAACCTGGTTGGTTCTTCTTTCTCAGGGATGATGTTTAACCTGATGGGACACCAGATTGAAGAGGATCTGTGTTATGATAACTGGATGGGATATATGGGTACACCAACACCTTTTGTAGCCAATGTAAACAACACTACTTATTACCTGCGCTGGATTGATGCCTATTGGAATCGTATATATGGCAGTGTAATGTCGCCTTCAAAACAGGTAATACAATTAGCTGAAGAGAAAAAACTACCGTTATTTGGCGACTGGGCAAAATTGGTTAGGGTATTGGCCATCTCAAAATTAACTGCTATTTATGGTCCGGTAATCTATTCAAACTACGGTTCGGCGGGCTTAGGTTCGATTAAATACGACAAAGAATCGGATTTATACAACAACCTGTTTACGCAGTTAGATCAGATTGAAACCAATCTCAAAGCCAACACATCCTACACCGGCTTTACCAAATTCGACCCAAGTTATAAAGGCAACATCGCTTCGTGGTTAAAATTGCTTAACTCAGTACGCCTGCGTTTAGCTATGCGTTTGGTAAAAGTTAGCCCTACCATTGCTAAAACACAGGGAGAAAAAGCCCTGGCCGATCCTGTTGGATTAATTACCACCAATGCGGAAAATTTCCTGATTTCGTTAAATGGTGAGGTAATGCCTGTTTCGATGATTTGCTTTGATTGGAACGATACCCGGATGGGCGCAAACATGGAATCGTTTATGGTAGGTTTAAAAGATGGCCGTATAGCCAAATATTTTAGTGAAGTAAGTGATGCCAGTTTAGTAACTGATCATCCAGCCTACAAATACAAAGGTATTCGCGGTGGCGCTTACATCAATGCTAAAGATGACCGGGTTTCTTATTCTACCGTGAGCACCGATTTCAAATCGGCGCAAAACAGAAGAGGATTTACCGCAGCGGAAGTAGCCTTTTTAAAAGCCGAAGCTGCGTTAAGGGGATGGGCAAATGCAGGTGACGCTAAAACAAATTACGAAAATGGAGTACGTCTTTCATTTGCAGATTGGGGTGCAGCAGGTGTTGATGCCTATCTGGCTGATGCAACCAGCAAACCCATCAGCTATACCGATCCGAAAGATAGCCGGAATAATTTCACACCACTTTCTACCATTACAGTGGCCTGGAATGCAGGTGATTCGAATGAATTGAAACTGGAAAAAATTATTACCCAAAAATACCTGGCTACATTTACCAATACCTTGGAGGCCTGGGTAGATTTTAGAAGAACAGGCTATCCAAAAATCCCACACGTTGCTAAAAATGACAGTAGTCCTGATTGGGGTGTAATAACCGCCGACCAGTGGATTAAGCGACTGGTATTTGTGCCTGCAGAAAGAACCGGAAATGCTTCGGCTGTTGCAGAAGCTGCTACTTTTTTAAGCTCGGGTAAAGACGATATTGCTTCGCGCCTGTGGTGGGATACCACTACTGCAAGTAATTTTTAATTTCTTTTCGATGCTAATTCAAAATGGCTGCCGGAAAAAGGCGGCCATTTTTATTTGCAAGTCTCACTCAGGGCATCGTTAATTGATAGGCATACTCAACCCTACCAAAACCATAAGTAGCACCAAACTGGCTGTCGTGAACACCAGTTAGCACAACATCGAAACCCATTCATCCTTTTGGAGAATCTAGTTCAGAAATAGTTTCTTTCACATTTATAAAGCTAACATATCCCCCCCTACTCGCCTCGTTTAAATACTGTACGGCAGAATCGGTATTCTATTCAATACTGTAATTTAAATTACATGTTAATATTTTCTTTCAGTCTCCTAAACGAGTTCATCAAAATTAGGCTATCAGTCATAATATAAAACACCCCTATCTCCATATCGTTTTCTAAAATCAGTTACTAATTCTTTCGAAATGAATAAAAATGCTTTGTTCTCTACAATTAACGTACATAAAGCGTAGTCGAAAATCTAGTTCTTTGAGTGTTTCGTATTCCGAGGCACCAATAAATCACCAAACTTGGTCATGCCCTATCAAACAATAGGGTAAAAAACAAGACCCTTGCAAAATGATATTCATCTGCAAGGGCCTTGTTTATAATAGAAATAATTATGCTTTATTTTTTAACCATCATATTAATTTCCCTTGTCTGGAGTTTTTATAAGATTCAAATCTTTTAATAAGGTGTACTTCCCGCCTTTAACGGTTTTCAATTCGACAGTTTTGCCTTTATAATTCACCCTTAAAGAATTACCCAGTCTCGATAAGATGGTTACATTTACCAACCCTCCATTTTTCCAGTCCATTCCCACTTCAAAACCTCCACGGGCCACAAGGCCTTTTACTTGACCATCAGGCATGGCAGTGGGCAAGGCAGGCAATAAACGGATGATACCGTTGGTACTTTGCAAAAGCATTTCCGCAATACCTGCTGTTCCTCCAAAATTTCCATCTATCTGAAAAGGTGGATGCGTATCAAACAAATTGTTGAGTGTAGATTTACTCAATAATATATTAAGGCTTTCATAGGCTTTATCACCATCAAGCAAACGGGCATAAAAATTAATGATCCACGCACGGCTCCAACCTGTTCCGCCCCCCTTTGAGACAAACGACGGGCAATGGTTTTTTTAGCCGCTTCAAAAAGTTCCGGCGTTTCGGGATTGATTTGAGTCAATGGATACAAACCCAACAGGTGAGATATATGGCGATGACCAATTTCAGTTTCTTCATAATCCTTAATCCATTCCTGAATGTTTCCACCAGAGGCAATTTTTACCGGAGGAAGCTTCTTCTGTGCTGCCCTGAGCGTTGCAATAAAATCGGCATCTACACCCAGTACAGCCGCTGCCTCCGCACAATAATCAAAAGCCGCATTCACTGTCTGAATATCAATTGTGGCAGCATAAGTAAGGGTAGATGTTTCCTTGCTATTGGGGACTTTGAACTTATTTTCAGGTGAAGTGGAAGGATTGGTTACCAGGTAACCTTCCGGTGATGGAATGAGAAAGCCCATTAGAAATTCACACACGCCTTTTAGCATCGGGTAAGCGGTAGTTCGCAGGTACTCTTTATCGCCTGTGAACAGATAATGTTCATAAACAGGAAAACTAATCCAGGCTCCATTGGTGGGTGTCATTCCCCATGTACCATCACAAACACTCGTCCGGCCAAACACATCGGTAAGGTGATGCATTGTCCATCCCTTGGTACCATAAGTTTCTTTTGCAGTGACCGATCCGGGAATAGAAACTTGCCTGATGAAATTAGCCAGTATTTCACTTGTTTCAGGAAGGTTGCAAATTTCTGCCGGCCAATAGTTCATTTGTAAATTGATATTGGTGTGAAAATCGGAATTCCAGGGTGCATCGAGGTCTTTGTTCCAGATACCTTGTAAATTGGCTGGCAATACACCTGGTTTTCGTGAGGACCCCATCAATAAATAGCGCCCATATTGAAAATACAAAGCGATCAATCCATTATCGGTCTTTCCCTCTTTCATCCGCTTTAAACGTAGGTCCGTTGGATAGTTTGCCAACGAATCTGTACCAAAATCCAAACTCACCCGGTCGAACATTGCGCGGTGTTCGGAGATATGCCTCTTTATAAGTTCAGCGCCACTAGTCTGCTTTAACTTATTGAGAATAGTTTTGCAGGATACAATGGGACTGATGGATCGATCAAAATCCAGCTTGGCCAACGAATAATCGGTTGCCCCTGTCAACACAATTTCTATTGACTCTGCATTATGGACTACCAACTTATTCCCTTGCACCTCAAAGGTTCCCTTATTCAATTTCACTCTGGCCTCAGCAGCAAATTTCATATGCGCCCCTGCGGGTCCGTTTCCTCCGCCTTTAGCATTCGCCTCATCGATAATCTGGCCTTGCATTTCTATATGGCCATCCGGGAAGGCTTTTACGACCACATCTTTCTCCCTACTCAAAGAAATGGCCGTATTGATAAGAGCGTTTTTATTACCGGCAATTCTATAATAAATACAATTATCCGGGGCCGATACCAAAACCTGTTGAAGGATTTTATTTCCATTGATGCTATACTCGGTAGTAGACATTCCCGTTTGGATATTTAAAGAACGGGTATAGTTTTCTGGTTTGGCCTCCCATTTAAAATCCATCTCTAAATTCCCCAAAGGTTGATAGGAACGAATGCGGGCGGGTGTTCCCAGCATATACAACCCGGATAAACTATCTGCCTGCTTGAACCTATTATCGAAAATGGCTTTTTGAATTTCCGGGAGGTATTGCAGAGCTTTTGGATTATTGGCATTCACTTTTGCACCGGCCCAAACGCTCTCTTCATTCAATTGCAAAACTTCGTGCTCTGGATTCCCGAAAACCATAGCCCCCAACCTACCGTTTCCTAATGGCAGCGCTTCATACCAGTTAGCTGCTGGTTGTTTATACCATAATGTGTTTTTGCCGGATTGCGCAAAACCTTCAAATCCTATTCCCATAAGAATAGTGAAAAGGAAGACTGAGATTCGTGTCATTTTTTCTCGTTACAAAATAAAAGATAATATAATATTGCCACCAGCAATATCAGGATTGTTATTACCTACTGAATCCGGCCATTTCCCGAAACAGAAAATGACATTGATCAGTAGATAGCTACAAAATTCAAGGTACAAATTAGATACAATTTCATAAAAACAAATTATAGCCTGTTAATATTTTCTTTCAATCTCTTAAAAGGGTTCATCAAAATTAGGCTATCAGTCATATCTCCATATCGCTTTCTAAAATCAGCTCCTAATTCTTTGGAAATAAGCAGAAATGCTTCATTCCCGACAATTAACGTATATAAAGCGTAGTCTAAAATCTAAGTTTTTTAAGTGTTTCCTATTCGGCTGTGCCAATAAATTGCCAGACTTAATCATTCCTCAGCAAACAATATGTTAAAAAACAAGGCCCTTGCAAACTGATCTGCAAGGGCCTGATTTATACTGTTGTGTATGGATTATCCATTAATGGCTTTCACACCTGGCAATTCTTTCCCTTCCATATACTCTAATAAAGCACCGCCACCTGTAGAAACATAGCTAACTTCATCTTCCATACCGAATTTAGCAATTGCCGCAGCCGAATCGCCACCTCCGATTAATGAAAATGCGCCATTATCTTTAGTTGCTGCCACAACCGCATCAGCAACGGCTTTGGTACCTACCTGGAAACTTTCCATTTCGAAAACACCCATTGGGCCATTCCACAATAAAGTTTTAGAGTTTTTAATCACCTCCTGGAATAATTCAGCAGATTTTGGTCCAATATCCAATCCCATCCAATCTGCAGGAATTTCTCCCGCAGCCACATCTTGCTTAGCTGCATCGTTTGCAAATTTATCTGCGATTACGGTATCGACAGGCAAAATCAGGTTTACACCTTTAGCTTTTGCTTTTTCAATTAGCTCTAAAGAAAGCTCTTGTTTATCAGCCTCCAATAAAGAGGTACCAATTTCACCACCTTGTGCTTTAGCGAAAGTATAAGCCATACCACCACCAATAATCAGGTTATCTACTTTCTCTAACAATTTCTCGATTAAAAGAATTTTATCAGATACTTTGGCTCCGCCCATAATGGCAGTAAAAGGTCTTTCGGCGTGGTTCAGGATTTTTTCAGCATTTTCTACTTCAGAAGCCATTAAATAGCCGAAGTATTTTGCATCAGGGAAAAACTGCGCAATAATCGATGTTGAAGCGTGTGCACGGTGTGCAGTTCCAAAAGCATCATTTACATAAACATCACCAAGTTTTGATAATTTTTCGGCAAAGGCCACATCACCTTTTTCTTCTTCTTTATAGAAACGCAAGTTTTCTAACAATAAAATCTCACCTGATTTTAAAGCAGCAGCCTGAGTAGCAGCACTCTCGCCAATGCAATCATCAGCAAACTTAACCTCAACACCTGTTAAAGCAGAAAGATCAGCAAGGATATGTTTTAAAGAAAATTTATCAGTAGGCCCGTCTTTCGGACGGCCTAAATGCGACATTAAAATAACTGCACCACCATCTTTTAATATTTTGCTAATGGTTGGTAAAGCAGCCCTGATCCTTTTGTCGTCGGTAATTTTAAATTCATCATCCAAAGGCACGTTAAAATCTACCCTGATTAATGCTTTTTTATCTTTAAAGTCAAACTGGTCAATGGTGTTCATGTTTAATTATTTTGATTTAAGTTTAATTTCATTTCGTAATGGAAACCGATGCCCGGGATATCAAATTCTGGCGATTCGGTGGTGAAGCCAATTTTTTTGTAAAAGGCTGCTGCCGTAGAGCGTGCGTTACACCACAGATAACTGGTATTATATTCTCTTAAATACTCGATGGCAAAGTTAACCAGCGCAGCCCCATATCCCCTGCCTCCCTCATCGGGATGCGTAGCCATACCCCGTAACTGATATCCTTCGCCTTCTTCGGGGAAAAAATCGTTGTGCATAAAAGTGGCAACCGACTTAATTTCCCCATCTGCCCAAAAACCCAAGTGAAAGGTATCGTAGGCATCATCGCCTTCAAAAACACACTCTTTTAATGGCTTGCCATTACGTAAAACGAGGCTTCTTAAAGGCAGAACTTCTTCGGGAAGAATAAATTTGACCATATTTATTAGCAACTATTTAGCACAAACCATCCGCATATTACCATATGATGCTCCGCTCAGGTTTGCAAAGTTAACAAAGCAATTGAAACCCAATCATAATATCGCCCATAAAGTTTTAACATTTAACTTGAATTTTATCATGATTGGATTGATTTTCTGCCCCTTAAAAACAAAGTGTTTACCTGCTTCACACCGGATATAATAATGGGTTTAACCAATCAGGGTGTAAAGTAATAAAGTTGTGGAGTGTAATCTGAATTAGCATCCGTGCCTCCTCCAATGAGTCCAATGCTTCCATTTGATGCCGAAAAAGGATCAGAGACCAGTTGATATCCATTACTTACCCGCTGCCAACGATTGGCATTAGGTTCATATCTGTACATTGCATTTTCCAAATTCTTTCCATTGTACGAATTATAACCCATCGATTCTCCCATCCCAACATAGCCGTATCCCCCAATAGTAAAGTTGGCAAAAAGTACCTCTGCCTTTCCTGGGAATGGAGCCTTCTTGGCCCACTGATTGCTAGCAACATCATAACCCCAAGTGTCCTTAGATGATATATTTTGATTGCCAGATTTTGCCACACCTGCTGTGAAATATAACTTGGATCCGATGACAAAGTTTGCCTGAAGCATCCTTCCCCCTGCATCTGGAAAATCAGTGAGTTTTTGCCAAACCTTTGTAGAGGGATCATATGACCACATATCCTGATGAAAAGTATTTTTAGGCATTGAAATCGTTCCTGAATTTACTCCAAGCCCCACATAAATTTTGTTGCCAATAACTCCAAAAACCGGGGTCCTTCTTTCTTCTCCCGGAAAATCAGCCTCTTTGATCCAGCTATCTGTGGATATATTATATACATAATGAACCTTAGTGACAACCCACGATTGATAATTCCCGGCCCGTTCTCCGCAAATGAAATGAATCTGGTCACCAATGGAGATAATTGCTCCTTTTTGATAGACAAACCCTCCAGCAAGCGGCGTTAGTTTAACTCTTTGTCCAGTCTTATAATTAAATTTACTGAATTCTGTCGCTGTTCCAGAAATAATCATATTATTATATATCCAATCTCCTACCAATATTTTCTCCGCATTATATGCGAATCCATAATTCTCGAATGGTAAATCAGGCAAATCTTTCCACATACCTGATAATAAATTCAGCTTTTTAGAGTACCGTATAGAAATATTATCGACAATAAGATTAAGCGATACCTCTCCGTCTATCAGATTATTTGGCGGTTCTGCCGTAAACACAAGCCCTAAAGAAGTACTGGCTATAGATTTTATTGCCACGGGAAGCCCATTAAGGGTCAACTGTATTTTCGCATTTTCCCCTATTGCGGTAATATTGGTAGAAAAAGTAAAGTTCCGACCATAATTCAAAGTGCTATCAGGCATTTTAATCTGGGGCGAGACCTTTGAAATTTGTTGGTTTGCAGAATATTCAATCATATCCCCGATTTTCCCATATGCTCGCACATAATACACCGTTCCGGTGTCTAAGCCGTTTAACTCTTTAGTAAAATCGACAGAAGCATTTGCCTTTCCTAGAAGAATATGGGTTGCATTTTCTATGGTAGGATTAACAGATTTACCAACAAGCAATCCATATTGAATCTCACCGTTGACATTCCTTACATCAAGTGTTCCTTTTACCCTAAAAGTATTGAATTCTACTTCTGGAAGTGGAAGCATCGAAATCCGAAAAGAGTCTCCATCCTTTTCAACAATAGCCTTTTTACAAGAAAGTAAGCCAAGAAATAAAGCAAGAAGTAAAGCGAGCGGGGTAGTATTACGCATCTGAGACCAACGTTAAAAAAGTAAATATAAATTAATTGTAACTAACTGAAAAACATTTTTTATTTTTAGAACAAAAAAATGCTCTCGGCCATGCCACTTCGCAACATTTTACTAATCACTATTATATTATTTCTATTTGCTTGCAAAAAAGAGGAAGAGATTTTAATCATTCCAGCCAAACCATTTGCCACAGCTGGTACAAATCAAAATGATGTAGAAAAGTTTCAGGTTACTCTCAATGCCGATAGTTTAAAACCCGGCCAGTCTGGTAAATGGACAATAGAAAAAGGCTTGATTGAGGATCCTTTGGTCTATTTTTCAGACTACACCAATCCAAATTCCAAATTCAATGGTATGCCTGGGGAAATCTACAGCCTAAAATGGACAGTAAGTTCATCGGGAGGAAAAATAAGTGAATCCTTTGTTAGCATCAAGTTTAAGCCCCTGCTTGCAAAAATAGAAAATTTAAGCCCAGATAATCAGACAAAATTCTACCTAAAAGGAACAGAAAACCGCCGAGGACTATGGACGGTTGATGGCAAATATGCCTTCATCCATAACCAAACTTTTGGAGGTACTATTATAGACGACATAAACGCCCCATATGTTGAATTTCAGGGGTATGCCAATACTCGATATAAGCTGACATGGACAACTTGGTACGGTAGTAAATCAGCATCAGCCAGTTTAGAAATTAATACTGGCAACTACCTAGAAACAGAGGCTCTTGACGACCTACAACTTAGTGTAAATTCGAGTAGAGTTGTTATCGAGAATGGACACGTTACAAAATTATTGCTAAATGCCAGTGGAATTGCCTGGATATTTGAAGACATTATTAGCAATCCAGCTTTACAGGGCTTAACTTACCTTAAACACCTTAATATGTCAGGTAGCTCAGCACGCGCTATTGCCCCCGTTATCGGAGATAAATTCAGAAATCTAGAGTATTTAAATGTTGATGGTACGCAAATTTATTCCGTACCAGCTAACATAGGGAACCTTAAGAAGTTAAAAGAATTTGTCATTTCGCATCTCAATTGGGGGGGAATATTACCTCGCTACCTGAAAGTTTTGGTGATCTGGAGAATTTAGAATCTTTCATTGCTACTTCTTGTGGTCTGCAGTATCTTCCCGCCAGCTTTGGTAAATTAAAAAAGCTAAAGCGTCTGGAGTGCAACTTAAACCCTATGCAGGGATTACCCAGCAATATTGGCGATCTAGAGAGTCTTGAGGTTATGAGGACAAATTCGACCGAAATGTTGCCATCTTCTATTTCTAAACTCAGTAAACTAAGAAACCTTTATTTTACCACTACAGCTGCCAATCCCAGGCTACCTGCTGATTTTGGAAAGCTATCATCTTTAGATACTCTCGTCCTTGAGGGAAAATACCCAGAATTACCAACTAGTTTCACTGACCTGAATATTAAATACTTCCAAATTCTGTACACAAATATTAGCCAGTGGCCAGAAAATTTTGGCAACCTCAGGAATTTAGAAACTCTACAATTAGCCGGGCCGTACAGATTACTCCCTGAATCTATAAGCTCGCTCTCCAATCTAAAATCTTTCACTATAAATTCTAATTTAATTGAAAAACTGCCTGAACATATTGGCAATCTTAAAAAATTGACCTTCCTCAGCGCCGAATCAGGAATGCTGCGCGAACTACCAATATCGATTGGAGAAATGGAAAGCCTATTAGAGCTGAGAATTACCAGCAATTCGATCGAATCACTCCCCAGCAGTTTTTTCGAGCTCCCTAAACTTTCCTCACTTAGTATTTCAAACAACCAGTTATCAATGATTCCTGACGATTTTTCAAAACTTTCCCAAACCCTGAAAGGATTGTACATCTATGGAAATAAAATTACAGCAACAGATATTGCAAAGCTCAGAAAACTCCTCCCAACCACTGGGATTTCGTCCAATTTCTATTAAAAACCTTTTAAATCATAGTTTAGGAATCCCATTCAAGGCAATCACATTGAGGCATTTTAGTTAGGCTTTGGAAGGGAATTCCACCAGTCCAGCAATTTATCTTTTAACCGGCTGGTTACCTCAGGCTCGGCGTCGGCAAGATTAGTGGTCTCCTTTTTATCCTTAACGATATTGTACAACTGCATATCCGCATTATTACTATTCATCAGCAATTTCCATTCACCCTCCCTGATTGCCAGGTTTGGGCTTTTATCAACCGGACGGGTATATTTATAGGCAATATCATTCCGACCGTATTCCCAAAACATCTCTTTATTTCTTAATGAAGGTTGCCCCATGAAAACATGGCTCCGATCGATACCATCTCCTTTATAACTTAGAGGCAAGCTAATACCAGCCATTTTGGCCAGTGAGGGTAAAAGATCTGTAGCGGTAACTAAAGAAAGGTCGTCTGTTTTACCTTTATTAATGTGCCCGGGCCAGCTGATGAGGAAAGGCATTCTGATACCTCCTTCATACAATGAGAGTTTAGATCCTCTTAGGCCTTCTACCCGGCTCCCCTGAAACTGGGCAAGGGACCATTATCACTGGTGAAAATTATAATGGTATTTTGATCTGCACCGAGCGCTTTCAAACCATCCAGAAGCCGGCCGATTTGTTTATCGTATTCTTTTAACACCAGCTTAAAAGCGGCTTCTTCTTCCGGGTTCATTGGATATTGGCCGGTATATTCGGTTTCTTTTCTGGGCACCCAGGGTGTATGCACATCGTCGGGCCAAAGGTTTACAAAACAAGGCTGGTTTGGATGTGCTTTAAAAAAAGCAAGGGTTTTATCTACAAAATATTTAGTCCGGTCGTAACGTTTAATGCTATCCTTATCAGACCAGATCCAATTGGTTGCTGTAATTGCCGGGTCGGGATCGGGGCTTTCGTAGGTGCTGGCATGTGCATCGTAGCCATACTGTTCAAAACCTGGTGCGTTTTTAACATCACGACCACCACCCAAGTGCCATTTGCCAAAATGCCCGGTCGCATAACCTGCCTCTTTAAAAATCCTTGCTATGCTGGGCGCTTTTGGATCAAGAAAATCGGCTTGTTCTGCAGCCTTATTGTGCTTTTTATTATCAAGATAAGTACAAAAATTCCACCTGCCCGGATACATGCCAGTGAGGATTCCTGCGCGTGATGGCGAACATATTGGCGCTGCACTGTAATATTGGCTAAGCTTTAAACCGTTGGTAGCGATACGGTCTATATTGGGTGTTGGTACAAATTTACCCCCAAAGGCCCCTACATCGCTAAAGCCCATATCGTCGGTTAAGATTACGATGATGTTCGGCCGTTCTTTCTCTTTTTTTCGTTGTGCATTGACATTAAAAGCCGTGACCAGAAATACAAGTGTTAAAATTGCAACATCGGTAAAGCGTCTGTTTAGGGTTGGCATCATTGGTCAAAAGAATTATCTGCAGCAAAATTTAATAGTAGGAACTAAACTACCAAATTATAGATTTAACATTTACAGCAATGTAATTAATTGGATATATTGAAATTACGACCTATTTGATGATAATACGCATAAATCAAAACAGATTACAAGGCCTGTTGTTGAGTATATATTATCCGTTAACTAATTTATGGCGTTGTGAAAGAGAAACACATCAAAAAAGCAGCAAAAATACTATTGGGTTCAGGTTTAATTACGGCTGGAATTGGCCATTTAACCTTTGCACGGAAGCCTTTCCAGGCGCAAGTGCCCGATTGGGTACCATTAAAAAAAGATGATACCGTGGTTTACTCTGGTTTGGTAGAAATTGGCCTGGGTGCAGCATTGGTGCTGGCCCCAAAAAGATACCAAAGCGCTATAGGCAAAATTGCAGCCGGACTGTTTATAGCCGTATTTCCGGGAAATATTTCCCAGTTTACAAAGCAGCGAAGTGCCTTTGGGCTCAATACGGATTCAAAAAGATTCGTACGTCTGTTTTTCCAGCCTGTATTGGTATACTGGGCATTAAAATCGACAGCCAAATAAACTTAGTTATGGAACTGTACTCTAACTACTCTCTATCCATGCTTTAGCTATGCTTTATCAACGGTTCAGCAATACCCGAAGGTAACAATAGCAAAAAGTGCATTAAATCAGGCTTTCGGCAATAAATCTATTTTCTTTACCACATCAATTAAGCGGCTACTGTAGCCATATTCGTTATCGTACCAGCCCACCACTTTAACCATGTCACCAACGATAGAGGTAAGCAGCGAATCAAATACGCAGGAATGGGGATTGTCGATAATATCAATCGAAACAATCGGATCTTCGGTATATTGGACTAAACCCTTAAGCTCGTTATCGGCAGCATTTTTAAATGCTGTATTAATTTCCGTAATGCTAGTTTTCTTCTTTAAAAGACAGGTAAAATCGGTAAGCGACCCGTTTAAAACCGGAACCCTGATTCCTGCACCTCCCAAACGGCCATCCAGTTCGGGAAAAATATGGGTAATGGCTTTAGCTGCACCTGTAGTAGTAGGGATGATAGAAGATGAGGCGGCTCTCGCCCTTCTTAAATCCTTGTGGTTGGCGTCGTGCAGGTTTTGGTCTCCGGTCATAGAGTGGATTGTAGTAATGTAACCCTCTTCTACTCCCCAGTTATCGTTCAGGATTTTGATCATGGGCGCAATGTTATTGGTCGTACAACTTGCGTTAGAAAGTATTTTGCTACTCAAATCAATCTGATCATCATTAACACCTAACACCACCATTGGGATATCGTCAGCTGCCGGAGCAGAGATTAATACTTGTTTAGCACCTGAAGCAATGTGTTTTTGGGCGAGTGGACGGGTTAAATTCCTACCGGTACAATCGACAACCAAATCGACCCTTAATGCCGACCATGGCAACTCATCGGCATCCTTCATTGCAAAAACAGGAATAGAAAGCGTGTCGATTACCAGGGCATCGGGTTTAGCTGAAACCTTACCTGCAAAAACGCCATGAACGGTATCATATTTAAACAGGTGCGCCATTGTTTTGGCATCTGCCAGATCGTTAATTGCTACTACCTCAAAGCCTTCGGCTAATGCCAAACGTAAAAATGTTCTTCCTATTCTACCAAAACCATTTATTGCCAGCCTCATGTTATTAAAAAATTAGAGTGCAAAATTAGTATTAATTTATGAATTGAATAGCGTGATATGATAAGATGGAAATGGAATGATGAAAGGGCGTTTTAGACGATAGCTACGGAACTATTAGCCTTTTGACTTTCTATGTAAACTAAGCGAAAGTACTCCGTTAAAGATCGCGCAGATGCCTATAATAAGAAAAATTAACACGAAATTACCCAATCGCTGCAGCGAGATGGTAGCCACCAGAATAACCACATTGAGCGCTAATGAAGCAAGCACTATCCAGTTTGGTTTTAAGCCAAGCCTTTCTAAACGGTGGTGAATGTGGTTGCGATCTCCTTTAAAGGGCGAAGTTCCCTTTAAAATACGAATACAAAATACCCTTAACGAATCGAATATAGGCACAATTAATATGGCTACCGCAATGGCTGGCGCAGAATAAAAGGCCGGATGGTTTTTACCAGTGAACTTATTAAGCTCAATGAATTTGATTGCCAGCGCTGCAGAAATTAGTCCGATAA
The DNA here is from genome assembly GCF_011303555.1 of Pedobacter sp. HDW13. NCBI lineage: Bacteria > Pseudomonadati > Bacteroidota > Sphingobacteriia > Sphingobacteriales > Sphingobacteriaceae > Pedobacter > Pedobacter sp. HDW13. The sequence continues at coordinate 3,884,655 of NZ_CP049868.1, read as the reverse complement.
TCAGAGCGCCGGTATCGCCCATAAAAATTTTGGCAGGAAACCAGTTATATTTTAGAAAACCTCCAATAGCTCCTGCCAGCGCAAAGGCTATAAAGGCATAAGGAATTTGCCCCATGCTGGCGAACAAAATACCAAAAACCAAACTGGCTAATATCCCTATGCCACCGGCCAACCCGTCAATACCATCTATTAAATTAAAAGCATTATTTAAAAAAATAATCAGGGCAATAGAGAACAGGCTTCCCCATAGGGGTGGCATATCGCCAATATTAAGCACACCATACAAACTTGTTAACCTGAATGCACCAAAAAACACCAGAATAAAAGCTACTACAATCTGTAAAATAAACTTGGTACTGGTATTGGTACCGTACACATCATCTTTTAAACCCAACGCCGCAAGAATAATACAGGATGCAATTACAAAATTGGCTTCCTTAAAATTAATAATGGATGAAAAAAGCAAAATGCTAACGGTGAAACTACCTACTATGGCAAGGCCACCCAGGCGAGAAATATTTCGTTTGTGGTTTTTGCGGTATAGGTCATTCTTATCGAATAAGCCATATTTTAACGAGGTGTATATTACACTGGGTACACTTAAAATTACAGCAGAAAAGGCCAGAGTAAATATGGCGCCATAAAAATAGGTTGGGTTCGAATGCAGTATATCGTTAAACAAAGCGGGATGGATTGTTAACAAATATATAAAAATTGTAGGATTAATCACACTAATTGATTCAATATTAATATGACATTAATCAACCCTTTTCAATGAAAACGTATATGAATCGTCTATTTCTACTTAATTTAATCTCTTAAAGCGGTATTTTATTTTTTAAAACTGTTTTAGCTTACTTAACTTTTTCTTTAACAATACCCAAAACGGATATGGTAATTTATTTCTTCTGAGCGATTTATAATCGTTGACCATGGCCAACCAGCGGCTATATACTGACTTGTTACTCACCCCACCAACTCGCATATTAACCATTAACATAGGCAAATATGCAGTCTTAATTTGGTGCGTATAAAGCAACCTCAACATTAAATCGTAATCTGCAGTAGTGCCCAGATCTAAAGCATAGCCCCCATGTTTTTCGAATAATGCTTTCTTTATGTAAAGTGTTGGGTGGGCAGGCATCCATCCCTGTCCTAAATCTTTAAAAGTTGTATTTCGTGATTTCCATTTTCTCACAATTTTGCCGCTAGCCGGGTGTATATAATTTAAATCGCCATACAGGCCATCTATTTCAGGCTGGCTTTGAAAGGTTTTGGCCACAGCAGTTAATACATCAGGGCTAGAAAACATATCATCAGCGTTTAAAATACCAATAATATCCCCGGTAGATTTTGCTATCCCCTTGTTAATGGCATCGTATAGTCCATGATCTTTTTCTGAAACGAAATAATTGATATGCGCCTGATTTCTGGCTATTATGCCATGGGTTTTATCTTTCGATCCACCATCAATTACTAAATATTCTACATTGGGATAAGTTTGAGCCTGAACGGAATTAAAACATTCTTGTAAAAATGTTTCGCCATTGTAAACTACCGTAATGAGGGATATTTTCATGATTTACCAGTAAGTTTTCGGCCTATTTTAATCATAAGCTGAAGCCTGGGTAAAGATAAAAATTAAGCTGTTATACGCAGCATTGATTTATGCTTGCAAGCATATGGTTTAAGGCTTTGTCCTTTTTCGGATGATGAATATGCCGAAGAGCCCAGCGGCAGCACCGAAAAGCCAGGAATGATCGTCGAGGTTGCATTCTACAACATTAAAACCAACACCTTGATATCCTTGTTTAATAGTTCCAGAGCATCCCGATATTAACTGAATTCCAAGCACATTAACCTCATCATAAGTGCCATCACAAATAGCACAGCTAGTGCCTGTAGTAGCGGGAGTCCAGCCACATTCAGAAAAGACTCCAGATGTATTATAGTATAAGTTTGACGACCCAAAAAGCAACTCCACGACCACATTCAACAGGCCTTTAGTGACTTTTGTTGGATAAACAGTATTTTCAATTAGACAACCATCAGCAGAAAACACCATTTTCGGAGTACAGATGCATATGATGATTATAAATATTGTTAAAAACTTCATGCCCGGTTGTGTGAGAGTACACTACAAACCTAGCCATCGAAGCAGTAAAATTCATCGTTCGTTTTGTTCATTAAAAGCCACTATATGACACGAACAACCCCACAACTAGAAGGAATAAATATTTAACATAAAATTATGCTAAACTTCGAAATATAATAACCACCTATAATACCTGCAAAAACTAAAAGCACATGAATATATCTATCAATTGGTACAGAAACACAGGTGTTGTCGGCATTATTATAATAAACCAATTTCCCTTCATCAGTGAGATTAATATCTGATACACACTTTGAATCGGGGTTTGTAGCTGTGCCTGGTACAATGGGATAGCCATCAGCAGTGTTTCTATCTATACCGCATACGGGATCTTCTGCATAATTTCTTTTCGCGATCCTATCTGTAGAATTGTACTTAATTATTGTAGAACCACCATCATTATAGGTACCATTTGCAGTGATATAAATATAATCACCGGTACGGCAACCTGTTTGGGCTTTACAAGAACAAATTATAAAACAGGCTACGAAAATAGCCAGGAGATACTTTACCATTAAATGCTTGGTTTAATGGAGCCATATACGGAAAAAAGTAGAGGCTAGTTTTGGAAAAATTAGCTAAAACGGAAATAATTTAACCGTATCACTCCGAATCCAAATATGGTAGCTACTGTTAATAAGTAAATAATTGAATCATCAAGAGGTACATTACATTGGTTATAATTACTATAATCTATAGTCCCCAAATTACCCTGATATATGCTACCGTTTATATTAATAAAGCAACTCCCACCACCCTGAGACCACACAATAACTCCACCAGGATTATTTGGATTAATTTCACCACAATTAGGAGAATTGTTATAAGTACCGGTAATTACCCCCGAAGCGTTATCATAATAGTGATATTGGGTTGAGCCCCAATTTGAGTAAGTATCATCTTTCCAATAATGCGTGTAGAAATTATTATTCCCATATTCCCAACATGCATAATTGGGTCCGGGATCTCCAGCAAATGAATTGAGGGAACAGACAAAAAAAACAAATGCAAAAACAACCTTTTTCAACAAATGACAAACTATAACATTAAATAAATAAGCCTAGTTGAAAAAATGAAGTTTAACAAAAAATCAAAAAAGCAGTCTAATTACAACTACAAAATTAAATATTTTGAACAACGAACAAAATGAACAAAGTGTAAATCCAGATTAATATGACAATAGAGATTTTATAGAAAACGAATAAAACTATGCCTATACCATTTAAGTGCACAAATAGCTAACTGAAGCCTAGGTTAGGCTCAACGCAAACGTTTGATTAAAGTCAATAACAAAATAATTTTGAATTATCCTTTAGTATCCCATTAGCTCAGAAAATGCTTTCAAAATGGATATTGGAGAATATCATATTAAAGACGAATTGCTGATTAAACAGTCAGTCTTAAATAAACTTCATGATATAGTGCGCTCTGGCTTATTTCAAGTTATAACTTGACTAGCCATTGTTTTGTTATGAGATAATATCCTAAAAGTGCTGCACAGAATAATATCAAAATAGTATAATCATCCAGTGGCACACCACATGGAGCAGCAAAAGTATCAGAAATGGCATAGATTTCTCCTGTTCTGGTTGATCCATTTAGTGTGCAGGTACCTAAGGAAGGTCCCGAAGTGGCGATATAAGTATGTGGCCCACATACACCTTCCCACCAAACAAAGTTATTTCCGTTTCCCGTATAAAACTGCGTTGTAGTTTCGTGGTTATTAAATACCTTACTATAGGTATCGAAATTAAGCACTAAGCAACCCGTTTGTGCTAAACATGCATTAGAAATAGAAATTAAAAAAGAAAGCGAGATTAGAACCTTAAACACCTTTGCCACCATACAGCACAAAGATCATTATAATAAATTAAAGAATACTTAAATGCAAACAAAACACTACAAAAATGATATTTTACAAACTAAATATAAGTAGTACCAAGCACAAACAACTAATTAAAAAATACTTAAAATCAACACTATATATCCTATATACAGAGAAGCTATTTAAATCCAATAAATTGTAACAATTAATTCTGGATGCCAATTATATTATCGCAACATCTACTCTATTCCTTATCCAAAAAACAGATAAGAAAGAAAAGCAAATAAGCAATAAAGGAACATAGCCGTCTATTGGGCAATCTGTAGGGCTTGTTGAAAAAGTAACAAGTGTTCCATAGCCATCGCCTGAGCCACCCGTAACCTTTAATAAAACATGATCCTAGGCCACTAATCTGAATAAAAATAGTAATTAGGTTAATTAAGTAAAGAAGTTGTTTTTCTATCTCTGGCAATTCTATAACTCCAAAAGCATGCTGGGAATATCATTATCCAAATCAAATCATCCAGGGGACAAAAATCGACCTGATAAGTAACTTCGACTCCTGCCTGAAAAAAGCCAACGTTGCAAGTAGTTCCAGAGATGGTAGAAATATTTGCATATTGGGTTGTTTGAAGTGAACCAAGGGGACAATTATCCTGCAACGGAACCGACCAATATATATTAAAATCGAAAATATTATTGAAATATGGTGACCTGGTATACACATTCCCGTTGTAAGCACAACCCGTATCGGCTAAAGCCTGAAAGATTCCAAATGTTAAAAAACATAATAATAAGGTTGAGCGCTTTATCATGGCTATAAGATATGAGCAAACCTAACTCAAAAACGTAGCTATAAACATACAACAACACGCTTTCAGGTTGATTATTATCAATGTAAAAAAGAGGATTTGACTATGTCAACTCTATTTTTACCTGGTATTTTGAAACTATTATTCCAGTAAAACACCTGTTAATGAGACAGGTTAATTACACACAGCGATATTGACATTAAAAAGAGCAAAAGCTTTTTAGTTAAACGCTGAACAGATTTAGCGGCACATGCTTTCCTATTTAATTTTTTTTTAAGCATCTTTAACCCATATTTTAAGTGTATTGCTTATGGCAATCACTACTCATCCCGTTTCAAGATTATGATTCTGACAAAAGCAATTTTAAAATTCCTTTGTATTTTATCTGTTTGTGCCATTTTTGCCAGTTGTGCAGCCAGAAAGGAGCGTAGTCTATTTAATGCCCCAAGTGATATTGTTACCGATACCATTAAACAGGTATATGTGGTAAATGATCAGGGTATTAGCGATGCCTATTATAAAATAAAGGTTAACGATCAATTGGCTGTTAGAAATGTACAGAATAAGGAGTTTGGTGCTTCTTCGTCGCAGGCTGGTAGTACCACCAGCAATAATCAGAATATAGCATCCGGGAATATAAATAATGTACTTTCCTATCCTGTGGATATTGATGGTAAAGTTAATCTTCCAGCTATCGGTAAAGTAGAAGTGTTGGGGTTGAGCCGCAGAGAGGCAGCCATTAAAATACAGGATTTATACGCCAAACAACTGTTACGCGATCCGATTATTGAGTTAAGCGTAATCAACCTTAAAGTAACTTTATTGGGTGAATTTGGCCGGCAAGGTAATTTTTTACTGGAAAGGGAAAACACGACCTTAATTGATATTATTGGCGAAGCTGGGGGTATTAATAAAACCGCTGATCCTAAAACCCTTAAAATTATTCGTGGTGACAGGAGTCACCCGGAAATTATCTATGTGAACCTGAACGACATTAATAGTCTGGCCAGCAAAAAACTGATCCTTCAAAACAATGATATTATTGTGCTACAGCAAACCAAGAGCTCAGCGCTTAGCGAAAAACTCACCAGCATTAACAATGTTGTACAGCCCTTGCTTGTAGTGGTGAATCTGGCTGTGTTAATCTTTACCCTTGCGCGCTAATGGATAATTCAACACCAATCGAAAATAGAAAATTAGCCAGTCAGACGATTAACTACTGGAAAATTATCTTGATTTTTTTAAGCAGGTGGTACTGGGTTGCCGGAACGGTGCTGATTAGCTTTGTATTGGCCTGGCTTTACGTAAGGAGCATTACACCTATTTACATTACTTCGGCATCGTTAAAGCTGGATGGCGACCAGCAGCAACAGATGTCACTTCCGGGCTCTCCGGTAAATTACCGACCTTTTAACCAGAACCAGATCCAAACGGAAGGTATTATCATGCGTTCGGAAGATGTTATTTTAAACGCCCTGAAAAACCTCGATTATAAAATCAGTTATTATTTAGAAGGCAGGGTACGTGTAACCGAACTTTATCCGAAACAACCCTTTCAGGTTGATATTTTGACGCAGGATTCGGTTAATTTCAGTAGGGCAACTTATGCGGTAAAACCAATAGATAGCAGAAGCTTTGAACTCTCGAGCAGCGACGACAACCACAAAAGCAGCAAAAAGTACCAGTATGGCCAGGCTATAAATGCCGGCAACATGGTATTTACGGTTAAAACAGAAATCCCGGCAACGGGCAATTACAGTTTTAAATTTAACGGCATCCGCGATCTATATGGCAGAGCAGCCGGAGGATTAAACGTTTTCGAACAGGAAAAAAACACCAATATTATGGGGGTTACGCATACCGATAGTAATCCCGTTTTTTCGGCCAATGTGCTGAATGAAATCATAAAAGAATATGTAAAGAACGATGCCACACTAAAGAAGAGATCGGCCAAACAAACCATCGATTATTTAGATAGCCAGATTGCCTTTTTGGATGAGCAGGTTAATAAATCGGGCAATAAGCTTTCGAGTTTTCAAAGTAACAATAAGCTTATTGATCCTAATACCGACAAGCAACTCAGTAATTCGAAACTTTCTAACCTGCAAAACCAGATTGCAGAATTACAATTACAGGAACTGGGCATACAGCAGTTAGAAAGTCAGGTTAAAAACAATAAAGACCGTATACAGCTTAACCTGAACCTGGAGGGCATCAACAACACCCTTTTAACCGGCTTAATTAGCCAGCTTAACGGTTTGATTATAAACAGGGAGAATAAACTACAGAATTTTAATGCTGATGCGCAACCCATCCAGGACATTAATCGTCAAATTAACGAAGTTAAGCAAGCCATTGTAACCAATATCAGGCTATTACACGAACGGAACCAAAAAACCATTAGCTATATTAACGGGCAAATTGGCCAGGCCAACCAGGCTTTGGGTAGCATACCTGCTAAACAAAACGATTTTGCCAAGTTGCAAAGCAATTTTGATATTAACCAGCGTATGTTTTCGATGTTATTTGAGCGCAAGCTTTCTGCCCAGATCAGTTCAGCAGCGGTAATTTCGGGGGCAACGATTATTAGTGCGGCGCAACCTTCATTTTTCCCTATCTCTCCTGTTCCGAAGAAAATTTACTCTTCATACCTATTTATGGGGCTATTTTCGGGCCTAGGTTTAATTTTGTTGGTTAGGATACTTAATCCTTACCTATACGATATCGAGACGATTGAAGGCCTGACTGCCACTCCCATTATTGGGGTAATTTTAAAATACCCTAAAAAAGTTGAGCTTGGGCAGAGTGTACTCTCCATCGAAAGGCCAAAATCTATATTTGCCGAATCGGTCAGATCGGTTAGGACCAACCTGAGCTTTATGGCTAGTGATCAGGATACGAAAGTAATCTGCATCACTTCAGAAGTTTCGGGAGAAGGAAAGTCGTTTGTAAGCTTAAACCTAGCCGGAACCTTATCTATCATCGACAAAAAGGTGATTTTAATTGCAGCAGATTTACGTAAATCGAAGTTGCACCACGCCTTTGGTTCTAACAATAAAATTGGGTTGAGTAGTTATTTGTCTAATCAGGCTGGTTTAAGCGATGTTATATTTACAGACGAAAGGCATAGCATTGATTACATTACATCTGGTCCTGTGCCCCCCAACCCTTCAGAACTTTTGCATCATAAAGCGATGGCCACGCTGATCGAAAAATTGAGGGAAACCTACGAATACATTATTATTGATACAGCGCCAGTCGGATTGGTTTCGGATTCAGTTCCACTGATTAGAAAGGCAGATATTAACCTGTTTATCATCCGCTCTGGCGTATCGAAATTCAGGGCGGCAACCATCCCTGATCGTTTATCAAAGGAATATGGATTGAATAACATTGCCATTATTTTAAACTCTTTTGATGATGAAAAATTACACGCCAACATTTATACTACCAATTACGCCCACAGCAATACCGGCACTTATTATTACTCTAATTACACGGGTTATGGCAAGAGTGGATATTATGATGATGAACGCAGCTGGTGGGAGTTTTGGAAGAAGAAGTAAGGATGGAAAATGGATGATGGGGCTTAATTGCAGTTTCGGCAATAATGGATAAAGGCAAATGATAGATCAAAATTATAGATGGTATCCGGTTTATACGCGTTCGAGGGCTGAAAAAAAGGCTTACGATGAATTGAACAGGAAGGCTATTTTAGCTTATCTACCGCTTAAAAAGACGGTTAAACAATGGAGCGACCGTAAAAAAATAGTAGAAGAGCCTTTAATCAAATCTTATCTGTTTGTGTATATTTCGGCTAAAGAATATGCTGAAGTATTGATGACCAATGGCATTGCGAGATTTATTTATTTCTCCGGCCAAATCGCATCCATCCCTGATGGGCAAATTAACGATCTGAAGCTTTTACTGGCCACCGATGCCGATCTGGAGGTAATTGACTATGATATTAAACCTGGTGAAAGGGTATTGATTAAAGCTGGCCCATTTAAAGGGATAATTGCAGAACTGGTATCGATACAAAATAAACAACGTATTGTATTGCGTTTACAAAATATGGGGTATGCTATCAACATTAATACCTCGGTAGCATTTGTAGAACCGATTTAAGGATGGATGATGTGAGATGGATGATGGGGGAATATATAACATTTAGCAAAAAACCGCTGAAGCTTTGATGCTCAGCTTCATTCATAAAAACAAAATAATCAGTCATTTTAAAATATAAAATGTGACTGAGGGGGCGAAGCTGTATCTGGACTGGATTAGATAGCCTCAAATTGATCAAGTAAAAAGTTATGTGTCGCATAGCGGGCATTATTAACAGCAGAAATTCTTTAGAAAAAGTTAGTGAGCAGGTAAAGGCCATGTGCGAGAGTATGCAGCATGGTGGCCCGGATGATTATGGCATTTATCAAGCTGAAAGGGAATCGATATGCTTAGGCAACCGCCGCTTAGCCATTTTAGACCTTAGCAGCAGTGGCCATCAACCCATGGTAAGCCACAAAGAGGATATTGTAATTACTTATAACGGCGAGATTTATAATTACCAGCAAATCCGTACCGAGCTTATTAACCTAGGCTATATATTTAAAACACAAACCGATACAGAGGTAATATTATATGCTTATCAACACTGGCGGGAAGCTGCATTTGGTAAGCTGGATGGCATTTTCGCCTTTTGCATTTTTGATAAACGGCAGCAATGTATCTACCTGGTTAGGGATCAAAACGGTATTAAACCTTTATATTACCACTTTGATAAAGAAACGCTAACCTTTGCTTCGGAGGTTAAGGCCTTTAAACATGCCGGTATTTACCAGGAAAACAGCAACTGGAGAATTTATTATCTGGCATTCGGGCACATACCAGAACCCTATACCACCATAAAAGACGTTTGTAGTTTGGGTAAAGGCTCATTCCTGAAGTACAACATCAGAAATGCCAAGCATTTCGTTCAATCTTATCACGAGTTTGAGCATACCGCTCATATCCGCAATGAAGATTACGCTGTTGAGCAAATCCGCGAGCAACTCAGTAACTCAATCAGGCAACAAATGATTTCGGATGTAGATATTGCTGTGCTATTTAGTGGCGGGCTAGATTCCAGTATCATTACCATTTTGGCCAACCAGTTCGATAGCAAAAAGCTATCCTGCATTTCGGCCAATTTTAACGAAATAGATTTTTCTGAGCAGAAGCAACGCAGCGGTTTATTGCAAAAAATAGATGCACATAAAATTGAACGTTTAATTACCTACCGCGATTTTGTTCAAAATTTCGAAACTGTTTTAAGCAGTATGGACCAGCCCACCAATGATGGAATTAATACCTGGTTTGTGTGCAAGGCGGCCAAAGAAAATGGTATAAAAGTAGTGTTATCGGGTTTAGGTGCCGACGAGCTTTTTGGTGGCTATCCCTCTTTTGATCGTATCCATAAAATACAGAATTTAAACTGGTTAAGCAAAAGTGTTTTAAGGAGTATGCGTTTCTCTAACAATACCAAGTTTAAACGTTTGTATTACCTTAGCCTTAACTCCCCTATTGGTGAATACCTTTGTTTGAGGGGCGTTTATTCGCCCGATGTGATTGCCGATTTGTTAGACATTGATATGAAAACCGTTATCGATTGCCTTGAGGAAATCCCAATTCAACCCGGAATTAAAAAAACAAGTAACGAAACACGGGCAAGCTGGTTTGAGTTTAACATGTATATGCAAAACCAGTTGTTAAAAGATACCGATTTTATGAGCATGAGCCATGGTGTTGAAGTGCGTGTGCCTTTTCTCGACATCAACTTTGTTAAACTGGTGCTTTCTATCTCTAACGAAATCAAGTTCAGCTACGAACAGAAAAAGAAATTATTGGTTGAGGCTTACAAGGAAGACTTACCTGCAGAAACCTGGAAAAGGTCAAAAATGGGCTTTACTTTCCCTTTTCAAGAGTGGATGAGAAAAAATAGTGATATTGCCGATCCATCCCGTTACACCAATAAAAGAGCAAAATTGTTGATGCAAAACTTTGGCGATAATAAATTACACTGGAGCTCGGCATTGGCCTTATACAGAACCTACCATGCCAGTTAAAGTTTTATTTTTAACGCTAAAAACATTTAGTTTAACTGGTGGAATTGAGAAGGTGTGCCGCAGTTTGAGTCGCGTTTTATACGATTTAAGTGAAGAAGAAATAGTACAGTCGACAGTGTATTCAATGTATGATAAAAATACAGACCGCGATTCGAGGTACTTGAGCAAAAACCAGTTCAGGGGGTTTGAAGGAAAGAAGGAACGTTTTGTAATTCAATCTTTTTTAGCTGGCTTAAAAACTGATGTGATTGTACTGAGCCACATCCACCTCATTAATATTGTTTACTTCATTAAAAAAATACACCCTCATAAAAAGATTTACCTGTTGGCCCATGGCATCGAAATCTGGAAGAAATTATCGGATGCCAAGCTCAAAATGCTGAACCAACTTGACAAAATTATTTGTGTAAGTGAATTTACTGCACAGAAAGTAATGGATATGCATCATATTCAAACGGAGCGAATTGAAGTATTAAACAATTGCCTTGATCCTTTCTATCACCTGTCGACCGAGTTTGAAAAACCACAAAATTTGTTAGACCGATATCATTTAAGCAATGAACATTTAATTTTGTTCTCCCTCTCCCGCTTATCTTCTTCGGAAAAATATAAAGGGTACGACCATACCATTGAATTATTGCCGAAATTACTGGAAAGCTATCCAAATCTGGTTTATCTATTAGCGGGCAAATGGGATGTAGTAGAAAAGAAGCGATTGGATGACTTAATTAGCAAAAATAATCTTCAAAATCATATTAAAATGATTGGCTTTATTGATGAAGCCGAACTTACTGAACACTTTTTATTGTCAGATCTTTTTATTCTCCCTAGTAAAAAAGAGGGGTTCGGTATTGTATTTATCGAAGCCCTTGCAAGTGGCCTTAGGGTAATTGCGGGCAATAAAGATGGTAGTATAGATGCACTTCGCGGTGGCGAATTGGGCGTACTTGTTGATCCAGACGATCAACAAGGAATATTAAACAGTATCAGTTCCCTTCTGGGGCATACACAAACACAACAAGAGCAAAAAAATCTGCAGGAAAAATGTGTGCAGGCATTTGGATACAAGCAGTACCTTCAATCGATACGAAACTTGCTGGTTGGTGGAAAAATTGATGCTGATTTGGCAGTAGTTACTCAAAATGAAAACATGAACAATACACGGAATATTTATGGTTAAGGAAGAGCAAGCGTGGACCATTGAAGCAAAATCTTCTTTGCTGGATTTAAAACTGAATGAGGTTTGGGCTTACCGCGATTTACTTGTACTGCTGGTAAGGAGAGATTTTGTTTCCTTTTATAAGCAGACCATTCTAGGCCCTTTATGGTTCTTTATTCAGCCCTTATTTACGACCATTATTTTCACCTTTATCTTTGGCAATTTAGCGGGCATATCTACAGACGAATTACCTAAACCATTATTTTATATGGCTGGTATTACCGCCTGGAACTACTTTGCCGATTGCTTAACCAAAACCTCTTCGGTTTTTAAAGATAATGCCGGTATTTTTGGCAAGGTATATTTTCCACGGTTAATTATGCCACTCAGTATCGTAGTAAGCAATTTGGTGCGTTTTGGTGTACAAATGTTACTGTTCCTTATTTTAATGGGGTATTATTATTTCGCTGGAGCCAACTTTAACGTTAGCTGGGCCATTTGCCTTTTTCCAATCATTGTAATATTAATGGCTTTATTGGGCTTAGGTGCGGGCATGATTATATCGGCCATGACCACCAAATACAGAGACCTTGCTTTTCTCATCAGCTTTGGGGTGCAGTTATTGATGTATGCAACTACAGTAATCTATCCCCTATCTGAAGCGATCAAAAAATATCCGGCCTATGCCTGGATCATTGAGTATAACCCGATGACCCCAATTATCGAAACATTCAGATATGGCTTTTTGGGTCAGGGAAGTTTTAGCTGGCTCAGCTTGGGTTATGCAACATTGGTTACCATTATACTCATGCTGTTGGGTACAATCGTTTTCAATAAAGTAGAACGGAATTTTGTCGACACGGTTTAGATGGAAAAAGAAAGACGGAACATAGATGATGGAAGATTAGCTTTAAGTATATTTTAAGATGTCAGACATTGCAATTAAAGTAGAAAACCTAAGTAAAGCCTATCAATTGGGGCAAATTGGTACTGGTACAATCAGTCGAGATTTAGAACGCTGGTATGCCCGGATTCGTGGTAAAGAAGATCCTTTCCTCAGAATTGGTGAAAGCAATGACCAATATACTAAAAGCGAAAGCGGCGTGGTATGGAGTTTAAAAGATATCAACTTTGAAATTGAGCAGGGAGATGCGGTTGGCGTTATAGGTAGAAACGGCGCTGGAAAAAGCACTTTACTAAAAATATTGAGCAAGGTTACCGCCCCCACTACTGGCAAAATCTCTGGACACGGACGAATTGCCAGTTTATTAGAAGTGGGCACAGGTTTCCATCCAGAGTTAAGCGGGAGAGAAAATATTTTTTTAAACGGTGCTATTTTAGGCATGCGTAAAAAAGAAATCCAACGCAAGCTGGATGAAATTGTAGATTTTGCAGGTATAGAACGCTATCTGGATACACCAGTAAAAAGATACAGTTCGGGTATGTATGTAAGATTGGCTTTTGCTGTAGCTGCACATTTGGAGTCCGAAATTTTAATTGTTGATGAGGTCTTGGCTGTAGGCGATGCTGAGTTTCAGAAGAAATGTCTGGGCAAAATGGACGAAGTAAGCAAAGGAGAAGGAAGAACTGTACTGTTTGTGAGCCATAATATGCTAGCCATCAGATCATTTTGCAAAAAGGCTATCTTTCTGAAAAATGGAAGGCTGGAAGAAGTAGGAAATGTTACGAAAATTGTTTCATCTTATTTAAATCGAATTGATAAGCACCTCATTGCTTTTGAAAACGAAGATTTTATTGCTGAAAGCATTGAAATTTTAAACAAAAATAATACCATTGTTGAAACAATAACTAATGGAGAAAGATTCGATATCAAAATCCGCTTAAGATCAAAAGTAAATAATCCAAATATAGGATTTTGTATTGCGCTGTATAATGAGATGCAAGAGCTGGTAACTTGTATCAACACTTTTCATATTAATAGCTCTATCTCCGAATTAGAAATTGGTTCATATGAATTTATCGTACCATTTCCAGAATATATTTTAAATGAAGGAAGATATTATATTAATCTCCACCTTAATAACAAACAAGGTTTGCTTTTCGAAATAATTGAAAACTGCTATTCTTTAACGGTTTTAGATAATGATGTTAGACGTGGAGGAGTATATAGGGGAGAATGGCCCGGCGCAGTAAGTCTGGTTCCAGAAATAAAAATCAAATCTCATGATAAAAATTAAAACACCTACTATTACTGAACTTATTCATAAAGTTGGAGACCAAATTTATTACGGCCCCTTTAGCGGTCTAAAAATTCCTGAGATCTTATTTGACCAATTAACCGTATCAGAAGTCTTAGGTCTTTACGAGTCCTGTTTATTTGAAACTTGGGATAGAGTCGTTAAAAAAAACATTGATAACATGATGGTTATTGGTGGACATACTGGATATTATAGTGCAGCATTAAGTTATCTTTTGCAACTAAAAAACAATCATGTTTTTGAAACCGATACACCACTCCATCACTTTATAACTTCGTGGTTCTCCATCAACAAGTTAACTCCTCCAAAATTATATGGTTCAGCTACTGAAGATATTTTTGAAAATTGGCAAGAAAAGATTGATTTGATTATATGTGATTGTGAAGGTGAAGAAATTAATTTACTTAATCCAGATCGATTTCCATGGCAGAAAGAAAGTAACATTGTCGTCGAAGCTCATCCATTTTATAAGCATAGGGTATTAAGCGAAATTATTGCAAGATTTAAGAAGACACATGAAATTAATCTAATCTATGATGATTTTAATGAAGATCAGAAGATAAGTAAAATACTTCTTGGATTAGGATTACAAAAACTCAAATACGATGAACATCCAACACATAGGTGGATTCACCAAAACGGAAAAAAAACATTTACTAGTGGAATTTTCTTATATCTAAATAAGTTGTAATGATACCAAAAACAATACATTATTGTTGGTTTGGAAAAAATGATTTGGATGTATTATCCAAGGCATGCATAAGTACTTGGGAAAAATATCTACCGGATTATAAAATCATAAGATGGGACGAGTCTAATTTTGACGTCAACCATAACCCTTATTTATTTGCGGCATATCAGCAAAAAAAATGGGCATTTGTAAGCGATTATGTCAGGGCATATGCTTTGTATCATCATGGAGGAATCTATTTAGACACTGATGTAGAAATTAGAAGAAGCTTAGACGATTTTCTATCACATCGTGCGTTTTCGGGTTTCGAAATTACGGGCTTTCCCTTTACTGCGGTTTGGGGTGCCGAAAAAAATCATAATTGGCCAGGTCTCGTATTGTCTTACTACGATAAACAGCAAGCTTTTACACTGACTACAAATACCAAAATTGTCTCCGAAATTTTAGAAGAACATTACAGGGTAAAGCGAAATGAGGATAGGCTACAAGAGCTTGAAGAAGGCATTTACATTTATCCGTCAAGTGCCTTTTGCATTGACTTGCCAATGAATTATGCATGCCACCATTTCAATGGTTCATGGGAAGAAAAAAATGAAGTCCTCTATAAAGATTTGATGAGATTCTATTATTACGAAAATCAATATTTTAGTAGCAAAACTGGAGGTACCGATCACGATTTTCAAATTGGAATAGCCAAAAAAGTTAAATTCAAGTACCTCATTAAGGAATTGAAAGATCGATTGCTCCAAAAAATATTGTTAAAATGAAAATTATATTTGTTCTTGGTACAAGGCCCGAAGCGATTAAACTTGTTCCTGTTATCAAGGAGTTTGCCAAGCATAAAAAATATAAATTAAAAGTTTGTTTCACGGGCCAACACCAAGAAATGGTTTTGCCCATATTTGAGTTTTTTAATATCAAGATCGATAAAAACTTAAAATTAATGAGAAATGACCAAACACTCAGTGCAATAACTGGAAGATTATTTACAAACCTAGGTGTTTATTTGGCTGCCCAAAAACCTGATCTTGTATTCGTACAAGGAGATACAAATACTGCAAGGGTTGCTGCTACAGTCGCGTTTTATCTCAAAATTAAAATAGCTCATATAGAAGCCGGGCTAAGAACCTTCGACATAATGTCACCCTTTCCAGAGGAGTATAATAGGGTTGTAATTAGTAAAATTGCCAGCTATCATTTTGCTCCAACCAAAATGGCAGAAAAAAACCTTTTAACAGAAGGGATAAAAAAAGATTCAATCCTAGTTACAGGAAATACTGGCATTGATACCCTATTGCTCACATTAAAAAAATACAAAACCATTGTCGACCATAGCAAAAATAACTGGGGTAAAAATGGCAGAAATATAATTCTCATAACCTGTCATAGAAGAGAAAATTTCGGTAAGGGATTGATTAATATTTGTAAGGCTATAAAAGAACTTTCATTTACATATAAGAATATTGATTTTGTTTTCCCCGTTCATTTGAATCCTAATGTTCAAAAAACTGTTCATCAAGAATTACAAAACCTAAGTAATGTTTTTCTTATCAATCCGTTGAATTATCTTGAATTTGTTTCATTAATGGCTAAATCATACATTATTCTTACGGACTCGGGAGGAATACAAGAAGAAGCTCCAAGCTTAAAAAAACCAATACTTATTTTAAGGGAAACAACAGAAAGGCAAGAGGCAGTTGAAAATGAACTTGCAATTCTTATTGGAAATAGTACAGAGAATATTATAACCAATACAAAAAAACTGATTGAAGACAAGACCTTTTATTCTAAAATGATACAAAACAAAAATCCTTTCGGTGAGGGTAATGCTTCAATAATGATTTTCAACAAAATAGAAAACACCCTTTCTTAAAATGTATTTTACTTGTATTGTAACATGCTTTAATCGAGAGAATACAATTGAACGGGCTATTAAAAGTATATTAAATCAGTCTTACCAGAATTTTGAAATTATAGTAGTAGATGATGCTTCTCAAGACCAAAGTACTACAGTAATAGATAGAATTAGCGATAAAAGGTTAAAAATTGTTAGACATAAAATAAATAAGGGTCAAAATGCAGCACTAAATACAGGAATAGCTAGTGCCAGATATAGTTACTTAGCTTTTTTAGATAGTGATGATGCATGGTTGCCTGAATATCTTTACGAAATGAGCAGGGTTTACCTAGAAAACCCAATTATAAGGTTTGCCTATTCCAATCTAGTAAAAGGTCCTGTATGGACTCTAGGGGGCGAAGACAAATATGCGGAAGTTTTAAACCAAGGCTATCTGTCTTCAATGATAACCATAACCGCCAAAAAAGAAGCTGTAATAGCAGCGGGTGGTTTCGACCTAAAATATAAAATTTGCCAAGATGACGATTTTTGCTTCAGAATGGCGAAATTGTTTTCATTTAAAGTAATTACAAAGGAATTGGCAATAGTTCATGGAGATGAAAATTCAATGACTCGAAATCAATATGCTGTTGCCAAGGGTTGGGCATTTTTAATCCAAAACTACCGTAGAGATATTTTAAATTACTGCGGGCGAAACGTTTATAGTAAACATATCCTTAACGTTGCTATGCGCTTTTTCGAGTGTAATCGAATATTAACAGGAATATACTACTACCTGATCGCACTATACTATATTATTGTACCTTTCAGAAAAAAATTCCCGTACACGAGACATGATTTCTGGGTTAATAGCATCAATATACTAAGGATGTATTATGGAAGATTAAAAAAAGTAAATCAGACACCTGACCATGATTGAATACGTTAAATACAAAGAAAATATTTTGGCTATCATCATTAAAGCGACCTACAAAAAAGAAGGCATCTCTTTTTTTACGCCAGGCGATTTTTCACAGCAACTGGGATATATGAACCGCCCCAAAGGTTATATCATCGAACCACATGTGCACAATCTCGTTGAACGCAAAGTAACACTAACCCAAGAAGTTCTATATGTAAAAACCGGAAAAGTAAGAGTGGATTTTTATAATGACCAGCGTTTATATTTAGAAAGTAGGATTATTGAGATAGGCGATGTGATATTACTGGCATCTGGGGGGCACGGCTTTGAGATGCTAGAGGGAACAGAAATGATAGAGATCAAACAAGGTCCTTATTGTGGCGACGAAGATAAAGTAAGGTTTGATCCCGGTTCTCAAAACATCAACTACATTACCAAAAAAGATGAGCCAAAACTTTAAGCTTTACAGCCAATACTATGATTTGCTTTATAAACATAAAGACTATAAGGCTGAAACGGATTATTTGCTGGAACTGATCCAAAACTATCTTCCTGGTGCCAAAAACATAATCGAATTGGGCTCTGGAACGGGCAAGCATGCCAACCTATTGGCAGAAAAAGGTTTTCAAATTCTCGGTTTAGAGCGTAGCCCAGAAATGGTAGAGATTGCCAACCAAACAAAAAAAGATAATGTTACTTTTCAGGTAGCAGATATCGCTGTCTTTAAAACCGATCAATCCTTTGATGTGGCATTGTCTCTTTTCCATGTCATCAGCTATCTTACCGATAACCAAAGTCTAATCAACACGTTTAGCCATGCTAACAGTTACCTGAATAAAAACGGCTTATTGATTTTTGATGTGTGGCATAGTCCGGCGGTACATGCCCAAGTGCCAGAAAAACGCACTAAAATTCTCAAGGATGAAAAAATAGAAGTTTCGCGATATGCCGAACCAATAATCGATTCTGAACGCAATATTGTTGAGGTGAACTACACTATTGAGGTTAAAAACCTAAACAATGAACAGACCTTGACAATTAATGAGAAACACCCTATGCGCCACTTTACAAAGCCGGAAATAGAGCTGCTGGCCTATGCCACTGGTTTTGAGGTATTGCACAACGAAGAATTTCTGACGGGCGCAAACCCATCTGGCAATACTTGGGGGGTTTGCTATGTTTTAAGAAAAAAATAAGATGAAACCTATTCCGGTTAATACTCCCCTATTGAATGGTAATGAACTTAAATACCTGACAGAATGCATTAATACTGGCTGGATTAGCAGTGAGGGGCCATTTATTACCAAATTTGAAGAAAACTTTAGCCGATACATTGGTCGCGCTCATGGAATTGCCGTAAGCAATGGATCAGCCGCTTTAGATATCGCTATTAAAGCACTTAATATTGGTCAAGGCGACGAGGTAATTATGCCTACTTTTACTATCATTTCTCCAGCACAGTCTATCGTTACTGCTGGCGCTATGCCTGTCTTGATTGATAGCGACCCTCTTACTTGGAACATTGACGTGACACAAATTGAAGCCAAGATCACTCCCCGAACTAAAGCTATTTTGATTGTGCATATTTATGGCTTACCTGTTGATATGGATCCGATATTGGCGCTGGCCCAAAAATATAAGCTCAAGATAATAGAAGATGCAGCCGAGATGCACGGGCAAACCTATAAGGGAAAAATGTGTGGTGGCTTTGGCGACATCAGCATTTTTAGTTTTTACCCTAACAAGCACATTACTACTGGCGAGGGCGGAATGCTGCTTACCAATAATAAAGAATTGGCCGAAAGATGCAAGAAGCTACGCAATCTTTGTTTTGAACCTGAAGGGCCACGATTTGTACATCATGAAATTGGTTGGAACTATAGAATGACCAACCTGCAGGCCGCGTTGGGCTTGGCACAATTAGAGCAGATTAATGGTTTCATCAAAACGAAAAGAGCAATGGGTACTGCCTACCATAAAGGCCTCTCCATTTTGCAAACAAAACACTATCAGTTACCTCTGGAAAAAACAGATTTTAGCGAAAATATTTATTGGGTATTCGGCCTTGTAGCACCAAGTATAAAAGAAAAGGAAAGATTGGTTAACGTTTTAACAGCAAACAAAATTGGAACACGCCCCTTCTTTTGGTGCATGCATGAACAACCTGTTTTCAAAAAAATGGGATTATTTAAGAACGAAAATTATCCTGTTGCAGAAAGATTAGCCAGAAATGGATTTTATGTACCCAGTGGACTAGGGTTAAGCCTAGAAGAAATTGACTACGTTACTGCTCAATTAACTAATCATGCATAAAACAGTTGGATTAGTTACACTCAATTCTGATACTTTCACAAACCCAACACTCTATTCTCTCTTAAAAAGACTGAACTCTTTGCACATAAAAGTCATTTTGTACTGTGGCTATCAGCAACACCCTATCCCAGCCGAATTAGAGTTGACAAGCTATCATCAATTGCCAATTGGCCTAAACCTTCCAGAAGACCAGACTATATATTTAACTACTTTTCAAAGTTTTTTGGGGCAATAAGCAACATTAAAAAAAATAAAATTAAACACCTTTTTGCTATTGACCCTTTTGGAATGGTTATGGCGGGGAGAATAAAAAGATTTTCAGAAAATATAAATATCCATTATTTCTCTTTTGAAATTTTCTTCCATGATGAGCTTAAAGCCTATCCCAAGATGCTTGCTATTAAAAACAAGGAGATCTATTATAGCAAAAATGCACATACTGTTGTCATTCAAGACAATGAAAGAAAATGTTTGCTAATGACAGAAAACAAGCTTCCAACTTCTACCAATTGGTGCTTAATCCCCGTATCACCTGCACACTACGAATGCAAACCCACGAAAAAAAAATACAACAAAAGCAGTTTTGGGCTTAAAGAAACCGATGTTGTTTATGTACACTCTGGAAGTGTAAGTCCTTGGGCAGGTATTAACCAAATTATTGAAGCCATAGAGAAGGGCCTCCCTGATAATACCTATATCTTCATACATAATCGGTCTAAGTTTAATAAAAGCGATGGCCATCATCGCCAACTTTTCGAATTAAAAGAAAACGGAGCCAATCTTATTCTGCACGATGGGCTGTTTGAAAGTTATGATGAATATTACGATTTCTTGCTGTGTTTCGACTATGGGATTACTATTTATGATCCTGATGGAGGCATATTTACTGGTAAGAACATTGAAGAAATTGGTTTGGCTTCTGGCAAATTTTCAACCTATATGATGCTTGGTTTACCCACTATCCTTTCTAAGTGTAACACCTATAAGCAAATAATAAATGATTATGCTATTGGCCAAATAATCAATGACAAAAATGACCTTTCCTATCACATCAATAACCACAGCCTCTCAAAATGCAAAAAATCAGATTGCGAACAGTTTTACTCAATGGTACTTGATCCCACAAAAGCGATAGATTCATTTATTAATGCTTTATCCTGATTTTATCTATTTGGCACAAAATGCGAAACGCTAAATAATCTAGTTATTGAATGATAGAAAATAAAAATAGTCGATCTGTTATCACTTTTGCCACCAATAAGGAAGCATATTTTAAAATGGCTCTTAATTGTGCCCGTTCTATCTTATTATACAATAAATTAAATGTTTACATAGTAACCAATCTTAATTTAGAAGTGCCTTCTGATTTGCAAGAACATGTTTTCAAATTACAAGCTGATCCTGAGCATGCGAAAATGGGCATTGCTATTAAGCTATACACTGATCTATACCTGCAAACAACAGAAACTCTTTTTATTGATTCTGATTGTTTATGTTACGCAGACCTATCCCCATTATTCGACGCTTGCCAAGGTAAAGAAACAACAGTTGTTGGATTTCCTATTGGTATTGAAGAATTTTGCGGAAGCAAGGCGGAAGCCCAACCCTTCATCGAAAATTTTGGCATAGATCAATTGATTCGTTTTAATGGTGGGTTTTATTATATAAAAAAATCTGCAACCAGTACTAGCATATATAATCAAGCAAGATCTATCATGCCTATTTATGACAGTCTTGGGTTTGGCCGGATTGGTGGTATCCACATCAATGACGAGTGGCCAATGTCTATAGCAATAACTGCCCATTTGCAAACCCCAATAACAGATAATGGCACCTTTATTACCGACCTTTATACCTCTCCACACCCTTACGGTCTAAATGTATTAAAGGGCAAAAGTAAGTTGAACAATCCTCCTCCAACTATGCCAAAACATCGGAGATGGTATATAAATGGCAATTATAGCCCTATTATAGTGCATTTTGGAGGAAATTCCTTAAGATCATTTCCTTACAATAAACAGAACTTATTGCTTCTCCTGCATAAGCTTGGCTTTTCTAGATTTATAGCTAGTGCCATTTCCTGGTTGCTAATAGAGGTTCCATATTTTATATATTACAAAGTCAGGACATTCTTTGGAAAATAAAAATAAAGGTTAACAATAGTCGATAGGAGAATTGAGTTTAGAAGCTCAAAAAATAGAAATGGTCGATCTAAATAATGAATAAAATTATAGGAGTTTAATTAATCAGTGACAAAGTATCACAAATGAGTGCTATAAATATCGACATTATCTTTCTAAGCTATTCAAAGAACGAACATTTAAAAGAGCTAACCGAACAAAGCATAGCGACTTTACTCAAAAGCGAAAATCCCGAAAAAATACATTTCAATGTGCTAGTAATAGAATCGAATAAGACCATGGCTCCTTATCAATTCGAAAATAGTAAAACCATTTATCCGAAAGAGAAATTTGGTTTCCATAAATACTTGAACATAGGTATAAACGCAACTGCTAGCGATTATGTCTGTTTATGTAATAATGACCTCATTTTCCATGAGCATTGGGCTAGCGAAATTATAAAGGCAATGGAAATTGATCCAGAAATCAAAAGTGCAGTTCCTTTCTGTACTAATTTCCACAGGAAGAATAATTTTCCAGAAAGTGGTGCGCCAATTGAAGGTTATTTTGGAGTATTAACCGGATGGTGCATCTTTGTAAAAAGAGAAATCTTTAACACCATCGGACTTTTGGACGAACATTTTGTTTTTTGGTATTGCGATTATGATTACAGCAACACATTGGAAAAATTCTATGTCAAAAATTGTCTCATACCTACCTCAAAAATTACGCATTTGGGTAGCGAATCAGTAAGTGTCTTAGATGAGAAACAACAAGAGAGGTTAACTCAAATCCCTCGGTTTTATTTTAATTACAAATGGCATCACCACTCCTATCCAAGATACGTTGCCAGCTTGATGTTTTATAAAGTAAAGAAGTTGTTTTTTAGATAGTAAAAATGGAAAAAGTTGTCTATTCTCATTGCAACGTGTTTTGGTTTTATGATCAAAGAGTTAACCAGATCTTTCAAGAATGTATAATACAATAGACTATCAGGCAAAAGAAGATGGGTATTTTCAGCATGTAAGGGAAGAAATGCTCGAGTTTATACCCAAAACCGCTATCAATATTCTAGAAATTGGATGTGGCGATGGTTCTTTTGGGGCTTATGTGAAATCGAATATTCCTTGCACTTATTATGGTATTGAACCTGATAGCAGATTTAGTAAATCTGCGGCTGAAAAGCTTGATTATTTTGACAACTCATTATTTACAGCTGAAAATAATTTGCTTGTCAGCCACTTCGACTGTATTATATTCAATGATGTTCTAGAACATTTGGCTGATCCGCAAGCCACTTTGCTAAACTGCAAAGCCTTGCTTAAGCCAGCTGGGGTTATCGTTAGTTCAATACCTAATTTAAGGCATGCGCCTTATTTATACAGACTGGCTTATCTAGGAGAATTTCAGTACGAGAACTCCGGGATCATGGACAAAACGCACCTCAGGTTTTTCACAAAAAAAAGCATAAAAAAAATGTATGAGGCTTTGGGTTTTGAAGTTGTACGCCATGTCGGTATAAATAAATCCTTAGCTCCCAGATTCAAATACCTTATAGGTATGCTCAATTTAATTACAAATAATAGGTTTGAAGACACAAAATACCAGCAATATGCCACTGTTGCCAGAAAAGTCGGCAATTAGCACCCACCCTATGATTTTAAGTCACATTACAGATAATCCATACACATTTTGCAATCAAAAGATTAGATTAAACAATAAAACACATCGTGAAGAGCGTCTTATTTTAGATTAATGAGTTTTCAAATATCTTACATC
Source organism: Pedobacter sp. HDW13 (assembly GCF_011303555.1). NCBI lineage: Bacteria > Pseudomonadati > Bacteroidota > Sphingobacteriia > Sphingobacteriales > Sphingobacteriaceae > Pedobacter > Pedobacter sp. HDW13. Next base: position 3,860,719 of record NZ_CP049868.1, on the reverse strand, counting down.
ATTTCAACCAGAAACCGATTACCATTTTTGCAGATAACCTTAAAGACACTGCTTTCTAAAGTAACTGATGCGGACGAAATTGTAGTTGTTGATGGCAACAGTAATGATGGCACCAAAGAATATCTTCAAGAACTTTTAGACAATGGAAAAATCCATCAGCTTGTCTCAGAACCAGATAAAGGACAGGCTCATGGCTGGAACAAGGCTATGCTCTTGGCAAGAGGTACCATTATAAAAAAAATAATAGATGATGACGTTTTTGATTACAACGCGATCAAAAAATGCGCTATCTACATGCTTTCACATCCTGAAATTGATGTTTTAATTTCTAACGACTTATTTGGCTCTTTACAAAACCATACTAAAGTCCATAAAGCAAGTCGAATCAGTCAATACCAAAAATGGCTAAAAGGCGCTGTTGCCTCTTTTACCTTCGGAGATGTCCACATGCTGGTGAGAAAAAGCTCATTGGCTTACATCGGGCTTTACAATACTTCATATGTAATGATGGATTGGGAATATAGTTTAAGAATTAGTTATCTACAAGCCAATATTACCTACTATACTGGTTATAACGCATTATCTGTAGCACACAATGAAAGTATAAGTGCTTTAAAAAATAGGAAGGAAATTGAGCGGCAGGGGAAAAAAGCTCATAGTTTTTATGAATATGCTGGCGATAATGCGGAGATTTCATTGTGGTCAAAAATAAAAATCGCTTTTGGTAAAGCTTTGTGCAAACATAAGCCATCAAAGACAGACTTCAGACAGGAACCCTCAGCTAACGAAATGGTAAAAATATACCAATATCTCCAAAATCAATTAGAAGCCACAAACTCTGGAGAATTTGTCTTTATCAAAAAAGAATAAGTTCGATCTTAGCCGAAACTACCAAATAAAGACCTTTATGTTAATGCGCAAAAAAATTCACATCCAATTTAAGAACGGCATCAGCTTTGAAATTGCGCAACAAGAAATCTTTTCTGAGCTACAGGATGAGTTTGAGTTCATCGAAGAAAATCAAAACCCCGAATTTATTCTTTTTGGTCCTTATGGCAACGACATCCCAAAAAAGGGCGATTACGTAAGAATCGGCTATTTTTGTGAAAACATAACCCCTGATTTGTCGACATGCGAGTGGGCATTCGGCGTGCCTAGAGAAGAAGAAATTCAAGATCCCAAATACCATCGCATACAATGGCACGGTTTTGATCCAAATCTTTTGGCAAAAAAAATTGACGACAACGAGATAGACAAGATCGTCTCAGAGAAAAAGAAGTTCTGTAATTTCATCTATTCCAACAAGGTTCCCTATAGAGAATCATTTTTCAGACAACTATCAAAGTATAAAAAAATCGATGCACCAAGCAAATCAATGAATAATATGCCTTCAATCGATTCACAATATAAAGGAACGGTATGGGAAAGAAAGCGCCAGTTTTTAAGCCAATACAAGTTTACGATTGCCTTTGAAAATTATGCTTATCCGGGCTACCAAACAGAGAAATTATATGATGCCATGTTGGTGAATAGCCTGCCTATTTATTGTGGAGATATGCATATAGATGATGTTTTTAATACCCAAAGCTTTTTAAATTGCCCAGACTATATTAAACTGAGAAACAATTGGCTGATTGACACCTTGGAATCTAAAGGTCAACGCAATTTTATCGATATCAGGCCACAACATTTTAACTCGCTTAAAAATCGTTTCGACAGGAGGCTGAAAACTTTGGGGCGCAACCTCAAAATGAAACTACAATTTAATCAACTCAACTTTACGCCACTTATCGAGAGAATTATTGAAATAGATAATGATATAGACCTTTACATTAAATATCTCAAGGAGCCCTGGCTCAATCCAGAATATTCATTAATAAATCTTCAATCTAAACAAAGATGGACAATGATATTTAGGGAGACAAAAAACAGCGTTTAGTGAATCTACCTTTAGTTTCTATTATAATTCCAGTATATAATTCCTCCGCTTTTTTAGCAGCAACTATACAATCGGCTATTAATCAAACCTGGCCAAATAAAGAGATCATCATTGTTGATGATGAATCAACAGACAATTCGCTCGAGATTGCCAAAAAATTTGAGACCGATGGGATCACTATCTTGTCTCAAAAAAACTTGGGTGCCAGTGCTGCCCGTAACCACGGACTTAAAAAATCTAAAGGAAAATATATTCAATTCTTAGATGCCGACGACCTGTTGTTGCCACAAAAAATAGCCTTACAGGTTAATGTTTTAGAAAAAAATCCAAATTCTGTTGCTATCGGCCCTTCTATACATTTTTTCAATAAAGAAGGACATGTTTCTGAAATCCCAAAGCAAAATTTCTTTAGCGAGTTCAATAATCCTAAAGATTTTGTTAAAATTCTATTTGGGGGCACCAAAGACTATCCAGGAACGATGGTAGAAATCCATTCGTGGTTGGCACCAAAAACTATTTTAGATAAAATTGATCCTTGGAATGAAAGCCTTTCCGTTGACGATGATGGAGAATACTATTTAAGGGTTGCCTTAGCATCAATCCAAATCATATATGTAGAAAGCGCAATGGTTTTGTATAGAAAACATTCGGGACAGATAAGCTTATCGTCAGGTATCAAGAATAGAAAAGGGCTGCTTTCTTCGGTTAATTCGATAGAAATGAAGCGAAAATTATTGATCGATCACTTTCCAAATGAACAGCTTGCTAACTTATTGGCAAGATCATATTGGGAACTTGCATTTTTATCTTATCCTAAACAAAAAAAGCTCTTTGAACTGTGTAGCAATAGAAGCAAAGAATTGAATTATCAAGGGAAGAGATTCCAAGGTGGTAAAATAGGCAAGTTGATTACAAAAATCTTCGGTTGGAAAATAGCCCGCCGCCTACAATTATTATGGTATTAAAATGAAAATATCTAGTTTTTTAAAAAACATTAAGCATACAAAAAAAATTACATCAGGTTTAATAAACGGAATAAAATGGCTACTATTGATCTATCGTATTCCTAAAAAGCTAAACCCTAAACGCGAATCGAAATTCAAAGTAAAATTTAAATATCCCTACCCTATTGGCTCTATTGACTTAATAATAAGAGACAATGGAGGTGCAGACACTTTTATCATCTCAGAAGTGTTTGAACATAATTGTTATTTTTTGTCTTCGACTCAGCCTATTCGTACCATTCTCGATTTAGGTGCTAATGCAGGTTTCACAACTGTTTACCTTAGCAAACTATTTCCGCAAGCACAAATTGCATGTATTGAACCTATTAACACAAACATTGACGTTTTGAAACAGAACATTGGGCTAAATGATATAAAAGCAAAGGTTATAGAAGCCGCGGTATCAATAAATGATGGATACCTACAAATGGCCTTAAGCAATAAGGATTATGGCCATAAAGTTGAAGACATCGAATTTGGGAAACAACTATTAAACAGTAAAGTTTATGAAGTGAAAGGCGTTAGTATACCAACGGTACTTGCCGACTATCAATGGGAGCAAATAGATCTGTTAAAAATCGACATAGAAGGTTACGAAGGAGTTTTGCTAACCCAGAATAACGAATGGCTAAGCAAAACAAATACGATTATCATCGAAATACACGAGGGTGTTGATCTACAAAACCTCAAGCAAATAATGATTAGCTTTTCATTTAAATATTTCTTGGAAAGAGGTGGAAATTTTATCTTTTCTAAATTCGAGATAAAATGAAGCCATTAAATATATTTTACGAAGAACCAAATCCAGACAGATGGATAAAGTTTGACAGATATCTCCGGCAGATTGTCCGCAGGATTGTTAGGGGAAAAACCAAACCTGGCGGGGTAATGAGGATTGCTCTGCAATTGATGAAAGGCCTAGATAAATTGAATATTCCCTTTCGTTTTAACGATTTCTCCTATATCAAAAAACATCCTGAAGAAATAGCATGCATAATTGGCAAACCTCAAATACTTGACAAGTTCAAGTGGAAAAACCCGATCATTTACGGAGCAGGCATCTTTTCTCACCCTACTGATGATCTGGACTTTTTAATAAAATATCCTACTATTAAAAAAATATTAGTCCCTGGTCCTTGGATGAAAGAAGTTTTCGATCCGTTTTACGGCTCTCATATGGTTGATTTTTGGCCTGCTGGAATAGATACCGAGCAATGGAGTGATAAGATTAAGACCCCATCTCCCACCGTAGATTTCTTAATTTACGACAAAATAATATGGCAATATGATACTTTTGAGGCTTCTTTACTAAAGCCAATCAAAAAAATACTCGATAACCACAATCTGAGCTATGAGGTAATTAGATATGGTACTTATAACCATGCTGAACTAACGGCAAAATTATCGAAATGTAAAGGTTCCATTTTTCTATGCGAACACGAAACACAGGGCCAAGCATACCAACAGATATTAGCAACCAATACGCCCGTATTAGCCTGGGACAAGGGCGGATATTGGCAAGACCCGAGCTATTATCCACATAAAGTTCAATATCAGCCGGTAACATCAGTACCTTACTGGGACGAAAGATGTGGAGTAAAATTCACCAACGCAACAGTTTTTAGCGATAAACTCTTTGAGTTTATCGCTAAAAACAAAGAAAATAAATTTATGCCTCGAGCTTACGTATTGGAAAACCTGAGTCTAGAAGCTTCGACCCAAAAATATCTTGACCTGTACAATTCAATAGCACAATGAAAATTCTTTTAGTTATGGATCCTGGAATTCCTGTGCCTCCTCCACTTTACGGAGGACACGAGCGTCTTGTCTATATGTTTGCTGAAGAATACAAAAAAATGGGTCATACCGTTCATTTGCTGGCAGGTCCAAATTCTGATATCTCTGGAACCGTACATTCTTTTGGCGTCAACGACCTTAAAAGATCCAAATTCCAAAGGTTAAAGGAACTTTTTAAAGCATGGAGGTTTTTACGTAAAAGAAGAAATGACTTTGATTTTATCCACAATTTTGGGCGTTTGGCTTACTTGCTTCCAGTGTTAAACAATAAAGTAAAAAAAATCATGACCTATGGCCGCCCAGTTAGTGTAAAGGGCATAAAACTGATTACCAAATTGCCTAACCGCAATCTATTATTTACCGCTTGTAGCAATTATTGTGTTTCAACAGGCAATGTTATGGGTAACTGGAGAACAGTGTATAATGCCATTGATTTTTCTAAGTATGTACCACAACCTACCATAGCACCAGATGCGCCACTTATGTTTTTGGGCAGGCTTGATAAAATAAAGGGGCTACAAACTGCCATCGCTGTGGCTTTAGATACGGGAAGCACACTTTGGATTGGCGGCAACATTCCAAATACAACAGATAATTACCAATATTTTAAGGAAGAGCTTGAACCAAAATTTGATGGAAAGCAGATCATTTACCTAGGTCCGCTTAATGATGATCAAAAAAACCATTATCTCGGCAAATCGAAAGCCTTGCTCTTTCCAATAGAATGGGATGAGCCATTCGGAATGGTAATGGTAGAGGCCATGGCTTGTGGTACACCGGTTATTGCATTTAATGCCGGGGCAACCCCAGAAGTAGTTATTAATTCGGTTAATGGCCTTGTGGTAAGCAATAAAGACGAGATGATACAGGCATTGGATGAGGTAAGCCATATTAACCGAGGCCGTTGCAGCGAAAATGCGAAAAGCAGATTCGATGTAAGTGTCATTGCCAGCGAATACTTAAATTTATTTGATTAGAATAGAAGTTGAAAAGAGTATTGCTTATTACTTCTGGTCAGCCTTCCCTAAACCCAAGATTAGTTAAAGAAGCCGATGCACTTGCAGATGCTGGCTATCATGTAACAGTTCTTTATCAATATTGGAATGCATGGGGTACAGCGCTAGATGAGGAGCTCTTCCCTAAAAAAGAGTGGAAAGCCATACGTGTTAACGGGGATCCCGTTAAGCAAAAAACTGTTTATTGGCTAACAAGAGGCATACACAAAGCAGCAAGAAAAATGATTAGGCTAGTTGGATTAAATCCTACTATTGTTATTTTTGCGTTATCAAGAGGTACTTATGGGTTGACTAATAAAGCGAAGACCATTGTTGCCGACCTTTATATTGCCCATAACCTAGCGGCTTTACCCGCAGCAGTAAAAGCAGCCTCAATACACAGGGCAAAATGTGGATTTGATGCAGAAGACATGCATAGATATGAAACACATAGCAAAGATTTAAATTTTCGCCTCGTTAAATTTGTTGAAGAAAAATATTTTCCGAAAACAGATTACCTCAGTACAAGCAGCCCTCAAATTGCAAAAAAATACCAAGAGCTGTTTCCGGCGTTGACATTTCATCCCATTCTTAACGTATTTCCTAAAAACTCATTCACCAACCGTGCGGCTTCCAGCCAACCGCTAAAGCTGTTTTGGTTTAGCCAAAATGTTGGGCTTTCGCGTGGTTTGCAGGATGCTATAAGAAGCTTAAAAATACTTGAAGGGTTTAAAATTGAATTCCACATACTAGGTTTTTTAAGTAACACAGTTAAAATCGTTCTTGATGAACTTATTCAAAGTCTAGCATTTGCTAATCCACCACGTATCAACTTTCATCAACCGATTGCCTCTTCAAAACTTGCCGAATTTGCAAGCCAATTCAATATCGGATTAGCTACCGAGCCTGGTTTTTCGATCAACAACCATCTGGCGCTAAGCAATAAGCTGTTTACTTACCTACAAGCTGGTTTGGCCACAGTAGTTACAGAAACAATTGCTCAAAAAGAATTTATAAATGATCACCCATCAATAGGTGCCAGTTATGAGATTGGCAATGTTCAACAATTGGCTGAAATCCTATTAAATTATATTCAGAATCCAGCGCTCTTAGTTCAACATCAAAATGAAGCTTACCATTTGTTTGAAGCTACTTTAAATTGGGATGAGGAATCTGAGAAATTTATAGCTATCGTTAATAAAACACTTAATTGAGTAAACTATAAAAGATCTATAACCTGAAACGCGTACTTATTATATCTCCACACTTTCCTCCTGCAAACACGGCAGATATGCAACGCGTGAGGATGAGCCTGCCATATTTCAAAGATTTGGGTTGGGAGCCGGAGGTGATTACAGTTGATGAGAAATATTTTGATGTAGTAAAGGACGGTCTTTTACTAGGGTCCATTCCTTCTGATATCGTTATCCATAAAGTGGGTGCGCTCCCTAAAAAATGGACCAGCAAATTTGGTTTGGGAAGCTTGGCACTCCGCTCTTTATGGTCTTTTAGAAAAAAAGGCAGTCAATTGCTTAAAAGTGGTCTCTTCGATCTTGTTTATTTTTCTACTACGCAGTTTCCAGTATGTATTTTAGGGAATTATTGGAAGAAAAAGTTTGGTATTCCATATATAATCGATATGCAAGATCCCTGGCATTCTACTTATTATTTGGATAAGCCAAAATCACAGCAACCGCCAAAGTATTGGTTCTCTTATCGTTTAAATAAATACTTGGAACCAATTGCCATGAAAAATGTAGATGGCGTCATCAGCGTATCTAGAGACTATATTGAAACGTTGGAAAGCAGATACCCTTGGTTAAAAAACAAACCTTCAAAGGTAATTACATTCGGTTCATTTGAGCTGGATTTTGAGATTGCCGAGAAAAATAAATCGAAGCTTCAATTGGTTTATCCAATTGATAAGAACCAAATTAACCTCATTTATATTGGTCGTGGCGGCTATGATATCCGTCCGGCAATTAAATTATTATTTGAAGAACTTTTAGCCATCAAAGAAACCAATCCGGTAATTTTTTCTCTTCTACATTTACATTTTATCGGTACAAGTTATGCCCCAAATGGAACCGGTACTCCCACCATAGCGCCTACCGCGCAAGAAATGGATTTGGGCGAAAAAGTTACGGAATATACCGATCGGATAGGTTTTTACCAAAGCATCAGAAATTTGCAGGAAGCGGATGGGTTGCTCATTGTCGGCTCGAATGATGCATCGTATACAGCTTCCAAACTTTACCCATACATAATGGCGAAAAAACCTTTACTTGCGCTTTTTCACCCAAAAAGTGAAGCGGCAACTGCGATTAAAGATTGTCATGCAGGGAATTTAATTACACTTGAACAATCTTCTCCAGCAGTAAAACGTATTTTTGAACATTATTTGGAACAGGTAATCGAGAAAAAATCTCCTAACACGAATTGGAAAGAGTTTGAAAAATATACAGCAAAATCTTTGACCAAAAAACAGGTAGATGTATTTGATGAAGTACTGGAATTGAAACATAGCTAACGAAATGATCCTTCAGTACCTATATAAAACCATTCTCAAAAGACGCTTTTTTAAAGGGCAGGACCGCATTTTTCATTTTTTGTTTAAAAACAACAGATTTTCCAAAGCAAAAGTTATCGTAAAACCATTGATTGGGAATTTCAAAATTGAATGTGATCCAACAACATGGATTGGTTCTAAAATCGTATACACTGGTGATTATGAAGCCTCGCTGAAACAAGTTTTCAGTTCGTACATTGCTAAAAACGACTATGTGCTAGATATTGGTGCAAACATCGGATTTCATACCTTATATTTTGCAGAACTGGTTGGGCAATCGGGCAAGGTAACTGCATTTGAGCCCATACCATTTAATTACAGCGCATTAATTCGTAATATCAGCTTAAATAATTTCCCTCAAATTACCCCACAAAACATTGCGCTGAGCAATAAAAACGAAACATTTAAAATTACAGCGGATGCTGCCAGTAATAACCCTGGATCATTTAATCTATTCGAAAAAAATGGAGATGTGACTGTCGATTGTAAAATTGGCGATGAATTTTTAATTGATGAAAAAATCAACTTTATCAAAATTGATGTAGAAGGCTATGAAGCATTTGTAATTGCAGGATTGATGCGGTCGATTACCAAAAATTTGCCGTATCTGGTTTTTGAATACGATCAGGATTACCATTTAAAAACGGGATTTGAGCCTAATTATATTTTCAATTTATTGAAGCCCTTAGGCTACCAATTTTATTTGATCAAAAGAACAGAACAAACTGTGATCAATAATCTGGTTCAATTGTTATCGGGAAATATTTTAGCGAAACCACCTAAAAAGTAAAATTAAATATGTCGTTATACGTACAATATGGCTGCGGTTTTAGCGCTCCCAAAAACTGGAAAAATTACGATTCGTCTCCTACTTTGAGATTCGAAAGAACTTGGCTGATTGGCAAACTTTACCAGAAGAATAGTCAACCTTTTCCCGAAAATGTGCTTTACGGAGATATTGTAAAGGGTTTGCCCGAACAAGAAAACACCTGCGACGGGCTTTATTGTTCGCACGTTCTAGAACATTTATCTTACCAAGATTTTCAGGCGGCGCTAAAAAACACATATCACATTTTAAAACCTCGGGGAACTTTTAGGTGCGTGGTACCAGATTTGAAATTTGCGATAGAAAAGTATTTGAAAGACTATGACTCCGTAGAAAATCCATCATCAGAATTCATGCGAAGGACGTTATTGGGCAAAGAAAAAAGAAGCAGAGGTTTAACCGGCATAATTAAAGACTACGTAGGCAACTCCAAGCATTTGTGGATGTGGGATGAAAAATCGCTGATGTCTGAACTGGAAAAAAGCGGATTTAAAAACTGTAGAATCTGCTTTTTTAACGATAGCAAAGACGACCATTTTAAATTTGTTGAAGAAGCCGATCGCTTTAATGAGGCTGTAGCAATAGAATGCACAAAGTAGAAAAGTTAGCGATTATTGTTAGTCACCCTATACAGTATTACGCACCCGTATTTCAATTTTTAGCTAAAAAAGTTAAGCTCAAAGTATTTTATACTGCTGGTGATCGTTCATCAAAAACATTTGATAACGGCTTTAAAAAAGAAATTCAATGGGACATTCCACTGTTAACGGAATATGATTTCCAATTTTTGGAGAATACGGTAAAAGACTCTGAAACGCATCACTTCACATCAATTATCAATCCAAATGCAGTAAAAGAAATTGACAATTACGCACCTACCAAAATACTCGTCTATGGTTGGGCATATGAAAGCCATCTCAAACTACTCAGGCATTATCACAACCGCGTTCCGATTTATTTCAGGGGCGATTCCACACTTTTAGATCATCAAACCAGCATTAAACGTTGGACGAGAAATATATTTTTAAAGTGGGTGTATCGCCATATCGATTTTGCATTTTATGTGGGCCAAGCGAATAAAGCTTATTTTAAAAAAGTTGGATTATTAGATCCACAGTTAATTTTCGTACCGCACGCGATCGATAATGAAAGATTTGCAGAAAATAGAAGTATAGAGGCTAGATCATTAAGAGCTAAGCTTAGCATAACTCCTGATGAAATATTAATTCTTTTCGCTGGCAAATTAGAGCCCAAAAAAAATCCTGAACTTATATTAGATGCTTTTATAGATCTTGATTTGAAAAATGCACATTTACTTTTTGTTGGAAATGGGGTGTTGGAGGAGCGGTTAAAAGGGAAAGTTGCGTCCTTCGACTACGCTCGGGATGACAAACAAGGCAAGAGCACACGAGACGACCTAAAAAGGCGAATTCATTTTATGGATTTCCAGAATCAAACCGTAATGCCGGTTGTTTACCAGGCTTGTGATTTATTCTGTTTACCTTCGCAGGGACCTGGTGAAACCTGGGGATTGGTCGTTAACGAGGCTATGGCAGCTGGTAAAGCGGTATTGGTATCGGATAAGGTTGGCTGTGCAGCTGATCTGGTTAAACCTATGATTAATGGTGCAACATTTGAATCGGGTGATTTATCTGATCTTAAACAAAAACTTAGGATACTCATTGAAAATAAAAGTAAATTAGCTCAAATGGGATTGGCTTCACATCAAACTATCCAGGAATGGTCGTTTGAAAAACAAGTGATAGCGATTGTTGATACTATACAGAATAAACATGCAAAATAACAACCCAACTAAACTGATCCTGACCTTATACTTCCCTGTACTCATCTCCTATATATTGATCAATAGTCCAATCATCTCTTATTTTGTTTCCTGGTTTGGGTCACTTTTTATCTTTTATACCACTATACTCTCGCCTGCTGCGATTATTAAAACTGATGTTCCTATCCATAAACAAATCATGCGACCCATATTTCTTCTACAACTTATTTTTGCAGGTTTTATGTGCGTTACTTCTATATTTTACTTTATGGACCATTTGGGTTACCGGTATTTTACGGAAGTTAATTATGGAGCACAGTTTAAAGAAAGCGAGCAAACGGCACTGATAGCCAGCTGCCAACGGATGAGTCTATTGGCCCATGCTGCGTTGGTTAGCGGCATACTTTTAGTACAAAAAGATAATATAAAAGTTAAGAGCATAAAAACCTTTGATGGTGATGATTTCCTCATCTGGCTCGGCATCATTGTATTTGGAATTGGATCAATAACGCAACGTTTCCCAGGACTTAGCCAAATTGCCATTCCCCTTACCATCGTTGGTATATCCTGTGCAGCGGTGTTATTTGTTAAAGGGTTTAATACCAAAAATATTAAATACCTCGGCATTGGTGCCACTATTTTCATTCTTAACTTCATTCATGCCTCTCTTTCAGGATATAAAGAGCCTATTATTATCAATATCATTGTTATTGCTTGCGTATTTTTTCCTTATTACAAGAAATTGATTCTCTACTTAGCTATTCCCACAGCTTATGTGTTGCTTTATTTCTTACCAACTTATAACAATACTGTTAGACAAAGCTGGAATGGTGAAGTAAGTGCTGAGGAAGCACAAAACCAGGCTTTTGAAAATCTGGATTCGAAAAACGAGGAACAAATTGAAAATACGAACTGGGGCTTCATGACAAAACGCTTGAGTGAAATAGAAATGTTTACACAGTTTGTAGATTATGTACCTGGTCACCGTCCACACTACGGCTGGGAAATAGTTGAAAATTCTTTAGAAGGGTTGATTCCAAGAGTTTTCTGGCTAGGAAAACCCAATATGGAAACGGTTTCTATGCAAAGGGTTTATGATGCTGGAGTAGCACACAGAATGTCGAGTGTTTCGGCTAAAACACGCCCTATAGTTGATGCTTATTTAAGTTTCGGCATTCCTGGAGTTTTCTTTTTTATGTTGATCTATGGTATGCTGGTACAGCATTTGTCTGATAAAGCTGAAGAAATATTCGGAGGCTATGAACTAGGTTGCGTAATTATGTTTAATAGTATTTTCCAAGGTCTTTGGCGGGGAAATAACTTCGAGTTTATGTTCAATAATATTTTCTGGGGTTATATAATTATGTGGATGCTTTTTGCTTTACTTAGAACGATAAAGGTATTAAAACCAACATTTGATTAATATCACTTCATCATTGAAAATCATCCACATTACAGCTTCTTATAAACCAGCCTATATTTATGGTGGCCCTATACAAAGTGTTGGGAAGTTGTGTGAGGTCCTGTCGGGCGATAAGCGTATAGCGGTTTTAAAGGAAGAGATTCTTCGTTGCACTCAGGATGACAAACTAGGTATTCAGAATGGCAACCCCAGCAATCAGGATGACAAATATAGTGCTGAGGATGGCAAGCGTGTCAATGTAAAGGTGATTACAACTACGGCAAATGGTACAAAGGAGTTGGATGTAAAAACTGGTGTTCCTGTTTTGATTGAAGGAGTACCTGTTACTTATTTTAAAAGATGGACTAAAGATCATAGTCATTTTTCGCCGGGATTGTTGTGGAGATTAAGAAAGACCCTTCGACAGGCTCAGGGCGACAAAATAGTCGTCCATATCCATGCCTGGTGGAATTTGGTTTCGATTCTGAGCTGCTTTATTGCTAAATGGTATAAGATTCGCGTGGTGCTATCTCCCCGAGGGATGCTTACCTCTTACACGCTTGCTAACCGCAATTCTTTATCAAAGAAACTGATTCACAAATTATTGGGTAAAAACCTGTTAAAATATTGCCACATCCATGCTACCAGCGAGCAAGAAAAAGCTGATATTTTAAAAATTGTAAAGCCGAAAAGTATCAGGGTGATTCCGAATTTGGTGAGTTTACCATCGCAAGTGGGGAGTCCGTATCAAGTAGCAAGTATTAAGAATCAAGATGAGGATTGTTTTAAGCTTATTTTTCTTTCGCGCATTGAAGAAAAGAAAGGACTTGAACTTTTATTTAACGCACTAGCAACTGTTGATATCGCCTGGAAATTAACTATCGCGGGTTCTGGTGAAGAAAAATACTTACAAGACCTAAAGCTTTTGGCTAACAAGCTAAAACTAGGCGATAACATTTATTGGATTGGACAGGTAAGCAACGAGGATAAATATACCCTAATCGCCGCACATGATTTATTGGTACTTACTTCTTACAATGAAAATTTTGCCAATGTTGTTGTAGAAAGCTTTAGTGTTGGTACACCAGTACTCATTAGTGAATATGTGGGCCTAGCTGAGTACGTTAAAGATAATGAACTTGGCTGGGTGACAAGTCTGGAAACTAACGAGATAAAAAACAATATTATTTCAGCATACCAAAATCCAGAAAAAAGGCAAAAAATCAGCGATATTGCTCCATCCACCATCAGGGAAGATTTTAATGATGAGGTATTGGCAAATCGATATCTCGAATTTTATAATACTATATAAGCTATATTTCAATCACGGGTTGAAATAATCCAATACATGAACGAAAAATTCAGCTTCATCATACTAACTTTCAATGAAGAAATTCATTTAGCCAGGCTACTGGAATCTATTAAAAACCTCAATGCCCAAACATTTATTTTAGATAGCTATAGTACTGATAAAACACTTGAAATTGCAGCTAATTATGATGCAGAAGTACTACAAAACCCTTTCGAAAACCATCCAAAACAGTGGGATTTTGCCTTAAAAAACTTCAAAGTAACTACACCTTGGACCATTGGCCTGGATGCTGACCAGACTGTTACCCCTGAACTTTTTGAAATGCTAGATAATTTCAATGATGACGAGCACACGGGCATTAATGGCATTTATTTAAACCGCAAAAATTTCTTTCAGGGGAGCTGGATCAGGTTTGGCACTTTCTATCCATTTTACCTTTTAAAAATGTTTAGAACGGGGATTGGTTTTTCTGACCTGAGCGAAAATATGGATCACCGTTTTATTGTCCCTGGTAAAACCGAAATATGGAAAAAAGGCTGGATATTGGAAGAAAACCTAAAAGAAAATGATATTGCTTTCTGGAAATCGAAACACGAACGATACAGCGATTTGATTGCTCAGGAAGAAATAGAAAGAATGCAAAAATTAAGGATTCAGAGTATTAAGCCAAATTTACTCGGGAACCCTGACGAAAAGCGGGCATGGCTAAAACGCTTATGGTGGAAACTCCCACTTGGCTTTCGGCCTTATCTTTATTTTGGTTACCGAATGTTTTTTAAACTGGGTATATTTGAAGGTGCCACAGGTATTAAATTTCATTATCTGCAGAGCTTCTGGTTTAGGCAGCTGGTAGATAAAAAGATTAAAGCTTTGCAAAAAACAAACAAATAAGAATATAAACTGCCGATAATTATGACTCAGGAAGAAGCTAAAAAACAGGCTAATAAAAAGGCCATTAAATTTGTAATCGCATTGTTTGTGCTCTATATCGTGTTTAGCCAGGGCAACCTGTTTATGAACAGCGTTATGACCCCGGGATCGAAGTATTACAATGCTTATATTTCAGCACATTTTAACTACATTCAAGGTCTAAAATCGGCATTGATTATACCTGCAGTTTGGATTATTAAACTCTTCGGTTTTTATGCTATCCATAACGAAATGGATGTAATGGTAGTTGCAGGGCCATACTTAAGGGTCAATTATTCTTGTTTGGGTTTGGGCGTAATGAGTTTCTTGTCGGCATTTGTGCTTGCCTTTCCAGCTTCGTGGAAATCAACCCTTAAGATGCTTGTGATTGGTCTTATTGCCATCTATATCCTAAACGTGTTGAGGATAGCCGGCCTTGGAGTGCTACTAGGTTTCTTTAAATCGCAGCGGCATAACTTTACTTATCACCACGAAGTTTTTAATATCATTGTATATATCTGCGTATTTACCATGTTATATTTCTGGATTAAAAAGAACAATAAACCAGTTGTAACCGGGCATTAATTTATACCGTTAAAACCTATATTTTGCTAAAAACCCAGCTTCACAAAAATTTCGATACCGGCGATTTTAAGGTAGGTGCAAATACCTTAAAGCAATTGTTGTGGTATTTTACGGATATTTTGTTTTTTAAAAGCCACATTATACCTGTTAGTTCAATACTTGTGGTCTTGTTGCGGCTTTTTGGTGCTAAAATAGGCAAAGAAGTACGCATTAAACCGGGTATTCATATTAAATATCCTTGGAAACTTGAAATTGGCGATTATAGCTGGCTTGCCGATTGTTATATTGAAAATTTAGACCGGGTTATTATAGGCAAAAACTGCTGCATATCACAGCGGGCTGTGCTTATTACCGGTAACCATAACTATAGCAGTACAAATTTTGACTTGATGGTAGCGCCTATCATTTTAGCGGAAGGCACCTGGATTGGAGCCGCAGCTAAAGTTTGTCCGGGGGTAACGCTGCACAGCCATGCTGTTTTAACAATGGGTAGCGTGGCTACAAAGGATTTATCCGCTTATGCCATTTATCAGGGTAATCCGGCAATAAAAATTAAAGAACGCGATATTAAAAAGTAAGCTAGCAAAGCACTTTTTTAGCAAAATTTTAAAGAACGAGATCATAATCAGATCTCGTTTTTCATTTACATTGATAATTGTCAAAATATTTACCATTCTATTAAATAAAAAATTGGTGCTTGTTAAAAATTATCAAGACATTTGCTTAGTCTATAGCATAAATATTTATAAGTTGGTTAATCTTAAACTCTGGAAGAACAAATACTCACTGTCTTCCAACCTTATTTTAATTACTTTTTTAATCGGGATAATCAATCTATTTTTCTACGATTATGAGAGCACGCAAGAATTTGTGGTGCTCATCGCTATTTTAATAATGCGGTATGTGCTTTTTATCCTCATCAAACGCCGGTTTGAATGGAGCAAATACCTTTTGGTGCTCATTATTTTAAGGAGTATTTATCGATTATGGGTTGTAATGGGTGAGGTAGACGCAAGTCCGGTAACCAAAATAAACCTTGTGCTCCAATTGGTGATGTCGGTACTTGCCTTTGCAATTCTTTTCATTTTCCCAAAAATAAAGGAGTGGATGAGTGAAAGACGAAAATATACTGCGCCAGGGAGTATATCCCGCACAGCTGAGCTAAACTAAATACAAAGTCTTTATTGCTTATTAGCGGCCAATTTTTGGCGATTTAGTTTCCTCATTGATAGACTCGGCTTTTTGAACACTAGCGCTCACATCCGGTGCAGCAATTTGTACAACACTAGCAGTAGTGGGGGAAATATCTGTTCAGCCTTTATAGGCTGCATTTCTTTAGAATATACATTTAAGGTTTTCATTTCAGGATTTGCACAGAGATATACAGGCTGCGTTTTCCCTTCAAGTTCTAATGGCAGCTCAATTAAATTACCATATTTTAATGCCCTGATAACCGACTCCCGTTTCTGCTTGTCTTCTAGTCCCTTAAAATTATAGCGGTCTACTGTTGCTTCAAGGTCAAAGCCGTAGCCAGGATAAAACCTATTCAAAGGATGGTTGCCACGTTCATTAGTCACCTGTAAATCCAGCGAAAACCAAACAGGGATACGCTCCAAGGTATCTTCGCTACTATGGGTAAGATCACGCAAGAAAATATCCTTTTGTAAAGACAATCCGCATAAGAGTTTATACGACTGGAGCGCCGTCATCCGGTGATGTTTTTCTATATCAAAGATCTTCGACACAGATTGATCAGTATTGTAGCGTTTAAGGCTCGCTTCAAACCCGTTTAAAAAGTAGGCGTCAGTTTCCCTTGATTTATTAAACTGAAGATCGAAATGCATCATATCAATCCCTTTAGAAGGGTCAGACCGGAATTCAGCAGGTATATATTTCTGATTAAGGCCGATAGTGAAGGCCTCTGGCTTTTTGTATATGGCGCTTTCTAATACTGAGTTAAGGCGGGTTCCAAAGCCAAGGTGATCAAGCATTTTTTGTAGGTATTGCAAATTATTGTCATTCATTGTGGTAAGTTTTAAGATTGATGATTAATTATTGTCCATTATCTAGCTATGCCGCTATAAGCTGGAGGCTCGATGAAAGCTCTTTGTGGCAAATTGCGTTCCTCAATAGCACTTAACGATGTCCCCTGCATATCAGCAAACGCCTTAGTAAAAGCCGGAGTATGATGATCCAGCTGTTGAGAAGTACTATTTAACGGCTGAATATCTTTAATTAACAAATAGGAAATTCCACCATCCACGAGCACAGAGAGTATTAATTCCTTGCGATCTGCAAGTAGTCCCTTAGGCTGGGTAACACGGTGCTGAAATCTAGTTCCATCACGAAGTTCAATCAGCATACCTTTTTTAAATGCTTCCTTTTGCTCTGCATCGAGCATTATCCCGTTTACCAGATCTGGTGCTTGCACCTCAGGAACACTGTAGCCGATGAAATCGTTAGTAACTGGATCATATTCGATATTGTACATAGCCGAGATGCCTTCTTCGATTTGAATACTCTTGGCGATAAAGTCTTTCTGGCCCTGGATAAGCCCGTGCATTTCAAGCTCAGTTAGCAGGGGATGTTTTCTTGGAGCATGGTATATGGGGTGGATTAAGAGTTCCACCCCATTATGCTTATCCTGGTGAAGGGAAAGGCGCGCATCCAGCCGCTCGATATCAAATTTTTCTCCTTTTAGGTGATGAAGACTAATAAGCTGAGTCCGTCGTCCGGATAAAAGTGCACCGATTTCTTCTGGATTAAGCAAAAGCTGGTCATGGTGATAGATCCCAAGCTTACTTAACTGCTCTAAAGGCAGTTGACTTTGTTGAAATAGAGTTTTCATAGGTTATCTTTTAATGTTGTGATTTTCAGAAGTTGTCTGTTGGGAGGAATCCTGTTTTTTAGCTGTCTGCAATAGTGAGCTTTTGATTTCGCTTAATGAGTGATAAAGCTGATCGCTTTTTGAGAGGGTGAATATAATTCCCGAAGGCTGCTGCTCGACTTTGAGCCTACCTTGCTTTAAATGCCCTTGAATCTTATAGATTTGACCATTATAGCTGATCTCATCCCCCGTGGACAAATATTTCACTACTCTTTGCGCACTACCTGTTAACAGCTTTTCTGCTCCTGCTTGGTTTTGGAGGGATATTTCCCTTTTCTGCTCAAAAGAGCTAAGAAATGAGAATATCTTTTCAGCATCTGCAGCAGCACTAAAGATTTCAAAAGGGGTATCTTCGAGTATTGATACCCAGCTTTCAATGTAAGCAGTATGCTGCGATGGATCATGTCCGATACGAAACTCATCCCCTATCAGCATCGATGCGATCTCAGCCCTCAGCTCTTCCTTAGCATAAGCTTCCTTGCCACTGCTCATTAGCTCTGTCCTGTTTAGCCTATCTGGATGCCCTGTCCAGTGTGCGAGTTCATGCAGCAAAGTGGCATAGTATCCTGAGGACAAATCAAACTGCGATCGGTCGGGCATAGTGATGATATCATAAAGGGGATGATAATAAGCCCGGTCGATAAACTTATGCTCCACTTTAGCTCCGCTAGCGGCAATTAGCGATTCAGCTCTTTTTACCGGATCCCATTTTATCTCTTTAGCATTAGGAGCCAGGGCCGGAAGCCCGCTCATCTGTTCTGCATTAAAAACCCAGGCATTACTGATGATGGGTACCCTGAGTAATTCCTGTTCGTAAAGGGCATTACCAAGCTCATCGTAAATCCGGTTTCCCCTTTCATCAAGCAAGCTTTTTTGCTGATGGGTTTTAATGAACTGAATCAGACTGCCGTGCGCTTTATGGTTAACTTTAAACCCTGACGACTCGGCCTGCTTAAAAGTGAGCCAACGCGGATCTTCAAACCCGCTCAAAAGTAGATTGATTGCGTTTATGCCTTTATAGCGCTGTCCGGTCTGCTGATTGTAGGGCATGGAAATGGCTGGGATTCCTTGAACATTCCATGGCTTTTGCCAGGGAGCGGTTCCTTTTTTTAACTCTTCAATAAGCCTGTGGGCAACCTGAAGGTATAAAGGGGTTTTATCCATCACCTCCTCCTTTCTCATCATTTTGAAGCTGAAGCAGAAATTTCAGCGGATGAATGGGCCGATTTTGATATAGCACGCTAAAATGAAGGTGCTCTGCGGTACTTCGACCACTATTCCCTGAAATCCCGATTGGATCACCAGCTTTTACCCAGTCCCCTTGCCTCGGAAAGATAACTGAAAGGTGTCCATATACGCTTTGAATTTCTCCGTGAGTAACCCTAACAAACCTTCCGAGTATAAGGTGATCGCCACAACTTATCACTTTGCCGGCAAGCACTGCATAAATAATGGAATGGTTTGCTGCTAGATCAACCCCACTATGAAAATCGTTAACCTTTGTTATTGGATGATTTCTAAAGCCATAAGGACTGGTGATGAGCATTGGAGAAAGCGGCAACACAACTTGAGAAAAAAGTGAAGCCGGCGGAATTACTGCTAGCGATAATAGACTGGTTAATAAAAAAAGTTTCATCGCCCCCTCCTTTCTATTGCTTGCGTTTCAGTTTTCAAAACTTGAGGGCTAAGGCCAAGTTGACTCGAGAGACTAACTGTTGCAAACTGGGCTGCGCTGGGACTGGTTTTAAGAAGTTCCATAGCCTGCAGGATTGAGCTCATGCTATTTTTTTCCTGAAGCATGTTCACCCTCAACAACACTTTAAAATCCTGCATTTCAAGCTCCCTTGAGGAAGATAAAAGCTGCCCGTAAAGCGCATTTTTATCTTTTAGCACTAACACAAGATCACTGGGGAGACTGGAAACCGATAGGTCAGCAAAACTTAAATTAACCAGAGTACCTGCGGGGTTAAGGCCTCCAATAACCCCTAATTTCATTTTTCCATCCTGCGACTGGTCACTAACCAGCGCGAGCATTCCTGAATATTTTTCCATAAAGTTTAGATTTGAAGTTTTAACTAGGTTTAGCAAGACTGGAGTAAGGTCTAACCAGTAGGAAAGCGGGATATCAGCTCAGTTACTTCAGCGTTGATGCGCTGAAAATTCTCGCTGAGGATTTGTTCCTTTTTACCTTTAAAGTCATAGTATACGGGCATTTTAGGGTATAAGGATTCTTCTTTCTCAATTTCCTTCAGATCCAGATTCGCCTTACAATTAATCACCGAAGGCGAAAAACTTCCATTGTAGCTTTCATCTGTATCAGCAGCGAGCATGCCCACAAGCTCTCCTGCCTTTAGTGAAGCGATTTTCCCCGATGGGATGAGGTGTTCCAGTTTTTCACTTAAAGAGATTGAAGTTTTGCTGCGATCAATAGAAAGGCTCTCGCTCATCTGTTTTACTTTACCAAAGAGCTTTTCTAACCAGTCCAGCGTTTCTTTATTTCGCGCAGAACCGGAAAGCACATTTCCTACCACAGCGCAGATTGTCGATGCTACTTCCTTGCCGTATTGCTGCTGAAATTGGGGAAGCTCCTGAAGCCCCATTAATACCGCAACTTTATTGCTCCTGGCCGTTGCGATCAGATTTTCGATCCGGTGGACATATATTGTGGGCAACTCATCAAGCAAAAGCGCACTTGGCAGGTTTCCCTTAGAATTGATAAGCCGGATTAATCGGTTCAATACCACTGAATAGCAAGCAGAATTGATATTTTGTGTATTAGGGTCGTTGGCCAAAACGAGTGTTGAGGGAGAGGAAGGATCGCTAATTTTCAAACAAAAATCATCCCCGGAAAACACCCAGAAAGTTTCCTTAGTAGCTAGCCTTGAAATGAAAATCTTTAGCGTTCCAATCTGACCTTCGAGTTGATCAAAGGCTTTTGCCCGGTATGCGCTCATGAAAGGCGATAGCAGTGAGCTGAGTTCTGGATTACTCACCAGCGCAGCAAAAATCTGATCGTATGAACAATTTAAAAAGGAGAGAATATGCGGAAGCGTAGAGTAGCGGCCATTTTCATACCTGGAGAAAAAATAAATACAGGCAGAGAGAAAATTAACGGCGCTCTGGGTAAAAAATTGATCGCTCCCTGTGGATTTATCACCCTTTTTTAGTGCCTCTACGAGCGCTTCTGCAGTTTCTGAGGCATCTGCGAGCGTGAGGATATAATCTGGTCTTAATACATTAATTCGCCTGGAGTTTTCAAGCTGGTTTAGATTCAGAACGTGAAAATTGTGAAGGGGCATCCTTCCTTGCTTTTTTGCCAAAAGAAAATGATGATAGGCGATCTGAGCGAGATCACAAAACTTAAAATCATATAGCGCTAGGCAAAAGTCTTTCTCTAGCAGCTGACGAATAACAGGCATAACGATGCTGAAACTCTTTCCCGATCCGGGCGTCCCGATGAGCAGCGTACCCCGGAAAATATTCTCCAGATTAATAAAACCGGAATGAACTTTTTTGCGGTAATAAAATAGCATGGGGATACAAATCCTGTACGGTCCTGTTTTGGCTTTTGTAGCCTGCATAAAAGATTCCTCTTCGATATTCCAACGGTCCTTTCCAAGTCTTGCACTAATGATTTTTGAGATATTATCCATAGAAATATGAATCAGGATAGTTCCCATGAGCAGGCAAAAACAATAAGCAAGCTCATTCCAGCTCAAAAGCAGCAAGATCTCTTTTCCTGCCTTATGATAAAAATAAAGGCTGCAGAAAAATAGGATGAGTCCTGCTGAAAGTGGATAGACAATTGTCCTTTTTGCATTAAGATCTTTTTCCTTTTTAGCCAGGGTACCAATCGAAACTAACATAATCTGCAGCAAAATAAATCCCCTGGAATATAATGGATCGCTATAGATTATGATTTTGGAAAGCGATCTTAAGGGCCGCATCATCCAGTAGCTCGGAAGAAAATCCGGCAAGGGGCTTTTAGCGCAGTAAATAAAGATTAAAATATCTAAACACAGTGATAAATAAATGCAGGACTGCAAAAAACGGTGCAGTGCCTGCTGTTCTTTGCTTTCTTCCATAAGGGTAGTTTAAAAGGTATCTGCATTGAGCAAATCACCATAGGAAATATTTAAACTCAAGGTTCGCTTTGACAACTGCTTTTCGCTCATTGATACTTTGAGCAACTTTTCGCTTGAAAAACTCACCTTTTTAATGACATAAATGTTCCGGAAATTCTTTTTAAAGCGCTCAGAAGAATAAAGAGAAAATACAGGGGAAATTTCTATGGACTGTAGATTTGTGGCCTTATGGACTTTTTTGTCTTCAACACTAAACTTTAGCTCATCAATATCATATTCCATTAAGGTCTCGTTTTTAAAACTGATATCTAAAAAGATAAGCTCACCAACAGAGTATACCTGGTTTAGCTGTGCGGAGATGCCTAGCATGGTTGCATTAGCCAGCGGACGGCCGCCCCTTTTTGCTAAAACAGCCATCGCATGGGACTTAATTTCCGGTGTTGAAAGATCTTGGTGGGATGGATCTAGCGGAACCATCTCGCTTGGAAGAATTTCTATATCCACGGCCGATCTATCGGATGAAACATTAGGTGAAAGAAACAGGCGGTATTGCGCCATAAAGGTTTCTGCAACAATGGTGACCACTCCTAATTCACGGTTTAGCGGTAAGTTCCTTTTTACCGAGTCTGAGCTAATTTTAACATTAAGCAAATTCTTTATGGGTAAATCGCCGCTCAGAAGCTTGGTCGATAAATCCACATACCGGATAGCTTCAGGTGAGCGGAAATGAAGGCCTGTCCCAGCTGAAATCTCGACAGTAGGAATAGCGGAAAGAGACCGGAAGCCAGGGCCTTGCGCAAATAGGTAAAAATTGGCTAGTAAAAGCGCGAGTAAGCAAGATATTTTTTTCATTTTTCTTTTTCTTTAAAGTTCTTTTGTCTGGACTGAAGCTGATTGGGGTCAATGAGGTAAATTATGGAAGCGTAGTTGATCCGCGCCTTATTTTGGCGGATCAGACGGCTCGCTGCGCCACTTGAAGATTGAAATACCCTTCCAAGTAAACTCAGCAGCTGCTTATTTTTTTCTCCTGATTCATCGATAGAAACTTCTTGAATAGAGGAGCCTGCCAGTTCTTTGGTAAATTCCCTGAAAACAGAAAAAGGCACATAAATGCCGCGCTGTCCATCCCTGTCATAAACCTCTAGATGGATGGGCAGGATCTCTCCCTTGATGAGCGCAGAGCTGACTGTTACCTGTACGCGTTGGGCAGAAAAAGAAGAAATCAAGCCATATAGGTAGCTTCCCTTTTTGATCAGGAATTTTCCTGCCCATATATCGCAGAGTAAGCGCATACGGATTCTGGAACCAGAAAATCCGGTAACCTGCTCATCGATTACAGCTGGGATATTCACGCCTTGTTCTACCAGGGCAGTAATGGTGTTAAAATCATTCGCTTTTTCAGGGCTGTTCTTACTCACCCTCAAAGCATTTTGAATGTCTCGGGCAGCGGGAAGTTTTTCTAAACCCTGCCCCTTTCCTTCTACGGGTTTCCCTACTCGTTCATTTACTTTACCCATGCTATCGATGATGGCCATCTGCGCTCTGAAAATCTCCACAGGATCATTTGATACAGGCTGCTTGGCGCTTAAAGGTTTTCTTTGGGTTTGCATGGCAGCTAAGGCCTCGCTAAGCGCCCGGTCTTGCGCGAGAGGCGATCTACTGGATACATTTGCCCCGCTAAAATTACTTCTGGGCATCGCCAGCTTCTCTGGAAAACTATTTTTGCCATTAGAGTACCTTGAGCGGATAGAAAGCTCTATGGAATCGAGCATGCGCTTTTCAACTTCTGAATAAACTGAGCTGCTGGCAGCTTTTAGTGGATCTTCGTCGGCTAAATTTTCTACCGCGCTATAGCCATCCCCTTTGGTATATTTATCCTGAAAGGCCTGGAGCTTATCCTGGAGCTTTTGGCTTTGAACCTCCGTGGAGACTTCAGCGATTTCGCTTTTTAAGGAGCTTTCAGCAGTATCACGCTGATCTTTGGCCGTAGATGAACTGCTGGTATAAAGACCAAATAAAATCAAAATAAAGGGTAAACAGATTAGTGGCAAAATATAGCGGGGGCCTTTAAGGTTTATCTTTTTCATGGGATAGGATATGGGTTTGAAGTGTTTTAATTCTAAAGATCATTTGCCCTATTTGCACGCTGTCTTGGGCGCTGAGGTGTTTAGCAGATAAACGCTCATTGAGCTCACTTTGCAGCAAAAGCACCTGCGATAGTGCTGTGGCTGCCCTTACTGCGCCGCCCACCTCTCCCATTGGTTTTTGCGCCTTTGAGCTGGCAAATGGTGAGGAATTTTTGGGCTGCCTGAGCAAGGTGAAGCAAAGGACGAAGGAAGTAAATAGCACTATGCACATTAGCACCAGGCTTCGCTGGGGATACTGGATAAGCAGCTGTTTGAACCTCGATGCAGCTGCCTGGGTCAGAGCTAAAATCCCGCCTTGAAGGCGGCGAAGAGAGAGGGTATTTTTCATCTTATTATATTTAAAGTGGATTTTTTTGAGCATTGGAAAGGTCCTTGTTTTCAAGGGTCTTCCACCGGGTAATCAGCACGGCATGTGGGTTATTTTCTGAACGTGCTGCCAGATCACTCAAATGCCCTTCGGTAATGAGAGAGCGGGTAATTACTGAACTCCTGCGGTCAATCCTCTGGGTCGCGTAGTAGCGGAAATACTTATTTTTTTCATCCAGAAAAATCGAATCAGCCTGAATAGTAAGTACAGCAGAAGAAGAAAGTACCGATGAAAAAAAGTTGCGTTCCTTTAAGTTATTGTATTGCTGAACCCCGCTTTCATCAATTAAGTACATGGCTTGCCGCATCTGGCTTTCGATATATTTTTCATCCGGGCTTAGTGAAAAGAAAAGACTATGGAAGCGCGCAATATGAGCCCGATACTCCGCTGCGCGGTTGGCCTGTAGATCTGTCCTTTTTGCAAGCAAGGGAATATTCCCACTATCGAGCAAATAGATGCTTTTCCTGGCATCACTCACCTGCCGATATGCAAAAAAACAAACTACTGTGCTCACGCAAAAACAGAGTATGAAACTCAAAACAGACAGGTAGCTGGCCAGGCGGATTTTAGATTCTATATTTTTAATCAGCATAACTATCCTCCCATTACGCTAGTAGCCACGCTTTGCATCTTGGATGCCCCGGAGCTCATCGCGCTGGTCGCTGAACTTACTCCTGAGGTGGATACGATCCAGGTAGAAATACTTGGTACAGTAAACATGGTGAGCGCACCGATAATGAAGGTGATAATGACCATGCCAAAAGAAAGTATCCCGTTGGAAGCAAACCAGGTTAGCTTTTCTATGCTCTCCCCAGATCCTTCCAGCAGTTCCTGATAACGGCTGATTTCTGCCTCCAGGGCATAGTGCTGAAAAAGCGAGGAAATGTACATCACCAAAAAGCCGATACCTGAATACAGGTTTACCGAAATAAACCTGGCGATCCAGGCCGAGAACGAATCGCGAAATGCAGGTAAAATACTCATTGCCACCGAAAAAGGGCCAAGGATGATCAGGATCGTGGAGAAAATAATTTGCACGATAAAGATGATATATACACTGATGCGTAAAATCCAAATCGCAAGGGATTCCAGTAGCGAAGTTGCCAATAACTGCAGGCCGATCTGCAGCCGGTTACGCATTTCCACCACCGGGTTCCAGAGTTTGGAAAAGCCCTCTTTCACCGAGCTTTGCACCGATTCCCATGCATGCTCATACCAACTGTCCGCTTCCTTTTTGGCAACTTCCGTTTCTGCCTGGATTTTAAAGAGCTCATCAGCCACCTCTACCATAAGCTTGGCGCGTTGCATACGTAGCGCATTGATATCTCCTTGAGTAGTATCAAAAAGTGCTGAAGTTTTATTTTCAACAATTTCAGCGGGAAAGGCCACAACTTTGGTAAATACCGGCCACCAGAGAATGACCATCGAAAGGCCAAAAGGCCTCAGCAGCGGCATAATTTCCAGCTTTTTATCCCCGAGATCATCTCATAAGATTTGATGGCAAAAAAAATGAGCATAAAAATTGCGCACAAAGCCTGGGCATCAGCTATAAAAGCATCATTACTGGCCCAGATGGCAGATTTCATCTGTTTTAAAAAATGCATTGTCCCCTCCTCGTATACCCCATTTCCCTGTAAAAAATTAAATGTTTCTTTAAAAGAATCAGGAACCTCAGGGGAGGGTGATTGCACAAAAAAACCGGCAGTGCCGGTTGATATTAACAAACTGTTCATAGCTTACCTCCCACCTTTAATGCTGCCTCTTTTAGTATTCTATCAGCTATTGCGATATCAATCTTGTCCCATTTCGAAAGGTTTTTGCTAGCCTTGGCAGGTTTTTTCACCTCTGAAAGCGAAATATATTTCCCTGCCAGGCGCTTTTTTTCAAGCCATGTAGACTGGAGCTTTTGATATTCACCCAGTAGGCGCTGATAAGACAGTAGGCGTTCGCCACGCTGTAGGGTTGTTTTTCGGGTAAGCTCCAACCTTTCAGCAATGCCATCCATTTCAGAGAGATACCACTGGTAAAGCCCACTTGAAATCAGGTATTTTTTCTCCTTTTCCCCTGCCCCATCTAAAGGATCTGCCCCAGGGTGGATCAGTGAAGAGAATTCCTTTTGGTAATATAGCAGCCATAGGGGATCTAAATCCGAAAGCAGCCCGGAATAAATAGAAGACTTGGACAAAGCTGTATTTTTTAACGTATCGCTATGCAGGCTATAAGCTTCATCGGTTCTGGAGGTAGCTGCGGTGAGTAAAAGCCGCTGGGTTTGGGGACCAAAAGGGCCAAGTGGCCGCAGATCGGTCTTAGGGTAATTGGGATGCAGTCCCCAAGTAGCCCAGTAGAGTGGATTGAGACCTAAAAACCCTGGCTTTGGCGTAAATTTATCCTTGTCCCAGGACTTAAAGACCATACGCTCCTGTTGGTGCTCAATGTGTTCATCATGAATGGTCCGCTGCGCCCGGGCATGGAAGCCTCCTGCACATAGCAGGAAAAATAAGAGAAGTTTAGTCATTTTCTTTTTAATGTTTTATAGTTTAGCAGCAGATTTTCTACCATCCGCTTATCGGTATTAATAAAACTTTTGAAGGGATTTGCTGTCTGCAGCATTCCGTTTACTTTAGCCCAGTACATGCATTTTTTTACACTATACAGTAGTGCCCTGATGGTTTTAAGCTCCAGGGATATCTTTTTTAAAAGCGCATCCCGGCTGGCGTAATCCATGAGCAAGTTTTCCCCCTCGCGCATCACTACTGTAGATACTTCCTGAACAAGCTTTACCCCCCGACCTTCAAGCTGCTGGCAGTTAGTCTGGGCAAAGAGTAATAGCGCCGGCGAGGAGCGTGCAGCATCGAGCACCTCTTTGCTTTCAGTGATAATTTCTAAACTCAGCTCACCAATTTGGCGAAGCGCATAGGCACTCTTTAGTCCGTTTTCGACCTGGGTCAAGGAAGCATATATGAGCTGTTCGGTAAGTATTACCCCAGTTAGGTTGAGTTGAATATCCTTCAAGTGGGATGTTATTTCCCTGAGGTCAGATTGATGGCTAAGTTCAGCGGAAAGCCTTACTGCATTATTTTCATTTACGATCGCAAAGTGCCGGCGATCAAAAACGATCCGCTGGGCTAAAACACGCGTGCTGCAGCTCAAGGCAAATAATAAAAGGATCAGTTTCATTTTTCAATTCTTTAAGTGCCTTGCTGATTGGAGAATTCGCTCAACCAGGGCACGGTCGCGGACAGTGAAATCAGAAAAGGGATTTTTTTTAATCTTTTTAGCCTGCGCTGATGCACGCATTACTTGGCACAATCCTTTTAAAGTACCGCTGATTGATCTCAGTTGGGCGATTCCATGAGCAAAAAGAAGTTTCCTGTCCGAAGGGCTCATATGGGAAAGCTCCGTATAGCTTAAGGCCAGACCATACAGAAATTTAAGCAACAAGCCTGAGCGCTGTGCAAGGTCAGCCTGTGCAGCAAGGCCCAAGGGAATCAGCATTGGATCATGCTCACAGAGCGAAATCAGCTCAGACTCGTGACGGTAAACTTCAGAAATTAAAGGAGCAGCTTCAAGGCTGATTTGAAGGGTACTCAGCAGCGGACCAGCGAGGGAAAAGCGGGAGGAAATCTGCCGGTAGCTATCTTTTAAATCCCCCATTTCAGCTTTATTGCGCGATTCGGTTACAAACGCTGCACCATGTTTATCCCGGAGCTCGCTTTGCCGCTGATGTTCGGATTTACTTTCAGCGACCAGCTGATGCAATAGGGCGATATTAATCTGAGCCTGCAGACTAGCACTAGAGGATAGCAGCAGCAATAAAAGCAGGATATTTTTCATCGCTTTAGCATTTTGGCTTTGAAAAGAATATCATCGGCAATGCGCTTATCGATATTGACAAACCCACTATAGGGATTGATGGAAGCAAAAAAACCGCGCTGCTTTGCCCAATACATCGAGCGGTAAATCCCGTAAGATACGCCTCTGATGATGCTTAGCTCAAGAACAATCCTATTGAGTAGCTTAATCCTTTCGCCTGAGTCCATTAAGGATTCCTTTCCCCCTCGCAGCACAAAACCACTAACCTCAGTGGCGAGGTTCGTTGCCCGCGTTTTAAATTCCTGGGCGCCACTTTGGGCAAATAACAACAGCTGGGGATTATTTTTAGCAATCACGATAGCTTTATTGGCATCCTGAATAATGTCCTGGGATATCTCATAGATATCTTTTACTGAAAGTAGCGAACGCATCACAGCGGATACCTCACTCAAACCCCGGTAGATATTTCGCTGCAAATCATTGGCAATTCCCAACTGCGCGGTAACCGATAGCTGCGCCCTTTGGATTAAGGTTAGCTCATTATTACTCTTTTTTAGTTGGGAATCCATCATTGAGGATCCAGCGGCCACTGCGCCCGAAGTTACCGGGTCAACATAAATTTGAGCGGGCGCAGAAAAAGCAACTAATTGCATCAAAAGCAGAAATAAACAGATTGTTTTCATAGTCTTGAATTTTAAAGTAAATGGTTAACTTTTTTCACAAAAGCATCTAGAGAAAGGCCACAAGACTCCATCTCGGCAATGAAGGTTTCAAGGCCTTGGTGAAAGGATCCTTCGCGGGAGACGTAATATTCCAGTGCTCGCTTTTCAGGCTTTTCAGTTGAGAATGTCAAATACTGTCTGAGCGAGACTTCTACTCCATAGACTTCTCCTACCAGCCCTCTTCTGATATATACTTCTTTGAATCTACCGCGCCCCCATTTATTATCCAGGGCGTTGATGGTAAAGATTTTTCTTTGTTCAACCGCGTTTAGCGAAAGCAAAGCAGATACCTGAGTGTAGTTCTCTTTAAATTTGCCCTGATCTAAAAGGCATATGGTATCTGAGTTGGCAATGATGCTGTCTTTTACGATAGCATTGCCGATAATATCCCCCAGTTCCTGAGTAACCACAATTGCCTCACCCCAAAATTTACGCACCGTTTTATACATGTAAACCAGGTACGAGGCCATTAGTGGAGAGGCAATTGCCTTCCAGGCTTCTTCTAGAATCAATGCTTTTCTCTGCTGGCTACGGTGGCGCATCTTTTGTAAAAAAACATCCATGATGATTAGCGTGACAATGGGAAAGAGCACTTTATGTTCGCGGATAGCGTCGATTTCGAAAACGATGAAAGGTTCAGAAAACAAAGAATCATCTACCTGCTGATTGAGCAGGGTTCCGAATTCTCCATCAGAGCAGAACTTTTTAAGCACATAGCGGTATTCATCCAAATCAAAGCTTATCCTTTCCTCCTTCTTGATCTGCGCAATCTTTTCCAGTGAATAGCCGTAAAAAGAATCAAAATCCAAAGGCGCTGGATGCTCCAGGGAGAAATGGTGGGTGTAGTAGGCAGAGATTACCCCGGAGATCACCGTATCCTCCACCTGGGATACTTCTCCATTCGCCCCGCGTAAAAGCAGGCAGATCAAAGTTTTTAAAAAGTCTTTCTTTTCAATATTATACTCAAGTTTAGAAATAGCGAAAGGGTTCATGGTGATGGGATGCTCTTCACTGTAAGTAAGATACCTGCCATTGAAGTATGCACACAGGCCGCTATAGGAGTGCCCAGTATCCACAATGACCACGTCCATATTGTAGCCCATATACTGCTGGATGAGCGCGTTCATGAAAAAAGATTTTCCAGATCCCGATCCACCAAGTACGAATTTCGAGCGGTTAGAAATCCTTCCACTTCTCATGGGCATATCCGCCGGGTCTATCCCTACAGGAATGCCTTGCCTATCGGTAAAGTGGATCAAAAAATCACTCTTTTCGCTTTCTGGAAGTCTTTCTTTAAACATCAGACATACCGCCGCCTGGCAGCTTAACAGATACCAATCATAGCTTTTCAGTGATACGCTGTTTCCAGGAAGAATGGATCGGTAGAGTTCCAACTGGTTATAGGCATTTCTAGAAGGAATAATTCCGCTGGAGAAAAGAGAAGATTCAATAAAGTTGACCGCTTTAGCAAGATCAGCTTCTTTAGCACATAACAGCATATTGTAATGGGCATTGACCAGCAGTTGGTTTTCCCTTGCCACCTCTATGAGCAGTTTATCGATATCCTCTACGCACATCTGGTTTGCGGGATCGGGAATCCCTGCATGGCGTTTACGCTTGAGTGAAAGCTTGTTCAGGGTTAATCCTTGATGGGGAATTTCTAGTAGCTGATTATAAATTAAGCAGTCGTAGCTGGGCAATTGATGTAAAAAGTAAAGGTTATCTAAAGGAAAATCATTGAAAGCCTTTCCATCGCTTTTCTCTTTGAAAGTGCCAAGGCTCATCGGGAGATCTATTGCATCAATATCAATTAGCGAAATACTTTTGATATGCTTTTCACTAATTTCAAGACCATCTTCTTTGGCTTTAAGGTTGTTAAGGACAATCTGTGGGGAAGAAAAATCCATGGCCAGTATTCGCTTAATCAGCCCATTGATTTCTTTTTCTTTAAGCAGCACAGGATCAAGGCCATTTTGATGTAGAAGATCAATCACCTTGGTCACTTTGGAGGTAAAATCAGCTATGGCTCTAGCATCATAGACATAAAAGCTTCTTTTTTTAATGAGCCGGGTAAGGGTCAGATAGGTGGTAATTTTCGTGTATGATCTGCCACTGAAATGATCGTTGTAACTTTGCTGCAAAAATTCATCGCTCTTTTCCGCCTGGTAGCGAAGCGAAGAAAATATATCCTGTTTCTGGATGACATGTCCCTCTCCCAAGATCTTGATCATATTGATCAATAAGAGGTGAAAAGCGAGATAGGCCGCCCCTTCGGCTGAATACTGGAGCACGGGGTTGGTCATTTTAATAATTACTGAAAAATCCCCACGTTCACCATAAAGCAGGTCGATTCCTGCTGACGGAGCAATGCCGCAGTAAGGAAGCTCAAAGGTTTGCTTTGTTTTCATAACGAATTTTTATGTTTAGTGATTGAATGAAAATGCCATTGTGCCGGGATTTACTGTGCAATCCTTTTTTTTGATGGGAAAGGATGTAGTAAAGCATCCCACCCGTGCTACTAAGGGCAACTACAGATCCCAGGTACATGTTGATAAAAGCCCCACTTATCCCGCCCAGCACTAGCCCTCCCACTAGCGCCACTGCCCCCAGGCAATGAACTTCCCTTTAAGGCCTTTATAAGTTAAGGGCTTCTGGAGCCCCTTGTAAACTGGAAAAGTTTTTGCTGCATTCATACGCCAAAAAATGCTTTGATGACCACCGAAACCAGTACCAGAAAAAGGCAGGAGCCTCCCCAGCTCATCACTTCCTTATTGATATCGCGGTCACCCGAATTCCACTTGATATACACCATTACCCCACCAATAAGCCCCACGACTGCGCCAATCCCCAGGATCAAATTACCAACGGGGTCAACGTAACTGGTCAGCGAAGAAGTTGCGGCATTAATCCCTGTAGTACCTCCGCCTTGGGCGAAGAGTGAAGTAGAGCAAAGCAGGCCGGTAGCACAGAGGAAGAATCTTTTTGTTTTTTGCATGTTCATGATTTTAAAGTTTAAAGTTTGTTGAATGAGTTATAGGCCAAATAGCCCGCGCAGGAATACCGAGCAGAGTAAAAGGAAAAGGCTGGAAAAAAACCAGCCCATCACCTGGGCATCGATGTGATGGCGGCCAGATTGCCAGTTAAGATACACCCGGAGCCCGCCCAGCATGCCAACGATCGCACCTAGTACAAGACTGAGATCAGAAAAACTGTAATAATAGCCATGCATGGAAGAACTGGCCTGGTAAAATTCTTTGATACCAGGGGGATCTTGTAAAGCCAGCAAGATTGGCCGAGCGGCGATTCTTACCTGCAAAAAGAATAAAGTTTTAGTGCAGTACATAGCGCTAAAACTTAAGTGGGTATCTGCCGGGTGAAAAGGATGGCATCTTTAGCAGCTAGCTCTATTAATTCGCCAAAAGGTACTCCGCCGGAGCTGTTAATTGTTCCAGAACTTAGTAGCGCTGAGGGCTGGGATTCATCCTTGGTGGACACTAAGTTGTAAGCGGAGGCATCAATAGGCTCTTCTAAATCGGCAAGCGAGATAGTAAGTGAGCCGCCACCGGTGTGATCCACCGCCTTGGTCTTTAAGAGATCAAAAGCAAGATTGGTTAGATAGTAAAGGAGGTAAACTGCTCCAAGGCCATAAATAAATGGGGTCCAATTGGTCATGATAAAAAATTTAGGTTTAATAAATTGTTATTCTTTTTTAGTCAGATAAAGCGAGTAAATCAAATCCAGGGTAGCGCAGTAGCGATCAATCAGTGCCGGCTGTAATTGCAGCGAGCTGATCCGTTGAAAACCGATATGCTCACTGATGCCTGGGCATAGTGGAGAAATCTGGCGCAATAGCTCATCGATTTCCTGCTTAAATTCATATGTGGCTGAGCTGATAATGCGGTTAGGCAGGAAAAGTATTTCAAGGTGTGGTTTAATCCTGCGTGCAAGGCTGGCAAAGTAAACGGTGGAATTTAGTGTTGGGCTGTCGTAACAAAACGGGCAGATCAGAATTTGAAGCTTAGAAAAAACCCTCAAAATCCGTTCATCATGCATACTGGAAGGAAGTTCAATTAAAATGTAAGCATCCTTTTCAGATCCAAGTCTTGCAAACAAAAGCGCAAAACGCTCTAGATCACAATGAAAATATTCGAAAGGCAGCTGGTGCTCTAAGATGCGTGACTTTTCAAAAAGCAGCCCCAATGCTCCCTCAGTTTGCATATCTACCAGATAAATTTTCTTTTTTCCCTTGCTGGCGAGGTAATTGGCTAAGAGTAAAAGTAAGGTGCTTTTACCCGTACCTGGCTTGATATTGCCAAATGCGATAACCATAAGTCAAAGAATTAGTAGGTGAAAAATTAAGGAAAAATTGGTTTGGGCCTAGTGCTGATGACTAGGCGTTAATGCAGGTGACTGCTGCTTTAAGCTACCCATGAAATAATGAAGATCGGTAAGCTCCTCGCCAGCGAAAAGCTGAGCGGTATGGTGGTCAATAAGCATAAAACCGGTAACTGTTCTTCTTGAAAAAAGATAAACGACTTCCAAATTGGCAGCTGAATGCAAAAAATCAGCAAGATCTGAGCGGTAGGCAATAATTTTCCGCCACGCCCTACCAGGGCCCAGCTGATAAATCGGTTCGGGCTTTCTATTATGGATAAACATGGCGCTGGAAATAAATGATTTGATCTCCCCTATTCTTTTAA
The DNA here is from genome assembly GCF_011303555.1 of Pedobacter sp. HDW13. Lineage (NCBI taxonomy): Bacteria > Pseudomonadati > Bacteroidota > Sphingobacteriia > Sphingobacteriales > Sphingobacteriaceae > Pedobacter > Pedobacter sp. HDW13. Next base: position 3,826,877 of record NZ_CP049868.1, on the reverse strand, counting down.
AATCTGCTTTAGCGGCTGACAGGCTGTTCAGTAACGCGTCACTTGGAATTCTGATTAAGGTTTTCCCATATTTACGCACTAAAAAGTTGTCTTTATGGCTAAAGAAGCGGTACCCTTTTTGTTTAAATAAGATTTCGAGTTGAGCGGTACTGCTGCAGCGGTATTTGATCAGCCGAGAAATATCTTCCTGGAAAGACTTAGCCTCATCCACCCCACAGATCCGGTTTAGCTCGGTCACTGCGCGTATTCGGTCAAAAGAATCAGAGATCTTACTTCCGTCTAACCTTACATCGGTGGATACAATATGAATATGCCGGTTAGGGGTATCCGTATGCAGAAAAATCAAATAAGGCTGCCTTTTATACCCCATCGCTTCCATCCACTTATGGGCAATATCTAAAAATACCTGTTTATCCATCTGCACTCCTTTAGTAGACAGTACCGCATGAAACTGGTCAAAATGGCTTCTGGTGTTTAGTGAGGCAATTGCACCAAAATAATGTTCAATGTCAATAGAGCGGATAAAGGAATAGGCTTTCAATAGATCCATGTTTCTCACGCTAAGCAGCTCGGCTGCACTGGCATTTACTTTGTCCATATTATAGCTCACCGCTGGAAACCCATTAGACTTGGTAAATAGCCGCACTATTACTGTATTCATAAGCTATTTCTTTTTCTATCCATTCTAATTATCATCATCCTAATTGCTTTGGTAAGGCACTCTGCTACTGCATCAGATTCCTGGGCGATTAATTTTACCCGAAAGCGCTGCTCTTCTTTTATCTCATCCATTGGCACTATGGCTAGCTCTTCACTTATTTTTTGCAGCTGACTATGGATCCGGGATAAATCTGCTCCGATTTGGGTGAATACCTGAAGCAAAGTAGAGGGGTTAACATCGAGCGTCGAACCATAGATGAGTTCCTGCCTGATGAGTTCTGAAATGGAAATGCCTATTGGGGTTACAAAGGCAATGAGCCTGGAATATTCATGATCACTTAAATAACATCGCACCGGATTTCCACGGCGACCGGATATTTTTGCTCTAGTCATAAATGATAAAGTTTAGCGTAATAGAATTTTGTGAGTTGAGGTGAGCTTAGAAATCAGCCACTGATTGCTTGAGAAAACGTGTTGGTTAAGATAGCTTTTGGTTGTAGTTAGATACTTTTCTTTCTAATTACCGTGCAGTTTTTCTATATAGATTTATATTCTGATCTGTATCCGTTTTTACTGCCTCATTCAGCCGATGCTGAATCATTTCATTATAATCATTATAACCTTGGTAAATCACAGAACAATCTTTACTATAGCTGAGCTTATTTAAAAATTCCTCGCTTGATTTTCTTCCTGAAGGATCGTGATCAAAAAATATTTCAACCTGAGCGAATTCGCTGGCTTTTTGTATTGCAGGCTTTAAAAAGGAAACTGAATTTAAAATCAGGGCACTTGCACTGTTTTCACGGTGCTCAATTCTCCAACTTAAAAAATCCATCATTCCTTCAAATACAGCAAGCTTATCCGGATCTCCGGAAATAAAGCTCATTGATTTTTTACCAAGACACCCTTTAAACAGTTTGTTTCTTACCTCCCATCCCCAAGATCATTCTGCCAGCCAGCAGAAAATAATTCTTTTCTATTCCCATTGTCCTTTTTAATGCTGTAATAAACCTCTTTAATAAATCCAACTGCAACTGCTGAAATTCCTCTTTGTGCGAGGTAATCACTGATCGCAGGGTTCCCTCCCAATTCTCTTACCTCCCTAATTAAATAAGAAGGATGTTTTAAAGGTATTTCGATTTGGGCCGGCTTAGCTTTAAGTGGTACAGCGTCAAGGTTTCCGTAGGCTTCGAGTAATTTCCCTATCGATTCCCGGAAAGTGAGGGCAGGCCAAAAGCTCAAGGCAAAATCAATTACATTGCCTCCTTTAGCCAGGCCATGATCATACCAGATACCTAGCTTTTCGTTCACGCAGAAAGAAGGCATAGTATCACTATCGCGGAGCATAGAAAGATAAAAAAGTTCTCCTGCAGACTGCTTGAGCGGCTGATAGCCTAGTTTTGAAAGCAGGGTTACAAGATCGGTTTCTTCCCTAATCTTGTTAAGATCGTATCTATTTTCTTCCATAACGCGGTTTATTAGCTAGCCAAAAGGCCCAGATGATTCGCAATTCTAAGACTGAGCGATGTTGAATGATCAATGCAGTCCAATTATCAAACTATAATGATCAAAAAGGTTAATGAAAAAAGTGCCTCTAACTATAGACAAAGTGAGGGCAAAAAAAATGGGCAGAAACGCCATTAGCGCGCCTGCCCATTTTTGTATTCAAAACTGAATTATTTTTTCGGAACTACTCACCTCAGTTTCTACAAACTGGACCTTAGAAGTCTGCCAATGCGCTTTCACCCTGAAAGATCAAGGCTTCGCAAAATTTCCCATGTTAACAGGATAATGCTTCGTTCCCCAATGTCAAAGACCTTGTCCAGCAGAGAAACGAAACGTTTCACCGGCGTGCATAACAAAGTTTCGACATCTAATTATTTTTCTTTCACCATTACGATATACATTGCTAACGATTTATTTTGAAATTGCCTCTCAGCTTCGGCATTGGCAATATTTTCTTGGCACGGAGCAGATGCTTTTAACTCTTTTGTTTTTTTTTTAATCAGCATGCTATAGTAGTCAGTAAAGCAAAATCGAAACAATAGGCTACTGTTTTACAATTTTGAAGTTGCGTTATCAAATTACTTATTTTCAAACCACCGGTCGATTTGTTTCCCCTGTCAAAGCGATTCATAATTCTACTCAGCACATTTATGAGCGTCAATTGCAATTTAAAATTGAACAGAGCAATAAAAAGTACCGCCAATCACTTCTATACGTTAGGAGAATAAAACTAGCATCGTTTAAATTACGACAAAAGAAAAAAGAAGGGTTATTTAAACAGATAAAAGCGTCCTTTTCCTCACAAAAAAGCCGCCTAATCCTGCTAAAGTCAAAATTAAAGGAAGAAGATAATCGTCTATTGGGCAAGCAAGCATTGTAAAGAATCCTTCAACTCCCTGCGCCTGGTAGTTGTGTCCAGGACAATTACCGCCCCCATTGAGCGAACCATTGCAAATATTACAAACGGTTCCAGAAGTTGGGGTCCAGGAACAATAATTCGGTGAAAGATCTATGAAAGAACCAGGATCATATACACTTCCGCCACCATCGTAAGTGTAAACCCGTTCTTGGGATGACACCAAACAGCCCGAATAAGTGCCTTGCGCCCTGGTTTCGAGTCCAAAGAGCGATAGTAAGGCAAGACAGAATATCGAAACTGCATTTTTCATATGATCAAAAATAAAACTAAATGCATTATAAATAATACAAAAAATCAATAGTTTTGATAATTATCAATAAGAATAAAAGAGTTAAAAATTGATTTCAGTTAAAAAAAGATGGGAAAAGAGGCCAAGCAGATTCTTACTAATTTGAATGAAGTTTTGGATACTGTAGTTAAATACAGATCGAAAGAAAAGCCAGTGGGATTGACTAGGCAATATTGAAACAATATAGGCAGGATTATCTGGAGGAAATCCACTTGCTAAAAATGGAAGCCTTCGAGGTTTACATGGCTTGATAATTACTCTAGCCTTAAATTACCTTAAAACTAAGATGTGTTTAATGATTCTATAATGGTAAATTAAAGCCAGAATGCGGCGGAAAAGAAATTATAGTTACCCTCAGAAATTCAGGAAAACAAAATGAATCCCTCCTTTCAAAGCAGTGATCTGTTTTTTGAAATTAAGCTTTACGCTTAAAAAGCTTTACGATTTTTTTAGTTGCCATTGCAAGCGCCACAGCCAACAGTCCCGCAATTAAACCAGCACCAAATTCCTTTATTATTGAAGGGACGCCTGGTAAAAGATGATGCATGAACTCAATATTGTGCACGAAAATCCCCCCGAAACAAGGATTAGGGCAATTGTGCCCACTACACTTAAAACTTTTATCACTATAGGAAGCGAAGAAACCAGCAGTTTGCCAAAGAATGAAAGTGCTCCTTTTCCATTTGAACGTTTGATCAACCGGTAACCTGCATCGTCCATCCTAACAATAATGGCTACAATCCCATAAACCCCTATTGTAGCTAAAAGCGCTATAATTGAAACGGTTACGATCTGTAAGGTGAGGCTTTCTTCCAGCACGCTACCAAGGGCGATAATTACAATCTCGATGGAGAGAATAAAATCTGTGGTGATGGCGGATCGCACTTTTGTCTTCTCTGCATTTTCGTCTTCTTCTAAAACCTCAGCAGCTTCCCCATGCGTATCTGCAGAGCGATGAAAAAGGTACTCTACAATCTTTTCGACGCCTTCGTAAGCCAGGTATATCCCTCCTAGCACCAAAATTACTTTGATGGCCACAGGAAAAAACACATTTAGCAATAGCGCTATTGGAACAATAATCAGCTTATTGATTAATGATCCTTTGGTTATTGCCCAAAGTACAGGAAGTTCCCTAGAAGATAGGAAACCAGTCGATTTTTCCGCATTAACGGCAAGGTCATCACCCAATATACCTGCTGTTTTTTTTGCAGCGACTTTTGCGCTCACCGCAATGTCATCCATTAAAGCACCTATATCGTCTAAAATTGCAAAAAAACCTGAAGCCATATCCTTATCTAATTGGGCCTGCAAAATACCAAATCAATCTTATTCTAAAAGAAAAAACATTAAAAGATTCCTGGATATCAGATCGAAGTTTGCTAAAGAAAAAATGAGCAAAAACCTCTATATAATAAGAAAACACCAAAAATGATAAGATTCATAATAAATTTAATAAATCGTTTTACTAACTTGCTTTCCTAATCAAAAACCTCACAGCTAAATATATTTATTATTTGATAAGGTTGAAAATGCCGGATTCAAAACGCGTTAAGTTTATGGGGTTCTATGAAAAATTAAATATGAAAAAATACTTTTGCGCTTTATTAAGCTGCGTCTGGTTCACATTTTTTACAAGTATAGTGAACGCTCAAGTAAAAAAACAGCCGGTAGATTATGTTAACCCCTATATTGGTAACATCAGCCACCTACTTGTTCCCACCTATCCTACTGTCCATTTGCCTAACAGTCTGCTAAGGGTTTATCCAGAAAGAGATAACTTCACGGCAAACACTATTCACGGTTTACCGCTAGTCATCACCAGCCACAGGGGAAGTTCAGCATTCAACTTGAGTCCATTTCAGGGCGATTTGAAAAACATTAAGCCGGTGTTGGCTTATGGTTACGATAATGAAATTATCAAGCCTTACTATTATGAGGTAGACCTAGATGACTATGGCATTAATGTCCAGTTTGCTCCTTCACACCAATCGGGAATTTACGCCATTAATTTTTCTAAATCAGCACCAGCCTACCTAGTTCTAAATACCAGAAACGGGGAACTGTCGGTCAAAGAAAATGTAGTAAGTGGCTTTCAGAAATTGAGCAACAACACCAAAGTTTATATTTATTTCCAAACAGATTTATCCCCCACTTCTGCCGGCAAGCAAAAGGATGATCAAATCGACTCAAAGGAACAATCCGCTTCCGGTCAGAATGCTTACCTGATATTAAAATATCCAGATAATACCAAGCAAATCAAAGCCCATTACGGCATATCGTTTATTAGTGTAGAGCAGGCAAAACGAAACCTTGATAGGGAAATAAAAGATTATGAGCTTAATAAAGTTGCTCAAAACGGTAAAAATATATGGAATCAAACCCTTGGAAAAATTGCTGTGGAGGGAACAGATGAAACAGCTAAAACCATCTTTTACACCTCACTTTACCGCACATACGAGCGCATGATCAGTTTATCTGAAGATGGTCAATATTTTAGCGCCTTCGATGGAAAAATTCACAATGATAACGGGACGCCCTTCTTTACCGATGACTGGATCTGGGATACTTATAGGGCAACCCACCCACTGCGGGTAATCATTGAGCCAAAAATGGAAGGCAATATGATTAACTCATATTTGCGTATGGCTCAGCAAATGGACGACCACTGGATGCCAACTTTCCCAGAAGTTACTGGCGATAGTCGCAGAATGAATAGCAATCATGGCGTGGCAACCATAATTGATGCTTATAATAAGGGCCTTCGAAGTTTTAACCTTGAGGAGGCCTATCAATACTGTAAGGCAGGAATTACCGAAAAAACGCTGTCGCCTTGGTCGGCAAAAAAAGCTGGCGTACTAGATCAGTTTTTTAAAGACAAAGGGTATTTCCCAGCATTGCCTCCAGGTGAAAAAGAAACTGCGCCAGAGGTTCATGGTTTTGAAAAGCGCCAGCCTATTGCGGTTACTTTGGGCACCGTTTACGATGAGTGGTGCTTAGGGAACATAGCGCAGCAACTGGGCAAAACAGATGAGGCTAAAGATTTTTTAGAGAAGAGCAAAAGCTACCATACTGTCTTTAATCAGGAAACCAAATTCTTTCATCCAAAAGATATTGATGGCAAATTTATCCAGCCGCTGGACTACCGGTTTTCGGGTGGATTGGGTGCAAGGGAGACGTATGATGAAAACAATGGCTGGCTTTACCGCTGGGATGTCTTGCATAATTTAGGTGATTTAGTAGAGATGATCGGCGGAAAACAGGCTTTTGTTGATGAGCTGGAGAAAATGTATAACACCCCGCTTGGAAAAAGTAGGTTTGATTTTTATTCCCAATTGCCAGACCATACTGGCAATGTTGGTCAGTTTTCAATGGGCAATGAGCCTGCCATGCATATCCCTTACCTATACAACTATGCAGGTCAACCTTGGCGCACCCAGAAACGCGTGCGCAGTTTACTTGCTCAATGGTTCCGAAACGATTTAATGGGCATTCCGGGTGATGAAGATGGAGGCGGGTTAACCTCATTTGTCGTTTTTTCTCAAATGGGTTTTTATCCAATAACCCCAGGCTTACCAATGTATGTTATCGGTAGCCCAACATTTGCTAATGTAAAACTGGATATTGGAAATGGTAAGAAATTCGAAGTGGCATGTTTAAATTATGCGCCTGAAAATAAATATATACAATCGGCAAAGCTAAATGGACAGATCTGGAATAAATCATGGTTTTCCCATGAGGATTTAATGAAAGGTGGAAAATTGGAACTGATCATGGGTAAACGTCCAAATAAATTATGGGCATCAGAGGAAAGTTCGCTTCCTCCTTCCTTCAACATGTCTGTGAAGTAAGCTTGCTTGCAGCAAGTGACGAGGTAAAAGCAAAGCCAAGGTCGAGAAAGGGATATGTTAGTCAAAACATATCCCTTTTTTATGAGCCATAGGTGTTTCATTTTCTAAAACGGGCTAAGTAGAAGCTATTTATTAAGATTTACTTCAAATCAATTATTCCTATTTTTTAGCTATCCCGCCCTCCCAATCAAAGATTTTCTTCTGCAGCGCATCACGCATTTGATCCAAAAATCTAGTTTTGCTCATTCCTTTACGTTGCTTAATTTCAGAGAATCTTCTAAAATATTGGCCTAAATTCACCTGAAAAACATTTTGTAAAACAGCCACTATATCGGATAGGTCTGCTTTTCCATTGTTGAACTGTCCGGTTAGCCAAAGTCCATAAATCATTTCTATTAAATTAATTTGATCACCTGTCCAGGCAAACTTCTTTCCTTTCTGTTCACTTGATTGGTTCTCCAAACCAATCCCCACATCAGAAGTGAGCTGATCACTCAAGTATCTTTGTAGCATTTCGTAAGCTCTAAAATTTGAAAAAAGAAACTCATGGCCTGTTCCAAAGGATGGATCTACCCTTGGTACCAAACTCATCTCTGTTTTTAATGGCGAGGCTCCGCGGATAAAATATAACCGGTCAAGCTCGTTGCTATCCAGCCTGAAATACTGGTAATGAAACTCATGAGATCTAAAGAAACGGTTAATGTATCGCATCTGATCATTGTAGTGTTCCTTTATTTCTTCTTTTCCGATGATAGGCTTGGTGCTATCGATTGCAAATAGTTCAGTATAAAAGATTAGCCACCTGTAAAACCTGGGTTTTTCGATTTTGAAAAACCATATTTCTTCTTCCTCACCAAGAAAGGGATTTGCATCTACCAAAACCTTTAACTCATCCAAATATTTTTGCACAATCAAAATCGCATCCTTTAGCATTTGGATTTTTGGTATTGCGCTACCTTTTAAATCATCAAGATCAGCTTTCATTTGCTGATATAAATCGGCACTTAGTTTTTTTATCATATTTTTCATTTAGGTTAGATTACGCCATCAGCCTCAAGAGTAAAATGCAGCTGCTCAGCTTAAGACAAATTTTATCTTTTGGGCTATATCCATCAAGTTACCGAGCGGTTCCCCTTTGAGCAACCCCTCTTTTTATCCACCATGGCTATTATCTCAAGCCAGTAGAAAGCTTTAATCAAAATGCTTTTGCAATACTTAAATGGCTATTCACATTAACCAAAGCTATTCTTGAAGAAGGATTTACAATTATGCTAAATCTGTTGATGCATCGCCACCTATGATAAATCTTAGCAGAGATATGAATGTCTATCCCTGGGAGTTTGGTTAAACCTAAATTTGGATACCGCGTTTATTCGCTTTAAACAAGTCAAAGCTGTTTACGCATCAGTCAAAACACCTCTTGTCCGAAAAAAAAGGATTTCCAACTCTGGTAGATTATTTTTAATCTCTTTACGCTTCAGCCTTATGAATTATCAACTTGACTACATCAATAGCCTTTATAAAAACATTAGTACCGGTTTACCGCTAACTAAAGAGAAACAAAAATCAATCTTGGTTGAACTGGAAGATGAATGCGGGCGGGTATTACTATCACTGCAGCACTGCTTGGGTAGCAGCGTTCCTGAAAACCTGCAAATCGGTTTTTCCCAGCATCAGAACGATCTGCTATTGATCTACCAGGGGATACATCTAAAAATGGAAAATCCCATTAGTCCATCTAAAGAAGCAGAATTACCCTTTCTGACTGAGTGCGTTAATATTATCCGAGGTTTGATTTTTAATTTAGAGATCCACTTTCCAAAGTTCTGGGATAAATCCTTGCAAGTACCCCAAGCTTTATTGAATGATTTTACCAACTCAAATGAAAATAAAATATCATCATTGCTAGCACTCTCTCAGCGCATTAGTCCAGATGACAAGCTTCATAGCGTACTGAATAGTCTATTTCATTTTAGGGAAAATCTAAAAAGAGCAGTCTGCTTTTATCAGCTGGATTATTTAATGGCTGTTTTAGATATCCTAAACAGAGAAAACGAAATTGGAAAAATACGCAGCTGGAAAGATTTGGTTAATTTACTGATAGAATGCAACCTGAATTCTCCCCTATTCCACAAAACCTGCTGTGAGATTATTCTAAGCAGACTGGATACTGCTGGCTCGCTAAGAGATCAATTTGAATTACTCTCGCGGGATAAAAAAGAACTGATAAGTCTCTCGCTGTGTCTTTCAAGCTCGCTACGCATAGACTTACCACCAATAAAAGAATCGCTGCTAAAATTTGTCGAAGCTGAACTTTGCTACCTGCGCGAGATTGAAGGGATAGCATCCAGTCTTTCAGCAAATGGAATTGTCCAAGATGATTATATGGTATCTTTAAGCGTAAAGCAGCTGGCGTTTTTTATCCACCTGCAAGTGGAGTGCGGAATCATCCTTGAGACTAGACCTAAACAGATCCGCCAGCATGCCACCAGCCACTACAGCACTGCTGAAATTGAAAATATCTCAGAAAAAAGCTTTAAAAATGCCTATTACTCTCATAGCCAGCAGGACATCACCAAGGTAAGCGAAAAGCTTTCAGAAATGCTTGCTATATCCCAGGGAAAAGAATAAAGGTTATATGGGAACAACTGCTTATCCTGGTAGCTTTCAACCCTTACTGGCATGGTAAAGTTAAAAACTGACCAGTAAATTTTTCAATGTAACCCTCATCTTATTTGAAAACATACATCTCCGCATTTTCATTCTCTATAATGTCTAGATTAAATGCAGGAGCTTATTTCTATCAAGTAAACTAACCAACTCAAAATACCATCTTTCCGAATAATCTTCTTTTTGACTTATCAGTTTCATATCAGTATCCAAAATTTGAGATATCGTCGAAAAGCCCATCAGTTTTGAGCGAAGCTTAAAGACTTCGGTAACCGCTAGTTGTTCTATTGGAGTTGAAAGGAAAACATTTTCGTGTTCGGATCTATTTAATTCCATTATTCGTGAGCATCAGCCAGCGTAAAAGGGCGACTGGCAAGGGTTTAAATTACATAAAAAATTAAAAAGACACTAATAAATGGTAACTATTAAGTGGTAATATTAGACATTACCATTGCTTTATTTTACCCCATGGCAAATGGTGAAAAAGAAAAGCGGGGCGATGAACGGACAGCAGAGCTAAAACAGCTCGGAGATCGCATCAAATCTCTGCGGATCAAAGCGGGTTATAGTAACTATGAATACTTTGCTTATAAGCATGAAATTCCCCGTTCACAATACGGCCGCTATGAGCGTGGCGAAGATTTGCGCTATAGCAGCCTAAAAAAAATTGTTCGCGCCTTTGGCATTTCTATGGAAGAATTCTTTAGTGAAGGCTTCGATTAGAAAGCTCCAAAAAAATTATCTTGTAGTAGTTGCTTAGGGTTACCCTCCCAGCCACTTGACAAGCCTTCGAAATACTTTTTCTTTACCCGAAAACAACTGTTATGGAAAAAGAAAAAATCTTCGAAACCCTTTCTAACTATCATCCCATTAGTGCAGGTCTTAAGGCCTATCTCGATTACATACTTAAAGAGCAGCATTTATCCTGTGGGCTAGTCCGATCAACAGCAAACTTCATTGAACAGCCACTACTTTTCATCCAGTATGGAAGCCTGAGACTATTTGCGCTAGATGAGGAGGAACGAAAAGAGTATACCTTGCATTTTTTCCCTGAAGGAACATTCTTTTTTCCGTCGCATTATTTGAAGGCACTAGACCTGCCTACTTTCTTACACGCGATTGATGAAGTGACCATATTAGGCTTTGATCAAAGGCACCTCTACAATCTCTACCACAACTTTAGGGAATTCAGCACCATCATTGAACTACTCCACGGCTCAGAAATCCAGCGAATGCTCTACCATAGCTTCATGCTTCAAAATGCCAAGGCCAGTCAGGCCTATGCTGATTTTATCCGCAAATATCCCACTATCGCAAAATCAAGTCAGTTACAGCATATTGCAAGTTATCTAGGGATTGATAACAGAACTTTAAGCAGAATCAGGCGATAATGCGTAAAAGGTGACTTCTGTCCGCCCATCTTTCACTCTGCGGCCTCATTTAGTAACATTTGGGTATCATCCAGCTATAAAAACCTACTGAACTTTATTCCATTAACCTCAAAATCAGCTAATGGAATCCGAAAAAACGCAATCCTTTACGAACGACGCTCAAGTTCCCTCCTTCCGGCGGCTGTTCCCATTGAGATCTGCATTATTCCGGCGATGCCTATAAGCGAGCTAAAGGAGAAGGTTATATCCAAGGCTTTCTCGGCAGGTCTGCCTCAAAGACAATGCAACAATTTATTTCATTCAAAGAACATTAACATGAATATCTTCAATACAAAAAGTATCCTTGGCGCAGCTGCCATGGTACTTATTTTAGGCGCTAGCGCCTTTACCATTTCAAACCAGTCAACTGCAGCAAAAAAACGCACTACTGTTTACTGGAAATATAATGCAAACAGTCAAAGCTTGGTTTTTGATGAAAACCAGTACAGTATGGTCGGCTCTCCTTCGGCTACTGGCTGTGATGATGATCCGCATCCCCTTCCATGTGTTTTAGAAGTGGATGAGTCTATCGACACCAGACCAGAACTAGAAACCTACTTAGCGGGTTTCTCTACTACCCAGGATATCGCTGATGCAGCAATAAGCCGTAAGGAAATCAATCCTTAAGCTAAGCTTTGAGAGCTGCCTGTCTCCAAGGCAGCTCTTTTTTCACCTCCTATCTTGGATTCTGCTGCATCCCTGAAAGCCGAATAACATCTTCCGGGATCGCTAAAGCAAACCGCGGATCATTTGGCGCAAGCATATATTCTTTTCCATCCAGGGTGCGCTTTAGCGTAATTGTTCTCCCTTCCTTGTTTAGCCGCTTAATATCCATCCACCTTATCCCCCTAAATACCAGTTCACGCCTTCTTTCAAGTAGCACCTGTTCGAGTGTAACTGACGCGTCAAGGCCACTTAAGGGCACATAGTTTGCTTTTTTGATCCGTTTAATACGAAGATTGTTTAGCCAGGTAAGCGCCTCAGAAGCATTCCCTTCCCTGGCTTTAGCTTCAGCTAAGTTCAACAGTAGCTCATCTGTAGCCACCCCGCAAAACAGCGACGCTGACCCTTCGTAACTTCCTTTAAAGATGGTGGAGGCTGATGTCCCTGCCTTAAAGAAAATGCTACGCCTGAGATCCTCTATTGGGTAAAGGGATAGCAGGCCATCAGAAATTCTGGCCCTGGCCTGGGTTAACTGCGCCGGCGTTGAAAAGTGGCTGGCATAGATTACTTCGGGGTTAAACTGCACTAAGGGAAAATTGGCAGTGGTAGAAAGGCTATTGTAATCGATCAAAGTGCTATTGAGAGCGAGTCCCTTTGATGCATATTCCCCTGCTAAGGCATAACGCCCCATATATAGGTATAGCCTAGAGAGCAGGCCATAAGCAGCCCCTTTCGATCCCCGCATAACATGCAGTGGCTTTTCAGGCAGTAATCTTGCCGCTTCAAGTAAATCGTTCTCAATCTGTACAAAAGTCTGCGCTAAACTAGATCTAACCGATGGGGTATTGTAGTCTGGATCTAACCTTAAAGGAAGCCCAAGGGTACTTTCTGCAGTAGCAGAATCATAAGCAAGGCACCAAATGGCTACAGCCTGAAGATAACATTTCGCCCGGATAAATAACGCCTGTCCTTTGATATCCTCATAGCCTGCACCTAAGGCATCCTTGCTGCTAGCTTCCAGTGACTGAAGCACAGTATTGGCTAAAAATACAGGTTGAAAGGTATCGCGCCAGGGATTTGATACCGGGGCAAAGATATTATCTGCTTCCCAGAGATAAAGCCTTCGCTCCTGCTCTGTCCTTGCCGCCCAGTCAGCGGAGGTCAAGAAATAATCATCGCTGCTAGCCTCACCCGAACCTGCTTCCCTGAAATTTACGGTTGGGTAATAATCCATTAATGCCTGCATATCTTTCAGGCTTGTTACCAGAGAAAGGCTGCTGTCAGGCTTGTCCTCCAGCAGCTTTTTACAGGACATCAGCCCTGGTATAGTGGTAATGGCTAGTATAGCCACCATCACTATTGTTATATTTTTTCTCGTTTTCATTATTGCATGCTTTAAAATCCGGCCCTAAAGCCTATTGAAAAATTACGGTTATAACTAAGCAAAGAATTTCCAAGATATTCCGGGTCTTCATCTCCTGCCTTCCAGATCAGCCCTAGGTTACTTACATTCGCAAACAGAGATGCCCGGGCCAATCCTGCCTTTTTTGCCAGTCTTAGCGGGAGACTATAATCCAGATTAATAAAGTTTAGCCTGATATGGTCACCTCTTTTAATTAGCACTTCTGATCCCAGATAAAATGCATCCCTCGCAGTATTGCTGGGATAAATCTCTGAGGGCACATGGGTATAAAGCTCATCGCCAGGCTTCTGCCATCTTAGCGCGAAATCCGAGTGCCCAGGAGAGTAACCGTTGAGCGAAGAATAGCTGATAGAAGGGCTACGGTAATAATAACCCAGCTTAAAAGTGAGTTGCACGCTTAATGCAAAATTGCCATATGAAAAAGTATTGCCCAGTGAGCCAAAGAACACTGGTGTTGCCGACCCAAAGTATTTTGGTCCGTCGTCGCCTACGGCCTGCGTTAAGGCTGTATAATCTTTGCTTGGGACTCCCTTTAGTATTCCCAGAGGATCTCCATTTACCGGATCAAGCCCTGCCCAGCTGTAACCATAAATCCCATAAAGGGGTTTTCCGACCACGCCCGATACCCTGGCACTGCTGATATCAATCAATGCGGGGCTAAGAAAATAAGCTTTCAGCCGGTCACTGTAATAAGAAAGATTTAAATCACTTTCCCAGTTAAAAGTCCCTTTGATATTTGCTGAATGCAGTACCAAGTCTACCCCATTCCCTCGCATCCTGCCTGCATTGCGAACCACGGTTGTAGATACCCCAGTAGTATAGTCGATCGGGTAAGGAACAAAAAGGTCTGATGCATCTTTGCGGTAATATTCGATGCTACCCGAAAGTCTGGAAGAAAGTGCAGAAAAATCTAACCCAATATTTAGCACACTAACCTTTTCCCACTTTAGCCCAGGATTATAATACCTATCAGGCTGCGCGTAGGCACTGCCGATATATGGGGATACTGATCCATAACGGATGGTAGTCACTGCTGTCTGGCTGGGATCTGCATTGCCGCTTTTGCCGTAAGTCACCCTTACTTTGAGATATCCAGGAAGGTTTCCTTTATAAAAAGGCTCCGAAGATATCGTCCAGGCAAGCCCTGCTGAAGCAAGCGGTTTCCACTTGTCTTTTACAGCGGCACCAAAAAGGTTCGATCCATCAGCCCTTGAGCTGAGGGAAAGGGTATAGCGGGATTTAAATGTTAGCGCAGCGCTGGTAAAGCCCGAAATATATCTGTTGATTTTCTCTGATGCTGAAACGCCTTGAGGGATGCGGGTTTCAAACCCAGTCACCAGATCAGGAAAAAAGGTGGTATAATCTACTGCCACTGAACTTAAGTTCGATGGATCATAACCATAAACCCTACTTCCTAGGGCCGAAGACCTTAATGTTCTGATTTCAGTCCCAGCGATCGCAGAGAGCGAGAATTGCCCAAAACTGTTCTGGTAATCTAGCTGACCTCTTGCCGCTGTTGATTCAAGTTCAGAGCCACTGCGGGATAAAATCCCACCGATTGGCACTTTTAGTACTGGAGGGCCTGAGGAAGGAAGCTGCGTAAAGGAATTGATCAGGGAACGGGCAGCATAACTCTCCACTGTGGAAAGGTGATTAGTAGCCTGGCTTTGCCGCTCATACTGATAGCGAAGCTCAGCAGAAAGTCCTTTAAAAAGATTAACCTTTAGAGAGGCATTGGGCAAGATATCCTGAAGCAGCCCGGTACTGGTATCCTGAAGGTAATCCTGCAAAGGGTAATACTTCCAGTCCAGTAGCCTTCCCCCTCCGAGCTGCGAGAGGTAAGAACTGCTAATATCCCGGATGATGGGAAGGTCATTTCCACTGTCATCCCTAAAGCGGGCATAAGGATAGAGCACATTGCCACGGAAGAGAATATCGCCATAACCTGGGGCCCCTGACCCAGTTGAACTCTGGGTATAACGCAAGCCAAAGGATAATTCAACACCTTTAGTAAGGATTGCCCGTGCTGAAAAGCCCAGGGCGGTACGCCGGAACTTTTCGGAAAGCACGCCAGTACTCTCATCAAAACTTACGGAGCTGCGCCAGGAGAACTTGCTTGATCCCCCATCAAGGCTTAAATTGTACTGCTGGTTAATTCCCCTGCGGTAAAGGTAGCGTTCAAATTCATCGCGTACATCAATTCCTTTTAATGCATTGATCTGCGCATTTTTTTCTGTCTCACTTAAATTACTGGTCAGGATTTCAACCACCGGACTAAGCGCAGGGTGCTCGGGAGAGGAAAGATCGGACGCATAGGCACCCCTGGAATACTGGAGTATCTCCTGATTAATGTAGTCAGGGGTGCTAATCACTTTCAGCTGATATAAGTCTGGCTGCTTTACCAGCGTTGCGGCCGCGGATAGATTAATGGAAAGCGGTGAATTCATTTTTCCTTTTTTGGTAGTGATGACAATCACTCCGTTCCCGGCCCGGGTACCCCAGATGGATGCAGCTGCTGCGTCTTTAAGCATTGTGATACTTTCCACGTCATTGGGACTTGTGTTATTTAAGTCCCCTTCATAAGGGAAATTGTCCAACACAATAAGTGGACTTCTAGGCCCAGATATTGAGCTGAGCCCCCGGATAGTAAAATTACCCTGGCTATTGGTAGTCCTATCGATCACAAGTCCGCTAGTAACTGCTTCCAGCCGGGAGAGTACCGAAGTACTCACTTGGGTGTTCAACTGCTTCTCTGCTATCAAAGTAAAAGACCCTGTGGCACGTTCCCTAGTCAGGCGCTGATAGCCTGTCGAAACGGTTACTTCGTCTAACTGCTGCTCAAGTGGTACTAACCTAACCTGCATGGATAAGGAAGCGGGAAGTTTTAATAGCTGATAAGAAATGTGGCTAAAAATAAGCGTATCTCCCGCAGCGCAGCTGATTGTAAAACTGCCATCAGCTGCTGTAAGGGAAACGCCAGGTGAAGCGCCTACAATCCTGACGCGTACAGCAGCAACACCATCACCATTAGAGCCAGACACTTTACCGGAAATTCGCTGCTGGGCGACACAAGTGCTCGGGCTGCACATAAAAAAAATAGACAGGCAAGGCAGCAGGATATATATCAGGGACGATATTTGATATTTTAATTTCATAAGCGCATCTTTTTAGTTTTTGAGGTTAGTTCTATTGCGGATGACAAACCACTGCACTTCCCGCTCCGCCTCCTTCAGCTCCAAACCCAAAGAGGATAGCACTGCTTCCAAAGCAGATCTGTCAAGTGGTCCATAACTGCCCACTGCTGTTGTCTCGCCACCAGTCCCATCAACCAAGGGCATGGAAACCCCGCCCTGCCCGTTTTGCGTACGCACAAAGGTTACCAGGCTCCCCTTAGCATCAGAGCGTGGAGTAGGCAATTTGCCTTTAAAGGGCTTCGCGACTTTAGCCTTGGTTATCACCAGGCACCTAGTTACCTTTTTTTCTAAAGTGCCACTATAACCTGAATACCGGTTCAGATCATCCAGCATAATGGAATAGAGCTCGGCAGACCTTTCAGTAGGCATCCAGAGTTCATAGGTAGCGCAATATTTGCGGTAGGTTTCCTCCCCAAGAGATAAAGGGAGCTTTAAAGTAGCAGAATCGTGTGATTCTATTACACAGCGGATGATATCGGGGTATAGCTGCTTTGCTGCATAGCTATATAGATTAAATAAAGGGCTATTGGCATGCCTGATCCCCCGAACGATTTTTCCAGAATAATAAGAGTGTGGCCCAGGGCCGGTGCCTGCAATATGTCCCCGGTAAAAAGAGGAACTGAAGGATAACTGGTCAAGTGGTCTCAAGTCAGATGAAAAAATGGGACGAGATAAGTCCTGATGAACATTTGGAGCAGGGTTAAACCGCTTATCTCCAGAATACGCAGCGCGGATATTCTCCGCTTTAAGCTCAAATTTAGTAGTGGTGGTAATGAGCTTGCCTGCAGGCGATATCCAGACGAAATGCGGATTGCCCTGATGAGGGAAATAAGTTGAAAGGTTATTTTTTCCAATTAGTGTTGTCAGCTTATCAGCCCAGGAAGCGGAAGTCTTGCGATTAAGCAGCGCAAGTGCCCCTTCCTCTTTTTCATCAGATACAGGAATTAAAGCAAGACTGTCTGGAAACTGTTGCTCCAGCGCATGCCCCTTAGGAAAAGAAGCGATACAGGTCGAGCACCAGCTAGCCCAAAAATCCAGGATGATTAGCTTTCCCCGGTATTTAGAGAGGGAAACCTGCTCGAATTTACCTGAAGGGAGGCGCAATTTCAGTGGTTCATTCCACAGTGCGTCCGGGATAGTCTGGCCAATGGCAATCTCTTTTGGGGGTACCTGACCATAGGACGAACATTGAAAGAGTACAATAAACAGTAGGCTAAAGCATAAAACAGTATTTTTCAAGCCTAAAGAGGATGAAAAGTTTGGGCATGGGAATTCCCTTACGGAAAATTCCGTTATTTTTTTGAAAGACATAAAACTCAAGGTTAGTTAGGCCATCGCTGATTGAATACAATAGCGAGAGCCAAGTGGTTAGTTGATAGTGATAAATAAAAAGGGCAGGAACATCATTAAAGAACCTATTTCTACTAGCCGTAAAGGCCATTCCTGCCCTTTCACATCATCAGGTGGGATTTTTGGGCTTTAATGCATAAAGCCGATCAAATGAACTAAAGTTAGCCTGGCTCATGTCTGCAGATTATTTTAATATATTGGTAAGAAAAAGCTAATGAAAAACCAGCCCTTCCGCATTTAAATATGTAGATGCGGATACTGTTTTTGTTATTAGGAAAAAGATACCTACCTTGGGATTGCGAAAAACCATAGTGGTGTGCCTTGCCTAATTAAGCAATAAAGGGCTGGTACCAAGTTAAATTAACCTACAGTGACTTTGTGCGCTCTCATCACACGAGCCTCTGTTCTTTTGGGCTATATTTTTACTTGGAAATTCTAGTCCACATTACGATGGAGAACAAATAACGTTCTTTATTAGAAGTTTAAGGGAATAATTGAATACTACTTCCTTGAAGGGAAACAATTTGATGGTGCTTAATTTTTTCGTTTTCATAAACGGTTAATTTTTATGTAAAACGATGTACCCACGAAGCAAGAAAGGAAACCAGACTGGTAAAACCAATAGGACGAACTCCAATGCGTTTGATAGAGGTACCGTCAAGAACCGCTTAAGCCTAAGCCTAAGTTCCACAAAAGACTTACATGAGGTTCGCCCTATTGAATAAGATATCACGAAGATAGCAAAATCCAATAGAAATGGCGAACTCACGATCTGCCCATGTGGAAAGTTTGACGGTTTTCTACCATGAGTGACATCGTAAAAAGCAAGGTTTTAGCCCTACTCTATTTGTCGCTATAAATAACTGATAACAAATATAGTAAAATAAATTTAACGCTCCAAATAATCGGATCAATTTTATGAAATATAATTCAACTATAATATCGCAATTAGACTATGAAATCATTCTTAAGGTTAAGACCTTAAGGGAGAAAAGAGAACTATCTCAAAGAGATTTGAGCGAGGAAATGAATCTAAGCAAAAGTTTTGTAGGAAAAGTCGAAGCTTTAGGTCAGCCAGATAAGTACAGTATAAGACACCTAAATCTAATTGCTAAAGCTTTAAAGTTAAAATCCGTTGCAGAATTAATTCCGAACGGTATTCAAGCCCATGATATGATAGAAATAATTTATGAAAAAGTTCCTAAGCTGAATAAGGACGGTGGCCAGAGTAAACAGTTTGAGGAAAGGATAATTGAGGTAAAGGAAATAAAGAAATAATTTCAAAAAGATATCTATGAATTATCAAATTGAAATAACAATAAGCACTACCACTGTGGTAGGTAAAAAGTACCCTATATATAAAAATTATTTTGAAACCGGCGATGCAGAATTTTTAAGAAAGAATAGTGATATGTTTGAGTTTGATATAAATTTATCAAATGCGGATCCGGCCCACTATGAATACAAATTCGATGTCGATAGCGGGAGTTGCGAATTAGTATCAATGAGAGCAGTCCTTAAATAGGGATATCATTGTAAATAAGCCCATAGTCACTTAAACGTTAGTATAGTAATCATCATATTTTTTGGAGATTAAAAGCGAGAATATGTCTGAAAGCCCTTTTCGTAGACTTTCTCGGTAAGTTAGATAATTAAATATAAAAATGATTAAACTTTAATCTAAATGAATAACGAACAAAATTCTCCAAAGTATAAATATGAAATTACAATAAAGGCAAGAAACTTTCATTATGATAATTTCAGTAAATGGTCGACTTACTTTTATGTGGTATATCCAGCCTTCTAGGTGGAATACCCAGCGATTTACTAAAGGGGCAGATAAAACTTTAATTTATAATATTAAAAATAAACATGGAAAATAACGCTAAACTCACACTTAAATTTGATCCCAATACCATCGAGCACTTAGGCATTTCGTTATACTCTAAATTACCAAGCGTACTGTCAGAGTTAATATCGAATTCATGGGATGCAGATTCCGATAGTGTATCAATAAAATTTTATGATACTGAAACGGTTAAAGAAATAATCTATCAGGATTTTGGTGAAGGAATGACATTTGATGAATTGAATGAAAAATATTTATTAATAGGGAGAAATAGGCGCAGAACAACGAATGAAATTACGGCCAAAGGCAGAAGCGTTATTGGAAAGAAGGGGCTTGGTAAATTAGCTGTATTTGGTATTTGTGATGAAATCGAGATAATATCCATTAAAGATAATCTTGAAAATCATTTCATAATGAATCTAATGGATATAAAAGCAAGTCAAAATAATGCATATAATCCCAAAATAGTAAAAAAGAATACACCTTCCGAAATTGCAGACAATGGTTTAATTCTCAAGTTAAAAAAAGTAAGAAGAAAATCAGGATTCAACCTTGATGAACTCGCGATTTCTTTATCTAAAAAGTTTCTGATTTTTGATCGGATGTCTACTACTTTGTACTTGAATGACTTGGAAGAAAAGGAGGTTACGAACGAGCTTAAATTTACTGATCTAAAAAAGCAGTTTGAATGGAATTTTCCAGATGACAAATATGATGACAACTACACATATTCAAGCAGAATTAAAGGGACAATAATCACGGCAGAGACACCAATCAAAGACACTGAGATGAGTGGTATATATTTAACGTCGAGGGGAAAAATTGTTAATACTGCAAGCTTTTATGGTTTAAGGGACAATGATCAATTCCATAGTTATGTTACTGGTTATCTAGAAGTTGATTTTATAGACGAATTTGATGAAGATGTAATATCCACAGATCGGCATTCGTTAAACTGGGAAAATGATAAAACAAAGGAACTACAGAGCTACATCCAAAAAGTTGTAAAAAAAATTGGTAGTGAGTGGCGGGAAAAAAGAAGTTCTCTAAAACGGTCAGAAATTAAGCACCATAAGGATTTAGACATTCAAGATTGGCAAGACACTCTGCCGACTTATGAGAGAGAACTGAGTAACAGAATTATCGATCCAATTTTAGAAAACCCTAATATAGATATTGAAGAATCGAAAGAAATAATAAGTAATGTAATCGATAAGTTTGAAAATAAAACCTTCAAAGAGTATGCCTCAAGAATTGCTGATGTTTCAAAACCTGAAGATATCCCAACATTATTAAGACTAATGGATGATTGGAAAATGATTGAAGCTAAGCAATTTAGAGATTTGGCTTTTTCTAGGATAGAAGTAATAAAACAATTTGAAGAATATATTCGGACCAATACTAGAGAGGTGCCCACACTTCATAATTTCCTTAAAAAATTCTCTTGGTTGTTAGACCCAAGGATTTTAGAATTCAGAGATGAGGTAACTTATACAACCCTTTTAAAAGAAACCTTTCCAGATGATCGACTTGATCTAAATAACAGAAGGATCGATTTCTTATGCAGTAATGCACTGGGTGAAATTTTATATGTTATCGAAATCAAAAGAAGTAATTTCAAAGTAGATCAAAACGCGCTAGAACAAGCCTATGAGTATGGAGCATTCTTGAAAGATAGATATTCCTCACAAAGTGGCTTTTCTAAAGTTGTCTGCTACGTAGTAGGAGGAGAAAAAGCTGAAGACAACCTTTTCAAAAGAAAAGAACAAACCTATATGCAATCGGGTGAGGTGTTCGTTAAAACTTACAGAGAATTGCTCGAACAATCAAAAGAATATCATAGGGAATTTATCGAAGCATATAATGAACATCAAAATTAATTGAAATAAATTTCAATTAAGGTAAAGTTGAATGCTATTATTTCAACTTTACTCTTTTAATAATTTGATCAGCTATAGATTGCGCCATTAATGCAGGCACCGCATTCCCAATCTGCTTAAAAGCAGCTGTACGGTTAGCACCCTCTTTCACACCTTCAAAATAGAAATCATCGGGGAAAGATTGTAAACGAGCTGCTTCACGAACACTAATTGATCTGTTTTGTAACTGATCTGGATGGATATAATAATGTCCATCCTTCGCAATATGTGCCACAACGGTATGAGATGCATTTAAATTAGCCCCAACAACTTTAAAACGATCGAAAAAGGAAGTTCTGTTATCGTGTGTTTTCAGATGCTCAGGAAGATCATTATAATTTAAGCGTTCCTGATTATCGTTCCATTTTCCGGTAGCTATCCGGTAAATTTCTTTATCTTGAGCATTATGTGGCCTCGCTATATGTTGGGTAAGCGTATCAATGCCATTTCGGATATGCGCATTGGCCAGATAATCGTTACTGGTAGAGGCATATTTTGTAAACTTATCTACCCCACCCCCTGCCTGTAAATCCGGCAAGTCAGAAAATAAATCAGAAACCATACCGCCTATCCCGCTTTTAAAATTACCCAGATCTGGTAAGTTTGGTGTAAAATCATCTTTCCAGCCTATTATGATAAGCCTGCGTCTTTTTTGAAGTACCCCAAAGTTTTCTGCTTTCACAGAAAACACATTTATTTTATATCCCTTTTTAAGGAAAAGCTTCTCCATGTTATGCAGGTAAACACCTTTTCCAGCTGACTTTAAACCAAGCACGTTTTCAAAAACGAACATTTTGGGTTGATATCTTTCAAGGTATTTAGCATACTGCACATAGAGGAAATTTCTGGAATCACCTTTCATTCCATCATCTGAACGGGCTCTGCCAACCAAGGAGTACGCCTGACAAGGAGGACCACCAATAATTAAGTCAACCTCCTTGCCTGCTAATTGTCTATCAATAGCGCCAAAAATAACAGGATTATTTTCCTCTCCAATGGCTTTATT
Organism: Pedobacter sp. HDW13; assembly: GCF_011303555.1. Classification (NCBI taxonomy): domain Bacteria; kingdom Pseudomonadati; phylum Bacteroidota; class Sphingobacteriia; order Sphingobacteriales; family Sphingobacteriaceae; genus Pedobacter; species Pedobacter sp. HDW13. The sequence goes on along the minus strand of NZ_CP049868.1, from coordinate 3,804,151 downwards.
GATTACCGAATTTTTAAGCTCTTCAGGTATAAAAGAATATAGCTCATTCCGATTTATATTTCCCTTAAGATAATCCAGGTAGTTCTCGAAAAGATTATTTGACTTTAGGTAGTGGTAAGCAGCCCTGGTTTTTAGTGTATAGCAAGCAGCACTGTCGATTTCGACATGAGCAACTGGCTCAAAACCAGCTCTTTTGAAGCCTTCGGACAAGCCGCCTGCACCAGCGAAGAGGTCTATATAGTTCACGTTAATGTCTAATAAATTTGTGAAGATAGCAAAGATTTTTTGGCAAAACGAAAATCGTTGCACTTTAAAGAAAGCTTCCTATAGCACTATTGATGAAATTAGCCCGTTTAAAGTTATGCAACGTAATTTCGGCTTTAACTCACACTCCCATATTTCAATAACCTGCCAACCTGATTTTTTAGCGTCTCGATTTCCATGATGTCTTTCGTTTTATTACCAGTAATCTTGTTTAGCCGCCATTCAGTATTAGTTTTTGGGATTACCTGCATTGATCGTGACCATGCCAGAAGCACCCCCTGTATAAATATAACAGTTTTGTATTTTGGTAACACAATCTCGGGTTTGCCCGGTAAATCTTTAACTTGGAGGCGGCATCTGAAACCATTGGCATGCAGAAACTGCCGCACCAGCATTTCGGGTTTGGTATTTTTACCCTTGATGCGGCTCATGTTGTATGAGCGGATTTCTTTACTGTGTACGTCTGCCATTTAATGATAAACACTATTTTCTCAACTTTGTGCTCCAATGAATCAAAGAGACTGTTCTTAATGAAAGGTTAAACAGTGAAAAAAAGTTTGCTATTACTAGGGCTAATTAAAATCTGGGATCTTACCCATTCTACAGGATTCAATATACAGCAACACTTGGTTCACACATTTTGGAAGCTCCTTTAAAACCTGATGATCCCAAAACCTCATGACTGTGAAGCCTTGTTCAGAGAGGGTAATGTTGACTTTCCTGTCGCGCTCCATGTTCCGCTCAATTTTGGCCACCCAGAAATCAACATTGCTTTTAATCTGTATTCGTTTGGATTCCCAGTTGTATCCATGCCAGAAACTGCCATCCACGAAAACAGCAAGCCTATGTTTCATTATAAAGATGTCAGGTTTCCCAAAGACTAAATCAGAATGTATTCGGAATCGGATGTTTTTTTCCCAGAGCGCCCTCCTTAAAACCAATTCAGCCTTTGTATCCTTTGACCGAATCCTTGACATAATGAAGCTTCGCGAAGAAGTTGCGGAATAGCATGTCCTACCGTTGGAATGCATGGGTTTAATTTTCTTTTTTCCAGCCATAAATCAACAACAGCCAACAAGTATTTATGTTTCGAAATAACTAATAGCTTACTGGAACGGTAGATTTATTTTATCTACTAATTATCACAAGCTTAAAAAGCCACTTTATTCTCTTAGTTAGTTCAAATAGTTAGCTTTGCTTAATCTTAAATAAACGAACTCGTAATATGTTTAAACTGTTAGCATTAAAACTAAATAAAGATTCCGTATTTCAAAAAAAGCTTGTCATTGACACTTTATATAAGTTTTCAAACGACACTATCTTTTTGGATAAGTATGGGAATGAATTACAAGAAATAAAGGATTATCGGTCCATCAAGAAAATCAACACTGTGCAAAATTACCCCACAACTTTATATGACATAGAAAGGGATGGGAGTGATATTCATGTGCATGTAGGAGCTCTTCTGGGGCGTAATGGATCTGGTAAAAGCAGTATTTTAGAAATGCTCTACTTGTTAGTTTTTTGTGTTTCAGAAAATAAAGGCTTAACGCACCTTCGTAAACGACTTCAAACTAAAACAGTTGAATTTCCCGAAATTATTCAATGGAAGGCATTGCTTGAAAGTGTGGATAATACACTTGACTCTACTGAAATTGAATTATATTATCAAGTAGGGGCTGAACAAATTTTGATCCGGAAAACCAAAAGTCAGGTTAATCAATTCTCACTCGAAAATGGAACATGGAAACGCCCTGGGTTTAATTACGAAAAATTGTTTTACACTATTTGCGTGAATTATTCTCAATATGGGTTAAATGCATCGGGTAATTACTATTGGCTACAACCATTATTTCATAAAAACGATGGCTATCGAACGCCGATTGTGCTTAATCCTTTCAGGGAGAAAGGCAACATTAATATTAATATCGAATTACATTTAGCACAAACGCGTATACTCACGAACTTGAGCCATGAACAGTTCACAACTAAAGACTTAACTAACAATAAGTCAATCAGCAGCATTAGTGTTATTATCCGGCCATCGAGACTTGGGTATGTAGAGGATATTGATCTTATTGATTATTACCTTAAATCAAAAGATGAAACCAAAATAGATTTGGCGGATCTGTTTACGGAGATTTTAAGGTTTTTTAATATACGATCCGTAAATGATTTGCGAGTAAAAACAACCAAAGATAATTTAGGAACTTGGTTTAATTTGGCAAAACCATTTGATAGGTTTAAAATAAAAAATGTTCAAGATAATTTTACTCCGAATGAAATGGATTTTCAACTTGGACTATATATTGTGACTAAATTAATTAAAATAGTTAATACTTATAGTGAATTTCAGAAATATGCAGAAGCTTATGTAGATAAAGATGGTAAATTTCAATTCTATTTGATTAGAAACATTCAGGACTTCGTTAAACAGATTTTAACCGATCAAAGCCACATCACCCTAAAACTTAGGCAAGCTGTAAACTCATTTATTCACCAGCAATTCCATAATAAAAAATGGACTACCTCACAGGATGAAGAGTTCCCGGAATTTCCTGTTTATAGCATGTCTTTAAAATTTATCGAGTTTGAGAAAGTAGTTCAAAATGCGTTTAGTGAATCGCTTTTAAAAAATAAAACGTTAGCACAGTTTGTACCGGTCGCATATTTCCGACCTTCAATAAATATATCTGACGGTTTAAAAGAGTTTCCTTTCTCTCAGCTAAGCTCAGGAGAGCAACAACTTATTCATTCTATACATTCAGTCCTTTACCACTTGCTTAATCTTGACTCAAGAGAGGGGGCGAAATATGATTATAAGTATATCAATTTAGTTCTCGATGAAATTGAACTTTATTATCACCCTAGTTATCAGCGTGATTTTTTGAAATTTTTGTTAGAAAACATCCAAAGATGCCACTTGAAATATATCAAAGCAATAAACATACTTTTTTCAACACACTCCCCCTTTATTCTATCCGATATCCCAAACACAAATGTGCTAAAATTAGATGAAGGAAAACCTTCAACAGGAACTACCACTCCAACTTTTGGCGCAAATATACACGAGATGTTAGCAGATTCTTTTTTTCTAGATGAAAGTTTAATTGGAGCTTATGCAGAAAAAATTATTTCTAAATGCATTGATACACTAGAGCATATTCGGATATTTAAGGAAATTGAAGATCTCATTAGAAAAAAAACAAAAACGCTCGCAGAGAAAAAAATAATTGCTGACCACAAGGCAAGGATTAAAGCATCGGAAATTGTAACAATCGATTTTAGGCACGAAATAGAAGAGGAAAAAAAAAGCAAGAAATTATATCAAGTTATCAATATGATTGGTGAGCCGATTTTACGTTTTAAATTAATGGAAATGTATGAGGAAGTTATCTTAGATGGCAGTGATGATCACAAAAAGTTAATAAAAGATTATATCAACCAATTAATGAACGAACATAACTTAAAACCAAATGAATTATAACTATGCTTTATCTAGACCCAGCTAGTCCGACGATATCTTCTGCAAGGACAATACACCATCAATACATGAGGTGTTATGTTAACAAAAAAATAGGTGAGCCCGCTTGCTCAAATGCTGGCTGTATAATATGCACAAGCGGTATCCGTCCAGTGAGTCGTCTCAAAGTGTCGATCAAAACATTTCTACTTCGCGATAACAACATTGACAAAATTTTAATCGGCGATCCATCAACGTTACAAAAGACAAACATTTTTTTTTGGAACGAAATGCTGCCCACAATGAATTTAAGTAAAATATATCCTTATCTAATAGATTTTTCAGCAGAGAACTTGAAAAAGAAAAGCGTTAATTTCCAATCAGAATATAAACTCATAAACCCCTTTGTAAAACAGTTGAACAGTATTTTTAATTACAAATGGTTTAATAGCAATACCAATGTAATCTACAGTTCCTACAAACTTTGCCAAAAGTTAGACAGATATACTTGTACTTATTGCAACCGTAGTTACACATCAACCGTAATCACAGAAGCAAAAAAAACAGTAATAAGGCCTACCCTCGACCATTGGTTTCCCGAATCTAAATTTCCCTTATTAGCTATTTCATTTTATAATTTGATACCATCATGTAGCTCTTGTAATAGTTCTGTGAAAGGAGCTGGTATCCAATTGTTAAATAAATATATTCATCCTTACGTAGACCAGACGCAAAGCGAAGATTTTGAATTTGATTATGGTTATACCTCTCTTCGCGGCTTCAGAATTTTTGTCAACGATACATCAAATGGGAATAGGCAAGGATTCAAAGCCAAAAATACAATAGAAGCAATGTACATAGACGAGGTATATAATAGTAATATTTCAGAGTTACGAGATATGATAACTATTCAAAGAAACTATTCTTTAGGATATATTGATAAAATGCAAAAAATGTTAAGGTCAAAAATGAGTAAAGAAGAAGTTTATCGATTACTATTTGGAGTAATTTACGATCAAAACAACTTTCACAAGCGACCTTTAAGTAAATTTAAAAAGGATATTTTAAAGAAATTAGGAATGCTAGCGGAGATGTAAAATACAAGCATGGATAAAGCTGTCTACGCGGGCATTTATTGATAAGTTTATTGAAACAGTATAAAGCTAATGCTCCCGCAAGGTACATGAGGTGTTCACTTAATTTTTTATATGCATTTTATAAAAAGAAATTTAATCCACCATATCAGATTATTACCTTGCAGCTAAATGATTCCTATTCACGAATACTTACCTGTAAACCTTTTAGCTGCCAGTTTTAATAACACGGCTGCGGCTTATAAATTCTATTGGTTCTTAGCTATTTTAGATGAAGTAGAAAATGGTCATTATCATATCCCTAAGCAAAGAATATTTGTGGGTATGGTTGCAGCTAGTTGGTACACCATCAACTATTTCCACATTAGTTTCGGTAAACAGGATCAGTTGCATGATAAAGTGAAAGAAATTGCAACAATTGAAGGGATCAATATTGATGAAGATCGAAACAAGATCAAACAACGCTTGAGCAATAGTAACCTATTGGCTACACAGAAGTTATTATGGCATTTTGATAAACAGGTCCCGCACCGTTTTTTAAGCCCTTGGTTTTCATCCATTGCAGAAAACCGAAATTCAGTTTATCAGGCATCACAATTTTTTGAAAACAATTGCCTTTATGCGGTTGATCAAACTCATATTACCATTAATCCAATCTGGATAGATTACCTCAGTAAGAATTCAGGAATTTTAAAAAGCTTTTGTTACTGGAAACTAAGTTTGTATCTGCAGAAACACAATCCTAATGTCCCAGATATTCCGAATAAGTTAATTAAGCCTGCAAAAAGAAACAGTTTGGTAAAACAGCGTAAGGTGTGGAATATTGTAATTGAAGAGTTAGGCGGTGTAGATTGCATCTACACAAACCAAAAACTATACAAAGATGACTTTGCAGTAGAGCACTTTATTCCCTATGCATTTGTTTCGCATGATCTGCTCTGGAATCTGATACCTGCAAACCCTTCCTTTAACAGTACGAAATCGGATAAGCTACCCCAGATGGATATTTACTTTGATGCTTTTTATCACTTGCAGAAAACTGCCATCGAAATAATTAAATATAAAATACCCAAAGAAAAGCTATTGGAAGATTATCTGAGCATTTTTCCTGACCTGGAAAGTGTTAAGGAATTACCAGCTGAATATAAGCTTAAGTTTAAAACAACCATCGAGCCTTTAATTACTATTGCAAGCAATAATGGCTTTAAGTATATGTTTTAATTAAGGTTTTATACTGTAACGAAGGTGTATTTTATTGATTGTTTCAGTAAACTGATAACCTGATTGATACAATTAACACCTAATATTTGTATTTTAGATATTTTTCTTCACCCAGCCTTGTTTAGCGTTGGATTATAGTTTTTTTATCAAGTCCGTACTCCTGCATCGCCACTTTCATCAAACATTTAGAGTCTTTTTTCCACTATGGAATGGGACGATATTCCATTGGAATGAAAGGGTTTCATTTTCTTTTTTCCAGCCATAAATCAACAACAGTCAAAAAGTACTTATGTTTCATCCAGTCGTAACAATGTAATTGTCGAAATTCCAGACTAAATTTAGCACAGTGCCAATTTAGGTAAAAAATAGATGAGTTAAAACTTCGTTTCAAATCAACGAAATTGAATAAGTCCCCTAAGTATCCTAGTGCATTTTTTCAATTACAATGCCGCAGGTATTTTCTCTTCCGAAATTATGCTACCTTTTTGCATATCGACGCTATCCGATTTTGTTTAAATTAAACTACCATGCGATTAATCACTGTTTTCTTTCAGTTGCACTGCCTCAGTAAACACCTCAGGATACAGTATTTATTTCAAATAACAAATATTGAAGATTTTGTTATTTTTGAAGAAAAACAGAATGGCAAACAACTATCTAAATTACATTTCTGATGAACACTTTTTGAAATGTATCGCAAATCTCCACAACTCTTACCTCCGCGCCAAAAACAACGTAAATAAAAAGGACTTTTATAAAAATAAGGTAGACACCATTAAGCTGACCTTTGATACCAAGTTCAATGAAATCGATGAGGAGGCCTTGATCGAATCGGAGATCCTCCGCCAAATCGATAAATCAATAAACAATTCCATAGGGACTTTCCACGAACAGATCTTGGGGGAATTGAGGGGTTTGAAGTCGGAAAACTTAGCGGTTTTGATATCAAAGCAAAAAATGACACCCTTTTTGCCGATATCAAAAACAAGCACAATACAATGAATAGCAGTGCCGCGGAAGCCCTTTTCCAGAAACTGGCGAAATATGCAGACAATTTCAAGAAATCGACTTGCTACTGGGTACAAATCCTGGCTACTGACAGCTTTGATTCCAAATGGGCAGGCATCATAAACGGGAAAGAGTATAGCCATAGCAGGGTAAACAAGATTTCCGGCGACCGGTTCTACGCACTTTTAACTGATGAGGATGATGCATTGGCAAAGCTATACCTTGCCTTGCCAAAGGCTACAGATGCCTATCTGGCCACGATTCCCAAAGCAGAGGAGCAGGCAAAGAATTCTGCACTTTCAGAGATCAACAAAGAGATTGAAAAAAGCCACCGCAGCATCCTCGATCAGATTACTTTTGATAATTTCGGATATTACAATGGCTTTGATAAGCTTTGATGCAGTATTTTAACCGCTTGCCTTTATTGGGTATCAGGCACTTTTAAGTTTCTCGGCCTGGGCATAATAGGAATTCAGGAATTCAACAATTGAGCCCCGATTGCGGCAGCGAGATTTACAGGAACGGCATTCCCGATCTGTTTATATTGTGCCGAAACGGGGCCTTGGAATTCCCAGTCATCAGGAAAAGTCTGTATCCTGGCGTATTCCCTTACCGTAAAAGGTCGGGTGTGGTCAGGATGGCACCTTTCGGTCTGTTTCTGTGCAGGACTGCAGGTTAGCGTAAGCGATGGCTCGTCCCAGCTGATCCTCCTGGCCATGCCAGTCTTTCCACCGCCAAGATAGAAGCTTTTTTGCATATACTGCTTCTGGATGTCCAAGGGAAGATCCCGCCAGTACCCGCCTGGGGGCACAAGGTCCAAAACATCTTTTTTTGATGCAGGGTATTTCGTCCCGGCAGAATGCGGTACGTCTGTCTCAAACAGTGCTCCTGCCTTTAGTGCATCTCGGAGGGTGAATACTTTTTTACTGGCCACGGGGTAATTGAAATCGATGTCAATATCTTTTCTTACCCCAACCAATATCAGTCGTTCTCGCTTTTGAGGGACATTGTAAAAGATTGCACGCAATACTTTTGGGTCAATAACCCTATAACCGATCTCATCCAAAATGGCAATCATTGTCTTAAGCGTACGTCCCGAATCGTGGTTCAGCAGGCCTTTCACGTTCTCCCCGATGCAGATCTTTGGGTTGGTTTCCTGTACCGTCCTTGCGAACTCATAGAAAAGGGTTCCCCTTGCGTCATCAAACCCGAACCGTTTTCCGGCATAGCTAAAGGCCTGGCAAGGAAAGCCGCCTGTAACCACGTCAACCCTATCCTTGTATTCCTTAAAGGAAATATCCCGTATATCGCCAGGAATGACATTCCATTCCGGCCTGTTTGCCTGTAAAGTCTTAACTGCGTATTTATCAATTTCATTTAGGGCAAGGCATTTTAGCCCCGCCTTCTCCATGCCTATAGCCAGCCCGCCGGCGCCGGCAAAGAGCTCAAGTACACTGTATTGGTTGTCGGCTTTGGGCAATGATATCCTCTGGTCTAGGGTTTTGTTTTTGGGCATATTCTGGAATTCTTCGAACTGTTGGAGTTGATCTAGTGTATAGTATCGGTAATTGCTCATTGGGTCACGGTGGGCGCTTAGCTTTTCTGCCCGATCCCACCTCCTTAAGGTTTCTTTGCTTCTGGAGAGTATCGAAGCCACCTCCTCTAGGGAGTACCTGTCTTTTATAACCATATTACACAACCTTATACATGGTTACAAAAATAGAAACATATTTGAAATTGCGAATATACTAAAAAAATTAGTTTTCCACATTATTCCTTGATGGTGCGTTGGCGCAGGGACAATCAATAATCTGCTGGAAGTGGCCAACCAATTTTTACTTTTTCAGTTAGGCAATCCGGGTGAAAGCCCCGCCTTTAAGGTCCAGCACAAAACTTCCCTTGGCATTTCCCTTTTGATCCCCCACCCTTTGGGTATAGACATGTAGCGATGCCGAAGCTACGGCTTTAAGCATATCGGCGTATTTTAGGCGCCAAACGCCAACCATGGGCTGTACCGATATTTCTGTTGTCCCTACGAACCTGATTGCTTGCCAATCCACCCAAAAATAGATATCTATGCCAGGATAATTTTCCCGGTAGCGTAAAAAGTCCTTTTCATTAAAGGTAACTGCGTACTGGGGATCGATCCCGTACTTGGCTCCAGAAAGAAAAAATGGGGTATTCTGTGTTTTAAGATCCGCGTACAAGCCACTTTCTCTGTAAGAAAGATCCGGCGCGTAAATATTACTCTGCTTCTCAGGGTTGATTATAAGTTCAAGGTGTGGGTAGCGCCTAACGAATACTTCCTCAAAGCTCGCCCCCTTTTCACACCAATCCCCTTTGTCTTGCAAGTCGTGCTGTACAATTTCATTTCCCCGTATATCAAAGGTTTTATAGGCCATGATCTTTTTCAGCTAAAGTAAGCAATGGCTGAATGAACCGCAAGGGAAAAACGGGCTCAAATGTCTTTAATTCGCGAAGCTACGTTGACGAACAGCCGGATAAGATTGCCTGGTAAAAATCAGTACGGCTAGCCTGCATGAAATAGCGCATCAGCTTGCAATGAAACAGGGTGACAGTTTAAATGCCAGAAGCATGTGTGTAAACATTCTCATCCCCATATTCGAGATAAAAAAGAATTTAAGAGACATAACGGCATTCAAAATAAAGCTGATTGTAACCCCTTGATTCGCCTGGCAAATAAGCAGTATCAACCCCTGATGGAATTGCCCACAAAGGATAGGAATAATTCACTACATTTAAAGCCAATTAAAGGCCTTCTGCCTTACTTTTAATCTAAATTTCAATGACTCTAATAATAAGGATTTTACAAACTAAATGCGGCGATGCGATAATCATAAAACACGGACAGAAACCTGTTCAAAACATAGTGGTTGATTCTGGCTATATGGATACTTATATAACTGCATTAAAATCTCAAATGAAGAAATTTGATAAGCCAAATGAAAATTTTAAGCTTTGGATTTTAACGCATCTGGATGCGGACCACATCAATGGAGCTGTTGCCTTCTTCCGGGACAAGAAATTTGCACCCAAGCGGATGCCTGAAGAGTTGTGGTTTAATTGCTTTGACAATTTTAGGATTCAAGAAAAATCCGAGGAGAAAAGTGTAGATAAAGGGATTGAGATAAGGGACTTTTTAAAGGGTTCAAAAACAGTTTTGGACAATCAAATCCTAACAGGAAAAAATTGGACAAATCAAGGCCTGGCGATAGAGGTCATTGCTCCTGGTAAAGCTCAATACGACCTATTGGGGGAAAAATGGGAAAAGGAAGAGGCTGAATATCAAAAAAAGAAGTTGGGGAGGTTGAAAGCCGTTGAAAACAATGACTATGAAAATTCCATAGAGAATCTCAGCAGTAAACGCGACAGAAAGGAAAGCAAAAACGATATTAATAACCTCAGCAGCATCGCATTTATATTGAACTTTAATGGATCAAAGATTCTGTTTTTAGGCGATGCCACCCCGAATGCCATAAAGCAGGGCTTACAGGTATATTTAAAGGAATCGAAAGAGAAAAAACTCAAATGCGATTATGTGAAACTCCCGCATCACGGTAGCATTTATAATTATAGTGAATCTCTATATGGGCTAATTGAATGCAGCCAATTTATCATCTGCTCAAATGGCGACAATTCCAACAAACTCCCGAACAAAGAAACACTTGCAAAAATCTTATGTCATCCAAGTAGGGATAAGGATAAGAAGATCAACTTTATATTTAACTATAACAATTCAACCTTAAGGTCAATATTTGCCGTTGATAAAAATGCACGTAAGAAATATAATTTTAAATGTTCCTTTCCCAAAGGGGCTCAAAAATATTATGATATAAAATTTTAGGGTTATGGGAAAAGAAAATTTAATTTCAAAAGTTGCCGTCAGGGTAAAGACAAAAGGTAAGTATACCGGAAGCGGATATGTGTACCTACCCAGCGAAGAATCTGAATGGATTTATATTTTAACGGCAAAACATTGTATCTACGGAAAAAGCTTCAAGGCAAAACCAATTTTAAAACAGATCCTAATTTCAAGAAAGAAAACAGAGAGTTCAGAAATTTTGTCCTCATATTCTTTATTGGATACAGATTCCATTATTGTAAAAAATGAAAATTCTCCCGATATTCTTGCACTCAAATTAAAGCGGGAATCCCTAGAAGGTGCTTTGGGAAGATTCCCGGTTACTTATCTTTCAAATTATGAATATTCCGAGCTCGTCGGAGTATTCAAAGGCTTTCCTTCCCTCACAAATAATGAAATTCCATTGACATCCGGCGTGGAAATAATTTCACAGGATAGCGAAGGGGCAAATATCCACGCCCAGTGCAACAATGACTTTAGTGATGAAAATACCTCAGGCGATTATAATGTAGAAGGGTATTCTGGAAGTGGTCTGTGTATAGAGGTAAATGAAAAATTATTTTTGATAGGGTTAATCTCTAAATATAGCGAAGCCGGCAGACGATTTGAGGCGAGCAAAATTGCTCCTTGGATGGAGGAAATGATTGCCGGTATAAGCATTTACAGTGCAAAGGAAGAACGCCTTGTCCCCTATTCCTTGGCATTCAAACAAAATAAATTGGCCATTTCTGCTTTAGGCCCTAGGTACTCCCCAGAACTAAACCTCAAGCTGAAAATAGGCGAAAACTTTGATACACTGGCTCTGACATCTGCAAAGAAAGAAGAGCTGCAATCAAACTTGAACTTGTTGGTTGAGGTTTATAAAGGCCTATTGGATTCATACTCGAAATTAGGCAAGATTGAAAAATCCTCTTTTAATCGAAAAAAACAAACAATAACCTTTGGTTATAACACAAAAGGTAACCTATTTACCGGAAAAGAGATTATTTTGAAGATAGGGGAATTGATAGCCTATTTTTCAGAAGCATTTAATAGCAGCCGCTTACTCGAACTTGATTGGAATGAAATTCGGAAGAAGCAACGCCAATCATATGATTTTGGTTATGGCATGTATAATATAATGTATTCTTTAAAAAGTCATTTTATATCTACAACGGTTCAGTTTGATGACTTTGATAAAGCAGTCTCAATTTTTTCTCGGGAGGCCGAAAGATTCATCGGTGCAGGACAAAATTTTGATAAGTCATTAATACTTATCGAAGGAGAACCTGGATCTGGAAAATCGCATCTTTTAGCAGATATTGTAACGCAAAGAACTGAAGCAAATAAATTTACCTTGCTGTTTCTTGGACAAAACTTTGACGGGATCCATCGTCCATGGGATCAAATATTAACCCAACTTGGTTGCAGCTGCGAACTCACTTCGTTTCTTGAAATTATTGATGCGAAAGGCCGTAGAATTAATGAGCGGGTATTTATTATGATCGATGCCATTAATGAAGGCGAAGGAATTGTATCATGGCGAGATGGGTTCAGAAATTTTGTCGATGCCATAAAACCATACCAATACATAGGATTGGTTATAAGCTATAGGACTACTTATAGGGATTTCCTTTTCCAGGCTACAGAACTCCAAGATATTTTTATTATCAGACACTCCGGCTTTTCTGGCTTTGAGCGTGAAGCATTCATTTCCTTTGCTAAACACTATGAATTGCCTATCGATAGCGTACCTATGCTCAATAAGGAGTTTGGCAATCCATTATTTTTAAAGTTGCTATGCATTGGGCTAAAAAAGGATCAGGCCAATATTAGGGATTTCAAGAAGATTGGCATTGACCGGATTTTTCAATATTATATTGAATATGTCAACCGTGAAATAGGGAAACATAAAGAATTTGGTTATGCATGGCACAAAATAAATCACGTTAAACGCGTTCTTGATTTTTATACAGCTAAGGTGGTGAAGATCGAAGATCGCAACTTGGATTATGAAGATGCATTTTTGCTCACAGAAGATGTAGTTCACCGCTTTTTAGGTAAACCAGGATTTTTGGATAAGCTAATTGACGAAAATATTTTTATTGATACCATTAAATATATTTCACGAACAGATTTGAGGTACCAAGTTACGTATGCATATGACAGATTAGGTGATCATTTAATGGCTAAGGAGCTTATAGCTAGCCTCCCGGATCCGTTGAATCCAAATTGGCACAACCAAGGCATGTTCAAAACTATTCTCTCCGATGCACAATCGAACAAACTTAACCAAGGATTGATTGATGCCCTCAGTATACAGTTACCAGAACAAAGGCAAAAGGAATTTTGGGAAGTCTTGCCTAAAGAAAAACAATATGCCCCGGCAATAGTCAGAGCGTTTTACAAAAGTTTTTCCTGGCGCACCGCAAAAGTCGATTCAGAAAAACTTGAGGCGTTTACCCAGGGCTATATTGAAACAGAAGGATTGTCCAAAAATTCATTTTATGATGAACTTATTGACATGTGCCTGGAAACGGACCAACCTTTCAACGCATTTTTCCTGCATGGCATGTTAAGTGATTTTTCAATGGCAGATCGAGATGCATCATGGAATATTTATTTGAATGATAGATATAGCGATAATCAGGTAGGTAGCGAGATAAATGTCGTGAAACGGCTTTTAAAATGGGCCTGGAAAATTAATGATGGAATTGTCTATGATGAGGAGACTGTTTCTCTTGCCGTTACTGCTCTTGGATGGTTTCTCACCAGTACCAACAGAACCTTAAGGGATATTTCAACCAAAGTGCTCATACACATCTTTCTAACTTATCAAGATCATTTACTTACCTGGGTTGAAAAATTCAGAATGGTAAACGATCCATACGTAACCCAGAGGGTATATGCAATTGCTTATGGATGCGCAGTAAAATCATCGGGGGAATTTTTGAAATCAATAGCAGATTACATTTATAAAAATTTCTTTGAAACAAGTGAAATCATTCCTGATATCCTAGCTAGGGACTATGCCAGAAGTATTATAGAATACGCTGTTTTCAGGAAAGTAGGAATTTATAATGTAAGGGAAATAAGGCCACCATACAATAGCTCCCTGGAGAGCAAACTTCCAGCCAATAAGGAAATTGCACTTATGGAAGAAAAAATCGGCGAGGGGTCTGCTGGTAAATTCAATGCCGGTATTTCAATATTAAATTCCATGATAACAGAGAAGGGTCGGGATGGTCGAATGTACGGGGACTTTGGCAGGTATGTTTTTCAAAGCGCTTTAAGACCTTGGAAGAATGCGAATATCCAAGGATTAAGCAATCTTGCCGTAAAATATATTTTTGACAAATACGGCTATAATATAGATAAGCATGGATCATTTGATCGGGAAGGCGGGTATAATGCTCGCATTGGGAAAAGGCTAAATGAAAGAATCGGTAAAAAATATCAATGGATTGCTTTTTATGAAATCCTTGCCCGCGTGGCAGATAATGACCTTTCATTTTCCTATAATGGGCCATGGGAACCCTATGTCCGGGATATTGACCCAACATTTTTAGAGAACCCGGAAAAAGCCAAAATCCATTTGGATTTTGATGTGCCGGATTTTGCGGTTTGGAAAGATGTACCAGACCCAGAGTGGATGTCATCACATCGTTATGCCTTTGATCCTTTGTCCGTTATTTCATTTAAGGAAAATAACAAACCGGAAATCGAGTGGTTGGCACTAGAAGCCAATGAGAGCTATTCTAGTTCTAATAAATCCGGAGCATTTGATTTTTCAACCCCATATAAGGACTTCTATTATCAATTGCGTAGTTACCTGGTTGCCGAAGATTCCTATTACTCCATTACAAATAGATTAATGACAGAAGATTTTATGGGCAGATGGATGCCAGAAGCACATACAGTCCATGAATTATTGAACCGCGAATTTTACTGGTCACCAGCATTTAAAGACTTTATAAAGGAGAACCCTGAATGGCGAAATATTCAAGTCAATAGAAAATATATTGGAAGTGTTGCCCCTACTGCCATAGACTTTCTTTGGGAGGAAGAATTTGACAACAGTAAGGATCAAGTCACAAATTTCCATAAGCCATCTATGGAATTGTTCAAAGCACTCGAACTTGAGTATGGTCAAGAAGAAGGCGAATTTGTAAACAGTAAAGGGGAAGTTGTTTGTTTCGACCCGCATGTAAGGCACGATAGCAAAAGCCGGCTTCTTGTTGAACGCAAAATTTTAGAAAAACAATTAAAGAAAAAGGGATTACGAATCTTTTGGACTGTTCTGGGGAAAGGAGAATAATAAATAGTCGAATTGAGCCCCAAAGTTTTTCTGGATTAATACTTAATGATGGAGGAACATTAAGGTTCTTGCCCACAATACATCCAGTGGTTCAAGAACAAGAAATTCCTAAACAAAAGAACAAAGATCAGAATGACACTAATGAATTTATGCGGGAACTTCTAAAAAGGGTTCAAAGAAGTAAAGACGAAAAGGAAAACTAGACTTTTCTATCTATATATGTTCGCCAAATCGAATCATGCAAATTTTTAAATCGATTTGTACATTGAAATTTGACGCCCCATTAATTTAATAGCCTATTAAATCATTAGCGAAAGTAAAAGAAGCACGATAATAAACCGTGCTTCTTTCTATTTTTTAATATTTCTAAACAAACCACATAAACCAATCCCAAATAAAAGCCATCCCGTTTTCGTATTGGCCAAGTCTAAGCCGAAAAGGCTTTTTATTACATCGTTGGCCTTTGGTTCAATATATAAAATCAAGCTAGCAACGACGATTACACAAAATGCCCAAAGCCAAATGGCAAAATTTTCCTTCACGAAAATATCCGGTTTAAATGAATTTGTAGCAATATATTCTTTCGCTTTGAATAGGTTGTAAATGAGGATCCCCAGCCCCCCCATTACGATCATTAAAACATTACCCATTACCAGGTTGTTTCTACAGCCGATCTTACCCAGGTATTTACTGAAATGCATTCGTATCGATAGCCACCAGTAATAATTACTTGTCCTTTAGTTCCAGTACCCGTTGGTACTGGAGCAGAAGTAACAGTATCTACTATTTGTGTTGCTTCCCCTTCTAATAAAACAGGCCTAAAACCAGGTCCTCTATTTACACGTAAATCTCCGCTACCAAAACTTATGTGCTCAGCAGTACCTAAATAAGTACTGTTAATTATAAGTGGTTTATTATCTTCTAGTCCAAAACTTAAAATCCGTGTTAAGCTTCCGGAACTCCCTATGCTAACGTTTCCAGTAACTGTAAGCCCAGCCATTGTGACGTTATCGCTTTCTTTTAAATATTTGGAATTTGAGCCGCCTACATCCCGTATGGTATTACCTGCCAGTTCAAAACCGAACCCCGTAACATCGTTGTAGAACCTAAATCTATCGTCACTGCTATCAATAACCCAATTGCCGCCACTTGCACCAGAGTTTATTATTTTAACATTCGTAGGAAATATTGTTGGTGCAGTAAGATTTCCTGTTAATGCCCCACCTGTTTTCTTGAAATATGTATCTCCTGCGTAAGCCCCTATACTTGCCAATTCTTCATCTACATACCCCTTATTAGCGATATCATTACTTACGAATGGGGCTGTTGCTATTTGCCCCTTGGTAGCGGAAAAGCTACCAGTTACATTTAAATCTGATGTAAGGTTTGCAGAAATACCACTAAAGTTTAACGAATAACCTTGAAAATTAAAGCTACCACCAACTCCGTTAACAAAGTATATATTATCCCCTGCTGTTCCCGTACCTTCTGTATAGAGTTGAAAAGTGCTACCAATTCTGTAACCTTTATTTATCCCCCTTCAAGATTAATAAAGGCATCTTGCTGTTCAATAGGACTTGCCTTTATGAATCCATTATCTACATATTTCTTAGGTACTAGACCTTGTTCATTTAAATTAGCCCAGTCCTCATCAGTTACGTACTGAATACCTTTTCCCTCGACTTGCTCAGTAATGGTTATACCTCTACCTTCCGGATCAGGACTTTCTAAATTAATGGCTCTTTGTCCTGCTGCTCCACCTGCTATTATTTGAATCTGACTGTGATCACCATCACTATACGCGCCTACTTGTGCTATTCCTGTTCCATAAGGATTTGTGTGTTTTATAGTTGCATTACTACTGCTTAAACTTAGCCGTGCAGAATTTAGATCCGTCCATATATCAACTGGACCATGGCCATATAAACCACCTTCAAGAGTTGTATCGCCAGAAATAGTTCCACCAGTTAAGGGCAAAAAGCCTAAATCACTTGTATATGCTACTGTTGCGTTTGATAATGGGGTGGGAAATATTACGTTATGCCCCCCAGTAATTCCGTTTTCTGGCAATAAATTCAAGTACCCATCAGCCGTATTAAAGCTTATGCCACTACTTCTAAGTGATGCCCTGTTTCCGGTAGCTGCATTTTGCGTTTCAAAATAATTATAGCCCGGATACGCAGGGTTGTCTGTCAAAACCATTGCACCGTAAAATGTATTGTACGCTTCCCCTATAGAGGCAATTGGCGCACCTTCAACAGACTTAATGTTCATATACCCATTAGCTGTAAACGTATCATCTGAATTTTTCTGAAAACCTAAATTATTTGTACCCTCGTTTAGTGGTAGCGTACTTGTGTTTTTTGTTATAAAAGTATTCCCATCTATGGTTTTTAATTCACCTCCATTATCTTGCCTAACAAGTAAACTGTAGTTTGAAGTTGCAACCGGTGGAGTTTCTACTAATTCGACTTTTGCACCAGATAAAGCTAATCTTTCAACACCACCAATATTATAGTTACCTAATAAAATTGAGGAACCTGTACCTCCCATATTAAAAAACAATTCCTTGTCAGCTGATATACCCATATTAGTCGTTGCTGCAATGGCAAGCGAGCTCGAACTGGTTATATTTAATCCTGGGGTTTCAAATTCATCATTATCTGTTATAGTATTAACGCGAACTCTGGGCGCGTACAAACCTTGAAACCTATTACCTGAAATCCTAATATCTGCATTATCTAGGCTAATACTAGCATTTTGAGGTGTTGAGGGACTTGCATAAATAAACTCACCTGTAGGTGATACCGGAACATCCCCTTCATACAACCCTCGTTTTGAACTGCGTTTCATTAGTCCTGTATTGACATCCTGTACCAATGGGTAATGATTAGTAGATGGGGCTACATTTTCAGCTGCACTGCCTATATTAATACCACCAGTATTTCCTTCTGCTACGCCATAAAATTGAACTCCTCCGCTTCCTGAACTAGCATCTAAAAATGATGTGCCTCTAACATGAAAATTACCGGCTGGCTCACTCGTATTCACGGCTAATTGGCCAAATTTCCCTGTAGACAGGGCTAAACCGCCGGATTGATAAGAGTCTGAAATAGCTCTTGTATTTTCAACATAATTTGATAAATCATTTCTATAGGCCAAAGGAATACCGTCCCAAGTCAATCGATCTTCGTTAAATCCTGTAATCCACTCTATCCTTTTATGTGTCCCTTCACCATTATCAAAATCCCAAGCCATGGAATACCCTCCAGGTCCCCATCAAATCTCGATGAAATCGTAGATGGTATAGAAGGGTGGCCAGTACTAAAGATTTTTGTAATTAATCCTGGGGTATATAATGGACCCGTTAAAGTCCCACCTGTTAATGGCAAATAGTCAGCTAAATCACTAACTGCGGCGTCAGTCCATATTTCTGAAGCGGGGTTATAAATCCTAAGCTTTCCCAAGCTTGTGTTAAAAATAATTTTAACGGTGTTTTGCGGCAAGCCTGGCGCATCCAAACTATCGGTATCGCTTGTTGGAATACCCAAACACTTTAAAGCGATAAGATAATTGTCTACCTGCGAATAGTCGCTACTGGAACGTATTTTATTGGTTGGTGTTTGCTGAGCTGCTGCTGATAAGTCAGTTTCCATAAGAATATTTTTTTTATTTGTATTTTATCATGTCAATATTAGAGCATTCGATTTTTCGCACATATAGGTCTAATCCCAGCGCCAAAATTAGTTCAGTTCAAGAAGCTCAAAATTGTTATGTAGTTATAGATTAACATGCAAGCATGTATAATCCTGGTATTATAAGTAGTTACCTCTACAGCGCTGTTTTTACAAAATCTCCAGCATCACTAATGGTTACTCGGTAGCGTGTTCCGTTTGGTGATTTTAATATAACCCCTTTTGTGGGGTCAGTTAATTCGACATCGTTGGCAACCTCTGTAACACCGGGTATTTTTACTTTGCCACCCGCTTCAATTATCAGCCTTTCAGCACCTGCATTGTATAAATAAAGATCGTTGGTCTCATTACCATCTGTACTTGTGACCCTTCCACCTATACCGTAAGCTGTTCCGCTTGCATTCCATGAATTAAAGCCTATTTCATGCCTTGCCCCTACTACCGACCCGCC
Source organism: Pedobacter sp. HDW13 (assembly GCF_011303555.1). Lineage (NCBI taxonomy): Bacteria > Pseudomonadati > Bacteroidota > Sphingobacteriia > Sphingobacteriales > Sphingobacteriaceae > Pedobacter > Pedobacter sp. HDW13. Next base: position 3,784,775 of record NZ_CP049868.1, on the reverse strand, counting down.
ATCTGGAGGAGATATTTTAAAACTTGCGGCATTACCTACCAAATGTGAATTCAATGCACTAGGGCTTAATCGAACAGAATCTTTAACTGTTTTCAATCTTCCGTTTTCCCAGGTTAATAAGGGAGAATCAAAGCTTAATTTTCGCTCTAGTCGATATATACCAACGCCAGCGCTATCTAATCTTATGCTATTACCTTTTGCATCAAGCATAATTACAATAGAAGCATCAGAACCAGCGGAAGTATTACGTAATTCCAGGGAATTATTGGCATTCGGGTAATAATCTTGCGCTGTGTAATTTATATAACCAATATTCGAACCTGCAGATAGGATTATCGGTACGTTTCCTTTTACATTTGAATTGATCATTCTTAGCCCACCATATGTATCTGTTGGTTTATTTGCGTTCATATTAATCGCGCCATCAGAAGTAATTTGCACACCTAAACCTGTATTGTAGTCTTGCGCAAATAAATAGGATGCAGAATTAGTATCTAGTTCATTGGTTATAAACAAACTGCCTTTTCTTGTTTCAATTCCTCTTTTATGCAAAACCTCTACATCATTCGCTAAATTATAATCTAAGTCTGCAAAAACACGTAATGCATGTTTGTTAAATAAATATGCTGTCCCATCTTGATCCTTGCCTAATATTGAAGTAATTAAACCTGTTTGAACAGATGTAAAATTATCTCCATTAGCTAATTTCCCCCAATACTTATCAGCGTATTCTTTTTGTACATAGTCTTCCGCAGCGACAGGCGTAAAAACTTCCCCAGATGTCAAACCTCTATGCGAAATATTATCCGTAATCCTAATGCCTCCTGAATCGTCTGAATGCCAAGAAATACCTCTTTGAACTCCGTTTCCATTTGGAGAATCGGAGCTCGTGGCTGTAAATATATTTAGTAACTTTTCTCCGTTTAATTCTTCCGACATTTCGAAATTTGCAGATGCCTCTGAAGGGTAATAACCGAAGTACATTGCCGCCAATGTGTTATTAACTTTTAGCCTTGACTTTATGTTTGTAGCGGCTAAATAGCCGCTAGGCAAAGCTGTAACGGAATAATCTCCGTCTGTTATATTTAAAGTACCTGACAAAGCCCCACCTTCTAAAGGTAAATAACCGGCTAGCAAATTATTTATCTGATCTTTGGTATAGTAGCCTGCCATATCTACTGCTGTGGCATCAGCCCATGTTCCGGCAATGGGGTTATAAACCCTTAGCCTTCCCAAGGTTGTATTAAAAATAATTTTGGCAGTGTTTTGCGGTAAACCACCCGCATCCAAATTATCAGAATCACTTGTTGGAATACCCAGGCGTTTTAAAGCGACTAAATAATTATCAACCTGCGAATAGTCGGTGCTAGAACGGATTTTATTGGTTGGGGTTTGCTGGGCAGTTGCCGATAGCGCAATTGCCATTAGTGTAATTAATAAATATTTTTTCATTTGTATTTTATTGTATCAATATTAGAGTGCTCAATTCAATTTTTCTCGCACGTAGATCTAATCCCAGCTCCAAAAGCAACTCAGTCCGGAAAATTCAGAATTGTTGTTAAGTGATAGATTAGAATACAAGCAATTATAGCCATGTACTAAAAGACGCTACCTATAGGGCTGTTTTCACAAAATCTCCGGCATCATTAATAGTTACGCGGTAGCGTGTTCCGTTTGGAGACTTCATAATAATACCTTTAGTTAAATCTGAGATTTCAACATCATTGTAAAATTCAGCTTTGCCATCATCTGCAATTCTCAGTGGCCTCATTCCTGTACTTGTTAGATCAGCATTACTATTGCCTTTTATCCAAAAATCTAATCCACCTGCGCTGTAGGCAATTCCCGCTGACTTTCCATAGCCTAATGAACGCAAACCCAACATAGGATTAGACCCATAAGCCAACAAAGGAATATTATAGGCACCCGTTGTCTCCCCATTATTTGCAGAAATTCCATTGCCCGCCTCAATACCTTCAGAGACAAGCAAACCACCTAAAAAAGGGACATCAGCATTGGCAAAATCGAATCTGAACTTTCCAGATCCACCAAACCGGCCAAAAGACCAAGCACCTGCATCACTGGCGCCACTAAAAGTTGAATAACCCAAATCAACTCCTCCGGTAGCCTTTAAGGTCCCCGATACCTCTAAATCATTATAGAACTTACTGCCGCCACTATAATTAATATCCATTAGATTTACTCCATCATTAGTAAATTGAAAGCCACCATTATCAGTACGCAGTTCCGAATAATCCCTTTCCCCTTCATTGACAATCCCGTTGAAAAACTTTAAATAATTACCTTCAGACAAGCTATTTACATCGAAATAGGCATGCCTAATATGCCCCTGAACAGCATCAATGCGATTCGCCCCCAAATTAGCGGTAGATATTTGACCTGCTTCCCCCTAACAAAAATGGATGTTACATTATCAATGTACCCTGTATTATTTAGATCTAATTTATCAGCTCCAAGATATACCCCATTAACCCTCAGGTTCCCATTAATATTAATATTGGCATTTTGTGGAATTCCTGAACTTGCTTCTATAGCATCACCTTCCACTAGAACCTTTTTCCATTCAGCATTACCCTCCATCACATTTGTTGGATCATAGGGATCATAAATTTGAAGTCCCCGTCCTAACGCATTGGGCTGATACCTCATTTGAAGTGAAGTAAAGTTAGGGACACCGAAAGCAAATCCAGTATACCCATTAGGGTCGGATATGAATCCAGTGGTAGCTTCCCCTTGACCAATAGACACATGGCCTTTGATGTTACCACCTGTTAAAGGTAAAAACGGAAAATTATTAAAACTAACTTTATCCAGATTTCCGTTTGTTCTATTTCTTACAGCAATATCGAAATCATTTCCTGTAGTATTTTCATCCATTTGATTAATCCATAAATGGCCATACAAGTCAGTTTGCCCCTTTATTTCTAGTGCACCGCTATGTTTTAAATAACCTTCAGTTACATCAAAAAAAGTTGAATTCAAGGGATTAATCATTTTTAAATACTGGTTAGTCCATACAGCCCTTTCCCCAGTCTCTGTTTGATCATTACCAGTATATAGAGCCATGGAATGCGCATTTGTTAATGCGATATCACCATTTAAAACAATAGAGCCTAATTGCGCGCTACTTGGATTGGTTTGAATATATCCGCTTAAATCTACTTGAGTAGCATCACTCCAGGTAGCTGTCAGTGGATTATAAATCCTTAACCGCCCTAAGGTTGTGTTATAGATGATTTTGACGGTATTTTGGGGTAAACCGCCCGCGTCCAAATTATCCGTTACGCTAGTTGGGATGCCTAAGCGTTTTAAACCAATCAAATAGTTATCTACCTGTGAATAATCACTGTTAGACCGAGTTTTATTTGTTGGTGTTTGTTGGCCTGTTGCCGATAAGGCCATAGCCACCAGCATAATTAATAAATATTTTTTCATTTATATTTTATTTGATCAATATCAGTGCATCGATTCCACTCAATGTAAACCGGTATTCTTTTGGCTTACCATCCTCACCAGTAGTAAATGTGATGGGCACCTGTTCTAAACTACCATTCAGCCAAACGCTAAAATTGCCATAGGCCCCAAAAATTGCCTTAAGCTCGCCACTCCAGGGAAGCACATACTCTTCGGTACCAGAAACAGTGATTGGGTAGGCCAAAAACCTATTATTTACATTTTGCAGAAGGGCGTCAAAAGCCTCTTGATCAGCCTTTTCATCAAAACGGGCATCCAGATTTTCAATTGAACTCGCAGGAATAACCTGGTCTTTGTGCCAGAAGCTGTCCCATGTATCCCAAAATTGTTGTTGGGTTGGTTTTAAACCGGTTTTAAACCAGTTTTTTATCGTATTTAAAGTTTGTTTTGCCATTATTAAATTATTTAAGAAGATGCAGAGACATCAGGTTTTATTTAAGTGTATATGTAAATGATATATAGCAACTGGATGGGGTAGTTAGTGTTGGTCTTGTAGATACATCAGCTGTGCCGTCGCTTACTGTACCTTCTATAAATACAGGTCCCTGTAACCTAAGCGACCCATGCCCTGCCAAGTCTTCAGGGGTTGTAAAAGTTGACTGGTAAGCCATGGGTAAACTAATTTTAAAAGCTGAATCCTCATTAGCTGTGAAAGGCATAAAAGTGACATTACCGTATATTGTAATTTCATTACCCACCTTAGTATAATGGAAGGTACCTGCCGTAGCACTTGCAGTATTCAATCGAGCAGATAAAACTGGTGTATATGTCCCACTTGCATAAATAGAATTCAAATAGGCTGCAGACACCGCATTGGCTCCATTTGGAGCTCCGCCGCCCCCACTAATTCTTACCAAAGGTGCTGTTATTCCCCCATTGTCTATAGTCAGCACTGTACTGTATACTGAGGGGTTTGCAGCTGAACTCGTTTGAACTATTAAATTATTTGTTGCACTTGGCCCACTACCAGTTGTTACGCTTCTTATGATGTAATTAGACTTAGCTCCATTAAATGCAATTGTATCAGCAGAAGACTTTAAGCTGGTTATGCTCCCATTTGGTATTGTCACTTTTCCGGATACATTGATATTTTTGACTTTTAAAAGTCCATCAATATCTTGCGCGCCACTGAAAGCATTTCCACCATATAACTTAGCATAAGCGCTTACATCAGGTAAATCTTCTAGTGTAGCAAATGTGCCATCCTTGCTTGGTAGCCTATTGGTAACATTGGCAGGCTCCAAGCCTCTTACTATTGAATTTTCATATCCACCCGATTTCATTCGGATATATGAGGGTGTCATCTCTAAACTGTTATTGTTATCTGTGCTGATGTTTACTGCGACTGGTGTAATCTGAATTGAACCGCTAGGGGTAGAAGTATTATATCCATCAAGATTTATTTGACCACCTCCGGCGCTCCCGTAAAAAGCAACTGTTCCACCGGAAATTGTTGTATTAAGTGATTCATCATTGTTACTTGAAGTAACACTACCTTTTAAATTAATATTTGCCGTTTGTTTTACATTGGCCAAAATATATTTATTCAATAAAAGATCTGTTTCTGCTTTGGTATAAAATTGAGTTAAATCTGCTTCAATAGCTGGCCTCCAATCTACACCATTGTGGATGTAGAGTATTTTGTCAACTGTATTGTAAAATAGATTAACACGTGTACCACTACCTATAAGTGTATTTGTAGCACCCGAGGGTATTTGCAGCCCTTTTAGAGCTGCTAAATAAGTATCAGCTTGCGTAAAAGCAGCATCTGACCTGACTTTTAAAGGGGGCGGTGTTTGTGCCATTGTCGTTAGGCTAACCAACAACATGGCAAAGATTAGTATTCGTTTCATATGTATTTTAGCTTATTAGCATCCAGTTGTGTTCTCAACTGGATTACCGAATTAGTTGGTTTACTACATTAGCAAAGACGATTTTAGCAGATTCTTCCTTCAACCTTACCAGACTAAATAATTAAAGATGGAATTGTATTAGATCCTGCCGGGAGGATCAATTTATTGCTTATCATTAAAGTTTGTGCCTTTAACCAGCCGAACCAATTAAATAGTTTCGAGTGACTAAGCACTCATTATTTTCGGCTATAGGAACATAATTTTGGATTTCTCCTTAAATGGAAAAAGCTGGATTGTCCCTCCCTATTTCAACTCCTAATGGATCGCGGTCTCTCCGCTATAATCTTCTTGTTTGTATCGTATTAACATAAGCGAGATAATCCTGAAATTCTACACCGAAGCCTCTAATCAATGTAGTTCCCATCACCTGTATATCACTACCTGCCTGATTAAATTCAACACCGAAGCCTCTAATCAATGTAGTTTCCATCACCTGTATATCGCCGCCTGCCTGATTAAATTCAAGACCTAAACCATTAATATTGGTTCCCGGGTCATTGTATCGTATTGGCCGTTCTCCTTCAAGATTTAAACTGCCGCCAGCGAGCTCAGCTACTTCGTTATATTGTGCGGGTTGACTTACTTCTAGTCCCATACCACCGCCTAGAAATTCAGTTACTTCGTTTAAAACCTGCGTTCCGGAACCATCATAAATAAAATCAATCAATCCATTGATACCGATAAATTCATCGCCCGTAACATAGGCTTTTTCATTATAGATCACTGATTGCTCACCAGCAACAATATATCTGAGGTTTGGTTGTATCTCACCGGTTTTTACATTATACTTCATATGCTGGCGGGGCTAAATTATTTGGCTGAATGGTGTAGCGTACCTGCGAAAATTTATGGTAAATCTTGAAGGGCTTAGACCTGTCGAAATTTCTATCCCCGTTTCCCCTCATAATTGCTCCTGTCGGAAAATTACCTTCATTATTGCTGGTAAGTGGTTGGTTTATCTCAAAATAGTTCCAAGGGGATGTCAAATCAAAAATTTTCCTTAAAACCCCTGCCCCGGTAAACAACACCTGCCCTTCAACACACTTCAAGCACTTGCCCATCGCTACAGTAGCACTATTATAGGTAATTTCAGCCTGTTCAACATGGTACCAAGCCCCGACTTCCAGGCTAGTACCTGCTGATATTGTTGTGGTTGTCCCATTACTGAATCGACATTCAACGTTCTCCCTTGCTGGCGCCTCCAATATTTCTACAACATAGGCATCAACTACAGTTGAGAAAGTGCCTGCATTTTCCCTTAAGGATACGAATCTGCTGTCATCAGGCAGTATCTCCCCATTATACACGATACTTCCCCCCACAACCAGATATGGTGTGCCATCCTGCAAAATCTCACCTGCTTGGGTGGGTACATTTGATAAATCGGGTGTGCTATCAATGTATTCACCATTTCTATCTGCATTGTAACCAAAAGTTGGTAAAGACAAAATCCTTCTACCGGTAAGGTTTACAATCGGTTTACTTTCAATACTAGCGGCAAGATTTCTATCTGTAAGTTTGGCCGTATTCGGCGCAATGGTTAAGTTAATTGCTGTTGAAAGATCAAGACCACTTTCCTCTGCATTATCGGTAATTTTTAATGGAACAGCTATCGGTTTCGCGCCGATAAACGTACCATTATAATGCATGTTTTTAGCAGGGCTATCAAATGCCAGGGTGTAATCACCTATTTCAGGATTGTTAAATTTAGGATCGCCGAATGCGCAATTTTCCCATCCCAAAAGTTCGGCTCCATCCATTTTTGACTTTAACCAAGTAGTTAAATCATCTATTGAATCAAACTCTTGAAATTGTTCGCCCTCAACATAGGCCATCCTAAACTTGCAGTTGTTAAATAAACAGTAGTCCAGTCTGGGTATCAAACTATTAAACTCAATCTCACAATTGTCGAAAATTGAAAAATAGCCATTATTTAAAACATGATTGTGTTGATCGGGCGATATCAAAACCCTTGAATTCACAAAAGTATTGTTTCCACTAAGGGGCAAAGCCAATTCGTATCGCCTTGCAAACAAAAATATTTTTGTAGTATCAGAAAAACCAGTTTCATAGGTGTTGTATTGTTGATAATATGCTTGATTATTAACAATATTAGCCTTAGCCTTAAATTCACAATAGCGAGATTCATTACAGGAAACTGAATAACTCGATCTAATTTTAGCCCCGAAACAAAAAGACACGTTTATGTCTGACCCTGCGATTTCATTGTCAAAAATTACATTGCCATCGGCATAACAGTAAAAACCTTGTAAACCTCTATAAACACCACTGGCTAAAATCCCATAATAATTGCTATTAGGTGTTTTAAAAGGGTACATCCTGCTTCCATTACCCGTTTCATCACTTCCCCAAGTAGCAAAATATGCATGGTTATCCCCTGGCCTTTCCCAATCTTCACTAGGCGGAATAATAATCCCGTACCTATTTTTTACTCCCGGTCTTATTGACCAATTATATGTGGCTTGTCCCATTAGTTATCCCTCCCTAAAATAATTATGTTTCCAGATGCTTCATTAGCATCTTCAAAATCGAATTGAAAAAATACCCTATCCCCTGCATTGTAGCTCATTGGAAAAACAGGGGTTTGAAAATCACCGGCCCCCACTCTCATTTGTAGATCGATTATCCCTGCTGAGAAAAGTTGATCAATTTGGCCAGCCTTAATCATTAATATTGAATAGCCAGTATGGGACAAAATATTGAATTGAGTTTCATAGTGCTTTTTAACATCAGCAATTAGAATTCCTGATTTATATGGTGTCATCATTTCCGTATCACTAAGCCTATCTATAGCCTGCGCTGTTGTTGCCACCTTTGCAATACCAATTCTGACTTCAGTTGCCTGTTGTGTATTGACCTGGCTGCTTCCCCAATTTGCTAATGTTTGGCCCGGCACATCAACCTTAGCCCTTAACTGATCCCCAACTTCATATTCTTTGTCCTCAATAGTTCCTTCAACAGTGATCTCGAAACTATCTCCCCGCCTAACTTCGCCCCCAAAGCCTGTACCTGATGTTGGATATTGTCCGCTACTTGCATCCCAATTGCCGGCATACCTTAGCACATCGGTGGCAACCAAATCGGCATAATTCTTTGCGTTGATTTCCTTTTGATCGGCGTATTCCTTATTGGCAATCTGACCATTTTCTTCTGGCATGGCAACGTTCATTCCCCTATTGCCATTAAAATCTATATCACCCAATATTTTGTTATCCAGAGCCCTTACCATTTCAAGTGAACCTTGGGGCTAGCAAAAAGTTCATCGACCTGCCCCTGCAAGTAAGCATCTCCGTTTGATCTTGCAGCGGACTCTGCCTCTAACTGTTCAACACTCACCTTATGGGCTAAACGCGCATCCATATTATGAGCATGATCATCAGTTAAATGGCTTTGAAATGCATCATCATCAGCCTTTTCATCAAAACGGGCATCCAAATTTTCAACTGAGCTTGAAGGAATAACCTGGTCTTTGTGCCAGAAGCTATCCCAGCTATCCCAAAACTGCTGCTGGGTAGGCTTTAAACCAGTTTTAAACCAGTTTTTAATCGTATTTAAAGTTTGTTTTGCCATTGTTTAATTATTTGAGGTGGTGGATCCATCTCACTATTGCTGTATTTCAATTTTATAACTTGTTCTTCTTTAGGAATTAATTATGCAAACAGCCCAAAAGCATATTTTTGAGTCAATGGTTATCTTCCGTTTTTTATTAACCAGGTTAACCTGCGCTTGAAATACTTAATGTTCCCTCATCAGTCACTATTATCCTGTAGCGTGTACCATTAGCTGATTTTAGAATTAACCCGCAGCCAATTTTAGAAATTTCAGTGTCTCCGTTTATATCTAGGGTACTGGTTGGCTTTACAATGCCTATACCTATTTTTCCATTAGTTGCAGGCTGTATGGAAGGATTCCCAGAGGTATCCGAATAAGTTTCTTCGGCAAAAAGAATACCTCCAATGTTTATGGCATTGCTTGTTGCATTAGGCAGCGATACATTGGTACCAATGATGATATTGTTACTTCCGAGGTTATTATCGGTAAAAGTGCTGCCAGCCTTGTATCCAAATAGATTGGAGTAGGCTGCATCTGTAGCATCATATCCTGAATTAAAACCCAAAAAGTTAGCATGATATGCACCTGTTGCCTTAAAACCGGCAGACTGCCCTAAAAAGTTAGCATTGCTGGCATTTGTTGCTGAATTACCTGCCCTATATCCAAAAAAGTTTGAATTATTGGCATTGTCTGCTTTATAACCCGTAAAAAATCCAAGAAAATTAGCACTACTTGCACTAGGCGCTTCCATTCCAGCCGATTGTCCAAAGAAATTAGAATTAGATGCCGTCGTTGCATTATAACCCGCAGCTGGCCCCATGAAGTTAGAACCGCTTGAATTTATCGCACTTTTTCCCGCTGAGGGGCCCAAGAAGTTAGAATTACTGGCATATGTAGCACCATCTCCTGCGCTCGCACCTAAAAAATTTGCGTAAGAAGCTTCCGTTGCCTGATTTCCTGCACTTAAACCAAAGAAATTAGAATTACCTGCTTCCGTTGCCTGCATCCCCGCATTTTGTCCCAAAAAATTGGAATTAGAATCAGAAAAGATTGCAGTCCTTTTATCTGCAATTGAACTTCCAATCAACTTAACAGGTGGAGCCATAGTTGACCTAAGCCCATTGCGGGTTTCCCAAAGTACTCCACCCTCATCCCTTTCAATTGCACCATCCTGCGGTATTGTGGTTAAAGTTCCGCTTGGAATAATTAAAGGCGCTGTGGTATCCGTTCCTACTGCAAGGGTAAGATTATTTCCCAAGGTTAAAGCTTGTGTTTTTATCCAGGCCCACCAGTTAAACAGTTTGGAGCGGCTAACGATTTTACTGTCTTCAATTACGCCAACTGTGATCTGGGTTTCAGCATCTGTAGCAATAACCCCGGTCAATTTAGAATTAAGGGCTGCTGCCTGTAAATTACTAACCGGCTTATCGATATCACTTGTATTGTCTACGTTGCTGAGCCCCATATCCACCTTATCCAAGAGAACTGCACCAATTTTGCTGTTTACTGAAATTACAGGTACGCTTAGGGTAATATCGCCACTTCCCAACAGCGAAATGCTATTAACTGTTTTAATATTCGTTCCACTAACAAGGGTTGCTTGTTTACCAACCAAACCATGGACTATTGGCGCATCAGCTGTTCCGCTTAAATCGCCCGCCAGTTTTATTTTCCCTTTAACTATCTCATCTGCATCAGCTACTGTAGCGTCGCTCCCTGCCTCACCTTTAGGTCCCTGGATACCGGGCTCTCCCTTAGGCCCGGGTGTTAGCGCAATGCCATTAACAATGATATCCAGTTCATTTTTGGTATATACGTTTTCGACATCTGCTTTTTGGGTTTCCAAATCTCCAACCCTTTGGGTAAGCGCAGAAACATCTTCGTCAGATAAATTTGCAAGTTTTGTTTTTTCTTCATCGGTAAAATTATTGGCAGATAAACCTTTACCTGCTTCTTTATCGACTTTATTTTCAAGACCGTGTGCATTAGGATCCGTTAAATGCGCTGCTAAAAATTCAACATCAGCTTTTTCATCAAAACGGGCATCCAAATTCTCAATGGAACTTGAAGGAATAACCTGGTCTTTATGCCAGAAGCTATCCCAGGTGTCCCAAAATTGCTGTTGCGTAGGCTTTAAACCGGTTTTAAACCAGTTTTTTATTGCATTTAAAGTTTGTTTTGCCATTATAGTTTCATGATATAAGCAAATGCCAAATAAGGGGGCATGTTATTATGGGGTATATCGTTACCTAAAAAGTTGGAACCAATCTCCCTCCATTCATTTCGATCGCCTTCACCTGGATAAGATAAAGTACTGGTATAGTTAGAACTATCAACTATATTTAGCTGAAACCTTGTTGTAAAGTTATGCCTTGGCATTTCTTGGATAGTCAGTGCATGCTTCTCCTCTCCACCAACCTGTCCAACATAATAATTACTGCCCGCCCCTAAAACAAATCGATCTCTCAAATCGGGCGTACCATTTTGACCATCGCACAAGGCCCAACCTACAGGGATAACATTAATTGCCCCACTCCAAATCACAATTGCACCTGAAGGTAGTTGTGCATTTATTTTGTCGTTTAATGTTTTTACTGCTTTTGAGGTTGCCAGGGTATCCGCGCCATCCAAATCAATTGCAGAACTTATCTGCGTTGGAAGATCCTTAAATGCTGCAAGGTTCTTTAAGCGAGAGAGGCCTGTCCAGGGTATCGCATTTGTTCCTGTGCCAAAAGAGGCATAACGGGTAAAAAATACCTCTTTAACCTGGCCATTTTCAAAGGGGCGTGTTTGTTTGTCTTCCCGAACCACAATGTTGGTTTGGAGCAAACCACCTTTAAAGGGTAACACTTCATTATTAATAACCAGGTAACCATCGCCAACCGTGTTTCCGTTGGTTACACAACCAGAAAGGATATAATTGTCGCCCCCAGGGCTGCAATGGCCTGCAACGCTGTGTAAGCGGTTTGCATAAAATCGAGTGTATCGGTTTCAAGCGGAAAACCTCCTGCCTGCTGTAAATTTATTTGATTCATTCTTTTTCAATATTATAGCGTTTGCCCGCCAGTTTATAAAAATCTATCATTGCTTCTAACTGGTATTTATTATTTACCAGATCGAAATCTTGTGGGATGACTACCCTAAAATCGGCACCCGTATCGGCGTAATCCCCTACTTTCAGCAAATAATTTATGCCCAGGTATTTATGTTTTTGTTCAGTACCGGTATAAATGTATTTACGCTGATATTTGTTGCCGTTTGCAATTTTAATTCGCCTCTGGCCAGCATCGAAAGCATCATTTAAGGTGGCGCGTAAATAACATACCTGACCGTTACGTGCCAGGCGGTATAAATTATCGAGCCTTTTATTATACCATTGCTGATGCAGGGTCGCGATTGGTGTTGCCAGGGCCTGCAACCATGCAACAAATACCGGTTTCCTTAAAAAGGTGGGGGTAAGCAGGATGACTAGTTTATTTATATCTACCTTATACCACATAGCTTATATTGTTAAAATTGACAACTTCAAAATATCCTGATACAGGTATTTTTTTAACTTCAATTGCTACGGGAGCTGCATAGGTTGTTGAATTTATATCTTCATTGATCCAACTGCTTTCAGCGTTATTTATCTGCGGTATTAAAACCCCTTCCACTTCCTGAAGCCTATCTACCAAATGGGCCAATACCAACTCGCCATTGAAAGGCAATTCTTTTAAATACTGCTTTATGGCCTCTTCCACAGGTTTACCACCACTTATAATGCTATTCCCCTGTGCATCCAACACCAAGGGTTGTAATAAACTGTCATGTTTAAGTACAGTTTGTCCGGTAGATAGTTGATGGTGTGGATGGTTACACCTGCATCTTTAATTTCGGCGATATAAGCTTCAAAGCTTGCCTTTTGCTCATCGCTGATCGGACTTAACACCCCACCGCTTTCGGTAGCGATTTTTACGATTACAAGCCCTTCTTTAGACTCTGTTACAGCAGAGTACTTGACTATTTTACTTTGGGCCAATTGCCCTTCGCTAATGTTACTATTATCGTAAACATCTGAATCTGCTACCAAAGGATACCCATATTGAAAAGCCAATGCTTTTTGGCGATACCAACGCGCAGTATGCGGTTTCAATAATGCGATTTTATCATCTGTTTCTGCTTTATGGATATCAAACAGTTTTTCCAGTGCGTAAATGGAAAAAGCGATAACAAAGGTTATCAGTCTCCATACTGCGGTTTTACTGGTACTGGTTAATTCGGCTAAATCAGAATTACTTTCTTTAGCATTAATGATTTCATTTTGAATTTGTTCTATGCTTCTTGCCATTATCTTACAATAAAAGTGCTTAAAATCCTCATCTCCCCAATTCCGTAATCGGTATCGATAAGTGTTGCTGTTGCAGGTGTATAATTGTTGCTGGTGTAATAGTTTAAAATATCGGTGTCGGCGAGCAGATTTCCACTTACCGGATAACTGTTACCAACAAGCAGATCATCTGTGATTGCTATGGCTGCATCGAAACTGAAATCCAGTGCTGCAACGATGCTACCGGTATGGTGCAGTACAAAATCCAGAACCGATTGATTATGTAAGGCTTTTTTAATCATGATGTTGTATTATTTAACTTCTTGTGCTTTTTAAGTTCATCGGTTAAGGCTTCTACTTTTTCTTCAAGTTCCTTAACCATTTCCTTTGTTTTATTTAACTCTACTATCGCTTCCTTAAGCCGAAGCCCCAAATCGTCAACCATTTCCCTGTAGTACTTTAAAACCTTGTCTGCATTATCGATCTCATTCGCCTGAAGTTCAGCTTTTTGCTTATTTCGTTGAAAGAACCAACCGCCGAAAGCTGCAATAACTGCCGTAATTAATTCCCCAACATGTTGTTTAATAAATTCTTCCATTAGCTTAGCGTTGCATTAAAGGTTCCCGATACCGCTCCGTTTGGTGCGAGCAGACCACTGTTGTAGGTGATAGCCAGTTGTTTGATTTCCTCGATAATGCACTGGGCAAGCTTATCGGCTATTCTATCTAAACTGGCGCTGTAATCTTCCTGTTCGGTTTGCTCCGCTTCAAAGGCGGCTATGATTTTAGATTTTAATCTGTTTTTATTTAAAGCCATTTAATTCTCTTTTAAAAATTGTTCGAACCGGTTTTCGATAGCAGATAACTGGGGGTATTAACCAGCGCAATGGTTGGCCCTGCATTGGTTGTGAACTTCATCGCTTTAATTTCTTTGATCAGATCAATCATCAAAGCCTTAAGTGTTTCATTATTTTTCTGCAGCAGAAAGCCATCTTTGTTGATTTCAAAAATCACCTCACCGATATGTAACACCATTTCCTCAGGCTCGCTTATAGCGGATACGAATTGCATACTGTAATCAGCATCTATAGGTGTTACAAGTACGGTACTACCCACCTTCGGAAAGAGATAATATTTCTGCAGTTTCTCATCAATAATGGCCGACAACCTTACATCTGTATGCAATATCTGCCCATCATCACAGGTGCAGGTGCCTTCTTGTTTATCTACTGTCTTTACCGTCATAATGGTGGTATCGGTATCTTGTTTACCCAGCAGTTTTATTTTTTTTGCGATCTCTTCGGTCATTACTTTTTGTTGGTGGTTAATTTATTGCCAATGCTAACTGTTCGCCTTGCGCCCCCGGTACCGTAAGTGGTTACTACCTTTTTTATGAAATAGCTGCCCTCCCGGTTGGGATGTTTTTTATCGATAATTTCCACAGCCATTGCCGGGCTTGCAACAGGCAATAAAAAACTGGTAATGTCTCCACTATAGCCCCCGTATTTTGCGATTTTCAGGTATTCTTCTGCCAGTTTATCAATCGAGCTTTGATCGGTAATCACCTTGCTAGTAAACTTAAACTCTTCGCCATCCTTATCTCCCAGGGTAGCAGTGATCTTTTTGTTGTCCCTGGTACATCCCTCGCATATGATCTTTACCCGTCTATCCTCTCCAGTTTTAAACTCGAGCTTATTTTCAATGATGTTGTAATTAAGATCATAGCTGGCTTTTTGGTTAATGTTGTTTAATTCCTGTAAACCACAGTATAACTCCCCAGCATCGTTTAGGTAAATTTTATAGATTTCCTTAAATTCATCTTTAATCTGTTTAAGGGCCTGAGCAGCATTTTTATCTTTGATGAGGTATTTTTGCAATGCCATTTCAGGTATGTTTGCGGCCAGTTTTAGATCTGTACCGCTCACAATACTTTCCAGTACCTGTTTCAAAGTTGTATTGCTCTTACTAAAAGCGGCATCTTTGCGTTTCAACAACCAGGTGGCATCTTCGCAGTGAATTTCCATTGGAGTAGTACATTTAATCCGGTCTACGTATCCGGTAAATTCTACCCTTTCCAATTTATCCTTATACCCCAAAACAATTTTAACCCGATCACCTTTTTTGATCGCTTCCTCGGTATATACCAGTTTCCCATTCCCCTCTTTAATCAAAAATTTTGTTGGCATTTTAATTACTGCGGTATCGGTAATCTCATCCACCGAACGCGTAATTTCTACGTTGTTTATAGTACTGAACTTATAAACCCCTATTTCAAAGTACCCCTGTAAGACGAACATTATTTAGTGCTTTGGTTACTGATTCATTAATAAATTTGGTCCTTTCGGATAATTCGGCGAAAAAAGGTATATCGCTCACCGCATTGATGCTGTATTTCTGTACACCTTCCTGTCCCACCATTTCATCGAGCTTAAAACTTTTAAGCACAATTTTTTTGATGTCAAACAATTCAAAAAACAAGTTTTCCTGTACCTCAAGGGCCTCGTTAACCAGAAAGAGATCTTTTACTGCTTTGACATCTTCTGTTGGATACGCGCCATTTTCGCCAATACAAACGCCCTTTATTTCTATGTCAAAATCCTCAGTGCAGATATACTCTTTTACTGTTCCCGTTCTCCCCTCACCCACTGTTGCTGTTTCTACAATCGTTTTTTGCAATGAGATAGAAACCAGTGGCTCATTAGGCAGGGTTATAATTTCGCCACTTTGCTTTTTTAAGCTCAGCTGCATAAAATATGGTGAGCCTGATATGTTTCCAATGTTATTCATATCAGGAAGATTGAACATACTCAGCTTTTTATCAAAGCCTGGGTATGGCGAGGCGATATAGCTCAAATGAGCCAGCGCAGTTAATTCTTTAATATTTAGTGTCATTACGCAGTTTGCATTAGTGTGATTGAGCCTAAAAGCCGGTTTAGTTCTTCCTCGAGCATTTGCCGCATTTTCGTGGCCCCTTCGCCCGAGTTAATGGTATTGATTACAATTTGATCCTGCATTTTGGCCAGGTTGATGGTAATATGTGAGGTCTGTGTCCCGCCTCCGGTAATACCACCAGCAACATTTGTTGGTTTACTGCCGCTTTTGTCTTTCGTACCTTTATTATCCCTGGCAAATTTGTCGTATGAACTGGTATCCTGTCCGGCACCTGAAAGCCCGGAAGCTACCTTGCTCACATCTTTAGAGAAGCGATCTACATCAAAAGAAATCCCTAACTGATTTGCTGCACCAGCAAGCTTCTGTCCCCTTTGGGCAGTACCCCGGTAATATGCGTCCGTTTGGGTTTGATGCTCCTTTCGGAGTCTTTCGATCTCTGCCCCAGCTTCTGTTCTAACCCCCTGAAAAGCACGGTCCATCGCTCCACTCACATTGCCATCTAAGGCCATCCCAATAGCCTCGCCAAGGTTAGAAAAGGTTCCTACAATTTGCTCAACCACATCCTTGGCCTGCAGGTATATTAGGGTAAAACCGTAGACCATACTATCAATCCCAAAGTTAAAATCAGCACCAATTTGGTCCCAGACCACCCTAAACATAGTCCCTAAGGCATTCCATGATTTTCCCCAACCATCAGTATATTTTACAACTAAACCGATGATAGTAATTAAAGCAATTATACCCAGTACCACCCAACTTATCGGGTTCATGGCCATTACCAGGTTAAATGCTGCCACTGATGCTACTATCGCAAAAATTGAAGGCGCTAGTGGTGCTAACCAATCAATTAGAGTTGCTACCCCAGATGATAAAAGGTCAACAACGAAGAGGGCACCACTTAAGATATCTTTAAAAACTGAAAGACTATCCCCTCCTTCATCTAAACCAAACATTGCCCTCAAAAAATTCCAGACAGAATTTATAACCGGTTGAATATTACTCTGCAAAATCTCGAAAAACCGGGAAATTACCGGAATATATTCAGCCAGAAACTTAAAACTAGTAATATCCTCAACTGAGTGACCAACCTTTTCCATGGAGCCGGCAATACCATTCATATTTCCGTATTCAGCTAAGGCGGTTTTCATGGCCTGGCCATTGTTTTCCACTGTTTTTGTTAGGCCGTTGAAAGACAGCTTAACTTTATCCCCGGATGCGGTAGCCTCCACACCTAGCTGTTTGAGAGCCTGAAAATCACCACCTTGAGCTGACAAGAGTGCTGATCCAATATCTTCGAACTTTTTACCTTTAGATGCCGCAAGATCCCCTAATGAGGTTAGCTCTGCTGAAGTTGGATTAATTCCATTTTTAGCAAGGTTGTCAAAGGACTCTACTACATCAGCTAGCTGAGAAGGGGATTTAACTGCAAATTGCGAGATCGCATTCATGGCGCTATCTCCAATATCGCGGGAATTAAATGTTTCGCCTAATGTTTCTTTAAAGCCGTTGTATTCTTCGGTTAACTCTTTAATCTTTTTCCCGAAGTCAATCAACTGTGAAACACCAAGGCCAGCTGGATTAATCAAGGGCTTACTGGCATTTGTGGTAATAAAATCTTTGACTTTGGTGGCTCCGGCCTTGACTGAATTTACTGTACTGTCATAAATTGCTTTCGCCCTGCTGGCGGTATTATTAATATTATTTATTCCCCTGGTAATCCCTGAGGCTATATTATTGATGACATTAGTATATATTGTTCCAATTCTGGTTGCCACAGTCCGCACAAAAGCCAAAGACTCATTGCTAAGCTGTTTAAACCTGTTCATTACCAAACCAATACTTTCAGCTATTTTGGCTAAAACAGGGGTTGCCTGGTCTCTTAAACTAATTATATATTCAACTGGATTCATTTATTATTTGGGCTTTGAAGCCTCGGCTTCTTGTTGTCTGATGTAGTGTAAGTTTTGCAATTCTTCAGCCCATTCCTCATCAGAAAGAGAGGAAGGGCTTTGAATGTGCATGTAGTATTTCAAAAAAGCATCTCCTAGCCTTACACTAATTTCAGCTAATGAATAAGCTGAGGTGTCGTCGGGATCGACGACAGCCTCAATTAGAGCTTTTTTAGCTGAGCAGCTTTTTGATTTTGTAAATTTTCGATTGCCTGATAAAGCGGAAACCTTAAGCTTGCATTGTTTTTATCTGCGAAGGCCTCATCCTTTTCGGTACAAATCAAATCAAACAGGGCTTCTTGTGTTACAAAAGGCTTATTTGATGGATTTCTCTTGTCGGCCAGTTTTAAATCTTCCCTGGTAATTACCCTTACAATACAACTAAATTCGTCGATTGTAATTTTAGAACCTCTGCTCTCCGTTGGGCTAACAATGGCTTCTGAATAATTAAACAGAGAGGCGATTTCCTTACGTGCTGATAAAAAATAATCATCTTTTGTTCTGATCTCTTCATCCCCACCTAACCAACAAGTGGCTAGCATTTCTTCAGCGAAACCTACGTCGCCGCTTTTCTGCATAATCGTAAATGCCCTTTTCCAATCTACCATTTGGGGTGCTCTCAAATAACATACCTTATCATCGATAGGCATTTGGTACACATCGGTATGCTGTTTTTTCCAGTCGGCAATCTGTTGGGTTGTAACTTTACTCATGATTGGTTATTGCTGAGTTTTAATTTTTGTGAATACGATTGGCATTTCTACCACCATGTTTTTATCGCCCTGTTTCATGGCTTTCTTTACTTCCGTAAATTCTACGTTTTTAAGAATATCAACCACTACAACACCTCCATCTTCAGGCACGTAAGTGATCACCACGTCAAATTTTAGTGATAACACATCACGGTTTGGTGCAGATTGTACCATACTTTCCAGTTCGCTCTGCCAAATACCTATCTTGCCTTCATAAGTGTTTTTACCACTTAAAATAGCATGTGGATCGGAACCACGACCGTAAAGGGCTTCTTTTTCTTTTTTCACGGTGTATTCCACTTCTGTTACACCATTAATGATTTTTCCGCCAATGGCGATGCTTACATCGCTCCACGAATACTGTTTACTTCCAAATGTCATATTAGTTATTAATTGTTGTGGTAAAACCAATGTTTACGGTAATTTGCTTAGCATAACCCACTGGCTGTAATTTAATTGCAACCTGCATAATGCCGGTGCTTAAGATGTTTTGATTTTCGTCGATATAGACCTCAACGTTAGATAAGTTGCCTGCCGCAACCATTGTAGTTAAGGCATTTTCAACCTGACTTTGCCAGCTTTTTACAACCGCCGGATGGATAGTACCTGAGGCAGCAACTTCAACTTCATCCAATAAATTGTTAACTAAAGAAGCATAGGCTAAAATGATGGCCTTATCTAACACTAAGCCACGTGCAAGACTGTTAAAATCGTCTGTTTCGCTTGTTAATGTTAAGTCGTCGCTGAAATAGTAACCGCTCTTACTTACAAATGATCTTAAAAAGATGTAGCCCTTGTTATAAATGGCGTCCCAGGCGTCTTGCTGGCTCTCTACCTTTTCGCCATTTGTAAAGTAAGCGGTTAGACTCTCGACAGCTCCATCGGCAACACGTCCCAAATTTCTTTGTACAGGAGTTTTTGCCAAACGGCCTAATGCTAAACCAACTGAAGCCACTTTAGTAGCATCGGTATTGGCCAAAAGGCACGCAACCTTATTGAATGAAGCGGTAGTGTAGTCTTTTAGGTCGGCAATGGTTCCGCTATAGTTATTGCCCGAAATAATTACGCGAACTGGCATATACTTTTCGGCATAATATGTGGCCAAAGCCTGCGCTTTAACTACTGCAGTATGCACATCACCATCTAAACCATCTACTGCCACTTCAGTGCCGGCCGATTTTTTTAAGGCACCCAAAACACGGATAGCGCCTGCGGCATCTGCCAGTAATTTCTTAGCATAAGTTTTGGTAACATCAAGCATTTCGGTGTAAGCTATATCCGCAGCCACCAACATTAACCAAAGTTCTGCCCCTTGGCCAGCTTCGGTATAAAACTGTTCTAACTGTTTGTAGATAAAGTCGTTTGCTCCACCTGCCACGATTCCGATGTTTTCTGCGTCGCTTAGGCTAAATAATTGATACGAAGTATCAAGTGTCAAACCCGGGGTGCCTGTTACTGCCTCACCGGTTGCAATAAGTCCGATAACTTTATCGCTTGTTGCTGGCTGTTGTAATAAACCGCCGTTTTGGATGTTAAATTTTACTGAAGGTAAATTCATTTTAACGATATTTAATTTATTTTTAATTTTTGTTTAATTAAGCGGTAGATCAGGTATACCATACTAAGCACAAGTGCTGCCCGCCCGAGATAAATCTGTAGGTTCTGCCATAAGGTTAAAGGCCTTATTACCTCAATCGGCGGGCGTATAATGGTTTCCGTCCTAAGTTCTTCTATGTACTGCTGTTGCCAGGTTCTAAATAGTTTTTGTGCTGTGGCATAACAATCCACCTTCAACTCATTTCCTTCCATTTTCACCGTTGGAACATTGAGGTAATTTCCAGCCTTCTTAGTTTCACTATCCACCCTTAGAACCGGCTTGCCACTAATGCAATCAATCCATGCCTGATAAAAACTACTATCTGGATCTGTTTGGATAATGGTATCGCGTTGTACCTGGGTAATGGTTTTGATTCTTAATACCTCGTTTGTGGCAACCTGCCTGGAACGGCAGGCTACCTGCAAACAAAGTACAATCAACCCGAAAAAAACTATCCTAAATGGCCTCATTTAATCTTATAAATGCTTTAATGGTTTTTATATTTCTGGTACGTCTTGCTACTTGATATCCCTCCCTGGATCCATCACCATTTGTATTTCCTTCAATGGTCTGGAGTAATTCGTTTTCCAACACTTTCTCAACAAAGCCTGTGTGTCCGGTACCATTGGGGTTGATCATAATAAATATATCTCCGGCCTTTGGTGTATGTACCGCTAGCTTTTTGCAGGCGATGTACTGATCGTTAACGCCACCAGTACGTTTTAGCTGCATTTTAGAACCTTTAGCATTACAATCCTGAAGCACACACCAGTATACAAATGCCATGCACCAGGCGTAGCCCTTACCAAGTCCTACAGCTTTTAAGTATTCCTCTACCTGCTTACCGCCATTGCTTCCTTTGGGGTACTCTTCCACTCCGATTTGTTTTTGAGCAACATTAATCCAATTCGTCATTTTTTCTCTTTGATTATACCCGGAGTTTATGTGTTTATTTCCCCGTTGTTAAGACAAAATTGCTACGATTTTGGGCGCAAAAAAAATTGGGTATCAGGCATTGTAAACGATTTAACAAGCGCTGTAAAGTACCTCTACAATGCCTGAACACGGTTTTTTTCCTGAATTAAATTTCTTGGAGATTTGTTGATATAAATAAATTATGCAAGACTTAATATTTAACACAGACCTAGAATTGGAACAGGGGGATTTCCTTGTTGGCTTCTCAGATGAGTTGCACCAAAAACACATTTTACTTGCCGAAAAAGGTGAGTACAAACAATACCCTGAACTTGGGGTAGGCATTTTAAACCTCTTAAACGGAGAGAATGCAACAGCCCTGCTGATAGAGGCTAAACAGAATTTTGAATACGACAGGATGAAGGTAAAAGAGCTTAAGTTTACTGACCAGAACAGTTTACATATAGAAGCCAGTTACTAGGCATGCCGGTCATAAAAACAAACATGCAAGAGGATGCCATCGCTAGGGGAAAAAGGAGCCCCTACATGGCTTTGCGTTTAACAATTAAAAAAAGATTAAGAGAATGACACCACGCAAAGAATTATTTTTGGCTGTAAAAGATAAACTTACAGCCATAACGGGTATTGAATATGTTGATTTGCATCGCAAACAGTTTGGCCCGGGCAACGAAAATTACACGCAATACTATACAGGTTGCCTGATTAAAATTTTACCCATACAATGGTCTACCATGGTTGAACAGCGGCAGGAAGCCGCAGCTACAATTGAAATAAAGCTATACACCAGGGATGGGTTTGCGGACCATATTTCCGGTACGATGGGAAATAGTGATGGGTTGGCAGAAATAGATTTGATTGATCGCATTGCAGCGCAACTACAATTTTTAAAGGGCGATACTTTTAAAGCGCTGCAACAACTGGCAGAAGAAAATGTTGTTGAGGATGAGGAAGCTGGCGTTATGGGTATTTCGATTGATAAGCTTACTTTTTCGACCGTATTTTATCAGGTAACAACCTCGAAATACACACCGCAAAAAATCACAATAGAATAAATTTGCAGCATTAAAAATAAGTTTTAAGCAAGCTTAGAGGCGTTAGTAGTACTGATGACACATCCCTTAACATCGTTTAAAACTTATTTAAGCAAGGCTTAAAGGGCGTAATTACCTTCGCCCTTTAAGATTGCCCTAACTGTACGCGGACTGATGTAAAACCGTTGTGCAGTTTTCTCTTCTAGAGCGTCTAATCGCCACTCGGGATACTTTCTGCACAAATCGTCAAAATAAGTTTTGACGTCCTGGTTACGTAGTTTAAATTGCTGTTTTGCCATGGTGTATTTAATTAAATGTAATTTATTTTAGTCGTTCTATAGGATGCTTACCAGGTGTAAGCTTTTTTTTGAGGCATAGCCTGATTTTATTAAGATTGATTTTTCACTTTTTTATCGGGTAATTAGCCGATAATTTAATTTATCGGCTAATTACCCGATACACCAACTCACATCTGCTTTAAAACATTGTTTATCAGCAGTATTTATAACTATTAACACTGAAATACTTGCTTTCTAAAACTTAGTATGCAGCGCCGGTGTCAACTAATCCCTCGGCAGTGCTTTGTAGCATATGCAAGAAATTAGAGACTAGAAAAATTAAGGCTCAAACTCTCCCATTTGCCACTTTGGTTTCGTTTCTTGAATTCGTAACCGAAGGCTTTAAAGGATTGGCTGTAACTTTCTTTAATCAGCTGTAAGCCGCTGACCCAGCGCACGTCATTAAATTTATCCTCATGCTTGAGTAAGTCCATGACTTTGGCGTATTCTAAATCACCTTTTACATTTCTTTCCAAAAAGCTCATTAAAATATCATGGAGCTGGGCATCTCTTTTCTTAACGGTATCGCTTAAAAAATCTTTAATTAATCCAACAGCTTTTGTTGCGCGTTCATCCCAAAAACGATCAGTATCCCTGCGCCTGGTAATATTTTTAGAGCCATTGCTGTGTACAATTGCAAACCCACCCTTGCTATTGCCTCTTATACCGCCATATTGATTCAGCTTCTCGGCCTGCAAATCCATAACGGTATGCAGTTTATTTTTAAATCTGGCTGTTGCCAGCGCCAGCTCATTCGCCTCCTCCCAAAGCAATTCGATTGTGCCGTCCTTATGCTTCTCATAAATGGCTTTTTCAGCCATGCGTTGTTGTTTTTCAGCTTTCTTCTTCTCGGCAAGTAATTTTTCCAGTTCAAGGGTACTTAATTCGTTAATGTTGATTGATCTGTTTTGCATATTCTCTATTTTATGGCGTAATTATTCTTTATGATCTATTAGGGTCTACTTTCTTTTGGTTATTTTAATATCAGCTGCCTGAACGAAGAAGGTTTGCTGGGTATCGAAACGTTTGACTTTAAGCCCGGTTTCTTCACCACCAATCACGTCCCCAACCGCATTAAAATGTGGATGCATATCGTTAACAACCCTTATTTCGCTGTTATTGTAATATTTTAATAGTTTTTCAATTTGTCCTAGTTCCATAGCTATATTAGTTCGTTAAGTAAAATTTCATTTTGTTTTATGATCTGTATAAAGGCGTCATAAACCGCCTTGCTTGGTTTCATTGCAGTGTATTTGGAGCTATGCCATATCAGATAAAGATTTAGGGTCTTCTTACCGGTTAATCTTTGGGGATATCGCTTCAAGATCATGCTGTCTCTATTTAGCCAGATCTGCTGCCACCACTGCCAAAACTCTGGTGTTGCCTTCCAAACTTTCGCAGCATTTGCATTACCAGAATAGTCCATCAAAAATTCATCTGCTAAATCCAGAAACAGATTGGTAACTTCCTCTTTATTTAAATTAAAGTGCTGCGACATTTCTTTGATATGCTGGTTAAAATCCTTCATTTTTTTAAGTTAGTTCGTTCCAATACCTTGCAGCCTCCGCCGGCCATATATCATAATGCGCCGATCCTTTTCCCCGTACCTGAGAAAAAGCACGGTAACCTTCTATTCTGATTTTTTTAGCGGCATCATATTTAATTTTCTTGGCCACTCTCCCTTCAGGTTCTTTACCATCGGCATGACTGATGATAATGAAAAGTTTTTTGGGAAATTTGGAGCGTAATTCTTTATATGACCTTAGGTTAAGGTCTGAATACTGCAAACTATCTATAACCACAATGGCAGCGCTTTTGGGCTTTTCAAGTCTTGTAGTCAAATCTGGAATGCTTTCTTTTCCTAAAAACTGAAACCGGTTTTTAACATCCTCCATGCCTACATCGCTTAATGCATCCTGCATATCTTTACAAAAACCTTCTTCCAAACTATCGTAAGCTACTTTTCCGAAAGCAGTAAGGTATTTACAAAGGGTAAGTACAAAGCGTGTTTTACCATTAAACGAGTTACCCCATACCAGCCAGCACCCCGCAGGCTCAGGCTTACCTAATAGATCTAACCAGCCACCGGTAAAATCCATTGTTTTAAATTTCATGGTCTTAACTTCAGCACCACTTAAAGCTCTTTTCAAATTCATTTATACCAATTTTAATTTTTGAACCTCAGTAAATACCCGACGCAGGCTCCCTTCTGTCCGGGCATAAATTTTCTGCATATCGGTTGCTCCGTTTGCTTTAGCTACCAAAGCCGCCTGGTGTTTAATAAAATCTTCTCGGGCTTCTTTTCCGTGGGGCACTACCTGTTGGTACTTATTGCCGAAGCGGCTAAATATTTCGGTATAGCCAACTTTTTTCAGGTCTTTATTCCTGGTTATTTTGGCTTCCAGCCCCTCAGCTCCCATCATATACCAGGCGCAGAATCGCTCAGTTGCATTCCAGAGCGCTTTCAGCTCCAAAAAAGCAGAGTAATCCAGGTCACCGGCCTCATCGAGTACAATGATTGGTTTTTCAACACTACGCAGGTAATAGACTAAATCGTCGTATACATCTGTATATCTGCAGGTATGGTTTACCCCAAACTCCCTGGCCACATGACGAATTAATTTCTGCCTGCTTTTTACCTGGGCACAGTCCACATATATCGCGTTCTGGTGTTCTTTAACATATTGACGGGCGGCATAGGTTTTTCCTATATCCGCCATGTCACATAATATTCCTGAGAGTGAATTATTCTGGCAAGTTTCTAACTGGGTATATACAAAGTGGTAAACATTGGTTTTTGCAGTCACCCATGCCGGAGCATCAGTTAATTGCACATCAAGTTTTCGGGCTATACTAATCCATTTCCCATGACTTAGTACATTTTGTGTATCCCCTTTTTTTAAGCGGTTAAGCTGTGCAGCATTTATGCCTAAGGCCACCGCTTGTGAGGCATCGCTCACAAATTTCGTTCGCTGCAGCCCTATGGCTGCAACAATTTTGGTTTTAATGTTTTCAGGTGTCATATTTATAGTGCGTTAATAGCATTCATTCTGTTGTAATCTTCGTAATGGTAATCTTCTGGCAAATCAAACCGCTCATTGGGCTGCAAGGCACTTTCAAGAGAAACCTCCACTTCGCCCTGGGCATAGTAATTGGTGTTTTCGACAACCTTAAGCCTTGACAAACCGGCTTTTTTTTGTTTAACCATGCTGTCGAATTTGGTTACATAGTGCGCCTGCTTTGAATAACTTAAGGGGTCTTCTTCTGACCACTCTGCATTTGCAGTATTGTAAGCGCTTATTTTCTCACATCTGCAGATAAATACCTCATTTTGATAGAGGTAAACACTGTCAGTTTCGCCAAACTCGTTTGGGAGATAATATGCCTTAACTTCATAATTGTTAGGTAGCAGACGTAGCATAACTTTAGGATCAGGCAAACTGTATTTAGCGTATTGCACCTGTACATACTGGCTTCTGCGAATACTTGTGGTTGCAACATTACCAATGTAACGTAGCAGGAGTGCACGGTCTACTTGAGCCAGTTCCGGGTTTACATACATAGCCAATACTTCGGCGCGTGTTAAACCTTTGTACTTCTTTTGATTTGGATGCAGGGCATTATTGTATTTTTCAATAATTTCCTCGTCATCGGCAGTAAGAACCTGATAGGAATATGTTTTCTCCTTATAGTTATTGTTCTGGGCATCGAATATTTTCTCACTTTTGGTTTTATTTGCTTCCAGGCGCGAATAAAAACGCCCGATACCATCCTGGTAGCGCTTTTCATAGCCATACTTCTTAATTCGGTTGCCTGTTTCAGCCCATTTTTCCTGCGAATTGCCTGGATTGCACCAGCGCACAAATGGAAAAATTACCCCTGCCTGCATTAAATCCTCTTTGAAAGTATTAACCAGGTGATGCTCAACCTCAACCTGCATTGGCATCCCATAGCCGTTTCGGTCAAGAAAATGAAACATATTGCGCATGCAATCGATAAACAATGCCTTATCCTTAGTTTGGCTGTAAGCCGCGCCAATTACACACCCACTGGTAATATCATAAGCATAATATGCTTTAACCCGATTGCCATTAGGCATTTTCCGTGGTAAATCACGGTCATCCATTGATATTTTACTGAAAGAATAGTTTGGTGCGTGCCTATGGTGATGTGGGCGATGCGTACTATTGAATGTGAGACTATCGCTTCTAAACTTATCTACAATAATCCTGTTGCCAGGTTCATTGATATAATTCCAGACAGTGGCTTCACTCAAGGTTATCGGCTGCCCGTTTTCACAGAACTGGTTGCGATCAAAAACCTCCCCTGTCTGAAAATCAATAATATCGATATCCCCTGCCAAAAAACGCAGGTAATCGTTACTTACATCGCCAACATAAGGCTTATTTTGTGCGATATATAAACTTAGGATCAAGCGTTCTACATCTACAGTTACTTTTCTACTATTATCATTGCAAAACCCTCGATGTATTAAAGCTGTATACCCCTCTTTTTTATACTTTCTAAATTTTTCCTGTAAACGGCGATAGTTAGGTGGCAGTGAATGGCCAAATTCTTTTTTATCCAAATTAAATACACACTCTGCCAGTTTCCCCCAGATATTGGCCTTTACGCCACCCATTGCTTTACGTCTTGCACTGTTATTGCTGATAATGATGTGGCAGGCATTTAAAATGGAAGCATGAGTAGTGTAATTCAAAATAACCTCTTTCGGCAATGACCGGCCGTCGGCAAGGCGATAGGCACTAAAAAAACTAAGTGCTGCAGCATCCGGTGTAATAAAGTCCTTAAACTGATGATGCTTTGTCGTTTTAGCCGGATCGCCCCATTTTTCGATCAACACATTTTGTTCCTGAACCGGTAGCTTGGAGAAATTTATCAGAGCTTCATTCCCTAAACCCCTTCCCTCTTTAATTCTGAACCCTTCATTTCGATGAGACCGTAGTTTGTAAGCACTGTAACTAAATAAAGCGACACTCTCGGCATTACGCTTATCTACATCACTTACAATGTAGCTCAAGCGCACCCCGTATTGATTGTTAAATAATTCGTATGGAGCCTTATACATAAATATTAGTGGTTTAATGCACTTTCTACTTTTTTTACAAGTTGTTTATACTCTCTCCTGATTGTATCAGCGGAAAGGCTATTCCTATCGCCCTTGAGGCATTGTCTGATAAAAATCTTAGTAAATCCATGTCTAGACGATAATTCGGAGATCACTACGGTATTGTATGTATTACGATTTTGACTATTTTTGTTCATTGCTCTTATTGCTTTTAATACGAAAGCAAATGTATAGATAAATATCTCAGTTTAAAAAATAAATAATGAAAAATATCTCAATTCAGAAGGAGCGCATCATGCAGTACCTTGAAATAAAAGGAGTTAGCAAAAACAAATTTTATACTGAAACAGGCATTTCCAATGGGGTTTTAGATAAAAGCAGTGGGCTAACGATGGATACTGTTGAGAAATTTTACTCAAAATATAAGGATATAAATCTAGAATGGTTAATTACCGGAACTGGCTTAATGATGAAAGACACACACGCTCCCGCAAACGAACAAGTTGCTATACTTAATAAGAAATATTTGATGCGAACAGACATTAAACAAGAATTACAGGAAATTCCGCTGTATGACTTCCAGGCAGCAGCAGGCTTAACTTCGGTCTTTAATGAAAAAGCTAACGTCTTAGATCGAATCAAAATACCCAACCTACCTAAATGTGACGGCGCTATCAGTATAGTTGGGGACAGCATGTACCCGCTGTTAAAATCAGGCGATATTGTAATTTACAAGGTGATCCAAAACTTTGTTGAAAATATTTTTTGGGGCGAGATGTATCTCTTGTCTTATTCCTTTGATGGCGATGAGATGGTAACAGTAAAGTACATCCAAAAATCAGATAAGGGTGATGACTACATCAAACTAGTTAGCCAAAACTCTAATCACCAAGCCAAGGATATCAGAATTGCAGGGGTTTCAAGTATTGCTTTAGTAAAGGCAAGCATCAGAATAAACAATATGTCTTAGATTATTTCCCCACACACCACCAACAAACACAAAAACAAATAAAACACTAATAAACAAGATATTAAACAATAAATTACCCCGTAAAAATGAGGTAATTTGGGGTATACAATCGCCTTAAAATGTGGATATTTTAACTACTTAAAGGCTATATAGCACCTGGGAAACGGCCATAAATCTGTTAAATTGTAGCCCTATATGTAACCCTAAAGGTAACCCTATCTAAATATTTAGCTAAAAGTTAAGTTTTAAAAAAACACTCATAAGGGGCTCTATAGGCGAAAAACAAAGTTTAAAATCGAGTTAAGCAGCAATAAAGGTATTTACAACCTAACCCTGTCATCAAAGTCAAACCTTGGTACTAAGGCCCGTTCGACTAAAATTGCACAATTGGTTATTTTCTGATTGATTATAGTTTAAGCAAAAAACACAGTTCAAAGTTATAATATGCAGCTTTCTCAATTTTATTGCAAGCTTAGGTTGCACATGTTATTTTATCGTTTATAGGTTCAGATGCTACTTGATGTAATCTTTGATCTGTCGAATGGGATTTGAGCGTTTCAGGGCTTCTTTTGGAGGGATATTTAGCTTTGCTTTCCTGTTTATGCTTTGCTGATCTTGTGAAAGCTTTAGGTATTGTCTTTGAACTCGATGATTGGGATTGTTTTCTGGTGGAAGGAAATTTGAGGTCGGAGCCTGTTTTTCTTCAGAGGGAAAGGTACAGTTGACTTAAATAATATTTATAGAAATTTATTTTCCGCAAGCCGTAAGACCCAATCTCCAATTGTCTTCTACAAACGTAAGTTTACATTCGGCATATCCTGTGGTAATTATACCTGGCAAAAACATCGGCGCAAGGGTAAATATGCTGCTCAGAATAAATTTATAGAACTTTCTGTTGAAGACCCATTTTACCTGTTGCACCTTCACAAACAGTTTTTGCCAGTTTATGTGGTTGGAAACAAGAACTATCCACCCGGACGGTTTTTTACAGTCAGCTTACCGGAATATAAACTGGATGCCCCCATTCTTTGCCTGGACATCAAATCAGCAAGATCTGACCACCTGCGGATATCTGCATCTGTTCCATTGACACCAACAGTCAGGCAGCCCAAGCTCACACTACCAGTATGAAAATACCTATTCAGCGTGTCACTATCATTAATAAAAAACCAAGTAAGAGCAAATTTCGTCTTGTCAAGATACCCTGTGCCAGCACTGTGTGGCGCATCTGCAAGTGACAGATAATAATCGCCATTAGGCAATGGATTGGCAACATCAAAACCTGCCTTTACTATAATGTTACCAGGATTTGCTGTCAATGTAAGACTTGCATAATCGTACACAAGAACAGCACCTGAATTGTATGACACATTGCCGAATCTTGATGTATTATCCGGCAGTGCAGTGACACTACAAGCAACATTGGCATAGGGCCAGTCAACAATAGTAAATTTTTCTCGTCCACTACTGATTGTCACATTTTTAACCCTACAGTATTTCGGAATAGAAATCAGCGAATTATTTGAATCTTTTTTTACCAGCAACCAGTTATCATCACCCGTGACAAGCAAGCCAGTCTCTATAGACGTGATTCTGTTTTTCTGGTCCAATATATAGGCATTGTCCGGGTAAGCTTTTAGAGTTCTCTTACTAATTTTTTTCATTTTAAAATGTTTAAGATTATGAAATAGTTTTAGATTTTATTTTGAATCTGTTGATTGACGAGATTTGGTAAAAATTCACGCCTATTTTATCTAACAGTCAAAAAACCTATTCGTACTAAAGATCTATGAATTCGTATATTGATTGACTTTAATCATTTTATACAGCTTATAATTTGTAAAAACACCATTGCTATTTTAGCTTTAGTTTTAACGAGAGGGTAAATACCACTTTCGTAGAGTCTTCAATACTATACCAGAAATAGTGTATAATTGGCTCGTGTGAACGAATGGTATGTGGCACCACTCTGAATGTATTGATCATATCGGCAGCAATCTTGGTCACACCAGATTTGGCCAGACTATCCGTTGCCATCTTTTTATAGGCCAAGATCGAATCCACTTGTTTACTTTTATGAAACAACTGAGGAGTCGCAGACCGGATTTTTTCTTCGACATATGCGTTAAACAACCTCTCTTTACGAACCATCTCCGTCAATTTAAATAGTTTATTATGT
Organism: Pedobacter sp. HDW13; assembly: GCF_011303555.1. NCBI lineage: Bacteria > Pseudomonadati > Bacteroidota > Sphingobacteriia > Sphingobacteriales > Sphingobacteriaceae > Pedobacter > Pedobacter sp. HDW13. The sequence goes on along the minus strand of NZ_CP049868.1, from coordinate 3,753,753 downwards.
ATATTAAGATGTTCCAGCAATAGCATTCCGAATTGGATAGGATTACCCGCTTGCACATTTTTGATCATGGCCACATACTCCTTGTAACTCAATGTAGTAGGCGCAAGGTATTTCAGCGCAGGATCCCAGTCTTCGGCGTTTCCTACATCGGCGAGATAATCGTAGTGTAATGACTGTATGCCGTAATCCGTCCAGGTAGAATAAGCAGAATTGATAACAAATGCAGGATTAATATCAAAACGTCCATCACCAGCTACATCCCGCATATTTCGTCTCACACGAAGCCGGCATCGATAATGGGACCATGGATCGCCCAATATCTTTATTCGTATAAGGTGTTTAACCGGCTTATGATCTGGTTCACCTTTTACCCGGAATACTTCAGCGCTCAATACCCTTTCTCGTAGAGCGAAATTAGGATTGATAATCAATTCAAAGGTATCATTAGTTTTTTTACGCAGTTGTACATCTGCCGTGCTTCCGCTGTCATCACCAATACCCGCGACAAGCAATTCATTCAACAGGCTTTCAATTTCACCTATAGTGCCATCAAGGGGGACCAATTTCTCCAGGTCCAAGGCACTGATAGGCTCATCTTTCTTGCGGACATATTTTTCAAACTGTTTAAACAACATGGTTTCCGGTATATCCGTAAGCGTGAAAGCAGTTCTCTTCAAAGGCATCGAGGATTCATTAACATGTGCCAGGAATATTTCGAACAGGTCGTTGGAAAGATCACCCTCTTCATCAGGATCTACAATATAGTCGTAGGTATTGATGAATATATCCCAACGATCACTATATTTTTTTTCAATGTTGACTATGTCCTTATTATAAGTGAGCCAGTTCTTATGAGCCGGATGTTCAAAAATTACTTTTTGCGTTCCAAAATCAAGAGAAAGTTCCCCAGACCTATCCATCACCAATCTTTTCCAATCGCCTTTTTCCTCCCTTCTCATCATGGGCTGAGTCGGAATATACGGCACCGGGATAGAAGGTGGTGTACGTGATGGCAGCAAATAGAATTTCTCATCTTCATCAGTCCTCCAATCCGGGCAATAATGTGCCACCGCAAATTTTGCGGCATTTCCAGTAGGAACCTGCTCGTTGAAGCGGTTAGTATTCTCAAGCATATCTTCGGCAGTACGTACCTGTGAAGCGTCGAAAGGTTCTGAAATGGCATTACTGGCTTCCATGATCTGGAACTCATTATCATACAACGCATCTTCAAGATTTTCTATAAAATACCTCTCGGTTATTCCTGCCGATGTATTGTCAAGAAATGCTTTAAAATTAATGCGGGTAGTATCACTCCCTTTTAATGGGGTTCCGCTATTCTGCGGCAATGGCTTCCGGATATCCTTAATCAGTTGCAGCATATAAAGATCCTGCATTTCTCCGTCACGTGGCAGACCGATTGGTGTATTGATGTGTTTTGTGCTTACACCCGAAAAAAGTCCAAGTCCAAACCCTTTAGCAGTAATATATTTCATCGGATCTTCAATAAGCACCGATCGAAATGCTTTTAAAATACTATCCTGCAGGCGGTTGGTGATGTCGGTTACCAGTTTATAATGTGCATCGGTTGAAGCGAGCGGACGGTTGTCGACATAAGTAAGCAACGCTGCCAGCTTTGAGGCTATTGCGGGGAGGATTTTATCGCGCGCCTGCAGTTTTATTTTAAAAAGTTTTTCCATATCGTTTAGCACGTTTATATCGACTAGGAAATTTTCAGGATTTTCCTTCTGTTTCTCTGGGTATGCCAACCAAACCAGGATGCGCAGTAGGTACTCAGAAAAGCCGATAGTCGTTTTAAGATCGATCAACTTTGAATGCACCTGTAGCGGACGGAAAGAATAAGGAACATAATACAAAAGCATATCGGTGGTATTTGGTGCCGATCCTTTGGGAATCCATATAAATGAAGTTGTTTCACCCAGTAGTTCCTTTATGTTCTTTCGTTTATCGGCCCCTGTACCTGCCGCTGGTTTATTATCATCATACCAATTGGAACAGATATAGGTAAATGAATTGAACAGGGGGTTGCCCATATTTATCGTATCCAGATAAGCCTCCAGTGCTTTTCTGGGTTCTTCTATTCGGCCAAATGCGAAATCGCTGCCCAGCTCATCCTCACTACCTAAAGGAAATGGTCGCAAGTCACTGGCTACCGGTACCCCATTATTGAACTGGACTCGTATTGTTTTATCTTCTGCCCGTACAATGGAGAGCCCCAATCGTAGAAGGTTTGTTTTTAATATCTCGGCACTGAGTGAACTGGATAGATTAATTTTCTCCGTATATTCATCTGTCCCATCAGTATATTCCTCAACAGCTTTTTTAAAACCGGCAAAGGTCGATTTATTGAAGGGCGTAAGCATGTTTGTGAAATTAACCGGAAATGATACTGTTTTTACTTTTTCCAGATGTTTCATCAACGAAGGCCATTCATTCGAGGATTCCGGATGCGCGGCATATTCGTCGTCGAGGGTATGAAGCATGTTATTAAAATTCCAAAGTTCGATGCACAATAGGCATTGGTTATTGATCGCATCAAAAAACGCTTCGTAAAGATTTCGATAAACGGTCATCTGCGCTTCATCTTGATCCTTAATGTTACGGAGCAATCCCTTTAAGTATTTTTTATTGAGAATAAGAATAATCTGGTCATTTTTGTCAGAGACCGCATAGCGTAGCAACGGAATGACAGATACCAGTTCATCCTCCACCTTGGTCGTTTTAAGATCACCGATATTCCTGATAGGGTTACTGTAAGGAAAATGTATACCATTCTGTTCCACAGCCAACCTGAAGGCATACTGGTTCTCAATTTTGGCTTTCAATGAAAGTGCGTTTGCATTCAGACGATAAAGTTTATAACGGTTTTCTTGGGCATCATCCGTGCTTTTAGCACTCACTTCCTCTGCAAAACGGTGTGTAGTGCGGTAGTAAAAGTTTGTCGGAAGTTTATCTGGATTATTTTCACCAACAGGAAACAATGCATCATTCGTATTAAGCTTCAATTCCTCACCGTTCATCAATGATATTCGAAACTTGTTGAAATTACTATAGTCGAAGAGCAGCGGCTCCACATTTCCTAAACCTGAATTTACGAACCCATCTTTATCCAACTTTAGTTGCATCGAACGTGAAAAGCCATTGATCGAAACATTAAATCTAAATTGATAATGTTTGTCTAGAGCTATAAATACCTTCTGTCCCGGATCTTTGTGCAACAATAAATTGAAACCATGTTTAAACATGTTGGATATATTCGCAACAATCGGGATGATGACCAAATCAGCCTCTACTGTATCTTTTATTCCTTTCGAATTTCCGTCTTCAAATAATGTTTTGAGCCCATCTGCGTAAAGTTCAATCATCTCGTCGTCATCGATTTTTCCATCCGTCCAGATATCCTTAAGCACGATATCAGCTTTTGGTTTGAGCTTACGTACACGGAACGCAAAATCATCCTTACGCAAACTGTTATCGGGTGCATATAGAAGCTCTCGTAGTTCTTTCAACTCCATCAAAACCTCTTTAGCTGCTGGATCTGTATTTGTAATGGGCACATATGCTTTACGCGAAATTTTATACACCTCTTTTTGTTCCTGCGGAAGCTTAACTTTCTTGACCAGTACGCTCAATATGATGGCCGGCCGAAACTGATTAAGCGCTACACTATTTTCCATTGAAATCAGTTTCACCGCATTCGTTCTGTCGTCCTTAAACAGATCCTCTTCCCGAAGTAACATCCGCTGTGGATTAAGCTTAATAAATGCTGTGTCCGTACTAGTATCCTGGTAACTGACTTTGGGTTTATCTACTAGTGTATCAAGCAATGCTTCCGGCATCTTAATGGCAGTTGCAAACTGATCTTGATCAAACACTACCGTGTAGGGTTTAAAATTATGTTCTAACAATGCATTTACCGGATAATAATTGGTTTTCTCCTGTATACGCGTTATTTGATCTACTGAATATGTTGCTGGCAACGAAAGGCTCCTTTTCAGTTTAGTATGATCGTTATTATCGATATTATGCAAGTGAGCTCTGATGGATTCAAAATATTCTTTTCTGTCTTTTGGTGTAAGCATATCCAATAACTTCATGCCACCGGCATTGATCGTAAATGAATTGGTAAATGCACCATCCCTAACTTCCGCTAGAGGAATTGCTGCTACCTGTCCACAAAAAGAATATGCATTGGTTTCAATCCACCCCGTCGGAGTTCCATCAGTGTTCAACTGCATGCCGGATGGTGTATCTATATCCTTTATCATCATCATGGATATAGTCACAGCACCATTCGCTCGAACCCGCTCACCGGCTCCATAATAAAATTGCAGTCGCTCGGCCAGCTTCGAAGGGTCTTTCTTTTCGGTAGATATTTTTTGGCAAAGAATTTTTCGATAATTTTTCTCGTCACCTAATTCTGCCTTTGCCTCTGCCGGTGTTTTAATTAATAAGTCAAGCGCCTCTGGCTCCAACTTCAAGGGATCTGGCGCAAATGATGAATCCGTCTTTACATTTTCGGCAACAAGTAGGTTACAATACTTGGTCAGATAAAAATCAGTAATACCTAACGGTAATTTTGCCTTCGATGTGATACCGCCCTGTTCCTTCTCGATCAATTCCAAAAAATTCTCCCGAAACTTATTGGCATCAATACCTGTCCATAAGCAATCATAGATTTTCCTTTCCAATGCGTCAATTATGTTGGCGGGTTCTTTACGAAATATTTCGGTAAGCAAGGCGGTGAGCCATTTATTCAACGTAATTAACTGGGGAAAGGTGATATAGTTGAAGTAATTGATTCCCGTTTTTCTCGTTAACAGACTTACTACCAGCGAACTATTACTTTGCCTAATCCATTCAATGATATCTTTGGCAGATGAAAACTCGTAACCCAGTTTATTATCTAGCGTAGTGGCATTGAAAGAAAAAGAGAATGGTATGTTTATTGGTGGCGGTACCGGTACCAGGCAGGAAGGGTCTTTCTGTATCTCTACTGCGGCGGCGGCGTTATTACCCAAATATTCCCAAGTATAGCTGCTCAACTGTGTTGCAGGATCGAGGTAATCTGCCAGCAATGGGCATTCCTTAAAATTATCTGTATTGATAATATAAGTATTTACAATCACATAGAACATATCATTTTTAATGAACGACTGATCGTAGTACGATGTAGGACAAAAATTATCGATGACGTAAAATATTTTATCGGGCATATTGTCTTATTATTTAGTTTAAACCAATTCTTCCATGTACTCCGTATCCCAGGCTTCCGGATACCCGGAATGTAAAGCTTGTAAAGCCGCATCGTACCCGACAGGAAGCCGAATAGCGAACACTTAATGTAGCTGCAAACGTGAGTGAGCTATTGCCTTTGGGCATATAAATCAGATGCCCCGCCAATGCTGCTACTACTTCTGCGCGTATCTCAGCGGAAAGTACCCAATAATTGATGCCACCCCTTGCATAAGCGTAAATACCGATTACACCAATCACTTCTATTTTTTCTAGCGTGCCTTTCAACTGTGTGATTGCACTACCACCATTTGCAAATTTAAACGTGACCGATCCCATCAAGATAACAGTTACGGATATACCTGCCTCAGCCCATGCAACAGGATTACGTGCACCAACTTTATAACCGTAAGAAAAAGCCACCCCGGCACCAATGGTAATGGACTTACTGCTGTCCGGGGTAATATCCGTACGTTTTTCAAAATAGAAACCAAACCTTGTTTCATAAATTCCTGCGGCAAAGCTGAACGTACGATGCCATAAATAATGATTACCATCTTTCCACGGAAAACCGAAATCGATCAGGAAGTCGCGGTTGAGTCCGTACTCTAGTGCCACAAGACCAGCTTGTAGGGGGCCAAGCAAGTCGAGCAATGGAAGGCCCATCTCAATGCGAAAGCGATCGAGTTGTTTTGTTTTCCCAGGAATATAAGCAAGCGAAAGTGCATCAACGCCAAACAACTCTTTGAACCATAGCTCTGTTGAACTTAGCATGACACCATAATAATATTGATCATGTAAAACAAAACTGCAACGATCAAGAATGCCTGCAATAGAGAACGACGCACCGAATAACCAACTGGTGCTAGACGTGAATGAGATATCTTTAAATGATGTCTGGCTATCATCCTGTATACCCTTGAATACGCGATTCATTATTTCGTTAACTGGGCTTGCATCTACATTGGGTGGAGACAGAAGACCGTTGAGTAACTTTGGATCAAATTGCAGATTGTTGGCCAGCAATATCCAATAGAGTTTGATAATACCAATATCTGTACCGTTCTTATTGCTGTATGCGGCAATCATCCCTGTTCTAGGGGATTTGGCAGCTTCGGTCGCATCTTTCGGATCATTATGAAAAAACGCCAAACTAAAGTCAGCATTCTTGCCCAGTGGAGACCAGTCCAGTATTTTCAGGTCTATCTTTTTTGCTCCGATGAATGTCACTTTTGTTTCGTTCGGTGCTACACCAATCTTTGCATTTCTAACGAGCAATTCATTAATATAGATGGATATAAAACGGAATAGGTCGATCGAGATTTCTTTTGCACTCAGACCTGTAAGGCCGAAGAAAGGCTTTCCATTGGGAACACTGTTTTTAACTTTGATACCAATCACGCCTTCCAGGCGAAGGTCCTTTGCATTCACTCCTCCCAACGAAGGCAACTTGCCCATCTGTACATCTAGCTTGAAGTACATAATGGAATTATCTTTGGAGGGTCTGTTAGCTATCCAAATAACAGGGGCATCAAAATCATCCGCTAGTTTTCCTACATAGCTTTTTATATAGCCAATTCCTTTTGGAAGAAGTTCAATGCCCGAAAAATTGATCGGTCTTGGTGCATCAATAATGAACTCGACTGCACCGATGTCGAAATTGACTCCCCTGGGTTTTCCAGCAGGGTTTTCAGTGCCATTATCAGAGCTAGGAAGTATGATGTAAAAATTCTTCAGGGCAAGTTTTTTGACCTTTACAACTACATCAAATTCTTTAAAATTTAGTATTGCGTCAATTTCCAGCACCGATCGGCCCGCCTGTCGGGTGGCCTTTATGCCCCGCAGCTGTAAACTGTCCATAAAACCTGGTAAATCTTTCAACTCTTTTTCAGGGTGAAAAGTAACCCCGAACTCGAAGTCACGCGGCGTATCAACCCCTTCTATTTTCGAGGGAAGTGAGCCGCGGATCATAATATGCTCGGCATCTTTTGGATATTCCTTACTGAAAACATTTCTAAAATCTAGACGCAACAAAGCTTCTCCCGATTCAAGAGTAGTATTTTTTATCAAAGCATCGAACTTGACTAGTGTGAGTTCCGAATCAGGACGATCATCACCACTTCCCAGTTCTATGTCCATTTTTTCCGCATTTTCTTTTACCCGGGCGTAAATGTTAAACGGTACATCCAACTGCCCTGCGCTACTTCCAGGCGAGGTGCCGCCAATTGCCGAGTAGGCCATTTGTAAACTGGATTTACCAACCAAGTCTCGCAACAGTGCATCATTTCGTATATCAGCAAATGGCTTATAAATGAATATGCCCCGCCATCTCGCATCAAGCATATCCGGATGCAGATCTTTGATCAATTCCTCCAGGGGGCTATCGGCATTATTGCTGGGTTTCTCATCATTAAATGGCCCATATTTTAGTCCTGGCTTCTTGTTACTGGAATTTACTTCCCTCAGAATGGCAGGTAGGTTCATATCGTTCCCCAGTTTCAGGATATACACTGAAGATTCGCTAAACGAATGATCCCATTGCTTGCCTGAACCTAATTTGCAAAGTACCAGTTGCTGAAGGTGTAATTTCTTCAGCAAATCTTCCATCTGTTTTTTAAATGCCGGGCTGGTGTTGAAAGAAAGATGCTTGCTGTAAATGATATACTGAGGCGGGTCTATCCGCAAGTCGGGAAGCGATATATTTACCTGGTATTTTTCAAGAAGGTAAAACACCAGGATGCGCAACATGGCGCGGCGTTTGTTATCATCATTAAGACCAGTAATAAAACCTGTGATGGTAAACTTTAAATCTTCAATTGCTACCTTCAGTTTTGGAATAATGTCCTTCCAAAAGTTATACTCATCGATCAGCTTTTCCACAGCATCCGCTACAAACAGAATCTTTTCCCAGTGTTTATTCACAAGTTCTTCAAACTTCGCCTGTGTAATAACCTGTAGCCTTTGCAGCTCATCCCCATATTCTTTTTGAATGATGATAGAAGCTTCATCATATAATTCTTTAAAACCCGGCTCGCTTCGCAATGCAATCAGTTCTGCCGCATTTTTCACCTTACTTGCCTTTCTCACTAAAACAAGGTATCCTTCGAGTTTGCTTTTTGTTGCTTCAACTTTTAAAATAAAACTGTAGAAATTCCAGATATCTTCCTGATAGGCCTCGAATGTTTCGCTTAGCCAACCCTCGATATCATTCCAGGGTTTAGCTGCCAATTGATTCCATTCCTCAAGTAATTTGTTTTTTATTTCCTGCTTCAGTTTTCTTTCCAGACAGTTTATTACCCGTTTTGCATTTTGCTCTATTGAGGAATTGCCACTTTTAAGATCTTTCAGTATACCATTGATAGTGTTTACTCCAAAACGTTCACCATACAAAGCTTTCATTTCTGACATCGGTACATCATTGCAGCCCGCTGTCGCGTTATCCCATATTTCACGCAACTTCTCAACATAGGGATCCAAGCCCTGTATCACATTGCTGAGCACCGTGGTAACCTCTTCTTCAACTTTATTTTTGAATGCTTCAATTTCAGCCGGAGTTAGTTTGAGGTGATCAAAAATGATCTTCACCTGTAGACGAATTTCATCCAGTGCTGTCTGAGTACTTAAAAGTATTTCCAGAAGCTTGTTGATCACGCTACGATCAAATTGCTTATAAACCGTATCTAAAAGAGCATATATTATTTTATCCTCCTCAGTCGCCAGTTTGTTCCAACCTTGATCCCAAAGTGTGGTGAATGCTGCAATGGTAAGGTCTTCGACTTGCTGCTGCACTGTTTTCAAGCGTTTTCCCAGCCCAGGGATTGCATTGAAGTTTCCTTTCACCAAAGTCTTAACACGGTGTAATAAAGCCAGCTTGTTTTCGGGACTGGGGGCGAGTGTATTCAGTTTCAATCGGTAATAAACGCCGTTCCTGGTCTGAACACGGAGTGTAGCAATATTCTGTTCGCTCGAAAGATTTTCGAGGTAAATGCGCACTTTATGTATTGCAACCGCGGCATTGCGCAAGCCGGCATCCGATGCATTTTCCGCAAGGAGGAGATGGTCGTTCCAGAGATGATGCAATTGGTCAGCCAAACGTTGCGCCGAAACGGGATCCATCCGATTAACAACTACTGTTGTAAGTGGTATCCCAGTCGCCGCAGGCACGTGTCGGACATTCCCATGTTTAAAATCAACGGCAGCTGGTTTCAATTGAATTGGTATCGATAATGTATCGTTTATCGTATTGGCTTTGGATGGGGGGTATTGAAAAATAGTATCGATACTTATCTTCTTTGTCAATCCATTATATTCACGCAGAAAACCCTGAATATGCTCCTGTCCTACCGCATCGGCGCTAAAATTTGAAAACGCATCGTTAAGCTTTTTTATTTTCTCCTGTATTACTTTGGGAATTTTAGCTCCGCTCTTACCAGCAGGATCAGCAATATTAGCTACACCCAGTAAATAGTCGGTGGCCGGTAATACTAGTGGTCCGGTATGCTGTGTTGCAAATTTGCGACTATCGATATTATACACACCGTTTGCAGCTAGGATCCCTGTTAAATAACTTTCTCTTTCTTCATATTGAGAATAGAGATCCCAATCAGCGGGATCCAGTTCAATCGTCATTACATGATAAATATCTTCACCTCCCAAATCTATAGCCTCTGCCTTTAAAGAACATTTCAAAAGCGTAGTCAAAGATTTATTTTTCGATTCCAGCCAGCCCCCTTTTACAAGGCTATGAATATTGCTGGGCGAGGATTCCTGCACAACTACGATTCCATTGGCAGGCAACCAAAACGGAGATACCAGTGCTTCAGTGGTATTCGAACTTTTCAGTTTAACACCATAGAGTTGGCGTTCCTTGCGTTCCCAGTCGATCGTTTCGTATGCTAGTTCATGAAGCGTAGCGCCGGTAACTTCTTCAATGGAGAGACCGCGGATGGTTTTTTCAAATCGATTTATCGGAGTAGGATCAAATAACGAAAATAGACCTTCCCTGAAAACAAGCCTGAATTTATCTGTAGCAGTTTTCAACGCAGTCGGATAACTATTACTATCTGATAGGTTGGGCATCATCAACAAAGGACGCTCATCGGAAAACAGCGAGCTAACCCATGATATTATACCTTTTTTTCCAGGCATTTTTTCGAAGGAGAATATACCGTTCGCCAAGGCAAACTGGTATTTGATCTGCAGTTCACTTTTACTGGCCGTCATGTCCTGATTAATGCTCAGTACATCGGGAAAAACAGGAACGTATTTATATTCCGGGACTACAAACAACTCAGATCCGCCTTCACTATGAAGCCTAATCCTGTCGATAGACATGATTTGTCCAAACTCCAATGCTTCACTACCGCCAACGGGCCCAGTTTTAATATTGATCCTGTCGCGTATTTGATAGTACTGATCCGCTGCAACAAATAGGTCCACTCCCTCCTTACTGAGATCAATAGTAAAAGCAGTCGAACGAATCTTATCGATTACATTATTAAGACCGATGGTTCCATAACCCTGAAAATAGCTATTGATCGTCTCGTCATAAATAAATTTATTTAGCGCATCGTTGATCTCAATGCCAAACAACAGCTCACCAGCTTGAGATATGGCAGGAGTAATGTTATTTATCGTATTGTTAAATATTTCGACGGAAAATTGTCCCGTATAAGAACCGTTGCGAGAAACGATGTCGTAGGAGAATTGCGTTCCAGATTTAATTGAAAAAGAAAATGTCCCTCCTGTTGCCACATGACTAGCATCAGCAACAAAGCTGACTTTAAGGCTATTACCTTTTAACAGAATACTGGCAACCTTTTCCCTACCCCAGAAAAGTTTCGCATCTTTTCCATCTTCCAATTGCAATTTATAACCAAAAATAATCGCTTCCATATCAATAGTTTAGATATTATTATTTTACTTTCCGAAACACCAGACGCTTCACAGAAGGTGGGAAAATATTTGTAAGATCTTCTTCAAGAATCGTTTTTCGATCACCGTTGCCAATCAACAGGAGGTCGCTCGATATCTTATAGTTGACTTGCCTTCCAGGGACTGTACCCGCCGGAACTATTTTATAGCGGCCACTGTTCTTTTTAAAAGTTATAATTTTTATCTTTTTTCCCTTATTGCTCTCATAAATGGGTATACCTGAGTGTAGCCAATCAAATATAGACCAGGTGCGTAACTCTTCTGTAGATTGATTTTGATTATAGAACGCCCCATCTACAAATACTGTAAATGAAACGTATGAAAAAAAACGGTCGCTGTCGAGCGGCTCGTAAAAAACTGCATTGGGATTATTCCCAGTTAATTGTTTGTCGAAAAATCCCCTATGATCTTTATAAATAGCCCGTGGTATAATCACTGCCTGCCATTGCCCCAAACCACGTAATTGGTTCCTGAAGGTTGGATCCTGCTTCAACAAATCATTTTCTAGGTTAGTGTAGTCAACACTCACTTTTGATAAAGGACTATTAATCGTTCCCTTTGTTAACCATAAATTTTTCATCAAGAAGTTCCATAAATTAACAAGTGCTGAATCCGGAGGAATAGCTCCGAAAGCGGCTTTTGTATTTGTTGCGAGGTAAGCCAATAAGAAATCCTTTTCATAATTTTTAAGCTTTCCGAGAACATTGCCGTCTTTGCCTTTTATTTCCGTATCGATCATTCTTACTGGGATATCGAATGTGTAGTGTAACGGCATCAAGCTGGAGTGGCCGTACGGCTGTGTAGCTGTAAAACAGTCCAAGTGTATGATACTTCCCGGTTTAATCGGCCGCATGTATTGTGAAGAACTTTCCAAGGTTTTCCATACTCCAGCGGGCATGATATCATTAATAGTAAATGAATTCCGCTGCAGTGGCTTAGCACAACTTGCACACAGCAATACAATCCCACCGATGAACTGTAAAAAAAAAGTGTTTTGATTTAGTTTCATTTCTATAGATTTTAACGAGTACCTTACCGGATTTACACTACCAAAAACCTTAAAATTTTACTTTTAAGTTGACCGCTCAGGGCGCCGCAAATTCTGCTTTGCCACACCATTTCCTTTACTTTAATATACTACAAGTATTTAGCTTAGATATGATATACTCTTCAGACTATAAGGCTGTAATAAATATTAATGCAGCATTTTGTCCAATCGCGATCTTAATATTCAATTAAGAGTCACTATTTTGGAAAGATGTGAAGTAATCGTAGCCTTTCTAAATCCATTGAATGATTGGTTAACACAGAAAATGCTTTTGGTAAAATCTAAAAACAGTTATTTAAAAAATTGGAAAGCAGTACTCCAATGCATATTTAGGCTTTATTTGCCAATGGTTTAACGTTAAGAGAAATTGCCATAACCCCTATAATTACCCCTACTAGTGATTTCGTCATCTCGGGAATTAACGATATGATTTTAGTACTTTCAGTTTCGAAACCAGTATGAACCCAAACAATCGCTGCCGCGAGAAGAGAAAGAACGTACACAAAACAGGCAATTATTTGAAATATAGTTGCCCCGTCGTTAGCTAAAAGACTAAAGGACGTCCAATTCTTTAACTTACCGAATGGAGATTGAGGCTTAGTTATAGAAATCCCCAATACAGCACCTAGATTGGTCGCTAATACGGCAGCAATGCTAGAAACCACACTAGACAGAAATGAATTGATACTAACAGGGGTATCTCTAGGTGCCCATGAAATGCTACAGGCTATCCATACACCATATAAATATGCAGCAACTCCGATTGATAATAAACTTAAGATAAGATAGGCAATTGGTTTGTTATTCATAATGAGATTATTATTTAAGATTGATCTACAAGACAAAAAATGTATAACATCCCGAGATGGGAATAAAGCATTGATAAATTGTCAGAATTTTGTGCAATGGACTTCATTCTCACTGCAAAACGAAGACTCTTGTCAATATTATTAAATGATATTCAATATGGCTGACACCTTAGTGAATTGGCAAAGTATCTTCTTTTAAAAAAATCTAGCTCTAAAATGAAATAATGAAGCGCTGCATTAAAGTTAGCCATACTACTTTGACCTACTTTGAGTTTCAATATATCGATTACTACCTCAAGGGTATCAAAGTTCTAACTCTCTCACCATCATTCGATAGAAATTTCTGTTTGTGCCAAATTACTATCTCTCGATAATGATTCTATTGTACTGACCCTATTATAATAGTATATAATTAATTTAAGTTGAATCATGGCGCTGTGACTAGTGCTTATTATGGGGAAGGATCAGCTAGGAAAATAGGCAATGATCTGCGTGAGCACCTAAAACGATGACTGTGCTTCACTTCAGATTTGGATCCAGAGAATATCTGGAAGACAGAAGGAGTTAAGATTACATAAAGCCCGTGTACAAGGCGGAACATATTGTAGTCTTTTTTTTCAGCTGACCATTGAATAGTATACTTCACCAATGAAACAGTTTTATCAACGAAGTCAACGGCAGTTTTTGTTGTTTTCATTCTCAATGATCGTTTGATTAGATTCGGTTAAACTAATGTAATTAACAAAACACTGTCAATCAATACCTAAAAGTGGGTATTTTCTAAATTTTAGTGATGTGACCTAGATGTGAGCTAAGGTGGCCGAGTACTAATTTTCAGGCATTTTTAGCCCATGTTGCATTTTTTTCTTAATTGCAGATCTGATAATATAAAAAGACAAAAAAATAGTTCGCAAACAGATAAAAAAAATCCACCAATATCACTATACCGGCGGACAGGTCAAGAAAAATATATTTGCAGATCCATCCGCAATGACCAATGGATACAACAATAGCATCATAAAAGTAAATGCACCGATTTTATCTCAGGCTACACAAATCATTAAGAATGAAATTACAGTAATAAGCCCTAAAGTATGTCCATATTTATTTAAATAGTTCATATCATAGGAGTTAAATCAATAATTATTTCTATAATCATTTTTTACATGGGAAGCTACTGACCCTTAAGCACATTAGGCTATATCCACTAACGCTATTTGAGATTAGACTTTTAACTTTCACTGCTCATTTGAAATTATATGAACTGAAATTCTGTTATCCGCTTCCAATAAAGCGAAATGATTGCGTTTAGGCACATTTAAAATCTGGACAATATCATTATCCGTTATCAACTCAAATAAAAGTTCTGCTCTTTTGCCACTAATATCATATACATGGGCTTTTTTGGGCGTTGCCAGTACCACGTGATTATCGGGCAGTAATTGCACCATATGTGCACCGAGTCCCTGCGCAAAATACGAGGTACCGATAACCATTTCTGTGAGCTTAGGGACGACAATAAGGCAACCTTCCTCTGTGAGAACGGCTATCTTAAGGGCAGCATGTACCCCGCTTATCGAAAACGTCCATACAACATGCTCCAGCGCCATGACTTCCATAATACCACTGTGCTCAACCCTAACAATCATATTCCTTCCCATGAAATAATAGTGGTCTTTTCTTTTATACATTTTGGAGAAAGCTGGCGATAGCTCCGATACATTAAAGCTTTCATCTACGAGACAAGCGACTGAAGTCAATGGCCGGCCATTTATTTCATAGGTATTTAACCGGATATCTTCACAGTGGGTGACCATGCAGGTTACCATTCCTAAAGTAGAATTGACAGCTACGGCAAAGACACTGGAACTAAGCCAGTCGAGCTGGTGTAAGTTTGCCTCCCGTTCAAATGCAGTGCTGGATGGTAATTTTTGGTTTTGACCAAATATTCCGGGCCCGTTAATCAAGATATCAGCGGATAAACCAGGATCGCTTGTCAGCGTGTATATCGCCTCCCCTTCAGCTCTGAATAAATAGGAATATTCTTCTTCCCCTTCCCAGCTCATCCTGAGCAGATGTAGGTTTTTATCTTTGATACCGATACCTATAAGCTGGTCGTGGTAAGCACAAAAATCTTCCCACTGGATATCTCGGGCAAGTTGGATGTAATAATCTGCTTTTTGAAATTTAACCTCATTTCGATTGTTCACCGCATACCTGGATACATCGTTAATGATCATGCTGTCATCCGGCATAAAACGAGGCATTAGCTTTAGCCCACTATAATCTCCGTAACTCATCTGCTCAGCAACGATTGTATAGCAAAGATCAAGGGCTTCAGCCTTGAGCAGATCATCCGTGCTGTGCTGGGTTACATCTGCAATGATGTTTAGGTAACTCGTACTTTTGCCTTTGCTGACATGTTTTTCAAACACCTGCCTGATTTCTGGCTGAAGGGGTTCCCCCACTGTTATGATGTTTTCGAAATATTGTTTAAGGCATTTATATGACTGGTTATTATCTTTCCATCCATTCAGTAACACCTGCTGGCTTCTTTGCTGATCTCCAATTTTTAGCTCGATTATTCTCGATGCCTTCAGATGATCACGTGCACCGAGCGATTTGCGAACCACATCTTCATAATATTTAACGGCTTTATCGTGCTGGCCGATCTGCTTATGCAAGTCCCCTGCTTTCTCATAATTTTCCATTTCCACATACAAAGCAATAGCCTCTGTCAACAGGCCGCCACTTGTTAAACATTCAGCAGCCTGATTTTTGTTATTCAGGTGATCCTTGAAAATTGCAGCGGCCTCGCGGTAGTGCCTGCCCTGCTGCAAGGTTTGTGCTGAGCGGAAAAGATCCCCAAGCAAGTGAGCATAGACATACGCAGCCTTTTTAAAATCCCCCGATGCAATTAACTCTGCTGCAGTTTTTTCATAGCGCTGCTGCAATACCCAATGATAATTCCCTAAATCCCAGGCATCGCTCGCTATTCCCGAACCAAAACCCCGAATGTTCAGGTTTAGACTCCTTCTAGTAAGTTTTGCAGTCCGAGGGGCGGTGCCGCGGTTAAGGTACGGGCTATTCAAAGGAATAGCGTACTGCAAAGCCATATCTTTATCCTTATCAAAAAGTTTGACCAGCCTGTTTAATTCAGTATCACGCTGCTTTTCAATGGACTCCATTTTTTGGTTAATCCAGGATTCTAATTGCTGAAGAAACCCAGTCGCCTGATTAGGATTTGAAAACAGATCAGATTTTGGAAGAAAAAACGAGATTAGCTTTAATATATATTTACCGATAAAAGCGAAAACCAGTAGGATCCATAAGGCTAAATCCATCAGGGGTTTGGGTAATTTACTAAAAGAAGATTGACCTGATTTGTCGTCTTTTAAATCCCGTATTTCCGAAAGTGGCCGGATGCCCATCAACTCCTTTAGCCCATCCATCACATTTTCAGTCTCTGCTTGCATTACTGAAATCGCCTTTAGCCTTGGTGATTCTGCTGCAACGGGGATCTCGGTAAGCCATTCAACCTTTTCAGGGCTTATTTTTGTGATTAAATCCTTTAAAGATTTTGCATCGTTAAGTTCAAAACCAACTAATCCGATGGTGGGATGAAACAGTTGGATTGGCCAAAGGCGAATCGAATCTATTTCACCCTCGGTAACAGCAGGAAAAAGCCGGGCATGGAGTGGAATATAAAAACCTTCTGCAGCCTGGGTTAATGGAAACCGCAGCTTATTGAGCCGCGGTACCTCCGCTTTAAAAACCACAAGTATCCCGCTACAACTGCGTTCTGAAACGCCCTGGGGAACCAGATAAAGCTCAATAGATAAGGGATCAATAGCCCATGTCGAAATCTCTGCAAACCATTGCTTGGGGCTACCAGTAAGATAGGCTCCCTTGGTAGCCCCACTGGCGATTTCCTGATAGATGAGTTGGAGTTTCATATTATTGAAGTTGGTCGATAAAGGGCTGGATGTACCGCGAATAAAATTCGGATGGTTTTAGCTGTTGGGGCGTAAAATCGCCTGTAAAATATTTCGACCCGCTTACATACCCATCGCTGCTCCAACAGGCCGTAGGCCTGTCAATAATCATCACAATACAAACCTCCGGGATGGCCGGGTCATTGCTTTTAAGATGAAGTAACCCTCTTGAATCCATTATAGCGCTATTGCCTCCGCGCCATACAAATTTATTGAAGCTTAACTGCGGCAAATGATCTATGGTTAGGTTTTGCTGAGGGATGGCTCTTCGCCACTCAACTTGCGAAGCCCTATTTTCTTGCCAAAAAAAATCTTCCTTAATCAAGACAAATTCTTTACGGTCTGAAAAAAGCTTTCCTGCGGAGCAAATAAAGATTTTCTTTGAAGAATTAATCACGCTATAGCCGTTGTTAATCTGCCTTTTGATCTGCGTACGGGCCGTTGGTGATAACGTTTTGTGATTTTCGAATATCTCAGTGCTCGGATCATGTACTGGAATAACAATCCTGTTCTGCGGATTAATCATGGTTATGCCATTTGCAGCCCTGAAATAGAAAAAAGGGGAAATGAAGATAAATTCTCTCACCGAATGGTGCGACACTTTGATTTCAGATACCGTAGCTTCACAGTCTACCAGATTTAAGGTACAGACCTTAACAGGGGCTTTTTTTTCTTCTGGGATAATCATCAAAAATGGAGTTTCCCCAAATTCACCAAAACAATATTTCCCTTTCACAACGCTCCCAAGGAGCTCAATCGCACCACTTTTTTCATTTGACCAGTATAGTAGCCTTTGATCGATAGAAACCGCAAGCACCTTTTTATTCTGGAGTTGGTAGATGCTATTTTCCTGGAGCCTAATTTTTGAAGTCGGAAAATACAGCGGGAATGGACTTTGCTGAAATATAGCGGGCAGAGCAGATTGGGTAATATCTTGTTTTATCTTCCTTGGCTTTAAAAGCAATTCATTCAGATCAATATGCAACTCACGGATTAACTTGGATTCCCTTTTATTTAACTGGTTCAGTGAGATATTCCCCTCACTGCTAACGGTAACCAAATATTTTAGCTGGTGTCTGATTTTTGAATAATAGGCAGCAGAAACAGGGTCTTTCAAAAAATATGGTGTGGTAATGAAAATATATTGCCCTTGTTTTTCAGCAAAGTCTTGCATTACCATTGCAAGTGATTGACCGCAATGTAATGCGGGATCCATTTTTTCAAGCAAAGAGATCGCATCTTCTTTTTGTGCTAAACTTTGGGCGCTCATATCTTTTCCACCCAATGAGAAGACCTTGAGGTGTTGATTTGGCAGCTTACTTTCATTAAAGGCGAGCGCTGCCGCGATAGCAAGTACCCGGGCTGATCCCCATGTTTTCAATGTTGAATCGATAAGGATGCCCAGTTGCTGGGGCTTTTGGTCGGGAGATGCTTCGCGCTTTAAATAAAGGGCCTCATTATTAGCCAGCCTTGCTGTCAATAGTGCATCGTCCTGGGCAAGTTCACTCAGCAAAAGTTTATCATAGGAACCCTTATTGGAAAGATCGGAAACCCCACCCAGAGGCTGTTCACTTTGCCCGCTGAGATACATTGGGATATTCAATGAGGCAATTACGCTGCGAGCCAGTTTAGATACCGGGTATGTTTTTTCATCTTTCTCAAGTTCATCGAGTAAATCCTTGTATCCTGGCTCCGGATCTATTAGCTCAACGGGCATAGGAGCAGCATTAAGCCCTGTACGTATTTTGTTCTCCAGGCTTTCAGCACTTTTAAAAATGGAATATGCCGAAGCCAGTGGCGCCAGATCCTGTATTAACTGCTTTTGGTTAAATGGTTTGGAATGATTAAAAATTTCCTCATCCATTTCCCCGCTATTGAATTCTCTCAATATCGGTAGCAGCCCCATATGATAACCCTTAACATTTAGCGCATCAAATACCGACTGTAATAACGAAACCCTGTTTAGCTCGGAGCGGTATGTTTTGGGCAATTGATTGATCAGGGATAAAAAACCGTAAGCCTCCCCTTTTAGATTGAATTCAGCGCCCTCCTGTATATCCCTATCCTCACAATCAAAAGGCATTAAATTGATCAACACCTCTTTCGCGTTGAAAACATTTTCCCAATCATCTTTACAGGCAGAGAGCATCAGTAAAATGGTCCCTAAGGAAAAGGATGTGGTTTTGGGTAGTTCTTTTAGTAGTCCAGTTAGGTCCTCACGATAACAAATGGTTTTTTCATTGGCAAATTCGATTACCTGCCCTCCATCTGCCCACCTCCAGAAATAATCATGATAAGCGCTGAAATAATTTATGGTACCCTGAGATTCGTAAGCCATGTTATAAATTGATTAATCTTACCACAGCCCTTTCCGCTGGTTTAAAAATGTCAGACGGGATAGATCTTTGAGTTCCATTTTCTTTAAATAAAATATATTCCCGGATTTCAGCGGCAGCTTTATTTCCAATTAGCCCAGCTAAAAAAGGAGGGTCAAAGTCAAAGCCAACCGGAATCACCAGGTTTTTATCCATCCAGTATACTTTACCCGGGATAGGCGGCAAGGGATCTCCTATAACAATTACCTCCCTAGTAAGCGATACCGCAAATTGCAACCGCTGTAGCCTGATCAATGGTGCATCGTTAACGAATGCTTTCCACTCCTCAAGACTGGTTTGCAATGCGGATGCCGGCTTAGGGTTGGTGGAGTGGACTAAGCTAATCCCCATTTGAGTCTGAAGGATGCCCGGCAAAGCCGAAACTGGAATTTCCAGTGGCAAAAAATCAATTAATGGTAACCAGTCCAATTCCTCCAGCAAAGCGGTAGGTGTGAGTCTGCCTATAGGAAAAAGTCGATTACTCGCATCCATTTCATACCTTATAGTGGCTGGCAACGAATTGATCAAAAGCTGTTGTTTGCCGTTATCCAAAGGTCCCTTAAGCCAAATATGATCCTCATATCTGGCTGCTTTCCAGCCTGGAATTATCCTGATCTTTCCCAGCTGACCTTCATATTGTGGTTCCAAGACCAGAACAGCTAAATTCACGCGGTTACCATTATCTGTTTCCAAAGCTCATCAATGGGCTCTTTAATATATTTTCTTTGTTCCAGATTGCCAATCCACTCACATCGGTTGCTTAAATGCATCAACCGATCTTTGATTAAAGATTTTTCAGCAGGTTCAATCTCAGGCTGCGCCCATTGACTCGACAGAAGCTTCACTTCTTTATAAATTTCTTCAGCATCTGGCTGATTATTTTCATTTACCCTTGGGTGCTGGTTTTGCTGGTCGTCTTTGAGTATGATCGCATCAACGATATTGGTGATAATCTCCCGCTGTTCTTCTGTATCCCAAATATGCCTTAATATCCAAAGATCCGAAAGGATGGCCTTTGAGCGTTTACATAGTAAGGCACTGGCGGCAATCATACGTTGTAATTTCACTGCTCTGCGATCAGAAACCTGAAGCCCTGCATTTCTCATTTTATGTACAAGTTCAATATAAAATGGCCTTACCTGCTCAAGATCGATACTGGATGTCAATTCCTGAAGGCTACGGATTTCATTGGCGAGAATTCCCGGGCGCTCAGCGCTCATTTTCTGCTCAAGTGACCAGCCGGCATTCAACACCTCATTAAGCTGTCCGGGATCAACGTTGTCAGATTTAACACGAATCAAAAACCGATCAAAAAGCGCTTGTAAAGCCTCATCTTCCGGCAAATGATTACTAGCTCCTATAACCATTAGCGCAGGCAGCTTCTTATTTTCCCTCCCCGCCTGAAAACCCTTTCGTTCAATACCATCAGCAGGCTGTTTAGGATTGCACTATTCGCATTTAGAAGTTCATCTAAAAAGATAAATGAGGCTTCAGGCAGCATGCCTTCGGTATTGGTTACCAAATCGCCTTCGCGAAGTTTCCTGATATCAAAGGGGCCGAAAAGTTCATTGGGTTCGGTAAACCGGGTGAGCAGGTATTCAAAGGTCTGCCCTTCAATCAACTTCGAGAGTTCGCGCACCGTGGCGCTTTTTGCCGTTCCCGGAGGCCCTAGAATGAACAGGTTTTCTCTTGCTACAAGACACATACCCATCAGGTCGATAATTTCGTCTTTGCCAACAAAGGTGTCCTTTAAATGTGCTAATACCGCCTTAAGCTTATCGATGGTTAAAAGGATGTTTGATTGAATTTCTTTCATGTCGTTTGTTCTTCGTCAAGGATCAGGTTCAGTTTGGGCCAGAGTTTTTCCTGGTGCATGCCCAGCACGGTTTCTAAAAGCTTTCGTTCCGGAATCCCCTTAAGCCTTTTGAGATCTTTCCTTTGTATGATTCTATCTACATATTCTTGTTTTAATGCCGGATGCTCCAAAATGGCAACTTCTGGAGAAACGGTTACGCTGTCTATTCCCACCGAAGAAAATGGCCAACGAACGGCTGTTTCTTTTAGTTTGTTAACCAGGGGGTCCTCCGGGGATAGACCGCTGGCAAAATTGAATAAATCAGGGAGAAAGCGAAGCATCAGATCAGCTGAGTAAATTTCCTCTGCAGACCTTTTGCCTTCGTAAGGGACCAGTAAACGATTTATTTGATCTTCACCGCTATCACGAAGCAGTACCAGTTGGATGGTGCTGAATATATACCTGGCTGCCCATAATGCGGCATCAGGATGAAAGTCTGGTGCCGAGCCAGGTAAGTGAAGTGCATCAGTTTTGTGGTAGTCTTGTAGCAGTATTGCAGAACGGTCTGAAGATTGCGAATCAAAATCAATCAGTTTCTCAGGCACAATAACCTGTCCGGTCTGAATAATATCAAGTAAAAAAAGCTCTAGTACCACCCTATGAGATCGTGTTAATTTGGAAAGCAAGATATGAATTAAGCACAGAATACAAAAATCTTCGATCAGATTGTAATTTAAGCTCAAACATTGATGAATTGAGGTTAATATATCTGCGCAAAGCAGGCAGAAAGATGAGCTGTTCAAAAAAGGATTCAACTAGCTGTAAGAAATATTAATTTATATACAATCAATTAGTTATATTTATTACTGATTCCATTCTTCATATACCCAGGCATTTAGATGAGATTTTTCTCTTCATTGCTTTTGGTATATTTAGGTTTATCAGGCATTCTTACCGAACAGGCTACTGGATGGTATTATAAACACAACCAGGGTAAGGGGAAATTTGAACAGGCCAGATTGGTTTCTCCCAAACCTTCTTTATCAAGCTTGGGAGGGCAGCTACAATTAGCCGACCTGGATGCAGACGGCGGAAAGCAAATAGTGAGTTATGATGCGGATGGCTATTTTGAGCTGAGTGATGATAATGAATGGGAGACTTTTTGCGCGCATACGCTCAACCACCACAGCTTGATATTCGTTGAGCGTTCTTTAAGTGTGAACAGATCAACATAAGAGAATTCAAGCAGGCTACATCCAGTAATTGCCTCAATATGGGTAATCGAAGATAGTCTGGTATAGAGAAACGGACTTCAAAAAAAAATTCTGAGGCAAATTATTTCTAGTTAACTACAACGATAATCTCAGTCCTATTTGAATTTAAGCTTGAAAAGCTGGGATACAAAATCATAAATGCGACAGAAAATAGGTTCCATCTGCAGATATTTTAGACCAGCAATAAAAAGGTTTTGGGTATAAGGCGTTTGAGATATTCGGTTCGCTGCATCCACAACTAATCAGAGGAAAGAAAAACATGATCAATATTACACTCATTTTTACATATATTGAGCATAATAATACCCATTTATATTTCATTAATCTGAATTACTGAGAGAAAATAACTATATAGGTAGCGAAAACGGATGTTATTATATTCATTTTAACTATATTTGGATATAATTATACTCATTATGAGATCAAAGAAAGTTGTTATATTTCCAAAATATAAAATGATTTGGGATCAGTTTGGTGAAAATATCAAGCTTGCTAGGAAGCGTAGGAAACTAACTGCAATTCAACTTGCAGAACGCGCTGCTATTGAAAGAGCAACTCTTCGTAAAATTGAACGGGGGGATCCTGGAGTGTCTATGGGAGCTTATTTCAATGTACTTAAGGCACTGAATCTGCATGAAGATTTCCTTAAGCTGGCAGTAGATGATGAACTTGGCAGAAAGCTTCAGGACTTAGATTTGTTAAAGTAATGGCAGCAACAAAGACAGATATATGGGTATACGCCCATTGGAAAGGCATGGATACTCCACGGTGCATAGGTGTGATTTCTGCTCAGCAGAGTAAAGGACATAGGATATTTGGATTTGAATACGACCGGGGTTGGCTAAAGTCTGATCAGTTGTTTTTGCTTGATCCTGAAATCGGTTTATATTCAGGAACCCAATACCCTGACAAAAAAGACAATTTTGGTATATTTATGGATTCAATGCCGGATACCTGGGGACGAAAGCTTATGTTGCGTCGTGCTGCGCAAACTGCTTTTGCCAAAGGGGACGCGACACCGAAACTATACGAAATTGATTTTTTATTGGGCGTTCATGATGCTTCCAGGATGGGAGCATTAAGGTTTAAGCTAGATCCCAACGGGCCTTTTCTTGATGATAACAAGAATAATCCTACTCCACCAATTACTCATCTTCGGGAGCTACAGGCAAGTGTCAAAGCTTACGAAGAAGATGAGGAAGGGAAAAATGGTGGTGATTGGATTCCAATGCTTTTTGCGCCAGGATCATCGCTGGGTGGAGCAAGACCAAAAGCAAATGTTGTTGATTTGGATGGTCAGTTGTGTATTGCAAAGTTTCCCTCAAAAGCTGACATAATTGATAAAGCTGCATGGGAATACTTAGCTTATGAACTGGCGACCAAGGCTGGAATCAATATGCCAGTTTGTACACTTGAAAAGGTACGAGGCCCCTATCGTACATTTTTATCCAGGCGGTTTGATCGGGATACGGGTGAGCGTATTCATTTTGCTTCGGCTATGACTATGACAAAAAATAGTGAGGATAGCATTAGGGACGCTACTCCTAGTTATCTTGAGATAGCAGATTTTATACAGCGTTATGGATCGAACATAGAGGCAGACCTGCATCAACTGTGGAGAAGGATAGTATTTAACATAGCAATCTCCAACACGGATGATCATTTAAGGAATCATGGCTTTTTATTGACAGAAAATGGATGGAGGTTATCGCCTGCATATGATATCAATCCCTCAGTAGATAAAAATGGATTGGCTCTTAATATTGATATGGACAATAATGCGTTGGATTTCGATTTGGCTTTAAGTGTTGGCGAATTGTTTCAGCTAAAAGAAAATCAAATGCACCAAGTCATTAAAGAGGTTTCAATAGCTGTAAAGGATTGGCGAACGATAGCTACTAAATTGGGAATATCCCGGGCGGAACAAGAAGAAATGTCTCCCGCATTTAGAATAATTACTGAATAGTGAAAGGAATCATTATAAATACGTTGACCAAATTAGAAAAAAACACGGGTATTTATAGTATAGTAAACCTTGTCAGTGTGCTACATATCAACTAAAGAAATGAGAATAAAGATAATTAGTGATTTGCATCAAGAATTTGGGTTATCAGATTTGGATTTTAGCAATGCCGATCTCGTTATCCTGGCTGGTGATACAAACTTGGGGACAAAAGGGATAGAATGGGTTAAGAAAAATATTCCCTCTAAACCAGTCATATATTTATTGGGAAACCACGAATATTATAAGGGATCATACCCGAAGACACTCAACAAAATACTTGAAGCATCCAAAAACTCAAATGTAAATGTCCTTGAAAATAATATGGTTGAGTTTGAGGGCATAAGGTTCCACGGTGCAACTTTGTGGACGGACTTTAGCTTATTTGGAAATCCTGTGGAATCTGGCATTATTTGCCAGGCTAGAATGAACGATTATGCACAGATACGTGTTGATCCAGCATATTCAAAATTAAGATCAATAGATACTTACCAGATTCACAAAAAATCAAAATCTTGGCTACAAAAAAGTCTCAAAGAATCAAGCGGTTTTAAGAATGTGGTAATTACCCATCATGCTCCTAGTGTGAAGTCGATACCCGAGCCTGATAGAGATCATGTCTTGTCAGCTGCCTATGCTTCAAACCTTGAAGATGTGATTTTGGAGCATCAGCCTTTGTATTGGATTCATGGCCATATCCATATGCCTACCAGATATACTATTGGTAACACTGAAATTATCTGTAATCCACATGGCTATTTGAATGAGAGGTATAATGGCTATGAGAAAGATTTGATCATTGAGGTTTAAAGTTCAAATGCAACTTTAACATTCATCATCATGAAAAATTAGAACTATGATAATGATTGATGTTTATTCATTAAGGATGATCGCTAATATGCTGTATATGATGAAATTAAAGTTTAAGTAGATTGTTAGCAAGGTCGCAGGATATGTTGCTTCAATTCGCATTGGAATCTTAATCATTTATTTTGTGATTTGATTGAAATAAAAATTAAATTAAGGCAATCTGAAGATGTTGTATTGCACTGACCGACATTGATGTCGGTCAGTTAGATCCAGATATTAATAACGAGGTCGTTGGGAATTCCTACATTATTTAAGGTAAGCTTAGCTGAAACAGCCATCGCGGCATTGAAAATTCCCCATTTCGATGGCAAAGGGATCGACAAAAAATGAGTAAACTATTGATTCAGCTTCATCGTTACCGCCATTATATGTTTGCATAGCCCTCTGTTCGTCTTATTATTGGTAAACCAGGTACAAGTAAAAGCTATGCATCTATGAAATTACCAGGATTTGGCGCTCAACTATTCTCTAAGTTTCGTTCCTCATTTATTCAACCTGCTTCACGGCAGTTCCCCATGTATATACGCGTTTGATAGCGGGATTTTTTTTCAGCGTGGTTAAGGCATCGCCTGTAATTTGGGTTTGATTTAAATTTACGGCTTCCAAATGTTTTAAAGTAATTAAGTCATTACTGATCCGATCCGTTACCGGATTTTTATCAATCCGAAGTTTCTCCAGGTTGCTGAATGATTTTAATATAGCAAGATCGGCATCTGAAAAATTATTTGCAGACAAATTTAACCAGATGATATTTTTGGACAAAGCCAACAACTCTCGCTTAAAATCAGCCATTTTCAATCCTGATCTAGCAGGCAGGGTAATATCGAGCATAACCGGTCTCTTCAACATCATCCTTACCATTAATCCACTGGCCCTTAATTTACCAATCAGCCCACTATCAACAGTTAGCGGAATATCGGGATTAACCGTCTGGATAAAGTGAGTATCAGTATCTTTACTTTCGTTATCTTTATTAAAACCTAAATAGGCCCCGATTTTTGGTTGTATTACTGTCGTATTTTTAAGCTGGGCAATGGTTTTACCTTCCACAGCACCGGCTTGCTCAATCCACCACTTAATTATTGCAACCTCAGTGCTGCTCAGCGGTGGCTTGCCATCAGCAGGCATAAAATCCCGGTGCGCAGGATCCAGGGTAATGCGCTTGTACAATTCGCTTCTCTGAAGCTGGCCAGCAACAACCGCAGCACCTGTTTTACCTCCTTTATGTAAAGTTTGCAGACTTTCTACTGACAAATCTCCTTTTTGTTTACTGCCCTGATGACATTGCGCACATTTATTTGCAAGTATTGGTGCCACCACATCTTCATAAATCATTGCACTTTGAATGCTGGTAGGCTTCTTCCTTACTTCTTTCAAGAGGATGTTCATGGTAAGGTAATCACTGCCATGGGTAAGACTGGCTCCCTGATGGCCACTGTAACTCATCAAAACAATGAGGGCCAATAAGGACACTGAAAATAGTTTTTTGGGAATAAGTATTTCTCTTTTTACACGTTCTAGGGAAATAAAACAAAGCAAACCAGCAATGGCCGCCAGCATAATTCCGGAAAACCGGTGATGACTTAGCGTAGATTGATTGTAACTACCTGACAGGGAAAGCAGGTAGCCAAAGATACAGGCCAATACCGCCGAAATAAACCCAACAAACAAAATTACCGGCAGCGCAGGTCTCAGATTGGCATAGCGGTCAAAATGCGACAAGGTGTTGATTATGCCAGCCAATAAAATAAAGCCTATGGGCAGATGCACAATAAGGGGATGCAGATGTCCGGCAAAGGTGGTTATATCCCCTACTATCATACGCGCGTTAATTTTACCGGTGCAGTATGATAGGCATTCCACTGGCATACATACACATTTTTATCTTCATCGATACAGACATCGTGGCCGTGCTGAAAAACAGGGTTAACGGCCTGTAAGGTTGGCTGCAATACCCCGTTTTTGTAAACTGGCGCCGCCCCTCCGGGATTGGAAATCACCTTATCCCGGGCATCGAGTATCGTTACAAAACCGGTATTGGCATTGCGTTTACCTGCGGTATCTTTAGACCAACATACCCCGGCGTAAATATTTTGTTCATTAATTACAGCCCTGCATACGTACATCCCCGGCATATCGATTCGCTTAATAAATTTGCCATCCAGTGTAAATACTTTAAAACAGTTCTCCTCCCGCGAGGTACAAATTAAGGTTGGATTATTTGGATCGCGGGTATCAACGGTTACCCCGTGCGCATTAATTAAATTATGGTCTTTATTGGTATTGTGATGTCCACCAAAATGCCGAATGTATTGCCCTTTGCTGTTATACTGAAGAATATAATCAGAGCCATAACCATCTGCCACATAAATATCGCCATTAGGGGCAACAGCCGTTTCGGTAGGTTTAAAGTCTTCATTATCTTTATAAACCCCAATGGTTCGGGGGTGGCCAATCGCGAAGATCAGTTTACCATCAACCGTGGTTTTTAATACCTGACCGGATTGGCCATAACCATTACCGGTTTTATCCAATGCCCAGCCACAATCGGTTAGTAATAAAAAATCTTCGCCACCTTCTTTGCTGATAGTTAAACCATGACCACCCGGTAAAGCGGTACCCCAATAATCAAGCAGTTTGCCCGATTTATCGAAAACCAGGATATTGTTCTGGGTATGATCGCCCAGCATAATCAGCCGGCCTTTGCTATCCTGTACCATTTCGTGGCAGTTGGCCAACGGATTACTGTTTACACTTATTTTCGCCCAGTTTTTATCGGCTTTATAGGTAAAATCGCCTTGACCGATGACTGGGTTATCTGGTTTCAGATCGGGATGTAAGATGGCAAAGCTTTTTGATGGCGAGGCAGTAATTAAAGCCGATGCAACGGCGGTATTTTTGATAAAATTTCTTCTTGAGTTCATCCTGTTTTTTAAATTATCGACCCCTAAACTAGGCGAGTATATTTTTAACAACTGTTCCTTCTACATCAGTAAGCCTGAAACGCCTGCCCTGAAATTTATAGGTGAGTCTTTCATGGTCAATTCCCATTAGGTGCAACAAAGTAGCTTGAAAATCGTGCACATGAACGGGATCTTTGGTAATGTTATAGCTAAAATCGTCTGTTTCGCCATAAGTTATTCCTGGCTTTACTCCTGCCCCAGCCATCCACATAGTAAAACAACGGGGGTGATGGTCGCGTCCGTAATCGTTGGCAGTGAGTTTGCCCTGTGAATACACGGTACGCCCAAATTCTCCGCCCCATATCACCAGTGTATCTTCCAGTAAACCCCGCTGCTTTAAATCTTTAATGAGCGCAGCAGTGGCCTGATCGGTTGCTTTACATTGTGTGGTAATACCACCTGGTAAACCGCTGTGCTGATCCCAGCCCTGATGGTACAACTGTACAAATTTCACATCTTTCTCTAACAGCTTTCGCGCGAGCAGACAATTGGCAGCATACGTTCCCGAATCACGGCTATCTGCACCATACATTTCAAAAACCTCATCAGGTTCATCAGCAGTACTCATAACATCAGGTACAGAGGTTTGCATCCGGTAGGCCATTTCATATTGCGCTATACGTGTTTCGACCTCTGGATCGCCATAGGCCTGATTCTGTAACTGATTTAATTTTGACAGGTACCCCAGCATTTCCTTTCGGTCTTTACCATCATAACCTTCCGGATTATTTAAATAGAGAACTGGGTCTTTACCAGCCCTGAACTGCACCCCCTGATGGCACGAAGGCAGAAAACCATTCCCCAAAGCCTCGAATATAATGGCTGGTCTTTTTGTCCGTTTTTAGATACCAGTACGATAAAGGTAGGCAGGTTCTGATTATCGGACCCCAAGCCATAGCTGAGCCACGAACCTATTGATGGCCTACCGGGCAACTGATTGCCGGTTTGAAAAAAGGTAATGGCAGGATCGTGATTAATGGCCTCAGAATGCATAGACTTGATGATGCAAAGCTCATCGACCACTTGTGCAGTATGCGGCATCAGCTCACTTATCCATGTTCCGCTTTGGCCGTGCTGGTTAAATTTACAAAAGGCCGGCACCATGGGCAAAGCGCTTTGGTTAGCACTCATCCCGGTAAGGCGCTGACCTTGCCGCACCGAATCGGGCAGGTTTTGACCAAACCTATCTACTAACTTAGGCTTATAGTCAAAAAGCTCAAATTGCGATGGTCCGCCACTTTGAAACAGATATACCACTCTTTTAGCCTTAGGCGCAAAATGCGGCAATGCCCTTAAAATATCTGCCTCCAAATCGCCCCCTGATGGTGTAGCTACTGTTTTAGTCAAATTACCGAAAAGACTATTCCCAAATAACGATCCAACAGCGAGTGCCCCTATGCCCAGCGATGTTTTGGTTAAAAACTCCCGCCTGTCGAGCTTTTTGTTAAGTTCGTTAAATTCAGGGGTGTGTAACCTGAACTCCTCGTTGTGATGATGAAAATTAGACATATCGTTTATCTTTTGGTTAATGATGCGTCCGAATTTAAAATGGTACTGGCCACAACTGTGTTGGCGGCAATCAGCGCATCGTCTATTTTTTTATCCACTCTATATTGACCGGTATTTAACCAGCCATATTTCTTTTCAGGGTGTTGTTTAAATTTTTTAAGTTCAGCCTGCTGTACCTTTAAAAGCATTTCAACTTCTGCCGCCAAGGGTCTGCGGCCAGTAAGCTTGCGATAGGCATCGTTTATCCCCTCACGGATCTGATTTGCCCGGCTCATCTGCTCTCCAATTACCCTTGCTGCTTCCACAAAGGTGGGATCGTTGAGCGTAACCAGGGCCTGCAACGGCGTATTGGTTTGCTGGCGTCGCATAATGCAATAACTGCGTGCCGGGGCATCGAATGTAGAGAGTGTAGGATTGGGAACTGATCTTTTAATAACCACATACAAACTACGGCGGTAAACCGCCTTTCCAGTATCAGGCGTATAACTGGTATTGTTGATCTCCCATAAACCTTCGGGTTGGTATGGCTTTACACTTTTGCCACCTATTGCTGAATTCAGCAAACCACTGGCCTTCAAAGCATTATCACGTATCATTTCCGCACTTAAACGATAAGCCGGGCCATGAGAGAGGAAACGATTTTCTGTATCTTTTTCAACAGCCGCTTTACTTACACGGGAATCCTGCCGGTAAGTTGCTGACATGACGATCAATTTGTTCAAAGCCTTTACATCCCAACCCGATTCCGTGAACTGAACAGCCAGCCAGTCTAACAATTCGGGGTGAGAGGGCATTTCGCCCTGATTACCAAAATCTTCAGCGGTTTTAACCAATCCTACACCAAAAAAGTTTTGCCACAAGCGGTTAACCGCTACCCTTGCCGTCAGCGGATTGTTGATATCAGTTACCCAGCTGGCCAAACCCAGCCGATTTTTAGTCAGATTTTTAGCATAAGGCAATATCGCTTCGGGAGTAGCGGGATAAACCTGTTCTCCGGGCATATCGTAATTGCCTCTTTTTAGCAGAAAAGTTTTTTTGGGTTTAGGCATTTCCTGCATCACCATGAGCTCGGCAATATTTTCTGACGAATCTGCCAGGGTGCGGCGCAGGGCTTTCAACTTTTGTTCTTCAGCGAGTAATTCCGGATCAACCGCTGCCAGATAATAAGCTTTGAGTATCGCTTTATCTGCAACAGTTAATGCCTGTTTATCTTTAAGGGCAATACTTGCCCAACTCGTCTTTTTGGCAAGTGTTTTAATTTCAAAAGGAATCAGGCCACGGTTATAAACGGCAATATCATCGGCCTTACCGCCTGTAAAGCCCCGCCCCGCGACCATCCACCAATTTGTAATCCGGGCTGCGTGCCAGAAGTGAACAAAATATCTTTTGTGAGTTGATCCATCGTGGTTTCCATCTCCATTTCGGCACCATCCAGATATAATCTGTACCCCCGGCTTTTGACGAGCCATCGTAGGTTACAGTAAGCTGAACCCATTTATTTCGGGGGACCTCTGCTATACTGAGCCTGGTCAGGGCATTTGATGGTGCGGTATGCGCCATGTTCAGTTCCAATCTGTTATTTTTAAGATACAGGTGGTAGCCCCTGAAATTGTATAAACGTTCGGAATTACCTTTGTGAAAAATAACCCCTTCGGTAAGCTGCTTCGGAATGTTTACCCACAATCCGATACTAAAAGGCTCGGACCTACTGAAAACACCAACCTGATTTAAATCAAGCCAGGTATCGCCATTAAACAAGAGTGCCTTCCCCCATCGCTTGTTACAAATGCAGGTTTATCTCCCCGCATTACACCAGTTTCTTTAGTGTTTACACTGCTGGTAAAGTTACCCTTATCGAAACTATAAAAAGCTTGCAGGCCATTAACAGGAATTTGATTAAGCGCCAGCTTTTTATAATTACCTGTGCTTAACCATTGCTCAAAACGCGCAGCAGCTTTATTAGTACTTAACCTGATTTGATCCCGCTCCTGTTGAATATTATGGTTAATAAACTGCAGTATTTTCTCCTTTTCGCGGGTGGGTAGCAGTTGTGTTGGTGTAGGCAATGCATCGTCAAATGAAATTTGCCCTGCTTCCTCTACATTATTAAAAAAGCTGAAAAGCTGATAGTAATTCTTTTGGGATATGGGATCAAACTTATGATCATGGCATTTTGCACAGCCTACAGACATGGCCAGCATAGCGGTGCCAAAAGTGTTGGTGCGGTCTATCACATATTCGGTTTGAAACTCTTCTTCAATTATACCGCCTTCCATATTTTGCTGATGGTTGCGGTTAAAAGCCGTGGCCGTAATCATATCGCGTGTTGGATGCGGCATGAGGTCGCCGGCAAGCTGCCATTGCAAGAACTTATTATATGGGAAGTTGGCATTGAAAGCCTTGATTACCCAATCGCGATAGGGCGACATATCCCGCAGCCGGTCAATCGTGTAACCATGCGAGTCGGCATAACGTGCCACATCCAACCAATCAACAGCCATTTTTTCGCCATAATGCGGAGATTTCAATAATCTATCAACCTGTTTTTCGTAAGCATTAGACGAATTGTCTTTTAAAAAATCATCAATCTCTTTCAATGTAGGCGGCAAGCCGGTTAAATCAAGCGAAACCCGACGTAACAGCAATTCCTTCCCTGCTTGCTTAGCTGGCTGAAGTTTTTTTTGCTCCAGTTTTGCCAGCACAAAATTATCGATTGGATTGTAGATAAGCCTATTTCCTTCATCCACTTCAGGTATAGCTACTTTTACCGGTTTTACAAATGCCCAGTGAGGTTTATAAACTGCCCCATCTTTTATCCATTTAATTAATATTGCTTTTTCGGTTGTGGTAAGCGTGTGGTGCGATTCGGGCGAAGGCATCATATACTTTGGATCTTCGGAAAGAATGCGGTGAAAAAATTCGCTGCCCTCCAGATCCCCCGGTTTTATGGCTACCTTAGTTTTATCTTCAGGCAATTCGGCGTAGGCAAATTCAGCTATATCCAGCCTGAGCCCGGCCTGCTGTTTGGCCTTATCAGGCCCATGGCAAGCAAAACATTTGTCGGAAAGGATTGGCTTCACATCAACATTGTAATCCAATTTCTCCGGTAAAGCATCATAAGCTTCTTTTACCCCGGCAGGCAGCTTAACGGCCGATGAGTAAGAATATATACTTGCTGCCAGAAGCAGCACCGCTCCAAGCAGGATAAAAAAAAGCCTCCTCATAAGGTAATTATTTGGTTATTAAACTGATCAATCTAAATATAAGGATTAAGTCCAATTTCTTCTATACCAGTCACAGTCTCCATCAAATTGATTTTTGAGAAAAAACCTTACCGGTACTTAAAGAAATTTACCTAGCCCATAACAAATTAGCCTTGGGCCCAAGCCACAACTCCAAAATGCCACCTTTACTAAAATCGGCATGCGAAAAAGAGATTTGGTTATGATCTTTCCCATTTAAGCTTGCTTTTTGGATGTAGCAATTCTCTTTTGAATTTTGATGGGTTTTGATCACAAATTCCTTCCCTTTATAATACTTATTGTTTAATCTAATGGTTACCTCGTCAAAAACCGGGCTGGTAATATCGTAAGTGGGGTTTATGGCCGTATTGCCGTTTAAACTAAATAAACCAATCGCCATTAAAGCACTCACACCGCCCATTTGCCCCTGGTCTTCATCGTGCCCACCATACCCCTTATCAGGGGTAACAGCACCATAAGCCTGTTCGGCTACCCTGCGTACCCAGTACTGGGTTAAGTCAGGGCGACCTGCATAATTGAATACATGCGCATTGGAACAGCCGGGCTGGTTGGCATAACTTACATATCCTGCTCCATAGCCAAATACAAAATCCTGGTCTTTGGCTTTTTCGAAGGCATAATTAAGCCTGTTGCAAAGGCTATCTGCACCGCCCATTAATTTAGCAAGTTGGTTTATACCATGCGAAACCGACCAGGTGGCCTGCCAGGCGTTTGCTTCTACCCAGCCACTTCCGCTAAGGGGATCTTTGGTTTGCCAGCTGCCATCGGTCTTTTTCGGGAAAATTAATTTTTGCTCGGGATTAAAAAGTGTAGTCCACCCTTGCGATCGTTTTGTGAAATATGCTGCATCGGCTGTTTTCCCCATTTTTTTTGCCATTTGCCCAAGCGCCCAATCCTGAAAGGCAATTTCAAGCGTAATACCGGCATTGCCAGGATAATATCCGTTAGTGATGTAAAATTCCATTGGTTTAATACCCTCTGCACCACCGCCCATCATACCGCCTGGGGCATGGTTATCTTTCATTACCTGATAAGCAACTGCCACAGGCTTTTTGGTTAAAATTCCGCGCTGATAAGCACTGGTGATCAGATTCGTAGCCGGGCATCCGGTCATAATATAACTGTAGCCTCCGCCACTGGGGCCTCTTGGCAAGAGCTTACCGTTTTGGGCATACTGGATTAATGAGGCTGAAAAATCATCAAGTACCTCGGGCCAGGCCAGGCCCCAAAGAATATTAAGGTTCCACTGGGTTAACCAAAAAGCATCCGAATTGTACATGTGAAATTTTGCCTTACCATTTTCATCTTTGGGCAAGGTCCTTACTTTAAATCTGAGGTTTACCGTAGCACTCCCTTTCTTTTCGCCATCTGTATTATCGGGATAATCGCCCGATACATCATCGATTTTATGGCGACCAAGTAATACGTGCCATAAATCGGTATACAGCTTTGTTTTTTGATCAATGCTTCCGCCCTTTACGGCAATGCGCCCTAACATCTCATTCCACTCCTCCTGGGACTTTTTGCGAAGCTGACCAAAATTCCAATGTGGGCTTTCTGATTGCAGATTTTGCCTCGCATTTGCAACACTGGTATAAGAAACCGCCACTTTTAATTGTATACTTTCACCAGCTTTTACCTGATATTGTGCCGATACGCCTGTAGTTGCTGCATCATAATAGCTCATTCCACCACCGTTTCTGGCCGTCTTATCGGCGGTTCCGTTTAATACGTTTACATCAGCCAACTGCTGTTTTCCATCCCATCCGTTTAAATGTTCAAAAGGCCTTTCGAAATCAATGGCAAAATAAACGCGCACATTTTCGGGTCCTCCCCATAATCTGCCTGTTGTATTTACAGAACCTTCTATGCGGGTGTTACTGATCTTTTCAATCCGCGCATCATTCATGGTTGCCTCGCCAACATAGCCCCCTAGGTTAACCAGCACGTTAGCCAGCGCATCTTTAGTGTAGGTAAAACGATAAAAACTTACCCTGTCGCCAGCGGTTTGCTCTACCCAGGTATGGTAATTATCCAGATAAAGGCGATGGTAGCCTGGCTGCACAATTTCGCCATCGTGCGAAAAGGTTGATTTCCATTCCTGTTCTCCCTTGTTGGGGTCAATAGCGCCAGTTGTGGGCATTAAGGTAATGCCTGACATCATCCAGCAGTGTATTTGCGGAAAGCCTAAAACTTCTGTAGAATTGTAATTATAACCACCACCATACTGGTTTTTATTGCGCGTTAATGGAGCTGCACTAATCATCCCAAAAGGCTGACTCCCGGTTACAAAGAAAAAGTACCTTCCGCGATTGGATTCGATATATGGATTTACCCAAGAAACAGGCTCCACTATTTGCGAAGGCCCGGGGTAAACCTCAATTTCCGACAAACCAATAGCTGCACCGTCAGCATCGGTAGTCTCGAAGCGTACCCATTTAACAGTTTGTTCAGGAAAACTAATCACTTTTGGCGCACCGTTATTGGGAATGGCAAATACCGAAATACGCGTTCCATTACTAAAGATTAGTGTCCCCCCTGCATTGTGCGATTTTGTACTAGCCCTGTCATAGAGTATAATCTGATTAATAGCCTGGGCTTTATCCCAGTCTAATTGCACCCAGGGGTAATCAATCTGCCCCCAAAAGGTAACCTTACTTTTCGATACCCATTCGCCTTTATTATCAGTTCTGATAATGCCATCGATGATGCAGTTTGCTTTTCCCTGCTCAGTTTCGGATGACGCACTTACGCTTGCTTTACTTGCAATACTCCCTGGCCCGGCATATGCACCCACCCTACATAAAGCGAACAGAAGTATTAATTTTAATATTTTCATCTCAGTATCAATCTGGTGTTATCCCACCGTTCAATATTTGTGTTTATGAGTCCCCAAACAGAACTGATAAAATCATTAATCAAAATGCAGGATGCCTCCACTGAGAAACAGTTATCACAGGATCGTTTACATTTGGTTAAGTAAATCTAATTCACTTTTGACGGAAAAACTCGTCGTATTGCGAAAAAAAACAGTCCATTTACGAAAAAATACTTTACCAATCTGCATATTCTTAATAACAATAAAGCTATTTATTTCACTAATTGTAATTTCAAAAGGGTCACATACACCCGGAGTAAAAACATTTGCCTTTTCAAATATATCGAGCGTAAAATAGCAGAGAAGAGGAAGCTGGTAAACTTCCAAAGGATGAATGGCGTAAACGAGTGACAGGCCATTATCATTAAACTGATATATGATGAGCCTGATTTGTTGCTTACTGTTAGGGAGATCGAGACCCGGATGGGTATCTCTAATCAAACTGCCAGGACTGACTTGGACCATTTGGAAGCATTAGGGCTTTTGGATGCCATGGAGATGAATAAAAAGACTAAGTTTTTTTTGCTGTCTGAGTCTTTTGAAGATATCTTGCGTAAGTTGACAAAATAAAAATCAAAAAAACCTCCTAATTTTACATAAACTAGGAGGTTTAAAGAAATTAATGATTTCAGATATTTTTATTCAACCATAATTATCTTTCTGCAATACTGTTCGGCCGTACCAGGTAGTTATTTATAGGATCTGATTGGTATATCCACACGGGCTTACAAAACGGCTAAATTGTGTCAAAACTTAAAACGCCCTTCTTCAAGAATTACTCAAATTTTAACAATTACTAATGTTTTTTACCTTATAAAGTTAAAAAACTGTGGATCACCGTATGCTTCTGCGAATTAGCCGATTGTCATTGTACCAGCGTATAATTTCCAGATCCACTGATCGTTTCCCCGCCATTTAGCGTTCCGGTAAAGGTAAAGCTATTGAGGCCAGTTTTAGTTACTGTTAGATTGGGCGTGGTATAACGGTATTTTCCATTCTCGAACCAGTACAGGATAGCATGGAGAGCGCAATTTCCACCTGCATTGTCAGATGCAAAGGTTCCGCTGTCAGCTTTCGGCATGACATAGATCGTTAATTTTTTTCCATCGCCAGCATCGGGGTCTAAACCAAGACGAATGCTGCCTGGACACTGTACATTATCTATTACAGCCCTAACACTATAGGTACCACGGGTTGCCTGAAGGGTTACCTCAGCTACATTCTGCTTGGCCGAAACTGCCCCAGTTCTTTGGGTAGACCCAGATCCTGAAGCCTGTCCATTTGTCGCCCCAACGGATGTCGTGGATTCGAACCTTGAAGTTGATTTCGAGCCAGTACTTGAAGCAGTAGCTGTTCCGGCGCAGTTGGACACACAATATTTTGTTCCGTTCGCACAGTTATAGGAAGGTCCGCCTTTTACATCACTATAGGCCGTTATAAAGAATTCCATAGAACTTCCCTGTGGCAGTACTTTATTATATCCAGGTGAATGTGTATACGTTTGTCCAGGATCGAGTACAAACAACCCGCCGTTCATCTTTTCCTTCAACTTGCCATCAGCAGCAACGATCCATGGGCCAAAAGTGAAACTGACGCGTTTGTCTGAGCGATTCTCGATGCGCCAATTGTACGTATATGCAGTTACTGAAGGCTCATAACCAATAGACTTATAAGATACATATAGATTGGGAAAGCAAGGCGCTTGTTTGGCCACGCTCCATTCGGTCTTGCCATAGCCTCGGTTTTGAGCCGAAACCCTATAAAAACTTAAAAGCAACAATAAAAAAAAGCAAAATCTTTTCATGACAATAAATTTATTTGTTTGATACTATAAATTTCCGAATTTGTCAGAACAGCGCCAATAGCTAGCGTTAGCTATTTATCCCCTCATACCCAACCCGCCTCGAAGGCTTTCCTGATAAGTTCCTGTGGAGTGCGAACCTGTGCTTTGCGAAGGATATTTTTTCTGTGTGCATTAACGGTATGTGGACTGATGAACAAAGCCTCAGCAATTTCCTTACTGTTAAAACATGATATGACCAGTTTTAGCACCTCGCGTTCCTTTGGGGTGAAAGGATCTGTCGATGGCCGAAGGTCAACATCGGTGCTAATGTTAAAATAGGAAGGTTCACCATCCAACCCAATAATCGAAAAACAGGGTGTCCCCTCTGGCTTTATATGCGTAATATCAGTATCTATATCTAAGGTACGGTAATAACCTTTTTCGTCATAGTCAATTTGCACCGCCTGGTGAAGGAGCCTTATATAGCTACCATTTTTTGCCCTCATACGCAGGTCGTACTGCATCTTGTATTTAGGGATTTTTTCGAACGGGAGTGAGACAAAAAACTCTGTGATCCGACGTTCGAACTCAAGGAAATAAGGTTTATCCTGTGGATGCAGGATGTCGAGTAACCGAAGAATATCCATTTCTTCTGGTATGTAACCCAGCACATGGCTGATACTAGGGCTGACGAACTCAAGTTCGGCCTGGAAAATATTGAATATATAATAATAGTAAGTACCAGGCTGGAAGAGATGTAGAAGACGTTTATGGAGTTCAAGTTGTAGCTCAAGCTCGTAGGGACGATTGGGTTTTTCTTTAACAACAGTGCGCCAGATCTTTTTAGCAGATTGGTAGAGCGAAGTATCTTGGTTAGACATTGAATGGAAACACTAAGTTGATTACGTTACTTAAATATAACAATAAATTGTGATTCTGCAGATTCAAAAATCGTGTAGTTTTACAACGATTTGGAAAAACCAAAAAGCATTGACCTTAAAGCTTATTGACGAAATAGAGGAATTCGAACCCTCCATTAAAGCCAAACTTACCTTTGAGAGACTAGGAAAGACTTTGGTAAAATGACCCTGCCAAAGACCGCTAATAGTTCTAATGAAGGCAAGGCAAGTGCCTCTGACAGTGTTTTTTATTATCATAC
Organism: Pedobacter sp. HDW13; assembly: GCF_011303555.1. Classification (NCBI taxonomy): domain Bacteria; kingdom Pseudomonadati; phylum Bacteroidota; class Sphingobacteriia; order Sphingobacteriales; family Sphingobacteriaceae; genus Pedobacter; species Pedobacter sp. HDW13. The sequence goes on along the minus strand of NZ_CP049868.1, from coordinate 3,714,843 downwards.
TGTATCCGTTGCGGCTCCAATCCCTCACAGAGCAAAACATTGTCCAGTTCCTGTCTTACCCTCTTCACCTTATAGTGATTCTCCAACAAGTAGCTAAAGACATTTTTTTCCATAACTGGCCACTACTACCAAGACCCTAATTTATTCACCAATTGTGAATGTTTTTCTTAAAAAATTGGTTAACAATGGGGACTTCGCTAATAGTGCGTCGTCCCCATTTCCTTACGACCTACCGCTAGCACCGAATTTTACCGGGAAACCCTACTAGATTTATAATCACTTGCCACTAATGTATCCTAATGAGTAAAAAATAAAAATACTCCACTCATTTGTTCATCGATAACTGATGCTAGTTTACATGGGTTACCTTTAAAGCTCGGATTGATTATTTAAGGGGCATCAAAGTCATAGTAACATTCCCGTCCTTACTTACTATTCGTCCGTAAGCATTTCCACTGTCAAAATAGTATTCTAATTTGAATTCATTATTCAAAAGGAAAGTGTCCATTAATCCTACAGAAGCAAACCCTGTAGACTGTACCACCTTATTGCTCAGTTTGAATAAGCCTGTTGTTTTATCATACGTATAATTATACCGGTATCGCGTCATCGTAGGTGTAGCAGAATAATACATATAGCCTTGTAGGTAAATGTATTTATTTGCTGTGTCCCATTGCAAATCCAGGTCAATTTTTGAAGCACCACCTGCTACTGGTGGATCTGGGATCTGCCTATGTACCTGATATAGAATATTTGCGCCAGCAGCGTTGGTCCCAGGGTACTGCACCCTGAATGGAGAGAATACTCTGGCATACATGCTACCCATCATGTCTGCCAGTGGCAATAAGGGTGTTTGGGAACCCCGGATTTCATGTTTGTCCCCTTTGCCAGTAATTGCATACAATTTACCTCCGAGGAGTAAAATTTTAGCAATGACATCTCCATTTAATAATGGTATGCCTTTACCTATTTGAAGCCCGTCAGCGGTATAAGAAAATAAATCATTGGTTGTTACTATTTTATCATTAACATAACTCATGATACCTAGTGTGCGTGAATCGGAGTTGATTGTCAGCTGGTAGGTCACACCTGCGTGGTCGAATAAGGAGATTTGATTGTTTGCAAATATGCTTTTTACCTCATTTATCACGCTCAGGAAATTACCAGAGAGATACACCCGCTGCTCTTCCTGGCTCGCACGGATTAATATCATATCACTACGGAATTTACGACCTTTGAAGAACAAAGAGTCTTGAGTTGTGCGCTGCAGTTCAAACTCAATATCCGCTTTTAAGCCATCCCCATATTCACCGCCAATTACACCAGGGTCAGGATCTGCAAGTTGATGGATGTAGGTGTATGTCTCGAAAGAAAGCATGGGAGCGTTAATCAATTTCACGCGGTAACCAGAAGTGCGTACTACCTTACTTGACACGTTGTCAATGTCGGAAACCATACGGACACGATCTGCCTTCCCCTCTGCATCAAAATCCATATAAAATCCATATGTCCCTTTGGTCAAGGTTGAGCTAAGCACCCGCCAACCATATTTTGCTTCCACCAACTGCTGTTTAACTTCTTTTTGTAACTCCCCCATACGCTGGTCAGGCGTTTTATCAAAAACTAAGTCAATATCCTCCCGACGGCAACCGAAGAACAATAATACACCCAGAAACAAAAGTTTATTTAATTTTTTCATCTTCTTATTTTATTAGACTTCTACTGTTTATACTATTTTCTCGCTCTTTGTAAGGGGAAATTGATATAACTACCCTTATCTGCTTCTTTATAGAAACCACCAAAATCAAAAAAGAATTCATCTAATCTTGTTCGGGAAGGGGCATCTATAGACCATTCCGGGACAAAGTTCCCACTGGTGAAATAGCTGGCTATTTCGTCCATAAAAGGGGTCATAAACAATTTTGCGTTCGCATTTTGGTTTACATCCGTACCTTGAGTAGATTTATCAAATTTAACCGTGTTGTTTGCCGGGTTTGTTAAATATTTAAACGTATAATCGGCATAGGCTACTGGGGCCGTATTACGCTGATAACCAACCCTGATAATCAAATCCCCTTGTTTGGCATTACTATTTGGAATTAAAGCTCCGGGTGTAAATAGGAAAGTCAGATCTTTTACAACATACTTGTCGAATTGGGTATTGGCTGCCAAGGGCGCCTTGGTAATGAAATTGTTTACCTTCGTTTTTAAATCCGCTGAACTCACCGCTGTGTTGTAGGGCAAGGTGTAAGTGAAGGTAGCCTGATCAAAAAACCAGTAGGCAAAAGACTGCTTTTGCTTATCGTTAAAGCGGGTATACATGGCCTGTGCCATTTCACGTTGTACCCTTCTGAAATCTACCCCATAACTATCCCTGTAGAATTTGACTAATGCAGCTTCTTTTTTCTTCAGGATATCATAACCTGAAGCAGGTATTTTTCCAGCGCGGGTATCATACCAGAGCTGTCCATATACCAATAGAAATCCAGCAGTCTCCGCAAAATCTTCCATTACATTGGCCCTTGAATAGCGTGATACAAAGCCCTGTGCATCATTTATTGCATCAGGATAGGTAAAACTACTGCGCCAATCTGCAGAATAGTTTGCCTCGGAGATGGATTCAAACTCGCGCGGGATACGAATAATCTGTGTCAGGGTATGGGCATACTCATGATGAACAGTCTTTAACTTCGCCCGGGTTACCTCAGCATTTGTCGTATCAGCAGTGTTTACTTCATATATAGTAATACTGCGTCCCCCGGAAGAAAGGGCTAATATACGCCCATCTGAGGTGACCGCATAGGAACCAGATAAGACCCATTCTTTAGGAAAATAAGTTTTCGCAAAAACCGAACCTGCAGCTTTTTCAAAGGGAACAATGAATCCATTCCTGATCATCTCCATTTGCTCCTTCACTTTCTCTTCCTTTGCAGGGGATAAATTTTGTTTTAATTCCCCCATTTTATACCGGTCAAACCGATAGACGATCTCCATGTTATAAGGATTGGTGAAATTCCCCGATAGCCAATTATCTAATTCAATAGGGACATAGTCCAAATCTTTATTGAATTGAAAATCAATTTTTTCAGCTTTTCTGCAGCCTGCAGCGCTAATGATAAGTGACAAAAAAAGCGGTATATAATATTTTTTCATAATCATATTCTATTTATATGTTTATTTATTTCCTTCATTTTATCTTGGGTTCTTGGGTAGGCCAGAGAGGGAGCTACTTTCCGGTAATTGAAAAACACGTCTTGGATCATCCTTTTTTAGTATATCCGTGGTCTCAACCATATTGCTATCATAATATTTATGCACAATCTCAATTCCATAGCGATTGATGTCAAACCAACGCAAACCTTCATGAGCAAATGCTTTTTGCCTAAAATCCAATACCGTTTTAATTAGGCCTTCTTTGATGTCCGTGGTGTTATAGAAATCCAGGACTTTTTGCTGGGTAATGGCGTGTTGGCTCACATCATAAGCATCAATGCGTACTGCTGCAAAATCGTTTAGATCTTTCAATGCTAAATCATACTGTCCTTTGTAGATATAGGCCTCAGCTCTGTTCATCAGGGCTTCATCTGCTGAAAACAATACCTGTACACTGTAATAATTTTCGTCTGCCCGATATTCCGGATATTTGTTCAGGTTTGGTTTTTCAGCATCGCCACCAGTTGATGTCAGGTATTGGAAGAACCCTTTTCCAGTTACATTTTTTTCGGTAATCATGGACGTAAATAGTTTACCCCCTCCGTAGCGATTTGCACCAGATGAGTATGCAAACCTGGTAAATACATTAGCCATCAATAGATTGTAATTTGCCGTAGAACTGCCAAATTGCTGGTTTGGATTTCCTATTGCTTTCCATGCACCTGCCACCGGACGAATATTTTGCTTGAAATTATTTTCTGGAAAAATAGCCGAGCTGTATTGGATTACTTTATCATAATCTCCTTTGAAAAGATAAAAGCGGGCAGCAAAGGCATTAACTGCCTGCTCATTGAAATGGAATTTGGAAGACTTGAAGGTTATACCTCGAATCAACTTCATGCCTGCTAAAAGGTCCTTCTCAATATTTTGGTAAACAGAGGCCACCGTTCCACGGTCGTAGTTTTGGATGGCATTTTTTTCGGGTGTAGTCAAATAAGGTATCCCGTAGGTAGCATTGTCTCCTCCAATCTGATAAGCTTTGGAAAATAGAGAAACCAACATATGATGTGCGTATGCCCTGCAGATTAATGCTTCTCCTTTGAACTGTTGCCCTTTAATGCCAAAACCGTTGTCATCCACTGCTTCGATGGCATGATTGGCTGCTGCAATGACTTTGTACATATCCAACCAGTATTTGCTTGGAGAATAGGAGTCGTCTGCCCGCGTAAGTTCCTCCCAATAATAGCTACCGCGTGCCACATCATTGGTTGCATAAGCTCCAGGTCCTTTATCCGTAGCGTTATCCGAAGCAGTCTCCCCAAATAGAAAGTAATCTGTAGAAGGGTAAGCAGTAACCAGTAATTGCCCCACCTTATCGGCAGAATCCATTTCGGTACGCATATCCGGATTAACCTGAAAATATTTCTTACAGCCTTGTGTCATCAGTACAAGGAATGTAAATCCCAATATGCTATATAGTGTTCTTATATTCATTAGATTGCATTTTAATTGTTAAAAACCAGCTTTTAGGGAAAATGTAAACTGTCTTGGAACCGGTAAAGCGACTCCTCCGCTACCAAAAAATTCTGGATCAGCCCCATTTAACTTCTTGTCAGCATACAACAGGCTAATATTATTGCCTACAATGGCTACATCGATATTTCTCACTTTTAACCGCTCTGTTATAGACTTAGGCAAACTATAGCCCAGGGTAATATTTTTCAGGCGAATAAAATCTCCTTTTGCCACACGTGCATCAGATAGGTTGTAGGCACTATATGGATAACCTGGGTTAGTTGACATTTGAAAGAAAGCGACCAATGGGTCGATGGTGGCAGGTATATTGGTGTATTTTTCATCACCTGGCACCATCCATCTGTTTAACCACTCTTTGTTCATTCCAATATCATCGCTCATCTCCGACCCAAAGACAGGGGCTAGACGCACATAATTTCCAGCACTAAATGTAAATAATGCAGATAAAGAGAAGTTTTTATAAGCCCACTGGTTATAAAAACCTCCCGTGAAGGTAGGATCTACCGGCCCATGGTATATTAAGAAATCTTTTTTTGTACTTTGGAAATCAAGGCGTAGCGCATTGCGTACCCCAGTCTCGGAAATAAATGTTGGATAACCATATTCCGGGTTTAAGCCATCAAATTGAACGGAAAATAAACCGCGTTGGGAGTAGCCTTCAAGTGGGCCTCCTTCAGCACGTACCAGATCATTGATGACCGGGTTAATTTCCAGTTTGGTAATTTTGTTCTTATTCCATCCAAAGTTGAAGGAAGAACGCCATTTGAAATCTCCTTTTTTGATTGGATAGCCTGCAATGGTTGCTTCAAATCCCTGTCCAGACATAGTTGCATAGTTGGCTGTCTTGATTACCTGCCCCCTAAACCAGATGTTGTAACAGGCCCTATCAAGTCGAAGATATTGCGTTTGTAATAATCCAGGGTAACATCAATTTTCCTATTGAACATAGCCAGATCCGCTCCAATATTACCTTCATATAGTTTTTCCCAGGTTAGGTCGGCATTTTCCAGGGAGCCAATATTGACATACTGTTCCTTATCGGCTTCAATGGGCCTCATGGTGATGCCATTAAAATACAAAACGGACTTGTTTCTGGCATTTCCTAAATTGGCGACCAAACCATAGGTACCACGTATACGGGCGCCACCTATTAGCCAGTTGTCTTGTTTAAAGAATTTTTCCTGGTCGATATCCCACGCCCCTGAAATATTCCAGGTTGGTAACCAGCCTAATGCTTTACTTTTCGCTGTAGTCTTGCCTAGCATATTCGAACGGTCTACACGAGTCGTGAAATTGAAACTGTATTTATCTGCAAAGGCATATGCTGCGCGCAACATCATCGCAGCAAAGCGATCCTTTGAATAACCCATTCCAAAGTATGGCCGGTTTTGGTACATCGCATCCTGAAAGTATTTATAGTCGGGATGTACCAGGCCTGCGTTGGTATACTGATAACCTACTCCATCAAAATTGTCATATTGCCTGTCTGTTGAACGTAGCTCCATCGACCCAAATAAATTCAGGCGATGTTTTCCCTTAAATTTAGCATCGTACTCCAAATTGTGACGCACATAGTAACTCTTTAGATTATCACTGTTGGCATTATAAAAGCCACCATCAGGTAGCGTGACAAATGGCAAGGCTGCTGTTGGCAAGTTAGGGTCCCTAAATAAGAATGGATTGTTTTCCATAATAAATGGATCATTGCCATGTGCCCTGTAAGCCAGTACCATATTGGAATTTTCCATGACATAGTGCTTCCTCATAGTGGAGGCATAACGGTAAGAACCATCAACAGAGTAGGTTAATTGTGGAAGTATTTTATATTTAAAACCTCCCTGTACCTTAAGCTCATTTAATCCCAGTTCGATATAATTATTTTCCAGTTCATTCAGGATATTGAATGAGGCAAAATTACGCCTGAAATACTCTAAACTTCCGTCCTCATTATATGGCGTCATTAAGCGACTTGTATTCATCGCATAAGAGTAAGGATTGATATCAAAGTTCCTCGAGAATCCACCAGTGGATGTATTTGCACTTCTGGTCAAGGTACCTGGAGTGCGCTGATCTCGAATAGACCCATTGAACAATAGCTCGCCAGAGAATTTGTCGCTCAATTTGAAGTTTGTGCGTAGGTTCGCTGTAAATCGTTTCACCCTATCACCAACGGTCTGTCCGGCATCATTCATAAAGCTGGTTGAAGCATAGGTTTGAGATTTGGAATTACCCGATGAATAACTCAATGAGTGCTCCTGCATCAGGGAATTTTTAAATAATACATCAAACCAATCTGTATTGGCATCGGCATAGCGTTTTAAGAATTGCTGTCTACTTGCAACATCATTGCGTAAGGTAAACGAATCGTTGATCGGATCGTATTGGTACATCTGATCATACATTTTATTAAATACTCCCCCATCTTTGGAATTTTTAGAGGCGGCATGACTAAGGTATCCTTTTCGCTCCATCTCCAGTAACACATTCATCTGCTCGCCTGAGTTCATCATGTTAAATTGCTCATACCTGGGCTTACTATAGATACTCATCGTTGTGCTGTAGTTGAGCTGAGGTGCCCCATCGGTATTTCTCCCTTTTTTGGTTGTTACGATGATTACCCCATTCATGGCCCGTGCACCATACATCGCTGTAGCTGCTGCATCTTTTAAGATATTGAAGGATTCAATATCATCTGGATTTAATCCAGCTACTGAAGAACCGATTAACGTATTTGGGTCACCTGTAGAAAGTGCTTCATTGGAAATATTAACAATATCTTCAAGTACAATTCCATCAATTACCCATAACGGTTTATTATCTCCTGAAATAGAAGTAGCTCCACGTACACGTATCTTAGGGGCTGCACCAAAGGTACCCGTTACGTTCTGAACAGAAACTCCGGCGACCTGACCTTCTAACATCCGCGAGATATCTGGGACACCTGCCCGTGCTATATCTTTCGCATTGACTCTGGTTGCTGAACCGGTAAATAATTTACGATCAATGTTTTGATAACCAGTAGAAACTACATTCACCTCATTTAAGGTTTGATTATCAGCCTCCAGTTGAATTGTAATATTTTTCCTGTTTGCAACTGCTACTTCCTTTGGTTTATAACCTATAAAGCGTACAATCAAAATTGCATTTGCAGGTGCGTTTATACTAAACTCACCTTTGGAATTGGTACTGGTTGTAATGTTTGTCCCCTTAACGACAATTGATGCACCAACCAAAACTCCTCCTTCATCTCTCACAACGCCTTTGATTGGCTCTTGTAAAGCGATGCCACTACCTGATACATTGGAGCCTGACGCAGCACTGATGCTAATTGTCTGGTCAATAATTTTATAAACCATATTCCGGTTCAATAATAATTTCGACATGACCTGCGATAAACCTTCATTTTCAACATTCAGGTTAATTCGCTCAACATTTTTCAATAACGCATCATTGTACAGGAACTTGTAGCTGGTTTGCTTACTGATTTCTTTAAAAGCTTCTTCTAATTTGGCATTATGAAGGGAAAGGGATACGCGCTGTGCTTTTCCATTACTATACGCACAGGTCATAAAAATCAACATTAAAGCTGTTGTTATTTTCATTATCCGGAAAATTATTGGAAAAGGCATGTGTACGGGTGTACCACAACCTTTACCAAATGATAAGTTATTCATACATTTGTGTAATTGAGTTAATGTAAATCGTTTGGTTAGCTTAATTATCTTGACAGGGGTGCAGCAACACCTCTGTCTTCTTTTGGAAATTTGAATGGTTTAGTTGAGTAAGTTTATTTCATATTTTTCGTTTAGAGATTAACAACTTATTTTTATCTACTTTAAATTCCAGGTCACTTACAAATTCCAACATGTTCAACACTTCGGAAAGATTAGCGTCTCTGCGGATTTCCCCTGTATAGGTCTGTAATAGTGGAATGTCATTTGAAAATGAAACCTCCAAATCATACCAGGATTGTAACTCCTGGGCAATCTTTACAATATTATCGCCGTTGAAATAGAACACATTGTTTTTCCAGGCCAGTTCCTTTTGAAAATCAGCCGGTTGTACGTCAATCAATGACCCGTTTATATCTCCCCGTTCCCCGGACGTAACATGACCGATTTATCCCCTTTAGAGAGTTTCACACTACCCTCTACCAAAGTAGTTGCCAATTGATTAGAATATGCCATTACATTGAAGTGTGTACCCAGCACTTTAACTTCTGCTCCCTTACTTTCTACATAAAATGGCCGATGAGCATCTTTGGCCACTTCAAAATAAGCTTCCCCTCCAGCAACGTCACGCGTCTTTCATTTCCCACAAATTTTGAAGGAAAATTTAACCGGCTGTTCGCATTAACCCAAACCTTCGTCCCGTCTGCCAAGGTTAAATTGATATAGTTTGCCGCAGGAACTACAAGTGTATTCAGCTTAGTCAGCAATTGCGCTTCGCTGCCTATAGCTTCAGTAGATGAATTGTTCATGTGACCATCGGCAGAGAAAAGAATATTATCTTCTACCTTGATCTCCGATCCGTCTGCCCGGATTACTTTCGCACCCAAAATTGCCGGTAACACGTCATTTTTATATTTAGCATCCTTACTCTCCACAATCCGCTCAGTACCATCGTTAAACTGATAAACCAGGAAATATATGGTTATCGATATCAAAACAGCAAGTACGGCGGCTATTGACCTCCACATGAATACTGTAGTGCCTCTTTGCTGTTTTTTAAGCACAGATTCCCAGCCGCGCGCCGTATCGAATTGATTAAATACCGACGTATCAATTCCCTGGGCTGATTTTTTCTCTAAATCTTCTAAAAATAACTTGTTGCGTAAATCATCATCACGCCAATTGGAAAGTGCAGTACTTTCTTCCTCGGTAAGGTTACCGCGAAACTTTTTAACAATTAAGTCAGCTATATCAAATGGGTTATTCTTCATATACTAGAGATTAAGAAACCGAAACCTAAAAAAAGGGTGACAATTATTTAATCTTTTTCAAGCAATTATTTAACATGCTTTGATTTTTGCTCACTAACCATTTTTATCTGCTTGTCAATATCTAAAGTAGAACGATCAGCCTTGATTTGGTTGTCCCTGATCTGCTGACCTACTTCAAGAGCCTGATCCCAGCGCGAATTACGCCATAAGATATAGAAATAGGTGTTTAAATATTTTGGGTCTTGCTTGCGTTTAAGTAGCGACTCCATCCAGGTAATACCTGCAGCCCCCTCATCTTTAGCGGAGGTCAAATTTCCCAGTACATGGGTTAAGGAAGTAGTATAGGCATCATTATTCAACCCATATTTCGTCAAAAAATCATTTCCTCTTGCTATATACAATTTAATATCATCCTTACCTTGAGCATCATAGGAATCAAAAACCTGGTAAAAAGCAGCATACTCATCGTAGAAAGGATATTTTTTGCTCCTAAATAGCTTCATTTTATTTTTGAAGTCACTGAGATCCTTATTGCTAAACCCGGAAGCCTGCAAATTTTTAAAGTACCAGAGATAGGAAGCCGCAATCGTACTGTCTATCTTTTTCTTTCCTAGTTGCTTATAATAATCCACCTTATTCATCTCCATATATTCGAATGGAGCAGAAAAGGGTACACTCTTAACTATCTGCATCAGCTCAAACGTATTGGTTGAGGCCTTCTGTTTCCCGGAAAGTGATGCAAAATATTTTTCAAAATCATATATCGCCTTATCTGAGCGGTAGGATTGAACCAGTGTCTTGAAATATTTAGTCATGAAGGCTTGTGTGCGATTGCCAGAATCCCACTCCTTGACCAATACCAATTGATTTTTATTAGGATCTAAAGCTGTTTTACCCAATTGAATAAAGCCCTGCACATCTAGTCCACCAGCAATAGAATGAACAGTATTACCTGCTGTATCCAAAAACATTAAAGTGGGATATGCCTGTACTTTGTAGTGCTTACCTAACGCTAAGCCATATCCTTTGTCATCACATTGAATCTTAACGTTAACAAACATTTGATTATAAAAATCACCCACTTCTTTCTTAGGGAAAATTTCATCAGACATTACTTTACAAGGTGCACACCAGGAGGTATAAAAATCTACAAAAATCATTTTTTTCTCCTTTTTAGCTTGCCCGATGGCCTCCTCCAGGTTATGTTGGAAATTAATTCCTTGAGATTTGCTTTCAAATCCACATACGATTATACAAAACCCTAGTAAAAGGGCTTTCCAGTTTCTGCTGTTCATAAAATTCTTCAATCTAGATTATCTTTAATACATATTTAGTATCCTGCACTTCAAGGATGCGGATCATATTACAGGTATAAGAAACCTAAACCACAAAAAGGGGTGACAATTAGTTAACTAAATTTTAACGGAAAAATAACATCGTAAAAACCACGTAAAACTCTGGACGTATTTTTTGTTTTAAAACACGCAAAGCTCTCTGTTTTTGGGTTTTGATGGTATTGATGGATAAAGACAACTGATCTGATATTTCCTGATTAGAGAGCCCTTCTAAATAGCTTAATTTAAAAATTTTCCGGCAGGCCTCAGGAAGCCCTGCTACAATCATATTTACTTCCGACATGAACTCTGCCCTGATGACCATGTGTTCGTAATCGGGTTCATCTATATCCGAAAAGTTCTGCCTTTGAAAATATTTTTGTACCGTTTTGGATTTACGGTTCAGATTGTAAACAGCATTACGTATAGCCGAATACAGGAAGGATTTGATAGCTTGTTCATCGCTGGAAATAGATTGTTTATGCTTTAAAAAACTGACATAAGCATCCTGAACCAAATCTTCAGCAAGATCGGTATCATTTACCATTTCCCAGGCAAAATAGCACAATGCTTTATAGTTCTTTACGAATAAAATTTTATCAGTCTGGGAAGACATATCTGCTCAGTTCCAGTTAGTTTCAGCCTTCGAAGCTAAGATAATTTATTGTACATTTTATGTATGTCGTAAAAAATATAAAAAAACAGTAAGTATGATATTTATTTGGGGATTTCGCTAGAAGTGGTGCAGAACCACTTTTAGCGAAATCCCCATATTGACAACATTTACCTGATCGTTAATTAATTTTGGAACAGGCTTATCGGGTACAATAAAAGTAAAAATGGTTAAATCTGAAAACTACATTGATATTTACTGATACTTTTTTTGCTCTAGCAAGCTTAAAAGTACCAAGCCAGATATATTGCTGCAAAATAGTATACAAATATTTTTCTATTCAGTCTTTGGATCAGCACATTAACTCAAACTTTCAGGATCGCTTGTAATATGGCACAAAAATGAAAGGCAATTATTCAGGTGTTATAACACCTGAATAATTGCCTTTCAAACAATATTGACTATCTTTTACATCCGATGCAAGCCTGACTTAAAAAATCAATTCAAGTGTAGCCTTTTTCCCTTCAAAATGTACTCCGTAATTAAATAAAATGTTGTAATTTTTGGCATAAGATTAATTAGATTGTACTTCTATCAATTCATTGGGACTTGTTTTAAAAGAAATCCTGTTTCCGCTAAGGACTTCTGCCTTTTTACCATTCCTGATGAGTAGAACCTTTTTGTCGGCCCATGGATTTACGAGTGTACAAAGTTTTCCTTTTTCACTTATGATCTTAACATTGGTAACCATTTCATCTTTTAAATTGGCGGAAACTAAAAAAGCACCCCATGCCCTGATGCGTTCAAAACTTGCATTTTGTTTTTTTGGAATGCCATTGAATAATCTAATTACATTTCCTGCACTCATGCATAGCATTTCATTAAGTGCATTAGCCACCGTACAACTATTTTCTATTCCATGGGGGTTATTTAATTGAAAACCGTTGGGATAAGTATGCAAGGCATATTTATGCAATTCATTTAAGATAACAGCCGGATCATATCCTACCCTAACTGCTGCCATAAAAAAACTATTGGTCGTGTTCATGTCCTGCCAGCGTTTCATCTCATCAATAGTATTGCGGGAAACGGCCAACAAATCTGCTTTGCTATCCAGGTTAATTGAATTTGAGGGATAAATATGTTGTATTCCCAGTCCATTATCAGGCCACCAATCTACGCCTTTCTCCGTGTACCTAAATACTTTTCTGCCATTTCTTATCTGAATCGGAAATTCACTCAATTTATTTAGAATATCTGCCCATTTTCCCTTCCTACTTTCATCAAGCTTCAATGTAGCACTTAGATCAATGATCAGATCAAAGGCATTTCTAACCAAACCAAGTGATAAGATAGGATTTTCATTCCCTCCCGATCCCTCATGAATGGCATCGTCGTAAATGACGTACCTGCCATCTTCATATTTCAGGTAATCCTCCCAGAATTCGACCACGGCAAGTGCATAGGGATAGATCTTTTTACCATACTTTTCATCATAAGTGCAACGCCATTGTTGGGCCATATTTAACAACCCGTATGCTGCATTAGAACGTTGACCGTAAAATAGTCCCCCCTTTTCAATATCCCTTTTCTTCTGGTAACCACCAACGGCAAAATCACGGGTTACTTCAATACCCAAGGGACCAATACCCACCGGATACAAAATCCCCCTTATTCCTTTAACATTTTTTGCATACCATTCTCCCTAGACAGGAAATCAATAAGAGGGGCATCATGAGGCTCCCCCTGCGCGATTCGGTTAGCTGCATAGAGCCCGTAAAAAGGTGCCTGAAAATTATAGTTTAAATGATAATCCCCGTTCCAGGCAGGTTTATCTGTCGTGGTCCAACCAAATATTCCGGGAGGGAATTTTGGATCGCGACTGCAAGCCGCCATCGTATAAAGTCCCTGATGATAAGCTTTCATCAATACTGGGTCGTCAACAGCTATATTCGATTGGTCCCAATACGTTTTCCACCACGCATTGTGTTTTTTCAATAACGCTGCAGCTGATTTTTTATCAAGTTTTTTTATTCGGTCCAACACATCTTCCAAAGGGTTTGCTTTTTTGAACTTACTTTCAACAGCAATTCCAATAGTTATTTTCTTACCTGGTTGTAGTAGAATGCTGCTGTCATTAGCGCTAATATTTTTTAAAGCTACAGCCACTTCTGTCGGAATGTCCACACTATCGGTAAAGGCACGGGTAAACCAAAAAACATCTTTTATTTTTCCGCTTTTTAATTTTGCATGCTCATGTTCCGGAGCATTTAAACCAATGGAAACCTTTGCCGCTTTACCTGAAGCGCTTAACTCCAAAAAAATAAGATTTTCTGTTGCCGACACCCATGATCTTGCAGTTACACTTTGCCCTTGTTTTTGTAGCAGACAGGTGGTGACACCATTGCTAAGTGATTGTTCAGCAGAAAAACTATCCTCATTAAAGCCATTAATGGCTATATCGACAAAACCTACCACCCTGGGGCCTGACAGCCCATCAGCTTTTGATCGCAACCGCCAAAAATCATTCTTAGATAAATAATAACGTAGACGATCTCTTTTAAAGCCTACACTCATGGTAACATCACCATTTCCCATTAATGGGGCATCTATTGAAACATTATTAGGAGTGTGCGCTGGTGGCTTAGTCCAAATATTTTGTGACCAGCCACTTTGGAAAAACAGGATTAACAAAAAAACAAGCTTTATTATCTTCATTATTTATGTTCTACAATTTTGTACCGTTTGTTTTAAACAATGGCTTAACAACCCATCTGCAAAATGAAATTTTTCTTTAAATTTCATCCGCCAATTTTTTAGAGTTTTAGTTTGTTAACATACCCCCTGTTTTTAATCAAGGAAAAGGATTGGATTTCTGTTGATGGAAAGTTCTTTTGCCAACATCACCTTAAAACATTGACACAAAAAATAGTTACCACACTATTCATCAAATCCTTATGGTGGGTTAAAGGTTAAGACCATGGTCAATTGTTTTTTTTCTGATTTCGCTTGCCCGGGTCCTACTTAATGTTTCTAATCTTAAGCCTAGAAATGAAGCAATAAAGATTAAGGGCACCCGGCCTATCATCCAGGGGAATACTTTAAGTAAATACCGATAGCGTCCAGTGGCCGAGCGAACTTGACAAATTAATGCCCTATCATATGCTACCCGATAATAAAGTTCCATCATCTTTCTACCTATGATATCAGCCTCCGAAAAATTCCCATAAAGCATGGTAATTAATTCACGGGGGACTGCAATGAGTTCTACATCCTCTAAAGCCTGAATATAGCCATGTGAAGGCTCATCTTTCCATGGGTTATTTATAGCCCCCACTATCTCATTCTCGTGACAAATCCAGGTAGTAATCTCAAACCCTGAATCTTTGTAAAATCCCCTTACAACACCTTTCATTATCAGGTAAATGTAGCGATTCGTGTCATTTGGGGTGACTATAAAGCTATGTTTGCGGTAGTGGACAGGAAAAGTCTGGGCATTGATAAGTGCTTCCATTACCCCTGTTAATAAATGGTACTTATTGCAAAAGGAAACAAGCGGGGATCTACCGTTATAAGATCCCCATTTGCCATTATCCGGAATATTGGTCATAAAGTGATATAATTGGTGTAACAAAAAATATTGTGCTAAGCGGAAAGGTTGCCACGGCCAGAGAAAGGTAACCTTCCTGTATAGCGGCAATAATAATCTTTCGGTGTAAGGGGACTTTACAAAACCTAAAGAATTTATCCGGGATTACGCGCTACAAAACTTAGCCCAGTTGCCTGGCAAACTAAAAAGAAGTGCCGGTAACTGGGCCAAGGAAAAAAACGTAAGGGTGAAAAGCACAAAGCAAACCAATGCCTGAACTTAAGCGCAAATATTTTTGTCAAAGTGTTAAAAGGAAATTTTAATTGCATTAAATATTTATTAAACCATTAATTTGCTTTAAAAGCAGCGTCTAAAACCATCTGACTAAGCCAACATCAAACTTCTATTAATTTTTCTTCTAAAAATCAAAAAATGCTTCGTTAAAAAATGATCAAATATTGACTATTACCGATGTTTTTTTTGCCCAAATTATTTCTTTAAAGTTTTCGATGGGGCAATGTTCTACCAATTGTCAAATATATCGAGCATAACAACATCCATTTACCCAGGGCATTCCCCAATACAAATCTATAATGAAACAATTCTATTGGAGGGGTAAAATTGTCTGAAATAGGGGTTAAAAATATCTATTTCCCTTTTTCAGGGGACAATAAGCCGGATTAAAAGAATAGTGTACCGTCCTGAAATCACAAGATTGCGCAATCTCAATTGAATAGTGATGACAACCTAAAGTGAAAACAAATCATCCATTGTAACTTCGTTCTGGACAAGGCCAATAGAATTAAAATTAGATTGCTACACGCAATTGAGCCCCTCCCCGAAGCATCGATCGCCAGGTTATTGGGATACTGGAAAGTTTCGTTGAAATACACAACTTGGCTACCTTACTCCGGCTCAGGTTGAAAGGTGAATGATGAAAATAAAACCAAAACTGATAAAATGCCCCCACTTCTCTATTGCAATTCCAATCTTGCCATGCTATTAAAAAAAGCCTGCAAACAACTATGCAGGCTTTGAAATGACTATCCTTGAGGTCTTAACAAAACAATAAGGTTAGTAATTGCACTAATTACAGACATTCATGTCACTTTCTTTAATTGCACCGGCACCAAATGACAGTTCGAATTCATCAATTTCTCCATTCTTATAGAAAAACTTTTCTTTATTGCTGTTATTAATATTTACTTCTACACGATCTACTATTTTATCTTCCATAAAGATTCCCCCAGACATCGTGGCGATACCATTTTTTATTATAAGGCCATGGGCCTCCTTGAAAAGATAGAAATCCTTAATATTTGAATATTCGAGTTTAATGCAAATGATATAGTATTGTTTACCAAACCGATTTATAATAGTAGATTTAATTACCTTTCCCTTAAACTGAATCTGTTTGAAATTCTTTTCTAAAACAGCGTTGTCTTTCTTCATTTTATTATTGCTACTTTTCTCTACAAAAAAAATAATTGAAGCAAAAAAAATCATTACTACTAAAATAAAGAACAAAACTTTAAGAACTTTATTCATAAAAAATTAAAATGGTAAAAGATGAGACATCCAATTCATTGCTTTCTGTGACCATGACATTTTAGCACTTTCAATATTAGGGCTTATTATCTTATGATATATTATGCTAAGGTAAAAACAAATCATCCATGGTAACTTCGTTCTGTACCAGGCCAATAGAATACATGTTGTTTTTAATGCCATAGGTTGTAACCATGGCTAGGAACAGTGATTTTTTAGTTTTGCTCTCCCGACGGAATATATCAAGCTTGTACCGTAACTCGGCAGCATAGGTTTTATCTATTGCGAACTCAGTATTTGAAAACTTCATTTCACAGATGCTTATCACATTATCCTGTCTGTCTAGCAACAGATCAACTTGTGCACCGTTTCCATCTTTTGGAATATGCCGCCAAGCTGATGCTTCAGTGAACACTCCGGAAATACCCAGTGCCTGCTTAATATTATCGGTATGCTTCATGCAGATCCCTTCAAAGGCATAACCACTCCAACTCCTCCAAGAAGGCGTCGATGATTTTTTTAGCCATGTCCCTGCACCAGTGGCACGGGAATGTTCGATAAATTTAAGATAGAAAAGGCTGTATTCGTCGCTGAGTTTGTAAATGCTCTGACTGGCATTCTTCTGGAAAGGCAGGTGCGGTGTAATGAAGCCTGACTCCACAAGCTCCTCAAGTAAAATACTCGTAGTTCCTCCACTCTTTAGGTTACATGCCGCTATAATTTCGTTTCTTGTCAATCCCGACGGTTTATCCGCGAGCGCTCTCACTACGGAAATATGCCTGTCTGCGTTTTCGAACAGCGAGCGGTATAGGTTTGCGAATTCTGTTGAAAGCAGACCATCTTTAGTGAAGCAGAGCCTATCAATGGCCTGGGTAGCACTTTCCCCTTTTTTGAGCTCTTTTAGATAATGTGGCACACCGCCCATTGCCATAAAAATGGTTAGCATTTGGTAGCGGTCAATATGGACATTTTTGCTTTTTAGATACTGTTCTGTCTCTTGCAATGTGAAAGGTAATAGGCGAATTTTACGCGTTAGGCGATTATGCAGGCCTCCTTTGCTGTTGACAACTTTTTTGATCATCCAAGTGGCAGCAGATCCACAGATAACCACAATCAGATTTGGCTGCTGTGAGGCCCATTGGTTCCAAAAATATTCAAATGCAGAAAGAAAGCCTGATTTATGTGAACTTAACCAAGGGAACTCATCAAAGAAAATTACAGCTTTTCTTTTTTTAATTATAGGGGTTGCAAATTCCCTGAGTTGCCAGAAGGCTTCTGTCCAGTTCTTAGGGGCTGCAGGAGTTAATTGGGAGCCTAAGGCATCTGCGATGGCCTTGCTGAAATTGAGCAGTTGCTCAGCAGCATTCGCATCATGAACTCCCGAAAGTTCAAAAATAAGCTGCTTCTGAAAGACTGAATGGATCAAAAAAGTTTTTCCGACCCTTCTCCTGCCAAAAACCGCTAAGAGTTCTGATGAAGGCGAGGCAAGTGTCTCTGACAATATTTTTTTCTCAGCTATTCTTCCAATGAGCAATTCCATTTTATTTCTTTTAATGATCAACGATGAAAAACAATTTTATCCGCAGCCAAAACACATCTCAAATATATAGTTTTGGCTGACGATAAAAAAATATCCACAGCCAAAACACCTAAAAAAAACAACAATTTGGCTGCGGATGATAGATTTTATTTTAAAAAATGCTCTTTGATAGATGGAAAATTAGTAAAGTCAATTTACAAAAAACAGTTCTTTTGAAATAACTGTAATCAACTTCGATAATATCTTTGGATTGGGGATTGATATAAAAACAAAAAATATTGACATGCTTGAGTATAAAGCTACTTGGAATAACAAAACGGTTGTTAAAATAGAGCGCTTCTTTCCAAGCAGCAAGACCTGTTCAAACTATAATCATTTGAACCAAGACCTACCTCTAAAAGATAGAGAATGAACTTTTCAAAGCTGTAATACAGTCCCCAATAGAGATTTTAATGCAAGCATAAACATTAAAATACAAGGTTTAAAAATATTGCCTGGTTTAGATACTAACTCGGACATTAACCAAAAACGGAGTAAGGCGTTGCCACTGAGTAAGTCTATGACCTCCGAAGCCACACCAATCAGCTATGCTGGGGTTGGGTAGTTCACTTGTTTCTCTTTGCCTCTTTTCAGGCAATGGATTTTATAAACAAAGTTAAGCCGTTTGCTTGTTAAAATTGTTTCGGTACTGCAGGGGACTAATATCCATTTTTGAACGAAACGTTTTATGGAAATTGGATATATCGTTAAAGCCACTATCGTAACAGATTTCAGAAATTGATTTGTCAGTGTTGATTAATTCACGCACGGCAAAATCGACCCTGTAATCATTAACAACCCCAACAAAGGTTTTACGGGTGATCCGTTTAAAATACTTGCAAAAAGCATGTGTAGACATATTGGCAATGCTTGCCGCGGCCTCCAGTGAAACCTCATGTTGAAAATTGTCGACGATATAAGCAAATACCTGGTGAATGCGCTCTATGCCAGAAAATGATAGCAGTGCAAACTCATTTTGTTTTTGCAATATAGAATACCTGGTTGCTGTAGCTAGCAGATGCAACAGGTCAAGCAGTATTATGAGTTTTTTGAAACTATTGTTTTCCAGTAAAAGAGCATTCATCATTTGCCGGGCAGCGATAGTGTCTCCGGTAAAGTGTATACCGTTACTGCTGTCCTTTAACAGCTGTGTTATCTTTTTCATCTCCGGTATGTTGAAGAAATGATCGCCCAGAAAGTCTTCGCGGAAATGCACTACTATTGAAACCGAATCCTCTGTTGCATCTTCAGCGGTTTTCCAATAGTGTGGAAGGTTAGCACCTAGCATAACCAGATCGCCAGCAAAATAGTCTTGCATGTTTGTCCCCACATACCGTTTGCCCGAACCTTTTACAATGAGGGTTAGCTCATATTCGGGGTGATAGTGATAAGGCGCTGAGAAATATCTTTCAGTAAACTTCTTCACAATAAAGGAAATGTGTTCTGAGGTCTTGACTGCTTCAAATGCCGGCTTCATTTATTGACAATATTAACCCTTGAAGTTATAACAAATAACACAAATGACAAAATAATCCATAAGCCAGCCAATATTTTCGTTTTTTCCATGTTACAGATGCTGTTAGTTTGTATTTAAAAACAGATATATGAACCAAGTTATTTTACCATCGTTAAACGATCCAATCTCTCTGAACGAAGCACAGATCAATGCATTCAGAAAAAACGGGCACACCCTTACAAAAGGAATTTTGAATGCTGGCGAGGTTGTCGCTTTCAGAGAAGTAATTAATGAAGCTGCGTATAAATACAATACAGAAACAAGGAAGCTGGAAGAACGGGATACTTACGGAAAAGCATTTTTGCAGATAATGAACCTTTGGGAATCAGACAAAGCGGTTAAGAACTTTACACTGGCTAAACGCTTCGCAAAAATTGCCGCCGATCTTTTAGGTGTAGACAATGTCCGTATTTATCACGACCAGGCCCTGTATAAAGAGTCAGGTGGAGGTTTTACCCCCTGGCACCAGGATCAATACTATTGGCCACTGAGTACCACCAATACTATAACCATGTGGATGCCTTTAATTGACATTACCGAGAATATGGGCATGCTCACTTTTGCTTCAGGATCACATGCAGAAGGCTCTGTTAAAGATGTCGCCATTTCGGATGAGTCTGAAGTGGAACTGAATGAATATATTAGCCGGAAAGGATATTCAGTA
The DNA here is from genome assembly GCF_011303555.1 of Pedobacter sp. HDW13. Classification (NCBI taxonomy): domain Bacteria; kingdom Pseudomonadati; phylum Bacteroidota; class Sphingobacteriia; order Sphingobacteriales; family Sphingobacteriaceae; genus Pedobacter; species Pedobacter sp. HDW13. The sequence continues at coordinate 3,694,369 of NZ_CP049868.1, read as the reverse complement.
ACCAGGGAGACCACAATGAATGCCGGCGATGCAACATGGCACTATGGATGGACATTGCATGCAGCTCCAGGTAATGAATCTAATGTTACAAGAGAGGTAATGACTATCATTTATTTTGCTGACGGCGCTACCGTAACAAAGCCAATCAACAAACACCAGGAAGACGACAGAAACCGCTGGTTGCAGGGTTTGCCGCCCGGTACAAAGGCGGCGAGCGATCTTAATCCTTTGATGTTGTAAGCCGCAAGCATGCTAAGACAAAATATCTTCTTCCCTTTCATTTTCGGGAAGAAGATAAATGAGAGAAAATGAGTGTAAACTTAGACCATGTAATCCCCACAATCCACACTTCTTCGGGAAATCCATTTTGAGAGATTAACCGTTAGCGGGATTGACTATGGCCATTTGTTTTTCTTCCAAGCGGACACTTTTTTCGATTCAAAATGACTATAAGCTTGAAATTCACTGTCTGAACTATACCAAAATCCCCGCTTTTAAGGTCTTCTTTTCAGGTTTATTTACCTCCTAGACTGATCACCTGGAAATTATTAATCAACGGGGAGGCTCCCGCTTTATCAATTCGAAGCCGGACAGCATCAGCGTCAGGGAATTGAATATCTTTTGCCGATGCACGGCCAGCAAGAATGATGCGTTTGTAGCCAATTTTTTTTCCGGTGAATACATCTTTCCACTGTCCATTTACACGGCATTCCAGGCTGTATGCTTCTACCCGCTGCCCCAGTGGAATGTATTCCTGCAAAATGAATCCATCAATTTTTTTGGTCTGCCCAAGTTCAATTTCAATTGTTGCCGTGGTTACCTTGTCATCAGTAGCAAAATAGCTGTTGTAATTGCCATCGTTTACTTTGTTAGCTGCATATCTGGAGTTGTTATCCCTGCATGGTGATAAGGATTTTGCTTTTTTTAATAAGGCTGGATTTTGCTGATGAACCTGATCTACCCATTGCTTAAAAGCACTGAGCTTTTGGATAGTTTCCTTATCAATCAATCCATCGCTGTTAGGTGATATATTCATTAACGCAGTGGTGCCATAACCAACCGAACTAAGATAATAATCCTGCATCTGTTTCAATTCTATAGCAGGTTTTCCGTTATGAAACCAATTACCCTGCAGGATGATTGAGGGCTCATTAGGATACCAGCGTAGCGTATCGTTTACCAACTGCCGGTAATCCTGATCAGGAGTAATGCCTCCATGTCCACCAGGCCAGGCCAAACAACGGTCTGGAATAGTATTTACCAATACCTTTGAATCATAAATTACTGCGCCGGGTTGGTTTTTTGCTATCATCTTACCTATTCTCGGGTAATCCATTTTCAGTTTATCGGCATTAAACCCATCAAACCAATACTCATCAATTTTTCCATAGCGGGTGCTGAGCTCTTTAATTTGTGCATAATAGTAATCACCATATGTTTTATATTCAGGTGATCCCTTTTGTTCAAAATGCTTATCGATAATAGAAACATAGATACCAAACTGAATCCCAGCTTTTCTGCAGGCATCCGATACTTCTTTTACGACATCTCCTTTGCCATTTTTCCAGGGCGAAGCTTGTACACTATGATTGGTTGTTGCTGTGGACCAGTTACAAAAACCATCGTGGTGTTTGCTTGTGAACACAATACCTTTAAAACCTCCTGTTTTGGCTGCATCGGCCCATTGGTTGGCATCAAACTTTGCGGGAAAAAACCGTTTAGGGTCTTCCAGACCATAGCCCATATGATCATCGCTTGGATAAAATGTTTTCATTCCAAAATGCACGAACATCAAATACTCAGCTTTATGCCATCGCAATTGGGCTGCATTCGGCAAGGGAAAAAAAGGTTTTGGCGCTTTTACGATTTGTTGTGCAACAACAATGCAAGAAGCAAACATCCAGCAAAATGCAGTGATCAATATCTTTAGTTTTAAGCTATTCTTTCTTTTCATACCAGTCTTTACAATTTTGAAAACACATTCATTGAACCATTCTTCCAGACGATATTTCATCACCACAATTTTAATTTCTGTTTACCGCTTTCTGTTATTTCGAATGGTCCAGGTGATGGATTATTTACATTTCTTTTCTTACCGAAATAATCGGTATCGATTCTCAACACTGAACCGTCTGTATTTTCGAAAGGCAAATTGAGCACTATAGCACGATTAAGTGAACCGCTTGTAACCAGTTTTCGGGCTTTTTGGGATAACCAGCTTCTATCCAGATTAATTTCTAAATAAAAATGATCTTTCTCTGCAGATAAATTGGCCATCGCATCAAAATCTGTTTTCACCAAAGCATTGCTTTCGGAGGCTGCTTCTGGTTTATATTTTTTAAATTGTTCCTGAGCTTCTTTACTCATTTCTCCAAACTGCATTGCCTTATCGTTGTTTACAGCTCTTATGGTTCCTTTGGTGTATACATTGCCTTCAAACCTTACGGGCAACAGGGCTTTGCTATATTGACTGGCATTGCCAGCAGCCACAAAAAGATTATTTACAAATTGAACATCGCCTCCAGGGTTATCATGTAAACCAGTAACAAAAGTAGAATGCGGCAAATGGAAGGGTGTTAATCGCCCATCATAATTGATAACGCTCATTCCGCCAGCGAAAATATTATGTACAAATGCCGCTCCGCTGGAATTCATCAGCAGATTCGTTTTGGATAGCAAAACATTATTACTTACCAACATCGGTCCATGATCTACCTCCAAAAAGATATCGTGATCGTTTTCGTGCATCAGGTTGTTTTTAATCTGAGCACCCTGTGCCATCCAATCGAGCCAAATCCCAAAATTACTGCGGTAAATATGGTTATTGCGAATCTGCACATCCACCGCTCCATGAAATTTTATCGCTGCCTGCTCTGCGCCATTAAATAAACGATGGATATGAATATCATGAATGCTATTCCCTTCTATCACACTAAATGAGCAGCCCATGCTTCCCACAATACCAGTTTGCTCGCAATTGGTAATGGTATTATTGCGTACAATATGCCCGCCAATTGTTCCCTTGTTCCAGCCAAAAGCCAGCGCCCGGTTAATGGTGCCTACGTAGCCTTTAGCTGATTCGGTATCTTTATTATCGTACTCATCACCATATTTACCCAATGCAATGCCTACACATTTTGAATAGCGGATGGTGTTATTTTCGATCACCCAACCACGGCTCCAATGCGTGCCAATAAGTCCATGCTGTTCGGCTGTAGGCGGCGCCCAATTGGTTGCCGCTTGCTCAAGAGTGAAACCTCGGACAGTAATGAAATTGATAAAGGGTTTATCAGGATACAATACAGTTTGGCGGACATTAATCTCTACCAGAGATTGATTGGGGTCTGTATTTTTAAATTGCGCCCAGATCGTTGTACTGTCGCTATCTACCGTAGCACACCAAAGTTGATTGTTGACATCGGCATCTTTATCTGTTACCTCTTCTTTTTTTGAGGCTTCCATTAACCAATTGCCATTAAGATATACCGCGCCTCGCAAATATTTTCGTTCTTTGGGCTTCGGCCAAAACCAATCTCCATGAATCAGCTCTTTATAGGGATTAAAAGATCCAAAAAAGTTGTTAGGCAGCTTTAATACCCAGGTATCGTGCTGCTGTCTCTTCCATCCTTTTGCTATTTCCGAACCTTTTACAGTAACGTTTTCGCCTTTAGCTGCCTGATAGGTAATGCGCTCCTTATCGGAGTTTCCACCACGGGGAGGAACAATTGATTCTCGATAGATACCACCATGTACGGTAATTACATCCCCGGGCATAGCTTTATTAGCCGCAGCCATAATGGTTTTATAGGGACTTGATAATGTACCTGTATTTGTATCGCTACCATTAACAGCGACATGATATTCGCGTTGGGCTGGAAGAATTGGTTTTTGTGCGAAACTAATACTGCAGTAAAGCATAATGCAAGCAGTAACAGCAAAAGCTCTTTTCATTTGTATTGTTATTTTATTCATGAGGACTTATAGATATCTTTTTTTCAACAATTGCATCATATACACATTCACCTCCCATTGATTGGTAATAGGCGTTTTACTACCCGGTAAATGAACCATATAGGGATACGGACCAAATTCAGAAGTAATGGTAAGGGTTTCGCCATGCTGTTTTTTCCGTTCTGCGATTCCGTCCCACCAGGCTAAATGGGCTGCTACAGCAGGCTGCCATTCCTCTGCACGGGGATCTGGTACCTGGGGGCCTTCAGTATAACCCACCCGGGCATGAATATGCCCTGCATGTGCAATGGCCAACTGTATGGCTTCTGTTTGATCTTCCAGAAATGATTCGCCAACGCAGACCCAATGGGAGACATCAAGGGTAATTTTCATCTCTGGAATTTTCTGCAAATAATCTTTAGCTATGTGCGCAGCAAATAAACACTTATGCCTATGCGTTTCATGCATGACCTCTATGCCTGTACGACTGGTAAACTGTGATGCCGCCAATATTAATTTCTGGTTCTGTTCAAAACTAAAAATGTCCCTTCCCGTTTGCGAATCAATCTTCACACAAGGATATGATTTTATTTTTTCCAGCCATGCACCATAAATATCAAAATGTTTCGAAAATTCAGGATTAGCACTGTCATAAAACTGAGCAATAAGTTTCAGCTCGTGCTTGTGGGCTAAATTCCATATTTCATCCATTTCTTTTTGACAGGCATTATTGGCTATGCCAACTTCAATACCATCAAATCCTTCAAGCTTTACCCTTGCACAAAAGTCTTCCCAACTCAGTTGCTCACTTCCCCAACGGGGACAATAAAATTCTGCTAACATCCCCTATAAACTGGTTTTAATTTGTAATACTTCTGGACGAAGATAAGGTTGGTTTGCCTCTAGGGTTCCTTTCCATGCATAAGGATCCTCACCTGAAATCATCACAATATCCCTAAGATCTTCAGTTGCAGGCAACTTACCATCCTGATCCCAGGGCAACATCGATTCAGCGCTCATATAATGATTTACCAGAGCGGTGCGAAAACAATCTTTTGTCTTATTCCTTTTAGAGCTATGCAGGGTATATCCGTTAAAAAATACCACTGAGCCTTTTTTAACTGCTATAGGTATTATCTGATCAGTACTGTACATAGATACATCAATCGTATCTACATCTGCGTATTGCGTATTCTCATTTTTTATACGGGGCATCATGTATTTGGGGCGCCCAGGAATTATCCATAGACAGCCGTTATCAACTGTGGCATCATCAATTGCAATCCACACACCAATTAGCGATTGATCTCTGGTTGGGATATAAAACTCATCCTGGTGCCATGACTGTCCAGCTTTACCAGGCCCCTTTACAAACAACATAGACTGCATGCATTTTAGGTTTGGGCTTACTACATTAGTTAACACTTCTACTATTTTTTCATGAAACAGGTATTCTTTGATGAGCGGGGAGATTTTGTGGGGAAAATGTATAGCCACATATTGCTTCATCACTTCTGCATTACTCTTACTTTTATCGGCCGGTAACAAGCCCTCTACCTGCCCCCTATCGCCGCGGAAAATTGCAGCAGTCTCATCTTTAAGTTCTTCTACTTCATCTGCAATTAACAATTCCGGGGCTATCAGGTACCCATAGGTTTGGTAGAACAAAATATTTTCTTGAGTTAGGCCTTTTCGGTCAACAAAAGCATGTTCTTTATTCATCTTGACAATTTTATTGTATAAATAATGATTCGACTTCTTCTAAGGATTTCCCTTTTGTTTCTTTTACTTTAAACAGCATGTATACAAAGGCCACTGCACAAAAACCGGCGTAAATAAACATGGTGCCAGCGATCCCCAGCTGCTTGGTCAAAACCGGAAAGGTGAGCGTTACCACAAAATCTGCTAACCACAGGGCCAATGTTGCAATAGACAAGGCTATGCTTCTTATCCGATTAGGAAAAATTTCGGCGAGATATACCCAAACAACAGCCCCCAATGTACTACCAAAAGCCGCTACATAAAGCAACATAAAAACCAGGACGATGTAATTATCAAAATACCTGTATTGAAAACACAAACCAACAGCAATCAGTGAAATTCCCATTATCACACAACCTGAAACCAATAATTTCTTTCTCCCAAGTTTATCAACCAGTGCAATGGCACCAAACGTGGCAATCACGTTTACCACGCCAATGATGATGGTCTGCATTAACGACGAAGAGCTATCATTGGCAGTTTCTTTAAAAATAACAGGCGCATAATAAATAATTGAGTTAATTCCTGTGACCTGTTGAAATACAGCCACCAGTATTCCAATAAATAAAACAGGCTTATAGGTTTTACTAAATAAAAGTCTCAGAGATATTTTATGATCGTTTTGAAAACTTTGTTCAATTTCGTGCACTGCTGCGTTTATAGGCATCTCTTGCGAAATTTTAGCCAGAATTTGAGCCGCTTCATTTTTCCTCCCTTTCATAATAAGCCACCTTGGCGTTTCTGGCACCACAAATAGCAGCAACAGGAACAAGGCGGAAGGCATTGCCTGAGAGGCAAACATCCACCTCCAGTTGTTAGTACCCCAGCCATCAAATAAATAATTAGAGAAATAGGCCAGTAAAATCCCAATTACGATCGCCATTTGGTAAAAGGCAACCAGGCGGCCCCTCAATTTCGCAGGAGCTATTTCAGCAATATACATTGGCGATACCATTGCGGCTGCCCCCACGCCCAGCCCGCCAACTAAACGGAAAAGTATAAAAAGATACAACTCATTAGATAAACTTGCACCAAGGCCGGAAACGGCAAACAGTATGGCACAGATCATCAGCGTGATGCGACGTCCATACTTATCTGCAAACACCCCGGCAATGAGCGCTCCCAGGGCACACCCTATAAGAATAGAACTAACGGCCCAGCCTAACATGTATTCATTGAGCTGGAAATAAGAAGTAATGTAAGGAATGGCACCGGATATAATAGCCGTATCAAAGCCAAATAATAATCCGCCAAATGCAGCGACAAAACTTATTAAGATGATAAAAGACTTATTTACGGCAACTTTTTCCGGCATTTCTACTGCAGCGTCCCGCTTCAGAATTGAGTGGTTGGATAACATAAATGGTTAGATTTGTAATTACTTTAAATTTAGATGTTTCCAAAAAGAAGCAGCACTACTTTATTATCAAAAAAATAAACTATCATAAACTAAATATTGCACACCAATGGTAATTATTGAATAACTTAGTTAACTTTAATCCATTATTCTTTTAATGCCACATCCAGATGCAACCATTTACCCAGCGGCTATTACCAGATGAATCCAGCTCATTTATAGCAAAGACATTCCGCACCCCAAACTTTGAAGTTGGCTGGCATCAGCATATCGAATATGAACTCATTCTTTTTACGGAAGGTTCTGGTATGAGCTTTGTTGGAAACCATATCGGCGAATTTGAAACAGGTGATATTTACTTAATTGGAGCTAATCTACCTCATACCTTTCAGAAAACCGGAGATCAGGTAACCAGTGCAATAGTCGTTCAGTTCCGGGAAGATTTCTGGGGTACCAGTTTCATTCATCTACCAGAAAACCGTGTGATAAAAGCTTTGTTTGAAGCATCAATGCTTGGCTTGAAAATAAAAGCTGTGATAAAAAACCAACTTGCATCAATAATCAAAGAACTGGAATACGCGAACGGCGTTAAACGCATCGTTCTTTTACTTGAAAGCCTCTTTTTAATCGCCAACCAACGGGAGTATATCTCGGTTTCTACCCAGCAGGCCAAAGCATATGATCAGAAGGGTATGGATATTATGGGCAAAGTTTTCCAATTCACTATCGACTCCTTCCGGGAGCAGATTACCCTTTCTGATGTTGCAAAAAAAGCGTGTATGAGTATTCCTGCTTTTTGCAAGAACTTTAAACGCAGCACGAAAAAAACCTATAACGATTTTTTAAACGAAGTGCGCATTGAATATGCCTGTAGCCAGTTAATTGAAACCAACAAGTCTATATTTGATATCTGCTATGAAAGCGGATACAGCACCCATGCCAATTTCCATAAACAGTTTCAGAAAATAAAAAATATCAGTCCACTCCAATACCGAAAATCATTTACGCTTGATAACATTAGCAAAGGCGGCAAAATCGGTATCGTCGAAACCATTTAAACCAGCGCATTACATCTACCAAAATGGCCGGTATGCCTTTATCGTCTACTACTTTTGAGCTGGTCTTAACCTCAAATCCTGACCCAACAAAAAAAACATTTATCCCCCTTTTCAGGACATATGTCTCCCCCCTACTAAGATTATTAAGCATATTTTAGACCATTAAAATATTATCTATTATGAAAAAAATCTTTTATTTGTTTCTATGTAGCGCTTTATCGCTCTCTTGTAGAAAAAACAACGACCCTGAGCTCCCAAAGCTAGCAGAGGTAACAACAAAAACCATCGCTTTGGATGGCGATCAGAATTCATCATTGATGTTTCAGGACAACGAATCACCTGATGTCATGACCTCGGATGCCAGACGGTATAACATTGCCCATGTGCTCCGTGTAAGGGCTGTTGACGAAAAAAACATCGAAATTTCCAATTTCGCGCCCATTGATATTGAAAACGCAACCATATTGGCAACTATTTCAAACGGTACGGATGCCACAAACAAACAGGTCGTTAAACTTATTAAAATCAGTAAAATAAGGGCTCATGGGAAACAAACAATAAAGTACCCATTTATGGAAGGAACTGTTTTATACTTAGATACCAACAATAAAGTAACCGACCTTTCCCAATACAAAGGAACTGGAATCGATCCAGCCAAAATATCCTTCGATTTCACCGGTGACAATCCCATCATACTCAAACTTAAAAAACTTGCTGTGCTCAAATGGGATATACAATACCATGATTATGATCCTAATAATGATGTAACAAATAATTGGGCAGAAGACATAACTGCGAAAGATATCCGCAGATATACCGGGTTAATGATTAACATGGGCACAGTTTTCATATCTGCAGACTTTAAAACTGAATTCCTAAACGAGCGGATTGTAGCCAACGATGGAACAACTGTTTTGACAGATGCACAAAAATTAAAAACCTATAACGATATTTTAAATCATAGCTTTTTCCAGTGCGGAGTAGTGACCAATGTATCTGGATTAGGCGGTGGATCCACTTTGGGATATGCAAACCATGTAATAAGGGATTATATAAATGTTGCGGGGGCAGGAGATGTCTTATCTCATGAAGTAGGCCACTGCGTAGGCTACGGGCATTCCTCCAACATGACCTACCCCATTAAAGTAAATAATGTAAATACTGGAATCAGTCCGGTAACAATCAGGGTAATGCAAAAATTATTCAATGAAAAAATGTTTCCTGTAACACTGGAGAATTATTATAAGCCTGCTGACTTAAAATAAACCTTTATCTATAATACATTTGCATCGGTGTTCATATATAACACCGATGCTTATACTAAGCCTAACTTTAATGAATAACTGACGATTTCAGTTTCAGAAACCCCTCACAGCAAAAATCCTATCCCCGAAGTAAGCATCTCCTATGTTTTGCTAATAAATTCCTCCTGCAATTTGCAAACGACTATATAGTTAAACAATACCCATAACTAAATCTAACGCTACAACCATTTCCCTGATATAATATCTCCCTTTTTAATATCTATTCAATCACAAGTGTTACTATGCCATATGGCGCCAAATGAATGGTGCTTCCAACTTCTTCGCCTGGAGTTTCGTCTGCAACACAGGTCCGCACGGATTTCGGCCTGATGCCTGGAAATGATAAAATTGCTGTTTCTTCTTTCTCTGATAAAGAGCGTAGTCTGATAACCTTGGATTTACCATCTGCTGAGGTTTTTATGACTGATATAAAAACATTTTCATTATCTATTTTAACTACAGGTTTAAGTGATATTTTTTCCTTTAGCAGCACCGCAAGCAGTGGACGAGATTGTTCCAATCCAAAACGATTTGTTTTTACCGCGTTATACCCATATTTATGAGGTAATATCCTATAACGAAAATTCAGTTTCCCCTCTTGGAACAAGGGGTAATTGGTATGCCAATGGTTGTTAAGTGCCCAGGAATAAATGGTTGAATTTAGTGGTAGATTTTCAATCCATTGTGGTGAATGGAAAGCTCCTCCAATAATGTTAGCTGTCATATTACCGCTTTCGAAAGTAGGTGCATCAAGCGCACACCAGGAAACTCCCTTATTCTCATTGGAAATATCCAGCCAGCGCTGGAAACTCATCCAATTGCGGTTTGCTGCAGGAAGTTGGTTCTTTTCAACCTCTACAACACCCCAGGGAATATCCATTCTGGTACGTCCATTTGGAACGTCAAAAGCAAATCCAAAATGTATCCCTTCTTTTTTTATCGTTGCTATTTTGTCTACCAAATTATCTATTTCAATTTCAGGTTTGCCAGCAACAACACGGACTTCACGGGTTAGCTTGTTACAGCCATCGGCTTTTGATGTGACCAGTATTGATGCGACAAGAGGTCCGTTCTCTTTGATAACGACTCTCACTTCCGTTGGACCAGTTGCTTTTACGATTTTCACAGCATCATTACTCAAAACGGTGTTTGCATTTGCAGCATACTGAGGTCCTGCTGATGCAGGTTCGCCACTTCCCAGCAGATACCTGAAGCTATTAATATTGGCCGGGTCATTCTTATTTACAAATTCAGTACCCGATGCATCTGTTATATGAATGACATCTCCCGAAACCGTATCTATTTTCACCTTAAATATTCCGTTATCCAGGGTATTTCCTTTTGCTATCTTAACATCAGGCTTCTTTCCAGAGCTATTGCTCAGATAATAGTTTTTGGTTCCAAAAGCGGGAATTTCAGACACCAAAAATACCAGTTCTCCTGTGCTCAGCCGCTGAGAAGTTATGATCTTTTTATACTCATCCCTTACAATATTAAAGCCTTTACTCTGCTCAGGGGTCAGTGTTATCAGCCCACCACGAGGCCACGACAAAGTATTAAATACCCCTACAATATTAGAGGTTTCACTGGCAATAGGTTTTAACATATTAGAAAGTATTTGCTGACTACTATGTTCAGCTGTTTTAAAGAAACCCTGCTTTACTTTCCATATAACATCCTGCATATCAGCCTGAGCTGGATTCATGTAACACCAGGTATGCTCTGACCCCATCAGGACATTTCGCCATGCTTCATCAAACTCAGTTCGGGGTGCCTTTTGATTTGGATAAAGCATTGACCAAAGAATATCAGATTGAATTAACCGCTCTTTCGAATTGCGGTTCATTGATGTCTCTTTGGCCGCCGTCCCAAGGCCATCGGTCCAGTACTCCGTAAAATCCCCTTTATATGAAGGAATGACCTCACCATATTTTTTTTCAAAAGCTGACATGATATCCGTTGAACTGGAAATAACCAGGCGGGGAAACGCATATTCTTCATTCCAGCTTTTTACAGCCTCAGGCAAGTCCGCATCAATAGGTGTATTATCTGCCATTGCCCATGTCATTGGAAATAAATCATATGGATATTCTTTGTTGTTTTCCAATTCCTTTAGTTTTCCCCATAAATAACCATCAATAAAATTTTCACGGGGATGGGCTGTTTTAACAATTTGCAGTAATTTATCAGGATCCTTTTGGCCAGCCATTATAGGCCAATATTTAAAGCCCTTAGCTCTGGCACCGGGAGTATAATCCCCCGGCTGAAGAAACAAGACCTTTGAGACTCCATCCTGCCCAATCCACCAAAAGGGTTTAAAATTGAGTTTATCCGCCAACCCAATGCGATCAGACCCATTAAACGGAGCAAAAACATATTTTATCCCAAACTGAGCGGCCATGGGTACGATTCCCCAGGTCATACCCGGAACATCAACCTGAACAATTGTGTTTACAGGTATTCCTGTAGCTTTTTCCAATTTCTTTGCATCACCAAAATATCTTGGAAATTCCTCATCTGCAGTAATGCTTGTATTGTCATTGATGTAACCGGCATCAAGATGGATATACCCTTTTCGAACCGCATCCAATAATTCTTCCTTTTCAGTTGGTGTTGCATTCTTTAAATAACGCTCCACTGGCCAAATCACCTCCGGATTCCAGATATACCGGGATCCTACAGGATAATTTGCTGTTTCTTTGGCCAGCTTCATTCCATTAAGAAGGTTACGTTTATGAATAATTTCAACATTGGCCTGCGTGTTGGTATAGCCTATATCTACATGAGAATGCGGATAGATATATACCGTCCATTGCCTTTGTGGTTTCAGCGCAAATGATTTTTTTAGAATTTTACTTCCTGATTTCAATGTGACCAGTATGGACACTTCCTTATCAACACCTACTTGGGATGGCAGGGTAACCTTTGTTGATGTCCGTCCCTGTTGTTGGAATGGAACAGCAAAAGTTTCCGTTCGCCCCTCTGCTGAAACTTCAATAGTGGAAGCCTGAAATAAATTATTGCCTTTAAAATTCAGTACGACCTCTCTCCCCGGCTTCCCATCTCTACAAAATCGATAAATACTTGTTGAAGTACATTCCAAATCGTTGGGAAAAGGAAAATTTGATTTATCAACCTTAAGCTCAGATAAAAACCTAACTTCACTTAATCCATAAACATCACCTCCCCAATTGGATTCTGCAGCAATGATTACTGCCTTGAGCTTTTTTTTCTCCCCAATGGCGATTTCAGTTGCCTTTCCACTCGTCGTTTTAGCATTTGGCAACTCCAATGCATTTAACTGAGTCCAACTAACCCTATCAGTTGTTCCATAAATCTTAATTAAACGAAATCCACGGTTAGTCAGATTCTCCTGATTATGGTTCCATATCAAAACCCTATTAAAAGATTTTTGAGTTGAAAAATCAAATCTAAGCCATGCCTTGAATGCAGGCAATCCTTTTGAAGGGATACTTGCAGCAGGATTTTGAATAGTATGCCACATGGTAGTAGCGCTACCATTATTGTCATGTACTTTGTTTCGAACGCCAGAACCGTCTATTAAATGGCCAGCACTTTGATCCGGACTAAAACTAGTAGATGCTGACAAGGTAATTTCGTTTGCAGGAATCTCCTGAATAATACTATTTACTTGTTTTTGCGCGGACGCATAAAAGCAAATAAACACTAAGACACTGAATGAGGCAATGATTTTTAATATTTTCATTTCTAATTATCTATAAATGACATGAATAATAATTTTTATGGCGTATACAAAAGATGGAACTAAGATTTCTTTGAATGGTTATATAATCATCATTGCGGCTATAACAAATCCCAGAGCCAGAAATGGGCGATAATCTGCACTATCCATTCAACTGAAATTGCACTAAATCTTGCAAAGGTCACCTAAGATTCCAATTCATGGCTTTGTTTATTTGCATCTTCCATATTCTATTACCAATTCCATTATAGTATTTTTTAACTGTTGTTTATCCTCGTTTGAAAGTGTATAATAAAAAACGTCACCCAAATGAGTATTGTTTTTTCCGACAATGATGACCTGAGCATCTTCACTCATCGCAATCGTATGCCAGCAGTTAACCGGAATATTATACGTTACGCCCTGCTCCATCTGTACACATTCAAAACTCACCTGGTCTTGCTCAATTGTTGCACCGATCAATACGGCCTGACCTTTTGTTAATACAAAATTTCATCCGTAAGCGCATGCCGTTCCACCTGCTCAATACAGGTAAAACATAAGGATAGCAAATAATTCAATTGTGCTACCTGCCATTGTTCACGAATAAAAAAAGGATGGTATCCATTCTCTTCTTTGTAATATTTTTCTATCAAATTGTTCATATCTATTATCTATTATTGATAATTATCATAAAAATGGATTATACTATATCTCATTTAGCTTGTATCATCAATAACAAATGCTAATTCCCTGAAATTCTCTTTTCTGTTTATTGCAGCATGGTTTCCCTAACTGTTCTATCAAATTCCTGAATAATTTTTGCCGGCAAAACAGCTAATTTTTTCCACTTCTTATCACCAGTAACCCCTGCCCTTGTATAATCAAATGGAATAAATCCTATTTGCCTTAGCAAAGATTTATTCCTGATCTTAAAATCATATTTCTCAGGATCCTTAAAGTGCGGGTTAAGGAATATGCTGTTTTTGTCTCTACCACTACTCTCCGACCACTGTTTAAAAGATAAAGTGTCAGGTTTACTTCCATATTCACTCGTTGAAATCATAAAAAAATTCTTTTTATCATGCATGTTCCAATATGCATTGCTATCAATATTTACACTACCTTTTTTCCAGGTGCCTTGAAAAAAGGTTTCTCCGCCTGATAGCAAAATATTATGCTTGAATTCAAAACTTTGGTGTTTCTCAATTCTTGAATTTTGAGCTAAGAATTGCTTACTCCAGGCAATGATATTATTATTGATTATATTGTTTTTCCCATAATGCTGGTGGAAGCCACCCGTTTTGGTACGATAAACCAGATTATTTTCCATGTGAATATCTGATGAACCCTCATCAGTATACAGCCCCCAGCCACCATAGCTGTAAGAATACACATCATGAATGATATTGTTGTTTATTTCGGTGCCCGGAGAAATACCAAGTGTATAGATGCCTGCCATATCACTTAAAATCCCCCACCCGATGTGGTGTATTTGATTGAATAACACTTTATTGTTAACACTTGGGCTGTAGCCGTAGCCCCAAACCCATCCAACTGATACACCACTATACCCAAAGTCTGCAATATCATTGTGCATGATGATGTTATTAGCAGCATGAGCAACTAACACCCCTACGCCATGTGCGTAGTTTTTTCCTCCGGATTGAATAATACAATTTTCTATACGGATATTGGAAGTAGTTTTTAGTGTATCACCAGGCAATTCAGTAGGCCCGATACGCACACCGCCCGCACCTAAATCGTTGATATAACATTTCCGCAAACCGCAATATTTGACATTGTTTTTAAACCAAATAGCATATTGGCCAGTATGCATGATCCGGCAATTTTCAAACTGAATGTTTTTCGCATCATTTAGCATAATAGCGGCATCAATTGCAGTGGCTGCCTGACCATATTTAGAGGCGATAAATGGTTTATTGGCAAAACAAAATGAGATACCTTCAAAAGAAACATTGGTTACCAAATTTTTACTATCGCCTTGAATAACCAATAATTTCTCAATTACGGGTACGACAGCTTTTACTTCCTTTATTTTTCTATCTTCAGGAATATATTTCACCACATTATTTTCATCGATAACCCATTCATTTTTCATATCCAATGCATAATCTGCATTCTCAAAAAAGAAAAGCGATGACTTATCAATTTTGTTATGGGGAGCCATGGCTTGACCGGTTGAATAAAAACCTGGACTGCCTGAACTTAATGAATCAATCGTGCGGCTTGTCGCAATCCATTTGTGATAGGCATTAAATCGTATGTTCTTTAATTTCTCTGCAGGTACCTTTTTTAATTCATCATAGGTTTCTGAAGGGATTTCAAAGTATTGAACAGAGTTTGTTTGGCTCCATGGCAAATCTGAATTCTTTTTTTCAGCAGTCTTTTTAAAATTCAAATAACCACTATTTGGCATTCTGGCACGTATGGCTCTTTTTCCATCAACATAAATATCCTGAAGCATTCCCTCCTTCCCTTTCTGCAGTAAAGAAAGATCTGCAGATAGAACTTCAGTACCGGCAAGGGTGATTGTTCTGCCTCCGCTAATAACGGGTTTCGAATTGCCACTGGCCTTAAAGACTATTTTTAAATCATTGGTCCCTCCATTCTCCGGGCTAAGGAGAAGAGGACCGTTTAATTCATAAGTACCATCCTTTAAAAGAATGGTAATACTTCCAGTTTTGCTTTCCCTTTTCAACCTCGGCAACATTGCGACTGCCTGTTCGAGTGAGCATGGCGATATTTTAGTCCCGTTTCCAACACCTTTGGGAGCTACATAAACTACTATATCTTCTGCATATGCAAATTGAATAACAGCAGTAAAAAAAAACAGGAGTAATAGTAATCTTTTATTCATATTTTAATTTTATGAGTATAATTGTTAAAGTCTTTTCATTACTGCTAAGGCTTTTAGTAAATGTGAAGGGATTCCTTTTCCCTTACTTCATTATCAGATTTGAAGTGTAAATTGAGCTTCACAAATTGATTTCCCCCCGCATTATAACACTCATTTTTTGGTTGCTCATATTTAAGCGTTTACTCCAGAATAAAACTTGCCGGTCCAAATGCTTTAATACCATAGCTGAATTTCCCTTGAATAATGTCGAGGGGTTTTCCACTTCTCTCACCACGGAGGTTCACTGGTGTCGCTTTACGAAATGGTCTACCTCCTATAGGCAGCGTAATACTAACTATACCGCTATTGCCGCCTTGCTCCCATAACCGAAGCAACGTACCTTTGTTACCATCAGGATCTTCACCGAAAGCAGTAACGAGTATACCTTTGCGCGAAATAACAATACCGCTTTGCCGTGAAGGGAGTTTTGTCCCCATGCCGCTCGCCTTCACTGTCATAAGTGGCAGCCTTGCTTCCCAGGATTGTATTGCAAGATTTTCATTAGTTTTTACACCTGCCTGAATTCCCCAGATCCTTACTCTTTCAGTCCACGAACCTTCTGTCCAGTAAGGAAAATTGACATTCCACATGTTATTGTATAGATTTACAAACATGGTAGGTTGTTTGGGGAAATAACTATAGTCATATTTCCAAAGTCCAGGCTCACCAAAGCTCAGCAGTGGGGCGTCGATTGCACAAAGGCCCATACCTGAGTGATCCGGAGCAACAACAGATGCACCGTTTTGCACAGCATAGAGATATCTATTTCCGCCCACAAGCTGATCTTTAGCCAGATCCATTGCTCCACCAAGACGGCCCAGAATATACTTAGGTTTGTTCACATTAAATGGAAAACAAAGCCATCCTCCTTCTGGTACTGTGTTAGCCACCTTCCCATCAATCTTCCATTCTACATCTACAAAAGGTTGAGTGGTATTAAAGGTAAACACAACAGCAACTGATTTGGACAGAGGGCTGCTATTTTTTGAGGTAAGGGTTACCACATCTGCAGCGGAAGAGTGCTCTACCTGTATCTCCCAGTCATCAGGAGTGATCGCAGCATAAGTTATATCCTTGGGCATGTTAGGCTTTGTTGTATTGAAAGAATTATTGGTATTACAACAACGGTTGTAATATTCAATAGTCTGCGCGTAACTGAATCGTTCGTGAAGATATTGCCCTAGTGCATATTTGGAACTTTGATCTACCATTTCTTTACCACTGGCCTTCTCTATCATTGATGCGATTCCCCCTCTTTTAACATCAAAGCGAACAGTATAAAAACGGGTGTTTAACATCAAAGGATTGCTAAGCTGGGTTGGCGCGGCTTCTTTTGGCAAGGAGATAGTTAGATAACCGTTGGCCGGAACATTATCGACCCATACTTTTTTACCGCTTACCACAACCAAACCACTGCGTATCCAGGACAATGGGTTATATACAATGTATTCATCTGAACTAGCCTTTACCGAATTAGCCAATAGGTTAAGCCGCCGATTCAGCTGCGTTGAGACAATACTATTGGTAGTATTGATGTATGCCGCCTTATCTGTAAAACTGGCTTCGAATTTTTTATAGAAACCAGCTTCCCTTGCTTTAACAAAAGCATCATTGTATAAGTAGCGTTCAATTCCCTTGGTTTTACCATCCATTGAAAAGAAACCCCAACCTGGTGATTTTGCACCCCAGGTATGCTCACCAAACAGAATGCTGTTTTCGTAGGCAACCCCAAGTTCTTTTAACAAGGAACCCGCGGCTACCCCCCAGCCATTCAGCTGTGTATTGAAAACATCCAACGCGCTTTCAAGTGGCCGAACATTCCTTGCTGTTTTGGTTGCCTGTGGCATCGCCATCACACCGTGTATCCATGGATCAACCATATCACCCTTTACTGTTGGGATTGCAGGATTTTCAGCTAATACTGCTTTCGCATACTCATCCAAGGTAGCAAAATGCAATTTTACACCTTTTAGTTGTGCTACCTGCTTTTTAACATCCTCAATTTCGTTAGCAGAAGGCGGTCCTTCGTTGTCAGAGGTCATAAAAACCGCGAGATAATTTTTTGACGGCCAGTTGACTGGTGGTTTTGCCGAAGAACCATAGTTGGTAGTATAATTACATAATACCTTTGATCCATCAGGGCCAATCCACCAAAATAGTTGTGGTAGTAAGGGCGACCGATATGAGCCATTACAACCAATTTGTATAAACTTAATTCCCGCCTGTTGAAGCAAAGTAGGTAAAAACCAGCTGTGTGCAGGCACATCAGTCATTTTTGCTGCAATAGGTAATTCATGACCGTAAGCTCTGGATACCTGGGAAGAAAAGATCAATCCCCGAACATAGTCTTCCTGGTCCATCGCGTCCGATTCTAAGGTAACTGGTAAGGCATGTACATTTATTGTCCCTTCCCTAAGTGCCTGTTCCACCTTCAGTTTTCGCTCGGGAGTTTGTAATGGTCCAAGGATAACACCTTTCATCGGCCATCCTGCAATCGTCCATTTAAACCGGTCATCAACAGGCTTTTTTCTATCTGCCTCAATTAAACCAAGGGCATGGTCCATCATGTTTTCCCGGTATTCCTTAAATACCTCCCTGGCAGAGGTGGTATAACCTAAATCACAGTGGGTTTTAAATACCACCCAGACATCGGTTACAGTTGGTGCTTTTTTACCAGGTAATAAATTAGATGGGCGTTCAGGCACTGGTATTGGGGACACCGGCCCATTTTGTGCGGATGCCTTAATCATCCCCCAAGTAACAAAGCGAGTAAAATATATTTTAAAGTTTTTATTTTTTTTGTTTGCATATCAATTATTCTAGTATAAAACTGACCGGTCCAAATGCCTTGATCTCATAGCTGAATTTCCCATGGATGATGTTGAGTGGTTTTCCACTTATCTCACCACGGAGATTCACCGGTGTCGCTTTACGAAACGGTCTACCCGTAGGCAGCGTAACGCTAACCATACCACTATTACCACCTTGCTCCCATAGCCGGAGTAATGTACCTTTGTTACCGTCAGGATCTTCACCAAAAGCAGTTACCAGCACGCCTTTTCGTGATAGTGAAATTCCTGTTTGCGATTGCGGAAGTTTCACCCCCTTTCCACTGGCTAATACAGCCATAATCGGTGTTCTTGCTTCTGCGGACTGTACAGCAAGATTTTCGGCAATTTTCTCTTCTGGAGCAATACCCCAAATCCGTACCCTTTCGCTCCAGGAGCCTTCTGTCCAATAAGGAAAATTGGTATTCCACATATTGTTGTATAGGTTTACAAAAACACTGGGTTGCTTTGGAAAATAATCATAATCATACTTCCAAAGTCCCGGTTCACCAAAACTTAACAATGGTGCATCGATAGCACAAATACCGGCTCCTGATTGATCAGGAGCTACAATAGATGCACCGCTTTGGACTGCATATAAATACCTGTTACCTCCCACAATCTGATCTTTGGCCAAATCCATAGCACCACCTAAACGCCCCAAGAGATATTTTGGTTGATTCACTTTAAAAGGAAAACAAAGCCACCCTCCCTCAGGCACTGTATTAGGCGTTTTGTTTATTATCTCCCATTCTATATCCACCCAAGGCAATGTTTTAGGAAAAGAAAAACTAATCGCAACTGCCTGGGCAATCGGGTTTGCATTTGTTGCGGTGAGTATAACCCTGATGCCGGCTTGTGATTGAGTGGTTTGCATTGTCCAATCAGCAGGCGTGCTCGCCTGGTAGGCAATATCATCGGGCATATTGGGTTTCAACCCGGCGTGTGGGTTATTCCTGGTATAATTTCGATCATGGTAATCTTTTGTTTGGGCATAACTAAAGCGCTCATGCAAAAATTGTCCAAGTACATATTTCGATTGCTGATCAACCAGTTCTTTGCCGGTACGTTTATCAAATAATGATACAATGCCACCTTTTTTAAGATCGAACTTTGCAGTATAAAAAGGAGTGGTTAAAATTGTGCTGTTTTTGATTTTAACTGATTTCGTATCACTCAACTCAATTACTTTGTATCCGTTGGCAGGAACATTTTCGGCAAGATACTTTTCTCCATTGAGCTCAAATAACCCACTGTGCTTCCATGGCAAGGGGTTATACACAATAATGTTGCCTGCTTTGGTTCTTACGTTATCAGCCAATAATTTGAGCCTTGAAGTAAAATTGTCGCGAACAATACTGTCAGTAACATTGATGTAGTGTGCCTTGTCTCTGAAGCTGGACTCAAACCTTTTATAAAAACCTTCTTTTTTTGCACTTAAGAATGCCTCATTATACAGATAACAATTTTTATCAGCCAGGTTTGTTTTTCCATCAGGTGAAAAATAACCATTGGGTCCCCAGGCTCCAAAAGTATGTTCGCTGAAGAGCATGCTGTTTTCATAGGCTTGAGCTAAAGGAGATGCGAGCGGGCTTACCCCAATACCCCAGCTTTTAAGCTGGGTATTGAAAATATCCAGAGCAGGCACCAGCGGGCGAACTGTTCTTGCTGTTTTTGACTCCTGTGGCATGGCCATCACGCCATGTATCCAGGGATCTACCATGTCCCCCGGATGGTCGGCACTTCAGGGTTTTCTTTCAGTAGTACTTTTGCGTACTCATCCAGATCTGTTAAATGCAAACGTACACCTTTCATCCCCGCAACCTGCCTTTTAACATCTTCAATTTCTTTGGGTGAGGGTGGTCCTTCGTTGTCATGGGTCATAATTACAGCCAAATAATTTTTCGAAGGCCAGTTTTCCGGAGGTTTTACCCCCGAACCGTAATGAGGCGTATAGTTACACAGTATTTTAGATCCATCGGGACCTTCCCACCAGAAAAGTTGCGGAAGCCGCATGGGCTGCACGGTATAATTACAGCCAATTTGTAAAAATTTTATACCTGCATGGTGAAGCAATGTAGGCAAAAGCCAGCTATGTGCCGGCACATCGGTCATCTTCGCTGCAATGGGTAACTTATGCCCATAGTCCCGTGCAATTTGTGAGGAAAAAACCAAACTACGGACATAATCCTCCGGCTCCATTACATCTGATTCTATAGTGGCGGGTAATGCATGTACGCTGATAGCACCTGATCTGAGTGCCTGTTCCACCTTCTGTTTTCGAACAGGAGTTTGCAAAGGGCCAAGTATAACGCCTTTCATCGGCCATCCGGCAATTGTCCATTTAAACCGGTCTTCCACAGGTTTCTGTTGATCGTTTTCTATTAAACGAATCGCATTGTCCATCATATCTTCGCGGTACTTCTTAAATACCTTCTCAGCTGACATGGTGTAACCTAAATCGCAATGCGTTTTAAAAACAACCCATACATCGGTTACCGCAGGTGCTTTTTTTCCTGGCAATAAATTGGCAGGCATTGGGGGTACTGATATTGGCGATATGGGCACATTGCCATTAATATATTGTGCACTCCCCCTAACAGGCCCAATTAATAATAAAATGGGCAAGATACATTTTATAATATTTATTATTTTTCTTTCCATAGTTTACCTGACCTTCTTTAGAGTAGCGTTGTAATGAGCCAAAACAATTACATCAAATATGCCTCTATGCATGGCTACTGATAATAAATTATTGCAATACAAAACTAACCGGTCCGAATGCCTTAACTGAACAGCTGAAATTGCCATTAATGACACGGATTGCTTTTCCTTTTACTTCTCCACGCAGGTTTACTGGCGTAGCTTTACGAAATTGTTTAGCCGAAGGCAGGGTAACATTCAGTACACCACCAGTACCTGATTGTTCCCACAAACGCAATATAGTACCCTCACCATCTGGATTTTCGCCAAATGCAGTAATTAAAACACCTGTCTTTGAAAGGGAAATACCAGTTTTACTTACAGGCAATCCTCCTGGAGCACCATCAGCTATACCTGTTAATAAAGGTACCCGTGCTTCCCACCCATAATGGGTCAGGTTCGCAACTGTTTGCGTGCTCTTATCAACCAACCATAAACGTACATTTTCATCCCATGAACCCTCTTGCCACAAAGCGAAATTGGTATTCCACATGTTGTTATAAAGATTAACAAATACGGATGGAATACGTGGCACATAATCCATCGAATATTTCCAAAGTCCGGGCTCCCCAAGACTAATCAATGGAGCATCTGATGAGGCTAGCACTACCTCAGATTTGTTGGCCGCTGTTAATGCGACTCCGGTAGTGGTCGCCATAAGGTGCCTGTTGGTACCTGGAATAATATCTTTTGCAGGATCAATTGGCCCTCCTAAACGGCCCACGGTGAACCTCGGTTTTTCTACATTAAAAGGAAAACAAAGCCAGCCTCCTTCCGCCTGCTTGTCTGGTGTTTTTGAATCCACAGCCCAATTAACATCGATATAAGCCATATTGCGCGGAAAGGTAAATCTTAAAGTATATCCTTTTGCAAAACCATCTGTTGATACGGCTGTTAATGTAGCAACATCTGCAACTTGTGTGTGTTTGACATTTATTTCCCAGTCATTTGGTGTAAAATTTAGATATGGAATTTCCGATGCTTTAGGCATACCAGGTTTACCAAGATCATTTAAGCCCCAACCAGTTTTTACACGACTGTAAGCATTAAACCAGGTATCTACTTCATTAGAACTGAATCGTTCGTGTAAAAATTGTCCGACAACGTATTTCGAGGATCGATCTACCCATTCACGGCCGGTAGATTTTTCAACTAAAGAGGCAATCCCACCTTTTTTCAAATCAAAAACTACTTTGAAATATGGCGTACTAAAGGTTGAAGCTTCATCGTTTGTAAAATTTCCTTCATTTAACTCATTAGCGCCGTAAGAGCTATAACCAGAAGCGGGTATGTCTTTTACATAAAAATACGTTCCTTTTACCCAGGGATTTTCAATCACTCCGGATCTTTTCCATGGCAAGGGATTATAAACTACAATACGCTTGCCTTTCTTGTTAACTGATGCAGCCAATAGATTAAGGTCTGTATCTAGTCCTTTACGGACAATATCATTCGTGTTGTGGATATACTGGCGTTTATCATCATATGAACGTAACCATTTGCGTTTACTACCACTTTCTATCCGGTAAGCATTACTATTTTTAAGGGCGGTATAGTTATCATTTTCAGGGAGCGGTTCTGCAGCTGCCGCTATCATCCATTTTTTCCAGGCATCGCCATAGCTATAGCGTGGACCATATTCGGCGTTCATTCCCCAGGTATGTTCAGCATATAACAAACTTTGCTCATAAGCTTTAGCCAGCTTTGAGGCAACAGACTTAACCGGGATACCCCAAGCTTTCATTTGTGTATTTAACCCATCCAGGGCTGATTCAAGTGGACGGATATTTCTTCCGGTTTTTGCTTCCTGTGGATTGGATTGCAGGCCATGAATCCAGGTATCGGGACAATCCCCCTTTACGGTTGGAAGATTCGGATTCTCAGCAAGTACAGCTTTAGCAAAATCATCAAGTGTTCCAAAATGGATTTTCACACCTGGCAACTCTTTGGCAGCGTAAGCCAGGAGCTTATCTATCTCCGCTGCTGTTGGTGGTCCATGGTTATCGCCCGTCATTTGCATAGCCAGGTAATTTTTACATGGCCAGTTAGGCGTTGGTTTGATATCAGAACCATATTCTGCTGTATAATTGCATAATACTTTCGACCCGTCAGCACCTTCCCACCAAAAAAGCTCTGGAAAACGTGGGTATTGGCTGGCTGGGTTACAGCCCAATTGCAAAAATTGTATGCCTGCATTTTTTAATAAAGTTGGCATAATCCAGGAATGACTGGGTACATCAGTCATTTTGGCACTAATGGGTAATGGAACACCGTATTTCTTGGCTACTGCAGAAGAAAAACCAAGACCCCGTACGAGGTCTTCATAATCAAGCGATTCTGTATGTGTGGTAAAAGGAAGGCCATGAACAACCAGTGTACCTTCTTTTATGGCTTTTTCAATTCTTGCTTTTCTTTCGGGCGTTTGCAGCGGCCCCAGTATTTGTGCCTCCAGTGGCCAGCCCGAAACAGTCCAGGCAAAGCGCTTTTCTTTTGGTTGTGTTTTACTTTTTTCAATAATGCTTAATGCATTATCCATCATTTCTTCCCGGTATCGCTTAAAAACGTTTTCAGGGAGATCAGTAAATCCCAGATCGAAATGCGTTTTAAATACTACCCAGATATCTGTTACCATCGGCACTTTTTTAGCAGATAACGGATTGGTGTACCTTACCGGTATTGGCGAATTAGCTATACTACCATTAATATACTGCGCAGAAACGTTGGCTGAGCTTAGCCAAAAAATAAAGAGGCTAATTATGGAAAACTTGAGGCATTTGAGAATAAAGGCAAAGCCAGGACGATATCTAATTGCTTTCATGTGGTTTACATTTGGTTAGATAAAGCTAAGGTACCTCCAGCGTTTCTTTCAGACTCTTTGCGAAAAAAAAATGTCAATTTGCGAATGATAACCTAATAAATATGACATTATCTGGTTATTAAAAAATAGCCAGCGCTGAGGCAGTCTTCTTTGAGGCACAGCATCAGGATGTAATGGACTCTTAAGGTCTATCGATAAAATGAAAATACCCGAGCTCACCGCTCAGGTATTTTCACACGCTTATTATTACTTAAAAACTCTTCAAAAAAATTAATTAAGGGTGATGATCTCTTCAACTACACGATAGGATCCTGCCGTGCCTGTACCATATCTCACCTTGTAAGTTTTGGTAACCGGATCGTAGGTATTGTTACACGAGGTAGACCCCGGGAACGCCGCATTTGGTGTATATGGGGTTGGCAGGCCAGCAGTAAACATGGTATAAGGTGCACCAGTAGCCAATGGTGGACCAGGAGCAGCGGTAATGGTTAAGGTATTATCTGGGTTTACCACAATTAACGCTTTATAACCTGTACTGGCCAAATCGGCAAAACCAATGACGATACCATTTGTCCCGCTAGGCACCCAGGTTTTTACCGCAGTTAACACTTTAGATCCTGTAGGTTGGTATAAGTAGCCTGATGTGGCCGCCGTATAGCTTGCTGCAGACATATCTACCGGACTGGCTGAAGCCGATATCACATCGAAAGAAGTCGCATCTGGTGCATAAATAGAGCGGTAAGTGATTGCAGTTCCTGCTTTATAGTTGGGTAGCTTCGTTGATACCGATGGAGAAGGGACAGTGAGGGTCTGAGCTGTTCCGCTTACATCAGTATATTTTATTTCTATATACTGTTCACTGATTAGTGCTGTACCCCAATTGATGGTTATAAAGGGAAAAGCACTTAAAGCAACGGAGGTTATGGGCCTGTTGGTTTTGGGTACTGTACTTAGATAGTTATCGCCGAACATATTTCCAGAAACATTAGTCACTATCGATTTGTCATTTCTGGAGTTAAAAGTGTACACCTCAAAATTATTGGTGCCTTCGTTGAGATGCT
Source organism: Pedobacter sp. HDW13 (assembly GCF_011303555.1). Classification (NCBI taxonomy): domain Bacteria; kingdom Pseudomonadati; phylum Bacteroidota; class Sphingobacteriia; order Sphingobacteriales; family Sphingobacteriaceae; genus Pedobacter; species Pedobacter sp. HDW13. The sequence goes on along the minus strand of NZ_CP049868.1, from coordinate 3,668,905 downwards.
GATCAACAAAAACCCTTACGGTATCTCCATTACTTCTTACAACAGGAACCTCCAGGGAATCGGCGCGATTGTTCCAATATAATTTAATTCGGGCGACCAATGGATCTGGTCCCAGTGCTACTTTTAACAAAACCCGTTTATTTCCTGTTTGTGCAATTACAGCGGTTGGCTTACCAGGATAAGAACGCTCTCCGCCAGCTGCAAACTTTTTATAATCGTCATCTCTAGTGCACGAGCTTAGGTATAAGACCGTCACAAGGAGAAAAGGATAGATTAAACATTTTATCTTTTCCATAATTTTATATCGTTAACTGATTATTATTTAATTAGGTTATGGCCTGGGATCACCATACATCGCAATTTCAGTAAAGTTTACATAAGGGCCATCGGACCAGTTCCTCAGGGTTTTCCATCTAATGTAACGTACTTTAGGTGCATCTAATGGAATGGTAATGGTTTCACCAGCAAGAGCGGCTTCATTATCTGCAGTAGATAATTGTCCGTTAGGCAAGCCGGAAGGTTTGATCTGTTCATAGGTTGTTAACAATGTCCAGCCGTTAAAACTACCATCAGCAGCAGGGTTATTAGAGCCCCATATTTCCACTTTTCTCGGTGCATGCAGGTCAAAATAAAAACCCGATCGCATCCACCAGACCATGCGGCTTATTTTAGCCGTAACCCCCATATCGTAGGTAAACCATTGCGGCATTACATTACCGGAGTTGGAGTGGTAATATGGCGCTGCCCCGGTAATCGAAACCCCATCAAAAAGGGCCGCTACAGTACCACTAAAGCCTAATGTAGCGTCTGTAGGTAATTTTACTTCCTTCATTAATGTCCGCTCTAGCCTAACTTCATACAAAGGGGTAAGGCTAATGGTTAAAGTATCCGAGAGATTACCCCATCGGTCCCGCACGTATACTCCAAATTTGGCTTCAGTGGCCTTCAGGTCTCTGGTTAAGATTACACCCTGTTTTAAATTGGTATAACCCGTGTTTACAGGGACAAAATCACCCACACTATTGTTCATTAAAATAACAATTGCAATATCTGCCTCTGTTGAATTTTGATAAGCAACATCAATTCCACCAAAATTAGCCGTTACCTGAAGGCTGTTCCGGATAAGTTTAAAGGGTGCAGTAAGTGGTTTAACGGTAACTGATGTTGGTTGTGATATATTCCCTCCTTTATCAACCGCGTACAGTTTTACTTCATAGCTATCGGTATCCCCAAAACCAACAACGGTCAAGGTATTGTTGTAGGAACTCACTTTGGTTTCCCTTGCTTCACCTTGTTTAGTAGTGTATACTGCTCTTACATATAATAAATCCAGATCGGGTGGCACTTTGTAAGTTATTTTTGCCGCACCGCTAAGATTAGTTACAGTTACTCCTGTTACCGGGCCTGGGGCTACCCCATCGTTTTCTATTGGTGCTATTGCGGATTGTTTGCAAGCGTGTGTTACCATGGCAACCAGCAGGCAAAGGGACAATCTATATATTAATCGTTTCATTTTACTTAAGTTTAATATTAAATAAATCAGGTTTTATAAACTGAACACTGCTTACCAGCCCGTATTTTGCACTAAATTTGGATTTACCTGCAAATTACTTTCCTTTATTGGCCAGAGATAGTCTCTTGGGCTAACGAAAGTTTGGTTAAACAACAACACCCTGGTATTGTAATCTGCAAAACTTGCTGTAGAAACATTCCAACCGTAAATTGGGGCATTAAGCTGAGCGCCCGCTTTCTTCCAGCGTCTCAAATCCCAAAAACGGCTTCCTTCAAAGGCCATTTCTATTGCACGCTCCTGCTGGATGATATCTCTTAATCCACCTTGGCTAGTGTATTTACCAGGATTATTTGAGAAATTCGTCCAGGAGCTTTCTACACTTTGCAAACCTGCCCTATCCCGAATTTTATTTAAATAGGTTAATGGTGTTGCTAAATCCCCGGTTTCATTTAAAGCTTCTGCGTAAAGCAGGTACAGGTCTCCCAACCTGATAATTGGCCAGGGATAATTTTCAGTAGTAATTCCCCCGTTAGCACCAATAACCAGATTCCAGTTGATCAGTTTTTTGGTAAAGTAGCCCGTTATGGAATAATAGAGGGACTGTTTTTTTGCCGAAATTTGTGTGAGTTTATTTTGGATATTCAATGGCGGGTTTTGATTACTCTGCATATACATTTTAGAGCCATCAAATGCAATATCAGCGTAAAAACGTGGTTCTCTGTCAAAATGCAAACCTACAGTCTGGTAATTGTTCTGCAAACCCTGGTCAGTAGCCGTTGTTGCCTTCAGGGTATACCGGTTGGCATAATCCCAGGTTTTGTCTTCGGTAATGGGCACACCATTTTTGGTATAAAATAATTCGGCCATTTTTAAAGTTGGGGCCAGCTGTCCCCTCAAACCATTATCAAACTGTGGTGCCGCAAATAAATTCGGACAAGCAGTTCTTTGAAGGTAATTGGTAGAAGCTGTACTACCCCAAATTAATTCCTGGTTCCATTTCTGACATACAGCATTTCTAATGCTCATTTCCGTTTTGGTTGCCTCATCAACAACCTGAAGGCTGGTTGGGATAAACCTATAAAGGGAAGCACCTGAAACTTCTGCAGCATCAATAGCTGCTTTACAGGCATTAGCGGCACGTTGCCATTTCTTTACATCATAGCTGGGGTTAAACAGCGGTTGTCCATCCTTACTTCTCAAATTACTGAAATCAGCGTTTCCGTTAAATAATGGGCTGGCTGCTGTTACCAATAATCTGGCTTTGATAGCTAATGCCGCCGGCTTTGTAATCCGGCCCAGTTCGGTGCTTGCGTTCAAAATCTTATCGGGCAGCCCTGAACCTTGTCCTGCCGCTGCCTGATCCAAGAGATCAGCAATATAATTTACAACTGAATCGACAGGTTTGCGGCTTAGCTTTACCTCTTCGATAGATGCCGTAATCGGTAAATTCTTATCAACGATAGGAATTGGCCCATACATTCTGAACAAATACCAATGTAAATAGGCTTTGAGAAATTTTACCTCAGCAATCCAACGCTCTTTCTCATAAGGCTGCAAATCGATTGGTTTATCCACATTTTCCAGGAAAATATTACAATTACGAATACCTAGCCATAGTGATTTAGCGCTCCCGGATCCATCCCAGTAATTCATAGCCGGGTTTACCCTGCTTTGCAATCCCTGGGCAATATTAAAAGGCTCAAAAGAAGCGTAATCACTCGCTAAGGGGTTTGGGTAAATCCAAAACTCGTCGCCCGTATTCATCCCTGGGTTAAAATCAGGGTTTGCATCATTTGGCAATGCCGAGTAACAGGTAAATAAAAATTTTTCCGCTTCATTCCGATTGGTAAAAGCATTATCCAGTGTTGGTACATTATCTGGCACAATGTCCAGGAAGCCTTTTTTACAGGAGGGTATCACCAAAGTTAATGCCACCGCTGATAAAATAAGATATGTAGTTTTAAATAGTTTCATCTCTTTTGTTTTTAAAATTTAGAACTGAACGTTAACTCCAAAATTGTATACCCTTTGAAGCGGATAACCTAATCCGTTACTTCCTTGTTCAGGATCCCACATGGTGAAACTGCTTTTGACAAATAAATTGGTAGCATTGCTATAAATTCTCAAAGAACCAATACCAAATTTGTTAATCCATTTCCCTGAGACATTATAGCCAAGTTCAACAGTTTTTAATCTTAAAAAAGAACCGTTACGCATCCACCAGTTAGAAACCTGGATATTGTTTGAATTAACAGTTGAACTTAAGCGTGGCCAAAAAGCCTGCATATTTCTGTTATCCTCGGACCAATAATTATCGGCTATACTTTGTAAAAGCCCATTTTGATAATTCAGAGGTTTATTTGGATCGGTACCAAAAGCAAATGGTGTAATTTTGGTTGGATCAATCCAGAAGGATGAACGGGCAGAGCCCTGGAAAAATCCACTGATATCGAAATTTTTATACCCTGCGGATAACCCAAAACCATAAACGATCTCCGGTGTGGTTGGTAAGCCTAACGGAACGATATCCAATGGACTGATGATACCATCACCATTCACATCTCTGTACTTAATATCCCCACCCCTAACCGGGTCCAGACCAGTGCCAAAAGCCTGGCGAGGTGAATTCCTTACCTCTTCATCATCCACAAACAACCTTTCGGCGATATAACCATAATTTTGTCCAAGAGAGTTGCCCACTTTAGAAAGGTAGGCTAAGTCAGCGCCATAATTTGGCTCTTCATTAACCAGCAATTTACTAGTAGCGTAAGTAAATGTCCCCCGTGCCTGTAACCATACCTTTCCAAAATTTTGATTGTAATCTAAGGAAACATCAATACCCTTCGATTCAGCTTCACCAACATTGGCCTGAATGGCAGCAGAAAGCCCCATGGTGCTTGGAATATAGCTCCTGGTCATTAGAATATTGCTCCTGTGATTTTGATATGCTTCCACAACCAGGTTTAAGCTATTAAACAAACTTAGATCCATCCCCAAATTGGTGGTTTTTGTTTTTTCCCAGGTAATTGCATCATTTGGATACCTGCTTATAGAAACAGATGGCCTATTATAACTGTAATCCGTTCCGAAACCTCCCTGTGCGGCTCCATTTAAATTCACATTAGCCATATAGAAGAAACGGTCTTCAGGCTTTCCAATCTGATCATTGCCCACCAAGCCATAAGTAGCCCTGAATTTAAGCTTAGATACGACACTTCTTAAGGGTTCAAAAAATTTCTCGTTACTTGCATTCCAGGCCACACCTACCGATGGGAAAAAACCATAGCGGTTATTTTGGGCAAAGCGCTCAGAACCATTGTAGCCAAAATTAGCCTCAAAAAGATATCGGCTATCATAACCATAGGTTACCCTGCCCGAAAGCCCCTGGTTTCTGGCAGGAAGCGAAGACTGAAGATCGGTACCATTTGCCGTTAAATAATTGCGCATTGTGGTAATCAATAGCGCGCCAACTGCATGTTTTTGAGAGAAGGTTCTGTTATAATTTACAGCAGCCTCCATATAAGTGGTCGTATTTGCCTTCCGTTCTCCCGGCGTATAGTTAAGATATTCTGTAGGGGCCGGGGTGCTTTGTTCATTTAACAATGATAAGGTGTAATTACTTCCTTGTGCATCTACAGGATTTGCACCATAAAAGAAGGGGAAGAGTTGCCTGTTCAAGGCAAAATAAGAATACCTTGAGGTGTAGCCCATCACCCGGGCGGTAAGTCCTGGCGTAATAAAATTAAAGTCTTGCTTAACTTCAAGCTGTACATTTAATGTTGAAGTATTGTAAGCCTGAAAACCAGAAACCATACTAGCATATGGATTATTATAAAAAACATTCCCGCTACCAATCAGGGCATTCCCGAATAAAGGATGTTTCACTAAAGGCAGTGCTGATTCGGGATAGATAGCAGGAAATAATACCGGATTTGATGCAAGGGCCTGAGCAAAAATACCGGCCCCACCGCCTATTGGCCCCTGATAATCATCAAAACTACCTGAGGTTCTTACAATCCCCTCCGTAGTTGGGGTTAGTTTTACATTAACATTCGAACGTACCTGATAGCTTTTTAATTTAACGTTATTATCGTATGCGTTCAGCGCCTCGTTTTTCAATACGCCATTGTCGATATTATAGGTTCCGGCAATGTAATACTGGGCAACTTTGCCTCCCCCACTCATATTCATGTTAAAACGCTGGTTTAAGGTATAGTCTTTAATTAGCGTTTTTATCCAGTCATTATTGGGGTAAAGATAGGGGTTCCAGCCCGCGGCAGTGCGGTCGATTTTCGTTTGTGAATAAGGTTGTGGAGCAGATTTGGAACCTGGCAAGGTGCGCGTTAATACCGCTTCATTGGCCATTTTCATATAAGTAATATTATCTGCCAGTTTAAAATTCTGCACATTCGAGGATAGCGAATTTTCCGCCCTGAAATTAAATTTCGTTTTACCGTCAGCACCAGACTTGGTAACAACCAATATGACCCCATTTGCTCCCCTTGCCCCATATAATGATGATGCAGCGGCATCCTTCAATACAGAAAAACCAGAAATATCGTCTGGCTGCAGCCTCGCCAAGTCTGTTGGCGTAGATTCCATCCCGTCGATCAAAATTAAAGGATCTATCTTTCCCGCTCCAAAAGAGCCTACTCCCGGATAAAAAATTGTGCATTGTCTGACCCAGGCTCGCCACTTCTCTGATAAGCCACAACGCCGGATAAGCGTCCGGCTAGCATGGTGGTTAAGTTACTGGTAGGCCCTTTCAATTCTTTGGGGTTAATCGTCGTAATCGAGCTAACCAAACTTTCCTTCTTTTGAGTTCCATAGGCCACCACAACTTTAACCTCTTCCAAGGAATTTTCGTCTTCTTGCAGCTCTACATTAATGGTCTTGCGTCCTGCAATAGCTATTTCTTGTTTCTTATGACCAACAAATGAAAAAACAAGAGTTCCTGTCCCATTTGTTAATTTAATTGTATATACACCCTCGCTGTTGGTAACACCGCCAGTGGTAGAACCTTTTAGGGTAACACTTACCCCAGGCAGTGGGCCGCCCTTTACATCGGTAACTTTACCTGTTATAGTAACAGTGGTCTGAGCGGTTACCTCAAAAGCCATGACCATAAAAAACAACAGGTGGCAGAGGTACCTCACTCTTAGCCGGGTTAAAAAAAATCGATTCTTCATATTTGTTTATTTGGTTTTAATACATCTTAATAGCTCCTTGGAAAGAATTCCCTCCCCAAATAAGCTGGTTAATGACAAACAGTTAATTAGCTGGCCAAATACAGTTTTTAGTTACATTTTAGCATTGCCAGCAGCAAATTCATGTTGTATTTTTTTAGTTCATAGGCAATATATTTTAGCTGTTTATGGATTAAAAATTAATTAAGAATGGATTATTTTGCTCAGCATGCTTCCCTGCTGAATTTTGATGATTAAAGACTAGTTTAATATAAAACTGGAGGGTCCAAATGCCTTAACATTCCAGTTAAACTTCCCGCCAAGAATACTAATAGGCTTTCCACTTACTTCTCCACGAAGGTTGATTGGCGTAGCTTTGCTAAAGCCCCCTTTCCTAGGCAGCGTGATGGTAACTAGGCCTGAACTGCCTGCCTGTTCCCAAATACGAAGCAGCGTACCTTTATTACCATCATTGTCTTTTCCATAGGCTGTTACCGTAATGCCTTTGCGGGAAATGGTAATGCCTTTTTGCAAGGCCGGTAGTTTACCTGTTGGATTTTGCGGGATTACGGCTTCTAAAGGATTTCGGGCTTCCAAAGCTGGAACTGTCATTTGATCCTGTTTTGAGGTATGTCCATCAAAGCTCCATATCCTCACTCGGGAGCTCCAGGACCCGGGATACCAATAACGATAATTGGTATTCCATTGGTTGTTATACAAGTTGATATAAACGATCGGTTTTTTAGGAACAAAATCACGTGAAAATTGCCAAATCCCCGTGGTATCTAAGCTAATTAGGGGATGGTCCAACGGAGCTACCGCAATACCCTTTCCACCGGCCCCTGTAATGGTAAGCCCTTGCCCCACAGCATATAAATTTTTGTTTGCACCAGTGGCAATATCGGTTGCAGGATTCATAACACCCAATTGGCGATAGACTTTAAAAACCGGGTCTTTAATGTTAAACGGAAGCGCGAGCCAATCGGCCTCTGGCCAGTTATCTTTTGCCTTGTTCAGAATTGTTATTTCCAAATCAAGGTAAGGCTGCCCATCAGTAAGGGTAACCACTAGTTTTGTTGCCGGTAAATGATTGGCAGTATCGGCAGGCATTTCCATTGCTGCGGTTTGTTGCAAAGCACTAATTTTAACGCTTAAGCTACCTCCCTCTGGTGAGGCTTTGCGATAAGGCACCTGCTTTTCAGAAATCATTCCAGGTTTATTGATGCCAGGATGTAGCCAGTCAACATTCTTCTGTTCCAACTCCCAAGCCCGGTGCTGTTGGTAATCCGATGTATATTTTACGCTTTGTTCATAGGTAAACCGTTCATTAACGTATGCACCCGTTTGGTTACCAGACAAATTTGCCGCCCAATCATGACCGCTACGTTTGTCAACAAGCGATTGAATAGTACCTTTACTGGCATTGAAAGTTATTTTATAAAACTGATTTTCGATAAATGAATTGCTTGACTTCGAACCGGTCTCTTTGCTAACTAATGGTACTGTGGCATAACCTCCTGCAGGGATATTTTTCGCCCATATCAGCTGACCATTTACCTCCACAAGTCCACTTCGCGCCCAGGGTAAAGGGTTGTATACAATGGCGGTATTTGGGGCCGCTTTAACTGATTGTGCCAGCATTTTCAAGTTGTCCTGTTTGATTTGGCTGGAAATATTCCATGCAGTACGGACATAATTGGTTTTATCTTCCCAGGAAGCCTCTAAATTGGCAAATTTACCAGCAGGTAATTTTTTAAAGTCGCTGCCGTATTCTTTTACACTGGCGGAGCCTCCCCAGGTATGCTCGGCATATAAGGCCATTTTTTCGTAGGCTTTCGCAATAGAGTCACCAATAGCTGGAACAGTTAATCCCCAGTTTCTCATTTGTGTATTCAGCAGTTCATCAGCTGCCAGCAAAGGCGCTGTTGCTCTAGCCAATTTGAAACCTCCCGGGTCACACATGGCACCATGTACCCAGGTATCGGGCATTTCTTTCTTGAAAACAGGTATTTTAGGGTTATCGGCTAGAAAGTCTTTAACAAAATCATCCATTGATCCGGTCCTCACCCTTACCCCTGGCATCGCTTTACGTACCTCATCAAACAATGCTTTCACTTCGCTCGGCTTTGGAGGACCACTATTATCCATGGTTACCAAAATAGCAGGCCAAACTTTGTAAGGCCAGTCAGCAGGAGGTATTAAATTTCGGCCAACATATTTTTCGCCTTTGCTCCATTTGTGGGGGTAACTCAATCCTGTAGCTGTACCATAGTTACTGGAATAAAAGGTAAGCAAACGTGAGCCATCAGGGCCTTCCCACCAAAACAAACCTGGCGTTTCCACATATCCACTGGGCCAGTTGCAACCAATATGCAAAAATTTCACACCTGCATTTGCCAGTACTGTTGCCAGCGATCCAGCCTGAGAAGGCATATCGGTAACTTTGGCGGCTATCGGAATCGGCAATTGATAGCGTCTGGAAAGATTGGACGCAAAGCCAAGCCCTCTGGTAATTACCTCTGGCTCGCAAATTTCTGACTCTATAGTAAAAGGCAAGGCATGGGTTAAGAATCGTCCTTTACGGAAAGCTTCATCCAGTTTTTTTCTTCGTTCCTCTGTTTGTCCCTCCCAAGGCTCCATCACTTTCGACATCACCCAGCCTGGTGCCGTCCATCTAAACTGTTCCTCCTTAGATGAGGATTGTGATGATTCCATGGTCTTGAGTCCCCGATCAATCATATCGGTGCGGTAGTATTGAACAAGATCATTTACCCTGTGGGTATAACCTAAATCGAAATGCGTCTTAAATACTACAATGATTTCTTTGACATTTTGGTTTCTTTGGACTGCTTCGCTTTCTCTATTTTGTTTTACAAGCGACTGGGCAAATAAATTGTTATGAAAAGCTGTAAAAAACAGCAGAGAGAACAGGACAAATCTTCTTCTAAGCGTAATGTGGTTTTTCATCCAGTTGCTATTTAGATTCTGTAGTGCATTGATTAGTTAATTCTCTGGTTTTGGGCCAAGTATAGCAACAAGAAGAAACCTTGAAGAAGTAACGTGTAAGCATAGGCTCATAGTTAGCTTTATCGTTTGGCTCCTTTAAATCTATATTTGGTATTGTAAATCTAAAACACCTTCAGCACATGGATTGAGCACTTTGCGAAAAAAAACAGTCAATTTGCGAAGACTAAACAAAACCACAAACAACTAAAAATCAAGTTATTAAATAGCACACTTATAGCAGATATCCCAAAGAAGTTAAATCAAAACATCTTAGAAATCTGGGAACTGAAAGCGCAGGAAATATCAATAGGTTAAGTATCAAAAGAGGAGAATAGTACTGACTACAATCAATTGTCTTTAGGCCTTAAGTATAAGGTTATGACAGCAATGCAGTGTTATTACGGTAGAAGAAAAAATAAAAGGATGATCTGGTCATAATTGATTGAACTAATATGCTTCTATCCTTTCTGATTAGGTTCTAAATACAGGGTACATTAAAATCTTCTGAAATTGTTTCTATATTCCAGAAGCCCAGAATGGGTATATTGTTTAAAATATCTGGTAATATTATCGACATTTCGAAAATCCAGTTCCCAGGCAATTTCCTTCACGGTGAGGTCGGAATTTACCAATAAGAATTTAATTCTTTCAATCCGCTTTTTCTTGATTTCTTCAAGAATAGTTGTTTTGGTTATGCCTTTGAATTTTTTTTCGAGCACCCTACGGGATAAGGTAGTATTTTGAACCACATCTTCAACAGAAATATCCTTATAAGGTGCAGTATTAGCAATATAGTGTAAGGCTTTACGCACCTGTTCATCAGCTATAGCCAATGCGTTTGTGGAGTTTCGCGTAACTATCGCTCCAATGCCTACCAGGATATCACCTTCAGGTCGTTCATTGTAAGCCAGCCATCTATGTAGAGCTAAAGCCGTGTCAAAGCCAGCCTGAATTGCACCTTGCCCTACAGAAGACAAAGATGGGCTAATCATCTCGCAGATCATGATATCGTTATCTACTCCCATTATCGAGATATCATCGGGTACTTTTACGCCAAATTCCTTTGCCGCTTCTATTAATGGAACATTTAATTCATCAGTGGCCGAAAAAATGGCACATGGTGTTTTTATTGAAGCAAACCAGTTTACAAGCTTAACTGGAAGTTCTTCCCACTTTAAAGCCTTTGTATCATATAGGAATGTATTGACAGTATATCCCAATTTTTCAAGAGAAAAGCAATAGCCCATTTGCCGCTCAACAGACCAGTAAAAATCTTTGAGGCCAAAAAATGCAAAATTGTTATATCCCCTTGAGGTGAAATAGTCAGCAACCAACCCGCCAAGCTCATTACCATCGCCCCTTAGGTTGATATGCTCTGGGAGAGGTTGATTAAATGGCAGTACAATAATTGGAATATCTAACGCTTCCAATTTATCTAATCCTGGTACCTCATTGGTCAAAATAGCATCAGGTTTCCAATCAATAATTCGTTGTATCAGCTTAGCGCCGTTATCAATATCGGTATAATAAGGCGGGGAAAGGAAGAAAATAAATTTATCGTGAAGTTTATTAAAGTTTGTAATTCCCGTAAGGATATCTCTATCGTATACCCTGGAAACCTGCAACAAGATCGCGATTTTAAATTTCTTCTTATTCATTAGATTTGATATTTATCGGTAGCGGGCTAAAGCCTTTATTTGGTTTGCAAACCTATTATAAATATGGCACAAAGAAATGAAAAAGCAATTCTTCATTATACAGATGTTATGCTCTCCATTTGTACTATTAACCTGATTTCTTTACGCTACCCATTACCGCTCATCTCTAGACAGCATCAGGACTTTTCCATTCGTCTATTCTCTGGCTGTTTCAGCTTTAAATATCAGTTTCTCCTGCATACGACTAGCCTTAGCTAATTCTAAGAATACACTGCTCATCTACCAGATGATCAATTTTAGGAAGCAACTGTTGCATATGCCTGTTAAGGACAGACCAGTTGACAAAATAAAATCGACTACACATTTGCCCATTATCCCTGAGTTTGGATGTAGCCGGATTTGTGATGCCTTCTACCTTCATTTGGTATTGGGTTTCATTTTTCGGAACATCAAGATAAACCAATGGGCCATCCCAGTTACTTAAGGCAGCGCCAGTACCGTAAACAATGCTAATATCGGCATCAGTATCTGCTTGTAGTAAAGCCAATTTTTGTGGATCAAAAAAATCGATAAGCTCTCCAGGAAGTTCTTTACCAAGACCACTATCGTCATCATTTAAACTTTCCTTGATCATTTTATCAATGACATCCCCCCCTTTTAAGCAGGCCGTAACCTCATACCATAGTGGCCTGGTTCCCTGCGCCACTAAAGCAGTATTTAACTGTTTTCGAAACTCAGTCCAGCAAACTACACTAATGCCATCAATGATTGCCTTTTTATTCAAAGCAATTTTTTTTGCCAGTGTATCTAATCCTGTTTCGATTTTTTCTATTGGTATTTGAAAGGGAGGATAAAGGTTAGAGTCATGATCAGCTGTTTCATTGCCAGGGGAAAATAAGGGTGGTAGCGTTTCTCTATAAGAATAGTTTTGTTTGATTTTTTGATTTGAATGATCACTGGATGCAACTCTGCTTGCTTTTTCTTTTGCAAGCAGGGCCGCTCCGGTAATAATGCATTCTTCTGTATCATCACAAAACATTACTTTGGTGCTGCAGTTACTATTCACCAACGCCTCACAAAATTTTTCACCGAATAAATGCCAGGCCCTGGCAATCTTACCTCCGATCACTAGCGTTTCGCAGTCAAATTTAATTAACCAGGGAATTAGGAATTCAGCGAGGTTCGCACCAAACGTTTCAAAAATAATTTTGGCTTCCATTACTTCCTCAGCCAGCAAGGCAAGTGCTTTTACTGATAGAATTTCTTTACCACATACCTTCTTAAATTCATTAATAAACCATCTGCTTGAAAAATAATCGTCAGGGGTAGAATTTTTAAACGATTCGCAGTAAAATGCCCCGGATTCGGGAATACCTGCGTGCTGGAAGACCAAATTACCATTTTCCAAAAAGGCAGAGCCAAAACCTGTGCCAAGTGAAATAGTGACTGCAAATTTGCTTTGCAGATTCAGAAACCTATAAACCCCTACCGCGAAGCAATGAGCATCATTTGCAAAATACAGCTCATTTTTTTCTGGCAGATGTCCAAAATTTTTAAACGCTTCTGCTAAATTCAGTCCAAAAGCATTCTTGAATTTCCCACCCACCCCGTAAATTTCACAAATACCATCTTCGTAATTAAATGGTCCAGGTATCGCAATACCAATAATTACCCTCCCGGTTGTTTGGGCAACCAACTCGCTAATCACATGACTAATGATATTGACAATTGCCAGGCTACTACCGCTTGTATCTAGCGACTTATATATGATTTCGGATTGACTAGAAGCTGACACCGAATTGGTTACAATTGCCCCACAAACGTGACTTCCACCAATATCCAATCCGATACAACTACTCTGTTTATTCATTTAACCTTTTGTTTAAATTATTTTACAATTACATAAAAAACCTGGCAATTATTACTTAAAAAATGTCTTCCATTTTTCAATCAATACTATCTGAGAACGTTTCCCCAAATTATGGCTGTACCGAAACCGAATAATAATCCCCCAGAATCGTCACACCTGCGACAAGTACAATAAAATTATTTTTCTGTTATTGACGTATTCAGGGTAATTAATCTAAAGAGCTTATAGTTGGTACACTATTGATGAGTCGCTGGATGTCATCCTCTCTATCGGGGAATAATTTGGGGAAAAACTGGCTACTTAACAATTGATCCTGAGGCATTGGCGGAAAATGACCCAAAGCTTCCAACCGTTCGTAACCAGCTGTATTTCCCATCGTGTCCTGTCCCATGCTATTAATTACTACGGCTCTGCGCGATCTCTGTGAAGAGTTTGCGTAAGAACCATGCATCATTAAAGGATGATGAAAGCTGGCATATCCTTTAGGTAGTTCGTTGGCAAACTTCTTTTCAAAAGCCAGCATTTGATCTGTATCTAAAATTTGTCTAACCGCATCCATATCGCCAGCCAAACCAGTGACAGGTAGCAAACCCCATTTATGGCTACCAGGAATATAGTAAAGACAGCCATTGTCTATATTAGCATCATCCAGACCAATCCAACAGGTAAGGTGCTGCATTGGCTTTGTAAATGTCCAATAAGAAAAATCCTGGTGCCAGGCTACTACCCCACCGTGTTTGGCTGGTTTGCAAAACAACTGATCGTGAAAAAGTCTAAAAGGTTGACCTAGCAACTGGTAAGCTGCCATACGGTAGGCTGGTGCCCAAATCAGATCGTGAAAGCCCGGAGTAACACGCCAGGCACCAATGGCATGAAAAAGCACTTTATCTGGATCTTCCGATTCATTACTTTCATAATGATAAAACAATTCTTTATCTTCCGGACGACCACTTTGCAGGCGTATAAGTTCAACATTCAGCGCATCAACTTGTTGCTCGGTTAGTATTTTGATACCAGAAAGATAACCGTTTTCTTTAAAAGAATCGATCTGTTCTTTTGTCAACACATATTGCTCCCATTCTGCCGCAGTTTTTGGCTGCTGAAATAAGTGACCAATTGGGTTGCTATAATTAGCCAAATCGAATGGATTTGTTATAAATGTGGTTTTCATATCAAAAATTATCTTGAGTTTTTATATGATTGGCTTGTTAATTGGCATATTCTATTTTTTTCCGAGGCACAAAATGTTAACTCTTGTTTTTCTATCCTCTCAGCTGTATCATTTTCATAGTTAAATGCATTAAATTTGAAATGATAGATTTTTCTTACAGACTTATTTGATTCATTTTGTTATACCCCAGGTTTTGTTAGGGCTTGGGCCTAAATCTATTTTCATGGTACCTCCGTTTGCAAACACACTAAAAGGAAATTTGAAACTCGTCCAAGTTTTACCGTTTATTAACACAGATTGGATATAGGTATTATCTTTTTTCACCGGAGATCTGGTTTCTATCACAAATGTTTTTTTACCTGGAAGATGAAAAGTAATTTTATCAAAAATAGGTGAGGTAATTTCTAAAGACGGATTGACATTGGCCAGTCCCTGCACATTAAACAAACCTACCGACATCAGTGTGCTTAATGCACTCATTTGTCCCTGGTCTTCATCGCCTTTGTACCCGCTAGAAGGAGTTATGCCACCAAAAGTAACCTCCTTAACTTGTCTGACCCAATATTGGGTTTTCCAGGGAGCACCTGCATAACTGAATAGGTGAGCAATCTCACAACTGGGTTGGTTATCATAATCTACCAGTGCCCCGCCATGATGGCCGTGATCGGCAGCAAATTCGACACTCACCGACTTTTGAAAACTGGTATCTAATCTTTTAATAAAGGAATCATTGCCTCCCATTTTCTTAATCAAACCGTTTACATCCTGTGGCACATAATAACTATAAACAGCACTGCTTGATTCTATAAAACCAGGCATTGCAAAACCACCAGCGCTACCTCCCCTGAGGTCCAAAGGGACAAAAGGGCTTAGCCATTTGCCCAAAGTATCTTTCGGGCGTATATAGCCAGTAGAGGCATCAAATAGATTTTTCCAGTTCCCAGCCCTTTTCAAAAACAGCTGGCTGTCTTTCTTTTTACCCAATGTTAAGGCCATATTGGCTACGCACCAATCCTGATAGGCATATTCAAGGGTCATGGCAGCGCCGCCCCTGTGAAACCCCTGGCCACGCCCCTGGATTTCGATTGGAACATAGCCATATTTAAGGTACCAATCTATTCCGCCACCTGCGGGATTTGGCCCTGATTCATAACCCGCCCTATCTTTTATACCGCCTGGAAAAGCATTTTTATAAGCTCCTTTGTAAGCCAGTTCTTTATCAAAGGTAGCCCGGCCAGTCTGCATTAATGCAGCCAGCAATGGTACGGTTTGATCCCCCACCATAACATAGCACTCTTCTCCACCCCAGGAGGTGCGCCCCAATAGTCCCATATTTTTATAGTAATCAATAAAAGTTGAGGCTAGATTATTGCCGAATTCCGGATACACCATAGACCATAAAATATTCAAGTTCCAATGTGAACCCCATAAGCCATCCGCATCCAAAAAATGATAAGCAGGAACGCCCTTGTTCATAGAAACCTGCCTTACAACCGGCTTATCTCCATTATTATCGATATAAGCGCCGTTTACATCTTCTGCTATTCTTCGGCCCATTGCAGTGTGCGCCAAATCGGTATAAAATTTAGTCTGTTGCTTTTTAGTACCTCCCTTTATTTCTATCCTTCCTAAATATTCATTCCAGGCTTTTGTTGCTTTGGCAGCAATCAGATCAAAATTCCAGTCAGGAATTTCAGTATCAAGGTTAAGCTTTGCATTTTCAGTACTTACGTAAGAAATCCCAACCTGTACCATAATTTGCTCATGAGCTTTAAGATCATAATAGCTAACATAAAGACCAGCTTTTTTATCATCGACCATATCACTTTCAGCCAATACTTTTTGTGCCGATGTTTCGCTTTCTGCTTTCCAGAAATTCAACTTATTAAACGGCTTGCTAAAGCGGGCAAAGAAATAAACCTTAAAGGGTTTCTTTCTTCTAAAGGTTGGACTATTTACCGAATAGCCAGCTACCTCAGTATTGCTAACTTTTTTTGCATAGGCCCTGTCCATCGATACCGGTCCTAATGGCGCCGTTAAATCCATGATAATGTGCGCTTCTTTGGCCTCAGGAAAAGTATAACGATGAAAACCAGCCCTCAATGAAGCAGTAAGTTCGGCTGTAATGCCATAATCATCTAGAACCACTTTATGATAACCAAGATGGGCGATTTCAGATTGATGGGTAAATTTACTTTTGGAGGAGGCTAAACCTTGTAATGCTTTACAAGTGCCCACCACTGGCATTACAGGAATACCAGCCGTTTGTGCATTATGTACATGACTGAAGTTAAGCACATATCCATCATTATAGCGATAACCTGCATCCCATAAATCACCATGCCGTGTATCAGGACTTAGCGCGACCATACCAGATGGCAGAGTTGCCGACCCGAAAAAATCGTAACGCGGTTTTTCTGTAGCTACAAATGGGTTAACTAAATTGGCAGGCTGTTGTGCAAATGCCTGGTTAAGTGTAAGTAAAAGTAATAAAGAAAAGAAACTTCTCATTTTTTGTGATTATTTTTGATTAATGTCCGTTCGTATTTATTTACTGTTTAGGCAAGGTTTATGCTCGGTAAAAGGTCTGATTTTCAAAAAGACTCCTGATAAAAAATATTGCAATGATATACTTCATGAATAATTACTTAAGAAAAAAATCCTGCCAGTTAAGATAGCCAAGTGTTTTCTTCACCGTTTCTATAGATTATTTCTTCATTTATTGCAGCTCTTATTGGATAGTAAAAACAATAAAAATCATTAAGGAAACTACAGGGTGCAGCCTCAGGTAACAATTTTTCACTGGCTCATTTAAATTTGGTTATGTAAATCTAAGAGCCTTTTCGGGGAAAATATTATCGGATTGCGAAAAAAAACAGTCGATTTGCGAATCCATTAAAAGCGCGTTTCAATTGGCTCTACCGAATGATTGATATGTTAATGAAAAAAACTGGAAGTTTTACTTATTTTGCGTAAACCATTTTGGATCCTATTCCACCAATTTTAAGGTATGAAGAAAAAAGACATTCAGTGTCGGAAGCCATCAACTCTGCGCTCATTCAATATCTTTTATACTAAAAAATAAAATTGCCTTTACCCTGTAGAAGTTTTTTTTAAATATTACAAAGTATTTAACCAAGCGCTTTATACAAATACAACTTAAGATTTGTAAGTTTGACTATCATAAAAAACTTTCGGTTTAATGACAGCATCCCCTTTCTTTAATATCAAAAAAGAATGAAATACCGACTAAAAATATATTTTACCTTAATCACATTATTTTCAGTCTGCCATGTCATTTATGCGCAATCAGATAGACGTACAATAGATAGTTTAAAAGTTCATCTATCCACAGCATCTTCCAAACTTGAAAAGGTAAGGACTATGTTAACCCTTTCCAAACTGGTTGGTAAATCGGATGCTAAACAGGCATTGGTTTATGCCGAAGAATCGATGCAGCTGGCAAATGAAATCGAATTAGATACCATTATCAATAAAGCAATCATCAATCTGGCCAGGGCTTATTTACAAATTGGAAATTATCCAAAATCTTTAACTATCTATCAGGAGATTATAAAAAGTAAAACCGCAAAATCAAATGACCTTTTGGCGGCGTACAATGGAATTGGCATCATTAATTACTACCAGAGAGATTATAAAAACGCCATTAAATATTACAATAAGGCCCTTCAGTTTTCCACTACCGAGAAGTCAGAAATAGAACGTGAAAAAAAATTAAAGGAAAGCCTTTTAAATAACCTGGGAATCATTTACGAAGAGATGAAGGAATTCGACAAATCGAACTTCTTTTATAATGAAGCCTTAAAGATCTGCAAACAATTAAATGATGAGGAGAACCTGGTTCACGTACTAACCAATCAGGGCAGGCTGTTTCATAAACAAGGTAAAAATGAAATGGCACTTCAGCATTACCTCGAAGCATTGGCAATCCGCGAAAAAAACAATGATCAATCGGGCGTAATCCTATCGTACGATGGTTTAGGGGAGTTTTATTTTGAGCTGAAAAATTACCCTTTAGCAGAGAAATACTTAAAGGATGCCATTAACCTTGGAAAACAAACAGGCGACCTGTTAACGGTACGCCGCGCTTCTACCAACCTGTATAAACTCTATCAGCAACAAGGCAATTATCAGCTAGCCTTTGAGTACCTGATGTTAAACAAACGGGTAAGCGACTCGCTATTTAATGCCGAAAAATCTAATAAGATTACCCAGCTGGAAATGCAGTTTGAGTTTGACAGGAAACAAAAGGAGAAAGAAGCAAGCCAGCGCGAAAAAGAGTTGACTTACCTATTGGCAGGGGTTGGCCTTGTTTTATCGCTGATTATTGTGAGTCTCTTATTTTACCTGCAAAGAAATAAGGCAAAGAATTCAGTACTCGAACAGGCGCATTTAAAACGAGAGAAAGAAAGTTTAGAAAAAGACATCGAGCTAAAAAACAAGGAACTCACTACCAACATCTTGCATCTGATTCAGAAAAATGAGCTTATTGACCATATTTCGGAAAAACTGCTAAAGATGAAGAGCGGTATGGATCAGGACGTCCAACCTGCAATGCAAAAACTCGTATCAGATTTGCAGTCAAATTTACGTCCCGAGATTCTGAAAGAATTTGAATTCAGATTTCAGCAGATACATGAAGATTTTTACGATGTGCTTAACGAAAGATTTCCGAACCTTAGTCCGAGCGAGAAAAAATTATGTGCTTTTTTAAAATTGAACATGACTACCAAAGAGATTTCGGCCATCACTCATCAAAACATTAAATCGATCGAAATCGCACGAACCCGCTTACGTAAAAAGTTAAACTTAACCGGCCTTGATTATAACTTAGTCACTTTCCTTTCACAGCTTCAGCGGCTATAATTTACCACATTTAAAACCCCAATACCTGCAAATCCTTTTATCCCCGCTGCCGGTAAAAAAACTGAGCACCTTGGCTTTTTTATCCTTTTTAGGCAAAGAGCACCCTTTATTTGCATTTAAAGGCATATTGTTATGGTTTTGTAGTGGTACTTTTTTCTTGTTACCTTTTTTTTCTCCCCATCTTTGAGCATCAACAACTACACAAACTAACCAAGGGTTTATGAATTATTTTTTGCATGAAGGCGCTCTCCTAGCTGAACAAATTACCATTCCGGAAGAAGTACAAAACAGCATTAAAAATATGCCTTTTAAGAACCTGCTGTACATTACTCAAATTGGTCAATCGCCGTTAAAAAGTGAAACACATACACCAGACTATGTATTGATTTATTGTTTAACGGGTAAGTTGAATTGCAATACCTCTTATGGTAATTTCCAGCTCAAATCCAACCAGTTTATGTTACTCCCTCCAAATGAGTTTTACAGCTATGAAGTAGATGAACAGTATCCCGGAGAAATTTATTGTTTGCATTTTAACGGAAACATGATCAATGAACTGAATGTGGCCTTTGGTTTAAATAAATTTGCCTCCCCTACCGAACTTCATTTCGACGGGCTCATTATCGATTCATGGAATGAAATATTTAACAGCCTGTCAAAAGAACTTAGCGCTGAAAATATAGCTTATGCTAACCTTTGCCTGTACCGTTTTATTTCATTTTTTCTGTTTTCGAACCAAAAGCAGAAACCAGTATTAGAAAGAGAAGATCAGCTGGAACAATCGATTTCTTACATGAAAGCCAATCTTCATAAGCGCCTTTGTGTGGATGAAATTGCTGAAACCTTCAGGTATTCTCCCTCACACTACTCGGTTCTTTTTAAACAAAAAACAGGCTTATCGCCAATAGAATACTTTATCAGGATAAAAATTAAGCATGCAAGCGAATTACTAACCACCAGCAACTTAATTGTAAAGGAAATTGCGGGCGAGGTTGGTTATGACGATCCTTTCTATTTCACCAGAATTTTCAAAAAAGTTACCGGAAAAACCCCGCGAGAATACAAAGAGCTAAACACTTTGTCTAACAGGCGCCACAACCAAAATGGCATGCGGTTTATTCATGCTAATTAAATCCCGGCAACTAAAGTTAGCTGGCATATATGCTAAAAAAGCAAGAACCCTTAAGGATTCTTGCTTTTCTTTTTACAGGCTTCTGCTAAGCTCTCGATCAATATAGCCCTTAAGCTTTTCCTTATTCTCAGGCAGCGGGCATCTTACCTCAGCCCAATTTCCGCGCTTATCAATTAATAAGAATCTTGGGATAGCCACCATTTTATATTTCCGCCCAAAAGCATCCCCAACATTATCCAAAAGCTGTACACCTTCTAATGCTTTCTCTTTAATCATGCCCAGCCATTTCTCTTTATCTTTTTCGGCATCTAAAGAAATTCCCACAAACACTACATTGTTATTGCCTTTGTAATGTTCTTCTACTTCTTTTAAGAAAGGTATTTGTGCTTTACAAGGTCCGCACCAGGTTGCCCATACATCAATTAATACTACTTTTCCTTTAAAATCTTTCATCGAAACCATTTTACCGCTTGCATCAGGCAAAATAAAGTCAGCAGCCGATTTCCCGATAAAAGCAGTGTCGGCAATAAACGTTTTTAACTGTGCTTCATATTTCTGTTTCACAGAAGATGGTTTAGCATATTTTTGATAAGGCATGAAAGTATCCCTAAATTCGCTGTAATTAGCAATGTTTAATTCTAACTCTTCCAGCTGCGCTTTCAGTACAAAAGATTTCAGACTGTCGTTTGTAATGGCATTCATCAATAACTTCACCCGCTCTGCATCACCCATTTGCGCTTTCTGGTTTTCGTTCAGATGATTTAAACAAAACCTGGCGTACAAATTAATATAATCATACCCTTCTCCCAATTGAAGAATTTGTCCTGATTTTATGCTGTTATCTCTCAAAAGCTGCTGATAGTAATCAGGGACGGCTAAAAAGTTTTTAGACTGGTAAATGTAGCCTCCTCTTTTTTCAGTAGAAGATTTTAACAGCATGTTTAATGCCAGCAGACTGTTATCCATCTGAACCGCTACCTTAAAGAGCGAGTTAAAAGCAGGGTCGGCTGTTTTAACCTGGCGGATAAAATCACTAACTTTTACCTGGAGCGGTTTATAAAGCGCAGAAAATGCTTCACGATCAGGCTTCTTTTCGAGGCTCATGAGCTTTAGTGGGTTAATCAACCGTTCCCATTCACTAATCAACCGGTTGGCTTCAGTTGTTTTTGAAGCGCTCAGTTCAACACCCGTATTATAATCAAATACCAGATTAATCTGATCATTGGGCTTAAGGTATAACCGTTTTTTAAACCTGGCCGAAGAAAGGTAGTAAAGACCTTCTTTTTGGATCGGAAGATTAAAATTAAAGGTTGAATCGCTTTTAGCTATGGTATACGTTTCAATTGTTTGACAACGCCCCTCAACCACTTTTTCTAAAGAAAGATCAATAGCCCATTTTAAACTTGTAACCACTTTACCACTAACCTGAGTCATCGGGAATTTGGCCGCTTGTTTCGCAATAATGAACCCTTTTTTCGCTTTAAAAGCGGCCTCATCAAGGGCTATATTTAGTTTTTGGCCAGCCACCAGTTTCAATGGAAAATTAACCACGTAATCGGTCTCTAACCTTCTGTGGCCCATCTTCATTACTGCAACCCGCATTTCATACGATGTATTTGCTAAGACCGGCATTACAATCGAAAACTTATTTGTGGCAGTATCAATTAAGTATTGAATGGCCCTGAACGACTTGCCTTCAGCTTTGCCAACTATAGTAATTTCATAATTTTTCTTTTGCGTAATCACTCCCGAAATTTCCGCAGGCTTTTGTTGTGCTAAAACATTGATTACATTAACAAAGCAAAAAATGGCACACAAAACTATTTTTATCTCTTTTTTCATTTCACTAATTAATTATTGCATCATAGCAATATTTAAAGCATATATAATTTACTTTACCGCTAATGCAGCATCTACTATTTTCTTAAAGCGGGGATCTGATGGCCGCGGTGCATCAACCGTTACTATTTTTCCTTCACGGTCAAAAATCAGAAAACGTGGAATAACAGATATCTTGTAGAACTTAAAAAGTGATTCATCGAATTGTGATAATAATTCAATACTTGTAAAGGCATGTTTTTTCACAAAACCTTTCCAGGCATCCTTTTTACTGTACCCATCAACCGACATTCCAATAAAAGCAATATCATTCCTATTCTTATAGCCTTCGGCAATTTTTTCCATGATTGGCTTTTCTGCTAAACAAGGAGCACACCACATGGCCCAAACATCTATAACCACAACCTTGCCCTTAAAGCCGTTTAAGGTATACGTTTTTTCATTTACGTCTTTAAGCTCAAAGTTATAACCAGCTTTCCCTACTGCAAACGGAGTTAAATCATTGTATAATTTCTGATAAGCCTCTTTTTGCGCTACAGTTGTAAAAATATCCTTGTATGGCTCTACATACTTCACAAAATGCTCAAATTCTTTAACCCCGGGCATCTTATGCAAAAGGAAAGCTACCTTAACACTACCATTATTTATTTTTGCGGCATTTTCAGGAGAAAAATAGTTCTCTAAAACCTTCTCCTGATTTTTAACTTCAATAAACTTCCGATAACCAAAAACATAATCAAGCAATTCCATTCCATGTTCAGAACGTAGCAAACGAACATCGTTCACTATATTTTTATCAAGCAGAGGTTTATAAAATGGCTGAGCATTTGCCGTACTATCATAATTGGCATTCAGCCTCCCTAAACCAAAATAATTGCCAGCTTTCAGATATTTAAGATCAATACTAACCTTATCGTTAAGCCAGATATTAAAATAAGTGTTATTGGTTTTGTGTGAAGCCAAAAATGAGATGGCAAATTTTTCGAACTGAGCATACTTACTACGGCCAATATCTGGTTTAGTAGCAACGGAATGACTATATTCATTCTTGGCATTTAACCATTCCTGTAAAAATTTGCTTTCGGTATTTTCATTCTCAATAACGCAACTATCGTAATCAACAGAGCTCTTTTCCATGTAAAAGCTAACTTTTTTATGTTCACCTGCTTTAAGGTAGATGGTATATTTGAACTCATGCCCCTTTCCTCCTGCCTTTTTGAAAAAAAAGATACCTTCTTTAACATCAACTTCAAAATTACAGTTCCCATTAACATCGGGTCGTTTAAACCCTAAACTTACCGTCGTACCATCTTTGAGCTCGTATAAAAACAATCCACTGGCTCTGTTTCCATAAATGGTGCAGTCAATAGTTGCTTTATTTCCATTAGCATAAACGTTGCCAGCCGCGAGGCTGCACCATAATAAAATGGCTAATAATTTACTCCTCATTTTTGCTTTCGTATTAATTCCCAAAATCAATTATCCTAAGTTCTCTCAGTGTTATAATTTAGTGCTAAAACGGTTATCGAGGGCTTTCTTGATATAATCGGCCACATATTCCAGATGCTCTTTTGAATCGATATCGGTCGTTGAAGGAATTGTGGCGAGAATATTTTTACGCAAGTCTTCTAAATGAACAGCTATTAATGCCCCAATATCTGAGCCTGTGGTTAAAGGCATCATTTCTGCAGCTTGAGTACCACCGAATAATAATCCAATGGCATTGTAACCCACCTCCGATTCTTTCATACTCCGCAGCAAAGCATTAACATAGAATTTTTGAACATCCCTGCGAAATTGCTCTATTGGCTGATGGGTATTCAACTCGCTCCAAACACCAGCCTTCATATCGGCCAGCAATGCATTCATCGAATAAGTATTTTCTTTACCAAAACGTTCCTCCATCATGTACAGGGTGTTAAACGCACGATCACTGAATACAGCATTCATGGCTCGCTCCTGAATAACCCTAACACTGCTGTAACGTATCGGATTACCAATTTTATTTAAGATGTTTTGATCAAGCAGCCAGGTAGGCGTTTCAAAAACCTGTTTATTTAAGAACGCTACCGCTTCTCTTTGCTTATCAACGGGCGCTGAGGCATAACTGTCACCTGCATCTCCAGGATATTTAATCGTTTCGTAAACACTTCCAATATTTTTGGTCACATGGGTTACATAGCGGTTAAACTGGTTAATCACCTGAATATACATTTGGCTAAGGTTTTTATATAAATCCCCTCCTCTTTGGTCCACTCGGGTAAGTTTTTAACCACGTACTTTAGGTTTTTAATCCCATATTCGCTGGCTTTCATGCTATTGTCACCAACATCCTCAGTCTGGCAGCGGGCATCATTATTCATACCTTCCCCACCAAACCATAACCTTGGATTATCTTTTAGCGTATCGCTAATCCACTTAGAAACAATTTTCCGGTCAGTAGCTACATCCTTGGCACCAATATAAGTGTAACCCCATTTAATTGCCCATTTATCATAATCGTTAATGCGTGGCATAATACCGGCTGCACCAATGCTGTCTTCGGGCTGTGCCACATAGTTGAAACGGGCATAATCCATAATTGAACTGGTATGGCCATATTTCTCTACCCAGGCCTTATCCCTTAATTTTTCTACAGGTGTTAAGCTACTGCTGCCCATATTATGGCGAAGGCCTAAAGTATGCCCTACTTCATGTGATGATACAAATCTGATCAACTCGCCCATTAAATCATCACTAAAAGTCATATGGCGCGCTCTTGGATCATTCGGTCCTGCCTGAAGCATATACCAGTCATGTACCAAAGACATTACATTATGATACCACCCGATATAACTTTGCAATATTTCCCCGCTTCGGGGATCATGGATATTAGGCCCGTAGGCATTGGCAACATCTGAAGGCAGATAACGTAGTATTTTATAACGGGCATCTTCAAGGCTCATCGTTGTATCGCCTTCCGGCCATTCCTTACCGATAATCGCGTTCTTAAAACCAGCCGCTTTAAATGCCTCATTCCAGTCATTAATTCCCTGAATCAGGTATGGCCGCCACTGCTTTGGTGTTGCAGGATCTAAGTAGTATACAATAGGCTGTTTGGGTTCTACCAGTTCGCCCCTTTTGTATTTGGCCATGTCTTCTGCCCTGGGCTCCAGGTTATAGCGAACAATAAATGATTTGGTTTCAATATTCTGCTGATCGTCTGATAATGGCGTATAACTATCGGCAAAATATCCAACGCGCAAATCAAATTCGCGCGGCACCATAGGTGTTTTGGGCATGAGCAAAATAGATGTCGAAACCTCCATGGTAACGGCATTTCCGATTTTAGCGGCATCTAAAACTGGCATTACCGGTGAGGGCTTCCCTGGTACTGTAGCTGAATAAGTCCGAACCGATTTTATCTCAATATTAATAGGATAGGCTGTTACATTTTTCAGGAAGCTTTTATCCTGGGCGATGGCACCAAGGCTTAATCGCTTCTGTACCTCATCATTTAGTTTGGTAAATGAATTTTCCTTTTGCAGAAAATCAGTTACATCTATAAAAGAACTTCTGTTGGCCTCTCCCCTGGCTTTCACATCAAATACCGTAGCAATAGCATCAAGGTTATTATAGGCAACAGCTTTGGCAATCGTACTTGTCGAATCTACTTTTGTAATTTGATTAACAATTTTCAGGTTGATCTTTTTCCCGATCCCTTTATCAAATAAAATGGTTTTTTGTCCCATTTCTTCACCTCCGTATTTCGGACTGCCTCCTGGTACTTTAACCAGCCAATTGGTTAATAGTAACTCTCTCTTTAAAAGTGAATCCGGAATTTCGAAATAATACCTGTTACCAGTTTGGTAAACATTAAACAAGCCTTTTTTGATGACCGTCTCTTTGGTAATAATTGTTTTTAACGGATCGGCTTTTTTTACTGTATCAATTTTGATCGCAGCTTGTTGCTCTTTTGGGTTCTGCGCAAATAGCGAAGTGCTGCACAAACCTAACAATACTATATATATGAATTTCATTATCTACTTATTATCTTAATATACAGTGATTTTAATTTTTCGGATTTAGGGCATTGTTGATTTTGTCCGAAATGTATTTAAGATGCGCCAACATTACCGGATCAGTGTAAGTTGGAATTGCAGCTTTACATTGGGCCTCAATTGCTTTTAAGTTTTTACGCATGGCCAAAGGAATATCTGTCCCCGCAATAAGGACATCTTTTGTTGGATCTGGAACTACTTCGCCTTCTGCCAGATATTTAAGCAAATAATTTACTGCAAATTTTTGCAGATACCGCTTATTGCCATCTACCATTTGGTGATTTTTGAACTCGGCATAAAGCCCACTTCTTAGATCAGTAAGCATCTCATCAACCGTATAGGTTTTATCCTTTCCAAAACGCATGGTAGCAGTGTTCATACGGAAAAGGCGGTTAGGATCAATAAGTTTAAAAAGTGCATCTTCCTGCATTTTTGTAACGTCTTCTTTTTTAGCGGGCTTTCTGAATTTGTTTAATACGTTAGGGTCCAAAATCCAGTTTGGCGTGTTAAAAACTTCCTTATTTAAAAAAGCAACTGCCTGTTTTTGAATTATCTTCGCAACAGGAACATATACATCGCCAACCTGGTCTACAGTTTTCAAATTTTCTGTAACACCGCCAATTTGAGTAAAAGCATAACGCATAAAGAACGAATATTGGCTTACAAGAGTGTAATAAAGGTCTGAAGTATTATAATACGTATTTTCGCCTGTAGTCGTCCACGGAATTAAATTAGCCATAACATACTTCAGGTTTTTTATACCATATGCTGCTGCCCCTACTGGGTTATTACTTAAATCTTCCCATTGCGCTGTAGGATTGGTAATATCCGTAGGTTTAATACCGGCAGGCTGGCTTGCAAAAATCAGGTTAGTATTTGCATTTAAATTGTTTTTAATCCAGCCCAATCTGATTTTCTTATCTGCTTCGAAACTGGTAGCCCCGGTGTTGGTATAAGCCCATTTAATAGCCCATTTATCATAATCGCTAATCTGTGGAATTAAACCTTTACGCGAAACCTGATCAGCAGGTTGGGCCACATAATTATAATGGTTATAATCCATGATCGAATAATTAAACGGGTGATTTGCCAGCCAGTTTTTATCTCTCAGTTTTTCTAAAGGGATTGCATAACTGCTGCCCAGGTTTTCTGTTAAACCCAGTGTAAAGCCTACAGTTCTGCTGATTTCCGCCTGTATTAATGCACCCATTAGTTCTTCGCTAAATTTCATGTTTCGTGCATCTTTATCTGCCGCCCCGGCTTGAATCATGTACCAGTCGTGAAGGGTTTTAACCTGCGAGTGCGACCAACCGATATAAGTTTGGATAATTTCTCCCGAACGTGGATCTGTTACCTGGTTATTATCAACAAAGGGGCTGATAGCTGGCATGTAGCGAATAACGCGGAAACGTCCATCTTCCAAATCCATTGATTTATCGTTAACCGGCCACTCTTTGCCAATAATGGCATTCTTGAAACCTGCGGCCTTAAATGCCTCGTTCCAGTTATTGATACCGGCAATCATGTATTTTCTGTATTGTTTTGGCGTTGCTGGATCGATATAATACACCAATGGTTCTTTAGGTTCTACCAGTTCGCCTGCCTGATAACGTTTTAAATCTTCGGGTTTTACTTCCAGTCTGTTCTTAATGATAAAGCGTCTTTCCTCCACCTTCTGTTGTGCATCAGAAAAAACAGTGTAAGAATCAGATTTGAAACCAACTCTTGGATCATAAGCCTGAATTTTCATGGCCTCTTTAGGCAATACCATTACTGAATTGCTAATTTCGAAGGTAACGCCAACGCTCGACGGCGCTGGTGCCGAAGCGTCGGCAGGAGAATCTCCATCAGCCGCTGCTGGCCTTGGGGCCACAGCCAAAGCATAGGTTTTAAGTGATTTTACCTCGATATTATTTGGATAAGCTTCCATTCCCAGAATTGCCGACCTATCCGCTGCCGGTGCACCGGTACCCATTTGTTTTTTAGCCGCAGGATGGAAACCGGAAATCAGGTTATCCTTTAAAAAGAAATCTGTCATTTCCACAACAGAAGATTTACCATCAACACTGCGTGCTTTTAAATCTAATACCATAATGATGGGATCAATGGTAGCATTTTTAACTGCTTTTGCCAGTTCATTTGACGGGTCGCTTTGTGCGACATTGGTTATAGCACGTACAAATAGTTTATCACCAGCTGCTTTTTCGAAAGAAACAATAATGCCATTCATCAGATCTCCACTATAACGGGGACTTCCGGTCGGAACTTTACTCAAACGCGTTGTGAACAGGAATTCCCTTGACAACAATTCATCAGGGATTTCAAAATAATAACGTTCATCAACTTTGTGAACAGTAAACAAACCCAGCTTTGATATAGACTTAGCTGTAATAACCTGGTTATAGGGCTTTAATTTAGCTACAACTACAGGTTTGGTAACCGAGGTCGAATCTTGTGCGAATCCTTTTTCTGCCGCAAATAAAACGAGGGCAAAAACAGGTATAAACTTTAATTTTATCATATTTATTAATTGATCTTATTAGCTGCCGTTGTTCACGGCCATATGTGTGTTTAATTAAGTTCTATATACTTATCTCCCGAGAGATTTTTTAAAGGTGATATCGGTAATTTTATCAAAGCCGGTATAAACATCGGCTGGAGATGACACTGAGCCTAAAATAGCGCCAGTTTGAGCGTTGAGGTTAAAGAAATAAACCTTGTTTCCACCACCACTGGCCGTTTCATCGGTTGCTACTACCAACACCTTACCTTCGGGTACATTAAGTGCGGTAATATTAGCGGCAGTATAACCCGAATTAAAAATCTTCATCGCTTTGATTACTGTGCCACCTGGAAATGTTAAACCAACCGTTGCAGCAGAACTGGCCAGATTATTCACTGTACAAGTGTATATTTTATTGCTGTTTACATAATAAAACACTCCCTTTGGCTGCGATAAAAAGGTCGGATTAGCAAACATGGTCGCAGTATTAATACCCGGACAGTTTGCTTCTTTTAACTGGAAACGTCCGGTTGTAAAATTGTTTGAATAAGCTATACCTCTTGGAAACTGCACCAGGTAGGTGTTGTTACCAGCGTCATCTCTAAAGAAACAATTCCAGTATATGGCGAGCGATGCCGTCATGGGTTGTGCATTCTCAGCATAAATCATATTATCGGTCATGTTTTTCAAATCAAATCCACTCCCGGTAACAGGATTTAAATTTGTTGTGGCCGCAGCATAGGCGGGTATATTTACCAATGCAGATGTAGAGGCATTAAACAACACAAACCCTTTATTCACCCTATCATAAAGGGTATATATTTGATCACTTGTACTGGCATTAATTACATATGGCGCAATAGTAAGACCAGCATAAGGTGGAAAAAACAAAGGGGGGTTAGCCAAATGAGCCACACTTTGAAACTGACGGTAAGCAATCTGGTTATTTACAATTACATATTCCCATCCAGCTCCCGAGCCACCCGCAGAACCGTTTGCCTGAAAATTCATCGAAGATATTGCACCGGGAGTAAACCAGTTTTCTATCCTTGTTGAGTCCGCAAAATCAACACTTCTAACCTGTAATCCTCCATTTGGATAAAGGAACGAGACCTTTTGTGCATTAATTGCAGTTGCATAATTAACTACGTTTACCTTAAAAGTTCCGGCAGGCAGCTTGTGCCCGTTCATGGTAGCATACACATTATTGAAGACTTTCCCTTTTACCCCGCCATCCCTGGTGGTAATTACTGAAATATCGGCTCCATTTTGCTGCTCTTGCAATACCAGCCAGCCTTCACCTCCCCATTCTGCCCCAGATACATTGAGTACAAATGTTTTATAATAGGAAACCCCTGTATCGTTATTGGTTACCCGGGCCACCAATCTGTATAAATTCGGAGGAAGGGTAATCCTAGTCTTTAAGCTCGCCGCCTCACTAATCATATATTTTGAAGGATTCGCATTTGCCTGTAAATATTGTGTAATTAACCACTGATAAGAAAGGTTGCCCGGAGCACCAATTGAAGCGTCTATTTTTAGTTTCACCTTTAAACTATCATTCTGACGTAGAATAATTGAATCTGGCGTAACAAACATAGCTGGATCTGCGCTGGCCATGTCAGCCGAAATCTTCAAAGTATTGATTTCGATATAATCGTAATTTCCCTGATCTTTAGAACAGCCTATAATTATTGATGCGACAGCAGTTAAGCTTAAGAAAATACCTAATATTTTTTTCATCTGTTTCATTTCTTCACTTGTCAAATGAAAGTTCATTAATAGTTTGCCGGTCCAACCTGGATGGGTTTATTCCCATTGTCAGGATCGTTTAATACCGCGCCTGGTAAGCCGTAATTGCCCGGGTAATTTGTTTTGATATAATTTCTTACCGTTGCCAGATATAAGTTATAGGCCACAGGGGGAGAAAATCTGCTTCCGGGAAACTCTGTTATGGTTACTCCTGTTGCCGGATCGTACAGGGCATCTAAAATCACTTTGTATTTTGTGGGGCTCCAGGTGCCGAAATTAGTCTGATAGCCCGCAAAAAAACCGGTTACCGTTCCGGTAAACTCACCCCACGAATCTGGTTTCTGCATATACCCCAGGTTAATTGTTATTTTCTGTTTAGTGGTAATCCCCTCTGCTGCGAAATTCTGATCTTTCTTTAGTTTAAGGTTTATTTTAACCTGTTTCCCGTTTTCTAAATCAGCAGTACGATATACTACAACCGGAAGCATACCCATTACCGATTTTGCAGGGATAATTAGATTTGTTAACAGCTTAAAATGTGTGCCTTCAATGGCTGCGTTGTTAGCAGAAGGCAATATTTCAACACTGAACGACCTATCTGTCGCGGCAGAATTTCCCAATACATTTACAGGCACGTTAATGGTATCTTTTAACTTTTTAGGGTATTTAGCAAAGGAGTAAGAGATGCTTGTGTCGGCCGTTCCAAAATAAATGGCATCGGCTTCTGCAAACAAAGCAGGATCCTTGCTGCATCCGCTAAAAAAGGAGATGGACAAAAAAGCTGTCATACACAGCAAAATAAGTTTCATAACAATTCTTTAATTTAATGGTTACTATTTATTGTACTCTAATTCCTTATCCGGAATTGGAAATACATATACATTGGCAGGAACAGGAACTGTTGTTCCCGATTCTGTTTTCAAATCTTTATTCAGTCTTTTATAGTAAAAGAAAGTTTGTCCTTCCTGGATAAATTCCCTTTTATATTCTCTGGTAATCTCTGCAGATAAGGCTATTCCATCTGGTACAGTGGCTGTTGTTAATGTAGTTAAGCCCCTTGCGCTCCTGGCTAAATTCAAGTACGATAATCCTGTTGCAAGATCTCCCATTGCATTAGCACATTCAGCAACCACATAGTACATTTCAGAAATCCTGATCACAGGCATAATATTTTGCATGGGATAGGGTAATCCCGCATTCTGGAAAAATTTAGAAGGAACATTAAAGGCTTTTGCCGAATTATTATCGAACCACGATAACCTCCAGTCGGTAGTGCCGTAAAGTGCAGTTTTATTAGCAGGTGCAAGCTGAAGTGAAACTCCCGTCGTTCCGCCTACATTAAAAAGCCCTTCGTTAATTAAGCCGATGTTGGTACTGTAAAGTGCAAAAACCAGTTCTTTTGAAAAAAGGCGATCTCTGGTACTGGCCGTTGCCAAAGCTACGTTACTGGTAGACAGCGGAAATTTATTACTTCCAATAACTTCTTTTGCATTGGCCATAGCATTTGCATAATCTCCCTTGTACAGGTAAATACGGGCCAAACAGGCTTTGGTTGCCCAATAGTTCATGTGATTTTGGGTATAGCCCGAAAATAAATCTAAATTGCCTTGCTGTAACGCTGAAGTATCTGCCTGGGCCAGTATATTTTTAGCCTGATTTAAATCTGCTATACAAGAATCCAATACTGCATTAAGCGTTAAAAAAGGGGCTGCTTTAGCTGTAAAATTACTCACGTATGGTATTGCCTTCTCATTCATACCCGTTAAAGGTAACTGACCAAATAAACGGGCCAGATCAAAGTGGAATAAACCCCTTAGTGCTAAAGCCTCTCCTTTAACCTTATTGTAGTGATCTCTTGAAAAAACTTCTTTTTTTGCATCAACATAACCAAGCAGGTTATTTAGATTAGCGATGTTGTTATACATTCCGCCCCATATCAATGCCATTTCAGCTTTTACCCCTACCTGGGCATAATCATACCGGTAAGTATTGGCGTAAAGGTTATCGCCTAAAGCCGAGGTTGAGGCATTGGTGTAATTATTCACCAATACCGAAAGCATTCCTACCGATAAATCTTGCGTATATAAACCTTTTCCAGCAAAAGAAGCCGGCTTATCCATCCCTAAATAAACGCCTGTCAGGGCGTCGGTGAAACCTTGTTCATCATTAAACAAAGCTTGTTGAGGGACTTTATCTTTTAATGGCATTTCCAGAAATTTCTTACATCCGTTCAATGTAAGCAACAGTACAAAGCAACATAACAAGCCAGTGGCTGCCTGATTGATTTTCGGTGTAATTTTATTCTTTTTAAACATACACTTAGAAATTTGTAGTTATTCCAAAATTTAAACTTCTGGAAAAAGGATAGCTCGTTCCCCTTTCGGTTTTAATTGTTGCAAAACGTAGTAAATTGTTTTGGGTAATCATGATACGAGGTGCAGATAAATGAGCGGCCTTCACCCATTTTAGGCTTGTCGGAAAGTTATAACCAACCGTTAAACTTGCCAGTTCAAGAAAATTATCTTTCTGAACAAAACGCGAAGTTGCATTTGTTTGCTGCAGTCCGGTTGAACCATCTGCTACCAAAGCCTTAAATGCAACCTGATCACCGGGTTGTTTCCAGCGTTCTGTTAATACCCTTAAATCCGCATTACCATGCAACAAATCAACATTTTCAACTTTATCAACCAAGGTTTGGTTATACATGTAACCACCAAACTGATAGCTAACATTTAAGTTCAGGATAAAATTTTTGTAAGTAAGACTGGAGCTGGCACTTCCTTTAATTTTAGCAGTAGCATCAGCAATCGGGCGTTTATCCCTGGCATCCCAGATAAAGGTTTGGCTTCCATCTAATTTAACGAATACTTCTTTACCGGTGGCCGGATCGATACCCAAAGAGGGTACGGCCCAAATCCTCGACATGGATTGCCCTACTTCGAAACGTGGCAACGGCGTAGTTTGGTATCTTGAGTTTAAAACATCATTTGGAGCTGTAGCACTGTTAAATGCATTATTTATAGCTACAATAGCAGGCGATAACCTGGTAATGGTATTGGTATAATGTCCAGCGTTAAAGCTAACCGTCCAAAATATGTTTCTTGCCGGATTTTTAATTACAGGAGCGGTAATCCCCACTTCAAATCCTTCATTTTTAGTGGCACCTAAATTATTCTGATAAGTTGAAAAACCGGTAGAGGGCGCAAGATCAAGCGGCAATATCAGGTTGTCAGTCGTTTCCCTGAAAAACTCAATACTGGCATTAAGCCTTCCTTTGAAAAATCCCAGATTTAATCCGATATTGCTTTTAAGTGTTTGCTGCCATTTCAAATCAGGATTAGCATAATTAAGCGTTGAAGCACCTACCATTAAGCGGTAATTGTTTGCATAATTATACTGATAGATTTGTTGTGCCATATCCGAAGAAAAGTTTTGGTTACCTGTAGTACCAATACTGGCACTCAGTTTAGCCACCTGGATAATATCGTTAGGTTTAAAAAACTTTTCGTTGGCAATATTCCAGGCCAAACCACCTGCAAAAAATGGAGCAAACCGGCTATTCGAACCGAATTGCGAAGACCCGCTTTGGTTAGCTGTAAATTCTAAAGTATAGCGGTTATCGTAATTATAACTTAAGCTTAAATAATTAGAAAGATTTTTAGTTAGGTTATTAGTCGTTCTGGGTTTTATGGTTTGATAATCAAAACCATTTGCAAGGCCCAGTTCACCCAGATAATCGTTAGGAATGCCATATACTTCAATAGTAGTGGAATTACTACTTGTTTTTTGCAAAGAGGTACCCAAATTGGCCAAAATAGTATTTTTACCTAAAGCCAGGCGATAACTTCCATTTAACCGTCCGCTAATTGCGCTATTTTTACCTTTAAGCTGCTGGTAATAGCCCAAATCAGGAAATAGTGCTAATGAATTTGAAACAAACCGGGTATGATCAGCCGGGTAGAATGTTTCAGCACCCGGTAAATTACTACTCCAGCCTAAGCTACCTGTTATTTTTAGATCATTTGTAATCGACCAATCCAAATTGGTATTATTGGTAAAACTTAAAATTGTACTATAGTCTTTAACATTTAAGGTAGAATTATAGGATGGATTGGTAAATGCGCCACCCGGTGCAGTAATATTAAATCCTAAAGCAGATTGACCAGGCTCTAAAATTTTAATCGGGTTTCCGTTTTCATCGTTATTTCTAAAATACGGAAATTGATCTACGTAATCATTAAAAGATCCCCACGAGGTATTATTCCCTTTGGTGTAGCCTACCAGAATGCTGTTACTTAATTTAATTCGGCTAACAGCATAAGAAACATTGTAACTTAAACCATAACGGTTCCTTCCAGAGCCTTTCATAGCCCCGTCAGAAGCATTATAGTTTAAACCAAAAGAATACCGCAGCGGGCCTGAACCACCAGACAGGGAAAGACTTTGGTTTAAGCCAAAACCAATTTGTAAGGGCTGAGAAAGCCAGTAAGTATCAACCCCGCTTTTTACCTTCGCTAAGCGGTAATCGTACCATTGCTTTTTTGCAATATCATTGTATTGATTATTGGGGTCGCTAAAAATTCCGGTTAACCTTTGCGCCTCCAGCAGCTGTTCTGCATTCATCAAATGATAAGATGATAGATCCGGCAGCTCTACACTTGTATTAACGGAGTAGGTCACTTTCAGTTTTCCGGCCAGTGGTACTTTTGTTTCGATTACAATTACACCATTTGCGGCCTTTGAACCATAAGCAACAGTTGCTGCCGCATCTTTTAACACCGTGATATTGGCTATCAGGTTGATATCCATATCAAATAGTGTTTGCAATGTAGTCTCAAAACCATCTAAAATAATTAACGGCTGGTTGGGGTTAGCCAGATAATTGGCCATGATATCGCCATTGGAAACCGGATTTGCCCCTGTGGTACCCCCAGGCTGTAAAGAAGGTAAATTATTGGCACCCCTGATCTGAATATTGGGTAATCTGTTCGGATCACTCCCAAACTGATTATCCTGTGCTATCCTTACAGATGGGTCAATCACCCCTAATGCCTGTATCACATTTTTGGGATTAACCATTTTCAGTTCCTCGCCGGTATATGTTTTTGCTGAACCGGTAAAATTACCTACCGGCCGTTTATATAAACCGGTATTAACCGTTACTTCTTTAAGGCTAAACGCATCAACCTTTAATACAAATTTTAAATCTGTTTCTCCGGCCTTTAAGGTTATTTCACGTAATAAACGGCCAACAAATGTTGCCCTGATTGTTGCACCAGGCGTTACTTTTTTTAGTTCAAAGCGGCCGTCCTTATCAGTTCTTGTACTATTTGCACTGCTTACCTGCATCACAACCGCACCAGCCAGGGGTACTCCGGTTTCATCCTGAACAACCCCTCTTACGTTTACACTTTGCGCAAAAAGTGCAAGCGAAAAAAAATTCAACATCAATAACAATATTGATTTGTTGTAAATGCCTTTATTTAATCTATTTTTATTGTTGTCCATCAGGATTAATCGCAACTAATTTTCCTTTATTATTAATTCACTTCCTATTCAGGTTTTACAAATACGTAACTTGCAACAGGCACCAATGGCAGGTAAGCTACTCCGGTTACCGGCGGCGTTTTAGGGTAAAATGGCAATGCTGTAAATGGCGTCCTTTTACGTTTGTAATAGAAAAACATTTGTCCTTCTCCTATAAATTCTTTTCGGTACTCATTCATAATTTCAGCTTCTAGTGCAGCTGCATCGGGCACATTAACCGCAGTTAAAGGGATAGTTAAATTTCTGGCTGCCCTTACTTGATTAAGATAACCTAAGCCTGTTGTAACATCACTCGCGCACTCAGCCAAAACATAGTACATTTCTGTTAAGCGAATCATTGGGAATATATTAGATGAAGTAACAGTAAATTTTTTAGGCAAAAGCGGAGTCCCGCTAGCGCTACCAGTAGCTGCATCTATAAAACTTTTGCGATAATCGATATTTGTGCTGCCATATAGTGCAGTCTGACTTGATGCAGACAAACCGATAAAACAGGGTGCGGCAAAAACAGCCTTATAGTTAGCATAATAATTATTAGCATAAATATTTAGCTTAAACAGGCTTTCCTTTGTAAAAAATAAATCAGAATTTGTATTAAAAGATAAAGCAAATTTATTACTGTTAATTACCGCCAAAGCATTTTTACCGGCTTCAACTTTATCTCCTTTATATAAATACAAACGTGCCAGTAATCCTTTTACAGCCCACCTGGTAATTTGCGAGGTGGTTAAATCATCAGAACTTAACAGGGCATCGGCTGCATTTAAATCAGTAACACAAGCATTCAGGGTCTGCTCAACCGTACCAGCTGGTGTTGGGTTAGGATTTATGGTTGTTACATAAGGAATGCCCTGGTCTTGAAGATCTGCCGAAGCAAATAAACGCAGCAAGTCAAAGTGTAAATAAGCCCTTAACGCTAAGGCCTCTCCTTTTACTTTATTATAGTTATTTCCGGTAAAAATATCCTTTTTAGCCTCGGTATTAATCAATAGGTTATCCAGGTTAGCGATAGCCAGATACATTTTGTTCCAAACTTCAGTGCTATAATTCTTTACTACAGGGTCAGTAAAATTAAAAGTAGCGGCCTGATAATATAATTGTCCGGCTTTATTTACATTAACGCTATCGAAACTTCTCCCGGCAAGAGAAAGCACGCCCATAGTCAGGTCTTTGCCATACAGTGTAGCCGACCCCATTTGGAGATAAACGGCATTTAAAGCTTCCCTGAATCCCTGCTCGGTAGAAAAGACTTTACCTTCATCTACTTGCAAAGGTTGCGGTGCACCATCAACCCATTTTTTGCAGCCCATAATGCTCAGCAGCACTAACAGGCCCATAATAGCTGATATTTTCATCTTCAAAATCTGCATTACGCTTGTTTTAAAAGTTTGCATTTAAAATGAATGTATAATTACGTTGAAAAGGATAATTAATGCCACGTTGCATATCGGCACCGCCAATTTCAAAAGCATTGTTAACCATAACCTTTACCCCTATATTTTTGGCATTAATCCTCTGCGAAAATGTTTTCGGCAACATATATCCAAGGGTAAGCGAAGAGCATTGCAGTTTATTCTCATTTTCTACCAATCGGGTTGTAGCGTAGGTTGGCGAAACAAACAAACCTTTGTAAGCTGCATTTGGCATACCCGGGCTCCAGCGTCCCGAATTAAATAAACGGGCATCCAGATTATAATCAACCGTTGCATTTTCAATATCGGCCATGGTTTGATTGTACGCCTTAGCCCCGTACTGATAGTTGAAATATGCGCCAAATGAAAACTGCTTAAAGTTGATTTCGGTACCCAGGGCACCTACCCATGTGGGCACTAAACTACCGGCATACACTTTATCTTTAGCATCCCAGATAGTGGTTGATGTACCATCTTTCTTTAAGAAAATTTCTTGGCCGCTTTGTGCATCAATACCTAGAGAAGGTACAGCCCAAATGCCATATACCGGCTGCCCAACTACATATTTGGGCTGGATAGTAGTTTGCGGAACAGCAAAATCATTGTAGTTATTTACATCATTTAAGTAAGGTCCTGCAGCATTAATTTTATTTGTTGTCCGCAGCGCATTGGCGATAACGTTTATCTTTAAATTATGGTGTAAAGATTTATATACCGTTGCTTTTGCCAATAACTCGAATCCATTATTTTCTATCTCTCCGTAGTTATCGTAAAACGAAAAGTTCTGATACCCTGTAGAAGCAACCGAACTTACCGGAAGAATCATCCTGTAGCTGATCTGCTTGTAAACATTAAGGGAAAATGTAAGCTGGTTATGCAACAGGGAAGCTTCTAAACCAAGGTCTTGTTTAAAAGTCTCGGGCGATTGCAGCTGATTGTTTGCCATTCCGGTTAAATAAGCC
Organism: Pedobacter sp. HDW13; assembly: GCF_011303555.1. NCBI lineage: Bacteria > Pseudomonadati > Bacteroidota > Sphingobacteriia > Sphingobacteriales > Sphingobacteriaceae > Pedobacter > Pedobacter sp. HDW13. The sequence continues at coordinate 3,630,427 of NZ_CP049868.1, read as the reverse complement.
CCTAAACCAATACCAATGGTACCCATACTACTGCCGGTAGGTATATATTGCTGATTCGTATAGTAATTGTAGGTTGTTCTGTTTAAATAAGACAAGAAGTTCTGGTTCCCCGAAATCCCTAAACTCCCCTTAATTTTTAAAAGATCAATCCAGCTTACCGATTTAAGGAACTTTTCCTTGTTGATATACCACGAAACTCCAACTGCACCAAAATTAGCCGCCTGATTTAAACCCGAATAGTAATCCATGGCCCCCGAAATATCGATCTGATAACGGCCATCGTAACTGTAGCCAACATTTCCAAAAGTAGAAACATAGCGGGTTACAATTTTTCCGCTAACAGGTTTTGCAATATTGTACGAATTCCCCAGTGCGATATCGGCCAAACGATCTGTGGCAAAACCACTCACAGAAACACCCTCTGATTCGCTAGAGGTTTGCGATAAATTCTGCCCTAAGCTTGCAAACAGATAATGCTTGCCAAAATTTTGCTCATACTGTAAACGCAGTCCACCCTGAACATCAAAGAATGAGTTTGAAGTATAGTTATATAAGCCTCTGGTAAACAAATTCTCTGCTGTGATGCTGGCAAATGCGGTATGGTTTGGAGGTAAAAAATAATTTAACTCATCAGCTTGTTTTGAAATTCCAATCATTCCATCCAGCTGAAATCCGTCCCCTAATAACCAGTTCAGATTGGTTAAATTGCTATAACGCGAATAAGTCATCGCATCGGTTGTAGAAAGCGTTGAGTTGTATGCTGGATTTACATAAGTAAGGCTACCGCTTCCCGCTACATTAGATTCTACAATTTCCTGAAACCTACCTGTGTACGGATCGTTAACCTGCCAGTACGGGTTCATTTTAGCATACAAATCAAAGGTACCGTATGGAGAATTTGCCGCATCAGTACCGAGATACGAAAACTGGTTGCTGAATGAGAATGAACCAAAATGGCCACCAAAGTATGCACCCAAATCAAGGCTTTTCCTGAAAGCGCCTTTCATGGTGCCATTAACATTATTGTATGAGCCAGTTAATCCATATGCCATATCATCATTACCCGCACTTAAAGCCAATGTGTGCTTCGTGCTAAGCGCGTTGCCTAAGGGTATTGACAGCCAATCTGTATTTACATCATTAGTATAGGCCTGATTGTAGCGATTTTGATAAACCGGAGCCAAAGCTCCATTGAATAGGCCTGAATTTTTCTCTACTTCTAATTTCTGTTTTGCAGTTAGCGGCGTAAAAGAAGAAATATCAGCCGAAGCAATTTGAGCTTGTTCTTTAAAGGATATTTCCAGTTTACCAGATGGCTTATTGGTTTTAATAGCAATAACGCCATTGGCACCACGCATTCCGTAGCTAGCCATGGCCAATGCATCTTTTAATATGGTAACGCTTTTTACCCGGTTAATATCGATATCCAAAATGGTTTGAAGCGATACCTGAAGACCATCAAGCAAAATAACTGGTGTACTATTCGCAATCGTGTTTGAGGCGATATAATCCGAAACGGATGGCGTTGTTAATAATCCAGAAGAAGTATTGCCCTTATTACTACCCGCAATATTTGCCCAAAAGGGGAAATTACCAGCACCAGGCAATGAAAGAACCGGAACTGAATTCGGGTTATCGCCCTGATTGTTGCTTTTACTTACCAATAATGATGGCAGATAGAATTTTAAACCATCAATTAAGCTAAGCATACTGATATTGCGCAGTTCTTCGCCTGTTACCACTACGGCCGAACGCGAAAGGGCGTCATTCGATGATTTCAAAAGCGCTGGACTTACCGCATATCCTTCTACCCTTTCAGTATTTACCATCCTCACCACGAGTGAGGAGCTTAACACTTTTTTTCCTATTTTGCGATAACCGGGTTTTGAAAGTACAATTACAGAGTCTGAATTGTTTTCAAAAACAACGATGCCTTTAACAGTGTACTTCGATTCTTTTCCTAAAGTTACCTGAACACTATCCAATGGTTTAGAACTGGCCAGGTCTAATACCGTTATCTTTAGGTTTTGTATACGGCGGGAAGTATCAACTTTAGAAAAAGGTTCCTGTAACGCTGGCTGCAACGCATGGCTGGTTTGAAAACCCAAACAAATAATGCATACTAAACCGATAAAACAGTATATTTTTTTCATTGAACTTAATAAATAGCTAAATTTTCATCTGGCAGAACCATCACAATAACAAAATTACGTTTGCTCAAAATCAAAAAAAATGGATAATAACGCGATTAACAGGACTATACTTTTAAGAATAAGAAAATTGCGATATCAATAGTAAGCTGTATACCGATTCCTTTAACACCTTCAAGCTCACGAAAAAGAATCTATTATTTAATAAATCAGTTACATTGTAGGTCTTGCCTGCTTTATAGTTTACATTTAGGCAAACTATAAAAGTGGTCGGCCCGGTAGTAGTCCACCAGCTGGTTCTGACAAGAAATATACCGATGGTACCGCATGCCTAAATGAAGGAATTTCAAATATTTTTCCCCTATAGTCGAATCCACATCATGGTGATAAACTAAAATTCACCCGTTTGTCACTTTCTCCCTCGTGATCTGCTATGAACTTCTTTCCAGTGATGTTATTTTAGTATTACAGGTAGCCGTTAATCAATGGTTCCACTTTTCTTAACTATAATTTCAGGAATTTCGTTACCGTCAAGCTCCATCAATGTGGCTTCTATCATCCGGCACATTTCATTCAGTGCAAGGTCATTTGACTCCATACCAAAAGGCTGCTCAATCTCATCTGCAATCGCTTCAAAGGCGACAAAAGTATATGCAATAAAAACGACAATAAACGGCGTTAACCATTGAAGGCTATCCACAAGTCCAAAGGGCAGAAGAAAGCAGTACAGGTAAACTGTCCGATGCAGTAACACACGGTAACTATAAGGTATTGGTGTTGAGATAATGCGTTCACAGCCTCCGACAATTTCGGTCAACTTATCTAGATTTTCATCAAGGCGCATCTGCTGAATTGAATCTATATTCTCTTTGTTCCGTGCATTAGCAATCCAATCCCCATCAGTTTAATGACCATGATTGGTTTATAGTGTGTAGCATGGATGAAGCTGAACTGAGTACCGCTGAGTCTTTCTTTAAGGTCGTTTTCTGCATTTGTCCCCTTAGCTGGTGTTTCAGCGAATATGTACACGATATCAAAAGGTAAATAAAGCTGGTGGATTCTGATTTTTCTGATGAAGTACGCGGAAGAGTCAAGACTTGCCTGGCGAGTGAGCGGGTACAATTTAAAAGGGAGCCCCAAAGCTTTCGGGCTTCCCAGAACCTATCATAACTCACATTGTTTCGAAAACCAAGGAACAAGGCAAGCACAAAACCAAATAAGGTTAATGGCGTTGGGTTCAAAGGCACCTTGAAGGAGAGGATTTTACCATGAAAGAATACTACCGCTATCGACAGTACAAAAAGTAAGGTAAGCCGAGGTAATAGCCTAGGGAGAACTGAGCCATGCCATACAAAAAGCATTTTGAACCAATTTTCTTTTTTCCTGATTATCATGTTACTTTGGGCTATTTATCATTTTACAAAGGTAATTTTCACAATCAAAGCCATAAACCTAAGTTCGAAGAATTAATCGAAATTGTAATCATTTTAGCAAATCCCCGTATTAATCATATTGACTAATTTCTGAAATGGATCATCAATCAATTTAAATAAGCAAAAATAACATTATAAATAGTCAATATTAAATTAGTTTTATGAAGGGTTCTCTTCTAATTTTATCGATATTGTTAATAGACAGATAGAAGAGAAACAACACACTAAAGATTTTGAATTGGTTTTAAAGAGCTATTCCAAACTGTTTAAACCAAATTGATTGCCCTGGTTCCGCCAATTCAAGATTTAAAGGAATTAACTGTAAATTAATTGGTTATTGATTTTTTGTTTTTTTTCGCGAAATTAGATCAATGCCTTCTGGTTTTTCAACATAAGTGAAGAACATGTTTTAAAGGGCTACTTTTTTAATTTCCTGTTACGAAACCAATCCAAAGCATTACTGATATGAAATGATTTAAAACATTTGAGGTAAGCATTGAATTAAGGTTTCTTATAACCATTTATAAACCCTGCTTATGAAATTAAAGATTATTGCATGTGTTGTAATAGGCATTGCTGTGATTATAGCCTGGTTAACGGGAACAAACCAACTTTCGGCAAGTAAAAGCAATGAAATAAGCTATAATTACGATGTTAGGCCTATACTCTCTGATAAATGCTTTGCTTGTCACGGCCCTGATAAAAACAAACAGGAAGCAGGACTACGACTAGATATAGAAGCTAATGCTAAAGCACTTTTAAGAGAAACAAAGGGTGCATATGCCATTGTTGCAGGTAAGCCAGAAAAATCTGAAATGATTAAAAGGATCACCTCAACCGATCCTTCCTATCAAATGCCAACACCTGCATCACACCTTGGTATTCTGAACAAAGATGAAATAGAAATTTTAACCAAATGGGTAAAACAAGGTGCAAAATATGAGAAGCATTGGGCTTTTGTAACTCCTAAAAAAGTAGCATTGCCAGAAATAAAGGAGGGGTGGGCCAAAAATGAGATAGATTATTTTGTAGCGGCAAAATTAAAGCAGCACCAACTCAAAGCCAGCGAAGAGGCCAGCAAAGAACAGTTATTAAAGAGATTATCTTTAGATTTAACAGGCCTTCCGCCAAGCCTGGCACTCCAAAAAACATTTAGCGCCGATAATAGCAATCAAGCCTATGAAAAGGTAGTTGACCAATTGTTGGCAATGCCTCAGTTTGGAGAAAAAATGGCACTGCATTGGCTTGATGTTTCGCGATATGCCGATAGTTACGGCTATCAGGATGATGATTACAGGTCACAATGGCCTTATCGCGATTGGGTGATCCATGCCTTTAATTCAAATATCCCATATGACCGTTTTATTACCTGGCAGTTGGCTGGCGATCTTTTACCCAACTCCGGTAAGGAGCAATTACTGGCTACAGCATTTTTACGGAACCATAAAATAACCGAAGAGGGAGGGGTAATACCTGAGGAATACCGGGTAGAGTACGGTATTGACAAAGTAAAAACCTATACCCGTGGCCTACTGGCGCTCACAGTAGAATGTGCGCAGTGTCACGATCATAAATACGATCCTATTGCACAAAAAGATTATTATCAGTTATTCGCATTTTTTAATACAAGCAAGGAAAAAGGCCTGGAAGGGCTTGTGGGATCTGGTCCGGCCAAAACACCCATACTGGCATTAAGTGATAACGACGTTAAAAAAATTCTCAGGTTTGTAAACAAAAAAGATACTGGGGCGGTAAAAGTGTCTGTCATGGGTGAGGTTGATACGCCACGAACAACCTATTTACTTAAACGTGGTGTTTACGATCAATATGGCGAAGCTGTAAGCGCATCAGCATTGCCTGCAGTGCTGAATTTTGACAACAAAAATTTCCCAAAAAACAGACTGGGTCTCGCCCAATGGACGGTTAGTAAGCAAAACCCTTTAACTGCCCGCGTATTTGTGAACCAGTTATGGGAGCAGATTTTCGGGAAAGGAATTGTAAAATCTGTGGGCGATTTTGGGATGCAGGGCAACCTGCCTAGCCATCCTGAATTACTCGATTGGTTAGCCGCCGATTTTATGGAGCATGGATGGAATATCAAGCTACTGGTTAAAAAGATAGTGATGTCGGCCACTTATCGCCAATCCTCAAAAATCACCAAAGAACTCTTAGAGAAAGATCCAGAAAACCTTTATTACGCAAGGGCTTCGCGCATGCGCCTGCCTGCTGAGGCTATCAGGGACATGCTGTTAAGCAGTAGCGGGTTGTTAAATAAAGAAATTGGAGGACCAAGCGTAAAACCTTATCAGCCTAAAGGCCTTTGGGAAATGGCCACTTCAGGCAGGGGGCAACTGGCTGTATACCGGCAGGATAAAGGAAAAGATATCTACAGGCGCGGCTTGTATACCTTTATTAAGCTAACTGTTCCTCCCCCATCGATGATGATTTTTGATGCCAGTAACAGGGATCAGTGCCAGGTAAACCGTTTAAAAACCAACACTCCCTTGCAGGCATTGGTTATGATGAATGACCCAACGGCACTCGAAGCCTCAAGGGTATTTGCCGAAACTTTGCTAACAAATAAAGGAAACCCAGAGCAGGCCATTCGTACTGCATTTGAAAGCATCATTTGCCGTAAGCCATTCGAAAAAGAAATGGGCGTACTTAATGCTTATTATAAAGACCAACTGGCAATGTTCAGACAAAAAAAGAATGTAGCCGAAAAAACATTGAATATCGGAGAATACCCACACCAAAAAAATACAGCCAGCATAAGCGAAGTAGCGGCCTTAATGAGGGCAATCAATATAATCTATAACATGGAAGAAGCAATAGTAAAGGGTTAAGCCTTCTTGTTGATTTTTTCGATAACCAAATAAAAATGGAAAAAGAATTATTGGAACATGGCCTTAATATGAACCGCCGCCGGTTTTTAACTGGCCTGGGAATGGGTATTGGCGGAGCTGCATTAGGTAGCTTGCTGGTTCCTGACTTACTTAATCCTCAATCCGTTGAAGATGCAATTGTTGCAGGCTTACCGCATTTTGCGCCAAAAGCCAAACGTATCATCTATCTTTTTCAAAATGGTGCCCCTTCACAACTAGATTTGTTCGATTATAAGCCTAAACTGCAACAAATGCACGGCTTGGATCTACCCGAATCAATTAGAAAAGGGCAACGACTTACAGGAATGACCTCAGGACAGGCCAAATTTCCGCTTGCAGGTACAGCGTTCAAATTTAACCAATACGGCGAACACAGGGCGTGGATGAGTGAGCTTTTGCCCCATACCTCGCGCATTGTAGATGATTTATGTATTGTAAAAAGCCTGTACACCGAAGCCATTAACCACGATCCTGCTTTAACTTTTTTCCAAACCGGAGCCCAGGTGGGCAATCGTCCCAGCATGGGGGCCTGGCTTAGCTATGGTTTGGGTAGCGAAAATAAGAACCTACCCGCCTTTTGTGTATTGCTCTCTAAAGGCAAAGGCAATGGACAGGGTGTTTATTCCAAACTATGGACCAATGGTTTCTTAGATTCAATTCATCAAGGGGTGCAGTTTAGCAGTGGAGAAGACCCGGTGCTATACCTTAATGATCCCGATGGCATGGATAAAACCGAAAGAAGAAAAATGCTCGATCACCTCTCAACGCTAAATAACGAAGCTTATGAGCAGGTTGGCGATCCAGAAATAAAAGCTAAAGTACAGCAGTATGAAATGGCTTACAGGATGCAGACTGCAGTTCCTGAAGTAACCGATTTAAGCAAAGAGCCTGAATCGATCATCAAACTTTACGGTGGCGACTGCTTAGTACCTGGCACTTATGCCGCCAACTGTCTATTGGCAAGAAAGCTTTCTGAAAGTGGTGTACGCTTTGTTCAGGTTTATCACCAGGGCTGGGATTCCCATGGTAATCTGCCAAAAGAACTTGCCGGACAGTGCTTGGATACAGATCAGGCATCTGCGGCCCTAATTACAGACCTTAAGCAAAGGGGAATGCTCGATGAGACATTGGTAATATGGGGTGGCGAATTCGGCCGCACCAATTATTGCCAGGGAAAACTCGCCAAAGACAATTACGGCCGCGATCACCATCCCCGTTGCTTTACCATGTGGATGGCAGGAGGTGGCGTAAAACCTGGTGTTTATGGAGAAACAGACGAGTTTGGTTATAACATCGTGTCAAACCCTGTTCATGTTCACGATTTTCATGCAACGGCTTTAAACCTGATGGGGCTTGACCATGAGCGTTTAGTGTATAAACATTTGGGGCGGCGCTACCGTCTTACTGATGTAGCCGGCAAAGTTATCAATGACCTGATTGCTTAAGCGAGAATGGTGCGGTATTGCAAGTATTTTAAATTTTGAACAATGAGCAAATGAACAGAAAAGAATTTGTTAGGAATATGGCTTTGGGTGCTATTGGAGCAAGATATGTTCCAGAATGGTTGGCCCATAATGAGGTAGAACTTGGACATGGCAAAAAGCGCTATAGGATAAATACGAAGTGGAGCCGTGCCGATGTGGCCAAAAACCCTGTTAACGACTGCCACGAAATGGTTCAAGATAGTAAAGGACGTATCTTGCTGCTCACCAATGAAACCAAAAACAATGTAATGATCTATGACAAGAACGGTAATTTTCTCCAATCCTGGGGAACAAGCTATCCTGGTGCACATGGATTAACCTTGTTTAATGAAAATGGAACAGATGTACTCTTTATATGCGATAACAACAGGCATCAGGTTATAAAAACCACAATTGATGGCAAAGTGCTTATGGAGCTTAACTACCCCAAAGAAACGGGCCAATATTTGAAAGCAGACGAGTATGTGCCTACTGAAACGGCAATTGCACCCAATGGCGATATTTTTGTAGCAGATGGTTACGGCAAAGACTTTATTATTCAGTATGATTATAAAGGCAATTATATCCGGCATTTTGGAGGAAGGGGTGATCAAAACAAACACTTGCTGAATGCGCATGGCATTTGCATCGATAACAGGAATGACCAGCCGGTACTTATGGTAACCTCGCGGCAGCAGAATGCTTTTAAAAGATATACGATGGATGGAACTTACTTAAGCACTGTAGAATTGCCTGGCGCCTGGGTGTGCCGCCCAGTTATACATGGCCAGCATTTATATGCAGCAGTATTACAAACCAATAGCAGGCAATCTCAAAAATCTGGTTTCGTAACCATACTCGATCAGCATAACAAAGTGATATCCAATCTCGCTGGCAGCACGCCAGAATATAAAGACGGGCAACTACAGGAAATGTACCAAACCATTAAGGCATTTGACTACCCCCACGATGTATGTATTGATGATGAAGAAAATCTTTATGTGGCCCAATGGAACTCCGGCAAGGTTTATCCCTACAAGCTAGAGCCTATAGCCTAAATCGCGTCCTGCTTATGAAATACATATACCTGTTTTTTTTGCTTTTTTTGTACTGTACTGCACGTGCTCAAAACCGTTTTCAACTGGCTCCACCTTTGATTAAGTACAGCTCTATTTTTTTTGATGAAAGGTTAAGCGTTCCCATTGTTTTTGAACAGCCGGGTGCCTACATCACTTACAGTATTGATGGCGAGACAAGTAAAGCCAAAAAGTATAATAAGCCCATTCTAATCAACAAAGAATTAACAACGATTAAAGCCAGGGCAAATTCAAAAGATTTTACGGCTTCCGAAATCGTTGAGGCCACCTTTATTAAAAGCGGAATTCCAGCAATGGTTCATTTCCCAGAGGCCAGCGGGCCTTACAAAAGCAGTAAGCCTAGTATCCTCTCTGACAATCAGGGAGGCATAACCAATCACAATAGCCCTACCTGGTTGGGTTATGACAAGGATTCGGTAAGCCTCATTATCGAAACAGGTAAAGTTCAAAACTTACATAAAGTACTTTTTAATGTCCTTGAAAACCAACAGGCGTGGATTTTTACACCTTCGAGGGCTGTGGTTTATGCCTATAATAAACAGAACAATAGTTTTTCAGAAGTTTTGGGTACAGTAAGCCTACCTATGGTTCAAAATACAAAGGTACAATGCAGGGCAATTACAATGAAGCTTATTCCCAGCAACACTGACAAACTTAAACTGGTATTGTACAATACCAAATTACCATCTTGGCATCAGGGGGTGGGCAAATTAGCGTGGATGTTTATAGACGAAGTTAAATTATACTAAATGACAAAATATTTTAAGTGGCAGGGAATCATTTTCAATTTGTGCATCATGCTCAATTGCCTCTTGGTTTTTTTATTGTGCTTTGGCGACCAACTTAAAGTTCCTGTTTTTTTGCAGGTACTTGGCAGGGCGCATCCTCTTGTGCTCCATTTTCCTATTGTACTATTGCTACTGGCCTTTGTTTTTGAAGTAATGGCCACTTCGTCAAAACAGACCTTGCTAAAAGAGCTGGCTAACTGGGTATTGCTATCCGCCTGTTTCACTACGGTAATGGCTGCATTAATGGGGCTTTTTCTATCCAAAGAAAGTGGTTACGATGGTAATGAGGTAGCTATACATAAATGGTTGGGCGCGATTTGCGCACTGTTGAGTTTTTTATGGTATGCGGCAAGAAATACCATCCGCAAAAGCAAGCTGGCTGTAACATTAGCAGGTGTTTGCGCAAGCCTTTTCTTATTCGCTGCTGGGCATTATGGCGCAAACCTTACGCATGGCGACGATTTCTTGCTATTGCCCATTAAGGCAGGAGAAGCTACCCCGAAAGTTTCATTGGCCGATGCCGTTGTATACCAGCATCTGGTTAAACCCATTATCCAGCAAAAATGCATTAGTTGCCATAACAGCAGCAAGGCTAAAGGCGGATTGATTATGGAAAATGAACAGTCGCTGTTAAAGGGCGGCAAAAATGGCAAATTATGGAACCTTGCTGAAGCTGATTTCGGAAGAATGATGCAACGCATACATCTACCCGAGGAGCATAAAGACCATATGCCTCCCAAGGGAAAACTACAACTAACAGACCAGGAAGTAAAAGTACTGTATCTGTGGATAAAAGGCGGGGCAAGTTTCACCCAAAAAGTAATAGCGCTAGCGCCCAGCGATTCGTTACGAACAATTGCAGCAAATTTTCTGAGTAATGACAACAATGAGGATCAAAATCTTCCTGCTTTAGATAAAGGCAAAGTAGCTCAATTAAATACTGATTACCGATCAGTGGTGCCGGTTGATGTAGGTTCGGCTGCTGTAGCAGTTAGTTTTTACGGCACGGCGCAGTACAATCCAAAGCAGCTCGCTGAATTGGACGTGATTAAAAATAACATTGTATCCCTGCAGCTCAGCAAAATGCCACTTAGCGATGAGGAACTTAAAGTAATTGGAAATTTCGTTAACCTAAGGCGTTTAAATCTGGCCTTTACCAATGTTAAAGGAAGCGGACTCAAATACCTAAGCGGTCTGAATAATTTAAACGAGCTTTCTCTTTCCGGAACGGGGGTAAACGCGGGTATGCTTAATCCGTTAAAAAAGCTAAAAAAACTCAAAACTGTTCAGCTGTGGAATACGCCAATTAATGAAAAGGAAATGGGTTCGCTTAAGGGTGGTTTCCCAGGTATTAGGTTTGATATGGGCTTTAACGGTGATACGGTTAAGGCAAAATTGAATGCACCGGTAATAGATGGAGGAAAAAAAACATTCAAGAGCGAGATTTCAGTAAAAATTAAAAGCTCAATTAGAAGTGCGGTTATCCGTTATACTCTTGATGGCAGCGAGCCAGATAGTATTAAGTCGCCAGTTTACAAAGCCCCCATTAATATAGGAAAGTCTACAGTTATTAAAGCAAAATCTTATCTCAAAGGTTGGATAAGCAGCAATACCACACTAGAAAATTTTTATAGGAGTAATCTTAGCCCAGATAGCATAAGGCTGGTTACACTGCCAGACAAAAAGTTTGCTGTTAAAACTAACAATGCTCTTTTTGATGGTGAACTCGGGCCCCTAAGTTTTTCTGCCGGCACAAGTTGGACAGCTTACAGAGAAACCCCACTCGAGGCCTTTCTGTTTTTTAAGCAACCAGTAATGGTAGGCTCCGTAGCATTCAGGTCGTTAATTGATATTGGGTCTTTTATTATGCCACCTTCAGAAATTGAGATTTGGGGAGGCAGCAATACGGCTTCACTCAGCTTGTTAAAAAAGCTTAAACCAGTGCAACCAACTAAAGAAAGCATGCCCTACATCGAAAACTACAGCTGCAGTTTTCAGCAGAAAAAAGTTGCTGTAATCAAACTAATAGTAAAGCCGCTTCGAAGCCTGCCCACCTGGCATCCAGGCAAAGGCGATAAAGGTTGGGTGTTTATAGATGAAGTATTCCTGAACTAATGTGCACTTCCCGCAATTCAAACCAGTTAAAAGTATAATCCTATTCGTTTTGACGAGATTTGCTTTTTCATGCTTGCCTGATTAAGTTCTGATTATTCTATTTGGCTGGTCATGAATGAATTAGTTTAAAGCCTGTGTAAACTTGCTAATCTAGATTTGTGTTTTGAACCAGGTTAGGTAATTCTCTATTTGAGATACCAGATAATAAGGGAGATTCAATAGTTTGTATTTCTTGCCGCCCGGGGTAAGGGCATCAGTAATATGCAGCGAGCCTGCATAAAATCGGATGGCCATATTATGTGGGGACAGGTCCATAAACATATGCAAAGATTTTAATTTTCCTTCAGCTCCTGATTTCACCTCTACAGGAATTAGTTGCCCCTCAAAAGATACAACGTAGTCCACTTCCGCACTTGAAGTAGTTTTCTCCCTTACCCAAAAATGGAGTGCACTTAAAGATTTAAACTGTGTAGCCAATAACTCCTGACCAACCAGGTGCTCAATTAAGGTGCCTTGATAAACTTTATTTAAATCATCAGTGCCTAAAATTTCGGTCTGTATACCAGCAAAATAATTAAGCATTCCAGTATCCAGCACCTGAAGCCTTGGAGATTTCCGATAGTCTGGCAGCAAAGGCAGTTTTACATCACTTGAGGGGTAAATGAGCTCAATTAACAGAGCCTTTTCCAGCGTTCTTAATGCTTCTCCCATATCCCTGGATCTGTAGGGCGAATTTCCGAAACCTTCAAACTTAATACGCTGACCGGCCTGTCCAAATGATGCCCTTATCGCATGACCTATATGTAACGCCTGTGCATTTGTGCCAGCATATTTCTCAACATCGTCCATATATGCCGTAATCAACGAATCGAAGATTGATGACAATTCCAGTAGATCTTTGTTTTTACTATACTCTTTAATAACCTCTGGCATTCCCCCTATAAGTGCATAGGTATGAAATAGCTGCATGAGTTTATCATGTGTAAACGCTGGTGCGGGTACCTGTTGTAAATAATTTACAGCTTCCCGCTCATCCATAGCGCTCAAAAACTCTGGAAATGAAACAGGTCTTAAAACCATATATTCTACTCTTCCGACCGGAAAGCTAATGTTTTTATCAAATAAAGTTTCGAGCATACTACCCGCAGCTATTACAGCAATTCCGGGCTGGTCTTCATAAAAATAACGTAGAATGTTCAAGGCCTCAGGTACTTCCTGTATTTCATCAATAAATAAAAGTGTATGATTTCTTTGGGTAAGTGACTGATTTTTAACAAAAAACAGCGTCTGAACAAGTAATTCAACTGTAGTAAACTCCTCAAAAGGTTTTCTGTCTACAGCAAGCTCAAGATTGAGATAGATATACTGTTTAAATTTCTTCGAAAATTGCTCAACTACGGTTGTCTTACCAACCTGCCTAGCACCTCGTATTACTAATGGCTTACGATTTGATTTGGTAAGCCATTTTTCTAATTCAGTAAATATTATCCTATCGAACATTTGACAAACTTTAATTTCAAAACTACTTGTTGTTACAAAATTAGGGTTAATTAATGAATATTTCGTCACAAAATTAGGGTAAATAATCTTAACAATTGTAATAGAATTAGGGTAAATGTATGTATTGTTATGACTAAAGTGTTTGCAGAAAATTATTTTTTAATTTTCTTAATAGTTTATCGAACAAATTTCAAAACTAAAAAGCAAGCATATTCTCCAAAATAAATTTGCAAATACAAAAATAATTCTCTAACATTGTTATAGACCAGATTAGACCAGACCAAATATTTATTCCTGATTTCATTCCCAAAGGATGAGCGCTACAATAACCTTACTGTGTAAGGCCTATTTCCTGGACTTTAATATATGAGCATTAAAGTAAATACAAATGATATACCCTAATTACAACAGGATTTTTAATCCATGTAGACTTATCCTTTTGACATTTCTATTTTATGGATTTTCAGCTGTTTCAGCCCAGGTTAGTTTTACTTCCTCGGATAAAGATTTAGAGCATGCTTTTAACTGGGCAAAAAAAACGGCGCTGAGTTATAAAGGAGCCAACACCGACCCGGTAGGGCCATGGTATGAAGCAGCCCTCCCCTCCCGCTATGCATTTTGCATGCGCGATGCGGCACATCAAAGTATCGGCGCGGAAATATTAGGCCTAAGTAGAGAAAACCTAAACATGTTTACCTTGTTTGCCAAAAACATTTCTGCCAGTAAAAACTGGTGCTCTTACTGGGAAATTAATAAACTTGGCAAACCTGCTCCTGAGGATTACAGGAATGACAAAGAATTCTGGTACAATCTACCCGCTAATTTCGACGTACTTTTTGCAACCTGGCGCCTGTATAATTGGACAGGAAATCCATCCTATATCAATAACCTATCTTTTGTGTACTTCCAGGAAAAAACAGTTAAAGAATATATTGACACCTGGGCACTCTCCAGCGATTCTTTGTTAAAAAGACCGGCCCACCTACATACTCCTATCCCTTACAATGAAAAGGATTATTTTCATAGTTGCCGAGGACTACCTTCCTACTCTGAGGGAATCCCCAACATGCGAACTGGTGTAGATCTCGTTGCTGCACTTTATCGCGGGCTACAAACTTATTCTGATATACTCGCAGCAAAAGGGCTACCGGGACAAGCTAAATTATATGCCCAAAAAGCTGAGCGTTACCGTGAGCGACTTGAAGCTGATTGGTGGAATGCTGCCCAGGGGCACTATTATCTCTATTACAGTAGTAATGGCAAATTCGTAAAAGATGAGCCTATACCATATCTGCTTTGGTTCGATGCCTTGAAAGATACGACAAGAGTCAAGCCACATCTAGCGCAAATTGCTTCAACAACAAGCAATGTCGAAACCACTTCTTATTTCCCTTACTTGTTCTACAAACACGGCGAATGGGATCAGGCAAGAAAATATATACTTTATCTTTCAGATCCAGCTACCCCAGAAGGGAATATCCAGAGGTTTCTTTTGGCGTGATCGATGGCATTGTTCAAGGTTTAATGGGCATTGCCGCGGATGCTCAAACAACCACAATCAGCACATTATTCAGGTCTAATAGCAAAGGGGCAGCTACTGTAACCAATTTACCTGTATTGCAAACCAGGATCAAACTTGTCCATAGCAGCTGCTATCAATCAACAGTCTTTAATTTAGGGAAAAGGTCATTTAAATGGAGAGCGATTTTCTCCGGAAATTATCCCGCGCTACTGTTAATGGCATTCCAAAAGCGACCAAAAAACAAGCAAACCCACAAGGGAAAATGACCAGTTGGATTGAGGTAGATGTAAAACCTGGAATGCAAATAAAAGTTGATGTAAATCCCATTTTTAAACGATAAAACCCGAATGAAAGCCCTAAAAAATAAAGCCTTACTAACCTCAATGCTCTTTGTTGCCAGTTTAAAGCTCTATAGCCAGCAGATATCCCTGCCTGAGCAAAAAGACAGGTGGGCTATACAACCTAATGGGAGTATAACCTGGCAAACAAACAAAAGCCTGCCTCATGCTGATCACATCGAAATGTCAGCAGAAAAGGTTTCGTTGTGGATAGATTACCGGATTGACACCGCCGGTGTTTTAAGAATAATCCGTAAAGTAGTTTTCCCCACATTCAGGATGCTGCCAGATGAAACCAGAAGCCATATCACTTATACTTTCCAGGATAATGAACTGCCACAGATTTATATCAACAACAGGCTTTTGAAAATGGATATTTCCAGGCGTGACCAAAGGGGCAATTTGGCATTTGTCCCAAAAAAAATTAACCACCATAGCCTTATGCGTATCACAGCTGATGCGGGAACAGCTAATGGGGTTGAGATTGAACGCAGCCTTTTTCCATCGGTAGAAAAACCTATGGCGGTTGAAAAATTTGTTTTGCGCAATACCAGCGATAAAGCGGTAAGGGTTTCTATGGAAAAGCTCGTCCGCAGCGTTACAACCGATACCTTACAAAGCAAATCATCGCCACATACCATAGTAATGAAAACGGTTAATGAAGGCAGCCGTATTCTTGCGCCAGGCCAGTCTACTGTTTTTTCAGTTTGTTATTTTGCTACAGATCACCCCGAAAAGCCACTTACCATAGACCCTGTAGCAGAAGAGAATGAGCGGATTAAACGCATCAGCAACATCCTCTCTCCCCTACAATTGGAAACTCCAGATACGATTTTAAATACTGCCTTTGCTTTTGCAAAAATAAGGGCTACAGAAAGTATCTTCAAGACCAAACGCGGATATTTACACGGTCCGGGAGGTCTTGAATATTATGCGGCAATATGGGCAAACGATCAGGCTGAATACATCAGCCCTTATTTTGCCTTTTCGGGCGATAGTGTTGGCATTCTCTCTGCAATGAACTGCTACCGGATGTTTGCCGCTTATATGAACCCTGAATACCATCCCTTACCCAGCTCTATTGTAGCAGAAGGAGATGCAGTATGGAAAGGTGCCGGAGATCGTGGTGACCAGGCCATGATCGCTTATGGCGCTTCAAGATTTGCGCTTGCTTATGGTAAAGCCGACTCGGCGAAAGTGTTGTGGCCGCTAATCAGCTGGTGTCTGGAATATAATAGCAGACATATCAATAAGCAAGGCGTGGTCGAATCGCAAAGTGATGAACTGGAAGGCAGATTCCCTTCAGGTAAAGCAAATCTTTCTACCAACTGTTTGTATTATGATGCGCTGGTATCGGCAGCGATGTTAGCCGGGCAATTGCATTTGCCAC
Source organism: Pedobacter sp. HDW13 (assembly GCF_011303555.1). Taxonomy (NCBI): domain Bacteria; kingdom Pseudomonadati; phylum Bacteroidota; class Sphingobacteriia; order Sphingobacteriales; family Sphingobacteriaceae; genus Pedobacter; species Pedobacter sp. HDW13. The sequence goes on along the minus strand of NZ_CP049868.1, from coordinate 3,613,746 downwards.
AAAAACAGATTAATGAATATTCCAAGCGTGCAAATGAACTCAAAGGTAATATCGAGAAGTATTTTGGAGCTAACCTAGCGGGTTTCGATACCTACAAATACTACGAGACCAATAGCACATTACGCGCCTGGATCAGTATGCCCCTTGCCATGGGGATTTACAATCGCAGTAAAGGAACCATTTCTGCCCTATTTTCCCCCCAGCTCTGGACCGTTGATGGTTTGGCAACCGAGGCTGGAAAGGAAACTTTTTGGGACCGTTCTACCCTTTATGGACTTCGGGGTGTACTTCAGGCAGGTGCAACCGATCAGGCAATGAAATTCCTTCAATATTACTCGCGCCGAAGACTTTTGGGCGAACATGTTCCCTATCCGGTAGAAGCCTATCCTGAAGGTAATCAAAGACACCTTTCGGCAGAAAGCGGCTTATACTGCAGGATATTTACTGAAGGGGTATTCGGCATGCGGCCAACTGGATTCGACAGCTTTAACTGCTCACCAAGGCTACCTGAAGCCTGGAAACAAATCTCTCTGCGGAATATCAATGCTTTTAATACCGTTTTCGACTTGAAAATAGAAAGGTTAGCCGGCAAGAAAATTAAGATAACTGTAACTAAAACAAACGGTAGCCATACCTCCTACTCCATTACAGAAGGCAGCACCATTCAAATAAAATTATAAGGAAAAAGCTATCAATGAAGAAGATAAATAAATAACCAAATTATAAACCTTACAACTAAAAAAAGATGAACAGAAAGATACAAGTATAAAAAAGAACAGTCGGGTAACCAGTTAATAAAAAGCCGGAAAGTGTTCGTAGCACCATCCGGCAAATCTAAAGGTTACCATTAGCCAGATTGAGTAATCGACATAATTTTTTAACCCTAAGTTTTCAAAAATATGAATTTAAATTCAAAAGCCAGGCTTTTGCTATGGCTTCGCTTTCCCAAATTATCACCCGCCTTACCTTTCACAGCACTAATTGCTTTGGTTGTTTTTAGCCAGGCGAACGCAAGGCTCTCTGCCCGTGGTCATCTTCCAACAGCATATAAAATACTTAGCCCAGGCCCTGAACCCGCCATCAACATCCTTAAAATTAAAGGTAAGGTAACCGATGAAAAAGGCCTGCCATTGCCAGGGTGAGCATAAAAATAAAAGATGCAAACAATGGTACCACAACCGACAATGATGGTAATTACAGCATTACCTCACCCAATGACCAGGCTATCTTAGTCTTTAGTTACATAGGTTTCATCACCCAGGAACGCAAAGTAACTGGTTCCGCTACAATTGATGTTGTCCTCAAAAGTAAAGACGCTGATTTAAATGAAGTGGTAGTAGTTGGCTACGGTACGCGTAAAAAAGCAGACGTTGTAGGCGCTGTGAGTACTGTAAAAGGAGAACAGGTACTTCAAAATGCTTCGCCTTCTGTTTCTAATTCCTTAGCCGGAAGGGTACCTGGATTAATTACCAATAACCGCTCCGGAGAGCCTGGAGCAGATGGGGCCAGTTTATTGATCAGGGGATTGAACTCTTTTGGTGGGGGTACCAGCCCGTTGATTGTTGTTGATGGAATCCCGGATAGGGATTTAAATCGCATTAATCCAGATGACATTGAGAATATTACAGTCTTAAAAGATGCTTCGGCAGCTATTTATGGGGTGAGGTCAGCCAATGGTGTTATCTTAATCACCACTAAAAGAGGTAAAACTGGTAAAGCTGCAATCCACTATAACGGCTCATACAGTATCCAACAGTTAACCAGGTTTACCCACCGCGTTAACGCATGGGAATACATGACTTACTTTAATGAGCTAAACCTTAACCAGGGGAATACCGCACCTTATGCACAAAGTGAAATCGACAAATATAAAGCAGGTAATGATCCAAACTATACCAGCACAGATTGGATGGATGCGGTATTCAGAAAAAATGCACCACAGAACAACCATTCGATTTCTGTACAGGGTGGAGGTGAACAGGTCAAATATTTTTTTTCCGGACAAACCCTCGATCAACAGAGTAACCTAAGGAATAGCGAACAACGGTTTAAACAGTTCAATATCCGTTCGAACATTGATGCCACTATTTCACCAAACCTGAAAGTTAACCTGGACATAGCCGCCCGCAAGGAAGACAAGAACAATCCAGTGGTTTCTTTAAGTCAAACCTTACATGAAGCGGTAAGTATGTACCCTTTCTTACCGGTATACTGGCCTAACGGGTATATCAATGCCGGTATATCAAATGGTAGAAATCCGGCAATAATGACCTCTTCATTGCCTGGTTATGACCACACCAATTATTACACGGTAAACCCTACCCTTGGATTTGACCTGAAACTGCCCTATATCCTTAAAGGCTTGTCTTTAAACGGCTATGCTGCCTTTGACTATAAATATGTTGAACAAAAAACATTCCGCCAGCCCTGGGATGCCTATACTTACGATGCTGCGAGCAAAACCTATAGTAACCAGAGAGCCAGCACCAGTATTCTGAGCCTGGCGCAGGACGCCCAGTTATCGAATCAAAATACCTATTTCATTAAAATGGCTTATGACCATCAATTCGGCAACCATAGCATCAATGCATTTGCAGGATTTGAGCAAACAGTAAGCAAATGGAACAGAACATACGCTTACCGTAGAGATTTGTTGAGTAACCAACTTGACCAGCTATTCACCGGAAGTGCCGTTGATCAGAATGCAACAGGTTCGGCTTCTCAGGATGCACGCGAAAGCTATTTGGGAAGGCTGGCTTATACGTATAAGAATAAATATCTTGCTGAGGCCTCTTTTCGCTACAATGGCTCCTTTAATTTCCCAACAGACAAAAGATGGGGGCTATTCCCTGCAATATCTTTAGGCTGGAAAATTTCTGAAGAAGGTTTCTTTAAGGACAATATTAAAGGTATAGACCAGTTAAAATTACGCGCCTCTTGGGGCTTAATGGGTAGCGATGCCGTGGCTCAGTACCTATATGTAACCCGATACCAGTTAGTAAACAATCCTATTTATTACACTTACTTTGGTGATGACTATACCGAGGTGAAAAACCTTTATCTTTCTGCAACGCCTAATCCTAATATTACATGGGAAAAGCAGGATACCAGAAACATCGGATTCGATGCTGCATTTTTGTCTAACAGGTTGAACATTACCTTTGATGCTTTCCGCTTCTTAAGGAAAGATATTCTGGCACAGCGCAATGCTTCCGTACCACAATATACAGGACTATCACTCCCTGCTGAAAACATTGGCAAATCATTAAACAAGGGTATTGACTTTTCCATCAACTATAACGAAAACAGGAGTACTTTCAAGTATAATTTCGGAGCCAATTTTACTTATGCCAAGAGTAAGATCATTTTCCGTGACGAATCACCTAACATCCCTGAATGGCAAAAATCAACTGGTTATGCAATTGATTCCTGGTTAGTATACCAGACCAATGGTATCTACCATACCCAGGGCCAGGTAGACAACTCTCCTCACATGCCGGGCGCAAAACCAGGCGATCTCTGGTTGATTGACAAAAGTGGAGACGGAAATATTACCAGTGATGATAGAGTCAGGGTACCTGAATCAGCTACACCAAAGATCATGTATGGGCTATTGATGGGAGCTGAATACAAAGGTATTGCCCTTAATTTGGTTTGGTCGGGACAGGCTATGGCCAAGCAAATGATACTACCACAATCACAAGGCTCGCTCGTAGCACCTCCATCCTACCTCTACAATGGACGCTGGACCCCCGATAATCCTAATGCAGAATTTCCAAAAGCATTTAACGCCAATGATCCCCGAAACTCAACATCTGCTGATTTCTGGTTGCGAAATGCTGCATTTTTGCGATTAAAAACCATTGAGCTTTCTTATGCCTTGCCTGAGGTTACCTTCGAAAAATATGGCATCGGTGCGGTAAAGGTATTTGCCGGGGCCACCAACCTATTTTCATTTGACAGCATGAAGAAATATGGTGTCGACCCCGAAACTAATAATATCACGGGGATCAACTATCCACAAACCCGCATTTTTAGATTTGGTTTAAATGTTAATTTATAAAAACGACAAATATGAAAAATAAAATACTCATCTGTTGTTATATCCTATGCGCTATAATGACTTCCTGCAAAAAGGATGTCTTAAATAAAACACCACTTGATTCTTATACAGATCAATCGGTATGGAATGATTTAAGTCTTGCAGAAGCTTTCACAAATAATCTCTATAACATCCTGCCCAATGCTGAACACAACTGGGATAATACCACCAACAGGACATGGGCTTTATCTTCAGCCAGTGATGAAGCGTACAACAAATTTGACGATTACAATGCATCGGTGATGAATTCAGGTACTTTGACACCAGACAATCTGGGGAATTTTGACATCTGGGCCCCAACCTATGGCATTATTCAGAACTGTAATATTTTTTTATCGAAGATTGATAATGTTCCAGGTGATGCAGCACTACGCGACAGATTAAAAGGTGAAGTAACCTATTTAAGGGCATATGCCTATTTCAAATTGATCAGGGATTATGGAGGTGTTCCCCTAATCAAACAACCCTTTGATCTGAACAGTAGCTTTGAAATCAGCCGCAGCAGCTATGATGAATGTTCAAATTTCATCTCTGATGAGTTGGACAAAGCTTCAGAACTGTTAAAAAAACAAAGTTCAACTACTTACGGCAGGGTTACTACTGCCGCAGCGCTTGCATTAAAGTCTACAGTTCTTTTATATGCAGCCAGTCCACAGTGGAATACAACTAACGATCTGGCGAAATGGAAAAGAGCCTCGGATGCAGCCAAAGCAGTAATCGATCTGCCTTTTCAACTATTTAAGGGGAATTATGCTGATCTTTTTACAACTAAAAATTCAGAACTGATTATGGTGCGGTTAACCAATAAAAAGTATATGTGGAGCGCTTTCCAGGGGGTAGAAATGTTTTTATCTGCCAGTGGATACCATGGATGGGCTTCGTTTGCCCCGAGCCAAAACCTGGTAGATGCATTTGGAACACTGGACGGTAAAGACATCACCGATCCGAGCTCAGGTTACAATCCGCAGCAGCCTTACCTCAATCGCGATCCTCGCTTTTATCATGATATCGTTTATGATGGAAGGCCATACGGGAAGCCTGAATTTTTTAAAGACAGATACAATGTGGGGAGCACCAATGCAGCTGAATTTTATGAGGGCGGATTAGACTCGCCCCAGGGCTGGGACAAATGGAACAATAGTGTTACCCGCTATACCTTTAGAAAATATTGCGATACCACCTATAACTTCAATAACGAAACCCAAACCAATAAATTCTGGGTTATTAGCCGGTTAAGCGAAATTTACCTGAACTATGCCGAAGCCCAGTTTTATCTTGGCAATAATGGCACAGCAATTCAATATTTGGATTTGATTAGGGAAAGAGCAGGCATAAAAAACAAGCTTCCGAGCACCTTAGCAGGTACAAACCTTGAAAATAAAATCAGAAATGAAAGACAGATTGAACTCTGTTTGGAAGGGCACCGTTATTATGATGTGCGTAGATGGAAAATTGCCAGTATAACCGAAAACAAACCATTAATGGGTGTAATAATCACTAAAAATGGTAATGCCAGCAAGAATTACAACTATACCCAGGTACAAACAAGGGTATTTAAGCCCCAACATTATTTGCTGCCTATCCCCAAAAGTGAAATTAACCGGACCAAGCTAAACCAGAACCCGGGCTATTAAAATTAAATTGAAGGAATGGTTTGCTATGGCAGATCATTCCTTCCGTTATTCTCGCTTCAATAATTTCCACTTAAGTCCAATTTGAAATAAACATGTAAAAACAAAGAACATTTATAAAAAAATACCTTAGTTTTAATGATTTTCACTACCTAGCAATGATTTAGATAAAACTTATATACCTGTAAAAAATAACTAGAAACAAGTTTCATCTGTAAATAATTAATCCATACCAACCGTTCCGATATGCTCACTATTTTTGAAAAGATTCAAGAACTCGAAGAAATACCATCCTATTCCAAACATGAACAGTTTGTTCAGGGCATCATTAATGCGATCGATGAAAAAATTATCTCAAAAGGCGCCCCACTCCCTTCGATAAGTGTATTGATCAAAAATTTGGGCTTTGCAAGGGAAACGATTATGAAAGGTTACAGAGAGCTGATTAGCCGGGGAATAGTAGAATCTAAAAGCAGACTCGGGTATTTTGTAGCAAATGACGACACAGAACAAACGCTTAAGGTAGCCCTGCTTATGTACCTCATTGACTCTTTTCAGGAGCAGTTCTATAGAAATTTCAGAAATGAACTTGGGCCGAACGTACATATTGATGTGTTTTTTCACCATGGTAACATTACCGTGTTTGAAACGATGCTTGACATGATTAAAGGGAAGTATGGTGTGTATGTTATCTCGCCGATTCCCCACCCAAAAACAAAGCAGCTGCTGGAAACCCTGCCTGGCAACAAACTTATCATGTTTGATCGATATGAACCCTTAGAAGGTGAATTTAATTTCATTACCCAAGAATTTGAGCAATCCACTTATAAGGTACTTTCTGAACTTGCAGAAACAATAATGAAATTCGATGAAATGATTCTTTTTCATACGCCAGGCTCACTGGATCCTATTGAAATTATTAAATCCTTTAAAAAATTCGCCAAAGATTTCAAAGTAAATACCAGGATACTAAATGAATACAAACCCGGCAGTGTGGAGAAAGGCAAAGTTTATTTCACGTTGGACAATTCTGAGATATGGAAAATCATGAAGGACTGTGAAATAAAGCACTTAGAAATTGGAGAAGACATAGGTATCTTATCTCATAACGATGAAATTGTTAAAGAGATTGTTGGTGGTGGTCTTACCACTTATTCAGCAGATTTCTCGTTGATGGGCAAAAAAGTAGCACAGGCCATTTTGAAAAAAGAGAAAGTGCAAGAAATTATCCCTACAGTATTGATCAGAAGAAAATCCTTATAATCAGCTCCAATGAACTCCATTGCCTTCATTACTTTTCTTGTAGTCACTTTCCTGGTTGGTCTGATTTCCTGGTTCAAAACCAGAAGGCATAAGATAACAACCTCAACAGGCCTTTTTCTGGCTAACCGTACATTAAGTTTTACTGCCGTTGGCAGTGCATTGTTTTTCACCAATATCAGCGCCGCTGAGTTCGTTGGCAGCAGTGAATCGGTTTATATAAACAACATGACAGTAATGGCCTGGGGAGTTAGCTCTGTTTTTGCGATGCTGATTGTATCTGAATTCGTAATTCCGGTCTATCTGAAGGGAGCCATGTCTACCACTCCAGATTTTTTGGAAAACAGGTATGACCCAGCGACAAAGAAACTGGTTTCCTTCATATTTCTGATCAGCTATATGGTGAACCTGTTACCAATTGTGCTCTATAGTGGCGCTGTTGCGTTAAATGGCTTATTTCACTTTTCAGACGTATGGCACATTAGTTACACAGGTAGTATCTGGATACTGGTTTGGTGTATTGGTCTTGTTGGCAGTTTGTACTCTATTTTAGGAGGTTTAAAGGCAATTGTAATCTCCGATCTTGTTTTGGGGATATGTATGTTTACCGGTGCATTGTTATTGGCTTACTTCGGATTAAGCCATGTTGGCCATGGTAATCTTCAACAAGGAATACACACTATCCTTAATTCAAAAACAGAACATTTTAATTCAATAGGTACATCAACCGATGCAATACCTTTTTCAACAATCTTTACCGGAATGATTCTGATGAATCTCTTTTATTGGGGTACTGAACAGGTTATTGTTCAACAAGCTCTTGCCTCCTCTGATCTAAAAACCAGCCAGAAAGGTATTGCCCTTGCCTGCGCAGGAAAACTACTTGGCCCACTCCTTTTTATATTACCCGGAATTATTGCCGTTCATATGTACAGTAAGGTACAAAATACCACTGAAGTGTTTTCAATGGTAGTAAGTGATGTATCTCCGCCCATCCTTAGCGGATTTATTGCCGCAGTTATTTTCGGAGCCGCAATTACTTCTTTTTCTCCAGGCCTTAACAGTGCCAGTACTTTATTTATCCTAAACCTTTATAAACCTTATAAAGAAAAAAAAGGCACAACGGTTACAGAAAAAAGCCTGCTCAGAAATTCAAAAAGATTTGAAATGTTTGCTTCTTTACTCGCCATGTTTATTGCACCGCTGATTATTTTCTCTAATGATAATTTTTACACCTTTATGCAGAAAATGAATGCAGCTTTCAGCATTCCTATCTTTACCATTATGTTTGTTGGTTTCGTAACCAAAAGAGTGCCTCCAATTGCTGCGAAGATAGGGCTCATATTTTGCCTGTTCGGCTACATCCTTACTCAAATATTTTTTGATACGGGTATTCACTTCTTACATGTACTGGCTTTACTTTTCATTTCGACAACCGTAATTATGCTCTTAATTGGCTGGTTTTACCCCATGCAAACTGCTTATTTACCCCAGGACAAAGGCGTTGTAGATTTAAAACCATGGAAAAACCGCCACTGGGTTAATGCCCTTCTACTCATCATCATGGTAATGCTGTTTTTGGTGTTTTCTAAATTAGGCATTGCAAAAAACTAATAACACCATAAGGCACAGGAAGATATTTTAAAAAGCCATGCAAATAACCCGATAACGACAGCGCTTCGGCAGTGTTTTAGCTACAGCGATTATCCCAAACCAAACAAGTTGATTAAAATATTGTATATTACTCAGGTAAATAACATTGCAGATCCTTATGGTAATCATTGACAGTTTTGAAGAATATAGTGCGTACTTGGGCAAGCAGATTGGCGAATCAAACTGGCATAAGATAGAGCAAAAGCAGATCAACAAATTTGCGGAGGCAACTCTTGATTTTCAGTGGATACATGTAGATACGGAGAAGGCACGTTTAGATAGTGCATTTGGGTCAACAATTGCCCATGGTTATTTAACCCTATCACTCATTCCCTATTTATGGAAGCAGATTGCAGATATAAGAGGTGTAAAAATGGAAGTAAATTACGGAATAGAGAAGTTTAAGTTTAACCGTCCGGTTTTGGTCGACGATCAAGTGCAACTCCGCGCAAAGTTAATTTCAATTTCAGACCTGAGAGGCATTACAAAAGTTGTAATCCAGGCAGATCTCGATATTATGGGGCAGACAAAAACTGCATATACCGGAAATGTGATATTCTTATACCATTTCAATTAAAAGATAAAACCTTTCCATTTCCCTGTTTACCAATATCAATTTTTTGAAAATCTATTACAACTTTAGTAAAAGCCGAAAATAAATAAGCTTTACCCTTCTCAAATGCTAATCTTCTAAATATGGTTCTGGATTAAATACCTGCATCAACTACTGCAAGGTTAAACTTTAATCCGTTAAGCACCCTATTATTGTCGCAATTCCACCTCACGGGGCGCTTTAATCCTCATTAAATTTGGTTTATAATTTAACCTAATGTAAACAACATGAGAAAGATCAGAATTTTTGAACATATTTCCCTTGATGGTATAATAGAACACGACGGAGACTACACCTATGGCGCATGGACTACACCTTACCGCAGCCCTGCTGGAGCGGCAATGCTTTTTGAAGCATACGGACCAAACTTTGATCTACTACTTGCCCGCCATACTTACGATATATTTAGCGGTTTTTGGCCAAATGCCGGAGATTTCCCAATGGCAAATGCAATAAATGCTGCAACTAAATTTATTGTAACCCACAGACCGGCTAGTCTGGAGTGGGGACCGGTGCAAGGTCTTAATGAGGATGTTGTAGAGGCGATTCGCACACTTAAATCAACCGGAGGACCAGACCTGATTGTAGTAGGAAGCTCGACACTAACTTCATTACTGCTTGACCATGGACTAGCCGATGAGGTAGTACTCATTACCTATCCGGTATTGCTTGGCCATGGCAAACGCTTGTTGGCCGATACTATCGATGCCCGTGAACTTATTTTTGTTGACTCGAAAGCTACACCTACTGGTTTGCTCATCAACACCTATAAACACGCTGGCGCGTTAAAAAAATAAAACCCAGCTTAAAGGCATATCATCCATATTAACTGCATCGTATGCCTAAATGTACTCCTGCCTCACTCCTCTGTCACCTTTCCATAGCTAAAAAATCGAATGATTTAAGTTACACCGGTTGAAGTGAAGCAATCATTCTGCTTATAGTTTTACCGCAATAAGGATGTTTTTCTAAAAAGACGAGTCATTTTTCGCCCGATTTAAAACGGCGTTCGTCGAGAAGTTACAGCCGTTGGTATAATACGGCCAAAACCGCTGAAACGTTTCTCATCTCTTGCCGTCTTATTATTAAAACATTCACAAAATATTCTAAAACTATAAAACGAAAATATTATGAAAACTTCATTCTCAACCCTAGCAAAATCATTAATGGCAGCTATTGTTTTAAGCACTTCAATCTTCTCTACAACTGTTATGGCTACCGAAAAACAACCTGTTAAAATCTCTGCTCCAAAAAACTTCGATAAAGTAGTAGTGAGCGGAAATGTAGAAGTAACCCTGATCCAAAACGGAACTGAAGGCATTAGCTATGCGGATGACAATAGCGGAAAAGTAAAAGTGATCCAGGATGGAACAGCTTTAAAAATTACCTCAGCAGATAACCAGGTAGCTAAAGTTACTGTTTATGTAAAAAGCATTTACCGCGTAATGGCATCTGATGATGCGGTTGTAAAAACAACAGGTAAATTAAATGTAACTAATCTTCAGGTACTTTTAAGCGGAAATGCAGTAGCCAAAATCGACTCGAAAACTGAAAGCTTATATACTGTTATTGCAGACCGTGCAGATTTAAAATTAAGCGGAACTACTCAAAACCATAGCCTGGTAATGGGAAGCACACCAAAATTAAACTTAGATCGTTTCGCTGCTGTAAATACAGAAATGAATACTCCGGAAGCTACAATCCAAACTGCAGCCTTATCAAAATAAGCATCACAAATTTTTAATACAAGAAAAGCGGCCATGGTCGCTTTTTACGTTTTTGGCCATTCTACAAAGGAGCCAACAACATAGCGACTTAAAGGGATCAGATTGTCTTTTTTCCTATTACATTATACTTCAGTGTTGAACAGCTATTAATCCGATGAATTTTTGGAAATATTATCTGCTGGCAAAAGCCTAGGATTAATACTTCTTTTGACCAAGATCTTTCTTAAAAGAGATACAAAAATAAAATAAGCCATAATGCTTTCTCTGCTCCTATTCGAGGGATGCAAAAAAGAATAAAATAATGAAAAATCACACAATCGATTGTACCGATCAATACAATCGATTGTGTGGTTCTTATAGCGGATAACAGGGTGGTTCACTGATTGTTTTACATCATATTTTAAGTTAGTTTCGGTCTATTTGAAACAAAAAACCGAACTGATTTATGCGAAAATTCCATTATTTAATTTTACTCTTACTTCCTTTAAACCTTCTAGCCCAGCAGTTCAAGCCTGTACAGGATTTGATTAAACGAAGAGTGCCATGGCTAGAAAATCAAATTGTTTTTAAGTCTCTTAAAAGCAATCAGAGAGACCTTATCGAATTACAAAGCATAGGAAACAAAGTGGTTATTAGTGCTTCTGGCCCCAATGCTGCTGCAGTTGGGTTAAATTGGTATTTAAAATACTTTTGCCATCGTTCTATGTCGCATATGGGAGATAACCTTGCTCCTGTATCACCAATTCCAGCAGTAAAAAATGTAATCACTCTTGAGGCACCAGCCCAATACCGATATGCTTTAAACTACTGCACCTATAATTATACCATGAGTTTTTATGATTGGAAAGACTGGGAACATGAGCTCGACTGGATGGCTTTGAATGGTGTAAATCTAATGCTTACGGTAACCGGGATGGAAACCGTGTGGCAAAATACATTAAAACAAATCGGATATTCTAATCAGGAGATTGATGATTTTTTAGTTGGCCCAGCCTATACCGCATGGTGGCTTATGGGAAACATACAAGGCTGGGGAGGCCCGATGCCCCAAAGCCAGATTGATGGGCGTAAAATACTGCAGAAAAGGATAATAGAACGAATGAGAGCATTCGGAATAGAACCTGTACTTCAAGGTTTTTATGGCATGGTTCCAAGCTCTTTGAAAAGCAAATCTAAAGCTGCAATCATCGATCAAAAGACCTGGGGAGCATTCAAGCGTCCGGACATCTTAACTCCAGGCAACCCTGACTTTTCCAGGATTGCAGCAATATATTATAAAGAACTGCAGCAGGCATACGGCAAAAATATCCGTTTTTTTGCTGGTGATCCATTTCATGAAGGTGGGATTACCGATGGTATAGATTTAAGCATGGCAGGCCACTCTATTCAGGTTGAAATGCAAAAGAGTTTTCCTGGATCAACCTGGATTTTGCAGGGTTGGCAGGACAATCCCAAGCAACATATGTTAGAAGGGCTCGATAAATCGCATATACTTGTGCAGGAATTATTTGGAGAATTCACCAATAATTGGGAGAAAAGAAATGGCTACGATGCTACACCATTTATCTGGTGTGTTGTCAATAATTTCGGCGAAAGGCCAGGGCTATATGGTAAGTTACAGCGTTTTGCAGACGAGGTTAACCGCATTGAAAAAAGCCCGTACCAAAACCTTTTAAAAGGCGTGGGGATTATGCCTGAAGGACTGAACAATAACCCTCCGGTTTACGATCTGATGTTGGAACTCGGTTGGAGAAAAGACCACGTAGATGTTAAAAAATGGTTGACCAATTTCACAAGATATCGCTATGGGGGTTCAAACAACCATATTGATGACGCCTGGCAGGGTTTTCTTGAAACAATCTATCAAAGTATTCCGGGTTATCAGGAAGGGGCTAGTGAATCGGTATTTTGTATCCGTCCGGCCTTGGATTCCCTGCCCGTATCCCACTGGGGAACGCGGCTAAGGAACTATGATGCCGTGAAATTTAAAAAAGCTGCCTTGGAGTTTGCAGAAGCAGGTCCTGAATTTCAGCATTCAGACACTTATCAGATTGATCTGATTAACCTCATGAGGCAAATATTGGCCAATGATGGAGAACTTGTTTTCAAGGCAATGACAAAGGCCTACAAGGAAAAGAATACTAAACAATTTAAGTTATTCTCTGATCAGTTCCTCAATATGATTCGTTTAACAGACGAACTGTTATCCACTCATCCTTACTATCAGTTGAATACATACAAAACCCAGGCTTTGAATCTTGGAAAAACCAAACAGGAGAAGGAATTGAATATCAAGAATGCGATGATGTTGATTACCTATTGGGGCGAAAATGTGCGCAACGAGGATAATCTCCATGAATATGCTTATAAGGAATGGGGAGGATTAATGAAGGACTTTTATCTGGTAAGATGGGAGATGTATATAAACTACTTGAAGGGCAACCTAGAGGGTAAAACCATGCAGGCTCCTGACTTTTTTATCTGGGAGCGCGCATGGGTAAATCAAAATCTGGAGATAAAGGCCCAAAGCCAGTCTAAACCTTTAAACCAGGTAGTTGCTGAAATTCTAAAATTGAAAATAGATGCTCAATAGCCGGATATGGCTTATCTGCTACAATATTCCTATTGTCTAGAACGACTACAGGAATATTGTATCTTTTGAACTCTTCGAACTGCCCGGCATCCTCGGTAGATTTGGTAACAGCAATCAATATACCATCTACCCGATGGTTTTTCATATTATTAAGGATTTGTTTTTCTCGCTCAGGGTCTTCAAATGACTGAGCGAAAATTACATTATAATTTTTACGGTGTGAGTAACATTCTATTTCACTCAAGGCAGTACAATAAAAAGCTTCTGAAATATCGGGTAGTACAATTCCTATGGTAAAAGTTTTTCCTTGCTTAAGAAATACTGCATTTTGATTGGGATGATAGTTTAGTTCTTTGGCTATTTTATTAACCCTCATTGTGGTAACCAGACCAATGCTTGGATGTCCGCGAAGTGCTCTGGATACAGTTGATGGATCGATATTTAGTCGTCTGGCTATATCTTTGATTGTTGGAATCTTTTCCATTTTCTGCTTAAATTAGAGTAAAACTTAGGACTAACTATTTTTAAGATGGAATTGGCATCCTGTCCACTATTTTTTTTCCAGTCCCGGAAACCAACTGGGTTGCCACTTGTACTATCCCAAATCCATTGTGGTTGACCAGTAGTATAATAGGTGTTATGATCGATAGTGTTTCCGCTTCCTGTTGAGCTATATTTATGAATCAGCAGGTCTTTAGGCCGGGCGTAGATCAGATTATTTTTTATTACATTGTTGTAGCAGTGTTCGGTTAGCCTGAGTTCCCCTTCAACTTCATTTGAATAGCCTAAGTCTTTATTATTACAATAAATGGTATTGTTGACCACAAAACAATTATAGGTGCCACCACCTGTGTAACCAACATATCCGCCCAGGTAAATCCCGGCAAGCGAACAGCTAGAAACAAGGTTATTCCTAACGGTACATTCCTGGGTTGGAAAGTTGTTGGTCTCGCTAACGATACCGATTCCACGACCACAATCTTTTATCAGGTTTCTTTCTACAATGATATTCCTGGCACCATCAACGTAAATCCCGATAGCCCCATTGTGGTCTTTGAAAGCTGGTATTGGACCAGTTTTACCATCAAGATTGAACACTTCATTATCCGCGATAATACCATTACGTGCATAATTATATGCTGGGTTGATATTAGCTGCGTAACCACCAGCAGCCACAATCCCTATGTTTTCGCCATTATAAACCTTATTTTTTCTGACTTCAAAACCATCTACATAACCATTTATCGTTAAGTTCTCACTATAGCCTGTATTACAGTCAAAAATTTCGTTTTCTTCTACTAAAATTTTTGTCATGACAACAGCCGTATTTCCAATCACGTGTATACCATGCCCGCTTCTGCCCATTTCAGCCGAAGCATTATTTTCAATATTGTATATTCTGTTCTTTCTTAAGGTAATGTTGCTTGAACCAGCCTTTACTGCTATACCATCCACATTTACAAATGCTGCTGCACTTTTAAAATTGCAGATATCAAGTCTTTCAATAACGATATAGTTTACTCCGCTTACACTAACCAATGCCTCACTACCCGATACTGAAAGCCCTTCACCGCTTACAATCACACGCTCCATCCGATATGGCTTTAAAGTAATTACTTTATCTTTTTGCCCTCCTCTGGGGAAGTTCAGTTTCTCTTTATATGTCCCGGACCTCACAAAAACAGTAAAACCAGGTTTTACCAGCTCTAATCCTCTCTGAATGGTATTTACAGGTTCATTCAAGGTTCCATTATTTGAATTCTTTCCATTAAGCGCAACATAAATATCTCTGGCGGATGATGATTTTTCAGGATGGTCAGCCCCCCGCAAACTCCTATTGCCCTGTGCAGTCGAAACATTAAAGCATAGCAACATCATCACCAAAAGAAAGAAATTCTTTAAATAAAATATTTTTGATATTTTCATGCTAAAACTCCATTAAGCAGCAGATTAAAGACAATATATCTTCAATCTGCTGTAGTATTTGTGTATTTTAAAGTTTTATTCGGATACGATTTTCCGGACACAATTATTGTTTCTATCCAGTACGTAAACAGTTCCATTCTTATCCACGGTAACTCCGGCAGGGGAACTGAAAGCGGCGGCTTTCCCAATACCATTTACATTCCCTGCAGTGCCGGAACCGGCAAAAGTGCTTACCTCATAGCTCAGTGCGTCTATATACCGGATACTCTGATCTGGATTGGAAAGACCTCCACCACCTGCTCCATTTCCAGCTATGTATAAATTATTTGTCCCATCGATAGACATACCCCAGGGTAAAGAAAATTTTGCGCTTTTCGCCGGTCCATCAAAATAGCCTGCCGTTCCTGAACCAGCAACAATACTCCCTGTCCAGCTACCAGTTAGAAATTTTTTAATCATATGATCACCATGTACAGTGACAAACAGATTGCCTGCATCGTCAAAAGCCATTGCTGAGGGGTAATTAAGGCCGCTAATGACCTGGGTGGTTACCCCTGAGGGCGTAAGCTGATAAACATTTCCAGGCGAATTACAGCTGGTATAAAATACGTTTCCACTTTTCTTATCAAAGGCCACACTCCAGGGCTCCTGATTGGCCCATGCAAGCAAAGTTGCCGTTCCATCTGGAGTTATTTTTCTGATATCCCAGTTACCGGGATCAACACTGTATAAATTCCCTTTGTCATCAATTGTTAAACCGTAAGGAAGACTAAACTTAGCAGCGGTTCCTTTCCCATCCTGATAACCGGCATTACCTGGGTTACCTGCAAAAGTGGTGACATTTCCATCTTTATCAATTTTCCGAATGCATTGGTTACCTACATCGGTAACATATACATTCAGGTTATTATCAACGACAATACCACTGCAACGGTACCAGGATTGACCACTAAAATTAAACTTGGCGTCAGTGCCCTGCCCATTTGCAAATCCGGCAACCCCAGATCCTGCAAGGGTGGTCACGGTTCTCATGTATTCATAAATAAAGGGCGTTTTACTTGTGGTACTTTTACCTCCAATTGTAACAGTAATCACACCCGAACCTGCTTTTTTTGGCACGACAACCATCAACTGTTCCCCATTAACACCTATCACCTTTAATGATTTTCCATTCAGGCTAACCTTAACCTGTGAGGTATCTGTTGTAAAATTACTTCCGTTGATCAGAATTTCTGTGCCACCACTACCTTTTTCAGGAAGGATTTGAGTAATTGTTATCGGTGAGGATGCATCGTGTGTAAAACCTTTTTCTTTTTTGCAGCCTGTAGTCACCACCACCAAAACAGCAATAATGAATAGGCATGCATTTATATATTTTTTCATAATCTTATATGTATTAATAAATAATGAATTTCATCACCAACCTGGATTTTGAACCAATGAAGCATTTTTATCGATGTCGCTCTGCGCAATTGGAAAAAGGTACATCTTATCATTCCACACCCGGGTTTGCAATAATGTACGTTTGTTAAAATCTGCAAAAGCAAATCCTTGGTTGCCATCATTTGTGATGGTATTCATCCTGTAAATGGTTTGCACCTTAGTATCTCCCATCATCAGTCTTCTGATAAGTGTAAAATATCGGTCGCCCTCAAATGCCAATTCCACCTGTCTTTCCTGCAGGATGCGTTTTCTCATTTCAGCTTGATTTCCTACCGAAGAGGGATAAACTGTTTGTAAATCAGGAAGGCCGCCACGCTGCCTTACCAAATTCACATATTTTAAAACATCCGGGTTACTGGGCTCAACCTCATTTAAGGCCTCAGCGTAATTCAGGTACATTTCTGCAAGGCGTAAATGAATAAATGGGCGATAAACAGCTGAGTTTGTTCTAATATTCGATGCAGGGCTTACATTTTTTAAAACATCGTAACCGGTAATGTCACCATTGTTATTCACACCTACTCCTGATTTTCCTGAATAATAAAACTCCGCTCTTCCGGTTCCATCTTTGTTCGCATCAGATGAAAAGAAATTCCGGTCATCCTGTGTAGGTGCTGGTAAAACAGGCTTACCGTTATATTGGATGCTTACATAAAACCTGGCTTCACGATTGGCGTACATGTTGGAATTTCCTTTAATATATCCCCTGTTTAACCCGTCCTTGGATTTACCCCAGTTAGCAGGGTCATCAAATTGAACAAATCCAGTTTCAACATATTGTGACAATGGATCATCGATTGTCCTTCCGTTACGCATATAAAAAGCATCAACAATATTCTGGGTGGCATTTTGCATGTTATACCCTCCCGGATTCGGCGCACAACGCACCTCATGCCCCCACTGCCATGAGTTTGCCATATTGGTTGAAAATAAAATTTCTGCGTTCCAATTTGTAAGAAACAAATTACGGAAAGAGAGATACGGATCAAACTGGCTATCGCCCTCATCCAGATTTGTGAAAAGCCTGTAGCCTGGCAGATCTATTACTGCCTTAGCCGCATTGGCAGCTGCCCACCATTTATTCAAATCATACTGAGATGGTGCTAAAGCTGTTCCATCATGATTTTTCAGACCTGCAAACATGGGGTTTCCATTCCATAATGGACTGGCAGCTAATAAGGTTAACTGAGATTTAACGGCAAGACATGAGGCTTTATTAGCCCTTCCATAATTTGATGAGGAAGACCACGTAGCTGGCAAATTAGTGGCCGCCCTGTCTAACAAATCACTAATGTATGCTACACAGTCATTAAAGGGTACACGAGGATACTTATTATAGTCTTCATTAAGACTTAACTGCTCGGTAATTTTAACAAATGGGCCGTATTGCCTTAACAACTTCCAATAAAACCAGGCTCTTAAAAATAGGGCTTCAGCCTTATATTGTTTCTTTAAATCAGCACCAATTATGGACTCAGACATCTTGTCTATGTTTTGTTCAAAGACAATACTTTGCCTGATTCCTGCATAATCCTGTCCCCAATAATACCAATAATTACTTTGTGCATTCCAGTTTCCGGAAGTCAATTGCCTAACGTTCACTCCTGCAATACTGCAAGAAGTTTCATCACTTGCCCCCAGCATCGTATAATCATCATCAGGAATACCAATACGACCATAAATCTGGTTTAGGTACCCTTCGGCATTTGCTCTGGTTTCCCACAGCATGTCCGAGGTTAGTAGGTTATCTGGTGCTACATCCAAATATTTACAGCCCAGGCCAGACAACAACAAGAACAATCCTATGCTGCCTGAAAGAATATTTTTAAATATATTATTCATCTTAATCATTGTTAAATGGTTATTAAAACTGAGCTCTCACACCAAAAGTCGCCATCCTGGTAATGGGATATTTCGCCCCATTAGATCCCAACTCTGGATCCCATATCTTAAATTTGCTGAAAGTCAAAAGATTCTGTCCAGAAGCGTAGAAGTACAAAAGAGGAAACCCTGCTTTTTTTAATCTTTCTGAACTAAGTGTATAACCAACTGAAGCTTGTTTTAAACGGACATAAGAACCGTCTTTTAGCCAATGCGTACTGCTGAGATAGTTGTTATCGGAAAGCGAGCCTACGGATAAACGGGGATAATATGCATCCTGACGTGGATTATCTATTGTCCACCTGTCCAGCACCTTTGCCATGGTATTGTTGGGATATTGCCCAAGCCCCGAAAAGGGCACGACTCCTACTCCATCTACCCCTGCACCATTTCCGTAAATGCCTGATCCGTTTGCCATGATTCCTACATCTGCAACTCCTTGAAAGAACAAAGACAAATCGATTTTTTTGTAGGCTACAGAGAAACCTGCACCAAATAGCCAGGAAGGAAATGGAGATTTTCCTAATCTTCTTGCATCATAAGCATCAATAACATTGTCACCATTCTGATCAAGATAGCGGATATCACCAGGTTTTACCACACCAAATTTTTGTACTGGTCGTGAATCAATATCTGCTTGATTGGTATAGTAGCCATCAGCTATATAACCTAGGAATTCATTCTGGGCGAAGCCTGCCTTATTTTGATAAGCGTATTTCCTCGCGGGCTCATCAGCGAAAATGATTTTATTTTTGCTGTAAGTAACGTTTCCAAATACCCTTAACGCTACCTTACCAATCTGATCATTATACTCAATGCTCGCATCCATACCACGATTACTCATCTCTCCGATATTAGCATATACCGGGGTTCCCTCTAATCCAACTATCGAAGAGATGGACTCGCGCATGATTAAAATATTCTTACGCCGCTCATCAAATCCATCAACAATAAGATTCAACTTATTAAACAAACCTATTTCAAGGCCGATGTCTCCTTTATATGATTTTTCCCAGGTTAGATTTTCTACCCCTATCAAATTTTCTGTTAAACCACCGTTCCATGTACCGTTTAAACCAAACCCGGTACTTGAACCTCCCCCGATTTGCGTTAGATACGGAAATCTATCTCCCCTGCCAATATTATCATTCCCCACAACGCCATAAGAACCACGAAGCTTTAATAAGGTAAATGTATTGGCCAATGGTTTAAAAAAACGCTCGTTAGAAATCACCCACCCTCCTGATAAAGAGGGGAAAAGACCAAATTTACTTCCCTTTTGAAAATTTTCAGACCCCGTATAACCGGCATTCACTTCCAAAAGGTATTTATCCATATAGCCATAGGTGATTCTACCGGCCAGACTCTGATTACGAAAAGGAATAGCATTGATTACATCCCCTGCAGTACTTTTAAGCCTGTTTCTCATATTATATAGAAACATGGCACCTATACGGTGATTGCTGAAAGTTCGGTCATAGTTCAAATTTCCCTCCAGGTACATGATTCTTTCACCATCGGAACCTTGGCTATAGCCTAAAAACTGTTGTCCTATCCTGTTTTGTACAAACATCAGTTCACCATTACCATCACGACCTATGGCCAGCCAGTTATCATTAACACCTGATCTCCTGTTATTGAAATCTCCATAACTATCAAAAGAGAACCTTGCATAGGATGACAGACCAGGGGTGAGTACATCTAACTTTTGGGTTACCGTAAATACAGATTGTACAGCAGGCCTGAATTCATCGGAATACCCATTGTTTTGTACTGCATTTAGTGGATTAATGCCTCCATTTGGTGTTGGACCAGCCCATTTTCCATCTGGATACCTTGTTGGAAATGCAACAGGTGTCGTGGCATAAGACTGGTACCATAGACTGCCTGCACTAATGCCCGGATATCGCGCATTAACCAACATTGCACCAATATTTAGTTGCAAAAGTGTGCTACTAGTAACATTGACATCGATGTTACTTCTAAAGTCATAACGTTTAAAATTTAGATTAGGATTGTAACCATTTAACTTCTCAACTTTATAAGGCCCTGTTTGGTTGTAAAATGAACTGGAAATATAATACCGTACCGTTTCGGTACCACCATTTATATTTAAGTTTGCGTTGGTTAAAGTAGAATGATCTTTATAAACCTCATCTATCCAGTTTACATTTGGGTATAAATATGGGTCAAGGCCACTAGCTGTTTTCTGAATCTGTTCATTTGAAAAATTAGGTAATAATCCCATGTTGGTCCTGGCCTCATTAAACAACTGCATGTATTGAATTCCATCCAACATTTCAGGTCTTTCCGTAAAACCAGCTATTCCAGTTTCTGCTTTTAAGGATATTTTTGGTTTACCGGCAACCCCTCTTTTTGTCGTAATAATTAAAACTCCATTGGCGCCTTTTGCACCGTACATGGCTGTCGAAGAAGCATCTTTAAGCAGGGAAATACTGGCCACATCTTCAGGATCTATATTATTAAAAGAGCCTCCGAAGGCACTATTAACATCATCACGCTGCACACCGTCTATAATAATAAGAGGTGATGTACTTCCAGTAAAAGTCCCCAGTCCACGAATGGTGAATTGAGAATTATCATAACCTGGTTCGCCGCTGGACTGCATGGAAATGACACCCGCTACTTTACCCGCCAAGGCATTGGAAAGACTCGCTACAGGCGTTCTCATATCAGCCATATTCACAGAACTGATAGAACCAGTTACAGTAATCTTTTTCTGAGTGCCGTAACCGACGACCAAAACCTCAGACAATTCGTCCACTGCTTCTGTGAGTATTACATTTAAGACTGTCTGACCATTTACAGAAACTTCCTTAGTCGTAAAACCGGTGGACGAAAAGATAAGTACGGAATTTGCCGAGGTAACTGCGATACTAAAATCTCCATTATTATTTGTACTGCCCCCACCAGGTTCACCTTTTATCCGAACTGTTACACCCGGAATTCCTAGTCCTTTGCTATCCACAACGCGGCCACGTATGTCAATTGTCCGCAGGGCTAATTTTCCTTTTAAAGAAATTTCTGTTTTTTCTTTGAGGACAACTGTATGGTCTTCTATGGTATAGGATAATGGCTGGCCTTGAAATAGTTTATCCAGAACATCGTCCAGCAACGCTTCTTTAACATTTATATCGACGGGCTTCGCATTTTGCAATAATTCATCCGTATAGATAAAATCATAATTACTTTGCTTTCGTATTTCCTTAAAAACACTTTTAAGGGATACTTTCTTTTTAGAAAGAGTAATCCTTTGGGCAAAACCTGCTGCACTCACCTGCATTATGGTTGCTATTAGTATTACGGTAGTAAATCGCATAATCAGCAGTAGTTTATTGACATGCCTTTTGGGTACACCAAGTTCATTAGTATAATTTTTATACATTTGTTAGTCTGGTTATTCGCAGGTTAACTGTGATCCTAAAGAATCTGAAGTTTTCTGCGGGTTAAAGTTGGTTAAATCGCATTTATTGACTAAGTAATCCAGGCATTGGCCAGTTGTGTTGCAAGCACTTCTGGCTTTTTTCTTTTTAAGATTACTTCATAAGTTAAGTTGTTATTTGGTAACTATAATCCTCCTTTCTTCTATTCTAAAGTGAATCTTATTGGTTAATTCTAATTTTCGGAGTACTTGGGAAACATTACTGAAACGGCTAACAGTACCACCAAATCTATCTTTAGGTTTATCGCCTTCAAATACAACATCGACGTCATACCATCGGGCAATCTTCCTCATTACTGATTCTATGTCTTCGCTTTCAAACATAAAATACCCATTTTTCCAAGCTAAGACCTCATCAATATTAGCTTCAGAAATGGACAGTCCATTGGGGCCTACTATAGCCTGCTCACCAGGAAGAAGGACTTTTTTTGTTCCTGCTGATATAACCTGTACAGATCCTTCAATCAATGTAGTTTTTGTTTGCGGTTCATCTGAATAGCTATTTACATTAAAGTGTGTACCCAACACTTTTATTTCCTGGTTACCGGTTACTACGATAAATGGTATCCTTTGCTTCACTTCTTTATCCTTCATCAGCACTTTTGCCACCTCAAAATATGCTTCCCCTTTAACAACACACGTCGCTCTTTAAGGCCTGCAAATGAAGCAGGATAAGTCAAGACTGAAGCCGCATTTAGTAAAACTCTACTTCCATCAGGCAATATAACCTGGTACTGTCCCCCTTTGGTGTTTCTATTGTATTAGGTGATGCCTCGCCGGTTTTACCCGGTTTTACGCTATAGATTATCTTTCCATTAGCAAGTTTGGTTACCACCACGTTACCCAGCGCAGCCAGTTCCCCATTTTTTGCATCGGTAAGGATTATTTTTCTGCCATTCGCCAATGTAAGTATTGCCTTACTACCACCGGGGGCTATATCCCGAACTAAATCACTTGTATTCTTTTGCTTGGAGAAATAATAGAAAGTTCCTATACTCAATGTAATTAGGATGGCTGCAGCAGCCGCAATTTTCCGCCAATATGAAACCTGCAGTGAGAGGGCTGAAGTTTTATTGTTTTCTTCGGTAATGGTGTTTTGTATTTTATCGTGAAGCCCGGAAATTACTTCAACTGGCATTTCCGTTTGATGGTTGCTATTTACCAATGCCGCTGCATCTTCAGTAATTACAAATTCCCATTCACTTTTATAACTTCCCTCCTCAATCAGCTTAAGTACCTTTTCAAGTTCTATTTTACTACATTGATTGTTTAAATACTTTATAAATAGCTGTATGATCTCGTTGTTCAATTTTTCCTTCATTTGTAACTAATACAAATGGTGACAACAATACATCTACTGTGATGAAAAAAAAATAATTATTTTGTAACAGCTGCCATTAAAAGCAGAACCGCAGTTCGTAAGGAGATAAAACCTCTAATAGTTTTAAGAGCTTTAACCATTTGACTATTAACGGTACTTTCAGAAATACCCAATTCTATTGCAGCTTGTTTATAAGTGAGCCCTTGAATCCGGCAACGAATAAAGACTTCTTTCCTTTGTGCAGGCAAACTATTTATTGCTTCCATGAATATCGAACTGCTTTCAGTATAGTCGATCAGGTGCTCGGTAACATTCTCTTTGCTGATTGTGTTTTTTTTCAACTCCTCCATAATGCTCACTTCATGTTGTGCACGTCTTAACAGATTAAGCAGGTGCCTGCGGGCAATCGTATACAAATATGGCTTAAATGGTTGCTCACAATCAATTTTCTCACGATTTTCCCAAACCTTAATAAAAGTATCATGCACAACATCCTCGGCTAGTGGTGATGACTTAGCCGTCCTTAAGACAAAATAATTTAATTGTTTAACATGTAAATAATACAGACTACTTAGGGCATCGGTATCTCCTTGCGCGAGAAGACTAAGCAGTTTTTTTTCACTGTACTCTTTATAAATGCTCATTTGGTTTGGTTAAAAATTCTAAACTACAAAAATTAACAGAAATTGTACCTGCTAAGAGGTAAATACCTCCGCCGTGTTATTTTTAGAACTAGCCGCTCCATTCATATTAAAATATTTTACGGAAACCTCACCGTTTTGTTGAGTTGAATCCTCAAAAGTTGAAAATAAGCAAAACGAAAAATTCAAAAGATAAAGAAGGTTTTGTATTCGCTCTATCCAACGGAATTGCCGGAGATTTAGCTAAATCAATTACTGGACACCAGGCAAAGACATATGTCACTCCAAGAAACTTAAAAGCTGTAAATATATAGGCCAAAGAGATCAGGGAGGGTTGATCCTTTTCGTTTTCATTAAAATGTCTTTCCAACGAAAATTATAATACACTAAAATCAGCAAGATCATCACTAGAACTTGCTTAGCTTTTCATCACAGCTACACGAATAGCACACTTTCCGTTACAGATAGTACTTTCAGCATGATTTAAACAAAATAAGAATATTTAATTTAGTGAGCCTTAAATTCCTATATGAAAAACATTATTAATTGCGTTATTATTGATGATGATCCGTTTGCAATTAAAGTAATTGCCAATCACATTGCAGAAATCCCTAGGTTACAGGTTTTACAAACCTATACAAATCCAATTAAAGCACTATCTGAGATAAACAGTTTAAAAAATAAACTAGACCTCATTTTTCTTGATATCGATATGCCTGGGCTAACGGGGATCAATTTCGCCGAATCGGTGAGGCATTCTTTCCCGAATATTATCTTTACGACAGCCTTTGCCGAATATGCAATGAAAGCTTTCGACCTGCGGGCTAAACACTATTTATTAAAGCCCATTGACCTTGATATCTTTTCCCAAAAGGTATACACGGTGTTACTTGAATGTTTTGATAATCCTTTGGATGAAGACAGTGATGCATTTTATCTTAGGGTTGGAGAAAGGGGATATCGGGTGAAGGTTTTGAAAGAAGATATTATTTATATCCAGGCTGCTGGAAACTATCTACACATTTTTACTTCTGAAACACATTATACCATCTATTATTCATTGAGGGAGATGGTTCAAAAACTAACCAGCAACACCAAATTTTTCAGAGTACACAAATCTTATATCATAAATGCTGATTATGTACATTCAATTCAAGGGAACACCATACACCTGCAGAAGTATGATGTGCTCATGACTGTTCCATATAAAGAGGATTTTGTCCGGTACCTGGAAGACAACACCCTTCTTTTTAGAAAGTAGATCCTTTATTGCAGAAAATTTGGGGCAACATCAGTCAATGTTGTAGTAACAATGGTCATAGTTGTCTCTGTAGGATCAGTACTTGTTTTCATTTTCGATTCCTTTGATCGAAAAGTAAAGACCGTTTTTTTGGTCAGCTTGGGTGAGATTTGTTTTTTCATGAATCCAAACTAACCCATCAAAAAATCAATATTCAATAACTTATTCAATACCTATGTTGACTTATACGAAAGCCTCTTTCAGCAGAAAAATTGGACTTGAAAATCTAAAAAAAACATATCATTGGCATTTGCTGATTTGGATGCTTTTGATCACCTACGAGTTATCTACTATTTCGTTTGCCATTGGGATAGTAGCAAAACCTGGCCTCATTATCAACCATTATTTGATCAACATCTTTTTCTTCTACTTTAGCTCTTTATGGGTTATTCCCCACTCACTGAGGCATGGTAAGCAATGGGTTTGGAGACTTCCACTTTTTTTAGTCATTGCATTTGCCTTATTGGTTTTAAGTAAGGGCTTGATAGATTATGCCCTAAACTCCTTAGATGAAGAGCAGGGAAGAGCATTAAATTTTAATACAAGATACATCGGAGGAGTAGCTTGGAGAAGTCTCTATTTCTTGGCGCTAGCTTTTCTTTTCTATTATTTCAGAACTTACGTCCAGGAGAGAGATACCCGAGAAAATCTTGAACGCCTAAGCCTGGAAAACCAGGTTAAAGAGCATAGATTGCAACTTGAGTTAAGCCAGGCTAGACAGGCTTACCTAAAAGCACAGATTAATCCTCATTTCCTTTTCAACACGCTCAATTACATCTTTAGCCTAATTCAAAAAAGTGAACCTAAAGCTGCTGAAGCTGTAGTGAGGCTTTCTAAAATAATGCGATTTGCGTTAGATGCTGAGCATGCTGAAGAAAATCCACCACTATCAATTGAAATAGCTCATTCAAAAAGCCTCATTGATCTTTGGCTAATACCAAAATCAGGAACAGCCTATTTAAATTTCAATGTTGATAGGGAGGTTTATAATTACCATTTTATCCACCTTGTTCTACTTACTCTACTGGAAAACATTTTCAAACATGGAAATCTAAGTGACCCATCAGCTCCAGGAATCTTTAACTTACTCATACGCAAAGATAAACTCGTAGTCGAAACAATTAATCTTATCAATACCGATATCAATAGTTCTGGGGAAAGCATAGGACTAGATAATTTGAAGGAGCGGCTTAATAGTGCTTATGGCTCTAAATGTTCCTTTTCTTACAAAAATACGCTGGAAGGATATTTCAGCGTACAGATTGAAGTAGAACTAGTTATACTGAAAAAGGTTAAACTTTAATCCGCTGATTATAAATTAAACAATATACTGATTCGTTAAGCTTCTGAATAACAAAAGGAACATCCATTAGATCTCTGATATTTTACAGGCACAAAAGTGAATCTTAGTGAAAACCTTTTGCTGATATAGTCCCCTCCTGACCAAAATGTGCGTATATTTATTTTGGAGATGGCATATGGTAGCCAAATAATCATCAGTATATATGGAAAAATCATTATGGCGTAAACTGGTATACCTTTGGTGTACAGTAGAGGATAAGAACGGACTCACCCTACCCTTTTTGATTGGGGCAGAAAGAGAATTTGGCGATAGACAAAACTTTAGCTTAGACACCCTATTTGAGGAACTACAAGCTTCTTCACAGCCTTATATTATATCCAGATTTGACGATATAGAGGAATATGTTATTGGGCTCCCAAAGCGTGAATACCCATTCTTGAGTTCACTGCCAAAATACGGGTCACTATACATTAATACTCCTTTTCTTGAAGGCTTTGATTCCATTCTAAAGATTCAAGAACAGCTTTCAGCGATATATGAAGAGAGTATTCAGGATAAAAAATATTCAAAAACAATAGGCTTCGAGTATTGGAGTGAGTTTGACGGAAATGATCAAAACAAGATAAGGACTGCAATGGAAATGTAGCGCTATAAAGGACAAAACCATAAATTTAAATACAAAAGTAAAATTTGCCATAAGCAGGAAAACCAGTCTTTTTTCCTCTCCGATCATCGTTTTTTTTTAAACCACGTAAAGCTGATTCATGGTTAGTAACACTACTTATCTGTCTTTTAAGTAAAGCTATACGACCCCATTGCCTTCTCTTCTCCCTGTTTTTTTACTCTATCTTAAACTATCATCGTATAAATTAGGCCATAGCCAATAGCTAAAGCCGCTATCACTGAAATCAGCCAATACTCATTTGGTCCATCACCCGGCAACCCTGCATGAGAAACTTGCCATCCAATCTGCCAATTGTTTTAGCGGGTGTAACTGGTAATAAAAAAAGACCAGTCATTTTTTACCCGATTTAAAACGCCGTTCGTCGAGAACTTACAGCCGTTGGTATAATACGGCCAAAACCGCTGCAACGTTTAGCACCTCCTAGCGTCTTATTATTAAAACATTCACAAATTATTCTAAAACTATAAAACAAAAATATTATGAAAACTTCAATTTCAACCCTAGCAAAATCATTAATGGCAGCTGTTGTTTTAAGCACTTCAATCTTCTCTACAACTGTGATGGCTACCGAAAAACAACCTGTTAAAATCTCTGCTCCGAAAAACTTCGATAAAGTAGTAGTAAGCGGAAATGTAGAAGTAACCCTGATCCAAAACGGAACTGAAGGCATTAGCTATGCTGAGGACAATAGCGGAAAAGTAAAAGTGATCCAGGATGGAACAGCTTTAAAAATCACTTCTGCGGATAACGAAGTGGCTAAAGTTACTGTTTACGTAAAAAGTATTTACCGCGTAATGGCATCTGATGATGCGGTTGTAAAAACCGAAGGCAAATTAAACGCAACTAATCTTCAGGTATTCTTAAGCGGAAATGCAGTGGCCAAAATCGACTCGAAAACTGAAAGCTTATATACTGTTATTGCAGACCGTTCAGATTTAAAATTAAGCGGAACTACTCAAAACTATAGCCTGGTAATGGGAAGTACACCAAAATTAAACTTAGATCGTTTCGCAGCGGTAAACACAGTAATGAACACTCCGGAAGTTACAGTACAAACTGCAGCATTATCAAAATAAACATTACAAGTTTTTAAAACAAGAAAAGCGACTTCGGTCGCTTTTCTTGTTTTAAATGAGACTTACTTAATAATCAGTATGGTTTTTGGATTGGAAGAAAGTTTAATGTAAACATGCTTTTCCGTTTTATAAGCTTTTATTTCTATGTCAAGTAAAATAGCCGACATCCCTTTTTCATCATATACCAACTGTCCCTCTATCAAGTCTTCAAGTTCATCAATGGTGATATACCTGTTAATCCGCACAACGGACTGTTTTTCTTTTGTTTCAATTATCTTCCTGGACATTCTCATCGTTCACAACCTTAAAGTGTTAAAAGATCTTTCGCAATTGTTTGCAGGCTATCGCTTACATTTTTACAATGTGCCAAATAATCAATTAAAAAATCATCCATTACAGATTAATCAAGCTGCTTCCTAAAACCTAACCAGTAAAACTTGTATAGATAAGGCTTAGTTGATCAATTATAGCGGCATTGAATGATTTATATGATTAAGATAGAAATCCCCATTTCCATACACTCCTCAAATTTTGACTATAACTGATGTTATTTTTGCTTTAAATCATCTAAACAATGAGTTTTGGGCAATCAATATTTTAAATCGTGAACTACATCGCAGTTTAGAAATAGTGAAAGAAGATTAAGCTTTTAGTCGCCAGATGCAACCATTTTTTGTTATTAGCTTTTCAAGGTTTCCTTTAAGCACCAAGTCATTTAATAACTGTTCAGCCACGTTTCGTTTCACACCACAAAGTTCAGTAAATTCTTTAGCAGTAAGCGAAGTATATTTACAAAAAAGTGCTTCCCAGTCTTTACTATATCCTGTTTTGATGGCATTAGGATACAGCTTTAAAACCGCCATTTCATAATGGGTGTAAGGCTTAGCTCCATAAATAAATTCTCTTTCTCCGTTATTTCCTTCAAAAAACAAGGAAGGAAAACCCTTCACACCATATGCTCTGGCCGCTTTCAAATCTGCTTCGAAAGCTGTTTTTGCCGGGCCTTCGAAATCTGATTTTAATTGTTCAATATCCAATCCTGAATTTTTGGCTGCTGTTGCCAGATGTTCCCATCTGGTAATATTCTTTTTCTGCATGAAAACCATTTCTCTTATGCCCCTTAAAAACAAAATCGCCTTTTCCTGATCCTGTAGTTGTGCTGCTTTAAAAGCAATTGATGGTGGATAAGAAGAATCGAGCGGGTCTTCCAGCCAAACATCACCATCAATTGGCATATCGTAATACGTACTTACTTCATCCCAATGATGCGCTACATCTGATGGCTTACTAATCCCCCGCTATTATAGCTCCAATCGGGCAATAAACCACCCATACGATATTCAATTTCTACACTACTGCCATATTCCAGTTTTAGTTTTCTAAGCTGAGGTTCTATTCCCCAACAGGTAGAACAAATCGGGTCGGTAAAATAAATTACTTTAACGGGATTTACTTTCGCCACAACCTCAGTCGCATCAAATTCTTCAGCGCTAAAATCTGGCATTTCACAAATACCAGATTCAGGATTGCACAGCAATGGGTTATTTTTTATAGTGTTGTCTGACATGTTTTTAAGCTTATTCATTCGCTTGTGCAAATTTAAAATCCTGTCAGTTTACAAACGTTATCAGTTTCCAATTAGAAACTACTTACCCATTGGAAACTATCTGGAGTTTCTCTAGTTTTATAGAATAATTGGAAAATTAATTGAGATGAAGAAAAACCAGACGGTAAATAACACTAACATTTGTAAAGGAAGGATAACAGCCATTAAGGATACCATGGAGGTTTTATCGGGCAAGTGGAAGTTTCACATCCTGGGCACCTTGCTCGAAGGTGGTAAAATGCGTTTTATGGATTTGTTGCGCGAAGTAGATGGCATAGCCGCAAAAATGCTTTCAAAAGAATTACAGGACATGGAAATGAACCAACTTGTTAGCCGTACTGTTTTGGATACCAAACCGATTACGGTAGAATATGAAGTTACCCAATATGGTAGCACACTGAAACCCATTATAGATGAAATTGCAAAATGGGGAACGGCTTATAGAAACGCCATGTATGAAAAAACAGATGCTTAACTGAAGTATAGATTTCAAGCCAGCACCAGGGCATTTAACCCTTACTTTTCAAATACAACCATTTCGGGGTTTGCCCCTTTATTTACTAAAATGGCAGCAATCTCTTCTATCATCAAATCCGGACCGCAGATGTAAAACGGTTGATTAAAATCTTCGATATTGGCATTAATGAAAGCTTCGTTAATGCGTGCGTTTTCATAGCGGGTGGATGCCTGGCTACTCAGCAAAAACACAGCATCTTCGCCAAGAATTTCTGTTAACTCTTCTTTGTAAATGATATCGGCTTCAGTTTTATTCGAAAAAAACAGTTTATTGCCTTTTGCTTTTCCTTCCTGATGTAACTGCCTGAGAATAGCTATAAAAGGTGTAATACCCGCGCCACCTGCAATAAAACAACCTTCGCCCTTGTACTCAATGGCTCCCCATGAATCGGAAATCACTAATTGATCGCCAACTTTTAACTGCCCTATCTGATTGGTTACCCCGTCATGATCAGTATAGCATTTTATCGTGAATTCAAGATAAGGTTTATCTGCTAAAGCCGTAAAGGTAAATGGCCGCTTTTGCTCAACCCATTCAGGCTTATTGATGGATACATCGGCAGCATGACCAGGAACAAAATGGTAATTCTCCGGTTTATCAAAACGAAGACACTTTACATTATGTGTTACCTGCGATATTGCATTAATACTAACTGTAAATTCCATAACCTTTGTTTTTAGCTATTTAACATATCTGGCTGCTTTAACAGGCAGACATATATTGGTTGTTTTTCTATATAAAAATGCGAATAAATTTAATGGCTTTATGCATTTAAAGGGCGATAAGTGAATAAACGGTTTACATTTTCAATCAGACCAGTCATTTTTTGCCCGATTTAAAACGGCGTTCGTCGAGAAGTTACAGCCGTTGGTATAATACGGCCAAAACCGCTGAAACGTTTCTCCCCTCTTGCCGTCTTATTATTAAAACATTCACAAAATATTCTAAAACTATAAAACGAAAATATTATGAAAACTTCATTCTCAACCCTAGCAAAATCATTAATGGCAGCTGTTGTTTTAAGCACTTCAATCTTCTCTACAACTGTTATGGCTACCGAAAAACAACCTGTTAAAATCTCTGCTCCAAAAAACTTCGATAAAGTTGTAGTGAGCGGAAATGTAGAAGTAACCCTGATCCAAAACGGAATTGAAGGCATTAGCTATGCTGATGACAATAGCGGAAAAGTAAAAGTGATCCAGGACGGAACAGCTTTAAAAATTACCTCGGCAGATAACCAGGTAGCTAAAGTTACTGTTTATGTAAAAAACATTTACCGCGTAATGGCATCTGATGATGCAGTTGTAAAAACAACAGGTAAATTAAATGTAACTAACCTTCAGGTATTTTTAAGCGGAAATGCAGTAGCGAAAATCGACTCGAAAACTGAAAGCTTGTACACCGTTATTGCAGACCATGCAGATTTAAAATTAAGTGGAACAACTCAAAACCATAGCCTGGTAATGGGAAGCACACCAAAATTAAACTTAGATCGTTTTGCAGCTCTAAACACAGAAATGAACACTCCGGAAGCTGCCCAAAGAACTGCAGCTTTAGCAAAATAATTACCCGAAGATTTAATAACAAAAAAGCGGCCTTGGCCCATTCATGGTCGGAAGATTTTTCTTCCGACTTTTCACTTTAAGTGGCCCGGCCTTCATAAACAACTAACTACCACACATCTACCTCACTCTCCTCGCTTGTCTTTACACAACTCAACAACTGACAATCAATACGATAAGGCCATTTTTAAAGATCATAACATTAGCATAAAACAGCTGTTAGAAAAGTATCTAAATTATTTCAGCAGGTTCCTACGTTTATTATAATGCAGCAGATATGTTTTTTGCTGCTGCGGGGCAAGATATGAACTCTCAATTAACACTGAAACCTTATCCTGTCTTAGTAAAAACGGGGCTATTAACACTTCTCTCCGTTTCTCTGAAATTCCCAATCTTCTACCAAACTCAAGAAAATCGAGTGCATTCGGCGAATTATTTATTTTCCACTTTCCTGATCTGAAATCATCGGCAAAAAGCCCACCCTCGAGTGCAAAATCTGGATAGTCAACATGTATCCTGGTATTCAAAAGATCATAGGCTGGGCTAAGTGTGAAATCACCGTGAGTAGTTTCCAACAACCCAAAATTTTTCAAATGAGCATCCCTATTTGAAAAAAGATTTTAGCTCGCCTCATGATCTATTTCCGATATATTTTTAACTACAGCACGAAGTTCCATACCTAGTATATCCAATATCCGACTAACAACGTCTACACCAGGATTCACTTTTCCCAATTCTATCTCACGCAATGTAGTGGGACTGACCTCTGCAATTGCGGATAATCGAGACTGTGTGAGCCCTAACTCTTTTCTTCTTTTTTTAATAACCGAACCCAGTGAAATCGACATCATTCTGTTCTTTACAACATAAAAAACACAAAAAACAACATAAAAATGTTGTTTTTTGTGTAATTCACGATTACAGGTTATTAATTCACGCATAAAACAACAGTATACTGTTGCATGTTACGGGTTTACAGTTAAATTATTACCCGCGATATCTTCCCAGCGGTAAAAATGAAAAGTTTTATCATCGCTCATCGCTACTAGCAACCCATGTTTAAAGTCACTATTTAAAGGTACCGATACCACATCAATTCCGTCGGTTTGGTTAGCCGCGTATTTGATAGTGGCCAATAATGGGTGCTGATTAGGTGCACCCGCTTTACCTTCCCTGTTGTAAACTTTTAACTGCCTGGCTCCCTGATCAGAAACCAATACATAACCTTTGTTTTCGGCAGTTTTATAAATGGCTATGCCTTCATTGTCCACCGCAAAGTCGTCCTGACCAAATAGTGCAAGTTCCTTGTTCCCTTTAGCCGGATCTGCGTAATATTTACGTACGCCAAACTGCTCATCGCAATAGTATACATAGCCCAGTTCATTATCAACGGCAATGGCTTCGATTTCTTTTTTGCCACTGTAGTTCCCAAATTTCCTTACCAAATCGGCTTTAACATGCCCATTGCCATCGTCGGTTAATAAGTATTGCCAAAGGTAACCTCCAGCTTTCGGACCAGTTTTACGGCCAACAATTGCATATATTTTTCCGTCAGGGTCTGTGTACATCGATATGCCCATCAAATCGCGGAACTCTGCACCTGTTTCCCCAACAAAAACCGGAATACCCCCATTGTCTACCGGTTTCATATCCGGAAGAGAGTAAATTCTGAGCTTATGACTCAATCTTTCAGTAGTTACGGCAATATCAGTTTTTTTCCCTCCAAGATTTAATCCGTAAGCAATATCCACATTATCGGGCCTTTGCAAACCTTTAACAGTTTTCGATTTGATGATTTTTCCTTTCAGATCAAAAACATACAAACCTCCGTTTGCATCTTTATCGGTACCAATTACCAAAGATTGTGAGGCATCTGCCGGGTTAACCCAAATGGCAGGATCATCGGTATCAAAATCAACCGGTTCGGAAACATAAAGCGGCTTTACCGCAGTGCTATCAGCTTTTTGTGCAATTCCGTTGCAAGAAAAGCAAAGTGTTAAAATTGCAATTGCTGCAACGGGTATAATAATTCTATTCTTCATTTTAAATTTTAGTACCGTAAGCACCTACAAAAGTAGATGGTGCCGGTGAAATATAAGTAATACCATTTTTCATTACGATGCCAGCCGCGTGGTGGCGGGTAAAATTAGTAATCCCTTTACCCAAAGCTGGCGAATTGCCCTGTAAATGAAAATCCCAGGCGGTGTTGAAATCTGCATTGTTAACTGCGGTATTTAATGGGTAGTTAACAAATTTTGGATCGTTAGCGCCAGCAGCTGTGCCAATCACATCATTTTTCCCAGCAATAATATCTCCTGTTGGTTGAAACTGGTTAACCGTAGCCTGGTCGTATCCATAATACCAGTTATTGCTGTAAGCAGAACGGGCGTCTTCTGGTTTTTTCGGATCCCTTTTTACACCAAAACGGGTATTGGCAAAAAGGTTATTGTATAAATCTGCACGCACTGTACTTTCCAACCAAATTGAACCACCCTTTGCTGTTGGTCTTCTCCAACCGGTGTTAACCATCGTATTGTTATAGGCTATAATGTAAGTTTGTGGTGTTTT
The DNA here is from genome assembly GCF_011303555.1 of Pedobacter sp. HDW13. Taxonomy (NCBI): domain Bacteria; kingdom Pseudomonadati; phylum Bacteroidota; class Sphingobacteriia; order Sphingobacteriales; family Sphingobacteriaceae; genus Pedobacter; species Pedobacter sp. HDW13. The sequence continues at coordinate 3,578,875 of NZ_CP049868.1, read as the reverse complement.
ATCGCCGGTATTTGATAGTTTTAGTGCATTGGTATTGGTGCTGTAAACCAGGTTGTAGGCAATATCTGCTAAACATCCCGATTTAAAGTTCATGGCCTCACCACCAGTTACCCCTGTAGTGTAAAACACATTATTGGCAAAAATTATTCTTCCACCCTCAATATAAGTACAATCTTCCTGCAGGTTCCTGAATATACTGTTCTGCACTACCAGTCTTCCTTTTGCATTGGCGAACCAGAGTGCCGGAAGGTTTTCGCCTGCTACAGCTTTGTAAAGTCCCATTTTTACTGAAGTTGAAGCATCGGAAGTGGTAGAGCCACCATATTCAATAATGGCGTGATCGAGCACCAGCTCCTCGCAGGTTGGCCCAGCCAAAATTCCCCCCAAAGTTTGCCGAATTTCTTTTGAGCCGTTTTATAAAACTCATTTACGGTAAACTTGATTGGATTCTCTGCCGTTCCTAATGCGTATAAATTACCTTTTACAATAATTTCGGGTTTAGCAATGGTATCCATTAAAACCGTAACGCCTTCTTCAATGGTAAGCGATTTCCCTTCGGGAATAATGATATCGCCTTTAATTACCTGGGTACTCCCCTTTGCCCAAATGCCCGAAACTTCTCCAATGGCCGAACCGTCTACGGCAGTAGCATCAACATCAATATTGGCTTTTTCACATCCTGCCAGAGCCAGCAAGGCAAGCACAAGTAGTTTAAAAATCTGATTTGATTTCATGTCTTTATCTTTTTAAAATTCAATTAATTAAACTTATATCTGAAGCCAACTAAATAGTTCTGGCCATAATAATCACTTCGAATTAAGGTGTTACCATCTTTCACCAAATCTTCGTTGATATTGTCGTTCTTCGGATTGGTACCTTTGATGAATAATTTTGTTGGCGTATTTAAGATATTATTGGCTTTCACAAAAATGCTGATACCACCTTTAAATCTTTTCTCAACCGAAGCATCCATTTGAATGAAACCTTTCTGCCACAAATCGTTATTTAAGAATTGCGAAACGGTGTTAATACGTGAACCGGTGTAAGCAGCTGCAAGCTGTGCATCCCAGCCTTTTTTGGTGTCTTTAAATAATACTGATAAGTTGGCTATATGCTCTGACTGACCGTAAAGCGGACGTTCCTGATCAACAGAAAGTGCCTGAATGTCGCCAGTTGAATTGATTGTTCTTGTTGTTTTTGGTGTTACAATACGAGAGTGGGTATAGGTGTAATTTGCCTTAATACCGATTTTACTGAAATACTTGATATAATCTACTTCTGCACCATAGTTATTGGCTGTACCAAAATTGCCTGGTGTGTAGTATATATCCTGTCCACGAACGGCATCTGCCTGGAAAGTGTATTCGATTGGATTTTTGATCCGCTTATAGAAAGCACCGATTAACAACTGTTCAGATGCACCTGGAAAAAGTTCGTAACGTAAATCAAAGTTATCGGCCAGAGCGCGTTGTAAGTTTGGATTGCCACGTTCCTGAAACTCCTCGTTGATCACTTTACCAGGAACAATTTCGTAAAAACCCGGGCGGTTCAAAGCTTTGTAGTATGAGGCGTGCAACTGTGCCTTATCACTTAAAAAATACTTAGCAGTTAAACTTGGTAAAACATCGGTGTAAACCTGGTTTCCTTTCGGATAAGTTTCTCCCGCTGGGAAAAGCAGATTATAGCCTTGATTAGTATGCTCTACACGGGCACCTCCAATGAGTTCAAGTTTAGCCGAGCTATATTTAAACATACCGTAACCTGCAGCAATTTTTTCAGATGCATCATAAGTAAGGGAGTTGGCCACAGCACCTGCTGGATTGCTTACTATCAAACTTAAATCTGTATAACTCTGAAAATCTACACCGTACAATTTCTTAGCATCATTGGCATTTGGTGCCAGATTATAATTATTAAAGAAACTGCTTCTCTGTTTATCGCGGTATAAACCGCCAGCCATGATATCGAGTTTATTTTCACCCAATGTAAAGCGGTAAGTAAGATCAAGATAACCAGCTAAATCCTCATCGGTATTGCGTTCCCAACGGCGCGTAACCGGATTGGTATTCACCAAACTTGTACGCTTGCGCTGAAAATTTTGTTCTACTCCATTTAAGCTAATACTGGTGTTTTCGGGCACGTCGTTTTTAGCGGATGAATAAACTGCCGACCATTGTACCTTGAATTTATCATCAAAAAACTTATGATCTCCGTGCAGGGTACTGTTGTAAATTTGCTGCTCTGTTAAACGGCTACGAGTATCATAAACTAGCTCTGCATTACCCGCTGTAGGGTTGTAAACGCCATTGTATGTTGTGCTCACTGCATCTCTAAGTTGCTGATTTTTTAAATTAACATACACATTGTAAAGGCTTAACTGATGGTTTTTGTTAAACGAATAATCAACCTTTCCATGTAAACCTGTACGCTGCTGTTGTTCCGAAAACTCACGGTAGCTTTTGCTTGTAATTACCGCATAAGCATCTGTTCCCGCTACTGCATTATTGTAAAATGTACTGTTACTACCGCGATAAGTATTTTGATAACTTCCGGCCAGAACGACGCCAAGTTTATTATCTAAAAACCTTTGGCTTATTGATAAACTTCCAATTAAATTAGGCGCAGGGCTTTTGTATTTATAATCAAGAGTTCCTTTGGTAAAATCGTTTTGTGTAGCATTATAGTTTTTCCCGTTTAACTCATAAGGTGATTTATACTGAATATCTGATGAATTGAAACTGGCAAATTTCCGGTCTATAAACAATTGGCTGTAACCCGATGAAATATTGGTATTTACCTGAAACTTACCGGGTGCGTTTTTCATTACCATGTTAATGGCACCACCAATGGCATCACCTTCCAGGTTTGGCGTTAGGGTTTTGTAAACTTCTAAACGGTCTAATAAATCGGCCGGGAATAAATCGAGCGGTACGTAACGGTATTTATTATCCGGACTTGGAATTTTTACCCCGTTAACCAGGGTATAGTTGTACCTTTTATCCATCCCACGTAATATGGCGTACTGACCGTCGCCATTGCTATTGCGTTCGATAGAGACTCCAGAAACGCGCTGGGTGATGTTCGCCACCGTTAAATCAGGAGAAATTTCTATGGCTCTTCCTGATACGATGTTCATGATTTGGGTAGAATTTTTCTCCAAACGGCGCGCGCCCTGGTCTGTAGAAGCTACAGCATTGGTTTTGATTGTGATCTCATCAAGACTTTTTGAATCACTTTCCATATAAAACTTTAAGTGTTCATTGTCTTCTTTTTCTACCGCGATGGTTTTGGTGATGGTTTTGTAAGTAATGTAACTTACACTGATTTTAGCAGAACCGGTTGATACACCTTTGAACTCAAAAGTACCATCGAGTCCGGTGTTGGTTACCCGTTTAGGGTTTTCGAGCACCACCGTTGCGCCAACTATAGCCTCACCGGTTTGCTTATCGTAAACGTGCCCTTTTATTTTTGTAGCATTGGCTGTGCCTGCACAAAAAACAAGAAAAAACAGAATTTGTAAAAGTTTGTTCATTTTGTTTGGTATTGTCTTTTTTTTATCGACGGGGCAAAGATGTATACGCCAAATTATACCCCAAAATTATGTGGGTTACATAAAGGCAACACCGTTACAAAAGGCATAAACCAAAAAGCAACACAAATACACAACAAACTAATAATGAACGTATTAAACACTAACAGAAACGCCATTATGCTTTTATTACCGTTACATTAACAAATTGTTAAGCAGGTAACTGCGCACTAAAATTTGTTTTTTAGCCTTCTGATGTAACGGCTAAAGGGCCTGTATAAAAGCCGATAAATTATCGCCCTGGGCTAAGTTCAACTTCTTTCTTAACCTATACCTGGAAACCCTCAGGCTATCGGTAGAAATTCCCAGTAAAGTGGCAATATCGGCTGAGTCGAGATTCATTTTAAGTAAAGCAATTAGGCGCATATCAGCCGAGGTAAGTTCAATGCTGAACTTTTTAAGCTGCTCGAGAAACTGATGGTGCACCTGCTCAAAAGCCTGCGTAAATTCTTTCCAGTTGCGTTCGTGGTTAAAACTTTGGTTAATTTCGGTAAGGATCTGATTCATTTGCCTTTTCTGATCGCGTTTATCGTCTTTTACCATAGCCTGCAAGGTATTGCGCAGGTTTTCGAGGAATTGATTGTGCTTAATCAGATTTAAAGTATGCGTAGAGAGCTCTCGACTCTTCACTTCTAGCTGTTGTTTAAGATGCTGCTCTTCGAGCTGCAGGTTTTTAAGTTCTAAACTCGTTAAATCATGCTGAATATCTTTCTGTCTGGCCAGCATTTGCTGGTCTTTTAACTTTAAACGTTGCCTGCTAAAAATAACAAAAGCTAAAACGACGGTTAACAGCACCACAATGGTGGCTGAAAATGCAATAATCCGGTTTATTTTTTTATCGTTCTGCAGCCTGGTAATCTCATCCGATTTTTTATTGATATCGTACAGCACCTGCAGAAAAGCAACCTGACGAGCACCATCTTCCGAGTATAAATCGATGGTATATTTATAGCCCAGCTTAACATAATGGTAGGCACTATCCATCTGGTTCATTAACTCGTATGCTTTGCCCAAATCCCTGCAACAAGATGCCAGCTGATAGATATTGCCCAGTTTATCGGCAAGTTTCATGGCTTTTTGTGTTTCTGCAACACTTGCCTGGTATTTGCCTGTTTTACGCAAAATATCGCCCAGGTTATTAATTACCTCTATGCTGCCCAGTTCGTTATGATCTTTTTGATATAAATCCAGCGATTTTTTGAAATGCTGATAAGCCAGATCGTATTTTTCAAGGTCTTCGTAAATACTACCTAAGTTTTCGTAAATTTTAGCAGCGCCACTAATATCGCTCGTTCGCTCATTAGCTTTTAAAGCCAGGTTCTGGTAATAAAAAGCACTGTCATACCGGGTACGTTTTTCGTAAAGCTGACCAATCTGACCAAAAATAGCTGCCTGTCCTTTTACATTGTGCTCTTTTTTATAAATGCTTAAAGCCAGCAAATAATTCTTCATGGCTTTGTCGGGCTGCTTAATGTAGTAGTATAATACGCCAATGTCGCTCAGGTTTGCAGCCAGCAATAAAGGTTTATCATTACTGTTGAATATTTTTTCGGCCTTTAAAAAAAAATCGAGTGCCTGCCTGAAATGTCCCTGCCGGTAACAGACCTTACCCATTTGCTGTAAACATTTCCCTTCTAAAATCGCATCGTTGTTTTCTATAGACTGGGCATAAATCTTCTTGAGTTCAATAAGCGATTCGATTGGCTTTTTCGATTGATGGTCAAAAAATAGCTCCAGTTCCTTTTCCTGCGCAGTGGCAGTAAAACATAACTGGAAGAATATCAGGATTGCACAAACATATCTCATCATGCCTAAAAATAATTTTCAGCAAAGAAAGAGCGTAAAGATTAAGTTAATGTTAAGCAGAGAAGCAAAACTTATGATTTCTTTATTAATTATTAATATGAAAGTAATTTTCGCTTAAGGCTTTAGCAAAACTAGATATCTGACAATTCTCGTTTGCGATTTTTTACAGTGAAACGAGGCGGAGATTTATACGCGAAACTGTATTTTTTAATTCAAAGAACCGCATAAGGTTCTATCCTTGTAATAAAGACATAATTTCGGTATTGTTGAACTAAATTTTATTGTATAGTGTCTTACGAACCCGATAGATCGTATTTCCAGAAGAATAAATACATTAATTCAATTACCAGAAAAAAAAGATGTAATCTTTATGACAGATATTAAGAAGGAGTACCGTCAGGATTTGAGTAATTTTATTGTAGGAGAGACATTAACTGTTAGCGATGGAAAAGTTGTGATTGGAAAAAACCTTTATAAAAGATGGCTTCACAAAATTAGAACCAGAGGTTTTGATTATGATGTAAAGTTTATATAATGGCAATAGAAGATCAATTTCAGGCAATAAATAAACTTCGTTTCAGCCCATATCAAAATAGATCGAAAAATTTAGATACAGAAAAAGCGACCAAGGTCGCTTTTTCTGTATCTATTTTGAAATAAATTCTAAACTCTTTCTACTTAAAATCCGGCACTGGAAATATATAGCCTCCAAACAAAATATAAGCCCACAGCAAAGTCCAGAATATATTAAACAGCTGTGCCACAACAAAAGTCATAGCTGGTCTTCCACCCTGTAGTTTCACCAGTGAAGAAAATTTAGCTTCCATGCCGATAGAGATAAACGCTACTGCAAACCAAATTGTGCGTAAACCATTTAACGTAGGTGCTACACTTTTTGCTGTAGCAGGCGAAAGTAGAAAAGAAAATATGAGCGAGGCCGCAATAAAACCCAATACAAATTTCGGGAAACGTTCCCACACAATTTTAAGCCCAGGGCTTTCGACCTTAATTTGTACACCGCCCGCCTCATCTTTCGGCTTTTTATAAGCCCACCATATCGCGATAAAAAATGCGGCTACTCCAATAAATACATTTTGCGAGAATTTAGCAATTACTCCTGCTTTGACTGCTATTGGCCCCACCAAATCTCCGGCTGCTGTTACTGTAGCCGTTGTATCGAGCGTTCCGCCCAACCAGGCCCCTCCTATTATTTCAGGAATATGAAAATATTTTACTGCCCAGGGCTGGATTACCATCATAGGGATGGCCATAATAAGCACCAGGGTAGTTACATAAGATAATTTACGTTTATCACCATTGATTGCACCAGCAGCAACAATAGCTGCCGAAACGCCGCAAATAGACACTGCCGAGGCCAGTATAATCCCGAATTCATCGTCTACTTTTAACCTGCGACTTAGCCACAAAGAAAAAAACCATACCGCGCTCACTACTATAATGGCTTGTACAATACCGGGCAGGCCCGCCTTAACTAAATCGGCCGATAAAATAGTTGTACCCAATATTACCAATCCTGTTTTGATATAAAATTCAGAGCGTACGGCTTCTTTCAACCAGCTTGGCAGCTTGATCAGGTTACCCATTAATATGCCAATCAGCAGGGCAAAAACCACATATTCTAAGCCATAATAGGATACGCTCTTGTTACCGCCAATAATAAAAGAAATAATGGCTAAAAAGTAAATCAGTGAAAATCCAGCAGCAAACCTAACCACATTACCTCCTGAAAGCGCAATGGCAATACCTGCAAGAGCCAGAAATACCAGGCCGGTTTCGATAATCAACAATAAATTGCCTGCTGATAAAATTTTGTTCAACAGATCGTCGGTACTTGCCCATTTAAATACGGGTAAAGTAATGGCTGTACCTGCAGTAGTTAAATAAAGTACCGCAGCAATAATAGCCGACCCTAAAATTACGGCCCACCAATCTTCGGTTAAAGCCTTTAAAAATGTTTTTTTGTTTGGTGTGATCTCCGCATCCGTTAAAGCTCCGGTAATGACTGAAGCGCTGTTTTCTGTCGACATAAATAGGTTTACGCTGAAATATCTGATTAAAATTTTAAATATATGATTTATAGTTTTTTTATAGTGATCTGCTTTGCAAATTTCTTAATACATGATTTTTCCCACAACAAATTTAATTCGTTATTTGTAACAAGTCTAAATAAGATTATATTTGCAACATATCCTTATTTTGACATGAAAAATCGCGAATTTGTAGGTTTCTTTAATCTCCACTGGGCCAAAGTGTATGGCCTCGCGCTTTCCATGTGTGGTAACCAAGCAGCAGCAAAAGATATATGTCAGGATATATTTCTTTCTATCTGGACCAGGGGTTTAATTTTTGACAATGAGCTGGAAGCATCAAAATACCTGGCCCGATCTACCAAATACCAGATATTAAATCACTTCCGGAACAAAAAGAATCAGGAAGATGTTACCGACATCAACTATAACGATTTTATAGAAATTAGCAGGTATAATCCTGAATCGATCTTACTGGATAAGGAACTTTCTTTACAATTCGAAATGGTGATTGCCAGACTTGAAGAACCTTCGAAAAGCATTTTTATGCTCAGCCGTGAGCAGAACCTCACTTATAAACAAATTGCCGACGAAATGGGCATTGCCGTAAAAACAGTCGAAAAACACATTTCAAGAGCCTTAAAAGAGCTAAAAAGCTCACTTCATCCAGCCTGATTTTTTACTAATAAAATATTTTTTGCTTTTTGCGTAGGGTACTGTGCCTTTCATGGTAGTTATTAATATGGAAGATATTAATGGCGAGCTACTGGAAAAATATGCACAAGCAAAATGTACTCCCTTAGAGCGCATGCAGGTAGAGGCCTGGCTTGAACTGGAAGATTTCCCTGCATTCCTGGCCGTTGAACAGGAGCAAGTAAAACCAGAAATCCTTTCTGCTCTACAAGAAAAAATGCAACCTCGCCCAAAAAAGTTCCGGCTAACCTGGAGGGTATACAGTTCTATTGCTGCAGCTACAGTACTTGCACTGGGTTTCCTGCTATTGAACAGAACACAATCCCTTCCGCAAAACATTGTTTTTAATGCGCCATACGGGCAGCCCACCTTAATTACCTTACCCGATAGTAGCAAGATCGAGCTTCAACCCGGAAGCCGCATTGCCTATCCCAGCAAGTTTACCGGAAAAACCCGTCCTGTAACCCTGCTTTCTGGCGAAGTATTTTTTGTGGTTAAGCACGATGCCTCAAAACCCTTTTTGGTAAAAAGTGCCAATAGCGAAATTAAAGTGCTGGGTACACGTTTCAATGTACGCAATCTAAAATCTGCAACATTAATGGAGGTTACCCTTACTCAGGGAAAAATTAGTTTCAAGGCTAAAAACAGCCCAGAAACTATCCTTTTGCCAGGAGAACGTCTTTTTTTTAACAAAACGCAGCAACGCACTGGCGAGGTTACCAAAGTAGATACAAATGCCGTTACAGCCTGGAAATCAGGACTAATTAAATTCAGTGACACGCCTATGCCACAGGTATTGGAAACTCTCGAAAACAGATATGGTTTACGTTTTAAAGTGAGCTGCACACTCAATGATCCGATTAGCGGAAAATTCGAAAAACAAAGCGTTAGCCAGGTTTTACAACTGATACAACGGGCCTCAGATTACCGCTTCAGAAATGCAGGAAAATATATTGAAATCTATAAATAAAATTAAAACAACAAACTACCGGAAGTGCGCCAACACCCCGATAGTTAATATTACCATCAATTCTCACAATCAATGATCAATTACAAATTTATGAATTTTAAGCCTATTCTAGTAGGCTGTGTCCTTTTACTGTGTTGTTTACTCTTTAATACAGGTTACGCTCAAAATACACCGGTTACCATTAGTCCACGAACCTTAAAAGTTAAGGCGGTTATGGAGCAACTGGAAAAAAAAGCTGGACTCAACTTTATTTATAGCGGATTAAGCGCCGAGCTTGATAAAACCATTACTTTAAGTCCATCGGCCAATACCGTTAGTGAAGTGTTAACCGAACTTTCTAAAAAAAGCGGTTTGGCTTTTACTGCCAGCGGGAAAGATGTTACCATTAAAATCCAGCTTAGAGGAGAAGTGAGGGGAAAAGTAACTACAGCCGAAGGCAAGCCAGCACAGTTCGTAACCGTTAGTATCGATCGTACGCGCAACACCGTTGTAGATGCAGATGGAAATTACCGCATTAAGGATGTTCCTGCCGGCAGGCATACCCTATCAGTAAGTTATATTGGCCTGGAAAGTCAATCGAAAGAAATTACTGTAGAGGGCGATGCCAACCTAAGAGAAAATTTTACCCTAAGAGAAAGTAATTCGCAACTGGATGAAGTGGTAATTAATGGTGGTGAAACCAACCGTTTTTCGGTAAAAAAGACCACCACAGCAGCTAAAATGCCTTTAGCTAATCTCGATAATCCACAGGTTTATACTACCATTCCAAAAACCTTGTTAAACGAACAAATGATTACCGATTTTAGTTACGCACTTAAAAACTCGCCGGGCGTGTATAAAATCCAGGGATCGCGTGGTATCAATACTGATGGTGCTTCTTATTACAGCATGCGCGGTTTTAGAACCGAAGCAGCTTTGGTAGATGGACTCCCAGCGCAAACCAATGGCGAAATCGATCCTTCTAACATTGAGCGGGTAGAGCTGATTAAAGGCCCATCAGGAACTCTTTTTGGCGGAGCTGTTATTTCTTTCGGCGGGTTGATTAACATTGTAACCAAAAAACCTATTGATACGGCAGGTGGCGAAATTAATTACTTAACCGGTAGTTTCGGATTAAACAGATTAACCGCCGATGTTTACGGCCCAGCCAAAAAAAGTTCTAAACTTTTGTTTAGAATGAATGCCGCATACCAATATCAAGGCAGTTTTCAGGATGCAGGTTTCAGAAGATCAACATTTTTCGCTCCATCGGTTGAATACCGTGCAAATGACAGGTTAACCCTTAGCCTGAATGCCGGCTTTTTACAAACCGAGGCTACCAGCCCATCTGTAATCTTTTTAAACCGGGTAAGAAAATTTATAGCTACAACCCCACAAGAACTAAATTTTGACTGGAAAAGATCTTATTCATCTAACGATCTGACTATGAAAAACCCAACAGTAAATATTAAAGCTCAGGCCAATTATAAAATTTCTGAAAACTGGCGTTCGCAAACTATTTACTCCAACAACTCCCGAAAATCAGACGGGTTCTATCAATACCAGTTTATTAGAGGCGCAACCAGCGATGAGATGCTCGAACGTAATATTAGTCTTCAAAATTCAACGAATACTGCAAGCGATATCCAGCAGAACTTTATTGGCGACTTTAAAGTGTTAGGATTAAGAAACAGGTTGGTAGTTGGTCTCGATTACCTGAGTCAAACCATTAACAACGACAATTCGCCCTATATTGTGTTCGATAATGTAAGCGGACTGAATCCATCAGATGCCAATTATGTTAAAATTTCTAAATCGGCCGTTGAAGCCAGACTTGCAGCAAGTACCGCAGCGCCGACTAAAAACACCACCAAAAGCTACATTTATAGCGTTTATGCTTCTGATGTACTGAACATTACCGACCGTTTACTGGCCATGTTAAGTTTACGTGTGGATCGTTTTCAAAATAAAGGAACCCTAAACCAGGCGACCAACACGATTGTAGTAAACAGCCAGTATATGCAAACAGCTGTTTCGCCAAAGCTGGGGTTGGTATATCACATCATTAAAGATCAGGTGTCGGTATTTGGAAATTACATGAATGGCTTTGCCAATGTTGCCCCGGTAACCCAGCCTGAAGGTGCTGGTGTTTCGGGTACTTTTAAACCACAACATGCCAACCAGTTTGAAGGTGGTGTAAAAGCCGATCTTTTTAACGGAAAACTGAGCTTTACCGCTAGTGTATACCACATCAAGGTTGAAAACCTGACCCGACCAGAAGATTTAATGGTTAACGGGGTTAATTATAACATTACCGTACAAAACGGAACCCAGCGCAGTAAAGGTGTAGAACTCGAACTGATTACCAACCCGCTGCCAGGTTTAAACATTATTGCCGGTTATAGCTACAACGACAGTAAGCTTACCAAAGCTACGGCTGCCCTTGAAGGAAGAAGACCAGCCTCGGCAGGGCCAGCAACACTGATCAATAGCTGGATTAGCTATAAACTACCAGTTGGTAACCTTAAAGGCCTTGGGCTTGGCCTGGGCACCAATTATGTAGGCGATCACCTTACTTCAAATGCGTTGGCAACCGGCATATTCACGCTTCCGTCTTATGTAATGATTAATGCTACGGCTTTCTATGATACGGGGAAATATCGTTTAGGAATCAAGGTTGATAACCTGAGCAATCAATTATATTTTACAGGCCAGGGTACCTTAACTGCCCAAATGCCACGAGCTTTTGTAGCCAATGTTTCGTATAAATTTTAAAAAAGCGCTCTATCAATTACATCTCTGGCTCGGACTCTGCTCCGGGCTGGTGGTGTTTATATTGGGCATTACCGGTTCTATATACGCTTTCGCTGATGAGCTTAAAGCAGTGCTTTACCGCGACCGTTTGTACGTTGAAGTGCCTGCTGGTGCAAAACCAAAATCTTTTGATGAGTTACTTAATGTAGCTCAGGCTAAACTGGGGAGCAAGAAAAAAATCTCGAGGGTAGAAATCCAGACTGCTCCGAACCGCAGCTATATGTTCAGGTCGTTAAAATCTGGCGTATATTTCGAGAAAGTTTATGTAGATCCTTACACTGCGCGTGTGGTTTTTCATGAGGATGCCAACTGCGAGTTTTTCAACGTTGTTTTATCGCTGCACCGCACGCTTTTACTGGGCGATAAGGTTGGCCATTTTATTATCCGTTGGTCGGTTGTCTGTTTTGTTTTCCTGTTATTATCGGGCATAGTACTTTGGTGGCCAACCAAATGGAAAGCAAACGTGCTAAAGGCAAAGTTTAAAGTTAAATGGAATACCAAAAAGAAACGTTTGAACTACGATTTGCATCAGGTTTTCGGCTTTTATGCCTTTATTGCCCTGTTGATTATTGCCCTTACCGGCCTGATGTGGTCGTTTGATCTGGTTGCAGAAAAGAAAACAAAATTGACCTCTGATACCAAGCGAACCACGGTAGCGGCATCAAATAACCAGATCTTATCGAAAGTTGTTTCTTTTAACACCAGGGCCGCGTATTACCTCATCAATATTCCCGCAGCCAAAAGTGGTACTGTAAATGTATCGGCTTACCTCGATCCCGACAAAATACACCAGCGCATACAGTATCGTTTCGACCGTTATAGCGGCAAGCTGCTCTTACAAGGAAAAACCTTTGAAACCCTGTCGCTAAGCGATCAGATTAAAAGCTTAAACTATGATTTGCACACCGGAAGCGTAATGGGAATTTTGGGGAAAATAATTGCTTTTATTGCGGGACTAATTGCCGCCTCACTGCCCGTAACCGGCTTTTTAATGTGGTTGTGGAGAGGTAAAAAACAACACTAAAAATCGGTTTATAAAGAAGCAAAATCACCTTAACCTAAAGAACATCAAAAAATGTGACATGAAATATTCAAATAACGGTTTAAATTATTCTACAACATTATAACTCCATTCTTTCCTGAAAAGGTTTCCCTGCCCATCAAAGCCTTCAAGTACAACCCGGTGCTTGCCAGTTAAATCTCCATTAAAATAACTTACACTTATTTTACCATTTTTATCGGGAATTAGGTTAGGTGCCCAGTATAGTGTTGTTCTCAAATCCTCCTCATTACTTTGCTTTTTCAATGGATACTTTACCTCATAAAATGCCTTGCTTATGGTATAGCCCTCCTGTTTCAAATAAGCCGTACCAGGTGGTGTTCCTTTTCTAAAATTCTGATATAGGATGTTTTTATCCTTCATCGAAATGGTCATTATGGATGGATGTGGCGGAGAACCAAGCAAATACACCTGTATTTTTTCTATCTCCTTAACAGGTAATGCTGAAAGGTCAAAATATTCATCTACAGGAAAGTCATTTATGCTGACTGATATTGGCATCATTTTAATTGTATTCATTCCTTTAATGTAGAGTGGGTACATGGGTTTCATTACCCCATAATCATTCATAGCAATAACACCATTACCTCCCAGGTGCCGCGCCAGGTAATCCATAATATCTTCAACATGAATCAGGTCCTTTTGTAAAATTACCTGAAAAACATGCCCAGAATTAATTGGTTCTCTTGAGGGGTTGTAGTCTAGCTTTCTACTTCCTTTTATTTCTACTTCTTTCAGTTTTATGCCTTCTTGTTTCAGGTATTTCTGGGTATTTTTCTGCATTACTTCTTTTGAAAAAAAAGATAAAGTATCCTTAAAATAGTTTTTGGTAAAGCTATTTGGCGAAATGGGTATTGCTGGCAGCGAATCGAGTTTAACTGCTAACCATTTGGATTTATCACTTTTAGCCTGAACTACGAAATTCCCCAACCCCATGTACACCAAATCGAATGAGAACCTCCCCAAACTGTCGGTAACCGTCTGCTCTAGCCCTAACGCTTTACCGGTACGCATTAGGGTAACATTGGCGGCTGATACAGCCCCTTTCTTATCAGTTACCTTACCTGTAATCTGAATCGTTTTTTCAGGGTTATATTTTTTCTGCCAGCTTATTTTTCGCCAGCCCTGGGTTAACATCAGGTTATCTAAATGCATCCTTGTCGAATCGGAGCTATCCATAAAATAGCGGTTTGGGTTTTCGATATGCCCTTTAAGATCCGGAGAAAGTAATAAATCTGCTAAGATATGGCTCTCATTATCGAGGTTTGGTATACTTACCTCACTATTGGTAACGGCAACCGAAAATGAACCATTTGTTACAGGCCCACCATCAACCATAGTTTGCAATTCGAGTTTGGTTTCGCCTCTTTTTGGATATTCGGTAGCAAGCCCGTTCTGCTTTATCACATCATTATTTCTCCCCTGGCCAATAAAGGCTAGCCGCTCACACAGCGGCTGCCCCTTAGCTGCCAACAACGAAATTTGCACAATTCCTTGGGGTAATTTCGCCGCCGGGACGGTTATTCTTGCCATCTGGCTATCCATAACAAAAGGAATACTCAGTAATTCAACTCCGTTCTTATGTACACTTAACTTTAATTCTCCCTTACCTATCAAATCTTTGGTACACATCGATTTAATAACCAGCTCGCTCGTATCGCGCTGTGAAACAGCAAGTGTATAGCCGCTGGATTGAGCGAGTGGTAAATCAATTGCTCTTTCAGCTCCGTTAACTTTAACAATCGCTTTATAGGTAATTCCTTCTTCAGGAGTAAAGAAAAAAGACCCCATCCCCTGATAAGTATCCTGAATCAGGCACATTTCAGTTTCTTTACTGTTTAGCACTCTCCCTGTTATGTTTACTCCACGGCCATTTCTGCTTACTGCCTTATAGGCAATCCTTGAAGGCAGCCCCATTAAAAGGTTTCCTCCTTCAGGCAGGAAACGAACATCAATATCTTGTATAGCAGTTATTTGGTTTTTAATTTGCTCAACATCACCTATTTTAATTACCTGATCGAAAAACGAAACAGGTGTAATATTATCCATAATTCTGGTATAGGCACGAAGGCGATATAGGCCTTTGCTACTTTTAATATCGATTGGAGCATTACCAAAGGATACCCCATTGAGTAAAGGAAGTGTAAATCCGTTAAGGAGTGAATCCTTTTCATTAATCAGGTCAACATAAAGCGTTCCGCTGGCTTTCGAAGGGAGATTGGCTTCATCAACCACATAAGCCTTAAACCATATGGTATCACCAGGTAAGTAAAATGATTTATCCATATGTAGATGTACCCGCTCCTGAAAATTGGTCGTGCCTGACTGTGCAGCAACGCTTTGTGCATTAGCGTTTTGAGCCAAGCAACCCGTTAAACAAAAAAACAACAGGCAAAGAATACTAGTAAATTTTGCTGGCATGCGGAGAGGGTTAATTTTTACGGAATACTTTTTTGAATCTATTAAATAAAGTACGCTCATTTCTTCAAAACAATGCACAAACGATTGATTTGGCAACGAGACGAATAAATTTTAATGTCAGCGCTACTCAAACAAAAACATTTTTATTAATCGCTTAGTAAACTCCCTGCAATATAATCCAGTATAATGCTTTTTTAACAAAAATCGTTTGGTAAAATACAAAATCAAATAATCAGCCAATAAAACCAATGCCTCTGGCACTTAAATTCAGGCAAACGTTTGCGTGATTATTTACACCAAGTCTATAATACACTAACAATTAGCGAACTAAAAAACAAACCATATTATTAATCTGCATTTTTTAACCCTTAAAAAATGTTAAATCTAAACTCCTGAGTTGTAGCAAACTTATTTTATAGTTATTATTGTTAACCGCAATTGCGGCACACCAAATCTAAACACACTTATGAAACGCTTCAAGCATAACTTATGCTTACTGGCATTAACCTGCCTTTCTTCCCTCACAGCTTTTTCGCAAGAAGGAGTAATTGACAGCTCGCATGTTGTAACCTTACGAATCGACCCGCAAAGTGCACGCGGAGCCGCAGTTTCACAGATTTTCGACGAAGTTAAATTTGTTCCGCTGGAAACCACCAAAGAAAGTTTGTTCGGCAATATTGCTGAACTTAAAATTGCCGGCAATAAATTTTTAATTTACGATTATGACACCCGCGCAGTCCTGGTTTTTACCAATGAAGGAAAATACCTCACAAAAATCGATGCCTCCAAGCTGCAAACAGAAAAGGCCGATAAGGAAAAAGCGGTAACACATGGTTTTACAATGGTAACAGAAGGAAATACCGAATACATTGCCGTTTACACCCCAAACAATGTACAGTATTTTACCCTGGAAGGCAACTTTGTAAAAAAAGTTAAAAACTTCAATTATTACTCACCAAAATTATCTTTCGCCAATAGCGATGTTGTGCTCAGGCCTTATACCTATATCAAAAAAGGTAAAGACAGTACCCGATATTCGCTTGTTACCATCGACAAAAAAAAGAAAGATACCGTGGGCTACTTTAAAATCGACGATAAGTTTTTCGAAAGAGACGATTGGTATGGCGACAATCCAATAACCAAATACAATGACAACGAGGCCTTTTACACCAGATATTACGATTACCGGTTGTACAAGCTCAATGCAAAAAAAATGGAACTGGCTTATAAATTTATTTTTCCGGCCATAAACACCCTGCCTAAAGATTTTATCACCAATCCCGCTTATGTTAAAAAAAGGTTCGAATACTTCGAAAAAAACAAGAAAATGATTCATGGTATTGGCAGCAGTTATTTAATTGGCGATCAGCTTTACCTGAAACTATCAAACATTTTTTGGGATAAAGACCAGAAGAAAAGCCTGATTTATAACACCAAAACAACTGAGTTGTTATCTTTCCAGGATTTAGAGCCAGATAGTCTTTCGAGTTTCCTACCAGTAACTGATTCAGGTTTTACCTACGATTTCGAAAACCGTGGATTCTTAGCCTATGAAGATAAAAGGTTTTATACCAGTTACTCTGCATTGGCCATGTTTACTTTTAAAGAGCGTAGTGCCGGTAAAACAACCCAGTATCCGCCCCTGCTCGAAAAATATTTTAAAACCGGCGACCGAAAAAGCAATCCTGTAATTATCATCTTAAAACCGAAGCAAATCTAAAATCATGCGCGCTCATTTTTTATTCCTTTTAAGCATTTTTTGCTTAGGAACAGGTTATTCTTTTGCCCAAACCGCAACCCCAGCGCCCACGGGCACTATTAAAGGTATAGTAAGAGATACGGTGCACAATTATGTGCTTAAAGCTGCTACAGTTTCTATTTACAAGGCCGATAATACCGTAATCAATTATCAGCTAAGTAACAATTATGGCGAGTTCAAATTTAGTAACCTGCCAATCGATAAGCCATTACGACTGGATATTAGCAACGTTGGTTACCAAACTATCCAAAAAAACATTACTATTCCCAAGGGACAAACTGTGCTCGACCTTAAAAACGTTATCATTAACCCGCAGGATGTGAACTTGCAAGAGGTAACCGTTACTGTGCCTCCTATCTCGTACAATAACGATACTTTAGAAATTAATGCCATTGCATTTAAGCTCGATACCAATGCTACGGTAGAAGACCTTTTGAAAAAAGTACCGAACATCACCGTTTGGGGTGATGGTATTATTACGGTTAATGGCCGGGAGGTGAAGCAACTTACCGTTAACGGAAAACAATTTTTTGGTGGCGACAATAAAATCGCTTTGCAAAACATCCCAAAAAATGCTTTAGAGAAGATACAGATTTTCAATACCGCTGATAGAGATAAACCACTAGACAGCAACCTGGTGGCCAACTTAAAATTAAAGAAAGGGAAAGACCGATCCTACTTCGGCAAAATAAGTGCCGGCTATGGGACGGACAAGCATTACCAGTTTGATGGCAATTTAAACTTTAGTACCCCCAAGCTCCAGCTATCCGTCATCGGGGCATCAAACGATATCAATAAGATTCCCAATGATATTAATACGCTGATCAGAAACAGTACTTACAAAGGTGTTGGCACCTCGGTTGAATACCAATCGGATTTCAGGCAAAGCGGATTGAATAAAGGTAATGTAGCCGGAGCGCAGATGACCTACAATTTTAAGCCCGATAGTAAAGATTGGAACAATAAAAGTTCGATAACGGCCGATTATTATTTTAAAAACCTCGAATCATCAAACATAGGCGATGCGCAAACCATCACTACCATTGCCGATAATAACCAGCTTTACGCGAACAGCAATACCACTTCATCCAATACCAGCGACAGGCACCGCTTTAATTCAATCTACAATTATTACCAAAAAAGTCATCGCTTAGATTTGAGTGAATCATTCAATACAGAAAAAGGGGATAATAGTAATTCAAATATCAGAAGTGCACAGAATAATGCCCGGCAGCTTACCAGTACCAACAACAGCATGGGGCAAAGTAACTATACCAATACCGATTTCACTTTCAGGGCAAGTTACAACTACCAAAACTACAACAATTGGAAACAGCGGTTTAAATCACTTAATGCCAGCTATGATGTTAGCATAAACAACCGTAATAACGACAGAACAGAAATAACGGAATTTAGAGATTTATTGAATAGCGCCAACAACCGCGACTTTAACCGAAAATACCAAACGGATAGCAAGAATTTATCACAAACCATGATATTAGGTTTGCCCAATTTAAAATCGATCTTTTTTGGCAATGCTAACCTAAGTGGATTTGATGCTGAAATTACCGGCAAACTGGCTTTGACCAATAGCGAAGAACATAATTTTATTGAAGATTTTGTAAACGGGAATTACAAGCAGAATAATTACCTTTCCAATAACCTAAAAACCAATGTTACCGATTTTACTCCCGGAATTTCATTAAGCAAATCGTTTTCTAAAAACCTAAGTAATCGTTATTATAAATCATTAAGCATTAAAATTACCGCTGCACAACAAGTCATTAATCAAAACAATACTTCTGACCGCTCTTTTCAAAACCTAAGGCGAACCTATCGAAATTTTGTACCTGTTGTTTCTGTAAGCGCCTCAAACTATCAAATCGGCACCTATCAGGAGAGCTTAAACCTCAGCTATCGTACCCAGGTAAATATCCCTACCCTTCACCAACTCGCACCCTTAACCGACAGTACCAACTTATATAATTTACAAAGGGGTAACCTGAACCTGAAAGAGGAATTAAACCGTTCGATCAATATCAATTTTTATCATTATGATATGAAAAGTAAAAATACATTGAACTTTAATATCAATGGCTCGGCGGGCATAGTTGATAATGATATTGTAGATAGCACTTTTATCGATCAACAGAATCGCAGAACAGTTTACTTAACCAATGCGAATGGTAATAGGTATGCCAACTTGAGTGGAAATATCCGTAAGTCGTTTAAACTAAAAACCAGTGAATTGCAACTGGGTTTTAATACTTCCTTTAATTTTAGTAAAAACCCAACTTATACCAATACTTTGTTTAATTTTTCTAACAACTTCTCTACTAACAACAGCCTGCAAACCACTTACACCTATAAGGATAAATTAGCCTTCGAAGCCACACAAGGCATTGTTACCAGTGTAGCTAAACAAAGTGCCTTGGGTACGATCTATAAAAACATTACGCTAACTACTTCTTTCAGCGGAAATTATAATTTCACTAAAAAGTTTTCACTCAGCAGTAACATCAATTTCAACAACAACAATCCGTCGGTTGGCGAAACCATTAATTTTGCGATCTGGAATGCAAATGCCACGTACCGTTTTACCAAAGGCAATAATGCGGAAGTGAAATTTTCGGCTCTCGATTTATTGCGCCAAAACAAAAGCGTATTTAACTATGCAAGCGTAAACAGCTTCACTACAAGTACAAAAAATGTATTGCAACAATATTTTATGGTAACGCTTTCTTATTATCCTAGAAAGTTTGGTACCAACGCGCCTAAAAAGTAAGGTGTTAAAATTTAGTATTCAGGCGTTCTCCCCGAAAAGGAGAACGCTTTTTTATTTTCTATTATTTACTTTTGGCTACAAAATCTTTCGTTAAAAGAAAATGATTATAAAAAGTTCTTCCCATTTGCGCACTGTTTTCCTGGTAATGGCCTGCATTGCCCTTTCTTTCTTTTCTGCTTTTGCTCAAACCGGCAAACCAGCTGACAAGAACCCCGAAACTGCATTTCTAGCCGATTCTGCTATACTAACCAAAGGTGATTATCTCTTTCGTTTAGAAAAAGTTTTCGAGGTGGTAAACAAGGTGCCCGTTACTGTTAATTCGTTTACCAAGCTCAAACCAATTGATGCGCACCTCACGCAGGATGAAGCAGCTCTTGCACTTTTAAAAAGCCGCCTAACCAACGCAGACCGGAACCTTAACCTGCAGAACCTGCAAATGGACGAAACCCTGCTGGAAGAACTTCAAAGCAATAACCGCGATTGTTTGGCCGATCTTGACGCGTACGAAAAAGAACTCCGCAAGTTAAAAACAGAAATACTTAACCTGCGTAAAGATTCAGTACTGGTTAAAATATTTACCACGCCCGCCTTGCGCGAAATGTTTAAGATACAGTTTGCCGAACTGAAGAAAAAGCGGGTGGTAATGGATAGCCTGATTAAAAACGCCTCCTTAACCATTAACAACCAGCAGGCACGTACTTCGGCCAACCTGATTAACATTAAAGAGCTGATGTACCTTACCGATAGCCAGCTTAGTGCCGTTAGCATAAAAGCATTTGGCAAAGAAAGGCGCTACCTGTGGGAATCGGTTAATAAACGTGCCAACAAAGGCATGGGTTTCAGAAAGTTTATGAATAGCGAGCAGCAGATATCTGCTTATTATTTCGTTTACACCAGAAGCAGTCGTGCTTTGCTTTTGTTTACCTGCCTAGTTTTCTTCTGCTGGGTATTTTTTAATTTCAGGAGCCTAAAACAACGCGACAGGCTCGAAGCAGTGGAAGATTTTAACTTTACCATGCTTTCGCCAAAACCATACCTGGTTACCTTAATTATGCTTTTTGCGCTCGCACCGGTATTCGATTTGCGCGCACCCGCCTTGTATATCGAATCGGTACACATACTGCTGGCTATTTGTCTTACCTTTTTATTCCGGAAAAAACTACCTAAAAAATTATTCTTCCAATGGTGTGTATTTGTACTGTTTCTTTTTGCACCAGTAATCCTCCGCATCTTGGGTATGCCGCCACGCTATCAGCGATGGCTACTTTTAGCACTAAGCACGGGGCTACCACCTATGGCATTATCGTTTGGCGTACACTCGAAGAACAATACAAGAAATATAAACTACTGATATCAACAGGCTTTATTTACATCGTATTTGCCTTTATTGCTACATTTTGTAACCTTTTTGGCCGTTTTACGCTAACGCAGATTTTTTACAACACAGGTGTAAGCGCTTTTCTGAATGCCACTTCACTAATTGTACTTGCTAAAATGTTTGTCGAGGCCTTTTTACTTCAAATGAAAAGCAGCAGGATTAGAAAAGGCTACCCAGAGTTTTTTGACTGGATACCTGTTACCGCCGGCTTAAAACGCATTGCCTCAACAGGTGCCATTATCATCTGGGCTGTTATTTTTACAACCAACTTAAATATTTTCAACAGTATTTATTCGGCCATTACCGACGAACTTACCCAAAGAAGGATTGTTGGCAGCTTCTCTTTCACACTGGGAGGTGTGGTGCTGTTTCTGGCCATTATCTGGCTCGCCAATTTCTTACAAAAATACATTGCCTATTTCTTTGGCGATGTGGGCGATGATGCACTGGATGACAATAAAGGCGAACGCTCCAAGCTATTGGTCACCCGCCTGGTTTTACTCATTAGTGGCTTTTTAATTGCTGTTGCAGCCTCTGGCTTGCCTATTGATAAAATAACAGTGATATTGGGCGCTTTGGGTGTAGGTATTGGATTGGGCTTACAAAACATTGTAAGCAATTTTGTTTCGGGTATCATCCTTATTTTTGATAAAACCATCCGCATTGGCGACGTGGTAGAGCTGAGCAATAAAAAAGGAAGGGTAAAAGAAATCGGTGTAAGGTCTAGTACCTTGTTAAGTGATGAAGGTGCCGAAATCATTATCCCAAATGGTTCTATCCTATCCAACAACATCATCAACTGGACATTGAGCAACAACCAGATGCGTGTTGATATTGTACTTTCTATCGCTAAGCCTTTCAACTCATCAGAAGTAACCAGCCTGATCCGCAATGTAATTATCGAAAACACCAATGTATTTGTGAATAAAGAACCTGTAATTATGATCAGTCCGGTGAGCAGGGCAAGCAGTGATGTACGGATATTTTTCTGGTGTAAGGATATTTCGCAAGCCGAACTAACCAAAAGCATGGTAAACGCACATATTTTTGAAGCGCTCGAGGAAAAAGGAATCGAGATTTTATAAATTCATTAAACCATTACCGAAAGGGATATTTTTATCATCCCTTTCGGTAAATTTATTATTTAAGGTTTCATTACCACCAGGGTTTTCCCCTTTTCTACAATATAGGTTGCCAATTCTACAGCCTTATTTTTACCCACATTCTTAGCCTGGTGATTTTTACCTGCCGGAATAAAAAGCACCTCACCAGCTTTAAGCCGGACTGGTTTTTCCCCCTCGATCTGATATTCAAATGTCCCTTTAAGCACGTAAATTACTTCTTCACCAGGATGCGAATGCATACCAAACTGAACCCCAGGCTCAAAAGCAATACTTGCCTGTATGGTTTCGTAGCCTGGAACGCTAATATTGTGCCTTTGATGATTGGTGCGTGTAATGCCTGTTTTTTGGGCAAAAATGCTAAAGGGAGCTATAAAAGCTGTTAATACAAAAGCCAAAGTGGCACTAAAAATAATTTTCCTGTATTTTTCCATGATGCTAATTTTATAAAGGAGCAATTCAATTCGCTATCCTTGTGATGGTTTAAAGATAGCTATGCGATGAATATGGAGGAATTTGATTGAGGTTCAATTTGGCAAATAGCCTGCTGAACAAGGCATTTTTAGCCTTAGCTTTTTTATAAAGCATCATTTTTTTTCAAGAAATAATCAGAAAATCAATTTAGAATTTGCAAAAAAACAAATAATTAATACCTTTGCCCTTGCAGGGGGTGAGAGCCCTGCATCAATCATAGATTGAGAGCGTTAATTTAGATAAAAAGGTACAACAGCGATTGTTGTACCTTTTTTTATTTATAACGCATATCGTTTTAACTGAAACAGCTCTCGCTTAAGGCTTTACACCTATTGCATTCAATACTTTTAAAGTAGATGCATCTGCTGCATTAATCTTCACCTGATCGAAAGTCCAGTTTTGGGCAAATTCGATGTTGCCAGCAGTTGCTGTAGCAATGTTCAAATTTTTAAAGTTGAAATTTTTTAATACGGTTTCGCTGAAGCCAACAGCATCGATGGCTTTTTTAACATCTTTTGCATTCACGTTGAAAACATTGATGTTCTGTATTTTTGGTATGCCTTTACTCGCCGGTTCAACATGGGTTAAAAGCTTGGTCCAATGCAAAGGGATTGAATCAGGATTATACCCGGCAGGCAAGGTTGAGTAACTGTAAGCCGGATTCCAGTTAGGATTAACCTGAATTACATTGCCGCCACCTTCCATGGTGATATTACCGAAGTAAACATCTTCTACAGTACCACCCCTGGTTTTAGCCGATTTGATATTTAATGCATTGCCTGTACCATAACCGATTAAATCAGTAGCCCACACGTGACGGATGCTGCCCGAAGTTTCGCTGCCCAGAGTAAGTAAACCAGCACCTTTGCGGGCAATACAATTGCGGATAACCACATACTCAGTTGGCCGGTTTACCCGCAGGCCATCCCAATCGCGACCAGCTTTCAGGCAGAAATTATCGTCGTTACAATCAATATCACAATTCTGGATCAAAGTCCACAGCGATGAATCTACGTCAATACCATCGGTGCTGGGGCCATGCCCGTCTACATTGTTTCTGATGGTAATTTTATCAATAGTTACATAGCTCGAATAAAGGATTTGTACCGTCCAGAAACCTGCTTGTTGTAAATTTACATCTCTCACAATCACATCGCTGGCCGATTCGATTAGTACGGTTCGGGGGCGTTTCGCATCATAATCTACAATCCAGCGTAAGCCTTTAGCATCATAATCTTTTCTCAGGTTCCAGTAGTAATCCCAAAAAGGTTTACCCTGAGCATTAATCAATCCCGATCCCGAAATAGCTGCTTTGTGCTGTTTGAGGATATTGATCAGTGCTGCCGGCCATTTCATTTCAATGCCTGCCACACGGGTATCAATCTCAGGGTAATCTTTAATATCCTGACTACCCAACAACTCCACACCTTTAGCCACTTCGAAATTAACACCTGTTTTAATGAACAAAGAACCGGTTAAATACTTGCCCGGTTGAAAAGAAACCGTACCTCCCCTTTTGCTGCACAATCATCTATGGCTTTCTGAATCGCTTTGGTAGATAAGGTTTTTCCGTCATTTAAAGCTCCATACTGGTTAACCAGGTATTTTTTTTGCTTGAAACTAAATTTTCTGGCGCCTGCCTTGCTTACCCAATCGGGTGTTTTAAATTGCGCAGAAACCGCACTGCTAATTAATACAAAGACCGTGAATGCTAATATGGAGATGCTTTTCATAAATTACTTCAAATATATTTGGTTAACCTTAAACTGCACATTCAAATCGTGCTGTCTATTTTGTGGTTAATATATAGAATATGAATGGCGTAACCATCCTGTCGCATCCTGTAGATTAAAAATAGCGCGTTATTTACTCCCCTTATTAATAAATTTATAAATCTTTTGTTTATCTGCTTCAATGCTCACATTTATCACTTCCAGCTTGCCACCGGGATATACCAGAAATGAATAAGGAATGGTTTGAACAAAGTATTTTTTCCGTATCTGCTCCATCTGATCAATTGCAAGTAAGCTTCTGCCGGGAATTTCTGCTGCTTCAGTCATCTTTTTCCAATTGGCCAGCGTATTTTTATCATCAATAGAGATGTAAACAACATCCAACTGATCGCCCAGATTTTGTTTAAGTTCTTTAACTATCGGCAACTGCTTATGGCAAGGCACGCACCAGGAAGCCGAAAAAACAACAAGCGATGGTTTATTCGGGTCGGTTACAATTGCCTCGGGTGTATCGCTATTCCAGGGTTTAAGCATTGCGTTATCAAAATGGTTAAATGCTAAATTCCGGGCAATTTCTTTGCCGTAGTAACTGGCTTTAATTTTGGGCGAAAAGAGATTGAAAACAGCTGCTACATCGTCGGTTGATTTATAATAATTTAACCTGCCAGCCAAACCGGCCACTAAGCCATAAGAATCGGGGTATTTTTGAGTAAGCGTGATATACTTTTTTAACGATTCTTCATAAGTACCGCTTACCTTGTAAAAATAACTATAACGTATTTTTATGCCCTCCATCGAACTAAGCAATTGCCTATCCTTTACCTGGCCAATAAAAAACTGATTTTCTAATTCTGTTCGCGATCCCTCAGTTCCATTTTTTTTCAAAAACCTCATCCCGGTATAGGTATTGATTTTCAAAAATGAAGCATTAAGCGCTACATCTCCTCTGCTGAAATGGCAACTTCCACATAACACAGTATCAGCACCCGTAATAGTTGATAATGTTATCGTATTGGCTGAAGTATCTGCATCATTTTTATTATTGATATCAAAGTACCTGATTTGCTCATAAAGACTATCGGGATAGGCAAAATCCCAGGCCATTCCATCTTTTGAATAACCAGAAAATGAACGTTTTATATTTCCTTCAACAGTTGTAATCAGGTTTAACCGATCAAACTTTTTCCCGTTAAAGCTGATGCGGATATGATTTGATTTAACTGATTTATTTTGTGCTGATGAATGAAAACTGATTACAAACAGCAAAAGAATGAATAAGAGTTGTTTTACTTTTTCGGATGGCAGCATAGTTGACTTTGGTTAGCGTTGCCCCTAAGTTAGCCCGAAACGGTCTATTTCTATTTATAAATTAAGCACAAACGTTTGATTTGTTTTTACTATCAGAAAGTTAAATTGCAGGGAAAGACCTGGTTCTATTGGTGGCCTTTTTCTTTACTAAGCAACACACCTTCTAAAAAACATAGCATAACACACGCTTTAACAAACACAAACGTTTGTGCAAAGATTGTACTGATTATCATACCACACAATTGAGTAAAATACTCAGGCCAGTTGAAAAACTGGCCTGAGTATTCATTATTTCAAGATCTGCTCAATCAGCTGATCAAGTTGCCCGGCCGTGAGTGGTTTTAGCTCATACAAATCAGGTTTTTGAGTCCAGGCTAACTCCATTGCAAAATAATCGGGCGACTCATGTTGTTCACCATTTATTTTAGCCAGCTGATCTGCAGTAAATGCCTGCCAACGCGAAAGGTATAAAGATTTAAGCAAGCCTGCCCATTCTTTGTGTGCATAATCGCGGAGGTCGGTTTTCGGATTATTATCTGGCCCCCAGTAAGTAATCTGTGTTTTTGCATTTTTTAAAGCATTGGCTTTATCTTCAGGGGTTTTACCAAAATCAATGGACTGCTGTAGCCACCTGTTTAAAGAAAAGTATTTGCTGGCACTTAAAAGCGAATCTTGCTGTAAAATCAGTTCTTCAAACCGGGCACTTTCTTTTTTAAAAACAACAGCATCTTTAGCAGCAATAGCCGATATCATTTTCTGGTAGGTAATATCACCCTTATTGGCCAGCACTTGCCTAACAAAATCAATTTTATCGGTTTGGTAAGTTTCTACCGACTTAAAGTCAGCTCCCGCAGCTACAAATAGCTTAACGGCTTCGGCAAAGCGTTCGGGATCATAATTTCTTTTGCGGGTTCCCCATGATGAAACTGTTTTAATAGCCATTCCCGGTCTTGCGCAAAAAATCGATTCTGAAGGCCCCTCCTGGTATATTTCCGGACTGCTGTAAGCCGTTTCCAATAAAAGTTGCCAGGCCTCATTAAGTTTAGTATTACTTTTTCCATAACGGTAATCCTGATAACCTTTTATCCAATCATTTACTTTTACAAGATCCCGGTGCCAACCAAGTTCCAGCATTAAATCGTAAGCTACCGGATTATTATTTATTCCTTCGGGTATAATACCCACCCCAGCCAAAAACTGACCGTAAGCACTGCTTTTTGCCCTGTTTACTTCATCAGAAAACCGTTGAAGCTTGCCGTAAAGTCCGTTTTTCTCACCAAAATTACTCACATTGCTCCAAACAAAAGGGGTACCATCATAAGCCTTTCGTTTCTCCCAGTTGTTGGTGTTTTCGCCAAATAATTCGATTACCAGTGTTTTCTTTTTATCTAAACCACTCAATAAAGCAGCCGAAGGATTAGATTGCCAGCCCTGCAATACCCAGGTACTGCCAGGAAAATGTTGTTGCATACGCTTTTGTATTGCGGTGGCTGCTGCACCTACATCCACTCCTTTCGAATTTCCACCTTCGTGAAAAGGGTCTCCACCAAAAAATTGTAAGCCCGCACCGTACAATTTTTTCATTTCGGCATAGTATATGTCTGCAATCTTCTCAAAAGCAGGATCGGTAGGCACCAAAAAATCAGGACGGGTAAAACCACCTGCCCATTTGCCCTGATCGGCAACAGTAACCTTCATTTTGTTTTTTAAACTTGTAGGTACCATGCCATAAAAGCCCTGCATAACCGGCTCGATCTTTAAATCTTTCATCCGTTTAATGATCTGCTGTTCTAACTTTACCTGCTGGTTAATCAATGTTTGGCTAACTGGTCCGCCCCAGCCTTCTAAATTCCCCATTAACCACCAGGCATCAAATGCAGGCCCGGGTATAAAGGCCTTCGTTTCTTCATCGCTATAACCAATTTTCTTAAGTGTATTTTGCCATACCGCTTCCATGCCAACCGGCGCCAGAATGAGATTTACCCCATTTAAGGCCATCCAGTCTAGTTCGCGCTCCCAGTCTTTCCACTTGTAAAAACTCATCGAATAACTGATGGTACAATAGTTTAAAGCATAGCGGTATGGATATGGTGAAACCACCTTCACTTTGCCAGCAATTTGCGGTAAGGTTTTTACAGGCTCAAGGTTATCGCCCAAATGCGAGAGACTTCTTTTGCAATAATATTTCAGGTACCAGCCTAAGCCTTCGGCTGCGGCATTGGCATTAGATGCGGCAATTTTAACCTTATTGTTTTCCGTCGAAAGCTCGAAAACGTCTTTTCCATCCTGGGCTGGTATACTACTAAATGTAAGTGATGAAGCCAACCAAGGGGTTCTTCTGGCCGCTATTTCTTTTACCGCCTGATAAACCTGTGCCTTGGCGGGGTTTAACCAAGCGACGATAATGCACAACAGGATATACTTTTTGCCTTTTAAACAGTTCATTTTCTATAGTAGACTAAATTTAGCGAGAGGGGCTTTTACCTCCTACTCTTATTTTTATGATAGGGTTATTAATTGTAAAGGTATACTTTCTTCTTTTTGCTAATATAAAATTAATAAGGCAGGCCCAAATATGGCCTACCTTACAAGAGCGTTGTTATTTAATTAAATTCGGCTACCAGCCTTCGGTTTGTTTAAAATCGGGGTTTTTACCATTCAGTTTATCTATCTCACTTTGTGGAATAGGCAGAAAGTAATGCTTGGTTTTATCGAACACCCGTTTTTGAGCTTCAAAATAAGTAAAAGTGGTATCGGTAGCATTGCTTGATGAAATGGTATAATTTACCCCAAAAACAGGCTTGTTATCTACCACCTCTGCAATTTTCCATCTCCTAACATCCCAGAAACGGAGCCCTTCGAAAGCCAGTTCAACCCGGCGCTCATGCCTGATTACCTCGCGCATTTGTTCTTTGGTTAAGCCGGCAGGAATATCGGCATACCTGCTCTTTTGCGGATAGGATTAATGGCATTGTAAACGTTTACATCTGCTCCTGCAACTTCATTTTGTGCCTCAGCATAGTTTAACATCAGCTCTGCCGTTCTAAAAATAGAGAACGATTTGTTTACCCCACCTGAATTGTTGGCTAAGTTTAAACTTTCTGTAATGTATTTTCGCCACCAATAATTGGTTCCGGGCTCGTTGGCATTGTCTTTATCGTTAGTGTAAATATTGATCGTTCTGTTTTTCCATTTCGCCCCGGGGTATAAAACTGTTGCATAAAACCGTGGATCGCGGTCTTTATAAGGATGCTTAGGATCCCAGCCCGAAGCTGCATCCTGAATAGGCAAACCATTTTTCATTTCAAAGGCATCCACAAAATCCTGTATCGGGCCGCAATTGGTCCAGCCGCTATAACCTAAGGGCTGCATTACCTGATCAATACCTGAACCTCCTCCGGTTCCAATGTTACGTCCCCAAATGCATTCGGTATTGGCATATTTCAAAAAGGCATCGACAAATTTTGGTTCTAAAGTATAACCTTGTGCCAGTGCTGCATCCATCGCTTCTTTAGAAAGTGCAGCAGCTTTCTGCCATCTTGCGGCATCGTTAGCCGGATTGAATAAGGTGCTGGCATAGTAGAGAAACAGCCTGGATTTTATGGCCTGGCATATTGTTTTGGTAGCCCTGCCCCACAAACCCGCATCTTGCTTGGCTGGCAGGTTTTGCATTGCCGCGTTTAAATCACTCTCAATAAACCCCACTACTTCTGCGTATTCGCTCCGTTTTAAGAATACCGCATCTCCATCTGTTGCCGGCGAAAGTGGTTTATTCATAATCGGAATTTTACCCCATCCCCTAAAAAGTACAAAATGATAAAATGCACGCAGCATTAAAGCTTCGCCCTTTAAACGGGTTTTCCGGCCCGGAACATTAGGGTCTTCCGGAATCTGATCAAAATTGGTTAAGAAAAGATTACAGGCCCTCACCTTAGCATATGCATTTGTCCAGTCATCGCCAAGCGGAGAAAAGTTACTTGGATTCCATGCCCCGGTATTAAACAAAATAGCTCCATTTGCCCAACGTTGTTTAGCTTCATCGGTCATGGCTGCAGTTACATAAGAGTTTCCTGCTCCATAATTCCATGATGGAATAGCAGTATATATATTATTCAGAAAGCCTTCGGCATTATTGATATCGCCAAAAACCTCTGCCTCATTGATATAATCACTTGGAACCCGGTCTAAAAAACTTTTCTTACAAGAGCTTATCCCTAAAAGGAACAAAACTACCAGTAAAGCATAATTATATTTTTTCATTGTTAAAGATTTTAAGTCAGTGATTAGAAATTCATCGATACACCCACATTGTATACTTTCATGGTTGGGTACAATGCGGTTCCGTTTGCAGTTTGTTCCGGATCGTAATCCTTGTAAGGCAGTTTATCCCAGGTGGCCAGGTTTAATCCGTTGGCAAATATCCGTAGCGAGCTTATTTTAATTTTTGCGAGTGTTCGGGTAGGAAATGTGTAGCCTAGTTCTAAATTTTTAAGTTTTAGGTAATCGGAACTGTAAATAAAGAAAGTACTTAGCTGCGAATTATTTTGTCCACCCGCTAAGCTGTAATGCACCGTAGGGTAAGTTGCTGTACTGGCTGTTGCTGGTGTCCAAACATCATCAAGCCTTGCCGGCCCAAGATAAGGTACATTGGTTTTACCGCTTAAAGCGCCCTGCATCAAAACACTTAAATCGATTCCTTTCCACGATGCCCCTAGCGAAGCCCCGAAAGTATTGTTTGGAAAATTACTTACCTGAATGGCTACACGATCGTTTTCATTGATTACACGGTCGCCATTCATATCGCGGTAACGGATATCACCCGGAATAACCCTACCTGCAAAGCTCTGTTTCGGCGATGCATCTATTTCGCCCTGATCTTTAAACAAACCTTCGGCAATATAACCTAACTGATAGCCTACAGGAAGCCCGGTTAAAGCTTGGTATGGATAAGCTAAATTGGGCTCATCTCGGGCAAGTATTTTGTTTTTATTGTAAGTCCAGTTGATGTATCCGAAAATATTAACCTTATCTACATTGGTGTTAAAGTTTAAAGAAGCCTCGAAACCCTGGTTTAATACTTTACCCACATTAATGGCCGAAAGGCCTGCAATACCCAAATAAGTTGGGATAGTTTGTGGCGTAGTGAGGATGTTGGTTCTATTTTCCCTAAATACATCTACATCCAGCTTAAGCGCATTATTAAAGAAACCTGTTTCTAAACCGATGTTCGATTTTTGCGCTTTTTCCCAGGTAATATTGGGGTTACCTGTACGGTTTACATTGTAACCTCCTGATGTGGTTGGAGAAGTTCCAAAATCGAAGCCTCCGCCCCTGCTGTAATCGGAAATGAAGAGCCATCTTGATCCACCAATATTATCGTTACCCACGTAACCGAATGACCCCGAAGCTTAAGGTAATTCATGGCTTTGATATTGTACCAGGATTCGGCAGAAATTACCCAGCCTGCAGAAACCGCTGGAAAAAAGCCGTAACGTTTACCTTTGGGGAAATTTTCAGAACCATTATAGCCCATATTAAATTCTGCAAAATATTTTGCATCGTAATTATATGCTGCCCTGCCTACAAAACCTTCATAAGCCCGGGGTAAATCGCCTGTAACAGAAGTATAGTTGCGATTAAATAAAGCCAGGCCAGAAAATGTGTGTTTACCAAACGAGCGATCGTAGTTGAGCTGCAGGTTATAGTAGTAATAACGGGTAGCCGAAGTGCCCGATGATTTTGAAAGTGAGGTTTGTTGGGTAAATGGTGTATAGGTTTCTGCTCCGCTTACGGGATCTTTACGATAGCGGAAAGCCGTAAATTGCTGGTTTTGACCGTAATTGATGGCGCCATAATTTTCGAAAGTATACAAACCTTTGGCATTTAACCCTTTGGTAATAAAATCGAGTCTATGGTTTATTTCAATGGTACCGTTGGTGCTGTTCCAGAAATTATCATAATAACCGCTTTCTTTTATAGCACCCAGTGGGTTCCATACATCAGGTGCGGTAATCCGCCCTGCACCATAAGTACCATTGGGGTTAAAAACAGGTGTGGTATAGTTTTGCATCAGGTTTACCCAGCTAAATACAGTACCATAACCTGGCCCGGGTCCGGTTCGTTGCTCAATTCTCGAAGCCAGGTCAAGCCGTACATTCATCATATCCGTTGCCGTAATATCAATATTAGAGCGAAAATTATAGCGGTCGTATTTTTGAGACACACTATATTTATTATCATTCGCCCCTTTAAAAAGCGTACCCTGATTAAGGTAGCCTAATGAAACAAAATATTTTACGCTACTGTTACCGCCACTCATGTTGGCGTTGTATTGTTGCTGAGGGGTATTGGGTTCGAAAATTACATCGTACCAGTTTACATCAGGATAGGTGTAAGGGTCAGCTTTGCTTCTAAAAAGTTCAATCTCTTTATCTGTCCAGATAGGGTTACTACCATCGTTAACAGAGCCCTGATTATCTAAAGTTGCTTTTTGTAAACTGCTGAAACGTTCGGGCAGGCGTTGCGGTGTCTGCAAACCATACTGTCCATTAAACTGAATATTGGTTTTGCCAATTTTTCCGCGTTTAGTGGTTACCAGAATTACACCGTTGGCACCTTGTATACCGTATAATGAGGTTGCCGCAGCATCTTTTAATATACTAATTGAAGCAACTTCATTCACATCAATATCGCCAAAGTTGGCATCTCCGCGGGGTAAACCATCAATTACAATTAAGGGGCTTCTGCTAGCGCCGTAGGTACCAATACCACGGATGTAAATAGCCGATCCGTCTGAACCCGGAGTACCTGATGACTGAATAGTTGTTAATCCGGGTAAACGGCCAGCTAAGGCATTACTTAAATTTGAAACCGGGCTTTGCTTTAATTCCCTGGTTTGAACGGTAGATATGGCTGCGGTTACGCTTACTTTTTTTTGGGTTTGCCCAAAACCGGTAACTACTACCTCGTTCAGGCTTCCCGACTCGGCAATGAGCTGAATCAACATTTCGGCTTTCAGATTGGCCTTTATTTCCTGTGTCTGGTAACTTACAAACGACACCTGCAAAATGGCTCCATCCTGAACATTTTTCAGCACGAACTCGCCATTGTTGCCACTCACTACCGCAGTAGAGCTCTCTTTTACTTTTATGGTTGCGCCGGGCAAACCCTGGCCAGCTTCATCTACTACCCGGCCCCGCACATCGGCAAACTGACGGTTAAAGGTTGTATACTTTAACTCGCTGCGATCGCGGATTACAATGGTTGAGGCTTCAATGGTATAGGTTAAGGGCAAACCGATAAAACATTTATCTAAAACGGCGGCTAAGGAAGCCTCTTTAACATTAATGGAGATATTGTTTATCCTTTTTATCCTGTTGGCGTTGTAAAAGATATCCAATCCGCTTTGCTGACTGATCTTGTCTAATACCTCTTCTAAAGAAATATTCTTTTCTGCAAGGGTAATCTTGTTTTGCGCGTAGCCATTTGCACACACCTGAAAAACCAGGCCAAAGAGAAGTAAAACAGTAAGTTTCATGGTTAGCAGAACTTTATTTTTCGCACAGGAATTCCAGTACGAATTAAGATCGTAAAATTTCATACATTTGATTAGTTTAAGTTGTTAAATGCTCCGTTTCCGGACCATTGTGTTTGGTTGATAGTATTCTGAAAAATATTTTGGAGCAGACAAACTGAATGCTAACCGGGAGTGTCTTCAGCACTTCCGGCTTTTTACAGCTTGTCCATATCGTAAATTATGGCATAACTGTAACCCTCCTTTCTTTTACTTTAAAGGTTACATCATTTGTGCGTGTTAATATCCTGAGTACATCTTTTAAGGTTTTCGATCTCGAAATTTTACCGCTAAAATTCAAATTTTCTACCGGCTGTGTATAGTCCACTTCAATATCATACCATCGGGCCAATTTGCGCATTACACTTTTAAGCTCTTCATCCTTAAAAATGAAACGGCCGTTTTTCCAGTCTACCTGTGTAGCGGCATCAACCTGTTTTACCAGCCAATTGTTGTTGTTCAACACCGACTGTTCGCCTGGTTTAAGGTATTTCGACTGGCTTTTATCCTGCAGGCTTTTTACCTTTACGCTGCCCTCCAACAAGGTGGTTTTAACATCTTCTTCATCCGGATAGGCATTAATATTGAAATGGGTACCCAAAACTTCTACTTCCTGCTTGCCGGTTACTACAATAAATGGTTTAGTTTTTAAGTGCGCCACTTCAAAGTAACCTTCTCCTGTTAACTCAACCCTTCTCTCGTTGCCGTTAAAATGTAAGGGATACCTTAAAGAAGATGCTGCATTGAGCCAAACAGTGGTACCATCGTCTAATATAATTTTATACTGCCCCCCCTCGGCGTTTCGATGGTATTGAATACATTTTGCAATGGGTTATTGGAAGAAGTAACTGCAAGCTGAACATACTCCAGGGTTCCGTTCTCTTTCTTTTTGATTTGAATGCCGTTTTGTTCGGCTATTGCTCCGCTTGAAACATTATCCAGAATAACTTTTTTACCGTTGGCCAAAGTTAAAACGGCTTTATTTCCACCAGGTTCAATCAACGCTGCATAATCAACAGCTACTGCCTGAGTAGTTTTATTAGCCTTGTAAAGCATAATACCAATGCTGAATATAACCAGGATTAAAGCCGCAGCACTGAGCCACCAGAGGCTTATCCGTCTACCCCTTTTAATGCCTGTTGCTGTATCGATAGATCCGGTTCCAATCTGCTCGATAATCTGTTTAAACAGCGTTTCTTTAAGGTATTTTTCATTTTCTATTTCCTGTTCACCAACTTCTGATATTCCTTTCAACTTCGAATAATATGCTTCAACCAAAAGTATTTCATTTTCGGTAGCCTGCCCATTAACATATTTATCTATCAGGATTAAAAATTGTTCTTTTTCCATGTCTCGAATTAATAAGTACCCAAAAGTGAAGAAGACCCTACAGCAAAATGGATAATTGAGAGACTAAAAAAGATAAAACACTGTAAAACAGCACTATAAAATCAAAACAAATGATAAGCGGCAATTATAAAAAGACACATTTCGAGGTTTAAGCCTTCGCGAATGATTTTAAGCGATTTGGACATTTTTTTCTCGACAGTTTTTTCAGAAATTTCGAGTTTAGCGGCAATTTGCTTATAGGTCATTTCTTCTTCGCGGCTCATTAAAAAAATGGCTTTACAATCGGCAGGGAGGCTATCAATCAACCCTTCTATCAGGCTTTTTTGCTCCTTAAAAAGCATGGGCTGTTCTATAATAATTTCAGTAGTGATTTTAGCCAGTCTTTTATAAAATTCCTGATCAGTTTTTTGTGCCCTTATAGCCTTAAGTACCGTAAAACGTACCGCCTGGTGGAGATAAGCTTTAAGGGTTACAATGTTGAGGTCATGTTTACGCTGCCATAAGCTCACAAACACTTCCTGTATGGCATCCAGCGCACCTTCTTCATCTTGTAAAATAGTAAAGGCGGTGTAGTAGAGCTGTTTCCAGTAGCTATTGTAAATTTGATTGAATGCGAGCTCATCACCACATTTTAATCTGGAAATCAACTCATCTTGATGTGGTGTTGGATAGACTGGCATTTGGTATTCTTAAAACTAAATTAATAAAAATTACAAATAAACATAACCCAAATGTTACACCATTTTTATTAGCCTGGTTTGCAAACCCACAGCTTTAGGCCAGGTAAGGTAAATAATTTCTCTAATTAACAACCACAATTATTAATTAACCTCTGTAGCGCGTTAAAGCATATACACGCTAAAGGGTGATTGAATGCTTTGAATAATTTAATTTTCATCCTATTTTAACCAAAACAGGAATGATTAATTAATTTTGACAAAAAACACGAGAAGTTTATCGTGCTTTTCTACATTTAAGTATATGATGAATATTATCCTTGCCTCAACCTCTACCCTATTTGGTGGTGAATACCTGGCTTATTTAAAAGCAGAGATTATCGATTTATATCAAGGTATCGACGAAATCATTTTTATCCCCTTTGCCCGGCCGGGTGGTATTTCTCACGATGATTACACCCAGAAAGCTATCGATTTTTTCGAAACCATTGGCATTAAAGCTAAAGGATTACACGAATTTGAAGATCAGGCAGAGGCTATTAATGCAGCGAAGGGATTTTTCACCGGAGGTGGCAACACTTTTCTGTTGGTAAAAACCCTGCACGAGGCAGGTCTGATGCAAGCATTAAAATCGAATGTAGAAAGTGGTAAACCTTACCTAGGCTGCAGTGCAGGAAGTAATATTGGTGGCGTAAATATGAAAACTACCAACGATATGCCGATTGTTTATCCAGCCTCATTCGAATGTATGGGATTGGTTCCTTTTAATCTTAATCCGCATTACCTCGACCCAGACCCTACACTGAAACACAATGGCGAAACCAGGGAAACGCGTATAAAAGAGTTTTTAACCCAAAACAACATTAAGGTAGTTGGCCTCAGAGAAGGGAACTGGATTAGAAGAAAAGGCGATAAAATTACGGTTGAAGGCACTCAGCTTACCCGCATTTTTGAACCAGGTAAATTGCCGTACGAACTGCCGGAAGGTAGCTTGTTATAATTTGGTCGTGTCACAGCAGTAATAGCGAATAGGTCTTCGACTCCGCTACCATTGACAGACCCTATAGAAAGAATCGTCATTTCGACTGGAGCAAGCCGATTTTTCACTGGCAGCGGAATGCCTGCCCTTACAGGCGGGGAGAAATCTAAGAGGCAGATTTAGCTTCGCTTAGCACTGCGTGGTTCTCGACTACGTTGCACTACGTTCGAAATGACAACCCGGAGAGGCTGTTACTAATATTGATTTTTATCCAATAAATTAACGCTCAGACTGACAAACAATTGATTTATCAACCTAGGTGAGTAATTCTATCGGTTTATGTCCTCACCAACCGAAGTGGTAACAACAATCAAATCAGGATTCAGGAGCAGAAAATGTATAGGTAAGCATTCCAGGTACGCCTTGATGTGTATTTTTATGATCTTCCTGAACCAGATCAAAGCCAAGCCTTTCCAGCAGTTTTACAGATGGGGGATTGTCGCTGGATGGAAAGGCTACAATGGTTTGCACCCCCATTACTTCAAATGCATAGTTAAGTATACGCGGGATTACCTCCAACATAATACCTTTTCCCTGAAACGCCCGAAGCAGTTCGTAACCCATTTCAATAGTCCTGGTTTCAGGATTGAAATCCCAAAGGCAAACCGCCCCAATCATTGGACCGGTTTCCTGCTCGGCAATAACCCAGTATATCGATTCGTTGTTATTAACGAGGTTGTCGATCTTGTTGATATAGGCAGTGGCATCATTTAAACTCTGATAGGGTGCTTTTCCGGTTAAGACAGCTACTTCCACATCCGAACGGAGTTCGTAAATTTCGGCCGCATCTGTTAGTAAGAGCCTGCGAAGTGTAAATCTATCCGTTTCTACTATCGGGAAGGTGGAAAAATCGAATGGTTTCATCTAATTAATTTATGGAAGTCTTGCGACATTCCAGATTATGATTGAGCATGAAGATAGGGATTTTTTCACTATTCGCGTTCACACCAAAGCACCTAACAGAGCGGTTTTAAAAACACTGGACATTATCACAATAATCCGAAAAACTTAATCCCAAAGTACCTGCTGGTATTTAAGGTTTTGACGGAATGCAGTTTTATCTGCCGATGATATTTGGGTTTTAAAACTAGACTCGAATAAAAATACAGCCTCTTCAAAATTTCTTATCCCTACATTGTAAACTTGTAAAAGGTACTGTGCCGGATTGCTCTTTAAACCCGCAAAAACACCTTCACCTTGAGTGTTACATAGAATGGCTTCAATCAGTTCCTGATGCGCCTGGGCGTTGTATTTATATTGCTGTAGCATGTAAGCTGATGATTTGGTACCCCACCTTTTTGCACGGCTCTGCAAATATTCCCACTCCCGCTGAACTTCCTCTTTCTCATACTCTACATAATGTTCTTTTTTACCGTAACTGGCATATAAATTATCAAAATAGTTTTTGCCATTAAAAGGATTTAAAAAATTTACATTGCCTTTTACCCTGTAAGCGATGAGCCCGAAAGCATCACTGCTGCCGGTATCGTTATTAATATCCAATAATGTAGTAATGCTTCCACCAGTAATTCCCCGCCAGTCTCCTGTGGTAAAACTATAGCAGTATTTATTCCAATAGGCTTGCATTTCCAGCGATTTCGCCTTCATTTCATCCGATCCCATGTTTGAAATGTCTATTGCACCAAGTTTAAAAAATTTGCACCAATAAGAAGGCCATTCCTGTGGGCCACATTTATAACCAGTTGTAGAATCGAATATGATTCCCTGTGCCTCATTTTTAGATGGGGGCAATACTTTCTGGCTAAACAGTGTCTGTGGCAATGTTTTTATCGGGGCTACTGCCTGCAAATTTTGTGCAGAATCTGCTAATTTTAATTTATAGCAAAGGGTTTCAAATACCAACAGATCAGTATTTTTGATATGCAGCTGAATACTCCTTACGCTACGCTCGGTAGTACCATCAGTGTACTTGTTTTTAAAATAGTTTCCGTAGGTAAGCTTGCGGCTTTGCACAATGGGCTCAGCAAAAAACAGATATACCGCCGAAGTACTGATTTTCTCATGTGTAATGCTCTGCAGATTTTTCCAGGGAATATTTCGGTAAGTACTGCTCACCCGGGCAAACTTTTCGGTACGCGTAAAAGTTACCGATTGAAACGTATCAAAACTATGGGTTAGGGTATTGCAGTTTGCATCGATAGTATTATTGTAATACTGAAGTTCGTCTGAATAACTGGAATTGTTAATTAGCTTGCTTAACTGTGCGGCAATTTGCGTGCGCGATTGGGAATATGAGGCTATACTGCTGCATAGTAACATTACCAGAGGTAATAAATTAAGGCAACAATATAGCAAATTACCCTTTACTTAAATAACAAAGGGAGCCAGTAGCTCCCTCTTTAATACGATCTTTAGCTTTTCGATTTGTTAATTAACGGAAGGCTAAGATTTAGCAGGCTTCCTCAACGTTTGGTAAACGGCGCAGAACACCGTTACCGCAGAAGCTATAATTTTCGCTATAGCAGCTGCATCTTCGAGCGAGATATACATATTAATCGCTAATGTAAGTAAAGGTTTTGGAAAGCACAAAAAGACAGGTTTAGACCTGTCTTTTTTGTTTTGTAATTAAGTGGGAACTTTACATTAAAAAAGAATATAATGTACGAAACAAATGATGCAAAAGCAAAAGCACTAAAAGAAAAAGAGCGGCTAGAGATGCAAATAAATCAATTGATAAGTGATTTTGAACAAAAATGGCCAGATACAAAGCTCATACCTATTTCTGGGATTGCAAATAACCTTCCTTATAATCAACAAAAAGGTGGTAGAATTCAGTTGTTTTTGAATACTTAAAAGCTGACCTTCATTATATGAAAAAAGAGCTGCTATAACAGCTCTTTTTTCATCAATTGTTTAAACTTTTCAAGTTGGTTTAAATTACTCGATTGATTGAGAGAGCTCGCAACTCTCTCCTTAACACTTTGTTAAGCAATCATTTCTTACGTCCTTGTTCGGTAGTGTAAATAAAATAGATTACTGATATAGAAGTTAACAGATTAGTGATAACTTCTACGGTTTGTGAAATAAGGTCTATCATTTAGACTTCAAAAATTATTCGATCTAGACTTGGGGAAGTCCGAATACAAAAATAACAAATCGCAAGGACACTAAGAAACCGTGATTCCAGTTAGGCACAGCACTTTCTTGCAAGTTTTTTAACAAAAATGGTGGACCCCATATCTATTAGTTGGACCTTTGTCTTTGTAATAGATCGAGAAAATACCAAAAGAAAATGACTCAACACTACACCAATTTATTTGAATTAGTAGAGTTTTTAAAAGACGAAGAAACAGCTATAAAGCACCTTGAAGAATTAAGATGGAAAGGTAACAGAGCATGTCCTCACTGTGGCAACATCAAAACCTATGCATTAAAAAGCGGTAAATATAAATGTGCTGATAAAGATTGCGACGAACAATTCACTGCTAAAGTTGGAACAATCTTCGAAGGTTCAAAAGTTCCACTTAAAAAATGGTTCATAGCTATTTATCTGCTAACCTCGCACAAGAAAGGGGTATCTTCACACCAGTTAGCAAGAGATTTAAAAGTGACGCAGAAAACAGCATGGTTCATGCTACAAAGATTACGTACAGCTTTGGGTAATGGAAGTTTTGAAATGCTTGGTGGTGGAGATAAAGTAGTTGAAATAGATGAAAGCTATGTAGGAGGAAAGAATTCGAATCGTCATGTAAAGAAAAGAATTCCTAACTCACAAGGCAGAAGTACAAAGGATAAAGCGGCAGTGTTAGGCATCATGGAACGCGGAGGTAAGGTTAAAGTTGTAATGGTTAACAATGCAAACGGTGCAACGATTGATCCGATTATTGCTGATACTGTTATTCCTAACTCAAATGTAATGACTGATGAATGGCGAGTATATAGAAAGCTTAAGCTTAACTATTTTCACAACTATGTTAAGCACGGAAATGGGCAATATGTATCTGGAAATGTTCATACAAATTCAATTGAAGGTTTCTGGAGTCAATTAAAACGTTCTATCTTTGGAATATATCACTCAACATCAAAGCTTCACTTGCAAAAGTATTTAGATGAATGTTCTTTCCGGTTTAACACTCGGACAAGCGGTGAGGGTGATAGAGTAGCGATGGTAGTAAATCTTGCTAACTGCAGATTGAAATATCACGAACTAATAAAACGATAATGAAAAAAGCGAAAGCAAAACAAGTAAAGCCTAAGGCAGCAAAGGATGAAGAAATCACAAACCCATTCTATGGTATTTCAATGGAACAAGCTATAGATAAGATTGTTGAAACTGGTAAGCCTAAAAAAGAAAAATAAAAGTTGAGCAACTAAATTGATAACGCGATCTTTAGATTACTTAATTCAAATAAGTTGCTGTAGTGAGCAAAAAGAAGAGAGGGTTGTAATGTGCCCTCTCTTTCTGTTTACTTATTCTTGTAACCGATAGCGATGAAAATATC
Organism: Pedobacter sp. HDW13; assembly: GCF_011303555.1. Classification (NCBI taxonomy): domain Bacteria; kingdom Pseudomonadati; phylum Bacteroidota; class Sphingobacteriia; order Sphingobacteriales; family Sphingobacteriaceae; genus Pedobacter; species Pedobacter sp. HDW13. The sequence continues at coordinate 3,537,835 of NZ_CP049868.1, read as the reverse complement.
CTCAGTTTGAGGTCTGGGAATAATTGTGATAGAATATTTATCTGAATAATAAGCCCACATTCTAGTGCCTCTATCTTTACGTTTAAAACCTAAATCACCTATCTCGTTCGTAGCAACATTGATATAGGAAAATAATTCGTTCCACCCAATTGAATTAACTTTAGACGCCTTATAGCATACCGATAAAGTATGCTCACCAACATTAGTATATTTAGTGTACGAATAACACCCGTCGTAGGCATTAGAAAAAGTATATCCTCGTTCTTTTAAATACGAGGTCATCTTGGTTTTAGTCAAACCGATTTTTGCAAGGGCTTCATTTACTTCGAGAAGACGTGTTTGAGAAAATAACAATAAAGAACATAGGATGAGAAAAGTTGTAATAAAGAGTTTTTTCATATTATTAAGTTTTTCGATAAAACTAAATAATAATTCCAAAATTAGGCATTCATGCCTAAAAAATAATTACACTTCAGTAGCACATTTGACAATGTTTTTGCAGTCAGATGAATCGGTACAATTAAAAGCTTTTGGAGAAAACCTAAGGAAACTAAGGAAAGAGAAAAAGCTTACAATGGAAGCACTTGCCAATTTGGCTGAAATAGAATTATCTCAGATTTATAGGATTGAAACAGGTAAGATAAATCCAAAACTCACAACCATCTTATTGATTGCAAAAGCTTTGAATATTAGTCCTAAGGATTTGTTTTAGTTTATTGTAGTTAGAGATAAAGCATAGATCTTTATAAAAAAAAGGGCTGCGAGAGCCCTTTATCGATTAATTTGAAGTTTTACACTTCGTTGAATGTTTTGCTATCCAAGCTAAAACAATTGGAGTAGCGATGATTGAAAGTTTCTCTAGGACAAAAAGTACTTCATGAAAATAATTCACGTTGATTTAAAATTAGTCGATTTTAAGAGTGCCTTTCCAGAGGCCCTCTTATTTAAACAAAAGGGAGCTTATTTGCTTCCGATTTGCAATTCAAGTTTAAAAGAAAGCTTGAATTTGATTTTTCTAGTAATCCGCTTAATGAATTTTGTTAAGATATTTGCAATGAAGTTGATCATTGGGTTTTTGCGTACTGCTTCGATTAAGCCTCTGCTAAAGGCTGAAGTTCAAATATAAGCAAAAGGCGGATTACTAAAAAATCATTAAATAAACCGAATAAACACAGATTATATAGCTAAGGGTAATTTGCTATATTGTCGCCTAAATTAATCGAATATTTAAGGCATCTATTCATGGTTTTTGGCTTAAATGTAATTGGCTTAGTTTTCTACTTGTTTCCCGTTTTTATCAATTTTAATTTTTTTATCACCGAGTGTTACAATGGCTCTTCCCTCGTCAAAATCTTCTACTTCAGCGTATAGGTTTTGAACCACTAACTTTCCTTCTTCATCCAAAAAGCCCCACTTTCCGTCTATTTTAACCTTTACCCTTCCTTCTGTAAAAATACCGAGATCACTATAAACTGGTTCAATAACCACTTTACCTTTATCGTTTATCATCCCCCACTTTTCACCAACCCTTATTTTCGCATGATACAAAATCATTCCTGTAACAAAGGTATATTGGATAGGAATGACTACTCTTTCGTTTTTATCGATAAAACCCCATAAATTATTTAATTTAACCCTGGCCATTCCGTAATAAAAATCGCCTACGAATTGATATTTGGGCGCTATTGCTTCCTTTCCTTCTCTATCCAAAAAACCATATTTACCATTGGTTACCATTAAGGAGAGCCCCTCGCTATCATAACCTATTTTTTCGTATTTGTTTGGAGAAACCTGGTTGCCAAGTGTATCCAGGATCATCTCTTTCCCATCCTGGGCAGCCTGATATCTTGCCCGGCCGAAAGAAGAAAGTTCGTCATACGCTGCAGGAATTAATATTCTTCCGTTGAGATCAATAAGCCCCTTTTTTTTATTGGCAGTAAAGGTGGCTTGTCCATTAGCATTAAACCTTCCAATCCCATCGTACACCGGTGGAATAATTTCTTTCCCCGATGCGTTCAATCTTCCTGTTTTCCCGTTTAATTTAACATTTACAGCTTTCTCTCCGATGAACCCCAGTTTATCGTATGGTAAGGCTTTAATGATATTACCCTTAGTATCAATCATATAAATTTTACTTTCCTTCTCTACAAAGGCATTAGCGCCAAGGAAAAATGTAGCATCATCGTAAACAGCCGGAATAACGATCTTGCCAAATTTATCCATATAACCCATTTTTTTATCCTGGGTTATCAGCGCAAGTCCATTTGCAAATCCAGAAATCCGATCGTATGGGGTTATAAACAGTTCTTTTCCGTTTTTATCCATTAGCCCAAACTTCTTATTCAGCTCAAAAACCCTTACCCCATCAGAAATTCCCCCTATCCGATCGTATTTTAATGGAACAATTTCGTTTCCCTTTGTGTCGATAATTCCATATTTAAGGCGGTAATTATATACTACTGCCAGGCCATTTTGAAAACTATACCCTCCATAGTATTTAAGCTTAATCACTTCCTGGCCTTTATTGTTAATATATCCGTTAGTATTATTCAGCTCAACCAAAGCCAGGCCTTCGCTAAAGTCGGAGGAGTAATCGTATTTAGGTGCAACCACCACGCGGCCGGTGATATCTTTAAAGCCGATTAATCCTTTCTCGTTAAAAGGTGTAAGCTGCTGCGCCTGGGCAAAAAAAGAAGTAGCAATCAAAAAAAGGAAAGCAGTAATTAGGTTTTTCATAAAAAGAGCGGGATTTATCGCGGAATTCATTCAGTTATTTTTTACAAACAAGTTGGCCTGGTTAACGAACATTTCTTAACCACGGCGGTAAAGCTTACCGATGCGAGTATAAGTACGATTGCCCTTTAACAAGCCAGCTTACATTTTTTTAAATCAACCAAAAATACTGCTGTCTTTTTAAATCTCATATCCCCATTTAAGGGTATTTGTAAAGCTTGCTGCTATATTAAAAAACCTTAAAACAAAATAAGCCCGATATAAAAATACCGGGCTCATTAAACTGGTTAACTATGCTAAAACAGGCAGGTTATTTTACCGGCACCTTAATCTGATACAACTTATCGTGCAGCGCTTTTATTTCTGCTTCCGGAAACTTCACCACTTTACGGTCGTAGGTCATAAGACCATTGGTTTCTACCTCCACATCAGTTGTTTGGGTATAAACCCCTGCCGATAAACCCACTTTGATAAGTTCGCCAAGGCGGTTTACAAATTCTGAATACTTTTTAAACAGATCGGTTTTGTTTTTAAAGCTCTGGTAACCCCAATTATTTTTTTGTTGCCAAACATGGCCATCAATTGGTAAGCCCAAACCACCAAATTCGCCCAATACCAGTACATAGTCTTTTCCAAAATAATCGGGACTAGGCATAGCTGGATGTGGATAATTGTGCAGATCAATGATATCGCCAACCGGGAAAAAGTTACCACCGCTGGCCGTATTTACCAGGCGCGAAGGATCTTTCTCTTTTGTCCATTTGGCAATTTCTACCGTTTTAAATTGTCCCCAGGCTTCGTTAAATGGTGTCCACACTACAATTGAAGGTACATTATGCAGTTTTTCCATAATTGCATTCCATTCTTTTTTGTAGTAACCTTCTGATTCGGGACTTCTTTTCTGGTCGGTTTGATGATCTAACACCCCCGGGCGGTTTTCCCACCTGTTGCCTAAATCGCCACTTGGCATATCCTGCCAAACCAGCATACCGGCTTTATCGCAGTAATAATACCAACGTGCAGGCTCTACCTTAATGTGCTTTCTAATCATGTTAAAGCCCATTTCCTTAGTCTTATCTACATCAAATTTCAAAGCTTTATCGGTTGGAGCAGTGTACAATCCATCCGGCCACCAGCCCTGATCTAATGGACCGTACTGAAACAAGAAAGCATTGTTTAACAACATACGTTCAATCCCACTCGCATCTTTACCCATCGAAATTTTACGCATGGCGAAGTAACTTTTCACCTCATCTACCTTTTTGTTTTTTGAAAGCAGTTCGATTTTCAAATCATATAAAAACGGACTATCGGGGCTCCATAATTTGGGGTTTTCGATCTTTAAGCTTACTGTTCCTTTGGCATCGGTAATTTGTTCGGCTACTTTATTGTTGCCATCCCAGGCCGAAATTTTAACCTGATCGCCGGCATTTGCATTTTCTACAAATAAACTTACTTCAACAGCCTTTTGATCGATATTAGGTGTAATTTTAATGTGATCGATATGCGCCTTGTTTACCGCCTCTACCCATACCGTTTGCCAGATTCCGGTAACCGGGGTGTACCAGATACCTTCTGGCCGTTTAACCTGTTTACCTCTTGGCTGTGGGCCTTCGTCAGTGGGGTCCCATACCTCAACAGTTAGCGTTTGGTTGCCACTTTTATTTAAGAAAGGGGTAATATTAAAGCTAAAAGGATCAAAACCACCTTCGTGTTTACCTACTTCTTTACCATTAACACTTACAGTTGCGCGCCAGTCTACCGCACCGAAATGCAGTAAAATATCTTTCCCTTTCATCTTCGATGGAATGGTAAAAGAAGTTTTATACCAAAGCAAGCTATCTTTACCAACAGTTTTACCAACGCCCGAAAGCGAAGCTTCTACAGCAAAGGGAACCAGAATTTTACCCTGGTTAATGGCAGGGCGTTGCGATTTTTCGGCAATGGCATAATCCCATAAGCCGTTTAGGTTTTTCCAGTTTCCGCTACGCTCAAACTGCGGACGCGGATACTCCGGAAGCACGGCAGCAGGATTAACCTCATCGGCCCAGGGCGACGATATTTTTCCCTTAACAGCAGACCATGGTTTACTGGCCTGCTGCGCAGAAAGTGAGAGCGAAAGCCCCAACAGTGTAAATAAAATAGACGTTTTTTTCATTTTTGGTTTCAATTGGTGTTTATTACAGATAACAATTTGGATTCTCAGCCCTGTATGATCTGTTTATTTGTTGTTTAATTTTTTAATCAGGTTTACTTCATCCAGGCGGTAAGGTGTGCCATCTGGCTGAAAAATTTCGTGAAACCACTCAACCGGATCTGAACCATCGGCCAGTGGGGTATCCCAGGCATATTTGGTATTGGTTTTACCGGCCGCAAAACCCCAGTTAATAGCGCCAACGTTTTCTGCTTTAAGCATAGGCAGAATGTTCGAAAAACGGCTGTTACGCGGGCGAGCCATGTATTCGGTACAGATTAAGGGCCTGCCGCTTGCTTTTAACAAATCGATGGTTCTCTGGTGCCAGTCTGGTGCTTCGTAGTTATGGTAAGTAACGATATCTGAATTGGCCAGCTGTATTTCGTTTAGTTTTTCGAAACCCCAGCTCCATAGCCCGATGCTGATCGGCTGATCGGGATTTACCTCGCGCGCCCAGCCAATCGTTTTGGTTAACAACGGAATGGTTGCTTCGAGTTTACCACTATTTCCGGGTTCGTTATACAAATCCCATAGCAAAATGCGTTTGTCGTGAGCGAAATGCGTTAGTACATCTTTCACATACTTTTCGAGCAGAGGAAAATTGGCTTCTTCTTTAAAAGCCGGATCTCCTGGATCTTGCAGCCAGCCTGAATTGTGAATACCTGTTTTTGGCTCGGGTTGTTTACCAATAGCGGAAGTTTTGTTCCAGCAATCGTCGAAAAACACAAACATAGGTTGAATGCCATGCTTTTGCGTAATGGTTAAAAACTGATCCATCCGCTTTTTAAAACCCTCAGAATCCTGGCTCCAGGCCTTGCTGTATAAAAATACGCGCAGGGTGTTAAAGCCTATGCTTTCGGCCCAGCCCAGCTCTTTATCAATTACCGCTGGCGAAAAGGTATCGGCCTGCCACATTTCGAGCTGGTTAATGGCATTGGCCGGTATATAATTTGCGCCGGTAAGCCATTTGTGCTCTTTGTACCAGGCATTGGCTTTCTCAACCGACCACACTTTTGCGGGTTCGGCCGCTTTTTTGTTTTTCTGCGCATAGCCTGTGCTTAAACAAAGCGCAAAGGCAAAAGGAAGAAGATAGTTTTTTAAGTTCATTGGTATTATATCTGATTATTTTACTTTTTAACTGAGGGTGCCGCCAGCTGCACACCTGTTTTTAAAGGTGTGCCGAAATTCGGTGTACCATCTGCATTCCAGCTAAACTGTTGTGCCCTTGGCGAACGGAAACCTCCACAGCCTTGCCCCGGTTTATCATTAGCATGGTACAGGATCCAATCTTGTTTACCATCGGGCGATTTGAAAAAAGAGTTGTGCCCGGGGCATATACACCATTTTCTACCGATCGCTCAAATACTGCCTTTTCTGTTTTTTTCCAGGAAGCCGGATCGAGCAAATTGCTTTTGGCCGATGCGGTAAGCATGCCTAAGGCGTAAAAATCCGTCCAGCAGCCACTGGCCGAGTAAATGATAAATAGTTTATCGCCGTGTGGCAAAAATTGTGGTCCCTCGTTCACATCTACATGTTCGCCTCCGCCTAAATCACCATTTTTTTCCCAGCTAAATTTTGGTGACGATATTTTAACCCTTGGTCCATCTACTGTCCAGGGATTTTTTAGTTTGGCAATAAAGATTTCCTGTTTGCCGTTGGTATCGCCTTCCCAACCCGACCAAATCATATACAGCTGGCCCTTAAAGTCGATTACATCGCCATCTATTGCCCATTTATCAGTAGCATCGGCTATTTTCCCTTTAAAAACCCATTCGCCCTGCATGGGATCGGCCGAAGCATTTTCGAGCACGTACATGCGGTGATTATCGTTTTTGCCATCATCGGCAGCAAAATAGGCGTACCATTTCCCTCTTAAAAACATCACTTCGGGTGCCCATATTTCTTTGCTGTACGGGGTTCCGGCAGGTGCTTTCCAAATGTTTTTCCGTTCAGCATCTTTTAAACCTTCAATGCTTTTGCTTTTCCATAAATCGATACGGTTGCCCGAGGTATGGGTATAGTAATAATAGCCGTCCTTATAAAAATTATATGGGTCGGCCCCGGAAGGCAATAATGGATTGGAAAAATTTTGTGCCTGAGTGGCTGATGCCAGTAACAGACCTGCAAAAACTAAGTAATATTTTTTAATCATACCCTATATTTGGTTAGGCATTTTCCGGTTAAATTCCCAGACGCTAAAAAAGCGATTTTCTTTTTTCCGGATGCCCTTATTGTTTCAATTTTTCTACAAAACCGATCATTTTACTGCCCGGCTTGTAGCGTTAACCACCTGAAAGTTTTCGGATCGATCTGCATTGCCGCATTTCCATCTTTCCCTTTCACAAATTTTGCGGCTACAATAACTGTTGCCCGTGGCGATACTTTTTGATCAGCATAATGAATGTGGAATACATACTGTAAATTACCTTTGGCATCGACCAGAAAATCGCCATGTCCGGTACCATTTTGTTTAATATTCGCTTTGCTGATGATGGGGTTTCCATTGTATTTGGTCCATGGACCAAACGGCGATTTTGAAGTGGCATAACCAACTGCATAATCAGGATTCCTAAAATCATTTGCCGAGTAAAACAGGTAATAGAGATTGTTCTTTTTCAGCACGGTTGGTCCTTCGGTAACCGGCCAGTCTGTTTTAGCGGTATTCTCCCAGTTTTCAGTTCCCGATATACATGCTTTAAGTGTACCTGGAATAATATCCGAAAAATCGGCTTTCATTTCAGCTACAAAGATGCGGTTACCCCGGTCTAACCGAACATGATAGAGATAATTTTTGCCATCACTATCGGTAAACAAAAATGGATCGATCTGTTTTCCGTTACCCGAAATTTCCTTTAACATTGCTTGCTTAAAAGGCCCCAGAGGGCTGTTGCTTTGTGCGATGGCGATCTGCTCATCGGCAGTATAAGCCATGTAATAGGTATTGCTCCGCTTAAAAACCTGTGGCGCCCAAAAACCTTTAGTGCCAAAGGCATCGCCTTTTTTCAGGGCATAGCCATTTTTGTTCCCCGCAGGGCCTGTCCAGTTTTTAAGATCGGTTGACTGGTATACCAAAAAACCTTCTTCGCCACTGGTACCGTACAGGTAATAAGTGCCATTATCGAAAAAGATAGTGGGATCGGCCAGGTAAATATGCTTCCCGTCCAGCGGCTTTTGCTGGGCATGGGCCAGCTGAGCCCATACAAACAGGCACAACATAAAAAGTATGGAGCGGTATTTCAAAATGGTTAAATTAGTTTAACTAAGATAATGAATAAAGGCAGGCATAGGGTTTTAGTTCCATATGCCTGCTGATGGTTATTAATAGGTAATTTTAGCTACCGGTGTGAAAATCAAATCGTCTACCCCTGCAATTTTTACCCCAATTCTTGCAAAAACATAGTTTTGTGCAGGTACAATTGCAGGTATGGTTACACTTGTATTCAGGTTATTCAAATCAGCAATGGCTGCACCTCTAAGCTCCTGCACGGCAATATTATTACCACCATCTACAAACTGTGTTTTATTGATGTAAAGCGATACGCTTTCTACATCTTTTGCATTGGCATCGGTAATAATTTTTTCGAGCTTGCAGAAACCATTTACCTTGCCTGAAGCAGCGGTTAAGGTTGCGCCACGGATCATGTAATAAGGCGTTACTTCAATATCCATGGTTTTGCTGCCACTAATGTTCACCGCAATGGTATCTTGCTTGCCCGCAGTATTCTTTTTCCATAAAAAAGGTCCCTGGTTTGCCGAAAAAACAAGTTTATAATTACCATCAAATAGTTTGGCCGAATAGCCTCCCTCCTGGTTTACATTTACATTAAGTGCTGAATAGTTACCAAAGCCCGACTGCCAGAGTTCGAAATTTACCTGACCATATTGTACATTAATGGGCTCTCCTTTGTACACAATCCTGCCTGTAAAATCGGCCTGAGGTACATCGTAATTATCTTTTTTACAAGCGGAGAATAATACGGCTATAATTGCCCCTGCTATGAAATAAAATCTATTTTTCATATCTGTATCTGATTATTGATTAGGGTTTCTGATAATTTTTGGATTACCGTTTAATACATCCTGCGCTATTGAAGAATAATAGTTACCAATGCGGAAACGATGTGCTGCTGTAACGCGGCTGGGTTTAATTACTTTAAAAACATACTTTAAGTGGTTGGCATTGCCCGGGTTGTAATATTTATAAGGCCATAAACCAAAAACCTGGGTGCTGGTACGCGTTGCACTACCAATATTGGTGGCGTTGGTAAAATCGGCGGCCGACATGTTATTGCCGTTCCACACTTTATCGGCCAGTCTCCAGCGTTTCATATCCCAAAGCTGTTGTCCTTCAAAAGCAAATTCTACTTTACGCTCGTGCACAATTCTATCAAAAGTAATCTGCGCCGGGGTTAAAGCGGTGGTTAATCCGGCACGGTCTCTTACTGGTTTAATATAGTCCGCTGCTGCACCTAAATCCCCCAATTCAAAAGCGGCTTCTGCTGCATTTAACAATACTTCGGCATAACGGTAACGGATCCACCATACATCGCTACGGGTACCAATCTGCCCTGAACCTGTTGCCGGATCTAAATATTTACGCACATAAAAGCCTGATTGTGCACTGAATTCCAAACCATCTACAGGCCCGTCTTTTCCCACTACCTGCACCGATGCCGGGTTATCAGGCAAAACTTTATCCTTCATCTGTCCGAAATTATCGCCGGTAATGATGGTTCCGTTGGCTAACTGGTAACCTGCCCAGATATCAACTGTTTTACCTTTAAACTGCGTTCCGGGAAGGATTACCGTACCTGCCAAACGCGCATCGCGACCTGCAAAAATATCGGTGATATTGGTATAGTAAACCGGATTTCCGCCTGCATCAACCGAAGCCAGTGAAGCATAGCTGTTATCCAGCTTTTCGAAAGACTGAACCAGGTTTAATGATGGATTTAATCTGCCGCCCTGAGCTTCTTCTGCTGAAGAGCGGGGTTGGTTATCGATCGTAAAACCGTGTACTTTGTTGGTTTTCAATTTAAAATCTTTTGCAAATATTACCTCAGGATTGCTGCCTTTATCGGTAAACAGTGCCGCGAAATTATCAGACAGGTTCGGGTTCTTTTGGTAAAGCGAATACTTACCGCCATCGATAATTTGCTTGGCTGCATTTAATGCTTTGGTAAAATAACCATTGGCTAAGGTTGAAGAAATACCCACTTCGCCACCTGGCAAGCTTAACTGCGAATTGCTGTATTTGGCTATAGAGCCAGCATAAAGTGCTGCTCTGGTTTCCATAGCCAGGGCGGCAGCTTTGGTAGCTCTGCTTTTTTCGGTCGCATCATCAGGTAGTATCGTTTTAACGGCTTCCAGTTCGGCAATTACGAAATCATAAATTTCGGCTTCTTTTGCCCTTGGATATTGCAGATAGCCGGGGTTGCCGCTATAATCGTATTCCAGGGGAACAGTAATCAGTGGTACCCCGCCCATACGTTTCACCATTTCGAAGTATACCCCTGCCCTGATAAATCGTGCTTCGGCAAGGAAACGGTCGCGGTCTGCTGGTTTCAAAGCTGCCGCTTCCTGACCACTCTTAATAAATAAGTTCAGATTATTAATCAGTTTATAAACCTCTATATCCCAATATCTCCAGGCATCGTAGCCATATTCTAAATTCTGGTGACGGAAATAATCGCCACCAGCCGAGGCAAAGCCTTCGTCGAAATCGGCAAAGAGCCACCACGATTCGATGCGTTGAAAATCCGGATAACGATCGTACAAATCGCCAAGTACTGTAAGCACCAGATTAGGGTCTTTCCATATCGCTTCAACCGACAAGGTACTGGTAGGTTGTTTATCTAAAAATTCTGAATCTTTTTTGCATGACTGCCCAAAGCTTAAACAGGCTATGGCCACAAATGCGTATATATATTTTTTCATCTGACTGGTCTTTTTCATGTTACAACGTTAATTTAATACCGATGTTAAAAAACTTGTTTTGTGGGTATTGCAATCCATTATCATCAGCAATTTCAGGGTCTACACCATAATCTTTTAGGTTATCGATAGAGAAAAGGTTATATCCGTTTACATATACCCGAGCATTCTGGATCTTGATTTTTTCGGCCCATCTTTTTGGAAGCGTATAACCCAGCTCCAGTGTACGCGCCCTTAAGTAGCGTACATTGTGCAGCCAGAAAGTTGAGTTACGGTTATTGTTGCTGTGGTCGCGATCGTTGAAGCGAAGTGCCGGATATTTACCTGCTACCCAAGGGCTGTTCAGGTTAAAAGGATCAGTACGGTGCCAGCTGTCATCAGCAAAGTTCTGCAATAATGCTCCTCCGTTCTGGAAAGCCCAGCGCTGCTCCCAGTTCTGGTTCCAAGAGTACATGGCGCCACCCGAGAAATCTGCTGTAAAATCGAAGTTTTTGTAAGAACCACCCAGGGTGAAACCAAAACCAATATTGGGTTGGCCGGCAGTAGTATAACCGATTGGCCTTTCATCAAGTCCATCGATAATGCCATCACCATTCTGATCTTTGTAAATTAAATCGCCCGGCAATAAAGAACGGTTTCCTTTTCCGTCAATATTCACTTTATAGTTATTGATCTCATCAATACTTTGGAATTGCCCTGTTACTTCGTAGCCCCAAAATATATCAGTATATCTGTTGGTATTGTTACTTCTGTAATTTTCCCATGAATTACCAAAACGTGGCTTATATATATCCACCATTTTTTTTCTGCTGATAGAAAAATTTCCGCCAACATTATAATTAAATTCACCGATTTTATCTCTGTAATTTAGAGAGAACTCACCTCCAAACTGTGCATCACTGTTCAGATTTTCTGCATTTTGAGGATAACCCAGTTCGATAGGAACTATAACGTCATTTTTTATATCTGGCAAACCAGTACGTTTTCTGTAGAAATAATCTGCAGTTCCGGATAGCTTGCTGTTAAACATCAGAAAATCTATCCCAATATCAGTGATTTTGCTTTTAAACCAGCTAATGTTATTAATTACAGGCCCCTTATATCTTGAGGTAGTGATGTTTTTACCATCGAGGATAACAGTACCCTGATTATATCTATAACCAGGAATCCAGGCAAAAGGATCAATACCTGTATCATCATCCCCAAGCTGACCATAAGAAGCGCGTAGTTTCAAATCGTTCAGGATCTTGCTTTCGCCCAAAAAGGATTTAATAAATTTTTCCTGCGTAATTCTCCATCCGATTGATGCAGAAGGGAAATACCCCACGCGCCTGTCTGGTGCAAACCTCCAGGAAGCATCTCTACGTCCAGATAGCTCCAGGTAATATTTATTATCGTAATTGTAGTTTAATCTGGCTACGTAACCAACCCGGGCCTGCTCTTCCTGTAGGTCTACAAAATCCTGTCCGTCCATATCGGCAAACTGCAATACCGGTAAAACATTAGTTTGTGGTACCGCATGCTGGAAGGTGTAGGTTCTGAAACGATCTAAACGCTCAGCTACCAACACGCCTCCTACGGTATGCTTGCCAAAAGTGCGGTTATAATTGGCCTGAATCTGGTAGGTATTGGTATAAACTTTTTCATTCCTACGCTCGCGGTAAGGATTCGAACTACCTACTTTTTCTTCGTAAACACCACTTTCAGGGTGGTAAGTGTACACATTATAGGTGTACTCATGTCCGTTGATGATATTATCGGCAATGTAGTAAGAATATAAACCTTTTATTTCCAGTCCTTTTATAGGGGTATCATAGGTGGCCGATAAATTGGTTTGCAATACGCGCCAGTCTGATTTCCAGTAGCCGGTTAAAGCTTTACTTTGTACAGCAAACTGCTCCGTGTTGTGGCCAATATCATTCGGATAATTCGGGTTACCATTGGCATAAGCCTGCTCGGTTGGGCGGTTACGCAATAGGGCAAAACGTGCTGCCCAGTAATCATCGCCACCGGGTACACCAGGCTGATCGCGGCTTTCGATACGACCATTAATTAACATCCCTACTTTAAAGCGGTTGGTAATTTTAGCTTCAATATTACTTTGGATATTGGTACGGTTAAATTCGAATTCACGCGCAGTTCCGTACACCCCTTTCTGATCTAAGCGGGTAGCCGAGAAATAATAATTTACCCTATCGGTACCACCCGATGCACTTAAATTAACCGAAGTTTGTGGTGCATTGGGTGCAATAATAATATCTTTCCAATTCTGGCTTTGGTAACCATATTCAGTACCTGCTTTCCATTTATCGAGCTCGGCCTGGGTAATTGTAGTTGAACCGTTTTGGTTCATTTCGGCAGTTGCTTTACCCAGCATCCACTGGTAAGCATCTGTGGTTTCAGGAAAGCGTACCCAGTTTTGCCAGCCGGTGTAGGCATCAACACTAAAAGTATTGCGGGTATCGTTTTTACCTCTTTTGGTGGTTACTAAAATTACCCCGTTAGCCGCGCGGCTACCATAAATAGCGGCCGATGCATCTTTTAATACACTGATCGATTCGATATCGTTTGGCGAAATGTTATTGAACTGGCCCGCATCCTGCTGAATCCCGTCAATTACATACAAAGGGTTACCCATATTACGGATCTGAATATTGGCCGATGCCCCGGTCTTCCATCCGGCATACGGAACGATACTCCTGGTAATTTACCTGCAAGCCCTGTGCTTACGGTAGAACCGCCATGTACTTTTTCCAAATCTTTACTGCTGATGGAGGAAATGGCACCGGTAATGGCTTCTTTCTTCTGCGTGTTGTAACCTACCACAATCACTTCCGAAAGATCGTTGTTGGAAGGCTTCAGTTTAACGTTAACCTGCGAACGTCCAGCAAGGGCAACTTCCTGGTTAACATAGCCCACATAAATAAAAATCAGTGTTGCATTTTTATCCGCCACCTGAATTTTATACTTACCATCGCCATCGGTAGTAGCGCCTGTATTGGTACCCTTAATTTTTATACTTGCGCCAACAACGGTTTCGCCCTTTTCGTCGGTCACGGTACCGGTAACGGTAGCTGTCTCCTGTGCCCGGAGCTGCAATGAAAGTAAAATCAGGGCAAATGAGGCGAAAATAACTGCATGGACTTTGCGTTTCAAAAACAACTTTTGAAGCAGGTACCAATCGCGGCAGACTATGCTGCCAGAAGAGAGTAGACTTCTTTTCATAAAGGTTTAGTAATTTGGTTAGTTTGTGATAAAGGCGTGTACGCCGTTTACCTATTCAAAGGTTGGCTTTTTATGCACGGGGTGGGCTAGCACTTTGTATCAATCTTTCTGCAATTTGTCTCGTTTTATCGATTTAGTAAGCTGGTAAATAGAAATCAAATGGTTTATCGCGGTCGCAAACCAGTGTACCATCTTTAAATTCGAGTTCGGCTACATGTATCGATGTACGCTTGTTCGAGTAAGAAAATGCGCCATCAGCATCAAGCGTGCCCTCGAAATGTACTTTTCTTCCGGGGTGGGTAAAATAAAAGATATAAGCCTTATTACCGATTACCTGTACATCGGCATGCGCACCTGTGGGGGTATCCTCCAGCCTGTGGCCAGGCACATCAAGCACCAATCCTTGTTTTTCCCAGCTTTTGCCATCTTTTGAGCGGTAAACGCGCTGTCCATGCCACTCGTCGGTAATCATCCAGTACCAGTTTTTAAAAAAGAAAGCTTTGGCGCCTTCGTGTGGTGCCCCGCCAATAGCGGGCTCGGTTTGTGCAGTCCAGTGTTGTAAATCATTGCTTTCGGCAGTCATGGTAATGCTGCCTTTCGAACTATCTTTATACCACATGTGCCACTTACCATCAGGCATCTTTAACAAAGTAGGGTCGATAACATGGTCAGAATTAAGGGAGATAAAGCCTTTGTATTTCCATTTCCACAGATTTTTACTGGTGTAGTGCGCTATTTTTGCGGTACCGCCCAATGGTTACGTACCCCCTCAATATAAGCCAGGTACATGTGGTACACACCTTTTTCATAAATTACATCTGGTGCCCAAAAGGTATTTACGCCCGGTTCGAAATCCAGGTCGAGTGCACCTTTATATACAAAGGTTTTCCCGTTATCGATACTTGTGGCTACGCCGATATTCGTGCCGTAACAATAGGCCACATCGCTGGTTTGGGCATTGGCCCTGCGCTGGGTATAAAGCATCCACCAACTTTTTTCGGCGTGGTTATACACCATAACCGGATCGGCAGCACCATCATAAACCGGATCGCGGTATAGCGGTGATGGTGCAATGCGCAGCTGTTGTGCGGCGGCTGAAAGCGATAAAATGAGCAGGATAGCTAAACTTAGAAACTGTTTAAATTTCTGCGAAATATCAAATAGGCGGTGGAGACACCGTCCATTAGCACTCGCTAGAGGTGGGTGTCCCCAGCCACCTGATAGACCTGTGAATTTTTTATTCATTTTTAACCAGCTGCTTAAAGCTTTAATATTTTTCAATCTGGAATGATTTGGTTAGCAGACTGCAAATAATAGCATTTGCCCCACTGCACAAAACAGATATGTCTCAATCTTTCTACTTATCTGCTCAAATTGAAAAACCAAGGCATATCTTTAATATATTTGATCTTGCTGACCAAAATTCACTTGAAAAAACTTTTCATCCTTTTTCTGTTTCTGTTTACAGCCAATATACTGCTGGCCCAGCCCTACTATTTCAGGCGGTACCAGGTAGAAAACGGATTATCGAATAACACGGCATTTTGCAGCGTACAGGATGCAAACGGATTTATGTGGTTTGGCACAAAAGATGGCCTCAACCGTTTTGATGGCTATAGCTTTAAAACCTACCGGCACGATGCCGACCAGCCCGGCAGTTTGGGTAACGATCTCATTTATGCATTGCACCATGACGATAAAACCCTGTGGGTAGGGACAAACGATGGCGTTTATCAATACAATCCGTTAAAAGAAAGTTTTAGCTCCATTAAGGCTACTAAAGGCATGCGTATTATCGACCTTGGCAGCGATAACAAAGGAAATTTATGGGTGCTCTCATCCTTCAAAATCTATCTTTACAACAAAAAAAATAAAACCACCACCGCTTTTACCACCAATGCCCCTTTCGATGCCTCATCTGTAGCTGTACTTAAAAACGGCAGCATTTGGATCAGCACCGGTCGTGGTACGGTTGAAAAGTACAACCCGCAACTCAACAATTTTCAAAGTTTTAACATTAACGGTAAAGATAAAAAGCCCGAATATGGCTGGGTGGCCAAAATTGCCGAAACCACCAAAGGCGAGCTGTTGATCGGCACCACCAACCAGGGTATCAAACTGTTTAACCCGGTTACGCTGCAATCTAAAGATCTGCTGAGATTGAACAGCGATAAAACGCCCATATTTGTTCGCGACATTAAGCAGGTGGCCGGCCACGAATTCTGGATCGGTACCGAATCGGGCATTTATGTGTACAACGATGAAACCGGCCTGATTACCCATATTACCAAGCAGTATAACAATGATTATTCGCTAAGTGATAATGCCATTTACACCATTTGTGCCGATCGAGAGGGCGGCGTATGGACAGGCTCTTATTTTGGTGGACTCAACTATTATTCGAGCCATACCTCATTCTTTACCAAGTATTTTCCACAGGAAGGCCGCAATGCTATCAGCGGAAGTGATGTAAGGGAAATTACAAAAGATAGGGCAAGCAATTTCTGGATCGGAACAGAAGATGCAGGTTTAAACAAACTAGATAGTCAAACCGGTACCTTTAAGCATTTTCTTCCCGATGGAAAAAAAGGCAGCATTGCTTATTCCAATATCCACGGCTTGCTGGTAGATGGCGATAAACTTTGGGTTGGCACTTTTGAGCATGGGCTGGACCTCTTTGACCTGAAAAGCGAAAAGGTAATTAAACATTACCAGGCCGGTGTAGGTAATGCGCTGCGTACCAATTTTATTGTTACTTTTTGCAGAACCCGTGCCGGCGAAATTATTGTTGCCACCATTAATGGCATTTACCGTTACAACCGCAAAAAAGACGATTTTGAGCCCATACCCGATTTACCTTTTATTTTTTATGATTCGGTTATCGAAGATTATGCAGGCAATATCTGGGCTGGCAGTTTTAATGATGGCGTATATTGCTTTAATTTATCAAAACCGGGTTTTAAAAATTACCGCAACAAACCAACCGATCCAGGCAGTTTAAGCCACAATACCGTAAACAGTGTTTTCGAAGATAGCCATAAAAACATCTGGATAACTACCGATGGTGGAGGGGTTTGTAAGTTTGATGCCAAAACGCAACTGTTTAAACGATATGGCAGCAAAAACGGTTTCCCGAGTAATTACCTTTTCCGCATTGCTGAAGATACGAGCCATCAATTCTGGATCAGCAGTACACGGGGGCTTATCCACTTCGATCCGGCTACAGGCTTGAGTAAAACCTATACCAAGGCGAACGGATTGCTTACCGATCAGTTTAACTATAATTCGGCCTATCAGGATACCGATGGCCGGCTTTACTTTGGAAGCGTAAAAGGACTGGTTAGCTTCAATCCAACCAATTTTAAACCTAATTCTTACGAAACGCCTGTTTTTTTAACAGGCTTTCAGGTAAACAGCACCGAAATTGGCGTAAAAGGTGCCGATTCGGTATTAAACAAATCAATTGTGTATACCGATACCATCGATTTAAATTATGATCAGTCATCTTTCAGTATCGATTTTGCTGCTTTAAGCTACCTCTCGCCAGCCATGACCGAGTATGCCTATAAAATGACGGGGCTTTATAAAGACTGGGAATATTTAAAAACAAACAGGAAGGTTTACTTTACCAAACTGGCCCCAGGCAAATATACTTTCGAGGTAAAAGCCATGGTAGAGGGTAGCAACAAATGGAGCAACAAAAATGTCAAGTTGTTGATCAGGATAAAACCACCTTTTTACCTGAGCCCGCTGGCTTACTTTATTTACCTGATTAGTACAGCGGCCATTATTTTTTATCTGGTTCGCCGTTACCACCTTAAAATTGCACTCAAAAACAGCCGCCGCATGGAAGTTTTTGAACACGAAAAACAAAAGGAAGTGTACCAGGCCAAGATCGAATTTTTCACTAATGTAGCCCACGAAATCCGTACGCCACTTACGCTGATTATTGGCCCGATGGAGAAACTGATTAAACAGGCGCATGTGGTGCCCACAATCGAAAAGAACCTTAAAATAATGGGGCGGAATACCGACAGGCTGCTTAAATTAACCAACCAGCTGCTCGATTTCAGAAAAACCGAAACCAGCGATTTCTCGCTCAACTTTGTAAAGGCCGATATCCAGGAGATTTTGAAAGATGTGTTCCTGCAATTTCAGCACGCAGCAGAACAAGAAAATATCAACTACAGCATCAACCTGCCCGATAGGCCGCTTCATGCCTATATCGATGTAGAGGCTTTTTATAAAATCATCAGCAACCTGCTCGATAATGCCATTAAATATGGAAAAACTACTGTAGAACTGGTTTTAGAACAGCCAGATGGCGAAGATAAGTTTAGGATGCTGGTAAAAAACGATGGCAATCGTGTTCCGGTAGAGCTTAAGGATAAAATATTTGAGCCATTTTTCAGGGCCAAAGAAACCGAAATAAAAGCGGGTACAGGTATCGGGCTTTCAATCTCCAAATCGCTGGCCCAGCTGCATAGTGGCGAACTGTATTTTGATTTTAATCATAACGAATTTAATATATTTGTATTGGCGCTCCCCATCCATCAACTCATTGAATTTAACCTGAACGGAAAATGGAAGAAACTGTAACGGCGCCAGCTATAAAGGAAATAGAAAAATCGGTGGTTTTGCTGGTCGATGACAATGAAGATATCCTCGATTTCATTTCTGATGACCTGGAAGAAAAATATCAGGTACTACAGGCCCGCAACGGTGTTGAAGCTTTAGCAATTTTACAAAACGAAATTGTGCAGCTCATTATCAGCGATGTAATGATGCCCGAAATGGATGGTTTCGAACTTTGCGCCAAAATTAAATCTACCCTCGAGTTTAGCCATATCCCCGTGATTTTGCTTACCGCCAAAAACACGCTGCAATCTAAAATTGAAGGTTTAGAACTTGGGGCCGATGCTTATGTAGAAAAACCGTTCTCGCCCGAATTTTTACAGGTACAGATTTCGAGCCTGATTAAAAACAGGAACAAAATCAAAGAATATTTCTCGAGCTCACCCTTATTGCACATTAAAAGCATTGCCTATTCGAAAGCCGATGAACTGTTTTTAGAGAAGCTACAGGATACTATCAATAAAAACATCCACAACCAGGATTTGGATGTAGAGCACCTGGCCGAGAAAATGAACATGAGCCGGCCAACCTTATACCGTAAAATTAAATCGATTTCGAACCTGAGCCCCAACGAACTGATTAACCTGGCACGTTTAAAAAGGGCAGCAGAGTTTTTAAATGAAGGAAATTTAAAAATATACGAGATTTCGGAAATGGTGGGCTACAGTTCACAATCGCACTTTGGACGTAATTTTTCTAAACAGTTTGGCATGTCGCCAACCGACTATCTGAACAGTAAACTGGCCGAGAAAAAGAAATCTTAATCCAGTCATTATCAATTTGTTTTGTGGTAGTTTTTACGTAAATTGTTCTAACCAAAATATAGAAGTTATGAACATGCTTAAGAAAATCCAAAACTGGGGTGACCACCACCACCCAAAATGGTTAGACTACTTTAGAATTTTACTCGGATTGGTTTTAATTTGGAAAGGTGTTGATTTTTACATCAACATGCAGGCCTTTAGCAACCTCATGCGCGGTGCCTTTTTAGGTACAGCCATCAGCATCAGCTTACTGGCGCACTTAATTATTCTCATGCACATCATCGGCGGTATGGCCATTGCTTTAGGTACCTACACCCGCTTGTTCTGTCTCTTAAATTTACCCATCCTTATCGGCGCGGTATTCTTCATCAACATTTCGGCAGGTATTTTTAAACCCTATTCCGAATTTTGGTTTTCATCGGCCGTACTCTTCGGATTAGTCTGTTTTATGATCGAAGGAAATGGAATTTTATCTGTCGACAGGC
Source organism: Pedobacter sp. HDW13 (assembly GCF_011303555.1). Classification (NCBI taxonomy): domain Bacteria; kingdom Pseudomonadati; phylum Bacteroidota; class Sphingobacteriia; order Sphingobacteriales; family Sphingobacteriaceae; genus Pedobacter; species Pedobacter sp. HDW13. The sequence goes on along the minus strand of NZ_CP049868.1, from coordinate 3,517,865 downwards.
AGAAAACCTACCCAAGTAAGGCAATTTAAAATAAAAATTACGGTTAAAACCTGCTCGAAACAGCTCATTTTAGCCCTCTAAATCATTTTTTTAAAAAAAATATCGCAGCTAACTAAATGATTAGCAGAACATAAAAAATTAATATCAATAATAAATTATAAAAGGTTTGCAGATTTGCTTCAACTTCGTACTTTTGCAGCGGAGAGCTGGCAGAGTGGTCGAATGCGGCAGTCTTGAAAACTGTTGACTGTAACAGGTCCGGGGGTTCGAATCCCTCGCTCTCCGCAGTAAATGCAAAAGCGTGTGTTTTTAGAACACACGCTTTTATTTTTATATAGCACCGATAATCAACCATCTACAAAACAACAAAATAAACATTATTTTATGGGTATTAACGATTTATACTAAAAATCATACTGTTTTTCTAAAAATAGACCATAAAACCCCGAGAGCATTAGGGGATTCGAACACCTTCAATTTACATCCTCAGCGGCCAAAAGTGCAAATTTCACTATAAAATCAAGTATTTCCTGCCCCTCTACCCTTGACAAATCATTACCAATGCATAATTCATGCTTCAGGATCTTATCAACCATATCATTAGCCATTTGTTCTGGAAGGTTATTTGGGAAGATATCATTTGGCTCTGCTGCTTTGTTAATTACCTTTAAACCAAAGACAAATTTGGCTGGATTGTTTAAAATATCATCAATCCTAAACTCTTTCTGCAGAACCGGGCTAGTCTGTAATAGCATAGTAAGGAGCTCGCGTTTTTTGATAGAATTGTACCGATTCCATATCATGCCTAGTAGAGATAGCTGTAGTGTCTTTCTTGTCAGCTGCACTTTATTTTGTTCTTTTAGCACCGTAGAATGTTGTAGCTCTAGTCCCATTCCGTTAATCCTCTTTTCGCAATCCGTCCTGATTAGAATAAAATCGTCATTTTCTATTTCCCCCTTTAAGGAAAGTTCTTTGGCTTTTACAATCCGTTCTATTAATTTATGGATACTTTGAACAGCCCTATTCTGTGTTACAATCTGTTCTTCAAAAAATTCTTTGCAAACATATCTTAGGACATCTGAATATATCTTCTGATATGCCGCATCAGCTACGAGTTTATTTAATTCGTTCTCGACTAAATGATTAGCCTTGTCCGCACGAACTCGGAAAGCACAACAATGATGGCAGTGATAGTAAGCGTAATAAGATATTTTCCCCTTTGACTTGCTACCTGTTAATCTTCCCTTACAATTTGGACATAGCATCAATCCACGTAACGGCAATTTCTCGTCGGGTTTGAGCCTAGCAATCGTTTTTCGCTTCTCACTATTCAAAATTCGCTGAACTTTATTGAATAATATTTCTGGTATAATTGCTTCATGATTTCCTTTTACCAAATAGGAATTGGTCCCCCTCAAATTTAGGGACAACTATTTTCCCGCTGTAAAAGGGATTTCTTATTATTCGCCAAAAATGGCTTCTACTACATTTCAATCCTGAATTTACCAATCCATTGTAGACAGATTGAATATCACTATGGTTATTTGAAACGATAATTCGATATGCATTTCTTATTAACGATGCTTCCGGTTCTTTGGGGACTATTAGTTTTACCCCGCTTTTCGTTAACTGGAAAGAATATCCTAAGGGTACATTAGACGTCCATCGCCCTTCCTGCCTGGCTTTGTTTATACCCTGTTTTACATTTAGTGATCGCCTGTCATTTTCAACCTCTGATGTCGCTATATAAACAGCTAACAGAATTTTGTTTTCAGGTACGGAAAGATCGAGAGGCTGCTCGATGGCCTGAGGTTCGATTTGTAGATCTTTAAGTAACCGGATCATATAATAACTATCTGCAATGTTCCTGCTAAATCTATCCCATTTGGTAAAAAGAATTAGATCAGGGCATATTTTTTTAGGTCTCTTTATTTCCTTAATAAAATTTTTCCAAGCCGGTCTATCAAATGTCCTAGCTGAATGGTCTTCCTTTACCACCTTTAGTACAACAATGTTATTAGCAAAACAAAACCGTTGCAGCCGTTCTTCTTGAACATGCAACGAATAGCCTTTTATGGCTTGTTCATCAGTGCTTACTCTGATGTATAAAATAGCAGTTGTCATAATCAAACGTTTATCATTAAAACGTTTGATTATGACAACTTTAAGGGAAAGTAGTCATAAGTTGACTGATCTCACGTGAGAACAAGCTAAGGATAAGAATATTGTCTATCCATTGAATAAATTTAACTTAGCCATTCTACCTACCGATTTAGAACAACCTTGCTCTACAGATTCATTTTGAGTATCCTAAAGAACCATATAGTTAGCATATAGTTATAATAACCCTTAATTTAATACACTTCTTTTGGACATTAAAATACTGATGTACTTTTCCGATTACTTCTTAAATAGTCACATTTGGTAAATCGGCTATCTATCCTATCATTCAAAAAACAAATGCCTTAGAAATTATCTGGTTCAGTTTTATGCGCAGTAGCTTGGGCATTAGTGAATTTGTTATCGAAGTGACTTAACAACATTTCTATAAATCGCCCATGATAGACCCCATAAATTACAGTACTCATATTGATGTCTTTGTTTTTTAAAATCCCAAACCTTAATTCACCAACATATATCTTAGGACGTAACCAGGCGTCATATTTCCATTGTTCAGGTGTATGTGTAAAATCGCCGTCCGCGTCATAGGACCAGGTTTCAATTTTCTCTTCGTCAATTTCTTTTTTGATGGCAGCTAATAAATCAGCTGGTGCACTTGTTTTAATAATTATAGCCATAAATTTATTTTTTAATGTTCAATTCCACCACCAAGCCATCGCCCGGTAGCAAACCATATCTCGTAGTAATATAACCATACCGAAATCCAAGGGACAATCGTTTCAGAGATAAAATCCTGTGGAGTCCATTCTCTTGCTTTAGGATAATATAAGCACAATGAACCATCCGCATAGGTATGTTTAATCTTACCATTTGGTTCTCTTGGCTTTAACTGATTATTAAGCACGGTAATAACAGGCGGGCACTCCTGTATATACTTAATTCTAATGTTATAGCTGTCACTCAACGGTGTTGGCTTAATGACTGCTTTAGCGGTAAATCCATTTGGTTGATACTGAGCATACCAATCAGGAAGATTCTGTTTAAAATCCAAATACTGCTGCATTGGCGTTAATTTTTTCATATCCCTAATACTTACTACCGTAAAAATTGTTAGGTATAACGGTAGTCGAAGAAGGTACAATGCCTGTTAACAAACCACTCTGCCTCGATACGCCGAGTTGATCGCTATTTCTTGCTTTCTGAATGTAATCGGACTGCTCAATCAGCGAGTTGGAACTTGTATTTTCACCAAACATTTCCTTGAATACGCCTATGATATTATGTATTCCTCTGGCACCCTCTATTTTATCCCACTGTTCTTTAAAATCGATAATAAACTGAATAAAGCTTCTATATAAGTGAGGTTCGTTTATCCATTTGTCTGAAAAAACCTCATTGGTGTTTGCTGGGTTAACGATATGTAGCACTTTTCCATTCAGCATGCTTAAATTGTCATAGGCTCTGTTTATAATACCTTTGATGGCTTCATATTCAGATTGCGCACCGTTGTAGAACATTCCTGCTATGGTGGTAAGGATGATACTTGAAGTTGCGGAATCCGGATTGTCCTTAAAATAAATATCCCTATACCGTTTTATAAGCTGAACGGCACGCTGCAGAGGTTGCATTAAGTGATACGGAACCTGATTTGGCAGGTCTTCAGCACGTAAAGACTTTTCCAATAGCATCAATTCTTCCCTAATGTATTTTGATTTGAACCATTCTGCATATCCCTTCGGATTGCTGGGTGTCCAGTCTTTTAATGAGCGATCAGGTACAACAATTCTATTTACATCAAGGGCCGACTCCTGAAAACCGGGAAGAATATCGATATGAAACAGGTTAGCGTAAACTATTCTGATACACCTGTTTTTTCTTTTAAGCATTGTTTTGTACTGTCCATGTTCCCTTAATCTTCTTTCTAGTTGATTTAAGACTTCCACAGGGTCTAATCCCTCATACGGTATTGTCATGTGAATAACAATGTCCAAATCGAATTCATCGCCTTGCAAAGGTTTTACATTGGTGCCGATACGATAGGAACCTTGTGCATAAATATCAAATGGAACGTTCTTAAAAAAGCCAAGATCACCTTCTATCCATTCGGAAACTGCGTTATAGCTTCGTTCTGCTGATGCTCGCCTGGAATCATCAAGTTGCAGCTTTTCCGCGATACGGTTTAGTAAATCATCAAGCTGTTGATTAAATGTCTGTGGTATATACATGTGGTTCATATTATTTTATTTTAAATTCTTTATCAAATAGTGAAATAGTATGTTCTGCGATTGCAAATGGTTTAGTGTTGTCTGGTAAATAACCCAGTCTCTTGATTGCATCTTCTGTTACCCACCTAAATTTGGAGCCAAGTTGCTCTGTCTGCAACAAGTGCCTCAGTGATGTTACTTGTGACTCGGTAGGCAGTAACTCATACACTTCATGGATTAATATTTCGGGACACTCATAAAATGCCGAGTAGTGTATATAGAGCGGATTCCTATGCAGGAACTTATAATTGATAAGTGGAAACACATTGCTATCCAGAATATGTGTTCTTATCAATTCCTCACAGAACTCCCGCCAATGTGATATTTCCCTATCTTGATTGGAGTCAAACCATTGCAAAAATTTATGCAGGTACTTCCCTTTTACACGTATTCTAAGATCCTGACGTGTGGTATCGCATATAGGGATACATTTATCATCTAAAATTTCTAAGTCCTGAAACAATCTCGATGAATCCGGCAACCTTTTGTAGACCCCACCTACCGGCTGTAATTGGTCTATGTTGCGCCCTTTTACGAGCAGACACTTACCGTCAATATTAATTTTAAAAATATAAGCGGCAGAAACCCTAATGTGCTGGTTCCTATAAATTGTGGCTGCAAGAAAGCAAACCCATAGCTTGCTTCTTAAATTGATGATGGTGTTAATGGCCATACCTAACAAAGCGCCAAACGCTCCTATGGCTAATTCATGTAATGTATCATTCACCTGCTTATTGGGTATCCAGCTATCGCCGAAGAATATGAATACTCCGAGAAACAGAAATGTAATAATGTAGTATAAAGTCATAATCTCTCTTTTGTATAGGTATATGAAAAAACGTGACAAAGCCGTATCTTGTCACGGAATATCATATACTAAACTGAAAACACTGTATGGATGACGCTTCTTCATTTGTTTCTCTGGACGATCTGCGTAAGGAATCAACAATTACGCTTTTGGAATATATGGGGATGAACGAGGATGAACCAGCCACCGCAGAACTTGCATTTAATATATTTTATGAGAAATTTTCTTCCGCATTTATGGTAGTCTGTGAAAAGGCTTGTTACCATTACAAAGATTTATATGACGGCTTGGCAGAAGTTATTTTTAATAATGCACTTTGCAACGCATATTTCAAGGCCTCTCAGTTTAAATCAGACAATAGAGATCCCAAAAAAGTGGATAATGATGTAAAAAGATGGCTCTACGGCATAGCAAACAACGAACTATTTATTGAACTGCGGAAGATCAAGGCCGGCTCGAACCTTGACATTATGGAAGATATCATGGTTTTGGAATCAGAAATCGATCACGAAGAACCTCTTATTATAGAATGCTATGAGAAGGAGATATTAAATGAGGCCCTTGCGACGTTAAGTGATAAGGAAAGAGGTATTTTATTAATGTGTTACCAGTATAGCGAAGACGGAAAAAATATACCTTCTAATGTAATTGAGAGAATAAACACTATTTTTAATATCAAAGAGCCAAACCGACGACAGATCAAGAAGCGGGCTCTGGAAAAATTATTGCAACAAGTAAATTATCTACAATCAAAAATCAAAGTTAAGAAATGACTGATCTTAAATTAGTTCCAGGGAATTTAGATAACCTTTCTGAGTTTGAGCAAAGATTAATCAAATCTCTCAGAGGTAACGGACATTTGTTTCCATTGTCTGATGAGGAAATTGAACATTTTGAGGACTGCCATAAAAAGGAGATTAGAAATGCTGTTTCTAAGGTTCCTTCAGCCGATGACATTCTGAAAAGGGGTAGAATTGAGAAGAACTGGACAATAACTCCACCTGTTGATGAAGAAGTTTCCCAAAATATGGCTCAAGCAGCTCGTGAGGGAAAGGCTCCAACAGATGCAATTAAACAAAAAATGTTAGATGACAGGAACAAGTCGAAAAACAAATAATCCTTCCTTAACACAATTAAAAATCCCCAGGAAGCGTGTTCTTTCTGCCTTGGCACGTGGTGTTGCTGATCTATATTGTCCAGATCTACCAATATTACCAGAGCAAATAGCAAAAGCAAGTGGCCTTACATTTAACTATGGAAATTACGAGGATTATTTCGACGGAATGCTTGAGCACATTGCAGGCGATTTTCACATTTATATGAACCTTGATAAATCGCTTCAAAATAGCACAAGGTCAAGATTTACTTTTGCCCATGAATTGGGGCACTATTTTATTGATGAACATCGTATTGCATTAGAAGCAGGTCTAACACCTTCTCATCCTTCCTATACAAACTTTCAGTCGGAAAACATTATTGAAAAAGAGGCTGACTACTTTGCCAGTTGCTTGCTAATGCCAGAGAATAGATTTAAGGCAGATTGTAATCGTAAACCATTTGGCCCAGAACTTATTAATTCACTAACTCAAAAATATAATGTCAGTGCAACAGCATTTTTATTGCGTTATGTACATAGTGAGCAAGTACCATTAATGGTAATTTGTAGTAAAAAAGGTAAGATCAGCTGGCGATGGGAAAGTGATGATTTTGAATTCAAATATTTAAAATCCGTGAAAGGATCAATCCCAGGTGTGTCTGTAACAGCAGAGTTCTATAAAAACGGCACCGAGTATACAGTTCCTCAGAATGATCTATACGCTGAAGACTGGTTCAACTACACCGACCACGAGCCCAATACTTTCCGGCTTAAAGAATTTTGTATTTATGCAAAAAAGCAAGGCATGGTGCTAACTATGCTATGGTATTAAATAATACCTAGTAGGTTATTTGTTAAATACCCTACTAGAGTCTTTGCTTATCAATCGTGAATAATTATTGTAATTAAAATATCTCACGGCCTATTTTTTTTATCACTGATTGTCTTGATCTTTCCCAACTTACTAAGAAACCAGTTTTTTAAAATTTATTATGAGGTTAGTAGAGACTTCTGAAACAGAGAGCCCTTTGATACTGGCGATCTGTTCAACGACAGCTTTAGCATGACCTGGCCAACCTTCCTCATCTCGTAGACGCGTAAAAGGTCCATCACTCTCGAGTAAGATATGTGCTAATGGAAGAGCCTTTATAATTGCTTTTCCATTCGTGGATTGCGTCATAGCATAGTTAATTGAAAAAAGGAATCCACTATCTAAAGCTTGTTCCAGATTTTTTATTGAACCTGAATACCAATGCAAGATAGGGCTACCGGGATAATTCTTTCCAACCATAGCAATCACCTCTGCTTCTGCACGGCGCGAATGAATACTGAGAACTTTTCCTCCATGCATCGCACAACATTCTAGAATGGCCTTGAATATTTTCTTCTGACTCTGATAATCATCTGATTGCTTTTTGAAATTATCAAGTCCAATTTCTCCAATATACTTTGCTTCTCTGGCAAGAGCAATGAATTTGCCCAACTGACCTATGTGACTTGCCGCCAGTTCTGGATGAAATCCTAATGAAGGCCGAATGTATTTGGTATTCCTTACAAAATTCTTGGTATAGAGAAATAGATCTGGCAAGTTCGTGACTGCAATGGTGTAAATTTTTTCACGCTCAATCTGTGCGACCATTTTCGTAACATCCGGGCAAAGGTCTAAATGAAAATGCGTATCATGTAGATTCATTCCTGTCCTTTAAAAAATTTTTCACTTCCTCCATACCACGTTTATAGACATCTATGTATGCGCTGAGCTCCTCTGGATTTTGATAAGGAAGAGGTCCCGATCGTAAAACTTGTAATGAGAGGCGGGAACTCTTCATCCCTTCGTTGCGTTGGAATGCCATCTGGAATGCCCTTAGATCACTGCCCTTTTTGGATTGATTAGGTAATACATCCTTTAATATCTGATTGGAGTAAGCTGTCAATACCTTACCTGCCCGTTTTTCTGCAGCTTGTCGGATGATGCAAGGAACACAGTAGCCGCAATTTAGGCCGGGCTTCTTTTTCTCATATCGACTAACCTCAGGATGCGAGCAAGATATAGTATGGGGATAATAGGTGTTTAGAAACTTTCTGTCCTTGCATTCTGCCATCATCTCACCTTTTGTTCTAAATTGGTATGGATTGACCAACTTATTCTTTAGCCCAAGAATCTCTAGCATCTCCCTCCATTTATCTAAGTAGTAGGGATGGGTCGTTCTGGTGCTATGACTGCTTAGCCTAGTTAAGGTTAGCGGTATATTCAATGAAATTAGACCGTTTTCTGGGATGATTAATGGAATTTCTTCTCCGTGAGCATTGGCGACGGCAATGCCTAAACAGAAAAACAAGAATGATCTAGCACGAGATGAATTCTCTTGCTCGGTCTTGGCCTTATTATGTACGGGTTGAACCCGTATCTTATGTCGTTCAAAGCCAGCTTTGCTGAAGTTTTCAGCAAGGGCATCATACAACATCGTTTGCACAGCACTTTCAGATGCTTTATAGTGACTGACAAAAGCAACTTTCGATCCTCCTCTAAGTAAGTCAATGGAGCTGATAAATGAGTCTAGCCCACCTGAAAAAAGACACACTTTTTCAATACCATTAGCATTTTTCTCAAAACTTGACTGTGTCTCTCTCTTTACTTTATTCTTTCTGAATTTTATTTCCCATTTGTCTCCACTAAGGAAGCTCAACATTTCTTCAAGCACCGGGACTGCTTGTTTCCATTTTGCAGGATCATACACTGGCAGATTGACTTTGAGGTACCTGCTCCAGCCTTGAAAACCGTTTTCCTTTCTAGACACTGTCTGGTCCACAGTGTAAATAGCGATACCTATTCTCAATAAGTCAAAAACCTCATCTTTCAATGCTAACCGGTGATCATGGAGATGCGATATAATATTTGTTGTTACCCACCTCTCCCTGTCTGCCTGACTTATGGATATAACAATATTTTTATCTCCTTCCACTGCTTTTTGCTCAGTCGCATCCCTAGGATCGAATTTTACATGAATGTTAATTGCGCTCATTTTTTATAGCAGTGTAAGAGGTAAGGAGTATTTGATCTATTATAATTTTATTCTGTTCTACACTCATCGTAAATGGGTCAATTTCATTATTTTCATAAGCTGTTTGTACTTCAAGTCGAACATAGTCTTTGATTTCGCTTTCCAGCTTTACTGCTTGCTTAACAGAAAGATCTCCTTTCTCCAATGCAAGTCCCAGCTCATGCATCCACTTGAGGAAAATGTAATTGCTCACATAGGATGATACCGATTCTCCAATATCCGTCTGGCCGATTTGATCAAGGTTGGTAATATCTTTGCCATCATCAATCATTTTCTCATATAGCCCATCCAAGGTTACAATCAGTGCCTCACGAGCTATAGCTTCATCATTGGTCGTCCCAACTGGGGCAAGCGCATCAGATATGGCAGCAAGCATTTGTTCTGGATTCAGGCCGTCTAAATTTTTAATACCCAGATCACTTAAACTACCAGCGATCCCCGCGGCAGCAACCCCACCTAGAAAGACGGCGAACCTTGCGCCTGTCGAAGATCCTATAGCTGCCGCGCGTGTTGCACTAGTCGCTCCACCAGAAGAACGAACATATGCAGCGCCAGCTTTTCTCATGCTTGATCCGCGCGTTCCATTTGCAAGTCTCTTCAACGCACCTTTACCGGAGGTCCAATTTGGTTGACTGTCTATTTTATCAGCATTGTTTTTTTTGTCCGGGGAACTTTCTGAAGTGTCATAGTTATTTTCTCCGGTCCCTGCGGACGGCTGATACCAAGGTGGTAGAAGTGGACTGCGACCTACAGGGCCGTTATTAGATGCTGATGTTCCCATTATTTATTGAGGTCTTTTATCGCTTTTTGGGCAAAAGGTATAAGCTTGGTATTGGATGTACTTTTTTCCCATTTTTTTAATAACTTAATTGCAGGATCTTGAAATTCGGTTTGTTTAAAAGTCCTTGCGACAAGTGTTGCCGCCTTCACAGGCAGTCCTTTTTCAGGGTATGTCCCAAGCAGTGTAATCAGCTCACTTTTAACCTCACTTCGTTTTGAAGCATAATCAAACATAAGCTCCATATAAGACAGATCACCTGAATGATCTTCTTCCTGCCTAAATCTTTCCGTGATGAGCGCAAAAACAGCTGTGATGTCAGCCGGGGCTAAGTCCCCTAATTTGCCTAGGGTTACGTTACGTTCTGCTTTTGAATTACTGAATAGTTTTTGTACGACTACGCTCGCTTCCGGACTCAACCGTTGTGCTGTTGATGATACGACAGAAAGATGATCCCTTGAGAAATAAAAATACGGACTTAGATCTATGCCTGAAAGCGTTGGTTCTAGCTTGAACCAGTTAATTAGCCATTTGTCTTTTTGGTAGATCTCTAGTTCTGGTTTAGACTTTTGCGAAACATCGCTGTTTTGTTCCTCATTTTTTTCCTCTAGTTGATCTAATATTTGTATGGCCCCTTGGTTATTGGCCTGCATTTCGTAGAAATTCCTAAATGTCTCCGGTTTAAAATATTCTAGCAACATGAGCTTGGCCAATACTGTTTTCTTCAAATCAATTCCTATTGAATCGGCCATGCCTTTTCTAAGCAGTAAGGTGTTTAGAAAGCGCTTGCATTGGCGAGGATTGCCATTTAGTCCTACACTTAATACCGGAACAATCTGCCCGCACATTAGTAAGGCTTCGCTGAGCTCATCGTTTACAGTGTTTAGGAAATCTCCTGCACATTTCATATCGAATAAAAAGTCAAAGCCTTTGTTACGCTTCTCCTTTAGTATTTGTTCTCTCGCAATGCCAAATTCTCCTTCGTCAGTATGCAACTGGGCAAATAACAGGTTGGCATAATTGGTAAGTTCAGTCGCATTTAGTGGTGGAATTCTAATCGGAAATTGGATGAGTTTTTCAAGGTAGTCCCTCCCCACCTCAGCATTATCCCCGGAAATTTCTGGAAATCTTGTCTTAACAGCATGCTTAATTAACCGTTCGTCGGCTCCAATTATGAATGCTGTCTTTTTGGTGAACAAAAAAAGTTTGATAGCCTCTAAAGTACCAATTACGGTTGGGGAGAGCACCTATCTAGATCGTCAATGCAGATTAAAACTTTTTCTAGATCAGTTTCCGATAGAAGATTAGAAAAATTTTCATGAAAGCTTTGAATGTTATTCTTTACATCATCTTCTTTGAGCTTCGATTTATTCTCTTTAAGTAGTTTGGTATAATCTGCTTCCGAAGCTTTTTTTGCGATATCTAACGCTGATACGGCAGCCATTCCTACAGGTCCTCCCGCAGCAAAACCAATTCCATACTTTACCAGTTGACCGCCAGCCTTAATCACATCAATATTCCTTAATAGTTTTGCAGCAAAACTGATCGCCTTTTCACTTAATGTGCGTTCAGATACAATTGCGTCAACAATCTTTGACATCAGCACAATCTTAGCGTCTTCATACCCTTCGAATAGCCAACCATTGAATTTTATAACTAGTATATTAGGCTTTGCGCTATATTTGTTTTCGATCATCCGCATCAGTGACGATTTGCCACTTCCCCAATCCCGAAGATTCCGATACTACAAGGAAGAAGATTTTTGGAATCTACAATATTAGATACGGCTGTAACTAAATGCCCACAATCGATAAGATCTTCGTCTGTTTCATTATCATTCCACATGGTAATTGCATGCTTGAAGATCAATAAATGGAGAGGCAGAATTTATGGATGACTTTTTTCTCATCCTAATGGAAAGATTGATTATGATTGAATCTTGTAACTGGACGCGCCAATTTGAGTTTTGGTTCATTTGAGATCGTAGTTGGTTAGATTTATGATGACAAATTACAATATTTATTTGAATAACATATCACCTTATCCACTGAACTATAAAAATGATCAGTAATTTACGCGAATTTTAAATAATCATAACTAACTCCATTCTCAATAATAGCTGAAATGCTTAAAATTTCCCGTGCTAAAAAGTGGTTAGAACTAGCCATCGACAAAATCATATTTTCAGTTAAGATACACTAATAATCTTCTCCGTTTGTTCGTATTTTCCTCTCCTTAAATGTGCCGGACTCAAAAAAAATCGAAATTCCCACATTTAGGTTGGCTTCTATATTTTATGAGATAACCAAATTTAAGTAAATATTAACAAGAGACCGACTTTACAAGCTACCTAGTAGAGTATTTCATTAATTCCCTACTAAGTATCTCTTCATTTTCATCGATAAAAAACGACGTTCAAATGTGGTTAGAGTCTCCTGTACTGACATCAGTCGAACTTATAAAATTCCATTATCGTCCATTCGCTTCTTATTCTTATAAATTTCCCTGATTATTCTGAAAAGTTCCTGTAGATGTTGCATTACATCCTCCGGTGCCCCGCCCATAAGAACGAAGCCCGACAATAGTCGGGTTTTTTGTTTTCCGGACTGCAGGAAAAAATTGAGGCCTAAAATCTTATGATTCCAGGCTTTTTTTGTTTTGCTGCTCTGGCCTAAGCATGCCTCCTGCATATTGTGCACACCAGGCATTTGTACGAGAGCGATGTGGTATTTTTCCAGGCGTATTCCCTGGAAAAACAGATGCCCCCACGAGCCTTAAACACTTAATTAAACCATCTCAAAACGATGTGAAGCTGGCTACCATATTTGTTTAGGGGAAAGGGACGGTTTTAACAACTGCCCGGCAATCGAATCCGAAACCACTCTTACTTCAACATGTAGCGAATATTCTTATTAAATTGTATTTTTTATCATCAAAAAATATTAGATTAGCCATGCAATTTAATGTCTTATTTTACTCTCATTACCGATCTATTTTCAAAATTATCGTTTTACTAAACTAAATTAACAATCATGAAAAATTTATTAAAGTACCTGCTGCTTTTAAACATTGCATTGTTCTCTGTAGCTTGCCGCTCAGATAAGGATGGACTTTTAGAAGAACCGCCAATTACGGCAACCACCCAATTCTACAAAAACGCAAACGAACTCGCTGCCACCTATGATCCTTCAAACACGGTAAGCCAGACACTGAGGGATCAGGTTTACGATTTATACAAGAAACAAAAGTGGGGCGAACTGGAAACGCTATTTACAAACAACAATTTAAACGGAAAATGGCCACCTGCAAACGGAGGTTTCAATATAGTAGATGATACACCAATCACCATGGGACAGAAATACGATAGGTACAGTAACTCAATTGGAACCTACAGCGGAACAGGAGCTCCGACTTTGGGAGGAAGTTTTACAAGTCCAATTCTCAATGGATATGTTTATACCTTTGGGCAAAGAGCCTTGAACCAACAGGAAAATGCTTATGATTTTTATTATGAAATCGAAGTTTTAAATAATTCATTAAATTTCAAGGGCCAAACAGCAGATATTATTCCCTGGTTTAATCAGGTTGGTTATGGTAAGCAGACCATGTGGAAAATCCCGATAGATCCGGCGACTGGCTACCAAAAAACCTGGAATAAATTGGCCCAGGAAGGGTATATTAAAGTAACAATTAAGAAAAACCCGAGTGGAAAATACCCGGGAGCTGTGGGTGTAGTTATTGCACAATAAAATCATTTAGATGTATTCCATTTCAAAAAAAATATTCATTGAAAAACAGGTTGCTGTTTTCAAAAACACATTCACTTCTGCTGAGATCGGTAACTCAGCAGAAGTAAAATTCAAATGCTGTAACTGTGAACATGAAAATACCGTTAAAATAACACCTTATGAGTCAGGCTTTCCGATTTTTCAATTGTACAATAACGAAGAGGTTTTAGCTAAAAATGAATTGTTAAAAAATAAAATTGTCTCCGAAACCTCCATAAACTTACTTCACTTTGGAGAATTGACAGTAAATGATTTACCAACGTTGTACTTTGGAACAGATTGTCCGTCTTGTCATTCAAAATATATTTGTGTTTTCAGCTATGGAGAAAAACAGCCTGGACTGACTATACTAACCATTTCAGGCGTTTGGAAATATAACGGAATTTAAGCCTGGATAGCTCAAAAATTGCCCTGTAATTGCGAAAGCCAGGCAATGGTATGAAAACCAATCGTCGAGAACGCAGAATTACAAAAAAATATAAAGTTAAAATGCACTAATATTCTTTTAATATCTTAAAAAAATAATATTTTGAATTGTTAAATGCGCTGCTGTAATGTCACAGATTAAGCGCACTACTTAAATAGCATATGAATAAGAAAATCCTGGTAGTTGATGATGACCTCTTTATGCTTAGATCTTTGGAACTTTTGCTTTCAGATGAGGGATACATTGTTCACCTGGTCGATAAATCATCATTGATTAAAGAATCAATCGTTGCCTTCAATCCAGATCTAATTGTGATGGACATTCGGTTAGATGATGCTGACGGAAGGGAAATTTGCGATAAAATTAAAAATTCGTGGCTTACCACAGAAATCCCAATAATATTATTGACTGGCCTTTCGCATCAAAAAATCAGTGAGTTCGATTGCCAGGCCGATGCTATTTTAGGAAAACCATGTAATTACGACACACTTCTTCATACAATTTCTGATTTGCTCAAATAATCGGTATTAATATACTGGAAGTACCCAATAAGCTCAATTTGACGAATTCGGATAGAATTTCTTTACCATACAAACTCTTTTTTGGTCTACCTCGCTGGCACTACATGTGCTTTTTATCTTCATTACAACCTCATCCAGTTCTATTAATCCGTTACCTCCTCTATAATTTATTTACTGCACAATTTTTAATCAAATAGAAATTTAATTAAAGAAGAAGTAACCAAGGCTACGACTGGAGGGGCAGAACGATACAGTATTATTCCGATTACTGTTAAACACATGTACTATAAATCATTAAATTCCAGGCTATTCACTTCATAAATAAAGTACAAAAAGTCGGATTTGTACAAAAAATAGTCCCATTAGGCCAAATTTTTAGGTAGCCTGCATCCCTATTTTTGAATAATTATTCCATGCTACTGCTTATGCCAGCCGATAGCGCCTAACCAAATATGAATAAAAGACAATGTTAGAACCCGATTTCAAAAATGATGACGTGTTTACTGCCCAATACAGTACCCCGCATGAAAACACGAACTACCGCCCCGTAAACCAACAAATCATTGGTGATGGCCCAATGCAGTATATGGAAATTTATCGCATTAACCGCCAGTTTTATACCTATTGGAAGCACTTCCCATTCCCGGAAGAGGCAATAGCTGATTTCGTTCCGTGTAATTAGGATACAATTTTGCGCTGAAAACTAAAAAGAAAACAAATAACCAAATAGCACACTGCAAATCAAACACTTACCCTATCCATTATTTTGCTCTTTTTTTGAACAAGCCAATCTGATATTTCTTTCTGCGTCCGAAATAACTTTACATCAATAAACTAACCAAATATACTACCAAACAACATTGAGGCATCTTTTTTAAGTGCAGTTCAATTTTTAAAACAAACCATGAAAAAAATTATAACAATACTTTTCATTTGCACAGTTAACTTCTTTGTTAATGCGCAGCAAAGCCTACAAAAAAACCTGCAACAGCTCCAGTCAGATTTTATTGATTTGCGTTTCGGCGTAATGATGCACTTTAATATGGGCACTTTTACAAACGAAGAGTGGGCGAAACCCGATCACGATCCCCAAATATTCAATCCTAAAAAACTAGATTGTAATCAATGGGCCAAAGCATGCAAATCGGCTGGTATGACTTACGGCATATTAACCACCAAACATCACGATGGCTTTTGCTTATGGGATTCGAAATACACAACATACGATATTGGTAATAGCCCCGCAAAGCGAGATGTAGTTGCAGAATATGTAAAAGCATTTCGCAGTCAGGGATTAAAACCTTGTTTGTATTTTTCTATTTGGGATAGGCATAACGGCATAGAAACCGGAGGAGCAAAACAGGAAGAATTTGTAATGAACCAACTCACCGAGCTACTGACCAATTATGGCGAAATTCCGCTTATTATTTTTGATGGCTGGAATTGGAAAATGGGCCATAAAGCCATTTCATACCAACGCATTTATGATCACGTTAAGAAATTGCAACCCAATTGTCTTATCAGCGAGCATAATGGGAATGGCCTTTTACAAACCGATATCATCTATTACGAGGGCCCTAAGGGAGTATATCCGCCTGGAAATAACATTTATGCCTCGCAAATGGCACTTACACTAACCAATGGATGGTTCTGGCATCCAAGTTCGCCAAAAGATGTTAAAAACATAAACTTTACACTCGACAAACTGCAAAGGGTAGTTCCATTGTATTGCAATTACATGATCAACATCGGTCCCAACAGGGACGGGCTTTTTGATGATGAAGTGGTGGCACACCTGAAAGCAATAGGAAAAACATGGAAACCAGCCAAAAGACAACCACTGCCACAACAGCCGCCTGTTCCGAGCTCATACCTTGAGGTAAAAGGCATTACAACTTCGGCCGGCAAGGCGTTTATAGAACCCGAAGGGCTTGCTAAAACAGGATCTCCCATTGCATCCCTGCTCAATGAAAAAACAGCTTCGGTAACCCTTGATGGGGTAAGTGACTTAGTTGGCGATCGCGGTGGTTTTGCGGCATTCCAAACTTACTGGAAATTCGCTCCAGAAAAAGAGCGCTATCTGATTCTCGACTTAGGCACTGAGCAAACCATAAGCAAGTTTTACTACCTGCCAACTCAGCTAAAAGGCTATAGTGGTATTATTACCCAATACCAGTTATTGGTTTCAACAGATAACCAGAACTTTCGGGAGATTACTAGCGATAGCTGGAGAAAAACCACGGATTTAAAAATTACCAGCTTTCCACCTGTTAAAACAAGATACGTTAAACTGCAAATTTTAACATCAGTTGATGATGCAACAATAAGTGAAGTTGGCGTGGGCAATTAAGCTTATCTAAAACTCATATTCTACCTGTTAACCAAAAATTACCATGTCCCGGGCCTTAGTCCGGGACATTTTTAAACTACAAGCCCAATATACCTGGGGCTATTTTGATAATAGCCATTGAAACGCAACTAATTTTATGAACAACAGACAATGTTTTGCGCTCGATCTTAAAGAAGATCCATTGCTTATTGCCGAATACGATTTTTGGCATAAAAGCACAAACGGATGGCCAGAAATCCGAAAAAGTATCATCGATAATAAAATACTGGATATGCAGATTTACCGTACCGGCAACCGGTTATTTATGATAATGGAAACCAGCTCCGATTTCAGCATTGAAGAAATGAACGCACAAAATGCTGCAAACCCAAAAGTACAGGAATGGGAAAAGCTAATGTGGCAATTCCAACAGCCATTGCCATGGGCCAAAGATGGAGAAAAATGGGTATCAATGACACAAATCTTTCAACTTTAACAGTATGATTCAAACCAACAAACAACAATTTGCTTTCGTGCTAATCACTTCATTATTCTTTTTATGGGGCTTCGCATTAAATCTTAATCCAATACTTATACCGCACTTAAAAAAAGCCTGCCAGTTAACCGATAGCCAATCGGCACTCATCGATTCAGCATCATACATTGCCTATTTTTTACTTGCCATCCCGGCCGGCAAGTTTATGCAGAAGTATGGCTACAAAGGTGGAATCATTGTCGGACTCCTGCTATTCGCAGCCGGCGCCTTTTTATTTTATCCGGCGGCAGTTAGCCGCCAGTACGGCTTCTTTTTGTTTGCCATTTTTGTAATAGCCAGCGGACTTACTTTTCTTGAAACCGCGGCCAATCCCTATATTACAATTCTGGGTAACCCTGCCACCGCAACACAAAGGCTCAACTTTGCGCAATCGTTTAACGGGCTTGCTGCTTTCATGGCTCCGCTACTGGGCGGCATATTCATCCTTTCGGGAAAAACATTAAGCAAAGCCCAGGAAAAGACCATGAGCTTACCGGAGTTAAACGATTACCTCGACCGCGAAGCATCATCTGTTCGACTACCCTTTATTTTAATCGGAATAGTGGTATCGCTGATCGTAATCCTATTGTGGAAAACCAGGCTCCCTGATGTAAAAGAACAGGATAATGAATTAATTAAAGAAGGCAGCATATTAAAGGAGAAAAATCTGCTTATCGGTGTGATGGCGCAGTTTTTTTATGTAGGTGCGCAGGTATGCGTAAGTAGTTTTTTTATCCGCTTCTCTGAGCGTGTGGCTGGTATAGAAGAAAAATCGGCAGCTTACTTCCTCTCAGGCGCATTGCTGGGATTTATGATTGGCAGATTTGTAGGCACTGCATTAATGCGTTTTGTAAGGCCGGCAAAATTACTGGCACTTTACAGCGTATTCAATATACTGTTACTTAGTACCGCAGCCCTTACAACAGGTAAAACAGCTGTTTACGCCCTTATTGGCGTAGAATTTTTTATGTCGATCATGTTTCCAACTATATTTTCTCTGGCCATACTCGGTTTGGGCGGTAAAACCAAGCAGGGCTCTTCGTTATTGATCATGTCGATTGTTGGCGGCGCAATTTTCCCGGTGATAATGGGCGCCGTTTCTGATGCAAGCAATATTCAAACAGCTTACTTAGTTCCGGCAAGCTGTTTCACTGTGATTTTCTATTTCGCCATTAAAAATCTGAATGCTGGTAAAATTACACTAAGCACTTCACATTAATATAAATAAGTAATATGACATCCGATTTTCCAAAGGTAATTTTTGGTACCAGTGCCCTGGGCAACCTGTATACCGCACTTACCATCGAACAAAAAAGAGAAATTGTATACCAAATTTTCAAACATGCCCCGCGGCCGCTCATTTTTGATTCGGCCGGAAAATATGGAGCAGGGCTCGCACTCGAATCGCTGGCCGAATGTTTGGAAAGTTTGCACATAGACCCTGCAGATGTAGTAATTAGCAATAAACTGGGCTGGTACAGAACACCATTGCTAACCCAGGAGCCAACTTTCGAGCCAGGAGTATGGCGCGATTTGAAACACGATGCCATACAAAAAATCAGTTATCAGGGAATTATCGATTGTTTTGAGCAAGGCAACGCGCTATTGGGAAAATACAAACCCAAAATGGTTTCAGTGCATGATTGCGATGAATACCTGGCTACTGCACAATCACCAGAAAATGAGCAAGAACTTTATAACGATATCATAGAAGCTTACCGCGCTTTACAAGACCTGAAAAAAGAGCATAATATTTTAATTGGTGTGGGGGCAAAAAGCTGGCAGGCAATTAAAAAAGTAGCTGAACATGTAAACCTGGATTGGGTAATGTTTGCCAATAGCATGACCATTAAAAGTCATCCGCCTGAGCTCATTAAATTTATGGAACAACTGAACCAAAAAGGGGTTAAAATCATCAATTCAGCTGTATTCCATGCCGGTTTTCTTACAGGTGGAGACTACTACGATTATAGACTGGTAAAAGATTCGGCAGAAGATTTGAAACTCATTAAATGGCGTACCGATTTCTTTGCGCTCTGTGGGCAGTTTAAAGTAAGGCCGGCATCAGCCTGTATACAGTTTGCCCTGGCAGCTCCCGGTGTTACCAGCATTGCATTAAGCACCTCGAATGCAGCCCGGATAAAAGAAAATATCAGTATGGCCGAAGAAAAAATGCCAGCTAAGTTTTGGCAGGCTATAAAAGATCAGGCATTAATTGCTGATCATGTAAAATTTATTTAATTCCACACAAATTACCAATTTATGAAAGCTTTAGTTTGTTCAGAACCAGGCCATTTTTATTACACCAACAAAGAAAAACCAGAATTAAAAAAAGGATGGTCCATCCTTAAAATAAAAAGGATAGGTATTTGCGGCACAGATCTGCACGCTTATGAGGGTACACAACCATTTTTTAGCTATCCCCGCATTCTTGGTCACGAACTTTCCGGCGAGTTAATCGAAACAGACGGGGCACCTGGTTTTGAAATTGGAGAAAACGTAACATTTATCCCCTATTTTAATTGTGGCAGGTGCATTGCATGCCGGAACAATAAGCCGAACTGCTGTACCCGTATGAAAGTTTGCGGAGTTCACATTGACGGTGGTATGGCCGAATACCTGCTTGTACCATCTTCTTCCCTATTACATGGCGAAGGCCTCAGTTATGATGAACTGGCCCTGGTAGAACCTTTGGCCATTGGTGCGCACGGGGTGCGAAGGGCTAACATTAGCCATGGCGAATTTGTACTGGTAATTGGCGCAGGCCCTATCGGATTGGGAACCATAGCTTTTGCGCGTATTGCCGGAGCCAGGGTAATTGTACTGGATATTAACAACGACCGTTTACGGTTTTGCAGAACGGAGTTTAAAATTGAGCATACCATCAATGCCCTCAGTGATGATGTAACCGAAGTCTTAATGAAAATTACAAATGGTAATATGCCTACTGTGGTAATTGATGCAACAGGAAATCAGAAAGCCATTAACGGCGCCTTTCAGTACATGGCTCATGGCGCCCGCTTTGTGATGATTGGTTTGCAAAAAGGCGATATCTCTTTTGCTCACCCTGAATTTCATAAGCGCGAAGCCACTTTAATGAGCAGCCGCAATGCTACCCGCACAGATTTTGAACAGGTAATTGAGTCCATGAAAAACGGCCTGGTAAATCCGAAGACATACATCACCCACCGCACAAAATTCAGTGAGGTGGAGCATGAATTTGAAAGCTGGCTTGACCCTAAAAATGGAGTAATTAAAGTGATGATTGAAATGGATTGATGAATAGATTTGCCACATTTGTAACAACCAGTAGAACAACCACATTATACAGTTTTAATGGTATTATGATTGCGTCAATACACAACCTCATTAACCGAAAGATTTAAAAATATAGACAATGTTAGTCGCTAATAATTTTAAAACAATCTACCATCACCATACAGAAACCGCTTTCGAAAGTAAACCACAAAACCCTTTATAAAAAACCTGTCAGGTAAAACATGTTTTACCTGACAGGTTTTGAATTTAGCCTGTAAAAAGAGAACGCTTTCAGTTCACTCCTTTTTAGGCGCACTTTTTCTCAAGCTTAAAAATAAATGGCTATAACTTAATCACCTTTACAACCTTTCTTTCAGTACCCTGACGTACCTCTACTAGATACACACCGGCAGGAAGTTCTGAACCAAAAGTTAGCTGATCAGTTGCTGCTATTTTAGCTTCTTTAACCAATTGCTGTGCAATATTGTACACTCTATATTGCAATGCCTCGTTACTAGGACTTTCTACCTGCACTTTAAACCCGGTTGTACTTGGATTTGGCCAGGCGGTAATTTTTAATCCCAACAACGAACCAATCGTATTGCTGATCTCGTCGCTTAGCGAAAACTCACCCATGCTCGCTGCACTGGCTTCCTTATTCAACAATAATTCTGGCTTATTGCTGGCAGCCTCGCGCGAATTAAAGGTAACCAGGTTACCCGATCCTTTTGCGCCTTGATTAACCAGCTTAATAGAAACAATTTTTTTACCCAAAGCCAACTGACTATTGATATACGCAGTTACATCCAGTTCGTACCATGCACGCGCTGTATTGTTAACAGTATAGCTACCCAGCGATGTACCGCTTTCTGTCGGCTTGTTATTCCAGGTAATGTTGTTTTCGCCCCATGTTGTATTTGACAGGCCAAATACCGATACAATTCTCGATGCATTCGCATCCACACGCGAAGCATATACCCTGATTTTTGCACTGTTTACTGCTGTCCCTGCAAATGTACTGTAATCGAAACGGAGATAAGATTCTCTTAAAAACGACCAGTTATCACTGCTCACGTCCAGATTTTTTGAGTTCCCGCTATTGGCGTTTGCAAAAATGCCATCGCGCACAAACGCATCGGCTACCGGATTAACGGCCAAAGCTTGTGCTACATTTACCTTCACATTAACTGTTGAAGATGTGGCGACCCTGCCTAAATTATCGGTTGCTTTTGCCGTAAGCGTGTACATGCCTGGTGAAACATTATTCCACACCACAGCATAGGGTGCCGTTGTAGATTGGCCCAATAATACTGAACCCTGATAGAATTCTACTTTAACAATTGTACCGGTAGTACTGGCATTAACGGTAATATTCGAATTTGCCGCAAACGAAGTGTTGTTTAACGGACCGGTAATTGACACTGTCGGAGCAGCACTAACCGTAACATTTACAACTACTGATAAGGTTGTTCCTCCATTATTATCGGTTGCCTTTGCCGTAAGTGCATAGGTTCCAACAGGAGGATTGTTCCATACGAAACTATAAGGAGCAATAGTTGACTGACCTAAAAGCGTACTGCCCTGATAAAACTCTACTTTGGCTATTGTTCCGTCAGTATCAGCAGCATTGGCGCCAATAGCAACGTTTGTTCCTGCGTTAAATACCGCATTGTTTGCCGGCGAACTGATGGTTACCGTTGGCAAGGTATTTATGGTAACCATAACAATATCTGATACTGTGGTACCCCCGTTATTATCGGTTACTTTAGCAGTAAGGTTGTAGTTTCCTGAAGCAGGATTATTCCAGCTAAAGCTATAAGGTGCAGTAGTTGACTGCCCCAGTAAGTTAGCCCCCTCATAGAATTCTACTTTGCTAATTGTTCCGTCGGTATCAGTAGCATTGGCATTTATGGTAAGGTTAGACCCTGCTGTAAATACCGCATTGTTTGCAGGCGAACTGATGGCTACCGTTGGCAAGGTATTTATCGTAACCATAACAATACCTGATACCGTGGTACCCCCGTTATTATCGGTTACTTTAGCAGTAAGGTTGTAGTTTCCTGAAGCAGGATTATTCCAGCTAAAGCTATAAGGCGCAGTAGTTGACTGCCCCAATAAGTTAGCCCCCTCATAAAACTCTACTTTGCTAATTGTTCCGTCGGTATCGGTAGCATTGGCATTTATGGTAAGGTTAGACCCTGCTGTAAATACCGTATTGTTTGCAGGCGAACTGATGGCTACCGTTGGCAAGGTATTTATGGTAACCATAACAATACCTGATACTGTGGCACCTCCGTTATTATCTGTTGCCTTTGCGGTAAGGTTGTAGCTTCCGGCAACAGGATTATTCCAGCTAAAGCTATAAGGCGCAGTGATTGACTTGCCCAATAAGGTGCTACCCTGGTAAAACTCTACCTTGCTAATGGTTCCATCGCTATCAGTAGCATCAGCATTTATGATAAGGTTAGACCCTGCTGTAATTACCGCATTGCTTGCCGGCGAACTGATGGCTACCGTTGGTACTGCATTTACCTTAATCCTAATCGTATCTGCTACAGCTGTTGCTCCGTTATTGTCTGTTGCCTTTGCCGTAATGTTGTAATATCTCGGAGCAGGATTATTCCAGATAAAGTTATAAGGCGCAGTGGTTGATTGCCCCAATAAAGTACTACCCTCGTAAAACTCTACTTTAGTAATGGTTCCGTCGGGATCGGTAGCATTGGCTTTTATGATAAGGTTAGCCCCTGTAAATGTCGAGTTTCTTACTGGCGAAGTGATGGCTACCACTGGTACGGCATTGATCTTAATCCTAACCGAATCTGCTACAGCTGTTCCGCCGTTATTGTCTGTTGCCTTTGCCGTGATGTTGTAGTATCTCGGTGTCGGGTTATTCCAGGTAAAACTATATGGCGCAGTGGTTGATTGCCCCAACAAAGTACTACCCTCGTAAAACTCTACCTTGCTAATGGTTCCGTCGGCATCAGCTACGTTGGCATCAATAGTAACACCCGTACCGGCCGTAAACGCTGCATTGCCTGCAGGTGAACTAATGGCTATCGTTGGCAAGGTATTAATAATCACCTTAACCGTATCCGATACAATTGTTCCGCCGTTATTATCGGTTGCTTTGGCAGTAAGGTTGTAATTTCCGGCAGCAGGGTTATTCCAGATAAAGCTATATGACGCAGTGGTTGATTGCCCCAATAAGGTGTTGCCCTGATAAAATTCTACTTTACTGATTGTTCCGTCGGTATCAGCTGCATTGGCATCAATAGTAACATTCGTACCGGCCGTAAATACCCCATTGTTTGCTGGCGAACTAATGGCTACGGTTGGCAAGGTATTTATAGTCACCTTAACCGTATCCGATACAATTGTTCCGCCGTTATTATCGGTTGCTTTGGCAGTAAGATTGTAATTTCCGGCAGTAGGGTTATTCCAGTTAAAGCTATATGGCGCAGTTGTTGATTGACCCAATAATGTGCTGCCCTGATAAAATTCTACTTTGCTAATTGTTCCGTCGGTATCTGTTGCATTGGCATCAATAGTTACATTTGTACCGGCCGAAAATACCCCGTTGTTTGCTGGCGAACTAATGGCTACGGTTGGCAAGGTATTTATAATCACCTTAACTGTGTCTGATACCTTTGTTCCGCCGTTATTATCGGTTGCTTTGGCAGTAAGGTTGTAATTTCCAGCAGCAGGATTATTCCAGGTAAAGCTATATGGCGCAGTGGTTGACTGGCCCAATAAAGTACTACCCTGATAAAACTCTACTTTGCTAATTGTACCATCAGTATCGGCAGCATTGGCGTTAATGGCAACATTGGTACCTACTGTAACTACTGCATCGTTAACCGGCGAAGTAATTGATACCGTTGGTAGCAGGTTAGCAACATCAACCGCCGGATAAACCAATTTTCTTGAACCATCGTATCCAATCGCATAAACACTTGTAGAGCCTGTACCATATTGAACCGTTGTGGTTGCATTTGCTGTAGTTGCTTCTCCGGCACCATAAATAGCCACATCGGTAAGTACTTTTTGATTATAGGTTTCGAAGGCTACTGCATTGGCCCATTTCGTATTATCAATTTTTAATGTATTGGCATTAACCGTTACACCAACCGTTGTAGCCGCGGTAGTCGCCAATGGCGTGCGGTTTTTAAATGTATTTATCGTATTTGCCGAAATATAATTTAGAACTGGTGATACTGGCTTCGGATATCCTTTAGCCTGTACAGCAGCAATTAATGCATCGATTTGTGCCTGTGTAATGGTTAACCGCTTTACAGAATAATCGTCTATATCCAGGTCAATAGGCAACAAATAACCGCTTTTAACAAAAAAATCGGTCAGGTCTTCATGAACGGCATCGCAGGTGGCGCTTACAAAATTGAGTAATAACTGGCCCTCGCTTAGTCCGGTTTGGCTGGTTGTTCGCATTTTCTCCAATACATCTCCATACCAAAATGCCACATCTGGTTGCCCAACCGGAGCTGGCGTACCCGATAAGCGTTGCTGCATGGTAGGCAGGTTTTTCCCGGCACCGGCAAGCTGGTAATACACTTCCAATTGCCATAAAGGTACCAATCTTAAAAACACGTCACCTTGTGCTTCCATGTGCTTTTTCTGTACCAGACAATTATCAAACAACGATCCGTAACGGCCACCATATAAACTTGCAGCCCCTGCTTTAGGCACGTCGTTACCTTTTTCAAGTCTTGTTGTATTTAAATAGTTGGTGCTATAGAGATATTGTATCCATGCCGAATTCACATTGTTGGTTACCTCGGTCATGCCAATCCACTTAGCGCCCGGCCTAACCTGGTTATTATGGCCAAACTCGTGTGCAATGCCCCATGGATCTTTAAAAACCCCGGTAGGGCTTGCCAGGTTAGCACCATTTCCGCCAACGCCTATCGGATAATTTACGCCGTCGCCACTTGCATTGGGATTTCCATCGCCAGTTATCGACCTAAAAAACATGTGATTTTTAGGTACCCGGTTATATTTGGTAAGGCCATTTAGGGTGTACTCATTATGCACAATGGTATCGTAAGCTACAACCAGTGCTTTACCGCTCGATGCTGAATTACCGAGCAGTATATTTTTGTTGAGGTTTAAATTAACATAGGTTCCTTTAATATCCAGTTTCGAATATACTCCGTTAAGCAACATCTGTGTCCATTGATCGTTGGTATCGGTTAAAGGATTGTAATAGCCGTTTACCTGACCTGTGGTAATGTTAATCTGTATAGGTTGCAGATTTGGGTTATCGCTAAAATAACCAATGTAGGCTAGTCCATCATGTAGCACGTTAACAATGTTTACCCCTTTTTTCAATGGATAGCTATCTGTAGTGGCGCTATAATCAAGCCCAAAATCTTTAACAATTAATTGTGGATTTACGCCATAGGTATCGCCAACAAAAACAATGGCCTTGGTATTTGCCTTAAAAGCAATTCCGGTTGGGTTTTCAACCCTGTTTAAGCCGTTTGTTTTTAATATACCTTCTACAGTGCCTGGATTTGGATAAAAATCGTAGCTCTGCACGCGGTATTTCCTGTTATAACTGTTGTTAAAAATACATTGGGCCAAAGATTTAAAAAATGGCGAAGCAATGGCATCAATATCGGTTTGGTTAACGCCGGGTTTTAAGGTAGTATGCAAATCGTCGGCAAAAATGTTGGTGTACAAATTGCCTGCCGTGTTTTTCTGAAAGAACTGCATTTCGGCACAACTGGCAAAATTATTTTTACCCGTAAGTACTTTCACCACAATTTGGGTAACATTGGTTAATGCTGCAGGAAAACTGATTTGATATGCCGCTGAACTAAAGCCCGTATCAAAATTCATCAGTTTGGTTAAGGTAGTTTGTGTAGTGGTTTTATACCAGATTTCGCCGGTACCAAAAATACCATTTACACCGCCATCTTGCCTGGGTATGTAATTAATATAATCGATAGTTGGATTGGTGGTAAAATTATAGGTTAAACTCATCGGAAATCCGCCACCGGCATAGTTAGAATGATATAATGTAGCCGTGTTGTTGTCGTAAGTACGTGTAATATCCTCCCCGCCATTTGCCGCAGGGCTTACACTGGCACTTGAAATACCTAGTTTAACATCGGTATAAGTTGTAAAATCTTCTGCTATTGGATTGTCACAATCTATCGGTTGAACAAATGTCCCCGTTTCGGCTGAGCTAAAATTGATTTCAGCACAACTCGAAAAATTGCCTCCTGCTGCCCTGATCACAAAGCGTACAATGTAGGGTTTTGCAATGGGGCTGGCCGTCATGTCGATTGTTTTTACTGCATTGGTTTGAGCCCAACTGATATTACTCAGCTTGTTTACAAAAACTGAAGGCGCATCTACCGGAGCATAATAAACATCTACTGTGGTCCAGATACCATTTGGCCCGGACTGCCGTGGTGTATAATCTACTTTGTTAATACTTTTTACACCGGTAAAATAAAAATCAACCGTATCTGGCATCGCATTTAACGACCAGTTAGAGTGGTACATGGTGGTCAGATTGCCATCATAGGCTTTCGAAATTTCGCTACCACTTTGCGATGGCCGTTTTGAAGCGGCGGCAGTAATGGTGACCGGGTTTTGGGCATTTGCAATTGCACAGAGCAATAACATCGCGAGAAAAGTGAGTAATCGTTTTTGCATTTGGTTGGGTTTAAATTAAACAATAAGGAATTTATGCGTGCTTTTCAACCAAAGTCAAATTGGCCTGTTGGTTTAAAGCGGTTGGTTTATTTTTATTTCCCCCTTCTGGGAAGAAAATTTACGGCAAGGCCAAACCTTAGTGTGTTGGCCAGTGGATTACTTCTTTCGGAAGTTACCAGGTAAGACATATCGATGCTGTAGATCTGATATTTAAAACCAGCACCCAGGGTAAAATAACTGCCATCGCCTTTTTGCGCATCCTGATAGTTGTAGCCTGCGCGAAATACGGCCATATTTCTAAATAGTAATTCGAGCCCTGTTGAAAAACCAATTTCTTTCAGTTCTTCATTAATACCGCCCGGTGCATCATTAAAAGATCCGAAAATCCCTGCAGGAACAGACCTGTTAGGATCTCTCCCACTAATAATCTTCCCATCGGCCGAATAAAGGGGTTGGGTAGGTATCAATAGTTTATTTACATCTAAGGCAAGGGTTAGTTTGCTTTCATTTCCAACAAAAGCAACAGCAGAACCCAGTTTGAGCTCAGTAGGTAAGAAATATTGCTGCCCGGTATTGCTATAGCTCATTTTTGTGCCGATGTTGGATACATTTACCCCTACCGACCAATTTGCCTGCCCGCCAAACATCATCGCCTCTGTTCTGTATATTCCGGATATATCGGCAGCCAAAGCCCTTCCGGGTCCTGTTTGCATGCCTGAAGTGGTTATCCCGGTAAATAGGCTGCTGTTGATGAAACGGATACTTCCACCGAGTGCAAATTCTTTTCCAAAACTACGTGCATAAGTAATATCAACTGCCAACTCAGTTGGGCGTGCAGTTCCAAGTTCAAGCGAGTTATCATCAGTAAGGTTAACCGAACCCATAGAAAAGTATCGCAAAGAAGCTCCTATAGTATTGCGTCCATCCAGGTTCAAATAACCACTTAAATAAGAAAGGTTCATATCGGGTACCAGATTCCGCATCCAGGGCGTATAGGTTAGCCCTATTCCTGTCGATCCCTCGGGTAGGTAAGCCATTGATGCAGCATTAATGGCCGCCGAATGGGCATCGGCCTCTACCGCTACCCCTGCGTTTCCCATACCACCAATGCGGGCACCGGGCGTAATCCGTAAAAAGGGAGCCGCAGCAATCAGGCTATTGGTTCTGCTTCCATTAATATCCCCTCCCTGCTGGGCAGCTACATCTGTAACAACTAAGGCAATTAAGGTCAAAAGAAAAAATATTCTGTTCATTGTATAAGGGTTATGCATAAAAATCTTCAATTCTTTATGATCAAAAAATAACTATCATTTCCAGCGCACTTAATCCCCGATGCTGTACCAGTCATATCTTTCTAATTGGATATTACGCTTTACCGATTATCTTTTGCTGAACGGCCTGTAGCAAGTGGAACTGCCAATTTTGGGCAATACTCTATTACCCCGTTATTTCAACAGAACCATTGCATTCAAGATGTTACATCTTGCAAAATTTGTTAATAGTTTACCTGGTTATCACAACCAGTTAATTGGTTTGGTTAGCTTGTAATTTTTTTGTTAGGATGATTGGTTTGGATCTTAGTTAGAGACCTTACTCAAAGCTAATTACATTTGCTTCAAGTAAATGGAAAAAGACAGCACAAACGTTTGTTTAGCAGCAAATTGCCTGTAACAAGGCATTTAAGTCCTATAAATACTATAGATTATATCTCATATCTACCTTAAAACTTTAAAGAATGATATAATGCGATAGTCCAAAAAGGGAAAATTAATAAAGCCTATACAACATTGTCAAAATCTGTGGGTTAGCCAACAATTCACTGGGTTATTTACCAAACATATTAAGAATGTAAATTTATTATTACAGAAACAAGAGATAATCGAAATAAACAGCAGGTAAAAAACATAAAATTCAATCGATTTTGGAGCATTGAAAATAATTATTTTAAAACAGCAACTAAAGCAGTAAATCAAACGCAAACGTTTGTGCTTAATTATTGAGGATAAGTTATCCTGTATTATAAACAAAAGTCAGCAATCACTGTCATCCTCCGTTAGTCGGGATTTGCAATCCCTCTTTAATTTCTTCATTTTTTAAACAAAAGGCGCCAGTATGGATTTAAAATCCAAAGAACTAGAGATCCGGATTACAAATC
The DNA here is from genome assembly GCF_011303555.1 of Pedobacter sp. HDW13. Classification (NCBI taxonomy): domain Bacteria; kingdom Pseudomonadati; phylum Bacteroidota; class Sphingobacteriia; order Sphingobacteriales; family Sphingobacteriaceae; genus Pedobacter; species Pedobacter sp. HDW13. The sequence continues at coordinate 3,488,039 of NZ_CP049868.1, read as the reverse complement.
AGGACTAGCAAGAAAAAAAATGTTTTTACAAGCTGCATACATATGCCAGCGAGGTTTTTAATTTGCCAGACAAAAAGAAAAAATGCATATTCAAATTAAATTCTAAATCGCCATCAAACCATTTATTATGACCATTACCATTAAAGATGAAACCTTTGCCGGAAAGGTTCTTCAAGAAATCGAACTTCAATTTCAAAGCAGCGAGGTAACGGTATCAGACATTATATCCAGCCGTGTAAAAAAAGAAGTAGAAAACTACAACAGCAAACTTCCTGAGTACTTTAGGGGCTTGGTTGAACCCACTGATGCTGAGAAAACGCTCAATGGTTATAAACTTAAAGACCGTAAGTTAATCGATGCTGAAAAACAGATTTACGTAGCTTTAGATGCTTTTCAAAAGAATGGATTTTTTGTGCTCATAGATAACCAGCAATCAGAAAGCCTCGAAGATAAAGTAGTGCTCCATGCAAATACCAATATCAGTTTTATAAAACTAACACCTTTAGTTGGCGGATAAGCATGAAAATATTTGATAAAATTAAGCATGCCATTAACAGTGCAAAAGACAAAGTTTCTTCCAGCCTTACCGAAGCATTAACGGGTGAAAACCCCGAATTTAAAAAAATCATATCCGATACCAGAGATGAATGCCTGAAAACAAACGAACATTTCTACGACGTTAAATTCAGTTCAAGCGATGTTTACCAAAACCAGGTACAAAACTGGACAAATGAGCAAAAAACAGATTTCTTGCGTTACTGCATTAAGGAAATAGACACTCATGCCCAAAAAGATGGCGTTCCATACAACTCGATTTCCAGCAAAGACAACATTGTTAGAGTTGCCTATTTAACCCAACTCCTGAGAACCAAAATCCATTATAGTGATAGTGCACTGATTGGGATCGTAAACGATTTCTTCACCAAAAAACTATATGGTAAATGGTCTGCTTTTAACCAGTGGCCTATTGCATTATTTATTAACCAACTGCTAAACCAATACAAAAATGAAAAACCAGGTGAAGCGGTAAAAGCTGCCATCATAAAACTAAAAAAAGCCTACACCAGCAGCGATCAGGCAACATCGAAAGAAGTGGTCAAATTAAAAGCTAAGCTAGATGAGCTTCTTTTCGAGGAAACCAGTGTAGCAATCAAACCCACCCTTTTTATTGGTGAAGATGCCTTTGCTGCATTTGCCAACCCCATGCTTTTAGCCATGGAAAACCCCGAAAAACAACTTTGGTTTGATTTACTTGCCAAAGCCCAGAAAGCAACTGGTGCAAAACCCAGTAAAAAATACCTGGACGAATCGCTGGCCCTGATTAAAACCCTGGGGACTGATAAGTTCAAAAAAGTTATTGCAAGCTGGGTAGAATTTGTGATTGCCCATAAAGAAAGTTCTACCGAGCATACCTACGGCACTGGTGCCCAACGCTACACCTATACGCTAACTGAATTTTTAAGCGGCATTAACCTCGATGCCATAAAAGGTTTCATTTGGATATGTGCACACTTTCACGACCAAAATACCCTAAATCTAATCGCTAAACTCGCCGAACGATGCTTCAAAAAAATACCTGGTAAAGGCCCAACCGCTGCAGGCCTCGGAAACGCCTGTTTATATACACTTTATAAATCTAAAGGACTTGATGGCATTGGACACCTTTCCAGATTAAAACTGCGGATCAAACAATCAAACACGCAAACGCTAATTGAAAAATACATTGCAGAAGCCGCAGCCGTGCAGGGAGTTTCTACACACGACATCGAAGACATGGCGGTTGAAGACTTTAAACTGGAACATGGAAAACGAAGTTATTCATTTGAAGATTATACCTGCACGCTTCAAATTACCGGAGTTGGTAAATCAGTGCTTAACTGGGTTAAGCCCGATGACAGTCCGCAAAAAAGCGTACCTGCCTTCATCAAAGAAAAGTACGCCTCAAGGCTTAAAAAAATAAAAGATACCCAAAAACAAATCGACCAAAATACTTCAGCCCAGCGCGACCGCATAGACAGACTGTTTAGAACCGGGAGAGAATGGAATTATGAAAACTTTGAAAAGTACTTTCTTCATCACGGCTTGGTAAGCACCATAGCAGAAAAAATTATCTGGACTTTTACTAACCCAGAAAACAACAGCCAACAACAAAGCCTCATTAAAATCAATGATGGCTGGATAGATAATAAAGGTAACCAACAAGAACCTAAGCACACTTCAAGAGTATCGCTCTGGCATCCGGCCTTAGCAAGCACACAGGAAACAACTGACTGGAGAAGTTTCCTTACAGAAAAGAAAATACAGCAGCCTTTAAAGCAAGCTTATAGAGAAGTATACCTGCTCACTGATGCTGAAATTAATACCCGCACCTATAGCAACCGGATGGCATCGCACATCCTGAAGCAGCACCAGTTTAACATGCTCGCCAAAACCCGTGGCTGGAAATATTCCCTGCTTGGTGCTTATGACGATGGCCGTTACAACCAGTCTGCCCAGGTTAATCTTCCCGAATACAATCTCCGCGCAGAATACTGGATTAATGAAGTTGCTGCTGATGATGCATTCAATGATACCGGTATATGGAATTACATTTCTACTGATCAGGTCCGCTTCGTAGATACTACTAACGACCAGTTAAAAAACCTTATCGACATCCCTGCACTGCCCTTATCAGAAGTACTCCGCGATGTAGACCTCTTTGTTGGCGTAGCTAGCGTTGGTAACGACCCCACCTGGCAAGATTCGGGTGGCCTGCCTGCCTATAGAGATTACTGGACGGCTTTCTCTTTTGGCGAACTATCAGAAGTAGCTAAAAACAGAAAAGAAATCATCACTAATTTATTGCCGCGACTAAAAATCAGCAAAGTTGCCCAGGTCAAAGATAAGTTCTTAATTGTGCAAGGTACATTGCGCACTTACAAAATTCACCTGGGCAGCACCAATATCCTAATGGAACCTAACGACCAATACCTTTGTATTGTACCCGATAGGAGTCAGAAAAACCATACCGAAAACCTCTTTATCCCATTTGAAGGCGATGCAGGTCTGTCAGTAATCCTATCAAAAGCATTTCTTTTAGCCCAGGACGATAAAATTACCGATAGCACCATTACCTCTCAAATTAACCGAAGTTAATGCAGCGATACCAACAGCAAATCTTAGTTCCCGAGGTACTAAAAGGTGGTCAGGAAAAAATATTTAATGCCAGGGTCTTAATCATCGGCGCAGGTGGCTTAGGTGTGCCCCTGGCCACCTACCTTGCCTCCGCTGGTGTAGGCCATATTGGTATCATCGATCAGGACACAATCGCCATTACCAACTTACACCGCCAATTCTTATATACTACCGAAGACCTTAATAAATACAAGGTAGACGTTTTAGCAACACGGCTGAAAGCAATGAACCCAACAGCCAAAATAACTGCTTACAGAGAAAATCTGGACAAAAACAACGCAAAAGCTATTATTCAAGGCTACGACATTTTATGCGACTGCACTGACGACACCGAAACCAGAATCTTAATCGGGCAAGTAAGCGCAGCACATAACAAACCGCTCGTTTATGCAGCTGTTTTAGAATGGACGGCCTACCTCACGGTATTAAACCATAAGCGCAAAATCCAACTCGAAGACATCTTCTCCAGTCAAATGCTGCGCGAGAATGCCAATAATACTTGCAGCACCTCAGGTATTATCAATACCACTTGCGGTATAGCCGGCACCATGCAAGCCTTAGAAGTGCTAAAAATAATACTTATGGTCGACAGTAATCTAGACGGGAACCTGCTTTGTATTGAGACCTTAAGCAATACTTTTAAATTCTTTAAAATTCAAAAGCCTTCCAGTTAGTCGGGATTTGTAATCCCGTCTTTAATTTCTTCATTTTTTAGACAAATGATACCAGTATGGATTTAAAATCCCAAGTGCGATAAGACTTGCACCAGTAGGCTTTCCTTACGCTGTTATGATGATGTTTTAGGGCGATAATTATAATTTGAACTTAATTGCTTGAATGTTCTTTAGATGAAAAAAGAACTACACTTCAGTTACCTATCGATCTGCTTAAGGTACTATTTTTAACAGTTCGGCTCTATTTTGATCAAAATATCCTAGTATTGATCGTATCATTGGACATTCCAAATCACTAACCTTGAGCAGGAGATAACGATGAGCAATAATTTAAAACAGGATACCGCCCTATAAATCCGGGCTGGCTGAACCAGTTTTTTTCCAAAACCCCGAACGGTAAGTCAACCTTGCCTTTCTCAATTTTTTCAATGCCTGTAGCACAGCTTAAAAAGGAGTTTACGCTACCATCAGCATTTACACAAGAAATTTTAGGCTACACTCACCTGGTAGCCATCTATCTGCCCGCTTCAGCCTACAAACGCGAAAGGTTACTCTATTACCATTCAGATATACGTTTCAGGAGCATCCCCGATGAAGATTTTGCCTGTAAGTTAATCTGCAAAATGAAACTTATTGCCATAAGCAATAGCTTTGATCAGGTGGCTGAGCAGTATTTGGGGCTTGTAATGGGCATTATCAACAGGCCACAACTTAAAGCACATTTCGGTATAAAATTCATCGACGAGAAAATATATTACAACCTGAAAGTAAAATTTGCTTGCCATGATGAAAGGGAATTGGTGCATGTAATTGCTTTTAAACCGTTTGAGGGAAATTCTTTATCTTAAATCTTTGATTAGCATATGGCTCCAAATATCTTTCAGATACATTATTATTGTAGCGATAAATAGGAAAACAACCACGCAGAGCAGATGCCAATAGCCACAGAAACATTTTTGAGTAATAAAACCAGAAGGATTCTTTTTCTTTTTTGTGCATTTGTGCTTTACTACCTAGTATCCTTTCTGATCGATCCCTATGCTAAATTCTGGCAGAACTATTTTCAGCGCAGCCACCTTGATATTGCAGCAGAATGGCTGATTACTTTTTTGTTCTGCTTTCTGGTTGCCGAAGCCACCATTGTAATCCACAACAAACTGAACAAGCGTATCCCATGGACAAAAAAGCCAGGCAAGCGTTTATTTATTGAAACCTTATTGAACATCGCAGTAGTGTTTGCGGTAATTTTATTGAACGTAATCTGCATGTACCTGATCTATAACAAAACAGAAGCAGCAGAGCAGCTGTCGATAGAAGATATTAGAAACCTATTACAGTGGATTATTGTAAGTCTTGTTATTGCCTTCATCATTATGGGCGTTAACACAGGTAGTTATATGGTAAACAACTGGAAAAATTCTGAGCTTGAAGTTACCGAACAGAAACTCCGTGTATCCGAACTGCGGCAGGCATCAGTTGAGGCCGAACTTAATGCGCTTAAACTTCAGCTCGACCCGCATTTCATTTTCAATAACCTGAGTGTACTCTCTGAGCTAATTCTTGAGGATCAGGCCCTGGGTTATAAATATTCAGAGAATTTTGCCAAAGTATACCGTTTCCTGCTGCTAAATTCGAAAAAAGATCTCATCCCGCTTGAAGAAGAATTGAAGTTTCTCCGTTCATATATCTTCCTAACCGAACAGCGAATCGGGAGCGGCGTCAGCTTCAATATCGCAGTTGATCAATCAGCTAACCAGCTGCTTATCCCGCCCTTAACCCTTCAGCTATTGATCGAAAATGCGATTAAACACAATCGAACAGGTAAAAACAATCCACTTGAAATCAATATCTATTCTACTTTAAAAGATAACCTTGTAGTTGAGAATAAACTTATACCATTAGAACATCCCATTGGCGGATCAACCGGGATAGGACTTGCCAATATCATTCGCCGTTTTAGCTTACTGGCAAAACAAACCCCAACTGTGACGGCCAACGAAGGAAGTTTTAAGGTGACCATTCATCTCATAGCCAATGATCAATAAACTCGTTATAATTGAAGACGAAAAACCAAATGCAGATCGTTTGGTACGCCTAATTAGAACATTGGCCCCAGAAGCCAATATTCTGACCGTATTAGATAGTATTGCCGACAGCGTTGATTGGTTTAATGCCAATCCCCCGCCCGATCTTGTGATGATGGACATCAGGTTATCTGATGGACTAAGCTTTGATATTTTTTCAAAAGTAGCAATCAACTGCCCGGTTATTTTTACCACCGCTTATGACGAGTATGCCTTACAGGCATTCAGGCACAATGGCATTGACTACCTACTCAAACCCATCGAAACCGAGGAACTGGAGAAAGCCCTTAATAAGGTTAGATCACATTCGGGCAACCCTTATGATACCACTACAATGGGGCGCTTAATGGAACTACTAAGGCCAAAAGAGTTTAGAAGTAAATTTCTGTTGCCCTTTAAAGACGGCTATAAAGTAGTACCGGTAAACGAAATCTGCTTCATATCTCTTGAACATAGGATTGCCACAGCACACCTGCTTAACAGCGCAGAAGCCATCCTCCAGCATACCATGGAGGAACTGGAGCAACAACTTGATCCTAAACTGTTTTTTCGTGCCAACAGACAATTTATTATCCATATCGATTCAGTAAAACAGATATTAAACTATTTTAACGGGAAACTCAAAGTCATTCTAAAAGGAAATACTGCTGAGGTAATTGTTAGCAGGGAAAAAGCAGCATCATTAAAAGACTGGATTTCTTTTTAGTTATCAGAAAGGCTGATTTGTGAGCACAAGTGGAATAATCAGATAACGTTTCAGGAAGACACGGTTTCGTTTCAAACCTCATTTAAGACACTTGAGTTAGATTTCACTTAAAAACCTTTGCCATTATATCTTCTTTTGCACCGTAAAAAAAGATATATCGAAATGATAAAACAGAAGATTCAGGCAGCAAATATAGTCAGGTTTTTCCTGCTTATTGCGATATCGGTAATGGCCGCATCATGCGGGAGCAAGCAAGAAGAAGCCCCCTGCAGCAGGTCATCAAGGTAGATTTCCTTACCATTGAACCAGCGGCTGCAAGCCTCGAAAAAAAGTATCCGGGTACCATTGAAGGTACTGTGAATGTAGATATCAAAGCGCAGGTATCAGGCTATCTGGAGCAGATTTATGTAAAAGAAGGCGACTACGTAACTAAGGGACAAGCGCTTTTTAAAATAAAGGGTGATGTTTTTCAGGAGCAGGTAAACAACAGTCAGGCCAGTTTAAAAGCCGCGCAGGCAGCACAGGCAACAGCGAAGATAGAAGTAGAAAAAATCCGCTCGCTGGTTGAGGGTAAAGTTGTTTCGCCTTTACAGTTAGAAACTGCCCAGGCACAATACGAATCGGCCACCGCGCAGGTATTACAGGCAAGGGCAGCATTAGGCTCATCAAAGATTAATGCAAATTTTGCTGTAATTAAAGCACCAGTTAGTGGATATATCGGCAGGATTCCCAATCGCATAGGCAACCTGGTAACTCCTTCAGATACTGCACCATTAACCTCATTATCTGATATCAATCAGGTTTTTGTTTATTTCTCTATGAGTGAGGCCGATTTTATCTCTTACACCAAAGACAAAAAATCGGGTATCGCAGGCAACAAGGTAGATATGGTAATGGCTGATGGAAAAATATTCGACCATACCGGTACCCTGGAACTGGCCAGTGGAAACATCGAGCAATCTACCGGCACTATGGCCTTAAAAGCAATTTTTCCCAATCCCGATAAAATGCTGCGTTCAGGTGGCTCGGCAAGGATTATCCTGAGCCGGAACATCAGTTCAACTTTAAGGGTGCCTATGGCAGGTGTTAAAGATATTCAAGACAAACTTTTTGTATTTGTTCTTGGCGACAGTAACCAGGTAGAAATGAAACCTATTGAAATTGCAGGCCATTCGGGTAACGATTATATCATCTCCTCGGGGCTTAAAGCAGGTGACAGGATTGCCCTCAACAACATCGACAACCTTAACCATGGCATGAAAGTAACTCCAACTCCTGCAAAAGGCGATTTATCAAAGAAATAATCAGCTTAAAAAAAGAAAACATGTTAAAAAAGATAATAGATAGGCCCGTAATGGCTACGGTTATTTCCGTGGTGCTCCTCATTCTGGGTATCATCGGTTTAACGCGCTTACCCGTAACCAGGTTTCCTGATATCTCTCCGCCTACAGTAATGGTATCGGGCAGTTATCCGGGAGGTAACAGTGAGGCTGTAATCCGCTCGGTGGTAACCCCACTGGAAGAGCAGATTAACGGCGTTGAGAATATGCAGTACATCAAATCTACTGCAAGTAATGATGGTACCTTCTCGATCTCTGTGATTTTTAAACAGGGCGTTAATCCCGACCAGGCGGCTGTAAACGTGCAAAATCGTGTGCAACAAGCTACCCCGATCCTTCCACAGGAAGTGATTCGGATGGGGCTTACCACTTCCAAGCAGCAAAACAGTATGATCATGATCTTCAACATCTATACGGATGACAATAAGAAATATGATGAGCTTTTTTTGCAAAACTATGTGAACATTAACCTAATTCCAGGCATCAAAAGAGTGCCCGGAGTTGGCCAGGCGCAGGTATTCGGCCAAAAAGATTATTCGATGCGGGTATGGCTAAACCCACAGAAAATGGCAAGTTACAACCTGATTCCGGATGATGTGAACCAGGCCATTGCCAGCCAAAGTATCGAATCTGCCCCCGGAAAACTGGGTGAAGAATCAGACGCAGCACTTGAATATGTAATGCGCTACAAAGGAAAGAAAAACCAGCCCGAAGAATACGAGAACATTGTGATAAAACGGAACGGCAGAGATTTGGTACGTTTAAAAGATGTGGCCAGGATAGAGTTTGGTTCATTGAGCTACAGCGGTAACTCTACCTCTAACGGAAAAAATGCAGTTACCGTAGCCATTCTCCAAACTACAGGTTCAAATGCAAACGAGATTGAAATTGGTGTAAGGGCCGAACTTGCAAAAGCGGCAAAATCATTTCCTCCCGGCATTTCGCACACCAGCTTATTAAGTTCCAAAGAACGTTTGGATGAGGCTACAGGTCAGGTAAAACACACCCTCATTGAGGCGTTTATACTGGTTTTCATTGTAGTGTTTATTTTCTTGCAGGATTTGCGTTCAACAATTATTCCGGCTATTGCGGTTCCGGTTGCCATACTGGGCACATTTTTCTTCCTGCTGGCATTTGGTTTTACCATTAACGTACTTACCCTGTTTGCACTTGTGCTGGCCATTGGTATTGTGGTTGATGATGCCATTGTAGTGGTAGAAGCTGTGCATGCAAAAATGGAAGGTTCGGATATGACCGGTAAAGAAGCTACCCACAGTGCCATGGGCGAAATTACCGGGGCGGTTATTTCCATTACACTGGTAATGTCGGCCGTATTTATCCCAATTGGCTTTATGACAGGTTCATCAGGTATTTTTTACAAACAGTTTGCCTATACCCTTGCCATCGCAATTATTATATCGGCAGTTAATGCCTTAACCTTAACCCCTGCCCTATGCGCACTGCTGTTAAAAAATAACCACGCAGGTGCCCACGGAGAAAAAGCAGAAAAACCAGGTTTTAAGAAACGTTTCTTTATCGCCTTCAATTCGGGGTTCGATAACCTGACGGGAAAATACATCAAAGGGCTTAAATTTCTGATTAATAAGAAATGGTTAGGTGCCGGTTTGGTACTCGTAGTTACAGGCCTTGCTGCATGGCTGATGATGAGTACGCCAAAAAGTTTTGTACCCATGGAAGATGATGGCTTTATAATCTTTAGTTTGAGCATGCCTCCAGGAACCGGCCTTGGCCGTACCACAGCGGTAACTAAAAGAATTGATACTATCCTTTCTAAAACGCCATCAGTACAAACAAGTACCTCGATTACCGGCTTCAATATCCTCTCTAACAGTGCAAGTCCTGCTTATGCCATGGGTTTCGTTAAGTTAAAACCAAAGGAAGAACGCGGCGAAGTAAAGGATATAGATCAGATCATGGCTTCGCTAACCGGCCAGTTTGCAGAAATTAAAGAAGGGAGTCTTATGGCATTCAGAAGCCCTCCGGTAGAAGGTTATGGAGTAACCAGCGGATCAGAGATTGTGCTTCAGGACAAATCTGGAAAAGATCCTGCTGCTTTAAAAGCCATGTCGGATAAGCTGATCGGCCAGATTATGCAGCAACCAGGCGTTCAGTACGCCTATACTACTTTTAGAACCGATTACCCGCAATTAGAACTCGATGTTGACGAAGATAAGGCCAACCAGATGGGCGTAAATATCAGTGGGATGATGAATACCATCCAAACCTACTTTTCTGGCGACCAGAGCATGAACTTTACCCGGTTCGGAAAATTCTACCGCGTAAACGTTAAGGCCGAAGGTGTATTCAGAACTGATGAAGATGCCTTTAACGAGATCTTTGTCCGCAACGATCAGAACCAGATGGTACCCGTAAAATCCCTGGTAAAAATGCACAAGGTATATGGACCTGAATCATTATCCAGGTACAATCTTTTCAACGCATTAACCATCAGTGTGGTGGGCAATCCGGATGCGAGTAGCGGACAGATTATGGAAACGCTCGAAAAGAACGTACTCAATACATTACCTACCGATTATGGTTACGAATGGACAGGCTTAAGCCTGGAGGAAAAATCATCAGGCAACCAAACGGTAATGATCCTCGGATTATGCCTGCTTTTTGTATACTTTTTATTGGCTGCCCAATATGAAAGTTATCTGTTACCGCTTTCGGTGCTGCTTTCTATCCCAACGGGCGTACTTGGTGCTTTTGCAGCAATTAAGACCATTGGCTTAGATAACAACATTTATGTACAGGTAGGTTTGATTATGCTTGTGGGGCTACTGGCCAAAAACGCAATCCTGATTGTAGAGTTTGCTGTTCAACGAAGGGCGTCGGGATTAAGTATTGTCGAATCGGCTATCGATGGGGCAAAATCAAGATTACGCCCGATTATTATGACCTCACTCGCATTTATTGTGGGGATGATCCCATTAATGACCGCAACAGGTGGCTCTGCCATGGGTAACAGATCAATCAGTACCGGAGCTGCCATAGGTATGCTTAGCGGGGTAATATTAGGTGTATTCGTAATTCCATTATTATACATCCTTTTCCAGTTCCTGCAAGAAAAGATATCAATAAAGAAAGAAGAACACAAGGTTCAAGCAAAGTAAATTTTAAAATGAAATTAGCTAAAATCAATATATATCTGCTGCTCGGTACAGCCCTTTACCTCAGCTCTTGTGCTGTGGGTAGAAAATACAGTCGTCCGGCAATAGAAACCCCTGTGGTTTACAGGCAACAAATTTCGGTAACCGGCGATACGGTGCTACTGCCATGGAAAACTTTTTTTCAGGACCCAAAACTGGTTGAACTGATTAACCAGGCGGTGGTAAAAAACATGGATGTATCCGTAGCCATGTTAAACCTCGAACAGGTTAACCTTACTTACAAACAGGCCAAGCTGGGGTTGATTCCCTCGCTCGATCTGGCCATTGGTGCATCCAGGAATTTCCCTTCAAAGAATTCGCTTAACGGATCATTAAATCAACAGTTTACGGGCGAGCGGTACCTGGATGATTTCAATGCCACACTTTCCCTATCCTGGGAGGCCGATATATGGGGCAAGGTAAAAATGCAAAAAGCTGGGGCTAAAGCAAACTACCTGATGCAAAAAGAAAACCTGGAGGCCTTAAGAACCAGAATTGTAGCACAGGTAGCACAAAGTTATAATAACCTGATCACTTTGGATGAGCAGTTAAAGGTTGCTGAGCGGAACACTGCATTGAGCGATAGTACACTGAAAATGATCCGTATCCAGTTTAAATCAGCACAGGTTAATTCTTTGGCGGTAGCCCAGGCAGAGGCACAGAAAAAAACGGCCGAACTGCTTGTTCCCTTAACAAAACTGAATATAGAAGTACAGGAAAATGCATTGAGTATTCTCTGCGGAAAATTCCCAGACCAGATTGAAAGAGCATCAGACAGGGCTGAATTGGTTCGTACCAAATTATTCCCAACAGGGGTACCCGCAAATTTGCTTGCCCGCCGGCCAGATATTAAAGCTGCTGAATATGCGGTGACGGCTGCAAATGCCAATACAGGCTTGGCTAAAGCAGCCATGTTTCCGGCATTCAGCCTCACTCCTTCTGTAGGCATGAACTCATTTAAATTTAATAACTGGTTTGACCTACCAGGTTCGCTGGCAAGAAACTTCGCTGGCAATATTGCTCAGCCTATCTTCCGCAAAAAGGAATTAAGAACGGCCTACGAAATTGCGCAACTCGAACAGCAGAAATCGGCAGAACAGTTTAGGCTTTCGGTGATGACAGCCGTTGGCGAGGTATCGGATGCATTAGTGAAATCGAAATATGCAGAGGAACGTTCGTTGCTTGTTGACGAAAAAAGGACTGCGCTCGAAAAAGCAGGTCGTGATGCGATGCTACTCTTTAAGAGCGGAATGGCAACTTATCTGGAAGTAATTGTAGCACAAAACAACAGTTTACAGAACGAGTTGGAAAGAACGGAGATCAAACGCGATCAGTTCAATGCCATAATCGATCTCTACCGATCGCTAGGTGGTGGCGTAGAATAAATATTTAAGCATTTCTCTTGCTATCTTTAAGGTTGATCTATATAGGGTGGGCAACGTTCACCCTATTGGATACCCCTCACTACACACTCGAGCCGCTTCTGCATTTTCGCTTCATTACAGCTTCTCCAATGCTGTAAGCCTTACCGTTACTATAATCCAGTTAGTCGGGATTTGCAATCCAGGCTTTTAACCTCAATATTAAATAAACGATGCCATAAATGGATTCAAAATCTTAAGAACTAGAGTTTTTTAAACAATAACAGAAATAAGACCATTTTGGATAAATATTTATGGTATTTTTTAGTTCGTGAAATTAATGTCGAACCGCCCATTTGTGACAGAGATTAGCTTTCCTGTAGAGGCATTTTTGCCAGTAAAGTAAAATCGTCCAGAAATAATATTTTTGACCTTATCGTACTTGGTGATGATTATTTTTCCTTCAATGGCAGGGTAAGCAGCATCAAAACCGCTATACGTCGTTTCGGAAGTAATTGGATACTCGCCTGTGGCTACCATATTTCTAACTGGTAAACCAACTCCTTCATTAGTGCTTTTTCTTCTGGAATAAAGGGATAAAATATCAGATTGTATTGAGGCTGTGAGTGCCGGCAGACCAATCACACCATCTGGCGTGTATACCTTACCATCAATAAGGCACCCAAATGTATTTGCTCCTACCTGGGTTTCAGCTGGTAGTTCTTCATCTTTAGTTATAGAAGAATGTTTCTTACAAGAAGTTAATGTTAAAACTAACAGTAAGATTGATATATAGCATTTTATCAAATGCAGTGAGATTTTCACAAGGAGTAGAGTTGAGCGTATCGTTTTTCGGAAAAAACTTAGATATTTTTTTTGATAAATAAGTGTTTTCTAAAAAAATGAATGTTGTTATGTATCACACATAAAGTTTTTTAAGAAATAATTCAACTGGATCCAATAGCATTAAAATAAGATTCCATATTCCATAAATTTCATAAGCGTAAGGTATCTGATATTTTGGAGATTGTTCAATCTTTTGCTACTTTAGAATAAATTACTTAAACGCCCTCAATGAATCAAAAAACTTCCAGCCAAGAGCTCAAAATTATCACAATATCTCTATCAGAATGGAGAACTATCGAAGTTCTACTTTAGTCTCTAGATCCACGAAAGAATTATGCTCAATAATTTTTCTTTTACATCTAAAAAAGGAGTTGTTTTAATTCAGGCATTTCTATTTCTTGTGCTAGTTTTAGCTTGCCTAAATAACCCATTAATAAGTCAATGGAGTGCATTGCCAAATGTTTATTTATTCTTTTTTATTTCATTGTTATTCTCTGTGCCTATACTAATACTAGAATTGAATGATTCAAAAAAACGATTAAACCTGATTGATCTGGGAGTGGTGTTTTTTTTTCTGTTTCTTATAATTCATATTATTTGGAACATAGGGAAGGGAAATTTATTTCTTAATGATTCTTTGTTATCATTAAGCTTTATTTTAATAATGTACTTTCCTTTCAAGTATTTAATAAAACACAATTACTCCTCTGTAGTTCAGGTTTTTATATTAATATTTGATATACATCTCATCTTGGAGCAGTACAGTTTTTTTACTCCTACTTGAATGGTTTAGACATTTCTTTAACTGTTAGCGGAAGTTTTAGGCATTCCGGAATTTTTTCTATTTATCTAGCATCATTCCTTCCTATAAGGTTTAACATGGCTAAAAACAAGTTAGATTCAATATTTAGTTATTGGAATATCTTTCTGCTATCATTCATATTGTTATTGGTTTTAGCTACCCAATCCCGAGCTGGATTATTTCTCTACTGCATCAGTTTGATATTTTTATTCCGTACATATATAAAAAGCTTTTATTCTAAAAGTAGATATAAGGTTATACTGCTTACAGCGACAATTATTTTTTCAACAGCCTTAATAACAACTTTGATATATTTAAAAGTTCCATCAGCATTAGGCAGACTTTTTATATGGCAAAATTCTTTTGAAATGTTTTGGCAAAAACCCATTTTAGGATGGGGATCTGGTGGATTTGAAAAATCATATCTGGATCAACAGGCAACATATTTCAAAAACAATCTATCTTCAGACGCTTATAAATATAAGATGGTCGCTGATAGTGTATCCTCACCTCTTAACGAATACCTAAAAATACTTGTAGATCATGGCATTATGGGTATTTTATGTTTGGCTATAACGATCAGAATAATCTGGAAATTTTCGAAAAACATCCATAATAAGAATGAATATTCCTTTTTCTTTACCTTAACTTTAATCTTGTTATCGGCTTTTGTCTATTTTACTTTTCAATCTACGACAATATTTTTGGTCCTCCTATTGTGCCTGGCCTATATCTCTAGCGGAGAAAGTGAATTAAATTTATACGTAACTATAAATAAATCGGTTACATTATTAATAAAAGGTTTGTTATTTATTTTATGTTCTTTATTATTCTATTATAGTTTAGAACAATACAATGCCACTGCCAGGTGGAAGAAAGCAATAAATCACATGGAATCTCATCCCGAAATATCGTTAAAGGTTTATAAAGAAATATCTAACGAATTAAACCATCGGCCAGCTTTTAATTACAATTATGGGGTTACATTATTTCAATATGGCCGGTATCCAGAAAGTGTTAAAATCTTCGAAGACCTTAGGAATAAGTTTGTCACTCTAGACGTAATGCTATACTTAGGTAAATCTTACCAGGCCGTTAAACAATATAATAATGCTGAGAAAATCTTCAAAGATGCTTCTTTTATGGTACCTAATAGATTTATCCCAAAATACAATCTGTTTAGGCTTTATCACGAAATTAAAGATTTTAAGAAGGCAGATGCTGTAGCGCAAGAAATATTGACCATGCCAGTAAAAATACCTTCAAATGAAGTAGATAGCATAAAAAATGAAGTAAAAAAAATGTTGATTAAATGAAAATTCAATAATAGAAGTATAACCCTTACCTAAAAAACCATGAAAAAATCAAATTACCTCCTAAGTTTTGGAATTACAATTTCAGTTTTTGCATTTATTGTAATAATTGCATCTTGTCAAAAATCTAAAGACAGTTTTGATGAATTACTTGATACTAAAAACATCAGTCTGAATCAAAAAATGTCATCGACTACTTTTAACGCTTGTCTTGAGACCTATGATATATGGCAGTGGTCTGTCTCATACGCATGCCCTCAAAATTCGGTTGAACTGGCATTGAATAAGAAAGATATCAAGAGAGCTAAACGCATTGATTCGATTACCAAAGCAAATCCTTCAAAATATCCAGTTACTGCACCTGTTCTTAATGATCCAAAAAAGGAAGCCCCACAATCTTTTTCAATTCTTCAATATGGTGTGCCAACAACCAGCATAATTGATGAGGTTGGTTCGGCACCAGAGTTTGGAGGTTCGGTTATTACATTATATATATTGGAATATGGTCCATATGGTGGTGTAATTTCTTTAGGTATTAAAAATGGAGGATATAGCAGAGCAGTTGCATTTTATCCTAACACCTATTCAATTGTTAAAGATGTGAGTTACCCGGGAGTGTTTACGAATACCAGTGGCCTGGCGTATACGTATAGTATTTCGAAAACAGCAACTTTCCTCGGGCCGTTTCTCAATTATTTATCAAAAAGACAAACACCTACAGTTAGCCATAATTATACTATTAATTCATTTGAAGGATACCACCTTTTCAAAGAGGCTATTGGTTTAATCGGAATTTCATTACCAACTGTAACTACCATTGGTGATTATCCTCATAGTCTAGCACAAGCCATAAGAACATGGACACCGCCAGCTAATGTAACGGTAAATCTTGATGGAGGATTCATTCCATTGAGGCAGGGAGATGGAGGAGACTTGTAATCTATATGAAGATCATTTTTATTAGTAATACTTTGACATGATCTATTTTAATCGTGATATGGCTTTTACTACCTTAATTGACCTCATAGAATCCTTATAGAGCCTTGATTCGTTCTTTAACGAAAAAAGTTTAGTAAAAAGAATGGAAATAACCATAACAGGCAATAATTAAAAAGGTTGTAGTCCTGTACACTGCCCCAAAAAGTTAGACACTTATTGGGGGCATTTTTATGGCTACAACCTTTTTAGTGTTTGTACTAAGCAACATAGCTCTATCAGATCATATTTCCACACACAGTACAAGTGCACCGGCATATAGCCTACTTATGATACAACATCTTCCAGTTAGTCGGGATTTGTAATCCCGTCTTTTAACCACAATCTTAAATACACGATGACATAAATGGATTTTAAATCCAAAGAACCATAGATCTGGATTACCAATCCGGACTAGCAAGAGCCCAAATATATTTACCAATAAGAGGTAATAATTTGCCAATTTAATTGAATTTTAATTCTAACTTTATCATTTAATTGCACTGTAAGTCAGTTTATCCTGCTGATTTAACACTATTGCTTCGAAGCAATATGAGCCATGTATAACCAAATAAATCACGAAGCTACCAAAAGCGGCTTAACCGCATACGAACCAGCCGTTACCCCTCTCTGAATTGCTGCATCATGTGTTTTTTATCCAATCATATATAGATAACCGAGTTAATGACCAAGTATAACGCATACACCGACCAACTACTCGCTCAGCTGTTGCGTGAAGGAGACCGTGTGGCATACACCGAAGTTTACAACCGTTATAAAAGATTGTTATACCTCTTTGCTTTTCGCAGACTTGGAGAAAAAGAAGAGGTATGGGACATTGTTCATGAGGTATTTCTTTCCTTGTGGCTAAATCACGAAAATCTGGTCATCGAGCATTCATTATCTACTTATCTGCATGCCGCCATGAGGAATAAGGTAGCCAATGCCATTGCCCATAAGCATGTTTCGGCACGTTATTTAGATAGCTTTACCCTATACCTATCAAGCGAAAAGGATGTTACCGATCATGCAGTACGACACCATGAACTCGAAATCCTCATCGACCGGGAAATTAATGCACTACCGGCACAAATGCGAAAAGTATTCGAAATGAGCCGTAAAAACGGTTATAACCGCAAACAGATTGCCGAACTCCTCAATCTTTCTGAAGAGACTGTTAAAGCCCATATGTACCAATCGCTCAAAAGATTAAAGATGAAACTGGGCTCTATGCTGAGCATTGTTTTTTTACTTTAATTTTTTTTACAAAAAGACTAACCCTAAATTGCTTGGTAACTGACTAACTACTAATTACAGCCAAATATAATTAGTAGATGGATCAACATTACGCAAAGCAGCTCCTTGAGAAATACAAGTCGGGCAACTGTAGCCAGTTTGAAAAAGAGCAGGTTGAAAGTTGGATAGACTTTGGTGAATTTCCCGAATTTACCTTAAGCGAAAAAGAGCTGCAAAACCAGATGAATGCCCTTTCAAGTGCTTTACCTTTACACCGTGGGCGTCGTTTATGGCCACGCTTCTCTATTGCCGCTGCACTTGCATTTATAGTAATGAGTATTGGCATCACCTACTATAAAACAAACACTCCTCCGTCCCAAAAAGAAAAACCTACCGTAAAAAATATAGTTCCCGGTAAAACAGGGGCAACACTAACCCTGGCCAACGGACAAAAGATTAAGCTAAGCGATGCAGTAAATGGCGAAATAGCCAAAGAAACCGGCGTAAGCATTACCAAAATGCAAAACGGACAGCTGGCTTATCAATTTGCACCTACAGCCAATGGTAGCGCTAAAAAAAATATGCTGAATACCCTTTCTACTGCACGTGGCGAAACCTATTTGCTTATTTTACCCGATAAATCAAAAGTCTGGCTTAATGCAGCATCCAGCATCACTTACTCTACAAATCTTATTGATAAGGGTGTACGTAGGGTTCAATTAAAGGGAGAAGCTTATTTCGAAGTTTTTAAAGATAAGTCGCATCCTTTTATTGTAAGCACAGCCAATCAGGAGGTAGAAGTTTTGGGTACCCATTTTAATATCAACAGCTATGCTGATGAGCCTGCAACCACAACCACCCTGTTAGAAGGAAGCGTGAAAGTTAAACAGGGACCGATAAGCCATATGTTAAAACCAGATCAGCAGGCAGCAATTGATAAAGGAGGAAAATTTACCCTGAGTAATGTAAATGCTGATGATGCAGTAGCATGGAAAGATGGGGTTTTTCTTTTTGAAGATGAACCTTTAGAAAGCATTATGCGCCGGATATCGAGATGGTATAATTTAGACATCGAATATGCAAAAGATGTAGATAAGGATAAATTATATAGTGGAGGGGTTTCCAGGTACGAAAATGTATCTACGGTGTTGGAAATTTTGGAGTCAACAAAAAATATACACTTAAAAATAGAAGAAAGGAGAATAATTGTTATGAAATAAGCTTATTAAACCACCCGGTAATTCAAGATATCCAAAAAAACCTATTTATAACAATCAGCCCTGAACTAAGTCAGGACTGACTGGATGTTTTGATTACACTCCTAAAATGGAATTATTTTATCGTTTAAGACACGATTGCCTACAAATTTTCGACGATGAGAAGGCATTCGTAAATCAACCAAAACAAACAAATTTATGAAATCTATCCATCTGTTTAAATGTGGTATTCAAGATATTACATTTAAACGCACATTGCGTATTATGAAACTGACTCTAGTCATTCTGGCAACCTTTATCCTGCAGATAAGGGCATCGACCTTTGCCCAATATGTAACGCTGAAAGAGACGAATAAAAACCTGCGGAACATTTTCTCACAAATTAGAAAACAAACAGGATACGTTGTGCTCTACGAATCTTCAATTGTAAACAGGGCAGCAGTAATATCGGTTAATTTAGAGAAGACGCCTATAAATGAGGCATTAAAAATTATCTTAAAAGATCAAAAGCTCGATTTCGAGATCAAACAAAAATCTATTATTCTGAGCAGGCAGAAAGTGCTGCCCGAGCGGGTAATAGAAAAAGCAGAGAAAATAGATATTAAGGGAAAAGTTATCGATGTGAGTGGTAAACCCATTCCAAACGTAAACATCCTGATAAAGGGAACAAAGCGCGGGGTGTCAACCGATGTGGATGGCAATTTTAGCCTGGCACTGGCTACCGGAGAAAACGAAATCACCGTATCGGCCATAGGTTTTGAAACACAAACCGTGGCGGTAAACAACCGTACATTTATCAGCATAACCCTCAAAGAAATGTCAGCTAACCTGGATGAGTTTGTGGTAGTGGGATATGGAACGCAAAAAAAGATCAACCTTTCGGGTTCGGTAAGCTCGGTTTCGGGCAAAACCATTACCGAACGTCCTGTACCCAACATTTCAAATTTATTGCAGGGGCGCATCAGCGGACTTGATATTGTACAGCCAACCGGCGAGCCCGGCAGAGATAATGGTAGCTTCAGGCTACGTGGCCTTGGCTCTTATGGTGCCTCTTCGTCTCCGCTGGTATTGGTTGATGGGATTATAGGCTCGATCAATAATCTTTCGCCACAAGATGTAGAAAACATAACGGTATTAAAAGATGCTTCTTCGGCCTCTATTTATGGTGCAAGGGCAGCTAACGGCGTAATATTGGTAACCACCAAAAAGGGCAAAATGGGTACTGATGTTATTGAGTATAATGGCAGTTACGGTACCAGCGAGGCCACCAGAATGCCCGATCTGATTACCAATTCGGTTACTTACATGGAAATGTATAACCAGGCCAAAGCCAGGAGTGGCCAGCCTGCACAGTATACACAGGCCCAGATAGATGCTTACAGAAACAATCCAAACAACGAACAATACCCTAATTTTAACTGGCTGGAATATATTTTAGGTAAAGGCCCTATCCACAACCATAACCTGGGTTTTTCGGGTGGTACTACTAAAAGCACATACAATGTTTCCTTAAATTATCTCGATCAAAACAGTATTACCAAAGGCTATTTGTACAAAAGATACAATGGCTTGCTTGATTTTTCTACACAGGTACATTCGAGGGTAAAAATAGGTGCTAACATTAACATGTCTTTTCAGGATTTAAAGGCTCCATGGTTAGTGAACGATGATTTATTGTTATTGGCTTATGCAGCAGCGCCTACTTTTAAGCCCTTTTTACCCGATGGAAGCGGCAGGGTAGCTACCCGCGATTACGTATCGAGCGGCGGAACAAACCGTACCCCCGAAGAAGTGTACAATACAGGTTCTCAGTTTACAAAAAACTACAACGTAAATGCGCAGGGCTATATCGATATCAATATTATCAAGGGATTAAACTGGCTTTCAAAAGGCGCAATTACCTTCTTTAATCAGGATTTCAGGAACCGCCAGTTTAGAAGTCCTTCATTTGCCTATCAGCCCAATGCCGCTGGTGTTTATCAGGAGGTAGGTAATGGTAATTCGAATTTTGCCGGCCTTCAACAAAGCTCGGCAAGGAACATTACCAAAACTTTTTACAGCACCTTAAATTACAATAAAGTTTTTGCCAACAACCATAATTTTGGCGTATTAGCCGGATACGAACAGCAAGATAACAGAAGTACCAACCTGAGTGGCGGCAGGTTCGATTTTCCGAACAGCACCATTATGGAACTGGATGGAAGCTCGCCGCTTAACCAAACATTAGGTGGCAATTCATTTGAATGGGCGCTTCAATCGCTGTTTGGAAGGGTAAATTACAACTATAAGGAAAAGTATATTTTAGAAGGTAACATCAGGCATGACGGAACATCGAGGGTAGATGAAAGATACCGCTGGGGAACTTTCGGCGGCGGATCGGCTGCCTGGAAAATATCAGAAGAAAGCTTTATTAAAGATAATTTTTCGTGGATCGATAATTTAAAAATAAGAGCTTCTTATGGTGTACTGGGTAACCAGGAAATTGTAACCAATGGAAATTTAAACTACTATCCTTATCAGGATATTCTTTCGCTTACTACTTATCCTTTTTCGAGCTTAAGCTCTGGTGTGCAACTTACCAGACTGGTAGAAAAGAATTTACGCTGGGAAAAAACATCTGTTAGAGATATCGGTCTGGAGTTCGATTTATATAAAGGTTTATTTGGTGCAACCATTAACTATTATAGAAAGAATACAACCGATATTTTGGCAACCCGCACAGATCTTCCTACAAGTTTTGGGCTTGCTGCACCAACAGTAAATGCCGGCGCCATGGTTAATAAAGGTATAGAAATTGAACTGAGACACCAGAACCGTATTGGCGACTTTACCTACGGCGCCAATTTTATTTTTCACCGCTATAGAAACAAGGTAACCAAAGTAATTACAGAAACACTCGGAACCTTTGAAGTGGGCCAACCGTTTAACAATTTCTTTGTTTACGATTGGATTGGGGTTTTTCAAAGTCAGCAAGAGATAGACAACTCGCCTAAACAACCTAATTCGGGTGTGCTAAAACC
Source organism: Pedobacter sp. HDW13 (assembly GCF_011303555.1). Lineage (NCBI taxonomy): Bacteria > Pseudomonadati > Bacteroidota > Sphingobacteriia > Sphingobacteriales > Sphingobacteriaceae > Pedobacter > Pedobacter sp. HDW13. The sequence continues at coordinate 3,466,118 of NZ_CP049868.1, read as the reverse complement.
TGGCGACCTAAAAATAAGAGATGTAAGTGGAAATGGTACTGTTGGGCCCGAAGATAGGATCCGCATCAGTAGTTTTCCCGATTACACGTATTCGTTTAGTTTAAATGCAGGATGGAAAGGATTTAACCTGAGCGCATTTTTTCAGGGTGTAGAAGGGCAGAAAGTTAACGTAAGCCAATGGGGTTACGAACCTTTTATGCAAGGTTCAGCTCCACCAACCAAATTTCTTAATGCGTGGACACCAACCAATCCAAGCAATACCATACCAGCGGTGTACCTTACCGGATATGCAGGTGTAGCGGGTTACAACTCTACCTACTTTTTACAGGATGCTTCTTATTTACGCCTGAAGAATTTATACCTCTCTTACACCTTACCCGAAAACATAGCAAAGAAAATCGGATCGACCGGGGTAACTGTTTATACCTCAGGAGACAACCTGATTACCTGGACCAAATATGAGGGCAATGATCCTGAGAGAGCCGGATCGGGAAGATTTGCACAATTTCCGCAGATCAGGATTTATACCATAGGGCTAAAAGTTAAATATTAGGTCATTTTAAATTATATAGAAATGAAAACAAAATATAACAAGATAAGCTTGGCTGTTTTAATCATCATTGGGATGTTAACTTCCTGTAAAAAAGATTTTCTGGATAAAAACCCTACGGCAGCCATTTCGAGCGAAACATTCTGGAAAAGTGATGCAGATGCCCAAATGGGCCTTACCGGTGTTTACCGCAGGTTACAGGCAGGCTTTTATGGTGCAAGAAAATTGTGGTTAGATACCTATTCGGATAACGCTTTAGACAGGCATAGTTTTTTCGGCTTCGGCAATTTAACCCAGGGCATAGTTAACCCTACCAACATACCTGGCGCATTTTACGATACGCCTTATGCAGGTATTGCCAGCTGTAATTTCTTTTTGGATAATATTGATAAGGCACCCAGCAGTGAAGCCGCTAAAAATGGATATAAAGCCGAAGCCCGCTTTTTAAGGGCTATGTTTTACTTTGATCTAGTACAGGCTTACGGCGGTGTGGTGCTTTATAAAACCGCTCCAAAAACCGTTGATGAAGGTAAAATAGCCAAAAGCACAAAAGAAGATGTTTTAACTTTTATCCACCAGGAATTAGACTTTGCCATTGCCAATCTGCCCGATGGCGCCTATTCAGGCCATGCCGTAAAAGGAAGTGCACAGGCATTAAAAGCCAGGGTTTATTTATTTCAGCAAAACTGGGCACAGGCCGCTAAATTTTCGAACGATGTAATTACAGGTGGTAAATTCCAGCTGTACCAGGGTGGTTATGATAAGCTTTTTCTCACCGCTACACAGATTAATAATCCCGAGATCATATTCTCTACTAAATACCTAGCGCCTAATAACCCTCAGGACGGAGAAGGTGTGTTGGTAGAGCTGGGCTGGTATGGCAGTATTGCCCCCTACCAAAACCTGATTGATGAATATGAGATGAGCAATGGGAAAATGATAGGCGAAGCCGGCTCGGGCTATAATGCGGCTGATCCGTACAGCAACAGAGACCCGCGTTTAAAGTTTACGGTGAAAGTACCTACAGAGAAGTATATCAATCCGGATGGATCGGTTTTTAACGAATCGGATCCGCTGCTTACCACTTACTCTCAAAAGAAATATGTAGACCTTTCGAAATTACCATTCGACAGAACCAAGACGCCGTTAACGGATCAGAATATCATCCATATCCGTTATGCTGATGTATTACTCATGTACGCAGAGGCTAAAAATGAAGAAAGCGGGCCAGATGCATCTGTTTATAAAGCTTTAAACGATATAAGAGACCGGGCAAGTGTAAAAATGCCTGCTGTTGATCAGACGGTGTACAATACGAAAGATAAGCTGAGAGATTTTATTCTTCACGAAAGGCGAATAGAGCTGGCTTTAGAAGGCCATCGTTATTTCGATCTAAAAAGAAGGAATTTAATGGATGCTAAACTGTCCCCATTAAAGAATCCGGCAGGCGTTCCGCTAAAGTTTGGCGAAAAGAACAACGTATTGCCATTTTCGCAGGCAGAAGTAGACCGCAATAAACAACTGGTACAAAATACCGGATATTAATACTCATTTTTGTATTAGGCTTAGCCCGATACAAATTTTAAAGCCTGAAATCATACGATTTCAGGCTTTTTCGTTATCACGAAAGTAGCCCCACCAGGCCTTTCGATCAACCTTATCACTCCTGTTGCCCTACAAAAGAATTGTATATCCTGGGGGCACCCTATCCAATATGCTGGGGTACACTTTCCTGAAGTAACTGAGTTTATGGGCCGGGAGCCCGATCTTACTTAGCATGGTATGGTGCGATAAACCCCTGATTGCATTGGGGAAGATAAACTGAGCAAAAAGCCGGTCGAGCACAGGAAAAGAATTACATGCAATTTCAAGCTCCTGTTGTGAAATTAACAGGATAAGTGAGTTTTCGATGGCTTCGAGGTTTATATAATTGGTACCCGGCATTAAGCGCTCATTGATAAATACACTCCTGCCCGAGCCTAACCAAATATCCCGTCGGGGTTGTGATGCTTTTAATACATAGCCGCTTACCAGCCCATCAAGCACGATGATTATTTTATTTACCGAAGCCGTTAGCTTTACAGCCGGGAGATGATCTCCGGCCTGCAATTGAACAATTTCGGCGAGCTGATATACCCGTTTCCGTGCAGAGGCGCCTGATTTACCAGTAAAGAGGAGTAAAAACTTCAAAAAAGCCTTTCTCTCCCCTATGGTATGCGCTTTTCTGCTACTCATTTTAACAACAGCTGCTCCAACGCTTTCACTTCTAAATTCTGCTTTACCACTACTCCGTTTTGATCGATAAGAAAGGTAGCTGGCAATGTTTTTACCTGATAATCCTGCACAGTTGCTGATTTCATGGCCAGGGGCGAAATTAATTGAATCCAGGGAATCTGATCAGCTGCTATTGCCTTTTTCCACAGGGTTTTATTTTCATCTACTGAAACCGAAACGATTTCTATGCCTTTATTTTTTAAACGGGTATACAATGGCGCTATATTTCTGTTGGTTGCGCGGCATGGCGTACACCACGATGCCCAAAAATCGACAAGCACATACTTGTTCTTTTTTAACAATTGCGCCAAAGAAATAGAATCGCCATTAACCGCTGGTAAGGTAAATAAAGGGGCTTTCATTCCAAGCAGCAGGTTACGAGATGATTCGAGTATTTTCTTTTCGATCTCATCCGATACCAGATTTGTTTTCCTGCTTGGATAAAAGGCATCTCTGAGTGTTTTTAAATCCTTGTCCTGCCAAATATTGATGCGATTATGCGTAAGGTACTGACCGATGGTGTTGTTTACGTTATTCTTAATAAATGTAACCTGAGCCAACTGAACCTTTTCGGCATACACTTTATTTTCTTTTTCAGCTTGCAGCTTTTCATCAAGTGTAGTGGCCTTAACATACCTGTTACCTATGATGGTCCATTCCTTCTCCATCGGTTTAATCATTTTTTGATAGTTTTCGAAAGTGCTTTGTAATGCACCTCCGCTAACCACAGTTTGCGAATCGGCATTTACTACAATGGTGCAAACGCCCTTCTCTAAAATTATCGTACGATCGAGAAAGGGCTTTCGTGCCGAGAGGGTAAAAACAGCTGGCATACTATCGCTAACCTTAAAGCTATATTGGTGCTGGCTATCCAGTATACCGGTATCTATAAGTTTTCTGTTTGGCCAATCGCGGTAAAGCTTTAATTTGGTACCGGGCTGATGTAGTGCCGAACTTAATACAATATCGATACTTACCTTGCCTGAAGATTGTGCCTTTGCATTAAATGTGCCTGCCACCAGTAATAGTACTGCAACAAGGCTTCTTTTAAAATAAACAATCATTTCTTAATGTCTTATTAGTCTTATTTTGTTCCAACCAACTGATCCAGTAAGGCTGTAATTGCGGTATTGCTGGGTCTGGGCGCATCGTATTGAAGCAGTTTTCCGTTGGGATCGAAAATCAAAAACCTCGGGATTGCAGTGATATCATAATAATTTACGAATGCCGAACCACTGCCTGCAAAAAGCTGATCGATAGCGATATTGGTATCTGCATTAACCATATCCAGCCACTTCTGCTTCTGGTTCACATTATCAATAGAAACCCCAACAAAGCGAATGTTCTTATCCTGGTAACGCGAAGCCAGCTGATCGAAAAAAGGGCGCTCTTTTTTACAAGGGCCGCACCAGGTTGCCCATACATCTACATACAGGTATTTGCCTGCATAATCTTTTAGATAAACAGGTTTCCCGCCTGTATTTTCGAGCGCAAATTTGAAACCTTCGGCACCGGCCAGCATCCTTTTTGATTTTTGAACGCTTACCGAAAGCACATTGGTATAAGCCGTATCTTTAATCTTGTGCAGGTTATCGGCAATGATTTGTTCAGTTTCGGACGTAGGGATAAGTCCTTTGGTGGCCTTTAAATAGCTACTTAGCTTATAAAAAGAATAGGCATCGCGTAATTGCTGGTTCGTTACCAGTTGATAGGCTTGCTGTAAGTAATTATCCAGAACCTTAGCTTTATCTGTAACATTAACCGGGGCATGGTTTACCGCTATATACTGATCTAACCAATACAAGGGTGCATCTAAATGCAGCATCACCCCATCCTGGTTTAAATATTTCTTATAATCGTAACCATCATTGTAGTATGTGGGCTGCATTACCCAGATATTGTCTTTGTTCTTTTTCCGGCCTTTATAAAGACCCGGGTAATCGTACAATATAGCCGTGTATTGAAAAAATGCTGCCTCATCGAGATAGGTTTTGATAAATGTACTTTTTCCGCTGTAACCGGCTTTTGCTTTGGCATACAGTTCTTTTATCTCCCCAAGCTCCATTTTTACCGAATCGGGGTTTTTGTTTTCGCGGTAAATACGCATTATAATGGGCGTTACGGCTGTATTTACCTGATAAAGCACCCTGGTCTCTTCGTTAATATCTTTTGCTAAATCTAAAGTAGCGGTACTGTTGGTAACGGTAAAACTGGCATGAACATCTTTATCGGGCATTACAAAAAAATCTACAGCACCCGGACTGCCTTTTACTGTATAGGCCAGTTTATAAATACCAGGTTTGGCTGCATTAAGCAGTACTTTAAAGCCACCTTTTTCATCGAAAGTGAGCTCATATTTCTTTACCCTTCCTAAACCAACATCGCGGTATCCTTCAGTAATATCCCAAAGGGTGGCTTTTATTTCGGTTAAGGGTTGGGGGCCTGAAAAACTCCCATAGAAAGTAATTTGTTTTGCAGTGGCAAGCAGCGACTGAAAGAGTAATGATATAATAAGTAGGTACTTCATTATTGAAGGAATAATTTATGGGTTACTAAATTCAGGTAAACAGGTTTTAACACCTGTTACCTGGGGTTTTGAATAATTAATGGGTTTATTGCAATAATTTTAGGGGCTATCTGCAATAAATAGCGTTCGCTGTTGGCTTCGAGGGTATAAGTTTGGCCACTTACTACACGGCTCAGGTTTTTCCTGAAACGTTCATCGCGGTTTAATCTTTTCAACTCAAACCACCTCACTCCGCGGAAAAGAAGCTCCCTCCTACGCTCTGATAGTACCTTTATCAGGGCATCATCTGTAGTTGTTGCCGAAACTGCCACATAATCTGCAGGTTTAAACCGCTTTACGCGCAATGCATTTAGCAAAGCAACTGCTCCGTCTTTATCTCCCGATCTGGCCAAACATTCGGCTTTGATTAACATCATTTCGGGAACCCCGATGCTGAAATTTGGTGTAGTGCCCAGAAAATCGGGATTAACACTTGTACTGGCAGCCCCGGTTGAGGTTAAACGGGTAAAATTGAAAACATAGCGCAGGTCTTTCTGGTCTAAAACACTTAACAGATCGGAACTGGCCATAAAACGTGTTAACAAACCTTGATTTGACGCTGTTTTACTGTAAATATTCTCTATATTATTTTGAGGCAGCGGATTATTGAGAATAGTAGCAGCTGTTGGTTTTAACGGATTGCTGAAGCTCAGCACATTCCAATCGAAAAGCGTACTTTTCTTAGCCAGCACTTCGTTAGCATATTTTAAAGCATTTACGTAATCGCCTTTAAAAAGATAAACTCTGGCTAACAAAGCCATTGAAGCGAGTTTACCGGGGTGAATATAGTTACGGCCGGCATCTGGAAAATCGGTAGTTGCAACAGCTGCAGTCAGATCGTTAATTACCTGATCGTAAACTTCTTTTACAGTGGCCCGCTTAGCTACGGCTTCGAGATCGGCGTGCAGCATTAACGGAACAGACAGATCAGTTGCAGCGCTTTCTGCTACATAATCTTTCCCGTATAAATTAGCTAGGGTAAAAAGGTAATATGCCCGTTGGGTTAAGGCTTCGGCCTTTAAACGGTTTCTGGTCTGATCGTCGCCCTGCGTTGCCGCCTGCAAATTATCGAGTACCAGGTTACAGATATAAATATAGTTGTACGGGGCATTCCATTCGCTGTCATCGTCGGTTGATAACAACAAATCTTTTTGCCAGGTGTATGCCCTGGACATTCTATCGGTTGTTGGCGCAATAACCGTAGCACTCAAAATATCATCGGTCATGAATTCGGGTAGGTATAACCCGATTGACTAAGTAAGATATCATTTAAGAATTCTTCGTAATCGGCAAGTGTTTTAGGGATTACTTTTCCCTTTATTGGGTTAGCATCCAGGTATTTTTTGCACGATCCAAAACCAATGAGGATAAATGCCGCGATTATAATTAATTTAATTTTCATTAGATTATAATTTAATTTATGAGTTAGAAACCTGCGCGCAGGCTAAACGTAGTTACCTTAGGCGTAGGCAGATAGTAAGCACCTGTTTGTGCATCAACAGCCTCGGGGTCTATACCATATTTATTTTTGGTCCAGATGGCAATATTGTTCATTTGGGCCGATATAGATAAGCTCTTAACCGGTGTGTTTTTTAATATAGCAGCCGGTATTTTATAACCAATCTGTATTTCTCTTAAGCGGATAAAACTGCTGCTTTCTACACTATTATTGGAGTATTTAGCTGCGCGATCGCGGCCATCATATAGCAAAGTGGGAGAAGACTGGTAAGCTGCAATATCTGTACGCGCTTCGTCTCCGGATGCTTTCCACCTATCGGCAACCTGGTAATTAATAACCGGGCTCCAGTCGTAACCGTTCATGGATGGCATTTCGCGACGGAAAACGCCCCCGAAATTATAGATGAGCACTGCACTGGCAAAAACGCCTTTGTAATTGAAAATATTGGTAAAACCACCGGTATATTTTGGCCGGTACGAGCCGCTGTATTCCAACGATCCCAAAACCGGCACCAAAACTTTATTGCCGTTGCCATCATAAACCTGCGGATCGCCGATATTGCTCAAGCCTGCCCATTTATAGCTCCATAATCCTTCGCGCTGATAGCCCTCCACATAAAAAGGTACGGTACCGGTAACACGGCCTGTAGTAGGATTGCTTTCTGCAATTTTATTCTCGGTAATTTTATTGGTATTGTAGGCAAAATTGAATGTACTTGTCCATACGAAACTACCTGCCTGCAACACCCTGCCTGTTAAGGCCAGCTCTAAACCATTATTGGTCATTTGCGCTCCGTTTAGCTTTGTTGAAGTAAAGCCAATGGTTGGATCGAGCAATTGTGTACCCAACAAATCGTAACCATATTTTTTGTACATATCTATGCTCAGCTGGAACCTGTTTTTCAGGAAAGCTACATCAGCCCCAAAATTGTATGTTTTTGTTCTTTCCCATCTCAATTTTGGATTATAGGGATTACTGGCATCAACCCTTGCACGGTAATCAGAAGTTGCAGCCTGAAAAGTTCTGGTTGCAACCAGTAAAGGTGTAGTGCTGGGATCGTAGTTACCGGTTAAACCAACAGTAGCCCTCAGCTTAAGCAGATTAATAAAATCGACATGAAAAAACTGCTCTTTGGTTACATCCCAGGCTCCGCCTACCGACCAAAGTGGCGTACGTCTGTATTTGGGGTCGACACCAAATAAATTAGACTCATCAAAGCGTAAACTACCCTGTAAAGTGTACCTGTCATCGTAAGTGTAGGTACCTGTGGCATAAAAAGAAACCTCTCTGTTGTTTACGTAGCTGAATTTATCATATTGGGTTGCATCGTAAGTGGTATTGGATCCGCTTTGCCCGATTACACCGTTTAGCAGCACAATCTGGTTAATTGGCGACCACGACTGCAAATCGTCGTTGTAATTGTATTTACGGTTGGTTAATCCATTGGTTACATATTGTTTAACTTCTGCGCCACCGCCTAAACTAACAAAGTGTTTGCCTGCAAACAGGTTGGTATAATTAATTTGCGAACGCACAGAGGTATTATCGTTTGTAGTTTCGGCCAGATTAAGGTAATTTCCCTTTGGCAGGTTAAAAAATGCTTTCCCGTTAGCATCTAAACTGGCATAGCGGTTTAACAACAACCGGGCTGCAGACGAATATTCGTTAACCAGCTGATTGTTGGTTGTTTTCATTTTATCGTAGAGGAAATAGGTATTAAAGGTTAAGCCTTTAGCCAGTGTAGCCTCTAAACCAAGTTTTGTTCTTAAGCCGAAAACACTGCTGTTGTTATCTGACAGTCTTGCATCCTGTAATAGATTTTTACCATTATCGTAGTAACCTTTAGCCATTAGGGTGGCATTGTATTCACATTAAATGCATTGTAATCGTAAACATAATTACCGTTTGCATCAAGCTGCATTTGATATGGGGCAAGGCCATAAAGCTGTGACCTTACATCAGTACCAGCATCCTGATTGTTAAAAACGGCATTTAAATCGGCCACGGCGTGTAACCAGCGCGTAATCTCATAATCGTTGCGCATATTTACCTGTATTGCACGATAGGCATCTCCTATAAAATTGGATTTACTATTATCATACGATCCGGAAAACCTGAAACGGTATTTATTTGCGCCACCAGCCAGCGATAAATAATAATTCTGACGTATACCCATACGGGCTAAGAGCGCTTTATTTTGCTGAAGATTAGACAGCCCCGAAAGTGAATCTTGTTTACGGCTAAGGTCTGCTCCAGAAATTAATCCTTTTTCTTTTTGCAGGATGTAATCAAATGAAGGAGAAAAGCCGCCCTGTGTACCTTGAAAAAAAGCACCGGTAAAATATCCCTTTGCATAAATTTCGTTATCTACACCAATCATATCGGCCGAGCTTGCCCGCTTAAGCACACTAAAATCATTTTTTTCTGTCAGGTACAAATTCGCAGAAAAATCGATGGTTAAAACACCTTGTTTTCCGCGTTTAGTGGTAATTACAATTACGCCGTTGGCTGCCCTGGCACCCCATATGGCCGAAGCTGAGGCATCTTTTAAGACATCAATTTTTTCTACATCGTTAAAGTTATCGGGTAACTGGTTAACCGGAAAACCATCAACAATAATTAAGGGGTATTCCGCTCGCTCTGAATGGCACTACCACCCCTTACCTGAATATCGGGTCCGGTTTGCGTTCTTACTCCGGCCACCGACCTGAAGCCGTTGTACACCGATAAGCCGGGAACCGATCCTTCTAAAATACGATCGAGGGTTTGGCTGCTCCTGCGCTCAATATCGGCTGCGGTAATGGTAGCATAACTCCCAGTTGTATTCTTCTTTGCCAGTGTTTGATAACCGTTAGATACCACGGTAACCTCTTTAAGCATATTGGCATCTTCCTGCAAATTAACATTCAATTGCGCGTTCGATTTAACATCGACTGTTATGGTTTGATAGCCGATGTAACTGAAGGATAGTGTGGGTGCCGGCGATGTGGTAGTAATTTTAAAATTACCCTTATCGTCGGTTATCGCCGAGCTTGCCGAACCTGCTTCCCGAACGGTAATGCCCACAACATAAATAATATGGTCTCCATCTATCAGCCCTACCTTGCCTTTCATTTCGAAACTTGTTTTAGGTGAGCTAGCGGCCGGAAGATTGTCTTTATCCTTTTTACTTACTGCGATCATATTACCATTGGTTTTAAAAACCAGGCCATTGGCCTCGTTTAAATAATCGAGTACTTCGTTTAAAGAGCGTAGTTTGGAAACCATGTTAATTACTTCCTTTTTGCCAATGCTTTTATCCGAGTAGTAAAAACGTACTTTAAACTCTTTTTCCAGTTTAGTAAAGGCTTCTTCGGCAGGTGTTTTATTAAATGCAATTTGTTTTTTTTCCTGTGCAAATGCGTTTAAACAAATTGAAATAAACAAAAAGCTGATCAATAGAAATCTGGTTAATGGGGTTTGCCTGAGCAAGCCCCACTTTATTTTTTTTAACTTCATGAAATGTTTGGTTGTTTGGTTTGTTGGTTAATAAATAATAATGTGGTTTGAATCGGTAAATTTGTAGTGTTTGTTTACGGAGAAGCATAACATTTCCAAAACAGATTTAATAGAATCATGCCTGAAGGTTCCGTTAAAAGTTTCCTTGCCTGCATCGCTATCTTCTAAGTCGATGGCAACGTTATAATAAATTTCCAGTTGCAGGAGTACTTCCCTGAGTGGAGCATTCTTGAAAATAATTTCCTGGGCTTTCCACTTATTGAAATTTTGAACAGAAAAGCGTTGATTTTGAAGCAAATTTAAGCGGTTGCCAAAACTGATGCTCTCTTTGGGGTTTAGGGTAGCCAGCAGGTTCCATAGGTTACCCTTTCTTTTTGCAACAGTAACCTTACCTTCTTCTAACTCTACTTTAAGTTTTTTTAGCGGGTTGTTGGTTTCCAGCTTAAATGAAGTACCAACAGCGGTGGTAACGTAATCGCCGGTGTAAACTTTAAATGGGTGTGCTTTATCTTTAGCTACCTTAAAGTAAGCCACTCCCGATAAATGCATGGAGCGGTCTACATTGCCAAAAGTAGAATCGATATATAATTTTGCATTTTTATCGAGAATAACAAAGCTACCATCCCAGAGGTTAATGGCTTTTCTTTGGTTGGCCCCTGCCTGGTAAAAATACTTATGGGTCGAGAACTGAGCAAGGTCTGATTGGTGCTCTTGGTGCTGAAGGCGGTAAAATAAAAAGATAGCAGCCGTTAAAACCAGCAATGCTGCAGCCGCAGAGGCAATATACCGCCATAAAACCGGCCTTTGCTTATCCTTGTGTAAATATTGTTTTAATGAGGCAACTGCCCGGGGTTTTAATTTTTCGGACAGTAACAGCAGTTGCAGGTTTTGAATCCGTTCTGCTGCTTCGTCCATATATTTTAATTTATCAGGATTTTGGGTAGCATAGTCTTTCCACAGGGCAACGTGCTCTGCCTTCAGGTTAAGGCAGTAATCGACAAAAGATTCGTCTTCTATAAAATCGTTGCTTGAATTAAACTCCATAATTGCTTGTTCTTTCTAATACAGAGAACAAGTGATATGAAATTTACCACAGCCAAAGAAAGTTTTTTTCATTTATTTCTGACCGAAGCTTATTAACGCCCCTGTGAAGCAGATTATAGACTGTTCGGAGACTTGTATTTTTGTGGTCTGCTATCTCCTGCATGGTTTTATTTTGCAGAAAACGGAGTTCTACTACCTCTCTTTGTGCAGGGCTGAGCAGGGTAAGTGCTTTTTCGAGTTGAGCAAACTGTTCGGTTATCGATTCGGCATCCAGAAGTTCTGATTCATATATTTCGAGCGTATCAACAAAATTTTCGATGGGCTCTGATTTCTTGTGCTTTTTCCATTGGTAAAGCAACTGCCTGCGGAAAGAAGTGAGCAGATAAGCTTTAACATTGATATCCAGAGCAAGCCTTTCGCGCCGCTCCCAGATGTAAATAAAAAAATCGTGAAGCTGGTCTTTCACAAAATCAGCCTCCCCACCTAACCATTTACAGCCCCAAACAAAAAAAGTAGTGTAATACTGCTCATATAAACCCACTAACGAATTTTCATCTCCTGCACAAAAAGACCTCCAAAGTTCAGCTTCTGTGCGGTGCAGGTTCATTGATTGATCGTGATTAAAATGGTTAATTATCGAGATTTTATCCTTTTAAAGGGACTTAGGATTGTATCAACTTCACAAATATAACCATTCATTTCAATCGATTGTTATTTTGTGCAATACAGCGCTGAGATATGATGGATTTTCCAGACCACATCAGCTAAATTTAAGAATCTCAAAAACAGCGAAATACTCCAGCAAACGAATAATTCAAAAAACAAAAACCATCCATGTAAGTTCAATAACAATTTACATGGATGGTTTTAAAAAGAATGGACCAGAGCAGAACTAATTCTTCCTTGTATTCTTTACCGAAGTTTCATAATTTATCGTTTAGTTACTTCAATAACCTGTTGGCTGTTGGCAACCAGCTTTGGTAAACCTGGTTAACAATTTTAACTTCATCGCCAGCTGGCTTATCATTAAATTTAGGGTTATGTAGTTCGGTCCAGTCTGACTCCCATTTGGACATAGCTTTATAAAAGTCGTTTGCGGTATTACTTGGCCGGTTAAACCTGTTATTGATTTTTTCCTCTTTGTAACGTTCATTTTCTCCTTTTTCGAGTTCAGCGCTTAGGAAATCGATAAACTTTTTCCAGCGGGCCTTATAAAAATCTTTCACCATACCGTTCCATTGCCTTGCCGAATAGTCATATTGAATGGCCTGCTCATTATATGGTCCCCATATGGTAATTAAGGCCCGGGCATTTTTTTCATAAAGATCACTTTCGGCCATTGTTTTTCCTATTGCCCGTGCATCTGCAATCCACTTACCTAAAAGAAATTCTTTTCGTGTTCCCAGCAGCTGGTCAAAATCGTCCATTAAAGCCAGGTATTGTTTAGCACTTTGGCCAAACGCAGCTTTATCTCCGTTGCGGTAGGCATCGGCCACTTCTTTTTGCATGGGTATGGCTAAATCTGCCACGCACTGACGGGCTAAATCTACCAGGTCATAACGGTAAGTATCTTTGGCCTGCATATTTGCCGGGGCTTTTTGCAATAGTGCCAGTGCTTCCCAAAGGCTTTTAAAGCGATACTTTTTTTCTGAGTTTAAAGCACCATTGGGCGATGCACCATTTATTTTTAAAGCCGGTCTGGCGCAGATACTGCTTTCCATAAAGGTTACAATACCACTTTTACCATATGCGGTATGCAATAACGTATCCCAGGCTAAACTTACTTTTTCGTTGCTGCTTCCATATCGGGCCAGCAGGTAATCGTCCATCCATTTTTTGGTATCGGGCTTTTCTTTTCTCCAGGCCATTTCTGCTGCAGCCTCGTAAATAATCGGGTTATGTTCTATGGCCTCAGGGAACATGCCTATTCCCTGAAATTGTTTTGATTTTTCGGGCTGGTTTAAAATTGCCGGGTAAGCTGCTAATACAGCATTCAAATCCCCACCCATAGCCGTATTGCCACCAAAGTTGTGAATAATCCCACCTACCCATGGCCTTCCCCAGAAAGCCTCACTTCCTTTCCATTTTGAGGCATTTAAATCAAGCATCAATATCCGCTCGGGTGGAATAGACTGTACTATTGCTTTTTGCATGCTCCAGGTTTGCATGGCAATTACCGCTTTCGGATCCACACTTGCCGTGGTAGAATATATCGCCTTCCCTACCTGCGCTAAATATTCATCTCCATCTACAGGTGCTTTTCCTTCATGAAAAGGATCGGCAGCATAAATATGGTTGGTACCAAATAACCTGGTTTGCTCTTCGATAAAAGTTCTGCTCATCCGGGCATACAAGGGGTCTAAGGGATTGAGTTGTGCAGTGCCGGGGCCGACATAAAACCATACTGCTTTTTTACGGATATCTGCCTGGGGTTGTTTTTCCATCAGCTTAATGGGCACGTATCCGGTAAAACCCTGAAGAATTGGGGTCATACCCAGCTGCCGTTGGCGGGTCAGAATTTTCTGTCCCAAAACAATGCTTCTGTCAATCCAGTTTTGTGGCAGAGGCCCGTTAATGCTTTCAATATTGGTCATCCATTGCCAGGCAAAATAAGCCGGACCTACCAAAAACGAACGGATTTCCTCATCGTTCATGCCATACTTGCGCAAAGTATTTTGCCAAACGGCTTCTTGTCCTGTAATGGACAGGGGCATGTTTATTCCCTGCATCGCCATCCAGTCTATTTCCCTTTCCCAACGCTCCCAATCCCACCAACTCATGGAGTAATTGAAGGTACAATAGTTGAGGTACACGCGGTCTTTGTATGGCGAAGTGATCCGAACCTTACTCGCAGGAACAGGAAGTTTTGCAGGCAAATCCATATTATCGCCACACCAGGAGCGTTGTGCATGACAATAATATTTGAGGTACCAGTTTAAGGCCGAGGCAACTTCTACAGGCGTATTTCCACGCAATACAATTTTACTTCCTTTTCCTTCTATCTCAAATACATCTTTATTGTTATCAGCAGTTATTTGCGCTACCTCGAAAAAAGAAGCATGTTTAGGTAATACCCTTTTTATCAGGCTCTTTGTACCCGTTTCAAAATCTGAAGCCAGGGCATTTGCCGCGGGGACTAACAGCAACAGATATAGTATTATTTTATGAATGGTTTTCATAGTTTCTGTTTAGTGTGTTTTGTTGATTAATGGTATGGTCTGTCTGCGACTGTTATTGGTTATTGGCCAAAGCTTATCATTTCCGGTTGTTACTTTATTTCCATCAACGGCCTGTTCTATCAGCAAAAAGCTCTTAAATGCTCCCATGCCTTTGTAGCTGATCTTAATTTTCTTACCTAAGTAAGGTTTTAAATCAAAGCTGGCCATATTCCAGGCTTTGGCTACGGTACTTGGCATACCTGCTACAGCATAACCAGCAAAATTGTTAATCTTCGATTTACTTGTTCTTACCGGCACCACGGTGTTTCCGTCTATACGTAGCTCCGGAAGATCAGGAAAGCCTGTTACCAGTAAATCGCAACGGTCGTTAACGGTTACCGGAAGTGTAATCTCATTGATGGGGCCATCGGTATCTTCGCTTGTTTTCACTACTGGTAGGGCTGGAAGCGTAACCGCATTTTCTGGCTTACCCTTTTCGAACTCAAAAGCCATTGTAGCATAACCTGGTAAAACAATTTCAATTTCCTGCCCGGCAATAAAATGCTGCGGATAGGCATCTGCATATGGAAATACCACATTGGCATGAAAAACTGTTCCGTTCTGCCCGCCAAAATGAATGCTTTGATTAAAAGGAATCCGGAGTTTCTGCTCCCTGCCATCCGGGTTACGGGCTACCAATACACCTTTGTCGCCATCCCAGCCTATATAACCGTAAGCATGTCCTTCATCTGGCCTACCACCTACAAAAAAGGTATTGTTTAATGCTTTCTGATGTGCTTTTGCCCAATTGTGTACCGTGCATAAAGCCTTCCACTCATCGGGGTGCATGGCTGATGGAGAGATGTACCACTCTTTTAAAAGTGTACCTCTTCCATAATGCATCAACACATATTCCTGCCAATCCTGAAGGTTATCGCTTTGGCTTTCCATTCTACCATCGCTTGTTTTGATGATTCCATGGGTCATCAATCTCGAAATGGGCACTAAAGGCCTGTCGGCGGGATTTCCCCACATGCGCCATAAATAGGTATCGCGATCGGTTGAGGCCATGGCACGTGTAGAAATTTCTGGCCAGTTGCCATTTGTTCCATCATCGCCCGCCAGCATCCACAGCGCATCGGCATATTTAAGCCACCAGGGCGAAAACCACACCCAATTGGTCATATTCTGATAAATTTCGGGGTTCATTTTACGGGTAGCCACCAAAACTTCAAGGCAGGCATCGAGATTTGCTTCATGACCATGACGATCGGTTGCCGGGTGGTTGTTACCCTCTGCCAGATCGCTTAACTGGTTAAAATCGTGCTTAAAATAAATGGTGCCGGTTTCTTTTGCCAATAGCGGAATTTTCTTCAATACAGTATCTTTATATTGGGTTGAAGAAAGGCTATAATACCGGCCGAACTTTGCAAAATAAGCGTTAGGTTTTGCTTCTTTGTATCCTTCGGCCAGCCCCCAGTCTATTTTATTAACATACCCGTTAATAGATAGCCAAAGGCCAAAACCTGTACCCTCGGCCCTTAAGCGGTCGCTTAATTTCTTAACATCTTTAATGCCATTGGGGAAAAACTTCGGAAGCGGATCCCAGATCGATCTGGTATTCTGCCAGCCATTATCGGGCACTACTGCATCTAAATTAATACCATAAGGTACAGTTGCGGCTTTAAACTCCCTGTAAATATTAATCAGCCCATCGCCACTTAAATCTTTTGCTTTGGGCTCGAACCAATTATTATAATGCAGAAAAGACTTTGGCTTTTTCCATAATCCTTCCAGATAGGTCATGAAAGCCATTTCTACTGATTGGTTAGGCCTTGCAAAACCGTTTACAGCAGTTTTACTGATCATTTCATAGCGATTATTTGCATTTTTCAGGACATATCCCGGAAAATGCATCAGGCGGATCATGCCTTTAGTTCCTTTAGGTTCAATGTCTCTTCCTTCAAGATTGATATCGCTATAATTGCCTACTTTTTCGTAATGCCTGCCATAATCTTTAGGGGTATTGCCATCGGTTCGCCTGGCGTAGCCTCCGGGATATTCCAGACCCAGAAACAATTGATTGCCAACAAAAACCGGCTCTCCTTTACCCCGCCTTTTTGCTCCTGCGCAATGGTTAATCGCTCTACTTCCAAACGGTCAATCGTTGCAGTTTCCTTATAAACTAACTGCAGGCTTTTGCGCATAAAGGTCTCTCCTTTTTTTAAGCTATACTGAACTTTGATGGTTTGAGGCGCAATGGGATCTTTAGCGATTTGGGGAAGTGGTTTATAGGTAAAGGTTAAAAAAGAAGTATCGGCGTGGTTATATTTTTCGGGAGCAGCGGCAGCTGTAAAATCTGATATCGTTAGTCCCTGTTCCTTGTTCATGGCTAAAAGCAGAAACTCATCGCTTTTAACCGCAATTACCTGGTGTGTGGCTTGATTGCGGAATGATGCCGTTCGCCAAACCTTTCCATCAAAAGTAAAATTCCGTTCTACCAGGCCATTACCAATTTGGATTTGCTGTGCCTTTACCTCCAGAAAGAATAAAAGCAGGAAAGCTATTCTTAATAATTTCATGTGTGTGAGATGTAATAAGGCTACATCAGAAAATATTGATGTAGCCCTTGAAATGATATTTATTGTACCGGATCAAAAGTTCCGTTTTCCCAGCCTATGTTTTGCAGAATTTTAGGGTTATTCTGAATAATACTCCGCGGAATGGGATAAAAAAGACTATTCCCCTGAATTACGATGGGTTGAAGATCGATTGGATCTAAACTCTCTGTAAATACTGTTGCGCTGGTTGGCGGTACTGCAGGAGTTGGATTAATCAGTTTCAATGCTTTGCGGGTTTTACCATTCAGTGTGCTGGAAAGCGTGTTCCATCGCAAAAGGTCGAAGAAACGGATCTGCTCAAAAGCAAGCTCAACCTGACGCTCTTTCTGAATCCGGCTTCTTAAATCGGTCTGACTCATCCCTGCGGTTAAACCATACAAATTATTAACGCCTGGTAGGATTTTAGCCCTTGCACGGATTTTAGTTAAAGCATCGTAAGCAACACTGGCATTTCCGGTTTCGTTGGCAGCCTCGGCTGCAAGCAATAAAATATCGGCATACCTGATGGCAATAAAATCAGTGCCTGATGTGCCGGCCTGGGCAGCCGTTAAGGTAGTATCGACCGCTTTTTTACAATAATATCCAGTATAGGTACCGTTCACATCGCGATAACCATCTATGCCAGAGTTAACATAGGTCCACTGTTTACGGCCAAAATAAGTGGCGCCATTGTAAACGATGGTAGCATAAAACCGGTCGTCGCGGCCACTAAAACGCTGCTGATAACTCAGGGCACTATTCACATCCGAACCATCTTTCATCGGATAGGCATCTGCCATCTCTTGCGAGGGCTGATTTCCGCCAGTCGAATTTACCGATACTGAAATGGGTCTAACTGTAGCATCGCGCCCTTGCGTACGGCCGGGATTAGCAAAACGAATGGCAAAAATTACTTCCTTATTCATCTCGGTAAGGAATAAACTGCCGTACGAATCGAAAAGGCCATAACCACTGGCATTTAATTTTGTTAGCGCCTCGTTACAGGCAGCGTAAGCCGCTTGCCAGCGGCTAGCATCATTGTTAGGATTGTAACGTGGCGAAGCCCAATCGACCAGGATGCGGGCTTTTAAGGCAAGCGCTGCTTCTTTACTCGCCCGGCCTACATTTGAACCAGGCGTAACCGAAGGCAATAAGGCAATGGCCTCATCCAAATCCTTTACCATAAAACTGATACATTCGGAAGTTTTGTTCCGGCTCACAAAAATATCGTCGGTAAGCTCTTGTGGAACCGTTATAATGGGAACACCTCCGTGCCTTCTTACCATTTGAAAATATTGATAGGCCCTTAAAAACTTAGCCTCTCCGGTAAACCTGTTCTTCAAACCGGCACTTCCGGCCGAAGTAGGCAACTGCTTGATCATTAAATTAATTTTACGGATTGCAGTGTAGGGCCAGTAAGAGATACTGGCATCGGGCGTAACCGTGCCGTTAATTACCGGGTTACCATTTCTCGACTCATCGGTATAACCGGTTAAACCCAGGTCCCAGGATGGAACATCGAGATAGAGGTTATTGGCAAAAGCGGTTATCAAAACGGTATCCTGCCACACCAAAGCATCTTGTATATTATTGATGTCGTTCTTTTCTGTTACTTTTTTGCAGCTCCATGCCATAAAAAGCACGGTAGCTAAACAGCATATTTTAAAGCATATTTTTTTCATGTTCTGATCTTTTTAATTGGCTCACATTGTTTAAAAAGAAATACTTGCACCTGCAGAAATGGTTCTGAGCATTGGGTATTGGAATGCGCCATAACCGGTTTCGTTTGTGGGTAATTCCGGATCGTACATCTTAATATCATCGCTGATAATGAAAAGATTGGTTCCGGTTAAGAACAAACGGCATTTCTCCAAACCAATGCTTTTTGTAGCCCTTGCAGGTAAGGTGTAACCAAGCTCCAGGCTTTTTAACCTCAGGTAGTTACCGCTACGAAGCCAAAATGATGAGGCAGGTCCTTCGGTTCCGTTTAAACCGCCAATTTTGGGGTAAGCTGCATTTGGATTCTCAGCCGACCAGAAATCTGACCAAAAGGCAAGTACATTTTGCTCCTGCCACTGACTCCTGTCGCTAAGCATTACTTTACGCGCCCCTACGCCTTGTAACAATACGCCAAGATCAAAGCCTTTCCACGAAGCGCCCAGGGGGATACCATAGGTAATGCGCGGATCGTATGACAGGTTAGATAAAACCACATTATCATTGGCATTGATTATACCATCAGGCGCACCATTGCTGGGACCAAAAAGATCGGCAAAACCAATATCACCAAGCTCAAATGCCCGCGTGCCGTATTTTAGTTTCAGGTAATTGGCCAGTTGTTCCGGATTGCGAATAATGCCGTTAGACTGATAACCTGTAATAAAATTAACCGGCCTACCGGTTCTGCGCTGATAATCGGGAATATTGGCCTGCTCGGGATATTTGATTACCTTATTGGTGGTGTAGGCAAAGTTAAAACCAACATAATATTTAACTTGTCCAATCTGATTATCATGCCTTAAAGTTAACTCAAAACCTTTGGCATTAACCTGCCCATAATTAACCTGTGCCAGTGCAATACCAAATGTAGATGGAACGACGGTTTGGTTGGCCACTAACAAATCGGATGTTTTCTTGTAAAATAAATCCAGGCTACCGCTTATTAATCCTTTATAAAAACTGGCATCTACCCCGATGTTGGTGGTGGCAATTTTTTGCCATTTAATATCCGGATTAGGATAACGTTGTGGTGCAATGGTATTTACAGGAGTTGAAAAAACGGCGCTGCTTTGTAATGAAAAATAAGAATACCATTGAGAGAGATCAATATTATCATAGCCCAGCAAACCATAACCTGCCCTAAGTTTCAAATTATCGACATTAGGTAGCATGTTTTTAATAAAAGGTTCTTCGGATAAAATCCATCCGCCGGATAGTGAAGGGAAATATCCCCACTTATTTTTAGGGGCAAAAGCTGATGACGCATCGGCACGTACAATTGCATCTAAAAGGTATTTACCTTTAAATTTGTAGTTCAAGCGGCCAAAAACCGACGATCTTCCGAATTCATTACCAGTGCCGGTTAAAGAACGGCGGGCAGGATCGCTATTGGCTACAAATAGCTGATCGATAGTACTCGAGAGCAGGTTTTCGCCCTTAGCGGAGAAATTATCTCCTTTAGATTCGGATTGCTCGTAAAAAACCTGCACACTCAGATCGTGCTGACCAAAAGTACGGTCGTAATGGGCAGCAGCATTAAATACATAAGTTTTGTTTTGGATGTACTGCTCCTGAAAAAAATCGTAAGGTTGCTGCGCAGCAGCCTTGGTACCAATTACCTGATCGCCAATTAAATGGTTGTTGCCTCCAAAACGGTTGAAAAGATAAAGGGTATAAGGCTGATACCTGGTTTTATACAGGTCTGATTGTTTATTGTAATTGTAACTGATATCGGCACCAAATCCTTTAATATAATTTGGATTGTAACTCAGTTTTAAGAAACCATTCAAATTGGTCCGATCTCCTTTGATATAACCATTTTTAATTACCTCGGGTACTAAAAAGTGGTATAAACTTCCATCGGGCAGACCGTTTACATACGCAGGGCTTAGCGGAGTAAAATTCATTGCAGCACGGGTAAGATCGCTTAAGGTTGTTGTATTTACGCCATCATACCACCATGGAGTGGTATTTGGCCTAACTGTTCCCTGCAAGTTTACCTTAGCTGAAAAACCATTGCCAAATTTGAAATCGAGGTTACTGAGTATGTTAAACCGTTTAGATTCTAACTTATCAAACAAGCCGGTTTCGCTAAAATAACCTGTAGAAACATAATACCGGGCATTTTGCGAGCCACCTGTTACACTTAAATTGGCATCGGTAGTGCGCGGCGTTTTACTAATCATTTCAAAAAGATCTGTATTAATGGTTCCGGCCTTATAAAATTCAAGTTCATCGGGTGTATAATATCGCGGATCGTTAGCTGCAACGCCTTGATTTAGATAGTAATTGTTGCGGTAAAGTGCATCCTGGTATGAGTTTAGCCTTTTAGGCATGCGCGTAGGATCTGATTGTCCGTGACTGATGTTAAAACTAAACTTAGCAGGTCCTTCGGCGCCTTGTTTGGTGGTAACCAGTACTACACCGCTACCGCCTCTAACCCCGTAAATAGCTGCCGCACCATCTTTTAAAACCGAGATACTCTCGATATCATTGGGCGAAAGTAAATCAAACTCTTGTTTACTACGCGGAATATCATCTATAACATAAAGCGGGTCCTGACCAGAATATGAAGTAGTTCCCCTAACCCTTACTGAAGAACTTACTCCCGGTAGGCCACTTGGGGACATTACCACCAAACCAGCTAATCTTCCGGCAAGCGCATTGGAAACATTGGAAACCGGAATATTGCTAACTGTACTGCCTGAGATAGAAACTACAGACCCTGTTAAAAATTTCTTCTCCTGCTTGCCGTAGCCCACAACTACTACTTCATTTAGCTCTGCTGCATCTTCTTTTAGCACCACCGTCATAAAGCTATTGCTGGCATTCAACTCCTGGGTAACATAACCCACAAACTTAAAAATCAAAGTAGCCGATACATCGGTAACATTGATATTAAACTCGCCATTTTCGTTGGTAACAGCGCCGTTTTTTGTTCCTTTTTCTAAAACGCTTACTCCCGGGATCCCGGTGTTTTTGGCGTCGGTTACCTTTCCCCTAACTACAATCCGGTTATGGTCGCCAAGGGTCAAAACTACCAGGTTTTCTTCTACAATACGGTAATGAATACCTGTGTTGGCCAACACCGTTGCAAGTACATCTTTCCACGATTGGTTGGCAAAACTGGCATTAAAGAACTTGCCGGCGGGCAAAATCTCATCATTGTACACAAAATGTATAGTGGTTTGATTTTCAATAGATTTGAATATCTGTTTCAGGTCTACCTGCTGCATAGAAATAGAAACTTTCTCCTGTGCAACACTCCGGGTGGCAAACGTTTGTAGCGTACCTAATAAAATAAAAAGTACAACAATTTTCATCATAAGCAAAAGCTTGAGCATAGAACGATACGGCCGTTGCAGAACGGCCTGTGGTTCATTTTTTTTCATATATTTGTTTTTTGGTTTTGTTAATTAAATGGCTTAATACGTGTTCAGCGAGGGCCATTTCGACAATTCACAATTAAAGGGGGATGCGTCAACATTCTCCTTTTTTTTCTCTAAAGTTTAGGTTTCTTTCATATCAATTGGTTTAGTTTTTGGTTGAGGTTATTGATTGGATATAAACCAGATTTTTTTCTATCCGGTAGTTAAATTTGGCTGCTAACTGCAGGGAAAGCAACACCTGCTCGAGGGTTTTATTTTCATAGGTTCCTGATAAATTAATCCTTGCGAGGTCTTCATCATTAATGATAATTTCTTTATTGTACCATCTGCCAAGCTTAACAGCAATATTTTGAAAAGGCTCGCCATCAAATACCAGCTTGTTTTCGGTCCAAAGACTTTCTTTTACTTTATTATCTTCAATCTGTACATTCGATTTGCTCAGCAGAATAGTAGGCTGTTCTTTTTTGACGGTTTCTTTCGGTTTGTCTTTTTGCTCATTGTGCACTTTCAGCTTCTCTCCGGGTTTAAGGCTAATTCGGCTTAAAGGCTGATCATCCATACTTACCTCTACCAGGCCATGAATCAGTGTTGTTTCGGTATTCTCATCGTCCGGATAAGCTTTTAAGTTAAAAGCCGTTCCCAAAACTTTTACCTTGATCCCATTAGCCGAAATAATAAAAGGATGTTTTTTATCGCGCGCAACCTCAAAATAAGCTTCTCCGCTTAAGGTAACAGCTCTTGTAGCACCTGTAAATACTTTGGAATAAGAAAGTTTACTATCGGCATTCAGCCAAACTTTGGTACCATCGGCCAATACAACCTTATTTTTTTCTCCTTTTTTGGTTACCAATACCAGCTCTTGATTACTTTGTTTTTTTAACATCAGCAAGTAAATGGGGATTGCAAGCAACAGCATTGCTGCAGCAGCCTGGAGTAGCCTTTTAGGAAGTTTGAATATCTTTTTCTTTTCAGTTTTTTGTGATAATAAGGATTGGTCTGTTGTTGCCTGATCAAAATGGCCCGACAACTGCATTTTAGCATAATGTGCCATGTAGGCCTCCATGGCTTGTGCTTCTTCTGCCCGGCTTTGAGGCTCAGATTTAGCCGTTAAAAGGGTATATATAGTGCGCAAACCCGGATCGTACTCCATAAGTTCGTGCAATTCATTTAATTCTTCGTCTAAAATATTACCGGCATTAACCTGGTTGATCAGCCAGTAAAAGCGTGCGTCGTCCATCAATAAAAAAGGTTATTAATGTGTAAGACAACAGAAAAGGGAAAAGTCCCCAATAAAATTTTAAATATTTTTAACGGTGTAGATATACGCTTAAAGCAGCGCCCAGTTTTTGCTGTGCCAGCTGCAGATGCCGGTCAACGGTATTCGAAGAAATTTCCATGATCTCAGCAACTTCACGGTAAGAAAGGCCATCCTGCCTGTTTAACATAAAAGCCATCCTGCATTTAGGAGAGAGGGCTTTAACGCATTTTTCGATCTTTTCCTTCAATTCGGCATCCAGCATCCTTTCCATTGGTGTAGAAAGTTCTACTAAACTTGATGGGGCTACCTGATCAATATCCCAGGTGGTATATTTTCTATTTCTCACCAAAAAGTTAATCGAGCTGTTTTTAGTTGCACAGAAAAGGTATACTTTGGCATTTGAAACATCGAGCAGCGCTTTTTCCATCGTCCACACTTTCAACAATACATCTGATACAATTTCTTCGGCAATCTCTTTCTGTTTTACGTAAGTGATGCTAAAGCGCAATAGCCCTGAATAAAAATGGAGAAATAGCTTTTTGTAAGCTGTTTCATCTCTCATTAATGCAATCCTATGTTGTAATGCAATAATATCCATCTCAAATTAGGCAGGGAATAGTTCGATATTTGGTTTATGCCTCTTTAACAAATGTTTAAAGGCGCTGATAAAGCTATGTACTTTAAACCACTGCAACAAATTGTAAAAAAAGGTTCTGCTCATGCAGTAGTATTATTTTAAGCTAGCTAAGCAGCTAAATCCGGACAAAAAAGCAGCTTTTTGTTGGTAGAACAGGCCTTACACAAAACAAATGAGACATTTCAGTCTATTTGAAAGGCTATGTAAAAAAGGCAAAATTCCTTAATAAAATGCTGATTAGAATTAACAATTTTGCAGACTAAGAACAGATATCTGGTTCGCTGGCAGCTTTCCTTACAAAAAATACAGTCTGAAATCATAGGATTTCAGGCTGTATTACATTATGCATAACTCTTAAAGTATAATTAAGTATTCCTGATCAAAACCTTAGTGCTTTTTAAGTCTATCATTTTCATAATCAATTAAAAATTAATCAGGGTTTGCCCGTCATAATAAGCCGGAGGGCTAATACCCAGAAAGCTTAAAATGGTTGGCGGCACGGTGTATAAATATGGAGCACCATGATAATCGGTTGTTTTACGATAAAAAATTGGAACCGTTAAAGCACTGCGGGTAATTGTCGCGCTGTTTTTGGTTAGGATATTTATTTTTGGCGTAACCAATGTACCGTTGTAAACCGTTCCGGATGTTTCATTCCCCTTGGTATATAAAACTAAATCTGCTTGCTGTGGGTGTGCAGATGTTAAAGCGGTAAAACTGTATGCACTGATACTGGTTGCCGGTAAAGCCGATTTAAACAACCTTAGCTCAGAAATATTACCGGTAAAATAAGGGCTATAATTGCCAGTTCCATCCTGCCCGATTTTAAATACATTACCGCTTTGTAAATCGCCCACCGACGAGATATTACCTTCGGCTACCTGAATGCCACCATCATATAGGATAGCTTTTTGTGTACCCCGGTTAACTACCACAGCTACCTGATGCCATAACTGATCACTGAGGTCTACCCCATCTATATCCAGGCGGTGTGTTCCATCGCCAAAGTTAGCCCTGATTACACCATTTCTATTGGCAATTATAATGCCTTTGTTATAACCACTCGCCCAGTTTTTATTACCGATAATTACCGGATCGCTGGTGGTTGTAGTTGCCCTGGCCCTAAATTCGATGGTAAAACTGCTGGTTGCACTTAAGTTCAGGTTACTTAAGGCTGGAAGCTCTCCGTACACATTTGTTTTAAAATCGACAGTGGTAATATTATGCGGATTTGATTCGGTGGTAGTGGTGGGCAGTGTATTTACCAGTTGTGGGCTAATTGCGCTATTGTTCAGGATAATAAATGCATTTTGCTCCAGGTAACTACTTCCCCGTGACTTAAATCGCCGCCATGATCTGTAGCAACTACAATAAGCCAATCTTCATTGTTATAAGTAGTCCGCGTTTTTACCGCATTCAGTATCCTTCCTACTCTGGCATCAACGGCCTTTACCGAATCAATATACATTTGTGAGGTAAGCCTGTAGTTACTCGCATGGCCGGCATGATCTACATTATCGAAATGACAAAAGGAAACATCTGTATTGCTGCTGGTAATTTCCTGTATAATTCTGACTTCAGTGGCATTATCATTTGCACTGTTCTGTTTTACAGTTACATCAGGTGTGGCGACAATAAAATTATTTATCGACGACCAGGTTACGATCGATGCTGTTCTTAAAGCAGGTAAGCTGGTTTTAATCTGCCGGAAAAAAGAAGGATAGTTTACAAAGTCAGCACCCGAAAAGCTATTATCAGATGCTTTGTGTTTGGCAACACCTACACCAGTAAACAATGCCGACCATCCGTTTGATGACCAGGTGGGCACCTGTGCCAATGCATTGGTGCTTGTATAAGACTGGTCCATCAGGTTTTTTAGGTTCGGTGCATTAGTCGCTGTGAGGGCTTTCCACACACAACCATCAATACCAATAAAAAGTACTTTTTTAGGTTTTACAGCCAAGATATTCCGCGCAGTTGCCTTTTCATCCGGGGATGATGCACTTGCACCAGCCTCTGTTACAGCCTTTTTACACGAAAGTACGACCAGCGCCGTCGCAATTAGAAATAGTAGGGATTTTAATTTTTTCATAGTTTAAATGTTTAATATTATTGTGTAAATGTTTAATAAAACTAAACATAAGAAAGTTAATAAAAAATTATTTTTTAAAATTAAAGCACCATTTACAAACAGATAATTCGCCTAAAAATCAAAGCTTCCCTACTTAGGGTGGTATTTTCAAATTCATTCATTTTCGCACAGATGAGATTTCCGGTTCTGATTAGAAAGCAATCATAAAAACAAATATTGTACATACATATTACGCTTTCCGTAACAAGGCTATTTATGTCCCTTGATAAAAAAGGATACTATTTTCATTTTTTACATCTAAAAACACTAAATTCTAACTAACTTCAATTTTTAATATGTACATACAAACTATTTACTCCAGTTTATACTTATTTCATTATAAGCTAAGCGGTAGAGTAGATCAAAAATGTAAACACAAATGAACAAGAGAAAATTATCCCTGAACAAATTACTAACCCTGCTTTTGTTGTACTTAACCAGTACCACGAGCGCCCAAACAACTTTGTGGCAAATCGGCAATGCAGATAACAAATCGGCAGAACTGGCGCTGGCGCCATCGGGTTATAAGCATTTTTTGGAAAAAGATTTTGGCTGGGAAGATAAGTTTTATCTGATTGGTGTTTCAAAGCCTGAGCAGGATTGGGCTTATATATTGCCTGGCCCCAAAGATGCCTGGGGAGGCACAGGCGGAACCTCAGGTCTAAGAACACATAATGCCAATATTTTATTCGGCCTGCAACACCAGCCTACAGGAGCGGGCTGGAAATTTGTAGTAGACCTGATTGGTTATCAGGGCACACTACCTCCCCTGTTTAAAGTTACCATTAATGGTGTTTCGCATGTAAAACAATTGCCTAAACGGGAGGCTGATAAGTCTTTTGAAGGTGATTTAAACACAGCACACGAATATAAAATTGAAATTCCACTTGAAGCGAAACAGTTGCGGAAAGGCGGTAATGAGATTTTGATGACCACCCTTGAGGGATCGTGGCTGGTGTTTGATCAGGTGAGGTTGGAAGGCCCGGCTTCGGCCAGGTTAATCAGCAATAAAAATGTGTTTTTGAGAAGGGTAAAGCCTGCGGATTATCAACTTAACGCGCAAGGTAAAGAAATTCAGCCTTTATTAGTCGATGCACAGCTGATTTCTGGCAAACCTGTGCTAACGGTAAAACTGGATGGTAGTGAGGTATTCCGTGAGCGGCTGGATAGTGCAAGATACCAGTTCGAGGTGCCCATGCCTGCTGTTACAGTAGCTAAACAAAGTAAGTATGAGATTTACAGTGATGGGATATTGCTGGAAAATGGCATGGTAAAACGATCGGCACAACGGTTGTTTACGCCTGCAGATTATGTAGATACCAGAATGGGCACTGCTCATTCCCGCTGGATGATTGCTCCTGGCCCCTGGATGCCCTTTAGTATGGTAAAACTCAGCCCCGACAACCAGAATAACGGCTGGCAGGCTGGTTACGAACCAAGTTTTGAGAGTGTGGGTGTATTTAGCCACATCCACGAATGGACAATGGCCGGCTTAGGCATGCTGCCGGTAAACGGCCCGCTAAAGATTAAAACAGGCGATGAGCGGAGTACTGGCGAGGGCTACCGCTCGCAGATTGATAAAGCAACAGAAGAAGCCCCTTTGGGTTACTATAAAGTAATGCTAAGCGATTATAAGGTTAAAGCAGAGCTAACTGCCACTACCCGCTGCGGTTTCCAGCGTTATACCTACCCTAAAGCTACTGATTCGAGGGTGATGATTGATTTACAAATCCCCTCTGAATATGCCTATACACTTAAAAATGTAACCCTGAAAAAAGTAAGCGACAGGCGGATTGAAGGGGTATCGAGACAGTTTACGCCCGGTGCCTGGTCGGGTGATGTAAACCAGGATTACCAGCTCCATTTCGTAATTGAATTTGATCAGCCAATTCAAAAATTCGGAACCTGGCAGAATGATAGCGTGGGTAATAAAGATCTGGTAAATACCGGGGAAGTAAAAGATGCTGGTGCCTATGTAGAGTTCGACACCAGAACAAACCCGGTGGTGCAGGTGCGTACGGGTATTTCGATGGTGAGCATTGAAAATGCTTCAGATAACCTGAAACAGGAAATTACCGAACCTTATGGATGGAGTTTTGATAAGGTAAGAAACGGACAACGTGATACCTGGAATAAGCTGATTGGACGGGTGGCTGTTCAATCTAACGACCGGAGAGAGAAAATCCGTTTTTATACCAATATGTACAGGGCACTGGCCAGCCGGAATACCTGGAGCGACCTGGATGGCAGCTGGGTAGATGCTTTTCAAAAAGTGCAGAAACTCAAAGACCCTAATTCGCTGGCACTGGGTTGCGATGCTTTTTGGAATACCTTCTGGAACCTGAACCAGTTTTGGAACCTGGTTACCCCTGAGTGGTCTTCTAAATGGGTAAAATCGCAGCTGGCCATGTACGATACCAATGGCTGGCTGGCCAAAGGACCTGCGGGCATGAATTATGTACCCGTAATGGTTGCAGAACATGAAATTCCGTTAATGGTGAGCGCCTATCAAATGGGCATACGCGATTTCGATGCCAATAAAGCGTTTGAAGCCATGAAGAAAATGCAAACTACTCCATCACAAAAGGTGGGGCTCGGTTATGCGGGCAACCGTGATCTGGTCCCCTACCTAAAGTACCATTTCGTACCTTACGACCTTGGAAGATTTTCTAATACCTTAGAATATGCTTACGATGACTGGACGGTTTCGCAGTTTGCGCGGGCGTTGGGCAAAAAAGAAGATGAAAAAGAATTTGCCATAAGGGGAAACTATTGGCGTAATGCAATTGACAAGGAAACGGGGTATGCCCGGATGCGTAAATCAGACGGTACCTGGGCGCCAGATTTCGATCCTTTTAAATCAGGTGCCAACCACCACTATGTAGAAGGTAATGCCTGGCAGCTCACCTATTTTGTACCACAGGATGTACCGGGATTGGCGAAAGAGATTGGGGCAGATAAATTTGTAGAGCGCCTGTCGTGGGGGTTTACAGAAAGTAATAAATTACGTTTCAATGCACCGGGCGACCAGTACTGGGATTATCCGGTAATTCAGGGTAACCAGCAGTCGATGCATTTTGCCTTTTTGTTTAACTGGGTGCAAAAGCCCTGGCTAACGCAGCGTTGGAGCAGGGCAATTATCGACAGGTATTATGGCAGCGATTTAGCAAATGCTTACCTGGGTGATGAAGACCAGGGCCAAATGAGTGCCTGGTTTGTAATGGCTGCTTTGGGCTTGTTCCAAACGGATGGGGGCTGCAGTATCGAACCAGTTTATGAAATTGCCAGTCCTATTTTCCCATCGGTAACCATTAATCTTGGTGAGCAGTATGGCCGTGGAAAATCATTTACAATTGAGGCTTCTGATGTATCACGCGACAATAAATATGTACAAAAAGCTACCTTAAATGGAAAGCCATTACAGTCTTTCAAATTTCCTGCAAGCGAATTATTGAAGGGTGGGAAACTGATATTGCAAATGGGACCAAAACCTAATAAGAACTGGGGAATATAAAATCTGGATCTGTATTCGGAGTAAAAATAAAGCCTGAAACCTTACGGTTTCAGGCTTTATTTTTAAGCACAGTATTACTTCGTTAATCTCTTTTAGCATGAGATTCCGTGTTTTAATTTTTTACCTGAAATCGAACCATAGCTTACCGCTGATCTTTTCGCCATTGGCATGGTTCAGTTCGCTTTGCGGCCCCATAACTTTTGCCGATTGGAACTTGGTTCCGATTGGACTAATGGCATTTAAAAAACCAATGCTCCCATCAGGAAAAGCAGGTTCGACATTATTGTTAGCCAGTGCAGCGGCTTCGCGTGCTGGCTTAAACATTTGCAGGTATATATTTTTATTTGCTGTATAAACTGTAAAAGGAGCTTCGCGATTTTCGATTGTTACCCAGTTTACTTCGGCATGATAGCCTTTAAATTCGGGGTATTTCCAGCTTTCACCGGTTATGGTATTGTTGTAATCTTTATGCCAAACACCAAATTGCTGGCCTTTTAACCTGTTTTTCCAAACGCGATAAGGCCCTCGTCCCAACCATTTCATTCCCGTAACTTTTTCTTCGGGGTAATTGAAAGTAATGCCCATAAAGCTTGCATCGCCTTGCTGGCTATACTCATATTCCAGTTTAACAGGCTGCCCAGAAGTAAAAGTCCATTTTACATGTAAAGCAGCGTCGCCTGTATAATCGGCTTCAACAATATACTGGCCTTTAACCGCCTGATGCGTAAACTGCTTGAGTTGGGTATTTACTCCGGCCAAAACCGGCCCGCCTGACAAAGAAATAGTGCCTGTTGGTTTTACGACTTTTTGGATATAGCCGGTTGTTTTATCAAAATCGTAACTGACCCCGTCGCAGTTAATACTCAATGTGGCATCGGTTTGCGTTAATTTGATATTCGATTTGGCCGTAGTGCTGCTAATTTTAGATGCAAAAGCTGCCGGAGCGGAAATGGTCCAGCTCCAGGTAAAGAGCTCTTTTTTATCTGGACCATATGCGCTAAGATATAAGGCATCGTTTTTGGCCCAGGTTGCGGGTAATGGTAAACTTAACACGCCCTTTTCGGCTGGTTTAAGGTTTAGGGGCTTTAATATGCCTGTTGCACTTACCAGGGCTGCTGTAGTTTTAGCAGTTGCTGAAGGGAATTTAACCAGCTTCCATTTAAATGTACATTGATTAAGGTTAGTGAAAGCATAGCGGTTTTCGACAGGTATTTTACCATCAAAATCTGCTTTAAGGGCTTGTAGATTGATGTACGCCGGAGACCAGATTTCTTTAATGGTGTAATAGCTGCCTTCTTTTTCGCGGTGCGGCCCTACAATACCATCGGGTGCATGATTACCATCTCCATCATACGTATTATTTTTATCTGTACGAATGATCGATTCATCTAAAAAGGCCCATATAAAACCACCGCCACCATGTGGGTGTTTTAACATTTGTGTCCAGAAATCATCGAGTGCTGCTCCTGCCCCGCCATCGTACAAAGCATGCATAAACTCGGTAGGAAAAAAGACTTCTTCGCCGGTAGCGGTTCTGCTTTCCATCCCCTTATAATCGGGGTAATGCTTGGTGTCGGTACCATTAAATTTCTCCCAGGGGTGGATAACGGTTCGGTTTTGCGGATCGT
This sequence comes from Pedobacter sp. HDW13, assembly GCF_011303555.1. Classification (NCBI taxonomy): domain Bacteria; kingdom Pseudomonadati; phylum Bacteroidota; class Sphingobacteriia; order Sphingobacteriales; family Sphingobacteriaceae; genus Pedobacter; species Pedobacter sp. HDW13. The sequence goes on along the minus strand of NZ_CP049868.1, from coordinate 3,434,693 downwards.
ACAATGCATATTGATCATCGAGTTCGCGGTTAAAGCCGCCTTCGTTGCCATTGGCCCAAAATAAAATAGAAGGATGGTTTACATCATGCACAACCAGCTCTTTAACCAGTTTTTTACCTATTTCCGTATCGTAATTGGCCTGCCAGCCGGTAAGCTCGTCTATCACGTATAAACCAAGTGAATCGCAAACCTCCAGGAAGTCCCGGTCAGGTGGGTAGTGCGACATGCGCACAGCATTCATGTTCATATCCTTCATCAACTGTACATCCAATACATGAACCCCATGGCTGAGTGTACGACCGGTTTCTGGCCAAAAACTGTGGCGGTTGCTGCCTTTCATCAAAACGCGGGCTCCATTAACGTACAAGCCATCTTTTGCACGCAGCTCTACCGTACGAAAACCAAATTTTTGTTTGATCTGGTGAACAATACCCCTTTCATTCTTTATGCTAACCACTACCTGGTACCGGTTCGGAAATTCGGCACTCCACAACAAAGGTTTGTTAAAATTAGCCTGCAATACGTAACCATCACCCGCTGCGTTTGCCTTAGCCGTAAAAGGTCTACCCAGTTTTTCGCCACTAAGCTTTTCTGCCTGGGCTTCAATTTGTTCGCCTTGTTTTAAGTTTTGCGCATATACATCCAGCTGAAATGCTCCATCGGCTTTTGCATTTACGGCCAGCCTTTCGATAAAGGTCTGCGGCACAATTTCAAGATAAACCGGGCGGTAAATTCCACCGAAGATCCAAAAATCGCCACTGCGCTCCGCCTTATTTACAGATGGGTTGGCTGATTGTTTATCGACAGTTACTTCGAGCAGGTTTTTGGCATTGGGTTTTACCAAATCGGTTATATCGTACTTAAAGCTATAAAAACTACCCTGATGTACCGGGCCAGCCTGCATGCCATTAACCATTACCTTGGTATCGGTCATCGAACCTTCAAAAACAATGAATACCTTTTTCCCTGTTACACCATCAGCAAAAAACTCATGTTTGTATTGACCCTGCTCTTTATTTTTGATTTTATCGTGTCCATAATTATAGGCTCCAAAGCCTTGCTGTTCCCAGTTAGAGGGGACTGCAATTTTGGTCCATACACCGCTTTTTCTACCTTCAGTGCAATAAAAATCCCAGTTTACGGTATGGTCTTTATCCGTTCCGGAAAGGTATTTGATAATGGTTTGTTGAGAAAATGCACTGAAACCCACGAGGGCACATAATAAGGACAGCGTTACTTTTTTCATTGTTCTAACTCAGGTTTAATTGGTGTTATTTTTTTAAAACTACGCAATTATTCCTCGCTGGTCTGTAAAATCCTTGTCCCACAGCCCTGCGGTTAACCATCATTATTTCAATTTAACCGGGTTATAGCGGTTATTGAGCAGCATTACTTTGTTCAAATCACTCTAGTGCTTTTAATTGGCAACCCTTGTTGCAGTTATTAACAAACCGCTACGTCCTGCCATATCATTTATTACATACTCACCTTGAAACACGCCAATAGCTTTGCCGGTAAATTTATTGGTAAGCCTGTATTTTCCGGCTGGTAGTTTTACGGTACGTTTCACAGGAGTATTGCTCCAGTTAAATACCGAATAAACCGTTTCGCCTTTTAATGTTGTGTTTCCTACTTCGAACTTTTCATTTTCGAACCTTGCTGCCACACCTGTTGGTGGAATCAGTTTCTTTAAAATTACCAAATGCTCTGGACTAATGGTTGGCAGATCATCGCCGCTTAGCAACAACCCTCCGGTGGCATATATGCTTGCTGCGTGAAAAAGGAATTCGTTTTCAGGAATGCCTGGTTTGGCATTTTTATCACCTGTAAAATTACCGGCATTATCCATTACCCCATTAGAACCACCACTTGTAAGCACAATACAATCCGGATCATTCCACCAGAAGCGGCCATTTTGCCAGCTTCTTAACAGATTTTCTTTGCCTATGCTTTTAAAAGAGTCCCAACTGTGCGAAATGTCCATAGAGCTGCGCGAACCGTGAACTAAGCCCAATGAGGCCCAAATCGGGTGATTACAACCCAACAGGAAAGCATCGCCTGCTCCTTTACGGATGGCTTCCATACCTCGGCGATAGGCTTCGATACGGGTAGCAGATTTATCGTAATGCACGCCACCATGAATAGCTCCCCAGTAGTTGGCATCTAATTTAAAATAGGTACAGCCCCATTTTTCGCGCATGGTTTTAAACAATTCTGTAAAATATTTCTGCACTTCGGGATGCGTACCATCAAGCGCATACCATGGACCCTGACGCCAGCCTCCAAATCCTACTTTATCTGAGCGCATGGGTTTACCCGATTCGTCTTTTACCATCCAATCGGGATGTTCTTTAAACAACCGGGATTGCGGACTGGCGATAAAAGGCGCTACCCAAATGGCTGGCTCGAGCTTTTTATCTTTTATTTCTTTTAAAACATTGGATACGCCACCACCGAAGGCATCGCCTGCCTCCAGCCAATCGCCCATCCAGGGTTGATAACCATCATCAATTTGTACATATTTTAACTCAGGTAAATTATTCGCAATCCATCCGGTATTATCGGAAACGTTTTTGGCCGTAACTTTTGGCCCGAAACATAACCACGAACACCAGCCCATGGGGATAGGCTTAAACTCCAGTTTAGGATGATGTACGGCAATGGCCCGGGTAAGCTGATCGTAGAGCTTTTCCCTTTCAGGGCCTGCCACGCCCATAAACTCTTCGAGGTTCCAGGTTTCACCGGGTTTTAACAACAGATTTTCGCAATCCATTGATATGCGAAGGCGTTTTGCATCAAAGGAGAAACGGGAAATAAAGCGGTTGCAGGAAGTGGTAGCCACTAATAACCGATCGGCTTGCTGAGGTTGCAAAGTAAGCATACCGTAAGCCGTACGCAAGCCCTCTGGCTCGGGTATTTTATAGTGGGCACGATCTGAATAAGAGCCCCAATCTTCGGGCTTAGCCAATGTACCCCCTATTTGGCCCAGCTTTTGGAAACTCTCGCCATAAATGGGCGTGTTACCGCTAAGGCCATGGTTAAAGTCAAAAACCACTACTTCGCGAATGCTAAGTGCTTGCTGGGAAGTATTTTTTATAGAAAGTGCACACAACTTACCTTTCCAAATGCGGTTAACCAAAACACTAGCGGCATTGGCCTGGCTTCCATCGGCTAAAATTACCCTTGGTTTTGATTGTTTTAAGCCTGATAAGAAAACATCGACAGCTTTTTGATGTGGTATGCCTGTTGCTACTGCATTTATTGTAACCAGTGCCATCAGGCAAAGCATGATAAACCTTTTTATATTCCTCATCATTTTAAAATAAAATAGTTTTTAAAAGGCCAAATAGTGCCGGCAATGCCAATATCTCATTTATTGGCAAATGCAAGATAGTACGGTCAGGACAGCCCTGGCTTAACTGCATCGGAAATTATTTGGTTAGTTCTTCAAACTTCAGCTATTTCCGGCTTATTTTCATCAATTATTTTAGCTGCTTATTATGTTATATTAGCAATAGAGGTTAGAGACTTGCTTATAAGCACCAAGCCAATAATTACCCTTTTCCAGTGTTTATAACGGAAATTTCATAAATAGAAGGTGGTGCGGAAGCTTTTTTAACCTTAAACCTTAGCTTATTGCTCTGATAATTACGGGGCAGCCTGATTACCTTACAATCGCCCATTGGTGTTGTACCTAAATAAATGGTTTGCCATTTTTCATCTTTTAAAATCGCTACTTCGTATTCCTGAATCCGGGGTAAGCGCAATTGCGAAAAATTATCTGGTAATTGTTTGGTATCCTGGTATTCGAATACACTAATCTTATTAAACGGTTTTGCCGGATTAAGCTCAATAGTTAGTTCGGCCAGCGTATCGGCCGCAGCCCAACGGCTATCCAAACTGCCATCGGTTACCGCAGCTGCTTCGTATTTGTTCTCCTTATCTGCAAATACACTGCTGGCTGTAACCGGGCTTTTTAACGAAATAAACTCGCCGTTTTTAGGCAGAGGTTTATTGGCTGATAATCCCAGCCTTTTCCCCAGTTCAATTACAGCAAGCGCTTCATATTCCTTTATCCTTCCGGTATTATCGGGAGGTACATTAATCACCAGCGTATTATCATTATCGGTACACCAGTAAAATAGCTCTTCCAGTTCATCCAGTTCCCTTACCGGTAAATCCTCTGTTTTCTGAAACCAGTTCCAACGCGAACTTAAACATAGGGTATGCTCGAAAGGCAGATAATAAGATTTGCCCTGGTGCAAATACTGTTTTTTATCAAATTTACCTACTAAACGTGGGTCCCACAGGCGAAAATCGCTCGGAAAGTATTGAAAATAGTACTTATTATCTACCGTCATGTTACTCGGCACGGTGAACTTGCGTTTTCCTTCTTCGTTCACAATGGTATGGTTGATGCTGATTGCACACTGCGGACTGTATTTTTTAACCAATGCATACAACTGGTCTACGCCCCAATCGCCGGGCTGCCTGTCCCAGCCACCATCCAGCCAAAGCTCGCAAATAGAGCCATAATTAGTAAACAGCTCGGTAAGCTGATTGAGCATATAATTAACATATACTTTAGGGTCTTTGTCTTTATAAGTAGGTTCGTGCCTGTCCCACAACGAATAGTACAAACCAAGTTTGATACCGTATTTCTTACAGGCATCGGCAACGGCTTTTACTACATCGGTTTTAACGGGCGAAGATGCTACATCGTAAGTGGTGTATTTACTGTCCCAAAGGCAAAAACCATCGTGATGTTTGGTAACCAGCACTACATAACGGAAACCAGCTTCTTTAGCGGTTTTTACCCACTGGTCAGGATCGAGATTGGTTGGATGATAGGTATCAACAGGTATTGTTCCGTCAGACCATTCCAGGTTAGCAAAAGTGTTAAGGCCAAAATGCATAAACATGCCATAACCACGTTTAATCATTTCCCTTTGTGCTTCATTTGGCTTTGTAGCCGGTTCCAGTAGCTGTGCACTTGCAGTACTGCAGCACAAAATGAAGCCCAACAATAAACCAATTTGTTTTGCTTTCGAAACCACTATTTGATACTTATTCATTTTTAACAACATATGCGTACAATTCTTACCTAAGCGCCCGGCACCATTCATTGCTTACAGATTGGCTTAGCTTTTACCGGGCAATGTTATTTCCATGCCTCTGCTTTATTATGCTTTTAACTTGCTGATCAGCAATTCATCCATGCTACCATTTCACTGCTCAAACTTCAATTATTTCCGGATATTTCTTTTCAACTATATTAGCTGCTTATTACGCAATATTAGCCCTTGAAGGCTATTCATTGCTTCATTAGTGAGGATGATGCAAAAAACCTCCGTGCTAATCTGTGAGTCCGTGGCTGCTTTAAGGTATCCTAATCTAAAAACTAACCTTCAAGCTTTTACCCCTGCTTTCGCCATCTGGCAATGTTATGTGCCTGGTTACAGGTTTATTGTTAACCTGAACGGTAACCGTAAGCTCAGTTAGTTTTTGTGAGGGGTCTGCAAGCCATATTTCGGGCGTACTGGCATTCATTTCTTTTACAAGCACCAGACAGGGTTGATCGACCGTTACTTTCAGTTGTTTATAGCTAAGGCTTTGAGGCTGATAAAAGCAAACCTGCAGCATTTGCAAAGCATTATTGGCTACAGCCTGCACCTGGTTATTATTGGCCAGCACTTTAATATTTGAAGTAACTATGCTGTTCATTTCCTGTAAGGCAACATTGGGTAACACACAATAAGCATAGCTTGCATTTGCAGGTTTTACACCATGATCGATAAATAGTTTAAACACTTTCCCGTTTACTTCTTCATCGCTATAGCCTTTGTTAATGCGTTTCCAGCTACCTTTTTGCATTGCAGCGCTTACTACAGCTCTGGTATTCTGTAAAAAACAGTAGCCAATGCTATCGTGCCAAACCCAGGCCGGATTATCCAGTTTTTCCGTATCGGTTAATAACCATTTGTTTTTGGCTAAGCCTACTTTTCCTTTCAGCCAGCATTGGTTAAGCGTGGTAGTAATATTTTCGGCTTCGGTGCTATTAATGCCAGTACCTAAACAAACTATTTCGCGATCAAAAAGGAACCACGCTTTCTTCGCTGCAACCTGGTTATAATCCATATCATAAACCGTGCAACCGTATTTTCCATCGCTAACCCCACCCACAAAATCCATATTGCCTTTTTCGCCCCATTCTACAACTGCAGGCTGATCTGTTAAGTAATCTCGACAGGTTATTCCGGGCAATTTATCCCACTCCCAAAGGGGCATGATATTGAAATATTCGCTTCCCGTACGCTGAATATTAGTCGACCCATCAGCCAGAAACCTGCCAAAAATATTTTCGCCATTACCACTCTCTGTACGCCTGGTTCTAACAGAAACGGCCCGAATGTTAAAGCTATATGCTTTACGCTGGTGCATGGTATAATCGGCCCTGTAAAACTGTTTGTGGTAAGGGCTAACGCCAAGAGCAGGCGGTTGACGCTCTTCTATGCGTGCTATAGCTGCATCAATGGCCCTGGCACCTGATGGGTCTATATTTTTTGCCAGTGCAAGCATGGCAGCTGTATTTTCGGCATAGCCATCTAAAACTGCATTTTTCTTATCCAGCATGTTAGGCCGCGAAATGCTTCTCCCTTCTATGCTAAAATCGCTGTAGCGCCCCCTTATGGCACGTAAAAAGGTTTCGGTTAAATAACTATAAAGGAGGTTTTGCTTTTCTTTACTTAAGGCAAACCTGGTATTCATTACGGCTGCCGCCGCTTTATACTCGCCTGTTAAAAACACAGCACCATAACCCGCCAGATACAGTTGTTTACCATGCTGAAAGTAGGAATAATCGGTTTGCAAACCTTCCTGACTGGAGAACTCAATGGGAGCAAATAACTGATTGACTGCGGCATCCATCAGCACAGCATCTTTTGCCGCACAGGCCCTGTACAGGTAGTGCATGGCAATATCGAGCTTATTAGCACCGGTTTGCTTATAGGGATCGCCCCTTTTCATCGATTCTAGCAGGGCATCTTTGGTTGTTTTTGGATAACTAACCTTAGCTTCATCAATCAGCATCAGTATTTCGCCAAGTGCCTGCGGTGTAGCAATATCGTTATACCACCAGTTTTTGCTCTTAGGGGCTGCTTTTAACCAATAGTTTAAGCCGGCAACAATCCTTTCGTCGAGCTTACGGTTATAGCCCTTATTAATGGCGATACAGTATTCTTTTATTTGGTGCAAATGCCTGATGGGTGTCCACAGGGTGATTCTATCATCGGTATACTGAATATCTGCCCAGCTGCCATCGGCTTGCTGATTTTGCTGCAGAGTAGCTATGGCTTCTGTTGTAGTTTTAGCTTGTGCTTTCAGGTTGTTTACAATATTCTTCCTGACGATATCAAACTCATCTTGTGCAGTGGCGATCTGAACCTGCAACAATCCAACGATTGTTAGTACTAAAGCTAATTTTATCTTTTTTATCATTTACAGGGATGTTAAAATTTAACAAAACAGGCATAAACCAGAAGCTCAGAAATGGAGCGCATGCTTATTTTAAGGTTCTTTTTCATATTCATTTGGTCAGGTGTTGTTCATCCTAATGCATACCGTTTGGTTATGTCATCTTCAAATTTACGGTGTAAGCAGTTTACTCTGGGATAAAAATCGTCCTAAATAGGGGGAATAATTGCCTAAGTTGGGTTAAAAACAAAAAACCGAGGATGGTTGGTGTAAACAGGATTAAAAAATTATTATAAAAAGCAGCCGACCTTAGTTAACCAGCCTGACAAAGTATTTATAGTTGTTGATTTAGATCAAAACCGCGTTATAGCGATGATGAAATGAACTATTTTTGAAGATTGAGTCTCAATTTTAGGCTCAGCAAATTAATAGTCGTCTAAAAAATATTATTATGAACTTAAGGTTGTGCCGTGGCTTTGCTATGGCGAAGATTGTGTTGTTGTTTGTAATCTGCTTAGTTGTTTATCCATCTATATCTCATGCTCAAAATGGCTGTGTCATATACTACGGAGGTGGCACTTATGGTACTGTTGTTTATACTTCGCCCGCAGGTACTACTTCTAGTTGTAATGGCTACACTGTTGATGTTTACAATGGTTCGCCCTCTACCACAACATCTACCTGCATAAATAACCCTACACCCGATAATTACCGCCAGTGCATTGTGGGTAGCTCTTGCGGGGTTTTAATTCAAAATTATATCACTACCTGCCCACTCGATGAAAATATTTTCTTACTGCTTATAGCCCTCGGTGCATTTGGCTATTACCGTTTAAAAAAGGGGTTACCCAGTCTGAATTTTCAAAGTCGGTCAGCTGTGTTGCAGGTAAAACTATAAACCTATCTGCTTTAATGTTCTTATATGTCTAAGGTGGTAAAAGAATCAACGGTTATTTTTATTGAACCATATAAATCAAATAAGTTTCATACAAGCCTGCTCACTTAAATGCCTCATATGGTAAAATATAAAGCAATCAGTTTTACTCTTCTTATACGTCTAAGGAGGTAAAACAACTTAAGGCTTAAACATTAATCACCTTGTACCGCAAAGATACCAGCCCGGTTTCGTAAGTTTTGCTCTCGAGCAGGTTAAGGCTTATGCGATTGCTGTGCCCGCGAAACAGCGGTTTTCCATCTCCTAATAAAATTGGATGTACCGATAACCATAACTCATCAACCAACCCTGCTTTCATCATGGCGTCGCTTAGCGAAGCCCCCCCAAACAACCAGATATCTTTACCTTGTTCCGATTTTATTCTTTGTGCTTCTGCTACCGCATCATTAGCGATGAGCACTGCACCTGCTTTTACCGAGGTTAATGTTTTAGAAAATACATACTCGGTGAGTACCGGCATACCAGGGATTGCAGCATCGCTGCTGTTTTCGTGCTGCTGCATCACCTCGTAACTTTTTCTACCAATAAACATGGCATCTATCCGGTCGAAAAACACTTTAAGACCATAATCCTGATCGGTGAAACACCAATCGTATTCGCCTTTTGTTCCTTCAATATAACCATCCAGGCTAATGGCTAAGCCCAATATTAACTTTCTCATGTGGTGTTGTGTTTAAGATACAAATATGGCTAAGACTTGTTTTGTATAATTGTACAGAACGGACAAAAAATGGTGAAAGATCTTTTTATAAAATATTTTTGCTTCGCAATACTTCACCAGGTGTAAAACCAGTGTATTGCTTATAATCACGAATAAAGTGAGCCTGATCGTAATAACCACTCTGGTAAGCCACACGAGTAAGAGAACGCGTAGGATTACTCTTTAGGCGCTCGAGTGAATAAATAAATCTGGAAACCCTCAGGTAATCGCGCGGCGATAAACCTACATATTGCTGAAACTGCCTGGATAGATGGCGCTGGCTAAAACCAATATGACTGGTAAGGGCAGCTAAAGAGATTAAGCCTTTGGATAATTGAATCTGTTGAAGGCAATATTCGATCGCCAGATTATCTTCAGCTTTGCGCAACTCTTGCAACAAATACTGCTGCAATAAAGCCACCCTGCGGTTATGGGTGCCGCCATCGGCCATTAATGCTTCCAGCATGGCAGCCTTCTTTTCCCAAAGCTCGGCCAATGGTGTAGTACTATTCGATAATAAATGGAGTGGAATTTTGAAGAATCGATAAGCCATACCTGGTTGAAAACAAACAGCCATACAACCTTCTCCTTTCCTCATTTGCACATCAACCGGCTTGTTCATCCTAAAATTAACGATACTACCTTTATACAGTTCATTATCGATTATGGCAACCGGGGACGACGTATAATTGATAAAAATCTCTACACGGGTATCGGGTAATACGCGGATATCATCCCTATCCAATCCCCCATCGCAATCCATGGTACAAATCTGGCTAACATAGGGTTTCAGTGCCGGTAGTATATCGTAACTTTCAATTTGCATCCTGCACAAATATACCCATTATTCTACGGCGTTCAATTCCATTGTCATGCGGTATGATTACAAAAAACGAATCCGGGATTTGAAAAAATATTCAATCAAATCCCGGATCATCAAAGGTTATTTATGCATCGTTTAGGCTATGCTTACTGCCAGCCTGGATTTTGTTGCATTTTGGTAATATCTATTTCAGACTGAGGAATGGGCATATACCACATTTTTTCGTTAAAAGGCCGGTTTTCTGCGGTGACTAAATTATAGGTCGAACCCGCTGCATCAGCCCAAACTATTCCTTTAATCTCTCCTCCAAAAGTTAGTTTCCATCTTCTGTCATCAAAAAAGCGGTGTTCTTCAAAAGCAAGTTCAACTCGTCTTTCATGTCTGACTGCCGCTCGCATTTGTGTTTTTGACAATCCTGGCTGAAGATCAGGTAAACCAGCTCTGTTTCTAATCAGATTAATATAAGTATAGATTAATGGATCGGCTGCAGGAGCAGCATTAGCCTCGTTGCTGGCCTCGGCGTAATTCAGGTAAAGCTCGCCCAGCCTAAACCAGATACTCATCATTTGCCTGCCCGGACCTGAAGACAGATTCACTGTTTCATCACAGTATTTGCGTAAGTAGTAACCTGTTTTGGTATTATTATTACCGCCGTTAATTGCATCTCTTCCGCCTGGATAAGTTTGTACCGCAAGCCCTCTTACTACACTACCATTGTACCATACGGTGGCATAAAAACGTGGCTCTCTGTTCAGATAAGGCTTAGCAGGGTCATAGCCCGAGGTTGGGTCGGTAATGTCCTTCCCGTTGGCCATCTGGTACTCATCTACCATGTTTTGCGTAGGCGTTACATTTCCCCAACCATTGCTCCCTATCGGATAATAGAGTTGTTCATATGTTTTTCCATTGCCAATATTAATAAACCAGATTACTTCCTGGTTAGCAAAAATATTAAATACGCTTTTGTAATTTTCGGCTTTGTTGGCATTGGCATTGTACAAAGAAAACTGGTTCAGGTCTATTACATCCTTGGCCGCCTTGGCTGCAGCCTGCCATTTTGCAGCGTTATCTGCAGTGTTCAACGGACTTGCGGCATACAATAAAAGCCTTGATTTTAGCGCCATACACATGGCCTTATTTGCTCTTCCCAACTGATTGGCCGGATAGCTAGCCGGTAGTAATTGAACGGCATCTTCCAGATCTTTTTGTATAAAAGCCACACACTCATCATAGTTATTTCTCGGAATCTGGAATTCCTGATCTACTGCCAATCGTTTAGCTACGATAGGAAACCTTCCGAAGACCTTAATGATATCAAAATAATAAAATGCACGTAAAAACAATGCCTCGCCACGTAGCCTTTTTCTGGTTTCTTCTTCTTCAGGCCCGGTAGCTGGCACCGCCGGAAGTTTCTCTAAAAGGATATTCACTTTCCTGATATTCCGGAATGAATTTAACCAGATGTTACCTATAAAGCTCGTAATGTTGGTTGGGCCATACCCACCACCATTAAAAGCACGACCATTTTGAAAGAAAGTTGGTGCTCCTTCATCGCTAAGACAATCAAGAGGGGTATTCCCATCGCCTGTACGGGTAAATGGCGCCGGAAGTCCGGTATAAATATTATTGGTAAAATTCTCCGTTTGAATCATTGTACTGAAAACCTGCTCTTCAGTAATATTTTCATTGGGGGCAAGGTTTAAGAAATCTTTATTGCACGAATAAAAAGTTGTGCAGCTCAGTATTAAAACCGTTATGATGATTATTTTTTTCATGACGCTGTAAGTTAAAATTCTAGAAATCGAGGTTTAGGCCAAAATTATATACCTTCTGCTGCGGATAGGTAGTCCCAATGCTTCCGCTGCCATATTCTGGATCTACGAGTTTAATTTTAGACCAGGTAGCCAGGTTTTGTCCGTTGGCAAATATCCGTACCCTTTTCAAACCAACCCTTCTTAACAGGCTCTGCGAAAAAGAATAACCAATTTCTGCATTTTTTAATCTCATGTAATTGCCATTCTGCTGGGTAAAGGTGGAAAGCCGGGTATTATTGGCATTAGCACCAATATCAATCCTTGGATAAGTAGCAGTTGCAGCGTTCTCTGGCGTCCAGCTGTTCAAATGGTCCTTAAGCGCTGTTCCCTGCCTGTCAAATGGAACATAACCAAACTGATCGAAATAAACACTCGAATGAGCAGAGCCCTGGAAAAGCACGCTTAAATCGAAGTTTTTGTAGCTCAGATCAAACATAGCTCCGTATTGCATTTCAGGAACGGTAGAATAACCAATAGCCACACGATCAAAATCATTAACCACCCCATCTCCATTGTAGTCCAGATATTTTAAATCGCCTGGCACTATTTTACTGGTATAAGTTTGTAGGGGGCTGGCTGCAATTTCCTGACTGCTTGCAAAAAAGCCCTCGGAAATTAGGCCTAATGGCTGGCCTACACGTTTTCCTTTGCCCGATTGATAAGCGTAAACTGGTGTAGCTTCATTATTATCAATTACTTTACTACGGTTAAAACCAATATTTCCTTTAATGTTTATCAAAAAGTTATTGAAATTCTTACGGATACCTAACTCAACCTCAAATCCCTGGTTTTTTACCTGTCCTTTGTTAATAGGAGGTGAATTAGGTAAACCTGCCAGCTGTGGTACTAATGAATTTACCAGAATCTGTTTTCGGTCTTCACGGTAGAGATCAACATTAAAAGTAATGAGGTTATTAAAGAATTTACTTTCAAAGGCGATGTTTTTCTTATATCCCCGTTCCCAGGTAATATTTTCATTCCCTAAAAAGGATTCAGCCAATCCGGGAGTACCTGCCGGAGGGTTTCCAAAAGAACCTCCACTGGCATCAGCAAAATAGCTATTGAATAAGAAACGGCTACCACCGATCTGATCATTACCGACTACCCCGTACGATGCCTTTAACTTTAAAAACGAAATAAATTTGAGCTTTTCTTTAAAGAATTCCTCTTCAGTGGCAATCCATCCAACCGCTCCGGCCGGAAAAAACCCAAAACGTTTGCCCTTAGCAAAATTTTCTGAGCCATTATAAGCATAAGTGGCTTCAGCAAAATATTTGTTCCGGTAATTGTAGGTTGTTCTTCCTGATAATCCCTGTAGGGCAGCAGGAATATCTACATTGCTATAAGATTTCTGCTGGGTGTAAATAGCAGAACTTGTTAGCGCATGATTGCCAAAAGCCCTGTCATATGCCAGTATTGCCCTATAAGTAGCAAAACGGCTTAAGCCATAGGCACCGCTCACGGCGCCAAGCTTAGACCCTGTTCTGGTTCTAGTATAAGTACCATTTGCATTATACTGAAAAGCATCATAGTTTTTAGACCGGGTTTGATCCTGAAAGTAATTGGCATCGTAGGAAAGCGAAGCCGTTGCCGACAGGCCCTTGGTTAGTACATCCAGCTTTTGTGTGATGGCAAAAGTACCCTGCGAGCGGCCGGTGTAAGATACAACGTAGCCGTTATCAGAAAGTTCCGCAACCGGGTTGTTGGTAAGTGAAACTGCCGATCCCCATGTGCCATCTGGGTTTTTAATCGGATAGATATTCGGAGCAAAACGAACTACGGCAAAAAATGGTTCGTTCTCATATCTGGGCCTATTTACAGAGCCGAAACTGCCCGATAAATCTAACCTTAACAGCGTGGTTTTGGTTACATCAACATCCACATTACCACGGAAATTATACCTTTTAAACACCTGATCTGAAGGATAAGGAGTTTCAAATTTGTTATAAATACCTGCCTGCGATAAGTAACCCGCAGAAACAAAGAACCTGGCAAAGTTCGAACCGCCAGTAACCGTCAGGTTCTGTCTCGTCATCACCGATGATTTTCTTAATAAAATTTTAGCAAAATCATTGTCAGGGTATAAGAAGGGATCCGAATGTGTTCTGTATCCTTCCAGTTGGGCCGCACTGTAGGTAAGCGGCGTTCCATTATTTTTATTGGCCTGATTAATTAATGTAGCATATTCAAATGAATTTACTACTTCGGGTATTCTGGTTGGTTCTTGCAAACCATACTGGCTGGTAAAGCTAATGGATGGAGCTTTGGCTGCAGAACCTCTTCTACTGGTAATCAGTACTACACCATTTGCTCCTCTTATCCCATAAATTGCTGTAGCAGTTGCATCTTTAAGAATACTCACACTTTCTACGTCACTGGGTTCTATATCCGAAAGGGTACGCCCTTCTACCCCATCAACTACAACCATGGGGCTCGTACCATTTAATGTGGCTACACCTCTAATCAATAAGGTTGCCCCATCGCTTCCCTGCCTGCCGTTACGCTGAATCGAAATTAGTCCGGGCAATCTTCCTGCCAGGGCATTACTCAGGTTGGCTACCGGACTTTGTTTCAATTCTTTTGTAGATACTGAAGATATTGATCCGATTACGCTGGCCTTTTTCTGCACACCCTGTCCAACTACTACAAGCTCATCCAAACCTTTACTATCTTCCAGTAAAGTAATTTTTAGATCGCCCTCTTTATTCACTATTATTCTTTGAGTAACATATCCTACTCCCGATACAATCAGGACATCATTTACTTTTACATTCTTTAATGAGAACTTTCCGTTAAAATCTGTAGAGGCTCCATTATTCGAATTTTCCAGCTTCACATTTACCCCGGAACTGGCTTTCCGGCCTCATCAACAACCTCTCCGTTTAAAGAGAAATCGGCCACATTAACCACCTCCTCGTTCTTTTTTTCTACAATGGTGATAGTTTTATTGCGCAGTTTATATGATAATGGTTTGCCCATAAAGGCAAGGTTTAAAACTTCTTCAATTGAAGCATTTTTTACCTGCAGGGTAACGGGTTTAACTTTTAATAAAAGTTCATCGTTGTACAAAAACGCGTAACTCGTTTGTTTCTCAACTTCCTGAAAAACGACCTTTAAGCTGGTATTTTTAAGTGTTAATGTAATTTGTTGCGCGCGCCCACTGGCATGCACCCCGAGCGAAAACAAAAAAAATAATATTGTGGTTAGCTTCATAATCCTGATACTCTGAATAAATATTGGGCAAAGCGATTTTCTTTCATGTTCTTGGACATAAAACAGATATTTCATACTTTAGTAATGTTTGGTTAATATTTGGTTAGGTGATACTCTAATACAAATCGGACCTTACAAAACCGGAAGTAGTGGATTACTCCCGGTTTATTTTTTTTAGGTTCATTTGTGTTTGTAAGCAAACGTAGATTTTATTTTATCATAGGCAGCGGTTATTAATTTGTTGGTAAATTATTTTTAATTATCAACTGAGAGCGTATTACCATTTCTTTTAAATTTCATTCCGGTAATATCTGCTAGTATTTTCAACACATCTTCCAATTTTTCAGCCCTTGATATTTTTCCGCTATAATGTAATTCCGGGTTATTATTTTGTGCATATACTACCTTTATGTTATACCACCTGGCAAGTTGCGCTAAAATGGTTTCAATTCCATCTTCTTTAAAGTAGAAGTAACCGTTCTTCCAGGAGAGCACCTTTTCTAAATTGGCACGATTCAGCTTAATGTCCCCTCCATTTGCTATTGCCTGTTCTCCTGGTTTAAGCAAACGTACGGTGCCATTTGTTGCCATCTTTACCGATCCCTCGAACAATGTAGCCGACACTGTTTTTTGCTGAAATGCATTAACATTAAACCTGGTACCGAGCACCTTGATTTCGGTACCATTTACCCTTACTTTAAAAGGACTTGAAGCGTTGTGTGCTACCTCAAAATAGGCCTCACCTTTTAACGATACAATACGATTATGGCTTTTAACGAATGATACAGGAAAGGTTAATTCAGACTGGTTGTTTAACCATACAACAGTACCATCGGCCAGTTTAACTTTAAAAATTTTTCCGGTTGGCACATTGAGCACATTGTTTCCTACTGGGCTTATCGACTGGTTTTTAGGGTAGGTAATCGCATCCTGATTTATGGTAATAGCTGTACCATTGGTTTCTTTTACCATTACACCTTGTTGTTCAAGATCGATCCTTCTGCCATCAGATAAGGTAAGCGTAACTTTATTCTTGCTGTCCTGGGCTACCAGTACGGTTTGAGATAAACCTGGCTGCTTTGGAAGATTAACCTGATAATACCAGAAAATACCAGCCCCGGTTAATATTAAAACTGCAGCATATTTTAAAATGAGCTTTATTATGGCTGGCTTTCGCGCTGCAGCATTTGCCTTGTGTTTTACTTTAAGTAAGGCGGCATCTAAATCCAAACCATCTAAAAAATTTAAGCGCTTGTTTAAATCTCCCGAATTCCTGTACTCATCCAACAACCTTTTAACGCGTAAATCGGTAACCAGTAAATCCTGAAACTTTGCCTCTTCTTCAGCGGTTAGTTTCTGATTTAAATGGCCCTCTATTAATCTCGCGATCTCAAACGGGTACAGGTTGTTCATCTACTTTGTTTTTGGTTTTGCAGGTAAAGAGACTTAACCGGCAAATAAGGATGGAAGAAAAAATAAAAAAAATGCAAACAACTGATAATCAGACAGAAAATTATCTTAATAAAAACGGAAGCAGTAATGCAAGTGCCTCTGGCTTAAGTTTAGTCCTGAGCAGATCGAGCGCCCTTTTCTTTTGGCTTTTAACGGTATTGATACTGATATTTAAGCGCTCAGCAATTTCCTGATTGGAAAGCTCATCAAAATACCCCAGCTTAAATACTTCGGCACAACCGGGTGGCAATGTTTTAAGCGTCCTGTGTATTTCGCCAATAATTTCGGCATGGATAATCGCATCCAACGTAAAAGCTTGTTCAGGCTCATCAACTTTTAACGTTTCCTGGTATTTGCGAATAATTTTATTGTGCCTATGCTTTTTAAAACAGGCATATTTAACGGAGGTATAGAGGTAATTTTTAACGGCAATAGGATGGGTAGAAACCTGGCTCATTTGCTTGTGAAATATTACAAAAGTATCCTGCACCACATCTTCTACCTCATCGGTATAATCTCCCAGCATGCGGGCAGCAAAATCACACAATCGAGGATAATAAAGTTTAAATATTTCATCAAATGAAACTAATAGCTCATTATCGTCAGGCAACATTTCTGCCATAGTTAAATTTATATAGGTTTTTATTTATAACATGAGCAGACTAGATGTAACAAACATAAAACATTTTTTAAAAAAAACATATAGTAAGTCACATACTAACTACCCGTTCTAAAAAACAATAGTTAAAATTGCTCAATACACACTTAATAAAAAGGATAATTCTATTTATTAGTTGACTAATTCAACAAAATTATTTTACTTTGCACATAGTTGAATATGTCAACTATATAATTGCAACATGGAACAAATTAAACTATCAGATATTCAAATCAGAAACAACCTTGCCCCGGGCGATTTGGGGTATATCGCTTATATTCATGGAGATTTATACGCCAAAGAATGTAACTACGGACTGAAATTTGAGGCCTATGTATTAGAAAGCCTGAAAGAATTTGCCCTGTCTTATCATGCCGACAAGGATAAAGTATGGATCTGTGAACATAAGGGGAAAATAATTGGCTGTCTGGTTGCCCAACACCGTGAAGAACAGTTACAGTTCCGTTATTTTATATTAGCCCCAGCATATCGCAGTATTGGTTTGGGTAAATTTTTAATGCATGAGTTTATCCGTTTTGTGCAGCAAAAAAATATTAAGCATGCTTACCTTTGGACAACAGAAGACCAGCATACAGCAACTGCATTATACGAGCGGTTTGGATTTCAAATGACAGCAGAAAAATCATCAGACCATTTCGGAAAAGCCATCAGGGAAAGACGTTACGATTTAATAATAACCGAGTAATCAAAAATAATTTATGAAAAACAAAACATCGATTATTCAGACCATCAGATCGTTTAACCGCAACTATACCAAACTAATTGGCCTTCTCGACAGCCATTTACTGGCCAGCGGTTACTCCTTAGCCGAAGCTAGGATACTGTACGAAATACATGCCAATATGCCCATTAGTGCTTCTGATATCATCCTACAAATTGATATCGACAAGGGCTATCTGAGTAAAGTACTAAAACGCTTTGAAACAAACGGACTTATATCCAAAAGTGCCTCGAGCGCGGATGCAAGAATGAGTTTATTAGCACTAACCCCAACAGGTAATACTGTTTTTAATAACCTCAACGCGGCCTCCAATCAACAGGTAAAACAAATGATTGGCAAACTTACAGACGAAGAGCAGGAAAAATTAAGAAACAACATCGAAGCGATAAGCGAGTTATTGTTTCGATAGTTTTTACTATACAATTATTATGCGTACAGGGTACTAATAAAAGAGGACAGCTGCAATACAACTGTCCTCCCAACTATGTTTTACCTTTAAAAGCTTATCCTATTCTTTCTCATCCAAAAGGTACAAGCCAAATTCGGCCAATGTTGGGTTTAACCTCGAAGCCAATATTTTAAACCTTACCCGTTTAGCGGTAACTGCATTAAATTTTAACAAGCGTTTGTAGCCTACTGTAGTACCCGATGCAAAATTCTTCCATTCGGTACCATCAAAATATTCGGCTTCAAACTTTTCTATACGCTGCCCCACGGCAATATTTTCCTGTAGCGAGAGTACATTAAAGGTTGTATTTTTTGTCCAGTTTAATTCGATGGTAGTTGAGCTATCCTTACCAGTTGTTGTAAAATAAGTATTTAATTTACCATCAAACATGGCTTTTAGGTCTTTGCCTGATGCCGAGGTGATCGTTGCCGACTCAGCAATATTATTGGTAAAGGTGTTTTTCATTTTCCGGCCAAAGGCAGCCAGGTTTTTAACGTCGCTTTCGGCTATAAGCCCCTGGGTATTTGGCGGAATATTTAAAAGTAAAACCCCGTTTCTACCTACCGATGTAAAATAAATGTCCATTAACTTCCCCGGTGTTTTAACCTTAGCATCTTCGTTGCTATGGTAAAACCATCCCGGACGAATGCTCACATCGGTTTCGGCCGGATACCACACCAAACCTGTTGCATTCACCAGCTTACTGCGGCTACCACGATCCTGATCTTTGTAAGACCCCGTTAAGGTCGGAATTACATTTACATCTTTTTGAGATAATGCGGCTATCTTCTCCTGACTCTGCTCTCCCATAGGTAGCACACTCCATTCAGTTTCGCGCCCAACACCTGTTTCGGTACCTACCCAGCGTACATCGGGCCCCTGCACTGCAATAACCGCCTGTGGCTGCAATTTCCTGATTAAGGTGTACCAGCTATTAAAATTGTAAACCTGCTTTTTGCCGTTAGGCCCTTCGCCATTTGCACCATCAAACCAAACTTCATCTACTTTACCATATTGAGTAAGTAGTTCGGTTAACTGGTTTACGAAATAAGTATTGTAGGCATCTGTTCCGTACGAAGCATTATTGCGGTCCCAGGGCGATAAATAGACCCCAAAGCCAATATTGTATTTTCTACAAGCTTCAGCTACTTCTTTTACAATATCGCCCTTACCCTGCTTGTAAGGGGTATTTTTTATACTGTGCGCTGTAAATTTACTTGGCCATAAACAAAAACCATCATGATGTTTGGCGGTAATAATGGCCTGTTTAAAGCCCGCATCTTTAATGGCTTTAACCCATTGCTCTGCATTGAGTTGTGCAGGATCAAAAGCAGCAATATTTTCTTTTCCATCGCCCCATTCCCTATCGGTAAAGGTATTGATACCAAAGTGAAAAAAAGCAGTTAACTCGAGCATCTGCCAGCGCAGCTGGCGTGCCGATGGTGTTACGTTAGCCGCCTTGTTAATGATGGTACTTTGGTTATCGCCGGGCGAAATACTAACGATGCTTTTCTGGGCATAGGCCTGCGAGAAAAGCAAAGAAATAATAAAAATTGTCTTTTTCATTTGTGTTGTTGGTTGTGTGGGGTAAACTCAATTGAGCTCATAAATTTATGCATAAAAGCAACAGCAATTAAGCTGCTGCTTTTAAAGAGCGCATATTTTTAAAACTTTTTTAATACCGGGCTGCTAAACTTAGCCAGTTTACCATCCGGGATTCTGTACCAGCTTGGTACTTTTCTGGATTTCTGCTAATGGAATAGGCCATAAATAATATGCACGGGTAAATACCCTGGTTTCGTACTGTGTGCGTTTTAGAAATTCAGCATCGGTTTCGGCTCCTACGTTCATACCGTAAAAAGGACCTCCCTGTGCGCCCTGTCCCGAAGCATTCTCGGCAATCATCCACCTGCGCACATCAAAATATCGCTGACCTTCAAAACAAAGCTCAACCCGGCTTTCCTTTCTGATTGCCTCACGTTGCAAAGCCTGATTGCCAATAATAGCCGGATTACTTACGCTCCATTTGGGAATACCTGCACGTTCGCGTACCAAATCTACGTACTGGGCAATTTTAGGATCGGCAGGATTAACTTCATTTAATGCCTCGGCATATAAAAGGTAAAATTCCGCTAAGCGAAAGATAAAAGAAGGGCGGTAAAAGCTTTTCGGTGCCGTGGTTACCGACTGGCTTACTGTTCTGTTTAAGCGTTTGTACATGTTGTAACCGGTAATCGAATAGTTAGAAGCAATATCGTTACCATTTCCCTTGGTAAACTTAATCAGTGCGTTGGTTACAGGCCATCTTTTTCCATGATAAACAATAGAAGCATAAAAACGGGGCTCGCGGTTTACATACATGTTAAAAGTCCCTGCTTCAGATCTTCCTGCAGGCACCTCGGTTACAGTGGAAAAACCTACCTCGCTATAACCCGATCCTGAATCGTTAATGGATTTACCGTTTTTCATAAAGAAGGCATCCACCAATTCCTGTGTAGTGCCAACATTTCCATAACCACCCTGGCTACGTGGGGTTGCCCGGCGTACCATACCATCTCCCGAAGAAATGCTGCCGTAGGCTTCGTTACCACTTGCCCAGATTACTTCACTGTTCATAGCCTGAAACAACTGATAAATAGATTTATCGGGATCTAATACTCCTGCAGTAAATTCGCGGTACAAATCATATTTACCGACCGAGAAATTAATAAAATCCTGAAGTGCATTAACCGCTTTTTGCCATTTGTTATCATCTTTTGCCGGGAACAACTTCTTACCACTCTTATTGGTTAATGCCATTGCTTCAGCAAAACCACCATTGTACAGTGGACTGGCAGCCATAACCAGTATTTTGGCCTTTATAGCAAGGGCAACACCTTTGGTCGGCAGAGCGAGATTATTGATATCGGTTAAGGGAATATATTCATCAAGATCGGGAGCTACGGCATCCATCTCTTTGGTTACATAATTTACCACTTCATCCACACTATTGCGCTCAAAATCCAAATCGGCATCATTAGGGTTAACAGTCTTATCCATAATCGGAATTGGCCCATATAGTTCGAACAACAAATAATGATAATACGCCCTTAGAAACCTGGCCTGTGCCATTAACTTTTTAAATTCAGGCTCCTCGATAGCATCGGCAACAGTGCCACCCGACGAAGTGCCACCAACACGAGGTATAACCTTAGCATTGGCCATAAAAACATTGGCCTGGCGGATATACAGGTATAAATCCCAACGGCTAAATGGTGCATTTGAAGCATTAAAACCTGCAGGCGGTTCTACCCTGAAAGCACCTTGCTGGTTTCTGTTTTCATCGGTAAAAGCTGGCCAGGGATTATCTACCCCCCTAACGGCTGTAGTAGATAACTGAAAAACCATTGCCGATGAAGTGCCAATACCTGCAAAAATATTGCGGTGGAAAGCACGTGCATTGGCCGGTGTAGAAAAAATCTGGTCGAGTGTAAGCTGACCTGCAAGCTCATCGGATACATTTAAATAGTTTTTACTGCACGAACCTAGACTTATGATCATGCAGCACAGCAACAAGGCTTTATATATTTTTGATTTCATCATTCTTCTTCTTTGGATATTATAAATTAAACTCAATGCCAATGGTGTACGAACGCGGAATGGGGTAATTTAGGCCTTCATTGGCATTCCCGATCTCAGGATCCCACATTTTAATGTTATCCCAAACGGCTAAATTATTACCCATTAAGTATATCCTGCCGGTTTCGAAACCAATTTTCCGCAGCATTTTTTTAGGGAAACGATAACCCAGTTCAATATTTTTTAAACGAATAAAACTGGCATCTCTCAGCCACCAGGTGCTGGCTACCTGATTGTTTGCAAAACTATTGGAGTGCAACCTCGGATACATCACATCCTGACTTGGATTAGCCTCAGTCCACCTGTTAGCGGCTTCTGCTCTTAAATTTGACTCTTCGACGCCAAATGCAAATGGAAAAAAGTTACCGCCCGCAAATTGACCAAATACGGTTGAGGTACGCCCCACACCCTGAAAAAAGATACTGCCGTAAAAACCCTTATACTCGGCATTGAGCCCAAAACCGTACACAATGCCCGGATTAGCAGGATTACTGCCTGTATAATAGCTCCGGTCAAAATTATCGATCTTCCCGTCACCGTTTAAATCCTTGTATTTAATATCGCCGGGCCTAACTACACCACCCAGTGTGCTTACAGGTAGCCCTGGTTTTAAAGTGTAGGTACGTTTCCCTGCGGCATCGGTAACGAGTGTAAAATCGTTATCGGCATATAAACCATCAGCTGTATACAGGTTCCACTCACCAATGCTTGTCCCGGTTTGGTTCATCCAGGGATAAGGTTGTGGTAGTTCATCAATCTCGAGTATTTTGTTTTTGGCAATAGTTAAGTTACCCCGCGCCGTTAATTTCAAACCGCCAATATTTTGTTTAATGTTAACTGATCCGTCCATCCCTTTGTTGGATACCGAACCGAAATTTTGCCATGGCGACTGCCTGAAGCCGGTAACGCCCGAAACAGTGCGGCGTTGCAATAAAATACTGGAGCGCAGGTTATTGAAATAATCAACAGAAAAATCTACAGCACCTTTAAACAATTCAATATCTACTCCGTAATTCTTCTTATTTTCTATCTCCCAGGTTAAATCGGGTGCTTCAAAACGTCCCTCCACAATACCATTTAAACCATTCAGAGAGCCTGTACCACCAATTCCAATTGGATAGCCGGTGGTGCCAGTGGTATAGGTACCACGGTAAAGAAATCTTGCCCCGCCGGTATTGTCGTTACCTGTTTTACCAACAGATGCCCTGAATTTTAAAGATGATACTACCTTACGCAGCGCTTCAGGATAAAAAGGTTCGTTACTGGCATACCATGCCCCACCTATTGCAGGAAAAAAACCAAAACGGTTACCGGGCGAAAAAGTTTCACTTCCGGTTACGCCGAAATTGCCTTCTACAGAATACCGGTTGGCGTAGTTATAGGTTAGCCTACCCACATAAGCCTGCTTTTTAAAGGCCAATGCCTCCCCTTGCTGCTGTGCTTCTTTTTGGTAAGTTAACAACATAGCGCCAACAGTATGATCGTTTGCGAAAACACGGTTATAATTTAATGAACTTTCTAAATAGATATTTTTCTGACCATTACTTGTTTCTACAGGCTCGCCCAAAGTTGTTTCAGGATTTCCAACCTGAGTAAAGATTAGCTTACCATTGGCATCGCGTGCGGTTGCATTGAACTGTTTAGGCGACTTTAGTCTGTTCATGTAATAATTCATGGTAGCATCAAAACTAACAATCCCTCTAAAGCTCAATCCTTTGGTAATAAAATCTAACTTTTGATCTAAAGATAATTTGGATTGTAAACTTGTTCTCCATTCTTTAGCATAACCCGATTCCATTAACAAATTGTAGGGGTTAGAGCGGTTGGAACTTGGAATACCCGGATGGCCGGCTATAGTGCCATCTGAGTAAACGGCAGGAAAAAGATAACCCGGCACACCCATCATCCGCGAAAAAATGGCTGCAGTTCCTGTACCCGGATAGTTTGTTAACAGGTATTGTCCGCTCAAATCTACTCCCAATACAGTTGTTTTGGTAACATTTAAATCAATATTGCTACGCAGATTGTAGCGCTTAAGCCCCAGATTATTATCATAAATATTATTGGGATTGGAATTAAAAATTCCGTTTTCCTGATAGTAAGCGCCCGAAACAAAAAACTTAGCAATATCGCCCCCACCTCTGAAATTTAAAGTATGGCGGGTATTGTAGGTATTATCTCTGAGCATAACATCCAGAAACTTGGCATTCGGATATAAATCAGGGTCTGTACCATTCTTATACAAGGCCAGCTGCTCATCTGTTTTAAACACCGGACTATCCTCATTACGCAAGGCTTCATTATAAGCAAAAAGGTAATCGTAAGAATCCATAAACTCGGGGAGCCTGGTGGGTTTATTCTGTGTATACTCGCCACGGTAGGTAATTTTTGTTTTTTGCACCACACCGCGCTTTGAAGTAATTAAAATTACACCATTAGCCCCTTCTGCCCCATATACTGCTGTGGCTGCAGCATCTTTCAATACGTTAAAGGTTTCAATTTCATCTGGTTCAATATCAGTCATGGCGCGAGGTATCCCATCAACCAGCACAAGCGGATTGGTTCCGCCGGCAAAGGAACTTACTCCCCTGATCCAGAATTCGGCATTATCATAACCCGGTTCTCCCGATCGCTGAATGGCAATAATACCGGGTACCTGGCCGGCAATGGCATTAGTTAAGCTGCGGGTGGGTATGCGTAGTGCATCGCCCTTTACCGAAGAAACGGAACTTACCAGGCTGCTCTTTTTTTGCTTACCAAAACCAACTACCACTACATCACTAAGGTTAGCTTCGTCGTTTTTAAGCAGTACATTAATTACCGTACGGCCATTTAGCGGCTGTTCCTGGCTTTTGTAGCTCAACAAACTAAAAATCAATACTGCTCCTTCGGGCACTCCTTTTAATACAAATGAGCCGTTTCCGTCGGTAGCAGTACCGATGGTGGGTTTATTTTTAACCTGCACCGTAACACCTGGCAGTGCAAGCCCCGAGGTATCTTTTACTGTTCCGGTAATAGTTAATACCTTTGCTGCAACCGAATTTATTTTAGCCGTTTCTAAAATGGTGATGGTTTCGCCGTGAATCCTGAACCCTAAACCTGAGCCTTGCAGGGCTTTACTTAAGGCGGTATTGATATCGGCATTACTTACCTTAAAAGTAACTGGCAAAGCCTTTTGAATGGTTTCTTCGTTGTAAAGAAACCGGTAACTGGTTTGTTTATTTAACTCAGTAAAAACGGTTTTTAACGCTGCGTTTTTTACTGAAATATTAACCTGTTGCGCCCTTCCGTTGGCGAATACGCCAATCTGAAGTACAAAAATTAAAAGGGTAACAAGTTTCATAATTTTGATAACTATTGGTATACCGGAAATTGCTTGCCGGTGGGCAATATTTTGTCTGTGACAAAAGAAATTCATACTTTCGTTTGATTTAGGTTAGAGAAATAAGTTCGGTTTTAATACTGTTTTTTCGTACCTGAATTACTTACCGGAGGTGGTGGTACACTTCCGGTATTCATTTTTCAGACATACGTGGTCCTGTCTGCTTTTACATCATATTTTTTCAGTTTGGTTTATATTTGGTTAATTGATAATCAGGTTCCGGCCTTCTATACCAAAAGACAGGTTACTTACATCTTTAAGCATATCCAGTACTTCGCTTAATTTAGCCTTTCTGCTCACATGCCCGCCAATATGGATATCTGGCAATTTCCTTTTGTAAACAAGTTTTAAATCGTACCACCTGCTTATTTCAATCAAAACAGGCTCCAACGCATCATTACTGAAATAAAAATCGCCTTTACACCAGGCCACGGCTTTATCCACATCGCCTTTTGAAACTGCAATATTTTGCTGATCGGACAGTGCCTGCCTGCCCGGAATAAGGATATTGCTGCTTTTGCCATTACTCACCTTAATCGATCCTTCTAAAAGTGTGGTTTTTGCCGTTTGGTTATATGCCGAAATGTTAAAATGGGTGCCTAAAACTTCAACATCCGATTCGTTAAGTTTAACTTTAAACGGACGGGTAGCATCTTTTGCCACTTCGAAATAAGCTTCGCCTTTTAAACTCACTAACCGCTCATTGCCTGCAAAGCTTACCGGAAATTTCAGTTCCGACATGGCATTCAACATTACTTTTGAACCATCAGGCAAGGTTACCTTGTAAGTTCCGGCCATGGGTACAATTAAAGTGTTGTATTTTGTGCTGGCGGGATCGTTAGTTTTGGACTGTCCGTAACTGATTTCGCCAAGGTTGCTGATAATC
Organism: Pedobacter sp. HDW13; assembly: GCF_011303555.1. Classification (NCBI taxonomy): domain Bacteria; kingdom Pseudomonadati; phylum Bacteroidota; class Sphingobacteriia; order Sphingobacteriales; family Sphingobacteriaceae; genus Pedobacter; species Pedobacter sp. HDW13. The sequence continues at coordinate 3,408,529 of NZ_CP049868.1, read as the reverse complement.
GTAGTACCTTTTTCATCGTCAATTACCTGTTTTTCTTTGTTTAGCGATATTTGGATACCATCAGAAAGGATTAGCTTAGCCGTTTGGGTGCCCGGTAAAACATCGTTTTTGTAGGTTTTGGTTATATCGGGAATAATCCGTGGATCGGGTTTATTTAAATTGAAATAGAAAATAGAAACTCCAATAACTGCGATCAAAATGGCCGCATATTTAAGCCAGCCATAACGGTTTTTATGCTGAACAACTTTAGTTCCGTTAAAACGGTTGTTAACCTTACGCCAGGCCTGATCTACATCCACACCATCCATATTTGCCAGGCGCTCTGCTGTGATGCCGGCAGTACGGTAAGTTTCAAGCAGCTCATACCTTTCTTCATCTTCAGCCAAAAGCAACTTCAATCGTTCCTCCTCTTCGGTGGTTAGAGTACAAAGCAGGTATCCGGAAATTAATGCTGACAATTCAAAGGCTTCTTCTTTCATCGTTTGTATGGGCTATACAACTAAGAAACCTGAAGAGTAAAAAAGGATGGAAAATAATTTGAAAAAAATTAATGATGGAGATACATAGCCGCAAAAAGTGCCATTGCAGCTTTTCCGAGGTGTATTTTCATCAAAGATAACGCGCGTTTTTTCTGACTTTTAACCGTGTTGATGCTAATATTCATCAGTTTGGCAATTTCGCTATTGCTTAATCCTTCTAAATAACCATATCTGATTACCATGGCGCATCCGAGTGGAAGGGCATTAATCTGATCATAAATCTCGGCAATAATCTCGGTATGGATAATACCTTCCAATATCTGTGGATCGGAATAAATATCCAACGGATTGTTTTTATTATAAACATCGACCACATTGTTATGCCGTATTTTATTTAAACAGGCGTTTTTTACGGTAGTGTATAAAAATGATTTTACTGCATTGAAATTGGCAGCTATACTTTCCTGTTGTTCTAAATAAACCACAAAGGCATCCTGGGCTACATCTTCTGCCAATTCTTTATCCTTTAACAAGTAATATGCAAAATCATATAAACGCCGGTAAAGCTTTTTAAAAAGCTCCTCAGGTTGCAAAACATCAGCAACATCTCCGTTGTTTTTATTGAACATACTTATTATTAGCCGTTAGATAAGGATAGTGGGTATAAATTAAATGGATCTCCAGGGAGTTTTAGCTCTGACTTGTTTTATTTGGTAACAGCAAATTTATAAGAATTACAGTAAGATCAAAATGAACAAGGTGAATTTAAGGCTAAAGCCTACAGCGGAGAGACCAAAACGAAGAGCTTGGATGTCCTTAAATGTCTAAGATGGTGAAAAAGACCGAGGTCGGAAAGTCGGAAGTCCAGGGTTTTGGAGTTTAAGGAAGGGGTTAAAAGCGGAAAAACTAAAGCTTACATGGTCTTAGGTGTAAACTATCGGAGTGGCTATTCGAATTAAAGCCACAGACCAGCAGATTTAATCTCACCCTATAGCTAATCTGTAAATCTGTGGCTAAAAAATTAAGCGTTTGCTATTTTTCTTTACGCGTTACCTGAATATTCCTTTTGCTGATAAAAGGTACAATTTCTTTGTCTGGAGCAAGGGCAATTTGCTCAACATAATTTAACTGTGCAGGCGAAGCACCTACCCAATTGCTTTTTCGTCCCTCAATATGAATGGTTGCGGATGTAGGGTTAATGGTTAAAGTGGTAAATAAGGCATCCTGGTAAGGACAGGTGCTGGAAATCCATGGGTACTTTTCATGAATTTCTTCGGAATAACTGTTGTGTTTGTACTTTGATCCTACCCAGAAATAAGAAGCAGAATTAAGGTGTACATAGTTTATATTCTTAATTAAAAGCTGGCAATCGATATGGGTATGCCCGTTTATGGCTACTAAAATCTTATCGGCAGCACTACTTAATATTTCTTGTATTTCTGCAGCATTATCAACTGCCAGTTCGCCAGCCAAAGGCTGGTGGCTCATTACTACAATGGGTTTATTTATCGTTTTTAATTGCTGCTGCAACCACTGTCTCTGTTCGTCGTTAATGTACGATGGGTATCCACTCTTACGGGTAGGTGATCCTTTATCATTACCATCTAAAACAATGAAACAAATACCATTAATTTCTTTGGTATAGTACCGGGCTGGCATTTTATAATACTCCAGGCACTGTTCTTTGGTATGTCCGGCATCGGTATCGTGATTGCCAATTATATGCAAAGCTGTTTCATGTGCATGGTTAAAACGGTCGATGAGCGTCTTATTTTTAATGTTGGGATAAGCAAAATCCCCCATTTGCATGATAAAGTCGGGCTTATTTTTCTTAACATGAACTAAAAATGCTTCCAATCGCTCCGCACCATCGTGCATAATATCGTGGTGCAAATCGGTAATGAGGCTGGCCTTAACCATTTTCGCTTTTGAAGGAAACATGCCCAAAACGGTATTGGGAATCTGCAAAACAATACCGGTGACCATTATGCCATTAATAAAGCTTCTTCTGTTGATCTTTTCCATAGTTAATAATTTATTATTTTTATGAAAAGGCCAAACCCAGTATAGGTTTCAGCCTTTTCTATTAGCGTATTAAGGTGCTACTGATATCATAATTGTCCAATCGCGCACAATACCATTGGCCGATGTTACGCGATATACAAATTTACCTTTCGAAAAATCGGCGATTACGCCCGCTGGCGGAGCGCCATCTAATGGTTCTATTTTCTGGGCAAAATGTGTAAACCTGATACCCATTTTGGTAACATCGGTTCCTTTGGCTGCCGCAATGGTAATCATTGCATTATTTTTATCGATAACATTCGTTGGTGTGGTAATACCTGTATTCTGGTACCCCGACACCGGATCGGTATACCCCAATTGATTGGTTACCGCAGTATATTTAAAAAGTACCACCCCGGTAATATAGGCCTGATCGCCCCAAACGGTATCATCTAGCCCTACTCTTGGTTTTAAACATGCTGTTGTACTTATCGAAAAGATAAACAGCAATATAACTATCCACTTATTAGGTTTCATAATTTTGAATTTTATAGTAATCATTAAATCTTCTTATCTCCAGCCAGGGTTTTGCTCAAGTTTAGCCCCCTTGGTTTGGTATAGCCTGATTTCCTGCAGCGGAACCCCGGCGAGGTAATCTCTTGCAGGTTCAATAAAGAACCCCCGGCCTCCCGGCCTGAAATCGGCTATTTTAAATAAGGGGTTAATCCTCCCATCAGGAAAACGATCTACGTTACTGCCTGAGGTTAAATTCAGCACCGTTTCATTCAGGGTATACCCATCAGCGCGGATCTGGCTATATTTTGTAGCATCGCTTCCCATATCCAGGGCTACCTGGGACGGAGTGCGGTTATAATAATCTAAAAACTCCTGCAATAAAGCACCCTTGGGCTGATAACCGTTAACCACCTTTTCAAATACACCCCACCTCTTTAAATCATCCAACCTGAACCCTTCGAGAGCAAACTCTACACTGCGCTCTCTCCTGATTTCATTAACCAAAGGTGTTTCGCTAAGATCAAAACCCAGATCTTCGCGATATACAAATCCGGCCCCTGCATTAATGGTCATAGGAATCATTCCCACCCTGCTTCTGATCACGTTTACGGTTTTATCCAAATCTGCCTGGTTAAGTGTACCTAAAATGGATTTAGCCTCTGCCAGGGCCAATAAAGATTCTTCGTAACGCATCAACACATCATCTGTTTCTCCTTTTCTGTACTCCTGGGCAAAAACGGCACCTTTAAAATTCCGGTAACCGGTAGAGGTAAAGCCTTCGGTGTAGGAGCCTGCAGGTGCAATAAGCGGATACCGGAAAGGTGTACCATCGCCACCACGGCCGGGCAGTTTATTAAATGGCCCTCTGTCTGAGGTCCAAACCGTTTGTTTAAACCGGGGATCGAGGGTGCTGCTTAATGTGCTCAACGTGCTCGTTGCACCTTGCTGGTTACCATCGGTTTTCAGGTACATATCTACCAGGTGATCGGTAATGGAAGGCCCCAGATCTATAATCTTCCAAAAGAAATTATGGCTTTCTGTAAGCTTGGAAGCATCGTAAACTTTATAAAGAATTACGCCATCAGTAGCCGCAGCATCCTTTTGGGCAAATAACTGATTATAGGCTAATGACCTATCGCCCTGATTGGTAAATATTTTACTGCCATAACGACTGATTAACATATTCGCCGCAGGCTCAACCATCGCCAGAAATTCTGCTCCGTTTTTACCCTGCATGGCAAAGGGCGAGTTTTTTCGGCCATGGTAACGCTCCCAGGTACCTTCGTAAAGTGCCACCCTGGTTTTTAATACCAATGCGGCATCTTTGGTAATTCTCCCGGCTATTCCGCCCTCGGCTTCGCCTTTCCAATTGAGTTTTGCAATAGCAGAATCGAGATCTTTAATAATCTGACTGGCTACTTCGTAACGCGAAGCACGGGGTTTATAAAGTTCTGCGACATCGGTTTCCTTTAAAATATCAGTAACAATAGGTACGCCTCCAAAATTTCGTAGCAAGGCAAAATAATCCCAGGCCCTGAAAAAATAGCCCTCGCCAATGTAATGTCTGGTTGAAGCGTTTTTCTGTGCGTTTAACAAAGCATAATGAAGGAAATAGTTATCGCTTCTGATGGCTGTATAACCATTATTCCAGATGGAGCTGGTTTCGGGAGCAACTGAGTTTGAGGTTAGCATGTTTAAACCTGCGGTTACCGTAGTTTGGCTGATCATTACATCTGAATTGGCATCTAAACTGGTATTGGCTATAGTACCTAAGGCTGTGTACTGGGGTGCCAATTTGGGATAAAAGCCATTTGCATAGGTTTGCAAATCGGCAGCTGTACGGAAAAGGTTATCGGGCCCTGTAGAAATTAAAGGTTCTTTATTTAAAAAATCCTTTTTACAGGAACTGAGTACCAAAAGGAGCACCATACCGGGCAGCGTAAGGCATTTTATTTTATTTATGAACAGTTTCATGTGTTTAAAATTTTAAGTACATTTTATGAGCTTTATCAGTTAGGTTACAACCCTACCTTAATACCAAATGAATAGTAGCGCAAAGGTGGATAGCCACTTGTGCTGTTACTGAACAGGCCAGAGAGGTTACTCAAAAATTCGGGATCGTATTTTATAAATGATTTGGAATAAATAAATCCCAGGTTTTCACCACTGGCGTAGATATTTACATTTTTTAAGCGGGCTTTGGCTATCCATTTCTGAGGAAGATCATAACCAATTGTTATATTCCTGATACGCAGATGGGCAAGATCGAGCGCATATTTGTTAGTAGCCAAAGCACTACCCGTATTTAATGCCGGGAAAAAAGCATCCCGATTATCTGTACTCCAGTATCCCAGTTGGCTACTTTCTTTAAATACCGGTGTACCAAAATACGCAATGCTGCTACCGGCATTAGTACCCCATACATACAATGAATTGCTGTATATTTTCCATTGCATTACCCCTTCAAATACTGCCGATATGTTGAAGTTATTCCACGAAAAGGAAGGCACGATTGAATAACTCTTACGTGGATAATTGAAACCATCCCTCACTACATCGCCCATGCTATACCAAAAACCGCCATTACCGGCATTGATATAACCATCGCCGTTCAGATCCTGATACTGTAGATAACCTGGATAATTATAGGTGCCGGTAAGCGTGTGACCGTTTAAATCATTGATGTTTTGTGCTATACCTGCTGATTTATACACAAAGTTCTGACCGAAAAGCTCACCAGGTGTCCAGGCGCCGCTTCTTAAACCTGAGGTGTTACTGCTATACTGAGTAACGTAGCCAATATAATCGCTCATGTTTACCCTGATATCATAAGTAAATGGTTTCGATGCCAGGGTGAATTTATCATTCCAGCCGATACTCAGCTCCCAGCCCCTGGTTTCTGAAACCGAGTTGTTTTGAGCCGGAGCACCCGTTCCCAATACTGCTGATACCGGATCTGGCGGGCCGATCTGATCTTTTATCCTCCGCTGGTACCAATCATAAGTGATGTTAAGCCTTTGTTTTAAAGCCGTAATATCGATACCAAAATCGAGCACGGTTGGCTTAGCCCAGGTTTGTGTAGCACTTAATAATCCGGGCGGGGTAAATACATTTGAATAATTTCCGCCTAGGAGTGTGGTTTTGCTTACAGATGCACCAAGTACTGCAGTAGGATAATAATTGCTTGCACCCACAGAAGTAAGGTCGCCTGAGCTAGACCACGACACCCGTGGTTTAAATTCGCTAATCCAGTTTTTTAAGGGCCAAAATGTTTCTTTAGCTGTATTCCAGGCTCCGGAAACCGAAGGAAAAAATCCCCAGCGGGCATCGGCAGCAAAACGCGAACTGGCATCCCTTCTGCCTGCAAACTTGATCAGGTATTTCTCACGAAAATCATAAGTAAACACCCCATAATAACCCAAAGTAGCCCATTCATACAAATTATCATCTGCAAGCGGATTGTTAGCTGCAAACCTTAATGCTTCAACCTCATTCGGTGCATATAAATCTGTTTTACTACCTGTAAGTGATTCGAAGGCATTTTTTTCTATCTGCATCCCAACCTGAGCCAGGAGATTGTGCCCCCCTTCGAAACTTCTTTTATACTGGCCGCTAAACTTTGCAAACTGATAATTGAGCAAGCTATTCGATTTTGTAATGGCACTGGAATTGGCCGAACGGTTATTTTGAGCCATTGTACCATCCGGCAGTTCGGTAAAAGCAATCTTATCAACTTTTGAATAAAAAGAATTGCTCAAACGCAGACTGTAATCGCCATTCAGCTCAAAATATTTAAATGGCCGTACAGTAGCTCCTCCGGTAAGCACCACATCGTTTCTTCTGTTTTTAATCAGGCCACCTTCGCCCAGAATACCGGCTGCGCCTAAAATCCACGAGTAGGCATTACCTGATGGTACCCTTAAAGGTGTAGCAAAATACTGGGTCATGCTTCCAAATATGTCACCATAGTTCGCAATTAAATTACCACTTGGTCCATCTGTTGCTGCCCCGTTCCGGTAATTTGCACCCTGGTTTTCCTGTCTTACCAAACTAACGTCTGTTCTTAAATCCAGCCATTCAGCAGCTTTATAATTTAGCTTGGTTTGAAAATTCTGGCGGCTGTTGTAGTTAAAATCACCCTTAAACAAACCTTTTCCTCCATTATAGCCAACACTGGTAAAATACTGTAGCCGGTCTGTTCCACCGCTAAGGCTTAAGTTATGCTGCTGGCTAATGTCTGATTTGTTTAAATACGTATCATATAGTTTAGTAGTAGCAAAAGATTGTTCCCTGGTCCAGTATTTAAAACTGGCATCGGAAGTAGGAAACTGGCCATTTTCTATGTACGATTGTGCTTTATCCCCAAACCGGGTGCGCAGTTCATCGAAAGCAGGGTTATTCCAGTCTTGTTGTAGCCAGGCCTCCATTCTGGCAATCGTTATTGCATCTACCCCTTCTGTGCCGGTTCCGGCAGGCTGACCGTTTTTTTGTGCCATGTTAATGTAGCGGGCCCATTCAGGCGATTCGGGTTGAGTTGGGAACAAGGCTATTTTCCCAATCCTAATGTTATTGGAATAAGTTACAGTAGCTTTCCCTGATTTACCGCTTTTGGTGGTAATTAGCAATACTCCATATGGCGCCCTCGAACCATAAATTGCAGACGATGCACCGTCTTTAAGGAGCGAAACTGATTCTACATCATTCGGATTAACATCCTGCATCGGCCTTTCAACACCATCAATCAATACCAGGGGCCCACCCGATGTGCCGAAGCCTGTAAAACCTCTGATATTAATACTGGGAACACTTTCTGGTGCCCCACTTGGCATTTTAATATTTAACCCGGGCGCCAACCCTACTAAACCATCCGCAAGTGTTCTTAATGGTCTGTTTTCTATTTTTTTAGCATCGATTGTAGAAATGGCATCGGTAAGGCTGTTTCTTTTTACTTTACCGTAAGCTGTTACCACCACATCGTTTAGCGTTTCCTGGCTTGGATTGAGTAAAATTGGACCATTTATGCTGCCGGCCAAAACTTCTTTACTCTGGTATCCAATAAACGAAATAACCAAAATGGCTTCTTTATTAGCAATATCAATGGTAAAAATGCCACCACTATTGGTTTGTGTTACATTTTTAGTACCCTTTTCACTAACACTTGCCCCAGGTATGGGCTGGCCTTTTTCGTCGATCACTTTACCTGTAATTTTTTCGGCAGGTTGACTAAAAGGGATAAAAAAACCAGGTTTAATAACCTTTTCTTTAAGCAATACTGTCTTATCAGTTACCTGATAATCAATCGCCTGGTCTTTAAAGCAAATTTCGAGCACTTCTTCCAGCGAAGCATCTTTTACGTTGATGGTAACTGATTTGGCTGTTCTTAACACCTTCTTGTTGTAAAAAAAATCGTAGTTACTTTGGTTTCGGATTTCATCGATAATGGAAGTTAACGGAGCATTAACTTTACGCATAGTAATTTTTTGTGCGAAAGAAGACGCACTTACCTGCATGATGGTTATTATCAATAAAAATGTGGCTATCTTCATCACCAGCAGAATTTTATAAAATGCATGGCTGTTACCTCCATACTTCTTATGTAAGTTTAAATTCATAAATTTGAATGTTGGGTTTTGATTTAATACGAGATTTAAATTTTATTCCGGCATACCGGAATGGGTAAACTCAACGTCCGGTCAAAGGTGTTAGCGCACCTTTGACCATCCTTTTGGCTTACGGGCTTGCATTTATTACTTCATTACAATTACCCTCCTTCCTTCAATTTTAAAATGCACATCGCCATCAAATTCTATAAGTTTCAATAAGGAAGATATATTTTTAGCACGTGAAACTTTACCCGCATAAACAATATCCGGATCGGGTTTAAACTGATAAACAATTTCTACATTGTACCACTTGGCCACTTTTGCCATAATGGCTTCCAGGTTTTCGTCGAATTTAAAATACCCGTTTTTCCAGGCCACTACATCTTCAACATCAATAGCCCTAGTTACTGCAATGCTCCCACCTCCAACCTGTGCCTGCTCACCTGGTACAAGCAACCTGGTTTGCTTTCCTTCCGAAACTTTCACCGCACCTTCAAGTAAAGTGGTTTTCATCAATTTTTCGTCTGCATAGGCCATAATATTGAAATGTGTGCCCAGTACTTCTACTGTTTGACCATTGCTATGCACTTTAAATGGCATTTTGGGATTATGTGCCACCTCAAAATAGGCTTCACCTGAGATTTTCACATTTCTCTCTTTGCCAGTAAAATGCAAAGGGTAGGTAATGCTGGATAATGCGTTCAGCCAAACTTTAGACCGATCGGGTAAAATAACCTGCCATTGCCCGCCAACAGGTACTTCTATGGTATTAAATTCGGGTTGACTACCTGGATCAGTTTCATTTGCGATACTTTCATATACCAGTTGTCCATCAGCCGTTTTAGAAATCCTGATTCCAGACTGGCTGGCAATCTGGCCATTGTTTAAAGCTGCAAGGTTTATTTTTTTACCGTTAGCCAGTGTTAATGTTGCTGTATTACTGCCCGGTGCAATATCGTTTACTACAACCAATTGTCTGTGTTCGGTTTTCTGCTTGTCTAAACCAAAATAGATGCTGGTTCCGATGGCTAATAGTACAGTTGCTGCAATGGCAAGGCCTTTTATTTTTTTATAAGCATTGAGTTTTACAACAGGTTCCGTTTCCTGCCGGATACTTGCCTTAACATTTCGCAACATTTTCTGCCTGGTTTCGATTTGCTCATCGGCCGGGAGCTGATCAGTATACCTAGTGTTAGTCGACTGGCTTTCGTACCACTGATCTATTTCCCGGATTTCAGCAGATGTGGCCTCTCCGTTTTTGAACCTGGTGATAATTTCCAGTAAGTACTTGTCGAACTCTTTTTGGCTATCGCTCATATAAACGTACTCGAAGCAAAGCCGAAAAGGTTCTACTACCGCTTGCAACAAAAACACAACAAACTGATTTACAGTTAAATATTTTTTATCAGCTACAAAAAATAATTATTTATAAAACAAGTACCAGAATACCAGCGTTAGGAATGTTTTGCTCCCCTTAAATTCTTCCCGTAGGAAAAACATTGCCTTGTGGAGGTGTTTTTTTACCGTACTCACTGAAATAGATGTACGCAGGGCAATTTCTTTATGTGACAATTCTTCGAAGCGGAACATGATGAATACTTCGCGGCACTTTTGGGGTAATTTCTGGCATGCCGAAAGCACACTGAGTTTAAACTCCCTAATCGCCAGTTCATCATCTGCAGCTTGAGGGTTAACCTGTGTTTCGGCAATTAGGTTATCGATATGCTTATAATGCAGCTGTTGCAAACGATACATATCAATTACTTTGTATTTGAGCGCAGTTTTAAGATAAGCCTCCAATGTAGATTTAGGTTCAATTTCATTTCGCCGTAAATACAGATTAACAAATACTTCCTGCACCACCTCTTCAGCATCGCTCCTTGAACGTAAACGTTGATAAGCAGCATTTATTAAACACTCCCAGTATCGGTGATAAATTACTACAAATGCATCTTCCTTACCCAGTTTTAACAGGGCAAGTAAATCTGCATCGGTAAGTTTGTTATGCTGTTCCATTAGAAAATTAAATGTCTGACCTTCCAAAAATTATTTTACCATAATTCTTACTGCTATTTTGTTTTGGGTTGTGTAGCATTAAAGGCTAAAGCATATATTTGTTTAGTAAAATTAAACTTTGTTTATTAATAAGCAAATAACATCATGTTAATTTTTAGTTATTAAAACAGGCTATCAGATTTTCAACCTGATCAAAAGCCTAATGAATAAAGCAATAAAAAATAATTAAATCGCATTCAGATGAACAGTATCTCCACCCAACCCTTTATCATCGATGGCAAAACCTATTCACCTGAAGCAAAACCAATTGTGGTGATTTGTATGGATGGCTCGGCCAATGAATACCTTGATGCAGCTATGGCCCGCAACCGGATGCCCCATCTAAAAAAAATGATTGTACAAGGCTACAGAGGAATGGTTAGGGGCGCCCTGCCCTCGTTTACCAATGTGAATAATGCATCTATTGTTACGGGGCTTAGTCCGGCAGCGCATGGCATATGCGGCAACTATTTTTTTGATAATGCCATACAACAGGAAGTAATGATGAATGCAGCAACTTACCTTAAAGCCGAAACCATACTGGCTGCAGCTGCAAATGCCAGACGCAAAGTGGCCGTAGTTACTGCCAAAGAAAAACTGAGGGATATACTTTCGCACCGGCTAAAAGGCATTGCCTTTTCGGCTGAAAAAGCTGCACATGCTGCCCTGGATACGCATGGTATTGAACAGGTAGAACAATTTGTTGGCCAGCAAACCCCACCAATTTACAGCGCTGAGGCCAGTTTATTCGTATTGCGCGCGGGAGTTGCTCTGATAGCCCGGGGGATGGCTGATGTTTTATACCTCTCGTTAACCGATTATATGCAGCATACTTACGCACCAGATACGGAACAATCACTCGCCTTTTATGAGACGCAGGATGTTGAATTGGGTAAAATGCTTGCTTTAGGAGCAATAGTGGCAGCAACTGCCGATCATGGTATGAATGCAAAAATTAAAGCAGACGGCTCTCCGAATATTTTGTTTATTGAAACCATGCTAACCGAAAGATTTGGTTCTGGCTTTAGGGTAATATGCCCCATTACCGATCCTTATGTGAAACACCATGGCGCCCTGGGTTCTTATGCGGTAGTTTATCTAAACGATAGCACCCAGATTAACGAAGTTAAAAACTGGCTTGAGTTGCAGGATGGGATTACCGAGGTGTACAACAAAGAAACAGGTTGCCGCCTACTCGAACAACCTGCCGACCGTACAGGCGACCTTTTGATACTTTCGGCCCGTGATGTGGTGCTGGGTAAAACTCCAAACGATCATGATTTAAGTGCACTTGATGGAACCTTACGCTCGCATGGCGGCCGGTACGAGGAAATGGTACCCATGGTTATTTCTCATCCACTCAATTCAGTTTATAAAATGAAGGCACAGCGCGATCCCCGTAACTTCGATATTTTTGATTTTGCTATTAATGGGACAAGGTGATTAAAAACCAAGCTAAAAGCTTAATTGTTCTTAAATGTCTTAAATGATAAAAAGATCTGTGTAAATGAGAGAAACTAAAATAAGCAGGTGGTTGCTACGCGCTCCCACCTACTTTTATTAAATTTTATCCCTCAGCCATTTTATGGTGGAAAGGGCATTTGCTAATGTCACCCTCTTTCTTTTCCATCACTTCTGGTGTTGAAACCGGTCTCCTGCGGTGCTGATCCTGCGTAAGCGGGAACACCGAGGTAAAGAAGTTAGACCAGCCACCAGTTCTTACGCGCAACAGATTAAACTGTTCTGGCGAACCCACGGCCTGACTATAAGTATCTGGACTGGCTACCGTGATGGTAAGGATATTGGATGAATGACCTTCGGCAAATTGCTGCATTACACGCACTATTCTCTCTGCCGGAAAATCTTCATCCACATTATAATCCGTTGGTGCACCATCAGTCATCAGATCAGCACCTTCGCCTTCGAAACCAGCCAATGAGGCCTCGAAACCTGCATACTGGTGATCAACCGGTAAATCCATCGGGCTTGGTGCCGCGCTCAGGTCAGAAGCTACAGCGGTGCCCAGTCTGCGACCATCGGCACTGGCTCCGTTCCATGCACCCATTTCTACATGGTTTTCGAAAGTACCTACTCCCGGCTGGATCTGAATACCAAAAGGATGTTCTTCGGTACCATAACGCGCGGCCAGGTTTTGCAAGGCACTGTACATTTGCGGTAAAGGCTTGGTAAAGGTTTCTACTGATATTTTAGCAACCCCACCTAAAATGGTATCGCCAAAAGCATCAATTTCGTGGTGCCCGCGGCCATAACGCGGCAAGCTTAACGCGATTTCACGCAGACGCTTAAAACGATCGGAACGACTGGTAATGCGCGATTCGCCGGCCAGCGTACTGATGAAGGGCTCGGTCATTTTATATCCCCAATCACAGCACAAACATTCCAGCAATTCGGGCAGGGTGGTTACGGCGTTTTTATCATCAAACACCATTACCTTAATGGCGTATAACGAGTTAATGGTCGAACTTAAGGAGATATAGCAAGGCCCGTAAATGTTGTATTTGGTACCTCCGCTGTAAAAATCAAGTCCACGGGCCAAACAATCATCCATCAGCACGTTTAATATGGGCGAAGGACAGAATTTGGTATTGGCCCCAAAACCCATTAGCTGCCCGTTAAAGGCCTTGCGATTTAACAATTCGAAATGCTGGAAATAAATCTTTACCAGTTCATCAAAACTTTTAATCTGATCTGCAGGTTTTGAATTGAGCGATACATTTTGCCCGAACAGGTAAGCCTGGCCCGCCGATGAATAGGTACGCCCTTGGTTTAAAGCACACTCCAATGGCTGTAAGGTAGAAAAGCCACCCAGCGAAAACCAGTTCTCGCCCGGAAACTGCGGTTCGTAACAGCCATCGCAGGCATAGTTCTGTGCCGATTGCATGGAAACGGCCGAATTCCAGTTTTTGTTGCTGTGGCCAAGATCGCCACCCACATGATCTCCACTGCGGTAAAGCCCTTCGATAATTTTTTCGTCGTTGAGCAAGATCGGATGTGCCCCACCCGAAAGGATTGCATGAGCAGCTTCTTCAAGTATTTCTTTGGGAATATCTTTACGTGTACGCAGCGAAAGGCAAGGCGCATTTAAAGGCAACCTGCCCGAGGCACGGATAAAGAGTTTCGTTACATCGTTATAAGCTGGTTTACTGGCTGCAAAATCGGCAGTACCATCGGCTATTGTTCCACCTACGGTAATTTGCTGAATCCACTGGCCTAAAGAAGCACCCTGTGGGTACGGACCGGAAGCACCACCCATGGCCAGGTTGCCAAAAGGCTGATGATCTTCCATAAAAATGCGGTTTTGTTGTACTTTCTCATCTAATTTGATGTAAAAAGCATCGATAATTTCCTGTGCCTCATCTTCCGAAATACCATCTTTTTTATAAAAAGGCTGCAACAGCTGGTCCATCCGGCCAATTGCAGTAGGCTCGCCGTTTAAGTGCAAACAGGAGTGCAGGGTAAAAATAAACTGTACTGCTTCTACAAAAGTATCGGGCTTATCGTTAGCCAGTTTTTTCATCCGAGCAGCGATAGCCAGCAAATTGGCTTTTTCCCAGGCCTGCCCTTCGGCCATTTTTCCGGCAGTTTCGCGGGCCAGCTTTTCGTAGTTCTGAATGTATTCTGTAATGCCTTGCAGCGATAAATACGAAGAGCGATAAAAGTCTTTCAATTCTGGAGTGCTTGCCTTATGCTCGTAAGCCAGTACTTCTGTTTTCATTTGCTGTAAACCTTTTTGCAAAGCTTTTTCGTAATGAGGTATTACGTGCCCTACCCCCGATGCTTCGCTCAGGTTGCTTAAAAAGCCGTCCATGCGTTCGGTTTCCGAAAGGTATTTCATCACATAACGGCCCTCGCCTAACGATAGGTTTGGCATGGCGCCTACAATAATCTCTTCGGGCGAAATCCGGTAGGTATCTGATCCATAGACACATTCGCCTTTTGCTTCGATAAAGGCTGAATAAGGATGAAGCGTACCATCTGGAAACCTGACTTTACGCCCCCTAAAGCCGTAATCAGCAGAGCTAAACAACTGCAGGCTTAAACGCACAGCCCAGCCTTTTCTAATCATGATCGATTCTTTCATGATATCGGCAGGTTTATCACTCCCCTCGTAGGCTTTGATGTAATGCTGAAGGTCGTCTTTAATTTCCTCCTGCTTGCGGTTAAAATACCAGTTATCCTGCCATAAAGAAAAAATATTCTCCATCAGGCTCAGTATGCGGTTACTCGGTGTTTTAAAATAGTGGTTGTGGCGGTTAATACCGGTCGACATGGCGAACAGGTAATTCTGATGGCTGTAGTACATCAACCCGTTTTTAGATGCATCCTGATAATGGCGGTCTAAGCGTGTCCAGTCTACCCCCGGAAATTTAGACCAGTCGCCTTTCTCCATAAACGAGAAATTATTGCTGTAGTCGGGGTGCTGATCCAGGGCCAGGTCATCCATACTTGGAATATAAAAGATACCACCCAAATCTGATTTGAGGTGATTAAATAAACGGTCGTTCATAAAACCCTTATCGCCCCCAACCTGGTTGCTCATAATATTTTCGAGTATTCCGGCTGCTTTGGCAAAACCTGCAAAGTAAATGCCTTCCTCGTCAGAAACGGTAACCGATTTTGGCGCCCTGAACCCAACTGATGATTGTTTGGCCCTGCCGAATGGTAAACCTAAGCGCAGGATTGGCGTAGTATTGCCATGTTCATCTTGTATTCTGGCCGATTTAATGTGACTGCGCGAATCGCGGTCGGGAATAATGGTATCGTCGGTTTTACGTCCAATCAGGTCTTCGATCTGATCTTCGGTCATCATATTGATCTGGTTCCAGTTGATGATAAAACGCTGTGCAAGCACAAACGATCCGCCTAAATGGCTAATATCTTCACCCCCTATTAGAGTATGTTTGGCAATGGTAATCGGATCGGAAGGGTTATTCAGGTTTTCAGAAAAGCGGCAACCCAATACTTTACCTTTATTACCATCTTTCTGATTGGATTTAGAAGCCGCATCCTGTGCAAAATAATGTTTGGTTATTCCCTTTAATCCTTTTACCAGAAAATCGAGTACCACCTCACAGGCCTGCTTGCTATCACTTTTAATGTGAAACCACAGATCGCCATCGGTATCATCGAAAACCCCTTTCGAGGCATCAAAAACATCTGAGGTAAAAGGATCGTCTTTGGTTGGAAAATTAAGGCGCATGCCCTGCGGTAAGCTTAGCCCTTCTTTTTTACAGATAGCAGCCCAGTTTTTAAAAGAAATACCCAGTACTACCGAGGTATTTCTGTTTGCCAGTACTTCATTGGTATTAATTTCTTTCCGTACCGCAGCCATCAGTTCGGTTAACTGTGGCCGGTTTACCGGTGCATTTACCCAGAATGTGGTAAAAATGGCGAAGGGTGATGGATACACTAATCCGCGCTGACAGTGTTTCCACACTTCGTCAAGCCTTTCTTCTAGTTTTAAGGTGTTCATTGTTCGAGATGTTTATGTTTATAGATGGTTAAGTCTGGCCTTATCTGCGATCGGAAGTTAAGCCTACTGCTAAGTAACCATATTTTTATGTATTTACACACCGTATAAACACCCTATTTTTAACTACACATCTACTAACACAACACCTACATCGACTTACACATGTTCTCCTCCAATAATTAAGCGCGAATTGTGATTTAACACCGGAAACATCATCTCTGGCACCTCATAGCATTAAGCAATAAAAATGAATAAAAAATACCGGTCTTTTATCGTTATCCAACTTCTTTTTTCTGAATCCTTTTATTAAAATCGGTCAAACGTTTGCGTTATCCGGCCTTAAATATTTAACCTATCTTAGAGTAAAACAGCTATTAACTAATTGACTAACCAAATTGAAAACAACATTAAAAACATACAAGTTAATTCAGCATTCATTTGGTGTGCTATTACTTTTAATTAGCCTAAATGCTTTTGCGCAACAAAAGAAAACCCGGCCAAATATTATATTATTTTTAGTAGACGATATGGGCATAATGGATACTTCGGTTCCGTTTTGCGCTGAAGTGATGCCCTTGAATAAGCGGTACCATACACCCAATATGGAGCGGTTGGCCAGGCAAGGCATGAAATTTACCAACGCCTACGCACAACCTGTTTGTACACCTACCAGAACAAGCCTGCTAACCGGTATGAACACTGCGCGTACCCACATTACCAATTGGACATCGCCCAATAAAAACGAACCTACCGATGCCAAAGACGAGCAATTTGCCCCTTTAAACTGGAACATTAACGGATTAAGCAATACCACCAATACAGAAAATACGGTTTATGCCACTACTTTCCCACAATTGCTCAAAAAAGCCGGTTATTATACCATTCACGTAGGTAAGGCGCATTGGGGCTCGATGGGCACGCCAGGCTCAAATCCATATAACCTGGGCTTTATGGTTAATATTGCAGGTCACTCGGCAGGGCATCCGCAAAGTTATCTTTCCGAACAGCGCTACGGCAACTTACCTGGCAAAGCACAGGCACAAGCCGTGCCCGATTTACAGGAATATTACAACAGCGGTACTTTTTTAACAGAGGCTTTGACTTTAGAAGCTAAAAAAGCAATGGAAACACCCATTGCCAGAAAAGAACCTTTTTATTTAAACCTGGCACACTATGCGGTACATGTACCCCTTATGGCCGATAAACGCTTTGTGCAAAGCTATTACGATGCAGGTTTGGATAGTGCCGAAGCAAAGTATGCCAGTATGGTTGAGGGCATGGACAAAAGTTTGGGAGATATTATGGACTTCCTTACAGAGAAAGGTGTAGCAGAAAATACCATTATTGTGTTTATGAGCGATAATGGAGGCTTAGATGCGCATGGTCGTGGTGGCGCGGTTAACACCCACAATTTCCCTTACCGCTCGGGTAAAGGTTCGGTATACGAAGGTGGTATCCGCGAGCCAATGCTTGTAAAATGGCCGGGCGTAGCTAAAGCACAGAGCATTAACGCCAATCCCGTAATTATTGATGATTTTTTCCCCACAATGCTCGATTGGGCAGGTATAACTGATAAAAAAACGATTCAAAAGCTGGATGGTTTAAGCTTAGTACCCACCTTAAAAAATCCCGCTATTAAACTCAATGATCGCCCACTGGTTTTTCATTACCCCAATAAATGGACCAATGAAAAAGAGGAGCAGCTTTTAGGCATCAATTATTATAGTGCCTTAAGATACGGTAAATGGAAACTGATTTACCGCATGCGCAACCAGGCCTTAGAGCTGTACGATTTAAGTAAGGACATTTCGGAGAAAAACGATCTGGCAGCCTCAAATCCGACAGAAACTAAAAAGCTGGCCAACATTTTAGGGAAAACCCTAAAAGAGCGTGGTGCACAAATGCCTGTTGTAAGCAGTACCTCAAAGCCTGTTTCTTTTCCTGATGAACTTACATCAAATAAACAGATCCAAATACCTCAAAAATTACACTGAACAGTTTTTGAGGTATTTTATCCCAGTATCTGATTAATGGGCTAAGAACAGGCAAAACAAAGCCTTTGCGCTTCATTTTTCCGTCTTCCAACTAAGGAAAGATTAACCGTGATAAAAAGGTGTAGAAATAATTCCACACTTTTCCCCAAAACGAATTAAACCTTGTTCCACAGTTTCAAAGAATTGTTATCCAAAACATTAATCATTATTATTTTTTTGAGTCAATTCACAACAGAAACTACCATTAAGTGTTCCGACTTTAAATACCTCAGTTTGGGGTCATTTCACAAAAAAAACAGCCGTTACGATATGCCAAAAGGCCTGTCCATAATTTTGGGCAACTAAATGGGCAAGTAAAAAACAGATTGAAGCCCTGTTTTATAATAGTTTTGAAACAGAAATGGCACGGTATTAATGTAACCTAATGGAATAACATATGGATAGTATCTGGATATTGGTTATAGCCGGTGCAAGGAATAAGCTTAAATATTTTGCCCATTAAGATACCTGCCTGAGCGATGATCATTACCTCAGCAGCGCCAGGGCTTTATTTAAATCAAGGTCCTTATTGCTTAGTACATCGGCGGGGCTGTAATTAACAGTATAATTGGGCATAATGCCACGGCCACGACTTGCATTTTTAGCTACAGATACCACACGCATCCACGGAAAATCGACTACGATCTTGCTGTTGGGTAAGGTTAGCCGTTGCACTGTCATACCGTTACAGCCCTCTTCCGAACCTGCTGTTTCCCGCCCAATAAACTTAACATTTTTATTTTGCGCCTTTAACGCTGCTGTAAAAAGTGCGCCTGACGAAAAAGTGGCTCCATCAATCAACACAATCAGATTGCCATCAAAGTGATTCGTTTTAGCAAGTTTAAATGGCCCGTATAGTTGTCCAAATTCTGGTGTAACAGTAATGTGGTGCCAGTTACCTGCCTTAGCCCCGGCTTTAAAACCGAGCTTAAAACCACTGGTAATTCCGGCATCAAAATACCGGGCAAACTGACTGGAAGCAGGATCAGCGAACCTCGATTTTACATCGGCAACAATATTATAATCAGCATCAGCCAGGTAAGACAATAAACGGATAGCCACCCTGATATCTCCACCGGTGTTGTGCCTTAAATCGAGCACCAAATTCCTGATATCTTTCCGTTTAATCAGGGCAAAAGCTTTTTCATATACCACAGTATCGGTATACGCAAAGGGACTTACCTGAAACCAGGCTGTCGATTTATTTTTTTGAAAGCGTAAACGCGAATTTTCAATTTCACCGGCTACTGTCCATCCGGCAAAATTATCGACCGTTTTTTGTGTTTCAGCAGGTATTTTTGCGTCATTTGCTATCAGCTTTACTGTTTTCAACCCACCTTTGGCAGTACGTAAGTTAAGTGTGTATGGGGGCTGCCAGTGGAAGTATTTGTTACAAACATCTTCAAAACCATCGTATTCGCTTAAAAACAATTCTTTAAATGTTTCATTATAACCATCACCACAATACAGGTTAAAACCATGATCAATCATTTCGGAAACCGGAATACCATTCATTGTAATAATTTCATCCCCTGCATGTAGTTCCTGAACCTGATGCCCGGTAATCCACACCCTGTGCTGTTGTACCAATACATGAAAAGGCAAGTGCGGTACTTTCTTATCGCCCGATGGTTTAAATGATGCGGCATGTTTTAACTGGGTATGCCCACACCTTAACTGGCATAAAAAGGGATACACTGCATCTATAAACTCACTTTCAGAAAGCGGTCTTTTTAGGCTGTTGTAAACATTTTGATAAGCCTGCTTTAATTGGGTTGCTGGCGTATAAAAACCATAGCCCGGATGCAGTTCTTTAATGGCTCCCCACAAAACAGCTAAATCGCCATGCATGTGGTTTACAGTAAGTAAATTTTTAGCTGTGGTATCTGCTTCGGCAGTTGGCCTGTTGTTTTGCTTATGTGATGCATTACCTCCGCAACCCAGCGCAACTGTCATTAGGAAGAGAATAAATATTCTGATTAGGGGCATTTTCATGAAGGGAGATTATGGAGATGCAATATACTGGATATTAGGCCTTACCCCAAATTTTTATCTGAGTTGGAATGCGGATCAAGCCCCCAAAAAGCGGATTGGATACGGCTGAATATTAAACCGGTATGGCAGAACCATTCTAAATAGCGCAATGCAGTTTAGCTTAACATATACTTTAATTTTTCGCAACATAGCCAATGTAATTTTGCCGCAAACGGAAAACAAAACTTATGAACAAAACGCTATTAAAGCAAAAGGCTTTGGCCCTTGCTGTTGCCGCATTCGTTACTTCAGCAGTGGTAATCAGTGCCTGTAAAAAGAACAATGAACCAGAAACACCAGAAACCACTGCGGTTACCTTAAAAGATTATTCGGTTAACCCATCATTGGTAAAAGCAATGCCTGGTTTCGAAAGCCTGAACATTACTACACTAATCAGCTCGGACGATGTATTGCCTGAATCGCCAAACTTCATTTTTGGTGCACAGCCAGATGGAGCCGGAATTATTAAAAACCCTGCTGGTGAAGGCTTCATTATGATTAACAACCATGAAATCCTTCAATCGGTATCGCGCGTGTACTTAGATAAAAATTTCAAACCGGTAAAAGGAGAATACATTGTAGACTCTGATGGCGGTATGACCCGCCTTTGCTCTGCTACAATGGTAACCCCTGAAGAACATGGTTTTGCTAAACCAGTTTTTTTAACTGCAGGTGAAAGTGGCGCAGAATCAATGATTCATGCCATTGACCCACTTGCGGCGGCCGATAAAAAGAACAAACAAAGAACTGTTAGCGCATTGGGCAGATGGAGTGCAGAAAATGCCGTACCGCTACCTAAAGGAGCATTTGCAGGTAAAACGGTAATCATGATTGGCGAAGATGAAACAGACGGACAGTTGGCCATGTACGTTTCAAATACACAGGGTGATTTGGAAAACGGCAAGTTATATGTGATGAAACGCAGCAATAACGACCCAGTTGAAACCAACATGGATAAAGGACAAACCTACGACGTAGAATTTGTAGAACTCGATAATGTGAAAAGCAGTACTGGTGCCCAGTTGCAGCAACAAACCATCGATAAAAAAGCTTTAATGTTAGCGCGTGTTGAAGATATCGATTACAGAAAAGGCAGTGCTGCCAACGGCCGTGAAGTATATTTTACTGCAACCGGTGTTAGCCAGGGCGATAAAATTACTCCTGTAAGCGGTAAAACCATGTGGGGCCGTGTGTACAAGCTGGTATTAGATGCAAGCAACCCATTAAAAGGTAAATTGGAAGTAGCTGTTGATGGCAACGATAATCCTGGAAAAAGCATTGTAAATCCTGATAACCTTTGCGTTACTGAAAACTACGTATACATTCAGGAAGATGGCGATTCATTTTACAAAAACAACGATCATGATGGAACCATATGGCAGTTTGCAATGGCTTCAAAATCGTTAAAACCGATGTTACAGATGAATCACCGCAGAACAGATGCTACTTTTAATGCGAAATACAACCCGGGAAACAGTACACTATTAAGTAGCTGGGAATATGGTGCCATGTACGATGTATCTGCTTTAACCGGCATTCCGGATACGTTTGTGGTTAATTTACACCCACACACCTGGACAAATGATAAGTACAAAAATGCTGATGGTGGTACAACTAGATTGGTTAACAATAACGAAGGTGGACAAGTTGTAATTGTTCGCGGCGTTTCTAAATAATCCAAAAATGCTTTCATATCCCTTTCGGCAGTAGCTGAAAGGGATTTTTCTATTTTATTTCAACTCTACCCAAATATGTCAGGCCTTAAAAAAATTGTCTTTTTCGCTTCATTAATAACCCTCACTACGCTGCTATCTATTTTCTGCAAAACAGAAACCAAATCAGCTGCAGAACAGGTTAAAGCAGACTTTGATCAGCAGCTTATTGAATTTCAAAGCATTGTTGATCAAAAATTATTTAAGGCCGTTCAAAACCGTAACGAAAAGGCAATTAAAGAATCCTTTTTACTGGCAAGAGCAAAATACAAGCAACTGGAATATTATATCGAATATTTTTTCCCTTCAACGGCTGTTATGCTTAATGGCGCACCAATTGATGAAATTGAATTGGGCGAAAACCTGATCGAGAACCCAACAGGCTTTCAGGTAATGGAAGAAATAATTTATGAAGAGCCAACGAAGGAAAACCGTCTGGAGTTATTAAACGAGGTAAAAAAAATGCAGCTCAACCTGCAGCGTGTTAGCCGTTTTAATGAGCAATACCAGCTTACCGATGCCCAACTATTTGATGCTATCCGTTTGGAAATTTTCAGGATTACCAGTTTGGGCATTACCGGCTTTGATACACCAGCTGCTTTACAGGCAATCCCCGAAACGGCCTCTGCATTAACAGGAATTGAAGATGTACTATCGAAATACGACGGAACATCAGCAAATAAAACAATCGCATCAGCCCTTGCTTATCTGGCCAGGAACCCGGACTTTAACGCTTTTGACCGGCTAACGTTTATAACCGTTTATCTTGATCCAATCAGTAAACACATCAACCTGCTTCGCCGGAAAAAAAACATACCAACTGCTGCAAGTGGCTCTGCATTGCGCGATGAATCGGTGAGCATGTTTGAGCCAAATGCGTTTAACGTAAATAAATTTGTAGGCAACAGCACGCTATTTATTAGTGACGCTAAAATTGCATTGGGCAAAACCCTGTTTAACGACCCGGTACTTTCTAATGGAGGCAACCGCAGCTGTGCCAGCTGTCACCACCAATCGCTCGCTTTTACAGATGGTTTAACCAAAGCGGCTGCAATATCGAAAGGTGAAATCTTATTGAGGAATACCCCAACATTAACCTATGCCGGTTTGCAACGCGGGTTCTTTTACGATTTAAAAGCAGGCACGCTCGAAGATCAGGCACTTGATGTGGTTCACCACAAACAGGAAATGAATGGATCGCTTGCACAGGCATCAGCACGGATTAATGCTTCGAAAAATTACTTAACCTTATTTGAAAAGGCCTACCAGGATAAAACCCGTAAGGCCGATCCCTGGAAAATCCAGCAAGCCCTAGCTTCCTATATCCGGTCCTTATCGCCTTTTAACTCAAAGTTTGATCGTTATATGCGGGGCGATAAAAAACAACTTAACGAGAAAGAAAAGAAGGGATTTAACCTTTTTATGGGAAAAGCTAAGTGTGGCAGTTGCCATTTTGTGCCACTTTTTAATGGTACTCCAGCTCCCCTGTTTATTAAAAGTGAAGCAGAGGTTTTAGGTGTACCTGCAAGCACCGATACCATAAAACCAAAATTAGATCAGGATCTGGGGCGTTACGCCCTATACGCTTACCCACAATATAAGCATGCTTTTAAAACTTCTACTTTAAGGAATATTACCAAAACGGCACCTTACATGCACAATGGGGTGTACAAAACACTGGAGCAGGTTATGGATTTCTATAATCGTGGTGGAGGAGCGGGAATGGGAATTGAGGTGAGCAACCAAACTTTATCTGCTGATAAACTGAATTTAAATAAAACAGAGATTAAACAGATTATTGCCTTTTTAGGTACGTTGGAGGATTTGCCTTAATTTTTCTTGCCACGGATGCACAGAAGCCACTCAGGATTAATGATTTGAACTTTTACCCTAATTCAGCGTGCTTTGCGCTTAACCCTTTGCGTCCTCTGCGGTTAAAAGTCAGCAATTAACCTACAATAAATCCTTCAACACCACCCAAACATTTTCGGCTAAAATCTTATCTCCTTCTGCAGTTGGATGAATACCATCAGCCTGGTTTAATTTCGGTATGCCCCCTACCTTATCCAGCAAAAACGGGATCAGTTTCATATCATTTTTTCGTGCCAGCTCCGGAAATATGTTTTTAAAGTCGGCTGCATATTTAGCCCCCATATTAGGTGGAACCTGCATACCTGCCAGCACCAGTTTGGCATCCGGATATTTAGCCTTTACCCGGTCTATAATATCCTGCAGGTTTTTGATGGTTTGCGCAACAGGCAAGCCTCTTAAACCATCGTTAGCACCCAACTCGAGTACAAAGATACGCACAGGCTGTTTCAGCAACCAATCTATCCTTCCCTTACCGCCGGCAGATGTTTCGCCACTTAAGCCGCCATTAATAACCTTGTAAGGCAATTTTAACAAGTCGATTTTATTCTGAATCAAGGCAGGAAAAGCTTCCGAAGGATCGAGTCCCATACCAGCTGTTAAACTCGTTCCGAAAAAGAGTATATTCTGTTCCTTCTGTACTACCGCTGCCGTTTTTTGGTCAGCCGAATCTAAAGTTTTAACCTTATCGCTTTTGCTTTGCCCGTTACCACAGCCCAGCAGCGCAATTCCTAAAACAAATAAGCCTATAATGCGTTTTCGTAACATATTTAACCAGTGTATATCTAATTATAAAATATTATCTTAACAGGCAACATCCTGTTATCTTTGGCAACAATCTATCCGCAAACCTTAAAAAATCAGCTATTGGAAAGCATATTGAACATCCGAAATGTAAGCAAAATTTATCAAAGTGCCGGACGCGAATTAACCGTTCTCGATCAGATTAATTTTTCGATCTCTGCAGGCTCAACAGTAGCCATAACCGGTCCATCAGGAAGCGGTAAAACTACCTTGCTGGGTTTGTGCGCAGGCCTCGACAGGGCTAGTGGTGGCACCGTAGAACTTAACGGCGTAGCCCTCGAAAAATTAAACGAAGATGAGCGCGCTGCTGTAAGGAATCAATATGTAGGCTTTATTTTTCAGAATTTTCAGTTATTGCCAACCCTAACTGCTTTAGAAAATGTAATGGTTCCGCTGGAATTAAGGGGAGCAAAAAACATTAAAGCACATGCTTTAGAACTGCTGGATAAAGTTGGACTCGCCGATCGTGCGCACCATTATCCCGTTCAATTATCGGGTGGAGAACAGCAGCGGGTTTCGCTCGCCAGGGCCTTCTCCAATCAACCTGCCATTCTTTTTGCCGATGAGCCTACCGGAAACCTCGATGCCGAAACCAGCGAGAAAGTAATTAAGCTGCTTTTCGATTTAAATAAAGATGCCGGAACTACCCTAATTATTGTAACCCACGATCTTGAACTTGCAGCCCGCACCTCTAGAACTATCAAAATTAAAGGTGGTTTAATCCTTTCAGATGAAAACCCGACTTATGCATAGCACCATTCCGAAACAACGCATTAAACTTTCGTGGTTACTTAAAATGGCCTGGCGCGACAGCCGGAAAAACCGTTCGCGCTTGTTGCTTTTTATTTCGGCTATCGTTTTGGGCATCGCTGCACTGGTAGCCGTTTATTCTTTTAAAGATAACCTGCAAAAAGATATCGATGCACAGGCAAAAGAACTAACAGGAGCAGATCTTGTATTGGATAGCCGGAAAGGTGTAAGCAATGTGATGAACAACATGCTCGATACATTAGGCGACGAGCGAGCGCAGGAAAAAACCTTCGCCTCGATGATTTATTTCCAGAAAGGTGGCGGCAGCCGTTTGGTGCAAATGAAAGCACTGAAAGGAAAGTATCCTTACTATGGCGCTATTGAAACCATTCCTGTGGCAGCAGCAAAAAGCTTTCAATTAGACAGAAATGCGCTGGTTGATAAAACCCTTATGCTGCAGTTCGATGCAAAGGTTGGCGACTCGGTAAAAGTTGGTGACCTAAGCTTTAAGATATTGGGCACACTAACCAAGGCACCCGGCCAAACCGGAATTTCGGCAAGCATTGCCCCAACCGTTTACATTCCGCTACAATACCTCGAAAAAACCAATCTGATTAAAACAGGAAGCCGGATTAACCATAAGTTTTACTTTAAATTTAACGACCCGTCGAAAATTGATGAATGGGTAAAAAAAACAGATAGTAAACTCGAGAAAGAAGGTTTCGATGCCGAAACTGTCGAATCCAGAAAAGAACAGACCGGCAGATCGTTCAAAGATGTTAGCCGTTTTCTGGCTTTATCGGGCTTTATAGCCTTATTACTGGGTTGCATAGGTGTAGGTAGTGCCATACAGGTATATATTCAGGAAAAACTGGCCACCATTGCCACCTTACGCTGTTTGGGTTTAAAAGCGCGACATGCATTTTTAATTTACCTGATCCAGGTCTTTTTTATCGGCTTAATTGCAGCTGTTATTGGTGCGCTGTTAGGCACAGCTATACAGTTTTTGCTTCCCTGGGTGTTGAAAGATTTTCTACCCATCGAAATCACCATGCAGGTTTCGTGGCCCGCAGTTGGTCAGGGGATTTTACTCGGGCTCATCATATCCGTTCTCTTTGCCCTGCCATCGCTTTTAGCGGTGCGCAAAATTTCGCCACTAAATGCCATACGGGTTTCTTTCGAAAGAGGCCGGGGTAGGAAAGATCCCTTGTTGTGGCTGGTATATCTGCTTATGGCCGCTTTTATTGCGGGTTTTACACATTTACAGATGAAAACCGGGGTACAAACGCTGTTTTTTACCCTCAGCATTGCCATCGCCTTTATTTTACTCCTTATCCTGTCTAAACTGCTTATGTTTATGGTTAGGAAACTTTTGCCTGGCACTGCTGGTTATCTGTGGCGGCAGGGATTTGCCAATCTGTACAGGCCTAACAACCAAACGTTAATGTTAACGGTATCTATTGGCCTCTCAACCACCTTTATCTGTACCCTCTTTTTTGTGCAAGGTATTTTAATGAACCGGGTTAGCCTCTCATCAGGTAACAATCAGCCCAACATGGTAATGTTTGATATCCAGAATACGCAAAAGGAAGGATTAGACAGCCTAACCAAAGCTTTTAAACTGCCTTTAATGAATCAGGTACCCGTAATTACCATGCGTATTGAGGAGATTAACGGCAAAAAATCGACTGCTGATACCAACAACCGCAGGGCATACCGTAACGAAATCAGAGCCACTTACCAGGATACCCTTACCGCAGCTGAAAAGATTACTGCCGGTAAATGGACTGGCCATGTAAAAGCCAGCGAAATGGTTTACATTTCACTCGATCAGCGTTATGCCCAGCAGATTAAGGTGGGTTTAAACGATAAAATACTTTTTAACGTACAGGGCATGATGATCCCTACAGTAGTGGGCAGCTTAAGGGAGGTAAACTGGAGTAGGATGCAAACCAATTTCAGGGTTGTTTTTCCGGCAGGGGTTTTAGAAGAGGCGCCGCAGTTTCATGTATTGATGACCAGGGTTCCCTCGAGCGAGGTTTCGGCACGTTTCCAGGGAGAGGTAGTGCGGCAATTCCCAAATGTTTCGGTAATCGATTTAGACCTGGTGTTAAAATTACTGGATGAGCTTTTGGGCAAAATCGGTTTCGTAATTCAGTTTATGGCAGGTTTTAGCATGGTAACCGGATGGATTGTGTTAATTTCTTCGGTGTTAACGAGTAAAAACCAAAGGATAAAAGAGAGTATTTTACTTCGTACCATGGGGGCCAGCAGTAAGCAGATCATCCGGATTAATGCAATTGAATATTTCTTTTTAGGCACCTTTGCAGCAGGCGCAGGATTAATTCTGGCACTTGGCGGAAGCTGGGCGCTGGCTAAATTTAGTTTTGATGCGACCTTTACACCACCATTTTTTTCTACCCTGCTATTGTTTGGT
Organism: Pedobacter sp. HDW13; assembly: GCF_011303555.1. Lineage (NCBI taxonomy): Bacteria > Pseudomonadati > Bacteroidota > Sphingobacteriia > Sphingobacteriales > Sphingobacteriaceae > Pedobacter > Pedobacter sp. HDW13. Next base: position 3,380,739 of record NZ_CP049868.1, on the reverse strand, counting down.
TCAATTGTATTGCTGGTGGTGATTACTGGAGTTTTAAGTACAAGAAGTATCCTCAAGCAACCACCTTTAAAAATTTTAAGAACGGAGGGCTAATGGGGGAAAGCGCTAAGCGGGTGGCGCTGGTTTAGTCGCAATATTCAACCACAGAGCCCACAAAGGAAGGCACGAAGAACATAGAGACAAATAACAGAACATTTTCCGTGGATTCCGTGCATCCGTGGCTAAAACCATAGAATTTTGATACTTTTACCTTTATGATCAGATTAAACAGCGATACCCCAACTGATGTGCTTCAGGATGTAAAGATTGGCAGCATGGTAACCGATACTTTCAGCAAAACAGGCCTGGTAGAAAGCATAGAAATTAAAGATGATGGTTTGTACCGCATTTACGAATTTACACTGGTTACCGGTAGAACCATTACGGTTAAAAAATAGCGGTCATGCTTTTCACAGACACCTATTAATCTAGGTAGAGCTGTCAATAAAACTAATCATCCTCCTTAAACTCCTAACCAAATGTCATTATTCATCTTACTTCTTGGTATCCTCCTGTTGTTTGTTTTGATTTTGAAAAAGATCAACCCGATGATTGCCCTGCTGGCTGTAGCCATTATTACTGGTTTGCTTTTGGGTATGCCGGCAGCCAAAGTAATGAGCGCCATAAGCAACGGCATTGGCAGTACACTGGGCAGCATGGTAATGGTTTTGGCACTTGGTGCCATGATGGGTAAACTGATTGAAGATAGTGGTTCTGCCAAAAAGATTGTATTCATTCTCATTAAGGCTTTTGGTCAAAAAAACATCCAATGGGCAGTGCTTTTAACTGGTTTATTGGTTGGCATTCCGCTTTTTTATAATGCCGGATTTGTGGTTTTAATCCCCCTGGTTTTTGCTATCTCTTCGGCAACAGGTCTGTCCAAACTATACATTGGGCTACCTATGGCTACAGCGCTTTCGGTAACACACGGCTTTTTACCACCGCACCCGGGCCCGGTAGCTTTGGCTGGTATATTTCATGCCGACATTGGAAAAACACTGATTTATGGATTAATTTTAAGTTTGCCCATTGCAGTTATTGCAGGGGTATATTTACCAAGGCTGCTCTTAAAACGAAGCACAAACGTTATACAAGATGGCTTTGTAATTAATGAGGACGACAACCTGCCTTCGGCTTCTAAAAGTTTTATTACGGCACTGTTACCAGTATTTTTAATTGTTGCGGGTACACTGGGTAGTAGCCTTAAGATGGATTACCCCGGTAAAGCCATCTTTGTATTTCTCGCCGATCCGACTGCCGCACTGCTCCTATCGGTAGTGCTTACCTTAATGCTGCAAAAAGCGTCGATTGCTAAAGCGATGGAATCTTGTACCGAAGGGGTAAAAAGCATTGCCATGATTGTGCTAATTATTGCGGCAGGTGGCGCCTTCAAACAGATTTTGATTGATAGCGGCATGGGCGAAACGGTAAAACAGCTTACCGGTGGTTTAAACCTATCTCCTTTGCTGTTAGCCTGGCTCATTACGGCATCGCTCAGGGTAACTTTGGGTTCGGCCACAGTTGCAGCATTAACTGCATCAGGCATGGTTTTACCCTTAATTGGCCCGGGTACCCCACCCGAGCTGATGGTCTTATCAGTTGGTGCCGGAAGTCTGATGTTCTCGCACGTTAACGATACGGGTTTCTGGATGTTTAAAGAATATTTTAACCTCACGCTAAAAGAAACCTTCAGCACCTGGACGGTGATGGAAAGTTTGGTATCTGTATTGGGTTTGGTTGGCGTGCTTGTATTGAACCAGATTGTGTAAGCTATTTGATCCTCACTTCGAATGGAGTGCAACGTAACTGAGCAATCTACCAGCACTATAAATTTTCCAGATAGCTACTTGCAGGTATTCCGTTGCACTCCGGTTAGGATTGCCCTACTAATTCTTTACCCGGTTCTTCTCTGCATCTGCCCCCGATGATTCGTGATTAGATGGTGTGCTAAAAGCCTTACCAAAGCGGTAGCTATAACTTAAAACCATTCTTCTCGAATCCTGTCGATTTACCCAGTTAGCCTCGGTAGCGGCCAGGTTGTTAATTATCCCATTAAATATGCGGTTTCTAAAAATATCACCAGCTGTTAATTTCAATGTACTTTTTGGACTCAATTTTTTCTGTACTGCTGCGCCAAACTCGTGTACTGATCCCAATAAAAACTGTACGTTAGAAAACTTGCTCTGGTATTGTCCGTTTAACTCGGCGCTCCAGCTTGGGCTGATTTTAAACTGTAGATTTGGATAAGCCCTGAAAAAAGTACCGTTGGTTACCAAATAACCAGTATAGAAATCTGTCTTCGAAATCATTCTGCCCACCTCCGTATAAGCATTCAGTTTAAGCCATTTGGTTAAATCAATTTCTGCATTAACAGAAAGATTAGCGACCCTGGTTTTACCCACATTGGCCGGACGGCTATAGTAGGTACCATTTAAAATTTCAATGGTTTCATTTACCTCATCGCGCACCCAGCTGTAACTTAAGGTGGTGGTTATTTTGCTTTTAAAGGTATGCGATAGTTCTAAGCTCTGTGTAAACGAAGGTTTTAGAAAAGGATTACCCACATAATAGGTAAACTTATCCAGCGGTGAAAAGAAAGGGTTCAGATCCTGATAATAAGGACGGTCAATGCGGCGACCGTAGTTTAAGCCCAGCTGGTTATTACCTGCTGTATCGAGCTTGTACGAAAGATAAAATGTTGGGAACAGGCTATTGTAAGTACGTTTAAAACTCGAATCGGGCTTAATTAGGTTACCAAGCTGGTGCCCGTTCGAAACTGTATTTTCGTAGCGTAGCCCTATCTGTAACGAAAATCTTTTCCCTTCCCTGCTCATGTTCAGGTAAGCTGCGTTGATATTTTCGCGGTATAAAAAGTGATTGCTCTTTTCGTAATCGGGAGCAGTTTTTCCGTTCGAGGTATTGAAATAACCTGCGGTATTATCTGTTTTGGTATAGGCCGACTTGGCTCCTGCATCCAGCTTCCATTTATTGGCCAGCGGGTGGCTATAATCTATTTTAGCGGTATAAATATCGATATTCGAAGGTAAATCGCCCGTTAAAACATCCTGATACTTCAAAGCCATATTGGGCAGATAACTGAAATTGTAATAAGTTTGATCAGTTTGGTTGTGATAAAGGAGGTAATCTGCATCGAAAGTTAGTTCCCTGCCTGTCTTGTTAAATTTATGCCTGTAATTTAAATTAACCCCGGCATTCTGGTACTTAATCTGATCGATATTTTCAGCACGGATGACCGAATCAAGTTGCATAGCTGCATTGGATAGGTTACTTGTATTGTTGTTTACCTGTTTCGAAATCCGGTTCATCCCTGTAAACACCACGCCCCAGGTTGTTTTTTCAGTAGCATAAAAATCAAGGCCTGTTTTCAGGTTAAAGGTGTGGCCCTGCCTGCGGAAATATGAATTCTGGTTAAAGTAGGATTTGGCACTACCATCGTCATTTTTATATTTTCGGTTCAAATCCAGATCGGTAAAACTGTTGTTGAGGTTGTAACTCAGTGTTCCGAAAACGTTCAGCTTATCCTTACGGTAATTAAAATTAAAGCTATCGTTCGAACGGCTCATTTGCCCCTGGTTCAGACTCAGGTTAATCCCACCATTAAAACCTGCCGTTTTGGTTTTCTTGGTTTTGATGTTAATTACCCCTCCGTTTCCGGCCGCATCATATTTGGCCGGCGGATTGGTCATCAGTTCAATCTGATCTAGTGATGAAGAGGGCAAAGAGCGCAGGTAGTTTTCCAGGTCGCCCCCGAAAGGTAGGTAGGTTTATCATCGATAAAAATGGCCACCCCATTTTTTCCCTTAAGCGAGATGGCTCCATTCTGATCGACACTTACACCAGGTGATTTGCTTAACACATCCAGTGCTGTGGTGCCTGCATTCGAAATCAGTGCATCAACATTCACTACCATACGGTCTATTTTCCGCTCAACAAAAGCTTTTTGACCAGCAACCGTTACCTCTTTAAGGTTATTGATACCGGTAGCCATTTTAATATCGGCTAATGCGATACTGGTATGTGCTGCATCCACCAGCAAAGTGTCGCTTTGGTAAATGGATGCTCCTACCACTGATACTTTAAGCAGATACCTGCCGTAAGCGAGCTTATCGAAACCAAAACGTCCGTCAGCTTCGGTAAAGCTGGTTTTCAACAAAACCGCATCTTTTAGCAGGGCCACGGTAGCAAATTCGATGTTTTTGCCTTCGGCATCCAATACCCGGCCATAAATTTTGGATGATGGCGTTTGAGCTTGAGCAAAAGTAAAGGCAATATTCATCCACATGGCCAACAGGGCCACAATTATTGTTTTCATGAAGGGGTTAGATTAGCGCTTTTTAGAAATTGGTTTTGTGGTTCTCTACCATGAAATTATACATCAGCGAGTGTCCTTCATTTTTTAAGAACTTTTGCTTGTATTTTTTCTGTACATCGGCACTTTGCTTAACACCGTTTACAATCAGCTCATCTTTATTAAGCTTATACGAGAGTTTGTTTGTGCTGCTGATAATACCATCTTTGATCATCTGCTGATTAATTTCGCTGGTATAATCGTGGCCATCGCCATTGGTTACCGTTTTAGAAGTAACCGTCCGTTCAACACCTGTTCTGGTTGTAGTACTGCCATAAGCCGGTGGAGTTGGCGGAGTTGGAGGTGTAGCCGGCGTTGCAGGCGTAGGAGGAGTTGGTGGCATAGGTGGTATGGTATATGAGCTTACAGGTCTTGGCGCTCTGGCTGGTCGTGGTACTCTGGCTGGTCGTGGCGGGCGCGGCGGGCGTGGCATATCATAACCTCTTCCGTCAGCATGCTCTTTTGCCCATTTAGCGTCTTCCTTAGCCCATTTTGCATCTTCTTTTGCCCATTCAGCATCATGCTTAGCCAGTTCTTTATCGGCTTTAGCGCGTTTTATATCCTCTGCTGCCATTCTTCTATCTTCTCTTGCACGTTTCTGATCTTCTATCCGGGCTTTAATATCCTGTTCCTTTTCAATTGAGGCCCTGTTTTTTTCTTGTAACGACTTTTCGGTACGATCCATTTTAGCCGCAATTTCGCGCTCCATTTGCTCAGCAGATTTGCCTTGTTTTGCTTCTTCACCGCTGCGTTTCGTTCCCTTAGCAGCTACACGCTTTTTGGTCGAATCCTGTACTACCTGAATAGCGCTTGATATTTTATTTCCGGTAACTGTTTTTGCATAGCCAACACTTTTAAATGCAGCAGTGCAAACCACTACCGAAACCAGTGCGATGGTTAATATTGTCTTTTCCATTTTGTTTAAAGTTGAATTGGTGTTAAATAACATCCTGCTTGCCCTTTGCAGCAGACTACCTTGCTTACCCGTAACCGCCATGGCATAAGCAGGTGCACGCTGCTTAAACTCCTGACAGACTACAAGGGCCTGAACGTAGTTTTTACGATCGTTTACACAAGCGATGGCCAAATCATCGCAACAGTGCTCGCGTTCTGTTTTTATTAATTGCGATACCCAAAGTACCGCCGGGTTGAAGAAGAAAACGATTTCGATAAAGCTCTGCAGCAGGTTTACCAGATAATCTTTGCGTTTAATGTGTGCAAGCTCGTGTGCGAGAATGGCCTCTACTTCGGCAGTTGACAAACCATTAAGCAAGCCCAGCGGAATTAATACCAAAGGTTTAAAATGCCCCACAACCATAGGCATTTGCGCAATACCCGATTGCATCAGGCTAATTGGTTGGCTTACCCCCAGCTTCTCACCGAGTTCGGCCAGTTTTACATCCCATTTTTTGCCCGCAGCATAAATTGCATGGTTACGCAAGTGGTAAACATTATTTAAACCCACAATAAGCTGGATACTTTTACCACAGATGATCAAAAACCAGATCAAAACAATCTGTACGGTATAGGCATTCCATAACGAAAGGGCCTGGTTCATACCAGCACTCATTTTCTCCTGCACACTGGTAATAGCTTGCCCATCAGCAGGAGAAAGATTAACTACCTTTTGGTTATTGCTAAACAATTGTGCAGCAATAACCGGTTTTTGAAGTTCTGTATAAAAAGTAAAAGCAATGGCAACAACAAACAGGCTTAAACAAACGGTTAGCAGGTTGTAGCGTAAAGCAGCACTTGCCTTACGGGTGGTAAACATTACCAAACCTGCCAGCAAGGCCAAAATTACACCCAGCCAAAGCGAGTGAAACAGTGTTGCGCCTAAAGCATGCAGCCAGTTCTCGGGTAAAAGGTTAACCAGTTTAAATTCCATAATGGTGTTTTTTAGCATTTATTAATTATTCCATGCTATCCAATAGCCGCTTAATCTCTTCGATTTCTTTTTTAGATGTCTTTTCATTCCCTAAAAGCTGCATCATCAGTTGCGATGCCGATCCTTTGTACAGGGTATTTACAAAACGATCTAACAATTGTACTTTGGTTTTTTCTTCTGCCTCAACCGGAATATAAATGTGCTTCATTTGGCTTTCGTCACGCTTTAAAATTCCTTTCTCTGTTAAAATCTGCATCTGTTTAAGGGTTGAAGTATAATTCACTTCCCGTTGCGTATTTAACTGATCGTTCACGAACCGAACTGTAGAAGGACCAAATTCCCACAAAACCTGCAATATTTCTAATTCAGCTTTGGTAGGTTCGGGTAGATTATTTTCAGTTTGATTCACTTTCATATCCTAAAGGTACGATACTTTTCGTACGATACAAATATTAGCTTAATTATTTTTATAAAACCCATGCCGTAAACAACATAAACACCTCATTATCAGCAATAAAAAATTTACGACAATAAAAATATTTCAGCTCCCCTTTTAATTCATAGCGAGAAATGAGATTAAAAAGACAACAAACATCTGATGTTTAAAATAAACATCGTATGTTTGCATATAAATTCAAAGCTATGGAACAGGAAAGTAAACTTTTCGAGCAGGTTTCGGTTAAAATTCGGGACGACATTAAAGCAGGCAAATTTAAGACGGGTGAAAAAATACCACCCGAACCAGCCCTGATGGAGCTTTACGGAGTAGGTCGATCTACCATTCGCGAAGCGGTAAAATCGCTCACTTTATCAGGTATACTTACTGTTAAGCAGGGTTTCGGCACTTTGGTAAATGCAGTACCAACCGAACCGATTGAACAAAGGTTACGCCGATCGGATTTTGAAGAAATTAATCACGTAAGATCGATCCTGGAGCAGGAAATTGTATTGCTGGCTACCCAAAACCGTACAGCAACCGATCTGGAAGCTATGGCTGCAGCACTGGAAAACAGAAAGTTGGCTATTGAAAAAGAATCGCGGCTGGATTGCGCCAATGCTGATATTGAATTTCACCTGGCCATTGCCCGTTCATCAGGCAACCATGTTTTAGCCGATCTTTACGAAAGCTTTACCGTTATTATTCGTGATTTCTTTGCCAAAAGAGCTCCATCGGGCATTGCACATTTTGCCATGAGCCATCACCTACATCAGGCTTTATTTAACGCGATAAAAGATGGAAACGCCGATGCGGCTCGCGAAACAACCATTACCATATTGAACAATAACCATTAATATCATGTCAATTTTAACTTTTACCCTGATTTTAATCCTTGGAGCATACCTTGCGGGTTTAGTTGGGTCGTTAACCGGTTTGGGTGGCGGCGTAGTCGTTATACCACTGCTTACCCTTGTTTTCCATGTCGATATCCGCTATGCCATTGGTGCAGCGTTATTGGCTTCTATCGCCAACTCATCGGGAGCTGCCAGTGCTTATATCAAAGAAGGTATTACCAACATCCGGCTGGGCATGTTCCTCGAAATTGCCACTACACTTGGTGCAGTTTTAGGCGCTTTAATTGCCATTTATACCCCTACCAATACCATTGCTATACTTTTTGGCTGTGTACTGCTTTTCTCTGCCGCCATGACGCTTAGAAAAAAGAACCAAGAGGCTTTAACGGAAGGCAGTCACTTATCGGCGGTTTTAAAACTGAACAGCAGCTACCCTACCCCATCAGGCAACGTAGCCTACAAACTCAAAAATGTGGGCGCAGGTTTTTCGATCATGACAGTAGCGGGCGTAATGTCGGGCTTACTAGGTATCGGCTCAGGTGCATTAAAGGTACTGGCAATGGATACTGCCATGAAAATCCCCTTTAAGGTGAGTACCACAACCAGTAACTTTATGATTGGGGTAACGGCGGCGGCCAGCGCTGTGGTTTATCTGCAACGGGGTTACATGGATCCGGGCATCGCTTTCCCCGTAGTACTTGGGGTATTGGGTGGCGCATTTACAGGTGCAAAATTGTTAACGCATATCAATCCTTCTACCCTGCGGATTATCTTTTGTATTGCGATCACCTTTGTGGCCTTCGAAATGATTTATAACGGTTATCACCATCAATTTTAAATACAATTATGAAAAATTCAATATCAAAACAGCTTATCGGCGATCGGGATGTAGAAAAAATTGTTGGTCAGTTATTACGCTTTGGGGTAATTACCGCAAGCCTGATTGTTTTATTGGGCGGAGTACTTTTTTTAGTCCAAAACGGAAACGGACCACGACCCGATTACCATATCTTTAAAGGAGAACAAGACAGTTACATCACTTTTGAAGGGATCTTTCTGGGGCTTTTTACCTTTAAACCCATGGCTATTATCCAGTTTGGAGTGCTGCTATTAATTATTACACCCATTATGCGGATCGTATTTTCACTTTTTGCATTTATGCTGGAAAAAGACAAACTATATGTTATCATTACACTAATTGTATTGGGTGTTATTCTTCTCAGCACTTTTAGTGGATTGAAAGTTTAATATTTTCGGTATCCTATTCGTAGAGTTAAGTACGTCTCTACGGATTTATCGTATTGGTCGGTGTTCCCACCGACCAATATTAGTTTATCGGCTGGTGCAAACACCATCCGATAGGTTGCCTTAATCAGCCTTAACTTCTTTAATCACCGCAATTATATCTTCCTCACCGTATCTTATCGAAGCCGATTCGAAAGTTTGTAATGCCGTTTTAGCCAAAGGTGATGAAATTCCCTCTGCTTTGGCCAGATTTAGATCTTTCACAATGTGTTTCAGTGCAAAGGCAGCCTGATATTGATCAGCTACAATAGCGTCACCCTTAATTTTGGTAAAAATATTGCCAATAGCCGCGTTATTAATCAGGTTGAGCAGATCTTCGGTTTTAATTCCCTGCGCGTTAGCAAATACTACCGTTTCGGCCAGTCCCTGGGCGTATAAAGCCAATAGTGAATTGATCGCCAGCTTTGCACTATTGCCTGCTCCTGTTTCGCCCACGCGCATGGCCAGTTTTCCAAGCTTTTCTAAAATAGGTTTAACTTCGTTAAAAGCAAGCTCATCACCCCCCACCATAATCACCAGCTGACCTGTTTCAGCCTGCTTTACACTGCCTGAAACAGGTGCATCTAAATAATGGAGACCTTTCGCTGTGCATGCCTCAGCCATTTGCCGGGAGATCGATGGAGAAACCGTACTCATATTGATGATGATTTTTCCAGCTACTTCTGCACTCAAAACACCATCTGTATCATTAAAAATGGCTTCAATTGCCGCATCATCACTCACCATTACAAATACTACATCAGTTTGTGCAATTAAATCTTTTGGCGTTTGTGCCAGTAAAGCGCCCATTTCTTTTAAAGTGCCTTCTTTGGCCTTGCTCCTGTTATATACCCTAACTTCGTATCCTGCTTCAATCAGTTGTGTAGCCATTGGGATGCCCATGTTGCCCAATCCGATCCAGCCTATTTTTGTTGTGTTCATTTTGCTGTTATTTGTTGATAAACAAATGTGGCAAAGAAAAAGCTGAAATCGTTTACCAGCCTGGTAAAAATGATGTTGGCCAAACAAAATAAAACTTTATTGCGCTAACTTTGATTTCCTATTTAACTACCTATGGCCAGCCCGCTAAAAGATTTATATTCACCCGCATTTTACAACAGGTTAAGCGGTGCCTTAACCGCCACCATTCCCACTTTTGATGAGCAAAAATTCGTTCAAAATATTTTTGTGCCCGAATTTGATTCGATGGAACTGAAAGAAAGAATGAAACACACTTCAAAAGTATTGCATCATTTTTTACCTGAAGCTTATCCACAGAGAATTACACTCCTCAAAAAAACAATAGAACAGCTAAGGGTTCAGGGTATTGGCGAAGATGGCCTAGCCTATATGTTTTTGCCCGATTATATTGAAACTTATGGAATTGATGATTTCGAAAATTCGGTAGAGGCACTGGAATTTGTTACCCAGTTTGTAAGCTGCGAATTTGCCGTACGTCCCTTTATTTTGAAGTACGGAAACGAAATGATTTTACGCATGCAGCAATGGTCGGTGCACGAAAGCCATAAGGTGCGCAGGCTTGCCAGCGAGGGCAGCAGACCCCGCCTGCCATGGGCGATGGCTATTCCTTTTCTGAAAAAAGACCCTGCCTCCATTTTACCGATTTTAGAAAACCTTAAAAGCGACCCTTCCGAATATGTAAGGAGAAGTGTAGCCAACAGTTTGAACGATATTGCGAAAGATCACCCGCAAGTGGTTTTGGCGGTAGCTAAAAGATGGTCGGGTTTAAGTACCGAAACCGATGCCCTGATTAAACACGGTAGCCGCACCCTTTTAAAACAGGGCCACACCGAAATTTTGAAGCATTACGGTTTGGATGATACCGGCATTGTATTGAAAGATTTTAAGCTTTTGACCCCGGTGGTAAAAATTGGCGAAAGTCTGGCTTTCTCATTTTCTATCCGCAACGAAAACCCTACAGAACAAAAGGTAAGGCTAGAGTATGCCGTATATTACAAAAAGCAAAATGGGCAGAACACCAAAAAAGTATATAAAATTTCTGAAAGGGTTTATACGGCGGGTGCCGAGGTAGCCATTATCCGCAAACAAAAATTCGTATTAATTACCACAAGAAAATTCCATTTGGGCGACCACCAGGTTTCGATAATTATCAATGGCGCAGAAAAGGAACTGGAAAATTTTGACCTTAAAGCATAAACAACCTTTATTCAACTAATTCAATTTCGGTTTACGATTATAAAAAACAAAAGAAGCCGGCTTTTATAAAACCGGCTTCTTTTGTTTGTATGTTGAGTTTTTTCTAAATGGTGTTTTACAGCAATCCGTACAAACCGTGGGCATAATTCCTCAAAGAGGCCGATACAGTTTTCATCTTATCGGGCGATGGTCCTTTAACTTTGTAGGCCTCGGGATGAAGGGCTAAAGGTTGCTCATCGGTTTCTGCTGTCGTGTTTCTGTTGCTTAATGTAGCATGTTGTTCTTCGCTTAATTTTAAAGGTGCCATGATCTCGAATTTATACTACAATAACAGGACAACTTTAAATATGTTTGTCGGTTAAGCTTAATTTTTCAAGTTAATTTTCGAGACTGGAAATCCAGTTTTCGGTATCAGAAACTTTAACCGGTGTTGCACTTGAAACAATCTTTAAAATACCTCCGGCATTGATATCATCTTGTGTAATATAATTTTTCTTAAAGAGCTTTCCATTCAGGAAAACTTCCTTAATGTATTTGTTTTTTAAGCTAAAATTAACGGTTTCAATTTTGAAGGTTTTTCCTTTTGGCAGGCTATAAGTAACCGTTGGGAACAAAGGCACATTTAAATAATAAACAGGCCAGCCTACGCAAGCGGGAGAAAAACCACTGGCTGCAAAGACATACCAGGCACTCATCGCACCTGCATCGTCATCCATGGTACGCAGGTAGGCATGTGGCTGGTTGCGGTAAATTTTACCGATATAACTGCCAATACCGCGACTATTGTCGTTAAAGTAATTCTGGATTACCGTATCCGCAGCCAATTGATGCATCCAGTATTGCGATTTATATCCCGATTTGGTTACATTGTACATCAACGGCACCTGTAAATCGGGTTCGTTGGCGTGGTTGTACAAATCGTGGGCAAAAAATTCGTCAAGCTTCGCCAGGTATGATTCTTCTCCCCCATCAAGCTCAACAAGTCCTTTAAAATCGTAAGGCACAAACCACCTGTACTGCCAAATGGTACCTTGATATAAACCTCTGGCCTGCATGCGGTCTACATCGTTCTTGCTCATGTCTTTAAAATCTTTGTTCCAGTATTTTTTATACTCCAGGGCTTTTGCCAGATAAAAATCAGATTTTTCCTTGTTCTTTAATATCTTGAATATTTCGGCTAATGCCCAGTTATCGTAGCTCGATTCTAAAGCTTTATCAGGCGATTTATAATCCAAACCATTTACTTCTTTTACCAGAGAATCGGCAATTTTATTAAAATCGACTGGGTAACCTTTACGGTAGGCGTCAAGCAACACCACAATGGCATGCTCTGAACGCACGGTATTGGAAGGCTCATTTTGGCCGGCATAATCTTTTTTGCCTGATTGATAAAGATCGGCAATTGAGGTAACCATACCTGCGTAACGGTCTTGCGCAACTAGCGAAAGTAAAGGCAGCTGCGTACGGTAATTATCCCAGATGGCCCAGCCATTGTAACGAATTTCCTTATCTTTTTGCTCCTCGCCTTTGGTGTTGCGGTAGGCACCGTCAGTTTCTGAAATAACGTATGGCGATTGCATGGTGCGGTACAATAGCGAGTAGAATAATTTTGCACTTTCCAAATCGCCATTTACTGCAATTTTAGACAAATTGGTATTCCAGTCTTCATGGCTCTGCGCTTTTACTGCAGCAAATGCATTTTTATTGATAGAAGCCTTTGCGGCAGCTACACTTACCGATGAAAGGGCAATGTTAATACCTGCTGTGGTTATACCGGACTGTAGTGTTGCGATTAACTTATGTTCATCAAGCACTTTCCAGGATACATCTTCACCTATTTCCAGATAGTAAAACAATTTGTATTTACCGGCACCGCAGGTTGTGCGTGAGGTAATCCAACCGCTAACAGTATTGCCGTTCACTTCATGTTCTTCGGCCACAAAAGCACCGTTAAAAGCGTAACCTAAATCAAGGTAAAAGCCTTTAGCCCCAACCGGAAACTGATAGGCATGTTTGCCGGCTTTGCCTAAAACAGTAAAACTGGCTTTAATTTTATTTTCAAAGCCAACTTCGTAATAGCCAGGAGAGGCTTTTTCTGATGCTTTGATTAATTCTGATTGTGCCGGGTCAGCGCCTAAGAAAGGTTTGATAAAAATATTTCCGCCTGATCCCTGGCATCCTACCCCTTCGAAACGGTTATGGGTAAAGCCTTCAAATTTCTTGGCAAGATATTCGTAACCGGTATGCGTTTTAGGGTAAGTTTGAGGACCAATGCTTAACATGCTAAAAGGGTAAGACGCGGCCGGCGACATCTGCCCATGGTCTGCAGATGAGCCTAAAAAAACATTTACCTGATCAACAGGTTTTGCCGAACTAACGGAAAATATATTCGTTTTTTGTTGTGATAAAACGTTTAACGAGAAGAACAATAGAGCCCCTACTATTTGAACAGAAAACTTCATTTGAGGTTTGGTTTATAAATTGCGCCAAAATAACATTTTAAGATGAAGTGGCGGTTATGTTTTAGCTTCTTTACAAAAATGTATCTGGTTACGGTTTGGTAAGCCCGGTAAACGCTTAAAAACAAAAAGCCATTCCGGGTATCGGAATGGCTTTAATATCGTGTGTGTTTTAAAATTTATTTCACAGCAACCGGAACAGAAATCTTATCCCAATCTAAAGAGAAACCGCTTTTGCCAATTTTATAAACCAAACGCTCTTGAGTTGCTTTTAAAGCTTTTGTTTTTACATCAACACGTAAAGCATCTTTAGCTTCTTCATATTTGTAAGCACCCCATTGTTTAGGCTCTTTGTTAAAAATAGCTGTCCAGGTTCCGCTTTCCTTCGGGATTAAGAAGAAACTGTATTTACCAGCTGGTAATGCTTTACCTTCAACGGTAATGTCTTTATCAGTTTCGAACGTAGTAGCTTCGTTTGCTCCGGCACGCCAAACTTTATCCCATGCTTCCAAGCCACCCCAAATTTTACGGCCTTTAACCGCAGGGCTGCTGTAATTAATGGTAATGGTTGCACTTTTAATTTTACCTGTTGCAGTTGCTGCAGGACTTGGTTTAGGCTGCGCATCTTGTGCCATTGCACTTACAGAAATTGTAATTGCTGTAAATAACATAGCGATTGATTTGATCATCGTTTTCATAGTATTATTTTTATTTGTTTTGCTGTTCTTTTGATTTTACGAATTTATGGCTTTAGCGCGATAAAACAATAATACTAAATAAATTGATACCGGAATGACGATACAGGTATCCTAAGGAACAAATCCTGTCTGTATAGTTTTCCTATCGGTTGGTGTCCTCACCCGACCGAAACAACACCAATCTACCATTCCGATTAAAGCTACTGTTCTATTTCTTCCGGCCCACAAACCTGATTACTGATCCCAGCCCGTTATGAAACACACCTTCGTTCAGCTCGATTTCTTTTTCTTCCAGCGCTACAATTTCGTAATTGGTGAAATCTGATTTTATTTCTTCGATAGAGAATAACATATCGAGTTCTTTTGGCCCACCAACTTTTTCGTTACGGGCAAGATAGTCAAGGTGATTTTTACTAAAGGCTTCAAAAATAATCAATCCACCTTTACGTAAATAACGATCTAACGTTTTGTGATAAGCTGATTTAATCTCCGCCGGAAAATGTGCATAAATTAATGCGATGGCATCAAATTGTTCTGCTTTGTAATCCAGATGCTGCAACTCACCCACCTGATAATCGATGCTCACATGGTTACTTTCAGCAAGCTGAATGGCTTTGTTTTTACCTTCGGCACTAATATCAAAGGACGAAACCTTCCAACCGAGCTTTGCAGCAAAAACGGCATTGCGGCCCTCGCCTTCAGCCGGAAAAAGTATAGTGCCACTATTTAGTTTTTCTAATTGTTCTTTAAGGTAATTATTGGGCTGTTCGCCATAAGCGAACTCTTCGGTACGGTATCTATCGTCCCATCTGTTTATCCAGGCTTCGTTCATAGGTAATGATTTTGTTTAAAATGGCTGATTAGCCAACAAAATAAAGATATTGAATTTTGAGTGAGTGAACGCTAAATTGCTTGTGAAGATAGGCCAATTGGTTAAAAATTGATAAGTTGATGACCGTAGTTGAATTGTATCGTCTTCGACTCCGCGCAGCCTAACAAACTATGTTAATATCGTCTGGTGTTCTATAACCGGCTAAAATAATATCCTGTTCGTAGAGTTAAACGTAGCGTCTCTACGGATTGGCAAATAAGATTGAGTTTGTAAACTCAATGGCAAAGAACGAGTCGAAGACTCTTTTCCATTCATAATTCGTAGAACCCTTCGGAACTCTACGGAAAGTTAGTTCGATTAAGCAAAAATTAGCCAAGTCCTTCGACAAGCTTAGGATGACAATCACCAAGGTAGAAACCTCTCCTATTCACTCACCACCGCCCTCGGCTTGTGAAACAACAAGCCCAGCAGCGAAAACACAATTACTGCAGCAGCACCGATTACGTTAAGCCATAAAAAGGAAATAATATCAAATTTATATACTGCAATCACCACAATTTCGGCGAGTATCGCTGAAATAAAAACTATAGGGCCATCAATTTTTTTGAAGTAAAAAGCGACAAGAAAGATACCCAATATTGGTCCGTAAAAAAGCGAGCCTAAAACATTTACCGCTTCAATAAGCGACCCCATCTGCGTGGCAAACATAGCTACGGCGATCGAAAAAATTCCCCAGGCAAGCGTGTGTAGCCGGCTGTATTTGAGTTCTGTTTCATCATCCGGTGCTTTTGCCCCAAAAATAAGATGCACATCCTTTAACGAACATGCCGCAAGCGAATTGAGTGCGGCAGAGATCGAACCCCAACTGGCCAGAAATATTACAGCAAAAAGTAATCCCACCATACCTACTGGCAGCGTGTTTTTCACGAAATATAAAAAGATATAGTTGGTATCTGTTTTCTCGGCATTATAGTTCGATTGGTTAATGGCCTCTTCTACCCTTGCATGCAGGTCTTTCACTTTGTTCTGCGTAGATTTAAAATCGGCTATCGAAGCACTTAATAATGGCGATTGCTTTTCTTTTTCTGCCAGTATTTGGTGCGATTGTTGCGTAAATTGTTTTTGTAATGCGTTGTGTTCTTTTTCAAAAGCAGCAGCTTGCTGTGGTTCTTTTTCCTTTAAATATTGATACGAACGTTCGTTAAAATAAATGGGCGCTGGTTTTAAAGAAAAGAAAGCAAACAATAAAGCCCCAATTAGCAGGATAGCAAACTGCATAGGTATTTTAACCAGTCCGTTTAACAGCAATCCCATTTTGGCATTGGTATTATCTTTTGCCGTAATGTACCTCCCCACCTGACTTTGATCGGTGCCAAAATAAGAAAGTGCCAGAAAAAATCCCCCAATCAGTCCGCTCCAGATATTGTATTTATCTTTCCAATCGAATTCTGTAGTGATTACATTCAATTTACCCGATTTACCGGCCAGGTAAAGTGCATCTTTAAAACCGATTCCATCGGGCATGTGCTGAATTAACAGATAGCCGGCAAAAGCCATAGTACCCAAAATAATTAAAAACTGCAGTTTCTGCGTATGCGCTATGGCTTTAGCCCCCCTACATAAGTATAAATCAACAAAATACCACCGGTAAGAATGTTGGTTAAATAAATATTCCAGTTTAAAACACTCGATAAAATAATACTGGGCGCATAAATACTGATCCCAGTTGATAGCCCCCTTGAAAACAAAAACAGAAGCGAAGTGAGCACGCGTGTCTTCTTATCGAAACGGTTTTCTAAATATTCGTACGCCGTATAAACATTCAGTTTTTGAAAAATGGGAATGAAAGTAATGCAGATTACAATCATGGCCAAAGGCAAACCAAAATAATATTGAACAAAGCGCATCCCATCAGTATAGGCCTGCCCGGGAGCCGACAAAAAGGTAATGGCGCTGGCTTGCGTAGCCATAATCCCCAATAGCACAATGTACCAGGGTATTTTATTATCGGCTTTTAAATAAGAAGCATTACTTTTTTGTCCACGGCCAATAAAAACACCATAGGCCACTACAGCAAAAAGCGTAAATATCAATACTGCCCAATCGATATTGCTCATGCCCAGAATTTAGTAAACAGGTAATAAAATACAATCTGAAACACCAGCGCAAGCGCTAAAAGGATATACCAGGTGTTCCAGTTTTTTAATTGGTTTTTCATTATTTACCAGCTGATAAAAAGTTAAAAAATAACCTGGCAGCTCCCACATTTCCGGCTGGCAATTGTCTGAAGAACGCCAGCGGACTATAAATAAAATTTCCTTTACCATATTTGGCATACAGGGTAGATCCCTGCAATGGTTCTTCATCAGTATCGTGCATTTCGAAAAGCGTTTCGTACTTATCATCCCACTTATCAGGAAAATAAGCTCCGCGTTCCTGCACCCAGCCTTTAAAATCTTCAGCAGTTATTTTATTGGGATAATTCAACAACTTATGGTCTGGCTTTAAGATTTTCACTTCAGCATTTTCTTCAGTTACCCGCTTACCACTAATGCTCAAAGGATAAATGCCGAAATCCTGCAGTGCCATATCCTGTGTAGTATTGTACTGCATTACGATGGTACCACCGTTTTCTACGTAACTCCGCAATGCCGTTTGCCAGTTTTTAATCCGCTTCTCCGTATTAATTACACGCACACCGGTTACCACTGCATCGTATGTAGCCAGTTTTGTCGCATTCAGGATATCTGCTTCCGTTAATACATCAACCTGCAAGCCTGCCTGTCTTAAAAACTCGGGGATTAAATCTCCAGCTCCTTCAATATAGCCTATTTTTTTAGCCAATACTTTTACATCACCTTTTATTAACCAGGTTGTGGCAGGTACAAAATACTGTAAAGTTGGAAGGTGAGGATATTGAATCATGACCTGTCCTTTGGTATATTCGGCACTCTCTGAAGAAAAAACAGCTTCAAGCTTGTTCTGACTTGACTTAATTTTTGCCAAATCTTCAGCGGGGATTAAAAAATTTCGGGTATTGATGGTGTTTTCGGCCAGATTAACGCCCCCAAAAGTTTTAACAATCTGGTTGCCAATTTTGAAACTGATTTTACCGTAATTGATATTCTTATTGGCCCTTAAACGTAAGGTAACATTTAAACCTTCTTTCTCTTTGGCAAAGTAAACCGGTTCGGTAAAATTCAAATCTAGCGCCGGGATAATGCGAAGCCCCTCAACTACATCGCCTTTAACCGGATCTAGTTTTTTGAAAGATAAGGGAAGCTGCACATCAAATTTCTCGGATTCAATTTTTAGCGAAAGCAATACATTAACAGGCGACTGCACTTCAGGCAAACCAATTAAGGTATCGTTTGCTACGCTAAAAGTTGCGGCATCTTTTGCAGGTTTGGCCAGCCAGTAGGGTTCTGTAGGCAAGGCATCAGCAGGAATCTGGATTTTACGTTCGATGGTAATCAACGAATCACCTGATAGTTTTCTATTGAGGTTATCGGTTTGATTTAACCAGTTCACACTTTCTAAAGTTACCGGAGTTGCAGATCTCGAAATTAAGTTTAAACGGAAATTATAGCTGTTACCCGCAATGGCTTCGGGCTGATTGGTCACCACTTCGCCCATAAAACCTACACAGCTTAAAATAATATGATCAATGGCCGCAAGTTTATCTTTGCGCAAATCTGCATCAGACAATTCGGCTACTTTTTTGCGTAGCATCAGCAGTCCGTGCAAACTTTTATCGGGCTGGTTATAGTTGAAAGATAATAGGATAATATCAATCAATTCATCAATATCGCCCACACCTTTGTCCGACCAGTTCATGCTTAAACCATCAAAAAGTGTTCTTTTAACGGGCTCACCTGCTACATGCGTAAAATATTCAGAACGTACACCGGCAACCGACTGCGTACCGGCACCCTGACTTTTGTGCAAACTTCTGCTCAATCCGGCCAGTTCTCCGTAGCCCATACCCAGTTGCGCATCGTACTGACCAACAGTTAGCTTCAACTGATTTTCGGCTGTGGTATTTACCGAACCAAACCTAAAAGTATTCCAAAGTAACCTTTTGGGCTGCCAAACCGAAACGTATTTCAGTTGATTTGGGAACATATTTTTATCGGCAGCGGCCTTAAATGCCTTTTCGGCCACTACAGCCGAAGCTGCATGTTGTCCATGCCCTGCCGCAGCAGTAGGCGGAAAACGGCAGATAATCACATCCGGCCTGAATTTCCGGATTACCCAAACCACATCGGCAGTAATGCTATCGGCATCCCATTGTTTAAAAGTATCGTTTGTATTTTTAGAGAAACCAAAATCAATGGCGCGGGTAAAAAACTGCTGGGCACCATCCAATTTCCGTGCTTCTAAAAGCTCGTGTGTTCTAATCAAGCCCAAAGCAGCGCCTTGCTCAGTACCCAAAAGATTTTGTCCACCATCACCGCGGGTAAGCGATAAATAAGCTGTTTCTACATTTTGTTCGTTAATTAACCATGATAGTAAGCCTGTATTTTCATCATCGGGGTGGGCAGCTAAGTATAAAACCTTTGGTAAATGCTTTAAGGTTTTCAGTTCACGGTAAATCTCGGCCGATTTTGCCGGGCGCACTTGTTGGGCGGCACAGAACATTACCGGTAAGCATAGGGTGAATATGGCAGTTAGTCTTTTGAACATATTATTTGTTTTGCGAAACTCAAATATGCTCAAAAAGCTTTTACTTTAGTGCTTCGGAAACGAAAAAGGTACAAAAAATGGCGCTTCTCCGATTTATGCCCTTTTAAAAACAGATTCGAGCAAATGGATATAGAGGGTTATCCCTTCTTCAATTTCTTCAATCAGCACAAACTCATCGGCCGTATGCGATCTGGCCGATTCGCCCGGCCCCATTTTTACCGATGGCATACTCAACCAGCCCTGATCGGAACTGGTAGGCGAAACATAGGTTTTTCTGCCCAGAGCCAATCCGGCAACAACAAGAGGATGCAGCACATCGATGTTGGATGGATTGAGCACATTTGGACGCACGTTGAAACTGCATAGCGTGTGGTTGATAATTACATTCAGGATCTCACGCGGGGTATAATTGTGATCGAAACGGATATCGACCGTAAAATGGCATTCGCCAGGCACAATATTATGCTGCAAACCCGCATTGATTTGTGTAACAGTCATTTTTACCGGGGCAGGCAAATGATCCTCAATCGGAAACTGAAAATGCGAAAACCATTCGATATCCTTAATGGCCTTGTAGATGGCATTATCCCCTTCCTCGCGCGCGGCGTGGCCCGAGCGTCCTTTGGCTACACAATCAATCACCATCGAACCTTTTTCGGCAATGGCCATGTGCATACCGGTTGGCTCGCCAACTATGGCAAAAGAAATGGGTTTAAGATCGTCTAAAATGCTCCTGATACCATTCAAACCTGAAGTTTCTTCTTCTCCGGTGGCTGCCAGGCATAAATTGAAAGGCAGGTCTTTCGATTCGTAAAAGTAGATAAAGGTCGAAATGAGCGATACCAGCGAAGCCCCCGCATCGTTACTGCCCAAACCGTGAATTTTTTCATCGTATATCAGTGCACTGAAAGGATCTAAGCTATATTGCTCGTTGGGCTTTACCGTATCGTGGTGCGAGTTGAGCAGAATGGTCGGTTTTGCACTGTCGAAATATTTGTTGTAGCACCATACATTATTGTTTTTACGAATGGTGTTGATACCATGTTTGGCCAGATGCGATTCTATTTCGCTGGCCGTTCCTTGCTCTGAACCGCTAAAAGATGGTATGGCAACTAAAGCGGATAAAAGAGCTAAGGCTTCATTGTATAATTGGTTTAAATCGGGATGACTGGTCAGTGGTTTTTCTGCGATATTCATGATGTAATTAAATGCTTTTAAGGTTTAGGTTTTGTTGCAATTGGAGTGTATTTTCGGCGCTGGCGATAATTTGATCGATATGTTCGGGACTGAACAACATGGCCGTGCACAAGCAATTACTTTTATTTTTACTTTCCAGGATGGAGTAGTTTACACAGCTTTTACAGCTTTCCCAAAATGCCGTATCCTGGGTAATTTGTGCAAAGGTTACAGGCTCGAAGCCCAGTTGAGTGTTCATTTTCATAATGGCTGCACCAGAGGTTATGCTGAATATTTTCGCATTGGGATACAAACGGCGTGATAGGCTGAAAATCCGGTTCTTAATACTTTTGGCAACACCAGATTTTCTAAATTTTGGCGCAACAATTAATCCTGAATTGGAGATAAAAGCATTATTTTGCCAGCTTTCGAAATAGGAAAAACCAGCCCATTCGCCACCGGCAGTTACTGCAATTACCGCTTTGCCGGCAATCATCTTTTCGACAATTGAGGCTGGTGTTCTTTTCGAAATGCCCGAACCTCTTAACAATGCTGAGCTTTGTGTTTCAGCTACAATTTCATCTGCATATTTTGCATCCGCTTTGGTTGCAACCCTGACAAAAATTATTGAATTGTTCATTTTAATAAAATTTCATACTTGCCAGTCATCAAAAGCAATACCTAGGACAGAAACAAGACAATAAAACACTGATTATCAACATAAAAATTCAAAAAAAATAAACAACTATCCCGGCGAGCACCAGCAAAACCCTGCCATTTTGAAAGGCTTTTTACCATATTGAAAACCTTTTAGACTAGCCATAATTAATTGATGCAGTCGCCAACTAAATCCAAAGGCCACAATTATCACAATCGTTAATAATTCGGTATATTTATTGTTAATATTGCAGCATAAATTTAACCTATGAATGGGATGGTCCTCATCATCGATGATGAAAAGAAAATCTGCAGTTTACTTTCCAGGATTATAGAGTTGGAGGGCTTTAAAACCCTTCAAGCCAATACCGGAAAAGAAGGACTTAAACTTTTAAAAAATAACGACGTAAGCATTGTCATCAGTGACGTAAAGCTGTCCGATGTAAACGGAGTTGCCCTGGTTAAAGATATCAAAGCCATTAAACCTTTTGTCGAAATTATTAACTTGACCGCTTATGGCACCATTGCCGATGGCGTACTGGCCATTAAAAACGGGGCCTTCGATTACCTGGTTAAAGGCGACGACAACGATAAAATTATTCCGCTTTTATACCGTGCAATGGATAAATCCAATCTTCAACGTCGTGTGGCAGAGCTTGAAAATAAAATTGCACAAAAGCATAGTTTCGAAACCATTATCGGCCAATCTAAAGCTTTAAAAGAGGCCATTGATCTGGCCAGAAAAGTAAGCGTAACCGATACTACGGTTTTACTTTTAGGTGAAACAGGTACAGGAAAAGAGGTTTTTGCGCAATCGATCCACTATGCGAGTCCTAGGGCAGAAAAACCTTTTGTAGCACTGAATTGCAGCGGTTTTAGTCCCGATTTACTGGAAAGCGAGCTTTTTGGCTACAAAGCTGGCGCATTTACAGGTGCCAATAAAGATAAAAAGGGCTTATTGGAAGAGGCCAATGGCGGCACTTTGCTATTAGACGAAATCGGCGAAATGAACCTCGACCTGCAAGCCAAGCTATTGCGGGTATTGGAGAGCCAAACCTTCATTAAAGTGGGCGATACCCATACCCAACAGGTAAATGTGAGGATTCTAGCTGCAACCAATAAAGATTTAAAAGGTGATGCCGCTACAGGCAAGTTCCGTTCAGACCTTTATTACCGTTTGTCAGTTTTTACGCTTACACTACCGCCCTTGCGCGAACGTAAGACGGATATCCCTGCTTTGGCTAAACACTACCTCAAGGCATTTGCCGATAAGGTAAACCGGACCGTGCCTAAAATGGACGATAAAATTCTGTCCATACTAACCGACCACGGCTGGAAAGGAAATATACGCGAACTTAAAAACGTAATTGAACGTCTGGTGATTCTATCCGATGGCGATACTTTAAGTGCATCTGCTCTGCCTCCCGAATTTTTTGAGTTCATGCCAATAGAAAACGAATACAATTTACAGCAGATCGAAAAACAGCATATCCAAAAAGTCCTCCTCCACACCAAAGGCAACAAAACAGAAACTTCGAGATTACTCGGTATCGGATTAACTACGCTTTACCGTAAAATAGAAGAGTATCGGATTAAAGAGATTTAAAGGAAAGTCCAAAGACTAAAGCTAAAAGACCAAAGTCAGGTAAAAGTCCGGAGTCGGAGATCTGAAAGTCAGAAGATTGGATGCAAATATCCTCTTAAATGCACTAAGGTGTTTTAGGTGGTAAATTAGAGACCCTGAAATAAATTCAGGGTGACAGATCGGGGGGTAAAAATATTAAATGGCCTTAACTGCCTTATATGGTGAAATAGCAAAACTAAGCCCCAAACCTGATCCACTTATCCCCTTCGTGCCCAAATATAAAAGAGCCCGGATGCAGCATTTCAGCAATATCTTCGATTAAAGAAACTGCATTTTCGGCAGTTCTTTCACGGTTTACATCATCATTTAATAAAATAATGCGGTTGTTTTGTACTGCCTGCCAACTGGTATTCAGTGCAGCCGGTACTTCGCGCATTAAATCGGTAAGTGTTTTGCCTGGTTGGTAATAAATAATAAATACCGCATTTAAAACATCGGCTTCCACCATTCCGCCGGCTAATGCAATTTCTTCGGTTAGCAGGTAGTTTGGATTATTGCTGGTATCCAGGCAAGCTACCGGCATTTTATCCATAAATTTAATCTTGTGTTCTACTAAATCTAAACGTTCCTGTAATTCTTCCTGTTTAGCAGCATCGAGGCCAATAAATAAATCGTTTAAAAAAGACATCTGCATTAAATTTATTAATTTGTGCAAAAATAACATTCCTACCCGATGCGAGGCTCATTTAATTATATATTTTGGATTTTTTGTGCCACCCTGATCTTTAGCTGTAAGGAAAACGCCAGTCACCAGGCTAAAAAAGTCTTCAATATTAACCTCGATCAGGGCTTAACCTCAATAGATCCAGCCTTTGCCCGCAACCAGAATGCCATCTGGATGACCAACCAGATTTTTAATGGTTTGGTGCAGGTCGATTCATCGCTGCAAACTATTCCATGCATTGCTAAAAGCTGGCAAATTTCTGCCGATGCTTTAACTTATACCTTCAACCTGCGCAACGATGTTTACTTTCACGACGATCCTATCTTTAAAAACGGAAAGGGCCGAAAAGTTGTAGCCAGTGATTTTGCCTATAGTTTTTACCGTTTAATTGATCCGAAAGTAGCTTCATCGGGCGGCTGGATTTTTAGCGATAAAGTAAAGGATGAACATAATTTTATTGCCTTAAACGATTCTACTTTCCAGATTAAGCTGGTACGCCCCTTCCCGCCGTTTATGAGTTTGCTTACCACGCAATATTGCTCGGTAGTACCCAAAGAAATTGTAAGCCATTATGGCAAGGATTTCAGGAGCCATCCCATTGGTACAGGGCCCTTTAAATTTAAATACTGGAAAGAAGGCGAAATCCTGGTGTTATTAAAAAATGAGCACTATTTCGAAAAAGATGAAAAAGGCATTAAATTGCCTTACCTCGATGCGGTAAAAGCTACTTTCATAACCGACAAGCAGAGCGGCTTTATGAGCTTCATAAAAAAAGACCTCGATTTTTATTACAATGTAGATGGAAGTTACCGGGATGATATCCTGACCAAAAGCGGTAAAATGACGTCCAAATACAAGGGAAAGTTTAATCTGACTAAAAGCCCCTATCTGTGTACCGAATATGTGGGTATACTTGTAGATACCAGCCTGGCCATTGTTAAAAAATCGCCCCTGCGTTTAAAGAAAATCAGGCAGGCCATTAATTATGCCATTGATAAAGATAAGCTCATTAAATACCTTCGCAATGGTGTAGGCGTATCGGCAACCTCTGGTTTTATTCCCAAAGGGATGCCCGGTTTTGATAGCCTTGCCGTTAGCGGTTATGCGTATAACCCTAAACTTGCCGCAAAACTTTTAACAGAAGCGGGGTTCCCTGAAGGTAAAGGCCTGACAGAAATTACCCTGAATACCACTACAACCTATAAAGACCTTATTGAGTTTATACAGGGAGAATTAACTGCTGTTGGCATTAAAACCAAAATTGATGTGAGTCCAAGTGCCAGCTTAAGAGACCTGATGTCGAAAAACCATGTAAACTTTTTCCGCGGCTCCTGGCTGGCCGATTATGGAGATGGCGAAAATTTTCTTTCCATGTTTTATTCAAAAAACAAAGTTCCTTACGGCCCCAACTATACTGCCTTTTACAACAAAGCTTTCGACCAATTATTTGAGCAGAGCTATTACGAACCTGATAACGAAAAGCGGTTTGCACTATACCGCAAAATGGATCAGATTGTGATGGATTATGCACCAGTGGTACCACTTTTTTACGATCAATCGGTGGTAATGTTGCAGAACAATATTTCCGGATATTCTTTTAATCCGCAAAGCCTCATGATTTTAAAACGGGTTCAAAAAAAGTAAAAGGGATTACTTTTTGTCCATCAATTTCCGTTTCAAAAACTTTGCGGTAGCCTCGCTTACTTTCAATCCGTTCGAAAATTTCATCCAGTGATGGGTATCATCCGGGATAACTAAAAATTCAAATTCAAAGTGCTTATCCTCAAAACGCCTGGCTAAATCTACACTCTGATTAAAGGCCACATTGCGGTCATCATCGGCATGAATAATAAGTGTTGGCGAGGTCCAGGTGTTAATGTAACTGACAGGCGAGGATGACAAAGCAATTTTAGCCGCAAGTGTAGCATCAGGTGCCGGCTCTTTACCTTCGGTAGCCTGACTGCTAAATCGGTTATTTACCCCATGAATATCTACACCTGCAGCAAACAGCTTCGAATCTTTTCCAAGTGCTAGTGCAGTTAGATAACCACCATAAGAACCTCCATAGATTCCTATTTGATCTTTATTAATACCGGGTTGCGCTGCCAGCCATTCGCCAGCTGCTTTAATATCCTGGTATTCTGATGCTCCTTGTGCCCCCGCACCCATTGGTTTATGAAAATCGAAACCATAACCAGTGCCTAAACGGTAATTTACAGCTAACACAGTAAAACCCAAATTAACCAGGTATTGATTTAAAGCATAATCTATGGAATAATAATCCATGGGGTTCCATCCTAAAAACATTTGTCTTTGCGGCCCACCATGCACATAAACAATTGCAGGCTGGTTTTTGATCATTTTCTTCGGCGAAAACAACTGCCCGTAAACCGTGTTACCGTCGGCTGCCTTAAAACGTACATGTTTGGGCACAACCATTTCCTTAATCGGAAAATCGGTGGGAATAAGCGACTCACCAATGAGCTTAATCACTTTTCCTCCAGCAATAACAGCTGGTAAAAGTGGCCGCTCTGCGGTAGCACTTAAGCAGAAAAAAGTAAGATTATCGCCCGATATTACCGGGTAGGCCTCAATCCCTTTCCCACTACTTAAAGGTTGCATATTTGCCTGATTTACTGAAACTTTGTAAACATGCCTTCTTTCCAGATCATCACCATCCTTACCTGTATTGGCAGCAAAAACCAATGTTTTTTTATCGCTACCCAGTTTTATATTTTCTACACCATAATTGCCCGGCGTGAGTAACAACCTACCCGAGCCATCGGGATTAATGGAATACAAATGTGGCCAGCCGTCCTCGTATGAAGTAAATACAATTTTATCCCGTGCCCATTGCAGATTGGCACCTCCATCAATTGATGGGTATGATGCCCTGATCGTTTCAGGAGCTTTCCAAATCTGCTTACCTTGCCCTGTTGAAACATTAACGGTGCAGATGGCCCAGGCCTGATGTTTACGGGATAAAATAGAATCTGTTTCACTACCTGAACCAGGTGTACGAATAAAGGCAATTTCTTTACCATCGGGCGACCAAACCGGCATGTTATCTTTAGCAAATGATGGCGATAACCACTGCACAGGTGTTTCATCATTGGTGTAAATTCCAATAAAAGCATGATCGGTACGGTTAGAAACAAAGGCAACTTTCTCCCCATCGGGCGACCACTTATATCCTCCGTTAATCCCTTTTGCATAAAACAGGTTTTTGGCAGGCATTAGTCCGTCAATTGGCGCAATTAGAACCTGACCGGCTTTGCTAAAAAGCACCTGTTTGCTGTTTGGTGAAATAAGTGGATTATCGCCTTCGCCAATGGTGATGATCTTTCCACCCGTAAAAGAGATAGCTAAAACCTGTATTTTTGACGCAATTGCAGATGAGGCTGCA
This sequence comes from Pedobacter sp. HDW13, assembly GCF_011303555.1. Lineage (NCBI taxonomy): Bacteria > Pseudomonadati > Bacteroidota > Sphingobacteriia > Sphingobacteriales > Sphingobacteriaceae > Pedobacter > Pedobacter sp. HDW13. The sequence continues at coordinate 3,353,465 of NZ_CP049868.1, read as the reverse complement.
TTAACCGGACCACCATCCCTTCCACCATGATCGCCACCACGCACAAAAACAATCCAGGTGCCATCTGGCGAAATAGACAAACTGGTTAACTCCTGCCCATCGTCTTCATTGTAACTGGTAATTTTTACCGCTTTGTAATCGGGAGCTGCCGCAGTATAGATATTTCTTTTCCCCTGTTCATTTGCCGCCCATGCTATTTTTGTCCCTGTGGGCGCGGCTACCAACTGGCTTGGAAAAGGATAAGACAAAACAGATTTCAGGCTAAACGACTGTGCAAATATTTTTGAGGTAGAAAGGAGCATAAACAGGATAAGCAGCGATTTTTTCATTCCTTGGGATTTTGAGATAAATTATGAAAAAAGGCCTTAACCATCAGATGATTAAGGCCTAAAGCTTAATTTTTTATAAGAATGTTACTGATCCCACCACAATTTGGTAGTGCGTGGTACATCAGTAGGCACATTGGCACCATTTTTACTTCTTTCACCCTGGGTATAATCCAGCCGGCGGATAAATGTAGGAAGTGCATTATTGGCCGGCAGACCAAAATCTTTATACTTATAATCGAAACGGCGTGCATCGTTCCAAGCTTCCGGATTTAAATAGGTAACAATGTACTTTTCTTTAAAAATAAGGTCTTTGGTTAAAGCCGCAGCACCAACCGCCACAAGCGGATCTGCCAGATAAGTATCTCTGTTGGTTGTTGAAACCGTAAGTTTATCCATATTGGCACTAATACCTGCCAGGTAAGCTGCGTAAGATTTTATCTTGTCGCTATCGAAATAAGCTTCGGCCTCAATAAATTTCAACTCAGCATAGGTTACAATAAATAAAGGGGCTGTATCACTGGTCCAGGGAGAATTTCTCGAAATATAACATTCATCTTTAGTGGTGTTGGCACCAGGCAAGCGGTTACCGGCACCATTTACCGTTCCAATGTAGATATTATTGATCGTTTTGTCGGTAATTTTTTCGATTCGGGGATCGAAAACAGTGAAAGTTTTGCCATTCAATGCATCGATAAATTGTTCGGATAACCAGCCTCCTAACGATTGCTGTGAATTGGATAGTGCCACATTTGCCCATGGGTTACGTTCTTTAAAAGTAGCCATACTTGCATCATCAGCATTGGCGGCAAAAGAATTGCTAAGTGCGGCCAACACTGCTGTAGGGTTGTAAGCACTGGTTTTACTCACCTTATTTAATAATCTGGCTTTTAAAGCATAAGCCATTTTTAACCAGTTTGCCCTTTCTGCAGTTGTTTTTCCATAAATCAAATCGCTGTTTGGCGCCAGTTTAATAGTCGAATTGGTTTTGGCAAGCTCTACAATGGCTTCATCTAAAAGTGCCATAGCCTGATTGTAAACATCCTGCTGTTTATCATATTTGGGCGTAAGGTTATCGATGTTAAAAGCCTGCGAAAACGGTGCATCTCCCCAAAGGTCATTTACCAAAGTTAAGTTGTAGGCAATAATCACATCGGCTACACCTTTATACTCGCTGGAACCCTGGCTAATGGCCAGCTTTTTCATTTCATTAGCATCGGCCATGGCGAAGTAAAGGGCATCCCAGGTGGCACTAAAATCAATTGCCTGATAGGTATCGCCAGCACCGTTAGCCGTGGGGTTGGCTGTATATTGCACGTAAGGGGCAACAATACTTCCAATAAAGTAATTGTTGTTTCCAATTTTATAGGTCGATGTAGCCAACAACGCATTGAGCGTTGGCACAGGAACCTGGTTCGGATTGTCTGACAGTTTATCAAAATAGCTGTCTTTACAGCTTTGCAAGCCTAGTGTTGCAATTAAAACTGAGCACAATGTATATTTTATAATCTTTTGCATCGTAATACTATTTAAAAACCAACATTAAGGGTAAACATTATAGTGCGGGCAGATGGATAGGTAAACCCTGCAGAACCATCGTTGTTGCTACCGGCATCAAAAGAGCTCGACTCGGGATCTACACCGTAATATTTGGTCCATAACCATAAATTATTTCCGGTAACCGAAAGTGAAGCATTTTTGATTGATTTTGCCGGCAACCAGTTTTGCGGTACGTTGTAGGTTAAACTCGCCGAACGCAAACGTACCCATGATGCATCACTTACAAATGGTTCAGAAACGTTGCGGTAATAAATACGGTAGTAACCCTCGCCATAATCTACCCCATCAGGGCCAAACCGTTGTCCCATGTACACTGGTTTGGTATTGGGCTGGCCATTGGCCAATACGCCGTCAAACACCTTTGTAGTCCTTCTGTCGGCAGTATAATCCGGCAAGCCAAAAGCCGAATAAAAATCTTCCAGCCAGTTGTATTTTTCGAATCCTAAACGGGCATCGAACAATACATTTAAACTAAAATCTTTATACCTGAATGTATTGCCCAGTCCAACAATATAGTTAGGCTGCGAGTTACCCAATAGCTTTTGTTTGCCACCAGAAATACTTGGAAATCCATTGGCACTGATCAGCAGCGGAAGGTTTTTATCAAGTACAATCGGATCTTCGGCTTGACCTCCGTAATAACGGTTAAAATAACTGCCATAAATATTACCATAAGGTTGCCCTTGGATAAGTTTCATGGTTACTCCGGCATTTCCATAGCCCCTTGCGGCACCATATACAATTTCGGTTATTCCGTTTGGCATAGTCAGCACCTTATTTCTATTTGCTGATAGGTTCAGGTTCACATCCCATCTAAAATCTTTTGATACAATAGGTTTACCGTTTATAACCAGCTCTACCCCTCTGTTTCTGATATCGCCTGCATTAATAGATTTGGTTACATAACCTACAGCAGAAGAAATCTGTGTTTGGATAATCTGATCCTGACTCAAAGAATAATAATAGGTAAAATCGAAACCTAAACGGTTTTTAAAGAACGACATCTCTAAACCAGCCTCGTAAGTATTGGTAAATTCGGGGCGAAGGTTGGCATTACCCAGGTTAGAGGCAATGGTTAACCCACCTGTACCGGTTGGCAACGATATATAAGGTGTGTATCCGGTAAAAGTAGAATATTCGGATGCATCTTTACCAATCCGGGCATAAGATAAGCGCAACTTAGCCTGGCTTATAACTGCAGGCAGTTTAAATTGATCTGAAAATACATAACTTAAACTCGCAGAAGGATAGAAAAACGACCTGCTTGCTTTAGGCAAGGTAGAGGTAATATCGTTTCGTCCGGTTAGGGTTAAGAAAAGGTAATTTTTATAATCAAAAGTAGCTTCACCAAAATAACCAACCAATCGTTTTTGTTTCAAGGTTTGTGTTGGGGTAAGCACACCTGCATTGGCCAGGTTAAAGAAATCGTAAACCCCAAGGATACTTCCTAAAGTACCGATTTCTTTTGATTTACGATCGTAAAGCTCTTGTCCCAGCCTTAAAGTTCCGGTAATGTCATCAGTTAATTTAGAAGTAAAGGTAGCTACAAACGTACTGTTAATGGTCCTGAACTTGGTATTGAACTCTCCATAAAAGCCCTGTGCATTATCGTACATTGCCTCTGTAGCATACATAGGGCCACGGGCCGTGCGCACGCGGTTATCGGTATATGTATCAAAACCTAAACGGTAAGAAAAATTAAGCCATTTTACGGGATCGTAACTTAAGCTTGCCCCGCCGATAAAGCGGTTTACATCGCCTTTAAACCTGTTGTTGGCAGTACCCCATATCGGATTATTTGTACCAATGTATTTTTGCGAACCATCCGCATTCTGGAAATCTGAAACATCGTAACGTGGCGACCAGTAGGCCAAACTTTCTCCAAAACGGTCAGCACTGTAAGTATAGCCACCCGAATTGGTAAAATTCATATTTACCGATGCTTTAAATTTAGGACTGATGATAAAATCAGTATTTAACCTTCCTGAAAAATTCTTGTTATCGGTATTGGGCATCATCCCTTTTTGGTACAATTGCGAAACTGACGAGAAAAACTTTACTACATCACCACCGCCGGCAACCGAAACCGAGTTTTTTATCTGCTGGCCGGTTCCAAATGCACGATCATAGTTGTTAAATAACTGATCAGGATGTGTTGGATCGATCAGTTTTGCTTCGGCAATGGTTGGTCCCCAGGCTGGCCCAATACCTCCAGGAGGGTTGGTATAAACCCCTAAAACTCCCTGGGTGTATTCAGTTTGAACATCAGGACTTTTCAAAACTTCATCAAACCCATAACTACTGTTCAGGTTAACACTAACCCCGTTTTGTTTACCTCTTTTAGTTGTAATTACCACTACGCCATTTGCACCTCTTAAGCCATAAAGGGCAGTAGCTGCACCACCTTTTAAAATATTAATGGTTTCAATATCTTCGGGGTTAATATCCGAAGCCCTGTTGGTTACTCCCCTTGCGCCAAAGGCAGTTCCATCGGGATTAGCACCAACGGTTGAGGTCGAATTATCAATCTGCACACCATCAATCACATATAAGGGATCGCCAGAAATATTTGGATCGATAGAGTTTACCCCCCTGATTCTGATATTTGCACCCTGGCCAGGACCACCTCCTGTACTGGAAATAGTTGCGCCGGCAATTTTACCCTGCAAAGCATTAAGCAGGTTGGGCTGATGGTTATAGTTCAGGTCACTTCCGCCAACTGATTGCGCCGCATAACCTAAAGATTTGGCCTGACGAGTAATACCTAGTGCGGTAGAAATGGTTACTTCCTGTAGTTCTTGTGCATCGGGCACCAGGTTAGCATTTACAGTGGTTTTATTGCCAACCGTAATTTCCTGTGTTTTATACCCGATTAAACTTATAACGAGTATAGAACTGGAAGAAGGCGCTTTAATGGTAAAACTACCATCGCTATCGCTCGATGTTCCTGCATTTGTTCCTTTAATTTTTATACTTACGCCAGGTAATGGCCCACCATCATCAGACGAGGTTATTTTTCCCGTAATTGTCTTTACCTGTGCCATTGAGGATAGGCCCACCAGTAAAATACAAAGAAAAAAAATTAAGGTAAAGGTTTTTCTCATATCTCAGTTATTTAGGTTAATAATGTTAGCATATGCAATATAAGCTTTTAGCATAAAAGAACACGCATAAAACACGACGTAACAGCCTGCATTTCAAGCAAATTTTTACACAATCGCAGCGCATCCCGCAAAAGCACGCAGAAAAAAATAGTAAAACCGCAAAAACTAGCTTAACAATGGATGATCCAATGAAAGCACTGTTTATTGCACTTAAAATGGATGATTTATAAGGATTTATTTACCTGAAAACCCTACCTAAACAAAAAAATCCTTTCTGAAGTGATTCAGAAAGGATTTGAATATATGTAGATTGGGTATTTTATTGCTGAACGCCACCACCCATTCCGCCGCCACCTTGTTGTTGGTCTTGCTTAATATCATCGTTTTTGATCTTTTTCTTTTCAGTAAATTTAAGCTTACCGAATGAATAGCTAAAGTTTACGCCAAACGAACGCAACGGGTAGTAAATATTTTGGCTTTGGTTAATGGTTACCGCATTCATGATAGAATTATTTACCGTTTGAATGTGAAGATCTTTTGTAAATGGATTTAAAGTATTTACACCAATTGATCCCTTTTTATTCAGGATATCTTTTTTAAATGAAGCACCATAAAAAATCATCGCATCGGTTTTACCCTGATAGGTTCTTCTTGGTGAATTTACAACACCAAATAATTCGAAATTGTAACCCTTACCAAATCCGTAAGCAGAGCGGGCAAACAGATTATAGTTTAAAAATGTTCCGGTGCTAAAGTTATTAGTGGTATTATTTACCTCGTAGGTGTTTAATCCAATATTACTCATTAAGGTCCATTTAGGTTTAGGATTGTAGGAACCGAATAAATTGAAGCCGTAAGTCTGGCTGTTACCAACATTAATAAAGGTTGTTAATGGCGTACCAGCACTATTTGTAGCTAAGGAGCTCTCAATTACGCCACCTGTTCGGCGGTAAAATACAGATGCATTAATCACTGATCCCTTAATATAAGTACTGTAACCTAGCTCTAAGTTATCGCTCAACTCGGGGCTTAGGTAAGGATTTCCCTGTTGCAGATTAATTGGATTACTATCGTTAAGGAAAGGATTTAAGTAATTCTGACCTGGTCTTTGCAAACGGCGATTGTAACTTAATTTTAAGGTTGCATTTCCCTTTAAGGTTTCAGATAAAATTGCACTTGGGAACAAGTTCAGATAATCGTTTTTTTGAATACCGTTAGCCTGGGTGTTGAAGCTAATTGATGTATATTCCGCCCTTAATCCGCCTTTAAATTTCAACTTTTTAGTCAGATTGAAACTCATTACACCGTAAGCTGCGGCAACATCCTGACTGTAATCAAAATCCTGGGCCGATACATCGAACTGACTCTTAATGGTTCGGAAAATCCCTTTGGCACCAACTTCTAAAATTGAAGATTTGGTAAACGGATAGGTATAATCGCTTTGAATAGTATACTCATTGTTTTTACTGGTATTGCTTCTTTCAACAAGGTTTCCTGTTGTGGCGCCTGCAGGGATAAAAGTGTTGCTAAAGTTTTGTGGGGTTCTTCCTGTAGATAACTGGCCTGAAATTGAAAATTCCTCTCCTTCTTTTTTAGTTGTTTTTTTGTAATCGACATTCCAATCCATGTTTCTGAAAGTCATGTCCATATCACTGATATTTGTTAGCTCAACACCGTTTGTAATGAACGATGATTTGCCAGGGCCACCATTAGAAAAGCTATTAAATTTTACATTTGAGCTGATGTTATTGTAGGCATTAAAATCATAATCTACCCCTAAACTTCCGTTTAAACCTTCCCTGCTCCATTTCGAATAACCATCTTGCATAACATTGTTTACAATAACATTATCAACCCGTGTAATATTGGATATAACAACACGAGAATTTTGAGCATAGGCAAAGTTTCCACCCAGGGCGGTATTTACACTCAATCGACCAGTTTTAGCAGTTAAGTTAAATGCACCATTATTTTGGCGGGTACCTGCCGAAGCATTAACGGTTCCACTCACACCTTGTGCATTTGATTTTTTGGTAATGATGTTGATGATACCACCTGATCCTTCCGCATCGTATTTAGCCGATGGACTGGTAATTACCTCCACGCTTTTAATCTGCTCGGCAGGGATCATCTTTAACGCATCAGCAACGCTGCTGGCCATGGTACCAGATGGTTTACCATTAATTAATACACGAACGGCTCCACCACGAAGCTGCACATTGCCATTAATATCTACCGAAAGCATGGGTACTTTACGCATTACATCTGTTGCATCGCCACCGGCGTTAGTACCATCTGCTTCTGCATTGTACACCATCCTATCTATTTTATTTTCGATAACCGCTTTGGTACCTTGTACCTGAACATCAGCCAAAGCATTCTCTGTAGAAGAAATATAAATGGTACCGATATTGTTATCGGGTTTGGCAGGCGTAGTAGTAACCAATATCGTTTTGGTTTTGTAGCCCATAAAACCAATCATCAATTTATAAGCATCGGGTGATACGTTTTGCAGGGTTAATTTCCCTTTCTCATCGGTAACACCACCGTTAACCGATTTATTGTCTTTTGCGTTAATTAACGATACAGTTGCGTAATCAATAGGTTTTTTAGTTAATGAGTCTAATATAACGGCGGTGATACGACCGGTAACAGTTGTTTTTTTTGCTCCCCCACCAAAGCCACCAGCAGGAAACTGGGCATGCACTTTAAAAAATAGTCCAAGGGTGAGGGTTAATAGTAGCAGTTTTTTCATGTTAGGAGTTAGTCTTTTGTAATTAGTCTGTGCAAATTGCATATTGTTACAATTTTACGCCATACTTTTTACGTGAGTAGTTTAATTTGGTCGGCAAAGATCGTTCTTTTATCGGTAAAAATAAAACTACTGATTAAGATAAACACCTAAGTAGGAAGAGACTGTATATAATGCAAAAAATGGATGATAGAAATCATTTCCCATCATCCATTTTATTTTAAGTAAAGGCTTTACTTATCTTCCAGTATTATTTGGTCTTGAGTACACCATCTGCATTACATTGATATTGCGCATGGCAAAGGCAGCTTCGCAATAGTTTAAATAATAATTCCATTTGCGGATAAAAGTTTCGCCGAAACCAAGGGTCTTAACCTTATCGAGGTTTTTATTAAATTCTATAAACCATAAGTGAAGTGTACGCGCGTAATCCAACCCCATGTCTTTTAAATCAACAAGTGTCAAATCACCGGTTTCGTTTATTGCTTTATTCATAGCTGCAACCGATGGCAAAAGAGAACCCGGAAATATATGTTTCTGTATCCAGTCTACCCCGGTGCGCAATTTATCATAGCGGCTATCGGGCGAGGTAATTACCTGAAAAGCGAAAATACCATCGGGTTTTAAAAGTTCCTGGCATTTTTCAAAATAGGCTTCCAGGTATTGGTGTCCAACAGCTTCGAGCATTTCAATCGATACAATCTTATCAAAAGTTCCGGTAATTTTGCGGTAATCTTGAATAATAACCGACACTCTATCTTCGAGTTTTTCGGCATAAACCCGCTCCTGGGCCAATTTCTGCTGTTCTTTAGAAATGGTAACCGAGGTAACTTTGCAGCCATATTTTTTGGCCAGAAAGATGGCGTTCCCACCCCAGCCGCTGCCAATTTCCAAAACATGATCAGTAGCTTTAATTTTCAGTTGTTTGGCCAACCTATCGTACTTGGCATATTGCGATTCTTCTAAAGTGGTATTTTCATTAAGAAAATAACCGCTCGAGTAAGTCATGGTCTTATCTAAAAATGTAGCAAAGAAATCGTTGTTCAAATCGTAATGTTCCGAAATATTTTTCCGGGATCCGGCCAATGTGTTTGCCCGCTTTACGTGGTAAATTTTGTTTACCCATTTCAGCAGACCCAAAGCAAACGATTTAACCTTACTTCCAGTAATCGAAGGTGCATTTTCGATATTGAGGATAACCCATTTAATAACATTGGTAATGTTTGTGGTATCCCAAAGTCCATCGGTGTAGGCCTCACCAAAACCAATATCGCCATAAAGTGCTATCGATTTAAAAAAATCGGGATGGTTAACCTGGATATTGGCCTCAATTTTATGTTCTCCATTGCCAAAAACCAAAATTTCTCCATTTGGCATCGAAAGTTCCAGTTTCCCTAAAGTCATTTTAGAAAGTGCATTTAGCACCACTTTTTCGAAAAACCCGGTTGATGTTCTGGTAGCGACAAGCGTATTCATAATCTATATCTTTAAATCTGTTTGTTTAAGGTTTATATGGCTTATATACGTTACGTTGCAGCTGAGGGTTTTTGGCTTTAGGATGAAAAGGTATCTTTTTTAACCAAAGCTTCAGTGCCTGCCAATGAATCATGCCCATAACCTGCAGCGGAATTAATGGTATCGCAAAGAAATACTTTAACATACTCCGGTTTGTTAACAACTTCCTTTCGCCTTTTAAAGTGCTGATAAAAAAACGGTTACCTGCCTTATCCAGATCATCAATTTCAATATCGAGTTTATCAGCAGGTACCTTCAGTTTAAAATCGAAAACATTGTCATGATCGATAAATGGCGATACATAAAAATATTTTGTTGTTATTTTTTTAAAGGTATCGCCATGCAATTCGTCTTTCCCGAAGAAAAACAGCTTCATTTCGCGGTAAGTATTGCTGATTTCTGCCACACAACACACCGGATTATCCAATTGATCAAAACAATAATAAAATGAAACCGGGTTGAAATTATAGCCCAAAACATTGAGGTTGGTGAGCAGCTTTATTTTAAGTCCGCTACCATCTACCCCATTTTCCAATAAATAATCTACTAAATGCTGGCGGGTATTTTTCGTTTTATCAGGATTTTCCTTAGGCAGCTGCAGGTGCTCACTATCGCGAAAGGAAAAGAGATTAAACTTGTTGTAGCTAAACCAGCGTAATTTCTGAGCAAGCAAATCCAGCTCATCCAGATCGATGTAAAACATATAAATGTTGTACCAAAAAGAATGTTTTTTGGGTGCCAAGCGATGATGCATCACTTTGGCAGTGAATATACTGGAGGTAAATCCCATTGTTACTACAATTTACAAAATTTTATCGTTGTTAACCATTCTACTCACCCGTCATTTCGAGGATTAATTTATTGGATAAAAATCAATATTAGTGACAGCCCTTCGGGTCGTCATTTCGAGCGCAGTGCAACGGAGTCGAGAAATCTGTCTCTATAGATTTCTCCATTCCGCCACCGGTGAAAAACCGGCCGGCTCCAGTCGAAATGACGATTCTTCTAGCGCGTTTGTCAATGGTACCGGAGTGCAACGCAGCCCAGAAATCTAAATAGCCGACTCTCGCCGACTGCAACGGGCAGGCCTTTCACTACGTTTCGATCCGATAGCTACCGGATCGAAACAACAATCGTTTTAGAGAAGATTCCTGCACAAATCCACCGCACTCTTATAAGCATCTTCGTGGAAACCATATTTAAAATAGCTGCCACAGTAATAAACAGGTCCGCTTTCATTTAGTTTGTGAAGCGATTCTTGCGCCTGCATAGCCGGTACATCGAACAGCGGGTGGTGATAATCAATCTCTTTGATAACCTTTTCCGGGTTTAATGTTTCGGTTGGATTAATGGAAACAAAGTAATCCTGCTTTTTAGAAACGCCCTGCAAACTGTTCATCCAGTAAATGGTGCTTGGCAATAATTTATCGCCCTGTTTTTCTACCCGGTAATTCCAGCTGCTCCAGGCTAGTTTTGCTTTAGGCATCTGTGCTTCATCAGTATGTACAACGGCCTTATTTAACTGGTATTTGAATTTCGAAATTAATGCTGTTTCTAAGTCGGTTTTATCCTTTACAATTTCGAAAGTCTGATCGGCATGGCTAGCCATAATCACCTTATCGTATTCAAATTTTTCTCCCTTAGCTGTTTCTACTTCAACCCTGCCATTTTCCTGCCGTTTTACCGCAACAATTTTGGTGTTGGTTTTAATCCGCTCACGAAAAGGCGCTATGAGTTTTTCGCGATAAGCCTGACTCCCGTTTTGCAAGGTATACCACTGATGCTGGGTATTTAAGCCTAAAAACCCATGGTTTTTAAAGAAACGGATAAGCGTTACGGCCGGAAAATCCAAAATCTGTTCCATCGGGGCACTCCAAACAGCCGCACTCATGGGGATAAGGTATTGCCAGAGCATCTCATCGCTATAACCAAACTCCTTAAAGAATTTACCGATCGAATAATCCTGATATTCGGGTTTATCCAGAATTTCTACACTTTCTTTGTTGAAACGGTTAATCTGCATCAACATTTTTAAATAAGGAATATTGAACAGGTTTTTACGCTGCGCAAACAAGTGGTTTAAACTTGAACCACTATATTCTAACTTTTTTGGCAGAAACTGAACGCTGAAAGACATATCTGTTTTGATAACAGGTGCGTCAATTTCGCCGAATAGCTCAGTGAGGTTTGGGTAGGTTTGGTAATTAAAAACCATAAAACCACTGTCGAGATAAATGGGCCGGCCATCTTCTTCGAGTGTAATCGTATTGGTATGGCCACCAATATAATCCAGTTCCTCAAACAGGGTGATATTATATTGATGTTGCAGTTTATGGGCGCAACCCATTCCTGCTATTCCGGAGCCTATAATGGCGAGTGTTTTCATGAGGCAGTAAATATGTAAGATGGAAAATGGATGATGTAAGGTGAATCATGGATGATGGACAATGTAAGATGGATCATGGCGTATCGCTGTCTCTATTATCCACCTCACATTTTACCGCTTACTTCACCCGTTTTTTTCGAACAAATAATGGCACACCATCCATTCGTTTCCTTTATTGTAATTAAAAAGTTCGGCGCACGACATGTAAAACAAGCGCCAGTACACCCACCACTTTACAGCCTGGTCTTTACCATACGTATTTTCGAAGATGGGCATAATTTCTTTTTTGTGCTTGTCCATATTGCTTAACCAGGCTTCGGATGTTTTACCGTAATTGGTTCCGTTTACCACCCAATGTTTATCAATCTTTAAATCATCGTTGAAATAAAAAAACAGGTGGTTCGACGGCATAATGCCACCGGTAAAAAAGTATTTGCTCATCCAGTCGGTTTCATCAATTACTTCAAATTTGTAAGCCAGTGTTTTGTGAGTAAATATGTGTACAAAGAGCTTTCCATCAGGTTTTAGAAGAGAAGCCACTTTGTTGAGCAAAAATTTGTAGTTACGCATGTGCTCAAACATTTCTACAGAAACAACACGGTCAAATGTATCGGCAATGGTAAAGGTATTCATGTCAGCCGTTAAAACAGTCAGGTTATCAATACCCCGTTCTTTTGCAGTTTTATCGATAAAAACCTTTTGTGTAGCAGAATTAGATACTACCGTAAAAGTGCTTCTAGGAAACTTAGCCGCCATATAAAGCGAAAGTGAGCCCCAGCCGCAGCCCAGCTCCAGCACATTCTGGCCATCTTGCAAACCGGCTCTTTTACAGGTTAAAGCCAGCATATCATCTTCAGAGGTATCAATATCTTTCACCCCAGGTTTCCAGTAACCGCTGCTGTATTTTAGGTTTTTGCCCAAACAATACTGAAAAAACTCAGTAGGCAATTCGTAATGCTGCTCGTTCGCATCGGCGGTATTTACAGCAATTGGCGATTGCTTTAATTCGGCAACCAGGTCCATAAATTTTTCCTGCTGTAATTCTTCATCACCCAGGGTTTCATCATCCAGGCGTTGTTTGCATAATTTTCTGATACCGATACGCAAGGCTGCATCCGGAAGTTTATCGTTTTCTAAAAGTTTATCGTACCACATATAAATGGAATAATGTAAGATGGTTGATGTAATATGGAAAATGGTAGATGTACGATTTAAAGTGGATGATGGATTTGCAGACCGTAAGGTCCATCATCCATTTTACGTTTTCCATCTCACCTCTTTTTTCTCCACGGAAAAAAGGCACTCGTTGTTTCCTGATACTTTTTATAAGCTGCTGGTTTGCTGCGCAGGTTTTGTTCTTCATTATTTGGCACACCTGTAACCCGGGTTAATAAATATAAAATAATGGCCGGACTAATAATGGCCAGTACGCCCCAGGGCGATGCGAGGGCAAAAACAAAATAAGCGAGCCAGATTACCCATTCGAAAAAATAATTGGGATGGCGGCTATAATGCCATAAGCCAGTATTGCATACCTGCCCTTTGTTTTTGGGATCCTTTTTAAATTCGGCCAGCTGCCTATCGGCAATCATTTCTCCAAAAAAAGCAATAACCCATATCCCTGCGCCAAGGTATTCTAAAATAGAAATGGTTTGTGAGGGGTTTGCAGTAACAATAAAGAATGGTATGGCTAAAATAACATTGGAAATAGCCTGAAACTGAAAAAACACAAAAAAATTGCGGTCGGCTTTATCACCCCATTCCTTACGCAGCTGCTGGTACCGCCCTTCTTCTTCGTTTAAATGACCAATAACACGTTGCCACAGGTGAACACCCAGCCGCAGCTCAGCCAAAAGGAACATACCACAGATTAAAATTTTGCGCGGTTCAAAACCATCGGATAAAAAGAAAGTAATAATGGTAATTACCGGGAAATTTAATGCCCAAAACACATCAACAACACCTGCATTTCTGATCTTTTTTGCCCATAGCCAAACCAAAGCCATAATCAGGCAACACGAAATAAGCGATATGAAGGCAATAAATAATAGATGTCCTGTTTGGAACGGCATAAGGTTTCGATAAAAATTTAAGGCTAAATCAGCTTGCTTTAAAAATAAACTACTTTTAAGGCAAGCTCTACACCTTAAATCCTACGCCTCACGCCTTAAAAGTAATTCTTTAACACCTTCGCCGGGTTTTAGTTTAAACAAATACACTAAAACATAGGCTAAAGTTGCTATACTACCTAAACATACGAACAAAATGGCAATAGAGATTTTAAGAATAATGCTTTTTTCTTTGTAAAACATCCACAGGGTGATAATGAAAATGTTAGCATAAAAATCCCATAGGGTGGCGCGCATCCAGGGGATACTGCCTAAAAAATCCCACTGCTCAAACAGGTTACTTTCCAGCGAAGTGGTTATAACTTTATAGCACATGAAGGCCAATAGAATGGAAAAGACTATTTTGAGGAAGCTGATCATAAATTGCGGGTTTGTTTTTACCTTACAACAATATACGGTAATGCCCACAATAAAGATTTGATCTTAAACTTTAGCCCGGACAGATTTCTCCGCTACGGTCGAAATGACGATCTACTTATAGGAAAATCTGCTTTCAGCTTTGGTCTTTTAACTTTAGTCTTTTAGACTTAATGTATTTTCCGGATTTTAATAATACGCATCCAGTGCAAAACCTTCATTACCGGATAAGTTGGATCAAATTCCCACCATTTAGTAGCAAAGTTTGGGCTATTCGGTTTCTTGTGGTGATTGTTCTGAAAAAGCTCGCCCATTAAAAGGAAATCCCATGGCAACGAGTTTTTACTGTGATCTTCGTTATCGTGGTTTGAGTAACCGTATTTATGCCCGCACCAGTTTACAATAGCACCGTGTAGTGGCCCCATTAGAAAGTGAATTGGCAATAACAGGAACATCCACCAGTGGTTGGCAAAAGCCACGTAAAAGCCAATATAAAATAAACCGCAACCAATTCTCCAAAACCACGAATCACCAATGCGGTCAACCAACGGCCACTCCGGGTAATTACCCTGAAAAGCAGGTTCTGGCTGTATTTTAAAATGCAGGTAATTCATGTACATATTCTTTGTGGCAATCATCATCCCGAAAACATCCTTAAAAAAATGTGGCGAATGCGGATCTTTCTCGGTATCGCTATAGGCATGGTGCATCCGGTGAAGAATGGCATAAGCCCGTGGATTTAAAAATGATGAGCCTTGCGAGATTAATAGCACCAAATAGAAAAACCTTTCCCAAAAAAGCTCCATTTTAAACATTTTATGTGATGAATAACGGTGCAGGAAAAAGGTTTGGCTGAATAGTGATAAAAACCAGTGGCAAAGAAAAAATATAAGGATAATCATGTAAGGTGTGTATACTTTATAAACGAAGTTTGAGGGCGTTTAGTTTTGGAGCAGAAAGATAGACAACTGGTACGCTCGAATAAATAAGCCGTATCAACCATTACCTGATTGATACGGCTTAGCAAATTTTATCTACCGAAATCGTCCTGAACGCGAACAATATCGCTTTCATCTGATGGGTTTGCAGCATCGGTATGTTGCCAGATTTCTGCAACTACACCCCAATCTTCTAAACCGATTAAACGGTGGCGTTCGCCTTGCTGTAATTTAATCTGATCTTTTGGTCCGTATTGTTTTACTTCACCTTCCTCGTCAGTCTGGCTGGTTTTAATACCAACAGTACCGGTTACTACTTGCCAAATTTCGGCTCTGCGGTGGTGGTATTGCCACGAAAGACGTGTGTTTGGTGCAACAATTAAAATTTTCGGGCTTAATTTACCACCAATTTTAAGGTCTTCTACATTTAATCCATCAAAATAGGTATCGGCAAATTGTTGTGCCTGCGCTTCGTCTATTACAAAGAAACCACCCCAAGGGCGGGTTTCATCGCGGTTTACTACATTAAAACCTTCAATTTTTAAACGTTGTGCTACACTTTCGAATATTTCTTTTTTATCGTTTGTCATCGGTAAAATATTTGTTTTCTAATGATTATCGAGATTCACCAGCATGGATAACTTGCCAATGTTGTTTTTTTATAATTTGCGCAAAAATAAGCCTAATAAATTAAAAAAGGACTATCGCGCTTTTTATTTTTTAGAAAGCACAAAAATCATACACTTCTATGGTAATTAAAACATAGCTGATAACCTTCAAACAAAAGAAAAAGCCTCATGGAATAAGGTAAAAATTCCATGAGGCTTCAATATAAAAACTGGGCAGTACTATTGGATTTTATTCACTACAAGATCGTCAAAATAGATGTAACTGGTTTGGCTCGAGCCCCAAACTGCAACATCTTTACCTCCCCTGAAATTGTGAAAAGATAGTCTGTTGATTAAACGTTGTGCGTCGTTGGTGGTCCAGCGGATAGATTGATCGAGTACGGTGGTACCGTTAATAATTACCTGTACCCAGCCATTTTTAGTTGATCCGGTATTGCTTTTTGCATATAAATGAACAGTGTAAGTATCGCCTTTAACCAAGCTACCTGTAGCCGGGTAAGATTTACCAAAAGTATCGCCACAAGGGCCAGCCATATCCCTATGATACACGTAAGGCTGAAAGAACACACGACTACCGGTATTGTACCACATTAAACGTAAACTTCCGCCGTTACCATCGCTGGCAATGTCGCAACCGGTATTGCCTTCACCAATCAGAAAGCCAAAACCTACTTTACCGCCTCTACTCCAATCGAACTGGCTGTGGAAACGTACTTTAAAAGTAGCCTCGTAAGCCGAACCATCCGAAATATCGGCTCCGGCAATTAATCCGTTAGAAACCGAATTTGGTGCCAATGTTGCACGTGCCCAGTTACCCGAAATATAGGCCCTGTCTTCGTTCCAGCCGGTTAAATTTGCGCTGCCAAAATCGGCGCTTGCTTCGCTGTAAGAATAAGCCCCATCGGCATGGGTAAAACTGGTATTGATGTTACTTGGGTAGGCTTCGGTTACAGCACCTGATTTCGGAGCTGGATCGGCAAGTGCCTTATTTTCTTCGTTAGATGTGGCTGCATTTTTTTTACACCCGAATATTGCCGAAAATATAAGCAACAGACAGGCAATAAAATGTTTTGAATTCATTTTCTGACTCATGTTAGTTTTAGTTAAGATTTAAATTTGGTTAGTTTTTTTTGATCATAACCCGCTATCCTAGATAGCTTGTTATCGATTGGGAGGAAACTGGTTTCTGTTTTTGGTTAGTAATTATCTATTACACTAACTTAACCATAAAAGTAAACCCAAACAGACGATGCCCGCAGCAAAAACACAAAAACGCAATTGATTTATTGTTACAACGATTGAAATTATCACACCACAACAGTTAAACCTAAGTAACCAATTATCTAACACAACCTTAGCTTATTGCATGCACCTTAAGGTTGCAGTTTACAATTACCTTTTTGTAGGCATTCGTTTCAATCTCACCACTAATAAGTTTAACCACCAAACTTACTGCCTGCTCTCCCAGTAACTCTGGGTTTTCTTCAATAGAAGCAATTGGCGATGAACTGAGATAGGCAATAATAGGATCGTTCCCGAAGCCAATACATTCGAGCGATTGATAAGCCGGGTGATCAACTGATTTTAAGAACCTAAGCGTATCGAAAAGCAGCTTTTCTTTAAAAGCTACCAGGGCTGTAGGACTGCTATCATAATCGCTAAACAGTTTTTTAATGGCCAGTAAATTGTTTTCCTCATCAAAATCGGTATAGGCTACGTGTGCTGCATTAAACGAAATATTATTGTCTTTAAGCGCATTGATGTAACCCGAAAAGCGATCGTGACTAAAATTAACCATTTTGGGTCCGCCCAGATAAGCTACTTTTTGATGCCCCCGGTTAATGAGGTATTCGGTAGCCATATAGCAACCCTGATGGGTATTGCTCAACACTTTGTGGCAATTGAGGTTAAAGCTTGGGTTGCGGGTATAATAAACTACAGGAATGCCAATTTTTTCGAACTGATCGAGGTGTGTAAAATCTGATGTTTGTTTCGAAATGGCCACAATTAATCCATCTACTCGCGAGCCTAAAAGAGCCGCAGCGGCCATTACTTCCATTTCGTAATTATCGTGCGATTGGCTGATGATAATGTTATAGCCATGTGTGGTAGCCAGCTGCTCCATTCCGTAAATACTCCGCGTAAAAAAATGATCGGAAAGGTTAGGCAAAATAATCCCGATAATCCGCGATTTGCGGTCCCTTAGCCTTAAAGCCGAAACATCGGGCGTAAAATTTAGCCTGGCAGCCAGTTCTTTTACCCTTTGCTTGGTACTTTCCTTAATCCGCGGATAATCTTTTAAAGATTTTGAAACGGTTGATATAGACAATTTTAATTCTTTGGCAATCAGTTTTAAGGTAACCGGTTTATTTTCCATAGGTGGCGGATGTTTACTAACCCTGTATTTTGTTGAGTGGGAAATGATGGGTATTTTAAAGTGAAAAATGGCCAGAGCAGTGAGCTACCACCCTGGCACATCATTAAATCAACAACTTTTTATACCGGGACAATTTATTCTTTCAATGGGCACGGGGTTTTAAAATTCCCCGTGCTTAAATTTACGTCAGAAGCGCTTTTTATTGAATTTTATCAAGAGCAGGCACATTGTTTTCGTAGCCGCTATATCCTTTGTTCTGATTAATCCGGCCTTCGGTATTGAAACGCTGCGCCGCTGCCGGAACGGGCCAAAGCACATGGTAAGGCGATATTTTAAAGTTTACGCCCAATACCGTTGGTACTTTGTTGCGGTAAAAATCATTCTTTTCGATAATCCTGTCGTAAAAGAAATTATTATCGGAGAAAGATGCCATGTTGTAGGTTTTGCCGTTATAGGCCGGCTTACCGGTAGTGGCAAAAATATAGGCAATACGGGTAAGTTCGGTTTTGCGGGGCTCTTCGTAAAATAGCTCACGCGCCCTTTCATCCAGTATGGTGCCGATCGTAATGGCCGAGGCATCGGTAAGCAATGCTGCATTGGCCCTGGAGCGTACCTGATTTAAATCGGCCATAGCCAAAGCTAAATTTCCTTTCCAGTAATAGGCTTCGGCACGCAGCAAATAGGTTTCGGCCAGGCGAAAGATGTACCAATCGGTATTGGTTCCTCTCGGCGGCGACCAGTATTTATCAGCTGCCAATGCATTGGTAGAATTGATAAAGGTTTTATAATGTGGCCAGCCAAAGAAATGGCGAATGGTATCTAAACCTTTATTTAAAAACATATTATTTACGTTAGCAGACGATACATCAACCAGAGGTTTGCCGTACAACGCCCTTTCGGCAACGTTGCTTGCGGTTTTAATGGCCGGGTTGTTATATACCAGATCAGTCATGTTCATCCACATACCCGGGGCATGGCGGTAGTCGGTATTATCTGTCCAGATATTTTTAGTACTGTAAGCCGTACCACGGTAACGCCCAATCCCCCTGCCATACATTAAGGTTAAAGGAATTTCTACATTTATACCATCAACAATGGCCTGCGTAGTACCCGATGGGGTTCTTAAGTTTGCAAAATGCCATGCCGGTACACAGTTACGCATTACCTGCGAACCTAAATCGGTAGCGCCGGCCAGTGTTTCACGATCGATGGTTAAGAAAAGGGCCTCGCGGTTTGCAGCAATGGCTTTATTGTCCATCCTGTGCAAATCCCAAACTACATTTTTGCTCGCATCGCCGGCAGTGCTGCCAAAACGGTTGCGCATTAAGCTGTAGGTACCACCATTAATTAAGTTGTTTGCTGAGGTAATGGCCGCATCAAAATCGCCCAATGCCAAATTAACCTTGGTAAGCAAATGGCTGCAGGCACCTTTGGTTACCTCGCCACGGTCTACATTGTCTTTCACCCATTTCTCGGCAAACAATAAATCTTCCTGCATCTTTTTCAAGATCACCTCGCGTTTTGTCGAATAATAATCTAATTTGGGCGTGGTAATATCTTTTAAATTCAAAGGCACATCGCCAAATTGGTGTACCAAACGGTAGTAATAATAAGCACGATAAAAATAGGCCGCTCCTAAAATGGCATTTCTCTCGGCCTCATCTTTAAAGGTTACGTTATCTATATAGGTAATAACGGTATTGGCCATGCGTACTCCCCTGAAACCTTCAGTCCAGTAAAACCCTATCCGGTTAAAATCCGGATTATCCAGATTGGCATCGGGCGTTACCCGTGTGTCCATATCCTGTGCCTGTGTGGTTTTATCGGTTGTACCGTCTACCGCAACTTCCGAAAATATAGATTCGGTAACAATAGGCGCCATATCGCCTGTAAACTCTCTTCTTACATTAGCCCCAATACCGGCAAGTGCGGCTTTCATGGCGGCTACACTGGTTAAAGCGGTTTGCGGTTCGAGCTGCGATAGTAATTCGGAATCTAAATCCGATTTTTTACAACCATTTACGGTTAGCAGCATCGCGAAAGCTACAAATGGAACTATTTTTTTATATATGCTATTCATGTGCTTCATTTTTAAAAGGTAACATTCAATCCGAAGGTGTAGACTCTTGGTGTTGGAACAGGGTTTCCGTTATTATCAGCCGTTTGCGGATCCCACTGGTTCCAGTTTGGTGCATACACTCCGGCATTGCTTACGTTGGCATAAATTTTAGCGCTCTGCACTTTAAATTTGCTCAGCAAATCTTTGGGTACACCATAGGCTAGTGCGATGGTGTTTAACCTGATGTAAGAACTTTTACGGTAAGCATTAAAGGTTACCCCACTTAGGCCAGAGTTTAAGCGCGCATAATCGTTTATGGGGTTAGATGGTGTCCAGTAAGGGATGATGTAAGAGCTCGAACGGCCAAAACCTACACTACCCGGCTGGTTCTTGGCGTATATATCGCTCCTTTGTTGCCCCCAGCTTGATACGAGCTGAAATGAGAAATCGAAGTTTTTGAAGATATTAAAATCGTTGCGCATCGACCAGTTAAAACGCGGACTGCGGTAGCCAATAAACTGTTTATCCAGATCGTTGTACACGTAATTGCCATCCACATCCTCCAGTTTAAAATCGCCTGGTTTAATGCCCTTATTAAATTTGTTTGCTTCGGCTACTTCGTTCTCCTGCCACACGCCTAAAATTTTATACTCCCAAATCACGTCGATATCTTTACCAATAAACCATCCGTTTCCAGGATCATCGTTCGGGGTGGCCAAAGCCACAATTTTATTGCGGTTAAGCGAGAAATTTACCGAAGTATTCCAGGTAATGTTGCCCTCGGTAATGTTACGGCTATTTAAACTCAGTTCGATCCCTCTATTGTTTACCCTACCCAAATTGGCAATTACATTGGCGTAGCCCGAAACAGATGACAGCGACTGACCAATCAACAGATCTGAAGTTTTTTTATCGTAAAGCTCCAACGAGCCGTTAATGCGGTTATTCAAGAAGCCAAAATCCAGACCAAGGTTCAGCGATTTTGTTTTCTCCCATTCCAGATTCGGGTTACCCAGCCGCGAGCTGTTTACCACTGTATTTACCTCGCCAGGTGTACCACTACTGTTAACCGATTGATACTTACCTCCACTTAGCGTCTGAATAGAAACATAAGGATCGATTACGTTGTTCGCATCCCTGATTTCGCGGTTTCCATTAATACCGTATGATAAACGAAGTTTTAAAAAGTCGAGCCACTTTACCTCTTTCAAAAAGCTCTCCTCACTCAGTGTCCAAGCCAGGGCAGCAGCCGGAAAATTAGCCCGTTTTTTCGAAGCACCGAAAGCCGAGTAACCATCGCGGCGAACCGATCCGGTAAAAGCATAACGACCCTTATACGAATAATTTAACCTGGCCAGCAAAGCATCGCCGGTGTATACTTTATCATCGCTGCTTACAGTTGGTTTATTACCGCTTTGCAGGTTGTGGAAACCCAGCACATCTGTTGGTGCAAAGCCCTCGTTACCGGCTATGGTATACCAGGTCGAATATTTCTCGCCGTTTACCAGTAAAGTCACATCTACATTGTGATCTTTTGCAAAGGTTTTATTCCACTTAATCAGGTTATCCAGCTGCCAGTTGTAGCGGGTTTCCTGTGCACGTTGTGCCGAACCACCCGGAATGGTAACATTTGGGTTTTTAGAAGACTGGTGGTTAAAAGTACGGTACTGATCTAAGCCCGGACTAAAATTAACCTGATAGCTGATACCGAAAGGCAATTGTACTTTGGCATAAAGGCTTCCGAATAAAGTGCTCTGTTTCTGCAATCTCGAATTGTAAGTCTGATCGAGAAAAGGATTCCGGGCATTCAACCCGTTATCATCGGTCGGGATTCTACGCAAAGAACCATCTGCATTGTAAAAATCGCCATAGGGAGATAAATCCGGCAGTTGCGAAAACTGCGCTTCGATTGCCCCTTCATCGCGGTCGGCAAATTGCATGTTCATACCCAGGGTTAAGAATTTAGCTGCTTTCCCTTCTAAATTAAGCCTGGTACGGAAAGTACTGAAACCTCCACCAGCAATAATGCTTTCATTTTTGAGGTAGCCTAACGACATGTAATAATTTATTTCTTCTTTTCTGCCGCTAAGGCTTAAAGTGTGGTCCTGGCGCTGGCCGGTAACCAAAAGCATATCATACCAATCAATAGTTTTTGCGGCCAGATAATTAGCTTTCTCGTTGGCCAGAAGGCCGAGACGGCTTAACCACAAATCAGTGGGGTTGGTAGTGGTTTGCCCGTTTAGCCACTGGGTAAGGGTTACGCCCTCCGGCAAATTATTGGGGTCGCTGTAAATATAGGCCGGATTTACGCTTCCACTTCGTTGTACATCGGCACGCCAGTTCAAAAAACCAGGTCCATCGTACACAGGCTGATCTTTTGCCAGCGTAGCCATGCCAAAATTGGTATTTACCGTAATGGTTGGCGAGCTATTTTTCCCCTTTTTGGTGGTAATGGCCACAACACCTGTAGCCGCTTTTGCACCATAAACCGCCAGCGAGCTGGCATCTTTAAGTACATCTACTGATTCGATATCGTTCGGGTTAATATCAGAAAGCTGACCAATAAAAATAACCCCATCCAAAACAATTAAAGGTGTAGTGGTACCGGTAAGGGTGGTTTTTCCACGTACCAATAAATCGCCACCGCCCTTTGCACTGTTATTAAACCCAACAGTTAAACCGGGTATGTTACCCCTGAGAATATCGGTAACACTGTTGGGATTTTCATTTTCGAGCTGGGTTGCCTTGATGCTCGAAACGGCACCCGTTACATCTTTTTTCTGTGCAGTACCATAACCAATTACCACCACATCGGTAAGGCCTTGTGAGGCATCTTCGAGGGTAATATTGATGTTGGTACGCCCATTAAGCGGAATTTCCTGCGAGGTAAAACCCACAAAAGTAAATACCAGGGTTTGATTGCCCTCGGGGGCTTTTATGCTGTATTTACCTGCTCCATCGGTAAGTGTGCCTACCTGCGTATTTTTTATCCGCACGCTAACTCCCGGTAAGGTTAGGCCTTTATTATCTTTAACAATCCCTGTTATCGTTGTTTGTGCAAAAGCACTAAAGCTTCCGCATAGCAAAAGGAGCGAAATGGCTAAAATTTTTGCGGTACACAGGCGCTTGAGATACAGCAGCACTGCGCTTTTGTTGTAAATTTTACTCATAAGTTTATTTTAGTTAATTGATATTAAGGACGATTAGATTGGTTGGGAACAGGCCCGCTTAGCCGTAAAAAAACGACTGATTCCTGAATACAGGCACAAAACTTAGCGATTTAGCGTAGATCATCTGGTTAGACTTATTTAATCACTAATATAAAAGGCTGAAAGAGCTGAAATAAAAAGCGAAAACCGGAATAAGCATAAAATAGCCCTTAATTTCAATTTCCAACGATGTAATAAATTTCACCTTTTTGAAAAGGGCAGGATAATCATCAGGTTAAATGGCTTATCAGCCCCCACTACATTTCAACAAAAAAGGGCGCCCAAAAAATTTGGGACACCCTCATCTAACAAACCAAAGTATTTTGTTAATAGCCCGTATTCTGTGTAAGGTTCGGGTTATTTCTGATTTCGGAAGTAGGTATTGGAAAAAGCAGGTTTTTAGTCTGCAAAGCCTGGTTTACACTTTTATTAACGTGACCAACAAAGTTATCGAAGCCATTGGTGCTTTCGTTATAAACTTTGCGCAGGCGAAGCATATCAAACCAGAGAATGCCTTCATAACACAGTTCGTGCCAGCGTTCTCTCCAAACGGCTTCTTCAAACTGTACCTGGCTAAGGCCGGCAAGATCGCCCAGCTGGGCTCTTTTTCTGATGGCATTTAATGCTGTATAGGCAGCAGTATTGGCTGTACCATCGGCCCTGTTTTGTGCTTCGGCATAAATTAACAGCGTTTCGGCATAACGAATCTGCGGAATGTTCAAATCACTACGACTGGTACCTTCTGTACCCAACGTACCATTTGCAATAATATCGAAGTGTTTAAAAATATAAGGCTTGCCGCGGTTAATTAATGGCATTTTAAAACCATCGGTATAGTAATCGGTAAAGAAATAACCTTCCCTGTTTTTCGCCCTCAAATCGCCTGCCTCATAGGATGCATAAAAATCACCCGTTGGAATAGAAGTCCCAATCCCGTCGATTTTAGAAACCAGTGGCTGGTGCAATGGGAGGTATGAAGACTGCAGCGGATTACCTGCACCTGCGGCATCGTTATACTGAATACCAAATAAATGTTCTAGTTTATTATCGTTTTTAGCATCGTGCAACGCAGCATAAGTAGGAAACAAACCTAGTATGGTTGGGTTAGCAGTCGAATAATCGATTACTTCTTTAGCCTTATCGGCAGCCAGTTTATAATAGGCAGTTCCTTTGTTAAGCGGTTGCCCTGCCATAGTGAGGTACACTTTTGCCAGTTCGGTTTTAATGGCAGCGGTTGATACCCTTCCGCTAGCATCTGTAAAGGGCAGGCCTGCGGCCTCGGCCAAAACAAGGTCATCAACAATTTGCTTGTAAACCTGTTCCTGAGGCGTTCTTGAAGGAGCAAAATTAGGATCATTAGGACTGGAAATCGGCTTAAGGATTAACGGAACATCGCCCACAAGCGTACCAAGTAAAAATAAGCCCAGGCCCTAACAAAGGCCGCTTCGCCTAAAATCCTTTTTTTCTGTGCATTATCCATCGGATTAATACCTGGTACCTTATCCAATACCAGATTAGCCTGTGCAATTACTTTGTAAAAACCGTTCCAGTTCTGGTTAATGTGCAGGTTTGTACCGTCATAAATCAACGAGTAAAGATTGTTTAAATCTGAATTCTGTGCAGTTTCGGTCGATTGTATGCCGGTTGGCGCATCGAGCATCTGCCAGTTGTTAGAGAAAATGCCTGCACCACCTCCAATAAACCTGATTTCTGAATAAACAGCTGCAATGCCTGCCTCAGCATGCTCGGGCAGCGTATAAAAGCTACTTGGCGAAAGATTGGTCGGATCGGTTTCATCTAAAAATTTCTTACACCCAACAGTACCCACCAACGCTCCGCTCAGCAACAAAAGGGCAGCGATGTTTTTTATATTTAATTTCATTTTGATATCCTTTCTTTAATTAATGTTTATAATCCAATGTTTAAGCCCACGGTAAAGGTGGTTGGCTTTGGATAATCGAAAAATGTTTGCCCCTGTGCAAAAGCATTACCATAAGTGGTTACTTCCGGATCGTTGCCAGTGTATTTGGTAGCGATGAAGAAATTCTGAACGGAAGTGTACACACGCAATTTGCTTAAACGCAGTTTTTCTACCAGCGATTTGTTGAAGGTGTAGCCCAGCAACAGGTTTTTACCACGAATAAATGAACCATCTTCTACCCAATGCGTATCTACATTGGTTACATAACCTGCAGCCTGATCTCTAATGGCCGCGATAGGGGTATTCTGATTTTGAGGAGTCCAGGCGTTTAATACACTGGCAAAACTATTGGCCTGTACCTGCCTGTCTTCGCCCGAGTGATGCGTCATATTCAACACATCGTTACCATACGAGTATTGCAGCTCAACAATCAGGTCTAAGTTTTTATAACGGAATGAGTTCGAAAATGAACCCCAACCTTTAGGTGCTCCATTTCCGATAATCTGACGGTCGGCATCGGTAATGGCATGGTCGCCGTTTACATCCAGGTATTTAATATCGCCCGGAAGCAACGTTTTACCACCACGGTAGCTCACATATTTAGCCGCTTCGGCCCTTTCGGCTTCGCTCCAGGTACCTAAACGTACCAGCCCCCAGAACGAACCAACGGGCTCGCCAACCCTGATAATACCAGTTTGGTTGGTAAAGTTAGGATTACCTACGCCAAAAATATCATCGGGCGTAGCCAGTGAAAGTACTTTATTACGGTTTAATGAGATGTTGAAACTTGTTTTCCAGGTAAAGTTATCGGTCTGGATATTTACCGTGTTAATACCTAAATCTAAACCTTTGTTCTGCATCGAGCCTACGTTTTTCCTAATTACAGAATAACCTGTAGTACGCGGAACCGGGGCATCGAGTAGCATATCGGTTGTTTTACGGTAATATATATCGGCTTCTAAATTAATGCGGTTGTTAAATAAGCCCAGTTCTAAACCTGCATCGTACTGTGCTGTTTTTTCCCAAACCAAATCGGGGTTTGCCAGGCGGCCAATCCCGATACCGGTTACCCTGGTATCGTTAATAATGCCAAAGTTATTAACCAAAGTAGCTAACGATTGGTATGCAGGTAGCTCAGAGTTACCACTTAAACCATAACTGGTTCTAAATTTTAAATTAGAGATGGTTTTGTTGCCTTTCAAAAATTCTTCATCCGAAATTTTCCAGGCCAGCGCTGCAGAAGGGAAAAAGGCGAATTTGTGGTTCTCTCCAAATTTAGATGAACCATCTACCCTGCCTGTAACGGTTAACAGGTATTTATCTTTAAAGGCATAATTAATCCTTCCAAAATAAGAATTAAAGGCCGAACGGTTTCTGCTCGAACCAACTGAAATAGATTTACTGCCCGAGCCCAGGTTATTATCGCCATAAAAGTCGGTTACGAAATTTTCGGCATGACTGGTATTGCTGAAAAAACTGGTTGCCTGCCACGAAATACCCAATAAGGCATTAATGGCATGCGATTCGGCAAAGCGCTTGTTGTAGGTTAAATAATTCTCTAACGACCAGAAGGTTTCGCGGTCATCGGTAATATTGGCGGTACCGTTTTGCCCGTCGGATATGCCGTACAGTTGTTTGGCGTTGTACTCGTTGGTATTCCTGGTTACAATATTGGCCCCTAACTGGGTACGAAACTCCAGGTCTTTGCTAAAACTGATTGACGAATAAATACTTCCGAGGGCTGTTTGCGTAATTAAACCATATTTCCGATCGGTTAAGATGTGTACTGGATTAGAACCTCCTTCTGCCCATGGAATTAACTTGTTATCGCCCCATTTCCCATCGGCCAGTTTAATCGGAAGAAAAGGAAAAGCTTCGGTAATCATCCGTACCGAGTTTAACCCACCGGTACCCTGATCTACAATATTTTCATCCTGGTTATTGTAGCTTAAATTACCGCCAACTTTTAACCAGGGTTTTATTTTACTATCGAAATTAAACCTACCCGAATAGCGTTTTAAATAAGAATTCAGTAAAAGTCCCTGATCATCACGATAGCCTGCAAAAACACCATAAGTACTGTTTTCGTTGCCTCCGGTAAAACCAAGCTGGTGGTTTTGCGAAAGTTTGTTTTGGGTCGACTCTTTTAGCCAGTCGGTATTGTAAAGCGGATTTCCGTTGCTATCGAAAAACTGTGGCAAGGCTATGCGTGCTGCCTTTGGTACAGGTGTAGAGGCATAGTTTCCTGCTGCCCAACCGACCGGATCGTACACTTTGATATTTTCGTAGGCCAGATCCTGCACTTTAACATATTCGAAGGCATCGAGCATTTCTACATGGTGCGCAGAAAGGGTGTTAATGCCAAACTCTGCATCGTAAGTAACACGTTGTGCATTGGCAGTTCCTTTTTTAGTGGTAATTAAAATTACCCCATTGGCACCACGCGCACCATATATTGCGGTTGAAGAAGCATCTTTAAGCACCTCTACCGAAGCAATATCGCTCGGGTTAATGTAATCGATGGCGTTACTGTTCTGTGTTTGCGAACCTACCGGCAGCGCTACTCCATCCACCACATACAAAGGGTTGTTACTGGTATTGATGGAGCTAAATCCCCTGATTTTAATGCTGGTTTGCCCACCCGGACGACCCGAGTTGGTATTTACCTGCACACCGGAAATCCGCCCGGCCAATGCCTGGTTTAACGACGATGCCGGACGCTCCTGTAGTTCTGTAGCTTTGACCACCCCTACCGAGCCGGTCAAATCTGTTTTTTTAACCGTACCGTATCCAATTACCACTACCTCATCCAATTTGTTATCTGCGGCGGCGCCCAGTTTAACGGTAATGTTGTTATCGGCACCTACCGTTACATCCTTGTTTTCGTAGCCCACGTACGAGAAACGCAATACATCGCCTGCATTAGCTTCAATGCTGAACTTACCCGATTCATTGGTAACTGAGGCTTTGCCCGATGTGATGTTTTTAACTCCTGCACCAGGTATAGGCAGGCTCTTTTCATCCAATACAGTTCCGGTAATTACTTTCCGGTTTTGCACTTGTAAGTAAGGCATTTTACCGCCAGAAAGCTCCCTGGGTTTTTCAATGCCCGGGTTCTTCGAAAAAGCAGGGCTGTTGAGCAAAAAAAGCACAGAAAGCCCTGAAATCTTTAGTAGATTAATTTTCATTAGGTTTTAGTTTAGTAAATGTTTTAATAAAATAAAACGTTTTAGTTACTATCCAGAAACGATTTGAGTAGGGCCATATTCAAATTAATTAAGGGGATGGGCTAACACAGTGATTGCGGAATACAGATTTACAGTTGTGCATACAAAATGTGCACAAATAAAATCCGGTTACACAAATGCATACTGCTAAATAAAGGCAGTTTACCCGGGCTCATTATCATATCTGGTTGTTGATAAAACGATTTATCAAATCAATATTAACCATTCTGATACAAATTCAAAAATTACAAAACGCAACATAAATGTTACCTAAAAGTAAGTATTCAAATACAGACTGATTAGTTTTACAATGTCAGTGAATTTTGATCAAGACAAAAATCATATCCGGTTCAAAATCGAAGCCCGTGTTAATGTCAGGCAAGTTTTAGCGAGAACAGGTAAATTTTCAGAAAATAAAAAGGAAAAATTTACTCAAAGGCAGTTATTGTTAGGCAAATCTCAAAGACCGGGCATTACACTTCGTCATTATCATTTCAAACATATAAGTCAGGTCAGCACATTTAAGCTTATATTTCTTATGTGGTTAAAATTGTACGTGATTTACTTTCACCTCACCTACCGCCCATCCCAACTGCTAAATTGTCTATTTCGGCTATAACAAGCTGGTTTAGGGGGGTATTTTGCAGCAAATTTGTTTCAGAAACTAAAAAAAGAAAATATTATGAAACTTAAAATTGCAAAAAGAATTTACTGGATTGGTGCAGCATTAACAGCTTTATGGTTTGGTGCAAGTGGTATATTTGAACTTACCAAAAACCCTATTGTGTGGGATATTACCTTGCAACTCGGCTATCCGGCCTATTTTATTTATGTGCTTGGAGTAGCCAAACTATCAGGCATTGCAGTTCTTTTAACCCCTAACCGTTTTCTACGCTTAAAAGAATGGGTATTTGCCGGGATATTTTTCGATATCATCTTCGCATTTTGCTCTAAACTGAGTGTTATTGGTGCGGCAGCCACTGTTGATGCTATTGTTGCTTTTATCATGGTGTCGGTAACCTATATCATGTTCAGTAAAATTTACGCCGCAACCTATTCGCCAGTTATTGCCGAGCCAGCAAACTAACTGTCTTCAGCAAATTCACTTAACCTGCATTGGATTTTAACCAGTGCAGGTTTTATTGCGTTTTGTGGCTACTTAGAAGATAAACTTATGGTTGTTCTTTTAAGTGTTGCCTATGCGCTTTGCCCCATTTAATCATTTCTAAAATAATGCTGCCAAACGAGTGACAGTAATCGGTTGGCGAATATTCGATGATCACTGGTGTATCATCAACTACCGTTCGTTTAATAAGTTGGTTGGCGCTCATTTCCTTTAATTCTTTAGAAAGCATGCGGGTGGTAATACCCGGAATGCTCCGCTCAATGTCACGAAAACGTCGATTTCCATTGCAGATGGAATTGATGATCGGGATTTTCCATTTACCGCTTAAAACGTACAGGGTATCCTGCAGCGCCTGTATTTCTTCCTCCTGGTTACGTGGATTAGCTAAGATTTGGTTCGATTTTTCGAGCAGTTCTTTCTCGTTCATACTGGTATACTTCGTTATACTACTTACAAAAGTATACCAATATAGCTTTAGTTTTGCTCAAACAAAAAAATAATTGTCATGGAACATTTAAAAGGAAAAACGGCGCTGGTAACCGGCGGCAATAGCGGCATAGGTTACGCCACCGCAAAAGAGTTAAAGGTACAAGGTGCCGAAGTAATTATTACCGGTCGCAGAAAAGCTGCTGTAGACGAAGCAGCCGCTGCATTGGGTGTAACAGGCATGATAGCCGACCAAGGTAATGTAAACGAAATACAACAACTGGCCTTAGCAGTACAGCAGCAGTTTGGCAAAATTGATATCTTATTCATCAATGCAGGTGTGCTCGAAAATACAACAATCGAAAATGCCACCGAAACGGCTTTCGACAATGTAATCGGGGTAAATTTTAAAGGAGCTTACTTTACACTGAGCAGGTTTATCCCCTTGCTGAACGATGGGGCATCGGTTGTTTTCCTATCTTCCAACACAGCCAGCATGAACGCTGCCAATAGCTCTATTTATTCTTCAGGCAAATCGGCACTTAATGCGGTAATGCGCATTGCTGCTATCGAACTGGCACCACGTAAAATACGGGTAAACAGTGTAAGCCCCGGCCCAACCGCAACCGAAATTATGAACAAAGCCGGCTATACGCCCGAACAGTTGAGCCAGGTAAACGAATGGATATTAGAACGGGTACCCTTAAAACAGTTTGGAAAAGCCGAGGATGTAGGAAAAATGGTAGCCTATTTTTGTGGCGAAGCAGCTAGCTTTATTACCGGTGCCGAAATTGTTATGGATGGCGGCATGAGCCTGTAACGGTAACAATGAGTTGCCAGCTTACAGGCAAAGGCTTTAAAGGTTGGCGGCTCTATTTCATGCCCGATTGCAAAATAATCCTCCCTAGGCTATACATCTCTAAAGTAAAACGCAGCTGCAGCCTGCCAATGCCAATATAAGAGAATAAGTTGCTTATCAGGTTAAATTTATCTCCCCTACTTATTCTTTCTTTGTAAAACATTTAAGATCAAGCCCTAAGCAATGCTTCATTATTTAGTTAGCTGATTCTGAGTGTTAACCAGATATTTTTAGCATGAAAAGATTAACTACCTGCCTCCTTGCATTGTTTGTGTTTAGTTTTTGTCAGGGGCAAACCCTCTTTGTTTCGCCTGCAGGAAACAATAAAAATCTGGGAACAGCCAGGCAACCTATCAAAACTTTAGAATACGCCATTGAAAGTGCCCTAAAACAAAAAGGAAAAGATGTAGTGATTGAACTGGCATCAGGTGTGTACAGCCCTCAAAAAACAATTACCATTTCGGGCGCCAGCTACCATTTAAAATCGCTGAATATTACAGCAGCCAAAGGAGCAAAAGTAACCATCTCGGCATCGGCAAAAAACAAACTAATCTGGAAAAGCTATAAAGACAATATTTATTCGGCGCAGATCGATTTTGAAACAGCCCCCGATCAACTGTTTATGAACGGCGAGAATTTACCAATGGCGCGCTATCCCAATTACGATCCTCAGGCCCGCGTATTTAAGGGTACGGCAGCCGATGCAATTGCCCCTGCACGCGTAAAAACCTGGGCAAACCCCGAAAATGGTTATATCCATGCCCTACATGCCGGCGAGTGGGGAGGTTTCCACTACCAGATAACCGGCAAAAGTAAAACTGGCGAACTCAATTACGAAGGTGGCTGGCAAAATAACCGACCTGCTAAAATGCACGCCAAATACCGTTTTGTAGAAAATATTTTTGAAGAACTGGATGCACCAGGAGAATGGTTTTACAACCGCAAAAGCAAAACACTCTTTCTTATTCCACCAACAGGAACCGATATTAACCAGGCTAATTTCACTTTCAGCAGGCTAACGGATCTGATCCACATTAAAGGCGATCTGAAATCGCCGGTAAAGAATATTAGCATAAATGGGATTGACTTTACAGAAACTGCCCGGAGCTTTATGCTGGGAAAAGAACCATTACTACGCAGCGATTGGACCATTTACCGTGGTGGTGCTATTTTGCTGGAAGGGACCGAAAACATTAGCATCAGGAACTGCAATTTTTACAACTTAGGTGGTAATGCTGTTTTTTTAAGCAAATACAATAAAAACGATAAGATTTCGAACAACCACATCTATAACATTGGTGCCAGTGCATTGGCCTTTGTTGGCGATCCCGATGCGGTACGCTCACCTGCTTTCAGGTATGAGCAATTTATTCCCTGGGACAAAATGGATTTCGAAGCCGGACCAAAATCAGACAACTTTCCGCAACACTGCGAAGCCATCAATAACCTGATTAACAATATTGGCACCATCGAAAAACAATCGGCAGGGGTAGAAATATCCATGTCGCAAAATATCCTTGTTTCGCACAACACCATTTACGAAGTTCCACGGGCGGGCATAAATGTTAGCGAAGGTACATGGGGCGGTCACATTATCGAATTTAACGATGTATTTGACACCGTTTTAGAAACCGGCGATCATGGAGCATTTAACTCCTGGGGCAGGGACCGGTTCTGGCGACCCGAAAGAAAACTGATGGATAGTATTGTTGCTGCAAGGCCAGGTATTGAACTATTGGATATTACAGCACCAATTGTGCTCCGCAACAACAGGTTCCAATGCGATCACGGCTGGGATATTGACCTTGATGACGGAAGCAGTAACTACCAGATTTACAACAATATTTGTTTAAGTGGCGGACTTAAACTCCGCGAAGGTTACCACCGTACCGTTTACAACAACATCATCATCAACAACACTTTCCATCCGCATGTATGGCTAAAAAACAGCGGCGATGTTTTTAAAAATAATATCGTTACCACTGCCTACGCACCAATTCAAATCGATTATTGGGGCAAAG
Organism: Pedobacter sp. HDW13; assembly: GCF_011303555.1. NCBI lineage: Bacteria > Pseudomonadati > Bacteroidota > Sphingobacteriia > Sphingobacteriales > Sphingobacteriaceae > Pedobacter > Pedobacter sp. HDW13. The sequence continues at coordinate 3,320,544 of NZ_CP049868.1, read as the reverse complement.
AGGTAAACCATAACTTTTTCTTATCGGCCGATGCGCTGGCTAAAACACAACAAGCAAAAATAGATGCCAACAGTACAGCCGGAAATGCCTTGTTCGAAAATGAGAAAACCGGCGACTTTAGGCTAAGAAGCGGCTCTCCTGCCCTTGCAATAGGATTTAAGAATTTCGCTATGAATTTTGGCGTAACCGACCCAAGACTAAAAAAATTGTCGAAAAGCCCTAAAATTATGCCGCTAATTACCACTGTTTCTGCCAACAGATCCGTACAGGGCGAATGGCTGGGCGCAACGGTTAAAAACATAGAAAACTTAGGCGAACGGTCTGCTGCTGGTATACATAATGACAATGGGGCTTTGTTGGTTGAAATTAAAAAAGGCTCAATTGCCGAAAAGAATTTGTTCAAAAAAGGTGATGTAATTGTCAATCTCGATCAAAACCCCATAAATAGTGTTGCCGATTTACTGAAACTCCACAATGCGGTAAAATGGAAAGGGCATGCTACAGTACTGATTATGAGAGACCAGCAAGAGAAGAAAATAGAAATATCGTTAAAGGATTAGGATGGTAGACCCGGAGAATGATCGTCATTTCGACTGAAGCGCAGCGAATGGAGAAATCTCTAATAGATTTCTCGACTCCGTTACACTCCGCTCGAAATGACGATTCTCTTTGTGAAAATTATTGTTTGGTTTGAGAAGAGACTGTTGCTATGTTGAAACAAGCTACAGTCTCTCTAATTTTACCTCGGTTGCTGTTGCGTAACACAATGCACCATACCACCATTGGCAAATAGGTTACGGCAATCAATCCCTACCACCTTTTTACCAGGGTACAGCTTCTGGATGATTTCGTTTGCTACCGCATCATTTGGGTCGTTATAGTTAGGTACTAAAACGCGGTTATTGGCGATATAGTAATTGATATAGGAAGCCTTACCTAAATTTTTACCATAGGTGGTAACCACATCATTTTTAGTAAGCGGAACTTTTACAAAGTTATAGGCAGCTCCTTTTTTATCGGTTGCAGCATATAGTTTGTCTGCATCAGCCGCCGGAACCTGCCAATAATCCAAATCGTTTGCATTCATGGTAATAATAGTCGAAGCGTTGGCGAAACGTGCAAATCCATCAATATGCATATCGGTAATATCGAGGCCTGCTTTACCCTCAAGCCAGATAAATTTGCTGATGCCTAAATATTTGGTAAATATAGCTTCGGCTTCCTGCAAAGTCATTCCTCTGTTTCTGTTTTTATTCAGAATAGAACTTTTACAAGCCATAAGTACACCCTGGCCATCAACTTCAACACTACCACCCTCATTTATCATCACTGCATTCAGGTCTATTCGCTTAATTTGTTGATCGGCCGCTATTTTTGAAGGTATAGCATCACACTTACTAAACTCGGCTTTGCCTCCCCAACCATTAAAGCCCCAATCCTGAATAAAAAGCTGACCATTTTTATCCTTTACATAGATAGGGCCGTTATCCCTTACCCACACATCATCAGTTTGGTAAACTTTAAAATCGATATTGCTTAGCTGAGCATCAGCTGTTTTAAGTAAGGCAATAATCCGGTTTTTCTCGGTTTCATCGTAAGCAACAACATGTACCTTTTCGCTTAAAGCCAGTTCTTTTGCCATCGAAACCCAGGTAGCATCTAACCTGTTGCGGTAAGTTGCCCCATACTGGTATTGATGCGGCCATTGCAGCCAGGTGCCTTCGTGCGGAGCTGATTCATCGGGCATAGTATAAACAATAGCGCTATCAGAAGGCTTTGAAATTGTATCTAATTCGCCTTCGGTACATGATAATAAAACTGCTGGTAATAACATCATTATGATTCCCATTTTTTTCATGATTAATATTCTTTTTTTTATAGGGCAAAACTAGCCGTATAAAAAACTATAAAGTTGTCTGAAATTGACAACCTTTATTTTAATGGCAACAGTATCGCTGTTAACAGCTCTTCTTCACTTTCGGTATTATCGGCATGCCTGATGTAACGCTCGATAATGGGGCTATGCGAAAATTCAAGTCCGCAATCTAAAATCCAGCCAGCATAAATTTTCTGGTAGGTATCGTCTAAAGTTTCGTATTTCCCTTTGTGAAGAAACTGGGCATACCTGCCACCCATTATCATTTTAGACGGCAATTTTTCGTCTTGTGCCGGTTGCGAAGCACAGGCATCGTACTTACAGGCCAGCTCATTTCTAATCAGGGGTTCATCGGCAATAATGCCGAAATATTCGGTATCGTGCAGTGGAAATACATGCTTTACAAAATTACCCCACAACTGTTCAATCTCTGGGTTGGTGTACTGGATAAAAGTACTTTTATAATAAACTTTTACGGCTGGCAGATATACAATTTCGGGCTTTAGCACACCTGCTGCTTTTACCGGCACCAAATGGGTAGTATTAAACAACTGTGTTTTACCCGATTTGGCCAGTTTGGGCGAAATGCCAAAATGCTGTTTAAAAGCCTTTGAAAACGAAGCCAGATTAGCAAAGCCAACCTTTAGTGCAATGGTAGTAAGGCTTTCCTTAGTATAAAGAATTAATTTATAGGCATTTTCTACGCGCAGCCTCTGCTGGTAAGCGCCAATGGTTTCGCCACAGCTGTATTTAAAAATCCGCTGAATATTGCGGTAAGAGTAATTGGAAACATCTTCGATCTCTTTGATCGAAATCGACTGGTCGTACCGCTGCTCAATCAGGTTGATGGTATTGTAGACACAATACAGGTTGGCAGCATCAGTACTTATCATTACTTGAATAATTGATTAATGAAATTTAATAAAAACAATTCGTAAAAAAAGTAAAACGGCATATTGTAAGCCAAATTGTTAAGCTTGTTCAATTATACCCGCGCAGCCACGCGGCTAAACAAACGTTTGTGCATTGAAGAAATAAAAAATCACACAAAATTAATCTAGTTTTACCCGTAAGCAGCCATTAGCTATGTTAAACCATTTTAACAGCTGCCAGCTAACCAATAATTCATCTAGAGTAAACCAATTTTATGAAAGCGCTAAACCGCAAGCTTTTCCCTTTTCGGAAATTATTTTTACTATACACTTTATCCTGCTTAACCCTATTGGCTGCCAAAGCGCAGAAACCGCGAGCAACAAGCAATTTTGCATTGCATTTAGACGGGGCCGATAATAATCCCTGTATCGGGATGCCCATTATGGAAAAAGCATGGACCATAGAGGCCTGGATAAAAGGGAATGATTTAAGCTGGAAAAAAATTGAAACCATAATTGGTGTTGGAGAGTACGGCAACCTGGATGGACTGGATGAAATACCCCTGCAAATTCACGAGGGAAAATTACACTGCCCCGCAGCTAAGCTCACCTCAACAAATGTACTTGACGATAAATGGCATTATGTTGCCTTAAGTAATAACGGCGCTGAAACCAAACTATACCAGGACGGCAAACTCATTGGTACCTCAAAAGGTAAAATGGCCATTTTGCCCGGAACCATTGGCGTATACGATAAAGCTGAAAATACTTTTGGCGGACTAATTGATGAAGTAAGAATCTGGAATACCGCAATTCCCCAGCAGGTGCTTCAACTTTGGGCTTCGAAACCACTAACGGCAAGGCACCCTAATTTTAAAAACCTTAAGGCTTATTATAATTTTGATGATTTGAAAGATGATGTATGTCTGAATCTGGTTGGGAAGGGACATCAGGCCTATCACCTCAGAAATACACGTTTAAATTACAAAGGCAATCTCCCACTAGCTTACCTGGTAGCGAATGACAACAGACTGTTTGCTCTCGCAGCTAAAAACCAGGAGGTATTTAATGCGGTTACCATAGCAAGTGAATGGGATGCTGGGCAGGGAGCCAAAAACGACCAGTTGTTAAAGCTCCGCATAGCCATAAATGGAACAGAGCAGCCATTAAAACTAACTGAACTTACACTAAACTTCGAAGGAACAACCCATTTAACCGATATAGAGCGGGTACATGTTTATTATACAGGTAAAAGTGCCAGGGATGCCGTAAGAACTGAATTATTTGGAAATGGAAGCATGGCTGCAAAAAAACTAACCTTTACCGCAGGCAAACCATTTGTTTTAAAAAGTGGTATCAATTACTTTTTAGTTACGCTCGATATCCAAAAGCATGCAGTAGTTAGCAATACCATAAAAGGCGCAATTTCGGACTTTACCTTAAACGGAAAAAAATACCAGCCTGAGGCAGAAAATACCAATATCACAAAAACCGTTGTTCCGATGCAGGGCAAAGAAAATACATTAAAACTTTTGCAGTGGAACATCTGGCACGGTGGCGTACACATGGGCAACAATGGCAAAAACCGCGTTAAGGAACTCATCAGAAGCACTTCGGCTGATGTAATTTGCATGCAGGAAGCTTATGGCACACAACAAATGCTTGCCGACTCGCTAAACTTCAAGATGATTACCGCATCGGCCAATGCAAACCTTGCCCTTTTTAGCCGCTACCCCATTACCAAATTAACCGCTAAAGAACCTTTTAAATCTACACCAGGCATCATTACCTTACCCAATGCAAGGCAGATTTTGGTAGCAGACTGGTGGTTAAGGTATGCTTACCGCCCCGAATACACCGATTATTACCTGAACAAAGGTTTGGATGTAAACGATTGGATAAAAGAAGATGCCATGCTTGGTGCTGCCGATGCCGCAGTAAATATGGATACTGATATTGATCCTGTTGTTAAAGGTACCGATATGGCGGTTATTGTTTCGGGCGATTTCAATTCAGGCAGCCACCTCGACTGGACTGCAAGGGCTGCTCCCCTGCATAATGGTTATGGCCCTGTAGCTTTTCCAATCTCTAAATTAATGTTAGAGCGTGGTTATACCGATACTTACAGATTCATTAACCCCAATGAGTTAAGCCACCCGGCTGGAACATTTGCTGCTATATTTGGTCATTTGCAAACCTCACGGATTGATTATATTTATTACAAGGGACAGGGCATTAAACCAATCGCTTCTAAAATTATCCGAACTGCTCCCGAAATTGACGATGTATGGCCTTCAGATCATGCTGCCGTACTCACCGTATTCGATCTTTCTAAATAAGTCATTCCACAAGCGTTGCAATACGAGCCCGATTGGATATTCTAAGGCCGAATATCCAATCATCACCAGCGTATTGCCGGCCATTACTTATTTGTACGCCTTAAACTATCTTTTTGTAATACAATGATCCAGCTATGCGTACATGGCTGGATGATTAGTTTTAGATTAAAAAAATTCCTGCCCGGCAAGGCACTTAACAACATCGCGTTCAGAATCAAATGCATAAAAATCATGTTGATGACATTTGTCAATATCTAAATAGCAAAAAAGCTTTAAAACTGTAATACTAAACATACAAATATTTCGGTTTAAGCAAAAAAGGTATATTTTTGTGGAAATTAACCGAACAATGAAAATTACCCTTTCCCTTACGCCAATTCTTTGTTTTATTACTTTGTTAACCAACGCGCAGCTTAAAACCCTGACACCAGCAAAGCAAATGGCAAAAAACGGTGAAAGCATGTTCGAAGTTTCAAATAAATTAAACGGCGATGCACTGATTGACCGTTTGGTAACACAAAGACGCGCTTTCAATAATAGCCGCAACAAATCAGCATCGCAGCTGGCCAACCTGCCAGCCGCAGAGCATATTTTCGACAGGGCCAGCCTTACTACCATTACTTTTGAAGGTTTAGACTATTTCATATTAAATAACCGGGTAATCGGTATTAAAGGATTAGCACTATCGAATGAAGTTTTGGCACAAATAACCGATAAGTTAATGCTACTGGATAAAGTTCAGTACGATTACTGTGAAAAAGCGAACAACGAATATTTAAGTGCGAATACCAATTTCCAAAACATCAGAAATATGGACAGGTGGTTTTTTACCACACTTAAAATATTTAACACAACCGTAAATGATATTGCATCGTTTACCAAAAATGCAACCCCTTCTTTATCAGTAGCCGCCAATATCAGCAAAATGACCCATCCAAATATCGATGCCTGGAAAGAAAAGCAGATTGACCAGGCTCTGGTACAACTGGAAAAATAAACCAACAAACCAAACAAACAGTAAGAGACCCCGTTTAAACTAAACGGGGTTTTCTTTTTAACTAAAAATCAGATCAAAAGTTAGTATCCGAAACCTGGAGATCAACGAAACCTGTATTCGACCAGCGGATTTGCAACGGCTTTCCGGCGTCTTTTACCGTTTCCTTGCTAACATCTTTTCCGCTACCATAATTTACCTGGGCAAAAGGATTTTTATCAATGTTGAGCACCACCAACAGCCTGCTTCCTTTTCTTAATTGCCGGCTAAAAAATCTAGACCTGTAAAAAGGTATGGTTTCTGCTTTACCCGGAGTAAGTAGCCTGCGCTGAGACATATCTTTAGCGTAACTGGCCCGGCCCAGGAAATAGGATAGCTGAAAATATTCGCCTTCTGGTGTAATTTCATAAAGCACCAAACCAACATCCATATCTTTTTTATTGATAATGGCCTTTAGTGTTCCTGTTAAATAACCACTAACCGATACATCCCGATCAAAAGCTTTGCTGGTAAAGAAAATGCCGTTTGTTTTATCAATTTCTTTCTTAATAATCTGGCTTGGATAATAATCATTGTAATAACTGTTCCTGTCTACCATATCAACCCTTTGCACAATAAAGGTTTCTTTTCGCTGTTTAATCCTGGATAAAACAGTGTTACCATTTGGAGCACGATCGAGATAAAACCTAACCTGATGAGCCTCTACCTTGTCCATAGCAGGTACGTGTTTCCATACATTGGCACCCATCACTTCGAAATTAATCTTATCCCTTAGCAGTGCCGGTCTTTCTTTTCCTTTTAAAATATGATCCAGCCATTCAAAAGTGAGCTCCCTGGTATTAATTAATGCCACAGGATCGACTTTATATCCCTTTAGTGTTGCTGCTCCTCCCTTTTGTGCGCCAAAATGATCGTAAGGACCGATAACCAGATAGTGTTCTGCAGAAGGCCTGTATTTGTAATGCTCCCTGAGGTATTCGAGCGCCGAAACCTGCCCATCATCGTAATAGCCCGTAATGCTGAGCACAGGAATATTAATCTTTGCAAAATCCTCGCCGTAAGGCACCATCGATTGCCAGTAAGCATCGTAAGCGGGATGCGAAATCCATTTTTGGAGCCAGGGATTAGGCGTTCCATCTATACTATCAATACGGTTATAGGCTGCTCCGCTTTGCCACCAGTTATTCCGCATACGTGCCCACCTTGCATTGTCGTTATTCACCACATCGTCGGTATATTTATTGTTGGTAACATGGAAAGCCCATTGGTAATTGGCGTTTAAAAAAATATTGTTCTCCATTGGCAAGCCTAAACCTGGGATGGAAGCCACATAGGGCACAATTGTTTTTAAAGCAGGGTGCAAATATTTGGTAGCCGCCCACTGTGCAAAGCCCGAAAAACTGCCGCCATACATACCCACACGGCCATCGCTCCATGGCTGGGTTACAATCCAATCAATTACGGCATTCACATCACGCGCCTCGTGTTCATAAGGTTCCGGATTATCGGGACTGAGCCGCTTTCCTCTTGCATCAGCCACAATGCCAACATAACCTTTATCAGCAGCAAATTTGGCTTCGGCAAGGCTTCTGTTTGTATCCGAATAAATCAGGTACATCAGCGCACAGGGCAACTTCGCTGTGATGCCCTTTTTCTGCACCACAACAGCAGAAAGTGTAATACCATAATTGGTTTTAATCAAAACACTATCCCGAATAATGTAATTGGCAGTATCGGGCAAGCTTAGTTTCTGCTGAGCCATACCAAACCGGGCAATTAAAAGGCATAGCACAGCCATACCGAAAAATTTTCTGTTCATTTTCATCTTAACTAAATTTTAATTTATCTTTTTTTAAGGTTCCTGAACCGTACAGACTGACGTTCGGATAGTTGTACGCGAGTTCCGGATGAGAGCGTTACCGAAATCCTACCTTCATTACTTTCTACTGAGGCTACATTATTAATATTAAACATCCGCTCTCTCGATGCCCTAAAAAACATGGCACAATCAGGGTTTTTCTCTATATTATTTAACGAGTTTTTCATCAATACCTGCTCCTTTCCATAATAGAGCCTCACATAATTCTCTTCAGAGGCAATCAACTCTATCGTACTCCATTTAATCAGGTGGAGTTTATTTCTGTCTTTGACAAAAAAAGTTGGTTCAAACTGTCCCTGGCAACGTTTGGTAATTATATTTACGGCTTTATCCAGTCGTTCACTGCGCACGGGTTTCATCAGGTAATCGAGCGCACTTACTTCAAAAGCCTGGAGCGCATAGCTATCGTAAGCAGTTACAAAAATTACCTGGGGGATGTGGCTCAACGATTCGAGCATTTCAAAACCGGTTTGACCGGGCATTTGAATATCTAAAAAAATTAAATCGGGCTGCAAAAGCTCAATCATTTTCCTGCCTTCAAAGCCATCTGCAGCTTCGCCCAATACCACAATTTGCGGGTAAGCTTTTAGCATCCTGATCATTTCGGCCCTGGCCTGGCGCTCATCATCAATAACCAATGTTCTTATTGTTTTCATTTGATCGGAATGGTTAAGGTTGCCAAAACATTTTCTTTTTGCTGACTGATGTTGAATGTAGCCGCTCCTTTGTACCCAATATCCAGCCTGTCTCTTAAATTTTCCAGTCCAATGCCAGCATTTTCATTATCCTGTTCCAACCTGCCGGGATTTAATACCTCAATCCTTAAAAAACCATCCTGCTCATAAACCGTAATGCTCAATTTACCCCCTGCTACCTTTTTCGCTATTCCATGTTTCACCGCATTTTCAACCAGTAATTGTAAACTCAGACGCGGAATCATTACCGATAAAGCCGGAACCTTAATCTGGAATTCAAAACTTAGCCTTTCTTCCATGCGCATGCTTTCGAGCTCGAGGTAATCTTTTACCAATTCAATTTCTTCATCCAGGCGCACCATCATCGCGTTTCCGCTGTATAAACTATTGCGCAAAATTTCACTCAGCAGGTCTATTCCTCTCGCAGCACCATCTGGTTTGGTATAAATAAGTGATTTAACGGTATTGAGTGCATTGAAAAGAAAATGTGGATTAAGCTGACTGGAAAGATTATCGAGTTGTGCCTGCTTAAAACCCAATTGGAGCCGGGCGTTTTCTGCAGCCAGAAATATCTCCCTTTTAGCATAATGGTAAAGATGATAAGCCAGTAACCAGATGGCCATTAACCTGATACCGGCCATAAATATGCCCGAAATATTGATCAGTGCAAACTGATCCCAATCTAGCCGCCTGTTATTCACAAACATAGTTCGCAAAAAATATACTTTTGGGATTGTAGTGCAGGTATAAATAATGCCCATTACCGGAACTGCAATAAACATCCTTACAATCAAACTATTTAAAGGCAGGAGCTGCCATTTATTGCTTTCGGCGAATAGTTTATAAAGATGGGTAATACCTATGTAAAGCATCACATCGGTTACCAGCTGAGCAAAACCTAAGCCCCAGTGAAACTCGCCGCTGGTAATGGCTACAAATGCCCAATAGAGAGAAGCAGTTGTCCACCCGATGAGCTGGCATCTCCAATAAAGTGAAATATGAGTCTGATTCATTTTTTTTCTTCTTGCCAAAGGAACACAAACTAAAAGCAATATAAAAGATAAAGTACATGGATGCAAGAAACCAGAGGATGAATGCGGGGATAGGTACCCTGCAGAAATTTACTATAAAAAAAGCCGGTCTAAATGAATAAGCCGGCTTTTAGTAAAATCAATAAAATGGTGAGTTACTCTGGTGTACCCTCATTAACTGTATTATGTAGAAATTATTTTTTAGAACAGAACCCCAATCTTGATTGCCAATGACTCCACATTGTATTTAGCTAATCCATTTTTTAAATATTGATGGTCGAAACCCAGACCTGGTACTAAAACAAAACTCTTGCCCAGGGTAAATTTATGACCTGCTCCAACATTAAAAAGAAAGCCATCACTGAAATTATCATCAATTTTAACAGATGGACCAACTATTCCATAAAAAAAGAAACCGCTTCTGGAGTTTTTAAGATAATATCTTGCATCGGCAGTTATATTAAAAGTATTGTAGAATCCAAATAAATCAGTATCAACACCATCAAGCCCAATCCCTATACCCAGGCTTAAATTTGGATTGATGAACAAACCATTAGTTGTTCGGATGCTGCGTATATTGGCAGAAGAACTTAATTTACCGCCCATTAAATTAATTTTGGCACTACCCGGATATATACCAAACTCAGTAACATTAAAATAACCCTTCTCTTGCTTGGTTCTAAGCTGCTCCTGTGCATATAATTTCCCTGTACATAGCACGAATAAAAAAATGTAGATAATCTGTCTGTGTATCATTAACTTGTTATTTATTTCTTTGTTATTGATTCTTAAAAATAACATCAAAGCGCCCCTCGCTAATACTTACCTAATTCCCCTCACTATCTTCTGCTGTAAACATAGCATCCAAAGTTATTACTACCCTGTGCAGTTTGAGGTGGAAGTGTTTCTTGTTTCTTACATGCAAACAAAGTAAGCGCGTAAATAACCGTCAATATACTTTTTTTACCTTCATAAATTGCTGCTGATCCTTATATTTCTTATCTGCCGATTATTCCAAACGCCCCAAACTACTGCTGACCAATAATGGTGGTATTTGGATTTGCCTTTAAAGCTAATGCAGAAATCACGGCCATACGGGCAACAGCCTTTATTGTTTAGCCTTCTTTTCTATCTTTTGGAAATTACGCATATCTAAAACCGTAACAGGATTAAATTTGCTACTGTGTATATACCCCAATAAGCTGTATTTTAATTGCCTGGCTACTGGCCTGTTGTTAATATCGGTATGCAAATCCATGGTACAAAGCAATAGCTTACCATTACCTAGCTTAGCCTCTACAACACTGGACATATTTCTGTTTTTGAAAAAATTATCAATGTTTCTAACTACAATGGCTGATGGCGACAGGCCAATGCTATCTAACACCAAAGTAGTTGATTTTTTACAGAGGTCCCACCACTGCCAGTCGGTATGGTTATCGGTAGGGAAATTTTCAAAAGCAGGATGTTTCGGATCGACCAATAGGCCCATTGTTCCGGGTTGGTTTGGAAAATGAACCGGACTCCAGAAAACCTGCACAAATTTCCCTTCAACGCCATTAATCTTTTCTTTTGCAGGATTTAGCAACACCTTTTTACCCTGTTCCAAAGCCAACAGGGCTTCGTTGTAATCTGTAGTAAATACAACATCTTCAGGTATTGGGTTTACCTTTTCGGGATAAACCCAAATGCTCCAATTATTTTGATACGTTGTATTTTCGATACTAACGCTTACGTTTAATTTTTGAGCGCTGGTTACTTTTGTTAAAGTTGTACTAATATTTTCAGCCAGGGCACTATTACCTAAATGGATATTTACACCAGATATTTTACCTGAGGCCAATACCACGCCTTCATCTCCTGTAATCTGCCAAACTACGGTGGCATTTTTTAATGGAATAGCCCCGTAATTAGCTACTTCTATTTGCGCTTTAAATACTTCATTGTTGGTATAAGTTGCTTTTTCAAACCGGATAAGCGGTACCACAGGAGCACAGAATTTCCTGAAATCAACTGGTTTAATTAAACCTTTGCTATCCCAAAATGCATCGAGTACACCAACCAGAGCAGTTCCCTGTCCTGGAAAATCGTGTAAATCTAATAACTGAAACCCACTAACATTTTTGGTTTTTAAAGCTCTTTCTATTTCTTCTTTATAAAGTAATACAGCTAGTTTGCCACTGGCGTTTGTAAAATCGCTGGCAAAAGCAGTCATGTTTTTCCGGGCAAGGTCGTCTTTTATTGCCGTAAAGTTTAGCGGGGCCAATACGCCGGTATACTTCGCAATTTCATTAATATTAGGATAAACAGCATACTGCCCTATTTCATGGGTAATGAGTGGTACGGGCAAACTATCAACTGATTTTGTATAGTCTTTATTAAAAGAAGGGGCTTCAACATCGAAAATACCCTGCCCCCGCACCCAGCCTTTTTTGGTGCGCTGTGTAATAAAATAATCGTCAGCAGCTAATGGCCAGTCGCCAAAACCCTTCTCAAAAGTATAAGAAGTGGTGGTATACATTCGTCTATTATCTACTGATTTTAGTTTAATCACCTCATCACTTAACCACTTCATATTACCCTGCATTTCGTTACCCATACTCCAAAAGCAGAATGATGGGTGATTACCATAGTACCTGATCATTCGGCCCGCCTCACGGTCAAAAAAATCGTCGGCCAGTTTATCAGTACCAATTTTAAGCGACCAGGCAGGTAACTCTACCTGCAAATAGAAGCCCATTTCGTCTGCCATCTCAAAAGCAGCTTCGGGCGGGCACCAGCTATGGAACCGAAGATGGTTTAAGCCATAATTTTTTGCACTTTCAAAAACTTTTCTCCATCCTTCTTTTTCCATTGGCGGGTATCCTGTTAATGGAAAAATATTGCATTCTAAGGTTCCTCTTAAAAATAATGGCCGGTTATTGATTAGCAATTGCGGCCCTTTACTGCTCAGGGTTCTGAAAGCAAAACGGGTAGTTGTGCTATGTGTTGAATTTGCAGATTTTATTGATGCATGGAGGTTATACAGTGCCGGATTAAACTCATCCCATTTTTTAATTGGGCCTTTAATATCAATATAGCTTACTATGATGTTTTCGCCCGCCTTTAATGATAGGGGAATATTTGATTTTTCGGATTTTGTTTCACCATTTACCGCAGTCAGGCTAAGCGCTGAGCGAAGGTTTTTACCCAATTTATTATCTATTTCGCTAACAACTTTAATCCGGTTTAACTTTTCTTCGGTAAAAACCTGGGTATTTTTAAGGTAAACACCTGGTTTTGAAACCAATTGTATTTTACCGATTACCCCATTCCAGATAATCTGTGTTTCTGCAGAATAGGCATGTCCATCGCCAATATCGAACTTTTTACTGTTATCAATCTTTACGGTAAGGGTGTGTTTCCCTGGCTTAAAAAAAGGAGAAAGATCAAAATCATGAGGGGCACTAAGGCTCTCTCCCTGCGTATTCACTTTTTTTCCATCAACCCATACATCGGTTTGCCAAATAACCCTTTCCAATAAAAGCGATACCTGCCTGTTATTCCATGAAGCCGGAATAATCACCTCTTTTTGATACCAGGCCGCGCCCACATAAGAAAATTTACGCCATAAATGCAGCATAACTTCCCGCTTAAGTACCGGTTTTAACTGTAATGGATTACCAAAACCAGCATCGTCTGTAGTGCCAGGCAATTTTATTTTCTGGTTAAAAAACAGTGCAGGCTTATTATACCATTTTTCCTGTTCCCCTGTTTTAAGAGAATCGATACGGAAAGACCATGCTCCGGCCAGATTTATCACTTCTTCGCCTGTTGCGGTTGTATTTTTTTCCTGCCCCAGCATACCCGAGATAAGGATAAGCTGAAAAAGACAGGTAAACAATATTTTTTTCATAGTAAAACTTTATTTTCTACAGTAGAATAGTCGCCAATAATTTAGTCTTCCGGTACGACAACTAATTTATCTATTTCAATATTTGCAGCACCATCCGAAGTAATATTTATATTCAATTTCCCATCATTGGTATCTTCACGCATCATAAATATTTTCACCCATTTACCAGAAACAGGTATCTTGCCAATGGCCAGTTCTCTACCCTCTAAAGAAACAATACCCGATGTTTTTGACTGAGCAGGATTGTTGAAATGCAGATACACATAACCTTTTATTCCGTTGGGTGGTGCAATATTAATATTCATCCGTTTGGCAATCCAGCTACCTGTTTCTTTTTCCTTGTAAACCTTTGCCCCCGCCACCTCATAAGTAAACCCTTTATTTACCACAACTTCATCCAAAACATTACTCCAGTCGCTCCTGGTGCTATTGCTTTTTTTACCGGCATTAATATAAAGTATGGCATTATTAAATTGATCGGGTAATGGACTCTGGTTCTCTGCTGTTGGAACTTTTGCTACGATTTCTTTAAGCTTTTCTTTAGGTAGCGCCATAACAGGATTAAATTCATTACCCTGCATATAATGGATTAAACTATACCTTAATTGTTGTAGATAAGCATTATCTGATTTTGTTAAATCATAGCCACAAACCAACAATTTACCAGCACCAGCCTGGGTTTCGAAAATACTGCCTAGTTTTTTGTTGTAATGAAAATCAGAAATTGGCTGCACTAAGGGCTTAAACGCTTCGGGCATTGCCGAGAGGTCAAAATATTTAGCACCACTACCTGCTTTATACCATTGCCAGCTTGCATAATTATCTGTCGGAAAATTTTTAAAAGCACCACTCTGCACGTTAATTAGCGAGCCCAGCGTTTCGTTACCCTGCCCGGGGAAAAAGCTACTCGACCAAAAAAGTGGTGTAAATGAAACGGCCTTTGAGGTATTTTTTGTCCCCAGTTTATTGGCAATAAGCAATACTTTCCCGCCGCCATTTAAAACGCTATCTACCTTAGCATTCCATTCTGTAGCTACATAAATATCATTAGCCGTATTTTTTTGCTCTTTGGGAAACACATATAATGGCCACGAATTGCTATATGTTGTACCAGCCAGATGCAAACTAAAGGTATATTTTTTAGCCTCCGCAGGTAGGTTAAGGCATTCGATATTTAACTGCCCGGCAGCGGTTAAAGTACCCTGAGGAAAGCTACTTGCAGCAGCAGTACCGTCCCTTATCACATTACCCAGCTCATCAGTTAACTGCCAGTTTAGTTTAGCATTAACATCGTTTTTAAAATAATTGGCTACCTCCATTGATAGTTTAATGGTATCGCTTTGCGTAAAGGTAAAGCTGTTAATGCGGATTAATGGTACAACGGCATTGGAGTGCTGCCTGAAAACTTTTGGGTCGGTTATGCCTTTGTCATCCCAAAAAGCATCTAACCAACCTATTAATGCTTCACCTTGCCCCTGATAATCTTGCATGCTCAGCAGCTGAAAGCCAGCGCTTGATGGTGCCAGAAGTACATTTTCTATTAAATTTTTATACAACAACTGCTGCAAAGCTCCACTGGCTTTATGAAAATCTACATCCTGGCTTACTATACCATTCTTTTTCGCCATTTCTTTAAAACCTTCCAGATTACGGGCTTTTAATACGCCTTTATACTTATCAATCTCTTTCCATTCGGGATATACAGGGTATTGACCAACCTCGTGCGCAATAATGGGAATGGTTGCTTTACTGTAATTCTTTTCCAGGCCTGCATCTGTTTTATTTATACTGTTGCCATAAGTTCCACCCACACCTGGAATGTTATGGGTAACCATATAATCATCAACCTCAGTAATTTTTCTGGCGGTAGAAACAGCATATAAACGTCTCGGATCTTCTTTTTTAACTTTCCTTATCCACTCTTGCATTACGGTAAAATCAGAATTGCCCAATTCGTTACCTATGCAGAAGAAAAGGAAGGATGGATGATTGCCATAAGTATCTACTATACGCTTCATCTCTTCCTGAACAAACTTATCGCCATCGGGATTTTTACCTAAACCCTGCGGGAACCCCCTGGTATCCATCTCCGGTCGATCTGGATTAGGCTGAGACATCCACCAATCAATCCATAAAACTTCTGCCTGTATGTAAATCCCCATCCTATCGGCTACCCTAAAGGCAACCTCTGGCGGGCACCAGGAGTGGAAACGAACGGTATTTAACCCATAATCTTTATACTTTTGAAAAATCTTTTCCCAATCTTTATCAAGCGTTGATGGATAACCGGTTATTGGAAAATGCACACAATCTAAGTTTCCCCTGATGTACGAAACTTTATCGTTTACTAAAATTTTATGTGCTGTGGTGCCTAATTTCCTGAAACCAATTACATCAGTCCATTGGCTTTGCACCAAACCACTTTTTAATTGCAGGGTAACCTGGTATAACGCCGGATCGAACTCATCCCAGGTTTTAATTCCGCTTAACTGATTGAGTATAATATCGTACTTAGCTTCGCCAGCTTTGGCAATAAAATTCTGTTTTTGAGTGCGGATAACCTTTCCCGATTGCTTATCGGTTAGCGTGGCCGTAAGCACCAATGGCGATTTCTTTTGCTGCCAGTTCATTACAAATGCCTCTAAACGTAAGCTTTTTGCCGATACATCGGGATAAGTTTTTACAGCATTAATTGCTAAATCTTCTTGTTTTTGCAACTCGATACGCCCAATAACACCATTCCATATACTTTGAGTGTACTCTGAATAACCATGGCCTTTATCGCCAATGTTATGCACCAGTTCATTGTTTATGCAAAGCGTAATAATATGCGTTCCTTTTGTTAATCTGCCTAAGGGGTGCTTATGCGCAACATACAATGGCGAAAGGGTTGAAACCTCTTTCCCGTCCACATATACTTTGCTTTCCCACAATACCCGCTCTAAAAAAAGATTAACGTTTTTATTGTTCCAACCAGCAGGGATGGTTATTTTTTTTTGATACCATGCCGCACCAACATATTTATGGGCACGGGTAAGTATGCCGTAATCAGAGCCTTTGGTTACAGTTCCATATCCTGCCTCATCAGTGGTACCAGGTAATTGTATATCACTGCTTAGGTGCTTTTCAGACCAGTTTTCTTTATATCCCAGGCTATCAGGATCTAATTCAAAAGACCACTTTCCGGCCAATGATATTATATTCTGCGCCTTACTGTTTACTTGGAAAGAGAGCAGGGCAATAAAAACCAAAGCCCCAATAACGGCCTGGTATCTTTTTGTTCTTTTCATTATAATTAGTTCACTATTTAACATTCGAAGTATTTTTCACAATTGTTCTTATCCCTAAATGGCTATTATCCATAAGCTGCAATTCAATTATACTTTGTTCTGCCAGGTCATTATCCTGTAATCCTGCATATCCCAATGCAGTCATATACAGGCAGTGAACTTTATTCCGTTTGTTCAGATCATCATCAAAAATCATCAGATCGGGCAACGACACAGCAAAATAATCCAGTTTAATATGATCGTTTACATGGCTTTTACCATAGCTGATTAAGCTGTTAAATTTTTGGTTTGCGGCATCATTATTTTGCAGTTCCCGGTAGGCTAATCCCTGGTAAAATATGGCATCAGGTTGTGGATCATTGTAAAAAATGGCTGCTGCAGGCTCCATATCGCCCAGGCTTGCCCTTGTAAAATATGTTTCGGCTTTTTTCTCATCGCCTAAATTACGGTAAGCCACCCCAAGCCAGTAGTCAACATCGTTTTCACGCGTGCCGTACAACTTACCTTCGCCTAAGTTTTCGGGATAAACAGTAGCATCATTAAACAATTGTATCCCTGCTTCATATTCGCCGTTGCTGATAGCTGCTTTAGCCAAACCAATCTTCGAAAACACGTATTGCATACTCACCTTGCCTTCGCCACCTTCCCAGGGATGAAATTTACGCCCCATTAACAATGCTAAGGCCTCATCGAGATTTCCATTAAGGTTTTTTAAGGTAAGGTACTCCAGATATAAATCATCTCTTTTTTGGATCAGTTCTTTATATTTCTCCAGAAAAGTTAACCGATAGGTAATTGAATAATTTAATCTTTTATGCAATTGATCCAGCTCCAATAACACACGGGCATCGGTAACATCGTTAAAAAAGGCTTTTTCCATAAAGGCCAAAGCTTTCTCTTCATTTTTATCTTTATTATAGTAAGCAATACTCAGGTTACGGTTTACCGATGCAAAATCGGGATTAATAGTAGCCGAAGTATTCCAGCAGTTTATGGCTGCTGCATATTGCCTTTTATCGTACCATAAATTGCCCAGATAATAAAACGCTTTATAATCATTGGGGTTTTCTTTATTAACAAACGTTAAAACGTCAATGTCTTCTAAACGATTAGGGAACACTTTATCGGGGCTCAGTTCGAAACCTTTGGTTAAATACTGTTCAACCTTTTCCAGCTTTCCCAACCGGGCATAATAGTTGGCCAGATAATAAAAATATAAGGGTTGCTGTTCTTTGTTTTCGCAGCGTAACAATAAGCCTATTGCTTCTTCATATCTGCCACAAGCCGCGTAATCGATCGCTATTTCAATGTAACTATGTACATTATCTCTTAACCGTTCATTTAAAATCCTCTCCCATACATCAACCTGGGCAGGGCTTTGCTGATGAATGAGGCATAATTCATATATAGAACCAAAATCGAAATTATCAATCGAAAGTGTTTCTAAAGCTAACTTTGCAGCATCGTCTAATTTGTTTAATTTCCGCAGCAATAGCGTTTTTAAGTGCCTTGCCTTAAAACCATGGGCATTCCGTATCAGTGCACGATCTGCCAATGCTAATGCTTCGGGCCAATTATTTTTAATGGCTTCTATTTTGGCAAGTTGCAGATAAGCGTTATCCTGTTGGGCAACGTTCCATGCGGCCTTGTAAAATTTATCATAAGCTGCATTAATTTTGCCCTGATACAATAAGCTTAAACCTAAATTATACAGTGGTTCGCCATCGTACGGATTTGGATTGTACTTTAACAAGGTAGTAACCGCCTTTTCAAAATACCTTTCAGAAATTTCAAATTGCCCCCTCCTAAAATAATAAAGGCCTAAAGCATTGTTGTTCCTAACGTCTGTATCATCGCGTTTCAATGCTTCTTCATAATAATCTTTTGCTGCATAAGTGGCATGCCTGTATTGTTCTAAATGAAGGCCAGCCATGTAAAGTGCCTCGTTGGTTTTCATTGCAGCCGGTTCCGCCAATGGCTTGGCGGGTTCTGGCGAAACATCAACATCTTTTACCGCTATTGGCGAATAGTCGACCAATTTTTCTCCTGCGCTATTGCTTACCATTAGCGTTACATCCTGCGCGATGTATCCAATAGGCAAAGTAATTTCTGCTTCGAAAGCTTTAAGTGGAGACAGGTTTTCCTGACAAGAAAAAACAACCTCCCCTTTTAACTTCAATTGGATATGTGCAAGCTCCTGTTTCGATGTAGCATATACTTTAACAAAGGCCGTTTCTCCACTAAATTCTAAATTAACGAGGGCATGTTTTGTAGCGTTTTTAACATAACCAATTTCTTTATAAGGCAGAAAATATTGGGTAAACGTAATTTCCTGATTAGGCATTATCCACGAAAAATCAGGCTGATTATCTGTGTAAACGCCTGTCATAATTTCTACATAAGGTCCATCTTCATCGGTTAAATGCCTATCCCAGGTTTGTCCAAAATTCCCATCGCCCCAGGTCCATTGTTTTTTACCGGGCGAAATGTGATGATTGGCAATATGTAAGAGCCCCGCCTTTTTTTGATGGTGATAACCACCTACAAAATCAAAATCAGATCCTACAGCCATAAAAGAAGTTGGCACAGGTATATTCTTATACCATGAAATATCAGTTCCGGGAGAGTAGTCTTTTTTATAATAGGTTCCTTTGGCTATCGGAAAAAGCGATACATCTCTTTTACCGTGATCGTAAACTGCCGTAACATCGGGCGGAAAAACCGATTGATAGTGCTCATCTACGGCAACAGCCGGATTGGCCCACCATAAAAATGTTTGCGGTAATGCTGTACGGTTGTATAATTTGCCTGTAATTTCAAGATAAGCACTATCAGGATAAAGCTTAAAACCAGCCATTCCTTTGGTATGAAACATTTTTTCTATTTCACTAACCCATACGGTTTTACTGCCATCGGCATGTGTTTCAATCATAAAATCGACCGGTTCGAAGGTACTTGGCCGATGATGTTGCGGCCAATTAAATTCTATTCCACCCGATATCCATGGGCCTGTTAAGCCCACCAACGCGGGTTTAATAACCTGATTGTAATAAACAAAATGATAATCGTTTGTTTTATCGTATGCCATCTGAATGCGGCCACCCAGCTCTGGCAAAATCATAATTTTAATAAATTCGTTCTCTAAAAAAACGGCCTGATACTCCTGCTCTGTTTTTTCATCGTACACCTGATCTATTACAGCATGGGGGTAAACAACTCCGCTACTGCCCTGATAAATTCTCTTTTCGAGAAACATCGGGTTCTTATCTGGCTCACTGGTTTTATAGGTCGGGATAATCACTATTTCTTCCCAGGCTTTTACTTGCATATTTATACGTAAATGGTTATTGCTTAAATAATATTGATCTTGATTTTTCAATATGTGCTGTTCATATTAAACTCAGTTTCGGATGCCGGCATTCTCGCCGCTATGCTTTAATGCACTATTTGTATGCCTTCAATTTCTTCTAAGGTTTTTCCTTTGGTTTCTTTTACAAATTTCCAAATGGCTAAACAGCCAATGGTGCATATTACGGCGTAGATGTAAAAAGTATCTTCTTTAAGCCAATCGAATAAAATGGGGAAAGTAAATACCAGTACGAAATAGGCACCCCACAGGCACAGTATTGCCCAGGTAGTTGCTTTTACCCTAACTTTATTGGGGAATATCTCAGAAATTAATACCCAGGTAACCGGTGCCAGCGAAACAGCATAAACACCTATGGCACTTAATAAAAACCAGGAAACTGATGTAGAACCCGATGCCAGTAATTGAGAGATAATAACATACAAAATGGCTAAACCACCAGCGCCGATAAGCATTAAGGGTTTTCTGCCAATTTTATCAACCAAAAACATGGCAGAAACAGTAAACACCACGTTTACGGCTCCAATAAATACGGTTTGCAGTAGCTGATCATCCTGAGAAGTACCTATGCTTTCGAATAATTTAGGTGCATAGTTAAAAACAGTATTAATGCCGCAAAACTGCTGAAAAATGGCCAGGCCAATCCCAATTATTACCGCCGGAAAATACATTTTGTTAAAAATGCTGGCTTGTACAGTATTGGATTTACTATTTAGTGTTTGCGCTATACTTTTTAAAGCATCGGTAGCAAATTCGCTATTGCCAATCTTATTTAAAACTTTTAGTGCCTGTTCATCTTTTCCCTTTTGCACCAACCACCTCGGACTTTCGGGAAGTAGCCACACACCAATAAAAAATAAGCCCGAGGGTACGGCACCAAGCCCGAACATCCATCGCCAGGCATCATCACCGGTATCTCGGAGAGTGTAATTGATCAGGTTGGTAATTAAAATACCCAGTACAATGGTTAGCTGATTAATGGCAACCAACCTTCCCCTAAATTTGGGTGGGGCAAGCTCGGCAATGTACATAGGCGACAGCATGGAGGCCATGCCTACTCCTATGCCCGAAAAAAACCTCGATGCGATAAAGAAATCGCGGTTTGGTGACATAGCCATAGCAAAAGAGGAGGCTAAAAACGTAAATGCTGCAATCATTAAACCTGGCTTGCGGCCATAAGCATCTGATACGTAACCTGCTATAATGCAACCCAACATGGCCCCTAGAGCCAAACTACCTGTTGCAAAGCCTTCCCAGTAAGGCGTAAGTTGAAACTGTTTTTCTAAAAACGGCAAGCTGCCTGAAATGACAGCAAAGTCGAACCCAAAAAGATAGCCACCACCCGCTGCAAGCAGGGAGATGAAAGTAATGTAGCCGGTGTTAAATTTGCTTTGAGCTATTAAGTGCATATATTTGGTTGTTGATAAATACTAAACAGTGATACACAAACATCAGCAAAGCACCATGATTTTCAAATGCACGGATTGAGGATAATAATGGATTTTCTTACGATCATAGAAAAAGGAGTATGATAAAAAGTACAATTAAAAAAAATGATGGTTTTGAAGGACAAAGGGCCGTAATCATCCCCAAAAGAATACTATCAAAAACATGTGCAAGCAATGATATAATCAAAAGCATGTGTGTAAGCAGTATAGGATATTACCCAAAAGCGCGCTTTCACTATAGAAAACGGGCACAGGGAACAAATGAACACATCCTCATCTATTGTACAGAAGGGCAGGGAACGGTTAAAATAGGAAAGAAAATACATAAAGTAGAGCCCAATGATTTCTTTATTATCCCAAAAGGTACTGAACATGTTTACGGAAGTTTGGAAAATAATCCATGGACAATTTATTGGGCGCATTTTACCGGACGAAACGCTGATTCGATAGTACATGATACCACACTAAAGCTAAATAACAACAAAGAATTCATTCATTATTCGGGTAAGAGAATAGAACTTTTCGAAACGATATACCATCAGCTCGAACGTGGGTATAGTGTTGAAAACATGGAATATTCCAGTCTTTGTTTCTACCACTTTTTAGGAAGTTTTGCTCACCATAGCAAGTTTGATATAGATAAAACGAACCAGGATACGGGAATTGTAAACAGAGCGATCGATTACATGACCAAAAATATCCAGCTAACCTTATCTTTACAGCAGATGGCCAAAGATTTAAATGTATCTCCTTCTCATTTATCCTTTTTGTTTAAGCAAAAAACAGGCTACCCCCAATGGAATATGTAAACCACCTTAAGTTGCAAAAAGCTTGTCAGTTTTTGATGTTTACACCAATGCGCATAAAAGAAATAACCATTGAAATTGGCATGAATGACCCCTTCTATTTTTCACGTCTTTTTAAAAAGCAAATGGGCATGTCGCCCAAAACTTATAGGGCCAAAAGAAAGGAGCATGAGGAGGCAGAGCCAAAAATTTAACCAAATGGCTACATTAAGGATCATTGCAATTTGTATTATAATGAAAAGGATATAACCATTACCCAAAATGGTTTATGCAATTCCTATTCTACAGCCAAAAGCTATTTTTAGCGATTGTGAAAAAGAATATTTCATGAAACCTAAATCTTTCAGACAAGATAAGCCTTCGCGAAGTTCATCGAGGTTACTATAAAATCGTCCAGACATTTTATACATCAGCTTACCTTCTTTTACCAGATAAAAACATGGGTATTTACCGTACTTATCTTTTACAAGTGTATTGATATAGCCATCAAAATAATCCATATGATAAGTTCTGGTTATGGGTAACAGAAACATTTTAAAAGAAATGGTTTTTAAATTGGTGTCGATAATAACCCTTTTGTAATTTAATTTCATTTGGGCAATAATGTAAACCGACTGCGCTACTGTTACGAAAACAACAAGTACACCTAAGCCCGAAAATAATGGTACCGGTTTCTTACCGTAAAAACCTGCATAAAAAAGGAAACCATACAGTATTAACAACCCGGTCATTACAAACTGACCGATAACCTGATGGCCAGGGAATTTAGATTTAATCATATCAGAAAAAGCTGGCGCAATATAGCAGTTTAATGCTACTTTAATTATACGGACCGCTCTTTAATGGCATAAGCTTATAATATCAAAACAGTTAGGTCAGTCCATCCTTACAGCAGGCTGATGCTTACCATCTGGCACCATGGTGTACTGTAGATCTATAGTAAATCCGCATTTGAGTGCAAAAACGCGGACTATATGCGGACTCACTACGAACTTATCCCTTTGTTGGTAGCAAGATGATAGCATTTAAATAGCTTATTTCCTCCTTTAATTCATAAAACTTCCATCACCGCGGCGCATAATCCCGTTGCCATTTCTCCCCCTGGCACCGGTCCATTTTTGCAAATTGGCACTCAACCTAAACATAAAGTAACGGCTTAAGGCATTTGATTTTGTATCGGTATAACTACCATCCACATTTACATCACGGTTAACAAAATTGTTCTGATTTAAAATATCAAAAACCTGCACCGTAGCCGAAATCCTTCGGTGCCAGAAATCGCGTTGCAGGTAACTGTTTATCACCAGCGGATTACTGGTAATGTTTGCATTAATACCGGTTACAAAATTTTTGCTTGCACTATAGCCTAGTTCAAACCCTTTTAAGAAGTAGAATTTGCCATCAATATTTAAGGCCGTTGTTTTGGTTTTAAAATCGGTTGATGAAGATGTAGATAAGGTACTGGCCGATTTGGTAAAGTTAAACGAAGCCGATGGGTTTACTTCCACCCAGTCGTTAGGCGTAATGCGCGGACCAAATTTTTCGTAAAACACCCACGAATTGGTTTCATAAGCCACATTATTGTTCATTGAAACGCCGTGGTTGTAAGAGAAATTACCACGAAATGCCAAGTTATATTTCCGGTCGTTTAACTGCTTGTTAATTGAATAATTACCATTTAAATTGTAATTACCATTTAAGTTAACGTAATGTGTTTCGTTTAACTGGCTACCATAAGGCCCCGCGATAACCACCCTGTTGGTAACCACTTTATTTTGTGAAAAAGTTGCATTACCGTTTATAGAGTAGTTTAATTTCGAGTTTGCAATGTAATTATTGTAAGCAGTATTAATTGAGTGACTAAAGGTAACTTTTAAAGCGGGGTTACCCACTACCGGATTTTGAGGGTTCGACTCATCGCGCACCGGTTGAATCTGATCGAAACTTGGCTCATTTGCATTACCCGAATAGTTTAACTGAATACTGTGTTGTTTTGACCATAAATACTGAAAACGGGCAATGGGGATTAAATTAAAACTGGTACGCCTGGTAGTGGTGCCCAGGCTTGCTTTACTACCCGCTAAAACCGCCGGAATAGCCGTTAAACCTGCAGAAAAACGAACTTTAGCTTCGTTCCCCAATCCATACCTGAAATTTAATGCTACACGCGATTGGGTAAACGAATATTCATAAATATTGCTCAAAGAATCTACAATCTGGCTGTTTCCTGAAGCATTAATGTTACTGGTAATCGCCTTATTGTCGTAACCGTTGTAATTAACCTGGCTGTTAAATTCAATTTGAGTGGAACTTGTTAGCGGCTCTACGTAGGTAAAACTGGCCCTGTAATTACGTGTTAAGTTTTTGCGCTCTATTAAACGGTGCACCAACGAATCTTTGGTTACTATATTGGTGGTATCATAATACAAAATATTGTTGTTTTGCTCTGATGTTGCATCGGCATCTGAATTGCCAAATGTTAACTGAACCGATAAATTTCTTCGTGGTTTCTTAAAAACATGCTGATAAAATGCTGTTGCATTAATATTTGGACGCGTTGAAATGCTGCTGCTTAGTCCCTTTCTATCCTGGCGCGTTCTGATTGTTTGAATAGTTGATGAAATTGTACTGTTATTGGTTGTGCTCAGGCTTATATTTGGCGAAAAACGGATAAAGTTTGCGCTGTCAATATCATCTTCAAGTTCAAAACTAAAATTATGCGTTTTTGAGGAAGAATTACGCAAACTTTCGCTTGAAGTATGGGTATTGTAAGGTATGGTTGGGCTAAATGATTCGCTTATATTTGACGAGTTATTGTCGTTATAGCGGAAACTGTAATTGGTATTGATCTTGATTTTCTTGCCCAGCTGATCGCGGTACGAAAAAGACGGACTTGCAGAAGTTGCCGTACCACCACTGCCACTTGATGAATTGCCTCCACCATTGTTTCCACCACCACCATTACCGCCACGGTTACCACCACCGCCGCCGCCATTTGAATCGCCCCCGCTATTGGCCACACCGGTAACCGTATTATTTATCCGGCCATTAATGCCTATAACCTGGTTTTGGTTTAAACGGGTTGCAAATAGTGAACCCTCATAACGTTTATTATTACCCGCACCTGCCCCAAGGCGCAGCGAATTCCCTACCGATTTATCTGTACGGGTTACAATGTTTAAAATCTTTTCCGGATCGCCGTCTTTAATTCCCGTTCTTGCAGCCTGGTCACCATAATCATCAACAATTTGTATTTTATCTACAATTTCTGCCGGTAAATTCTGAATGGCCGAACTTACATCACCTCCTAAATAGGTTTTGCCATTTATCTTTGCTTTTGTAATTGTATTTCCCTGATGGGTTAATGAACCGTCGCTTCCTACTTCCATCCCTTCCATTTTCTTCAAAAGTTCGTCTACAGTCGCATTTTCGCGTACTATGTAATCGCTGGCTTTATACTCAACGGTATCGGTTTTATAGGTAATAGATGGCGTTCCGTTAATGGTAACTTCTTTTAGCGCATTCTCTTCGTTCTTCAGGAAAATAGGGTCCATTACAATTCTGGGAGTAACATCATTCTGCTTAAATTTGCCCACAAACGTTTTATAGCCCAAACTACTTACCGTTAAGGTGTAGACAGCTTCTTTTACGTTTTTGATTACAAATATCCCGTCATCATTGGTACTGGTTACCAAAGTATCATGGATAGAAGTTAACTTTACAGTACAGCTCGGAATCCCCAGTTTGGTATCGTCTTTAACCACACCACTTACTTCCCTGCGGGCAATGGGTGGAGGTACCTTTGCTTTTTTAGGTTGGTTTTGAGCATATAAACTCTGGCTTAAACAAAGTACCAGCATCAAAATTCCAAATGTTTTGCAAAGATTAAAAAAGGTGTTCTTGTAAAGTTTTTTCATGTTTGGTTAGCGCGTTGCCTTAGCAGTAATTGGTTGGAGTGGGGTTAATACAAAAAGTGCAGATCATTTTTGTATAAAATGATGCTATTTATTTTTTGCCAATGTGTATTTATCCCAGAAATCGGTAGGTAGCATTAAATCCTGAAAATTGGTTGAGCCCCCTCCGGTTCTTGCTCCGCTACCACCCCGGTTGCCACCGCCACCAAAGCCGCCGCCGTTGCCTCCTCCATTTCTGCCGCCAAATGAACCGGCAATTAAACCATTCAGCTTAATTTGAAAGGCAATCTCTTTGGCATCGCTGCTTTTTAAACCCAGCTGAGCAAGCGGTACAGATAATTCGTAGGTATATACGCCAGCATCATCAAAAACAGCAACAGTTTTAATGCTGTATTCGTTATAAATAGAAATTAAAGTATCCTGAATAGCTTTAAAGCCCAGCACCTTTATTTCTTTAACTGTTTCTAATTGGGTTTTATGCAAAGCAAGTGCAATTGAATCTCGCTGAGCAGTAGTTTGTTCCGAACGATTTTGGCCGCCACCAAAACCACCCCGGTTTGCACCAAAGCCCTGTGCCCCCTGCCTGCTCTTTTAACCAATGGGTAGGTAATTGAATAAGCATCTTTATCTTTCTTCCTGCCATCGGTATTGATGATAAAACTGATCCCTCCGAGCATAATTTTAGATATACTGGCCTGTTCTTTCGATTTAATAACGAGATATAAATTTTTCTCATCGTTTGCCAGCACATAATCTAAATTGGTCCGTTTATTCTCGGTAAATGGCAATCCATTCCATTCTGTAATATGGCCATCAATACGAATTCCACCCGGGGCGAGGTTTCCTTTCCGATCGCTTGATTTTTGGGCAAATGCAGATATAAATAAAGTGGAAGCAAAAAAAGCCAGGTACATTTTTCTCATCTCATAAATAGTTTAAGTTCGGTATTTATAAGCAGTAGACTGAGAATTTACCCGATGGCTTAATTGTTTAGTTTAAAAAAATCTGGTTTAAGGAACACAAAACATCAAAAACAACTTAAAAAGAACCATTTAACATTATTTCATCACTAAAATATTACGAACCGGAACAACTATTATAGCCAAATTAAGAGCAGCTGTTCCCGTTCATCTTTAAAGCATATAAACCGCATTTAACCAAAGAAATGCGATTTATATGCGGACTTACTGCGAACTTACCCTTAATTTGTCGGCAATATTACAGCAATTAATCCTGCCTTAAATTGGGATAAAACTCAAAGCTTAAATTCTGAATGAGTTGTACCTTCTAATTGCTTAACGTTGTTTTAGTATACGAATTTTCTATTTCTTAATACTTTCCATAGGATGCTCTTTCAATAATTGCTCTGGTGAGTAAAAATCCTTTTTATTTTGAGTGGCTTTCCTTATCGCTTTTACTTTATCGGGCGAAATTGCAGTACCCTTATTCCCAAACGAGTTACGAATATAGGTGAGCACTGCCGCTACTTCCTGATCTTTCAGCAATCCGCCGAAAGGCGTCATAGGAACCTGGCCGGGATATTTTTTGCCATTCACCTCTATTGGGCCCATTACGCCTTTCAGCACCAGTTTAATCAGCCGGTCATCGTTTCCATTTACCCAATTATTAGGTGTAAGTGGCGGAAAGCCTGCAATAGCAAGTCCTTTACCGTCTGCCTGATGACAGGTTTTGCAGTAGCCCTCTTTATTATAAATAATTTTTCCTTCGTTATACAAGGCAAGTGCAATGCCTGTAAGTGCCGTTTTTTCTTTCTTTTCTTTTTCCTCTTCTACATTTCTGCCGTTCAAATGCGCTACGGCTGTCTGGTAAGCCGGCAACATCCAGCTATCCAAAGGCAATTTATTTGCTTCGGCTAAAACCGGAAGTCCTTTTTCTTTGCCTATCCACGAGGCAGCGGCAATGGCTGTTAACCTTACCCTGCTATTTTTATCCCTGGCGGCTTCCATCAGCAAGTTTGCCTGGTCGGGCAGTTGATGCCCGGTATAACGTACCACCTCTGTAGCCGCAGCCCTTACATGATAGTCTTTGGCTTTCAATAGCTGTTTTAAAAGCTGTTGGTCTACTTTATTCATCCCCCAGCTTACCCAAAGCGCTTCGAGTAAATGATGTTCATATCTGGTATCGTTGGTATCCAGCTTTGCAGCCCAGCTTTTCAGTTTAGCCAACACCTGATTAACATCGCGCCCCCTCAGCTCTCTGCGGGTGCGGTAACGGGTTCTGTACTCTGGTAGTTTAAGATAATCAAGCAGCTCTTCAATGCTGGCTCCGTCTATTTTAGCAGGTTTTACCAGGGGCCTTGAAGGATAAGTAATGCGGTAAATCCTGCCATGCGAATGATCACGCAGGGGATCGCGGGCATTGTGTTGCATATGCCCAATGAGCACATTATGCCAATCTATAACATACAAAGAACCATCAGGTGCAAACTCCAGATCTACCGGTCGAAAATTAGGATCATTACTCACCAGCAGGTCCATGCGAAAATGGCTTTTATAGCCAGTACCATCATCCTCCAAAGTATGTTGTTTGGTTCCCAGAAAACCAATGGTATTATTAATCAGGAAGTCTCCCTGAAATTCATCGGGAAAATGGCGGCTGGATACAAATTCAATGCCTGATGTAGGTCTTACAAGCTGCTTTTCCTCTATCAGTTGTTTCGACTTATGGTTAGCCTGTCCGTATCGGGGTAAGATTGTTCCGGGAAGCATCCAACGAAAATCAGGACTGGAGGTTTCGGCATAGAAAGGTTGCCCCCAATCATCAAATGTAATGCCCCATGGATTAGGAATAGCCATTTGCGCCGTACGCTCTAATTTCCTGCGTCGTGGGTCAAACCGGTAAAAGCCGCCATTAGTGGCATAAATAGGTCCGTAAGAAGTTTCTATATTGGTGCGCAGAAATACGCCTTCTCCTGAAAAAATGGCTCCCGAGGGATCTGCTGTATACGCGTGGCTGCTGTGGTGAGAATCGTGATCATCAAAACCACTGAGCAAAATCTCCTTTTTATCAGCTTTATCATCCCCGTCGGTATCTGTAAGCAGAATAAAATTATTTCCCTGGGCAACATATACCCCTTCTGCCGCAATTTCAAAGCCAAGCGGTAAATGAAGGCCATCGGCAAAAACGGTTTGTTTATCGGCCTTGCCGTCGTTATTGGTATCTTCGAGAATAATGATCTTGTCATTAGGCTTTGAGTCTCCAACCTTATATTGTGGATAAGTAGGCATTACCGCCACCCACAAGCGCCCTTTGTTATCAAATGACAACTGCACGGGCTTGGCCAAAAAGCTGAATTCGGTTTCTGAGGCAAATAATTCTACTTTGAACCCCGGCGGCACAGTTAAACTGTTTACTGCTTCCTGCCCGATCAGGTATTTAAGATTGCCATTTTTTTTACTTGGTGTATAATTGGTTTTTACCTCTGGCAAAACGGTGGTATGCTTATCAGCTGCCTCAATATCCATTTTCTGTCCTTTAGCTGCTGCCAGCCAAACGGCAGTATCCCTGATCAGCGTCATTTCGCGAATCTTCTTTATCTCTGCCGGGAAATTATCAGGCCCGTAAGGTTTATACCTGCGACCATACACGTGCACTCCGTTAGGGATTTTAAAATCATTTAGCCACATCCAGTTTTTTTCCATTACAGCATCATGCACTAGCTTCCTGTTCGTTTCTGCTTCGGCTGCGTTTTTTCCAAAAATCTGATCTGCAAGCAAGACCCCGAGTTTTTTATAACCCTCTTCGTTTAGTTGAGACCCATCAATGGTTAATGGGCTTGAGGCATTTTTATACCATTCTAGTGTCGGGTTAAATACATCAACAAAGCGAACCCTATTTGCAGCAGCCACTTCTCTCATTGCATTGGTGTACAGTAGCAGGTTTTCATTTTCCTGCTTACCATCGGGCAAATCATATTTGGTTTTACCCTTAAGGTTTTCAAAAGCAATGGGCGATACGATGACGAGCTGTGGCCCTGAAGTGCCGTTATATTTTTGTTTCAGCGTCCATTTAATAAAGGCATCCAGTTCGGCTTTATAGTTATCAAGCCCCGCTTTCCCTTCAAAAGATTCGTTAAACCCAAAAAAGGAAATGATTACATCTGTTTTTAACCTGGTAAGCCATTGATCGGGTGTTTCAAAAAAGCCCTCTCCGGGATCTTCCATTTCTAATGTACCGCCTGCATCTTTTCTTTTAACAAGGTTAGCCCGCTCTACCTGAAACTTTTCTGCACCGGGAAAAGCCCAGGGAGAATTTCTGCTTGCATGAGGTCTGAAACCGGGCGTTTCTGCCGGGTTACACATGTTACGAATAAATAATTGGTGCGTTGGGAAACGAAGCTGCAATTCTGTTTCAAAATTATCGTAATTGATCATTCTCGACCCCAGGTTATTGCCAATCAGGGCAATACGTGTGCCTTTAGCCATAACAAGCGGCGAGGCTTTGTATTTAAAGGCGTTTATTATCACCATTGTGGGTATTGCCACGATGAGGCACAACAGGCTGATCTTTATTATTCTCGTCATCTTTAAGCAGGTTTACTTAGCTACACGGTATGGTACCTGGATATCCATTTTACCTTTCCATTTCTTTGGCACTTTTAAGCCCAGTTCATCATGAATGGCATTAATTACAAGGCGTTGGAAAGCCTCAATTCTGAAATCTTCGGGATGCCCCATCGTGGTCATAAAAACCTTTCCACCGAAAGTATTGGTACCTGTCCAGGCTACCGGATTTTCTACGGCGGCTCTATCAGGATTTACGGCTTTGCCTGTAAGCAATGTTGTTGATCCTTTTGTGGGATAATCGGGCACTACATGGTACAACCAAGAGCGAACGTGAAAATCTTTTGCTACGCCTGTAAGAATAGGATTGTTTGATGCCGCAGGAGCAATGCTCACATCGGTGCTGCTGTTATGGCCATAGTGTGTATGTTTAGCTTTCCCGCCCCAGCCCGGAGGCGCATTTAACGCGAACTCACCGAAAGCATTCCATTTTTCGCTGGGGTGCCCCTTAGGGAAATTAAATGCATGTGTAGTGGTACGAAAGCCCATTACTGGTTTTCCCGACTTCAGGTAGGTTTCAATGTGCGCAAGTTGTTCGGCGGGAAGTCTTCGCCACCGCAAGTAGAAAACAGCTAAATCTGCTTCTTTTAATATTTCCAGTCCGGGAATATTTTCTTCGCTATTGTGGTCTGGAGATGCTTTGAGTACAACGGCCCTCATGCCATAGTTC
Source organism: Pedobacter sp. HDW13 (assembly GCF_011303555.1). Classification (NCBI taxonomy): domain Bacteria; kingdom Pseudomonadati; phylum Bacteroidota; class Sphingobacteriia; order Sphingobacteriales; family Sphingobacteriaceae; genus Pedobacter; species Pedobacter sp. HDW13. Next base: position 3,288,885 of record NZ_CP049868.1, on the reverse strand, counting down.
TTTTCCAGTTCGGCAGCAATAATGGGCAGCGTTTCTTCTCCGCTATATTCATGATCGCCGCACACAAAAACAACGAGTGGCTTTTTAGCCTTTTGCGTAGATGGCGCACAGCAAAGAACTGTACTCAGGGTTAATAATAAACCAACACAAAAATTATTCATTTTATTAGGGATTAATGGTTATCAAATAAAGGAATCGCGGTTATATACACTATTTAAATCAGCCTGCCCGCCACCAAGTATGGCAAGTACATTCTTCACGGTAAGCAAGCACATCCGCTGGTAGGTAGCGGCTGTAAGACTGGCTGCGTGAGGGGTAATAATTGCGTGCGGATGTTGTACAACCGAAAGGCTCTCTACGGGTGGTTCATCGGGCAGCACATCTGCTGCAAATCCGGCAATGGTATTTGCATTCAACGCATCGAGAAGCGCCTCATGATTGATCAGTGCGCCCCTTGCGGTATTGATCAGGAATGATCCAGGTTTCATTAACGTCAGTTGCTTAGCCCCGATAATCTCATTCGTTTCGGGAGTTAAGGGAAGATGTAAACTTACTATATCTGATTGTTTTAAAACTTCATCCATAGGCAGCTGTCGTGCTGTTCTGCTCCAGTAAAATACCTTCATACCAAAAGCCTCAGCTAGTTTGGCCACCCGTTTCCCTATATTTCCCATGCCCAATATACCAAGCGTTTTGCCATTCAGTTCATCTCCTGCATATTGGTTACGCCAGTTCCAGTCACCCTGTTTAACCCTTTCTACCGACTGATATAAATTACGCATTGCCATCAGCATTAAAGCGAGCGTGTGTTCTGCAATAGTGGCTGCATTACTGCCCGGCGCATTAACTACCCTGATCTTTCTTGCTGTCGCTTCAGCCACATCCACATTATCAAGTCCCACGCCGCACCTGGCTACCACCTGCAAATTAGAAAAGGCATCCATTAAAGGCTTATCAATCTGCCCCTTCCCCCTGGTAATAACGGCATGTATTTCTACCTTTCCCAAAACCTCATTTAGCCCACCTGCTTCATATCCTTTGAATACATGCGCATTTTCGGCTAGCAGCGAAAGTGCTTCTTCGGCAATAGTTTCGAGTAACAATACGTTTTTCTTCATTACTTTTTATGGTATAAAGTAGCGTCATCTGATTTTAAGCCTCTGAAATCGTTCCTGTTCGAAACGTATAAACCTGCTTCATAAAGCTCATCTTTAAATATCCGTTCGTCTACTTCAGCTCCAGGTATTGAAGAAATTTCTACCAGGTTGCCAGCGGGATCGCGTACAAACATCTGCATAGCTCCATCTGGCAATTCCCTCACTTTCCCCCAGGGGTTAACATCAATGGCATTCAACGCTTTCATGCGGAAAAAGATACTGCTGAAATCGTCTACCTGTACACAGATATGCCCGCGAAATGACGTGCGGTCTTCCCATTCCGAAATATGCAATTGTTGTTCATCATTAAACCTGAAAAACATTACAGGGTAATCGAACTTAAAAGCAGGGAGTGGCTCAAGGCCAAGTTCCTGCCTGTAGAAATCTCCTGCTTTTTCCAGATTATCTACAATGAGCGTTACATGATTAATTTTAAGTGCCTTTGCCATAATTAATTATTTTATACTGGCTGTTTAAACTGTTTTACAAAATCCCAGTTAGGGGTTAATCCCAGTCCTGGAGCAGAAGGTGCGGCAATTTCGCCGTTGATTACATTAATTTGTTCGTTCACCAGGTCGTACATCATGGGGTTTCCTCCTAAAGAGAACTCAATAATGGTTGCCGAGGGGCTTGCGAATGCTACAGTTAACCCTGCCATGAAAGAAAATGCTGAGCCCCAGCAATGTGGTGCCAGCTCTACCTGGTGCACACTGGCCAGATGCCCGGCCCGCATAGCTTCTGAAATGCCGCCAATAATGGCTGCATCGGGCTGAACAACATCTATAGCCCTGATTTGCAAAAGATCGTGTATATCAAAACTGGTAAACTCACTTTCGCCGGCGGCAATGGGTATGTGGGTAGCAGCCCTTACTTCTGCTGTTCCTTTCCTATTGTCGGGACTAACTGGCTCTTCAAACCAATAGATGTTACAATCTTCTACGCCCCGGCAAAATTGCTTTGCCTCGGGTACGCTGAACGTGCCGTGTGCATCAACCATTAACTTAATTTCAGGCGCCAGTGCTGCTCTGGCTGCTTTTACCCGATCTATACTTTTCTGTACGGTACCATCCATTACGCCTACACGCATTTTCACTCCCCCAAACCCTTTACTCACATAGCCATTCAACTGCTCGCCTATATGTTCCAGGTCTGCCCACCCCCCACTTGCGTAAGCAGGCATTTTATCTCTGCAGGCACCGCCAAGCAAATCAAGTACTGGAACGTTCAGCATTTTGCCTTTCAAATCCCATAGTGCGGTATCGATCCCACTCATGGCAGATACCGTAAGGCCCCGCCGTCCAAGGATAGGGAATTTTCTTCCTCTCGACAATGCATAATGGTCTCTTGTTCCATTATACATTTCTTCCCAAAGCCGGGTAATGTCTTTTACAGACTTGCCCAACAATACGGGCTTGAGTTCGTTTTCTATACAGTTTACAATGGAAGCACATACGCCTGAAGAGCCTACTGCAGCCTTGGCTTCTCCAAAGCCCTGCAATCCTGTATCTGTTGTGATTACCACAAGGGTCATATCAAAATTGGTAAGCAGCCCATAATCTGATACGTGTTGTTTCGCCTCAGGTATGGGGCAACGTAACCAAAATGCTTCTACATTTGTTATTTTCATTAAAATATAATTTGTCTTTTATCGGTTATGAAAGTGTTTGTATGGCGCTAGTGTTTAATCGCATGCAGTCACGGCTCATTGCTGTTGCTAAGCACTATGCTTATGATCCTTTCAGACCTTAAATAAGTTTTGATAAGGTATTAAATGATTGTTGGGTTAGCATGGTATAAAATGCATCGGTAACCGACGAGCTACCATGGTCTATCAGGAATTTCTCCTGCTCGGGACTAAGGTTTTCGGGCTTTTCGTCTATAGCTCCAGGATAAGGATTGGCGGGAGTACGATCTAATGGGGCACAAAACTCTACAGAAAGGACCTCGTTATAATTTATTTCCCGAAGGGTATCGATGATCTTTTGCCAGTTGAGATTTCCCATTCCCGGTGCCATGCGGTTATTATCTGCCACATGAAAACCTACCAGTTTCCCCTTCGCTTTCCTAATGGATTCAAACAAATCTGTTTCTTCGATATTCATGTGGAAAGTATCCAAACATACGCCACAGTTCGGGCCAACTGCTGCAGCCAGTGCCAATGCCTGTTCGGCACGGTTAATAAAATAGGTTTCAAACCGGTTAATAGGCTCAATGCCCAACAGTACGCCTGCGGCTTCGCTGTATTCGTATATTTCTTTCATGGCGTTAACAGCCCAGCCCCACTCCTCTTCCTTGCGGCCATCGGGCACCAACTTGCCTACTGTAGCAGGAACAACAGAAACCATATGGCCATCAAGTTCTTTCACCATTTTCACTACATCTTTTACGTACTGAACGGAAGCTGCCCGTTGCCCCTCATTACTGGCCAGCAGGTTACGCTCGCCAAGCATTAATGTTACAGAACCCCAGCAACTCAGCCCATGCGCTTTCATTAGTTTTCTTACGTCCTTTGTATTGTACTGATCAGGGTTCCCGGCAACTTCGAGCCTGGTATATCCAATCGCAGAAACTCTTTTTATCGTTGTTTCTATCGTTTCAGCACGCATCCAATTGTGTATTGCAAGTTCCATATCAGGTATAATATTTTGGTTAGTATCATGCAGACACCGCGTATAACGGCGCCTGGGTAAAACAAACTTATTCAGATTTCAATTGAAATAAAAATACTTCATTTGCTCATTTTTGATACTATATTTACATTAATAGTCAAATTTAGCTTCTAAAAATAACTATTGTACCAAAAAACAGTAATTATGAAAGTTTCTTACCGACCGATATCTACTCCTGAGGACGCCAGTTTCGCAATTAAAGAATACTGTCAGCCACAGTTTACCAGTACTTTTCATTTTCACCACAGCTATGAGTTGATCTTGATTGTAAAAAGTTCAGGGCAGGTGTATGTGGGCAATAAGGTAATGAATTATAAGGAAGGAGATGTCTTTATGTTCGGGCCGGGGCTGGTGCATTGTTTTTCAAGTGATATCCTAACTACAACTGATGAAGAAGTAGCGCACGCCATTGTAGTGCAATTCTCTGCAGATTTTATGGGAAAGGATTTCTTTGAGACCCTGGAACTGAGGGCAGTGAAGGAGCTGTTGCAACAATCGATATATGGTATAAAATTCGACACTTCAGCGGCTTCAACCAGCACCCGCTTCTTCCAGTTTCAGCCTAACCAGCAAATGAAAAACCTGATTCTGTTGCTGCAGATATTGGAAGAGCTTTCGCTGAGCAGTAAGCAAGGAGCATTACTCATTACAGACGATAGCAGAAAAATACGCCATAATGAAAGTAATGCTAAAAAACTGGCTTCCATATTCAATTATGTATTCGAAAATTATCATCGGGAGATAGACATCCAATCGGCGGCTTCCATCGCTTGTATGAGCAAAGCTGCATTTTGTCGCTATTTTAAAAACAGCACCCACAAAACATTCTCACAGTTTGTAAATGAGATTAGGGTAAGTCATGCCACAAAATTATTAATTGGGAAAGATAACAATATCACAGCCATCTGTTATGCCTGTGGTTTTGATAATGTTTCTTATTTTAACAGGCAATTCAAGATCCGGCAAGGTATATCGCCCAGGGAATACCGTAAGGTATTTATGGAAAGCAATGCCGATCGGCCCTTTTTGCGGCATACTGATTAAAACCTTCGGGCAACGGTTTAATACCAAAGGTAATCGGGGATATTGCATTGGTGCTACCCGGTAGCATAAAACCTTCAACTTCACAATTTTTCTGTAAGTTTATCGTCAACGCCAACTTCGCAAAGCGCTCACTATATCATGAAGATGTATATTTTAGTTAAAAGAGAGGTTCCTGATAAAATGGTACCCGTAATTACAGCACACGCATCTCTTGCCTGTTTTAGGAAATTTGAAAACACGGCAAACATGCAAACCTGGATAAATGGCATATTTAAGAAGGTGGTTTGTGTGGTTTCTGAAACAGAGTTCGCAAATGCTAAAAAGGAAGCAGACCATATTGTGCTCACCGAATCGGCATTAAACAATCAGGAAGCCTGCATAGCCTTTTCGCCCAGGGAAGAATATCCCAAAATGTTTAAGTTTTTTAAGATGTGGGTACCCAATAACAATGAGTAATATGCACAATCAGGAACCCCAGGTTTATAAATGGCTGGTTAAAAGCGGCAGTATTTTATTATTTAAGGATAGCGATAAAATACACCTTGAGCTAGACAAAGAAACCAGCGAAAGTTGTTTGTTAACCAAAGAAGATGCTGAAAGCTTAATTTCAATAATAACCGCCTTAGCTGAAGCCATTTGGAACAGCCCTGGTTATATTAAAGAACCTTATCAAGGACAGTTGTTTAAAACAGCCGATGAATTGGTTTATTGGGATTTAGGCCAGCCCACGTTGTATGTGGGTTTTAATGTAAACGAGCAGGCTATAGCCATAAATTATAGTGGTGATGCTGTATTGAAAATTTCTGTTAATTATGCTGTGGAGCTTATTCAGATTTTGACTCATTTTTGTAAGCAATTTGGAGTGTAGCTCTATCGGCACACAGTGGTGATTAAAGATGATGGAATGCCCGCAATATGGGACGGAATTACAAATCCCGATCAACGAGATAATAAATTGGGAATAAAACCCTAAGAATAAACCACCCTTAGTATAATAAGTGGTGCTAAATTCAAGCTGATTGGTGACCTCACCGAATAGCTCACCATTTTTTCAATACGTTTTAGCTGCAATTGCTATGATTTACATGTACAAATTTTAATAGTTAAATCAAAAAAGTAATCTAATATATGATGAAAGAATATTACCAAAAACATTCTGGCTTGAAATTTTCTGTCCAAAATCATAGACCATATTCCTTTTATCATAAAGCCGTTTTTATTACTTCCCGATTACAGCTGATTTTTGAGTTCTTAAGTTGTGAGCTAACTATTGAGTAGTCATCATTTTTTTTATGTTTCTAAAAAAACGTAGTAGCAAAGAACTTTCCTCGGTGATAATTTCTGCATCTGCTAACATTCCATTCTTTAAAACTATCTTATTGTATTTATCTTTATTTTCAAATTTTTCAAAACTTACCTTAGCGATGAAGACACTATCTTGATAAGCTACATCAGAAATATAGGTAAGTCTCCCTCTGATTGTTCCAAATTGTTCAAATGGGTAACTTTTTAGTTTGATCAAAGTTCTTTCTCCCCTATGGATTTTGCCCATATTATATTGTGGAATTTGCATTTCTCCAAAAAAATCTGTATTACCAGGATTGACGATAAAAACCTCTTGACCAGCCAATATGTTCTGATTCTGCTGGATAATTCCCGCATAGCTCAATCGTCCCTTTACTGGCGCTCTCAGAACATATAGTTGAATCCAAGCATCACTATCACCTATACATTGATTTAACGATTGGATAAACTTTGCTTGCTCCTCAGCAATGGTGTGCCTTATATCTAACAATTCTTTTCGTTTTGCATTATTTGCGGTGGAATTATTTAGGATAGCCGTCTCTGTCTGTTGTAAAGGATATTTTGCGGCAAGATATTTATTTTCATGTTCCGAAAATTCATTCCGAGAGATTACCTTTTTTTCATAAAGCTGTTTATAAGCTTTATATTCTTTTTCATTATTTGCATACTCCTGTTCTTGAATTTTTTGCTGTTTGAATATCTGTGTTTTTAAACTACTGATATCTTGGAGATCACGCTCAAGAAAGGTGGCCTTATTTATATAATAACCATTTTTTTTTGTAGAAAGAAAGGCTAGATATTGCTGATAAAAATTCTGATAACTTGTCTGTAGCTCTCCCAAGTTCATCGCTGCCGGTAAGATCAATTCTTTATCAATATTATTTAAAATGTTATGTTTAATGATGAGTAGCTTTTCATTGACCTCAAGGATGTCTACGGGGTTTGCAGTACTTTCAAAATATGCCAATATCTGGTTTTCTTCTACGGTTTCGCCATCTTTGGCTAGCAGTTTGGTAAGCTTTGCATTTTGCTTGGCCAATATAGGCTTTGGTGAATTGAGAGAGTTTATCTTTAATCCTGTTTTTACCACATCAGGATATTCAATTAATGATGACATTAATAGGATTCCGAGCAGAACAATAAAGATTACAGTATTTCCACTTCTCAATATCCAAGATGGTACTGACGCGATTATTTCCTGAACCTCTTCGCTATTGATATCTACATAGCTTTGTTCAGGCAGTTTTAAACTATCTGCCTGATGTATTTTGCTATCTATGGTGCCTAATTTATTGTTCATCTTTTTTAAATTAATATTTCAATATGATGGGTAATAGCCTGAAAATCTGATATTTTTTGTTTAATTTCCTAGCTCTAATTGATTTTTTACAAGCTGATAGTAATCTCCTTTTCTCTGGGTTAGTTCCAAATGAGTTCCTTGTTCAATGATAAGCCCCTTGTCTAGCACAACAATATTATCCGCGTTTTTCACAGTACTTAATCGGTGTGCAACGACAACAACAGTACGGCCTTCAAAAAAACTTTCCAGATTTTCCATGATGATTTTTTCATTGTTTGCGTCCAATGCATTTGTCGCCTCATCAAAGAAAATATACTCAGGATTTTTATACACGGCCCTTGCAATAAGGATTCGCTGTTTCTGTCCTTGACTTATTCCATTTCCTGCCGCGCCGATTTTGGTATGAATGCCAAGCGGGAGTTCATCTACGAAGTCAGCAATATTGGCTACTTTGATGGCGTGCTGCAATTTTTCAATGTCTGGGTATTCATCTGCAACTGCTATATTTCTAGCTATTGTGTCTGAAAAGATATAACCATCTTGCATGACTATGCCACATTTTCCCCTCCAAAATTTAAAACTGACCTGATTTATATTTGAACTCCCTATTTTGATTTCACCTTTTTGTGGTTCATAAAAACGCAGTAAGAGTTTCAGGATTGTTGTCTTTCCGCTCCCGCTCATACCAACTATAGCTGTGGTTTTACCAACTGGGATTTCCAGATTGATATTAGACAGTACAGGATCATTGCCTGCACCGGGATAAGTAAAACTCAATTGATTGAGTTTTATAGTAGTATGTTTAGGTAAATCGAATAGAAACTGTTTTCCTAATGGCTCCTCATTTTCTAGTTCATGAACCTCGTTTAATCGCTCCAAGCTAATTTTGGCATCCTGAAAACCCTGTAAAAAACCTAAAAATTGCTCAATCGGGCTATTCAACTGGCCAACTATATATTGCACAGCCATCATACCGCCAAGAGTCAATTGTCCGTCTACAACAGATTTAGCCACTAAAAAGGTAATTAAAATATTCTTCCCCTCATTTATGAAAAATGCAAAAAATTGCTGAATCTGGCCTAGCGCAAGGCTCTTTATACTAAATTTGAATAAACTGGCTTGCACGCGTTCCCATTCCCAACGCTTTTGCTGTTCACAGTTATTGAGTTTTATTTCCTGCATGCCTGAAATCAACTGAACAACTGTACTCTGATTTTGAGAGGCAATGTCGAAACGTTTAAAGTCAAGTTCCCTACGTTTTTTGAGAAAAATAATTACAACTATGCTGTACAATATACTGCTAACAACAAAAATTAGAAATACATCTAAATTGTAATAGGCTAATACAAAAGCAAATGCAATAAGATTAAAAAGAGAAAAGACCGTACTGAGAGATGATCCTGTCAAAAAAGTCTGTATACGTCCTTGATCGCTCATCCGTTGCATGATATCGCCAGTCATCTTGGTCTCAAAAAAACTCATAGGCAATTTCATCAATTTGATTAGGAAATCGGTCAAAATGGAGATATTGATGCGTGTACTGATATGCAACAATATCCAGGCACGAATAAAATCGACACTCATCCGTCCTAAAAAAAGCATAGTTTGGGCAATTAAGACAATATAAATGAAATTTAAATTTCGTGTATTAATACCAATATCTACAACAGCTTGAGTTAAGAAGGGCAGGATCAATTGAAGTAAACTACCTACACCAAGTCCCATGAAGAGCTGTATGATTAGGCTTTTGTATTTTACTAAATAACCTAGTATATAGGTTATATCTAGCCTTTTATTAGGATCTCCTATTTGCTGATAAAATTCAGGACTGGGTTCAATGGCTAAAGCAATTCCAAGACCACCATTTTCATTTCGAGTATTTTCCCAAAATTTTACAAACTCGTCCTTATTGTACTTAATGAGACCTCGGGCTGGATCCGCTATATAAAAGATGCTATTCTTTTCCACCTTATAGAGTACTACAAAATGATTCTGTCGCCAATGAAGTATACATGGCATTTCCATTTCCTGTAGTTTACTTACAGTCAGTTTGACCCCGGTTGTTCTGAAGCCAATTTTCTCTGCTGCCTCGCTAATACCTAATAGAGAAACACCTGCACGGTTGATACCTGAAATCTCTCTCAAACGTTGTAAGCTATAATTTCGACCATAATATCTTGCAATCATGCGTATACAGGTTGGACCACAATCCATTTGATCTGGCTGCTTATAAAATGGGAATTTTTTCAATGTAAAATTGTTTATAATTGTTTAGTACAGTAGGCGAATTGTTTATGTCTTCCTTGGATAATTTCCGGCGAATAATTCAGCCTCAGGCAAAATGTTTCCATAACGTTAAAATCTAAGGGTCTATTTACATCATCGAATATAACTGGACATTCTATTCCGGTAAATAAATCCAAATGATCTAAGATTCCAGCCTTTAATTCTACGGGAGGGCCGTCAACTAACATAAAATCAAATGATTGTTGAAGTACTTCTAGAACCGCCTGACGATCATACCAGCCAGCTTTAATAGGCGAATGAATACAGAAATGGGATTTTCCGCGATTTGTAACGAAATCTATGTCATGCTCTATGCTGTGGACTTCGAAATTTTCCAAAAGAACATTTGTCCCATTACCAGAACCAAATTCAAGTATTTTTTTACCTGAGGTTATTTTATCCTTAATAAAATCAATCATTTCTTGTTCTATGGGCCAACTATTTGCTTCGCTGTTCTGAAATGAAAAGGATAAAGTCAGATCTAAAAATTCATAGAAATGCTTATGGTTATAGATTTTAAAGCGTTCGTTGGCTTCTATCAGTCTATTACACCAAATTACGGCCGACTCTAGATCTTTTTCACATAATTTGATCTGCAGCATTTTAAAGTGAACATTTAGTTCTATCGGAACATATTTTATCTTAAATTGTCTAAGTTGGCATAACCGGATTTGATCGGCAAACTGCAATTGTTCTATTCTTTTTTCCTGAGAGATCTGATTGCCATGGGAACGATATTCCACCAGTACCTCGGGTATATTCATCACTTTGAATTTTTTTGAACATCTAATTGCAAAATCATAATCTGCGGCGAATTTTAATCGTTCATTGTAGCAAATGTGAAATCTTTTTAAAAAAGAGGCTCGATACATCATTGATGAGTGGATAAAACAGTTATCTCTGAATAAAAAAAGCTTAATATAGTTATGTTCAACTGGCTTTCTTAGAATTCCTACTTTTTGATCAATCTCATTTATAAACTGTCCGAAGCTTCCTACAAGTCCCAGTTTGAGATATCGTTCCAAGTAATTATACTGAACTTGTAATCTATTAGGCAAGGATATATCATCTGCATCCATTACAGCAATATATTTCCCCTTTGATATGCTATTGCCTATATTTCGACATGCGTAATTGCCTTTGTTTGTCGGATTTCGGATCAAGCGTATTCTTTTATCTTTAAACTGTTCAATAATAGAAACAGTATTGTCAGTCGAGCAATCATCAATGATGATCAGTTCAAAATTATCAAAGGTCTGGTTGAGTATACTGTCGATGGCTTTTTTAATATAATCCTGGCCATTATACACTGGTAGAACAACAGAAATAAGTATTCTTAAATTCATAATAAATGTTCTTTCTAAGGGTAATTACCCAGCAGTATTGCTATAGATGATTTTTTTATAGGAACAGTGCCTACTTATAAGCTGTACAGTACTTTCCTAAGTAAATAATTAACAAGTGATCATTTGCTCCCAGCATGCCTATCAAAGAAATCTGATAAATAGACCTAAGTTGCAAACCCACATCAGTCGATATCGAAAAAAGTCCGCTCAAATGTCATGTTGGGATCTAGTAGGAAATGAGGTCTATTATGAGAGTCCATATTTTTACTGTCGTAGATAAGCAGCCTTAATATTTCTCAGAAAGTTTTGGCTTTCATTGAACATATTGCTAACAAGCCCTGGTATCTCATTGTGTATCTGAGTGATGTCTGAATATCCAAAATCCCTTTGAATAGAAATATATGGGAAAAGTAACATTTTGTGGCTAGTCAATAAGGAGAAAACACCATCGGCAGTATCAGTCTTTTTAAACTTATAATCTAATATCTTTTTAAAGAACTTAGAGTAGATTACAATAAACTGAGTCGAGAAAATTGGGTTTATCCAATACCTTTCGGCTGTTATGGGCATTGCCTGCCCAAAGCTGCCTGCTCCCCCTGAGAGGATGTCTGCTCCTTGTTCACCTGCTTCGATAATGTTTTTGATTAGGAACTCTTTTGAATATTCTTTGGTGAATTCATGATCATCTTCACAAATTACGATTACATCATCCTCATTCTCTATCGCCAATTTAATCACTTTGATAATGCTTTTCCAAAGCCCTATAGCGCCAGTGGTATGTCGACAAGCTTCTACTATAGTCGTCTCGAACTCATTTCTTTCAGAAAATTGTGTTTTGATATGACTGAGCCTTTCTTCCCGCTCAGGTAGATTAATAATATAGGTAGGGAGTAAAATTTCATTTAATTGCAAATCCGTATGGCTAAAATTGATATTTGGTAACGCTTGATAAAATGCTCTAACCCTTATTAACTGATCTAGTATTAAAGCAGTATTTTTGAACAGGTCACTTACAAAACCTATTGTATCGTTCGAGATGGTTACATCAGAATAGCCAAATTCTTTTTGGATAGAGATAAATGGGAAAATAACCAATTTATTGTCACTCAATTCAGAGATTTTGTAATCGGAAGCATCGCCATCTTTAAACTCCGCATTTAATATGGTGTCATAAAACTTACGAAAGATCACTGTAAATTGTAAGCCTGAAAATTTATCAACCCAAAATAGATCCTTTGAAACCTGCAAAGCACTTCGGCACCAGCTGATCCCACCCAGCAGAATATCAGCTTGCAGTTTCTTTGCCTCAGAAATCAACCTTTCGAGCTGTTTTTTGTCATATTTTGGTGTGAACTGGTGGTCATCCTCACAGATAATTACATATTCTGCTGACCTCTCTTGTCCGGACCGGATAATCTGTTTGATTGTTTGCCAGAGACCTGATGCTCCAATCTGATGTGAGATAGCAGCAACCAAATTAACAGTATATTCTGGTCTGCTTTCAAACTCTCTTTTAACATGTGAATAACGATCAACCCTATGTGGAAGATTAATTACGTTTGCACAGAACACAGTTCTTTCATGACTTTCCATTTGTTGCCTTAATTTAGATTAATAATTTTGTCGATTACAATAGACACAGATATCCTATTCAGAAGCATACTTTTTCAGAATATTGGACAGTTCTCTATCATCGGGAGCAGGAGCATTTTTGTAGATAAGTTCTCCTTTTTTGTTATATATTAAATACCGGGGTATCATTTTTAACGAGATCTGTTTCACTAGTAAACTAGTCTTTGCATTGGTCAGTATCAGGCTGTATTTGTAAGAAGAAAGATTTTCCTCTTGGTTCGCTTTTTTCCAGTCTGTGTATTTACTGTCAATGGATATATAGAGGAATTTTACTTTTTTGTCCTTAAAGGCCATACGTAGTTTATTAGAGGCTGGAAATGCCTTTCTACAGGGCACACACCAACTTGCCCAAAGATCAACATAGACTACATTTCCCTTGAGTTCATTAATGATTTTTTCATATTCTAATTGCCGGTTCTTTGACAGGTCCGAAACAATTGACACTCCCTTTAGAAAATCTTCATTTTCTTCATGCTCTGCTACAAGATGGTTATAATAGGTCATGTTTTTGACATCTAGCTTGAGCTGAGCTAGGAGTTTGTTGAAATCGGCTGACTTTCCTTCGTCCTGGACCAACTCCAATATACGGAATAAAAGATAGTCTCTCACGAACTCGTTTGGCATACTTTTTTTTACTTTTTCATATGCCTGAACGTAGTTTAACCTAATACTGCTCGCATTTCTTATTCTTTCAATACCTAGCTCATCACTCCATAGGTATTTCCAGATTAAAAATGTATCAAAATAGCTTGTCCCAAGCGCAGTATCGTCATTGAGAATAGCAACAATGCTCTTTGAAAAATCCGACTGTTCAACATAAGGGCTTAAGGTCTTATTGGTAAAAATTGTGCCTATGTATTTATATTGAGATTGCTTAAGGTATTGCTTTGAGATTTCTTCTGAGATAAGACCGTTGCTTACCAGGGAGTCTATAAACTTGATTTCGGCAGTATGTTTTTTGACAATTTTCTCAAACAACAGTTTTGGAGATAGGGAATTTGACTCAACTGAGGGGGGCGCTTTTTTTTCAAGTAACTCGTTGTTGAATTGGCTGTAGGCGACTGTATAATTTATATCTAAGCTCTTATTATGCGCTAATGCTGATTTCCCAAAGAGGATACCATTTATGATTTGAAATGTGATCTTATCACTCTGTTTTAGGTAATAATTGAACGTAACATTATTAAAGGATATATCCACAGGAAGAATTTTTTTTCCGGTTGCAATCAATATCGTATCATTCTTTTGTTCATTTTCGACAATTACTTCTTTTTTAATCAACTTTTCGTCATAATAGCTAATAATGTTTTTCTTCGAAGCGTTTCGCCCTCGATTCTGATCTTTCTGGAAAATTAAGGTAATACCTTCCTGCCGAATCATGAAATCGGAAGATCTACCTGCAACTCTTTTAGAACAAAAAATAAGTAATGATGCAAAAATTATCGTTATGTATTTCATATGTTTAAATAAATGTTTTCAAAGCAAACATTCAGAATGCCCGCTTTGAAAACAAGTTATCATTTAATTCCAGTAACAACTATCACAGCACCAGTTTGTTACAGTACCTGAAATTTCTCCGCCATTGCAGGTTTGGGTTGTTCCTAGCATACCTTCAGCTGTGGAAGCACCACCAGATACCGTACACCAGGTTCCATTAACTTTAACCCCACAGCTTCCTGTACCGCCCATTACATTTTTCAATTGTGCCCTGCTCAATACTTCTGCGCCAGCAAAGTTTGTTTGATTCAATTTTAACTTTTTCATTGTTTTAAGTTTAAATTTGTTTTTTAAGTTTGTTGCCCTTTCACGCAAGGGTAACTTAAGCGGTGCTGGTATACGCCAGTACTCGTTATGGGGCAGTTTCGGTTGCAATCAAGCTGCCCCTTTTTCTTTTAAAACAATGTGTCTGCTAAGCAGATGTTTATGTTCAGATTTAGACTTTTCATTTCTTCGTTAACAAAATATTGGTTAAGTGTTATTCATTAATTTTAAGAGGTTAAATAACTTACATCCTCTAATCGGTACGGCTCAGGTAGTTTATACCCATTTATAAAAATGGTTGGAGTGAAGGTTATTTCTGCCATTGCGCACCATGCTCTTTGTTTTTCCTCTATAGAGGAAATTTCGCCATTAAAACTTACAGGATATTTTTTTGCCCAATCTTCATATTTCTTAGTGTCGTGTTTATACCAGTCCTTTAGTGCTTTTTCTGCGATTGTTTTATCTAATAGTAGACTTAGAGCACTCACATGTCTTGCTACCCTTGTTCCACGATCATTGTTGTCATTTGATGTGGTAAATACGACCTTTAACTGGATGTCATCTCTGGTTGCCAACCATTCATCGATAACTTGATGGGCTTTTCCGCATGGTTCACAAAAAGGATTACTTACCATTGTGATAACGGTCTCAGCCTCTGGATTGCCTAGGATAATCGGCATTACATCATCCCCGATAATATAATGTCGCTGATTTGTCAACACCTGTTTAAACAGATCTACATTATATTTAAATTTCTTTAGCTGCTGCTGTACCAGCCTAAGTTTAGCTGTATTTAAAAAATATGGCTTTAGAAATGCCCAAAGG
This sequence comes from Pedobacter sp. HDW13, assembly GCF_011303555.1. NCBI lineage: Bacteria > Pseudomonadati > Bacteroidota > Sphingobacteriia > Sphingobacteriales > Sphingobacteriaceae > Pedobacter > Pedobacter sp. HDW13. The sequence continues at coordinate 3,273,560 of NZ_CP049868.1, read as the reverse complement.
AATACTGGCGTAAGAAATGATATTCCTAGAATTAGATACTCTCTAAAGGACAAGGAAAATAATGAGAGATTAAAGTTAGGCTGACCAGATTCAAATATAATATTGCTTAGAAGCTCCAACCAAAGTAAAACCTGAACAGAACAACATAATATGCACCAGTTTTTGACTTTGTATTGATAAGTAACTGAATAGATGGTATATGGTAAAGAAAAAAGATTGAGCCAGACTAACAGGGCTAGAGATGAGTACAAAAGTAATAGAGATAATAATGAGCCTGCAAAATAAAAAAAACCAACCTCACTCCAGCTAAGCCAAGAAGTAATCCTTGCAGCATCAGACTTCAGTATAGTAACACAGTTATTTTTACCAGCAAAGTTACATAGACTCTGGATAAGGGGATTATTGGCATTGATGCCCTGAATCAATAGTAACGTAGTTATACCCAATCCAATAAGTTTTATCAGTGCTAGGCAGAAGTAACCCCAAGAGAACGCATGTGCTGTCACCAACAAAGAAAACATGGTTAGTGATAGAAAAAATCCTAGGGGTAATATAGTATCTAGCAAGAGATATTTAAATCGATTTTGAGTATAGTTTTTTTCCCCGCTCATTTCATCCACTTCAGAGAATAAAGATATGCCCGTCCAGTATTTTAAAAAATCTTCTTCGCTTATCTCTATATTATCCTGCTGATCATCAGATAAATCTACCTTTCCATTTTCAATTGCGTTTACTAGAACAAATTTCCCCTCTCCGATATTAAAATGAGTTACAAAAGGGAACATCAAATCTTCAGGCTTATAATTTTCTTTATTTATACGCAGAGTTTGATTTGCGACCTTAAGTTCGGTTAGACAATCATTTAGAGACAGTATACTAGGATATTCTGGATGCTCTTGAAGTTTACCTTCAATAGTTTTGCTATTTACCTTTAGTTTTTTGAGCAGCTTGCATGCAATGGCATCCAAATTAGGCTTTTTAGAAGCAAAAAAAATCATGATAGTAATTTGGTTAAGATTGTCTTATTTTCCAGGGCGCTGGAAAATTTAGTCATTTCCAATGCGCTATTCTAGAAATGAAAGTGAAAAAAAATATTACCTTTTTTTTGTTTTTTATACCAATGTGTAGATTTTTTATGCGAACTAATCAAATTTATTCATCCCACTTAATCTGATTTCAATCAATTTTATTTAACTTGTATTTCTAAATTTAAACCTCTCGAATTAATGAAACTCTCCTGTATTATTGTTGATGATGATCCGTGCTCTATTGAGCAGATTGTCGAGTATATAAGTTTAATGCCAGATCTGATTATCATAAACTCATATAATTGTGCTACGGTTGCTCTACAAGCTATAAACACCTTAGATTCACCATTAGATTTTTTGTTTACAGACGTTGAAATGCCTGACTTATCCGGAATCGAATTGGCAAAATCTATAAGACACAAAATAAGAAACCTAATATTGGTTAGTGGTCATTTACAATATGCCATTACTGGCTATGATATTAAAGCACAGTGTTTTCTTGAAAAACCCTTCACATTCAAAACTTTCGAGTCTTTGGTCAATAAAATTTGTACTGGAGAGAATTCATATTTAAATGTCAAGGAAGGAAAAAAAATCGAGAAAGTAAATCTGGGAGATGTTATTGCTTTTGAGGGAGCGTCAAATTATGTTAAGATTCATACCATTAAAAAGATCTACATCTCTTACTACAAACTATCTGAAATCGAAAGTGAGCTGAAAAACAACAATAACTTCATTCGGATTAACAGATCTTTTATTATCGCTAAAAATTACATAGAAAGAATAGAAGGGAAAACTATCTTTTTAAAAAACTTAATTCAATTAAATCCAGGCAGTACCTTTAAAGATCAGTTCGTCTATTTAATTGATTTTATTGAAACTGATCGCAAAAATAACCCTTTACCCATCTAGTGCTATAGGTAGCTAGGTAAGGTGAATAAGAGTAAATGGTTGGCACTTAATCAGAATTAATTGATGGATGCAGATAATCTTAATCTTTCTGAAAAGTGGGTAAATCTTTAAGTATCCTAGTTAAACTCATTTTATAGGTACTTCCTATGGTTACCTTGATTTCATTTTCTAAGAAAATCTGTCTTCCCACGATTTTCCGAATATGGCTCTTTGAAATAATAAAAGACTTACTGATTCTGATTAAGTCGACATAAGGGCTTAATTCGTTCTCAGTACGCCTCATACTGTTATAAATTATAAATACACGATATTTAGTATGTATCTTCACATAGTTCAGTGCTGCTTCGACTGCAATAATATCATCTATAGGTATTCTTGTGTATTCCTTTTCCTGTTTAATATTAATTGATGGCGTTTCAGAGATTATTTTTTCTGAGAGCAGGCCAATAATCCTTCGAGATGCCTCAAAGTTAAATGGCTTGAGTAAGAAGTGATCCACTTTGAGATTATAACCTTCTACGGCAACCTTTAGATGTGAGCTTACCAGTACGATAAAATTTACCCTATCACGGATCTTTTTTATAAGGTCTATCCCAGCCGTATTGGGTGTTTCAAGATCAATAAATAGAATATCAATTTTAATTTCAGATTTTATAATATCCACTATGGCTAAGTGCGGGTTAATATAGATTTTTACCTTTCCAATAATTGGCATCTTGGCAAGATATTTTGCCAATTGCTGCGAGGCAAATAGCTCACCGTCTAAGATAATACAAGAGAGTTTCATTTAGATAACAGGTTAGATGTCGTTAAGAAAATGAAACATCAAAATGAATACTTTTAAGCTCAATTATCTTATTGGCAGTAAAATTAGGCAATCATTAAAAAGCGGTAAGGGTAAAATTCTTAGTTTTTAGGGGTAAAATTCTTAATTTATTCCGAATGGATGCGGATAGCTCTACAACTTTATGAATCAATGTGACAAAATTGAAAACTCGCTCCACCATCATATTAATAAACCACCCTTAGTACTGAACAATATTCGGTTGTGATCATGCTGATCATTGCAGCGGTGGTCACAACTACCCCTGATATACAGAATATGCTGATTGTATTCCTGCCTTTGATGATTCTTTATGAGATCAGTATAATGGTAGCGGTAAGCTTCGCACAACCGTGTAAAATGCTTAAGCTTTTCGTGTGGATCTTTTATCCGGTTAAGGTTCTTAGTCGGCCTGAACCTTTCCATCTGACCAGTCTGTGGGTTGTGAAAAAAATTCAACATACCAGCTCTGGAGGGGCTCTTCTTTAGCCCACGTGCTACCTTTAGGAACAGATTCAATCTTTTTTCCTTTAAATAATCTTGGAATGGTGTAGGGCAAGTCCGGAATTTCCATAGAACTCAAAGTTCTATTTCGCGGTGGAATTTTATTGGAGATTGGATTTTTAAAACCATCAAACAACTTATCTCTAGTTGTTTGATGGTTTTTTGTGGAGAATGCCAGATTATTTGACTTCTCTTTTTTCTGTGGCTGAGTTTTGGCTGAGTAGATGCCATTCAACTCACTAAAACACTGACCATCGGTAGTATTATGGGGACCTGTGGAGAATATCGGATTCGAACCGATCACCTCTTCACTGCCAGCGAAGCGCTCTAGCCAAATGAGCTAATCCCCCAATTTTTAAATTCCAATAACCAAACCCGAATAAACAAATAAGATAATGGGAACAAGCTTCCTGCCTGTGCTGCAAAAATAGCAAATACTTTATCGAAAGCAAATGATAATTGTTTTTTTTTATTGCAGCACATCTTTCAGCTTAAAAGCGAAGAAATGCCATCAACCCCACCTGGCTAAGCAGGTTCATTTTTATTCAGCAAATCCTGGTAGGTATCTACAAACTGCGCCACATGGTAGCCATCCATTAAAGCATGGTTTACGTGGATAGAAACCGGCATTATTTTTCTTCCGTTTTCATCTCTCACCTTGCCAAAAGAGATTTTAGGGCAGCTATCCTGAAAAGCAAAATTGCGGGCATGAGATAAAGAAGTGAAATTTAACCAGGGAAGTGCCGAGTAATGAATTACATTTTCGCCAGAAGCAGATGGAATTAAGCCTGTTGTAGCTTGTACTTTTTCGATCTCCTGATTAGCTGCCAGTTTAAAATCGTTAAAGTCGTGGTAAAAATCGAGGTAACCAAAACCAAAAGTACCGTTTGGGCGGTTAATGGTTGCTGCAGCATTTACACGGTCGTATTTCCACACTTCGCCATCAATAATGCGGTAGCTAAAAGGTTCAATCGCATTTGCCGCAGCAAGCGATTTATGCAAATAAAGCAGAAAGAACGAAACGGCTTTCTCTTTTGCTTCCTTGTAGGTAGGCGTACAATCCACATCAACGGTTACGCCAAAAAATGGCTCGCCAAATGTGCTAAAAAATTTAAAATGATCTTTTCTGATCCAGGTGTCTATATCTATTTTTTCTTTCATTCAATTAATTTTGGTAAAATTTCCGACAGGCTTTCCATCTCGTAAAAATTAGGATGCTCAATGATGTGATCAATACTTTCGTGCACCCAGGTGGTATGGTACGGAATATGAACGGCATGCCCGCCAATATTGAGCACTGGTAGTACATCCGATTTTAAGGAATTGCCCAGCATTAAGAACGATTCGGGTTGGCAATCCAGGTGTTTCATCAGTTTTTGATAATCCCTTTCCTGTTTATCGCTCATAATTTCGATGTGATGGAAATAATGATCTAAACCCGATTTGGTTAGTTTCCTTTGCTGATCGAGCAGATCGCCTTTGGTAGCCACAACCAGTTTATATTTTCCGTGCAGGGCTTTAAGTACTTCCTCTACCCCATCCAGCAGTTCGATAGGTTTGTTCAACATTTCCTGCCCCAATTCGATTATCATTTCCACAACTTTGGGGTCATTTTTCCCCACTGTTATCTTCAATGCCGTTTCGATCATACTGAGCATAAAACCCTTAATACCATAACCATAAAGTTGTAAATTAGCCATTTCAGTTTTGTAGAGTTCAGCAATTATACTGTGGCGTGGCATGAAATCTTCCAGCAGGGCAGCAAATTTATCTTCGGTTTCGCGGAAGTAAGGTTCGTTTACCCAAAGGGTGTCATCAGCATCAAAAGCAATTACGGTAATCTGATTGTTCATGGTTATGCTTACTTTAGTGCCACAAAAGTAACGCCGGCAATCCTGATAAAAAAGGACATTTGTCTCAGCAAAAAGAATATGCTACGAACCAATCTCAACTTCCTCTCTTTTATTGAACGTTTTAGTACCGAAAATGCTGACGGAAACATTGCCCTCAAAAGCTTTAAAGCCGGTTATCGTTTAATTGAACAGGGCGACAAAATCAGCAACATCTACATCATTAAAGAGGGAATCAGCAAGTGTTTTATTTCGGAAGAAAACGGCAAGGATTTTATTATTGAGTTTTTAGGCAAGGGCGAGGTTATTGGCGAACTGGAAGCTTTAAAAAAGATCAATTGTTTATGTAATGTAGCTGCCATAAGTGAAGTAACTGCATATGTTATCCCCGATCACATTTTCCTATCGCTGATACAAAAAAGTAGTGAATTTACTACAATCTTACTCCAGGAGCTATCTACCCGGATTATACAAACCAGTACACGTGCATCTTTTCAACAATTGTACACGGTAGAATATGCACTGTTAAAACTGCTCCAATTACAGGCTGATGAGCACATCTCTATCTCAAAAGATGATATGGCTGCCTATCTCGGCATTTCTGTAAGAAGCTTTAACAGAAGCTTAAAGCAATTGATAGAGAAAGACCACCAAGATATGCCTGAGTTTAAAAGCATGATGGGTGCAGCCAGCATAAAAAAACTGGTAGAGAGATTAAAATAATCCTTACAACTTTATGGTATAATTATTGCTATAGAAATTTTGTTTTTACAAGTGTAACGTTTTCATCACAGCATACGTTTAGCAAGTAAAACAAACAATACAAGTAAACACACAAAAAACCTATATATGAAAAAAACTAACCACCCTATCTTTTCAAGATTCCCGAGTTAACGATATCTGGCTGTTTACGCAATAGCCACCTATACGTCGATATCCTTAATTATCAATATAGAATTTTATTGATTTCAGTAATCTTATTAACAAAATGAGTGCTTATATACACATCTATACCAACGCCTTAACAGACGATTTAATCCCAACTATTTTAAAACGCTTGAACGAGCATGAAAGCGTTCTTGACATTAATTCATCGTTTTCATTCAGAAATTCGAACGGAAACTTACCCATCGTGTTTAAATGGGAAAAGCCAAGCTTAGAAATATTTAACGAAAACAACTTAAAGTTAAATTTTGGCACTTCAATTAAACCTTTCGACCTTAAAGAATACAAGAAAAAGCTTTTTAAAGATAAAATCATTAAACAAAGCTTTATTCAGAAGTTAACCACTCTTTTTAAAAAGAAGAAGAAAAAGAAGGTAGCTAGAACCATTAAACTAAGCGCTGAAATAGAAGCGCAACTTCAAAACCACAACAAGGTATTCTCAATTAAATACCATGCAGGAGATGTTTTTGAAAACCACTTTGGTACTTTAATTGGTGCCATTATTACCGAACTTACCAAAGGTGTTTGTCACTTTACGCATGATAACGTGTGGTACGATTCAAAAAATGTTTTAAGAGAATCGTTGGTTAACTTATACACACTCGAGGAACTGCCTAACCACATCAACAAAAATGCGGTAGCAGTTGCCAGCTAAAACAGCATAGCTACATCCGGAGTTTAGCAGTAATTAAACTTCGGATGTATTTAAAATATCGCTCTACTTTCTCTTATTCAAAATGTGATTTCTACATTTTGTAGAAATATTTCCACACTGCTTACCCGCTAAATTTCCCCACAAATTTGCAACAGCAATATCTTACAATCTGCTAAACTTTTGTTAGCTGAATTTGTTATCAAAACCGGGAAATCTTTTTTAGTTTTATACCAGTATAAATACTGCATTTTTCCCAACAACAATACAATCCTTATTGAATTAAATTATGAATGTAGAAGAAGTTTTTAAAAACAACGAGAAATGGATTGCCGAAAAACTATCCATTAACCCGGATTATTTTACGGATCTGGCTAAAGGCCAAAGCCCCGAATTTTTATACATTGGTTGTTCTGACAGCCGTGTTACTGCCGAAGATTTAATGGGAATCCAGCCCGGACAGGCATTTGTGCACCGCAATATTGCCAATCTGGTAAATAACGTAGATTTAAGCGTAATGACGGTTTTAAATTACGCAGTAAGGCACTTAAAGGTAAACCATATTGTAGTTTGTGGCCATTACAACTGTGGTGGCGTTAAAGCAGCCATGCAACCTGCAGATTTGGGTATTTTAAATCCCTGGTTAAGAAACATCCGCGATGTTTACCGTTTACATAAAGATGAATTGAATGCCATTGCTGATGAGGAGGCACGCTATAACCGCCTTGTTGAACTTAACGTTCAGGAGCAATGTGTTAACCTGCTTAAAACAGCAGCCGTACAGGAAGCCATTGTTGGCCGTAAACTAACTGTACAGGGCTGGGTTTTTGATATTAAAACAGGCCGGTTAATTGACCTGAAAATCGACTTCGAAAAAATATTGAAAGACATTACTGAGATTTATAAACTCTACTAGTCGGAAGACCGGAGCATAAAAAAACTCGTTGATTTCAAAACCAACGAGTTTTTTTTATAAATCCCGACTCAGAGCTCAAGACTCTGGACTCAAAACTAACCTATCGTCCCATCCAACCGCCATCTACGGTTAAAATTGTTCCGTGGACGTAATCACTTGCAGCTGAGGCAAGGAATAATGTTGGCCCTTTAAAATCTTCGGGCGTACCCCATCTTCCTGCCGGAATACGTGACAAAATCGAAGTGCTTCTATCCTGATCTTCGCGTAAGGCGGTAGTATTATCAGTAGCAATGTAACCTGGTGCAATGGCATTTACATTTACGCCTTTTGATGCCCACTCGTTAGCAAAAGCTTTGGTTAAAGAAGCAATTGCACCTTTACTTGCAGCATAACCCGGCACAGTAATTCCGCCCTGAAACGACAATAGCGATGCTGTAAAAATTACTTTCCCACTACCTCTGGCTATCATATCCCTGCCCACTTCGCGGGTTAAGATAAACGGAGCAGTTTGGTTTACCGCAATTACCTCATCCCAATATTCATCAGGGTGCTCGGCAATGGGTTTACGTAAAATGGTGCCGGCGTTGTTTACCAGAATATCGATTACCGGATGATCGGCTTTTACCTGTGCAGCAAATGCCAGTGTGTTTTCGCGTTTACTGAAATCGCACTGATAAGCATAAAATTTGCGCCCCAGGGCCAAAACTTCTTTTTCTATGGCGCTACCTTGAAATTCAAGGCTGGCCGATACACCAATAACATCAGCACCGGCTTCTGCAAGTGCTAAAGCCATGGCTTTTCCAATTCCTCTTTTGCAACCGGTAACTAAAGCAGTTTTACCTGCTAAATTAAATACGTTTGACATGTGTTTTCTATTGATACTTTTATAAGATCTCTCCATTCCGCTACCAATAAAAATTGGCACACTTTAGTCGAGATGACGGTTTATTTCAATTCTGTAATGGCGCAGTGATCCATATCCCCATAATCAAGGTTTTCGCCAGCCATACCCCAAATAAAGGTATAATTACTGGTACCTGCACCTGAATGGATTGACCAGTTTGGCGAAATTACCGCCTGATCGCCCTGCATCCAGATGTGGCGTGTTTCTTGCGGCTGGCCCATAAAATGGCAAACACTTTGTCCCTGTGGAACTTCAAAATAAAAATAAGCTTCCATCCTTCTGTCGTGCGTATGCGCAGGCATGGTATTCCAAACGCTACCCGATTTTAATTCGGTCATCCCCATCTGTAACTGACAGGTTGGCAAAACACTATTCACCAGCAATTTATTAATGATGCGGTGGTTTGCTGTTTCGGGTGTTCCCAGCTCAACAATTTCAGCTTCGGCCTTGCTTACCTTTTTAGTTGGGTAAGTATGGTGCGCAGGTGCCGAATTGATGTACAATTTTGTAGCTACACCTTTATCAGCCGATTCGAAAAATACTTCTTTAGTACCTTTACCAATATATAAAGCTTCTTTATAATCCAATTCGTAGGTTTCGCCATCGGCCGTAACAATTGCCTTTCCGCCTACATTGATAATCCCAAGCTCTCTACGTTCTAAAAAGTAGCTGGCTTTTAAATCATCGGGGTTAGGAAGTGCAATTTTCTGGTCAACTGGCATGGCACCACCAACAATATATCTGTCAAAATGAGATAATGTTAGATTTACCTGGTTGGCTTCAAACACGTTTTCAATTAAGAAATTATCCCGCAGCGCTGCGGTATCCATTTGTTTAACTTCTTTTGGGCTTTGAGCGTAACGGCTTTCGAATTTGTTCATTGGTTAAAATTGAGTTGTGAGGTAAGATTTGAACCGATATCAAATCTTACCCGCAAATATATTTATACGATATCGATTATTGGTATTAATACTCAACTTTATAATCCTTTTTTATCGTTTCTCCGCCCCATGCTTTTAAACTGGTCCATGGTGCAGGTGCATCTGTCCAAAACTTATTGTCAGCTGGTAAACCCAGTGTTAAAAAGCCCAATGTAGCCATATACAAACTACCTGTAGAAGTATAGGTATCGGCAACATCCGGCTGGTGACCGTTAAAGCCTAATACCAACCAGCCTTTATCATCAAAATTTTGGTTTCCGTTATACAGGTTATAAATTACTTTGGTTAAAGCGCCACGCACCTGTGCGGGTTTAACATATTCAGGTAGTTTTTCCATCAATGCCACCTGCGCCAATGCCTGAAATGCTGCCGTACGGTAGGTAATAGAACGGCCATAGGCAGGGTAAGTTCCTTCTGGCGAGATAATCCGCTCTAAATATTCCGAATAACGCACCATCCGTTTTAAAGCCAGATCGTAATCGGCCTGCTGTGCTTTTTTCTTTTCTACCAGTACTTTTAAAAGATCGACCAACATGGGGTGGATTACATAAGAATTATAATAATCCATACTAAATTTTTCGCCATCACTGTACCAGCTATCGCCTACATACCATTCTTTCATTTTATTGATAGCAAACTGAACACGGGCAGGATCGTACTGTTCGCCAATGCTTAATAAAAAACCTTCGGTTAAGCCCGAGAACAACAACCAGTTGTTGTACGCACCGCTACGGGTTCTGAGCGACTTAAACTCTTCGATAAATCTTTTCTTGGTTGTTTCATCAAGTGGCTCCCAAAGTGCTTTTGGAGCGCGTAAAAAAGCATGTGCCACATAGGCTGCATCAACTATAGGCTGGCTCTCTGAGCGGTAGCTGATATAATCGGGGCTTTCGGGATTTACTGAATTAGCCAATCCTTTTAAAAGCTCAGTACGCATAGTTTTCCTCAGTTTACCTTCGGCAGTTTCATCGTCAGGTAAGGCCAGCCAGGGCGCTATGCCAGCAATTGTACGTCCTAATGCTTCCAGATAAGTTACCTTAGCAGCATTTAAACCATAGCCAGGTGCTTTTTCTAAAGGCATGTTCTTTTTTAATGTTTCGTTAGCCAGGTTATGAATTACCGGATTGGCTATACGATACAATTGTTTTACCCAAATGGCGCGGTCCTCGGCACCTGTAGTTATTTTTTTATTTTGGGCTGTTGCGGTAAAAAACAAGCAGCAAGCAATAATGGTTAAAAGTGATTTATGGTTCATTTTGTTTAAATTGTTGTTTATAGGTACCATTTTTTATATCGTGCAAGCGCCTCTAAATAATAATAATCGGCATAAACCAGCGGCACATCTATTTCGCTGTTTAAAGGAAAAGCACCTGTGCTGTGCATCAATAAAAAACCACCGTTTTCGCCTGCCTTGGCACGATAAGTCGCACTCGCCAGGGAGTAAATCATGGTCTCGGCAGCCGATTTAAATTCAGCCTTTTCTTTGCCTTCGGTGTATTGTCCCAGTTCGAGCAGTGCCGATGCAATGATTGCACCTGCAGAAGCGTCGCGTTTGGCATAAGGAATTAAAGGCGCATCAAAATCCCAATACGGAATCTTATCGGCAGGTAAGTTCGGATTTTTTAAGATATAATTCGCAATTCCGATAGCTTGTTTTAAATAGTTTTGGTCTTTGGTAAAGCGGTACATCATGGTGTAACCGTATAAAGCCCAGCCTTGTCCGCGCGACCATGCCGAACAGTTTGCAGCACCCTGCCAAGTAGCTTTTTTAATAACCCCGCCAGTTTCCGGATTATAATCTACCACGTGGTAAGAGCTAAAATCTGGTCTGAAATGGTTTTTTATTGTAGTATTGGCATGTGTAATAGCAATTTCTTTATAGCGTGCATTGCCGCCGTTATCGCTGGCCCAGTTTAACATTTCCAGGTTCATCATATTATCTACAATTACCGGGCATTCCCAATATTTATTCTTGTCCCACGATTGGATAACCTGAATTTTAGGACGGAAACGTGTAGCCAATGATTGCGCTGAACGTTGGATAATTTCTTTATATGCTGGATTTTTGGTAATGCGATACCCGTTACCAAAGCTACAATACATCATAAAACCCAGATCGTGGTTACCGGTAAAGGTTTGGTTAGGTTCTAATATTTTAAGTGCAGCCTCTGCCTCACTTTTTACCTTGTCATTTTTGGTCTGTTCGTAAATGTACCACAAACTACCTGAGTAGAAACCACTGCACCACCATTTAATATCGAAATTAACAGGTTTACCTTTATCAAAACTCTGCGGTGTTTTTCCTGCAGGAATATTCTTAGCCAACACCTGATATTGATCGGCAGCAAATTTAAATTCATCATTAATTAATTGAGCCATGGGTTTCTTTGGGCTTTGGGCAAATGAGACCGATCCCATAAGCAGGAGTAGTGTAGCGGCTAGATTGATTTTTTTCATCTTATCATTTTTGTTTTTCAAAATCAGTATTTGTCGGGCCTGGCTGTAGCAGGTGCAAACGCTGATGGTTTCATAATTTTAGGTGTGTTTATTCTACTATTTTAAAACTTGCGGTAGCACCCACAAAAGCACCGGTTGGCAGATTACAGGTTATGTTTTTGGTTGTTGATGATCCTGCGGCTTTAAACTGAACCTGAATTAACTGGTTTTCCTGAGCAGGATCGGCAATGTATAGTACCGGAGTTTTGGTGTTTAAATTTTTAATATATACTGTACAAGGCTTGTCAACAGAGAGCGAAGCACCATCATACTCCAGCGTTCCGGGGGTATAAAATACTGCCTGCAACATATTTAAGTCCCTATGTTTTACAGCCTGAAGCGTTGCTGTATTTTTTAAAATCTGAATCATAGACCGGTTATACTTTTTAATCTCCGCCACTGTAGTTCCCGGAATAACGATGTACTGATAACGCTCATTTTGCGGCTTTGTACCATGGTTTATCCAGATTTTAAAGACATTGTGTTTTAATTCGTTTTTGGATTGAAACTGATTGATGCGGTACCAGCTACCTGCCTGGGCCACATTGCTAATTTCTACCTGACCACCCTCCGGAAAGATGTAGCCGATGCTATCATGAACTGCCCATACGCCTTGCTCATTTTTTTCACCTGACGATGAAATTACCGCTCCCCTGCTCCAGGCCTGATTAATTGTTGTAGTAATCTTTTCGGGAGCTTCACTTTTGATTCCGGCCCCTAAACAAACCACTTCCCGATCGAAAAAGAACCAGGCTTTTTTAGCCTGAAGGCTATCGTAATTTAAATCGTAGCAGGATACGCCGTACACGCCATCACTTACCCCGCCCGAAAATTTGGTAGTACCGGGTATCCCCCAGTCTTTACGGATGGTTGCACCCTCATCGTCAGGATAATCCCTGCTGGTAGTGCCAGGTATTTTATCCCACTCCCAAACCGGCACCAAGTTAGCATATTCAGAACCGCTGCGCTGGATATTGGTTGCCCCATCGGGTAAAAACTTACCCAATATATTTTCATTATTTCCCCGCTCCGTTCTTAAAGTCCGGTTAGATGAAGCCTGCACACTAAAAGTATAAGCCGGTCTTACATGCAAGGTGTAATTGCTTTTCCAATATTGGCTATGCGAAGGGGTAATGTTGTAATTAGCTGGTTTCTTACCTGCTGTTCTTAATGCCGAAGCGTTCCAATAGCTGGTATTTTCGGAGTCGAAAAATTTAATTTTTTCAATCATTCCGCCCATTCCGCTACTTAGCGAATCTTTACGGCTAATGCCACGACCGCGTACATTGAAATCGTAAAACGAGCCACGTATGGTTTGAAGGAAAGTGTTTTTAAGATAGTTAACTAAAATAGCAAGCTGATCTTTAGGCAAGGTATAATCGGTTTCTCTTAAATAAAAAGCGGCATTTACAGAGTTACCTGCAAAAACGCGCCCATAACTGGCAATAGCTTGTTGTTTACCATGCTGGTAATAGCTTCCATCAACCTGAACACCTTCTTTCCCATCGCTGATGGCAATGGGTTCGAAAAGATATTTTGCAGCTGAATCGAGTGTTGCTTTATTGCGGGTTAAACAGGCACGGTAGAGATAATGCAGCGCTTCATCTGAGGTATTGGCTCCATCGCCAGTTCTAAAACGGCGAATCACCATCCGTTGAATCAATGCCTGTTCGAGACTTGCAGGAAGCTGCACTTTAGCACTTCGCATTAAAATGAGTGTTTGCCCAATGGCCTGCGGATAAAAAATATCGTTGTACCACCAGTTTTTATTCTTTGGGTTTTTATCGAGCCAATTCTGTAATCCTTTTACAATCGATGTATGCAATTGCGCATCGCTATACCATTTGTTTGATGACCGGATATAAGCTGTGGCCATATCCTTAATTCTTTTTAGCGGAGCATACTGCACATCAGTATAATTAACATCAGCCCAGCTGCCATCTGTGTTTAGGTTTTTCAGGTTTACCCCTATTTCAGTAGCCAGGTTTTTATCTTTAACAAATGTTTGCAAATCTGTATTAATGCGTTGCAAAATGGTATTGTAGGGCTCATTTTGTGCTTTTGCCTGATTAACGAACAACAATACACATAAAGCACCGACGCTGAGTACCTTAAAAGCCAATATTTTAAAATTTATTATTTTCTTGCCTGCCAACATCTGTTATTTTTTATTGAAGCCCCAAAACCAGTTTTGATATTTACCGTAAGGAAAAGCGGGTGCCCGTTTTTCTTCAAAACTAGCAGAAACCAGTTGCATCATTTCTCCACTTATCGTTTTTTTTATTTCAATTATGATTTTTCATATATAATATTGTCAATTTTCACCCATGTGTTCAATTGAGCAAGGTATGTATGCTTCGAAAAAGGTTATAGTGTTATGTTAAAAAGGCCGCCATGACGGTGGCGGCCTAAAAGCATGTCTTAACAATCTAATTTATCCAACCTGGATTCTGAGTCAGGTTTGGATTCCGCTCTATCTCTACAGCCGGAATTGCCCAGTTATACAAATAATCACCTTTAAAAGAGTAAGCATATACAACTTTACCCCACGCTTGCTTTACACCATTACCAGCATAAAAAACTTTGTCCTTCCAGCTTTTCCATCTCATTTCATCGAAGAAATTAATCCCCTCGTTCGGGAACTCTACTCTTCTTTCGTTGCGAATTCTTTCTCTCAAATCTGTCTGGCTTGTTACAAATGTTGGTAAAGCAGCATTTGTATTTTGAAGTAGTGCAACACCAGCTCTGGTTCTTACTTCGTTTACTTTAGCAATGGCTTCAGCAGTTAAACCTTGTTCATTAAGAGCTTCTGCCCACATTAAAAGTACATCAGCATATCTGATTAAAACAAAATCTGTAGGCCCGTAATCTCTGGCTGGTGTTTCTGTTGCGCCTTCGTAAACATATTTACGGTATAAATAATAGAACAGGCTTTGTGTATCTGTACGCAAATCGCCATTCGTAGCCGCTTCAGCGCGATAAGGCCATCTTGAAGTTACAAGAGCATTAGCACCGCCAAATACCCCCAAATAAGTTGAGTAGGGTGTAATTACATTTGCAGCCAATCGAGGATCACGGTTAGCATAAGCCTGAATAATACGTGCTTCGTTTCCTGTTGGCAAATACAAACTCATTTTTGCGCCTCTTGTAGTGGCTGCTGTAATTTCGGCCGCTGTTAGGTTGTTTCTTAAAAAGTACACCTCTCTCTCTGCTACAGAAAGAGCTGAATATCCAGGAATAACGGCATCCCAGTTAAATTTAGAGCCATCAGCATTTTCGTATAAATCTACCAGGTTTGGAGAAACATGATAGGTATTCCAGCATGAGCCGAAAGAAGAACGGGTACCGCAATAAAATTGTGTAGTGGAACCAAAACCAGTAACTCCAATATTTTGAATAGAGAAAATCATTTCATTAGATTGTTCATTAGCGGTTTTAAACAATGCGCTATAATTTGCAAACAAACCATAACCGGCATCTTTAACTTTTTGAAAATCTGCAGCGGCTAAATCCCACTTTTGTGTGTACATATAGGCTTTGCCACGTAAAGCATAAGCAGCACCTTTAGTAACATGACCATAATTTGCATTACCACTGGTATATCTATCAGGTAGGTTTGGTTCTGCAACCACGGCAGTTAAATCACTGATTACCTGAGCCCAAACTTCCGCTTCTGTAGAACGAGGTTTAATTGCTTCTTCAGGAAGATAAGGCTCTAAATAAATCGGTACACCTTTATACAACTGATTTAATCTTAAATAAAAATAAGCCCTTAAAAATTTTGCTTCAGCAATATACCTGGCTTTTTTCTCAGGTGAAGAAGGAGATTTTATCGCAATGTTTTTTAAAGCATCATTTGCACGCTGAATACCTTCATAAAGGTTTTGCCAATGCCCACCGAAATAGCCATTACTTGGCGTTATTGTTCCTGCAAGTAAGGATTCTGCACCCGAGGTTTGGCCGGTAAAACCCAAACAATCCATTTGGTACAATTCTAAACCTGAGGCACCACCTGATGCCATGCCGTATCTTAAAGTGGCATAAACACCGGTCATTCCCTGATCGGTTAGGTTATCTGTAGTCCACATCATTTCTGATGCAACTTGTGAAGGAGGTGTAGTTGTTAATAAGTCTTTTTTACAACCCGTAAATACTGCAATTGTAAATAGTATGGTTAAAATCTTTTTCATTTTGTTTCCGTTAAAAAGTAACATTTAAGCCTAAAGAATACTGGCGCATAGTTGGATAAGATACTCCTGCTCCTATTTCAGGATCTAAGCCCGGATAATTGGTAATGGTAAACAGGTTTTCTCCTGAAAGGAAAATTCTTGCTCTGCTCATGGCCGCTTTTTTAGAAATTTTTTCTGGCAGCGTATAACCAATCTGTAAGTTTTTCAACTTTAGATATGAAGCATTATATAAGTAAAAATCACTTGTTACTGCTGCGTTTTGAACATCGGTAGTATTTTTAAGTCTTGGATATTTTGCATTAATATTATTAGCCGGATCGTTAGGATTTGCATCGTTGTAATAATAATGATCGTTTGCTATTAAGGTACTTACTGCATTACCAAGAGATACAACAGAGTTGTTATAGCCTGTAGCATTCCAGTAATACCACATACCTGCACTGCCTGACCATAGCATAGAAAGATCTATATTTTTATACGATAAATTCATGCTAAAGCCGTAGTTAAACCTTGGTGTAGAAGATTTATTTAAGAACTGTGCATCAAAGCTATTACCATAAAGTCCATCACCATTGTTATCTGCATAAATTAAATCACCATAATAAATTTTGGTTTTACCAACACCTCCGGCTGGCTGGAAAGAATATCCTGCTGCAATCATTGCATTTAACCAATCCATATCAGCTGGTGTACGGATCATACCATCTTTAGGCCCGCCATTAACATTTACATTCCCGTTTGTAAAATAATTTCCATCGCCTTTGTAAACGGTTTGCATGTAATATTCATTGAATTCGTGATCAGCTAAAATACGGTTAGCGCCACCGCTGGAAACACTACCCAGGTTTGAAGTATAAACCTTGTTTCCTAATGCATCTGTTGTATAGCCAGCCTGATAAGTACCTTTGTACTTGGTTACGCGGTTAAAATTATATGCAAAATTACCTGAAACACCATATTTAAAATCGCCGATATTACTATTATAACCTAAAGTAAGCTCTAAACCTTTGTTAGACATTTCTGCAATATTTTGAGTTGCTGCAGTAGCTGTTCCCGATGTTATAGGAATAGTTGGTGTAAATAAAATTTTAGATGTGAATTTATTATACAAGTCAATTTCAAAATTCATTTTACCATGGAATAAATTACCATCTAAACCAAGGTTGGTTGTTGTAGTAGCTTCCCAAACCAAAAATGGGTTGGCAAATTTGGTTGATATTAACCCACTGGCTTGTGCACCGTTAAATGAATAGTTCGTACCACTGTAAAGTGCCTGATAATCGTAGTTACCCAGAGCCGATACCGTATTCATTACATTGTTACCTGTTTTACCCCACGAGGCACGAAGTTTTAGATTCCCAATGTAATCGTTCAATTTACTCATAAATGGTTCCTGAGAAATACGCCATCCTGCTGAGAAAGCAGGGAAAAATCCCCAGCGATAATCTTCCGCGAATTTTGAAGATCCATCATACCTGAACACACCTTCAAAAAGGTATTTGCTTTTGTAAGCATAATTTAAACGACCATAAGCCGAACGCATGGCATAATCATACTCGCCACCTGTTCCCGATGTGATAGCGGTAGCAGATCCAAGTGTTGTAACTGCTTCATCGTACAAGCCTTTTCCGGTAGCACCAATGTTATAATAATTATAGTAGTATTGATTGTAACCAGCCAACAAACTAATATCATGGTGTTTGGCTATAGTGGTGTTATATTTTAAAATATTATCTATTGTTATCCCATAATTTTTATTAAAACCATAACTTGTGGTTAACTGGTCGGCTGTAGTTTTAGGAGATTTTAATGTATTGGTTGCAAAATTCCATTTTTCGAAAGTAACGGCATGGTTATTAAATTCTTCTTGTCGGGTTTGATAGTTAAAACGAGTTTCGAAATCTAAACCTTTTAAAATATCAAATCGTGCAAAAACTGTTGTGTTAATACGGGTCTCATTATCAGCACCACCAGTACCATACAGATATTGAACAATGTTATTTGCAGTTGAAGATTCTTCAGCAGCAGCCGGAAAACCGTATTTACCATTCCAAACCGGATATACGCCCGGTGTGGTTTGACGCAAAAAGTTAAATGCATTATCGGTATTGGCTAAACCATAGGTTTGATAAGAAGCAAAGGTTTGCGTACCTACGGTTAAAAATTTAGCCACTTTCGATTCTAAGTTTATACGCAAACTGTATTTATCAGAACCTGTATTTGCCATTGTACCCGGATTATTAAGATACAATGCAGATAATAAGAATTTTGTATTTTCAGATCCACCATTTAAGGAAATATTATGTTGTTGCACAACATTATTTTCAAATATAGCACTGCCCCAATCTGTATTTGGATAAGCAATATAATTGGGTACACCTTGTGGGGTTAATCCGTCAGGATTGGCGTTTGCAGCCGCCCACTGTGCAATGGTAGCATCTGTATAAATAGGATTTTGCCCTAAATTACGGTAACCTTCATTAACCAAATTCATGTGAGTAATATAATCGGTTATAAAAGTTGGCAGATTTGCAGGTTTTGCAATTGATGCCAATCCCGCATAACTTACTACTGTTTTCCCGCTATTTCCTCTTTTTGTGGTAATTAAGATAACCCCATTTGCAGCAAGTGAACCATAGATTGATGAAGCGGCCGCATCTTTTAAAACCGAAACACTTTCAACGTCGTTGGGATTAACGGCATCTATACTTCCGATAACCCCATCAACTACCACTAATGGATTATTGTTATTTATTGTTCCGGTACCACGAATTCTGAGGGTGGCACCATCTGAACCTGGCTTGCCAGACGATTGACGAACAAATACACCCGAGCTTAAACCACCAAGAGATGATGATAAGTTGGTAACCGGTCTGTTTTCAATGGATTTAGCACTAATGCTAGATACAGAACCAATTACATTAACTTTTTTCTGCACACCGTAAGCTACTACAACTACATCATTTAAGCTATTGTTTTGCTCTTGCAGTGTAACATTTAATGTTGTAGCCTTACCAGCCAATACTTCTTTAGTATCGTAACCAATGTAGCTAAATACTAATGTGTTTTGGGCTTCTGGCATCGCGATAGTGTATTTACCATCACTTCCAGTTACCACTGTTGTTGAAGTACCTTTTACAGTAACGCTTACTCCAGGCATTACTCCCCCTGAGTATCTTTTACTGTTCCTGTAATTTTTATGGTTTGAGCAAAGGCAGTAAATACCGTAAAACTCAAAAGCATAATTAATGAGAATAGTTTTATTGGTAAGTTAAAACTGCTCCGTTTTGCTTCTCCAATTTTGAGATGTTTGTAAAGTTTTTCCATTGTTTGTTTAGTTGACTAACATTTTTCTTCTAATCGCAAAAAATTATGGGCATAACCTGCAGCTGCTAACAGCTGGAACATCAGTTCCGGCTATAAGAAAAAAAGGTATCGGCTTAAATGGTTTGGTTTTGCTCTAATATTTGGTTATTCAAAATTGTTGCTTTGGGAGCGAATGAAGGGGGTAAAATCCTTAACAAATAGGTGCAAAATTCTAAAAACCATCGAAATTTGGCATGAAAAAGAGGCCATACGCAGATAAAGTGTTAAAATTGCTGGTGGTAGTCTGATTTGATTTTAATAATAAAAATAGAATTGTACATTTAATCCCGTTAAGCTAACCCTTCTATTTTTCTTTTCACATGAAAGCCTTGTTCACCTTAATACTTGCATTTTTTACTATAGCAGGTAGTGCGCAAAACCAATATGCTTTTAAACACCTCAATGTTGAGAACGGGCTTTCGGAAAGTTCGGTGCTATCAATCGCCCAGGATGCCAGGGGATTTATCTGGTTTGGAACCCGCTTTGGGCTAAACAAATACGATTCTCAAACTTTTAAAATCTATAACAATGAAAAGGGCAACAAAAAAAGCCTAAGTGCGTCATCTTACCTTTCTTCTATTTTATCACTCAAAAACGGATCGTTGCTAATTGGCACACAGGATGGCCTGAGTAAGTATAACGAAAAAGATGACAATTTTGACCGTTACCAGCACGATGACAAAGACCCCGCCAGTTTAAGCAATTCTGGGATATATTGTATTTACCAGGATAAAAAAAACAGGGTTTGGGTTGGTACAGCAAGCGGATTAAATTTATTAACCGACACCGCAAAATACCGCTTTAAACACTTTTTATATAATAAAAAACAAAGCCAAAAAGTTTACACCATTACCGAAGACCATACTGGTACTTTGTGGTTAAGCACCAGTAGCGGCCTAATGAACATGCGTATTAACGGAAGTAAAGTTACCTTCAAATACTTTAAGGCCTATAGCGATAAGCTTAACAAAGCCGTTGATAACCATGTAACCACTATTGTAGAAGACCGCGAAAACAACCTTTGGATCGGCACCAAACAAACCGGTGTAAGCAAACTTAACCTCAACACCGAAGAAATTACCAACTATACATATTCCAGCCTTAACCCGCAGGGTATAAGCAGTAATAACGTGCGCAAAATTATGCTCGATCAGGAAGGTAAACTGTGGATTGGAACCCTTCACGGCATTAATATATACAATCCGGCAAGCAGAAGTTTCAGCACCTTACAAAACGAGCCTGAAAATCCTTCAAGCTTAAGCCAAAATTCGGTTTACGATATTTATCAGGACCGCCAGGGTATTATTTGGGTGGGCACTTATTATGGCGCCGTTAACATGGTGTACCCCAACTACACACCATTTAAGGTTTACCAGAGTAGCACCACACCAAACGGACTGAGCAGCAATGTAGTGAGTTCAATTATGGAAGATCAGTACCAAAACCTGTGGATTGCAACCGAAGGTGAAGGCATAAATTACTACGACCGTAAGAAAAATATTTTTACCCGTTATAAAAATAACCCCAATAACCCTGCAAGTTTAAGCGCCAATTTGGTTAAATCGGTTATCCGCGATAAAAACAATAAAGTTTGGATCGGCACGCATTACGGCGGATTAAATCTTTTTAAGCCCGAAACTAAAAGTTTTGTTCGTTATACCAGTCGTACAAACGATACTTCCTCTTTAAGCAACGATGAAATTACCGTTGTTTTTGAAGATAGTTTCGGCAGGTTTTGGGTAGGTACCAATGGAGGGCTAAACAGTTTCGACACGCAAACAGGTAAATTTATACGCAACAGGGTTAACGGCCGTGCCGATGCGGTGTTTTACATTTTCGAAGACAGCAAAAGAACCCTATGGGTGGCAACAAACGCAGGTCTTTACCAATTAAAAAATGGCGCTAATAAATTTGCACACCGTGTGGCTGCCAGCCCTGAAATTTTAAAATACAATGAAATTAGCTGTATAACCGAAAATAAGACCGGTTATCTGCTAATTGGCACCATTAGAAACGGGCTGTTTAAACTCCATCCCGAAAAGCACCAGTATAAGCGGATAACCGCTCTGGATGGCCTACCCAGCAATGCCATTAGAGGCATTTTGGAAGATGATTTTCAGAACCTGTGGATTACTACCGACAAAGGCTTATGTAAATATAACCCAGCACTTCATACCTTTAAAGTTTATAATACTAAAGATGGATTACCCGGAAACGAGTTTAATTACAAATCGTTTTTAAAAGATAGCAAAGGGCAGTTTTTCTTTGGCGGATTGAGCGGAATGATTAGTTTCTACCCCGACCAGATTAAAGTAAACAAAACCACGCCACCCATTATTTTTACCGGATTAAAGCTCTTTAACAAACCTGTTTCGTTAAACGGCCGCGATGGCTTGCTTAAACAAAACATCAGTACCTTAAAATCGATCACCTTCGAATCCGATCAAAATGTATTTTCGATTGATTTTACACTGCTTAACTTCATCAAATCGAACAAAAACCATTATGCCTATAAGCTTGAAGGTTTCGAAAAAAACTGGAATTATGTAGATATTCCATCAGCAAGCTATACCAACCTTTCGCCAGGCAATTATACACTTACCGTTAAAGGGAGTAATAACGACGGCCTTTGGACAAAAGATGCCAGTACCTTACAGATTAAAATTTTACCCCCCTTTTACCGCACCTGGTGGGCTTACCTGTTTTATTTCTGCGCTTTTGCAGCTATATCTTTTGTATTTGTACGTTATTTATTAATTAAAGCTGTACTTAAAAAAGAAAAAGAGGTTAACGAACATAAACTCGAATTTTTCACCAACATATCGCACGAAATACGTACGCCATTAACACTCATTGTTGGCCCCTTAGATAAACTAATCGAAAATGCAAAAGACGACCCTGCGCTGAACAGGGATTTGCAACCGATTAAAAACAATGCACACCGCTTAATGAACCTGGTTACCGAGTTGCTAGATTTTAGAAAGGCAGAAAGCGGAAAAATGACTTTACATGTAAGCCCGGGCAATGTGGTAAAATTTTGCAGGGAAATATTTTTGGCCTTTCAAAACATGGCTATTTCTAAAAATATCGAGTATGGTTTCGAAACCAGTCAAACAGAAATAGAGCTGTACTTTGATAAGGTACAAATGGAAAAGGTTTTGTTTAACCTGCTTTCAAACGCCTTTAAATTTACCCCCACAAACGGAAAAATCGGTTTAAAAATAAGTCAGGAAAATCAGCTTATCCAAATTCAGGTGAGCGATAATGGCAAAGGAATCCCTTTAGAAAATCAGGCCGGTTTATTTACCAATTTTTATCAGGCCAATGCCACCACCACCATTGGCACTGGTTTAGGCTTATCCTTATCAAAAAGCATTGTAGAACTACACCATGGCCAGATTACTTTCCAAAGCAGTCCTAAAAATGACAATGCTTTTGGAGCTACTACATTTACAGTAAGTTTAAAGAAAGGCAAAGCACATTTTAATCAGGATGATTTTATACCCGATTATGTTTATTACGATAATGCACTAAACTACAATATTGAAGTAATACCAGATACGCAAACCCTGGCCGGGCAAAACCTGCAGCAACCGCTGCCCGCAACGCCAAAAAAATATAGCATTTTACTGGTAGAAGATAATGAAGATGTAAGAACATTTATTAAACAGGCCTTAAACCAAAGCTATAATATTTACGAATGTGAAAATGGAGCTACTGGTCTGGCATGCGCGTTAGATCTCATCCCCGATTTAATTATAAGTGATGTAATGATGCCGGTTATGGATGGCCTGGAGCTTTGCCGTAAGCTTAAAACCGACGAGAGTACAAGCCATATTCCGGTGGTTTTATTAACCGCCAGATCTGCATATGTACATCAGGTAAATGGTTTAGAAAATGGTGCCGATGCCTATATCATGAAGCCCTTTAACCTCAAAATACTGGAATTAAATATCCAAAATCTGCTCAGTGCACGAGAAACCATAAAGCAAAAATTTGCACAGGTAATTACACTCGAGCCTAAAAACATGGTTATTAATACTACTGAACAAAATTTCTTAAGTAAAATTATCCAGGTTATAGAAGATAGAATTGCCGATCCGGATTTTGATGTACCTACCCTATCATCAGAAATTGGTATGAGCCAGCCGGTATTGTATAAAAAAATAAGGGCACTCACTGATCTTTCGGTAAACGACTTTATTAAATCGATTCGCATTAAGCGGGCTGCACAATTACTTAAACAAGGTGCAGGTAATATTTCAGAAATTGCTTATTCAGTAGGTTTTAATGATAGAAAATACTTTAGCTCAGAGTTTAAAAAACATTTTGGCAAAACACCGAGCGAGTTTATTAACGAAAATTAATTAACCAGTCGCAAAGCCCGCGTTGTTAAATTTACCGTTGATTGGTTACTTCCCAATACAGAAACTACACGCAATCACCTAATAGTTACGGAAAAAATATCAGAAACCATACCTCGTTTAACCAATTTAGCGCCACCATACTGATTGCAGCGCTCCATACTTCGAACGATTGTGACTGCAATATACATTAGTGATGACCTTCTGATCAGATTGCAAATGACGCAATGCTCTCCATATGGGATAAAGATAAAACCATTATCAGTAAAACACTTGCCGTAGAAGTTCCTGAAACTTTGGTAGCTATTTTGCGGATATATCGCAGCGTGTATGGCGCACGGGAGTGGCCTATTCGGTATTAGACAACCCTGTAGCAGTCTTAGTAGAGGTACTCTACAGGTAATTTATTATAATTTCGACTGAGCCTCAGTTCTTTTCAGGATCTAAATTTTAAGAATAATGATTTGGTTTTTGCTTGTTGTGTAAAATTAGTTCTAAGTCGGTCGACTCCACTGGTATAGAAATTATACAATCCATCCGGATTGCTGATGTATCCAAAGTCTCTGTGTCCGCTGACAGGATGTGTCCCGTTCAAGGGGTCGTGAATGGCAGTAAAAGTCCATGTATTGGAAGATAATCTTGAAGTAATTACTGTAGCATCATAGGTATAACTTTGTGCGCAAAACTTAATTTTGAATCTGTCCAACTTTTGGGGCACACCAAATAATCGGCCCGCTTATCTATTTATTTAACCAGTTTAAGAAACTGTATAAAATGACTAAAAAATTCACCGGTCTATCAGGTGGGTGAGAACACCCAACTCATGCAAGCGCAAATGGGCGGTGTCTCCACCGCCCATTTAATATTTTACAGAAACTTAAACTTTTCTAATAACCTGGGTTTTGGTACATTTTAACCGGATCGAGTTTTACCTCATCAAAAGGTATTGGGTAATAACGATCTTTTGTGGTTACGTTGGCCAGCTTTGCAATACCGTATGATGCTTGCGGCTTGGCCTTTAAATAAGTAACTAACTCAGCAGCGGTAAAGTTTCTAATTAAATCGAACCATCTTTGGTGCTCGAAAGCCATTTCTACCCTACGCTCGTGCAAAATAGCCAGCTTTAAGGTTGGAAATTTAGCGGCGTAAGTGGCATCGGT
Organism: Pedobacter sp. HDW13; assembly: GCF_011303555.1. Taxonomy (NCBI): domain Bacteria; kingdom Pseudomonadati; phylum Bacteroidota; class Sphingobacteriia; order Sphingobacteriales; family Sphingobacteriaceae; genus Pedobacter; species Pedobacter sp. HDW13. The sequence goes on along the minus strand of NZ_CP049868.1, from coordinate 3,248,509 downwards.
TTTGGCTACGGCATAAAGCGGCATTGCAGCCCTTGCCCTTACCATATCCAGGTATTGAATGGCAACGGCATCGTTACCCTGCAACATATTTACCTCGGCCAGCATTAAAATTACATCGGCATAGCGCATTAAAATGCAATCGTTACCGCCGTAACCAGCATTTGTTGCCAATTGGCTTGCATCGCGAAATTTGGTAACAAACCAATCTTTAACGGTATTATCGTTGGCAAACTTAACCGAAAAATCTTTCCTCAAATCGCTTGTTTCGTACTCATTAACCAAATCTAACTTTACATTACCACCAATACCGGTAGATGGTTTTAACGAATTAATGGTTTCGCCTTTTGCCTGGTTATTTGCTGCGATACTCGAGCTAAAGCTAATATCGCCTTGCTTATAAGAAATCTGAAAAATCAGTTCTTTACAGGTTGTTTTCTTCGTTACATCAAAAACATCAGTGTATGGTATTTCTGATAAATTACCGAATGCTTTCATATTGTAAGCAGCCAACAGGTAAGTGTTTGCATTAGTTAGGTTTTCGGCTTTATTATTTGGCAACGTTGCTGCCATGGTTAAATAAACCTTACCCAAATATGCATTCAATGCGGCTTTAGAAGTTCTGCCAATATTGGCACCTGTTTGGAAATTTGGCAAGGTACTACCCAAACCATCTTTTAAATCGGCTACAATCTGGTTATATACATCTGCTTCGGCGACACGGAAAGTACTTTCTTTAACCTCTTCTTTTGTAGTAAGCGGCTTGGTTACTACCGGTACAGCTCCCCATTTCCGAACCAGTTCGAAATACATTAACGCTCTGATAAACTTAGCCTCGGCTTTATAATTCTCTTTCGTTGCCGGGTTAGCAAAAGCAACTTTATCAATGTTGGCAAGCACAGTATTGGTTCTTCCAATTGCTTCGTAAAGTGCTAACCAATGGCTCTTTAAATAAGAGTTGCTTGGCAAAAGCGAAAAATCGTTAAACTGAAAAGGCTCGCCGGCATTACTTTGGTTATCGTTTCTTCCGGCATCATCCGAGCGCTCATCGGTAAACAAGCCACTGTTTTCGCCTACCGTATTACTACTCCGAAGCGATTGGTATACACCATTAACGGCTAACAATACGTCGTTTTCCGTGTTAAAATAATTTTCTACAGCGATTGCATTGGGATTCTTTTGGTTTAGAAAGTCTTTTTTACAGGCTCCCAAACTTAAAACAGCACTTAGGGCCAATACTTTATAAATATGTTTTTTCATTTCTTAAATTCTAAAAAGTCAATTTTATACCAAGGTTATATGTGCGGGCCAATGGATAGTTTCCATAATCTACCCCAGGCGCGAGGTTGTTTCCGGCACTATAATCTACCTCCGGGTTATATCCTTTATAATCGGTTATGGTAAAGGCATTATCAATACTGCCATAAATACGAACATTACTTACTTTAATGGCGTTGGCAAGCGATTTAGGAAAAGAATAACCCAACGTAATGTTTGTACACCTGAAATAAGAACCATCCTGAATGTAAAATGAGGATAAACGGGTAGAGTTACTTTGTGTACCTGCACGTGATGGACGGTAGTTTAAGCCACTGCCCGGATTAGCTTCATTGCGGTAACGATTAGCAACATCTGCATACTGGTTACCCGAACCTTCAAAGTTATATAGGTAATAATCCTGCCCATCTAACACCTGGTTACCGTACGAACCGTTGAAAGAGGCCCTTAAATCGAAAGTTTTGTAAGAAGTGTTTAAGGCAAAACCATAGGTAAATTTAGCGTAAGGTGTGCCAATTACAGTTTTATCTGCATCGTTAACAATGCCGTTTCCATCGGTATCCTGAAAATACAAATCGCCAATTTTTGCCGGATTGGTTGATGCAGCCGATGGTGCAACTTTACCTAAGTTATCGGCAGTAATTCTACCCAATACTTTAAACCCATAAAACATACCTATTGGTTGGCCCTCCTGGGTAACATGTGTTATATACGAACGCTCTGCGCCTGCAGTGTATATTGTGCTGGCACCGCCCATATCTAAAACTTTATTGCGGTTAACGGCAATATTACCGCTTAACCCAAATGTAAAGTCGTCGTTCTGAATAATTTTACCATCTACCTGTACATCAAAACCCTGGTTACGTACCCTGCTATCAGTAAGGTTTGTTAAAATAGATGACGTTCCTGAAATTGCCGATAGTGGTTGATTAAACAGCAAATTGAACGAATTACTTAAATAATAATTTGCGATAACAGATACGCGGTTTTTAAACAAACTAATGTCTGTACCAAAGTTAAACTGAGAAGTTGATTCCCAACCCAAACCCAAATCTTGTATCGCACCAGGCCAAATTGCAGTCGAAATTGCATTTCCAAAAACTACGCCACCCGGGGCACTCAGCTCTTGAGAAGTACGGTAATCAGGAATACTGTTATTACCAACCAAACCCCAGCTTGCCCTTAGTTTAACACGCGATTGTTCGCCCAAAAAATTATTGTAAAAACTTTCGTCAGATAAATTCCATCCAGCAGCTACTGAAGGGAAATTACCATACTTATTTTGCGGGCCAAATCTCGAAGATGCATCGCGACGGAAAGAACCCGTTAAAAAATATTTACCAGCATAGTTATAACTGAAACGACCAAAATAAGAAACCAGGGTAGTTACTACCTTGCCAGTTCTTTTATCGAGGGTAAAGAAACCTGCATCAGCGCCTTTATCAGTAATTTCGCCAATATAATCGTTCTGGAAACCGTTAGCTGCCACACGAATTAAATCGCTTGATGCCTTTTGAGCAGAATAACCACCTAAAACATTTAGGTTGTGCTTACCAAAAGTTTTATTATAGTTTAAGGTAAATTCGGCCAATTGATCTACCTGGCTAAGCGTTTGCGCAATAGCATTGGCAGCCCTAATCGATTCAGGAGAATAAGGTGCGGTATTGCCACTACTTAAACTGGTTGGCAAATAATAATCGTATTTCTCGTTGTAAGTTTGTGTACCTAAGTTTGCTTTAAAATCCAATCCTGCTAAAATATTATAGGTGGCATTGGCATTGTAGCTACTCCTGGTGCCCTTTCTCGTTATTTTCATTTGCGCTACAGTAGCCAAAGGGTTTTCAGGATTTTGAATACCGTATTGAGAGGCTAATGAACCCATTCCGAACTGGATTGGATTACCATTGGCATCTTTGGCTGGCAGGAAAGGTAAATAAATCAGGGCCGACATCATCGGACTTAGGTTATAACGACCTTCCTGTACCTCTCTGTTATTATTTTGAGTATAAGCAATGTTTGCACCAACATGCAAGCGTTCGCTCACCTTACCATCAATATTACCCCTAAAGTTGGTCACCTTCTGGTTGGTGTTGGTTACAATACCATCATTGTTCTGGTAACCGCCGCTTAAAAAGTATTTTACATCTTTAGTGCCCCAGAGAAAGAAAGGTTATGGCGCTGAAAGGCTGCATTGCGGTACAACTCATCCTGCCAATCGGTGTTGTAAGCAGCAGGGATGGCCTGTTGTGTGCTAAAATTATAAAGATCGGCAGGTATGCTTACACTGCTCCCGTTACCTACATTGGCAATACGCGTAGCATTGTTATCGCCATACATGGCATCGTTCCAGGTTTTACCGGCATTTACCCATAAATCTTTATAGGCATTGTTACGGCCATCTATCAATAGCTGAATAAACTGATTGGCATCGAGCAATTTCACTTTTTTAGCCAGTTGGGAAATACCGCCCTGAACATCGTATTCGAAACGGCCCTTACCATCATTACCTCTTTTGGTGGTAATTAACACTACCCCACCCGATGCCCTTGAACCATAAATGGCTGCCGAAGCTGCATCTTTTAAAATGTCGATGGTTTCGATATCCTCAGGATTAATGGCTACGTTGTTGCCAGCCGGATAACCATCTATTACGTATAAAGGATCGGAACTGGCATTAATAGAACCAATACCCCTTACCCTTATTTTTGTACCCGAATAAGGTGCACCACTGGTTTGCGATACCTGTACACCTGCAACTTTACCTACCAATGCCTGGCCCACTGTAGGCGAGGTTAAGTTTAATTCGCTGGCTTTAACACTGCTAATAGCACCGGTAACATCCGATTTTCTGATCTTTTGGTAACCAATTGCCACTACTTCATTTAAAGTGTTGCTGCTTTCTTTAAGCCTGATATTGATTGTGCTATTGCCCGATACCGAAACTTCCTGTGTATCGAAACCAATGTACGAGAAAACCAGCGTAGCCCCATTGGTGGCTTCAATAGTATATTTTCCGTTGGTATCTGTAGTTGTTGTTTTTTTAGTCTGTTTATCGTAAACGCTAACGCCCGGCAGCGGTTGCCCCTTCTCGTCGGTTACGGTTCCGCTAATGGCAACAAAACGTTTGTTAAGCTCAGTAGCCCGAACTAATTTGGCATTGCTTACTGCCATAGCGGCTGGGCTGCATGCAGCTAACATACCAACAGGCAAAAGCAATTTCCTGCAGGCACTTTTTATGCTTGCGGTAAAAAAAAATGGTGTCATCTTTTTGTGCTTAGTAATAGATTTTTAAATAGTACTGGAGTTTGTATTTTTTGGCAGATATGTAGATCAATGCATTTACATAGGCTTATCCTTAAAGGTTAACAACTAATTTTATGAGCGTTCTACGGCGACAAAAGTAGGTGTGTGCTTTTAACACTATGTATCCACTATGTTAACTCTGTGCAAAGATCTTTGCAGCTATTTTAAGTTTACATTAAATCTTCTATACGCACTCCTAAACCGTTTTATTAATTTGTAAAGGGTAACATCTGCTTAATGTTTTTTTAATAGCCAGGGCTTTATTTTGCATTAAAATTTTTAATGAAAGTCTTCTATCCCTTTTTTATAGCCTGCCTGCTGTGGCAGGGCTTACAGGCGCAGGATAAACCCGTTCAAGCCTACCAGTTAATAAAGAGCAATAATGCAGTACAGTACAAAAACTACTATTTGCTTACGCTTTTTAAACAATTGCCCGGGCTTAACAAAATGTTGAAAGAAAACAGCCTGCTTAAAAAAATTGCCGATACCAAAAGAACCCAGGCAACCGAAGCTTTACAAACCTGCAAAACCGATATTAGCTGTTACGCCAATGCGCTAAAGTTTAGTGCCGAAGAAATTACAGCTATTGGCCAGGAGTTAAGCAACAGCTACAACGAAAACAATGCACTCGGCAAGGTAGTAAGCAATCACCTCATCCCTTCGGGCTGTTATGCGCTGTATGCCGAACAAACACCCAAAAACTTATTGGTTAAAGCATGGGAGCAAGATGCCAATGCGTTAAATTATGCCATTGGGGTATATGTGGAGGGCAACAAGCCCAATTACCCCAAAATAGATTCGATTAGTTTTAGCTTAAAAGATAAAGAGTATGCAGAGCTTACAGTCGCAAATGCTTTGTTGGCCTTACAACCCGAAAACGAGCTCTTTTTTGAACCTACATTAAATTTTGCAATGGTAGCTTTAGAGTTGAACGAAAGAAATGATGCGGCCGATTATGAACCGATGGTTAGCGGGGTAAACCAGCCAGCCATTAACCAGATTAAAAAAACCGATTGGAAGAAATATCCTTACAGCGTAATTCTGGTGCCGGGTGCCGGCCCCGAAGATAAAGAAACTGCTTTAAGTGCCGGTGGGATGATTCGCTGCCGTTTAGCTGCTATACAATACCAGAAAGGCCAGGCACCATTTATTGTGGTATCGGGCGGGCGCGTTCACCCTTATAAAACCAAATACAGCGAGGCTTTTGAAATGAAAAAATTTTTGATGGAAACCCTACTTATACCAGAAAGTGCCATTATTATGGAACCCCATGCCCGCCATACCACTACCAACATGCGCAACTGCGTAAGGCTAATGTTTAGGTACGGCATACCTGTTGATAAAACAGCCATGGTTAGTACCGTAAAATCGCAGAGCTTTTACATTACCACTATACTGCCAGAAAGGTGTAAAAAAGAACTTGGTTACTACCCATACAAAAACGGCAAACGCTTAAGTGATACCGAATCGGAATTCTACCCAAATACAACATCGCTGCAAATTGATTTTGACGAACCTTTAGATCCTTAAGCCAATGAAAACTTTAAATCCGATATTGCTGCTGCTGGTAATGTTTTTTGTAGCCAGAACTGGTAAAACTGATGGCAAAATCGCCAAAAACATCACGGTAGATTCGCTAGGTGCCTGCCAGGGTATTACCTACCAGAACGGAAGCTATTTCCTGTACGGCGACCGTGAGGTTGGCGTAATGCGCGAGTTTAAACTTCAAAAAGATTCGTTAAGCTATCAGCATAAAGAATACCGCTTTACCATAAAAGGCGAAAATATGATTAAACACCCTACAGGGATAGCGCACCACAAGGGATTGCCCACTTTTGTGGGTAACTCGGTAAGGCAAAATGAGGCAGGAACGTTGTGGAAAGCCGTAATTAATTGCATTAACTGGGATGGGTTTTTAAAAACCGGAACATTAGACGGCAATTTGCTTAAAACTATCGACGATGATGCCTGCATACAGGGAGCACGGCCCGAATATGTTAAATATAAGGGCAAATGGTTTGTTGCCACAGCCGATTACGGCAACAAAGCCAACGAGGTTCGCTTGTTAAACCCGCAAGCATTGGCCAAAGCCACTAAAACCAGCGAAAGCGGTGTGGTAGTTCAAAAATTTACCTGCTCGCCCTGGGTGCAAAACCTGCACTGGATAGAAAGTAAAGGCATATTGGTATTGATTCAAAACCAGGTTGAGGGGCGGAAATGGCGGTTAACGTTCCTCGATCTGGAAAAATCAATTGCCACCGGGCACGAGGCTGTTTTAAGTGTAATAGATACCGATAAGCCAGATGAACTGGAAGGTTTTACTTTTACTGATAGGGCCGAAAAGGGCATTGCGGTAAGTTCTTCGCGCAAAAACAATGTAAGTTTTATGGATTTTAGCTGGGACAAGTAGCGCTCTCTGCAAAACGATACTCCTCTATTTCGGTTGGTGAAGACACCAACCGATAGGATACTTACCATATTTTATTTTAACCACTCAGAACTTTAGTGACAATATTTATTGTGCCTAAAAAAATGTCACAAAAAAAACGGGCAAAACTTTACGCCAGCGGTCGGTGCCCTCACCAACCGCCGAAGAACCGATAAGCCCGGCTCACTTCATCTTTACTTTCCTTTTACACATCTTCACCGTATCTTTATTCTACACAAAAAGGAAAGATATATGAATACTGAAAAAGCCATTCTTGCTGGCGGTTGTTTTTGGGGAGTAGAAGAATTGTTTCGCCATTACCCAGGTGTAATTTCGACTGTAGTTGGATATACCGGAGGGGATGTGCCAAACGCTACTTACCGGAACCACGGAACACATGCTGAAGGCATTGAGATTACTTTTGATCCAACAATTTTATCATACCGTAAATTACTAGAATATTTTTTCCAGATCCACGATCCTACAACACGTAACAGACAAGGAAATGATTTGGGTACTTCTTACCGCTCGGCCATATTTTTTGCCAATGCTGCACAGGAAGAAACTGCTAAAACACTAATTGCCGAAATGGATGCCTCGGGCATATGGCCTGGAAAAGTAGTAACTGAAGTAGTGCCTGAAACTGATTTCTGGAATGCAGAAGAAGATCATCAGGATTATTTACAGAAAAACCCTTATGGTTATACCTGCCATTTCGAAAGACCTGATTGGAAGCTGTAGATTAGTTTGGAGTGTAGAGTTGAATTCAAAAACATACACAAAAAGGCAATTTTCGATCTGAAAATTGCCTTTTTGTGTATGTTAATCATCGCCGTCTTTTTTCTTCTTTTCGAGGATAACAAAAGCACTCCGTTTTGGTGCAGGCATTACCGATTGCTCTCCCTTAACCGATTTCCACACCACTTCGTTTAAATCTAAATCGGGTGCAGCATCTTCTTTTGCAAAATTGAAGAATTCTGATCGTCTGCTGCTTTCGTTAACAGCTACATTCCGGGTATCTAAATTAATAAAAGGTTGCAATACATTATAAGGAGTAAAATCGGGCTTGGCAGTAAAACATTCGTACAAAGGCATTGCCCCTGCATCGTACTGGCTCATGGGTGGCAAGCCTAAAATCAGCTCCATGGTACGCAAAAAGCCCGAGGTAGAATACATGGTATGCACTACCGCATTTCTTTTTACATATGGTCCAATTACATAAGCCGGCGAGCGGTGTGCATCTACGTGGTCTGGTCCGTTTTGCGCATCATCTTCTAAAATAAATACAACCGATTCGTTCCACACTTTACTATGCGAAAGGTGCTCCAAAATACGGCCAACAGCTAAATCGTTATCGGCAACCGCGGCCTGAGGTGAATATTTACCTTTCTTTTGTCCGCTGGTATGATCGTTTGAAATGCGTAAAGTACTAAATTGTGGTACTGCTCCGGCAACAAGTAACGAATCGAAATCGTGCTCCCAGGCATCTACCCGTACCTGATCTTTAATATCCATATCAAAGCCCGGAGAAGCAGGACACATGTGCCCTTGCAACGATTTAATATTGGCTTTACCGTACGAACCAAATTCGCCATAACTGCGGTAACTTATTCCAGCTCTTTGGCAATAATCCCAGATAAAGCCTCCTTTTGGGTAGGTAACAGGCCTGCCACCCTCGAAAGTGGTACTGCCTCCACGTGCACCATAACTGGTGGGCCAGGTTTTTTCTACCACATCGGTTGCATAGGCTGCCATACTCCAGTTGTGTCCATCGGCACTAACCTCCGCATCTACATAAAAATTATCGAGCAATACGTAATTCTCGGCTAAAGCATGCTGGTTGGGGGTTACTTTTCGGCCGAAAAGCGTTAACGTAGAATCGCCATTACCTTTTTTAATGTCGCCCAGTACCTGATCATAAGTCCTGTTTTCTTTTATAATGTAGAAAACGTGTTTTATGGGCGATTTTTCACCTTGTTTTCTGGGAATTGGGTTTCCAGCTTCACCATCGGCAGTTATTGTTCTTTTATCGCTGAAAGGTGTATTGGCATAAACCTGTTTGGTATATATTTTTAACTGCTCGGGTTTTGGTGCATCGATAAAAGATAAAGTACCTTTAAACAGTCCGGCAATGTACTGCAACCGGCTATTGGCGGTACTACCCATATGATAATCGCTGTTATCTACTTTCGAAACCGGTTGCGGCCCTTTCGGGTTAGCCATAGATGTATTACCTTTACCATTGGTTACCAAAACTTTTGTACCTAAAACTTTAACACTGGTTGGGTACCAGCCTACAGGTATAAAACCCTGGCTTTGGCTCACCCCCGGTTTACTTACATCAAAAACTGCCAAACAATTGTTATCGGCATTGGCAATGTATAAGGTTTTTTCATTATTACTCAGGGCCAGACCGTTAGTGGTTGAACCAGTTAACTGTGTGGCATAAAGTGTAGTAGAAATGGTTTCGGTTACTTTATTGGTAAGCGTATTAACTACCGAGACTGTATTGTCGTTTGCATTGGCAACATACAGGATATTTCCCTTTTTGTTGAGCAAAAGCTCATTAGGATGGTCGCCAACCGGGATGCTCTGGGTAATGCTTTCAGTTAACAAATCGACAATAGCTACTGCTTTTCCGCCCCAAAGTGAAACATACAACTTCTGTTCATCGGCAGCCAATGCGCAGCTGTAGGCAATGGCCGGGAGCTGAACCCGCTTTAGTATCTTTTTTGCCGCCGGATCGATAATATATAGTGCGCTGTCTTCTTTGGTAACAGTGAATAGTTTGCTGTTATTCTTGTTTACCACAATTCCGGCAGGGCATATTTTTCCCTTTGGCCAAACTTCGCCCAGAACAATTGTATCACTCTTGCCAAGCTTATTGTTTTCTATGTTAAAATCCAGAATCCAGTTGTCGTTACCGCCTGAAGCATACAGGTGTTTTTCATCTTTACTAAAGGCAATTCCGTACCACGATTTGGCCAGGACCTTTTCATCTATAATTTGCTCGGTTTTAGGATCTATAAGCTGTAGCGATTGTGTACTCTGACCGTTGTTGGTAATGGCCAGGTATTTACCCGAAGCACTAAGCTGCATGTTTAAAGGTAAATCGCCCAGTTGCACAGAATGGCCGGCCGGACTTAATTTCCAGCCATTAGGCAATAAAATTTGTTGGGTGGTTTCGTTTTTACCGGGCCATTGTGCAAAGCCTTGTTGTACCAGCAACAAACTAAAAAGAATAAGGATATATGATTTTTTCATTGTTTTGATTGTAAAAAATTACCGGTGGAGATTAAAGTTAACCAAAGCCCTGATGCTATAGCCATTGCCTGATGCTACGTTCCCAATTTCGCGTATAGCTGCAGGCGAGGTAACCTGGCTGCGAGTACCGTAAAATACCGGACCTCCCGAAATAGAAAACGAAAGTTTACTGTGGTTGGGCTCAAGATTAATGGATGGGCCGATTAACAGTTTTGCCCCTCCTTCTGCTTCATCTTTCTCCCAGAAACCTTCCAAATCCTGCCCAAGGGCTTCGAAACCTAAATATAAAGCATGTGAAACACGGTGCTGAAAACCAATGCTGGTAATAAAATCAAGCTTATCCCGGGTTTTATCAAAAGCTTTTTCAAATCGCAAATTACCAGCCATCCGCCAGTTGGTCCGATCGAATGCAGCTGTAATCCGGCTTATGGCCGATCCGGTATTAGACCAGTCGCGGCTTAAGCCCAAACCTGCACCCAGCCTAAAGCCCGAAATACCCTTGCCACCAATTAAATCTCTGATTACCTCAGCCTGCTCTGCAGAAGCAACGCCCCCACCATTGGCAAAGCCCAGTGCTGCCGTAGCATAAAGCGTTAAACGGCTACCTAAATAACCCTTAACACCAAATTGTTGCCCTAAACCATCGTAACCGAATTGCCCGTTTGTACGCTCGCCATAACTACCCGAATAATGAATATTCCAGCGTGGGTTTTCGGCGGTAAGGGTATTTACGGTAAACAGAAAGGGTTGTGCAGCTTCGTTACCTGTTTTTAATGCGGGGTTAACGGTTGTTTGGTTCTGAGCAGAGCCCTGAAGTGCAAATGCAGCAAGAATAGCTGCAAAGAATATTTTTTTCATTTTAAGATGCCGAAGCTTTATAATTTGGTTTCATTTAATAAAGGCGTTCCACTTGCATTTACCTGAAAAGTTTTAATCTTATCATTTTCATCAACCTCTACAATCCGGTAACCTTTATAAGCGGTACCCCAATTGCCACCTATGTGCGCATCGAAAAAATGTGGTAGCTTATTGGTATAAAAAACAGCATCTAAACTATGGTCGTGGCCATGAAATACAGCTTTTACATTAGCATAGCTGTGCAAAAGTTTAATGGTATCCGGACATTCTACAAAGGGGCTTTCGGGTACCCAGAAATGTGGTGGAATGTGCAATACCACAAAAACCGTTTTTAAATCCTTAAACTTTTCTAATTCCTGCTTTAAAAAATCGTTGTTCGGGCAGAGATAGGCTCCCTTAGTATCAGAGGTATTGGCCAAAACAAAACCTACGCCGTTTTTTTCGAAAGAAAAGTTATCCTCGTAACCAAAAACCGATTTCCAGAGCTGAGTATCGGCATGATCGTGGTTACCCGGCACCGCATAAAAAGGAACTTTTAAACGATCGTAATAATCCTTTTTAACTTCTTTCAACAATTCGGGTCTATCATGTACCAAATCGCCATTTATAATTACTAAATCCAGCGGATTTTGCTCGTGCGATTGGTTAAGCCATTTTACAATATTTTCGTGATGCAGCTTAAACTCAGTTCCCGGTTGTCCGTAGTGACCATCGGATGCGATTGCGAAACGAAGTTTTGGTGCTTTACCCGATCTGGCTGGAATATTGTTTTCTTCAGCGAATGAAGGGAGAACTGGCGATAAACCGGCAACTACTGCAGCAGCCAGACCACTTTTTAGAAAAAACCGTCTGTTAGACATAAGGATGAAAATATGTTTTGTAATAAAGTCCAATATTAGCTTGGCAGGACTTCTTAAACATAAATTTAATGTTATGTTTGGGTTAAGCGCAGCGTATTACTGTATCAATTTTATAACAAAGGCTATGGCTAAGACAGTTTCTTACTGATTACATAGATTCCGCTGATGAATATTCCCAACTATGCACACCATCGCTATGAAAACAATCCGGGTATTTCCGTGCATCCGTGGCTTGTTATATAATTAAAGAAAATAAAAATCTGCGTCTATCTCCTTAAATCTGCGGGACAATTACACAGGTTTCCCACTGATTACGCAAATTTCGCTGATGAGTTTTGCAGGCTATGAATAATAATCCGTGTATACCGTGGCTAAGTTCTAAAACATAAAAAAAGTCTGCGAAATGCAGACCCATTTATCTTAAAAAATAACAATCGCTTGCTTCACCATTAAGTACCCCGCCAGTGCAAATAAAAATATGGCGATAGATTTATTAATGATTAAGCTGCTTAGCGCAAATTTTTCCTGAATGTAGGTAGCAAAGTGTGCATACAAATAAAGTGCAAGTGTAGAGCCCACACCCGAGCCTAAACTGAAAATTACCAGTGAAAGGTAATCCGTTTGAATCCATTGGTGTAGAATAACGTAGTTGCCAAAAAACAACCAGAATGGAATCTGAACAGGATTAAGTATCCCTAAAATTAATCCGTAAAGCACACTGCCACTCCGTTTATCTTCTTTTTTATTGCTGGTTTTAGGTACTTTCTTCCGGTTTTTCCAGGTAATTGTACCCATTACTAAAAACATCACAATCATAAAGCAATCTACCAAAGTACTCAGGCGTACTTCGCTAACTGCCTCATTCGGGTTAATATCGCTCATGGCCCATCTGGCAAAGCGCATCATACCAAAAGTAAAAAACACCTCTACACAAGAGAAAGACAAAATAAAATACCAAACCTGTCGCATGCCCTTGTTAATGGCCAGCTGTGCAACAGTGAGATTGATGTTGCCCGGAGGGATATACCCCATAGCGTTAAGGATAATGCCTATGAAAAACGTTAGAAAAAGCATTGCCGAAATTATGGATTTAAATTTAAATGCGTAGCCAAATATTTTCCGGTGTACGAATTTTCTACTTTAACCAGGTCTTCGGGTACCCCTTCAAATACCACACTTCCGCCGCCATCACCACCTTCGGGGCCAATATCGATCACCCAATCGGCACATTTAATCATATCCATATTGTGTTCAATAACCAAAATGGTGTTACCTTGTTCAATAAGTGTATTTAATGCTTTTAAGAGTTTTTTAATATCATGGAAATGCAAACCAGTGGTTGGCTCGTCAAAAATAAATACCGTTTTATTGGCATTATTCCCTTTAATCAGGAACGAAGCCAGTTTAATACGCTGCGCCTCACCACCCGATAAAGTGTTTGACGATTGCCCCAAATGCACGTAGCCCAAGCCAACATCAACCAGCGGATTTAACTTATTCAGGATCTTTTGTTCGTCTTTAAAGAAATCGACCGCTTCATCAATGGTCATGTCTAAAATTTCCGAAACATTTTTTTCTTTGTAAGTTACATCTAACACCTGTTGTTTAAAGCGTTTGCCGTTACAAGCTTCGCAAGGTAGATAAATATCGGCCATAAACTGCATTTCAATCTTCACCTCGCCCTCACCCTGGCAAACATCGCAACGGCCACCTTCTACGTTAAACGAGAAAGCAGCAGGCTTCAGTCCGGCAGCTTTTGCAGCAGCCAATCCCGAAAACAACGCGCGGATATCGTCCCAGGCCTTCACATAAGTAACCGGATTAGAACGACTCGAGCGCCCAATCGGATTCTGATCAACCAGTTCTACGCCACTTACTAAATCATAGTTACCAAAAATACCATCGTAAGCACCTGTTTGTTCGCCTGCATAATTCCCGATGGCTTTTTGCAATGCGGGATACAAAATCTTTTTAACCAAACTGGTTTTTCCAGAGCCAGAAACACCACTCACTGCGGTAAACACCCCAAGTGGGAATTTAACGTCGATATTTTGCAAGTTGTTTTCCCTTGCTCCCTTAATCAGGATGTGGTCTTTCCATTTGCGGCGCTGTGTAGGAATGGCTATTTTCTCCAAACCGGCCAGATAGCGACCTGTTAAACTATTTTTATCTTTTAAAATCGCCTCGTAATCGCCGCTAAATACCAGATTACCACCATGAGTACCTGCCTCCGGGCCAATATCGATAATATGATCGGCTGCACGCATCATTTCTTCTTCGTGCTCAACTACCAAAACGGTATTGCCAACATTCCGCAAAGAAAGTAAAACCTCAATCAGTTTATTGGTATCGCGCGGGTGCAAACCAATACTCGGCTCATCTAAAACATAAACAGAGCCTACCAGGCTACTGCCTAATGATGTTGCCAGGTTTATCCTTTGCGATTCTCCGCCCGATAAGGTATTCGACAAACGGTTTAAGGTTAGGTAACCCAAACCAACATTGTTTAGATATAGAAAACGGTTATCAATTTCGGCCAGCAAACGTTTGGCAATTTTGGCATCGTTTACACTTAATTTTAATTCATTAAAGAAAACCAGGGCTTTCGAAAGCGGCATTAAAACCACATCAATAATCGATTTTTCTGCAATCTTAACATACGATGCGTCTTTGCGCAGGCGCGAGCCTTTACAATCAGGGCAGGTAGTTTTTCCGCGGTAGCGCGATAGCATTACCCGATACTGTATTTTATAGGTCTGCTCTTCCAGTTCTTTGAAAAAAGCATCCAATCCTTCAAAATATTTATTCCCTGTCCACAATACCTGTTGCTCCTTTTCGGTTAAAGCGCTGTAAGATCTGTGTATCGGAAAATCGAATTTAGGAGCTGCTTTTACAAAGTTCTGTAACCAAACACCCATTTTTTCGCCGCGCCATGGAGCAATGGCATTATCATAAATACTTTTGCTCTTATCCGGAATAACCAGATCTTCATCAATCCCAATTACATTTCCATAACCTTCGCAACGTTTACAGGCACCATATGGATTGTTGAAAGAGAAAAAATTTGGTGTAGGTTCTTCAAAACGGATACCATCAAGCTCAAAACGATCGCTAAAATGTTTGGTTTCGCCTTCTGCTTCTACATAACAATCGCCCTTACCTTCAAAAAAAGCGGTTTGCGCCGAATCGGCCAGGCGGCTTAAAGTTTCTTCTTCCTGGTTGGTTACAATCCGGTCAATCAGAATCTGAACCGTTTTATCGTCTGTTAGTTCAACATCCTTAAAACCGGTATCATCTAAAACACCTTCTATCTTTTCAATTTTATCGTTAATACGTACCCTTAAAAAGCCTTTTTGCAATAAAATGGCCAGTTCTTCTTTAATGGTGCGGTTATTATGCGGATAAAGCGGGCAGAAAATGGTTACGGTAGTATCTTCGGGCATGGCATTTACATAATCTACCACGGTACTTACCGAATCTTTTTTTACCTCTTTGCCCGAAACCGGAGAAATGGTTTTACCAATCCGCGAAAAAAGCAGCTTCAGGTAATCGTAAATCTCGGTAGAGGTACCTACTGTTGAACGCGGGTTTGAAGTAATTACCTTCTGTTCAATGGCAATGGCTGGTGCTATACCTTTAATATAATCTACATCGGGTTTATTCATCCTGCCCATAAACTGGCGTGCGTACGACGATAAACTCTCTACATACCGGCGTTGCCCCTCAGCATACAAAGTATCGAATGCGAGCGAAGATTTACCCGAGCCCGACATACCCGTTACCACTACCAGTTTATTTTTTGGAATGGCCACATCGATGTTTTTAAGATTGTGCACACGGGCACCTTTTATAATAATATTTCTATGCGGATCTTTTTCGGCCTCTTTTTTGCTCATGTATTGTAAAGGATATAAAGGTATAAACCCAACAAAGTAATTTGGGTTTTAAGAAGATACAAAAATAGGGTACTGAGATGGTTAATTTATTTTTTAACATTTTATTTTTTGCTTTTTGATAAAAAAATAACTTTCTTTGAACATTAACAACCTCAGAACCAAACTAACACATTTCAAAAAACATAGGAGAGAAGCTATAGAAATTATACATCTACAAATTAATTTTTAGCAAACAGTACGGGATTTAGTGTAGGTAAACCTATGAATTTACAATCATATAATGATCAGGACCTGGTAAAGGTATATATTGCCGGGAACGAGAATGGATTGCAGGAACTTTTAAAAAGGCATAAAAGTAAAATTTATACTTCTATCTACTTATTGGTTAAAGACCAATATCTGGCGGAAGATATTTTTCAGGATGCTTTTATAAAAGTGATTAACACCCTGCGATCGGGGAGATATAACGAGGAAGGTAAGTTTTTACCATGGGTAATGCGTATTGCGCACAACCTGGTTATCGATTATTTCAGGAAAGAAAAAAGAACACCAATCATCACCAGTTCTGATGGAATGGATGTATTCAATATGCTACACTTTTATGATGAGAGTGCAGAAGACAGAATGCTCCGCGATCAAACTCATAAAGATTTAAAGGCGCTGATCCATTTATTGCCTGATGAGCAGAAAGAAGTGCTATTAATGCGTCATTACGCCGATTTAAGCTTTAAAGAAATTGCCGATTTAACCGATGTTAGCATCAATACTGCCCTTGGCCGTATGCGTTATGCATTGAGCAATCTGCGCAAAATGCTTAAAACAAAGGAGGTGAGCTATAAAGGGTAATGTAATTGTTACATAAAATATTTTAGGGGTCGAAATAAAGCATCTGAACTATCGTTAAGTTTATAAAACTTATCGCGATTCGCTTATGACAAAAACCTCTACATCAAAAAACAATGTAAATTTACCAACCCCGAACATGTTTCAGCCTAAAATGGATATGGAATCTGACGCAGAAATCGACTTATTTTATGATCAGATCAAAAGTAAGTTAGATAGACTGGCTAAAAATCCCCAAGATGAAACCATCAACAAGATTTTAGCTTATAGCAGGTCATTATAAAATTTACACTAGTCAGAAAAGGTTGTTCCACAGGGTGGGGCAACCTTTTTTTATGGAAGATGGATTTTTATGGATGATGGGTAATTAGCAAATCCGCCATCAACCATTGACCATCAGCTATCCCCCTTACCTCTTCCATTTTACCTCTCCCACAAATGGCTTAATTTTTACAATCCCTTAATATAAAAAGCGCTACCTTTACATAGTGTAATTTTAACACTAAGCGCATATGAACAAGAACTTACTCCCACTCACTTTAGGCGGTTTAGGCATCGGCATAACAGAATTCGTAATGATGGGTTTACTACCCGATATTGCAACCGATTTACGGGTGAGCATCCCGGAAGCTGGCCATTTAATTTCTGCCTATGCATTGGGTGTAGTAATCGGTGCGCCTTTACTGATCATGATTGCAGGTAAATATCCACCAAAAAAGATATTAATTGCGCTAATGGTGATGTTCACGGTTTTTAATGCATTTTCGGCGTTTGCACCTACTTTCGATACTTTATTTATAGCCCGCCTGCTTTCGGGACTACCTCATGGTGCATTTTTCGGCGTTGGTTCTGTAGTAGCCAGCAGGATTGCCGAAAAAGGAAAAGCCGCACAAGCTGTTTCACTAATGTTTATGGGTTTAACCATTGCCAATATCGTTGGCGTACCTTTAGGTACTTTTATTGGTCATAATTTCTCGTGGCGTATATCTTTTGCCGTAGTGGTATTTGTTGGCCTGGTTACTTTATTGAGCTTAAAACTTTGGCTACCTGCTTTAGAAGCCACCAAAAACCGCGATTTAAAAGCCGAACTGAGTTTCTTCAAAAAAAGAGATGCCTGGATCATTATTTTCATGATTTCGATCGGTACCGGCGGGCTATTCACTTGGTATAGCTACATAGCTCCTTTAATGACCGAAGTTGCAGGTTTTTCTTCAAATGCGGTAACTTATATATTAATGCTGGCCGGTATGGGTATGATGTTCGGCAATTATATCGGCGGTCGATTAGCCGATAAGTTCTCGCCGGCAAAAGCTTCTGCTGCTTTATTGCTTACTATGGTAATCACCTTAACCATTGTGCATTTCGTATCAGCGAGTCAACCGCTGGCTTTAATCATGACTTTTGTTACCGGCGCGGTCGCTTTTTCACTGGCTGCTCCTATCCAAATGCTCATGATCCAAAGTGCCAAAGGTTCCGAAATGCTAGCTGCATCCGCAAGTCAGGCAAGTTTTAACATTGGTAATGCACTCGGCGCCTTTTTTGGTGGCCTTCCGTTGGTATATGGTTTCGATTATACTTCTCCTGCATATGTTGGCGCTGCCATGGCCCTGATAGGTGCGTTCTTCGCTTTCTGGTTAATTAAAAGCAACAGTAGTAAACCAGCAACCGTAACTTTAGAAGCTGAAGAGAAAGAAGCCGAAGAAAACTACGTAGTGATGCATTAATTTTTTGCAATACGATCACGAAGCCTCCCATATCGAAGTCCTACACAGGCACCACAAAAGCTTTTAGCTTGATTAAGGTTTGCATTAAGGCCTAAAGTGAGTGCCCATCTGCTGCTCACCATAAAATTAAACTTGGTTTCTGCTGATAAGCCAAGGGCGCGCTGCTTCGCAATTTCATATACATCGCGACCGAACAAACAAAAGAAAGAGTTGCAGGTATTGTATAAAAACGCTCCACGGTAGATGCGCTCCGTGTAGGCCGGGCCAAGCCCAAATTGCACGTTGACGTATTGATTAAAGGTGTAGCTTTTACCTAAAATCAAGGCCAAATCTGAAACACCTGGTGCAGGTTCATAGCTGTATATTTGAAATTCAGACATTACAGACGACTTAAGCGCCAGATAATTGGTTTTACGCTGCAGATATAAATACACATCGGCATAACCACCGCTTTCGCTTCCTGGTCCAAAACCAATACCCAAACCATAATAAAATTTTTTCTTTTGATGCAGGGTATCTTGTTGGGCGAAACCAGGTGAGAACAGAAACACTAAACAACAAAGCATTAAATATTTCATAACATTAAATTTAGATGAATGGATAGCTTTAGGCAACAGTTCCCATTTTCTTCAGCAGCCTCAGGTGCGATTGGATTCCACCCCAATAGCTGGTAGCGTTTGGCTTAATACCGTGTTCCTGCAGTATCCGGTATAAAATCTGGCTGATTTCCGGATAAAAAGCATGGTGGTAATGCGGAAATAAATGGTGCGCAATATGGTTGTTAAAGCCGCCGAGAATAAAATTCGCTGTTCTGCTAAAGGGATGCATGTCGTTAGAACTTTTAATCTGGTTCATCAGCCATGATGTATTAATATATCCATCTTTATTGGTTACCGGATATTGCGTCGCCTCCACATGGTGTGTCATAAAAAATGTAAAGAGCAAAAACAGTGATTGCGTTAAATGCATTAGCAGAAAACCCAATAGTACTATTTGCCAGGATTGAGCGGAAAAACACATTGGCAACACCAGCAACAAGGTGATGTAGCTCATTTTCTGCACGACAAAAGAGCAATAATATTTAAAAGTCTTTTTACCAGCGTAATCATCTTTGCTGAATAAGATGACAAAGTCTTTTACAAAAATCCAAAACAAGGAATACGTGGTATAGGCCAGCGGCGCGTACAGATGTTGAAAACGGTGAAACCAGTAATATTTGCTATTAGGGACCACCCGGATTAGTTTAGATATTTTTAAATCCGAATCATAATCTACCACATTGGGCGCATAATGGTGCGAATTAACATGTCGTAATTTCCAAGCTTCGGCATGTGCACCCACTACGGTATAAATGGCTACGAAACAAATGTGATTAAGGCGTTTACTTTTAAAAATGGTATTGTGCGAAAAATCGTGCGAAAAGTTGAACGCAAAAAGCAAGGATACAAATCCATAGCATACAAAACAGCCCATAAAGCCAAACGGGCTGGTAATTTTATACAAGGCCAGGTAAAGCAGTGCGGTGAGTGAAAAGTACACAAGGAACTTAAATATAATGTGCCACATAAAAACTTCTTTATCGACGATTAACTCTTCATCTACACGCTCATATATTGCTTTAAGCAACTGACTATCAGCTGCTACCTGAATGTATTTATCTTTCATATTGCGTCGGGATTAAATGCTCGTTTTTCCCCATTACTTTTAAAAACCTGAAGTGTGAGGCCAATGATTCGCCGTACGACATTTCCATATAGGTAAGCTTATGTTTTTTGACCAATGCCTTAAAAATCGGGATGATTTTAGGGTAATACACATGACAAACATTCGGCAGCAAATGGTGCACTGCATGTGCATTAAAACCACCCAGTGTCCAGTTTAAGAACTTACTTTCCGCATGATAATCTACAGAAGTAAGCAATTGCAGCTTGGGCCAGCTCATACTCAGTTTGTTTTGCGCATTAGGCACAGGGTGTGATGCATAATCGGATAAATGCGCAACACCCAATACAGCTACCAATAATATCGAAACAATAAAGTGGTTTAACAGAAAGGCCAGCAAAACTGTCGGCCAGCCAAAAGGCAACAGGGAAACTGGTAAAACAATCATATAGCCGATATATAAGAGCTTATACAGCACCAACTTTATGACTTCACTTTTTGGGATTTTAATTTTAATGGTGCGGCTCGATAAATTAAACAGCATCAGCGTTTCCCTTAAAAAGAACCAGTTTAGCGAATAAAAAAGATATAGAAATGGAGCATACAAAAACTGATACCGATGATACCACTTTAAGGGTTGCGATTCAGTCATCCTGAACAAAGGATTATTTAGTACATCTATGTCGCTACCTTCTACATTGGTATACAAATGATGCGATTCGTTATGGTTTTTGCCCCAAACGTAAGCATTGTTGCCCAGCAGATTAAAACTGAGCGAAAACAGCAATCGGTTCCAGAATTTACTTTTTACAGCTACTCCATGTACAGCATCATGCGAAACATTAAATGCCGTTAAAAGAAAAGAAAGCCCCATCAGCAGATAAAAAACATAAAATGCCAATACCGAGTGACTGGTAATCATTAAAACATAGAACAGGATATCCAATCCTAAGTAGAGAAATATTTTGAAAAACATCTTTGCATTCCCTGTTTTCTGCAATCCATTTTCAGTAAAATACTGTTCTATCTGCTCATTCAGTTCCTTGTAGAATGCCGAGCCTTCATCTTTTATAAATCTTAATTTGTTCATGGCGATATTTATTTAATTCTTTTTAAATGATAGGCTGATTGGGAAGAATAACTACCAGAAAAGATCAACAAAAATCCGCCTGAGCTATTAAAGATGTGATTTAGAATGAGCCCGCCATCATTCGCCAATCCAATCCTGGTCTTCTCACTCATTGTGCTTCCGCATAGATATGGGATACCTGTAGTTTCTACATAATGATTACCTAAATACAACAGGCCGGCAGGTCCTAGTTCTACTGAAAGCGTTACACTATCAAGAACCGCTTCGTCTTTTTTAAAAAGAAAAGTGATATTACTACTATCCAAAACCTTAACCGTTAGCAGTAAACCGGTCAAAGTATCAAAGTTGATTCTCCTTCCACTAATGTATCTGTGAACATTTTCAATTAAATATTCGCCTTGGGCCATTTTGGCTTCGCCTTCTTTATTATATTCCCAATCTGGTTTCAGCTGGTAGGTACCAGAAAGCTCCGATAAGTTCTTCTGCAATAAATCAATTTTGTGATGATTAATCATTTGATCAGAAAAGGAAGCACACCCAGAAAACAAAAAACATAGCACGACGGTAAAAATAGCGATGGTTGTTTTTCGATTAAATCCTTTGCCATCAGCATTGGGCTTCGTTGAGGTTGAGATTTGTCTATTCATTTTGATGCGTTTAAATTGTTCTACCAAAGCTAAAACACTCCACTCGCTCAAATAATCCTTAAAGATTACATCATAAGTCAAAAACAATCTATCAAGCACAAAACATCTCATTAAAAGTTATAAAGCATTAAACAAATTAATTTACAGCATGATAATCATTCAACTAATTATGAAAAATCCTTATATTCAACTTATAAATTAATCTTTCATGAATAATCAGCAGGATTTTTTTTTTGAAGCCATTAAATCGGCATTGCCCGAATACCAGAATATGGCGCAAAGCATAGCCGAAGAACTCGGCATCAGCACCAATGAGGCTTATAAAAAAATAAGGGGCGACAGTAACCTCACATTACAACAGATTATTAAACTGTCTGATTGTTTTAGCGTACCTTTTATATATAGTCCCAGGCAATCTTTATCGGTTACTTTTAGCTATCTAAGCGTAAACGAAGACCTGAACATGGTTAACTACCTTAAAGATTTACTCGACAATCTCAAAACCATTAAAAACAGCAAACAAAAACACATTACCATCACTACTGATGATATTCCCGTATTCCACTTTTTTAAATACCCCGAGTTAACCAGTTTTAAACTATTTTTCTGGGCAAACAGCGCCAACAATGTAGAAGTACCGTTCAGTTCAAACTTTCTCTCTGATGAAATTATTGAAATTTCTAAAGCACTGCATGCCACTTATCTCGAAATACCCAGTACCGAAATATGGTCGAAAGATACCATAACCGGCACCTTAGAACAGATTAGATATGCCTTTGAAGCGGGCCACTTGAGCGATCCCGAACTGGCCGTTAAGATTGTAGAACAGGTAAAATATTGCCTAACCGACATGAACATGTATGCCATAGGCAGTAAAAAAACGATCGACCCGAGCCATACCTTTAACTGGTACAACTGCGATGTGCTGGGCAGCATTGCTTACCTGGTCGATTTCAAAGACCGCATGGCTTGCTACAACCGCTTCAATACCTTTAATTATTTGCGTACCGAAGATCAGTCATATTGCCTCCAGACTAAAAAATGGATGCAGGGGTTGATCATGAAATCAGTTTCCTTTAGCGGTCAGGGAGAAAAGCACCGCAATAAATATTTGTACAATGCCTTTGCCGAGTGCGATAAATTACTGCGGGAGATAAGCCAAGGGTAGTTGGCCAGTTTGCAGTTACCGATGAACAGTTTGGAGCTTGGGGCATAGAGTTTGGAGGCAGTTAACCGATTTAAACAATTAACCAGTTAACCAACTAATGAACCATCGAACAAGTTTATCTCTTATATTTGCCCATGCTTAAAAAAGAACGTTATAAACTTTTTGTAGAACATTTTTCGGCCAAGCAGCCAGATGCCGAAACCGAATTGCATTACAACAATCCGTACCAGCTTTTAGTTGCAGTAATCCTCTCTGCACAATGCACCGATAAAAGGGTAAACATGGTTACCCCTGCCCTTTTTCAACGTTTCCCTAATGCCAAAGCACTTGCAGAGGTTACACCCGATATTGTTTTCGATTACATCAGAAGTATCAGTTATCCTAATAATAAGGCTAAACACCTGGTGGGTATGGCCAATATTCTGCTTAACGAATTTAACGATGTTGTACCTTCGGGCATTGATGACTTGCAAAAGATGCCAGGTGTTGGTCGTAAAACAGCCAATGTAATTGCATCGGTAATTTATAATGCACCAGCTATGGCAGTAGATACACACGTTTTCCGCGTGGCCAACCGCTTAGGTTTAACCAACGGCAAAACGCCTTTAGCAGTAGAAAAAGACCTGGTTAAAAACCTGCCAGAGCACGATATCCACATTGCCCACCACTGGCTTATTTTGCACGGGCGCTACGTTTGTGTGGCCAGGAGCCCCAAATGCGATGTTTGCGAAATCACCTACATGTGCAGGTATTTTGAACGACTAACCGCCCAAAATGAAAGAGACAAGTTAAAAGCTTAAAAATTATTTTCACATTACTATTGACATTAGCTAAAAAACATTTACCTTAGCTAAATATATTAGTATTTTAAATATCAACATTCAAGTATATTAGCCGATAATCGATTATATTTACGCCGTAATGAAAAAAGAAATGAGCAACGCAAATCCAGATAAATTAAAAGCCCTTCAGCTTACTTTAGACAAGCTCGAAAAATCGTATGGTAAAGGCACTATCATGAAACTTGGCGATACCGCTGTTGAAGCCATAGAATATATTTCCACAGGATCAATAAGTTTAGATATCGCTTTAGGTATTGGCGGTATTCCAAAAGGGCGTGTAATAGAAATTTATGGCCCGGAATCTTCTGGTAAAACCACTTTAGCAACCCACATTATTGCCGAAGCGCAGAAAAAAGGTGGCATTGCTGCTTTTATTGATGCAGAGCATGCTTTCGATCAGTTTTATGCAAAAAAATTAGGTGTAGATACCGATAATCTTTTAATCTCTCAACCAGATAACGGTGAGCAGGCACTAGAAATTGCCGATAACCTGATCCGTTCAGGGGCTATTGATGTAATTGTAATTGACTCTGTAGCTGCTCTAGTTCCTAAAAGCGAGATTGAAGGTGAAATGGGTGATAGTAAAATGGGTTTACATGCCCGTTTAATGAGTCAGGCCTTACGTAAATTAACCGGAACAATTTCAAAAACAGGATGTTGCTGTATCTTCATCAACCAGTTGCGCGATAAAATTGGTGTAATGTTCGGCAACCCCGAAACTACAACCGGCGGTAACGCTTTAAAATTCTACGCATCAGTACGTTTAGATATCCGCCGTATTTCTCAGATCAAAGATTCTGACGAAGTTTCAGGTAACCGCGTTAAAGTTAAGATTGTTAAAAATAAAGTAGCTCCTCCTTTCCGTATTGCAGAATTTGATGTGATGTTTGGTGAAGGCATCTCTAAAAACGGTGAGATCATCGATTTAGGTGTTGACTTCGGCATCATCAAAAAAGCAGGTTCATGGTTCTCTTATGGCGATACCAAATTAGGACAAGGCAGGGACGCAGTAAAACAACTGTTGAGTGATAACCCTGAGTTAGCCGAAGAACTGGAAGCTAAAATTAAAGCCGAAGTAACCGGCGATAAGCTGGTAGAAGAATAAGCCTTCCGGCGCTTCAATAAAACATAAAAATGGCCTCCTGAATCATATTCGGGAGGCCATTTTCTTTTAAACAGATTGATATTAAGAAATGCTTTGCTTAGTTCTGACTAAAAATAGCATTGAAATCTTTGGTTACATAAACAATAACCAGCAATGCTGCTACAACCAAAACACCAAGTATAATTACACCCCAGCTCCCTTTAAGTTTGTTTTTATCCTTCCTGATTAGCCAATACAACAGACCAATTAAAGGTACCGCACAAACAATCCAAAATATTAACGATGCTCCACTCATATAATTTTATTAGTCCGAAGTCAGAGGTCCGAAGTCGGAAGATTTAATTGGCCGTTTAAATTGCCAGTTATTAATTATTTCTATTCTTTTTTACAACAAAGGTACAAACTCAGTTGGCAGTTTACAGTTAACAATAAACAAATCATCAATGAATAGTTTGCAATTACCGATGAACAGTTTGGAGTTACGAGCCAGTTAACCGATTTATACAATTAACCAGTTAACCAACCAATAAACCTTTAAAATTCCATCCTTGCCATTGGCGATACTTCCTGCCCTACAAAATCTTTTGCCAAAAACTTGTGGTAGCCTGCAATGCCAATCATACCTGCATTATCTGTACAATACTGAAACGCCGGCACATAAACTTTCCAACCCAGCTCATCAGCGGTTTGCTGTAAACCATCGCGTAGGCCTGAGTTTGCCGAAACACCGCCAGCAATGGCAATTTCATTAATACCAAACTGTTTTGCTGCTTTTTTTAACTTATTTAATAAAATTTGCACAATACTATGCTGCACCGATGCACAGATATCATCTAAATGATCAGCGATAAAATTAGGGTTTTCCTTTTCCTGTTTCCTGATAAAATACAAGATAGAAGTTTTAAAACCGCTGAAGCTAAAATTCAGCTCAGGTATTTGTGGTTCAGCAAATTTAAACGCCAGCGGATTTCCCAGTTTAGCATGTTTATCAATTAAGGGGCCACCCGGATAAGGTAAGGCCAGCAATTTAGCCGTTTTATCAAAAGCTTCTCCGGCGGCATCATCAAGCGTTTCGCCAACAATTTCCATATCGAAGTAATCTTTCACCAGTACAATCTGTGTATGCCCACCCGAAACGGTTAAACATAAGAAAGGGAAACTCGGTTTAGGATCATCGATAAAATGCGCCAATATGTGCGCATGCATGTGATTCACAGAAATTAAAGGTATATTTAAGGCTAGTGCAAATGATTTTGCAAAAGAAACGCCAACCAAAAGTGAACCCAGCAAACCCGGCCCTTGTGTAAAAGCAACGGCATTAATGTCCTGTTTTGTAACTTTGGCATTAATTAAAGCCTGCTGCACAGCGGGCACAATATTTTGTTGATGTACCCTCGAAGCCAATTCAGGGATTACACCACCATAATTTTGATGAATTGTTTGGTTTGCAATAACATTGGCAGTAATTTTGCCGTTGTTACAGATAGCAACTGAAGTATCATCGCAAGAGGACTCGATAGCAAGTATAACAGACAAATTATTAATATTTAAGCTGCAAAATTATTAAAAAACTATTTAAAATACTCCTTTGGGTAATTGCATCAATAATTTTGCTGCTCGCGCTTCTTATTTTTTCACTACAATTTAAGCCTGTTCAAACTTATTTTGCGCAGAAAACTGCTGCATACTTATCAAAAGAGCTTAAAACCACCATATCAATCAAGAGTCTGTACATCAAGCCTTTTAAATCTATCGTACTCGAAGATTTATTAGTACTCGATCTTCAAAAAGACACTTTACTGAGCACACCTCAATTTATGGTCGATATTAACCGCTTATCTATTGATAAACGCATTATTGATATCAGTACGGTTCAGATCAACAACGGCCGCTTTTTCCTAAAGGATTTCAAAGATAAGTCTTCTAACCTCGATTTCATTATAAACTATTTCGATTCTGGTAAACCTACTGTAAAGAAAAAGAAAAGCAAGCCTTACGATATTAAGCTGGGCCGTATTATCTTAAACAAGTTTGCTTTCAGGTATAAAAATTTCGCTGCCAAAGATACCACCCTGGGCAAAAGTGTAAATTTCGAAAACGTAGATGTTAAAGAACTTAGTGGTATTTTTGAGGGGCTCGACACTAAAAACCACCTGGTTAAAACGAATATCAAAAATTTAACACTGAAAGAAAGAAGCGGCTTTTACCTTAAAAACCTTACCGCACAAACCACCATCGATAGTAATGCAATTGAGTTGAAAAACCTGTTACTCGAAACTAGCCAGAGCCGCCTAACCAATTACTACCAGATGCGGTTTAAAAGCTACAAGGATTTTAACCACTATGTAGATAATGTGCGCATGAAGGCTATCTTTAAAGACAGCCACCTTACCTCTAGAGACGTTGCTTTTTTTGCACCCGAGCTCAGCACTATGAAACTCGATCTAGATGTTGACGGGCAGATAACAGGTCTGGTAAATAACCTTCGGGCTAAAAAGCTTTCGATAAAAACAGGAAAAGCCACTTACATTAAAGGCGATTTTATATTAAAGGGATTACCCAAGTGGAAAGAAACCTTTATGGACCTGAACATTGAAATGGCCGCCACCAATAGGACCGATCTGGATGAAGTATTGGCTGGCATTACAAACAGCAAGAAACAAATTGTTCCGGCAATTGTAAATAAATTTGGTAACATTAACTTTAACGGAAGTTTCACTGGTTTCCAGAACGATTTTATTGCCTATGGCGAGTTTAAAACTAAACTAGGCCGTATTGTTTCGGATGTAAACATGAAGATCGATAAAAATGATATTCCTACCTACACCGGAAACGTAAAGAGTTATGATTTTAACCTCGGCAACCTGGTTGAAGAAAAAAGCCTGGGCCGTATCAGCTCTTCGTTATACGTAAAAGGTCGTGGTACTGAACTCAAAAACCTCACTGAGAAAATAAACGGCGATGTAGATTATATCGATTTTAACAATTATCGCTACCACAATGTAAAAATCGACGGAACCTTTGATAAAAAATATTTCGACGGTAAGCTGAGTATAAACGACCGAAACGTGAAACTGGTTTTTGATGGCGGTGTTAACCTCAACCCCAAGTTACCGGTATTTAATTTCAACGCTACCATTTCTAAAGCTCGTTTGAAAGCCTTAAAGCTGCTAAAAGATTCGCTGATGGTAGATGCGAAATTTAAAACCAATTTTTCGGGCACCAACCTAAACAACATTTCGGGTAAATTATTAATTGAAGAGGTTAGGCTCCAAAACCCTAAGGGTATTTACAGTGTCGATTCGGTGCAGTTAACCGCCAATGGCACTGGCGCTAACCGTGTACTCGATATCCGTTCAGACATTCTGGATGCGGGCATTCAGGGCGAATACGACCTAAACTCTATTGTTTCTTATTATAAGGCGATTGCCAAAACCTATATCCCCTCGTTAAAGGCCGATATTTTTAAATACAAAAACCAGATTTTTAAATTTAAACTGCTGATTAAAAAGTTCGAGCCTATTGCGCAGATATTTATTCCGGGCCTAGAACTGGAGGAAGGCGCAACGTTTAACGGAGATTTCGACTCGCGAAACAATACCGCTGCACTCAATGGTTTTGTTAAAAAACTGAAGTATAACGGCATTGTGGTAAACAACATTATCCTCGATGAAAATACCACTCCTCAGCAACTCCAGCTTATTGTTACCTCCGATCGGGTACAGCTAAACGACAGTTTGTTTATTAAAGATGTAAACGTTTCGAATATCCTGCGCAACGACAGCCTGGCTTTCAACGTTAAAATGTCGAACGCCGATGAAGACAACCAGCTCGATTTAAACGGTTTGGTCGAATTCACCAAAAATCAGGACACCACAGCCCGCCTGAGCGTGCTTCCTTCTATTTTAAAAATCAACAACGAAGAATGGCGCATACAGGAGAAGGTGCGTATTGTGCTCAACAATGGCAAAACCGAGATCACCAATTTTGACCTAACCAACGGAAAACAGCAGTTAACTATCGACGGATTGATTTCAGAAGATCCTAAAGATTTAATTACCGTAGGATTTAAAGATTTTAACCTTAAAACGCTGAACCCTTTTACCAAAGGCGCCGGTATTAAACTGGGCGGTAATGCCAATGGAAAAACCAATTTGTACGGCATCCTCAAAGCACCACGCGTAAACGACGACCTAAAAATAGATTCACTGAACTTTAACGATATTTATATTGGTACCCTTACCGATACCTCATCGTACAACAACGCCACCAATAAAATTGATGTGTTTACACGCATCGTGGCCGAAGATTCTGAAACTTTTAAACTGACCGGAAACCTCAACCTGAAAGAGAAAGAAATTGACCTATCTATAAAAATGAACGAAAGTAAACTCACTATTTTAGAGCCTTTTGTAAAACAACTGGTATCTAATTTAAGAGGAAATATTTCTGCCGATTTAACGGTTAAGGGCAAATTTGATAAACCGCAAATTAACGGTACTGTAGCCCTCGATAAAGGACAATTGATGGTAAATTACCTCAAAACCACTTATGTAATTACCGATGAGGTACAGGTAAGCAATAGTGTGATTGATTTGGGAGAAGAATTTAAACTGGCCGATTTAGAAGGCCATGAAGCTACCGCAGAAGGCACTGTAGACCTGAACAACATTAACTACCCTACCCTGGATGTTAAGGTAACCGCCAACAGCTTAATGGCCTTAAATACTACAGCAAAAGATAACTCGGTTTATTATGGTCGTGCGTACGGCACAGGGGTATTTAAGTTTACTGGGCCTACCAATAAAATGAAAATCGATATTAAGGCGAAAACAGAGAAAGGAACAGTTTTCAATTTACCTTTAAACAGCTCGGAAACGATATCGGATAAAGATTTCATCAATTTTGTAAGCCGCGATTCAACAGTTGCAGTTAAGAAAACAACCAATTTTGATGGCTTAACGTTAACTTTTAAATTAACCATCGACCCCAATACCACAGCCAATATTTTTACCACACTAGGTAATTTGAGTGGAAAGGGTAATGCAGAACTGAACCTGAACATCAACAGTTTTGGAGATTTCGAAATGTCGGGCGATTATATTATTGAAACCGGAAGTTTCGATTTTACAGCCCAGGAAGTAATTAATAAGAAATTTGAGATCAGACAAGGCGGTACCATCCGTTGGACAGGTAACCCTACTGCCGCGCAAATTAACCTCAAAGCAGTTTATGCGCTTAGGGCAAGTTTAAACGATTTGTATAAAGCGGCCAACCGCGATGCGAGCAGCAATGCCAACCAAAGGGTAAATACCGAGGTAGAAATGGGTTTAACTGGTCTTTTATTAAAACCGGAGATTAAACTTGATATCAATTTCCCGCGCAGCCTTCTATTAAAGAGGAGTTGCAAACTTATTTCAGTGATCAGAACAACCTGAATTTGCAGGCCTTCAGTTTAATTATCAGAAGAAGTTTTGCACCTGGAAACGGTGGCCAGTCAATCGGAAACCAATTGAGCTCAACCGCTACGAGTACAGCAACTGAACTGGTATTTAACCAGTTCAACAACGTACTTTCTTCTTTAAACTTAAACTTTGTCGATCTGAACGTTCGCTCGTTAAGCGAGGCCAATGCATCATTTAAATTCTTTAATGACCGTCTGATTATTAATGCGGGTATTGTAGATCGTAACAGCGTAAACGATTTTACCATCATCGATTTTGGTAAAGACAATGTAGGTAGAGAAGTTGAAGCTGTATTCCTGATCAAGAAAGATGGAAGTTTAACCATTAAAGCAGCCAATAAACCACCTACACAACAAAGTATTTTCTTAAACAGCGGTATTAGTCCAACGGCCAATGTAACGTCGTTTGGTTTGGTGTACACCCAGCAGTTTGATACGTTTAAAGAGTTTATCCAGAAAATTTCAGGCTCGTATCGCCGTAACTTAAAAAGGAAACAAAGCGAAGCGCCGGTTAAAACCAATAAATCGCTCAATAAAGATGTGATTATTAATCAAACGAAGGGAAACCAAAGGAGGTAGATTTTAGTCAATGGCCTATAGTCTGATGGTTTATAACCAGCTAAAATAAGACCGAATAACAAAGCTATCGATCCATCACATATAAAAACAAAACTGTAATGCTGAACGCAGTGAAGCATCTCTTAATTCTAGACCACCTGTTTCAGCTTGCGCGCGTTTCTAACGCGTGCAGAAATAGCAATACGATTGTATCGTACTAAGAAGTGTTAAAAACGCTAAGCCAATCACACACTCGTTAAGAAACAAGCCTGAACATATTCAAAAAAAAGGCCGGCAATATGATGCCGGCCTTTTCAATAATTTATAATTAACCTCAATCATTTTCCAATAATCAAAACTGAAAATAGTCAAAGCCAACCAAACTATCCTTTCATGATAGAATGGCCCATTTTATCTCTTTTAGTAGTTAAATAACGTTCATTGTGTACGTTACTGGCAATTTCGATCGGAATGTTTTCTATCACCTCCAAACCATAGCCAATTAAACCAGCCCTTTTAGTTGGGTTGTTACTCATCAGGCGCATTTTGGTTACGCCTTCCGATCTTAATATCTGTGCACCTACACCATAATCACGTTCATCACCTTTAAAACCAAGTTTAATGTTGGCTTCAACAGTATCAAAACCTGCATCCTGTAAGTTATACGAACGCAGTTTATTAATCAGCCCAATACCTCTACCCTCCTGATTCATATAAACTACAATGCCTTTACCTTCTTTTTCGATCATCTCTAAGGCCTTATGCAATTGCGGACCGCAATCACAACGGCACGAACCAAAAATATCGCCGGTTACACAAGAACTGTGTACACGCGCTAAAATAGGCTCATCAGCAGTCCACTCGCCTTTTGAAATGGCTAAATGCGTAGCATTATTGTCCAATTGTGTATAAGCCGTCATTTTAAAATCACCCCAGGCAGTAGGCAAAGCAATGCTCACTTCCTGCTTAATCAGGCTATCTAAATTTAAACGGTAAGCAATCAGATCTTCGATTGATATAATTTTTAACTGGTGTTGCTCTGCAATTTTAAATAAATCAGGAAGACGGGCCATTTCGCCATCTTCTTTTAAAATTTCGACCAATAAACCAGCAGGTTTCATACCAGCCAAACGGGCTAAATCTACCGCAGCTTCGGTATGACCGGCCCTGCGGATTACCCCCCCATCTTTGGCAATTAAAGGGAAAATATGTCCTGGTCTGCCCAATTCTGCCGGATCGGTTTTAGGATCGACCAAAGCCAGCATGGTTTTAGAACGGTCGCTGGCCGAAATACCTGTAGTACAACCATGACCAACCAAATCTACCGAAACAGTAAAATTGGTTTCGTAAGCGGCTGTATTTTTACCCACCATCAAATCGAGGTTAAGCTCTTTACAACGCTCTTCGGTTAAAGGGGCGCAGATTAAACCACGACCATAAGTAGCCATAAAATTGATTACTTCTGGTGTTGCATTTTCGGCAGCCGTTAAGAAATCACCTTCATTCTCTCTATTCTCATCGTCGACAACAATAATCACTTTACCAGCTTTTATATCTGCGACAGCTTCTTCTATTGTGTTTAATTTCGTTTGCATTTTATATAGCATTATGGAGAAAACGCGGCTCATTAGCTTTTAACAAGTATTTATACTGCAGCGTTAACTTGTACAAATGTACAACCTTATTAAGCAATTTTTGGATTAAAATATCATTTGTAAGTAAAGGAAATGAGGTTACTTTTCCTTCTTTTTAAACACTTTAAGCAGCATCTGCTTGTAATAATTTACATCAAAAAGAGCCGAATCAACTGTAGCCTTATAAGTTAAAAAAGCAGCCAGTGGCGATAGCACAATCATGGCCATCCACATACCCACTATTGGGTTTAGGTTACCCTCCCTTGCCGATTTCTCGGCAACAGTGGTAATAATGTGATACACCAGGAAGAACGAAATGGCTACTACAACGGGTAAGCCCATCCCTCCTTTTCTGATAATGGCGCCTAATGGTGCCCCGATAAAGAACAGCAGGATACACGATGCCGCCAGGGTAAACTTACGCTGGTACTCTACCGTAGTGAAGATAATTTCGCCCGTTAAATCGGTTTGACGTGGTGCCCAGTTGGGTACATGCTGCATAATATTGGCTACCACATTGGTGGCATTATCAAGGGCCTGCTTGCGCGATCCGTTTGGAATACTCTTCAGCACCACATCATCAATTTTAGCAGGTGCAGCCTTTATTTTGGTATAACCTTTGGTTACGTTAAACTGCTTAAAGTTACTGGTCAAATTCTCGATAGTACGCATATGTATCGTGTCGAGCTGTTTGGTAAGCGAATCGCGTTTGCGCACAATCCCTTTCAGGTTTAACATCGGGGTACTATTGCCAAATGCGTTAGGGTCGGTTGTGTTGCCATCAAACGACGACATATCGAAACGTGGCGCAGTTTCTTTAAATCTCCTGCGCGAGAAAACCTGCCTGGGGTTATACATCCCGTTGCTACTGGCCTGCTCCTCATACTGTACGCCGTTTTTAAGGCTCAGCACCAGAAACTTACCATCGGCAGTTTTTTCCATCTTGCCTTCTTTGGCCAAAATTACCTTCGGAATGCCATTATTTTCTTTATGATCGTAAATCATAATGTTATGCAGGGTACCGTCGTCCTCTTTCGAATCGACACGGATGGCATAACCCGGTATGGCATTATTAAACACACCTGGTTTTATCAGGAAGGAAAGTTTTTTGTTGCGGATATCGTACAACAGCGAACCAAACTTTAAATTGGCTTTGGGCAACATGTAGTTCGCAAAGAAAAACGACGATACGGTAAGGATTAAAATCACCACGAAAAGCGGGCGCATGGCTTTCTGCAACGAAATACCAGCCGATTTAATGGCCACCAGCTCGTAATTTTCGCCCAGCGAACCGAAAGTCATGATAGAAGAAAGCAGAACTGATAACGGCAAGGCCATCGAAACGTTTGCTGCCGAGGCATAATACATCAGCTCCAGAATGGTATACCATTCGAAGCCTTTGCCAATGAGATCATCAATCCATTTAAACAGAAAAAACATTAGCAAGATGAACATCATTACAAAAAATGTTGCAATGAATGGTCTTACGAATGCTTTTATTA
Organism: Pedobacter sp. HDW13; assembly: GCF_011303555.1. NCBI lineage: Bacteria > Pseudomonadati > Bacteroidota > Sphingobacteriia > Sphingobacteriales > Sphingobacteriaceae > Pedobacter > Pedobacter sp. HDW13. The sequence continues at coordinate 3,214,386 of NZ_CP049868.1, read as the reverse complement.
ATAGAAGATGTAGTTTTTTCACCCTACAAAGGTAAACAATGCGCAGATAATATTATGCACCCAAAACACTAATCAGGTAATCGATCTGGTTATCCCAGATTAATTTCTTCTCGGCCAGAAGCTCGTCGGTAGTAAAATCGGTAATCGAGAGGGCAACATCGTTGGTTAGTTCATCCTGCACAATTTCCATCTCAAAATAACATTGAGGCTCATCATCAAGCCATTTAAACTTTACCAGCTTATTTTCTTTAACCGAAACCATTTTCGCTTTCAGCTGCTCATCGTCCCAGGTAAAAGTATATACCTGATCGCGGAAAACCACATCGTCGGCAAACCATTGCGACAAACCGTTGGGCTCGCTTATAAAGCTGTATAATATTCTTGGTGACGATCTAACTTCGTACTCTAGTGTAAATTTTTTCTTTTCTGCCATGTTAGTACACTACCAGAATAATTTCCGGATTATTTTAAATGTTATTTTTCTAAAGAAAGGTATTTTATTCTACATCTGCAACTCTTATCATTTTTTTGATTACTTACCCAATTCAACGGATTTAATAGTTGGTTATTGGATCAACCCGTTAATTGTTTAAACCGGTTAACTGCCTCCAAACTCCATGCCCCAAGCTATTCATTGGTAAATGCAAACTATCTATTGCAAACTGCATATAGTTAACTGCGCAACACGGTTTCACTCACCCCTGCAAACAAAAACAAGCCCAAATCATTCAACCAAAGCCGGATTAAAACTGGCCCAATTCATTTAAATTAACTGTGCTATAGTACTTTAAATGTTTTTTCACATTTATTTTTATTAGAATGTATATTTATCCTATATTTGCAGCTCTTAAAAATAACCACATCTGTATTTACGTTATTCAGTAAATATAAGTCCGGCGGGGTAGCTCAGATGGTTAGAGCGCAGGATTCATAACCCTGAGGTCGGCAGTTCGATCCTGCTCCCCGCTACTGATTAAAAGCTCATCGAAAGATGGGCTTTTTTTGGTTTACAAGAGCCTTTAATTAACCTAAATTTTCTGTTATTGCAAAATAAAACTATCGAAAACGTGCACACGCGGTGCGCATGCAAGGGGCAATAAGATTTGTATAGCATTTTGGGATTTTCGACAGGTATTTTAATAGGTTTCGTATACCTAGCAATCTATTCTAGTGACGCCGGAAGAGAACAAATTTTGCCGAGATATTCATATTAATCATTAATTTGCCTCTTTAATAATCAGCAATGAGCGACGAAGATTTTTTTGAGGATTTGGTGAAATCATTTCCAATTCTAAAAACAGATATTGAGGAGGAAGATATCTATATGGTTCATACGCGTATGGAAGTGTTTGCGGGGTACACTAATAATCTAATAGTGGAAAATAATATCCCGGAAATAATTAAATGTTTTAACTTCCTTGAATCGAGGATTGATCTTATGAGTGACTCTTTAGATAACGCCTTGAATGTTTCGTACTGCGAAGCATTACTATTAGGCAAAAATGCAAAAAAAATGGTTCCAATAGTCCAAATAATGCCCAAGAAGTTGTCAGTTGCATATGCAGAGTATGAACAATATTATGCAGATATATGGAAAAGGTATCGCGACTCAGGTCAGTAGAATAGTTTTATCAGGATTTTGAACGACTGAAAAGTGTGCATCGGGCCTGATACACACTTTTGGCGATGCTCCTTGCAAACCGTTCGATGCCTTTTTACAGGTATTTTCAATCTACCTAAAAAAGCTATTGAAGAACTTTTATCCAGGCAGTTCGATGTCCCAAATCCAAGTGCGAAACAAATACGAATTAATCTTTAAGTTTGTTTAATCTAGCTAAACGGCGCAAATCTTCAATAAATTCATTCGTGAATCTATTTCCCAAGGCTACTTGATTAAAAGCTCATCGAAAGATGGGCTTTTTTTGTTTAAGAGGTTATTGAGTGTGATTTCGCAAATAATACTACAAGCCAGCGCTTGTGCAGGTGAAGGTAATCTTAAATCCAACTTTAGTGAGCGTCGCAATAGTAAAGAAGCTGCGCTTTTCTATCCGGTTAACAGATCAGCAACAGACTCGCTTTCGTGCGCAAAGCCTTGCGTAAAAACAGCGCTATCAAACAAAATTTCATTAACTACAAAACCTACCCCAAACGAAACGCACTCGGCGTACATTGATACTTCTCCCGAAAGCTTTTGGTAAAATTAGCCAGATCGTTAAAGCCACAATTAAAAGCAATGTCTTTAATCCTTTCGGTTGAAATAAGCAGTAGCTCCGCAGCCTTTTCGAGTTTTTTGGTTTTAATATAATTGGCAGGCGTATCGTTATAATGCCTGGCAAATTCGCGTTTAAAAGAAGAAATGCTCAAATTATTCAACTGGGCAAGGGCATCGATACTGAGTTGGGTAAACAGGTTGGCCTCAATAATTTGCTTAAAAGTGTAGGTAGTGGGCGAAAACAGCTGGGCAAATATAGTTTGTATGGCCCGGGCATTAGGCGTTTGTGCCAGTAGCAGGATAATTTCTTTCAGTTTTAAAACCAGTATATCTTCGTTAACCAGTGCCGGGTGCTGAAAATAAAACAGCAGGCCTTCTATATATTTTTCAATTAAAAAATTGTTGTTTAAAACCTCAATACTCTTGTTCGAAACCACGCGTTCCGGTGCCTGCAGTATCACCGGCATTTCGCGGTCGTAAATCCGTTTTAAAATATCGGGGTGAAAATTAACTACCATAATTTCGTTAACGCCACCCTCCGTATTCAGGTTGCTGATGGTTTTGCTGGCCTGGATGCAATTTAAAAACAACGCATGCTTATGCGGTATGTTCACCAGGTCTTCATCACGATGGTATTGCATTTCACCCTGTAGCATGTACAAAAAGCAGGCATTATCGGTAATTGGGAAATCGAAGGTAAAGGGTGCCTTTATCCTGATGCTCTGCACCATGGATTTGCCAAACAAGTCATACTTTTTATGATCGATAATCATGTTTAAAAAACCTTCAGCTATAAAAATAGAAAAACTAATGTAAGGTTTGGCTTTTCACCCAAGCCTTAAACCTCCCCCTCTTAATGTCCTTAATCACTTAATGATGAATGTAATCAATAAACAGCCTGCAAATGACTCTTAAACCATTAAGCAGTGAAGTAAGTTAAGGGTTGGTAAAAGCGATTAAGAGTACCAGCAATGTTTGGAAAAACCACAATAATAAACAAGGATTAAACCTCTCCCTCTTTATGTCCTTAATCCTTTAATGATAAATAAAAGAAACAGCCTGCAAACGAATCTTAAACCATTAAATAGTTAAGCAAATTAAAGTTGGTAATATTGTGGCTTCTATTTGGCTTAGCGCATCTTAACCGCCTTGCGTTGTTTAATATACTGATAAACAGCACCGGCAATAAAAGCGATTAAGAGCCCCCCTAATGTTTGGGCAATTACCGGATCGGTAGGGCCCTTGGCCAGCGGATGCCCCAGCGGCACGCGGGTAAAAGTTTCGTTCACGGTAGGGATAAGCGACAGAAAGAAACTGAAAGAGAGTAAAAAATTCTCTGCATAGCGGGCCTTATTACTGGCGCTTCGTTTCACCGAAAGCCAAAATGCCACTACCACTAAAATAAAAATGAATACCGAAAAAACATGCCCGGCATTAAAGCCACCATGCTTAGAGATGCCCAGTGCGGTTAAAGCCGTAACAGTGGTGGTATAAAAGTATATTTTACCGCTCAGCTGCGTTAAATCGATCTTGCCAAAGCGTACAAATGAAATGATTGCCGCTGCAATGGCAACAATACCAATAATGGTATGAAAAATTCCTAAACCTGTTAGTCCCATAGTGTTTTTGTTTAATGTGCAATTGTTGGTTACAAAAGTGGCTATAGTAAGGATAAGGGGCTTTGTTTATTGGTTCAATTGATTGGCAATCTGGTTCAAACGCAGCAGGTGTATCGTTGCTGCCTGAGCTTGTTATTGCTAATTTTACCAGTAATTTTTAGCCATAACTTAAATTAAACAGAATTCTGCTGTATTTTGGTAGCATGAAATGGATTACCCGAGAACGCCCTAAGATTGACCGTATTGCCTGTCCCTGGCTTATTCTCCGCTTTATTGATGCAGATGCTGAGATTTTGTATGTGCCTTACAACGAGGTACTCGAAAAAACTGCAGAAACAGGTGCTATACCTTTCGATATGCCGGGGGTAGAATACAGCCATTATGACGACCAGTGTACTTTTGATTATTTTATTAAAAAACACAGCTTAAAGGATGATGCGCTGGCACGTGTTGCAGCCATAGTACGCGGAGCGGATACCGACCGGCACGATTTTGCACCGCAGGCGGCAGGCCTGGAGGCTGTTTTTTCGGGGCTGGCCTACCAAATTAAAAACGACCAGGAGCTTTTGCAGCTTGGCCTAACCATTTACGATGGTCTTTATGCCTGGGCCACCCATTTATATCAATTGAAACATACGCAGAGTGGCCCTGTAGAACAACTGCTGTTACAGGTTTACAACCAATACCTTAAACAGGAAAAAGACAAGAAAGCACCGGTTTGGGCGCAAACGCTCAAAGAAATGATACAAGACCAGCTCGACACCAACATGACCCTGAGTTTGCAGCAGGCATCAGAAGAGCTGGAAATTAACCCGGCCTACCTCTCTCGCGAGTTTTCTAAATATTTCGACAACCTTACATTTGGCGATTACATGCGCAAACTCCGGGTAGAGAAAGCCATTCAATTCATGAGTCACGAAAATTACTCGCTTACAGAGATTGCTTACCTTACTGGCTTTTCCGATCAGAGCCATTTTAACCGCATTTTTAAAAAACACACCGGCAAAAACCCGCTCGATTATAAAAAAAGTTTGCGTTTAGGTAAAAAGGATACAAAATAGTAAAACACGTTCTATTTTGGGTTTTAAGTTCAGGCTAATATTGTGGCATGAACTTATTCCGCTATTTAACTATCGTGATAACATTTTTGTCGGCACCTGCTTTTGGCCAAAACAGCGCGGTGGTCAGTTATCCTAAAATTGCCGCTTATGTTGGTATAATGCATCCCATTGTTACATTTAGCAGTGCAGGCACCGATACCAATTTCGACGGCCATTACGTAGTGGGTATGCCGGTGGGTATCAATATCTGGAAAAGCCAGAAAGTTGGTTTTTCTGCGGAGTTTGTTCCGACACTGCGGGCAGAAAACGGCAGCAGCAAGATGAGCAATTTCACCTTTCATCCCGGTATATTGCTTGCCCTGGGCAGCGGCTTTACCTTTGCCGGGCGCCTGGCTTTCGAAACGTCTGGCCGTTACGGTGTTACGCCTGTTTTAAACAAAACCGTAATTAAAAGTAAAAACTGTAACTACTTTGCAGCACTTCCGTTACCGCTGCGTTTTGGCAACGATAAACCGGCATCGTTTACCCTCGGCTTTCAATTTGGCATTGCATTTTAAATATGGCTAACCAAAAATATACACGGAAAGATATTACCCTTTACTTTTTGCGATTGGGTACCTGGGGCTTTGGGGGCCCCGTAGCACTTGTGGGTTATATGCACCGCGATTTGGTAGAGCAAAAAGCCTGGTTAACGGAAGAAGAATATAAAGAAGGGTTGGCTCTGGCTCAGCTGGCACCAGGCCCGCTGGCTGCACAACTGGGCATTTACATTGGTTTTGTACATTATGGCCTGCTGGGTGCCACACTTACCGGCCTGGCATTTGTACTCCCCTCATTTATTATGGTGGTTTTGCTTGGCATGGTTTATCAGTCATACGCCGGTCTGAGCTGGATGAGTGAGGTATTTTATGGCGTTGGCGCGGCCGTAATTGGTATCATTGCCTTGAGCGCCTATAAACTTACAGTCAAATCGGTAGGTAAGCTAAACTTTGCGGCTATAAAAACGAACTGGCTGCTGTGGGTATTTTATTTAATAGCCATTATTACAACCATTGTTACCCAACAAGAACAAATTTTATTGTTTATTGGCTGCGGGCTACTTTACATGGCTGTTAAAGCACCTCCCCACTGGATAAAAAGGCCCAAAGCCCTGCCTATAGTATTACTTAGCGGTATGGGCTTTTGGAACTACTCTAAAGCTACGCTTATAGAAATAGGCTTGTTCTTTTTAAAAGCAGGCACATTTGTATTTGGTAGCGGACTGGCCATTGTGCCTTTTCTACATAGTGGCGTAGTAAGCGAATACAAATGGCTAAGCGAATCGCAGTTTGTAGATGCTGTGGCAGTGGCCATGATTACCCCTGGGCCAGTGGTAATTACTGTTGGTTTTATTGGTTATCTGGTAAACGGCTTTCCGGGAGCAGCTGTAGCGGCGGCGGCTACATTTTTACCTTGCTTCCTTTTTACAGTGGTGTTGGCTCCTTATTTTAAAAAGATTGCCAAAAACACCAGCATCAAGGCTTTTGTTGAAGGTATTACCGCAGCAGTAATAGGCGCATTGGTGGGTTCGGTTGTGGTAATTGCCACCCGTTCTATTATCGATTTGCCTACCGCACTGATTGCTGTAGCCAGCGGTATTGCCCTCGTTTATATAAAGAAACTACAGGAACCACATATCATTATTGCAGCGGCCTTACTGGGCATTATAATTAAGAGCATTTAAACTAAAGCTGCACCAGGGCTGCTTAGTTTTTACTCCCCAATAATGGCTTTTTCCATCCTGCTTTACAGCTTCGGCCTTTAACAATAAGTCACTCTCTTTTTGATATAAAACAATCTCTTCGTTTTTCTTCAGTTGAAAAGAATAATTGCCCTCGCCCAAATCTTTTAACTCCACCTTACCTTTTACCTGTACTTTTCCGTTTATACCCGGGTGTATAACACAGGGTTCGCCCGCCAGACTTTTTATCTTTACCCATTTCGTTTCGCCATTTTTTAGCACCGCACTAATTAAAAATGCACCTTCTGTTCTTAAGTTTTTAAACGACAGCTCTTTCCAGGCAGTTGGAACAGCAGGAAATACCCTGATCTTATCGCCCCAGCTTTGCAATAACAATTCTTGTATAGAGGTGGCCGCAGCAAGCGGGGTTTCTATTACCGGCCCCGACTCTAAATACAAGGTATTGGGCTTAATAAACTGATCAAATAACTGGTTGAGGTAAGTTAACGCCTTATCGCCGTTCCCCATCATGGCGTACATAGAAGCGCCACCTGTAAACGAATAGCCCTGTAAGGCGCCTTTAAAACTATGCCAATGGCTTAGCGATTGTGTTATTAAAGGCCGGCTTTCCGGTTGGTCCCAATTCAGCGTATACAGTGGATAAATCATTAACAAGTGCGAATAATGACGGTGCGACTGGTTAAAAGGTACATCGCGACCTATACGCAAACCATTTGCATCGCTAGGATAAGGGGTTAGATTGGTTAAAACATCTTTCCATTTAACGGCTAGCTCATCCTTTGGATTGATGGTCAATAAAGTTTGGCAGCCCCAACGCAGCAACGACAAATCGTAATTGCAATCGCGGGTAATTCCTCCCGGGTATTCGGGCGAAGATGTTCGTGGCAAATGCCATTTACCGTCGTCTTCTTTAGCCATCACATCCATATAGTAATTGATGCTTCCTTTTAACAATGGAAAAAGCCGTGCTTTAAGGCTTTGATCCATAGTATAGCGGTACTGCAACCAATAATAGTATAGGCACCAGGTAAGGTTTCCCATTTCGAGGTCTATATCTGATAAGGTCGAATCTTTGGCGCTAATCACTTTAATGGGACTGTATAAATCACTTGTAGCTACCCTACCCAGGGCCATTGCGTTGTATTGATAGGCAGCAGGTACATTTTTGCTTAGGTTTGCTTTACCTTCATCAATCATTTTTACAAGCCCATTGGCCAAATCAACTCGGTTGGCGGCGTACAATGGCGAATAGGTTAACTGGATATTGAGGTTAAACCAGTAGGCCGGCCATGGGGTATCGCGAAACCAGGGACCCATTAAATCTAACACAGGCTTGCCTGTCCTTGTACCACTGGCCAGTTTGTATTGTTGTATCCAATAAAAGCTTTCCATTCTGGCATCAGGCAGCGATATAAAGCTCTGTGGATAATAATGGTGCCACCACTGGCGGTGTACATTCAGCAACTGTTGCAAGTTATCTTTTGCAGCCTTGCTAACCGTTTGTACCGCTTCGTTAACAGCAGATTGTTTTCTGTCAATGGCTACCGACAGGAAATAGGTTCGGCTGCCGGCTTTATTTTTTGCCACCCACGCCGTAGTGTAATCGCCACCCGAAAGCATGGGTTGTTTACTATATGCAACAGCGCCTGCATTTGCAAAAACAGCAGGTGGATTAGCACCATATCCTGTTGGAATTCCCCTGTATTTTGTGCGGCTGCTAATGGAAACTTCGGGGTTGAACTGCCACTTAAACTGCTCTTCTCCGGCACTCACCCTGGTTTCAAAAACAATTACATTTGTTTGCGAAAGTGTAAGGGTACGCCACTGAATGGTTCCTTTATCAGTTACAATGGTACCATTGGCTTCGGCGTTCCACAAATCGATCCGTGCGGTATTCTTTACGATGTTTCCAACAGGTTTTAGCTCAAAATACCCGATAGGCAGGCGTGCTTTTTCAAATAACGGCGATCCTGCCCTATCATCCCTTACATCGGTACGACCAAGGTCTAGGCGCAAAGTATTGCTATCTTTCAGGTACAGCATGGTGCCCAGCAAACCATTGCCGGTAAAAATGCCTTCTTCCCATTTGGTGCTCAGTTTATCGTAAACCATATCGTTTCGGGAAAGAAATTTTTGCCAGTTTACAGCGGTGTCAGATTGTGCAAAACCAGTCTGAAACAGGAGCACGAAGAATATGAACAGAGCGGAATGCTTTAATGTTTTCATTGATTATTTTTAAGGATTGATGCGTAACGCATCTTTAAATTCTAAACGCCCACCGTAGCCCCAGTTTTCTTTTGTGAGGTCGCAAAAATCGCCGTACAACCGCATATCATCGTAAAGCAAATTCCTTAACGATTTTACTATAGCCTGCTTATCCCGCTTATTGGCAAGGTTATTTTTTTCCAAAGGATCTTTTGCCAGATCAAAAAGCTGTATGGAGTGATTTCCGTTAACGTTATACAGGATGAGTTTCATATTATCTTTTACTACAGCACGCTGAAGGTTAGCGTAGGTAGTAAACAAATGGTCGCGGCCCCTGAATTTCTTTTGGGTAAACGCTTCATTTAATGAACGGCCACTTACGGTACCTGGAACTGGCAGGTTATTCATTTTACAAAGTGTAGCAAAAACATCGGTTAAGTAGCAGTAAGCATCTGTTTGTTTATTGGCCGGAATACCCGGACCACTAAAAATAAGCGGTACCCGCATAGAGTGATCGTAAAGATTTTGTTTGCCCAATAGGCCATGCTGCCCTACAGCCAGGCCATTATCTCCGGCAAGCACAATAATGGTATTTTCATATTGGCCGCTTTTACGGAGCGCATCTAAAATTCTCCCAATTTCATGGTCTACTTCTGTAATCATGGCATAATACTTCGCTATTTCAGCTTTCACACTATCGGCATTTCGGGGAGTTGCCAATAACTGCTCATCACGCACTTTTAGCTCTCCATTATCAAAAGGGTGTTCGGGCATAAAATTACCGGGTAGGGCAATTTCTTTCTTATCATACAACGAGAGGTATGCTGCAGGCGGGGTTCTCGGATCGTGCGGGGCTGTAAAAGCAACATACATCAGGAAAGGTGTATTTTGCGGTTGCTCCAGAAAATTAACCGCAGCATCTGCATAACATTCCGAAGAGAATTTATTGGCGTGAAAGCTATTTTTATATTGCCCTGACGGATCGTAATGATTTATTTTAGGGTTCCAGTGCCCACCTTCCTTTTCGGTATGCATGCCACCAAAAAATATATGGTCACCAGTTGAAAAGGAACGGTTAAAAGATAAATAATCACTGTGCCACTTACCGGTTGAAAAGGTACGGTAACCATTCTCCCTAAATACTTCGGGAAATGTTTTCTCGCTATTGGGGATGTAACTTCCATCCTGATGCACTTTAAATACCGATCTTCCGGTAAGTAACATGGCCCTGCTGGGTGCGCAAACGGCACCGCCGAGCGATCCCATAATATGTGCCTGGGTAAAGGCCATTCCGCTTTTTACCAGCTTATCGATATTGGGAGTTTGTATTTCGCTATTATTAAGTGCTTTAATGGTATTAAAACGCTGATCATCCGTTAAAATGAAAAGAACATTGTGGGGTTTTCGCTGCTGTGCACTAACAGCCAGCGATGCGAGCAGCAGGCAGGCAAAAAACAGTTTAACAATTAAAGCTTTCATTTTTAGGGAGGCTTACTATACTTGGTCAATTGTAAATATACCGGTGTTTCCGTTCTTAATATTCAATCATTTAAGCAAACAATTGCGCCATTTTAACGCTTAACAGCCCTTAAATGATAACAAAAAAGCACTTATGTACCATATAAGGCATGTAAGTTACATATAAGCGTAACAGTTCATAAATGTCCTTATGTGTCTTAAATGGTAAAAAAATTATAATGAACCATATAAGTCATTTAAGTACATATAGCCAACACGCCTTAAATGTCCTTATGTGTCTTATATGGCAAAAAATAGGTAATAAGGAGTTTAAAACGGATAAACCCGATGGTTAACATTAAGTTCGCAGCCGCCAGGTAATGAAACATAAAGCAGCTGCAATTTGTCTTCATTGAGTTCATCGTCATCCAGTAATAGGAATTTTAAGCTTTTAAATTTAAGAGGAGCCGCAATCAAATCGTCCACACCAATGCTGGTTCCGCCGATGTGCAACAGCTCAAGGTCTTTAATCTGCTGCAAATCTTCCAAACAGCCTGCATCAATATTAAGGCAGTTTTTCAGCCTGAGTTCGTTAACCGCATCCAGGGTGCTCAACAAGGCAATTCCGGCGTTGGTAATTTCGGTACCATCCAAATCAAGCTGGTAAATGCTACGCACATATTCAATCATCCACCCTATTTCTTCATCATCTACATGGTAGCGCCTAAAATTGGCCCGCTCAAGGCGAGCCGGTACTTCGTTAATATGGCTTGGAATATTGAAATAAAAGAAATTAGTCCAAAACTCTTCTTCCTTTAATTTTGCCGCTTTTTTCTTCCTCATCGCTTTCTAAATTAATACTTTATTTAAAAATGATGGTATATACTTTTGTCATAATGCTCTGCTATAGTCCTAAAGCCAGGTTACGTGAAGGGGCTTAGGCATCCATGGATACTTAATCACTGAAAATGTAAATGGCGATTGATTCAGTAATAAATCGTATGCCCGCTTTTCAACAACCAGTTCCCAATATGCTTCCAGCTCTCTTAATAACCCCTCGCGCACCAGCCAGTTGCCCCTGAAACCTTCAACTGAACTGCTACCTGTAGCCGGCCAATAACCAATCATTGCCTGGAGCAGCCCGTTAATCAACAGTATCTGATCTTCGGAGATATCAATTTCTTCGGGCACGGGTTGTGCCAGTGGCAAACCACAAAGCACTTTATTGAGCTGAAGTATGGTTTCGGAAGTAGCAGATAAGCCCGTAACAGCAAATTCAGCGTATTGCACTGCCTTACACTGGCTCGCAAGACCGGTAAAAACCTTGTTTTCGATTAGCAAGCCAAGCCTTTCAAAAAGCATGGGCAAATAATTGTTCAACAAGACTAATCCTGCATTTTTTACAGCTAGGGTTTCGGGCGTTAATGACATCTGCGGAGCTAAATTACAGACCTGATTGATCTGCATTAAAAATAAGGAAAGATCTGACTAATTTATCAAGTTGGAACGCTCCTTTTTGCGAAGGTTTATTTTAATACCAGAGCTCGCACTAAAATTGGCTTTGTTTATCCTTTCTTCGGAGTTTATTCGAATTTCAGTTGCAATTAAGCGATCAAACTCCGTTCGAATTCCGTAAATGTTATGGCGTTAATAGGATGAAAAATCAAGGTTAGTAGACCTGTCTTTATTTAGCCATTTGCTTACGCAACTCTGCTTCTTTGGCTGCATCCCAGTAGCCACAATCTAATCTGATAAAGGTAGAGCTATAAGGTACTGTTTCGTTGGTTTTAATTACCAGAACCTTAAAAAGTCCGGCCTCTCGATCGAGCTGCTTAAAAACAGAGTCGTGCAGCATGGTGTTCACAGCCGTTCCCTTTAATATAACCTGAGTTGCTTTAATTAATTGATCGGCCTTTGCACCTACCAATGGTTTAATATATTCGAGCTCACTATCCCGGTAAACAATGGGCGCTACATGATCGGAAGCTTTGATCCCTGAAATTACCTCACGCAATACAACCTCCATGCCTTCAGGAGCGTAGATATATTCCATACCAGCCGATTGTTGCAGGGGAAAAGCCTTGTCAACAACCAGGATCCAGTTTCGGTGCCCAAGCAGCGGGAGTTTCTTTTTAAACTCAGTTCTCCAGTCTGCAGCTAGTTCGTTTTTATTCGTTTCCGATTTGCCAGTGCATGCCGCCAGCCAGATGGCACAGCCAATCAAGCCCACTAAACCCAACTGTTTTATTTTTTTAAGCTTATTCATATCATCCCCTAACTAAATATTGAAATTTCGAGTATTTGATCTTTTTGAACGGTCACTTCCTGCGTCAACCTGATATTCAGCAGCCCCGCTGTACCAGCCATAACGGCATTAATGTTCTTACCCAGGAGGCTAACTTTAACGTGCTTTGCCTCCGGCTTCGTAATCTTTTCCAGCCTGATTTCATTTAACCTTAACGTACCATATTTCAACTGAAACTGATGCACCTGGGTTACCCCCTGCAATTTCTGACTATAAACTCCCCAGCCTTCGGCAGCCGTAAATGCTGCAACGAAATTTTCTTTATTCCACTTGGGTCCAAAACCAATTATTCCTTTCGGGCCGTGGTAGCTAAAACCGCAGGCGCTGAGATAGGTACCATAGCTGGCCATGGCACGGGCATAATGGTCGCTACACTCAATCTCGTTAAAGGGGTTACGTTTGGCGGCATGATGACGGTCATGTATCCTGTTGGTAAGGATAAGGCTCTCTGCATGCATACCTTCAGCCATCATATGGGCGGCCACCTGATGTTCGAACCCGCTCATACACTCGTGAAAGTAGCCCAGCTGCCAGCTCACATCTTCGCCGAAGGGCGCTTCTTCATTGTGCGGATTGGTATTCATAACCATACCACCCTCTCCGCTCAGCGCATACGGACGGCCACCAACGTGGGTTTTAATGTAGGGGCCAACGTCCATGGTAAAATTGTACTTCCATAGCGACCTAAGAGCGCTAAGGGTTTTCTTTTCATCTAGCACCCGCGGAAGCCCGACCTGAAAGGCCCAGCTCTGCCCATATACCTGATCGATATGGCAGGTATTATAAGAACCCAGTTTTTTCCTTCCCTGTACGGCATCAGGCCTATGGATAAAATATTCGCCGTTAAACAGCTCACGCTCCATGTTCTGCTTACCCTTTTCTACATAGTTCTTACATATTGCAGCAAAGGCCGTATCACCAGCTTCAGTAGCCATGGCCTGTGCGGCACTGGCCGCAGCAATACATAAACCAACTATCCAGGCAATTTCTCCTTCCCATACCGCATCCAGTGTATTTTCCATTGGGGTATCGGTCATGCCATCGCCGTTTTTATCCTGTGCCAGCATAAACTGTACAGCCAGCTTTATTTTTGTCCAGTTAGCTTTTAAGAAGGCATCATTTTGGCTCATCTGGTGCTCGCGGTAGAAACGCAAAATAGTACCAGCCTGCCCGTCAATTGCAGGACGCGATTCGTTCTCTGCGCGAAAAATAATGGCACCGGTATCTTTTACAAACCCTACCCCCAAATCTACCCTTTCGCGCAAATCGCGTTCGAGCGACGGAAAAATTCTGGCCATAGCCTGCGCATATTGCCACACGTGTGTACAGGTACCGGCACAGGCGCCCACCCCTTCCCAACTCCAGAAACGGCCGCTGGCAAAACGGTAGGTATTGGCTGTTGCTAGTGTTCCGATATTTAGAAAAGTTCGCTCCAAAAACCAGTGTGGCAATGTTGATGTTTTCCAGGTATTGCTCCAAAGTTCAGTACCGGCAGTAAGCTGGTTAAAATTGGTTTTGATAAAATCGGAAACGCTTTTCGCATCCTTAAAGCGACTGGCGTAATAATAGCCTTGTTCTGCATCCTTCACCAATTTTTTAAGCTTCGGATTAACATTGTTAAAGTGCCAGCTTATCGAATAATCTGCCTGCATGGTTTTTCCAGGCAATAGTTCCAGCGATAGGCTAATCCCTCCTACGAGCTTTTCATCTCCATCAACTTTTGCCGTAACTACTTTCAACGGATTAAAATCTGCGGTACCAACAGGCCATGGTTCCAGTGCAGGATTGGCTTTGCCATAGTCGCCATGATAGGTAAAACACATGCTGCCGTGATCACTGGCATTGATTTGATTGGCATCGGTAGTTATAAACGCCGAAACAATATCAACCGATTCAGTCCCAACATTTACAGTATTGGTTTTACTCCCCGAGCCTGGCTTGCCACTAACTTTATTTACGCCATTTTCCATCCAGCCAATCAAATCAACCGGAAATGTTTTAGCTCCTTTATTCAGCACTTCAACACGCAATATGGTTGCGGGAAGTGCAGATTTTTCCGCATCAAGCGGAATAAAAGGAGAATAAACTTTCAACCTCACCTCTAAAGGAAAATCTTTGCTGGTATACACAATATCGGCAACCGGATAAGAACCCGAAAACACCACTTCATCCCAATGGTCGGCATTCAATTCTTTAATAATAGTTTTGCCCGCAACAACCGTTTTCAGTGCGAAACCCTGATCGAGGATTCGTTTATTATCGGCAATGGCTGGTTCTATGTAAGCTGAACCATCTCTGGGCCTTATTTTACGTACGGTAGTACCATCGTTCCAGTTTACAATTTTGGGTTCTATCCCTTCTTGTGCACCTTCAAAAGTTTCGTTGTATATCTGCCACAGCCATAAACGTCCGTCGCCGCCAACATATACCGTTCCGGCGTGCAGGCCGCCCACTGGCATGCCAATATAGCGCAGCTCATTCCTGCTTTTTTTATACGTGGTGGCTGTGCCTCTTTTGTACAATGAAGCAAGCCATTTGGGATCAATATTTTTTTCTTCAGGAATATTATGCTTTGGATAGCCGGCGGCGAATATGCTATTGCCCCATACCGGAAATCTGGCAGCCATGACCCCTATTCCCAGTATACCAGCCTTTTTAATGAACGCACGGCGTCCTGATGATTGTTCTTTCATTTAATTATCTTGCTTTGCAAAGCCGGAGACACACAAAACGCTCCCCTATATCCGGCAACTCAACATTAAAACCTAAACAGGCTATGGTTAAATGCGGATGCTAAATCTTTCTATTTGGTTAAAATTTTATTCGGGATGATGGTAATAAACAGCACATTTGATTACCTCACAATTAAAGGTAATGATCTCTGCGGAGAAATCTTTTTTTTGACAAATTAGCTTAATAGTATAGCAAAATCCTTTAATGCACAGGCAACAGGCAATTAACTGAAAGGGGGCTAACTTTTTAAGGAAGCAGGATCGCTGATTAATGAAGAATAGAATTAAGCATTTAGGGGCTTACTCGATTGCCGTATATTTAGTTTGGCCTGCAGGTTAATCACCACAGGTTTGGCTGCTTTACTGCCGACTCCACCCGCTAGTTTTTTAAGCAGGAGCTGGATAATATTTTCGGCAATAGCTTCAATGGGTTGTTCTACCGCAGTAATGGATGGCCTGATAAACTCAAGCAATTCGAAATCATCAAAAGAGATTACCCCTTTGGTTTGAAGCAGTGCTTCATCGCCGGTGCGCGATAATTTGAGTCCATCCATAGTGAGGTAGTTAGCGGCAAAAATTACGGCATCTAAATGTGGATTGTTTTGTAAAAAGGTTTTAATTAGCTGGGTAGTACGCTCCGAATCCAGATATTTGATTTTTAAAACCTCCTGGGCTTTCCCGGCACGATCCAGTACTTCGCTGTATCCGCGCAAGCGATCGAGCATTTGTTGCTGTTGGGTATCGATGGTAATAAAGCCAATTTTTTCGAAACCATTATCGAGCAGGTGTTGCGTTGCGGCAGCTGTCGACCAAAAATTATCGGTTAATACGTAATCGGCATCAAGTCCGGGCAGGTAACGATCGAAAAGGACAATGGGCGTTTCGCCGCCAATAAGCCTGCCAATTTCGGTCTCCAACCCTTCGGCAAGGGCTGCAACATAAGCATCAACACGCCTTTCCTGGTAAATATTCAGGATTTCGTTTGTTCTTTCCCTGTCGTTCCCTGTACTGCTGAAGATAATTTTATAGCCATGAACGGCCGCCTTTTCATCTATGGCCCTGGCCAGGCCCGAGAAAAAGGGTTTAGAAATATCATCAACCAGAAAGCCGATAATGTTCGACTTTCCGGTTCTTAAACTCCGGGCGAGTAAATTAGGTTGGTAACCCAGCTCATCTATCGCCTTCTGTATTTTTGCAGCTAATTTATCGCTGATGTGTTTTTCTTTGGCTTTGCCATTGATTACAAAAGATACCGCTGTAATAGATGTTCCAACATGGTTTGCAATGTCTTTTATTGATATCTTTTGCTGCATGGATGATAAATAATAATTAGCTCCTTAATAGTTTCCGGTTACACCCACCTCGAGGCCGCGAAGCTCAGCAAGCCCTCTTAATCTGCCAATGGCAGAATAACCCGGATTACTTTGTTTGCCCAAATCATCGAGCATCTGGTGACCGTGGTCGGGCCTGAAAGGAATGGCAATATCTCTTAAAGCATTTTCTGCTGATAATGCTTTCATAATCTCGTACATATTTACATCGCCACCCAAATGATCGGCCTCGTAAAAACTTCCATCGCTATCTTTGGTTACATTACGAAGATGTGCAAAGTAAGTACGCGATTTTACCACGTTAAAAATTTCGAGCACATTATTGTCTACGCCCGCTCCCAGCGAACCAGTACAAAAGCACACGCCGTTAAAAGGCTGGTCTACACTTTTTAATATAAATTCGAAATCATTGGCTGTGCTGGCAATTCGGGGCAGGCCCAAAATGGGATATGGAGGATCATCGGGATGGATAGTCATTTTAATACCTTCCTTTTCGCAAACCCCGGCAATAGCCGAAAGGAAATACACCAGATTTGCTCTTAAGCCATCAAAGCCTATGGCCTGATACTCCTGAATACTATTTTGAAGGGTTTCGAGTTCGATCTCCTTTTCGTTCGGGATCCCCATCAGCACGTTAACCCGCAGCGCATCCAGGGCTTGCTGATCGAGTGTGCTGAAACGTTCTGCTGCCCGTGTTAAAACCGATGCCGGGTAATCGGCTTCAGCATTTGGTCTTTTGAGTATATACAGGTCAAAAATAGCCAGGTCTATCCAGTTAAAATACAACGCTTTCGAACCATCGGTCATTTCGAGGTCGAGTTGCGTACGGGTCCAGTCTAACACAGGCATAAAGTTGTAGCATATTGTTTTTAAGCCACAAGCTGCCAGGTTCTGAAGTGAAATTTTATAGTTTTCGATATACTTACCAGCATCTTCCCTACGGGTTTTAATGGCTTCGTGTACCGGAACGCTCTCTACCACCGACCAGGTTAGGCCTGCAGCGTCGATAATCGATTTGCGTTCCATAATATCAGCAACAGTCCATACTTCGCCATGCGGCACATGGTGCAATGCCGTAACTATACCTGTAGCGCCAGCCTGTTTTACATCTTGTAAGCTTACCGGATCGTTGGGCCCATACCAGCGCCAGGTTTGTTCTAATTTTTTATATTTGGTTGTCATATCAATTTCGATGTTGGGTTACCCCACTCTGCAGTCTGCTTTAGTACGTTACCTTGCTCTTCTGCTTTTCGGGATAAAGTTCCTTTAACCAGATATAATCGGAAACCACGTTGAGCATCTGTTCGTAATAAACATTTTGTTTTCCGGCAGCACGGCAAATAGAGAGTATAGCGGCATTGGCGTTATTGGTTTGGGAGAAAAAGAAACTGAAATTCCTGGAATAAAGCCAGCCCGGAATATCATCATCAGCCAGCGTAATTTTGCAGCTCACCATCGCTTCGGTGGGTCTGGCTTCATCTGTGCTAATGGTGTAGGTAACAGGCAACTCAATAATCGACTGCCCAAATAAATCGACCAACACGTTTATACTTTTTTTCATCTCAAACCAATAAATACACAATAGAAACGGTTAAAACAGCACTACTGTTAGGCTAAGTTGTTAAAAAAATCGGGTTGTTAAATCCAATATACTCCTATTTATTTGCGTAAACGTTTAAGTTATTCGATTAAATACTTACTAAAGCGTTTAAGTAAATCTGCGCCTCATTTGTCACTTTTTCTTTACGAAAGCAATTACTGTGCATTTTTATTTTCATGGAAATTCACCACCCGGATGTCTGCTGTATTTTTCTGTTCGATAGCTTTACCCGCATAAGCAGGTTTATTTGCACCCCAGATTACCGCACTGTTCATTAAACTTACATACCCGGTGTTTTCGAAGTAAAAGCCAGCAATTGAACTTTTTACCAGCCCCTCTACATTGCTCGGCCGGCGATCGTACACCCCGCCAGTTTCTTTAGTGGTTTTATTCAGGAGCACACTTACCTGATCGAAATAAATATTCGAAATCTTATTCCTGCTTTCGCCGCTAATGTACACGCCACTTTCGCCAGTACAACGGATATTGCTGAAATAAATATTGGTAACAGCCCCTACCTTGCCTTTGGTTTGCCCCTTTGGTAAACGCCAGCCGGCATCTTTGTTATTGGCGGTAGCACGCGGGTAGGCAGTAATGTAAATCGGCTCTGCTTTACCCCACCAAACATCAGTAAAAAGCCTCGATTCGACCAGGATATTCGAGAAAACCACATCACTCACGGTTCCTTCATCGCGGTTTTGGATACCCAGCCCCTGTTGCTGTTGCGGATATTGCAGTTATTAATGAGTACATGGCTAATGCGGTCCATATTTTCAGAGCCTATTTTAATGGCACAAGAACTCGAAGTCATGGTGCAATTGCTAATCACAATATTTTCGCAGGCGCCATATTCTTCATATTCGCGGCGGTTTTTAAGGCAAATGCAATCATCGCCCGATTCGATATAACAGTTGTTGATCCTCACATTTTTACTGTGGTCTAAATCAATGCCATCACTGTTTCTTATTTTAATGCTGTTTAGCAGGGTAATATTCGAAATGGAAACATCGTTGCAACCTACCAGATGCACTGTCCAATAGGCCGAATTTTGAAAAGTAACCCCATCAATATTCAGTTTTTTACAGTCGATTAAAGTGAGCAGGTGCGGGCGCGGATCTACAACGTTAAAAGGTTTCAATACATAAGAATCGCTTAGCTCTTCGCCCATAAAAGAAATTCCGTTGCCATCAATTACACCACTGCCGGTAATGCTTACCTGCTCCAGTTTTTCACCACCTATCCAAATGGTTCCTTCGCCTTTATTTTCGCGGAAAGCACTTTTGGTGTACAGGCTTTCATCGGGGCTTGCTAAAATTTTCGCGCCGCCTTCTACCCGTAGCTCAACAAAGGATTTTAAATCGAACGGGCCACTTAAAAACACATGGCCTGCGGGTACAACTACCTGCCCGCCACCTGCAGCATTACAGGTATTAATTGCCTTTTGAATGGCAATGGCATCATTTGTTTTTCCATCGCCAACAGCTCCAAACTTTTTAATGTTATAGGTTTGTTGTGCAACTACCCTAATCGAAAACAGCAGGGCAAGCGCAATGAATACTTTAATTTTCATTATTGTTGAATTGATTCTTACTTAATAAAACTACCGCCGATTGGTATTGTATCTGTTTACCAGAATACAATGTACAGCGCGGCCAGAATACCACAGATAATTACCGAGCATACTGCAAATGCAGGGCTAACCTTAAACATAGTGCGGTCTATTTCCAGCCCTTGTTCATTGTCTTTGCTTTTTGGATCGGTGAGTGTTACCACAACCATCAGTAAAATAACGATAACGAAAACCCACGACATCCGGTTAAGGAAAGGTATGTTACCGATTAATCCATTGCTAATTGTAGGTAGAAACTTAAAGAAAATAGACAAGGGGATGGTTACCATAGCGGCGGCAAGCGCAGCGCGCGAGGTTGTTCTTTTCCAGAAAAAGCCCAATAGGAAAATGGCAAATATTCCCGGCGAAATAAAACCAACATACTCTTGTATAAACTGATAAACCTGATCGAAACTTCTTAAAGCTGGCGCCACCACAATGGCAATAAGCGAGGCCAATACCACAGACCAGCGACCTACGGCAACCAACCTGCGTTCTGACGCTTCGGGTTTGATGTATTTTTTATAAATATCGAGTGTAAAAATGGTGGCAATACTATTCGATTTTCCGGCCAGGGAAGCCACAATAGCCGCCGTTAAGGCCGCAAAGGCCAGACCTTTTATGCCTGCAGGCAACAAATTCATCAATACCGGATAGGCATGATCGGGCTTCACTACCCCCGCAGCATCGAGCATTTCGGCTTGAAAATAGCCTCGTTGATACAGTACAAAGGCTGCAATACCCGGAATAACCACAATTACCGGTATCAGTAATTTTAGAAAGGCTGCAAAGATTAATCCGTTCCTGCCTGTTTTTAAATCGGCACCCAAGGCACGCTGTACAATGTATTGGTTACAACCCCAATAGTTCAGGTTATTGATCCAAAGACCACCAATCAGCACGGCAATGCCAGGCAGCTCGTTATAAAACTTATCACCTTTCGAAAAAATCATGTGGAAATGGTCTGATGCTTCGCTTTTTAAAAGTGGAAGCGCGCCCAGTACGGTATGCGTATCGAGCTTCTCTGCAACCAGTTTCAAAGCCATGTAACAGGTAATCAATCCGCCAATAACCAGCACAAACACCTGGATTACATCGGTATAACCAATCACTTTCATGCCGCCCAGGGTAATAATGGCCGAAAAAATAGCCAGAAATACAATACAGGTATTAAACGAGATGCCGGTAATGGTTTCAATAGCAATAGCACCCAGAAAGAAAATAGAAGTTAAGTTTACAAACACATACACCAGCAACCAAAAAACAGCCATTAAAGTACTTACGGTATTGTTATAACGCCTGGAGAGAAACTGCGGCATGGTGTAAATCTTGTTCTTCAAATAAATGGGCAGAAAATACACCGCTACAATAATCAGCGTAGCAGCAGCCATCCACTCGTAACTGGCAATGGCCAGCCCCATGGCAAAACCCGAACCCGACATGCCAATAAAGTGCTCTGCAGAAATATTAGAAGCGATAATGGATGCCCCAATGGCCCACCAGGTTAGCGAACCTTCGGCCAAAAAGTAATCTTTGGTATCGGTTTGTTTCTTTTTTTTACTACGATAAACCCAATAGCCATAAGCAGATACGATAATAAAGTAGATAAAAAATACGATGCAATCGAGCACAGAAAGGTGGTTCATAAAAGGGATGATTATATTTGGTTTTTTTTAAAATTCAGAAAAAATCCCCAAGGTTAAAGCCTTAAAGCTTTTATTTAATTACGTAAACGTTTTCGGATATACCGCCCAAAAACAGGTAATCATTAACCTTCTGTTGATGCCCGTTTAATCAGTACAGATTTAAGCACAATATCTTTATCATCGCCAATACCCCTTTTATTTAAAACCTTAAACAGGCATTTTGCAGCCTCATTTCCGATTTCGAATGCAGGTTGTGTAATGGTGGTTAACGAAGGATTAAGCAGTTTAGCCGAGCTCATATTGCAAAAGCTCAGTATTTTAACATCCTGAGGAATTTGCAACTGCAAGTCCACGCAAGCCGAATAGGCCGGTATAATAAATTCTTCTATTGAAGAGAAAAGACCATCCGGTGCATGTTGCTTAAACAATGTGCTGATGTTTTGCAGGTTGGTTTCTTCATCTTCGCTATAATGCACCACCAATTCCTCACTTACCATTAAACCATGTGCCTGCAAGGCATCGCAATAGCCTGAAAACCTGGCCCTGCCTGCCGGAAGTTTTTCGAGCCCGTACAAGTAAGCGATTTTCGAACAGCCGCGTTCAATCAGGTGTTCGGTAGCCGTGTACGAGATCTGGTAATCATCGGTAGTTACCTTAAAAGTATCGAGTTCTTCGTAAACGCGGTCGAAAAACACCATTGGTATCTTATTTACCAGGTTTTTATAATACTCATTGTTGTATTCATTGCTCGATACCGATGTTAAAATCCCGTCTACCCTGCCGTTAAGCAGGCTGTTGGTAAACGACATTTCCATTTCGGTGTCTTCGTGGGTTTGGTAAATGAGCACATGGTAGCCATATTGCCTGGCTATTTCTTCAATCCCTTTAATGGCCAGAGAGAAAAAGTTATTGGCTACACAGGGAATAATAACTGCAATGGTTTTGGTTTTGTTACTCCTGAGGTTACTTGCCGCAGGGTTTGGTGTATAGTTCAGTTCTTTTGCAAGTGTCCACACCCTGTTCTTTGTTTTTAAGCTAATCTCATAGCTATCATTCAGCGCCTTCGAAACCGTGGCAATAGAGATATTCAACTCCTGCGCAAGCCTTTTGATATTAACCTCTCCCGACATCTTTAAATCCTTAAGTATTGTTAGTTTTTGTTTGATTTATCGACAACCACACAGCCAATCCTCCTGTCTTTTATACCATCCGTCATTCCATTCCTGATGTTAGGTTTAGCGATCTGGATAAAAAAGGAAAAGCCTAAATGCACCAGGTTAAACTTGATGCATTTCTTATAAAGGGTAAACTATCTGGTTATCAATTACGGATGAAAGGTTACATGTAACAAATCCAATCCGCTTATACGAAAATACAAAATAATCGTAACAACAACGGTTATTTAACACATCTATTTCGCTAAAAGCTGCAATAACCGAGCAGCTACCCGAAATTAAATTAAACAACTGTATATCAACAAATAACAAACCAAAAAAAAAAAATTACGTAATCGTTTAAGTAAATAAAATTGGCCAAACGTAAAAGTTTAAGTTTTCAAAAACTCAACTTTATACAACCAAAGCATATTATTTAACCAAATCATTTCTAGTCTTATGAGCAACGAAAACACACTTTCGAAGGACAATCAGAATCCATTGAAAAATCTTGACCAATGGGAAGAGGATATCTTAATCCGCTACCCGGATCCGACAAGTATTAATGCGGATAAAAAAGAAGAACAGTTCAGAAATTACGAAGAAACAGAGAAAGATGGCGTAAAGGAATTTTACAAATTAAACCATACCTACCAAACCTACGATTTTGTTCAGCAGAAAAAAGCTGAATACTTGAAATTCGATAAAGAAGAAATGCCCGTTTGGAGTGCTTTTGATTTCCTGAATAAACTGGTTGATGATTCTGACCCTGATACCGATCTGGACCAGATGCAACATCTTTTACAAACATCGGAAGCGATCCGCAATGATGGCCACCCCGATTGGATGGTACTGGTTGGCCTGATACACGACATGGGAAAAGTGCTCTGCCTTTACGGAGAACCACAATGGGCAGTAGTAGGCGATACCTTTCCGGTTGGCTGTGCCTATTCAGATAAAATCGTATATCCCGAATTCTTTAAGCTTAATCCTGATATTAATAATCCAGAATATCAAACCAAATTGGGCGTATATACCCAAAACTGCGGTTTGGATAACGTACACATGTCGTGGGGGCACGATGAATATGTGTACCACATGATGAAACCCTACATTCCAGAGGCGGGTTTGTACATGCTCAGGTACCACTCTTTTTATGCCCAGCACCGCGAAAACGCTTACGATCATTTGATGAGCGAAAAAGACCACGAGCTGTTTAAATGGGTAAGACTTTTTAATCCATACGACCTCTACTCGAAAAACCCCAACCAAAAAAGCTGGGCAGAACTAAAACCTTATTACGAAGCTCTTGTGGCTAAATATCTTCCTACCAGCATTAAGTTTTAAAAAACCAAATATTAATATACCAAACTAACAAACCAAATTATGAACCTAATGCTACAAGAATCATGAAATCAAAATTCAAAAGCTTAAATTATGGCTGCATTATTTTGCTCTTTCTGCTTATCAGCCAATCGTTCAACGTTGCCTTTGCGCAAACTGAACGAAAAATTACAGGAAACTTATTGGATAATGCCAATATGCCTATAATAGGGGCCTCCGTTTCGGTTAAAGGAACCAATAAGGTTACCGTTACCGGCGACAATGGCGCATTTAGTATTACCGCAAAAACGGGCGACAAACTTGTTTTTACCTTTATGGGTTACGAGCCAAAAGAACTTACCATAGGTACGGGTTCTAACTACAAAGTAACCATTAGCGAAGCCAATACCTCACTTACAGATGTTGTTGTGGTAGGCTACGGAAAAGGTTCGCGCAAGGGCCTATCGAGTGCCATTACTTCGGTAAAACCCGAAGAATTAAATAAAGGCGCAATTGCAGATGTTGGCCAGTTGCTACAAGGTAAAGTTCCGGGTCTGAACATTAGCGCCAGTGGCGACCCAAACAAACCTGCGGCAGTAATTTTACGTGGTGCATCTACCATTAACAGTCCGGGAGCACCCTTTTACGTAATTGATGGTATCCCCGGAGCCGATATTGCAGCGATAGCGCCTGCCGATATTGCATCAATCGATGTGTTAAAAGATGCTGCAGCAACTGCTATTTATGGTAACCGTGCGGCTAGTGGTGTAATCATAGTAACCACTAAACGTGGTAAATCAGGCAAGCCACAGTTAAACTACAGTGGCTATGTAGCTGCTGAAAAAGTAAGTAATCAGCTCGATTTAATGGATGCCGATCAATTAAGAACTTACCTTACTGCCAACAAGGTAGCATTTTCGCCAAATGATGATAAAGGCGAAAATGTAAACTGGATGAAAGCCATTGAGCGTTCTACTGCTTATTCGCAAAACCACAACCTTTCCTTTAGCGGAGGTACCGATCACAGCAACTACAGCGCCAGCTTAAACTATTTTAATAAAGAGGGTATTTTATCTAAAAGTTCATTAAACCGTATTATTGGCCGGTTAAACATCGATCAGTATGCCTTTAACGATAAAGTAAAATTCAGTTTAAACCTGTCTAACTCAAGTAGCAAATCTATTAACGAACCATTACAAAACATTGTATTGCTACAGGCCGCAAAACGCTTACCTGTTTCTCCAATTTTCAATGCAGATGGAACTTACTTCGAAAACCTGAATAACACAGGTTACTTTAATCCTTTGGCTATTGCCGATAATGCACAGGACGAAACAAAATACAACGTTTTAATTGGCGGCTTTAATACGGAAGTTAAACTGCCTTTCGGTTTTACCTACAACATTAACCTTTCTTATCAAAAAACAACTGCTAACCATGGCGAGTTCTACAGCAGTTATTTTGGGAAATACCCAACATCGAACTTTTATAACAATCCCGATCCAGGTATTGGCATTGCACACACCCTTATTGGTGGTGTATTTGGCACCAACGGATCGGCTTTAAGAAGCACCTTCGAAAACACCAATAAAATATTAGAAACCTTCTTAACCTGGGATAAGAAAATTGGCGATCACACCTTAAATGCTGTTCTGGGCTATAGCTATCAGGATAATATTGTTGGTGATGGTTTTCAAACTTCAAGTACAAATTTCCCAACTGATTTTGTTGGCTTCCAAAACCTTACTTTGGGTAATCCCTATGCCATTCCGTCTTACCGCATTAATTTAGGAAACGACCTAACCTATGCAAGAATTTTGTCAATCTCCGATTTTTTCAGGTTAAACTATAACTACAAGGGTAGATATCTTTTACAAGGTTCAATCAGACGTGACGGAAGCTCAGCCTTTGGTAAAAATAACCAATGGGGCTATTTCCCATCCGTTGGTTTAGCCTGGAGAGTAAGCGAAGAAGGTTTTATGAAAGGACAATCTTTCGTTAGTGATTTAAAAATCCGTGCCAGTTATGGCGTTACCGGGAACTCATCGGGTATAGGTGCCTATTATGGACAGTTAATTTATGGCATTAGTGGTACTTACTACAATAATGGCGTTCAGGCAGCAGCCTATGCACCAATACAAGGTTCAAACCCCGATTTGAAGTGGGAAAGAACATCAACCAAAAACCTTGGTGTTGATTTTGGATTCTTAAACAACAAAATTACAGGTAGTGTAGATGTGTATGATAAAAACACAAATGGCATGCTTTTCAAATACGGTGTACCACCTGCACTTGTTCCCGGTGGCCAATTGTATGCAAACGGTGGTAGCATCAACAATAAAGGTATCGAAGTAAGCTTAAATGTATCGCCGGTTACTACCAAAAGTTTCTCTTGGTTAAGCACCATTAACATGGCTTACAACAAAAACAAAATTACCAGCTTACAAGGCCCAATCTCCAATGCCGATTCTATTCGTTACTCAGATCCTGAAGGACCGGGACAAACCAATGCAACTTTACAAATCCTAAAAGTGGGTTACCCGCTTGGCCAGTTTTTCACGCTAAAATATGCAGGTAAAGATGCCAGTGGTAATTCATTGTTTTATAAGCGCGATGGTTCTACAACAACCACTCCGGGCATTGGAACCGATTATTTTTACCTGGGCAATGCACAGCCAAAAGTGTTAATGGGCTGGAGCAACACCTTCAAGTATAAAGAATTAGAGCTGAACATCTTTTTAAGGGGAACCTTTGGCAATAAAATATTTAACGCCACCAAAGCAGATTTATCTTACACCGCAGGTGCAGCAGTGAATAACATACTAAACAGCGCTGCCGATGATAAAGTAACGGATACCAGAAACTCGTTCTACTCAGATCGTTATATCGAAAATGGTTCTTATGTGCGTTTGGATAATGCAACTTTAGGCTACAATTTTAAAAACCCGGTTAAGTATGTAAATAATGTTAGGGTTTATTTATCAACCAATAACTTATTTACCATTACAGGGTACAAGGGAATTGATCCTGAGATTAATCAAGGCGGTGCTGCCCCGGGTATAGATTATAACAACTTCTACCCGAAAACCCGTACGTTTTTACTCGGTCTTAACGCATCATTTTAAAATACAAATTTTAAGGACATGAAAAAGATATTATTTGGAATATTATTTGCACTTACCGGGGCATTAATATTCACCTCCTGCCAAAAAATTGAGGTACCTGTTACTTCAGAACTTACACCAGAAACCTATCCCCAAACAGCAGCACAGTTAACATCGGCATCGGGGGCGGTATATATCAATTTAAGGAGCGATTATGCCACCACCTATTTCTTTTTACAAAGCTGCTCAACAGACGAATCGGTGCTGCCCATCTTTGCTTCCGATTGGATTGACGGGAATAAGTACCTCGAATTACATCGCCACACCTGGACAAAAGATAATGCCTGGGTTGCAGCAGGCTGGTCGTACCTAACCAACATTATTGGTACCGCCAATCAAACCATTTCAATTATTAGCCAATCAGCGCCAGCGGGTGCAGCAAAAAGCACCAACATTGCAGAATTAAAAACCATGCGCGCCCTGTCGTACTTTATGATGATGGATTTATATGGTAATGTTCCCTTAGATACGCTATATGGTGCTACAGCATTGAAAACAAATTCGCCCAGGGCACAGGTTTTCAGCTATATTGAAAGTGAGCTTAAAGCGGCTATCCCTTATTTAAAATCCACTTCTGGTATGGCAACATATGGTTTACCAACCAAATACCTGGCTTATTCTATATTGGCAAAAATGTACCTGAATGCAGCTGTATATACCGGCACAGCGCGTTACGATGACTGTATAGCTGCCTGCGACCAAATGATCAGCTCGGGTTTATATGCTATAGAACCCATGTCTACCTATTTGCAAATGTTTTATCCCACTAACGGGCCAACGCAAAAGGAGTTTATTTTTGCCATTCCGTTTGATGCGGCAACCAGCTCGGGTAACATGTTTTTGGCCCGTTACGATTTAAACCGGAACCTGGGCATCCGCTATGCGTACTCAGGCTCTACAGCTGGCTCATTTACCAACCCGGTTATGAACCAAAGCAGTGGTAATGGGCTGGCTAACAACAAACCAAGTGGACCAAGAATGACCACAACCGAGTTTTATGCCAATTTTAATGATGCGAACGATATCAGAAATAAACAATGGCTTACCGGTCCGCAATACTGGCCAGATGGAAGCCCGATTATGGTGAGCACCACGAATTTAGGTTACGATCAGTTTTACACCGGAGGTACACCAGCCGGAACGTTAACTTATGCATTAAATTTAACTCCGTTAAGTAGTTCGCGTTTAGGCGCAGGTTCTTACGATTTGGGCAAGGATGAAATTGCATGGAATACCGGTTACAGGAACATTAAATTTTTACCCGATTACACCAACCCAACTAACCGTAACCAAAACAACGACATGCCTTTGTTCCGTTACTCAGATATTATATTAATGAAAGCTGAAGCCATTTTCAGAGGCGGCACGCCAACATTAGGTGCCACGGCATTGGGTTTGGTAAACAGTGTAAGGAGCAACCGTACCACATCTGCACCGCTTGGCGCCTTAACTTTAGATATCTTGTATAACGAGCGTTCAAAAGAGTTTACCTGGGAAACCTGGCACCGCAACGATATGATCAGATTTGGAAAATTCGAGAACACCTACGGTTTATCGAAAACCAATACCGATACTTATCGCCGTATATTCCCGATTCCAAGTACAGCTATTGCTACCAACAATACCCTGGTACAAAATCCCGGATATAACTAACTGGCGGTTTAAACATGATTGGGAATTTCTCTGGCTTTTAGCCTTGAGAAATTCCCATTTTTCTTCTTTTCATTTAAGCCAATGGCCTACCGTTTTTCATTTCCTAAACTTATTTTCATGGCTAAAAATTTACTACTATTCCTTTCCCTATTTACCTGTGGAATATTGCAGGCACAGGTTTTGGTTAAATCGCCATCTGAAACTGCTCTGTTAAACAAAAATTTAACCAAAGAAACCGCTGCCTTAAACTTTATCGCCATGGGTGATTGGGGCCGGAATGGGGCCGACCATCAAAAACAGGTTGCCAAACAAATGGGCATTACCGCAAGCGAAGTAAAAGCTAATTTCATCATTTCTACAGGCGATAATTTTTATCCAAGTGGTGTAATCAGTGCTCAGGATCCCTCTTTCAAATATTCTTTTGAAGATATTTATACCGATTTTTCGTTACAATGGGACTGGTATCCGGTGCTGGGTAACCACGATTATAAATCGAACCCTGATGCACAGGTAGACTATTCAAAAATTAGCCGCAGGTGGAAAATGCCCGCACGTTACTATGCTAAAAAACTGCCCATCAATGGCGACCTCAATAACCAGGTGCTCATTGCTTTTATTGATACCAACCCACTCATACCCGAATTTTACAGCAATGCCGAATATGGCCCCAATGTAAAGGGACAGGATACAACAGCCCAAAAACGCTGGCTGGTCAAAACACTGGCCGATAGCGACCCAGCAATTAAATGGAAAATTGTAGTGGGCCACCACCCCATTTACACCGGGGGCAGCCGTACCGATGCTTACGATACCAAAGCCGTTAGGAATTCGTTAAAACCAACCTTTGAAAAATATGGTGTAGATGTGTATCTTACAGGTCACGAACACAGCCTGCAGTACATTAAACCAGCTGGAAAAACTCATTATTTCATTTCTGGTGCCGCTTCCGAAAAAACGCCTGTAAAACTCATTACAGATGCCGAAATGGTAGCCTCCGATTATGGATTCATGTTGTTTTCGGTTACCAGCAGCCAGTTGCGTGTACAGGCCATTAACGACCAGGGAGAGATTATTTATAACACCTTGATTAAAAAATAAAAAAACCAACCAATCAATCAGCTGCACAATGGATCATAATACCAGTACCACACCTGTAACAGCGCAACCTGCAGCCAAACCCAAACGGCTCCTTTCGCTCGATGCCTTAAGGGGTTTTGATATGTTCTGGATAGTGAGTGGCGAAGGAATTTTCCATGGACTGGCCAACGGGATCAAAGAAAACCATGCACTGGTACAAAATCATGATGACTGGACCATAGCCACCAACCCAAACCTTTCGGTGTTTGAGCGTATACTGGTTGGCATCAGTAACCAGCTGCACCATTCGCCCTGGAATGGCTTTACCTTTTACGATCTTATTTTCCCACTATTCATCTTCATTTCTGGCGTATCTATTCCCTTTTCGTACCAGAAATATTTTAACGATAAAAAGAATGGAAGTGCTGCTTCGGGTAGTATTTATTTTGCACTGATTAAAAGAACGCTGATTTTAATTTTACTGGGTGCAGTGGTTAACGGCATGCTGCAGTGGAAAGGTTACGAAAATATCCGTTTCGCCAGTGTGCTTGGCCGCATTGGTTTGGCTACCTGTTTTGCTGCCTTAATTTACCTCAACACTTCACTAAAAAAACAGGTAATCTGGTTTGTGTCCATCCTTATTGGCTATTACCTCATTATGCGATTTATACCTGTTCCTGGTTTCGGCAGTGGCGTACTCAGCCGCGAAGGTAACCTTGCGGCCTACCTCGATCGCTTGTTCCTACCGGGCAAACTTCACCGTATTGTTTACGATCCCGAAGGTTTGCTCAGCACCATTCCTGCTATTTGCTCGGCCATGCTGGGCATATTTACAGGAACATTTATGCAGCATAAGGCGGTAGCTCCAAATCCAGCTAAAAAAGTATTATATTTAATTGCTTCTGGTACTGCACTCCTGGTTATTGCACTAGCCGGCAGTTTCTTTTTCCCCATTAACAAAACCATGTGGACCAGTACTTTCGTACTCTTTGCAGGAGGCTGGAGTATTTTGCTGTTTGCAGTTTTCTATTTCCTCATCGACGTGCTGGCCTGGCAAAAATGGAGCATGCCCATGGTTTGGATGGGTACCAACTCGATATTAATTTATGTTTGCGCCCACGGCTTATTCAATTTCGAATCTACTTCAAGCTTCCTATTTGGCGGGATAATTAATACCATACCAACCGCATGGCAGCAAGCAGGAGTTTGGACAGGTGTGTTAGTTGTACAATTGTTTGGCTTAAAGTTCCTCTTCGATAAAAAGTGGTTCCTGAAAATTTGATATGAAATTAAAAATATTACTCTCGGCACTGCTTGTGCTGTTTGCCGGCAATCTATGGTCGCAGGCTTATCTTGCTTCGTCTAATCAACTTATTAAACGGATTTTACCCAAACGGTATCAGTCTTTTGTTACTGAAAGTATGCCTAGCCTAAATGGCAGGGATATTTTTGAAATTGAAAGCAAAAACAATCAAATTGTTTTAAGAGGAAGCAGTGGTGTTGCCCTTGCCTCTGCGTTTTACCATTACCTCACCGAATATGCACATTGCCAGATTACATGGAATGGCACCAATTTAAAATTACCTGCTACCCTACCCACTGTAAGAGGAAAAATAAAGA
Source organism: Pedobacter sp. HDW13 (assembly GCF_011303555.1). Taxonomy (NCBI): domain Bacteria; kingdom Pseudomonadati; phylum Bacteroidota; class Sphingobacteriia; order Sphingobacteriales; family Sphingobacteriaceae; genus Pedobacter; species Pedobacter sp. HDW13. The sequence goes on along the minus strand of NZ_CP049868.1, from coordinate 3,182,876 downwards.
AAGAAACGCCCTACGATTACCGTTATTATTTAAACTATTGCACCTTTAATTACAGCATGAGCTGGTGGGACTGGCCACGCTGGGAGAAAGAGATAGATTGGATGGCACTACACGGAATTAACATGCCGCTTGCCATAACCGGCGAAGAGTACACCTGGTACCTGTTATATAAAGAGATGGGCTTTACAAATGAAGAACTCAAAGGATTTTTTACAGGCCCGGCTTATTTTTCGTGGTTTTGGATGGGCAATATAGATGGCTGGGGTGGCCCGCTCCCGGTAGCATGGATGAAAAGCCACTTCGAGCTGCAAAAGAAAATTCTGGCCAGGCAACGGTCGCTTGGGATGAAACCTGTATTGCCTGCCTTTACAGGACACGTACCTGCTGCCTTCAAAAATAAATTCCCCCAGGCAAAGCTTAAGGCCACCAACTGGACCAATGGATTTGCCGATACCTATATTCTCGATTCAGAAGATCCTATGTTTGCGCAGATTGGCAAAAAGTTTCTTCAGAAACAAACTGAATTGCTGGGCACCGATCACCTTTACTCGGCCGATACATTTAATGAGAATGAGCCACCATCTGCCGACCCCGCATATTTAGGTAACCTCAGTGCCCGAATTTACGACGGCATGTCGGCTGCCGATCCAAAAGCCATTTGGGTAATGCAGGGATGGCTTTTTTACAGCGACCGGAAGTTTTGGAAAGAAGCACAAACCGAAGCGCTTTTAAATGCAGTGCCGAACGATAAGATGATTTTGCTCGATCTGGCTACCGAAATAGAACCAGTTTGGAAACGCACCAAAGGTTTTTATGGCAAACCCTGGATCTGGAACATGCTGCATAATTTTGGCGGAAACACCAACTTGTTTGGCAGGATGGATGTAGTGGCAACTGCTCCGGCCGAAGCGCTTAACAACCCGCAAAGTGGCAAAATGAAAGGCATTGGCCTGAGTATGGAAGGCATAGAACAAAACCCCGTGCTTTACGAACTAATGATGGATAATGTTTGGCAAACCAAGCCCATTGAACTGAACAGCTGGTTACCCAAATTTGTACGTAACCGCTATGGAAAAAGCAATGTAAATGCGCTAAAAGGATGGGAAATATTACGGAAAACCGTGTACAACGTTCCGGCCGATAAATACATTAGAGATGGTGCCGAATCGATTATTCAGGCCCGCCCTACTTTCGATTCGTTAACCCGCTGGGCAAAAACCACCTTAAACTACCGGGAGCACGATCTGCTTCTGGCCTGGGATGAGTTTGTAAAAGCCGCACCACTTTGCAAAACCAGCGATGGCTTTCAATACGACCTGGTTGATGTTACCAGACAGGTAATGGCCAACTATGCTTTGCCTATACAGAGAAAAATCGCTGCTGCCTATCGCCAAAAAGACCTCGGTAAATTTAAAACAGAAAGCCAGCATTTTATAGCGCTTATTGATGATATGGACCGGCTTTTGGCCACCAGAAAAGATTTTATGCTTGGCCCCTGGGTAAGTACTGCAAGGCAATGGGGGCAAACACCCGCTGAAAAAGCATTATATGAAATGAACGCCAAAGACCTGATTACCCTTTGGGGCGATGCCAAAAACCCCTTAAACGAATATGCCTGCAGGCAATGGAGCGGCTTGTTAAGTGATTTTTATAAACCCAGGTGGCAGCTTTTCTTTACTCGCGCAGCGCAGTCGCTAAACCAGCAAACTGATTTTAATACCAACCTGTTTAAAGAAGAAGTAAGCAACTGGGAATGGAAATGGGTAAACCAGAGAAAAGACTACCCAACCCAAACCATTGGCAATCCTGTTACTGTAGCACTCCAAATGTATCAGAAATACCGCAAAACCATGGGCATAGTACACCCGTAATTTAATTTAGATTTTATGAGAGCCCTTACTTTCTCCGTCGTTTGTTTGCTGTATAGCACCCTGGTTAATGCACAAACCAAAACCTATAACATTGTTGATTTTGGCGCGAAACCAGGGCTTGAAAAGCTAAATACCAAAGCCATACAAAGTGCTATTGATGCTGCCGGCAAATCGGGTGGCCGGGTAATAGTGCCACAGGGGCAGTTTGTTACCGGTCCTATCCAGCTAAAATCGACGGTTGAACTTTACCTCAACAAGGGTGCCGAATTACTGGGCAGTACCAACCGGCTCGATTATGGCAAAGAAGCGGCACAAGCACTTATTTCATCCAGCAACCAACACTCCATTACCATAAACGGAAAAGGCACCATTAATGGCAGGGGCCGCGAAGTGGTTAAAAGTTTATTGCAGCTCTTGCACAATGGCACCCTGAACGACGAAACCTGGGTAGTTAAACGACCTTCTGAATACAACAGGCCCAGGTTAATTGCCTTTAGCAATTGTGAAGATATTACCGTAAAAAACGTTAAGATTAAAAACAGCGCCGGTTGGGTGCAAGACTTTGCCAGCTGCAATAAAGTAACGATAGACAGTGTAATCGTAGAAAGTACCGAATACTGGAACAATGATGGGATCGATATTGTAAACAGCAAAAACGTAAGCATTACCAATTGCAATATTGATGCTGCCGATGATGGCATTTGCCTTAAATCGGAAGGCCGCCCCGGAACCTGCGAGAACATTTATGTAGCCAATTGCACCATCCGCTCAAGCGCAAGTGGTTTTAAGATTGGTACAGGCTCTTATGGAGGTTTCAGAAACATAAAAGTTAGAAATATAACCGTTTACAATACCTATCGCTCTGCAATAGCGCTCGAAGCAGTAGATGGTGGATTTATAGATGGGGTAGACATAGCGGGCGTGGTAGCAAAATACACCGGAAATGCCATCTTTATCCGCCTTGGCCACAGAAATAAAGATGCGCAGTATAGCTCGGTAAAAAATATCCGTATTGCAGATTTGAAAGCTGATATTCCAAATGCCAAACCAGATGCCGGATACCCCATTGAAGGGCCACTGCCTAAAACACCGCTTCATAATTTATTGCCCGCAGTTATTGTGGGTATACCAGGGCATCATATCGAAAATGTAAGTCTCGAAAATATTGACATTACCTACGGTGGCGGTGCCGCCAAAGCCATTGCCTATATTCCTATTGATCAATTGGATCAGGTAACCGAAAATGAAACTGGTTATCCCGAATTTAGTATGTTTGGCGAATTGCCATCCTGGGGTTTTTATGTACGCCACGCAAAAGGCATTTCCTTTAAAAACATCAAATTGAATTATAAGGATACAGATTTTAGGCCATCCATTATTTTTGATGATGTGAGTAGCATCAATTTAGCTGACCTGGAAATTGAAAAAACAGAAAACCCCAACGTTATCATTTTGAAAAAAACGGGGCAGGTATCGATTAAAAATATTAAACTGCCTGCCGACCAGAAAGAGGCGATAAAAACACTCCCCTGATTTACCTTTACCCATATGAAAATTGCAATGCCATTTATTCTGTTGAGCCACAACACCCCTACCCGAAAAAAACCGGTTACTTTTTTTACCGGCATTTCATTGCTTCTCGTACTCGCTTGCACCAATGCCTTTGCGCAGCAACAGCCTTTAATTAAATATGTACAACCATTTTCGGGTACATCGGCCAGTACAACACTGGCCAGCCAACATATAGAAGATAAAACCGAAAGACTGGCCAACACCATACCTGCTGTTGCACCACCTTTTAGCATGACACAGTGGACCCCACAAACCCAGCTTTCGGAAAAAAAATGCCTTGCCCCCTATTATTACAACAACAAGAAATTTTACGGTATCAGGGCTAGTCATTGGATAAGCGGTTCGTGTACGCAAGATTATGGCAGTTTTACCATCATGCCCATTTCGGGCAAACTTAAAACCAACCCCAATGCTTACGCTACCGATTATACGCATGCAGGCGAAGTAGCTACACCAGCTTATTATAAGGCCATTTTACCTGGCTATAATTTGTTAACTGAGCTTACTGCCACATTGCGATGCGGTGTTATCAAAGTTACGGCACAAAAAACCGATAGCGTTTACCTGTTAATTACGCCAAACAGCGATCAGGGAAAAGGTTACATCAAAATTGACCAGCAAAAAGGCGAAATATCGGGCTATAACCCGGTTCACCGCATTTATCAGGGCTGGGGCGAGCCTGCTGGTTTTAACGGTTATTTTTTTATCCGCATTAAAAAAACGTTTAAAACAAGTGGCGTATTTAGCGCTGAAAGCAGATCGGCAAACCAATCTATCGAAAACCAAAAAGACCTGGGTGCCTATCTGGGCTTTAAACTGCAAAAAGGCGAAACGATTACCATTTACTCAGGAACCTCTTTTACCAGCATTGAGGCCGCAAAGCTTAACCTCGAAACAGAAATTAATATCGCCAGTTTTGAAACCGTTGTGGCCAAAACAAGCCGGGCATGGAAACAATCGCTTGGCCAGATTAAAATTAACGATACCAACGAAAAAAAGAAAAGGATTTTCTACACCGCACTTTACCATGCCCAGCAACACCCACGGTTGTTTAACGATGTGGATGGAGGATACCCTCAATTTGCAGGCAATTATGTTCGTAAAGTAATCGCAAAAGGCAACTATTACGATGACTTTTCGATGTGGGATATTTACCGCGCCCAATTGCCCCTAACAGAACTTTTACAGCCAGACCTGGCCAACGATTTTGCAAATGCTTTAGTTCTAAAAGGGCAGCAAGGTGGTTGGTTACCCATATTTCCCTGCTGGAACAGTTATACCGCAGCCATGATTGGCGATCATAGCACTGCTTTTTTAGCCTCGGCCTATAACAAAGGCATTCGCGGCTATGATGTAAATGAAGCCTACCGCTTAATGCGGCAAAACGCATTCCGAATGCCCGATTCGGCCGATTACCTTAATGGCAAAGGCCGCCGTGGCATTAACAGTTACCTGAAATATGGCTATATCCCAATGGAAGATAGTATCCCCAATGCTTTTCATAAAAAAGAACAGGTAAGCAGAACCCTCGAGTATGCTTACGATGATTATGCTTTGGCAACGATAGCAAAAGACCTGGGGAAAAAAGATGATTATAAAAAACTAATGGAAAGGGCTTCGAATTATAAAAATGTGTTCGATACACAGGTAGGAATGGCAAGAGGAAGATTTGAAAACGGCAGCTGGTACAGCCCCTTCCATGCCGATCATCGCGAACCTTATATTACCGAAGGCACACCAAGGCAATACACTTTTTATGTACCGCATGATATGCCCGGCCTTATTAAGCTAATGGGTGGAGAAAAGCAACTGGAAAACGAACTTGATTCGCTTTTTGATAAAAAGGAATACTGGCATGGGAACGAGCCCGGCCATCAGATCCCGTTTTTATACAATTATACCGCAGCCCCACGCAAAACACAAAAACAGGTTACCCGCATACTCGAAGAGGAATATGGTGATGGACCGGGTGGCCTGAGTGGCAATGATGATGCAGGGCAGATGTCGGCCTGGTATATATTTGCTTCCCTCGGTTTTTACCCGGTCGATCCCGTTTCAGGTGTTTATCAAATTACCAGCCCGGCGTTTAAGCAAACGGGCATTACTTTTAAAACCGGTAAAACACTGCTGATTAAAACCATTAAAAAAACCAGCAAGGCAAACTACATTGCCCGCATTACCCTAAATGGAAAAACTTTAAATAAGAACCAGATTACACATCAGCAGCTAACAAAAGGTGGCCAGCTGATTTTTTACATGAGTGAGTAACGTTAGCCCGCCTTAATAAAAAAATAGCAAAAGCCTGTTAACCGATAGGCTTTTGCTGTTTAGTACATTTACCTTTTCAATAAAAGGGGCAATTTTCCAGCAAATCGGCCAAAATATGCCGATTTTTCTTTACCATTTGGTTACCTAAAAAGTAGCGTAAAGCCACATTTTGGGTAAGCGCTAAACCTTACTATCCCCACGCCGTCTGCAACTTGGTAGTAACAGGCTGTAAGCTTAAGGTTGTAACGCCCGGCAGTAGTAAATTTAGATCAGGCTTATGCAATTGGGAAAATGAACAAAACAGTCTTAAATTACCCATAAAATTGTCGCATACTACCACACTTAAAACCGGTTTTTCGTGCCACCTTTGTTAAGTCCTTTAGCAACAAGGGCAGTGGAGCAGCAACCATAAAAAAACGGGCGAACCGAAAAGCCATATGAGTAGAGAAGACAAAAAATAATGTTATGTCAACCAATAAAGTTTCATTGCACAGGGTAATCAAAGCATCACCTGAAAAGATTTACAGGGCCTTTACCGAAGCCTTAGCCATTGCATCGTGGTTACCACCTTACGGTTTTCTTTGCACAGTACACAACATGGATGTAAAGGTAGGCGGTACTTTTAAAATGTCGTTCCATAATTTCACCACTGGTAATGGCCACTCTTTTGGCGGCGAATACCTGGAGGTTAAACCCAACGAGTTTTTAAAATACACCGATAAATTCGATGATCCGAATTTGCCGGGTGTAATGACAACTTCTATCTGGCTGGAAAAAACAATGGTAGGTACCGACCTTAAGGTTTTGCAGGAAGGTATTCCGGAGGTAATCCCTGCCGAAATGTGTTACCTGGGCTGGCAGGAATCTCTTGAGAAATTAATTAAACTGGTAGAGCCTAATATTCCGGATGCTTAATCTTTGCGATGATCGTCATTTCGACTGGAGGCGGCCGGTTTTTCACCGGTGGCGGAATGGAGAAATCTTAATAGATTTCTCGGCTACGTTGCACTCCGCTCGAGATGACGATTAGCTTACAACCGCACCATCTCACCAGTTTTAACCGATTCATCGCAGGCAAATGCGATTTTTAAACTGTTAACAGCATCTTCGGTTGGCCGGGTCAGGTCTATGTTTTCCTGTATGGCTTTTAAAAAGAAACGCTGTTCGCGGTTGCACAATTCCTGGTGGTTGGGTTCATCGCTGAGATCGATCCATTCATCTGCTTTTGCAAATTCATCTGCCTCATTTAAGTCGGCATGATGCACCTTTATCGATTCGGTTTTAGTATGGGCATCAATGTTATCAGAATTGCCCGCAGCAGCTGCAGCTTTTGCCACAATAGATACCGAACCTTTCGGGCCAAAAACATCTTTAATAAAAAAGGCATTATCACTTACCATTGGTCCCCAACCCGCTTCGTACCAACCAATAGAGCCATCTTCGAAACGGATTTGTAGCTGGCCATAATTGTAGTTCCATTCCGGAATTTCATCGGTTAACCTTGCGCCAATGGCGCTCACCTGCACAGGCTTCGATCCCGTCATCTGGCACATTACATCGATATAATGCACGGCGCAGTCTACAATCGGGCTCAGGCTCTTCATCAGGTTACGGTGCACCGTCCATTTTGGCCCCTGGCTTTGCTGGTTTAAATTCATGCGCATTACCAGTGGTTTACCCATATCCTGCGATAGTTCGATAAATTTCTCCCAGGAAGGATGGTAGCGTAAAATATACCCCACCAGTAATTTCTTACCTGCCTTTTTAGCGGCTTCGGCCACGCGCTGCGCACCTTCAACCGTATCGGCAAGTGGTTTTTCGATAAATACATGGCAACCGCTTTCAAACGATTTTACGGCATATGCTTCGTGTGTATCAGGATAAGTTGAAATGCATACTGCATCAGGGCGGGTAGCAGATAAAGCTTCGTAAAAATCGCTGAACAGCGGATAGCCTCCGCCCAGTTTTTCATTCAATACGTTTTTACTGTTGCCTATAGAAACTAATCCGCAGATTTCGAAGCCATCTAAAATGTGATAAGCCATGGCATGGGATGCTCCCATATTGCCACAGCCTACCACTAATACGCTTAAATTTTTCTTTTTTAACATTGGTTCAGGTTATACCCCAAGGCTCCAGCCTTTTCGGTATTCGCGTTTTACAAACTGGTTTACTTCATCAAAGTTGGTTACTTTCATGTTCTGTTTATCCCAAAGCATTTTAATATCCCTGCCGGGAAAGGTAAAGCCCTTACCATCGGCTTTAGGGCGCTTTACATCTATGCCTCTAATGGCCAGATTGGCAATTAAAAGGGTTTCGGTAAGCGGGCCCGCTATTTCGAAAGGCGAGCTAAGCTCTATTTTACCATAACCGGCAATAGCAGCTTCGGCCCACTGTGTATAGTGCCCATCCACATCACCCGGTACACGGGTAGCTTTAGGTTTGGTACGGTCGCTTGCATTTTTCGTTAATGGCAATAATCTTGGGTTAGCGCCATAAGTATCGCAAATCATTTTACCCCTTGTACCAATAAATAAAGTGCCATTATCGCCAAATGATTCGTTCGGCAGCATCTCTTCCGGACGTTCGGGTTTAATACCGCCATCCATCCAGTGCATCTGCAAATTACCTTTTGTTTTTTTGGTCTTATCAAAAGTCATAATCACATGGCTCGAAGGCGGACAGCTTTCGGGGAAATACCCGCGTTTAAACTCATCTACATATACACTGCCAACGCTACATTCTACACTGGTTGGGGTATCGAGTTCGAGTATCCTAAAAGGTGGTTCTACCAAATGGCAGCCCATATCGCCTATGGCACCTGTACCGTAATCCCACCAGCCACGCCAGTTAAATGGAACCAGTTTTTCTACATAAGGTTTAAATGGGGCACTGCCCAACCACAAATCCCAATCCAGTTCGGCAGGGATGTTGCCTCCTGTAGCTGGCCACGAAATACCCTGCGGCCAAACCGGACGGTCGGTCCAGCAATATACCGTATGTACTTTACCAATCAAGCCGGCATCCAACCAGTCTTTGAGTTTACGTACACCCTCTCCTGAGGCACCCTGATTACCCATTTGTGTTACCACCTGGTATTTCTTAGCTGCTTCTGTAAGCATTCTGGCTTCGTAAATATCGTGGGTTAATGGTTTTTGTACATATACGTGCTTACCCAACTGCATGGCCGCCATGGCTTGCATGGCATGGTTATGATCGGGTGTTGAAATGACTACGCCATCAATATTTTTGGATTCTTTATCCAGCATCTGGCGATAATCTTTGTAATATTTGGCTTTAGGGAAACGTTTTACCGAATTGGCGGCACGTCTGTCGTCCACATCGCATAAAAAAGCGATATCGGATCTGCCCCCTTTAAATACGCCTGTTAAATCGCTTTCACCTTTACCGCCTACTCCAATACCCGCAACCTGCAGCCTATCGCTCGGTGCCAGGTAACCTTTTCCCAATACATGGCGTGGTACAATCATAAAACCAGCTGCCGCAAGGGCAGTGGTTTTAATAAAATTTCTTCTTGAATTATCGGCAGCTGAATCTTTTATTTCTTCAGTCATAAATCTTATTTGGTTACTTTATTGTTTAGCTCTTTAATCCTGATGTTTCTGAATTCTACCGGTGAACCGTGGCCAAGGAAACCAATGTGCCCGCTATCGCGCAGTAATCCAGGGTGTGGTTTATGATCGGCAGCACCATTCTTTCTCGCGTCGGTAATATCGGCATCCAGAATTACAGTTCCGTTTAAAACTACTTTTATTTTCGGACCATTTACCACTACCTCTTCATAATTCCATTCGCCAACCGGTTTTAGAAATCCTCTTTTAGCCGGAATAGTGCCATAAATAGACCCATGGTACTGGTACACATGCAAATCTTTATAAATAGGGGCCTCGTTATCTAAAATCTGTAACTCCATCCCCTCATAAGCCGCATCGCCTTCAAAAGGAGCTCTGATTCCTAAACCGTTGTTGGCACCCGGAGTTAATTTAAACTCAAAACGGTATACGAAATCGCTATACTCATCTTTGGTAAATAAATTACCTCCCGATCCTTTACCTGGTTTCGGCCTGATGGCAATATTTCCGTCTTCGATAATATAATCGGTTGTATTTCCGGTCCAGCTGTGCATATTGGTACCATCGAACAATACTTTATAACCTTCTTTTTTCTCCTGGGCACTTAACTCAAAAGGTTTTGGTCTTGGTATTTCCCTGATAAAAATATCGCGGTAAGCTACCGGCGATCCGTGTGCCTGTAATTCGATTTGCTCTTCGGCAAAAATAGGCAGGTTTTTATCCCAGTAATTTTCGAGCACTACGTTATCAGTTACCAATTGTCCGTTCAGGTACACGGTAACCCTATCGCCATGCATTAAGATCCTGAAAGTATTCCACTCATCGAGTTTGTTATCGGCCACTACCAATGGCTTGCTCGGATTTACACGGTTGTTGTACAAACCGCCCGAACCGACCTGGGCACCTACTTTTACACGGGCATTATCCCAGATCTGCACCTGTGGCGTGCCGCGCAGGTAAATACCCGCATCGCCTTCTCCTTTTTTATCGTCGATAATTTTCCAGTCTACCAGCATTTCAAAATCGCCGTACTTTTTTAAGGTAGCCAGGTTATTGCCGTGGCTTTGAAACTGCAGCTCGCCGTTTACCACTTTCCAGCTTTCTTTCATCTCGGCATCGGCTTTAGCTTGTTCAGTAGCCAGGGTAGCGGCATCCATTTTGGCCCTTTTTATCGGATCGGCTACTAAACCTTTCCAGCCTGTTAAGTCGGTTCCGTTAAACATCGAAACAAAACCTTCGCCTTCTTTCATTTCTGCAAGGTATTTGCGTAAGCCTTCTTTCTGGTATTCGGCATCGGCACCTTTTAGTACCTGGATGGTTTTATTGATCAAATCTTTTACAATGATGCCATTGTATTTTCCGGCCATTACTACATTCATCACCGTGGTGGCAGCGGCTTGTTGCAGCCCTGCATCGTCAAGATATTTACCCGCAAAAATTAAAGTATTGAAGGCTTTGGCCTGATCAGCAGATTTTAAAATCTCCTGCTGCTGCGCTGTGGTTTTAGCTACCGCCATCGCATTGCGCAACATCAACAGTTTTTGCTCAGGAGCAGCGCCCGAAGTATTAATCAATCTTAAATATCCTTTTAAAGCCTGGTTAAGGTATTCTGCATTGGTAGTGGTACGTGCTATTTTAATCAGCTCATCTGCCGATCCGCTATCGTTCCACGATGATAAAGCCAGTAAAGCAGCCTGCTTATCCGCATCGCCTCCAGTACTGAAAGCTGCAGAAACAGCAGCTAACGCTTTTTTACCACCCAAACTGCCTAATATTTTATAATACAATGGCTTTTTCTCTGCCGTTGCAGCATCCATCTGTTTTAAAATTACATCTACCTGCTCTTCTTTACCACCTTTTACTGCCGAAATAACAGCATCCTGTACACTCACCAGCTCAGTCTGATCGGAAGTTTCGTTTAACAATACAAACAACTGCGGTAAATCCTGTGCATTTACAGTTGTAGATAGTGCCCTGTAAGCCGCGTTTTTAACTTCGGGGTTTTTATTTTTAAGCAGGCTATAAATAGCGGGCAACTCGTTGTGCGCTGCACGGGCAGCCAGTACATTAATTAATGCAACCTGAGCATCGGGCTTAGCTTTAGGAATAAAGGCAGCTACCTGCGTGGTTACCCCATCTCCTTTTATTCTCAGCAAGGCATTGCTATAGGCACTTAATGTTGAGGTATCGGCCTTAGTCATCGATTTAAGCAAGGCGGCCAGCGCAGCTTCCTGCCCAATGCTTCCAGTAGCTTCAATAGCAGCCAACTTTACACTTTGGTCTTTACTGTTAATGAGTTTGGTTACCGCAGGCAATGCAGCTTGTACTTTGGCCTGGGCCAGCATTTGGATAATGGCTACCTGTGTTTCGGCATCGGCTTTGCCTAATTTACCAATCCAGGCATCGGCTGTTCCTTTGCCGGCAATTAAATTGGCTGTAGCAAATTTCAGGGCAGCAGCACGGTATTTAAAATCAGGATCGTTTAAAGCAGCCAATAAATAATCGGGCTCGGTAGCAGCTACTATTTTTAATGCTGCCGTACGGGTATGTACCAAATCATCGCCTTTTGCTTTTTCTAATATTTCTTTCGCAATACTTGTGGCCAATACTTTATCGGTTAACAACAGTTTGTTGGCATATACCAGATAAGCATCAACGGCATTGGTGTTTTCGGGTTTAAAGCCCACACTGCTGGCGCTATTCGCCAATACTTCTTTCGAAGCCGGATCGGCAATGTTAGCAAGTGCATAGAGACAAACTTTAGCTACATCGCCACTCATTTTACCTGCAAAAAGTTTTTTTATCGCCTCAGCTGCTTGTTTCGAATGGCTGTGACCAAGTGCATCAACAATAGCCAACTGTGCTTTGCCACTTGTTGCCGGCAAGGCAGCCAACAAAGCAGCGGTAGCATTTTCGGTATTGATTTTAGCCAAAGCCCTGGCAGCCGGATCGGCAAGCACTTCATCTTTTAAATAAGGCGCAATGCAACTAACAGCTGCATCGTTTCCAACCAGTTCAAACTGACTGATTACGAAAGCTTTGTTTGGGTTATCGGTTAATTTTGCCAGTGCCTTGCAATAAGCAGCAGCACTCATTTTACGCAGGCTTTCTTGCCCTGCCTTACTTACATAAGCCGAAAAACCACTAACTGCATATTCAATTACCGCATTTCCTTTTGCACCAGGGGCTAAGCCACCAATTAAGCCAACATAGCCATCTTCGCCTAAATCGGCAATTTCCTGCATATTTCTGTTCAGCTGTTTGGCATCTCTCGCCGGCAATTGGGCCAGCAGATCGGCAATGCGGGTAGTGGTGGTACGCTGATCGGTTTTATCTTGTGCATATATAGCCTGTTGCAACATCACAATAGCCAACAGTGCAAATATTAATTTCTTTATCATTGTTATCGATTAAAAATTTCTGTAAAGTTTGGTTTAGATGAACTATATGGTGAAAGGTGCACGCATTACCGGATTGATCAGTTTATTGGCTGCTTCATCATCAATAAATTCCTGCTTAACCGGGTCGAATTTTAAAGAACGGCCCAGGCGGAGTGCTGCCAAACCAATATTTACGATATTACAAGAGCGGTGTCCGTTTTCCTCGTTCAGTGCAAATTGCTGTCTGGTTTTAACCGAGGTTACAAAATCTGTCATCTGTGGAGCCGGATCAGGGAATGCGGCCAGTTTACGCTCCAAATCCGGAATATCGGATTTAAAGCCAGGATAAAGCTTTCCTTTTGGTCCTTCTATATAAGGCACATTGGCATCTTTGCCTTCGCCATCTAAAATAATCTGGCAACCATCGGCATAGGTATAGGTAATCCTTCTCCAGGTACCCACGGCATCACTATGTTGTTGTGGGGCATCTACTTCTACCGAGATTGGATTGGTATCATCTTTGCCCAAAAAGTACTGGATAGGATCGATATAGTGCTGACCCATATCGCTTAAACCGCCACCATCATAATCCCAATAACCGCGGAAAGTACCGTGTACACGATGGGTACTGTAAGGTTTAAACGGTGCAGGCCCTAACCACGAATTATAATCAAGCTCAGCAGGTACAGGTTCTACTGGTAAATTTTCTTTACCTACCCAGTAAAATTTCCAGTCGTAACCCGTATGCTTACTTACGGTAACCTTTAAAGGCCAACCCAGTAAGCCACTATCAACCAGTTTTTTGATGGGTTTTACCGTTGTTCCCATGCCATAAAAAGTATCTTTAAACCTAAACCAGGTATTTAAACGAAACATGCGACCGTGTTGCTGTACAGCTTCCATTACCCTTTTACCTTCGCCAATGGTATGTGTCATCGGTTTTTCGCACCAAATGTCTTTACCTGCATTGGCCGCATCAATGGCCATGGTTCCGTGCCAGTGTGGCGGCGTGGCAATGTGTACAATATCTACCTCAGGCAGTTTTAGTAATTCGCGGTAATCGCTAAAGGTTTTTACGCCCTTATCCAGCATGGGTAACGATTTGGCAATATGCCTGCTGTCTACATCGCAAATGGCTACTACCTGTGTGCCATCGTAAACAAAGTGGTTACGGCCCATGCCCCCTACGCCTATTACCGCCTTGGTTAATTTATCGCTGGGCGCTATAAAGCCTTGTCCGCCCAGTACGTAACGGGGCACAATTGTAAAGGCAGCAAGGCCCACTGCTGTTTTTTTAATAAAGTCTCTTCTGGAGTTTGTTTGTGGTTCTTCTTTAGTTTTCATTTTGGTTGTTGTGTAGAAATAAACTTATCTGATGGTTCAGTTTAAAATTAATAGCCAATGCATTATATTTTTTTCAAAACAGGATACAGCGACATTAAATAGCATATTTGGTTAGTTAATGTTAGGAAGAAATTGTTAAAAAGACAAAACATCGTTTATTTCTTTACGTATGAAAAAAACTTTTATAAATTTTTAACAGAAGTTCTATATATTTATCCAAATTGAACCAAATATTCATGAATCTTAACCTATTAAATAGCATATCCAATTATGAGGGGAATAAAAGGCTGACCCAGAAATATGAGCTGATTAAATACCTTTTCAGTATAGGGCCATCGCCGGTTTCAGCATTATGTGAGCTGATGAACATGAGTACCCCCAGTATTTTGAAGCTCATTAGCAGTTTAACAGACGAAGGTTGGATTGAAAAGAAAGGTTACGGTGCATCCATGGGTGGTAGAAAACCTGATCTATATAGCTTAAAGGACAAAAAAATCCTGATTGTTTGTATCGATATCGAATTGTTCCATACCAAAATAGCCATTATGGACAACAATTATAATTTCATATTTGGCCCTAAAACTATCGCCCTTCCTATCTCAAAAAGCAGGGCCGATTTCTTCCATATTTTAAACACCCATTTACAGGATATTCTTCAATCACAAAACATATCAAACGGCGAACTGATTGGTTGCAGTGTAGGTATGCCCGGCCTGATTGATGCAGCGCGTGGCGAGAACTACAGCTATTTTTTGAATGATGCTGAAAATATTTCGTTAACTGCGGCATTCGAAAAAATGTTGAATTTGCCTGTAGTGATCCAGAACGATGTAAATGGTTCTACGATGGCCGAGTTTACACATGGCATGGCCAAAGGCAAAAAAAATGCGCTCATTTTACTCATGGATTGGGGTGTGGGCCTGGGTATTATTATGGATAGTAAGTTGAGACCCGGAGCCTGTGGTTTTTCGGGTGAATTGGGGCATATTCCTTTCGTAGAAAACGGCGCTTTGTGTTACTGTGGTAAACACGGTTGCCTCGAAACCATTGCATCAGGTAATGCACTATCCGAAATGGCTAAAGAAGGCATTTTATCGGGCAAAAATTCTATGCTAAATAAGCTCAGTAATGAAGAACTCGAAAGGATAGAACCAGCCGTTATCATTGCAGCCGCCAACAAAGGCGATCAGTATGCCATTCAATTGTTATCCAATATCGGCACACATATGGGCAAAGGCATTGCTATGCTCATTCAGCTCTTTAATCCCGAACTGATTATTTTAAGTGGCAAAATTGCCGAAGCAAAACAATACATTACCTTGCCCATGCAGCAGGCTATTAATACGTATTGTATGACCCAGATCAGAGAGAAAACAACCATTGTATCATCAGAGTTGGGCGAAAACTCGCGACTGATGGGTTATGCTACAACAGGCATTGGTCAGTTTTTGGATAACTATATTAAACAGGCCAAAACATCGAAGTTAAAGCAAATGGCTTAGCTGGGTTTTTCGGGTTTATTCCTGCTACGGTTTATCTGGGTTACCAAAATTACTCCCGCCAGTGCAGCCGATAAAAAAATACCCTCCAGCACCCATAGTTTCTTGTTCCGTTTAAAACCTTTGTAAAAATTGTGCATGGCAATTACGCCTAGGGCGCTCAGTTCAATATCTCTCTTCATTATTTTTGAAGGGTCCATATTTTTCATCAAGGTTAACCGCAATAATTGATCAATAATCCCAATATTTTGCGAAATACCTTTTCTGATCTGTTTACGGCTTGCGGTTGCTCCCAACCTTTTTGCTGCAGCCTGCAAGCCGGCAGTTGCAAGTTCAGTAATTACTTTTCTTTTAGTATCTTTTCTCTCCATTATCATCTTTCTTATTATGCTAACCGGATCGCAAACAGATAGTTTTAGTTAATTTTAAAAAGCTAATTGCACCAGGCTATCTGTTTTTACAATAAAAATTATGTAACTTTATTAATACAGTATTTTTTTTTGTATAAATAATCCTATTTAAAAAAACCTAATAGCTATATTTTACGTAGATACGGAATAATTAAACAAACATATTAGAAAAGCCCATCATCCCGCTATGGAGTAAATGTGGTCTTACTGCTTAAAAAGTACCACCTATATCCTTTAAAAGTGTTGAACTGATGCTTTTATTAATAACACATTATTCAACAAACTAAACGTTACAATATGATGCTCCATCCCCAAAACAGCTCTTTTGTACAGCCGCTCATTCAATTTTTTGAGCAGTATTATCCAGTTTCTGATTCGATGATTGCAGAGTACGAAAAACATTGCTCGCTAATTAAGGTTAGAAAAAACAAGCACATTGTTTCTCCGATTGATAGTAATGCTGCACTTTACTTTGTAAAAAGCGGTATAGTACGTGGCTTTGTTAAAGACGGCACAAAAGATATTACCACCTGGTTCAGTTTCGGTAACAACATTGTAGGTGCCATCCGCCACCCCGATCACAAAGCCTACCATTCGGTAGAATATCTTCAGGCACTAGAAGATTGCGAACTGATCCGTATCCCTTATATTTTAATCGATGCCACTTACGCCAAATACGAAGAAGCCAATGTGATTGGCCGCAAGCTTTTGGCCCTGCATTACTATGCAGCTTCAGAAAGATCGATACTAGCGCGCATTCCTAATGCGCTGCGCCGCTACCGCATGCTTGAAGAAAGCAAAAAAATTGATATGAACCGGATCCCCAGCGCTACCTGGCCAGTTATTTGGGTATGCGTCTGGAAACCCTGAGCCGGATTAGGAGTAAAGAATTACATAAAGAAGCTGTGGCTGCTTCTTCTTCATAACAGCTTAAATTTTAATGGCGCATGTTATCAGGAACAAATAATCGTCATAATGACGATTATTTGCTATTTTAGTAGTTCAAACTGCTAAAACCAAATATAAAGCGAATGATTATTTTCTACCGGACCACAACACTTTTGATAGCGCTGTTCTTCTCGATTAACCTTTTTGCCCAACGAAAACAGCAAGCGCGCGAAAAAGACAAGGCTGCTTACCTGATGGTATACTTTAAAGATGATACCCATGGTTTATATATGGCCTTAAGTAAAGATGGTTACAGTTTTACCGATGTAAACCAGGCCAAACCTGTTATTGCAGGCGACACCATTGCTGAACAGAAAGGCATCCGCGATCCGCACATTTACCGTGGCCCCGATGGCATGTTTTACATGGCCTTAACCGACCTGCATATTTATGGCCAAAAGGCAGGATACCGCAATACAGAATGGGAACGGGATGGAAAAGCGTATGGCTGGGGCAATAATCGCGGTTTGGTGCTTATGAAATCGAAAGATTTGATTCATTGGTCGCACCGGGTTTTAAGGGTCGATCAATCTTTCCCCGAACTGGCCGATATTGGCTGTGCCTGGGCACCAGAACTGATCTTTGATGAAAAAGAAAATAAGCTGATGATCTACTTTACCATGCGTTTTGCCAACGGGAAAGACAAGCTCTATTATGCTTATATGGATAAAGATTTTACCCGTTTCGAATCACAGCCAAAGCTGCTTTTTCAGTACCCGAAAGATGTATCGTATATCGATGCCGATATTACTAAAGTTGGCGACAAGTTTCACATGTTTTACGTTCCGCATGATGGTACATCTGGAGTAAAACAAGCGGTTTCAACATCTATCAATAAAGATTATCAATACGACGACCGCTGGTACGACCCTGAAAAAGTAGGTTGTGAGGCGCCTACGGTTTATAAACGTATTGGCGAAAATAAATGGGTGCTCATTTATGATATCTACCGCATTACCCCGCATAATTTCGGTTTTAGTGAGACCAGCGACTTTACGAATTTCACCAATCTGGGCCGTTTTAACGAAGGAGTAATGAAATCGACCAATTTCTCTTCGCCCAAACATGGCGCGGTAATACACCTTACTAAAAAGGAGGCAACAGCATTATCCCGTAACTGGAATTTAAACATGAAGTTTTAACCGAATTAACTCAAACAAATGAACAAACAATTATTGTCGGTTACAGTCCTTTTGCTTACCGTTATAAATACATTTGCTTTTAAAAAAAATGAACCCGACTCAGCTTACCTTTTTGCCTACAACGCAAATGGATTACGCTTTGCCTGGAGCTTAGATAAGCAGCACTGGACACCAGTTGGCAATAATTACACCTTTTTAAAAAGTGATTATGGCCGTTGGGGTACCGAAAAGAAAATGATAAACCCTTATTTGATTCAGGGGAAAAATAAACAATGGGTTTGCGCCTGGAGCCTAAATAATCAAACCATGCAGTTTGCCACTGCTCAATCGGCAAATTTGATTAGCTGGAAACCGCAAAGCTACCCTTACGTTACCAGCGGTAAAAATGTACTGCGACCAGTGATAAGTTATAATCCCGGCGAAGATGAATATACACTGATTTATGCAGATGCTGAGGGAAAATATTTTGAGGTAAAATCTAAAAATTTAAATCATTACAGTGCTGCAAAACCCGTAAACGCAGCTGCTTACCGCAATGCCAGTACTGTTATTCAAATGGATGGTAAATTGGATGGGCAAATGTTCCACTTACCCTGGACTGATATTTTAGCCCTTAAAAAAGCTTACGAGTTGCAGGATTATAAGAGCAAGCAGAATGCCGAGCAAAGCAAAGATGATGCCTTCCGTTTTAGCGGATTAAAAGATTTAACCGCCAAAATAACCTTCGAACCTGATAAACCCAAAGCCATTAGCAGCATGTTAACAGGTATTTTCTTCGAAGATTTAAACTATGCGGCCGATGGCGGGCTTTATGCTGAACTGATTCAAAACCGCGATTTTGAATACAATTTACGCGATAAAGGTTTTAACGACAAAAACTGGAACAGTACATATGCCTGGGCTATAACCGGTAAGGGGGCCAGCATGCAAATTGATTCTGTTGCACCAATACACCCCAATAACCCGCATTATGCAATGGTAAATGCTTTAAGTACAGGCGCTACTTTAAGCAATAGTGGTTTTGATGGCATTACCTTGAAAAAAGGCGCAACCTATCTTTTTTCGGTCTTTACAAAACTGGCAGGCAAGGAAAGGTTAAATCTAATAGTAAAGCTTACAAGTGCTAAAGCTGGTTTAATTGCGCAAACTACATTAAAAATTGGTCAGGCAAACTGGCAAAAACAAGCTGTAACACTGGTATCGTCTGCAGATGTTGCAGATGCCAGGCTAGAGCTCATACTCGAAACTGCAGGGCGTTTTGCAGTAGATATGGTTTCTTTATTCCCACAAAATACTTTTAAAAACCGTAACAATGGCTTAAGAGCCGATCTGGCCGAAACAATTGCAGCCATCAGACCACGTTTTGTTCGTTTTCCTGGCGGTTGTTTAGCTCACGGCGATGGCATTGCTAATATTTATAATTGGAAAAACACTATTGGCCCGCTCGAATCACGCAAACCCGACCGTAACCTTTGGGGTTACCACCAAACTATGGGGCTTGGTTATTTGGAGTATTTTCAGTTTTGTGAAGACATTGGTGCTGCTCCTGTTCCGGTTATTGCTGCCGGCGTACCTTGCCAAAATTCATCAACAGGTGGTGGCGGGCAACAAGGCGGTATCCCAATGAGCGAAATGGATGCCTATATTCAGGACATTGCAGACCTGGTTGAATATGCCAATGGTGATGTTAAAACTAAATGGGGCAAAAAACGGGCTGAGGCCGGTCATCCAAAACCTTTTAACTTAAAATATATTGGCATTGGTAACGAAGACCAGATAACTGAAGTATTTGCCGAGCGCTTTACTATGATTTACAAAGCATTGAAGAAGATTCATCCCGAAATTGTAATTATTGGTACTGCCGGACCATTTTTTGAAGGCACGGATTACGATGCAGGCTGGCAGATTGCCTCAGAGCTGAACGTTCCGGTTATTGATGAACACTATTATCAATCGCCTGGCTGGTTTATTAATAATCAGGACTTTTATGACAATTACGACCGTTCCAAATCAAAAGTTTATCTGGGCGAATATGCAGCAAGTTTACCTGGAGGTAATAAAACCAATCTGGAAACCTCATTATCCGAAGCTTTATACCTAACCTCGCTCGAGCGCAATGGGGATGTAGTGAGTATGGCATCTTACGCGCCATTGATTGCGAAAGAGGGCCACACACAATGGAACCCCGATTTAATTTATTTTAACAACACCGAAGTTAAGCCTACCACTGGCTATTACGTACAGCAGTTATACGGCCAAAATGGTGGCGATATTTATTTCCCATCTACCGTTGCGCTTTCGGTAAACCAGGAAGCCGTAAAAAAAAGAATGGCATGCTCAATGGTAAAAGACTCCGCAACTGGCGAGATTACCATTAAACTGGTTAACCTGCTTCCTGTGTCGGTAAATACTACATTGGATTTAAATTTGAAACAGCATAGTTTTAATGCAATAAAGACAGTACTATCGGGGAACCCTGCCGACAAGAAAGTACTGCCACTAAAGACCAACATCATGCTTACCTCGGGTCAGCCAGTCGAGATACCGGCTTATTCGTTTACGGTTATTAAATTTAAACCATAATATTATTGCAAAGGCCATGACACATACTTCATGGCCTTTAATAATCAACTAACTAAACCTTATAAATATGAACCAAATATTTATAGGCCAAAAGTAAAGTGACCTTATTAATTGCAAATTAAATTGGCGTTAAATCGCATAGAATATGATTTCATCAGGCTATCGTCGAAATATGGATTTACGGAGTAATGCCAACCATAAATAGAATATGTTATTACCGGAACTGTTAAAATAGTTATATTGCACTGCCAAAACAATGATTCCGGATAAAAACGTTAAACGTCGAAAACTCATCTTATTTCTTTTAAAAAAGGAATGTATAATTGCCATATACCTTATACTGGCTATAATAGCAGGCTATAAACAATACCACCATCACGCCTATAACAATTACCTTATTTTTAAATACGTTTACTGGCATACAACCAGTTTACAAGATTTATACCTCAATTATCCCGAATATGCAGACAGTAACCACTATGGCCCTGTATTTTCGATACTGATTGCGCCCTTTGCGTTATTACCCGATGGCCTTGGCGCAGTATTATGGAATATTGCCAACGTAGCGGTGTTACTTTTGGGTATTTACAGCCTTCCCATCAGCCTTAAAAAAAGATCAGTTATTGCCTGGATCTGTGCCCACGAAACCCTTACGGCCCTATTTAGTTTCCAGTTTAATATTGCCTTAACAGGAATTATATTACTTAGTTTCTCCTACCTGGTTAAAAAGAAAGAGATACATTCGGCTTTTTTTATTGCTTTAGGCACTTTGGTTAAGCTGTACGGCATTGTAGGCCTTGCTTTTTTCTTTTTCACCAAAAACAAGTTGAAATTTATTGCCGCTGGTTTGGCTGCATTTGCTTTGCTGTTTGCATTGCCTATGCTCATTTCGTCGCCAGCATTCATTATACAATCGTACAGCGACTGGTACAATTCTCTTGCCCATAAAAATGACTTAAATGCTTCGTTAACTTCCTTTCAGGATATTTCTTTGATGGGAATGGCGCGGAGAATAACCGGCGATGTTAGCATTCCCAATATGCCCTTTTTATTGGGTGGATTAATCTTGTTTGGCTTACCTTATTTGAGAACTGCGCAGTTTAAACATATTGGTTTCAGATTAATGTTGCTGGCTTCTACATTAATTTTTACGGTAATTTTCAGCAGCGGATCAGAATCGCCTACTTACGTTATTGCTTTTGCTGGCGTAGCCATTTGGTTTACCACTCAAAAAGAGAAAAAAGGCTGGATAATTGCACTTTTTGTTTTTGCTTTTATACTCACCAGCTTGTCGCCTACCGACATTTTCCCGAAGGCAGTTAAAGAATTTATTCGTCTATATTCGCTTAAAGCCCTACCTTGCGTGATTATTTGGTTTACTATTGTTTACCAAATGATGAAAGAAGATTTTGAGTCTTATCTGATTACCGATAAATGAAGAAATTAGTTTCTATAGTCATCCCTGCTTACAACGAGGCCGATAATATTTTTGTAATAGCCGAAAGTATTAAAAAGGTTTTTGCTACGCTTAGTTACAATTACGAAATTATCCTGGTTGATGATGGCAGTTCCGACCATACACTCGAAAAAATAAAAGAGTATGCTACTACAGCCGGGAATATATACTTTCTCGAATTTTCTAAAAACTTTGGTCATCAGCTGGCCGTTAAAGCGGGTATGGATCATGCTTTCGGAGACTGCGTAATCTCAATGGATTGTGATATGCAGCACCCACCGGAGCTGATTCCGGATATGATTGCAAAATGGGAAGCAGGTTATGAAGTGGTTTATACCATCCGCGAAGACGATAAAAACTTGTCGAAAGGCAAAAGAAGCTCTTCAAGCCTGTTCTATAAAATATTAAACTGGCTTTCTGATATTGATTTGGAGCCCGGAGCGGCCGATTTCCGCCTGCTCGATCAGCGTGTTGTGAACGTTTTTCGTAATTTCCACGAAAATGAGCCTTTTCTCCGCGGACTGGTAAAATGGCTTGGCTTTAAACAGTTTGCCATTAAATACAATCCTGCAGCACGTTTTTCGGGTAAAAGTAAATATACGCTGAAAAAGATGTTGAGGCTGGCTTTGCATGGTGTTACTTCTTTTAGTATCAAACCGCTCTATACGGCAGTTTATCTGGGTTTTATATTGTCGTTTGCATCTGTATTGTATATCCCATATATCATTTATGCATTCGTTAACCATGTCGAAGTTTCTGGCTGGGCATCGGTAATCATGACTATTGTATTTTTTGGTGGGCTGCAGCTCATTATTTTAGGCATTATAGGCATATATGTGGGTAAGATGTTTATGCAAGCTAAAAACCGTCCCAATTACATTATCCGTTCAACTAATATCAAGCAGTAATAAATGGTTCTGTTAAGTTTCGATATCGAAGAGTTCGATATGCCTTTTGAGTATGGAAAAACGATTTCCTTTGAAGATCAGATTTCAATTTCGAGGGAGGGTACCATTGCTATTCTGGATATTCTGGATAAACATCAGGTAAAAGCAACCTTTTTCTGTACGGTTACTTTTGCCGAAAACATTCCTGATCTGATCAAAAGGATTATTGATACTGGCCATGAACTGGCTTCGCATGGTTATTACCACTCTGATTTTAAACCAGAGCATTTATTGCAGTCGAAACAAAAACTAGAAGAACTTTCGGGACAGGAAATTACCGGCTACCGCATGGCGCGGATGATGCCGGTTGATGAACGTGAAGTAGAAAAGGCCGGCTATGCCTATAACTCTTCTATTAATCCAACCTATTTACCGGGTCGTTACAATAATTTCCACGTTTCGCGAACCTACTTTATGCAAAACAATGTATTGCAGCTTCCGGCTTCGGTAAGTCCGTGGTTTAGATTTCCTTTGTTCTGGTTATCCTTTCACAACCTTCCACTGGGCATTTATAAAACATTGACAAAATGGGCTTATAAAAAAGATAAGTATCTGAACATCTATTTTCACCCCTGGGAATTTACCGATCTTAATGATTTTGAACGTTTTGGTTTTCCGGCTTATGTACGCAAAAACACCGGCACAAAAATGATTGCCCGTACGGATAACTTTATAGCTCATTTAAAAGCCAAACAATATCCATTCGGTACCATTCAGCAATTTGTTAAACCACTTATAAGCGTGGCTAAGCAGGTTCATTAATTACTTGTAGCTTTCGGCCAGTTTTAAGGCATTATATGCATTAACAATGCCTCCGCTTACACAGATCTCGCTAAAGAGAACGCGAACATTGTCGCCCTTTTCGTTTTTGTACTTAATTTTATGCGCAACCTTCGATACCGATTTCATAATTATTTCCCGTACCTGGGCGGGTTTTAGTTCGGGATAATAGCTTAAAATTAAGCCTGCAAGGCCTGCAACAACCGGCGAAGCCATACTCGTTCCATCAGCTTCTTCATATTTATTGTCGGGAACGGTTGATCTGATCAGAAAGCCCGGAGCAAACACATCCACATTGTATTTTCCATAGTTCGAAAAATCAGCTTTAAGGTTATCATCGTCCTTATAGGCACTTGCACCTACCTCAATCCAATTGCTTGCGTGTGGGAGTCTAAATTTAGCTGTATCGACCGGAATTGGCTTTAAAACAGATGTTCTGTCATAAGGGGACCTCATACCCATTCCGCCATACTGTGCATTAGGTTTTGGTGGTGTAAAATCTGGTTTAACGGCTTTTTTATGCGCCTGCTTATAGGTTTCAGCTTCCTTGCTATCAAAAAATTTATTTGGATAGTTCTCTTCCAAATCATTATCCTGATTATCGTTTCCTGCTGCATGCACTAATAGTACACCTTTGGCTTCGGCATATTTTACCGCCTCATCTACTGCTTTTTTATCCCACTTATAACTTTTACCAAAGCTCATGTTAATAACCCTGGCTCCATTATCTACTGCATAACGGATGCCGTTCGCCACATCCTTATCGCGTTCATCGCCTGTGGGCACTACTCGGATGGCCATAATCTTTACGCTATTCGCCACTCCTAAAATACCTATTGAATTGATGCGATCGGCACCAATAATCCCTGCTACGTGAGTACCATGAAAAGCATCGGGTCCTTTTACGTCGTTATTTCCGTAATTACGTTGATTTGCATCGCTGTAATCATCTCCAACCAGCTCAGCCCGTACATCGTATTTAGGATTTAAATTGTATTTAAGCATGGCATCGTACTGTTTGTAGCCATCTTTGATACTTTTATAAAACTTCTCGAAACCGCCATCTTCTTTGGCGCCCTTTCTGATAATCGTTTTTACCTGTTCTTCCGTTTCATCGTCAGCTTTATATTGGTCAATATCGACTAAGGTTGGAATTTCCTTTTTATTGATCTTTGCAACAGAATCTAAAACCTTATTAATGGCAATCAGCACAGAGAATGTATTGCTGGCATCCTCATATTTCTTACCGAAATCTCCTACCATTTTCTTGTATAGCCTAAACTCTTCCTTTTGTGCACTATCTAAAGGTGTTAAATTCGTTGTAGACTGATATTTTGGTGTATAAATACGTAATAACCGTACCAGTTCGAGGTTATCAAATTCAAGGTTTCCTTTCTTTGAGCCAATAAAATTCCAGCCATGAATATCATCGATATATCCGTTACCATCATCGTCAATCCCATTGCCTGGAATTTCCTTTTTATTGGTCCAAAGTACATTTTTTAAGTCGGGGTGGTCGGTATCTATACCGCCATCAATTACGGCCACTACAATCTCTTGTTTGGGCTTTTTATCCTTTAATAAATCGCGGTAAGCCTTTTCTGTACTGATACCGAAATAACCATTTTCGGTTAAATCGAGATTAAACCAATTGGCAGGAAGTTGTACATTTTTATTCTGTGCAAAAACAGCAAAGTTAACACCGCATAAAAAAGCAAGGAAAGCCAGTTTCTTCAGGTTCAAATTCATGATAGCAATATCTACGTAATATTACAATAATACGGTTTTATTGCCTTGAGGTTAAAAGATTTTACATTTTTTAACAGGAGCAGGATACCTACTGTTAATCTAAGAATGTATCATGCTCACATTTTTTTATCATGAAGAACTTAAGGCCATTAAGAATGGCTTTATAAATCTTACCATCCTAAAACAACCTTAACTTGCTTACTCCTTAATGATTCAAAAAGCTTGAAGGAAAACCGATTTTATGCTTTGGCCTTTAAGCTTTCTGTACAAGTGGCATAAAAATAGAAAAGCCTATAAAAAAAGAAAACCCTTTAACATTGCTGTTAAAGGGTTTCTTTTAAGATTTGGCACCGACCTACTCTCCCACGTGTTACCGCAGTACCATCGGCTCTGGTGGGCTTAACTTCTCTGTTCGGAATGGGAAGAGGTGGACACCACCGATATAGGCACCTAAATATTTTATTGAGGTAGAAGGTGGAAGCTATAAAAGTGGAGGGTATTTTCCCTAAACCTTAAGCCCTTTGCCTTAAACCTTAATTATATCGATTTCAAAATTTCAATTTAACAGACCAAACAAACTCATGGTCTTCTATAAAACGAAGAAAACCCTTTAACAGTTTTGTTAAAGGGTTTCTTATAAGATTTGGCACCGACCTACTCTCCCACGTGTTACCGCAGTACCATCGGCTCTGGTGGGCTTAACTTCTCTGTTCGGAATGGGAAGAGGTGGACACCACCGATATAGGCACCTAAATTTCTTTAGATAAGCTATCTCGAGCTTAAATGACATATTATTGAAAGAAGTTAGTTTGAAGAACAAACAACAGTCTGTTTGCTTTGAAAGCTTCGGATGATTAGTACTACTCGACTGTGCTGTCACCAGCTTTACATCTGTAGCCTATCAACGTAGTAGTCTGCTACGGTCCTATATGGAATTCTCATCTCGTGGCTAGTTTCGCACTTAGATGCTTTCAGCGCTTATCTATTCCCAGCGTAGCTACTCTGCAATGCCCCTGGCGGAACAACAGATTCACTAGAGGCTAGTCCAACCCGGTCCTCTCGTACTAAGGTCAGCCCCACTCAAAATTCCTACGCCCACAACAGATAGGGACCGAACTGTCTCGCGACGTTCTGAACCCAGCTCGCGTGCCACTTTAATCGGCGAACAGCCGAACCCTTGGGACCTTCTCCAGCCCCAGGATGTGACGAGCCGACATCGAGGTGCCAAACCTCCCGTCGATATGAGCTCTTGGGGGAGATCAGCCTGTTATCCCCAGCGTACCTTTTATCCTTTGAGCGATGGCCCTTCCATGCAGAACCACCGGATCACTATATCCGTCTTTCGACCCTGATCGACCTGTATGTCTCACAGTCAAGCAAGCTTATGCTATTGCACTCCTCATACGGTTACCAAGCGTATTGAGCTTACCTTTGAAAGCCTCCGTTACCTTTTTGGAGGCGACCACCCCAGTCAAACTACCCATCAAACAATGTCTCCCGCTGAGCGGGATTAGACACCGAATACAGAAAGGGTGGTATTTCAACGTTGGCTCCACGACGCCTAGCGACGCCGCTTCAAAGCCTCCCACCTATCCTACACATCCTGTACCCAATGTCAATGTTAAATTGTAGTGAAGGTGCATGGGGTCTTTCCGTCCCGTTGCGGGTACCCGGCGTCTTCACCGGGACCACAATTTCACCGAGCTCATGGCTGAGACAGCGCCCAGATCGTTACACCATTCGTGCAGGTCGGAACTTACCCGACAAGGAATTTCGCTACCTTAGGACCGTTATAGTTACGGCCGCCGTTTACTGGGGCTTCGATTCAATGCTTCTCCTTGCGGATGACATCCCCTCTTAACCTTCCAGCACCGGGCAGGTGTCAGGCCTTATACTTCATCTTTCGATTTTGCAAAGCCATGTGTTTTTGTTAAACAGTCGCCTGGGCCTTTTCACTGCGGCTTACATTGCTGCAAGCGCCCCTTCTCCCGAAGTTACAGGGCCATTTTGCCGAGTTCCTTAGCCATGATTCACTCGAGCACCTTAGAATCCTCTTCCCGGATACCTGTGTCGGTTTGCGGTACGGGTTTTTATAACCTGAAGCTTAGCGGTTTTTCTTGGAAGTCTGATTACCTGCGCTATCCACTCAGCCGAAGCCTCGCGGTACTATCAGTTTTCAGCACCGTTGGCGGATTTGCCTACCATCGGTATACCTACAACCTTTAACGATCTATTCCGTCAGATCGCGGCAGTGTCACTACTCCGTCCCCACATCGCAGTTATAAAAAGTACTGGAATATTAACCAGTTGTCCATCGAATTTCCCCTTCGGGTTCTCCTTAGGTCCCGACTAACCCTGATCCGATTAGCGTTGATCAGGAAACCTTATCCTTTCGGTGGGCGGGTTTCTCGCCCGCCTTATCGTTACTTATGCCTACATTTGCTTTTCTAGAAGCTCCAGCACCCATTACCAGATACCTTCACTGCCGCTAGAATGCTCCCCTACCGATATATTTCAATCCCATAGCTTCGGTGTACAATTTAATGCCCGTTTATTATCCATGCCCGATCGCTCGACTAGTGAGCTGTTACGCACTCTTTAAATGAATGGCTGCTTCCAAGCCAACATCCTAGCTGTCTGTGCAATCGGACCTCGTTAGTTCAACTTAACTGTAACTTGGGGACCTTAGCTGATGGTCTGGGTTCTTTCCCTCTCGGCGCGTGACCTTAGCACCCCGCGCCTCACTGCCGACTATATTATATAGCATTCGGAGTTTGTCTGGATTTGGTAGGATTTGACTCCCCCGCACCCAATCAGTAGCTCTACCTCTATATAACTCAACGTCGACGCTGTTCCTAAAAACATTTCGGGGAGTACGAGCTATTTCCCAGTTTGATTAGCCTTTCACCCCTACCCACAGATCATCCGGAAACTTTTCAACGTTTATCGGTTCGGTCCTCCAGTACGTGTTACCGCACCTTCAACCTGTCCATGGGTAGATCACAAGGTTTCGCGTCTACCTCCTCTGACTATACGCCCTATTCAGACTCGCTTTCGCTTCGGATCCGTGCCTGAAGCACTTAACCTTGCCAGAGAAGAGTAACTCGTAGGCTCATTATGCAAAAGGCACGCCGTCACGCAACTTGTACGCTCCGACCGCTTGTAAGTACACGGTTTCAGGTTCTATTTCACTCCCCTGTTCGGGGTTCTTTTCACCTTTCCCTCACGGTACTGGTTCACTATCGGTCTCTCAGGAGTATTTAGCCTTACCGGATGGTGCCGGCAAATTCCCACAAGGCGTCTCCGACCTCGCGGTACTCAGGATACTGCTAGGCTAGCATTCTATACGTGTACTGGGCTATCACCATGTATCGCCGGGCTTCCCATCCCGTTCCACTTCTGTTTGCTAATGCCACGTTGCAGTCCTACAACCCCCACTTTGCCGTAACAAAGTAGGTTTGGGCTCTTTCCCTTTCGCTCGCCACTACTCAGGAAATCATTGTTATTTTCTCTTCCTCTGCTTACTTAGATGTTTCAGTTCGGCAGGTTTGCTCATTATATGTGACATGTCTTCAACATGCCGGGTTGCCCCATTCGGAAATCTTCGGATCAATTCCTATTTGCAAATACCCGAAGCTTATCGCAGCTTATCACGTCCTTCATCGCCTCTGAGAGCCAAGGCATCCCCCGTGTACTCTTTATTACTTTCTTCTACTCATGCGCCTTTTGCGCCGCATGGTATGCTTTTTTGCTCTTGTTATGATGTCTCATACCCCTCATCTGATTGCTCATTTGAGTGGTGAGCACAAACACAACAGTCGCCTATTGTTGTTTGCTCTTCTTTTTTAACTTCTTCCAATATGTCAAAGAACTTTACTGAGGCTGAAAACCGAAGGTATAAAAGTACAGGGTGTCATGTGCCCTTCCTTAAGCTTCGTATCAGCTTCGTTAGTAAAAAACTGCGGTCTCGAACCGTTTTCCGATGTCCTTCTTTTGTTGTACATCAGTGCCCCATGGCGTTTCTTCTTTTCTTAATTATGTCAATGTAGACCATCAATCCTGACAGTGTCTGTATTTGGTGGAGAATAACGGAGTCGAACCGTTGACCTCCTGCGTGCAAGGCAGGCGCTCTAGCCAGCTGAGCTAATCCCCCAAAAGGTTGTTGTAATGTAGTCCCGTCCAGATTTGAACTGGAGACCCCTACATTATCAGTGTAGTGCTCTAACCAGGCTGAGCTACGGGACTATGGTTTAAGGCAAGCGCTTCGCAGTATATAGTACCTTACCGCTACTGCTTCCTTTGGCTTACCCCATCTTTAAGTTCCGTTAAGCTTACCTTTATAGTAGCCCACCGTTTTCTTCTGGGTGTTTCTTGTTTCTCTTGTTGTGAAATATCATGTTGCGAAGCGAGTAGGTGACGCTACTCCAGAAAGGAGGTATTCCAGCCGCACCTTCCGGTACGGCTACCTTGTTACGACTTAGCCCCAGTTACCGGTTTTACCCTAGGACGCTCCTTGCGGTTACATACTTTAGGTACCCCCAGCTTCCATGGCTTGACGGGCGGTGTGTACAAGGCCCGGGAACGTATTCACCGCGTCATTGCTGATACGCGATTACTAGCGAATCCAACTTCATGGGGTCGAGTTGCAGACCCCAATCCGAACTGTGAATGGCTTTGTGAGATTCGCATCATATTGCTATGTAGCTGCCCTCTGTACCATCCATTGTAGCACGTGTGTAGCCCCGGACGTAAGGGCCATGATGACTTGACGTCGTCCCCTCCTTCCTCTCTGTTTGCACAGGCAGTCTGTTTAGAGTCCCCATCATTACATGCTGGCAACTAAACATAGGGGTTGCGCTCGTTGCGGGACTTAACCCAACACCTCACGGCACGAGCTGACGACAGCCATGCAGCACCTAGTTTCGTGTGATTGCTCACTGATCTATCTCTAAATCATTCACTAACTTTCAAGCCCGGGTAAGGTTCCTCGCGTATCATCGAATTAAACCACATGCTCCTCCGCTTGTGCGGGCCCCCGTCAATTCCTTTGAGTTTCACCCTTGCGGGCGTACTCCCCAGGTGGAACACTTAACGCTTTCGCTTAGCCGCTGACTGTGTATCGCCAACAGCGAGTGTTCATCGTTTAGGGCGTGGACTACCAGGGTATCTAATCCTGTTTGATCCCCACGCTTTCGTGCCTCAGCGTCAATAAGACCATAGTAAGCTGCCTTCGCAATCGGTGTTCTGAGACATATCTATGCATTTCACCGCTACTTGTCTCATTCCGCCTACCTCTAGTCCATTCAAGCCCATCAGTATCAAGGGCACTGCGATAGTTGAGCTACCGTCTTTCACCCCTGACTTAACAGGCCGCCTACGCACCCTTTAAACCCAATAAATCCGGATAACGCTTGGATCCTCCGTATTACCGCGGCTGCTGGCACGGAGTTAGCCGATCCTTATTCTTCCGGTACATTCAGCTACTTACACGTAAGTAGGTTTATTCCCGGATAAAAGCAGTTTACAACCCATAGGGCAGTCTTCCTGCACGCGGCATGGCTGGTTCAGAGTTGCCTCCATTGACCAATATTCCTTACTGCTGCCTCCCGTAGGAGTCTGGTCCGTGTCTCAGTACCAGTGTGGGGGGCCATCCTCTCAGATCCCCTAGTCATCGTCGCCTTGGTGGGCCGTTACCCCGCCAACTAGCTAATGACACGCATGCCCATCTTTATCCTATAAATATTTGATCATTGAATAATGCTATCCTGTGATTTTATGCGGTGTTAATCCGGATTTCTCCGGGCTATCCCCCTGATAAAGGTAGGTTGCATACGCGTTACGCACCCGTGCGCCACTTTCATAAAGAGCAAGCCCTTTAATCGCGTTCGACTTGCATGTATTAGGCCTGCCGCTAGCGTTCATCCTGAGCCAGGATCAAACTCTCCATTGTAAAATGTTGTTTTGATTCTGACCAGTTTTAACTATTGTTAAAAATAGTCTTCTTTTGTTTTGTCTGTTAGACATCACCTTTAAAATAAAGCTCCTTAATCATGTACTTCGACCAGTACTTCATTAAACCCGCTTTCGCTACATTGACATCTCTTTTAAGAACTTATCGGCATCACCTCGCGGTTGCCTTTCTATATATCTTCAGGGCTTGGTTTCTGCCGGTCTTATTCGTCCCGCTTTCAGTTTTCGCCTGTTTCAATCTTTTTTCGTTTGCTTTCCGCGACATCCGCCGCTCAGCTTTTTTACCCTTCCTTATCGTTGGGAGTGCAAAGGTAGGAATTTTTTTTTAACTTCCAAATAAAATAATTTTTATTTTTTCGTTTTATTTTTTCCTGCTTCCCACTATTTCAAGTGCCGGTTTTATCCAGCTCCCCTCTCCTTCCGGAGCGGGCTGCAAAGGTAACAATCTTTTTCCTTCATGCAAGCTTTATTTTAAAATAAATCTCGCCCCATCCTCACCATTGTACGCTTTTCAACTAATCCCCTCTCCTTCCGAGCGGGTTGCAAAGGTAGGAAAAATTACAACCCGCACAAATCCTTTTATCGATTTTTTGGGGATATTAGGCTAACTTAATGGTTTACAGCAGGAAATAATATTATAAGTAGTGGAATAGTTGGCACTTTAGATGGTTTCAAAGCGCCATCAAGGCGCTTTGAAACCATTAAGCAGGTAAGGACATTAAGGTTTGAAGCTGGTTTTTTAATTTTTGGGGGCTATGAGGATTCTTCTTTTGTAGCGCTTGCATCAAAAAGAGAGACTAAAAACACATATGGAAAAGTAACAGGCTTTGCTGATGAAAGCTAAGTATTATTAGTGAATGGTATAACTATCGGGATATTGAACAATAATTAATACTTTTACCGCTTTATTATGTGATCCTTATTATTAATGAAATCAACGCTTAAAATATACTTGCCTTTGCTCTTTATTTTCGTTG
This sequence comes from Pedobacter sp. HDW13, assembly GCF_011303555.1. NCBI lineage: Bacteria > Pseudomonadati > Bacteroidota > Sphingobacteriia > Sphingobacteriales > Sphingobacteriaceae > Pedobacter > Pedobacter sp. HDW13. The sequence goes on along the minus strand of NZ_CP049868.1, from coordinate 3,150,387 downwards.
CAAAGTTGAGCCATGCTCAAAACTATAAAAACGAAATCGTAGTTATTTCGGAAAACGATGCCTATATAGATATTACCAGCGATCGTTACTACACCAATGGTTTTTTTATTAAATACAGGCATGCTTTAAATGGCGCAAGCTTAAAACCAGGTAGAAGCAAAGAGATAATCGGGTTTGAACTTGGCCAAAAAATATACAACCCTTATTATAGTTTTGTTCCAAACCCTGCATTGCACGACCGGCCATTTACAGCGTATTTATATGGCGAGGCCAATTACAGCAGGTTTTACGAAAACAAACAGTTATTAAAGGTTACAGCACAGGTAGGCCTTACAGGTAAAGATGCTTTGGGCGAGGAGTTTCAAAAGGCTTTTCATAAACTGGTTGGCCAGAACCAAATTGAGGGCTGGGAGTATGGATTAAACAGCGAACCAACCTTAAACCTCGGCATAGAATACAACAAACGCCTGCTGGCTACCCCTAATGAAATATTTGATGTTACCGGAACTGCATCTGCAGCTGTGGGCAATGTAATAACGAAAGCAAATGTTGGCGCCATACTCAGGTTAGGAAAATTTAATGAAATGGATGGTTCGGCTGCCTTTAATAGTTTAGTAAGCAACCACAACAAAAGCAATGCTAAACGAAAATATGAGCTTTTCCTTTCGGTTGCACCTCAGTTACATGCTGTAGCCTTCGATTCAAGCTTACAAGGTGGCCTGTTCTTAAACGATAAAGGCCCCGTTACCTTTAAACCAAAACCCATGGTTTTTACCACACAGGTTGGTTTAACCTTTGCCATTGCCCGCTGGACAGCCAATTACACGGCTACATTTACTTCAAACGAAGTTAAAAACAGCGCAACGGGATACCGATATGCTTTTTACAGTCTTGCTTACCGTTTTAGTAAAAGTTAATATGAAAAAACAATTACTCACTTTTGCCTTACTTTTTACAGGTTTATCTTTTACTAAAGCGCAAATAGCGCCAGAAAATCACGCCATTATTATTAAACCGATATTTGGTACGCATGTAAATAACGATCAGGGGCATTTGTTTCAGGACCAGATAACAGGCTTTGATGCCGCATATTTTAAGGATATTAGCCAGAATAGCGATAAATGGATTGGATTTAGTGGTGCAAAATCATATGGCATTGGCTTTATTTTCAGAGACCTGAGCAAGCTAAAAGGAACTAAGGACACTTCAGCCCATGCATTCGGTCAGGTTTACGGCGCCGTATTACAGATGGATTTCCAGTTATTCAAAATTGGAAAGGCTAAATTTAACTTTACGCCGGGGGTAGGTTTGGGCTACACCAATAAATACTACTTTAATAACACCAAAAACAGATTTCTGGGCAGTCCGATTAACGAAACAATTAAAGCAGACCTGGGTATGGAACTGCCTCTGGGCAAATACACTGATTTATTGGCTGGCTTTGGCTTCCTGCACGTATCGAACGGTGGAGCTACTGTGCCAAACGGCGGATTAAATACCGGAAATGTATATATCGGGCTGAAACTTGGCAACCCAAAGCAACTTACTGCCGAAAGAAAAAGCACTTATACCACTTTGCAGCGAAACGCTATTGAAATTAATGCTGGTATAGGCGCCAGAGGCGTATTTGGCGATAACACCAAAAGCCTTTATAAAAGTGGGCTGTATGCAGGCTATAATTTCTATTTAAACGATATCATGTCGCTAAAGGCCGGGGCTGATGCCGTTTATTATTTTACTGTATATGACCCAAATCGTAATGGAGAAACCTATCAAAATTATGGTACTTCTTACGACAGATGGCGTACCGGCTTAAGCATAGGTGCCGATATTAATTTATGGCGCGTTACTGTAGCGGCGCAGATTGGAAAATACATTCACTACAACAGGTTAATGGAAAAAGCAACCTGGTACTGGACATTTGGACCTACTTTTAACATCACTCCACACATTGGTTTACAAGCCAAAACCTACATGCACTTTGCACAAGCCGATTATGTAAACTGGGGAGTAGTATACCGTTTTTAATATTGTCCGGTGCTTAACAATACCAAAGTACAGGCTTCAACAGGTTCGATATTATGTTCAATCAATAGTTCTTCGAGTTCCGCATTCTCTGTACCCGGGTTAAAAATAACCCTTTTAGGTTTGGTAGCCACAATATAGTCGTGATATTGTGCTTGCAAGGCAGGACCGATATACAAAGTGATGGTATCGATATCGGTATGGATCTGACCAGGTTTTTCAATTTCAACGCCGGCAACTGACCCTTGCTTAATACCCACATTGATAATATCGTGATTGAAACGCTTAAGCATGTGTGCTGCCTTATACGAATACCTTGATGGATTGGGCGATGCGCCTATAATGAGTGTTTTATTCATTGTTGAACAGATTAAATAATTAAACAGATTCTTGCCTAGAACTTAGAAAGCAATGCTATTTGACCTGAATGGTAAGCATGGTGTTGGGCCAAACCACTTAAAAGCTCGGTATTAGTTACACCTGTTCCTAAAGCCGGATTCCTTTCGTCTTTTACCTCATCTTCCCAGTGGCCGGCTTTTAAATTCTCGCAAATGCGAATCAATTCTTCATTGGCCACTTTAAAATTAAAGATGATCCGCTCCCACCCCTGAGATGTTTTACTTTCGGGTAATGGCCAATCGCCCCGTTCTGGCTCTCTGGCTGGTTTGCCCGTTAACCTCAAAGTTACTTCTTCTGTCCAGGCAGTTAAATGCAGGGCAATTTCGGCAACAGAATGCGCTCCTGGAATAAAATGCTTAAACGCACTTTCGGGGTTAACATTATTTAAGGTCTGCATTACATGATTACCATGCCATGCATCGCCATTAAAAGCTTTTTTAATTTCGTTTGTAATATTAAACATAATCAAACAACAACCTGTGTATTATAAAGTTTGTTAAGATACCGTCAATATCGCATTTGCACAGTTAATACCATCAATTGCAGCCGAAACAATTCCACCGGCATAACCTGCCCCTTCGGCACAAGGATAGAGCCCTTTTATCTGTGGATGCTGATAGGTTTCCTTATCTCTCGGAATACGCACCGGCGAAGAGGTCCTGCTCTCAACCCCCACTAAAATGGCTTCATTGGTATAATAGCCCCTGATTTTTTTTCCGAACAAAGGCAATGCGGCACGCAAGCTATCGGATACAAAATCTGGCAGAATATTATCAAGCATAGCGCTTTTTGTACCGGGCAGATAAGAATTCTTAGGCAGGTCGATAGATAATTTATTATTTACAAAATCGACCATCCGTTGCGCAGGTGCAACCAGATTACCACCACCAGCCTCGAAAGCTACTTTTTCTATTTCGGATTGAAAATTAAGCATCCGCAGCGGATCGTACCCCTGAACATCGTTTAAAGTAACTTGCACCACGGTACCTGAGTTGGCGTAAGGATTGTTCCGCTTTGATGGCGACCAGCCGTTTACTACAATTTCATTCTCGCCTGTTGCGCAGGGGGCTATAATACCTCCCGGACACATGCAGAAAGAAAACACTCCCCGGCTGCCTACCTGTTCTACCAGACTGTAATAAGCGGGCGGTAAAAATTCTGACCGGATATCGCAATGGTACTGGGCCGAATCGATAATTTCTTGCGGATGTTCTATCCGAACCCCTAAAGCGAAAGGTTTTGCTTCAATAAGGATATTTTTCCTGTTCAGCAATTCGTACACATCCCGGGCCGAATGGCCGGTTGCCAGAATAACATGATCTGCAAAAAATTTATCCTGAAAATTAATTTCGATCCCTTTTACAGCTCCATGCTCGGTTAAAATATCGGTCATCTGACTATCAAACATTACCTCACCACCAGCATTTAAAATAGTTTCTTTTATGGCGGTGATGATGTGAGGTAATTTATTGGTACCAATGTGCGGTCGGGCATCGATAGCAATGTCGGGCTCAGCACCATGGCTTACAAAAACCTGAAGCACTTTATTAATGTCGCCACGTTTGTTAGAACGTGTGTATAATTTACCATCTGAATAGGTTCCGGCTCCCCCTTCCCCATAGCAATAATTGGATTCGGTATTTACAACGCCCTGTTTGTTAATGGCAGCCAAATCCCTACGGCGCTGTTTTACATCTTTACCACGCTCAACAATAATCGGTTTTAATCCGTTTTCGATGCATTGCAAGGCTGCAAACAAACCAGCAGGGCCTGCGCCAATAATAATAACCGGTTTGGCCGAAGTAACATTGGGGTAATTAACTGTATAAACTTCCGGAATAGCTTCTTCATCAACAAAAGCCCTTACCTGTAGCCTGAAAATAACTTTGCGGGAACGGGCATCAATTGATCTTTTCAATATTTCGTAGCCCTTAATTCGCAATACAGGTAGCTTTAGCGCGTCGGCAAGCTTCTGCTTAATCACTTCTGTTTGCTCAACCTGGTTTGGGAGCAAAGTAATTTCGATGTCTTTTTGCATATCATGTCAGGTTTTTATCCCGAATCAGTACAAAGATAAGCATCTGAAAGCACATTTGATGATTTGGGAAGACGACTAAAAATTATCTCAGAATAATGTGACGCTTTATTTTTTTTTAGAAAGCAATTGCAGTATTTCATTGGAAACTACTACACCAACTCAATCAGTTGCTTTGTTGCTACTTTGCAGGTTTTCCGTGTTACTGTTCTAAGAGCGGGCATCCCGATTTTACATCGGGATAAAGCGGAGAGCAGGAACATCCGTTAAAAAAAGTAAAGAACCCTGCGCTCCAAACAAAAAATGGTTTCCGGTTAATATTCTTTAGCACAAAAAACTAAATCTTTTTTTTCCAATGTGGTTGGCGAAGGCATTTGCCAACGTGTCAGATAAAAATGTAAACTGTAACAAAGGCATGCAATTTGATATCTAATTCGTAAATTGAGCAAAATCAATTAGATTAAAAACACAAAAACCATAAAAATGAAAAGATTAATATTTGGGATTTTAGCTGCAGTTATTGCAGTAAGCACTTTAAGCTCTTGTGGGTATAACAGCATGGTTAAACTAGATGAGAACGTAAAATCGAAATGGGGAACGGTACAAACCCAATATCAACGGAGAGCAGATTTAATTCCGAATCTAGTAGCAACTGTAAAAGGTGCAGCTAAATTTGAACAGGGAACCTTAACGGCAGTAACTGAAGCACGTGCAAAAGCTACGCAAATGACGGTTAAAGCTGATGAACTAACACCAGAAAATATTCAGAAATACCAGGCTGCACAAGGCCAGTTGAGCCAGGCCTTGGGTAAATTATTATCTATTACTGAGAATTATCCTGAGTTGAGGGCTACCCAACAGTTTAGCGATTTATCTGCCCAGTTAGAAAGTACAGAAAACAGGATTACGGTTGCCCGTAAAGATTTTAACGATGCCGTACAGGAGTACAACGGCAAAATCAGGTCGTTCCCAACCAATTTAACCGCCGGAATGTTCGGCTTTAAAGCTAAAGGTTATTTCGAAGCTGATGCTACGGCCAAAGATGCACCTAAAGTAGAGTTTTAATCTTTTAACCATAACATTTAAGGGTAGTAAATGTTTATTTGAACATTTACTACCCTTTTTACTTCACAAAAAATTAAGCACATGTCGTTATTTTCGGATATTGAACAAGAAAAAATAGCCAATGCCATTGCCCAAGCTGAAAAAGCTACCTCGGGAGAAATCAGGATTGCTATTGATAAATATTGTGAGGCTGACCCGTATGAAAAAGCCGTTGAATATTTTGTTAAACTGGATATGGATAAAACAGCCAGAAGAAATGGTGTATTGATTTATCTGGCGCACGTTGACCATAAATTTGCCATTATCGGCGATGTAGGGATTAACAAACTGGTGCCTTATGATTTTTGGGAAACCACCAAAATTGCCATGACCGCTCATTTTGCCAAAGGCGATTTAGCCGAAGGCATTATTGCCGGGGTAACTTTAGCAGGAGAAAAGCTGGCTTTGTTTTTTCCACCTCAAAAAGGCGATATTAATGAATTGCCAAATGACATTGTTTTTATGGATCAACAAGAAAATAAGTAATGAAAAAAATATTTCTTTTATCGTTACTGGCTTTATTATTCAACTTTGCATTTGCACAGGATTATCCGGAAAAACCAGGTTCCCTGGTTAACGATTATTCGGGCGTTCTGTCTGCCGAGCAGAAACAGGCACTGGAAAGTAAGCTGGTAGCCTTCGATGATTCTTCATCAACACAAATTGCTATAGCGATCTTAAAATCGGTAGGCGACTATGACATTAATGAATATGCAGTAAACCTGGGCAGAAAATGGGGTGTTGGCCATAGCGGCAAAAACAACGGTATTATGATTGTTGTGGCTGTTGGTGATCGGAAAATCTCCATCCAAACAGGTTACGGCGTTGAAGGTGCCCTACCCGATGTTTATGCCAAGCGGATTATCGATAATGACATTAAGCCCGAATTCAGGGCCGGAAATTATTATGCCGGACTGGATGCAGCAACTACCTCTATCATTAAATATACCAAAGGCGAATACAAGAACGACAACCCCAGGGTAGCGAACAGAAAGAGCGGTGGCGGCGGTGGTAGCATTATTATTGTGATTATTATTGTCATCGTAATCCTGATCATCATGAGAAAAGGAGGAGGTGGTGGCAGTGAGGTTATTGGTGGTCGTGGTGCTTCTAATGCATTATTCTGGGCTATGCTTTTTGGCAGTGGCGGCGGTGGCCGTGGCGGCAATAGTGGTTGGGGTGGCAATAGTGGCTGGGGCGGAGGTTCTTCCGGAGGCGGAGGTGGTTTCGGAGGCGGAGGTGGTTTCGGCGGATTTGGAGGCGGAAGTTTTGGCGGTGGCGGCTCTAGCGGAAGCTGGTAGGTTCAATAGTTGATAAATTGGAACTTTTTGAGTGCTGAAAGTTATATGAACCTTACAACCTTTAACACTACAACAACTAAGTTAGGAACGCCTTAAATGTTGCACGTTACACGAGCCTCATAACAGCTTATAACCCTACAACAATGTACAGAAAAGATTTAATTACAGCAGAAATACAAAAACTGGCCGAAGTACTGGCCCGTATTATGGGCTTAAAACTGGAGGGAAAGTTTAAAGAAGCTCAGTCGCTTTTTGATGAGACCATGGAGAAAAGCTTCATGTTACCGCTTAGTATTTTGGAAAGTCAGGACTTACCAGCTTTTGAAAACTGGCTTAACGAAGGCAATCTTGCTCCCGAAAAGCTGGATTCGCTTAGCGAATTTCTTTATTACGAATTAGGAATCAGTGCCGAAAGGAATTCAGTTATTGCTCCTAAATTAAACCTAGTGTACCAGTTTTTATCAGACAAGCATAAGATTGTACATTTGGTTAACCTGCACCGTCAGAAAACAATACAACAATACCTCAGTTAGGAGCTGGCAGTTTTTAGTTTGGCGTAAATTTCAATTAACATAAAATAGATGATTATAGAAAAGTGGCAGAAAATTGCCTCTAAATATTTAGTAAGAGAAAAGTGGGCTACTTTAAGGGTAGACGAGGTTAAATTGCCCGATGGCATTATTAAAGACGATTACTACGTTTTAGAATACCCCAACTGGGTTAACGCTATCGCCTTAACCGAAGAAGGAAAAATAATTATGGTGCGCCAGTACCGCCATGCAGCCGATATTGTTTCGCTCGAAGTGCCAGGAGGTGTAATTGATGGCGATGAAGCGCCAGAATTTGCCATTAAACGCGAGCTTTTAGAAGAAACGGGCTACAGCTTTAAAACCTGCAAACTAATTGCAGAGCTTTATCCTAATCCAGCTACAGCTAATAACGTTACTTTTACTTATATCTTAACCGGAGGCATTAAAACCCACGAACAACACTTAGATGAGCACGAAATTTTAAATGTTGAAGAATATACTGTTGAAGAAGTAAAACAGCTGATTAAAGAAAACAAGATTGCACAGGCTTTACACGTTGCAGCGTTGTTTTATGGATTGGAAGAAATAGCCAAAGGTTAATAAAATCTGAGATAGGCCCCTTATTCCTATCTCAAAAATTATGGGTAAAAAAAGCAGCCAGATTTTAATCATCTGGCTGCTTTTTTATTGAACAATAAGTTTGTATAAAACTTAGCTCATTTTTAGTTTTTTCTGGATATCGTGTACATATGCTTTAAACTTTTTATCGGTATCGATCAGATCTTCTACCGTTTGACAAGCATAAATTACGGTACTGTGATCGCGGCCACCAAAGAAAGCACCAATCGTTTTTAGTGATGATTTAGTATGGCTCTTAGAAAGGTACATCGAAATCTGACGTGCCTGCACAATCTCGCGTTTACGTGTTTGCGATTTAACCATATCAACCGGCACTTCAAAATACTCGCAAACCAGTTTCTGGATATACTCCATTGAAATTTCTTTGGAGGTATTTTTGATGAAATTCTTCAGCATTTGTTTTGCCAATGCTAAATCGATTTCTTTTTTGTTCAAAGTAGCCTGTGCCAGCAATGATACCATGGCTCCCTCCAGCTCACGCACATTGTTATCGATATTATGTGCTACATACTCAACCACTTCGCCTGGCAATTCAATACCATCGGCATACATTTTCTTTCTTAAAATGGCAATACGCGTTTCCAGATCAGGAATTTGCAAATCAGCAGATAAGCCCCATTTAAAACGACTTAACAAACGCTCTTCCAAACCAGCCAAATCTTTCGGCGCTTTATCAGATGTTAAGATTACCTGTTTACCCGATTGGTGTAAGTGGTTAAAGATGTGGAAGAAAATATCCTGCGTTTTTTCCTTTCCGGCAAAGTTGTGCACATCATCCATAATGATTACATCCATTGCCTGGTAAAAGTTAACGAAATCGTTAATGGTGTTGTTTTTTAATGAATCAACAAACTGCTGGCAAAATTTCTCGCAACTCACATAAATTACCAGCTTATCCGGCATGCTGCGTTTAATCTCGTTTCCGATTGCCTGCGCCAGGTGGGTTTTACCCAAACCTACTCCACCGTAAATCATTAAGGGGTTAAAAGATGTACCTCCTGGTTTTGCAGCCACAGCATAACCTGCCGAACGTGCCAAACGGTTGCAATCTCCCTCAATGTAATTTTCGAAAGTATAGTTTGAATTTAATTGTGGATCAACATTTAATTTCTTTAATCCAGGGATAATAAATGGGTTTTTAATATCCTTATTAATGGAAACCGGAATCGGCATCGATTGTACCTTTGCCTCCGCGCCATTTCCATTTGAGGGCATATTGGTAGTATAAGGATTACCGCTGTTCGATGATTTATCTACAACGATATTATATTCCAACCTGCCATCCTCTCCAAGTTGTTTTTTTACCGTCTTGCGTAGCAAGCCTACATAATGTTCTTCAAGCCATTCGTAAAAGAACAAACTTGGCACCTGTATGGTTAAAACCTTGCCATCCAATTTAAGGGCTGTTATTGGCTCGAACCAGGTTTTGAAACTTTGGTTCGGGATGTTATCCTTAATAATTTGGAGACAGTTCTTCCATACTTCTGTACAAGTTTTTTCCATTGCGATTTCTATAATTTATTGATTTTCAGTTCCGATTCGATATAAAGGGATGGTCCGTTTCGGGACTACGAATATTGAGAAAATTATCAACATTTTAAACAAAAATTTTAAATAAATCGTAACCCACTGATAAGGAATTAAGTAGCCTACTTAACCTCAATTTTTTATGTTAATAACTATTTATTAACACTGGTTTTCCACATTTACAATTATTTAACACGATTGCCTCCGGTTAATTTCAAATCACCGTTAAAAAGCAAATTCCAAGCCATTTTAAGCCTCTTTTTCGAATACAACTCCATTTCTCACCCGAAAACACTGATAATCAAACAAGTATAAAGTATAAATAATATGTCGTTTGAGCGCGCGCTTCGTATTACTGACAGATTAAACCCTGCAATACTTTTTTTGTAGCTATTATCCGACAGCGAACCGATCATTTTGCACCAGGCACTGAACCCGCTATCACCTGTCAGATCAGCTGCTTATTAACATGACTGAAAACGATTTTAATAAACACCGAAGGTAGCTCTCAGTACATCAGCGATCTCACCAAGGGTAGCATACTTTTCAACAGCATCAATAATCAAAGGCATCAAATTGGTGTCGCCCTGTGAGGCTTCTTTTAATACACGTAATGCTTCATCTACCGCTGCCTGATCGCGCATTGCTCTTAGGTGCTCCAGCTTTTCAGTTTGTAGTTTGCGGATAGAATCATCGACATTAAAAACTTCGGTTAAACCTTCTTCTTCCTGAGTAAATTTATTCACTCCTACCGAAACCCGCTCGCCGCTTTCAATCTCTTTCTGATACTGATAAGATGCAGCTGCAATTTCATTTTGCATATAATCGCTCTCAATGGCATTAACCGAACCGCCCATAGCATCAATCCGGTCGATATATACCCATGCGGCTGCTTCAACATCATCAGTTAAGCTTTCTACAAAGAAAGAGCCTGCCAATGGATCAACCGTATCGGTTACGCCGCTTTCAAAGGCAATAATCTGCTGTGTACGCAAAGCAATTTTAGCTGCCGATTCTGTAGGGAGCGACAGGGCTTCATCGTAGCCATTGGTATGCAACGATTGTGTGCCGCCTAATACCGCCGCCATAGCCTGATTACTCACCCTGATTACATTATTTAAAGGTTGTTGTGCCGTTAAAGTAGAACCACCGGTCTGGGTATGAAACCTAAGCATCTGCGCCTTTTCATCGGTAGCGCCCAAATCTTTGGTAATTTTGGCCCACATACGCCGTGCCGCTCTGAATTTTGCAATCTCTTCGAAAAAATTATTGTGGCAGTTAAAAAAGAATGACAGCCTTTTGGCAAAAACATTAATATCCAAACCTTTATTTAAAGCTGCTTTTAAATAGGTTTTGCCATTGGCAAGCGTAAAAGCCAATTCTTGTACCGCGGTCGACCCGGCCTCACGAATATGGTAACCGGAAATAGAAATCGTATTCCACTTGGGCACTTCTTTACTGCAAAACTCAAAAATATCAGTTATTAAGCGCATCGATTGCTTGGGGGATAAATATAGGTCCCCCTGGCAGCATATTCTTTTAAAATATCGTTTTGTATCGTCCCTGAAATCTGTTTTAAATCTGTTCCCTGCTTTTTAGCCAACGCAATGTACATGGCCAGTAAAATAGAAGCGGTAGCATTAATGGTCATTGAAGTGGTAATATCCTGCAACTTAATGCCATCGAACAAAATTTCGATGTCCTGGAGCGAATCAATAGCCACTCCTACTTTTCCAACTTCACCATCAGCCATTTCATGATCAGAATCATAACCAATCTGCGTGGGCAGATCGAAAGCAACCGATAAGCCTGTAGTTCCCTGAGCCAATAAATAATGGTAACGCTTATTAGATTCTTCGGCAGTAGAAAAGCCTGCATACTGCCTCATGGTCCACAAGCGGCCACGGTACATATCTTTTTGTATGCCGCGGGTAAAGGGATATTGTCCCGGCTGCTCTTCCATTGGCCTGGCCGAGCTGTACAGCCCTTTTATTTCAATGCCTGATGTAGTGGTATGTTTCCTGGCGCTCATATATTGGGTTAGTTAGTTAATTTTTGGTTAATTGTACAAACTGGTTAATTGGTTCCAAGCAATCAATTCCAAACTTGTTAGCGCCCAATACTAATCGCGGCACCTAAATAGTTAACCGATTTAAACAATTAACCAGTTAACACACTTTCAACCAGTTAATCACCGCTTAAAACAGTTGGTTAATATCTTTCTTGATCAACTCTAATGTTAAATCGTAAGGATTTTCATCAATGGTAGCCATGTGTTGCAAAATGGCTTTGCTAAGTTCAATTCCGTTCGAACCTGCCTGCAAGCCCTGCACCGCATTGGTGATCATCCCGATGGTATCATCTTTTAATTTACGTACTACACCCCAGGTTATAGGATCCACATACAGCTGCTGGGTAATATTGTGCTGGTACTCTGCACGGATTTCACTTAAGATACCCGCTTGTAAAGTAGCCAAATCAATACCTTGCTGATGAAGGCGAACCAACAGGTTTGCAGGGTTAATCCGATCGACGAAAATAATTAAACGCTCGTGCGCCTGCAATCTTAACGGTAACAGGTGCGCCCTGGTTTCTTTATTCAGCTCAATGGCTTTTAAGTTAAAAAAGCGCTGAATATCGCCCTTTAAAATATAATAAACTGCCATTAGTGCAGCGAAAATGCCTGCAAATAAGATCACTACATCGATTAAAATCTGTTGGGTATTCATAAGTATTGTTTAAATACGGTAATATTAGCTGACCGTTAAAAGCAAAAATGTGCATTATTATTTATATTTGTAACAGATAAAATTGTAAATAACATGAGCACAACAGTTGATACAGGATTTGCACCAGTTACTTTTTCGGAAGGAGCAACCAAAGAGTTATATAAATTAAGAGATCAGCAGGAAATTGGTGAAGATTACGGTTTACGCGTTGGCGTGGAAGGTGGCGGTTGCGCAGGCATGAACTACATTCTGGGTTTCGATCAGAAAAAAGATGGCGATCAGGAATTTTTTATAGACGGTATTAAGGTTTTTATGAACAAGGCCCACCAAATGTACCTGATGGGAATGATGATTGACTGGCAGGATGGATTAAACTCGCGCGGTTTTACCTTCATTAACCCTAATGCTACCAGCACTTGCGGCTGTGGCACGAGTTTCTCGGCATAAATAAAATATATTGTAACATATAATATAGTCCCGATGTCTAAACACCGGGACTTTTTTTATTTTTACCCATAGTGGTTGAAGGCAAAAGGTGTAGGGTATAAGGATTAACCCCATATTCATACTTAATACCCGATACTTGACTTGATACTTATTATAAATGAATTACAGAGAAAACATCAGACTGGCATTAGAATCTATTAAAGGTAACCGCTTGCGCACCATGCTTACCGCCTTGATTATTGCCATTGGTTTAATGGCTTTAGTTGGGATTTTAACCACACTTGATGCTGTAAAGAAAAGTATGACTGATGCTTTTAGTAGCATGGGTGCCAATTCATTTACCATCCGTAACCGTGGTACAGGTATCAGAATCGGTAATGGCAAAAGGCCCAAACCTTTTAAAGCTATCCGTTACGAAGATGCGGTAAAATTTAAAGACAGCTTAAATACACCAGCCAAAGTAGCTGTAAGTGTATTTGCAAGCGGTGGTTCTACTGTTAAATATGGCAGTTTAAAAACCAATCCTAATATTAATGTACAGGGAATTGACGAAAATGGCCTCGCCTCGCAAGGTTTAAACCTATCACAGGGAAGAAATTTTAGTGTTTCTGAAATTCAATTGGGTAGCAACGTATGTATTGTAGGTGGCGAGGTAGTAGAAAAACTTTTTAAAGATGCTGATCCGCTTGATAAACTCATTAATGTAGGCAACAACCGTCTTAAAATTGTTGGCATATTGGAGAAAAAAGGATCGAGTATGGGTTTTAGCGGCGACAGGGCTGTTTATGTTCCATTGGTAAAAGCGAAACAGATTAATGCAAACGCCAACCCATCTTACACCATTACCGTGATGGTGCCCAGCAATGAAATGCAGGAGAACATTATCGGAGAATCAACAGCATTGTTTAGAAATATTCGTAAGGTAAAGGTTAACGAAACCAATAACTTCGAAATTACCAAGAGTGATGCCATTGCACAAACGCTTTTCGAAAACCTGGCTTTTGTGGCCATTGGTGGTGTAGCCATTGGTATTATTACACTTATTGGTGCTTCAATTGGTTTAATGAACATTATGTTGGTTTCGGTTACAGAGCGTACGCGCGAAATCGGAATCCGTAAGGCTATTGGCGCCAATCCACAGGTAATACGCCGTCAGTTTTTAATCGAAGCTGTAGTAATTTGCCTGATGGGCGGTGTGCTGGGTATATTTTTAGGCATTGTACTCGGAAATATCATATCGCTGGCCATGGGTGGGGCATTCCTTATTCCGTGGTTATTTATTATCGGGGTTTCGTACTATGCGTATTGGTTGGAATCCTTTCAGGCTATTATCCTGCTAAAAAAGCATCGAAATTAGATCCTGTTGAAGCGCTGAGATATGAATAGAGGGTTAACCGGTTAATATAATTGCAATATGAGACTTAGAAAGCTCTGGCTTCCAGCGCTTAGACACTAGAACAGTTAGAAGATTGAAATACAGTTAACCGATTCAAGCAGTTAAACAATCCTAAAGCGAGGCATTCCCCAACTGGTACTGACTTAGCAAATTTTCGATAAAAGGTGTGCTTAAGCTATCTTCTAATGCGGCGGCATGCTTTAAGTGGTGCATATCGCTACCCATAAAATCGACAAGGTGGTTTTCGACCATTTCTTCGGCTACTTTTTTTGCGCCAGCACCGTAATAGCCGGTCAAGGCAATGGTATTTAACTGTAGCAGGCAGCCCGTTTCTCTAATCTGTTGATAATTTTCGAAAGTCTGGTGGTAATAGGGATACCTTTCGGGATGGGCCAAAACAGGTTTATAGCCAGCATCCTGAATCATCTTTATAAAATCGAGCAGGTTTTGTGGCGCATTGATATAAGATAGTTCGAAAAGCAGGTAATCGGCCCCAAAAGTTAATACCTCTTTCTGCCTGATTTTTTTCTCCAGGGTCTCATCCAGATAATATTCGGCCGCGGCCTGAACCTCCAGATCTATCTCAGCTTCTTTTAATCCCTTTCTTAACACATCAAGACCACGGTTAATGGTATCGGGCGTATTGCGGTAATAATCGGCCATGATATGCGGTGTGGCAATCAGTTTATGGTAGCCCAGGGCCTTAAACTTTTTGGCCAGCAGTAAAGAATCTTTTATAGTTTGTGCACCATCATCAATACCTGGGATAATGTGCGAGTGCATATCGGTCCCAATATTTGAGAAATTAAATTCGGGTGCTATTTTTTTCTTTTTAAATAATCCGAACATAATGGTAGATCATGATTTTAACTTATTTCCCTTGGCAGATTACTTGCCTCGGCTGCACCTGCAAATTTAGAGGAATAGATTTTATTGAGCAAATGATTAAAATCTTCGCTCAGGTCGAATTGGTGGTCTTCGTGAAGTTTTTTAAACTTATTTAAGGTTACCGCGGTCGTTTTCAGATAAAATGCTGTAAATAATATCATAAAATCGCGGTAACCAAAAATTGATTTCTTATAGTCGAAAGGAACGGCATTGAGGATAAACACTTTCAGTTCTACCTCCCCTAACGGATCTTTCGTAACCTTATAAAAATGATTTACGGTGGTAATCATTTTCCGGACTTTTACCAAAGCTTCTTTCGCATTCAGCTTGTGTATTTCCAAAATCTGTTCATCTACATCGGCTTTAATCTTTTCTTTCCGGTCGTTTAAATCCGTTTCATCTTCCAACAATTTATAATGAAGATGTTCGGTAAGCACTTTATCTTTTGCAACTAAACGCAGTAATAACTTGTCTTTTTCTTTAACAGGTAAACCGGTAATTGCTTCTTTAAGATCTTTGTGCTCCGATAATTTCATTTAAAAAGGGTTGGCCTTAATGTATTTTTCCCACTCCCATGCCGAGCGCATCATTTCGTTGATATCCAGACTGGCTTTCCAACCCAGTTGCGCATTCGATTTCTGTACATCGCCATAAATCTGCACAATATCACCAGCTCTTCTTGGGCCAATTTTATAATCCAGTTTTTCGCCATTTACTTTTTCAAAAGCAGCAATGATTTCTAAAACCGAAGAACCGGTACCGGTACCGATATTGAAAACATCGTAGTTACCATTTGGGTTTCCTGCTTCTAAAAGTTTAATAGCAGCAACGTGCGCTTTGGCCAAATCTACTACGTGGATATAATCGCGGATCGCAGAACCATCAGGAGTATTGTAATCATCGCCATGAACCGTAATCGGGCCACGTTTACCAATAGCCGATTGGGTGATAAAAGGAACCAGGTTTGCCGGAACACCGTTTGGCAACTCGCCAATTAAAGCTGTTTCATGCGCTCCAACCGGGTTAAAGTAACGCAAAGCGATGATATTTAAATCAGGTGTTACCGCAGCAGTTTCAGCTAAAATTTCTTCAGCAATCTGTTTGGTGTTACCATAAGGCGATTCTGCTTTTTGTACAGGTGCTGCTTCGGTTACTGGTAAGCTTTCTGGCTGACCATAAACGGTACATGAAGAAGAGAACACGAAATTAATTTTTCTGTTGAATGAGATTAACAGGTTAATTAATCCGTAAAAGTTGTTTTTATAATATTTTAAGGGTTGCTCAACCGATTCGCCTACTGCTTTTGAAGCTGCGAAGTGGATAATTCCATCAATGTCGGTATGGTTTTCTGCAAATTCCTGTACAGCTTTGTCATCCTGAAGGTCGATTTCGTGAAAATCGAACCATTTGCCAGTAATTGCATGAAGCTGGGTTAAAATTTTAATGTTCGAGTTAGAAAGGTTATCAACAATTACAACTTCGTATCCTGCGTTGTGTAATTCTACTGCTGTGTGCGAACCTATGTATCCTGTTCCACCAGTAACTAATATTTTTGCCATTTTAACGGTTAAATGTGGTAAAATCTTTATGTTCTATCTTTTCCAAAGCCTCTGGAGGCAATGATTTAAAATATTCGTATGTAATTTTTAATCCTTCAGCACGATCTATCTTCGGCTCCCAGCCTAATATCTCTCTTGCTTTGGTAATATCCGGCCTGCGTTGTTTTGGATCATCCTGAGGAAGTTCCCTGTACACGATTTTTTGTGAGGTACCAGTAAGTTTGATAATCTCTTCGCAGAACTGTTTAATGGTAATTTCATCCGGGTTACCAATGTTTACCGGCTGGGCGTAATCACTCATCAGTAAACGGTAAATTCCTTCGATCAAATCATCAACATAACAGAAAGAGCGGGTCTGGCTTCCATCCCCAAAGATAGTTAAATCTTCGCCCCTTAACGCCTGCCCGATAAAAGCTGGTAAAACACGGCCATCGTTTAAGCGCATTCTTGGGCCATAAGTATTGAAGATCCTTACAATCCGGGTTTCTACACCGTGAAAGGTATGATAGGCCATGGTAATGGCTTCCTGAAAACGCTTGGCTTCATCGTAAACGCCGCGTGGGCCAACGGGATTTACGTTACCCCAATATTCTTCTGGTTGTGGATTTACATTCGGGTCTCCATACACTTCAGAAGTTGAAGCGATAAGCATCCTTGCGCTTTTATTTCGGGCCAAGCCCAACAGGTTGTGCGTACCTAACGACCCCACTTTAAGGGTCTGGATCGGGATTTTGAGGTAATCGATCGGACTTGCCGGTGAAGCGAAGTGCAAGATGTAGTGAAGTTTACCCGGAATATGTACAAACTTGGAAACATCGTGGTTGTAAAACTCAAAATTTTCGAGTTTAAACAAATGCTCAATATTTGCCATGTCGCCCGTAATCAGGTTATCCATTCCGATAACATGAAAACCCTCTTTCACAAAGCGATCACAAAGGTGCGAACCTAAAAATCCGGCTGCACCTGTAATCAAAATTCTTTTTCGACCCATTTTAATCTATTAGTTTTCTACCTATGCTATTATAATAATAGCCAAGATCGATCATTTTTTGCAAATCATACAAATTTCGACCGTCGAAAACCACTTTATTTTTCAAAATACTCTCAATTTTATCAAAATCGGGGTTACGGAAAACCGACCATTCTGTTGCAATTAACAGTGCTTCAGCACCTTCCAATGCTTCGTACTGGTTTTTGGCATAATTAATCTTATCGCCTAAAATATTTTTTACATTACCCATTGCTTCCGGATCAAATACGGTAACGGTAGCACCATTCTTAACCAGCTCATCGATAATATACAAAGCAGGTGCCTCGCGGATATCGTCGGTTTCAGGTTTAAACGCCAGCCCCCAAAGTGCAAAATGTTTACCTTTAATGTCGCCTTTGTAATATTTTAATACTTTATCTACCAAGATTGTTTTTTGCTTCTCGTTAACCTCCATTACCGATTTCAAAATCTGGAAATTATAGGCATAATCATCAGAAGATTTAACCAAGGCCTGTACATCTTTGGGGAAACATGAACCGCCGTAACCCACACCAGGAAAAAGGAAACGTTTTCCGATACGGTCGTCTGATCCGATACCGCGTCTTACGGCATCAACATCTGCACCTACCAGCTCGCATAAGTTTGCAATTTCGTTCATGAACGTAATTTTAGTGGCCAAAAACGAGTTTGCTGCGTATTTGGTCAGCTCAGAAGAACGCTCATCCATAAACAGGATCGGGTTTCCCTGACGTACATAAGGCGCATATACCTCGGTCATCAGTTTTTTGGCTCTTTCGCTTTTGGTACCCAAAACCACACGGTCTGGTTTCATAAAGTCATCAACAGCCACACCTTCTCTTAAAAACTCAGGGTTAGAAACCACATCCACCTCAATTGAAGTATTTTCGGTAAAAACAGCTTTTACTTTATCGGCTGTACCCACTGGTACTGTTGATTTATTTACGATTACTTTATACTCCGTAATGAGCTTCGAAACGTCTTTAGCTGCGCCTAAAATGTAAGAAAGATCGGCAGCACCATCTCCACCCGGAGGCGTTGGCAAGGCCATAAAAATAATCTGCGCATCTTTCACTGCTTCAGCAAGATTGGTAGTAAAAGTTAATCTTTCCTGCTCAATATTTCTATGGAACAGAAGGTCTAAACCAGGCTCATAAATAGGCACTTCGCCCGCCTGCATCTGTTTAACCTTTGCTTCATTAATGTCAACACAAATAACATCATTTCCTGTTTCTGCTAAACAGGTTCCGGTAACTAAACCTACGTATCCTGTACCAATAACGGCTATTTTCATTTAGAGTATAATTTATTTTTGTCTGTAACGAAACGATCCTGAATCATCTAATTGCCTTGATTTATAGACCAAATCCCAATGGTTTCGTATATTATTAAGCTTTTTAAATATATTCCTTTTATCTTGGCACGAAGATATGAAATTACACTAATGCTTTTGCTTTACATAATCGGAATTCGGGTTTACATTTTACTTATAAGGATCTTTTCAATATTTAATCCTAAGGCAAGGCTGTTTATAAAAGGGCGTAAAAACGTCTATACACAAATTGCTCAGCGCATTAATCCTCAGGATAAACATGTGTGGTTCCATTTTGCTTCGTTAGGCGAATTTGAACAAGGCCGGCCGGTTTTAGAAAAACTGAAAGCACTTTATCCTTCCAAAAAAATTGTAGTTACTTTTTTTTCGCCATCGGGATACGAAATCAGAAAAAATTATGCTTTAGCGGATGTTTTTTACCTGCCAATTGACAGCAATAAGAATGCGAAACGCTTTATCGAAAGTATCAACCCTGAGATGGCCATTTTTACCAAATATGAATTCTGGCATTTTTATTTTAAGGTGCTTAAAGATCGTGACATTCCTTTATATGTAATATCGGGCATTTTTAGAGATAATCAGACTTTTTTCAAATGGTATGGTGGTTTTTACCGCAACATACTTAAAGCAGTAACCTACTTTTTTGTTCAGAATGAAGAAAGTGAAAACCTGCTAAAATCAATTGGCTTAAACAATGTAACCATCAATGGCGATACCCGTTTCGATCGTGTTTATGAAAATGCACAAACACCTAAACAACTGCATTTGATTGAAAAGTTTATTGATGGCAAACCAACTTTGATTTGCGGAAGCACCTGGCCTGAAGACGAAAAGTTATTGGCTACATTGCCTGCCAAATACCCCGACTGGAAATTTATTATTGCACCACACGAAATTCATAGCGGCCACATTGAAAGTATTGAAAAACAGTTTCCGGTTGGCAGTTTGCGGTTTTCAGTTTTAAGTGCGCAATTGGAAGCCAACAATTCTCAAATCTCAAATCTCAAATCTCAAGTCTTAATAATCGATAACATTGGTATGCTTTCTGCTTTGTACCAGTACGGTAAAGTGGCTTATATAGGTGGTGGTTTTGGCGCCGGTATACACAATACCTTAGAAGCTGCCGCTTTTGGTTTGCCTGTAATTTTCGGACCTAAATATGATAAATTCCAGGAAGCTAAAGATTTAATTACCATTGGCGCAGCTAAAAGTATATCATCTACAGAAGAGCTAATTGATGCTTTTAATATCTTTGCAGGCAATCAGCATGCGACCGACTTAGCCAGAGCATACGTGGCCGGCAAGAAAGGGGCAACAGATCAGATTATTTCGATAATTACGAAATGAGCTTAGCCTGAGCGATTTCTTCGACAACTGCCTGAATAGACTGATCGATAGAGATCGTAAGTATATCATGCTCGTCATTTTGTGGCTCCTCCAGTGTATCAAACTGGCTCTTCAGTAAGCTTGAGGGCATGTACTGATGCGAACGTTTCATAATCCGATCGTGGATTAAATCAAAACCTCCTTTTAAATACACAAAGCTGATGCTCGGATTATCAATCCGCAGCAGTTCGCGGTAGGCTTTTTTTAATGCAGAACAGGCTATAATGCATGATGTGCAGTGCGCTACATGCTCGCGGCCAACTTTGGCAATCAGCTGAAGCCAATCCAAACGATCTTCGTCGGTTAATGGAATGCCAGCAGCCATCTTATCCACATTGCGCTGCGAGTGGAGATTATCACCATCAATAAACTCAGCGTTTATCCGCGGTGCAAGCGCTTTCCCAATAACGGTTTTACCACTTCCCGAAACCCCCATTAAAATGATAAAACCTGCCATTTTTAATTATTTAATCATTCCGGCAAGTGCCTCAATAAACACCGGACTATCGTTTAAGCTTTCTACCAACTGAACATGCTCGCCGCCTAACTCCCTAAACTCTTCGTGGTATTCTACCGTAATTTCGTAAAGCGTTTCCAGGCAATCGGCCACAAAAGCCGGACTAAAAACCAGCAAACGCTTTTTACCTTCTGCGGCTAATTTTTTAAGTACATCGGTAGTGTAAGGTTGTACCCAGGGTTCTTTACCTAAACGCGACTGAAAACAAACGGTATATTTTTCTTCTGGCAGGTTTAATTCACTGGCAATTAGCCTGGCGGTATGGTGCCCTTGTGCTGAATAGCAAAACTTATTAGTATCATTTAATGTTTGGCAACAATCACTACTTTTTAAGCAATAACTGCCGGTATGGTCGCACTTCAGTAATTGACGTTCGGGTAAACCATGGAAACTGAACAACACATGATCGTAAGTCTCTATCTGATGTTTTCTTGCATTTTCCGCAAAAACCTTTATCATTAATTCGTTATCATGGAAAGAGTTAACAAAGGAAATTGGCGGAACAGTTGGCCATTTACTCACCAGTTCCATAACCAGCTGCATTACCGAACCAGTACTGGCCGATGCATACTGCGGAAACATCGGAATAACCTGAATACTTTCTACCAAACCCAATTTCAGTTTATCGAGTACTGATGCAATAGAAGGATTTTGATAGCGCATGGCTAGCTCTACCTGGTACTCGTCGCCTAATCTTTCTTGCAGCATTTTAGCCTGCAATTTACTGTAATACAAAAGTGGCGAACCGTTTTCATTCCATATTTCGCGGTATAATTTAGCAGTTTTAGGGCTACGGAAAGGAACAATTATCCCTTTAACCAAAAGAGTACGGTTTAATTTAGGAATATCAATTACCCTTTCATCCATCAGAAACTGATCAAGATATTTTTTGACATCGGCTGTTGCCGCACTATCGGGTGTTCCTAAATTTACCAGTAAAATTCCCTTTTTGCTCATTGATATTAAAATATGTTATTTGCGCAAATATCGCGTATTTATTGTTTTTAACCTATGTTAAAAAGTGATGAAAAACATTTTTTCGTCAATAGAAAATAATATTAACCGCAATTTATTCCTTAGTTGTTTAACTGAAACATGATCTACTCAAGGATGAACCCTGATGATGCAGAAAAATGGTTTTGCAAAGAAACCCGGCTGCAGGAAGCAAAAATCCATAATGAGTATCAGAAACCTTCGTGCAATATGCAGCAATAAATCATTATAAAACAGGAAAATTTACTTTGAGGCGGATGCACTGACAAACACAGACACCGCGGAGATGCATTATTTTGCCTTATACAACTGCCACCAGGGCATAGCTGGTCTTTGGTGATGTTCTAAATGATAGCCAAAAAAGTAACAGGTAATGAAAGCGATAAAATGGTTCTTCTTTAGTGTAGTAGAATGATATTCGTTATCGTGCTCACCTTTATGCGGCAAATAAGTACCAAAATAAAATAACTGAAAGGTGCTTAAAAGGGATGGTAGTACCCAGAATAACAACAGGTTTTTTTCCGACGCCCATATTTTCAAAATGTTGTAGGTAACGGCCATAATTACCAGTTGTATTACCGTTACATAATTTAGCATAAACCTGAAATACCACTTCCAAAAACCATGTGGAGCAAAATCAGGATCGTTAGCGGTATGTACATGATTGTGATGCTGATGGTGTTTGGTATATAAGCTGTTATAGAAAAAGCCTGCATACAAAAACACAGCAAGGAAACCGAAAAGTTTGTTTACTTTTCTATTGTTTGAAATTGTACCATGCATGGCATCGTGCGCGGTAATAAATAAACCCGTGTATAAATGCATTTGGACTAAAACCATCAAATAAACAAGTGGGTTGCTCCAGGAGAAATGCCAGGTAAGCAAGCAATAAAGCGATATAAACCAGCAGGAAATAACCAGAGTTGCAACACCTAAACCAATCCACGATTTTTTATTGTCCATGGTTTAAAATAATTATCGATTGTGATTCTTCAAACTACAAAGCCAACTCATTGGTTTTAATAACTTTGATTTTAAAGTTAGTTGGTGTCATCTCGTCCCAAATCCAATTGTAATACTCAATCACTTTATTTGCACTTAAATGTGGTCTATCTGCAGTAGTATGAGCATCTCCAACAACTGTTACATTGTAATCTTTAGCAATAGCCGATTTTACCGTAGAATCGACACAAAAATCAGTCGCACAACCTGTTATAAATAATTCGGAAATATTGTGTTTGGAAAGAGTATCCTCTAGCTGTGTATTATAAAAAGCATCATTAGCTGATTTTGAAACCACATAATCAGTATCGCATTTGATTAATTCAGGTAAAAGCTTCCAATCTGGAGAGTTGGGCAAAAAATTATTTTCCTTAGTGCCATTATGTTGGACAAAAATTACTTTATCCTCATTAATTCTGAAATAATCCGATAATTTATTAATTCGCTCAATTACACCTTTGGTATCATGTCGCAAATCATAGGGTTTAAAGCTACCAATCTGCATATCTATTATTAATAATGCTCTCATTTAAATAACAAATATTAACTGATAGATTTTATAGTTAGTATTTTTCTAAAGCAGCTTTTACATCCTCCATCAACCACATTGGCGTAGAGGTTGCACCACATATACCTACTTTATCATTTTCGGCAAACCAGGTCTGTTCCAATTCTTCAACATTAGAAATGAAGTAAGCATTTTCATTGTACTTCTTACATACATCGTAAAGCACTTTCCCGTTAGATGACTTTTTACCAGAAACAAAAACAATCTTATTGTAATGACTCACAAAATCTTCCAACTCCTGATACCGGTTAGATACTTGCCTGCAAATGGTATCGTTGGCCTTAACATCGTAGCCACGACTCAACAATTCGTCTTTAATGTGGTAAAATTTATCGGTGCTTTTAGTGGTTTGACTATACAAAGTAAACTTTTCCGGAAGCTCCACATTATCGAGTTCGGCTAAATCCTGAAAAACAATGGCTTTACCATCAGTTTGCCCCTGCAAACCAATTACCTCTGCATGGCCGTGTTTACCAAAAATAAGCACTTGTTCTTCATCATCGTGCGAGTTTTTAATCCTATTCTGCAACTTTAAAACCACCGGACAAGATGCATCAATCAAAGTGAGGTTATTTTCTAATGCCAGCTGATAAGTTGAGGGGGCTTCGCCATGTGCCCTGATTAAAACCTTCTCATCACGCAAATCTTTTAAAATTTCGTGATCGATGATTTTCAGTCCGCGTTTAGTTAAGCGCTCAACCTCTTCATCATTGTGTACAATGTCTCCCAAACAGTATAAATAACCTTCGTTATCTAAAATATCTTCTGCCATTTCTATTGCATACACTACACCAAAACAAAAGCCTGATGATTTATCGATGTTAACCTGTAAGTTGTAACCCATTGCAATACAAAATTAAGCAAAAATATTTGTTCCGGTTGTCATGTATAAGACAACAAAAAAGATAAACTGTGCCACAAACATCGCAGTACCTAAATATTTCTGTTGCTTTAAGCCCAACGCATAGTAAAACTTTAATAAAATAACCGAAACGATAAACCAGGCTACATAATTCTGAACCGGTATTTCGTGCCAGTCCCATTGCCAATAGTTAAATTTCATAGCTACAGGTTCTAAAAAATAATCGAAAATCACCAACACCAACGCACCTGTAACAGAAGCAAGTATACTGTTTCTAATCTTTATTGCTTTCATCATCTGCCCTACACTAAAAATCAGGATTACCCAGTTTACCCCCATAAGTAAGGGTACTGCAGCAATTTTGTAACCCAGTGTAGGTCCGTAATAATAACTCCCGAATATTTTACCCGTGTGTACGCCCAAAACCTCAACCATAAAACCGCAAAGAAAAACTCCTGATACAAATAGCAACAAGCGTTTAACATCGGCATTATAAGCAAAAACAATTACGGCAAACATCAGCAATAAATGGAAAGGAACGAGCTTAAGGAAATACGGTTGAGCCACAGGAATTAAAAAACCGAGCAAACCAACCAAATGAAAAATGATAATTACAACAACTGCAACTCTTTTAACCTTTAAATCGCTTTGATCGTTCTGCCCTTCCATGTGCCTGTTTTAAAAATATGCTTTTTTATAGAAATCAATGAAATAATCAAGAAGAACAACATCTGAAAGGGATGCAAAATCAAATTTATCAAAACATTCTGTCCGGATAAATAGGAAATCATTATTCTACTTAAAATTATTAAAGTTAATGGTAATACCAGTAAAGTAATGTTAAAGTTTAAGATTAAAATTACCGGGCCAATAGTTACCAAAAGCTGGTAAAGTAATAAGATTAAGATGTTATTACCAAAACCTGCAAGTAAATTTTTACTAAAACCGACTATACTTTCATTCAGTCCTTTGTACATCCTGCAATAGATCAGGCTATTGGCTAAAAGTGCTTCGGCATTAAATTTTTCCAGTTTAACGCGTTTCATAATTTCTACATCTTCAACCACCTGATTTTTCACCCGTTCGTGCCACTGGTTTTCGTTATAGTTATGGGCATTAAAAAACATACATTGACCGCTGGCTGCAGCAAATGCCGGATTTTTTGAAAGTTTAACCAGACGCAGAGGCAGCAGATTTAATAAGATGAAATGCATCAACGGAACAGTTAACCGTTCACCAATTGATAACATTATCTGATTGGTAAAAACACTTAATAAAGCCAGATTTCCTATTTCCATACGGGCAATTAAGCTGTTAATTAGTCCGCGCTTAATGGTTTCATCAGCATCAATAAACAAGAGGTATTTTCCGGTAGCCATTTCGGCAAGCTGATGGCAGGCAAAGTTTTTCCCCAGCCAATCTGCTGGGAGTTCTTTCCCTTTAACTACCCTAAAATTTGGGTTAAGTGTACAAAACGCTTCTACCAGTGCAAAAGTATTGTCGCTACTACCGTCATCTAAAACAATTACTTCATAATGAATATAGTCCTGCTCCTGAATGGAAGTTAACAGGTCAATTATATTCTCCGCTTCGTTGCGTGCCGGAATCAAAATGGAAACCTTATCCTGATAATGTTTAATTACCCTTGATAATTTAGGATTAGATAGGAAATTAAAGACAGTAACCGAAAACCTGATGACCAGAAAAATTAGTACTGCGTAAATAAAAATCGTCATTCAGTAATCTGTGTTTGTTTAATAACTGATTGATCGTAATGTTTATTGTACGCACTTTTTAATAACTGCAAACTCACGTATTCTTCTGTTTCCCAATTTTGAAGATAAGCATAAGCCCTTGCCTTTCTTTTCGAAAAATAATCGACAAAGGTAGCAACAAAAATAATACTCATCTTTTTCTGACTGGCATTAATCATTTGCATAACCCCTTTTTCAAAGCTGATATTCTTTAAATGATTAGAATACAATTTCCCCTGCGGAAAAACGAGTACCAGATTATTTTCACCGTCTAAAAGTTTACCTGCATAGCTCAGTGTATCTAAAACATCTTTACCCTTGCCCTCCGCAGCAAAAGCTCCCAAATATTTCAAAAAGCCAATTTTATTGTAGTTCTCGGCATTAACCAATACATGAAATTGCTTTTTAAATAGCTTTTTATTGAGATAAAAAATAAAGAATCCATCCCACCAGCTGAAATGATTGGCCAGAATAAGGATTGAAGCATTGGGTTTGGTTTCAATTCCATCGAAATGGAAGGCTGAGAAATCTTTTTTAATGATAAACTGAATGTACCAGGAGAAAAAGCTAAAAATCAGATTATTTTTCCTAGGTTGATACATTTCGGGAAATTGCAAAAATTTGGGCTCAAATGCAAATATGGTTTATTTAATAGAGCTATAATTCGACGATGAAAAATAATCCATTATACATCTTCAATCTTACCTACATCCTAGCTCAAATACACCCGGTCTTCTTCCCCCTCAACATCCATCACTACATCTACATGCTCTTTCAAAATGGTTGCCAGTTCAAGGCCAACAAAATCGGTTGCAATCGGGAATATTTTATGGCTTCGATCAACTAAAACCACGGTGCGAATTTTTTTATGGGGGGTATTTAAGAAAACACCTAAGCCATAAGCCAGAGTTTTACCGCTGTTCAGTACATCATCTACAATAATGATCACCTTGTTTTTCCAATGGCTTTCATCCAAATCAGTAGAGGCTACCAGTTTACTACTCTCCTTTTGAAGATCGATGCGCAACAAAGTTATTTTAAAGCCGGAGATTTTTTTAAGTACTTTTTCTAACCTTAAAGCCAGCTTGTAGCCACGATCCCAAATTCCGGCAAGTACAATTTCCTTTTCGTTCAGGTTATCTTCTAAAATCTGATAAGCGATACGATCTATCTTTTGCTGAATTTGTTTCTTATTTAGGATAAGTAATTGTGATGCGGCCATTGTATAAAAGGTTGAATACAAAAAGAACGATTTTAAGCATGAAATTCAAACTATTTGAAAAATAATTTCGATTGGCTGCAACGTTTTGGCTCCAACTGCGTCTTATTAATACCAAAAACAAAATCCCAGGCTGTCATTACCATAAAACCAGGTTTGATGGCTTTAAAAATCATTTAACAAAGAGCACTATGAAAACCCTTACCAAATCTGCAACCATATTATTTGTGATTGTGAGCAGCTATATGGCTAAAGCACAGGAAACCAAAAATGTTGCCGTAAAAAACTTTAACAGCATTGGCATTAGCAGCGGAATAGATTTATACCTTACCCAAGGTGGAAATGAAGGTGTAAGCATCCAGTCGGACAGCGAAACCCTGAAAAACATTGTAGTAGAGCAAAACGGAGCCAACGTAAACATCAAGTTTAAAGATGGCATTAATTGGGGTGGCCTGTTTAAAAACCGCGTAATTAAAGCTTATGTAACTTATAAAAGCCTCAATGCAATTGCCGCATCAGGCGGTTCGGATGTGGTTACCCAAAATCAATTAAAAACAGATAAACTTGCCATCCGTTCATCAGGTGGTTCAGACCTGAAACTGGATGTAGTTTGTAACGATTTATCGATCCAATCGAGCGGTGGTAGCGATATCGATTTAAAAGGTAAAGCTGAAAACATGACCATTCAATCAAGCGGTGGCAGTGATATTGATGCTTACGGTTTTATTACCAACTATGCCAAAGTGCAGGCATCGGGCGGTTCGGATGTAGCTATTTACGTGAATAAAGGTTTAGAAGCATCAGCAAGTGGCGGTGGCGATGTGCATTATAAAGGAAGCGCATCACTGAAGAAAACATCAAGCTCTAAAAGCGGAGATGTAAGACACGTGAATTAAAAAATTTTAGTTTAGTTTAATGATAACTCGCTGCTTTGTGGATACAAAGCAGCGTTTGTTTTTTTAAGGTGATTGCACAGATTACAGGATTACACAGATGGGTAATTGCAATTTTTGTTATTCTATATTTATCCCCAGACTACAGGGGACTCAGACTATCTTTTCTTGTACGGATAATAAATGAAGTTTGCGCCTTCAGGAACAATCACGAATACGCACATAAAATCTTCTGGTTTTTTATAAACCTTTAAAAACGGTTCTTTTTTTTCTTTGCTAATGATGCCTTTTTCTACAAACTCTTCTAAGGTAGAAGCCTGGATGGTCCAATTAGTGTTGAGTTCTTCTTTATTTAAAATCAATTCACCAATATTAACTTCATGCTGGTGGGCAATAAAAATTGGGTGAGCAGAAATTCCTTCAACCATAATTTCTATTGCTACTTCTTTAATTGCATCCGCGTAAAGTTCCAGGTCTTTTTCTAAACTTACCAGCGGACTTTCCTGCTTTTTTTGAGGCGCTCCACCATCTTCGGGTGTTGCACTTAACAATTCTTCTCTATCCATACCTACTAATTATCGAATTTTGAATGGTTGAATGAATGTTGGAGGCAACTTAATTCATTCAACCCACGCTCATTCAATTATTCTATCATTCTTTTATTTCAATCTTAACAATACAACATTCTCTACATGCTGCGTGTGTGGGAACATATCTACTGGCTTAATACGCGCCACATCGTATTTTTCATTTAACAATTCAAGGTCTCTGGCCTGTGTTGCAGCATTACAGCTCACATAAACAATTTTTTCGGCCTCCATTTCCAACAAGCGCTGCACTACATCGGCATGCATACCGGCTCTTGGCGGATCGGTAATTACCACATCAGGCTTACCATGGCTTGCAATAAACTCTGCGGTAAGGATATCTTTCATATCTCCGGCATAAAAGATTGTGTTATCAATTCCGTTTAACTCCGAATTGAATTTAGCATCTTCAATAGCTGTTGGCACGTACTCTACCCCTACCACCTGCTTTACATTTTTGGCCACAAAATTGGCAATGGTTCCAGCACCGGTATATAAATCGTACACTAGCTCGTCGCCTTTAAATTCTGCAAAATCCCGGGTAATTTTATACAATTCGAAAGCTTGCTCAGAATTGGTTTGATAAAAAGATTTTACTCCGATTTTAAAGCGGATGCCGTCCATCTCTTCAAAAATATGATCGCGGCCTGCAAATACCACCACATCCTGATCGAAAATGGTATCGTTTTTCTTTTGGTTAACAATATATAACAACGAGGTAATCTGCGGAAATTTAGCTTTAAGGAAATTCATCAAACCATCTACCTGTTCCTGTTCAGGATAAGCAAACACTACGGCTACCATTACCTCACCAGTAGAAGAAGTACGGATAATGAGGTTACGCAGTACACCTTCATGATTACGCAGATCGTAAAATGATAATCTGTTATCCAAGGCATATTTACGTACGGCATTTCTGATAGTGTTTGAAGGTTCGGCCTGCAAATAGCAATGCTCTATATCTAAAATCTTATCAAAGCGCAACGGCACGTGAAAACCAAGGGCATTCATATCAAAATCTTCATCGCGTTCTACATCGGTTTTTTCTAACCAGCGTTTGTTCGAAAAAGTAAACTCCAATTTATTGCGGTAATAGCGGTCTTTTGCCGAGCCTAAAATAGGCTCAGTATGCGAAGTATCTATTTTACCAAGGCGCTGCAAGGCAGCCTCTACATTTTTCTGTTTAAATTTCAACTGAGATTCGTAGCCCATGTGTTGCCATTTGCAACCGCCACAAGTACCAAAATGAGCGCAAAACGGATCGGTACGTAAATCAGATTTTTCATGGAGTTGCTCAATTATCGCCTCAGCGAAATTCTTTTTCTTTTTTGTTAAGCGCACAT
Organism: Pedobacter sp. HDW13; assembly: GCF_011303555.1. NCBI lineage: Bacteria > Pseudomonadati > Bacteroidota > Sphingobacteriia > Sphingobacteriales > Sphingobacteriaceae > Pedobacter > Pedobacter sp. HDW13. Next base: position 3,120,342 of record NZ_CP049868.1, on the reverse strand, counting down.
CCACCACATCGCCGGGAACTGCTTTATCAACAAAAATCACCAATTCATCGGCTTTACCAACACCTTTTCCCTCTTCGGCAATATCGATTATTTGTACGTTTGGAACTATAGTTACCGTACCAGGTTTTCTTCTACTCATTATTTTGCAAAGATAAGGCTAAAAGCTGAAAGAGGAAAGTCCAAAGGTTAAAGAGCTAAGCTGAAAGCTAAAGTTGGAATGAGTATAAATAGTTGGAAAGAAAGATCGGGCAATATTTTTCCGCTCAGTTTATAATAACTGATTCAGCATATTTTTGATATTAGAAACTATTTTCCAAAAAATTTAAATGCGGCTCCCCAGAAACCATCCAGCCAATTAAATTTCAGGTCAAATTTTTCATCTACCTGTACAGAAAATTCGAGTATTTCTTTGCTCATGATAAAAAACCTTTCAACTTTAACAATAATACAAAATTCAGACCGAAAACCAAAACAGTATAGTTTAAGTTTTTGTTAATTTTACATCAAAAGGTTAAACCTTGTATTTATTCTTCCTTCAACTTCTCATCTGCTGATTTTCAATTCTTTATTTGATAATCAGATATAATTCCGTAACTTAAAGTATCATTCACATAAAAATGGAGGTTCGTTATGAACGTTATCCGTAAAATTGAACATTGGGGCGATGTTCATCATTCGAAATGGCTGGATTATCTTCGCATTGTCCTTGGCCTTGTTATTTTTGGAAAAGGTGTTTCTTTTGTTAGCGACACTTCTGTGCTCCAAAACATGATTACACAAAACAACATTTTTGGTTTCTCCAGTATGTTAATCAGCATGGCCATACATGTGGTAGCATTTGCTCACCTGGTTGGCGGTGTTTTAATTACACTGGGCCTGGTAACCCGCTTTGCTGTGGTCATCCAGATTCCGATTCTGCTGTTTGCTGTATTTTTCGTTAATCTTACTCCAGGTTTCTCTTCTCCTAACTCAGAACTATGGTTCTCGGTACTGGTTTTATTCCTACTCATTATGTTTTGGGTGGTAGGCTCGGGACCATTATCGGCTGACGCGGAAATGAAACGCAAAACTGGTAAGCGCTACGCTTAAGTTAGCTTAAATATTCTTAGTATCTTTCGCTTTTATAAACGCTTATGAAAACGAAGATACTTTTTACACTGCTTTTTGCGGGACTGGCTACTTACGCACAAAACTCAACAGATGAATATTTTAAACTAACCCGTACTGGTTTCAACGCACAAAATGCTTACGAAACAACTGCTTTTGTAGAAAAGTACTTTCGTGTGCCCGGTAATACAGGGTTCAATGCGAGCATTCATCAGGTAGAAAGTATATTGAAAAAAGCAGGTTTTGTGGCCCAGCAACAAAACGAATTTGAAGCACCTTTAACTTATCGCATCGAAAAACGGGCGATGAAAAACAATACCTGGGAGCCTGTTGATGCCAGCATTGCAATTGTTGGCGAAGAAAAGCCTTTGATTTCTTTTGAAACCAACCGCAATATGATTCCAATCAATTGCAGTTCAACTCCAGCCGGCGGCGTTACTGCTCAGGTGGTTTATCTGGACAAAGCAAATACCGCTGACCTTGAAAAAATGGATCTGAAAGGGAAAATCCTTTTTTCAGAAGGGCACCCTTCACGCTTGCTTCAGGCCGCAGCTAAAGCAGGGGCAATTGGAGTACTGGGGTATGCTATGCCTAAATACACGCAACCCGAAGTCCACCAAACCTCCATTCAGTTTGGCAGTATGAAAGCGAATAGTGAAGTATGGACATTACTTTTATCCTATGCTGCCAAAGAAAAATTAAAGGCCGCTTGTTTAAAAGGAGTAACACAGTTAAAAGTAAATATCCAGACCAAAATTTATCCATCAGAAGAATTAACCATTGTAGCCAATGTGAGAGGAAGTATTAGTCCCGATGAACGCTTTGTTTTTAGCGCACACGTACAAGAACCCGGAGCCAATGATAATGCCAGTGGCGTGGGCACTTTAGCCGAAATGGCCCGCTTAACAGCTGAATTGTACCGAACAAAAAAAATAAACCCTAAGCGCAGTTTAACTTTTTTGTGGGGCGATGAGATTGTTTCGACCCGAAGATACATTACTGAAGACACTACCCGCGCAAAGGGCATTATGTGGGGAATGAGTCTGGATATGGTTGGTGAAAACACCAAAAAGACAGGCGGCTCTTTCTTAATAGAAAAAATGCCCGATCCATCGGCCATCTGGACCAGAGGCACTGATAAACATACCGAATGGGGAGCAGGCGACGTCGCCGAAAAAGATCTTTTTCCGCATTATTTTAACGATTTCATTTTCGATATCTGTAAAACGCAGGGAAAATTTGCCAATTGGACCGTGAATTACAATCCGTTTGAGGGTGGAAGTGACCACACTCCATTTTTGCAGAATAAAATCCCCGGTTTGTTAATGTGGCACTTTACAGATGTTTTTTACCACACTGATAACGACAGGATTGATAAAGTTTCACCAACGGAAATGAAAAATGTAGGCATAAGCGGTTTAACTGCAGCCTACACCTTAATTTCTGCTGATGAAAATACGGCCACAGCTACGGTTACTCAGGTTAAAGCTGATGCTTTGATTCGCCTAAAAACAGAATTCGATTTGAGTAAAAAGGCAGTAGCCACAGGTAAACCCATAGCTGAAGAAAAGCATATTATTGAAGTTTGGAGCAAGTGGTACACTGATGCGCTCGCTACAATCAATAAAATGGCGGTAAAACCACAAACGACAAGAGTAGGTTCGGCAATTAAATTTGCAACAGGCGAGATTGAAAAACAGACGAAGGTATATTTAGAGGAGTTGAAATAGATTAATGTCTAAACCAAAAGCAATCGTTATCGGTGCCGGAATTGCGGGAATTGCATCAGCTATCCGCCTAAGTGTAAAAGGATACGAGGTAAGTGTTTTTGAAGCTGGCTCAGAACCTGGTGGTAAACTGGCAGAGATCAGCATGAGTGGCTTTAGATTTGATGCTGGCCCCAGCCTGTTTACCATGCCGCAATATGTGGATGAACTTTTCCAACTTGCTGGCAAGAACCCAAACGATTATTTTGAATACATCCGGTTAAAAGAAATTTGCCGTTACTTTTACGAAGACGGATTAAGGTTGACTGCAAAGGCTGATTTGAATACATTTGCACAAGAAATTGAAGCAAAAACTCAATCTACCGCATCGGAAGTTGAAAAATTCTTAAAAACAAGCGCTACCATTTATGATGTAACCCACAAAGTGTTTTTAGAACGAACCCTGCACAAATTGAAAAGTTACCTCCATTGGGATACGCTAAAATCAGTTTTCAGGTTTGGACAAATTGATGCTTTCAGAACGCAGCAAAAGGCCAACAACAAATTCTTTAAGGATCATCGTATAGCACAACTCTTTAACCGCTATGCTACCTACAATGGTTCCGACCCGTATCAAGCTCCCGCAACTTTAAACGTGATTCCACATTTCGAGTATCATTTTGGAGCCTTTCTCCCTAAAAATGGGATGTATGGTATTGTAAGTGGTCTAGTTAAACTGGCAGAAGAACTGGGTGTTCAATTTCATTACAACCAAAAGGCAGAAGAAATCCTGCATTCGGGTAGCCGTAAACCGAAAATAAAAGGGATAATGGTTAAGGATAAAATCCACCCTGCTGACCTAGTGGTCTCCAATCTGGATATCTGGTTCACCTATAAAAACCTGCTTAAAGGCATACTACACCCGAAAAAACTACTCAACCAGGAACGCAGTAGCTCCGCTTTAATTTTTTATTGGGGCATGAACGGCAATTACAACGATTTGGGCTTACACAATATCTTGTTTGCTGCAGATTACCAAAAAGAATTTAATGCCATCTGGAAGAATAAAACCATTAGCTGCGACCCAACGGTTTACATCAACATCAGCAGTAAACACCTTCATACTGATGCCCCTTTAGATAGCGAAAATTGGTTTGTCATGATTAATGTCCCTGCGAATAATGGCCAAGACTGGGATCAACTTATACAGGAAGCAAAAGCCAATATCATCCAAAAAATCAGCCGTATTTTAAACCGGAACATTGAGAAAGATATTATTTGCGAACAGGTTTTAGATCCCCGGAGCATTGAAAGCAAAACTGGTTCTTATCAGGGTTCATTGTACGGGAATAGCTCAAACAATCAATTTGCTGCTTTTCTCAGACACCCTAATTTCAGTTCGAAGGTTAAAAATCTATTCTTTTGCGGTGGTAGTGTTCATCCCGGCGGAGGGATCCCCCTGGCTTTGCTATCGGCTAAAATTGTGAGTGATTGTGTTGATTAAAGTAGTATCAATTAAAGCAGTATCAAGTATTTAGTAGTAAGTATTATTTATGGATAAGTAGCAAGATGGGTTAAACCTTGGCTAGTAACGCCGCTTCCAGTTTTTCGCCATCCAGATCAAAGGCGTCAACAATTAATTTTGCCTGGGTATAAAATGGATCGCGTTCCTGAAGTTTTTCTTTTATAAACACTAAAAGCTGTTCGTCATCTAAATCTTTAATTAAAGGTCGTTTCTGGCGGTTGTGCAATCGCGATACCAATGCAGCGGGTTCCATTTGCAGATAAACGGTTTCGCCGTGCGCATTCATCCAGTCCATATTATCGAAGAAACAGGGTAAACCACCACCTGTGGCTACCACGCAGGTTTCCGGATAATCGAAAGTTTTAAGCAGCTCACTTTCATAATCCCTAAAGCCACTTTCGCCAAACTCACCGAAATATTCGGCAATTGTTTTTCCTGTTTTGGCAACAATTTCAGCATCCAGATCAATTACCGGACAATTTAAACGGTGCGCCAGTTGCTTGGCTTTGGTACTTTTACCACATCCCATGTATCCTACCAAAAAAAAGATCCCGGAAAGAGATGTTACATTTCCACTGTTTATATCGTTCGTATTACTCATGCTATATTTATTTCTTCATTACGCCAGTTTCACTCTCGGGTCGATATAGGCGTACAAAATATCGACCAATATATTAATTGCAACGAAAACAAAGGCAATAAATAATATCGATCCCATTACTACCGGGAAATCTGACATTTCTAATGCCGTTACCGTTGTTCTGCCCAGTCCGTTGTAGCCAAAAATATATTCTACAAAAAAAGAACCGGCAAGTAAAGAAGCAAACCAGCCAGAAATAGCGGTTATTACCGGATTTAAGGCATTTTTTAAGGCGTGCTTGTAAATAATTTTGTTCCTGCTTAAGCCCTTTGCCCTTGCTGTTCTGATGTAATCCTGTGCCAGTACATCGAGCATAGCACTTCGGGTAAGCTGCACAATAATGGCCAGCGGCCTCAAGCCCAATGTAATCATAGGTAGCCATAAATTTCTCAAGGTAAGCACTTCCCCGTTAAAAGGATCGTAAGAATATAAACTCCCACTCATTTTCAAACCAGTGTAATTGCTCAGCACAAAACCAAAAAGCCAGGCGATAATAATCCCCGCAAAAAACGAAGGGGCCGAAATACCCAAAATTGCAAATGCATTGGCTGATTTATCAATCCACGAATCTTTATAAACTGCCGACAGCACTCCTAAAAACACACCTATCAGCGTAGCAAAAATCATTGCTGTAAGCGCCAGTATAAAGGTATTGGGAACGGTTTCAGCCAAAATTGCAGTTACATCGCGCCTGGTTTGGTATGAACTGCGCAAATAAGGCCATTTAACCACCAAAGCCTTTTTATTAAAGCTGATTAATTTCGAGTAATGATATTTCTGCTGCGTGGTACTATCATTATCGAGCACACTAAGCGGCGATAAATCATTCAGGTATAAAACAAACTGAACGGGTTTTGAGCGGTCTAAACCAAACTCTTTACGTACCGCTTCGAGCGATTGTACATCAGCCCGCTGCCCCATCGTCATTCGGGCAGGATCGCCGGGCAGGATATTAAAAAGCACAAAAACAACGAGTATAACGCCGGCCATTACCAGCAATCCGTACATCAGTTTTTTTAGTGCATAGCCAATCATGTTTATTTATCGAAGTATTTCCGGCTCAATTGGTCAAAAGTTGGCACATTGTGGTAATGCCATTTATTGATAACCACTCCGTTTTTCAACAACAAAACACCCGGATTAGCCCTTACCATACTTTTCAGCGGTACTGCATCAGCATAAAAAACTTCCGAAAACAGGTTATTCTTTTTGATAAATACTTCTGCATCCTGTGCTGAATTGGAGGTTAACAAAACCGTACGAATGTTGAATTGTTGTGTGGCATTTATCGCGATGGCATTTAATTTACCAATTGCACTTTCGTTCGTATTCTTCAAATCGTAAGCCACAAAAATCAAACTGTAATAAGGGTTTTCAATCAATTCTTTAGTATAATCGGTTCCCGAAGCATCGGTAATTACTAAATCTTTGATTTTAGGCTCATAACCTTTCTTTACCAGCCTTTTCGTAGGCTCACCAATAATTTCCCAATTGTTATCTTTCCAGATTTCGGTTTTGAGATAAGCTTTATCACTCATATCCTGCTCTGCATTGGTTTTCTTATTTTTAAGGTGGTACATGATTTCGAACTCATCTGGCTTCTCTCCCGGAGGGATGACCATTAATGAAGGAATATGCGCACCAACTTTATAAGGCAAGAAATCGATAACAGGCAACACATTGTAGGTATATAAGCCAAAGCCTAAAGAAACTACCGTTACCGCTAAAGCGATATTGCGCTGAGTGGCTTCCTTTTTAAATAAAGGTTGAATTAATTCCTTTTTCGCGAAAATGATCATGATCAACACCAGCAAAATCAGATCTTTGGTAAACGATTGCCAAGGGGTAAGCGGAATGGCATCGCCAAAACAACCGCAGCTTGTTACTACTTTAAATGCGGCAGAAATAAAGGTTAACAGGGTGAAGAAAATGATTAACAACAATAATCCCCAGGCTACTTTTTTGCTCCAGAAACCCAGCAGCAACAAGGCGCCTAAAACAATTTCGAGAGTACACAATAAAATGGCTATACCGGTAGCCATTCCGTTGAGGAAACCCATGTGAAAAACTTCGAAATACTCCTGCAATTTATAGCCAAAACCAAGCGGATCGTTGGCTTTGATTAAGCCAGAAAATATAAATAAAGCGCCAACAAAAAATCTGGAGAATCTTAAAAGTACGTTTTGCATCGGTATAATCTGTTTTTCAGTCGTTTTATAATATTTAAATGGCTATTTCGTGGCAAAAATTTATTTAACACTCAGTTTAATCAGGGCGAAAACCGAGTAGTTCAGCATGTCCTGGTAATTTGCCTTTACGCCTTCGGATGCCAGGGTTTGTCCTTCGTTATCTTCGATTTGTTTTACCCTGAAAATTTTCATCAAAATCAGATCGGTAAGCGAGCTGATACGCATATCACGCCAAGCCTCACCATAATCGTGGTTTTTGGCAAACATTAAATCCCTGGTTTCAGTAATTTTTTCTTCAAACAAATTTTCAACCGTTTCGAAAGGCATTTCGTTCGGATCGTTATCTGTAAGTTCGAGCTGCATCATGGCAATAACACAATAGTTAACAATCCCAATGTATTCGGATATGACACCCTCTCCCACTTTGCTCACTTTTTTTTCTTCTAAAGTACGAATGCGCTGAGCTTTGATAAAAATCTGATCGGTGATCGAACTTGGTCTTAATATGCGCCAGGCCGTGCCGTAATCTTTCGTTTTCTTTAAAAATAATGATCTGCAAACTGCAATCACCTCATCAAATTCTGTAGCCGTATTTGTTTGTGCCAAAGCCAATATTTATTTAGTTTTTAGTGTATTTTTGTCGTGAAAAAACAAAAGCTAAAGATACATTTTTAAAGCGAAACCCAAATCCCGAAAGGGTTTATTATGGCAGAAAAAAACTTTTTTGAGCCCAAACAAAGCTTAAATATAAAAGGTCAGCTTATTGATTTAAGTAGTCCGAAGGTGATGGGAATTCTCAACATCACACCCGATTCTTTTTACAGCGACAGCAGAACAAAATCTATAGATGAGGCCTTAACCAAAACAGAAAAACACCTGACCGAAGGCGCAACATTTATCGATATTGGTGGTTATTCATCCAGACCGGGTGCGAAGGATATTTCGGAAGCAGAAGAGATAGATAGACTCGTGCCTGTTGTGAGCAGCCTATCGACAGCATTTCCAGAAGCTATTTTTTCAATCGATACTTTCAGAGCCAAAGTAGCCGAAGCAACTATACTGGCGGGTGCACATATTGTTAACGATATCGCCTCGGGTGATATGGATGAGCTGATGTTCGAAACGGTTGCCAGAATGCAGGTACCTTACATGATTATGCACATGCAGGGAACGCCACAAAATATGCAACAAAACCCAGTTTACGAAAATGTACTCCTGGATGTGGTAGATTACCTGGCTAAAAAACTAGCCAAGCTGAAGGCGTTGCATGTCCACGATGTTATCATAGACCCCGGTTTTGGCTTCGGAAAAACCATTGCCCATAACTATGAATTGCTGAACCAAATGGAGGCTTTCCAGATTTTTAAACTGCCAATATTGGTAGGTTTCTCGCGCAAGGGAATGATTTATAAAACACTGGGTACTACTGCACCCGAAGCCTTAAACGGAACTTCGGTACTGAACACGATTGCACTGCAAAAAGGCGCAGGGATTTTAAGGGTACATGATGTTAAGGAAGCTGTGGAGTGTGTGAGGTTGGTGGGGATGTTAGGTTAAGCTTAGATTATTATTTTTTGATTACAAAAATAAACGTAACGTCATACTGAACTTGGTTCAGTATCTTTATGAATTAGAGATCCTGAAATAAATTCAGGGTGACGAATTCTCTATAACTGTTTTACTATCTTGCCCATAATGAAAGGATTGGATTTCGACTTTGTAAAATTTACCATCACCGATGTGGTAGATATTGTGCTGGTGGCACTGTTAATTTATTATGTGTATACACTGATCCGCAATACCCTGGCCGTAAACCTGCTGGTGGGTATGCTCATCATTGCCATTTTTTACCGGGTAGTAGATGCGTTAAACATGAAACTGCTCACCACCATCATAGAGAAATTTATGAGTGTGGGTATCATTGCCCTGATCGTTATTTTTCACCCCGAAATCAGGCGCTTTCTGTTACTCATTGGTAAAAATGCCTTTCTACAAAAAAACAAGGCCTGGTGGGGTTATTTATTTGGCCGGAAAGAAATTGAGCGAAATAATTTAACGCGAATAAAGCCGATTATTGATGCCTGCAAAAGCATGAAAAAAACCAGGACAGGCGCGCTGATTGTGTTTGTTAAATTTTACGACGAACAGTTTTTTGCCAATAGCTGTGAACTGGTCGATGCCAAAATATCTAAGCGCCTGCTCGAAAGTATTTTCCAGAAAAACAGCCCTCTGCACGATGGTGCTGTGGTTATTTCGGAAAACAAGATTAAAAGTGCGAGTTGTATCCTCCCTTTAACTGATAACGATCAGTTGCCTTCGCAATTCGGTTTAAGACACAGGGCAGGTATTGGAGTTTCTGAAACTACGGATGCTGTTGCGGTAATTATTTCGGAAGAGACTGGAGAAATTTCGTATGCTAAACAAGGTCGGGTAAGAATGAACGTTTCGTTCGGAGAGCTGGAGAAACTGCTCAATAAAGACTTTTAACAACACCGATTTATAGCACAGATTTTGGGTATTTAAGGAGATTACACTGATTAGTATAACATTAATCAGTGTAATCTAAATATCTGCGTAATCTTTTCTTAACAATATTGTTCGAAAGCACCAATCAGGTTATCAGCGATCATTTGTGCTGGTCTACCTTCAATTTGATGGCGCTCGATCATGTGTACCAATTTACCATCTTTAAACAAAGCCATAGCTGGCGATGACGGTGGGAAAGGCATCATATAGTTTCTGGCCTGATCTACAGCTTCTTTTTCCATACCTGCAAAAACGGTAACCAATTTATCGGGGTGTTTTTCGTGTGCTGCTGCTGCTCTCGCTGCCGGGCGTGCATTTGCTGCCGCGCAACCACAAACCGAGTTTACAACAACCAATACAGTTCCTTCGCCTTTAATGGCCTGATCTACATCTGCTGCATTTTTTAATTCCTGAAAACCTACGTTGGTTAATTCCTTACGCATTGGTTCTACTAAATATTCTGGATACATTATCGTGAGTTTATGATTTACAATTTGAACGCTACAAAAATAAGAAAATCAGATGGCATGCACCATCCAGTTTATATTTTTAAGGTAAAATTAAATAGCCGCTTAATTTAGTCCTTTAAAAAATCTGTCGTATGCTTCGGGATGCGTAATGGCACCTGCCACAATTAAAACAACAAATACAATAAACAATAAACTCAAAATTGTAGCAATCATACCGCAAATCTTTCCAGCTTTGGCATTTTTATAGGATGATTCGGTATAAAGTGTAGGGTTAAGCTGGTATTTTTTAACATCCCCACCTCCTAAAACCCAGGCAATAACACCGAAAATAAGCCCAAATATGCCATAAAAGCAGCAAGCTGGTAGCGCAATAATACCTAAAACGAGTGCCGCAGTGGCATTAGGTAAATTTTGCTGACCAAACCCTCCGCCAAACTGCCCAAATGGAGGCGGCTGCTGAAACGGCGGCGGTTGTTGAAATGGTGGTGGACTTACCGGCCCCTCATTTATTGGCTCTATAATCGGTTCCTCTTTCTTTGAAAGATCGATAGGTTTATTTTCCTGAGGGTTTTCCTGTTCTTCTGACATGAGTATGTGTTTAACTTAGTAGTTGGTGATTGTATATTTTGTAAATGTAATTGATTAAGATAATTACTGCAACACCTGCAAAAACGATTTTAATCAACTGTGCACCAAATTTAAAGTCGAGTTTTAGGTGAACAAGTGTAAAAAGCAATACAAAAATTAAAGGAAGGGTTGCGGGATAAAATTTAAAAGAATCGATGAAATTTCCTTTAAGCAAGGCAACAACCGACCGCTGTAAACCACAACCAGGGCAATCGACACCAAAATAAGCTTTAAAAGGGCAGCTAAAAAGATGTTCGCCTAACCAATCTAAAAAACTTTTATCTGGTTGAGCCATATACATCTATTATTTTTGCCTGTGCATCTTTCCAGGCCTTATACTTTTCGAGGTCTTTAAGCACCTGCCTGTACACCAGGTTTAAGATGTATATATCATCAATAAAACCTAAAGCGGGTATAAAATCCGGGATCACATCAACGGGCGACAAAAAATAAACCAGGCCACCTAAAATGGCAACGATCGATCGTTTCGGAATTTCGGTATAGCTACCGTTTACATAATCTTTTGCAACGGCAAACAACAGCACCAGCTTAGCCCAAATGCCTTCTAAATCGCCTTTATTGGTTACAGCTTTGCCCAGTGCATCCTTAATTGTTTTGCTGGCCCTGGTTTTATCATTCAAGATCACCGTTGCCTTGCCCTCAGATTTTTTAAAGAAATCTAATATTTTTTGCCTGTTCAATTTCATGCTGGATGTATTATAAATTAACGGCCAAAAGCATCATATTGTATCGGCTCATTTGATGAAACAATCTAAATGCCAGATGTTTTTATCTTTTATTGAATTTAAGCATTTTTCATCATCTCCAAAATATCATCAACATACTTCCTCTCGTTAGCCAGTCGCGGTACTTTGTGTTGTCCACCCAGCTTGTCCTTTGCCTTTAACCAGTTGTAGAACGTGTGGACCGGTGCGTTGTGTACTTTAGGCCGGCAGAGTGCCATATCCTTAAAGCGCTTGGCATCGTAATCAGAATTTACTTCGCGCAGCGTTTGATCCATAATGTCTACAAACTTTTCAAAATCGTTAGGTTGTTTATCAAACTCAATAATCCATTCGTGACCACCTGCCTTCTCTCCTTTAAAATAAATTGGTCCCGCAGTATAATCTTTAATCTCGGCGCCGGTTTCCTGGCAGGCTTTGGTTAAGGCTTGTTCGGCATTATCGATAATCACCTCTTCGCCAAATGCATTAATGAAGTGTTTGGTACGGCCAGTAATTTTAATGCGGTAGGGTGCCAGCGAGGTAAACTGAATGGTGTCGCCAATCATATAGCGCCATAAACCTCCGTTGGTAGAAATTACAATTGCATAGTTTTTATGCAACTCCACTTCGCCCAGCACCAATGCTTTAGGATTCTCTTCACCAATATGCTCCATGGGCACAAATTCGTAGAAAATACCATAATCCAGCATCAGCAGCATTTCATCTGAATCGTCCTGATCCTGGATACCAAAAAATCCTTCTGAGGCATTATAGGTCTCCAGATAATACATATCAGGAGAAGGGATGAGTTGTTTAAACTGTTCGCGGTAAGGCGCAAAGTTTACCGCACCGTGAATATATACTTCGAGATTGGGCCAAACTTCTAGTAAATTGCTTTTGCCTGTTAGTTCGAGTACTTTTTTGGCCAGTACGATGGTCCAGGTAGGTACTCCCGAAATACTGGTTACATTTTCGTTGATAGTGGCCTCAGCCATCCTATCCATTTTTATTTCATAATTGTCCATCAAAGCGATAGACATATCTGGGGTGCGGTAAAACTCGGCCCATATTGGCAGATTTTTAATCAGCACTGCCGATAAATCGCCGTAAAAGCAATCTTCGTTTAATTGGTTTACCTGATGGCTTCCGCCTAAAACCAAACTCTTACCGGTAAACATCTGGTTATCGGGCCGGTTATTGCAATAAATAGAAAGCATGTCTTTACCACCTTTGAAATGGCATTCTTCAAGGCTTTCTTCCGAAACAGGAATAAATTTGCTCCTGTCGCTGGTAGTACCTGATGATTTAGCAAACCACTTGATATCTGACGGCCAAAGGATATTCTGCTCACCATTCAACATACGCTCAATGTAGGGCTTTAAAGTATCGTAATTTTGGATGGGAACGCGTTCCTGATATTGCTGTACGGTTAAAATGGTCTTGTAATCGTACAGTTTGCCCCATTCGGTGTTTTCGGCACTATCAACCAGCGTGTGGAACCATTCTTCCTGAACATCGTGTGGATATTTCATAAAAAGCTCGATCTGGTGGATCCGCTTTTTCATTAACCAGGTAAAAATCGAATTTACAATTGCCATCTTAAAGGTTAAAATTAATGAACATCATCTTATCAAAAGTTTCTACATCTATGTACATTCTTTTATTTACAGCACCCTGGTTTACAGTAATTCGTTTCAGCATAAAGTTTAGGCAACACCCGAAATTAAAATTTGTTTTGATTAACAATATTCTATCAGCAACCTGTGGATTAAACATCAAATTTCTTGCGTTTTAATACGAAATTCGATCCCAGATATACTTTTCGTACCATTTCATTTTCGGCCAGTACCTCAGGTACGCCTTGCTCTAAAATTTTTCCTTCAAAAAGCAGGTAAGCCCTGTCAGTAATAGAAAGGGTTTCCTGTACGTTGTGGTCGGTTATCAGAATGCCGATATTTTTGTGTTTCAGCTTAGCCACGATACCCTGGATTTCTTCTACCGCAATAGGGTCTACCCCGGCAAAGGGCTCATCGAGTAAAATGAAATTGGGGTTAGCTGCTAAAGCACGTGCAATTTCGGTACGGCGACGCTCACCTCCCGACAATAAATCGCCACGGTTTTTGCGCACTTTATGCAAGCTAAACTCGTTAATCAGCTCTTCGAGTTTATCTTTCTGTTCTTCCTTGCTCATGTCGCTCATTTCCAAAATGGCAAGAATATTATCTTCTACAGTAAGTTTCCTAAAAACCGAAGCTTCCTGAGCCAGATAACCAATTCCTTTCTGCGCCCTGCGGTACATTGGATCTTCGGTAATATCTTCTTCTTCTAAAAAAATACGTCCTTCGTTAGGTTTAATTAACCCTACAATCATATAAAAGGAAGTGGTTTTACCCGCTCCGTTAGGTCCCAGCAAACCAACAATCTCGCCTTGGTTTACATTGAACGAAACATTGTTTACAACAGTACGCTGTTTATATTTTTTAACCAGATTTTCGGCTCTTAGTATCATATATCGATCCACTCCGTCTTGCTGAACTTGATTCAGCATCTCACTCAAGAGATCCTGATCCCGATGATAAAATCGGGACAGGATAACGATTTTGTTTAATTAACTTTTATTCCTTTAATATTCAATTGCAAACGCCTCTTCTCGCGCCATACATTTTCTTCAATGGTATAGCATATGGAGAAAGGAGCTCTTGGCTCCAGGAGGTTTTGAAATTCTCCCAACCCAAATGCGATGCCCTCAAAAATAGGCGAATTTTGTTGTTTTATATTAATTTTTAAGTGATTTGCACCAACTGCCATGGCATGTTGTGCCAGGTATACCCCATGGGTAACAAAAATAGGCGCCATATTTTCGGGGCCAAATGGCCCCATTTGTGCCAAAACCCGGTAAAATTTGCCATCAATCTGTGCCAGTTCTATTCCTGCATCGATCTTAATCATTGGGGTTAGCAACTCTTCAGTAATGCTGGCTGATACAATTTCTTCAAATTTATCCGCAAAAGCACCAACATTATGCTCCTGCATGGTTAAACCCGCTGCAAATTTATGACCACCGTACTGATCCAGTAAGTCTGCACAGCCACTCAAGGCTTCGTATAAATCGAAACCCACTACCGAACGACATGAACCAGCAACATGACCGTTTGATTTGGTAAGCACAATGGTTGGACGGTAATATTTTTCAGTTAAACGTGAGGCTACAATCCCAATCACACCTTTGTGCCAGTTTTCATTAAATACAACAGTGGTTTTTTTGTTAATCAGAATTTCACTATCACCAATTAAAGCCAGAGCTTCGCGGGTAATGTCCTGGTCGTAGGTTTTACGCTCTGTATTTTTAAGATTAATCAGCTCGCTCTGTTCTGAAGCATTTCCGTCTACCTGGCAAAGCAGCATAGCCACTGCATGTTTTGCATGATCGATCCTACCCGCAGCATTAATCCGCGGCCCGAGCGTAAAAACAACATCGGTAATGGTATAATTCTCGGTCTTGCCCGAAACTTCCATTAAAGCCCGTAAGCCTTCGCAGGGATTGGTGTTTAACTTTTTTAAACCATAATGCGCTAAAATCCGGTTCTCGCCAACAACGGGCACAATATCCGCTGCGATACTCACCATCACCAGATCTAGATACCGTAGATACGTTTCTTTAGGCAATTGGTGTTTTTGTGCATATGCCTGCGCTAGTTTGAAACCAATACCGCAGCCGGCAAGCTCTTTAAAAGGATATGCACAATCTGATCGTTTGGGATCTAAAACAGCAACGGCTTTAGGTAATTCATCTCCAGGTAAATGGTGATCGCAAATAATAAAATCGATACCTAAAGTATTGGCATAATCAATTTTATCAATTGATTTTATCCCACAATCGAGCGCAATAATTAAAGTAAATCCATTTTCACTGGCATAGTCTATACCAGTAGTAGAAATGCCATACCCTTCCAGGTAACGATCTGGAATATAATATTCAATATTTGAAGTTAACTGAGAAAAGAAACTGAAGGCTAATGCTACCGAAGTGGTACCATCTACATCGTAATCGCCATAAATCAGGATTTTTTCGTGAGTAGCCAGAGCAGTTTCTATCCTGGATATTGCAGCATCCATATCCTTCATTATGAAAGGATTATGCAGATGGTCTAAATCCGGTCGGAAGAAATCTTTTGCCTGATCGAAATCGCAAATATTCCGTTGTACCAATATCTGCGCCAACGAGCGATCTATATTCAGTTGTTCTGCAATCGTAGTTATAGTAGCATCATCACAATTTGACGCAAGCACCCATCTTTTTTCCATTTATTCTGTTTCCGAACAGTAAATATACATTTTAATTGGATACGACGGCAGCAATCATTACATAGTAATAGTTTTCACCTCACCAATGTAGTGTGATACCTCTTTAAGAGTACGGCAACTAATACTATCTGATTCATTATTTCCCACTGATTAAACAGAAAGAGACGCAGATTTATAAACAATAATGCCTTGCATCAATAATATCTGTGCTTCAATCCCTTAAATCTGTGGGAGAAACTTAAAGACAGTAGCACAGTATCTTATTTCCCGCTGATGGCGCAAAAAAACACAGATTTAAAATATTAATGCCTTACATTAATGATATCTGTGTTTCAATCCCTTAAATCTGCGGGAGAAACTTAAAGACAGTAGCACAGTATCTTATTTCCCGCTGATGGCGCAAAAAAACACAGATTTAAAATATTAATGCCTTACATTAATGATATCTGTGTTTCAATCCCTTAAATCTGCGGGAGAAATTATTATAATATCTTATTTCGAATTCCCCGGATATTCCTGGTAAAGTTTCAATAAATATTCTTTTTGAGCTGCATATTTCGCATCATCGGCCAGATTAACACGCTCAGCGGGATCCCATGAAAGATTATACAACTCCGTTAGTTCTTTATTATCGTTTTTGGTAATCCTCAATTTCCAATCTCCATCTTTTACACCTTCTAAAACGTAATTGTGGTAGTAAATCGGACGATGGGGCTTATTGTAATTTTTAGTGGTTAGCAAAGCAGAAATAGATTCGCCATCATATACCCGTTGCGGAAGTTTACTTTTGGTCCAATCGGCCAGCGTAGGAAAAACGTCTAAATTCGAAATCGGTTTTGTTAATTGCGTATCGGTAAGCGTATGGCCTTTCCAATATACAATAAATGGTACCCGATGACCAGCCTCGTAAGAAATGCCTTTCGATCCCCTGAAAACACCAGCCGAACCTACATGGTAAAATTTGGTAAAACCATCCTGGTACATTCTTGATGGTGCATTAATCCATGGGCCATTATCGCTGGTAAAAATAAAAATCGTATTGTCGGCCTGTCCTGATGCTACTACCTGTTTCCAGATTTGCGCCAAACCAGCATCCATATCCTCAATCACATCGCCCAGCTCACCACCTGCTGATGGTGTTTTGCGGCTTTTCTGTGCAGCAAAGGCAACCGGTAAATGCGGCATATTCTGAGCCAGGTAAAGAAAAAATGGCTTTTTAGCTGCTGCATTTTTCTTAATGAAATTAATCGACTCGCGTGTGTAAGAACTGGTTAAAATACTATCGTGCGGTTTATAAATTTCGGGTTTGGTATTTCTGAAAATTTTAATGGTGGTATCGGTTTTTACATAAGGTGCCCGGTAATCGTGACTATATAACAAACCATAAAACTCGTCAAAACCTTTTTTGTTAGGCAACGAAACACCATGATCGCCCAAGTGCCATTTACCAACTAATGCAGTTACATAGCCAGATTGTTTTAGCATTTGTGCAATGGTAATTTCGTCTTCAGGCATTCCGGCTTTTTCACCTGGTCCTATTGGCCTCGGCAAATCCATCCGGCTGCAATACCTTCCGGTTAATAACGATGCCCTCGAAGGGGTACAGGTTGGTGAAGTAGTTACAAAATTGGTTGCCTTTATTCCTTTTGCTGCCATCCCATCTAAAAAAGGTGTTTTAATCAGTGGGCTTCCGTAGCACGAAATATCAGCATAACCCATATCATCGGCCAGCACGATAATTACATTTGGACGCTGCTGGGCAAATAAACGGTTAGAAAAGCCAAAAACCAGCAATAAAATCAAAACACGGATGCTCATAAAGAATAATTTGCCTGAAATTTAGCAATCATATTTTACAAAAAAAGGAAGTATCCAAGCTTTTACTAAAACAAATACTGTTATTTAGATTGTTACCTTTGTAGAAACATTAAAGATTTACATTTTGCAAGTCCACACCCTTTACGAAGGCACCTATTCAGTTGATGCAACAAAAAAATTTGTGCCATTCGATCCTGCCATCCACCATTTTAAAGACAGACCCGCCTCGCTGTTTATCAACGTACAACCTTTTTTGGTTGAACTTAAAAACGACCTGGTCCTTTTCGATACGGGTTTGGGGTTTAGCGACGATCACGGCGAACTCATTTTACATAAAAACATCAGAAATGCAGGCTTCGATCCTACCGATGTGACTAAGGTTTTAATGTCGCATTTACATTACGATCACTCGGGTGGTATGATCCACCAGTTGGGTACTAAAACCGAGCTAAGTTTCCCTGATGCGGAGCATATTATTAACCGTGGTGAATGGGAAACTGCATTTAGCAGTACATCAACCTCGTATCATGCTGATATTTTCGAATTTGTACAACGCAATGCCCAGTTAACTTTTGTAGAGGGCGACGGTGCAATTAATGAAAGCATTGCTTACGAATTTACGGGTGCCCACTGCCCTAACCACCAGATTTTTCTTTTAACAGAAGGCAAACAAAAGGTATTTTTTGGAGGCGATGTACTACCTGAACCGGAAGAACTGGTTAAAAACTTCATTGCGAAATACGATTTCGATGGTCGTAAGGCAATGGAACTCCGCAAAGAATTTGGTAGAAGAGCAGCTGAAGAAAACTGGGAGTGTCTTTTTTACCACAGTAAAAGTGCAGCAACAGGCTTCGTAGATGAAATAGAGGGTGGATTTAAGATAAGGTAAGATTTTCTTAATTTTTAATCGCAAAGTTCCTGTTCTGTCATTCTGGCGCAGACCAGAATCTCTTATTTTTTAACCACAAAGCACACAAAGAGAGGCACAGAGCACATAAAGCAATAATACCACAGTATTCTCTGTGTAAAACTCACTGTCTTTGGTGGTAAAACAAAAAGCCCCGGCAATTGCCAGGGCTCTATTTTTTTTCCGAAACTAAAGGAACTTATTTTTTAGCTACTAATTTCACAGCTAATTCAAACTCATCGTTGATTGCTTTGTCGCCAATGCTATCAAAGAATGACTTAGAACCATATTTGATGTCATATTTAGTTCTGTCTACCACGATTTTACCAGCTAAAGCAGAAGCAGTACCATCAGCATTAAGTGTTACAGTTGCAGGGAAACTTAATGGCTTAGTAATACCTTTAATGGTTAAGTTACCTGAAACAGTTACATTAGCACCGCTACCAGCTACTTTAGTAATTACAAAAGTTGAAGTTGGGAATTTAGCAACACCGAAGAAATCGTCTGCTTTTAAGTGACCTTCTAATTTTGCGCTGCCATCAGCATCTTTAATCGAGTTCATATCGATGGTGAAAGTACCACCTGTTACACTTTTACCGTTTACAGCAAGTGAACCTGATTGTAAAGCGATTGTTCCGTTGTGAGAACCTGTTACTTTTTTACCAACCCAAGTAATGGTCGATTTTGCTGCATCTACAGTATAGGTAACTGGTTTAGTAGGGTTTTTAAAAGCTGACAAAGCCACAACTGCTGCTAATAAAAAGATTGAAGAGATTTTTAATTTCATTTTTCTGGTTTTTTAATTTGATACAAATATAGATCAACCGATTACCTGTTGTTATTGACCTATGTTAAGTTTTTCAAAAATAATCGGATTTATTTAAAATCATTCTATTGACTGCAGATTTATAATAAAGGTTTAATTTGTTTACTTTTTAATGTGAATTAAATCTCCAGGCATATTTAGGCTTATATTCGTTAAACCTTTTTTACATGATCAGAAAAATTTTAGCCGTTTTAGCTGGCTATGCTATTTTTGTTATATCGTCACTTTTGCTTTTCAAATTATCAGGGCAAAAACCACATGCCGATGCATCAATGTTTTTCAAGCTGCTTACACTACTTTATGGAACTTGCTTTGCTGCCTTAAGCGGTTACGTATTAGGGCTGATTGCCAAAACCAGTAATCTAAATCTGAATTATGTTTTAGCTATAATTATTGCCGGCTTTGCAACATTTTCACTTTTCAGCGCAAGTGGAAGCCATTGGACACAGCTTTTGGCTATATTTATTTTTGCTCCCACATCAATTCTAGCCGGCAAACTATACTTGAATAAGAATATTAATAATCAATTATAACGATATGAACCACAAAGCAACATCCATCCGCCCCTTTATCGGCGCAAAAGATTTTGAAATATCGAGAAGCTTTTACCGTGACCTGGGTTTCGAAGAAACTACTTTAAGCGCACATATGTCGGTTTTTAAAACTGGTAATCTGGCCTTTTATCTCCAAAATGCTTATGTAAAAGACTGGATTAATAACACCATGGTTTTTATGCAAGTTGATAATGTAGACCGTTATTATAATGAACTGGTTGCGCTCGATTTACCCAGCCGATATCAAAATGTAAAGCTTACGCCCATCCGCCATCAAGAATGGGGCAGTGAGTGTTTCCTGCACGATCCTTCCGGGATTTTGTGGCACTTTGGAGCTTTTAGTTAGATGACCTTCAACCAAAATAATTTTCTCTTCCTGTAAAACCAATGAAAAGACTTCCAAAAGCATTAGAGGTATGCTTACTGATTTTAAGCATTATACTATCTTTTATTTTAGCAGTAACGACTCCTAAATTAAATCAATTGGAGCTTGGGGCAATGTTCAATTTTACATTTCCATGGATACTTGGTATTATTACGCTAATACTCTTATTTATAATATCACTAATTACCCAAAACAAAAAAATTAGAATTGCTGCACTGTGTATATTAAGCGGTTGTAATATAACCTTAGGTATCCTTTTTCACTTCGCTTAAAACGAAAATATTTATGAAAATTTATTCAATCATAGCTAAAGGAGATTGAAATATGCAAATAAGGTCCTTATTCAGTCCAAACATCCAGACAAAAAAAATCTGCAAGTTTTATGAAAAAATTTCATAAAACTTGCAGATCAATATGTCCGTGATGACACGGACCCAGGCGTTTGGACTAAGGTTATGGCAAGGAAAACCTTAAACCCTCTACCTTTCTACCTTCAACCTTATGGAACAATCTCTTCCAAATAACTTTCAATCGGCGGACATGCGCAGATTAACGCCCTATCGCCATGGCTATCGTTAACACGACCAACTGAAGGCCAGAACTTGCGCTCTAACACGTACGGAAGTGGGAACGCAGCAGTTTGACGGCTGTAAGCATGCTCCCATTCGTTTGCAGTAATTACTGAAACTGTGTGCGGCGCATTTTTAAGCGGGTTATCTGTTTTATCTAAAGTACCGTTTTCTACCTGGGTAATTTCGTTTTTAATCGCAATTAAGGCATCACAGAAACGGTCTAACTCATGTTTAGGCTCCGATTCTGTTGGCTCAACCATTAAAGTACCCGCTACCGGGAACGAAACTGTTGGTGCGTGGAAACCATAATCCATTAAACGTTTGGCGATATCGGTTACTTCGATTCCGAAGGCTTTGAAAGAACGGCAATCTAAAATCATCTCGTGTGCACAACGGCCCTGAGCTCCTGAATAAAGTACCGGGTAGTGTTGCTCTAAACGCGCTTTCATATAGTTGGCGTTTAAAATGGCATATTTAGTAGCGTTGGTTAAACCTTCAGCACCCATCATTGCAATATAAGCATGAGAAATGATCAGGATCGAAGCCGAACCCCAAGGTGCAGAAGAAACTGCAGAAATTGATTTTCCTTTATCGATATCAACTACAGCGTGACCAGGAAGATAAGGAACAAGGTGTTTTGCCACACCGATTGGTCCCATACCAGGCCCACCACCACCGTGAGGGATACAGAATGTTTTATGTAAGTTTAAGTGGCAAACGTCGGCACCAATATTAGCCGGGCTGGTTAAACCAACTTGTGCGTTCATGTTTGCGCCATCCATATAAACCTGTCCGCCGTTAGCGTGGATGCTTTCGCAGATTTCGATAATACTTTCTTCAAATACACCGTGTGTAGATGGATAAGTTACCATCAAACAAGAAAGGTTATCTTTATGTAATTCCGCCTTAGCTTTTAAATCTTCAACGTCGATGTTACCGTTCTCTAAAGATTTAACAACCACAATTTTCATATCGGCCATTGCCGCAGAAGCCGGGTTGGTACCGTGTGCCGAAGCAGGGATTAATGCCACATTACGGTGGAAATCGCCTCTATCGTGGTGATAAGCACGGATAACCATTAAACCTGCATATTCACCTTGTGCACCTGCATTAGGCTGTAAGCTCATGGCAGCAAAACCTGTAATTTCGCTTAACCATTTATCCAGTTCGTTAAAAACAGAATAGTAACCCAATACCTGATCGGCTGGAGCGAAAGGGTGAATGCGACCAAAGTGAGACCAGGTAACCGGAATCATTTCGGCTGTTGCATTTAACTTCATGGTACAGCTACCCAAAGCAATCATCGAGTGGCAAAGCGATAAATCTTTTGCCTCTAACGATTTAATGTAACGCAACATTTCGTGTTCTGAATGGTGCGCGTTAAAAATCGGGTGCGTTAAATAAGCCGAAGTACGTTGTAATGCTTCAGGGATTACAGTTGCTACATTTTCAACAACCTCTACCTGATCGCCTGCAAAGCCTTTTGCCCTTGCAAAGATTTTAGCAATTAAGGTAATATCTTCGAAAGTAGTGGTTTCATCAATTGAAATGGTAACGGTATTACCTACATAGTTCAGGTTGATTTCGTTATCCAAACAGTAAGCGTGGATACCGCCTTTTAAATCACCTAAATCGAAACGGATGGTATCGAAATAAGCTGAATTTAATTGCTCGTAACCTAAGTTTTTCAAAGTAGTGGCTAAGCTGATGGCTAAACCATGTGTACGCTCAGCAATAGCTTTTAAGCCTTTCGGACCATGATATGCCGCATAGAAACCGGCCATAATTGCCAATAAAGCCTGTGCAGTACAAATATTCGAAGTTGCTTTATCTCTACGGATGTGCTGCTCGCGGGTTTGCAAAGCCATACGTAAAGCATAATCGCCATGGCTATCGATGGTTACACCGATAATACGACCAGGGATTGAACGTTTATATTCTTCTTTCGTGGCGAAAAATGCAGCATGCGGGCCACCAAAACCCATCGGAATACCGAAACGTTGTGTAGTACCTACCACAATATCTGCACCCCACTCGCCCGGAGGCGTTAATAAGGTTAAACTTAAAATATCGGCAGCAACCGTTAATTTAATGTTCAAATTGTGCAACTCAGCAGCAAAGTTTTTGTAATCGAAAACCTCGCCGTTGCCAGCAGGATATTGAACTATAGCACCAAAGAACTCTTCGGTAGCTACAAAATCTAAATGCCTGCCAATAACCAGTTCAATGCCGTAAGGATTGGCGCGGGTTTTTAAAATATCGATGGTTTGGGCAAAAAGCAATTCAGAAACAAAGAATTTCTTAGCTGCCTGATTTTTACGCGTGCTGTATTGCATAAACATGGCCTCAGCTGCTGCTGTACCTTCATCTAACAATGATGCATTGGCAATTTCCATTCCGGTTAAATCGATAACCATGGTTTGGAAGTTTAACAAAGCCTGTAAACGGCCTTGTGCAATTTCTGCCTGATAGGGCGTATATTGGGTGTACCATCCTGGGTTTTCGAATACGTTACGTAAAATTACACCCGGCGTAATGGTATCATAATAACCTTGACCGATAAAGCTTTTGAAAACTTTATTCAACAATGAAGTTTGTTTTAAAGCACCAAGATATTCAGTTTCTGATTTTGCTGCGGGCAAATTTAACGGTTGTTTTAACCTAATTGCCGTCGGAACGGTTTGTTCAATCAGCTCATCAATAGAATTTACGCCAACAGTGTGCAACATTTCGGCTGTATCAGCCTCATTAGGAGCAATATGGCGATTTTGAAAATCTTCCTTGTAGTGGATATTTAAGCTCATGCGGTATGAATAATAAATTTGCGTGCAAAGGTAACAAAAACGAAGCTTTATTTCGCTATATATCAGTGTAAAAAAGGCGTCTTATTCAAGTTTAAAAGCTACCAAAGCAGTAGATTTTATACATGAACAAAAAGACAAACGTTTGTTCTTTTTAAGCAAATAGGATATTAGTTTGGAAAGCACTGGCAGTTCTAAAATTTAAATTCGTTCCCGTTATCCGCTACAATCTTTTAGCGTGCATTGCAGAAAAAAAATCACTGCCGTCTGTTAGAATTAGAAACATCTGAGTCTACAAAAAATAAAGATTATAAATACTTGATTGAACTATGTTATTACTTTTCGCTAACGTTGAGTGAATAATAATATGTATTTGAGCTTCTTCTAGTTTGCAATATCAGCACCAAACAAAAGAATAAATTACTTCTTCTTATTTATTGAATCTATCATATCACCAACTTCTTTTTCTGAATAGTCTTGAAGATAAATATTCATTACACCGGTCTTTATTTTTGATTTATTTTCTATAACATACATCAATCTATTAGCTATCACTACAGCTATATATGGATATTTGTCATTTCCTGTCCCTTCTTCCAAATCTTTAGTACCCTTATTGTCAAAAACAATTACGACACCGTATGTCTCATTTTGGTCAATTACATTTTTTTGTACTGTAGCACGTAATATATTAGTTATTGACGCAAATGGCTTTTTGGAAATATGATAATATTCTGTAGAATGATCTTTTTTCATTTTTATTCCCTGTCCTTCATCTGCAAGAAAATAAAAACCTGTTGCGACGTATGAATCATTAATACCGGAAGCACCATCAGATTCCATAATCTGATTTATACTCAGTTGATTTCCTGCAGAACTGTTTGAGCAAGAATACAAAAGCAATGTAAAAAGCAAATTCAACATAAAAAATGTTTTCACCTTAAAGCCTACAAATATTGGGGATTTAAAATATTGTCTTTCTCTTTACTTCTGCACCTTCCAACCCTCATCCTTACTCAGCTTCAGCTTGTAGGTTTTGGTAATGAAATTGCTGTTCTTATTGGCATCCTTATCAAAAGGCTCAAAATCTGTGGTTACCATTTTTAAAGATACGGTTACCTTTGCAGTGCTCGAATTTACCTGCGAAAAATCAACAGGCTTCTCATCTGCCAATACATACTCTACCACTTTAACGGTAGCCTTATCTCCATCCTGCTTTAACACCAGTGGACTTGCCTTTTCGGTTAACGTAATCTGATAAACAAAACTGCTATCTTTTGAAAGGAACTTCTTTTTGGCTTCTTTTAAATTAAGTGTTACCAGGCCTTTGCTGGCTAAGGATTTGTATTTACCCAACTCAAACATATCGTTGGTACTGTTGAATTTGATTTCGCCAAAGTTAAACCTGGTGGTTTTATATTCAGGATTGGCTTTAAGGTAATCGGTAATTACTTCGCCTGCTTCTTCCTGGTTAATGGTGGTTTTGGTTTTACAGGCCGTGAAACCAATAACAACGAAAGATAAAATATAAATGATCAGTTTTTTCATGTGTAAATGCGTTAAGCTTTTTAAAGGTATTTATTTTTAGTTTAACCGCAAAGCACCTAAAGATGATTAATCGTTATACCAGCCACGGATTGTTTATTAAATATCACTCTGAGCGCTCTGTGCTTTTTCTTTGTGTGCTCGGTGGTTAAAACATAAGAGATTCTGGCCTGCGCCAGAATGACGGCTTAATTGGCTTCTCATGCTTTGCGGTTAAATTAAGTTTATTTCCGCTTTAGAAACTTCAGATTAGGCAAAATCATTGCCGATAGGATAACTACAACCCCAACCCACCTTAAAAATGAAACCTGTTCTTGCAGCACAAAACCAGCCATCATTACAGCTACCGGCAATTCGGCTGCACTTAAAATCGAGCTTAATGCCGTACCAATTTTCGGCACTCCTTCGGCAAAACACAAGGGTGGAATTACCGTTCCAAAAACAGAGATAATCAATCCCCATTTAAGCAAGCTCCCACCTAAAGCACCATTAAATAAGAAGGCTGGTGGAAAAAGAATAAAAATCAGGATACAGGCACCCGTAATCATCAAGGCACTTTTCTTTAATACCGGATATTCGTTACCTATCCTTCCACTCAGCAATAAGAAGCCTGCATAAGAAAGCGCTGCCAATAACCCGAAACCAATTCCTTTTAAGCTCATATCGCTCATACGGGTTTCAACCATTCCACTGGCCAGTACTGTACCGCCTAAAACCAATGCTATTGCCAGTAATTGTAATCCGGTTGGCTTCTTTTTAAAAAAGACCAGCTCCATTAAAATACTCATCCAGATAAACTGCATTAGCAAAACAATCGCTACCGAATTGGGTACAAGTTTTACCGATTGATAATAAAAA
The DNA here is from genome assembly GCF_011303555.1 of Pedobacter sp. HDW13. Classification (NCBI taxonomy): domain Bacteria; kingdom Pseudomonadati; phylum Bacteroidota; class Sphingobacteriia; order Sphingobacteriales; family Sphingobacteriaceae; genus Pedobacter; species Pedobacter sp. HDW13. Next base: position 3,094,256 of record NZ_CP049868.1, on the reverse strand, counting down.
ACACTCACCAATCCGGTACAGGTTCCTGCCAGAACCATTTTCCACCATGGGGTTACCAGGGTTATTTCTTTAGCTTTATAATTTGATGTTCTCCGTTGAAAGAAAAACAATACCCATAAAATTACGGCACCTAAAAAAGCCTGCGCACCAGTTACATCGCCAAGGGTATAACCTTCGTGGTAAGCCAGTTTAACAAAAGTAGATAATATGCCAAAGCTACAGGCACCGAAAAAAACAAGGAGGATTCCTTTAAGCATAATGTATTTTTTTAACCACAGAGAAATAAGAGTTTTCACAGAACACACAGAGGCTCTGTTTCTCTATGTATTCCTTTGTGCACTCTGTGGTTAATTAAGCAAGTTGCTGCAAATAGCGTTGTATGGTAGTCTCCAAACCTAAATAAAGTGCATCGCTAATTAAGGCATGACCGATAGAAACCTCCAGCAAACCTGGAATGCTTTGTGCGAAATAATGCAGGTTGTGTAAATCCAGATCGTGACCGGCGTTAATGCCCAAACCCAGTTTATTGGCATGGTGTGCAGCTGCAATATAGTTAACAACCGACTTTTCACGGTCAGCAAAATAGTTATGCGCATAAGCTTCGGTGTACAGTTCAATACGGTCAGTTCCGGTTGCTAAAGCACCTTCCACCATTTCTACAACGGGATCTACAAAAATAGAAACACGAATGCCTGCATTTTGAAATACAGCTACCATTTCTTTCAGGTAATCTTTGTGTTTAATCGTATCCCAACCGTGGTTAGAAGTAATCTGCCCTTCGGCATCGGGCACTAAAGTAACCTGTGCAGGTTTGTTGGCTAAAACCAGGTCTACAAATTTATCTTCGCGGCAATTTCCTTCAATATTAAATTCGGTTGCAATGGCAGCTTTCAAATCGTAAACATCCTGATAGCGGATATGCCTTTCATCAGGTCGCGGGTGAACTGTAATTCCCTGCGCGCCGAAACGCTCGCAGTCTAATGCAACCTTAACCAGATCAGGATTATTACCGCCACGGCTGTTGCGTAGCGTAGCAATTTTATTGATGTTAACCGATAACTTTGTCATGAAGCAAAGATAGGGCTTTGCCTTTGTTAATCTTAAACCTTGAAAAAATTTGACTTTTTTTTGCTCATATTTGCTTCTCGTAAATGAATATAAAGGATACTACATTATATAAGCTCCTGATTGCACTAATTGTACTGGTGAGTACTTTTGCCCTATTCGGCGGTATAATGGAACCCGATTCGGCACTCTACGCTTCTATTGCCAAAAATATGGTACTTAGAAACGACTGGGTTAACATTTATGTGCGTGGATTAGACTGGCTCGATAAACCACATTTAACCTTCTGGCTGGCCGCCGCCTCATTTAAAATCTTTGGCATTAATGCCTTTGCTTATAAACTTCCATCTTTTCTCGCCGGTCTGCTGGGTGCCTGGTATTTGTATAAACTTGCTAAAAGCATTTATAGTGAAAAGACCGGATTAATCAGTGCGCTGATTTTGCTTAGTTCACTGCATATACTCATTTCAACCTTCGATGTTCGCGCCGAGGTTTACATTACCACCTTTACCTTAGCAGCCATTTATCACTACTATAAAGCGCATCAAAGTTCTTTTTGGCATATTGTGCTGGGCTCATTCTTCTCGGCCTGTGCCATTATGATTAAAGGCATATTTGTTTTGATTCCGGTTTTTGGTGGTTTCATTATTTATTGGCTCCTAACCAAACAGTTTAAGCAACTATTAAAATTAAAATGGTGGCTGGCCATTGTACTGATTTTCATTTTTATCATTCCGGAACTGTACACCCTTTACGTTCAGTTTGATTTACATCCTGAAAAGCTGGTGTTTGGGAAAACGGGGATATCGGGCATAAAGTTTTTCTTTTGGGATAGTCAGTTTGGGCGCTTTTTTAACAATGGTCCCATTAAAGGTAAAGGCGATATTTCTTTCTTTTTGCATACCACACTTTGGGCATTTTTACCCTGGTCGATATTATTTTATACTGCCGTGGTTAATTTATTCAAAAAGAAAAACCGCAGCAATTTACCTCCCGAAAGCATCATGATCTGGACGAGTGCAGCAATCACCTTCCTGCTTTTCTCTTTATCGAAATTTCAGCTGCCCCACTACATTTTAATTATTTTGCCACAATTTGCCATCATTACAGCTTTGTACCTTCAAAAACTGGAAAGCAAAAGCTTGAAAGTCTTTTTTACTATTCAAAATGTTTTGGCTGTGCTGATTACTTTAATCCTTAGCCTGGTGGCTATTGCCTTTGGCTTTAAAAACAATTACCTGGCCATTACCATCTTAGTTGTGGTACTTATTGCCTCGTTCATGGTGTTTAAAGGAATTAAAACCGAAACCATTTTGGCGAGAAGTACCATTATCTCAGCAAGCCTGATGTTGTTCCTTTCAATATTTTTCTATCCCTCGGTGTTGAAATACGAATCGGGCATGGAGGCCGGCAACTGGTTAAAAGCAAATTACCCGCAAGCGAAAGCTTCAGTTTTAATGTACCCTGATGCTTATTCTTTTGATTTTTATGCATCGGGAGATCCAAAATATTTTTGGGACTACGAAGAACTGGATAAATTTAAGGGCGATGAAAATCTGGTGATTTACGCTCCTGAAACGGAACTGCCTAAATTGAAAAAAGATTATAGCGCAACAGTACTAAAATCGTTCGAATACTATCACATTACTAAGCTTACCCCTAAATTTATCAATGCCAAAACGCGTCCTCAGTTATTAGAACATTTTTACCTGGTTAAATTGCATTAAAATGGATTTATTCTTCCGCATTATAAAATTTGGGTTAACCGGACTACTCGGAATGGCGATCGATTTTGGTGCAACATGGCTTTTCAAAGAAAAAATAAAGGTAAATAAGTATGTAGCCAACGCTATTGGTTTTACCCTGGCGGTAACCAATAATTACCTCATTAACCGTGTTTGGACATTCGAAAGCACCAACGCCCACTGGGGTACAGAGTTTACCAAATTTTTAGTAGTGAGTTTAATTGGCTTAGGCCTCAATACCTTTATCATTTATCTTTTCCACCAACGCAAAAACGGCACTAACTTTTATGTAGCCAAGTTTTTCGCCATCGTAATTGTTTTTGTATGGAATTTCTTGGCCAATATGCTGTTTACATTTAGATAAATGGTAACAATTTACCATTAAGAATTAAAATTATTAAGAAAATGTACAACAGACCTAATTTTACTTAACTGTCTTAACTTCTCCTATGATGAATTAATATGTTTTAATGTATTGAAGAGATCCTGAAACATCTCGGATTAGGATGACGATTTGGCGAATTAATTTGCTCTGGCTACAGAACCAATGAACTTTTAAGCCACATTTTTCCCGATAAAGTAAAACACAACAAGCCAAATCAACCCTTTAATCAGGAAGAACAGGAAGCCTACCAGGCCTACCCTTTTGAACCATAATTTTACTTTTTCTTTATTCATTACTGTTCTGGTAAAGATAATGGATTTGAGCTAAATTAGAAAGATTTTAAATAAGCTTTAAGCAATTTGCGTAAATTGCCTTTAGTTTTACATTCTAACGAAAATTGATTAGTTTCAAGGCACATTTAACCTCGCACTTATGAAAAAAATTATCATCTTCTTGTTGGTGTTAACTGCCAGTAAACTCCTCGCTCTTGAACAAAAATCAGTTAAACAAGCTAAAATACTTCCCCAAATAGCAGTTACAAGTATTGATACCACTAAGAAAATGAGCAGTCAGGATTGGAAAAGCGTGGAAAACGAGCTCAAAAGAGCATTGCCCAAAAGTTTGGTTAAAACCATGATGAAACAGTTAAAATCGGCAGAAGCGATGAGCAAATCAGGCAATACAACCGATCAGCGTGCTATAGCCAACCTGATTGCCAAAGGTATGGCAGATCATGCCGACGAACTGGATTACGAGTTGGAGAAAAAAGAAATTATTGACGATTTTAAAAATGGCGATTACGATTCTGCTGCCGAAAAAAGAGAAGCCAGAAAAGAAATGAAAGCTGATTTAAAGGAGCTTAAAAAAGACTATAAAGAAAGTTTGAAAGATAAAAAGAAAGATAAAAAGGCAGCTAATACCCAATTTATTTAAGCCACTTTTAATCATGCTAAAACTTAAAGCGCTTTTTCTATTCTTACTGCTGAACACCTGCGTTTATGCCCAAAAATTTGAATCGATAAGCAAGTACAAGGTAAATTATGCTTTGGCAAAAGGCGCTACTGACCAATGGCTTGCTATTAGGAGCTTCGCCGCTGAAAGAGTAAAGTATCTGTTATTGGTTAATCCACAAACATTAGATACCAAAGTTGATTTAGCCAATAACTACACCACCAGCAGCCTGAAATGGCCAAATGTGCTGGCAATTTTTAAAAATTCGGCTTACGTAAAATCTATTGAAGCAGCAGCGGCTAAAGATATTCAGCTGCAAAATGCAGGTATCGACCATGCTTTCCCTAATGAAAAGGGAATTACGTTAACCATCGACCTCTGCCCTTCTCACAAAGCCTTAGACCGTATTATTTTTCAATCGGTTTTTGATGAATTTAAAAAAATTGAGCAACCTGCCCCTCTTGCCATTTCGGTTTCGGGAAAATGGATGTTAAAACATGAAGATGATTTAAACTGGCTAAAAAGCCTCGAAGCCCAAAAAGAGCTGGACATTACCTGGGTTAACCATTCTTACAACCATGAAGTAAACAAATTGCCCCTGGCCGAAAACTTTTTGCTTGCCGCAGGAACAAACCTCGATGTAGAAGTTTTGGAAAATGAGAAACTGATGCTCAAAAACGGCTTAACACCATCGGTATTTTTCCGTTTCCCGGGTTTGGTTTCAGATAAGGCAATCGTTGATAAAATTGAAGCTTATGGTTTAATACCCATTGGAAGCGATGCCTGGCTGGCCAAGGGTCAGCAACCCAATGCAGGAAGTATTGTATTGATCCACGGAAACGGAAACGAAGAAATTGGCGTGAAAGATTTTATAGAACTGCTCAAAAACAGACAGGCCGACGTGAACCGCAAGCAATGGCTGCTGTTTGATTTAAGACAGGGATTGGAAAAGGAGTTTGAATAACCGCATTTTTAACCGCAGAGAACGCTAAGAAATACGCAAAGCTCACAGAGACTGAAACATAAAGCGTACAGATTATTTGTAAACCATACGTCACGCCACTTTACGCGCTTTGCGGTAAAATCTACTTCTTAACCGGCAATAACTTTATTTCTTTTGCCTTAAAGCGGTTATTCACAATTTCGCCGGTTACTTCTGCTTTGCTTACTGCGTTGCAAAAACCATGTTCGCCGTGCGCATCACCAAAATCGTCGATGTTTTTACCATCTACAAAATAAGGCTTGCCATCTATTTTCACGGCCAGATCACAATCCTTGCCTTTCATTTTAAACTGACATTCGCCACAGGCAATATCTACAGTTTGTTTGGTGATAACTTTTGCAGCAACTGCTTTTTTGGGCGTGGTTTGGGCATTTACTGAAATAGCAAATACACTTAAACACAAGGCAATGATTAAATTTCTCATGACTTATTTTTTATCAAATGTAGGATTTTAACAGGCAAAGAAATACTGTTTGGTGTAAAATAAACCTGAATAGAAACATCGTCATTTCGACTGGAGCCAACCGGTTTTTCACCGGTGGCGGAATGGAGAAACCTACAGACGCGATTTAGCTTCGCTGAGCACTGCGTGGTTCTCGACTACGTTGCACTCTGCTCGAAATGACGCTCACAAAACAAAAAAGGGATATGCAATGTGCACATCCCTTTTGAATATAAACTCCAGACTTCCGACTTTAATTAGTAACGATATTCGTCTGATTTAAACGGACCTTCAACCGGTACACCGATATAATCAGCCTGGTGTTGATCTAATACATCTAACTCTACACCTATTTTCTCTAAGTGCAAACGGGCAACTTTTTCATCTAAATACTTAGGCAAAACATAAACTTTGTTTTCGTATTTATCAGTGTTGGTCCATAACTCTAACTGTGCTAAAGTTTGGTTGGTAAACGAGTTACTCATTACAAAACTTGGGTGACCAGTTGCGCAACCTAAGTTAACCAAACGGCCTTCAGCCAATAGAATGATATCTTTACCTTCGATAGTATATTTATCTACCTGAGGTTTGATTTCTACCTTAGTTGAACCATAGTTGCTGTTTAACCAGGCAACATCGATTTCGTTATCGAAGTGACCAATGTTACAAACGATAGCTTTATCTTTCATAGTTAAGAAATGCTCGCCACGAACGATGTCACGGTTACCTGTAGTAGTTACAATAATATCTGCTTCTTTAACAGCTGTAGCGAATTTTTTAACTTCGTAACCTTCCATTGCAGCTTGTAAAGCACAAATTGGATCGATTTCGGTAACGATTACACGTACACCTTGTGAGCTTAATGACTCTGCTGAACCTTTACCCACATCGCCATAACCGCAAACCACAGCTACTTTACCAGCCATCATTACATCAGTTGCGCGACGAATTGCATCAACCAATGATTCGCGGCAACCGTATTTGTTATCGAATTTAGATTTAGTTACAGAATCGTTAACGTTAATTGCAGGTAAGTGCAAAGTTCCGTTTTTCATTCTTTCGTATAAACGGTGAACACCGGTAGTGGTTTCTTCCGACAAACCTTTAATTGCTGCAATCAGCTCAGGGTATTTATCAAAAACCATGTTGGTTAAATCGCCACCATCATCCAAAATCATGTTTAGTGGTTGTTGCTCCGGACCGAAGTGTAAAGTTTGTTCAATACACCAGTCAAATTCTTGCTCGTTTAAACCTTTCCACGCATAAACCTGGATACCAGCAGCAGCGATTGCCGCAGCAGCGTGATCTTGTGTAGAAAAAATATTGCATGATGACCAGGTAACTTCAGCACCTAAAGCCACTAATGTTTCGATTAATACAGCCGTTTGGATGGTCATGTGCAGACAACCTGCAATGCGTGCACCTTTTAACGGTTGTGTTGGACCGAATTCTTTACGTAAACTCATTAAACCTGGCATTTCTGCTTCGGCTAATTCGATTTCTTTACGGCCCCATTCTGCCAGTGAAATGTCCTTAACTTTGTAAGGGATGTAAGCTGTCTCTACTGATGACATAATTTTCTTTTTAATTAATTGATAATCAATTTTTTAACTGAAATTCAGAAGATTACACAAACTATTGGCAAACCTATTCTGATTAACAGCGTACAAAAGTAAGTAATTTTGATGTGAATACTAAACGCATATCGCTTTACAACTTTCAGCTAACCAAATTATACAGTGCAATTACTTTTCTTCAAATAAATTCGATGCTGGTTTTAAAAATCGCCGTCTATTGCTAACTTACTAGCCAAAACAATTTGCTTTGCTTTATGAATGAAATTAAATGGGGGATTATTGGCTGTGGTGATGTAACGGAGGTTAAAAGTGGGCCGGCGTTTAATAAAGTGCCCAACTCGTCGCTTGTGGCCGTAATGCGTAGGGATGCAGTTAAAGCTGCAGATTATGCCCAACGCCATGGCGTACCGAAATGGTATAGCGATGCATCTGAGCTGATTAACGATCCTGAAATAAATGCCATTTATATTGCTACCCCGCCCCTGCAACACGAAGCTTATACCATTGAAGCACTTGCCGCAGGCAAACCGGTATATGTAGAAAAACCCATGGCTTTAAATGCTGCTGCCGCGCAACGTATGGTTAATGCAGCAAATAATTATGGTGTGAAACTCAGTGTAGCGCATTACCGTCGCGAGCAGCCCTTATTTTTGAAAGTAAAATCATTGATCGATAAACACATAATCGGCGATATCCGCTTTGTTGATTTGCGCATGCTGCAACCGCAAAAAAGCAAGGTAATTGCCAAAACAGCTTACAATTGGCGCATGGATCCGAATATTGGCGGCGGTGGTCTTTTTCACGACCTCGCACCGCACCAGCTCGATTTGATGCTCTACTTTTTCGGAGCGATTAACAGTTTTAGCGGAATTGCGCTTAACCAATCGAAACAACAACCTGTTGATGATTTGGTAACCGGACGTATTTTATTCGAGAATGGTGTGGTATTTAATGGCACCTGGTGTTTTACTGTTGCCGAAGGTCAGCAAATGGATGTTTGCGATATTTATGGATCGAAAGGAAAAATCAGCTTCCCGATGTTTGGCCACCAGGTTAAAATTATCCGTACCGGTGTAGAAGAACAGTTTGATTTTTTACCGCTTGCCCATGTAGAGCAACCAATGATAGAAAAGGTTGTGGCTTATTTCCTGAATAAAAGTAAAAATCCCTGCAGCGGAGAAGAGGCCTTAAAAACCATGGAATTACTGGATGGTTTTACTTCAAATTTTTAAAAATAAAAAACTAATAATCAACACTTTAAATAAAAAAACAAACAATTTTATAAAAATAGTTTAAAAAAATTAAAACAAAATTTTAGAGTGTTTGTCTATTATTTAGTTTGTTTGGTTTAAGCTTTATACGATGGATGTTGTATACTGCAAAATAATTTCAGCCTCATAGTAATATGAGGCTTTCTCATTTAAATAGCATTGCAATAATCAGCAAAAAAACTTCTTTGGACCAGTATACATACCAGTCGCAAAGAAATTTAAATGTTTTTTATCTTCTTTCGTTAAAAACCTGAAATTCGGCAATTGAGGCAGTTTCTTTCGAGTGTTCGATACGGATACGCACCTTACTGGTCCAAACACGGTCGAAACGATGGATTTTGATCCTGTCGGCATTATTACCATATGCAATTTTTTTCCATTCCACACCATTCCAGTATTCGAGCACATACTCATCTATGTTAGCTTTTTGCTCGGCAACAACAATCATATTTAAAGCCTGCTCATTTTTAAGATCGATTTCGAACCAGGGTTTGGCTACCGAGCTGTTCGAGGTCCACGAAGAACGGTAACTGTCATCATTCGCAAAATCCATAATATTCATATCGTCGCTCCAGGTAGCATTTGCGGCTTGGTTGATGGCGATATTGCTTGAAATAATGGGTAAATCAAGTGGTGGCAACATAACAGTACCGCCTTCATTCTTCCATAATTTACCTACTTCTTTCAACGATTCAATTGCGTTATCATCAATTAATCCATCGCGGTTTGGCGCTACATTGAGGATAAAATTACAGCTGGCCTCGTTTAAAGGTCTGATCAGCGTTTCTACAATTTCGTTAGGCTTACGTACGGGTACAGTAGGAAAATCGGTTTTCCAGAACCACGAGGTATTAATTGGCAAACAAGCCAAAGCAGGCATTACCTTGTTTTCTTTATGCATCCGCTGGCCGGCACCCATTTCGTAAGTTTTAATATCGGTGTAGTACAAACCTTCTGCAGGGTATTTGGCTCCATTCAAATCCATCACCAGACAATCGGGCTGTAAGGTTTTAATCAGGGTATAAATATCTTCAAAAGGAACATCATCATAAGAAATCCTAGACCATGGCGCATCCCAACCATCGATAATCAAAGCCTCGATTTTACCGTACTTGGTCAATAGTTCGGTAATCTGCTGCTTAATCATGTCGATGTGCTTTGGTGTAATCTGGTTTGGCCTCAACTTATGGTGCGTATCGAGGATAGAGTAATATAGCATTACTTTCAGGCCGTTGGCACGGAACGCATCGGTAAACTGCTTTACTACATCTTTGCCATAAGGACTGTTCATTACGTTGTAATCGGTGCTTTTGGTATCCCATATGCAGAAACCGCTGTGGTGCTTTGTAGTTAAACAACCATAGCTCATATTGGCCGATTTAGCTGCTTTAGCCCATTGGTTAGCATCGAGTTTTTTAGGATTAAATAATTTGGGCGAGGCATCAGGATCGGGCCAGTCGGCATTGGCATAAGTGGGAATATTGTAGTGGATAAACATACCAAAACGCAAATCGACAAATTTTTGCTGAAGTTGGTTAAGCTGTTTTGCGGCTTCAGCATTTTTAAATTGTGCTTTCACCAGTGGCGAAATCAAGAGTAATAACACAACTAAAACGTTTTTCTGAATGGATACAAGTTTCATTTTCGGATAAGGTAATTTATAAAATAGTTAAGTTTTGGTTTTAAAGGTATTGGATAAATTTAGTCAAAAACATCCAGGGCTAATTTCAGCCGTCAGGCCGGTATTTAAGTATTTGGGGAATTTTCAGTCAGATGAACTGCCGGGGCAAATCTGACTGAAAAACAGCTGCAATTGGTTTACAGTATTAACGTTCGTTTTTCTTATTCCAAATGTCTTTATACAATTCTTCGTGTCTTCTGAATTGTAAATGCACGTATGGACACAATGGAATTACCATTAAATGATTTTCCCTCACATAGCTCACCATCGCATCCAGCAACAGCTTGGCATATCCCTTACCTTCTCTGTCTGGTTCTACCTCAGTATGGTAAACCGTAAGGTCGTTGCCCTGAATATCAAATACCATTTCTCCTGCTTTACCATTTTCGTCGAAAATATCGAATGAGCTTGGTCCATCTTCCTGAAGGTTTAATTTTACTTCTGCCATGATTTCTTAATTGATTTTGGGTAATTTTCTAAAATATCAATACCAAAGTATTGCGCGTGCCAGTGTATTTTGCACAAATTTTATTGGTAGCCGAAAGATAAGCAATAGAAATGAGCTCTATTCATTTTTTTGCGCCATTATATACAAACTAAACTTTGATAAAGGCTTTATAACACTTTACATTTTTGCTCAAATGGTAAGCGGATGTAAACCTTAAATACATTTTTGCAAACAAAGTGGAAACATAAAAACAAAACTTTGATTTTCAAGCAATTATTGCTTAAATTCAGATAACCAAATCTCAGTGTTATGAAAACCGTAAAACACTTACTTGATACCAAACAGGTGCGCATTATCTCGGTGCCCGAAAATATTTCTGTTCTGGATGCCTTAAAAGTAATGACCGAAAAAAACATCAGCGCTGTACTGGTGATGGAAGACCAAATGCTCCGTGGCATTTTTACCGAACGCGATTATGCCCGCAAAATCATTTTACAGGGTAAATCATCAAAAGATACCCTAATTAATGAAGCTATGACGGCTACGCCTATTACCATTACCTTAAACGACAGCATCGATTTTTGCATGGAACTGATGACTGATAAGCATATCCGCCATTTACCCATAGTTGTTGATGGTGAAGTTAAAGGCATGGTTTCTATTGGTGATGTGGTTAAGTTTATTATCGAAGATCAAAAACAAACTATTTCGCAACTAGAAAGCTATATTAGCGGGTAAAAGATTAAATGGAGTTGCAGGCGCTTTCAGATCAGGAACTATATAACTTAATTCAAGATAAAAATTTAGAGCCGGAAGCACTGGAAATGGCTAGGCAAGAATTTCTTGCAAGGAATCTCTCTATCGAAGTGGTGGATATTCTTGGAATGAATCGTGAAGCAGATAGCATAAAATTGAATAATAAAGATTTAAGCTTTAGTGATAAGTTCTCTATTATCGTATTTCCATTCGTTCCTCCACTTCAGGCAGTTTTTGCAAACAAACATTTAGCAAAGAATAATCTAAAAAGCTGGAAACAACATTGGAATTATGTTGCTTTAGGCTTTACTTTTTGGACCATCGTTATTATTCTTTTTGCCCGACTGTTTTTATTCTAAGCATATAATGTTGCCTGGTTTTTAGGAATTCCTTCCTACCATACAGCGACTTACTACTTCCACCTCCACTCGCCTGCTATAGTTAAAGGCTCTTTTAAATTCTGCGATTCTAAAAATATACGCAACTCTTCATCACCCTGAACGTCAACCGGTATTTTAGGAGTATTAGCTAAAGCATAAGTAAGCATGGCGCTGTAGCGTACGGTATTTTTCAACTCCTGCTCATCAACCAGTTTAAACGAATCTCCATCCGAGTGGTAAAAAGGCCCTGAATTATTGGGTAATTTACCACCAAAGCCTCCACCTGTTGGAATGCCCTCCAGCATAAATGGCTGGTGATCGCTATGTAAACCTGCACCTGCATTAAACAAATTTTTAAAACCGGTATCTATTTTTACAATCTCTGCACCCCAGGCTGTAAATAAATCTTTCATCTCCGCTCTCGAAGTCGAAAAGCCTTTCGGATCGTTGGTCATATCATAGTTGAGCATAAATTTAACCTGGGCTAAAGTTCCGTTCTTTTTGGCCTGTTCTACATAAGCCTTTGAGCCCAATAAACCTTGTTCCTCACCCATAAACAACACAAACTCTACAGTTCGTTTCGTTTTCAAATTCAGCTTTTTAAAGGTGCGTGCCATATCTATAATAGCAAAAGAACCTATTCCGTTATCGATGGCCCCAGTAGCTAAATCCCAGCTATCTAAATGTCCACCAACCACAATTTTATCTTTTGGCAGTTCGGTTCCTTTAAATGTGGCAATTACATTCCGGGCCTTAATTACACCCGAAAAATTTGTCATTGCAATATGGGCAACTTGCGCTTGCGTTTTCAGCTTTTCTTTTAAAGCCATGCCATCTTCTAAACCGATACAAATGGCAGGGATGGCGATTAATTTGCCCGTAACCGAAGCCGTACCCGTTAAAAGCACGCCATCTTTTACCGTATTGATGATAATTACTCCACTTGCTCCGTATTTGGTGGCAATGGCTGTTTTCTCAGAACGGTGAAGTGATTTTGTTCCCGCGGGCGAACCTGGTAAAACGCCCAGATAGATCAGCACAATCTTACCTTTAAATTTAGCAGGATTGGCCTGATAGTCGGCTTCCAGCCCATTACCGGCATCTACAATACCGCCACTCACATTTGCGCTTACCGGCGAGTGTGCCAGCGTTACCGCTTTCATTTTAGTCAGACTGTTTTTATCAGTACCTATTTCTACACTAATGGTTTTTCTGCTCCAGCTTTCTACTTCAAAAGGTTGAAACGTTACCTCGCAGCCGTACGATTTCAGTAAATCGAAAGTATATTGCTCTGCCTTTGCCCCATTTGCCGAACCGGTTAAGCGGTGACCAATGGTTTCGGTTTCGTATTTTAAATTCTGATAAGCTTTAGCATTTTGTTGCACATCGGTATTAATTTTCGAAAATACGTTGCCAAATTGATCTTGTGCATTGGCCAATATTGCCGAACAGATGAGTGCAGCTGAGAAAAGGTATTTCATAATAAGTTGATAATTGGGTGAAAATACAAATTTGCACCACAGAATTAATGCTGTAACGGTTATTTTGCTTTAGATTTTTTAGCAAAAAACCATATAAGCAATATAAGGCCTTTGTAGCTTACATGGGCTGATGTGTCTTATATGGTTAAGAAGGAGAGTAACAGAAAACCTTAACTCGTAAAAACTAAGGTTTAACATGCACCTTTTTCTTCGGGAAAGCCAGCGAAGCCACAATACTAATTACCAGTATGGCCAGGATAATAATCAGCGAGTGCTCAGTGGTAAAACCCCATTTCTCCAAATAAGTATGACCAAGCATTTTCACACCGATAAAAGCCAGCAGTACCGCTAAACCCGTTTTCAAATAATGGAATTTATGGATAATATTCACCAATAAGAAAAACATAGACCGCAAGCCCATAATGGCAAAAATGTTTGAGAAAAATACAATATACGGATCTTTGGTTACTGCAAAAATAGCCGGAATTGAATCGACAGCGAATAACAAATCGGTAAACTCAACAATCAACAACACCAAAAACAAAGGTGTAACCAGGGTTTTGTGATTAATTTTTACAAAGAATTTTTTACCCTCATATTTAGGGTGTATTGAAAATATTTTCGAAGCCCATTTAACTACAGGGTGGTTTTCAGGATCTATTTTGTCATCATCGTCGTTGCTGAAGAACATTTTTACGCCTGTAAAAACCAGGAATGCACCAAAGAGGTATAAAATCCAGGCAAATTTGGCAATAAGTGCAGCACCAACAAAAATGAAGATGAAACGCATAATAATTGCACCCAAAATACCCCAGAACAATACACGGTGGTAATATTTCTCTTCAACCGCAAAGGCCGAGAAAACGAGTACAATTACAAAAATATTATCAACCGAAAGGGCATACTCTATTACGTAACCTGTTAAAAACTCCAGCCCCAGGTTTTGCCTGTAAATGGCTAAGCTGCCATCAAAATCATCAGGAATTAGTTTAATATGGTGCTGATGACTGATTACAATATCTTTCAGGTGGCTGAAATCCTTAATTCCATGCAGCTGATGACCCTCTGTTAACAACAAAAAATAAAAGCCCAAAGCCAGGGCAACCATAACCAAACTCATTATGCCAGCTTGTTTTAAGCTAACGACATGCTCTTTCCGGCTAAAAAGGCCTAAATCCAAAGCAAGTATCAGTACAATAAACAAAAGGAAACCTAAGCTGAAAAGTAGTTCGTTAGTCATTATTTTTTACGTTCTGTAGTATAAAGTACAAGCTGTTCTAAACCTGTTCTGGCTTCGCCGGCATCAAACCCGTGCAAAATAGCAAAAGCTTCGTTCTGGTATTCTAGCATTTTTTGGTTAGCATAATAAACCCCTTCATGCGCATTTACAAAATCAATAATCTGCTGAATTTTAACCGGATCATCCTGGTGGTTTTTAACCAGGTTAATCATTTGTTTACGTTCAGTTTTCTCGGCTTTGTTTAACGCATAAATTAAAGGTAAGGTTACTTTTTTCTCTTTGATATCAATGCCTAATGGTTTACCCACATCATCGGTACCAAAATCGAAAGTATCGTCTTTAATCTGAAATGCGATCCCTACTTTTTCGCCAAACAGGCGCATTTTTTCAATTGTTGCATCATCAGCCCCGGCCGATGCAGCACCCGCAGCGCAGCAAGAGGCAATTAAAGAGGCCGTTTTCTGGCGGATTACATCAAAGTATAAATCTTCCGAAATATCCATCCGTCGCACCTTTTCTACCTGCAGCAACTCACCCTCGCTCATTTGTTTTACCGCTTCCGATACTATTTGTAACAAACGGTGCTCGTTATTGTTTACCGAAAGCAAAAGCCCCTTGGCCAACAAATAATCGCCTACCAAAACGGCAATTTTATTCTTCCATAAAGCATTTATCGAGAAAAAGCCACGGCGCTCGTAGGCGTTATCCACCACATCATCATGCACCAGCGTAGCCGTGTGTAAAAGTTCTACCAATGCAGCCCCACGGTGTGTAGATTCTGTAATTCCACCGCACAATTTAGCAGCAAAAAACACGAACATAGGCCGCATTTGTTTCCCTTTTTGCTTTACAATGTAATGGGTAATCCTATCCAGCAACGGTGCGTCGCTATGCATAGATTCTTTAAAGGTTTTTTCAAACGCTTTAATATCAGCAGCAATAGGTGTTTTTATCTGTTCGATTCCCGGCATTAAGTCGAAAAATTTTGATTGCAAACTTAAGCTAATTTCCCATAAAAAGATAATCTAATGCAAAGCATTGTACAGGCTTAGTAAAGCAGTGCCAGCAATTATTTAGTACTTCAGGCCTGCTATTGCCCATGGTCCGCGCCCCCATGCTTCGGGCTGTGGGCTATTTGGCGCTATCAGGTTTAAAATCAATGACAGGTGCAAGTAAATGTCCCCTCAACCGGCAAAAGCAATTCGCTAAAAAATTAGCTTTATTTATTTCAAAAGTTTACATTTAAACCATTCAATCTAAATAGATGAAAAAGCGCTACAAAATCGTATTGGGTATTTCGGTACTGCTCGTGGCGGGCTATTTATTAGGCCCAAAGCCCAAAAAACCAGTTTACAACCAGCAGCTTACACTGGTGCCCGATCTCGAAGATCTGGATAATTATGTCGCTGGCATCGAAGCCCTTCACAAAATAAAACCCGGCAACGCCGCCGAAATTATCTGGGCCGATAGCAATCATCAGCAAACCGATTACGCCATTGTATACCTCCATGGCTTTTCAGCTTCAAAAACCGAAGGCGATCCTGTGCACATCAACCTGGCCAAAAAGTTACACGCCAATTTATACCTGGCCCGCCTGGCCGATCATGGCATCGATACGCTGGCACCCATGCAATATTTTACAGCCGACCGCCTTTGGGAAACCAGCAAACAGGCCTACGCCGTTGGTAAAAAACTAGGTAAAAAGGTTATTTTGGTTGGTACTTCTACCGGTGGTACCGTGGCCTTGAAACTAGCTGCTACCTACCCCGAAATTAACAGCCTCATTTTACTTTCGCCCAATGTAGCCATTAACGATAAAAATGCATGGATGCTTAACGACCCCTGGGGATTGCAGATTGCCCGTAAGGTATTGGGTAGCGACGAACGCAAGGTAGATGGCCGCACGCTCGAATATAAAAAATACTGGTACACCAATTACCGCATCGAATCGCTGGTAGAACTGCAGGAGTTTGTAGAAAGCACGATGACCAAAAAGGTTTTCGTACAGGTAAAACAACCTGTTTTAATGCTGTACTATTATAAAAATGATCTGGAGCAGGATCCTGTAGTACGCGTAGATGCCATGCTCAAAATGTTCGGTCAGCTGGGAACCCCAGAAAACCTCAAACGCAAAGTAGCTATTCCCAATGCTGGCAACCACGTTTTAGGTTGTTACATTACCTCCAAAGATTTGCCAGGTGTAGAAACCGCTATTGATAGTTTTGTGGAAAACATTCTAGACATAAAAAAGAGTTTGCCGGTTCCGGATATTTCTAGATAAAAATTCATTAATCTATTTATATAACTATTTTCTCAAATATAAAATTCATGAGTTACAATACACTAAGCCTTATTACATCATTAGATAATGATGATGATTTTGAAAAGTTAAAAATCAATTTTATTGAAATGCTTGAAGATTTTCAAATCAGGAAATTTAATCATCCGTTTAAAGGCATTGTGGCTCAATATAATCTAAAAAATTCTGATAAAAGTGACAAGAAGGAATCCATAGAGCAAATTGTAAAAAATATTTCCAGACTTTATCAACAAAAAAAAATCGCATTGATTGAGGTTGATTGTTTTGGTGGAAAATGTGACTCAGAAGGAAAAATTTACGCCAATGGTGATCTTATTGCGGAGGAAGACTATGATCATACATCTCATTTTAAACTACTTAAAATAATTAACGACAATTATCAGACTTGGCATTTCGAACCCTTCACTCGGGAATTCTTCACAAAGAAAGGAGGGATCTGGGGACAAATTAACGATGAAGAATTAATCTATTTTGGTTTGGGAATCGCAACAGCTTTTCAGAACAACCCTCTTTACAGAGTTCAAATGACACATAATGAACTTATACTTGAGAAAAAAGGGGAATATTATATTTACCTGATGCAACCTTTAAGTAATCGAATAAAAATTTTAGGCTCTATAGATAATGATTCTAATGAAACCCTTGAAGATTTAAAGAACGTATTAAAAGAACACATATTATATGCTAAGTCATACGTTTTTCTAGATCTGATAGACAAAGATGAATTTATTAAATTGGTGAACCTGGAAGATGATGAAATGACAGAAGCTTTATATAGATTTCAATCTTTTAATGATCGACCTTTCCCTTCTGCTGTCGATACAAATATTGAGAAGGATGAAAAGGAACAGGCAACGGAAACTGAAGATATCTTAAAAAAAGAAACCGATATGCCTGTTCATAATTCATGGTGGGATAAAATTATGCGATTGTTTGGGGGATAAATGATAATTCACCAAGATTAATTATAAAGCGCGACTTTGTAGGAGCATTATATTAATACTTTAAATTTATTCAGTATTTACTCGTTAAACCTTAATTATATAAAGGTATTGGTTTTATAAGCTCAACTGTTTTATTGAAATTTATCTAAAAATGCTCAAAACAAAAAAGTTTTAATTGAATTTTATCCTGTATTTCATTAAAGAAAAAAGGTATGTTTTCAGTCGAAAACTTCCTTATACTATCTTTTTGGTTCTGGGTCTGGCCTTCAGCATACTCATCATGAAAGCAGCTCCAATTGTATCTTTTTTTTAACACCCTGCAAAGTGGGTGGACAGTTTATCCGCCACTACAGGCGAAAGTTAAACCAGAAGTTAGCCCGATACACGAATTCGCTGCAACATTTTTAACGCCTTTTAACGGACTACTTTTACTAGCGGTACTGGTAATTGCCACACTCTTATTGGCTACATGCCGTTACGCCAAAAGCAGAAGCAATTGATCTATAATTATTATCCTCGTATTTAATCAGTTAGCAAACAACTGTGTTCAAATCCTTTACTTATTAAATTTATTGCTTACCGTTGCAGCAAAATTTCAATCCTATGAAACTCTTTTTTAGCTTGGTATTCACCTGCATCATCAGTATCAACCTTTGCTTTTCGCAAGAACAACCATTTGTTTTGGGCAAAATTGAAAAAATTAAATCGAAACAGCTTTCAGAAACCAGAACATTAAACATTTACTTACCCGAAGGGTATTCACCCGACTCGGCCAAAACCTATCCGGTAATTTACCTTTTAGATGGCTCAGCTAACGAAGATTTCATTCATGTTACAGGCCTTGTGCAGTTTTTAACCATGATTGAAGCCATGCCCAAATCAATTGTGGTAGGTATTGCCAATGTAGACCGGAAAAGAGATTTTACTTTCCCAACCAGCATTGAAGCCGATTTAAAAGACTTTCCAACTACGGGCAAATCGGCCAGTTTCATTTCCTTTATCGAAAAAGAACTTCAGCCCTACATCCAACAGAAATACAAAAGTAGTGGCGAAAAAACAATAATAGGGCAATCGTTGGGTGCCTTATTGGCCACAGAAATACTGCTAAAGAAACCTTCACTTTTCACCAATTACCTGATTATTAGTCCGAGTTTATGGTGGAATAATGAATCGCTTTTAAACGACATCCCAAAGTATACCGAAAACCTTTCGAAAGCTAAGGCCAATGTTTTTATAGCTGTAGGTACTGAAGGAAAAGTAATGGAAGAAGATGCTAAAAAGCTTTCAGCAGTTTTAAAGCCTTACCAGAACCTTAAGGTAAACTTTGCACCCCTACCTAGCGAAAACCATTTAACCATTTTACACAATGGCTTGTATAATGGCTTTGGTTTATTGTACCCTAAGAAAAAATAAGGATTTATATGCTGGTTGGTGAGGACACCAACCAGTAGGAAAAAAGGGAGTCCGTCATTCCCAACTTGATTGGGAATCTTAAAGCACATTGCATTCAGTTCCTACAGATATTGGAATGAAGATTTCTCCACTTGCTATGCTTCATCCGATAGCTATCAGATCGGAATTACGGAACCGCTTTAACCTGTAATATTTTTAACAATCATTTCGGCATGTGCCCGCGAGTTTTCGATAAAAAGCTTGTGGGTATCTAAGCCACCACAAACCACGCCTGCCAGGTACAATCCCTTTACATTGGTTTCCATCGTTTCTTCGTTATAAAACGGACAAAGGCTTTCGGGTAAATCAATGCCGAATTTTCGCAACATCGAAAAATCAGGCTGATATCCGGTCATGGCAATTACAAAATCGTTAGCAATGGTTTTTATTCCTTCAGGTGTTTTAATATCTACCTCATTTTCTCGAATAGCTACCAGTTCTGAATTAAACAAGGCGGTAACCTCTCCCTCTTTAATCCGGTTCTGAATATCAGGCCGAACCCAGTATTTTACATGTGGCCCCAAATCGCCACTCCGCACTACCATGGTTACATTTGCACCTTTACGGTAAGTTTCTAAAGCGGCATCCACTCCCGAATTGTTGGCACCAACGACCACTACATTTTGAAAAGCATACAAATGCGGATCTTTATAATAATGGGTAACTTTAGGCAAATCTTCTCCAGGAATGTTCATCATTAATGGCACATCGTAAAAACCGGTAGCTACAACCACATTTTTAGCAGTATAGGTAGTTTTCGAAGTATTTATTTCAAAAAGCCCCTCTTCTTTATTATCAACCTGTTCTACCCTTTCGAACAAATTAATTTTAAGGTCGAATTTCTCCACCACGCGGCGATAATATTCAACCGCTTCGTTCCGGTTTGGCTTCGGATTGATGGTTACAAATGGTACGCCTCCAATTTCCAGCCTTTGCGAGGTGGAAAAGAAAGTCATAAAAACCGGGTAATTGAACAAACTGTTCACCAATGCCCCTTTTTCTATAATAATGTAGCTAAGATTGGCTTTTTGGGCTTCAATGGCACAGGCCATACCAATGGGGCCGGCACCTATAATTAAAAGGTCGTAATGGTTTTGATTTTCAGACATCAGGATGTTTGTTATTCGCTTTAATGAGTGGTCGTCATCTCTATCCGATAGCTATCGGATGAAGCACCGTCGAATGCCCGCCCTTACAGGCTGGAGAGATCTATTAATAGTTTTCTCGACTACGCTGCGCTCCGCTAGAAATGACGCTTTATTTTTTGCAATTTAATTCATTAAGCTTTCATAGCTTTACTAGGGCAGGCAAAATCGGTTCTTTTTAAACCTGTATTTTTAATGGCTCCATAACCACCAGCGATATCAATTACCTGCTCTACTCCGCGCGATTTCAGAATTGATGCAGCAATCATAGAACGGTAGCCGCCGGCACAATGAATATAGTAAGTTGCTTTCGGGTCAATTTCGCCCATCCAGTCGTCTATAAAATCTAAGGGACGGCTAAGCGTAAACTCCAGATGCTCCGATTCATATTCGCCGGGCTTGCGCACATCGAGCGCAGTAATATCTGTATGAGTGGCAACCTGTTCAAAAGTATCGGCCGAGATCGATTCGATGGTATCTATTTCTTTATCGGCAGCAATCCAGTTTTCAAAGCCAGCATCCAGATACCCAATGGTACTATCGTAACCTACGCGGGTTAAGCGTGTAATGGTTTCTTCTGCTTTCCCTTGCTCGGTAACCAATAAAATAGGTTGTTGCAAATCGGTAATTAATGCGCCAACCCATGGTGCAAACTGCCCGTTCAACCCAATATTAATTGAATTTGGGATAAAACCTTTTGCAAAAACCTGCGGATCGCGGGTATCGAGCATAATTGCTCCGGTTTGGTTGGCCATATCTTCAAATTGCTGAGGAGTTAAAGCATTTAAACCTTTTTCGTAGACTTCATCAATGCTTTCTACCCCACCTTTATTAATGGCAGCGTTTTTGGCAAAATATTGTGGCGGAGGCAAAATACCATCGGTAACCTCAGCAATAAACTGTTCTTTCGTTTCAGCTTTCAATGCATAGTTTACCTGTTTCTGGTGCCCCAATGTATCAAAAGTTTCTTTACTCATGCTTTTGCCGCAGGCCGATCCAGCACCATGTGCCGGGTAAACAATTACATCATCGGCCAAAGGTTTAATTTTTTCGTTTAGCGAGTCGTAGAGCATTCCAGCTAAATCTTCCATGGTTAAGTTGCCTTTTTGAGCCAGGTCCGGACGACCAACATCACCAATAAACAAAGTATCGCCACTAAAAATGCAGTGGTCTTTGCCATTCTCGTCGGTTAACAAATAA
Source organism: Pedobacter sp. HDW13 (assembly GCF_011303555.1). NCBI lineage: Bacteria > Pseudomonadati > Bacteroidota > Sphingobacteriia > Sphingobacteriales > Sphingobacteriaceae > Pedobacter > Pedobacter sp. HDW13. The sequence continues at coordinate 3,072,770 of NZ_CP049868.1, read as the reverse complement.
GTAGTCGATTCCAAAGTATGGCCAGGTGTGTGTAAAGCCGTAATGGTTAGGGTACCTAATTTAAACTGTTCGCCATCTTTAGCAATGTGTGATTTAAATTCGGTTTTTGCTGTTGGGCCGTAAATAATCTCTGCACCCGATTTCTCTGCCAAATCTACATGGCCCGAAACGAAATCGGCATGAAAATGAGTTTCGAAAATATATTTAATAACCGCACCGGCTTTTTCGGCCTTTTTTAAATAAGTGGCAACTTCTCTTAAAGGATCGATAATTGCAGCCTCGCCATTACTTTCGATGTAATACGCAGCTTCTGCCAGGCAGCCTGTATATATTTGTTCTATTTTCATGATTCTTCGTACCGTCACCCTGAATTCATTTCAGGGTCTTACAGAAAGATGCTGAAACAAGTTCAGCATGACGATTTATTACTAGCAAAAATAAGGCTAAAACCGGATAACTGAAATGATACTACTCATAATTGCAGAAGTTTTACTTAATAGGTTGCTCAGAACCAAAGCAAATAAGGTCGGCGCTGTGCTTTGGTTGACTGGGATTTGCAAGCCCGACCGTATTACAGTTTAATCTTTAGTCAACTCTCCCCTTAGTGGCTCTTCCATCAACCTGCGGCTTTCTTCAAGCGGCAAACCCAGCCCCATCACAAACATCAGTTTGGTTACTGTTGCCTCGAAAGTTAAATCGTAGCCACTTAATACGCCCATTTTTAGCAGCTCCCTGCTGGTTTCGTATCGGCCTAATTGTACCGATCCTTTTTTACACTGCGAAATATCGATGATGATTTTTCCATTTAAAATGGCCTGACGCAAACTATCTAAAAACCATTGCGCGGTGGTGGTATTACCCGAACCGAATGTTTCTAAAATAATGGCATCTACTTTCGAATCGGTAATGGCCTGAACGGCTTGTGGGGTAATGCCCGGATATAATTTCAGCACACCGATATTCGAATTGAAATTGGTATGCAGGGTTAATTTGCCCTGCGGGGCTTTAATGATATAATTTCTGTAGAACTGCAGGTGAACACCAGCCTCGGCTAAAATCGGGTAATTGGGTGAGCGGAAGGCCTCGAATTTCTCACTATTGTATTTAATAGAACGGTTGCCCCTAAACAGCTGCGCATCAAAATAAATGCAAACCTCAGGAAACAATGCCCTACCATCTTCTTTGGTAGCGGCTATTTCCAGCGCTGTAATTAAATTCTCTTTCGCATCCGTCCTGATTTCGCCGATTGGTAATTGCGAACCGGTTAAAACAACAGGTTTATCGAGATTTTCGAGCATAAAACTCAATGCCGAAGCAGTAAAAGCCATGGTATCAGAACCATGCAAAATTACAAAACCGTCGTACTGATCATATTTATTATAAATCAGGTCGGCCAAAGTCTTCCAGATTTCGGGATCCATGTTCGAAGAATCGAGTACCGGATTAAAGGAATGTACGTCTAAATGATAATCTAAACGATTTAATTCCGGAACATTTTCTTTGATTTGTTCGAAATTAAAGGGAACTAACATCCCGTTGGTAGGATCGTTAACCATACCGATGGTACCACCGGTATAAATTATAAGTACTTTGGTCATTTGGTTGGTGAAGGTTGCTCACCGCAAAGAAAGCAAAAAATTACAAATGATCGGGCGATATTTTGAAATTAGCAACAAAAACATCTATTAAAACATTTTTGTTATCAATAAATTAAAAAAATTAGTTTTTCGTTAACAAATCAGCAAAGTAGATATACTCAGCTGGCTGGTGGGTACACGAAACAGTAGATGAAACAAAATAACCAGAACGAGTCAGAGACTCTGTTCCACTAAGAATCCGTAGAGCCCTTCGGAACTCTACCGACAGATGCTGAAACACCCGGCCGACCGGCCGGAAGTTCAGCATGACGATAGTCTTTCTATCGATTGGTGTCTCCACCGACCGAAACTAATAACGATGAGCTAAGCTGGTTGGTAAAGACACCAACTAGTAGCAGAAATTCTTTTTAAACGCCAAAAATCTTTTTCGAATTCTCTGTAGTTACTGCCGCAATCTCTTCGATAGGAGCGTCATAAATATCAGCCAGTTTCTGGGCAATATAAATCAGGTAACTGCTTTCGTTGGGTTTACCCCGGAATGGCACAGGTGCCAGATAGGGCGAATCGGTTTCCAGCACAACATTCGATAATGGAATATCAGCAAGCACAGCATCCAGCCCTGCTTTTTTATAAGTAACAACCCCGCCTATACCCAAATAAAAATTTAAATCAATGGCCTGTTTTGCCTGTGCCAAATTACCGGTAAAGCAATGGAAAATTCCACGAAGTTTTTCGTCCTTTTCACTTTCCAAAACTTCAAAAACCTCATCAAAGGCTTCACGGCAATGGATTACGATCGGCAGCCCCAAATCTTTTGCCAAGGCAATCTGTTTATGAAAGGCATCTTGCTGAATCGCCAACGTAGTTTTATCCCAATATAAATCGATTCCAATTTCGCCGATGGCATAAATTTTCCGTCCGACAATACTTGCATTGATTTCGTCAAGTACACTCAGGTAATCTTCTTTTACATCGCAAGGGTGCAAACCTGCCATAGCGTAACAATTTGCCGGATATTTTGCCACAAGATCATCAATCATCGCAATCGATTTTACATCTACATTTGGCAGAAACAAACGGTTCACATTGTTTTCAAAACAGCGCTCCATTAACTGCGCCTGCTTTTCGGCATCCTGCTCGTAATATAAATGGGTATGGGTATCGGTAAAAATCATTTTTGTAATGTAAGATGGATGATGGAAAATGGGTGATGTAAGATGGGATCAATTAATCGGACTACTCTTTTGGAGAGGCTCTGAAACAAGTTCAGGGTGACGCTCTTAAAAATTAATTCTTCTTCTTTTTTGTTTTCGGTGTTTTAGGCGCAGCCTTTTGCTTGCTTCCTTCTAACTGCTCAAGACTTGCTTCCCAATCCATTTCCTTTTTCAAAAATTTACCAGTTAAACTGATCGGGTTCTGGATTAAACCTTCGGGTGTACCTTCAAACAGGATTCTTCCTCCGCCAGCACCACCTTCTTCACCCAAATCAATTACCCAATCAGCAACTTTTACCACATCTAAATTGTGTTCAATCACCAAAATGGTATTTCCCTTATCAACCAGCTCCTGCAGCACGCCTAAAAGCACGTGAATATCTTCGAAATGGAGTCCGGTTGTAGGTTCATCTAAAATATAGAATGTTTTGCCGGTATCTTTTTTAGATAGTTCGGTAGCCAGCTTAACCCGCTGAGCCTCGCCACCCGAAAGGGTAACTGACGATTGGCCCAAAGTAATGTAGCCTAAACCAACATCCTTTAAGGTTTTTATTTTTCTATAAATAATCGGAATATTTTCAAAGAAATCGCAGGCATCTTCAATACTCATATCAAGCACATCGCTGATCGATTTCCCCCTGAAACGCACTTCTAAAGTTTCGCGGTTATAGCGTTTACCTCCACACTCTTCACAAGGCACCTGTACATCAGGTAAGAAATTCATTTCAATTACCTTCAATCCAGCTCCCTGGCAGGTTTCGCAACGGCCGCCTTTTACATTGAAAGAAAAACGGCCCGGTTTATAGCCCCTTATCTTTGCTTCGGGCAGCTGTACAAACAGGTTCCTGATATCAGAAAACACACCTGTATAAGTTGAAGGATTAGATCGCGGAGTTCTACCAATCGGTGCCTGATCGATCTCAATTACTTTATCAATTTCTTTCAGTCCACTAATTTTCTCGTAAGGAAGCGGAGTTTTTTTAGCCCGAAAAAAATGGTGGTTTAATATCGGATATAAAGTCTCGGTAATTAAACTCGATTTACCCGAACCGGATACCCCGGTTACCGCAATAAATTTACCCAGCGGAAAATCAACCGAAACCGACTTTAAGTTATGCCCGGTAGCTTTAATAATCGATAATTTATGTCCATTACCCTTTCTGCGGATTTTAGGCGTCTCAATTTTCTTGGTTCCGTTTAAGTAAGCAGAAGTTAGGGTTTTCGATTTCAGGATTTCTTTCGCAGTACCTTCGGCAACCACTGTTCCACCGTGAATACCAGCCCCCGGACCAACATCAATTACCCAATCGGCTTCCAGAATCATATCCTTATCGTGCTCTACCACCAATACGGTATTCCCTAAATCGCGCAGGTTTTTTAGTGCGTTAATTAAACGCTCGTTATCACGCTGGTGCAAACCAATACTTGGTTCATCCAGAATGTACATCACATTCATCAACTGCGAGCCAATCTGCGTAGCCAATCGGATCCGCTGTGCCTCACCACCCGAAAGGGTACGTGCGGTTCGATCTAAAGTTAAATAAGTTAAACCTACATCGGTTAAAAACCCGATCCTGGCTTTAATTTCTTTTAATATCTCTTTTGCAATAATATTCTGGCGGTCTGAAAGACGTTCGTCAACCTTTTCGAACCATTGGTAAAGGTTGCTGATATCCATAGAGGAAAGCTCAAAAATATTTTTTCCATCTACTTTAAAATGCAGGCTTTCCTTTTTTAAACGGGCACCGTTACATTCTGGACAGGTTTTCAACTTGCGGAATTCATCCATATCATCAGATGCAGACTCGCTTCTTTTTTCGTTCTGCTCTTCGAGCATCTTAATAATACCATCGAAAGTGATATTATAGTTCTGCACATTCCATTTATTGTATTCTACCTCAACTTTGATCAGATCGGGCGAACCATTCAAAATCATGTTGATTACCTCATCACTTAGTTTTTCGATGGGAGTAGAAAGCGAGAAGCTGTACTTTTTGGCCAATGCCTTCAACACCTGGAACATCCAGATATCACGGTACTCGCCAAGCGGGGCCAAACCACCGTTTAAAATGCTCAGCTTTGGATTCGGGATAACCGATTCCTTATCAACTACAAAAATATAACCTAAACCATCGCAACGCTCACAGGCACCATAAGGCGAGTTGAACGAAAAACTGTTTGGCTGTGGCTCATCGTAAGAAATACCTGTTGTAGGGCACATCAAAAACTTACTGAAATGCGCTACATGGTTATCCTTATCGCTGATTTTGATTACGCCCTTACCCATTTTCATGGCGGTTTGAAGCGAATCCAACAAGCGCTTTTTATCTTTGGTATCGATAATCAGGCGGTCAATTACCACTTCTATATCGTGTATTTTATACCTATCGACCTGCATTTTAGCAGTAATATCTTTTATTTCTCCATCCACACGCACCTTTACATAACCTTGCTTACGGATCTGCTCAAAAAGTTCGCGGTAATGCCCTTTTCTACCTTTAACCACTGGGGCTAAAATATTCACGGCAACACCATCAAATTTCTGAAAAATGTTTTGCAATATCTGATCCTCGCTCATGCGCTCCATTTTCTCGCCCGTATTATACGAGTAAGCATCGGCCACACGCGCATAAAGTAAACGCATAAAATCGTAAATCTCGGTAATGGTGCCAACGGTAGAGCGTGGGTTTTTACTGGTGGTTTTCTGCTCAATGGCAATAACCGGACTCAATCCCGAAACCTTATCCACATCCGGGCGTTCCATCCCGCCCATAAACTGGCGGCTGTAGGCGCTAAATGTTTCCATGTAACGGCGCTGACCTTCCGCATAAATGGTATCGAAAGCTAGGGATGATTTCCCGCTACCGCTTAAGCCTGTAATTACAACGAGCTGGTTGCGCGGAAAACTTACATCTATATTCTTTAAATTATGTACCCTCGCACCATATACTTCTACATCTTTTTGCTCACCGAGGTCGATAGATTTATTGCTCATATTTTATTTAAAGTTGGGGAAAAATCAGGCCCAAAAACAAACCAGATTTCAATCGGCAAAATTGCTAAAAATTTTATCAAAAAGAAAGTCTAATTCAATCTGTAATAAGGATTAAATGTCATAATGTAAAAGCTATATTTTGAAATATTTCCATCTTTTTTCCACATCATAAACGTTGCGGAAAGGGCGATAGTTTTGTATTTTTAGAGAAAAACCGGTTCTTTTTTTTGTAAAAATGAAGAAAAATAAAAATGAATTACAATTTGAACAAAAGTCTCTTGAAGATTTAGAGGGTTCGAAATGGCCAGACCTGAAAGAATACCCAACTAATTTGATCAAAAGATGTCATGATTATAGAAAAATACCTATCAACAGACTTACACCAGAGCAATTGAGAACATTAATTGGACAAAACATTGGCTTAAAACATCTGATACCTGTCACAATTGAACTTTTAAGCAAAGATATTCTTACAGAGGGCGACCTATACCCAGGCGACCTACTTGAGAGAACAACAAAAATAGAAGATAGATTCTGGACTGAAAATCTAGTATTAAAAGAACAACTTTCTAAGCTAATTGATTTAAACTCTGAAAAGATCAGAAATAAAAATCTTCAACTTAAAAGCTTATAATAGGATCTTAAAAAACAGGTTACACAGAAAGGCCATAGGACGCATTTAAAGTAATGTAAATCAGGAAAAACTAAGGATAAGCATTCAACTAATGGATAATCTACCACTCTATCGTAGTACCATTCTCTGTGGGATGACCAGTGCACACTAGCACCCTGCCTCTTTCCAATTCATCGTCGGTAAGCACCTCGTTATAATCCATGCGTACACCACCTTTGGTGCAGTTAGCCACGCAAGTGCTGCATACCCCACCGCGACAGCTGTAAGGCAGTTTAATTTTATGTTCCAGAGCAACATCCAGGATCCGTTTAGGCCAGGGTACATCCAGATTGTAGGTTTCCCCTTTAAAGTTTAGAATTACCGAATAGGTATTCTTATCCACCACTTTTTCCGAACTATCATCTTCATCCAATTCATCTTCGGGAAGCACAAAAGTTTCGCGTTTAATCTGTTTTATATCGAAACCCATGCCCAATAAGGTAATGCGGCACAAATCCATATAAATAACTGGTCCGCAGGTGTAGAAAAGTGCATCTTTCCGGTCGAACAATAAATGTTCTTTCAGCAGTTTTTCAATGTAAAACTTATTTAACCTGGCAGTGAGCAAGTTTTTGCTGTTGCTAAATACCCAAACTATTTTTAAACGATCTGGAAATTTCTGCTGCCAATCGCTCAGTTCATCGTAAAACAAGGTTTCTTCTTTTGAGCGGTTACTATACACCAAAGTAATTTTAGACTTTTTTTCGGTAACCAGCGCCGTTTTCATAATCGAGAACAATGGGGTGATACCCACACCTGCAGCAAAGAGAAAAATATCGCGTTCCAGATTTTCTACCGGCTGATAACTGAATAAACCTTGTGGTTCTTGCGCCAAAAGCACATCACCCTCAGTTGTTTTATGGTGCAGGAAACGCGAAATCTCGCCATTTTCGACACGTTTAACCGTAATCGCGAGTGGCTCATCCACATCCGGTGAACTATTAAAAGAATACGACCGTCTGATTTCCTTATGCTTTCCTTCAAAAACCAGCGATAAAAACTGCCCGGCAAGATACTTAGGATAGCTTTCACCTAACACCTCAAATTCAAAAGTAATGTTATCGCCCGGCTGGTTAATAATTTTCTGGATACTCAGTTTGAACATATTACAAAGAAAGGAAATTGGTTTATTAGTTCAATAGCTCATTGCTCATTAGTTAGCATGATCCGTAATAAATTCCGTGTTAATCCGAGAATCCGGGGCTAGAAAACTCAATGGTTCACCCACAAAAAAAGCGTCCCGATTCGAAAACCGGGACGCCTTACCAAATGCTTGTCTTTATCTTAATTTATTATTCGGCATTGTAAGCCAATAATACTCTCGGTTTTGCGTAACCGTAACGTTTCGGATGTTCCATAATCTGTTTCATAGAGATTACTTTATAAACATAGCCACCGGTTTCGCGGTTCAACTTCATTTTGTAGTAATTATCCTGATTTTGATTATCGATTTGCTTGCGCAAGCGTCCGTCGCCAATGTTGTAAGCTGCTGCAACTAATGTCCAGCTTTCAAGTCCCTGATACATTTCTTTAATGTATTTGCAGGCTGCGATAGTCGATTTACGCAAATTATAGCGTTCATCAACCCTACCGTTTACTTTTAATCCATAAGTACGGGCAGTACCGGGCATAAACTGCCAGATTCCGGCTGCGCCTTTTGGCGAAACCCCTTCAGCCATTCCAGATTCGACCAGGGCCAAATACTTAAAATCGTTCGGAATTCCGTATGCTGCAAGTATAGGCTCAATTACCGGAAACCATTTTGCTGCTTTTGCGTGCAAACGGTTGGTTTGAGTATTCCCATAAGTATGTGCTGCAAGGATTTTTTTCATTTTGCGCTCAACCTTTTTATCGCCTAATGGCAAAGTTTCCTGAGCGAAATTTAATTGTGCCATTAAGGATAGAGGGCCGGCCTCATATTCAACTTCCAGGCTATCAGATTTGGGTGTTGTAGTGTTTAATTTTTCTTCTTTTACAAGACTTTTTTGTGCTAAGGGCATTTGGTAAGCGAACACTTTTGCCAAGATAAATAGTGTTGCCACTACCGCAAATGGTACGATGTGTTTCTTTAACATTTTCCTCCTTTTTTTGGTGAACTTATATAAAAACGTTGGCAAAGGTAAAAAATAATAAGCACATTATCAAATAGTTACAAAATTACCTGCAAAAACCAGCCTTTAAAGTGCTTTAAACGGCGATTTTCAATTTTGAATTTCAGCCATTTTTTCCTATTTTAGAGGCTATTTTTTTATCTGATTTTTCAGCTCCAAAAATTGTTATGTTCAGCTATTTTTTATAAATTTGCAGCCCGCATTTTTGATGTGGTTAAAAGCGTATCATGATAAATAAAAACAACAGGAACAGTCGGGATGACAAGTCCAAACCGGGCAGCCGGAGAACAGAAGGCAGAAGCAATGCTGCCGGTTCTGACAAAAGAAGATCAGACGACAAAGACAACAAATTCAAAAAATCATCCGATTCAAAAGATGGCTTCAAACCTAGAAGCGCAGACAGAGATTTCAAATCTAAATCTTTCGGAGACAAAAAAGATTTCAAACCAAGAACAGGAGGGCGTGATTTTAAATCGAAAGATTCGGAACCACAGAGCTTCAAATTTGGTGATCGTGAGTTTAAATCCAAAGATACTGGTCCAGGTGCAGAAGATCGTGGCTTCAAATCAAGAAGCGGTGGATCGAGAGATTATAAACCAAGAACCGGTGACAGAGATTTTAAATCGAAAGAAGGAGGTTCAAGAGATTACAAACCAAGAACCGGTGACAGAGATTTTAAATCGAAAGAAGGAGGTTCAAGAGATTACAAACCGAGAACAGGAGACAGGGATTTTAAACCAAGAGAAGGTGGAGCAAGAGATTATAAGCCAAGAACAGGAGAACGCGATTTCAAATCTAAGGATGGAGATTCGAGAGATTTTAAACCGAGAAGTGGTGGTTACAAGGATTTCAAATCGAGAGGCAATTCAGATGGTTTTAAACCAAGTGCCGGAAGCTCAAGAGATGTAAAACCAAGGGAACCGAAAGATGGCGATACCCGTCCGTTCAGAAAACGCGAAGAGGTGCAACCAAGGGATACAGAGTTTAACCGTCCGGAAAGAACAGTTATAGCACCCGCCCGCAAAACAAACGAAGATAAAGGCTTAATCCGCCTAAACAGATATATCTCTAATGCAGGTATTTGCTCACGCCGTAAGGCCGATGAACTAATTGCTGCCGGCATTATTACCGTAAACGGTGAAGCAGTTACCGAATTGGGGCACAAAGTAGACCCTGCAAAAGATTTGGTACGCTACAATGGCGAACTACTTAAACGCGAGAAAAAAGTTTACGTACTGCTAAACAAACCAAAAGATTATATTACTACTACCGACGATCCTCAGGAACGTCGTACAGTGATGCAATTGGTAGACAAAGCCAGTCGTGAGCGTATTTACCCGGTTGGCCGCTTAGACCGCAATACAACAGGTTTATTGTTGATGACCAATGATGGTGACCTGGCCGATAAATTATCGCATCCAAAAAACGGCATTACCAAAATTTACAACGTAGAATTAAACAAAGCTTTATCGCAGGGCGATTTGAATAAAATTGCTTTCGGTTTAGAGCTTGAAGATGGTTTGATTAAACCTGATAACATTTCTTATGTTGCAGGTGGCACCAAAAAAGAAATCGGTATCCAGATCCACAGCGGTAAAAACCGGATTGTGCGTCGTATTTTCGAACATTTAGGCTATAGTGTAGAAAAATTAGATCGCGTAGTTTATGGTAATTTAACCAAAAAAGATTTGCCACGCGGCAGATGGCGTTATCTTGAAGATCACGAACTGATTCAAATAAAACACTTAATTAAATAATACTCAAGGCAATCGAAAGATTGCTTTTTTTTTGCGCTATTTCATCCTCCTTTGCAACGAGGATGTGCGGGAAAGGCGATTGTATCGCCTCAATTAAAAACACAAACCTCAACCATGCGCATTACAAAAGATGACGATTTATAAAATTTTCCCATATTTGTTTAAAAACAAGACCATCTTTTATGAAGAAGTATTTTTCTATTTTGTTAATGTCGATGCTATCAACAGCTGCCCTCGCGCAAAAAAATTATTATAACCTTGTTATAGGCACCTATACTGCGCCCGGCAAAAGCGAAGGCATTTACACATACAATTTTAATACTTCAACAGCCGATGTAAGTTTAAAACATGTTACCAAAGGAACAGCTAATCCAAGCTACCTGGCCATTTCACCAGACCGGAAATATGCTTATGCTGTTAACGAAACCGGGAACACCAGTACTGTGAGCGCATTTAAATATGATGCGACAACCGGAGCACTAACATTTATTAACAAAGTAGATAGCCATGGTGCCGATCCTTGCTATATCACAGCCGACACCAAAAATGTAATTGTAGCCAATTATTCAGGCGGCAGTTTGGCCGTATTTTCGCGCAATGCGGATGGCTCATTAACCGAGGCTACGCAGGTAATTAAACATACCGGCAAAAGCATCGACCCAAAAGGCCGACAGGAAAGTGCACATGTACACATGACCTTATTTACACCAGATCACAAATATTTAATTGTTAACGACCTGGGAGAAGACCAAACCTACATATATAGCTACAACGCTGCAGGTAAAGCCAAAACGTTAACCCAGAAATCGGTACTTAAAACCAATGCCGGCACCGGACCAAGACACATTACCTTTAGTCCGAATGGAAAGTTTGCTTATTTAGCCCACGAGTTTAATGGCAGCATTACTACTTTTGCCTATGCCAATGGCAAACTGACCAAAATAGACGAAACAGGCACAACACCAAAAGATTTCGCTGGCCGTGTTGATGCAGCCGACATCCATGTATCAGCTGATGGGAAGTTTTTATACGAAACTAACCGGGGCGATGCCAACAGTATCTCTACTTTTTCAATTTTACCCAACGGAAAGTTAAAATTTGTTGAAACGATAAGCACTTTAGGGAAAGGACCGAGAAACTTTAGTATCGACCCAAGTGGTAATTTCCTGCTGGTTGGCCATCAATACACCAATAACGTAGTTATTTTTAAACGAGATAAAAAAACAGGAAAATTAACAGATAGCGGTAAAAGAATCGATGTTGGCGCACCTGTTTGCTTAGTATTCGATTAAATAAAAACGCAATGGAAAATTTCGATTGGACCAAATTCACTTTAAGGGTGGCCATTAAAGCCAAGCTAAAAGATATCTATAACGCATGGACAACAGCCAGTGAGATTGAAAAATGGTTCCTGGTCGATGCCGAATTTTCTGATGAAAACGGACTGATACTGAACAAAACACAAAACGCACTTAAGGGCGATAAGTATAAATGGATCTGGTATCTGTACGATGATATTGAACAAGGTACGATAACCGAAGCCAATGAAACAGATTATTTCCAGTTTACTTTTGCCGGCGATTGCCTGGTTGAAATTAGGCTCCATGAAGAATTTGAATATACCATTGTAGAACTTACTCAAAAAAACATCCCTGAAGACAGTAATTCTAAGAGAAATATTCGATTAGGTTGCCACAATGGCTGGAGTTTCTATCTGATTAACTTAAAGTCGGTTTACGAAGGCGGATTGGATTTGCGCAATAAAGACAACCGTTTTAAACCCATGCTGAATAATTAAAAGGATTTGAAAAAACACCAGAAAGAAATTAACAGCACAGGTTTTACTGTGATAAACGGCATTTACAGTGCTGAAGAAACAAACAAAATTGCAAGAACTATTGATGCGGCCAATGCCGATCGCTCAAATTTCCGAAAATCAGAAGATCTTTTTGCCATCAGACAGTTTTTAATGGAAATTCCGGACGTAAAAGACCTAATTTTTACACCTGCCTTAAAAAATGTAATCCATGAGCTTTTCGGTCATGACTATTTTCTGGTCAAATCGATCTATTTCGACAAACCCGAAAACTCAAATTGGTTTGTTGCCTATCATCAGGATTTAACGATCTCTGTAGATCAAAAAGTTGAGATAGCCGGATTCGGCCCTTATACTAATAAGCACAATCAATTCGCTGTTCAACCACCGTTGAACATCCTTGAAAATAGTTTTACAATCCGCATTCATCTGGATGACACAAATAAAGAAAACGGAGCATTAAAAGTAATTCCTGATTCGCACAGTAAAGGAATTTACCGTCCCGAAAATATTGACTGGGCTATTGAAACAGAAGTAAGCTGCAATGTAAAATGTGGTGGTATTATGATGATGAAACCTTTGCTTTTACATGGCTCGAACCGAACAACCAACAACAAGAAGAGAAGGGTAATCCATTTAGAATTCAGTAATCAAATTCTACCAAAAGAACTAAAATGGTCAGAACAGCTAAATATCGACTAATTAACAATTTGCTTTTTACAGCACAATAAGCTTAACTTTGTGTGTGACGAGCAGCGCTAAATCAACATATTACAAAAAGAATCATGCCAATTGGCTAATGGTGTTGGCACTATTTTTCAGCCTTTTGACTTTTTCAAATTACGGCGTCAATGCAAAAAAAACACCGTCAAATCCCATTTTTCAAACGGAATGGGTTAAGCTCAATAACCTACAGCAAGCAGTAAAGCTTACATCTAAGCCAATAAGCGTAAAGCCTCAGCTTAATCAAGCCGCTATTGAAGTCGAATTTAGCAGAACAGTAAGGCTAAGACTAAGTCTACTCAAAAAATTGTTCTGTGCTAATTTCACCAATCCAATCTTTTTAATTCAAAAACGCACACCTAATTACCATAGCGAAGCGGAAAACAATAACCCAGTCGGATAAAATTACATCTGCATTAAGTTATTCTAATTCCCAAATAGCCAAGGCTTTTAACTAAGCTTCAGGTTTAATCTTACACTAAATGAAAGGCTTCAAAAAAACAGGGAGGCTCATTGGTTTGGTATTCCTAATCTTTCTGGCATCAATAGGAATTGGTGGTGGCATACCCATCCCACCCACTAACAGAAGAGAAAACCAAATCGAAATAAAAACTGAGCTAAAAGAAACCGAAGAACCGGAAAAGCTTGTGCTTTCTGATTTCAGGCAATAAAAAAAGCGGCCCGATTAAATTGGGCCGCTTCTACAAATATTTTAAACTAACCAACGTTAAGCAGGCTCAGCCACCTTAGCTACATTACGGTATGGATAAGAATTACAGATATGGCGACGGGCAAAACGCCCTGGTGAATCGGCATTTACCAATTTGATATAAATCGCTCTCGGCACATCGAAATATTCGTAAGCGCTACCATCAAAAAACTGGATATTTAAAACCGATTGTTTGTATTCGAAATCTAAAATATTAGAATTAGTAATCGTTTCAGTATAAGTTTCGATATTTTGTTCGCGTGTTTCAGGAGCAATACTCACTAAGAAATGATAAGCTTCGATAATTTCTTTACTTCTTGCTTCCGCAGCCAGTTTCTCTTCTTCCACCTGAAATTTATCAGGGTGACACTCTTTCATCATGGTACGGTAAACCGACTTAAGCGCCGCAAGCTCAGCTGTTTTATCTACATTCAACAGCTTTCTGTAATCTACTATTTTCTTCATTTGCCGCAAAGGTACGATTTATAATGATTTGATTTTGAGAAAGTTTTGTTTTGATAAGTATTTCTTTCACAAGCTGTTTAAACTTTTTATTCCGGTAACATCAATTTAACAGTAACATATTTAAAATACCTTTCAAGCCAATAACCTCAAACAGTTGAAGATTCTTAAATAAAAAAGCCATCTGAAATAAATCAGATGGTCTTTAATAGATCCTGCAATTCAAAAAAAATTAATACTTGGCTTGCAAAGATGACTCAATTACTTCTTTATAAAAACTGATGTATGAGGGCAGGATTTTTTTAAGGTCGAAATCCTGCGCACGTGTAAATGCATTCTCTTTAAAGCGTTTTAGGGTTTCATCGTCCTTTAAAATTTCTATTGCATGTGCCGCCATGTCATCTACATCACCAACATCACTCATGTAGCCACAAAAGCCGTCTACATTTAACTCTGGCAAACCACCGGCATTGGTGGTAATTACCGGCACTTTACAGGCCATAGCCTCCAATGCCGCCAAACCGAAACTTTCGGATTCTGAAGGCATTAAGAAAAGATCTGAAACTGATAAAATTTCCTCTACCGCATCCTGCTTACCTAAAAACCTTACATTTTCGCAAATATTTAATGATCTGCAAAGCTGTTCATTGTAAACACGCTCAGGCCCGTCGCCAACCATTAACAGCTTAGATGGAATTACCGCCTGTACTTTTTCAAAAATGCGAATTACATCGCCCGTACGCTTCACCTTACGGAAATTGGAAGTATGGATTAAAATACGTTCGTTATTGGGAGCAATGGCTTTCTTAAAGTGATCTTTAGCTTGTAGGCTAAAGCGGCTGAAATCGATAAAATTGGGTATTACTTTAATATCCTTGGTAATTTCGAAATGGTTGTAAGTATCTTTTCTCAAATCGTCAGAAACGGTAGTTACACCATCACTTTGGTTAATCGAAAAAGTTACCACAGGCTTATAAGTCGGATCTTTACCAACCAGTGTAATATCGGTACCATGTAAAGTAGTTACCACCGGAATCTGGATGCCGTAGCTAGCCAAAATCTGTTTGGCCATAAAAGCTGCCGAAGCGTGCGGAATAGCATAATGAACGTGTAATACATCCAATTGTTCGAAACGCACAACATCTACCAGTTTACTGGCAAGTGCCGATTCGTAAGGCGCATAATCGAAAAGTGGGTAATCCCTTACCGAAACCTCATGATAAAACAAATTAGCTGAAAAGAAATCGAGCCTGGCCGGCTGACTATAAGTAATAAAGTGAACCTGGTGGCCCTCGTTAGCAAGTGCTTTACCAAGTTCTGTTGCAACTACTCCACTACCGCCAAAAGTGGGGTAGCAAACAATTCCTATCTTCATCGTAAATGTATTGTTGTTACCGCAAATGTAGCCGATTTTACGCTATAATGCATGTCGGTTTATTGCAATAAAAATAGTGACATTTCTGTGTTGTTTCCCTGTTTATTCATGTAACAATAACAACAGTATTTTTATTTAGAAGCGCGGGGGTAATAGCTCTTTTTAAAGCGGACTAAACAGCAAAAAACGTGGTAAGAATACAAGTAGACCGCGTATTAGGAATGAAATTATTTAAGGTTACGCACTTCCTCTTTTATTACCAGTAAAAGTTCGTTAGGCCTTTGTGTACCAATAAAATATTCCAACCCGTCGCGATCTGTTAATACCACTGCATCTTTACCCGATGAATAAAAACGAATGGTACCCTTAGTATGCAGATTATAAACAGGGTTATTAAAAAAATAGCGGCTGTAAACGGCTTTACGCACATCTACAATACTGTTCAAGTCAATTTTCACGCGTTTGGTTGTCCATAGCCCGTCTAAAATCAGACTGCCATTGTCGACGATAATTTTATACTGGATTAAAAAAAGTAAAAGCATTGAAACGCCAATAATCCCGAAGCCTACCACCAGAAACAAGTCTTGAGTGTTGTCGCGGTCGCGCTCGTAAACGTAGGCAGCGAAACAGAAAGCAGCCATAATAAGCCTGATGAAAATGCGTACATAATCACGGCCAATGTATTGTTTTTCGATATAGGCGTATTTGCTTTCCACTTATTTTATTTTGAGTTCGAATATAGCAACTTTTTTGGTTGTGGTGGTTAATTTATATCGGTTATCCTGTCGCATACCCACAATCCAAACAATTTCGCCATTTCCATTTACCAATATCGGCGTTGTATTTTTTAAATGCAAGGGCACTTTTTCGTCAATAAAATAATCGCTCACTTTTTTAGGGTTGCGCATCCCCAGCGGGATAAATTTATCGCCATTCTGCCATTTCCTCAACACCAAAGGATAAATCAGTTTATCGGCATTTACAAAAGCTTTGTTCGCATCCACATCAAACTTTACCTCAGCACTAAAAGCCATAGTAATTTCATCATTCGCAAACTCAATGCTGGCAGTATCGGGATGTATAAACTGATTCGTTATTACGGCGACATCTTTTTCTACAATAACCAGATCGTCCCTGTTGATAATGGCCTGGTGGCTGGCACTAAAAAAATGCGTTCCGCTTAATGCTTTCAGGCTATCCAGAATTTCCTGCACTACATTTTCACCAAAACCAAAAGGTCTTAACAGTTCGTACAACAATAGTTTCTGCGGATTTAACTTCGCAATCTCGTTTAAGGCGATATAAATCCCGTCAGCACGTTTTTCTAAAAGCGTTGCCTGTAACTTCTGAACCTCCAGGGTTAAAAAGATTTCAATTTCCGCAAAGCGCTCCATGTTTTCGGCAAAGGTTTTTTCCAGATGTGGATTTATTTCCTGTAAATGCGGCACCACCTGTAACCGCAATTTATTACGGGTGTAATGTGTACTCAGGTTCGAACTGTCTTCAACGAAAGCGATGTTGTTATTTTCTACTATTTCATTAACCTGCTGTCGGGTCAAAAACAACAATGGCCTGATTAATTTATCGCGCTTAGGCAAAATACCGTGTAAACCGCTAATTCCGGTGCCACGTACCAGATTAATCAATACCGTTTCAACTGCATCATTTTGGTGCTGGGCCAAAGCAATGTAATCGTAACCTTCCTGGCCCCTTATTTCTTCGAACCAGTTATAACGCAACTCGCGTGCAGCCATTTGTGTCGAAATTTTATGCTCGGCAGCATATTTTTTGGTCTCAAAATGCGTTACATAAAAAGGTAACCCTAAATTACTGGCCAGGAGCGCTACAAAATGTTCATCGCGCTGCGCCTCATCGGCCCTTAAATTAAAGTTACAGTGTGCTACACCAATATCTACGCCTATTGCCTTAAACAAATGTAACATCAGTACAGAATCCTTACCGCCGCTTACTGCCAAAAGAATACGGTTACACCCGGTAAACAGCTGGTGCTGTTCAATAAAATCGCGAAATTGCTGTAAGGGTAACATCCACCAAAAATATTTAATTTTAACTGGTATTCCGAACGTTCGGAACAAAAAACTAACTTTGTAGTGTGCAAAAACTATTTGTCTTTTTATTCCTTTTAATCAGTCCGGCATTTTTATTCGGTCAGCAAACCGCGTCGAAAATTAAAATCATCTCCTTTACAAAAGTAAACGGTGACAGGAAAAACAATGCTACCTATCTTCGCAACCCTGTTTTTCAGCAAGACAACGCAACATTAAGCTGCGATAGCGCCGTTTTTTACAGTGAGCGCAACTATTTTGAGGCATACAAAAACGTACACATCAACCAGCTTACAACCGATATTTATTCCGATCAGCTGGAATACGATGGAAATAAAAAACATGCCCACTTAACCGGAAATGTAAAAATGATCGATCCTACTTCGATCTTAACCACCAATATTTTAGATTACAATACACTGAGCAAAATAGGCACATATACCAGCGGCGGTAAAATTGTAAACAAAGATGTAACCCTCACCAGTAAAAATGGTTATTATTTCAGCAATTCGAACGACGCTTACTTCCGATATGATGTAGTGGTGGTTACGCCGCAATCGACCATCAAATCGGATACCATGAGCTACAATACGCAAAGCAAATGGACTTTCTTTTACGGCCCGACAAACATTAAAGGAAAAGACGACAATCTCTACACGGAAAACGGCCAGTATAACACCATGACCGAAGATGCCTTTTTCGGGAAGAAAAATCTTTACACCCAGGGCACCCGATCGTTAAAAGGTGATAGTTTGTATTATTACGGCAAAAAAGGAATTGGTAAAGCGGTTAAAAACATTGTTTTTTCTGATACCAAGGATAAAATGAAAATGTTTGGTGATTTGGGTTACTATTACAAGGTCGACCAAAGAACCCTGGTTACCCGAAACGCTTATCTGGGCATTGGTACCGAAGATTCGATTATGGTAAAAAATAAAAAGCGCCCTGATAGTTTGTGGATGGGTGCCGATACCCTCGAAACACAGATGGTATTGCAAAAAACGCTAAAATTAATTCCTAAAATTTCGATCAAAGCCGATAACCAGGTTGGAGAGGACGATGAAGAAGGCGCTGCAAAAAAAGGCAGTGGCGAAGCCAAGTACAAACCAGAAAGTGAGCCATCACAAAAAGAAGACCGCAGTAAACGTAATTTAAGGAATAACAAAGCAGATAAGAAAAAGAAAGGTAAAGGCGACACCAATACCACTGATCCAACAGAACTGCCGAAAGATAAAAACATTGATAGCTTAAAATCCAAGGTAGACTCGGCTGGAAAAACTTTGCCTACACTTCTAACTGATAGCCTGAAAAAGAACAATGTTTTAAAGGCCAAGGCTGATTCGATAATTAAAAAACTACCTGCAATTAAAACAGATAGTATCCAGAAAAAAATAATAACCAAAGCAGATGCGTTGGTAAAAACCACTGGTAAAAGCCAGATAGATAGTTTAAGTAAAAAAGTACTAAAACCCGGAGTTAAGGATAGTTTAACCAAAGCCATAGGCAATTTAAAACCCGGTGCCTTGAAGAACGATACCGCTAAGTTTAGCCCTGCCGATACTGTACAGGCCCGTATTATTAAGGCCTACCACGGCGTAAAGGTATATAAAACCAATATTCAGGCTAAAACCGACAGTCTTTTTTACACCAGTGCCGATTCTACCCTACGTTGCTACAGTAACCCGATCATCTGGTCGGAAGGCTCACAGCAGGTAGGTGATACGATTTATGTACAGTTTAAGAATAAAAAGTTAAACAACTTAAAAGCTTTCAGAAATGCTTTTCTGGTAAATACACCTAAAGATTCGTTAAGGTTTAACCAGATAAAAGGCAGACTGATGACCGGTTTTTTTCATGATGGCAAACTCAAAAACCTGTATGTGGATGGTAATGCCGAAAGTATTTATTACACCCAGGATGATAGCACGAAGGTTTATAAAGAAATGAACCAGACCCTGAGTAGTCGGATTAAATTTATTTTTAAGAATAAAGAAAATGCCATCGAAGACATTGTTTATATCAAAGGGGTTGAGGGTGCATTAAATCCCGAAAATCAAATTGCAAAAGACCATGTTTTAAAGGGCTTTTCATGGAAACCTACCGAAAGGCCTAAATCGAAAAAAGATGCTATTGGTTCTGCCGGAAAGCCAAAGGTTAAAATTAAACCGAAGGCAGTAGCGGGCAAAACTCCTTCGGGCAAAGCACCTGTAAATACCAAAGGAGTAACTGCTGCAGGTAAAACCACAACAACACCAATTGTTGCGCAACCAAAAACAACAGTGGTAAAAGATAGCCTAAACCTGAATAAAAAACTGCCGGCAACTAAACCTGCAGATACAGCCAACTTTGGTATTAAGCCTATTTTACCTAAAAAGGATTCGACTCAGAGGAAAAAAGATTCTACGGTGGTTAAGAGGGCGGCAAGTAACTTCTAAAAGTGTAACCGTCATTTCAACTGAAGCGTAGCGGAATGGAGAAATCTATAATAAATGTGCGTAAATAGATTTCTCGACTACGTTACACTGCGCTCGAAATGACGATTCCTTTATTAAAAACTAGCAAGAACCTATAACTCCCCTTTCAAAAAAGCCATCATTTTTTTCAGTGCAATGGCCCTGTGGCTAATTTTATTCTTTTCGGCCATATCCATTTCAGCAAAAGTAATATTATAACCATTGGGCTGAAATATAGGATCGTAGCCAAAACCTTTCGAACCCGATAATTCCCTTCTGATTGTACCTTCAATTAGCCCTTCAAAAATATGGTTCTTTCCACCCTGCATTAAAGAAATAACCGTTTTAAACCTGGCTTTTCTGTTTTCTTTTCCTTCAAGTTTCTTTAAAACAAGTTCTATGTTTTCTAAACTATCTCGGCTCCCTGAGTACCTTGCAGAATACACGCCGGGCTCGTTATTAAGTGCTTCTACTTCCAAACCGCTGTCATCGGCAAAACAATCCAGGTTAAAATGCTCAACCACATAACTGCTTTTTAAAGTGGCATTACCTTCAAAAGTATCCGCAGTTTCCGGAATATCGGTTAAGCAGCCAATATCTTCGAGGTTTAACACCTCGTACCTGCCTGCCAGGGCCAAACGTATTTCTTCGGTTTTATGTTGATTGTTGGTTGCGAAAACAAGTTTTTTCATTTTAAAAGAGGTAAAGGTTTAGGGTGTAAGGCTTAAGCATCCCTTGCTAAATTTAAAATCCCACATCATGATCTCTGGTACTAAATACTTGATTCTAAAACTAGTTGATTCGACAATACTAAGCCTCTATTTAATTTTCTGCAGGTTGCCCCAAAGCAATTTCTTTGCGGTTAAATCGCTATCTAAATGATGCAGGTTAGGGGCAAAAATGATGCGGGTTGTACCGTGGACAATAATTTCGTTTTGCCAAACCAAATCTAATTTCAAATGTGCAATTTCTACCCCGAACGAAAGCATCGTAACCGGCTTAAAAAACTGGTAAAGTTCGGCAAAGCCGGTGCCCTGGTATTTGGAATAATTCAGGATGGCAAAATCTGGTGTACCGAGATCTACAGCTTTAACAATTTTGCGCAAGAGTTCGCGGCCCTGTTCGGTGCTCACATCGTTACTTTCATCATTAACCAGAATCAGTACCGATTTTTTATTACTGCCTAAAAATTTAAAGGTTTTTTCGGGTGCAGGCTCGGCCGCAACATGCGTAATTTCAGGAGCCTGAGGGTAAATTTTTGGTATTTCGGGCGCTTTAATACCTGGAATTTGCGTTACTTCTGTCTTTAAAACCGATTCTTTTTCTACTTCGGTAACCACCTTTTCGGCTACAAAAACAGGCTCAGTATTACGCAAAGGCTGAATTTCTATACTTTCATCTTTTACCAGAAAAACCTCATCGGTAAAAAATAAGCGTAAAGCATTCGCATTGTTGGTAAGCTGGTTTTCCATTCGTATTTTTGCCGGATAATAATTTCTGTTAAAATTAGTTAAATATCTTATAATAGCGACGCTAATTGTTACTTTTATCCCTTAAAATTTATAGACTGCTCTACGTGAGAAAAGCTTTTTGCCTATTTGTTTTTAGCTTTATTTATAGCATTTCGTTTGCACAAAACGTGGCTGTAGTTAACGGCAAACCAGTAAGTACCAAAGAGTTTATGTGGGCGTACAAAAAAAGCCATAATGGAAATATCAGCGTTTCGTTCGATACTCTACAGGCTTATTTAAACCTTTATATAAATTTTAAGCTTAAGGTTTTAGATGCCCGCGAAATGGGGCTTGATAAAACCCCTGGCTACCAGGAAGAGATCAAAAATTATGAAGAAGCCCTAACTACCCATAAAAAACCGGGTACCAGCAGCAAAGACCATGATTTTTTATTGAACGAATACCGCGAAGGTGTTTTGATGTTTAATGTTTCTGAACAAAAAATCTGGAACAAGGCACAGGAAGATGAGCAGGCAATAAACGAGTTTTACAGTAAAAACAAACAAAATTACAATAAACCATTGAGCGAGGCTAGAGGCGATGTAATTGCCGACTACCAACAAAGTCTGGAAGAAAAATGGTTGATTGGCCTTAAACAAAAATACCAGACTAAAATTAACGAAAGTGAACTAAAAAAGCTGGCCAAGCTATAATTAAGCCATTTTTTTAGTAACCAATAAGTATTAAATTCGCAAAATATAAACAATAGAATGAAAAAAGTTTTTTTAGTAGCAACCGCTTTAATGGGCCTGTTTTTAAACAGTTATGCGCAAAAGCACACTGTAGATAAAGTTGCTGCTGTTGTAGGAGGTAATATTATCCTGCTGTCAGATTTAAATCAACAATACACCCAATATCTTTATCAGGGAAACCCTCCTAATGAAACCATTAAGTGTAAAATTTTGCAACAAACTCTTACCCAAAAGCTACTGAAACAACAAGCCGAAATCGATTCGGTAATGGTTGAAGATGGCGCTGTTGACGATGAGGTAAACAAGCGTATGCGTTTCAGCATGCAACGTGCTGGTGGGCAAGAACGTTTAGAGCAGTTTTTGAACAAATCTGTACTTCAGTACAAAGATGAGATCCGTCCATCAGTAAAAGATGAGCTGATTGCACAAAAAATGCAGCAAAAAATTACAGAGAACATTAACGTTACCCCAATGGAAGTTGAAAAGTATTTCAAATCGTTGGGCGATAGTATCCCTGAATTTAACACAGAAGTAGAAGTTGGAGAGGTGGTGTTAAACCCTCAGTTAACCCGTGCCGAAAAACAAAAATTCCGCGATAAAATTGAAGCTTTAAGGTTAAGGGTTAAGAGTGGCGAGGATATGGGTGTTTTGGCCAAAACTTATTCAGAAGATCCGGGCTCAGCGGCCGATGGTGGTGATTATGGTTTTATCGACAGAAATACCATGGTAAAAGAGTTTACCGCCTGGGCATTTAAACTAAAAGCTGGCGAAATTTCACCAGTGTTCGAAACCGATTATGGTTTCCACTTTTTACAGGTATTAGAACGTAGAGGTGAGCAGGTACACGTTAGGCACATTTTAATTATGCCTAAAACCACACCCGAAAGTTTAACCCGTTTAAAATTACATGCCGATAGTATTTACAACAACATCATTGGCAAAAAACTAAGTTTTGCTGCTGCTGCAAACCTGTATTCAGATAATAAAGAAACCAAATACAATGGTGGTATGATGCTTAATGCTGAGAATGTTCAGGCAAGAAGTACCTTAATTCCGGTTGATAAATTAGATCCATCGGTATTTTTAGTAATCGATAGCATGAAAGTTGGTGGCATTTCTAAGCCTGATTTATTTACAGCTGCTGATGGAAAACAAGGTTACCGCATTTTATACTTAAAAGCTAAAATACCACCGCACAAAGCCAACATGCTACAGGATTTCTCAAAAATCAGGGATGCTGCACAAAGTGATAAAATTAATCGTACTTTAAGCGAATGGTTTGAGAAACGTCGCGAAAGTACTTACATTAAAATAGACGACGAGTTCAATACCTGCGATGAATTAAAAATCTGGACTAAAACCACAGCCGCAAAATAATACCAATGCAGTACAAGAACGAAGTAGAAGCTGTTGATGCGCTTCATCAATCTTTCAATAACATTAAAGCCGAAATAAGCAAGGTAGTTGTTGGACAGGATGACATCATAAAATCTGTTTTAATCGCCATTTTTAGCAACGGACACTGTTTGTTGGTTGGCGTACCCGGATTAGCTAAAACTTTACTTGTTCAAACTGTAGCTTCGGTTTTAGACCTCGGTTTTAACCGCATTCAGTTTACCCCCGATTTAATGCCAAGCGATATTATTGGCGCAGAGATTTTAGGCGAGGACAGGCACTTTAAGTTTATAAAAGGGCCTGTCTTTTCTAATATTATCCTGGCCGATGAAATTAACCGTACACCACCAAAAACGCAGGCCGCTTTATTAGAGGCCATGCAGGAAAAATCGGTTACGGCAGCAGGCCAAACCCATAGCCTACCCAAACCGTTTTTCGTTTTGGCTACGCAAAACCCGATTGAACAGGAAGGAACTTATCCACTGCCCGAAGCGCAGTTAGACCGTTTCATGTTCAACATCCAGTTAAACTACCCTGCCTTTGCAGATGAGTTAAACATCGTAAAAAATACGACCAGCAACAAAACTGTACAGCTGCAAAAAATCATCCATGCCGATGATATCCAGTATTTCCAAAAGTTAATCCGCGATATTCCGGTTACCGATAATGTTTTAGAATATGCGGTTAAACTGGCGGCAAAAACACGTCCGAATACCGAGTTTGCAACCGAAGCAGTAAACAAATACATCAGCTGGGGTGCTGGTCCACGGGCTTCGCAATTTCTTGTTCTCGGTGCAAAATGCCATGCTGCAGTAACAGGCAAATACTCGCCCGATATTGAAGATGTTAAAGCTGTTGCCGAACCCATTCTTCGCCACCGTATTGTACGTAATTATCGCGCAGAGGCTGAGGGCTTATCGATCGAAAAAATTATTAAAGATTTGTTGTAAAGAAGTTATATCCGATAAAAAATCCCGTAGTTAGATAAAACTGACTGCGGGATTTTTCTTTTTAAACTAAAAGGTTGATGTTTGTTTAGCAATATGATCAAAACATTTTGCTCAATAAAACCTAACGCTTAAACAACTATGGCTGAGAAAACAACTGAAACTTTTTGTCCTACGGGCCGCAAAGCCTGGCGCGAATGGCTGTTGAAAAACCATGATACCAAACAATCGGTTTGGCTGGTTTGCTACAAGGCCAAAGCAAACAAACCAACCCTATCCTGGAGTGATGCTGTAGAAGAAGCCCTTTGCTTTGGCTGGATTGACAGCATTAGAAAAACAATTGATGAAGAAAGTTTCACTCAGTTCTTTAGCAGGCGAAAACCCAATAGTGGCTGGTCGAAAATTAACAAGGCCAAGGTCGAGCAGTTAACCGCTGCAGGCTTAATGGCGCAGGCCGGGCTCGAATGTATCAATCGTGCAAAAGAAAACGGCTCATGGATCATTTTAGATGAAGTGGAAGAACTCGTTATACCTTCCGATTTAGCAACAGCATTGGAAAGTACAGCAGACTCAAAAGCATTTTTCATGGGCTTAAGTAAATCGGTACGCAAAGCCATGCTACAATGGATTACTTTTGCCAAACGGTCCGAAACCAGGCAAAAAAGAATTGCCGAACTGGTTGAGCTGGCCAGCCAAAACAAAAAGCCTAAGCAGTTTTAATTTTTAGTTTAACTGTTAGTCGGGATTTGTAATCCCGACTGCTTAATAAGCATTTCTTAATTTATTTAGGTGGATTAAAAATCCACAATACCCCAGATCTGGATTGCAAATCCAGACCAGCACATTACATTTCCTGTACGAGTTGAAAGTAGTTGCAAACAATTATATTTGTGATAACGATGCCTGACCAAAAACTTACCGGTGCAAAAGCTGCCCTCTTAGCTGAATATAAAAAAGCAATAGATGAACTGATTATGGTGATAAGTCCTGTCACTAATGAGCAATTGCTAAAAACCATCGAACCGAAAAGTACCAACACCGATTGCATTTCTATCCAAACCATTTTAACCCATGTAACTGCTGCTATTTTTAGTTATGCGGTGTACATCGAAAACGCTATTGGCCTTAAAACAGAAAGGCCCGAAAGACTATCGTTTAACACAATTAGCCCCTACATTCCCAGGCTGAATGAAGCTTTTGCCTACAATGAAGCGCTATTCACAGAGCAACCCGCTATCACTTTAGAAGAATTTAACTCCGACAAAAAAATACATACCCGCTGGGGACAGGAATACGATGTTGAACAAATATTGGAGCATGCCATTGTTCATATATTAAGGCATAGGCGACAAATTGAAAACGTTTTGGTTAAATTTAAATCTGAATTAAATTGAGTGCACTAACCAATTTTTATAATCGTTTTGCTTTTTTCTATCCATTGGTAGATATTTTTCTTAAACCGCAAAAGAAAAAGTTTTTCCAAGAAATTAATCAGTTACCCCACGGAAAGCTGCTCGAAATTGGTGTAGGTAACGGCTCACATTTCCACCTTTACCAAAAGCATCAAATTACCGGAATAGAAATTTCTTCGGCTATGCTCAACATAGCTAAAAAGCATGCGGCCGGCAATATTGAACTTTTCCAGATGAATGGCGAAGAGCTGGCCTTTGAAGCAGATAGCTTTGATTATGTTGTACTGTCGCACGTAATTGCTGTAGCTCAGCACCCCGAGAAACTCATATTGCAATGCCATAGGGTATTAAAAACAGGGGGTAAATTATTGATATTAAACCATTTTACCCCAAATAACTGGTTAAAATACGTTGACCGGTCTTTTAACTTATGCGCTGGCTTATTTCAATTGAAATCTTTATTTTACATCAACAATATTAAAGCTATTGAACGGTTTAAACCCAAAAAAGAAATTGCCTTAAAACCATGTGCTTATTTTAAAATCTTAATGCTCGTCAAATCTTGAAAAAACACTATTGGTATATTGCCCCGGCGTTAGTAATCAGTTTATTTATCTACCTGTTTTACCGAACAGATAAAACACTGGTTAACCAGATTTTCATCCAGCTGAGTTCTTTAAAAACTTACGAAGACTTAAAGTATATCATTACCAGTAGCTTACCATTAAACAAATACATTATTTATTCTTTACCCGAAGGGCTTTGGGTGTTCTGCATTACCCTAACTTCAAAAGGCTTTTACATTAAACTTTTTAACAGACAAATCGACTGTTCTTTAATCCCGCCGGTATTCGCTATAGGGCTCGAATTATTTCAACTACTTCACATTACCAATGGCCGTTTCGATATACTGGATATAACGGTTTCGTTGTTCTTCTGGCTTTTGGCTTTAAAAATAACACATACAAAAGCCAGCCTGGAAAACGTATTTAATGCTTTCAATTTCAATAGTGTCGTGTGTTTACTCAGTTATTGTATTGTTTATTTAGCGCACGTAAACCATTAAAATTTTAATTTAATATTTGCAATTAGCTGGAAATAAATATATTTGCGTCAAATTTCACAGCAATGCTACGTCAAATAAATATCCAACAAATAAACTTTAGCCAGTCTTGTGGCTTAAAGGGTTGGGGTATTGAGGTAAATTTCCTTTCCAATCCTTAAGGTTTAAGGGGCCAACCCATAAAATCTACATTTAACAAATCTTTTTTAATTACCCTTTGCTAAGCCATAAGCGCTTATCAAAATTATTTATATCCGTTATGGACATTTATACCACTGCAGATGAAAAATATCTGCAGGCTATTGAAGAATTGAACTGGGGCGAGCTGCCCAAAGCACTTCAGTATTTTACCGAACTTATTGCTTTTGATCCGGATTACGCCAGAGGTTATTTTCAGCTTGGAAATTTATACCACTACCGTTTTAAAGATTATAAAACTGCGGGTTATTATTACAAGCGCTGTATCGAACTGGATGCTGATTTTCCTGAAGTTTATGAGCCCTATTTAAACCTGGTTATTACGTTGAAAATGCATAAGCTGGCTAAGCAGATTGCAGATAAAGCCTTAACTGTTGCAGGTGTGTGCGAAGCGCATATCTACGAAAATTTGGGTCTGCATGCCGAGCAGCAGCAAAATTTTGCAGGGGCAGCCAATTATTTCAAAAAGGCCGAGCTGTTTAATGCTGTTCAGGATAAACAGAGTGCATTGCAGGAACATCAGGATCGTATTAAAAATAAAATGAACAGTATCAAAGCAATGATTTATGATTTACAGGGATAAAGGCAAGCCTTTATCCTTCTTCCTTTTGGCGATACAAATCAGCTTTTAATCTTTTTATTTTAATTTTGTTATTATCTTTACTGCATAATTACAAAGCATAAATTTTTAAAATCAAAATATTTCGATATGTCAGCTCACGATTCACACGCACCAGTTCAGCAAACTAAAGGCATTTGGGCATTACCATTAACTGCCTGGATTATTGTTTTAATCTTGCTTGTGGCTTTCACAAGACCAATTTTCCACCATGCAGAAGAAGGTACTTCGCACGAAAAAACTGAAGTGCATCACTCAGAAGCTACTGAATCGCACCACTAGGCATTGCTAGTATAAACACAAAAAAAGCGCTGAGTTACAGCGCTTTTTTTGTGTCTTTTTTATGCTAATTGGTATCTGTACCAAAGGCTTGGCCATTACTTGTTTCGGTTGGCGAGGACACCAACCGATAGGATAAACTTAAGCTAGCTGTCGGCATCTTCACCGACAGCCACAGACTAACGTAGCGCTATCTGCAAAACGATACTCCCTTATTTCGGTCGATGAAGACACTAAGCGATAGGATAAATGCCTTATTAATATTTTATTTTAACCATTTAAAACTTTTGTGACAATATTTTTGTGCCTAAAAAATTTGTCACAAAAAAAACGGACACAAAGTTGTGATCGTTTTTCTTATGTGCGTCAAAGTTGCCACAATAATTGCAGATCAACATACTACAGCAGTGCTATTTGTAAAACGATGCTCCCCTATTCGGTTGGTGGAGACATCATATTGTTCGGAAGCTTTTAGATCAACTAAAGATAAGATATAAAGTCAGCGCCTATTTATCCAGCTGGCCCATAATGTTCGGGTAATCAGTTATAATGCCATCTACCCCTAAATCTTTAAAGTATTTCACATCCTTAATCGTATTCACGGTCCAGGGAATAATTTTGATCCCCATGGCATGGCAGCGATCTACCAGGCCTTTACCTACCAATACCGAATATGGGCTGTAAATGGTAGGTTTAAAGCCTAATTTTTCAATGTACGATTCGAAAGGTTCTTTCTCATCAATCAACAGTGAAGTTTGCACCTTCGGGTATTTCTCGTGCAGGTATTGCAGTGTGCGCATATCAAACGACTCGATAATTACCCGTTTCGTTAGTTTTTTAGCGTTTATAATCTCCATAATCAAATCCACAAATTCAGCTGGTTCGGGATGGAATTCGTTGTCGCCATTTTTAATGGTTTTGGTTTCGATACTGTAAACCGGTTTGGCCAGTTTATGTTCCTTAACATAAGCCTCCACTGCATCAATGGTTTCAGTAAGTAGTGGTTTGTAAGCTTTAAATTTCATTTGGCCCGGAAAACGGTCGTGCACCTTACTTCCGACATCAAACTTCTTAACCTCCTCGTAATCCATTTTATAAATGTTAAACTTCTTCTGGTCTTTCAGGGTAATGGGCTTCCCGTTAGGCTGTAAAGAAATTTCATTGTTAAAATAAGGTTCCTGCGAAAGCACCACCATTTTATCTTTCGAAATTACCGCATCCATTTCTAAAGTAGTAACACCTAAATCGAGCGCTTTCAACATCCCTTCTATGGTATTTTCGGGCATAATTCCCCTTGCGCCGGCTTTACCCTGCACATCAAACTTTTGTTTCTGTGCCGAGACATTAAAACATAACAAAGCGAGAGCAGAGAGTAGAAGTATTTTTTTATGCATGAATTTTAAACGTAAAATGAACAATTTTATTTGTGGTATTTTTCTTTGAAGCCCAAACATTAGGCTTGTTTTTAAAGTTCTGGATTAAAACCGCAGCTAAGTACAAGTTCCGAAATAAAAAAAGGGCTTCTTTTTACGGAGAGCCCTGTTTAATTCACATTTTGCTATTTATCTTTCGGCAGGTACAAAAGCCTGTACAATTAAGTTCCAGCTTGCATCTGCAGCTTTTTCGTAGACAAAAACATAGTTAAAGCTTTCTCTTAAGTCTGCTTTATAATCAATGGTAGCCACACCGTAAGTATAGGCTAAATCACTACCAATTGCTTTATCTACACCAGTTGTTTTTAAGCTAATTTTGCTCACCATGCTGTTATAAAAGGCAACAATTTTACCTTTTCCTTCAATGGCTTCATTACCCGGAAAAAGTAAACGTGCATCGTTAGTTAAAAAGCCACCAAATGCAGCAATACCATGCGTTTTTAACAAGGTATTTAAGGTTTTCTCGGTAGTTAAAATAATTTCTTTGCCGGCCTTAACTTCTTTTTCATTTAAGAATTTTGGCGCTACGTGGTCTTTTGGTTCAACAAACTGTGGCGTAACTTTAGCCAAAGGTTTATTGCTTTCTGTACCTAAATCGATAGCCAGTTTCCACTTGCCGTTTTCTGATTTCCAGATAGACAGGTATTGACCGTATTTTTTATCGGCAGCACCAACTTCATACGGACCTGTAGTGAAACCTAAATCTCCGCTACGCGATACTTTGGCCAAATTGGGAGTCCAGGAAACATCGTTTTCACTGTTTGCCTTATTGGTATAAAAAGTTTTGGCATTAATCGGGTTTGGTCTAAACACCAAAGCACTGCCCAGCGAGTATTCAAGAAAGGCATCTTTATCTCCGTTTTTGGCCACCGCTTTGGCAAAATCTTTCTCAGCACTTACTAAAGACTTGGTTGTTCCATCACTTTTTTGAGCAAATGTGCTCAGTGCTAAAAGTGAAGCTATGGCAGTTGAAAATATCTGTTTCATTATCAGTTTAAAAATATAGTTTGGCGAATATAAAATTTTCTTTAGGGTATGGTTTTAAAAGTAATCAACAATTTCACATTATTGACTTATTTCTCCCTGTAAATGGTTTCTAAAACAGTTTGACCTGTAGCTTTTAAAGTATTTTTATCAATATTGGCTAAGTTATCAAGCTGGGTATGCCAGTTGATGTAAAAGCCACTGTTATCGTTATAGTGAATAATATCAATAGAGGGAACTCCAGCTTTGTTCATCCAGAAATGATCGTCGACCAGTTTACCGCTTGGAATTTTGGTAAAATAAGAGGCGTAGCCAATCTCATTGCCAATATCCCATACTTTATTAGCCACATCTGGCGCTGCCTGACGGGAGATTTCATCTTGTGTAAACTGTGCATTGCCACCGCCTACCATATCGAGGTTAATACCATAAAGTGCTTTATAACCAGAGGCTACAGCCTGTTTAGCCCAATACTGTGAGCCCAGGCACCAGGTGGTTTCATCAGGTGTTTCATCATTGGCTTTGCCATAATCTTCTAAATCCCACAATATAAAATCGACACCTACATTAGGTTGTTTCTGCTGTATTTGGCGAGCCATTTCCAAAATCACGGCAACACCACTGGCACCATCGTTTGCGGCATCGAAGGCTTTGGTATGGTTGGCAGGGTCGGTATCCTGATCTGAAAAAGGACGGGCATCCCAATGGGCAGTAATTAAAACCCTGTTCTTTTGTGTTGGGTTAAAAGCTGCTACAATGTTCTTAAGCTGAAAGCTTTTGCCATCGTATGTAGTTGTTTTTTCGCCTAGTATCTTCACATCTGCACCAAACGACTTTAATTTGGCCACCAGATAATCGGCACATTTTTGGTGGGCATCTGTCCCCGGAATACGCGGACCAAAGTCTACCTGCGCTTTGGTATAGGCATAAGCGCTATCAGCATTAAAATCAGGAGATACCAGGGTTATTTTCTCTTCGCTCTGGCTGGTGTCAGCTTGCTTATTTCTACAAGCCTGTACCCCCATAAGGGCGATAAAAGGCAGGATAAATATTTTTTTATTCATGATCAATTTAACGGAAAACGGATTCAATTGGTCTAAAATAGAGTTTATTTTATGAAACAATATAATCAACGATCGCTTTTGAGTGAATTTTAGTGGTATCGAATACTGGTATATCAAAATCATCCTGGCTAATAAGCATCGGAATTTCGGTACAGCCCAGAATAATACCTTCGGCACCTGCTGCAACCAATTCATTAACAATTTCTACATACCGCACTTTGGTATGTGGTAAAATCAATCCTCGGCCCAGTTCTTCTTTTAGTGTATGTTGTATATAATTTCTGGTATCCTGCTGCTTTGGAATCAAAACGTCCAATCCGGTAGCTTGGAGTTTTTTGATATAAAAATCTTTCTCCATGGTAAATATGGTACCCAAAAGGCCAATTTTTCTAATCCCAACATTATTTATGGCCTTAGCTGTTTCAGTGCCAATGTGAATAATGGGCACAGCGATACGGTTTTCAATTTCATCGGCAAATAAATGGGCCGTATTTGCGCATAACACAATGGCTTCTACCCCACTGTTTTTTAAACTTTGGCAGGCATTTAAAAGCAATTCAAATGATCCTTCCCAGGTTTTATCCTGTACATCGCAAAAATTAAGGGAGTAAATTAAACACTCGGCAAAATTTAATCCACCCAGGCGTTCATTTACTCCCTCATTTATAAATTTATAATAATCGATGGTTGATACCCAACTTATTCCGCCTACCAAACCAATCTTTTTCATTATAAAAAGTTATTTAGACTTAAGCCTTACTCCATGTAGTTCCTTCTTTACCGTCTTTAAGCTGAATGCCCAACTCCTGCAATCCAATGCGGATCCGGTCGGAAGTGGCGTAATCTTTATTCGCTTTAGCTTCGGTTCTTAAATCAATTACCATTTCTAAAACGCCATTTAAGTCGTTACTTCCGGCATCTTCATCTTTTAAGCCTAAAATATCGAATACGAAATCGTGTACCAGTTGTTTTAATTTAGCTAAAGCTTCGGCCGAAATTTTTCCTTTACCATCGTAAACAGTATTAATCATCCGAACAGCTTCAAACAATTCAGCAATTAAAATCGGACTGTTAAAATCATCGTCCATTGCGTGGATGCATTTCTCTTTCAGTGCATCGATATCAAAATCGTTTTGTTCTGATACAGGTAGTTTATCTAAAAGGCCAACCGCCGTCATTAAACGTCTAAATCCTTTCTCAGAAGCATCCAAAGCATCGTTAGAAAAATCTAAAGTACTGCGGTAATGTGCCTGCAACATAAAGAACTTAACCGTCATTGGACTATAACCCTTTTTTAACAGTGGGTGTGCACCGGTAAATAACTCTAAAGGTAAAAAGCCGTTACCAGCTGATTTAGACATACGTGTACCATTAACCGTAAGCATATTGGTATGCATCCAGTAACGTGCAGGTTGTTTATGGCTGCATGCTTCCGATTGCGCAATTTCGTTGGTATGATGGGTTGCGGCTAAATCCATTCCACCACCATGAATATCAAACTCTGAACCTAAATATTTAGCACTCATGGCCGAACATTCGATATGCCAGCCCGGAAAACCCATGCCCCATGGCGATTGCCATTGCATTAAGGTTTCTGGCTTTGCTTTAATCCAGAGTGCAAAATCCAACCTGCCGCGTTTCTCATCCTGACCACCCAGTTCGCGGGTATTGTTCAGCATATCTTCGAGGTTGCGGTTGGTTAATATGGTATAGTTATATTCTTTGCTGTATTTTTCTACATCGAAATATACGTTGCCATCAATTTCATAACCATAACCATTGGCAATAATCACCTTAATCATTTCGATTTGTTCAATGATATGTCCGGTAGCTGTTGGTTCGATACTTGGAGGCAAAGTGTTAAACATGCGCAATACCTCGTGGAAACCCAAAGTATATTTTTGTACAATTTCCATTGGTTCTAATTGCTCCAGCTTGGCACGTTTTGCAAATTTATCGTCGCCCTCATCCCTGTCGCCCTCTAAGTGACCCGCGTCAGTAATATTACGTACATAGCGCACCTTATATCCGGCGTATTTAAGGTACCTGAAAATTAAATCGAAAGAAATAAAAGTACGGCAATTGCCCAAATGCACATCGCTATAAACTGTAGGACCACAAACATACATCCCAACATTGGGTGCATTTAAGGGTTGAAAAACTTCCTTTTTGCGCGAAAGCGTGTTGTAAAGCTGTAAGCCAGTATTCATATTGCAAATGTAAGATTTAGTTAGAAAGTTGGAACGTTTAAAGTTGCAATGTTTAGCTTATGATTTTTATATAACATTTAACGTAATTTAGTTTTTCTTGTAAAGCGTGACAAAAAATGGTCGAAATCAGAGAAATTTTAGAACAAGATGCTGAGGGCATAGCCAAACTTTCTACAGCCTTGGGTTACGAAAGCAACACAGCCCAAACCCTTAACCGAATTGTGCAGATTAACAACAGCAGCGAAAACTGTGCGTTTGTGGCCGTACTTGATCAGGCTGTGGTTGGCTGGATTCATGGCTTTTTCACCCTACGGATTGAATCTGATCCTTTTGTCGAAATAGGTGGCCTTATTGTAGATGCTAATTTTCGTGGCCAGCAGATAGGCAAACAGCTGATTGAAGGCGTAAAACGCTGGGCAAAAAAACAAAATGTAAAAAAATTAAAGGTAAGGTGTAACACGAAACGTACCGAAAGCCATAAATTTTATGAAACGATTGGCTTTAAAGAGAATAAACAACAGGTTGCATTTGAAATGGAATTGGCTTAGTGCTACCCCGGTTAACCAGTTTAAACAATTAACCAGTTAAACACCTGTACTATTTATTACAACGCTCAAACATTTCGGCATTGCAACAATTCAATCCTATTCATTAACTTTGTGGCATGATTGATTTACCGGTAGTACCTGCTGTAACTGAAGTTAAACGTAAACCAGATTGGTTACGTGTTAAATTACCTGTTGGTAAAGAATATGCACAAGTTCGGAGTTTAGTAGATACGCATAAGCTTCATACCATTTGCGAAAGCGGCAATTGCCCTAATATGGGCGAATGCTGGGGTGCAGGTACGGCAACTTTTATGATTTTAGGAAATATCTGCACACGTAGCTGTTCTTTTTGCGCAGTTGCAACAGGCCGCCCCTTGGCTGTTGATGTAGATGAACCAAACCGTGTAGCCAATTCAGTAAAATTAATGGGCGTTAAACATTGCGTAATTACTTCGGTTGATCGCGATGATTTAAAAGATGGCGGATCGATTATCTGGGCCGAAACTTTACAGGCTATCCGCAGGGAAAGCCCAATTACCACACTCGAAACTTTGATCCCTGATTTTAAAGGTCAGTGGGATAATTTATACCGTGTTTTGGAAGAACGCCCGGAGGTAGTATCGCATAACATGGAAACGGTAAAACGCCTGACCAAACAAGTACGTATACAAGCTAAATACGATAGAAGTTTAGAAGCTTTAAAAAGAATCTCGGAATTTGGTTTAAGAACTAAAACCGGTATTATGCTGGGTTTAGGCGAAACTGAAGAAGATATTTTTGAAGCTATGGACGACCTGGTTGCCAACGGCGTGCATATTTTAACTTTGGGCCAGTATTTACAACCAACACGTAACCACCACCCTGTGGTAGATTGGATACACCCAGATACTTTTGCCATGTACAAAGAAGTTGGCTTGGCTAAAGGCTTAAAATATGTAGAAAGTGGACCATTGGTACGTTCATCTTACCATGCAGAAAAACATCTTTTCCCGATTGATGGGATAGTATAATTAAGGTATTAACCTAATTTTAAAAATGTTTTATAACCTCACTCCTCTACGGAGTGCGTTTATAAAACATTTTTTTGCTTTTGCTGTTCTGTATTGTAACTTAGTAACCAATAGTGACTGCATTTAAAAAATTAACCCTAACCGAGCCAGAACTTGTTCTAGCACTGCAATCGAAAGATCCTGCGGTACTGAAAACGCTGTACAGTATGTATTCATCGGCAATTTACGGTGTTATTTCGCGCATTATTACCCATACCGAACTTGCTGAAGACGTTTTACAGGAAACTTTTGTAAAAATCTGGCAGTCTGCAGAACACTACGACAATACCAAAGGACGTTTGTTTACCTGGATGATGAATATTGCGCGTAATTTATCGATCGACAAACTCCGTTCTAAAGATTTTAAGAATTCACTCAAAAACCAAGATATAGAAAATAACGTAAGTTTCGTTGATGAACAAAACAAGGTTACGTTTAACCCTGATGTACTGGGGGTTAAACAACTTGTAGAGAACCTAAAACCGGATCTGCAGGCTGTTCTTGATTTAGTTTATTACAAGGGCTTTACACATGTAGAAGCTGCAGAAAAGTTAGATCTGCCATTGGGTACGGTAAAAACACGTATACGATTGGCTATTATAGAATTGAGAAGGAATTTTAATTGAGCGTGGAAAATTTAAAGGCATATATAGAATCTGGAGTACTCGAGTTGTACGTTTTAGGTGATTTATCACCCGAAGAAGCGCTGCAGGTAGAGGAAATGGCATCTCAACACCTTGAGGTTAGGGATGAAATAGCCGCTATTGAGCAGGCTATTGAGCAATATGCTATGCAAAATGCTGTAGAACCATCTGCAGATGTAGAAACAAGATTATTCGAAAAACTGGGATTAAGCGAAGTTAAAGTACAGGAACCTTTTCAACCCGCTCCTATTAATACAGAAGAACCAAGAATTATACGTTTGGATGAAAGCGATGGTAAAGTGAGAACTTTACGTTACGCACTTGTAGCTTGTGTAGCTTTATTGATTGTGAGTATGGCCGCCCTGTTTATTACTTATAGTAAGCTAACTGATGCACACGACCAGATTGCCAGTTTAAACCTGGATAAACAAAAATTTGCCGGCGTAGTAAGCAAACTGGAATTTGAAAACCAGGGTTTGGGCAATATGGCTGCAATGGCCGATAGTCAGGAATGGGCAACTATCAGTATGAAAGGCCAGGCCTTTAGTCCTACCGCTAAAATGAAGGTGTATTGGAATAAAAAAGATAAAAGCGTATTGATTAACTATGTGGCTATGGATTTACCTAAAACCGATAAGGAGCACGAATATCAGTTATGGGCCATGGTAAACGGTAAACCGGTAAGCTTAGGCGTATTTGGCAAAAACGATTCTACTTCGAACGAAGCACTGGTTAAAATGCCGGCCATACAGGAAGCACAAGCTTTTGCAGTAACCATAGAACCTATGGGCGGAAGCATAAACCCTACAATGGATAAGCTTACCGTAATGGGTGGCGTATAGATAGAAATTATAAACCGATATAAAAAATCCCGGCATTGAAACTGCAGGGATTTTTTGTTTTCATTTTCTTCTGATCGTCATTGCGAGAAGGCTTTTTTTCAGCCGACGAAGCAATCTTAAACTATAAGTTATAGCGATTGTTGTAGGATTGCTTTCTCGTTCCTCCTCGCAATGACGAAGCTTTTTATTGAAGTCTGTCAGTGATAATGGGTTTAGAAAATCCTGCTTTATGTTGCCACCAACCGAAAGACAACCAACTTAAGATTTTGCTGCATATTTTACTTCTTCGTAAGGCTGTACCAATACCCATCCTTCACCAAAAAACTCCAGCTGGAAAGATTCGCCACTACCCCTGCCAATAAAAGAACCGAAGGTTAAATTGGTTTTAATATTTGGGCTAAGGTTTTCAGACCAGGCTACAGTAGCATTCGGATCAGTATAAACCGGCTGGTTGCCGGTAACCCGCAACAGAATAGGCTCGCCATGGGTGGTAATGGCAATATAACCACTGCCCGATAGCTTCACTTGAAATAAACCTCCGCTCATCATACCAGCAATACTTTTCAGCATTTTAATTTCGTTTTTGACGCTTTCTTCTAAAGCCAGTACATCATTACCGTTCACAAAAACGGCTTCGTTCTGTAGTTTAATAATTTTTACTTTCTTGCCTTCATCGGCCAGGTAGAGTTTACCTGTACCCGCAGCATGCATCAGTGAGGTGCCTTCGCCCGATATGGCTTTTTTTAGCAAACCACCTAATCCTTTGCTCAATAAACCTTCTCTTTTAAAGTCGATATTGCCGATGTAAGCAACCATTGAACCGGCTTTGGCCAAAATCTTTTGGTTCTTTAAGTTTACCTCCAGCATGGCAGGCTTTTCTAATTCGAAAAAATCATTTTCGTGTGGATTTTCTGCCGATTCCTGAATTAGTTCATTCAGTGTGTACTCCCTTTGTGCCATAATAATTTAAGTTTTCCGTAAGTTTAAGATATCTGTTATTTTAATTTTCCCTTTAAACTATACATTTACAGGCAGGAAGCACAAAGTTTAAGCTGGCTTTTTTTCCACAACCGCACTACGACCTATTAAACAAACTATTTGGATATTAGCACTTTAATTTCTTTTGCAATGTTTAGGGCAAGCTGCGATGCGGTAACTACAAATTGTTCTTTTGCCAAATCGTCGCCTGTTTGGCCATGAATATAGCAGCCTGCGATAGCCGCATCAGCAGCTGTATATTTTTGCGCTACCAAAGCCGAAATAATCCCAGTTAAAACGTCGCCCATACCACCCTGCGCCATGGCCGGGTTTCCGGTTGGGTTGATGTGAACCTTACCAGTAGGTAAACAAACAAAGGTATATTGGTTTTTAAGTATAATTACAATTTGCAGCAGCCGGGCTTGTTCTCTGGCCGTTTGTACTCGGTCCCACCAGGTATTGTGCTCGCCAAATAAACGGTCGAATTCTTTAACATGCGGGGTAAGAATTGAATTTTTAGCTAATTTTTTAGTCAGATCTGGTCTTTCTGCTAAAATATTCAGGGCATCGGCATCTATTATCAATTCGCGATTGGCCATAATCAGGCTTTCTAACAGCCTTTCATTTTCAGCATCAACGCCTAAACCCGGACCAATGGCAATGGTCTGGTATTTTGCCAGATGCTCAATGCGCATATATTCTACCCTGGGCAAAGCCATTATCTCTGGCAAAGTGGTATTGAGTGCTGTTAGTCCACTTTCGGGTACGCAAGTGGTAGTTAAACCTGCTCCGCTATGCAAACAAGCCATTGAGGCCAGTAAAGCCGCCCCCATAGTATTGGTATTGCCAGCAATAATGAGTGCATGCCCATAAGTACCTTTATGGCTAAAGAGTTTGCGCTTTTTAAGTATTTTTTGAATGTCTTTTTCTTCAGTGAGGTAAAACTCCGTATCCTGGTGCCTGATAAAATCTTCATCCAGCTCAATATCTGCTACCTCATACTTTTCAGTCGCCAGGGCCGATTCGGGGAAGAAAAAATTTATTTTTGGCCGTTGAAAACAGATAGTTTTATAGGCCTTTATTCCATTATAGCTGTCTGTTAATCTATCCTCTGCAAAAAAACCGGTGGGTACATCAACTGCATACACCTTTTTATTTAGCTTATTGATGGCATGCGCCAACTCGGCATAATCGCCGGTTAAAGGTTTATTTAAGCCCGAGCCTAAAATGGCGTCAATAATTAAATCGGGCTTAATGTGTTTTAAATCACCGGGCTGGTTAATGATGGCTTTTTTACAGCGCGATTCATCCAGCCTTTGCAGGTTAATTGCAAAATCATCAGTTTGTTTCGCACTAAAATTTACGACGTAAACTTTAACGTTATCGTAGCCATTAACCAAAAGCAGGTGCGCGATGGCCAAACCATCGCCACCGTTATTGCCTTTCCCGCAAAAAATTGCAATGCTCTTGCTCGCATCAAATTCATCCCTGATAAAACATTGTACAAATGCACGGGCAGCTTTTTCCATCAAATCGATGGACGCAATGGGCTTATTGGCAATGGTAAACTGATCGGCGTGGCGCATCTGCGCCGAAGTAAGCAATGTTAGCATATTACTAATATAATATTTTTAGCTAAAAATTGCGATTGTTCGCCTTGACTGCTGATCTGGGCGAAAGTATCTCGCTCACGCTAAACTAATATTTCTATTTTTATACCTTTTATAATGCTTTAGCGTTTTCAATTGAATTAAATTAAATCTCAAAACAATGAATCAAAAACCATCGAATGCATTCGTGGCAGCCGCCTGGATTGCATTAGGTATCGGAATGATCGGCTTTATTGTAGGCTTGTGGCGTTCTGATATGCTCCTAAACGAAAAAGGATATTATTTTACCGTATTGATGTTTGGCCTTTTTGCCGTAATTTCTTTACAAAAAGCTGTTCGCGATAAACTGGAAGGCATTCCCGTTACAGAAATTTATTATGGGTTAAGCTGGTTTTCGACACTGTTAACCATCACCCTACTGGTAATCGGTTTGTGGAATGCAACACTTTTACCAAGCGAGAAAGGTTTTTATGCTTTTGCCTTTCTACTCTCGTTATTTGGTGCCATTACGGTGCAGAAGAATACGAGGGA
Organism: Pedobacter sp. HDW13; assembly: GCF_011303555.1. Taxonomy (NCBI): domain Bacteria; kingdom Pseudomonadati; phylum Bacteroidota; class Sphingobacteriia; order Sphingobacteriales; family Sphingobacteriaceae; genus Pedobacter; species Pedobacter sp. HDW13. The sequence goes on along the minus strand of NZ_CP049868.1, from coordinate 3,032,809 downwards.
TAGTCAGATTGTGAATAAAAACCGGGATTCGGAATAGTAAGTAAAGCCAGTAGAAAAACCTACTGGCTTTTTTTATTTAAGTCCACATCTATAAGTTCTGTCAAAAAAATTAAACTCCTCAACCTATATGGTACTTTTCATTCACCAACCGGATATTGATTAAAAAACGATAACACTAAGCGCCGTTAATTAAACCGAAATACCCCATTAATTTATAAGATAAGAATAAAAAAATCACTAATTTAAACAGCAGATACCGAGGCCAATAGTTTTATCATTTTCGAGCAAATCATTGTAAACCTAATTAATATGGCAGGCACATATGGAGCAAAGTAAGGGCTTAAAAAAAACACTTACCCCGTTTATGTTATGGGGACTGGGTGTAGGGTATGTTATTTCGGGAATGTATTTTGGCTGGAATTTAGGCCTCGAAAAAGGTGGTACGCTCGGCATGGCCATTGCCACCGTGGCTATTATGGTAATGTATGTTACCTTTAGTTTCAGCTACGCCGAGCTGGCCTGCGCCATTCCAAAAGCAGGTGGTGTTTTCGATTATGCCAATACCGCTTTAGGCAAAAACGTAGGTTTTATTGCAGGCATTGCACAAATGGTCGAGTTTATATTTGCCCCACCCGCCATTGCTTTTGCCATTGGCGCCTATTTTAATGCTTTCTTTCCGCAGGTACCTATTCTTACCTCTGCCATTGCCATTTACTTTATCTTTACAGCTTTAAATGTATATGGCGTAAAGGCCGCAGCTTCATTCGAGGTTATTGTTACTGTGCTAGCGGTAGGTGAGCTGCTTTTATTTTCGGGAATTACCCTGCCAAAATTCCATTCAGAGAACCTTATTCACAATAATTTTCCCAACGGCTGGAGCGGTGTATTTGCAGCCATCCCCTTTGCCATCTGGTTTTTTCTGGGCATAGAGGGCGTAGCCAACGTTGCCGAAGAAACTAAAAACCCGCAACGCGATATCAGCAAAGGTTTTGGCTGGGGCATATTTACACTGGTGGTCTTGTGTGTACTCGTTTTCATTTCAACTATTGGTATTGGTGGTTGGGAGGCCATTGTTTATAAAAACGGAAAATCGGGCGAGACTTCCGATTCTCCTCTTCCCCTTGCCCTTTCGATGATTACCGGTGATAACCATTTAATGTATCACCTGTTAATTACCGTTGGCTTATTTGGGCTGATAGCTTCATTCCATGGATTGGTTTTGGCAGCCGGCCGCTCTACTTACGAAATGGGGCGGGTTAAAAGTATTCCGGCAATATTGGGCAAAATTTCGCCAAAATTCCAGACACCGGCCAATGCATTAATCGGTAATATGGTAATCGGAATTATAGCACTGCTATCAGGCAAAACGGCCGAAATTATCATCATATCGGTGTTTGGGGCTTTAACACTTTATATCATTTCAATGATTTCGGTAATGGTGCTCCGCAAAAGCAAACCCGAAATGCTGCGACCGTTTAAGACACCTGTTTACCCGCTGTTTCCTGTTATTGCACTAATTATTTCATGTGTTTCATTTATCGCAATGCTGATTTATAATCTTAAATTAGGATTAATTTATTCGGGCATTGTTTTAGGCATATTTCTACTATATAAACTTTTTAAAAAGGTTGATTAATGAGTACAAGCAAAGAAATTCTGGATTATGTTAAAAATCATCCATCGGGTAAAGTAAAGTTAGCTGTTGCAGATATCGATGGTATTTTAAGGGGTAAATATGTAGCCGCCGAAAAATTTGCCTCGTTAGTGGAAGGCCGTTTAGGTTTTTGCGATGTTACCTTTGGTTGGGATGCCGCCGACCTGGCTTACGAAAATGGTAAATACACCGGATGGCATACCGGCTATCCCGACGCGCAGGTCAAAATAGATTTAACCACTTTTAGAAAAATCCCCTGGGAAAACGATGTGCCCTTCTTTTTAGGCGATTTTATTGATGAGCACGACAGGCCAAATATTGTTTGCCCAAGGCAACTGCTAAAAAAGATTATTGCCGAATGTGAAAACGAAGGTTTCTCACCAATTTTTGCGCAGGAATTTGAATGGTTCAATTTTGATGAAACGCCTGAAACAATACACGAAAAAGGCTTCAACAACCTGAAACCGCTAAGTCCAGGCATGTTTGGTTACTCCATTCTGCGAAGCAGCTATAAAAATGAATTTATGAGCGACCTGTTTGAGTTGCTGAATAAATTCGATATCCCGATTGAGGGGCTGCATACTGAAACGGGCCCCGGTGTTTACGAGGCGGCCATTAAATATGCCGATGCCCTGCAAGCCGCAGATCAGGCTATATTGTTTAAAACAGCTGTTAAAGAAATCGCCTACAAGCACGGTATCTTAGCTACTTTTATGGCAAAGATTAACGAAAACCTACCTGGTTGCAGTGGTCATGTGCACCAGAGCTTATGGGATAATCAACACAAAAACAATCTCTTTTACGATGAAAAAGATGTCGATAAAATAAGTGCAACGATGAAAAACTACATGGCAGGGCAGTTGCATTGTTTGCCACATATTTTGCCTATGATTGCACCAACCATTAACAGCTACAAACGCCTTGTGGAAGGGGCCTGGGCACCCACCACCTTAACCTGGGGGATTGATAACCGCACTACGGCATTGCGTGCGCTGCCCGGAAGCAAAAAAGCCGCGCGTTTAGAAACTCGGATTGTAGGCTCTGATACCAACCCTTACCTTGCGATTTCTGCTTGTTTGGCAGCCGGACTGTATGGCGTTAAAAACAAGCTAAAACTGGAGCAGCCGGCAACAAAGGGAAATGGCTATACCGATTTATCAAACGGAACATTATCGCGCAATTTATTCGAAGCCACAGAAAAGATGAAAAATTCTAACGTAGCCAAAGAATTACTGGGCGCAGATTTCGTCGATCATTTTACCATGACCCGCGAATGGGAATGTAAACAATATGCTAAAGTGGTAACCGACTGGGAATTGAAAAGGTATTTAGAAATTATATAACCGAGAGAACCATTTGAACTTAATTCAGAAGATAAAAACAAACTCCATGATATTCGATAAGATCCATCAGTTTAACTTTCCAACCACCATTCGTTTCGGTGCAGGTGCGGCAAAAGAATTGCCAGCCTATCTGGTTAAAAACAATTTAAAAGCACCCTTAATCGTTACCGATCCCACCATAGCACAGCTTCCATTTTTTAAAAGCATCGTTGCAGATTTAAGCGCAAAAAATATTTCGGTAGAGGTATTTAGCGATATCCATAAAAACCCGGTAAAGAGTGATGTTTACAATGGTATCGATGCCTGGGATGCCACCCAACGCGACAGCATTGTGGGTATAGGTGGCGGTGCGGCCTTAGATGTTGCGCGGGCCATTGTACTCCGCGTTAATCATCGCGAAGATTTATTTAAATACGACGATTTAATAGGCGGCGATGTTTACGTAACCAACGATGTCCCTCATTTTATCACCATCCCAACTACGTCTGGTACCGGAAGCGAGGTTGGCCGCAGTGCCATAATTGCCGATGATGAAACGCATCAGAAAAAAATCCTGTTTTCGCCAAAATTAATGGCACAGATTGTTTTTGCAGACCCGGAGTTAACAATGGATTTACCGCCCTTTATTACTGCCGCAACCGGTATGGATGCCTTAACACACAATATGGAAGCTTATCTGGCTAAAAATTTTCATCCCATGTGCGATGGGATTGCTTTAGAAGGGATTTCATTGATTAAAGATTCGCTGGTGCAGGCTACTAATAATCCTGATTTAGAAAGCCGCAGCAAAATGTTAATGGCTTCGATGATGGGTGCCATTGCTTTTCAGAAAGGCCTCGGCGTAGTACATTCGCTGGCGCACCCGCTATCGTCTCTTTTAGATACCCATCATGGCCTGGCCAATGCCGTAAATATTCCCTATGGCATGCAGTTTAATATTGCAGGCTTCGAAGACCGGTTTAAGAAAATAGCCATTGCATTAGCGCTTCCTGAACAAAGCGGCGATGCTGTTGTAAAATATCTGTTCGATTTGAATACAAGGGTTAATATTCCACATAAATTAAGTGATATTGGCGTTAAAAATGAACATATAGAAACACTAGCCGATTTAGCCTTTGCCGACTTCGCTCACCCAAACAATCCGAAGTCGGTAAGTCGCGAAGATTTTAAACAACTGTATCTAAATGCATTATAACTTAGAACAATAAGATTAGATTTAAAAACTTCAAGCATGCCAATCGGTTAAATCTATGGCAAAAAAATGAATAATGATGTCTGATAAAATAATAATTGGGGTTACTGATTGCAGTAAATTTGATATTTATCGCAACTGGGTATTATCTTATAACGAAACCGTTGAAGTGATCCAGCTGGGGTATAAGCTCAATAATTTCGACGAAATAAAAAAATGCCAGGGCATTGTATTAACCGGTGGTGAAGATGTACACCCTCGTTTTTACCAGCATCCCGAATATTATCCGTTTTGCTACGAAGATGATATAGACGAAAGTCGTGATGAGTTCGAATTTAAGGTTTTAGCTTATACTGAAGCTAATGCCATTCCTGTTCTGGGCATTTGTAGAGGCATACAGGTTGGCAATGTATTTTTTGGCGGCACGCTCATCCCCGATATTCCAACCTGGGGCAAATTCGACCACGCTAAAATGCCAGATAAATCGGACAGGTACCATGAAATTATCATCAATCCCTCATCATGGTTAAGCGATATTGTAAACACCGATAAGGGCTTGGTAAACAGCAATCACCACCAAAGTACCGATAGAACCGGAAAAGGCCTTGTGGCCAGTGCGTTATCGGCCGATGGCGTAGTTGAAGCCATGGAGCGCATGCAGCCCGAAGGAAAACCTTTCCTGTTGTTTGTTCAATGGCACCCCGAAAGGTTAAAAGACCAGCAAGGTCCTTTTAGCAAAAATATACACACCGCATTTTTAAATTCAATTGTTAACCGCAAACAAGATGCAAATCATTAATCCGGCAACCGAAGAAATTATAACCAGCTTAACCGAAGATTCAAAAGAAAGTCTTCAATCCAAGTTCGAAATGCTTAAAAGCGCACAGCAACTGTGGGCCAATAAAAGTTTAGCTAAACGGATTTCCATCCTTTCAAACTTCAGTACTTTACTCGAATCTGAAACAGAAGAACTGGCGCACATATTAACCAGCGAAGTTGGAAAACCCTTGCAACAATCGCGCAATGAAATTAATGGTGCAAGAGCACGGATTAAATGGATGCTCGATCACTCCATAAAGTACCTTTCTGATGAGGTGATGGTTAATGAACCCGGCTTAAAAGAAATTATCAAATACGAACCCCTGGGTGTAGTCTGTAATATTTCTGCCTGGAATTACCCCTACCTGGTTGGTGTAAATGTTTTTATCCCTGCTTTACTTAGCGGAAATGCTGTGATGTACAAACCATCCGAATATGCCAGCTTAACCGGACTTCAAATCGAGAAACTATTAAAGCAGGCAGGTGTACCCGATCAGGTGTTTCAGCTTGCCATTGGTGCAAAAGAAACTGGAGCAGCATTACTGGAAATGGATTTCAACGGCTATTTCTTTACAGGCTCGTACCAGACCGGGAAATACATTTACGAAAAAGTTGCTCCAAAAATGGTTCCCTGCCAACTGGAACTAGGTGGTAAAGATCCTTTATACATTGCCGAGGATGTGGCCGATGTTGCAGCTGCAGCTGTTGGCACTGCCGACGGCGCCTTTTACAACAATGGGCAAAGCTGCTGCTCAGTTGAACGTATTTACGTGCACGAGAAAAATTATGAGGCCTATTTATCTGCCTTTGTTAATGAGGTAAAGAGCTGGAAAAGTGGCTCACCAACAGCCGATGGCGTATATATTGGGGCATTAACCCGGAAAGCCCAGATTTCGATTTTAGAGAACCAGATAAAAGACGCGCTGGATAAAGGTGCCAAACTATTAACAGGAGGCAAAAGCCTCAGCGGAAAAGGTTATTATTTTGAGCCAACGGTTTTAACGGAAGTAACCAACGATATGCTGGTGATGCAGGAAGAAAGCTTTGGTCCCATTATAGGCATTATGAAAGTTAAAGACGATGCCGAAGCTTTAAAAATGATGCAAGATACCGATTATGGGTTAACGGCATCTGTTTATACTGCCGATCAGTCGCTGGCAGAAAAAATACTGGCCCAACTGGATGCAGGCTCCGGTTACTGGAATTGCTGCGATAGAGTAAGTGCTGCCCTCCCGTGGAGCGGAAGAAAATATTCGGGCATTGGAGCAACTCTTTCACACCAGGGCTTAAGGGCCTTTACCAAACCAAAAGCATATCATTTAAGAGGCTAAAATGGAGAACAATTTAGATAATCAATTTGTTGAAGGCGAAATTGCCGATTACCTGCTAACTGACACGGGCATACTGGTTGCTTACAGTAAAAGTATTTTACGTACGGTAGCAAACATTAAGGCCAATGTTGCGCTGGTTAAGAAAATTACCAACAACAAGAAAGTGCCACTGTTAATTTATCTAAAAAACTCTCCGGTACCCGATAAAGCAACCCGAAAATTTTCGACCGAACAGTTGCCTAATATTTATACTGCAATGGCCATGGTTTCGAAACCCGGCTTGGCGCAACTTATAATGAGACTGCTCTTTAAATTTCAAAGCCCTCCTATTCCCATAAAATCGTTTACTGATGATGAAAAAGCCAAAGAATGGCTGACCCGTTTTTTGTGAAATACAATTCTGCGGTAATCAACGAAATCTGCGGGAGCCCTTAATGCTCCATTCCCCCTACCTTTCACATTTCTCCTAGCACAAACACCTCCGATTAAAATCTTTTTAATAAATTGCAGGTTAATACTTATTCGGTTAATCCGCAGTTATTTATTTAATGAAAAAAATATTCCTGATTATCACCTGCTGCCTCTTTACTGCCAGCACTTTCGCCCAAAATATTGTTTCTGAAACTGAAAGCGGCGACGCAGAAGGCACCATTGTTCAAACTCCTTGTGCCATTATTCCGGAGCCGGTATCGCTAATGAAAAAGGCCGGTACATTTACTTTACCTGAAAATGTAATTATACAAACCACCAAAAGTGCAGAGCTAAAGCAATCTATTGCTTATTTATCAGATCGGATTACAACCGCTACCGGAAAATTTGTAAGCACTTTAAGTAATTCAACCCACCCTACTATTAAACTTATCCTAAACACGCAAGATGATGCACAACTGGGAGCAGAAGGATATAAGCTGAATGTAAATCCTACACAGATAGTTATTACGGCAAACAAGCCTGCAGGCATTTTCTATGGTGTGCAGTCGTTATTACAGCTCTTCCCTGCCGAAATAGAAAGTAAAGAACAGGTAAATGATATTAAATGGAAAGCACCCTGCGTTGATGTGGTAGATTACCCCAAGCTAGGCTGGCGGGGCTTAATGTTTGATGTTGCCCGTCACTTTTTTACCAAGGAGGAAGTAAAGCAGTTTATTGATGGCATGGTGCGTTACAAGTTTAACCTGCTACACTTACACCTCGCCGATGATGAAGGCTGGCGCATTGAAATTAAAGGTTTGCCTAAATTAACCGAAATAGGTGCATGGAATGTTAAAAAAACAGGAACTTTTGGCGATTTTATTCCACCAACTGCTGATGAACCCCGCACATATGGCGGCTTTTATACACAAGAAGACATTAAAGAACTGGTGCAATACGCACAAGAGCGTTTTGTAAACATTTTGCCCGAAATTGATGTACCAGGGCATAGTTTAGCTATCATTGCCTCCTATCCCGAGCTATCGTGCACGCCGGATGCGGTGAATTATAAAGTACGTTCAGGCGAAAAAATAATGGACTGGAGTCGTGGAGCACCACCGATAGCCCTGATTGATAATACACTTTGTCCGGCCAATGAAAAAGTTTACACCTTTTTAGATACCGTAATTACTCAGGTTGCACAACTTTTCCCTTTCGAATACATCCACATGGGGGGCGATGAAGCCTCGCATAATTTTTGGGAAAAAAACGATCAGATTAAGCAACTGATGCAAAGAGAAGGTTTAAAAACCATTCCACAGGTTCAGGCTTATTTTGAAAAACGTGTAGAGCAGATTGTAATGGCCAAAGGAAAAAAATTTATGGGCTGGGACGAAATCTTAGAGGGTGGTGTATCACCCACAGCAGCAGTAATGAGCTGGCGGGGCATGAAATACGGCATACAGGCTGCTAATGATAAACATAATGTGGTAATGAGCCCAACCGATTTTGCTTACCTGGATTACATGCAGGCCGATGCCATTACAGAACCTAAAGTTTACGCTTCGCTTAGGCTAAACAAAGCCTACCAGTTTAACCCTGTTCCGGCGAGTGTAAATGCACAGTATGTTATTGGTGCACAAGCCAACCTTTGGACCGAGCAGGTTTTTACATTCCGCCAGGTAGAATACATGGTTTGGCCACGTGCTTTTGCCATTTCAGAATCGGCATGGAGCCCGATTGAGAAGAAAAACTGGATTAATTTTGTTGACCGTACCCAGCAGCATTTTAAACGTTTGGATTTTGCCGAAATTAAGTACTCGCCTGCTATTTACGACCCTATTTTTACCGTAAAACGTAGTGCCGATAAACAGTTAATGGTAGAATTAACCCCGAAATAGACGGACTGGACATTTACTATAGTTTTGATAACTCGACACCTGATCGTTTTTACCCTAAATATACCACCGCGCTACAAGTTCCAAAAGATGCCAGTATGCTGCGGGTAATTACATATCGTGGTAAACAACCTATCGGAAGATTGATCAGTATGCCGGTTGCCGATTTACAGAAAAGAACGAGATAAAATGACAGGCGAAAAAAGTTTGGAAAAGCTGTTGAAAACAATGAAACCAGTACATAATCCTGGCGAATTTGTATTTTGCAAGGTTGAAAATCTAAATGCAATAGATGTCAACCTTGCGGTTTGCCTATTCAAAGAAGAAGAAGCAACTACAATAATTTTAAAGAAAGAAATTGCTGATCAATTGGGTTTAGAATACGATTTTATCGCCTCGTGGATCACATTAACAGTACACTCTTCTTTAACAGCCGTAGGCTTAACAGCAGCTTTTTCTACTGCACTATCAGAACATGGCATAAGCTGCAATGTAGTCGCAGCCTATTATCACGACCATATATTTGTAGATTTGAAAGATACTGTGGCAGCCATGGATATTTTAAAACAACTCTCCGAATAATGGGAAAAGAAATAGAGCGCAAATTTTTAATCAATCAACAAAAGTGGGATAGCCTGAGCAAACCAGCTGGAAAGCTGGTTAGACAAGGTTATTTGCTTACCGATAAAAATAAAACAGTGCGTGTAAGGGCAACAGAAGCAAAAGGCTTTTTAACCATTAAAGGGCAAACGGTTGGCACAACCCGTTTAGAATATGAATATGAAATTCCGCTTACCGAAGCCGTAGAATTATTAGATCACTTCTCGCAAGCTGAACTTTCTAAAACACGATATGAGATTGCGTTTGAAGGGAAAGTGTGGGAAGTTGATGTATTTTCGGGCCATAACGAAGGTTTAATTGTTGCAGAAATAGAGCTGGAAAGCGAAACGGAAACATTTAACCTGCCCGACTGGGTAAGCAAAGAAGTTACCGAAGAAGAAAAATATTATAATTCGAACCTCACCATCACTCCTTTTAAAAACTGGATTTAACAGTTTATTTAAATTTTATTTACAAATGAGTTAAACGTATTTCATATATTAGATTAATCGGATTCATCCCCGCCGATAAATAGTTATTTTAGTTTCAATATCTTGAATTTCAAATAATATCAATATAAACCCCAAAAGGATGAAAACAACTAAGTTATTAATGAGTATGGTTATTGCAGCTACGCTATTTTTTGCTGGCTGTAAACCGAAAGATGCTGCCATTCAGGCCGCGATCCAGGCCAAAGAAGCTACAGGTATTACGGTGGCCGTTACTAAAGGCGACGTAACCTTAACGGGTGTAGTTGATGATGAAGCTGCAAAAGCCAAAGCAGAAGAAATTGCAAAAGCAGAAAAAGGAGTAAAATCTGTAATCAACAGCTTAACCATTAAAACTGTAGAAGCACCTGTGGTTATTTCAGAAGATCCTGTTCTGATTAAAAATGTTGCCGATGCTACCAAAGATTTCCCAACGGTGAAAGCTGAGGTTAAAGATGGTGTGATTGTGCTAACAGGCGAGCTTAAAAAAGCTTCACTAATTACATTAATGCAGCATTTGAGTGCATTAAAACCAAAAAAAATCGACAATAAACTAATCATTAAATAACCTAGGCCATGGCATTAGAAGATAAATACAAAGCATTAACTGACGCAGCAACTGCAGCAGGTATAGCAGATTTAGCCGTAAGGGAACAAGACGGGGTTTTATATATAGATGGAACTGCAGCTGATGGAGCCACTAAAGATTCCCTTTGGGAAGTTTACAATCAGATTGATCCAAACTTTACTTCAGGTGATCTTGTTCTGAATGTAAATGTAGCCATTGATGCTGCCGTTACCCATGCAAAAGTGGTTACAGAAAGCAGCAATTTAAATATCCGCAAGGGCCCGGGCACCGATCAGCCCATTGTAGGTAAGGCTGCCCATGGCGAGGTAATTACCCTGGTAAACAGAAGCAATGATTTGTGGTGGCTGGTAAGAACCAATGATGGTGAAGAAGGTTATTGCTATGCACAATACTTAGAAGCTCAGGCTTAAAATATAATAGCCCTCATAGATGTAAAACTATGGGGGCTTATTTCTTAAATCAGCTGGTGTTCGTGCGCGAAATTCAACAAACCAACAATAGATTTTACCCCGGTTTTGCGCCAAATATTTTTACGGTGAGTTTCTACTGTATGTTCCGAAATAAAAAGCATTTTTCCAATGTCAGCTGAGGTATGCTCTTTTGCAATCAACCTGATAATTTCTACTTCCCGTGGAGATAAATTATTGATGGCAATTACATGGTTTTCTTTTTGGTAACCATTAATAAACTTATTGGCCACAGAACTTTGTATATAGGTTTCGCCATGCATTACTTTATTAATGGCCTTATGCAACTCGGTGTGTTTTACATCTGCCAGTAAATATCCTTTAATTCCTGCTTTCAACTTGGCCGAAATACTGTTAAAATCATCTTGTACCGACAATACAATAACTTTCAAGGCAGGAAATTCTCTTGTAATCATCCCCAATAACTCAGCTCCTTCCTTTTCGTTACTACTAAAATTTACGATCACAACATCAGGTGCCTTTAACTGAATAGTCTTTTGATTTGCAGCCATTAAAGTTACATTCCCAACCACCTCTACTCTGTTTAATATTTTTTCTACACATCCCATTAACGTGTACGCGTCATCAACCAGAAAGACCTTAATCTTTTGCATAAAGTTTAGTTTAGCTATTTATCTCTTAATAACTTGCTTTATCAATAATAGTTTGAATCAAACTGACAATTATCAATTTACATCTCTTCTCAATGACAAAAACAATTCATCAAAAGCCATAAATTTTATGTTTTTAGATAGGATAGGCAGTAATGTGATTTTAGCAGGCAACAATATGTGGTGCATATCTTGCCGATCAAATTGAAAGATACTTTTTACATTCAGCAGAGAACCTCTCAAAATCCTTCTTTGCGGCCTGTGGTAAACCGGCACGTATACCAAATTAAAAGCTATACTAAGCAGTAAGCTTTTTAGGCCCAGAAACAGAATAACAAAGTTTGAGCGCATCATGATAAATGGAATAATTAAAATTTCATTTCAACTAATTTAATGAATTATTTAATTATCTGCTATAGTTTTGCAATTTCCAACGCATAAAAAAAGCACAAAGAATAACTCAAAATTGAGGTTCCTTGTGCTTTCAGGCTTTATTGTGGTTTTATTTACTTAAAGGCAGCGCAACACCAGGCTTAATTATACCTTTTAGTGCTACATCGAATACCAATGGCGTAAAAGGGTTAATGGGCCCGCCGCCATTTTCGCCAAAGCCTAAGCGCGATGGTAAAATCATTTTAATTTTACCCCCCACCCCAATTAACTGGATGCCTTGTACAACACCCTGAGGCAACTGGCCTAAAGGTAATTTACGGGGAATGTACTGTACACTTTCTGAAAAAACGCCTGCTTCTTTGGCTATCCTGGCATCAGAAGTATCGAAAACATTAATGCTCCCGTTCGATTTTTTATTGGTAAACTGTCCGGTATAGTCAATTAATACCGTATCTGTTAAAACAGCCCGTTCAGCATTGCCCGGAGCAGCAATTACATATTGCAATCCTGATGGTGCAGTAGTAACTTTAAGTTGGTTATCGGCAATGTATTTAGCTATTTTAGCTGGCTCTACTACTTTATTTTTCTCATTTAAGGCTTTGTACTCTGCCTCGAAGAAAAGTCGTTTTTTAGCATCAAAAATCGAATCTGCATCATTCCCTTTGTGTAATACCTTCTCAATTTTAATGGTAAAGGATGCAATATTAGATTTTAAACCTTTTGGTTTCGGTTGGCCTGAATATTTCTCCATCGAATCTAAATTTAATTTAAAAACAGCACTATCGCCCTCACCCAATAGTTTTAGCCCTGAAGCCAAATCTCCCTTAAACATCGATTTACTGATAGCAAAAAAAGCAGGGCGTTCATTGTCGTAAGTATTTACCATTACCGAATCGGGATTGGTATTGGTTTCTACGGTTTGTACACCGTTTAGTTTTACATAGTCACCGTCCTGGATTTTTGGCTTACCGTCACTTTTATAGATTTTGTAAGTCATATCGCCTTCGCCTTTTTCGAATTTGTTACAGGCCGAAAGGCCCAAGGCTACCGCCAATAGCATTATAATTCCTTTTTTCATTTTCATTAATCGGTATAAATCCCTACAAAGATAGACTATAATAAGCTTCAATAAATCGTAGAAATGTTTTATTTCGTTGCTATCACAAAAAAACGACCAAAAAAAATCCTGCTTAAATAAATAAGCAGGATTTTCTAATCTGATATTATAAATTATTTTTTAACTATTGGAGCAGGCATTTGAACCGGAGGTTGTACCGGTGCTGGCTTTCCTTTAATAATATCTTTAATTTCCAATTCGAAAGCAATTGGGCTAAATGGCATAATACCAACTTGTGGAGCTCCTTGCTCGCCATAACCTAAGTTAGAAGGGATAATAACTTTGATTTTACCACCTTTACCAATTAATTGTAAAGCTTCGGTAAATCCAGGAATTGTACCACCTACTGGCATTTTTTGAGGGCCGTAAGGTTTACCTGGTTTAAATTCATTTTCAGCTTTAGCTAATTTCTCATCGCTGGTATCAAAGATTTTGTATTTACCATCTTTGTTCTTTTTAGTAACTCTACCAGTATAATCAATTAATACAGTATCGCCAAGTGCTGGTTTTTCTGCACTACCTGCGTTTTCGATAATGTAATGTAAACCGCTTGCAGTAGTTTTGGTAGTTAATTTATTATCGTCGATATAAGCTTTTAATTTAGCAGGCTCAGCAGCTTTCTTTTTATCAGCTGTTGCTTTGTAATCAGCCTGGAAAAATTCAGAAGCTCTTTTGTTGAAAGTAGAATCTGCTTCACCAGTTTTTTTCTTGAATACTTTTTCGATTTTTACCGTGAAAGTAATGTATTTATCGTTTTTAAACTGCTCTGGTTTTGGTTGTTTGCTATGGAAAGCCATAGTATCCAAATTCACTTTAAAAGTTGCACTATCACCTTCTCCGAACAAAGTTAACACATCATTCATATCACCAGCATACATTTTCTTTTGTGCAGGAAAAACTGCAGGAGTTTCGCTGTCAAAAGTGCTTGATAATACTGAGTCTTTATCGTTTTTCTGAATGAAATTCATTTTAACGATATCGCCTTCTTTAATTTTTTCGTTACCTGCTGAGTTGTGAATGGTATACAATAACCCTCCAGCTCCCTTTTTCTCTTTGTTACATGCTGCTAAGCCTAAAGTGGCTGCTGCTAGAATAATAATTCCCTTTTTCATTTATTTAATTTGACTTTTTAAGTTTTGATTGTTTTATTTCTGCCTTTTAGGCTAGCAATTGTTCTTTATAATTTTCTAATATCGATTTAAATTCTGAAACTACAGCATCTAACGGTTTTTCTGATGCTCCACCGGCGGCATTTCTGTGCCCTCCGCCATTAAAATACTTTTTACAGATTTCGTTGGCCGGAAAATCGCCTGTTGACCGCACAGAAAGCTTTACTTTATCGGTACGTTCTACAATGAGTGCTGCCAAACGGATGCCATTAATAGAAAGTGCATAGTTTACTACCCCTTCCGTATCGCCGGTAATGCTATGGTATTGCGCCAGTTCCTCTTTAGTAACCGAAATAATGGCCGTGTTGTAATCTCTTAAAACCTCCAGTTTATTAGATAGGCAGTAACCTAAAAAGCGCAGGCGGTTTTCGCTTGAGTTATCGTAAACCAACTCATGAATTTTTGATTGATCGGCTCCCAAATCGATTAGGTTTGCGGCAATACGGTATACAGTTGATGTTGCTGATGAGAAACGGAACGACCCCGAATCGGTCATGATACCGGTGTACAGGCAAGAAGCTACGTCTTTATTGATTAGCTCGCCATCCTGTAACTGATTTACAATAAATTCGTACACCAATTGCGCAGCAGCACAGGCATTAATATCCCAGCAGCGGTAATCGTCAAAATCCTCAGGCTCTAAATGGTGATCGATCATGATCTTTTTAGCACTTGCAGCCCTAACCAACTCGCCTAGTTCGTTAATACGGCTTAAGGTATTAAAATCAAGGCAAAAAATAATCGATGCTTCTTCTACTAACCTGGCCGCTTCTTCTTGCTGCTCGGTAAAAATAATTACATCACCGTTGTTTGGCATCCAATGTAAAAAAGCAGGATAATCGGTAGGTGTAACTACTTTAACATGATGCCCCTTCTGAATTAAATATCCATATAAACCAAGAGATGAGCCCATTGCATCACCATCGGGTTTATGATGCGTAGTAATTACAATGCGCTGTGGCGAAGCCAGTAATGTTTTTAATTCGGGTAGTGTAAGCATATATTTTTTGCGCTGCAAAGCTAAGTAATTTTTAATATTAAATAAGGTGTATTTACGCTTATCCTTTTATATTCATCAATTAAAACGTATTTTTGCAGAAAAATTGATATCAAAGCACAATGAGCACTAACAGAACTTTTACCATGATTAAGCCAGATGCAGTAGCAAACGGCCATATCGGATCTATTATTAACGACATTACTAATGCAGGTTTTAAAATCATTGCATTAAAATATACTAAGCTTACTGATGAAACTGCTGGTCAGTTTTATGCAGTACATGCTGAGCGTCCTTTCTACAAAGATTTAGTTAGCTTCATGTCTTCAGGACCAATTGTTGCTGCTATTTTAGAAAAAGACAACGCCATTGAAGATTTCAGAAAATTGATCGGTGCTACCAACCCTGCAGAAGCTGCAGAAGGTACTATCCGTCAGAAATATGCTAAATCAATCGATGCTAATGCTGTTCACGGTTCAGATTCTGACGAGAATGCAGAAATTGAAGGAAACTTTTTCTTCAAAGCAGACGAGCGTTTCTAATTTCTGATGTAAAATACAAACAATGAAACCTCGAATTTTTCGGGGTTTTATTGTTTTAGCATTTTTGTATCTTTCGTGCTTTAAAATAGTTACTATCCTTTAACCTGTTGAAAATAATTACACCATAAAACAATCAGTGAAACCATCATGATTTACTAATAATCAAAAACTAAGAAATCATGACAGCTTCATCACAAATGAAAACAAATTAATACGAATGAAAAGAATTTTCTTAGTGGCATGTCTTTCGGGCATTGCTGTTGCATCTTTCGCACAAACCAAAACTGCAGCAAAAAAATCGGTTGCAAAAAAAACAACCACAGTAAGTAAAACCTCAACGGTTACTGCATTAAAATCTACTTTAGACTCTACCAGTTATGCCTTTGGTACTTCAATTGGTGCGGGCTTAAAAACTACCGGATTATCAACATTAAATTACGAGGCCTTATTAAAAGGCTTAAAAGATGCATTTACAGGCGGTAAAGTTGTACTAAACCAACAACAGGCACAACAATGTATTAACGATGCATTGGCTAAAGCCTCGGCAGTAAAAAACAAGGCAGAAACTGAAGCAAATAAAATTAAATACGCACCAATTATGAAAGAAGGACAAGATTTCTTAGAACAAAACAAAAAACGTGCTGGCGTACAAACCACAGCAAGCGGCTTACAATACGAAGTTTTAACTGCTGGTACAGGAGTTAAGCCAGTAGCTACCGATTCGGTATTGGTACACTATAAAGGTACATTATTAAACGGAAAACAGTTTGATAGCTCTTACGACAGAGGCGAACCAATTTCTTTCCCACTAAATGCTGTTATTGCTGGTTGGACTGAAGGTGTTCAATTAATGCCTGCAGGTTCGAAATATAAATTTTATATCCCTTACAACCTGGCTTACGGAGCACGTGGTGCAGGTGCAGATATTCCACCTTACAGCGCTTTGATTTTTGAGGTAGAGCTGTTGAAGGTAAACGGTAAATAAAACATGATGTAAGATGGGGGATGAAAAATATAAGATTAATCCATCTTCCTGATCGTCATTTCGTTTGAAGCAAAGCAACAAATGAAATGACGTTTTTTTTTGCCCTAAACTCAGCACTTAGCCCAATCTGATGGTGACATCTGATGCCACCGCAAGAACGATTATTGAAACGCCGCAAAACTTTCTTAACTATTTGATGTTCCTATTAAAAATCAACATCAATATGAAAAAGATATTCCCAATAGCATTAATTGCACTTTTGTGCACTACCTTAAGCAGCTGCGAGTTGGTAGAAGGTATATTTAAAGCCGGCGTATGGTCGGGTATTATTATTGTAGTAGTAGTGGTTGCACTGTTAATCTGGATATTATCCAAAGTATTTGGCGGGGGGAAAAGTTAGTTTTGACTTCGGAGTCTGGAGTCTTCAGTCCATAATCCGAAGTCTTTCAGGGTATAGGTAAAAACCTATGCCCAACATTTTTATTATAAAAATATCATTTCTGTAATCACTTCGCTTCCAGCGTGTTCATTCAATTTTTGGATAATACCTTGGCGCACTAAGATCAGTTCATTTTTAATCACTGAGGATTCGATCCTTAAAAAAAGCTTTTTATCGTGAATATAAATCTGCTTGGTACGGTTGGCAATGGCAGTACCCATAATTTCAGGCCATACCGATAGAATGGAAGTTTCATCGAACTTTCGGCGTATACGATACACATCAAGCATTTTGCTTATGGCATCTTTTAAGGTAACATCGTTAGGTTTACGCATTTTCTATAGTTCCATTATCAACTTCAAACAAAGTTACATCAACTTCTATTTTTTCGAAAATCGATTTTACTCTTTCTTTTCCGGTATCGGTTATAAATATCTGTCCAAAATCATGATGCGATACCATTTGCATTAATTTTTGAACGCGGTTATCATCCAGCTTATCAAATATATCATCTAATAAGAGTAAAGGTTTAAACCCTTTGTTTTTGGCAAGGTAGGCATACTGCGCCAATTTTAAGGCAATTAAAAAGGATTTCTGCTGTCCCTGCGAACCGAATTTCTTTAGTGGCATATTGCTGATTACGAAAGCCAGTTCATCTTTATGTATACCTGTGGTGGTACGTTCGAGTACGCGGTCTTTCTCCACCGATTTTTTCAACAAATCTTCAAAAGTCGCATCGTTGAGCTGCGATTGGTAATTCAGTTCTACCACTTCCTTGTTTTCGGTAAGGTAAATGTAATACTGGTTAAACATTGGGATAAACTCATCCATAAATGCCTTACGGGTACCGAATATCTTGTTGCCAGCCAACACCAGCTGCTCATCTAAAATTTCGAGCAATGCAGGATCGTATCTGCGCGTAATGGCAATCTGTTTCAATAAAGCGTTGCGGTTAGCTAAAATACGGTTATAGGTAATCAGCTGATCGAGATAATGTCCGTCGGTTTGCGAGATTACGTTATCGATAAACTTTCTGCGTTCTTCACTCCCTTCCATAATCAGGTTCACATCGTATGGCGACACCATTACCACGGGAAACAAGCCAATATGATCGGCCAGTTTATCGTATTCTTTTTTATTGCGTTTAAACTGCTTTTTCTGATTGCGTTTTACCCCGCAAGAAATTTTTTCATTCTTCTCACTGCGGTCAAAGTCACCCTGAATCATAAAAACCTCTTCGCCTGTTTTAATCTGCTGGGTATCGATTGGGTTAAAATAACTTTTACACAGGCACAGGTAGTGGATGGCATCGAGCATATTGGTTTTGCCCGATCCATTATTACCCGTAAAAACATTTACCGTTTCCGAAAAACGGAGACCGGCGTCGGTATAGTTCTTGAAATTGAGCAGGGTAATATTTTTTAACCACATAAATATGTCACAAATTTACCGTTTTTTAGCCGCTTAACATTCATTGTTTAAAATTAACGTTAATTACATTTAAAAATATTGTACTTTCATAGCAAGGAAAAATTTCAATGGTTGCACAAAAAATGTTAGAAGGAAATGTTCTGTGGTCCTACGATCATGAACTGACCAATGAAAAGGGTACTGGCTGGATTAAAAAATTAGCCGGTTTATTTTCATTTTTAAAGCCGAGACACAAACACGAAGGTAATATATTGCTTGCCTCGAACGGGATTTTTATTACGGGCGACGAGCAGCTGGAAGTGCCTTTATCGAATATAGAAGAAGTTTATATGGGTTTCGACGAGCTGTTTCCGGCTTCAGCCATCAAAAACTTTGGCTTATTCTGGCAGCCTATCCGCATCCGCTCAACCATCAGTCGTTCGGAAAGCCAAACAGTTTACCTGGTAATTAACCGTACAGGTATTTTTAGCGACAACCAAACATGGTTTAACACGCTAATTAGCCTGCTCCGTTAATTGTGACGGACATTTTGCACTTTTGCCCCCTAAATAACTAATGTTTAATTAAATACTTCAAAATAAAGATTGATACTTTGATTGAAAAATGTATTTTTGCAATCTTAATTTTTTAAACAAACATGTCTACAACAGATAATCAGACAATTCAACCGACTAAAAAAGGTTCATTTTTACAAGAGAATAATAAGAGCTTACTTTTTATAGCAGGCGCTGTAGTTGTATTAGTTCTAATCTACCTTTGGTATCAGGGCGTGTACTTAAAAGGCCGTGCTGAAGAAGCAGCGAGCAAAATGTACAAAGCAGAGCAATATGTTGGTGTAGATTCATTATCGAACAAAGCCGTTAAAGGCGAAAGTGGTTATCCGGGTTTTGAGCAAATTGCTAAAGAATACGATAACACCAAATCGGCAAACTTAGCAAACCTTTATTTAGGTGGTATTTATTTACGTAAAGGCGAGTTTAAACAAGCAGTGGAATCGTTAAGCAAATATAGCGCTACTGGTAGCCCGGTTGCTGATCCCTTAGCTTTAGGCTTATTAGGCGATGCTTACAGCGAGTTAAAGGATTATAAACAAGCAGCTACTTACTATAAAAAAGCAGCTGATAAAGCGAGTAAATTTACTTCGCCAATGTTTTTAAAGAAATTAGGATTAGTTAACGAAAACCTTAAAGATTTTAAAGGCGCTGTTGATGCTTACACTAAAGTAAAAACACAATACCCTGAAAGTGCAGAAGCACAGTTAATTGATGCGTATATTGCAAGAGCACAAGAGCAAGTTAAATAATCATTAACTATATTTTACTTAAAAGATCATCGAAAGATGGTCTTTTTTTGTTTCGTCTCATTCCATCCGATAGCTCCAATAGGGCGCGATCTGTTCCAGCTTTATATCAGTGGCGAAATGCCTACCCGTAAAGATGGAGGAGATCTGTTTCTTTTTTTTGGAAATCAATTGAAGATGCTTTTGGCCTGGTTCAGTCCCGCTCTTCGTTTTTTCCGGCGCTGATTTACCTGGTAAAACAAGTTGTTAATGAAGAAGCCCCCGAACCACTTCAATCAGGTTTAAGGAGCAAAGTCAGTAGTGCTATTTGGGGTTGCATGGTGACAGAAAGATTTAACGCAATCTTAAGAATAGTTTAGTATTGATAATCCTTCGCCATTTGCAGAGCAAAAAAGCATAGTAACTGAAACCTAGTTCCTATAACTTTTAAAGGTGGAGGTGCTGAAATAAATTCAGCATGACGGATTGGAATAACTACCAGTTAACCGATCTAAACAATTAACCAGTTAACCTAAATTATTTATTAAAAGCCGTCATAGTGTGAGCCGGGCCAACGGTAACAAAACTCTTAATCAGGTCTACGCTTTTATCAATTAACGCAGGAAGTTCTAACTGCTCGTTTTTATCAAATAAACCCAACACGAAATCTACCTGGCGGCCTTTTGGATAGTCGCTACCGATACCAAAACGTAAACGTGCGTAGTTTTGCCCGCCGCAAACCTCTTCTATGCTTTTAAGACCGTTATGGCCTGCGCTTGAGCCTTGTAGTTTTAATCTCAGCTTACCCAGTGGCAATGCCAGGTCATCAACAATCACCAGCACGTTTTCGGGCGCTATTTTAAGCTCTTTCATCCAATAGTTTACCGCTTTACCACTTAGGTTCATAAAGGTAGTTGGCTTAATTACATGTAGCTTCTTGCCTTTAAAACCCACTTCTGCATAATAAGCCAGGCGGATATTATCAAAGCTTCCGTTTAAGCCCTTAACCAGTTCATCGGCAATATCAAAACCAATGTTGTGTCTGGTATGCGCATAATCCGGACCGATATTCCCTAAGCCTACGATAAGATATTTCATGGCGCAAAGATAAAATGTTTAATGGAAGATGGAAAACAGATCATGGAAAGCTGGGCGATTAGCATTAAGTATTTGGCGGAAGATTAAGCTTAAAGCGAAAAGACCAAAGAATAAAGCTCAAATAATAAAAAATCAATAAAATAAAAAAGCGGTAAAGAATTACTTCTCTACCGCTTCCAGTATCTGTGAAATCAGCTACTATTTTTTACCTTTAGCAGCTTCAGTTTCTGCTTGTTTTAATGCTCTTGACATTGCAACAGAAACGATAGTATCTTCAGGAGTGTTAGTGATTACGTATTTATCACCTGAAAGGTCACGAACACGGAATAAACTACCTACTTCTAATTTCTCTAAGCTTACTTCTACGTTTTGTGGCATGTTAGCTGGTAACGCTTTAACACGTAGTTTACGTAATTTCTGGATTAATTTACCCCCCATTTTAACACCTGGAGAAGTTCCGGTTAATTTAACAGGGATTTCCATAACGATTTCTTTCTCGTCGAATAATTGAAGAAAATCGATGTGTAATAATACGTCGGTAAGTGGGTGAAACTGAGTATCTTTAACGATAGCTTTAGTTTTAGTACCGTTGATGTCGATCTCCACAAAGTTCACTTCCGGGGTATAAATAACGTCTCTTAAGTCGGCAATAACTACAGCAAAATGTTGTTGTTCTTTACCACCATACAATACCGCCGGAACTTTACCTTCGTAACGAAGTTCCTTGGCATCGCGTTTCCCTACGTTCTCTCTTGGAGAACCGCTAATTGCGATTGTTTTCATTTTTATTTTCTATTTATTTATTAGTATTAAGTATAGGTAATTTGTATCAAGACTTAAAGCTTTCTACGCATCACTTTCTACCTTTATTATTCTCTTTTTTGTTTAATTGGTTAACTGAGCACAAAATCTACAATTAACCGATTAACCAGTTTATACAATTAACCGACTATACTCTAAACAGATCGCTAATTGAGCCGTGTTCGTTTACATTGGCAATTGCCCTTGCAAATAAACTTGCTGTACTTAGCACTCTAATTTTCGGGCTTTCCTGTTTTAAAGGAATAGTATCGGTAACAATTAACTCGGTTAATACCGAATTTTCTACCGTTTCAATAGCTTTACCTGATAATACAGCATGTGTACAAACCGCTCTAACACTCGCAGCACCATTTTCCATAATCAAAGCCGCAGCTTTTGATAAAGTTCCTGCTGTATCGCAAATATCGTCGATCAATACAACGTCCTGTCCCTGCACATCACCAATAATCGACATCGATTCGATTTCGTTGGCACGTTTACGGCGTTTATCACAAATAATTACCTCTGCATTAAAAAACTTGGCAAATGTACGTGCCCTGTACGAACCACCCATATCAGGCGATGCGATAGTTAAGTTTTTTAAGCCTAGGCTTTTGATATAAGGCACAAAGATAACCGAGCCGTCTAAGTGATCAACCGGAATATCGAAGAAACCTTGTATCTGTGCAGCATGTAAATCCATCGTCATGATGCGGTGAATACCTGCCGACTTTAATAAGTTAGCCACCAGTTTAGCACCAATAGCCACACGTGGTTTATCTTTTCTATCCTGACGGGCCAAACCATAGTAAGGAACTACAGCAGTAATGTAATGTGCTGATGCTCTTTTAGCGGCATCAACCATTAACAAAAGCTCCATTAAGTTATCGCTAGGCTGGTAAGTAGACTGGATTAGAAAAACATCACTACCACGAACTGATTCATCGAAAGAAGGCTGAAATTCGCCATCACTGAATTTGTGAATGGTTACGTTACCAAGTGGTTTGCCGTAATGTTCGGCAATCTTAAGTGATAATCCCTTAGAACCTGTTCCGGAAAAAAGTTTAACCGGGTTGAACTGCAATGGCATGGGTCCGTGTAGTTTGCTGTTAAAAAAAATCGGATCATGTCTGTTTAAAACATGATCCGACGTTAAATTTCTGTTGTCCGACCTGGATTCGAACCAAGACAAACGGTACCAAAAACCGTTGTACTACCCTTATACTATCGGACAAAAACTTCTCGAAGATATTTCCTCGAAAGGGAATGCAAATGTAGGAAGCTTATTTCAAATTTGCAAGAGTGATTTTAAAATATTTTTAATTTCTTTCCCGCTCTTCCTGATTGCGATGCAAAGATAAAAAAATCATCATATAGCGTGCAACATTTTCTTTTTTTCTGCGACTTTTTTTACTACGAACCACTTAAATCATTTATTATCAAAGACTAAATTTTCACTATGAATTACTCGAGGATTAACACCATTGGGGGCTGGCTATGCTTCATTGTTGCCGCAACCACCTACATTTTAACCTTAGATCAATCTGTAAGTTTCTGGGACTGTGGCGAATTCATCGCTTCGGCCTTCCGGATGGAGGTTGTACACCAGCCTGGCGCACCAATGGTATCGATGATCCAGCGATTATTTTCTACGCTTGCCCTAGGTGATAAAACCAAAATTGCCTATTTTATGAATGTAGCTTCGGCATTGGCCAGCGCAGGTACTATTTTATTCCTGTTTTGGACCATTACTGCCCTCGCTAAAAAAACCATTATTAAAAAAGGTGAAGCCATAAGCGCTCAAAAAATAATCAGCATAATGGGCGCAGGTCTGGCTGGTGCATTGGCTTATGCCTTTTCTGATAGCTTCTGGTTCTCTGCAGTAGAGGCTGAAGTTTATGCCTTGTCGTCGCTCTGTACCGCAATCGTATTCTGGGGTATCTTAAAATGGGAATCGCAGGCCGATGAACCTAAGGCAGACCGCTGGTTATTGTTTGTAGCTTATATCATGGGGCTTTCAATCGGTGTGCATATTCTAAATTTACTTACCATCCCTGCCTTAATATTTGTTTACTATTTTAAAAAGCACCCATCGCCAAAATGGCAAAATATTGCAAAAGTATTTTTTATTTCTATCGCAGTATTGGCTGTTGTACAATTTGGCCTGATCCAATATCTGGTGGCCACTGCAGCCAAATTTGATTATTTCTTTGTAAATACTTTAGGTTTTGGATTTGGAACCGGTGTAATGCTCTTTGCTATTTTGCTTATCGGAGGACTCGTATATGGTATCCGCTATTCCATCCTTAAAAACAAAAGGGCCTTAAACTTAATCCTATTATTTACTGTATTGCTCTTATTCGGTTACAGTTCTTTTGCGCTTTTAATTATCAGGGCACAGGCCAAACCCAATTTAAATAATACCGATCCCGAAAATGTGTTTAACTTTTTAAGCTATGTAAACCGTGCCCAATATGGCGACAGGCCTTTGTTGTATGGCGAGAATTACAATTCGGAAAAGATCGACATTAAAGAAACCGGACAGTTATATAGAAGAGGAGAAAAAAAATACGAATCGGCGGGAACCAGATCTGAATATGTTTTCGGCGAGAAAACCCTTGCACCGCGCATGTACAGCGATAAACCTGAGCATGTTAAATTTTATAAAAATTACATGGGCTTTGACGATACGCATAAGCCAACCTTAATGGATAACCTGAAATACATGTTTTCTTTCCAAACCGGCCAAATGTACATGCGCTACTTTATGTGGAATTTTGTAGGCAGGCAGGATAATGAAGATGGCCAGTTTGGTGGCCGCCCAGGCACCTGGTTAAGCGGCATTAAACCTATAGATGCCATCCGATTAGGCGACCAGAAAAACCTGCCACCATCGATTGCAGAAAACAAATCCTATAACCGTTTCTTCTTTTTGCCTCTAATTATCGGGCTAATCGGTGCTGTTTGGCACTTTAAACGCAACCAGAAAGATGCTGGTGTTGTTGGGTTAATGTTTGTTTTTACCGGCATTGCCATTGTAGTGTATTTAAACTCGGTTCCAATTGAGCCGCGCGAAAGAGATTATGCCTATGTAGGTTCGTTTTATGCTTTTGCCATCTGGATTGGCCTGGGTGTATTCGGGTTAAAAGATTGGGCGTTTAAAAAGCTAACGCCTGTAAGGGCAAGTATCTTCGCCTCCATTATCGCTTTATTTGCTGCACCACTTATTATGGCCGAACAAGGCTGGGATGACCATAACCGATCGGATAGTCATGTAGCCCACGATATGTCGGTTAATTACTTAAAATCGTGCGCACCAAACGCCATCTTATTCACTTATGGTGATAACGATACCTACCCGGTTTGGTACGCACAGGAAGTCGAAAACATCCGTCCGGATGTACGCGTAGTAAACCTAAGCCTGTTTACAGCCGACTGGTATATTGACGGGATGCGAAGGAAACAAAACCAATCGGAGCCCCTGCCCATTACTTTGACACCTAACCAATATGTAGCCGGAACACGCGACATTATGTATTACCAGGATTATAAAATTGCACAGCGTATTGAGCTGAAAGAAATCCTAGATGTACTGCTATCGGATAACGACGCGGATAAGGTAACCATGAACGATGGTTCAAAATACAATGTGTTGCCAACCAAAAACCTGAAACTTTCGGTAAGTCCGCAGCAGGTTTTAGATACAGGCACGGTACCCAAAGAGGATGCAGGCAAAATTGCCGATAGCATGGAGTGGACATTTAACCAGAATTACGTGACCAAAGGCACGCTGGCTTTATTTGATATTCTGGTACACAACAACTGGAAACGCCCGATTTATTTTACCGGAGCAATGCCTGATGAGCAATATGTAGGAATGAATAAATACCTATACTCGGAAGGACTGAACAAAAGGTTATTGCCTTTAAAACCAGATACGGCAATTGAACAAGATTTTGACCGCATTAACATTAAACCTTTATACAACAACCTGATGAACGTTTATGGTTATGGTAACATTAAAAATGCCAGCCATTTAGACAGACAGTCATCAGATGATGTAACCATGTTATCGAACATGTTTAACGGTTTATTAAATGGCCTGATAAACGAAGGTAAAATTGCGGAAAGCAAAAAGGTAGCCAATAAATTTATGGACGTGATTCCCACTAAATTTTACAGCATGCGCCAGGTAATGAGCACCTATTATTTTACAGAAAGCCTGTACCGTTTAAACGACCTTAATCGGGCAAATGAAATGATTAGAAAAACAGCTGATTATGTAAATAAGGAACTCACGCATTTGGCAGATGTTTCAGAAAGCAAAAACCAGCTCGCTGCAGAGCAGGATGTGCGCTTTTATCTGGCCTATTTAGGGCAAATGGTAAAACTTACAGAAGCCTTTAAACAAGACGGGTTAAGCAAAAACCTCGAAAAACAATATAACAACCACATTATCAGGTTTACCCCATTTGCAACGGGCTAAGCTAAAAACAGTTCAAATTTTAACCCACGGGCAGATTTTACATTTCAGGCCCGTGGTTTTTTATTTTCCGGATTGGCCAAAATCCTTGAAGTGAACGGGATTAAGGCGTTAAATTTTGTTAAATCAATCTAAAAAATTACCTGTTTTATCGACTAGAATAGTTAATTTCGGCAGCATTTTTATGTAAAAACAATTTTTAATATCATTAAACAAACCAATGAATTATTCAAAAGTTAATAATATAGTAGGCTGGATCTGCTTTTTAATTGCTACAATAACTTACGTTTTAACCCTCGAGCCTTCCGCTAGCTTCTGGGATTGCGGCGAATTTATCGCATCAGCATTCAGGATGCAGGTAGTTCACCAGCCAGGTGCACCTTTATTCCTAATGATCCAACGTTTCTTCTCTATTTTTGCCACCGGCGATTTAACCCGGATTGCTTACTGGATGAACGTAGGTTCTGCGGTTTCGAGCGGGGCAACTATTTTATTCTTATTTTGGACAATCACTGCGCTGGCTAAAAAAACCATTGTTAAAGCTGGTGAAGAACTTACCAGTGGTAAACTGATCAGTATTATGGGTGCCGGAGCTGTTGGCGCACTAGCCTATACTTTTTCTGATAGTTTTTGGTTTTCGGCAGTTGAATCGGAGGTTTATGCGCAGTCGTCGTTATTTACTGCGATCGTTTTCTGGGCTATCCTTAAATGGGAAGCACATGCCGATGAGCCAAGAGCCGATCGCTGGTTGCTGTTCATCGCCTATATTATGGGTTTATCAATCGGTATCCACTTATTAAACTTATTAACTATCCCTGCGCTGGCTTTTGTTTATTATTTCAAAAGAACTGATAAAGCTACTACAGGTGGTATTTTTAAAACCTTAATTGTTGGTATTTTAATTTTGGCTGTTATCCAGTATGGAATTATCCAATACCTGGTTTCGTTCGGTGCATATTTCGATTTATTCTTCGTAAATACATTGGGCATGGGCTTTGGCACAGGGGTTTTATTCTTTGCCATTCTATTAATCGGCGCCTTGGTTTGGGGTATTCGTTATTCGATTAAACACCAAAAGAAACTTTTAAACTTAGGTTTAATTTCTACAGTACTGATTATTTTCGGTTATGCATCATTTTCGATGATCATTATCAGGGCTAAAGCAGATCCTAACTTAAATAACAGTGCTCCTAAAGATGCTTTCTCTTTCTTAAGCTACCTGAATCGTGAGCAATACGGCGACAGACCTTTGGGTTATGGCCCTAACTATAACTCAGAAAGAACAGGTGTAACTGAAGGAAAAACCATCTGGAGAAAAGGAAAAGAAAAATACGAAGTAGCCGGCAAAAAAACCGATTACGAGTACAACAACAATACTTTGTTGCCACGCATGTATAGCGATGACCCTAAACATGCCCAGTTTTACAAAGAATGGATGCATTTAGACGATTCTAAAACACCAAACCTGGTAGATAACGTAGGTTTCTTAGCCAGCTATCAGATTGGTTATATGTACATGCGTTACTTTTTCTGGAATTTTGTTGGTCGCCAAAATGATGAGCAAGGTCAGGGTAGCGGTTTTGAAGGAGAGTGGATTAGTGGCGTTAAACCTATCGATACATGGTTACGCGGCAATCAAAGTAACTTACCACCATCAACCATTGATAACAAAGCTTATAACCGTTTCTTCTTTTTACCTTTAATTATGGGCATTATAGGTGCCTTATGGCACTTTAAGCGCAACCAAAAAGATGCAGGTGTAGTTGGCTTGTTATTCTTCTTTACAGGTATTGCCATTGTATTATATTTAAACCAGAAGCCTCTTGAGCCGCGCGAAAGGGATTATGCTTACGTAGGCTCTTTCTATGCTTTTGCCATATGGATCGGTTTGGGTGCGCTCGCCCTCAAAGAATGGGTATTTAAAAAATTAACACCAACTGCCGGTGCCATTGGTGCAACAGTAATTGGTTTATTGGCTGCACCGGTTATTATGGCCGAGCAAGGCTGGGATGACCATGACCGTTCTACCAAACTGGTTCCACATGATATTGCTTTAGATTACCTGCAATCATGTGCGCCAAATGCTATTTTGTTTACGTATGGCGATAACGATACCTATCCGTTATGGTATATTCAGGAAGTAGAAAATGTGCGTCCAGATGTGCGTATTGTAAACCTGAGTTTATTTGATACTGATTGGTACATTAATGGCTTACGTCAAAAGCAAAATGAGTCGGCTCCATTGCCAATTACCATGAAACCTGAACAATATGTACAGGGCGAGCGCGATGTAATGCCTTACGATGATTATAAACTTGCAGGCAACGTTGAGCTTAAAAACGTGGTTGACTTGTTATTATCAAACGATGAGAGCGATAAAGTACCAATGCAGGATGGATCGAAATCTAACTTCCTACCAACCAAAAACTTTAAAATTACGGTAGATCCGCAGCAGGTAGTAAGCACCGGAACAGTTTCGGCGGCAGATGCTTCGAAAATTACCACCGAAATGGACTGGAAATTTAACAAAGGTTATGTTACCAAAGGAACTTTAGCGATGTTCGATATCCTGGCGCACAACAACTGGAAACGTCCGATTTATTTCGCTTCTACAGTACCTTCTGAGCAATACAACGGTTTAGACAAGTATTTATACAGCGAAGGATTAGCATTGCGTTTATTGCCATTCAAAGCTGATACGACCTCAACAGATGAACGTCCGGAGCAGTTAAATACACCAGCTTTGTACAATAACGTGATGACTAAATTTAAGTGGGGTAACATGAAAACCGCTAAATATTTAGATCCACAATCATCTGATGATACTTTTATCTTCACCAACATTTTCAGCAGCTTAACCAGCAGCCTGATTAAAGATGGTAAAATAGCAGAAGCTAAAAAAGTTGTAGATAAATATTATGAGGTAATGCCAGATAAATTCTTCGGGATCCGTACAGTAGTAGTGAAGTTCTACATGGCCGAAAATTTATATAAACTAGGTGAAACAGCCAGAGCGAACGATATTTTAGAAAAATCGGGTGATTACATCACTAAGGAATTAAATTACCTGGCCGATATTTCTGAATCGAAAAAAAGCTTAACAGGCTCGCAGAATATTCAAACAGGCTTGTATTATCTGGATAGGATGATTAAAACCAGTAAGGCAGCTGGTCAGGATAAATTGAGCGACAAGCTTCAAAAAACATTTAACACATTGGAAGGTCGTTTATCGATGTTCTTCCCGCAACAAGGTCCGCAATAGTAAGGGGATTCTAAAAATAGTTTACAAGCAGCTGCATTAATTTGTAGCTGCTTTTTTATTTATATCAAATACGTTCGCTTGCGCTCATTTCTAATGAGTGCATATTCAGCTTTGTGATTCAATCGCAAGTAAAAACCACCTTAACATCGTAAAAGACGACAAGCTACTAACACAATCGTTAGAAACGAGCGTGAGCAGAAATTTAACAAAAAAATCCTGTCCGGCATAGCCAAACAGGATTCAAATTTATTTTAGTTAATGATGATTATTCGTTAACGACACCCATCGCACAGAATTTATCAATCCGTTGTTCGATCAGTTTATCGGTTTTTAGCTTACCTAATGAAGCTAAATCTTTAAGAATGTATTCTTTTAAGGTTTGCCCCATCAATTCAGGATCCTGGTGCGCACCGCCCAAAGGCTCAGGAATGATCCCGTCAATTAACTTATTGCCGAACATATCGTCAGACGTTAGTTTAAGGCATTCTGCTGCTTTTTCCTTAAAATCCCAGCTTCTCCATAAAATAGAAGAGCAAGATTCAGGAGAAATAACCGAATACCAGGTGTGCTCAAGCATATAAACCTTATCGCCAATACCAATACCCAAAGCTCCGCCTGAGGCGCCCTCTCCTACAACGACACAGATAATCGGTACGCGAAGGATTGACATTTCTAACAAGTTACGTGCAATGGCTTCACCTTGTCCGCGCTCTTCGGCTTCTAAACCCGGGTAAGCACCCATGGTATCAATAAAAGAAATTACAGGTTTATTGAATTTTTCGGCCAGGCGCATTAAGCGTAAAGCTTTGCGGTAACCTTCAGGGTTAGCCATACCAAAATTGCGGTACTGCCGCTCTTTGGTGTTTTTACCTTTCTGGTGACCAATAACCATTACTGTTTGGCCGTTTATTGAAGCAAAACCACCTATAATAGCTTTATCATCTTTAACCGTTCTATCGCCGTGCAACTCAATAAAATCATCACAGATCATGCTGATATAATCGAGTGTTTGCGGGCGGTCTGGGTGACGGCTCATTTGAACCTTATTCCAACCGGTTAAATTTTTATATAAGTTATTGGTAGTTTCATCTAATTTACCGTCAAGCTCATCTAAAGTGGCAGACATATCTACCTTAGTTTTTTCGGCAACTTGCTTAACTTTCTCTATCTGCTGAACCAGGTCGGCAATAGGTTTTTCAAAATCGAATGATGTTTTTATCTGCTGCATAATTGAACCACAAAAATAAGTAATTATTTTTAGTTTGCAGTGATGAGTTTTTGGTTTACAGTTTTACTATACAAATACCTGTCGCAAAGCAGATTATTATCTTCTACGATCTGGAAAGCAATTGCAGCTATCTTTCAGTTAAAGTAGCCCCACCCCGTTCTGCCGGTTGAAATCTGTGAAACAAGCAAGCATACCATAAATAAATAAAACAGATGCTTAAAACAGCATCTCACTATGGTCGGGTTTAGTTTACGCAGGCTTTTGCTACTATCAGGGAAATTTCCCTGCACTGCCATGGGTTATTTAGTTCTGATCCGATAGCTATCGGATGAAATGAATCCCGATTTTTTCATCGGGAGTAATGTAAAGCAGGACCAACATTAATTGTTGTACTGGTATTGTGCTCCAAAAAATTAAAAAGCAAAAAAAGAGGTCCGTAAAGACACGAACCTCGGCGGTGAGAGTTGACAACTTAAATGGCATTGCGTCTATAAAAGTTGTCAACTCTGGATTTGTGAATCCTAAAATCGGTATATCCTTAAAATCCTGATTAAAACTTAGCCGATTCGCCAGCTTTTGGCAAGGCTTTTTTAATAAACTCGCGGATATGGTTATTGGCTGTTTTTAAATCGTCTTTACGCAGATACATCATGTGTCCGCTACGGTAACCTTCCCAGCTCACCCTATCTTGTAGTTTACCGGCAGCATCTAACTGCCACATGCTATATTTGGCGTTGAAGTAATCGCAGGCACCATCGTAGTAGCCGGATTGTACGAGCAAATGCAAATAAGGGTTTTGAGCCATGGCCTGGCGCAGGTTATCTCCGGTTTGGTCGCCACTTTTATCCCACGGATAAACCGAGCCGAACATGTTGTACTTTAAATCTGTTTTATAATTAAGCTCATTGCGTAGATACATATTTATAGCCGGCGTGAAAGAGTGTAACCAGGAAGTTAACTCAGCATTATAATCAGGGCCTTCGCCAGCACTCATTTTATCTATACCGCGATAGCGCGAATCTAAGCGACCAACAGTAAAGCCTTTATCCCTTAATAATTCTTTCCAGAAAAAATCGGTAGGTACGTTGAGATTATGATCTAAAATTACCTTTTCAGAAAGACCTGAGTAACGGGCCATTTTACCTGCAATGGCTTTCTTTTTATCGGCACTAAGCATACCGCCTTGCGAAATGGCCGGAATGAGCTCGTTAATGGTAAACGTTTCTACCTCGGGTAACATTGCAGTTAAATCTTTGCTCTGTAAATCTGCTGCCAGAGCTTTATGGTACCAGGCCGTGGCCGCGAAATAAGGCAAACGTAAAGCTGCATCAACCGGGCCACTACGCTCAATACCCAGCTCGGTAGGTGAAACCAATACAACTCCGTTTAAATACATCCACTGGTTGTTTTGCAACTCAAGCGCTAATCCCGAAACGCGTGTAGTACCATAACTCTCGCCAATTAAAAATTTAGGCGAGGCCCAGCGGTTATTGCGGGTTACAAAGGTATTTATCCACTCGGCCAGGTATTTAATATCAGCACGCACCCCAAAAAATTTATTGCCGGGAATATCTTTGCTCACCGCTCTCGAATAACCTGTGTTTACCGGGTCGATGTAAACCACATCGGCCACATCTAAAATAGAATATGGGTTTTCTTTATAACCATAAGGCTGAACGGGATAACCCTCATCATCAATATTTAATACCACAGGGCCAGTGTAGGCAATGTGCATCCAAACAGATGCAGAACCAGGACCTCCGTTAAAAGAAATCACAAGAGGCCTTTTATCACGGTTTTGTACATCACTGCGTTCGTAGTAAGTATAAAACAAACCTGCAATTGGTTTTCCATCTTCATCCCAAACTGGCAGGGTGCCGGCAGTTGCCTTATAGGGCACGGCCCTACCATCAATAGTTACAGAGTGATTGCTTACCACTGTACTCTCTACTTTTATATTCCGCTCGTTGTTACCCGGTTTGGCTTCTTCCTTAACGGTAACCTGTGTGGCGGTAACAGTTTCTTTTGACTGATTTTTTTTTGGGCCTTGTTGGGCCTGGACCATAAGACCTCCTATTAGTAAGGTGGCTAGTACAAATCTGAATTTCATTGCGTTAGTTGGTTTGGTTTCTAAATATCAAACTATTGTATGGTTAATCAAAAATCGCATTAGAAATGTTACCAATAAAAAAGCCTGCATTGCTTTTGGCAATGCAGGCTGCTTAAATGTTAAAATCTAAATTCGCTATATGCAAATATTTATATCACTGCTTCCGCTGTGGCACTATAAATTTGCCAGCCACTTGTGGTATTTCCGGTAATGGTAACATAGATGTGGTAGTCGTAGGTACCATCTGAAATATAGCCCTCAAATTTATCTACATTAATTGTACCTCCCGAATGTGAAACATTGGTTAAAGTAACGGTACCAACTCCTTGAATAGTGGTTGTTACAGCACCATAAAGTTGCCCCGCATTATACTGGGTAGTTGCTACTCCCGGTACACTATTATCAGCTGTAAAGTTTTTGGTAATTACGATAGGAGGCAAATGTTTGACCGCACTCTTGGCTACATCCGGCTTAAAACTACTGAATAAACAAATGGCAGCTGCCAGGATTAATGCAAAATAACGTGTTGTTTTCATGTTTTTTTAAGATTAAGTTGTTTATAAATTTATTTTTTGGTGGCTGCTAAAATAACTTCGTACAAATATTTACCCGGTCTGTTTATACGTGTATTAAACCTAACATTCAGTTTAACTGGCCTTTTGCTCCAGGTACCGTAAGGTAATTGCGATGGCGGTCCCCAAATTGGAGCGTTTGCTGTGTCAATAGATGCAATGTTGCTGGCATTAATCCGATAATAACAGTTTATACCGTTACTTTGTGTATCCCAATAAAGCGCAGGGAAAGGACTAGTAGCATAATCGTAAAGCACAGCTGTATCGGTAACAGTAGTTTTATATGCAAAAGTACCTAGGGTTTTAAGGTAAGTATTACCACTTGGTCTTTGTTTGTACTCTGACGGAGTAATTAGCGCGCCGTTTTTATCTTTAAATTTAAGTACAACCTGATTTGGAGAATCGGCAATACGCTTAATTTTCAACCATGCTGTAGTTGAGCGACCTACGGTAGCATCAATCCAATCTGCATCGTAAGCAAACCTGATTGCGGTTTCGCTGGTTGCCTCAACAGCAAGTGAGTATGGTGCATTAATATACTCATACTCTACCTGTGGTGCCAATATAATGGTACATATACTATTGTACACTTTTGTGCCGTTTGGATTTTCAACCTGGATATCCAGCAAATACTCTCCCGGAGGGATATTGTTACTTCCCTCATTAAAAACCATTTGCCCGCTGGCAGGTGCTACTTCGAAAGGCGTTTTCTTAACGCGAGTTCTTTTCGCATTGATTAAAGCAAGTGTGGTATCAGTTCTGGGATCGTAAGGTAACTTCCAAACATCTAACTCATACTCTTTAAAAAATTCATCGGCACGTTTTCCCGTTGCTTTATTCCGAACATTTAACAAGGTTACTTTAAACGGTGGTGTTGATGCATCTGGTATTAATCCTTGCGACAGATAAAACGAGCCTGCATTAACCCTTAAGGGATTTGAAGAATAGCGCAGGTAATCACTTAAAAAGCCTTCTTTTACTTTTCTGCAGGCATTTAAGCTTACGGCAGCTATGATAAGGCAAAGTATGCCTCCAAATAAATATATCTTTTTCATAAAATATTGCTTTAAAAATCTTTTACTTTAAATGTCCATGGATGCGAATTGCTCAGTACATGAACAATACCGTTTGTGGTTTGAATACCTGAAGTTTGACAAACAGTACTTCTATCTAACAACGCAGGATCTCCGGTTGGATCTTCCATTTTACCATTTACCATAATATCTCTGTCTCCCAGTACTTTTACAAAATAGACCAACCTGGCGTCAGTGGTTATAATCCCATCCACAAGGTAACCTGTTGTTTTTGTATAGGAGATCAGGAAATTTTCAGCAGGAGCCACCACCGAGTGGTAAATTTCTCCGGCTTCGGTAAGTTGTCCGTAGGAGATTTTACCTTTAAAAACGTAAATCCCCAGCGAATCGCGAAGCATGGCAGGTGTAAAATATTTAAAAAGAGAATCTAAAGTATACTTTTTGTTCTCATCGATTTGACGGGCTTCATCACGCTTAATGTTCAGAAAGTTATTAATCGAATAATTGTTGGGTACAAAGAAGGTCACATCTCCGTTAATGATATCTTTTAAACCCGCTTTATCAATCACCATTAAAGTCGTATCGAAAACCTTTTTAGGATGCGACTTTAAAAAATCGTAAGTATTAAAATTCACCTTTGGATTGCTTAGCCCTCCATCGATAATGCCGTTGCCTTTTTTACAGCCGAAAAAAATCGCTACAGCTGCAAAAATTATAAATATGTATCTTTTCATGTTGTATATGCTTAATATTTA
This sequence comes from Pedobacter sp. HDW13, assembly GCF_011303555.1. NCBI lineage: Bacteria > Pseudomonadati > Bacteroidota > Sphingobacteriia > Sphingobacteriales > Sphingobacteriaceae > Pedobacter > Pedobacter sp. HDW13. The sequence goes on along the minus strand of NZ_CP049868.1, from coordinate 2,997,711 downwards.
CCTTTCCAAAATTCGGTTTGGTTAATGAGGTTGTTGTTTTGCAGAATACTGTTGGCAATTGGCCATCTCCAGCCTTTAAGTGTTTTACGGGCATCAGTCATCCAGATTGGGCTACGGTTCATCCTTACTCCGTCGAAGAAATTCTGCCCTTCGCCTGCAAGTTCGCGTACACGCTCGTTCATAATGTCAATTTTTAAGAGGTTACCCACAGCACTGCTCGCCCCAGTATTTGCTCTTGTTCTTACCACATTCAAAGCTGTTTTCGATTCAGGATCCCTGTTCAGCGCATTCAGTGCTTCTGCCTTTAATAAGTACATATCTGCTAAGCGGTAAATAATCAGATTACTCTCGATGTAAGGCTCGGTTGGCGTTTTGTAACCCACATCACTGTATTTTATCAAGAGATCGATATCAGCGCTGCTACTGTAGCCATAAAATTTTTCTAACCGGATATCTGCAGTGTTTGGATAGATATTGAAAAGAAAGTCAGGATTAACATAATACAAAGGCTTACCGAAACTATTTGTGTAAGGCTCCATTAAGGTTTGAAAACCAATACCTCCATAGAAATAAGCTTCCTTTTTTGCATTTGAAGAAGGGATTACAAAAATATTCTCTTTTGAATTGGTATTCTTAAATGGCATTCTGATATTCTCGCCAGTTTCCAATCCGTAGGTATCTACCCTGTTAATAATAGAATCGGTATAAACCAGGGTCTTAGCATAATCGTGTCGCCAAGCGGTAACGTGCGCCAGCAGTCCTAAAGCTGCGCCTTTATTAGCCCTTGCCCGTTGATATTGCGTGGTGCCTTCAAAAGTCATTAATGCCGATGCCTTTGTAGCATCACTGATTACCTGATCGGTAATCTTTTCTTCCGGCGACTGTGCCAATAACTTAATTTGTTCTGCAGTATAAATCGCGTCATTTTGTAATGGTACTTCGCCCCAAACCCTCGCCAGGTAGAAATAGCACAGGCCACGCAAGAAATACGCCTCGCCAATAATATAGTTCTTCCCTTTAGCACCACCTGCAAAAGAAGCATCGGCTATAGTTGGCACCTTATCTATAACAAGGTTACAAACATTAATTACTTTGTACCAGTTGGTCCATGTATGTGCACCACCTTCACGATAATAAACGGCATTTAAACCTCCATTTACATAAGGACCCTGCATGTTGGTATCATCAGTTTTAAACTCACCGTAAGGTAAATCGCCCCAAATAAAGAAAGCATTATCTGTATATAAACTGGTACGTAAAAGCGCATAAGCCCACCTATAGCCCCTTGGGCATCAGATTCATTTTTCCAGAATTTATCATCGTAAGTGGCATTATCTAATTCATTATCTAAAGCCTTTTTACAGGATGGAGCAATTAATATGGTTAGTAGCGTTGCTATAATGAGCAAACTACTTCTTGTTTTTTTATAATTCGTTTTCATCTGCTTATTTATTAAAATTCTACCTGAAGACCAAAGGTGTATTTTTTAGGGATAGGGTAACCATCGCCAAAATCATATCCTTGCGCATTTACTGCCTCAGCATCAATTCCAGAGAATTTCTGGAACATCACCAGGTTATCAACCATAGTGTACAGTTTTAATCGGTTAATGCTTAACTTTTTCATCCAGGGATAATTTTTTGGTGTAAAATCGTAACTCAGGTTTACATTTTTAATCCTAACATACCAGCCTGGTTCTACGTAAAAGCTCTGATTAGACCTGAATACATATAAACCTGCAAAGGGATTGAGTGCTGGGAACGTAGCATTATCGCCAGGTTTACGCCAGTAATTGTATTGCTCATAATCTCCAATTGATGCTCTGGCCAAATCTTCAGGATCACCATAAAATAAGCCATTAGATAATCGCTGTGCCAAAGTGCTGTTTACAATGGTTCTGCCCAGGGTAAACGTGGTAAAAACAGACAATGAGAAGTTTTTATACCTGAAAGCATTGTTAATACCACCCGTAGCCTTTGGATTTGGATCGCCATAAAAGGTAATATCATTTTCACCATTGTTATCAGAAATTTTATAATCTCCACTGATATCTCTCCATTTTGGCATACCCAAAATTAATGTACCCCATTTGGTGCTACCTACCTGCCCAGTGTAAGGGTTTACCAATAAATCGTTTATAGAGTTAATTACGCCATCGGTAATGTACATCTGAAACATGTTTAGCGGCTTACCTACTACATAGATGGTCCCATTGCTATACAAATCGCGGTTTCCGTTTGGAAGCGCGGTAACTATATTTTTATTGAATGAAATATTAATTGACGGGCTCCATTGAAAAGCAGACTCCGGTTTAAAAACCCTACCTGAAATCTGAAATTCAAGTCCGGAGTTTCTAACACCTGCAGCATTGCTTAGCGAGGTGCTGTAACCAGAGGTTTCGGGTACCAGTACCTTTAGCATTTGTCCGGTCGTATTTCTTACATAAGCATCGGCCGTAATACTTAAGCGGTGTTTAAAAAGGTCTAAATCTAAACCAATATTGGTTTGTGCCGATTCTTCCCAGGTTAAATTATTGTTGGTTAATTTATTAAAGTTTGGGTAGATTACCGGAACACCATCGTAAGTGCCGGCGTTGCTACCGTTATAACCTGCACCACCAAGTGCAAAGCTATTATAACGATCGTTATCACCAATACTGGCCTCATCGCCACTTAAACCCCAGCTAAACCTTACTTTTGCCATATCAATCCATGAAATATTTTTCATGAAATTTTCCTCTGTAGCTACCCAAGCAGCAGAAAACGAAGGGAAAACGGCCCATCTGTTATCACGTCCAAATCTTGAGGATGCATCGGCCCTGAGGTAGGAATCGAAAAGGTATTTTTCTTTATAATCATAGTGTGCACTGCCAAAGAACGAAAGCTTGGCATAAGTAGAATGATCTGATCCACCTGATAAATCTCCTTGCGCAACACCAGACACTACTTTGATATTATCATTCGGAATCCCTTCACCCGCTACATTTAACGATTTATTATCGCGGCTCTCAAAAGCCTGTCCGGCAAGAAAATTTAAGTTATGCGTTTCGTTAATGCTAAAGTGATAAAGTAAGGTATTGGTAACTAAATACTTTAAGCCTTCGCTATATCCCGAATAAGCATAAGCCCTCCCATTGTATTCGCTTCTGGCCGGACTAAAGAAATCTCGTTTAGACGAACTATAGTTAATGGCTGCCTCGGTGTTAACAGAAAGGTTTTTAACAATATTATAGGTTAACTTCGTTACAATACTCACATTATTATCAGAGTTGTTATTCCGTACAGCGTTATAAGGTGCGTCTATATCTGCCCTATCCTGATCGGATAAATAAAACAATGAAGAGGGCATACTTACAGGATTAATTTTAAATGCATTGCGATAGCCCTGCTCTTCTGGCCTAACCCTGCCTGCCAGTCTTATCCCCCTGCTTAAACGCAGTGAAGTTTGCATCTGAAATTTTTCACTGAAGTTTGCACCTAAATTCGCATTAATAGAATAGCGTTCGTAGCCAGTAGCTTTAATAATTCCTTTCTCATTGTAGTGGCCAACACCAACACGGTAATTGAATTTTTCACTTCCACCTGATACGGCCAAATCCTGATTAGAAACTGTGCCATTCTGGTAAAATAAATCCTGCCAGTTGTTATTATTATTAAATGAAGGATTTAAACTATCAGTTAACATAATCGGAACCCGGTCTCTTAACTGTGTAGGGTTTGCGTAGTTATAAATCAGATCGAGTTTTCTTCTTCTTTCTTCAGCACCAATAACAGTTTGTAAAAAATCGGGTTGCTTAACTATTCCGTAATAAGTATTAAAACTTACTTTCGGGACACCAGCTACTCCTCTTTTTGTTTTAATCAAAATTACACCGTTTGCACCCCTCGAACCGTAAATGGCTGCTGCAGATGCATCTTTCAATACATCGATAGATTCTACATCATTAGGGTTTAATGAGGTTAAAAAATTGGTTCCGGTTTGGGTGAATGATTCGACCTCATCTTCTGATATCGGTAAACCATCTATAACATACAGCGGGTTACTGAAGGCCCTGTCGCCATCAAATTCTCCTGCCGACATGATCCGGGTATTACCACGCACCATTAAAGAGGTACTTACCCCTGGCTGACCGGTAAAGTTTTGTACGTTCACCCCAGGTAATTTACCCTGTAAAAGTATGTCAACACTAGCAGCCGGAAGATTCTCGATATCTTTACTGGTTACTGTGGCAAGTGCAGCGGTAGAGTTTTTTCGCTTTATTTGCTGATAACCCACCACAACCACATCTGTTAATGATTGTTGATCGGGATTAAGGTTAACGTTAATTTCGCTACGCCCATTTACCTGTACTTCTTTTAATTTGTAGCCTACATAACTGAAAATTAAAGTGGCCTCTTTTGAGGCAGTTAAGCTATACCGGCCGTTTCCATCGGTACTTACTGCTGTTGTGGCATTTTTTACCTTTACCGATACGCCGGGTAACGACAGGCCATCGTCAGAGCCCTTGACAACTCCGGTAATTTTTAACTGGGCTGATACGGACGTAACAACCAGCAGAAAAACGGCAAGAAGGCCGATTTTTCGGATGTAAAATTTGGTCATGAAAAAAAAATTAGGTTTGATTAGTTGTTATTTTTACCGCTTACAATAAATTATAACCAGTAATTATTTTGGGAACGTTAGTTTTGTTTGTTATCTTAAAGGTAAGGTCAAACAAATCACATTTTTTTACAAAACAATGCGCAAACGTTTGATCGATATTCTATGAAATAAATCAAAAAAACCTCACCTAAAAATTTAGTAATTGTTTATTTTAAAGGATATTTGAGGGATTATTACAAAATAAAAATGTAAAGGCTACATTAACGCTAAAACGCCACAAATTATAGCACAAACGTTTGACTGAACAGGGATTTCAATACCTTACCACATAAAAAAAACCGACACTGTTTTTAGCAATGTCGGTCTGTAAAAAAGGGATGATTTGTTTTATTTATCCCACCATACTTTACCTACGAGTTTATCTCCACCCGGAACAGCGGCTGATGCAGCCTTGTAGTTCGTGGCATTAGATACACCTTCAAAAAGCGGGTAAGGAAAACGACGGGGAATTGAGCCACCGGTGTTGGTATTAGGATATACCACAGGAACTAAAGCTGGAATTCCAGTTCTTCTCCAGTTAGACCAGGTTTCGTAAAAATCGAGCATGGTGATGGTATGTGCCCAGTATTGCGTAGCAATCATATCTAAACCATTTGTTGGTACATAAGGATGTGCAGTTAAATAAGCAGCAGCATCGGTTGCACTAACAGCCATTGCAGCATCGTACTGCGAAAGATAAGTCATAGCAGATGTTACACCTGCATTATAATGTGTAGCGGCCGAACCTCCAATACCATAACGTTGGGCAGCTTCGGCCCAAAGTAGCTCAGTTTCTGCATAGGTAAGGATAAAGGTATTGCCATTTCGTTTTAGCATACCTGGGTTTGGTGAAGAATAATCTGTAAAATCGGTATAAGATGGATCCTGACGGACATCTCTACCAGCAATACCACTTAAATCTTTACCGTTTGGCATTCCCTTTTGTACCGAAGCTGTGGTAATATAAGCTGGGTTCTGGTCTTTAGTCCCATCAGTTAAATACAATTTGGTTACTGCTACTTTACTTAAACGCGGGTCGTTATTGGTTTTTAAGTAGTTGATAAATGTACTGCTCCATCTGGTATAAAAATTCTCCTGACCGCCATCACCCAATAAAACCTGGGCATTTCTGTTTTGGGTAACACGGCTACCGTTAACATCATGCTTGAAAAAAGCATTATCTGCATCGCCTGTCATGGTTTTACCCACCGCCTTGTTAATATAAGTTTGTGCTAAAGTCGCATCTGCTTTGGTTAAACGCATGGCCATACGCAACATTAAACTGGCAGCAAATCGTTTCCATTTTGCAATATCCCCGGCAAATACCAAATCGCCAGTTACTGCATCTCCACCTACGCTTAAAGCATTCCCTGCCTCATCAACCTCTTTCAACAAATCGGCATAAATGGCTTGTTGTGCATCATATTTAGGGTACAAGTTTCCGGTATAATAACCTTTACCTGCATCAAAATAAGGCACATCGCCATATAAATCGGTTAAGCGTTCAAAAATTAAGGCTTTCCAGATTCTGCCCATTTGGTAAACATTGTTGTATTGGGTTTTACCTTTGGTAAATTCTACCAGATCGGCAGCGTATTTTACCTGATCGGGATAGGCTTTTTCCCAGTAAGCGGCTGTATAACCTTCGTTTAACATGTATTTATCTCCTGCCCAATACCCAATTACCGACGACATTCCCTGCATCATTGTAGAGGCATAAATTAAATTCCCCCGCCAGGTTTCGTAGGCAAAATCGATGCTTCCGGTATAGTTTAACTGCGCTGTTGATAATAAATAATTAGGATTATATTGTTCTTGCCCAACCGAAACCGGGTCTGTATTAATTTTTTCGAAGTCTTTTGTACAACCAGTTATCAATGCTAATCCAGATAAAATAAGTGGTATGTATAATTTTATGATCGTTTTCATTTTCAATTCGTTTAAAGGATTATAACTTAACACTTAAATTTAAACCATAGGTGCGCACAGGCGGCACACCGCCTAACTCCATACCGGGAAAAGTGGCATTATAACTCGATTCGGGATCGATATTATCCGTCTTTTTCATGATAATGAATAAGTTACGCCCAACAAAACTTAAATTGAGACCTTTAATCTTATTGTTGAACATTTTTGCCGGGAAATTATATCCCAATATCACCTGTCTGAATTTGACAAAGCTGGCATCCTGAACAAATTGTTTTGATACGTTGTTGGCATAGGTGGTATAATAATTGGCTGCATTTATACCCAATGCATCGCGGTTTTCTAAAGTAGCCTGGTGAAGTCCGAAAACATAACCGTAGTAATCGGTTGCCGAGAAAATTTTTCCACCCCATTTACCATCAATTAAGAAAGATAGGTTAACACCTTTATAGCTAAATTCGTTATTCCAGCCTGCACCCCATTTCCCATAGGCAGAACCGTAAGCTTTTAATTCGCCTCTTTCTGGCGCTCCGTTGGTATCCTTAACAATATTTCCGCTGGCATCGTATTTAAAATCGTAAGCCATTACCTGTCCAACTGGCAAGCCTGCTATGTTTTGTAAAAAACCAACATTACTTCTTGAAGTGGCCAGTAGCTGAGAAGCGGTACCTGGTGCCAGCGTAATTACCTTATTATCGTTGTACGATCCGTTTACGCTTGATGTCCAGCTGAAATCTTTATTTTTTAGCACCACGCCAGAGATTAATGCTTCGACACCCTTGTTTTGTAATTCGCCGATATTTAAAGTGGCACCATTGTAACCAGTGGTAGTTGAAGTAGGTACATCCAGAATTTCATCACTCGATTTTTTGTTATACCAGGTCAGATCAAGATTTAATCTATCGCCAAAGAAGCGCATCTCAGTACCAATTTCGAGCTCTTTCGCTTTCGAAGCAAATAATGATGCATTTGGGATAGATGAATTTACGATATTCCCAATCGGACTTCCGTTAACCGTTTCGCTGCGCAGGTTATAATACAATTGCGTTTTAAACGGTAAGGCTCCTTGCCCCACTACAGCGTATCCTGCCCTTAATTTACCGAAGCTTAAGAAAGATGGCTTCCATAGTTCGGAAAAAACGAACGAACCGCTAATGGCGGGATAAAATACGCTTAGTTTATTATCTTTTCCTGGTGTTGCTAAAGTAGAAAACCAGTCGCTTCTTCCACTTCCCGTTAAGTAAAAGATATCTTTATAAGTAAATTCTAAAGTACCATAAATGGATTGTGTTTCCTGATCGCTTTGGGTAACGCTAACCGTTTTCCCGCCGGTATTGGATAGGGTATAGATTCCAGGTATCTGGAAGGAACCGCCCTGGTTAGTAGTTTGCGTTAATTTGGTGCGGCGATAACTAGCGCCGATATTTGGCGTAATCGAAAAATCGTCTATTTTGAAAGATTTACCGATTAAACCATCCACATTGATATCAGAAAAATTTGTTAACTGTTCAGTGTAACCTCCATCCAGATCGTAAGCCGTTCCGGAAGGTGTTACGCCCAAATAGGTCTCGTTATACGCATCTCTACCAGCTCTTGCCTGCAAAAATAATCCATTATCGAAAGTATATTTTGCATTGGCCGAACTTAGTAAACGTTCTTTTTTGGTGTTATGGATAAATTCGTAAGCTGCAAACCAGGGATTAGTTGCGTAAGGATTACCTGTATTATAAAGGATTTCGTTTCCTTTATCGTTTTTCCATGGTTTTAAATCATTAATATTTATACTGGTTGGTAAAAAAGCAGCGTTGTAATTGGCATTACCAGCACCATCCGAAACCATTGGACGGTTTTTAGCTTGCTCTAAAATATAGTTAAAACGCGCATCCACAACCAGGTTTTTAACCGGATCGAAAGTACTTGACAGGGTAAAATTCTGTCTGTTCAGGCCTGAGTTAGGTACAACAGAATTGTTGTGCAAGTCGCTTCCCGAAACGCGGATTACCCCGCCGGTAAAGGTTTTATTTAATGCTAAAGTATTGGTAAAGCTATTTCCCGTTTTATAAAAATCCTCGATATTACTTTGCTGAGCGGAATAAGGCCTGCTTACTCCATCAAATTGTATCACATTCGAGCCATCCAATCGCGCACCCCAACTCGATCCGCCCGTAGAGGCTGCAGCGAGTTGAGTAGCTGGTTTTTGTCCATTTACACCCTGACCATAAACATACTGCCAGTTTGTCCTGTCCATCACCTGCTCGCCCACATAGTTGCTGTTAAACTCTATGCTGTTTCCCTTACCACTTTTTGTGGTGATTAAAATTACACCAGCTTTGGCACGATAACCGTATAATGCTGCTGCTGCCGCCCCCTTTAAAACCGAAATACTTTCAATATCATCGGGATTTAAATTGCCGATGGCATCACCACGGTCGGGCGCATTATCATATTGCCCGCCAGAGTTACCAACGGAGTTTGCGTTGAATCTGCCCACCGGCTCGCTCTCCATGGGAATACCATTAATTACATATAAAGGCTGACTGCTTTGGCCCAGACTGGAAACACCGCGGATAATAATACTGGTTGCTGCACCAGCACCACCTGACGTTGAACTAACATCTAAGCCGGCAACTTTACCTACCAATGAGTTTAATACACTATTTTCTCTTGCCTGGGTTAAGGTTTCGCCGCCCACTTGTGTAACCGAATAGCCTAATGCTCTTCTTTCTTTCTTAATACCTAAAGCAGTAACTACCACATCGGTTAGTTGCTTGGTATCTTCTGTTAACACAATATCAATAATGGTTTTAGTCCCGATTGAAATTTCTTTGGTTTGAAAGCCTGCGTAAGACACAACCAGAACTGCATTTTCGGGAGCATTTAATGCAAACTTACCGTTTATATCAGTAGAGGTACCAATACCGGTACCTTTTACCCGCACACTGGCACCGGGTAAAGCACCTCCAAGTGCATCTTTTATCGTTCCCGAAATCGGGACTTCCTTATTCTTGCTAATGACAATTAAGCCGCCATCAGAAACAGAATATTTCAGGTTGGTTCTATTTAATATAGCTGCCAGCACATCCGTAACCAAAGTATTGGTTACAGTAATGCTTACATCCCGGTTTACAGGTACGTAAGAAGAGCTGTAAACAAAATGGTAACTGCTCTGCTGCTCAATAATCTGTAAAACCTTTGCCAGCTTTGTTTTCTTGACATCTAACGAAATTTTTTCCTGGGAAAAAACAGATGCTGAAACATTAAGGCAAGTAATGAAAACCATAATACAGGCTAGTTTCATTAGCATAATGAATTTTAAAAGCATCCTGTATCTCGGATGCCCTTGCAGTAAGTAATAATAAATCATATTTTTGTTTTTTTTGGTTGCATAAGTTCTTGGCAGCAATCTGTTTGCGCATAAACTGCCATTAATTAATCAAGAAAGAAACCTATAAGGGCGGTGCTCCAACACCGTCCTTTTTTTGGCCTTATTTCGAAATGGTTATCTGTTTTCCTTTTATCTCATATTTAAAATTATTTTCGGTTGCTTTTAATGCGTGTAAAACTTCTTCAATACTCTCGTTGGTAATGGTTGCTGTAAAACGGTATTTTTCGATCTCAGGATCTTTGAAGCTGATTTCTACGTTATACCATTTTTCGAGGACGTTTTTAATTTCATCAAAATCCTGATCGTAAATTTCGATCCGGTTCTGGGTCCAGGCGGTTTCTACAATGGTACTATCTTTAATTTTAGTGTAATGGTTTATAGTAATTTCTGGCTTTGGTGTAGTTGGTTTAACCAGTTTGTTATGCTGCTTTGGAGCCACAATTTTATAAAAAGTAACTTTCTGGCTGGGTTTTAAAGTAATGGTACCGCCATTACCACTTACGGCTTCCATGGTAATTAAACCGCGAATCAGTGTTGCTTCTGATGTAATTTCGTCGGGGTAAGCTTTAACGTTAAATGCAGTGCCCAGCACATTGATGTTAAAATCGCTGGTATGTACTTTAAAAGGTCTGTTTTTATCGTGCGCCACATCAAAAAAAGCTTCTCCGGTTAAGGTTACCTCGCGGCATTTATCGTTAAAACCTTTGGTAATGGTTAAATTACTTTTCGCATTCAGCAAAACAGAGGTTCCATCCTGCAGCATAATTTTTTTACGCTCGCCGCTTTTAGTGGTAAAACTATATAACTGCTGTACTGCGTTCTGGTTACCTTTATTAAAATATAAGCGATATAAAAGTGCTGAGCTCAACACCAAAACTATCGCTGCTGCGATTTTTAACCAACCATAACTTTTAAGCTTTACAGTTTCAATTACCGGAAACATCGTTTCTGCTAAATTTTCGCGCTGTTTATTTAAGGGGCGTTTATTTCCACTCAGTATCACATATAATTTTTTTGCCTCTGCTATCACCAATGCCTGCTCGGGATGGGCATTAATGTATTTCTCCCAATATCCAATGCAGAGTGCATCTGTTCCAGCACAATACTGCTGAAAAGTACTATCGACAAGGAAGTCTTCTGCATTGAATTTACTTCTATCAACCATTTTATTTTTGCCTTTTATATATCAGTGCCTAAAAGCTTTACTTTTTCCTAAGGAAATTTTAACTTTTTTTTAACACAACGAAATATATGCCCTGAAGAGCTCGGGAGAAGGAAATTTAATTTCAACAAAATGGTCTATTTATTCGCTAATTAATGGCAAGTGAAATAGGACGGTGCACAACCGTGAATGAATTACCGGTAAGCAAATGATCGAATGAACTAGCCCTTAAACTCTTTCCTCAATATTTTGAGTGCATCGTAAATGGTATTGTAGGCTGTTTTAATAGTTTGATTGGTTTGTTCGGCTATTTGCTCATAACTAAAACCATCAAAAAACTTTAAATGGATAAGCTGTTTTTGGCGGAAGGTTAGTTTTTCTAAAGCACTTTTGAGCTGATGTTTCACCAGTTCATCGCTTTGTACTTTTACAATAAATTCTTCATAACTCATTTCCATCCAATCGCCATCGGCACCTGCATTAAAAAGGGCATCGTTAATTTTGCGCTTTCTTTCGAGAATCCGTAGCAGTTTACGTTTAAGAAAGGTTCGGAGATAGGCTTCCACATTTTCGACCCTTGCCAGGGTTTCGTGTTTTTCCCAAATGGTGGTAAAAACCTGATCGGTAGCTTCGCTTGAAGTATCGGCATCGGCGCATACCCTAATCCCAAAATTAACCAACGGATAATAAAGTTCTGCATAGAGATCAAAAAACGCATCCTTATCGCCGGCGCGTAGCCGTTCCCAGAGTAAGTGATGCGTTAGTTTATCTTTCATTGAAAATGCGTTGTTGTTAAAGCAATATTAACTAAAAACAACAAGATTATTACCAACTTGCTTAATAAAGCGCGCAGGTTTTTAAAAGGATCCAGCCATCCCCGCAGGCGTTAAATCCTGTGGGGGTAGAAATTATTTTAAAGCCGTTTTACTGAAAATATGGTACTCACCAGGAGCCAAATTTGCGGTGTAGGTGTTGGAAGATAAGCTCATGCTGGTGCCAGTAGCATCGAGCCATGCACCGGTGGCTCCAAAATCGATATTAGCGGCCTGATTTACCACGTCGAAATTGCCTACCACAATTACAGTATTGGTACCTTCGGTTAATTTAATGTATTTAACGTCTCCGGCCAGATTATAAGTAAAACTGGTTGAATTAAAAATACTGTTGTTCTTTTTTAGCCTGATGAATTTTGCATAGGCATCGTATAACGCCTTGCGGTTAGGATCGATAAAATATTCCCACCTGATGGGTTTATCGCCGGTTCGGCCATTAAAATCGATGCTCACATCGTAACCCAACTCACCAAACTGCCAAATCATTTTAGGGCCCGGCATGCTGAATAAAAAGGCAGCGATTAATTCTTCCCTTTTCAAAGAAGTAGCCAGATTGCCTTTTATCATATAACTACCTGATCCGTTGCCGTAGCTGATGTTTTTAAAATTTAAGCGTTCTTCATCATGACTTTCGCCATAGCTTACCAGGTTTTCTGATTTAACAAAACCATGGTTGGTATAAAAGCCCCATTGAAAATTAGAACCGCCCAGCCAGCCCATCGTAGCTTCGTTCATATCGTGATTCAGGTTGTTCCAAAGCATCATACCATCATCGGCCAAAACCTTCTCTTCTGTTTCTTCTGCAAAATGCTCCAGTATTACATAAAAATTAGGATCTACACTTTTAATATAACTGTTGTAGTCTTTCCAGATCGCAATACGGCCGGCATCATAAAGCCTAAATTGTGCATCATCGGTTGATGATTTCTGGGTAAAGCCTTTGGAAAGATCGAAGCGGAAACCATCAATTTTGTACTGCTCCATCCAAAATTTGATGACATCTTTTGAAAACTTTTTCGTTGCCGCACTTTCGTGATTCAAATCGTAACCTACGTTGAAAGGGTGTTTGGCATCAACATTAAACCATGGACTCGAACCAGTTGGCTTTGAACCGTCAAAATATAGCTGCACCATCGGCGACTGACCAAAGGAGTGGTTCAGTACCATATCCATAATTACCGCAATACCTTTTCCGTGGCACTCATCGATAAAATTTTGCAAAGCCGTTTTGGTACCATAATATTTATCGGGTGCAAAATAGAATGATGGATTATAACCCCAGCTCAAATTGCCCTCAAACTCATTAACAGGCATCAGTTCTATCGCATTTATGCCTAAACCGATCAGGTAATCTAATTTGGCCAGCGTTGAAGCATAGTTATGATCGGCAGTAAAATCGCGTACCAATAGCTCATAAATAACCAGGTTGTTTTTATCAGGTCGGCTAAAACTGGTGTTTTTCCAGCTGTAAACCGGCTGATTGGCTTGCATGATGCTCACAATTCCGGTCGTTTTTCCGGTTGGATAGGCTTTCAGATTGGGATAGGTAGCCGCCGAAATGTAACTGTCGTTATCGGGATCTAAAATCTTTTCGCAATACGGATCAGCCACTTTAAGGTTTCCATCAACATAAAACTGATAGGCATATTCTGTATTAGGGTTCAGGTTATCTAACTGAATCCACCAGTAATTTCCATTGGGAGTATTTTTCATTGCCGATGAGGTGGTAGACCAATTGTTAAACTCACCGATTAAAGAAACCGTTTTTTTTCCTGGCGCATAAAGCGTTACAATGGCCGATGTTCCATTATTAATAAAAATAACGCCATCTTTTGCCCCGGCGGGTAAATCGGATGTTTGGTTTACCGGCGTAGGTTCAGGCGTATTGTTAGTCGCTTTTTTGCAGGCGGTATGCGTTGCTGCCATTAACAGCAAGAGATAAAATACTTTTTTCATTTGGTTAGAAATTATTTTTTTATAGACTCTCGTCATTGCGAGGAACGAAGCAATCTTACTACGACCGCATTAAATTGCTTCGTCGTTCCTCTTCGCAATGACGTTTAACTTATAAGTAAAAAGGTTAAACACTTCTATTTTCTTCTACTTCCAGTTTAGAAGCCAGCACCTGGTCGGTTTTCTTTTCGCGGATAAATAAATAACAAATTACAGCGGCGAGAATCATTAAGCCGCCACCCAACTGAACGGCCAGCAGCCTGTCGTTATTTAACACATTGCGCATTAACCAGCCAAAACCTAGTGAGGCAATAATTTCGGGCAGTACAATAAAGAAATTGAAAATCCCCATATAAATACCGATTTTATCTTTCGGTAACGAACCGCTTAGCATGGCATATGGCATAGAGAGAATACTTGCCCAGGCAATGCCTACCCCTGTCATACATAAATACAACATATTTTTATCGTGCACCCAGGCCACGCTAATTAAACCAACAGCACCGCAAATTAAACAAAGGGCGTGTGTGGTTTTTCGACCTAAAGCATCTGCAATTTTAGGAAGTACCAAGGCAAAGAGAAATGTAACCACGCTGTAGTATGCCAACGTTAAACTACCAAAATCGGCACCATGTGCATAAACCGGATCGGCCGCATCTTTACCCCCAAAAACATTAACGGCAACCGCGGTGGTATAATAAAACCACATTAAAAATAAGCCCGGCCAGGTAAAAAATTGCACAAGCGATACCACCTGCATCCTTTTAGGCATATTACGCAGGGCATGAAAAATCTCTCTGATCCCACCTCCAAAACCACTGTTACTTGCTTTTACTTTTTCTTTGAAATTAACATCCTGCGGGGGATATTCTTTGGTTGTAAGTACCGTCCACATTACAGCGGCAAAAAAGAAAAATGCACCGATATAAAAAGAGAACTTTACATTTTCGGGAATGCTGCCCTGCTCCGCAGTATTGGTTAAATGAAAAATATTGTTCATGATCCACGGTAAAGCCGAAGCTACACTCCCACCTAAACCAATCATCATGCTTTGCATAATAAAGCCCCGGTTTACCTGACTATCGGGTAGTTTATCGGTTACAAATGCGCGGAAAGGTTCCATGGCGATATTGCCAAAAACATCTAAAATCCACAATAAACCGGCAGCCATCCACAACACACTGCTGTGCGGCATAAAAATCAATGCAATACTACTAACAATAGCCCCTATTAAAAAATATGGCCTTCTTCTGCCCCACTTAGGATGCCAGGTACGATCGCTCAGATAACCAATTACCGGTTGTACCAGAAGTCCGGTTAAAGGAGCTGCTAAAAACAATAGAGGAACCTGATCGGGATTGGCACCAAGGTTTTCGTAAATACGCCCCATGTTGGCCCGTTGCAAATCCCAACCAAACTGGATACCGAAAAATCCAACGCTCATGTTGATAATCTGAACCAGTGTTAATTTCGGGTTCTCGAATACTGTTTTTAAACTCATGGTACTTAATTTGTTTTACCACAGAGGGCACTAAGTTTTACACAGAAAACACTGAGTATTAAATCTGCTCTGTTTTGTCTGTGCTTTTTCTTTGTGTACGCTGTGGTTAATATTGTTAAAATTCTATTACCTGTGCGCTTATAGGCGCCAATGTTACTGGTATAGCCGTTCCTGCCGGAATATTTAATTTTTTATCACTCAGCAAATCCGTAACCGGAGATGAAGATTTTACTTTTAAAATGTGATCGGGTATTTCGATGCTGGCCGTTAAAGTTTGGCTTCGATCAAAATTGGCTACCACTAACAGCCGCTGCTTGCCTGAGTAACGGATAAATGCATACATGCGATTGTTCATATTGCCACTAACCGGAACCTCATAAATTTCGCCATGTAAAACAGCATCGCTACTTGTGCTTACCTTTAAAAGTTGTTGATAATAGGCCCTTAGCTTTTTTTGATCAGCAGTTAATTTGCCGCCATCGAAAAAACCTCCGTTCATCCATTGCTGTTGATTTGGAACACCCCAATAATCAAAAATTGTAGTGCGGTTATCGTCGCCGCCAAAACCCTCCTCGCCTTTTCCGGGTTCGCCAACTTCCTGACCGAAATAAAGCATTACAGGGCCTGCGCCTAAAGTTGCCGAAATAACCATAGCAGGGAGCGCCAATTCAGCCTTGCCTGCAAAGCCTGCAGAAGCAATACGCTCTTCGTCGTGGTTTTCTAAAAAGCGTAACATGCGATCGCCAAACCCGGCACTTTCTTTCTGCCAAACCCTACCTATATCTTTTACATCAGCGTTTGATTCGTTCCTGATCAACCTTTTTAAGCCATCATACAAACCAACTTTATCGTACAAATAATCGAATTTACCCTCGTCTAAATATCGTTTATAAACTTGTGGATTATAAGCTTCACCCAGAAAAATTAAATCCGGTTTTGTTTTTTTAACCTGCGGGATTACCCAGTTCCAAAAGGCAATGGGCACCATTTCTGCCATATCGCAACGGAAACCATCAACTCCTTTATTGGTCCAATAAATTAAAATATCACGCATTTTTAACCAAACCGGTGGGATAGGATCAAAATAGGTTTTCTCTCCATTCTGGTAATCTACACCATAATTTAACTTGATGGTTTCGAACCAGTCATCGTATTTAGGTTGCGCCGCAAATACATTATTCCCTGTGGCCTTTGCCGGATTTTCATCAAATGTTCCGTCTTGTAAAACCGCAACGGACGTTTGTTTAGGTTCATATTGAGGTACCTGAAATTTTTGACGGGGGATGTAATAAAAATCATTTTTAGGGCTAAAACCTTTGGTTACATCATCCTGCGCACCAAAATCCACTACATTTTTGGGTTTGGCATACGAATGGTAGCTCCGCGCAACATGATTGGGCACGAAATCGATAATCACTTTCAGGTTTTTAGCATGTGTTCTTTTTACCAGTGCTTCGAACTCCTTCATCCGGTTTTTAACATCAACAGCTAAATCGGGATCTACATCATAATAATCACGGATGGCATAAGGCGAACCGGCCCTTCCTTTCACCACATCGGCGTCATCTACCTTTATTCCATAAGCAGAATAATCGGTTAAACTGGCGTGGGCAATGGCCCCAGTGTACCAAACATAATTTACGTGGAGCTCTTTAATGCCATCTAAAGCTTTATCGGTTATATCGTTAAACTTACCCGAACCATTTTGTTGGATGGTACCGTAAGGAATATTGGCTATGTTTTTATTCCCGAATAAACGGGGCAGTAACTGATAGATAACGATTTGTTTATCGTTCATTTTTCCGTGCTGTTTTTGTGCAAAGGATTGGGTAGCGAGTATTATAAAGATAGAGAAAAGGGTTAACATCCTCCCCCTGCCCCTTCCAAAGGGAGACAAGAGTGATATTTGAAAATTTTTCTTGTTAATTGAAGATTGCGGGGCTTCCCTTCTACCTTCAATCTTTAAACCCTCTACCTTTATCATACCAACTCGGCGTTATTTACTTCAATTTCGGCATTTCCTTCCAATTTATAAACCTGATTTCTGATTCCGATTTCTAAACCTACAGCGGTATTATTTTTTATGCTGATACCATTTTCGGTGATATTGATTTTTAAGGTAGCTCCCCTGAAACCAATGGTAAACGAAAACGATTTCCATTTGCCCGGCAAGAAAGGGTTAAATTGTAGTTTGCCGTTACGCACGCGCATGCCTGCAAAGCCTTCTACCACGCTCATCCAGGTACCTGCCATCGAGGTAATATGCAAACCATCTTCGGTATCGTTATTATAATCGTCGAGATCTAAACGTGCGGTACGCAGATAAAATTCGTAAGCACGGGCCTCATCATTCAATTTTGCTGCTAAAATACTATGCACACAAGGTGATAAAGAGCTTTCATGAACGGTACGCGGTTCGTAAAAATCGAAATTACGTTTCAAGGTATCCAGATCGTAATCTTCTTCAAAGAAATATAAACCTTGCAAAACATCAGCCTGTTTGATAAAGCATGAACGTAATATGCGGTCCCAGCTCCATTTCTGATTAATCGGCCTTTCGCTTGCTGGCAAATCTTTAACCAGGATCTGCTCTTTATCCAGATAACCATCCTGCTGTAAGAAAATGCCCTGTTCCTTATCTTCAGGATAATACATCTTTTCGATGATATCGGCCCAATCTGCAAATTCTTTCTGATCGAATTTTAAGCTTTTAATCAGGCTGTTGTATTTTTCTGGTTGTTGTTGTTTTACGGTTTTAGCAGCTTCAGTCGCATATTTCATGCACCAGGTAGCCAGCAAATTGGTGTACCAGTTGTTGTTTACGTTGTTTTCGTATTCGTTAGGTCCGGTTACGCCAAGCATTACGTATTGCTGTTTTTCGTTACTCCAGTTAACACGTTGTTTCCAAAAACGGGCAATGCCGATGAGTACTTCCAAACCGTAATCAGACAGGTAACTTTCGTCGCCGGTGTAACGGATATAATTGTAAATGGCAAAGGCAATGGCACCGTTGCGGTGAATTTCTTCGAAAGTAATTTCCCATTCGTTGTGACATTCTTCGCCGTTCATAGTTACCATCGGATACAGCGCTGCTCCATCTTTAAAACCTAGCTTAGCTGCATTTTCAATAGCTTTACCCAATTGTTTGTGGCGGTAAACCAGCAGGTTTTTGCTTACTTCCTGCGGAGCAGTGGCCAAGTAAAAAGGCACACAATAAGCTTCAGTATCCCAGTAGGTAGAACCTCCGTATTTCTCGCCGGTAAATCCTTTCGGGCCAATATTCAGGCGATCATCTTTACCAGTGTAGGTTTGAAACAGCTGAAAAATATTAAAACGGATAGCCTGTTGTGCAGAAACATCGCCCTCAATAACGATATCACTTTCTTCCCATTTGCTTGCCCAGGCCGTTGCTTGCTCTTGCAATAAGGTGTCGAAGCCTTTAGCTGTGGCTTTGGCAATAACTGCTTTGGTTTCTTTTAAAAGAGTTGTTTTAGGGTAATTTTCGGAAGATAAATTAGCCGCGATTTTAATTAGTGTTACTTCTTCATTTGCGTTTACAGCTACAGAAAATGTTTGACCCACAAATTTTTCTTTGCGTACATCAGTGGCACCAATATTTAATTGCTGGCCGTTTTGGTAAACCTGAATGTGGCTTCCGGTACAAACTTCAAATTGGGTTTTCTTGGTACTTAACTGAATGTAAGCTTCAGCACCCGAAATTTCGTCAGTTACCTGATCCCAGAATTTTTCATCGTAATTGCTATCCTGGTTTTTAACATCACCATCAATAAACGCGGTTAATGTTAAGGTTCCATCGAAATTTAAAGGTGTAATGCTGTAACGGATGGCACCTACTTCATCATCGGCAATGCTGCAAAAGCGGGTAGATTTAACTTTAACTGTTTTACGACTTTTTAATTTCGCGGTGAAAGTACGTTCCAGGTATCCTTCGTGCATATTTAATACACGTTTAAAATCACTTACTTCTGCAGTAGCCAGATCGAGCACTTCTTCGTCTATTTTAACTTCGATACCAACCCAGTTTGCTGCATTTAAAACTTTAGCAAAATATTCAGGATAACCGTTTTTCCACCAACCCACACGTGTTTTATCTGGATAATAAACGCCTGCTACATAATTACCCAATAGGGTTTCGCCGGTGTAAGTTTCCTCAAAATTGGCTCGCTGCCCCATCCGGCCGTTACCCAAACTGAAAATACTTTCCGAAATTTTATTTAAATGTGGATCAAAGCCTTCTTCGATAATGTTCCACTCATCTGCTTTAATGTAATTTTTCATTTTCTAATATCAAGTAGTTTGTATCCAGCTGTAAGACGTGACCAAACTTTATTTTATATTATTTAAAGGGAGTGTCGGGTAATTAGTATTATGAGTATCAAGTAATGAGGATCAAGATTAGCTAAAATATCGCCTCAAAATCCAGCCTAATATTTATTACTTAACTGATACTTGCTACGCCTTTACAACTCCTCTAAATCTTTAACTGTTAATTTATCCAATCCGCTTACTACCTTGTCGGCTTTGGTAAGCACGCTTTTTTCACCAATTCCAATGGCTTTCATCCCACCTCTTTTGGCTGCTTCTACCCCTGCAACGGCATCTTCAAAAACCACACATTCTTCTGGCTTAAAGCCCAAGAGTTCTGCGCCTTTTAAAAAAACTTCGGGATCGGGTTTTGATTTGGTAACCCTATTGCCATCTACAATTTCATCGAAAAAATGCGCAAGTTGGGTACGTTCTAAAATGATTGCCGAGTTTTTACTTGCCGAACCCAGTGCCAGTTTATAACCCGCCTGATGTATCGTTGTAAGAAAATCGACTGTGCCCGGCAAAACCTCTGCAGGTGTCATTTTGGCAATCATATCTACATACCAGCTATTTTTTAAGGTAGCCAGTTCTTCTTTTTCGGTATCGGTTTTATCTACACCTCCCCAGGCCAAAATCTTGTTTAAACTTTCTACCCGGCTTACCCCTTTCAATTGCTCATTCTGCTCTTCGGTAAAATCGAAGCCCATGGTATTGGCCAAACGTTTCCAGGCTTTATAGTGGTAAACAGCTGTATCAACCAGTACACCATCTAAATCGAAAAGACAGGCCTTAATGGAGGCTGAGGGCGAAAGGTTAAAGGTGGAAGGTTGGGTATGATTTGTATCTTGCATTTTGTTATATTTTTATCAAGTATCATATAGCGAGTATCAAGTAGTGAGTATCGAGATAGAATACCTGGTTTTACTTTCCGCTTTAGTCTTTCTACTTTTAGCTTTTTTAATTTAGCTCCAGTACCAAAGTTGTTTTGGCCGGTACTTTAATTTCTTTAAAAACTATAGTTTCGTTGGTAAGCACATTTCTGGCTGCTGTAATTCCGGCTGTGCGTTCAACAAACCTTTCGGTGTTTAAGTTTTTCTCTTTTTCAGTATTGTTTACAATTACCATTACCGTACCTTTTACATTGGCTGTGTACCGGAAATAAACATAAACATCATCCTGTGGCACAAACTGCATTAGCTTTCCACTATGCAGGGCAGTACTGTTTTTTCGGAAATTGGCCAGGGTTTTAACAAAATTAAAGGCTTCGCTTTCTTTCCCTGTACGACCATCGGCTAGGAATTTGTCTTTCTTATCGCCTTCCCATCCACCCGGAAAATCGGCACGTACCAGACCATCTGGATTGGAGAAGTTTTTCATCAGAATTTCGGTACCATAATACATTTGCGGAATGCCGCGCATGGTTAATAATATGGCCATTCCCATTTTATACTTATCGAAATCTTCGTTTACTACCGAGTAAAAACGGCTCATGTCGTGGTTATCGAGTGCAATACAGTTCCGGGTTGGATCCTGATATAAAAAATCGTGTGCAACTACATCGTATAAACGGTTTATGCCATCTGTCCAGCCATTTTTACCATTCAAAGCTTCGTAAATGGCATCTTTAACTGCCATATCGGTAATACCTGGTAAATGCGTATCGAAACCTCGGTTTACCGTATTGCCCTGGGTGAAAAAGGCCTGATTGGCCACTCCGTTTACAAAGGTTTCGCCAAAAATTGACAGTCTGGGGAATTCGGCTTTAATTTTAACTGCCCAATCGGCCATATAAACAGGGTCGTTATAAGGATAAGTATCCAAACGCAGGCCGTCGATTCCGGCATATTCGATCCACCAGATGTGATTTTGAGTTAAATAATTTTGCACGTAAGGGTTCTGCTCGTTTAAATCGGGCATAGAAGGTACAAACCAGCCATTCAACATTTGTTTACGGTCGGCAGTAGCGGCATGTGTATCCATTACCGTTTGATCGCGGTAACTGGTTTGCGTATATTTTGGCCATTGGTTTAACCAGCTTTTCATTGGTAAATCTTTATAAAACCAATGCTGGGTACCAATGTGGTTGTGTACAATATCTTTAATCACTTTCACCCCCTTGGTATGGGCCAGTTCTACATATTGTTTGTAGAGTGCATTGGTGCCATAGCGGGGGTCGATTTTATAGTGATCGGTTACGGCATAACCATGATAAGAGGCTTGTGCCATATCATTTTCTACCTCCGGAGTCATCCAAACGGTGGTTACGCCTAAATCTTTAAGGTAATCGAGGTGGTTTATTACCCCTTGTATATCGCCACCGTGACGGTAGTACATACTATCGCGGCTTAAAGCTGTTTCCTTTAAACCCTTAACCACATCGTTGGTTTTATCGCCATTGGCAAAACGATCGGGCATTAACAGGTAAATGAAATCTTTTTGCGTTATACCCTGAATCCGGCCAGCGCTTTTATCGCGGTTTTTTAATTCATAGCTGTAACTGAATATTTTTTTGCCGTTTATCAGAAAATTGATTGGAAACGTTCCCGCCTTTACGGTTGATGAGAGGCTTAAATCGAGGAAAAGATAATTTGGGTTTTCGACCTTATTAATTTTAACCAGTTTAACGCCAGGGTAATTTAAGGTAACAGTTGCATTGGCAATTTGATTGCCATGTACCAGCAATTGCAATTTCGGGTTTTGCATACCGCTAAACCAGAACATCGGTTCGATACGTTCTAATTTTTGGGCAAATAGGTTAACACTGCTTAACAGCGTAACCAGGGTAAGGAATACTTTTGTTAATCGCATACCATTTGTACAGGCATGGATTTTAGTTTGAGCATTATTTTTTAAAGAAAGAACGGAAGGAAAAATAGCTGAGGTAAGAAATCTGATCATGCTTAAACTTTGAAAAGGTTTAAAAACCCTGCAAAGATCAAATGATCCTCACAGGGCGATTTTAGTTAATGATTAATTTTTAACGAGGGTATATTTATTCCCTGCTACATCCAGCGTAATGGTATAATTACCAGCAGTAGCTACTGCTATATCAGCGCCACCAGCAGTTAGATTGCCACCACTGCCACCAAGGTTAACATCCCATTTGTGATCTTGTCGGAATTTAATTGAACCAACAGTGAGGTTTGTTGTTACTTTCCAGGTTCCTTTACCATCATTGATAAATTTCATGTCGGTATCGGTATCCCATTTGCCGGGAGTTGCATCGCCAATAATTGCCCAAACTTTAGCATCCTCTATTTTAATGGTTTTGGCTGTCATGTTTACCGTTACTTGTTTTAAGCCGGCAACACCTGAAGCGATATCTCCACCCGAAGTGCTAATTGCTCCGCCACCTGCATCGCCATAAGCTACATCCCATTTCTTTTCGGGAGTGATTTTAAAATTACCACCATCAAACTTGATGATACCCACGTACGTTCCATTACTGCTTAGTGAAACCAGACTATCGGCAGTTGCCGGGTTCCAGCCCTGATAGTTACCAGGAACATAAATCCAGGCTGAGGCCAAATAAGGCGTTGCACTTAAGGTAATGATATTCGAATAGGTTAAATCGTTTACTGCTGCGCCCGATTTTAAACGCACTTCAACCTGGGCAGCCACTCCAATTTTTCCTCCTAAAGCTAAAATCATGTTATTGATTTCGGTTACCGTTGGTGCATAGGTTTTAGCGGTAACCACAATCTCTTTCGGGGCAGCAAAGTCGGTACCCTTTAAAGCAAACTGCAAGGTGGTGTTTACAGGTACCACATAGCCTGTTGATGTAGCCAAAGGATAGCTTAGTGTTAACGCTACCTGTGCCCCGCTGGCTTGTACTAAATTTAATGTAGTAGTTGATGCAGTAAGCGTTCCTGCCGTTCCAACCACTGAAACCGTTTGGGTTTCGTCTTTTTTGCACGACCAAAGCGATAAGGCGATGAAGCAAAAGGCTAAGGTTTTGAAAAATATTGATTTCATATCTTATTAAATATTAAGATTAATAACCTGTGTTTTGAACCAGATTCGGGTTGGCAATTAAATCTGCTGCCGGAATCGGGTAAATGTTGCGGTGAGCTGGAATGGATGTTCCGGCTTTAACACCACCTTTAAATGGCCATAAGTAAGTAGAACCGGTAAATTTTCCGTAACGTACCAAATCTGTACGGCGGTGACCTTCCCAATACAACTCGCGACCACGCTCATCCAGGTAAAAATCGACCGTTAAAGCCGCTGTAGTAACATTACCATTTGCATTACCGTAAGCACGTTGGCGTAGTGCATTTACATAAGTTAATGCCTGACCAACTGTACCACCAGAACCACCGCGTGCTACTGCTTCACCATAAATTAAATATTGCTCTGCCAAACGGAACAAAGCAAAATCAAGCGAGCTGAAAGTTCCGTTTAATGATGCAGGAATAGTATTGGTACCTATAATGTTTTTAAACTTGGTTACACGCAATCCATCGGTAAATACACCAATTTCATCAACTGTGCTTTTAGCACCGAAAAAAGTACCCCGTTTATCGGCATTTCCATTTGCATCAGGAAATAACGCAGGCAGGTTTTGACGGGTTCTGTTTCCTCCCCAGCCACCATTTGGCACACCGTAAGAGGCAGTACCCATATCGGCATTAATACCGGCGTTGATGATGAAAGTAGTACCACCATAATTGGTACCATTTACGCCGTCATAATTAATTGTCAGGATGTTTTCGGTGTT
The DNA here is from genome assembly GCF_011303555.1 of Pedobacter sp. HDW13. Classification (NCBI taxonomy): domain Bacteria; kingdom Pseudomonadati; phylum Bacteroidota; class Sphingobacteriia; order Sphingobacteriales; family Sphingobacteriaceae; genus Pedobacter; species Pedobacter sp. HDW13. Next base: position 2,973,261 of record NZ_CP049868.1, on the reverse strand, counting down.
GTTGATGTTATTATCAGCTTTGAAAAGATCCATATAATTAGCTTTTAAGCTATAGTTAGCTGCAATTACTTTACTAGAATAAGTAATGGCTTCAGTATATTTAGCTGTACCGGTATACACTTGTGCGTTTAGGTATAACCTCGCCAATAAAGCCCAGTCGGCACCTTTATCTGCACGACCATATTCATTGGTACGTGGTTCAGCTAAATCGCCTTCAATTGCTTTAAGTTCTGATTCTACATAAGAAAACAATGCAGCTCTCTGAATTTGTTTTGGAGCCACTTTACCAATCTCGTCGTTTTCGGTAACGAAAGGTGGGTTACCAAAAGCATCTAACAATACCCAGTATTGGTATGCGCGTAAAAAACGGGCTTCAGCGCGGTACTTTGCAATAGCAGTAGCATCGGCACCTGTAATATTGCGCGAGGCCAGTTTTTCTGGCGTACTTTCGCGAAGGAATTCGTTACAAACTGTAATCTGTAAAATGCTTCTCGAATATAAACCTCTTAAAAACTGGTTATCTACACTTGGCGTTCCATAATCCAGTTCAGGAATACCAGTATCGCCCCAGGCACAAATGGCCTCATCGGTAACCAGCTCCTGCGAGGTCCAGAATAAGCGTAAAAAATCTGCGAAACCAGAGTTTAATCCACCAATATCACTATTATCCGATCCGGTAGAACTGGTTAATGCATAAGTAGCATACAGTTTAACCAAACCTTGTTTATAACCTGCCGGAGTAGCATAAACGGTTGCCGAAGTAACATCGTTGGTAGGCAAAACGTTCAGGTCTCCTTTTTTGCATGAATTTAATGACAACAATAAAATACCTGATGCCAATATCGTTCTAAATGAATTTTTCATCTCTATCTCTTTATTAAAAACCAACATTAAAACCTAAGGTATATGTACGCGGACGTGGATACAGGTTGTAATCGATACCGCTACTTAGCTCAGGATCAATTCCATTGTAGTTCGTTACCGTAAAAACGTTCTGGCAGTTTGCCGAAATCCTTAACGAAGCAGTTCCGTTTTTAGATAATTTTCCGGCATTATAAGAAATACCTGCATTATCCATTTTCAGGAACGAAGCGTTTTTAACATAATAATCGCTCAGGAATTGGTTGTTCTGGAAATTGGTAGACAAGAAATCGGTTGATGCATTGTTGATTACCCCCGACGGACTTAAGATATTTGATCTGATTCCAAAGTTTGATGAAACGTTATCGTACACATAGTTGCCGAAATTGGCCCTAAGTGATGTCGTAAAGCTCCATTTTTTGTAAGAAAAAGAAGTATTAAAGCCAAGAGTAATACTCGGATCTGGTGATTTATAGAAATACTGATCGCTGGTATTGATTACGCCATCTTTATTCAAATCTTCATATACACCTTCCAATGGTTTGCCATCGGCATTATAAACCTGTTTATACACATAAAATGATCCTGGAATCTGATTAACCGCATTGTATTTTAAGGTTACACCAGTACCGCCAGTAATATCGCCAGCACCAACTTTCGAAGCCGGATCGGGATTAAGTGTTAGATTGGTTACCTTTCTTTTGTTGTATGCAACGTTTACGCCTAGATCCCAGCTGGTGTTTTCGGTTTTAATGGCAGCGAAATTTAAGCTGGCCTCAGCACCCCTTACATCCATATTACCCACATTGGTGGTTAATTCGTTATTGAAGTTGGTACCCACCGGAATGTTGATTTTACTTAACAAATCGGAAGTTTTTTTGTAGTACACATCAATACTTCCATATAAACGGCCTTTCATAAAACCGTAATCCAAACCTGCGTTGTAAGTTGTAGTGGTTTCCCATTTCAAATCCGGATCGTAAGCAGCCGGTGTGTAATAATTATAGAAAGTATTACCAATCTGATACTGACCGGTGTTGCTGTTGGCATAATATTTAGATAGGTAATCGTAATAACCAATACCATCTTTATTACCCGTTTGACCGTAGCTTAAACGCAATTTCAGGTCAGAAACCGATTCGCTGTTTTTAAGGAAATTTTCGTTCGAAATTCTCCAGGTAAAGGCAGCTGAAGGGAAATAACCCCAACGGTTTTTCTCCGAGAATTTAGAAGAAGCATCGGCCCTTAAAGTACCAGATAAAATATATTTATCGGCCAAAGTATAAATGAACCTTCCGTAGTATGAAAGCAATTTATCGCGATCAGTAGAGAAAGGGAAAACTGGTACTACCTGCACCTCACCTGTTCCTTTGTACGAGGTAAAATTGTAACCTGTTTTTGAGTTATCGTAATAACCGTAACCTGCTGTTACATCGAAACGGCTTTTAATACTTGCCGCCGTATGTGCATAGTTTAGGTAAAACTCAGAAAGCTTATTGGTTTCAGTATTTAAAGAATGCGTGTAGGAACCTTGTGTGGCTACACTTTGAGCCGCAAAAATAGGAACATGCACAGCCCCGTGACCTTTAGATACATCGTAACCTAAATTTAAATTAGCGTGCAATTCAGGTAAAAAGTGAAAAGAGTAATCGAAACGTGCATTTCCAAAACTTCTTTCGGCTTTACCATTGTTATCGTTAAGCCTAATCAGGGCTACCGGGTTACGTGGTGCATTCGGGTTTACCGAACCATCGCTTCTTAACCATTCGAAATAATTACCAAATTTGTTGCTGGCGGTAACCGATTGGGTTGGATCGAATTGAATAGCAGAACCTACAGCGCCAGAATTGGCAAAATGCGAATCTGTTAAAGCTCCTTTCAGGTTCAAATCAATTTTCAGGTGATCCTGAAATAATTTTGGTGAAATACTGATTGCACCTGTACCACGCGAAAAATGATCGGTAAGTAAAAGTCCCTGTTGATCTAAATAACCTGCCGAAACACGGTAAGGCACGCCTTTAAATGAACCGGCAATACTTAAGCTGTTATCGGTTGAGAAAGCATTCTGATAGATTTCGTCCTGCCAGTCGGTATTAGCGCCACCAAGTAAGGCGGTAAATTTCTTACCATCATCATACGAAGCATTTGGATTGGCATTTACAAAACTGCGGATTTGTTCAGAAGATAAAATATCTACCTTTTTAGCAACAGTTGCAATAGAGTTATTCGTACTGAAATTGATTACCGGAGCGCCTGAAGCACCTTTTTTAGTGGTAATTAAAATTACCCCGTTCGATGCCCTCGAGCCATAAATGGCTGTTGCATTCGCATCTTTTAAAACGGTAAAGGTTTCGATATCGTTCGGGTTAACCAATGATAGCGGACTTGGTGCATTGCCAATTGAGTTTCCGCTGAAAGGTACCCCATCAATTACCACCAAAGGATCGTTGCTGGCATTAAGCGATGCACCACCACGGATACGGATGGTACTTCCCACACCTGGCTGACCGCTGTTGGAAACGATGTTAACCCCTGCTACTTTACCCTGGATAAGCTGCTCGGGTGTTGTAATGGTACCTTTTTGAAAATCCTTGGCATTTACAGTAGTGATAGATCCCGTTAGGTTTTTCTTCTCGGCAGTACCGTAACCAATTACCACAACTTCGTTGAGTTTTTGTGCATCGGGTACCAATTGGAAATTAACAGTAGCGTTTGCCGAAACGCTCACCGTTTTATCGAGGGTTTGATAACCGATAAAACTTGCAGATACGGTTATAGAACCGTTTGATAATCCTGCCAGTTTAAAAACACCATTCGCATCAGTCGATGTACTTCTGGTTGTTCCTTTAACAATTACGGAAGCACCAGGTAATGGTAAGCCGGTTTCATCAAGCACTTTACCAGATACCGATCCGGTTTGTGCTTTTACCATTAATGCTGAAAAAACTAACAGCACCAAAAGCCCCTGTTTTAACAGGTAAAATACTCTCATATTTGAAGCTCGTTTAAGTATAAAAATTTGGTTAAATATTATAGTGATTTACACATAGGCCTAATTTACAGCACATAATGACATTTCAAAATTTATTTAAAAAATATATTTAGCACCATTTTTTGGCCCGAAATTTCTGGCTAAAAAATTCATTTTTCGACATAACTAAATTCAACTTTAAATTATTGTTAATTCATTAATTATCTAATTATCAATTAATTATAAATGTTAAATTTAAAAATAAAGTGTATTTTTTACACTAAGCCACTTTTAACCGATTTTTCGGGAACGTTCCCGAAAAATCGGAATCATTTTCGGGTCAATTTTCGGGAACGTTCCCGAAAACAAGTCGAAATTCTGCGTATTTTACACTAAGTGTCGATTTTTTTTGAAATTTTTGAGCTAAAAAAAGAGCGGATTTTCAGGCCGTTTTTTAGCCTGTTGAAGTCGAATTTCTTTTGATGATTTTAGAGGTCAAAACCACCTCATTTGCAGTGTTTTTATTGGCGTTATCATCCAAAATAGAGAACAGCAACCGGGCCGCCTCTTCCCCTATTTCGGTGGCCGGCTGGGTTATGGTTGTAAGTGACGGGTTGAGTAAGGGTGCAATCTCCAAACTGGAGAAACTGATCACCTTTAAATCAGTCGGGATATCGATCTTTAAATCGTAACATGCGTAGTAGGTAGCAAAAGCCAAACGTTCTACAGAAGTAAAAACCCCGTCGGGTTTTAATCCGGTTAATGCATCTTTAATGATGATGCTGTTTTCTTCGTAACTGTTACTGCAATCTACAATCAAGTGCTCATCAAACGGAACCTGGTATTTAGCAAGCGCATCAATATAGCCTTGCATACGGGTTTTACCAATAGATAAACTTTTATTTACCACCAGATAGGCAATACGCTTGCAGCCTTGTTCTATCAGGTGTTCGGTAGCCAGAAAACTGCTGTCATAATCATTTGTAATTACGCGGGGGTATCAATATCTTCGTAAATCCTATCGAAAAATACCAGAGGTAGCCGTTTTGCCCCAAATTTATTCAGGTAATTGTGGTCGTTGGCTTCGCCAGATACAGACATGATAATACCATCGGCCCTGCCATTGTGCAGGTGGCGGATAAAAGTAACCTCTTTTTTGTAATCATCGTCGGTTACGTAAATGAGGATATGGTAACCGTTTTCGCGTGCTACCCGTTCTATGCCGTGTATAGCCTGCGAGAAATAGTTATTGGCCAGTTCGGGCACAATAACTGCAATGGTTTTACTTTTTTGCTCGCGCAGATTGCTGGCGTAGTGGTTGGGCTGATAGTTTAATTCTTTTGCCTTGGCTAGTATGCGCTCTTTGGTAGCCACGTTAATATCGCTATTATCCCTGAAAGCCCTCGAAATTGTTGAAGTAGATAAATTTAAAGCCTTCGCTAATTTCTTAATATTAATACTATCCATTTTTGGCGATTAAATTCAATTAACCTGAATTAATGCTGTAAATATAAAGCATAAAAATCCTAAATAATTTATAAGCACTGCAAATTATCTGTTTAGTAGGGCTAAAAAAAATTAAGAACACATAACCAAACAAAGGAAAACCGAGTTAAATTACCCGTGATTTTTAATTGTTTTCCCAATAAATTATATCATTTTTAAGGCCCTGAACTAGCAAATAAATATTTACTTTTTTAAAACAAAAAGCATATTTAATGTATTAATAGTTAAAGGTTAATGATCATGTTTGCTTTTACAAAATGTAAAGAAGACTGAATGGAAATAAAACTACAAAATGGGAAATAAGAAAATACTCATTGCAGACGATGACGAAGGCATTGTTGACGCTGTGACGATGATTTTGGAAGTGATGGGCTATGATGTTGATTATACTTATGACGGCGGGGCGGTAATAGATGCGGTAAAAAATAAGCCAGATTTAATTATGCTCGATATCTGGATGAGTGGTTACGACGGAAGGGATATCTGCAAACAATTAAAAAATGATCCGAAATACAGCGGAATCCCAATCCTGATGATTTCAGCCAGCAGGGATATCAGACAATCAGCTATGGATGCCGGAGCCAACGATTTTATGGAAAAACCCTTCGAAATGGATTCTCTGCTCAATAAGGTAGATCATCTTTTAAACTAAGCGTCTTGCCATTACTAATCTAACGCTTTAAAATAAATCCGCTCAGGCAATTGTTTAAATACAAATTCAGTAACATGGCAAAGCCAAAGCCTGTGGTTTTTAACTTCGCCTTTAAAGGTTTCCAGTATATAATCGCCACCGCCACCCAGGTTTTCATCGCGCACGTAAACGAGTTCTAAAATTTCGGCCTGCTCAAAATGCTGATCCGCCATGAGCAATTTACATTCGCCTGCCGATGCAGCAATCCAGTTTAGCAAATCATCGGCTCCCTCAACCATTTGCAGGTCGCCGGAAGCTCCGGCCCATTCTGGAATATCGGCATACCATTCGTGTTTTGCATTTTTATAAAAGCGGATCGATCTTTCCATCTTTTGTAAAGAAAAAAAATCTAATCCAATAATGCTAAAAAAAATAGCGAAATTTAAGCAAAATTAATCCCTGCTACCCCCTACTCTGGCTTGCTTTTTTAATTTGCAACCTTCATTAGGAGTTACTGCGGGTTAGGTTTTAACCATTCATGTCGGAAGAAAACAATACGGTTTTAAGGAAAATAATCCACATTGATATGGATGCTTTTTATGCATCGGTAGAGCAGCGCGATTTTCCGGAATACCGGGGCAAACCAATTGTGGTTGGCGGTAAACCCGATAGTCGTGGCGTGGTGGCTACTGCAAGTTACGAAGCCCGCCAATTTGGGATCCGTTCGGCCATGTCGTGTAGTAAAGCCTACCAGCTATGTCCTACGGCTATTTTTGTATATCCGCGTTTCGATGCCTATTCTGCTGTTTCAAAGGCCATCAGAGAAATATTTAGCCGTTACACCGATCTTATAGAACCCTTATCTCTTGATGAAGCTTATCTGGATGTTACCGAAGATAAATTGGGCATTGGATCGGCAATTGATATTGCCCAGTCGATTAAAGACGCCATTAAAAACGAATTGAACTTAACAGCCTCAGCCGGGGTATCTGTTAATAAATTTGTGGCCAAAGTAGCTTCTGATATGAACAAACCAGATGGCTTAACGTTTATTGGCCCATCAAAGATTAAGGCTTTTATGGAAAAACTTCCGGTTGAAAAGTTCTTTGGTGTGGGTAAAGTAACCGCCGGCAAAATGAAAGCCATGCAGCTTAACACGGGAGCCGATTTAAAGAATTTAACAGAATCGCAGCTGGTTGCTCAGTTCGGTAAATCGGGTAGGTTTTATTATAAAATTGTACGTGGAATAGATGAGCGACCGGTACAAGCCCACCGCGAAACAAAATCAGTTGGTGCTGAAGATACACTCCCCGAAGATACCAACGACGATGCTGTAATGCACGATTTGCTGAAACAGATTAGTGAAACAGTAAGCAAACGTTTGGAAAAATACCAATTGAGTGGTAAAACAGTTACCTTAAAAATAAAATTTGCCGATTTTAAGCTCATTACACGTAGCAGGTCGTTTTCTACACCTATTTACCAGGCAGAGGTAATGTATAAGGAAGCGGTTAAGCTGCTTGAAGAAGCAGAGCTGGGTGCATCAAAAGTAAGGCTGCTCGGCATTACTTTGTCGCGCTTTTATGAGGACGGACCGGTTGAGAAGCCGGAAAGCAACCAGCTGGAGTTTGAATTTTAGTCTACTGCTGTTATTTACCATATGAGACATTTAAGGGCATATAAGCGTATTCGTTCAAGTTCGTTTTTACAGGTTGTATAGAAATAGCTATTCATTTGCAACGAATTAAAAATGCGACAGAGTCGCGAAGCTAAAGTGCACGCGTTAATAAACGCGCATAAGCCAAAAGTGCTAAATAAAAAAGGTCCTGCATTAAATACAGGACCTTCGATTGTTTAAAGGGTATTAAATTAAATCCTATTTGGCTTTTAGTTTATCGGCAAACATTTTCATGTAAAAACCACCAACTACACTGCGGGCTTTAAAATTATCGCGAATACCGGTATTCGAATCATAGAAATCGTTTAATGGTACTCTTGATTCTGTTTCTATAGCATGTTTATAAACCGGATGTACCAAAGCCTCAAACTCTGCTCTGGTTGGTGCAAATGTAGCTGTCCATAAAATCCAATCATTTTTGGTGTAAGCTTTTCTGCTATCCAATGGAATACCGTACCTATTTTGTTTGGTTAAGTAATATTTGGTTTCGGTATCGTAAATTTTTTGCGGGAAGAGATTTAAGTCCAAAACCTTATCCCATACCAGGTTGTATTTTTGGCTCCAGGTATTTTTATTATCGAAGGTTAAAGCGTAGTGATCGCCAGCATCTGCCATTTCCATCCATTTTGGTACCATGCTTTCGGCAATGTCACGGTATTTTTTAGCTACATCTGTATAACCTAAAGTTTGTGCCATTTGCGCATAACAGGCAATACCTACAATAGCTTTTACCGATAAATTTGCGTTGCGCGCCAGGTGACCGGCAAAATCATCGGTACAGAGTTGTGTTTTTGGATCTAAACCTTCTTTCGTTAAATAATCAACCCAGGTAGTTAGTGTTTTCCAATGTGCTTTAGCATAGTCGGCGTTTCCTTGTGCTTTAGCAATAGCAGCAGTTAGAATAATCATATTGCCCGATTCTTCAACCGGCATGGGTTCGCCATAAGTTTGACCGTTTGCCAAAGGATAGGTACCTAAATCGTGTGCAGCCCAAGGGTGAGGATATTTTCCGCTTTCGCTGAAATAGAAAATACCATTTAGCATACCTTGCAACAATTGTGGATTATAAATCAGATATAATGGTGCTGATGGATAAGTTACATCAACGGTATTGATAAAACCGCCGCTATTGTTCTCTTTTGATAGCCATAAAATTTCGCCCTGCTGGCTTTTTACCAATGTGTGGGCGGCAATGCTCTGGCGGTAAGCTAAAAGGCACAAATCTGCATATTCTTTTCCGCCTGATTTTAATGCATCGGCATACACTGTTTTATTAAAGGCTTCGCATTTGGCGATCACCGATTTGTACTCATTAGCTGCAGCAGTTAACTGACCTTCGATGGTTTCCTTGCCAGAAGTATTCCACCAGGGCCTTAAATTCTGGTTAAAATATTGTACTGAATAAATTTCATCGTAACCCAGTTCAACAAATTTTTCTACAGCCGTTTTGCCCACATTGCCAAAAGGAATAAGGGTATTTAGCGCCAGCATTTTGCCTTGCTTAGCTGTTGAGGCTGAATTTCCGTTTCTGAAAGCATCTGCAGCATCCTTTTCGGAAGTTACAAACTGGATAGCATTGCTGGTTTTTGGGGCAGCAACATAAAAATAACCCCAGTCAATCCGCATGTCATCGCTTGCTTTCTGAAGCACTGGTTGCTCTACCGTACCTGCTTTTAAAACCGATAATTTTGGCGTGTTATATTTTGTAGTATTTACCACTTGTGAAGGTCTGTAAACTGCAATATTGGTTGATGCACTTAAATAAACCTTAACCTGGTGCGTTTTACCATCGTTGGCTTTCACCTGGTAGGAAACATAAGAAACCGGGCGAGCAAACAAACCTAAATCGTTCATTAACAATGGCGAAGTAAAGGTTAATTTTAAATCGATTTTACCACAGGTAAAGTTGTAAATGGTTTGCGTGGCATTAATATCAACACTTTTTTGTTTAGCCAGCTGTACTTTTTCCGCGTTATCTTTTAATTTATCAACCAGGCCGAAATCGAGGTAACGGCCACCTGCTGTATTAAGTAAATGGATTGCAATTACATTTGAACCAGCCTTTAATGCATTTTTATCGCTGTTGCTTAAGGCAATGTATTGGAAAGTATTGGTCCAACCTTCTTTGGTATATACTTTCTTGCCGTTAAGGTAAACCTCAATGTTATCATCGTGGTTTATTTTTAAAAACAGCTCGTTTATTGATTTAGGGTTGGCAACATTAAATGTTCGACGCACCCATATATCGTGAGATTTCCATAAGGTTTTAACGGTTTTGGCATCATCGCCAATGGGTGCAGTACCTGTTTGCCAGCTACCAGCGTTGTAGTTTTCAGCTTTCCAATCGCCTATTGGCTCGGTTTCGGTATAATTTACCTGATAGCCTTTTTCGTCAGAAGCAGGCACTATGGTTTTGTAATTCGTAGCTTCTTTACCTAAAAAACGGTAAATCCCCCGTCTACATCAATAAGCCCTAAAAGCGAATGCTCTGCTCCTGTCCAGTGTTCGGTTGACGATTCGTTTAATTTATCGGTGTTAGACCAGATGCTGAAATAGGTATTGTGCGTAATTAACGGATAAGCCGGTGCCTTTCGGTCCTGCGCTTTTAATAAACCACCTGCAAACATGCAGCCCAGTAAGCCTAAAAATTTTAAAGTTTTGATTTTGTTCATAATTGTGTGTGTAATGAAATTTATATTCCGGTTAGAAACAGCGTTAGTTAAACGTTTTACTAAAGTATAAAATATAATTTAATTAGACGAGAGAATTCAGATTTTAATTGTCAAATTGACAATTAAATTTGAACGATAGATATCAGTAAAATCTTCTCAAAAAAAATACATGAAGTTTTTAGGCCTCATGTATTTTCAAATGGTGTGGAGAGAATGTTACTTATGGTTGTTTTTTATTGATTGTCCACTCGGCAAGCTGGAATATACGGCTTCCCCTGTTCGATTTGATGTAAAGCCTGTAAAACTTATAGGCAATGTAATTATCGAAGTGGAAAAGTTTAGTCTGTTTCCTGCTTACGCCACTGTTCTCATTGGCCCATGGACAAACTGTTACGGTGTGCAAATCGGTAAACTGAATACCATCTAACGAGCCCTGTAAAATCCAGTACCTTGGGTCGCGGTCGGCTGCATCGTTACCCGAAGTCATGGTATAGGCACCCACCACTTGTGGGGTATTGAGTTCGAAAGTACAGCGCTGCGTTCCATCAAAACCTGCCTGTAAAAATTTAGTGTTAATATCCTGGTCAACCAGCTTTTTAGAGCCCTCGTTCGAATCGGGGCCGGCGCCGGCCTCGAGGTTAACCGAAAATTTACCGCCAATGGTTTTCATGTAGTTTTCGCCATATTTGGTCGGGTCGAAATTCGGATCGACAACTTTCAAATTAATCTCTTTGGTTGCAGAGTAGCCCTGTCCGTTACGGATGGTTAAAATTACCCGGTAAGTGCCCGGAAAGCGGTACACGTGTTTAGGCGAAACTTCAACCGAAGTACTGTCATCGCCAAACTGCCACAACAAGGTTTTATAATTTTTCAGCTCGGCCGTAAACTGTACCTCCTGGTATTTTACCGGATCTGGTATTTTGTAATCGAAAGCTACCAATGGTTTGGGTTCTTCCACTACGGGAACAACCTCCTCCGTATCGCTATTTTTGCACTTTACCGTTAACACAACGATAAGCAGTAAAAGCGCACAGATGTTGAATAATCTTTTCATGTTACTTTTCATATCTATTTATGTTTATGGAGTTGGAAATAATTGTGTTCTCGGTACAGCACGTTTACCTGTTATACCAGCTGATGGCACCTCATATTCGAGGTAAGCTTGTTGACCACCCACATTTTCGCGGTGGTGCGCTTCAATCCTATATCTGATACCGCGTTCTAAACGGATAGTTGCTTTTCTTTCTGGTTTATCCCACTGCGTGGTATAGTCATCAATAATTGCCTTACCATTAATGAATAACCGCGATCCATCATCCCAACGGGTTTGGTAGAAAACATAATCCCCTCTTACCGGTGCCAAAAATTCGCCAGACCATTTTGTGGCAAAATTATCACGGCTTAAAGATGTACCAGAAGTATTTTTTACGTTATCCGGCCAGCCATCGCCCGAAAACTCAATCGTACCATCAACGCGGGTAGCAAAAGGCTCACGGCCATCATCTGGTGCCAGCTGGGTATTGGTATAGTATTTGGCAATTAAACCGGTACCATTGCCAATAATCGGCGAGTTGTTATCGAGGTTTACATTTGGATCTACAACTACAATTACCTTACCTTTTGTTGGGTGGATTACGTGATTGGTGTTATCGTACAAGCTCAATGCAAAAGCGAATTTTTTATTGGCTACAATGTTGGCATCGAAAACCGGCCACGGAATGGATAACCTGACTGTTGCACTGCTTGCACCGGTATTAAACCTCACCAAAGTATCAATCGTAAAATCTTTAGCGGCAAGGTGAATGGCATTTGTAAGGGTACCTGCCGAAAGCAACGTTGCAATCGTATCTACATTATCTTTAATTTTTACGTTAAAGGCTGTCGTAGGTGCATTTTCTAAACTGATAATTAAAGGAATAGTAACACCTGCAGGCCCCACTTGATAATTAGGCCCTTGGGCAACATTATAAATGCCCCCACCTTGAAAAGTTAAATAATGGATATCGGTAGATTTAAAGAGTTCGCTTGTATTGATTACAACCAAAATGTTCGATTTACCATTGGCTACTTTGTTACCTTTGCCAGGTGCAGCCAGTTTTAAGGCAAAAACTACTTTTTTACCATAATAACGTTCTAGTGCAGCCTTGCGCACAATGGCAATACCTTCGCCACTATTTGCACCGTACGATACATTAATTACAGTAGGATATTCTACCGCTGTTGAAGGCATTAGTACAGCATTGGTTAAAGTACCGTTATTGATTAACTGTGCAACGGTATCGTTATTTAAGGTTAAACCCACCTGAAAAGCTTCTTGTGCAGCATTTGTTAGGGAAATTTTAAATGGCACCCTAACAAATTGATTATCAATAGAAACATTACCAACAACAATTCCTTCTCCTGTGATACTACTACTTTCGTTATCAGGCAATTTCAAATCTTCTATCTGCGATTCTTTACATGAATAGGCACCAATAATAATGGTTAGGCCTATTAATACAGTGTATATAATTTTTTTCATTTTCGATATTTTTAAATGATCCGCAAAATTTTATTGATCTAACCACACTCTACCATCAAGCGCCCAGGTTTGCTTGTTGGCTATCTTTAACCAGTTAATTACCTGAACTGGTATATCGGCTGTTTGTGGTACCATCACTGCCAGAGTACTGGCAGCAGGCGGACAGATTAGATCGTTAAAATTCTCCCAAACGTATGCTCCCTGCAATTTAAAATCGCGGGCCTGAGAAGAAAGATCGATCATTTTATCGCCGTTTCCGTCGGTTGCAGGCCAATAACCAACCAAAAAGTTATAAGAAGGATGACTTTGATCAATAGCTGTTTCGCAGGCGTATTGCCCAATAACGCCATCGGGTACGCTTAGTTTAAAGAAACGGATATCGGTAACGTAAACATCAGGTTCTCCGTGACCCTGACCATTTAAATAGCCCAGTTTAAGTGCATTCGAATTAGCCAGTGAGCCTGAAGCTGTAATTTCAACTTCGTTATTGAAAGTTCCGTTGGTGTAGGTACGGATAAACCTTTGATTGCCACGCTGCTCTAATTTTACCGAAAGATTTTCCCAGCGCCCCTGAATGAGGTCGCCACCTCTGCATTGCTTATAATCGCCGTCTTTGGTTCCTCTCCACTCAAAATACCAGTAGCGGTCTTCGAGGTAAATTACCCAGCCCACGCTAGGGTGACCGCCCGACCACTCGTTTCTTTTACCCAAAATACTTGGCCAGAAAAACTGCTCTTTGTTTTTTTTCACCTTGAGCTCTATGGTCATTTTTGTGGTATCGTCTATGTTATAAACACTTGCATCAGTACCTGCAATTTCTGCCCTGATATCTTGTCCAACCAGTTTAACTGTTTTGCCCAGGTAGCGGTTACCGGTAAATGGCTTAACAAGTATCCTTTTCTTATAACTTGCGCTGTAATAAATTACAAATGCGTTATTGGCTGTTTTACTAAAAATGGTTTGATCGTCGGCGTTCGGTGGAAGTGTAAATGCACCTCCATCGCTCGAGGCAATTACGACCAGCCAATCTTCATTTGCATAGTTTTTACGTTTCTTTAAAGCGGTGATAATCTCTCCAACACCGGCATCAAATTTTTCGATTGCCGATTTATATGCAGGAAATGAATTATCGTAACCAGAAGCGGCACCAGCTTTATCTACATCGGTAAAATGCCCAACAACCACAGAGGCTGTATCGGTATTCAGCTGATTAATTACCGCTGCCTTTACCTGATCGTCGCCAGCTACCAGATCGCTGATATCGGCACCGGTGGTTAAGCTCTTAAACACTGCCGACGAGGTATAAGCCGCAATTTTAGTCTGCGGCCTGCTTTCTTTAATCCGTTTAAAAATAATCGGATAATTCTGCAGGTTATTATTGGTCAGCGCATCATCGTTTACCAGGCTTTTGGTTTTCTTTACCCCTGTTAACATGTTTGCCCAATTGCTGGCGTTCTGGGTAGATTCAGGCTCGTTTAAGGCCACCCAACTGTAAATAGAGGTTGGCAGTAAAGCGGTAATATTTGGAATATTGGCCGCCGCTACCGATTGTCCTCTTGCACCATCAACAACCAGATACAAAACCTTACGGCTGCCATACCTTACCTTGGTAGTATCGGTACCATCTTTAGTGGTAAGCGTTCTATCGAAATCTTTGTTACAAGAAAATATGGCGGTTGTAATTATTGCGGCCATGAGACCAATCAATAATTTATATTTTTTCATTATGCTCATCTTAATTTATATTTAACTGGGCTTATTCAATAGTTACTCTTACAATATTGTTATAGGGCTGGTTATCGAAACGGTTAAAGCCGCCAATCAGCAACAAGGCTTTTTTACCATCGGCAGATTTGGTTTCAACCACATCCGACAGGTTTCCGGAGAATGGGCCTGTGGCATTATATCCCGGTGCAAGTAAACCTGCCGCGGTAAGTACCATAAAACCATTACGGGTTACATTATTGTATTTTTTAAAGCCTCCACCTACTACAATCAGTCCGCCTGTAATTTGCCGTGCAAAACCAGGATAGCCACCCTCAAATGCCCGCGCGCTAAACGATTCGTCTAAACTTCCGTCTTCGTTAATCAGGGCCATTCCATTGGCAGGTTTGCCATTGTAACGGGTAAAGGTTCCGGTGATTAAATACTTGTGGGTAGTAGCATTGTAAGTAAGCGAGCCGATACCATTATCTACCCCGCTGCCCGGGTTAAAGCTTTGGTCTACCGTTCCGTTGGCTGCAAGCCTTAATATCCGTACAGCAGGTTGCCCGTCGAAAGTGTTGAAATTACCAAAGACCATTAGCTTTTCGAGGTTGGCTGCATCGGTATGCATGTAGGTATCGATAGGGCCATTGGCGCTTACGTTACCCTTGTTTGTTCCTGTATTGAAACGATAGGTTTTATCTAAAGAACCATCGAGATTGAACCTCAATATCTGACGGATTTCGGTACTATCCAGAATAACCGTATCGCGTGTAAAATCGTAATTATCTTTATCGTATGTACGTTTTACATAATACCTGAAATTACCTGTTGCCAGAATTTTTCCCTGATGCGGATAAACACGGTTAATATATTCGTTGGTACCGCCATTAAATTTAGGAAACCATTTTTGGGTAACCGTATCGGTTAAGGTTGGTTTCTTTTTGGTTTGTATTTTAATGGTATCAATCGCTCCATTAGGGTATAAGCTGGTAATGTTGCTGATGTTTTCGGTACGCTGGTTGTAACCACTAAAACCGCCGGCAATAATAAACCTCCCGCCAATTTCGATTACCCGAGATAATGAACCATTGGCACCTCTACCCGTTCTGAAAGTACGGTCGTAATCGCCATCTAACGATGTTCTGGCAATGCGGTTAATATTGGTAATAATCCCTTTATTATCGTAGTTGTTAAAAGCACCAATTACCAGTGCACGGCCATCCAGCATTTCGTAAAACTGGCTTACGTAACCATTTGTACCGGCTATTGCTTTCCAGGTTACATCATTTTTGATGATACCTGTTACAACGAACTGCGGACCAAGTATTAACTGATCGCCAATGGCAATTGAAGTGATTCCTGTACTTCCGGCATCGGGTACCTTAACCGTAATTTCGGTTGCGGTTACGCTTAACACCTGTGCCTTTTCGCCATTAAACATAAAGCTTAACTGATCTTTATAAGGTAAAAGCCCTGTGGCCTTAACGGTAACCGTTGTGCCTACTATCCCTTCTGCCGGAACAGGCAGTAAAGTCTGGCTAATACCAATACCCAAAGCAGCCTTTCCATCTGCATACGGATCGCTACCCAATTCTTCTTCTTTTTTACATCCCTGAATAACTAAGGAGCAAAGAAAAAATACGATTAGCATGTATTTTATTTTTTTCATGTTTTTGTTCTTTTAAAATTACAACAGGCTAATTATTTGTTACTTGGTGTTAAACCGGTATTGTACACATCATTAAAAAACTCGTAGAGATTAAATCCAATGTATGCGCCCTGATAGCGAAGGCTGTGCACCATGCCATTGGTTGGTTTAATATCGGATGACGCCACATAACTGATGTACCAATTATCACTTGGTTTTGAAATATCAGGGATGTAAGAAAGTACCAATTGCCTGTAGCCTATGTACTTAATACCGTTGGCACTGTTATAAACCACCCCTATGTTTGATACATCGTTATTGTAATCATAATGGAGGGCTCCAGGGTAAATGCTTTTTAAATCCATATCAATCTGCGGATAATCTTTTAATGCATTTACACCTTTAAACATGTAGCGTTGCAGATACTTGCGCCAAATTAGCGGACTAATCTGATCAAGTGTTTTTACGGTATCTTTTCCTGCTTCGTAAAGCAGTTGGTTTAAAGATTGTAACCTTGGATTTTTATTCCTCTCGAAAGTGTGTATGTCGCCAATTGTTCTTTTAATCACATCATCATCGAAAGCAAAAAAGGTAAAGTCTTCCTTACTAAATTGCTCTTCCATACCAGCCAGCTTAACAATTTGTGCTACGGTATCGAAAGGAACTTTTTTATCTTTCAGGTATTGCAACATATTGCCCTGATATTCGGGGTTGGCCCTGCCGCCATCTATATAATATTCGTCACGTTTACAAGCGTTTAACAAGAGTAAAAGTGCCGCACATATCATCATTAGCTTTTTCATATCTTCTTCTTAATCTTTTTAATCAAATTAATTACCGCCGTTAACCCAGTACTCGTTCAGTACCATGAAGGGGTTATTGTTTAATGCACTTGAGTTTATTGGCCAGGTCCAGGCACCACGGCTAAATTTATCGGCCGTTAATACGTTGTACGACCATTGGTTGCTTAAAATCCTTTTGGTACGCACCAGGTCGAAATAATGGTGGCCTTCGCCAATCAGCTCTCTCGATCTTTCGTAAAAGATAAAATCTTTAAGGGCCGAACCGCCACCACCAGTATATTTTGAGGCTTGTGCGCGATCTCTAACCATATTTAACAACTTGATAGATTCTGCATCTTCGCCTAAGTCTGCCAATGCCTCTGCAGCCAGTAATATTTCGCCACCATACCGAAAAACCATAAAGGTGTTATCAGGGTTGGCATCTTCCTCGCCTGTAGAAAATGAGTTCTGTGCAAACTTCAGCATCATAAACTTTCCATTATCGGCAAAAATATCTTCGTTAAACCAGCTTGTAATCCGCTTGTCGCTGCCATCCTGAAAAAGTTTCTGCATGTATTCTCCACGGTAGTAGGCAAAACTTACGCGGTGCGTATATTCTGGTCTTTTGTACGGATAGTGCAGAAACATATCGGCAATAGGGGCAATATTTGCGTTTGCATCGCCGTAGTTAATACTGCGGTAAAACTCAAATAAGCTCTCATCCGAACGGCCTTTTACCACAGTTGCCCATTCGTTAATTGGCAATAAACGGTAAGCATTACTTGCAATAAGTTCTTTACCTAAATCGGCTGTTTCCTGATAGTATTTTTGGGCATTGGCGGGATCGAAACCTGCATTCCACATGTTCATTTCCATCATTAATGCCACAATACTGCCCCTGCTTGCACGTACACCTTTTAATGACGGATCGGTATACGTCCAGGCGATACTGTTTTTATAAGTTTTTAAATCGGCGATGCACTTATTCAACACGGAAACAAAGTTTTCTCTAGGTTGTGCGGTAGAGTGGAATGCATCGGTATAGTAAACCACATTGCCATATAAGCGCACCATAGTGAAATAGCTCAGCGAGCGGATAAATGCTGCTTCGGCCTTGAAAGAATTTTTCTCGGCTTCTGAAACGCCGGGAACACCTTCATCCAATTTGGCAATTAAAATATTTGCACCCTGAATGGCCTGATAATAGGCAGTCCAATCGGTAATGCGGCTAAAGTTGTAGAAATCCCATGGCCTGCCGCCAGAAATTAAAAACAAGATGTTGTTTTTACCCAAAATCTCAACAAACTCGCGGGCAGGTGCCAAATCCGACTGACTTTCGTAAAGCACTTCGCCCGAACGGTACTCGCCGGTTGCACCAACAAAGTGTGTTTCGTTGTACTTGCCAAAAACAATACGCGATAAATTATAAATGTTGGCCACCACATCTTCTTTTGACTGGAAGAAATTGTTTCCGGTTAGTTTATCGAGCGGCTGTACATCTAAAAACTTTTTACAGGAAGGCAAACAGAAAGTTGCCGCCATAATTATAGTATAAATGATAACTTTTTTCATAATAATATTGATTAGTTGCCTGTATTAAGTTCTAAGTTTAAACCAAGGTTATAAGTACGTGGTACAGGATAACCATTCGAAATATCGCGACCTAATGTGGTTACGTTCTCAGGGTTAGGTCCACTGTATTTCGAAAAAGTAACCAGGTTATTGGTCGAAGCGTAAATCCGCAATTGGTTAAGTCCAAATCTTCTGATCCATTTCTTATCAAACATGTACGAAAGCGTTACGTTACTTACTTTCAAATAGCTTCCGCTTTCCTGCCAAAGGGTTTGGTCGGCACGCAAAGGCTGAATTTGATCGAACCGGGCATAATCATAAGGGTAAGGGTATTTAGCTACATCGCCTGGTGCTCTCCAGATATCCAGATCGTTTAAAGGCACCACCGAGGTTTGCGAGAAAGGGTTACGCATAATGGCAATCCTATCAGCAAGGGCGTTGTTTAAAATGGTACGGTCTGCAGTGTAGGTTGCGTACACGTTTAAGCCCCAGTTTTTATACCTGATATTGGTTGATAAACCACCTGTAACCAAAGGCTGTGAGTTACCTGTAATTTCGTAATCGCGGTTATCTAAAATATAATCGCCATTTACATCTTTAATTATCGGATCGCCACCTAAGAAAAACTGACCACTGCTCTGGTACCTTTTTCCGGTAACCGGATCTACCGGCACATCGGCATCGGTTCTGTAAACGCCCTGGTTAATTCTTAAATAGTTAGACAGGGTATTCCTACCAACACGGAAAACATTGTGCTGTAAATAACCCGAACCATCGAACCTGATATACTGGCCATTATATTCGGCAGGAAGTTTCAACAATACATCTCGGTTTAATGCTCCGTTTACCGATACAGAAATATCGAGATCTTTGCTTACTACCGGCCTGAAGGTTACCATTAACTCACTACCGTAGTTGGCAATACCCAAATCGTTACTGGCCAGTTTATTAAAACCTGTAGTATTCGATAAAAACCTATCGAACAACAGGTTATCTACCTTTTTGTAATAGGTATCGAAGTTTAGCGATAACCTGTCGTTAAACAAACCTAAATCGAAACCAAAGTTATACTGCGTAGTTGTGGTTGGTTTAAGATTCGGATTCGGAACCAGATCGTAATTGATACCAATAGTAGGGTTGTTGTTAAAGTTACCATTAAGGTTATAAATACCATAAATACTTTGCAGGTTGCCGGTTGGTACAATGTTTTGTCCCCAGGTTAACCTCAAACTACCATACGAAAGCCATTTTAAATCGGTTAACCAGTTTTCTTTGTTGAAGTTCCACCTTAAACCTATTGATGGGTTTTTAGAATATGGATTCTCCAGTCCGCTTGATGAGGTACCATCTAAACGGTATGAAAATTCGGCCACATATTTTTTATCGTAGTCGTAAGAAAGTGATCCGGCAAACGATGCAATGGTTGCGTTTCTGTAATTGCTTAATACACCACCACCTCTTGAGTTGTAAGCATCGTAACCCGCTGGGCCCTGCAACTGGTCGTTAGGCAATCTTTCCTGACGGGTAATACCAGCCTGAGCACCTTGTTTGTAAATCTCGTTAAAGGTGTTTACGAAAATGTTGTGTTTTTCGCCAAAACTTTTAGCGTAAGTGATACCATTACGGTTATACAACTGAAAGTTTCTGCCGACATAATCATATAGTTTAGCATACTGACCATTGGCAGCAGCAGGTGTAAATGTTGATTCAGTATCGGAAGTATAATCGTAACTTAAGGTAGAAGAGGCCGCTAAACCTGGTATAAATTCGTAACGCGCTTCTACGTTGGTACGTAAGTTCCTCGAGTTGTTATCGTTTAAGGTTTGTAAAGCCGATAATACCCCGCCCGAAGCCTGATAGAAAGATGGCGGCGGCAACAAAGTAGAAGCTTGCCCGTTGGCAGCAACACCCGATTGAAGTAAACCTACCCCGTTACCTTTATTTTGCTTACCTACTGAACCGTTAATGAAACCAAAGAACCTGAATTTATCGTTTGGTTTAAACTCCATGTTCATGTTCAGGTTGTAACGGTCGTAACCTGTATTTTTAATTACCCCTTTTTCGGTATAGTAACCTACGTTGGCTTTATAGTTAAATTTAGGGTCGCCACCATCTAGTGCCAAATTGTGACTCTGGTTGTAAGTGGTTTGGTAAAATACGCTCTGCCAATCGGTAGAGTTATTCCAGTATGCATTTAAACTGTCGGCCAGAAAAGGCGTGTTAGAAATGGCGCGGATATCGTTTACGTTTTGGGCATTAAGGATAATCTGCTGAATTTTTAACGAGCGCTCGGAATTTCCGCCTAATGTTTCGCGCAGTTTAGGTGGCGCATTAACGAAGGCATTGGTTACATATCTAATGCGTGGCACTTTAGAATTACCTCTTTTTGTAGTGATGATAATTACCCCGTAAGCACCCCTTGATCCATACATCGAAGTTGCCTGGGCATCTTTCAGGATCTGGATATTTTCGATATCTTCTTGCGGAATTAATGAAAGCGGACTTACTCCCGGGCCCTGGCTCTGAAAACCAAACTCTGCAGCTTTATCGGCATCCAAAGGCACACCATCAATAATGTACAGTGGCGATGTAGGTTGTAAGAAAGATTCGTTACCACTACCCGAAATACTTAAGCTCGAAAGACCACGCACCTGCACCGAACCCCTGAAACCAGGTGCACCGGTGTTATTTTGGATGTTTAAGCCCGGAACTTTACCCTGCAAAAGCTGCTCTACGTTTGATACCGGAATATCCTGAACTTCTTTTGCCTGTATTAAAGTAGCCGAACCCGTAGTGGTTTCCTTACTTCTTTTCTGATAAGCTACAATAATTACCTCATCCAGTGCCTTGCGGTCTTCGCTAATGGTTACTGTTATATTGGTAGCTCCTGTAATTTTTGTTTTCTGGGTATTAAAACCTAAAAATTTAAACAATAAGGTTCCACCCACCGGTACGTTAACCGTAAACTGGCCTTTACCATTGGTTTGGGTTAAACCTTTGTTGGTTTCTTCTAAAATTACTGAAACCCCGGGTACGCCTTGTTTTGTTTCTTTATCGACAACTGTACCATTCACAATGATGTATTTTTCTTGCGAATAAGCACTCGTGCCTAACATTATGCATACTATAAGCAATGCATAAAAAAGTATATTTCTTCTCATAATATTAGCTTTAAATGTTGCCTACTCGTTTGCAAATTTTGGGTTATCTGTTTTAAAGTGAAATACAACTTCCCAATCTCCTGCCCGGTAAATGGCGAAATCGACACCGAAATTGGCAATGATACGACCACCACCAAAAGCGCCTCTTGAATAGCTCAGCTCGGCCTTTGCTCTCGAACCACCAGTGGCGTACGAGGTTGGAACTTCTACCAGTGGAATTGGATAAGCCACATCATACTGTACGTACTTATCGGTTTTCTGCATGTTAAAGCCATGTATCATTTTATCCCAAACGGTTTCGTTAAAAAAGGCCGGATTGATTTCTACCGAATCTTTATTTAAAGCTTTGATTCGCAACGAATGCCCATTGCCGCCTGTAAACGGACGGATGTAAACCACCACATCTTTAAGGTCGTTATTGCTTACCAGATTTTTATTACTATTAGCGCCAACTACATTGTTTAAATAAGGGCGGATATAATCCCTTAGTTTTTTATCAAGCGGGAATTTAGGATCAGGTGCAGGCAAGCCTGTGTAAGCATTAAAATCGTTAGAAGGCTCATAAGGGCGCTCCCTGAACGGCCTGATCTGGAAATCTTTAATTAATCGCTCGCCACCTGTATTTTTAACTTTTACATCGAAAAAACGGGTATCCTGCGAAAAGTTGGTACTATCTATAGGCCTTGGCTTAATCAGTTGGTTCGTTGCCGATGCCCACAAAATAAACTGTCCTGAAGAACGGATTTCCAATAAAGAATGCTCCTCGAGTTTTCTTTTGGCCTCAATCTCAGCCAGGCTTTTTTCTAAACCCGTGTATGGGGCGATCCAAACGTAAGTAGGTACTTTTTGAAAAATATCGTTCACCGGCCTTCCATCTCCAAACCTTGCATTTAAAATTTCGAAAGTGATTGGTGCTGTTGAGTTATCGCCATTAAAACCACCTATTAAATTATTACGGCCAATAATCGGCTCCAGAATTTTATTGCTAAAATTTACATTGTTACTTAAGTAATCTTTTTCGTCAGGCAAATTGTATAGTTTTTTACATCCGCTAAAAACAACCAGCGCAAACACTACAAAAAGATGTTCCTTTTTTAGGATTGACTTCATAAGTTTTTCTAATTTATTTTTTCCGTACTCCATCATCTATTTCGTTTTATTAATTGTCCATTCGGCCAGCTGGAATACACCACCGCTTCTTAACTCGGTAATATTTACGCGGTAGTACTGGTAGGCCACTGTATTGGTACACCTGAATACTTTTTGCTGATACCTTTCTTCGAAGAAGAAGTTGGAAACGCGGTGTAATTCGGTCCAGTTTACACCATCCTGAGACCCCTCATACGTCCAGGCTTTCGGATCTCTTTCTACCGCATCGTTAGCTGATGTTAGGGTATAAACAGACGACACCTCTGGTGTTTTAAGTTTAAACTGCATCGTTAAAAAGCCGTTCAAATCGCATAAAAACTTGGTATGATCGTCGCCATCGATTACCTTTTTAGAGTTCTCACCACTGGTTGGCCCACCACCGTTTTCGCGGTTGGTAGAAAATGTACCTCCTACAATAGTCATTAAGTTTGGCGGAGGCGGAACAAAGGTTAAACGGGTAACAAAACCATCGAAACCGAAAAGGTGATCGGGACTGATTACATGTACAATTCCGTTTTTGGTGCGGATATTATTTGAAGCAGTAGTACTGGTAGACCAGTTTCTGATAAACTTGCTTTTTTTGGTATTACTGAATTCAATTACTTCGGGTCCGGCCCCCACCTGGCCCGATGCCGATCCTTTTACCGATTTGGCATGCATGGGATAAGCAACCTTTACGCTGGTTAAATTCAAACCATCCTGTAGTTTTAACGAATCGGTTGGTTTTACCCCTCTGATGATGTAGTAAGAAATCATCGTATCCAACTGTACGCCATCAATATTGGCTAAAAACAAGGGATCTTTATCCGATTGCTTTCTTAGGGCATTTAAATTACGTAAAGCCAGCTGAAAACTAGGATTGGTAACGGCAAACAAGGTCACATTACTATCGGTAAGTGTCTTTTTTAGCCCCATCCTGTCAACCGCTACAATTAGCGAATCGTAAACACCAGGCTTGCTTTTTAAATATTCATATATATTTCCCGAAAACGGCGCGGTCTCACCGGCAGCTTCGTAATAGCCTCCGTTCTTTTTACAAGCCGAATACACCAGGGCTAGCAATAAAAGCATGGTTATGGCTCCCACATATTTTACAAATTTTTTCATCTGATTATATTTTAATGGTGATGAAGCCATCATGAGCTTAAGCATTTCGCAGTGCGATTTGAAAGATGATGATGGTTTCATTTCTTTATTGTTTAGCGCCAGTAAGGGTTCTGTGTTAATAAATTATTCTGCAACAAAAGCCTACGCGAAATTGGCCAGTAAATACCGCCCGAATTGATCAGGTTCATAAATTTGGCATCGTTCTGTCTGATTTTATTGTAGCGGATTAAATCGTACCAGCGTTGCCCCTCACCCAATAATTCGCGGTGCCTTTCTTCAAAAATCATTTTGATCAAATCGCCATTCGCATTAAAACTAATAGATGTACCCGGTACTGTTCTTCGCAGAAGGATACTCAGCAATTCATTAGCAGCGCCGGTTTGGTCGCCTAAAACCGATAGTGCTTCGGCCCTTAAAAGCACAATATCTTCTAAGCGGGTAAAAATAAGCGCACTTGTAAAGTACCTGAAGTTGGGGTCGGTACTTCCACCCTGAATTACCTTTATTTTACTAAAAATGGGATACTTACCATTTAAATTAGTGAAATACCGGTCGTACTTAGATTGACCTAAGGTATCCACTGCAAAACGTTCATCATTTGGCCAGTTAAAATATTTCAGAATCGAATCTTTCGGTAAATAGATATCCGGTATGGCTTTGGTAATAATTGGTTCGGCCAGTGTTAGCTCTTCGATATGTCCGGTTGATGAACCATCGATGTGGCCATAATCAGAGTTAAAGCCAAACATTTGTCTGGTGTTTTTATTGTAGAAAAAGCCATTTGAGTTGCTCAAATCGGTGCTCGAAGTAAAACCACCACCACTTTTGCCATAATTATCTTCTACAAATTTGGCATACTTGGCCACATTCGAATAATCGGCTGTCCAGGCTGCAACATGTGCTAAAACAGCATAAGCAGTCACTTTAGTGGCCAACGCACCGCCCCAACGGCTTCTGTCTTCATTGTAATAATTGCTGGGCTGCTGAATGTCACCTCCGCTGTAAATGTAAGGTAAATCGGCTGCGGCCTTTAACATTTCACTTTCTACCCATGCTAAAATCTTGGCCTGATTTTCACGCGGTTTGTTTTCAAATACCCCTTCGTTTGATGAGATAATGAAAGGTACGTCGCCCCAGATGCGTACCATGTAGAAATAAGCAAAAGCCCTTAAAAACCTAGCTTGAGCAATATCTACCGTCATGTTGTTATCCGAGTAACGTTTATCGGTCGCTTTTACATGGGCTACATTTTCCATAAAAACATTCGCACCATTTACAATGGCATAAAACCTGGTCCAATCAGAAAGCGATTCTACTACCGGGTAAGATGCATTTAAATTGTTGCTGATAATGGCTTTCAGGTCTTGTCTTTTCGGGCTTGTAAACTCCCCAGGCCTCACGTCGCCGTAAATCCAGTGGCCATTGTTATCAGATAGTGCTGCACGTGTAAGCGCATAAACACCCATAATACCTGCCCTTGCATCTTCTACGGTGTTCCACATGTTTTTCTCGCCCACAACGCGCGTCGAATCGGTTTCAAGGGCTTTATTACAACCTGATAAAACCACTGTAGCCAGCAGAAATGTGTATAATATCTTCTTCATCATTGTTGATGTTTTGTTCGTATTGCTTTCCATATTATAATTCCATTTTAACACCCAGAGTATACGTTCTTGGTATAGGCTGGCCATAACCGGTATCAATACCATCGTAACTTACCAGCTCAGGATCTTGCCCGGTGTAAGGCGTAATTACAAATACATTATTTACCGATCCGTACACAAAAAACTTGTTGATTTTGATGTTCTTCTTTTTCAGTACCGCTCCTAAATCGTATCCCAGTGAAACAGATCTCAGTTTCAGGAATGAAGCATTTTCTAAAAACAAATCCTGATCGGTACGGTAAGGAATTACAGTGCTCCATGGATTGTACAGTGGGTATTTGCTGTAATCGCCTCTTTTTTCCCAGAAAGTAATTTCCTTTACCGACGATACATCGGTATTGCCTTCGCGGTTTACAAAATCAAAGCGATTAGCCATGTCCTGGTTAATGAGTTTGCGGCCCAGGTTGAAATACAGGTTGGTACCTAAACTCCAGTTACCGTAGGTAAAAGAGTTATCGAAACCACCCGATAAAACCGGTAGCGAATGGCCTTTCAATACTTTATCTTTCTCGTCGATAATGTTATCGCCGTTCTGGTCTTTCCAGCGTGGGTCGCCTGCTTTTAAAGGCGTACCATTGTATTTTAAAGGTTGTCCGTTTACTACAGGTACCTGGCTATTTGCTGTATAAATGCCTTCGTTTTCCAATAACCAATACTGATCTACCGGTTGGCCAACTTTTAAGAATCTGTTGCCAATAATAATTTCATTTAAACCTCTTGGCAATGCTGTTAACTTATTGCTGTTGTGGTTAAGGTTAAGGGCCGAATTCCATGAGAATTTGCTTTGTGCAATTACCAAAGCACTAATGGTTAAATCTACCCCGGTGTTGCTCATATTCAGGCCACTTTCTATCGATTGTTTGTAGCCATACTCAGCATACGATGGAATGCCCAGCAGCTGGTTTTTCTCAGCCTTGGTATAAAAATCGGCCGATACATGCAGGCGGTTTTTGAGCATCGCCACATCTACACCGATGTTAAGCTGATCGGAATATGACCATGGCACACCATAACCCACCCAACCAAAAGAGTAAGGCCTAGTAAGCACACCAATAGCGTTATAACCCGGTACGGTTAAGTTTCCGGTATAACCAACTGATGCAGTATACTGCGGGCCTTGTGCATAGTTATCGTATGTAAAAGCGCGGCCCATTCTACCTACACTAGCTCGCAATACCAGATCATCAACCAGTTTAGTATCTTTTAACAGATCGTTTTTAATGTTCCATGCGGCAGAAAGTACCGGCGAGTAAAACCAGCGTTTGGTAGGTTGCGCATTTGATGAACCATCCAGGCGTAAGGTACCCGAAACGAAATATTTATCGTTGTACGAATAATTTACCTTACCATAGAATGATAACAGGTTATCAGCTGTTTTATCTAAGAAACGATAAGTTAATTCTCTTGGAAAAGCTGTTGGGGTTAAATAATTGCCATTATCCGAACCATCATCGTTTTTAGGCTTGGAATCTAACAGGTTAATTTTAATGTAATCGTTGGCGCCTTTATAAGCATAAGCATTGTTATACTTATAAATATCCCACATCATGGATTGGCCCAGCTCAAAGTGAAAATCGTGTACGTTTTTAAGGTTAAGGTCGTAAGTGGCCTTATTATCCATCATTAAACGCTGATTAAAGCCGTAATAGTTAGAGGCATAGCTATTTCCCTGCAATAAAGTACGGGCATAAAAAACATCACGGTACCCTTCGTTATAATCTACATTAAACGATGAGCTGATTTTAAATTTACCCAAAGTACCCACCAGCTTGGCAAAGCCCTGTATACTATTGGTTTTATTATCGTCAAAACCTTTAGTGTACTCGTTCAGGTAGCTGGCATAATAATCTTTATTGGGCGCCAGTGGCGCGCTTAAATCCGGGAAATAGTTAATCTGTGCAAAGCGGTCCCTTAAACTTCTGTTGCGGGTGCGGTTTAAACGGTTACCGTTAATCATTGCCGAGAACAATAACCATTTGACCGGTTTCATGTTGATATTAAACATGGCGCTGTAACGGTCTAATCCCGTTCCATCTGCCACACCTTCACTTTTGGTGTTACCGAGCGAGAACCTGAAACTGGCCCTGTCCGAACCTCCTGTTAAACCTAAATTGATACCATAAACAAGTGCATTTTTATAGTATAAATCGGTCCAGTCAGACTTACCGCTATATACATTATTTAACGAATCGCTTAAATAAACCGGATAGGCCTCATCGTCAGAGTACCTGCCGTTTGTGGTATAAATATCATAAAAGCGCTGTCTGAATGTGTTTTCGTACTTACCATTAATGGTACTAACGGTTGGCTTTTGCACCATACCGATGTAAGAGTTAAAGCTAATGCTGCGTGCAATGCCATCAGGCGATTTTGATTTGAGCAGAATTACGCCGTTTACGCCTCTTGGCCCGTAAATGGCCGTACTGGCTAAATCGCTTAATACTTCAACCGATGCGATATTGTTAATATCGATGGTGCTCAACAAATTGGTAGCCGGACCAATCCTGTTAAAATCGTACTGCTGAATATCAAAAGCGAAGGGATGTTCGCCAATGAGCGGAATCCCATCCAGCACCACTAAAGGCTGCGAGGCATATACATCCTTTTTGGATAAGAGTGGCATAGGTGCTCCCCTCAAAAACATATTCTGTATGGTACCAGGTTCGCCCGATGGTTCCTGAACATACAAACCAGCATAATTGCCCTTTAAATTTTGCTGTAATGAGATGGCAGGGAAAAGGGATAAGTTGCCGGTGTTTTTCTGTACGCCACCAGATAACTTATTGTAAATTGTTTTTTGCTTAATCTGGTTTAAGCTGTCTTTTCTCAATGAATCTTTTAAGGAAACGAACTTGATTTTCGTCGTATCCTGAAGAACAAAGGATTTAATTGATAGGCCTTTATGCATTTTATTAGCGCCAGCAAAAACCGGTAAAACGTTTAACGTAAACACTGCAAAAAAGACAAGGCACGCCCATAAGTATCGCATAGTTAATGGATCTTTTAATTGGTAAAAAAATGATTTTCTAAAACTTATTTTTTCGGAAACGGCAAGATGGGTCTCAAGTTCAGAAGACGGGTACTTTGATAGTAAAGGTTAGTAATTCTCATATAATTAGTATTTGGTTAAATCAAATATATATAATACTAAAACGTTTTAATATAGAATTGTCATTTTTATGAAATTTTTATAAAATGAGGGCATAATATTTAATTGTCCTAATTTAATTGTCGAATGGACAGATAAAAAATTAAATATTAATAAAATATATTGATATTTTAACATCCTATAAAACAGCATTTAAAGAAAAAACAGCGAGCAGATCACAATAAAACAACCGGTTTTTAGTTGCGAATTCCAGAACTAGTTAAACGTTTTAGCAAAAAGCAACATTTCAGATACGAAAGCCTTAAGCCTTTCAGTGTCTGTAAAAGATTTGATAAAACCTAGCAATTATGTTACCCATTAAAGAAGGTAAAACGGATTGGCAAACGAAATGTAGATTGAATTATCTTTCTGTAGCCACACGGTATGTGGGGTCTTCAACAATATTAACCTGAATAATTTTGTCGGCATTTTTAAGCAGACGTTTGCAATCATCACTCAGATGCCTTAACTGCAACTTCTTTTCTGCATCATGGTATTTTTCGGTTAGCTTATTCAAAGCATCAATCCCCGACATATCAAAAACCCTGCTGTGCTTAAAATCTATTGTTATATTTTGCGGATCGTTTGCAATATCAAATAAGGCATTGAAATTGGCTACCGAGCCAAAAAACAAGGGACCAAATAATTCATAATGCTTTGTACCAGTTTCATCTATATATTGGTTAGCCCTAATGCGCTTAGAACTTTCCCATGAAAACACCAGTGCTGAGATAATTACCCCAACCAATACCGCAAGAGCCAGATTATGTAGCCAGATGGTAATTAATGCCACTAAAATACCGATTACAATATCCTGCTTAGGCATTTTATTAATTACCTTAAAGCTCATCCACTCAAATGTACCAATGGCAACCATCATCATTACCCCAACCAGGGCAGCCATGGGTACACGGTCTATTACCGGGGCACCAATTAAAATAATAAGCAAAATTGTTAACGCCGCAATAATGCCCGATAAGCGTGCCCTTGCTCCTGCCGAAAGGTTAACCAGGGTTTGTGCAATCATCGGGCAGCCGCCCATACCCGTAAAAAAACCATTTAAGATATTGGCTACCCCCTGTGCCATGCTTTCGCGGTTTCTATCGCCCTTGCTGGCCGTAATTTCATCAACCAGGTTTAAGGTTAGCAAGCCCTCGGTTAAGCCTACCCCAGCCATAATCAGCGAATAAGGGAAAATAATTTTAAGCATTTCGAGGTTTAAAGGCACATTTGGAATATGAAACGGCGGAAAACCACCCGCTACAGAGGCAATATCCTTAACCAGTTTGGTATGAATGCCGAAACCCAATACAATAATAAACACAGCAATAATGGCCACCAGCGATGCCGGTACCGCTTTGGTTATTTTAGGTAGCACAATTACAATAGCAACCGTTAACAACACCAGCCCAAGCATGATATATAACGGAGTACCGCTTAACCATACTTCGGTACCGTTAACCAGCGTTTTAAACTGCTGCAACTGCGACATGAAAATAATTACCGCCAGCCCGTTTACAAAACCGAACATTACGGGTTGCGGCACCAACCTTACAAATTTGCCCAGCCTAAACAAGCCAACTAAAATCTGAATTACCCCGCGAGGGCTACGGCAGCAAAAACGTATTCGATACCCTGCGTTTTCATTAAAGCAATCAGCACAATTACCGTTGCTCCTGCACCGCCCGAAACCAAACCTGGCCTGCCACCCAAAATGGCCGTTACCAGCCCCATAATAAAAGCGGCATATAAACCAGTTAGCGGTGGGAAGCCAGCCAGTATGGCAAACGACAACGATTCGGGAATCATGGTCATGGCAACGGTTAAGCCTGCAAGAATTTCAGTCCGGTAATTAATTTTCTTCGAAAAATCGAAAAGCTGCAGGTAGGGTTTCATAAAGGAATAAAGGATAAGCAGCTGCAAATATCCGATTTTCCTTTAAATTAAACCGGCATGTGCTTATGGGTTGTGGATAAGTTGATCTGGCTGCTCTTCTTCTTTAAAGGCATAACAGCTTTTATCGTGATCTGCATTACCTGATATCGGGTTAATGCGGTACTGAAAATTACTCCCCCATATTTCTAAAGCCTTAAAAACATCGCTCAGTTTTTCTCCCGATTCGGTAAAAGCATATTCTACCCTGGGTGGTACTACCGGATAAATTGTGCGGGCAATTACCCGATCTTCTTCCAGCTCGCGCAACTGCTGGGTAAGCATTTTTTCGGTAATGCCTGCAACGCTGCGATGAAGCTCTCCATACCGTTTAGG
Organism: Pedobacter sp. HDW13; assembly: GCF_011303555.1. Classification (NCBI taxonomy): domain Bacteria; kingdom Pseudomonadati; phylum Bacteroidota; class Sphingobacteriia; order Sphingobacteriales; family Sphingobacteriaceae; genus Pedobacter; species Pedobacter sp. HDW13. Next base: position 2,942,215 of record NZ_CP049868.1, on the reverse strand, counting down.
CCCCGATAATAGACGGTTTAAAATCGTTAGTTTCCACTTCCCTCCAATTACATTTAAGGCAGCTTCCATTGAACAGGTATAATAGGCTTGTCTTTTCTTTGTCATATAAAATTTTGCTACAGGTATTTAAAGAAACTCGGGGCATTTCTTACAAAAAAGTACGTACCGAACCAAAAAGTACCTACTTGATGGGCATGGGGATTTACCGTCTCTTTGAGCTATTAAAACATAAAGATATGAAAAAATTAGCAGGTAAAACCGCCATCATTACAGGAGGAAACAGCGGTATAGGTTTCGCAACAGCAAAAGATTTTTTAGCTCAGGGCGCCAAAGTAATTATTACAGGCAGAAACGAGAAATCGGTAAATGAAGCATTAGCCAAACTGGGTGACAATGCTTACGGCATAATTTCGGATAGCGCATACATGGAAGAAGTTACCAAACTGGCCGAGCAGGTAAAAACCATTACACCAACACTCGATATTGTAGTGATAAATGCAGGAGTAGGAAAGTTTGATGCGCTGGTCACCATGACCGAAGAAACATTTGATGAAATTATGAACATCAATTTTAAAGGTGCTTATTTTAGTTTACAACAATTATTACCATTAATTAATAATGGTGGATCGATAATACTAAACACTTCGATAAACGCGCACATTGGCATGGCAGGTGCAACGGTTTACGCCGCAAGTAAAGCAGCTTTGCTAACCCTGGCCAAAAACCTCTCGGCCGAATTAACCGATCGCAAAATCAGGGTAAACGCTGTAAGCCCTGGCCCGGTTGTTACGCCTTTACATAGTACAGATAAGCTTGGTTTATCGACAGAAGATTTAAAGCAAATGGGCGACAGCCTTACCCAAAAAATTCCGGTAGGCAGGTTTGGCGATGCCGAAGAAATTGCCAAAACAATTACCTTCTTCGCCTCTGATGATTCTTCATTTATTTTAGGATCGGAGCTGATTGTGGATGGCGGGATGTATAACCTTTAGATATATCCAAATAAAAAGCAAAGTAACCAGCAGGTTGCTTTGCTTTTTATTTTAAACCACTATTTTAACTTAACCCTAAATTTCAGGAATAATTTTCTGACGCTTAAGTTCATCAAATAAGTCGAAGAACATTTTTTCAGTGTCTATATATTCATTAAACCCCATTCTTCTTGCTTTGGTTCCGTCCGAAAAGAAGTCGTAATCCCATGAAAAAACAAAATCGCCGAAAGCCCATGACGATACTGCTTCGTAACTAGTGTCGGCTAAACCATAACTGGCCTGTATGTCTGCCCATATTTCTGCCTTATCGACCATCACTTGCTGTAAAGGCATTGGTAAAGGAGCAGCAGTTTCCATTTTAAAGTAGGTGGCAATTTTAGGCCAAAGGTCATTCCATCTAATTAAATCGCCGTTGGTAATATTAAAAGCCTGGTTGGCACATGCTGTATTTGTAGCAGCCCAAACCGTAGCTTTTGCCAGTAATCCGGCATCGGTAATATCCAGCAACTTATCGTATGCACCAGGTTTACCCGGAAAACGAAGGGGTACACCTAATTTTTTTGAAATTGAAGCATATACAGCTATAACCATCACCAGGTTCATAGGATTACCCAAGGCCGTTCCGGCAACAACCGAAGGTCTAAGCGCCGACCAGGTCCATTTTTTACCCTTTTGATGTTCTGTTAAAAACTCTTGCTGCGATACATTAAACTCAGGAGGCATATGTGCACCATCACTTTCTTTTGCAGGCGTTTTAAATGGCCCATAGTGTGCACCATAAACCTTATAACCTTGCATTAAACTTATATGCTGCAGGTTCTCTGCTACACTTTCGATCGCATTAACTACATTAACCAGCATTGCCATATTTGGGGCAACAAGGCCAGCCCAATCTGATCGGTCCTGGTACGCAGCATAAAAAATATGTGTTACCCCGTGCAGTTTATGCAATTGCTGCTTGCTTTCAGCCTCGTTCAGTAAATCAACAGTGAGGTATTGTGTTTTATTTGTGCTTAAGCCTCCTCTACGCGATAAACCGATAATATTCCAATTGCCCAAACTTTCCAAATGCTCAATCAGCTTACTTCCAATTACCCCGTTTGCACCTACTACGAGTGCGGTTTTAATGTTTTTCATTGCTGTTTTATTTATTACTATGCAAAGGTGAACGATAAAACCACAGGCACTTTTGTAAAATACTTTGATAAATTTGTATAAATCTATGATTAAGCGATATATCCAGTTTCAACCTCTTGTGGTTTCGGAGTTCGAGGCAACAGCATGGCCGTACCCAGTACACAGGCACAACCACTATGAGCTGATTTATGTCAAATCGGGTTCTGGTGTTCATTTCATTAACCAGTTACCGATTGCCTATCGGCAGGGCAACCTGTTTTTAATCGGCCCTGATGATGAACACTATTTTGAGATCGAAGAGAAGACACATTTTATTTATATGAAATTCACCGATATCTACATCCATCAAAACGACATTAGTCTACTAGGGATCAAGCAATTAGAATACCTGATCAAGAGTCGGGAAACCCACCTTTCAGGTTTTAATTTCTCAGAAGAAGACCAACAGGTTGCCGACCAGATCATTACGCTTGTACTGGCATTAAAGCACAATATGCTGCAGAATGAAATGCTGATCTGGGCACAAATCCTTACCCTAGCGCATATTATGCAGCGCAACATGCCCGAAATTAAAAGCAATAGCCAGCGCACAAAAGATATACAGGCCCTTTTCTGTTACCTGCATAAACACATTTACCAGCCTAAGCAGTTAAAAGCAAGCGTAATGGCTGCCCACTTTAAACGCTCTGAAGATTATATTGGGCCGTATTTCAAGCGGAACACCGGATTCACACTTCGTAGCTACATTAACGATTACCGCAAGCATTTAATCGAACAGCGGATGGCCAGTGGGAGATTTGGACTGAAGCAAATTGCAGCCGAATTCGACCTTACCGATGAAAGCCATGTGAGCAAACTGCTTCGTAAAGATGTAAAGCACTAGATTGCCATTTTGGCGATATACTAGATATACAAACGGGTATTTTTTTATTTGCCCCCCTCCCTTCAACCCCCTAACCTTCCAGCCCTCTACCTCTTGCCTTCCGGCTTGCATCATCTTTGTTACAATCACACAAACGATTGCGCTAAAAATGCTTTCTACAGTATGATTTACAATTTGTTAACTTGTGGATTATGAAGTTTTCTCTATTTATTTTAACCCTGTTAACCGCTGCAACGGTTAATGCGCAAGATGCCAGTCTGGCCCTCCAAAAAGCACCCAAATTAAGTACAGATGTTGTTACTGCCCAATGGGCAAAAGTACCTGCCGGATTAAACCTAAGCTTTGCCAGCAGCAACCAACGCTTTGCCCGCGAAGTGCCGCCAACGGTAAACAACAACAAAAGCTGGGTATTTAACTCCTGGAAAGGCGAAATCCTAAACACCCAAATCCTGATCTGGACAAAAGGCACCGCCCCGGTAAGCTTGAATATAAGCGATTTAAAAAGCCCTGAAGGTAATACCATTAAAAAAGAAAACCTATCAACAGGCTTTATCAAATATGTAATTACCGACGAATTCAGAGATGGTTGCGGTTACCGCAAATCGAAAGATTTTGATTCTTCGTACGTTGCCGATCTTATCGATACCAAAACTAAAGTACTTACTTTAACGCCTAATAGTACCCAACCGGTTTGGCTAAGCATAAAAGTTCCGCAGGGAGCAAAAGCTGGTATTTATAAAGGAACCGTTAGCATTAACGGAGATAAAGCAAACAGCCTCGAAATTTCGGTTAGGGTGGTAGACAGAACCTTAACTTCGCCAGAGCAGTGGGCTTACGATTTAGACCTTTGGCAACATCCGGCAGCCATTGCACGGGTGCACCAGGTAAAATTATGGAGCAACGAGCATTTTGACTTAATGAAAGATTATTATAAAATGCTGGCTAATGCCGGACAAAAAACCATTACCACCAGCATTGTAAACGAACCCTGGGGACACCAAACTTACGACGACTACCCCAGCCTGATTAAATGGACGAAGAAAAAAGATGGTAGCTGGAGTTACGATTATAGCCTGTTTGATAAATATGTAGCTTTTACCATGAGCTGCGGCATTAACCAGCGCATTAACTGCTACAGTATGGTACCCTGGAAAATTGCATTCAGCTATTTCGACGAGAGCACCAACAAAGAAGCTGTTTTTACGGAAGCCATTGGCACCCCAGGTTACAACGTTTTTTGGGGCACCATGCTTAAAGATTTTACCCGCCACCTGAAACAGAAAAACTGGTTTAACAAAACCTACATTGCCATGGACGAAAGGCCTATGCCTGCCATGAAAAGTGTAATCAGCCTGCTAAAATCGATTGATAGCGAATGGAAAATCGCATTGGCCGGCGAATATCACCAGGAAATTGAAAAAGATATTTTTAACTATTGCATTGCCTCTAAATGGGAATACCCTGCCGAGGTATTGAAAAACCGCCATGCAGCGGGCAAAATAAGCACCTGGTACACTTGCTGTACCGAACCTTACCCAAATGCTTTTAGCTTTTCATCGCCGGCAGAGTCGGTTTGGATGGGTTGGTACACCGCCAACAAAAACATGGATGGTTACCTGCGTTGGGCCTTTAACAGCTGGACCAAAAGTCCGTTAACCGATACGCGTTTTACGGCATGGCCTGCCGGCGACACTTACCTGGTTTACCCGGGACCATTTAGCTCGGTACGTTTCGAAAAAATGATTGAAGGCGCACAGGATTTTGAAAAAATAAAACTACTTAGAAAAGAATATACTGATAAAAACCAAAGCGAAAAACTGCAACAGCTTGAAAATGCTTTGAAACAGTTCGAGATCAGTAATCTGCCTAAAACAACAGCAGCCGAAACTCTATCAAAAACCAAAGAGATTTTGAATAACTAACCGGGAAAAAAAGATTCCTGTTTTTTGCCACAGATAACCACAGATCATTTATTTAAATCTGTGGTTATTCTTTTTATCTGTGGTTTATTTCTTTTGCACAAATTTATCCTCTGTAAAAACCTGTTCTGACATAGCGATGAACGATGCTTTTCTTCATTCTGCTATCTTTGGTCCATGACAATCAGATTAGCCGAAACGACAGATATAGCAGGTATAATGCAATTGGTACGTAAAGTAGTGCCCTTAATGCAGGCTGCAGGAAATTTCCAGTGGGGAAACGATTATCCAAACCCCGAAGTATTTGAGAAAGACATTGCGCTGGCGCAGTTATGGGTAGCTGAAATAGACAATCAAATTGCAGGGGTTACAGCCATTACTACCGATCAGGATCCCGAATATGCTGATGCCGGCTGGGATATTACCGAAAATGCCATTGTAACCCACCGCCTGGCGGTAAACCCCGATTTACAGGGCAAAGGCATTGCCCGGGCCTTAATGCAGCAGGCAGAAACTGTGGCGCAAACACGTAACATTACCATTTTAAGGGTAGATACCAATAGTGAGAATAAGGCTACACAAGCGCTGTTCCCCAAATTAGGTTATGCATTTAGTGGAGAAATTACACTGGCCAAACGCCCGGGATTACGATTCTTCTGCTACCAAAAATTACTGTAAAAAATCAGTCTTTAGATTTCAACTGGTACAAAAGGAAACCAAGGAGTTTCTATGGTTTGATAGAAAACTATTCCTACTAAACTATTGCACAAAAGAGATTATCAAAAAGCACAATAATATCTTCCATGAAGATCAATAACGATAATTTGCCTGCTTTAATTTTATTGGGCAAGTAGCCAAAGTATTTTTTAAATGCGCTGGTAAAGTGTGTAGCATGCTTGTAGCCTACCTTTTTAGCAATCTCGGCAATGGTAATATCTTTTGCCAGGAGTATTGACCTGGCCTTTTCCATTTTAAACTGATTGAGGTAACCATATACGGTATTACCGAAAACAGTTTTAAAATCGCGTTTAAGATTAAACTCGTTGGTACCCACCAGGTGGGCCAGGGTACGTAACGACAGCTTTTCTCCAACATGGTGTATTAAGATTTCCCGTGCTTCCTGCATCCTTTCTAATTCTTCGGTTTTAAGCTTTGGCGTACCTATACTACTTTGAAGCTGCTCAAATTGTCCAAGTTGCAGCGCCAGTAGTTCAATTACTTTAGATTCGAGCAGCAACTGATCGCAGAAATTACTTTGAGCTGCATCGCTCAGTCGTTGCAAAATTGTACCAATTTCGGGCGTAACAGACAAGTTTACTGGTGAAAGCATGACCGGGGCCTCCTTGCCTGTGCGTACAGCCATGAGTCTGCGATGTGCCGGATGGTTAACCGGTACATACCGGTTTAAAAAAGCAGCACTCAGGTTAATACAAACCACTTCGTCGCTACTATCGCTCATAACCATGCGCACCGACTGAATGGCTACCCGGCAAAGGTTGTGTTGATGTACACTGATATTTACCTTATCCGGTGCATCAGAGGTGTGGACGGTGACATTCCCTTTCAACACAAAAATCATTTGAAAAACTTCTAACTGCTCATCATCCGGATGGCTCATCCTGATTTCGATCTTCTTCCGGTCTGCTACATCCTTAATATAGCTGAAAGCAATCGCTTTATTAAACGAAAACACACTTTCTATATCGTGTTTATATTCTCCCTTAAGCGTTAGTTCTTCTCCCGATTGCGTCATATTCAGCTTTTATCTTTGCGGCAAAGTTATTCTTATTAAGACCTATTCTAAAGAACAAATATAAAAAATTACACTATTTAATGAAACACTGTTTATTAATCCTCATCATATCCTGTATCACTTCCGCAGCATCAGCCCAAACCGGCACCCTGTGGGGCAAGGTAACCAACGAGCAGGGCGAAGCGGTTAGCGGTGCTACTGTTTTACTGAAAGAGCTTGACAGAAAAACCATGACAGATGCTGATGGCAAGTATGAGATGCAGGCAGTGAAATATGGCAATTATACGCTGATTATCAGTTCTGTTGAAATACGCCACAAAAACTTCGCAGTTAATATTAATAAAGATAAAACTGTGCTAAACCCAAAGGTGCTAACCATTTCCGATCGCGAGCTGGAGCAGGTAACCGTGCAGGGCAAAACAGAAAAAAGGAAGATCGAAACTTCGGGTTTTGCCGTGAATGTAATTGATACCAAAGCAGCATCATTACGGAATTTACAAACCAACGAACTTCTTAATAGAACTGTTGGAGTTAGGGTTCGCCAGAGTGGCGGTATCGGTTCTGAAGCAAATTACAACTTAAACGGAATGTCAGGCCGCGCCATTGGAATTTTTATTGATGGAATAGAGATTTCTACCTATGGTTCTTCTTTCAACCTCAACAATATTCCACCATCTATGATTGAGCGGATAGAAGTGTATAAAGGCGTATTGCCTGCGCACCTTGCCGGCGATTACCTGGGCGGAGGCATTAACGTGATTTTAAAAAAAGGCGGTTTGCGCAACAACTTAAATGCCTCAGTTTCTTATGGCTCTTTTAATACCCAACAGGCCGATTTAAGCGGCATGTACCGCGATGCCAAATCTGGTTTTACGGTACGCGGATCAGGTTTTTACAGCTACTCTGATAACGATTATGAGGTATGGGGCAAGTTTGTACGTAATGAACAGCCCAACGGCCAGATGATCGAAACTCGGGGAAAGCGGTTTAATGATGCCTACAAATCGTATGGTGGCCGTTTCGAACTGGGTTTTACCGATGTAAAATGGGCCGACAACCTGATGGTAAACTATAACGTTTCGGATACTTACGATGAGGTACAACATGGCCAGTACATGAGCAGGCCTTATATGGGCAGATTTTCAAAATCGCAGGCACATGTAATTGGTCTCGATTATAAAAAGAACGACCTGTTGTTAAAAGGCTTAAATTTTAGCTTTAACGGTGTTTACAGCGACAGGCATCAATACATTCAGGATACGGTAAGTTACCGCTACAACTGGGATGGGCAGAAAGTAATTGGCATAAAAGGCGAACCCTTGCGCACACTTGGTGGTGCACAACAGGCTGCCCCAACCATGAACAACATCAGCAGGCAAATTGCGACTTTACGCGCCAGTTTAAGTTACAATATTGCCGAAAACCATAAAGTAGTTTTTAACCATATGTTTTATGTGGTAGACAGGCAGGATATGGACGAGCTGAGAACCATATTGGAACGAAATTATCTGTCGACCAGCGACCTGACTAAAAATGTTTCGGCTTTCTCATACGAAATGGAAGCTTTTGAAGGCCGTTTAAGAACCAGTTTATTTGGTAAATACTATCAACAAAAAATAGACCGGACAGACCCCGTACAACAAAATGTAAACGGACAGCCTACCCGTATAGAAAGGATAACCAGCGACGACCGAAATACCACTGGTTATGGTTTTGCCACTTCATATTCCCTTAAACCCAACTTTGTTATTATCGCCTCGGCCGAGAAAGCAGTAAGAATGCCCGGCGAATCGGAGATATTCGGTAACCAGGCCGACAATTTAGTGGCCAATCCATCTATCCGTCCAGAGATCAGTAATAATTTTAACCTGGGCTTCCGTGCAGGTACCTTTCGCTTTAACCAACATCGCATTTCTATTTCAGGAGGTAGTTTTTTACGTAACACCAAAGATAAAATCGTGCTTTTATCAAGCGACCGGAATATTACCAATATGGAAACCTCCAACAATGTAAACCTATCCGGCGTACGATCTATCGGATTCGAAGCTGAAGTAAACTACATATACCGTAAACTGAATGTGGTACTGAACTTGTCGAGATTCAATGCATTGCTGCAGGATGGAGCTTCGCTCTTTAACGGCAATCAAATTCCAAACGAACCCTTCTTTACCGCAAACGGTAATGTACAATACCGCATAGATAATCTGTTGCAGAAAAAATCGGCTTTAAACCTGTATTACAATTTCGGTTATGTACACCCCTTCGAAACCATCTGGCAGCTTAAACGCGACGAATTTAACATTACCCCTACCCAGTTTATACAGGATTTAGGCACCAGCTACCGTTTCCCTAACCAAAGGATGGTGATCAGTTTCGACGCCAAAAACATATTTAACAAAGAGGCTTACGATAATTTTGCCGCCCAAAAACCTGGAAGAGCATTTTATTTAAAGTTTAACTATACCATTAACAATTTTTAAATCTAATTAATCATTAATATGAAAAAGCAATTTTTAAAGCTCTTGATGCTTGGAGCTGTAGCAATGGCAACTACTATTTCAGGTTGTTCGAAAAATAATGAAATACCAGAGCCGGAAGAAAACCTGGGCAACTCCAGCCGCTGGATTACCCTTTCGGGTGCTTTGATGGGTACTACCCGGGAGATGGTAATGGTGGAACAATGGTGTATTCGGTAAGTGTAAACGATGCCAAAGACCCCAACAAATCTATAGATGTTTATACCAATGGTTTTCCAGTAAGGTCGCAACGTACTGCCCGTTTACAATCATCGCTTGATGGAAGTACACTTTTTAACATTGCTTACACCGGACCAAACGGAGGAGAGTTTTCTAAATATAAAGTAAATGGTGGTAGCAGCTATGCTGAATTAAGCGACAAGGTAAATATTTCCAGCTACGCAACTACTTCACCCCGCTGGGTGAAACTATTCGATAACGATAAAACTGGTGTTGCAGTAAACGTTTCGGGTGTAAAAATTACTACAGAAGCGGATGGAATAACCTATAAATATGCAAGGGCAAAATCAACAGTATTGTCTTTAAACCTGCAGGCTGCAGGCATTAAAACTTACGAGCAGTATGAAATTCCGCTTTTAGCAACCGAAGAGGCTCAGGGTTTTTACATTGGACGTTTAGATGGCCCGGTATTAAACAAAGCGGGTAACAAGTTAATTATTGGTGTTTCTAAAAGCAAGTACAATACCGCAATGGGCATTGCTGATAATTCGGGGACTGTTAAAATCCCTGCAAAATCGTTACTGGTTGATTATCCATCACTAAAAAACCCAACTTTAATCAGTTCTACTGTGAGCACAGGTAACACCAATGGTTATCGCAATTTCAATTCTTACCTGGCCGAAGATGGTTACATTTACCAGGCTACGCAAGAGGCAGGTTCACATATCCTGCGTATTAACCCAAATAACGAATACGATAACGCGTATAAATTTAGCTTAGATGCAGCTTTAGGTGTTAAAGGAGCCTACATAGAAAGCTGGACATATGCCGGAAACGGAATTGCCTTTATCATGTACACGCATGATGGAGCAGCTGCCTCAGCCTTTAATGCCACCGAACAACAAAGTTTTATTGCAAGGGTAGATTTAAATGCCAAAACCGCTAAACAGGTAACCTTACCTTATGAACCCGATCTTTACTTTTTTCAATATCAGGGTTGGGTAGTAAATGGCGATGAAGTTTTTGTAGCTGTAACCCCAGTTGGTAAAGATGGCAACATTTACATCATCAACAGCAGAACGGGTAACGTAACCAAAGGCGCTAAACTGATTAACAAAACAGGAAACCACTACATTGGCGTATTTTAAACCTGTTAAAAAAAGATTAAAAATAAAGGGCTTCGAAAATATACTTTCGAAGCCCTTTATTTTTTTAACCAGTTATTTGCCTGTTATTTCTTTACCGGAGCCAGTATGCCCGGGTATAACACGCCATCTGTTTTTAGGTTCAGGTTAAGCAATTTTGCAATTAAAGGTTCAATATCTTCCTGACCAATTAAGGGCAAAACAGCACCTGCTTTTATTCCTTTACCGAAAGTGACAAAACCGGTTTGTATCTCTTTAAAATCAGTTGGAAGGTAGCCATGGGTACCACCGCTGGCCGGAGCAAGCATATCGCCCGTGGCCGAAGCTCCAAAGCTGAAACCCTGATTTGCAGCAAGCGCTAAAACAGCTGTTGGATCGCCTTGTGCTTTAGCAATCCCCTCTTTATCCAATACGTGGAAAGTTCTTTGGATGCCTTCCGGTAACTGGCTTAATGCTTTTTTTACCTGCTCTACGCTTTTTTTATCGTTTGGATCTTTAAGGTGTAAAAAGGCAGATCCACCGCTTTGCTGAAAGTAAGCTTTCCAGCCTTCTTTATTGGCATCATCGTAAAGGCCAAGCTTGTTTAGTACTACATTAGGTTTAAACTGTGTGTGGATATCAACAAAACCGTGGTCGCCGGTAATGATGAAAGTAGTGTTTTTGCTCATACCCGATGCCTCTACCGCATCCATAATGGTTTTAATAGCCACATCTGCCCCTACGATAGCCGATCTTACTTTATCTCCATCGCGGCCCTGCTCATGTTCAAAGTGATCTAAAAGTGCAATGTGCAATGCCAGGAAAGCTGGCTTATATCTTCTTAAAATATAGGCTGCCATGCGCGATTTATTCTGGTCGCTGGTATAAAAATCAACCGAAGCACCATATTCCTCGTTAAACTTACCTACCGCATAATCCTGTACTTCCTGAAAAAGCTCTTTAGGGTTCGATTCCAAAGACATGGCTTTAATCTCGTCTTTTTTCTCTCCTTTACCTTGTGGAAGAATTACATACTCAGGCAGGTTATACGTAATTGGCGCACCAACGGTAACCGGCCAGCTCACCCCTGCGGTTGTTAAACCTGCATCTTTAGCTGCTGTCCAGATGGTAGGTACTTTAATGTCTTTGTAATACCAGAACCACTTGCCCGAAATGCCCAGCGGTTCAACAGGTGTGTTATAATAAATACCATGTTTGGCTGGCAATACACCACTTACAATGGTGGTGTGAGAAGGATAGGTAACCGTTGGGAAACTGCCCCTTACGCCCTCTGCATATGCTCCGTTTTGCATGGCCTGGCGTACATTAATCATGCCCCATTGCGGATCTAAATAAAATTCGGGGCGTAAGCCATCTATACTAATCAATACCACATGGTTTTCTTGTGCCGATACATATCCCGCCGAAAGCCACAACAAGGCCATTAGGGCAACTATTCGTTTCATAAATCTTTTTTCGGCAAAGGTATTTGGACAGTATACCCTTTAAGTTTGGTGAACATTAAGAAAATGTTAAGCTTACAGGCCACAAGCAGCTTCCTACCTACAGGCCTATGCACCTGCTGCAACAGGTCATCCATATTACCCATAATATCTTTGTATTTTTCGCCCCATTTGTTAAGGATTTTAGCCCCTGCTTATTCTAAAAAAGGTACACCTTTATCCTGTAACCAAATTTTAAATGTATTATGAAAAACACAGTTTCAATTTTAATCGCCGTTCTACTTTTATCCTGCGCCAAGAAAAATGATGTTCCCGAAGTACCAACGCTTTCGCAAAAAACGGATCCATTTCTCCAAAAACCTTTAAAACCAGCCGACTTTATTCACCAGATGACTCCTGTTTTTGTTGATGATTTTAACGGCACAACAATCGATGCAACGAAATGGGCTTACAGGGCTGATGGAACCGTAAGGGGATATGCTACTGTTTCGGGCAATAAAACCATTTCGCTTGATGGCAAAGGAAATCTGGTGATACAAACGATTAAAGATACTGATGGAAAATATTATGTTGGGCAACTGTGTACCGATGGTAAGTTTGCCCAGAAGTACGGTTATTTTGAATGCAGGGCTAAAATGCAAAAATCGCTTGGTACACACTCCTCTTTTTGGCTACAAACAAATACAATGGGTTCACAGCCAGATAATGCACTTGCAGTGGGTGCAGAAGTTGATATTTTTGAATACCTGAAGCCGAATCCAAACGCCACTTACCATACCGTACATTGGGGAGGCTACGGTGCAACCCACAAAAGCGAAAGTAAAATTGTACCCAGCGAAACCATTAACGACAATAATTTTCACACTTTTGGATTACTTTGGAACAACGTAGAATACGTCTTTTTTGTTGATGGAACCGAAGTATTCCGCACAAGTAAAGGCCTGTCGGGTATTTCAGAATACATGATCTTAAGTACCGAATTAACTGGTTTTGGCGGCGACTACACCAAGGGCGTATATCCCGACGAGGTTGTATTTGATTATGTTAAAACTTACCAGTTTAAATAGGCATTTCAACAGGCTCAGTGTGGCAAACTTGTAGACAAACGAAAGAATGCCACAGCCCCTTAAAAATTAATGTTATGCGAATTTTTAATCTCGGCCATTACGAAAGTGCTGTGTGTACTCCCAATACTTTCTACTGAGCCGAGTTTATTGAAAACAAAATCCTGATAGTGTTTCATGTCCCTCGCATATACCTTCAAAATAAAATCATAGTCGCCAGAAACATTATAACATTCTGTAACTTCATCTATTTTTAAAATATCGGCCACAAAGTGGTGGCCGATTTTTCGGTCATGCTGTTTCAGTTTAATGTTACAAAAAACAATAAAGCCCTGGTTAAATTTCTCCGCATCCAGTATAGCGATGTATTTTTTAATATAGCCATTGTTTTCTAACCGTTTTACCCTTTCAAAAACCGGCGACGGCGATAAGTTTACCTGCGCTGCCAGCTCTTTTGTGGTGTAACTGGAGTTATTGCCTAAAATCTTCAACAGTAATAAATCAGTTTCATCAAGCTCGCTCATAGAATATTTTTCTTTTTTGCTGCCAAATCTAAGTACTCAAAAGCAAAATACACTAAAAAACAACACAAAAACAGCTGTTTAACCTTATTATTTCACAATCAATAGTTTTAATATCCACTTAACTACCTTTGAAAAGAATTAAAAACTGATTGTAAGCAAAAGAGTTCTTGTATATATTTCAATAACCGGAAGTGAAAAGGGAATCGTGTGTAAATCACGAACTGTCGCGCAACTGTAAGTAACATTTAAGATTTTATCAAAAACATCCATAGATGATAAAACGGTTACAAGTCAGGATACCTTTCTGTTCCGGAATTGACAATGCTTTCGCGATTGAAGCCTGATGTCAGACAAATGCTGTTACACTGGTACAAAACCTTTATGGGCTTGTTGTGCCCTGTTTCCGTGGCATTGCGCTCCTTCATACTTCCTTCCTTATTGCATTGCGAAATTAACAAGGGGCTTTTTACAATGATTATTAACCATTTAAAAAGTTGAAAAAATGCAAACCCACAACCTAGGCTACCCGCGTATCGGGAGCAACAGAGAACTAAAAAAAGCCAGCGAGCAATATTGGGCCGGCAAAATTACTTTGGCAGAGCTGCTGAGCAAAGGCCGTAACATTGCCGATCAAAACTGGAAACTACAACAAGAGGCAGGTATCGACCTGATTCCTTCAAACGATTTTTCTTATTACGACCAGATCCTGGATATGTCGCTAACCGTAGGCGCCATTCCAAAACGTTATAACCAGGTGGTACTGCAGAAAACCAATAACGAACTCGATTTGTATTTTGCCATGGCCCGGGGCTACCAGAAAGATGGTTTAGACATTACCGCCATGGAAATGACCAAATGGCTCGATACCAATTACCATTACATTGTACCCGAATTTTATAAAAACCAGGAGTTTAACCTTTTCTCAGGCAAAATTGTAAACGAATTTGTAAGGGCAAAACAACTGGGCATTAACAGCAAACCTGTAATTATTGGGCCTGTTTCTTACCTGTTACTGGGCAAAGAAAAAGAAACCGGTTTTGATAAAATCGACTTGATTAAGAAACTGTTACCGGTTTACCTCCAGATTTTAACAGAGCTGAAAGATCAGGGAGCAGAGTGGATCCAGTTCGACGAACCGTTTTTAGCGTTAGATATTAACGAAAAAGCCCGTGCAGCCTACAATTATGTTTATGCCGAAATCAGGAAACAATTTCCGCAGCTTAAGGTATTGGTAGCCACTTATTTTGAGGGCTTAAAAGATAACCTTGCACTGGCTACCGGCTTACCTGTACAGGCTTTACACATCGATTTGGTACGTTGCCCTGAGCAGCTGGATGAAGTACTAAATGCCATTCCGGCTACATTAAGCTTATCTCTTGGAGTGGTTGATGGTAGAAATATCTGGAAAAATGATTTTGAGCAATCTTTAGCCATCATCAAAAAAGCAGTAGCCCAACTGGGTAGCGACCGCGTATTGATTGCGCCTTCGTGCTCATTATTGCATTCGCCTTGCGATCTGGACCTGGAAACCAACGAGGAAACCCTTACCCCCGAAATTAAGCAATGGCTGGCCTTTGCCAAACAGAAAATTGATGAGGTGGTTACCCTCAAAGCATTGGCTGATGAAACCCCCGGTCAGGAGGCACTGACTAAACTCACTGAAAACAAAAACGCCATTGAAAGCCGCAGAACTTCTACGCTGATCCATAACACAACAGTAAAGCAAAGGGTAAGTGGCATTACCGATAAAGATGCAGAACGCGAAAATGCCTTTTCGATCAGGAAAAAGACACAGCAGGATATTTTAAAACTGCCGCTTTTCCCTACTACAACTATCGGTTCTTTTCCACAAACTACCGAAGTTAGAAACTGGAGGGCACAATTTAAAAAGGGAGAAATTACACCTGCCGAATACGATACTTTATTAAAAAAGGAAACCGAAGAAGCCATTCGCTGGCAGGAAGAAATTGGCATTGATGTATTGGTACATGGCGAATTTGAGCGTAACGATATGGTAGAGTATTTTGGTGAGCAGCTTAACGGCTTTACCTTTACCAAAAATGGCTGGGTACAGAGCTACGGTAGCCGCTGCGTTAAACCCCCTATTATTTATGGTGATGTAGACCGCCCTAAAGCCATGACGGTTTACTGGACAGCATTTGCGCAATCGTTAACCCCAATCCTTGTAAAAGGCATGTTAACCGGTCCGGTTACGATATTGCAATGGTCTTTTGTACGTAACGACCAGCCGAGATCAGTTACCTGTAACCAAATTGCACTGGCTATCCGCGATGAAGTGGTAGACCTCGAAAATGCAGGAATAAAAGTCATTCAAATTGATGAGCCAGCCATACGCGAAGGCCTTCCGTTACGCCAAACAGATTGGCAGGCTTACCTGAAATGGGCGGTTACGGCCTTTAAAATTTCGGCAAGCGGTGTAAAAGACGAAACGCAGATCCATACTCACATGTGCTATTCGGAGTTTAACGATATTATCCAAAATATCGCCGATATGGATGCCGATGTAATTACAATTGAATGTTCGCGTTCGCAAATGGAACTGCTTGATGCCTTTGCCGACTTTAAATACCCGAACGAAATTGGGCCTGGTGTGTACGATATCCACTCGCCAAGGGTACCTTCAAGAGCAGAAATGGTGCAGCTTTTGGAAAAAGCGAAAGCTGTGGTTCCTGCCGATCAGCTTTGGGTAAACCCTGATTGTGGATTAAAAACCCGCCATTGGGATGAAACCAAAAAAGCACTGATTGAAATGGTGGCAGCAGCCCAGGAAATGCGCGAAGAGGTATTGGCGTAATTGAGTTTTGAATGATTGAATTAGGTTAAGGCAGATCCTTCGACAAGCTCAGGATGACAACTCAATTTATTACCATGTAAAACAAAAACCATATCAGATATATAAGTTTCATATAAGTACAATTACCCTTACATGAGCTTATATGTCTTAAATGGTAAATAAATTGCAATCGTGTCTTCGTTCCAACCTTTAATATTCTTACATGTCTTAGGTGGTGAAATAAATTGGCAACCTTAAATTAAGCCTGTAAACAAAGGTTAATATAGCCTGTTTCTTCGGAATTGCTTCGATAACATGTGAAGAAAATCCGTAGGAGTTCCGAAATTAATTAGTTGTTAATAAGGAGAAAATATAAACCCTATGGTTATGGTGTATTTAGAATAATTGCTAAAAAACGAAGCCATGCAAACAAGGGCTTTTTAGTCTATCCCTAACGCTAAAAGCCGCTTGCTGCACAGCAACGTTTTATAATTTTACAATCTTAAATTCGGTTCTCCGGTTTAACTGGTGTTCGGCTGCTGTACATTTTACACCGTTAGCACATTTATTAAGCAGTTGCGATTCGCCATAACCTTTAGCAGTAATCCGGTTCGGGGCAATGCCCTGGTTAATGATGTACTGAACGGCAGCATTGGCCCTGTTTTGCGATAGCTGCATGTTATATTGATCGTTACCCCGGCTATCGGTATGCGAACCCAGCTCAATCCAAATGGTTGGGTTATCTTTCATAATTTTAACCAGTTTGTTAAGCTCAATAGCTGCATCAGGCCTGATATCAGATTTATCGAAATCATAATAAATATTTTCCAGCTTAATTGCTTTCTCGAGCTCTATTTTTTCCAGATACAGATTTTGCTTAAGCATGGTGCTGGTGGTAAGGCCTTTGGTGGTTACCTGGGCCAAATCGTTGCGGTAAGCGGTTTTCTCTCCCGTAAGTTCATAATCAGCCGATTTTTCTAAATTGAACTGAAATGTACCATCATCACCTGTTAACACTTTCAGGTTTTGTATATTGGTTTTATTTAACGTAATCAACGCATTGTTGAGTGGAAGGTTAGTACGTTTATCGAAAACAATTCCGGTAAGTTTAAATACCAATAATTGAGGTGCAGTAAAGCTGTAAATATCATCGTTTCCTAAGCCACCTGTGCGATTGGAGCTCAGGTATCCGTTTAGTGCATTAGTTTTCAGAAAAGCAAAATCATCCTGAGGCGAATTGAGCGGGTAGCCCATATTTTCGATCTTACTGATTTTATCTCCTACGAGATTGGCTTTATAAATATCCAATCCGCCCATACCTACCCGACCATCGCTACTGAAATAAAAATCCTGATGCCCGCCCAACACAGGTGTACGTTCGTTACCGGCAGTATTCAGTGCTTTCAAATTAACGGGAAGCTGCCAGGTACCATCTGCTCTTTTCAGGCAAAAATAAATATCTGCCCCGCCCAGGCCGCCGGGCATAGTTGAACTGAAGTAAAGGGTATTGCCATCGGCACTGATAAAAGGATCGCTAACCGAATATTCATCCACTTTATTATAGCTAAAAGCGAGAGGACTACCCCAATTTCCCTTTTCATCTAACTTAGCCGAATAGATTTCTACGTTAACGGTAGCCAGTTTGCCTTTTACATAAACCGGATGCTTTGGGATTTTGGTTAAGGTGAAATACATTTCCTTTCCGCTTTGCGTAAAGCTGGCAGGCCCCATATGATAATCGGTGTGGGTTTGAATAGGAAAAGGACTTACGCTATCGGTTAATTCCCTTTGTGTATAGAGGCGTAAATAATGGTTTCCGGTCCAGCCGTAAATATTTTTATCGGGTTTCTTTGTGCCATCAAATTTAAAAAAGGGCCGATTGGAACCGTTTTGTACTGAACCATCAGCACCGCGATCGGAAGCAAAAGTTACGCCGTTACCAAACGTGTTAAGCCCCCAGTCTGATTGGGCAGAATTAAGTTTAGCGGCATTGGTAATGATAACCGATGTGGGGTTTTTCATCCAATACAAAGCAGAATCGCAGCTCAATAACCAGCGGTTTATATCGGCAGGGGCAACGGTTTCGCCAGTAGCAGCGTATTTTTGAAATTGCTGTTTGGCTTCGGTGTACTTACTATTTTGCTGTAAGGCTTTGGCATAGGCCAGTATATTTTCGGGTTTCGCATCTGGCATTGCAGCGGCAATGGCACTCCAGCTTTCGGCCTGTTTGTAATCGTTGATAAAGGCATAACAATGGTAAAGCCGCTCGGCGGTGTACTGCGTTGGTTTCTTTTGGTAGGCCTGTTCGTAAAGGTTTATGGCCTTGCTATAATTAAAAAGCTCGTATTGGGCATCGGCAGCATTGAGCACGTATTGCGCCTGGCCAGGTTTAGCGCCAAAAAGGAGCAGCAAGGTTAACATAGCCGTAGCTAAAAATCTTTTGTAGTTAACAGCAATAAAGTTTGGTATGGATAAATGAGCCATGGCTTAAAAAATTCTTGGGGTTAACATGCGCATGTTCTTTTTATTGAAAAAATAGCTGATTGATATTTCATGTGTTCCGCCGCTATATTGCTGCAGGGCACCAATAGAAAAATCGTAGGCATAACCAATCCTCAGGTTGTTGGTTGGAAACAGTTGTACTGCTGCCACTGCCGAATTCATTTTGCTTAAATCTTTTTGCAGATAGTCTTTATTGTACAGCTTAATTCCCGTGCGGTACGATCCTCCCAACCAGAGCTTTTCGTTTAAAATTACAAAGGCATTCAAATCTATGCTGCTTGGTCCTCCACGGTCGTCTTTCAATAAAAAAGAAGGTTTTAACAGGATATCCTGCGATAAGGGAATGAGCATGCCTGCAGTAAGGTAATAATGTGGTTTGGGTTGCGGAATAAAGGCATAGCGATCAATATCTATATACTGCGAAACGAGGTTATCGGCACTAATACCGGCATATAACTGGTCGTTAGCGAAGTAAACACCGGCACGGGCATCGGGCACAATGGTGCTTTCCATGCCAGTAGGCTGGTAAACTTCAAAATCGTTGGGGTTAAGCATTGCGCCATCAATTCCTAACTGAACTGCCCCTACACCCAAACCCAGGGCCAGCCTCGAAGTTCCATCGGCATTTAAACGAATGCGATAGGCATAATTGGCATAAACAGACTGGTTTCTTTGTGCACCAAGCCTATCGCCAGAGAGTTGCAGGGCCAGCCCGACATTTCCGTTATTGGCAATGGCATCAACCGCTACCGACATGGTTTTTGGCGAACCCGTTAACCCTGTCCACTGGTTGCGATAAAAAGCATGTACGTTTAACTGTTCGCGGTAACCTGCATAGGCAGGGTTAATGTAAATGCCATTAAACATGTACTGGCTAAACTGTGCATCCTGCTGTGCAGAAGAAAGCTTAGTCAATAAAATTAAGGCTGTTATGGTGAGTATTTTTTTCATGGTGATGATGTACATACATCGGTTTAAGGCAATCGAACCTCAACCAATTATCTTCTAAATGCCCTGATTAATGTGATGTATCCTTTATACACCTGCCATGCAGCAGATGCATCTGCTTTAACCCTCAGTACGTAATAATACGTGCCCTCATTAAGGCCTTCACCGGTCCAGTTATTTTGATAGTTACTTGCTTTATACACTTCATTTCCCCAGCGGTTTACGATAACGAGATCATTCGCATCAAAAAATTCGAGTCCGCGGATTTCGAAGGTATCGTTATTGCCATCGCCATTTGGCGTAAACAGGTTGGGAATAATTAAATTAGTACCATCGAGCGAGTGCTTGGTAAAAAAGGCTCCATTGGCCAGCATATCGCCCGCTATGCTTACGTTACTGCGGGTATGAACACCCTGAGCAGGGTTGGTTGTTGCGCTTACATCCCATTTACCAAAGCCTAAATACTGGGTAATGGAAGCCTTTGCATCAATAAAACCCGAGCCATTGGTAATGGTATTGTGCTGTAAAGTAACGGTTGCAGTAGTCGGAGTAGCAGCATATAAATTCCAGGTTCTATCCATCCCTTTTATCATATCGGTGCCGGGTATATTATTGTCGGCATTATAATTCTGAACACTGGCAAAAATCCGTGTTGGTATTTTGGGCGTTAATGTTGCGGGTGTATAATCGCCTTCTGCAATGCCTATCGGAAATACAAATGCAGCATTGGCGTTAATATCTTTAACCATATGGCCGGTTAAACTGTTTTCGGTAACCACCATCCGCGACATGCTGTAATTACTGATTTTACCGCTAGCATTGAAAACTAAATTATTACCGTTTAATATAATGTCGGCTCCGTTAGCAGCCATATCTAATGTTCCGGCAATGTTTAGTGTAGCCCCATCTGCTCCAACCGGATTTTTGGTATTGTATCCCGGATCGGTAACATTGGCTAAAACAATGTTGCTTGTATTGTGGTGTTCGATAATGAGGTTAATGAAATTACCATTGTTGCCATCAATCTGTGTTGGACCCGATGGCATATCGGTGTAAAAAGGATTATCGCCCGGATTGTAAATGATAATCTTCCCTTTACCGCTAAATTTTGCACCGGGGGCAATCCATACATTTTTACTGTAAATGGTCAGCGTGCCGTCGATAGTCCAGTCGGCATCAGGCCCAAAATAAGTTTCCTCAGAGAAACGAAGCTCGGTTGTTCCGGCTGCAATATAAACAGTCGAATTATCAACAGTACTACTCCCTGCCCCTGTTTGCGCCTGAACCTCTATTTGGTAGCCCAGTAAAAGCAGCAGGATAATAATTAATATTTGTAATGTTTTTATTTTCATGTTGAATGAATTATCGCTTCAGCGGTTATTCGTTACCTGAAGGCAACATGGGGTTGGTGATGACCTGGCATTTGGAAACCCTAACCGTAATCGTGGCATTCTGAGAACGATAAGCCTCATCGCCATAAGGACCACCCACAACTGGAACCGTTATCCCTTTAATACTATAGTTGATGGATGCCGTACCGATAAAGCCTACAGCTGGGGTAAAGGTCACTTTCTTTGTTGTAGCATTGTAGGTAAACGTACCTTGGTTATTGGTTACCGAGAAAGGGTTGGTTGCAGTAGTACCATCGCTGTTCAAAAACCTGAATTGGCTGGCATCAATATTATCCTTCGATGCAGTTGGCACTGGCGATAAAAGTATGAGACCAGCATAAGCTATATCATTGGCATAAGGATCAACAACTACTGGTATATTTCTACAAGTAGCACCCAAATCATCTGCTGCTTCAGCCGCATAGGGCAAGGTAACCGTTAAGTTTTTGATCAGATGGATATTGTTTAAACCACCTGTACTGGCAGCAAAACCGATGCGTAAAAAATCGGGAACAGTAGCAGATAAGGTTCGCTGTGTATCAGCACCAGTATTACTATTGGTATTATAATCGGTATTACCGGCTGCATTGGCATTTTCGGTATAGGTAAAAGAAGTACGGTAGAGGTAATTATCAATCACCGTAGTAATGGTGCTCCCATGTTGGATCTTAACTGTTATATAAAACCCATTATTGTTGCCTAAAAGGTCATTATTAGGAACTAAATCTATAAATGCCTTTCTATAATCGGCATCAGCTGTTGTGGCACCCAGGCCTGTTGTTTTAAGGTCGAAACCTGTTGATGGTCCCGTAGAAAAGGTATAACCTCCGCCAGTTTGATTTAAAATAGCACCTCCATTACCTGTCGGTACTGCCAAAGTTGATTGGGTAATCATTACCGGATAACCTGTAAAACCCTGACCTTGACCGGTATTGTTAATCACTGGTCCGGCAGCTGCCCTTAAGGTAACATGACTTGAACCAGCCAGGCTTACTCCATTCCATCTTTTATCAGTTTGAAACTGCTTAGTTTTAAAGTTCCCAAAAGCATCTATACCTACGCCTAAATAAGCACCGGTAAGACCAGCTTTACGATTTGCTGCCCAAGAATCATTAGCACGGGCAAAATTATAACCCAAATCACCACCGGGAGCGCCAATAACCGGATTAGTTACTGCTGCATCAAATAGAAACATTGAAATACCATCTGCTCCGTTTCCACCGTACATTCCAAACTCAAATGCAATTTTAACTCCGTTTTTAGAAGAAAACTGTCTGTTATTTATAAAAATAGCACCGAAAAGGCTGTTGGCAGCACGTGTTAAACGTAAACCATTAGTGGTAAATGCCACATCGTTAGTTCCCGCTCCGGTTGGAGTAGATACTTCGGAAGGTTTGGTACCTGAGGTAAAAGATTGGGCATAAGGAAAATCTCCATAAGAACTCTGTGCCTGTGCACTTTGTTTATTCCAGAAGAACAAACAAAGTGTTAAGCTCAGTGTAACTATTTTGCCCAATTGTTTTAAATTAAATAACCTATTGCACATTCTCTTTATCCTATTCATGCTATTTAACTTTAAATACAATGTTCATGAACGAAGCTTCTGTTGCTACTGCTGTTGGTTTAACAGTATAAGTAATTACACCAGCAGCAGAAACCGTTACAGTATTGAATACCGTATTATCGAAATAGGTAACGAAATAATCCAATTCGCTTGCTGGCAATACCGGCAGCGTAGAAGAAGAGTTGCTTCTGGCCTGGCCAATTCCACCAGAGAAACCAAATTGCTGCGAATACTTGCTATAAATATCCAAAGTCTGATTCCCTACCAATGGAACCCCGTTCGAGTCGTGCGTAGGCACCACTACAGAAGGGGCATAAAAGAACTTGGGCAATGCACCCTTTAAGGCTTGTAAAACACCTGTTGAGGTAACCGTTACTACTTTGTCCGTTTCAGCGCCAGTTTGCAAACCTGGAATGGCCAATGTATTTGCAGCAGTAGTAGTGATCGTAGTTGCTCCGGTTAACGGCCCTCCCAATTGGGTATTGGTAGTGCTTGATTTATTTAAACCATTATCAGCAGTACTTGCAGGTGCCAATGTAGAAAGATCTACCGTCATTGTATTTCCTCTTTGCAAAGTAAGTGTTAATATTTTTGTGGCTGCATTTAAGCTAAAAGCAGTAATGGCTTGATTATCAGTATCAATTATAGTGTTATTGATAATATAAGGACTAGCTGCAGTTCCTGCGCCCGTAATACTGATTCCAGTACCAGCTTGCGAAACACCTCCTACGCCATTGGTACCTGCAGGGCCTTGCGCGCCTGTAGCTCCAACCGGTCCCTGAGAGCCTTGCGCACCAGCTACCCCAGCAGGACCAGTAGCGCCGGTTAGACCAATAGGGCCTTGAGGACCTGTTGCACCCACAGCTCCTGCAGTACCTTGTGCACCTGTTGCTCCGATATCTCCTTTATCTCCCTTCAAACCCTGGGCTCCTGTGGCTCCTACCGGGCCTTGCGGACCAACAGCACCTGTTGCGCCAGTAGCACCTACAGCGCCAGCCGCTCCAGTATCTCCCTTATCACCTTTCAAACCCTGGGCACCTGTGGCTCCTGCAGGGCCTTGCGGGCCAATTGCACCTGTTGCACCAGTAGCACCCACTGCACCAGCCGCTCCAGTATCTCCTTTATCACCTTTTAAACCTTGTGCACCTGCGGCTCCTGCAGTACCTTGTGGGCCAATTGCACCTGTTGCACCAGCCGCTCCAGTATCTCCTTTATCACCTTTTAAACCCTGAGCACCTGTGGCTCCTACCGGGCCTTGCGGACCAACAGCACCTGTTGCGCCAGTAGCACCTACAGCGCCAGCCGCTCCAGTATCTCCCTTATCACCTTTCAAACCCTGGGCACCTGTGGCTCCTGCAGGGCCTTGCGGACCAATTGCACCTGTTGCACCAGTAGCACCAGTAGCACCCACTGCACCAGCCGCTCCAGTATCTCCTTTATCACCTTTTAAACCTTGTGCACCTGCGGCTCCTGCAGTACCTTGTGGGCCAATTGCACCTGTTGCACCAGCCGCTCCAGTATCTCCTTTATCACCTTTTAAACCCTGAGCACCTGTGGCTCCTGCAGGGCCTTGCGGACCAATTGCGCCTGTTGCACCAGTAGCACCTACTGCGCCAGCCGCTCCAGTATCTCCCTTATCACCTTGTAAACCCTGAGCACCTGTGGCTCCTACCGGGCCTTGCGGACCAATTGCGCCTGTTGCACCAGTAGCACCTACTGCGCCAGCCGCTCCAGTATCTCCCTTATCACCTTGTAAACCCTGAGCACCTGTGGCTCCTACCGGGCCTTGCGGACCAACAGCACCTGTTGCGCCAGTAGCACCTACAGCGCCAGCCGCTCCAGTATCTCCCTTATCACCTTTCAAACCCTGGGCACCTGTGGCTCCTGCAGTACCTTGCGGGCCAATTGCACCTGTTGCACCAGTAGCACCCACTGCACCAGCCGCTCCAGTATCTCCTTTATCACCTTTCAAACCTTGTGCACCTGTAGCTCCTGCAGTACCTTGTGGGCCAATTGCACCTGTTGCACCAGTAGCACCTACTGCGCCAGCCGCTCCAGTATCTCCTTTATCACCTTTCAAACCTTGTGCACCTGCGGCTCCTGCAGTACCTTGTGGGCCAATTGCACCTGTTGCACCAGTAGCACCTACTGCGCCAGCCGCTCCAGTATCTCCTTTATCACCTTTCAAACCTTGTGCACCTGCGGCTCCTGCAGTACCTTGTGGGCCAATTGCACCTGTTGCACCAGTAGCACCTATAGCGCCTGTTGCTCCAATATCTCCTTTATCACCTTTCAAACCTTGTGCACCTGTAGCTCCTACCAGACCTTGCGGACCAGTTGCTCCATCAACTCCATCCTTACCGTTCTTAATTGTTACCGTCCCCCCTGATCCATCGGTAATGGTTGTTGTACCATCAGTATTGTTGGTTAAGGTTACAGATTTACCGTCTACACCATTTGTCCCGTTTACACCGTCCTTACCATTTTTAATCGTTACCGTTCCTCCTGATCCATCAGTAATGGTTGTTGTACCATCAGTATTGTTGGTTAAGGTTACAGATTTACCGTCTACACCATTTGTTCCGTTAGTTCCGTTTACACCGTCTTTACCATTTTTAATCGTTACCGTTCCGCCTGATCCATCGGTAATAGTTGTGGTACCATCAATATTGTTGGTTAAGGTTACAGATTTTCCATCTACACCATTCGTTCCGTTTATACCGTCCTTACCATTTTTAATTGTTACCGTTCCGCCTGATCCATCGGTAATGGTTGTTGTACCATCAGTATTGTTGGTTAAGGTTACAGATTTACCGTCTACACCATTTGTTCCGTTTACACCGTCTTTACCATTTTTAATCGTTACCGTTCCGCCTGATCCATCGGTAATAGTTGTGGTACCATCGGTATTGTTGGTTAAGGTTACAGATTTACCGGCAACGCCTGCATCACCTTTATCCCCTTTTGGTCCGTTAATATTCGTCCAGGTATTTGTGCTTGGGTTATACACCCATGTGCCGCTATCGTTGGTTACAATGGTAACACCTGTACCAGGTGCACCGGCAGTGCCAGAACCCGGGGTACCCGGTGTTCCGCTTGTACCAGGCATACCCTGAACGCCTACTACACCCGCATCGCCTTTATCTCCTTTTGGTCCGTTAATATTCGTCCAGGTATTTGTGCTTGGGTTATACACCCATGTGCCACTATCGTTGGTTACAATGGTAACACCTGCTCCAGGTGCACCGGCAGTACCAGAACCCGGGGTACCCGGTGTTCCGCTTGTACCAGGCATACCCTGAACGCCTACTACACCCGCATCGCCTTTATCTCCTTTTGGTCCGTTAATATTCGTCCAGGTATTTGTGCTTGGATTATACACCCATGTGCCGCTATCGTTGGTTACAATGGTAACACCTGCTCCAGGTGCACCGGCAGTACCAGAACCCGGTGTACCCGGAGTTCCGCTTGTGCCAGGCATACCCTGAACGCCTACTACACCCGCATCGCCTTTATCCCCTTTTGGTCCGTTAATATTCGTCCAGGTATTTGTGCTTGGGTTATACACCCATGTGCCACTATCGTTGGTTACAATGGTAACACCTGTACCAGGTGCACCGGCAGTGCCAGAACCCGGGGTACCCGGTGTTCCGCTTGTACCAGGCATACCCTGAACGCCTACTACACCCGCATCGCCTTTATCTCCTTTTGGTCCGTTAATATTCGTCCAGGTATTTGTGCTTGGGTTATACACCCATGTGCCGCTATCGTTGGTTACAATGGTAACACCTGCACCAGGTGCACCGGCAGTACCAGAACCCGGTGTGCCCGGAGTTCCGCTTGTGCCAGGCATACCCTGAACGCCTACTACACCTGCATCGCCTTTATCTCCTTTTGGTCCGTTAATATTCGTCCAGGTATTTGTGCTTGGGTTATACACCCAGGTGCCGCTATCGTTGGTTACAATGGTAACACCTGTACCAGGTGCACCGGCAGTGCCAGAACCCGGCGTACCCGGTGTTCCGCTTGTGCCAGGCATACCCTGAATGCCTACTACACCCGCATCGCCTTTATCTCCTTTTGGTCCGTTAATATTCGTCCAGGTATTTGTTGTTGGATTATACACCCAGGTGCCACTATCGTTGGTTACAATGGTAACACCTGTACCAGGTGCACCGGCAGTGCCAGAACCCGGCGTACCCGGTGTTCCGCTTGTGCCAGGCATACCCTGAATGCCTACTACACCCGCATCGCCTTTATCTCCTTTTGGTCCGTTAATATTCGTCCAGGTATTTGTTGTTGGATTATACACCCAGGTGCCACTATCGTTGGTTACAATGGTAACACCTGTACCAGGTGCTCCGGCAGTGCCAGAACCCGGCGTACCCGGTGTTCCGCTTGTGCCAGGCATACCCTGAATGCCTACTACACCCGCATCGCCCTTCTCGCCTTTATCTCCTTTCGGTCCGTTAATATTTGTCCAGGTATTCGTGGTTGGATTATACACCCAGGTGCCGCTATCGTTGGTTACAATGGTAACACCTGCTCCAGGTGCACCGGCAGTACCAGAACCCGGTGTACCCGGAGTTCCGCTTGTGCCAGGCATACCCTGAACGCCTACTACACCCGCATCGCCTTTATCTCCCTTTGGTCCATTAATATTGATCCAGGTATTTGTTGTTGGATTATACACCCAGGTGCCGCTATCGTTGGTTACAATGGTAACACCTGTACCTGGTGCTCCGGCAGTGCCAGAACCCGGTGTGCCCGGTGTTCCGCTTGTGCCAGGCATACCCTGAACGCCTACTGCGCCAGCATCTCCTTTATCCCCTTTTGGTCCTTTAATATTTGTCCAGGTATTTGTAGTTGGGTTATAAACCCAGGTACCACTATCGTTAGTTACAATGGTAACGCCTGCACCAGGTGCACCGGCAGTACCAGAACCCGGAGTACCCGGAGTTCCGCTTGTGCCAGACATACCCTGAATGCCTACTGTGCCAGCATCTCCTTTATCCCCTTTTGGTCCTTTAATATTTGTCCAGGTATTAGTAGTTGGGTTATATACCCAGGTACCACTGCGGTTAATTACAATGGTAACGCCTGCGCCCGGCCCACCGGGCTCACCTGGTTTGCCAGGCACCCCATCTTTATCGGGCTGGGTTTCGACCAGAATCGAGCCTGCATCTCCTTTCGATCCTTTAACCAAATTCCATTTCGTTCCATCGTTATAATAAATCCCCGGAACAACATCGTTACTGGTTGCAGTGTTATAAACCATCATACCAGCTACATGTGCCGATAGTGGAAATGCATCGGTAGTGGTTTTTAGTGCCACCCTGGTATGAAGTAAGCCTTTATTTGAACTTTCCAGTTCGAATATTGCGTCTTTATTGGGCAGTTTTTTATCTGTAATTGAACCGTCGGTAATTTTTTGCTGAGCCAGCGCACTGTAAAAGCTTAATGATAAACCTAAGCCGAGGAGTAAGCGTTTTTTCATTTATTATTTGTTATTGTTTGCGCACCATAGATTAATGACCTACGGCTTTAAAAAATTCTATCTTTTGTAGTTTCAGCATTACATAAAATAGCCGAACCGTGCGCTCGACAGTTAACTACTTATGGGATGTTGGGGAGGGGACGGTTTTTGAAAAATAAATCGCTTTATTTTCCTACTACAAAGAAATAGTTATGAAAAAAGATAAAGAAATTTATAAATACGCACATATACTTAAGGCAATCAACGTATTGATTATCAATAATATAACAACAACGCACAACCTGTTTTGAGTAGGTGTTTACAGAAAAAAAAGATGAATAGCATTGTTTCCGGACCGTTTACAATTTGTTTTTCTAGCCGTAAACGTAAGACTACAAAGAGGAAAATATTTGAATTGACCATGTAAGAGATCTTGGAATTGAAAAACGAGGTGCGTTTTAATTGATCAAAAATGATGTCTGGTAACTATTTTTTCAATAGCTAAGCGAAAGTAATTGGGCTGGAATAATTGAAAAGATCTGGTGCTAAAATCCGGAGGTATGCACCAATAAGAGCAACCACCAGATGTGGTGGCTGCTCTATGGATAGGCTTAGGCTTAAGTTCTGTATTAATGAAGAAAAACCTTATTATGGTACACTATTTCAAATTTGCTTTTATCTGTTTTACCTTACTGTTAATTGTAAGGCTCAGATTTAAATGCCCGCCAGCGAAATCGTTGCCTGCATTTTCTTTTACCAAGATTGCAGGGGCAGTATTACCGCTATAGGGATATAAGATGGTAATAAATGTTTGTGGATTTGTACTCGTTTTTTGCTTTTCAAACACAAATGCAGGGCGGGCCCGCTCATTACGGTAAAATAAGACACTTTTCCTGCTTAAACTACGACGTTCCATCGGGTTGATGGATTAGCATACCTGATCAAAGAGACAGGATACTTTATCGTTTAATAAAAGATTTACGACATATCTATCCCAGAATATTACTATTTATGCAGGGACTTTGACATGAATGAACTTTGAACTAATGACTATATCCGCCTTAAAATTTTTAAAAGTCTTTTTACTTATCCTGCTATTCCTCGATATCAAAGCATTTGCCCAAAGCAAAGTTTTCAAGGGGAAAGTTGAAACCGGAAAATCCATAGCATTAGCCGATGCCTACATAAAGATATTCTCTCCAACAAACTCGACAAATCCTACAGTTACCAGGACGTCGGACAAAAACGGACTTTTTACCATAGATAATCTAGGTCCGGCCGACTATTTCCTAATTGAAATCTCCCATACCTCAACATTTACCTACAAGGGCAGGTTCTCTTTCAAAAATACAACAGACAGCCTATACGTATTCTTGCTTCAAGAAAAGATAAATATCCTGAATGGTGTTGATGTAGTGGGTCGGCGTCCACTTATCTCCAGAAAAAATGATAAACTGATCGTCAATGTAGAGGGCAATGACGCCCTGCAAGGGAAGAACTTTAACCAGATCTTACAGTATGCACCAGGGATCCAGGTTATGAACAATGAAATATTCATCAATGGTGTTTCCGGTGTAAGAATTTATCTCGACGGGCAACCATTGAAAATGACGGGCAATGCCTTGAAAAACTATCTGGCAAATATAAATGCCGGAGAGCTTAAAAACATTGAGATTCTTGGCACCCCCTCTTCTGAATTTTCGGCCGAAGGCTTGGGAGGAATTATCAATATCAATATAAAAAAAACAACAGTTGATGGCATAACAGGTTACCTTGGAGGTCAGCAATCATTTGGATTGGGCCGGTACCCCTCTACCAGTCCATATGCGAATATTAACCTAAAGAAAGACAAAATCCAGTTGAGTGCTAAATATAGCTACCAGGTAAGAAAAGAGTATTTCACAGATGAACAGTTCAGGACACTCATTTCAGGCACCTCCTTCTCTTCTGAAACGGAGCGGATAACAAGGGGGAACCAAACCAACCTTAATTTAGGGCTTGCATATGATGTAGATGCCAGGCAAAACATTAGTATTAATTACAATGGCAACTATGCAACTGAAAAAGAATCGAGTCTGAGCGAGGCGCTGATAAAAAATACAGGACCTACAAATACAGTAAGATCTGCTGGCCAGTTCAACAATATATCGAAGGTCGGATACCACAACTTCGGTATCAACTACCGTTTATATACCGACTCATTAAAGTCGAGGCTGAGTGT
This sequence comes from Pedobacter sp. HDW13, assembly GCF_011303555.1. Classification (NCBI taxonomy): domain Bacteria; kingdom Pseudomonadati; phylum Bacteroidota; class Sphingobacteriia; order Sphingobacteriales; family Sphingobacteriaceae; genus Pedobacter; species Pedobacter sp. HDW13. The sequence goes on along the minus strand of NZ_CP049868.1, from coordinate 2,911,764 downwards.
AAATGGCGATTTCACAACAAACAGCAAAAAAGAGTCCAGTGAAATCGAAAGCTCTTTCAGAGACGACCTCAACAACCTTTTATCTGATACACTCTACAATTTTATCTTTCCGAGCCATTCCAGAATTTACACCGGTGATATTAAGTACCTGAAAGTATTTAAAGGCGGGCATGAACTGAATTTTGGTGGCCGCATATCAAAATCATATATAAATACCGACAATTCTATTGAGCTTTTTACAGGCAATGGATTTTTCACAGATCCGAAATCCAGTTTCAATTATCTGTACGACGAAATGATCACGGCAGGATTTATTGAAGGAAGTGGAAAGTTTCTAAACCTAAATTACAGACTTGGCTTAAGAGGCGAGGCAACAGACATTCTCACTTCACTTCACTCGTTAGGAAACCAAATGGACAATCAACGAAAATACTTCAACATCTTTCCCTCCATTTATTTTGGCAGGGATTTAGACCAAAAAAAATACTATAATCTCTCACTCACTTACAACAGGAGAATTGCCAGGCCCTCTTACTCAACTTTGAATCCTTACATATTTTATGTAGACAACAATACCATCTCGACAGGAAATCCCAATTTAAGACCATCATTTGCGGACAATCTACAACTGACGTTTACATTAAAGAACAGATATAATTTAAGTCTACTATATTCTAATCTAAGTTGCCAGATTCAAAGGATTGTATCTGTAGATCAATCAGATATCCTCTACCAGACATGGGAAAATGTGGGCAATACAAGGCTTTACAATGTAAACCTCTCAGCGCCATTCGACATCACAAAATTCTGGACAACAAACAACTCCCTACTGTTACAATTTAAACAGGTAACCGGGGATCAGTATCAGATCCAAAAAGGTACATTCGTTTTCCAGAACAGCAATGATTTTGAAATCAATAAAACACTATCGCTGTCCCTGAGCACATACTATACTCCCCGCAGCATCTATGCTAATACCATCACAAAAGGTTATGGAGATATTTCAGCAGGAATTTCAAAAAAGACGCTAAAGAATAAGTTGGCGATCAATGTCAACCTTGAAGACATATTCTTTAGCAGCAACCCACACATCACCAGTTATTACAACAATCAGGCAATTACCAGGAATCCAAAATTTCAGACGAGAAAACTATATTTTTCTTTGAGATACAATTTTAGATCTGGAAAAGCCTTCAAAAAAAGCACTTATGAGAAAAGCAGTGCTGATGAAAGCGGGAGATTGTAGAAATATTCATCCTACAAACAGAAGCTATTGGATAGTGTACTAGTCAATCGAATAACCATATTTACAATTCAAGTGCTTACATAAAAAGAAAGATGATAGTTCGACGTAGGTCTGATACGGGTTTCCCTTTACAGTTGGTCTTATCCGAGAAATTCTGGATTATTGGAGAAAGCAACTCTGATACTACTTATTATTATAAAGGCTATTATGAGAAAGGGAGGCCTGTTTTCAGTATGGCCATAATTGAATCACTACATATAGCTTGGTTTGAAAATGCAAAAGAACTTTTCAATTTCCTTAACAAAAAATTTCCCTGCGAAATATGGCTAGTTGAGAATAACAACGTCACAAAAGTCCTTTGATTTCAGCAGGGGAAACGATTTCATAAGCCATATAATTCATATAATTTAACACCTTGGAGATTATTTCAGCATCAAAGCGTTACAAATACTTGAGCACTGGTATAAGAGATGATGTCAATAAAAAAGAATTTACCGCTTCGAAGACCCTTGTGGATAAAAGACATTAAAATGGAAGAAAAACTCAATATCACTCATGAGAACCTCATCAGTAACGAAGATTTTATAGAGTTTTTAGATAAAAGAATGCTTGGCAACATTGGAGAAGGCCCATGGAAATCGCTAACTATCTGCCATGGAGAAGAATGTTTTGAACATTATGGAGTTACTACATACCAACAGATCAGAAGGAAATTTGAGTCTGTAAAAAACCTTGCGGGTGTATATGCTTATTTTATTAAAAATCAAAAAACGGAATGTATATATATTGGGGTGAGCAAAAATTTAAGCGAAAGAATATATCAGCATTTATTAGAGTCCTGTAATGCCTGGGGGCACCCCAGATATAAAGAAGCTTTTAAAAACTACCGTGGCGAGGTTGATTTCTATTATTTACCACTTGGTGACCAATCCAAAGATGGCGACTATCTCAGAAGTATAGTTGAAAAAATTTTGCAGGTGAAATATAAGCCTATATTGCATTCAATAAAATTATAGTAAGGATCAAATAAATAGGTGTTCAGCGTAGTCTTAAAAGCTAAGGAAAATAAGTTCTAATAAAACATGGTATTGGTGAAGAAGTAAAACCTGCACTTAAACTTCCCATTTAAGTGAAATGCCCAAGGCTTACAGCATAATTAGGTCTTTTTCAGCTGAACGATATTTCGCCTGATGGCTTCTAGCGCCATCCCAACACGGCTTTGGACCTGGAGCTTTTCAAATAGTTTTTCGCGATAACCATCAATGGTACGCTCACTGAGGAACATTTTAGCAGCAATTTCCTTATAAGTCATATCACTGCAGGCCAGTTCTAAAAAAACAATCTCCCTTTCGCTAAATACCTCTTTTTTCTCTTCCTTATAACTGATCAAGGCCTTTAGTTTGTGATGACTGATGTCACCGCTAAATTCACCGCTCTTATTTATTGCAGCTAAAGCAGTTTCAAAAACATTTGGATGGGTGTCTTTCAGCAGATAGGAACAGCACCCGGCACGGAGCATTTCAATTATTGCCTGGTCAGTATTGTTCATCGAGAGTGCCACAAGCTTCGTTACAGGATGATTTTCCCTCATCCACTTCGCTGTCGCAATACCGTCCATTACCGGCATATTTACATCGATGAGCATCATGTCGGGCGAATTATCAAGACCCTTCATTTTTCGCTGCAAGTCCTCTCCATTTGTGGCCTTAACGCAGATATTGTAGTCCTTGAAACTCTCCAGCATAAACGCCAGCGATTCCAAAAAAATCAAATGGTCGTCGACCAATCCTATATTAACTTTCATGTGGAATGTCATTTAGTGGTAATTCTATATTAACCTGGGTTCCTTGTCCGGTATTAATCCATTCTATTTTTCCTTTAAGCAAAAGGCTCCTTTGCCGCATGTTACTCATTCCCAATCCTGCTTCTTCCAGTTCAGTGAAACCCGGGCCATCATCACTGATTTTGATGTTAAGAGCATCTTGGTCATCAGCGGTGAGGATATGGATGAACAAGTATTTTGGTTTAGCATGGCGGATGGCATTTTGTATGGCTTCCTGTATGATCCTGAAGAGTATGATCTGCCGATCAGGGGCCATTAATATTCTCGAAGGGTGAATAAAAGTGATTTCAAATGCTCCGCTTGATCCAAGCCGCTGGCATTCGGCCTTTAGGTTTGTCAAAAGATCAAAGCGTTCAAGCCATTCCCTGTCCAAAGATCTGGCAAGTGACCGAAGTTCGGATATAGCATCTGTAATTGTTTCATTCGCGGCATTTAATAATGGGATGGTTTGGGGGAATGCCCTTTCTGCCAAACCAATATGCATTTTTGCACTGCTCAACAACTGCCCGATATTATCATGCAGTTCCTTTGACATTGCGGCAAAAGTAATTTCCTGGACTTCTATCCTTGACTGTAGCAGCTGACCGGAAAACTCCTCTTCCATAGCCCGTTTTTCAAGCAAAAACCTTGACTGTTTATCCTTATAATTGATGATTGCGAAAATAATACCTCCAGAAAGCACCAGAATAATCATTGATATTATGATAATGGCTGAATAGATTTCTTCCATCTGTATTGAGATAAACCGATAAGCAAAAGGATATACAATCCGTAATTGCCTATGGAATTGATTATTGAAAAATTAACCCTGGTACTTATTTTCATCGATTTTACTGCCATCATCGAGTTGTATATTGCATTAAATGGAAGCGTACCGATAAAATACACAAAGAAGGCCAGTGCAATCCAGAAGGAGGACCGTCGAAAAATGCTCCGTTCGTCAGTGGGCTCAATGGACCACATAGTTGTCAGGCACCAGGTAATTACCAGTAGGCCTTCAATACTGTTGCTGATGCTCGGCAACTTTAAAACATCCTGTAGGTTTAGGGTGATCAATACCGAAATGGTCGCAAAAACCGGTATCGATATCTGCATTGCCTTTTTAACCGGATGATAAGGTATACAGTCATAAAGGATCAGGGTTATAAAAGTGTATTCGCAGATATTGAAAATATGGTAAAAAATATAGTAGTTCGTTTTTTTATAAATGCATATTTCTACCATTATCTCCGTTATAATGGAGATAAGCAGCAACAGGGCCAGCAGCCTGACCCTGTAAAACTTTATATAAAACAGACTTCTAATAAAGCACGCCAGCATCAGCAGGTAATAAATGTACTGTAAGCGGAACATGCCTAGAACTTCTCTATCTGAAAATCATGAAGGTCGGAAATAAACGCCGAAAAGCTTCTGTTCTGGAACGACCATTCAGGTTTGGAGATAAACGCATTGAGCGATTTAACAGGATCACCGTGAAAAGTTGATCCTTCATTTCCTTTTTCCTCAACAGGTGGGGGCAAATTTTCGGTCTGCATGGTCAAGGTCTGATCTTCGGCGGTGGAATCGGTTTCCATCTGTTGGGCGATACTTTCCAGTATTTCTCGCTTGATGGTACTCCCGTCGGCTTTTACCCCTTGCAGGGAGAGGCTGGCCTTACCCGAACTCTCATCAGGGATTGCCATATAAAACCGGATGTATTCGCAATCTTCCTGAGAAAGAATTCTAAAGATTGAGGCTTTACTGAATTCTACCCAAAGTACATCCTTAAAAGGATTTTTGGGGTCCGGGTTTTGCATCTGGTCTTTGAAGCGCCTGATCATGTTAAGGAAAGCTTCAGGTGTCACAGGCATTCCGTAATGTTTACCTGTACTTACATCGGAAAATGGCTGTTCGCGGGTGATCTCAACTTCGTTTTGAGCACTGTCATAGCCGTGAACCTTCATGGTTTTGTTTTTCTTTGCCATAATAATTTGATTTAGATGATTTATTGTCAGAGCGTATTTATTAATGGTTCTCGCGTAAGTAATTTTAGGTCAATTGCTTGTGAGTTAAATTAACAAATTTAAACGAAGATCTGACAATTTATTTTGCTGGATTTTTATTTATCTTTTGCTTCATTTCTTGATAGCCCAACTTTAAAGCCCAATAAAGAAATGATGTTATTGACGCCTGATATATCTTTACCTACAGAACCCGTTAAAACTATATTCTCGCTTATGGCGTAGTTGACCGCGAAGGCCAGTCGTTCATAGTGCTTGCCCCCGGTTTCCCTTCTATTCACATACTCGGCAGAAAGATCCCATTTGGCTTTCGTAAACTTTAGGCCTGCACCAAAATCCAAAGCTGAGCTGTCCTGGCTGGAGGTATTGTTTTTCCATGAATATCTTGCCAGCCCGACAAGGCCAACCGGGAATTTTGCAGGCTGCCATTTGATATTTAACCAGGTGCCGGATTTGTTAAAGTCCAAATCCTTAAGGTAACCTTCTGTTGATTTGCCAAGCACTGCGGCTGCAAACTCTACAACAAAGAGTCCCTGCTGGGAAGCTTCATCCAGCGCCTCGTTTGCTTTATTGATGGAATCCAGATTTATTGTTGTTCCCTGACTCAATAGCGACACAAGATCCGCTGCTTTCTTTTGAAGATTTTCGCGGCTACGCTCACTATAAAGCCGCAGCAGCTGAACACGTAAACCAGGGGCAAATCCAAAAGTATTTTTTTCCTTATATGTGGCTACTGAAAAAGTCAGTGTCTGCAAAAAGGAAATTTTTCGGTGATGAAATCTTTATAGGTATAATTGGGTTTATTACTGAGCCAGTATGGTGAAACCTCGACCGCCCCACCTTCAGCAAGGGTCATTAAGCTTGCGCTGAATGCCCTTGGTGTGGAAGGTTTGCTTACCATTGAGGGGGCTTTATCTCCCAAGATTAATCCGGGCGCATCGGGAATGATGAGGTCATTCATTTTGACCTGCGCATTCGCGTAAAACGCCAGGCAGGTAAATGTAAACAGGAGTATCTTTTTCATGTGATTTCTATTTAAACCTATAAGTTGCGGTAATCGAGCAGATGTCCCCGCTATTTGATACGGTATCTGTGGTGACGATTTGACCGGGCGAACCTCCAGAAAAATAATCGGTGACGATAATGTTATTGGTTCCAGGGTTGATGTCCAGCACATTGGTGATAATCTCCAAAGTTCTTCCACGGAGACTGTCAGCCTCACCAAGGGCCAGGTTATTAACATCTCCTTTGTGGAAGATTTGGTCTGAATCGGTAAATTTCACTTGGTTTCCACCGATTTGTGCATTGCCTATTGCTATTGACAAACTGATCTGACCCATTTCTGCCAGTTGAATTTCGACTAGCGGATTCGTTTTTTTCTGAACTTTCATCTTGTTTTAGTTTAGTGTTTGATTTTAGATTGATTTATTTTTTTCTTTGAGCAATTATATCAGTTTTGCTCCCTGAGATCTATTTTGTGACAGGGCGGTTTTCTGTGACTTTTAACACTGCATATGCACCGGAACTAATACCAAGAAGCATAAGTGTTTTGGCGGGAAAAAGAAATAGCTTTTCATCGCTGATAACTACCGATATAAAATAGCAGCCGTAAATGATGTTGAAAATAAAGGTCTGCAGTCTTGTAGTACTGATCCCGTCTTTATCTGAAAGGATATCTAAAAAGAAATTTTCGGTTTCCGAAGTGTCCTGGATGCGTGCAATCTTTGGATCCTGACTCTGTAAAGAGTCGATGGTGGCTGCTGTTGCTGTAGTGCCAGCAGCGATTCCAAGCAGGGCTAAAACACCTTCGTTGAGCTCAGGGACTTTGCCCAGAACGATACCTAAATAACATATAGAAAGCAGGACAAGCACCGTCCAGAAAAACAGCGTAGTCTTTGCAAGGCTGTAGGAACGCTGGTCGCTTGTCAAGACACTCATGTCTTTTAAGGCGGCTAGAAGCCGGCTATTAAGCGATAAAAAAAGGATGACGATTAATGCAAGCGCCACCGAAAAGGCAATTGAGCAAGAGTTCATTTTGATTGAATTAAGTTGTTTAAATTTTTAGTTGCCAGATTTTATTGGATTTCCCTATTTAAGGGCCTAAGGCCCTAGGCAGAACATTATTTTTCATGACAATGATTTTTGCTTAATGTATGGATCAAATGTATCGGCTTATCGGCAGGCAGACTATGGGGAATTTCCCGTATTTATAATGTAAGTTTCCCCGTTTTTCTAGAACTATCTTATTGACCACTAAGAAGCAAGAAGATTTCTAGCAGGCTGAATAAAAGATTTCTGATTGTAAAAAACCGTACCCGGTATTTTTTTCCTGATGAAATCGCATTGGTTCGGGGGGCATACAAAATTTAACTACATGAATGCTAGATGGAGTCCCGTTTAGGTCAAGTATCCAATAATACTATATCACTGGAGGAACTAAATGGATAACTTGATGATGCAATTGAAAAACTCGCAGAAATCCACACAGTTTACTGTAAATCAAAAAGTTATGCAAAAAAAATAAAAATTATTGGTTCGATGTTCCCTGAGAAATTCACATTTGAAGAATTGCAACATCGAACCGCAAAGAGGAGCGCGATGCATCAAATGATCTACCTGATTAACAATGAGATAGAAGGTAAAAAAAGAAGGGCAAGCGACCGTAAAACGTGCTTGCCCACTCTGGCTCCCTCTGCTGGGCTCGAACCAGCGACCCTCTGATTAACAGTCAGATGCTCTAACCAGCTGAGCTAAGAAGGAATCTGGCTATCCAAAAAACAACTTTCTTTAAGCTTTGCAGCAAATATCTGCTTGTTTGTTTTGGGAGTGCAATATTAGCGCTTTAATATGATTTATGCAACAAATATTTCAAATATTATTAAACAAAATGGCCTTTCTTAAATAACGAAAGGCCATTTTAGTTATTTTAAACTGATTACCAAACAGTTAATTAAAATTACTTTACAATCCATGGAGCTAAATTAATATCATCAACGCCATTATATTGGCGGCTCAAAGCCTGGTTTAAGTTTTCGCCATTGGTGGTACGCTCAATGTTGGGGTATTGAAAACGTTTCGGTATCCGCTGGCTATTACCAATACCTGGCCCCACCTGAAATTCGGGCACTCCTGTTCGGCGGTATTGATAGTAAGCTTCGAAACCAGAATTACGGAAATAAGCAAGGTATTTCTGCGTAAGGATTTGCGTTAAACCTTTAACCGTATTGCCATCATATTTAACAGCTGTTTGAGCATAATAATCAGTTTCAAAAGTGAAGTTAACAGCATAGGTTTCAAATTCACCCAGTTTACCATCTTTTTTCAAAAAGGTTACCGTATTGCTGCCATCGTGTACACCATAAAAAGCAATAGATGCCTGGATTCCTTTTTTATACCAGCTTTCCGCATCGCCGGTAGCCCAGCCGCGGTTTATGCCTTCGGCTTTGATAAAACATAACTCAGGATACGAAATAATGAAAGTATTTTCGGCGGTATAACCACTGTAATAACGGTAACGGCCAATTAATGAATACAAACCTTTCTGCACCTTATCCAGCATCACCCCCTGGTCTTCGCCGGTACTGGCGCCAACAAAATTGCGGTAATCGGTAAGCGCATAACCATTGGCTTCGGCAATACCCCTGGCAGGCTCTGCCACCATGTAAGCCCGCGGGTCTTTCAATTGCGAAAGCGTATTTAAATAAGTACCTGCCATGTTATAACGTAGGGCATCGTTACCAAAGTTATCTTTGTTGTTCGGGTACTTGTTAAAACTCTCGTTGTATACAAATTGCAGGTTATCGGCCATGCTCTCCATTACCGGATATTTGACAGCATTACCCAGAATTGTGGCAAACTGTTGTTTTACCTGCAAATCAGCATCATCAGCCCGGCTGCTCAACTGAATCAACGTTCTTAACCTAAAGGTATTTACCACTTTCTGCCAGGCCAGCAAATCGTTTTTGAGATAAATATCGCCTTTTAGCTCTTTGTTTCCGGCAGCAATCAATGCAGTTAAATCGGTATTGGCCTGATCTAACCAACTGATCGATTGTTTAAAGATATCCTTTTGTGTATCGTATTTCGGGGTAAGGTTAGCGAAACCTTTTAAAGCATCGGTCATTGGTAAATCGCCTACCTTTAAGCTCATCTTAATAAAGAAATAAGCTTTAAAGAATTTGGCCAGCGCCAGGTAAGGTTTGGCTACCTCGCCACCTAATCGATTGGCTTCTTCTTCCATTTTAACTACGTTTTTTAAAGTAGTATAATCCAACGATGCACCTGTCCAGTCGTAATTGTTGGTGGCATAATAGAAATAATTTGCCGCGGTATATTGGTTCCAGCGCTCGGAGCCCGAAAACGGGGCTTCGTACATATTGTACAAAATGCCGTTAATTAATAAGTTTGGCGGAACATGCTCGGCCTGATTGGGGTTATTAAAATTTTCTTCGAATGTTTTTTTACATCCTGTGGCTGCTGCCATTGCGATGAAAAGAAACAGTATGCGATATATTGATTTCATGATCTTATATTTTTTAATGACTAGAAAGTAACATTCAGGTTAAAACCAACACTACGTGTAGTTGGTGTTTGCAGTGTAGAAGTGCCTTCTCTGCCCGAATACTGATCTACATCCACATCATTATAGGTAGAATTAATAAAATAAAGCAGGTTACGCCCTACTACCGATATATTGGCCGAGCGGATAAAAGTATTGGCCAATAACTTTTTAGGCAGCTGATAACCGAAGGTTACCTCACGCAATTTGGCATAAGTACGGCTCATCATGGTATTTTCCTTAGCGCCATAAAAAACACCCAGGTAATCCTGCAGCAATTGAGGGGTAGCATTCGGTGCAAAAGTAAGCTGATTGTAATTGGTAATTACACCTGTAACCGGATCGAAATTAATTTTGGCTCCGTTGGCTACAACCACACCATCACCTACCCAGGTACCTTTATAATTCGGATCGTTTACCCGTACATAATCCTGATATCTGGCTTCGCCCATTTTACCCTGAATGGTTTCGATCTGGCGACCACCCTGAAAAGATTTCAACCGCACATAATCCTGCATTACGCCTCCTACTTTTCCATCTAACTGAAAGCTGAAAGAGAAATTCTGATACCTGAATTTATTGCTGATGCTCCACACCCAGTTTGGATCGGCATGGCCCAGCAACTGGTTAACCGGTAAAGAAATAGGGGTACCACTCGACGTGTGGATTACCTGCCCGCTTGGAGATTTAGCCAGCACCGAACCATAAATATTATCGATACGGTCGCCTGCTTTGAAGAACTGATCAACCGAAGTTTCGCCAGGGGCAAGTTCTTTATAAATCTGTTTATAGGTAGACCAGTTTACCAACACATCCCATCCAAATTTATCGGTAAGCACCGGTGAGCCAGATAAACTTAACTCCACCCCACTGTTTTGTGTTTTACGGCCATTAATGGTATTGGTTTGGTAACCTGTAGCAGGCGAAATGTTTTGCCTGATGATTTTTGGCCCGTCGATATAACGGAAATAAGTGGCTTCAAAACCTAACCTATTCTTTAAAAACTTAAGGTCGATACCACCTTCGTAATTGGTACGGCTTTGCGCTTTTACTGCATTTAAATCGATCAGGTTATCGGTATAAAAAGCACCGGTTTGGTTGTTAAAAGTTGGTCTAACGCTATATGGAGAAGACATGCCATAACCCGGACCGCCATATGACGAGGTGTATTCGGCACCATAACCCAAAGGATATGTTTGCAATGGTGTTGCACCAATATATTCTAAAGTACCTAAACCCGGATCTTTAACGTTAGCATACGATGCCCTTACTTTTGCAAAAGAAATAAAAGCAGGCATTTTCACATAATCAGATACCACCGAACTTAAAGAAACTGAAGGGTAGAATGCCGAATTATTGCCCATTGGCAAAGCAGAGTTTTTATCGATACGGCCCGTGGTGTTAATATTCAGGTACTTTTTAAAGCTGATATCCACTGAATAAAAAGCACTTAATACGAGCATTTTCGAATTAAAGTTAAATGCCTTTACCGGGTTTTTAGAGTTAGAGAAATTGTAAACGTTAGGTACGTTCAGATAATCGGTTGTAGTAAAGCTAGAGTTGTAACTGAAGTTACGCGCATTACTACCACCAAAGGCACTGATTTCGAACAGATCCCCAACGTTTTTATTGTATTTTAAAAGTAGCTGGGTATTATTCTCGAACATGCTTCTACGGTCTTCGCGGTAATCGCCCAAACCTTCTTCGCGACCATAAGGGTGTGCCGAAAATGGCATTTTCTCTGTTCTCAGCTGGTCGTAAGTAGAAATCTGTGTTTTTAACATCACATCCAAACCTTTAACCAGGTTATAGTTTAATGATGCATAACCGTTAATATCGTTCTTTTTATGGCCACGCAACCACTCGTACGACATGAAATAAGGGTTATGGTAACGCTGGTACTCGGCATAAATAGATTGGATACCTTCTTTACCGGTTTGCCAGTAATTTTTCATATCATCGATATTCCAGTCGGCACCACCCCAAAGTGTCATATTATAAATTACACTGTTCGGGCCGTAGTTTACATCTGGAATATTATCAGAAAACTGGCGACTGTAATTGATATAAGCTTCGGCCTTTAGTTTAGGGCTGATGTTATAGGTACCGCTCACATTAAAGTTATTAATGTTGAGCTGGGTATTCGGGATAATGCCTTTTTGGTAGTTATTGGAAACCGATACCCTTAAATTGTATTTATCGGTAGCCGAAGATAGCGCAATGTTATTGGCCGAAAGCAGTCCGGTTTGGATAAAACGCTTTAAGTTGTCTTTTCCGCGGGCCACCCATGGCGTACCCTGGCGCACACCGTTTACAATTGGGCTATCGTACTGCGGAATAAGCTGACCTTCAAATTTTGGTCCCCAGATATCGTAATCGCCATCGTTTAAGCCACCGCCTTTTCCATCGCCAAAAGCATAGGCACTATGCTCGCCCGGGCCGTACTCATCCTGGCTTTTAGGTAAAGCGATAAAACCCTTGTTGAACTGTGTGCTCGAATTTAATTCTACCACAAAGCCTTTATCGTTCAGTTTTCCTTTTTTAGTGGTAATTAATAAAGCACCATTATAGGCCTGATAACCATAAAGCGCCGCAGCTGCAGGGCCTTTTAGTATGGTATAGGTATCAATATCATCGGGGTTGATATTCCAGGTATCCGAATTAATTGGCACCCCATCTACCACCACCAGGTTTACGTTGTTACCTCGCAGGTATAGCGACGAACGTCCCAAAAGTTCGGAAGATACACCAACAGTTAAACCGGCAACCTTACCCACCAAACCGTTTACCGGATTGGCTTCCCTGGCCTTTACCAAATCGGCGCCTTTTACTTCCTGAATGGCGTAACCCAGGTTACGTTTTTCTTTACGGATACCAAGAGCGGTAACCACCACTTCATTTAAGTTTTTCGAGTCTGTTTTTAAGGCTACGGTAAGATTGGTTCCGCTAACCTCAACTTCTTGCTGAAGAAAGCCAACAGCGCTAAACACTAAAGTTTCGCCGCTTTTGGCATCAATGGTAAAGCGACCTGAAAGATCGGTAGAAGTGGCTTTTTTGCTGCCCTTTACCAGCACACTTACACCGGGAATAGGTTGTTGTGCATCGTCTTTAACCAGACCTGCTATTTTTGTTTGCGCCCATGTAAAATAAGGCGTGATGCATAGCAGTAGCAAAGCTACCATGCACATCTTCATCTTGTAGAGATGTTTCATCTATAAAATTTTTAAGGTTTACAGATGCAATATTAAGACGTGCATGTTAGCCTAATACCAACTTTTAGTTAACAAAATACCACTATTTTGTTTAGTATTTGTTAACTAAATATATTCTTAATGCTTTCGGCTGCATAACCCGCGCTCGCGGTCATACCTTTGCCACCAATAGCAGTGCGGATATGGATACAATCATCCAAATCGTAGGTTACAATATGTTTAGTTGCGTGTTGCGGATAAAAGCCAGCCCAGGTAGTTTGCAGCTTACGCACATCAAAATCAACAATGCGCGCTGCTTCTTCGAGCATTAATTCGTTAATGTGATGACTGAGATCAAAACCCAGGTCATCAAAATGGTTTACATCTGCATAAACGTGCGAATCGCCGATAATAATGCTGCTATCTGCCGCCTGTTTAAACAAGATATGGATACCCCATTTTTTAAGTTCTTCGTAATGTTCTGGTGTTTTAATAGATTGGAAAGAAGGGCAGTAATGCTCAAAACTTTCATACCTGCGGGTAGTTAAGCCCGTTAAAATATTTCCCGACAGCTGTACATCAGCCATAGGCACCGTGCGCATCATCTGCAGTTTACTTACCACAATACCACTTTCGCTAAACAACTCAGGATAAAGCAGCTTAAACTCGTAACCATTACAGATTACGGCTTTGTCGCCTGTAAAAAGTACGCTGTTGTTTTTTAAGCCCACCTCTACCCCGCTGCCCTTGCGTTGGCACGCAGTTACAGGGCTGTTGTACTGTAGCTGATAATTCTTAAACTTAGTTTGCATGTACTGCTGCAAGCGGTAAATCATCAGTTCGGGTTCCACGCTAATTTCCTGGGGGAAAAATATGGCTTCTTTTGCATATGAAGATTTAATGGCCGGATATTTATTTAAGATGGCAGCCTGCCCAAGCAACTCTGTTTCGTAACCTAAAGTGTCGTAATGTGCTTTTAATTCGTGTATTAAGGTTTGCTCATCAGCATCGGATGCAATATAAACACTGCCGTTATTACGAACTGAAATATCAAATTCCTGCTGGATAGATTTGTAGATTTCCAATCCGGCCACACCATACTCAAACCACTCGGCCTCCATACCTGATGGTACCACCTGACCAAAGTTGCGCACGGTAGCACCTACCGGATAATTATCTTTTTCTAACTGCAATACTGTTTTACCCATAAGCAGTGCATGGTAAGCATGGAAAGTACCCAATATGCCACCACCAACTACAATAAGATCGAAATGTTTATCTGTCATTGAATTATTATTCAGGTGCCTCGCTGGTTTTAATTTCCAATGGGCACAAATTTAAATTAATCGTTATTCTGAAACGCCACTCCATGCCTGTTTAGCTGGCAGGTGTTGCTGTTTTTTATTCGTCATCAAGGTTTTTCGCCTGAAATAAATTAGCGAAAGCACACTACACACACCGCCAATAAGCGGCACGGCAATTAAGCACTGCTTAAAGAAATGCATCCAGCTTACATTGGTTTCGCCAAATTCATGCAGCATTAACACCGAAAAACTACCTACATAGCCAATAGAATCGGCCACGTACATAATAAAACCAATGTTGCTCTTATAATGGAAATTGGCAATCATCCGCTCAAAGAAAATGGCATTATAAGGGATATAAGCCATATAAAGTCCCATACCCAATAAAGCCATCCAGCTTACAGGCCCAACATATCCCTTATCAAAAAGAAAGGTACTAAAGCCAATTAGCAAACAGCCTGCTATAATCATTACATGGATAACAGTAAAAGCTTTAAGGTTATCTTTAATCAGAATCAGCAGTCCAATCATAACCAATACCACTACCGAAATCAGGGTATCGATTTGAGTATAAATATGATTATCATGAATACCCAAACCATTCCATATCTCTACCTCAAAATTATCGCGCATATCGCGGATACAGGTAAGCAGCACATAAATAATAATGGTGAGTACGATGCCCGGCAAAAAAGCAGTTATAAATTTAGCACGCTGTTTTGCATTCATAGGCACCCGTTCGGTACGCAATAGCTTATCTTCTTTTGATGGTGGCGGCATTACTTCTAAACAAAAAACAAAGAAGAAGAGCGGCAACAGAAAAACAAGTCCGGTAAGAAAAGGCATCCAGTTATCGCTCACACCTGCAACCGACATTAAGGTACGCGCCACCGTTTTAACAAAGCCAGAAGCAAATATTAAACTGATAGACATTAATGCGCCCATAAACTCGGTGGTTTTACGGCCTTCTAAATAGCTAAATACCAAACCCCAGATCATACCCAACGGAAAACCATTAAGCAAAAGGAAAGCGATATTGTAAGGAGCAGGTACACATGCAAAGCCCAGTAAGGCCAGCCACGAAAAAACTATAAGCAGGATAATACTTCGCGCCCGGTTATTTTTACCCGATTCGGAAATAAAGCGTATGCCATAAAACTTGCTGAGCGTGTACCCCACCATTTGCGCAACCACCAGCCATACTTTATAATCGACATGCAGAAATTCCTGATGCTCAAAAGTGGCAGAAGCAAAGGCTTTTCTGAAAGCATACATACTGGTATAGCAACCAAAGGCAGCAATACCACCAAGCACAGTAATTAACCAATAAGGCCAGTTAAGTGCTTTTTTGCGGGCAACATGCAGCAGACTCATTTTAACTGCCGAGTTTAGTAATTTGAGCCTGCTGAATTTTATTAACGGCATAATACCTGTTTTTAACGATTGTGCCTGCGTTGTTTAACGCTTTTAACCTGATAGCCATAAACTTTTGTATTTAACATCGCAATAGTAAACATAGTTTATTATTTGTAAACAAAAGTTAAGTTATCAAATTGTTAAGTTTATACCAGCCAAAGCAGGTACTATTTTGTAAATGCTTCCTGCACTGGTTTGCCCCGCCAACTTTGTGGCTGCTGCAGTCCCATTATCCAGGCTAAAGTAGCAGCTGTATCGTAAGTAATAATCACATCCTTAAGTTCGTGGTTTTTACGCACCCCCGGCCCCGCAATAACCCACGGGATCTGAATCTCATCTAACGATTTACCGCCGTGGCCTTTGCCTGTGCCGCCATGATCTGCCGTAACCAATATGATGGTTTCGTCTGCTATCCCGGCATCTTTAACGGCCTGTACAATTTTACCGATACGTTGGTCTACCAGTTCCAGTTGTTTATAATACTCAGGTGTACGGTGCCCAATAGCATGACCGGTATGGTCAGGCTCATCTAAATGCAAAAAGGTAAAATAAGGTTTTTCTTTCCTGATAATAGTCGCAGCAGTGTCGGTACAAAAATCGTCTTTATCGTTTCCATTAACTACAATATTAACAGCCTCTTTTTCGAAAAGATAGCCAATACCACCCCAACTGTAAACCACAGCTGTTTTAGCTTCTTTTTTCTGATCTCTGACTACGCTGAATATGGTTGGAAATATACCATAGGCTGTTTTGGTTGCTGAGGGGATTTCGGGCACTTTGCTGTCCCATTCGGTATAACCATGCTCGGTAGGTCCGGCTCCCATTAACAGCGAAGCCCAGTTTACGGCACTCGAAGAGGGCAACACGCAACGGGCCTTATCGGTCCACGAGCCGCTGCTCATTAATGCTTTAAGATTTGGCATTTTGGCTTCCTTCAGTGCATATGCACCAAAACCATCGCAACCAATTAAAACAACGTGTTTAACTTTTTTTGATTGTGCCACAACCGAAAGGGATGTGCACAGCAGCACTAATGCAGCCAATAAAATTTTCTTCATGTTCATTTGTTTATATTATTTGTGTTTATAAACATGAAGGTAAAAATTTGTTAAGTATTAATAAACATTGTTTATCGTTTTTTTACTCAAAAAAATAAATTACGAGCATTAATGCCTTCCCATCGCCAATATTAACAGGAGTATGTGAGAGTCTGCCATCGAAAAGCATCGAATCGCCTTTTTCGAGTACAATTTTCTTTTTAGAGAACTGGTACTCTACCTTGCCTTCAATCATGTACTTAAATTCAAAGGCTTCGGTTTTAACCATTGGGCGGTGCGCATTTACCTCCAGCTCGAGCAATACAAAATCGGCCGTAGAAAATTTAATGTTTTTGGTCAGGATACGTGAGTAGTTAAAACCCATGGCCTGCTCTTTTTCAAATTGCTGATACTGGTCTTTTCGCTTCACCAGAACGGGCGCATCTTTTTTATGGAAATTGATATCTTTAAAAAAGCTGTTCAAATCAATCTGCAGGCTTTTAATAATATCCATTAACACCATTAATGATGGTATGGTACGGCTATTCTCGATCTGCGAAATAAGTCCTTTGCTTACCGATGCCTTATCGGCAAGTTCCTGCACGGTAATGCCAAGTTCTTTACGACGTTCTTTAATTTTTCCGCTTATCTGTAAAAGAATTTCTTCCTGCATATATTAAATAAGATTGATGCTGCTAATGTATTATTTTATTCCTGTAATCTTATTCAAAAATCACAATCGTTACGTAAACGTTTTTTAAACATGAGTTTTGAGAGAGAATCACCGAGTTTTGAATGATTGAATGTATTTGGAATATCGCTAAAAACGCTTAATGTTCTTAATTACTTAATGATGATTTTTTTAACATTAAGAAGTAAGATAATTAAGGCAAATAAAAAATGATTGAATTTTGAATGATTGAACAGTTAACCATTCTTTCATCCAAAACTCAATCATTCAATCCTCCAGCCCCTATTAACGGTAATGGCCATGCACCCAATAGCGGCCGCCATGAGGACCGATTACGTAGTGCCCGCGCACCCATTCTCCTCTTGGCCCTCTGGTATGCACCACGCAGGCACTAAAATTCACAACCATAACCAATAAGAGCAACGCATTTACAATCTTTTTCATAACCTAAATTTTAAGTAAATAATAAATCAAGCTTTATGCTGTGTGTACAATTTGGACGGCTGCAAACGCAGAAAGTTTAATTGGATTTGAGTGCATGTAAATAAAAAAAGCCACAACTCTCGCTATGACTTTAACCCCCTTTACACAGGCGCTTACAAATAAACACACTACAAAAGAGAAATCAACTGAAAATTTTACGCTGTTCTTTTATACTTGTGGGCAAACTAAATGCTTTACCTATTTTAAAACAGTATTATAAATTTTATCCAGCAAATCCTGTCTCATTTTTGAGTTTCTTTGATCTAGTAGGATAATGACACCCCAGTTTTTAGCCCTATTGTAAAATATAATTGAAGATTGTCCCATAGAATCTCCAGATTTTAGGTAAACGGTATTTTGATCATCCACTATCATATTAAAACCAAATCCCATTTCTCTTTTGTCATCTTTATAGTAGATTTTTTCTGCAATGATGGATGCTTTACCTACTGCAGTTTCTTCATTCAAAACTGCTTTTAAATAGGTAACCATATCAACAGCGTTAGATTTTACCAATCCGGCAGGTGCGGTAACATTCCAGTTGAAGAATTCCTGAATGCCACCTTCTGGATTGTGAGCTGTCGTTATGTTTTTTACATTGAAATCTTTGGTCAATGTACTTGTCATTTTTAACGGTTGGAATATTTTCTCTCTAATAATTTGATCATAACTCTTGCCATATATTGTTTCTAATATTTGTCCAAGCAAAGTATAGCCAATTGTAGAATAACGAAATTTACCATAATCTTTTAGTTCTGTACAGTTATTGATGATAGTGGTCAATGTTTCTTCAGTTACATTACTTACAGGCTGTTGTGGATTTAACGCTATTAATTTCACAAAATCGATATCAGGCAAACCAGATTGATGAGAGCCCAGGTCTGAAATTTTGATCTTGTTTTTAAGATTTTGATGTAACACATAGCCCTTAGGAAGGAAGCCATCGATAAAATCATCGGTTTTTATTTTATGCTCCACAACTGCTTGTGCTATTAAATTTGAAGTTAAAATTTTAGTGATCGATGCAATTTCGAAGATCGAATGCTTATCGATTTTCGTTTGACTGGTCGCGTTCAAATTACCATAGGCGGTATAGTATGCTTCCTCATTTTGGATAAAGCCAACGCTAATACCAACGTTTGGATTTTTTTGATAATTATCCTTTATGATGGAATCAATCTTTTTAGAAATATCTTGTCCAAAAGAAAAGTTACTGATGAATAATAGAGTGGCTAAGAGTTTTAATGAAGTTTTCATGATATCGAATTTTATATTAAAAATTATTTCTATGCAAACATGAGGAAGAAACTGGCGCTATGCGACCGAATAAACGTAGTCGAACGCATTTGTTTAAAAAAACAAGTACGAGTAATTACAAACCACTGCACTACAACACCTTGCAATGTAGCGTTCGATGTGTTGATGTTATTTTTCTTTATTTATTATTAGGATTTGAATAGCTAACTGATCTCTTGTTAATACTACAGCATTTAGTTTTCCATTGCTGAAATCAAATTTTAATAGGTTGGGATAATCTACAATTTTAAATAATCCATTTTTTAGATATAGTAACTCATTCTCATTTTTTCCTTTAAGAAAATCCAAAAGAAGAGACTCAACATAAAGACGATTATTCTTTTCTACAATTTTGGTTTCCATTCCCTGTCCATATAAGAAATCGTTATAAGTTCCTATCAGTTGTTTTTTTAAACTCATAGGTATTTCCTGAATGTCTTCATTGATTTTTTTATTCCAGCCCATTAGTGTAAGTATCTTTATCCTGGTATTATTCATCACTGGAAAACGATTAGGTTTTTCGCCATTGGCCAGATATACAATACCGTTACCATCTGTCATAGACGCCAAAACATTGCCCCCAACTCCAGTATTGGAACCATTACAAGAAAACCAATCGTAGTTGTTGTAACCAAAAGATTTTTGCCATCCGTAACTCCATCCACCCACAGCATTTTTTAAAGCGCTTACTGCTGTTATTTTTTTGGCAATATCATGAGAGATCACCTTGTTGTTTTTATTGCGTAAAGCATTTTGTATTTCAATAGCAATTTTAGCTAAATCTGTTGGCGTAGACCATAAGCCAGATGGCCCAACTTGAGGCGTGATTGGCAAACCATTTCTGATTACTTTTCCTTCTTCATCATGAACAAGCGCCACGTTAGTTAGGAATCCCTTTTCATTTGGCTGTATCATTGTGGTGTTTTTTAAGCCAAGTGGCGAAAAAATATATCTTGCTGCAAGCTCGGCGATAGATTTATTCAAGGTATCCTCTAATGCCATTTGGATAATTACATATCCGCCACCACTGTATTGCCAATCGGTTCCTGGAGTGAATAAGAAATCAATTTCTTTATTGTATCTCGGTATCTGACCTAAAAGACTTTGTTTTAGCGTTGGAATGGTATCTCCTTCATAATAGTCTGCAAATCCCTCTTGAGTTGTGCCGGCTGTATGATTAAGAAATTGTCTCCAGGTTGGGCTGTTGTTCTCCGTAAACTTACTTTTTGGCAAATGCCAACGTTTTAAGGATTTATCTATTGGTTCATCTAAATTGATCAGTCCTTTCTCTTCAAGCACGTAGCAAAGCAATGCGGTAATTGGTTTTGAAATAGATGCTGTAGAGAAAGCAGTGTTTCCATCTATTTTTTCTTTTGAATCTGTTGATTTTACTCCAAATTGATTAGTATAAACGATTTTGTAGTTTTCAAAAACAACAACACTAAACCCTGGAAGCTTGTGTTTTACTAATTGTTGTTCAACATTTAAACTGTCTGTAAGAAAGCTAAGGTCTCTTTTTGTAGACAATACTCTTTTGTTTATTTGACAACTCGAAACTGTTAAGAGAAGGATGAGTAAATAAAGCGTACTTTTCATGGTATCGTTTTTAGGTTAAAAATTATGACGATACAAACATGAAAAAGAAGTTAACACTGTGCGACCGAATAGACGTAGTCGAACGCATTTGTTTGAAAAAACAAGTACGAGTAATCACAAACTACTGAATTACAACACCTTGCAATCTAGCGTTCGATGTGTTGATGTTATTTTTCTTTAATTATTATTGGGATTTGAATAGCTAACTGATCTCTTGTTAATACTACAGCATTTAGTTTTCCATTGCTGAAATCGAATTTTAACAGGTTGGGATAATCTACAATTTTAAATAATCCATTTTTCAGATACAGCAACTCATTTTCATTCTTCCCCTTAAAGATTTCCAAAAATGGAGATTCAACATAAAGACGGTTATTCTTTTCTACAATTTTGATATCCATTCCCTGCCCATAAAGGAAATCATCATAAGTTCCGATCAGTTGCTTTTTTAAACTCGAAGGTATTTCCTGAATGTTTTCATGAGGTACTTTTTTGTTCCAGTTCATCAACGTCAACAGCTTTATCCGCACTTGGTTGATCACAGGAATACGATTAGGTTTTTCGCCATTCGCAAGAATTACAAAGCCATTCCCATCTGTCATCGTAGCAAAAATACTACCACCAACTCCAGTATTAGAGCCACTACACATAAACCAATCGTAGTTGTTGTAACCAACAGACTTTTGCCATCCATAAGCCCAACCACCAACAGCATTTTTCAAAGCGCTTACTGCGGTTACTTTTTTAGCTATACGATGAGAAATTACTTTGTTGTTTTTATTGCGCAAGGCATTTTGTATCTCAATGGTAAGTTTAGCTAAATCTGTTGGGGTAGACCATACTCCAGATGCTCCAACTTGCGGTGTAATTGGCAGGCCTTTTTTAATCACTTTTCCATCTTTATCGTGAACTGAAGCAACATTAGTCAAAAATCCGGTTTGGTTAGGCTGTCTCATTGTGGTGTTTTTTAAACCAAGAGGCGAAAAAAGGTATTCTGCTGCAAGTTCTGCAATAGATTTATTCAAGGTATCTTCTAATGCCATTTGTACAATTACATAACCGCCGCCACTGTATTCAAAACTGCTTCCAGGTGTAAACAAGAATTCAATTTCCTTATTGTATCTTGGTATTTGCCCTAAAAGACTTTGTTTAATTGTTGGAATGGTATCTCCTTCATAATAGTCTGCAAATCCGCCTTGATTTGTACCAGAAGTATGGTTAAAGAATTGCCTCCAGGTTGGACTATTATGCTCCGTAAACTTACTTTTAGGCAAGTGCCAACGTTTTAAATATTGATCTATTGGATCATCTAAATTAATTAAGCCTTTCTCTTCAAGTATATGGCAAAGCAGTGCCGTTATTGGTTTTGTAATTGATGCTACAGAAAAGGCAGTGTTTTCGTCTATTTTCTCTTTAGCATTCATTGATTTCAATCCTACTTGGCTCAAATACACCATTTGATAATTTTCAAAAACAACAAGGCTGGCCCCCGGAAGCTTGTATTTTGCTAATTGTTGTTCAAGGTGTAAACTGTCGGTTAGAAAGCTATAGTCTCTTTTTTTCGATAAAACTTTATAGCTGGTTTGGCAACCCGAAACTATTAATAGAAGCGTTAGTAAATAGAGTGTCCTTTTCATGTATCGTTTTTAGGTTAAAAATTATGACGATACAAACATGAAAAAGAAGTTAACACTGTGCGACCGAATAGACGTAGTCGAACGCATTTGTTTCAAAAAATAAGTACAGGTAATTAAAAAGACAAGTACAAATAATTACAAAGCGCTATTTTACAAACCCTTACGATAAACAGTAGGGGTTTTGCCAGTGTGTTTTTTAAAAGCCGTATTAAAAGAAGATTTTGAATTAAAACCTACATCATATAGAATTTCGAGAATAGTTAGCTTACCTTTTGTCCCATCCCTTAAAATATCCATGGCAGTCTCTATCCGGTAAGCATTAACGAAATCGTAAAAATGTTGTTCCAGTTTATGGTTAATTAAAAGCGATAAGTCGCGAACAGGAACTCTAATATGCTTTGAGACCTCTTGAATGGTTAAAGCAGGATTAAGAAATGGTTTTTCTTCGGCCATATACTGCTTCAATTTCAATAACTCTTCATTGTATTCCTCTTCAGCTATGGCTAATTGCTGGTTATTTTTTTCTTCCAGAATAAGGTCCGAAACCAATTTTAATTTTGAGTCTATACTTCTGAATAAATCCGGATGATTTAATGCCTTGTATAAATACCAACAAATCATAAACAGGCTAAATACCGATATTCCAATCTTTATCCATTCAGAGATGTAGGGATAATCAGAAAATTTAAATGCATTTTTTAAAATGGCAGTTAAATATAAAATGGTGAGTACGCTTGTAAACTGAAATAGCCAATGATAAGAATTGATACTGTCGCCTGCATTATTTTCCAGATAGAGCTTTTTTGCTTTTCTTAATAGCATAAAAATAGCTGCTAAATAGATCACTATTTGAATAAGAATAAGAAGATGATTGAATTGCACTTCAACCATACTTTGGCGATTTACAATAAAATCAATTTTAGCGGCGGCATCTACAGCATAAAAACGAGGTAATAAAATTGCGTTTACAATGAAAAATGGAAGCAGATGAAGCAAATATTTAGGTTTAAACCTGAAATCAGCATAACAAACAGATAAAACGTACAGATAAAAAACTGGAATTTGTAAGAAAGCAAATGTAGTCCTGAACATTCCCAGATTCGAAGGACCATCAGTATATAAATTAAATAAAGGATGACTAAGATCTGTTGCATTTATCAATAGAAAAATAGCAAACAGCACATTGCTCGTCTTGTGTTTGGTTTTAACTGTAAGCAAAAAAAATGCTAGAAATAGTGAAATGAACAAGGAAATTACAGTTACAATAACCAGCAAATTAATTTTATCCATTCGTTATTCTTTTATGGCCCATTTATCTCAGGAAAGTTAGTTTTTTTGGTATTCGGGTAGGAGTAAATTTGCAGTTTTAGAATATGCGTTCTTTACCTCCAGTTTTTATGCGGCGAATTTAGTTAATTTTATGATGATTACCTATCGGGCTATTGCCAACATAACATTGATTAGAAGAGGTAAAATAGTTAAGCCTGGATGGGCTTAAAACAAAAAACCCACAACTTTCATTGTGGGTTTCGCTCCTTCTGCTGGGCTCGAACCAGCGACCCTCTGATTAACAGTCAGATGCTCTAACCGGCTGAGCTAAGAAGGAATCCGGCTATCCAAAAAAACAAGTTTCTTTAAGCTTTACAGCAAATATCTGCTTGTTCGTTTTGGGAATGCAATATTAGGGCTTTTAAATTATTTATGCAATATTTGCAGTGAAAAAAAATTAAAAAAAAACTAATACATAGATATGAGCCTGATAATCATAGGTACTGTAGCTTTTGATGCTATTGAAACTCCTTTCGGAAAAACAGATAAAATTGTAGGCGGAGCAGCAACATACGCCAGTTTAGCAGCATCTTACTTTTATAATAAAGCCAAAATTGTTGCAGTAGTGGGTGATGATTTCCATCAATCGGATATTGATACCTTTACCAAACATGGTATTGACACTGAAGGTTTACAAATAAAAGCAGGCGAAAAATCTTTTTTCTGGTCGGGCAAATACCATAACGATATGAATAGCCGCGATACATTAATTACCGAATTAAATGTATTGGAAAATTTCGACCCGATCATCCCGGAAAGCTATCAGGACTGCGAATACCTGATGCTGGGTAACCTTACCCCTCAGGTACAGCAAACCGTAATTAAACGCCTTAAAAACCGCCCGAAGTTAATTGTAATGGATACCATGAATTTCTGGATGGACATTATGATGGACGACTTACTGGAGACCATTAAATTGGTTGATGTTTTAACCATTAATGATGCCGAAGCCCGTCAGTTATCAGGCGAATACTCATTGGTTAAAGCAGCAGAGAAAATCCTTGCTATGGGTCCGAAATATTTAATCATTAAAAAAGGTGAGCATGGCGCTTTGTTGTTCCACGAAGATCAGATTTTCTCTGCTCCGGCATTGCCTTTGGCAGAAGTGTTCGATCCAACTGGTGCAGGTGATACTTTTGCAGGTGGTTTTATCGGTTATTTAGCTAAAGTGGGCACCATTAACTTTAACAACATGAAAAATGCCATTATTTATGGTTCAGCTTTAGCTTCATTCTGTGTAGAGAAATTCGGAACTGAAAGATTGTTAAATTTAACCGAAGAAGAAGTTGCAGCACGTATTCAGCAGTTTGTAAACCTGAGTGCATTTACAATAGAGCAATAAAAATTAAGTTGTCATCCTGAGGGTTAATTTATTGGATAAAAACAATATTAGTGACAGCCCCATCGGAGTCGTCATTTCGAGCGAAGTGCAGCGTAGTCGAGAAATCTGTCTTTATAGATTTCTCCGTTTCACTACCGGTGAAAAACCGGTTGGCTTCAGTCGAAATGACGATCCTTCTGTTGGGTCTGTCAATGGTAGCCTGTCGAAGGAATTAGAAAACCTGTTTCGACAGGCTCAACATGACATCAACCTCACAATCTCTTTGCAGCAGAAATCCTTACAGAATCTACAAACTGTTAATTACCAACTGCCCTAAAACCCTGCAGCCGCAGGTTGTTTATTACGCAAATTAATTACCGTGCGGCTAATTACAGGTTGCAAGGCAATCAGCAAAATCGTGAATAGGCAAAGAACCGCAACCCAATTATAATAGCTTACACAAAACTGCAAAAAGGTTTGTTTCTGCACGGCTTTATTCAACAGGCCGACGGCCACTTTCGATGCTTCATCTCTCAACATACCCCTGCTTGTCAAGGCAGACTGGTAGCTTTTTAACCGTTCGGGTAGATTAAAATCCAACACAGAAAGACTAGCCCTCAAATCATCGTTATGTTTCCCCTTAAAATACAACTGGAAAAAATTAATAAAAGCCAGACTTAAACTAAAAGTAGAGAAACGCACAAAAACACCTACTGAAGCTGCCGACTGGCTCATGCGATCGGGCACTGACGACATGATAAACATCACAATGGGTGACATCACCATTCCTGCTCCCAATCCTTGTAAAAACAAAGGCAGGTAAAAATTAGCGGTTCCTGCTTCGCTCGAAAACAACTGCCCCATCCATAAGAAAAACACAAACAGGCATACAAAACCACTTACCCATAAAATGCGCAGGTGCTTCTGCCTGATGAGGAAACGAATGGCAATAAACGACCCGACTACTACGCCGGTAATATTAAAGATCATGATCTCGTTGGCATGCAACGAATCCATCCCCAAAACACTGATAAAATAAGAAGAAGTTAAACCAAATGCCCCGCGGATTAGATACAGGATAACCAGAAAAACGATGCCAATGGCAAAATTCCTTGATTTAAATATAGCCAGATCAACCGCTGGCCTTTTTAAGGTCTGCTGCCTGGCAACCGAAACCGCAAATAACATTAAAATTGCCAATATGGCTGCAACAATGGTATTATCTTCCAGCCAATCGTACTGCTGCCCATATATCAATACATAAGCAATTAGCACCAGCATGGAGGCAAAAAGTACAAAACTGAGCCAATCTATTTTATACAAATGGCTTTTAGGCAACATGTGCACCCGGTTTAATACACTAAAAAGCAATGCAGCGCTGGGCAAAAAACAAAATATCATGGCCTTATACACTACATTATACTCGTAGTTTTCTACTATCGGCACCGAAAACAAAGCCGTAAGTGGCGAAACACAAAGAATCATCCCATAAAAAATGGTATAACCTGTTTCTTTGGCATGCTCTGATTTTAAGCGATTAAACAGCAGGTTGAGCGAAATACTGGTTAAACCACAGTTTACTATGCCTTGTAAAAAACGCAGGACGAAAATGAGGCCTATTTCGCGGGTATGGTAACAACAATAGGTAATCAGTATTTCTAAAACAATACAAATCAGGAGATAATCTTTGGTTACTACCCGCGCAAAAAAACGGCGTTCTACCACTGCAAAGCTGGCTACGGCTGAATAAAACATCAGTAAAGAAAACTGCACATCAGCAGCGGTAGCACCATAATAACCAGCGGCAGCAATTCCATCGGCGGTTGATAAGGCAAAGAGCAGTACCGACGATAGCAATACTGCAAAAATACTGCTAACAACCAACCACTCGGGTACCCTCGCTTTAAATAAGGGCATGGTATTAGTCATGACCCTGAGCCCTTTTAACTTTTACACTTGCGCTCATACCCGCACTTAACAAATCAATGCCTTTATCCTGTTTATTGATGCGGATGCGCACGGGTATGCGTTGTGCAATCTTAACAAAGTTTCCGGTAGAGTTATCGGGAGGCAGTAAAGAAAACCTTGATCCGGTAGCCCCTGATAGCGATTCGATTTCGCCCGCAAAAAATTGATCGGGAAAGGCATCTACTTCTATGTTTACCTGTTCGCCAACATACATTTTCGCAATCTGGGTTTCTTTAAAATTGGCCACCACCCATTTACCCGCACTTCGATCAACAATGTAAGCTATGATTTGTCCGGTTTGCACCAACTGGCCTTCCTGTATGGTTCGTCTACCCATTTTACCATCGTATGGCGCTACAATTACGGTGTATGAAGTATTAAGGTTATTTCTTTTCACCACGGCAGCTCTCCTTTTTATTTCTGATGACAGCACTTCACTTTGTGCTTTTATATCATTTGTTTTAGAAACTGCCGCCGCATAATCTTCCTTTGCAGCCAGGTACTCAGCCTGCGCTACCTGCAGTAAACTTTCAACCGTTTCTAGTTGCTGGCGTGTTGCCGATTCGGCATCGAACAGTTTTTTATAACGGTTGTATTCGGTTTGCTGTTTCCAGAGTTTGGCTTTAGCGGCAGCAATTTTAGCCTGCATTACCGCAGCATTACTTTGAGCCGTTTTAATATTGCTTTGCTGTACCGATACCTGTGCCTGTGCGTTCAGTAACGAAGCCGAAGCCTCATCCTGCTGCACAGTGTAATCATCATCATCAATCAGCACCAGGGTATCTCCTTTTTTTACTTCCTGGTTTTCTTCAAACTTTACGGCTTTAATGTAACCGCTAACCCTGGCAGTAACCGGGTTAATGTATTCATCAACCTGCGCATCGTTGGTTTCTTCATAGCGCATATAACCCAGCAGTGTTTTACCTCCCCAAACCAGCAATACTGCCAGTACAATCAGCGCTATGATGGTGGTTATCCTGCTAATTATTTTATCGGCCTTACTTTGTTTTTGTGTGTTCATGTTATAAATTTCCAATGGCTTTTTGTAATTGATAGTATTGTATTTTGGCATTTACCTTTGCGGTGGTTAGTTCAAAGCGCGATTGCAACAACTGGGTTTCGGCATCGAGCAAATCGGTTAGCAGCGATAGCTGATTGAAATAGGTATTCTGCACAATGCGGTAACTTTCCGTAGCTTGTTTAATATTTTCTTCGGCCACGTTAATGCGTTGTACCGATTCTTTATAGCGAATGTAATTCTCCTGCACTTCCTGGCGGATGTTATCTTTTACATCCTCGTCTTCCACTTCCTGCTGGTGCAGTTTAATCTGCGCTTCTTTAACTTTATGCTGATTGGTATACCACGATGAAATCGGGACTTTCAGCTTTAAGCCCACCATGCCGGTACTGTAAAGCGAAAGCGCATAAGGATAAAACTGGATCTGCGGATAAGCAAAAGCGTATTCGCCAAAGAAACCCAGCGATGGCATTACATTAGACCTGATATTTTTCAGCTTTAACTGCGCCAAAGCCTGCTCTTTTTCCGAAATCCGGATTTTGTAAGCCGAGGTTTTGGCATCGTTAAAATATTCGTCTACCTGTTTCAGGGCAATAGCATCTGTTTCGCTAGCTGCTATTTGTGGGTTTAAAGGAGCATCATCAGGTCGACCAATCAGGATATTGAGTTTCTGTTTCGCAATTTTAATGCTGTTTTCG
Organism: Pedobacter sp. HDW13; assembly: GCF_011303555.1. Taxonomy (NCBI): domain Bacteria; kingdom Pseudomonadati; phylum Bacteroidota; class Sphingobacteriia; order Sphingobacteriales; family Sphingobacteriaceae; genus Pedobacter; species Pedobacter sp. HDW13. Next base: position 2,883,132 of record NZ_CP049868.1, on the reverse strand, counting down.
ATCTCGGTTAGCAACATACGTTGTTTAGATAAACGCAGCTCGGCCCGCAGCACATCACTTTTTAATACGGTACCGTTTTTATACAACTGGCTAATTTCTGCTAGTTGCTTTTCGCGATCCCTGATATCCTGTTCCAATAAAACGCGATAAGAAATATTGCGAAAAACATCGTAAAAATATACTGCGGCGATGTAATGGATTTCCTGTTTATTCTGGCTGCTTTGAATATGGCTGAGCTCACTTTCTACTTTCGATGCATTAATTTCGGTATTGGTTTTACCTCCATTATAAATATTAAAATACGCATCGGCGCTGGCTTTATAGTAAGTAGGCGCTACCGGAAACTGCGCCGGAGTATGGAACAGGCCGTTTTCGTAAATGGGCAGCGGAAAAACGTGGGCGTAAATCCCTTCGGCTGCTATTTCGGGTAAACGCTCGGCCTGGCTTACTTTAACATGGGCATCGGCTGCCTCGGCACTTAAATGCTTTACCTGTATTTTTTTACTGTTGCTATCGGCAAGCGCCCAAACCTGGGTAATGTTTAAATTATTTTGTGTGGCAGCTTCTTGCGCACGAACAAAAACAGGCAGCAAAAGAACGTATACACACCATCCAAACCGGCTTTTATATTTTGTAAAACTCATATCCGTTAATTAATGATGCAAATTTCGATACAGATTTGTTACTTTGTTTTATCTAAACCGACAGATATTTGTTTAAACCAGCCAAATGATAAAAGTTAGCAACGAAGACCTTTTATTTGCAATCGACCAAAAACCAGAAACCATGTATGTTTGGCACAGCAGGTTTGAAGACCGATTTCAAGACCACGCACATTTAAAGGGGCAGTTAACCTATGTAGAAGGTGGCATTATATTCTTATACACCAAAGAGAAATCTTATTTCCTTCCGGCACGGCATTACGTGTGGATTCCGGCAGGCGTAGAACACCATTTACAACATCGTTACCAGGCCGCGGTAGTAAGGAATATCTATTTTGATATCACTACCGACCACGAAAACCCTTTTTATAAACAAATTGGAATTTACCCTGTAAATAATCTTTTGCTCGAAATGTTTTTATTTTCCGAACGTTGGAATGGCAATATCACTCCCAATAGTAAAGAGTATGATTTTCTGAATACCTTAAAAAATATTTTGCCGGTGGTGAGCGAGCATCCTTTGCCTATTGCGCTGCCAACCACCGAAAACCAGCGTTTAAGACCTGTACTGAAATTTATTATCGATAACCTTTCAAGCGATCAACTGAGCTTAGAAAGTGTAGGCAAAGCCATGGGCTTTAGTGAGCGTACGCTTTCGCGCTTGTTCCAGGCAGCCATGGATACCTCTTTTTTCCAATACCTTAAATTGGCCAGAATGATAAAAGCAATGGAGAAACTGCTCGAAACCGACTTAACCATTAGCGAAATTGCTTACGAAGTTGGCTATAACAGCATCTCATCGTTTAGCAATACTTTTTATAAAATGGTAGGGAAAAGACCATCCGAATTTAAAGAGTTAAAGCAGGCTACTTTAACTAAAATTAATTTGGTTTAGCCAGTACCGCCACAGGCGTAAATTTTTCAAAAACTGCTTCAGTGTGTGGTGCGTCGGCCAGCTCATCGGTTAAATCCTGACCAGCCCAGTGCTCATAATGTTTACCGTTACGCCAAAGCTTACTCTCAGTCATATCGTAAATAAACCCCTTGTAGGCTACCCAAATCTGCGGTTTATCTTCTCCGTTCCGTAAAGCCAACTGTTGTTTGGTATAAACTGGTAAATTCATTAAATTAATTTGCAATGAAGGTAATTAAAAAGTGCTTTATGGTTAAATGAGGTAATGACATTTTTTTGAAACGCAAAACCTGTGCAAAACAGCTGTTTACTTCCCGTTTTCCGCCTGTACGCTTCGCTGCCTCGTACCTCGTTGTTGCAGGGTACCGCTCCAACCGGGGCTAAGTGGCACAGTAAGTATTTCATTTTTAGGGTTAGCATGGTGCAGAAACCCTTGTTAATACCCTCCGCCAGTACGGCAAAACATAACCTGAAATTTAAAACAGGGCTATACCTGTTTTGAATTTTCAATTAATAAGCTTTTACTTTCAGCCCTATCCTTATATTTTTCGTAAAAATAAATATTCAGCAGCAGCAGGCCCATTAAATAAAAGTGATCTTCGAAAGGAATGGTACCAACCCTGAAGCCAAGGTTTTGTTTATCGTTGTACATCACCACCGGAATGGCTGTTAAAAATCCGTTAACGATATAAAAAGGGATAAGCGAAACCAGATAAGCCCTGAAAAACCGATACATAAACCTGAGCCTTACATTTACATATTCTACGTAACCGAGCACCACCAGCAGGAAGCCGAAATTAATGAGGGTGTACCACCTCGAATAACTAAAAAACAAAATGGCAATGCAAAGCCCAAGAATTAAATTACTTAAGGCCAGGCTGTATTTCTGCAATTCGTTTTTAGGGAAGTAAACGTTCAAACACTCGTAAATAAAAATACAGGCATAAGGAACGGTTAAAAAGAAAAGTATTTCTTCTAATGGCAGCCCGTAAAGATTGATACCGATAACATAGTCGGGGTTAAACGACCAGACATTGAGTTTGGTAAAAAGCATATCCCAGATCAGAAACAAGAGCCCTGTGAGCAGGATCGCCGGAAATACAAACCTCCATTTACTAAAAAAATGCACCTTTTTATCGAACGATAAAACGAGTGGAAAAAAAATTACAGCGATGTTAATGAGCAGGTAGGTGTAGTTCATTTAGAGGTGTTTCTTAAAAATTTTAATTTCCGTATCGGTACATCTTTTACTGTCGATCATAAATTTGGCTACATTACGCACCAGTTCCTCATCAGCCAATCCAAAGTTTCCATTCTGATAATGTTTAACGATTTCCTTCTTGTCTTCAGCCAGATCTTTACTAAAACCCAGAAAAGAAGGTGTGTAAAACTCAATTGAAAACCGCATAAACCTGATTTCCATATCTTCCTTATCCATATCGATGGCTTTTTTCATGGTTTTAAGTGAACGGCTTACAAATTTGATCTTATTGTAAGGGTTCCACGAATGTTTTGCCTTTAATGCTTCCAAAGTACCCGTGTAACCAGTAACAAGTGCAGTTTTGTTGGGCAATTTATTCAGTCGCTTAAATAAAGAATCAGTCAGTTTCGAACTTTCAATAGCCTTAACCATATTGGCCTTTAACACGGCAATTTCTTTGGGCGACAACTGGGCCTGTGCCAAACCTATACCCGAAAACAGAATGAATAATGAAATGCGTAGTTTAACCATGAGCTGGGCAAAGGTAAGAAATCTATCAAGAGTTTGTCTGGCATGTATTTATCTTTCCATCATTAAGAAATAACGGCATTAAGTCTCCAATCTTACTTAATTTTCTTAATTCCTTAACGGTAATGAATTAAACTCGATGTTGAATTGCAAAACCTGCTAATTACCAAAATCCCAAAACAAAATCGCCAAAATTGCTTTTATTTACAGCATGGACAAAAAAACCAGGGTTACTGTAATTGGTGCCGGCTTTGCAGGCTTAGCTGCCGCCGCCCTTTTGGCAAAAGCAGGCTGCGAAGTTACCGTTCTCGAAAAAAATGAAATGGCAGGTGGCAGGGCACGCACCTGGGCAAAAGATGGTTTTCTTTTCGATATGGGGCCCAGCTGGTATTGGATGCCCGATGTTTTCGAAAATTTCTATCAGCTCTTTAACAAAACAACCGCCGATTTCTATGAACTTAAAAGGTTAAGTCCCTCCTACCGCATTTATTTTGGCCAAAACGACACCATTGATGTACCCGCAACATTGGATGATTTATATCAGCTATTTGAACAACTGGAAACCGGCAGCAGCAAAAACCTCCAATCGTTTTTAAATCAGGCTAAATATAAATATGAGGTAGGCATGAACGAGTACGTTTTTAAACCATCGCATAGCGTAATGGAGTATTTCGATCCACGCTTAGCCATTAGTGGAATTAAACTGCAGCTATTAGGCGATATGCGCAAACATGTTCACCGGCTCTTTAAAAACGATAAGCTAAGGAAACTGTTAGAATTCCCTGTTTTGTTTTTGGGTGCCACTCCACAAAATACCCCTGCATTATACAGTCTAATGAACTATGCCGATCTGGTTTTAGGCACCTGGTATCCCATGGGCGGTATGCACCAGATTGTTGCCGCCATGCAGAAAATAGCTACCGATGCAGGTGTAAAATTTAGCTTCGATACCACAGTAAGCAAAATTGAAATTAAGAATAACCATGCAGAGCAGGTAATTACAAACAAAGGCAGCTTTAATTGCGATTTTGTGGTGGGTAATGCCGATTACCATCATATAGAACAGAAACTGCTTGAGAAAACCTATCGAAGGTACGATGAAAAATACTGGAATGAACGAACCATGGCTCCATCATGCCTGCTGTTTTACATTGGGCTAAATAAAAAACTGGATCATATCCTCCATCACAACTTATTTTTTGATGAACCTTTTGATGAACATGCTGAAGAAATTTACACTACCCCTCAATGGCCATCAAAACCCTTGTTTTATGCCTGCTGCCCTTCGGTTACCGATCCGGGTGTGGCACCCGAGGGCTGCGAAAACCTTTTCTTTTTAATTCCGATAGCCCCTGGTTTAAAAGATAACGAAAGCAAAAGGGAAGCATACTTTAATTTATTGATTAAACGCTTTAAAGATTTAACCGGAAACGACATTAGCGATAACATTTTGTTTAAACGCAGTTATGCCATGGATGATTTTGTTGCAGACTATAATGCCTTTAAAGGAAATGCGTATGGATTAGCAAACACTTTGAAACAGACCGCTTTCCTTAAACCGAAAATGAAAAGCAATGTAACAAATTTTTTATATACCGGACAATTAACCGTTCCCGGCCCCGGTGTGCCCCCTGCAATCATCTCGGGACAAGTGGTAGCAAAAGAAATAATAAAAAAGTTAAAAAAAGCTTGACAAATTTAAAATTTCCCTTATCTTTATAACCACAAAACAAAAACACTGCAAAAAACCTTTAAAACGCATTATTGTTCGAGGTTTGCATTTGTTTCGAAATTAGAGAGAAGGCGAATTGTTGAAAGAAAAAATAAGAATCAACTAACCAAATATATGATAAGCAAAAAGGCCTGGATTTTCCAGGCCTTTTGCTTTTTAGGAGATTTTGGGAATACCTTATATGAGTTGGCTACAACCGATAATTAAATAAAAGGGTCGTCATTTCGACTGCAGCATAAAGGAACGCCTGCCCGTACAGGCGGAGAGAAATCTATCTCGAGACAGATTTAGCTTCGCTGAGCACTAACGTGGTTCTCAACTGCGCCCGAAATGACGGCGACTTCGACTAGCAACCTTGAACAAATAAAAGATCCTTCGATTACTCTACCATTGACAGCCCCATAGAAGAACCGTCATCTCGACTGAAGCGCAGCGAAATGGAGAGATCTTTAAATGGATTTCTGAACTACGTTGCACTTCGCTCGAAATGAGGAGCCCTAAGAGGGGATATCACTAATATTGATTTTATCCAATAAATTAACCCTCAGCATGACAGATATGGGATGCGATAAAGATCTGTTAGGTAAATCTCTCCACTACGGTCGAGATGACTTTTCGCTTTGGAAGTGATAACAAAAAAGGCCCAGATAAAATCTGAGCCCCTGGTTTTTCCAATTGATGTATCTTAAGCCATTTCAGTACTGGCAATTTCTTTTGAATAAGTTTTAAGGTATTTTTTAAGAATACCGCGTGCTACGTGGATACGTGTTTTAACTGTTCCGATAGGAATTTCTAACATATCAGCAATTTCGTGGTATTTATAACCTTCAAAATAACGGATGAAAGGCACATAATACTCTTCAGGTAATTGAGCAAGGGCTTTATCAATATCGCCCAGCACAAATTTACTTTCTGCCTGGTTCTTAGTTGCACTGTATGAAAGGTTAGCCGAAGAAATATCCTCGCTCTGCGTAATTAAAGTATTCGTTTTTACTAAACGGCGATAGTTGTTAATGAAAGTATTTTTCATGATGGTAAACAACCAACCTTTCAAATTCGTACCTTCTTTAAACTTATTATAATAAGTAATGGCCTTCAGCATGGTATCCTGAACCAGATCATTTGCATCTTCAGCGTCTTTTGTAAAATTTAAAGCGTAAGATCTAAGCGATACGGAGTGATGATTAACGAGGTGATTGAATTCGAATTTTGTCATGATATTTAAGCTTTAGGTAGATTAAAAAAAACAAATGAATTAATGTCCATTCACTATAATCCAAACAAACTTAGTACCAAAAATTTCTGGCACGCCCCTAAAAGTACTGGTTTATGCCTATGCGTTGTTTCGTCACAGAATATTTACCTCACGTTCTAAAGCGACTCCAAACGTGGCCTTTACACTGTCTATTATTTGTTCAGAAAAACTATACACTTCTGTACCAGTGGCATAGCCGTGATTAACCAACACCAAAGCCTGATTTTTCCAGGTACCAGTTTGCCCTACCACTTTACCCTTCCAACCGCACTGTTCAATTAGCCAGCCAGCGGCAAGTTTAATTTTATCATCGGCTGTAGCATAATGCACCACATCGGGGTGTTTTGCTACAATATCAGCAAACTCATGCTTTTCAATTACAGGATTTTTAAAGAAACTACCAGCATTACCAATGGTTGATGGATCTGGTAATTTGCTTACGCGAATATGCGATACCGCTGCAGAAACATCAGCAATGGTTGGTTTTTCTATTCCCCTGTTCTGCAGTTCAGTTTCAATAGCACCGTAAGAAGTATTGATATTTGGCACAGCCGATAAACGAAAAGCAACTGAGGTAATAATGTACTGCCCTTTTAGCTCGCTTTTAAAAACACTTTCACGGTAACCAAAATGGCAATCGTCATAATTAAAGATCTTAATTTTACCGGTTTTAATCTCGAATGCGGTACAGCTTTCAAAAACATCTTTCAGTTCTACTCCGTAAGCACCAATGTTTTGTATAGGCGATGCCCCACGGTACCAGGAATTAAACTTAAATTCTCAACCCCTGCAAAACCATGTTTTACGCAATAGTTTACAAAATCGTTCCATATTTCGCCTGCTCCCGCTATTATCGTAACCTCATCTCCGGCAACTTTAGATTCGATGCCCTTAATACTAATTTTGATTACAAGACCTTGATAATCTTGTGTAAACAGCACATTACTCCCCCCACCAATAACAAGTAGTTTTTGATTTTTTACCAGTTCATGCTGAAACAATGCCTTCAACTCAGCTTCCGAAAATATTTCGGCAAAGAACTTTGCTTTAACATCGATACCAAAAGAATTGTAAGGTTTTAACGAAATATTTTCCTGAATTTGAAGCATGTTGATTTTGTTATGCTGCAAAAGTAAAAGAAAAATTAATTAAGGAACGATTTTGCTAATCCCCTGATCAAAATTAAAACTCAAAGACGCTGCTATATCTCCAGCTTTAGTCACTCCTGATAACTTCCATCCAATAAACTTTGGTTTGGTTTTAGCCAGCTCCAGTAAACTGTATCTTTCTTTGGTCAGCTTTGCACTAATCAAGCCTACACTATCTGATTCTGCCTGACTAAAATGTTCAATTTCTGTTTCGAGTACCGCCAGAGTCGAATCGAGCTCATGTCCTTTTGCAATGCTATCGGCGTAAGCTTTGGGCGAAATATGATAAAGACTATCAAGCGTAGCCTGCTCAAAGTTCAGCTTTTGGCTACTATTTTCGTATTGCTTTTCTACAAGGGCAATGGCGCGTTCTTTATCTGTTTTTTTGCCACAGGCGTATAGGATTATAGAAATAAAACCGAGAAGAAAGATGGCGAAATATTTATTTATCATATAGCTTTAATTCTTAATAAGCTTTTCCTCACAAACAACAGTCCAAAAGCCTTTTCGTTTTCTTTGCCATTGTTTTATGGTAGATTTCACTACCTTTTTCGACCTCTTGAGGCATTTGCAGAGAAATCTAGCAATCACTTTTAATACTTAAAAATCTTTTTAAGTGCTTTTTCCAAATCATCCCCTCTTAAATTTCTGCCAACAATTATGCCTTTAGGATCCACAAGGTAGTTTACCGGAATAGTTTCAATGTTATAAATTTTCTGCGCTACATCTTTAAAGTCGCTTAACTGAGGCCATATATTTACCTTATCTTTCTGTATCGCTTCAAGCCAATCTGTCCTTCCCGATAATCGGTCTCTTGTTATGCTTACGATCTGGAATCCAGATTTTTTATACTTATTAAAGGCTTTAACCAGGGTCGGGTTCTCATCTCTGCAAGGCACACACCAGCTTGCCCAAAAATCCACCAACAAATACTTCCCCTTAAAATCATCAAGGTTGTACATTTTACCCTTAGCATCAGGTAGCGAAAAACGCTTCATTACATTACCAACCCTAAGTTGTCTCTCGAGCGATATGGTACCGATTAATTTTAGCGCAGATGGAAGTATTCTAATATCCGGCCCTAGCGTATTTAATAATGAATTAATTTCTTTTGGGTGATTTATAGTTCGTGGCTTACCATGTGGCCTATCTGCGTACTGCCAAAGTGCATATAAGCCAACCGGCGAATTTGCGTTCAATTTTATGGCCGGGAGGTACACATTTTTATCAAGCGCAATATCTATCGAATCTCTTATTTGCCAAATCCTGGCTTCAACATCAGCAATTTTCTGATTTTCATAATTAACATTACCAACCATTGTTTCCGCCTTTTTAGAAAAAACAGCCGAAAACCGATCAAGCTCTGTTATGCCGGCTACAATTGCAGGTTTAACGCCCACAATTTCAGGAACTAAATTGCTGTCTATCGCAATTTCATAATTACCGGGCATTGTCCAAAATTTCTTTGAAGTAACTTTTTTATTGTTCCAGTAAAAATCCATCAATAAGTTTACTGGTTCCAAAAGCTCAGTTTCATAGCTCAGCACTTTATCTTTAATTATAATCGTGTCGGTTACGCCGCCTAAACTGGCCAAATCGTATCTTTTCAGTACAACTTTAAATGGCTGCTGAATGAGTGTGCTAAAATCCGATTTTAGGATAAGCTTCCCCTTAAAAGTTTGTTGAGCGTTAACAGAATCCATAAAATTAAACAATGCCGCAAACAACAGAACCAAAGGTTTACTACTTAACCTTATCATCGATATTTTTCTTTAATTCGAGCCCTTTTTTACTATTTTTTAATCTAGGAGAAAGTTCATTAAACAACTCTAGTGGCAAGCCGTACATACTTTGCATCCTATCCTTACGAGACACATCAAACATCGAGGTGATTTGTTCTACCTGATAGAAAGCTACAGGTGAATCAGCATACTTCTTTACAAAGGCTATCATTTTTCTATCTCTGGCTTTTATGGCCTCAGTAACCTCATCACTTTGCCTTGTTAAAATACCTTTATCAGTAATTTTAGCAGCTTTAGTATTCCCATAATTATCAATCGACAGGGTTAAATCCTCTAGTACGATAAGCTTTGCATTCCTCCTGGCTCCTGTTAGCCAAATCAGATTTCTAAATTTAGACAATGCTTCTTCCTTAGAAATATTTCCTCTCTCTTCAAAAAAAACACTGGCGTATTGATAATCTTTACCCTCAAGATCAAAAGCCCCCTTAAACTCAAATTTGCCGTTAATAACTGGCATTACCATAAATATTTTATCGCTTGATATAGGAATTTGCTGGGAAAGCGTGGTTAAATAAGCATATTTGATGCTATCAGTATTTGAAATTTCACCTTTGATAGTAAAATTAATGTTTTGCGCAATTGCAGACGAAGCAAAGAAAATTGCCAGAATGACCAGGTATCGTTTCATATTTATATCTTATAAAATAAATATAAACTAATTAATTAGTTTATCAAATTACTTTTAGTGATTATTTCTATTTCAGGCTTACGAGATTAGATCTTTCCGCACAAACAACAGCCCAAAAGCCTTTCCTTTTTCCCTTCCCCTATTTTTATGGTGCATTTTATGGGCTTTACGCACAGCCAACAAATAGGTATTAGTGCTTTTGAAGGTTTTAAAACGCCGGTGCACAAACCAATCGTGCACCATGAAATAAATCAGGCCGTACAGGGTAATACCCAGTCCAACAAAAAAGCGGTAATCGAAGTTCTTCCTGCCAATATACATTAACAGTAACGAAAGCCCGGCAAATAACAGTGCAAACAAATCGTTCCATTCGAAAAATGATTTAGCCTTTTGATGGTGACTTTTATGCAAAAACCACAAGGGCCCATGAAATAAATACTTGTGTATAAACCACGACAAGCACTCCATTGCAATGATGGTAAATAGTACAGTTAATATGTTAATTAAGACGAACAAAATATATAAACAACTGGTTTGTAAAGATATATAACAGCAAAAACTGTATATTTATGTCATGAGATTGTAAGCTTACCTCTGGTTTAGCCAAACATTTCATGACAAATCATTTTTTAGCACTATTTTTGACTAAAATATTAAAAAAGTCAGAAAGTAGAAAAGTAAAATGATTGTAGCCGATAAAAAGAGAGAGCAAATTATTGATGGCGCTATAAAACGCTTTATCCATTTTGGTATTGGTAAAACCACAATGAACGATATTGCCGAAGATCTGTCTGTATCCAAACCATCTCTTTATTATTATTTCCCGGATAAAAAACATTTGATTGTGGGGGTGATTGAAAGAGTGTTTAACGATTTCTTCGAACTGATTAAAAAGAAATACAACCCTGAGCTGCCAGTACAGGAAATTCTTTTTAACACCATTGATGTAAGGAACACTTTTTTCCAAAAATATTACATGCTCCGCATTACGGAAGGAATTCCGGATTTACTGAACGATGAGGTGATTAAAGGCAAGCTACATGCACTAAAAGAATCGGAAAAAGCTTTTTTCGCCGAGATTTTTAGTCAGGCTAAAGCAAAAGGAGAAATTGAGCACGATGACACTGCCCATGTTGCCGAACTATACCTGGAAAGCTTAATGGGCCTCTGTACCATGTGTATTATGGAGACCGGCAAAGACCTTTTCCCTGATAAAAAAGCATTAAATAAAATGACGATGAAGCAAAAAAACCTGACCACCATATTTGTAAGGGGTTTAAGGTGCATAGATTAAAGCTTAACGTTAGCCCAAATAAACAGCCTCAGGTTAATGGCTGAAAAAAACAGAGAAGAACCCAAAAACAAAAAATCAATACATTATGCTTAGAATAAAAATGGTAAGATTAATGCTCATCGTTATTATCGGCTCGGTTTTACCGCAGCTGACAATTGCACAGCAGCAGGTTACCTTAAAAGATGCGCTCACTTTTGCGCTCCAAAACAATACAAAAGTGCGAAATGCCAAATTGGATATTGAAGGTGGAAGATACAAGGTAGAAGAAGTAAGGGCACAAGCCTTACCACAAATTACCGGAAACGTAGGCTTAACCTACAACCCGATTATCGGCCAGTTGGTAGCTAATTTCGGCGGACAAACACAGGCGATCAAACTGGGTCAGAACTGGAATTCGACTGCCGGCGTCCAGCTTTCGCAGCAATTATTTAACCAGCAGGTTTTTACCGGTTTACAGGCTGCACGATCGAGCGAAGAATATTATAACCTTACTTCGCAGTTAACAGAAGAGCAGATTATCGAACTGGTAGCCAACAATTATTACCAGGTTTTGGTAAACAGGCAACAGCTTAACGTAATCGATACCAACATTAAAAATGTTAAGGTGGTTGAAAAAATTGTAAGCAACCAGTATAAAAATGGTTTGGCCAGAAAAATCGATGTAGACAGGATCAGTGTAAACTTAACTAACCTGAATACACAGCGCGAGCAAACCATCAATGCAATTACCCAATTGGAAAACCAATTGAAATTTTCGATGGGAATGCCTGTTGCAACACCGATTAACCTACCTGCAACCGAATTAACGGAAGTGACTACCCTACCTGTATTTACAGATTCTATCGATCTGGCCAACAGAACAGAGGTTAAACTTTTAAATAACCAGGATAAACTATTATCGCTACAAAGAAAAGCTTATGTGGCTGAATATTATCCTTCATTGGCTTTAACGGGTAACTATACTTACTCGAGCCAAAGCGATGGTTTCGATTTCTTAAAATCCAATGCAGCAGCAATCGGATATGGAGCTTCGGCAGTAGGCCTGACTTTAAAAGTGCCAATTTTTAACGGCTTCCTAACCCGTTCTAAAATCCGCCAGGCTGATGTAAACATTAAAAAGGCACAGGAAAGCAGAAAAGAAACTACAAACTCTTTAAACCTGGCTTACGAAAATGCCAAAATACAGTTGCGCAATAACTTAAACACCATTAAATCGCAACGTAAAAATGCTGATTTAGCGCAAGAGATTTACAAGAGTACTCAAAACAATTATAACAATGGCTTAGCTTCGTTAACCGATCTTTTGGATACGGAAAACGCATTAACCTCAGCACAAAACAGCTATACACAGGCTTTATTAAATTATAAAATAGCCGAAATACAATTAATCAAATCAAACGGAAATATTAAATCGCTAGTACAATAGAAATGAAAAGAGTAATTACCATAATCATCGTAGTTGTTGTTGCCCTTGGTGCAATAGCTTATGTCTTAAAAAACAACAAAAAGAAGAACGAAGAAAAAACTGCTTTCATTGCTAAAGGTGGTGGCGCAGTTGCCGTTCGGGTTGCAGACGTACAGAAAAAAGTTGTGGATTTAGATTTCAGCGCAAACGGAAATTTTATCCCTAAACAAGAATTAAACTTCTTATCAGAAAACGCAGGTCGTGTTACCGCCATTTATGTGGATGAAGGCGATCGCGTAAGCAAGGGTCAGGTTTTGGCACGTGTTGATGCAGAAATTATCAATACCGACAGGGAAACGGCTGAGGCTAACTACCAGAATGCGGTACGCGATGAAGCCAGATACCAGAGCTCATTTCAAACCGGCGGCGTTACGCAACAACAGTTAGACCAGGCTAAACTGGCTACCAGAAATGCGAAATTGCGTTTACAGGCCTCGCAACGCAAATTGAGCGATGCCAATATCAAATCACCAATTAACGGTATCGTAAACAAAAGATACATTGAAGTTGGTGCTTTTGTAAATACCCAGGGTACGCAAATGTTCGAGCTGGTTGATGTTTCTAAATTGAAACTGAAGGTTAATGTAAACGAATCGCAGGTGGCTAACCTTAAAATTGGCGATCAGATTACGATCAAATCTTCTGTTTTCCCAACTGATAATTTTTCGGGTAAGGTAACTTTTATTGCCGCTAAAGCCGATGCTACCTTAAACTTCCCAATCGAGATTGAAGTAGAAAACAGTCACAAAAACAGCTTAAAAGCTGGTATGTACGGAACCGCTGTATTTAAATTCCCTAAACAGGCTCCAGGCATCCTTATTCCACGTACCTCATTTGTGGGTAGCGTAAGCAGCAACCAGGTTTTCTTGTTGGATAAAGCCAGCAATACTTCAAAAATCCGCAATGTGGTTTCAGGCCGTATTTTAGGAGATAATGTTGAGATTTTGGATGGCTTAAAAGAAGGCGAAACAGTAATTACCAGCGGACAGATTAACCTGGCTGATGGAACTGCTGTGAGTATCGTAAAATAGTTCAATTGGCAGTTATCAGTTTACAGTTTGTCATCCTGAGCCTGTCAAAGGACGATATTATTTCAATTGCAATAAAAATTTAAAATGAAGATAACAGATATATCTATAAAAAGGCCTTCGCTGGTTATTGTGGTGTTTACCGCACTAACTTTACTTGGGCTACTCAGTTACTTTTCGTTGGGTTATGAGTTACTTCCAAAATTCTCGAACAACGTAGTATCTATTTCGACCATTTACCCTGGTGCATCGCCAAATGAGGTTGAAAATACCGTAACCAAAAAAATCGAGGATGCGGTATCATCGATGGAGAACATCAAAAAAATTAACTCGGTATCTTTCGAGAGTTTATCAACCGTAACCATTACTTTAACAGATGCGGCGAATATCGACATCTCTTTAAATGATGCGCAACGTAAAGTAAATGCCATCCTGGCCGAGTTGCCTGAAGATGTAAAAACGCCTTCGTTAAGTAAATTCTCACTTGATGATTTACCGGTAATTACCATGTCGGCCTCTGCTAACATGGACGACGTTAGTTTTTACGATTTAATTGACAAACGTATTGCCCCTGTAATTTCGAGGGTTAGTGGTATTGCTCAGGTAAACTTAGTGGGTGGTTCTGAGCGTGAAATCCAGGTTTCGCTTGATGCCAATAAACTACAAGGCTACAGTCTTTCGGTTCCACAGGTGCAACAAATGATTCTTTCGTCGAATCTTGATTTCCCTACCGGAAGTGTTAAAACACAAAATCAAGACGTTTTAATCCGTTTATCGGGTAAATACAGAAGTATTGAAGAGTTAAGAAACCTGGTTTTAACCACCGGTAAAGATGGTGCACAAATCCGTTTAGGCGATGTGGCCGATGTTCAGGATTCGCAAAAGGAAACCGAAAAATTAGCCCGTATCGATCGCAAGGCTTCTATCGCTATTCAGATTATTAAACAAAGTGATGCGAATGCTGTAGAAGTGAGTAAAGGCGTACATGCCATTATTGCTAAACTTAAAAACGAATACGCAACCAATAAATTAGACATTAAAATTGTTAACGACAGTTCTATTTTCACCTTAGAATCTGCTGATGCAGTAATTCACGATTTAATTTTAGCGGTAATTTTGGTAGCCTTCGTAATGCTTTTCTTCCTGCATAGCTTGCGTAATGCGATCATTGTAATGGTATCGATCCCGGTATCCTTAATTGCAACTTTTATCGGGATCAGCCTGTTCGGCTTTACCTTAAACTTAATGTCATTACTAGGGCTATCACTCGTGGTAGGTATCCTGGTGGATGATGCGATTGTGGTACTGGAAAATATCCAGCGGCACATGGAAATGGGTAAAAATAAGGTACGTGCAGCATCTGATGCAACACGTGAGATTGGTTTTACCGTAGTATCGATCACTTTCGTAATTGTGGTGGTATTCTTCCCTATTGCGGTAAGTACAGGTTTGGTTTCGAACATCCTGCGCCAGTTCTGTGTGGTAGTAATTATTGCAACTTTACTTTCGTTATTGGCTTCGTTTACCATTGTACCGCTTATTTTCTCGCGTTTTGGTAAGTTAGAACGTATTGAGGGCAAAAACCTTTTTGGTCGCTTTATCCTTTGGTTCGAAAAGCAATTGAAGAAATTCACTTTGTGGATTACCAACATCTTAACCTGGTCGCTTGGTCACAAAAGATGGACTATTTTAGTCGTTTTTTCAATGTTTGTTGGTGCGATGTATTTAGCTGGAGCTGGTTTTATCGGTTCAGAGTTTTTCCCTAAATCAGATAAAGGTGAGTTTTTGGTGCAGTTAGAGTTACCTAAAGATGCTTCTTTAGAGCAAACCAACTTCCTGACTCAAAAAGCTGAGGCTTTCTTAGATAAACAACCTGAAATTACACAATTAATTACGACTGTTGGTCAATCGACTGGCGATTTTGGTGGTACACAGGCAACTGCTTACAAATCTGAAATCAATGTTAAATTGGTTGAGCGCGATCAGCGTGAAGGTGTATCTTCAGATATTTTTGCAACCAAAATGAGCCGTGCACTCGCCAAAGAACTTGTAGGTGCAAAAGTAAAAACTGTGCCGATTAGTATTTTGGGTATTGCAGAAAATGCGCCGATACAATTGGTGGTAATGGGTTCTGATTTAGATAGCGCATTGAAATATGCCGAAGGTGCACAAAAAGTACTTGCCGCAATTCCGGGTGCTACAGAGATTAAACTATCGGTAGAAAAAGGAACACCTGAGATTAATGTTCAGGTAGACCGCGATAAAATGTCGGCAGTGGGCTTAACCTTACAAACTGTGGGTTCGACCATGCAAACCGCATTTGCAGGTAACACCGATGGTAAATACAGAAAAGGCGAATACGAGTACGATATCAATATCCAGTATCAAAACTTCAACCGCCAGAATGTGGAAGATGTACGTAACCTCATTTTTGTAAACAATGATGGTAAGCAAATTAAATTATCGCAGTTCGCAACGATTACAGAAGGTTCAGGACCAAGTCAGCTGGAGCGTTTAAACAAATCTACTTCGGTATCGGTTAAAGCGCAGTCAATTGGCCGCCCTACAGGTACTGTGGTTGCTGATTTCATGGCTAAACTAAAAGAATATCAGGAAAATGGTAAATTAAAAGCGCCGGTAGGTGTTAGCTATAGCTGGGCGGGTGATCAGGAAAACCAGGCAGAAGGATTTGGTACTTTAGGTATCGCTTTATTAGCTGCAGTAATTCTAGTTTACCTGATCATGGTAGCACTATATGATAGTTTCATTTATCCTTTGGTGGTAATGTTCTCGCTCCCACTGGCATTAATTGGAGCATTCCTGGCGCTTGCATTAACCAACAACTCAATTGGTATCTTTACCATTTTAGGTTTAATTATGTTAATGGGTCTGGTAGCTAAAAATGCGATTATCCTGGTCGATTTCACCAATCACTTGAAGGCTGAAGGTAAATCGACAATTGAAGCTTTAGTATTAGCGAACCATGCACGATTAAGACCCATTTTAATGACAACCATCGCCATGATTTTTGGTATGCTTCCTATTGCCCTTGCAAGCGGTGCAGGTGCCGAGTGGAAAAATGGTTTGGCATGGGTTATCGTAGGTGGATTAACCAGCTCATTGTTCTTAACCCTGATTTTTGTTCCAGTAGTGTACTTAATATTCGATAGAATGTTAGACCGCTTAGGTTTCAATAAAAAAGGAAAAACCATCGATGAGTTAATGGTTGAACCATACGACCATAAAGATGTAAATGAATACGATTTAGATCACGGACATTAATATCTCTCCAAATTAACAATCAATTAGCCCCGATTTGCATCGGGGCTTTTTTTATGGCTGCTCGCCCTCGCCGTGGTTCGTATCGCCACGAACCATTAAAAATTGCGCTAAATTTTACGCGGAGATAATCCTACAATACTGTATCCAAACAAATTGTTAATCAACATTGTATATTAGTGATTATGTTTAAAACCGTCATTAGCCTATTTCTCATCTGTACTGCCCTCATTGTAAAAGCCCAGCATCCGCCAGTTTTCCCGGCAATGAAATCCGATTCGGTATTCGTTAAAGTAGCAAACCTCAATATTACCCTGGTAAAATACAGCTATAAACCTAATGGGATCCGCTTTTTGGTGGTTCACGACAATGAAGATACAGGCGTAAAGGCTGGTTTCGATTATATCCGCTGGAGCGGTGGCGAACTCATAGACTGCCAGTATGGTGGCGTAAGAGACTATAATTTCACCTATATGGACGACCGCTACCGGATTGACCCAAATGCCATTTATACTGAAGTTGGGGTAAACACACGGTTGAAGAAAGATGCTTATAGCTCGAACGAAGTAGAGAAAGCGATATTAAATGCAGGTAAGCAAATTGTAGATTTTTACGATCCCAAATCAACGGGTTACTTCTTAACTCTACATAACAATGCAAATGGGGGCTTTGGAATTTCCTCATACCTGCCCGGATACGATTTAGCCAGTACGGCCGATTCGGTTTATATCAATTTCCAGATGGATAACGACGACCTATTGTACGTAACCGAACCTAAATTATTCTCGACCTTAAAAAAAGCGAATGTAAATGTTATTCTTCAATCCAAGTTTGTTTCCAACGATGGTTCGCTCTCCGTTTACGCTATGCAGAACCACATTCCTTACATCAATGTTGAGGTACAACACGGTCATCAGGATGAAAACCTACGATTGATAGAATTGGCCATTGCAGCGTTAAAAGAGCATGGATTGGTGAAGAAGGAGTAAATTTACTAGCGCGTCACCCTGAATTTATTTCAGGATCTCTTTAGCATGAAAGCGTATAACGAAATGTTTTAAGTTAACCGCTTCAAACAATTAACCTCAGACTAGTTTATTTCCTTAATTTTGGTAATTACAAAGGTGATTAACAACCCAAAAACAGATATAATTCCGAAAGAATAGCGCAGGCTCGATAGTTGCGAAATGTATCCAATTAGTGGTGGACCAAACAGGAATGCGAAATAACCAATGCTCGAAACCATGGTTATGGCCTTACCCGCAGGTACTTTTTTGTTGTTACCTGCAATGCTGTAAACCATGGGTACAATACTCGAAACACCCAAACCAATTAGCATAAAGCCAATAATGGCCACAAAAATATTCGGGAATATTACCGCAAGTGCCATACCTATTGATATAATGGCACCACTGATTTGCAAAAGGTTTTTCCGACCAAATTTACCGATCAGATATACCCCCAAAAATCTACCGCTGGCCATCATAAACATAAAAGAGGCATAGCCAATAATGGCACGGTTATGCGGCAACTTCACTACATCTTCGAAATAAATGGCACTCCAATCGAACATGGTTCCTTCGGTAGCCATACTACAAAAAGCGATAAGACCCAATAAAACCAGGATCCCCTGCGGCATGGTAAAAAACTTTGTTTTTTCGGCCAGTGTATCAGGTTTATTGTAGTTGAGTAATTTTTTAGCGTTAAACGCCACATTAGTTAAGGATATGGCGGCGATAATCCAGAAATGCGTATACATTCCTAATTTTAAGTTAACCAGGCCCAGTGCAATTAATGCCCCGGTTAAATTCCCAATACTCCAAGCACCGTGGAAAGAACTCATAATCGGCTTGCCGTAATAATTTTCGCCGGCAACGCCCTGCGTATTTAAGGCAATGTTGCAAAGATTACCTGTAATGCCAAACAGCACCAAAAAAGCAGCCAGTTGCCAGCCTGTAGTCGCCAACGCCAAAAAGGTTAACGCGATGGCATACATGGGTGCTGTGGCCTGAAGCATTTTCTTGCTACCAAAATGCGTGGTTAGTTTTGCCGAAAAAAACATCGTCATGATCTGACCAGCGGGCAATGCAAAGAGAATGGAACCTAATTCTGCATCATTTAAGTTCATTAAGGCTTTAAATGTCGGAATCCGGCTAGCCCAGCTTGCAAAGCAAACCCCTTGCATAAAGTAAAAGGCTGAGATGGCAAAACGTACTTGTTTTGGAGAACTATGCGCTAATACAGGTTTACTTTCTGGTGTACTTAATAGGGCCTGATCTTGCGGGTTTTCTTCCAAAATTGATGTATGAGTAATAAGATTAAGCTACAAAGTTCCTTAAATCTATTGGAAATACCGACATTTTTTTAAGTTTATATCAAAATATTTGCAAAAAACGCTATAACCTGGTTAAATCTTCCACTGTTCAAGTTGGTAGGCACTATCCCAAAACATCCATTCAAGCCGTGTGGCCATTTCAAAAGCATCAAACATTTTTTGTCGTGTAGCAGGGCTTGCATGCCTGGCCAAATCGTCGGTTATATTGATGGCCTGTGTTACGGCCTGGGCAAATTCAATTCCTGAATACATATCAATCCACCTTTTATAAACATTTTGGTTTCCCTTTTGCTGCGCAAAGATATGATCGCCAACTGCCTTATAAATCCAGAAGCAAGGTAAAACTGCCGCAGCAGCTACTTCTACACTGGCATAAGCGGCTTGGTTTAAAAGATAATTGGTGTACAAAAGTGTTGCCGGCGATGGTGTTACTTTGCTTTCCAGACCAAATTCTACAAAATAACTTTCGTGCAAACTACGCTCAGCAAAAATAGCTCCGGTAGAAAATCCGGCATAGGCCATAACCAGTTCTGCATCATCAACGCGACCACTAATGGTGCTTAATGTCCGGCCAAATTCCAATAGATAATAGGCATCCTGCGCCAGATAAAAAATAAACTTTTCCTTAGGTAAAGTGCCCTCACTTAACTCCTGATTAAAAGGCATGGCTAAAATCTTATCATAGATGGGCTTCACTAACTCCCAGGCCTGCTCACTCCATTTCATTGTACAATTAATTTTGAAGGGTTAAAAAAATGATTCAGAGGGCCGTTTCCGGCACCTGTAGTAATCTCGCTACCTGCCTGTAATGCAGCGGCAATATATTGTTTCGCGTTTTTAACCGCGGCAAGCAGATTGTTGCCTTTACCCATTTCAGCAGCAATAGCCGAAGACAAGGTACAACCTGTTCCATGCAGATTTTTAGAAGCAATAAAAGCACTTTCCAAAATCACAGGTTCCTCATTGCCGGCGATATACACATCGTAAATAACCGGACCAGATAAATGACCGCCTTTAACCAATACCGCCTTTGCTCCTTTTCCGATAATTTTTCGCCCTGCGGCAACCATATCATCGAGGTTAAAAATGGGTTTTTCGGCAAGGATAATGGCTTCATCTATATTCGGGGTAACCAGGCTTACGAGCGGAAATAATTTATCGATTAACTGCGTAACAGTATCGGGCTCAATAAGCTTATGACCACTGGTAGCCACCATCACCGGATCTAAAATAACAGGAACTTTGTTGCCATAAGCTTTAAGTTCAGCTTCGATTACATCGACCACTTCTACCCGGTTAATCATCCCGATTTTAATGGCAACAGGCTGTATATCTTCAAGCACGGCTTGCAGCTGGTCTTTAATCAGTTCGGGTGGAATACCATGAACAGACCTTACGCCCATCGTATTTTGTGCTGTTACCGCTGTAATTACCGAAGTACCGAAACAGCCCAGCGCCGAAAAGGTCTTTAAATCGGCCTGAATACCCGCGCCACCACCACTATCGGAGCCGGCTATGGTTAAAACATTAATATAATTCATGGTTCTAAGACTTCATCTTTGTTTATAGCACTTCAGGAGTCTTCAAAATGCAGAAATGCAATTTACGCAGCAGACAAACTAATTTCCTACGCCGGCATTATCCGGATCAGGTTCATGACTTTAAAATTCCAATAATCAAATTCCAATGTTCAAACTTTTGAAAATTGAATATTTTGATTTGGTAATTTAATGTCAATGGGTATATTCTCAGCCAACTAATTTGAAGGCACCCCTAAAGTTTTATTTTGTGCTGCAATATAGGGTTAAAAGTTGGAAGCTTAAAGACCAGTGCGTGGTTATTATTACAACCAGATCATTACTGTGTTGTACGGAACAAACCATGCTTACAGCACAAATACCAATGTATTAGGATTTCCGCCTTCGTGGCAATGACGGTCTAGGAGCGGAACAGCAATAAAACAAAAAAGCCCCGATAGCATACCGGGGCCTAAAACATAATAATTAATAAGAGAGTCGACTATATTTTATCAGGCTGATAAAACCTTACTGTTCCATCTGCTTCGTTCGAAACAATTAATAAACTTCTGCCATTCGGGCTATCTTTTGGTTTAACAAACAACAAACCTTCAGGTGCATCGCCAGTAGAGAATAGCTGAACAAATTTCGGCGCAGCAGGAGTAGTAACATCATAAATGGCAATCGCATCTGCGCGCTCCATACCAATAAAAGCTAAAGTTTTTCCATTTACCTGGGCAACGGTTACACTCTCTACCTCTACCCCTTTATTATCCGAGCGGTCATCATCATATTTACCGGCATCAATCACCTGTTGCTCAAGGTCTTTTCCAATATTGGCGACCAAAGCTCCGGTATTTGCATTCAGGATGCTCACACATCTTCCGCCAGTTGAAAACAATTCCTGATATACTTTATTGGTACCAACCACTGTATAACCGGCAGTATTGGTTACGGTAAGCCTGCCCAGATTGGCATCTAACTGCAAGGTTGCAGCGTTTGGAAACTTAACCGGGTCTAAAATAAGATCTTTTACGCGTACCTCTTCTTTTGAATCTTTTGGAGTATAATCCTGTCTGGTATCTCCCTCATTTGCTAAAGCCAGATAAGCAGTACCCCCAGTGCTGAAATATGAAATTGCATCTGGCAAATAGTAAGCCTTGATAGGCCATGTACCTAATACTTTTTTACTGTCTTTATCGCTTACATCAAAGGCATTTTCAGCTAAACTGATATCTCTGGTACCCAAAGGCGTAATTTTGGTAATGGTTCCTGCAACAATATCAACTTCGGCAACACCGTTGTTTTCTTGTAAGGTAACGTATGCCTTTTTAGAATCAGTGCTAACGGCAATATATTCAGGTTCAATATCCTGGGTAAAACTGGCGTTGTAACCATAAATCCTGAAACCCCCTGCCAATAAAGTTGCTTTCTGCGATTCGAAAGCCGAGAAATCTACTGTTTTTACTGAATAATTATCTTTGATATTAATGATTGAAATGGTTCCTTTAGGATCAACGGTATA
Organism: Pedobacter sp. HDW13; assembly: GCF_011303555.1. NCBI lineage: Bacteria > Pseudomonadati > Bacteroidota > Sphingobacteriia > Sphingobacteriales > Sphingobacteriaceae > Pedobacter > Pedobacter sp. HDW13. The sequence goes on along the minus strand of NZ_CP049868.1, from coordinate 2,860,820 downwards.
AGCCAGGTTCGGTTCACCTTCGTTAGCCGATAAAATGTAATTACCATCCGGGCTAAAAGTAACCATATCGGGCATAGCACCCACGGTAATTTTTTTAACTTCTGATAAATCGGAGGTCTTTAACACTAAAACATCGCCATTTCCCTGCTTATCGGCACCATCTAAAGCGATTGCCAGTAAACCGTTGCTCACCGCCACACTGTTAATGCCTGCGTTGTTTGGATAAATTAATGTTTTTAATTTGGTAACCGTTGGGTATTTACTCATATCCACTACATCAACCTTGGTTCCCCATCGTTACTCACTACAAATAATTGTTTGGTTAAGGGATCGTAAGCAGAAATTTCTGAGGCAAATTCGCCGCCCAAATCAATTGAAGCAATTTCCTTAAAACTGTCTATTTTTTCGGGAACTACCGCTTCGGTTGGCGGATCTATAATCGGTTCATCGGTTGGGTTTTTCTTACAGGCAGCAAATGCCAGTGATGCAATCAGGATTGCACCAAATAGTTTTTTACAGTTCATCGTTTGTTTATTATCTGAACCGCAAAAATAAATTCGTATAACGCTGTTTTTCAAGCAATGTACGTTATCATTTTATTAAGAAAATATAAAGAAAGACTAAAGCAGAAAGACCAAAGCAGAAAGCAGAGGGGAGACAATTTCCTATCCATTCTGTTTTTTTTTGCATGAGGGATAACAGTGTAAATCCTTTTGTTGTTAGCTGGAGCGCAGTCGAAAGCAAAACAAAAAATTGAAACGGATAGCCCGACCTTTGCGCAGCTTGGGGCATACCCAAAGAAAGCAAAAAGCCGAAAGTGGAAAGCAGAAAGGCCAAAAAGGCAACCTCCAATCATCCTGGCTGCAATACACACCATTATCATTCACCAACTTCATTACAAAGCGTCGTCATCTCGACCGGAACGTAGTGGAGCGCCCGCCTGCTTCGGGCAGGGAGAGATCTAACTCGAGATAGATCTCTCGACTACGTTGCACTCCGCTTGAGAGGACGGATAAAAATTTAAACAAAAAATCCCGATATAAATACCGGGATTTTATAAGTATAACTTATCAAACAGCTACCGAAAGAAGTTCAGCATAACTGGTTGATTAAATATGTATTGCTCTGTTATCAGTTGCGGCTAAAGCTGCTTCTTTTAACGCTTCGGTATAAGTTGGATGCGCATGGCAGGTACGTGCAATATCTTCTGCTGATGCACGGAATTCCATTGCTATAACAGCCTCGGCAATCATATCAGCTGCACGCGGACCAATCATGTGTACACCTAAAACTTCATCAGTAGCGGCATCAGCCAATACTTTAATGAAACCATCGGTATCCATACTTGCTTTAGCACGGCCACTCGCTTTGAACGGGAATGAACCTGCTTTATATTTTGTTCCTTTTTCTTTCAATTGCTCTTCGGTTAAACCAACAGAAGCAACTTCCGGCCAGGTGTACACCACACCAGGGATTAAGTTATAATTGATATGTGGTTTTTGTCCGGCGATAGATTCAGCAACATAAGTACCTTCATCTTCGGCTTTGTGCGCCAACATTGCGCCTGTAATTACATCACCAATAGCATAAACACCTTTAACCGAAGTTTCTAAGTGTTCGTTTACCGGAATTTTTTTACCTCTTTCCTCAACCGTGATACCGATTTTATCTAAGCCTAAACCTTCGGTATAAGCAGTACGCCCCACAGCAACAATGCAGTAATCGGCTTCTAAAGAAATAGATTCGCCTTTTGGCGTATCGGCTGTAACTGTAACGGTTTTACCTTTGGTGGTAGCACCTGTAACTTTGTGCCCCATGTAAAACTCCATACCTAAAGTTTTCTTTAACACACGTTGAAGTTCTTTACCTAAACCAGCATCCATAGTGCCAATAATTGAAGGTAAGAACTCAACTACAGAAACTTTGGTACCTAAACGTGCGTACACAGAACCTAACTCTAAACCGATAACACCACCACCAATTACAACCATTGTTTTTGGCACTTCTTTAATGTTTAAAGCCTCGGTTGAGGTAATGATGCGTTTTTTATCGATTGGTAAAAACGGCAAAGCAGTAGGTTTAGAACCCGTTGCAATAATTACGTTTTTTGCCGATAAAGTTTCGGTAGTACCATCAGCTTTGGTTACCAGAATGGTATTTTTATCTACAAAAGAACCTACACCTTCGAAAGAATCGATTTTGTTTTTCTTGAATAAATAGGTAATACCGGCTGTATTTTGAGCAACAACATCGTCTTTACGGGCGATCATTTGTTTCATATCAACTTTTAAATCTTTTAAGTTGATACCATGGGTAGTGAAAGTATGGGCAGCATTGTGGTAATGCTCTGAAGAATCTAATAAAGCCTTTGATGGGATACAACCTACGTTTAAGCAGGTACCGCCAAAAGTTTTATATTTTTCTACCACTGCAGTTTTTAAACCTAACTGAGCACAACGGATTGCGCCTACATAACCGCCCGGTCCTGAACCGATAACAACGACATCGTATTGCATAATTTCTTGAGAATTTTGATTAGCCAAATGTAGGGAAAAAAGGTTAAAAGCTGCAAACGTAGCCGTATTGCAATAACCAATATCCCCTTAGTTTACCACACTGCTAAGAGATTTGACAGTTAAATGAGCCGGCTAAGGCTAATGGATAGCGACAAGCTCATTTTCAATGATATATTTTTGGGCATAAGCCATATTCAGAAACAATTGATCGGCCACCCTTAATTTCTGATGTGCCCGTACATTGGCCTGAACAGCAAAACAGGTGATACCTGCAGCCATAGCCGATTTCACCCCGTTGATGGTATCTTCAAAAACCAGGCATTCGTCTTTTTGCAAACCCAGGCGCTCCACACATAGGTTATAACTTTCAGGATCAGGTTTTGATTTACTTACATCGCTCCGTGTAATAAACAAACGGAAATATTTTGCCAGACCATTGCGTTCAAAAACAGCTTCGACATCCAGTTTCGGACTTGCTGTAACTACTGCAAGCGTAAGCCCTTTTTCGTAAGCAAACTGTACAAACTCCAGGGCATGCGGCATTAACCGGATATCGGTTGTCCTAAACCCCTCAAACGTTACTTTCTCCCTTCGGTTAATAAAGCCATCTAAATCTTCATCAATTTTGTAGCGGCCTATTATGGTTTTTGCATTTTTTGGCAGCGGGATTCCCGCATAATTGCTTAACCAGTCCTTAAAATCAATTTGAACATTGTAGGGGCATAAAAATGTATTCCAGCAATCGAAATGAAATTTCTCCGAATCAATCAACGTACCGTCTAAATCGAAGAGCAGCGCTTTTATTTTACTCATTATAAATTGTAACTAAGGAATAACCTCGAACAGGAAAAACTGTTGGGTTTGCGATTTACTGAAATTATTATCGACGCAAAAAATCAGCGACTGGTGACCGTTTGGTAATTTTGGGCCAAAAGTGATCCCTTCAAAATTATCGATATGCTTGTTAAGGGAATCGAAATCAAAAAGCAATTTCTTTTTTAAGGGTTTAGGTGGATTTTGAATAAAACCAGTATTATCGATTTCATTTTCTGCCCCGTTCAAATCAACCAGGTACAGTTTAATAAAAGTATGGTCGTCGTGTCCTTTAGCCCAGGCACGTTCCATTACCAGTAAGCTATGATCGTTTACCGCTAAAATTTCAGATATGCCATTTACATTCCAGTCGTTTTCTACAGTTGGTTTTACCGGCATCGCCCCAGATTATAGGCATACTGTGCTGTATTTTTCTTTGTTATGGCATCAAACTTTAAGATTCGGGTAAGCGCTTTATCAAATTCGAAAGCGGCCTGCGGTCCATCCTGGTAAAGTGGTTCTTCTAAACTGGCATAAATGGTTTTGTAATGATCAGCATAAGTTACGCCTTCAAATAAGGCATTTTTGCGTGGTCCGTTTTCTCCTTTTGTAAAATGAAAGCCTGCAGGCAAAGGTATGGTATCTAAAAACCGGCCATCCTTAGCAATAAAGGTTAATGCTGGCTGAACAATAATGGTATCTCCGTTTTTCAATAAACGCTCCCCTTCATTACTCCAGATAAAACTTTTTAATTTAGGATTATAACGAACTGACTCACCATCTGCCTTTAATGTTTTATCTGAGCGGTATTTCGGGTATTCCTTTCCATTTTGCTGCAGCATAAAAGTTACCCCTGTTACCTGCACAGTATCAATTTTATTGGCTTTAATAGCAATTTGCGCAGTGTAAATCCTCGCCGGGCTTAACTGCGAAGGATCATCGCTAATGAGATAATATTGATTGCTGGCCGCGTCGTAATCAATACCCGATAAACCTCCAACTACGGTATTTTGAAAGGTTTGGTTTAACGGCATTACGTATTCATCTAAAAACTTAACCGACGAAATGCTGGTTTCTTTTTGCTTCGCAGCCTGCCTTGTTGCAGAACAAGAAGAGAACACAAGGGCAAAAAAAGCATAAATAATAAGCAGATGAGATACAGGTTTCAAATCGGAGTATTTAGGCTGTAAAAGTATCGATTTTTGAGCGTCTGTAATACGCATCACACTGAATTTATTTCAGGGTCGCTTCTGAGCGCATTTCTGATCGTTTATCTGTTTCGGCTATCTATTTGTACAAAAGAGTTGTCAACTTTACTAGCCAATTTGCTAAAAAGTTGACAACTCTTGATCACTATTGGGGATGTGCTTAAAACAACTTACCAATTACGCGGTAAGTAATGTTATTGCCATCTACAATTTCTTCGTAGTAAACATCATCGGGCGAAACAAAATACTTTTCGTTTTTAATGGTTACTTCGCGGCAACCTTCAGGCAATTGGTTAATGATATCGCCAATCTGGTGCGTATCAACCGGACCATCAGTCGTATTCAAAATACCGTCTTTACCTGCTACCACATATACGGTTTTACCATCAGCATTTTCTTTCTGGGTGTAGTACACACCTTTATACTCGTAATAATCTACCCCGTTAATGGTAACAAGATTCGCATCCGATGGTAAGTTCGGAACTTCGGCACCAACTGGTGGGGTTACCACTTCGTATTGACTGTTATTTTGTTGATAGAACAATCCGCCTGAATAGTAAAACTGATTGGCACCAAACCAAAACGGATAATAACCATAAGGCAGCACACCGATCCTAAAACCTAAAAATGGACGGTAGAAATTATAATAGCTGTAGTATGGTCTGTAATAAGGTCTGCCAAAACCCGGACGGTAACCATAACCTGGCCTGTAACCTGGGCGATAGCCAGACCCCGGACGATACCCCGGCCTGTTGTAACTATAACCCGGACGCTCTGGCCTAACACCTACCCTGCCCGGAGAAAAACTACCCCGGTTTGGTGCTTGCATAGATGGCTGTCTGGAAATAGAACCACCACCTCTCGAAGGTCCGATTGACCCCGATCTGCTACCACCACCAGAGCCGCCACTTCTGCTTGGCCGTTGGGCAGAAACACTTTCTACGCTTAAAGTTGCAATCATCGCTGCTGCAGCGAAAACAACCAATCCTTTATTCAATAACCTGTTCATTATTTTGTGTTTAATTCGATTATCTATATGACGATGAAAATTCTTAAAAGATTATCCCTTAACAATATTTAACTAAATTTTGATACCGTGATGACGAAGACGCTGTAATAGTAAAATCTACTTCCATCTTCCCTTTTACATCTTTACTAACAAACCTTTTACGGGATGTTTTTTTTAGAATCGTACACGAATCTGCTATCTTTAAATTTTATTCCTAAAAACTAAACTTAAATGAACTTTCCCAGAATTTTCAGTCTCCTAATCTGTTTGTTTATTTCACATGAATTGCTGGCCCAGCAGAGCGATTCGGCGTATGTTAGAGAGAATTACACCAAAATAGAACGCCAGATTCCCATGCGGGATGGGGTTAAACTATTCACGTCAATTTATATACCCAAAAATCAATCCAAAAAATATCCATTTCTAATTAACCGCACGCCATATACCGTTGCACCTTATGGCGCAGACCAGTACAAATTGAGTTTAGGTAATTTTCCGGCCATGATGCGCGAAGGTTTCATCTTTGTTTACCAGGATGTGCGTGGCCGTTGGATGAGTGAAGGCACTTTTGCCGATATCCGTCCACAAGTAAGCGGTAAAAAAACCAAAACAGCAATTGATGAAAGTACCGATACCTACGATACTATTGACTGGCTGGTTAAAAATGTAAAAGGCAATAATGGCAGTGCCGGTATTTACGGCATTTCTTACCCTGGTTTTTATTCTACCACTTCGCTGCCCAATGCCCACCCGGCACTGAAAGCAGTTTCGCCACAGGCACCCGTTACCGATTGGTTTTTAGGTGATGATTTTCACCACCGTGGCACCTTGTTTTTAATGGATGCCTTTAGTTTTATGGGCAGCTTTGGTGTTCCCCGTCCAAAACCGATTACACCAGATAAGGGACCGAAAGGTTTTCAGTTCCCGATACAGGATAATTACCGCTTTTACCTCGAAGCCGGATCGGTTAAAAATTTAAAAGACCGTTATTTTGCCGACAGCATTAAATTCTGGAACGATTTATTTAAACACCCCAATCTCGATACCTTCTGGAAAGCGCGCTTAATTACCCCGCATTTAACCAATGTTAAACCTGCTGTGATGGTGGTTGGCGGTTTCTTCGATGCCGAAGATGCGTACGGTACATTTGCCACTTATAAAGCTATCGAGAAACAAAACCCCGATGCAAATAATATCCTGGTAGCAGGGCCGTGGTACCACGGTGGTTGGGTGCGCAGTGATGGCTCTTACCTCGGCGATATTAATTTTGGCAAAACCACCAGTATCGATTATCAGCAACAATACGAATTACCTTTCTTTAAACATTATTTAAAAGGCGAAGGTGATTTTAACCCTGCCGAAGCCAATATTTTTGTAACCGGAAGCAACGAATGGAAAAAATTCAGTAACTGGCCACCACAGGATGTAGAAACGAAAAACCTGTATTTACACCCTAACGGAAAACTGGCTTTCGAAAAAGTGGGCCGTACCGATAGCTGGGATGAATATGTAAGCGATCCGAATAATCCGGTACCTTATCAGGATGGCGTTCAGGCCAAACGTACCCGCGAGTACATGATCGATGACCAGCGCTTTGCAGCCCGCCGGCCCGACGTAAAAACTTACCAAACCGATGTTTTGACAGAAGATATTACTTTAACCGGTCCTGTATTGGCTAACCTGGTAGTTTCTACAACCGGAACAGATGCCGATTATGTGGTTAAACTGATTGATGTTTACCCGGAAGATGCACCAAACCCGGTGCCTAACCCTAAAAACCTGATTATGGGCGGTTACGAAATGCTTGTACGCGGCGAAATTATGCGTGGCAAATACCGCAACAGCTTTGAAAAACCCGAGCCTTTTGTACCTGGTGCTATTACCGAAGTAAATTATCCATTGCCTGATGTAGCACATACCTTTAAAAAAGGGCACAAAATCATGATCCAGATTCAAAACTCATGGTTCCCATTGGCTGATCGCAACCCACAAAAGTTTATGGATATTTATCAGGCAGAGCCCGGCGATTTCCAAAAAGCAACCCATAAAATTTACCACGATACCTTTAACAGTTCGTTTATTACAGTTTCGGTGTTGAAATAATTCCGCTCCCCGGTTCGTGTACGCACGAACCGGAAGGGCAAACTATCATCCTAGGCTTGTCGAAGGATCGAATTCAAATAAAGAAATTTAAATACTAACTTTAATCTCAATAAATAAACATTGCTACCGCATTGGTTCTTTTATCCATCAACCAAATGCAGACCAACTTACTTATTCTTAAAAAATGAAATACTTTAAACTCTTTATCATCCTGCTTTCGGCATCATCTGCCTTTGCACAGGGAGATACCAATTACCCAAAGGCCAACTACACCAAAAAAGAAGTTTACATCCCCATGCGCGATGGGACAAAACTTTTCACTGCCATTTACACGCCTAAAGATGCGGCTAAGGATAAAAAATATCCGATGGTGATGCAGCGTACCTGCTACAGCGTGGCCCCTTATGGCGAAGATAAATTCCCTGCCCGTTTAGGGCCATCAGAGCTGATGATGAAAGAAGGCTACATTGTGGTTTATCAGGATGTTCGCGGCCGTTGGAAAAGCGAAGGAACCTGGACCAATATGACACCTGTAATCGACAATAAAAAAACCAAAAAAGATGTTGATGAAGGATCTGATACCTACGACACCATCGATTGGCTGGTTAAAAATGTAGCCAATAATAACGGTAAGGTTGGACAATGGGGAATTTCTTACCCCGGTTTTTATACCGCAGCAGGTATTTTAAGTAACCACCCTGCTTTAAAGGCTTCTTCGCCACAAGCACCCATTTCGGATTTCTTTTTTGATGATTTCCACCACAATGGCTCATTTTTACAGAGTTACTTTTTTACCTTCCCTGTGTTTGGCGTACAGAAAACCGATACTACTTCTAGAGCCTGGTACAACAACCAGATGATTAATCCTAAAACCAAAGACGGTTATCAATTTGCATTAGATCTGGGGCCTTTAACCAATGCTGACAAATATTATAAAAACAATTTTTTCTGGCAGGAAACGGTAAACCACCCCAACTACGATGATTTCTGGCAAAAACGTGGTCTGCTAAAGCACTATAGCACTATTAAACCGGCAGTAATGGTGGTAGGCGGCTGGTACGATGCCGAAGATTTATCAGGTCCGTTAAACATATACAAAACCATCGAGAAGAAAAATCCGAATGCTTACAACACCATCGTAATGGGACCTTTTGGCCACGGAAGATGGAGTCGCGAAACCGGCCATACCATGCACAGCAATGTGTATTTTGGCGATAGCATTGCCACTTTCTATCAAAAAAACATCGAAGCTAAATTCTTCAACCACTTTTTAAAAGGAAATGGCGATAAAAACTCTGGTTTACCAGAAGCGTACATGTTCGATACCGGCAAAAAAGAATGGGAAACCTTTAGCAAATGGCCTACCGAAAAAGCAAGCAAACAAAAACTGTATTTAGGTGCCGATGGTAAACTGAGTATGACGGCTCCGGCCACAACAGGCTCAGTTAATTACATCAGCGATCCGTTAAAGCCTGTTCCATACACTGAAGATTTAACCACCACACTAGGTTTTACCCCACACAATTACATGAGCGAAGATCAGCGTTTCGCTGGCCGCCGTCCCGATGTTTTGGTTTATCAAACTGATGTTTTGGATAACGATATTACTTTAGGTGGCGAAATTATGTCGCACCTTAAAATTGCCACAACAGGTACCGATGCTGATTTTATTGTGAAGTTAATTGATGTGTACCCGGCCGATGAACCTAACAACACCTACATGCCTAACAAAAACATCATTTTGAGTAATTACTGGCAAATGGTACGTTCAGAAGTAATGCCGGCACGTTTCCGTAACAGTTTCGAAAAACCCGAGGCATTGGTGGCTAACCAAAAAACCGAGGTGAATTTCCAGTTACAGGATGTATTGCACACCTTTAAAAAAGGACACCGCATCATGATTCAGGTACAGAGCACTGCGTTTCCGTTGTTTGCCCGCAATCCTCAAAAATTTGTAGACAATCCTTATAAAGCCACCGAAGCCGACTATATTAAAGCTACACAAACTGTTTTTAACGATAGCTTTGTCGAAGTTGATGTAATTAAATAACAAGCCAATATGCCCGCGCGCGTTTCTAACGTGTGCGTAATAACCAATCGTTTTAAACGATTAATAAAAAACAAATGAAAAAACTATTCACCATTTTAGCGCTCGCATTCAGTATTTCAGGCCTGCAAGCGCAAATGCTGGGCAAAAACCAGGTAAATTCGCGTGCCGATAGCCTGCGCGGAACCCTTACGCCGCTACGTACTTGTTACGATATCAACTACTATCACTTAGATGTGAAAATAGATATCGATCAAAAATCGGTTAGCGGCAGTAACGAATTTGCCTTCACCGCTACACAAGATTTCACCAAACTACAGTTCGATCTTTTCGATAACCTTAAAGTAGAAAAGGTAGTTTACAAAGGTGCTGAACTAGCTTTTAAAAGAGAATACAATGCTGTTTTTGTAGCCTTCCCTAAGGCCGTAAAAAAAGGAAGCAAAGATAAATTCACTGTTTATTATTCAGGCAACCCGGTTGTCGCGAAAACACCACCCTGGGATGGCGGTTTCATTTTCAAGAAAGACAGCGCAGGCAATCCGTTTGTTTCGGTAGCTTGCCAGGGCTTGGGCGCCAGCTGCTGGTGGCCAAATAAAGATCACCAGAGCGATGAGGTAGACAGTATGCTTATCAGTATCAGCGTACCCAATACCTTACAAGAAATATCAAATGGCAGACTAAGAAACACGGTTGATAAACCAGATGGTTACAGGCAATACAACTGGATTGTGGGCAATCCAATCAACAATTACGATGTAAGCTTTTACATTGGCAAATACGCTCACTGGGAAGATAGCTACAATGGTGAAAATGGAAAACTAACCATCGATTACTGGGCTTTACAAACCGATAGTGCCAAAGCACGCCCACATTGGGATGCTGATGTAAACCCCATGCTAAAATGTTTTGAATATTGGTTTGGCCCTTACCCTTGGTATAAAGATGGTTATAAACTGGTACAGGCACCACACCTGGGTATGGAGCACCAAAGTGCTGTGGCCTACGGTAACCAATTTAAGCAAGGCTATCTGGGCCGCGATCTAAGTGGCACTGGGCATGGTTTAAAATGGGATTTCATCACCATCCACGAAAGTGGTCATGAGTGGTTTGGCAATAATATCACTTCAAAAGATATTGCCGATATGTGGATTCACGAAGGTTTTACCAATTACTCTGAAGTATTATTTACCGAGTGTACCGAGAATAAAGCTGCTGCAGATGAATATGTAATCGGGCTCCAAAAAAGCATCCGTAACGACGTTCCGGTGATCGGTCCTTACGGTGTAAATAAAGAAGGCTCTGGCGATATGTACCCTAAAGGAGCGAACCTCATTAGCACCATTCGCCAGTTAATTAATAACGATGAGAAATTCAGGCAGATTTTACGTGGTTTAGGCAAAACCTTTTATCACCAAACAGTTACTACAGCTCAAATTGAGCAATACATAGCCAGGCAAAGCGGTTTAAAATTAGATAAGATATTCGACCAGTATTTGCGTTACACCAAAATTCCGGTGCTTGAATATAAAATCAACAACAATAAGCTTTCTTACCGCTGGGTAACCGATGTTAAGGGTTTCGATATGCCGGTACGTGTTACTTTGAAGGCCGGTACTTACACATTAATTAAACCCACCAACGATTGGAAAACCATTGCGGTGGATGCAGGCGTAACTGTGGAAAACTTCAAACACGACCTGCTGTTTTATATTAACATTAAGCAGGGTTAGCGCGTTTACAGAGAAGTCAAGTTTTAAAAACTTGACTTCTCTCAGGTTACTTAAACCGACCAACAATTTGAAAAACCACCTGCTGTTTTATGTGGGAATTAAAAAGGGATAATAATTTTAGTTGAGGTCAGAGGTTCCCATCTGACCATAAATCTGACACCAAATTAGCACGAAATTTTTCACCGGGTGCAACTTTTTGTCCGAACTGCCGTCTTATATTCAAAACCGATTATTCATCATTATAAAAGACCTATAAAATCTATAACCATGAAAAAATTATTTGCCCTATTACTAGCTTCATTTACACTAACTTCTGGTATTAGCATAACTGCAACAGCACGTCCGCACATCAATGCTGTTAAATCCCTAAAAGACGACCGCGACGTTAAAAACTTCAATGGTATAGCCTCGGCAGGGCCAATTAACGTAATTGTAACCCTGGGTAACACCGAAAGCTGTCGTTTAGAAGGCGATGCCGACGCCCTTGCTACCATCGTTACCGAAGTAAAAAGCGGCGTTTTGGTAATCCGCCCACAAACCAGCATCAGAAGCTGGTCTAATAAATATGACGGTAAAAAAATTACAGCTTATGTAACCGCAAAAGAACTGGCCAGCTTAACCGTTAGCGGCGATGGCGGTATAACTGTTAGCGGAAAAATCAGTACAGGTAGCTTAACCACTACAATTAGTGGCTCTGGAAGTATCAAAGCCACGGCTGATGTAGATAATTATAGCGGTGTTATTAGCGGATCGGGTTCTATCAACATTACTGGCGGTGCCGATCATGCCAAAGTGGTAATCAGCAGCTCAGGCGCTTTTGCCGGTAAATCTTTTGCTGTAAAAACGCTATCTACCACCATCAGTGGTTCAGGTACTGTTAACATCGCTGTTGACGAAAGTATCAGGGCCGTAATCAGCGGTTCAGGCAGTGTAAACTATTCTGGCAATCCAACAGTTGATAAAACTGTAATCGGCTCAGGAAAAGTGAGAAAAGTTTAAAACCTGATAAAACCTTATTTAAGAAACGTCCCGGAGCAATTCGGGACTTTTTTTTTATGACTTGCATATACTATCCTTTTAACGAGCCAACTGTGTAAAATATTAAATGCCATTTTTGATAAGATAGGCTATAACAAATCGTAACTTAAAATCATTCGTAAAAATGAAAAAGAATCTCCCACTATATCCAAAACATGCTACATTTAGGCATGAATTTATTCAACCCATTTAAAAAGAAAAACACAATAACAGCAGATATTGAACCGATCGCTGAAGATAATCAACCTCAGAATTTCCCCGAAATGCTGATGACCAAGCTTTTATTTTCTGGCAAACCCAACCTCAATGCCGATCAGATTTTAGCGGAACTCAAAAAACAGATCACCAATATAGATCATTCATTTTCTACAAGCAGCCTTATTTTTTCCTTTCCCGATTATCCTGTTCAGCTGACCGACGCTACCCTCCCTGCACAGCTCAACATCCTGATCCCCGACAGGAATGAGGCTGGAGTTGGCCTTCCCGATACCGCATTTACCCAAAACTGGCACTGGCAGGAAGCCAATGAGATAGCGCAAAGCTGTCAATACGAAATACTGATTACCGATTTAATGTCGCGAAGCTTGCCCTATAAAGCACGTGTAAACCTGTTTATGGATTTCCTGACGACCGTAATCAGGGTTACAGAACCTAATGCAGTATATACCTTTCATGGCGACAAAATATTAAACCCCATCGCCATTACCAACCTTTGGGAAACCGATAAATTACAGGCACTGTATGCCTTCTGCAACGTTAGGCTTTTCAATGTAAGTAACGATCCTCAAAACCGCGAATTACTGATGGACACCATCGGCATGCATGCGCTAGGCCTTCCCGATTTCCAGATTAGGTTTACAGCATTTAATGAAAATGAAATGGCCAATTTACTGTGGAGTTACGCCTATCACGTTTACGAATATGGCGACATTATTGAAGAAGTAGACACCATGGAAGGATTAGCGGGCTCGAAATGGAAATGTGTAAAACAGCTTTCACTGGTTGCCCCCGAAAGAGTGGTGGTAAATGTAATTCCAGCATAAGCGCACATTTAATTGCCAGTTATCCGGCTTTTTCCAACATCTTACAGTTAAAACAAATGCATCTATCTAAAAAGAAAAAAAAGCAAAGAGAAGAGAATTTCGATCATTTTCCCCGCATTGGAGGATTGATGGTTTCGAAAATGATTGCAGAAGAAAATATGAAACCGCGTTTTATGTACCGCGAAAAAGGAATATGCGCTGAAGACAGTGGCTGGAGAATTTTTAGCGGCCACGAATCTGAAGGATATGTAGACGATCCGCAAAACATTAAAATCTACAATCCGTCTACCATTCTTAAAATTGATTCCTCAATAGAAAAGATCCTGCTCAAAGGAGTGGGTTCGGCTTATGAGAGAGCGGATGAACATGCCAGCTGGAAAAAAATTACAGATTTTGAACTGGAAGATGATTACATCGTAACCCACCAGCTAAGCGACAAGTGGACTATAGATATTAACAATCTCTTTGAGCGGATAGCAGAAACAGATGGAGATGTATTGTACACCACAGGTGATAAATCAGTCAGACTGTTTATCTGCAACGAACAAGATAAAACCAGGGCCGAAATATACCAGGAACGCATACAGTTTATAAAAGATCGCGATCAATCGGTAGCCAAAACATTAGATACATTCGACTTTTCAGATGATCAGATTTTAAAAGTGGGCTATATGATTAACGAACGCGATAATTTAAAAGCCTATCAGGTAATTTATGCTGATTCGATAGTAGATCAGCAATATTTAATGCTGGCCATATATTTCGATGATAAGAAGGATATAGAATGGGCCATAGAAACCTGGAAAAGCATAAAAGTAGCTGAATAAGATTTCCAAACCAAACTTCGTAACCATGCTAAACCAAATCCTTAAAAAACTATTCGACCGCGATCTGCATAAACTGAAAACGGAAATTGAATCATATCAAAACGAGGCCAATTTATGGATCATCGATCAAGGCATAGCCAATTCGGCTGGTAACCTCTGTCTGCACCTAATCGGCAATTTAAATACTTACATTGGTGCTACACTTGGAAACAGGGGGTACATCAGAAACCGTGACCTCGAGTTTTCATTAAAAGATGTGCCCAGCAAAGAACTGCTTATTAAAATAGATGAAACCATCGACATTGTAAACCGAACACTCGATAAAATAACAATAGAAGAGCTGGAGGCCGAATATCCCCTACTGGTGCTTGAAGGAAAAACTTCTACCGGATATTTTCTTACACACCTTGCTACCCATCTCGCCTATCACCTGGGGCAAATTAATTACCACAGAAGATTGCTAGATGCAAATTAGAATATGAAGCGGGCGATCTATTCTCTTTTGGTTTACCTGTTTATCATAGTAGCGCTGGCATCTTGCAACAACAATTCCAGCTATTTTAGTGCAGTGGCTAAAAATGATATTCCGCTAAAAAAAACACAAAAAGGCGACTGGCTTTTTAATCATCAGGAACGAATTCAAACCTTGGCCAATTACCATAATAGTCACCCACTTACGCCCAACAAAATATTAAAAACCATTTATCTAAAACCAATTGGAGAATTTTCGGTACACGAGTGGAAACAAATTCAACTTACCCGTGAGTATTTAGAAAAGTTTTTCCAGCTTAATACAGTATTGCTGCCCAAAGTAAACAACAATATTGTGCCACCACATGCCCGGAGGATAAGCCAGCAACACGAACAACTATTAGCCACCTATATACGTGATACCGTTGTAGCCGTTGGGAGGCCAAAAGATGCAATCGCCATCCTTGGCATAACCGAAATGGATTTGTTCCCGAATGATAAATGGAATTTTGTGTTCGGGCTGGCATCTTATGAGAAAGGATTGGCTGTAAACTCGATTTACCGGTTCCATAAAAAGCCCCTTGCAAATGAGCAATTTAATTTAAGCCTCGAAAGACTTCTAAAAACCGCTTCACATGAAATTGGCCACATGTTTGGATTAACCCATGTGTTGAAGCCAATTGCCTAATGAATGGCACTAATAGTTTAGGCGAAACTGATAGAAGCATAGCCAGACTATGTTCAAAATGCCAGCAAAAGCTAAATTCAAACCTGAAATACGACAATAGAAAAAGACTGAAAGCGCTAGCGGCCTTCTTTAACCAAAACAAACTCGGCAAGGAGCTTCAGCAAGTTAGTACAGATTTAAAAACTACTGAACAACAGTGATAGAGATTAGCAACTTAATTTTATTTATTACATAAAATTTTGACCTTTTAACATCGTTATTTTATGTTTTTAAATCGTCCATCAGCTTTTTACATCCGCTATAGCTATTGTTTAATCATGCCTGATAAACTGAATACCGTTTTTTATCACTTAACCGATTAACAATATGTTATTTTTAAATGTAATTCCAATTTTTATTGCCCGGGGCATTGAACGTCCCCATACCTACCTCACTATAGCAGGTTTCACGCCACACCCGGCGCACTACATTCTATATGGTAAAACACGGTCGATCAGGTTAGATCATATCGAGAAATTATGCAAACTTTTAATTTGCGAACCTGCCGATCTATTTGTTTGGTACCTCAATAAAAACGAAATACTTAGCGACAAGCATCCATTAAAGAAATTAATAAGGCGCGAGGAAGAAACGAACATCCACAACCTCATTGCCGATGTTCCGTTTAAAGATATTGCAAAGATTGCGGCGGCAATTAAAGAGCAGAAAGATGATCAGGAAACAAAAAAGGAGGCTTAAGCCTCCTTTAATCTCTTTTAAAACTGAACCCCAATTAACCAGATGTTTTCGATATAGTTAATTTTCTGACTGGCTTTATCAAACTCGTCCCAGCCTGTGGTGTGTACATTGGTTAAATTGGTCGCCCCAAATTTGGTTGTATTTTGTACATAAAAGTTTTTCCAGATGTAAAACTTCAAACCAACTTTTGCCGAAACACCGTAGCCAGAAATGCTGAAGTGGTTATTGCGGCCCTGGCCAAACAAACGTACATCAGAACGTGGTACCATTAGCCCACCGCCTAAACCGGTTTCTAAAGTTAATGAGGTTTTGCCACCTGGTGCAACCCAAATATCATCATAACGCTCTACTTCTATATTGGCATAATTAAAGCCATCTGTATGCTCGTAAGTAAGCATGCTTTCTTTAACATTAATACTTTGGCCATTATAATCACCTGCCAATGTACCAGTAGGTGTATTTTCATGCGAAATATTTGGACCAATATGTCCGGTAATGGCAACAGTCTGCGGAATATCCATCACATATTTCATGTGGTCCCAGCCAATAGAAATACTGTAATTATCTTTTATAAAATAACCTACCCGAATATTATACTGAGGTACCGTAATTAAACCGGGATTTAAATATTCCCAACTTAATTTTGATTGCCTGTCGTGCGCCACAACATCCTTTAGCATAAAATCGTAGTTCGGCCCCTGAAAACGGATATCGCTTTTGCCATACCAGGAACTATTGTATCCCCAATGAAAATAAAAATCGCCTTTACGCGAAAAATTCCGCTTGTGTTCAGGGTTAAATAAACTTTTCGAGGTCGGCGTTTGGTTGGCAGAAGAACTTTTAATTTCTTGTGCGTGCATCCGCTTGCCGAATAAAAGTGCTAAAAATAGAATGGTAAATTTTTTCACGCGGCAAATTGAGCAAAAAGCAAGGTCAATTACAACAGCTTTAACACTTTGTAAGAGTTGTTGTACAAAAAATGACTTTAAAATTAAAACCTGGTGTACAGTGCTAACTGGATAATATTATTAACTGTATTAGCCGTTGCCCCATGTTGCGCCTGGTTCATATAACCTGCCTCAACATCAAACTGCTTCGAAAAACGGTAGCCCAAAGCCAGGTATGCGCGGTTTTGATCAAAAACACTATTATTAATCTGGCTTTTGTTCTGCAGGTTTAAGAAAATTTCATTCTGTAAAGCTACAAAAGCACCCTTGGTAAAAGTTGGCTGTGCTTTTTGCAAAGGCTTAATAAACCTTACAAAATAGCGAAACCGTTGCGAAAACAAGTCTTCGTTGTTTAAACGCTCAATAAAACGTTGTTCTAACCTAAACCTGTGACTCGTAAATACTGAACTGATTTTATGGTTATAAATGTATTGCTCAAAAATACGGTGTTCGGTTAAAGAATTATTAGAAGAACCCAATAACCTTAATTCGGTGTTCTGCCATAAATAACCCAGGGCCACATTACTTTTATTGTTGATGAAATATTGCACTGCCGGGCGCACCAGAATGTTACGTACGTAACCCCAGTCGTCGGCCGAACGAACTTGAAGATCAAATTGCAATCCCCATTTATCGTTAAATTTAGTATTGTTTAAAAACATAAACCAGCCAGAGTTCTGATTTTGAGTCTGTGCTGATAGTTTTCCAAATGCCATCAAAATAAATAAGATGGGCAGTAATAGCTTTTTCATTAATGGTTACCGGTTTTATCTGTGTGCCGCTAAAATAAAAGAAATATGTGAGAGTCGGAAGTCGGGAGTTAGAAGTCCGGAGTCTAATTGCCAATAACTATAGCTTTGCGTTTCTTTGCCCCCTTTGCGGTTAAAAATAGAAACACGCTTCCACTTAAAAACCTTCAATATTTAAAATTCATTTAATGTTAAGCAATTAAAAATTTATCTTCGTTAAAGATTTGGGCACTAAAGCTTTTCAAGAGTCCTTTAAAGCGTCCTTATTTTAACATTACAAAACGTAAAAAAGAACAAAAATGATTATCGAACCTAGAATGAGGGGCTTTATCTGTTTAACAGCACACCCTGACGGTTGCGCTCAAAACGTAAAGAATCAAATTGAATATGTAAAATCAAAAGGAGCTATCAACGGCCCTAAAAAAGTATTGGTAATTGGTGCTTCAACCGGTTTCGGTTTAGCTTCAAGAATTGCTGCTGCTTTTGGCTCTGACGCTTCTACCATTGGCGTATTTTTCGAAAAAGCACCTTCAGAAGGTAAAACTGCTTCACCGGGCTGGTACAACAGTGCCGCATTTGAAAAAGAAGCACATGCAGCTGGCTTATACGCTAAAAGCATCAATGGCGATGCCTTCTCAAAAGAAATCAAAGCAAAAACGCTCGAACTGATCAAAGCTGATTTAGGTCAGGTAGATTTAGTGATTTACAGTTTAGCCTCTCCGGTTAGAAAACACCCTGATACAGAAGTTTTACACCGTTCTACCTTAAAACCAATCGGCGAAACTTACACCAATAAAACTGTCGATTTCCATACAGGCAATGTAAGCGAAGTTTCGATCGAGCCTGCAACAGAAGAAGATATTGCCAACACCGTGGCAGTAATGGGTGGCGAAGATTGGTCAATGTGGATTGACGCCCTAAAAGCCGATAACCTTTTGGCTGATGGTGCTACCACAGTGGCTTACTCTTACATTGGCCCTGCTTTAACCGAACCGGTTTACCGCAAAGGTACCATAGGCCGTGCAAAAGACGATTTAGAAGCTACAGCCTTTACCATTGGCGATAAATTAAAAGATATTAACGGTAAAGCCTATGTATCGGTAAACAAAGCATTGGTTACACAAGCCAGTTCAGCTATTCCGGTTATTCCGTTGTATATCTCTTTATTGTACAAGGTAATGAAAGCCGAAGGCATTCACGAAGGTACCATTGAGCAAATCCAAAGGTTATATGCCGACAGGTTATTTACAGGCAACCCGGTTCCTGTTGATGAAAAAGGCAGAATCAGGATTGACGATTGGGAAATGCGCGAAGATGTACAGGCAAAAGTGGCCGAACTTTGGGAGCAAGCTACAACCGAAACTTTGCCAGCCATTGGCGATTTACCAGGTTACAGATCTGATTTCTTAAGCCTGTTCGGTTTCGAAATTGATAAAGTAGATTATCAGAAAGAAGCAAACGAAGTGGTTGCCATTGAAGGTCTGGTAGACTAGACTACGAGTCCGACACCCTGATCCAATACCTATCGGATTTGTTTCAGGGTCCCTACTATAAAATACTCAACAAACGGCTGGCTTTTTAGCTGGCCGTTTTTATAACCAACCCATATGTATTTCGATTTACAACCAACCTTAGAAAACGATTTAATTCAAATAGTTCCGTTAAAAGAAACTGACTTTGAAGCCTTGTATGCGGTAGCATCCGATCCGCTGATCTGGGAGCAGCATCCAAACAAAGACCGTTACCAGAGAACAGTTTTTCAGAATTTCTTTAAGGGCGCAATCGAATCGAAAGGGGCATTTATTGTTTATGAAAAAGAAACGGGCAAAATTGTAGGGAGCTCAAGATATTACGAACTGGATGAAGAAAACAGTTCGGTTGCTGTTGGTTACACCTTTATCGGTCGCGAATTTTGGGGAAAAGGGCACAACCGCGCGCTAAAAACACTGATGCTTGATTATGCATTTCAATTTGTAGATAAAGTAATTTTGCATATTGGCGCAAGCAACTATCGTTCGCAAAAAGCTACAGAAAAATTAGGGCAAGCAAAGTTGGCGAATTAGAAGTAGCCTATTACGGCGAACCGGTAAAATTGAATTTTGTTTACCAGGTAGATAAAGCCAGTTGGGCAGCTATGTAACTGATTTTATGCGAATTTGGCGAATAAAACTTAGATAATTTATTAAGGGCATTCCCGAATAAAATCGTGTTTATGCTTAAGTATTGTTATCTTTGCATAATTCTCCATTCCACTCACCCTTCTAAAACAAAACAATTAAATAAAATATGGCTAAATCTCAGGCAACATACAGTAAAAAAGAGAACGAAAAAAAACGATTAAAGAAACAAAAAGAGAAACAAGAGAAAAAAGAAGAACGTCAGGCTAATGCTAAAAAAGGCTTATCGCTTGAAGATATGATGGCTTACGTTGACGAAAACGGAAACATCTCTTCTACTCCACCCGATCCAAGCAAAAAGAAAGTAATCAATACTGAAGACATTCAGATTGGTATTTCAAGACAAGAGGATATTATTGACGAAAGCCCGGTTAAAAAAGGAACAGTTACTTTCTTTAACGATAGTAAAGGTTACGGATTCATTAAAAATACCGAAACTCAGGATAGCATCTTTGTTCACGCCAATGGTTTAATCACACAGATTAAAGAAGGTGATAAAGTTACTTTCGAAGTTGAAATGGGCCAAAAAGGACCAACTGCCGTTAAAGTTTCAAAAGTTTAACCGCTAAATACGCTCCATTTGTATCAGTTTAAGGATACAATAAGATTAAAATTCTGCAGAAATATTCTGCTGCGCTCGGTTTTATAATCCTATATAATTCCGTCTATTTAAGCATAAAACCTTGCGCATAATTTTTCTCGATTGAGAAAACACGCTCTACCCGTTTTACATTTTTCAATCCAAATTAACCTTTTTGAGTACAGGCATAAGCTATACTTTGGCTACAATTTTAACTCAACGAAGGTCATCACCACTAAAATTTAAAAAATATTTTATAATTTATTTTTAGCCTTTTCGGCCTAAAAAAACTCGTTTCGGTCTTTATTTCACAAAAATACATCCAACTGGAAATAAACAAGATAGACTGAAAAATCACCCTATACTTCAATAAATAATGGCCTGATTGTAGCTATTTGAAAGTGAAGCCCGTTATCAGGGAAAACAAAAAATATTTTAATCACGGTGTGGAATTTGTGCAGCACTTACATCTTTACAGTACACACAAAGAAAAATTTGAATTATGAAAAAGTTAATAGCACTTGCATTAGTTGCATTTTTAGGATTATCGACAGCGATGGCTCAACAAGTAGATTTACGCAGAAAAATTAATGTTAGCGGTACCTCCGAAACAGAAGTTACACCCGATATTATTTACATTGGCATTTCGCTAAAAGAATACTTAAACGGTAAGAAAAAAGTAGAAATTACTGAATTAGAAAAACAACTCTATGCAGCGGTTCAAAAAGCTGGTATTGCAAAAGAAAATTTAACCATCAGCAATTTAAGCAGCTGGAACTATGCTACAGAGAAAAAGAAAAATCCTGATTTTTTAGCCAGCAAACAATACCGCTTAAAAGTTAGCGATTTAAACAAGTTTAACACCATCATTGAGGCCATTGATGCCAAAGGTATTGCAAACACCAACATCGAAAGCTATGATTACAGCAAAATCGAAAGCCTGAAAAAAGAGCTGAAAATTAAAGCCTTATTAGCTGCAAAAGAAAAAGCGGCTTACATGGTAGAAGCTTTGGGCGATAAATTAGGTAGCGTAATTGAGATACAGGATGGTGGCGACAATGTTGTACAACCTGTTTACAGAAACTACATGATGAAGTCGGCAATGGCCGAATCTGCAGATGCTGCACCGGAAATCGACTTCAAAAAAATTAAGTTAAACTTCAGTGTTAATGTAGTTTTCGAAATCAAATAACATATTTAACATTTAATTAGCTGTTTTTAAAACCTACCAGAACATTTTGGTAGGTTTTTTGTTAGTTAGAGGTCGAACACTAAAAAAATTAATATTATGAAAAAATTCATCTACACGCTAGCCTTGGTTTTCGCTTTAGGCATTAGTTTTAATTCGGCTCAGGCAGCTGATAAACCTGCTAAGAATCCAACTGAATTAACTGCAGAACAGGCTGTAAAATTAGAAAGAATTAAAACCCGTGTTGAAGAAATCAGAGACATGGACAAATCAAACCTAACTAAAGCAGAACGTAAGGCATTACGCAGCGAATTAAGAGAGTTAAAAGGACAAGCACGCGCAATCTCTGGTGGTGTTTACCTTTCAGTTGGTGCCATTATCATCATCATCTTATTGTTGATCCTGATCCTATAATCGAAATTACATCTATCTATATAAAAACAAAAAGCTTTGCAGTGATGCAAAGCTTTTTTTATGCACTTCTTACGAAGTTAGCTAAGGATTATGCGGTGAAAACTTCGTAAGTCTTAGCCCTTCTTGCTAAACTATCGAAGTTCCTCATGCACCTTGCCCTCAAAACTTCGTTAGTTACCCCTAATCAATCATATCAAACCCTGTGTACTTCACCAAAGCTTCAGGGATTTTAATGCCGTTCTCGGTTTGGTAGTTCTCTAAAATAGAAGCTACAATACGTGGTAATGCCAGTGCACTTCCGTTTAACGAGTGTGCCAGTTGTGCTTTGCCTTCTTTCCCTTTAAAACGTAGTTTTAAACGGTTGGTTTGATAAGTTTCGAAGTTAGAAACAGAAGAAACCTCTAACCAACGTTCCTGAGCAGCACTCCACACTTCCATATCGTATGTCATAGCCGATGTGAAGCCCATATCGCCACCACATAAACGTAAAACACGGTAGTGTAAACCAAGCTCTTGTAAAAGCGATTGAACATACTGGCTCATATCTTCCAATGTTTCGTACGATTTATCTGGATGGGTAATTTGTACAACCTCTACCTTATCAAACTGGTGTAATCGATTTAAACCGCGTACGTGTGCACCATAAGAACCTGCTTCCCTGCGGAAACAAGGAGTGTAAGCCGTATTTTTAACCGGTAAATCTTCTTCCTTAACAATAACATCGCGGTATAAATTAGTTACCGGAACTTCGGCCGTTGGAATTAAATATAGATCATCAACCGTTGAGTGATACATTTGTCCTTCCTTATCTGGCAACTGTCCGGTTCCAAAACCCGAAGCTGCATTTACCAAATGTGGTACCTGCATTTCTTTATACCCCGCAGCAGTAGCGTGATCCAAAAAGAAATTGATAAGTGCACGTTGCAACCTGGCACCTTTTCCTTTATAAACAGGAAAACCTGCACCGGTTATTTTAACGCCCAGTTCGAAATCAATAATATCATATTTAGCAGCAAGCTCCCAATGTGGCAAGGCCTTAGTTGGTAATTTTGCTGGTTCGCCATGTGTAAGCACAATTTCGTTATCATCGGCAGTTGAGCCTTGTTTTACCAAATGATAAGGCAGGTTTGGCAACTGAACAATCAGATTATGCTGCGCCGTTTCCAGTTCATTTAATTTATCGCCTAGGTTTTTAATATTTTCTTTATGAGAAGCAGTTTGCGCTTTAATTGCCTCAGCTTCTTCTTTTTTGCCTGCTCGCATTAGATCGCCAATTTGTTTAGCGGCTGCATTGGCCTCTGCAGAAATACTATCTAACGAAGTTTGAGTGGAACGGCGTTCTTCATCAATTTTAATGATTTCGTCTACCAGTTCTGGTTGTTTAAAATTACGTACACTTAAACGTTCTAAAACTTTCTCTCTATTTTCGCGGATATAGTTAACTTGCAGCATTATTTTATTTTTTTCACAAAGATAGAAAGAGTTTTCAGTTTTTAGTTTGCAGTTTTCAACCATCCGCAGCTCAATAACTTGATACTTGATACCTAATACTTAATACCCGATACAAATACCTGATACAATGGATGGCAAACTATTTCTCGTACCCACGCCAATAGGCAACCTGGAGGACATGACCTTTAGGGCAATCCGGATTCTAAAAGAATGTGATTTAATTTTGGCCGAAGATACCCGCACCAGCGCACCCATGCTCAAGCATTTCGGCATTGACAAAAGGGTTTTCGCGCACCACCAGCATAACGAACATAAGGCCACTTCAGAAATTATCAGGTTTTTAAATGAGGGGCAGAAAATTGCCCTGATCTCGGATGCCGGTACTCCTGCCATTTCCGATCCCGGTTTCTTTCTCGTGCGCGAGGCCATTAAAAACGATATTGCCGTAGAGTGCCTGCCCGGCGCAACTGCTTTTGTTCCAGCTTTGGTTAATTCGGGTCTCCCCGCCGATGCCTTTTGTTTTGAAGGTTTTTTACCCGTTAAAAAAGGTAGGCAAACTAAATTTAAAAAACTGGCCGAAGAAGAGCGCACCATTATACTTTATGAAAGTCCGCACCGTTTATTAAAAACTTTAGAAGAGTTTGCGCAATATTTGGGAGCAGAACGGCAGGCATCAGTAAGCAGAGAGCTGACCAAAATGTTCGAAGAAACTGTAAGAGGCACTTTAACTGAAATAAAATCACACTTTGAAAACAATACTTTAAAAGGAGAATTTGTAATTTGCATAGCGGGTAAAACCGTAACAAAGAACAAGAACAAATATGATGATGCCGAAGATTAGCATCTGAACATAAACAACACATCAATTTTAAAAAATATTATGATTAGTATAGATAGATTTCTAAGCGACGAACAAGACCCAAAAGCGGTTGAAAAGGTGATTGGAAAATTAAACGATCTTTTAACTACAGGCGAAGAGCTTTTATATTTAGCTGTGCAGAAAAAGCCAGCTGTAAACTTGTTACCCGATAGCATTGCCATTTCGAACAAAAGGATTTTTTACTGCGAACCGGGCAACCTGGGTTTAACCATGAATTTTAAAGATATTTCATGGAAAAGCATTAAAGAAGTTTCGTTTAAAGAAGAGTTTTTCGGTTCTAAATTTATCTGTGTGCCACAACACGGCGAAAATATTGTAACCGAATTTATTCCTAAAGTACAGGCACGCAAATTACACCAGGCGGCTAATCAGCAGTTAGAAGAGTATAAAGAAATGTTGCGTCAGCAAAAATTGGAAGAAAACCGTGCAACAGCCTCTCCCATTAATTTAAATGCACAGCCATTTGCCGAAATTCCTGCCCCGGCGCCAGAACCTGAGCAACCGGTTATCCAAATTGCCGAAGTGGTAGAAGAAGCTGAAGATGAAACAACATTAAAGCTACGCAAGCTTAAAACTTTGTACGATAAACACCTGATTACACAAGAAGAGTACGAAGCCAAAAAAGCAAATATTTTAGATAGTTTATAAACAATACTGTCATGCTGAGGCACGAAGCATCTCTGACATAGTAATACTGCCTTATATTAACAAGAACAGCATCAGTTTTCTGCTGCGTAGAGATTCTTCCTACGTCAGAATGACAAGTAATTTTATATGAAATCCAAGCAAACCTACCTCCTGGCCCTCTTAAGTGCATTTTTACTGTGGCTGGCCTGGCCGCCTATGCCATTTACCACACCATTATTGTTAATTGGATTGGTGCCCCTGCTAATTGCAATCGACAGCATTGCAAACAGTGGTATCAAAAAAACCGGCAAGCAGATTTTCCTTACTGCAGGCTTAACGTTCTTAACTTGGAACACAGCAGCTATTTACTGGGTTTACAACGCCATTAGTGCCTACAACAATCCCATCGTAGCTATACCGGTATCGTTAATCCCCTATGGTTTGGGCGCACTTTTAATGACTTTTTCGGTTTGGCTTTATTACCGTTTGGGTAGGTACGTTAATAAAACCGTAGCTTATATTGGCTTAATCTCCTTTTACATTGCATTAGAGTATCTGCAACAAACCTGGGACCTGGCTTTCCCCTGGATGACTTTAGGTAACGGACTGGCAGGCATGCACCAACTGGCACAATGGTACGATTATACCGGGGTTTATGGTGGCTCACTGTGGATTTTAACCAGCAATATTCTTGCTTTCGAAGCTTACAAAAAATTAAAAACACAAAGTGGCTATTTAAAGCTCAGGACTTTAGGTATCTGGGCATTGGTCGTTATTATTCCAATTGCCGTTTCATTAACAAAATACTTTAACGCAGAGCAAAAAGGAACACCCAGCAATGTAGTGGTGGTTCAGCCCAATATCGATCCTTATCAAAAACTGGAGAGTATACCTACTGCCGAGCAGGTCAGAATTTTGACGCATCTTTCCGACTCAATTGGCCAAACCAATACCGAATATTTTATCTGGCCGGAAACGGCTATCCCTAACCGTGCCGAGGAGGATCGGATCAGATCAAATCCTGATTTCTTTGCACTGCAAAACTTCTTAAGTAAATACAAAAACGGAACGCTCATTACCGGGATAGAAAGTATAAAGGTTTACCAGACAAAAAAAACAGTTTCGGCAAAGTACGACCCGCAAAACAACCTGTATTGGGATAATTTTAACACAGCCATGCAGGTAGAGAATTCTGCTAACGTACAGTTTTATCATAAATCGAAGCTGGTGCCTGGTGTAGAAAAAATGCCTTTCCCAAAAGTATTTTCTTTCATGGATGGTGTATTCGCTCAACTTGGTGGAACCGTTGGTGGCTGGGGCTGGCAGGATAAGCCAGAAGTACTTTATGCACAAAGCGGTATTGGTGTTGCACCGGTAATCTGTTATGAAAGTCTTTGGGGCGAATGGGTTGGTCAATCGGTTAAAGATGGTGCCCAGTTTATTGCTGTTATTACCAATGATGCCTGGTGGGGAAATACCTCAGGCAAAGATCAGCATGAAATGTATGCTAAACTTAGGGCTATAGAAACACACCGCGACGTAGCACGCTCGGCCAATACGGGTATTTCGTGCTTCATTAACCAGCGTGGCGATGTAACCCAAAGTACTAAATGGTGGACAAGAACAGCCATAAAAGCAAATATTAACCTGAATGACGAAATAACCTTTTACGTAAAAAGCGGAGATATTATTGCAAAATTCCTGAGCCTTGCTGCTATTCTTTTAGCTTTGATTATTCCATATAGAAAATGGATCAGAAAATCGGGCCATGCTTAAACAACAATATGATTTCGTTTTATCCTCAAGAAATACCCTATTAACTTACATTGGGACTATATCCGAGCAGGATTTCTTAACCGAAAACAGCTCGTTCGGCAGAGGTTCAATCCGAAATTTACTGTTACATATCTGCCAAACCTATAGTGCATGGATAGGCGAAAGAGCATTAGGCATTGAACAGGAGTTTTTACCTTTCGACAATTATCACACCTTAAGCGATTGTCGAAGCTATTTTAACCAGGTAGATGAATACATCGGCTTATTTATAGAAAAATTTAAAGGAAATGAACAACAGGAAATTGAGCTAAAAAGAAATCAGGAATCTTTAATTGTAAACCCCTTGAAATTATTTACCCATGTTATTACCCATGAGTTTCATCATAAAGGGCAAATTATGTCGCTTAGCAGGCATTTAGGCTATACGCCGGTTGATGCCGATATTATCAGATAAAAAATTATGCAAAAAATAAAAAACCTACGCTGGTCGGTATTGCTCTTATTATTAACCTTAAATTTTGGTTGCGATCAGATATCCAAAAAAATTGTTCGCGTAAAAATCAGCAATTACGAACATATCAGCATCATTAAAGACCGTTTCACCTTAACGCGTGTAGAAAACAGCGGTGCCTTTTTAAGCCTGGGAGATGAGATGCCCTATATTTTCAGACTGATCATTTTAACAGGTCTACCTCTATTATTTTTAGGTTATGGACTGTATTTTCTATTTGCCAAACGCAATCTTCCTATAAGCGTTCAAATTGCACTGTGTTTTTTAATTGGCGGTGGTATTGGTAATTTATGCGATAGGATTGTGCACGGCTCGGTTACCGATTTTATGCACATTGACTTTTACATTTTTCAAACGGGGGTATTCAATTTTGCCGATATTTCCATCATGATCGGTGTGGGCATTTTACTGGTACAATCGTTTAGGAGTAAAATCACTAGGCCTGAAGAAGAAACCATTTCTGAAATTGAATAATCTGCCAAAACAGATCTATTTCTTAACAAAGATTTTCATTCCTTGTACAAACATATATTTATCTTTAGCTGTTAAACAATCTAAAATCAACCAAAAATAAATTTGATCATGAAAAGAAATGCAACGGCCGTTTGGCAAGGTTCTATTAAAGAGGGTGCTGGCAATATTACCACGCAAAGCACAACTTTAAACAATACACAATATTCTTTTAATTCGCGCTTTGCGGAAGGTGTGGGTACCAACCCTGAAGAATTAATTGCAGCGGCACATGCCGGATGTTTCACCATGAAATTATCTGCTAACTTAACCGAAGCAGGTTTTACTGCAGATAAACTGGAAACCAAATGTGAGATTAACCTCGATCCTTCAAAAGGAGAGATTGTAGAATCGCATTTAACATTAACAGCTTCGGTACCGGGCTTATCGCAAGATAAATTTGACGAATTGGTGGCTGATGCAGAAAAAAATTGCCCGATCTCTAAATTGTTAAACACCACCATTACGATTGATGCTACTTTAGCATAAAAAACCGTTAACATATAAAACGTCATCTGGAAGCATTCGCCAATCAGATGACGTTTTTTTGCGTTTAATCTTAGTCCTTAGCTAAAAATATATAACTTAGTATAAACGCAAACTCAATGAACAGACCATTCTTATTTCTTGGCATCATATTATTCTTAAGCAGCTGCATCAGCAGAAAAAAAGAATTGGTAATTAGCGCCCCTACTGTCAGCTCCTCTGACTTAAGCCTTAATACTGCTTCGGAAGCAGAACTTTTTCATATTGCCTGTTTTAATAAAGATACTGCCCTTGTAAAGACCGCTGTAGTAAAAATAACTAACCAAGCTAACCTATTTCATGTTGCGTGCTTTAACGATGAGGCAACAATAAGAAAAATTGCAGTAGATAGGTTGAGCGACGAATCGAACCTTTTTCATATTGCTTCATTTGATGAAGATGCCGCTGTAAGGAAATTAGCAGTAAGCAAAATGAGCAACCAAAGTAAGCTTTTCCACATCGCTTCGTTCGATGAGGATGTTGCAACCAGAAAAATAGCCATTAATAAATTAAATGATCAAGCCAACCTGTTCCATATTGCGTCGTTTGACAAGGATACTGCAAGCAGAAAACTGGCTGTGAGCAAAATAAATGATAAGCAGCGCCTAAACCACATCATTGCCTTTGAAAAAGATAATGAAATCAGGGAGCTGGCGTTAAATCAACTTCAGCACAATTAAACAGGTTATTTATTCAGCAATCGAACAATTGAACATTCCAACAATTTAACAAATTCAAACCTTCCAACGCCTTACAGCCTAAGCCATATATTTCCCTACAATAGGCATCCTTCTGCCCATACCAAAAGCCTTAGGCGATACCCTTAAAATCGGTGGTGTTTGGTAGCGTTTAAATTCGGCAATGTTAACCATTTTTAATATCCGTTGTACCAGTGCAGCATCAAATCCCTGTGCAACAATGGCTTTCGACCCCTGTTTCTTTTCGATGTGCTGATAAAGGATTTTATCCAGGATTTCGTATTCAGGTAGCGAATCAGAATCTTTTTGATCGGGCCTTAGTTCTGCTGAAGGTGGCTTAACTATCGTATTCAACGGAATAATTTCGCTTTCCTTATTGATGTATCTGGCCAGCTCAAAAACCTGCATTTTATATACATCGCCTATCACCCCTATTGCACCACACATATCGCCGTACAAAGTACCATAACCTACAGCACACTCGCTTTTATTAGAGGTATTGAGTAATATATAGCCAAACTTATTGCTCATGGCCATATTAATAATCCCACGGATACGTGCCTGGATATTTTCCTCTGCCAGGTTAAATGGCAAGCCATTAAATGCCGATGCCATTATCTGATCAAAAGCTTCTGCAACTTCCTTAATCGGGATAATTTCGTGCATGCACCCAATGTTATTTACCAGGTCTAATGCATCCTGTACCGAATGATCAGAAGAGAATTTGGAAGGCATTAAAACAGCCATTACATTTTCGGCACCTAGCGCCCGGCAAGCCAGAGCACATACTACTGCTGAATCGATCCCGCCTGATAAGCCAAGCACAGCCTTACTAAAACCCGATTTCCGGAAATAATCCTTAATTCCTAAAATTATCGCATCATGAATCTGCTCAATATCGCTTAATCTTTCGGCCTGAGGATATTTATTGCGCACATGCTCAACCTCATCGAGATCAAAAACCTGCAGATCTTCTTCAAAATACTTCATCTCGGCTTTCATGGTTCCATCGGCATCAAAAACCAGCGAACCTCCATCAAAAATAATTTCAGTTTGGGCACCAACCTGGTTCACATAAAACACAGGTAAGTGGTATTTTTTTGCATTATCAGATAGTACTTTTATACGTTCGTCGTCGTGAGTGTACGAAAAAGGAGAAGCCGCAATGTTGATCATTAAATCAGGCTTTTCTTTAATCAGTTCATCCATTGGGTTAGAAACATATAACGGGTTATCGTTGATGTTCCACAGATCTTCGCAAATGGTGAGCGCAATTTTTTTACCTTTAAAATCAATACAGCCAAATTGCGTAGCAGGCTCAAAATATCGGTACTCATCAAATACATCATAAGTAGGTAAAAGGGCTTTTCTTACTACACCATTTACTTGCCCACCTTCTATAAAATAAGCTGCATTAAACAAATCCTTACCCTGAAGTACTTCATTTTTTATCGGCAAGCCAACAATACAGGCAATATCAGTACAATGCTTCGCTATTTCCTGCACTGCATTTTCGCAAAGCATAATAAACTCGTCAAACTCTAAAAAATCCCTTGGCGGATAACCACAAATCGCCAATTCAGCAAAAACAACCAGATCGGCACCTTTATCTTTGGCCAGTTGGATATGTTCGGTTATTTTTTGGGTGTTGGCCTCAAAGTTTCCGATGTGGTAATTGAGTTGGGCTAAAGCGATTTTCATAAAGGGATCGGGGTTAAAGCGTGGTTTGTAGCGAGATTTAGTAGCAAGTATTAAGATTGAAGTATTAAGGATTAGAAGAATACACCGAAATTAAGCGCCAGATAATGGTTTTTAACATTTCGGCTGCCATCTGTTGCGATATTGGTAAAACCATTGTTAAAAGTTAAACCGGCTAAAATGCTGGTGTTACCCGAAACATCAAATTCGCCTCCACCACCAATAATTAAACCGGCTCTATAAAATTTTCTCCAGTCAGAAATATTCTGGTTATCACCAACCTGGGTTCCGTTCCTTACAGCATCTTGCTTTGCACTGATATTAAATCCATTTGATAAACCAAACTGGCCAAACCAACGCTTACCATCGGTTTTAAGGGTTTTAAGTTTTACTGTAAGTGGTACTTCAATGTATTGAAATTTATATTTTAAGTCGTAGGCCACGGGATTAGATGAACTACTGGTTCCATTATAGGGCATTACATTTACTTCGGTACTTTTACCGTTTATGCTGGTAATGGTTAAAGCCGTAGAAAAACTGTAATTCGGAGCGAAATTAAAATCTCCTATTAAACCGTAAGAGAACCCTAAAGCCACCCCATTCGTTTTTCCCTGTTCTGGTTTAATCCATCCAACGGTTGGCGTAGCAGTTAGCCCCAACCTGAAACCGTAACTGGTTAAGGTAGAATTTTGCGCCCAGGCGCCGAAACTTAAAAGTGATAAAATTAAAATGGTCGATATTCTTTTCATGCTATAGGTGTTTATATATATTTGTTCTACATGATGTATAACGTAAAACATAGGCAAATTTATCTAATTTTTCTTTTTGCCATTGCATTTATTTCCTGTAAGCAAAGCAACAGGCCCGATGTTAGCAATATTGCCGTAAATATTAAAATAGAACGATTTGATAAAGAGCTATTTGCAGGAAAAAGCAAAAACGCTGTTGAGGTAAACCAGGCGCTAAGTACAAAGTATGGTATATTTTATGACGATTTTCTGCATAAGATCCTTGATACTAAATTTGCAAATACAGAATCATTGTCTACACTTTACCACGATCAGGCCTATACCGATTTAACCAAAGAAGTAGATAGTGTTTTTCCAAATTTAAAAGCACAGGAAGCTGGTTTAAACGAAACTTTTAAATACATCAAATACTATTACCCTAAAGCCAAAATCCCCAAATTTATTGCTTTTTCCTCGGGCTTTGCTTACCAAATGCCGGTTGGCGATAACTATCTGGGTATTGGCCTTGATATGTTTTTGGGCAAGGATAGCAAATTTTACAAAGCCATTGTTCAAAGTGTTCCCCTATATCTTTCACGCAGGTTTACACCAGCCTATATTGTGCCACGCGCAGCCGAAACCTATGCCCACGAAGAACTTTTTGCAGAACCTGATGGAAATAAATCACTGTTATCAAAAATGGTTTTTCAGGGGAAAATACTTTATTTTCTTGATCAGGTATTGCCCGAACAGCTGCCAGACTCGGTTAAAATTGGCTATACAACACAACAATTAGATTGGGCACAGCATTTTGAAGGCGATATTTGGGCCTACTTTTTAGAACGCAACTTTCTGTTCGAAACTGATTACCAAAAAATACAGGTCTTTTTATCAGAAGGCCCTTTTACACCGGGTTTAGGCGAAAATAGAGATTCGGCACCAAAATTGGGAGTATGGATTGGATGGCAGATGGTAAAAAAATATATGAAAGAAAATCCTGATGTAACCCTACAACAGCTCATGGCCGAACAGGATGCACAGAAAATTTTAAATAAGTCGAAATACAAACCAAAACAACAGAATTAGTTGCAGTTTTCAATTATCAATTTACAGTAAGCCGCCCAAAAACAATTAAGCATTAAAGTAATTATCCTAAATTAAACCTATGAAAGTTGGCATTGTATTATCGGGTGGAGGCATTAGAGGAATAGCACATTTAGGCGTTTTAAAAGCTTTCAGCAATTTAGGCATTACCTTTAGTCACATTAGCGGAACGAGTGCCGGAGCAATAGCCGGAGCATTTTTTGCCGCTGGAATAGATCCTGAAGAGGGACTTAATATTTTCCTAAAAACAAAATTATGGCGTTTTGTACGCCCCGCTGTAGGTTCGCTCGGCCTAATTAATATCGAAAATACCTCACTAATTTTAAAAGAATACTTCCCTGAAGATACTATTGAGAAGCTAAAAATTCCGTTAACGATAGCTGCCGTAAACTTTAGCGAAGGCCGGCTGGTGTATTTTACCAAAGGGCCATTAATCAGGGCCATCCATGCATCGAGCTGCATACCCGGTATTTTTAAGCCAATTATGATTGATGGACAGATGTATGTAGATGGCGGAATTTTAAACAATTTCCCGGTCGAGCCTTTAATGGAAGACTGCGATTTTATTATTGGATCGTCTTGCAACCACCTAAAACCTGTTGATAAAATTACGGGCATTACCAACTTAATGGGGCGTGCGGGCATCATGTCTATTAACCACGACATGGAAAGAAAAGCAAAGTTCTGTAATGTACTTATCGAACCTAAAGGTTTGGGTGCCATTAGTACCTTCGACATGAAACGAGCCGAAGATATTTACTGGCTGGCACACGAAGAAGCTTTGATTACCATTAAAAACAGTCCTACTATTTCTGAGCTCATCACAAAATAAACGAGAGCGACGCTTCAATAAAGTAATATTAAAACTACAATAAAGAATATTTTAAGTAAATTTTTATATAGTGTAACAACTACACATATGAAATAAAAATATTACATTTATTTTGGTGGTTATATAATATTATTTTACTTTAGGATTATACTTTGCAAAATGCAGGGTATTTAACCTAAACGTCTACCTATGTTTTTCACCTTAATTATGCTTCAGCAGAAGCGTAGGATTCCTGTGTTTACAATTTTCTAACTTGATTTTCCAGTCATAAACACAGATCATTAACTTTTACCTAAAAAAACCTAAAACATGAAATTTCTAAAATTAAATAAGGCACTCCTAATTGCCTTAGGACTAACTGTATCTTTATATTCTTGTAAAAAAGAAAAACCTACCGAAAACGCAAACCTAGATCAGCCCGAAACCTTAAGCGTAAACCCACTTGGCGATATCAAAATCTGTACTGAAAGATCGTTGGATGGCACGACTCCAAGAGGCGCCGTATTAAAATCGACAAAATGGACTGCGGGCACTACAATTAAAGTGAGTTTAAACGGAAGCACTGCAGCCATTAGAGCTAAAGTAATACAGTACGCCAGAGAATGGGAAAAATACGCCAACATTAAATTCAACTTTGTAACCAACGATAACACTGCTAAAATCAGGGTAAGTTTTGTAAGTGGTGATGGCTCATGGTCTTACATCGGAAAATCGACTCCAAGTACTGGCGCAACCATGAATTTTGGTTGGCTTACTGCATCAACAGCCGATTCTGAATATAGCCGTGTGGTAATTCATGAGTTTGGCCATGCTTTAGGTATGATACACGAACACCAGCATCCATTGGTATCTATTCCGTGGGATAAACCAGCTGTTTATGCCTATTATGCCGCTGCACCGAATTATTGGAGTCAGGCTGACGTAGACAACAACCTGTTTGCCAAATACAGCACCACACAAACCAATTACAGTGCGTATGATAAATATTCAATCATGCACTATTCGGTTCCGAATGAGTTAACCATTGGCGATTTTGAAGTGGGATGGAATACCGTACTATCTGCTACCGATAAATCATTTATTGCTTCAGTATATCCTTTTTAAAATAAATAAATTTACACATGGTGGTTTAGTAAACCACTATGTGTATTTTGTTGCTTAAAACCGAAATCAGAATATGCAGCTTATTTTCCCGCGTAACATTAACCGATTATTAGCTTGTTTAACCTTACTACTCTTTTGTAAAACTGCATTAGCACAAAATACACCAAACAAATGGGAAATTAAACCTTCCATCGGTATTCAGCAAGCTAAATCAGATTGGTCTATTGCCGGAAATGCTTCGGGCACAAGTCCCAACATTTTATCAGAACTGGTGTGGAAAAATCTAAAAGGACCAAACTTTGGACTTGACGCTAAATACCATATTACCAACCGGTTAAGCATTAAAACTGGTAGCCAGTATAGCAATATCACCAAAGGGGAAGTAGAAGATACCGATTATGCAGATGACAATCGGCAAAATGCTTTTTACTTCGATCTGCTCGACGCCAATAAGGGTTATTTGTTTAATACCAGTTTACAGCTAAGTTATCAACTGTTAAATTTAGATCGGTTTGCAATTAATCCCATCATCGGATTATCTTACAATCAACAAAAATTCCATTTATTAGAAAGTGCCAGCAACATCAATAGCGCAGGATTAAATTCTACTTATCAAACCAGGTACAAGGGTTTCGATTTTGGACTTGAGGGAACTTTTAAGGCCAAATCATTCCGTGTAACTGCGGGTATTTTGGGTGGTTTTTATACGTATTCGGCAAAGGCGAACTGGAACTTAATTCCCGATTTTCAAAAACCAGTTAGTTTTACGCATGCCGCAAATTCTTTTGCTCTTAATGGAAATATTAATCTAGCCGTTCCGCTAAACAAAACGCTGCAGATTGAACTTGATTATAAAATTAACAACATCAATACTTATAGCGGAGTAGACAGAGCTTATTTTAATAACAAGCAAGCAGAAGAAACACAATTTAACGGAGCCAATTTCAGAGCAAATACAATTGCCCTGGGGTTAAATTTTAGCTTTTAGTATTTTAAAGCTACCAAACTTTCACCTTGCAAAACGGGGATGGCCTTACAAATATTTAATTGCAGACAAAACACCACATCTTCTTCTATATTAAGTTGGGCCAAACGATGGCTGTGCGATGATTTATGTAAGTAAGTTCGTAAATCATCTTTAGCCAGCAGGTACAAATCTTCTGCCGCAACGCTCGAATCATCGAAATGCTCAAAACTCTTACGAAGCTGATTTACAACAGCACCGGCAAATAAGGTGTCCTCCAGGTTAAACTGATCTTTCCAACCTGCGCACAACAACAATACATTTTTATCCTGGCTTTTTAAATAAGCACAAAGTGTATTTAAATTAAGAAATGAGCCAATAACCACTTGGAAAGCTCTTTTTTGAGCCAGGTGTAAAGCTTTTGTACCATTGGTTGTGGTTAAAACAACCGTTTTTCCGCCCACTTTTTCGGGTGTATAAGAAAAAGGTGAATTCCCGAAATCGTAACCTGCCACAACTTCACCGTTTCTTTCGGCAGCCAATAAAAATCCACTATCGCTGTATTTTAAGCAATCTTCTACATGAGCTACCGGAATAATAGCTTCTGCGCCGTTATCTATCCCATAAGTAATAGATGATGTAGCCCTTAAAATATCAATAACTACCACAATACTTTGCTCAATATCGTATAAATCGATCAAAGCGGGTGTTAAGCAAACTTCTATTTTTTTTGACATTTGACGAAATTGGGGTATCAAGATTGGAGATATGAGATCTTGATGGTCAAACCATCTAAAATCTCATATCCATAATCTCAAATCTTATTTATAAAAAGGGAATTTAACCACTTTTGCTTTAATAGGTGTATTGCGGATGTTGATGAAAACCTCAGTTCCTTCTTTAGCAAAATCTTTGGCTACGTAGCCCATTCCGATTGCTTTTTGCAACGAAGGTGCCTGTGTACCCGAAGTTACCCTGCCAATTACATTTCCTTCAGCATCAGCAATTTCATAATCGTGACGCGGAATACCACGGTCGATCATTTCAAAACCTACCAGTTTTTTCTGGATTCCGGCTTCTTTCTGGGCTTGTAAAGCTTCAGAATTGGTAAATGGTTTCGAAAATTTGGTAATCCAGCCTAAACCAGCT
Source organism: Pedobacter sp. HDW13 (assembly GCF_011303555.1). Lineage (NCBI taxonomy): Bacteria > Pseudomonadati > Bacteroidota > Sphingobacteriia > Sphingobacteriales > Sphingobacteriaceae > Pedobacter > Pedobacter sp. HDW13. Next base: position 2,823,975 of record NZ_CP049868.1, on the reverse strand, counting down.
TCAATTGGCGAAGTAGTATCGTCGATATCATTTCCGTATAAACAGAAACCCATTTCTAAACGCAGTGTATCACGTGCACCCAAGCCAATTGGTTTAATATTCTGTGTTTTTCCAGCTTCAAAAATAGCATCCCAAATCTGGTCGGCATATTGATTTTCGAAATAAATCTCAAAACCACCCGCACCAGTGTAACCTGTTGCCGAAATTACTACATTTTCAATACCGGCAAAAGTACCTTTAACAAAGGTGTAATATTCCATCGAGGCCAAATCTACATCCGTTAAGCTTTGTAAAGCATCAGCAGCTTTAGGTCCCTGAATGGCTAAAAGAGAAGTCTGGTCAGATATATTGTGCATTTCTACACCATTGGTATTAAACTGCTCAATCCAGTTCCAGTCTTTCTCAATATTCGATGCATTTACAACCAGCATGTAGGTTTTCTCATCTATGCGGTACACCAATAAATCATCAACAATACCACCATCTTTATTAGGCAGGCAAGAGTACTGTACTTTACCATCGTGTAATTTCGAAGCGTCGTTACTGGTTACACGTTGAATAAGGTCTAATGCATTTTCACCTTTTAAAATAAACTCACCCATGTGGCTAACATCGAAAACACCAACTCCATTACGAACAGTTGCATGTTCTGCGTTTATACCTTCGTAAGTAACTGGCATATTATAGCCAGCAAATGGAACCATTTTAGCGCCTAAAGCGATGTGTTTTTCTGTTAATGCGGTATTTTTCATGCTAATTTTTTAGTTGCGGCAAAAGTACTAAGAAAATGACAATGTTTAAGGCTAAAATTGAGGAGAATTTAGCTGTTTTTTGAAGATTTATGAACGCATTTAGCTGCTACTGCTGTCTGGTTTTCTGCTAAATACCAATCAGTTCTTCGTAAATCTTTAACATTTTTGAAGATATTAAATGCACGCCGTGGTCGTTCTCTACCGTTTTCCTGGCATTTTCACCGATTTCCATCCAGCGTTTTGGGTTAATAATGCATTGTAGTATAGAACGGTAAAACTCATCGGCCGAATCTGCAATTAAAATATCGTGACCATGACGGCAGTTTATGCCTTCGGCAGCAGTAGCGGTGGCAATAATGCATTTTTTCATGGCCATGCCCTCAATAATTTTTACCCGCATACCGGTGCCCGAAATTAAAGGCACAATCATAATCGCCTTCGAATTCATAAATTCTATTGCATCGAAAACTTCGCCTTCAACAATCAGGTTTTCAGAATCATATTCAAAAAAATGTTTCTGCATGTTTTTGCCCGCAATGTAAAAGCGCAGGTCTTTATTGAGTTTTTCAATATCCGGCCAAATATCGTCTAAAAACCATTCTAAACCTTCCTGGTTTGGCCGCCAGTCCATAGCCCCTAAATGGAAAAGTGTAGGAAAACTGGTTTTACTTTTATCTACCTTATATTTTTCCAGATCGATGGCCACCGGAAAAACAGACATGGGCACTTCGCAGCCAAACCGCAAGATGCTTTGCCTGTCGGGCTCGCTAATGGCAAAAATCTGGTGGAAACGGTTAATCTGATCAGTTTCATAAGCTTTTAACCGCTGAGCCAGAAAAGCAAGGTATTTACGTCGGATGAGGAACTTTTCGGAGTGTGAAAGACGTTCCCACATCGTAAATTCGATATTATGGGCACGGTAAATCAGCTTGGCGTTGCTGTTGGCCTTAACCACATCTAAATAAGGTACAACGAAAAGACCTTCAAACTGGATAATGTCAAATGCATTTTCCCGCAGCAGGCTTTCCAGCTGTCGGGCTGCATCTTCATTATAATATCTGGAAACGTTGTAAGATTCGTTGGTGAAAATATTAAAAAAGGCCGACCAAATGTTTACTTCGGTATCCAGATCGCAGGTGTGGTATTTAATCTGCTCAAAAACCGGGTCGTAAATATCTTCAATATCAACGCGGGCTTTACTGGGGTTAAGACTAAACAAAGTAATATCTGCACCAAGTTGCAGCAGGCCTTTTATGGTATTGTAAACCACAATTGGATAACCACTATTTGGCGGAAAGGGAACCCGCTTAGTAATTAACAGAATCTTCACGTGCTGTGAAAATACGAAATTTTAGGCGTTTTTTGAAAACAGCTCGAGCTGAGGCTCACTTACATTAAAAGTTTTGCGGTGAAAGGGCGACAATCCTATTTCCAAAACCGCTTTTCGGTGTGCAATGGTTGGGTAGCCTTTATTTTTCTGCCAGTTGTAATGCGGATAATCGACATGCAGGTTGGTCATATATTCATCGCGGTGTGTTTTAGCCAGAATAGAGGCCGCAGCAATATTTAAATATTTTCCGTCGCCTTTTACAATACAGCTGTGTGGAATGTTTGGGTATGTTTTAAACCTGTTTCCATCAATAACCAGGTAACCTGGCTGTGCTTTTAGCTTTTCGATAGCACGGTGCATGGCCAAAAAAGAAGCATTGAGGATATTAATCCGGTCTATTTCTTCATGGTCGCATGAGGCTACTGCCCAGGCCAAAGCTTCTTTTTCGATAATTGGCCTTAGCAAATCGCGCTGCCCGTGCGATAACTGCTTCGAATCGTTTAAACCTTCCAAAACAAAACCCTTGGGCAAAATAACTGCGGCAGCAAATACAGGCCCAGCCAAACAACCTCTTCCAGCTTCATCACATCCAGCTTCTAATAATTCTTCTTGGTAGCAGTTTAATAACATTTTGTAAAAATAATAAATATCCTTTGCCAAAGGAATGCTAAAAGATTAAATTGTTATGGTAAATAATATGAGTAATTAATGAGAACTTACGACGAAACCTTAGCCCTGCGTATAGCCGAGCGCTTGCAACACTTAACCGATGTAGAAGAGAAAGAGATGTTTAGCGGTTTAGTTTTTATGGTTAATGGCAAAATGTGTCTGGGGATTTCCAAAAGCAACATGATGGTACGCCTTGATCCAAATACTTTTGATAGCCTGGCCGATAAAGATGGCTGGGAGCAAATGGCAATGGGTGGCCGTCCCATGAAGGGTTACATCCTGGTATCGGCCGATGTTTTAAACCGGAATGATGAACTCGATTACTGGATTAACCTCGCACTGGATTTTAATCCATTTGCTAAAGCATCGAAGAAGAAATAGGCCGAAAAGCCCCTTATGTTTTACCGCAAGGCAAAAAGTAGCAAGAGCCATATTTTTTGATTAATTTTATGCTTCTAATCAAATATTATGAAAAAATGTGCTGCAATAGCGGTATTTCTGCTATCCATTTCATTTGCCGTTTTTGCACAAGTACAAAGAACTGCCACTCAAACCTCATCTGCTATAAAAGAAGCTGTGCCGCAGCAATTAAAAACTGCTGCTCCCGAAGGGCACTACTGCGATTATTGCAAACTCAACTACCCAGAGTCACATTTCCCATGCATCATGAAATCGATCAAAGGCAAACTTAATGTTACCACAGGTGAAGTTAGTTTTGTTGCAGGTCAGCCCATTGGCGGTATTGTGGTAAAAGGAGGTAAAAAATCGGGCGATAATACCATTAACCTCACCACGAACGAAAAAGGAGAAATCCAATTCAATAATACCACTACCGGCGATTATAAATTTGTTATTTCCGTACCTGCAAGTAATCCAAAATCGAGGGTAGCTGGTTCGCCTATTGGTGGCATTATTGTTAAAGGTGGCAAAAACCCAGGCGGTAGCTTAATTACACTGATTACGGATGAAAACGGAACAATTGAATTAAACAACCTGGCGCCTGGAAGCTATAAATTCACTGCGCTTGGTGCATCAGAGGGTGAAAAGAATAACCCACTTTATAAATCGAACAATTCTGTGGGCGTAAACCCACTATATAAGAACTAAATTCGTTAAATTTACTAAGCATTTCATTCTTGGCACCATTATGGAATATTCCGCATTGGCGCATCTTTAAATTGTTAAACATTTAAAAACACACATTATGAAACGTTTAAATTTAATATTGAGCCTGGCATTTATTTCTTTTGCCACTCAGTTATTTGCCCAAACAAACAAAGAAACCACCACCCGGATCGTAGGCGATAAGAATTATATATTTGTAGCCAATACAGCTATCCCAATGGCGAATAACGACATCAATAAAGTACTGATGATGATGCCTGGTGGACAAGGCGGTTCGAGTATTAACCTTTCGGGTTCGCAATACGATGTTAGGGTAACTAAAGATAGTATTGTGGCTTACCTACCCTATTACGGCAGAGCATTCTCAGCACCTATGGACCCAACGCAGGGTGGAATTAAATTTACTTCGAAAGATTTTAGTTATACCGAAACCAAAAACAAAAGAGGAGCCTATACCATCCAGATTAATACTAAGGATGTAAGCAAAGAAAATTACCGGTTTACCATTAATATTTCTACCAATGGTTATGCCTCCTTAACAGCAACGAGTGTAAACAAGCAACCCATTCTTTTTAATGGCTATTTAGACGAGCCCAAGAAAAAAGATTAAAAACAAAAGGCCGGATTAATGAAACCCGGCCTTTTTATTACTTTTTAATCAGTTCAATCTGAAAAATATGTGGCCATTTCTTGCCTGCCACAAAGAGTCTCTTACCTGCCTTATCGTAAGCAATACCATTAAGTACATTATTAGCCCTGGCATCTTCGCTTTTAAAGTAATCGGCAGGCAATAATCCCGATAAATCTATGCTGCATTCTACCGCGCCTGTTTGGGGGTTAATGATCAGGATATTATTGGTGGTATATACGTTGGCATATATTTTACCATCAATCAATTCGAGTTCGTTCAGGTTTTGGATAGCCCCTTTATCATCAAATACATCAATAGAGCTAATTTTTTGATAGGTATCTTTATTCAGGAAAAAAATAGTATTGGAACCATCCGTATTCAATATTTTTTCGCCGTCAAAAGCAAGCCCCCAGCCTTCTCTACCTGTGGTGTAGGCAAATTCCGATAGTTTTTTAAAGGTATTTTTATCGTACACAAAACCTACTTTCTCACGGTAGGTAAGCTGGATAATCTTATCTCCAACAACGGTAATTCCTTCTCCAAAGTATTGTTTATCCAAATCAGTTTTCTGCAGTATTTTACCCGTTGAAGGTTCTACTTTACGCAGGCTCGAATGGCCATAATCGCCAGCACTTTCGTAAAAAAAGCCATCATGATATTCCAAACCTTCTACATACGAAGCGGTATCGTGTGGTAAGGTTTTAATTACTTTGTAGGTGTATGCCACAGGCGCCTTTGCCGCCAGCACGTTGATATTGGACGTAACATCCTCTGATTTACCGGCACCGAAAATTTTTGCGGTTAACAGGTGGTTACCCAGTTTAAGTCCTTCGGTTTTAAGCTTAACGGCTCCGGTATCTGTTTTGGCAATTACTTTTATGGTATCGATTAAGTAAACCACCGAATCTACAGGTTCTCCGCCGCCAAATTGCACCTTTACATCGATCTCGTTGCCTAAGGGCACATTAACACCAATCATGGGTGATAGAAAACTGCGGTAATTGGTACTAGCATCGTTTTTGCAGGCACTTAACACTGCACAGGTTAAACCGAGGTATATAATTTTTTTAATAGCGTTAGTCTTCAGGCCAAAATGCATCTTCAATATGGTTTAATGTATGATCTTTATTTTTGGTAAATGTAATTGCAATAATATCAAAACGGATATCATTTTGATGATTCATGATTTCTATATAGGCATTAGCGGCAAGTTCCATTTATATCTGTTTGGCTTTGTCGACAAAATCTTCAGGCTCCCCAAAAGCAACCGAGCTGCGCGATTTCACTTCTACAAAGATCATTATCCCGTCTTTATAAACATAAGATCGACTTCTGCTTTGCCATAGGTCCAGTATTCATCCAATAGCTCTTAGTCCTTGCTTTCCAGATATTGCCTGGCAATACTTTCGCCTAACCGGCCTAAATCATTATGGAGCGCCATCTTTTAATTATTGAATTGAAGGATAGAGTTTTGAATGATTGAATTTAAGCATATTGTTAACAAATACATTCTCTCTCAATTCCAAATTCAATCATTACTTCACAATAACCGAACCTAAAAATTTAGAGATCTCGCGTTCTACCCCTTTAATCACCCCATAACGTTGCATCAAAATCATCTGGTTATCAGCGTCCTTCTCTTCTTTAATTTCTTTTAAAAGACTCATCAAAATATTTTCTACTTTACGCTTTTTAAGGTGAAAAATCCCGCCCAAAATTGTTGCTTTCAGATTCATCGATTCGTCTTTAACGTAAATCAGATGTTTATTCAGCCAATTTTCGCTTAACGCATGTTCTGAACTTGATAAGGTAATGGCCAAATCGGCAATTTCGCGTTCTTTATGCGTAATAAAGTGATTGGCTGTAGGCAACCGGCCGTTATCGATCTCTGATTTATAATAATTAATAATTTTTTTGCAAAGCGGATCATCAAACTCCACATCGGCCAGGTTTTGCATAATAAACGGGCCAATATACATATCGTCTATTTTGTCCCAGTTTACAAATTCGTGCCCGTAAGCTAGTAAAAGGCGTACAATTTCATTTTCCTGATACTCTTCTTCTTTAATCGGCTCTTGTGGCTCGTAACCCATAGGGCCGGCACTATCATCCCACAAATCATCGGGTGGGCCAAGTGGCTCCGGCGGACCAGGAGAGAAAGAAGAAAATGACTGTTTTGGAGCAGCCGATTGATTGCTTCGCTGATTACTATCAAAGTTCTTTTTCAGTTTGGCCGAACGCATTTTAGTCAGCTCACCAGATAAGACCTGTTCGCTTATTTCGAGCAGACTGCTGCACTCGCGGATAAATACTGATGCCTTAATCTGATCGGGAATTTTAGCAATACTTTCAACAATATCGCGAATAATACCCGCCCGTTTTATCGGATCGTTACCAGCATCTTTAAGTAATACATTGGCTTTGTAAAGGATAAAATCTTTACGGTTTTGCTCCAAATAGGTTTTGAAAGCGCCTGCCCCAACATGGTGCATGTACGAATCAGGATCGTGCCCGTCGGGGAAAGAAACAATTTTCACGTTTAAGCCTTCTTCCAGGATCATATCCAAGCCACGCAGCGACGCCTTAATCCCTGCGGCATCGCCATCAAATAAAATGGTAATGTTTTGGGTAAAACGGCCAATGAGTTTAATCTGTTCTACAGTAAGCGAAGTACCGGATGAAGCCACCACATTTTCAATGCCAGCCTGGTGCACAGAAAGTACATCGGCATAGCCCTCGGCCAGGTAACAGTTATCTAAATCGCGGATGGCTTTTTTGGCATGAAACAAACCATAAAGCACATTCGATTTATGGTAAATTTCGCTTTCGGGCGAGTTTACATATTTCGGAACATTCTTATCTGTTTTTAACGTACGTCCACCAAAACCGATAATCCTGCCAGTAAAGTTATGGATTGGGAACATTACCCGGCCACGAAAACGGTCGTAAATTTTGCCGTTGTCGTTTTTAATGGATAAACCAGTCGATTCTAAAAACTCAAGCTTGTGCCCTGCATTTGTAGCACTTTGTGTCAGCGCATCCCAAACATCTGGTGAGTAACCCACTTCGAACTTTTTAAGGATATCTTCTCTAAAGCCCCGTTCTTTAAAATAGCTTAAACCAATCCCCCGCCCCTCTTCGGTATCCCAAAGTTGTTTCACAAAAAATGCACTGGCATATTGCGATACAATATAAAGGCTTTCCTTGGCGCTCTGTGCCTCGGCAGCCTCGGGCGAAAGCTCGGCTTCCTCTACTTCTATATTATATTTATTGGCTAAGAATTTAAGCGCTTCGGGATATGAATATTTTTCATGATCCATAATGAAGCGCACCGAATCGCCCCCTTTACCGCAGCCAAAGCATTTATAAATACCCTTGGTTACGGAAACGTGAAAGGAAGGTGTTTTTTCGCCATGAAAAGGGCAATTACCAATTAAACTTGTTCCGCGTTTTTTTAAGTGCACAAAATCCCCAACTACCTCCTCAATACGGGCGGTATCCATTATCTTATCTATCGTTTCGCGGTTTATCATATACGCCTTGAGCTTTCCTCTTCTTTAACCACAAAGATAACAGAGAAAAAACACAAAGCACACAGAGAAAATTTCTTTGTGTGCTTTGCGAAATACTTTGCGAACGCTGCGGTTAAAAAATCTATTTAACCAAAGGCAATAACTGATCGGCAACCAACTTGTTACCGGTTTCGTTCAGGTGTACCCTATCAACGGTTAAAATTCCTTTTTCTTTATCTTCAGGATTATTTTGTACTTCATAATCAGCAAAAACTTTTCTCAAATCGCACACTGGCAGATTATTTTTGGCAGCTAAGGCTCTGATTCCGGCGGCATATTTATTCAAATCTGCATCTAGCTCGTTGGTACCGTCTTTTTTCTCGCCAACAACTGATGGAGTAACCAATACAACTTTACTGCCTACACCTTGAATTTTATTAATTAAAGCCTGATAAAATTTTAAATATTTGTCGTAATCGGTGCCAGTATGAGAGGATTGTTTGTGCCACACGTCGTTAATACCTACATAAATTACCACCAGATCAGGTTTTTTATTCAATACATCATCTTCCAAACGCAGGTATAAATCGTACACTTTATTGCCGCCAATCCCTGCGCCAATAATGTCATACTTGGTAGAATCGAGCGATTTTTTGATTAAGGTTACATAACCATTTTTGGATACACCTTGCTGGGTAATAGAATCGCCAAAAAAGATGATGCGTTTGGGTTTAAATGTCATTGAGGTTAAAGCAATTAAGCAAATACTAAGTAAAACAGTGGTTCTGAACAGGGTTTTCATATGTTTTAATTCGTTAAATTATGGTTTCTTTTTTAAGTCGAGGTCCTGAAAATCAAAGCTAAAATCGGTTAATGGCGAAATGGGTTCCATTTTAATACCAACCGGATTGCCTTCATTATCGAGGCTAAAGTTTACAAAAGCATCTGCATCCAAGCTCCTGTCGTACCACTTCACAATAAAAGTGTTGCCTTTATAAAATACCATATCACCATTTAATTTGGGCGAGTTTTTGGCCTGAAAATGCATCTTACCGTTTAAGTTGCTTATGGTTACGTCACCAAACCAAACATCGTTATATACACCCAGATATTTTTTTTCGTCAGCTTTATTTACTGCATTTTTTTGGGCAGCAGCAATATCAGCCCATATTTTATCGGTTACCTTTTTAGCTTCATCCTTTTCACCTTGCTCATTTGAAGCATGTTCTTTAATCCGGTCTTTTCCGCTAATACCGAAATATCCATCTTTAATCGCTTGCGTAATGGCATAAAATGCCCCGCCCGATTGTTGATTGGTTAGCACGATAATTCCCAGTTTAAGATCAGGAATTAAAGTTACCTCGCTCACCATTCCGGCTAAGCCACCAGTATGCTCGGCAACCAGGTAGCCTTTTTCATCACTTAAAAACCAACCCAAGCCATAACCAAAGAAATGCCTGTTGTAAGATCCTTTACCAGCCGGGATAACACTATGCATGGTCCACATTTGGTTTTGGGCTTGTTTGCTAAACAAGGTTTTATCGAGCTTTTCGCCATACTTACCGCCATTTAACTGGGTAATTACCCATTTGCTCAAATCGTTTACACTGGTATTAATCCCTCCAGCGGCGTTGCTGTTTTCCGAAAAATCTTTCGGAATAGCAGTAATTTTTCCGTTCACCGGTGCATGGGCATCAATGCTGTTCGATTTATCTTTTAAACGGTTAAAGGAAGTAGCACTTCTGCTCATCCCCAATGGCTGCATAATCCGGCTTTCTACAAAGTCTTCGTAAGTTTTACCCGAAACCCGTTCAATTACTTCTCCGGCCACGATGTAAAGCAAATTATCGTAATCCCACTTGCTCCGGAAACCAGAAACAGGTTTTAAATAGCGTAAATTATGGATAATCTGTTTCTTGCTCACGGTTGAAGAATCGGGCCAGATCATTAAATCGCCTGCACCTAAACCCAAACCGCTCCGGTGTGAAAGTAAATCACGGATGTTAAATTCGGCAGTAACGTAAGGATCGTACATTTTAAACTCCGGGATAATATCGGTTACTTTGGTATCCCAGGAGAGTTTCCTTTCATCAATTAATATAGCCAATGCTGCAGTTGTAAATGCCTTCGAATTTGAAGCTATGCCAAACAGCGTATTTTCATCTACCTTTTGATTGTTTTTTAATGAGCGCACACCATAACCTTTTACATGGATTACCTGCCCATCTTTAACCACCGCAACGGCTAAACCCGGAACATTAAAAGCACTTAACGTTTTTTCAGAAATGCTGTCGATCTGTTTCGAGGTCAAAACCTGTGCATTGAGCTGACTAACAGCAAATAAAAATAAAAACAGTACCAGTTTGGCACGCGAGAGTAATTGCATGGATAGAGATTTAAATTAACCGCTTAAAGATAATAAATCTTTCAGGCGATCATTCATCCTTATTTGCCCTTTTCGATTTTGTAATCTTTATGAACAATTAAAAAACTGGCGCGTTCTTCCTTTTTGAAAGGATAGTCCCAGTTGCCCTGATAGGTAATTTTGGTCGGTAACTTATCATCCCCGAAATAACCCATTTCAATATTCATTTGCACATCAAAATCGAAAAGCATATTGCTATACTTCATGTCTACATAACGGCCAAGAATATTGAAATTACGTTTATCGAAAATGGTTACAAGCTCTTTAATCATCACACCATCTTTGGTCCAGCTGCTTAAATCGGGTTTAACTGAAACCTTAAAACGGTAAACCGGAATAGAATCGAGATAAGTACCACTGGTAAAGGCATAATCGTAATACTGGCGCATATTGGCTGTAAAAATCTCTGTTTTACTGCCAATAAAAGGGACTTTAACTGGTCGACCGGGATTAAAGATCAGCGTTTTCAATTTATCTTTATAACTTTCATTTGTACCACCTTTTCCATCTGCTGCAGGAGCATTAGGTACAAAATCAGTATTGTAGGCATTCATAAAAATGTAATCGAACATTTCTACGGTATATAACTGATACTTACCGTTTTTCTTATAAATTTTACCGGTATCCTGCTTTACCAGGTATTCCATTTTATACGGTCCGCTGTTATTGTGTTTTATTTTGCGATAAATCTTACCATCAACCTTGTTCTTTTTATCGTAACTGTAAATCCGGTTCTCGGCAATAAAACTGTAGCGTTTCATATCCCTGAACGACTGATAAAATGAGGTATCGTTTATTACCTTATTGATGAAAGTTTCGATATTCAGCTTTTCGGCCTTGATGTTTACGGTCGAATCGAGCGTAATGGTTTTAATGGTATCAGGATTAAACCGTTGGATTTCCTGGGCAAACCCAGTATAAAAAAGCGAGCTGAGTATTAGAACTAAAAATATTCTCTTCATATTTTATCATAATGGCAAAAACGATGCCTGTTTAAATGGATGATGTAATTATGTAGTTGTTCAGCTTACATCATCCATCTCACCTCTCTTCTAGTTGCCCAATTGCTTTAAAGCAATGTAGGCCATTAAGCCAGTCGAGATTTTTAGTGCATCTTCGTCGATATCGAATCGTGGTGTATGCACGGAGTACTGTGTATCTTTCGCAGCATTCCCTGTTCCTAAACGATAAAAACAGGCATCTGTTACCTGCGAGTAGAAAGAAAAATCTTCAGCAGCCATCCAGATATCCAAATCTATCACGTTTTCTTTGCCTAAGAAATCTTCTGCAAAAGCCCTCGCATTAGCCGTTAGCTTTTCTTCATTGATTAAAAAAGGATAACCTTTATGAATATCGAAATCGCAGCTTCCCCCATGCTTTCGGCAATTCCTTCAGCCATTTTTTTCATGCGCTTGTGCGCTTCTGCTCTCCAATCTTCATCAAGCGTTCTGAATGTACCCTCAATTTTTACTTCGTTGGGAATAATATTGGTGGCGCCACTTGCGGTTACTTTACCGAAGGATAGAACCGAAGGGATACGCGGATCGGCATTACGGCTAACAATTTGCTGCAAAGCAATGATAATGTGTGACGCAATTACCACCGGATCAATATTTTGGTGTGGCTGCGCACCATGACCACCTTTTCCGGTAACAGTAACATACAATTCATCGGTTGAGGCCATGTAGATACCTGAACGAAAACCCACTTTACCAGCATCAATTAACGGCATAACATGCTGACCAACGATGTGATGTGGTTTCGGATTTTCGAGCACACCTTCTTTAATCATAATGCTTGCACCTCCGGGTAGCAACTCTTCTGCCGGTTGAAAAATCAATTTGATTGTTCCGCCAAACTCATCTTTCAGCTGGTTTAAAATACAAGCCGTCCCTAAGAGTGAAGAGGTATGCACATCGTGTCCACAGGCATGCATTACCCCCGGGTTTTTCGAGGCATAAGGCTTATCGTTGGCTTCGTGAATCGGTAAGGCATCCATATCTGCACGTAATGCAATTACCTGATCGGATGGCAGGTTACCTTTAATTAAACCCACTACACCGGTATTGGCGCAATCGGTATATTCGATGCCCCATTTTTTTAATTTATCCTTAACAAATAAAGAGGTTTCAAATTCTTTAAAAGATAATTCTGGGTTGGCATGTATATGTTGACGATAGCCTACAACATCGTTAAAAATATTTGCGGCCAGTTCTTGTACTTTATTTTTGATCATCAGTTGTATTGGTATCTAAATTTGGGGCATTGATTTTTTCCCTGAAAATAAACAGCGTGGGGAAACTTGGTCTGAGTTCGTTAATTAAGCGTTGGGCTTCGAGACGGGTCCTAAAATCGCCTACACGAACATAATAATTAGGTTCTTTATAAATGAGGTAGGTATTTAATTTAGGATAAAGTCCTTTAAACCTGGCCTGTTCATTAAAAACCTCCCGCCGGTCTGATCCGTAAAAGATCTGCACCCGGTAGCCGTATGCAGAAACAATGGGCTTACCTGTTTTTACCTCGCCCGAAGTTTTATACACTTCAAGTCGTTTTGCAATTAAACTATCAATTAAGGGATCTTTGATTACGATAACCTCTCCCTTTTGTGCAAAAGATGTTTTAAATAGTAGCAAACTGAAGATTAACGTATAAAATATTTTCATGATGGTATTACATCAGGCAGACGAAAATTGTTTTAAAAACAGGAATGCCGGATTTGTTACAAAAATCGGCATTCTTTATGGGTTGTGCAAATGGTAATTATTTGGGTGATTGCACTATAAAAAAGCCAGATTCTTTTCAAAATCTGGCTTTTCGAATTATTTCCATTAATGGAATCAAATTAATTTATTTTTTAGGTTCAAATTTATGCTCGTAAACCTTTGGATCGTATTTCATCATCGAACCTGTTGCCGCATCTATAATAAAACCAGGAATAAACAACAAGTTCACCACAGATACAGCATTGAAAGCAATTTGGGGCTGGAAAGTTTTGCTTTCATACCCATCTAGTTTCAACGTTAGGGTTTGACCTGTAAAGCCTTTTTTTAAGGGAACTGCCATTGGGGTTACTCCCACCTTAACACCATCTACCTCAATATCGGCAGCAGGTGGCGAAGAATTAATTTGAACGGTTTGTTTTGTCCCTGTAAAAACAGTGGCGCAGCCAGATAGCAGCAGTGTCGCTGAAACAGCGGCAATGTTAAAGATTCTTTTCATTTGTGTGTGTTTGTGTATGTGTCCCTACTCTTATGGCTTTTCGGTTACTCCCCGTTTTTTTTGGTTACAGCTCCATTTTAATGGCCATACAGATAAACTGCCTACCAGTTTATCAATGACTCTGTTTGTTTGATAAAGATATAACTAATCCTGAAACTTAAAAACTTAGTTATAAAAAAAGCCCCGACAAAAATGTCGGGGCTTAATGCATTATATTGTGCTAACTACAAATTAGCGCCGTGGCAGTTTTTGTATTTTTTACCGCTTCCGCATGGGCATGGCTCGTTACGGCCAATGGTTGCTTCTTTACGGATTGGTTGTTGTGGAACGGCTTCGCGCGTATCGCCAAACTCAATACCAGGTTCTTCCCTGCCAAACTCCTGTTTAGTGGTTTGCAGCTTAGGCTGTTTTACCGGAGCTGGTGCTTCTCTCACCTGATCTGGCTCTTGCTGAACCGGAATACCACCTTTATATAAGAAACTTACCACCTCTTTGTTTACTGCGTTAAGCATATCTTTAAACAAGTTGAAAGCTTCCATTTTATAAATTACCAATGGATCTTTTTGTTCGTAAACTGCATTCTGAACCGATTGTTTCAAATCGTCCATTTCGCGTAAATGCTCTTTCCAGCTATCATCAATTAAAGCCAGTACAATGGTTTTCTCAAATGAGCGAACCACTTCTTTTCCTTTATTATCGATTGCTTTTTTAAGATCAACAGCTACCTGAATACCGCGGATACCATCAGTAAACGGAACCACAATCTGCTCAATGTGCTGACCACGTTCTTCGTAAACCTGCGTTAATACTGGTAACGACTGGTGAATAATGGCTTCTGATTTACGCGCATAAAATGCTTCAGCCTCTTCAAACAAACGCTCGGTTAACTGTGAAATAGCTGTAGATGAGAATTCTTTTTCGGTAATCGCTGTATCTAAAGAGAAGTTTTTAATTACTTCAAGCTTAAAGCCTTCAAAGTTTGCTTCTGTTTTGTATTCGGTAACGATATCTTCAGCAACATCGAACACCATGTTGTTCATATCTACATCTAAACGTTCGCCAAACAAAGCATTTTTACGTTTAGCATAAATTACGGTACGCTGCGAGTTCATCACATCATCATACTCCAATAAACGTTTACGGATACCAAAGTTGTTTTCTTCTACTTTCTTTTGGGCACGCTCAATAGATTTGGTAATCATAGAATGTTGGATCACCTCACCATCTTCGATACCCATACGCACCATAATGCTCGAAATTCTTTCTGAACCGAATAAACGCATCAGATTATCTTCTAATGAAACGAAGAATTGAGAAGAACCCGGATCACCCTGACGACCAGCACGACCACGTAACTGCCTGTCTACCCGACGCGACTCGTGACGCTCGGTACCTACAATCGCTAAACCACCGGCATCTTTAACGCCTGGGCCTAATTTAATATCGGTACCACGACCAGCCATGTTGGTAGCAATGGTAACGGTTCCGGCCTGACCAGCTTCGGCAACGATATCAGCCTCTTTCTGGTGCATTTTAGCGTTTAATACATTGTGTTTAATACCACGAAGTTTAAGCATGCGACTTAACAACTCAGATATCTCAACCGAAGTTGTACCTACCAATACCGGACGGCCTGCTTCAGTTAATTTTACAATTTCGTCGGCAACAGCATTGTATTTTTCGCGCACTGTACGGTAAACGTAATCCTGCTGATCTTGTCTTGAAATATTTCTGTTGGTTGGAATCTCAACCACATCCAGTTTGTAGATTGACCAGAACTCACCTGCTTCGGTTGTTGCAGTACCCGTCATACCACAAAGCTTGTGGTACATACGGAAATAGTTTTGCAAGGTTACTGTTGCGTAAGTTTGGGTTGCATCTTCAACCTTTACATTTTCTTTTGCTTCAATGGCCTGGTGTAAACCATCAGAGTAACGGCGGCCATCCATAATACGACCGGTCTGCTCATCAACAATTTTAATTTTACCCTCATCGATGATATATTCTACATCAATTTCGAATAAGGTATAGGCTTTTAATAACTGGTTTACTGAGTGGATTCGCTCTGCCTTAACAGAATAATCGCGCATCAAGGCATCTTTGGTAACCACTTTTTCTTCTAAAGGAAGGTCAGATTTTTCTAACTCAGCCACTTCAGTACCTACATCAGGTAATACAAAGAAATGAGGGTCTTCACCCGATTGGGTAATTAACTCAATACCTTTTTCGGTTAATTCTACCTGGTTGTTTTTCTCATCAATGTAGAAGAACAATTCCGAATCTACTTTAGGCATATTCTTAGACTGATCGGCCATGTAGTAGTTTTCTGTTTTTAACAACAGTCCACGAACACCGCTCTCACTTAAGAACTTAATTAAAGCCTTATTTTTAGGTAAACCACGATAAGCACGTAATAAAGCCAAACCGCCTTCGCCTTCTTCGGTACCGGTATTACCAGCATTGATTAATTTTTTAGCCTCGTTTAAAGCCTGGGTAACATAGGCTTTTTGTGCATTAACCAAACGCTCAATGCGTGGTTTTAGCTCATAAAACTCATGCTGATCGCCATGTGGAATCGGGCCTGAAATAATTAATGGGGTACGGGCATCATCAATTAATACCGAATCGACCTCATCAACCATTGCAAAGTGCAATTTGCGCTGCACCAACTGATCTGGTGTTTGCGACATATTGTCACGCAGGTAATCGAAACCAAACTCATTGTTGGTTCCGTAAGTAATATCAGCTGCATAAGCCTTTCTTCTCTCTTCAGAGTTTGGCTCATGTTTATCAATACAATCAACACTTAAACCGTGGAATTCGAATAACGGGCCATTCCACTCACTATCCCTGCGTGCCAGGTAATCATTCACGGTTACGATGTGTACACCTTGTCCGGCAAGTGCGTTTAGGTAAGCCGGCAAAGTACTTACCAGGGTTTTACCCTCACCTGTAGCCATCTCGGCAATTTTACCGCTGTGCAATACAATACCACCAATTAACTGTACATCATAGTGTACCATGTTCCAGGCTACCTCGTTTCCGGCGGCATCCCATTTATTGGCCCATTGTGCTTTATCGCCAACAATTTTAACATTGTTTCTTCTGGCAGCATAGTCTCTGTCAAACTGAGTTGCAGTAACCTCCAAATAATCGTTTTCACTTAAACGACGCGATGTTTCTTTAACGACCGCGAAAGCTTCAGGAAGGATTTCTAACAATACTTTTTCCAATTCAGCATCACGTTCTTTACCTAATGCATCAACCTGATCGTAAATGGCCGTTTTTTCGTGAAGATCTAAATCTTCGTTTTCTGCATCAGCCTTAAGGGCCGAAATTTTATTGTCAACTTCAGTTAAGAAATCAGCAATCTTACTTTTAAATTCTATGGTTTTACCACGTAACTCATCGTGGCTAAGTGCCGAAAGTTTACTGTAGTGTTCGTTTATTTTAACAACCAATGGTTGAATAAGCTTTATATCTCTTTCTGATTTACTTCCGAAAATCTTCGCTAAAAATCCTAACATTATATTTTAAATTGTATTTATTTATTAAAAAATGGTGTGTTACAACAACTAAGCCACTGTCAGTATTAAGTCAGTTTGGCAGTTATTGGTATAAATGGGGGCTCAAATCTTAAAAAGATCTTTTAACGAAGGATACTAGGGGCTATTGTTCTTCGGTTTTTTGCGGATGGTTAAATCGGTGATTACCTGATTTACACTAACATATTTTGCAACTTTTAACTGGGGTTGGATTCCAATTAAAGCAAGTCGGGTGTACGATAATAAATAAGGGTTACGCTGTTCGTTGAACTGAACAATGCTTTTATCAGTAGCATTTGAACTGATTTTATACTCATTACAATATTCGTTTAATATTCTAAGCCCTTCAACGCGCTCGGCTTTGGCCAAATGCGTTAAGCTAAAAAATACAAGAGATATGGTAACCAGGTGTTTCATTAATAGCGGCAAAGCTAGTTTTAATCTTTTATAAAAAGAAATTCCATTATCGCAAAAAGCGTACCTCAAATTTTGGTGTCTTTTAGCTTTCCTCTCATTGCATGCCATTACCGAGTAGCACAACCTATCTTTTTGCGATTAAACGATACAAAATCGGCATACATCGTCACATCGCCGTTACTTAGGTTCAGGGTTTTACCTTTATATCAACAAAAGCAAAACAGTTAACCTATGGAAAGAAAAAATTTCATCAGAAGCTTAATGATTGGGGCAATTTCTACTCCGGTAATTATCGAAGCCTGCAAAAAAAGCAGCATAACAGATGGTTCCAGCACATCAGGATCGGGAACTGCAGGTACAACCACCAGCACCAATGGAACCTGTACCGTAGCCCCTACCGAAACCGAAGGGCCTTTCCCAACTAAAGTACCAGCATCATATGTACGTAGCGATATTACCGATGGTCGTACTGGTTATAAAATGACGGTGAAAATAACTATTGGCAATTTGAATAACAGTTGTGCGGCCCTGGCTGGCGCCCTGGTTGATATCTGGCATTGCGATGCAGAAGGAAACTATTCGGAATATGGTGGAACAGGGATGCAAAGTACCAATTATCAATCGGTACACTTTTTACGTGGCCGCCAAACTACCGATGCCAACGGGCTGGTAACTTTTACTACTATTTTTCCAGGTTGGTACAGCGGCCGGGCAACACATATTCATGTTCATGTATATAATGCAGCAGGAACATCGTTAAATGTAACACAAATTGCTTTCCCCGAAGGTAGCGGAACCTCGCTGGCTTTGGTAAATGGTTACAGCAAGGGAATGACAGGTTATACGTACAACAATGCCGACAATGTTTTTAGCGACGACAAAACAGGTATTGAAATTGCCACAGTAACCGGAACATTAACCTCAGGTTTCGACCTTACATTTAAATTGAACGTTAAAGCATAATATCATCCTTATTATTATTTGTTTTATTTTCATTAAAGACGTTGGGTTTTCTTAACGTCTTTTTTAATTTTATGCCATGTCTAAAAAGGTGATCGTTTTATGCTATCGAAAAATAATCGATGCTACGGATAATAATCCATGGAGTAAGTTTGTACATGAAGATAGTTTTGCTGAATTCAAAATGCAATCGCAGTTTTATAATCAGGAACAGCAGTTTACTTCATTTGCAGAAATACTATTACATGTACCAGATGCCGAAAAACTCCATTTTTTGGTTAGTGCGGCTATTACAGGTTATCTGCGCCAATTAAACGGGATAATTCCTGATGTTTTAGATAATTTGGGCAGAAGATTTTTGACCTTTGAGCATTTTAAGTTCGAAATCATCAATTCCGATATCAACCATCTGGATAAGCATAAAATTGCCATCAATTTTTTTTCAAAGCCATTAATCTGGCATGATACGATCGGCGATCAGTTGCTAGTATCGCAATATAAAGAAACCACTGATGAAGAGGTTTTCACCAATCTTTTTACCATTCAGCCATTTGTTAGCATCCACTCTATAAAAAATATCGATTAAGCATGGAACTTAGCCCCGGAAAAATATACCTGGCCGATCAGCGCGGGCTGACGGAAAATTCGACACTCCGCAGGTATAGCACCTTTAATTTCGAAAAATATTACAGTGAGCACAGAGAACCCTTCGAAAGCCTTTTTCTCTGCAACGACGAATCGTTAGCAGGTGGAAAAGTTTCCTTTTTCCTATCCAAAGAAGACTCCTTTCAAATTTTCTTTCCCATTACCGGCGGCATTGATGTGGTGCAGGGAAACAAAGAATTTTCGATTGATACCGGTAAACTACAAGTGTTAAACTTAGGTAAAGGTGAAGTTTTGGAAATTAGTAACCCCTACCCTAAGGATACCATCAATTACCTGCAGCTGGGGATAAAAACGGATTTCTTTTTACTGCGTCCGAGTGAAATGCTTTATCAATTTGACTTTGAAAAAGACCAGAACCAGTTAATCGAACTTATTTCCAACCCAAAACTGCCTTTTAAATTAAGTGCCGGTATTTTCGCTGGTCGCGAGGAAGCCATTTACACTCTACAGCATAGCAACAGCAAATTTTATTGCTTTGTTATAGATGGTGCCTTTGAAATTGAAGGTCGATTACTCCATGCCCGTGATGGACTGGCGCTTTGGGACTTGCCACAGGTTGAACTGGAAGCATTGAGCAACAATGCAATTGTGTTAGTTTTGGAGTTTGGGTACTAACATTCCTTTTTGAATGCTAAAATGAGTGAATTTTGAATGAATGAATCAGCATTACGCTTCAGACATTCAATCATTCAAAATTCAATCATTCTTAAAAAAATCAGCATGACGGTATGAAATTACTTAAAAACTACCTCCGTAGCGCCATAACCAAACTTTTCCTTCCTGGCATCCATATACGTTTTTATGTGCGGATTTTTGCTAATCAGTTTGTGGATTTTATCCCGTAAAGTACCATTGCCTGAGCCGTGGATAAAAATCATCTTATCGAAATGGTGCACAATTGCTGCATCAAGGGCATTCTGAAAATGTGTGAGCTGAATCTGTAAAATTTCGCTGGCTTCTAAAAAGTGATGATCATCGCGTAATTTCTCAATGTGCAAATCGATCTCTTTTGCAGGGGCTTCGACCATTTTCTTTTCGTCGGCCGATTTAAAAAAGCTTTCCTTTAACTTTTGTGCATCGATTGTTACCGGCACCAGGTCATCCAGGCGAATCAACCAGCCTTTATTTTTAAGGTTAGGCAACGCTTTTTGTTCAGTGCTAAAATCTTTTGCCCTGAATTTCTTGCGGATCACCAATGGATCAATTGGTTTAGCATCGGCCGTACTCACCACTAAAACCTGAAAGGTAAATTCAGGCCAAAGATCTAAATCAGCCAAAGCAGCCGAATATACCAAGGAGGTACCGTAAGAGGCTATAATCCCATGATAAGCACTGGCGTACTTCCCCTTCTTTTCGGTACTCAAGCTCACCAACAACGTATTTGGCGATTGGTTCTGCAGATGAAAATGAACTACATTACCTACTTTATCATCAGTTGCTACGGCAACATAAATCCCATTCTCTATTTTAGTAACGCCGGGCACATTCACCTGTATCGGCTTAGGCACATCTATTTCCTCTGCCACAACGCCATGGCCATGTACAGATGTTAAGTTGCTTACTGCAACCGGAATCTCAAAACCATCTTCATCGGTAACACCTAAAGTTTGGGCATCGATAATCCGGGTTACATAACCCTCACGTTTCTCATCAACAAAACGCACAAAATCTCCCAGTTTAAATTTCATATCTCCTAAATCTCCAAAAGAGATTTCTCCATTTATTTAATATCGTTTATATTTATAATAACCACTAAGGTATAAGGTACACCAAGATCTTTTTAAGTATGCATAAGACCTTTAGCCACTTTAAGCTTTTTTAAGATTAATGCCTCGTATCGTTTCCGTGGTAAATGCTCAGATAACTTTCATATCTCGAGATGGCAATTTCGCCATCATTAACAGCTTCTATAACCGCACAACCAGGTTCGTTAACATGGCGGCAATTGTTAAAACGGCAATTGTGCGAAGTCTCGAAAATCTCCCTAAAAAAATGGCCAAGCTCTTCCTTTTCAATATCAATTACGCCTAACTCGCGAATACCGGGGGTATCTACGATGAAACCACCCTGCGGCAATTCGAACATTTCGGCAAATGTTGTGGTATGCTGCCCTTTATCGCTCCAGTCTGATACCTCACCTGTTCTTAAATCGCGATCGGGTAACAATGCATTAATCAAGCTCGATTTACCCACGCCCGAATGGCCTGAAATCAAGGTAATTTTATCGGTAATCAGCTCCTGAATCACCGGAATATTAATTCCCTTTAAAGCCGAAACTTCGTAACAGGCATAGCCTATGTTTTGGTAAATATCTTTAAACTCCTGAAGAATCTCTAATCCTTCTTCACTAAACAGATCGAGCTTATTGAACACCAAAACAGCAGGCACATCATACGCTTCGGCGGTAACCAAAAAACGATCAATAAAGCCCAAAGATGTACGCGGCGAAGCTAAAGTAACCACCAGAATGGCCATATCTAAATTGGCAGCCAATATCTGAGCCTGCTTGCTCAGGTTGATCGATTTGCGGATGATGTAGTTTTTGCGGGGCAGCATTTCATTGATCAGGCCCTGATTGCTATCCCGTTCCAGCTCAAATTTCACCCTGTCGCCTACCGCAATCGGGTTGGTTGTTTTAATCCCCTTAATCCTGAACTTGCCTACAATGCGGCAATCGTAGCGTTCGCCATTATCGGCCAGCACATTGTACCAACTACCTGTAGATTTAATAACTAATCCCTGCATATTTGCCGTAAAGGTATGAATATGATTTCATTGGTAGAAGCCGCCGATAACGATAAAAATTCTGGCATTACCTACATCTCAGTAGCAAAATCAGAATCCCAGCCTATATTTTCTCCACATATTTGGCCATGCACTAAATATCTTACATAAATACAACGCTTTAAAAGTCAAAAAACCTAAATTTGCCACAACAAAAATTAAAAATATAATGAGTTTCAGAATAGAACACGATACCATGGGCGAGGTGCAGGTACCTGCCGACAAATACTGGGGTGCACAAACCGAACGCTCACGTAATAACTTTAAAATCGGTCCGGAAGGTTCGATGCCAAAAGAAATTATCCACGCTTTTGGATACCTGAAAAAAGCAGCAGCACTAGCCAATACCGAGCTTGGTGTACTACCGGCCGATAAAGCTGAATTAATTGCAAAAGCCTGTGATGAAATTATTGCCGGCCAGCTTGATGATCAGTTCCCATTGGTAATCTGGCAAACCGGTTCTGGTACGCAGAGCAACATGAACGGAAACGAAGTGATTGCAAACCGTGCACATGTAATTAACGGCGGTTCATTAGCCGATGATAAAAAAGTACTTCACCCGAATGATGATGTAAATAAATCGCAATCATCAAACGATACTTACCCAACTGCAATGCACATTGCAGCCTATAAATTAACTGTAGAAAATACAATTCCGGGCTTAACCCATTTAAGAAACGCCTTAGCTAAAAAGGTAGAAGAGTTTGCCGGAATTACCAAAACCGGACGTACCCACTTTATGGATGCTACGCCGCTTACCTTAGGGCAAGAATTTTCAGGTTATGTACAGCAGATTGATAATAGCATCAGGGCCATTAAAAATGCTTTGGTTATGGTTGCTGAATTAGCATTGGGTGGTACTGCTGTAGGTACAGGTTTAAATACCCCAAAAGGATACGATGTTTTAGTGGCTAAAAAAATTGCCGATTTAACTGGCTTACCATTTGTTACTGCACCAAATAAATTTGAAGCTCTAGCTGCACACGATGCCATGGTTGAACTTTCGGGCGCTTTAAAACGTACTGCTGTTGCCTTAATGAAAGTTGCCAATGATGTACGCATGTTGAGCTCTGGCCCACGTTGCGGTATTGGCGAAATTGTTATTCCGGATAACGAACCAGGATCATCTATCATGCCAGGTAAAGTTAACCCAACCCAGCCTGAAGCTTTAACTATGGTTTGCGCCCAGGTAATTGGTAACGATGTAGCCGTTTCAGTTGGTGGCATGTCAGGTCATTTCGAACTGAACGTTTTTAAACCATTAATTGCAGCTAACGTATTGCAATCGGCACGTTTAATTGGCGATGCCTGTGTTTCTTTCACCGATAAATGTGCGGAAGGAATTACTGCAAACTTACCTGAAATTGAAAAACACTTACAAAATTCGTTAATGCTGGTTACTGCATTAAACCCACATGTAGGTTACGAAAACGCAGCAAAAATTGCAAAGAAAGCACATAAAGAAAATAAAACTTTAAAAGCAGCAGCTGTAGAGCTAGGCCTGTTAACCAACGAGCAGTTTGATGAGTGGGTTCGTCCGGAAGATATGGTAGGCAGCTTGAAATAAGCTGAAGAAGATCGTCATTCCCGCCTGTGTGGGAATGACGTCTCAGTTAAAAATATAATTGCAGGTTTAAATCAACATGGCTAATTAAACAATAGACAAATATGAATTCAATACTTACTACTCTGCTGAGCTTAACATCTGTTATTGCACCTTGCATCGTATTTGGAAGCTGCTGCTATTTTCTATCGAAAAAAAAAGTAGTTGAAGCTGTTTTAATGACTATTGGCTCCGGAATTGGTTTATTTACACACTTGCTTTATTTTTTAGTCCCGCTTTGGACAGCCAGTAGAAATATCGCCTATACTGAAATTTCAATATATTACACCATAATTGGTCTTATTGGTACATTAGCCAGCCTTTGTTTTGCTGTAGGTTTGTTAATCCTGATTCACAATACGGTTAAAAAGCCTAATGTATTCCATGATCAGTTTCCTATGAGCAACGATTAAAAACCCAATGAACAAAATGCATCCCTGTTTAAGGAATTTTTACATTATCCTTTTTACATTATCCATCTTTCAGGTAGCCTGTAGTCCGAGGCCTAATATTCAGGGTAAGGGCGAAGCATTTATGCAAGGCGTTTGGAATGAAGATTCGGTTGCCTTCAGTAACAGGTTAAGTAATTATACTCAACATCATTTCAAATTTACCTGCGATTCGGTTTATATTGACCTGGTTACCCACAGTAAAGTTAATTTCTACGAGGATTCCTGCTTCAATAAAGGAATCTGGAAAGAATACGCAAAAGGCGTTTATACTGTAAGGGGCGACACCTTAATTATCGGCGCTACCTTTACGCACGCCAATTACAAACAAAAAATATCGGGTTGCTACCGCATTGGCCGGTACGAAAAAAACTTCCTGATTAATAAGCGTTCAGCAGATAGCCTTACGCTCGAAAGCATGAATGATCAACGTGAAATAAAACTGGCGTTGAAACAAAAAGTTACCTGCATCCAAAAAGAACTATAAAATGATCTTAACATCCATTAGAAAAAAACTAGCCACAGCTTTAATCGTAGGATTTTTAGCTTATGCACCCACACAGGTAAGTGCCTGGGGCACTATTGGTCACCGCGTGGTTGGCGAAATTGCCGATAGTTATCTAAAAGTCAAAACCCGTAAGGCTGTACAGGGTATTTTGGGTTACGAAAGCCTGGCTATGTGCGCCAATTGGGGCGATTTCATCAAATCAGATTCGACCTACAATTACATGTACAACTGGCACTTTGTTAATCTGCCAGCCGGGTTAAATAAAGATGGGGTTTATAATTTCCTGGAAACAGACAAATCGATAAGCTTATATACCAAAATCCCTGATTTAATTGCCGTTTTAAAGAAAGCAGGTAGCACGCCTGATGAAAAGAAACTAGCATTGCGCATGTTGGTACACCTGGCTGGTGATTTATGCCAGCCCATGCACGTAGCGCGTAAAGAAGATTTGGGCGGCAACCGCGTTTCGGTACTGTGGTTTAACGAAAAATCGAATATCCACCGCGTTTGGGATGAACAGTTGATTGAATATCAGCAATTAAGCTATACCGAATATGCTAAAGCCATCAATCATGCTTCAGCAGTTCAACTTTACAACTGGCAAAACACCAGCTTAAAAGATTGCATTTTCGAATCGTACAACATTTGCAATAAAATTTACGATACCACTAAGGCCGATGCTAAACTAAGCTATCGTTACAACTTTGATTGGGTAGACACGCTCAACAATCAATTGTTAAAAGGTGGTGTACGCTTGGCCAAAATGCTTAACGATATTTACGGTTAATGAAATAGATTTCAAATTTAAGTGCTCCGGTCAGAAAAAGGCCGGGGCACTTTTTTTTTTGTAGCGTATTGATTACCCCACTCGTTTTAAGACAAAACAAACTAAAAAAACGTGATGAAAAAACTATTCTTAATTTTAACGCTGTGCATGGCATTAGGCTGCAAAAAGAAAAATGATGCTGAAAACACTACTGAAATAACAAAATACAATTGGGCCTTAGAATCTGCTACAGTAAGTCCGGCCATGCAAATTGAAGGCAAAGCCGTAACCAATTTCATGACCATGTCTGGTCCTTCTGGTTGCTTAAACAATAACTACACCCTTTCTTTTTCTGAGAACGGCACTTTTGCCATCACATCAACCGGCCCGCTGTGCGATATGATTTCGTACCAGAATGCCAAATGGAGCAAAAAAGGAAGTGAAATAACCCTTAACGATGGTTTTAGCAGCAATGCAAGGGTGGTAAAAATAGAAGGGAAAAATATCACCGATAAATATGTTTTCGAGCAAAATGGAACTACTTTTACAGTAACATATATTTTTACTGCAAAATCCAAGTAACATTGAAAATTTTAATGGTATGCCTAGGCAACATTTGCCGATCGCCCCTGGCAGAAGGCATTATGCGCCACTTAACTGAGAAACAAAACCTAAACTGGAAAATCGCCTCGGCAGGTACCGGCAACTGGCACATTGGCCAGGCTCCCGATCACAGAAGTATAGCGGCCGCCAAAGAAATTGGTTACGACATAAGTAAACAACGCGCGCAACAATTTAACCAAACCATGTTTAGCCAATACGATTTGATTTTGGTAATGGACAGGAATAATTTGAAAGATGTTAAAAGTTTGGCCAGAAGCGAAGCAGAAGAAAAAAAGATTCAACTTTTTCTAGATAACGACGAAGTTACAGACCCCTACTGGGATAATGCCCTATTTGCCCCGGTTTGTAAGCAGGTTGAAGCAAGATGTTTAGAAATTATCAAACAACTTTCTTAATTTTAGCTTTCACTATTAACAACACACACTAGCCAAATCGAAAATGAAAAAATTCCTTTCACTGTGCCTATTAATCGCAACCGTTATTTTATTTCAGGGATTTACCGCAGTAAAAAAGCCTGCAAAAGTCCTGGTTTTTTCCAAAACCAAAGGTTTTAGGCACGGTTCTATCGGGGTGGGCAAAACAACCATCCAAAAACTGGGTTTAAGCCACAATTTTGAAGTAGATACTACCGAAAATGCCGATGTATTTACAGAAGCCAATCTTAAGCAATATGCTACGGTAATTTTTCTAAGCACCACAGGCGATGTATTAAACGATGCCCAGCAAGCGGCATTCGAAAGGTATATCCAGGCAGGTGGTGGTTATGTAGGTATTCATGCAGCAACCGATACCGAATACGATTGGCCATGGTATGGAAAACTTGCAGGAGCTTATTTCACCAGTCACCCGGCAATACAGGATGCCAGATTTGTAATTAAAGATAAAAAACATCCATCGACCAAATTTTTCACCGATTCTGTATGGCTGCATAAAGATGAGCTTTATAACTTTAAAGATATCAACCCTGATATCAAAGTTTTAATCACCCTGGATGAAAAATCGTACAAAGGTGGTAAAAATGGCGACTTCCATCCTTTTAGCTGGTACCACGATTTCGATGGTGGAAGGGCCTTTTATACTTCGATGGGGCACACTAACGAAGCATGGGCTGAAGAAAAATTCTTAAATCACCTTTGGGGAGGCATAGAATACGCTATAGGCAAACAAAAGAAACTGGATTACAGTAAAGCAAAATCTAAACTGCTTTAAGCCACAAGAAAAAATCGCCTGCTAATAAAGTTTAACAGGCGATTTTTTCTTAAAAGAACAATTGCGATAAAACGTTGCTCGCGCTTGGTGCAGCAGGTTTTAATGATGTAAATTTCGCTAATTGGGCAACGGTTAAGGCTGTACCCAATTTAGATTTTAAACCTGCATACAATTTACCGAATTTGCTCGTATAAGCTGCGGGGTCTGTTTTCTGTGTAGCCATAATAGTGGCTTTCTGCACCAAAAAATCTTTAATAATCGTGGTAACTGTTGGTTTCTGCGCAGGAGTTAAACTCAATGCAGGTGTAAGTTTACCCAGAATAGTAGATGTTAAGCTGTTTGCATCGAAGCCAGTTGCTGCCGCAGCAGCAGTTCCAACTTTATTTAAAATACTTTGCGCATTCGAGCTTAAGTTTAAACCCAATACCAGGGCTGACAAGATCAATAGTTTCTTCATTTTTAAAATTATTTATTGATCTAATATAGAATATATACAACTATTAAGAATGAATTTTTAATTAAGTTTTGTTTTTTTAAGATTCACCAGGTAAATATAGTTGAGCATACAGAAAGAGGCCATAGCCCCGAAAGTATGCCACAAGAAATGAGTGCCTATAGTGAATATCTCCCATTTATCGGCAATGCGAAAAGTAAGGGCAAATATGAAAGCAATTAATGCAAAACCTACCCATTTGCCATTTTTCCAATCGGTTTTTACCAGATAGCCAAACACTGGAAATAATACTAAAGCAGCCATAAAAGCGTAATTAATATTAATAAATGATTGAAAATCGCCATGACTAAAAAGTTGCCGTACATAAAATTGAAAAAAGGCATACACAGCCACAATTAAAACGGCAAAATACCACCGGGTTAGTTTAGCTAAAAAGTAAACCCCGGCCGAAAGGCAAAGCAGCATGATCGGCATCCAATCCATCACAATAAAAACCGGCCAGCGCCTTAATCCATGATAAGTTGTTCCGCCAATACCCCCAATAAAAAGCAAAACCAAAGCGCCACTTAAAAATTTATGCTGGTTAAAATTTCGGCGCAATTTAATGGTCCAATACAGGGCTATTACCAAAAAGAAAGCACTGGTTATGGTATTAAAAGGCTCGGGAAAGAGCTGGTTAAGGTTTGTTTCGGTATATATTGTACCTCCATCGGGAGGAATCTGGAGCATGGTAATCATAGTAGCTAAACGCATTATAAAATTAAATGTTTGAGGCCCGTATGTAACGATCAAGATGGAAAAATAATTTGGTAATTACGTGAGCAACAGGTTAAATGTTGGTTAATTCTAATCGCTCAACCGTTATTTTATGTATTTTAGTCAGCCTAAGCAACAACCAATATGAGACCTTTATTAATTCTATTTTTATTTCTTTCGGCAGCAACATATGCCCAAAACGCGCCCAAACCTTACGGAGCGCTACCTTCTAAACGCCAGCTCGCATGGCACGATACAGAAGTATATGGTTTAATCCACTTTACACCAACCACATTTGAGAATAAAGAATGGGGATTTGGCGATGCAGATCCGAAAACATTTAATCCAACTGATTTTAACGCCGATCAGATTATCAAAGCCGCAAAAGCAGGCGGTTTAAAAGGCATTATTTTGGTGGCCAAGCACCATGATGGTTTTGCCTTATGGCCAACCAAAACAACCAGTTATAACATCAGCAAGAGCCCTTTCAGAGGCGGAAAAGGTAACCTGGTTAAAGAAGTTGAGCAGGCAGTACGTAAAAATGGCTTAAAGTTTGGCGTGTACTGTTCGCCATGGGACCGGAACAATGCCCTTTACGGAACTGATAAATATTTAGCCATTTACCAGGGCCAGTTAAAAGAACTATATAGCAATTATGGTGGCCTTTTTATGAGCTGGCATGATGGCGCCAACGGCGGCGATGGTTACTATGGCGGAGCAAGAGAAAAGCGCTCGATCGACAATACCACCTATTACGACTGGAACAATACCTGGGCCATTACCCGTAAAATGCAACCTATGGCTAACATATTTAGTGATATTGGTTTGGATATCCGCTGGGTAGGAAACGAAGACGGACATGCAGCCGAAACAAGCTGGGCTACTTTTACCCCAATGGCACCCGATGGAAAAAGTGTTGCCGTTCCGGGCCAGGCCAATTACCCGCAAAGTCCTGAGGGCATTAGAAACGGAAAATTCTGGATGCCGGCCGAATGTGATGTTCCACTAAGAAAAGGCTGGTTTTTCCATGCCAACGAAAAGCCGAAAAGCCCTGAAACGCTTTTCGAATTATATTTAAAAAGCGTTGGTCGTGGTGCCGGTTTAGACCTTGGTTTAGCTCCCGATACCCGTGGCCAGCTCCACGCAGACGATGTTGCCTCTCTAAAAACCTTCGGCGATATGGTTAAGCATACCTTTGCCAATAATCTGGCTAAAAATGCAAAACTAAAACTGAGCAATAGCCGCGGTGGCAAATATAATGCAGCAGCATTATTGGATAACAACAAAACAACCTACTGGGCTACACAAGATCAGGTGCACGAAGCTACAATTGAACTTAATTTACCCGCTTCAAAAACTTTCGACATCATTAGCCTGCAGGAATATATTCCGTTAGGACAAAGAATTGAGGCCTATACCATTGAGGCTTTTGAAAACGGAGCATGGAAAAAGGTTTACGATGGCACCAGCATTGGTGCCAAAAGATTAATTCAACTCGATGCCCCTATTACCACGAATAAAGTAAAAATCAATATCAATAAATCGCCTGTTTGTATTACTTTAAGCGAAATAGGGCTTTACAAAAAAATCGCTTAATCGCGGCTATATTCGCTTGAACTGGCTTCACCACGCAGTATATTCACTTCGTCGGTAAGCTGTTCAATTTCATCGCGGTATTTTGATGTTCCTTCAAGATATTCGCGGTGCAAAAGTTCAGAGATTTTGATGCCCAGATTCGTAATCTTGCTATCAAAATCTCTTCTGTAATTCTCCTTTTTTTCGAGCCTGAGCTTCTTCATTTCGGCAACAATCTGCTTATTTTTACGCCATACCTGTATTCCATACTGGTCAATCATCTTTACCTTTTCGGCTTTCGACAGATCGTAGGGAATGGAATAAACCTTATTAAAATCGAAAGTATTTTGCTCAAAGGCAAACTGTAGCTTGTAAAACTTTCTGTTATGATAATTTGGTGTGAGGGCTAAAACCGCAGCAGCAAACACTACAACAATTATACTTGTTAATCCATATTGTAAGCCGGATGTGATCTTCCAGCGCCCTACTTTTTCATTAAAAAGCAGGTAACAAATTACAAAACCCGAAACAAGCCCGCCAATATGTGCACTGTTATCTACATTACCACCTATACCATTTAAAAGCATTATGGCAGTTACCACAACGGTACTGATTAGCAGCGCTCGGCTTGCGTTCTTTTCGAATGCCTTGCTCACACTTAAGGCCATAAAAGCACCAAAAATACCCATTATGGCTCCCGATGCGCCTGCCATAAAACCGATTTTATGAAAGATGATGCTCACCAGACCACCACAAATACCGCTCAGTAAGTAAGTAATCAGAAATTTAACCGAACCCAATTTATGCTCAACCATGAGCCCGATATAAATGAGCGCATAGAGGTTAAAAAACACATGCCAGATATTTAATGAATAAACTGATGCGTAATTAAGCGCCAGAGCTGGCCTTCTAAAACCAGTTCCCTGCTGTTTGCACCCAGGTTTAAGTACCCGTTAGTTATTACCTCAGGAATAAGTGCATCTTCACTACGAAGTTTAAATACAATTGTGATAAATAAAAAGGTTATTGCATAATAGATAATATTTAAAATTACAAGAATGGGCGTAACCAGATAGCCCTTTTGAGGTAAAAAAAGGAATAGAATGTTCTTAATCTTATTCTTTGCTGTTAGCGGAGCTTTCTCAAAATAAGTATCATCCTGCGTTGCAATTAAGGTATGAAATGCGGCCAGACTTTCATCCCAAATATCCTGCAAGTGGAATTGAGCATATTCAAATTCGTGAAAAAATTTCTCCAGATTGAGGTCGTTTTTCCCGTAATCGTTAAAAAGCATCTGAATGCCAACGCACTCGCTTTTTACCACGGCAAAATTGCCATGAATACGGATAGAAATCTCTTCGGTGTACGACTGAAAAGAGATTGGGGTATAAGCTATAATCCCTGTTTTGGAAATGTGACTTAATTTCCAGCCCAGGTTTTCGATTACCTGACGGGCAATAATTAAATATTTATCGGCCGGAAAATCGGCCAAAGGGATATATTTTTCAATTTTAGGCGAGTAACCCCAACTGATTGCCATAGAGCGCTAGTTTTTTTTCGCCTCTAATATAATATATGGTGATAGATTTTTGCTCTCGAATGGAATAATCTTGGTAAATATTTTTCCGGCCAACCATACCGCTTTCTTGAAAACACGCACGCCAGCCGATTTTTGGTCTTCGTTTTCCAGCCAAACGCTAAAACGGCCAAAATAGCCCGATTTTACTTCTTTTAAACCTGCATCTTCGCAAATTTTCTGAAGCAAAGCAGGGTTCATGCTGTCGATATTGTGTTTATCGTAGTTCTCTTTATCGAAATTCTTCTGGAACCAGCCATTTACAGCTTTAAAATTAGGTAAGGTGATAAATAAAGTGCCCCCAGGTTTTACAAATGCAATGTGGCGATTAATAATATCGGCTGTATCGTTAAAGTGCTCAATTAAACCACAGCTGAGTACCAAGTCGTATTGTTTTTCGGGCGTGTAATTAAACAAATCGGTTTCAATAATGTGGATATCCTTTTCAGTCAATTCATTTTTTTCCAACAGCTCTTTTACAACAGGCGGATGTACAAAATAATCCAGTAAGGTAACATCCAGTTTGAAATACTTTTTCAAAAACACCGCATAATACCCTGGGAAACCACCCAATTCGATAGCTGTTTTAACCTGGTTTTGCTGAATCACATCAGCCAGCTGGCGATGAAACAAATAGTTTGATGGTAGCCGAACGGCAAGTCCTTTTTTACTTTCCCAATAATTTACCCAAAAAGCCCTGTCGGTTAATAAATTTGCCATATTTTAAAAATTCCAGCTCCAAAGAAACGGAAAAATTTGGTTAACTGCCTAAAATGGTAATTGTTTAAATTGGTTAACTACTTAAACTGTGAAAGCATTCTATTGCTTGACTATTAAATTGGCGCTATTGCTAATTTGAAGCAAGTTGGTTAATCTTTTAAATTGGTTAACTGTTTAAAACTGTGGAGCGTTCTATTGCTTGATTGTCGGTTGCCAGCAAGCTAACAATCCGACAATAAAACAACCTTTCTGTATCATGCCCAATTAACCAATTTAAACAGTTAACCTATTAACCCTATTTCAGATCTTTCAAAATCTCGGCAACTGCTTTTTCCAGTTGCGGGTCTTTATCAGCCAGGCGGTCTTCGAAGGTATTTTTCACAAAAATATCGGGCTTAACGCCTTCTTTTTCTATGTTTTTACCATCCATGGTATAACAACCCCACGATGGTAAACGATATGAAGAACCGTCTACTAAACCTTTGGCTGATGTGAAAATAATCCAGCGGTATGTTTCTGTACCGATTATTTTACCCAGTTTTAATTGTTTAAAGCCAGCTGCAGTCATTTCAGCATCGCTTAACGATTGCTCGTTAATTAACAGCACTATCGGTTTCGCAGCTGGGCCAAAATTACTTTGTGGTGCCAATTTTCCGCCACGGTATTTCCATTGCAGGTATGGGCGTTGCGAAAGGAATTTCAATACATCATCGTGCACATTACCTCCGGTATTGTAACGAAGGTCTAAAATAATAGCTTCTTTATTTTCTTCCTGAGCCACCATATCCAGCAGGAAAGTTTCGAGCTCTCCGGTGCCCATATTTTTCATGTACGAATAAGCAATGCGGTTATTGCTCCATTTATCTACATTTTTATGATTTTGGGTAATCCATTCATCGTACAAATTGCCCCTTAAAGCTCCAGTACTTTCGGGATGTACATTGACAAAAACTTCCTTACCGTTCCGGCTAAAGGTCAGGGTCATTTCGCGGTCTAAAGAAGGTTTACTGAAATAATAATCGCGATCTATTTTTTCATCTACCTTAACTCCGTTTACTTCTGTTAAAATATCGCCAGCTAAAATATTTGTCCCGATGTGTGCCGCATTACTTTTAGCTACAATACGCGCTACTTTTAGTGGGTTTTCATCGTCGAAGATAATTCCGGTTTCATTGGTTACATAAGTTAAATTTTTACGCTCTTCGGCTCCCAAACTATTAAAACCCATGTGTGAGGAGTTGAGCTCGCCCAGCATATCATTTAAAAGGATGCGTAGATCACTGCGGTTATTTACATACGGCAAATACGCAGCATAACGGGTTTTCATTTTATCCCAGTCTACCCCGTGGAATTTCTCGTCGTAGAAATTTTCATCTAGTCCTACCCAGGTTTCGTAAAACATCTGGTTAAACTCGGCATTTAAGTTTCTGGTAAATTTGTAGCCATGGTCTATCCTATCCAGCTTATTGGCTTCTAAGGTATACTTGTTGATTACTCCCCGCGTTAACACAAAAAACTTATCACCAGCCTGAATCAGTGAATAATCGCCACCATCAGCTACTTTTTCGGTTTTATTGGCTTCAAAAGGCTCAATAGTTGTACGGTACAAGCCCGGTGCACCACCTTCATGGTTCGACGAATAAAACACATAAGTTTTATCACCTTTGGCATAAGCATCCGTTCCATACTGACCACCAAAAGAAGGGCCAACCAGCTCTATCCTATCCAGAATATCCTGAGTGTTAATGGTGATTACGTTTGCAGGGTTCGGCGTAGGCTTAACATCTGTTCTCTTTTTGGCCGTATCGGCTTTTGCCTTTTTATCATTTTGGCTTGCCGGATTAGGCTTTACTTCTGTAGTAGCAGGTTTGGTTTCTTTAAACAGGTCATCAAATTTATCCGAACGGAAAGGCTCTCCATAATTATCTAAAGCCATGCGGTAAATATGGGCATTGGCCATTCCGGTAGGGTAAGAAGGCTTGGTACGGGCACTGGTGAAGAAAATGTATTTCCCATCTGGTGACCATGCCGGACCAGTTTCGGTAACGCCTGTATTGGTTAAATTAATGGTTTTATTCCCTTTAATGCTATGCACTACAATATCCTGCTCAAAATTGCGGTAAACAGTAAAAAGTACATATTCATCGTTTGGCGAAAAACTTGGCGCCGCACTTTGCAAAGCCCAAAACTCATCTGTTACCAGCGTTTTGCTTTCGAAATTTTTAAGGTCAATCAGTTTTAGTTCATTTCTACCACTTAAATAAACACCCATGGTTTTGGTTTTATTCAGGGTAATATCGCGGTTGTTTGCCTTGTCCTTTGTTAATTGCTTTATCGTTCCTTTGCCATCGCCGGTTATGGTAAACCAGTTTTGATAGCCGTTAGCCGTTTGGCTAAACAAAATCGTTTTGTTATCGGCCAACCATTTGCATTCCATGGCGCGCTCGCCACTGTTGGTAATTTTGCGGATAAACTTACCATCAGCATCACTTACAAAAACTTCACCACGTGAAATAAAGGCCATTTTTTTGCCATCGGTTGAGACATCAAATGCGGAAATATTGCCACGTACATCATATTCCTGCTCTTTGCTTAACACCTGGTTACGCGAAGTGCTGATGTTTACCTTTTCCGTTTTTTTCGTTGCAACATCGTAGGTGTACAGCTGATAATCTTTTTCAAATACTACAGTAGTTCCATTTGCAGCAACGAACGGACGTTTAATTGAGGTATCGAAATTAGTCAACCCGGTTTTTTTACCCGCAATAAAAGTGTACAGATTGTATTCATCATTACCTTCATCTGATACAAAAAACACGTTTCCTTTCTGATCTACGCTGGTCCAGAAATCTTTACCAATATAATCGGTATAACGTTTATAGTTTTTTGTTTTCAGGTTATAAGATTGGATATCGGGATTGTAAGCTCCTTTGTAATGTTTACGATTGGCAAAGCGCATACTTTCCCAGGTATCGTTAAAGAACAGCTCTCCGCCTGGCGATTCGGCGATATGGTGTGTAGTGTTAAAATAGTTATTGAATAAACGCACCGCTGTGCCTCCATTTACATTTACTTTATAGCTCGAAAAAGAATTGTAGCGTCCCGAGGTAAAATAAATGGTTTTCGAATCCCAGCTCCAGTTATCAACCTCATCGGACGCATCGTTAAAGGTTAGCTGTTTAATATCTCCACCCGCAACAGGCATGAGGTAAACATCGTAATTGCCAAACTGGTTAGATGAAAATGCCAGCCACTTTCCATCAGGAGATATTTTCGGATTAATTTCTTCTCCCTGCATGGCTGTAATGCGCGATGCCACGCCACCTTTTACAGGAACTTTCCAAATATCGCCATCATAGCTAAATACTATTGTCTGTGCATCGGGCGTTAAAGCTGGATATGCAGCAAAATAAGTTTGGTTTTGGCAAAATGAATGCGCCGGCCATAAAAAAGCCAGAGTTGCAAGTGATTTTAGTAAGGATTTAATCATGATTAAGTTAGTTTGGCTCCGGAAAGACAGTCCTTTTTTTGATAAAAGGCATGCCTAACCTTTAGAACGATAAAATATGTGGATGAAATTACGCAACAGATTTTATAATCGTAAACAATAAAATGTATTTTTGATTGATTTGAAAGTAGTACACCTAAATACCTATGATGGAAATGGTGGAGCCGGCCGTGCCTGCTTACGCCTGAGCAATGCTTTAAAAGCGAGTGGAATCGATTCAAAAGTATTGGTTTACTATAAATTTGGTCAAAATCCTAAAATAGACACCTTTAGTAAATCGCCTATACAAAAAGCCAGGGCCATTTACAACATCTTATCAGAAAGATATTTTTCCAAATGGTTAAGTAAATCGGTAAAAACACCCTTTAGTTTGCAATGGTTTGGCCGTTCGGTTATCAACCATCCTGAGGTTAAAAATGCCGACATTATCCATTTACATTGGGTAAACCATGGTTTTCTCAATCCTAAATTTTTAGCGCAACTGGATGAACTTGAAAAACCAATTGTATGGACTTTTCACGATAGCAATGCTTTTACCGGCGGCTGCCACGTGCGCTATGGCTGCGAACATTTCCACCAACAGTGTGGTAATTGCCCGATTTTAAAAATCAGCGGCAAGCATGATATTTCGCACAAAACCTGGATGAGGAAACAGAAAGCCTACACCGAATTAAATTTCCATATTGTAGCGCCGAGCAAGTGGATGGCTGCATCGGTAAAATTCAGCAGTTTGCTGGGCACCAGAAAAACTACAGTTATTCCGAATACCATCGAAACCAAAATTTTTAAGCCTTATGTTAAGGCTGAAGCAAAGAAGATCCTGAAAATTAATCCGGATAAATTTGTGCTGATGAGTGGCTTTATGCCCTCAAAAAACGACAAACATAAAGGTACGCCTTATTTAATAGAAGCTTTAGAAATTTTAGCACGCCGCTCCGGCATTCAAAAAGAAAATATCGAAATTGTTATTTTCGGCAATAAGGAGAATGCAGAAATGCCCGAATTTCCGTTTAAAACTACTTTTTTGGGCACTATTAATAAAGATGACCATTTGGCCAAATGCTATTCGGCAGCCGATGCTTTTATCACCCCCTCTCTGGAAGATAATCTGCCCAACACCGTAATGGAAAGCCTGGCCTGTGCCACTCCGGTGGTGGCTTTTACTACAGGTGGCATTCCGGATATGGTTAAACACATGCAAAACGGTTACCTGGCCGAATACCAGAATGCCGAAGATCTAGCCAATGGTATTGAATGGCTTTACCACCGCCCCAATAAAGATGAGATTCAAAAAGCTGCACGGTTAAGCATCCTTACCGATTTTTCGGAAGAAGTAATTGCTGCAGAACACATTCATTTGTATGAAACTTTGATTGATTTACAGCCGAAATAACCGCTAGAAATTACCTTTCAGCTTAGCTTTTAACCTGAATCCATTCAAAATGTTTGGTCAATTTCATTTTCGCTGACAGTAAACAAAAATTACACAATCTTTATTAAATTTACTCCAATCCAAAAACCCAACCCTTGCCAAAGTTAACTGTCATTACCATTGTGTACAATAACGTTCGTGATATTGAACGCACCTTAAAATCTGTTTTAAACCAGACTTATAAAAAAATAGAATATATCGTAATTGATGGTGCTTCAACTGATGGAACACTTCAGGTGGTTGAACAGTATAAGAACCAGGTTTCGAAAATCGTATCTGAGCCCGACAAGGGTATTTATGATGCCATGAACAAGGGCCTAGCAATTGCCACGGGTGATTACGTGCTATTTATGAACTCTGGCGATGAGCTATATGACCAGCATACAGTGGAGGACGTTTTTACCAGTTCGCCGGGGCGGATATTTATTATGGCGAAACCGAAATGTATAATGATAACTGGGAAAGTTTAGGCCGCAGAAGGCACGAGGCTCCCGAAAAATTTGACTGGACCAGTTTTAAATATGGTATGAATATCAGTCATCAGGCCATTTATATCCGCCGCAGCATTATTGTGCCTTACGATTTAAATTATAAATACAGTTCAGATATCGATTGGATTATTAAAGCAGCTAAAAAGGCCTCGAATATTGTGAATGTACACCGTTATGTAGCTAAATACCTGGTTGGTGGCATGAGCAAGAAAAAACACCGCGAAAGTTTAAAAGAGCGGTTTAATATCTTTAGCAAATACTATGGCTTACTTCCAAACATCTTCAACCATGTAATTATCGCTTGCAATTTAGCCTGGTACTTTGTTAAGCACCGAAGGACTAATGATTAGCTATTTCACTACAACATCGTCATGCTGAACTTGTTTCAGCATCTCTAAATTTTACTGGATTTATCGAAAGATTTCATCTAAAATGGGTATCGAAACGTTTCGACAGGCTCAACATGACAAGCACTCATTTAAATCAACTATAATAATCGCAATCTCAAATTTCTGAAAACAATAACTTTTCCCAACTGTCTTTAATACATACCTATTAAAAACAGAAAAGATTATGGGACGATTAAGTAACCGCATTATTGCTGTTCTTTCAGAAAGGGGATTTGAAGAAGTAGAACTTACAGAACCAGTAAAAAGGTTAAAAGAAGAAGGCGCAACCGTTCACATCATCTCCTCAAAAAGCGGTAAAATAAAAGCCTGGAATCACGATCATTGGTCAATAGAAATTGATGTAGATAAAACTATTTCGGAAGCAAATGCGGATGATTATAACGGTTTACTTTTACCGGGCGGGGTAATTAATCCTGATCAGTTGCGTGTTAATGCCGATGCCCTCGCTTTTGTAAAGTCATTTTTTGTCGGTGGAAAACCTGTTGCCGCTATTTGTCATGGGCCACAAACGCTGATTAATGCAGATGTGGTTCAGGGGCGCAAAATGACTTCAGTTAAAAATATTTCGCAAGATCTAATCAATGCAGGTGCCTTATGGTCTGACGAGGAAGTTGTGGTAGACCAGGGTTTGGTTACGAGCCGCACGCCAGAAGACTTACCTGCATTTAACGATAAAATTGTAGAGGAATTTGCAGAGGGTGTTCACGAAGGCCAGCACGCCTAAAAACTTTGGACGCTCTTTCTAGATTCACTCAAAAGCGGTTGGTAATTTTACCAGCCGTTTCTTTTTTAAAGTTTAACCTGCCTGATAATATTTTTAATGTTCAGTTCAATAATATCGGTCATGGTATTGCACTTCAAGTAGTTGGTATCTTTAAAATAATCGCTCATTCCCTGTTTCAGCATAGCAATATTTTCAGGTGTAGTTAGTTCCTCTTTGTTAGATACATCCCGCAAATCGGTTAAACGGTGCCGCTCGCTCCTAACCCGATGTACAATCGACGATCTTTCTTCCTGCTGATACTGTAGCACCGTTTTATCAGTAAGTTGCTCCATGCTCATTTTTACATAGGGCAAATTTTCTTTAAAAAACTGTGGCAGATAAACTTTAAGGTTCCCTTCATAAAACTGCTGATCAAAATCAATTGCCCTGATGCGGAATTGAATATCGTCAAAATCGGGAGTAATCTGAACCACAAAGTTATAGGCCCTCATATCGCCCAAAAGCATAATTAAACAACGCTCGTTAAACTTTACAAACTCTTTTGCTATACGTGTTGGGTTAAATTCGGGTGCATACAACTGTCCTTTGGTAAATACATCACCGGGGATACCTGCAATATGCTCTTCTACCAGCGTATCACCATCTACCAGATAATTAACTTGATTTGGCGACAGTATTTCTTCCATCTCCAGTCCATAAATACGCGAAGCATCAGCTTTTTTGATGTAGAAATAATCGTAAACATCATTTAACCGGTTAACAATCCTGATGCGAAAGGGATGCGTATTGCCAAAGGTACAGTATTCAATTTTATCGATATATTTATGCTGCACAATACGGAGATTGCCTGATGCTTTTAAGTTGGCATAAACTTCTTTCAACCCATTATGCAGATGCTCAATTAAATCCTGGGCATAAATAGGTCCTTCCCAAAGCGAATCCTTGCCAAACTTATCCATTAACGGAAAAGCCTCATTAAACTGCATCAAATCCTGATAGGAAATAGGTAGTTTAGCCTCGCGTTGGTAAGTACGCAAATATTTCTGCAAAGCAGGGCTAACCGGAAAAATCGGTTTCTTTTTCGAAATTTTTACGTCGTTGTTTTCCATGCAAGGGCAATGTACAGTTTAAAAATTTAACCGCAAAGAACGCTAAGTTTTACGCAATGCAAAACTAAATTGCGCACTTTGCGCCTATTTTCTTTGCGTGCTTGGCGGTTAAAGCTTCGGGTAGCTAAATGGCAAGCCACTTAAATACCGGCTTATTTTTCGATAAGGGTAATTACCTGCGCCATGATCGGCAAACTGCACAATTATAGTGTTCGTTTTAGGATCGATATACAAGCGCTGGCCAAGCATACCTTCTGCGGCATAGTCTCCGTTTTCGCCAGCCTGCGGAATCCACCAAAGGTAATGATGGGCAGATTGCTGCCAGCCTTTTGCTGAAGCAGGTTTTTCGGTACCAATATTTACCGATTGGTTTACCCAATCTTCCGGTACCAACTGCTGGCTGTTATACTTACCCTTATTTAAATACAAACGGCCTATTTTAGCCCAATCGATGGCGGTAACCTGAAAACGGCTGGCCGTATTGGTTATTCCATTTACCCGATCCAAACCCCAGGTTGCGTTATATTCAGCCCCTATCTTCTTCCAAACATGAGATTCGAAATATTCGGCAACCGATTGACCAGTTGCTTTCTTTAATACCCAGCCCAATAAAATCGGGTCGATGCTTTTGTATTTCCAAACCGTACCGGGTTTATTCACCAGCTTCACCTTCATCAGCTCAGCCTGTACATCATCGGTATAATAATATTTAGCTTCGTCAGAAAAGAAAGCCTTTAAAACACCACCCACAGCATCCTGAAAATCCAGCCCGGATTTCATATCTATAAGATTTTTCAGTGTAATTTGTTTAAAGGCTCGGTTAGTTTTTAACTCCGGTATGTAATCTGTTACCTTATCGTTTAAGTGCCTAATTTTTCCTTCATTTAAGGCCTGGCCAATCATAATAGAAATCATGCTTTTTGCGCCCGAAAAAATGGTGGTTAGTGTGCTATCGCTATAACCTTTATCGTATCTTTCGTACAAAACACTATCATTTCGAATTACCAAAAAAGCATTGATCGATCCATTTTTCAGGTATTCTTTTAAGGTAACCGATTGGTTTTTTCCATCTAAAACATGGAGCGTATCCAGGTCGTTCCGCTGAGTTGTGGGCCGGATAAAATGAAAAGCCGAATCGCTTTTATGTACAAGCTCCTGCGGAAAAATTTTATAAGTTTCGGCACCTGGGGTACGGTATTTTATTACTTTAAGCAGATAGGGGCGCCAAACAAATAACCCAAATAGGGATAAGAAAAAGGCGTAAATGAAAATTAAGAGTATTTTTTTGATGGTTTTCATTGCTTGCAAACATTACACCCATAAATACAATTAGATGTTAAGCCAACATTTAGATGGTTTAAACTTCTAAATTCCGACCTTTCACTTCCGCTCTTGGTCCACTGTCTTCCCTTTTATATTTCCACCTGCGGTGACTCCACAACCAATAAGGCGGGGTGTCCCTTATCATATCTTCCAAGAAGCGGGTATGAAGTTCTGTAATTTCAAACTCAACAGTTGTTGCAGGGTTTAAACATATTGGCACACAATCTACTTCATAATAACCTCTTTTCAGGTAATTAATTTTGAGGTAAAAAACTGGCCTATTTGTTTTTTTTGCAATCTTTTCAACTCCCAATTGAATGGCGCTTTCCTGGTTTAAAAACGTAGTCCAATAACTCGAATCCTCTCTTGTAGGTGCCTGGTCGCTACCGAAAGTAAACATGGTGGCTTCATTTTTGGTTGCCTGAATGGATCTTAACGTTTGGCGCATCGAAACCATGTGATTACCAAACCGGCTCCGCATTTTAATAAACCAGTTATCAAAAGCTTCACTGCTCAATGGTTTATAAATGGGATAATGCTCGCCCGAAAAGTTTAGGCCAATGGCCATACAAACCCACTCGTAATTGCCGTAATGCGATGAGCAGAAAATTACACTTTCGTTGTTTTTAAGATAGGCCTCCACCAGATCAGCATTTTTAAAAACAACTCTCTTATTCAGTTCCTTTTTAGAAATACTTTTCATTTTAATTACTTCAATAAAAAGCGAGGCTAAAAATTTGTAGAACTTTTTCTCTATACCTTTAATTTCAGCAATACTTTTTTCGGGGAAAGCATTGATTAAATTTTCTTTAACCACTTTGCGGCGATAACCGAAAACATAAAATATCAATACATAAAAGAAGTCGGCCAACCTGTATAAAACAAACAATGGCAAAAGGGAGAGCATATTAAGGAAAAATATACCCAAGTAGGATAATCCTTTATTAAGCATGATAAAGATTAGGATATAAATTTACAAATTTAGGGCCGAAACGAAAATTAACCGCCATTTAATTGTTAATTTTTTAACCCTGCCAAATATTAAGGCTTAAAACAAAAAAGCCCATCTCAATTAAGAAATGGGCTGTATGTATTTAAATCCCTTTTTGGAGATTTAGAAGTTATTAGTTTTTACTTCCGTTTGCTTTACGTAGTTGCTCTGTTAAGAAGATTTTACGTAAACGCATGCTTTGCGGTGTAACCTCAATGTACTCATCAGCCTGGATGTACTCCATAGATTCTTCTAACGAGAATTTAATTGCTGGTGCAATACGAGTATTATCATCAGTACCAGAAGCACGCATGTTTGTTAAAGCTTTTCCTTTAACAATGTTAATTACTAAATCGTTATCGCGAATGTGCTCGCCCAAAATTTGTCCTTCGTAAATATCAACTCCCGGATCAACAAAGAAACGGCCTCTATCTTGTAATTTATCAATTGAATAAGCAGTAGTAGTTCCTTTATCCATAGAGATTAGTACACCATTTAAACGACCAGGAATTGCACCTTTCCAAGGCTCGTAAGCTTTGAAACGGTGTGCCATA
The DNA here is from genome assembly GCF_011303555.1 of Pedobacter sp. HDW13. Taxonomy (NCBI): domain Bacteria; kingdom Pseudomonadati; phylum Bacteroidota; class Sphingobacteriia; order Sphingobacteriales; family Sphingobacteriaceae; genus Pedobacter; species Pedobacter sp. HDW13. Next base: position 2,781,155 of record NZ_CP049868.1, on the reverse strand, counting down.
ATCGCCTCACCAGCAGTAGCAGTTAATACGTTGTTACGTAAACCGATAATACCACGAGATGGGATTTCGAATTCTAAGTGTTGTAAATCGCCTTTTGGCTCCATAATTAATAACTCACCTTTACGTTGAGTTACCAATTCGATTACTTTACCAGAAACTTCAGCAGGTACATCAACAATTAAAGTTTCAACCGGCTCATGTTTTTTACCGTCGATTTCTTTAACAATAACCTGTGGCTGACCAACCTGTAATTCATAACCTTCACGACGCATCGTTTCGATTAATACAGATAAGTGAAGAATACCACGACCGTAAACTAACCATGAATCTGCACCTTGAGTTTCAACAACTTTTAATGCCAAGTTTTTCTCCATTTCCTTCATCAAACGATCTTTGATACGTTGAGAAGTAACTAATTTACCTTCTTTACCAAAGAAAGGTGAGTTGTTGATGGTGAACAACATGTTCATTGTTGGCTCATCAATGCTGATTACTGGTAATTGTTCTGGTGCTTCGAAATCAGCGATTGTATCACCAATATCAAAACCATCGATACCTACAACTGCACAAATATCGCCAGAACCCACTTCTGTAGTACGGATTTTTCCTAAACCTTCGAAAGTATAAAGTTCTTTTACTCTTGATTTAACGATTTTACCATCGCGTTTAATTAAAGTAACCGGTTGGTTTTCTTTAATTGAACCACGGTGAACACGACCGATTGCAATACGACCTACGAAAGATGAATAATCTAACGAAGTAATTTGCATCTGTAAAGTACCTTCGTTTATTGGTGCAGGTGGAATGTTGGCCACAACCGCATCTAATAATGCGAAAATATCTGTAGTTGGTTTTTGCCAGTCAGTACTCATCCATCCTTGTTTAGATGAACCGTAAATAACCGGGAAATCCAATTGCTCTTCAGTTGCTTCAAGGTTAAAGAACAATTCGAAAATTTGCTCATAAACCTCTTCAGGGCGACAGTTTTCTTTATCCACTTTGTTTACAACCACAATTGGTTTTAAACCCAGTGCCAAAGCTTTTTGCGTTACGAAACGTGTTTGAGGCATTGCACCTTCAAAAGCATCGCAAAGTAAAAGTACACCATCGGCCATTTTTAAAACACGCTCTACCTCACCGCCGAAATCCGCGTGACCAGGAGTGTCAATAATGTTAATTTTTACATCTTTGTATTGAACAGAAACGTTTTTAGATACGATTGTGATACCACGCTCACGCTCTAAATCGTTGTTATCCAATATCAACTCTCCTTTTTGTTCATTATCTCTAAAAACAGAACAAGAGTGTAAAATCTTATCAACCAACGTGGTTTTACCGTGGTCAACGTGTGCTATAATAGCTATATTTCTAATCTTTTGCATAAAATGCGCCTCAAATTTGGCGCAAAGATAGTGTTTAGAAATGGATTTTCAACTATACAAGCCACTATTTAATAAGAAGATAATGTTGTAATTGGCTCATTTTTAATCAGAAGGCAAGCGCTCTGCTCATGACCTTACCTGGTTGAGCACAAAGCACTCTAGCCACTATCTCGAATTTTCATTTCAACCCCAGCTTTCGGAATATAAACCAGCAGACAACTAGTTTTTAATCCAATTGTAAATATAGGTTGCTACTTCTTCCCAGCCCTCCTCACCACAAATAAAATGGCTCCTGCCGTTAAACATTTTAAAATCAGTTACCCTATGGCTATCCTGGTTTTTATAGGCTTCATAGTTTCGTTTATTTAAACTGGCTGGCATAATATGATCTTTCTCGCCGGCAATGAATAACAGTGGCTGATGGGCCTTTTTAAAATCAATTTTAGCATAGCTTTTTAATGTTCCCCAGGCAATTGCCCTGCTTTCGGGAACTACAAATTCATCAAATACTTTATCCGATTCTACTCTTGGCAAGGTATTACCAAATGTATAATGAAACCAGGCTTTAGTTGGCATAAAAACGGAGTTGCCTTTAAATGGGTTAACCACTGTAAAATTAGATTTCCAAAAACTCCATTCGTATGGAATAACACCTTGTGGAGGAGCGCCATCAATCATTACGCCTGCTTCGCCTTTACCGAGGTCCATTAATTTCTGAACAGTTAAACCGCCTAAGGAATGGCCAATCAGAATTGGTTGTTCGGGTAAGGCATCTATAAACTGAACGAGGTTATTTACCACATCAACAAAATTTACCTGGGTTAAATTAGGGTCGATGTTTTTTCTTAACGCTTCGGGATTGCCGTTATGAGATGGATTGGCAGGTGCATAAACGGTGTACCCTTTGGTTTCGAAGAAAGTTTTCCAGTTTTCCCAGCTTTTGTTGTTTACAAACAGACCATGTACCAATACGATTGTTTTTGATTTTAAAGTTTTCATGTTGTTTTTAGTTTTAATTTGACACCTCAAATCTCCGCCTTAAAAACAGCAATAATTTTAACCCAGGTTAAAATCGTTATTTACCGGTAAGTCTTTTTCTTATCCTGCTTAATGATGGCCCCTGAATGCCTAAATAAGAAGAAATGTGATAGAGCGGAATATTGTTAAAAATCTGTGGGTGGTACTTAATCAGATCAAGATAACGCTGCTCGGGCGTTTTAAACACAAAACTCTCTGCCCTATCCATGGCAATATTAAAAGCTTCTTGTGCCAAAAGCCTCCCAAAGGTTTCCCACTGGTGCGACTGCTGGTAAAGCTGTAGTAAATCATCAATGTGGATATATACGACCAATGCATCGGTCATGGCCTGCGTGTGGTAATCGCAGGGTTGCTGATTAATAAAACTTTTAAAAGTGACTACAAACTGATTGCCCGAATAGAGAAATACATTTTTTTCTTCACCACTTTTTTCGTCAACCACATAAGAACGGAATACACCATCTATTATAAAGCCCAGAAATTTGCAAACTGTTCTATGCTCATTGTAAAATTCGCCTTTTTTATATCGTTTTATTTTCCAGTTGAGTTTTGATAGTTCGAAGGCCGCACTGTCCATTTTAGCAAATTGAGAAAAGGCATACGCAACAACATCTATTTCTTGCATGGTTAAGGAGGTTAAATAGCTTTGGATCTAATATCGATATAATTTCTAAAATCTGCCGATACGGCTCAAATTGCTTTATACATAGCAGTAGCTGTAATAAACCATTTTAAGCTTAATACTGCTTTGTAAGTCGGCAAAAATAGTTTACACATTTCAACAAAATGATTTACAACCATTTACTAAGCAAATTTTAAGCTGTAACTTTCAGAAAACTTAACTCAAACCAGATGAAAAAAATAATTTTAACCGGGGCAATTGTTGTTTCACTCGGATCGGCATTATCACTGCAAAGCTGCAACAATGAAAAGAAAATCGAAACCACTACCGACACAACTATCGTAAAAACAACCGATACAATGGTTGTAGATAGCACAAAAGTAATGTCATCCTCAAAAATGAAAGATTCTACCGATACAGGCGGAAGGAACGGTCAAGCCCCACCTCCAAAAAAATAAGTAGCTAATCCTGGTTATTTAGTCATTGTTTTTAAGTTGCCTTATTTGCTGATGGTATTCTCGTATTTTACTCAGCTTATTAATCAGCCAGTGCTCCACTTTATGGTGAGCCGGTGTAAGTAAGGATGCAATAACCACAAAAACTACAATTTCGATCAGTGGCGAGTGGTGCGATTTTTCGGCAACAAAGGGATGAATAAACAGTGTAAGGTATTCGAATAGCATTAGCAGTGAAACAATACCCGAAAATTCGATCAGTTTTTTGTTTACTTTTCTTCTGCTCAAAAATATACTGATGAAAAAGAAGATGGGGATGAGAATGCCAATGGCAAGCAGCTGCAATTTCTGTTTCCTTTCTTCAGCTTCTTTTTCCCGGGCTTCCACAATTTCTTTTTGGCGCATTTCTTCGGCAATGGTAATGCTTTGCACTTCTTTTGCCCGTTCTTTACTATCAATCGTATCAGAAAGGTTAATCATCGTTTCCTGATAAGCAAATGCGCTATCGATCTTACCCTCGCTTTTATAAAGCTGCACCAAAAATGCACTTGCATCTACAGCTCTGGCTAAAAATTCATTTTTACTGGCCAGTTGATACACATAGCGCGCATAATAAATAGCAGAATCTATTTTGTCCTGCTCGCGGTAAATTTTGGCTAAGCCTAAATTACATTCGGCCAGTGTATTATAATCTTCAACTGCCGTTAAATATGGAATACTTCGTTTATAATAAGTAAAGGCCTGTGCAAAATCGGCCCGCTTAATGTAAATGTTGCCTAAATTATTTAAGGAAGTTCCCGTTATTAGTCCGTTTTTTTGAAGCAGCGATAACTCATAGGCATTTTGCGTGTATACCATGGCTGATGAGAGGCTATCTGCTTTCTCATAAATATCTCCAATATTGAGCTTGGCATATAATGCAAGTTCGGGCAGTTTATTGGCCTTCGCAATAGAATCGGCCCTGAAGGCATAAAACAAAGCTTTTTTTACTTCTTTTTCGCTGTTATAAACCAGTGCAATACTGAGGTAAGCACTCCCAATATTTTCTGGTATAGCCCTTTTTTCTTCAATTTTTATCTGCGCAATAAAATATTCTATCGCCTTTGGGTAATTATGCAAAGAATGAAAAGCATTTGCAATACTGTTTAAAGCCCACGATTCGCCCCTTAAAAATTTGATCTTTTTAGATAGATCAAAAGCCTGTTTTGCCAGCAACATGGCAGAATCGGGCTTGTACTTGTGGTAATAATAACTGAGGTTATAAAGTGCAATAACTCTGCCGGTATCTGTTTTCTGATAGGATAAATTTTCATATAAACTATCTACTTCCCTGGTTTGTGCAAAAACTGTAAAACATGTAAAGAATACTGCACAAAAAATAGTTACTTCTTTCATTATCAGCTATTTAAAAACTAAATTTAATCAAAAATGAATGATATGCGCAAGTTCCTGATCATAATAATATTTTTCATTTTCTTTTTACCGCTAAATAGTGGAGCCCAAAATAAATATGCCGTTATTATAGGTATAAATGAATATTTTGATGCTCCGGGAGTAAAAAGTAACAGGCATAACCTTAAAGGTTGCGTAAACGATGCATTAAGTATAAAATCACTGCTTTTAAACCGTTTCAGTTTTCCAAAAGAAAATATTACCATGCTGTTAAATGCTGCAGCTACCGAAAAAAACATGACGGATGCAATGCTCGAGATATTGGATAAAGGCAAAGCAGGTGATGCGGTAGTTTTCTTTTTTTGTGGTCATGGGGTTTACATCGATAATCCGGCAACCTTAAAAAACCCTTTCAAACTGGGGTACAGTCAAGCCATTTGCATGAGCAACCTTTATGCACCCAACCACGGATGTTTGGTAAAAGACAATACCTTAAAGATCTTGTTTAACCGCTTCGTAGAAAAAAAATTAATCCTTACCACCCTATTCGATTGCTGTTATAGCGGAAATATTGCCATGGGTAAAGAGGCTCCACCTATGCACAATGGTTATCGTTACAACGAAATTGAGGGAAATAAGGATGTTCCGCGCGGAAGCATCCCCTTTGATATGACTACTACGCTAACAATTGCCGATACAGCCAACATTCCGCGACCATCAGAAACCCAAAACTCACGTTTTGCCTCACTTTCGGCCTGTACAAATGCAGAAAAGGCGCTGGAAATTTATGACGAATCGGGCCGGTCGCATGGTGCATTTACCAAATCGTTGATCAGCGTTTTCGAAAGGACTAAGGTAGACCTGTCTTTTTCAGAAGTGATATCCAGGATAACAAACGAGGTCGACATTAAGCAACGTTTGCAACAAGACCCAACTTATCATTTCGATAGTTTAAGAAGGTACACCAATTTTATTGGCTTACCCTTGCAAAAAGTTACTCCTTCGTTTATGGCAAGTTGCATAAACATCGGCAGCAGTACAATTACACTTAATGCTGGCTACAATGATGAAATCGCCTTCGGGAATGTTTTTAAATCAAAAGACAATAAAATTAGCCTTACAATTTTAAAAGTGTTTGCCGATAGCTCAATAGCTACAATAAATCCGGCTTTAATAGTTAAAAAAGGAGATGTATTTGTGCGGTCAGATCCCTACAGAATTTCAGCTCCTTTACTTAAAATTTTTATTCCTGCTTCGAACCTTAATTCGGCAGAATTTACAAGTATATTCAAAAGAGAAATATTGCCTTACACTAAAAATAAAGGCTACCAGGATTATTTTAACTGGACTTTTGACATTAGCAGCTCAACCTTTTTATACACCAACCAGCTAAATCCACATCGAGAAATCTCTCCGATGGCCAAACGGGGTAGGTTTTATGTGCTAATGTCTATCCCAAAAGATCTGGCGAATGCTATAACAACAAAGCTGGAAAAGGAACAAAGTATACAATTAGTAAATTCGCCACAAGAGGCAAACCTGGTGCTCTATTTAAATTATGCAGTTGTTTCTAACGATAATAAAACACCCCGTTTTGTTTTTACCTACCATGAGCCGCTGCCACCAGATAACAGTTCGGGAGCAATTAGCCGCATTCGTTTTTATGGTTACCGTGCAACAGCCCCACGCTTATTGCTAAATAGATTGGCGTTAACTGCGCTTACAAATGAGATACAACAAATTACTTACGATGCTATACGGAGTAAAGGTACCCGGTGGATTAATATGTATGCCAAAAAGATTAGTTATTGATATACCATCAACCAGTTTTCATAAGTAATAACGCCCAGCTCTGGCCGTCCCTTACCAGGTAAAATGGCAATAAACTCTAATGCATGGCCATCCGGGTCGTTAAAATAAATGGCTATTGCAGGCATCCATGCAAACACCATTGGAACCACATTGTCACTTTTTAAAAAATTATACGGTTTCAGGTTGTGCTCCTCTAAAAAGCTAACTGATTTATTGAGCACATCAGCTACCTCACACCTAAATGCAAAATGTCTGATATCGATCTCTTGCTTTGGTTTTTCCCAAATTCCCAACATGGCTCCTTTAGGCTCGCCAATCCAGAAAAAGGCAATCCGTCGTTCAGCTTCGTAATGGCATTGGCTTAAACCTAGTGTCTGGCTGTAGAAATCGATAGATCTTTCCAGGTTTTCTACATAAATGTGTGTTTCAAATAGTCCTTTAATCATAAAGTGAAGGTAACGATACGGCATGTGCATAAAAAATCATGTTTTTCGATAAACACATCAATAAAATTGATATCTATGTTTAAACCTTGCCATTTGGGTTACCCTAAAGCTTAATTTTGTATTAAGGATAAATTTTCGAATCTAAGTAAATGAATAAAAGGTTTCTTAAACATGCAGCTCGATTTAGTCTGTTTCTGATTGTCTTAATCGGATTTTATTTCCTGCTGGCCTTTTGTTTATCACGCATTACCATAAACGCTAAACCAGTAAATAAACCCGAGGTTGCCATCTACATCATGACTAATGGTATACATACCGATATTGTGATGCCGGCGATTAGTAATCAAATAAACTGGACGAAAGAAATCAGCTATCAAAATACTTTAGAAGCAGATAGCAGCTATCAATACCTGGCCGTGGGCTGGGGCGATAAAAAATTCTATATCGAAACACCTGGTTTTGAAGATCTTAAGCTAAGTACCGCACTCAGTGCCATTTCCGGATTAAGCACATCAGCCATGCATACTACTTACTATCAAAATATAAGTGAAGATAACGACTGTAAAAAAATCATGATCAGCCGTGAACAATACAAACGATTGATTGATTATATACTGAACAGTTTTGAAAAAGATAAGGCAGGGCATTTGATTTATATTAAAACAACTATGCATTACGATATTGGTGACGCCTTTTACGAGGCAAAAGGCAGTTACAGTATTTTTAAAACCTGCAACACCTGGGCAAACGCTGTCCTAAAAGCTTGTGGGCAAAAAAGCTGCCTGTGGACCATTTTCGATACCGGCATTTTTATCAAATACAGGTAGTTTAATCAGCAGACAGGGGTTAGAAGTGCATTCACAGTTTCCTTTACACATTAAACAATTGGCGTACAACCTAATAGAGTAGCATAAACGGGCAGGCTTAAAGCGTTAATTTTATTCCTTAACGAAGTATTAATTCAAACGTCATGCTCTTTAATTCTTTTAGTTTCGCAGTTTTTCTGCCAATCATTTTTATACTGTACTGGCTTTTAGGCAAAGAAAGGCTAAAAGCCCAAAACATACTCCTTTTAGGTGCCAGCTACTTTTTTTATGCCTGCTGGGACTGGCGTTTTATGTTTCTGCTTATTTTCTCAACCTTGCTTGATTATTTCACCGGGTTAAAAATGACTGTAAGCAAAAATAAAATGGCTAAAAAATTTTGGTTTTGGTTAAGTATTTCCATCAACCTGGGCTTTTTAGGCGTATTTAAATATTACAATTTCTTTGCCGACTCTTTTGCGCAGGCCATTGCCAACTTTGGGCTGCAGGTAAACCCGTGGACTTTAAAAGTAATTTTACCGGTAGGCATATCGTTCTATACCTTCCATGGGTTATCTTATGTAATCGACATCTACAAAAACCGCATAAAGGCCGAAAAGAATTTTATCGATTATTCGCTGTTTGTGAGCTTTTTTCCGCTATTGGTTGCCGGCCCCATTGAGCGTGCAACTCACCTTTTACCGCAGATAAAAAAAGAAAGATATTTCGATTATAGCAAAGCCATTGATGGTCTGAGGCAGATTTTATGGGGCTTATTTAAAAAAATTGTAATTGCCGATCAATGCGCCAATTACGCCAATACTATTTTCAACCACTCTGCCGAATACAACGGAAGCACACTATTGTTGGGCGCCATACTGTTTGCCTTCCAAATTTATGGAGATTTTTCAGGTTATTCTGATATTGCCCTGGGTACAGCAAGGTTGTTCGGTGTAGAGTTGTTACGAAACTTTGCCTTCCCCTATTTCTCGAGAGATATTGCAGAGTTCTGGCGCAGGTGGCACATATCGCTATCTACCTGGTTTAGGGATTATTTATACATCCCATTGGGTGGAAGTAAAGGTGGCACCTGGATTAAAGTAAGAAATACTTTTATTATCTTTTTAGTCAGCGGTTTTTGGCATGGCGCCAACTGGACTTTCATTATCTGGGGATTGTTAAACGCATTGTACATTATGCCTTCAATAGTTTTCAGCACAAACCGCTCAAATCTGGATACCGTTGCAGAGGGAAGAGTGTTCCCAAACTTTAAAGAATTTGCAGCCATGGCATTAACCTTTGCTTTAACGGTTTTTGCGTGGATATTTTTCAGGGCCAATTCTGTTCAGCATGCATTCCATATCATATCAGCCATTGGCTCCGGATCGTTATTTACACTTCCACAAATACTGCCTGTTAAACTTTTCTTACTGCTGGCGTTGTTTATTTCAATAGAATGGAACGGCCGGATGGAACAATATGCCATTGCCAGGTTTGCATTGTCCTGGCCCAAACCAATTCGATGGGGCATTTATTACAGCCTGGTTTTACTGATATTCTTTTTCGCCGGGGCAGAACAACAGTTTATTTACTTTCAATTCTGATTATGAAAAACTTTGTGAAACACACCGCTTTATTCCTTTTTCCAATTATTGCTTTGGGGCTTGTATCTGAAATTTTGATCAGAAGAATTCCCAATGATTATGAGTATAAGAAAAGCTATCTAGATCATCATGCTGGTGAGGTAAACGTTTTGTTTCTGGGCAGCTCCCACGTATATTATGGTATTGATCCAAAGTACATCAAATCGAGTTTTAATGCAAGCTATATCTCACAATCGTTCGATTATGATCTCGAGATTTTAAAAAAATACAACAGCCAATGGACCCATTTAAAATACATTGTTGTTCCGATCGATTATTTTTCTTTTTATGGCAGATTAGAAAACAGTCCGGAGGCCTGGCGTGCAAAAAACTACCGCATATATTACGATATTAATAACGACCATAAAATTTTCAATGCAGCTGAAATGCTCAGCAATAAACTTGATGTCAACTTGCATAGAATCTACAATTATTACCTTAAGGGCGAAAATGATATCAGCTGTACTAAATTAGGCTGGGGATCGGGCTACAAAGCCATTAACCATAAAGATTTAATGAAATCGGGAGTTATAGCCGCCGCAAGGCATACAGCAAAAGATAACTTGCAGTACTCAACAAACCTGCACTTATTGAATAGTATTGTATCTTTTGCCGAAAAAAAGCACATTAAAATACTGCTGTTTACGGGGCCGGCCTATAAATCGTACGTTTCGCATTTAAACCAAATCCAATTGAAGGGTACTTTTTCGGCTATAAAAAAACTAAACACATTGCACACTTCTATCAGATACTACAATCTTTTAGAAGACAGCACATTTCATGCGCAGGATTTTTACGATGGTGATCATTTGAATGAATTAGGCGCAAAAAAGTTGAGCCTGAAAATGCGCCTGCTGATAGGGAAGATTTAATGTAATCTGTGGCAAAACGATTCAGGATTTGCAAAAATTTGGTATTTTTAAGCATCAGTTACAATCAAAAACTGAATAAAAATGACAGGAGCAAAACCGATACACCCTGATTTTGGTTATTTGTTAAATTTTAAGGAGAAAAGCCTAATTAATCTCTTTTGCGATTTAAGGACCTTTATACTGGAGCTTTATCCCGATGCCAACGAATTGCTCTATCATACCCACGCCCTAACAACGGTATTCTCTATTTCTGATAAGCTTAGCGATTCATTCTGTATGATCCCGATTTACACCAATCATTTAAACCTCGGTTTCAACAAAGGCACTTTATTAAATGATCCGCAGCACCTACTGGCAGGAACCGGAAACCTCATTAAACATATTCCGGTTAAACAAACAAGCGATTATAGAAATGAACAAGTAAACCAATTGATTAAAGAAGCAATTGCCCTGGCCATAAACGACATGGAGAAACCCACAAAAATAATAGGTCAGCGGATTTCGAAAATTAAGAAAAAGTAGTTGGGCATACGGCTTTTCACACTTAATAGCCAAATGCCCAGTTTAAAAATGCAGGCATTACACTTTCCCAGGTGGGAACATCGTGTTTACCACCAACTTTTTCATAATAAAAAAGATTGTCAGGCCGTTTATATCCTTTTTTTAAGAGCAATTTAACCACATCAATCGTGTCATCAATAGAATCGATGATCATGTTTTTATTCCGGTCGGCCTTTTCGTCTTCTGTACCGGTCATTAACCAGAATTTCATTTCAGGTTTTGTGGCAGTATGCTCAATTTGTTCATGCATAATACGGTCAGCATCGGTATAACCATCGGTAAGGTCTTTTTTGCGCCACCAGAATGCACCAGAAAAGACACCAACAACATCAAAAACCGTTGGGTTATTCCACACGATATCAAATGCAGATAAACCACCTAAAGAAAAGCCCGCAAAACCCACCTTACCAGTAATTGGCAAAGCAATTTTCTTTTTAACAAAAGGTAGGAGTTCTTTAATTACAAAATCGGTGTATAGATTAGCTTTTGCTCCGCGCCCCTTAAAATCGGCAACGCCAGCTACACCGTATTCAAGCAAGCGCTCTGCCGATGCCTTAATAGCCACAACAATTAACCTGTGGTTTCTTTTACCATGGTGTGCATGCTCCAAAATCTGGCTAAAATCCATTTTGGCAACATCCTGCCCATCATTCAATAACAGAAGCTCTATTTTTTCATTCCCCAAAATACCTTCAGGCGTATAAATATCTATTTCTACCTCGTGCTTTAAACAAGTCGATTGTATTTTATAACCGTTTGTATTAATTTTTACCGGTAAAATTGTTGTGTACATCATAATCAAAATCCCCTATCACATGGCTGCTGCCTCAGAATTAGGGTGCAAAGGTACAAATCTCTATAAACTATTAATTATCAAAGGTTAATTTTTACATTACACTTTTAATTTACCCCAAATTACCATTTAAAGTATTCTTTTTATAGATTTTAATTTATACCTTAAATCATTCAATTTTTTGTTATGGTTAAAGAAGAACATAAGAAATGGTACAGCCCTAACCTCAGCGGCGAAATCGACATGCTCATCTTTGGTCACAGTGGTATCCCCATCCTGTTGTTCCCCACGAGCATGGGGCGATACTTTGAAAACAAGGATTTCAAACTGATAGATTCTGTAGAAGGATTTATCAACGAAGGCAAAATCAAAATCTATTGTCCCGATGGAGTTGACAAGCTGAGCTGGTACAACAAAAGCATTCATCCGGCCGATAGGGTAAAAAACCACATCTGGTACGACAAGTATTTGCTTGAAGAAGTTGCACCACTGGCCAGGCACGAAACCGGCCACAGCAAAATTATTACTGCAGGCTGTAGTTTTGGTGGTTACCACGCAGCAAATTTTGCTTTCAGGCACCCCTGGCTGGTTAGCCACATGTTTAGTATGAGTGGGGCTTTCGATATTACCGGTCAGTTAGATGGTTTTTATAACGACGATGTGTACTTCAACAATCCGGTCGATAATCTGCTAAATAACAGTAATCCCGAATTGCACTACATGAAAATTGTATTGGGCACTACAGATCGCGATATGTGTAAACCCGACAACGAACGTTTATCGGCCATTCTCAATAAAAAGGGGATCGACCACTGGCTTGATATCAGGCCAAATGCCGACCACGATTGGCCAATATGGAGAGAAATGTTTCCAGATTACATTGCACAACTGTAGTTTTCAGTTCGCAGTTAAACAATTAACCGATTCATCAGTTAACCTTAATGGGTTATATCATAAAACTAAAAATGTACCAATGAAAAAAATAGGGATTTTATTTGGACAGGAACGCTCTTTTCCTGAAGCCGTAATCGAAAGAATTAATCAAAAAGCCGAAAAAGGTATTATAGCCGAAGCGGTTAAAATCGAAAAAATATTTCAGAATGCACCACTGGGTTACTCCGTAATCATCGACCGTATTTCTCAGGACGTGCCGTTTTACCGTGCATCGCTAAAAAATGCAGCCATAACAGGAACTGCTGTAATTAACAACCCTTTCTGGTGGAGTGCCGACGAAAAGTTTTTCAACAATGCACTGGCCGAACAAATTGGTGTTCCGGTACCTAAAACAGCCTTAATCCCTTCAAGAGAACATCCTGACGGCACTACCAGCGAGTCTTTTTCTAATCTGTCCATGCCACTGGATTGGGATGCCATTTTTGAATATACTGGCTTCCCTGCTTACATGAAGCCATACGATGGCGGCGGCTGGAGAGATGTTTACAAATTACATGATAAAGAAGATTTTTTCGACAAGCATAGCGGCACACAACAATTGGTAATGCTTTTACAGGAGGAAATTATTTTTGAAGAATATTTCAGGTGTTATTGCATTGGTGGCAAACATGTGCGCATTATGCAATATGACCCACGTAATCCACATCATTTACGTTACGCTACGGAAGGCAAATCGCCAGATCCGAAATTACTTAAAACCGTAGAAGAATATACCTTAAAGCTATGTAGATATTTAGGCTACGATTTTAATACAGTAGAATTTGCCGTGCGCGATGGCGTGCCTATTGCGATTGATTTCTGTAACCCTGCACCCGATGCTGATGTTAAAAGTGTTGGCCAGGAAAATTTTGACTGGGTAGTAGAAACCACTGCAAATTATGCCATTGAAAGGGCAAAAGCGCAAAAAGACGGACAGGATAACCTAACCTGGGGCGAATACATTAAAGCCTCAGTTGGCGGTAAACCACTTATTGCAAAAGCCGCTCCAAAAACAGCTAAACCTGCTGCTGCAAAAACGACAACTACGAAAGCTACACCTGAAAAAACAACTGCAAAACCCAAAAAAGCAGCACCAAAAAAATAAAAGGGATTAAAAATTAATACGCATAATTATGAATGAGTTTACGCTGGGCATAGAAGAAGAGTACATGGTAATTGATCCCGTTACCAGAGAACTTACTTCGCACGACCAAAAAATTGTAGAGGCCGCACAAAAAATACACAAAGACCAGGTTAAGGCAGAAATGCACCAGGCAGTAGTAGAAGTGGGTACCGGTATTTGCAGAACCACTACCGAAGCCCGTAAAGAAATTTCCCAGTTGCGTTATACCGTATCGCAGCTGGCCGGAGAGCAAGGTTTAAGAATTGGTGCCGCTGGCACACACCCCTTTTCCCATTGGGAAAAACAATTAATTACCGAGCACCCGCGTTACAACGAAATTGTTAATGAACTGCAGGAAGCTGCCCGTTCTAACCTAATTTTTGGCTTGCATGTACACGTAGGTTTTCAATCGCGCGAGCTGGCCATTCACATTGCTAACCAGGTAAGGTATTTCCTGCCGCATGTGTTTGCCCTATCTACCAACTCTCCTTTCTGGGAGTCGCGCAATACGGGTTATAAATCGTTCAGAACAAAAATTTTCGACAAATTTCCGCGTACCGGAATTCCGGATATTTTTAACAGCATTGAAGATTACGATAACTATGTGAAGCTCCTTATCAAAACCAATTGCATGGATAACGCCAAGAAAATCTGGTGGGATATCCGTGTGCATCCTTTTTTTGATACCGTTGAGTTCCGCATTTGCGATTGCCCGATGCTGATTGACGAAACCATGGCTTTTACAGCTTTGTTCCAGGCATTATGTGCCAAGCTCTACAAGTTACGCTTGCAGAATATGGAATTTATCAGCTATTCGAGGGCATTAATTAATGAAAATAAATGGCGTGCCGCACGTTATGGCATTGATGGCAACCTGATCGATTTCGGTAAAGAAATGGAGGTAAACTGTCGTAACCTGATCTTAGAATTATTGGATTTTGTGGATGACGTAGTAGATGATTTAGGCTGCCGCGATGACATCAATTATGTACACAAAATATTAGAACACGGTACCGGTGCAGACAGACAGTTGGCCGTTTACCAACAAACTGGTAACTTTGAAGCCGTAGTAGATTACATTACTACTCAAACACTTATAGGCGCAAAGTAATTTTACAATGGATAAAAGAGGCTTAAAGGTGGCTGTTATTGATATGAATAACGGCGCACCTAATCAGGGTATGCGGGGAATTCAGGAAATTTTATCCCGTTTTAGAAATGAAAACAATATCGATTTAACCTTTGATATTTTTGATTTAAGGCAAAAAGGCGAAATACCTGGCATTGGTTACGATGCCTATATTTCGAGTGGCGGCCCGGGAAGCCCGGTTGAGAGCAAAGGAGAAAAATGGGAAAATGATTTCTTTACCCTGCTCGATCAGATTGAGGCATTTAACCAAAATAATGAAGAAAAAAAGAAATATGCTTTCTTAATCTGCCACTCCTTTCAGCTGGCCTGCCGCAAATACGAGTTGGGCAATGTTACCGAAAGACGCTCTAACGCATTTGGCATTTTCCCGATTACGCTAACCGATGAAGGAGAAAGAGACGAAATTTTTGAAGGCATCACCAATCCATTCTATTCTGTAGATAGCAGGGACTGGCAGGTTATCGAACCTGATTTTGATACTTTTGAAAAGAAGGGCGCTAAACTTTTGGCCATCGAAAAGGAGCGTAAACATGTCGATTTGGAACGCTGCATGATGTCAATCCGGTTTTCTGATGAAATTATTGGTACGCAGTTTCATCCGGAGGCCGATCCGGTAGGCATGAAAATGTACCTGCTTCAGGATGAAAGAAAAAAAGCCATTGTAGATATGCATGGCGAACAAAAATACCTGGATATGCTAAATAGTTTAGACGATCCGGCAAGGATAGTATTAACCCAAAGGGTTATTTTGCCTAATTTTCTGCATAAAGCTATCGGGAATTTGCAGGAGGTGTAGTCTTGTAGTTACGTCATTGCGAACTGAAGCGCTGGGCAGAGATTTGGAATAAAGCAATCTTTTTTACAGTTATCGTCATTTCGACCGTAGTGGAGAAATCTTTTAGCAAAAACAGAGAGATTTCTCTGATCCGCGATGCTTCATCCGGTAGCTATCGGATCGAAATCACGTTTTAGACAACAAAAATCAAATAAAACCTATGATACCTGCACAACGCCAAAAGTACAATCAACAATTTACGACAGAAAAGTATCAGGCATTTTTAACCCAGCTTGGTGAAGGTTACCCCGAAATTCCTTTCCGCGTTGCAGAAACCCCAATTTTTGTTCCACAGGCATTAAAGGAAAAATTGATTGCTGCTGGAGAAGAAATCATTAAGCTCATTAAGCAGCCCAACTTTAAAGCACTAACCCAAAAAGCAATTCCGGCAGACTGGAAGGTGCCCAATGAAAATGAACAGCCTCACTTCTTAACTTTCGATTTCGGCATCTGTAAAAACGAGGCCGGGGCACTTACGCCTATGCTAATCGAAATGCAGGGCTTTCCATCTTTATATGGCTTTCAGCACCATCTGGCTAAAACTTTTAAAAGCAGTTTTGAGATAAACGATACCGTAAATCATTTCTTAAACGGTTTTAACGAAGAAAAGTATATTGCTTTGCTGAAGGAAGTAATTATAGGCAAACATCAGCCTGATGAAGTAACACTGATGGATGTTGATGCACCAAACCAAAAAACAGCTATCGATTTTTTCGTTACACAAAAGATGCTGGGCATTAAAATTTTGGCTTTGGAAGACATTAAAAAAGTTGGCAAGCAATTATTTTATGAAGAAAACGGCAAACAGGTCCAGCTTAAAAGGATTTATAACCGGCTTATATTTGATGAAGTGGCTAACGATACCGAAATTTTCAAAAACAGTTTCGATCCACGCGAAGAACTGGATATTGAATGGGTAACACATCCAAACTGGTTTTACCGCATTAGTAAATACACCATGCCTTTTTTAAAGAGCGAATTTGTACCCGAAACCCGCTTTTTAAACGAAGTAGAAACCATTCCAGCCGATTTAGAAAACTACGTGCTTAAACCTTTATTCTCTTTTGCGGGGATGGGTGTAATCATTGATGTGAGTGCTACGGACATTACAAGCATTAAAGACCCCGAAAACTGGATTTTACAGAGAAAAGTAAACTATGAGCCTGCGGTGCAGGCACCTGATGGAGGTGTAAAAGCTGAAATCAGGATGATGTACTTGTGGCCGGATGGAGGCGAACCACAATTATGTATAAACCTGGCGCGTTTAAGTAGAGGAAAAATGATTGGCGTACGCTACAATGCCGATTTTGATTGGGTTGGTGGTACAATTGGATTTATGGAGGTATAGCATTAGCCGCAATTTAACCACAGAGCCCACAAAGCAAAAGCACAGAGGTAACACAGAGCTAAAGCCGGGGTTTGTGTCAACATGAATATAAGTAGTACTTAAAAAGCATCGGATATAAATCTCTCCGTGTTTTCCATGAATCTGTGGCTAATGATCTATAGTGGTCAAAAAGATTAGTGGTTAATGGCCAGTAAAATTGCTCCATGCACTCGGTGTAAAATGCTGTGTACTTTGTGGTAAAAAACTATTAATTTACATTCAATTGAACACCCAAACCCCAAAAGCCCTTATATTTGTATTATGGATATTCAAACGATTTTAGTCTTTTTACTTTTTGCGGTAGCATTGGTATATGTTGGCCGTTTGGTTTTTAAATCGGTGCAGGTAAAAAAGGATGGCTGCGGTGGTAATTGCAAATGTGGTGTAGATTTTTCGGATATTAAACCTGTAAAAAAGTAGCATCCTCTTTTTATGATCCTTCAGTTCCAGAAGTACCTGCAAGAAAAAATAGAAATTACTGATGAGCAGTTTGAAAGTATTTCAGCTGGGTTAAAAGTAAAGAAATTCGAAAAAAACGAAATCCTTCAATATACTGGCGATAACCTCAAACATGGTTTCTTTGTGGGTAAAGGTTTATTAAGGGCCTACTCTATCGATATAAAAGGCAAAGAACATATTTTACAGTTTGCCCCCGAAAACTGGCTCATCTCAGACCGGAATAACATGAATAATGAGCCATCGATATTTTTTATTGATGCCATTGAGGCAACAGAGGCCGTATTGATGCCTAACGATTTTATGGAACAGGCGGCCAATAAAGTGCCGTGCCTACAACCCATGCAAATCAGGTTGCTCAATAATTCGATCCGCTTTATGCAGAAAAGAATTAACATGTTATTAAGCGCTACCGCAGAAGAAAGGTACCTCGATTTCATTAAGCTTTACCCCAATCTTACTTTGCGCGTACCACAGTGGATGATTGCCTCTTATCTTGGTATTACACCTGAATCGTTAAGTCGCGTGAGAAAAGAACTGGCCAATAAACATTTTAAACCCTGAGAAATTTTGAATGAAGGAGTTATTGAATGATTCGATAAACTAACCTTTCAACATTCCAACTTTTCGACCCACCAACAAATAAACAAATGACTGAATTTTGAATGATGAATGATTTAGCCAAGCTAACATTCCAGCTTTAAATCATTCAACCCCTCTCTAATTCAATCCTGCTCTCATTCAATCATTCCCTCCCCCTAATTACTTATCATACATCAATTTGCAGGTAAAGCCTAGGCTGTACTTTTGTGTTGTAAATATTAAACATCTCAAAAAACAAAAATATGGCAACTACAAAATGGACTTTAGATCCAACCCACAGCGAATTACAATTTAAAGTAAAGCACTTAATGATTACTACTGTAACCGGCAGTTTAAAATCTTTCTCAGCAGAATTATCATCAGAAGGTGATGAGTTTGAAAATGCAGAAATTTCTTTCAAAGGCGATATCAGTTCAATCGATACCGGGAATACAGACCGTGATAATCATTTAAAAAGCGGAGATTTTTTCGACGCAGAACAATTTGCACACATCGAATTTAAATCTAACTCAGTAAAAAAAGATGGCAACGATTACATCGTTAATGGCGACTTAACCATTAAAGGTGAAACTAAATCTGTAAAACTAACTGCAGAGTTTGGTGGCATTGCTACTGATCCATGGGGAAATACAAAAGCAGGTTTTACTTTAAGCGGAAAAATTAACCGTAGCGAATTTGGCTTAACCTGGAATGCAGCTTTAGAAACCGGAGGTGTAATGGTAAGTGAAGAAGTGCGCATTTTAGGTGAATTGCAATTCGTGAAACAAGCATAATTTAGCATAGAGCAAAGTGCATGGAGCTTTTTAAAGCGCTCCCTGCGCTATGCGCCATGCCTTATTAAAAATTAGAAGGTAATGGACACAAAACAAATAAAAAACATACTTAAAGCACCTGCTCCACACATGGTGGGCGATGGTTTTAGGGTGCACAATTTTTTCCCAAGCGGATACGAGATCGATATGAGCCCATTTTTTTTAATGGATTACGGTTCAAAAATCGAATTTTCGGCCCGAAAAGAACCTCGGGGTGTAGGCGTACATCCGCACAGGGGTTTTGAAACAGTAACCATTGCGTATCACGGTGCAGTTGCGCATCACGATAGCTCAGGCAATAGCGGCGTAATCTATCCCGGTGATGTACAATGGATGACAGCTGCAGGCGGCGTATTACATAAAGAATATCACGAAGAACAATACAGCTTAACCGGAGGTCCGTTCCAGATGGTTCAGCTTTGGGTAAATTTGCCTGCAAAACATAAAATGGGGAAACCCGGCTATCAGGCGATAAAACAAGCCGCTATGGCCCATTTCGATTTACCTGGAAACGGAGGTAAAATCGAAATCATAGCAGGTAATTACAAAGGTATAAAAGGAAGTGCCCATACGTTTACCCCCATTGAAGTGTACAATGCCCGTTTAAATAAAGGAGCTAAGGCGATTTTTAATTTCCCTGCTAATTTTAATACTGGCTTTGTGATAATTGAAGGTGGCATAAAAGTAAATGGCAGTGAAAATGCCCCTGTAGATAGCTTCGTTCATTTTAAAAATGATGGAACTGAAATTGAAATCGAAGCTTTAGAAAACAGTGTAATTTTGATATTAAGTGGTGAGCCTATAAATGAATCCATTGTTCAATATGGCCCGTTTCTGATGAATACAGAAGCCGAAATACAGCAAGCCATTGAAGATTATAACCAGGGCAGGTTTGGGTATTTAGAAGAATAAAATAATCCGTCTTGCTGAACTTAATCAGCATTTCTATAATAAGCCGGCATTTTGTAAAATGTGCCGGTTTTTTTATGCCTTAAATTTCACCTCAAACTTTCTGCATTATCCTTAAAAAGAGTAAATTAGAATAAATTAACGATCGCAGGCATCATCCCGAATTATTTTCACATAATCTTCATATTCGTTAATGACATTTGACTATAAATCAGAACAGAAAAAATGTCCGGAAAACAAATATTTCAAACTGAGACTAAAACCCGCTGGAACACTTTTACATGGGTAAGCCGCACTTTCTTTTTAGTCTTCATCATCGCAATTATCTGCGTAGTGTACACCCTATCTTCGGTACAGGCACCGAATTTACCTTTTATTAACACCAACACGCCTTTAACGCAAAAGCAGTTAGATAAGCTAAAGAAATCGCAACAATACAAAGCTTTTTCGATAGAAAAGTCGCAACTCGAGAAAATTAAAAGAGACCGTGAACGCCGGATTTTAACCCACCGCGGTAACAGCAAACGTATTAACATGGCCTTTTATGTAAGCTGGGCAGGAATTAAAGAAACATCGATATCAGATTTAAAAAGAAACATCAGTCATTTAGACATGGTGGCTACAGAATCGTTCTTTTTAAATGGCGATTCGATTGTTGATAAAGCCGATACTGCGGCATTAAAAGTAATCCATGCTGCTAAAAAATCGGCCATTGCCGTAGTTTCAAACTATAATAAAGACCATTGGGATGGAGCAGCGGTAAAACGCCTGTTAAATAACCAGCCGGCGCAGCAAAAATTAATTAGCGATTTAATCACCATTACTAAAAAGTATGGCTATAAAGGTATTAACATCGATTTCGAAGAGCTTAACCTCGAAAACAGCGATAGCTTTAATGCTTTCATGAAAAATCTTTACACCGAGTTTCATGCTCAAAAGTTGATTGTTTCGCAGGATATTTCACCAGAAAATGATGATTATAAACCAGAAATTCTTCAAAAATACAACGACTACATTGTGTTAATGGCTTACGATCAGCATACCGAGCAAAGTAATGCCGGCGACATTTCACATCAGGAATGGGTAGAAGAAAAACTGGATAATATTTGCAGTAAAGTTGATGCCAATAAAGTGATTCTGGCCCTCGCCTGTTATGGTTATGATTGGCCGCAAAATAGTGTAGGCAAGTCAGTAACTTACGAAGAGGCCATGATCAATGCTGTAAACTACAAAAGCAAAATCAATTTCGATCCGGAATCGGCCAACTTAAACTACAGCTACAGTGATGGTAGCGGGATAAAACACAACGTGTATTTTACTGATGCGGCCACCTACTTTAATTTAATCCGTAAAGCTGATGATTGGGATATTGCCGGCATTGCGCTTTGGCGCTTAGGCTCGGAAGATAAACGCTTATGGAGCTTTATTTCGAACGATTTGAGTTTGGACACATTAAAGAAAAAACCTTTCGACCTACGTAAAATAGCTTCGCTAAACATGGGTGGAATTTCTTACATCGGCAATGGAGAGATTCTTGATCTGATTTCGACACCTCAACCGGGTATGGTTAAATTTACGCTCAACCCAGCTAATTTTTCTATTGCCAATCAGCAATATACCCGTTTACCCGAACAGTATGTAATTAAAAGATTTGGTGAGGCTGATAAGAAAATTGCACTGACATTTGATGATGGACCCGATCCGGTTTACACGCCGCAGGTACTCAATATCCTTAAAAAAGAAAAAGTTCCGGGTTGTTTTTTTGTGGTTGGCATTATGGCCGAGCAGAACATGGAGTTGTTGAGGCAGGAATATAACGATGGTTACGAAATTGGGAATCATACCTTTTTCCACCCAGATATGTCGGCCATTGGACCCCGACGTGTAAAATTTGAACTGAATGCTACCCGCAGGCTCATTGAGGCGGTTACTGGTCACAGTACCATTTTGTTTCGTGCACCATTTAATGCCGATGCCGAACCACAGAACATCTCTGAGATATTACCGGTTGCGCAAAGCCGTAAAGAAAATTATATCAATATTGGCGAATTTATCGACCCTGAAGATTGGGAACCCGGAAAAACTGCTGATCAGATTTTTAATGAGGTGGTAAAACAGCAAGATAATGGCAATATTCTTCTGCTACATGATGCTGGTGGTAACCGCGAGGCCACTGTAGCAGCATTACCAAGGATCATCAAATTCTTTAAAGCAAAAGGCTATACTTTTACAACTGTTGGCGATTTAATGGGCAAAAAACGTTCAGAACTAATGCCTGCTGTTAAATCAACAGCCAATAGCGGTTTTTCAGGATCTGGTGATTATTTTTTCATCAATTTCTTTTACTACGGAAACATGACCTTGAATATCATCTTTTCGGTAGCGATTGTACTGGCTATATTAAGAACTCTGTTTATTGCTTACCTGGCCATCAGGCAGCAGAAAAAAACTAAACAAAATGCCGGTAAGCTGGTGCAAAATCCGACCGAAAAGGTGAGTATTATTATTCCCGCATATAATGAAGAAGTTACAGCTGTACAAACCATCAACAGCCTTTTAAAAACTACCTATCCAGATTTTGAGCTGATTTTTGTCGATGATGGTTCGAAAGATAAAACCTTCGAAATTATTAACGAACAGTTTGGAAACCACCCGCAGGTAAAAGTTTACCGCAAAGCCAATGGAGGCAAGGCTTCAGCCTTAAACTATGGCATATCGAAAGCCAATGCCGATTTTGTAGTCTGCATTGATGCCGACACCCAGCTTAAAAATGATGCGGTAACCGAATTAATGCGCCACTTTTATAGTGATAAAATAGCTGCAGTGGCTGGCACCGTTAAAGTGGGCAATGCCCATAACATCATCACCAAGTGGCAATCAATAGAGTACATTACGGCCCAAAATATGGATAGACGTGCTTTCGATTTGTTGAACACCATTACCGTTGTACCCGGGGCAATTGGTGCTTTTAGAAAAAATGTAATCTTAGAGGTGGGCGGTTTCACCATCGATACCCTTGCCGAAGACTGCGATTTAACCATGCGCATTTTAAAAGCCGGCTATACAGTAAAAAACTGCTCAACTGCAATTGCGTATACCGAAGCACCAGAAACTGTAAATATGCTGCTAAAACAGCGTTTCCGCTGGAGTTTTGGGGTAATGCAAAGTTTCTGGAAAAATAGAAAAACATTACTCAATAAAAAATACGGATACTTTGGTATGGTTGGCATGCCCAATATCCTGATTTATCAGATTATTTTGCCTTTGTTTTCTCCCTTGGCAGATTTGTTTATGCTCATCTCATTAATTAGCGGCTTGTTTTCTCTAAGTGCCATTAATAATCTTACGCTAACAGGTTTTTCAGGTATTTTGAGTTTACACAATGGTTTTGGCCAGGTACTGTTCTATTACATTATCTTTATTGTAGTGGATATGTTTTTTGCTGCCATCGCCTTCAGAATGGAAAAAGAAAAATATAAAAACCTGCTTTATCTTTTCCCACAACGTTTTTTCTGGCGACAGTTAATGTATATTGTTTTGTTCCGCTCGGTTAGAAAAGCCATAAAAGGCGAGTTGGAAACATGGGGTACCCTAAAAAGAACAGGTAATGTAAAGGAGCAGGTGGCTTTGTAAAGAATTGAAAGTATTATTTAACGGTTTTAATCACTGATTGTGCATTAGAACCGTTAAATTTATACTCCGGCCTATATAAAAGATTAATGCATGAAAAAAGCTAACCAAAATGTAATTTCTTTCGGCAACTTACTTTCTACAGCATTAATTGCAGGCACTTTAGATGGATTGGCTGCAGTAATATTCCTGGCGAAAATGAATTTCAGCGGGGTATTTCAATATATTTCCAGTGCAATAATGGGCAAAGCAGCTTACGCCGGTGGCATTAAAACAGTGCTGATTGGTTTAGTACTTCACTATTTCATTACTTTCAGCTTTACTGTCTTCTTTGTACTGGTATCGAACAAAATATCGGCCTTAAGCAAGAATATTCTTCTTTCGGGCATAATTTATGGCATTTTTGTTTGGGCAGTAATGAATTTATTAATTGTGCCATTAACTCAAATACCCGAGTCACCGATTCATTTAGAAAAGGCAATTATCAATACTATAATACTGATATTTTGTATTGGCTTACCAATTTCTTACCTAACTGCGCGTAGTTTAAGATTTCAATCATAGACAGCAAAAAAAGAAGTCAAGTTTAATAACCAGTGTGCTGTAAAACTTGACTTCTTTGGATATCTAGTTTTTTTCTATGAGGCAAACAGCATAAGCTACTACGCCTTCTTCCCTGCCAACAAAGCCCATTTGCTCGTTGGTAGTAGCTTTAATAGAAATATCTTCGGTAGAAATACCTATCGCATCAGCAATGTGTTGTTGCATGGCCGGAATATGTGGATTGATTTTCGGCGCTTCTAAACAAAGCATCGCATCAATATTGCCTACCTGCCAACCCTTTTCACTTAGTAACCTAACTGTTTCCTTCAAAAGGATTAAACTGCTGATTCCTCTCCATCGTTCATCTGTATTTTTAAAGTGGAAACCAATATCGCGAAGGTTGGCCGCACCTAAAAGCGCATCGCAAATGGCATGTAGCAACACATCTGCATCGGAGTGACCAAAAGCACCTTTATGATGATCTAATGTTACACCCCCTACTACAAAGGGGTGCTGATCTTTTAACTGGTGAACATCAAATCCGAAGCCTACTCTAATTTTCATTTGAAATTTGGGTTAATTGTTTAACTGCAATGGAAATGGTTTAAAGTTTTACTTTTTTACCAGTTTCTTATCGCCAAAGTTAAACAAAAGACCAAAACGTAAGGTATTAGCCAGCGGACTAGTTTGCGCATTGGCCAATAAATAAGAAAAATCGATATTAAAAACGTTGTATTTAAGGCCAAGACCGAGTGTAAAATAGCGGCTATCGCCTTTCATAGGACTCTGATAATTGTATCCTGCCCTTACCGCAAATTGTTGGTTATACCAATATTCCAGTCCGGTTGAAATGCCAACCTCTTTAAGCTCCTCGCTGAATCCGCCTGGTGCATCACTAAAGGAACCAAAAATACCTGCTGGTACCGAGCGGTTTGGATCTTTACCACTTACAATATTGTTGTTCGAATCGTATATCGGTTGTGTAGGTACCAATAACTTATTAAAATCGAGTGCGAGGGTAATGGTACTAAAATCGTCGACAATAATGGTTGAAGCGCCGCCCAATTTAAAATTAGTAGGCAGGAAAAAATTCTGGCCGCCGTCTGAATAACTCATTTTTGTACCAATATTAGAAATGTTGGCTCCAGCCGAAAGGATAGCCTGTTTACCAAACATTGAGGTATTGGTTTTATACAATCCTGAAACATCAACTGCGAGGGCATTTCCACTATGTACCTGCCCCGATGACGAAAACTGACCAGAAGCCAGGTTAGAGTAAATGTACCTTACAGAAGTTCCCAATGAAAATTCTTCGCCAAAGCTACGGGCAAAGGAAACATCAAAAGCCAACTCGTTAGGATTCGAAATTCCCAAATCCTGTTGGTTAATATCGGTAAGCTGAATAGAGCCTAAAGAGAAATACCTTAACGAAGCGCCAATGGTATTGCGATCGTCTAATTTATAAAACCCACTTAAGTAAGCCAGGTTAATATCGGGCACCAGGCTTTTTAACCAGGGGCTATAAGAAACAGAAAAGCCATAAGGTTTATCCAAAAATGCCAGTTTCGACGCATTAATACTGGCCGAATTTACATCGCCGGCTACAGCTACACCTGCATCACCCATTGCACCGGCACGGGCGTCGGGCGTAATAAGCAGGAACGGAACTGCTGTTACAATATTGTTCGACTCGCTTCCATTTGTCTGTGTATTTCCTATGGTTACCTGAGCATTTGTTTTACCAAACAGCAATGCCATAGAGAGTGCAGAAAAAGCAAGCTTACTGATATACTTGAAATTCATCCTTTGAAGGTCCGTAATTTTAGATTTTGGTATTTAGCAAATACTAGAGAATATATCATGTAACGTAAAACCAAAAATTATATTTCACCAAATTACGAATTCTATCATTATTTACTAATTAAACCTACGATTTTTACATATCGCTGTGACTGCATTTAACCTAAACATTAAATTAACAGCAATTTAGCTATATTATCTTATTCAATTATAAACTTAATTTTCCATAGTTTTTTATTTAGCGAACAAAATTTTCGACCAACTGTGTTTAATTGATATTAAGCTTTATTGAATGGGATTAAGGATTGCATCACTTTGCTATTTCATATCGTAACCTATACAAACCCACCAAATCCCATATGCTTGCTTGGTAGCTGTTTAATAAAAAAATCAGCGGTGTAATTAAGAAACTCCAAAATTATCTCACTTATTTCTAATTATTTAGCTAAAATTTCACTGAAAAAGTAAACAGACACAATACGCCTAAAAATAATACGTTATGGCTTAAAAATATATTAGATATTTTATTGTCTCATTATTTATATATTCATTTAAAATTGTTTAATTTTATCGGTTGAAAGGCCATTAGGCTATATCCCGTTGCATTATATGAAAAAACTAATACTATATTCTTTTACTTGTTTATCATTAGCCGCCCTGCTTTCGAGCTGTAGCTCTAAAGGCGGGAACAGTTCTAGTAAAACAGGCATTCCTTATGCAGATAGGAAAAGTAAGAAGAACCAATCTGGTGCTTTTGCTGTAGCTACGCAATATAAGCGTGCACCAGGCCCTGGTTTAATCCCGATTGAGGGTGGTGTTTTGGTAGTTGGTGGTAGTGCCATTGAGGTGGCTGGTGTTGAACCGAATATCTACAATTACAAAAGACAGGTTACCGTTCCTTCTTTTTACATGGATGAAACCGAAGTTTCGAACACCGATTGGTTAGAATATTTACACTGGATCAGATACAATTATCCTGAAGATCGTGAGTTTTATTACAACGAACTTCCAGACACTTTGGTTTGGCGTCGTGCGTTATCTTACAACGAACCTTATGTAGATAACTATTTAAGACACCCGGCCTACCGCGATTATCCTGTTGTAGGTGTATCATGGGAGCAGGCTTCGCGTTATTGCGAATGGAGAACTTCGAGAGCCAACGAATTTATCTTGCGTGAAAAAGGAATCTTAACAGATTACAAAACTTTAGCTGGCGGAAACTCGGGCAGAAACAATAATGCAACTGCAGCCGCAACCCAAAGACCTAACAAACCATTTAATACTGATGCTTATTTAAATGGCCAGTACGATGATAAAGGTAAAAATGCGCCGATTGATTATAACACAAGGTCTGGTTCGGCAACTACTACAGCGGGTGCTTCAACAGCAGCTACTGGTGGTGGTAGAAACAGTCAGCCGAGAAGAAATGCAACTTTGGAGGATGGTGTTATTATGCAACCTTACCGCTTACCAACAGAAGCAGAGTGGGAATATGCCGCTTTAGGTTTAATTGGCAATACTGAATACGAAAACATTAACCAAAACAAAATCTACCCATGGAATGGTCTGGGCGTAAGTTCGGCTAAAAAGAAAACCAGAGGTATGATTCAGGCCAACTTTAAAAGAGCACCCGGCGATTATATGGGTGTGGGCGGTTCATTGAATGATAAGGGTGATTTAACTGTTCCGGTTATTCAATATACACCAAACGATTTTGGTTTATATAACATGGCTGGAAACGTGAACGAATGGGTAAACGACGTATACAGAACAGGTACATTTACCGATGCTGATGCATTTAACCCTTACCGTGGTAACTATTTCACCAATAAAAAATTAGAAGATGCTCAAAACGGTAAAATTGCGCTTGATAAGTATGGCAATCCAATTAAGGAAAATGCTTACTCAGGCCGCAAACAAACCTGGGCAGAGAAACAAGCACAAACTAAACGTGCCGATTCTATTTCGAAATCAACAGATCCTCAGGGAGCCACAGCTTCTACAAGCTACCAGGCCGACCAAAGAGGTTATCGCGACAGGCAGAATACCTTGTTAAATGATGAAGGTGTAACGTTGGTTAACGATAAATCGAGAGTATATAAAGGTGGTTCCTGGAATGATATGGCTTACTGGTTAAACCCGGCAACACGTCGTTTCATGCAGCAGGATGAATCATCAGCAGAAGTTGGTTTCCGTTGTGCCATGACTATGCTAGGTGCACCAGAAATTAGCACTGCAGGAAAAAGAAGTTTTAAAAACCCTCCGCAAAAACCTTACAGGGTAAGCAGAGGTAAATAAAAAAGAAAAGTCCCGGTTTTAAACAGCCGGGACTTTTTTATGCGTCAAGATATTTATATACGCTTATCTTTAATATGTTATCAATCAGTACACATCATGCTGAATTTATTTCAGCATCTCTTTTTTAAGTGTGGGGCCCTAAAGGCCGCTCGAAATGCCGTGATACGCCAGCAAGACTTATTTAAACTGAACCAACACCTGGTTCTTTTCTACTTTATCGCCCTGCACTACCATAACCTTTTTAACGGTACCATCGGTAGAAGACTTCAGGATGTTCTCCATTTTCATTGCTTCTAAAATGAGCAGGTTATCGCCTTTTTTAACTTCGGTGTTTTCTGCTACCAAAACCTTTAACACCAAACCTGGCATAGGCGCTTTAATTTCTGATACTTTATTTGCCGCCAGGTTATCGAGTCCCAGTTGCTTCAGCAGTTCATCAAACTGATCTTCTATACTAATTTGATAAGTATTTCCATTCACTTTAATAGTACAAGTTTTACCCGCCTTATTTACCTCAACAATTTCTGTACGGAAAGATTTATGCTGATATAAAACATGTGCACGGGAGCCGTTTACTTCGCTTAAATCAAATTGAACAGGATCACCATTTACTAAAAATGCCGAATCCCTATTTTCTATCTCAAATAAAAACTGATCGTTGACTTTTACTTTATACATGTTTATTGGGTTAAAGCATATTGAATCAGATTTGCACCCATTTTAAGCGCTTTAGTGCGGGTTTCCTGCGTATCCTCAGGGTAAGTACCAAAATCCTCCCAGCCGTTGCCTAAATCGCATTCGTAGGTATAATAACATACTACTCTACCTTTATATATCAGTGCAAATCCCTGCGGGCGTTTATTATCATGCTCGTGTATTTTGGGCAAACCACCCGGAAATTTAAATTTCTGATTGTAAATAGCGTGGCTGGCAGGCAATTCTACAAAACTCAATTCAGGAAATACCTTTTTCATTTGGGGCCTGATAAACTTATCCAGGCCGTAGTTATCATCGATATGCAGGAAGCCACCACCAATAAGATACTGTCGCAAATTTTTAACGTCCTGATCGCTAAAAACCACATTGCCATGCCCTGTCATATAAACAAAGGGATAATTAAACAGTTCCTTCGATCCAACTTCGACAATGCTTTCTTCGGTGTAAAAATTAGTTTTAAGGTTGGTGTTGCAAAAAGCAATCAGGTTTGGAAGTGCGGTGCGGTCTGCATACCAATCGCCACCCCCGTTATATTTCAGCTTAGCCATGCGGTAAGTTGGTGGAATAAAAGCGGAAAGACTAAAGCAGAAAGCTAAAAGCGCACCAGCAAAAGCTACTGTTCGCCACTTCGGAAACTGAAAATTAAAAACTGAAAACTTCAAATTGGTTATCGGTTAAGGTAATTGATTTCAAAACAAACAGCCAGCGCAGCAGTTTCGGTGCGCAACCTGTTATCACCTAAAGTTAATGCTTTAAAGCCTTTGTTCAAAGCTAAATTCACTTCTTCAGGTGTGAAATCTCCTTCGGGACCGATCAGGATCAGATATTTTTGATGTGGTGCAACAAGCTGTGAAATATACAGTTTCTCTCCTTCATCAATACAATGTGCCATTAGTTTTTCACCTTCAAAAGGTTGTTTCAAAAAAGTATCGAACGAAATGGCATCGTTCAGTTTGGGGTGGTATGCCTTTATAGATTGTTTTACCGCAGAGGTGATTACTTTATTCAAGCGATCTTCTTTTACTACCCTACGCTCAGAGCGATCGGTAATAAGTGGGGTAATTTCATCAATACCTAATTCGGTAGCTTTCTCCAAAAACCACTCTATGCGATCGATATTCTTGGTAGGTGCTACGGCAATATGTAGGTAATGGTTCCGTTTATGATATTCCGTTTCTACTTTTAGTATGGATAACGAAACTTTTTTAGGATTATCGGAAGTAATTTCGGCAGTATAAAAACCACCTTTACCATCTACCAGATTAACAATAGCACCAACAGTTAAGCGAAGTACCCTAACACAATGTTTGCTTTCTTCTTCGTTAAGGGTGTAGGTATTTTGGGTTATATCTGGCGTATAAAAAATATGCATGGCTGAAATTAATGATTATCAACCATATCTGCCTTATTAATAACCAGTTCTAACTTAATGGTTTCGATATTCTGTTCTGTTTTTTTGAGGATTGTAAACAAATAACCATAAGATTCGTTGCTCTCACCAACCTCCGGAATACGCTCAAAAATGTGCGAAACCAAGCCACCTATCGTATCAAAATCTTCATCTTCAGGCAGATCGTGAGGTAAATGCTCATTTACATCGTAAACGGTTGCAGATGCATTAACAATAAACTCATTGTCTGATACTTTTTCTACCAATGGTTTTTCTTCGTCGTATTCATCCTGGATTTCACCAACCAGTTCTTCTACAATATCTTCTAGGGTTACCATACCTGCAGTTCCGCCAAACTCATCCAAAACAATGGCAATCTGAATGCGGTTGCTTTGCAGCTCGCTCATCAGGTCGTTAATTTTTTTGGTCTCTGTTACAAAATATGGTTTTCTGATAATGTCGTTTAAAGTCCAGTGCTGGTTACCAGCTGCTACCAAGGGCAAAATATCTTTTGCGTGGATAATACCAACGATTTTATCCATGATATCATCGTAAACCGGTAAACGCGAATAGCCTTCTTTGATAATCGTGTCAATTACTTCTTCTTTATCTGAAGTAAGTTCTATACCCGAAATTTTAGTTCGGGGCACCATGATGTTTTTTACAACACGCTCGTTAAAATCGAATACATTTTTTATTAGTTCGTGTTCATTGTTATCAAGGGCACCACTTTCTTTACCCTGATCGAGTAAATATTGAAGTTCTTCAGTACTGTGCAGCGATTCGTGCCCACCAGAGGTATCAATACCAAATGGTTTTAGAATAACGGCGGCTAAGCTGTTTAAAGTCCAGATAAAAGGCTTAAATACAACATAAAACAACTGCAATGGCAGCGAAACAAATAATGTTGTAGCTACAGGTCTTTGGATAGCAAACGATTTTGGCGCAAGCTCACCAAAAACAATGTGCATGATCGTAATTAACGAAAAAGCCACAATTGTTGAGGCAGTATGGATGGAAGCATCGCTAAGCCCCCATTCTAAACTATCGAAAAGATTTTTAAAGATAGTATGCATAACGCCTTCACCAACCCAACCTAAGCCTAGTGATGCAAGCGTTATACCTAGCTGTGTGGCGGCCAAATAACCATCCAGGTTATGGATAATGCCTTTAGCCATTTTACCTACACGACTGCCTGATTTGGCTTTAATTTCTATTTGTGATGCCCGGACTTTTACAATGGCAAATTCTGCTGCCACAAAAAATCCATTTAAAAGCACCAAAAACAAGGCAAAAAACAAACGCCAGCCAACTGATCCGGTATCGGGCTCCTGTAAGGCTACAAGAACTACATTTGGGGTTGGCAGTATTGTACTTAACGCTGAATTTAAAAACAAACAGACCGTGGGTAAATCCATTAAGCTAATTCTCTAAATGTTGTGTTATAAAGTTCTATACTTTCTTTAATTACTTTATGTGCATAACGAACACCTAATAAATGCTCGATGGTTACATTTTTATCTTCTAATGCTTTATAATCCTGAAAGAAGCGAACAATTTCTTTCATTTGGTGTGGAGGTAACTGGTCTAAATCGTTGATGTAGTTTACTGACATGTCGTGTGCTGCAACAGCAATAATTTTATCGTCCTGCTCACCGTTATCAACCATGTGCATAACACCTACTACTTTAGCTTCAATTAATGTCATTGGATAAACATCAACTGAACAAAGAACCAGAATATCTAAAGGATCTTTATCATCGCAATAAGTTTGCGGAATAAAGCCATAGTTAGCCGGATACATAACTGATGAAAAAAGAACCCTATCCAATTTAATCAGACCTGATTCTTTATCTATTTCGTATTTTGCTTTTGAACCTTTTGGAATTTCAATAATTGCGTTTACAATTTCTGGAACATTGTTTCCAGGAGATACGCTATGCCACGCGTGATGATCGTCTTTTACCATTTCTAATTTAAATCTGTTTTATCCTCTTCAGGACCTTTCACTACTTTACTTTTTACAAAGGTAATTAATAATGGTATAGTTGTTATAAGGATAAAGCCAATAATAATATATAATAAATAATCGTTTATTTCTTTTTCGAAGCGGCGACCTAAAAAATAGCCCAATAAAGTTAGAGAACAGATCCAAAGTGTTCCACCAACTACATTATAAAGTGCAAATTTTTTAAAATCGAGCTTTACAACTCCCGCAAAAATAGGTGCAAAAGTTCTTACAATCGGAACAAACCTACCCATAATTAGTGCAAACGCGCCCTGTTTGTGGTAATAGTCTTCTGCTGCTTTTAAATAACGTTTCTTAAAAAAGAAGCTATCTTTTCTGGTGTACAATACCGGACCGGTTTTACGCCCGAACCAATAACCTGTAAAATTACCTGAAATTGCCGCAACACATAAACCGGCTAAAAGCACAGCAATATTTACATCCAGTTTACCGGTAGCAACAAACATGCCAGCCAAGAACAGTAAATAATCGCCTGGGAGAAAGAACCCAAAGAACAGGCCGGTTTCTGCATAGATTACGAATACAACAAGATAGAAACCGCCCTCCCTCAATAATTTCTCGGGATCAATTAGCTGATGCAGGTTATTCCAAAAATCGTGCATATTCAATTATTCGTAAAACTACAAATAATTATTAAACAACAGCATACCTATATCAGGTTTAAAATTATTGCTGGACAGATACCTAAAACAAGCGTAATTACTACTGAAACCAATAGTACCACTTTGTATTGTACCGGAGTTGTAAGCGTTGTATCTGCGCCATCTTTAAACCACATGGCTACAATAACCCTGAAATAGTAATAGAAACCAACCAATGCGTTTAAAATTGCAAAGGCTACCAATAAGGTTTTATATTCGGTCATTACATTCAGGAACATCAGGTATTTACCGATGAAACCAGCTGTTAACGGAATACCTGCTAATGATAACATCGCAACGGTTAAACATAAAGCCACTAAAGGATTTTTCTTTCCTAAACCGTTAAAACTTTCGAAGCTGTCGCTACCCGTTTTCTGTTTTACCAGAATTAATACAGCAAAGGCGATAATCGATGCAAAAGTATAGGCAGCAGCGTATACTAAAACATTGTTGCCTGAGTTTTTAGTCAATACAACAAGCGAAAACAACAAATAGCCGGCGTGTGAGATACTTGAATAAGCCAGCATACGCTTAAAGTTCTTTTGGAACAAGGCCGTTACGTTACCAATAAACAAAGTAAGGCAAACGATAACGATTAATGGCATAACCCAAAACTCGTGTAATGGAGCCAAAGCACCTGCGAACAAACGTAAGAATGCAGCAAAACCAGCAGTTTTAACTACCGTACTCATAAAGGTGGTAATTAAAGATGGTGCACCTTCGTAAACATCCGGAGTCCAGAAGTGGAAAGGCGCTGCACCGATTTTAAAACACAAACCAATCATCATCAGGATTACACCGGGATAAAAGATTGGTGAAACTGCAGCACTGTTATTTACCAGGTAAGCCTGAATTTTATCTAAATCGAAAGAACCGGTTGCTCCATAAATTAAAGTAATACCGAACAATAGGAAGCCTGTTGAAAAAGCCCCCATTAAGAAATACTTTAACGAAGCTTCGTTTGAAGCAAAATCTGTTTTACGGATACCAGCAAGGATATATAAACTTACCGACATGATTTCCAGACCAACAAAAAGCATCGCCATATTTTTATACGACACCATCATAATCATCCCCGCAAGGGCGAAAAGGATTAGGGTATAGTATTCGGCAACGTTATCGCTTTTGGAGTGAAAATAGTTTTGGGTTAATAAGAAAATCAAAAGTGTACCTACTATACAAACGCCAGAAAATGCAAGGGCGAAATTATCAGTCTGCATCATTCCGAATTGAACAGCATTGCCACCCCAGGCGCAAAAAGTAAAGCCTAAGGCCGTAAGTAAGCCAACAACGGTAAGCGGCAATAATGCTTTATTTGCTTTAAACAAACCTGCGTAAAGTACAATAAAAGCTGTTATACTAATGGTTATTATAATATTCATTGCTTATTTTACTGATGTTAATTTTTGATTTACCTGTTCTAATAAATGTTGTACAGATGCCTCTGTTAAGTGCAATAATGGTTTTGGATAAACACCCAAAACGATAATTAAAGCACAGATCAAATAAAGGACAAATTTCTCCGATCCTTCGATATCGCGGAAAGTAACCGTTAATTCATTGGTTTTACCCAGCATTACATTCTGATACATACGCAACATGTAAACAGCACCGAAAATGATGGTTAAGCCTGCAATAGCAGCTGCCCAAATACCGTAATTATAAACGCCTATCAACAATAAAAATTCACCAATAAAGCCGTTCGTTCCTGGCAAAGCTACTGTTCCTAAAACGATGATTAAAAACTTGACAGCTAATTGTGGTGCTACTTTTGCAATTCCTCCTAATTCTTCAATTTTAAGGGTTTTTACACGAGAGAAAATAATATCCAAAACAAAGAATAAACCAACCACGTTAATACCGTGACTCAACATCTGAACCATTGCACCTTGCATACCTTGCTGGTTTAGTGCAAAAATACCCGCCGAAATTAAACCTACGTGAGCAATTGATGAATAAGCTACTAAACGTTTGGCGTCTTTTTGTGTAAAGGCAATTAAAGAAGCATAAACGATACCGATAATAGATAGGCCGATAGCCAAACAAGACCAATCATGAACACCTGCAGGTACTATTGGCAATAACCATCTGATTACACCATAAATACCCATTTTTAACATAATACCCGATAATAGCATGGTACCTTGGGTAGGTGCCGCGGTATAGGTATCTGGCTGCCAGGTATGGAAAGGAAAAATTGGCATCTTAATCGCAAAAGCAATAAAGAAAGCCCAGAAAATCCATCCTTGCTGTGCTGAATCTAAATTTAAAGCATAAAAAGCCTGGATATCAAAGTTATGTACCGGATTTTGTAAGTACAGGTAAATAATACCCATTAGCATAAATAACGAACCTGCAATGGTATACACAAAAAACTTCATGTTAATGCGAATACGGTCTTTTCCACCCCAGAATGCGCAAATAAAATAAATCGGAATTAGTGCGGCTTCCCAGCCAATATAGAAAAGGAAAGCATCTAATGCTGTAAACACCAATAACAAGCCGGTTTGCATAAATAAAATCAACGCGTAAAAAGCAGCTGGATTTTTGTAGTCGTGTTTATAGCTCGACAGGATGATAATCGGGATTAATAAGTTGGTAAGTAATACCACCAACATGCTAATACCATCAATACCTGCGTGGAAATTAATGCCCAGATCAGCAATCCAGGGTAAATTTGCTTCAAACTGTGTACTTGCATTCGGAATGAAGTTACAGGCGATAAACAAAGTCAGCCCTAAAGAAACCACCGAAAATACGGTCGAAACTATTTTAGCCGACTTACCTGCAAATGCTGTAATAATAGCACCCGCAAGCGGAAGAAATATAAGTAGTAAAAGTTGTTCCATTATTTATTTTTGAACCCTTTTTATAATATGTAACTAAATGTATAGATCAATAACGCGATGATACCGAATACCATCATAAACAGGTAGAAACCAACGTTTCCGCTCTGCAACAAGCGAAGGCCTTTACTGGCTTCATTTGTACTCCATCCCAATCCGTTTACAATCCCATCAATAAACTTGTTATCGATAATCCTGTAAAAGAATTTCGAAAGGACATCTAAAGGTTTTGTAATGATGAAATCGTAAATCTCATCTAAATAAAATTTGTTGTATGATAATTTGGCCAATGCTGAACGCGGTGCCTCATCAGCAACCGGAACATGCGCACCTTTTACATATTTAGTATAAGCATACAATAAAGCAATAACTGCTGCTGCAACCGAAGTACCCATTAAAGCGAGCTCGGTAGAATGACTTAAATCCAATTCGTGCTGGGCAACACCTGCCCCTGTTAACCAGTGTGCCAACCATTCGTTACCGCCAAAAATGTGTGGCCAGTTGATTGCTCCACCAATTGCAGCAAGTATAGCTAAAATGATTAAAGGCAATGTCATTGCAGCTGGCGACTCATGAATATGGCTTTCAGCGTGATGTGTTCCGCGGTACTTTCCAGAGAAAGTAAGAAACATCATCCTGAACATATAAAATGCGGTTAAGAATGCCGTTAATACGCCAATTCCCCAAAGTATAGGACTGGCTTGAAATGCATGGGCTAAAATTTCGTCTTTTGAGAAGAAACCGGAGAATGGCGGTAAACCTGCAATAGCAATGGTACCGATCATCATGGTGGCAAAAGTAGTTTTCAGCTTACCTCTTAATCCACCCATGTGGCGCATATCTTGCTCGTGGTGCATCGCATGGATAACCGAACCAGCGCCCAAGAACAATAAAGCTTTGAAGAATGCATGGGTTAATACGTGAAAGAACGACCCGGTGTAAGCACCAACGCCCAAACCTAAAAACATATAGCCCAACTGAGATACGGTTGAATATGCCAATACCTTTTTAATATCAGTTTGTGTTAAGGCAATAATTGCAGCGACTAAAGCGGTTGCAGCACCAACAATTGCAATGATGTGCTGGGTTAGCGGAGCCAGATCAAACAATACGCTCGAACGGGCAATCATGTAAATACCTGCCGTTACCATCGTTGCTGCGTGGATTAGGGCCGAAACTGGAGTTGGTCCGGCCATCGCATCTGGTAACCAGGTAAACAATGGCAATTGCGCCGATTTACCGCAGGCACCTATAAACAATAAAATGGTAATTAAAACCAAAATGTTGTTGCCAGGTAACATATTAGCTGCCTGAGGGAAAATTTTAGAGAATTCAACACTTCCGAAGAAATTGAATATTAGGAATACACCTAGCAAAAAGCCTAAATCACCAATACGGTTCATTACGAAAGCCTTTTTGGCTGCTGATGCATAAGCACTGTTGGTATACCAGAAACCGATTAGCAGGTACGAGCATAAACCAACACCTTCCCAACCGATAAACATCACGATATAGTTAGAACCCAATACCAATAATAGCATGAAGAATACAAACAGGTTAAGGTAACTGAAAAATTTACCGAATCCTTCGTCATCGTGCATGTAGCTGGTAGAATATAAGTGGATTAAGAAACCAATTCCAGTGATAATCAAAAGCATGATCGAGCTTAACGGATCGACCAAAAATGATAAAGGAATGTGTAATGCGCCAGCGCTAATCCAGTCGAATAAAAATACTTCGTGAGATTTTTGGGTATCGCCTTGTAAACTAAAGAAAATAACTACGCTGATGATAAAAGAAGCTAAAATTACGCCGCTTCCGATGATCCCAACAAGTCCTTTAGATAAAGATTTTCTGCCTAGTCCGTTAATTACAAAACCTAAAAAAGGAAGTAACGGAACCAACCAAATCAATTGTTCTATTGTCATTCTTATTATATATTTACCACTTAAGGCGATTTAAAACATTAATATCTATCGATTTCGTATTTCTGTACACCATTACGATGATGGCCAAACCTACTGCAACTTCTGCAGCGGCCAAAGCCATAATAAAGAATACGAAAACCTGTCCGGAAGGATCATTGCTGTGCACCGAGAAAGCGGTTAAAAGCAGGTTAACTGCATTTAACATCAACTCTACTGACATGAAAATTACGATTGCATTTCTGCGGGTTAACACGCCAATTACACCAATAGTGAAAATAATTGCACTTAAATAGATGTAGTGATTTAGCGGAACGCCTGCCATTTGTGTAGTTAAATTTTCCATTATGCTTCTACCTCATCTCTTTTAGATAATAAAACGGCTCCAACCATTGCTGCCAACAGTAACAGAGATGATAATTCAAACGGTAACAAGAATGGTCCGAAAAGCTCTTTACCTAAGTTTTCTACCAAACCTAATCCCGGATTTTTTAAAATTAACGGGCTGCTTATACTTGCTGCTTTTAACGAACCAATTAAGGTTACAATTAAGCAACAGCCAGCAATTACACCAACAATTTTAATTAGCGGCGATTTTGATGGCTCTGTTTCCTTATTCAGGTTGAGCAACATCAGTACGAAGAGGAATAATACCATAATGGCTCCCATGTAAACAATGAAGTTTACAACAGCCAGGAATTGAGCATTCAACAGTACATAATGCACCGTGAATGTGAAAAAGGTTAAGATTAAGTACAATACACTGTGGATTGGATTTTTTGCAAAAATCACCAACAGCGAAAAGAGGATACTTAATGTGGCTACGAAATAGAATACTTGTGTACTCATTAATTTGTTTTTTGTTTATGTCCATAGTTTGTGTCATCACAAACCAGTATTTATATTTCGATTCGTGGAGACACGAACCGAGGTATTATTTTTTCATTTCCAACGGAGCCTCTACCAGTTTGTCTTTCCCGTAAATAAAATCTTTACGTAAATAATCAGCAGGTACAATCGGTCCGTCTAAATAAATAGCCTCTTTCGGGCAAGCTTCTTCACATAATCCACAGAAAATGCAACGCAACATGTTAATTTCATAAGTTGCAGCATACTTTTCTTCACGGTATAAATGTTTTTCTTCTGGCTTACGTTCTGCAGCAATCATAGTAATTGCTTCGGCCGGGCAAGATAAAGCACACAAACCGCAGGCGGTACAACGCTCTTTACCGTTTTCATCACGCTTTAGCGAGTGCATCCCCCTAAAGTTGGTTGAGAATTCACGTTCTACTTCCGGATATCTTACTGTAGCCTCTTTTTTGAATAAGTGGCTAATGGTGATGCCCATTCCCTTTACGATTGCCGGAAGGTACATCCGCTCCATAAAGTTCAGTGGCTTTTGTTCCAGTACTTTTTTCTTATTACTTAATGATTCCATAATTAAAACTTCTCAATAATCGCAATCACAATTCCAGTTATTATAATGTTGGCAATGGCTAAAGGAATTAATCCTTTCCAGCCTAAATTCATCAATTGATCGTAACGGAAACGCGGGATAGTCCAGCGCACCCACATGAAGAAGAAAATGAATCCGCATATTTTTCCAAAGAAAATTATCACACCGATGATGGACGCCCAATTCGCTCCCCAATGAGTCGCTGCCAGATCCATAAACGGATAGTTAAAACCACCAAAATATAGTGTCGCCATTACTGCAGATGATACAAACATGTTGATGTACTCTGCAAAGAGGTAGAACCCTAATTTCATTGACGAATATTCCGTGTGATAACCACCAATCAACTCCGTTTCACATTCTGGTAAATCGAATGGTGCACGGTTGGTCTCGGCAAAAGAACATACCATGAAAATGAGAAACCCTAGTGGTTGTTTAAAGAAATACCAAGTAAACCAGCCATTTTCCCAAAAACCATGTTGTTTACTTACAATTTCTTTTAAACTTAGAGAGTTTGTTACAAGTAACAAAGCA
The DNA here is from genome assembly GCF_011303555.1 of Pedobacter sp. HDW13. NCBI lineage: Bacteria > Pseudomonadati > Bacteroidota > Sphingobacteriia > Sphingobacteriales > Sphingobacteriaceae > Pedobacter > Pedobacter sp. HDW13. The sequence goes on along the minus strand of NZ_CP049868.1, from coordinate 2,741,319 downwards.
ATGATCGATAATCCCATTGCGATCTCATAGCTGATATTTTGTGATGCGGCACGAATTGCACTTAACAAAGAGTATTTGTTATTAGATGCCCATCCACCAATCATCACACCATAAACACCTAAAGAAACCACACCGAAGATATATAAAACACCTACGTTGATATCTGTAACCTGTAATGGAATGATTTTGCCACCAATTTCAATTGGATTGCCCCATGGAATTACTGCTGTACCAATACAGGCACAAAGTAAAGCTAAACCCGGTCCGGCAATAAATAAGAAACGGTTTGATGAAGTTGGGATAATCTCCTCTTTCATAAACATCTTCACACCATCAGCCAAAGGTTGTAAAATACCAAAGGGACCAGCTCTATCCGGGCCTAAACGATCTTGCAAAAATGCAGCAACCTTACGTTCAGCATAGGTAGAATACATGGCAATTACCAAACTGATACCGAAAATTACCGCTACCAGAATAAATTTTTCTATGATAAAACCTGTATCCATTAGTATTTAACTGTTTTATGTAATTCAATTTCATTCGCTGCCTGTAATGCTGCATTTGGCTTAATTACCGGCAATGGTTTTAATGTTTCGTAGTGGTTAGATGCAATTACCGAAGTATCATCAATATGTGTTGGATGTTCGATTGTCCAATCGGATGTAGCTTTTTTATCGAAACGGCAGGTATTGCAGATAAATTCTTCTACTTCACCAAACTGATCTTTACGTGCAGTAACACGAATCACATCTTCTCCTTTATACCAGAGTGTTACTTTACCGTTACATTTTTCATGATCGCAATTGCGGTGTGCATCAACTGGTTTGGTAAACCAAACACGGTTTTTGAAACGGAAAGTTTTATCAGTTAAAGCACCAACAGGGCAAACATCAATTACGTTTCCCGAGAAATCGTTATCAACCGCTTGCTGGATATAGGTAGAAATTTCTGAATGGTCGCCACGGTTTAAAATACCGTGAACACGTTTATTCGTAATCTGATCGGCGGTGAAAACACAACGATAGCACAGAATACAACGGTTCATGTGCAGCTGAATTTTATCGCCAATATCAATACGTTCGAAAGTACGGCGCTCAAACTCATAACGTGTTTTTTGCAAACCGTGCTCGTAACCTAAATTCTGTAAATCGCACTCTCCTGCCTGATCGCAAACAGGGCAATCTAATGGGTGGTTAATCAATAAGATCTCTACAACACCGGCTCGTGCTTCTAAAACCTCTGGCGAAGTAATATTAAGCACTTCCATCCCATCCATTACAGTTGTACGGCAAGAAGCAACCAATTTTGGCATTGGGCGTGGATCTTTCTCCGAACCTTTTGTTACCTTAACAATACAGGTACGGCATTTACCACCACTGCCTTGCAACTTAGAATAATAGCACATGGCAGGCGGAACAATGTCACCTCCAATTTGCCTTGCAGCATTCAGGATGGTGGTTCCGTTATCAACCTCTACAGTTATCCCGTCTATCGTAACCTTAACTTTTTCACTCATGGTTAATGATAATCTTTTATTTTCTTCTTGGCTTGTGTCAACACGAACCAATTGTATTTATTTAGCTTTCGTTTCGTGAAGATACGAACCTGTGCGATTTTATTTTTCTTCTGTTACAGGAGCCTTTTCAATCGGCGTTGCATAATTTGCAATACCATAATTTTGGCTCTGGCTTTTAACCCGCTCTTTAATGTGCCATTCAAATTCATCTCTGAAATGACGAATAGCACTTGCTACAGGCCATGCAGCTGCATCACCTAACGGGCAAATCGTGTTTCCTTCAATTTTACGTTGAACATCCCACAATAAATCAACATCTTCCATGCTTCCATGTCCATGTTCGATTTTGTGAAGGATTTTTTCCATCCAGCCAGTACCTTCACGGCATGGCGAACATTGTCCGCAACTTTCGTGGTGGTAGAAACGCGAGAAATTCCAGGTATTGCGAACAATACACTGATCTTCATCAAAAGCTATAAAGCCGCCCGACCCCAACATTGTTCCAGTAGCAAATCCACCTTCTGATAATGATTCGTAACTCATTAAACGAGGCTCGCCGTTGGCGTATTTTAAAGTTAAATTAGCCGGTAAGATTGGCACCGACGAACCACCTGCGACTGTTGCTTTCAGGCGTTTTCCATTGGCGATACCACCGCAATACTCATCAGAATAGATAAATTCTTCTACAGGCAAACCTAATTCAATTTCGTAAACACCAGGTTTTACTAAATTACCCGATGCTGATATTAATTTGGTACCTGTACTTCTGCCAATACCAATTTTAGCATATTCATCGCCTCCATCATTAATAATTGGCACTACAGCTGCTATCGATTCTACGTTATTAACCACCGTAGGGCAGCCATATAAACCCGCAATTGCAGGGAAAGGTGGTTTAATACGTGGGTTCCCCCTTTTGCCTTCAAGAGATTCTAACAAAGCGGTTTCTTCACCACAAATGTAAGCACCACCACCAGGCTGAACATATAATTCTAAATCGTAACCGGTTCCTAAAATGTTTTTACCTAACCATCCTGCAGCTTTTGCCTCAGCAATTGCTTTTTCCAGGATACGGATCTGAGGCATCATCTCTCCACGAACGTAGATGTATGAAACCTTAGCGCCTAAAGCAAAACTCGAAACAATCATTCCTTCAATCAAAGCATGCGGAATGTAATTCATCAGATAACGGTCTTTAAAAGTTCCCGGCTCAGACTCATCAGCATTACACACCAGATAACGTGCAACACCTTCTGGCTTAGCCAAAAAGCTCCATTTCATTCCCGTTGGGAAACCTGCACCACCACGACCGCGTAAGCCAGATTTCTTAACTTCTTCAACAATCTCTTCAGGTGTTAAAGTTTTAAGGGCTTTTTCTACGGCACGGTACCCACCTTTTTGGCGATAGACTTCAAGTGTGTTGATGCCTGGTACGTTTATATGCTCAAGTAACAGTTTTCGAGACATTTTAATTAGTCTATAGTCTGTAGTCAATAATCCATAGTCTTGAGTCTAAATTGACTCCCGACTTAAGACTTGCGACTTAGGACTTATTTTTCAAATCTTCAATCAGTTTATCTACACTTTCGGTAGTTAGGTTTTCGTAGAAAGTATATTCCGGGCTAATTTGTAACACCGGACCGAAACCGCAGGCTGCCAAACATTCAACTCCTCTAAAGCTGAAAAGGCCATCGGCGGTTACTTCTCCTTCTTTTACGCCTAACTTATCTTCTAAGTGGCTTAATATTTTTTCTGCACCTACCAGGCAGCAAGGTCCTGTACGGCAAACCTCCAAAGCGTATTTACCTTGTGGTTTTAAAAAGTACATGGTATAAAATGTTGCTACCTCGTACACTTCAATTGGCTGAATATTTAAATACGCAGCAACTTGATCCATCGCCGACGTTGGAACCCAAAGAAATTCGGCCTGCACCAGGTGTAATAATGGTAGCAAAGCTGATTTTTGTTTTCCTTCCGGATAACGGCTTTTTATTTCATCAAATTTGGCCAGCAATTCTGATGAAAACGTTACAGGTGTTTGTTCTTCTACTTTAAGCATCTAATTCTCCTGCAATAATGTTCATACTACTCATGTTGATGATGGCATCAGACAATAACATGCCCTCGCTCATTGGCGCAAACATCTGGTAATTTATAAAACTTGGTCTGCGGAAGTGTAAACGGTACGGGGTACGTCCTCCATCATTGATCAGATAGAAACCTAATTCGCCGTTACCACCTTCTACAGCATGATAAACCTCTGCTTTTGGTGCATCAATTTCGCCCATCACAATTTTAAAGTGATAGATTAATGCTTCCATATTGTTGTATACTTCTTGTTTTGGAGGAAGATAGAAATCAGGAACATCAGCATGGAAAATACCTTTTTCTTCTGATTTCAATTTTTCTAAAGCCTGCTCAATAATGCGCACACTTTGCCACATTTCTTCGTTACGAACCAAATACCTGTCGTAAATATCGCCACTTGTACCTACCGGAACTTCGAAATCGAAATCCTGATAAGAAGAATATGGATCGCTTACACGAACATCATAATCTACACCAGTAGCACGTAAAAGCGGTCCAGTCCAGCTATACTCCAATGCAGTTTCTTTGGTTACCTCTGCAACACCGGCAGTCCTATCAATAAAGATGCGGTTACGGGTTAACAGATTTTCGAACTCTCTTAAAGCTACGGGGAACTCCTTTAAAAACTTATTGATTTTGGCAAAGGCGATATCATTGAAATCTCTTTCAAAACCACCAATACGGCCAATGTTTGTTGTTAAACGCGCTCCGCAAACCTCTTCAAAAATTTCGTAAATGTGCTCACGGAACTGGAAAAGATAAAGGAAAGTAGTTGTTGCTCCGGTATCCTGACCAATAATCGTGTTACAGATAATGTGATCGGCAATACGCGAAAGCTCCATTACAATTACGCGCAGGTAATCTACACGTTTTGGCATCTGGATATTCAACAACTTTTCAACCGTCATGTGCCAGCCCATATTGTTAATAGGCGAAGAACAATAGTTTAAACGGTCGGTAAGTGGAGTAATCTGATAAAATGGGCGGTGTTCGGCAATCTTTTCGAAAGCACGGTGAATATACCCAATAGTTGAAACGCCGCTTACAATACGTTCGCCATCTAATTGCAAAACGTTCTGAAAAACGCCGTGGGTTGCAGGGTGTGTTGGACCTAAGTTTAAGGTTACCAGCTCACTTTGCGGGTCGTTATCTGTAAATACCGGATGGTTATGATTCATAAAATTACCTTCCAAAAAATTCGTCTTTTTTATCTACTCTGTTCGGGTCTTCCAATGGATATTGTTTCAACATTGGGTGAACGCCTAAATCGTCCATATTTAAAATACGGCGTAAATCAGGGTGTCCTTCAAACTTAACCCCAAACAAATCATAAGTTTCGCGCTCCATCCAGTTAGCACCTTTCCATACCGTTGTCGCTGTAGGAATGGTTGGATTTTGCTCTGAAATAAAAACTTTAACCCTGATCCTAACTTTCTCCACCATGTTGTGCAAATGGTAAACCACTGCAATGCCATGATCTTTACCCGGATAATGAACCGCTGTAATATCAGTTAAGAAGTTAAATTTTAAATCGTTTTTAAGGAACGACAATACGTTGATGATTACATCTTTTGTTGTTGCAAAAGTGAGCAAACCATAAGGTTCAGCAACCGCAGTTACTTTTTCGCCAAACTTTTCGCTAAGTTTTGCCAGGATAGTATTATTTAGTGTCGTTTCTTCCATTATTTAATACCGTATTGACCTAAAAGTTCTTTGTAATAATCAGAATTTCTTCTTCTGCCCGATTCGTTTTTAACCAAATCCTGAATACGCTGAAAACCATCCAAAATGGCTTCTGGTCTTGGCGGACAGCCCGGAACGTAAACATCCACCGGAATCACCTCATCAATACCCTGCAAAACAGAATAGGTATCAAAAATACCACCGCTACTTGCACAGGCACCAACAGCCATTACCCAACGTGGCTCTGCCATCTGGATATATACTTGCTTTAATACCGGAGCCATCTTTTTTGCGATGGTACCCATAACCATTAAAACATCGGCCTGACGGGGAGAAAAACTTAAGCGCTCTGCACCGAAACGACCTAAATCGTAGTGAGAACCCATTGTAGCCATAAATTCGATTCCACAGCACGAAGTTGCGAATGGCAATGGCCATAATGAATTTGAGCGGGCCAAACCAATCACTTTATCTAAAGAGGTGGCAAAATAGCCAGGCCCTTCGGTTCCTGGAGGCGCATCAACTATATTAATTTCACTCATGTTTATAAACAAAAAATGCTCATCCCTTTGCAGAATGAGCAACAAATTTACAATATTTAAAAGGCAATTGAACTAGCTTTACCAGATTTAGAACCTTTCTAAATAACTAAAAAGGAGTTGTACATAGTGTAAGTGATACACGTCTGGTTTGCGGTTGGTAACTTTCAGTTTACAGTTAATAAAATCGTAAGTTATTAACTGCTAATTGTGAATTGAAAACTGTTAACTGATTAGTTCCAGTCTAATACTTTTTTCTTGATCACATAAATAAACCCAAGCAATAAAGTGCCCATAAAAATGAACATCTCTATCATACCATCCATTTTTAACGCGCGGAAATTAACAGCCCATGGATACATAAAAATAACCTCTACATCGAACAAAACGAACAGTATAGCTACTACGAAATATTTAATAGAGAAAGGCTGACGTGCGTTACCCACACTTTTAATACCCGCTTCGAAGGTTTCTAATTTATCGGCTGTTTTACGTTTTGGGCCTAATAAATGGGTAGCAACCAGGGTGGTTACCACAAAACCTAAAGCAACAATTACTTGAAATATAATTGGTAAAAAATCTATAGAGGAACTTTGCGCTTGCATAATTTTTATTTTGTGATGCAAAAGTAAAAGAAAAAGGCAGAGTAACCAAACTCTGCCTTTTCTAAATTATTTAACTTTAAAATTATTTGCCTTTTGGCTTAGCTGCTGCACCAGTCAACTCTTTTAATTTAGTTGTTGCATAACTATCAGTAGGATCTAAAGCAAGACATTTATTTAAGTAATCAATTGCTTTAGCTTTGTCTTTATCAGCATACCAAGAACCTAGCAATCTGTAAGACTCAACCAAATTGTTTTTAGCAGCGGCTTGTTCTTCAGGTTTTACTGAAACAATATACTTTTCGTAAAATGGAATCATTAAACCTTTAGGAGATCCACTGTTCTGAATTTGATCAATGTAATCATTAATTCGTGCTCTAAAAAGATACGACTGTGCTAAATCTGGATATACTTGAGACAAATGACTAAGTGCAGAATCACCTTTGATTAAACCTTGCAAGTTCATTGGTTTCTTATCACGCTTTAAAGTATAAGATTCCATAAATCTATTTATTCCTATATACAAATAGTTATATAAAGATCCCTTACCGTTTGGATTATATTTCGAGGCTAATTCATAAACATCTGCTGATTTAGCAAACTTCTTAGCATCGTATAAACTTTTAGCTGCCTCTGCTAAAGCATCAGCATTTGTAGAATCTTTTTTAGCTGCTTCAATAATATTAAGTACAGCTAAACTATCTTGACCTGACTTTAACTGTGCTTTACCTAAATAAAGATAATCGTTACCTAAAATTTTTGATTTATCTTTTTCTTTGGCAAAAAACTCTGTTAAGCTTGTTAAAGCCTGAGGATAGTTACCATTTTCATAGGCAGCCCAACCTTTCATCCTAGATACTACTGTACTTTTAGGATCATTTGCAGGTACTTGTAATGAAGTAGCTACTTGCTCTAACGTTTTGTAGTCTTTAGCATAAAATAAGAACTGCGCGTAACGCAACTGAGATTCTAAAGATTTATCAGTTAAATCAAGATATTTTTTGTAGTTCTCAATACCTTTAGCTGCTTTTTCCTTATCAACGCCAAAGCTACTCCACTGTAAGTATAACTCACCTAACTCGCGGTAAGCCGGACCATAATTTGCGTCAGCAGCAATTACGTCTTGTAATTCTTTTTCACCTTCAGGAAACGCTCTTGACTCTTTGTACATTTTACCAATCTGCGTTTTAGCCCTTCTATTAGTGGGATCAATATCGTTTACACGAAAATATGGGCCTAAAGCTTCAGAGTTTTTCTTTTGTAGAGCATAGGCATCACCTTGTGCTAAAAATACTTCAGCATCTTTATCTTTCGAATCTAACTCATCTGCTTTGGTAATGTTAGCCAATGCATTGGTAAAATCAGGTTTAGATACATCGTCACTTGGTTTATCCTGCGCTAAATAGGCCTTTCCGATATACAAATAAGTTTTGTAATCTTTCGGAGATAAAGCTACTGCTTTATCAAAATTAGTTTTAGCAGAAGTTGGATCATTAGATAACATATCAGCTTCACCTAAACCAATTAAGTTTAAATTGTTTTTAGGATCGGCAGTAATGCCTTTGGTAAATACAGCTCTTGCAGAGTCGATATAACCAGTTTTTAGATAAACCAAACCCAGATTGTAATAATTTTCACCATCTGATGCTTTTGAGCTCACCAATGACTTAAGCATTGATGATGCTTTTTGATACTGTTCCGCGTCAATGGCTTTTTTCGCGTCATTTAAATTTTGAGCAAAAACTGCAGAACCCATCAACACCAAACCTACATTTAAGGTTATTGCTTTCTTTAAAATTTTCATCGGATATTCTGTTTTTTTTAATAAAAATGAAGTATCTGGTTTAGATTACTTCGTGGTTCAATTTATAATTTTTAATTTAATTTCCTTTTATCAGGTTAATTTCTCTTGGCATTAGTTTATGTGGGCCAAGTCCGGATTTAAGTACAATCAACTGTCCTCTTTGGCTTCTTAACCATGTTGCAAATCCTGTGCCTAAACCATTTCGCCCCTCACAATCTATGATATTTATATTTCTTAAAAAAGGATAAACACCATTGATTAAATTATCCTGGGTTGGTTTATAAAACTTATCGTCGCCAATTTTCCCTTTTAGGTTTTTCACGCCTAAAACCTTTACTTGCGAAAGGTATTCACTCGCTTCTGTATTTCGATCCGTAACCCAATTCACGCCCAAAATACCAATAAATTTCTTATCTTCTGCAATAAGTTTAATTACTTCTTTACTCGAATTTTTAGAATAAACTCCTGTAGCCGGAAACTGGCTGATTTTGGCCAGCTCTTTAAAATATTGAAAGGTACTTGAATAAGCGTTATCAAAAACCAATTTCTTATCTGAATTCTTCCCCTGTAGTATATCAATTACATCTTTAACGTTAATTGTACTGTCGATATTGCCTTGATTTGTAATTAATGCAATACCATCCACTGCAAACCGTGAAGTGTTAATTTTGATATTCCGCTGGTTATAATATTTCTCCTCTGCTTTGGTTAATAATCTTGGCAGAACAATTACCCTTACACTATCATTCAGGAATGCTGGCAAAAGTTTCTCTTCTGGTTTAACTACAGTCACGATTTTTGCCTGTGGATAATCCAGACTAAAAATATCAATCTGATCTTGCACAATCGGGCCAACACTTTCATCAACCAGCATTTTAAGTGTACCGCTTGTACGGGTTTCCTTAACTGCTTCGGTTTTACCCTTACGCTTGCAAGATACCAGTGCAAGTACCAATAATATAAAAAGGAAGTTTCTCATTAATGATTTAGTCGCGCCTACCAAGGCTTAATAATCTTACAAAAGCATAAATAATCAAAAAGATACCAATTGCAATCCTACCCCAGGTTGGAATAGTATTTAAACGAAGTGCAATTGGTTCATAAAAGATAAATGCAATGCCTAAAATCAGGTAAAAAACAAACATGATTAGGCCTAAAATGAGCAAAAACCGCTGTTTAGGCGATTTTTGCTTAAAAATATCAAAATTTAACATTTACTACTAGTTCAATGTAAAGTTAACGTTGATGTTGTATTTTACCCTTACCGGCTTACCATTTTGGATACCTGGGTTCCAACGTGGACTAGCTTTCAATACACGGATGGCTTCTTCGTCAGTTCCGCTACCCAAACCGCGGGTAACCTGAATATCTGTTAATTTACCATCTTTCTCAACAACGAAAGATAAGAATACTTTACCTTGTACGTTGTTTTCTTGTGCCATTGGCGGGTATTTAATTGCTCCACTCAAATATTTATAGAATTTCGCAATACCTCCCGGATATTCTGGTTGTTTCTCGATACTAACAAAGTCATAAACTTTATTATCATCAACTGCAACAGCAGCTTCTCTTTTCGGTCCTTCACCTACTGGTTCAGCGATAACGATATCAGCGGTAGGATCACCTTTAATATCTCTCTGACCCGGATCAGCTTCTTTCAACTTTTCAACCGTAGGTGGTTCATCACGAACCTCAATATCCGGTTTTACAATTGGAGGTGGCATTTTCACCTGATCTATCTTCGGTGGCGGTGGCTCTACCGGTGGTGGAGGTGGTGTTTTTGGATCCACTGGTGGTGGTGGCGCTAAAATTACTTCTTGTGCTTTTAACTGCTCGTCCTGGTGATCCATAGAACCTTTAATAAGGCTATAGATTTTAGGTGAGAAAAATAACACTAGAAATATTACAGAGCCTATAAATAAAGCTTTTGTGGTGTTAGCACCATTGGTTTTACGCAATTGGTATGCACCATAGTTTTTGTTTTTATCCGCAAAAACCACCTCAAGCCATTCTTTTCTGAATATATCTAACTTCGACATAACTACTGGTTTTATTGATTATAAAATTCCTTGATCTCTCATGGCTTGCTTCTCATTGTCAAGAATGTTATCGTCATCGATTTGACGGACCTTAACTTTAAGAATTTCCAATTCGTCCATGATATCAACAAAGTTCTTGAAAGTAGAACCTGCTGTTGGTTTTACCAATACAACAAAGTCGCCTGCAACTCCTGATGCATCAGCAGTTTTTCTATTTTTTATAATAGCATCGCCTACTTGATCTACAGATTCAATTGTTGGTGCGCTTTCTCCAGCTACTCCCATGTACCAGGCTACTTTATCTTTTTTACCCAATAAAATAGTCATGGTTTTACTTGCTTTCAGTTCTAATCTGTTTTCAGGTAACTTCTCGTTCTTATCTGGTTTTGCAATATCCATTGCTTGTGGCGTAGATATTGAAGTAGTTAAGATAAAGAATGTTACCAAAAGAAACATTAGATCCACCATCGGAGTCATATCAACCCTTGGTGTGGCTTTCTTCCCGCCTGTATTTAATTCTGCCATTTCTTATTTCTTTTTAGCTTCAGAGTTAGTAACCAATAAAAATTTGTTTACTCCTTGCTTCTGAAGCACGTCAACTACCTTTTTAACCACTGGATATTCTTCTTTAGCATCACCTTTGATACTTAGACGCATATCCGCATTATTGATTTCTTTAGTTGCTTTACGCGCATTTAGAACCCATGAATTTAACTGATTATCGGTAGAATCTGTAGGGATACCAGTTTGTACTCCTGGTTTCATACGATCAGAACCGCCCATTGCGATAAATCCTTTTAAGCTGGCAAATGGCACACCGAAAGTTGAGATTACTGAGAAACGTTGAATTTCTTCAGGTGTAAACTTTACGCTGTACTGTTCGCCCATTAGTTCTAATGTTCTTGCTCTTACTTTATTACCTGCTACTTCGAAGAATACCTTACCTTGTCCGATTGTTAAAATCGCATTGTTTTCAGCCGGCACTTTAAACTCATACGTAGATGAGGGAGTAGAAACGGCTAATGGTTCTGGTTGCCTTGCTGTAGCAGTTAAGATGAAGAAAGTAAGTAACAATGATGCCACATCACACATGGCAGTCATATCTGTTACTGTACTTGTTCTTTTAACTTTAATTCTAGGCATAATATTTTACTAGTTTTTAATAATGATGATCTTTTTTCCGGTTTTCCATAAAGCCGGTAAAAATTTTTTCAAAATTCTTATTTATGCGAACTAGCGTATGTTTGAACGATGCTGAAACCAGCTTCATCGATTGCGTAAGTTAACTTATCAATTTTAGAAGTTAATACGTTGTACATGATAATTGCTACAGTAGATACCAAGATACCTGTTGCAGTGTTGATAAGTGCCTCAGAGATACCTACCGCTAATGCTGACTGATCTGGAGCACCAGAGTTTGCTAAACCGGCGAATGCACGGATCATACCTGTTACAGTACCCAATAAACCTACTAACGTACCAATTGATACCAAAGTTGCAATTACAGTTAAGTTTTGCTCTAACATTGGCATTTCTAAAGCTGTAGCTTCTTCAACATCTTTTTGGATAGCAACGATTGATTGCTCAACATCCATGTTGGTATCAGCTTCAACTTCACTATATTTTTTCAAACCAGATTTGATTACGTTAGCAACCGATCCTTGTTGTTTATCACACTCTGCTTTTGCAGCTTCGATGTTTCCTGCGCTTAATAAGCCTTGTACTTTGCGGATGAAATTATCTAAGCTTGTTTTTCCACTTGCTTTACCAATAACGATTAGACGCTCGATTGAGAATACAATTACTACCAATAGTAATCCAACTAAGATCGCTACGATAGGACCTCCTTTGTATGCTGTTCCAAGGTAGTTTCCAGGTAGAGGTAATTTCTCTCTGTCACCATCAATAAAGTTAGTTCCTTCTCCGAACACGAATCTCCAAACGCAGAATCCAATTACGATACAGATTGGAATAACGAATGTTGCAAATACATTTGAAGCACTAGAAGAGCTCTCTTTTTTAACAGTTGTTGGTTTTGGTGCGTTTGCCATTTTTTTTTGAATTTTAGTTTTAGTTCTTGTTTTTAATTTTTAGCTATTATTTCTTTTGTAATACACACAACGTGTCTTATCTGATTTTGTTGCGAAAAACAAATTTATAAATTGATTTTAAATTACAAATTAATAAATCAATAAACAATCAAATCGTTACTTAACATTTAGTTTACGGTAACTCAGTTGGGCATATAACAAAAAAATTGCCTCAGCCGGAGGCAATTCTTTCACAATAAAAACTAAAAAAAAATCGAATTGCAAATTTTTTGCTCAAAAAATGCATTTTAAAGCACATTTAACATAATTTTAACGCTTCGTCGTGCCTTTTTGCTACTTTGGGCACTTCAAACTGCTTAAAATTTTCGGTAAATGCATTGGCCAGCTCAAAGGCCTTTAAAAAGTATTCTTCCTGGTCGTCCCACGTTTTAGACGGATCTAAAATTTCGTTTGGCACCCCCGGACAACTTAGCGGCATCATCAATTTAAATACGTGATGCTGCTTATATTTATTATGGTCTAAATCTCCGTTTAAGGCCGCTGTAATCATTGCGCGTGTATAGCTTAATTTCATTCTTTTACCAATTCCATAAGCGCCGCCAGTCCACCCTGTATTTACCAGCCATACATTTACCTGGTGTTTTTCCATCTTTTCGCCTAATAACGCTGCATATCTGGAAGGATGCAGTGGTAGGAAGGCCTTGCCAAAACAGGCAGAGAATGTTAACTGAGGCTCAGTCACCCCGGTTTCGGTACCCGCAACTTTAGCTGTGTACCCACTCATAAAGTGGAACATGGCCTGTTCTACATTTAATTTAGAGATTGGAGGCAATACCCCAAATGCATCAGCCGTTAAAAAGAAAATATTTTTAGGTACTTCAGCTATTGATGGCAATATTGCATTATCAATGTAATTAATTGGATAAGCTACTCGGGTATTTTCAGTTTTATTGATATTGGTGTAATCTACATCCTTTGTTCCCGGAAAAAAGTTGGTATTTTCTAATAATGCCCCTGTTCTTATAGCATTATATATCTGAGGTTCTTTCTCTTGCGTTAAATCTACACATTTAGCATAACAGCCGCCTTCGAAATTAAATACAGAACTGGCACCCCATCCATGTTCGTCATCACCAATTAAACCTCTTTCTGGATCGGCAGAAAGTGTTGTTTTACCAGTACCCGATAAACCAAAGAATATAGCTGTATCGCCACCCTTGCCTACATTGGCAGAACAGTGCATAGAAAGTGTATTCTTATATACAGGCAGGATAAAATTCAGTACAGAGAAAATACCTTTTTTAATTTCACCGGTATAACCTGTACCGCCAATCAGGATCATTTTCTTCGTAAAATTAAGAATAGAGAAATTTTCCTGACGTGTACCATCAATTGAAGGATCGGCCTGAAAACCTGGCGCAGCAATAATGGTCCACTCGGGTGTGATTCCCAGCTGATGTGCTTCAGGGCGGATAAATAAATGATGAGCAAAAAGATTCTGATAGGCTGTTTCGGTAATAACCCGGATAGAAATATCATAATCTGGATTGGCGCATGCCGAAGAATCGCGAACATAGATGGTTTTATCAGCCAGATAAGCCGTTAGCTTATAAAATAACTGATCGAACTTCTCCGGGCTGATTTTAATGTTTACATCTCCCCACCATACCTGGTCTTCGGTAACGCTGTCGCAAACAATAAACCGGTCTTTAGGAGAACGTCCGGTAAACTTTCCGGTATCAACCGCCAGTGCTCCTGATGAGGCCAGCGTACCTTCCTGATTCAATAATGCATCTTCAATTAATTCCGATGGAGATAATTGGTACTTTACAGCAACGTTGTCGCCTAGATTTAAATAGCTTAAATCTGGCGTTTGCAGTTTCTCTTTGCTCATAACAATAAGTAAGTTAGTACAGCAAAGGTAAATACTTATCTCTCACAAAAACTAGTTTTAATTGCTAATTTTTTACATATTGTAGCAAATACACTATTATGTAAATATTTTATTTACAGATATTTACATCATGTTTTACAAGACAAAAAAAATATTAAAATTACACTAAGTAAAACGTTAAACAACAATTATGCACCTGCTCTTCCAAACCGTTCTTTCGTCAAATCCAAGTGCAATCGCTGGCCAGAAGACCAGGCCCTCTACAAAACATCCGGCTAAAATGTATACTATATTGTACTATCAGAAAGAAGAATTTAAATTGGCCGCATCACCGCAAATGAACAATCGCATATAATTATTATACTAATTTAGTACCGATCTAATTCGTATTCAAAAAATATGGCTATTACATCGACTTAAACGTTTTAATAAAAATTTCGAAATAAAAATTAAAAAACATTTGCATTTTAAAAAAATAATCTTCTACTTTACGGTGTACAAAGTACACCAAGACAAGATGAAATTTAACACTTCAATTATTACAACAATTATTATTACCACCGGTATAAACCAGCGGGGCTAATTTGTTGTAAATTGAAAAAATATAAAACACAGAGAGCGTCCCGACAAAAGTCGGGACGCTTTTTTTTTAAGCTAAAACCATTGAAAACTGTCACAATAAGTCCAAATAATAACTTAGCAAGCTATTGTGCAGGTTTCATTACCATAAAAACCCCATACTAATGAAAGTACTCAAATTCGGCGGCACATCCGTAGGTTCGGCCGAGAACATTAAAACCCTCTTACGCCTTGTTGGCGAAGAAAAACAGAAGAACAGCCCGGTAGTTGTATTATCGGCAATGAGTGGTGTAACCAATTTGCTTACTGATATGGCCGAAATGGCTGAGCGTGGTGAAGATTACGATACTCATTTAAAAGCAATTGAAGCGAAACACTTTGCAGTGATCCGCTCGCTTTTGCCAGCAGCAGCACAAAATCCTGTATTTACTCGGTTAAAAATCTTTTTCAACGAGCTGGAAGACTTATTACAGGCGGTAAGCAACCTAAAAGAACTGAGCTTGCAAACCAAAGATCAGATTTTGAGCTATGGCGAACGCTGCTCCACTTTCATGATCAGCCATATTGCCTCACAAAATTTTGGAGATGCCCTTTATGTAAACGGCGCTGATTTTATTAAAACCGACAGCAATTTCGGCCAAGCGAAAGTAGATACCGAACTAACCGAAATACTAATCAACAATTTTTACCAGGAAAATAAAAGCAAAGTGCTCTTTGTTACCGGCTTTATTGCCAGCAATGCAGCAGGACGTGTAACTACCCTGGGTCGTGGTGGTTCTGATTATACTGCTGCCGTTTGGGGCGCAGCCTTAAATGCCGAAGAAATAGAAATCTGGACAGATGTAAACGGCATGATGACTGCCGATCCCCGGATGGTGAAAAAAGCTTTCTCTTTACCTGAACTGAGCTACACCGAAGCCATGGAGCTGAGTTATTTTGGTGCCAAAGTAATTTATCCACCAACCATGATCCCGGCATTTATGAAAAAAATCCCGATTGTGATCAAAAACACCTTCGAACCTGATTTTGCCGGAACATATATTAAAAGCGATGTTAAATCATCTAATTTACCAATAAAAGGAATTTCATCTATCGATCACATCAGTATCATCAACCTTAGTGGTAGTGGTATGGTAGGTAAAGCTGGTTTTAGTGGTAGGTTATTCTCTTTGCTATCGCGCGAGCAGATCAATGTAGTTTTGATTACCCAATCTTCTTCGGAGCACAGCATTACTTTTGCCGTTAAACCAACTGACGCTGCACAAGCTATCGCTTTAATCAAAAAAGAATTTGAACTGGAGCTTGATGCCAAAAAGCTCGAACTACCAGAAGTTGAAAACAACCTTGCTGTTTTGGCCATTGTAGGCGAAAATATGAAACATACACCAGGTATGAGCGGGCGTTTATTCAGTGCGCTGGGCCGCAACGGTATTAACGTAAGGGCAATTGCCCAAGGTTCATCAGAATACAATATTTCAGTTATCATCAGTGCAGCTGATTTATCGAAAGCTGTAAATGCGGTACACGATGCTTTCTTTACCGACCTGAAAAGAACATTAAATATTTTTTGTTTGGGAACCGGAAACATTGGTAAAACCTTGTTCAATCAATTAAAAGAGCAAATGCCATTCCTTGCAGCCAATAACGACCTGCAGGTGAAAGTTACCGGAATAAGCAATACACGGAAAATGACATTTAACGCTGATGGTTTATCGCTCGATAACTGGGAATCGGAATTAAATGATAAAGGCGAACAAGCTAATCTGGCCGAATTTGTGGCCAAAATGAAAGCCATGAATTTGCCAAATTGTGTTTTTGTAGATAATACAGCGGCCGAATCGCCAATTGAATTTTACCAGGGTATATTCGAAAGCAGCATTTCGGTGGTAACCTGTAACAAAAAAGGTAACTCGGCCGATTTTGCACAATACAAATCGTTTAAAGATACCGCACGTAAATTCGGGGTCGATTTTTACTATGAAACCAACGTAGGGGCCGGTTTACCAATTATCCGTACGTTGAAAGAATTAATGATGAGTGGCGATAAAGTTGCACGTATTGAAGCCATTTTATCGGGAACCATTTCTTACATCTTCAATAACTTTAAAGGCGAAGCAGGTTTTTACGAAACAGTAAAAGAAGCGCAGGAACTTGGCTACACTGAACCCGATCCACGTGATGATTTAAACGGAAAAGATTTTATGCGTAAAATGCTGATCCTGGCACGTGATGCGGGTTATCCTTTAGAAGCCAGCGATGTAAAAATCGACAACATTTTACCAGAAGCTTGTTTAAATGCAACGTCAGTTGAAGATTTCTATTCAGAATTACAGGCCAACGCTGCCTATTTTGAAGATTTGAAAAATAACGCAGCCAAAGATGGTAAGGTTTTACGCTACATCGGTAAACTGGAAAATGGAAATGTAGAAATCAGCCTGCAAATGGTTGATGACAGCCATCCTTTTTATATGCTATCGGGAAGTGACAACATCATTTCTTTCACAACCGATCGTTACAAATCGCGCCCATTAGTGGTAAAAGGCCCTGGTGCAGGAGCAGAAGTTACAGCAGCGGGTGTTTTTGCCGACATTATTAATGTGGGCACCTTGAGCAATTAGTGTTATGAATTCAGTTTTAGCCATAAAAGATGAGATCCTTCTTCTGGTTAACCAGGCAATGATCGATTTTGAAAACATAACCGAAGCAGCCTGGAATGATAAGCCACAGCCACATAAATGGTCGAAAAAGGAATTATTGGGCCATTTGATTGATAGTACATCCAATAATATTCGCCGCTTAATTGTTAGCCAATACGAACAGGAGGTTAAAATCATTTATCATCAGGATGAATGGGTAGCCTATCAAAATTATCAGTCTGTAAATATTGCTGAAGTAAAAAGCCTCTGGAAACTTTTGAACTACCAGATTAGCCGGGTTATTGAAAATATTCCCGAAGAAAAACTTCAAAACACCTGCGATACAGGAAAAGGAAAGACCGAGCTGCACAGCCTTTCTTTTTATATTGAAGATTACCTTGTGCATTTAAAATATCATTTAAATCAAATAACTGCTTAACCAAGCGCTAAGCCTATTAATAATGAAAAAAAGTATAAAAGTTTTCGCCCCCGCCACTGTTGCCAATGTAGTTTGTGGTTTCGACGTTTTGGGATTTGCCGTTAATGAACCTGGCGATGAAGTTGAAATGCGCTTAACCGATACGCCAGGCGTAGTGATTAAAAAGATTACCGGCGATGATGGTCGCTTACCTTTAGATGCTGCAAAAAATACGGTTAGCGCAAGCGTACAGCACTATCTGAAACATATAAACCGCTTAGATGTGGGTGTAGAGATTGAATTGCACAAAAAAATGCCCATTGGCAGTGGTTTAGGATCGAGTTCGGCAAGTACAGTAGCTGGTTTATTTGCCATAAACAAATTAATGGGAGATTTGCTAAGCACCAAAGAATTGGTTCCTTTTGCCATGAAAGGCGAAGAACTGGCCTGCGGTTACGGTCATGCCGATAATGTTGCTCCTGCCCTACTAGGTGGATTTGTTTTAGTAAGAAGCTACGAACCACTAGATGTGATTTCTTTGCCAACTCCGGCAGGCATGTATGCAGCTATTGTTTACCCTGAGGTAGATGTGCCGACTAAAGACGCGCGCCAAATGATCCGCAGTAAAGTATCGCTAAAAGACGCCGTTACCCAATGGGGAAATGTAGCCGGATTAGTGAGCGGTTTGTTTATGAATGATTTTGATTTGATTGGAAGAAGCATGAAAGACGTACTGGTAGAGCCAACGCGTTCAATTTTAATCCCCGGTTTTGAAGAAATGAGAGCGCTGGCGATGGAAAATGGCGCCATCGGTTTTGGCATCTCAGGATCAGGCCCATCGGTTTTCGCTTTAACCCGAGATGAAGAAACCGCACGAAAAATAACCAAATCGCAGCAGCAACATCTGCATAAAATAAATATTAACAGCAAAGCTTTTGTTTCTCCCGTTAACGCCGAAGGACCAAAGGTAATTTCTTAAGGCTGGAAGGCTGAGGGCTTAAAGGTGGAGGGCTAAACATCCAAAACCTTCCAACCTTCAACCTTTCAACCCTCCAACCCATTAAAAAATGAAACTATACTCAACCAACAATAAAGATTTACGTGTTTCTTTTAAAGAAGCCGTTTTTAACAGCATGCCACAAGATAAAGGCTTATACATGCCTGTAAAAATTCCACAGCTGGATGCTGCGTTTGTAGAAAATATAGAGCAATACACCTTACCCGAAATTGCTTACCAGGTAGCTTCGGCCCTATTGAAAGATGAAATTCCGGCTGATGACTTAAAAGCATTGATTGAAGATGCCATTAACTTTGAGGCGCCTGCAGTGAAACTAGATGAAAAAACTTTTGTACTCGAGTTGTTCCACGGACCATCTTTGGCTTTTAAAGATTTTGGAGCTCGTTTTATGAGCCGTGTGATGGCATATTTCTTAAAAGACGGAGAACAGCTTTTGGATGTACTGGTAGCTACCTCTGGTGATACCGGCGGCGCGGTAGCCCTTGGCTTTTTAGGTGTACCGAATACACGTGTTACCATTTTATATCCTGAAGGCAAGGTTAGCCCGATACAAGAGTTACAATTAACCACCAATGGGCAAAATATACGTGCTATCGAGGTAAAAGGAACTTTTGATGATTGCCAGGCCCTGGTTAAACAAGCTTTTGCAGATGCTGATCTGAATAATAAATTTCGCTTAACTTCAGCTAACTCGATCAATATTTCGAGGTTAATTCCGCAAACGTTTTATTACTTCAACACTTATGCTCAGTTAAAAAAACAAGGACATAGCGACGTAATTTTCTCAGTACCTAGCGGAAACTTCGGTAATATTGGTGCTGGTTTACTGGCTTACAAACTTGGCTTACCTGTAAAACAGTTTATTGCAGCAACGAATGTGAATGATACTGTTCCACGCTTTTTAGCGACTGGCAATTATGAGACTAAACCTTCTACACAAACCTATTCGAACGCGATGGATGTTGGTGCGCCTAGTAATTGGGTTAGGATTATGGACTTGTTTAACCAGGATGTAGATGCTTTGAAGAAAGTGGTTACAGCTTATCGTTTTACTGATCAAGAGACACTTACAGGAATTAAAGCGATTGATAATAAATTTAATTATGTAGCCTGTCCGCATACGGCAATCGCTTATTTAGCAATAGAAAAATACAGAAACGAAAATCCGGCAGATGAAAGCGCGGCAGTATTTTTATCTACAGCGCATGCCTGCAAGTTTCCAGACATCTTCCCGGATGAGATTGCCTCAAAAATCGAAATTCCAGAGCAGGTTACCGATTTAGAAAGCAAGCCTAAACAGGCTGATCAGTTAGGAGTAGATTTTGAAGGGTTTAAGGCTTATTTGCTGAAAGGATAAAGTTATTATAATAATGAGCATATAAAGGGATTCGGGCTTTAGGCCTGAATCCCTTTATTATTTTAATTAATTTACAGAGAGACCTTGAAATAAATTTAGGGTGACGATCTCCTTAATAGGATTACGTACCTGCCTGCATAACTATTTAGAACGCTGGCCCCTTAAAGCTTTAATTTCGCGTTTTAGTTCCTCGATCTGCTGTTGCTGCTCTTTAATACTGCCGACCAAAAGTGGCACTAAACTTTCGTAGTCGACCTTGGTAATAGTTGCAGTTTTGAAGGCGTTTTTACCCGAAGAGTAATCTTTTGCCTGTACAGAAACAATATCCGGAACAGCTTTTTTAGCATCAGAACCTACAAACCCAATTTGAGGATTGGCTGATAAGCGAAGTTTCTCGGCCCAGACCTTATCGTAATTAAAGCTTACAGGCTGCAGTTTTGTAACCTGATTTAATGCATTTTCTATAGGTTTAACGTTGTTCTGCACAACTTCCTGTGCACTGATTTTTAAAGATGCAGCGATTAAAAACACTGCCAATGAAATTGCTCGTTTCATATCTGATGATTTAATAATTTTTAAAATAGACTAAAGGTTTCACAATAATGTAAAACCAGGTAAATGCAAAAATGCAGTTAAACGGAAGGGGGTGGCGTTAAAACCTCAGGGAAGTATGCCAGGGAAAAAGAATGATTGGAAATAATTAGCTTTTTAGCCGTTAGCACCGGGAAATAAGTTTGGCCATGAAAGGCAACTTGTTCAATTGCATATTCGGTTTCTACCTTTTTTTCTTCTTTTTCGGTTGCATCATCATGCGTTGATACAGCCTCAATGTTATCGGTAGAATAGCTTAAATACGAAACCACATGACTTACTTTTATAAAAAAAGTTAGCGCAATGCAGGTAATCAGTACGTATTTAAAAGCATAAAACTTCATGGTTGCAAATATAAGTGCTATGCTTTTAAAACAATAAATTTATGGTTAAAGTTCTGTAAGAATTTCGCACATGGCTAAAGTGGCCAGTTCAACATCTGTTGTTGTTGTTCGCCAGTTAACAAAGGCTGCACGGATTCCTTTTTTATTGTTGTAGAAAGTTGGAGTCATGAACACTTTTCCGCTTGCATTCAATTTATTTAGAAACTCCGGAACACGCTTTTCATCGGTTAAAGTAAAGCAGACCGTATTTAAGCGTACAGGGGCCAGCAATTCGAAAGCCGGATTTTCGTTAATAAAATCCGCAAATGACAAGGCCATTTCCACATTACTTTCTACAATTTCCTGATAGCCCTGTTTTCCATAACTTGTTAAGGTAAACCAGGCTGGCAAAGCTTTTAACCTGCGAGAGTTTTCGGGTAGAAAATTTAAATAACTAAAATTCTCCATCGGATTGCCCAGGTAAGCGGCATTTGAATTCTGAAACGATTTGACCTGCAACAACTGGTGGGCTTCCTTAACCAGAAAAACAGCACTTTCGTATGGCACATTTAACCATTTGTGGCAATCGACCGTAATGCTATCTGCATTTTCCCAGCCTTTTACCAAATGGCTGTATTGGGGCGAACAAGCTGCAAAACCACCAAAAGCCGCATCGATATGCCACCAGAAATTATATTTTTGCTTTAATTGACTAATGGCTTCAAAATCATCAAAATCGACTGTATTTACCGTGCCGGCACTTGAGATTAAGATAAAAGGCTCGTCATTTAAAGCCTGTATTTTCAGTTCTAAATCGGCAACATCCAAAGCTTCGCGGTTACCTTGCATTACCTTAACGGCCGTAATATTGTTACTCCCCAAACCCAGCATGGCCAGCGATTTAACAGCCGATGAATGCGGAGTAGCCGATAAAACATTTACCTTACCCGTAATCCCTTCCCGTGCAAAATCTTTATCCTGTTGTTTACCTATCCATTGTCGTGCAACTGCTAAACAGGTAAAATTAGATAAGGTTGCACCGGTAACAAAACCTCCAAAAAACTGAGGTGGTAAATTAAAAAGAGACAATAAAAGTTGAATGGTTTCGAGCTCGATCACAGCAGAAACATCGCCATTGCCTTTTGCCGACTGGGTATTTTGATCGTAAACGGTAGCCAGCCAATCGCCGGCAATAGCAGCAGGCGTTGTGCCTCCAGTTACAAAACCCCAATAACGCGGACCTGATGATGCCACGATAATAGGTTCGAACCGCTCGTTAAATTGCTTTAAAGCACCCACAGTACCAAGGCCTTCCTCATTTAAACTATTTATCAGTTCTACAACAGCATTACTGGCCGTAGTACGTCCATGAATTTGATTTAAATAAGCCATCCCTTGTTGTTTTACTTCTGTTAAGATGCTATCGAGGTTTTGCTTGTCTTTATTTAAATGATTCATGGTCAAATACAGTTTAAGTCGTTTGGGAAACATTCAAACCTGTCAGTTTTTAAAACCTAACAGATGTTTTAAAGTCTGTTAAAAAATCGCCCTGGCAATTTCTTTGGTTTGCTCTGGTCTGCCCATGGTATAAAAATGCAGTACAGGTGCGCCGAAATCCATCAATTCTTTACACTGCTTAATCATGGCCTCGGTACCAATTTCTTTAGCCTCGGCATTGTTCTTAGCATACGATAAGGCTTCGGTTAATTCGTTTGGCAAATCGAGGTGGAAAATTTTAGGTAAAACCGTTAACTGTTTTAAGGTACTGATTGGTTTTAAACCCGGAATAATCGGCACATTGATATCATTTTCCCTGCATTTTTTAACAAAATCGAAATACTTCTGATTATCAAAAAACATCTGGGTAACAATAAACTCAGCGCCCATATCAACTTTCTTTTTCAGATATTTAAAGTCTGCATTTAAATTAGGTGCTTCGAAATGTTTCTCCGGATAGCCTGCTACACCAATACAGAAATCACTTTTGTAGGTATCGATATCTTCGTGCAAAAACTTACCATTATTATGGTCTTTAATATGCTGAATCAGATCGGTAGCATAATGGTGACCGCCTTTGGTTGGAATAAAGGAGGCTTCGGCCTGGCGGGCATCGCCACGTAGCGCCAGCACATTATCAATCCCCAAAAACTGCAAATCAATCAGTGCATTTTCAGTTTCTTCTTTAGTAAAACCACCACAAATTAAGTGTGGCACAGCATCAATCTTGTATTTATGAATAATAGCCGCACAAATGGCAATGGTACCAGGGCGTTTGCGGTACGAAACCTTTTGCAATAAACCGTTTTCCTGTTCTTTATAAATGTAATCCTCACGTAAGGAAGTTACATCGATAAAGGGCGGGTTAAATTCCAGCAAAGGATCGATGGCATCGTAAACCCACTGGATGCTCTGCCCCTTCATTGGTGGCAATAATTCGAAAGAGAACAAGGTTTTACCCTTTGCGTTTTTTATATGGTCTGTAATCTTCATAACCAGTTTTTTGTTGTTATGCTGAGCGCTAACGAAGCATCTCTAACATGGGAGCAGTTATTATTCTTTTATAACTGCAAAATCAAATATATGTTCTTGCTAAGAGATCCTTGGTTACATCCGATAGTTATCGGATCAGGATGACAAAGCAACAATGTTAATAAGCTAAATTTGGACTTAACCACCGTTCCACTTCTTCAACAGGCATATGTTTTCTGATGGCATAATCTTCAATCTGATCTTTGGTAATTTTACCTAAACCAAAATATCTCGAATCGGGGTGTGCGAAATAAAAACCGCTTACGGCTGCCGTTGGATACATGGCATAGCTTTCGGTTAAGCGTAATCCGATTTTATTTTCCGCATCGAGCAAAGTAAATAAAGTTCCTTTTTCGGTATGCTCTGGGCAAGCCGGATAACCCGGTGCCGGACGTATACCTGCATATTCTTCTTTAATCAGTTCCTGATTGCTTAGATTTTCATCTTTGGCATAACCCCAGTACTCTTTACGTACACGCTCGTGCATGCGCTCAGCAAAAGCTTCAGCTAAACGATCGGCCAGTGCTTTAGCCATAATGCTATTGTAATCGTCGTGGTTAGCTTCAAATTCGTTTACTAATTCATCAATACCAATACCCGTTGTTACGGCGAAGCCACCAAAATAATCCTGAATACCGCTTTCTTTCGGTGCAATAAAATCAGACAAGGCATAATAAGGTTGTCCGTCTACTTTCTCGGCCTGCTGACGGAGGGTATGTATGGTTACCAGTTGGGAGTTTTCAGTTTTCAGTTCGGAGTTATTTACCAGCTGATTACTGCCAACTGTTAACTGAATATCGTCTCCATCTGCATTTGCTGGCCAGAAACCGATTACGCCTCTTGCCGTTAGCAATTTCTCGTCAAGGATTCTTTTTAACAAAGTTTGTGCATCATCAAAAAGCTTTTTGGCTTCGTCGCCAACGTTTTTATCGTCAAAAATTTTGGGATAACTGCCACGAAGTTCCCAGGTATGGAAAAACGGGGTCCAGTCGATATAAGGCACCAGTTCTTCTAATGGGTAATTATCAAAAACCTTCGTTCCAATAAATTCAGGAACAGGTAGGTTGGATTGGAAATCTATCTTAAATTTATTTTCTCGGGCTTCTTCCAGTGTTTTAAAGCGCTTATCCGAACGTTTGTTTAAATGTGCTTCACGCGCTTTATCGTATTCGGCTTTAATACCGGCTACATATTCATCCTTGGTATCGGGATTCATCAAAGTGCTGCAAACCGTAACACTTCTGGATGCATCCAATACGTGAATGGCCGGACCCGAATAATTTGGTGCCACCTTTACAGCAGCATGAATACGTGAGGTAGTTGCACCACCAATAATTAAAGGTATAGTAAAACCTTCGCGCTCCATTTCTTTGGCAAAGTGAACCATTTCATCCAAGGAAGGGGTGATTAAGCCACTTAAACCAATAATATCGGCATTTATTTCTTTGGCTTTTTTGATGATATCCTGTGCAGGAACCATCACACCCATATCTATAATTTCGAAGTTGTTACAAGCCAGCACCACACCCACAATGTTTTTTCCGATATCGTGCACATCGCCTTTTACCGTGGCCATTAAAACCTTACCTGCCGATGAATTCTGATCCTGATCGGGATTATCGAGTTTTTCCTGCTCAATAAAAGGCAAGAGGTATGCAACGGCTTTTTTCATTACCCTAGCCGATTTTACTACCTGAGGCAGGAACATTTTACCTGCACCAAATAAATCTCCCACAATATTCATCCCATCCATCAATGGCCCCTCAATTACCTGAATCGGGCGGGCATATTTCTGGCGGGCCTCCTCTACATCGTCATCCAGATATTCTACAATACCTTTTACCAATGAATGTGATAACCTTTCTTCAACCGATCCTTTTCTCCACTCCTCATCTTTAACAATCTCTTTCCCTTTCGATTTTACGGTATCGGCATATTCTACCAGACGCTCAGTGGCATCTTCCCTACGGTTTAACAATACATCTTCTACCCTTTCCAATAATTCGGGTGGAATTTCCTGATAAACCTCCAACATACCGGCGTTTACGATCCCCATATCTAAACCTGCCTGAATGGCGTGATAAAGAAATGCAGAGTGCATGGCTTCGCGAACCACATTGTTACCCCTGAAAGAGAACGAAATATTCGAAACCCCACCGCTTACCTTGGCATGAGGCAGATTTTCTTTGATCCAGCGGGTGGCGTTAATAAAATCGACTGCGTAATTGTTGTGTTCCTCCAGGCCGGTGGCCACGGTTAAAATATTCGGGTCGAAAATAATATCTTCTGCCGGGAAACCGATTTCGTTTACAAGAATATCGTAACTTCTTTTACAAATTTCTTTTCTGCGTTCGTAATTATCGGCCTGTCCTTGCTCATCAAAAGCCATTACCACAACCGCAGCACCATACTGCATAATTTTACGGGCACTTTCGCGGAATTTATCTTCGCCTTCTTTCAAGGAAATAGAGTTCACAATCCCCTTGCCTTGCAGGCATTTTAAGCCATTCTCAATCACGGACCATTTTGATGAATCGACCATAATGGGTAGTTTGGCAATATCAGGTTCAGAAGCAATCAGGTTCAGGAATTTGGTCATGGCTGCTTCCGAATCAAGCATCCCCTCATCCATATTCACGTCAATAACCTGCGCGCCACCTTCTACCTGCTGTAATGCAACTGCTAAAGCAGCTTCATAATCGCCACCTAAAATCAGTTTCGAGAATTTTGGCGATCCGGTAATATTAGTTCTTTCGCCTATATTTACAAAAATACTTTCTGGGGTAATGGTTACAGGTTCAAGTCCGCTTAAACGCATATGAGGTTCGAGCACAGGTAATTTTCTAGGCTCAGCTTTCCGGGCATTTTTAGCAATGCAACCAATGTGATCAGGTGTGGTACCGCAACAACCACCAACAATATTCACAAAGCCTGATGCAATAAAATCATCAACCAGGTGAGCGGTTTCGTGTGGTTGTTCATCATAAGCTCCAAACTCGTTGGGTAAACCTGCATTTGGATAAGCCGAAACATAACAACCTGCTTTTGCGGCAAGCTCTTCGATATGCGGACGCATTTCTTTAGCTCCCAATGCACAGTTAAAACCGATACTTAATGGTTTGGCATGCATTACCGAGTTTAAGAAAGCCTCCGCCGTTTGGCCCGACAATGTTCTTCCTGAAGCATCGGTAATGGTCCCCGAGATCATAATCTCGAGCTTACGACCAATTACTTCTTCGTATTTTTTAATGGCCACAATAGCCACTTTTGCATTTAGGGTATCAAAAATGGTTTCGATCAACAACACATCCGAGCCACCATCTACCAACCCACGAACCTGCTCGTAATAAGCTGCTTCTAATTCATCAAAATAAACCGCCCTAAAACCAGGATCGTTAACATTCGGCGACATAGAAAGGGTACGGTTGGTTGGGCCAATGGCACCTGCAACAAAACACTTGCGATCGGGATTAGCCGCCATAAACTCGTCGGCCGCTTCTTTGGCTACCCTTGCTCCTTCAAAACTCATTTCGTAAGAAAGGTCTTCCATTTGGTAATCGGCCATCGAAATTCGCTGTGTACTAAAGGTATTGGTTTCGATAATATCGGCACCAGCAGCCATGTACTCGAGGTGTATGGTTTTGATAATATCGGGGCGTGTAATGTTAAGCAAATCGTTATTGCCTTTTACATCACAGGGATGATCTTTAAAGCGTTCCCCTCTAAAATCCTCTTCGGTTAGGGTATATCGCTGAATCATGGTACCCATTGCACCATCAATCACCAAAATACGTTTTTCTAATTCTTCTCTAATGCTCATTGTTGTTGTTGTAGCAAGTAGCAAGTATCAAGCGTTGAAATATTGATAACTCACTTTTTATTAGGTGGCAGCAAAAAGTAAAGGCAAAATTGTCTTAATACTTCATACTTGTTTCCTAAATTAATGGCTTATCTAAAAAGTTGGTACGTGAATCGTAATCCTAAACTTATCTGTTTCCGCTATTTGCAGAATAGAATTTAGCACCTTGTGTGGCACAGGTTGCTAAGACTTCGTTGGGTCTAATCCCTCCGTCTTTCTTAATAAGCATACAAAAATGCAACAAAGCGGCATCATTTCCAAAAATTATCGCCTTGTGGCCAAATAAAATTACAAAGGCCATGCAAAACTGCACAGCCTTAAGAATATTGTTCTGTTTAAACCGTTTATTTTCTGCTTCCGAAAATGCGTAGTAAGAACAGGAAGATGTTTAAGAAATCCAGGTATAAAGATAACGCAGCTACAATCGCCATTTTCTTAGATTCAATCTGAAGAACCTGTTCTCCGCTGGCCTCAATACCTTCGCCAATTCTTTTAATCTTTTGCACATCATAAGCTGTTAATGCAGTAAATATTGCAATGCCAATAAAAGCCATAAACAAGCTGAACTGTTCGCTCTGAATAAACATATTAATTACACTGGCAATTACTAAACCAATTACCCCAACCATCAGAATCGGACCAAATTTGCTTAGATCGATATTGGTTGTATAACCCATAAATGCCATAATTCCAAATATTCCGGCTGCACCTGCAAAACAGCTTACTACCGAACCTGAAGTATATGTTAACAAGATAAAGCTTAAGCTAATTCCGGTTAATACAGAGTAAAGCACAAATACGCCTATTAAAGCAGGTAATGATAACCGGCTTAAACCAAAGCCCATTAATAAAACCAGGCCTAGCGGAGCGAACATGGCTATATAACCAAATATAGACATACTAACTTTGCCTGTTGCAGGGTTAATATTTAAAAGATACTGCATTAACTGCTCGTTGGTACCGAAAAGATAAGCAGCTACTGTAGATAAACTCAATGCAACGAACATCCATAAGAAAACGTTAGCGAAGAATTTTTTAGACACAGATTTTTCCTGTACAAAAACACTGTTGTCCTGATATTGATAATTTTGTTGTTCCATTTTAATTTTTTGCGTGTTAAATTATATAAAAATAAACATTTAGTTCAATCTTTTTGTCAGCAATTCTTCAACTTTTTTAAAGAACTGCAGTGGCTTTAATGTACGCCAAGGCAGATTATCGAAATCGCCGCCAAAGTTAATGTAATAATCGATGTTGTTATCGCGAAACTCGGCAATTACATGTTCCTGAAAATTCACACCAACAATCCAGCCATCTTCCACCTCCTGAAACCACTCTTCGTAATAGCTATCATCAGAAGCATGGAAATTGAGCACATTTTCTCCGATGAGGATAAATTTATTAATGCCTTCATCCATCATCAACTCTACCACATCGCGTTTGAGCAACATAATATCGTTGTTGATGGCATCGTTCCACTCACCGATAAACTCTATTATGGCATAACCGCGATCGTAATCGGCATACAGCACCTTCATGTACAGTGTGCTCGATCCAAATTCATCCCATTGTGGGTGAAGTAAAAAGTTATAAATCTGCTTATCGAAGTAAAGCTCAGAATATTCGGTATTATAAAACGGTGAACGTTCATCTTCAGCCGAAATATAATCGTCTCGCCACTGGTAATAAGGCTCAATCTCGTGCATAGTTTTTAATTATTGAATGCGTGAATTTTGAATAAGTAAATGTTCTTAGCCCATCTCCAATTCAATCATTCTACCCTTCAGTCATTAATTTAATTTTGAATGAACGAATTTTGAATGAGTGAATGTTTAAGCCCATCTCCAATTCTGTCATTCCATCCTTCAATCATTTGTTAATGTTGTCCGGCTTCTACAGCTTTACGTACACTTCCGTAGCGGTTCAGCAACTCAGCAGCTTCTTCGTAGCCAATGTGCAGCTCATCAGCAACCATTTGTGTCCCACGATCTACCAACTTATGATTGGTTAATTGCATATCAACCATCTTATTACCAACCACACGTCCTAACTGTACCATAACCGTAGTACTAAGCATATTTAAAACCAGTTTTTGTGCCGTTCCCGATTTCATTCTTGTAGAACCGGTAATAAACTCAGGGCCAACCACCACTTCAACAGGGAAGTCAGATTCTGCAGCAATTGGTCCGCCGGTATTGCAAACAATGCAACCCGTTAAAACGCCATGTTTACGTGCCGTATTTAAGCCCCCAATAACATAAGGAGTAGTCCCTGATGCAGCCAGGCCAACCAGACAGTCTTTTTCGTTAATATTAAACTCCTGCAAATCTTCCCAGGCTTGTTCAGCATCATCCTCTGCAAATTCTACAGCCCTTCTGATAGCGGTATCTCCACCGGCAATAATGCCTACAACCCAATCAAAAGGCACACCATAGGTAGGCGGACATTCTGATGCATCTACCACACCTAAACGCCCACTGGTACCCGCTCCGATATAAAAAAGACGACCACCTTTTTTCATTCTTTCGGCAACTGCCGAAGTTAATTTTTCGATCTGAGGCAAAGATTTTTCTACAGCAAAAGCTACAGTCTTATCTTCGTTATTAATGCCCTGCAAGACTTCCAACACCGACATCTTATCGATGTGGCTGTAGTTAGATTCTTGCTCGGTAACTCTGTTCATAAATTTAATTTTGATAAAATTCGGTAAATTCTTTCTAAATACACCTTTAAAAATTCAAAAATATATCTCATAAAATTCAATTCAGCCTTTGTTATGGTTAATTTATGTTAAAAATTATAAACAAAAGACAAGAAAATACAGTTAAAAAATATATCAACCCGCTAATTTTCATAAATTTGCAGTAACGCTGATGAAAAAAAATACCCGTAATAATATACTGATCGCTATAAGCTATTCTGTAATCTTAATAGCAGGTATGTTTTTGGGCATAAAATTTATCAAAGATCAAGGCTTTGGCGTTAAAAAAAGTCCACAGCTAGCCAGCAACAGCGACGAGAAATTAAACGAAATTCTTCACATCATTAACGGCAACTACGTTGATGATATCAATACCGATTCGCTTCAAAATTTACCTATTGATAGTGTTTTACATCAGTTAGATCCGCATAGTGTTTACCTGCCGCCAACCGATGCACAGGATATGAGCGATAACCTGGAGGGAAACTTTGAGGGGGTTGGCATAGAGTATTACATGCTTAACGACACTATGATGGTTACGGGCGTTGTTAAAGACGGACCAGCATCCCAGGCGGGCATAAAATTGGGCGATAAAATCCTGAGCATTGATACTGCTGTAGTTAGCGGAAGAAATTTACCCAAAGACCAGCTAACTGGCCGCTTTAAAGGGCGTGCAGGAACTGGGGTAAGCGTGGTTTTATTACATCCGGGCTTAACACAAAGCAACCGCATTATGGTTACCCGTGGCAAGGTAAATATTAGCAGTATTGATGCGGCGTATATGATTAACAGCGAAACAGGCTACGTACGCATCAGTAAGTTTGGTGCCAATACCGATAACGATTTTGCTTCAGCGGCCAACAGCCTGAAAGCGAAAGGCATGAAAAAGCTGATCCTCGACCTGCGTGATAACGGCGGTGGCTATTTTACTGCAGCTACTGGCCTGGCCGATCAGTTTTTGCCCGAAAATAAGCTTATTGTTTATACCCAGGGCAAGCATGAGCCACGTACCGATTATTTTTCGACCGGAACCGGTGCCTTTCAAAATGGTAAGCTGGCGGTGCTGATTAACGAAAATACGGCCTCCGCAAGTGAAATTGTAGCTGGTGCGATTCAGGACTTAGGTAGGGGCATAATTGTAGGCCGTCGCTCTTTTGGCAAAGGCCTGGTACAGGAACAGTTTGCTTTTGGTGATGGTTCTGCGCTAAATCTTACCATTGCCCGCTATTACACACCATCAGGTCGCAGCATCCAAAAATCTTACAAAAAAGGTTATGATGCTTACAAACACGAACTGGATGAGCGTATGATGGATGGAGAATTAACCGGCGACCGCACTTCTTTTCAGGATTCGATTGAGAAAGCAGAAGGCGTAAATACACAGCCCGTAAAAAAAATTAAGCCAATTGGTGGTATACAACCAGATGTTTTCGTAAAACTGGACACTACCGGATACAATAAATTTTATAGTAACCTGGTGAGCAAAAAAGTACTTTCTGATTATGTATTTAATGTATTAACGAGCAGATATAGCGCAAACTTTGTAGAACAGAATATTAACATCTTTACCATTACCGATAATGATTTTAGAGATTTTATTGGTTTTATTCAACGTAAAAATGTTCCAATCGATCGTTTTCAACTGTACAATGCGAAAACAGTAATTCAAAACGACCTTAAAGCACTACTTTGCCGCTATTACTTAGGAGATGTGGGCTACTACAAAGCCTCAAACCAAACCGATAATGCGGTTAAACAGGCATTGGCCAACATGCAATAGCCGTATTTTATTTGCACTAAGATGCATTTGACTTACGGATCATAAAATACAATTTCTAAAAATAACAATAAATCAATATAATATTCTTATTTAAAACAGAATAATGATACTATATTTTGATTTTCCTAATTTTGCCCATATATCCAATTCATTATGGCAACAGGCAATTTATCAGCAAAAGATCAACAAGTATTAAGTGATTTACTAGAAAAAGTAAAAGGACAAACCGATTTATTTCTTGGTTATCCGGTTTCGAAGGATTTTGATTACCAGGAACTGGCTGAGTTTTTAAAATACCCGATGAACAACCTCGGCGATCCGTTCGTTACTTCTACTTATGGAGTAGGATCGCGTGATCTGGAGAAAGAGGTAGTGCAGTTCTTTGCCAGCCTTTTCCGTGCGCCCGAAGATAACTGGTGGGGCTATGTAACCAACGGAGGTTCGGAAGGCAATTTATATGGCTTGTACCTTGCCCGTGAGCTTCATCCAAAAGGTATGGTTTATTATTCTGAAGCCACCCATTACAGTGTTCAAAAAAACCTGCATTTGCTTAATATGTCAAATATCGTAATCCGTACACAAGAGAGCGGCGAAATTGATTATGATGACCTGGAGTACACCATCCGGATGAACCGTCATATGCCCGTTATTATTATGGCCAACATTGGCACCACGATGACCGAAGCCCGCGACGATGTAGCTAAAATTAAAGCAATTTTAAAAAAACTGGCCATCCAGCATTATTATATCCATGCCGATGCAGCACTTTCGGGCACCTACAGCGCCCTGATTGAACCACGCCCTGCATTCGATTTTGAAGATGGAGCAGATAGTATTGCCATTAGTGGTCATAAATTTTTCGGTTCACCAATGCCATGTGGTGTAGTAATTGCAAAAAAATCGAACCGCGACCGTATTGCACGTTCTGTAGCTTACATTGGCAGTGTTGATACCACCATTACAGGTTCGAGAAATGGGCACAGTCCGCTATTCTTGTGGCACACCATTAAACGCCTGGGACTGGAAGGCTTAAAAGAACGTGCCATGCATAGTTTAGAAACTGCAGCATACACTGAATTAAAACTTAGAGAAATGGGCATTGAGGCGTGGCGCAACACCAATGCCATCACTGTAAACTTTCCGGCACCATTACCAGCGATCTGCAAAAAATGGCAGTTGGCGGCAGAACAAGGAAACTCACATATCATCTGTATGCCAAATGTAACCAAAGCACATATCGATCTATTTATAACCGATTTAAAGGCTGAAATAATTTTGCAAGATTAACAGGATACAAACTTTTAAATGACCTTAATGTTTAATAGCAAGGTTAACTTAGTATTACAAAACCTTTAAACATAAAAGCATGAAAATAATAATTGTAGGTGCAACCGGAACTTTGGGCAAAAAAGTTAGCGATGCCTTTGCCCAAAAATATGAAGTGATACGCGTAGGCAATACCAAGGGCGATGTGCAGGTTGATATTACCAGCGAAGCATCGATTAAAACCATGTTCGAAAAAACAGGACCTTTTGATGCGTTAATCAGCACCACTGGTAAAGGCCCTTTTGCGCCCATTAAAGAAATGACAGGCGAAACTTTTAAAAAAGGCTTACTGGATAAATTATTGGGTCAGGTTAACCTGGTACTCATAGGGCAGCACTACATTAATAAAGGAGGCTCGTTTACACTAACATCGGGCATATTGGCCGATCATCCTGTAGCAGCCGGCGCCGCATTAAGCGCAGTAAACGGTGGTTTAAATTCGTTTGTAATTGCAGCAGCTCCCGAACTCGAAAACGACGTACGCCTCAATGCCGTTAGTCCAAATGTAGTTGAAGATTCGCCGGCCTATTTCGATTCATTTCCGGGCGAAATACCCGTAACTATGGATAAAGTAGTAAAGGCTTTTGAAAAAAGCGTATTAGGCATTGTTACCGGGCAGGTAATAAAAGTTTATTAACATAAGCTTGTTCTGAAAAACCTGGATTTTAATGGCTAAAGCATTATATTGAGCCCAATTAACCAACTCAAATATGATAGAAACACCACGCCTCATTTTAAAGCCGCTAACTCATAACCAACTATTAAAATACATTAAAGACGACCACTCGCTAGAAAAAGAATTTCACCTGCTGCCAACTAAGAAAAACATAGCCCCCGAATTACAGGAAGCATTACAGCAAACCATTTTACCTAACGTTTTCGATAAAGACAAAGATTACCTTTACCACACGCTCTGGACTATTATTTCGAAACCCTACAACCGCATGGTAGGTGATATTTGTTTTGTAGGTGAGCCCGATCCAAACGGAGAAATCGAAATCGGATATGGCACTTATGAAGAATTTAGAGGTAAGGGCTTTATGACCGAGGCTGTTGGCCGGATATTGGAATGGGCTAAAGAACAACCAAAAGTGCGATCAGTTTTCGCCGCAACCACCAAAGATAATGTGGCTTCTTACTCTATATTAGAAAAAAACGGTTTTATCCATATCGGTGAAGTTGACGATATGTTAAGCTGGAAAATTGAGCTGAAGTAAGGCTTACACTACAATTTCAAATAAGCTTAAGCTAATTCCTTCGTAATGTTTGGGCAAGCCATCTGTTTTTTGCATGGTTACCACACCAACATATTCGAAACCACAGCCCGTGTAATACTCCAAAAGCTTTTCGTTATCAGCCCAGGTATCCATTCTGATATATTTTAGGCCATTATCTAAACTGTATTGCGTAGCCCACTTAATAATTTCCTTTACAAAAGCATAGCCTCTAAAATTTGGATGGGTTACAATCCGGTGAATATAAATGGCATCATGATCGCGCTCACCCCAAATCAGTTTATCGTTAAAGGTTACGGCAAAAACACAGGCTATTTCGCCGCCTACCAGAATTTTATACTGGCGGTTTTCAGCAATCTCGGTTTGCACCAGTTCGCGATTGAAACCTTGCCAGTGCTTGTTAAAAACCTTCTTTTGGTGTGCAATAGCCATATCGTAAAAATCGAAAATGATGTCGATATCAGTGGGCTGGCTATTTAATACTTGGATTTGCATAAAGCAAAGTTAATTTTTTACCACAGATAAAAATGATGAACACAGATTTAAAACACCTCAAACCTTTAAACACTTAAGAGATGTAAGGTCATGTAAGCTTAAATGTTCTGATATGACTTATAAGGTTAAAAACAGATGCTCATTATTAAGCACCACTGTAAAAAATAGAACAGGGCTGCTTTCACTATGGAATGCAGCCCTGTTTCAAAATATGCTGACTTTGATGTTCCAGCCCTAAACCTTACACCTTTAAGCCTTAAATTATTTCTGTCTGAAGAAAATCTGGATCGGCGAACCCGCGAAATCAAAATTCTCTCTCAGTTTATTCTCGATAAAACGTTTATACGGATCTTTGATGTATTGTGGTAAATTACAGAAGAAAGCAAACATTGGCGATGTTCCGTTAATCTGCGTAATGTATTTGATTTTAATGTGTTTACCCTTTAATGCCGGTGGTGGGAAACTCTCAATCAATGGCAACATTACATCGTTTAACTTCGAAGTAGGAATTTTCTTTCCACGATTCTTATAAACATCCAAAGCAGCTTCAATAGCCTTGAAAATACGTTGCTTATTTAATACCGAAGTAAAAATGATCGGCACATCAGTAAACGGACGAATGCGTTCTTTAATCTGATCTTCGAAAGCTTTCATCGTTTGGGTATTCTTTTCAATCAAATCCCATTTGTTTACCAAAATTACGATACCTTTTTTGTTCTTCTCAGCCAAATGGAAGATATTGATATCCTGGCTCTCAATTCCTTCCTGTGCATCAATCATCAATACTACCACATCAGCTTCTTCTAAAGCTTTGATGGTACGCATTACCGAATAAAATTCAAGGTTTTCTTTAACCTTTGTTTTTTTACGCAGTCCGGCAGTATCAATTAACATAAACTCATGCCCAAACTGGTTGTAGTGAATTTTAATCGAATCGCGGGTAGTACCTGCATTAGCAGTAACAATATTTCTTTCTTTACCGATTAAAGCATTTACCAAAGAAGATTTACCCACATTCGGGCGACCAGCAATGGTAATTTTCGGCAACTGGTTTTCTTCCTCAGGGATATCATCAAATTTTTTGACAATTTCATCCAGCAATTCTCCCGTTCCTGAGCCCGTCATCGACGATAAAGGGTAAACCTCGCCTAAACCAAAACCATAAAAAGTGTGTATTTCGTTATAAAGTGCAGTGTTATCTACTTTATTTGCCGCAACAAAAACAGGCTTATCGCTTCTGCGTAAAACCTGTGCAATATCATCGTCTAAATCAGTAATACCGGTAGTTACATCTACCATGAAAATTAACACACTGGCCTCTTCAATGGCGATTAATACCTGCTCGCGAATTGCAGCTTCGTAAACATCTTCTGAATTGGCTACATAACCACCAGTATCAATTACGGTAAATTGCTTATCGGTCCACTCTCCCACTCCGTAATGTCTGTCGCGGGTTACACCGCTCATATCATCTACAATGGCTTTACGGCTTTCGGTTAATCGGTTAAAAAGGGTGCTCTTGCCTACGTTTGGCCTGCCTACGATGGCTATAATATTACTCATGGGTGTTCTTTTGATAGTTAATGGCTTATAGTTAATGGTCGTGGTGTTTAGGCAAGCTGCTTAAACTATTTGGCTATCAGCCATTGACTATCAACTACTAACCGATTTATTTCGGGCTGCAAAGGTACGGTTAATTTTCGTAACCTCAGTTAATATTAATTTTTATACTTCTCTAAAAGTCCTTTAAGCACTTCCTCGGTGAGTTCATTATCCTTTAATAATGGAAAACCTTCCCAACGCACAATACCCTTCGGATCGATTAAAATGGCATGCGGAATACCTTTAACCTCCAGCTGATTTTTCACAGCAGCTTTGGTATCGATTGCTTCGAAGTAATTAATTTTAGGATTATTAAAAGCTTCTACTTTTTCGGCAGATTCATCAGAAACGCCTATAATAACTACTTTATCGGCGTACTTTTTCTGAATATCGTTTAACGAAGGAATGTATGCCCTGCACGGACCACACCAGGTTGCCCAAAAGTCAATTAACACAAATTTACCTTTGGTATCGGGCTGTTTCGAAATCCATTTTTCGACAACCAGCTCTGGCGCTTTTTCGTTCAGGATTGATTTGGCCCAAAGCTTTTTACCATTGTTCGATTCTTGGGCGGCAACAACCGCGCTTACGAACAACAACAAGATCGTTATGCTTTTCTTCATCCTTAAAAATCGAAATTAATTATCGTATCCGAAACTTTTTAGATAGTTCTTTTTACTTCTCCAATCGGGAATAACCTTAACAAACAACTCAAGAAAAACCTTGGCATCTAAAAACTTCTCAATTTCAATCCGCGCTTCAGTACCAACTTTCTTCAACATGCTGCCACCAGTACCAATCAAAATATTCTTTTGCGAATCGCGTTCTACCACAATTTCAGCACTTATTCTAATCATCTCACCTTTGCCATTTTTAAGCGGCTCTTCTTTAAAGCTTTTTACAATTACCTCGGTACTGTAAGGAATTTCTTTCTGATAGTTTAAAAAGATTTTTTCGCGCACGATTTCAGAAACAAAAAAACGCTCAGAGCGATCGGTTAAATCTTCTTTATCGTAATAAGGTGGGTGTTCAGGCAGCATTTCCAAAACGCGATCCAGCAAACCATCCACATTGTGTTTATGCAGCGCAGAAATGGCATAAATGGCAACTGGCTTTAATTTCTCGTTCCAGTAAGCAATTTTCTCGTCCACCTGCTCCTGCGTAGCCTGATCTATCTTATTAATCAACACAATTGTTGGAATATCCTTGTTCAGGATTTTCTCCAGCACATCATCTTCATCATGCACTTCATTAATATCGGTTACAAATAAAAGTACATCCGCATCTGTTAAAGATCCGTTAACGAAGCTCATCATACTTTCCTGCAAACTGTATTTTGGCTTAATTATACCGGGGGTATCAGAAAAAACGATCTGATATTCTTCTTCATTTACAATTCCTAAAATACGGTGCCTTGTAGTTTGAGCCTTAGGTGTAATAATACTAAGTCGTTCGCCTACAAGCACATTCATTAAGGTTGATTTACCTACATTGGGTTTACCTATTATACTAACAAAACCTGCTTTATGCGCCATTGAAATATTTTTTAAAAAAAATTTGCAGTACAAAGAAACGAATTATATCTTTGCATTCCAATTCGGAAACAGGGTTAAGGATTTAATTCAAAAGAAAAAACGAATTATATAGAGTGCGGGGTGGAGCAGTTGGTAGCTCGTCGGGCTCATAACCCGAAGGTCGCACGTTCGAGTCGTGTCCCCGCTACCAAAGAGTTGAAAGACACTCTTAATTTAATGGCCCGTTCGTCTAGGGGTGAGGACGCCAGATTTTCATTCTGGAAACAGGGGTTCGATTCCCCTACGGGCTACAAAAAGCGATCATTTCTGATCGCTTTTATTGTTTATACCGCTTTTAAAAGCTCAGAAAAAAAGCGCTCTCAGCCCCTCCTGAAAACGCTTTAATTGACTATTAATCTAAATTTATTCTGATTCTTTACTGACGGCAACACTCGCCACCGTTTGCCAGTTTTGAATAACCCAATCATAAAATGGTTCATCTGTAGTAGAGCCACCTTTCCAAATTACATAAAGCTTTTTACCGTCTTTACCAAGATAATTTCTGGCAATACACTGCTTCAAGAATAAAGAGGTTCGTTTCATTAAATATGATTTGAGCATTAAAGAATTTCAAATCGCAACCTATTGTCAGGTATTTTTGCAATTTAAAACATATAAACTTAACGTGCAGATTATCGTTTATTTGCAGGATACGATTATTCTAGGATTAATTTCACCGAAACTTAGCGCCTGATTTACCCGCATCAGATGACGATGCGGGTAAACAGGACTTTTAATCAACATAACTAACCAAAAATTATATCGAAATGCAAAAAATCCATAGCCTAAGAACAAGAGAGAAAATCATTATTCTTATTTAGATTGATTTTAAACAAAGAAACAAAGCAATTGTGAACTATCCAAATATTTTTACAAAAAGTAGATTAGCATAAAAAAGTTAAAATTATTTCCATCACACACACCCACACTAACCCATTCATTTTAAAAAACTTATACACCAATACTAAGCACTTCATTATGGGAAGTTTAATTTTTAATGGAAATATTCTTTTAAAGGATTTGGAAATTCGAAAATAAAGCCTACTTTTGCACTCCCTCAAACGGATATTTGAGGCGAAAAATAGAGTGCGGGGTGGAGCAGTTGGTAGCTCGTCGGGCTCATAACCCGAAGGTCGCACGTTCGAGTCGTGTCCCCGCTACCAAAGAGTTGAAAGACACTCTTAATTTAATGGCCCGTTCGTCTAGGGGTGAGGACGCCAGATTTTCATTCTGGAAACAGGGGTTCGATTCCCCTACGGGCTACGAAAATCAATAAAAAACCTGCAAATTAAACATTTGCAGGTTTTTTCATTTAAATCAAACTCCTAAAGCAGTTATCTAAACACTACAAAAAATTGTGTAACGGGAACAACCAGAAAACATTTCATTTTTGGCCAGATAATACCATCATAACACTATTCTTCTTTCTTAATTTAATTTTTTAAGGCCTGCTATTTAATTCTTGCGCAGCTGGTATTGATAAGTAGATTGATGGCCGAAATCTGATTCTCAACGCTTAAATTTCAGCATAAAGGTTATATTAGCTGCCATGATCCCCTGAGGGGAGACAAAAGAAAGAAACCGACAACTATGCTCATCAAACAAATAACTTTCAGCTTTGCTATTGCTTTTATTTCCTGGATTGTAGGTATGCTATTGAATGCTTTCCTGGCAAAAACGACATTTTACCAGCCCTTAACGCACCTTAACTTTATTAAAAATGAAAAGCTTAACAAACTATTAGGCTTAAACGTATTTAAATATATTCTGCTGCATTCTTTCTTTAAATTTTTCAACCCCAAGCTTTCCATGAAGAAAAAAATCAAGGCAAGTGAGTTAAATGAATATAGAAAAGAAATGACCGCAGCGGAGCTCAACCATCTGCTGGCATCTGGATTTATGAATGTTTTTATATTCATTAAAATCTTCAAAGGCCTTTACCTTT
The DNA here is from genome assembly GCF_011303555.1 of Pedobacter sp. HDW13. Lineage (NCBI taxonomy): Bacteria > Pseudomonadati > Bacteroidota > Sphingobacteriia > Sphingobacteriales > Sphingobacteriaceae > Pedobacter > Pedobacter sp. HDW13. The sequence continues at coordinate 2,701,135 of NZ_CP049868.1, read as the reverse complement.
TTGCACTGGTTATCACCTTGGTTAACCTCTTGATGAACATCTATCCTGTCCTTTTGCAACAGCAAAATAAAAGGCGGATCGATAAATATCTTACTATTCTCACATTGAGATCTAGGCTACTCTAAAGGGCTACTATGCCTGGCAGGCAAAAAATTAAGATGAACATGCAACCGTTCAGGCCACTGTACCGTCTTTGCTGTATATGAGCAATATCCCTTCCTCTTTTAAAAGGCTATTTTTAACAGTAGCAGCATTATTCGTATTATTCAATGTTAAGGCACAGCGTATTTTAACCGGCAGTGTGAAAGATTCCCAACAACATCCGGTCCCATATTGTTCAATAGGCATCAAAAACAGTAAGGTTGCCACCGTTGCAAGCGAGGATGGGATCTTTAAACTGGTTATCCCAGACAGTCTGGCCAGCAGCAGTGTGATATTCAGTGCCACGGGTTTTATTGATCGGCATCTTCAGGCAAATGAATCCAAATCGGGAATGGTAATTACACTCCAGGAAAAGGTATTTGATATAGGCGAAGTTGTTATTAAAGCAGCGAAACTGAAAGAGCGGATCGTAGGGCAACAGTCCAGGCCCATGATAACTTTTTCTAAAATGTTTGACCAAAACGTTCCTAGTATAGAGCAAGGAAATATCTTTGAAATATACGATCGAACCTTGCTTAAAGCTTACAACTTCTATATCATGCCTAGCTCAAAGTTCTCTTCTATTACCTTAAAGCTTAACATTTACACGGTAAAGGATAATTTGCCCGACAGTAATGTTTTACGTAAACATATTACCTATAAGGCCAGCTCTACGGGTTGGCAGCATATAGATCTTGCCCCTCATCAGCTCAATTTTGATGGATTGGATAAGATTGCGGTAACACTACAACTGGTAAACTATGCACCAGATAGTAACAACAATTTTGTTTTTGGTGTTTCGGCAAAGAAAACGATAGCTAAAGACTTGCTGTTCCGATATCAAAGTCAGGGGAATTGGGAAGGCAATGCCGGAACCTTCATTGCCAATCTTGATATTAAGTACAGCAAGGAAGGAAAGAAATTGCAACTAACCGATAAACCTTTAATAGATGAAAAGCCGGAGATAACGACGCTAGCTAATTACTACCGTTATAAACAGGCGGCTTTGGAAAGTGGATATGGTAAAAATAAAAAAGGCAGATACATTGATCTGGGAGATGCCAGAATTTATACTGAGGAGTATGGTAAAGGTGAACCTCTGGTACTCTTGCATGGCAACAACGGAAGTATAGCAGATTTCTACCGCCAGATTCCTGTTTTTGCAAAACATTTTCGGGTAATTGCTATCGATACGCGTGGACAAGGTAGAAGTACCGACCTATCTACGGCGGCTTATAGTTACGATAAATTTGCCGACGACCTCCATAAAGTGCTTACTGCAATGGAACTAAAAAAAGTGAACCTGGTAGGCTGGAGCGATGGCGGTAATACTGCCCTGAGCTTTAATCTTACCCATCCAGAGTTGGTAGATAATATGGTAACCATCGGTGCAAACCTCTATCCTTCGGGCGTAGCTGATAGTTTGCTGGCCTCCTTTAAGAATCTGTTGACGGCACAAAACCCGCCGAAAAGCCCCCGATTAATCAGCCTGATGCTGGAGCAGCCCAATATTACCACAAAGCAATTGCAACAAATCGTCAATCCCGTGTTGGTAATTGCAGGAAGTGACGATGTGATTAAACCTGAGCATACCAGACTCATTGCGGCACACATTGGTAAATCTCAGTTACAAATCATTCCCAATGCCACACATTATGTACCCTTTGAAAAACCAGATTTACTCAATAAGGTTATTCTCGAATTTTTGAATCCTTCCTTCAAGAAATGATCGATAATACAAAGGCTTTCATTAGAAGATATACGGGAATCTTAAAGATAAAATATTCCAAACAACAACATCGCCAGCGCCGCTGTTAAGGTATTTAAAAAATTGACTGTATCATTTCCGATTATCCCCTTGCGCTCCAGCAAAGCCCCCAATACAGAATCAGTAAGGTTACCCAATGTTCCTGCTAGTACAATAAAGAAAAAGCTAATGCTCCACCCTGATCCAACTGCATAAATACTGGCGATAATACAGCTACCGGCAACACCGATCAGGGTGCCCTCCAGGCTGATAACTCCATCCATCCCGCAAGGTTCGGGCCTGAAGGAAACAATATTGAAAAACCGTCTTCCGTAAACCATACCCAGCTCGGAGGAGAGTGTATCTGCTGTAGCCGAGGCAAAAGATGCCGCTATTATCGGAAGCATTAAATAACCAAGCCCCGGATAACTTAAAGCTAGCACAGCCGCAATCGCCGCAGCTCCAGCATTGGCCAACACCTGTAAAGCACTACGACCTTTCTTCGTTTCTTCTCCGGTGGCAAAAGGTTGTTTTTTTGATTGCTGCCATGAAGTTGCTGCAGAACCTAGGATAAAAAAGGTGGTCATCATGGCAAGCCCGGTGTAACCTGAGGCGCTAAAAATAATAAGTGCCACTATTGCACCGGTAACAGCGGCCATAACGGTCAGTTTTTTGGCCAGAATGCTATAGGCCATACCACAAATGATGATGACAGGCAGAAAGATGCCGCTATTTAACATGTTACAAATATATCTGAATTATACTTATGCACATTGAAAATATTGGGACTTTGACCAGGCCCACTATATTTAATATTTTAAAGTGCGCAATCAGCAATCAGGCCATTTGGCAACAGAATTGCACAAAGGATTTAATATTGAAAAAGTAGCTAAGCCTTTTGTTTATTGTGATAGTGCGAACTTTTGGCCAAATAATATAGAGACTTTCTTCCTCATCTGAATGTAGTCCTGAAGATCTTTTCCTGAGTCGAACTTTACTTGCTGGCCATCACAATAAAACTGCCGGCCATTTAAACTACTGTAGTACGATTTGTAAATATCAATAATTTCCTTGCCATTAAATTCATAAAGCACTATGCCATTTGTTTCAGGGAAACCGGCAATATCCTGAAATTCACTTTTAAGCCAGGGTAAATTCTCCAAAGGATTTTTTATTCCACAGGCTACTGTATTTTTATCATAGGAAACTTTAGTTTTTTTACATCCGGCAATTAATATCAGCAGTAGTATTGGTACGATTTTCAGTTTCATTTGTCAAATAATTTATTGATTAAACCACCCATTGAACGTCTGCATATTTTCTGTTTATAATCCTCATAAGTGTTAACCATGTTCTAGCTTGCATACTTAAACTAAAGTCTAAGTTAACCAAAAAACAAATATAACGCTAGAAAATTTATTCCCGTCAAGCATAATCAATATTTTTCAGTGTTCAATATTTATCCATCCTCACAATACCTCAACCTATCGTTTTTGCTGCCTGATGAACATTGGTTTTCATTTTGCTACATCTTGAAATATTTGACAATCAACCGACTACAAACCCATAATGGTTCTTGTTTTAAAATTTGTTATTTAAATATTTTATTTACTTTTGAAAAAAAAATAGCGTGAAACACACCAGTTTGTTTTTAGGACTTCTAATCATTATACTCAGCTGCATGCCATGCAGAGATGTATTTGCTTTGGGCAGTTCTCAGCAGCGGGTTAACGCGCCAACAGCACAAGAGGTTTCCCATTCCTCAAAAACAGATGTTAACGATCTATGCTCGCCATTCTGTATGTGTTCCTGCTGCAGTGTGATGAGCGAGGTTTCAAAACCAATTTCAATTGCCATAATATTTCCACAGGTAATTTCAGATTATCAGATTTTAGCACCTAGCCAGGTGACCTCTTTACCCCTATCCGTTTGGCAACCGCCTAAATTAGGTTAATTCAATTTTTTTCGATGTCGGAGTGCGTCCCAATAAGATTGGTGTAGCATCGTCCTGCATTGCTATTTTTTGTTTTAAACTTAATTGAAAGAATAATGCTTCAAAATATTATTCAGTTCTCCATTAAGAACAAGCTCATTATTGCCTTGTTTACTTTGGGGCTGATTGCATGGGGAATCTATTCCCTTAAAAAACTACCCATCGATGCCGTTCCTGATATCACCAATAACCAGGTTCAGGTAATCACATTAAGTCCTTCGCTAGCTACCCAGGAGGTAGAAAGGCTTATTTCTTATCCTGTTGAGCAAACCATGTCCACCATTCCGGAAATTGAGCAGGTACGCTCTATTTCACGCTTTGGTCTTTCGGTAGTAACCATCGTATTTCATGATGATGTGGATATTTACTGGGCTCGGCAGCAGGTAAACGAAAAGCTTTCCGAGGCCAGGAACAACATCCCCCAGGGATTGGGAAATCCTGAAATCTCACCAATATCAACAGGTCTTGGGGAAATCTATCAATATGTTGTACATGCTAAACCCGGATTTGAAAATAAATTCAATGCCCGTGAACTTCGAAGTATCCAGGACTGGATTGTAAGGAGGCAGCTTCTTGGCACACCTGGTATTGCCGAGGTAAACAGTTTTGGCGGTTTGCTTAAACAGTATGAAATCGCCCTTGATCCCGATAAACTCCGAAGTTTAAACTTAAGTATAAGCGATGTTTTTTCTGCTTTGGAAAAGAACAACCAGAATACAGGAGGTGCCTATATAGATAAAAAGCCAAATGCTTATTTCATCAGAAGTGAGGGCTTGGTCGAGAACCTGGAGGACATCAACAAAATTGTAGTAAAGAATAATACCAATGGCATTCCTGTGCTAATCCGTGATATTGCGACGGTTCAAATTGGAAATTCGATCCGTTATGGCGCCTTAACCCGGGCTACAAAACAAGGTGAAGGTGAAGCAGTGGGCGGTATTGTAATGATGCTCAAAGGGGCGAATGCCAATAATGTGGTAAAGCAGGTGAAGGCTAAAATCGCCCGCATTAACAAAACCCTGCCACAAGGCGTTACCATCGAGCCTTTTCTCGACAGGAGCGCACTGGTAGACCGCGCCATGGGTACTGTAGCTAAAAACCTAATCGAGGGGGCACTGATTGTTATTTTTGTACTGGTACTTTTTCTTGGGAATTTCCGTGCTGGGCTAGTTGTAGCCTCCGTAATTCCACTGGCGATGCTCTTTGCCATTTCAATGATGAACCTTTTTGGGGTATCAGGCAACCTGATGAGCCTCGGGGCTATTGATTTCGGTCTCATTGTAGACGGGGCGGTAATTATTGTGGAGGCTACCATGCACATCCTATCCGGGAATAAATTAGGTCGGGCATACACACAACCTGAAATGGATGCTCAAGTAGAGAAATCAGCTGTTCGCATGATGAGCGCCGCAGCATTTGGCCAGATTATTATCCTCATTGTTTACCTGCCAATCCTGGCTTTGGTTGGCATTGAAGGAAAAATGTTTGGCCCTATGGCACAAACGGTATCTTTTGCCATTATCGGTGCATTTATATTATCATTAACTTATGTGCCCATGGTATCCTCGCTCTTGCTGAGCAAGAAAGTTGCACATAAACGGAACTTTTCTGACCGCATGATGGATTTTTTCCAGAGAAGGTATACGCCTATGATTAAAGGTGCACTTAATCATAGGAAACTTGTTGTCATCGCCTCGGTACTGCTGCTGGCCATCAGCGCGTTTATCTTCACCAGAATGGGCGGAGAATTTATTCCAACCCTGGAAGAGGGGGATTTTGCTGTAGAAACCAGGCTACTAACTGGTAGTTCGCTCTCTCAAACCATTGATAAAGTTAACCAGGCCTCAAAAATACTGGTAGAGAAATTCCCCGAAGTAAAAGAAGTAATTGGTAAAGTGGGGGCTGCTGAAATCCCAACAGATCCAATGCCGATGGAAGCCTGCGATTTAACTATCGTATTAAAGAACAAAAAAGAATGGACAACCACTCATGATAGGGAAGAACTGGCCGAGCTGATGAGCAAAGCGTTAGAAGAAGTTCCCGGGGTAAGCTTCGGATTTTCTCAGCCTATCCAACTCCGTTCCAATGAGCTGATCTCGGGTGTTAGGCAGGATATCGGGATCAAGGTTTTCGGTGACGATCTAGAAACACTGACCGCTCTTTCACAGAAAATAGGTAAAATCGTTTCAGGTGTTCAGGGAGCAAAAGATTTATACCTAGAACAGGCCACCGGGCTACCACAAATTGTAGTAAAAATTAACCGTGACCGGATTGCGCAGTATGGCCTGAGCGTAGAAACAGTAAATCAGGCTTTGAATACCGCATTTGCAGGTCAATCGGCCGGACTGGTTTACGAAGGCGAACAGCGTTATGATATCACCGTTCGATTGTCTCAGGCCAACCGTAAAGGGATTGATGATGTGAAAAATGTATATGTTTCTGCTCCCAATGGCAATCAGGTTCCTTTAGATCAGCTGGCTGATGTTGAATTTAAGGTTGGCCCTAACCAGATTCAGAGAGAAGATACTAAAAGAAGAATTATTGTAGGCTTAAATGTTCGGGGCGGGATATCCAGAGCGTGGTAAGCGAAATTGAAGCGAAGATCAACGAGCAAATTAAACTACCTGCTGGATATTACATCACTTACGGAGGCCAGTTTGAAAACCTTAAAGAGGCAACGGCCAGGCTATCAATTGCCGTTCCGGTGGCCTTGCTGCTGATCCTGCTCCTGCTTTACTTCTCTTTTGGTTCAGTAAAACAATCGGTGCTTATTTTCTCAGCCATTCCTATGGCCGCCATTGGTGGTATCCTGGGGTTGCTTTTAAGGGGAATGCCGTTCAGCATTTCTGCAGGCGTAGGTTTTATTGCACTTTTTGGTGTGGCCGTACTTAATGGTATTGTGCTAATTACCGAATTCAACCGGCTAAAAAAAATGAACAAATACAGCATTAGAGACATTGTGCTCGAAGGCACGGCTATTCGGCTACGTCCGGTATTAATGACTGCGACAGTAGCCTCGCTGGGTTTCCTGCCAATGGCCATTTCAAGCGCTGCAGGTGCGGAGGTACAAAAACCGCTGGCTACAGTTGTAATTGGCGGGCTAATTACCTCTACTATTTTAACTTTAATTGTTTTACCCGTGTTATACACTTATTTCGAGGGCTTTAAAAGCAGAAAGAAAACTGCAGCTCCACCAGCCATTTTAACTCTGCTGCTATTTGTCGGCATATGCACTTTCTCAAACTCAGCTCAGGCACAAACTGCTCCAGCTCGGGGCATGAGCATGGAACAGGCAGTAAATATAGCCATTGGCAGTAATCAGGCTGTCAAATCCGCTGCCTTACAAATTAGCAAGCAACAGGCACTTAAGGGCAGCTCAACTGATTTAGGTAAAACCAATATTGATGTCCAATACGGTCAGATCAATACCATCAAAAGGGATAATAACTTCTCTGCTACCCAGAATATTCCTTATCCCGGTTTATTCACAAGCCAGCGGAATCTTTACGATGCCCAGATCAAAAATGCAGAAATCGGATTAAGCGTTACCCAACAGGAGCTGAGCTATCAGGTACGGAGCGTTTATACACAGTTAGCATATTTTAAGGCATTGGAAAGGCTGTACATTAGTCAGGATAGTGTGTACAGCAATTTCTTAAAAGCGGCATCATTGCGCTATAAGGCCGGCGAGACTAACCTGCTGGAGAAAACCACTGCTGAAACACAGTATAACGAAGTTCGCAACCAGATGAGTAAAAACAAGGCCGATATACTGGCTTATTCTGCCGAACTTAAACGCCTGTTGAATACCAAAGAAGAGGTTATTCTGGCAAACACTGATTTTAAGCAAATCCTTTGGTTGGCTGAGCAGGGTGATAAAGTAACAACAGAAAATCCAACTCTTTTGCTGCTACGCCAGCAAATTGATATCGCCGATAAAGCCATCAGAGTAGAACGTTCGCGTTCAGGCCCCGATTTTAATATCGGTTATTTTAACCAATCGTTTATTGGACTTCAGAACATAAACGGCCAGGATATTTATTACGGTGGCGGCAAGCGTTTCCAGGGTATATCCGCAGGGATCTCAGTTCCTTTGTTTTTTAAACCATTCTCTTCACGGATCAAGGCGGCCAAAATAGATAAGCAGCTTGCCGAAAGTGAGTTTCTATTATCCCAATCCGATTTAAGGGGCGCTATGAACAGGCTTATCAGGATATGCTCAAAAATTCAAAAAGTATAGCTTACTATAAAGATAGTGCCCTGCCCAATGTAAACCTGATCTTAAAGCAGGCCCAGATTGCTTTTCAGGCTGGCGAAATCGGCTATATTGAATACCTGCAGGCCATTCGCACCTACTCAGATATCCGCTTTAACTACCTGGCGGCTATTAATCAATATAATCAATCCATATTCACATTACAGTACCTAAAAGGTAAATAAGATATCAAATGAAAAAAGTAATTAAAGTCCTTAACCGAATCTCCTGCATCGCTGTTCTAGCCATCTCGCTTTCTTCTTGTGGTAATAAGGAAAAAGATGCTGCTGCTACAGAGATCCAGGCAGACAGTACTGCAGCGGAAAGTAATGCTGTCGAATTAACTGCATCGCAATATAAAGCAGTTGGTATAGCATTGGGCAGCCCCGAACTTCGTTCCCTAAGCGGCATGCTTAAAGTAAACGGATTTATCGATGTCCCTCCTCAAAACCTGATCAGTATTACCACCCAAATGGGCGGTATCGTCAAATCTACACCGCTGCTTCAGGGAATTAAGGTAAGTAAAGGCCAGGTGATTGCGATATTGCAGAACCAGGAGTATGTACAGCTGCAGCAAGACTACCTGGAAAGCAAAAGCCAGCTTGAGCTCACTGATGCCGAATACAAACGGCAATTAACCCTGGCACAGCAGAATGTAAATGCACAGAAAACACTTCAACAGGCAAAAGCTGCTTATCAGGGGAACCTCGCTAGGGTAAGTGCCCTGAAAGCGCGTTTGCAGCTGATCAATATCAACCCTTCATCGCTCAATGCCGGAAATATCAGGAGCCAGATTAATATTTATGCCCCAATTACTGGCTATGTAACCAAAGTGAACGTAAATACCGGCAAGTTTGTAGCACCGAATGATGTGATGTTCGAAATTGTGAATAGCGCGAACCTACATGTTGAACTGAATGTTTTTGAGAAAGATGCTCAAATGGTAAAGAAAGGCCAGAAAGTGATTTTTTCTCTTACCAACGATTCAACCCAGCGCAGTGCTGTAGTACAACTGGTAGGTGGAGAAATTAATGCCGACAAAACCGTAACTGTTCATGCCATCGCTCAGGGTAGTACAGCTTTTATTCCAGGCACTTACCTTAAAGCATTTATTGAAACCGGTTCTGTAAAAGTAATGACACTACCTGTAGCCGCTGTAGTAGATTTCGAAGGTAAAAAATACATTTTCGTAAAGAACGAAGCTGACAATAAAGGTAAAACTGCCCAGAATCAAAATCAGGGGGCAGAAAATACCGGTCCTTCCTATCATTTCGAAATGGTAGCAGTAAGCGCAGGAATTTCAGAGGGTGGTTATCTGGAAGTAAACATGCCCGCTGGCAGGGATTTCTCAGGCAAAGTAGTGCTGAAAGGAACCTACGATTTGCTCTCCAAGATGAAAAATAGTGAGGAGGAATAATCTTATTGCGCCCTGGTGGCATTTCATTTAATCAAAATAAGGTGTTCTCTTGAGTGAGAACACCTTATTTTATAAGAAATAAATCTACCCGGAAATAAAAAAGTGCACACTGAAAATAGGAGTAATAGCCAGATGGCAAGCTGTACTCCACAAGGTTACAGCACCTGGTGGATAGCTTTTATAAACGATAATATGAGCCTTGTTCTGAAAGGACTTCCTTCCAAAGTATATAGCCCAGTCTGCTGCATTGCTCTGCTACGAAATATGCTATAATGTTGGGAACTTTATTTACTATGCGATAACGTATTTTGTACCTGGTGGTATAACTGATATGTACGATAAGGTTCTCAGGTACTGTCCGCTTATCAAGCAGTGCTGAGAGGTGAATCTCTTTAAGTTCTTTCGCTACCCGCTGTAACCTGTTGTTCATGATCTTTGCCAGGGCAGGCTCTTGCCTGAACTCTGTGTCTAATATAGCGAGTACCGTAACTGTCATCCGGCAAATTTATCATCCTTAAATGGATCTTCAAACTGCTTTTTTTTAAGTCTCTGGGTATGAGATTTTATTTTTATTAACATCGTTATTGCTACTAACCGGCTTAGCAGAGGGCTGTGTTTGGTGTAATCTTAAATCTTTGCGGTGGCTCTTGGCAGAGAAATATCTTCAGCAATATCTTTCGAAAAACGCTCGTGATTACGGCACCCGCTAAAACCCAGGCAATAACGTGAATATTTTGTGAAATGACGTTGGCTTGCAGCTGTGCACGAAGATGCCTTAAAAGCAGCTTACTCACTGTGGCGTAATTTGCCTTATAGTGCTTGCACAACCTAATGTCAAATGCAGTGTGCAAACTTAAAATCAGAGACATCAACTACCTCGAGGCCTTAGGCGATTATGTAAAAATAAATGTCGACGAACAAGATCATACCATCCACTCTTCCCTTAAAACCATAGAAAAGAAATTACCCGTTGATATTTTTCTGCGTGTGCACTGGTCATTTATCATTAACATTAGTAAAATTGATAAGGTAGAGGGCAAAACGCTGGTAATTAACAATAACCTGATCCCTGTTTCTGACGCCTACAAAGCAGATTTAAACAAAAGGATGAATTGCTGGTAACGCATTAGCGATTGGCAGATGCGGGTAATATATTTTTTAACAATATCCGGAACAGTGTTATAATTTAATGGCTTACTTATGCTAAATTTATAAAATAAATGGCCACTGGCAAGGGGCGAAAAAGGATAAAGCAAAATAATATAGATATGGAAATTGAAAAAACAACTGGCACAAAATCCGTTAACGGGATCAGTATGTATTACGAGATTTATGGCAAAGGCGAAATTCCTTTGGTATTGATCCACGGCGGCGGTTCTACCATACCATCCAACTTTGGCAACTTTATCCCCTATCTGGCCCAAAACAACAAACTTATTGCTGTTGAACTACAGGCACATGGTCGTACCGGTGATCGCGATGCGCCCGAATCTTTTGAGCAGGATGCAAACGATGTGGTTACCCTGCTTGAGCAGCTCGATATCGCTAAAGCCAATTTCCTGGGGTTTAGCAATGGTGGTACCACCACCCTGCACATTGCTGTACGCTACCCCATTGTAGTGAATAAAATTATTGTTATTTCGGCCAATTACCAGAAAACAGGACTAATAGCCGGTTTTTACGATGGCTTCGGAGACGCTACTTTAGCACACATGCCAGAAGGACTTAAAAAATCATATCTGGAACTGAACCCCGACCCTGCCGGGCTGCAGAATATGTTTGAGAAAGATAAACAGCGCATGCTACACTACATTGATCTGAGTGATGATGAAATTGCAGGCATTAAAGCAGATGCTTTACTCATGCTGGCCGATCGTGATGTAATTACGCCGGAACATCTGGTTAAAATGTCGCGATTGATTGAAAATTCGCGCTTAACCATTTTACCCGGCATACATGGCAGTATGATTGGGGAAATCTGTGCGCCTGATATCAACCCTAAAACACTCGAATTTACTGCCGGTTTAATCGAATCATTTTTACATTCATAGTACACAGCAAGGCCCTGAGTTGCCACTGCAAAGCAGGATTTTAATTGCCTATTGAATATCTTTGCAGCATGGAACACCTGCTTGATAATCCCATTTACCATGCCTTAACATCGGCGCACGCTCATTTTGCAAAAGGTGTTGAGGGGGTTAAATACTACCAGAAAGATATTGCTGCATTTGCAGGCTTAAAAGATAATTCGGCAGAAAACCTGCAAACACTTTACAAAATCAGCGAAGCCGACAGTTTGTTTGTAGTCTTTTCTAAAGCGCCATTAACCATACCAGCCCTTTGGACTATACACATGCAAATTGATATGTTTCAACTGGTTTATGAAGGAGTAAACATGCCCGAAAGCACAAACGGAGGGCTTACTGACCTTGATCAAAGCCACGTAACCGAAATGTCGGCCCTGGTTGAGCTTACCAAACCGGGACCGTTTTTAGCCAAAACCATCGAATTGGGTAACTACATAGGCATATTTGCCGAAAACCAATTGATTGCCATGGCTGGTCACCGCTTCTTCCCCACTCCTTACCGCGAAGTAAGTGCGGTTTGTACCCATCCCGATCATTTGGGAAAGGGTTATGCTCTTAAAATTTTACAGGAGCAGATTAAAAGAATACTTAACCGTGCCGAAATACCTTTTTTACACGTTAAAAACGACAATCTGGGTGCCATTAAATTATACCAAAAACTCGGTTTTAAAATCAGGACGGAGATGACGGCTTATGTGATCAGAAAAGAACAGGGAGGAGAACCAGAGAATGTTTCTAAATAGAAATCAGATCTGAGATTGCGGTAAGTATGTTTTAGTTTTGCAGGAAACGAACAAAACACATGTCTAAAACAAAACTTACCATTAACAATAATGGATCCGTTAAAATAGAAGGCGATTTCGAAATTGTAGATAGAAACGGAAATACTTATGGCTTACAGGGCAGAGAAGTAGTATCGATCTGCCGTTGCGGCCTTTCTAAAAATAAACCTTTTTGCGATGGTTCACATAAAGACCATTTTGAGCATGAGGCAATTGCCTTCGATCTTCCTCCTAAAAAAGTTTAACTTATTTTAAAGCATCAATTTGATGCTTTTTTTGTTTCTAATAGTCTTCATCAATTTACCGACTCAATTTAGCCATTCATAGAATCTTAACAAAAAACACCAGTCTTAACAGAATGGTGTTTTTTTGTTTACAGTAATTTTAATTGCCGGCATTGATATTTACCTACTTTAGCCCTATTATATTGCCGATCTAAATTACGTGAAGCCTCAAGCAAACGCCCTCAAACTGTTCTGTTTTTTTATTGCAACAGTACTCTCATCTAAATGCTTAACTGCCCGTGAACTTTCCCTTGTTCATTACGAAGTAAACACCTTTGCTGCAGCTCATCCTCTGCCTTTCAATGCCATTAAAACTTGCGAAAGTTCTGGTTTAAGGGCCATAAGGTTTCCACCCATTCCCCCCAAAAGAATATGTGATCCTGATTTTGACCCGATGGCCACCAGCAGCCTACCCATAACCTATACATCGAGCGAGCCTGATGTAGCCGATATCATTAACGGAAAAATACACATTTACGGGCCTGGGACAGCAACAATAACCGCAAGCAACGGAGTCGAAACGGCTACCCAACTGCTAACGGTATCTAACCTGCAGAAACCCTATGCCATTGTCAGCACATCAACTGTTTACATCTGTGAAGGTTCTACCGTATCTTTTCATGCCGCAACCGATAACGCAGGTGCCAACCCCAGTTATATATGGTTGATTAACGACGTAGACGTTGCTAATAATAACGCCACCTACACTACAAACAGCCTGACCAACGGCGACAGAATTTCGCTGGTGGTAACCAACAACGATTATTGTATTCCGCTTTCCGCCCAATCCAATCAAATTATTGTTGAAGTTACACCTTACACCGCCTTTAGTGTAGAAATTGCAGCCAATACAACCGATGCTTCCTGCGCAGGTTCAGCTGTTACCTTTACGGCACAAACCCGAGGCAATTCTAACACAGAGGCTGTTATCAAATGGTTTGTAAATGACCAGCAGACCAACCAAATCGGAAGTACATTTACAAGCACTATGCTAAAAGACGAGGATGTAATAAGCTGTCAGGCTTTTGGTTCAGGATCTTGCCTGGCTAATGCCATAGCCTATTCTAACTTTATCCGCGTAGCCGTTAGAAACGATTGTGAAATACTGTTACCCAATTCCTTTTCGCCAAATGGCGATGGGGTGAATGATTACTGGCAGATAAAAGCAATTGGCAATACCGATTTAGTACAGGTTTTTAACCGGAACGGAAGTATTATATTTCAATCAAGAGGCTATGCTATTCCCTGGGATGGCACTTTAGCGGGCAAAACCATACCTGTTGGCACCTATTTTTATCTGATTACTGCAAATGGTGGCACAAAGAAACTATCAGGCAGCGTTACACTTTTCAGATAGCTGCTCCAATCCTCGATGGTGCAACACCATAAGCCTTTTTAAAAACGAAAGAAAAATGCGACAAATCTTTAAAACCAACTTCCAGATATACATCAGATGATTTCCAGCCTTTTTCCCTGATCAGGTAATGGGCATCGGCTAGGCGCTTTTGCTGTAACCAACGGTTTGGCGCGGTATTAAAAATTTTCTGGAAATCGCGCTTAAAAGCAGCTAGACTCCTGCCGGTTAAATAGGCAAAACGTTTAATATCTACATTAAACTTATAATGCTCGTTCATATAGGCCTCCAGGTCAAGCTTACCCGGTTCAGAAAAATCGAACAGCACATTTTTTAAGCCCGGATTGGTTTCGAGCAATACCATCACCGCTTCCTTTACCTTCAAATTGGTTAAACCTTTATTAAATTCATTGCTGCCATCCAGGTAAGGCACTAAAGAATCGATATAGTGCTTTAGCAGGTTATTCGGTTCCAGTAGCATCGCCCCCTGCCCGTTATCGGGCCTGTAGCTGTAAGGTTATACTCTTCGCTAATGCTGTGCAAAGTATCCTGATCTATCGAAATAGAAATAGAGCGGTATTCGCCACCTGCGGGTGGAAATTTAGTCCAGCGGGTAAGCTGGTTCCTTTTAAAAAAACGGAAATCGCCCGGTTTGAAAACAAATTTTTCGCCTCCTATAAAATGCTCCGAGCTACCCGAAATCATGAACCCAAAATTATGCTGAGCAATAAACTGCTCGCCCTCGCTGTTTTTTCGCGAATAACAGGAATAGAGGATATTGGGCTTTTTATTTTCTTGCATGTAATCAAATTTATAAAATAAAAAGCTGCAATTGCAGCTTAGCAGCTATTATAAAGTAGCTAAATAGAACACAGCTATTGCGCCATAGCCATGCTCTATTCAGCTGCATTTACTTTTTCAAAAAGGTTTTGCCCAAATTAGAAGTAAGGAAATTATCGGCCTCATCATGATCAGTTGATACACTCACGGCCATCCATTTTTCCATTTCGGCAGTACGCGCTTCATCGGCATTTTTTAACATGCCAATGGCTTCGCTACCTAAAACCAAATGCACAGGCGGTTCAGTACTATCTACCAAATCCAGCATCACTTTGGCTGCCTTGGCCGGATCGCCCATGGGTACAAATCCGCCGTTTTTAAAATATTCGGCACGTTGCTCTACTTTTTCATAACCTTCAATATGCGGTGCATAGGTCATCGAATCGCCTGCCCAATCTGTCCTGAAACCACCGGGCTCTACACTGGTTACATAAATCCCGAAATCGATTACTTCTTTGGCCAACACCTCGCTAAAGCCACTCAACCCGAATTTGGCCGCCTGATAAATACCAATACCAGCGTTACCCACACGACCACCTATCGAGCTGATTTGTAAAATCCGTCCCGAACGTTGCCTGCGCATAAAAGGTAAAACAGCGCGGGTTATTTCAATGGGTGCGTACAGGTTGGTTTCCAGCTGACTTCTCACCTGCTCATCTGTAAATGCTTCGGCAGCGCCTACAATACCGAACCCCGCATTATTCACCAGTACATCAATCTGGCCAAAATGCTCCACTGCCGATTCTACTGCCAAATGCACCTGATCATAATCGGTAACATCAAGCTCGATCGGAAAAACCTGCCCCGGGTATTTAACTACCAGATCCTGTAAGGCAGCTGTATTTCGCGCAGTTGCGGCAACTTTATCACCATGGGCCAAAACTACTTCTGTTAGGTTACGGCCCAAACCGCGGGCACTACCTGTTATAAACCAAATTTTCATATGCTTTCTATTTTTATTTAACTCAAAGGTATAGCGATTATAGCCGCAGCGCTTTGCTATACAGCTCAACTTACTTTGTTAAAAAGCTCAATATATTTTATCGGAACTTTTCTTTCTGATTTGATGTTAAACAAACACAGCAATTAGAATAGGAGATGGCAAAAGCAAAGAAAAAGGCAAAAAAGAAGGCTAAGAAAAATAAGCTCGGCGTTAAAAATTCGTTAGTGAACAACATTAATGCTCGAAAAAAGAAAGGGAAATCGAGATCTAAAAAGAAATCTAAAATCAGCAAAAAAGCTTATAAGAAAATGAAAAAAGGCTGGAAAGACTAAGCCTGTAAATTCGGGTCAGCGCTTTTCAGCCCGGTAAACCATTTAAAGTTAAAGCTTAAAGGCTAATTCTTTGGCGACACATGGTTTTCTTTTGCCCAGGCCTGCCATTTGTCATTCAATACTTTTACGCGATCGGGGTTTTGAGCTGCCATATCTTTTAATTCAGTTTTATCATTTTTAATGTTGTACAAATGCCAGGTCGAATCGCCGGCAAGGTTAACCAGCTTCCAATCTCCTGCGCGTACATAGCGTGCATTAAAATGTTCGTTAAACAACATATCGTGCCCCACGGCCTGCTTCCCTTTTAATGCTGGTACCAAGCTTTCGCCCTGCATGGGCTTGATGGTGTTGCCCTTATAATGGGTGGGGTATTTTGCCTTTCCAAGCGCTGTAAACGTGCGCATAAAATCCATTACATGACCAACCTGATCGCTGTAACTGCCTTTTTTAGCCGTAATACCTTTAGGCCAGAAAGCAATCATTGGGGTATGTACACCACCTTCGTAAGCTTGTGCCTTAGCCAACTGATAGGGCGTATTGGCCACATTGGCCCAAATAGGTCCGATAGAAGTATAACTGGTTTGCGGACCCGGCATTACCTTTTTATAAATGGGATAAGCAATTTTTTCGCCAGAGCGGGTTTGGCTTGGGCGATCGAAACCGGGGCCATAACGCATGGCATCTTCCGGACTTGCCCCATTATCACTTAAAAACACAATCAGCGTATTGTCTAGCCGGTTGGTTTCCTTTAAAGTTTTAATAATCCTGCCAATCCCCTGATCCATCCTGTCGATCATGGCTGCATGTACTGCCATGGCCATTTCATCAAATTGTTTGGTAGGGTTATTTTCCCAGTTATCGTTACTTTTTCTTGGCGAAAGTGGTGCCGTTTTAGGATCAATTAATCCCATGGCTACCATTCTTTTATACCGGGCTGCACGGATGGCATCCCAGCCCACTTTATAGGTATCTTTATATTTGGCAATATCTTCGGGCTTTGCCTGTAATGGCCAATGCGGTGCATTTTCGGCTACATACAGGAAAAATGGCTTATCGCCTTTACTAAATTCGCGGATGTAGGTAGATGCCGTATCGTTAATCGCGTCGGTATGGTAATAATCTTTGGGTACTGTTGTTATCGGGGTGGTACCACTTACCAGGCTAAAAGGGTCAAAAAAATCGACTACGCCCCAAAGTGTACCAAAAAACTTTTCGAAACCCCTGTTGGTAGGGTATTGATCAATTGGCGAAAACAGCGGGAAACTGGTTTTATGGTTCAACCAATCTTGTTGCGCCTGAGGCGTGGGTTGCTCAACGGTGTTAGCAACGTGCCATTTGCCCGACATAGCCGTGCGGTAACCTGCATCCCTTAAAACCTCGGCAAGGGTAACTGTATTTTTGGTTATGGCACCGCGATAGCCTTCAATATTACGGTCCTGGGTCATTTCGCCTATGCCAGCGTTGTGGTTGTAAAGCCCGGTTAATAAGGCCGCCCGTGTGGGGCAACAACGCGAAGTATTATAGAAATTTCTGAAACGAACGCCCTGAGCGGCCAGGTAATCGATATTTGGTGTTTTAATTTCGCCACCATAACAGCCAATATCCGAGAAACCCAAATCATCGGCCAGAATTACAATGATGTTGGGCCTTTCGTCTGCCTTAAGCGTCTTTTCCGGCGCTTTACCGTCATCCTTAAATGCAGTAAAAAAAGCCATCGAAGCAAATAAAGCAAGGGCCGAATATTTAGTATAGATTTTCATATCAAACCCAAAATAAAATAAAAACCCGGGAGTTTATATTTCATCATTAATTTGTTGCAATGCAAACTAAACCGTTTTAATAGATGAACTTAAGCAGTTTCAACGCAAAGCATAAATGAAACCGCTTAAGCCAATAAATGCGGCTAATTCGCTTTTTTACTTTTATGATAGGTAAAGTAGGATACTGCCAAAACGGCTAAAAAGATCAGTGGTGCACTGGCATGGCCAATGGTATCGCCCGAGGCCAGATGCGCAATACAGGCCGAAACAAATACAATTGTAAAACCGGCATAAGCCCATTCTTTAATCAAACCTTTAATAGGTACCAGCAAAACAATTGCACCCAGCAACTTCGCAATCCCTAATTCTACCCTAAAATAATCGGGAAAACCCACATGCTGAAAACCCTGCTTAACCTCTGGGTTGGCAAAATAGGAATAAGCCGAAAAAACCATCATCAACGAAACCAATGCTGTTGATATCCAATACGTAATCTGAATTGCTTTTGTGTTCATCATCTTTTTTGAGGCAAACCTAGCTACTTTTGCTATCAAAAAGATACTACTTTCCCAAAGGATAGTGGTATCATTTAGGAAAGCGTGTAACTTTGCCCTATGGGACCAAAAGATAAACACCACGATAAATCTGCATGCACCGCCAGCATGAACGCCATTAAAGATGCACTGTATGTATTGAACGGTAAATGGAAACTCCCTTTGATTTTGAGTTTGCAGGACCGGCCACTCCGTTTTAACGAAATTCAGAAATCGTTGGGAGAAATTACGCCAAAAATCCTCTCCAAAGAACTAAAAGAACTCGAATTGAATGAGTTTGTGATCAGGAAAGTGTTCCACACCACGCCTGTAACGGTAACCTACGAGTTGACCGAGTACAGCGGAACCCTCGATAGTGTAATTAACGAACTGAGGGAATGGGGAATGCAGCACCGCGAACGTTTGGTAAAAAACAGAAGGAAAGAAACAAGCCTGGAAGAGAAAAGCGCCTAAGCCTCGTTCAGCTGAACCCTTTTGGACCTAAAAAAGCAAAAACCTGAATATGATAAAATTCGGCTATCTTTGCAGAAAATAAAATCGATGGCGATATTACATAGAAAAGAAGAAAAAATTCAGGCAGTGCTGGGGAGGTTGCCTAAAAAATATACAGATGAACAGTTTTTAGAAATGTTCATCAAACTTTACTCAAAAGATTGGGGCAAAATTAAATCGGCCTATACCAAACAAGCGCAGGATAAAGAACCGGGTACCGTAATTAACATGCCCAAACCAGATGTTTATTTAAAACAGCTACTGGCAATTTATTTACAAAATACAGCAGCACCTAAAGCGGCTGAAGTAAAAGAAGAAATTGTTGCTGAGCCGGTTGCTGAAGTTAAAAAAGCTAAAGCGCCAGCTAAAAAGAAAGAAACTGCTACAGAAAGCGAAAAAGCAGCACCTAAAAAAGCTAAGGCACCAGCTGCGAAAAAAGCTACCCCGGCAAAAGAAACTGAGGAAGAAACCAAGAAACCAAAAGCAGCAGCAAAAAAGCCCGTAGCAAAAAAATAAAAATATTTTAAGTGTTATATAATAAATCGCCCTTTTGGTTGTTTATATATATGAGAGCGTTAATTTAGATGACGGGGATAGGTCGGTATGATTTATCCCCGTTCTTTTTTTACCACAATTTCGACTGGTATAGTCGGAGGTCAGGAGTCGGAAGACCGAAAATTTGGTGCAAAAAGGAATTGCATTGTTTTCTCCCTGCTCTGCGCACTTTGCGGTTAAAAAACCCTGAATCAAACATACAATTGTAAATTTCATTCTTTTAATTGGCATATCGGGAAAAGTCGATATACATTTGCGTCATGGATCAGGTAGAGATATTTAAAGCACTTTCTAATAAAACCCGTTTACAAATTTTAAACTGGCTTAAAGAGCCCGAGAAAAATTTCCCCGAACAGCCTAACGCCGATTTCGAAAATGTTGGTGTTTGTGTAGGGCAAATTCAATATAAGGCAGGCTTATCTCAAAGTACCATTTCCGAATACCTTTCTATTTTACAACGTGCCGATTTGGTATGTGCCACCCGTGTTGGGCAATGGACATATTACAAGCGCAATAAGGAAGGTATAGAGAAGTTAAGTCAAATCATCAATTCAGAATTATAATCTACAATACATGAACACAGATAGTTTATTCAGGCCATTTAGCCTTAAAACATTAAATACTAAAAACAGGATCGTAATGGCTCCTATGACCCGCTCATTTTCTCCTGACGGCGTACCCACAGCTGATGTAGCTACTTATTATACCAAAAGAGCAGCTGGCGAAGTAGGTTTAATTCTATCAGAAGGAACGGTAATTAACAGGCCCTCTTCGTCTGCAGATCCAAATATTCCTCATTTTTATGGAACCGAAGCTCTTGCCGGATGGGAAAATGTAATTAAAAGTGTACATGGTGCAGGCGGACAAATGGGTCCACAAATCTGGCACCAGGGTATTCATGCAAATCATGCTTCTGGCTGGCTACCAAGTGCTCCATTTGAAGGCCCGTCATCTTTTAACAGTCCGGGATTCGAAAACGGAGTACCAATGACGGACGCTGCCATTGCCGATACGATTGCCGCTTTCGGACAGGCTGCTGCCGATGCGAAAGCTATTGGTTTTGATACCGTTGAAATACATGGTGCCCACCAATATTTAATCGACCAGTTTTTTTGGGACGGCACAAATAACCGTACCGACATTTACGGTGGTAAAACCTTAGCCGAACGTACCCGTTTTGGTGTAGAAGTAATTAAAGAAGTACGCAAAAGAGTAGGCGAAGATTTTGCTGTAATTATTCGTTTATCGCAATTTAAACCTGCTGCATACGATTTTAAACTGGCCAAAAACGAGCAGGAAATGGAGCAATGGTTAACGCCTTTGGCTGATGCCGGCATCGATATTTTTCACTGTTCGCAGCGCCGTTTCTGGGAGCCCGAATTTGAAGGTTCTGACCTTAACTTCGCGGGCTGGGCTAAAAAATTAACCGGTAAAGCAACTATTTCAGTTGGTTCGGTTGGTTTAGATGGCGATTTCTTTGGCGCATTTGCAGGCCAAAGCTCACAACCCAGTTCTTTAGATGAATTGGTACGCCGGATGGATCGGGGCGATTTTGACCTGGTAGCCGTTGGCCGCCCGCTTTTAGCCGATCCGAATTGGGTTGAGAAAATTAAAAACAACCGCACCGAAGAGCTGAAAGGCTTTAGCAAAGAAGCCTTGATGCAATTGGTATAACAATCTTTATTTTTTCTTTTTAAGTTTAAAAAGCACCTCGAAAGGGGTGCTTTTGTTTTAATGCTATGGTCTTAGTTACCCATCAATTTTAATAATTCCATTTTGGATAGCCATAATTTTTCTATATTGGTTTATACAAAGGGACGATGACCCAATTTTTCAACTTGTTAATTTAAAAACCCAAAAACATCACACCTCCCCTCCTTTATTCCACATTTACTCCACATTTACTCCACGTTAAGGCCACCTTTTAGCCAGGCTTACCTGTGTACTGCTTCGTCCCATGTAGAGGATTGCTTCGCTTATACGCCGGTAAAAATTAAGTACTGCTGGCTCTTGCCTATACCACAGGTTTAGCACGCTTTCGGTTGGTGGGTTAAGGTTGGCCGGATAAAAGGTATGGGAATGGTGGAGCAGGTATACGCTTAACCGCTTCACCTTGGCATTGGGTATAAGAGATGATGCGGAAGATCCTTCGACCGGCTTAGGATGACAGCCCCAATAGAAAATCGTCATTGCGAGGAGGAACGACAAAGCCTGCCTTCAGCAGACAGGCTATCTAACAACGATCGCTAGTTGAGATTGAATCGATGCTTTTTCCCAGCCATCAGAGTAAGATCGCTTCGTACCTCGCAATGACGACATCGAATGGGCTGTTACTAATCATTGTAGCTTTATCTCTTAATGGCCTTAATCTTAATGATGAACATGTTCACCACCTTAGACGCCTAAGGGCATTTAAGGGGATGGGATTTAATCTTTTAAAGATGTTGCGCTATCAATGACGTTATTTAAGCATCATTCATTAATCAGTGCAATAAAATGAATTCGACTAATACGAGACAGGTCTAATTATCCTCCAACTTTCACTGTTTTTCAGTAAATTCACCTCATCAAAAACCAGCATCATCATGTCGAACATTAAACTTATTATCGAAGAACGCCCGGCCAATATTGGGAATTTTATGGTTGGCAGATTACTGCCTTTCAGAGAGAAGAGAATGGTTGGTCCATTTTCCTTTATCGACCACATGGGCCCTGCGGCAATGAGCGACCATGAAAACCTCGATGTTCCTCCACACCCACACATTGGTCTTTCTACCCTCACATTTTTGTTTGAAGGCGAAATTACCCACAAAGATAGTTTGGGTTCTGACGTGATAATTAAACCTGGTCAGGTAAACTGGATGACTTCAGGAAGTGGTATTGTACACTCGGAACGGACACCAGAATATTTGCGCCATACCGATAAAATGTTGCATGGCTTGCAAATTTGGGTGGCATTACCAAAAGACCTGGAACAGATGGATCCGGAGTTTTTCCACGTGGAAGAAAACGATATCCCGGCATGGGAACAAGATGGTATTGCTGTGAAGTTAATTGCCGGTGAGGCTTTTGGTCGTAAATCGCCGGTTCCGGTTTACAGTCCGCTGTATTTCCTTGAATTAAAAAGCACAAGCCGTAAAAAGGTAAACATTGGCGATTATCTTTTTGGCGAAAGTGCCCTTTACATTTTAGAAGGCGCTATAGAAAGCGATGGCCACATTTTTGAGCCGAGGCAGATTTTAATTGCCAACGATGCCAAACTCTGCGAGTTTACCATGCACGAAAACACAACGGTTTACATTTTTGGTGGCGAGCCTTTCCCCGAAGAACGTTTTATTTACTGGAATTTCGTGGCATCGGATAAAGAACTGATAGAAAAGGCAAAGCAAAAATGGCTGGAGCAAAGTTTTAAACCTGTACCAGGCGAAACTGGCTTTGTGCCCCTACCCGAGCAAAAAAGATAAACCAGGCTTAGTTCCCTTTTCCGAATAAATTCATATTTACCGAAACTGCTACGCCGGTTGATGATAACCTCGAATTGCCATAACCGATATCGGTTAATGGGATTTTCATGAAAGGTTTTGCGCTGATGCTTAAATTGTTGTTGATTTTGTGTTGAAACTCTACACCAATGTTGGCAATACCCAAATAATGCTGATTACGACCTCTTACCTCATATTCTTGAGGTCCCTGGTAAGCACCATCGTAGCTATAGCTGTATTTCTCTTTTAACATGAGGTAACTCGAAAGCCCTGTACTTACCGATATGGCATTGCGGCTGTTGCCAAAAACTTTATAGTTAACATTTAACGGAATATCAATCACATCGCAATTGGCATGGATATTTGATGGTATAATTTTAAAAACGTAATTGGTATTGGGTCTATACAAGCTAAAGTCCGAATCGTAAATTTTCTTGGCATAGGTAGCCCCTGTGGTTACGCTGAGCTTTTTGCTTAAAATATAAGTAGCCTCTACCCCAAAACCGCCACTCAAATTACTCGTACCCGATTTTTGAACGCTGGTTAAATCAGGCGCCGCTAAAATACTCAGCACCAATCGCGGTTTTTTCTTCAAAACAGGCTCCTTAAAGGGCTGTGGTTTACCTATTGCTACACTGGCAATCAGGTTTTGATCTTTAAAAGTTACCGGATCAATTGCAGTGCTAAGCGCTGGCTGATAAACCTTATTGGCCAACAGGTTGGTATTAGCAGGCTCCACAAAAGCTAATTTTGGTGCATCTGTATCAGTTAATATATTTTTTTCTACTAAATGACTTCTTCCGGCTTCATTCGTGGTTACCACAGCCGAATCTTTATTTACCATCCCATCATTTTGCTTTAAAGGTGTTTCGGTAGCCTTACTCGCATTATTTTCTGGTTTAGGATTATTTTTTTCCCCTTTATCGGTTTTCACCACTTTATTCGCATCAGGCTGATTGTCTAATGGTTTCACTAATAAAAACACAATCAATAACATGGCTGCAATTCCTGCTACAGCAGCAAGCCAAACCACAGGTACCACCCTCCGCTTTGGTTTTGGATGCAATCTTTCCTCCAGATTATCCCAATCTAAATCATTAAAAGGCAGATCGGGGTTTCCCAATCCATCCTTAAATAATTTATCTATATCTTTTCCCTCTTTCATTGCATATTTGTGTTTAACTTCACCTGTAAAAGGTTTCTATCTACTTCCGAATTTCTTACCTGGTAAGTTTTCGCTTCGGTAGCTTTTAACGTTTCCTGTAATTTTTGCCGGGCCTTAAACAGGTTCGACTTCGATGTTCCTACCGATATATTTAACATTTCGGCAATTTCTTCATGGCTATAACCATCTATAGCAAAAAGGTTAAAAACGGTTCGGTAAGCCGGACTTAAATTCTGTACCAAAGCCAGCAAATCGTGATAAGCCAGTTTATCGTACACAGAACTTACCTGCACAATATTTTCGTGCTCCTGAATATCTACATGATCGGCAAATTTTAAATTGGCACGGTAAAAATCTATAGCGGTATTGGTTATAATCCGCCCAAGCCAAGGCATAAACGCTTTCGACGTTTCGTATTTTGAAATATTTTTAAAAGCTTTAAAAAAGCCATCGTTCAGTATTCCGGCAGCATCCAGGCGATCGTTGGTGTAACGCAAACAAATCCCCATAGCAAAGCTATAGAAATGTTTATATAGTGCTTTCTGACTATCTCTATCATTTCTAACACAGCCCTGAATATGCTTTTGTATCGTATGTTCGGTATCGCTACTAGCGGTCACATGTTCTCCTTTCAAAACACATTACGGTATAAGTTTACAAAAGGTTGCCCGAAAAATTTTTTTTTTGAAATTATTCTTATTTCTTCTGTTTTAGCAAAAAATCTTGTTGGTAGAAGCAACTATTTACAAAGGCACGGCGTAATAGCAGCATATTATTTTATTAAAGTTAAAACTAAAAACGAAATCTTATGCTAATCTACTTAAAAAGAAACCTGCTGGCCTTAACATGTATGGCCCTGGTAATTACGGCCTGTAAAAAGAACAGCGCCGAAGAACCAACTCCCGAACCTGTTCCACAGAAAAAAGGCATACAGCTGGCAACCAGTACCACATTCGGAGCGGTACTAACAGATAAAGACGGGAAAACACTTTACTTTTTTGCTTCTGATGTTGCGGGCACGCCAACCTGCAGTGGTGGTTGCGAAACAACCTGGCCCTTGTACTACTCGGCAGATGCAAGCACCGACCTTAATTTAAACAAGGCCGACGTTGGCGAAGTTACCCGTGCTGATGGCCGCAAGCAAAGCACTTATCGCGGATATCCCTTGTATTACTACGCCAGCGATGCAGCTGCAGGAGAAATAAAAGGTGATGGTGTTGGCGGAATCTGGTTTGTGGCCAAACCCGATTATTCGTTAATGATAGCCAATGCACAACTGATTGGCGCTAACGGCAAAAGCTACACCAATGCCTATGTAGAAGGAACCGGTAACACTAAATATTTTACTGATGCATTTGGCAGAACACTTTATGCCTTTGCCCCGGATAAAAATGGCGTTAACAATTATACGAAAGGTACTACTCAGGAAGGAATATGGCCGGTTTACCAATCTGAAGTACTTATTGCACCCTCAGTTATTGCAAAAACCGATCTGGGTGTAATTACTGTAGCTGCAATCGGCAAAAAACAACTTACTTATAAAGGCTGGCCATTGTATTATTTTGCATCTGATGCAAAAAGAGGGATAATAAAGGGATTACAGTACCTGGAACGGCTGCCCCGGGTTCTGTTTGGCCATATGTGTTTACCACAACCACAGTTGCTCCGGCACCTTAAAATATTTGGGGTTAGGCAGGTAGAATGGTCGGCTGGCGTTGTCGCAGCCGACCTTTTTTATTTTTATGCCTGTAATAAAGCTTGTTTAATTTTTTCAGCAGCCTCAGCCAGTTCTTCTGTTGTTGGGCTCAGTTTTTCTTTGCTGAAGTTCATATCGCTAACATTGTTCATGGGTATTAAATGAATATGTGCGTGAGGAACTTCGAGTCCAATTACCGAAACGCCAACCTTTTTACAAGGGAAGGCAATCTTTACGCCCTTAGCAACAATTTTGGCAAACATCCACAGCCCTACATACAGGTCTTCATCCATATCGAAAATATAATCGACCTCAATTTTAGGGATGACCAATACATGGCCTGCAGTTAATGGCGAAACATCTAAAAAAGCTAAATATTCTACAGTTTCGGCCACAACATGTGCGCTGATTTCGCCTGCAACGATTTTTGAAAAGATGGTCATAAGGTGTAGGGGTTAAAGGTTAGCGTTAAGCGTATGGCGCGAAGCGGTTTGCCCACCTATCCCCATACGCCATATACTTATCTCGAGATTTCAAGCACTTCGAACTGCATTTTACCTGCAGGCACTTCAATTTCGGCAAATTCGCCAACCGATTTACCTAGTAAACCCTGCGCAATAGGCGATTTAACAGAAATTTTTCCTGTTTTTAAATCTGCCTCGCTCTCGGCCACTAACTGATAAGTCATGGTAGCGCCGTTTTTAACATTTTTTATTTTAACGATCGACAAGGCAAGTACTTTTGACAAATCTAATTTCGACTCATCAATTAAACGTGCATTTGCCAGCGTATTCTTTAATTTCGATATTTTTGCTTCATGCAATCCCTGCGCCTCTTTGGCAGCATCGTACTCTGCATTCTCCGATAAATCACCTTTATCCCTTGCTTCTGCAATTGCTTTAGATATAAGCTGACGACCGGTTGTAGTTAGATAATGTACTTCTTCTTTCAATTTATCCAACCCCTCTTGGGTATAATATGTTACCTCTGTCATTGCTCTATTAATTTTTATTCAAACGCTATAAAAAACAAACAAGACTACATAGTTGGTTTGCTACATAGTCTTGCTTCAATTATAACGAAGATAAAATGTGGAAATTACAAAAGCAAATAAAAGATTAAGATTTAACTGATTTTTAGATTTCAAGGGATCTTTTTTGCATAAACCAATTTATATGATGTGTAATTCCCAACAGAAAAGTAACATCCAATCATACATTCATTCGAAATTCAATCATACACTCCTTCAAAATTCAATCATTAGTCTTATTTTTAGCTTAAAATTATTCGTAAAAAATGAAAAAATTATTTTCTATAGCCCTGCTTATCGGCTTGGGCGGCTATGCAGCTTCTTCGCAAGAGCTTTATATGCCACGGAATATTAAAGAAGCCTATGCAAAAGGTACACGTGCTGCCAGCGGAAAACCAGGGCCCAATTACTGGCAAAACCATGGCAAATACAACATGGATATTAAGGTAGATGCAGAAACGAAGGTAGTTAGTGGCCAGGAAGAAATTTTGTACAGCAACAACAGTACCGATACGTTAAGAAACCTGGCCATCCGCTTTGTAAATAACCTGCACAAACCCACTTCGCCAAGAGGCGGTGCCGTGAGCGAAGATTTTTTAAGCTCGGGGTTAAACATTTCCGCTTTTTCGGTTGATGGCGAAACCTATGCCGTTAATAGCAAAGACTGGGGAACTGTTGGCAATGTAAAATTGAAAAAGCCTTTACTACCCAAATCAAAAATTACTGTTAAAATAACATGGGATTACCCCCTCTCGAAAGAAAGTGGCAGAGAAGGTCAGATCGATCCCAATTCTTTTTTTGTAGCCTATAGTTATCCCCGCATTTCGGTTTTTGACGATTATAACGGTTGGGACCGCATTCCGCATACCGACAGGGCCGAGTTTTACAACGATTTTAACGATTACGAATTCTCGATCAAAGCCCCTAAAAACTATGTGGTTTATGCTACCGGCGATTTCTTAAACCCTGATGAGGTACTACAACCCGAAATTTCGGCACGTTTAAAAAAATCGTACAATGGCGACGATGTAATCCACATTGCAACCGAACAGGAAATGAAAGACAGGAAGGTTACCGCGCAAAAGGATTGGAATACCTGGAAATTTGCAGTAAAACACATTACCGATGTTACTTTTGCCCTGAGCAACCATTACGTATGGGATGGTGCCAGCATAATTGTAGATAAAAAGACCAACCGTAGAGCTAGTGCACAAGCTGCTTATAACCCAACCACCGGTACCGATTTTGTAAACTCGGTTAAATACAATTTGAACGCTTTAGATTGGTTTTCGAACAACTGGCCGGGTATTCCTTATCCTTATGTAAAAACCATTGCTTTTCAAGGTTTTGCCGACATGGAATACCCGATGATGGTAAACGATTCTCAATTTGGCGATCCTGTTTTTGCGCAACTGGTGCAAGACCATGAGGTGGCACACACTTACTTCCCCTTTTACATGGGTATTAATGAAACCCGTTACGCTTACATGGACGAAGGCTGGGCTACCACTTTCGAATACCTGATTGGCATTGCCGAACATGGCAAAGAAGCTGCCGATAAGTTTTACAAAAATTTCAGGGTTGATAAATACATTAACGATAAATCTACCGAAGAAGATCAACCGGTAATTTCGATGTCTGACCAGGTTTCGGGTGCAGGCTACGGCAATAACTCTTACGGTAAAGCATCTTTATCTTATCTGGCGCTGAAAGATATGCTGGGCGATGAACTGTTTAAAAAAGCGTTACATACTTATATGAGCAACTGGAATGGTAAACATCCTATTCCGTGGGATTATTTCAACTCGATGAATGCAGGCTCGGGGCAAAACCTGAACTGGTTTTTCCAAAACTGGTTCTTCACCAATAACTACCTCGATTTAGCGATTACCAAAGTTAGTCCGGCTGCAGGCAAAGCAACAATAACAGTGAAAAATGTTGGTGGTTTTGCCATTCCATTTGATGTTGTGGTTACTTATACCGATGGCAAAACAGATACCATCCATAAAACGCCTGCCGTTTGGAAAGCAAACCAGAAAGAAGTTAGTGTAACGGTTAATGCAGCTAAAAAGATAAAATCGGTTAAATTGGATAATGGCATTTACGTAGATGCAACTCCAGCTGATAATACCTGGCCAACTAAATAGTTAACAGTTTTCAGTTGGCGATTATGGATAACTGCCAACTGAAAACTTATCTAACAATAATCCCCGTTTGTAACGGGGATTATCGAGATCCGCATTTTTAATGCGTGTATATCTGATTAGAGCGATAAAATCGCCATCCTCATCCCATCCTCCTTACAAACGAGGACGATTATTCATCATAAAGCGAACTGTAAACTGCCAACTGAAAACTTCTAAGCGTTTTCTGCCTTGCAGCTAGCCTCGTGTTTCACCGGAAAATTAAGTGAATTGGCTATAAAACACATTTTATTGGCTTCTTTATGCAGTGCTTCTGCCAGTTCGTAATGTGCCTTATCGGCAATTAGAACCTGCGGGTGCAAGGTAACTTCCCTAAACCTGCCACTTCCATCTGCTGATTCTTCCATTGTACCTACCGCTTCATCTTTATAATCGATTACCACAATTTCGTTCTTTGAGCAAAGGTGCAAATACCACAGCATGTGGCAGCTCGATATTGAAGCCAGTAATAAGTCTTCGGGATTGTACTTAGATTTATCGCCCAAAAAGGCCGAATCTGAAGAACCTGAAATATCAGCTTTACCTTTTATTGAAATAACATAATCGCGATCGTAAGAGCGATAATCCATTGTACCGGAGCCTTTATTGCCCGTCCAGGTTACTGTAGTTGAATATAAGTGATCTTTCGGCATGATAAATTTAGTTAGATTTTGTAACTCAATTTAAACATTATGATTGAATTGAGGCAAAAAATATAAACTGTTTTTTGCTACGAGGTTAATTTATAATGCTTCCGGTTATTGGATTACAGACTTTACAGGTTTTAAAAAGTAAGTCCGCTTAATTTCTCAGCCAGCACTTCAGATATTTTACGGTAAGAATCGAATGTCCAGCCGCCTACGTGTGGTGTTAAAATTACCTGATCGTTCTGCTTTAACTCATTATACCAGGGCTGTTCGCCCAGGGCCGGAAATTTCTCTGTTTGCAATACATCCAAGCCAGCGCCTAATATTTTACCGGCTTTAATGGCATTTAAAACAGCATCGATTTTTACAATTTCGCCACGGGCAGTATTGATAAAGAAGATCGGCTTTTTAAAGTGGAAGAAATATTCATCATCTACCATTAGTTTAGTTTCGGCAGTTAACGGAATATGCAGGCTCAATACATCACTGTGTTTCACAATTTCTTCCATGCTTACCTCGCGGGCAAAGGCATCGCTAAAGCCTGTTTTATATTTATCGTAAGCCATTACATCGACCTCAAAACCGGCAAGTTTTTTAGCAAAGCTCTGCCCCATAAAACCATAACCAATAATGCCAACCTTCTTGCCTTTCAGTTCATAACCCCGGTTTCCTTCGCGGTCCCACTGGCCATTTCTAATTTCTATATCAGCCCTGCGGAAATTATTCATCAGTGAGAGCAGCAAACCTGTAGCATGTTCACCTACTGCATCGCAATTCCCTTCGGGCGCATTAATCAGTTCGATATTTCTTTCGAAAGCGATTTTATCATCAATATTATCCAAACCGGCTCCTGCCCTGGCTACAAATTTTAAATTGGGTGCAGCAGCAAAAATTTCGGCATCTATCCTAAATTTCGTCCTAACTGCAATACCAGTATAATCTTTTATTTTATCTAGTGTCTGTTGACGCGTAATCTGTGGTTCATCATCAACCTCATACCCCATAGCAATAGCCTGCTCTTTAAATGCAGGGTGCAGGTCATCAACAATTAGTATCTTTTTCATCTGTTTTTTATGCTCAATGTGATGAACAAAAGTAACATTTTGAAGATCGTTCAATTGTATTATTCCATCATTGTTTTCCACGAAACTGAAAACTGCCAATTGCTAACTGTAAACCGAATAATAACCAACAAAAATATTACTGTAAAATGCCTGTAATAAAATGGTTACGGCTCCATAATTAAACTTCCTTGCCGTTACTTTGTCTCCCTTTATAAAAATACACGACAAACACTAACTTTTAATGAGACTCTTACATTCGAGAACAATACAAATTACCCTATTACTTTTAACCCTAACATTTAATCTTTTTGCCCAAACCGGCGGAAAACCAAAAATTACAGGGTTACTTAAAGATGCCAAAACACAAGAAACCATTCCATTTGCAACAGCAGTTCTAATTGATAAATCGACAGGTAAAAATGCCAAAATAGCCCAAACAGATGTAAATGGTGCATTTGTAATGGCCGATATTCCTAAAGGAAACTTCACCTTTAAAATAAGCTTTGTGGGCTACCAAACCATGGTTCGCGATAACGTAGCCATTACAGCCACCACAGGTACATTAAATTTCGGCGAAATTAAAATGAATGCTGCCAAAGGCAATGTACTGAGCGAGGTTACAGTAACCGGTCAAAAAGCGGCCATGCAAATGGGAATTGACAAGAAAATATTTTCAGTAGACCAGAGTTTGGTAAGTGAAGGTGGTTCGGCCGGCGATTTATTGCAAAACGTACCTTCAGTTTCAACCGATATGGATGGTAACGTGAGCTTACGCGGATCGACCGGGGTTAAAGTTTTAATTGATGGTAAACCTTCTTTAATTGCCGGTGGTAATGTGGCGCAGATTTTAGCTTCTATTCCCGCAAGTTCAATTGAAAGTGTTGAAGTAATTACCAATCCATCGGCCAAATACGATGCCGAGGGCCAATCAGGTATCATTAACATTGTACTAAAGAAAAATACCAGACTGGGCTTTAACGGCTCGGTTGCAGCAACTGCCGGCAACCGCGATAACTACAATGCCAATACCAATTTAAGTTTCCAAAACAGTAAAGTAAACATTTATGGTAACTACAGCTACCGCTATGGCAACCGTGTTGGTGGTGGTTTTCAAGATATTACCTACAAATCAGAAGCAGCTACAACGCGTTTTGCAAGTCAAAATACCGTTTCAAAATCGTTAGATAAAGGCCACAATGCAAAAGCGGGTATTGATTACTACGTGGCACCAAAAAGTGTAATCAGTTTATCAGGAGGTTTTAACTCCAGGGCAAACGACCGGAACGAGGTGCTCGATATCAGGCAATTAAACATTTCGCAAGCTCCGGTTTTATTGAGTAACAGAACCAACACTACTGATGGTTATGGCAACAGCTACGATGCCAACCTGGATTTTGTGCAGAAGTTTAAAAAACCGAAAGAAGAGCTGAGCTTTAATTTTGGCTATTCGTACGGTACCAATAACAACGACCAGAACTACAGTACTACCACTACAAACCGCAACGGCACGCCTATTAACGAAACGTTAAGCTTGCAACGTGTATTCAATACCGGTAATAACACCAATTACAATATCCAAACCGATTATGCTTTGCCAGTTGGTAAGGCAGGCAAAATTGAGGTAGGTTACCGCAGCCAGATCCGTTTAGGCAACAACGATCAATACGCCGATTCGATCCCAACCAGCACCAATGTTTTTATACGCAACAATAAATTGATTAATGGTTTCGACAGCAAAGACCAGGTACATGCGCTTTATTTTAACTACCAGAACCAGATTAAGGATTTTGGTTACCAGATAGGTTTAAGGGGCGAAGATGCACGCTTAGACACACACCTGGAAGGTTATACCAACGATGTATTAACCACCAGCGAAGGTAACATCCATTACAAAAGAATATACCCAAGTGTTTTCTTAACACAAAAGCTAAAAGGCGAAAACCAGCTTCAGTTAAGCTATACGCGCCGTGTAAACCGCCCGCGCCCATGGGATACCAACCCGTTTTTAGATGTTTCTGATCCATTAAATTACAGAGGTGGCAACCCTAATTTAATACCTGAAGATGTACATTCATTTGAGCTGGGCTATAGCAAATTCTGGAAAAAAGTAACTTTAACTTCAAGCCTGTATTTCCGTCAAACCAATGATGTGATCCAAAGGGTGAGAAGTACACCGGTTAACGGCATTATTACTTCAACGCCACAAAACTTATCGCACCAGATTAACAGCGGGGTGGAGTTAATCGGTCGCTTCGACTTAATTAAAGCCTTAAATTTTACTACTAACGTTAACCTTTACCAAGCTAAGTTTGCTGGCGATGCCAGATTTGATATCCCTTCGAGCAGTGGCTTTAGCTGGAACGCGAACCTTACCGCGAACTTAACCGTAGTTAAAAACCTTTCGTTACAGCTCCGTGGCGATTACCGCGCCGCTGAAGTAATGGCACAAGGTAAGCGTAATGCGATGTATGGAGTAGATGGTGGCGCCAAATACGATTTTCCGAACAAAAAGGCTTCGTTAAGCTTCAATGTAAGGGATGTGTTTAATACCAGAAGGTGGAGCATGACTACCGAAGATAAAGCAACCATTGTTGATTTTGAGCGTCAGTTTCAGGGAACAATGGGTAACTTAACCTTCTCTTACCGTTTTGGAAAAACAACATTTACGGGTGCAAAAAAACAAAAGAGAGAGGATCAGGACAACCGCCCTGATGAAGGATCGTTTTAATTTTACCAAAGGTGCTTAGTAAATTTACTAAGCACCTTTTTAATTTATCAGCTATTGGGAAAACTTTTACTTAGGCTTTGCTTTGTATCTCTCGCCCTGTTATTTGGCACCTCTACGGCCTTTGCGGCCGAAAAAGGTATAATTAGCGGGAAAGTGGTTGAAGAAGTTGGTGGATTACCCATTCCCTCAGCAGTAATTTCCGTTTACATAGATGGCTCCGAGCAACCGGTTATTACTTCTGCCACCGACGAAGATGGCCGGTTCAGCATTAAAAACCTAAAACCGGGCAATTATAACATTCGCGTAAGTTTTATAGGTTATGCTCCGCTAAAAGTAAATGGCATTGCCTTAACCGAGAAAGATTACGATAAAAACCTGGGGGCGCTAAAACTTAGCTCTGAGCAAAATTCGCTGCAGGAAGTTACCATTACTGTACAAAAACCACCAATAGAATTTGGCGCTGATGGCGTTACCTATAACGTGGGTTCTACCCTGCTTGCCGAAGGCAGTACCGCAACCGATGTGCTTAAAAACGTACCAATGGTACAGGTTGATATTGATGGCAACGCCACCATAGCCGGCAAAAGAAATACCAGGGTGTTTATAGATGGCAAACCATCAGACTATATGACCTCTAACATTGCCGACCTGCTCAATGTACTCCCCTCAGATGCGATTGATAAGATAGAGGTGTTAACCAACCCACCATCTAAATACAGCGGCGATGGCGAAGGCATCATCAATATTGTGATGAAAAAAGGGTTTAAAGTTGGCTTTAACGGAAATGCTGGCATTGCAGGTGGCTTGCAGGGAAATGGCAATACCAATGCAAATGCCTCTTATCGGGGTAAATCTTACGCCCTTAATGGTAGCGCGGCTTACCGTTATAACGTAAGCAAGGGCGATAGCCATAATTTCCGCGAGAATTTCTTTCCGGATACAACCTTTTACTACGACCAATACGGTGTTTACAAAAACCACAACAATGGCGGTAATTTCAGGTTGGGCTTAGACTGGACCATTAGCCCTAAACAGAGTTTGCGCCTGTCAACCAATTACAACCTCAACAATACCAATTCCAATTCTTCAACAGATCTTCATTATTTAGATGAAACCCGAATAGAAAGCCGCCTGCGTAATCAGCTCAACACCGGCAACGGCAACAGCAACAATTTTGTTTTTAATACCGATTACGACTTGCAAACCGATACCAGCGGAGGAAAAATATCATTAGGTTTAAATTTCAACACCAATAAGAATATCGATTTCCGCAGCTACAACACTACCTATGCCCAAACAAGCACGCTAAAGCCCAGCTTACAGCAGAACAATAACAACACCGGTAACCATGGCCTAAACGTAACTTTAGATTACGAAAAACCAATATTTAAAAAGCGCGACCGTATTGAAGCCGGCCTGGCTTTTAGCTATAGAAAAAATGATAACGACCTGCTGATCGAGAATTTTAATTTTGCCACGCAACAATTTATACACAACAACAAATTATCGAACCAGTTTTTATACAACGGAAACATCGGTGCCGCTTATGCTTCGTATAATTACCGTAATGTAGGCTGGGGCATAAAAACAGGTGTAAGGGCCGAGCTTACTGATGTGGCCTTCGATTTATCTACAGGCGATAACTATAATGTAAAACCTTATTTAAGTGTTTTCCCTAACCTCTCTTTAAACCGTTTTTACCGCAAACGCTACAACATCGGGGCTACCTATAGCATCCGCATTAACCGGCCGAGGGAAAACACATTAAACCCTCAGGTAAACAATGTAGATACGTTAAACATTTCATACGGAAATCCGAATTTATCGCCCGCTTATACGCATCAGTTCGATATCAATTTTGGAGCATTTGGCCAGAAATGGTCTTTTAACCCCAGGTTATCGTATTCTACCAGCCAGGGTGTTATAGAACGTTACCGTACCGTTACTTTAATTCCAGGATCAAACACGGCACGATCTGAAAACACTTTCGATAATGTAGGTACCAACAATTCGCTATCGCTTATTTTAATTGGCAATTACCGGCCAACAAACAAAATATCAGCCAACGGAAATTTCAGTGTAATACAAAGCAATTATAAATCGCAGCTAAACAGCTCTTTAAACCGTGATGGAATTAGCTTTAGGGCTGCAATTGGCCTTTCAATGCAATTGCCCTTTAAAACGGCTTTCGAATCGAATTTAAATTACGCAAACAATGCCAATGCGCAGGGCCGCAACAAGGGCTCTATGACTTCCAATTTCTCGGCCCGTAAAGCCTTTTTAGGCAATAGGTTAAACCTGCGCGTAACCATTAACGATATTTTAGGCAACCGCACCAATACATTTTTTAACGAAGGTCAGAATTTCAGGGTAGAGAATTATTCGACCAACAATACCCAGAATTTCACCTTTAGTCTCAATTACCGTTTTACTAAAATTAAGGTAAATAAAATTCCGCCGCCACCGCTGGCAAAACCGCACTAAGCTAATAGGATATGCTTATATTGCGGTATGGAAGAGATTAATCCCTGGAAAACGCTGCAAAGCGATGTAAAATACGATAACAACTGGATTCGCATAACCGAGCATCAGGTAATCAATCCATCGGGCGGAAAAGGTATTTATGGTGAAGTGCATTTTAAAAACCTCGCCATTGGGATTTTACCGCTTGATGAGGATTACAACACCTGGCTGGTTGGTCAATATCGTTACCCCATAAAAGCCTATAGCTGGGAAATTCCGGAAGGTGGTGGCCCTTTTCATGAGGCACCTTTAGATAGCGCCAGAAGAGAATTGCTTGAAGAAACGGGCATGAGCGCCCAAAACTGGAAAGAAATTCAAAGATTATACCTTTCCAACTCGGTTAGCGATGAACTAAGCATTATTTATGTGGCTACCGGTCTTATACAAGGTATTGCCATGCCTGAAGAAACCGAACAACTGATGCTTAAAAAATTGCCGTTTGAAGAAGCTTACCAAATGGTGCTCAATGCCGAAATAACCGATTCGATAAGCGTAGCCGCAATTTTAAAAGCCAAAATAATGATGCAAAACGGTGAATTGTAATGGAATAATCAAAGCAGAATAATTTATTATTATCTTTGCCATCCATTAAATCAACCAGATGAGCAAGCTTTTTGGCTATATTTTAAGCCCGATTTTCTATATCCTCTTCGGATTATTCCTTTGTATCTTCCACCCTATTCAATGGTTATCCTTTAAGCTTCTTGGCTATAAGGCGCATAAAATTTCGGTTGACGTGCTCAATTTCTTTTTAACATACAGCCAGCTATCGCTATTCAACTCCATCAGCTTTAAAAACGATTACAATTTGCCTACTGATAGGCCTATTATTTTTGCTGCAAACCACCAGAGCATGTACGATATTCCGTCGTTAATCTGGTTTTTAAGAAAATACAGTGCCAAATTCATTTCCAAAATAGAGCTTACCAAAGGCATTCCCTCTATTTCCATTAACCTGCGTTTAGGCGGAGGGGCCAATATTAACCGTAAAGACAATAAACAAGCCATTTCTGAAATCATAAAGCTTGGTCGCCGCATGAAAGAAAACAACTGGAGCACGGTTATCTTTCCGGAAGGAACCAGAGCTAAAGATGGCAAGGTAAAGACCTTTCAGTTTGGCGGTATCGCTACCATTTTAAAGGTTGTACCAAATGCGCTTGTAGTTCCGGTTGCGATAGAAAACTCATGGAAGATTGTGCGCTTTGGCATGTACCCCCTAACCACAGGCAATGCCTTGAAATGGACGGTATTAAAACCAATAGAACCTGAAGGAAAAACAGCCAACGAGATTACTTTGGAAGCCGAAAATGAGATCAGGAAAGTTTTGGGGCAGGAGCTTGAGCAGAATATCGTATCAGGTGCAGAGTAGAGCGTATTAAAAAAAAGTATCAGGTAGAGGGTATCAAGGTTTAAGAGCCAAAAGCTTATTTGTCCCCCCGATTCTGGACTTCAGACTAAAGACTCAGGACTGACACCTAGATGTTCTTATTACCAATTACCCTAAAAAATTCGTCGCGGTATGTATCTCCAACAGGAATAATTTTCTGGTTGATGGTAATACGGCTACGTTCAATGCTCTCAATTTTATCAACGGCAACAATATACGATTTGTGTACACGGATAAACTGACTCTGTGGCAAAGCTTCCTCCATTTTTTTCATGCTCTGCAAAGTAATTACACGCTCATCTTTGGTAAAAATAGAGATATAATCTTTTAACCCTTCGATATAAAGGATATCGTGCAGGTAAATCTTCTGGATTTTATGCTCTGTTTTAACAAAAATATAATCCTGTACTGGATTAGGTGTACCCGAAAATGGTGCTGGCGTAACTAAAGGCTGAGCCACACTTGCAGGGGCCTCTACCGGTTTAACCTGGTTGTGTACTTTTTCTACGGCTTTATAAAAACGATCAAAAGCAATTGGCTTTAGCAGATAATCAGAAACGTTCAAATCGTAACTCTCTAAAGCATATTGCGGATAGGCGGTAGTTAGAATATAATGGCATTTGTTGCCTGCAATCTTCAAAAACTGTATACCCGTTAATTCAGGCATTTGAATATCCAAAAATACGAGGTCAATCCCACCACCCTGCACAATCTGCAAGGCCTCAATTGGGTTTTCGCATCTTTTAACCATTGTTAAAAAGGGTACTTTCGAGATATAATCCTGTAAAATATCAAGCGCTAAAGGCTCATCATCTACAACAATACAGTTTAGGTTCATTTTAGATTTTTATTTTAATTCACGATTTAACGTATATCCGGTTTATAAATGGTTTCCGGTTATATATCAATCATCAGTTCGCAGGTGTAATGCGTAGCCGAATTTACAACATTTAATTTATATCTGTCGGGATAAACCAATTGTAAACGTCTTTCTACGTTGGTTAAACCTACCCCACCCTGCGCATCTTTATTTAAATTGCTTTTTTTGTTAATTACACTAAAATGCAAAATCTTCTGGTTGGCAATAATATTTATTTTAACCGGCTCTGATGGGTCGTTTACCACACCATGTTTAAAAGCGTTCTCTACAAACGAAATCAACATCAAGGGTACAATCTTCTGGTCGTCTATCTCTCCGTTCAGCGTAAGCTCAATGAAAGCGCCATCTTTAAACCTGATTTTTTGTAGTTCGATATAGTTGGTTAAATAATCTACCTCTTTGCTTAAAGCTACTGTTGGCGTATTGCTTTCATAAATCATGTAGCGCATAATTTCCGAGAGCTTCATAATGGCATCAGCAGTTTTATCCGATTTCTGGTAAGCCAGCGAGTAAATATTATTTAAAGAGTTGAATAGAAAATGTGGGTTTAACTGCGATTTTAGAAACTGAAGTTCCATTTCGCGACGCTCGCTTTCCAGGTTGCGCTGAATCCGCTCACTAGAGAACCAATCGATAATAAATTTAATAATACAACTACTGATCAGGAAAAACCCTGATAAGAAGGTTACAATAATTACAAAACTATGTACCGAAGTTTCTATTTTCTTACCTTTTGCGGTAATCATTGTTAACACATCTTCCGGATACAAAACAGCTATTGTTGTTTTACATATAACAGCTACAGCAATCAATAACATGAATGCCAGAACATAAAGAAAATATTTCTTCCTTTTTTTTATTAACTCCGGAATTAAAAAGATGTAATTAATATAAAAAGTAGAAACATTTATTATCCCATATACAATATAGCTTATGAAATAATCATTATTGGTGTGTTTAGTGGTGTCAAAAAAGTTACCAGCAATAATAAACATCAAAATAACGATCCAGAATATGGAGTGTAAAATTAAAGGCCCTTTGCTTTGTTTCATTAAAATCTGTTTTATCAGTATAAACTAAATTGATTAGATAATGCTCATGTTTAGTTTATGCATCCAAAGTAAATAAACTTTCAATTTAAACCGAACACAATCTACCAACGGGCATTTTTTTTCTACCAACGGCCCAATGGTCAAATTTTATCGACAAACGCCAAAATTGACTGTTGATCTAGAATCTTGAACACTTGGTATAATACATTTTAGCAGCTTGTTTTTCTTGAGTTTCTTTGAATCATCAAAACGAAAACAAAATGAAAACTACATCAGCAATCAACTTAAACAACCAAGCAGTAACTGCTGATGCCAGCTTCACTGCCTCTCAAATAAAACAATCGATCATGAAAAAGTTAGCAAACACATCACCATTTTTATTTTTATTATTTCCAGTATTTATGTTGATGATTTTAACGCTTACGTTTAACACCAACAGAAACGATGCTGACATTGTTGTAAAACCTGCTAAAGCTTCTACAACAATTGTAAAACAAGTATCAGCTATTTTTAAATAAGCATAATGAGTAATTACGCTATCGAAACTGTTGGCTTAAATTTTAACTTCGGCAATCAGGCCATTGTAAAAGATCTTTCGCTACAAGTACCAAAAGGCAGTATTTACGGTTTTTTAGGCCCCAACGGTGCCGGTAAAACCACTACCATTAAAATATTGCTAAACCTCTTACAATCGCCATCCGACCAGGTATTTATTTTCGGCAAGGAGATTAACCACAACCGCATAGCCATATTAAAACGTGTAGGTGCTCTGGTAGAGCAACCTGCCATTTATGGCCACTTAAGCGGTAAAGAAAATTTAATAAACCGCTGTATTTTACTCGGTATAAGAAAAAGCAAGGCCAGTGAAATGCTAGCCCTTGTTGGTTTAACCGATGCTGCCGATAAAAAGTCAAGCAAATATTCGCTAGGCATGAAACAGCGTCTGGGCATTGCTCTTGCGCTGGTTTCAGATCCCGAACTGCTTTTGCTCGATGAGCCTACCAATGGTCTCGATCCGAACGGCATTATCGAAGTGCGTAACCTCATGATAGAGCTTGCGGCAAAACACCATAAAACAATTCTGGTTTCGAGCCATTTGCTGGCCGAAATAGAAAGAACAGCCACCCATGTTGGCATTATAAACAAAGGGCAATTGTTATTTCAAGGCACTATCGATGAACTTCATTTACTAAGCAAGCCCGTGCTCGAAATCGATGTAAACGATATCGAAAGAGCAAGCGCTCTGCTATTAAAGTCGGGCTACGAAATTGTAAACCAAACCGATAAAAAGATCACAATTCCTTTTACTTCGGCTCAGCATAGTGCAGCATTAAATACCTTGCTGGTGCAAAATGGCTTTATGGTTAGCAGCTTATATCAACAGCGAAAAGACCTCGAAAATTTATTCCTCGATATTACCAACAACAACTAATATGCGCTCTTTATACATCTCGT
Organism: Pedobacter sp. HDW13; assembly: GCF_011303555.1. Lineage (NCBI taxonomy): Bacteria > Pseudomonadati > Bacteroidota > Sphingobacteriia > Sphingobacteriales > Sphingobacteriaceae > Pedobacter > Pedobacter sp. HDW13. The sequence continues at coordinate 2,660,307 of NZ_CP049868.1, read as the reverse complement.
TAGTATCCGAATTTTACAAATCGAAGAAAACCCTCGCTTTTTGGGCAGCTATATTGCTACCGTTAATCATTTGTGGACTCATTACTTTTGGTTTTTACTCCAGTTCAGAAAAGATTTTAAACTTTCACTACCCTCCAATGGTGTTGTGGGCACAGTACAGTGGTGCAGCACTTGGTGTAATGGGTATGTTGGTCATGCCATTCTATGTCATATTTATGGCTTTTTCGGTAAATAATATCGAACATAAAAACGATACCTGGAAAACCCTGTTTGCACAACCTTTAAACAAGCTTTCTATTTATGCCGCGAAATACCTGTACGCAGTAGGATTAATATTTATCTCGTTGTTTTTATTTGCCGTACTTACCTATGGTTTTGGTCATTTGCTTCAAGTACTTGTACCTAAATACAACTTCAATCAATACGATCCATCGGGTATTTTAATCAATGCTTACACCAAATTATTCCTATCATCACTAGGCATTTTATCGCTGCAGTTTATCCTTAGTTTAGTATGGGCCGATTTTCTTAAACCCATGGGGATAGGCTTTGTTGGCACTATTATGGGCATTATTACCGCCAATGTAGGTTGGAAATATGCTTACTTAATCCCTTATTGCCTGCCAACCCTATCCTTAAAGGTAACTAAAATAAAAAAAGGAGTTGATCCTTTAGATTTTCCTGTTTTTACACAAGAAATATGGACCAGCTTAATTTACGCGCTTATCCTGTTTATCGTCGGTTATTTCATTGTGAGCAAAAAGAGCATTAAATAGTACATTCGAAAAGCAATTTCAGCAATTCACTTTAGCGTTAGTCCTGCTTAACATTACAAGTCCGCTCCCGAAGAAATATCGGGATGCGTGCTTTTCATTTCATCTGATAGCTATCGGATTTGGTTTATTTCACCCATGTTCTGTCAAAAAATAAGTTCCCATTCCAGAATTTCACAAAACACCACGTCTTCCGTGTAAAAATCTCATTGTAAAACGATTTGAAGGGCTTTTAAATGTATTTTTAAGTTAAAATCACCTAACAAATTATTCTAATGATCAAAAGATTTACCACTACAGCACTGGCCCTTGGCTTTTGCTTCTCGGCCTTTGCACAAGATACCCCTGATGCAGCCATAGTTCAAAAAATCAGGAAAGAAGGTCTGGAAAATTCGAAAGCAATGGACATTGCCTTCAATTTAACCGACGTAAGCGGTCCGCGCTTATCCAATTCTCCGGGTTTAAAAAAGGCACAAGATTGGGCGGTTAAACAATTAACCGACTGGGGCTCAAAAATGCGCACCTCGAGGCCTGGGGAACCTTCGGTAAAGGCTGGCAAATCGACAAATATTATGCGGCCACCACACTTCCTTTCTACCATGCCATTATTGCCTCGCCCAAAGCCTGGACGCCTGGCACAAACGGACCAATTAAATCGGAAGTAATCTTAATCAAAGCTGATAGCGTTGCCGACTTAGCTAAATATAAAGGCAAACTGGCAGGCAAAATCATCATGATGGATCAAGGCGCCCCTTTAACCAGTGGTACCAAGGCCGATTTTGCACGCTATGCCGATTCTACTTTGGCCCAAATGGCCGCTGCAAAACCCCAGGCTGCAGGCCCAAGACAACGCCCTGCTGGCGGACCAATGGCCGATAGAATGGCACAAATGATGAAAATGCGCGAAGTACGTGCTGCCATGAATGCCATGTTGGTTGAAGAAAAAGTTGGATTGATCTTAACTTATGCCCGTGGCGGACAAGGAACCTTTTTTACAAGTAATGGAGCGTCTTACGCTTTAGATGCTAAACCCGTATCGCCTGAACTGGAAGTAGCAGCAGAAGATTTTTTACATATATTACGTCTTTTACGCGCAGGCAAACCAGTAGAAGTTGAAGCAGATATTAAAACCTCTTTTTATGATCAGGATCCGAAAGGCTACAACGTAATTGCAGAGATACCAGGTACCGATAAAAAATTAAAAGATGAAGTGGTAATGATTGGTGGCCATTTCGATTCGTGGCATGCCGCAACTGGTGCTACCGATAACGCTGCCGGCTCTGCCGTAATGATGGAAGCTATGCGCATTTTAAAAGCAATCGATTTTAAGCCTAAACGCACTATCCGTATTGCCCTGTGGAGTTCGGAAGAGCAGGGTTTATTTGGTTCGAGAGGTTATGTGGCCAAACATTTCGGCGATCCAAAAACAATGGTATTAACCCCCGATCAGAAAAAAATATCAGCCTATTACAATCTCGATAACGGAACCGGAAAAATACGCGGTGTTTATTTACAGGGCAATGCAGCAGCTGGGCCTATTTTTCAAAACTGGTTAAATCCATTTAACGATTTGGGCGCAACTACTGTTACCATTAACAATACTGGCGGTACCGATCACCAGGCCTTTGATGCTGTAGGCATCCCGGGGTTTCAGTTTATCCAGGATCCTGCCGATTACAATACCCGTACACACCATAGCAATATGGATACTTATGACAGACTGGTGGAAGACGACCTGAAACAAGCTGCAACCATTATTGCTTCTTTCGTTTATAACACCTCACAACGCGAAGCACAAATCCCAAGAAAAGAGCTTCCCGCACCACAGCCGGCAAGGCCATAAAGGGTAAAAAACAGCATAAAACAAAAGCCTGCTTATTTGACTTTAGGGATCAAATGCAGGCTTTATTATTTATTTGAGAGGTTGTGTATGTCTTAGCCCCTAAAGGGATAATATTCTTTCTTTAAATGCCCATACAATCAATTGGTACGAATTTCTTAAATCGAGTTTCCTCACCATATTTCTTCTATGTGTATTAACGGTATGCTCGCTTATAAAAAGCATTTCGCCAATTTCTTTACTGTTGTAACCCATTGATAACAGATGTACTATTTCAACTTCTCTTTCGCTTATTGCGTTATGATTTTCCTGAAGTAGGATATTATTTATCATTTTTAAAAGAATTAAAGGTTTAATGAAATCATGGTTTATTATTCCCCAGGTAACTAGATCTTATCTTCAACAGACTCTTTTTAAAATAGGTTTAAAAAATGGCTTATGAGGATAGACAACCTTAATACCTGGCAACAACAATTTATTCGGTTGTTATTGTAATACCAAAAGTAGTGGTAGGCGACAATTGGGCGCTTGTGCAAAACGCCCTTATTAATAGGGTATTTTTACGGTATTGAGACATCAAAATACTCTTTTAAGGAATGTACCCGCCAAGCTGTTCATCAATCGTTCAATAATGCACTGACAAACACAGCTTGACCTCGAATTGTATTAGTATTTATACTGTTTTTAACTTTTTAAGTAACTCCTCCATCGCGCATATCATCATTTGATTATATTTGAAATATTAAATCAACAAATTTTATGATCAAAGACAAAGAAACTAAAGACGGTACGGACAATACTGTACCAGTAGAAATTGCCAAACAAATGACCGCAGCATTCCGCAAAAGTCAGAATGCAGAAAGTGGTATTTACACCAAAGCAGCCTGGTATCCGGCAGCTCAAATGACATCGTTAATTAAAAAAATGGCAGAACTGGATGGCGATGGTATCAGGATCTATTTTGGCCGGTATACCAGCGATATTATCAGTCAAATCAACAAACTAGAATACGGCGATAAAATTCCAGACAGCTATGTTGATATGAATACCGTATTATTGGTAATTACTAAAAATATTGATGGTAAACCAGGAACAGATTACTTTGTAGAGAAAGGATATGCTTATAAATCACATGATGGCAAGTTATGTGACACCCCACCAACCGATCCTGAAAACAGAGCAGAATTATGCCCAACACAGTGCGATGAAAAAAGCCCGTTATCGGGACCAGAATAAAATATGGTAGCAAAAATTGCCGGAGAATTAGATTTACATCAGGTATTAAAGCTGTGTACCCCAAAATTTAATGCTTATCCTTATTACTTAAGTCTGGCTTTTGGCCTATACTTTTTATATCGGGATAAAACAAGGTTTTGGAAAATTACCAACCTTTACCTGTTTCTTGTGGTATTAACTCAAATTATAGCACGATATTCTGCTAAAATATACCATACCAATATAGCCGTATTTAATGTATATATCATAATAGAAATATCTTACATTACCTATGCGTTTTATGTTTTCCTCAGCCAGTATATTAAGATAAAAAACTGGCTGATTGGTATTTATATTGGCACTATGATCACTTATGCCGTATTTGTTTATTTATATGATTTAAATGTATATAATACTTTTACCATAAGTTTAGCGTCGGTAATTTTTGTTATTTATGGCTTAATGTATTTTTATCTGTTATTAAAAGATGAAAACTACATCGATTTAAGGAATCATCCCGCCTTTTGGTGGGTTGGCGGAACACTGATTTTTTATTTCGGGAGTACCTTAGCCAATTTCTTTGATGACCTGGTGCAACATGTTTATTTAGGAAAACTTAACGCACGAATCATCATTTACACAACACTTAACTTTTTTCTCTACGCCTTTTGGGCCTATTCATTTGTATGCAGAGCTCGACAACGGAAGTTATCTCATTAATATTACTGGCATCATTAGTATTTCTTTTGATGCCAATATTTTTATTGCTTTATATCAGATCATATAACAAGCATAAAAAAAATCATTTTCTCGAAAAGCAGAATATGCAGCAGAAATTCGAAGCCGAAATGCTGCAGGCCCGTGTTGAGGTACAAGACCAAACCATGCAGAGCATTGCTACTGAACTGCACGATAATGTGGGTCAGCTGCTCAGTCTTACTACGCTTACCCTTAACTCGGTAAATTTATCCGATGAAATTAAAGCCAAAAAGAAAATAGAAAATTCGCTCGAGCTGGTTAACAAATCCATTAAAGAACTGAGAGAACTGGCTAAACTTTTACATGGCGAGCAGCTGGTAGAAAACGGTATTGGCCATGCTATCGACCAGGAAATTAGCTGGCTAAGCAAGAGCGGAGCCTATACCATTAAGGTTAACAATACCCTATCGGATTCGGGTTACAGCTCACCAGATAAAGACCTGATTATTCTCCGTTTACTTCAGGAAATTATTAACAACATTATTAAACACGCGCAGGCTACCCAGATACAGATCGATGCGCATCTTAAAACAGGCAAACTCAGCCTGATTGTACAAGAAAATGGTGTTGGTTTTAATCCCGATGAAATTAAAGCAAAGAAATCGGGAATGGGCCTTAATTCTATTTATAAAAGAATTGAGATGATCAATGGAAAATTAACACTAAATTCGGCACCAGGAGAGGGTACTTCAACTTCAATAGAAATCCCCTATCCTTAATTATATGCAGAATCCTAGTATCGCTATTGCTATCGTTGATGACCACACCCTTTTTCGCTCAGGGTTGGCCAGTTTATTGGAAGAATTTGATGAAATAGAAGTAAAGTTTGAGGCCATAAACGGAATCGATCTTCAATCTAAAATTAACCATCATCCCGATGTTCAACTGGTGCTAATGGATATTAACATGCCGGTTATGGATGGTTTTGCAGCAACTAAATGGGTTAAAACTAATTTCCCAAAGGTGCATGTACTTGCCCTGAGCATGCTCGAAGATGAAAAAGCAATTATAGGTATGCTTAAAGCCGGCGCTGGTGGCTATATGCTTAAAGAATCTACTCCATCGGATCTATTTGCTGCGATTAAAGTAATTGTAGAAAAAGGCTTCTTTGTAAACGAGCTCGTATCGGGCAGGCTCTTGGTTGCACTGAAAGACACCGATGCAAAACCTATTTTTTCGGCAAGAGAACTTACCTTTTTACAGCATTGCAGTACCGAACTTACGTATAAAGAAATTGCCGATATTATGAACGTGAGTCCGCGAACGGTTGATAATTACCGCGAATCACTTTTTGCCAAGCTCAATATCAAATCGCGCACCGGACTGGTAGTATATGGCATAAAAAACAGTCTGATTAGCATCTAACCAAAATCAAACTACTACAAAAGCTTATTCTCCTGCCTAATTTTCAGCCTTTACTTTAGTAAGCTAATCCGATCAGGATGCCCTTTATTTTTTTCTAATATTTATCAAATAAAATTTGGATAACTAACCAATTAGTTTTAACTTTAGTTTAAGCAAATTATTTTGCCCGTCCTTATTATTATTACCATGATGGAAATTAAAGATTTAACTAAAGCCGAAGAGCAGATTATGCAGGTTTTATGGCAACTGGAAAAAGCATTCGTCAAAGAAGTAATTGATGAACTACCGCTTCCTAAGCCGGCTTACAACACCGTTTCAACCATTATCAGAATCCTGGAAACCAAAGGATTTATTGGCCATGAGGCGTTCGGGAAAGCACATCAGTATTATCCCTTAGTGAGCAGAGAAGAGTATAAGCGCCATGCAACAGAAAAATTGCTGGGCAATTACTTCGAAAATTCAGTAGAGAGTATGTTCTCTTTCTTTGTTAAAGAAGAAAAACTGGATTTAAGTGATGTTGATGAGATTTTAAAAATGATCAATAACATTAAACACAAACCAAAATGAGTTTTGCCCACTACCTATTGCAGGTAAACCTATACTTGGTTGTTTTTTACGGTGTTTATAAACTACTGCTGGATAAGGAGACCTATTTTACCTTAAACCGTATCTATCTGGTATCTGCAGGCGTGCTTTCGTTATGTATCCCATTTATTCGTTTAGAGTGGCTTACCGAACATAAAGCTGCCCAGCAGGTTTATACTACAGTTAACTGGGAAGCCGTATTGCAACAAGCCACAGTAGTAACAGAGCGCAACAACGGCCTCATTTGGGCAAATGTATTTGTTTATATCTATTGTGCAGGTATCCTGTTTTTCTTAGGTAGATTGGTATTTAACTTACTGGCGGTGAAAAAAATGTTGGTACCAGGAAAAGCCGGAGTGGCTTTCTCTTTCTTCGGCAAAAAAATTATCGATCAGAATTTGCCTCAAATGGATGTAATTGATATTCATGAGCAGGCACACATTAAGCAATGGCATACCGTTGATATTTTGTTTTTTGAAATTTTAGGGATCATTACCTGGTTAAACCCCATTATATACCTCTATAAAAAAGCGATTAAAAATATACACGAGTTTTTGGCAGACGAGCTGGCAGCAGCGTACCAAGGCGATAAAGCCGAATATGCGATGCTGCTGCTCAGCAAATCTTTCGGCATTTTGCCCAATGCTTTAACCAACAATTTTTTAGATAAATCGCTGATCAAAAAAAGAATTTTCATGCTTCATAAAGAACGGTCTAAAAAGATCGCCATTATGAAGTATGGAATTTTTATCCCTTTGTTTGCACTTCTTATTGTATTTTCTTCGGCTACGGTACGTAAAAACGAGAAGTTAATCTCCATTACAGATCGCATTCCATTAGAAAAACCAATAGAAATTGTACAGCAAATGGTAACCGAAACACCTGCTGAAACACCAGTAGTACGCAAAGTTTCTGTTGAAGGTAAAGCCGATGCGAACTGGAATGGTTTTTACCAGTTCTTATCCAAAAACATTAAATACCCTGCCATAGCTAACAGCAACGAGGTGCAGGGCAACGCCCAGGTAAAATTCAGTATAAAAAACGGGAGGATTATAAATATCTCTTCTAATGTGGAGCTCGGTTCTGGCTGCGACGAAGAGGTAATGAAATCCATTTTATCGTACAAGGACTATAAAAAAATAGCTGACGGGAAATATGCACTAACCGTTGGCTTTAATATTCCAGAGTCTTCAGAACAGTTTAAAAACAAAGTGTTGCCTAAGCCAGCTGGCTATACCAACCTAAACAAAATCATGGTGATGGCGTATCTGCCTACTCCTGCCGAGCCAGAAGTAAATCTGGAACCCGATCAGGATAAAAAGGTTTACGATTTCGTTTCAATAGAAAAACAGCCTGAATTTCCGGGCGGGATAGTCAAATTTTATAAATATTTAAGTGGTGCAATTAAATATCCTACGCTGGCACAAGAGCGAAACGTACAGGGGAAAGTATTTTTATCATTTGTGGTAGAAAAAAATGGCTCATTAAGCGATGTACAGATTACAAGAGGCCTGGGTAGTGGTACCGATGAAGAAGCCCTGAGGGTTATTAAAGAATCGCCAAAATGGTATCCAGGCATTCAGAATGGTGTACCTGTGCGCGTAAAATATAACATTAATGTTAATTTTACACTTAGCGACGGTGAAACAAAGCCCGCAAAAACCGTAAATTCTGATGCAACGACTGTTAAATTTAAAAATGAACTAAACTTTAACGGTGTAATTGTTGTAGACGGTGTAAGATTAGCCGATAATAGCTCTTTTAACACCCTTAATCCAAATAATATCGAATCTATTGAGGTGTTAAAAGATCAGGCGGCAACATTGCTTTATGGAAGTGCCGCCAAAGCCGGAGCCATCGTTATTACAACTAAAAGTCCAAAAAACAGTCTTTTCAAAAAACCAGATCAGAAAGAACTCACCATTGACAGAGCTGTTCCGTTTTTTGATGTGAGACAAAAATTCTAACTAAAAAACTGACTGACATGAAAAAAACAATTGTATTTACGGCTATAATGGGTTTAACCATGGCAGCCTTTGCCCAAAAAGCAGACAGTACTAAGAACGTAACGATTAAAATTCGTGGTAATGCAATATCTGACGCGAAACAACCACTGATTGTAATTGATGGCAATAAGCAATTTAGCAGAGATATTAACCAGATTGCGTTGGAGCCAGACAATATTGAATCGATAAATATACTAAAAGACAATAGTGCTATTTCTACCTATGGAGCTGACGGCTTTGCTGGTGTGATAGAAATTAAAACAAAAGGTTCGAAAGAGAGAAATAGCCTAACTGCCTTAGATAGTAATATGAATTCAAACCTGAAAGGAAAAGTTTATGGTCTCACTGTCCGCCCTGGTATTGCACAGCCAGTCGCCTCTAATGGATCGGGCTTTTCTATTTCAAAACTTGGCATTAAGCTAAAAAATGGTGCATCATCTCCTTTATACATTGTAGATGGTAAAGAAACAGATAGGAACATCACTATAGATCAGGATAGTATTAAATCTGTTGAGGTTTTAAAAGATGCTGCTGCCAAAAAACTTTATGGCGATAAGGCAAAAAATGGCGTAATTATTATTACAACAAAAAATGCAAAACCGCTCTCCGAAAAGAATTAAATAATTAACCTTTTAATTAAAAAACAATGAGAAAGCTAATGATTATAGCCCTACTGGGCTGTGCTATGTTCATTAATTCGGCAAATGCGCAAAATAAAGACCAGAAAGTATACGATTTTGTATCGGTACAAAAGCAGCCTGCCTACCCTGGCGGTATTGCCAAATTCTACGAATACATTAAAAAAGAAATAAAGTACCCCGAAGTTGCCAAAAAGAACAAAACCCAGGGCAAGGTGTTTCTTTCATTTGTAGTAGAAAAGGATGGCAAATTAACAGACATTGTAGTTATACGGGGCTTAAGCCCGGAAACCAATGCAGAAGCCATCCGGTTGTTTAAACAGTCGCCAAAATGGAACCCAGCCATGCAGGATGGGAAACTAGTACGTGTAAAGTACAACATGGCTATAAATTTCGACCTTGCCAAAGCTGGCAATACTAAAACAGCAAGCCTTCAGCAGTCGGACACTAAAACACCTCAATACCAGGGTGGATTGACTAATTTATACCGTTATCTGGCCAAAAACATTAAGTATCCTAAAGTAGCCCAAAAAAATAATGTGCAGGGAAAAGTGATGCTCTCATTCAATGTAGAAGAAGATGGTAGCCTATCCAATATAACCGTAATAAAAAGCCTGAGTAAAGAAACCGATGAAGAAGCGATCAGAGTAATGAAATCATCGCCGCGCTGGAATCCCGGGCTAGATAAAGGAATTCCTGTGCGCAGCAAATATGTGATGAACATCAATTTTACGCTTAGTTAATTAAATATTATTGATGAGCAAATCTCCAGTTGTTACATGACTGGAGATTTTTTATACATTATGCCACGTAATGCCTTCATTAAATTTAAGTTAATTTTATCGGTACCTGATAGAAAAGGCAAAAAACCACTCATAAAAATCGGCTGCTTCGCGTCAGGCCGCAAGTCTGAATTTAGTAAATACTATATTTGGGCATGAAAAAATATCTATTTACACTGCTCAGTCTTTTAACCCTTTTTTCTGCCCTGCAAGCGCAGGAGGTAAGTCCCGTTACCACTAAACCATCCGTTATTTTGGATGGCAAACTATTAGTAAACGGCGTGGATACCTTGCGTAAATTTAAAAAAGAAGACATTGAATCTGCAACCATTTTAAAAGACAGAAATAAAACTGCCCTGTTTGGAATTAACGATAACAATGGCCTGCTCATTGTATTTACCAGGGCAAAACAAAATACCGCCGAAAATATTGCCCTTAAAGAAAAGATAGCTAAGCTTAATATTGCAACAAAACCCGATATGGTAATGAAGGCAGGCCAAACTGTCAACCCCTCGAGAGATTCGATTGCCAAAGGAACATTCGACTTCGTTAGCATAGAGAAACAACCTGAATTTCCGGGCGGTTTAAAAGCTTTTTATCAGTATTTAAGCGCTAATATCAAATACCCAAAAGAATCGGCAAGGAATAAGATTCAGGGAAGGGTATTTTTATCGTTCATTGTAGAAAAAGATGGTGAGTTAAGCAACGTAAAAATAATGCGCGGAGTTAGCGCCGACATTAACGAAGAAGCCATAAGGGTTATTTCAGGTTCACCGAAATGGAATCCAGGTATTCAGTTTGGTGTACCGGTACGTGTAAAATACAACATCAACGTTAATTTCGCACTTAACTAATTACCATTCCTAACCTAAAAAACACAAAACCCCAGCAAAAAATTGCCGGGGTTTTATGTTTTCTCTCCTGTCTCGGAGCAATAAATTTAGAAAAACTTTAATGTATATGCAAATATTACAGAATAAAATTTCCATTTAGGCAAAACTTTAATATGCATACATAGAATTATTGTCAGTTTCGCAAACTTTTATTTTGTCGACTGTTTGTTGCCCTAGCTTTCGATTTTAAGGTTTCTCGTTTCGTATGTTTTCAATACACCACATAAATGTTAAATCGATAGCTAAATTCAGTTTTACCGCTGGTTAAAAAACGACTAGGATTTGTATTATTATTATTTTCGATTTAACCAGTTTTATCATGTTTTTAATCAGGTTTACCTTCTAAAAGCAATTTATTAAATGACAAAGCGCATAAAAAGGACGTGGCTTATACCAGCGTTTTAAACTAAAAAGCCCCCACTAGGTGGAGGCTTAACAATCCAGCTGTTAAACTGGATGCACAGTATATTTTTAAACTGTTTCTTCTGAAATGAATTTCGAAGAAGCAAAGTCGCGGTTCATACGGGCAATATTTTCTAAAGAAATTCCTTTAGGGCATTCTGCTTCGCAGGCACCGGTATTGGTACAGTTACCAAAACCTTCGGCATCCATTTGCGCTACCATGCTTTGTACACGGCGATAACGCTCTGGCTGACCTTGTGGTAACAATGCCAGTTGAGAAACCTTTGCCGATACGAAAAGCATTGCAGAGGCATTTTTACAAGTAGCTACACAAGCACCACAACCGATACAAGCTGCCGCCTCGAAAGCCGCATCAGCCTGCATTTTAGGAATAGGCAGGTTATTGGCATCTTGTGCATTACCGGTATTTACCGAAATAAAGCCACCAGCAGCAATAACCCTGTCAAATGCAGAACGATCTACCGTTAAATCTTTTACTACCGGAAAAGCCGCGGCTCTCCATGGCTCAACCACAATGGTATCTCCATCTTTAAAAGAACGCATGTGCAACTGGCAGGTAGTTACCAGATCTTTTGGTCCGTGTGGACGACCATTGATGAACATCGAACACATTCCGCAAATACCTTCGCGACAATCGTGATCGAACACCACTGGTTCTTCGCCTTTATTAATCAGATCTTCGTTTAACACATCGAACATCTCCAAGAAAGACATATCTGGCGAAATACCGGATAATTTATAATCAACCAAAGCACCTTTGGCATTGTTATTTTTTTGACGCCAAACTTTTAGCGTTAAGTTCATATTTCCTGTACTCATGATATTGAGATTTAGGCGGGGAGCATAGGGCAAAGTGTTTTACAACACTTTGCCCTATGCACTCTGCTATTTATAACTTCTTTGTGCTACTTTAATATTTTCAAACTTCAATTCTTCTTTATGAAGCTCGAAATTTACACCTTCTTTAAATTCCCATGCGGCAACGTATGCGTAGTTTTCATCATCACGTAATGCCTCACCCTCTTCCGTTTGGTATTCTTCGCGGAAGTGACCACCACAACTCTCGTTACGGTTTAATGCATCGATACACATTAACTCACCTAATTCGATAAAATCGGCAACGCGGCCAGCTTTCTCCAACTCAGTGTTTAACTCATCAACTGTTCCAGGTACACGAACGTTACTCCAGAATTCGGTGCGTAAAGCCCTGATTTCCTGAATTGCTTCGTTTAAACCTTTCTCGTTACGGGCCATACCGCATTTTTCCCACATGATATTACCTAAACGTTTGTGGAAATGATCTACAGATTTTGTTCCCTTAATGTTGATCAGGGTATTTAAAATGCCTACAGCTCTTTCTTCGGCCTCTACAAACGCAGGGTGATCGGTCGGAATAGCTTTGGTAGAAATTTCTTTTGATAAATAAGCACCAATGGTGTAAGGTAAAACAAAATAACCATCGGCTAAACCTTGCATTAAAGCCGATGCACCTAAGCGATTAGCACCGTGATCAGAAAAGTTAGCCTCTCCGGTGCAATATAAACCCGGTACCGAAGTCATTAAGTTATAATCAACCCAAAGTCCACCCATGGTATAGTGTACCGCAGGGTAAATACGCATTGGTGTTTCGTAAGGGTTTTCACCTGTAATCTGCGCATACATATCGAACAGGTTACCGTATTTTTCTTTAATTACGGCAGTACCTAAACGCATGCAGGTTTCTTTATCCGGATTGTGGTTACCCGCCTTAGCAGCTTCAATTTTTCCGTAACGCTCGGTATTGGCTTTAAAATCTAAGTAAACAGCTAATTTAGATGTACCCACACCATAACCTGCATCGCAACGCTCTTTAGCTGCACGTGAGGCCACATCACGTGGAACCAGGTTACCAAAAGCAGGGTAACGGCGCTCTAAGTAATAATCTCTTTCATCTTCAGGAATTTCTGAAGCTTTACGGGTATCATCTTTCTTTTTAGGCACCCAGATACGCCCATCATTACGTAACGATTCAGACATCAGCGTTAGCTTTGACTGGTGATCGCCGGAAACAGGGATACAGGTTGGGTGAATTTGTGTATAGCAAGGATTTGCAAAGTAAGCACCTTGTTTGTGTGCTTTCCATGCTGCTGTAACGTTACTACCCATAGCGTTGGTAGAAAGATAGAATACGTTTCCGTAACCACCTGTACCCAATACCACTGCATGACCGAAGTGACGTTCGATTTCGCCGGTAATTAAGTTACGTGCAATAATACCACGGGCTTTGCCATCGATTTTAACAACCTCAAGCATTTCGTGGCGGGTGTACATTTCTACTTTACCCATACCAATCTGGCGTTCTAAAGCAGAATAAGCTCCCAATAACAATTGCTGACCGGTTTGACCCGCAGCATAAAAAGTACGTTGAACCTGTGTACCACCAAATGAACGGTTATCTAACAATCCGCCATACTCGCGTGCCAAAGGCACACCCTGGGCCACACACTGATCTATAATATTGGCACTTACTTCGGCCAAACGATGCACATTGGCTTCGCGGGCACGGTAATCGCCACCTTTAATGGTATCGTAAAATAAGCGATAAGTGCTATCGCCATCATTTTGATAATTTTTTGCTGCATTGATACCACCCTGAGCCGCAATGGAGTGTGCTCTACGCGGTGAATCCTGGAAACAGAAACATTTAACTTTGTAACCCATTTCGGCCAGAGTAGCTGCCGCCGATGCGCCTGCTAAACCCGAACCTACAATAATTACTTCGATAGTTCTTTTGTTCGATGGGTTAACCAAAGGCACAGAAGACTTATACTTAGTCCATTTGCTTGTTAACTCGCCTTCTGGAATATTTGAATTAATATCTGACATATCTCTTTTGTGCTAAAAACTAATTAATTAAACCTGCATAAACTGCAATTGGCATTGCGGCGAAAAGAATCGAAATAATGATCGAATACCAAACACCTAAGCCTTTTATTATACCGTTATATTTTGAGTGGTTCCATCCTAATGTTTGGAAAGCCGAAGCAAAACCATGCAATAAGTGGTAGCATAAAGAAAACATAGCTAAAATGTACACCACAACCCTTACCGGATCCTGGAATTTCTCTCTCATTACTGCATACAAATCTTCGTGGCCATTGGCATCTACAGTTGGTATGCCGGTAAAACGAGAAACTACCCAAAAATCTTTTAGGTGAACTACTAAGAAAATAAGTAATAGTGTACCCAATAAACCCATTGAGCGGCTATACCATTTACTATTTGCCTTACCATCGTTTACTGCATATTTGACCGGCCGTGCTTTTTGGTTTTGCAAGGTTAGCCTTAATGCCTGAAAAATATGTACAAGCAAACCAATAAACAACACAATTTCGCCCGCCCTAATAAGCCAGTTGGTGGCCATAAAGTGCGCCCCAATGTTAAAGGTTAAGCCACCGTCATTAATGAAAATTAATGCATTAATAAAACAGTGTACTACTAAAAAAAGTATCAGGAACAAACCTGTAATACCCATGATGAATTTCTTCCCTATTGATGAAGAAAACGCATTTCCGAAACCACTCATTTGATTAGGATTTATATCTATATTTCTTGCAAAAGTATTTAATTATGAGTTTAATTTATAAACGAATATGACAAAACAACGATAAAACATTTATTTAGAAACATTCTAAAGCATATTCAGAGATAAATGGAAGATTAGGCGATTATTCTGGTTTTATAATAGAATATTACTCATCTTATGGAGGAACAACAGCCCAAGTTACTACGATAAACTGTATTGTAATAGTTTCTTTACCCACATGGCAGATATACTAAAGATTTATTTTCACTTACACTAATTAAACCAACTAAACTTTTCGTTATATTTAGCTCTCCAAATAATCAAACATGAAAAAACAGCTCTACCTGATTGCGCTCGTCGCCTGCCTGTTCTCTGCATGCGACCCTGCACCTGCTACCTTTAATGTAGAAACCAAAAACTTTGGCCCGAATGCGGTAATTACCATTCAAAGTTCTGAAAATAGCGAAACACTAAAAGTAGAAAACATCACCAATGGAAAACAACATTTTAAGATCAATGTGTTTAATAAAGGCTATGCCATTTTAAGAACAGAAGATGGCACGAAAAAACAGGAGTATTTCTTTTATCTGGATAAAGGAAATTTCGATGGGGTATTAGATGGATCAGACATCAACGCTTATCCCTTTAAAAGCCTCCCCTCAAAAAAGGGTGAAGAATTTATTGACTTTTATAAAATACGCCAAAACCTGACCAAAAACCTAATGGATAGTCTCGTGATAGTAGAAGATGAGTTGGATAAGGCAAATCCAAACAACATTATGGAGCGGGCCAAAAATGCAGATCGCTGGAGAGAGAAAAAAATCCACTTCGAGTTTAATGCTATAAAAGCTTTCGCTAAAAAATTCCCGGGGTCTGAATTAAGCCTTTTTCTGTTGGAGCGTTATGGCAGGGCCGAAACTGATCCTAACCTTTACACATCTATTATTAACAGCTTAGATGATGAGGTTAAAGAAAGTAAAAGAGGTAAGCAACTTTTAAAAGAGACCGAGCAAGCCAGCAAAATGATGGCCGGAAGCAAAATGCCAAATATTGAAGGTGAAAACCAGCAGGGACAGAAATTCGATTCCAAGATCTTAAAAAAGGTCAATCTTTTTATCTGTTGGGCATCTTATAGCACAAAAAGCAGAGAAAACAACCGCATTCTAACTACGCTTTATGATAAGTATAAAAATAAAGATGTCGAGTTTATTGGTATCTCCTACGACAAAAAGAAAGATTGGTGGATAAATGTAATTAAAGACGATAAGCTAAACTGGCCACAATATGCTGATTTAAAGGGAGCAAAATCCCCAAATGCAAAAAAGATAAGTAATTACAGCATCACTTATTTCTTTTTGGCTGACAAAAACGGTACGGTATTAAGTAATAACGATCTGAATTTGGATTTAGTTGACGACGAAATCAGTAAAAACCTGGCAGGCAGATAGACCTGCTTACTGCAAAACCTACATTCAAAAGCAAAAAAAAGGTCCCGATTTACATCGGGACCTTTTACGATTTATGTGTTTGAGTTTTCTTAAGCTACTTTAACATTTACCGCGTTTAGGCCTTTTCTACCTTCTTCTACTTCGTAGTTTACGGTATCATTCTCGCGAATGTTGTCAATTAAGCCTGAAGCATGAACAAAAATTTCGGCATCGCCATTTGACGGGATGATAAATCCGAAACCTTTAGTTTCATTAAAAAATTTTACTGTTCCTTGTTGCATTATATTGTATTTTAATTTGCGTCAAATATAGACTTAAATACCTATAAATCACTTTTTTATTTTTTAATATTTAAATAATTGCTAAATATATTGATTAATTGCCTTTTAAGCCCTATTTAACCGATCTATTTAGCCCATCTGTGCTCGATGTATCACCTGGTTTTATCAATAATGCGCGTTCAAAACAAGCTTTTGCTTCTGATTTTCTGCCTGAAAACAATAAAGACCAACCTAACATGTGATTGCCATCATAGTCAAAAGGGTACAAAGCCACAACCCTGGCAAAATACTTGGAAGCATTTACATACTGTTTCCGGTTGTAGATAATTACCCCCACCCAATAGTTTGCCTGCGTATTTTGAGGATCAATTTTAATGATGCTATTATATTGCTCCATCACTTTCTCCCAACTGCCTAACAACGACAGGGCTTTTATTAAACCAAACCGCGCTTCAACCGAATTTGGTCGTGCTGCAATTGCCCTGTTATAATAATTTTGAGATGCAGTATAGTTCTTGGCCAAATAATACAACCACCCTATCCTGAGGTTGGTTTCATAATTATTTTCGGCATAAAAAGGCATTATATCACTTATGGCTTCGGTATAACTCTTTTTACTTTCGTTGTTATAACTATTTTGGAAGGCCTTTTGCAATGCAACATTGGTTTGAGCATTTGCCTCAAATACAGATAAGCCAAGAATTGCAACTACCATAAATTGTTTTAAAAACTCCATGTAATGCCTCCGTTAATTGAGTGTTGTAAATAGTTAAATTTAAAGATATTATCAGATTTACGTTCAAATGTATAATTCAATCCTAAAAGTAGATGTTGTTTTAACAAAAAATAACAGTTTGCTCCGGCTTTGAACTTCGTTTTATCGAATCCGTTATAAATATACAATGCATCAGCTTCTGCATAATTGTATTGGTTACCTAAGGTTACCACACCTTCAAACCAAAGTTTGCTGATGGGCTTAATGCCAAACAACTGCTGTACAACTATGTTATGATCACTTAACACATCAACCAGTGAAAAGCGGCTAATGCTGTAAAAATCCAGATTTCCTGATAAATATTTTACAAATTGCATGTTGTACTGCCTTGTTTTTTCATCGCCAATTTGCGATAAGACAAAATCTCCCTGTAAATCACCGGCATCTCCTGCATATTTAACGCCTAACAAGATCGCATTGTTCTGATACACCAATTGCCTCAAATCAGACCGCATGTAATGATAGGCCCCAATAAAGCTAAATCTTTTAAGGGGCGTATAACTTAATTTTGCATAGTAGCCTGGCTGTACAATATGATCATCGTGTACGGGCTGATTATAGTAGGAAAACGAGGTTGATAAATTTAACTTGTAAGTGAGACCGAAATTAACAAAAGCCCTCGAATAGGAAGAGTTGCCCCTTTCGTAAATATTGGTAAACTTAATCCCACTCTCTGCCCCTGCCGAAGTAATTTTAAACGGTCTTAATTGTTTGCCTTCTACTCTTGCCGTATCTAAAGCAACGGCAAGCCAGCCAGCGTTCTCCGGCCGGTTTAAATTAATGTTACATAAATAAGCATAGTAAAGGGCAATCTGGTTGTGCTTATCATTGGCTAAAACTTTATTGTACTGAACAAGCGCATCAATATAATTACCACGAACAAATGAGGCATAGGCGACACGCAACCGCAGCAAGGGGAAATCTTCGCCCTTATTAATTGCCGCTTTACCAAAAACAATAAGTTGCTGCCATTCGGCAGCATTAAAAAGCGCCAAAGAAGTACTATCAGTTGCCTGATAATTGCTTTGCGCTTTGGCAACTGTTATCCAAACAATTAAAAGCAAGGCTGTTAAACTGAACTTGTTTCCCATTTTACTTTTAAATGTTTGTTTTTATATTGAACAGCAAACTCCTTTATGCCTTTATATCCGATAAAAATTTCACCATTCGACAATTGTTTACTGCCCCCTGAAAGTTGTTTGTTTACTGCTGCATGTATAATTAATGCGCTTGCATCCGTTTTAACAGAATTGCAATAGTTATGCCTGACAAAACTGTAGAATGGAGCCAGTATATCTTGCAGCCATAAAGCCGGATTAAAACTTTCAGCATCTATGGCAAACCTATCGGCTACAGGTTGTGCCGAATAATTAACTTTATAGGCAATCTGGTAAAAACGGAAAAGCAAAGCGTTTTTATCGCCATAAAACCTGGTAAAATAAAATATATTGGCATTGCTTACAAAATAGGCTACAGCCTGGTTCTCCTGGCAAAAAAAGTAAGTTGCGTTAAAATCATCGGTAAATACTTCCCAGGTTTCCACCTGTCCATTATCACCTGTAGCACTAGCGATGTAACCAGGTTGAAAATGAAAAGCATTCTTTAAATATGGGTTTATTTCAGGGCGTTCTACAGCACTTCCTTCCTCAGGTATTTCGAAAGAATGCAATATAGCCTGATTTGCTGAAGTGAAATAAGCAATGGGATAGGGATATGTTTTGGATCCGATGTAGGGCGTGCACTGAACCTGAAAATGCAAATGTGGCTCTGGCGAACGGCCAGAATTGCCGCAAAGTGCAATAATATCGCCTTGTTTTACATAGTCGCCCACTTTAACTTTTATACTGTTCTTTTTTAAATGCGAAACCTTGCTGTATAAATTTTCGGCGTGTTTAATTACAATGGTATTTCCCCAGTTTTGTTGCAGATTAACCTGGCCAATCGCATTATCGTCTACATGGCCTATTACCTCCTTCACCACACCATCGCCAACTGCTAAAACAGGCTTATTAAAACAGTAATAATCTTCGAGCTTTAATCCTGGCAGTTGATAGCTTTTATTATCAATATCTTTTAATACAAAATCTAATGCATGCTGCCAATCTCCTTTGTGTGTAATTTCTCCTTCGTAACCCTGCGAAACCGTCCACGCGCCCATAAATGGCAAACTGAAATTAAAGTATTTAAAATCTTTCAACCTATACTGGCCATTTAAAAACTGGTATAAATTGGTTTCGGGCGAATAATGCTGCAACGGAGTAAGCTGAAGTTTGCCCGCTTTTTTTCTCAACATAAAAAAATATAACAAACCAATGGTAACCAGGCAAAAAGGCAATGAAAATACAGGAAGGTTAAACAACACCAATATGCGAGATAAGCCATTGAGCACAAGAAAGGTAAAAGGTATAACTGCAATTGCCCACAAATATGAACGCCATGATGGGATAAGGAAAAAACCACCAATGGCGCAGCTAACCATCATAAAATTTGCGCCCAAATGGTAATTACTAATGCCTTCTGGATAAGTTCCGGTAAGATGGTTAATAACACAGGCGGTAATAAAACCGATTACGAGCAAGCTAAAACCAATGCGCGAATGGATAAAAAACCCAATACTGATAATTATACCCGCAAGCACACTATTTTGAAACAGGATAGCACTAACCGACCTAAAGAAAAGCAGTACATATGCTGGTACGCTCAGGTGATCGAAAAGATGGCAAAGCTGGGCAAAACGGGAGGGTGGATTTGCGTTTAGTTCAAATATCAGCGAGCTACCTTTTTGCAGTAAGCCCATACCCAAATAGCCGTTGGCAGCAATTAAAACCATCCAAAAGGTAAGCACAAAAGGGATAGAAAGTCCTGGCAATGCGTACTTACCTAAAAGTGAAGTGAGGTTAACACTTAAAACCACACATAACAAACATGCTGCGCTTAACCATAACCAGAAAGCAAAACTGAAACCAAAAAAAGTACCGAAGCCAATGCCAAGCAAAAGTGAATTAAAGCTATAAAGTCCTGATTTAATATCTTCTTTTTTAAAACCTAATACGGTAACCAGTAACAAGGAGCCGATTACGCAAACACCCCCGTAAACCCTGCATCGAAATTAAAAAAGGAAACAACCAACAATAGGGCACCTAAAACCCGGTTCTGCGAGAAGAACAGGATGGCGTAGCTATTTAAAGCAGCGTTAAGGTAATATTGCAGATTTTTTCTCAACTTCTTTAATGGTTTTATTTTAAGTAATCGGGTACTTCCTCCATCATTTCTAAATAAGCAAGGTTTTCGGGTTTTCTGATCAGATGGCTTTTACCATGTTGATCAATCAATACTACAGCCGGCCGCATATTGATAAATTGCATCCACTGCGTCATGTTGTAAGCGCCAACTTTATGTACAACAACCTGATCGCCCCGCTCTAATAGCGGTAACATAATGCTTTCGCGTACAACATCAATATTCATGCAGAGTGGACCAAATAAAACAGTTTCTTCAGTGTACTGTCCCGCTTCTTTTGCAACACTTATTTTATGATCATACCAGTTAGAGGTAAATAGAATATTGATACCAAAATCAAAAATGGTAGCCCGCCTGCCATCGCTTAGCCTTTTGTTGGCCAAAACACTCCCAATCAAATAACCGGCATCATCAATCAATACCCGCCCGCTTTCCAAAATTAAAAGGGGCAGTTCGTCTGTAGCAAAACCAGCATCTAAAATGGTATTGGTAATGGCATCGGCAAAATCATCAACTGATGGAACCGTATCTACCCCTGGTAGATAAGCTCCTTTTAGGGTATTGGTTGAGGGAAATCCTCCTCCCAGGTCTATATATTGCAGCGGATTTTGAAGTTCGTTTTTACATCGCAGCGCTAACTGACAAAGTTTAGTTGCAGCAATACCGTAAGCGGCTGTTGATAGCATGAAGGTACCAATATGGCAATGCAGGCCAACAAGTTCCAGCTTATCGGCTTTTGAAATTTTGGCAATAGCGGTCCAGGCCTGGCCATTTTCGTAGTTAAAGCCAAACCGATCCCAAATCGGATAAACTCCGGTATCAAAATTAACCCTAATAGCCACTTTTGCAGTTTTATTAATCCTTTCGGTAATTTGAATCAGCAAATAAAGTTCATCGAAATGATCGATGTGGATGAGCGAATGATTTTCTATCGCCAGAATTAAATCGGCTTCTTTTTTATCGGGTCCGTTAAAGATAATCTGATGACCGGCAACGCCATTGCCCAAAGCTTTATGATACTCAAAACCAGATACAACCTCGGCCCAGCTTCCCTCCTGATGAAAAACCCTGCAAACGGCATTCAGGTAATTGGTTTTATAACTCCAGGCAAACTGCACTTTCGGATAACGTGTTTTAAACGACCGAAGCGCCGCCTGGTAATTGCGCCTGATCTGTTTTTCGGACAAGACAAAAACCGGCGAACCGTATTGCTCAACCAGGTCTTTAACGGCAACGCCATCAATGCTTTCAACAGGGTCAAAATCAGTACGGGTACCAAACTTGTTCATAAGTCCGGTATTCATTTTCCTGATGGTTGGTCGTTCGTATTTTTGTTTCATCTTCTATTAGTATCAAGGGGTTAGCAGGAAGTATCAAGACCCGATTCGGCCCAGTGTTTATTTCCTTTCTACCTTTTTATAATTCTCCAAAAGCCGATAACTTTTGAAATTCTGCTACGTCAACAATATTATCCCAAGCATAGCGGACAAACATTTTACCAGCAGTGTACGCTGTTAATTCTTGTACAGGCTTACCCAAAGCCAAATCAACCAGCAATTTGGGCTGGTTTTGCCCAGCAGCAGCCGATAAATAAATCCACGCCGGAAAACGGGGGTTAACCTCCATAATATATAAAGCGTCGTTGTCATCGCGCATAATTTCGAGCTCAAAACCACCTTTCCACAAGGTTGCTTTAGCAAATGCCTTAGCCAGGTTAATCAGTTTTTCGTCTGCTATGGTAATTCCTGCCCAGGCTTTACCCTTTTCGGTAATGTACAATTTACGCATGGGGATTACGCTAAGGGCATTTCCACTACCATCGGCAAGACCGGCTATATTAATTTCAGTGCCTTTAATAAATTGCTGCACAATAATAGGCAGCCCCCATTTGGCTTGCAATTTGTAAAAAGCTTTGTAGGCTTCGCTGATATTCTGTACAACACTGGCCTCGTAAAATTTTCCTTTTACTACCAGCGGAAAGCTTAATTTATCAGCTATCTGATCAAGTTCCGACACACCAAAAATGGTTTCGCTAACAGGTACATCAAAGCCGTGTTTATAGCCAAATGCCCGCAGATTTACTTTATCGCGCGCGGCCAGCTGCTGGTGTGTAGGCAAAAAAGTATGGATACCCATATTCAACAGCTCTTTTTCTAGCTTAATAAAATTAAATAGCTCTGCATCAAAATTCGGGATCAGCACATCAATGTGTTCTATTTCCTGAATTTGCAGCAAACGTTCTTTCAATGCCTCTGTTCCGGCAGTTGGGTAAGGAATGCGATAGGTCTTATCTACCAAATTGCTTAAATAAATAGCAGGCTCCAGCGTTTCGTAGGCCAGGCCAATAATCCTTAAGTTTTCTCCAAAACCATCCTTTAACGCCCTGATTACCGCTAGGCCAGGGCCGGGATTATCGTTGGCATTTAAGCCCGTAACTGCAATGGTTAAGGCTTTTGTTTGGTCTGGCTTGGGAGAAACGCTCATGATTAGTGTTATTTTTCGGGGTTACAAATCTAAAAGATTTGCCTCCTTTAGTTGCAGCATATAATCGTCCCAATCTCTTTCCAGCTGGCACAATTCTACTTCGTATAGATCGAGGATTTTCTGTTTAATTTCCATCTCGCTTTCCCCGGCTTTTAAACAGGTTAAAATCTCTGCTGCGATGGTATTGCTGGTAAACGAATCGCCGGTTGCCGGATTGAAAATAAATCCGTTTTCGCTTGTTGCTATGTTTGCCTTTAATTTCATATCCCCTTCTGTTGGTTGATAAAACCGCTGTATGCATCACCTATAGGCAATTCGGCATTGGTTAAATTTACTTTTCTGTTGTGTATCGATTTAATTTTGGTTAGCGCTACAATAAAGCTCCGGTGTACGCGGGCAAACTGATCTTCAGGCAGCTTTTCCAGCACTTTTTTCATGGTCATGAGGGTTAAAACCGGCTTATCTGCATTGTACAGGTAAATTTTAAGGTAGTCGCCCATGCTTTCTATGTATTCAATATCGCGGAGCAAAATCTTAATCATTTTATATTCCGAGTACACATAAATGCTCTCGTCGCTGGTATTCTCCTGTGTAGCATTTTTGTATTTATGAAAGTCTATTGCTTTTTCTACCGCAGCGGTAAAACGATTAAAATCTATGGGTTTTAACAAATAATCGATAGCCTGAAGCTCGTAACTCTCAAAGGCGTAGTTGCGGTAAGCAGTAGTAAAAATAATCATCGGGCTATTTACCAAACTGCGTACCAGTTCAACACCTGTAATATCAGGCATGTTCACATCTACAAATAACAAATCTACAGGGTTCTGCTTCAGGTACTCTGCACCCGATAAAGCATCTTCAAACACCTGCACCAATTGCAAGCCCGGAAACCTGGATACATAGTTCTTGATCAGTTCGAGCGCTAAAGGCTCATCATCGATAGCTACACATTTTAGGGCCATATTGTCGTTGTTAAAAGTTAGCAATTTACACAAAGATTAACGGTAAACATTTCGCCGGTGTTTTTAATGTTTATGCTGTGTTGCTGTGGATATAAATGTGTTAACCTTTGGCGTGTATTGGCTATTCCAATTCCCGACCGCTCTAAATTAGATTTATGTCCGTAAATTTTATTCTGGCATGAGAAATCAATTTTATTAGTATCGATGCTCAAATTAATACTGATTACGGTTTTTTCCTTTTTGGTTACCCCATATTTAAAAGCATTTTCGATAAAGGTCATAAAAATTAAGGGTGCAATTTTTTTTCCTTCAGATCTTCCGGCTACCAGAAAACTGATTTCGGCATCGGCTCCCAGTCTTAGCCTTTGCAATTCAATGTAATCGCGTACACAATCTATTTCATCCCTTAACAGCACAAAATCCTGCGTTACATCATCAGTAACGTAACGCATAATATTCGAAAGCTTCATGATACTTTCTGAAGTATGTTCGCTATTGATGACCGACTGCGTATAAATGTTATTGAGGGTATTGAAAAGAAAATGGGGGTTGATTTGTGCTTTCAGGAATGAAAGCTCGGCCGTAGCCTTTTCGGCCTCTGCCTTTACCACTTTCGATTCGGCGGTTTGCCAACGCTCAACGGTACTGGTGGCAATACTCAAACCCATAATCATCATAAAAATAAACAGGCTGATTACGTCAATATTATCGGGTTTGTGCAAATCTAAAATCCCTTTCTGTTTTTTCAGGTTCGGGTCCTGCATTCTCAAATCCTGATTGGGCAGGGGGCCGAAAGGCATTTCTGCATTAGGCCCGATTACACTATCCTTACCCGGCTGCAGCGATTGGTTTAAGCCTTTTGGTTGTTTATTCGTCTCGCCTTTTAATGCCGCCATTACACTTTTGTTGTGCCCAAGCAGGTTGTCGTAAGGCTGGGCATAATACACAAAGCTAAACAAGCCTAAAACAGTTGCCGTATATAGCAGGTACCGTTTTTTGAACATGAGTTTAGGAACCAGTACCAGGGCATTGAAATAAAACATTAACATGTAAGTAAGACAAAACAGCCAGTAAAATGGCGATGCCAGCAACAAAAAGCTACTTTGTCCCGATTGTTCGTTATTGATGAACAACAATGGAAAGGTTAGGAATAAAAGCCAACCTGCCACATGGATAATAAAAGTTGGAGCTTTAAATTGTTGCATGCTACAAATTAATAATATTTTTTCTGGCCGCAGGAAAAGAAATGCCAGTAAGACCTAACTGTAAACCAAACTGTTACTTTCCTTGTAATTTACCATTAGGTTTTCGGTAATTTTTATCATGATGGTTTCGCCACCTGTGTTTTGGTTGTCGTAACTTAAAACCAGTAAATCGCCAATGATTTCGTGAAGAACCAATGTGGGGCTGGTGTAGGTAAGTGAAACCACATGGGCAGCTTTATTTAACAAATCGGAACTCAGAATATGTAATTCGGCCCAATCAAATTTAAGTGCATTACCATCCAAATCGCCCATTACCGGCATTTTACCATCTAAAGCTGCAATGCTCGGCATAACCGAATACTGCAGTTTCTGATGCAACGAACCAGCCTTTTCGTTTAACTGCAACATCTGCGAAAAAGTATGAGCCTGCTGATTTTGGCTGAATATCTTTGATTTCTTCTGAAATTCCCTGTAGCTATCGTGGAATATCCTTCTTTCAAAATCGTTTTGGCACATGAAATTGAAATACTGTTTTACGCTGAGGTTAATGTGAGCTAAAGCCATAATATTTGGTTTTTGTTGCTGTTTCAAATATGTAACAATAAAAAAATTAATTTTATAGAGTATCGGTAAACACTGATAATCAATCGGTAAATCACTAAACTAAATCGCAATGATGAATTTAGGATGAACATGGATTAATTAACAAAACGGGCTTATGTTCCAAAACGCTTCAAAACGGATTTAATATATTTTACCTCGACGAACATTAACAAACTTTAACAAGTGCCGCCACCATATTTTGATTTATTAGAACCGTTTAATTTCCTTTAGGTTATTAATAGAGAGCATATTGATAACTAAATTTTTGAGCTATGGAAACACGGAATAACCATGCCTTAATAAAGGCTTTATTAGACTGCGCACTGGCATGCGAGCATTGTGCAGCATCATGCCTGCAGGAAGAAGACCTTAGCATGATGATCGACTGTATTAATCTGGACCGCGATTGTGCCGACATTTGTACACAGGCCGCCAGGTTCTTGCGGCGTGATTCGGTAATCGGCCCTCAGTATTTACTGCTGTGCGAAGAAATTTGCAGGTTATGCGCTGCAGAGTGTGGTAAACACGACCATGAGCACTGCAGGCAGTGTGCCCTAATGTGCGAAGAATGTGCAGATGCCTGCCATGCGCATCACGAGCCAATTCACCAGGACTAAAAAAAGCCCTCCCGATATCTTCAATCGGGAGGGCTTCTTAAAACTATTTTTATCTGTTAATTATTGAGCCGGGAAACTGTAGTTATACGATCCTTGCTCACCAACTCCACTAATGCTTACCATGTTGTTTCTACCTAATGGTAGTGCTTTTTGTACGTCGGCTACCGAGTTTACAGGTTGCCCGTTTACTTTTGTAATAATTAAGCCTTTTTCTACACCAATGTTATCGAAAGCTTTGCCAGTTGTAACCGAAGTTACCACTACACCGCCGTTAATGCCGTATTTAGCTTTTTGAGCCTGACTGGCAGGAGCAAAAGTTGCACCCAATTTCGAAACTTCAGCACCTTTACTTGCTGTGTTATTGGCCGTTAAACCTACACTGGCTTCACCTTTAAGGGTAACAGTGTAGTCTTTCAAAGATCCATCACGCAATACAGTTAATTTAACTTTATCGCCTGGATTTAAACGACCAACTCTTTCCTGTAAGTCTGGCGAATCATTAATTACCACACCATCAACTTTTTTAATTACGTCGCCTGATTTAATACCAGCCGCAGCAGCACCACCGCCAGCAACTACATCATTTACATATAAACCACTGATTTCGTTGGTTTTAACACCTTCTTGTTTTTCTTCTCCACTTAACGGAACAAAACTAACACCAATATATCCACGTTTAACCGAACCATATTTCATAAAATCATCAACAATTTTACGGGCAAGGTTAACCGGGATAGCAAAACCATAGCCCTGGTTATAACCGCTTTGCGAAGCAATTGCTGAGTTAATACCAACTAACTCACCATTTGCATTTACAAGTGCACCACCACTGTTACCAGGGTTAATGGCAGCATCTGTCTGAATAAAAGATTCGATGCTTGTATTTGCCGGACGATCTGGTCTTTTACCAGTACGTTGGTATTCGCGGTATTCTTCTTCTGTAATTTCGTTGCCTTGTTGCTCGCGGCCAATGATACCGATACTGCGGTTTTTAGCACTCACAATACCTGCAGTTACCGTTGTATTTAAATCTAACGGGAAACCTACCGCTAAAACCCACTCGCCTACCTGTACATTATCAGAGTTACCCATTTTTACTACCGGTAAATTGGTTGCATTTACTTTAATTAATGCTAAATCAGTATTTGGGTCGCGGCCAATTACCTTGGCTTCTACTTTACGTCTGTCGGTTAAAACTACTTCAACCTTCTCTGCATTTTCTACTACGTGGTTGTTGGTTACAATATAACCATCCTGACTGATGATTACACCTGAGCCCGATGCTGCCCTTGGCTGACGTTGCATTTGACGGCCACCGCCACCGAAGAAATCTTCCATCATATCAAACGGAGAAGAGCTTCTGCCACCGCCACTTTGTGCGGCATAAGTGGTTTTAATGTGCACCACACCTGGCGCAACTGCTGCTGCAGCCTGTGTAAAATCGGTTGTACCTGCCGATGATACCTTAAGTGGATTATTTGCAAAATATAAATTCTGTTTTTCAGAAATTGTACTGCCTGTTTGGTTACGTTCAAATAGTTTGTAACCCCCTATTGCTGCTGCCCCACCTATAAATGCAGCTAACACGGTAATTCCCAATATTTTTTTCATGTGCTATATTATTTTAAAAACCCCTGATCTATTATAAGCCATTTTGCTAGCTAAATGTTTTAGCCTACAATATTTCATTTGTTAAATTTACTAATTTTTGCGGGAGTGTTTGTTTCACTTTGATTTAAGCAGAATGCTCCTGCAGTTTTTATCTGCTAAAATTTCTTTTCGTTAATTATTCAAATTTAATACCATATAAACGATATTTGCATCATTAGTGCACCTGGTTTTGTGTTAAAAAATGTTAAATCAAAAAAACACGAGGTGCAGGTTACCCTTTGCAATTCAAATATTGCATTAAAAGATGAAGCTTTCATGAAAATTAATTTCTATAAATATCAGGGCGCAGGCAACGATTTCATTTTAATAGACCACACCACGAGTCCGTTAAAAAACATTGATAATCAATTAGTTGAACAACTATGCCACAGAAGATTCGGGATAGGTGCAGATGGTTTAATGTTCCTGACCAAACACGAAGATTACGATTTTGAAATGCATTATTTTAATGCCGATGGCAACCTGGGCAGTATGTGTGGTAATGGTGGCCGGTGCATTGTTGCCTTTGCCAAACAGCTTGGCATTATTGATCGGGAAACCAACTTTTTGGCAGTAGACGGGCCACATTATGCCAGAATTTCAGAAAATGGCGAATGGGTTGATTTGCAAATGATTGATGTAGACACGGTTAACAAAGATGGTGATGCCTATGTTTTAAATACAGGCTCCCCGCATTATGTTGCTTTACAAACCGGTTTAAAAGACCTGGATGTTTTCAATGAAGGCAAAAGTATCCGTTACAACGATACTTATAAAACCGAGGGTATAAACGTAAACTTTGTAGAAGATAAAGCCGACCACCTGTTTGTGCGTACCTACGAGCGTGGTGTTGAAGACGAGACCTATGCCTGTGGCACCGGGGTCACTGCAGTGGCTATGGCCATGGCCAAACATAAAAACCTGAGTGGCCACATTAAAACCGATATTAAAGTTTTGGGTGGCGATATTAAAATTGAATTCGATTACGATGGTGCTGCATTTACCAACGTGTTTTTATGCGGACCAGCCAAATTGGTTTTTGAGGGAGAGGTAGATTAATCAAACTCATTTTACTATCTTATAATAAAGGGTATCAACATCAGCCAGATTTTGTTGGTACCTTTTCACTACTACTGATTTCACTTTTTCCATTTTTTTCAGATTCCATCGCTCATTTTTATAAAATGAGTAATAGGCTTTTGGATAGAAGTTCTCATTTTCTTTTAGGGCCATTTTTTGATAAACCAAGTGTATGGGGTCTAAAACCAAAACACTGTCCCACTTATTTTTTGTAAAGCGATATTGATAGTCGAGCCGCGAGGGATAAGAAATTACTACGATTGAATCGGCATTCGCATGAATTGATTTGTAATTATAATAGTGGGGTGCGCCTAGCATTAAACAGCCCGAGCCCAATATCATAACCGTTAGCAGCAAAAGGTATTTCATATGTTTAAAGCTAAGAAAAATTTTGAGTGCTATCTCTTCCCTGGCAGTGTAAAATATACACCATTTATCTCCATCTCTGCTCGAAATAAACAACAGCCCGCTGTGACAATTCCAATACAGAATCGACGATTTTAACAGCTTTTAACATCTGTCTCAAGATATTTACAAGCACCATTTTAAAATAAATAAAGCAGTTAAATTACTTAAAAACAATATTTTAGTTATATTTAAGTAGCGTTCCAAACGCAAAATAAATCAATCGATTGATTAAATGACAGAATTTGGACAGATTTATTTTTGTTTAGGCTCTATTTTTGGACAGTTATCGGCGACGATTAAAGCCCATCAATTGACAACGCCCTTAATCCGGAAATTTAAATTTAAACACACAGAAATAGTCCATGAGAAAAGTAACAACTCTCTTTTTTAGCATGAGCATTGGTATGCTTTTGGCATCCTGCGGAAATAACGACGAAGCTAAAAAAGCTGCCGCTGCTGCTGCTGCAGGTCCGCAAGCTTACCCAATATTTACAGTAAATACACAGAACACCACCCTCGATTCAGATTATCCTGCAACTATAGAAGGCATCCAGAATATCGATATTCGCCCAAAAGTTGATGGTTTTATCGAAAAAATATTTGTTGATGAAGGTGCGGTGGTTAAAAAAGGTCAGCTACTTTTTACCATCAATGCCCCTCAATACGAACAACAGGTTAGAACAGCCAGGGCAGCCATAAGCAGTGCTGAGGCCGATGTGAATGCCGCCCAGTTAACGGTAAACAAGACCAAACCCCTGGTTGAAAAAGATATTATCAGTAAGTATGACCTGGATGCAGCTCAATTAACGCTTCAAAGCAGAAAAGCTGCGTTGGCACAGGCAAAGGCAGAGCTGGTAAATGCGAGGGTTAATCTTGGTTATACTTCAATTACCAGTCCGGTAGATGGTGTAGTAGGCAGTATTCCTTTTAGAAACGGAAGTCTGGTGAGTAGCAGCAGCACACAGCCACTAACTACGGTTTCGAATACCTCTAAAGTTTATGCTTACTTCTCTTTAAACGAAAAACAGCTTTTAGATTTTGCCAGCACCTATAAAGGCAAAACCCTAACCGAGCAAATGAATAACATTCCGCCGGTTAGTTTAGTACTTGCTGATGGAAGTGTTTACGCGCAAAATGGTAAAATCGAATCAATTAACGGTCAGATTAACACCAACACAGGTTCGGCAAGCTTAAGGGCTACCTTCCCTAACCCGGTTTTCCTATTAAAAAATGGTGCCAGTGCTTCGGTTAGAATTCCTCAGCATGTTGAAAATGCTATTCTAATCCCTCAGAAATCAACAATCGATTTACAGGGTAAGAAATTCGTTTACATTTTAGGCGATTCGGCTAAGGTTGTTAATACGCAAATTGAGGTAATGGAATTAGCCAAAGGCAATTTCTACGTAGTTACAAAAGGGCTTAAAACCGGCGACAAAGTGATTTTAGAAGGTTTCCAATCGTTAAAAGACGGCACAAAAATTAAACCTGAAGAAAAAGCAGCCGATTCAGTTTATGCTGAAATAAAAAAATAAAAATACAATTAGTGCAATCACACTGTATCAGTGTAATCCCTATTATTTATGTTTAAGAAATTTATAGACAGGCCCGTTTTATCGACAGTTATATCCATTATAATTGTAATATTAGGCGTTTTAGGCCTTGTAACTTTACCCATTTCGCAGTATCCTGAAATTGCGCCGCCAACCGTTCAGGTATCGGCTTCATACCAGGGTGCCAACGCCGATGTGGTAATGAGTAGTGTTGTTGTTCCACTCGAAGAACAAATAAATGGTGTGGAAGACATGACCTACATGACTTCGAGTGCAAGTAACGATGGTAGTGCTACCATTACCGTTAACTTTAAGCTGGGTACAAACCCCGATCTGGCGGCTGTAAACGTGCAAAACCGCGTGGCCAGGGCAACCAGCTTATTACCTGCAGAGGTAACAAGATCAGGTGTAATTACCGCTAAAAGACAGGCGAGTAACCTGCTTATTTTTGCTATTTACAGCGACGACCCATCGTACGACCAGAAGTTTTTACAGAACTACGCCAACATCAATATTATTCCTGAAATTAAAAGGATTAATGGTGTGGGTGATGCCAGTGCTTTTGGTACTTTAGATTATACCATGCGAATTTGGCTTAAGCCTGATGTAATGGCGGTTTATGGCCTGGTTCCGAATGATGTGAATGTAGCCCTTGCCGAGCAGAACATCGAGGCCGCACCAGGTCAGTTTGGTGAACAAGGCGGACAAGCATTCCAATATACTTTAAAATATAGCGGTCGTTTAAAAACCGAAACCGAGTTTAGCAATATTATAATAAAAGCTAATCCAAACGGACAGATTTTACGATTAAAAGATGTAGCTAGAATAGAACTTGGTGCACAAAGTTATGCCAGTTATGTAAAATTTAATGGTAAACCTGCATTGGGTATTGCCATTAGCCAAACCGCTGGTTCAAATGCGAAAGAAGTAATTGACAATTCGATTAAAACTTTAGATAAAGCTGCGCTTTCTTTCCCTAAGGGTGTTCACTATGAAACGGTTGTTAACGTAAACAACTTCCTCGATGCTTCAATCGAAAAGGTAATCCATACACTGATTGAGGCCTTTATCCTGGTGTTCCTGGTGGTGTTTATCTTCTTACAGGATTTCCGTTCAACGCTGATTCCGGCAATTAGTGTTCCGGTGGCAATTATCGGTACCTTCTTCTTTTTAAGTTTATTTGGTTTTACCATTAACTTATTAACCTTGTTTGCCCTCGTACTGGCCATTGGTATTGTGGTAGATGATGCCATTGTAGTGGTTGAGGCGGTACACGCTAAACTCGATGCAGGTTATACCGATGCCAAGAAAGCAACCAAAGATGCTATGGACGATATCAGCGGAGCCATCATTTCTATTACGTTGGTAATGGCGGCGGTATTTATCCCGGTAAGTTTTATCCAGGGTTCATCGGGTGTATTTTATAAACAATTTGGCTTAACACTGGCCATATCCATCATTTTGTCGGCCATTAACGCATTAACTTTAAGTCCGGCGTTATGTGCCATATTTTTAAAGCCGCACAAAGATGACCACGGAAAAAGCAAAAACTTTTTACAGCGTTTTTATGACGCTTTTAACACCTCATTTGATGCCGTAACGCATAAATATAAACGTTCGGTAGGCTTTTTAGGTAGAAAAAGATGGTTAGCTGGTTTAGGCATTGCAGTTTTTGCTGTGGTACTGGTTTGGATCATGAATACCACGCCTAAAGGATTCGTACCTAACGAAGATTTGGGAACTGTTTTCTCTGATATTTCTTTACCACCATCAACTTCGCAGGAAGAAACTGATAAAATCATTGTTAAAATAAATGATATTGTAAGTAAAGTACCAGAAGTTGAAGCGACTTTCAGGGTAGTTGGCCGGAGTTTAATTAGTGGTTCGGGCAGCTCTTACGGTATGGTTATCGCGAGGCTTAAACCGTGGGATCAGCGTAAAAGAGATGTTAAGGCCATTATTGGTGAATTATTTGCTAAAGCTGCCGGCATTAAAGGTGCAAAAGTAATTTTCTTTGCCCCGCCAACCATCCAGGGCTTTGGTACAGGTGGTGGTTTCGAATTTCAACTGCAGGATAAAACTGGTGGCGATATTAAGAAATTCAACGAAGTAGGTAATGCATTTTTAGGAGCCTTGAGTAAACGTCCGGAAATCCAGTACGCATCAACTTCCTTTAACCCTAATTTCCCGCAATATCAAATTGATGTTAATGTAGCAAAAATTAAACAGGCAGGCTTAACTGTTAGCGATGTACTGGGCGTTTTACAAGGCTATTACGGTGGGGTTTACGCTTCTAACTTTAATAAATTTGGTAAGCAGTACCGGGTAATGTTCCAAGCCGATGCCAAGTATCGCGCTAACCAGCAAAGCTTAACCAGCATTTACGTGCGCAACTCGAGCGGCACCATGGCTCCGGTATCTGAGTTTATTACTTTAGAGCGGGTGTATGGGCCACAGGCCATTTCACGTTTCAACTTGTACACTTCAATTGCGGTTACAGGTAACCCAAATGCCGGTTACAGTTCTGGCGATGCCATCAAGGCGATACAGGAAGAAGCGGCTATCCACCTTCCAACAGGATACGGATATGAGTTCTCAGGTTTATCACGTGAGGAGGTAAGCAGCGGCAGTCAGACCATTTTCATCTTCCTTCTTTGTGTAATCTTCGTTTACTTCCTGCTTTCGGCACAATACGAGAGTTACATTTTACCTTTGGCCGTATTATTTTCACTGCCAATCGGTTTAGCAGGGGTATTCATGTTCGATAAGATTTTTGGTATCGACAATAACATCTACACTCAAATTACCCTGATTATGCTGGTGGGCTTACTGGC
Source organism: Pedobacter sp. HDW13 (assembly GCF_011303555.1). Taxonomy (NCBI): domain Bacteria; kingdom Pseudomonadati; phylum Bacteroidota; class Sphingobacteriia; order Sphingobacteriales; family Sphingobacteriaceae; genus Pedobacter; species Pedobacter sp. HDW13. The sequence goes on along the minus strand of NZ_CP049868.1, from coordinate 2,626,326 downwards.
CAAAAATGCCATTCTGATTGTAGAATATGCGGTAGACCGAAGGCGGAAAGGCATGAGCATTACCAACGCGGCTATTGATGGTGCTACTGCACGTTTACGCCCAATCTTAATGACATCATTTGCCTTTATTTTAGGTTTATTACCTTTAATGTTATCATCAGGTGTTGGTGCAGCTGGTAATAAATCAATTGGTACAGGAGCTGTTGGGGGAATGTTAATCGGTACTATATTCGGAGTATTTGTTATTCCTGCACTGTTTATTGTTTTCCAGACTTTGCAAGAAAAAATAAGTAACAAATCTCCCTTTGATGAAGGCATTGACCGCGAACAAACAGAAGAAGAGTACGAGTTAGCGGTTAACAGTCCACATTAATTTTAAAAACATGAAACTTACATATAAGCATTCTATTTTAACCGGTATAGTCATCTTAAGCCTTAGTGGCTGCGTAACTAAAAAGTACGAGCGCCCGCAGCTGAAAAGTGAGAGTTTATACCGCGAGAACAATACGACAGACACGACCACTATTGCTGCTTTGCAATGGAAACAACTGTTTTCGGATACCACTTTGCAATCGCTGATTAAACAAGGGATAAATGAAAATTTAGATCTGAAACAAGCCATTGAAAGGATTAAAATTGCCGAGGCAACCTTACAGCAAAGTCGGGCGGCATTTTTACCAAGCTTACAGGCCGATGTAAATGTAACTGACAATAAACAATCGCAGGCGTCATTAAACTTTCCAGCAGGGATTAACATCAATCTGGAAACCCAAACGTATAAAGCACAGCTAAGTACTGCCTGGGAAGCCGATATATGGGGCAAATTAAGCAGTGCCAAACGTGCCGCCTATGCTACCTTATTGCAGAGCGATGCCGCTAAAAGGGCCGTTCAAACCCAGTTAATTGCCACAATTGCCAATAACTATTATACTTTGCTGGCGCTGGATAAGCAACTTGCCATTACCGAGGAAACCATTAAAGTGAGAACTAAGGATGTGGAAACCATGAAAGAGCTTAAACAAGGCGCGGTAGTAAATGGTGCTGCTGTGGTACAAAGCGAGGCCAATTTATACGCTGCACAGGTTACGCTGCCTGATTTAAAAAGAAGCATTAAAGAGGCCGAAAATGCATTGAGCGTTGTACTTGGCAAAGCACCAAATGCGATTAACCGTACGACCTTAGATCAGCAAACACCTTACGCCGATTTAAAAACCGGTGTTTCGGCACAATTGCTGCAGAACCGCCCGGATGTAATTGCAGCGGAGTTTGGTTTCCGCTCAGCTTTTGAAAATACGAATGTGGCTAAAACTTATTTTTATCCGGCTTTAACCATAACTGCTGCCGGTGGTTTATCAAGTTTACAATTGCAGGATTTCTTCAGTAAATCTATTTTCTACAATTTAATAGGAGGTTTAACCCAGCCCATTTTTGCAAAAGGTGCCAATAAAGCCCGCTTAAAAACAGCGCAGGCAAATCAGCAAATTGCTTTTTATGCCTTTCAGCAAACTCTTTTAACTGGTGGGCAGGAAGTATCGAACGCTTTATTTGCTTACCAAACAGCAGCTGAAAAAGAAACCACAAGGGCAAAACAAATTGCCTCGTTAACTAAAGCAGTAGATTTTACAAAGGAGTTGCTGCGTTATAGCTCAGCCACCAACTATACTGATGTGTTAACTTCTGAACAAAGTTTGTTAACAGCACAGTTAAGCGGCATTAACGATAAATTGCAAAAACTACAATCGGTAGTTAATTTATACCGTGCATTGGGCGGTGGCTGGAAATAAGCTACAAGTCAATGTAAAAGAAAGGCATTCTGATTTTTCAGGATGCCTTTCTTGTTTGGAATAACTTAAGAAAGCGCTATTTGTATTTCCCGCAGATAACGCAGAAAAAGGCACAGATTTAAGTCGGAATATTTATGCGCCCAGTTATCGTTCCAGTTTGTAACGCGGATGCAAGAGACGCACATTAAGGTGTTTGTAAAAGTGATAAAATCGTCTTTCCCAACGATCTTCGTTACAAACGAGGTCCATATTAATCATGTTTTATCTGCAACTTTAATCCCTTAAATCTGCGGGAAAAATCTTTTCTCTCTCACAAAACGAAGATTAATGCTTTAAGCAAAGAAAAAATAACCTGGTTTTTTAACTAAAACGCTAGCCACTAAACAGTTTATTTGTATTTTGGCGCTACCAAACAATTTTATGCGCCTCTCTAAACTTTTAGCCCTATTTGCCGGCTTATTTTTCTTCCAGAATATTTACGCCCAAACTTATGTGGTAACCAGCAATGCCGATAGCGGTCCGGGTACCCTGCGCGAAGGCCTAACACAAGCTGCCGTAGCCAACAGGACTTCTACTTTTACCATTAATTTTAATTTACCAGGCACCCCAACAGATAACGCTAACCGTACCATCAGGTTGCGCACAGCACTTCCGGTAGTTTCGTCAAATGTGGTAATCGATGGAACCTCACAAGCTGCATGGCCTGCCCTTGGGGTTTCGGGCGCGAAAGTAATTTTAGAGCCTGAGTATACCAATACCACTTTTTCAGGTTTGGTTATTGGGCAATCATCAAGTACAAATGTACCCACCAGCGGAGTAGAAGTATATGGTTTGTATATCCGTAATTTTGCTACCATTACCAATTTGCAAAATGTAAACACTGCGCAGGGTTCAGGAATTATTGTCGATTACCGTGCAAGTAATATCATTATTGGCGCAGCCGGAAAGGGGAACGTAATTGGCGGTAACATTTACGGAATCCTGATTCAGAATAACTATTTCTTTACTACAGTAGCAGCAACCAAAATTAAAATCCAGTCGAATTTAATCGGAATAATTTACGATGGAATTACTCCCAATACCAACGTAACCGGTATTTCGGCCAATTTATACGATTGTGCATTGGATGTTGGCGGTGATAATGTAGGCGAAGGCAACGTAATTGCCGCAAACCGCATTAATGTAGATATTACCCGTTCATCGTACTCCAGCAGTGCCAGATTTGATATCAATGTTATCAACAATAAAATTGGTGTCGACTATACCGGTAAAAAGGATTTTCATGAGCTCCCGTTATTTCTTTCCTCTTCAGCTTTAGAAATTTCGGGATTAAAAGTTAATGCGGTAAATAGTGCTCTTTATGTACGTAATAACATCATTGGCGGTAACCGGACGACAGGCGTTTCGATAACCAATTCCGACTTTATATTAACCGGCAACGCCATTGGTACCGATGCTGCCGGAACAGTAGTACTGGGAAATGGCATGGGGGTAAAATTAGAAGCAGGTGCCAGCGGAATCGTGGGCGGTGCAACTCCTGCTGAAGCAAACTTAATTGCTAATAATAACTTCGGATTGGAAACAGTATCAGCCAAACCAGTAAAAGTTACCCGCAACAGTTTCTTTTGCAACAAGAATTTTGGGATCGGAAAAACCCTGACCATCCTTCAACCTTATATTCAAATCTTGAAAAAACGCAGCGATTATGTTTCGGGCCGGGCTACTCCAAACTCAGAAGTAGAGTTGTTTTATACCATAAACTGTCAGGGCATTTGCGAGGGTAAAACTTATATTGCAACAGTACAAGCTGGTAGTGATGGTCGTTGGGAATACAACGGCGCGCTAAGCGGAATGGTTACAGCAACCGCCAGTTTGTTAAATGCTACAACCTCTCCATTTTCAACCGCTGAGCTGTTACCCAACGAAGCCATAGTAGAACCGGTAACCTGCAGTGCCAACGGATCAATCACTATCCCCGAACCACGGGAGGGTTTCACCTTTAGCTGGGTAAAAATAGAAACAGATGGTAGCCGCGTGTCAAAAGGTAATACACAAAGTATTTCGAACCTGGACGTAGGCACTTATGAAGTAACTGTTGATGATGGCTGTAAACCATTTCCAACAGTATTCATCATTAAAGACCAAAAGTTAACCAAACCTACCATTTTACCTATAAACCCCGTTTGCGGTCAAACGTCTTTTACCTTTACCGCTGAGGTTTTAAGAGGAAAAGGAGTTTTAAAATACGAGTGGATCAATACCGCTACAAATGCTGTTGTAAGCAGAAGCAACCCGGCAAGTTTACCCGAAGGTACTTATTCGGTAAAAGTATCAGATGAAGCAAGTTGTACCCTTTCTTCTGATCCTATTATAGTGAAAAGAAAGCCTAAAATCATTATTGCGAGTACTATACCACCAAAACACGCCACCTGTGGTAGCTTGAATGGTGCCATTACAGGCTTAAAAATTACCGATTTCACTGGCACTGTTACTTATAAATGGTACAAACCCGACCCAATAACCGGAGCATTGGGTGATGTAATTGCTGCAACGCTCGATTTGCAAAACGTAGAAGGAGGAAATTATACCATTGTGGTATCCGATGAAGGTGAATGTCCGGCTACTACTGCATCCTTTTTTATCATTACCGATAATACCATTCAAATCAGCGATGCCTCAATCAGAAAGAATGTGACTTGTAACAGTGATAATGGAGCGATAGGAGGAATTAACCTAACTGATGCTGATGGCTATGAATGGATTGGACCAGATGGAATAACCGTAAAAAAAGGAACATATTCTGCAGGAACATCATTATTAATTGAAAATCTAAAACCAGGCTCATATAGGTTATGGGCAAGCAACAGCAAATCCAGTTGCCCGCGTGTACCTAGAGATTTTGTCGTAACAGCTATTGCTCCGCCAGTGTATAACTTTTCTCACCGGGAATCGCCAACAACCTGCGGACAGACTAATGGAACTATCGACCTGGATTTTAGCTCTGCACTGCCATATAGATATGAATGGAAAGATGAAGCTGGCAACATTGTATTAAGTACTAAAACAGTCAATTCTATATCACTCAAAAACTTACCAGGCGGCGTTTATACCATGTACGCTTATGATATTAATAACTGTGCACCCTTTATTATCGGCCCTTACACCATAGAAGTTACTCCTCTCCTTACCATTGTACCAAACACCGGAAAACCAGTTAAAGATGGCTGTTCTTTACAAAGGGGCTCGGTTACCGGTGTACAGGTAATTGGCGGTGTACCAGGTTACGACTTTAAGTGGATTAACGAAGCAGGAGAAGCTGTTCAGTTTACACAAGACTTAACGAATATTGGTGCGGGCACATACCGCTTAACAGTAAAGGATAAAACAAGCTGCGGTTACGCCATCAGTGAGCCTTTTACCATTGTTGATGAACCCTTTAAAATTCTTGCTCCGGTGATAAACGACCTGCGTGTTTGTTATGTTTCGGACATAACTTTGCCGGTAATTGCTCCCGAAGAAGGAACTTATCAGTTATTTGAAAGAATAGACGATAGCAAACCATTTTTAGAAAGTACAAAAGGTATTTTCAATTTCAAAGTTGCCAAAACAGCCGATTATTTTGTACGCAGAAAACTGGGCTCCTGCACCAGCGAGCTTACCAAAGTGCATGTGGAAGTAACACACGATAACTTAGAAATTACCAATACCATAACCCCAAATGGAGATGGCATGAATGATGTTTGGCAGGTACGGGGCTTACCAGATTTTAAAGGCACCAATATTAAGATCTACACACGTGGTGGTCAGCTCGTTTACGAATCTATCGGTAACTATACCAAACCTTTCGATGGCAGGTTCAGGGATAAGGAATTACCAGCCGGCGTTTATTATTATGTGATCGATTTAAGGGCCGAATGTAAACCACTTGGTGGCAGCATTACGCTTTTACGTTAAAACTGCCTGCTTGGGCATGCTACCTGATAACGGTTATTGAGTAGTATGCCCAGCACAATTTCGTGGGTACCGTTATTCACTGAGCGTAATCCCGAAGTATTTACATCATAAGAATAACTGAGGTTAACCAGCGACGCAATATTGAAACCAGCCAAAAGCGAAAAGGAGTCGTTATTACGGAAACTCGTTCCTACCCAAAATTTATCTTTATAGGCAAATTTTAAATTGGCATCAAAAGTAGCCGGTGCATTGGCCCAATAGCTAATCAGCACCGATGGGATCATTGCGATATCTTCATCTAAGAATATTTTGTAACCTGCCGTTCCGTAAAAAGTTGCCGATTGGTACGGACTGCTTTTCACCTGATTGTTTACTACACTGTTTTTATTCCCGATTAATTGCTTGGCCGAAACGCCTGCAAAAAACCTGGGACTATACAACCATAAACCTGCGCCAATATCAGGTCTGATTTTGTTATTATAATCTGCAGAAAACAATGGATCGCTTGATTCGTCGGCTACAATTCCGCGTACATCTACACTGATTGATTTAAAACCGCCTGATAAACCTAATGATAAGTTGATCTCATTGGTAAGCCCCAGGTGGTAGGCATAGGTTACATTCACATTGGTTTGCCTGATCAAGCCCGCCTTATCCGTCATGGCTACCAAACCAATGCCATGGTGCGGCTCCGCTGCAGTATAGTTGTTTACATAACTCCTGCTCATCGGATTTTCGCCATTACCAGCAAATGAGTTTACATTGCTCCTTACAAAATCTTCTCCAATAGCTGTACTTAACGACAGGTATTGTGTACTTGGCGATCCTTCCAAACCACTCCACTGTTTACGCAGACCAATTTTTAAGTCGGTATAATTATCAATACCTGCCAAAGCCGGGTTAAGCAGAATGTTATTAAAAATATATTGTGTACTTCTTGGAATTTCTTGCGCATAGCTACAAAAGCACAGGCAGATAAACAGAGAGAGCGGGTAAAAAAATTTCATTTGGTTTGGTCGTGCGTTAAGCTTAACGGTCTTTAACAAACCGTTATACGAGTGCTAAGATAATAAGTTGTAACCAATTATAAAGGATTAATGTTTATGCAGTTTTTACGCTAACTTAATTTAAGTATTTAGTTAAATTATTGCCCTTCAATTGTTCCTCAAGAAAATTGATTTTTTTGTTTCAAAAACCATCAGTTCTTTTGATGTAACCCCAAAATATTGTAAGTTTAAAGTTTTTTAAGCGCTTAGCTTGCAAAAATTTTAATCCCATCAATGTTACGTGTCGATAGTTCCAAAGCCTGTAAAATAGTGTACTCTTTGTGCAAGCATGAGTATTTGGGCTATTTAATTGAACCACACATCGTTCAGCTAAATCCGCAAGGCGATTTCTCTTTTACATACCAGCGAATCTTTACCCATACGGCCGAAGAATTCAATAGTTATTTAAGCGATATTGATTATAAACTGATCAGAATATTGGACGACATTGAGCAGGATTCAATTATCAAAAAGTATTATAAAAAACTAATAAGGCCAACCGAGTTTTTCACCAAAGTTTTCGACGATAAATTTTATGAAAATGTACGTCCGAAAATAGAGAAGAAACTGGCTGAGGCTTTAGAAATACTGAAAACCAAAAACGAACTTTATGTAATGGATAAAGATGGCTGGCCGGTTGAGCGTAAAATCGAACTCGCTGCCGAACCCGCTTCTATCCTTTTTCACTTCCGCAGAAACGAAACCGAAACGCGCTACTTCCCTACCATTAAGTACCAGAACCTGCGCATCGAGTTTATGTTTAAAGAAGCGCAAATCATTAGCAACAAACCTGCCTGGTTATTGCTTAACGATGTTTTGTACTTTTTTGATCAGGATATTGAAGGCAAAAAATTACAGCCGTTTTTGAACAAACGCTATATTGCCATTCCCAAAACCACCGAGGCTACCTATTTCGAAAAATTTGTTGCTCCTTTAATCGAGAAGCACCATGTTTATGCCGAAGGTTTCGAAATCAGAACCGAACAGTTCGAAGCGATCCCGGTAATTAAGGTACTGTATGTAGATGGTGGCCTTTCGCAAATCCAGCTGTACTTTAAGTATGGCGAGTATACTTTCCCGGTAGAAAATGCGCATAAAGTAACCGTTCGACTGGAAAAAACGGCCGATAATTATATTTTTCACCGCATTAAACGTTCGGCAGACTGGGAGAAAAAACAATTCAACCTGCTTTTATCGCTCGGACTAAAAAAAACGAGTTCATTATTCAGTAACCTGGAAGTAATTTCGGGAGAAGAAAACCCAAGTTACGCTGCCATTAACTGGGTGAATGAGCATATTGAAATATTACAGGCTTCGGGTTTTGAGATTGAACAAGCTACTGGACAGAAGAAATTTGTGTTTGGGGTTAGCAAAATAGACCTCGAGGTTAAAGAAGAAAACGATTGGTTCGATATTAATGCCGTGGTTTGGTTTGGCAAATATCAGATCCCTTTTCTTTCTTTAAAACAACATATCCTCCATAAAAAACGCGAATTCTTATTGCCCGATGGCGAAGTGGCCATTATCCCGGATAAATGGTTTACGCAATATGGCAGTTTATTCAGTTTGGCAGAAACCGGCAAAAGCTTAAAGTTAAAGAAGCATCACATTGGCTTAATTAACGATCTGGCCGAAGATAGTTTGGCCAACGTAACCCTCGAGCGTAAGCTCCAACGTTTATCCGACTTTGAAGATATCGCCGATACGCAAATGCCTGCTCATTTTAAGGGAAGTTTGCGCGATTACCAGAAGGCGGGCTACAACTGGTTTAGCTTTTTACGCGAGTATAACTTTGGCGGTTGCCTGGCCGATGATATGGGTTTGGGTAAAACCATCCAAACTTTGGCCATGCTGCAAAAAGTAAAGGAAGATGATCAGTTGCAGGGCATCCAAACATCCTCGCTCATTATTATGCCAACCTCTTTAATTTACAACTGGTTAACGGAGGCCAAAAAGTTCACACCAAAACTTAAAATACTGGCGCATACCGGCACCAACCGTAATAAAGATGTGGCCAATTTTGCTAATTACGATATTGTGATTACCACTTATGGTGTCACGCGGGTAGATGTTGATGAATTGAAGAACTTTTACTTCAACTACGTAATATTAGACGAGAGTCAGAACATTAAAAACCCTGCTTCCAAATCGTTTAAAGCAGTTAGGAGCCTCAAATCGAAACACCGTTTAATTTTGAGTGGTACGCCGGTAGAGAATTCGGTAAGCGATTTATGGTCGCAGTTAACCTTTTTAAATCCGGGTTTATTAGGCACGCAGGCTTTCTTTTTTGAAGAATATGTGCAGGCTATAGAGAAGAAAAAAGACGAAGAAAAAGCCCGCAAACTGCAAACCATAATCAAACCTTTTGTACTGCGCAGAACGAAAGAACAGGTAGCAGCAGAGTTGCCACCCAAAACCGAGCAGGTTATTTACTGCGACATGAGCGAAGACCAGGCGGCATATTACGAAAAAACCAAATCGGCCTACCGGAACGATCTGTTGCAAAGTATGGATGATGGAACATTTGCCCAGAAACATGTTCAGCTTTTACAGGGTTTAACCGCTTTGCGTCAGTTGGCCAATCACCCGGTAATGATCGATGGCGAATATATGTCAGATTCAGGGAAGTTTGAAAACGTAATCCATACGCTCGATAACGTATTGAAAGGCGGTCATAAGGTTTTAGTTTTTTCTCAGTTTGTAAAGCATCTCGATATTTTCAAAAAACATTTTGAAGCCGAAAATATCCCTTTTGCTTACTTAGACGGCGCAACGCGTAACCGTGGCGAAATTGTAGCAGAATTTCAGCAAAATACCGAACTGAAAGTGTTTTTAATTTCAATAAAAGCGGGTGGTGTAGGTTTAAATTTAACGCAGGCTGATTATGTTTTTATCCTCGATCCATGGTGGAACCCAGCCGTAGAACAACAAGCCATAGACAGAACGCACCGTATCGGGCAGGATAAAAAGGTTTTCATCTACAAATTTATTGCTAAAGATACCGTTGAAGAGAAAATCCTGGCCTTGCAAAACAGGAAGAAATCATTGGCCAATTCACTCATTACTACAGAGGAGAGTTTCTTTAAATCGCTGAGTAAGGAAGATATCCGCGAGATCTTGAACTAAGACAGGTGTCATCCTGAATGTAATGAAGGATCTTTTTTTATGGGCTTGAACGGAATTCTCATTTCGGGCGGAACAGACAGCTATCAGGTGCAACGCAGTCGAGAACCACGTAAAGCTCAGCGAAGCTAAATCTAACCGTGATAGATCTCTCCATTCCGCTATCGATGAAAAATCGATGCGCTTCAGTCGAGATGATGACCAACTTAAATCCCCTTACATGCCTTAGGTGGTAAAATAATTATTGTTTAGCCTACAAATAAAATTCTTTCAAACTCAATCCGCCTTTACTTGTTATAGTGTAGAACATAAACTCTACCATCATGACAAATCAAGATTTCAACACGGCCATTACCAATGTAAAAGAAGCCTGGAAATATCCCGAACTATTTCAGAACGTGTCCAAATCAGAACGTTGGTTATCAGGAGCAACGGGCGCTTACCTCCTCTTTAAAGGCATAACCAGTGTTTTTACCCATCCTGTAATCGGATTAACAGGCGCTGCAATTGGCGCAGGGCTATTATATCGTGGCATTACAGGTTATTGCCCAATGCGCGATTTAGCAGAACAGCGAAAAGAAGATATAGCGCCAGATGAAATTACCATCAGCGAAACCTATGTTGTAGATGACCTGGGGTAAAATTTTAAATACCAAATTTCCATTTCTTAATAAACTGGTTAACTTTAAAAAGTTAAACCACAATTATGAACAAATACACACTATTATTTATTCCTGTTTTATTTGCAGGGCAAGCTATGGCACAAGATAAAAAACCAGATCCGGCCAAAGACCCTAAAACAACCGAGGTTTGGGAACCAGTTCCTAAAGTTGTTACTGCAGGTAAATTGCCACAAGATGCCCCATCAGATGCTATTATTTTATTCAACGGCCGTAATCTTGATGCCTGGCACTCGGTAAAAGATCCGTCTAAACCTGCTGCATGGACCATCGATGATGGTTTCTTCACAGTTAAAAAAGGAACCGGCAATATCGAAACCAATAAAAAATTTACCGATTACCAGTTGCACATGGAATGGAAAATTCCGGCTAATATTTCGGGAGAAGGACAGGCACGTGGAAACAGCGGTGTGTTTTTAGCTTCAACAGGCGGTGGCGATGATGGATACGAAATCCAGATTATGGATGCCTACAACAATAAAACCTATGTTAACGGACAAACGGGAAGCGTTTACAAACAGGGTATCCCTTTGGCCAACGCCAACAAAAAACCAGGCGAATGGCAATATTACGATATCATTTGGAATGCGCCACGTTTTAATGAAGACGGAACCTTACAAAAACCAGCAAGCGTTACCTTGTTCTTGAATGGCGTGCTATTGCAAAACGGCTTTGTATTAAAAGGCGAAACCCGTTATATTGGTGCGCCACAATATAAAAAACATGGCCCTGCTTCAATTAAACTGCAAGATCATGGCGACCCAAGTCCTGCAATCAGTTTCAGAAACATTTGGGTTAGAGAATTATAATTGCAACAAAACAACAATAAGGAACCTGCAGGCTAAAACTTGCAGGTTTTTGTTTTTAAACAGTTTCATCTAACCAAAGCATAGTCCTCGTTTGTAATAAGGATTAACGAGAATGGCGATTTTACCGCTTGTACGCCATAAAAAATTCACAAGTTTATCAGGTGGGTGGGGACACCCACCTGATAAATATACGGGCCGAGAAAGCCGCAGGCGAATGCTACAAGATTTTGTTTTTGTAATTAATTTGGTTGATACTTGTAGCAACTACGATTAAAGGTACATTCGTTATGAACAAAGGCAGACTAGAGGCATTTAGCGATGGTGTTATCGCCATTATCATCACCATTATGGTTTTAGAAATTAAAGTTCCCGAAAATGGCGAAACTTTAGATAGTTTAAAACCGCTGATCCCTAAATTTATCAGCTATGTTTTAAGCTTTATTTATGTGGGCATTTATTGGAACAATCATCACCATTTAATGCACACAGTAAAAAAAGTAAGTGGGCCAATGTTGTGGGCCAATCTGAATTTCTTATTCTGGCTATCCTTATTTCCGGTTGCTGCTGGTTGGATGGGTGAGCATCACTTTGCCCTTTGGCCGGTTATTATATATGGGGCAGTGCTTCTTCTGGCAGCTATTTCTTATACCCTATTGGTTATTGTAATCAAAAGAACCGAAGGCCAGCATTCGTTGGTGGTACACGCCATTGGTAACGATGCCAAAGGAAAAATATCGTTGCTTTTTTACATTGCAGGGGTTGGATTAAGTTTTATAAACCCATGGATCGGCGTTGCAATGTACTTCATAGTGGCGTGTATCTGGTTTATACCCGACAGTAGGATTGAAAATGCCATGCGTGAGCAAAATTTAATAGACAGCAATAATCAGAACTAAAATTCATTCGCCTGAAGCATTTCCATATACCTTTCACGACTGATCATTTCAGCACCAAGGGTCATTAAATGATCGTTAGGCAGCTGGCAATCAATCAGGTCTACATTATGTTCACTTAAAAAAATTAACGCCGTTTTTGAAGCATTGCTTACGTGGCTAAACATGCTTTCGCCACAAAAAACCCGGTTTACCTTTAAGCCGTATAAACCACCAACCAGTTTATCATTCTGCCAAACCTCTACACTGTGTGCATAACCTTTTTGATGCAGATTGAGGTAGGCCTGCTGCATTTCTGTCGTAATCCACGTGCCGTCCTGCCCTTTCCTTACAGTAGTAGCACAGTTTAATATCACTTCTTCAAAAGCCTGGTTAAGCGTTACCTTAAATATTCCTTGCTTCAAAACCTGCTTCATGCTTTTACTGATCTTAATCCGATCTGGGTAAATTACACAGCGCTCGTGTGGCGAATACCATAAAATAGGCTCACCTTCGCTAAACCAGGGAAAAATGCCGTTTGAATAGGCAATTAACAGCCTTTCCATGCTTAAATCGCCGCCAATAGCCAATAAACCATCTTCTTCTGCCAGGGCAGGATCGGGAAAAGCAGGATCATCAGCTAACAATTGAAAAAACATGGACGAAAATAAGAAAGAAAACAAAGATTAAACCCTTGCGTTTTAAATAAGTCATACTGTAAAATCGTTAACTATGAGCGCAAAAGATAATTTCTCCAAAGTTAAACATCTTTATAACCGTGCCGGATTCGGGATTTCATATACCGACTTACAAAAATTAAGCAAGAAAAATCTCGAAAAAACTGTTGATCGTTTGATCGAGACTTCACAGAAAGACGACCCAATAGCTTTAGTTAATGATTTCGAATCGAAACGGCAACTATTGGCACAGGCAGGATTGTACGCTAAAAAAGACCTTACCGACGAGGAAAAGAAAATGCGTCAGCAAATCGTTCGCGAGCAAAATGAGGTAAGCCGTGATCTTAATATTGCCTTTTTAACCAAAATGATTAATACAGAGGCACCATTACGAGAAAAGATGACCCTTTTTTGGCATGGGCATTTTGCCTGCCGCAGCAACAATCCTTTCTTTGCACAACAGTTAAATAATATTCAAAGGGCAAATGCCTTAGGTAGCTTTAAAACGCTTTTGGTCGAAGTATCGAAAGCACCGGCTATGTTGCAATACTTAAACAACCAGCAAAACCGGAAAGGTAAACCTAATGAAAACTTTGCACGCGAGTTGATGGAGCTTTTTACCCTGGGCAGAGGCAATTACACTGAGCAGGATATTAAAGAATCGGCTCGTTCGTTTACCGGCTGGATGTACGATAAGGATGGTTCTTTCATTTTCCGTAAGAACCTGCACGACGATGGCACCAAAACTTTCTTTGGTAAAATTGGCAACTTTGAAGGCGAAAACATTATCGATATTATTTTAGAAAAGCCCGAAACAGCACAATTTATAGCGCAGAAAGTATATAAGTTCTTTGTAAATGATTATCCTAATGATGCACACATTAAAGAACTGGCTACACATTTTTACCATTCGAAATACGACATAGGCGCCATGATGAAAAAGATGTTCACCTCCGATTGGTTTTACGCACCGGAAAATGTGGGCACAAAAATCAAATCGCCGGCCGAATTTTTAGTAGGCTTAAGTCGCGAGTTTTATGTTACCTACAACAAACCACAGGTGCTCATTCAGCTGCAAAGCAGCTTAGGTCAATATTTATTTAATCCACCCAACGTGGCAGGCTGGCCAGGCGGGCAAAGCTGGATCGACAGTTCCTCATTAATGCTCAGAATGCGCATTCCATCACTGGTTTTGAACGATGGGGAAATTGATTTTAGCGGTAAGGCCGATCCTGAAGATGAAGCTGTAATTGCATTGAGCAGAACGGCAACCAGTAACGCAAATGCCAATAACAAACCAAAATCGTATGTAAACGCAAATGCCGACTGGCCCAAATTTTTAGATACGCTGCCCAAAGGCTTAACACCGCTGGAACTTACCGAATTTCTGTTGCAGCCTAAATTAAACACCAAAATAACCTCAATGGTGAGCGATAATAAAGGTTTGCGGAGTACCGCAGTCGAAATTACCAGCATGCCCGAATATCAACTTTGTTAAAAATTGGTTAATAGTTGATGGCTTATAGTTCATTGTAGTTTTTCAAACACTAAACCATCAACCATTGATCACAAAAACCAGTAAAGAACTAACAAGATGAACAGAAGAAATTTTTTAAGAAATACAGGTTTTGTTGCTGCAGGCTCGTTATTTGTTCCGGCTTTTATGAAACCACTCGAAGCCATGGCGCTGGACGAATTAAGCCTTTACAAAAATCTTGTAGTGGTGCAGTTATCGGGCGGAAACGACGGTTTAAACACGGTTATACCTTTTGGCAACGATATTTATTACCAGAAAAGAAAAAGTATCGCCATTAAACCCGAAGAGGTAATAAAGCTCAACGACATGCAAGGCTTAAACCCCAACATGGCCGCTTTACAGGAGATTCACGATCAGGGCTGGATGACCATCATTAACGATGTGGGTTACCCTAACCCCGACCGTTCGCACTTCCGCTCAATGGATATCTGGCAAACCGGTAGCGACAGTAACCAGTTTTTATCAACCGGTTGGATTGGTCGTTATCTGGACAGCAACTGCCAGACCTGCAAATTCCCCTACACCGCCATAGAAGTAGATGATTCGCTTTCTCTGGCCATGAAAGGACAAACCAAGAAAGGAATTGCTTTAAAAGATCCCGCTGCTTTATTCCGTAACACCAACGATCCGTTTTTTAAAGCTATGCTACAGAACGATAAGGAGCATTTAGACGAAGATAATTTAGGGTATTTGTACAAAACCATGATCGAAACCTCATCTTCGGCCAGTTATATCCAAAATACCTCAAAAATTTATCAGTCTAAATCGGCGTATCCGAACAGTGGTTTTGCCAATCAGTTAAAAACGGTATCTAAATTTATTTCTTCGGGATTAAAAACCCGGGTTTATTATGTTTCGTTGAGTGGTTTTGACACCCACGTAAACCAGATTGGGCAGCAAGGCAACCTGCTTAAACAATATAGCGAAGGGATGGCAGCTTTCTTAAAAGATTTAAAATCGAACAACAAACTGGATGATACATTGGTGATTACCTTCTCTGAATTTGGTCGCCGGGTTGAGCAAAATGCAAGTAATGGTACCGACCATGGAACGGCCAACAACATGTTCGTTTTTGGCGGAAAATTAAAGAAACAGGGTATTTTTAACGCAGCCCCTAACCTGAGCGATCTGGACACGGGCGACTTAAAATACCAACTCGATTTCCGGCAGGTTTACGGCACTATTTTAGATAAATGGCTGGACGTGAACAATGCAGATATCCTTAATAAGAAGTTTAATACACTTGATTTTATATAAAAAACAATAACTATGGGCTTAAGCCCATAGCTATTGTTTTACAATTTACTTTCTTTTTAAGACGTAAACGGGCCTATTGCTATCCTTATCAATCTGCCTGGTATAGATATTAAAAAGCTCATATCCGTAGTTTTTGAGTTTATTCACCCCATCAATAGCCGAATTAAATTCCAGACGCTTGCCATTATCATCCTTAATACAAGCATCGTTCATTGCTGAAACTTTTTGGCCGTACTCGAGTTTAATCCATAATTTATCTTCAAAAGTGCTACTTACTGAAGAAAGCTCGATATAATCGGCTTTTAGTTCCGTTAATCTGATACCATTAACAGTTTGCGCCAGGGCGGAAGAAAGCGCAAAGCATACGACCGCAGCCGCAGAGATCAATAATTTTTTCATGTTGTGTTTCTTTTGTGTGTATTCTAAATTACAAAAGAATGAATTAAAAAAACCTATATTAGTTTTAATTGTTAATGCTCATGAAAAAAATCTTCCTCAGCTTAGCTGTACTCTTTTTCTATATAATATCGGCTACATATGGACAAAAGAGCAAAAACAAAGTTTACCAAACCTTTACAGCCGCCGATTCTGTCATAATTGTTAGTCATACACTAACCTACACTCAAAAAATAAGCGAGGATGATTATTCTCCCCGTTTAATCGAAAATGGAAAACTAAATCAGAAAATTATAAAGCAAACGCTGAAACTCGACAAAAAAGATATCGATTTATTAGCAAGCATTTTAATTATGCCCCTTAAAATAGGAGAAACATTTGAAAGCGGTAGGTGTTTTATGCCGCATCACGGTATTTTAATTTACAAACAAGATAAATGTTCCTTTTTCGATATCTGCTTTGACTGCAAACATTTTGTAACTTCTAATGATATTAAGCTTTCGGATAGCTTAAGAATCATTACCTGGCAAAAATTAAAAGCATTCTTTAAAAGCCGGAAACTCGATTATCAGATTCCGATGATTCATGGAAAAGAAGAGTGATCTTGTAACAAATACTTTGAAAGTAAATCTTAATCTAAAAAAATACAATGAACTTTTTAGGCAATATTATCTGGATTATTTTTGGCGGTATTTTTATTTTCTTCGAATACATTATCGGAGGACTAATCCTTTGCTTAACCATTGTAGGTATTCCTTTCGGTATTCAATGCTTTAAATTTGCCATTGTAGGCCTGGCTCCTTTTGGTGTTAAAATAACCGATACCACATCCAATACCGGTTGTCTTTCTACTATCATGAACCTGATCTGGATTTTCTGCGGAGGCTTTTGGATTGCTTTGACCCACTTGTTCTTTGGCATTTTGCTATGCATCACCATTGTAGGCATTCCATTTGGCCGCCAGCATTTTAAATTAATGAATCTGGCTTTTACCCCCTTTGGTAAATCAATTTCTTAAAGGCAACTGTTAGAAAAAGTAGAAAGTCTAACTATCGAAACAGGCTAGCACCACAATTGCTCTCCTTAAAAATTCATCAAATTAAGCCTATCAATTTGGAATGTTCAATCGCCTGCTTACTATTATTAAATAAACAGGTTTTTACATTTTTATCTTCAACCCTTTTAAGCAGCTGCAAGGTATCGAGCTCCTTTTCAGGACGAATGTTACGGATATAAACCGCTTCGATATTTTCAGGGTATTTTTCTACTATAGCGGTATAAATTTCGGGGTCCTGCTGAGAATTATCACCAAAAAACACAAACTTCTGGTTCGGGAAAGCATCCAGAATCCGCATCACCCGCAGTAGTTTAGCTTCGTGGCCGGTTTTACCAGTCCTGATTAAATCCTTCCATTTTTTTAACGTATTGAGCAAAAAAGCTCCATCGGGTAATTTATTGAATTTAAAAGTTTCGAGCAGGTAATCGTACAGGTTCCACTCGCTGCTGCTTACATAAAAAAAGGGATTGGGCTGTTGTGCTTCCGTATGTGAAAGGGCCAGTTGCTGGTAATGGCTGGCCGCATCAGGAAAAGTTTTCCGGGTATGCGGATTTTTAATAAACAGCTCCCTCAACCTCCTTCCGATGGTGGCCGAATGCGAAACCATTACAGTATCATCCACATCCGAAATAAAAGCGTATTGCGTAAGGTGCGGCACATAAACCTTTCCCTCGCCAGCGTTCAAAACTTTTCCGTTCGCATCAACCGCTTCTACTTTTACGTGGTGCCAGCCAGCCGGAATTTCCCGTTCCGCTTTCCATTCGAATTTAAAAAAGCCATCGCGCTCTGTTTTATTGTAAATGGTTTGATCAAAAAACTGTAGCCGTACATCAACAAAAGCATAAGGTTTTAAAATAAACAGCTTTAAAAGATGTACAATATTAACGACGATGTTGTTACTGTAAACCTGCCTTGTTTTGGCCTTACGTTTAAAAACATGGCCGTAAACAACCAGATTATGTGCATGCCCATAACCGTGATATACTTTTACACTAACCGATTTATTCATCGTTATTAAAACAGAGTTTATTAAAAGTTGTTTGTGATTAAAAGCATCAGCTACCCAATGAAATTACTATTCATCATAAATCCAGGCTCAGGCAGTCACGATATAAACTTAAAAGAAGTAATTTCTACCTATTTTAAAGAAAAAACTACTGAAACTGATCTTTTCGAATTGCCTAAAGATTGTTCTTTACAAAAGATTAAGCAAAAAATAAACAGTTCGCAGGCAGACCGTGTGGTGGCCGTTGGTGGCGACGGAACCCTGAAACTGGTTGCCGAATGTTTATTGAATACCGGCACCCCAATAGGCATTATCCCTGCCGGTTCTGCCAATGGCATGGCCAAAGAACTGGGCGTCCCAACCGAGGTAGAACAGGCATTAGCGATTGTGGAGGAAGGAAGGCAACAGAAAATCCATGTAGTTAAACTCAATAATGAAATCTGCATCCATTTATCCGATTTGGGTTTTAATGCCTACCTGGTTAAAAAATTTGATACACTACCTCAACGTGGTATGTGGGGTTATGCAAAAGCCACCTGGCATGCCTTATGGAACCACAGCAGAATGGACGTACAATTGAAGCTTAAAAACGAAACCATCACCTCAAAAGCAGCTATGGTGGCCATTGCCAATGCAACCAGATATGGCTCCGGATTAAAAATCAATCCTGATGGCAAACTGGATGATGAACTTTTTGAAGTGGTTTTGGTTAAGGATTACTCTTACCTGGAGATTTTAAAAATATGGATCACCAAACTTCCCTTCAACCCGAAGAAAATAGAAGTATTTCAAACTGCAGCAGTCAAAATTTCTTCTAAACACAAAGCCCATTTTCAGGTAGACGGTGAATATATTGGCCGCGTAAATACAGTTGAAGCCAACATTATACCTGCAGCCATTACCGTTATTCTACCTAACGAAATGTAGCGCGATGAATCCTGATGGTAAAATACAATCTGAAGAATTCGGCAATAAAACAGATCCGGAACAGAATATCGAACCAGCGTTCGCTGAGGTTTAACATTTCGGGCAAAAAAGTAATAAAACCAATAGAAAATACCCATACCACCAAACGGAACGGAAACTGGATATAATAGGTAATGAAGCCAAATTTCTTATTCAGGATTAAACCTGCCGCTGAGATAAATAACGAAACGAATAAGGGTAGCAGCAATACCACTTTGGCCTGCGAAAGTACCTGATCGGGAATTTCGTTTAAGTGTGTTAAAATCTGCCAAAATTGTTTGGCCAGCAAAACAATACTGATGATATCCAATAAGGCAAAAAATCGGGTGGTGTTCTTCATTGTTGGCTAAATTAATCAATTTTGTTATCTTGCTTTAGCCATTATTCAAATTCATTGCTCCATGTTCAGATTAATGTTAACGGTTTCAATTCTCGCAAGCACTGTTTTAGGTTATTTTATTAATCAGAACCCAATCACCCCTACCAACAACAAAACGGATTGCATCGGTAAAAAAGATCTTATAACAGGCAAGGTAATTTATACCAGTTATGATGTCCCCGCCACAAATGAAGGAGGCCAGGCAAAACTTTATCGCGCAATGATTAATGTAAGATTAGATTCTATTCCAAGTCGTGCATCAACCCAGTTCATGGTATCTTTTTTAGTTGATGCAGATGGCCGCATCTCCAGAGAAAGGGTAGTAAAAGATGAAGTTGGTAAAGTTGGCGAGCAGATGTTAAAGATTGCCAAATCATTTAAATGGACACCAGCAATGTGTAATGGTAAAAAAGTGGCCACAATAACCACGCTTTCCTCACGGATTTGTTTACTGTAGCTAGCTATTACTTACAGTATTTGGCCAGATAGTCATCCGCCTTTTTGCTCCCCATGTATTTAACAAAAAGAAAGTCTTCGCAGGCCCCTTGCTTATCGCCTTGTTTTATCTTTTTTAAACCCATTTTAATGCGGTCGTCGAGATATTCATCGTCAATGCCTAATTGGCTTTTAATCGCCATAATCTGGATTTCCTGTCCCGGCTTGGCCTGATCGATATTTTTATAGAAATTGATAACCGAATTGGTTAAACCTTCTTCAGCCTGATAATTGCGAATGGCTTCCTGAATATCTTCATTTGATTTACCTTCGCAATTGTAGCCTGAAAGCCTGAAATTAACTGGCGCAACAATCGAAACGGTCGTATCATAACCTGCAGGCACCTGCCATTTGCCACTGCTTAATCGCACCAAGCGTAAGGCCTCTTCATCCAAATCGGACAGGATTCCTTTACTTATTTTCGAAAAATATACTTTCCCTTTCTCATCCAGTTTAAAACTTACATTCACAGTTCCCTGAATGCAGTTGTCTTTCGAAAATTGCGGATAAATAGTATTATCTCTCAGGAAATTGGTGAAACCGCTTTTACCCGATTTAAATTGCACCTGGGCCATGCCCAACGAACAGCAGAAAAACAAGCAAATAATGAACAGGTATTTCATAAGACTAATTTACTAAAAAAAGCTGAAAGCATGAGACGGACTTAGTTTATACAGCAAGGCTAATATTAACCACCGAGGCACAGAAAACACAGAAGTATAAGCGCCCATGAAAATAAGAGCAGCCTGCTGGCAAGACATAAGATCAACAATCCATGCCTTCCGTGAATCCGTGGCCAGAAACATAGATTTCTCTGCTAGGCTCGAAATGACGATTGCCTAAAAACCGCTCTGTGTGCTCAGTGCCTTTCTTTGTGTACGCTGTGGTTAAAAATCTTTGCGTTAAGAAAAAGTAGATCTCAAAATAAGCTCCGGATCAGGGCAGTTAGCCAGATACTTTTCCCTTTCGCTAAACTTACACACCCCCGGGTAATCGCCCTTTAAGCCTTGCATATCTTTTATCAGTTGAAAATGAAGATGTGGTGGCCAGCAACCGTTTTCATCCTTATTGCCAAGCTCGGCGAATTTCGTTCCGGCTTTAATAAACATTCCCTCGTCCAGGTGATTTAAAGAATTGAGACTCAGGTGACCATAAAGTGCATTGAATTTATACCCTGCAATATCATAAGCTAAAATAATGGTTGCACCGTAATCTCCAAAGTTATTGTTATTGGCAAAGCTCTGAACAGTTGCATCGTAGAAATTGTATATCGGCGTTGCGGCCGGAGCCCAAACATCTACTCCCAAATGCAGCCTCCGGGGTTCTTCGCCGGTATCAAAATGTGCACTGCGCGAATATATGGTGCGGTGTTCGTTATAACCACCAATGCCGTACCTCGTGTTATTTAGCTTAAGTTTTTCTTCAATCCAAGCCGTGAACCGATCAATATTATCTAAAATATCGTTACTAAGTTCGGTATTGGCAGCGGTAAAATCCAAGGCTAAAAGTTGATCAAGTGCCGGATCGAAATCCACAACCCTGTGGATCAAGTCACGGTTGGCTGCAATTACCTGTTCAAGCATATGCATCAGAAAGTTTACTTAAAAATATAAACGTAATTGTAAATGTAGTGCGATAACGCTCCGCCAATTACAAACAAATGCCAAAGTTCATGACTGTGCATCCACTTAGATAATTGTTTGTCTTTTGCATAATAGTAAGTGCCGCCAATGTAAAAAATACCGCCTAAAAGCAGCCAACCTACGGCACCAATGGGCAGTGTACCCAACATTTTTTGAAGTAAAGGTACAATTAAACAACCCATTAAAATATAGATTGATAAAGACATGGCTGTGGATTTTAACCGGTTAAAGATTTTTAGCAGACAGCCTACAATGGCAATAATCCACACAATAGCGAAAAGGCTCCAGCTTAACCAGTCATCAAAAACCAGTAAAGCTGTTGGGCTGTAAGAGCCAGCTATCATAAGGTAAATACAGCAATGGTCGAATTTCTGCCAAAACCGCACACCGTATTCCGTTGTCGGGTAACCGTGATACATCGCACTTACCCCGAATAGAATAAAAGTACCGATACTATAAATCCAGGCGGCAGTATGTTCAATTGGCGTATTGCATTTCTGAAGCAAAAAGTACCCTGCCGGAATTGCAATCAAAGCCGGTATAAAGTGTGTGAAGAAATTAACAGGTTCCCTTAGCTTCCTCACAGAAAATTATTCGCTGTCTTCGTCCTTTTGTCTGGGTTCTTTTGCAATCTTATCAAAAAGATGATCCATACGCTCTACGTATTCGTTGGTATCATCTACAAAGAAAGTCAGTTCGGGTACAACCCTTACCTGATGGCGGATTCTGCTACCCAGTTTATATCTGATCTCACCCGCATGTGCATTAACGGTATTGATAGAAAGCGTGGTATTATTGGTATTAAAAAAGCTCAGGTAAACCTTTGCCACTGCCAAATCGGGCGAAACCCTTACGCGGGTAATGGTAACCAATGTATTTGGCAAAAATGAAGCCCCTTCGCGCTGAAAAACCTGTGCTAACTCCTCTTGTAATACTCCTGCAAATTTCTGCTGACGTTTACTTTCCATATTGTATTTGTCTATCGTTATTGCGCTTTTACGAACCAAACCATACAGGTTTTTAAAACCCGCAAGGTTTATTTTGTCCACCGCAATGACGGGGTTTTATCTAATAAAGTAAATTGCTATCGTAAGGGTATCTCGCCACATGCGCAGCTTTAACCTTATCATACAATAACGTTTTAAATTCTTCTATATTCTCTTTTTGTGTGGCTGAAATAAACAGCACCGGCACTTTGCCATGGCTCATCCAGCTGTTTTTAAAATCTTCAAGCGTCAGTTTCCCATCTTCATCACCCTCCTCTACCTCTGGCGAAACATAGGCATCAATTTTATTAAAAACCAGGATCATGTCTTTATCAATTGCGCCAATATCTTTTAAAGTTTCGTTAACCGTATTGATCTGATCTTCGAAATTTGGATGCGAAACATCTACCACATGAACCAACAAATCGGCTTCCCTAACTTCATCCAATGTAGATTTGAAACATTCTACCAAATGGTGAGGAAGTTTGCGGATAAATCCAACCGTATCAGATAACAGGAAAGGCAGGTTCTCGATCACAACTTTACGAACAGTCGTATCTAAAGTAGCAAACAGTTTATTCTCTGCAAATACTTCCGATTTCGAGAGCATGTTCATGATGGTCGACTTACCTACGTTGGTGTAACCTACCAAAGCCACCCTAATCAACTGACCACGGTTTTTGCGCTGCGTTTCATTCTGCCTGTCGATATTTCTAAGGCGTTCTTTTAATAAAGAGATTTTATTTAAAATGATCCTTCTGTCGCTTTCAATCTGGGTTTCACCCGGCCCACGCATCCCGATACCACCTTTCTGGCGCTCCAAGTGCGTCCACATACCTGTTAGGCGTGGCAATACGTATTGTAACTGGGCCAGCTCTACTTGTGTTTTGGCCTGAGCAGTTTGAGCCCTGTTGGCAAAAATATCGAGAATTAAATTGCTGCGATCTAATACTTTAACCCCTAACTCGCGGTCTATGTTGCGTAGTTGCGATGGCGATAATTCATCATCGAACACTACAGTATCAATTTCTTCTGATTTTACATACGCTTTAATTTCTTCCAGCTTACCGGTGCCCACAAAAGTGGCACGCTCTGGCTTAAGCATTTTTTGCGTAAAAACCTTCTCCACCTTCCCACCGGCTGTATCTACCAAAAAGGCCAGCTCATCTAAATATTCTTTGGTTTGGGCTTCCTTTTCGCCGGGAGTAACCACCCCCACTAAAATTGCCCGTTCCTGCACAACGGCAGTATCATAAAATTTTTGTTTTCCCATGTAATTGATACAAAGATACAAAATTTGCAAACGTGTAAATCCATTAACAAACCATGTGGATGCAATAAAAGTTTTTAACGCAATGAAATGGAAAAGTAACCCACTGAAAGTTGCTTTAGCTCTTCCAAACCTCAGGGGTTTTAAAAATCTGTGAGGTTTATAATCCGGCTACAAATTGCTGAATGGCAAGACCTGGATTATCGGTTTTCATAAAGTTTTCGCCAATTAAGAAACCATTAAAACCAGCTGTTTTCAATTCTTTAATGGTTTCTGTATTGCTGATGGCACTTTCGGAGATTTTTAAAAACTCATTCGGAATCTTATTCACCAAATCGAACGAGGTTTGGATATCAACTGTAAAATCGGCCAGGTTCCGGTTGTTTACCCCAATTGCATCTAAATTAGGCGAAATACTTCTTTCCAACTCTTCGAGATTATGCACTTCTAAAAGCACATTTAAACCCAAATCATGAGCAAACTTGCCAAAATCATTAATCTGTTGCGGCGTTAAAATCGAGGCAATTAATAAAATAATATCTGCTCCCCAGGCTTTAGCTTCAAGGATCTGATATTCATCAATCATGAAATCTTTTCTCAGAATCGGGATATTGTTTGCTGCCCGTGCTGCAACAAGATCTGCTGTTTTACCGCCGAAAAAATCAACATCGGTTAGTACTGAAAGAGCCGATGCACCTGCATTGTTGTAAGCCTGCGTAACTTCAGCTACATCAGCCACTCCGTTAATTAATCCTTTTGAGGGCGAACTGCGTTTAAACTCGGCAATAATACCAGTACGATCTTCGGCCAGCAAGAACTCTTTAAAAATATAAGGGGTTCGGTTAAAATGTACCGATTTTTCTAAATCCTGCATCGAAACTAGTGCTTTAGCAGCTGCGATTTCTTCTCTTTTACGAAGTACGATTTTATCTAAAATATTCATTTTTTTCTAATCCGTATTGCTGATCCGATAGCTATCGGATTTGTTTCAGCACCTAAAATTTAATTAATTCCAGTCAATTGATATCCTGAAGAAAGTTCAGGATGACGACCGGTGAATAGACGCTAGGGGTTCGGGGCTGTTAACCAATTTTCCATCATCTGTTTGCCATACTCTGTAAGCACGCTTTCGGGGTGGAATTGCACACCACGCACATCAAGCGTTTCGTGCCTTAAGGCCATAATTTCATTCTTATGGTCGCGGGCCGTAATTTTTAAGCATGTAGGAAAGTTCTCTTTACTTACTACCCAGCTGTGGTAACGCCCAACATTTATCGTTTGCGGGCATTCCCAGAACAATGGCTCATCGCCATCTACTACAGTAACCGGAGTAGCAATTCCGTGCATTGGCCTGCCCAGGTTAAGTAAGGTACCACCAAAAACTTCGGCAATGGCTTGCTGTCCTAAACAAACACCAAAAATACTTTTGGTTGAGGCATAAGTTTTAATTACATCTAAAAGTAAACCAGCCTCTTCAGGGATGCCCGGTCCTGGTGAAAGTAAAATTTTATTGTATTTATCTACATCTGCTAAATCGAATTTATCATTTCTCCATACTTCGGCCTCATAACCAACTTCGTTAATTAAGTGAACCAAATTATAGGTAAAACTGTCGTAATTATCGATTACCAGAACTTTATTATTTGTTTCCATTTTCAATATTCCAATTTTTTATTTCCTCACTGATAAAATAGTTTACCAGATCTCTGTATACTTTTTCAATAATATCGGGGTTCAAACCAGCTGCATCCGCCCAATCCCGTCTTTGTAAAAGCATATTTTTAAATCTTTCGGGAGCTTTAACAGCCTCTTCGTTTACTTTAAATTTTGAAGCTGCTTTTACATATTTAAATCTTTCCCCGATCAATTGAATAACCTGCTGGTCGATAGCATCAATAGCAGACCGGATTTCATTTATATCTTTACAGCTTTCTGGCGAATCTATCATTTTTGCCCTGGCTAAATACTCACTGCCATCTCTATTGCTTTACGCAATGCGGCAATTTTATTGTTTACTTCCTGCATTTCGGTTTCAGGTACCGAATCGGCCACAATACCTGCTCCTGCCCGGTAATGCAGTTCGTTATTCTTACTCATGAAAGTCCTGATCATGATCGCATGGTTAAAATCTTCGTTAAAGCCCATAAAGCCAATTGCGCCGGCGTAGAAATTACGGCCAAGCTTTTCATTTTCATCGATCAACTGCATGGCTTTATATTTCGGCGCTCCACTTAGCGTACCCGCAGGGTAAGTATCGGCCACCACCTTAAAGGCACTTACGTTTTCCTGCAAATGACCGCTAACCTTGCTTACCAAATGGATCAGGTGCGAATAGTATTGTACTTCTTTAAACGATTTTACCTCTACCCGGTTACAATGCCTGCTCAAATCATTCCGGGCCAAATCAACCAGCATCACATGCTCAGCACTTTCTTTCGGATCTTGTTCTAACTTTCTGGCTTGTTCAGCATCTTCAACGTCATTACCACTTCGTTTAAAGGTACCGGCAATGGGAAAAATATTAGCAGAATTGTTTTTAATGGTAATCTGTGCTTCTGGCGACGAGCCAAAAAGCTTGAAATTACCGTAATCGAAATAAAACAAATAAGGCGATGGGTTTATAGAACGCAGGCAACGGTAAACGTTAAATTCATCTCCCGAAAAAGCTTGTTTAAAAGCGCGTGATGGCACAATTTGAAAAACATCACCACGGTAAATATGTTTTTGCAGTTTTTCTACCAGATCCATAAAACCCTGATCGGTCAGGTTTGAAGATTCTTCACCTCTGGTCTGAAATTTATATTCGGGATAGTTTTTGTTCTGGATTAGGTATTCCATTTTCTCCAGGCCACCTTCTTCTTCACCTTCGAAAGTATTTTTGAAAAGGGTAATTTCATTTTTAAAATGGTCGATAGCAATAATATACCGGTAAAGGTGATATTGCATTTCGGGGATTTCCTCTCCTTCCGGCGTTTCAGAAACAAATTTGATATCTTCAAAATGCTGCACGGCATTCCAGGTAAAATAACCAAACAGGCCGCTCGAAATGAATTTGATTTCAGGCAGTTCTGTTTCTTTAAACTTATCCTTAAAATCGGCAATTTCATCAATCAGGTTCTTGCTTTCGGTAATTTCAACAACTCCATCAGGAAAATAGGTTTCCAGTCGTGAACCTTTTAAAATGATACCAGCAACAGGATCCGCGCATACAAAACTCATCGAGTTTTCGCGACTGTGATAATCCGAACTCTCCAGTAAAATGCTGTTTGGATATACATCGCGCAGGCGCAAATAAATGCTTACTGGTGTGGTGGTATCGGCAAGTAGTTTTTTGTAAGTTGTATTTATTTTATACATGATTTTACAGTGTGGTTATTGCTTCGTGCATTGCAACAACGGTTAAATTATTTTTTTTAACAATAAAAAGCCCGGCGTGTGGTTCTACGCCGGGCTTTAATGGTTCTTTAATAAGGTTTAGGTTGATAAACTATATTTTTTTCATACGCAGCCAGCGCAATCCGTTTTCGAATTACTTTGCCAAAGCCATGTGTGTATATTGTTGATCATGAGCCACAAAAATATAAAGAATTTTGAAAAAGCGAAATATTTATAAAAATAATTGAGCAAACGGTTAATTATTTTGAGAGAATGATACTTTATAAGCCTAATCATTTTAACCGCAAAGGTCGCTAAGGGAGGCGCAAAGTAGGCAAAGGTTAATCATTCAACATTTAAGAAATGTAAGGGAATATAAGTGGTAAGCTATCTGCGAGCAAATCAGCGAAATCTGCGGGAACCTACTTCAAGTTGTCATCCTGAGCGCAGCGAAGGATCTCTAACATAGCAAAGATTATTGTTCACATATGGAGCTCTTCTCTTTCAGATGCTTCATTGCATCGAGTATGACAGCTTAACAAAAACGGAGTGATTTACTTTAAAGATTTCTTGGCTACGTTGCACTTCGCTCGAAATGACGGTGCTTTTAAAACAAAAAATCCCGCTCTTATAAAGCAGGATTCTATATTAATTCGCAAAAAATATCTTATTAAGAAACTCCAAAAAACGATCTTCCGGGAACTGCTTTAACCATCAATAAAATAGCCACAATAATCAGAATCAGGGCCAAACTGAAAAACACAGCAATGGTGCGGTGTTTGGCAACAGAGTCTGCTACTTTTTTCGATCTGGCATTACCTACCGTAATCAAAATGATTGCAATAATCATCATAGCAGTATGCTCTGCTTTAAAATACCTTCCAACAGCCTCGCTCATTGGCAATTTTGTTAAAGGGCTTAAAAAGTACAACACCAAGCCAATCAACAATTGGATATGTGCACTAATCAAAGTAAATACATTTAGTTTGCGGTTACCTTCTGTGTATGTTTTATTCCCAAACCAGCCCGATAATGCATTTATTACCGCGATAACCAATAAAATTAATACGATGTAGCGCCATCCGGAGTGCGCAGATTTTAAGATATTGTACATTTTTCTAAAATATGTTTAATCAAAAGTAGGCATTAATTGTAAAAAATAGGTTATTCTGCAAAATGAACGCTTATTTATATTAGTTTTAAACAAATTAAAATCTAAACTTATTATGAAGAAAATTTTACTCGCCCTTGGGTTGGTATTTTCTGCTACATTTCTGTTTGCACAGCAAACAACCTTCCCTGTTAACGGCTCTTTTGATACCAGACCTGGAATGTTTGCCTTTACCAACGCAACTATAGTAGTAAATGCCAATCAAACCTTAACAAATGCTACCCTTTTAATTAAAGGACAAACTATTCAGGCTGTTGGAGCCGGCTTAGCTGTGCCTAAAGGTTATGTGGTGGTCGATTTGAAAGGAAAATTTATTTATCCATCGCTGGTAGATGCCTTTACCAGCTACGGCATTAGTGAAACGCCAGCCGCGCAACGTGGTTTTGGCGGTCAGCGCCAATCTATTTTTGTTTCGACTAAAAAAGGGGCGTACGGTTGGAACGAAGCCATCAGACCCGAAACTTACGTCAAAAATATTTTCTCAACCGATAGCAAAAAAGCCGACGAGTTGCGTAAAGTAGGTTTTGGAAGTGTAAATGTAATTAACCGTGATGGTATTGCCCGTGGTGTTTCGGCAGCAGTAACCTTAAACGAAGGTGCCGATAACAATGTAATCCTGAAAGATCAAACCGCAGCCAATTATTCATTCAACAAGGGTACATCATCAAACGATTACCCAACTTCGTTAATGGGTTCGATTGCTTTATTGCGCCAAACTTATTACGATGCCCAATGGTATGGCAAACAAAAAGATGAGTACAATATCTCCTTAGATGAATTCGGCAAACAACAAGCTATCCCACAAATTTTTGAGGTAGATGGCTGGCAAAATATTCTCCGCGCCAATAAAATAGGCAAGGAATTTGGCAAGAGTTATATCATCAAATCTACGGGCGATGAATATCAGCGCATTAACGAAGTTAAGGCTACAGGGGCAAGTTTAATTATCCCTTTAACTTTCCCCAAAGCTTACGATGTGGAAGATCCTGCCGAGGCCAGAAATGTGAGTTTATCGCAAATGAAAGGCTGGGAGCTGGCACCTACCAATCCGGCAGCATTAGAAAAAGCAGGGATTAAATTTGCTTTAACCACTTTTGGATTAGAAAACAGCCGCGACTTTTGGGCGAACATCCGCACCGCCATCGAAAACGGTTTAACCGAAAAGCAGGCCTTACAATCGGTAACAGAAGTACCAGCTTCCCTACTGGGTATTAGCGACAAAGTAGGCTCACTCGAAAAAGGAAAAGTGGCCAACTTTTTAATCTCATCCGATAACCTGTTTAAAAACACCAATATTATCTTCGAAAACTGGGTGCAGGGCAAACGTTTCATTGTAAACAAAATGGATGTGAGCGATGTGCGTGGCACTTACAACCTCAATGTTGATGGTGTTGGTGCATTAACCCTTAAAATTACAGGTACAGGCGGTGGTTCGGCCGCAGCCATTGAAAGAACTGGTGCTGATAGCGTAAAAACCACTGCAACCTTTACCAGAAATGGCGACTGGGTAAGCATTAACTTCAATTTAAAGAAAAACCCTAAAGGCGATATTCGCTTAAGTGGTTACATTACTTCGGCCAATCCCATTACCATAAAAGGCGAATCGGCACTGGCCGATGGTACTACAGGCAAGTTTACCGCAACCTATAAAGAAGCGGCAAAAGAAACGCCTAAAAAGGACGAGCCTAAATCAACATTAGCCATTGGCCCGATAATTTATCCTTTTACTGCATTTGGCGCAACAGAGCTGCCTAAACAAGAAACAGTATTGATTAAAAATGGCACCGTTTGGACGAATGAGAAAGATGGCATTCTGCAAAATGCTGATGTACTTTTAGAAAACGGAAAAATTAAGGCCGTAGGTAAAAACCTATCGGCAAACGGAGCTAAAGTAATTGATGCTACTGGCAAACACATTACTGCTGGTATTATTGATGAGCATTCGCACATTGCAGGTGCGGGAGGTATCAACGAAGGGGCACAATCGGTTTCAGCCGAAGTACGCATTGCCGATATCATTAACTCAGAAGATGTAAATATTTATCGCCAGTTAGCCGGTGGAGTAACTACTTCGCACATTCTGCACGGCTCGGCAAACCCGGTTGGTGGCCAGTCGCAATTGATTAAACTGCGCTGGGGTAAATCGCCTGAGGAATTGAAATTTGTAGGTGCTGATGGTTTCATCAAATTCGCACTCGGCGAAAACGTGAAACAAAGTAACTTTGGTACAGGTGCACGTTTCCCGGTTACCCGCATGGGTGTTGAGCAAACTTTTGTTGATGAATTTACCCGCGCAAAAGAATATGCCAAAGCCCTTTCGGTAAAAGGTAACAGCGTACGCCGCGATTTAGAATTAGATGCTATTGTAGAAATTTTAAACAACAAGCGTTTTATTACCTGTCACTCTTATGTGCAGAGCGAAATCAACATGCTTATTCACGTAGCCGATAGCTTAGGTTTTAAAATCAACACTTTTACGCACATTTTAGAGGGCTATAAAGTGGCCGATAAAATGAAGGCACATGGTATAGCAGGTTCTACTTTCTCTGATTGGTGGGCTTATAAAAACGAGGTTGCTGAGGCAATCCCATACAATGGAAAAATTATGCACAATGTAGGTGTTACCACTGCCTTTAACTCTGATGATGCCGAGATGGCCCGTCACTTAAACCAGGAGGCTGGAAAATCGGTATTATACGGTAATGTGCCTGAAGAGGATGCTTTAAAATTCGTAACCTTAAATCCAGCCAGAATGCTTCACATTGATGATAAAGTGGGCAGTTTAAAAGCTGGTAAAGATGCCGATGTGGTGATTTGGACGGCCAATCCACTTTCTATTTATGCCAAAGCAGAAAAAACCTTTGTTGATGGCGTTGCTTATTGGGATCTTGATAAAGATGCACAGGTGATTAAAGCCCAACAGGTAGAAAAAGCCCGTTTGATCCAAAAAATGTTGGAAAGCAAAAGCAAAGGTGGCCGCACACAACGCCCAATGGGTGATGCACCACGCCTTTACAATTGCGAAACCTTAGAAAACTATTCAGCAGAATTAACCGAGAAAGAACATGCACACTAAACAATATTTATTCAGTCTGGCTTTATCGGCAACAAGTCTGATGTGCTTTGCCCAGGCCAACATTTCGCCTGCAAAAAAACAAAGCAAAACCATTGCCATTACAGGTGCTACGGTGCACGTTGGCAATGGAACCATAATCGAAAATGGCACCATTCTTTTTGGCAATGGAAAAATTATTTCGGTTACAGCCAATGGGCAGGTACCGCAGGATGATGTAATGCGCATTGTAGCTACGGATAAACACATTTATCCCGGTTTTATTGCCGCAACCACCAACCTTGGTTTAACAGAAATTGAAGCAGTAAAGGCTACCTTGGATTTTGAAGAGATTGGCGATTACAATTCGCACATCCGTTCTATTGTGGCCTACAATACTGATTCAAAGGTTCCCGCAACTTTACGTAGTAATGGTATTTTAATGGCACAGCCAACCCCGCAAGGCGGTACCGTTTCAGGAAGTTCATCAGTAGTACAGCTCGATGCATGGAACTGGGAAGATGCCGCATTAAAAACTGACGATGCCATGCACATGACCTGGCCGGTTACCCCACGTTTTAGAGGTGGCTTTGGTGGTTTCGGCCGTCCCCAGCAATCGCCCGAAGCTTTAGCAGAAAGAACTCAGGCAGCCATTGCACAGTTAACCTCTTTCTTTGCCGAAGCTAAAGCCTATGCTGAAATCAGCAAGCCCGAAGTAATCAACACCCGTTTCGAAGCCATGAAAAAGGTTTTTAAAGGCGATGAAAAATTATTTATTGCAGCCGATAGTCAGAAAGATATTGTTGCTGCAGTAAATTTTGCCAAAAAATTCGGCATTACCCCGGTTATTACCGGTGCTGATGAAGCTTATCTGGTAATCGATTTCTTAAAAGACAACAACATCACCTTAATAGTTAAGCAGCCTCATGCCTTGCCCAACAATAATGATGACGATGTTAACATGCCTTATAAAAACGCAGCCGTACTGGCCAATGCAGGTTTAAATGTGGTATTAAGTATAGATGGTTACTGGCAACAACGCAACCTGCCTTTTATGGCCGGTACTGTTACTGCCTGGGGATTGGATAAGGAAAAAGCCTTATCTACCATTACTTTAAATGCTGCTAAAGCTATGGGGGTTGATAAAACCACTGGCAGTATCGAAACCGGCAAAGATGCCACTTTCTTTATTTCTGCCGGCGATGCATTGGATATGCGTACCAACAAAGTTGAGCAGGCTTTTATTCAGGGCAGGGATATTAACCTCGATAACCTACACAAACAGCTGGACAAGAAATTTAGCGATAAATATACAGCGGATAAGAAATAGCAATTGTTGGGTTAACTGGTTAATTGTTTAAATCGGTTAATTGTTGGATTGCTGCATAGCAAACTGCCTATTATTAACTGCCAATTGCTAACTGAAAACTGTGCATACAGTTAACTGTAACTGTTAGTACCCAAAAATACAACGGCCGATATTCATTTATCGGCCGTTTTTTGTTTGAGCAGTGTTTGGTCCTCGTTTGTAACGAGGATGAGTGAAATATGCTCCAATGCAGGGATTAATTGTTGATCGGGCAGCCTTTCTAATTTAGTGGCCGATGTTCTAAGCGCATCAAACAGTATAGTATCCCCAATTTCCAAAGCATGGATTTGGGCCAGGGCAGAGTATTTAACCGCACGGCCAATAGCTGAGCTTGCTGCCTGATATTTTGTTGCCGTAGCTCCGGTGCTTTTTACGCCGGCGCTATTGATGGCTGCATTAATGCTTTTCACATCCTCCTCAATTTCGTCAACAATTTTACTGAATACGGCCTGCTCAGACCAGATTGATTTGTTTGCATGCAATACCTAAAATGTTACATTAGCCATTGTTAGGTAATTCTCTTCTTTTTGTGTCATGTTTTGTTTGTAGATAAATCTTATTAATGTTTTTTTATTGATCAATGTGTTGTTCAAAAGCCACACACCAATGTTTTTATGCAAGAGTTATATGTTTCATTGTCATAGTCGATTGTTTGTACTGCAGCCTGCTTTGCTAACCTACCAGCACCAATTGTTTTGCTTCCACCATGCTATGCTGGGCTTCCTGTATTAATTGTTTCGTTGCAGTAGTCAATTGGTCATCACACACATTGTTAAATTTCGCTGCCACTGAGGATTGGTCAGCAGCAAGCATTAAAAAATATAAAATACCATGCTGAAGCTTTTATACCTCTGCATTATCATTGTGGGATGTTGGGCTTTGAGAGCCCTTTTTAGGGTGGGTTTTAGGCCATAAAGGGCCTGGGAAGGAAACATTGCCTTGTGCCATTAACAAATTTATATGGCTTATCAGCAGATAACTAAATTAATAATTATTAATAAAAAATAAAAGCAATTAAAAATTTTCAGCGTCCAATACACTGCAAAAAGAAACTCAGCTAACATTAGTTTAACACCAGCCCCCCTTACTTAATTGGCCTGATGTATTTATTTTAACAATTGCCTTAAAACCTAACTATTCCTAAACCATTTCATAATATAGAATCCAATTCTGCTTAATACTACATTAACATCTTTGTCATCATAAAAAATCAGAAACTAATCATGATGACCTGCGTGGCAGATAAATAACGCCTGGCAGACATCCAATTCTTAAAAAAACGATGATGAAAAATTTACTTATTGCAGTGTTGCTGCTGCTGTGTTGTACCCATAATGCAGTGCTGGCGCAAACCACACAGGCATCTATTTCAGGTATCATTACCGATCAGCAAAAGAAACCTATTCCTGGAGTTTCGGTACAGATCAGAAACAACTCTACTGGTTTTACCACCAGAACCTCAACCAATGCACAGGGCGAGTACACTTTTAAAGAACTTCCTTTAGGTGGTCCTTATACTGTAAAGGCCATTTATATCGGCTATGCTGAGCAAAACAGAACAGGCTACATGTTAAATCAAGGTGATGCCGTACGTGTTGCCATTAACATGCAAGAAAGCGCCCAGATGCTTGATGGAGTAGAAGTTAATGGATCTTCATTAAAAAATAAGGTTCAGCAATTTGGTGCCTCTACAGAGATTTCGTCGAAAACCATGAATTTATTGCCGGTAAACGGCCGTAACTTTTCAAGCTTAACAGATTTATCTCCTTTGGCTGGTCCGGGTGGTATTTCTGGTCAGTTAGGTTCTTCTACCAACTTCACCATTGATGGTATGACCGCCAAAAACCCAACTTCGGCAGGTAGTACAACCAGTCGTAGTGGTGCGCCATACTCCATTTCTATTGAAAGTGTTAGGGAATTTAAAGTAGTAACCAATCAGTACGACGTAAGTTTAGGCCGTTCTGGTGGCGGTACAATCAGTGCTGTAACTAAATCTGGTACAAATCAAATTACAGGTAGTGCTTTTGCTTATAACCGGGCCGATTTCCTTGCGAGTAAGTATGACATCAGAGGCAACAGAAGAACTAATGATTTTTCAACTTATCAGTATGGTTTTAGCTTAGGCGGCCCGATCATTAAAGATAAATTACATTATTTTGCAGCTTGGGATCACCAAAGAGATTCGCGTCCATTAATTATTGCTGATATTAACTCGGATGCGGATGTTGCCCGTTTCAACATTACAAATGCCACATTAAATAATTTCTTAGCTGTTGCAAGATCAAAATATGGTGTAGCCAACACGCCACAATTTGGTTCTTTCGATAAAAAGCGGGGAACTGATGCCGGTTTCTTACGTTTGGATTGGCAAATTGATGAAAAGAATTTATTAACGGTTAGGGATAACTATACCAACGATAGAAATCCGCTGGGATTGGCGGATAATACGGCTATCAACTTTTATGAAAGTTACGGTAATGATAAAAACGTTGATAATAGTTTATTGGCTACCTTACGTTCAACCATTAGTAGCAAAGTTACCAATGAATTAAAATTGCAGCATTTGTACACCTACCAGGCCAGTACGCAAAATGATGAATTAGGTTTTGCTATACCAAGAGCGGTAGTTTCTAACTTACAATCTACTACCCCAGCTGGCAATTTATTAACAGCTGTTCAAATTGGTGGTCACCGCTTCGGACAAGAAGGCTTTACCAATAACGTTTTCCAATTGGTAGATAACTTATATTATAACACAGATAAAATTAAATACACTTTTGGTGTAGATATCATGTACACCCATGCAAAATCATTGTATGGCAGTGAAGTAAATGGTCGTTTTACGTTTAACAGATCAGGCACTGGAGCAACCGATCCAACCGCGCTACAAAACTTCGATAATTTATTACCAATCAGTTATTACAGAGAAGTTCCGTTAGTTGCTGATCCAACTGTTGTAGGCAAGTTATGGAATACTGCAATTTACGGCCAGATGCAAACCAAACTAGGTAAAGGCTTAGACTTTACAGGTGGTTTACGTTTAGATTATAGCAAGTACCCAACATCACCATTAAATCAACAATTATTTGATGCTATCGGTGTAAGAACAGATCATGAGTTAAAACAATTTTTAATTCAGCCCCGTATCCAGTTTAACTGGGATGTTAATGAAAACCATACCGACTACCTTCGCTTAGGGGCAGGTATTTTCGGATCGGATGTTAACAACTATGTAACCATTAACAACTTAACATTTGATGGTAAACATTTAGCTACAGTTGATGTTACTGGCACGGGCGTACCAACTCCAAACTTTATCGGCTATAGAAACGGAACCGCTACAGCACCAACCCTACCTGCATTACAAATCCCTACCATAAACACCTATGCTGATGATGCGAAAGTACCAGTGGTTTATAAAGCCAACCTATCATACAACAAATTGATAAATGATAAAATACGAATAGGTATTACGGGTTATGCAACTTTAGCACGTAACAACTATATGTATGTGGATCGGAATATGGTTGCCAATCCTTTCTTCACCTTATCAAATGAAGGAAACAGGGGAGTATTTGTACCATCAAGCTCAATTAATACAGGTAATGGCAATACAGATTGGAAATTGGGCCGTTTAACCAATCAATTTGGCCGTGTACTGGAATTGAATAGCAAAGGTAAAGTAAATCAATTTGCTGTTGTTATAGATGGTACCTGGAAATACTTTAAAGATGGAGAAATTACGGCAAGCTTTACCTGGAATGATACTAAAGACAACACATCTTATAACGGTAATGTGGCCAACTCAGCTACCTTATCATTGCCTGTGATTGATGACCCAAGAAACTTAAGTAAAATGAGTTATTCGAATGGTCAATTTAGAAACAAGGTAGTAGTATACGGCACATTACCATCATTCTATGGTATTAAAGCCGGAATTCGTTATTCGGGTATTGGCGGCACCAGATATAGTTTACTATCGGGTGGAAATACCAATGGTGATTTCGTGGCAACAAACGATTTAGCCTATATCTTCGACAGATCAAATACCAATGTACCAGCTGCACTTAGAACTGGTTTACAAACCTTATTGGATAATGGCGCTGCAAGCCAGAGTTTGAAAGATTATATCACTAAGTATGAAGGTACCTTTGCTGAGCGTAATGGTGGTATAAATGGTTTCTATGGTACAATTGATTTAAGATTAGCTTATCAGATTAAATTCGGACGTGGTCAAAAACAAAGCATTGAAATTTCTGGCGATTTGTTTAACGTAGCCAATTTGTTTAAGAAAACCTGGGGTACTTCAGAAACTTTAGGTACGCAGGCATTATATGCGGTTACAGGTTTTGATGCGGCTACTTCTAATTACAACTACCGCGTAAACAATACCGGTATCGTTATACCAACAGGTAATCCTTGGCAGGCCCAAATCGGTTTACGCTACGGTTTCTAAACTACATTTAGCTAAGTTTCTTAGCTTAAAGTCATAAAAAAGGGGAATGGATTTTTATCCGTTCCCTTTTTTTATGTTTGTATATAAAACAACAAAACTTAATGGGATTATTACTCAACTACCTGAAAAGCCACAAATGGATTGTGGCCTTAGCGTTATTGCTTGCAGGTTTAAATATTGGCTTTTCTTTAATGGATCCGCTTATTACCGGAAAAATTCTAGATCGCTTCATCAACAAAAAAAACACCTTAACTTATGCCGAATACCTTTGGGGTTCAGTAGGGTTAATCGGCCTCGCTATCGGAGCAGCAATGGTATCGCGCATTGCCAAGAACTTTCAGGATTACTTTACCAGCGTTATTGTACAAAAGGTTGGTGCAAAAATGTATGCCGATGGTTTGCAACACTCGCTAAAACTACCTTACCAGGTTTTCGAAGATCAGCGCAGTGGCGAAACTTTAGGTATTTTACAAAAAGTACGTTTAGATTCTGAGAAGTTTATCACCGCATTTATCAGTATCCTTTTTGTAAGCTTAATCGGAATGGTGTTCGTAATTGTGTACTCATTTACGGTAAGCTACAAAGTTACCCTGGTTTATTTTTCGGCTATCCCGATTATCAGTTTCGTAAGCTGGTTCTTAAGCCGTAAAATCAAAACCATTCAGCGTGCCATTGTGGGCGAAACCACTGCTTTAGCTGGCTCTACTACCGAATCGTTAAGAAACATTGAACTGGTTAAAAGTTTAGGCCTGGCCGACCAGGAAATCGAAAGACTTAACAAAACCACTTACAAAATACTTGGGCTAGAACTCAAAAAAGTAAAGTACGTACGCAGTATGAGCTTTGTTCAGGGCACTACGGTAAACCTGGTACGTAGTACCATGGTGCTGGTGCTGTTGTTACTTATTTTCGACAACACCATTTCTGCCGGACAATATTTAACGTTTTTATTTTATTCGTTCTTTCTTTTCGGGCCGCTACAGGAATTGGGCAATGTAATTTTAGCCTGGAGAGAAGCTGAAGTTTCGCTGGGTAATTTTAAAAAGATTTTAAGTACACCTATTGATAAGAAACCCGAAAACCCAACTTCGATTCAAAAAATTAAAGATTTAACTTTTAATGCGGTTGGTTTTAAGCATCAAACGGCAAACAGAAATGCTTTAGAAAACATTTCTTTCAAAACCCACAACGGCCAAACCATTGC
The DNA here is from genome assembly GCF_011303555.1 of Pedobacter sp. HDW13. Classification (NCBI taxonomy): domain Bacteria; kingdom Pseudomonadati; phylum Bacteroidota; class Sphingobacteriia; order Sphingobacteriales; family Sphingobacteriaceae; genus Pedobacter; species Pedobacter sp. HDW13. The sequence goes on along the minus strand of NZ_CP049868.1, from coordinate 2,587,762 downwards.
TTTTGTTGGTCCGTCGGGCTCCGGAAAAACGACTTTAGTAAAACTATTGGTTGGGCTATACCCGGCAAAAGAGGGTGAAATTTTATACAATGGCATTTCAAGCAACAAAATTGATTTAGATGCCTTACGCGAAAAAATCGGCTTTGTAACTCAGGACACACAACTGTTCTCGGGTACAATAAGGGAAAACCTGTTATTTGTAAACCCTATGGCAACTGATGAGGAATGTTATAAAGTTTTAAATCAGGCCGCTTGTCAAACATTACTGGCACGTGCCGATAAAGGTTTAGATTCGTTAATTGGCGAAGGTGGCGTAAAGGTTTCTGGTGGAGAAAAACAGCGTTTATCCATTGCGCGGGCACTGTTGCGTCAACCTGATATTCTGGTGTTTGATGAAGCAACTTCATCTTTGGATTCAATTACCGAAGAAGAAATTACCAAAACTATCCGCTCAGTTTCCGATTTAACAGATCACATTACCATTTTAATTGCCCACCGTTTATCGACCATTAAACATGCCGACCAGATTTACGTATTAGAAAAAGGCCACATTATTGAGCAGGGCAGGCACGAAGAACTAATTGCACAAAATGGCTTGTACCAGGCCATGTGGCGCCAACAAATTGGCGAAAGAGTTGTTGAAGCTTAAGGTAATAAATGTTTTAAAATGTTATTAGCAGAAATCAGTAGTAACCAGGTGGCCTTATTTATAATTTTACCGGCCATTTTATGGCTGGCATTAATATTGGTAGCCCTTTATCATATATCCAGAAACAGTGCAATGGGTTTTAGCGTCAAGGTGTTGTGGTTTATCATTATCCTGTTGGCTCCATTTTTGGGCTCGCTTATTTACCTCATGTGGGGCAAGAATAAGAAGTTTTGAAAAAGTGTAATTTTTGATAACACATTGAAAAGGTCCGTATTTCCACGGACCTTTTGTTTTTTATCGATTTGATTTATTTTTTGCCACAGATAAACGTGGATTTACATCATGCTGTCCTTTTCATCGCCGTCATCTCGACCGGAACATAATGGAGTGGAGAGATCTATCTCGAGGTAGATTTCTCAACTTCGTTCGAAATGACGGTAACTTTTAGGAGTTATTTACGAAAACGTCTTTGTTAATCATTTTGATTTTTATGCAGTAAATTAATCCTCTACTGCCATGGTTCGTGTCCACACGAACCATTTTACATGTCATTAAACAACTTTTGTAGTCTGTTCGTTAATATCCTGCAAACTTAACTTCGTTAACGATTTTGTTTTTAACCAGGTAATACCAGCAATAGCCAAAGTCATACTTCCGCCAAAAACCACGGAAGGGATTGTTCTCATTAATTTCGCTGTTAGCCCTGATTCAAATGCGCCAATTTCATTTGACGATCCAATAAACATGCTATTTACAGCCGATACGCGACCACGCATTTCATCAGGTGTTAGCAATTGCATAATGGTTGATCTGATGATTACACTTACACTATCAAATGAGCCTTCTAAGAATAAAAAGAACAAGGTAAGGTAGAAGTTTTTAGATAAACTCCAGCAAATAATGCTGATTCCGAAACCTGTTACAGCGATTAACAAATTTCGCCACGGCTTATTCATGGGTGAAAAACGGGTCATTGCAAGCATGGTAAATACCGAACCTGCTGAAACTGCTGCGCGCATAAAGCCTAAACCTTCAGGTCCAACCTTTAAAATATCGTTGGCAAATACAGGTAATATGGCAACAGCGCCACCAAAAAACACAGAAAAGAGATCCAGACTCATGGCCCAAACCATCATTTTGGTTTTAAACACAAAATTTATCCCTTTCAGTAAGCTTTCCTTAATATTTTCTTTCGGCACAAATTGGGGAGGATGCACTTTTAAAAAGAAGATGCAAATCAAGGCAGTAAACACGAATGAAATAATCACAAGATAAGTAACCGTGATACCAAAAAAACCGTAAATCATTCCCCTAAAGCTGGCCCTAAAATAGAAGCCATCTGCCAACTCGAACTGCTCCATGTACTTGCATTTGGATATAACTCTTTTGGTAAGATCTGAGCCATCAAAGAAAATGTAGCAGGGCCGAAAAAACCACGGGATATTCCCATCCCGAATACAAGCACATACATAATTAAGGCAATAAGGTTTACCTTCAAATTAAATAAGGTAAAAATGATATCGAATTGTTGCAACTTAAACTGAGGAAGTGTTACCAACAGCATAATTAACGTACAAAGAAATACCCCACCAAATATCTTGAGCAGCAGTCCTCTTTTTTCGCTTTTATCAGCTACATAACCTCCATAAAGCGCTATTCCAATTGCTGGAATGGCTTCACACAAACCTACAAAACCCAAAGCCAATGGATCTTTGGTAATGTGATAAATATAGATTCCAAGAACTACAGCCTGCATTTGATAGGCAAAAGTAAAGAAAAAACGCATGCCCAGGTAAGAGCGGAACTCTCTATAACGAAGTGCTGCGTAAGCATCTGGTTTTACAATAACCGAATTGGGGTCTGAATCTGCCACAGAAAAAAGTTTATCTGCAAAACTACGCGATGAAAATTTAAATCTGCCACCTGCTTTAAATTTTATGGAACCTCTTTTTTATTTATGAAATTATAATGGCATAAACAATAAAACCCGATGAGTATGATACTCATCGGGCTTCTTTTACTAAAAGAACTTAATAACCTGGGTTTTGCTCCAGCAGATTATTCTTGTTTATTTCGTCCCGGCTAAATGGTCTGAAATAAAGTTTATTGTCCCAGCTTCTGTTTTCCTGTGCATTCTCTTCTACCGGGCTATAGGTATAATCGTAAACAGTATTATCATAATGGTAAGGGGCCGACATGGTTTTGCCTGGCTTAAATTTACCGGTAACTTTAATGTAAGTAACTTTTCTACCTAGTGTTTCGCCTGCAATTAACCACCTGCGGGTATCGTGGTAACGTTGTTCCTCATAAGCCATCTCAATACGGCGTTCATGGCGGTATACTTCTCTCAAACCAGCCTGATCAGTAGCCGTAACAGCTGGCATCCCTGCTCTAAAGCGGATTTTATTTAACCAGTTTGTGGCATTTGTTAATTCACCCAACTCAATGCTGGCTTCAATATAATTAAATGCTGCTTCGGTGTATCTAAAAAATGGCCATGGAATAGTTTGAGGTGCAGAGGCATCAACAATAGTTGGATCCGGATCGATAAATTTATGGTAGTAATAACCTGTCCAGCTGCCGTTCCAGTTTTCGATAGAGCTTCCTCTCGTATCTAGTCCTTTAAAGTCCGTTACACTTCCGTTACTCAACAAATCATATATGCCCGTCTGGATCTGACTGGCTGGATCAACATTTCCTGATGCTTTATCACGAGGCTTCCATCCTGCACCATCATACAAAATAGTAGCATAAAAACGTGGATCTCTGTTTTGATATGGGTTAGCTTTCTGCGTAGCGTTAGCCCAGCTAAACTTGCTCCCGTCATTCATTTCATAATCATCTACCAACAAACCTATTGGCGTATTACCCGCCCAATTGTGGTAACCATTTGGCCCGTTTTGCTGTGCATGCCTGTTGTTGCTCTGGGTAATAAAATAACGGGCAAAAATCAATTCGGAAGCTGCAGCAGCATCAATACCCTGTGCTTTACTTCCCCCTCCCATGGCAATACTTTTAAAGTTCGCTTGTCCATCTGCAAATGATTCGCGAGCTAAAAGCGTAAACTTATAGCCTTTATTAGCATCTAAAACTGCTTTTGCAGCTGTTTGAGCCAGTTTATAACGATCTGTTTGATTACCTGAGGCATAAGAAAGAAAATCTAATTTCTGGGCTGGTATTCCGGTAATTTTCGCGGTAAGTTTAGCCCGGTCGTGCAAGTCACTTGCGGCATAAATCAACACCCTCGATTTAAGGGCCAAAGCAGCAAGTGCACTGGTACGTCCCTTATCCAGTGTTTTACCCGTTAATAACCTATTGGCTTCCTCGCAATCTTTAATAATAAAGTTTACGCACTCTTCGTAAGTATTACGCTTTACATTGTAATTATCGTCGAGCACATAAGTTTTTGTGATTAATGGTACCGCACCGTAATATCGCAAGAGCTGCTGATAAAAATAAGCCCTTAAAAAATAGGCTTCGCCTAGTAACTGGTCTTTTAAAGATTGACTTGTAAGCGAATTATCACCTCCTGTTATCTTTTCGATTGTGATATTACAAGCCCTGATACGGTTATACATTTGCTTATAAGCCCAGGTATCATCTACCCAACCTAGGGTTGAAGGGTTGATTGTAGCGTTATTCACCAAATCTATTCCCCTGGTAGGGTGTGTAAACATGGCTTCATCCGAAACAGATGCCAGCATCTGCTCAGAAAAACCGCCGTTTCCCAAACCATTATAAATATCGTTAACAAACGCCTGTGCAGTTGCGGGATCTTTCCATACCGATTCGGCTGGTACCTGGCTAGGTGAATCTACGTTCAAAAAATCTTTTTTACATGCAAACGCAAAAAGGCTGACTAAAACCAGTAGATACAAGTTTCTATTTTGAATTTTTACTTTTATATTTTTCATCTCTTCTTTGTAATTGATAAACAGCTATACATTATTAAAAAGCGGCTTTAATTCCCATATTAATTACCCTTGCCTGAGGATAATACTGTCCGCTTGAATTAGTTGATTCAGGATCCCAGACTTTAATCTTATCGAGTGTAAATAGGTTAAGTCCATTTGCATAAACCCTAACACTGTTTAAGCCGATTTTTTCTACCCAACCAGTAGGTAATGTATAGCCCAGTTCAACATTTTTAAGCCTGATGTAATTATTACTTCGCAACCAATAGGTATTGTTTAATGCATTGTTGCTATCGGTATAATAGGTAGCCCCCTGTTTGATAGACGCGGATTTACCGAACTTGGATTATCAATACTCCAGCGGTTCAGATACGACCATTCTAAGAAGTTACCAATATCGCCCGACTCGGTTAAACCAACAATCTGCATCCCGCCTGTAGCTCCTTGAATTAGCACTGATAAATCGAATCCTTTATATTGAAGGTTAAAGTTTACACCGCCCGTAAATGTTGGGGTGCCATTTTTATCCAAACGGATCTTATCATCTGCATTGATTTTACCATCACCATTAATATCCTTGAACTTCATGTCGCCAGGACGCAGGTTATTGGTTAAGGCACTATAATTTAATTTATTGGCACTAATTTCTGCCTGATCCTTAAAAACGCCATCATAATCGTACACTAGCCATGAGTTGGTAACCCTACCCGTTGAACGCTGCCATTCAGGAGCACCGGGGGTTTCATCCCAGAATACGATTTTGTTTTTAGCATACCCTCCATTTACACTCACGCCAAAATTTAAATCGCCAACCTTATCATTGTAGCTTAACTTAAATTCAAAACCTTTGTTATTTACCTTTCCTAAGTTAACAGGCGGCAAACGATCGGTTATACCAGAGCTTTCCGGAACCGAACTACCTCTGCTAATGAGAATATTTGTACGTTTATTATAGAAGTAATCGAACTCAAATGACAATTTATTATTTAGAAACGACGCGTCTAAACCAATGTTGGTATTATTGGCCACTTCCCATCCAAAATCGAAATTAGGCACCTTACCCTCAGACAATGTCTTGGTAACCAAATCATTGAAAATATAGGTCCCAAAATTCATTAAACTAAGGTATTGGTATTCCTGCAGGGCATCGCCAAAATAAGCTTCAGCACCCATCTGACCGTATGAAGCTCTGACTTTTAAATTGTTTATAAAGCTAACATTGTTTTTAAAGAAGTCTTCTTCTGATAAGCGCCAGCCCACTGAAACACCTGGAAAGAAACCAAAACGCCTGTTGGTTGGAAAAATATAAGACCCATCGACGCGCCAAAGAAATTCAGCCAGGTATTTTTCTTTATAGTTATAACCAGCTCTTCCGAAATAGCTTAAACGTGCTCTGTTAAAAAGGTTGTTAGGGTCGCCCGAATTATTACCTAACGATTGTTCTCTTTCATCACCTGCTAGTAATTCCTGAACAGAGGTTGAAATAAAGTACCTTCTAAATGCGGTAAAGCCATCGTTTGCCACTTTTTCCCGCGTAACCCCAGCCATTAATCCAATGTTATGATCACCGAATTTCTTATCATAATTGATCATTCCGGTTAAGTTAATGGCCAATTGCCCTCCTGCCGTTTCCCTAAGTCTGGGGTCGGTATATTGAGAACGTACGGTCCCCGCAAGCACAGGTGTTACACCATCAGCTTCGAAGGTTTTCTTATCCCAATCGTAAAGTGTCCAGGGCAATTGCCAGTTTTTTTGTCTGCCTGAATACTTATCAATAGCTGCAGTTCCAGTAACTTTTAAGCCTTCAACACCCGGAATTTTAATTTCAACTTTACCTGTTGTTTGAAAATAATCCCTGATGTCTTTATTGTAGCCTGTTAAATCTGTGGTAGAAACCACCGGATTATAGCCGTATTCGATATCTCTACCTGGCTTTCCATTAGGCCATATGGCTATTTCCGTAGGTCTTCCCCGCATCAGAAACCTGAAAATATCACCGGCCCCAACGGTAGGAAAGTTACGGTTTTCCTCGCGCGCGGTTACGCCCAAAGTTGTAGTAATGTATTTGCTTAATTTGGCTTCGAGGTTAAAACGCATATCGTACTGCTGATAACCAGTAGCAGAATTTTTATAATATCCATCTTGATCCAGATAACCCAGAGAAACCAGATACTTCACATTTTCACTTCCTCCGTTAATTTGAACATTGTGCCTTTGTTGGGGCGACCAGGTTTGAAATACAGTTTTAAACCAATCTGTATTTGGGTAGCGCAATGGATCAGAACCATCACTTAATTTCTGAATCTGACCTGGAGTATAAGCTGCATTAATTGTTTTTCCGCCTGTAGATAAATAAGTGCCATTGGTTTTAAAGCTGTTCCATGCTGCACCCCATTCACCTGGATTAAGATCCGAACCAAAAATATTCAGTTCGTTTAATATCTCTGCATACTGGGTCGAGTTAGCCATTTTTGGTATTCGCGTTGGTTGTTGTAAGCCATAGCTAAAATCGTACGAAAACTGGGGTTTACCCGATTTACCCAGTTTTGTAGTGATGAGGATTACCCCGTTTGCCGCCTGCGAACCATATATAGCTGCTGATGCATCCTTTAAAACCGATACACTTTCTATATCGTTGGGATTAAGCCTTTCAATGCCCCCTGCCCGGTTAGGAATACCATCAATCACAATTAATGCGTTATTATTTCCAAGCGAGTTAATACCGCGAATCCGGATGGTAGAACCATCATAACCCGGTTCACCACTGCCTTGTAAAGCAGTAACACCTGGTAAACGCCCGGCCAGCGAGTTGGTTAAATTTACTGATGAGGATTTGGCCAACTCTGTTCCCTTAACTGCCGCTACTGCTCCAGATACAACGGCTTTCTTTTGAGTGCCATAACCCACTACAACTACTTCCGACAGGTTTTGATTGTTTTCTACTAAGCGAATGTTAATATTGGTTTGGTTTTTTACCTGAACCTCCTGGTCTATATAACCAACGTATGTAAAAACCAGGGTTGCATCTTCAGGCACTTTGATGCTAAATTTACCGGCACCATCTGTTACCGTAGTGGCCGTTCCACCTTTCAATTTAACACTTACTCCCGGAATTGGCCCCTTACCATCAGTAACCTGCCCCTTCACAATAATATCCTCAAACGGAACCTTATAATAATTTGGTTCTTTTTTGATTGATAATGTTGCAGCGGATGTGCTTGATAAAGGGGGGAAAATGAGACAACCACCGAACATCAGAAAGATGCTGCTTTTGGTAAAAGCTCTCCATAGACTTTTTTTCATAGATTTTTAGTTTTCGGTTAGATATTTATTGTAATTATTTAATGCATTTAATATATAGACTAAATACAATTCTTGCGTACATTACCAATTACTGAAACAGATGACTACATAGCCAAAACAGCTATTACCTAAAAGGCATTAAATATCATCAATCGCAGCAAAAACTATCATTAACCTCATTAAAACCTTTAAAAAATATGCTTATCATGCATAAAAAGGCTTTAAAACAACTGTGTATGGCCCGCCCGGAAGTGGACTTGTCAGTTTGACAGTTTATATTTGGTTAGCCGCAATATAGAAAATATTATGAATTAAGAAACGGGGTAAATTGATATTTATAAGGGATAGATTGGTAAAATTTAATCATCAAAACTACACGGCGTAGATAAAAACATACAAACATCAAAAATGTTGTTTAATATTGCTTTTGGGATTAAAGTATTTAGTGATGCAACCCGTTAAGAAATTAAATTTGAGATAGCGGGATGATAAATCTGTCGAGATTAGCTTATTTTATCAAAAGAGATTCCTCTTTCGAGCTTTTGTAAATGAGCTTTTAAGGCAGTGTGTTCTGGTTTAACCAAATGTGGATCATCTTCAAATAAAGCAATTACTGTATTTCTGGCTTCAGCTAAAATAACCTGGTCTTTAGCTAAATCGGCGAGCTTCAGCTCTAAAACCCCACTTTGTTGCGTTCCGGTAATATCGCCTGGGCCACGTAGCTGTAAATCAATCTCCGAAATTTCGAAACCGTTGTTGGTTCTCACCATAGTTTCTAAACGAACTTTACCTTCTTTGCTCAACTTATTCCCACTCATTAAAATACAGAAAGATTGTTCGGCGCCACGACCAACCCTTCCACGCAACTGGTGGAGCTGAGAAAGACCAAACCTTTCCGAATTTTCGATCACCATAACAGAAGCGTTAGGTACATTTACGCCCACTTCTATTACTGTTGTGGCTACCATTATCTGGCTTTTACCAGCTATAAACTGCTGCATTTCGAACTGTTTATCAGCGTTTGGCATTTGTCCATGCACTATACTCATCTGGTAGTCTGGTCGCGGAAACTGATAACTCAGCTGCTCTACACCAGCTTCTAAATGTAAAAGATCTAATTTTTCACTTTCCTTAATTAAGGGATAAACAATATAAACCTGACGGCCTTTAGCGATTTCCTGCTTCATAAATCCAAACATCCTGAGGCGTTGTCCCTCAAAAAGATGTTTTGTTTCAATAGGCTTTCTGCCTGCAGGCAGTTCATCAATAACAGAAACGTCCAGGTCTCCATATAAAGTCATAGCCAGGGTTCTGGGAATGGGTGTTGCTGTCATTACCAGAATATGCGGAGGAATAACATTTTTGCGCCAAAGCTTAGCACGCTGTTCTACACCGAAGCGGTGTTGCTCATCTATTACTACCAGACCAAGATTTTTAAACTGCACTTTATCTTCGATCAGCGCGTGTGTACCAATCAAAATATCGATTTCTCCACTTTCCAGCTGCTCATGCAAAATAGTACGCTCTTTCTTTTTGGTATTTCCGGTAAGAATAGCCACTTTCACTAAATCATCAGTAACCAATTCAGTTATCGAAGCATAATGCTGGCGAGCCAAAATCTCGGTCGGAGCCATCATACAAGCCTGATAGCCGTTATCATTAGCCAAAAGCATACTCATTAGCGCCACAGCGGTTTTACCGCTTCCTACATCGCCCTGTACAAGGCGGTTCATCTGCACGCCACGCTGGGTATCAATCCTGATTTCTTTAACCACGCGCTTTTGCGCATTGGTAAGCTCGAAGGGTAAAAACTCCTTGTAAAAACGGTTCACTTTATCTCCAACCTTATCAAAAGCCACCCCTTTAAATTTTAACTGCCGAAGCTGTTTGTTATGTAAAAGCTGAAGTTGAATAAAGAATAGCTCTTCAAATTTCAAACGTCTTTCTGCAGCACTCAGATCCTTTTGATTCTTTGGAAAATGAATATTCAGTAATGCCAGTCTTTTATCCGGCAGCTGGTATTTATCGATTATATATGCAGGTAAATTTTCGGTCACCTGCTGAATTACCTGATCAAGCAACCCTGCAATTAAGCGCTGAATACCTTTAGAATCGAGATTGAACTTTTTTAGCTTTTCAGTCGAATTATAAACAGGTTGCAAGGTTAAATTTCCTCTGCCAACAGGCTTATTCTGATACAGCTCCATTTCGGGATGAGAAATGCTAAAGGTACCATTAAAGGATGTTGGCTTACCAAATGCCACGTAAGCCGTACCCACTTGAATGTTATCGTCAACCCATTTTAAACTCTGAAACCATACCAGTTCCATTATTCCTGTTTCATCTTTAAAAATAGCTACAACCCGCTTTGATCTTTTATCGCCAATTACCTTTTTACCAATTATCCGTCCAATGATCTGAATATATTGAGAATCGATATTGATTTGATTGATCTTAAAATACTTGGTACGATCGATATACCGAAAGGGATAATGCGCCAGCATATCCTGAAAAGTAAAAAGACCTAAATCTTTTTTCAAAACATCGGCACGACTAGGCCCTACGCCTTTTATAAATTCAACAGGAGTATCTAGGATCGAATTAAACAAAATAATTATTGTTTCTTATAAACTATATTTTTTAGCAATTGCGCATTAAAAATAACGATAGACAATAGTAAAAGCAAATAAGCAAAAAGCTGATGACTATCTATTTGTTCTTTGAAATAGAAAAATGCCACTGCAAAAGCAACAATAGGATTAAGATAAATTAAAATGCCCAAGGCCGATGAGGGCATCCCCAACAGGGCATAAGAATTTAAAAATAAAGGGATAATGGTAAATACGATGGCAATTAAAAAGATATGCGACCAAAAAATGGTTTCGATTGGAAACAGATCTGAATTAACCAAATACATAGGCAGCATCATAAAGCCCGACAGAATTAATTGTACACCAAGAAAATTAAATTTATCAATTCCCTTAATTACTTTTAAAACAATTACGTAAACAGCATAAAATGAAGCAATCAGAATGGCCCAAAGCACCTCTTGTAAAGAACCTGTTGCCAAAAGCAGAATACTGATTAGCGCGACGATTAGTGCAATGATTTTTTCTCTGCTTAATTGCTCTTTTAAGACAATAAAGCCACAGAGGGCAGTTAGCAATGGGCAAACCATATAAGCAAAAGCAGCGGCCTTTAAACTCACACCATTTACTGCATAAATATAGGTAAACCAATTTCCAGTAATTAGAAAAGCTGATAAGACGGTCAGCAGTATCAGTTTGGTTTTATTAGACGAGTTCAGAGATTTAAAAAAAGTATAATCCTTTTTAAGGCTTGCTCTTCTAAACAACAAAATTGTTGACCAAACCATTAATATGGAAACAAATATCCGGTAATATAAAATTTCTTGTGGCGGAAAGCCTTTTATGTTACGCAAAGGAATTGACATTGTTCCCCAGATAATGTAAGGAACAATGCCAGCAATAAAATATTTGCTTCTAGCTGCAGCCAAAATTATCCTACAATGGCAATCACAGAAATTTCTACGTTTACATTTTTAGGTAATACAGAAACCTGAACAGTCTCGCGAGCCGGAAAATCGGCAGTGAAATATTGACCATAAACTTCATTAACCTGTGCAAAGGTACCCATATCGCTTAAAAAGATTGTCGACTTTACCACATGATCAAAGTTTAATCCAGCTTCAAGTAGCACAGCCTTAAGGTTACGCATTACCTGATGTGTTTCTTCTTCGATATTGCCAATATTTAATTCTCCACTTTCAGGGTTAATAGCTACCTGACCAGATACGAATAAAAAGTTACCGGCTTGTACAGCCTGACTATATGGCCCAATCGGAGCTGGAGCATTTGTTGTTTTAATAATTTGTTTCATAAGTGTTTTTTAAGATTACTTAGCAAGCCACTGAATCAGCTTGTAAATGATACCTGCGAGAAAAATAGATATGGCCAGTGCATTGATAAAATGCATAATCCTGATATTGATATTGGTTGGCCTGTTGGGATCCTTTTTTCGAAAGAAATACATAATACAAACTTAGCGAAAAAGCTTAACACAGAAAACTAAACGGCACAAAAAAAGTCCCGATTTGCATCGGGACTTTTTTAAAAAAATTTTATATTGAAATACTAGTTTCTAGCAGTTTCAACACGACGGTTTTGGATACGACCTTCTTCAGTATCGTTAGAAGCAATTGGATTAGCTTCGCCATTACCTTTAGTAGCAACTTGACTAGCGTTAACGCCAGAGTTTACTAAGTAAGTTTTAACAGAGTTAGCTCTGTCTTTAGATAATTTCAAGTTATATGCAGCAGTACCTTCGCTTGAAGCGTAACCGTTTACAGTTACTTTACCACCGTTTTCACGTAACACTGAAGATAATTTATCTAAAGTAGGGTAAGACTCAGTTTTTAAAACTGAAGAGTTGAAATCGAAAGCGATTTTTTCGAAACCAGTTACGTTAGATGTAGCAGTTTCAACTGGAGCTGGTTTTGGAAGAGGACAACCTGAACCATCAACAGCAGTACCAGCAGGAGTACCTGGACATTTATCGAATTGATCAGCAACACCGTCACCGTCAGTATCTTTTTTCAAATCTTCAACAGATTTCTCAACAGCAGAAACACGGTTTTTCAATGCTTCAACTTCTTGACGTAAAGTTGGATCTTTTAACTCATCATACATAGTAGCTAATGGGTTAGTCCACTCTAAACTTGGTTTAGCAGAAGAACCTAAAGAGAATTCTAAACCAGCATAACCGTAAGAGAATTTATCTTTACTTTCACCTTTAGCATAAATTCCATCCACGTTATCAGCGTCAACAAAGTTCATAGTGTAACCTAAGTTAAAGTTAACACGCTCAGAAACCTTGAATTTAACACCAGCACCAACTGGAATATAGAAACCTTTTACGTAGTCTTTAGCATCGTGTCTGTCATCAGCAGGACCGATAGCTTTACCTTTCCAGTCGATTACACCTGAAGTAGTGGTTACCTTAGGAGCATAAGCCATCATACCAGCACCAGCTGTTAAGAAGAAGCCTACAGAGTTTTCACGACGTAAGAAATCGATAGAACCTAAGTTCACAACACCACGTAAATCTACTGCATATTGTAATTGAGTTTCGAATTCTTTAACTGATGAAGTAATACCATCGTTATTACCAGAAAGTTTACCACGAGTTCCGTTTAATTCTAAACCGAAAGAGTGACCTAATTGTTTACGGATGTTTAAACCGTAACCTAAGTTAGCATCCCATTTGTTGAAGTCGTTAGAACCACCGATAGCTACAACTGGCATTAAAACACCACCGTGTACACCGATAGACCAAGTTCTGTACTGACCTCTACCGCCAAATACCTTGACAGCAGAAGAGGTTGCAGGAGCATCCTGAGCGACAGCAAGAGAAGCAACTCCTGTTAATGCCACTAAAGAAAGCGCAACACTTTTCTTTAAAGTAGAATAATTCATAATCTTTTTCTTTTTTAAGGGTTAAACAATTTAATTGATTAATTTTTTAGTAATCGCAAAATTAAACAAAATTTTAAATTTTCAAACTTTTATACAAACTCCGTTCCAAACTTCACAGTCATTGATCATTTTCTTACATTTGGCCGTTACCCATATAAAAATACCATTTTCATGAAATATCCTACTATTGATCAGTCATTATTTATTTTAAATAGAAAAAATTTCAATAAACACCTAAAAAACAATTCATTAGCAATATTCAATGCAAGTGATGAGTTTCCAAGAAGTGGCGATCAGAACTTTGTTTTTAAGCAAAATCCCGATTTATTTTATTTATCCGGAATTGACCAGGAACAAACGATATTATTATTATATCCCGATTGTCCTAATCCTTTGTACAGGGAAGTCCTGTTTTTAAGACAGACTAACGATTATATTAAAGTTTGGGAAGGTTATAAGTACACCAAAGAGCAAGCAAAGGCCGCTTCGGGTATTGAAACAATATATTGGCTGGAAGATTTTGACAACATTTTACACAGTATTGTTAACTACGCCGAACATATTTATTTAAATACAAATGAAAACGACCGGTATTCTCACGAAGTTCCATACCGCGATATCCGTTTTATCGAAAAAATGAGGGCAAAATATCCATTGCATCATTACGAACGTTCAGCACCCATTATGCGGGATTTACGTGCGGTTAAATCGGATGTTGAGGTAGAATTAACCAAAAAAGCCTGCGCCATAACCCGCGATGCTTTTATTAGGGTACTGAAATTTACCAAGCCTGGGGTAAAAGAATATGAGATCGAGGCAGAGATTATTCACGAATTTATCCGTCAGGGCGGAACCGGACATGCATACACACCGATTATCGCGTCAGGGCACAATGCAAACATTCTGCACTACAACGATAACAATCAGGAATGCAAAGATGGCGATGTAATTCTTTTTGATTTTGGGGCAGAATATGCTAATTACAATGCAGATATGAGCCGTTCGATACCGGTAAATGGAAAATTTACGCCAAGGCAAAAGGATGTTTACAATGCAGTGCGCCATGTAATGAAAGAATCTATTAAATTAATTGGTGAAGGTGTATTGTGGAATACCTACCACGAACAGGTTGGAGAGATTATGACAGAGCAATTGGTTAATCTTGGTTTGATTTCGTTGGAAGACGTGAAAAAACAAAGCCGTGCCTATCCGGTGTATAAAAAATATTTTATGCATGGCACATCGCATCATTTGGGAATAGATGTACACGATTTTGCAGGGAGATACACGCCGTTTGCCATTGGTAACATCTTAACCGTTGAACCTGGTATTTATATTCCCGAGGAAGGATTGGGTATCCGCTTAGAAAACAACATCCTGATTACAGCAAATGGTAATGTAGATTTAATGGCCGATATCCCATTAGAGGCAGGAGAGATAGAAGATATTATGAACAGTTAATTCAGTTAGCGATTTACAGTGCTCAGCTAACCGGTTTAAACAAAAAACCAGTTAAGCTCTGTCAAAGCTATCCGCAAAGCGATAAATATTAAAGTCATCATTTTTTAAAGCTGCCTGAATTTTTTCTCGCAGCTTTTTTTTATCAATATCAATCATTCTTTTATGCTGAATAAGTTTCCATGCTTTTTCGGCAAAAAGGAATGCCTTACGGTTATGATCTGTTTTTGGGGATTTGGCAATCCAGGCACACAATTCATCAATCCCTGAGTTTTTATCGGCAATTGTCTTTAAAATCGGGATCGTCTTTACCCCTTGATGAACGATTTTCTTCAAATTATTGGTAAAGGTATCAGCGCCATCTCTATCAGCCTTATTGATTACAAAACAATCCGCAATCTCCATTAGTCCCGATTTGATGTTCTGAATTTCATCTCCAGATTCAGGTACCAGCACAACAATTGTTTTATCGGCAAGGCCTGCTATTTCCACCTCCGATTGCCCAACACCAACCGTTTCAACAATAATTAGGTCAAATTTAGCTGATTTTAAAACATCGACCATTTCGATTGTTTTTGCAGAAATTCCACCCAGCGCTCCCCGTGTAGCCAACGATCGGATGTATACATTTGGATTGTTAAACTGACTGGCCATACGAATCCTGTCTCCTAGTAGAGATCCAAAATTAAATGGCGAAGTAGGATCTATCGCTAAAATCGCAATACGTTTCCCTTCAGCTACAAAATGATTGGTTATCACATTTACCAGGGTACTTTTACCCGCTCCGGGAGGCCCGGTAATACCCAAAACAGTTGTATTGGCCTTACAATCCAAATCCCTTAAAATCGAACTGGCCGGGTTAATATTATTTTCAACAAGCGTTAACGCCCTTGCCAAAGCCCTGTAGTTACCTGCCTTTACTTCGCTTAAAATGGATAGGTGCGTATTCATCAATAAAACTATCTTTGTACAAATAAACAAAAATTATCAGCTACAAAGCACCACCACGAATGAAAGTTACCGGTTTTACCTTTTTAAGAAATGCAATTGTAAACGATTATCCCGCAAAAGAAGCCATACTTTCAGTGTTACCCTTGTGTGATGATTTTATCGTGGCATTGGGCAATTCCTCTGATGAAACTGCTGAAATGGTTAAAAGTATCGATCCTAAAATTAGGACCATTGATACGGTTTGGGATGACAGCATACGGGAAGGTGGACGCGTTTTTGCCGACGAAACCAATAAAGCCCTGGCCGAAATAAGTGCCGATACCGATTGGATGATCTACATTCAGGGGATGAGGCAATACACGAAGATTATCTCCCTTTGATTAAAAAAGAAATGGAGCAGGAACTCAATAATCCAAATGTTGAAGCCCTCCTTTTAAAATATAAACACTTCTACGCTTCTTATGATTATTTGGCAGAATCGAGGCGTTGGTACAGAAGAGAAGTTAGGATTATCAAAAACCTATCAGGAGTAAGTTCTTATCGCGATGCTCAGGGCTTCAGGATTAATGAAAGAAAGCTAAAGGTTAAATTAATTGATGCTTACATCTATCATTATGGTTGGGTAAAACCACCAAAGGGTTTACAGGGCAAGGTGCGTAACTTCAATCAATTTTATCAAACACCAGAGTGGATAGAGGAAAATTATCCTGTTCAGGATACCTACGACATGCACAATGCCGATCGTTTAGTGCATTTTAAGGGTAGCCATCCAAAAGTAATGCAGGCCAGAATTGCTGCCGCAAACTGGAAGTTTGACAAAGATTTAACCAAAGAAACCCCGAAAATGAATTTCCGCAGAAGGGTTTTACAAAAAATTGAAGACTTAACCGGCTTGCGCTTATTTGAATACCGAAACTATAAAATTGTAAAGTAGATGCAGAAAAGCGTTTCCATCGTAATACCAAACTATAATGGCAGGCATCTGCTCGAAAAGTACCTCCCTTCGGTTTTTGCCGCTGCCGAAAATGCAAATACCGAATTTGAGGTCATTGTTATCGACGATGGTTCTAAAGATGATAGCATATTATTTATCAAAGCAAATTACCAGCATGTAAAACTGCTTATTAACGATCGGAATAGAGGTTTTTCTTTTACCTGTAACCACGGCATCAGCGAAGCTAAATACGAATTGATTTTGCTTTTAAACTCTGATGTTAAACTTACACCAAACTACTTTGAACATCAATGGAAGTATTTTAACAAGCCCGATACTTTTGGGGTCATGGCTCGCATTATGAGCTTTGATGAAACCAGAATAGAAGATGCTGCCCGTTTATTGTACTATAGCGGTTGCCGAATAAAAGCAAATAAGTTTTATTATAGCGAAAATGCTGCAGATGAAGAGGTTTATACTGCTTATCTTTCGGGGGCGAATGCTTTAGTAGATGCAACGAAATTAAAAGAGCTTGGTGGTTTTGACGAAATTTACTCCCCATTCTCTTCAGAAGATTTTGATTTAAGCCTACGTGCATGGCAATTGGGTTGGAAATGTTATTACGAGCACCGGTCTTCATGTTTCCATCACGTAAGCGGTAGCACAAAAACGCAGATCAAATCCAATTTTATCAAAAAAATCTACTACCGCAACCGTTACATCCTGCAGGGAATCCATCTGCACG
Source organism: Pedobacter sp. HDW13 (assembly GCF_011303555.1). Taxonomy (NCBI): domain Bacteria; kingdom Pseudomonadati; phylum Bacteroidota; class Sphingobacteriia; order Sphingobacteriales; family Sphingobacteriaceae; genus Pedobacter; species Pedobacter sp. HDW13. Next base: position 2,570,313 of record NZ_CP049868.1, on the reverse strand, counting down.
GATTAAGAAAAGCTTTATACCCATTGCAACAGGCTTTTACCGAATTGATTCCTAAGCTGCTTACTGGCAAAACCTGGGTATTGGAAAGCTATAAAGATTATTTAGCCCATAAAGATCTTATTAATGATAGTAAAGCACATTTAGAAGCCCTAAAACATAAATACAATTCTAACCTAAATGTTTCGGATGTGATGGCCATTATCAATCAATCTGTTAACCATAAAAAAATTAAACGATTGTAATTTTAGTGACCGCTTTCCCCAAAAACGACAAGGTTGATTTGAAAACCGTACCTTTACCAAGTTTTAATTAGATTTTTTGGGCTTGTTTTATAACATATTCCATCTTACATATTCCATTTTAAATAAAAATGAAAACATATTTTCGTTTATTATCTTTTGCTAAACCCATAGAAAAATTTGCAATACCTTACGTTATTGCAACATTGCTTTCGATTTTATTTGGCACCTTAAATCTGGCCTTACTATCTCCGCTTTTCGAAACACTTCTGAACAACAAGAATAAAGAATGTAAAACAGAATCTCTAACTGAAAAGGCAGCTTCCTCTTTTGACATATTGGCCCAGTTTAGGAAATTTGTAAATGATTCAATAAATATACATGGTCCCGAAAAAACACTTGGATATGTATGTATTGTAATTATTATTTCGGTACTACTTTCTAACCTATTTAAATATTTTTCTCAAAGGTATATGGAGGATCTAAGAGTCCATACCCTTCTGAACCTCCGCAAAACAGTATTCAACAATGTAATGAATATGCATGTTGGTTTTTTTAACAATGAACGAAAAGGCGATATTATATCAAAGGTTGCTTCTGACGTACAGGTTGTACAATTTACGGTTACCAATACACTTCAGGTAGTATTTAAAGAACCTGTAACCTTAATTGTTTATGTTGTTCTACTATTTAACATCTCTGCCAAACTTACTTTTTTCTCCTTACTGGTTATACCTGTATCAGCCTTTATCATCAGTAAAATTGTTAAACGCCTAAAACAACAGGCTAAAGAATCTCATGAGTCTTTCGCAAAAATGATTGGCTTTCTGGACGAAGCACTTAGTGGTATCAAGATTATAAAAGCTTTTAATTCTACCGAAAGGATTAAAGACAAGTTTAATCAGGAAAACATTTATTACTCCAATTTAACCCGCAAAATGACAAGAAGGCAACAACTTGGCTCTCCTGTTTCTGAATTTTTGGGTGTATTAATGGTTGCAACTATTGTTTGGTATGGAGGATCACTCATAATAAACAATCAAAGTGATGCCCTTGCTGCTACAGACTTTATAGCCTATATCGCTATTTTTTCACAAGTGATGAGACCTGCTAAAGCATTAACTGATTCATTTAGCGGTATCCATTCAGGTATTGCCGCAGGCGAACGTGTTTTAGATCTAATCGACACCAAACCGTTGCTGGTTAACTCACCGGAAGCAAAAGCACTTGAAGACTTTAACCATGCCATAAAGTTTAAAGATGTATCTTTCAGTTATGGAGAAAAACAGATTCTGAACAACATTAACTTCGACATCGAAAAGGGAAAAACCATAGCTTTGGTGGGTCCATCGGGTGGTGGAAAAAGTACTTTAATGGATCTTCTTCCACGTTTCCATGATCCAAAATCGGGTAGCATCAAAATTGATGGCCATGATTACAAAGATCTTACGGCTGAAAGCATCAGGGCACAAATGGGAACCGTTAACCAGGAATCTTTCCTTTTTAACGATACCATTTTTAACAACATTGCATTTGCCAATCCCAATGCAACTATGGAAGAAGTAGTTGCTGCAGCAAAAATTGCCAACGCGCACGATTTTATTGAAAATACAGAAAATGGTTACCAATCTTTTGTTGGCGACAGGGGAAATAGACTTTCTGGCGGGCAAAGACAACGTGTTTGTATTGCGAGAGCCGTATTGGCAAACCCCCAATTATGCTATTGGATGAGGCTACATCTGCATTGGATACCGAATCAGAAAAACTGGTTCAGGAAGCCCTCAATAATTTAATGAAAAACCGTACCTCGATTGTAATTGCGCATCGCTTAAGTACCATACAGCACGCCGATAAAATTATTGTGATAGATAAAGGTAGCGTTGTAGAAACCGGAAGTCACAGCGAATTAATGGCTACCAATGGTTTATACAAACGTTTAATCGATATGCAGGCTTTTACTGATTAATTTATGGGTACAGCTTTAAATTTAGCCAGATCAATTTCCACCCCTGTTTACGAATATGAATATTCGATATGCACTCTAGTAACCAGAAAATCAGAATATACAGAAATGCTTGATTCATTTCTTCAGAAAGGGTTTGATGAAAAAAGCTGTGAGTATCTGTTTATCGATAATACAGAAGGATCCGGATTTGAAGCTTTTAAGGGATTAAATCAATTTCTACAGCAGGCAAAGGGAAAATACATCATCTTGTGCCATCAGGACATTATCATACACGATCACGACAGGAAACATTTATCCGAACGGATCCTCGAGATCGAACAAAACGATCCCAATTGGGCTATATTGGCCAATGCCGGGGCATAAACCTTAAGTGGATTGCCACAAACATTACGCAGGGATCCGGTAAAGTAATTAAGGAACCTAAACTGCCCTTAAAAACAAAAACAGTTGACGAGAATTTCATGGTCGTTAAAAACAGTGCTAACCTTGCACTTTCGCATAACTTATCTGGTTTTCACATGTATGGCCCTGATTTATGTCTAATTGCCGATGTTTTGGGTTTTAACGCTTATGTAATCGATTTTAACATCATACATAAAAGCAACGGCAATCCCGATGAATCCTTCCGTAGATTGAGAAAGGCATTTATCAAAAAGTACAACCACGCTTTTAGGGGCCGTTTCATGACAACAACCATTACACGTTACTATTTATCGGGTAATTGGTTTACGGCCTGGTTTTACAATTTACAACCTATAAAATTTTTCGTCAGGCAATATTATAAAGCTTTTAAGCCAAAGAAATTATATGTACTAGAGGTTAAAAAAGATGCTTAAAATAAAGAAAGATTCTACCATATACATTTTCTGCGCACCGAATTTTGCAACCGGTGGCCCAGAAGCCTTACATCAATTGGCACATCAGCTTATAAAAATGGGCATGAACGCCAAAATGTACTATTTCCCGCTTGTAAAGCCTAAGGCAGATCCGGTTCATCCATTTTATAAAGGCTATAACGTACCTTATGTTACAACGCTAGAAAACTCGACATCCAATTTCCTGATCTTACCCGAAACTTCTCCTGAAATCATTTTTAAAAAGGAGTTTAGCAAAATTAAAAAGATAATTTGGTGGTTAAGTGTAACTAACTATTACAAAATGTTAGCACCTGTTATCAGACGAACCAGGCGAAAACCAATCTACTGGATCAGAAAAATATATAATCCTATTGAGTTTGCAACATTAACCAAAATAAAGGAAATGAGTATTGCGAATATTGGCCATTCTTATTTTTCGATGGATCATTTAGCTAAAGCCGGAATAAAGCCAATTGGCCAAATATCCGATTATATGAACCACCAGTTCTTTATGCGGGTAGATAATCAGATCACAAAAGAAGATATCATTATTTACAATCCGGTAAAAAACGGGGAATATTTACAGAAGATTATTGCCAAAACCCCTACCCTTAACTGGGTTGCATTAAAAGGATTAACTCCCGAAAAAGTAGCTGATAGGATGAATAGGGCCAAACTTTATGTAGATTTTGGTTATCACCCAGGCAAAGAAAGAATGCCAAGGGAGGCCTGTATTATGCGTTGCTGTATGATTATCGGTAAAGAAGGCTCGGCCGCTTTTGATCAGGACATGCCAATCCTTGAAAAATACCGTTTTGATAAAACAGACGATAATATCGATGCAATCATAGAAACGATAAATACCTGCTTAAACAACTACGACGAAGAAATTAAGAACTTTATTCCCTACCGTGAAGCCCTTTACCGTGAAGAACAGGAATTTGAAGCAGCGGTAAAAACAGTTTTTGTAAATGCTTAAATCTTTTTCTGCCGATGCAACCTCTAATTTCGATAGCGCTATGCACATACAACGGAGCTAAATACCTGCATCAGCAGTTAACAAGCATCTTAAACCAAACCTATAAAAACATTGAGGTTATTATAGTCGATGACAGTTCTACGGATGACACCATAGATATTGTAAAAACCTTTGAAAAATCTTACCCTCAAATCAAATTATATCAAAACAAGCAAAATCTCGGTTTTAACAAGAATTTTGAAAAAGCAATAACACTAACCACTGGCGATTACATTGCAATCAGTGACCAGGATGATATATGGGAATTAAATAAACTGGAACTCTTGCTTAACCACATTGGCGAAAACTGGCTCATTTTTTCTAATTCGGTATTTGTAGATGAACATAATAATGATTTAAATAAAACCCTGCTTCAGCAAACTTCTGAACTTGGTAAGAGAGATTTCAGGAGTTTACTTTTTTATAACTTTGTTACTGGTCATACTGTCCTTTTTAAACGCATCTTTATTACCTATATATTACCAATTCCTAATGAAGGTTACTACGATTGGTGGATGGGCTTCATTGCTCTTTACCATCAAAAAATAGCCTATTTAAATAGCAATTTAACACGGCACAGAATTCACAGCAGTTCTGTAATGAATAAAGAGGAACAGGCTAATTCCAGTAAACAAAATGAGGCTCGTTTTTTGGAAAAAACAAAAAACCTTGAAATTTTAAAAGATTACGCGAACCTTAGTACAGAAGATAAACATCTTATTACTGAATTATATAATAGCTTTACAAAAAAGAGCAGATACAATACGTTTCTGATCACTCAAATGATCAGAAATTATCCATATTATTTCCCCGATTTAAAAAAGAGAAATCTTATCAGCCGATTTAATTTCGCTTTAAAAATGGGATATTAACATCAACAGTTTATGCAAAATTCTACCAGCAAAAATAACCTGAAGGCCATAGCCCTTTACCTGCCACAATTCCATCCTTTTAAGGAAAACGACGAATGGTGGGGAAAAGGTTTTACAGAATGGACAAATGTTACCAAATCGAAACCAAAATTTAAAGGACATTATCAGCCCCATTTGCCAACTGATTTAGGCTTTTATGATCTTAGATTATTGGACACCATGATTGAGCAGGCTGTCCTCGCAGAAGCTTATGGCGTTTATGGTTTCTGTTTTTACCACTACTGGTTTAATGGAAAACTTTTAATGGAAAACCCATTGGAACAAATGTTAAAATCTAAAAAACCTGATTTCCCTTTTTGTTTATGTTGGGCGAATGAAAACTGGACCAGGCGGTGGGATGGGTTGGAGGCAGATGTTTTAATTAAGCAGGAATATGACTTAAAAGACGACCTTGAACATATCCAATACCTAATGCCATTTTTTAAGGATGAGAGATATATCAAAATTGATGGTAAGCCTGTTTATCTGATGTATCGGTCAGAACTTCATCCAAATATCAACGAGGCCGTAAAAATATGGCGCGAGGAAGCAAAAAAAGCTGGTTTTGAAGACCTCTATCTGATCAGGGTAGAAAATTTCAAGAGAGATTTCGATCCTAAAGGCCATGATTTTGATGCCAGTATGGAATTTGCCCCAGATTTTTCAATCCCTTTACAGAAATACAGTAAAAAAGAACCGATTAATCATTTTTTCAGGAAGCTACTTCATAAAACCGCTATAAAAGAGAATGGACTGCTTGCCAATAAAGTATTCGACTATGAAGAAATGGTTGATAAAATGGAAAAAAAAGCACCCAAACCGTATAAATACTTCCGTTCAGTTTTTCCGAGCTGGGATAATTCGGCAAGAAGGGCCAAAGATGCAACCGTTTTTGTAAACTCAAGCCCTGAGAAATTTCAGGAATGGGTTACAAAAACAGCCCAATATACCAATGAACATTTTAACGGAGAAGAGCGCTTATTTTTTGTAAACGCCTGGAATGAATGGGCAGAAGGCTGCCACTTAGAGCCCGATCAGCAATATGGTCACCGTTATTTAAAGGCGTTAAAAAACGGACTGGAATCAGCATAATCCGAAAACCTAATGATGTAAAAAGACCGGCGATCGATCGGGGATAATATTAATTTACACTATCCAGTATATTCTCCAAAATCGACACCTGTTTTTTTACTTCATAACCAGATGCTTGCCGCTTTATTTCTTCGACGTTAAACCTTTCAGGATTGTTTTTAACCGCCATCATGGCTGCCGCTAAATCTTTTGCCCTCCAGGAATCTACAACAATCCCGGTACCCTCTTTTACAAATTCGCTAATTCCTCCAGAATTAAAGCCCACAATTGGCTTGCCCAGCGATGCCGCTTCTAACATTACCAATGGAAATGAATCTTCCCTGGACAATAATAAAAAGCCATCGGCAGAATTAAGATAATTGTAGTATTCTGTACTTTGTGCACCTAAAAATTTAACTCTACCGGGGTATTTATTTTCGACAGCCTTTTTAGCATAATAGTATATTCCCGTATTTTCCTCTCCACCAATCCAGATAATTTTAATATTATCTGGAAGTTCCTGGAGTAACAAAACCAAAAAATCAACCCCTTTTATCAAAGATGTTTTACCAGAAATTGCCCAAACAAAATCCTGATCCTTAAAACCAGTATTTGCCTTTACTTCTTCAGCAGTTTTTGTACAAACTATTTTAGATTTATCGATAAATCCATACAGCAAATTCACATCAGGCCTACCCATATTAGTAATCTTTTCACATACAGCTTCCGAGCAGCCAATTAAAGCTGCTGATGAAGATACAATTGTTTCTAAATCTGTATAAGAAACAAAGTTATAAGCTAATGGTAACTCATGCGCATGCGTGATCACTTTAACCCCCAATTTCTTCGCTATTGGATAAACCTCAGGAATTACAATCGTGTTTACATACCAAAAATCCACTTTGTTTTTTTTATGTATCTGGCTTAGCTGATATGCTAAAGAATCTATTTTAAAGATCTTTAAAATAGACCTCAAAAGCCTTAAAGATCTTTTCGGATTTTTTTTATAGGGCAGGAAATGTTTAATTTCACCAGGCAGTTCATCAATGAGTACACCTTTATCTTTGGTAAATAAAAGGGGCATAAACTTCTCTTTGTTTAAATTGGTTAAAGAGTACCAAAGCAACATTTCTGAACCTGTTCTACCTAGGTTATGCGTTATAAACAATATTTTCTTCATCTAATCTCCGATATGAAAGTAACCTTATTTTTTTTACAGGATATGCAAATTAAAGCATAAATAATGTAATTGCATTTACACCACACTAGTTTGTTGGTATATTTGGAACTAATTACTTAAGTTCAAATTTATCTATTTTGCAAATAATGGGACATCCAAAAATAACTGTATTTATGGCTGCTTACAATCAGGCAGATTTTATCAAACATTCCATAAATAGCATATTAATCCAAAGCTTCCCTGATTTTGAATTGATTGTCGTAGATGATGGTTCTACTGACGATACTGTTTCGATTGTTAAATCATTTAATGATGAAAGAATCAGACTGATACAGAATGAAAGTAATAAAGGTTTGATTTATACCAGAAACCTCTTGTTAACGTTGGCAAAGGGTGAATATATTGCAATACTGGATGCAGATGACATTGCTTATCCCAATAGACTTAAACTTCAGTACAAGTATCTTCTGGCTAACCCAGATGTGGTACTATGTGGTGGTCATGCAGCGATAATTAATGAGCATAGCGAAAAAACAGGAACAAAATTAATGGTACCGGTAGATAATACGGTTGATTTATTTATGTTGTTCGGAAATCCTTTCGTTAATTCTACAACGATGTTTAAAACCAATGTTTTTATCGAACTTGGGGGTTACCAAAACTATACAATATCCGAAGATTTTGACCTTTTTATACGAATGGCAGAGAAGTATCAAGTTGCAAACCTGGATGAAACACTTGTCGATTATCGTATCCATAGCAATAATACCTCTTCATTAAACCTAGATATAAGACTTGCAAATGAGAGAAAAATTATCAGTAGTATGCAAGAACATATTGGCTTAACAAATCATGCAAAGTGGATTAATTTACATGTTGAATTGTTCAACTGGAGTCTCAGTAAAACACACTTAGGTGATTATTTAAACCTGTTCCATGAGCTTAAATTAGCTAACAATATTTCTAAAAGACATAACCCAGAACGATTTAATCGTTTTCTGTTTAATAAATGGATGGAGATTTTAATATCTGACCAGATTAATGGTCTGAACTTAAAATGGTACTTTAAAACTGAGATATTCGAAAGGAACTATTTTAATTTTAAGAAATTTAGAAGGGCAGCAAAAAACAGTCTTAAACAAATTTTAGACTAGATTACTGCCCAACAGTCCATTTCATTCTGGTTTTGATAAGTACTGCAGATAACAAATAGCTGATAGAATAGGCTATTAAAAATCTAAAGACTAGCAACCCTGTGTTTTCGTAAACATTATAATGTTCCACATCTAATTTCAAAGGTTGAAAAATCAGGGGTAAAAGCCTTTCAATTACGATACTGTGTAATAAATATATTCCAAATGTCGTTTCCCTGGGCTTAAGGCGATTAAGGATTTTAATGTTTCCTATTTTAAGTAAAACTCCAAAGGCTACAAACGAATAAATAATATTTGTTATACGAAGCGTATTGTAAGCATCTTTACTTCCTAATTTAATAAGGATTACAGATTCTCCAATGCCCAGCGCAAAAGTTAATACTAAACAAAATATCCAGATTAACCACGGTGTTTCTTTTACAAACTTCTTTACCTCTACATAATATCTGTTTAAATATACCCCAAGCCACAGATAGAATACAAAACCAAAAAGGGCAGAAGTATGCGTAGTTTCGAACCATTTAAAATATAAATTTACACTATACACAAGTGAAATTAATCCAAAAAATACCCCAAGCCAATACTTATAAAGATATTTTTTAAACACCAGCAATAAGGTAATACAGATTAAAAAATTAAGAATAAACCAGTACGGGCTAAAGAACAATACCCGGTAAACAAAATCCGAGATATAAGCCCAGAAATTTGTAAACATTAAGCCACCATCACTTCCTTTAAAAAAAGCAACGCACCTATCCAGCATTGTAATGGCAATAAAAACAAACATCCAGAAAAGCCAAGGGCTTACTGTATTTTTGAACCTATTTTTTAGATATTGGACTGCTGAATACTCTTGAAATTTATGGTTTATCAGGAAACCACCTATCAAAAAAAAGGCTACTGTAGAGAACTTAAAAAACTGTATAACGCCTGCTTCCACAATCGTATCCCCAATGGTATTATACATAGGAGCCTGAACAATGTGGCTGTGCTCAAATACAATACCCATCATGGAGATACACCGGATGGTATTAACGAAATCAAAATTCTTTTTTACAGCCGCAGTTTCTTTCTTTAATTCGATATCCATTAAATGTTTTGGTAGATGAATCGGCAAATATCCGTTAAAAAAAGGGTTCAGAATTAATTATGAACCCTTTTAACATTTATGTACGTAAAATATTACAGTTGTAGATATTGCTTTCTGTATCCCTTCTTAATCATATTTGCGGGAGCAGTTCCTCTTCTTAAAAATAACGAATTAGATTTTGTCATATCACAACTGGATAAAATTGCAGGACTCTACAATATTCCGATTCATCAGATAATTATTCAATCAGATTTTTAAAAAGAACAACCAATTGCTCTCCGCAACAAAAAAGGGCATCAATATTATTGATGCCCTTACTTTTATTTTGACAGAAAACTGATTACAGCTTTCTCGCTACTTCTACTTGTTCGTAAGCTTCAACGATATCGCCAACTTCGATGTTATTAAAGTTCTGGATGTTTAAACCACATTCATAACCTTTGTTCACCTCTTTCACATCATCTTTAAAGCGTTTTAATGATGCAAGCTCTCCTGTGTAAACTACAACACCATCTCTAACGATACGGATTTTGCTGTTACGGGTAATCTTACCATCCAATACCATACAACCTGCAATGGTACCCACTTTAGTGATTTTGAATGTTTCGCGGATCTCAACGTTAGCCACAATTTTCTCTTCAAATTCCGGATCTAACATACCTTCCATTGCCGATTTAATCTCGTTGATCGCATCGTAAATGATAGAATATAAACGGATATCGATTTGCTCTGCTTCAGCTAATTTACGTGCACCTGTTGATGGGCGAACCTGGAAACCGATAATAATCGCATCCGAAGCCGAAGCCAACAATACATCAGATTCTGAAATCTGACCAACACCTTTACTAATGATATTAATCTGGATCTGCTCAGTTGATAGTTTCAACAATGAGTCTGCTAAGGCCTCGATAGAACCATCCACGTCACCCTTAACGATGATGTTAAGCTCTTTAAAGTTACCGATTGCCAAACGACGACCGATCTCATCCAAAGTAATGTGTTTCTGCGTACGTAAGCCTTGTTCGCGTTGTAACTGCATCCGTTTGTTTGCAATATCACGGGCTTCAGTTTCGCTTTCTAAAGCATTAAACCTGTCGCCAGCTGTAGGTGCGCCCTGCATACCCAAAACCTGTACCGGTTGTGATGGACCTGCCGAATCTACTTTAGCACCGCGCTCATTGGTTAACGCTTTTACACGTCCGCTGTAACTACCAGCTAAAATTGGATCTCCAACTTTTAAAGTACCACCCTGAACCAGTACTGTAGTTACAATACCACGTCCTTTATCTAATGCCGATTCGATTACCGTACCTGTAGCACGTTTGTTCGGATTGGCTTTCAGTTCTAATAACTCAGCTTCTAATAATACTTTATCTAAAAGTAAGTCTACATTTAAGCCGCTTTTGCTCGAAATTTCCTGCGATTGATATTTACCCCCCAGTCTTCAACCAAAATATTCATTACCGATAACTGCTCACGTACCTTATCTCCGTTTGCACCTGGTTTATCAATTTTGGTAAAAGCAAATACCAATGGCACACCCGCTGCCTGTGCATGGTTAATCGCCTCTTTTGTTTGAGGCATCACTGCATCATCCGCAGCAATAACAATAATGGCAATATCTGCAGCCTTAGCACCACGTGCACGCATCGCGGTAAAGGCCTCGTGACCTGGTGTATCTAAGAAAGTTACTTTTTTACCAGAAGGGGTAGTTACCATGTAAGCACCAATGTGCTGGGTAATACCACCCGCCTCACCAGCTACCACATTCGCTTTACGGATATAATCCAGCAATGAGGTTTTACCGTGATCGACGTGACCCATAATCGTAACAACCGGAGCTCTTTCGATTAAATCTTCTTCGTTATCTTCTTCCTCAATTACATTATCTTCTTCTTCATCTGGTTTAACGAATTGAATTTCGTAACCAAACTCATCGGCAACAATGGTTAAGGTTTCAGCATCTAAACGCTGGTTAATGGAAACGAACATACCCAAGCTCATACAGGTACCAATAATTTTGGTTACCGGTACATCCATCATGTTCGCCAGCTCATTCGCCGTAACAAATTCTGTTACTTTTAATATTTTCGATTGCGATTCAAGCTCGTTTGCTGCTTCTTCAGCGTTACTGGCCACATCATCACGTTTCTGACGACGTAACTTGGCGCGTTGTGCAAACTTACCAGATTTACCTGCTCCACTTAAACGGGCAAGTGTGGCTTTAATCTGATCTTGAATCTCTTTCTCTGTAGGTTCTTCTTTAGGTCCGCTTGGTGCAGCATTTCTATTCTGGAAACCTGGTCTGTTGTTATTTCTATTACCCTGGTAAGGAGTACCGCCTTGTCCGGCTGGTCTGTTACCCTGGTATGGTGTACCGCCACCTGGCCTGTTGCCTTGATAAGGCTGACGAGGTTGACCCGGTGCCCCACCCTGACCTGCAGGATTATTTTGTCCTTGCTGACCATGACCACCAGGTTGGCCTGGCTGACCTGGTGCTCCAGGAGTTTTTTTGCGCTTACGCTTACGTTTAGCTGCTTCACTATCGCTAGATGAAGCTACGGGACCGTTTCTGCGATCTGGCGTAGTTGGTAAAACAATTTTACCAATAATATTCGGACCAGTTAATTTAACCGTACGCGCCTTAATTACTTCGGGCTCGTTGCTTACAGGTTTAGTATCTGCTGGTTTTTCTTCTGCCTTCGGTTGTTCTACCGGTTTAACCGGCTCTGGTGCTTTTGCAACTGGTGCTGCTGCTACCGGAGCAGGTGTTGGTGCAGGAGCTGGAGTTTCTTCCTTCTTAACCTCTACTGGTTTTTCTTCTGCTTTAGGTTGTTCTACCGGTTTAACTGGCTCTGGTGCTTTTGCAACTGGTGCGGCTGCTACCGGAGCTGCTGGTGCAGGAGTTTCTTCTTTCTTAACCGGACGTGTTTTTGAATTAAGATCGCTTAAATCGATCTTTCCTACAATTTTAACACCTGGTAAAGCGCTTTCATCAGCTTTTTCTTCAGCTTTTGGTGCTGCAACCGGCGCTGCTGCCGCAGGGGTTGGTGCCGGAGTTTCTACTTTAGGTGTTTCAACCACCTTTGGTTTTTCTACCGGAGAAGTAAATGACTGAGCATTTTTGATTAAAATCTCTTCATTTTTCTCAAAATCGGTATTTTTCTTCGGCGCTTCTACTGGCTTCTCAGTTTCAGGCTCGTCGCGACGTATTTTACCAATCACTATTTGTTTGGCTTCTTCTCTTACGATCTTATCTCCCTGATACTCTTTCAATAAGGCATTATACATCTCACCCGTAAGTTTAAACATAGGGCTCTTCTCGGCAGAGAATCCCTTTTTGTTTAAAAACTCAACGGCCGTACTCATGCCTATATTAAGTTCTTTAATAGCTTTAATTAAAATGATTGGTTTGTCGTCTGACATTTAGCTCCTGTTATTTTTTATAATAAAACAAAAGTAGTGTTTATTTGGCAATTACACCACTTATTCAAATTCTGACTGTAAAATCTGAACCACTTCTTTAATGGTTTCTTCTTCTAAGTCGGTGCGTTTTACCAAATCTTCTACTGTAAGTGCTAAAACACTCTTAGCAGTATCGCACCCGATAGCCTTTAATTCATCAATAATCCAGCTATCAATCTCATCTGAGAATTCTTCTAAATCCACATCCTCGTCGCTTTCTTCTCCAGCTTCACGGTAAACATCAATCTCGTAACCGGTTAATTTACCAGCCAGTTTAATGTTATGTCCGCCACGTCCGATTGCCAATGAAACCTGATCTGGTTTTAAATAAACCGATGCATGTTTGGTTTCATCATCCAATTTAATAGATGTGATTTTAGCCGGGCTTAAAGCACGGGTAATATATAATGAGATGTTGTTTGTGAAGTTAATCACATCAATATTTTCGTTTTTCAGCTCGCGAACGATACCATGGATACGCGATCCTTTCATACCCACACATGCTCCAACCGGATCAATACGGTCATCATACGATTCTACTGCAACTTTAGCACGCTCTCCTGGTTCGCGAACAATTTTCTTAACGGTAATTAAACCATCAAAAATCTCAGGTACTTCAAGCTCGAACAAGCGCTGTAAAAACTCAGGCGCAGTTCTCGAAATGATAATTTTCGGATTGGCATTGATCATTTCCACTTTAGAGATTACTGCTTTTACAGAATCGCCTTTTTTGAAATAATCAGCTGGGATCTGCTCTGTTTTAGGCATTAAAAGTTCGTTACCTTCATCATCTAAAACCAAAGTTTCTTTTTTCCAAACCTGATAAACCTCGCCGGTTACAATTTCACCAACGCGATCTTTATATTTTTTGAAAATTTCATCTTTCTCTAACTCCAATACTTTAGAAACGAGTGTTTGGCGTGCTGCTAAAATTGCCCTACGACCGAAACTTTCTAAAGTAATTTGCTCGATATAATCATCACCAACTTCTAAAGTCGGATCAAGTTTGTGTACATCAGCAAGTTCGATTTCTAAATCATCATCCTCAGAAAAGCCATCTTCCATTACTTTCCTTGTTCTCCAGATCTCCAAGTCCCCGTTATCCGGGTTCACAATTACATCACAGTTTTCATCTGTTCCGTATTTTTTACGCAACATGCTACGAAAAACCTCTTCCAGCACACTGATCACCGTAGGGCGATCTATATTTTTGAAATCTTTGAACTCTTGAAAAGAGTCGATCAAATTAATTGTTGTAGTACTCATTCTTACTTAAATGAAATTAACACACTTGTTTCTAATATATCATTAAACGGAACAGTTGTTTGAACCGCTACCGCCTTTTTCCCTTTTTCTTTTACCGATTCTTCAATCAGCAAATCATTTTCTGTAACTGCCAGCAGTTTACCTTCTTTTTTCAGGCCATCTTTTAACTTAATACCTAAAGTACGGCCAACATTTTTGCTGTATTGGCGAACAAGCCTTAATGGCTCGCCAACACCCGGCGAAGAAACTTCTAAATTATAAGCCTGCTCTATTGCGTTTTCTTCTTCGAGATGAAAACCAACGTGCCTGCTAATAGCCACGCAATCCTGTATGCTAATGCCTTCATCGCCATCAACATGGATAATTAATTTATTGTTTGGCAACATTTTCACATCAACCAGAAACAACTCTGGACGATCGGCAATTTTTTCCTCTACGAGGGCTGCAACTCTCTTTTCTACCTGCATATTTTAACCTGATTTCATAGAAAAAGGGGACACTGTCCCCTTCTCTTTTCTTCGATTACGATGCAAATGTAGTAATTTTTTAGACAAAATCAAACACCTGCAGCAATTATTATGCTGATTATTACCGCCTAAGTGTTTGTCGCTGTGCCTGTAAGTTCTGTTTTGCATTACCTGAGATCAGATTACCCACCGTGGCAAATTTTACGCCGATGTAACTTTCTACCATATAGGTGTTACCTTTAACAAATGAGCTATCGGGATTAAAAACAAGCGAATCGCCGGCAATGTTAATTTTTCCGGGCACTTCAAGCTCGTCTTGTACACTGTCCAGCTCCCCCGGCTTAAGTAACACTGTAACCATATTAACTGTATCTGCATTAGCCCGATAGGCATTTTTAACCTGCAAAAGGCTGGCCTCATCAATATTTTTAATTATTATTGAAGTACTATCGCCAGAAAACTGAATAATTGGCCTGTTGTTTGTATTCGAACAGGAAATCGCCAAAAACACGACGATAAACAAGACTAAATATTTAAAAAAGTACTTTAACATTCACAAAAATAAACAATTATGAGATTTATTATCGAAATACTATTAACAGGGCTGGCCTTTTTTATCGGCGCCAGATTCTTAGTACCTGGTGTACATATTGATAGCTATGGCAGTGCCATTATTGCCTCCATTTTAATTGCCCTGGCCAACGCTACAATTGGCTTTATTTTAAGGCTATTAACCTTTCCGATTAATTTCCTTACCCTGGGCCTGGTTTCGTTTATCATCACCGTATTAATGGTATTATTGGTTGATAACATGATGACTTCTTTTAATACCTCGGGTTTTATCTCCGCAGCTTTTCTGGCAATAATTGTAGCCCTGCTGAAAGCAGTTTTTGGCGCTATTGTGGGAGAGAAAGAATAGTTCAGTTTTCAGTTGGCAGTTTGCAATTCGAGCTGCCAACTGATAACCATGAACTATCTAATCACCTCTCTCGAGATCACCATCTTTTGTATTTCAGATGTTCCTTCGTAAATCTGGGTAATTTTTGCATCGCGCATTAAACGCTCTACATGGTATTCTTTTACAAAACCGTAACCACCATGCACCTGGACCGCCTCTATGGTTACATCCATAGCCACTTTCGAAGCATATAATTTAGCCATCGAGCCAGCCTGTGTATACGGAAGTCCCTGGCTTTTTAACCAGGCGGCCTTATATACCAATAAACGGGCAGCCTCAATCTGTGTAGCCATATCGGCCAGCTTAAAAGCAATAGCCTGATGCTCTGAAATCGGTTTACCGAAGGTTTTGCGCTCTTTTGCATATTGCGTAGCCAGCTCAAAAGCACCCTGCGCAATCCCCAGCGCCTGGGCTGCTATACCAATACGCCCACCCTCGAGGGTTTTCATGGCAAAGGTAAAACCAAAGCCATCCTCACCAATCCTGTTTTCTTTGGGTACCTTAACATCATTAAACATTAACGAATGTGTATCAGACCCGCGAATACCCAGTTTATTTTCTTTTGGCCCAACGGTGAAGCCCTCCATCCCTTTTTCAACAATAAAGGCATTTATTCCTTTGTGCCTTAATTCAGGATGAGTTTGTGCGATAACCAGATAAGTTGAAGCAGTACTACCATTGGTAATCCAGTTTTTGGTACCGTTAAGTAAATAGTAATCGCCTTTATCTTCGGCTGTAGTTCGCTGTGAGGTGGCATCAGATCCAGCTTCGGGTTCTGACAGGCAGAAAGCCCCGATTTTTTCGCCGGCAGCAAGTGGTTTTAAATATTTCTCCTTTTGTGCCTCACTTCCATAAGCCTCTAAACCGTAACACACCAGCGAGTTGTTTACCGAAACAACAACAGAAGCCGAGGCATCTATTTTAGATAGCTCTTCCATTACCAAAACATAAGAAATGGCATCCAAACCGCTGCCATTGTATTTTGGATCAACCATCATTCCCAGAAAGCCGAGTTCACCCAATTTCTTAACCTGCTCGGCCGGAAATTTCTGATGCTCGTCTCTTTCAATAACTCCAGGTTTTAATTCATGCTGGGCAAAATCGCGCGCAGCTTGCTGTATCATGATCTGTTCTTCACTTAATTCAAAATGCATAACAATTATGTATAAAAGGTTAGTAAATCAAATGTATGATTTATAGATCAGAAATACTATGGCTGCATAGTATTTTATTTTGCTGGATAATACTTAACAATCCTGCAAAAGATTATCGCATTTAAAATGAAAGTATTTATTATGACTAGCTGGCGTTAACGAAAGATTATTATTTTTGTTAAATGAACCTGGGGCAACAAATTTTATTTTTTTTCAGTGCTTTAGGCATATTCAATTCATTTCTCATTGGTGGATACTTGTTGCTGTTCAAAAAGCCGAAGTCTGTTTCTGTACACCTCCTCGGAATTTTGTTATTATCGCTCTGCTTAAAAATTGGCAAATCATTTATTTTTTACTTCTATCCCACTCTCCCTGGTCTCTACATCGAAATTGGCATTATGGGAAGTGCCTTAGTGGGGCCCTCGCTTTATTATTTCATTCAATCGGCATTGGTACCGGATCAGAAAAGTACAATGGTCCAAAAAGGGGTTTATCTGTTTTGGTTTTTGGCCATTACAATTGCGGGCATAATAGCACCTTATGATAACCGACCTGATATGTGGGAAAATTACATCGGAACAGTCGTTTCTGCACAATTTACCATCTATATCTTATTATCAGCCTGGTTGCTAAGAAGTGTTATTATTACCTTATTTACCAAACGAGACAAACTTTCTATAACCGAAAAGCTATTGTTATCTGTATTTGCAGGTAACATAATTGTTCCGGCTGCATTTAAGTTATCTATTTTCTCTTTTTTTAACGGGCCCTGTATTAGTGGGGCCTTATTTTTCTCACTGGTTCTTTATCTAAATTTTTTCTTGTTTGTTAGCGAAAGAAAAAACAGCAATATTTTATCTGGCAACCCCGATTTACCCAAGTATGCCAACAAAAAGATTGCTACGGAGCAGGCCAAAGCCTTAACCCAAAAACTCCAAAAACTTATTCTGGAGGAAGAACTTTACAAAAATCCGGACCTCAAGTTAAATGACCTTGCCAAAAAAATCAATATTTCGAGCCACCAGCTATCTCAGTTACTTAACGATAATTTAGGAAAAAGCTTTGCAGCCTACATTAACGAATTTAGAATAGATGAGGCCTGCGAACTGATCATCAACGATAAAGGCATTAAACTCGAGGCTATTGGTTACGAAGTGGGCTTTAATGCCAAATCTACTTTTTACACCGCTTTTAAAAAGCATAAACAAACAACCCCAACACTTTATAAAGAACAGCTATCTGTTGCTTCATCAAACTAAACACTGTCCGGTTTTATAATTCAGAACTCCCAAATCTGAAATTCAAAACCACCTCTCCCTCATCCACTTCTAGTTTTGGCATAAATTATAAAAACCAAACACACGAAGATGAAACCAATATTATTGTGCCTCTTTTTATTTATCAGCTCATATTTAAGCGCACAGATTATTAAGGGACGGGTGGTTGACAGCAAGACCGGCCAAAGCCTGCCTTTAGCTAACCTGATGCTGACTGATCAAGGCAGCCCGCTTTTAATTAAATATGCCAGTAGCGACACTGCCGGTTTCTTTGGATTTAGCAGTATACCCAAAGGTAAATACAGTTTAACCATTACGTTGATGGGTTATCAAAAGGTGGAAAAAATACTATTGATTAATGAAAATAGTGCAGAAATACTAGAACTAGGCCATATTTTAATACCCGAAGACATCAACCTGCTCCAGGAAGTAACCATTATGGGCGGTACAGCTAATTTCAGCACGAAAAATGGACAAATTAAAATCGGTATTGCCAACAATACATTTTTCAAGTCTGCTTCAAATTTGCTCGATGTATTAAGAAAGCTTCCCGGACTTCAGGTTAGCCAGGATGGAACAATACAAATGGCTAGCAGAGCAACTCCTACTGTATTTGTTGATGGCAAACCTATAAACATGAGTAATGATGAAGTCTTGACTTACCTGAATAGCTTATCGCCAGATATGGTCGAATCTATCGAAATGATTAACCAGCCTTCATCCAAATATGATGGAGAATATCAAGGAATTATAGACATCAGGTTAAAAAGGAATCTTGCGTTAGGTTTAAGAGGGATTTACAATACCCGTTTTCAGCAAAACAACTACAGTTTACTCGATAATAATCTATCGCTGGTTTTAAAAACACCTCGATTCAGTTACGACTTTAAACTTGGCCACGCCTATGGAAGCACTTATTACCAATATTACGCGCTACAATACCTGGCCAATAGCAATGCCCTAATTACCGATACGCGAACCATTACCGCTAACCAGAATTTTAATGCACAGGCGGCCGTGACTTACGAATTAAAAAGTGGGCAAAACCTGGAAGCTTTTGTACGTACCAACCAGGTAAACAGAAATGCCATATCAGGCAACCAACTGCTTACCCAGACACCTGACTTAGATTATACCCTTAATCTTGTTAAAAGCGACAACGATGCGCGGCCTAAACAACGTAATTATGCAGGCGGTCTTAATTATAATGCCCAGTTTAAAAACAGCGAGCTACACATCATAAGTACCTTAGCTCAAATTGACAATAGGCAAACAGAGGATATTCAAAACCGCAATATATTTAAAAACGAGCTGGTGAATTATTGGAAAACAAACTCACGGAACAATATTTTGATACGTACCCTACAAGCAGATTATATTCAAAAAACAGGTAAAGGAAAGTTAGAATTTGGCGGCAAATATGCTTACAACAGTACTCAAAATAACCTTCGTTACGATACCCTGGCTAATGCTGTCTTTAATTTAGACCCCAAACGCAGCAATCAATTTAGTTACCACGAACATATTGCAGCAGGTTACTTGTTTTATACCGGGCAACTGGATAAAATAAGTTACAGCTTAGGTTTAAGAACCGAGCATACTGTTACCGTAGCAAATTCCGTAACAACTGGTATACTTACCGAAAGAAGGTATTTGAAGTGGTTACCAAGCCTTAATCTAACCTACAGAATTAACAATAGTGAACAACTTAGTTTCAGCTATAGCAAACGGTTAACAAGACCAACCTTTGCGGCTTTAAATCCTTTCCGTTTTTATTATAGTCCGCGCCATTATTGGATAGGAAATCCTTATCTGCAACCTGCAACAACCAACCTGTTCGCGCTATCTTACAGCAGAAAATCACTCAACATCTCATTAAACGCCGGACGTGAAACAGATGTTTTGGCACGTTATCCCGAATACAATCCCGAAACAAATGAATTAATTTTTTTAGGCAGAAACCTCCCGTACAGAAATTTCGCAAACCTGCAGGTCAGTTCTCCAATAACAGTAACCAAATGGTGGCGGATGAATAACAATGTATCCTTTAATTACAATAAAGAGTTAACCCCTTACTTCGGGCAAACCTATCAAATACCCGTTTATGATTATAAGATTAACGGCAGTCAGGTTTTTACCTTAAAAGATTGGTTAATTGATGTGAGCTATACTTACGAATCGAAAAGCGGCAACGGCCTTTACATCTTCTCACCTATTTATGGAGTCGATTTTGGATTGCAAAAAACCTGGCTAAAGAATAAGCTTAATACGAAGATGACACTTTACGATGCTTTTGACAACATTAAAAGAAGGCTCATTTTTAGAGAGAAACACATTATAAACAACGATATGTATCATTATAATGCTGCCCGGCGATTGGTCTTTAGCTTAACTTATAATTTTGGCAGCTCAACTTACAAGGCCAAGGAAAACAAAAAAAACGAAGATGAAAACAGAGCCAATTAATGGCCATTTTTAACGTGTCCGTTTTTGCACCAAAACCCTCAGCAAACTCAAACTACCCAGCACTAAAATCAGCAATACCTGCGAGGAATGGATAATGGTAGCGTAAGCCAAACCATCTTTAAACAATACACCGTATAATACCAGCGATTGCGCAACTACCCAGTGAAAAACACCAATACCACCCTGGATTGGAGCTGCCATAGCAAAACCAGAAAATACAATTGCGGTAAACGCTGCACTAAAATGCAAGCCTGACGTAGCTGAAATAGATGAAAAGGCAAAATACATCGATAGCGAATAGAAAACCCATATGCCTAAGGTATAGCTTAAAAATAAGCCTTTTTGCTTTAACTTGCTGTATGAACCAAAACCCTGGCGAAGGCTCACAAAAATCCGCAGAAATTTTTGACTAAATTTTTGACGCATAAAATAAATTGCGCTTACGATTAACAGAATAACAATAATGCCAATTAAAAGCAGCCACAAATAATTGATGGCACTTAATTTTTTAACCAGATTAAGATAAATCGTATCGTGTAAAAAATCAGAAACAATATCGTACTGAAAAACCAACATGGCTACACTGGTAAGTAAAAGTACCAGTACATCAAAAAGCCTTTCGGTAATTACAGTACCTATCGATGCGAACATGGGCACCTTTTCGGCCTTATTTATAACAGAGCACCGACCAATTTCGCCAAAACGGGGTAAAGCCAAATTGGCCAGATAACCAATAATTACGGCGTGGTAAGCATTCCAGAAACCAACATTATATTGTATGGAGCGGTAAAGCATTTGCCAACGCAATGCGCGTAAAACGTGGGCTATCCATACGGCGAAGGAAGAAACGATTACCCAAAAGAAATCAGCTCCTTTTATTTCTTCCAAGATTTTGCCTAAATCCTGACCCCGAAACGCTAAATATAAAACTCCCACTCCTATTAAAAACAGGATGATATATTTTAGCGCTGCTTTAAGGTCGAATGCCACAATTTATTTTAGCAAATGATTATTATCGTCAGGGAAGACCAATATAGGGTTATATTTTTTAGCTTCCTCTATTGGCAATGCACCGTACGACATAATAATAAGAATATCGCCAAGCTGTGCCAAACGTGCGGTTGCGCCATTTAAACAGATAGTTCCGGTACCACGTTCGCCCTTTATAACATAGGTTTCGAAACGCGCACCATTATTATTATTTACAATCTGCACCTTTTCATTAGCTATAATGTTAGCTGCATCCATCAAATCTTCATCTATCGTAATACTGCCTACATAATTTAATTCGGCCTGTGTTACCCTAACACGGTGTATTTTCGATTTTAATATTGTGATAACCATTCGGCAAAGTTAGTAATAAAGCACTGGATGAAAAAAATGGAAAATGTAACTACCATGTAATATGGGAAATGGCTAATGATTGATAAACTCTAAATATGAACGATATGCTCTAAAATCCATCTTACCTCTGCCATTTTACCTCAAATCTTACCTCATTTAATAATCATATTATCAATCAATCTGGTTGAGCCTACCTTTGCAGCGACTAAAGCAACAAGGTTGTTTGCTTCTTTAGTTTTGGCTGGTTCCAGGGTATCGCCATTGGCAATGGTAAAGTAATCAAGGGCTACCCCTTCAATATCCTCGTATAATGCTTTTGCAAGGGTTTCGAGTTCGGCTAATGTATACTTATCAAAATGATCAACTACAAACTGGAGCGATTTGCTCAATACCAATGAATGCTTACGGTCTTCGGGGTTAAATGGATATTCCGGCTACTCATGGCCAAACCATCCTCCTCCCTGATAATCGGGCAGGTAATAATAGTAATAGGTAAGTTAAAGTGAGCAAGCATATTTTTAATCATCAATACCTGCTGAAAATCTTTCTGCCCAAACATGGCTACATCAGGCTCAACTGCATCAAAGAGCTTTTTCACAATCTGGGTTACCCCCTGGTAATGCCCTTTTCTAAAAGCACCTTCTAACAGGAATTCGGCATTTCCCAAATCAATGTGCCATTTTTCGTCTGCACCTGCCGGATACATCTCTGTTACGTTGGGCATAAAAACGCCACTGCAACCTGCATCCTGCAACATAGCCAGATCGTGTTCAATGGGTCGCGGATATTTTTCCAGATCCTTAGGATCGGTAAACTGTGTTGGGTTAACAAAAATACTGCAGATAATGATATCGGCGTTGTGCTGGGCCAGTTTTATAAGTGATATATGGCCATTATGCAATGCACCCATTGTAGGCACAAGTGCTATTTTTTTACCTGATGCTTTTAAAGGTTTTAAGAAAGCTTTAAGAGCAGCCTTTGTTTTAAATATTTCCAATTCGGACAATCTAAATTAAAGCCGTAAAGGTGTAAATTAATCTAAACGAAACCAAACAAATGCTTGCGATATTGATAAATAGTATTATTATGCTTACCTTTGCAGCTCATTATCTTTTATTTAACTTAATATTTTCTTAGAATATGGAGATGGCAAAAACGAAGCTGCTGATTGTTACACACGAGATGTCGCCTTTCCTCGAGCTTACTAAAATTTCTGAAATTACACGCCAATTACCTCAAGCAATGCAAGAAAAAGGATTCGAAATCCGCATCTTGATGCCTAAATTCGGTAACATTAATGAAAGAAGAAATCGTTTACACGAAGTAATCCGCTTATCAGGAATGAACATCATCATCGATGACAACGATAACCCGTTAATTATTAAAGTGGCTTCCATCCCAGCTGCACGTATGCAGGTTTATTTCTTAGACAATGAAGAATATTTTCAACGCAAACAAGTATTTAGAGATGCGAGCGGAAAATTTTTCGACGACAATGATGAGCGTACCATTTTCTTCTGCAAAGGTGCATTAGAAACGGTTAAAAAATTAGGCTGGGCACCAGATATTGTTCACTGCCATGGCTGGATGAGCTCTTTAGTACCTGCTTATATTAAAACTACTTATAAAAACGATCCTACTTTTAAAAACTCGAAAGTGGTATATTCTATTTATGAGGATGGCTTTACTGAAAAACTAAACGATAATTTCGCTAAGAAAGCAGTTATGGCCAACATGACTGAAGACGACACCAAAGCTTTCATTCCAGCAGATTGCAACAGCATGCACATTGGTGCGGTAACACATTCAGACGCAGTGGTTTTAGGCGACGAAAACCTGGATACCGCTTTGTTAAAATTTGTTAAAGATTCAAATAAGCCAACATTAGCATTTAACTTAACCGAGAATTTTGAAAACTTCTATACTTTTTATGAAGAAATTTCAAATGACGAATTGGTTTCACTTGCTTAATTAGGTATTATTATTTTAAATATGAAATTTACAAAACAAGACTTATTAACCCTGTTGATAGGTCTTTTTCTTTTTGCATCGTGCAAAAACCCTGATAGTGTTGGTTTAGATGTTGATCCAAGCACAGCAATTACCGGTACTTTGGTAACCAGCGAGGTTAGATCGGAAACCATAGCCGAACCTGCTGCCAACACACAAAGCTTAACGCGCTACCCATTAGGCTATATGGTTGATCCTGTTTTTGGCACAACCAAATCGAGTGTAGCCATGACCGTTACTCCAAGTAGCTTAAGCTATGATTTTGGTACTTCGCCTGTTTTAGACTCTGCTATTCTGGTTTTAAGAATTGATACTACCACCAATAAATTTTACGGTGATACCACTTCATCTCAATATAGCATCGATGTGTATCAGTTAACCAATAAGGTGACTACTTACAAAAGTTCTGACGTGCAGGCACACAACGCACAATTATTGGGTAATGTAAAAAAGAAACTGTATCCAAACACACCTTTTAAGGTTACCGATGTGGTTACAGGCAAAACAGACACTTTAAAAACGGTTAAAGCACAAATCAGGATCCCATTAGATAAAGCATTTATCCAATCGCAAATATTAAGCTTACCTACAACAGGTACATCGACAAATGCTAAATTCGTCGATTATTTTAAAGGTCTATATGCCGAGGTGAACAAAAATACTTCCACAGGTGTTGGAGGTGTGGCTTTTATCAACCTGAATAATTCTTATTTACAATTAGTATACAAAAAAACGAGTTCAACAAGTGGAATCGATACCGTTTCGGTTAACTTCCCTGTTTCTACTACAAGTGCTGCAGCCGCAACAATTGTGCACGATTATACAGGCACAAACGTTGATACACAGTTAAAGAACCCACCAACAAGCTCTCCTTCACCTTATACCGTAACTTATACTCAAGGTTTGGCGGGCGTTAAAACAAAGATCTCTTTTCCTCTGCTCGATGCATTTACCGGCACATATGGTAAAGTTGTAGTAAACAAAGCAGAGTTAGTGGTTGATTTAAGCGCAGGAACATATGCCTATCCTTTTACACCAATTCAACGCCTATCTTTATACCGTTGGGATATTGCAAACCAGCCCACCACAACTCCTGATTATAGCTCAACAAGCCCTGGGGTAATTGGCGGCTATTACGATTCGCTTAAAAACAGATACATCTTTATTGTAACTAATTATGTACAAGGCCTGATTGATAAAACTGTAAAAGATTATGGTACTTTCATCGCACCAACCGGCTTAGATGCGTTTCAGGTAGTTCCGACCGCCATTACCGCAGAAAGATCAGTTCTTGGGGCAACTACAAATACCACCAAT
Organism: Pedobacter sp. HDW13; assembly: GCF_011303555.1. NCBI lineage: Bacteria > Pseudomonadati > Bacteroidota > Sphingobacteriia > Sphingobacteriales > Sphingobacteriaceae > Pedobacter > Pedobacter sp. HDW13. The sequence continues at coordinate 2,545,103 of NZ_CP049868.1, read as the reverse complement.
AAAGTAAAACTTAATATTTACTACACTAAGATTAATTAATAGTAATAAACAAAATTTTAAAACTCCTGCCACTAAACCGGCGGGAGTTTTTTTGTGCCTTAACCTGACACCAAAAAAAAACGGCTAACTGTTATCAGATAGCCGTTGTTAAATGAGTTTATATCTTAAAAAGGCAAATCACCGTTCTCATCAGATGGGCCTATGGTAAATTCATCTTCAATTTTAGACTCGGTACTTTGATGAACTGGTGCTGCCGGGCTTTGTTCAAAATCACTTTTTCTACCCAGCATGGTAAAGTTCTCTGCAACGATCTCAGTTACATACTTTTTAACCTTCTCTTTATCTTCAAAAGACCTGGTTCTTAGTTTGCCTTCTATGTAAACCAGCTTACCCTTCTGCAAATATTTAGATGCCACCTCTGCCAGGCCACGCCACAGCACAATATTATGCCATTCTGTTTGCTCTACTCTTTTTCCGTCTTTGTTGTATGTTTCTGATGTAGCTAATGGAAAACTGGCTACAGTTACGCCACCATCTAAATGCCGCACCTCAGGGTCTTTACCCAAGTGGCCTACTAAAATAACTTTGTTAATCCCTGACATAAATATTTTTGGTTAGTTGTTTTGTATAAAAATGCGCACCACTAAGATGGTTAGTTACTCCATATCATTTTTATAAAAGTATCCCTGAATAAAATCATGGATTACTTTTGGTTGCGGTAACTCATCTAACTTATCAAAAGAAACCCAATTAAGTTCCTTTTGTTTCTTAAAGTTAAATATATAATTTTTTAATGCAAAAAATTGCACATGGATTATTTGGTGTGTTAAGAGGTGTTTTTTTGTGCTGACCAGCGTCAGTTCAACAGCCTCTCCAAAAACCGATTTTACAGCCTCTAAAAAGGCTGTGTCGTTAATCCCACTACCTTCTGCTGTCTCCAGGCTTGGAAAATCGTATAAATGCTGCCATATATCGCCTGCCTGCCTTTCTTTAACCAAAATCTGGTCGTTTTCTACACATACAAAATAATTGATGTAACGATGCTTTTGCTTGATCTTGCCAATTTTTACAGGCAAAGTATTAACCTGCTCCTTTTTAAAAGCATAACAGCTTTGCACCAGAGGGCAAATGTTACAATTGGGGCTTTTGGGTTTACATTGCATGGCTCCAAACTCCATAATAGCCTGATTATAAAGTGCAGGATCTTTCTGATAAAGCAATTCGTTAGCCAGCGCATAAAACTCTTTTTTGCCGGCAGGCGAGTTTATAGGAGTATGGATACCATAATAGCGCGAAAGCACCCTAAACACATTTCCATCAACTACAGCACGCGCCTCACCTGATGAAAAAGAAGAGATCGCAGCAGCGGTATACTCACCAATTCCTTTCAATTTTATCAACTCATCGTGCAGATTTGGGAAGATTCCGCGGTAATTATTTACCACAATCTGCGCGGTGGCATGCATATTTCTTCCCCGCGAGTAGTAACCTAAGCCTTGCCAAAGCTTCAAAACCCTGGCTTCGGTTGCATTGGCAAAATCGGTAACAGTCGGAAAATTTTCTAAAAATTTATTAAAGTACGGAAGTCCCTGCTCTACCCTTGTTTGTTGTAATATAACCTCTGATAACCAGATGGTATAAGCATCGTTAGTGTGCCTCCAGGGCAAATCTCTCTTGTTTATCAGGTACCAATTGATGAGTTCATTTTGAAATGTCATTACTGCAAATTACGGCCAATTTATCCGATTAAAAAAAAAGTTGCATTTGGCTGATAAGTCTGGAGATAAAAAAATCATCTTTTATTTCCCTATCTCATTAAAAAGCAATACTTTTGCAACCCCAAAACAGTAGTAATATTAAAACATAATAATATAATAAATAATAAAATATGACTAAGGCAGATATTATTTCAGAAATATCAACAAAAACCGGAATTGAGAAGGTTGATGTACAGGAAACAGTTGAGGCATTTTTCAAGGTTATCAAAACCAGCATGATTGGCGGTGAAAATGTATACGTTAGAGGCTTCGGAAGCTTTGTTGTTAAAAAGAGAGCGCAAAAAACTGCGAGAAACATCTCTAAAAATACTGCAATAATTATCCCAGAACACTTCGTTCCTAGCTTTAAACCAGCAAAAGTATTTGTTGATAAAGTAAAAAGTAATTCAAAAAAAATTAACGTAGAAGCCTAGTTCTTAAGTCATATGAGTAGCAGCATCAGATCAAAACAAACCATTATTATTGGAGCGATTGTATTGCTTGTTGCGTTCTTATTTACAAGAGACATTAAGGGTTTAGTTAAACCGACTGAAGAAAATGGTAAAATGCCTGCAAGCGGCCAAATGGCAGAAGCAGGAGCACCGTCAGCTTCAACGGCACTAAACATCCAGACTTCTTCTACAGCTGCAAAAAATGTAATAAATAAAAATTTAGCTACAGATATTACAGCTTTAGAGAACAGTTACAAAGGCGCAAATGGTGCAGAAAAAGTAGAACTTGCAAAACAACTGGCCCAAAAATGGGATGATGTTGAGCAAATTACCCCATCAGCACTTTATTTAGAGATTGTTGCCCAGGCAGAACCATCGTCGAAAACGTGGTTGGCCGCAGGTAATCAGTTTATAAAAGCTTTTGAAAGCACACAAGATAGTTTGGCTCAACCTGCTTTATTGCAGAAAGCCAATCTTTCTTACAAAAACGCATTAGAGAAAGACTCTACAAACATTGAAGCTAAGACGGGCTTAGGTGTAACAATAGTAAATGGCTTAGGAGCGCCAATGCAAGGTATTGCCATGCTGCTCGAGGTAGTTACTAAAGAACCTAAAAACGTTAAAGCAAATATGAATTTAGGTTTATTCTCTATTAAATCGGGTCAGTTTGACAAAGCTATTCCACGTTTTAACACGGTAATTGCTGCTGCTCCAACTCCTGAGGCCTATTTTTATTTAGGTACAGCGTTAGAAAATTTAGGCAGAAATAAAGAAGCGGTTAACGCCTATTTAGCAAGCAAAAAATTAGCGGCAAACCCAACCTTATCTTCTTTCATTGATAAGAAAGTGGCTGAGCTAAAAAATAAAAATTAATTAACAGATTAATAAAAACATTTAAAACTTAAAACTATGCCAAGCGGTAAAAAAAGAAAAAGACATAAAATGGCTACCCACAAACGTAAAAAACGTTTAAGAAAAAACAGACATAAGAAAAAATAGTTTCTTATTTTGATAAAGCCCTTTTAAACCTCATAGTGAATACTGTGAGGTTTAAAGTATTTATACGATTTTTATTTCGTAAAGGAGCGGCTTTATCAATGTTTTCTTGTTTATTACTATCCATTTGTTAATAGGCGAAAGCCTTAAATCTGTAGCTGTTGGTAAAAGAATTAATTATCAATTCGACTCCTGCCGGAGTTACCATAGCGTTGATTGAAGACAAACAACTTGTTGAGCTTCACAAAGAACAAATCAATAATAACTACGCCGTAGGCGATATTTATTTAGGCCGCATTAAAAAAATTATGCCCGGCCTGAATGCTGCTTTCGTGGATGTTGGTTATGAAAAGGATGCATTTTTGCATTATTTTGATTTGGGCCCTCAGGTGCAATCTTTAATTAAGCTAACTAAGATCAAGCGTAATGGCTCGGTTACAGGCACATTATTAGATAATTTAAAGCTCGAAGCCGACATTAATAAGGCAGGCAAAATTTCTGATGTGCTGAGTAAAAACATGCTCCTGCCCGTACAAATTGCTAAAGAACCAATTTCTACCAAAGGACCGCGTTTAAGTTCCGACCTATCTATTGCCGGCAGGTATGTGGTACTGGTGCCATTCTCCAATACCATATCCGTATCAAAAAAAATCAAAAGTAATACCGAACGTAATCGTTTAAAAAAGATTATCGAAAGTATTAAACCTCAAAATTTTGGGGTTATTATCAGAACCGTTTCTGAAGGCAGAGGAGTTGCCGAAATGCAAAAAGATCTTTTAGACCTGATTGCAAAGTGGGAAAACTTCACTAAAAAAGTGCCATCAACCGAACCCTCAAAAAGAGTTTGGGGAGAAATGGACAGATCATCGACATTAATACGCGATATTCTGAACCCTGATTTTACAAACGTTTACGTAAGTACACCCGAACTGTACGACGATATCCGTTCTTATGTTCATGATATTTCTCCTGAAATGGAAAAAATTGTGAAACTGTACAAGCAGAAAGAGCCAATCTTCGATCATTTTGGTGTTGAAAAGCAGATTAAAAATGCTTTCGGTAAAACCGTAAACTTACCCGGAGGTGCTTACTTAGTTGTAGAGCACACCGAAGCACTTCACGTAATAGATGTGAATAGTGGAAACCGTACTGCCAGTAAAGAAAACCAGGAGGAAAATGCTTTACAGGTAAACAAAGAGGCGGCTAAAGAAATTGCCCGTCAATTGCGACTGCGCGACATGGGCGGTATTGTGGTAATCGATTTTATCGATATGCACAAACCAACAAACCGTAAAATGCTATTCGATTATTTGCGTGAGCTGATGCTATTGGATAGGGCCAAACACACCATTTTGCCACCGAGCAAATTTGGTTTGGTACAAATTACCAGACAACGTGTACGTCCGGAAATGAACATTGTTACGGTAGAAAAATGTCCGGCCTGCGACGGGACCGGAGAAATTAAAGCGAGTATCGTTTTAATGGATGATATTGAGAACAACCTTAATTATATTTTAAGAGAGCAGAATGAAAAAGGTGTAACATTATGTGTTCACCCATACATAGAAGCTTACATTACAAAAGGTATTTTCAACCTTCAACGCCGTTGGTTCTTTAAATATGGCCAGTGGATTAAGGTGAAGGCACAATCATCATATTACTTAACTGAGTTTCACTTCATCTCAGCAAAGGATGAAGAGATTAAATTATAACTCAAAACATTTTAACAGAAAGCCTGGATTTTAAAAGTCCGGGCTTTCTTGTTTAAGTACGCTTCAAAGTAGAAACTACAATCCGCCAAACGCTTAATTGTTCAAAAAAATAAAAACACTTTCAATCCTGAAAGGTTAAATTCGTAATCTAAATTTCAATCAATTGGCAAAATCAAAAACTGCATATTTCTGTCAGAGCTGTGGCTACGAATCGGCAAAATGGCTGGGTAAATGTCCATCGTGTAACCAGTGGAATACCTTTGTAGAAGAAATCGTAGAGAAGAACCCTGCATCGGTACCGACCTGGAAAAACGACAACACCAGCAGAAAGCTAAGCAAACCAAGTAAGGTAGATGAAATACAATCTTCTACCGAGCGGCGTATACTAACCGGAGATAAGGAACTTGACCGTGTTCTGGGCGGAGGCCTGGTAGAAGGGTCGCTGGTTTTAATTGGCGGTGAACCGGGTATAGGAAAATCGACTTTAATGTTGCAGCTGGCATTAAACATAAAAGGGAAAAAGTTACTTTATATCTCTGGCGAGGAAAGTGAGCAACAAATTAAAATGAGGGCCGAGCGGATTAAAGAAAGTCCTTCGTCTGATTGCTACATCCTGACCGAAACTTCAACCCAAAACATTTTTAAGCAGATTGAAATCCTTGAACCTGAAATTCTTGTGGTAGATTCGATCCAAACCCTGCACTCATCGCATATCGACTCAACACCGGGCAGTGTATCGCAGGTAAGAGAATGTACAGCCGAATTACTGCGTTTTGCAAAAGAAACAGGAGTGCCGGTATTTTTAATTGGCCACATTACCAAAGATGGCGCCATTGCAGGGCCGAAAATACTAGAACACATGGTTGATACCGTTTTACAGTTTGAAGGCGACAGACATCATGTTTATCGTATTCTGCGGTCGATTAAAAACAGGTTTGGAGCTGCAGCTGAACTGGGCATTTACGAAATGCAGGGAAGCGGGTTAAGAGAAGTTTCAAATCCATCAGAAATCTTACTCTCGCAACGCGATGAAGAATTAAGCGGAATAGCTATAGCGGCAACATTAGAAGGTGCACGGCCCATGCTTATAGAAACACAGGCGTTGGTTAGTACAGCAGCTTATGGCACCCCGCAGCGCTCCGCTACAGGGTTTGATACCAGGCGGATGAATATGCTGCTGGCGGTTTTAGAAAAACGTTGTGGTTTCAGGCTCAGTACCCAGGATGTTTTCTTAAATATTGCCGGAGGAATCAGGGTTGAAGATCCTGCAATCGATCTGGCCGTACTCATTGCTATTATTTCTTCACATCAGGATATTGCCGTTTCTTCAAAAAATTGTTTTGCAGCAGAGGTTGGTTTATCAGGTGAAATAAGAGCTGTTAACAGAATAGAACAACGCATTGCCGAAGCTGATAAACTAGGTTTTGAAACCATTTACATCTCCAAATACAACCTAAAAGGCGTACCAGTTGAAAAGTACAACATCGAAATTAAACCTGTTAGTAAAATTGAGGAGGTTTTCGGAATGGTATTCGGGTAAAAAAAACTGTGTAAACATTTCAACAACTTTCCCAAATTGATGAATAAATTCCCCACTTTAATATCTGGCACAAACACAGCGCAAAAAATAATTAAGCAGCTTAAATACAAATAATTACAAACAAATCCAGGTTCATACTCCAAAATGAAATAACGCTTGCCTTAAAAGGCTTAGTTAACTAGTTATATATCACTCATTGGCTTGATTGATTAACTAAGTTCAAAATAGGGATAATTTGCCCCGTTAGTGGATGCTAGTGGTTTTTTTTACTTTTTAGCTATTTAGACTTTTTTTTAAATAACTTTGAACAGATAATAACCGGAACTAAATTCATAAAAAATGAAAAAGATTATTTTAAGCATTAGCTTCTGCCTGTTTGGTGCTATTGCATTTGCTCAAACGGCCTATACTGGTCAAAAATTTGGCGAAGAAGTTAAACCTGGTGATGTTAAACCTGCTGCAAAAATGGAAGCCGCAATGGGCAATAAGAAAACAGCTGAGATGAAAATAGAAGGAAAAGTGGTTGATGTATGCAAGAAAAAAGGATGCTGGATGACCTTAGAAATGCCAAATGGCGACCCCATGCGCGTAACCTTTAAAGATTATGCTTTTTTTATGCCAAAAGATATTGTAGGGAAAAATGTTGTTTTGGATGGCTTGGCTAAAAAACAGACCATTTCTGTCGAAACCTTACGTCATTACGCAGAAGATGCAAAAAAGACACCTGAAGAAGTTGCTAAAATTACCGACCCTAAAAAAGAACTGGCTTTTGAGGCTAAAGGCGTGGTGATACTTGATAAATAGAATAAGCGAGAAGAAAAAGCTTAAAGCATAAAAAAACCGATGCAGCATTTGCACCGGTTTTTTTGTTGATTTTCTTTTATTATAAAACCCAGTTCCAGTCAAACTCATCTGGAGCTAAGCCATAACGTATATCGTTTAATTTTTTAGCAATGCCGTTTGAAATGTGTCTTGTTGCTGGATCGGTTAATTTATAAGTCTGACCATTGTAGCCCATTTCACCAACATGCGTTACGGTAGCAGCAGTTCCGGCAGCAAACGCTTCTGTTAACGAGCCGCTTTCAATACCTTCAATTACTTCTTTTACCGACACCCTGCGCTCTTCTACTTCAACACCAGCATCTTTAGCCAATTTGATAATGGTATCTCGTGTAACGCCATCTAAAACAGTACTACGAACAGAAGGCGTTACCAGTTTGCCATCTATTACAAAAAGTAAATTAGCTGTTCCGGCTTCTTCAATAAATTCATGCGTTACTGAATCTGTCCAGATTAACTGATCAAAGCCTTCTTTTTTAGCTTGTTCGAAAGGATATAAAGAACGAGCATAGTTACCTGCAGTTTTGGCAAAACCAACACCACCATCATCGGCACGTGTATATTCAGTTTCGACCTTCACCTTTAAAGCGCTACTGTAGTATGGCCCTGTTGGAGTAGTTAAAAGTGCAAATTTATACGTATCAGAAGCTTTTACTCCTAAATAAGGATCCATTGCAAACATTACCGGACGGATATATAGTGCGTAATCTTCCTGAGATGGCACCCATTTCTCATCAACGCCGATTAATGCAGCCAAACCTTGCATAAAAATTTCTTCAGGAATGGATGGCATAGACATCCTTGCCGCTGATTTATTAAAGCGTTCGAAATTTTTATCAGCACGGAAGACACTAATTTTCCCATCAGGCTGACGGTAGGCCTTTAATCCTTCAAAAATGGCTTGTCCGTAATGAAGGGCAGAAATTGCCGGACTCATCGGAATTGGTCCATAAGGAAGAATCTGTAAATTTTTCCACTCGCCGTCTTCAAAATCGGCAGTAAACATGTGATCGGTAAAAACCTTACCGAACGGTAATTGCGAAAAATCTGTAACAGTCAAACGTGTTTGATCTGCTTTGGTGATTTTTATATCCAATGTCTCGGTCATACTTTTATTCATTTTTGAATGAGTGAATTTTGAGTGATTGAATGATTTGTATCCTACAAATTCAATCATTTTAGCATTCGCTCAATCTATCATTTTTTAATTTGTGCAAATTAAGAAAAAACAGGCTTTTTTAATAGTTTTTTCTAATATTAATCTTTGTTTTTGAGTGTTTTAAGTACACTAAGCAACCGTTTACGGATTAGTACTTTCTTTAAACTCAGTCAGGATATGCAGATAAAGATTTTGCAACAAATAACTAAATTTTATACATTTGAGAACAGGGCGATGGGGTGCCGCCAAAACCGCCAAAACAGGCTGATGACTCCTACGATTTTATTAAAATTGATTTAAATGCCTGTTAAAAAATTAGGTGAGGGATTTCTTCTGTCTTTCAGCCATTTCATTAAAAAAGATTTTGGTTTAGTATTAACCAGCACGATAAAATGGGTGCTTATTTCGCTTGTACTTGGCAGTATTATCGGTTCTGCGTCGGCGTTGTTTCTTGTAAGCCTAAATTGGGCAACAAATTACCGCGAGCAGCACTTGTGGATTATTGCATTTTTGCCCCTTGCCGGTTTACTTATCGGCCTGGCTTATTATTATTGGGGTACAGCAGTTGTAAAAGGGAACAATCTGTTAATAGAAGAGCTTCAATCGCCTAAAAAGATTATTCCGTTGATTATGGCTCCCCTAATTTATGCTGGCACTATTATTACGCATTTGTTTGGCGGCTCGGCCGGCAGAGAAGGAACGGCAGTACAAATTGGCGGGGCATTTGCCGACCAGCTGACCAAAATATTTAAACTTAAACCCAGAGACCGGAAAATTATCCTCATTTGTGGCATCAGTGCCGGTTTCGCCTCTGTTTTTGGTACGCCATTGGCAGGAGCCGTTTTTGGTTTAGAGGTTTTTGTGGTAGGTTCGGTAATGTATGGTGCTATTTTGCCATCATTTATAACGGCCGTAATTGCCGATTATGCCTGTAAAGCCTGGGGAGTTGGGCACACACATTATGCCATTGCCAACGTGCCCGAAATGAACGCCATTAATTTATTCCTATCGCTAGGTGCCGGAATATTGTTTGGATTAACAGCACGTCTATTTTCCGCAATGAACCATGGCATATCAAAAATTTTCAGTAAGGTTAATTATCCTCCCCTGCGCCCGCTTATTGGTGGGTTTATTTTAATTGCACTTATTTACCTCATTGGTAACACCCGTTATATTGGCCTGGGTATTCCGGTTATATCAGCAGCTTTTACGCAACAAGAACCTTATTATACCTTTGCCATTAAATTATTTTTAACCGCATTAACACTGGGAGCTGGTTTTAAAGGTGGCGAGGTTACTCCCCTTTTCTTTATAGGCGCCACATTAGGCAGCTTTATCAGTTTGTTTATACCACTACCTTACAGCTTGTTAGCAGGAATGGGTTTTGTGGCTGTTTTTGCCGGTGCAGCCAATACACCTTTGGCGTGTATTTTTATGGGGGTAGAACTCTTTGGCACCTCATCCGGAATTTATATTGCCCTGGCTTGTGTTGTAGCTTATTTATTTTCCGGTCATACGGGTATTTACAAATCACAAGCTATCGGTGCTCCCAAACATTTATTGTTGAAGCGGCATCAGTTTTTGAAATAAGCAGGGAATGGCGCTGGACTAAAGATTTAAATCAGCGGGAAACCATAATTTAGCTGCATCCCGCAGATTTTGCTGATCGACGAAGAACTAATTCCGTCATCTGTTTTTACACTTTAGTCCTTAAAGTTAAAAAAAGAGTCGTGATCTCGACTGAAGCGCAGCGAAATGGAGAGATCTATCTAGACAGATTTTTCGACTGCGTTGCACTCCGCTCGAAATGACGGTGACTTAGAGGGATTAATAAAGCACCCTGAACTTAATGGTATGCTCAATCTTTTTAAGCGATTTGAACAGTTGTTTATCGTATTCGGTATTGATATCGGTAATGGCATAACCAATTTCAGTATTGGTCATTAAAAACTGGCCAACAATATTAATATCGTGCTTGGCAAAAACCGTATTGATTTTGGCCATAATACCCGGAACGTTTTTATGGATGTGTATTAAACGGTGCGATTTATCAATTTTAGGCAACTGTAAATTCGGGAAGTTGCTGCTTAAATAAGTGGCACCGGTATTCATAAAATCGGTTACCCTTTTCGGGATAAAATCGAGGTTACGCGGGTTATTCTTCTGATCGTCAAAAACTACTATGCCTTGTTTGGTACATAGATCCAAATCGATCTTATTTTTCGCATTACCTAAATAACCTATCGTTTTAAGCTTAACTGCATTTTTTAATTGCTCTTTGGTTAGCTTTTCACCGTCTGCCAAAAGGATAATCCCCACATCTTTAACATATTTCTCTTCGAAAGTAGCTTTGTGCCTGATAGACAAGCCATCATTTTTAAGGATCGAAATGGTTAAAGGATCAACATCACCAATTACCAGGCAAAGAATCCTGTTTTTTGGATAAGAAATGGCGCGGGGTAAATTGTTTACGTACAAAAACTCATCAAAGCTCGGCGTAACGTGGTCTGCTTTTGCCACAATGCTTTCGCGGGCAATATTCTCTGTAAAAGCAAAAAACTTATTAATTAAGCCACTCTCGCGCAGCTGAAAATCAGAATATCCATCCCCTATACCAAATAATTCGCCTTCCAGTTTTAAATGTTGAAGCAGTTTTACTTTTCCTCCTTCTTCACTTAAAGGATTGGCATGGTCGTAATCGATAATTTTTCCATCGCCGGTGGTTACAAAAGTATTGGCATAAATGTTTTCCTTTTTAATATGGTACTGGCTCACCACAGGCGTAATAAACTCTTTAAATCCTCCGGAAACGATCAAAACATCATCGCTGTGTTTTTTAAAAAAAGCTGCATTACGCGAAAAAGAAGTAGACACCTTCTTTTTTAAATGTTTAATCAACTGTTTCAGGTGATCTTCATTGGCTTCAAGAAGTTTAACACGCTGAGCCAAACTTTCAGAGAAAGACATTTTGCCTTCCATGGCAAAGTTGGTATAGTCTTCAATTTTTTGGAAAATGGCCTCTTTGTCTGGGTGGTTCTTTAAAGAGATCCTCGCGAGTTCATCAAGTGCTTCTACCTGCGTAAAAGTACTATCGAAATCGATAATGTAATAAGCTTTTTGTTTGGGCATTATTTTAAGTGTTGGGTAATTTCCTGTATGCTTTGGGCTACTGGTTTAAATTTGATACCAGTTTCCGCTATAATCTTATTATTGTTGTAATAACTTAATGTTACGCTGCTTTTGGCCGTGTCTTTCGTAATTGAAGGCTGCTTACCGGTAAAAAGAGAAACAAATTTGAGTGCCCTCCAGGCCAGTCCCAACATCCAAGGTTTAGCTTCTTTGGTTGGTGCTTTAACCGAAAAGCCTTTGGCTATATCACTAAAAAGATCTTTATAATGATAGTCATCAGCCGAAATAATATAACGTTCGCCCGAAACTTCGGCTTCCATCAACAAAATCATGGCTTTGGCTACATCTTCAACATCAACAAAGCCCGATGCTCCATCAGTATAGAAAGAAAAACCATCTTTTACCAGTTTGAAAATAGCCCCGCTTCCTTCAAAACCGGCATTTTTACCAATAATAACGGATGGATTAACGATTACGGCATCAAGTCCTTCGGTAATGCCACGCCAAACCTCCATTTCGCCTTCGTATTTGGATAAGCCGTAAGCATGCGCCTGAGCATCATATTCCCAAAAATCTTTTTCGGTTATTTTATTATCTTTTTTTGCATTACCCAGCGCCGCAATAGAGCTAACATGCAATAAGCGACAATTATTTTCGGCACAAAGGTTTACAATATTCGACGTGCCATCAATGTTGACATGAAAAAGCTGTTTCTTGTGTTTAGAATTTAAAGATACAAATGCCGCACAGTGATAAACTTTTGTAATCCCTTCAAATGCATCTTCGAGCGCTGCAGTTTCGTTAATATCGGCATCAAACCACTCTATTAGCGGGTTATTACCAATTAAAGCTGGTATTTTAGATTGCGCCCGCTTTAACGCCCGAACAGCTAAACCTTTATTGGTTAATTGTTTAATCAGTTCAGATCCTAAAAATCCCGTGCCTCCGGTTACCAGTATCATTTTATTTTTTTCGAGCTATATGTGGAAATACGCATTCAAAAATAGATATTTGAGCCGAGAGTTTTAAATATATGTCATTAACGGATTTTTTTTCGCCCATAAACGCCGATAGTTTTACACCAAAACAAGGATTTTTTACAAGTCAGCTGGGTTTAAAAGCGCAAATTTATACCGAATCGTTCCCTGATTTTGAAGAGAACACTTACGATCTGGCCATTTTTGGCGTACTCGATGGTCGTGGTGCAGTAAACAACGAAGGTACTGCCTTGGCACCCGATTATTTCAGAGAGAAATTTTACCGCCTTAACGAAGGAGCTTTTACCAGCCGTATTGTTGATTTAGGCAATATTAAACATGGCGCAACCATTGCCGACACTTACATTGCGATTAAAATGGTAGTTTCGGAGCTCATCAAAATGAATATTATCCCGATCATTATTGGTGGCGGACAGGATTTAACCTACGCACAATATTTAGGCTACGAGGATCTGGAACAAAAGGTAGACCTGGTTATTATCGACAACCAGTTTGATATTGGCGATGATGACCATGAAGGGATTGCTACCCGTTCTGACTGTTATCTGAACAAGATTTTTTTACACCAGCCCAATTATCTCTTCAACTTTAGCAATGTGGGTTACCAAACCTATTTTGTAAACCAGGAGAGTTTAAGTGTAATGGACAAGCTCTATTTTGATGTACACCGCCTTGGCGAGTTTGCACAGGATATTATGCTAACCGAACCGATTATCCGCAACGCCAACATGATCAGTTTTGATATAGGTGCTATCCGTTCGGCCGATGCCGCAGCCAATGCCAACACCACACCAAATGGTTTTGATGGCGAGGAAGCCTGCAGACTGGCACGCTATGCCGGTATGAACGATAAATTAACCTCAATCGGTTTTTACGAATTTAACCCTGCTTACGATAATAACGGACAAACCGCTTTTTTACTGGCACAAATGGTTTGGTATTTTGTTGATGGATTTTATGCCCGCAAAAAGGATTTCCCGCTTACGCCAAAATCGCAATTTATTATTTACAGAACGAGTTTGAAAGATGGCTCGGGCGAAATGACCTTTGTTAAAAGTAAAAAATCAGACCGCTGGTGGATGCAGGTTCCTTATCCATCAGGCCAATCTAAAAATGAGCGTTATCATTTGGTACCTTGTCGCTATGATGATTACCAAACCGCAGTTAATGGCGAAATGCCCGATTTATGGTGGCGTACCTATCAAAAATTAAACTGATAATGCGCTTAAAACACAGATTATTATAATTTCACCTAACCGATTACGTTTTAAACATACATATATCTATATTTGAAAAACGATTAACTAACCGTATGAAAAAAATATTATTCTCTGCTATAGCTTTATTGCCGCTGGCAGCCTTGGCGCAAAAGCCGTTTACTGTTACAGGTTATATTAAAGGACTGAAAGATGGCGATAAGATATACCTGATTTACCGTGCGGATGATAAATCAGTAACAGATTCAGTAACGGTTGACAAAGGTACTTTTATATTTAGAGGTACTTTAGTGGATCCAACTGCCGGAAACCTATTTCTTAACAAAAATCCCTACGTTAACCGTCCGGCAAAAGGCGAGATACTTGATTATACCTCCCTTTTTCTTGAATGTGCTGACATCAAGATAATCGGCACAGATTCGATCAAAACCGCAGCGATCAGTGGATCGGTGATCAATGATGACAGCAAAAAATTAAAGGCCCTGACCAAGCCTGTTGATGATCAGATCAACGCCATTAATGTAGAGTATTCGAAACTTACGCCAGAGCAGCAAAAAGATCCCAAAGTAAAGGAAGATGCCATGAGCCGTTACGAAAAAGCTACAGCAAGTTTAACACCTATACTTTTGGGTTATGCCAGCAGCAACCCCAAATCTTACATCAGCTTAACTGCACTTAACCAGTTGGCTTCAGACCCAGATCAGGTATTGGCTGCAGAAAAAGCTTTTAATGGATTATCTCCTGAGCTAAAAGCAAGTACAACCGGTAAAAAAATAGCCGCAATTTTCGAAACGAGCAGAAAAACTGCTGTAGGTGCAATGGCTATGGATTTTACCCAAAATGATGCAAACGGTAAACCTGTAAAACTTTCTGATTTTAAAGGCAAATATGTACTGGTTGATTTCTGGGCTTCATGGTGCGGTCCATGCCGTCAGGAAAACCCGAATGTAGTTGTAGCATACAATAAATTTAAAGATAAAGGCTTTACCGTATTGGGTGTTTCTTTAGATCGTCCGGGTAAAAAAGATGCTTGGTTAAAAGCCATTGCTGATGATAAATTAACCTGGACACATGTTTCGGACTTAAAATTCTGGGATAATGAAGTAGCCAGAATGTACGGCATCCAATCTATCCCGGCCAACTTTTTAATTGATCCAAACGGAAAAATTATAGCCAAAGGACTAAGAGAGCAAGCTTTACAAGATAAACTTCAGGAGTTATTGGGAAGTAAATCGAAATAAGGATATTTACCAAATTGGCTGGATTTCTCGACTTCGCTCGAAATGACGATCCAGTGCCAGCAGGACGAATAAAGAAAGAAACCCGCAGATCAATAAAATCTGCGGGTTTCTTTTTATATAAATTTAGCTTTTAAACCAAATCAAAGCCGATATCTTCTCTGAAATATTTTCCATCAAAGTAGATTCTTCCGGCATCTGCAGTGGCCGATTGTAAAGCGGTAAATAAATCTTTCTGCAAGCTTGTAATGGCAATTACCCTACCGCCATTGGTTTTAACCACATCGTTTTCTAAAAGTGTTCCGGCGTGGAAAGCATTAGAATGACGCAGGTTTTCGATACCAGTAATGGCTTTACCTTTTAAATATTCGCCTGGGTAACCACCCGCAACAATCATTACAGTAGCAGCTGTTTGTTCTGAAATAACCAGATTAACCTGATTTAACTGTTTGTTGGCGCTAGCCATAAACAACTCTACCAAATCGTTCTCGATACGCGGAATAACACTTTCGGTTTCCGGATCGCCCATACGTGCATTGTATTCAATTACATAAGGTTCTTCACCAACTTTGATTAAACCAAAGAAAATGAAGCCTGTGTAATCGATATTATCTTTTTTCAAGCCTGCTACAGTAGGCTTTATAATGCGTTCTTCTACTTTGGCTAAAAACTCGGGCGTTGCAAACGGAACAGGTGAAACCGAGCCCATACCACCTGTATTTAAACCGGTATCGCCCTGACCAATTCTTTTGTAATCTTTGGCTGATGGAAGGGTAACATAATTCTCACCATCTGTTAAAATAAATACCGAAAGTTCAATCCCACTTAAAAATTCTTCGATAACCACGGTTGCACCAGCTGCACCAAATTTACCGCCAAGCATCAGTTTTAATTCTTCCTGTGCTTCTACAGTTTCGGTACAAATTAATACACCTTTACCTGCAGCCAATCCATCGGCTTTTAAAACCACTGGCAAAGCATGGTTCTGCAAATAAGCTAAACCATCTTCCAATGTTTCGGGGGTGAAAGATTTTGATGCCGCGGTTGGAATACCATGACGCTCCATAAACTGTTTAGAAAAATCTTTACTTCCTTCTAAAATAGCACCTTCTTTTTTCGGTCCGATAACGGGAATGTGTGCAAGTGCCTGATCGGCAAGGAAAAAATCATGAATACCATTTACCAAAGGTTCTTCTGGCCCTACCACAACAAGTTCAATATTCTCGGCAAGAACTACTTTCTTAATGGAATCAAAATCGTTTACATTGATGTTGATATTGGTACCGTATGCACCTGTACCACCATTTCCGGGTGCAATAATTAATTTATCGCAGTGCGAAGACTGGCTCATTTTCCAGGCAAATGCACTTTCTCTGCCGCCTGAACCTAAAAGTAAGATATTCATATAGGGCAAAGATAATATTTTAGTAGCAAGTAGCGCGCATCAAGTACAGAGAATCAGGCAGCAAGAGCTAACGCCCTGGTTTTTGCTTTAGACTTTTTCCTTTAAGCTTTCCGCTAATTAACTAGCTTCCCTTAGCGCTTCTTGTCATTTGCTCCAGCATATCCCACATTTCGTTGGGAATTGCTTCTAAACCATTCATCTGACCAGCGCCTTGCAACCATTCGCCACCATCAATGGTAATTACTTCGCCATTAATGTAACCGGAGAAATCGCTTACTAAAAACGCAGCTAGATTGGCCAGTTCCTGATGATCGCCTACCCTTTTTAGTGGCACACGGTTTTTAAAATCGAATTTTTTAGCCAGATCGCCGGGCAGTAAACGCTCCCAGGCACCTTTGGTTGGGAATGGCCCGGGGGCAATTGCATTGGTACGGATACCATATTTACCCCACTCTACTGCTAACGAACGGGTTAAGGCCAAAACCCCGCCCTTGGCACAAGCCGATGGCACTACATAGGCCGAGCCGGTAAAGGCATAAGTAGTAATGATATTTAGCACTGTAGCCGGCTGATTTGCGGCAATCCAGTGTTTACCAAAGGTGAGCGTGCAATTAACAGTTCCCTTTAAAACAATATCGATAATAGAAGAAAAGGCATTGGCCGACAGGCGTTCGGTAGGTGAAATAAAATTACCTGCCGCATTATTTAGCAGTACATCAACTGAACCAAATCTTTCGATTGTTTTGGCAAGCACATTTTCTACCTGTGCAATCTCCCGTACATCGCAAGCTACTGCCAATACTTTGCCTCCGGTTTTCTCTTCCATTTCGTCCGCTGTTTTTTGCAAAACATCCTGCTTGCGGCTGGTGATTACCAGATTGGCCCCTAATTTCAGGAAATACACGCCCATGGCTTTACCAAGCCCGGTACCACCACCGGTAATTACAATGGTTTTACCTTTTAAAGCATCGTCTCTAAGCATAGGTGAATTATAACTGAACATAAGCTATGTGGGTTAATTGTTGAAATTGTTTTATTGCTAAATTGTTGGGTTTTGTTAAACTGGTTAATCGTTGAAATTGGTTAACTGTTTATTGCAAACTGCCAATTGTAAATTGAAAACTGCCAACTGAAATTACTTCCGCTGCAAGCTAGCTAAAATGGTTTTTAAAATTTGGCGTGTTGCAGGCGACCACCATTGTTGGAGCATTTTCTCTAAGGTAGCCGATTGATCGGCAGTTACCGCAGCAATCAGTTCTTCGCGGATGTTGAGTTTACTCTGCGACCAGGTATTCCCTTCCAGCTCCATATATTTTTTAATCTTGCGCTCGGCAGCAGTGAGCAGGCTTTCGTTCCGCACCAACTCATCTACCAAACCTACTTTCAAGGCTTCTTCGGGATTATACAACTTACCTGAGAGCAAACTACGGGTTGCCTCGGCTTTGCCGATCCAGAAAGCATACAACTGAAAAATGCTGTTAGGCACAATAATACCAACCGGCACTTCATTTAAACCAATAATATATTGTCCTTCAGCCATCAAACGGTAATCGCAGGCTAAAGCCATTACGCAACCACCTGCAGGGCTGTGCCCGCTTATTGCCGCTACCATTGGTTTTTTAAAGGAAACCAGATTTGCAGTAAAGCCTAAAAACAGCTCCCAAAAAGATTTGGCTTCGGCTTCATCATAATTATAAAGTTCTACAAGATCTAGTCCTGCCGAAAAGAAAGGGGCTGTACCGGTTAAAATAACGCCACCAATGTTATCATCGGCAGCGATATTTTTTAGCATATCATCCAGTTCGGTAATCAGTTCGCGGTTTAAGGCGTTTGATTTTCCTCTATCTAATGTTATCGTAGCTAAACGATCTTTAACGCTTACTTTTATGGTGTTCATGGTAAAATAGTATCAGGTTTTGAGTAGCAAGTATAATAGCGGGTACAACTATCAAGACTTATGTATCAAGATTAAAGTTTCGAGACTACAGTATCAAGATAGCATTATCGAAACAGTTTACCACAAACTATGCTTGCATAACAACTCAAATTTATCTATTTTTCTTTATTTCACATCATAAGTGTAAACTTTTCTTCCCAAATGACCGAGTGCATCTATTCCTTCTATTACTACACGGTAATTTCCGGGTTCATCGGAATTGTAAAATTCAAACTTAGCTTTACCATCGGTACCAGCAACTACCTGCGGGTTCCAGTAAATGGTTGTTCTTAAATCGGCACGGCTACTGGTACTTGCGGCATCGTATTTAGGCGAATAAAATTCTCTCGAAACTGTAAATCCTTTAGGACTCAGTGTAACTATACCCGGCGCATATCGATCAGAACTTCTGCCCCCGTCGCCACGTTTGGTGGTAATGATAATTACGCCGCCTCCACCTTGAGAACCATAAATGGCTGTGTTGCCAATGCTTTTTAGCAGTTCTATCGATTCTACATCAGATGGCACTACATTATCCAGAAAATCAGCTTCCATTTGCATACCATCCACAATAATCTGGATTGGTGTGTTTTGGCTGCGCATCAGGTAAGGAACATTACCCCTGAATATTACCCCCGGTAAGCGACCCTGCAAGCACTGCGAAAGGGTAACGCAGGTAGAAAGCTGATCGGCAGTTAAAACGAAATCGGCCCTTCCTGCCCCATTTAGGTTAGAAGAATTTTTCGCCGGGTTTTTCTTTTCGGTAATGGTTACTTCTTCCAACTTAATGGTACGCTCTAACAAGCCGAGGCGGGTCATTTCGTTAAAATAATTATCGCTTTCTTTAATGTATTTCATTAAAGTATTGTTCACATTAATATCGATATCGGCACCATTTTTATTCTTGGTTACAATTTGTCCAGGTACTATATCGAGGTTAATATCTACAAATTTACGTTCGGTTTTGGTACGCGCCTGCACTACAAACTTGGTACTATCGCCAAAACTCAGGTTATCAAAGACGAATTTACCTTCGGCATTGGTAACGGTATCTAAAATGTATAGCGTGCCTTTTGTAGCCATCAACATTACTTTACCTCCGACCACAGGCTTGTTGCCTTTGGTAATAGTACCGCTAATGGAGATAGATTGTTCTGGCTTGTAGGTAATATTGGGGCCAACATTGTTGATGATATTTTTCCAGGTAAAACGTCTCCAGCCCTGGGTAAGCATTAGGTTATCAAGCTCCCTTTGCGTTTGAACATCATCCTTTAAAAAATAATGGTTAGGTTTTTCTACGTAACCAATCAAATCAGAGGTAAGTAAAAGCGAAGTGAGGATATTGGTTTCGTTATCTTCATCGGGGGCTACCTTGGTTGCATTGGTAACTGCAACAGAAAAACTGCCCAATACAGGTTTGCCTTCACTTGCAGCATCGAATGTAAAGCTTGCCTTCCCTTTTCTGGCAGTGGCTACATCGCTTGCATTTAGCGATACATCAATTATGTCAGTCTTGTTGGTTACAAATACCAATCGCTCGGCAACAGGTTGGTTGGCTGCAGAAAAGAGGGTAAACTGGACAATTCCCGATGGCAGGTTCTTTTTAGGGATATTGGCCATCAATACCTGTTTATCCATTTTGGCTTTCGAAACGTAATATACCGTGCCTCCATGTTGCGCAACAACTTTTAGCTCATCGCCATTAACCAGATCGGCGCTGGCCATAATTTTTAACGATACTTTAGCGGTATCGGTGTTATTTAATGAAATAGTATAGCCACTTTTAGCAGCCAAAGGAAGTTTGAATGTTTTTTCGGAACCATCTTTAAATTTAACCTTTGCAGAGTAAACCCTGCCTGCCTGACTATTGAACACGAAATTACCCATGCCCAGGTAGCTACTTGTAAAACTGGTTACGGTGGCTCCGGTCTCATCTACAATATCGCCTTGCACATCTTCTCCCTTACCGCTCGGGTTAACCGCTTTAATAGCAATTTTTTGGGGCAGCTCTTCTATCAGCGTACCACCTTCAGGCATAAACTGTACGTCGACATCATTTGAAGTTGAAGTAATCGGAATTGATTTGATTACTTTCTGCTTATTATCGAGGGTGATAGTGGCAATAATTTTCCCCGATTTATTCTGGAAAGACTGGTTGTTGGTAAAACTGATTACAGCATCGCCAGTTAAGCTGGTTTTTACTTTGCCTTTGCTTACACTCCTGTAATCGAGCTGCACATCATAACTCACCTCATTTTCACTGTATGCAATACCGTTTTTATCTTCGAAATGGATGTTGGCAGTTACTTTATCGTTGTTGTTCTCTTTGGTAAAATTGTAAGTTGTTTTGGTAAATACCTTATTGGCCCAGCTGTTTCCGATTTTAATGGTTTTATCGAAAAAGAACTCTGTTCCGAAATTACGCATGTAATTGGTATAGGCCCGAATCCGGTAGTTTCCTTCACTAAGCGAATCGGTCAGTTTAAAATCGCCCCATGTAATACCGCCCATTAAGGGAAGTTTAACCAGTTTTTTAAGCGAATCTTTTTCATTGATAAGCTCTACGTACAAAATTTTGCTGATGTTGGAAGAGGCCGATGTTTTGGTATTTAAAACATAGGCTTTAAACCAGATATCATCGCCAATAGCATAATAAGGCTTATCCAAATGCAGGTGCACTTTTTCCTGAGGATATTTTGTGGTATAATCTTCTAACTTCTGTAACAGCTGGCTAAAAGGATCATCATCCATTTTAAATGCCGTAAAGCCAATTAATAGTAATACAAAACTGAGGGCGAGAATAATTCTGGGTTTCATGTGGTTAGGTAAAATAAATATGCCTCAAGGTACAAAACCTGAGGCATATTTTTATGAAGAACACATGAAATTTGATTATAATACTAAATTTATAGTTTACAATTGAACAGCGAGTATAGCGAACCAATTTAAAATAGTGCTGCTTGCTCATGAAAAGCTCCTGCAGTGCGCGGCAAACAATTATGAGGGTCAGTAAAACTTTCTGCAGTATGCAGCGTCAAATCATGAGGAGCAAGAAAGCTTGCTACTGTGTGCAGCGCCAAATCCTTTAGAATTTGTTTTTCCACATCATGCTTTCAACAGGCCGTGTGGTTTTATTGTTGTATTTGGCATTCCCCTTAGTGTTGTACATGGTGCCGATATTGCCTTCTACCACAAAATAAATAAGCTGACCAATGGGCATCCCCGCATAAACCTTTACAGGTTGCGCAACTGATATTTCTAATGTCCAGGTATTACAGAAACCTACATCGCCCTTACCTGCGGTAGCGTGAATATCGATTCCTAAGCGGCCAGTACTGCTTTTCCCCTCTAAAAAAGGTACGTGACCATGGGTTTCGGTATACTCTAAGGTAACCCCAAGGTAAAGCGTTCCGGGATGAAGGATATAACCATCTTTTGGAATTTCAAAATGTTCGATCTCATTATGGACTTTGGCATCCAGCACGCGGCTTTTATAGGTAGCCAAATATTTCCCCAAATGCACATCATAAGAGTTTGTTCCTAAACACTCTCGTTTAAAAGGCTCAATGATGATGGTTCCCTTCTCAATTTCTTCTAATATCCTGCTATCAGATAATATCATTTTTATGCGTATTTTTGGCCTAAATTATCATTTATTTAAGATAATTTTGCATGTAATCTCCAATTTAATCAATGCCAATAATTTACAACCAAAATATTGATGAACATGCTGTTTTAGCAATCTGGAAAATTGAAGAAACAGAAGATGAATTGTTGGCAGGGCTGCAACTCAAACAGCACGAACACGATATTATCTCATCTTTAAACAGTGGCAAAAGGTTACTGCACTGGCTAAGCACCAGGCTTTTGCTCCGCACAATGCTCAATACTACCGAGTATATCGATTGCCAGTTTGATGAGCATGGCAAACCTTACCTGGTTAATTTTGATTACCACATTTCGTTAAGCCATTCTTACGATTACGCCGCGGTAATGATTAGCAAAAACTATGCAGTTGGGGTTGATATTGAGCTGATTAAGCATAAAATAAAAAGCATTAAACACAAGTTCTTAAGTGATGTAGAGCTGGCGCAAAAGCAAATTGGCGATAATACCGACGGCCTTTATGTAGCCTGGTGTGCCAAAGAGGCCATTTACAAATGGCATGGCAAAAAAGGCTTGGAGTTTAAGCAGCATATCCACATTAAGCCTTTTAAACTAAAAAACGAAGGTGCCTTAAACGCATTGGTAGAGCTGCCAACCGGTACCCGCGAACTGACGGTTAATTATTTTAAAACCAAAGATGGCTATATGCTGGGCTATGTAGCCGGCAATTATTAAATACAAATGGAGATGAACGAGACAGCAGAAAAAGTAATTGCCAAAGATTTAATGCCAACGGTTTTTACAGATTGGGGCTTAACCGACTACCAGCAAGCCTGGGATAAACAGGAAGACTTACTGAACCAAACGGTTGCCATTAAAACTGCCAACCGGGTAAACAACACCCATACCCCTACTCCAAACCACCTGATTTTTTGCGAACACCCGCATGTTTATACTTTAGGCAAAAGCGGTCACCCCGAAAACCTTTTGCTTGATGAGCAGGGCTTAAAAGACAAACAGGCTACTTATTATAAAATTAACCGTGGAGGTGATATTACCTACCATGGTCCGGGGCAGATTGTAGGTTACCCCATATTGGATCTCGACAATTTTTTTACCGATATCCACCTCTATCTGCGTACCCTCGAGGAAGCTGTAATTTTAACTTTGAAAGATTACGATATTGAGGCCGGCCGTTATCCTGGCTACACGGGTGTGTGGTTAGATGCAGATAACGAAAAGGCCCGAAAAATTTGTGCAATGGGCGTTCGTTGCAGCCGCTGGGTAACCATGCATGGTTTTGCTTTTAATGTAAATGTTGACCTCGATTATTTCAAAAACATTGTACCCTGCGGGATAGATGATAAAGCAGTTACCTCATTACAGCATGAACTTGGCCGCAAGCTCGACATGGAAGAAGTGAAAGCCAAGCTAAAAAATCATATTGCCAGCCTTTTTAAAATGAAATTGGTTTAGTTGCCGTAAAACAATATTACAGCACTCCAATAAAACTAAGGCCAGACTTACTTCGTAAATCAAGTCATGAAGATTTTATTCGGTGTCATTTTATTTTCTTTATTAACTTCGGGCTGTACTAAGCACGAAAACATGCCTACAAATACTGATCCTTCTATTACAAGTCCCACTACCGGAGGAAGCACATTTAGCTATCTGGCGCTGGGCGATTCTTACACGATTGGAGAAGCAGTTAAGCAAGCTGAATCCTTTCCCTACCAGCTGCAAAATTTACTAAAAGGCAAAAACATCAGCGTAGCCAATCCCAAAATTATTGCGGTAACCGGCTGGACTACCGATGAACTGCAGGTAGGGATTAAAAAAGAAAATTTAAGCGGAACTTATGATTTTGTTACGCTGCTCATTGGCGTAAACAACCAGTACCGTGGCTATCCCTTAGCACTTACCGCAAAGAGTTCGCAGAATTGTTACAAAAGGCTATCGCTTTTGCTGGCGGCGATGTGCGTAAAGTTTTTGTGATTTCTATACCCGATTGGGGCGTTACGCCTTTTGGTAAAAACTCGGGAAGAGATACCAAGGCAATTGCCACTGAAATAGATAGTTTCAATGCTGCAAACCAGGAAATAACGCTTGCAGCGGGCATAAACTACACCAATATTACTCCTGCATCAAGAAATGCGGCAACCGATAATGCGTTGATTGCAAGTGATGGCTTACACCCCAGTGGCAAAATGTATGGTCAGTGGGCCGATGCATTATTAACAAAAGTGGCCACCGTGTTGAAATAATTTAACTCCCTGTTCATCTGTTTTTAAATTAAAAAAATTACATTAGTTTAACTATTTAAATTAATAATCCTTAAAAACATTAAATTATGAACGAATATGATTCAGGCGGAATAATCGCAGGCATTGGTTTTGGAGCAGTTATCTTCTATCTCATTTTAATTGTGATTTCGCTGGCTGGGATGTGGAAAGCATTCGAAAAGGCAGGTAAACCAGGTTGGGCATGCATTATACCTATTTACCGTGAAATTGTAATGATAGAGATTGTTGGGAAACCAATGATATGGATTTTATGGTTAATAATCCCTTGCGTAAATTTTGTATTTGGAATTTGGTTGATCAACCTATTTAGCAAAAGCTTTGGAAAAACAGAAGGTTACACGGTAGGTCTAATTTTATTGCCGTTTGTATTCTGGCCAATGTTAGGTTTCGGACCAGCTACTTATTTAGGCCCGTCAGCTGCTGAGGCTCAAAATGGTGGTTTTGGAAATAATCCTTTCAATAATCCAAACAACCCTTTTAACAATCCTTTCGAGAATAAAGATAAACCAAGCGATACACCGCCACCGGTAGTTTAAGCAATTATGTTTATCCTTTTTATATTTTGCAGTTTAATCAACCTGGTTGATTGGCTGCAAAATCATTTAATCTCCTGCCCATTTAAAGCTTTAACAGGCATTGATTGCCCAGGTTGCGGGTTTCAACGTTCTTTTATTGCAATAATTCAAGGCGATTTATCAAAAAGCTGGCTGCTCTATCCACCAACTATTCCTTTACTGATCTTATTTATTGCAGCAGGCTTGCTTTATAAGTTCCCTATTAAAAACCAATCTCTGATTTTACGAATACTTGTTATTGTTGTTGGCAATTTCGTAATGCTTTCTTACCTGTATAAAATGCTGTTGCACTAGTGCCACATTTAAACATTCACCATTGAGGTTAGGTGTTTATAATCTTTAAGTACCGTTTCTAAAAACTGTAATTCGTTCATGCCCGCTGGAATGCTTACCACGATATGTTCTTTTGTTTTAGCAGCCATGGCATAAATCAACTCGGCATTGCCTGTTTGGTAATAACTGGTTAATACTTCGTGGATGAGCTCAATCTCGCGATCATTTAAATGGAGTACATCTTTAAACCGGGCTTCGTAGGTTTCGGGCAGGCTAAAGCTAAAGGCCATGTTGGTAAACTGAGTTCTTGGATTTGTTTTAATCAAAGTTGTTTTTCCTAAAATATCGCCTAAACGCTGGTGGTTTTTGGTTACGATTACCGATATCAGCGCTACTACACCCCAGCCTAACGGAATACCGAAATCAATTGTCCTGAACAGCCACCTTAAAATATACTGACTAAGAGCTGGTTGCCCACCATCCAGGCTAATCACTTTTATTTTAAGCACCTTCTTACCCAAACTTTGCCCATCCATAATGAGCTCACAAACCAGATCGTAAAAAACAAAAATGGCGAGGAATACAATTAAGATAATTTTTCCGCCACCCGACATGCTTGTTTCACTAGCGCCCATCAAAATCAGTGTAATTATACCCAGTACCAGAAAAACGCCCAAATCTATACATCTGGCCGCAATGCGCTCACCCAGACCGGCAATTTCATATGAGATATCGATATTTTGAGCAGTGCTAATTCTGATACTATCCATATTTCAAACATAATTTTTTTTAAGGATAATCGCTGTATATCAACGACTAATTTTTTAACTAAACATTTCTTATATTTTGCTGTCATTTTACCAGATTGATTCTTTATCCATAAAAAATTAACTATTTTAACCCAAGATTTGGTAACGCCTTAACATGAGAGAAGCATTATTTGTTAAAAAGCATTCGGAGAAGTGGCAAAATTACGATTCCATGCAGCAGGCCAATCCTGATGAGGTGGCCAACCAGTTTATCGAAATTACCAACGATCTTGCTTACGCCAAAACATTTTATCCAAACTCGAAAACTACCGCTTATTTAAACGGGCTGGCTTCCAAATTACATCAATCGGTTTATAAAAATAAAAAGGAGAAAACTAACCGGTTTATCCAGTTCTGGAAAACCGAGCTCCCACTCGTATTCTTTCAGTATAAAAAACAGATTTGGTATGCATTTGCATTTTTTATCATCTCGTGTGCCATAGGCGCCTTATCAGCCAAATACGACGACACTTTTGTTCGCCTGATTATGGGCGATGGCTACGTAAATATGACCAACGAAAACATTGCTAAAGGCGATCCTTTTGGGGTATACAAGCAACCAAACGAATTTATGATGTTCTTTCAGATTGGCATCAACAACATTTACGTTGCCCTGTATACTTTTGTTTTAGGCATTATATTTTCTTTCGGTTCAATTGTTTCTATCTTCCGCAACGGGGTTATGCTCGGCTCTTTTCAATACTTCTTTTTTAGCAAAGGCCTGGGCATTCAATCTGTACTGGTAATCTGGATCCATGGAACGCTAGAAATATCGGCCATAGTGCTGGCAGGTGCGGCCGGTATTATTTTAGGTAACAGCTTATTGTTCCCCAAAACCTATTCGCGCAAGGTGTCGGTATTGAAAGGTGCAAAAGATGGTTTAAAAATCGTAATTGGTTTGATACCCATCTTTATTGTAGCTGCCTTTTTCGAAAGTTTTGTTACCCGCCATACCGAAATGCCACTGGTATTGAGTGCCTCCATCCTGCTATTATCGGCAGCCTTTATTGTCTGGTACGTATTCATTTATCCCGTTAAAATTAAGCTCAAACAACCCGAAAGCAATTAAAATGGTAAACCAATTAGAATTTAAGAAAAGAAGGGATTTCGGCCAGGTAATTAATGATACCTTCACCTTTATGCGGCAAAATTTTAAGCCGCTAATCACAACCTATTTTACCTTTTGTGGTCTGTTTGTTTTAGCCAGCATGGCTGCCATGCTTATGCAACAGTACAAAATGGTTAATATAATAAATACAGGTATTGGTAACAGATATGGAAAAGGCTTTGGTATCGGATCTGTTTATGGTATTGAATATTTTTTATCGTTACTGTTCTCTATGGCCAGTTATTCGAGTATGACGGTTGCGGTACTTTCTTATATAGCGCTATATGTACGCAAGGGCAACCAACCACCTGCTACAGATGAAGTTTGGGGTTACTTTAAATATTACTTTCTACGGGTTTTCGGCAGTTCCATATTGCTCATATTAATGCTTGTAGTTGCGCTTATCTGCTGCCTGGTACCAGGTTTTTGGCTTGCACCTTTTGTGGCCATGATGTTCCCGATTATGGTATTGGAAAACGGATCGCTTGGCTACGCTTTTAGCAGGAGCTTCAAAATAATTAAAGATAATTTCTGGGTAACTTTCGGTACGCTAGTTGTAGTATGGATCATTGTTTCCGCCTGTATGAGCATGATTGTATTGCCCACCAGCCTCCTTAACATGGTAACCATGTTTACCAGTAAAAGCCCACACATGAATGTAACCTTAACCATGATAACTACAGTACTCCAATCGCTTTGCCAGGTATTTACCATTATTCCGGTTATTACCATTTCACTTGTTTACTATAGTTTGGTTGAGCAGAAAGAAAGTCCCGGTTTAAAGGAGCGCATTTCGAATTTCGGCAATAACGAAAAACCAGTTGACACCAGGCCAGAAGAATACTAGCAGATGCAACGCGTTTTAATCAGAAACATTCTCATATTTCTCTTGTTTTTTGCCCCTGTAATTGGCAAAGCACAGGCTGGCAAAACTAAGTCTGTGGTTGGTGTTGTGCGCATTGATACCAATAGCCAGGTTACACCTGCAAAATTTGATAAAGAAGCGATCAGCAATTATAAAGCACAAAAAGAATTTCAATACGATGAAATTGGCCAGCAACAACTATCCTGGTGGGACCGCTTTTGGCTCTGGTTTTGGCAAATGGTAGGCGATTTGTTTCAAGGAGCAGCTGGTAATCCCATTTCGCGGTATATCTTTATCGGCGTGGGTGTTGGCGTGGTTATATTCATTGTACTTAAGTTAATTGGTTCGGAAAACATATTTAGCCGGAAATCCAAAGAAACCATCCTGCCTTATGATGTATTGACCGAGAACATCCATGAAATTGACTATGAGCAGGAATTACAGCGTTTAATTACCGAAGGAAAATTCCGCCTGGCGGTAAGACTTTTGTATTTAAGGGCTTTAAAAAAGTTAAGCGATGCGGAATTGATCCAGTGGCAGCCCGAAAAAACCAATTATCATTATTTAACGGAGCTTCGTGAACCTGCCCTTAAAAACGATTTTGGCAAACTTACACTTCAGTTCGACTATATCTGGTATGGCGATTTCCCTATTGATGCCACACGGTTCGAACCAATTAACCAATCATTTAATCACTTTAACAGCCAGATTAGATGAAAGGATATAAAGCATATATAATTATCGGTTGCTTTTTAATTGTGGCTTATCTGGTTGCACAATACAACAAACCTACCCCAACCAATTGGGCGCCCACCTATGCAGCAAAGGATAAAATACCCTATGGTACCTACATTTTATACAACCAGATAAAAGACATTCTGCCTAATGCCAGTGTTAAAACTTCGCAGCTGGCCGTTTACAACACACTGAAATCGAAGCACTTTAACAAAACAGCTTATTTAATTGTAGCCCAGCAGGCAGATATCAGCAAGTATGATTTAGCAGAACTCATCAAATACATGCAGGCCGGCAATGATGTTTTTATTGCCAGTTATGATTTTGGTAAAATGGAAAAAGAGCTGAAGTTAAAAACAGGCACTTCTTTAAATGCCGCAGGCAATACGCTAAACTTTACACACCCCAATTTTAAAACAGATGCAAGCTATGGTTTCGAAAGAGGTATTGGCGCGCAGTTTTTTAGCCGAACCGATTCTACCAAAGTAACCGTTTTGGGAATAAACGGCAATGGCCAGCCAAATTTTATCCGCTACCCTTATGGTAAGGGCTTTCTATATCTAATTGCCGAGCCTGGTTTTTACACCAATTTCAATTTGCTTGATAAATATGGAGCAGAATATGCGGCCAAAACATTAAGCTATTTACAGGGTAATAAATCCATCATTTTCGACGAGTATTTTACCGGACAAAAAAACACAACAACTGATATATTAGGGGTGTTTTTTAAGCATCCAGAACTAAAATTTGCCTACTACCTGGCTATCTTCAGCCTGCTCGTTTTTGTGCTGTTTGAAATTAAACGCAGGCAAAGGATTATTCCCTTAGCCGATCCAAACACAAATTCTTCGCTGGCATTTACGTATGTAGTTGGCAGTTTATATTATCAGGAACGCAACAACCACGATATAGCGCTGAAAAAAATCAATTATTTTATGGAGTACCTCCGCAGCAGGTATTTCCTTAAAACAACTGAAATTAATCAGGAATTTACGCAGTTATTAATCGATAAGACCGGCATTAATGAGGCTTTGGCTAAAACATTAACCCGCTATTTTATCCAGATACCCCAAATGAACGAATTAAGCGACCATGAGTTGATCAGCTTAAACGAAAGCATAGAACAGTTTTATAAATATACACATAGCAATGGAACAAGAACAGTTTAACCCACGTACAGATTTAAGCGCATTAAATGAAGCGGTAAACCAGATCAGAAACGTACTTGGAAATGTCATTATCGGACAAAAACAGGTTATTGATTTCTTAATTGTCGGTTTGCTTGCCGATGGACATATTTTAATAGAAGGTGTACCCGGCGTGGCCAAAACGCTTAGTGCTAAATTACTTGCCAAATCTATCGCTGCGCAATTTTCGAGGGTGCAGTTTACACCCGATTTAATGCCATCTGATGTTTTGGGAACACCGATTTTCAACACCAAAACCGGCGATTTCGAATTCAGGAAAGGCCCTATTTTTGGCAACATTATTCTGGTTGATGAAATTAACCGTGCCCCTGCCAAAACCCAATCGGCTTTATTCGAGGTGATGGAAGAACGCCAGGTAACGATTGATGGCGAAACCTATTTAATGGATGAGCCTTTTATGGTGCTCGCTACTCAAAACCCAATTGAACAGGAAGGTACCTACCGCTTACCAGAGGCACAGTTAGACCGTTTTCTCTTTAAAATAGAAGTAAAATACCCTTCGCTTGAAGAGGAAACCGCCATATTAGCGGCACAGCATACCCTGGTAAATAAAACTTTACTAAATGAAGTGAAACCTGTACTTTCTGTAGCACAGATCCAGCAGGCCAGGGCTATTATCCGTAATTTGTTTGTTGAGCCTAAATTACTAGAGTTTATTGCCAAAATTGTGCACGAAACACGCAACAATCCTTCGCTTTATCTGGGTGCTTCGCCACGTGCATCGCTGGCAATCGTACATAGTGCTAAAGCCTTTGCCGCGATTCAAGACCGCGATTTTGTAACGCCTGATGATATTATTGCCGTTGCAGGGCCGGTATTGGCACATCGCATATTGTTATCGCCCGAAAAAGAAATGGAAGGTTTAACCACCAGCGATATTGTAAACCAGATTATTAAAAAAATTGAAGTACCGAGATAGTCGGGAGTCCGAAGTCAGTTAACAAGTTTCAACAATTAACCGATTAAACAACATTGAAAAAACTCTTTCAGCAATATTACATCAATTTATTCTTAACCGACCGCCTTTTTACTGCGATTGGGTTTTGTGTTGTGCTTTTTTTACTGAAATTCTTTTTTGCCTGGCTGGGCGACATACCCGAAATAGCCATCGGCGTACTGTTGATACTCTTTTTGATTGATGTTTTTATCCTCTACCGTGTAAGCGAGGGTATCGATGCCAAAAGATTTACTTCGAAGCGGTTAAGCAATGGCGACGAAAATCCAATTCAGATAGAAATCAGAAACCGCTATGGTTTTGGCATAAACGCAAGGGTAATTGACGAAGTTCCTTTTCAGTTTCAACTGCGTGATAAAGATTTCAGATTGCATATTAAGCCGGCCGAGATTAAATCGATCCACTATAATCTGCGGCCAACCAAGCGTGGCGAATACAATTTTGGTTTTATCAGAACATATATCAGTTCTCCCTTACGTTTAATCAATCGCCGCTATAACTTTGATGGCGCCAAAATTTTACCTGTTTACCCCTCTTTTATTAATCTGGGGCAGTACGAACTCATGGCTGTTTCGCATCATTTAACAGCTTTTGGCATCAAAAAGATTAGAAAGGTTGGTCATAGCAGCGAATTCGATCAGATTAAAAACTATGTTGGGGGCGATGATATCCGCACCATTAACTGGAAAGCTACAGCCCGGAAAAGCAGCCTGATGGTGAATACCTACACTGATGAGCGGTCGCAGAATATTTATTGCATTATAGATAAATCGCGCGTAATGAAAATGCCTTTTGAGGGCTTAAGCCTGCTCGATTATGCCATCAATGCTGCTGTTGCCCTGGCTAAAGTGGCCATGCTCAAAGAAGATAAGGCCGGATTAATTACCGTATCAGAAAATATTGGTGCCGTTGTACCTGCCGACAGGAAATCAGCACAGCTTGGCACCATCATGAACGTGCTTTACAAAGAAAAAACCAGATATTTAGAAAACAATCTGGAAGCCTTATACGCCACTGTACGTTCGGTAGTAAAACAACGCGGGTTATTGGTATTTTTCACCAATTTCGAAAGCTTATCGGCATTGCAAAGGCAACTCCCCTATTTAAAGCGGATTTCAAAATATCACTTATTGGTAGTCGTGTTTTTTGAAAACACCGAACTAAAAGCCTTAAGCAGCGAACCAGCTAAAGACGTTGAAGGGATTTATCACAAAACCATTGCAGAAAAGTTTATTTACGAGAAAAAACTCATGGTTAAGGAGTTGAATACGCACGGTATTTTAGCCATTCTTACCCCACCACAAAAACTAACGGTAAACGTGATTAACCAATACCTGGCTTTAAAAGCACAGCAAAGGATTTAGTCGTGAGTTCAAAGTCTTGAGTTCGAACCCGACGATTGCTAGAATACTCCCCACTAAAGACTACAGAATCTTGACTAAAAACTACTCCTCTTCCCTAAAATACACCTTGTAAAAATTCATCGATTTATCATCATCGTACCCTTTTTCGATCATGTCTTTATTGCCATGAATATAGATGTGGAAGTTTTTATCGAGTTTTAAAACACTTTTGTAGGCACGAGCCTGTTTTTTAACCGCCGATTCAGCAATTTCAAAATGGTCGGCAATTGGGCTTTCGTACTCTTCTTCGTAATTTTTCTTATAATTTTTAAACGACTCAATTCCTTCGGCATTACCAATTACCTCATTACCGAATTCTTCAATATCAAAAGTTTCCTTTTCTTTGAAATATTTCATTGAGCGGTTTAACAGGTCAATTTTATCTGCCTTGCTAATTTCGTAGTCATCATCCAGTTTCTGGGTAACAAAGTTCTTGTAAACGCCTAAAACATTATTGGTTTGGTTATAACTGTCGTTCCTGATCTTCAGTTTCAGAAATTCATCTTTCCAATATACTGCAGAATCGTTGCTGCTTTTCGATTGATCCAACACTACAACTTTGTAGCCTTGCTCCCGCTCCACATTAAAAATCAAACAGCCTTTATCCAGTTTGTTAATGCTAATGGCTTCCTGCTCATAACTTACATTAAAGCCATCCAGCTCGGGGTAAACTTTCAGGTAAGTATCTTTGTTCTCCGATTTAAATATACCCACTACCTCTAGCTGTTCACCTTCAATCTGTACCTTTTCAAAATAAGCCACATACAACTCACCCGATTTAATTTTGGGGTGGTTGGCTACATCGTATAAATGTTTTGCCAGCTGCTGCGAATCTTCATGAAAAAGTTCATTGTTTTCGAAAATTTCATGCACAAAGTGGAATACTTCGTTCAATTCCAGATTATCATTGGGATGATAAAAGTGATAAACTTCATTTACCTTTTCGAAAGGCTTTAAAAAATACTGCATCAACAGATTGCCCAATACCTCATCATCAATTTTTAAAGGTGCATCAGAAAGCTTGTAATATTCTTCAAGCAGTTTGTTGCCTGTATGATGGATGGAAAGTTGCTTCAGCGAAGCTTCGAAAAATGAAATCATGAGGGCAAAAATAACAAAATGATTGATTAACCTCATTCAAAATTCACACACTCAATCCCCATTCATTCAATCATTCTTCATATAAACCTCAGCTCTTTGTAAAAAGCTTTTTTTCTTTAAACCCGCCTCAACTTCATTTATGGCTGCCATCAGGTTATTTTGGGTATTGGTAATTTCGGCTGTTGCTTTAATAATGACTTCCCACACCGGTTCCATGGCAGATAGCAGCGTTTGCCCTTTTTCTGTAAGCTCTACCAATCGCTTACGGGTATCTGTTTTATCTTTTTTGGAGCAGATTAGTTTTTCTTTCTCCAGCTCTTTTAACAAACTGATGGTTGATGGATGGGCATAACCAATTTCTTCTGAAAGCAGTACCACAGTCATGCTCGATTTTTTATATAATGTGTACAAAACCGGAAACCATTTGGGCTGAAAATCGATGCCAAAGGCTTTATATATCAGCAAGCCGTCTTTACGGATTTGATCACTCAACCGCTGTAACCGCGTAGAAATGGCCAATAAACCTGAAGCATCAATTACATTTTGTTCCATTTAAGCAGGTTTTAAATCCAGGCTGTAGAAAACATTATCAACAGCCATCCGTGGGAAATACGAAGGTAGCTTTTCCATGTCAACTTGTGCAAATCCATTGCGTTCGTAAAAACGACAAGCAGCCTGTAAAATATCTTTAGTACCTAAATATAATTCTTTCAGGTCATTTTTCCGGCTATAGGCAATGAGGGTTTCCAGCAAGACCTGCGCCAGTCCCAGTGCTTTACCTCTAAATTCTTTTTTCACAAACATTTTTCTAATGGCGCCCGAATGGTGTTCGGGTACTGCGATTAAGGCAATGGTACCAATAAGCTCACCATCTAGCCAGGCTCCCCAAAACGCACCACCAGTAGCATCGTAATTAGTTTCAATATCTAACAAATCGGGTTGTGCCGCCAAATCAATATCTACATTAAATTCGATTTGCTGAATGGGTAAAATTAAGCCAATAATTTGTTCACAATTTTGATTGTTTAACCGCTCTATTTTAAGTTCATTTTGCATAGTATAAAATTTTACTTCAAATATATGTAGTTAACTACGTATATCAAAAATGCAAATATCATTTTACCATCAGAATATAATTAAGCATTGCCTGATTAATTTGAACGGCTAAGTTTATTCAGGAAATCTACGATTTTTTTATCTGCATAATCTGCTGCACCTTCGTGGCGCAAAGAAAGACGGCCTTGTTTATCGAATATGATGGTAGTAGGTAGCACACCCGAAAATATTTCTTCAGGAACATTGCTTTCCACCTTATAAACCGGCATTTCGTATTTGCGGTCAGCCATAAAGCGGGTAGATTTACCAAGGTCGCCATCGGCATCTGCAAAAATGAATACCACATTTTTATCGTCTTTAAACTGTTTATACAATTTATTAACTGATGGCATTTCAGCACGGCAGGGCGGACACCAGGTTGCCCAAAAATTAAGGAAGATGACTTTACCTTTTAAATCGCCCAAGTCAACCAGATTACCTTTCGCATCCTTAAATCGGATACCGCTCAGGCTCATGTCCGGGGCAATAGGTGTTTCTATTTCGGGTTTGTAAAAGCCAATCTCCATCAAACCTTTAATTAAAAAAGCTTTGGCATCGGGTACAAAGATCACAACCAGTAGCAACAACACTAACGCAGCGTTTAGGAGGTTTTTCTTAAGAAATTTCAAAGTATTGTTAATCATCAATGTCAAAGTTACTGATTCCAGACGCCAAACCTACTGGGAATAAGCTATAACCAAAGCATATACCTTAAACTTTACGCAAGAAATACAGTCGAATGTACTATAAAAGCAATGTTACCAATGCATTATACAATAATGAATAGTATTTGCTACTTTTGAAGCGTTGAAAAAGCACAGGCAAAATATCAAAAAATATTTATCGGCATTTATGCTGGTTGTTTTCGCCATTGCTTTAACACCCTGGAGCGTACTCCACAGCCATAGGCCTGTTCCGGTTATAGAAAAAGAAATTAACTGTAAACATGTTAGCCACCTGCAGGCTCATGGAGATACCTGCTTAATCTGTAATGCAAGTTTTGAGAAAAACTATGTGTCTGCACACCACATTTACAGGATCTTTTTATGTGCAAAGATTTTTAACCCTACTGAGCCTACCTTAAAAAATGCCTTTACCGAAGTAAAGCGCTCAAGCTTACGTGGCCCACCAACAGCTTAATTTTTTCTTCCAATGCACCATTCGCGTGCCTATATTAACATTATTTATACGAAAGACTAAACTAGCCAGGTTAGCGCTATGGCTTTAGGCTTTCTATCATGCTTATTTACGATACATTATCATGAAAAAATTACAGCTAATTGGCTTAGTAATTCTATATACCTTATTGGGCAATACTGCCTTTGCTTCGGCACTAAAAGATATAACAGGTCAGGTTATTGATGCCAGTACCAAACAAACATTACCGGGTGCCACTATTTTTATACCCGATTTAAAGGTTACTGCCGTAACTAACAACGATGGTGCTTTTACACTTAAAAACCTCCCTACGAAAGGCACTTATTTGGTTGAGGTTCATTACGTGGGCTACAAAACGGCTACACAAATGGTTAATCTTTCAACGGGTGCAGGTCTCCAGTTTTCGCTGCAGCCAACCGCTATCGAAACCAAAGAAATTATAATTACCGGAAGTTTGATCAGTAGTACCAGTAAAAGAAACAGTGCCTCATCGGCAGTTGTAGGTAAAGACCTGCTTTTGCAGCCATCGACTAATTTAATAGATGCCCTCACCAAAATCCCTGGCGTATCGCAAATTACCACAGGTCCTTCTATTTCTAAACCTGTGATCAGAGGTTTAGGTTATAACCGCATTGTAACTTTAGATGACGGAATTAAACAGCAAGGACAACAATGGGGCGATGAACATGGCATCGAAATCGACCAGTTCAAATCAGACCGTGTAGAGATTTTACGCGGCGCAGCATCTTTAATGTATGGTTCTGATGCACTTGGCGGTGTAATTAATTTATTAGAGCCCAGTACCGCACCCGAAGGTCAGGTTAAAGGTGAGTTTATTACCAATTACTCGACCAATAACGGCCTTACTGCAAACTCGCTAATGTTAAACGGTAACGAAAACGGTTTTGTTTGGAGAGCGCGTGGAACATATAAAAACGCATATTCCTTTAAAACACCTACCGGATATTTCCCTAATTCGGGCTTTAACGAAACCGATTTAAGCGGAATGGTAGGCTTAAACAAAAGCTGGGGTTATACACACTTAAACGTTTCGAATTTCCGCAACAACATTGGTTTTTACGAGCCTGCTTTAGATGACAACGGAAATTTTGTTAAAGAAGACGGAAGTGCTTTTACCAACAGCGATTACAAAAGCCGTACTTTAGATTACCCACGTCAGGATATCAGGCATTTCAAAATTGCCTTAAATAACAATTTTGTTTTAGGTAACGGTAATTTAAAGGCCGATTTTGGCTATCAGCAAAACCAACGCCGCGAACTGGACGGACCAGATCCTGCATTATTTTTCGACCTTAAAACTTACAATGCAGATTTGAAATATTATATCCATGAAACTAACGGATGGCAACCTGTTTTCGGTCTAAGTATAGATGATGCACACAGCCAGAACAAGGGAACTGAGTTTTTAATTCCTGCTTACGACACTTTTGGATTAGGCGTTTTTGCTTATGCTAAGAAAAATTGGGAAAACAGCACATTTAGCATCGGAGCACGTTATGATTTTAGAAAAAACAATGGCAAACAGTTATTTGATGATGGCGAAGAAC
This sequence comes from Pedobacter sp. HDW13, assembly GCF_011303555.1. Classification (NCBI taxonomy): domain Bacteria; kingdom Pseudomonadati; phylum Bacteroidota; class Sphingobacteriia; order Sphingobacteriales; family Sphingobacteriaceae; genus Pedobacter; species Pedobacter sp. HDW13. The sequence continues at coordinate 2,507,962 of NZ_CP049868.1, read as the reverse complement.
TTTTTGCGCCTTTCAAAAATAAGTTTTCGAATGTAAGTGGTGCTTTAGGTTTTACCCACCAGTTTAACGATGAGCTGAACTTTAAAGCCAATGCTGGTTCGGCATTCCGTGCACCAAACCCAGCCGAATTAGGCTCGAATGGTGTTCATGAAGGAACTTTCAGATACGAAATCGGCAATTCGAATTTGAGCCCCGAGCGCAGCTATCAGGTAGATGCTGCTTTAGAATATGAAGGAAAAATTGTGAGTGCAAGTGTAAGTGTCTACAACAATTACATCCATAATTACATTTATGCGGCAAACAATGGCGAAATAAGAGATGTTGATGGAACCGATTTTGCGGTTTACCGTTACGGACAGGTAAATGCCAACCTCTATGGTACTGAGGCAAGTTTAACTATACATCCAGTTCCATTTATCCACTTCGAAAATACATTTGGATACGTACATGCCCAAAATAACACTTTAGATAAACCACTTTCGTTTATCCCGGCAGGAACATTAAGGAACGAGCTACGCTTCGAACCTAAATTAAAAGGCACAAATGACGCTTACCTTTCAGTAGGTATTAATTCGGCATTTAAGCAAACGCGTGTTGATGAAGTTTTCGAAACGCCAACCAGTGGCTATACTTTGTTAAACGCAGGTATTGGCGCAACCTTTAATCTGGGCAAACAACCCGTTAAATTATCTGTTTCGGCAAACAACCTTTTAAATCAGAAATATTACGATGCTTTAAGCAGGTTTAAACCAGGTCGTTTTGATCAGGAAAATCCTAGTTTAGGCGTATACAATACTGGAAGAAATATCACTTTCGGACTTTATATCCCTTTTACTGTGGTTAAATAATAAAATTTTGTCACGTTGAGCCTGTCGAAACGCCTTCAAAAGCATTTCGATAGGTCCTTCGACAAGCTATTAATGATAGATTAGAGATTCGTCATCTCGACTGAAGCGCAACGAAATGCCTGCCCGTACAGGCGGGGAAAGATCTTTAAGCAGATTTCTCGACTACGTTGCACTCCGCTCGAAATGACGGTTCTTAAAAAGGTCTGTTATCAGCAATCCAATGTTTTTGCCAAAAATCTGATCTTTATCATTGACTGATCTAAATAGAAAATTCGTCATTGCTGCACGAAGCAGTCCTAAAGCATACGCTAATAGCGATCGTTGTAAGATTGGGTATCTGCTGCAGGCAAGCTTCGACGGCTGAAAAAGCCATCTCGCAATGACGAATCTCATTTATTTTAAGCGTACCAAACTATTTCTTTAACGTTTCTCTTTTTGCCCTAACATACTGGTTTGGCCATTCAATATCATCGCCAAGAACCTGTGCCGCATGTGTTGGGAAATAAGCATCGCGTAACGATTCGCGGGCAATAAAAATTAAATCTGCCTTTCCTTCCTGCAAAATTTCTTCAGCCTGATGTGCATCTACGATCACACCCACAGCACCGGTATAAATACCAATCTCATTCCGGATTTTATCGGCAAAGGGAACCTGGTAATTTGGTCCGGCCGGAATAAAGGCATCAGGTACATTTCCGCCAGAAGAAACATCGATCAGATCTACTCCACGGTCTTTTAAAACTGCTGTCAGTTGCAGCGAATCGTTTTCATTCCAGCCGCCTTCGGTCCAGTCGGTAGCTGAAATCCGTACAAACAAAGGTAGCTCTGCCGGCCAAACCGACTGTACAGCCTCTACAACATCAATCACCAAACGAATCCGATTTTCAAAACTCCCGCCGTACACATCGCTGCGTTTATTACTCAATGGACTAAAAAATTCGTGCAACAGGTATCCATGTGCTGCATGTATTTCTACAACTTTATAACCTGCAGCTAAGGCGCGTTTTGCGGCGGCCCTGAAGGCAAAAACAATATCCTGGATTTCTTTAATGCTCAACTCATGTGGCACCACCTGACCTGGTTTAAAAGAAATGGGCGATGGCGCAACGGGTTGCCAGCTATTTTCGCCTTCGGCAATCTGCTCGCCACCGTTCCAGGGTAGTTCGCAACTGGCTTTCCTGCCGGCATGTGCTAATTGAATGCCAGCAATGGCTCCGTTATCGTGAATAAAGGAAACGATCTGTTTTAATTTTTCGATATGCTCATCTTTCCAGATGCCTAAGTCGGCGTAAGTAATCCGGCCGTCGGCCGTTACGGCAGAAGCTTCCTGGATAATTAAGCCGGCACCACCTACCGCACGACTTCCCAGATGTACCAGATGCCAGTCGTTAGCAAAACCATCAACAGCAGAATACTGGCACATTGGAGAAATAACAATTCTATTTTTTAAGGTTACATCCTTTATTTTAAAGGGAGAAAATAATTTTGACATCATCTTGGGTTATTTTACCGCAAAGAACACAAAGTTTTCCGCAAAGGAAAATAAGTCGGTAACGTACTGCTCTTTGCATATACCACAAACATACAACCTACAGCTTAAGGATGTTTTAGTACATCACTTATTAAAAGGAGATTTTACCTTCCTATGGCGGAGAGCGAAGAGCTTAGGACGTTTAATTCGACTCATAAAAAAATCGCCTTTCGCTGAACGCTAAACTTTTTTCTACAAAAATTTGGTGAATTAAAGAATCAATCATACCTTAGTGTATTATTTAACTAATACAGTAGATATGATCGAAATTAACAATCTGAATTTTGGCTACAGCAAGCATAAGCCATTATTTAAAAATATGAGCATGCGCTTAAGCAATGGTCATATTTATGGTTTGCTTGGAAAAAACGGTGCAGGTAAATCAACGCTACTCAAAAACCTGGCTGGTTTGGTTTACGCACAAGGAGGCAAACTGGAAGTAATGGGATTTAATCCCGCCAAAAGACAGCCTGCATTGTTGTCGCAAATTTGTTTTATACCCGAAGAATTTTATTTACCCCCGGTAAAAATCGATTCTTACCTCAAAGCCAATGCACCTTTTTACCCCAACTTCGACCACCAGTATTTGGCCACCCTTTTAAAGGAGTTCGATATTCCAGTAAGCAATAAACTGATCGACATGAGTTATGGTCAAAAGAAAAAATTCATCATTGCTTTCGGCCTGGCTACGCAAGCCAAACTGGTAATTATGGATGAGCCAACCAACGGGTTGGATATTCCATCCAAGGCACAGTTTAGAAAAATTATGGCTTCTGCATTAACCGATGAACGCTGCATCATCATTTCTACTCACCAGGTACGGGATCTGGATAACTTAATCGATACAATAATTATGCTTGATGAAAACGATGTTGCCCTAAAAGCATCGGTAGAAGAAATTACAACAAAGCTCACTTTTAAAAAAGTAAAAGAACTAGATGAGAGCATTTTTTACGCAGAGCCTTCCTTATCGGGTTACAATGCTGTAATGCCAAACTATCATCACGAAGAAAGCAAACTGGATATGGAATTGCTATTTAACGCCATCCTTGCCGAGAAAACCAAATTTAAACCTTTATTCAGCTAAACCATGAACAACACTTTTAATATGAATCGATTTGGCTTATTGCTTAAAAGGCAATGGCTTGAATTTGGAAAAATTTATTTGATGAGTCTGGTGGTATTAGCCGGCATTATAATTGGGTTTTATTTTTTTAACATTCCGGATTTCAACCGATCTCTTTATAGATGGGATGATCATGGCCATGTTCAACTGGGTTTTCGCCTACCTACTTTTATTGCTATCGGTTTTCTGTTTTTAACCATAGAGGCTAGCGCCTATTTTAGTGCATTCGGTCAAAAGCCAAAGGCAATTATGGAGTTAATGACCCCAGCCTCTGCTAGCGAGAAGTTTATTGTTGCATTCCTTTTTACAGCAATTCTAAGTTTAATAAGTTACCTGCTCATTTTCTATGTAATTGATTCACTGTTTTTAAACTACATTAATGAGCTATGGCAGAACAATAAAGCCACTAATTACAATACGGGTAAACTAACTGCGGTTTCTTTTAGTACGTTGTTTGACGATTTAACTTCGGAAAGCGAATTCAAATTTTTATTTGCACTTCCTTTTTTCTTCTCGAGTATTTTTCTGCTTGGCTCTATCTACTTTAACCGCTTTCATTACATTAAAACTGCTGTGTCGGTAACCGCTTTATTTTCTTTCATCATTTTCTTGACCATCAAGTTTGGAAGTTGGATAACGGCGGGTAAAAGCCGCATATATAATTCTAATCTCATGGAAAAGGATTTTGTGTTCACTATATTTTTCTGGTCATCTGTTACACTTAGCCTGATCATTTGGCTGATCGCTTATGTTCGCCTTAAAGAAAAAGAAGTTTAATTTAAAAAAGGTATAGATATGGAATTTAGAGATAACAAGGCAATATACCTTCAAATAGCGGAGTATGTTTGTGAACATATTTTGTTAGGAAAATGGAAAGCCGACGAGAAAGTTCCTTCGGTGCGGGAACTGGCTGTAGAAATGGAAGTAAACCCCAATACAGTAATGCGCACTTACGAGTTGCTGCAAAATAAAAACATCATCAACAATAAAAGAGGTATAGGTTTTTTTGTAGACGAAGCTGCTGCTGAGCATGTAAAAAGCTATCGCAAACAACAGTTTATAACAGATGAGCTACCAAGCGTTTTCAGGAATATTTACCTGCTCAACATTGGTTTTGATGAACTGGAAAACCAATACAAAACGTTTGTAAAAGAAAACTTTAACGCCTAAAACAATGAAAACAAGTAATAAATTACTGATCACCCTTGCAGCTCTGCTAATTATTATCCCAATAATTGTTGTGGCCGTAAATGTTAAAATGAATTACCGCCCCTCAACAGGTAATGACTTTGTAGAAGAACAGGTTATAAATGCGGAACCTTTTGACAAGGTGAGTCAGGATAAAATTTCGATTCCAATCAAAAGTTCATTCAACGCTGTTAATATTCCAGATGCACAAAGAAATGGCCTTGAACTTCACTTTATTAAAAGTACAGTAACTGGCGTAAAGATACCTGCCGACATGAAAGAGAACATCAATGTAAGCGTAAATAGCGAAGGTATATTGCAGATCAATTTTGATAGCAAGGAGAGCAAATCAGTTAGTCATCGATATGAAGTAGTCATCTTGATATATAGCCCTAACGTTGATAAACTTAACCTGAATAACTCTGCGAACCTGACTTTAACTGCAAAAACAGATAGTTTAAGTATTAATATTAAAAATTCAGGGCTGCTAACATTTGGTTCACCTATAACATTTAGTTCAAATGGGAAGATTAACAGGGTAATTAACCAAACTGAAATTAAAAATTTAAACATCAATTTGGATAGTGCGACATTTAATTCAGGAAACAACAATTACAAGAATTTAAATATTATCTGTAAAAACTCATCCGTAAATATTGAGAGCGAGGAGAAGGAAAATAAAAATATAGAAAACTTAACGATTAATACTTTTGAAAAATCAGAGATTAAGATAGACAAAGTTAAAATCGATAAAATTTCTGGGAGTTTATCAGATGAAACAACCATTGCAATGCCTGTAAAATATTTAAAACAGATGCTCAAAGATTAATTTGAATCGTCATAGCACTTACATCTAATTCGTGACAATGTAAAAAGGGCATGATTTTTAAGCTAACTAATTGGCAAAAGTATAACTTGGGCCAATTAGTTTAGTTTTTATATCAATACCCAATCCATGAAGAAGTTTTTCTTTTTATTTGCCCTCTCACTATTCGTTTTTAGCCAGGTTAAAGCACAAAAGATTGATACGCTATCTATCACTTTAGAAAGCGTAAAATACCCCTACCCCGTAAAATATTTCCCGATAAACACCGAAGGCCAGGATATTAAAATGGCCTATATGGATATTCAGCCTACGCAGGCTGCCAACGGCAAAACGGCCATTCTTTTTCACGGTAAAAACTTTGGTGGTTATTATTGGACCGAGGTAATTAAAGCCTTAACCCAAATTGGTTACCGCGTTATAGTACCTGATCAGATTGGTTTTGGTAAATCATCAAAGCCTTTTATCCATTATAGTTTTCACCAGATGGCCACGTGGAACAGTAGGTTGCTGGATACCCTTGGCGTTCAGAAAACGGTAGTTTTGGGGCATAGTATGGGCGGCATGCTGGCCACACGCTTTGCATTAATGTTTCCCGAAAAAACGGAAAAACTTTTACTCGAAAACCCGATTGGTCTCGAAGATTATAAAACCTTTGTACCTTATGTAACGACTGAACAACAATACCAAACAGAACTTAAAACTACGGCAGAAAGTGTACGTAAATATTATCAGGGCTCTTATTTTACTTACTGGAAACCAGAATACGAATATCTGGTGGGCGTTGCCGGAGGGGTTACACTAAGTGCCGATTATGCACGCTGGGCTAAAGTGGCAGCCATGACATTTACCATGATTTATGAGCAACCGGTGGTTTACGAATTTCAGAACCTTAAAGTACCAACAGTGCTGTTTATTGGTAAAGAAGATAAAACCATTGTAGGTAAGGGTTTGCTTTCGCCCGATCAGCAGTCGATACATGGCCAGTACAGATTGTTAGGTAAACAAACCGCAGCTAAAATTATTGGCGCCAAAATTATTGAATTCGATGCCTGTGGCCATATTCCGCACATCGAAATTCCGACAGAATTTATGGTGGCTTTAACGGGTAGTTTATAATCTTTTACCAGCCCTTATAGGTTGTTTAAACCTATAAGGGTTAAAATTCAACTAATTAATCTCTTTCCCTACAATTTTATTAATGCCCTGCATTTCAAAATCGATATCCTGCCCCATCGATTTCATTTTGCCATAGAGCTCAATGCGCAGATGACTGTTTAATACAATTCCAGTTTTTAAATCGACGGCTGTTTCTCCAGAATTAGTGCCTTTTAAATCGGTTTCCATCTTGTTGCCCATCACCTCAAAACTTCCCTTCGAAATTAAAGTGCCTTTTACAATCAATATCGCAACGCCATCATTCACCTCTTTTAAAATATATTGGGTAATGGTTTCAATCGGCATGCTCATTTGCAGTTTGGTATCAACCGTCCAGCTATCTCCAATTTTAATCGGTTTTTCGGGATAAATTTTAAAGGAAGATTCCATGGTTTGTTTAACCACCTCGGCACTAAATTGCTTACCCAATGCGTTTTTGATGGCCTTCAACTTAGCGGTATCAGTGGTCATTTTCCCAGCCACATTATCCAGCATCCTGTCAATACCTGCAACAGTTTTAATTGCACCGTTTGAGGCCACTGTCATGTAAAAAGATGCCCCTTTTAAACCTGCAAACGGTCCTTTCTTTGTGCTATCTGCTTCGTCCGAATCCAGGTTCATGGTATTTCCCATTGCAGTCGATTTCATAAATAACCTGTTGTAGGTTACTTTTATATCTTTATCGCCATTATGCCCTTCGGTAATATCAAAAGTGTAATCGGTACCTATGGCTTGCGTTAAATTGATACTCCTGCCGCTGATTTTCTGGTTAATAATCTGATCTGAAATAAACGAAAAGTTATACTTGTTACCGGTAGGATAATTTTGCTTAAGCGAGTACGTTTTTTGCGCCCATACACCAAGTGATGCCAAACTGCAGAGAAGTGTGATGAATATTTTCATTCTTTCTTATTGTTAAAACTATCCGGCTGGTTGCTGGGCAAAAATACGGCTTAACTGACAGTACAATTCGGGGTGTTTATCTTTTAGCTGCTCGGGTTTTTCGAAAAAATATTCTGAAACTACCGCAAAAAATTCGGCCTCGTTGGTGGTAGCATAAGGATTAATATCCGATTTATTATCTTCAATCTTTTCAATTTCCTCGTGCATCATTTTAATCCACGGCAAGGTGTATTCGTGTGCTATTAAATTCTCTGGCACACCATCGGTTGCACCATCCGATTTATCTAAAAGGTGAACAAATTCGTGGATAGCGGTATTTTCTTTTCCTGCACTTTTAGAAAACCCATGGCGTAGTGCAGATCTCGATAAAATCATCTGTCCGTTCATATAGCCTGTACCTACCATGCCCATAATATTTCGTTCTCCCCCTTCAAACTGAAAATCCTTGTTAAAGGTATCGGGATATAATAAAACGCTGGTTAAATTCTTGTATTGCCAGTCGTCGAAACCAAAAATCGGGATCACTGCACTAGAGGCGATCAACAACTCATCGAGCGTGGTCATTTCCAGGCCAACAGGCTCAATTTTAACCGTACTGAAAAAAGTAGCAACCTTTTCTTCGAACCTCAGTTTATCCGTCGAGTCGAGATTATGGTAATAGTCTACATATTCGTCAAGTATTTTTTTGTCGACATCGGTTAAGGGCTCTATCGCCACTTTCTTTTTCTTCAATATGAAATAGAGGGCGATCAGAAAAATTGGGATCAGGTAAACAAACGGAAGAGAATTCATCATCGGGATTACGCAGTTGCAGGGCTTTCTATAATTTCCATTTGAGCTAAAACATCTTCGCGCGTTACCGGATAAAGCTTATTGTTGGCTATACCCTGATAAACAGCTTCGAAAAGTGGCAGATAACTTCCTCTTTCTGACGGAATGGTTTCTTCGGTTTTGTTTCCATCCGCATCAATGGTGGTTAATACGCCATCTTTACTTTCAGATTCAATACCATAAGCCGGATCACTTAATTTCATGCCTGCCAGAAGCTGTTCTTCCTGAATATCGGTTCTATGTTTTATAAAGCTGCCGTTCATGCCATGCAAAACAAATCCAGCCTGTGGGTTTACCACCAACATACTAGAAGTAACAAAAACATTCAGACTATCCGGGTAGCTTAACTGGATCGAAAAATAATCATCAACTAAGGTACCAGCCCTGTTTTTACCTAAAATTTTATGGTAGCTTAGAGGTTTACCGAATAAACCAATTACCTGATCCAAAAGGTGAGGTCCCAAATCATATAATAAGCCACTGGCTTCAACAGGGTTTTCTTTAAATGCTTTCGGCCCAATTACATTGCGGTAGCGATCGTAACGCATGTGTACTTCGACCAGCTTACCCAGCTTACCGCTTTCAATAACCTTTCGTACCGAAGTAAAATCGCTGTCCCAGCGGCGGTTCTGGTAAAAGAAGATTTGTTTACCGACACTATCTGCAAGTTCAAAAAGTTCTTTTGCCTGGGCTGTTGTTGCAGTAAAGGGCTTTTCTACCAGAATATGTTTATGGCTATTCAAAGCTGCTTTTGCATGTTCGTAATGCAGGTTATTTGGGGTATTGATTACAACCAGTTCTATTTCATCATCGGCTAAAAGTTCATCAACACTATTGTAACTTATGATGTTAGGGTAATCGTTAACAGCTGTTTTTTTGCTGCGTTCTACTATAGCTTTTAAATTAAAGCCCGGGTGTGCATCTAAAAATGGGGCATGAAAAACTTTGCCCGACATACCATAAGCCAATACTCCTGCACCGATTGTTTTGTTTGTATCCATAAGTTATAAATGTAACCAAAAATACAATTAAGATAGAAGCATTGGTACTAAAACCGTCAACCTTTTTACCTGCCGCTTACACCTTTTTACACTATCTTTGCACAAATTTGGAATCAAATCTGAAAAATTAATAATTAACAAAACAATACATGAAACCTTCGGAGATTAATGCCAAGTGGAAAGTTTTACAGGAGAAGATTTCAAAAGAATTTGATTCGGATTTTCCTGATTTAAAAGTGATGCTTTTTTTAATTGGCGTACAGGAACTAGGCAAAGGACCGAAAAAATACAGCAAGCGCCAGAAAGAGGAATTGATGCACATTGCTACCTGCCGCTTATTGAGTGAAATGGGCTTTTACGAACTGGAGGGCTTAGACCAGGATGGATGGCCACACTGGAAACTGGTTAAGGCCATTCCGCCTTACACCATGCTCGAGCAGGAAATGCTAATGAAATCGCTTGTGGTGAGCTATTTTGAAGATATTTATTCTTAAATATTAACATGCCATTCGTGGTGTTGGGTATTCTCATCCGATATAAATCTTTTCGAAGACTTATTTTAAATGTTTTGGAAAACCAGGCCGTTTACCTCTTTTAATGCTAGCCGAGCTTTACAGGTTAACCTATGCCAACCACAGTTAAATAAACCTGATAGAACCGGAAAGCCCGTAACAAAGTGGAGGCTTGAAGTGGATAGCAGGGCTGTCGGAACCGATACGCACAGAAATCTGCTTTCCAAAAAAGATATTTTTACTGTCTGCTTTATGTTTCGTGAGGCGCTAAACCCGGAATAGGGTATGCTATTACTAATTGATTCGCAAACAGAAGATTAGCTAAGGCCCTTCGACAGGACCAGGATAAGAAGCGATAAATACAGGCATACCACAAAGCATAAAAAAACCCCAGTGGATGTACACCGGGGCTGGATTTATAATGACCTCATAGGTAGAGGGAAATTGCGATATTATCCTTGTTTTTGTGCAGAAGCTTTTAGCGCATCGTTAGCAACGATTACAATTTCTACACGACGGTTTGCAGCACGCCCAGCATCAGTTTCGTTATCAGCAATTGGCTCTGAAAAACCTTTACCAATGGTAACTAAGCGGCTTGAAGGTACACCTTGCGAAACGGCATAAGCTTTAACCGCAGCTGCTCTTCTCTCAGATAAGCCCTGGTTATATTGCTCTGTACCTTTGCTATCGGTATGACCAATAATCTTGATATCCGTATCTGGATATTGATTTAATGATGAAGCCAAACTCTGGATATTGGTTTTAGCAGCATCTTTTAATGCAGTCTTATCAAAGTCGAATAAGATACCACTGTCGAATTTTACAATAATACCTTCGCCCTCACGAATAACTTCAGCGTTAGGAATTGCTTTTTGGATTTCGGCTGCCTGTCTATCCATTCTACGACCGATAAATGCTCCGGCTGTACCGCCAATAGCACCACCAATTAAAGCACCAACTGCTGTATTACCGGCCTTCTTACCAATTAAGGCTCCAATAACACCACCAGCTGCAGCACCAATTCCGGCTCCTTTTTGTGTTTTAGTTAAACTATCACAGCTTTGGAATGCCATCGAACCAACTGCTAACCCTATACTTAATGTCGCTATTCTTACTTTTGAAATACTCATAATAATCTAGATTTATAATTTCTACAGCTTGTGTTCAAACACAATGCCAAAAATTATACAGACTTCATTTTCGGCTTATTTTTAACCTATCGCATCGAAAAGACTATTTTTTAGACAAAAAAAGCGTCCAGTTTACTGTGGACGCTTTCATATTGTATCATTCTTAGTACAAAAACTAGGCAGAGAAATAACTCTCCAACTCCTGTAATGTATTTTCGTCGGTTTTAAAATCCTTAATTATTTTCCCTTTTTCTACTAAAATGATTCTGTGGCATACATCGGTAACATGGTTTAAATCGTGACTCGAAATAAAAGTTGTCATGTTGCCAGCCTGTGCTTTTAATAAATTCTTCAAGCGAATCTGCGTTGTAGGATCGAGATTGGCAAAAGGTTCGTCTAAAATTAAAATCTCGGGCTTTTGCATTAATGCTGCAGCAATACCAACTTTAACCTGGTTCCCTTTACTAAAATCGCGGATGTATTTGCCACTGTTTAAAATCTCGCCATTAAAAAACTCGCTGTACTGCGTCAGGTAGGTTGAAACATCAGCCACACTCATGTCGTGCAAACTTCCTATAAATATAAAATACTCCTCAGGGGTTAAATAATCGATCAGAAAGCCTTCATCCAAAAAGGAAGCCGTGTAATTTTTCCAGTCGCCATTTTGCATTACGTTTTCGCCTTTTGATAACACCTCTCCCTGCGTAGGGCGAATCAGATCTAAGAGCATCCTGAAGAAAGTAGTTTTACCTGCGCCATTATTGCCAACCAAACCAACAGTTTCGCCCGCTACGATTTGTAAATCATCGATGTTTACAACGGTTTTATCGCCATAAACTTTTTGTAAATTCTTAACTTCTAAAATCATAATTATTCTCTAAAGCCCTCGGCTATTTTATAACGTTTTAATTCTAATTTCTTTGCAATGTAGTTTATCCAGTAACTCCTCATGGCCAGCATTACTAAACCAAAGAAACCAATGGCCATTAAACCTAAATAAGGTCTGTTAAAATAACCAAAAGGTAAATAAATGAGGTAAGGGAGTAAAACGAATGGAATCATTAAAATCCACTGTGTGGCCCCCATCCCCTGAAAGTTAAAGCTCGCACTACGGGTAATATCTATCCGTTTGTAATTAAATGTAGCCAGATACAAAACCAGCACCGTGCAAAAGCCAATGTTGTATAAGTAAGCGGCCAGGTGCAACAACAAAAGCTTCGGACTTAAAAATGCATAAAAGCTGGCCAGGATGGTTACAACCGTGCATATTATGGTAAAAAGCAGGAACTTGCCTTTGATGTAATCTTTGAAATCAATTTTGTTGATTAACAGGCCATCAAAATGTGAACTTTGCCAGGCAAACATAAACTGGCCATAGCTCAGGATAGAAAAACCGGTCATAAAAATGGCCGCGAAAATCATTTTGGCAAAAGAATCACTTGCAATATATGGCGCCTTATAGAAGAGATAGCCATATAAAAGGAAAAATGCGCCCATAATTATCGAGTAACGCGGGCGTTTGTGCCTTAATATTAATTTTAGTTCGAGTGCGGCCAATTCGCCAGCCTTGCCAAAACGGTTTAAAAAGGGATAATCAGTACTTACCTTTTTCTCCTGTTTAGCGCCCATCTCCTCTACATACAGGTTTCGACGCAGGTAGTTGGAGTTGACGATAAAAATAACAGCGGCTACTGCCGGAAAAACCAATCCGAGGTAAGGTCTTGCTGTCATTTGGCTAAAAACAAAATTGGATGCGGCCATGATCGAAATGACCTTGTAATACTCAAGGGCAGCAAATGTGCCCACTATACCCAAACCAATTAGCGTAAATAAGAAGTTGGTAATTGATTTACGTTTAAGGTATAACACAAAATAGTTGTTAAATACCATGATGGAAAGGATTGCAATAACATACATTAATGCCACCAATGGCCCTTCTACCCCACCTATTTCAATAAATATAAATGGGAAAAACAAAAACAACGGCCAGATATTAAATGCAGAAAAAAGTGCTTTTGCATTCAAAAAATTAATGATTTTACGCTTTGATATTTTAAGATGCAGGTATGGAATGATACTCAGGGTTGGGATTTCCTGCAGCTGCAAACGCATGAGGAAATCGAACGCGAAGTAATATAAAATTATTCCGTTAAAACTTTTCATGATGCCCTGATTAGGAAAAATTTTGGGAAGAAACAACGTCATACCGAAACCAACCAGTGCGGCAATAACGAGAAAATAAAGCATAAAGAAACCAATAATGATTTGTGTTGCAATACTCCCGCCTTTATTTCGCGAACGCCAAAAAGATTTTCTTTGGTGACTTAAAAAAGTACTCAGCATATAATAGTTTAGTTAATAGTTTAATTATTAGTATCACTTATGGAAGAAATGTTACACTAGTAATTGTATTTGTCTTTCCAGTTCTGCCTAAGCTTTTCTCTCAGTTTTTCTTCAGCCGCATTTTTCCCCGGATCGTAGAGTTTTGTTCCACTTAATTCGTCCGGAAAATACTCCTGTGGCGAGAAATTACCTTCATAGCCATGCGAATATTGATAATCTTTACCATAACCAATGTTTTTCATCAGTTTGGTTGGAGCATTGCGGATATGTAAAGGTACGGGCAGGTTTCCGGTTTGTTTAACCAAAGCCTGGGCCTTGTTTATGGCTTCGTAAGATGCGTTGCTTTTTGGCGAACTGGCCAGATAAGTTACGCATTGCGATAAAATGATCCTGGCTTCGGGATAGCCGATTACATTGACAGCTGTAAAACAATTATTGGCAAGCAACAAAGCATTCGGGTTTGCATTACCAATATCTTCTGAAGATAAAATCAATAACCTGCGGGCAATAAACAAAGGATCTTCGCCGCCTTCTATCATGCGGGCCAGCCAGTAAACCGCAGCATTAGGATCGCTGCCACGAATCGATTTGATAAAGGCCGAAATAATATCGTAATGCTGCTCGCCAGCCTTGTCATACAAGGCCAGATTTTGCTGGGCATGGGCCAAAACATTTTCGTTGGTGAGCACCATTTTATCCCCACCAATACCGTTAATGGCAATTTCGAGTACATTTAACAGCTTGCGGGCATCGCCACCCGATAAACGAATCAGCGCCTCGTGCTCTTTGATGGTAATTTTTTTCGCTGATAAAACGCTATCGTTTTTAATTGCCGTTTGTAACAAACCAGCTAACTCATTTTCAGTAAGTGATTTTAAAATGTAAACCTGGCAGCGCGAAAGCAAAGCGGAAATTACCTCGAACGATGGGTTCTCGGTTGTAGCACCAATTAAAGTAACCAGTCCGCGCTCTACAGCCCCAAGCAAGCTATCCTGCTGCGATTTACTAAAGCGATGAATCTCATCAATAAAAAGGATTGGAAGCCCTAAAAAGCTGTCTTTCAACTGTGCTGCGCGGTCTATCACCTCGCGGATATCTTTCACCCCACTGTTAATGGCACTTAAATTAAAAAACGGGCGGTCTAAGGCCTGAGAAATGATATAGGCCAAAGTGGTTTTACCTACGCCCGGTGGCCCCAGAAAATCATGGATGGCAGTTGGCCACTCTCAATCGCCTTGCGCAATACTGCTCCCGCTCCTACCAAATGTTGTTGACCAACATATTCATTAAGGTTTTGAGGGCGCATACGTTCGGCTAAAGGAGGCAGGTTTTGCATAATGGTAAATATATAAAAATTGATTACTTTGTTGGTCGATAATCTTTACTAACCAAATATCGAAAGCATAAATCTTTTAATACGAGAGTAAAACAAAAAGATGCAGGCTTTAGTTCTAACAGACAGTTATGGATATTAAAAATTTAGATCACCTGGTGCTAACCGTTTCTAATCTGGAAAGTACCTGCCGCTTTTATAGCCTGGCCTTAGGGATGGAAGTTATTGAATTTGGAGAAAACAGAAAGGCACTAAAATTTGGCAACCAGAAAATCAATCTTCACCAACACGGAAGCGAAATTGAACCTAAAGCCTTTAAACCTACACCCGGCACAGCCGATTTATGTTTCATTACCGATTTTCCGCTGGGCGAAGTAGTGGGAGAACTTAAGCAGAAATGTATCGAAATTGAGGAGGGTCCGGTTGAAAGAACAGGCGCCAATGGTAAAATTATTTCGATCTATCTCCGCGATCCCGATATGAATTTGATTGAGGTGAGTAATTACTTGTAGCGGCATCTTGCTGCCAGGGAGGCACGGATTAGCGCGGAAATATTTTTCATCGTTTTCATCGTCCGCGTTTATAAAGTGGATGAGCGAGCACGGCGATTCAAACACCCAAAATCAACCTTCTATTTTTGAGTGATGCTTGGTATCTTTCATGGTTGTATACAAAACGAGTGAAATTAGAATACACCCGGTAACGTACCAGTAGAAATAACTTTCGTGACCGATCTTTTTAAACCACAAGGCAAAATACTCGGCCGTTCCGCCAAAAATAGCTACCGTTAAAGCATAAGGCAAACCTACTCCCAAAGCCCTGATCTCAGCAGGAAAAAGCTCGGCTTTCACCACTGCATTGATACTGGTATAACCGCTAACTATAATCAGGGCGGCAATCATCAGCAAGAATATGATGGTGGTATTGGTTGCGTGCGTTAAACTGGTTAAAATGGGGTAAGTACATAAGGTGCCCAGCACACCAAAACCAATGAGCAGGGGCTTCCGCCCGATCTTATCAGACAACAGGCCAAATAATGGCTGCATAATGGCAAATACCAGTAGAGAAATAAATGACAGCGTAGTTGAAGTTTCTTTACTGAGGTGTACCGTATTAACGAGGAACTTCTGCATGTAGGTACTGAAAGTATAAAAAGCGATAGTTCCGCCAAGGGTAAGCCCCACTACAGTAAAAACTTCTTTGGGGTATTTTAACAATACTGCAATCCCACCTTTTTTATCGGCCGATTGTTTACTTTTAAAAGCTGTGGTTTCATCGATATGCCTTCTTAAATACAAAGCGATGAAAGAAAGAATGGCCCCAATAAAAAACGGAATCCGCCAGCCCCAATCGTGCAACTCGGCAGGTGTTAAGAGCCAGTTCTGTAAAATTAGCTGAATGCCTAGCGCCAGTAACTGCCCGCCGATTAAAGTTACATATTGAAAACTCGAATAAAAGCCACGGTGCTTTTTGGTAGCCATTTCGCTCAGGTATGTGGCAGAAGTACCATATTCGCCACCTGTGCTTAAGCCTTGAATTAGCCTTGCAAAAATCAACAGTAAAGGTGCTGCAATACCAATTTGCTTGTAGCCCGGAGTTAAACCGATAATCAATGAGCCAATGGCCATAATCAATACCGAAAGTGTCATCGAACGTTTACGCCCCAGCTTATCGGCAATGCTTCCAAATAACCAGCCGCCAATGGGCCGCATTAAAAAACCAACGGCAAAAATACCGGCAGTATCTAACAATTGTGCAGTTGGATTGCTGTTGGGGAAAAAAGCAGGAGAAAAATAGAGGGCAAAAGCCGAATAGGTATACCAATCGTACCACTCTACCAAATTACCTACAGAACCACCAAATATTGATTTTAACCGGTATTCTACATCTTTAATTTCGTCCTTAGCTAATATTTCTTCCATACGGGGCTATTGAATGAGCGGGTTTTGAATTATTAGATGAATGATTGATTGAATTTCAAATGAAACATTAAGCCCAATAATTCGGTTCTTATTCAAAAATATAATAATTTTATAAAGAAAGGGCTGAGTTATTTCGATCCTGCCCATTCAACCCTTCTCTCATTCAACATTTAATCAAATGAAAGATAACTTTTCTACCCAATCTGAAGGATATGCCATCTACAGGCCAACCTATCCGCAAGAGCTATACGATTATCTGTTTAAGCTTACCGAAAATAAGCAAGCGGCATGGGATTGCGCCACAGGAAACGGACAGGTTGCACGTGTGCTGGCTCAGCATTTTGATGCAGTTTATGCCACAGACATTAGCGAAAATCAATTAAAAAATGCTTTACAGCTACCAAATATCACCTACAAAGTCGAACCTGCCGAGCAAACCGTTGCTGCAGACAGTAGTTTCGATCTCATAACCGTGGCACAGGCCATCCATTGGTTTAATTTTGAAGCATTTTATGCGGAAGTAAAAAGAACGCTAAAACCCAACGGACTTTTCGCCGTGATTGGTTACGGCATCATGTTTATCGATAAAAAAGTGGATAAGGCGGTGCATAAACTTTATGAGGATATTTTGGGCAAATATTGGGACAATGAGCGCCGCTATATCGAAGAAAGTTATAAAACCATCCCTTTTCCCTTCGAGGAGCTGGTTGCACCGCATTTTCAGATTAAAACTACCTGGAATTTTAACCAGTTAATTGGTTATTTAAATACCTGGTCGGCATTACAACATTATAAAAAGGCCAACGAGCGTAACCCGCTTGAATATATGTTTACCGAGCTAAAAGAAGCATGGGGCGATGCTGCAGAGAAGGATGTTCATTTCCCGGTTTTATTACGGGTTGGAAGACTTATTTAACCGCAAAGAAAAATAAGCTGTCGCAAAGTGCGCAAAGCAGGATGTTTAACCCACACTCAGCGTTTCTTTGCGAAAATCTTCGCGTACTTTGCGGTTAATATGCTATTTAATCAAATCCAAAATACCCAAAACCGTTAGCTTTTTCTGCTCGCCGCTTTGCATATCTTTTAAAGTAAGTTCTCCGCTCGCCATTTCATCGCCACCAATTAAAATTACGTAAGGGATGTTTTTGGCATCGGCATAAGCCATTTGTTTTTTAAGCTTGGCCGAAGCTGGGTAAAGTTCGATAGCAATACCTGCATTTCTGAACTGTTGTAAAATCGGCAGGGCATATTTTTCGGCCTCAGCATCAAAATTACTGATCAGCACCTTCGTGCCAACCTCTGCTGATGCCGGGAAAAGATTAAGCTCTTCCAATACATCATAAATACGATCGGCACCAAATGAAACGCCTACGCCTGTTAAATCTTTTAAACCGAACATACCCGTTAAATCGTCGTAACGGCCACCACCACCAATGCTGCCCATGGCAACTTCGTTGGTTTTAACTTCGAAAATACAACCGGTATAATAGTTTAAGCCACGGGCCAGGGTAATATCCAGCTCCAGTTTTGCAGTTAATGGCAAACTGTACGAAATAAGGCTTTCTACATAAGCAAAAACCTGCTCAATTTCGGCAATACCTTTTAAACCGGTTTCGGAGGTAGCCAAAACTTCTTTCAGGCTGGCTAGTTTTTCTTCATTACTGCCCTCCAGCAAAATCACCGGACGCAGCTTTTCTAAATCCTGCTCTGTAAAACCTCGTTCTAAAAGTTCTTTGCTTACACCATCTAGGCCAATTTTATCCAGTTTATCGATGGCAACGGTCATATCGATAATTAAATCTGGCTTACCGATAATTTCGGCAATACCCGATAAAATTTTACGGTTGTTAATTTTGATGCTGAAATCTTTCAGACCCAATTTGCCTAAAGCTTCGTTGTAGATTAAGATGAATTCAGCTTCGTTTAATAAACTTTCAGAACCTACCACATCTACATCGCATTGATAAAACTCACGGTACCGGCCTTTTTGTGGTCTGTCGGCACGCCAAACCGGCTGCACCTGAAAGCGTTTAAAGGGCAAAGTAATATCATTCTGGTGCATTACTACGTAACGTGCAAAAGGCACCGTTAAATCGTAACGCAAAGCTTTTTCAGAGATTAACGAAACCAGTTTATTGCTGTTTTCTTCTTCAGCAAAATCAAAAGATTTCTTTTTAGGGTCTTTCAGGAATTCGCCACTATTTAATATTTTAAAGATCAGTTTATCGCCTTCATCACCATATTTACCGGTTAAGGTTGATAAGTTTTCGAAACTCGGCGTTTGAATTTCGGCATAGCCATATTTTTTGAAAACTGTTTTAATGGTATCGTAAATAAAGTTACGTTTTACCATTTCAACCGGAGAAAAATCGCGGGTACCTTTTGCTAATGAGGGTTTAATAACTGACATAGCCGCAAAAATACAAAAATGTAGGGTTTAAAAACAAAGATTCGTCATTGCGAGGAGGAAACGACGAAGCCTGCTTGCAGCAGGCAGGCAATCTTACAACGATCGCTATATGCGTGTGCATTAAGATTGCTTCGTGCCTTGCAATGACGAATTATTTTAAACTACTTCCCCAACAGTTCCTTCACCATTTCCCTGTTCGGTTTACTTACCGGTATTTTATCGCCACTATCCATCAGTAAAGTTCCTCCATCTTCTTTTAACCAGCTTTTTACGAATTTAGGATTAACCAAATGGCTTTGATGTGTACGGATAAAACCATGCGGTTTTAGTAAATCTGAGTACTCTTTAAGTGGTTTCGAGATCAACACCCGGTCGTCATTCGCCAGAAAGAAAAACGTATAGGTATTATCGGCAACACAACGTACTATATCTTCAACCGAAACATAGCGGATTTCGTGCTGTTGAGGTAACGCAATTTTAGGTATAGCGGGTTCGCTTTTTTTAATCTGGCTCAGCAAAAAATTAAGCTGCTCGCCATGTACCTTGTTTTTAATCCTGATTTCGGCCTTGGCAACCGCTATTTTCAGTTCATCGGGGTCAACCGGTTTTAACAGATAATCTAAAGCGGCAAATTTTACGGCCTGAATGCCGTAATTATCGTAAGCGGTAACAAAAACTACTTCGAAGGTTTTTACAGTAAGTTTGTTCAGCAGATCGAAACCTGTAGTTTTGCCCATCTGGATATCCAGAAAAAGCAGATCGGGCTGGTGCAGGTTAACCTGCGTAAAAGCCTCATCAATAGTGGTGGCGCAGGCAACCACTTTAATATCCGGACAATGTTTGGCTAGTAAAATCTTTAAATTATCGAGATTGGCCGTTTCATCATCTACTAAAATTGTCCGCATATTATAACCATTGAGTAAGTGTAATTTTAACCGTTGTTCCCTCGCCGCCCGACTGGATATCGAGTACAAACGGCGTTTCCTTATAAATAGAATTGAGTAAAGATATCCGGTTTTTGCTCAACGCCAGCCCCAAACCGTCGTAATTTTTTGAGCTATCGAACCCTGCTCCATTATCGGCGATGCTCAATATCAGATCTGCTTCACTCTTAATAAAATTGATTTCAAGCTTACCCAGATTTCCCTTTTCGGCTATACCATGTTTAACGGCATTTTCTGCAAAGGGCTGTAACAGCATTGCCGGAATTTCGATATTCTCGGCATCCAAATCGGCCGAAGCGCTTATAGTGTACTGAAAGCCAAAACGCAGTTGCTCCATTTGCAAATAATCATCCAGCAAGGTTTTCTCTGAAGTTAAACTGATCAGATCTTTATTTTCGAGTACATTGCGTGTTAAACGGGCAAATTTACTCAGATAGCGGTTGGCGTTATCCGTTTCATTTTTGTTCATCAACGTTTGGATCCCAGCAAGCGCGTTGAACAAAAAATGTGGGTTTAATTGTGAGCGAACGGATGCCAGTTGAAGCCTGGCCATTTCTTTATCACGATGTTTTAATGCAAGTTTTTGGGCTTCCTTCCTCTTAATATAGGCTACTGCAGCCCCGAAAATTGCACCACATATTGCGCATAAGATTAAACCGTAAGTGATAAGCTGTTTTTGGGAGAAAAGCTTTATTCTGGAGCTATTTACGTGAAAAGAATACTTGATAGTACTTTCCTGTATTGACTTAGAACCGAAACCTTGTGACAGTTTAGGTATAATTAAAATCTCATAATTACCAGTTCTATTAAAATATTCTGCTCCAATCAATAAATATGGTACTCTTGGAACGATGTAACCATAAAGCCAATTGTTTGACCGGAAGACTATTTTTCCTGTTGATTTATCTTTTAAATAAACATTGTAAACAAAATCCAAATCAGTGCTTTTGATTACAATCATAAGATTTTTTGTAGTTTCATCTACACTTAGAACTGCGGCATCTTCCTTGCTTTTAAAGCTTACAATCCCCCTTGTCCCCTTTTAATATTCAAATTGATCATTGAAATATAGGCAGGTTGAATCTTTTTATTGTAAATGATTATTGTAGCAATTTCACTCCTTTTGGTAATTTTATAAATATTAATCGTTAGCTTCTTATCCGTTATATTAAATTTCCCCAAATTTATATCAACTTTATTCCCGTAGAGTGTTTTTGTTTTATTTACTTGGGGAACAGCATCAGAAACGATTTGATTATCATCATTCTCGACAATATTATAACGATAAAATGATAGGCTATCTTTATTGATATAACCGAAAAGATTAATCTCTTGGGTACCTTCCAAATAAACTAAATTACTAAGCGGTTGATTTTGAATGGCATTGTGATAATTGACAGTTTTGGTAAACCGATCTACTGTAAAAGATATGCCAAAGCCATCACACCCTCCTGCTGAATAGGAATGCCTGTCTCCATAGTGAACATATCCATTGTACTCATCCTTCTGAGCATTCACTAAAACAGCGGGCAACAGTAGAGAAAGGAAGATAATTATTCTTTTCATGCGTTTAATTTTTTCATAAACATCTTGCAAAAAAGCTGGTTACGAAAGTTTAAAACAGGATATGGCACGAATAACCTTGTATATGGAGGGATGTGAACAGAATTTATGTTTTAGGTATTGCGCTAGCCGATTTAAACCCCTAATGGTTCCTCAAAAAAATGCTTTCGCAACTCAAATGAGATTCCCGCCTGCGCGGGAATGACGATCAGGTAAAGCGGAATTTACCCCCCAGCCTTTTTAGCCTTATAACCGTCTTTTTGCAATATACCCATCACTTTATCACGAACGTCGCCCTGGATCATGATTTCGCCATCTTTAACCGAGCCACCAACGCCACATTTGGTTTTAAGCATTTTGCCCAACACCTCTAAATCTTCGGTACGGCCTTTAAAACCTGTAATTAAGGTAACAGCTTTACCACCACGGTTCTTCTTATCGAGCATTACCCGTAAATCCTGCTGGTTATTGGGCGAAGTAGTGGTATCATCAACTTCTTCTTCATATTCGAAATCGGGATTGGTAGAATACATAATTCCACCTAGATCACTTAAACTATTTTTCTTTGGTTTCATGCTTTATAATGTAATATGGGAGATGTAAAATGGATGAGGGTGATTCGGTTTGGTAGCTATTTGTTCAATGGTTTATGGTTTTATCGCCAGATCAGCTACAAACTTCCAACTCCAAACTTTGTTATGGCACAATTACCTGTAACGATAAGGGATGTACAAGAGCTTCAATTTCGGCACCCATTTGTAAAGGTTCGCCATCTACATGTACAGCTCCGGCTTTTTCCCTTGTAATTTTTATATTTTTTCCTTTAATAATTTCAATCATATCTGATTTTTCTGCCTTGCCCCTCAACATTACATAACCCAAAACAGGCAATTTTATTATCGGAAAAGGCTTAATAATGCAAACATCGAGCAAACCATCCTTTACCGAAGCATTGGGTGCAATGTAAACATCGTTACCATATTGCGAAGAGTTGGCAATGCTAATGGCAAAAGCTTTCCGGGTGTAGGCTGTACCATCAATATCCAGCTGGTAGGTTTGCGGCTTATAATTAAAAACTTCCTTAAAGCCAAGTTTTACATATCCGGATAAGCCACGCTTTTTATCTTTCGAAAAAACAGCGCTTAAATGTGCATCGAAGCCCATTCCTGCGAGATTAAAAAAACATTTATTGTTAAACTCAGCTGTATCTATGCAATCGGTTTTAAAATTGTTAATCAAATCTAAAGCATACTTTAAATTTTTCGGGATTTTTAAAAACCTTGCAAGCCCATTTCCCGAGCCAAGCGGCAAAATTCCCAATACCTTGTTATGCTTCAAAACTTTAGTAGCCACTTCGTTAATGGTACCATCGCCTCCTGCAGCAACAATTACATCAAAATTTTTGGTTGCCGCTTCATCAGCCAGTTCTCCGGCATGCCCCACATATTCGCTAAACACGAAGTTCGCATTAAACTTTTCCTTGTCCAGGTATTGATCGATAAAATCGGGGATACGTAGCTTTCCTCTCCCACCCGAGATGGGATTGATTATAAAGAGGATATTGATCTTTGTGTGCAAAGTGTAAGATTGAATGCACAAAATAATCTATAATTTTTGAAATAAAGAAAATATGCTAATTTTGCAGCAGTAAAAAAGTGGATTGATTTGCTATCCCGACACTTCGGGACCGGATTGCAACCACTTAAAAAAATTGCTAATGCCTCCTTTCAATCATTTTACCACCTGTTTCCAAGGGGTTTGGCAATTATTAATTTGTTTATTTATCATTAATTTATTTAATAAATGTCGTATTTATTTACATCAGAATCTGTTTCTGAGGGGCACCCAGATAAAATTGCCGATCAAATTTCGGATGCATTAATTGATAACTTTTTAGCTTTCGATCCAGAATCAAAAGTGGCCTGCGAAACATTGGTTACAACTGGTCAGGTTATTTTAGCCGGTGAGGTAAAATCTAAAACTTATTTAGATGTACAGCAAATTGCCCGCGATGTGATCAAGAAAATTGGTTATACCAAAAGCGAGTATATGTTTGAGGCAAACTCATGCGGAATTTTATCTGCCATACATGAGCAATCTCAGGATATTAACCAGGGTGTAGATAGAAGCAACAAAGAAGAGCAAGGTGCCGGCGATCAGGGTATGATGTTTGGTTATGCAACCAACGAAACTGCCGATTACATGCCTTTGGCTTTAAACCTATCACACAAGCTTTTACAGGAACTTGCAGTTTTAAGACGTGAAAATAACGAAATTAAATATCTGCGTCCGGATGCAAAAAGCCAGGTTACTTTAGAATACGACGACAACAATAAACCTGTTCGTATCGATGCGATTGTAATTTCTACACAGCACGACGATTTTGATGAAGAAGCTACCATGTTGGCTAAAATCAAAACCGACCTGGTAAATATTTTAATTCCACGTATCATTAAAAGCAATCCGCAATATGCGCATTTGTTTAACGATAAAATCGAATACCACATTAACCCAACCGGTAAATTCGTAATCGGTGGTCCGCATGGAGATACTGGTTTAACCGGTCGTAAAATTATTGTTGATACCTACGGTGGTAAAGGTGCCCACGGTGGTGGTGCATTTTCGGGTAAAGATCCAAGTAAAGTAGATAGAAGTGCAGCTTATGCAACCCGTCATATCGCTAAAAATTTGGTCGCAGCAGGTGTTGCCGATGAGATTTTGGTGCAGGTATCGTACGCAATCGGTGTGGCTAAACCAATGGGTATTTACATCAACACTTACGGAACTGGTAAGGTTGGTAAAACCGATGGCGAGATTGCTAAAATTGTAGAATCGATTTTCGATATGCGTCCCTACTTTATTGAACAACGTTTAAAATTGAGAAACCCGATTTATAGCGAAACTGCTGCTTACGGACACATGGGCCGTACGCCTGAAACAGTAAGCAAAACTTTCAGAACACCAAACGGTGAAGAAAAAACCGTTACCGTTGATTTGTTTACCTGGGAGAAATTAGATTACGTAGATCAGGTTAAAGCTGCTTTCGGCGTTTAATCAATCAGGATAAATTTAAAAAAAGGCGTTTTGCAGCATTGCAGAACGCCTTTTTTGTTAGACTTACGAAGTCGGCACGGGCCAATGCAATGGCAAACTTCGGAAGTTAGGCCAAATGGTATTTCAGTTCGTGGTGGCTGCCTTGCTCTACTACCTGCCCCTTATCAAGCACAATAATCTTATCGGCATTATTTAAAGTACTCGATCGGTGGGTAATTACAATTACTGTTTTTTGTTCGGCTTTTAACAGGGCAATCATCCTTTGTACATGCTGTTCCGAAACAGCATCGAGTGAAGAAGTTGCCTCATCCAGGATCAGAATTTCAGGATCGCGGTATAATGCCCTCGCAATGGCAATACGCTGCCGTTGCCCCCCGATAAACTGGTGCCATTTTCACCCAAATAAGTTTGAAAACCTTTGGGCAAAGCTTCTATAAAACCCATCAATCCCAGCTTACTGGCAATATCAATAATCCGCTGCATATCGGGTTCTTCTTCGCCAATGGCGATATTTTCAATCACATTGCCGGCAAATAGGTCTATTTGCTGTGGCACTACCGATATCATCCGCCTCAGCGAAGCATTGGTAATGTACTTAAGATCATATTGGCCAATACGTACATTTCCGGATTGGATAGGGTAAATATTTTGCAGGATTGACATTAAAGTCGATTTCCCCGAACCGCTTTCGCCCACAATGGCAGTAAATTTTCCCTGTGGGATGGTTAAATTCAGATCCTCAAAAACAGCCAGTCTTTTTCCATAGCGGAACGATACGTTTTCGAAGTGAATATCACCAATTTTATCGGTACTTAATTCGATCTGGTTTTCGTCGGTTTCCCTTTCCAGATCCATGATCTCAAATAAACGATCAGCAGCAATAACTGCATCCTGCACCGTTTTGTTCATCCCAATCAGCGATGAAACCGGACCGGTAAAATAACCAATCAGTGTATAAAATGATAAGAGTTCGCCAGGGGTAATTGAATTGCTCAGCACATAGCCTGCACCTACCCAAAGCAAAATAATGGTAATGATGCGCGAAACAAATTCGGTTGAAGTACCCGATACCACCGCATTGAGGTTAGATTTAAAGCCTGTCTGCAATAATTTAATAAAGCGCGTTTCGGTTTTTTCGTTGGCATGCTCTTCTAAACCAAAACGCTTAATGGTACCCACGGCATTTAAACTCTCTACCAGCTGCGATTCGAGCTCGGCTGCATCTTCCATTAACCTACGTTGGGTACGCTTGTTAAACTTATCGGTTATAAAATAAATGATGAGGTACAAGGGAATAACGGTAAGCGTTATCAATGCCAGTTTCCAGTAGTAGGTAAACATCATGATAAACGAAAAGAAAACAATAAAAATGTTTACCAGAAAGTTTACGCATACATCATTCAAAAAGGTACGGATTTTTACTGCATCGTTAATCCGCGAAATAATTTCGCCCACCCGCATGGTATCAAAAAACTGTTGCGGCAACCGGAGCAAATGTTTGTAATAGCCTAAAATAAGCTTCGCATCAATTAACTGACCCGTTTTTAACGTAAAAATAGTTTTAGCCGAGCCAATAAAAAGCTGAACGACCAAAATTACCATCATTGAAATGCTCATTAGGTTGAGCAGATTCTGATTACCGTCAACCAACACAAAGTCGACCAGTTTTTGTACAAAAATAGAGGTAGATAAACCCAACACAGTATAAACAACTGCACCAAATAAAACTTGTGTCAGAATGCCTTTGTGCGGTTTAATCAAATTCCAAAATCTTCCCTGAATTGATTTTTTTTCATTGCCAAGCTGAAAACTTTCAGATGGCAACAACAACACCAGTGCACCAGTCCACTCCTTTTTAAATTGATCATGTGTTTTACGATGCACGTTCCCATCTATAGGGTCCATCACCTCTATAAATTTATTGTTTACTTTATATATCACTACAAAATGCTGCAGGATATCATTTACAATAATATGCGCAATGGCAGGTGTAGGTATTTTAAATAAACTATCAAAAGGCGCTTTTACACCTTTTGCTTCAAATCCTAATTTTTGAGCGGCCTCTACCAGCCCTAAAACCGTGGTTCCTTTTTTATCTGTTCCGGCAAGTTGCCTGATACGGGCAACCGCTAAATTTAACTTGTAATGCGAGGCCACCGAGGCCAGACAAGCCGCGCCACAATCAGTAATATCTCTTTGCTTAACCTTAGTACTCATGGCCTGTTATGTTTTTTGGATTAAGTTTGGATTAACCCAGTCGTCTACCTTATCGTAAAGCAATTGAAATAAACTGCGGTCAGTTACTTTAAAACGGGCAGTAAAATTCATTCCCTTTTTTAAATAACCTTTGTAACCGTTTTTAAGCATCAGGAAATTTTTATCCATCAGGCACTTTACCTTAAAGGCAGGCTGGTTACCGTTTAAAATCACAATATCATCGGCAATATCAATCACTTTACCCACAGCCAGGCCCCACTGGTTATAGTTATAGGCATTAATCTGAAAGTGCACCTCCTGTCCTTTTCTAATCAGGCCAATATCGGATGGATTGATGTAACAATAAGCGGCCAAACCGGCATCGGGCGAAACCTCTCCGATTTTTTGGTTGGCAAAAACATAGGCTCCGTTTTGTATCCCAACTAAGTTCTGAACCGATCCATCGATCGGAGCCCTTAATACATACTGTTTTTTCTGTTCGTTAATTTCGGCTTGCTGACCAGAAAGCTCGCGCAGTTCGTTGCGGTAGCCGTTGGCTTCGGTTTGCCATTGGGTTTTATATTTGGTACGCACCATAAGGTAAACCGATTCGGCCTGCTCCAGTTCGTATTTGTATTTTTCATATTCAGATTGCGTAAGCACTTTATTCTGGTACAATTTATTGTAACGTGCAAAGGTGCTTGTTGCCTGCCGCTTGGCAATACCGGCATTTTTTAATTCCTGTACATATTGCTGCCATGAGGCTACATATTGCCCCGTTTGTAGACTGGAAGAACCGCCATTAAACGATAAAAGAGTGCTAATATCCTGTAAAAAGCGGGTTATCTGGTTTTTACGTGTTTCAACCAGCGCATCTTGCTGCTTGGGTAATCCGGCATCAATGGCTAGGAGGGTATCACCCTGTTTCAGTCTTTTGTTATCCGCTAGCTTATACTGTATTAAGCGACCGTTTACGGGTACAATAAGTTCAGTTTTTTCGATAGTTGATTGTAAAATACCGGTACCATTAATACTAATGGGTATTTTAATAATGGGAAGGGCCACTAGCACAGCTATAATGGCCACTACGGTAACCACATAAATTAACTGACTGGGCTTACTGATTTGAGAACGATAAACGAGAGCGGTATTTGAAATTTTTTCGGTTGAGTAGTTGGTTAAAGCCATAGTATTTAGTTGATAAAGCATCCGCTATCCTGAAAATCAGAACAGCGGATACAATAACTTTGCTTATAAGCTCCAAACAAGTTTCAAAACATTGGTCAATGTTTTGTTTAAGAATGTTGAAGTATCTGCACCAACTGCGTTTAAAGCGGTAGAAAGAGAAGTTAAAACTTCAGTTAAAGTATTGTTAACAATACCACCACCTTCAACTTGCGACATTTCGGCTGTGTTCATTTCCTGAACGTTAAGATTTTTTAATTCTAAACTTTTCATACTAGATTTTTTTGAGTTTTAAGCTCCCTACTCATTAAAGGCTTTTCGGGATTGCCGCCTAATGCCTGGCCAGACAATAGACGAATGTAAACATATTAGCAGTACAGGTGTATTATTAAACATCTAACAAAAAACTAACGTAAGCTTAACAAAACGCATAAAACAGCTTAAATCGACTCCAATTGGCCTGTTTACTCAAAAACCATTGTATTATTTATCATATTCAATTTATTCATTAGAAAAAAATCAGGGCATATTCGTTTTATTCGCTGATTTTAGACCAACATTACCTGTTTACATGCCTTTCGATTTCATAAATAAGGATTCTTCCTTACTGATATGGTCATCGTCGATTGCATACGATTTGATACCGACAATTTTCATTTCATCTACCAAATCTACAAAATCCTGAAATTTAGACGTTTTGGTAGGTTTGATAATCACAATCATGAATTTTGCCGGATTATTGGAATGTGTTTTAGCCACTTTAAGTTCATTTGCCTTTAACTCATCCTGAATATTTTTAACGGCTACTACTTTCATATCTGCTTTTTCTATTGTCCCCATGTAACAAACAGCCTGGTTATTCTTCCCCAATAAAATGGTCATGGTTCTGGATTCAGGATAATTATCAGTAACATCTGTTTTGATGGGTTTAGCAATATCTGCCGCATTTAGCGAGCCCAAAGAGGTAGTGAGCATAAAAAATGTTGTCAGTAAAAACATCAGATCTACCATTGCAGTAAGGTCTACCCTTGGTGTCGCTTTTTTGGTTCTTCCTTTTGCAGCCTTGCTGCCTTGCGATTCGTTTAGTGTTGCCATAATATTTGGTTTTTTAATGATGATGACAATAAAACTCGAATTGCATAAAAAAAGCGGTTAAAAATTAACCGCTTAAAAAGTAATCAAATAAAACACTTACTTATATCTACAACAATCATTCATCAATAGACTTCTCGGCTCCATTATATTCCGCTCGAAGTGACGAAGAGACTACTTAACTGCTTCAATAACCCACAGCCTACCCTTGGGCCCGAGTTGCCGGTAGGTTGTGTTGTATAATCGTCGGTACCACCGTGTACAATAATCGCTCTGCCGATAATATTTTTAATGTCGCCATCTTTAATGCTCCACCGATCGGTGGTTATCGATAAGGTTGCATGCCCTTTACTATCGAGCATAATATTCCCAATATCGCCACTGTGGTAAGCTACCGAACCCCACTTCCCATGTGCTTCTTTCGTAGGATTCCAGTGCCCGTGTGTATTCTCGCCCATGTTACCGCAATCGCCATGTTCGTGAAAGTGCACGGCTACATTACTATCCGCCCTTGCCGCAAAATTCATTTCAATATCGAGTTTAATCTTCCCATCACTAAGCTCGTAAAACTTCGCTGTACCGATATTTTTCGATGGATCGGCTGTTTCAGTCAGGTTGGCTTGCGCCACTTCTTTATCGGTTTTGGTACAGGCGTTTAAAAAAGCTGTGCCGACAATTAACAGGCTTAAAAAATATTTTTTCATGATTTTAAAATTTAGTTTAAGGAGAAACAGCCTGAAAACCATTTGGTTTGGTTTAAAATCATTTGTGATAAAACCATTTCGAAAACCACTTGTTTAAATTATAAAATCGTATAACCATGGAACAGCCAATTGCAATGAACACTTTGAGTCAAATTTTGGAGAAATTGAGGCTGAAAGGAAAAGATAACGAATTAAAAATAAGCGATCACGGCAAGATGCAAAGCAAAACGCTGGGCACCATTTATAACCCAGAAGATTTAACCATCGTAAAAACTTATCGCTTTGAAGGCGATTCCGACCCTGCAGACAATTCAGTATTGTACCTTGTAGAAGATCAGGATAAAAACATAGGCTATATACTTGATGCTTATGGCATCTATTCGGATAACGAAGGCCCATCTTTTGATGATTTTTTAAAAAAAATCCCGACTGAAAACAGGGATGAACAGGAACTGTTTTGTTAATAACCTATTGATACATTTGAAAAAGGAGAATTGGAATAATCTGATTCTCCTTTTTTTATTTAAAAAAATCTGGAAAGTGATAATTCCGTAATTTTGCGCCTCAATTACGAGTCCCAGATGAAAAGCAAATTAAATATCCCACCTATACCTGCTGTTTTACTCTCTATCATCAGCGTACAGTGCGGAGCTGCAATTGCGAAAGGGCTTTTCCCACAAATCGGGGCTGCTGCAACAGCATCGTTGAGAATAGGATTATCGGCTATTATTTTATTGATTGCTTTCAGGCCAAACCTGCTTAAATTAAATTTTAAGCAATGGAAGTATGTCATCCTGTATGGCATTTGTTTGGGTACTATGAACATGGTGTTTTACATGGCCATAGCCAGAATACCGGTAGGACTTGGTGTAACTTTAGAATTTGTTGGCCCATTGCTCCTGGCCATTTTTGGTTCAAAAAAAACTATCGATTTTTTGTGGGTAATACTGGCTGCAACAGGTATTGCTTTAATTGCTCCCTGGACCAACACCGGACTTGATATTGTGGGTGTATTACTGGCACTTTTAGCTGGTCTTTTTTGGGCGGGTTATATCATATTAGGTGGCCGGATTTCGAAAATTATGAAGGGTGGCGATGCCGTTGCCATAGGCATGTTGTTTGCCACTGTCCTAATCCTTCCATTTGGCATTTTTGGTGGCGGTTTAGGACAGTTAAATCCTAAATTACTGGGATTGGGGGCTGCACTTGCTCTACTATCAAGTGCTATTCCCTTTACCCTCGAAATGCGCGCGCTTAAACAACTACCTGCGCGTACATTTAGTATTTTAATGAGTCTCGAACCGGCTATGGCTTCGCTCGCAGCATTGGTATTTTTACACGAGTATCTTTCGCTAAAAGAATGTTTTGCCGTTGCATTTGTAGTAATTGCCTCGGCAGGTTCATCGCTTACTGCCCGCCGAGCAAAATTGTAATTTAAGCCAGTTTATCTGTTTTATAAATGGCAATACTTTCTGTTAGCTCAGCAGCTCTGACAACAAATGCTAGAATATAAGGTTGGTCATTGTGAAAATCCAAACTCGCCTGATTTTTCCATTCTTCCTGAAAAATGAAGGTTTCCTGATCGGCAGCTTCGTGTAAATCGTACTGGATGCAGGCGGCTTCCTGTCGTGAATTTACGACCATATCCAATAACACGGCTTTTAATTCAGCCGTAGTTTCTTTTTTACTTTTAACTATTGCAGTTAGATAGAGACTCATATACTTCGGTATTTAAAAAGGTTTCGGTTAAATGTTCAGTGTAAATTTTAAGATCGGTTATGATATCGGCATTTTTTTCTACGTCATGAAAATGTACACCATTAATCCGTTCCATACCAGTAAAAGCGTTCATCCGGTGGAAACCAAATAGTACGCCATCATCTACGCTGGTTTCCATAAAAAACTCTCCCGGTAAAGTAAATGCTTCTTTTGGTGCATTCCATGAAGAGGTTACCATATATTTACGGCCATGTAACATCCCTCCGGTACCGTAATTGCGCGTTGGGTTATCCGATTTGCGGCCGTCGCTGAGGTAAATACCACTGTTATGGCCTTCGGTAAATACCACATCAATATATTGTTTAAAGGCATGTGGCACCTGGAACCACCAGATTGGCGTATGATAAATTACAACATCTGCCCAAACATATTTGGCCACTTCTGCTTTAGGATCGTAAGCATCGTTAATGTTGGTTGTTTGCACTTCAAATTCAGGCAATTGCGAAAAGAAATCGATTGTAGCATTAGTAATGGTTTCGTTAAACCTTCCGCCGGAGTGGCCGAATTTCTGACCGCCGTTTATGATGAATATTTTTGTCATTTCGTTTTTTTTATTTTGATGACACAAAATTACATTGCCTACTTCTATTATTAAAACAAGTTAATTTATAGATTTGTATCAGAATTATAATAACACAATTATGGTTAATTTAGAATGGTACAGAAGTTTTAAGGCAATTTATAAAACAGGCACTTTAACAGGTGCGGCCGAAAATTTATTTATATCGCAACCTGGGGTGAGTTTACACCTCAGTTCGTTAGAAAGTTATGTAGGCTACAAATTATTTGAGCGCACTGGCCGGAAGATGATTCCTACAGAAAAGGGAAAAGTGCTTTATAATTTTATTGTAGAACCGCTGGCCAAGCTCGAAGATGCCGAAAAGCACTTTCAGAAAAGTACGGAAAAACACACCCCAACCATTAGTGTAGGTATGTGTTTTGAAACTTTTCAGATTACGCTCGAACAATACATTTCTACACTTCCTTTTAATGTAATTATCCGTTTTGGTGAATATCCCGAAATGCTCGACCAATTGGATAAGGGTATTTTAGATCTGATTATTACTCCACAAAAAGGGAATTCGCCTAACGTAGAACATGAAGCGTTTTCGTCGGAAACGATTGTTTTGGTAGGTGGAATAGAAACAGATGGAGATACTTTTAATGCGCTTGCTAAAAAGAATGATCTCTTTGGCATGGAAGACTGGCTGAAACAACAGAAATGGTATGGAACCGCGGGAGATATGGAGCACCTTTTGCGTTTCTGGCAGCTTAATTTTGGTAAGCATGCCGATTTCCGCCCGAATTATATTGTACCAAACTTAAATTCTATTGTGCGCTGCTTATCTGGGGGAAAAGGTTTAGCCATTATTCCCGATTTTCTTTGCAAAAAAGAAGTAGAGGAGCAAAAAATAAAGGTGATTTGGGAAGGCAGCAGTAAACTTAAAAACACCTTGTACTTTGGTTGTAGAAAAAATACCCAATACGCTACAGAAATTAGTGTAATTAAAAACCTTTTTAAAGAAGTTATGGTGAGTATTTGATCTGCAAAGCGTTACCAGCCTTAAACCAGTAACGCTTTGCAGGTATTTTTTACATGTTTAAGCCATCCAACAATTCATTATCAACCAGGTTAGGCAATGTTACAGTTAAGCATGGGCTGCGTTCCATTTCGCGTTCGATGGCAAAACGGGCTTCTTTATTGCGTGCCCAGCTTCTTCTCGCGATACCATTATTCACATCATAAAAAAGCATATTCTGTAATTTTTCAGCCGCCTCTTCTGTTCCATCCAGCACCATTCCAAAGCCACCGTTGGTTACTTCGCCCCAGCCCACGCCGCCACCATTATGTATAGAAACCCAAGTAGCGCCTCTAAAGCTATCGCCAATTACGTTATGAATGGCCATATCTGCTGTAAAGCGGCTTCCATCATAAATATTACTCGTTTCCCTAAATGGTGAATCGGTTCCACTCACATCGTGATGATCTCTGCCCAAAACTACCGGAGCAGATAATTTGCCGGTTTTAATAGCCTGATTAAACCGTAAGGCAATTTTTGCCCTGCCTTCAGCATCAGCATATAAAATCCTGCTCTTTGAGCCTACCACAAGCCTGTTCTCTTTGGCTGCTACAATCCAGTTGATATTATCCTGGAGTTGTTGCTCAATTTCGGCAGGGGCCTGAAGTTTAATTTCCTCCATTACCTCTTTTGCGATCCTGTCGGTTATATCCAGATCGCTATCACTACCTGATGTACATACCCACCTAAACGGACCAAAACCATAATCGAAACACATAGGGCCCAAAATATCTTCTACGTACGATGGGTACCTAAAATCGATTCCATTTGGAGCCATAATATCAGCTCCTGCACGGCTACATTCTAAAAGAAAAGCGTTGCCATAATCGAAAAAGTAAGTTCCCTTAGCCACATGGCGGTTAATGCTGGCCGCCTGGCATTTTAGCGAATTCTGAACATAGTTTTTAAACTCGTCGGCAGCCCCGGCCATAAGCGCATTGGCTTCATTAAAGCTTAAGCCAACAGGATAATAGCCCCGGAATACGGATTGTGCAGCGAAGTTTGATCGGAGCCAATAGTCACATCAATCGATTCTTCATCAAACCGTTCCCAAACATCGACTACATTGCCTAGATAGGCTAAGGATACTATCTCCTTTTGGTTTTGAGCCAATTTTACCCTTTCAACCAGTTCATCCAGCCCTCAATCAACTCATCAACCCAGCCCTGTTCTTTTCGTTTAATAGCCGCATGCGGATTTACTTCTGCACAAACGGTTATACAGCCAACAATGTTACCTGCCTTGGTTTGTGCCCCACTCATTCCACCCAATCCGGCTGTCAAGAATATTTTTCCAGCTGTATCTTTACCATAAAAGCCTTTTTTTCTAAAAGCATTCATTAAAGTAATGGCGGTACCATGTACAATCCCTTGTGGGCCAATGTACATGTACGATCCGGCTGTCATTTGGCCATATTGCGTTACCCCAAGGGCATTAAATTTTTCAAAATCAGCTGTAGATGAATAGTTTGGCACCATCATCCCATTGGTAACCACTACACGCGGTGCAGCTGTACTGGATGGGAACAGGCCTTGCGGGTGACCGCTGTACACATTTAAAGTTTGCTTA
Source organism: Pedobacter sp. HDW13 (assembly GCF_011303555.1). Lineage (NCBI taxonomy): Bacteria > Pseudomonadati > Bacteroidota > Sphingobacteriia > Sphingobacteriales > Sphingobacteriaceae > Pedobacter > Pedobacter sp. HDW13. The sequence goes on along the minus strand of NZ_CP049868.1, from coordinate 2,473,237 downwards.
TCAGTCATTGTAGCTAGGTATTTCATAGTAAGCAGGTATTGTGCCCAGTTTTGAAAAACACTGCCATTTCCACCATAAGTAATCAACTCTTCAGGGTGCTGTGCAATGGCCGGATCAAGATTATTCTGAATCATCAACATGATGGCAGCAGCCTGAATGGTTTGACAAGGATATTCGTTAACTGGCCTGGCATAAATAGCATAATTTGGCATAAAACGGTACATGTAAATGTGTCCGTAGCTATCCAGTTCCGCTAAAAATTCGGGAGCAAGTTCACTGTGCCATTTTGAGGGGAAGTAACGCAGTGCATTTTTTAAAGCCAGTTTTTTTTCAGTTGTGTTCAAAACAGTTCTCCTCACCGGAGCATGGCTGAGCTGAGGGTTTCTATCCTTTGCTTTCGGTAATTCTGATGGTATACCAGCTAATATTTCTGCTGCAAAATTCATGTCGTACGAGGCTAAATTGATTAATTAAGTGTTTTTTCTGCCTGTTCAGCAACCGATACCACTTTACCTGTTTTCACAAGGTTTATAGCAGTTTCCATTCTATCGTACATAATCTGATCTTCTTCAAAATGATCAATTTCTGAACGGATGAAACCATGTACGGCAGCCAAAATTCTGCCTGGTTTTAATGGCGCATGATAATCAACAGCCTGTGCGGCACAGAAGAGTTCGATACCCAGAATTTTTTCTACATTTTCTATCACCTGCAAAGCCTTTCTTCCACTAATTGAGCCCATGCTTACATGGTCTTCCTGTCCCAGCGAAGTTGGGATACTATCGGCACTTGCCGGAAAGCAAAGTCCCTTATTTTCGCTGGCCAATGCAGCCGAAGTGTACTGCACAATCATAAAACCCGAATTTAAGCCGGTTTCACGCATCAACAATTTCGGTACACCTGGCGTATTTCCTTCTAACGAAAGGTAAATCCTCCGGTCGCTGATGTTGCCAATTTCGGATGCAGCTAAACAGGCATAATCTAAAGCCAAGGCCAATGGCTGCCCGTGAAAGTTCCCTCCACTTATGGTAAGTTCGTCACTAAATATTACCGGATTATCGGTTACCGAATTCAATTCTATTTCTACTGCTTCTTTTAAATGCTGCCAAGCGGTACGGGAAGCACCATGAACCTGTGGAATGCACCTTAAAGAATAGGGATCCTGTACTTTGGCGCAATCAGAATGCGAGGGCATAATTTCGGAGCCTTGCAACAATTTACTGATTTGCGCGGCTACAGCGATATTGGCAGGGTAAGGTCTTAACTGATGCAAGCGGGGATGGAATGGTTTTTCAGATCCCATTAAACCTTCGATCATCATCGCCGAGATAATATCAGCAGATTTAAGCACATTTTCTAAACGTGAAACAACTTTAACCGCATGTGCAGCTATAAACTGGGTTCCATTAATTAAAGCCAGACCTTCTTTTGGCCCAAGCTGTAAGGGTTGCATCCGATAATCTTGCAGCAACTTTTCAGCAGCAACAATCTCATCTTTATAATGCACCCTTCCTAATCCAATTAAAGGCAGAAAAAGGTGCGACAATGGTGCCAGATCTCCCGATGCCCCCACAGATCCCTGTTTTGGAACTACTGGTGTTGCTCCTATTTCTAAAAACCAGATCATTCTATCTAGCGTTTCAATTCGGATACCAGAATAGCCTTGTGCCAGCGACTGTAGTTTTAACACAAGCATTAGTCTCGAAATTTCCATATCAATAGATCCTCCAACGCCAACCGCATGACTTTTCAGAATATTTTCCTGTAGTTTACGGGTATCTACCGCCGAAATCATCGACGTACACAGTGGCCCAAAGCCCGTGTTAATACCATAAACGGCTTTATCAGCAAGTGCAATCCGTTCTACAACTTTGCTACTTTCGATCACTTTATCGCGAACCTCTGGGCTAAGTACCCCTTTTAAGTTGCCACTACCAATAGCCAAAGCTATATTGGCCGTTAAATGATCTGTTCCGTAGTTAAAAATCTGCTCGCTCATGTTAGAAAAGGTTTTAAACAAAAATAACTCCTATATTTGATACCTATAAATACCAATTACATCATCACGTAATAACCATGGGTTATCAAGTTGAGCTAAGACATTTTAAATATTTTCAGGTACTGGCAGAAGAACTGAAGTTCAGGAAAGCAGCCGACCGGCTTTTTATTTCACAGCCTGGCCTTAGTCGGCAGATTAAACAGATGGAGGAAATTTTTAACGCCCAGTTATTCGATCGAACCAAGAAAAAGGTAACGCTTACCCAAGCCGGATTATACCTTAAAACGGAAGTCGATTTCCTCTTTAGCCATATCGAAAACATTAAAAAGCATTTAAGCGATATCAATGAAGGTAAACAGGGCGAACTCCGAATCGGTTTCCTGGGCTCGGCAGCTCAAAAAATTGTGCCTGAGCTAATTTTCAGGTTGAACAAAGATTTTCCGGAAATCAGAACAAATCTGGATGAAATGCCAAACAAGCTGCAGATTGAGTTGCTTGAAAAAGATATGCTTGACGTAGGCTTTGTGCGCATACAACATTTTAAGGAAGGCATATCTAAGCACGTTATCCATCAAGATACTTTTTCGCTCGTACTACCCCAAAACCATCCGCTCGAAAAGGCCAGTTTTGAAGAAGTTAAAAAGCTGGGGAACGCTCCTTTTATCTTTTTCTCGAGTGATGACAGCCCATTTTACTACGATTTGATTATGAGCATTTGCGAGGATCATGGTTTCAAGCCCAAAACTTTTCACAAATCGGTTAATGCATTAACGATATACAAACTTGTTGAAGAAGGTTTGGGCATTGCTATTGTACCTACAGCGCTTCAGTATGGTTACAAAGAAAATGTAAAATTTGTAGAACTAACGCATATCCCACAACGCACAGAACTCTACATGATCTGGAAAGATGCGAATAGAAATCCCGCGCTAAAAAACGTGATTGATTTATTATTGAAGAACGACCGTTAAAGATCTAGTAACATAATAATAGTCTGCATTTACCTGCCAGGGTTTATACTTTTAACCCTCTAGCGCCCGTATTTAACAGTTGACTAATCGAATGCAATCTGATCTGGTCCGGAGAGTTTACCTATATGGCATGCGCATTCACCTCCGCTTACTTTAATTGTAGCCGACTTAGTTTGGTTAGTTTGTACTGATGTGCCTGTAATTTTTAAATTATCTCCTGCTTCCGATAAACTTCTGGTATTTCCATCATCAACTATAACGAAGGCACCTTTTATCAAACTACTGGTAGCGCTTGAATTTGCTGTTACTTTTGCTCCAGTTCTTTGGTTAATTACGCTAAAATCTTTTACTTCGGCACCCTCACCTTTATTATCCAGAAATCTAAAGACTACGGAACGAAATTCATAGGTACACATTTTGTCATCGCACTCAGAAGTTGTTTTCTTTTTACAACTTAACAATCCAAGAGCCATCAATAATACAAGCGTTATTTTTTTCATCGTTATTTAGTTTAGAAAGAAAACGATAGCGAATCTTAAAACGCTACAGTTAACGTAGCATATAGTTCCAAAAAGCATGTTAATTATATAAACAGGTTGCCTAATCAAACCACTTAATCATTTAGCAGCGAAAAGCAGTACTTATAGGGTAGGTACCGTCCTCCTGTTCGTTGCAATCCCTTTGGAGGAGATAACGCTAGCTTAGGTGTATTCTTTTCGAGCCAAAAGGGATTTCCACTGTCATCAGGGCTATTTTGGATAGGTTTGCAGGTTAAACCTACTGCTTCTCTTTATCATTAAGATCGTATGTATGAAAGCTTAAAGGAAAAATGCTATAAACGAAGAAAACCCTTTAACAGTTTTGTTAAAGGGTTTCTTATAAGATTTGGCACCGACCTACTCTCCCACGTGTTACCGCAGTACCATCGGCTCTGGTGGGCTTAACTTCTCTGTTCGGAATGGGAAGAGGTGGACACCACCGATATAGGCACCTAAATTTCTTTAGATAAGCTATCTCGAGCTTAAATGACATATTATTGAAAGAAGTTAGTTTGAAGAACAAACAACAGTCTGTTTGCTTTGAAAGCTTCGGATGATTAGTACTACTCGACTGTGCTGTCACCAGCTTTACATCTGTAGCCTATCAACGTAGTAGTCTGCTACGGTCCTATATGGAATTCTCATCTCGTGGCTAGTTTCGCACTTAGATGCTTTCAGCGCTTATCTATTCCCAGCGTAGCTACTCTGCAATGCCCCTGGCGGAACAACAGATTCACTAGAGGCTAGTCCAACCCGGTCCTCTCGTACTAAGGTCAGCCCCACTCAAAATTCCTACGCCCACAACAGATAGGGACCGAACTGTCTCGCGACGTTCTGAACCCAGCTCGCGTGCCACTTTAATCGGCGAACAGCCGAACCCTTGGGACCTTCTCCAGCCCCAGGATGTGACGAGCCGACATCGAGGTGCCAAACCTCCCCGTCGATATGAGCTCTTGGGGAGATCAGCCTGTTATCCCCAGCGTACCTTTTATCCTTTGAGCGATGGCCCTTCCATGCAGAACCACCGGATCACTATATCCGTCTTTCGACCCTGATCGACCTGTATGTCTCACAGTCAAGCAAGCTTATGCTATTGCACTCCTCATACGGTTACCAAGCGTATTGAGCTTACCTTTGAAAGCCTCCGTTACCTTTTTGGAGGCGACCACCCCAGTCAAACTACCCATCAAACAATGTCTCCCGCTGAGCGGGATTAGACACCGAATACAGAAAGGGTGGTATTTCAACGTTGGCTCCACGACGCCTAGCGACGCCGCTTCAAAGCCTCCCACCTATCCTACACATCCTGTACCCAATGTCAATGTTAAATTGTAGTGAAGGTGCATGGGGTCTTTCCGTCCCGTTGCGGGTACCCGGCGTCTTCACCGGGACCACAATTTCACCGAGCTCATGGCTGAGACAGCGCCCAGATCGTTACACCATTCGTGCAGGTCGGAACTTACCCGACAAGGAATTTCGCTACCTTAGGACCGTTATAGTTACGGCCGCCGTTTACTGGGGCTTCGATTCAATGCTTCTCCTTGCGGATGACATCCCCTCTTAACCTTCCAGCACCGGGCAGGTGTCAGGCCTTATACTTCATCTTTCGATTTTGCAAAGCCATGTGTTTTTGTTAAACAGTCGCCTGGGCCTTTTCACTGCGGCTTACATTGCTGCAAGCGCCCCTTCTCCCGAAGTTACAGGGCCATTTTGCCGAGTTCCTTAGCCATGATTCACTCGAGCACCTTAGAATCCTCTTCCCGGATACCTGTGTCGGTTTGCGGTACGGGTTTTTATAACCTGAAGCTTAGCGGTTTTTCTTGGAAGTCTGATTACCTGCGCTATCCACTCAGCCGAAGCCTCGCGGTACTATCAGTTTTCAGCACCGTTGGCGGATTTGCCTACCATCGGTATACCTACAACCTTTAACGATCTATTCCGTCAGATCGCGGCAGTGTCACTACTCCGTCCCCACATCGCAGTTATAAAAAGTACTGGAATATTAACCAGTTGTCCATCGAATTTCCCCTTCGGGTTCTCCTTAGGTCCCGACTAACCCTGATCCGATTAGCGTTGATCAGGAAACCTTATCCTTTCGGTGGGCGGGTTTCTCGCCCGCCTTATCGTTACTTATGCCTACATTTGCTTTTCTAGAAGCTCCAGCACCCATTACCAGATACCTTCACTGCCGCTAGAATGCTCCCCTACCGATATATTTCAATCCCATAGCTTCGGTGTACAATTTAATGCCCGTTTATTATCCATGCCCGATCGCTCGACTAGTGAGCTGTTACGCACTCTTTAAATGAATGGCTGCTTCCAAGCCAACATCCTAGCTGTCTGTGCAATCGGACCTCGTTAGTTCAACTTAACTGTAACTTGGGGACCTTAGCTGATGGTCTGGGTTCTTTCCCTCTCGGCGCGTGACCTTAGCACCCCGCGCCTCACTGCCGACTATATTATATAGCATTCGGAGTTTGTCTGGATTTGGTAGGATTTGACTCCCCCGCACCCAATCAGTAGCTCTACCTCTATATAACTCAACGTCGACGCTGTTCCTAAAAACATTTCGGGGAGTACGAGCTATTTCCCAGTTTGATTAGCCTTTCACCCCTACCCACAGATCATCCGGAAACTTTTCAACGTTTATCGGTTCGGTCCTCCAGTACGTGTTACCGCACCTTCAACCTGTCCATGGGTAGATCACAAGGTTTCGCGTCTACCTCCTCTGACTATACGCCCTATTCAGACTCGCTTTCGCTTCGGATCCGTGCCTGAAGCACTTAACCTTGCCAGAGAAGAGTAACTCGTAGGCTCATTATGCAAAAGGCACGCCGTCACGCAACTTGTACGCTCCGACCGCTTGTAAGTACACGGTTTCAGGTTCTATTTCACTCCCCTGTTCGGGGTTCTTTTCACCTTTCCCTCACGGTACTGGTTCACTATCGGTCTCTCAGGAGTATTTAGCCTTACCGGATGGTGCCGGCAAATTCCCACAAGGCGTCTCCGACCTCGCGGTACTCAGGATACTGCTAGGCTAGCATTCTATACGTGTACTGGGCTATCACCATGTATCGCCGGGCTTCCCATCCCGTTCCACTTCTGTTTGCTAATGCCACGTTGCAGTCCTACAACCCCCACTTTGCCGTAACAAAGTAGGTTTGGGCTCTTTCCCTTTCGCTCGCCACTACTCAGGAAATCATTGTTATTTTCTCTTCCTCTGCTTACTTAGATGTTTCAGTTCGGCAGGTTTGCTCATTATATGTGACATGTCTTCAACATGCCGGGTTGCCCCATTCGGAAATCTTCGGATCAATTCCTATTTGCAAATACCCGAAGCTTATCGCAGCTTATCACGTCCTTCATCGCCTCTGAGAGCCAAGGCATCCCCCGTGTACTCTTTATTACTTTCTTCTACTCATGCGCCTTTTGCGCCGCATGGTATGCTTTTTTGCTCTTGTTATGATGTCTCATACCCCTCATCTGATTGCTCATTTGAGTGGTGAGCACAAACACAACAGTCGCCTATTGTTGTTTGCTCTTCTTTTTTAACTTCTTCCAATATGTCAAAGAACTTTACTGAGGCTGAAAACCGAAGGTATAAAAGTACAGGGTGTCATGTGCCCTTCCTTAAGCTTCGTATCAGCTTCGTTAGTAAAAAACTGCGGTCTCGAACCGTTTTCCGATGTCCTTCTTTTGTTGTACATCAGTGCCCCATGGCGTTTCTTCTTTTCTTAATTATGTCAATGTAGACCATCAATCCTGACAGTGTCTGTATTTGGTGGAGAATAACGGAGTCGAACCGTTGACCTCCTGCGTGCAAGGCAGGCGCTCTAGCCAGCTGAGCTAATCCCCCAAAAGGTTGTTGTAATGTAGTCCCGTCCAGATTTGAACTGGAGACCCCTACATTATCAGTGTAGTGCTCTAACCAGGCTGAGCTACGGGACTATGGTTTAAGGCAAGCGCTTCGCAGTATATAGTACCTTACCGCTACTGCTTCCTTTGGCTTACCCCATCTTTAAGTTCCGTTAAGCTTACCTTTATAGTAGCCCACCGTTTTCTTCTGGGTGTTTCTTGTTTCTCTTGTTGTGAAATATCATGTTGCGAAGCGAGTAGGTGACGCTACTCCAGAAAGGAGGTATTCCAGCCGCACCTTCCGGTACGGCTACCTTGTTACGACTTAGCCCCAGTTACCGGTTTTACCCTAGGACGCTCCTTGCGGTTACATACTTTAGGTACCCCCAGCTTCCATGGCTTGACGGGCGGTGTGTACAAGGCCCGGGAACGTATTCACCGCGTCATTGCTGATACGCGATTACTAGCGAATCCAACTTCATGGGGTCGAGTTGCAGACCCCAATCCGAACTGTGAATGGCTTTGTGAGATTCGCATCATATTGCTATGTAGCTGCCCTCTGTACCATCCATTGTAGCACGTGTGTAGCCCCGGACGTAAGGGCCATGATGACTTGACGTCGTCCCCTCCTTCCTCTCTGTTTGCACAGGCAGTCTGTTTAGAGTCCCCATCATTACATGCTGGCAACTAAACATAGGGGTTGCGCTCGTTGCGGGACTTAACCCAACACCTCACGGCACGAGCTGACGACAGCCATGCAGCACCTAGTTTCGTGTGATTGCTCACTGATCTATCTCTAAATCATTCACTAACTTTCAAGCCCGGGTAAGGTTCCTCGCGTATCATCGAATTAAACCACATGCTCCTCCGCTTGTGCGGGCCCCCGTCAATTCCTTTGAGTTTCACCCTTGCGGGCGTACTCCCCAGGTGGAACACTTAACGCTTTCGCTTAGCCGCTGACTGTGTATCGCCAACAGCGAGTGTTCATCGTTTAGGGCGTGGACTACCAGGGTATCTAATCCTGTTTGATCCCCACGCTTTCGTGCCTCAGCGTCAATAAGACCATAGTAAGCTGCCTTCGCAATCGGTGTTCTGAGACATATCTATGCATTTCACCGCTACTTGTCTCATTCCGCCTACCTCTAGTCCATTCAAGCCCATCAGTATCAAGGGCACTGCGATAGTTGAGCTACCGTCTTTCACCCCTGACTTAACAGGCCGCCTACGCACCCTTTAAACCCAATAAATCCGGATAACGCTTGGATCCTCCGTATTACCGCGGCTGCTGGCACGGAGTTAGCCGATCCTTATTCTTCCGGTACATTCAGCTACTTACACGTAAGTAGGTTTATTCCCGGATAAAAGCAGTTTACAACCCATAGGGCAGTCTTCCTGCACGCGGCATGGCTGGTTCAGAGTTGCCTCCATTGACCAATATTCCTTACTGCTGCCTCCCGTAGGAGTCTGGTCCGTGTCTCAGTACCAGTGTGGGGGGCCATCCTCTCAGATCCCCTAGTCATCGTCGCCTTGGTGGGCCGTTACCCCGCCAACTAGCTAATGACACGCATGCCCATCTTTATCCTATAAATATTTGATCATTGAATAATGCTATCCTGTGATTTTATGCGGTGTTAATCCGGATTTCTCCGGGCTATCCCCCTGATAAAGGTAGGTTGCATACGCGTTACGCACCCGTGCGCCACTTTCATAAAGAGCAAGCCCTTTAATCGCGTTCGACTTGCATGTATTAGGCCTGCCGCTAGCGTTCATCCTGAGCCAGGATCAAACTCTCCATTGTAAAATGTTGTTTTGATTCTGACCAGTTTTAACTATTGTTAAAAATAGTCTTCTTTTGTTTTGTCTGTTAGACATCACCTTTAAAATAAAGCTCCTTAATCATGTACTTCGACCAGTACTTCATTAAACCCGCTTTCGCTACATTGACATCTCTTTTAAGAACTTATCGGCATCACCTCGCGGTTGCCTTTCTATATATCTTCAGGGCTTGGTTTCTGCCGGTCTTATTCGTCCCGCTTTCAGTTTTCGCCTGTTTCAATCTTTTTTCGTTTGCTTTCCGCGACATCCGCCGCTCAGCTTTTTTACCCTTCCTTATCGTTGGGAGTGCAAAGGTAGGAATCTTTTTTTAACTTCCAAATAAAATAATTTTTATTTTTTCGTTTTATTTTTTCCTGCTTCCCACTATTTCAAGTGCCGGTTTTATCCAGCTTCCCTCTCCTTCAGGAGCGGGCTGCAAAGGTAACAATCTTTTTCCTTCATGCAAGCTTTATTTTAAAATAAATCTCGCCCCATCCTCACCATTGTACGCTTTTCAACTAATCCCCTCTCCTTCCGAGCGGGTTGCAAAGGTAGGAAAAATTACAACCCGCACAAATCCTTTTATCGATTTTTTGGGGATATTAGGCTAACTTAATGGTTTACAGCAGGAAATAATCGTACCTGTTGTAAACAATTGGCACTTTAGGTGGTTTCAAAGCGCCATCAAGGCGCTTTTTTATCATTAAGCAGTTGAGAAAATTAAGGCTGGAAGGGAATTTCGTGGTTTTGGGGCACCATGAGCGGGCGGTTTGCGCCGTCCGCACCACCTAAACCTGGCCGGTGCGGAAAACCCGCAGTGCCGATCCTTCACCGGCACGAAGATTTGAAGCAAAGAACGGGAACTAACTTATATAGTGACACAGGAATCTGCTTTGCTGATAACTATAGTATACTTATAACTATATAATTCATTTACCTTCTGGCTTAAGTCAGTTCATCCATATAAAAAAAATTAAACTTATGCCCGTCTGGATCGCAGAAAACAAAGCCATAGTACCCCTCCCCAAATTTGTCTGGCTTAGAAACAAGCTTTTCACCTGCCTTATCAATTTCTTCTGCCCATTCATTTACTTCAGCTTTGCTGCCCGCGGAAAGGGTGAACACCACTTCGTTTCCATGTTTCAGATCAACTATATCACCGTGGATATTGGACTCAAGCACATCTTTTAAAAAGAAATGAATTACGAAATTGCTTTCCCCAACCAAAAAGCTGGTTAAATCTTCAGAGTGGCTTAAAACCAATTTCAGTATAAAGCCGGGTTGTTTGTGCCAAATCAGCTACGGCTAAATTCGCTCATATCTTTCTTGTTTTCATTATATAGTATTTAATGTATGTGATTTGATAATTGCATTGCCTAAAAACAAAAGCAAACGGATTGCGATCTCAACAAATCTCTTGTACATGGAAAGCTGATGTTCTGCTTCCCTCAGCCTCTTCTCCAATGCCTTGTTCTCTTGCTTTAACTCAGACTCCAGCTCTTTGAGTCGCTATTGATCATTGTCCTTCATAGGCCGACCAATGCTTTTATATCCTGGATAGGCTAATTTACTATATTTTCGCAACCAATTCTGAATGCACTGATTCCCGCGGATATCGTATTTACGTTGCAACTGATCTTTATTCAAATGCCCATTCTCGTATCCCTCTACAACTAGCCGCTTGAAACTCTCACTGTAACTCCGGGGTGGACGTTGCAGTTTTTTTAAATTATTATTGACCATCTTTTGTTAAGATTTGATCAACCTTTTTTAGGACTCCACAAAAAACAAAAAAGCCTCAACTTTTTCAAGTTAAGGCTTTTGTTGCGGAATGGACGGGACTCGAACCCGCGACCTCCTGCGTGACAGGCAGGCATTCTAACCAGCTGAACTACCACTCCTTTTGTTCTTCTTTAAAGTCCGAACCTCTTTCCCCTTTCGGGACTGCAAATATAGAGACTATATTTGGTTTATCACTATATGAAGCAACATTTTATGCTATAATTACGTAACTCGCTGAACCTCATTCCGAATAATTTTACCGGAAAGGCTGTAAAACAAAAAAGCCTCAACTTTTTCAAGTTAAGGCTTTTGTTGCGGAATGGACGGGACTCGAACCCGCGACCTCCTGCGTGACAGGCAGGCATTCTAACCAGCTGAACTACCACTCCTTTTGTTCTCCTTTAAAGTTCGAACCTCTTGTCTCTTTCGAGGTTGCAAATATAGAGACTATATATTAATTCGCAAACTTTTTTTTAAAATAATTGCAACTACTTAATTTGCAGCACCTTCCTGCATCTTTTCAGCGTTTTCAGCAAACTGAAGGGCATCAATAATCTCCTGAATCTCGCCATCCATAATGGTTGGCAGGTTATACATTGTTAAACCAATGCGGTGTTCGGTAACCCTTCCCTGTGGATAATTATAGGTTCTGATCTTTGCCGAACGGTCGCCAGTTGACACCATTGTTTTACGTTTAGCGGCAATATCACCATTCTTTTTCTGCAATTCGATGTCATAAAGTTTACTACGCAGCATCTCCATCGCAATAATCCGGTTACCCAATTGCGAACGTTCACGCTGGCACACCACTACAATGCCCGAAGGTTTATGCGTTAACTGCACCTTGGTTTCTACTTTATTTACGTTCTGACCACCTGCCCCTCCCGAGCGCGAAGTTTGCAGCTCAATATCTGCAGGGTTAATATAAAGATCAATTTCTTCAGCCTCCGGCAATACCGCTACCGATGCTGCAGAGGTATGCACGCGTCCCTGGGTTTCGGTATCGGGCACACGTTGTACACGGTGCACACCACTTTCGTATTTTAACTGGCCGTATACATCTTCGCCACTTACTTTTAAAATTACCTCTTTGTAACCGCCTGCTGTACCTTCTGTCACATCAACGGTTTCAACATTCCAACCTTTGGTTTCGAAAAAGCGGGTGTACATGCGGTATAAATCGCCTGCAAATAATGCGGCCTCATCTCCACCAGTACCACCACGAATCTCAAAAACAGCGTTCTTAGCATCTTCCGGATCTTTAGGAATCAACATCACACGAATTGCGCTTTCCATTTCTTCCTGCTGTTTCAACAGCAAATCCAGTTCCTCTTTCGCCATTTCACGCATTTCAGGATCTTTCTCTGCCGTTAAAATTTCTTTATTGGCATCGATATTACTCATCACATTCTTGTAAATCTTATACTCGTCTACAATTTTGCCTAAGTCTTTATATTCTTTATTTAAAGCCGCAAAACGTTTCATATCCTGTATCACATCAGGATTACTCAATTGCTCTTCTACATCTTCCCAGCGTAGTTTTATAGCTTCTAATTTGTCTAACATATTTATTCTTGTTGAAATTTCCGCGCTGTTGGCATAGGGCCAAAAATTAAGGAAAATGCAAAAATAAGGAAAAAAGCTGAATTTGTTTGTTTAGATCGGAGGGTTAGTTGGCCAACTGTTTGAATTGGTTATGCGCTTAGGTATAAACTGAAACCCAGGAAGCATTATTGGAAAATGAAAGATTCTGTGCCAATGGCAGCCAGTAGTCCTGCTATCTCTCCATATCCTCACTCAGACTTCGCTCCGGGCTTTCCGTTCTATCAGGTTTAGGTACAGCGTGCTTTCACCAGACATAAAGTTAATCTAATCGTTAGGCTGGTAATATTCTAACTTTAACTCTTCTCCGTCAAATACAGCATAGGAATTGTAATTGAGCCATTCGCCAATATTTACATACCTACTTCCCTTACCCAAATCGATATCGAGCGGCAGGTGCCTGTGCCCAAAAATAAAATAATCGAAATGTGTTTGCTGCAATTGTTCTTTAGCGTAAATGGCCAGCCATTCTTCATCCTCACCTAAAAAAACTTCCTTTTCTGTTTGCGCGGCCCGACTTCCTCTGCTCCAGCCATTGGCAATACCAATGCCCAAATTGGGGTGTAAACGGGCAAATAACCATTGGCAGAGCCCGCTTCTAAAAATTTTCCGTAAAAATTTATATTTATTATCGCCCGGACCAAGGCCATCACCATGGTGCAGGTAAAATTTCTTTCCGCCACGCTCCATAATCATTTCATCACTGATAATTTCCAGTCCTATTTCTTGGGTAAAATAATCGCGCACCCACATGTCATGGTTCCCTTTAAAGAAATAGATTTTTATCCCCGAATCGGCCATTTGCGCCAGTTTTCCCTGTAGGCGGATAAAACCTTTCGGTATTACCTTCGCATACTCAAACCAGAAATCGAAAATATCGCCCATTAAAAAAAGCTCGGCACAGCTTGGCGCTATAAAATTCAGCCAACTTACAATGCGTGCCTCACGTGCGCGGCTTTCAGCATAATCCGGGGTACCCAAATGAAAATCGGAAGCGAAATAAATATTCTTGGCCATGTACAGGCAAAGGTAAGGTAAAAAGACTAAAGAGCAAGGTGAAAGACTAAAGCGCAAAGCCTTGTAATCTGTGTAATCCCTCTATAAAAACATATATTAGTAAATAAATCTTGTTGAATATGAAAAAACAAATTGTATTGAGCTTATTTGCAGTAAGTCTTTTCGCTTGTAAACCAGAAAAGCAAGCCGCAGAAAAAATAACATTAATGAAATATCCCAACACGAAAAAAGATAGTACCACCGATAATTACTTTGGCAACAAAATAGCCGATCCTTACCGCTGGCTCGAAAACGATACATCGGCCGAAACCAAAGCATGGGTTGACGCAGAAAATAAGGTAACCCAAAATTACCTCGAGCAGATTCCTTACCGCGCCGATATTAAAAAACGGCTAACCGACCTCTGGAATTATCCCAAAGAAAGCGCCCCGTTTAAAGTGGGCGAATATTATTTCTTTACCAAAAACGATGGCTTGCAGAACCAAAGCATCTGGTTTATTAAAAAAGGACTGGATGGAGCGGAAGAAGTTTTCCTCGATCCCAACAAATTGACTGCCGATGGAACTGCGGCTGTTTCGCTGCTTGGCTTTTCGCACAATAAAAAATACCTGGCCTACTCTGTAGCCCAGGCCGGATCAGACTGGAGTAATATATATGTAATGGAAGTGGCCACCAAAATGAAACAGGGCGACGAACTGAAATGGACCAAATTCTCTGGTGCGGCCTGGCGAGGCGATGGTTTTTACTACAGTAAGTTCGATGAGCCGGTAAAGGGCACCGATCTTTCTGCGGCCAATAAATACCAGAAAGTATACTACCATAAACTGGGCGATCCGCAGAAAAACGATCAGCTGATTTTTGAAGATAAAACCAATCCGAACCTGTACTTTGGGGCCAGTGTTACAGAAGATGAACGCTTTTTGGTTATTTACGCCAATGCAGGTACTTCTGGCAATGCTTTGTATTATCAGGATTTAAAATTACCCGGCAGTAAAATTGCCCAACTGGTAAAGGGTTTTGAAAACAACCATGGTGTAGTAGATAATGTGGACGATAAACTTTTGTTAAGCACCGATCTGGATGCCGAAAACAAGCAGATCGTACTGGTCGACCCGAAAAATAACGATCGAAAAAACTGGCAGAAAATTATTCCGGAATCAAAGCTGGCCATGGAGAACATTGCTACAGGTGGTGGCTTTTTATGGGCAACTTATTTAAAAGATGCCAGCACCAATATTGTTCAGTTCGATTTAACCGGCAAAAAAATTAGTGAAGTAAAGTTGCCCGCTATTGGCACCGTTGATGGTTTTGGCGGCTATAAGGAAGATCAGGAATTCTTTTATTCCTTTTCTAACTTCACCACACCAAGCTCTATTTACCGCTACGATCTGAAAAAAGGCGAATCTACTTTATACAGAAAATCGGCTATTCAGCTCAATACCGAAAATTACGAAACTAAACACGTATTTTATCCATCAAAAGATAGCACTAAAGTGCCCATGTTTATTGTACACAAAAAAGGCATCAAGCTCGATGGCAATAATCCCGTTTATTTGTACGGTTATGGTGGTTTTCAGATCAGCTTAACACCAGGTTTTAGCTTATCGCGCATGTTGTTTTTAGAGCATGGCGGTATTTACGTACAACCGAGCCTGCGTGGTGGCAGCGAATACGGTGAAGCATGGCACAAAGGTGGTATGATGGAGAAGAAACAAAATGTTTTTGATGATTTTATTGCTGCTGCCGAATACCTGATAAAAGAAAAATATACCAATCCAGCTAAAATTGCCATTTCAGGTGGTTCAAACGGAGGGCTTTTGGTTGGCGCCTGCATGACCCAAAGACCCGAGCTTTTTAAAGTGGCCCTGCCGGCAGTTGGTGTTTTAGATATGCTGCGCTACCACAAGTTTACCGTTGGCTGGGGCTGGGCAGTAGAATATGGAACCAGCGATAAAAAAGCTGATTTCGATTATCTAATCAAGTATTCGCCGCTGCACAATGTAAAAAGTGGCGTAAATTATCCGGCTACTTTAATCACTACGGCCGATCATGACGACCGGGTAGTGCCTGCGCATTCCTTTAAGTTTGCGGCGACCTTACAGGAAAAATACAAAGGTGATAACCCGATGCTAATCCGGATCGAAACCAAAGCCGGTCATGGCGCCGGAAAACCAACTACAAAATTGATTGAGGAATCGGCAGATGTATGGAGTTTTGTATTTCAGAACTTAGGGATGGGCTGGTAAATGATGAAAACCTATAAAAAGATTGAGAACAACGAATTATATGTTTATCAAAATGGAGTCCTTATTTACAAAAAATGGCTTAAAACTGGCTATTCAAAGGTCTTTGACCTAATGGCCTACGATAAATACACATTAGAGAGCTACAACGACACAACTTATAAAACCTCAAATTCTTTAATAATAGTAAAAGCAGAATTAGAATTAAAACCAACAGAACATGGTGGCCGTAAAACGGGTTTTGTATCCGGGTTTAGGCCAAATCACGTATTTGAGCGTAAACAGGAAGAAGTGCTGCAAACCTTTATTGGAGATATCACTTTTAATGATTGGCACACTATAGAACCCGGAGAGAAAAAAAATGTAACAGTCAGATTTATCGATTCCCCAAAACTACACCGACATTTGCAACTCGGAAAAGCTTGGGATATCTATGAAGGACAAAAGTTAATTGGACAAGCTAAAATTCTGTCATTGTACGATACCAACGAAGTTTAAAAACCATTACCCTACTAAACCTATAGACCAATTATAATTTGCTTTAAAACGTTAAAAACCCTTAACTTTTGCTTTTAACAGAGGCAGGGCATATAAAATATTGAATACAACAGATTTACAAAATTATCTGGAATATTTCTAAATAACAGAATTGATAATACTTTATTTCGTAACTTTGCGTCAAATTTTTTTTAATGATCACTACTGATATAGCCGTAATAGGCGCTGGTCCGGTGGGCTTATTTGCCATTTTTGAAGCCGGTTTATTAAAAATGCGTTGCCATTTAATTGACTACCTGCCTCAGGTTGGCGGTCAGCTGTCTGAAATTTACCCTAAAAAACCGATATATGATATCCCGGGCTACCCTTCTGTTTTGGCT
Source organism: Pedobacter sp. HDW13 (assembly GCF_011303555.1). Classification (NCBI taxonomy): domain Bacteria; kingdom Pseudomonadati; phylum Bacteroidota; class Sphingobacteriia; order Sphingobacteriales; family Sphingobacteriaceae; genus Pedobacter; species Pedobacter sp. HDW13. The sequence goes on along the minus strand of NZ_CP049868.1, from coordinate 2,456,536 downwards.
CAGGAGCTTATTGATAACCTAATGGAGCAGGCCAAGCCTTTCCACCCAACGTTTACTTTAGGCGAGCGTATTGAAGGTTTAGAAAAGCGTGGCGAAGCCGATTTCGTTTTAACTACGAATATGGGCACCGTAATCGAAGCTAAAGTTGTGGTAATTGCAGGTGGATTGGGTTGTTTTGAGCCACGTAAACCGGCTGTAGAGAACTTAGAAAATTTTGAAAACGGAAAGGGTGTTAACTACATGATCCTTGATCCGGAAAAATACCGCGATCAGAAAATGGTAATTGCCGGTGGTGGCGACTCTGCCTTAGACTGGACGATTTACTTAGCTGAAGTTTGTTCGGAGCTTACTTTGGTACACAGAAGCGAGAGTTTCCGTGGTGCACCAGATTCGGTTGCTAAAGTAATGGCATTGGCCGAAAGCGGAAAAATTAACCTGATTTTAAACAGTAACCTGCAAGCCGTACACGGAACCGATAAATTAGAAAAGGTTGAAATTGTACAGAACCGTACAATGGAAAAAACTGTTGTAGATGCAGATCATTTAATTCCTTTATTTGGTTTGAGTCCTAAATTAGGCCCGATTGAAGACTGGAATCTAAACATCAGCAAAAGTGCAATCGAGGTAAATGTTGATGATTACTCGACCAATATCCCGGGTATTTATGCTATTGGCGATATCAACACTTACACCAATAAACTAAAATTAATTCTGTGTGGTTTCCACGAGGCAGCATTAATGAGCCACAGTGCTTATTCTTACATGAATCCTGGTGTGAAATATACCATGAAATATACAACTGTAAACGGAGTTTCAGAATTTTAAGCTTTCTGCTATATTTGCGGTTATAAAGAGAGCTAAAAATGGAGAACAACATTAACATATATATGCAAGAGCCGGATGGCTCGGTTACCGAACACGTTGCACCAACCGACATGGGTTTAAGCCTGATGGAGTTTTTAAAGGCATCAGAATACGATATTTTGGCAACCTGTGGCGGAATGGCCCTTTGTGCTACCTGCTGTGTCGATGTTTTGGAAGGTGAAGAGAAACTTAACGAAATGACAGACGATGAGTATGCCATGTTAGATACTTTACCTGATTTATTACCCAATTCGCGTTTAGCCTGCCAACTGCAGTTAAACAACAATATGGACGGACTAAAAGTGAAATTGCACGGCGTAAGCTAATTGCAAACTACATAAAATAGAAAAGGCGATACCAAAAGTATCGCCTTTTCTATTTCAGACCTCACAGGTTTTAAAAACCTGTGAGGTCTTCTCTTTTCTACTGAACATTCACTTTTTGCGCAGCAACATTCCAGCCATATACCTCAACAGCTAAATTATTTTGTGTATCTGTATATTCTACCGTAACGGTTTTACTTTCACCCGGTAAAATACTCACATAGTTATCGTCGTAAAATGCGGGTAATATCCTTTCGTTGCTGTTACCGTTAATTAAGGCTACCCGATTGAAAAATGCAACCGGATTTCCTGAAGCATTGCTTAAGGTAACTTCTACCTTACCATTCTTTTTAACCGCAGCAACTTTTAATGGTGCCTGTTTTATATTTTTCAGGCCAGAATATTCGCCATCTTTTCCAGGCAGCCAGTAAATATTTTCGCTCAATATGTTTTGCTGCTGATCCAAAATTCTTAACGAAACAAATACGCCTTCTTTTTTATCAAGCTTGGTTAAAAACTCATTTAAAGGGAACAACCTTCTAACCGATGATGGACCAACTGAATTAAATACCTGTGAGTAGAAATAATCTTTCCCATCCATATCGTAGGCTTTAGCCTGCACCATTAAGTTGTTGCGGGTGGTAAAGCCATTGTTTACGATGGTTACCATACTATCCAAAGGGTTCATCATTACGTGCAGGGGCTCGCTACCTTTTCTTAAACCATATAAACAGGCATTCGGGTCAAGGTAATAATCGTACATCTGTCCGCGCATGGCTGTCCACGGGTTTTGGGTTTTCCAGATGATGGAACCGGTATACCAATCCCACATTTTGTTCGAGAAACCTTCCATTAAAGCGCGGTACTGATCGTAATTGGCCAGTTGTGCTTTCATGGCAAAATCTTTAGCATCTTTTGGTTTACCATAAGGATTAAGATATTGCTCGTAAGAAATGTATTTGTGATAATCCCATACCGAATCTGGCTTGGCTTTATATTGTGGTGCAACCAGGTTTTTCTCCGGAATAAAGCGAAGTAAAGAAGCGTAGTCGCCTACCCCTACCGAACCCACCTCAGAGTTGTAAGGGAATGTCTGTGTTCCCCAAAAGGTTTTAATATCCTGAATGCCATAAGGACCGTCGCCGTTACCACCAATGGAATTGTACGACATTTCATCGCTGTTAGAGAAATCGAAAAACTGACGTGTTCCGTCTAACCTCGGAAGAATATCATTTTTCAAAGGATTTAAAATATCATCAGGTGGGGTAATTTCGTTTCCGCCGCACCAAAACGCAAGTGAAGCATGGTTTCTGATGAGTTTAATCTGATCTTCAATAGCCGTTAAAACCAAAGGATGATCGTCTGGATAGTTTCTTCTAGTCCATTGATCTTCTTTTTTCATCGGATCTACCCAGCGGCCATTACAATCGCCGCTAAACCAAAAATCCTGAAAAACCAATAAACCATATTTATCGCAGGCATTGTAAAACTCTGGTCTTTCCAAAATTGCCCCGCCCCAAATCCTGATCAGGTTCAGGTTCATATCTTTGTGGTAACGTACTTCAGCATCGTAGCGCGCATCGGTAAAACGCAACATCGCATCAGAAATAATCCAGTTACCGCCTTTAATAAAAATCTTTTGGCCATTTACAAATGTGCCCATGCTTTTGGTATGGTCGTTCCAGATATTATCAATCTGGCGGATACCCACTTTAAGCGCTTCCTGATCCAGTACCTGTGCTGAGGCAATAAACCTGATCTTTAAATCGTAAAGGTTTTGATCGCCATAGCCACTTGGCCACCACAATTTGGGGTTCTCGATTTGTAAATCTGAAAGCTTAACAGTAGTAGTTTGGTTGGCGGCAATTGTTGCAGGCTGTTTAATTATCTTTCCTGCTATTTCGTATTGCAGTGTACCAGAAACAGCGTTGCTGGTTGGGTTTTCTACCTCAACAGTAACCTTCACCGTTGCCGGGTTTTGCTTACCTGTTGCTAATCTTTTACCCGGAACCAAAGTAACCACATGTGGATTTTGGAGATTGATACTTTTGGTTTTTTCGATGGTAACCTTGTCCCAAATACCGGTATTACGATCGCGGGTGGGTTGAATCCAGTCCCAGCCAGCAGTATATTGTGTAGTTAAACCTTTGGCAATGGTTCCGTCGCCACCCTGGCCACCATTAGGATTGCCTGGAAAATCAGGCGGATAAACAATTACAGCCAATCTGTTTTTACCACTAGCTGCAAGTAGTTTGGTAATATTGTACTGCGCCCGTATATGCATCCCTACCTGGGTTTTAGGATTTACCTTTTTGCCATTCAAATAAATTTCGGCTTTGTAATTAATCCCTCTAAACTGTAGCCAAACCTGCTCATTACCTGTTGCACGCTCGTCAAAATCTTTTACAAACCAATACGTATAATGCTCGTTACCCGTGTGGTAAACATCGGCAATCATTTCGTTGTTCATGCCATAAAATGGATCGGGCACTTTTTTGTTGTTCAGCAAAGTGGTAAGCACCGTTCCGGGCACTGTAGCTGGCATCCAGTTATTGAGCGCGAAACCTGTTTTAGAAATTGCTGCACCATCTGATTTTATATCTTTGACATTGGTACAAATCCATCCCGAATTTAATTCGTAACGCTGCTGCGCACCTGCGATTAAACCCGAGCAGCATAAAAGAAGTAGAAATATTTTCTTCATTATTATTAATTATTGAATGAGTGATTTATTGGAATGAATGAGCGGATGTTTGAATGAGTAGGATATTTCTAGTCATTCAAGCATCCGCTAATTTAATCATACTTATATTATTTGGTTGGTACAGGCCTGTCTTCAGTTTTTACACCCCAGGTTGCCGATGGCTTGTTGCCCATATAAATCTGCATATTTCCACCAGCCATAATCGCTTTGTGTAAAATAAATGATTTGGTATAAGGCTTGCCGTTTAGCACAATTTTCTGAATGTATTTATTGTCGGTACTATTTCCGATTACTTTAATATCGAACTTTTTGCTTCCTCTAAGCGCAATGCTGGCTTCGTTAATTAATGGTGTGCCAAAAACATAAGCACCATTTGCAGGATTTACCGGATAAAAACCCATAGCGTTGAAAACATACCAGGCACTCATTTGCCCTACATCTTCATTACCGCACAAACCATCGGGCTTAGCCGAATAAAAGTCTTTATCTATTTTGCGGATCAGATCGGCCGTTTTCCAGGGCTGACCTGCGTAAGTATATAAATAAGTAATGTGGTGGTTGGGTTCATTTCCTTGTGCATAATTACCAATCAAACCACTGATATCAGGCGAACCATTGGTTCCCAAATCTAAAGGTAAGGTAAACAGCGAATCGAGCTTATTGATAAAAGGTTTATCACCTCCAAAAAGATTAATCAGTCCTTCAACATCCTGAGGCACCAGCCAGGTGTACTGCCAGGCATTGCCTTCTACATAATCATCTTCACGGTGTTTAGATGAAAAAGGATCGAATGGGCTTCTCCAGTTTCCATTGGCCAGTTTACCACGCATAAACTGAACATTAGGATCGAAATACTGGCAGTATAACTTTGCTCTTTTGTTGAAATAGTTGTAATCGGCGGTTTTGTTCAGTGCTTTAGCCATCAGCGCAATACAGTAATCATCAATCGCATATTCCAAAGCTTTACCAACCGATTCGTTTACCTTATCGGCAGGAATATATTTTAGCTCCTGGATGTACTCAATGCCATCTGTTTTCTGCATGGCCGATTGTTTCACCGCTGCATAAGCCAGGTTTACATCAAAACCGCGGTATCCTTTCAAATAGGCATCAACAATAACCGGTACAGCGTGGTAGCCAACCATGGTATTGGTTTCGCTTCCCATTAAATGCCAAACAGGTAGTTTACCCTGCTGTTTGTAAATGGCCAGCATAGTATTCACCACATCGTTCACCTTATCCTGGTGCAGGATAGTAAACAACGGATTGGCTGCACGGTAAGTATCCCACAACGAAAAAGTAGTTAAATTATTAAAGCCGGCTTTTTTGTAAACCTTTTTATCTGTGCCGAGGTAATCTTTATTGACATCGTTAAACAGTGAAGGCGCAACCATGGTATGGTACAAAGCTGTATAAAATACTTTTTTGGTGTTATTAGAAGCATCAATTTTCACTTTGACCAGTTCTTTTTCCCATTTAGCATCGCTTTTTTTAACTGTTGCGGCAAAATCCCAATTGGGTAGCTCTGTTTTTAAGTTTAAAATAGCATTATCGATACTTACCGGCGAAAGTGCCACTTTAATCTGCAGTTTGCCATTATTTATTGCAGCAAAATCGACAACAGCTTTCAGCTTTTTACCGGTTAATGCTTTTCCGCTTTTAACAACAGTACTATCATATAAAGTAATGGCTTTAACCGGTTGAGAAAGCTTGATTACAAAATACAAGCGTTGATCGCTGGACCAACCTTTCGAATTTCTGTGCCCAACAATAGTCATGGCATCGAGCTGTTTAAAAGAGGCCGATACCGGAGCATCCCAGCCAATCCCTTCAATTAAATCGATGATAATATGCGGCGTTTCGGACGCATTTTTAAAGGTATATTGGTGAAACCCTACTCTTTCGGTAGCCGTTAATTCGGCCTTGATTCCATATTTATCTAACAATACACTATAATAACCGGCCTTAGCTACTTCATTTTGGTGCGAAAAGGTAGATAGATAACCTGCCGGATCGTTGGCCGTTTTACCCTTTTCTAACAAGGTTTTCCCTGTTGCTGGCATAATCGAAATATCGCCTAAATCGCCGATGCCCGTGCCGCTCAAATGGGTATGTGCAAAACCGGTAATCGTGTTACCCACATAATTGTAACCGCTGCACCAGTCCCAGCCTTCGAAAATGTTATTGGGTCCGAGCTGTACTGCGCCAAAAGGCACATTGGCGCCCACAAAAACGTGCCCGTGTTTTGCCGAGCCAATTAGCGGATCGATATACTGGGTTAATTTAGTTTTTTGCTGCGCAAAGGCCTGATTAACACATAAAGAGGCAGTTAAAAATAGAATGGATGAGATTTTGTTGAAATGCATGGTTCTGTCCTACGATAGATTTTAAAGCCCTAAAAGTAAAACGTTTTACGTTAATTTTCATTTAAAATGAAAAAGAATTACATCTAAGCTATAATAGCACAAACCATTTATTTCCCGATATCCAATACAATTACATGGTCTGGCTCGGTACTACTCACTGTAGTATTTATGCTCAGTTTTCCCTTTTTAAGGGTATAATTTACCGCAGTTTTATCTTTTAGCAAATAGGCTTTTTTAATTTTTTTAGCCGGAATGTTTTCTAAATCGAGCGTAGTGGTTTTACCATCCAAAATGTGGATATAGATATTTTTATCGGTTTGGGTAATACTTCCCCAAGCCTGCGGCTTAATAAACCCTGCTTTGGTGTTGTAAATACTCTCTCCATAAACTTTTAGCCAGGCACCCATGCCGGCCAAACGCTCCTGAAACTCGGGCTGGATTTTACCATTTGGCATTGGTCCGATGTTAAGCAATAGGTTTGACCCTAAACTGGCGGCTTTAACCAGCATATTCACCAACTCTTTGTTCGATTTGTAATGGGTATCGCTCAAATTATATCCCCACGAATTTGAAATCGTTTCGCAGGTTTCTAACGGAAGTTTATCTGATGCTTTCTGAAAACTTAATCCCGACTTATTTTCTCCGGGAAGATCGCGTTCAAACATCTGGAAATCTTCGCCAGCAAAAGGACTCAGGTGGTGGTTATTCCCAATCATACATTGTGGCTGTAATTTATGGATGAGGCTGTAAATTTCATCATATTTCCAGTCTATGCGCGAGGTTCGGTCTTTTTCACCTTCGGGAGCCGTCTGGTCCCAATGACCGTCGAACCAGATGCCACCTATTTCGCCATATTTGGTTAATAATTCGGTAAGCTGATTTTTCATAAACTGCAGGTAACTGGCATAGTCACCTTTACCCGTTCTACCCGAATTTTGGCCCGTACGCCCGGTTTCATGCGGATAATCTTCACGGCGCCAATCTAACAAAGAATAATATAAGTAAAGTTGTATACCCTGTTTATGGCATTCATCAGCCATCATTTTCACAATATCTTTTTTATATGGCGTGTTCACAATGTTGAAATCCGAATATTTGGTATCCCACATGCTAAAACCATCATGGTGCCTTGTAATTAGCGTAATGTATTTCATGCCCGCATTTTTGGCCATGGATACCCATTGTGCAGCATCAAACGCTGTGGGGTTGAAAAAATCTTTCAGGTTGGTATAGTTATGTACAGTCAGCTTCCTTTCGTTCATTACCCATTCGCCACTCCCCGGAATACTAAATGGCCCCCAGTGAATAAATAAGCCAAACCGCGCATCGTTAAACCATGTTCTTTGCTTTAAATTAGATGCTGCCGGTGTGTATTCCTGTGCGTTTAACTCTAAAGCCAGTAACAGAATAAGGCCTACAAATGCTAGTTTTTTCATTGGGTAAGATAAAATTTGGTTAGGTTAATTAATTGAAGCTGTTGCTTTTGTAGGCTTTCCAATCACTTTATAGTTTCCGTCGCCCTTTAAAATAGCTAAAATCTGGGTTTGGTTGGTAAACAGATTTTTCGCCGCAGCCAGTTCTTTATCGTATTGAAAACTTTGCTCAATCCTTCCTTTTTCGTAAAAGTAACGGCTTACAATCTGGGTTTCGAGCACACGTTTAATTTCTGCTTTATGGTTTACCAAATCAGTTTTTTTAGAAGAAGTGAGTTTATATTTCAGGTTTTCGAGATCACTTTTTACTTCTGCCGATTTATTTTCCTTTTCAGCTTCTGCGCGCAGGTCAGAGAGTAATCTTTCGGTGCGGCTCAGGTAGGTTAAATCCTTATCGGCCAAACTGCCCGAAAATGCGGCATAATCGGCATCAGAAAGTTGAAAGGTTTTTGCTGCAGCTACAGTTGGTTTTTCCTTTTTGTACTGGTTAGCATAACTGAAGAAAAGATTTTTATTCAGCATAGAGATTGTAATCGGACTCAACTTTGAAGCTTCCACTACAATATCAGGATAAACGCCGTTGCCACTATATACATTTCTACCGGCTTTGGTTTGGTACATCACCATGGTAGAATCGGCAAAGCGTTCGGCTACACCGTCGGCATTTTTATGGGCGTAATCTAATTTCTGGATACAGCGCCCCGATGGGGTATAATATTTAGCTACGGTTACCTTTACCAAACTATTGTAAGGCAAGTTAAATGTTTGCTGCACCAAACCTTTGCCATAACTGCGCTGGCCAATTACTATGGCACGGTCTAAATCCTGCAAAGAGCCAGCTACAATTTCGGAAGCAGACGCAGAATTTCCATTTACCAGTACCACTAAAGGCACGGATGTAGAAATTGGCGCAAAAAGTGTTTTATAGGTAAGGGTTTTTTCTACATTTTTACCTTTTTGGGTAACCACCAATTGGTCTTTATTTACAAAAAGGTTCACAATTTTAACTGCTTCCTGCAAAATCCCTCCGCCATTATTTCTCAAGTCGAGTACTACGCCTTTCGGATTTTCTTTCTGGATGGCTAGCAAAGCATCTTTAACTTCCTGACCTGAGTTTTCTAAAAATTTATCAAGTTTAATGTAGCCGATACCATCACCCACCATGCCCGAGTAAGAAACGTTTGGTTGTTTAATTTCTTCGCGGGTTAGTTTTTTAGTTAATTCTTTACCATCCCTGATCACCAGCAAATCAACGGGGGTGCCTTTTGGCCCGCGCAGCAACTGACTGACTTCGGCACGATCTTTACCTTTAACAACAATTCCGTTTATGCTTACCAGCTGATCGCCCGGTTTAACTTCGCTTTTATATGCCGGATAGCCCTCGCTAATATCATTTATAAATAGTTTACCATCAATAAAAACGGTACTGGCCCCAATACCACCGTACTGCGTGCTTACATATTTCAGTTTATAATCTTCAATTTCCGATTCGGGAACGTATTCGGTATAGGGATCCAGGCTATCGAGCATGGCATCAATTCCCGTACGCATCAACTTTGGCGCATTGGTATCATCAACGTAGTTAATATTGATTTCTTTATACAGGGAGGCAAAAATATCCAGGTTTTTAGAAACCAGAAATAAATCTTCTTTGAAAGAAAAAGATAAAGCAGCCACCCCCAGGCTAACTGCTAAAAGACTATATTTTAGTTTCTTCATAACCTTATTATTTTAGTCCCAAAAGGCGCATTTAAATAAAAGGCTGCTTATGGGGGAAATTATTTATCGTTTTAGTAGAAACGTAAATGTACAAAAAGCAATAAATATTAAAAACAGCTTATTTGGGGCAGGCGTAAATTAAGCGTTACGCAAAAAATCGCCCAAATAATAGTAATGTATAGCCTAAGCTTTTTTATTTATGCCGGGCAAACAGCCATGCGGGTATTTGAGGCGTGAGCAATAGCGGAATGGTAATGAGGTTATGATCTAACTTGTTATAAGTGGTAAAGCACAAATTGGGATTACCTCTCACCTCCTGATATAAATGTTCGCTTCCACTGTATGGATTTTCATTGTCCTGCCGGCCATGAATTAACCAAATAGGTTTTCGCTGAATGCCATTTATATTTAAGAAATCGGGAACAGCCGCAATAGAAACCATTGCCGCAAAGATTTTTGGTGCAATGTTCATGAGGTTTTGCGCGGTAGATGCCCCCATGGAATAACCCACCAAATAAATGCGATTAGTGTCTATCCGCGGATATTTATTTTTTACCTCGCGGATCAACTCCAACAGTAAATATACCTCTTCTGATGGTTTAGAGATCAGGCAATTCCGTACAGAATCCAGATAATAATTGGATGAACGTGTTTGAAACTGTGGAGCAATTACGAATGCCGGGTATTGTTGGCGAATGTCCTGTCGCAACCAAATTCTGGCCAATGGTTCTAATTGCCTTTCATTATCTGTGCCTATCCTGGTTGAGTTATGAAAGGTAATAACCAGAGGATATTTTAAATGCCTGGTATAACTTTCCGGCAATAACAATCTATAATTAAGCGATGTACCCCCTTTAATGAAAGTTTGTTTGAGATATTGATCCGCAGATAAGTCGTTTAATTGTTTTCTGGTTTGAGCTGATGTTAGGCTATCAGGAAAAGCATCATTAAATGCCTGTTGTTGTGCCGATAATTTAAGGGCACTTAACCAGAGTAAGAATGCGAGTATAAAAGATGCAAATTGCATGAGAAAGCGAGGTAGAGCGAGCGCCTGTACGTTAAATTGACAACAAAAAGCTTAAATATGTTGTACTTAGAAAAGTGAAAACTGGAATCTTAAAGCCTGTTTCCCTTGGTATCGGCCAGTGCTTTCTGAATGGTAAACTCAACGTAGGTACGGTCGCGTTTAACCAGGCGCATTAAGTCTTCAACCAGTTGATCTTCTTTACCGGGCTCAAATGCCAAAGGTTCGTTCGCCAGATCGCGGTATTTCCTTAAGAATTTGGTTTTTACTTTAAATGCGGTTTCAGAAGTGAGTTGAAAATTAGCCATGGCATATTTTATTTGATGCAAAAGTAAAAAATATTTGTTCAGGTTAATACCTTTTTATGTGATCTGACAAAAAAAACAGACATTCGCGAAAAATTCTTGCACGATAATTGTGTTAAAACGGCGTTATAAAAGCTAACCCGGAACAAAAACTACGGTATGCAATTTTAAAAAAGAAGCCATAAGTGCAAAAAACACCTTTAATATGCATACAAGCAAGTTTTTGATTTTATAACCTTAAAAATTAAACTAAAATGAAAAAGATCATCTTCTCTATTGTTTTCCTGACCTTGGGTTGGGCAGCAGCAAAGGCACAAACCTTTAACCTGGGGTTAAAGCAGGTGTAAATTTAGCTAAGTTAAATTCGGATTTCGCAAGCCAGGAAAACCGTTTGGGCTACCAAATCGGTGCATGGGCACGCATTGGTGGCGCCAGTTTTTATGTACAGCCAGAGGCTTACATTGGCAGCAAAGGCAACAAATTTATCAGCTTTAAAGACAATGGAACCGAAGTTGCAGCTGAAGGAAAAGTAAAATTTACGACACTGGATGTTCCGGTATTATTAGGAACAAAATTCGGGGCTAAAAACTTAAACTTCCGTTTAATGGCCGGTCCGGTAATTTCATTCATACTGGATGAAAATTCGACTTTTAGCTCGGCTTACCAACAAGCAACAGATTTTGGCAATTACAAAAACCAAGCATTGGGCTTACAGGCTGGTGCAGGTGTTGATGTAGGCAGTATTTCTGTTGATTTACGTTACGAAGCTGGTTTATCGAACATCAGTAAAAGTGAAAAGTATAGCCAGAAACCTAATCTTTTCCAATTGAGTTTAGGGTTTAAGATTTTGTAATGATTTAACAGAACTCTTAAACGATAAAAGGGCGATATTTGACATATCGCCCTTTTATTTTATGTTTCTCCAGCTATTGCGGTAACCCGACTTTAATAGAAGGTAGTATAAAATGTTGCTGCAAATGGATAGGTCGCATTTCCTATTATCCCCTAGCATATATGGTATATGCTCTGCCCTTTGTTAACACGAAAGTTGAACCTGCTGCAAGCAATGGTGTAGTAGTGCCAGCTGGATTAATAAAAAGCTTTATTGACGGACTTATTCCAGGTCCTAAACTTGGTATTTCTGTCCAGGTTGTAACCGTTCCGTAAGCTACATTTGATATAATTTTAGTTCCGGTAGCTACATCTTTAACAAGATCCAAATTTGGGCTACCTGCAGCTAAATTAAGCATTCGAACAAAAATCTTCGATGTATCTAAACCAGGCCTACTATCCTCTACCATTAATGATGCAGGAATTTTTTTAGTTGTAGTGTTATATTGTCCGGCAGTATATATCGTGTAGTATTTACCTGCTTCTGGTGTAATTGTTGTATTAAAAACCTCTAAATTTGCATCTGCAGCAGCTGTCGAAAGTATTTTACCGGTTAAAACTCGTGAGCCCGGGGCAGTAACTGCATATCCCAAATCCGGAAATAATCCATTATATGCATAACCAGCATTTTCAGTTCCTAGTGTAGAAAGCGCGGACGAAAATTTAGCGCCATCCATATAAAAGGTTAATGCCGGGCTCGCCGGGCTTAAATTTAGAATTTTAAGATAAGAGTACTTAGGATCGGCTGGGGCTATCTTTTCATATGCTGTATTTTCTACAAGCTCGCCCTTTTTACATGCGGCAAATAATCCGATACTAACCGCAATAAAATATAATATTTTTTTCATTTTTCTTTTGATAAATAGTGAAATTACGGTTGAGAAAACCACATTTTGTAGGTGTGATAATCGCTCTTATCGGCTCCGATTTTCTTTAATGCCTCTATGTTCCATAGGTATTCGGAGTTGTAACGTGGGCGATAGCGTTGCGCAGGCTTGCCTCCATTATCTACGTAAAAGCTTGATGGAAACCGGTAAACATTCACATAAGGATTATATCCGGCTGCATCGCCAACGTTGTAGTTAAACTTCCTTAAATCGCACCAGGTTTCTACAAAACCGTAGCCATAAAGGGCCAGGTATTTTTGCAGCATAATATCTTTTAAAGTTAAAGTAGCTGCGCTTTGTTTTACAGATGTACTTGCCAGATATGCTGCTTTTTCAGTGGCAGTTATGGCCGTGCCCAAAGCGCTAACAAAATCGATACTTGAAGTAACCCCATTAATATAGGCGGTATAAGCCAAAGGAAAATCTCCTTTTCTAAAGGCTGCTTCAGCTTTAATAAACTGCATTTCGGTGTAAGTCATAATCGGGAAACCTGCATTATCTTTAAACAGATATTTACCCTGGTTTGGTCCGGGGTTGGCAGATCCCAACGATCCCCATGGATTAGGAATCTGGTTCTTGGCAACTGCAGTTCCGGCGTCAGCAGTATAAGGTGCCGTACCTCTAAATATACCATCCTGCGATGCTGTAATCATGTTGTTGCGGCGCGGATCGATAACCAGAGGTGTGTTGGCAACAGCAAAGGTGGTACCATCAAGCAAAGCCACAATTATAGCCGTTTGGCGGTATGCACCTAAATTTGCCCTTAAAGGACCAAAAAAGTTACCATTAATAGCCGTTGTACCGGTATTAGGTACAATAAAATTATCGGCATTACCGGCTAACGATTTATCAACATACTCAATTACTTTAGCCGGATCGTAAGTAGCCTTATTCACCAGGTTGTTGGCATTTCGAGCCAGGATACCGTAATTGAACTTAATCCATTTGGCATTATCGCCTGCGTAAATCAAATCGGCCGGACCAAACTTCACTACTGTTCCTGCACCATCTGTTCTGCTAAAATTGGCAATCGAAGCATTGGCTAATCTAACCACCTCTGCATAAACCTCGGGTTGGGTATCGTAATCGTAAACATAACGATCTACATCAAATGCCTGCTTTAAAATAATTTCGCCATGGTAATCGGTAGTGGTTTGCCAGCTCCATGCCTTTAATGCTTGTGCCATACCTACATAATTCCATTCCTGCTTAGCTTCAGAATCTTTGATAATCAGGTTTAAGTTAGCTCCTAAGCCAAAATAATTAGTCCTCCAAATTTCGCCCATGGCATCGCTGCCAGCAATCCAGCCATGTTGTTCTCCCACATTTACAGCCCCACCAAAATATTGGATTAATCCACCTAAATACCTCGAATCGAATTGTATACCTCTTTCCATTTGTGCAAACAAAGGAGGGGTTAATGTTTTGCTCGATACTTCTTGCGGCGTTGCAGGATCTGTATTCACATCCAGGTACTTTTTACATCCCGACGCAATTACCAGCGAAGCAAAAACTGATAATAAATATATCTTTTTCATCTCTTTAATCTTTAAAAACCAATTTTCACACCTAAATTATAACCTCTTGGCAAGCCAACTGAACCGAAATCGATCCCTGTACCGCCTAAACCGCCCGATGCAGCACTTAAACCATTAACCGACGGATCTACACCTTTGTAATTGGTAATCAACAACAAATCTGTTCCGGTAACGAAAACATTGGCGCTCTTAATCACTTTACTGTTTTGGAATAAGCTTTTTGGCAAGTTGTAGCTCAAGGTCACATCCTTCAGCCTGATCCAGCTGATATCTTTTTCTAAGAAATCGGCTGTATTATAAAATGTTGAGTAATAACTTGTAGTGATGTAAGGAATTACCACCACATTATTTTTGGTTGGGTTGGCCGAATTTTCCAAACCATCGCGCATTACACCTTCAATAATCCTTGGCACCTCGCGATCTGTACTTAACTTAGATAAACCCCTTGCATACAGGTATAACTCGGTTGCGTTGTAAATATCGCCCCCTTTACGCAAATCGAGCAAAAACGAAAGGTTGAAATTTTTATAGGTAAAGCTGTTGGTTAAACCCACCATAATATCTGGTGCGCGATCGCCCATTTGAGTGAAATTAACATCTTTAATCGGCATTCCGTTTGCCGGATTGATTAAAAGCTGACCATCTTTGTTTCTCAAATAATCTATACCCGCAAAAGCTGAAATCGATGTTCCCACAGCATATTGAGCCCTAACATTATCAAACAACCAGCTATCAGATACATAAAACACATCCTGATTTGCAGGCAACGACAAGATTTTTCCTCTTGCCCTCGATGCATTTGCCGAAATATCCCAGCTAAAGTTCTGTGTTTTAACCGGTGTACCTTTAACCAAAAGTTCGAAACCGTGTACCCTAATTTTTCCGCTATTGATATATTGTAAAACAGCACCCGATGCATAACTTAAGCGTGGTGCAGTAATTTGCTTATCAGACAGGTTATGGTAATAAGAAAAATCGAATGATAAACGGTTTTTAAAGAAACCCAATTCCAATCCAATCTCTTTTGCTGTAGTAAATTCGGCCTCTAAATCCGGATTACCCATATTTACATCCAATGCATAACCACCACCTGTAGTTTGTTGGGCAACCAATTTATTGTTGGTAATGTAAGCCACTCTGGCATCTTTACCTGATTGGCCCCACGAGCCTCTTAATTTACCGTACGACAACCATTCTAAGCTTTTTACGGCCTGCAAATTCGAAAACACAAAACTTAATGATGTGGCAGGGTAAAAGAAAGTATTATTCTTTTGTGGCAGGGTTGAAGATAAATCCTGACGACCAGACAGGGTTAAATACAAGAAATTATCGTAACCTAACTCTGCATTGGCAAAAACACCAACTTTACGCTTTAGCTCATCGGTATAAGCTACCCTTTGTGTAGTTGGATCGATATTGTTCATGCTAAAAAAGTTCGGCTGGTAAAAACGTGTACCGAACTGTGCATTTACCTGATAAGAATCATCTTTAATCTCAGTACCTACACGGATTACAGGCTTAAATTTTCCAAAATCTTTTTTAGCTGTTGCTACAAAATTGGCTGTTACCAATCGCTCGTTGGCATTATAGGTATTTAAACCACCGCCCGAATTGGTGGTTCCGGATCTATTTGCTTCGTACGACTGGATATCGTAGGCAGAAAGACCGGTCTGAGAAAATATATCTGCTCCAGCAGTTCCCTGCATGCTTAACCAGTTGGTTGGCGCATAGGTAAAGCCTATATTTCCAAGCACACGGTTCATTTTATCGTAGTTAGGGTTTCTTTCTACGCCCCAATATGGATTATCCAATTCGCCACTTAAGCTTCCGGTAATGGTTCTTCTTTCGCCAAGTGGGGTCAGGTAGTTCCGCATATCATCTGTTAACGGCCATGATAAAGCACTTAACATTGGGCTGCTTACGCCCTTATAGGTTTTATCAGTTCTTGAAGAGATCAGGTTTAGCGATGCATTCATGCTAATTTTATCGCTGATTTTAGAAGTGGCGTTTATTTTACCATTGATAGTATTATAAGCCGTTCCCGGAATGATACCTTTCTGATCGGTATAGCTTACCGTTGTCCGCACCGAAAGCTTCTCACTTCCACCCTCTATAGTTGCATTATGTTTTTGGGTGAAACCGGTTTTATAAAAATTACCGATATTATCGTACATCGTTTTATTGGCTGGGTATTTCGCGCCAAAGAAAGTACGTGTTCTTTGTTCTTCATCAAAAATACCTCCGGCACCACCACCATAAGTAGTTTGTACTTCTGGATAGCGATAGGTATTTTCTAGCCTGAACGAGTTACTATAGGTTACGCGGGCGGTACCGGCTTTTGCTCTTTTTGTAGTAATTACAACAGCGCCCGAAGCACCATCTGTTCCGTATAAAGCTGAAGCCTCTGGTCCTTTTAAAACCGTAAGCGATTCTATTTCTTCAGGATTTATATCCATTGCCCTGTTTCCGTAATCGTTCTGGCGGTTAAAGGTTCCCTGTCCCACTAAATTGTACTCGCTAAAAGTACGGTTAGAAATCGGCAAACCATCTACTACGAAAAGTGGCTGATTATCTCCATCCAACGAAATACCACCACGGATAATCATCGTTGCAGATGCCCCTGGTGTACCCGTTGTTGGCGTAATGGTTGCACCAGCCACACGGCCTTGTAAGGCATTTAAAAAGTTATCGCGTTGTGTATCGGCAATATCCGAACCTTTTAAGGTTTGCGCGGAGTAACCGAGCGCATCTTTAGATCTTTTTATACCGAATGCTGTTACTACCACCTCACTGAGGTTACCCGCATCGGCAGAAAGACTAATGTTAATAACCGTATTTGAGCCAACCGCACGCTCCTGGGTTACATAACCCACATAGGAATAAGTAAGTACGTCGGTTTTTAATGCTTTAATAACATAGTTTCCTTGTGCATTGGTTTGTGCAACAACATTGCTGCCCTTTACCCGAACAGAAACACCAGGTATAGGCCCATCGGGCGAGGTAACCTTACCTGCAATAGTTATTTGTTGCGCGATGGCATGAGCCAGCAACAAAAACGTACCAATAAAAATTAATAGTAGCTTTTTTTTCATAAACTGCCAGTTTAGGGAATGAAATGATTTGTTTAGTTGTTTATAGTTAGTTAGCAAAACACGCACAATAACGCATTTTACTGCTAATATCATAAATGTTTTGGAATAAAAAAACTAATTAACAAACTATTTACCAGCAACTAACAACATTAAATCGCACAAACACGCACAAACACGCAATATTTAGAAAATTTAAAAATCTTTTATACTTTCGTTCAACCAGACCATATTTTATGCTGAAAAAAGAACGCCATGATTTCATTATGCGCCAGATTAACCTGCACAACCGCGTGCTCACGTCCGATCTGGTTCAACTGCTCAATGTTTCGGAGGATACTATTAGAAGGGATTTGCAGGAACTGGTGGATGAAAATCTGCTGTACAAAGTGCATGGCGGTGCGCTATCCAAATCGTACCATAGCTCTTTTGATGATAGTACCGTTTACGCCCGCGACAGCAAGATTATCATAGCAAAAAAGGCAGCCAAGCTGATTAAAGATGGCATGGTGGTTTTAACGGGCGGCGGTACCACAATACTTGAATTGGTAAAACTCTTACCCCAGGGCATATCAGCTACTTTTTTTACGATTAGCCCGCTGGTTGCTGTAGAGCTGGCTAAATACAACAATGTTGAAGTAATTTTAATTGGGGGCCTATTTTCTAAAAACTCGCAGGTTACCTATGGCGGCCAGGTGATTACCCAGCTTTCAGAAATTAAAGCCGATTTATGCCTGATGGGAACCAGTGCAATCCACCCTGAAGAAGGCTTAACCGATACTTACTGGGAAATTAACCAGCTAAAGAAGGCCATGCTGGCCTGTGCAAAAAGAACTGCAGTATTGTGTATTTCAGAAAAATTGGATATCGCCCTGCGCTTAAGGGTTTGCCCCTTAGAAAGTATCAGTTATTTGGTAACTGAGCTGGATATTAATGACGAATCGCTTTCGCGTTATCGTGAAAAGGAATTGAATATTTTATAAAAAGCTTCCCTGGTTTAGTCAGGGAAGCTTTTTTCGTTATTAGAATGAGGGATCCGCTGGCGTATTGGTATTGTTATCCCGCTCCGGAAAAGGATAAGGGAAGAAATTACGTTTACGATCTGCTAATGGCTGATTAAACCGCCTCATATCTTCGAGTTTTAAACCCGACATAAACAGCTCAATGCAACGGTGTTTGTAAATGAGATCTAATAGCTGCTGCTGGGTATATGGCCCAGTTAAAGGAAGCAATCCGGCACCTACTCCCAAAGGATCTTGAGCAGGTGTTTTCGTAACCACTTTATTTAGCTCTGTTAATGCACTAATCAGATTAGGTGTGGCCTGACGGGCATAAGCTTCGGCTTTAATCAAAGTCATCTCGCCAGGAAGATAAAGCGGAAACGGCGCCAGGGTGCTTGCTGCAAATCCTTTAATACGCACTGTTGTGTTAATTGTAGTATAAAATGGAATGCGCAAATCACCTGCATCGGGCACAAATGCACCTGTTTGCCCAAGGTTGATATTTTTTGGCTGAACCACATTATTAGTGGAAGTAGCAACTTCAAAAATGGAATTCAAATTCTGGGCATCATAGTTGAATAAAGAAGTTTTAATGAGGTCAACCGCATTAGCCGCACTTAAAGCAAGCGTGTAATTACCCGCAAATAGCGCATACCTGGCTTTTAGAGCATTCAGCGTATTCGGAATATCTACTCCTGCTGGAACATTACCTAAAAAAGTTGAGCTGATTGGGTTTGCTGCAATGACGGCTTGTGCATTCTCAATGGTTGCAATCGCTTTGTTAAAACCTTCTACCCGGGTAATAAAACCAATATTCTGGCCTATGCCTGCTGGCACTTTTTCCCAATATTCAGATAAATTACCTAAAGCCATAGCCTTAAAAATGCTGGCATGAGCAATTAAACCGGCAGCATAATTTTTATCAGCTAAATTGGCTGCGTTGTTGATCACGTTATCAGCATCAAAGATAACCTTGTTTGCCGCTGTCCAGACATTCAGCACTACGCTATTGGTACCATCAACCTGAACTCCTCCAGCCATTAATCTTTCCTCAGAAGTATTTCCGGTATTGATAGAAATTAGCTCATTTGTAGTAATTCCGTTTAGAGTTATTGAGGCATATAGAAGGCCTGCGCGGGTTGTCGAAATACTTTTTTGGAGTCCCGTGGTTACTCCGGTTAGCGCCCTTGATGAAGTCATTACATCTTCAGCAACAGGTGCATTAGGATTGAGATAGTCCTTTTTGCAAGCAGATAAGGCAACCAATCCTAAAAAAAATGTGTAAAGCGTATATTTTTGTCTTAAATTTTTCATAACCATTATTTTAAAATTAGAACCTTGCCTGTAAACCAATAGAAAAGGTACGTGGAATTGGCACTGAGCCAAAATCGATATTCCTTAAAATTGTCGATTGTCCTCCTGCGTTCACCTCGGGATCATAACCTTTGTAATTATCCCAGGAAGCTAAATTCCGTCCGCTTAAATTAACTGTCAAGTCTTTTACAAATTTCACTTTGCCTATGTTATAACTCAGCGAAATTTCTCTCAGTTTTACAAAAGAACCATCATCTATACGCCATTCTTCTACATTATACACTCCTGCCACGTAACCTCTTGGCAATTGCCCTAAATCTTCAGCTTCGGTTACTTTACCATTACCTACCCCCTGGCGGGTCCTCCAATCGGCGTTCCATATATCCCCACCCTGAACGGCATCTAACTGAATATGGAGGCTTAGTTTTTTATAAGTAAAATCATTCACTAAAGATCCCGTGTAATCAGGATTTGGGTCGCCTAATACTTTACGCAGAACAGCACCCGAAGGTTGACCATTGGTTCGTTGCGGATCGTAAGTGGTAGAAGTTAGTTGCTTACCCAACTCTGTTTGCGGAATCCCCAGGGCATTTGTTAATAAGCTACCATCGCTATTTCGTGCGAAGAAAGTTCCATAAAAAACCCCTACAGGATATCCATCGGTGATTGATACCGGTGCCCCGGCATTAGTTGCAATCAACCTTTGCGCACCTGAACCTACAATTTTGTTCCTGTTGCGGTTATAAATCAAAGTGGCCGTCCAGGTAAAATCGGTTGTTTTAACCGGTACACCAGTTAACATCAGCTCAATTCCTTTATTTTTTAATGTGCCTCCAATGTTATCCAGTACGCTCGAATAACCTATGGTTGGTGCTACAATCACATTAAGCAATACATCCTTAACCCGTTTATCGTACCAGCTAAATGTTAAGCCTAAGCGATTATTGAAAAACGACATATCGGTACCGATTTCCAATTCTTTTTGGCGCTCCGGCTTTACACCTGTATTGGCAAGAATACTGCTTGACGTTAAAGATGTTTTACTGGTAATTGCGCCTGGAGTATATACATTAAACCTATCGTAGGCGCCGATACCGGTTAAGTTTCCTGATTCGCCATATGCCGCACGAAATTTAAGTGCATTCCACCATGAAGAAACTCCCAGATTTTTCCAATAATCAGCTGAAGATAAAACGTAACTCACGTTTGCTTTTGGATAGAATTGCGTCCGGTTATTTTCTCCGAAAACTGTTGATTGATCGACCCTAACTGCACCTGTTACAAATAAATGGTCCTTATATTTAAAATTCTGCTGCAAATAGGCCCCGCTAATCGAGAATTCAGACCTGTTATCGTTATTCGTTAAGATGGTGCTTGCCCCGTTAACCGTTTGTACAAAAGGTGCAAGTCCGCGGCCATTTAGCAAGCTGAACAAATCCTTTTGATACTGGAAAGAACCTCCTAGTTGTGTGGTAGAACTTAATGCGTCTGATATTTTTGCATCATAAGTAAAATTCAGTTCGTTGTTAAATAAAGTTGTAGTTGCATTTGCGGCACTGGCATATCCATTTAAAGACGGATCAAGAGTTGGTCCGCCACCATAAAAACCTGTACTTACATTATAAGCGAAGGGCGGAATGTAAGTGGTTCCGTTTTGAATACTATTATCAACCCCCATGGTGTAATCGATGGTAAGATTTTTAACTGGCGTTAACTTTATTCCCGCGTTAGCAATAATGCGATTAGTAAACTGCCGTTGTTTGATGTCTTCAATTACGGAAACTGGATTCACTCTTCCACGTTCACCAACAGATTTCAGGTTACCTGAAGCGTCTCTGGTGAAAAGGT
The DNA here is from genome assembly GCF_011303555.1 of Pedobacter sp. HDW13. NCBI lineage: Bacteria > Pseudomonadati > Bacteroidota > Sphingobacteriia > Sphingobacteriales > Sphingobacteriaceae > Pedobacter > Pedobacter sp. HDW13. Next base: position 2,435,230 of record NZ_CP049868.1, on the reverse strand, counting down.
CATGAAAATTACCGATAATGGTTACGGAGTTCATTGGTGAGAAAAAAGAATTTCCGTCTGGCTTTTCATTTGCATCGCTATGGATATAATTAAATCCGGCAGTAATTTTTGCCCAGTTATTGATTTTCTGATCGAGATTAGCCCTAAAGTTCATCCTTCTGAAATTGGTATTCTTAATAATTCCCTGATTAGCAAAATACCCGGCCGAAGTATAAAATTTCGTATTGTCATTTCCACCCGAAACTGATACGGAATTATCTGTGCCTACCCCTGTGCGAAAAATATAATCCTGATAATTATAGCGGGTAACGGCGGTGGTATTAGTTAAAGTTGGGGTTAAAATATCCTGTGTTTGCGCATCAACAGATCCACCAAACTTAATTGGTGCCTGATTTACCTCAATCTGCTTCCGGAGTTCGCTAATGGTCAGGCTGGTATTGAAACTTACCTGCGGCTCACCGCTTTTCCCGCGTTTGGTAAAAATCTGAATTACACCTGCATTTGCCCTTGAACCATAAATTGCCGCTGCCGCAGCGCCATTTAAAACCTCAATGTGGTCAATATCTGCCGGACTAATATCCACCATCCTATTCTGTCCGAGGCTTCCTACCTGGATGCCATTGTTAATATTGTCGTAATTGCCAGACGTATTGGTTACCCTTGTAGTAGAGTTATTTATTATTACACCATCAATGATATAGAGTGGTTCAGATGATGAATTAACAGAACTTATACCTCTTAAACGAACAGAAATTCCTCCAGCGGGATCGCCTGAGTTCTGGCTAATCTGTGCTCCAGGTGTTTTTCCCTGCAATGAGGCAAGGGCATTTCCGCTGGGCGCTTTGTTTAAATCATCACCTTTTACAGTACTTACATAACTACCTAACTGTTTACGGGTAGTTCCCTGCGAGGTGCCTGTAACAATAACTTCATCAAGACCTACAGCATCGCCACTAAGCTTTACGCTTACCTGTACTTTATCATTTGCGCCCAAATCAACTGATTGAAGGCTACTTTTATAGCCCACATAAGAAAACTGAAGCTGGTATTTTCCGGGATTTAAATCAACCGAAAAGTTATAAGCTCCGTTAGCATCGGTACTGGTAGCCAAAGTGGTATTTAATATTTTAACAACTGCTCCAGGTATAGGATCGCTGTTAGCTGCATCGGTAACCTTGCCGCTAATGGTGTACCGTTTGCTTTGTGCTTGTGCCATTCCTGTAAATAAGAGTAACAGAAATGGGATCATCAAAATTACGAAGAGCTTTGACAACCATTTTAGGTAACTTTTTTCCATAAAATTTGGTTTTGGGTTGAAGATTAGTTTAAAACAAATTAAACAAAATACTGCACAAACCAAATTTTTAAGCTACACAAACTACTTTACAATCAGACACTAACGCCAATCCGAGCTATTCGGGCAAACTGATCTTACCCATACAAACCGCCGGTACACCTTGCCTGTTTCCAAAACTTATCGGCTTACCACAAAGGGTTTCGTTGGCTAAAACAGCAAATAAAACAGCTTCTTTAGCATCAGGATTGATCTTCAAATCTTCAGTGGTTAAGAAATTACAAAAAGGCAATTCGTTATGCAGCAGTTTTACCAGTAAAGGATTGTGCATACCACCGCCACTCATATAAACCGAGGCTTTCGCCTGCTGACCAAAACATCGCCTAATGGCATCAGCGATGGTGCGTGCCGAAAAGTGACATAAAGTAGCCATCACATCCGCTTTTGGAATATCAGTGGTACCCGATTGCTGCTGCGCATTGCTCAGGTATTCGAGATTAAATAATTCGGGGCCTGTTGTTTTAGGAAAACCAAGCTCAAAGAAACTACAATCCAATAATGTATGCAAAAGCTTTTCGTTTAATTGACCAGCACTCCCCACTTCGGCATTTTTATCATAAAACCGATCAAAATATTTTTGCATGTACTGATCCATTAAAGTATTGCCCGGGCCAACATCTGTAGAAAAAACTGCGCTGGCCTCGGTACTTCCAGGTAGGTAGGTAAAGTTTGCAATTCCACCAATATTTAGCATTACCCGGTCTTCTCCTGCTTTAGAAAAGATCAGATAATCGCCATAAACCGCCAATGGTGCGCCCTCTCCTCCTGCCGCTAAATGTTTCTGCCTGAAATCGGAAAGTGTAATGATCCCCGTTTTAAGTGCGATATGATCTCCATCTCCTATCTGTAAGGTTCCGTTCGGGTAATCTTCGAGCTGATGCAAGGATTTAGGTGCATGAAAAATGGTTTGTCCGTGGCTGGCAATAAAGTCGATGGCTCCATTATCGTATCCCCACTCCTGTAGAGCTTCGTTAATTAATTGGGCATGCGTATTGGCAATGTGCTCGTTCATGAGGCAAACCAACTGCAAATCGACCTCTTTCTTAGAAAAAACAGCTTTAATCTTGGCTCTGAAATTATCGGTATAATCGCCGGTTTTAAATGCCAGAATTTTTATGTCGGTATCGGAGCCGCTATTTTTAACCGAACAGAGTGCAATATCCAGCCCATCCATAGAGGTACCACTCATTAACCCTATAATTAAACGCTCGCTTTTAGTTGCTTTTTCGTACAACTTTTGGATCTGTGTGTTCATATTAATTTTTACTTAAAAACGAACAAACGTTTGTCTGCACCGTTAACTCAATTTTATAAAAATACTTGCAATAAAAGTAAATATCCTGTGTTAAAAATTGGGCATAACTCTCTATATTTACTGCTCCGTACATTAAAATCCATATAAAAAAAATGGCTAGATTAAATTTACTGGAGGAGACACGTTTCGAGAAACTACCCGTAAGCGTGTTCGAAAATCCAAAAATTGCTTCCATTAATGTAGCAAACCGCATCGCGGAGCTCATTAAATCAAAACAAGCAAACAACGCACCTGCAGTACTGGGCTTAGCAACAGGTGTTACTCCAATTGCAGTATATGCCGAACTGGTTAGACTGCACAAAGAAGAAGGTTTAAGTTTCAAAAACGTAATTACGTTCAACCTGGATGAGTATTATCCGATGGCGCCAACTGCGGCACAGAGTTACGTTACTTTTATGAACGAGAACCTTTTCGATCACATCGACATCGATAAAAATAATGTTCACATTCCGGACGGAACGCTTGCACTTGAAGACATTCCGGCGTTTTGTTTAGATTACGAAAAGAAAATTGGTGATTTAGGCGGTCTTGATATCCAGATCCTGGGTATTGGTCGTACTGGTCACATCGGTTTCAACGAGCCGGGCTCTGCACCAAACTCGGGAACACGTTTAGTTACTCTTGATGACCTTACCCGCCGTGATGCTGCGCGCGATTTCGGTGGTAAAACCTTTGTACCAACTAAGGCCATTACCATGGGTATTGGTACCATTTTCAAAGCAAGGGAAATTATATTAATGGCTTGGAGCCGTAAAAAAGCTTCGATCATTAAAAAAGCGGTAGAAGGAGAAATTTCTGGCGATGTACCAGCTACATTTCTTCAGTTATCTGATCATGTTGAATTCATTCTTGATGCTCCGGCAGCTTCGGATTTAACCCGTTTTGATACTCCATGGTTGGTAAAAGATTGTATCTGGACCGATGCTTTAATCCGTAAAGCAGTAATTTGGTTGGCCAATACTTTAAATAAGCCAATCTTAAAATTAACTGAAGACGATTACAACAACAATGGTATGGCACAACTGGCTACCGAAAAAGGGCCGGTGTACAATATCAACATCCATATCTTTAACAAATTACAACACACTATTACAGGCTGGCCAGGTGGTAAACCAAATGCCGACGATTCTCAGCGTCCGGAAAGAGCCGAACCAGCTAAGAAAAGAGTAATTATCTTTTCGCCACACCCTGATGATGATGTAATTTCAATGGGTGGTACATTTATCCGTCTGGTTGATCAGAAACATGATGTACACGTAGCTTATCAAACTTCCGGAAACACGGCAGTTTGGGATGACGACGCACTTCGCTTTGTAGAATTCAACGTAGATTTTACTGAGAAAATGGGCATGGATAACTCGCATTTAAAGGAACTTTACAACAACATGAGAACCTTTATTGAGCAGAAAAAACCAAACCAGATAGATACTCCGGAGATTCAAACCGTTAAAGGCTTAATCAGAAAAGGAGAAGCCATTGCCGGAGCGAGATATTGTGGTTTAGAAGATGATCACATTCACTTCCAGGCACTTCCTTTCTACGAAAGTGGCAAAGTGCAAAAAAATCCGGTAACCGATGCCGACATCGAGTTAACCATGGAGCTTTTGCAAAAAGTTAAGCCTCACCAAGTTTATGCTGCCGGCGATTTCGAAGATCCACATGGCACGCACATTGTTTGCTTCAATATTATACTTGCAGCTTTAAAACGCCTGCGTAAAACTGAAGCATGGGCTCAGGATTGCTGGTTATGGATGTACCGTGGCGCATGGCACGAATTCGAAACACACGAAATCGAAATGGCTGTGCCAATTTCTCCGCAAGAACTTGAGCGTAAAAAATATGCGATTTTCAAACACCAGAGCCAAAAAGACAGAGCTGTTTTCCCTGGCGATGATTCAAGAGAATTCTGGCAACGTGCCGAAGACCGTAACCGCGAAACAGCTAAGGCTTACGATGATTTGGGACTTGCAGAATACGAAGCCATGGAAGCTTTTGTACGCTGGAAATTTGAAGATTAGTTTTAGTTGATCGATATCAATCCTGCTTTGTTTGCTCAAAGCAGGATTTTTTTTATCCGCCCTCCGAAGTCTTAAAGGCCAGAAGAACCATACCTGGCTAAACTTCGTAAGCAAGTTATTTCTCATTGTAAAAACAATACTATAAATTAGTTTTCTCAAACCAACTAACCATGACCGAAACTAAACAACGATTGCTTTCACTCGATTTTTTTAGGGGATTAACGGTAGCCGCAATGATTTTAGTGAACAATCCGGGTAGTTGGGGACATATTTATGCTCCTTTAGAACATGCTGAATGGAACGGATGCACACCAACAGATTTAATCTTTCCTTTTTTCCTTTGGATTGTTGGCGTATCCATTGCTTTTGCCATGAGTAGTAGCAAAATCGATCCGGCCATACATAAAAAAACCATCATTAAGGCCATTAAACGGGGCTTATACTTTACTTACTAGGATTCTTTTTAGCCATTTTTGGAAAAATCATCAGCGCAATTACAACAGAAAGTACCATTCTCGAAGCTTTCCAAACGGTTAGGTTATTGGGTGTTTTGCAAAGAATAGGCATAGTTTTTATCATCTGCAGTATCATCTTTCTCAAAGCTTCGGAAAAAACGATATTTAAAACATTAATTATTATCCTGGCAGTGTATTGGGCTTTAATGACTTTTATCCCAGTACCTGGTGTAGGTTATCCTAACTTAGAAAAAGAAACCAATTTAGCGGCCTGGATTGATAGAGGCATTTTAACTGAAGCGCATACCTGGGCCTCATCAAAAACATGGGATCCCGAAGGGATCTTAAGCACGCTACCAGCTGTTGGCACTTGCTTATTTGGCATTTTGGTTGGCGTTTGGATGCGCCGAAAAGATGTAGATAACGCCACAAAAGTAGCCTGGCTTTTTACCGCAGGCATAGCTGCTATTATACTGGGACTGCTTTGGGATTTACAGTTTCCTATCAATAAAGCACTTTGGACAAGCCCTTACGTACTTTACGCAGGCGGATTGGCAAGCATTGGCCTCGCGCTATGTTACTGGATTATTGATGTACAGGGCTACAGGAAATTTACAACCCCGTTCGTCGTATACGGTGTTAACGCCATCACCGTTTTCTTTTTGGCAGGTTTAATGCCCCGGGTGTTAAATCTCATTCAGGTTACCAAACCCGACGGAACAAAGACCGGATTGTTGGTCAGGTTTTATGAAACTTGTTATACTCCCTTTTTTAGCCCAATAAATGCCTCGCTGGTTTGGGCCGTTACCTACGTACTGGGCTTCTATGTATTATTATATTTCATGTACAAAAAGAACATTATTATTAAGGTTTAGTACATTTATAACCTATTATTAAATCGACCGCTAATTCAAAAATTGAAAAAGAAAACCACTATATACGACATTGCAAAAGAGCTGAATGTTACGGTATCTACCGTTTCACGGGCATTGAGTGGCTTTCCGGCCATAAGCGATACCACACGAAAAGCGGTGGTAGATATGGCTAAAAAATTGAATTATAGCCCAAACAAGTTGGCCTCGGCACTAAAATCGGGCAAAACGCACATTATTGGGGTTATTGTACCTAGCGTACAGGCTCATTTTTTTGCTTCCATTATACACTGCATAGAAGATGGCTTAAAAGACAGCGGATATCGTGTAATTATCTATCAATCTAACGAATCGGTAGAGAATGAGATAAACGGCGTAAAAACATTATTAGAGGCACAGGTTGATGGAATTATGGCTTCACTATCGTTAGAAACGCAAGATGTAAGCCACTTTGCCGAAATTGTTAAACAGAATAAACCCCTAATTTTATTTGATCGAGTAAATGCAGATTTAAAGGTGCCTACCATTACCCTCGATGACTTTAGGGCTGGCTATATAGCTACGCAACATTTAATTGATAACGGCTATAAAAAAATTGCTTTTGTAACTACTATTCACCAGATTAAGATATTTAACGATCGCCTGGAGGGCTATAAAGCGGCACTTGCCGATAATGACCTGCCGTTAATAGAGGAGCACATTATTTTTGGTGGCCTTTCCATTAAAGATGGCCGTTTTGGTGCAGGTAAACTGATGCGCAGCCGGAACAAACCCGACGCCATTATTGCGGGAGATGATTTTACGGCTGTAGGCGTAATTAAAAAGCTTAAAGAAATTGATGAAACCCCGCCCGAAATTGGCGTTATTGGTTTTGCCAATGAGGCCTTTTCTGCCTACATTACACCTAATTTATCTACAATAGATCAGCATGCACCTCAAATCGGCAAAGCATGTGCTAAAATGTTTCTGAAAATGATTAACCAGCAAAACCCATACTCTGGTATGGAACATATTGTGCTCGATCCTACTGTTGTAGAAAGAGAATCGACCAATAAGAAGGCTGTTTAACCTTTTATTCTTTCGCTAGCGGCACTTCTACACCAACAGGGCCGCTAGGTTCACTTTCATTTTTTAAGCGATCTAAAGCCGTTACCAGGTAACTATAGCGCTTTCCGCTTTCTACTCCGGTATCAATAAACGAAAGGTAATCTTCAAAACTTATTTTGATGATGTTTTTAGGATCAAGTACCGAAATCTTCTCTCCCTCGCTAAAGCGATAAACCACAAAGCCCGTAGCGGTTTCGCCATCTTTGGCTTTTAGTGGAAGTTGCCATTTCAGGTGTACCCCATCCTTCATGGCATCGGCGGTTAGGGCCAGCGGCGCGTTTGGTGGCACTTCATCCAGCCAGGGCATTTGCGGCGGCAAAGCCGGATATTTATAAAAATCGTTCTTTAACGAATCTCCTACTGCCTTTGCTACTGTACTCAAAGACTTTGAACTAAAAAACACGCTTCCCTGAATCCGGTTATTCTCTCTTAAATACCTGATCTGATTAGGAATTTCGCTCATATTTTTCCATGCGGCCTCAGCTCTCGAATTTACGAGGTAAGCCCCCTGGCCAATATAAACATGCCTGCCAAAGGTATTGTTGCTCCACCAATCAACCAAAACACCATAAGGAGCAACCCTCCTGGTAAATGTAAAATAAATCTGAGGGTTAATGTAATCTACCCAACCTTCTTTAACCCATTTGCGGCTATCGGCAAAAAGCTCGGCATAATTAGATAAACCACTGGTAGCTGAACCTTCAGGGTCTTCATTTTTATTTTTCCAGATACCAAACGGGCTGATCCCGAATTTTACCCATTTTTTGTAATGATGAATACTATCATCCAACTGTTTAATCAACAAATCAACGTTGTTGCGCCTCCAGTCTTTAATGTCCGAAAAATTGTTAGGGTATTTATAAAAAGTATTGCCATCATTAATGGCTTGCCCTTCTACTTTATAGGGATAAAAATAATCGTCGAAATGAATGCCGTCCACATCGTATTCCTTTACCACATCCAGAATTACCTGCACAATGTATTCCCTAACTTCAGGAATCCCCGGATCGAATTGTTTTTTGCCACCATAAGTAAAAAACCAATCGGGGTGCTTACGGTAAGCATGGTTTTCGCTCAAAACAGCATTGCTACTCATACTTGCACGATAAGGATTAAACCATGCATGTAATTCCATTCCCCTAAAATGTGCTTCTTTAATAGCAAAAGCCAGTGGATCGTAACCCGCAGCCGGCGCCAGGCCTTGTTTACCCATTAACCATTGGCTCCATGGTTCTCTCGATTTGGCATAAAAAGCATCGGCCGCAGGCCTTACCTGCAAAATAATGGCATTCATACCCTGACTTTTATGGCGTTCAAGAATACCAATAAGCTCTTGTTTTTGCTGATCGACAGTTAGTCCTGGCTTGGAAGGCCAGTCGATATTAGTAACAGTTGCTACCCATACCCCCCTAAACTCCCTTTTTGGTGCAATTTTTGATAAAGGTTGTGCATTTAATATATAAGGCAATACAGTTAAGGATAAAAGTGCGTATAGGAAGTTTTTATGCATTATTTCTGTCTTATTTTTTATTCAGGTTGTGTGTTTGTGTTGATTTGAGTACAAATGAACATTAGCAAGTAAACGATTTTTTTTAAAAACTCTTATAAGTTTATTAAAAATTTTAATTTGCGCCTCCTAAAAATTAATTGTGTACCCCCATTTACCTATGGAGAACAAAAGTATATTAATTTAAAGAAGATACAGCGTTATTAAAAATGGAATCACAAAAAGTTAATAAAGGTGATAGGAACAAAATTTACTTTCTGGTAATTGTTATAGCGGCTTTAATTGGGACAAATGCTTATTTGTTTCTTAAAGACCGAAAGCAAAGCGAAAGGTTTGTTACCGTAAGTACGGAGAAGGATAAACTGCGGCTCGAGGTCGAAAAAATTGAAGTTGAGCTAGACAAGGTTAATGCGCTTAATTTAGATTTAAACGAAAAGCTGGTTGAGGAACAGAAAGAGGCACGAAAAAAGATCGATGCGCTTAAGCTTGCCTTAGAAAAAAACCAGATTACACAGGTTGAACTGGATAAAGCAAATGCCCAGATTAATGAGCTGAAAACTTTTGTTAAGAATTATAGCGACCAGATTATCCAGCTACAGAAAGATAATATCTTTTTAAAAAACAGTCGCGATAGCTTGGAGAATACTTTACGGAGCATGAGCAGCAAGGCCTCGAACCTTGAAAGTGAGAACAGTAACCTCAATGCAAAAGTTAAAACTGCAGCGGTGCTAAAACTTCAATCGGCCGAAATTGTAGCTTTCAGAACTAAATCAAGCGGAAAAAAAGTAGAAGTAACCAAATCGTCTACAGCCGAAAAACTAAGCGTGCGTTTTACCATTATTCCAAATCAACTGGCAGAAAAAGGCCATCATAACATTTACCTAAGGGTTTTTGATCCGGCAGGAAACCTGCTCGCTGATGAAGGTAACCACTTTGAAGCCGACGGACAGGATATGCAGTACAGCCACTCTATCTTTATCAACTACAATAACGACGACAGTACTTATGTTATCGATTGGGCAAACCCAAAGCCCTTTATTAAAGGTATTTATACCGTAATCTTATATGCCGATGGTAACACCATGGGTAAAGCCCAGATAGAACTGAGGTAAAATCACATAAACGCTTCTTCTCGACACTCAATTAAGCCAATGGAAAATTCAAATAAAACGTTGTCCCAAGGCCACTTATTGATGTAAATTTAACTGAACCACCGGCATTTTCTACAGCCTGTTTTACAAACGCCAGCCCTAATCCTGTACCTGAAGATTTTGTAGTAAAGTTGGGTACAAATATCTTATCGTGCAGGGATGGAGGTATGCCTTTACCATTATCTTTAATTTCGATATAGGCGTTTTTCGTATCCATATAAACAATAATGGTTATGCAGCACAAAGTCTCCTCGTCAATGGCTTCAATGGCATTTTTAAGCAAGTTGTTAAAAGTGCGCAACAACTGATCGTGATCAGCCATGATTTCGATGTCTTTCTCACTTTTGTTTAACACATCAATGGTTACGTTATCTGTACTTTTAAATACTTCTCTCGCCTGCTCAATAATAGGTAGCAATAAAAGGCGCTCTAAGTTGGTATCGGGCATTTTAGCAAAATTAGAGAACTCAGAAGCAATTTTAGATAGACTATCAATCTGTTCGATAAACGATTTGCTGAATTTATTAAACTTCAGCTCAAAGTTCGGGTCTTTTTCTTTCCAGGATTTCTCCAGTAACTGAACCCCTAATTTAAGTGGAGTTAACGGATTTTTAATTTCGTGCGCCACTTGTTTAGCCATTTCGCGCCAGGCACTTTCACGCTCAGAGCGGGCCAGTCTAAGGGCACTATCTTCTAAGGCGGCAATCATGTTGTTGTACTCTTTAATTAACGAACCAATTTCATCATGCCTCCGCCATACAATCGGTTCGTTACGCTGTCCTATTTTTGTTCGGCTTATACTCTCCTGAATAAAAGTTAACGGGCTGGTTATCTGGTTGGCCAAAAAGATTGCCAGCACCCCAATGGCAACAAAAACCAGAGCATAAATATTAATCAGGTTACTCACAAAAAGGGCTATTTTATCCGTATATTCTTCTTCATTCGAATAATTGGGAAGGCTTAAATAAGCTATTGTTTTATTTTGCGCGTTCCTTATGGGAGCGTAGGCCGCAGCATAGGTTAAATTTCCTATTTTCTCATCCAGGTTAATAAATTCAGATCGGTGCAGGCCATTTAAAGAAATATAGGCCAGTGGACCCATTTTCCGACCAATAATTTTATAGTTGTAAAGCTTCGGATAAGTGGTCATGGTCAGGTTACCATTTAAATCATACAGGTTCAGATCAGCATTGTTAATATCGGCGAAGTTGTTGAAATCGGCCACTGCACTTTCATCGTTAGAGATCATCCCATTATTAAAAACCTGCTTTTCAAAGTTCTGCTGAACCTTTCTGATTTTATCTTTCAATATCGCATCTTGCTGGCCACGGTATTCTTTATTCATGTAGTAATAGGTTACCCAGCCAACAATAACCAAAGTAGCCACTACCGATAATACAATTACCACCTGGATGCGTGTTTTATATAAAATCTTATTGGCGTTGATCATCAACGACCGGTTAATACTAAACCAGCCTACTTTATCATCGTCGAGGTTTTTAATCAACCATATTAACCCATAAAGAAGTAACGAGAAGATAATGAAAACCAGAAAAAAGAAAGACAAGGCCGCCAACCGTTCTACATAATCTACTTTTGCTTTACTGATTACCACCATTTTACTTGCAGAAGGCTTATAAATTAAGTGGCTATAATGCAAGCTATCATCGCTGAGGATAACAAAATCATCTTTTTTGCCTTTAAATATGCTACCATCTAAAGGAAAAGTAAAATTTCCCGATTGGTTAAGCAGTTTATTATTGCTGTAAAAGGCAATGGAATAGCCTCTAAAATCCTCGTCCTTTGCCTCTTTTTGGTCACCCAAAAGATCAGGGAGCCTGTTATTGTAATTGTAGGGTTTAGAACGGAGTTCGATAATCAGTGTACCCAGTAAATTGCCATTATCTACAACCGAAATAATCCCAAAGTAGTCCTGATAGCCAAAAGTATTGTTTACCTGATAGAAAAAATTAGAACCATCAATTTTCACTGAGCCTGCCTCAACCAGGTTTTTATACTTGTCAATGGGTGGGCTATCGGCATTGCCCATTGCAGTTCCCAACCTGTCGTAAGGATAAATCTGCGAGTCGTACCGGCTTAAATAGCCATCCAGGTAATCCTTAAGGTGGTTTTTAAGTACCGCATAATTGGCCATTTTATTTTGGTTAAAATACCGGGCCAGGAAATCGTCTTTAGCAATTTCATTCCCTAAGGACCCCAAGGCAAGAATGGCATTTAAATCTTCCGACGATTGTATTTTACGCGCCAAAGGTTCGCGCAGGTTTCTTTCCTTAATGTCTTTAAACCGGGTGTATTTAATTGAAGTATTAAAGGCCAGGCAAAAAAACACAATGGCAAACATGCCAATGGAAAAATTGCTTTCCTTTAAATAAACTGCCCTGGCTACAATAAATAAAATGAGGGCAAAAACAATAAAAAAGGCATTAAAATCAACAAACAACTTGTAAACAAATACTCCTGCAAAGCCGATTACAAAAATAATAATCCGCTCTTTGTTGGTAACATTTAACTGACTGCTTATCGTTGCCGAAATTACAGTAATAAGGTAAATCTGGAACCAGGCCAGACATAAAATTACGATTCCAACCCAACTGGTTCCGCTAAGCTTTAAGATGTTTACAATATCAAAGTTAATGCGCGAGTTAAAAATCAGTCCGAAGAAAATATCGTCGGTATCCCATACTATCTTACCAATAAGTACCAGTAGCACGGCCTGAATAAACAACCCTACGACTTTATTCCGTTTAATCCACCCGGGAAACTGGTATTGTTCTTTGTGATTGTACATAAACAAAAGCAACCAGGTAATGGCAATTACATTGAGCAGAAAATCGCCAAGCGAAGGCATTAAGAAACTATCGGCATATATTTTAGGGTCAAACAGATCTAAAGTAAAACGATGGTTAAACCAGCCGAAATACAAATCTGTTAAACGAAAAGCCATAAAGAAAAACAGCAATAAAAAGGTACCCCATGCGATATGCCCGCGCCGTGCAATAAACGAGCATAGCGAATTAAAAAACATGCAAATGCACAACATACCAGCCACAAAAAGCCAAAGCTGCGTACCCGAGTAATAGGTATCGGCATAGCCCGGCTTAACCTTCAACCCAAATAAAAACTTATTATCAAGGCTTTTTATCGTGTAAACATCCTTATCGGTAAAAGAAGCAAAGGTTAAAATCTTAGTGCTAGATAGCAGCGGGTCTATATCGTTTTTAAAATACTGTGTTTCTTTAAAAGGATATTGAGACTGAATGGAGATGAGAAAGATAAAACTAAAATTACCCTGTACACTTTTAATTACTTCATACCATCCGTTTGAAAAAAAAAGCACTGAGCTTCCTTCTTTTATGTCGGCTGGATCTATTTCAGAAACTTTATAGGTACTCCAGAATTTAAGCCGGTTATTTTGATACGTAAATAAGTTAATGCCATTCTGCCTTCGATATAATTCGATAAAATTAGTGGCATCCTGAGGGTTTAAATGAAATTGCTTTGCCTTGGCTACCTCCTGCTTGTTGGCTAAAAAATTTTCAACCGCTCTTTCTTTGGCTAAAAGGTTTTGCTGTATCTCATTGGCATCATGATCAAGCAATTCGCTTTTGGTAGTGAAAAAGCTTAAAGAAATGGAAGTTGCAATGAGACAACAGCCCAAAACAAGCAATAGAAATCTTATTTTTACACCAAAGCTTATTCTCATCTACGGATAAAGATATTAAATATTGGTAAAAAACAACGCCATAAACTTTGGTTTATGGCGCTGGTATTATATTTTAAGGAAATAAAAGTTATGCGATCGAAGCACTGCTGGTTTGCACTTCACGGCTTACTTTTTTAACCAAACCCTGTAACACATTGCCTGGACCAACCTCCACAAATTCGGTTGCTCCATCGGCAAGCATATTACCTACCGTTTGTGTCCAACGTACGGCGCCGGTTAATTGTTTAATTAAATTTGCTTTAATTTCTTCCGGATCAGTATAAGGCTTAGCATCAACATTTTGATATACCGGGCACACAGGTGCAGCAATATTAGTAGCTTCAATAGCAGCCTGTAGTTCAATTTTTGCCGGCTCCATTAATGGCGAGTGGAAAGCACCACCTACATTTAATTTTAAAGCTCTTTTTGCTCCGGCCTCAGTTAATTTGGCACAAGCCAAATCAATACCTTCAATACTGCCCGAAATTACCAATTGCCCAGGGCAATTGTAATTTGCCGGTACAACAACGGCATCAATATCAGCACAAATTTGCTCTACAACCTCGTCAGCTAAGCCCAAAATAGCGGCCATAGTTGATGGTTGCGCTTCGCAAGCTTTTTGCATAGCATTTGCACGTGCAATAACCAGTTTTAAGCCATCTTCGAAACTTAGTGCATTTGCAGCCACTAAAGCAGAAAACTCGCCTAAAGAGTGACCAGCAACCATATCAGGTTTAAAATCGGCACCTAAAACTTTGGCTAAAATAACTGAATGCAAAAAAATTGCAGGCTGCGTTACCTTGGTTTGTTTAAGTTCCTCGTCGGTTCCGCCAAACATAATATCGCTAATGCGGAAACCAATAATTTCGTTAGCTTTCTCAAATAATGTTGCAGCTTCAGGGTTCTCGTAAAGGTCTTTACCCATACCTACAAACTGTGCTCCCTGTCCGGGAAAAATATATGCTTTCATATTGTTAGTTTAGCGTATCACGTTTGGCGCTTAGCGTTTCTACGCTAAATGCTTCTTGATACTTTCTACTTGTTACTAAATTAATCTAAACTTGCTGTAATTAACCTTAAAAACTCAGCTCTTGTTTTATCGTTACTTAAAAAGGTACCCGTAAAGGCTGAGGTTGTGGTTACCGAATTTTGTTTCTGTACACCGCGCATAGCCATACACAAGTGCCTGCACTCCATCACTACCGCAACCCCCATTGGACTTAAAGTATTTTGGATACAATCTCTGATTTCGTTTGTTAAACGTTCCTGTACCTGTAAGCGGCGCGCGAAAGCATCAACCACACGCGGAATCTTGCTTAGACCAACAATATGTCCGTTAGGGATATAGGCAATATGCGCTTTTCCAAAAAACGGCAGCATATGGTGTTCGCACATCGAATATACTTCAATATCTTTAACTACAACCATTTGGCTATAATCTTCTTCGAACATCGCCGATTTTAAAATTTCATCTGGTTTTAAATCGTAGCCGTGTGTTAAATATTGTAAGGCTTTTGCCACACGCTCAGGGGTTTTCAATAAACCTTCGCGCTCAGGGTCTTCGCCCAAATGCCCCAGAATATCTTTATAGTGTGTTGCTACAGCATCTATTTTATCATCATTATAACGGTCTATTTTTACATAACCATCTATCGATTCGCCTTTTAATACGTCTTTATCGCTCATTAATGTAGGTTTTTAGCCAAAGTATTCAACATAATTGTTTTCAGTTTCGTAGATTTTTACGCAATGTAAAATTGCACCGCTTTCGGCAATCGGTGCCCACAACTGTTTCCAGATTTCGATAGCCAGATTTTCGGTTGAGGCCAGTTTGCCCTTCATAAAATCGACATCAAGGTTTAAGTTTTTATGGTCAACCTTATCTACAACATAATTATTCATTACATCTTTTAACCACTTCAGATCGACAAGGAAACCCGTTTCCGGATTAACTTCGCCTTTAACGGTAACGTATAACCAATAGTTATGGCCGTGCCAGTTTGGGTTAGCACACTTGCCATAAACCTCACTATTTTTATCATCATCCCAATCGGTTCGGGCTAGCTTATGTGCTGCGTTAAATGATGCTTTTCTCGTTATGTAAATCATTACTATAAAATAAACCGCAAATATACTGATAAAGCATTAAGCCTAAACACCAAAGCTTAAAGAAACCAAAGTTTATCGAAACAAACCATTAAATTTACACTATGAAAACTTTAGTTGTTGCAGCCACAAAGGCCGAACTTTCTTTCTTTTACCAGCATTTTAATTTGCCGGAGGGCGATTTTGTTGAAAGCAAAAATTTTGATCTGCTGATTACCGGAGTTGGAATGGTGGCAACAGCTTTTGCATTGGGCAAGTACTTATCGCACAAATATGAACTGGTTGTAAATTTTGGCATTGCAGGTTGTTTTGACCGGAATATTGCGCTCGGAACAGTATTAAACATTAGCGAAGATACCTTTGCCGAACTGGGTGCAGAAAGCGGTGACGACTTTTTAACCATTACCGACCTGGGCTTTGGCGAAAGCCATTACACTTCCAGAACCCAACGCAAAGTAGGTTTACCGCTCGTTAAAGGCATTACCATGAACCGTGTAACGGGCAGTGAAAAAAGCATTAAACATTTGGTTAAACGGTTAAACCCCACAACCGAAAGCATGGAAGGTGCAGCTGTTTTTTATGCCTGTAAACAATTAAATATAGATTGCCTGCAAATCAGGAGCATCTCCAATTATGTGGAGCCCCGAAATAAAGATAACTGGAAAATAGGTCTTTCCATAAAAAACCTGAACGATTGGGCCATTGCTTTTATTGGAGAAATGAACTGAGTATGACCAATTAGTTTACCACAGTAATTAATTTTGATTTATGAAACTTACCCTTGGCTTTTCGCCCTGCCCTAACGATACCTTTATTTTCGACGCTTTAATTCACCATAAAATTGATACCGAAGGTTTAGAATTTGAGGTTTATTACGATGATGTGGAAACCCTGAACCAGAAAGCACTAAGGGGCGAATTAAATATCACCAAATTAAGTTTTCATGCTTTTGCCTATGTGGCCAATCAATATGCCTTGCTCGATGCAGGCAGTGCCTTAGGCTTCGGTGTTGGTCCGTTGTTGATTAGTAAAAACCATTTTAAAGGCGAAAATGATCCGGCATTACTAACCCCTGATGCTGGGCTTAAAGTAGGCATACCTGGCAAATATACTACCGCAAATTTCTTGCTGGGCATTGCCTACCCTGAGTTACAAAACAAACAGGAACTGGTATTTTCTGAAATCGAATCGGCTTTATTGGAAGAAAAAATTGATTTAGGCTTGATTATCCACGAAAACAGGTTTACCTACCAGGATAAGGGCTTGAACAAAATTATTGATCTTGGCGATTACTGGGAAAAACTCACCGGCTGTGCAATTCCCTTAGGTGGCATTGTAGTTAACCGCAACCTCGATCGCGATGTGCAGTTAAAAGTAAACCGCTTAATCAGACAGTCGGTAGAATATGCCTTTACCCATCCAAAATCGAGTATCGATTTTATTCGCGAGCATGCACAGGCCATGGAAGAAAGCGTAATGTACAAACACATTGAGCTTTATGTAAACAAGTACAGCATTAACCTGGGCGAAGAAGGCCGTAAAGCGGTTGATACTTTGTTTAAACTGGCTCAGGAAAGAGGGATTATTCCGACGATTGAGAAAAATTTATACTTATAGGTTTGGGTGCTGAAATGTTGTAACGTTACAACATTACAGCTGTTTCCTAATTCACCAATAACTTATACCCTTTTCCGTGTACATTGATAATTTCAACCGCCGGATCGGCGCGCAGGTATTTGCGCAATTTGCTTAAAAATACATCCATACTGCGACCATTAAAGTAGTTATCATCGTGCCAGATACTCAATAAAGCCTCTTCACGGGTTAACACGGTATTCTTTTTCAGGCACAACAAACGCAACAACTCTGCCTCTTTGGTAGACAGTTTTTGCTGAAGATCGTTACTGGTAATAATCTGTGTAGTATAATCGAAATGATACTGACCAATGGAAAACTGTGTTTCTGCTGATTCATCGGCACTATCTGTTTTATTGGCCACACGTTTAAACATGGCGTTTATGCGCAACAAAAGCTCTTCAATACGGAAAGGTTTGGTAATGTAATCATCACCGCCCAAATCGTATGCCGCAGCCTTATCTTCTAACATAGTTTTAGCAGTTGCAAAAATAATTGGCACGTGTGCATTAGCCTTTCTAATATCTTTACCTAAGGTAAAGCCATCCTTTTTGGGCATCATTACATCCAAAATGCATAAATCGAAGTTCTGCTTGCTAAAAGCCCGCAGCCCTTCTTCCCCGTCAGTACACAGCACCACATCAAATTTACCCTTTAGTTGTAAATAGTCCTGTAATAATAAACCTAAGTTTGGATCGTCTTCTACCAGAAGTATTTTCTTCATTTTCTTAATTTTATTCGCATATGTAGCATTACCTACACTGAAAGTTTGATTCGAAATCTGCATAACGGTTTAATTTATACGTAACTTTAAATTAATACGCTACTATATTAAGTAAATTAAACCTGTTCTTTTTTAATGTATCGATAAAGCAAGCTTTTGTCCCGATGGTTAACAGCTTTATAAAGGTAACGATATTTCGAACGTAGTTCCTTTATCTTTTTCGCTACTTACTTTAACGGTTCCGTTTAATTTTTTAATGATATCCTGAACGTAATTTAACCCCAGACCAAAACCTTTAACATCGTGCAGGTTCCCAGTGGGCACCCTGTAAAACTGATCGAAAATTCGCTTGGCCTGCTCTTTGGTCATGCCTATACCTTTATCGGCAATTTCGATAATTAAATGCTTGCTGGTATTTCGTGTGGTAATGGTTATATCTGGCGTATCGGCACTGTATTTATTGGCATTATCAATCAGGTTGTAAATTACATTTGATAAATGCAGTTCATCGCCAAAAACAATGGCATTTTCGGCATTGGTATTTACTGTAATTACTGCATTTCTTTTTTGCAGCTGCAACTCCATACTATCCAGAACAATCATAATCAGATCGTTCATATCTACCTCGGTATTTTCCATTTTAAGTTCGCCTTTTTCTAACCTGGCTATGCTTAAAACCCGCTCTATATGGCTACCAAGGCGAACGTTTTCATCGTAGATTATTCCTGCCAGGCGTTTTAACCGCGTTTTATCTTCGGTTACCTCAGGGTCTTTTAAAGCCTCGCTCGCAATCATGATGGTGGCTACGGGGGTTTTAAACTCGTGGGTCATGTTGTTGATGAAATCAGTTTTCATCTCTGATATTTTCTTTTGCTTTAAAATAGCATAAAGTGTATAAGAAAAGATAAAAACCAGCACCAGCAACAAGCCAACCGACGATGCTAAGGTTGCGCTCAAATTAGAAACAATTGCCGAGGTTTTATCTGGGAAACTCACAAAAAGCATTCCCGGATCGCGAAAAATATCGTTTCCAAAAAGTGGTATTTTGTACGTGTTTTCTGGTAAAAACTCTCCCTTTACATTCGAAGCGGTCATAAAGATGGTTGAATCTTTTTTGGCCAAAGAAACCCGGTAAGATGGATCAAGCGTAATGTTATTGGCTAAAAGCTCTGCCCGCAGTATGCTACCCAGCGAATCGAAATTAATACGCTTATAAATGGGAACATTGGTTTCCTGCAATTCTTTCGACACATCTTCAACCATGCTTAAGCGATTGTAAGAAAAAGTATCCTTTCCTAAGGCAGCAATTTTCAGTTCGAGTTTTTTCTTTGCGATTTCATCATCACGCTTAAATTTCTTGTCTAAATCAGTCGGGATTTTTGGCACATTTGCAAAACCCGGGCTACCATCTCTCGGATCGAAAACCAGATACCGTAAAGTATCGGGCAAGTTTTGCAAGCTTTTAAATTCAAATGCCTTTGGTGGAGTAGAAAAAGGCTTGCTGCGCATGCTATAGCCTTTTAATATCAAACTTTTGATATCAATAAATGCATCCATCTGCAAATCGAGCTTATCGCCGTTCTTCGATGTTAGTGAGGTATATTCTCTTTCCGAAATTACATTGGGCGCACGGTACGATACCCTGATAATACTA
Organism: Pedobacter sp. HDW13; assembly: GCF_011303555.1. Taxonomy (NCBI): domain Bacteria; kingdom Pseudomonadati; phylum Bacteroidota; class Sphingobacteriia; order Sphingobacteriales; family Sphingobacteriaceae; genus Pedobacter; species Pedobacter sp. HDW13. Next base: position 2,415,608 of record NZ_CP049868.1, on the reverse strand, counting down.
TCCTGTTGGTTCAGGTAAGCTTCAATCTGGTTTTCCCTTTCAACCTGCCGCAATTCTGCTTCCTGCACATATTGCTGCCGCAGGTCTTTAATATCCAGCGTACGCTGTCTCGAATCCTGAATTTGCTTAAGCTTATTTTCGGCATCTTTCCGGTTTAAGTGATCGGCAACATTTCTACGCTGAATTTTATTCACAACAGTAGAAAGTGTTTGGTTTACCTGTTCGTCAAAAAGCTGGGATTTTAGTTTATAGGACTCCCGGATGTAATACAATTGCATTACAAACACACCGAGCAGCGCCACTGTCATTAAAACTGTAATTAACCAAAAACTTCTTTTCTTCATGAATAAGTTTCGTAACCGGGACTAAAAAAACCAGAAACAGGTTGTTAAAAACCCATTAGTTTATCAAAAATACTGATTAACAGCGCTAAGTACTTGTTTTTAACATATTTTAACAGCGGGGTAAAGGAATACATTCGAAGTTTTCTAATCCCTTAGCTTTAAAAACTTCGGAAGTATTACCAAAAAAAAATGCCGCGGCAAAAGCCCCGGCATTGGTTCAAAATTGTTTGCTTAAAAAAGATTCTTTATTTAGAAAGGCAAATCATCATCCTCGCCTGATGTATTGCTTACATCAACCGGAGCTGCATAAGCTGGTGTGCTTGCTGCAGGAGCACCTGCTGCAACAGCATTGATGCGCCAAATCACAAGGCTGTTAAAATATGATGTTTTACCTGTTTTATCTGTCCATGGACGGCCGCGTAAATTAAAGAAAACCTCAACCTCATCGCCAGTTTTAAATGTATCTAATAATGCAGTTTTATCTTGTAAAGCCTCAAAACGGATATATTCTGGATATGTTGGATTTTCTGCGTATTCTACTATTAAATCACGTTTTTTAAACGTTTCACTTACTTGTTGTGTGGCACCTATTTCGTGTACTTTTCCTTTAATTTCCATACCTAATACTAATAATGTACTTATAAACATCAAATCTCTATAATTTTATTGATAACTTCGCATATATTATGATGCAAGTTTTCCACAATAAAAGCAAGGTAATTATTACCTGCAACAAGCGCCTTTCGCCCTATTTACAAGAAGAAGTTAAGGCTTTAGGCTACACTATCGAAAGAGCTTTCCCAACTGGTGTTGAGCTCAATATTACCGTTACGGAGTGTATAAAGCTGAATTTGAACTTGCGTTGCGCCAGTCAGATCTTATACTCGATCAAAAATTTTAAGGCTGTTACGCCCGATGATTTATACAACGAAATTAAAGCCATTGAGTGGGAAGAATTAATCGATTTTTCGGGTTATTTCTCCGTTACTTCAAATGTTGATAACCCCAATATTACCACACCGCTTTTTGCCAACCTGAAAGTAAAGGATGCTATTGTAGACCGCCTGAAAGAGAAAAAAGGTATTCGCCCCAATTCCGGATCGGACGTAAACAAAGCAGTGGTACATTTATACTGGAAAGATGCCGAAGCCAATGTTTTTATAGATACTTCGGGCGAGACCCTGGCCAAACACGGCTACCGCAAAATACCAGGCAAAGCACCTATGCTCGAAGCGCTTGCTTCGGGTGTAATTTATGCCACCAACTGGGATAAAAAATCGCCGTTTATTAACCCTATGTGCGGTTCGGGTACCTTAGCTATCGAAGCGGCACTGATTGCTACTAACCGTGCCCCCGGACTTTACCGCATGAATTATGCCTTTATGCACATTCTGGGTTATAACGAAGAAGTATTTTTTGCAGAGCGCAGGTTATTAAAAGATCAGGTGATTAAAAATATTGATCTTAAAATCGTAGCTTCCGATCTTTCTGAGGATGCTGTTGAAGTAACACGCAGAAATGCAAAAACAGCTGGCGTAGATACTTTAATCGAGTTCGAGGTTTGCGATTTCGAGCTTACGCCTGTACCCGAAGATGGCAAAGGTGCAGTGGTTTTTAACCCCGAATATGGCGAGCGTTTAGGCGTGCACAGTAAATTAGAACTTACTTATAAGCGCATGGGCGATTTTATGAAAACAAAATGCAAGGGCTATTCTGGATATATTTTCACAGGAAATCCCGATCTTGCTAAAAAAATAGGCTTAAAAGCTGCTAAAAAAGTTGAATTTTATAACGGTAAATTAGACTGTAGGTTGTTGGAATACGAATTGTACGATGGCTCGAAAAGGGCTCCAAAAACAGAAGAGTAGTCTTTTTCCTTGAAAATTAATATATTACACGCTCTTACGTTCCATAACGTAACCAATTTTTAAGAATATGGAATTCGATGACATGGATCATATGCCCGAATGGGAGCATTTTAGCCGCTTTGGCCGGGATGATGAGGATGAAGAAAATCTATCGTCTGATGATGCCGAAAAAGTGAGATTAAAAGTATCCAGGGCTAAGAACTTATATAACCAAGCCAGGGCAGTATACAAATATGCAGCCCTGTTTTGCGAAACACTTGAAGGCGAAATGGCCGAAATGACCGCCAATTTAATTATGCAGAATGCGCTTATGCTCTGCCCTAAAATTGTGGGTGCAGAGGGTGCGGACATGTACATTTTACGGATGGAAAATGCTTCCATTATCAGAACCAACTGCCGCGAGCTCGAAACCCAGGTAAGAGCTGCAGATATGTTCGGGATCTGTACGCCCGAGTATAAAGACATTGTTTTGGCTGAAATCGAAAAATTTCGCTTATTGTTCATCGAGTGGGTAAAATATTTCGAAAAAGACGAATTTGAAGACGATTGGGGTTTGTATTAAAACCTAAAACCGATTGCCCCAATCTAAGTTTACGCTATACTACCAGCCTCTCATAAATTTCAGAACACCTATCAGTATCTAACGCTTATAACGCCTCAAACACTTCAGCAAAAAACACAACCCGCTAATTATCAATAACAAATACAGCAACTCAAACTTTTTCAAGATCTAATTGTTGCTAGTAATAAGTTGGCTCTCCACTTCACGTAATTCCTAATAGTGCTAAAAAATCACTTTTTAAAAACTATTGGCTTATAACTTTCGTAAATGAGAAGAGAAACGTTAAAATTTTAACACCTTTTTATGGAAAATACATTGGCATTAAAGACAAAGAATGTGGCCGGGAATATTAGAAAAATTAGAGAGTACAGGGACTATACTCAAGATTACCTGGCTGCAAAATTAAAAATATCTCAAAACGCTTACAGTAAAATTGAGCTTGGATACAGCAAACTCACTATAGATCGCCTATTTCAAATTGCTGCAATTTTAGAAGTAGAGGTATCGCACCTGTTAACGCTTAATCACAATGACCTGATCAAAATTATTGCTGACGATGAGCGCAGGGCTGCAGCAGCGAGCTAACTTAGTGGCCGTGTTGATATCATTTATTTCCCGCGCCAAATAATTCCAATACCTTTGGAAAAATTTAGCACAATGCAGGAACCTATTCAGAAAACCATCGATTTTGTAAAAAGAACTTTAGCAAATGCTGAAGCAGGGCATGACTGGTTCCACATTGAAAGGGTTTTTGAAACCGCAAAAACCATTAACCAACAAGAAAATGGCAACGAGCTTGTTGTGGCTTTTGCAGCTTTGCTTCATGATATTGCCGACCCAAAGTTTAACCATGGCGATGAAGAATTAGGCCCCAATATGGCAGCATCATTTCTGGAATCAATTGCTATTGATGCAGAAACGATTAAGCACGTTAAACTGATTATCCAGAACATGTCGTTCAAAAACAGCTTTGATGCTGCCGGTTTCACCTCAAAGGAAATGCAGATTGTACAAGACGCCGACCGCTTGGATGCTATTGGCGCCATTGGTATTGCCAGGGCTTTTACTTATGGCGGTTTTAAAAACAGGGTGCTTTACGATCCGGCTATTGCGCCAGAAGAGCACCTAACCAAAGAAAGTTATAAAAATACAACTGCACCAACCATCAATCACTTTTACGAAAAACTATTGCTGTTAAAAGACCTTATGAACACCGAAACTGGTAAGACTATGGCAACTGAAAGGCATAATTTTATGTTGCTTTATTTAGATCATTTTTACAAAGAGTGGTCGGGCAAGCAATAATCTAAAGGAAAAATACCTAAAACTAAGTATTTCAAAGGCATGCATACCGGCTTAACTTTACAAAAATTAAAGCCATGCACGTCTACAAACTAAAATATCACAAAAACAATGTGATGCTGATTGCTATGATTGGCTTTCCACTGCTGTTCATATCGTTAGTGATGTACTGCATTTTTGGTTTGTTTACTTCGCTTTCGGAAGGAATGGTGTTAATGCTGGTTTTCCTTTCTATAGTTTCGATGGCGCTGATGCTCTTCTGGGTAACTAAAACACTTGTTTTTGTGCGCAGCGAAGTATTAATCGGTGATGATGGCATTGGCTTTAAATTAAAAAGTACTTCTTTACTATACCGCCGGACCGATTTTTTTTCGGGCTGGGAAAATGTTAGCCGGGTAACCGAATTGTTCGATAACAATAACGGTGGTTATTATTACCAGATCGAATTTAAGCACCCAAACTTTGTGGCAAACTTTAATCCCGTAAACGATCTTGAAGCCGAAGCCGATCGCTTTTTTTCAGAACTGGAACATTACCAGGAAAATTACCACATCGGCAGTCAATTACCGCTAAACGGTAAATTACAACCTTCAAACAGCTTTTAATTAATATTCCCGAACAGAATAGGATTACGACCATTAAAATACTAATATTTTTAGTTTTTAACTATCTTTGTTAGTATTAAAACATCTACCTATGTCTGACAGGATTCGTGAAAAGCTGAATATTCTTGCTGACGCCGCTAAATATGATGTTTCTTGTTCATCAAGCGGCGGCACAAGAAAAAATGACAATAAAGGTCTTGGCAACAGCCATGTATCGGGCATTTGCCATACCTATACTGAAGATGGCAGGTGCGTATCCCTGCTAAAAATCCTGCTTACCAATCACTGCATATACGATTGTTTGTTCTGTGTTTCGCGGAAAAGCAACGACATCAAGCGCGCTGCCTTTACCGTTGATGAGGTGGTAGACCTGACCATGAACTTTTACCGGCGTAATTATATTGAAGGCCTGTTTTTAAGCTCAGGGATTTTTAAAAACGCCGATTTTACGATGGAACGCTTACTGCTTGTTGTTAAGAAACTGCGTTTAGAACAAAACTACAATGGTTATATCCACCTAAAAACCATTCCAGGTGCCAGCGATGAGCTAATTAAAGAGGCGGGCTTATATGCCGACAGAATGAGCATCAATTTAGAAATGCCTACCGAAGCCGGTCTTAAACTGCTCGCCCCCGAAAAAAACCATGCCGATGTAATTAAGCCCCTCGAATTTGTACAAAAGCAGATTACCCAGTTTTCGGCCGATAAAAAACTGATTAAGCATATTCCGAAATTCGTACCTGCCGGGCAAAGTACCCAAATGGTTATCGGCGCAACACCAGAAAGTGATAAGGACATTATGTATACCGCAAATGCCTTTTACAAAAACTTCTCGCTAAAAAGAGTGTACTATTCGGGTTATGTGCCCATTAGCAACGACAGCCGAATGCCGGTTTTAGGCACACAACCGCCATTATTAAGAGAAAACCGCCTGTACCAAACCGATTGGCTGATGCGTTTCTACGGCTTTAAGGTTCAGGAAATTTTAAACGATGCCAACCCAAACCTCGATGTAGATATCGACCCCAAATTGAGCTGGGCCATCCGCAACATGCAACATTTTCCGGTCGATATTAATCAGGCCGATTACAAAATGATTTTGCGCGTTCCGGGGATTGGGGTAATGTCGGCCCAAAAAATTGTTCAGGCCCGCAAATTTGGAAAACTGAGGATTGACCAACTTAAGAAAATAGGCATTGCCTACAATAAAGCACGGCATTTTATAGTTTGTGCCGATAGCCCCTATCAGTTAAGAGATTATCAGGGCACCCAGATTAAAGCCTTTATCCTGGCCGAAAGTAAAAGCAAATATTTAAAAACAGATAACAACCAGATGCTTTTGTTTTAATCTGCTGTCATGCTGAACGCAGTGAAGAATCTGCAATGCTCGGGACGGTTATTGACTCCTATTACCACAGGACTTAACGTTTATAAATACCAGGTAATCTGACTTATAGAAAAGAGATTCTTCACTGCGTTCAGCATGACAATTTAACGAAAAAAGTACCTATGATCTACATCTTCGACGGTTCCCTACCTGGACTCTTAACAGCTGTTTTCGAATGGTTTGAACGCAAACCCGGCAAGGTTGTGCTCAAATCATTCGAAATGTTTCAGCCCGAAGCCTTTGCCGAAAGTTTTACGGTGATCACCGATGCTTCAAAAGCCGACCGTGTTTGGCTGGGGCTTCAAAAGAAACTGACGAAAGCAGGCTTGCGCAAATTTTACTGCACTTATTTATCCGAAATCCTGGAGGCCTATAACCACCTCTTTCATTTTTCGGTTTATATTTTTAAGCAGGCCGCCGGTGCGGAGGGCAATTATGGCAACGAACACGTAATGGCGCTTGCTAAATATGCCAAAAGTGTAGAGCGCGAGAAACACCGGATGGAGGCCTTTATCCGGTTTCAAAAAACAGGTGATGGTTTATTTTATGCCGGTATTGATCCCGACTTTAATGTGCTGCCTTTAATTTCCAATCATTTTAAAAACCGTTATGCCGATCAGCAATGGATAATTTATGATTTAAAGCGCAAATATGGTTTACACTACAATTTAGATACGGTAACAGAAATCACAATTGGTTTTGCCGAAGGGATTAACAAGCAAAAGCCCGCCCCTGCACTGATGGACGAAAATGAAGCGCTTTATGCGGCCCTTTGGAAAGATTATTTTAAAAGCGCTAACATTGTAGCCAGAAAAAACACAAAATTACACGTGCAACATGTACCTAAAAGATATTGGAAATACTTAACAGAGAAAACTTATGAATAAATTCGCCAAACTCCGGAAGAATGGGGCAAACCTTAATTTCCGGGCTTAAGGAATCAAAACTTACTGCCATGCTGACACGCCCACAAGCAATTAGCATGAAAAGTTTGACAGTTTGGTGAAAATTTGTCCCTGAAAACCTATTGGCATAAAAAGTGTTAATTGTATGCCTAGTTAAAAAACAAAATCAAAATAAAAAATAATAAAAGTTATGGCGTTAAACCTTAAACCAATTGCTGGCAGTTCGAACAGAGTAATAGTTGAACCGGCTGCAGCAGAAGAAAAAACTGCATCAGGTTTGTATATTCCTGATACTGCTAAAGAAAAACCATCTAAAGGAACTGTAGTTTCTGTTTCTGAAGAAGATGCTGAAGGTAAAAAAGCTAGCGTAAAAGTTGGCGATGTTGTAATTTATGGTAAATACGGCGGTACTGAGTTCCCTTACGAAGGTAAAGATTACCTGATTATGCGCGAAACTGACATCTACGCTGTTGTAGGATAAGGAATTGAAATGTTGTAACGTTTAAATGTTGCAATGTGATATAAATCGAGGGACTGAAACATTTCAACCTTCAAGCATTAAAACTTTAAAATAAATCTTAAAATGTCTAAACAAGTAAAATATAACGTAGAAGCACGCGACGCCCTGAAAAGAGGTGTTGATATTCTTGCAAATGCAGTAAAAGTAACCTTAGGTCCAAAAGGACGTAACGTAATTATCGATAAAAAATTCGGTTCACCGGCAATCACCAAAGATGGTGTTACTGTTGCTAAAGAAATCGAATTGAAAGATGCAGTTGAGAACATGGGTGCTCAAATGGTTAAAGAAGTAGCTTCTAAAACAGCTGATATTGCTGGTGATGGTACTACTACTGCTACCGTTTTAGCGCAGGCTATTATTACTACTGGTATTAAAAACGTTGCTGCTGGTGCAAATCCAATGGATTTAAAACGCGGTATCGACAAAGCTGTTGCTGCTGTTGTAGAAAACTTAAAAACTCAATCGCAAACCGTTGGCGAAGACAACAACAAAATTAAACAGGTTGCTTCTATTTCGGCTAATAACGACGAGGTAATCGGTTCGTTAATTGCTGAGGCAATGAGCAAAGTAGGTAAAGATGGTGTAATTACTGTTGAAGAAGCAAAAGGTACTGAAACTGAAGTAAAAACAGTAGAAGGTATGCAGTTTGATAGAGGTTATCTATCTCCTTACTTCGTTACCAATGCAGATAAAATGGAAGCTGAACTAGACAGCCCTTACATTTTAATCTACGATAAAAAAATCAGCAACATGAAAGAATTGTTGCCGGTTTTAGAAAAAACTGTTCAAACTGGTAAACCATTAGTAATCATTTCTGAAGATTTAGATGGTGAAGCTTTAGCTACTTTGGTAGTAAACAAAATCCGTGGTTCACTGAAAGTTGTGGCTGTTAAAGCTCCAGGTTTCGGCGACAGAAGAAAAGCAATGTTAGAAGACATCGCTATTTTAACTGGTGGTACTGTTATTTCGGAAGAAAGAGGTTACAAATTAGAAAATGCTGATTTAACTTACTTAGGTTCTGCCGAGAAAGTTGTTGTTGATAAAGACAATACAACTGTAATTAACGGTGCAGGTAACACTGAAGATATTAAAGCCCGTGTTAACCAGATTAAAGCGCAAATCGAAACTACTACTTCTGATTACGATAAAGAAAAATTACAAGAGCGTTTGGCTAAATTAGCTGGCGGTGTTGCAGTTCTTTACGTTGGTGCAGCAAGTGAGGTTGAAATGAAAGAGAAAAAAGACCGTGTTGATGATGCTTTACATGCAACCCGTGCGGCTGTAGAAGAAGGTATTGTTGCTGGTGGTGGTGTTGCTTTCATCCGCGCTGTAGCTTCTATCGCTGATTTAAAAGGTGCTAACGAAGACGAAAACACTGGTATCCAGATCATCCGCCGTGCTATTGAAGAGCCATTACGTCAGATTTGCGAAAACGCAGGTATCGAAGGTTCTATCGTGGTACAAAAAGTTAAAGAAGGTACTGCTGATTACGGTTACAATGCCCGTACTGGTGTTTACGAAAACTTAATTGGTGCCGGTGTTATCGATCCAACTAAAGTAAGCCGTGTAGCATTAGAAAACGCAGCATCTATTGCAGCAATGTTATTAACTACTGAAGTTGTTTTAGCAGACGAGCCTGAAGAAGGTGGTGCTCCAATGCCTCCAATGGGCGGCGGCGGTATGGGCGGTATGATGTAATACCAATCCATAACGAAACAATTTCGTGTAAAAATATGCCCTCAAGGAGATAAAGCCTTGGGGTTTTTTATGCCCTTTTGCCCCGTAAAACCAGATTTAACAAGCGATATAACCTGCTCATTTAGTTAATGTTGGTGTAAAATTTTGCAGATGTAATGCAAAAATTACGTTCTTTGCACCGAATATTTATTGACGCGTCTTACGTCTGAACCCAGCCTTGGAAACAGATTAAGCAAGTTACACAGCTATAACTTCCAGAACGCAATAAAATCATTCCCTAGTGTTAGAGATTTATGAAGATTCGTTGTAAAAGGAAATGGCATTTTTTTGTCCTCTTTTTTGGGGCATTGTTTTATACGTCAGTATGTTTTTCGCAGGTTAATATCGGTGTAGTAGATGCCGGCCCTTTTACTCCGGGCAGCACCATCGGTGTTCCATTTAACATTACCTCTGGTTGTGCCACACAGGGAAACCAGTTTCAGCTTTATCTTTCTGATCAGAACGGAAGTTTTGCCGCCGAAACCCTGATTGGTACCTATAACGGTTTTTACAGTACTTACATTAACGGAAAACTTCCAGCTGTTCTTACGCCAGGTACAGGCTACCAAGTTAGAATTAAATCTACAACTCCAGCATTCACAAGTACTGCCTCAACAACATTTGAAGTTAAAGCCGGTGCTCCCGTGGAAGCGAAATTAACCTCTACCTTGCTAAATGCAGCCAATGATGAAACTTTTGGTACCTGTACCAGTAGAGCGAGCAATCCCTTTTTCTTAAAGAATGAATCGACCACTAATAGTACTTTCACAGCCACTGTAACTGATGAGGTAAATGGAGGAAGCCCAACCCTTATTTCTTTCCCAACTGCCATACAGAGTTTCACTGCACAACAAGCGCATTATACAATTTATACTAAAGCGGTAATGCCAGATGGTACGGTGGCCACTAAAGCTTACTTATTGATTAATAATAAGACCGTAACAGCTTTTGCCAACACTGGTAACGATATAAAATGCTTACCATTAGATGCATTTACATTTAACGTAGACATTACTTCGAGTTCGGGTATTCAATACAATTTTCCGGGCGATATTTATACCATTATTTGGGGCGACCAAACCACCTCAACCTATACCCTTTGCGAAATTATTGCTAATAGTGGCAAAGTATCACATATCTATACCAAATCTTCCTGCGGAAGTGTATCTACTTCTAGCGCCGGAACCATTTATAACGCCTTCGACGTATCAATTAAAGTGTCAAACGATTTTTGTTCTTCTTTAGGTACGCCGGTTTCTTCTTCGGCAAAGGTGGTTGTAAAACCTGAGAATTCGTTCGTATATAATACACCTGCATGTACCAATAGTGATGTTGTTTTTGTTAACACTTCCACGCTAGGCGAAAATCCAACTACTAATAGCCCGGCTTGTACACCTAACGATATCCGCTATAACTGGTCTGTTAATGGTGTAATTCAAGAGATTGATAAACCTAAGTCATTTAACTTTGTCTATAAGTTCCCAAGCCATGGCAGTTACACCATCACCTTGACATCTATAAATAAGACTAGTAATTGTGATGCTGCCCCTGTTTCCCATGAAATCTGTATCCAGGATCCACCTAAACCAGATTTCACCCTACCAGCAACAACCATTTGTGCTCCCGGCACATTAAAACCTACTGATAATTCGGTGTTAGATAACATTTGCAATGCGGCCAATACCTATTCGTGGTCGGTAACACCTGCAGTAACTTACGCCAACGGCACTAACGCAACAAGTAAAGAACCTGAATTTAATTTTACCAATCCGGGTATCTATACCATCATACTAAGCATTTCGACCCCATCATGCGGCGTGGTTACCACCCCAGCGCAAACTGTAGTGGTAAATGCAACGCCGGTCGCCATTCTTTCGCCTGATATTACCGTTTGTAACTTATCTACTTACGATTTTAACAATACCACCACCGGCCCTACCAAAACCACGCTTTCAGGTACTGCAAAAGATCTGGCCGATACCTATACCTGGACGGTTAGTGCAGCCAGCGGAGGCACCTACAGCTTTGCAGGCGGTACAACTGCCAATTCTAAATATCCATCCATTAAATTCGATAGCTACGATACTTACACGGTTACGGTTACACATAAAAATAACTGTGGAACGGTAACCGATACCCAGATCCTCACATTCAGCACGGCTCCTGTGGTTAATGCAGGCCCCGATCAAAGCATTTGCTTTAACGATCCGGGCTTTACGCTGGCAGGTGCGGTAACAGGTACGACTTCAAGCCAAAGCTGGGTAGGTGGAACAGGTACATTTAGCACAAACAGAAACGATTTAAACGCCGTTTACACCCCATCCGCAGCCGAAAAAGCAGCAGGAACAGTGACTTTAAAATTGCGGGCTACAACCACTTTGCCTGCTCCCTGTAACCAGATTGATGATGATATTATTTTAACTATCAAACAAAACATCAGCCTTACCAGTGCAGCAACCAAAACCATCTGTACCGGAAAAAGCGTGGCTTATACGCCAACCTCGGCTGTAACCGGTGTTACCTACACCTGGACAGCCACCGGAACCCCAAATGCAACAGGCTATAGCGCCAGTGGAACCGGCGATATTAACGATATCATAACCAATACAGATGCCAGCAACGATGCGGTAGTAACTTACGTGATTGTACCGCACAAAGATGGCTGCGATGGTACAGCTTTCAACCTTACCGTAACCATAACGCCAAACCCAATAGCCACAGCCACTCCTCTAAGCACCAGCATTTGTAATGCAACTGCAGCCGGCATAACCCTTTCCGCAAACCTGGCAGGGGTAAATTATACTTATACCAGTACTATAACCGGTGCCATAACCGGCAATACCAACAGGCCTGTTGCCGCAGCAGGGAACCAGATTAACGATATTTTAACCAATTCGGGCACTAGCCCCGGAACAGTAATGTATACGGTTATACCTGTATCTGCCAATGGCTGTCCCGGTACTACTGCTACAGTAACCATAACCATATTACCCAGCGTAACACCGGCTAACGCAGGTCTGGATGAGGCCATCTGTAACCAAACTACTTACACCCTAAAAGGAAACAACCCGGTTGTGGGAACGGGTAAATGGACAATCACATCTGCCCCTACCACTATAACCTTTGCCGATGACACCCAAAACAACACCCAGATTTCGGGCCTGTCGGCAGGCAATTCCTATGTATTGCGGTGGACCATCAGCGACGCTGGCTGTTCAAGTTCTTTTGATGAAGTACAAATAACCGTTAACCCGCTGAGTGTAGGCGGCACTACTGCAGGCGATGCAAGTGTTTGCTCAGGTACCAATGGAGGAAACATTACGCTAAGCGGACAGGTAGGCAACATTATCCGCTGGGAACGCTCGGTTGATAACGGAACAAACTGGTCGACAGTTACCGCTACAACCAACCCTTATGTATTTACCAACCTTACCGTTACAACCCAATACCGCGCGGTAGTACAAAGCGGAAGCTGTGCCGAAGCCCTTTCTACCATAACCACCATTACCGTAAACCCAGGTACAGTGGCGGCCAATGCGGGCTCCGATCAAAGCTTATGCAGTGGTAACAGTATTACCTTAAATGGAAATAATCCGGCACCCAACACGGGTATCTGGACACTAACCTCCGGACAAACCGGTGTGGTATTTACCGACGCATCCTTATTTAATACCGCTGTTACCGGTGTTGTACCTGGCCAAACTTATACTTTCAGGTGGACCATTACCGGTTTTGGCGGCTGCCCTCCTTCTACCGATGATGTAACCATTACCTATTATCCGCCAGTTAGCAATACCATTAATGCATCGGCCGCACCTGTTTGCGCAGGCCAGAACACTACCGTAACCGGCGATACACCTACCGGAGGTACAGGCACCTATACATATCAGTGGCAAAGCAGCCCCGATGGCAGTACCTGGACCAATATCCCTTCGGCCATTAATAAAGATTTAACCACAACGGCTACCACTTCTACCTATTTCAGGCGACTAGTAAACAGTACCATCTGTACTTCGTTTAGCAACACGATACAGGTTAATGTGTTACCGGGCTTAACCAATAATACCATCAGCGCCGACCAGAACATTTGTGTGGGCTCGCCGGCAGCGCCGCTTACTGGTTCTGCGCCTGCAGGTGGCAGTGGTACCTATACTTACCAATGGCAATCGAGTATAAACGGAACTGCCTGGAGCGATATACTGGGTGCTACAGGCATTAGCTTTAACCCACCAACGCCAGCTGCAACCATCTATTACCGACGTGCAGTGGCCAGCGGAGCCTGCTCGGGTAATTTGAGTAACGAGACTAAAATAACGGTAAACCCACATGCAAAAGCCGAAATAACTTACACAACCAACACTGGCTGTGCTCCTTTTAGGCTCGATGCAACCAATGTAGCGGCTACATTATATCCCGACCGCAATGCAACCTACACCTGGTTTGCCAACAACGTACAAATTGGAACCGGCACTGCATTTCCTGGTTATACCATTTCCAATGGCAATGAAAGTGTAACCATAAAGCTCGTGGTAACCAGCAGCCTGAGCTGTAACCCTGACGAAAAAAGCGAAGTATTTACCACCTTACCCATCGTTACATCGTCCTTTACACAAAGCGTAACCGAAGGTTGTGATCCGCTCAGTGGTGTTACCTTTACCAATACCACTACTCCGCTTAACGGCGCAACATACTCATGGAATTTCGGCAACGGGCAATCTTCTACCCTTGCCCAGCCAGCAGCAATAACTTTCCTGGCCGATCCAACAGGGAAAGACAAAACCTATAACATTACACTAACAACAACCTCACCATGTGGTCCGCCGGTGATAACAACCGCTACGGTTATTGTACATGCCAAACCTGTTGCCCTGTTTTCTCCTGATAAAACAACAGGTTGTGCTGATTTACTAGTAAACTTTACCAATACCGGGCCAGAAAGCACCGGAACCACCTACACCTACAATTTTGGTGATGGTAGTGCCCCGAAACTTACACCGACAGACAAACTGTAAGTCACACTTTTACAACATTGGTGGTAAAAGATTTTACGGTAACCATGACTGCCAAAAATGGCTGTGGTGAAGTAAATGCCACTCCGGTGGTCATCAGGGTTTCGCCAAACAACATCATTCCCGAACTGGTGGTAAACGGAAACGAGAAGAGCGGTTGTGCACCCTTTACCGTAAACTTCATCAATAATACGAGTGGCGCAAGCAGCTTCATCTACACCTTTACCAACGAAGATACCGGTGAAATCAGCACAGCCTTTTCTACTACTACCGGTGTTTTCCCACACCTTTTCACCAAACCAGGTAGATATACGATTAAGCTTGATGCAAAAAACGACTGTTCTACAAATTCGACAAGCGAAACCGTAACTATATTACCACAACCAACTGTCGGTTTTATGGCCGACAAAACCGTTGGCTGTACCAATCTTGTGGTAAAGTTTAAAAACACCAGCGTTGGCGCAGTTGGATATGTATGGGATTTTGGCGATGGTTCTCCAACTTCTACAGACTTTGAGCCACAACATACCTACAACGGTTCGGGCGTAAATTATACCGTTAGCCTAACCACTACCAACAGCCTGGGCTGTACCAATACTTTGGCCCTACCCAATTTCATCCAAATCGCCGCTCCTCCTGTGGCAACTTTCACCGTGAGTCCGGGCAACGAACTTTCCATTCCGAATTACAGCTTTGGCTTTAAAGATACCAGCACCGATGCCGTAAGCTGGGAATGGTCTTTTGGCGATGGTGCTAAATCGACCCTGCAAAACCCCAACCATACTTATGCTAACGAAGGTACTTACACCGTAACCTTAAAAGTATTGAACAAGGAAGGTTGTACTGCCAGCACGTTCCAATCGGTTAGGATTATCGGCGTGCCGGGTTATTTAAATATTCCGAACTCCTTTATGCCGGCAAGTGCGAAAAACGAAATCAAGATTTTTAAGGCAAAAGGCCGTGGCATAAAAGAATGGACCATGTCTATCTTCAATAAATGGGGACAGTTGTTATGGGAAACAACCAAATTAGACGATGGTGCACCTTTAGAGGGTTGGGATGGTACTTACAAAGGCCAGGATCAGCCACAGGGCGTTTATTATTGGAAAGTAGATATCAGGTTTATCAATGGCAGCGATTGGAAAGGGATGACCTACGATTCATCTCCTCCGAAAAAAACGGGCGTAATATATTTAATCAGATAGATGATGGGGAGAAGGATAATCATATTTTTGCTTGCATTGGTGCTACCGTTAATTTCACTGGCGCAAGACCATATTTACTCTCAGTTTTACAATGCGCCTATATATTTAAATCCGGCGCTAACCGGACAGTTTGAAGGCGATATCCGGTTTAATGCACTATACCGCAACCAGTGGACCGGCCTGGCCAGCGATTTTTCGTACATGACTGCTTCGGGCGATATTAACCTGCGCAGACTGAACAGTGGTATTGGCCTGGTTTTTAACCGCAGCAGCGAAGGCACAGCTTATCTGGTTAAAAATAATATTGCTGTAAGTTATGCCTACATTATCGGCGGCGACGATTTTACCCTTTCGTTTGGCTTGCAGGCTGGCGTTACCAACCAGAAATTAAATTGGGATAAACTGGTGTTTGGCGATCAGATCGACATTAATACAGGCTATATTCCCGGCAGTATTTCAGGTGCCGAGCGCCCCAGCGTAGATAGCCGCTTTTATTTAGATGCCAACGCAGGAGCAAACCTGGTGGTAGGCAAATTTATGATGGGGCTAGCTACCCACCACCTTAACCGGCCCGACGAATCACTTTCGGGTTTTCAAAGCAAATTACCCCTTCGTGTTTCAGGCAATTTGAGCTACAAATTAACCCTGATCCCCGATCAGTACGACCGCGACGGTAGCTACCTCATCCCTTCTATCGTTGCTTACAAACAAACCAACGTTACTTCTTTCAGTGCGGGTATGCAATACAAATACGCAGGTATTAACGCCGGCATCTGGTACCGTAACGATGGCAATAGAAACGGAAACGACGCGATTGTTTTTTCGGTCATCTTCGATATTTTTAATAGAAGAACCAACGGCGAAAAATTCAGACTGGGCATTAGCCATGATGCAACCACCTCTAAAATTAACTACACGAATACCGGCGGTACATCCGAAATTGGGGTGGGCTACGAAAAATACTTTCCAAATAGTTCGAACGGAGGCCGTGCAAATGGCTTAAGATGTTACGATTTTTATTAATTTGCCTTAGTTAATTTAAGGCAATGAACGAGATTCTGGAAAATAACCATTTCATTACGCAAAGCGAGGTGAATAAATTTTTACTCGCCACCCTGTTATGTGGTATCATAGGTGCCGAACGCGAGTACAGAAGTAAATCAGCAGGTTTAAAAACCATGATGATGATTGGTTTGGGAGCTACGCTATTCACTATCCTATCTATTAATATCGGGGCAACGAGCCAAGACCGAATTGCATCGAACATTGTAACAGGTATAGGTTTCTTAGGCGCAGGCGTAATTTTCAAAGAAGAAAACCGCGTTAAAGGCTTAACCACCGCCTGTATCATCTGGATTGTTGCAGCCATTGGTATGGCTGTTGGTTCTGGTTATTATCATCAGGCTATAGGTGTTACCATTGTAGTGATGCTGGCCTTGATTATTTTTCCTTTTTTAGAAGAAATTGGCGACCGTCGCTTTACCAAACGGGTGTACCGCATTGTTAAAAAACAGCATACCCATGGCGATTTAGAAAGCTATGAGGAAGTTTTCAGGGAAAGCAAACTGAAGCCTCAGCGCGGCAAACACCAACTGGTAAATAATATCATTACCGGAAACTGGACGGCTACCGGCACGCCACAAAACCACCAGAAGTTTGTAGAGCGGATGCTAAAAGATGATGATATTATAGAGTTTGATTTTTAACAGATTCAAACAAATCCGTGCGTTGCTTCTGCAATGCCAGTTTTTTCTCTTCTATCACAATTGTATTCGACCACCTGTCGTGCCAGGGTTCGCAGGGATTTCCCAATGCACTAAGTTCATTAAAAGGAACCGCGCGTATGATGTTACGCAGAAAGGCTTTCGGAAAATCGATTTCTGTCCCGTCTGAATTTACTGCTTTTGTTCCTGTAATTAATTTACCGATTGATTTTCCACGTGAAACAGCTTCAATAAAACACATAAACAAGCTGTAACAAACCATTCCGATTAAGCGGATCAGCAACAAACCGTTGATACCATCCAACAAACCTGGATAGATTATTTCTATCACAATTCCGCCAACAAATAACGCAACGTAGAACACGAGTACATCAATAACGTGGTTAGCAAACCTTTTCTGCGTAGAAGCTCGGCAGTAAGCTAAATTTAAATCTCTATTAAACGGGTCGAATTGCATTTGAGGCATTATTTTAGTGCCTAACAATGTAAAACTTTTTCAGGCAGCAGCAAAAAATTATTTAGCTAAAAATCACAAAACAATCATAGCTTTGCATAACTAACTTTCGTGATGATTAAGGAACAGATTTCAGTTTTCGATATTTTTAAAATAGGCATCGGCCCATCCAGCTCGCATACTTTAGGTCCGTGGAGGGCAGCACAGCAGTTTACCGCTTCTCTAGCGCAAAACCACCCGATTGATACCGTAGAAGGCATAAAAATATTGTTGTATGGCTCGCTTGCTAAAACAGGTAAGGGCCATGGAACTGACGTTGCCATTTTATTAGGCTTAACAGGTGCCGATCCGGTAACTTTTGATGTAGATGCAGTAACGCCAACTTTCGAAGCCATACAAAAGAACAAAAAACTGAACCTGGCCAATCAACTCGTTATTGATTTCGATTATACAGAAGATTTGCTTTTCCTGTTTTCCGAAAGCCT
Source organism: Pedobacter sp. HDW13 (assembly GCF_011303555.1). NCBI lineage: Bacteria > Pseudomonadati > Bacteroidota > Sphingobacteriia > Sphingobacteriales > Sphingobacteriaceae > Pedobacter > Pedobacter sp. HDW13. Next base: position 2,397,501 of record NZ_CP049868.1, on the reverse strand, counting down.
GCCCTTCCACCCCAACGCCGTTACTTTTCAGGCTTTTTTAAGCAATGGAAAAGCTTTCTCAGAAACCTACTATTCTATTGGTGGTGGTTTCGTGGTAAAAGAGGGTGAAGACAACAGCAATAAACCGCAGGTAGACCTACCCTTTCCGGTCGAGAAAGCCAAAGATCTTTTACATTGGTGTTTATCAACCGGCTTAAAAGTAAGCGAGATTGTACTGGAAAACGAACTGGCCTGGCGCCCCGAAGCAGAAACGAAAAAAGGCATTTTACAACATTTCGCTGTTATGCGCGATTGCATTTACCGCGGTTGCCATACTACCGGTTTTCTACCCGGTGGTTTAGATGTTGCCCGACGTGCTTTCCCGCTCAACAAAAGACTGATCGGTCAAAACGAATATACCAATTACGATACCTGGGTGGAAGCGATTAGAAACGGTGGAAATGGTTTCAACTATATTTTAGACTGGGTAAGCTGCTTTGCACTGGCTGTTAATGAAGAAAATGCTTCGTTTGGCCGTGTGGTTACCGCACCAACTAATGGTGCTGCAGGAGTAATACCGGCAGTACTCCAATATTTCATTACCTTCTGCAATGGCTATACTGAAGACAAAATTATTCAGTTTATTGCCTGCGCTTCAGAAATAGGCAGTATTTTCAAAAAAGGCGCCACCATTTCAGCCGCTATGGGCGGTTGCCAGGCCGAAATTGGCGTTTCATCAGCCATGGCTGCAGCTGCACTAACCGAATGCCTTGGAGGCTCGCAAAGACAGGTACTAATGGCAGCCGAAATTGCTATGGAACATCACCTGGGCTTAACCTGCGATCCTATTGGCGGTCTGGTGCAAATCCCTTGTATTGAAAGAAATACCATGGGGGCCATAAAAGCCATTACCGCAAGTCAGCTGGCTTTACAAAGCAACCCTGATAAGGCTAAGGTAAGTTTAGATGCCGTAGTAAACACAATGTGGGAAACTGCACTGGATATGAATGCAAAGTACAAAGAAACCTCAGACGGAGGCCTTGCAACCAATATCCCGATCAGTTTGCCGGAGTGCTAACTCAACATTGTTGCATTTAAATGACAGATATTATGGATTTATTACAAACATTCTGACCCTAAATCAACAAGTATTTCTACATTCGCTCAATTTTATTAATTATTCATAAAAAAATGATCAACTACACCAAAATCAGTGTGATTGGTCTGGCTTTGTCGTTATCTACTTTAGTAACCTATGGTCAGGACAATCTTGTTAATTCTTTAAAAAACAACCAAAGCGAAAACAGTAAAGCCTCTTTTAAATTTACTGATGTTATTAATCTGGCCAACACGCCTGTTCAAAACCAGGGTTCATCGGGTACTTGCTGGAGCTATTCTACCAACTCTTTCCTTGAATCGGAAATGATTAAAGCGGGTAAACAACCTGTTCAGTTATCGCAGATTTTCACGGCCCGTAATGCTTATGTAGAAAAAGGAATCAACTATGTACGTATGCATGGCGCGGTTTCTTTAGGCGATGGTGGTGCTTTGCACGATGTAATTAATATGTACAGAAAATATGGTGCAGTGCCACAGGAAGCCTATACCGGCTTAAACTACGGTACAAAAACCAATAAAACGGCCGAGCTTGGCGACATCGAAAAAGGTGTTTTAGAAGCTGTGGTTAAAAATTCGAACGGTGAATTAACACCAAACTGGTTAAAAGCTTATACTGGTGTTATCGATGCTTATTTAGGCGCTGTTCCAGAGAACTTTACTTACAATGGCAAAAAATATACTCCTAAAACTTTCGCAAACGAAGTAGTAGGCATCAACCCTGATAATTATGTAGAGTTATCTTCTTTCAACGATCACCCTTTCTATAGCAAGTTTACGTTATTGGTTCCTGATAACTGGTCGTTTGATCAGGTTTACAATGTTAAAGTAAACGATATTACCGACATTATCGACAACGCTTTGAAAAACGGTTATACTGTGGCCTGGGCTACTGATGTAAGCGAGAAATCTTTCAGCTACAAAAACGGTGTGGCTTTCGTTCCGCAAACGCCTTATAACGACATGACGGTAAAAGAGAAAACCGATATGTTTAATGGTCCGCAGGCAGAGATGGAAATTACACAGGAAAACCGTCAGGCTGCTTTTGATAACTACCAAACTACCGATGACCACGGTATGCACATTGTTGGTGTATCGAAAGATCAGAATGGAAAAGAATACTATATCGTTAAAAACTCTTGGGGTGTAACCAATGATTACAAAGGTTATTTATACGTAACCAAAAACTACGTAAAATATAAAACTACTGCCTTTTTATTAAACAAAGCAGGTATTCCATCTGCTATTGCTAAAAAATTAGGTTTGTAAAAAAGCTTAAATGATGGGGAGCCGCAGAAGAAATTTTGCGGCTTTTTTATTGGATTTAATCGCTAAGCGCGTTGAGTTTTTCGCGAAGTGCGCTAAGCGTAGGGCTTTTGACGAATGACGCCGATCTTACCATAGTAATCGTCATTTCGACTGGAGCGCAGCGCAATGGAGAAGTCTTTAAACAGCTTTAGCTTCGCTGAGCTCCCAATAGTTTTCGAATACATTGCACCGCTCGAAATGCCTCCGTGGCTAAATCATTTGCGATTAAACCAACCCCGAATAAGTCAGCACCAACCACCACAAGCCTGTAGTAACAAAACACAGTACAATCCCCACACCTACTACCAGGTTAGCCAGTTTAGGGTTCAGGTTATACTGATCGGCCACTACCCCAGCCGTTACCAGGGTTGGCATTGCCATTTCAAAAATGGTTATCCTGGTAATTGTACCGCTTAAACCCAATAGCACAGCTATGGCCAGAACAACCACAGGGGCCAGTATTAGTTTGTATAATAAAGTAAAGCTGATGTGTTTCAATTCGCTAAACCATCCACCAAACTTAAGTTGCAAACCAATCGAAAATAAAGCCAACGGACCAACCGTTCCGGCTAGTTTTTCGAAAAGCGGTTCGAGTGGGCTAATAGTGATAAAATGTGGAACCGTTAAAGCTAAAATGCAACCAATAAGCGGCGGGAATGTGAGCACCTTTTTAAGCACCAGCTGCGCGCTCAGTTTTTGATTCTGCGACGAGCGGATTGCCACAACAATACCAATGGTTGATAAGAGCATAAAGGTAGCCTGATCGCAGATAATGGCAATAGCCTGATCTTTTTCGCTAAAGTAGGCTGCAATTAGAGGGAAACCCAAAAATGAAGTGTTACTTAAAGAACTGGTTAACTTTAACCCGCCTGTTGTTGCCCTGCTTAGTTTTTGGCTCCTGCTATATACGGTAACGAACAACCAGCCAAACAACCACACACAAATTGGCGCCAGCACCGGAAAGAGCAGGTCTTTTGTCCAAACAATATGCGGCAAATATTTAAATGAAGCCGCAGGCAAGGCAATGTAAATAATCCAAGCATTAATGCCTTTGTGTGCATCCTTGGGCAGGGTTTTGCTTTTTCTAAAAAGGATGCCTGCCAGTATGCACAGACCGATAATAATAAAATTTGCCATGGGGTGCTGTAAATATAGCCATAAAACAAAAACGCCAATAAGATTTTATCCTATTGGCGTTTAAAAAATGATTTGATAAACTATTTTAAATGCGCTCTTAAAAACCAAGCCATTTCTTCGTGGGTTTCCATAAGTCCGGTAATAAAATCGCTGGTTCCGGCATCACCATAATCATTGGCAATCGGGTTAATGTTACCCCTGATAAATTCAATTACGGTTTCATGGTCGGCCAATAAATCTTTAATGTAACCCAAACTATCGTTGTGGCGCTCACTGTATTCAGTTAGGTGCGTTAAAGCCAAAAAGTTTTTCAGGGTTGCAGGTGCATAATGACCAATTTTACGGATACGTTCTGCAACGCTATCAATAAATTCATCCAGTTGGTTATACTGTTCTTCGAAAAATTTATGCTTAGCCAAGAAGTCGATACCTTCCACATTCCAGTGTGCATTACGGGTTTTTGTGTACAGAACATATTCATCGGCCAATAATTTAGCCAATTGTTCTGAAACTGCTTGTCTATTTTCTGGGGTTATTCCAATTTTTGCGTCCATTTTGATTCTGTTTTTATAAAGCTAATTTACTCTTTATCGTTGTCAAAACCGCAAATGAATATCACCATATTGTTAAATAAACAACAAAAATCATATGATTTTCGGAGGAATCAATCCATAAAAATTGGTGCCGTAGCGCATGTGTAACTAAAAAGCCACAGATTTCCAGATTAAATAAAAATCTGTGAATCTGTGGCTAAATTTTATTGAAATGTCTGCTGTGAATTCAGAAAGTCCTTCGACAGGCTTAGGATGACAACGTAGACCAGAACTAACTTGTTGGTTTAGGTTTTGGTTTCTTTTTATGCCAAACCCGTTTCTTACCATTGCCCTTATGCTGTGGTCTTTTTTCTTCCACATGGGTAATTTCCATCGTGGCAATATCCTCAGGTAAAGGCATTCGAGGCACCTGTTTTTCAATCAGTTTCTCTATGTTGTCGAATTTGCGTTTATCCCTACCGTTAACCAGGGTAATGGCTGTTCCTTTTGTAGCTGCCCTCGCCGTACGACCTATCCGGTGTACATAATCTGCCGGGTCGCCCGGAACATCGTAATTTATTACCAGATCGATTCCTTCTACATCAATACCGCGCGACAATACGTCTGTACCGATCAATATGGGCAATCTTCTGTTTTTAAAGGCCAACAAGATGTCCTCACGCTCTTTCTGGCCTAAATCTGAGTGAAAGGCCTCTGCTTTAATACCAAGTCCTTTAAAAGCTTTATACAAGGCTTTTACTTTCTCTTTAGTTGAGGCAAAAATGATACTGCTTTTATATTTTTCGTCCTTAAAAATCTCGGTTAGTAAGGCTTGTTTTTGCTGATCGTGGATATTATAGGCCTGCTGATCGATCCCTTCGGCAGGTTTAGCAATGGAGATGGTAATCTGTTTAGGCTCGTGCAAAATTTTGCCGGCCATATTCCTGATTTTCGGTGCCATGGTAGCCGAAAACAAAAGTGTTTGTCTTTTTTTAGGCAGGTAACTGATAATCCGGATGATATCATCGTAAAATCCCATATCCAGCATCCTGTCGGCTTCATCCAGAATTAAATGCTGCAAATGCTCCAGCTTCAATACCCCTGATGATAAGTGTGCCATTAAGCGGCCTGGTGTAGCAATAATAATATCCACACCTTCGCGCATCGAACGTTTTTGCTGTTCGTAAGCAATACCATCACCTCCGCCATAAACGGCTAATGAACTGATATTGGTAAAATAAGCCAATGCTTCTACCTGCAAATCAATTTGCTGGGCAAGCTCGCGGGTTGGCGCCAAAATCAAAGTATTGTTATGCCTGTCGGCAGCCCGGCTAATTTTGTCCATTACCGGCAAAAGGTAGCTGGCCGTTTTTCCTGTACCCGTTTGGGCGCAGGCAATCAGATCGTGATTATCTAAAATTACCGGAATGGCTTGTTCTTGTATGGGAGTAGCGCTTTTATACCCCATGGCCATTAGGCCTTCATATAAATCGGGGTTAAAATTAAAGTCGTTAAAATTCAATCTGTTTGTTTTTGTCTTTTAGCAAAAGTACCTCAAATTAAGGCGAATAGCAAACGCATTTCAATATCAATACAGGATTGGCCATTTTAACTATAATCCCTCAGCCCTGAAATCCTTTTCCGGCTTCCAAATCTTTGAAAACTTGCTGCTCACAGCAACAGGAGATCAAAACCACTTTGAAAGCTTCCTACCATGCGCAGCGACAAATCATAGTTACTTTGAAAGCTTCCCACCCACAGCAGGAAGCTTTCAAAATAATACCCCTAAAAGTTGTACAGCCTCAAAAGCCTTTAAACAAAAAATGCCCCGATCATAACCGGAGCATTGGTGAAATTATAATAGACAAAACTTAGTCCACCAGGATATCTTTCTCTGGTGTATTGGTTTCGGGGTTTTTAGGCAATGTTACCTTTAAAATTCCATCGGCATAAGCCGCAGAAATTTGCTCGTTAAGTACTTTTCCGTTTAAAGCAAAAGCTCTTTCAAAAGCACCGTTGCTGTACTCGCGTCGACTAAATTTTTCAGTTGGCCCGTCTTCAGCCGGTTGGTATGAAATGGTTAAAACATCATCCTTGGTTACTACTTTCAGGTTTTCTTTAACCAAAGCGGGTGCAAAGAGGTGAATAATGAAACTATTTTCTGTTTCCTCGATGTTTACAGGCACGCGCCTGAAACCACGGTTAAACATTTCGTATCCCGGTTTAAAACGGCCACCAAAGTGATGACCAAATCTGCCGCCCCTATGGCCGCAACCGTGATGCATTTTGCCTGTATGGCAGCTATGTTCGTTGTACATGTTTTTAAAATTTAATGGTTTGTAATTATTAATTCTCAAGCGCTGTTGCCTGCGTTTTAACTGGAAACACCAAACTGCGTTTTAGGTATTCCCAGTAGTTGGGTAATGATATTAGCGTATGGGTAAGCTGGAGAAAATACGGCATAATCGAATTTTAGCCCCCTGATCTGTACTACAATATCATCGATAAATTTCATCGGTTCGAGCAATGCGCTAATCAGGCCCGACTTCGATTCGTCGCTTTTCTTTTGCTGAAAAATATCCAGATCTCCCTTATAAGGCTTAAAGTCAGCACCTATGCCCTCAACAGGCTCCTGAAACTCATCCGAGCTGAAAAATGTAACTTCCTGCCCCTTGCTAATCAGTTCGTTGGCCAGACCTAAAATCGGCCTCGCAGAACTGTCATATGGATTGGATAAAAAAAGTACGCGCGACATATCAGTTTATTTTACGGGGACGATGTGTTGAGTGGCTTCTGGCTTAAACTCAAAAGCGCTTGTTGTATTGTTACTGTGGTGGTTAAAAGCATGGCTTTTCTGTTCAGGCCTGCAATCATGCTCATGGTAGTACCTGTTTCTAAAGTCTAACCGGTCGCGGTATCCGTTCTGAACAGCCAATACGTTTAAGCTGTAAAAAGTTGCTCCGGCTGCTACTAAGACTAAAAATATTCTAAATGCTCTCATGGCTAAATTAATTTATGTTAATACTGTTTGCTACGCCGTTACCCTGAACGTTTGGACGGTACCATTGACCATCAATTGGGGTAATCTGTTCAAAGTGATTGGGGTAGTATTCATTAAAACGCTGGGCAAAGCGCCTGCGGCGGTTAAAGGCAAAAATTCTGAACACCATTCCGATGAGCATGGCAATTAAAATAAATTTGAATATAAATGGAACGAAGAATACGGCTGCACCCAGTACAATTCCGAATCCTATGGCTTTTAATATTTTTTTCATGGTTAATTTCCTTGTTTGATTAGGTAGACGGCAGAGAAAAGATTTTACTTTAATTTTTTTTGAAATATTTTTTGAGGGGTCTTAGCCAGGGAGTATGGGTGGTTCAGTTTTTAGCAGCTGACTTTTAGCTACTCAGCTATGGAGCGCCGAAAGTCCTTCGACAGACTTAGGATGACAGACCCCGTAGAAGAATCGTCATTGTGACTAGAGCCGCCCGGTTTTTCACCGGTGGCGAAATGCATGCCCGTACAGGCGGTGAGAGATCTTTAAATAGACTTCTCGGCTACGTTGTACTTCGCTCGAAATGACGTCCCTGAATGGGCTGTTACTAAATATTAATTTTTATGAAATAAATTAACCCTCAGGATGACAGACTTTTTAGGAAATAAAATAGACAAGCAACAAAAAAGCCAGCTTAGCTGGCTTCAAATCACTCTTTATCGCTGATCGTGGCGGCCCCAGCCACCACAACGCCGTTTATATTCTTCTTTAAACTTCGCTCTTTCTTCTTCGTTCATACTGTGCCATTTCGCACGCATATTATGTGCTTTTTCGCGGAAACCACCGCCGCCGCCTTTATTAAAATTACCGAACAATATGCGGCACAGCACGAGCAGCCCAATTGCCTGCCAGAAATTAAGTCGCCCGGCATGGGCTACTTCAGGTAAAATCCAGTTCCACAAGTACATTACTACAAAACCCAAAGCGGTGGCAATTAGTACTACCACAGGTAAAAAGAAAATGAATTTCTTGCCTTTACTAAACTTTCTATTTCTCATCTCCTGCAAATTTAATAATTGATAAATTCCTGATATAAATTTTGTAAGCGGCTGCGTAAATGCTTTACCGCATAACCTTTTCTCGATATTAAAGTTTTGATATTTTCGCCGGTTTCATCGGCCAGCTCCTGAAAGGTACGTTCCTCGAGCTCATTCTGAACAAATACGTATCGCTGGTTTTCTGGCAGCTCATCGAGTGCTAAAAAAAGCTGATCCCAAAAGAGCTTTTTTAAACTTTCTTCTTCGGGCGAATAAGATTCGGCCAGCAATATATCCCTAAAACTGATTTCGCCATCTTCCCCTTCAAAAGTAAAATCTTCCAGCCGTTCTTCTTTCTGTTTACGGTACTTATCGGTTATTTTATTCCGTGCTACACGATACAACCAGCCGCTAATCTGCTCAATGGCACCCGCCTCGGGCTGGTTACTTAATTGAAACCAAACATCCTGCAAAATATCTTCTGCATCCTCGTCCGTATTCACCCGCCCACGGATGAAACTAAAGAGGCGCTTACCGTAACTGGCAACTGTAGAAATGATATTTTGAGGTTCGTTTTTTGGCACTATTTATCTTTTGTAAACCAGTAAACGGATGAAACTCAATATTACTTTAAATTTTCTTTAATTTTTTCAAAAAAAAGCTAATACTCTGAAAATGAATCGCTATGTTGGTCAGGATATGTTTTCCTGTCCTTATGAACTGAGGATTTTTAATTCTCCTAATAATTTTACCTCACAACCAGGCCTGCGTAAAAATGCGTGTAGATTGGTGTTTCCAAACCATATTTAGCGGCTTCGTGCACAATGTAACCTGTTAACGATTCTACTTCCGTTTCAGGTTTTTGCCCCAGATAGTCCCTGTGCATTGAAGAAGTGGCTTCGTACTTCATCGATTTCATGGTATTAAAGGTCCTTTCCATAATATCGTCACCGAGGGAAATCCCTTTGACTAAAGCCAGGCTTTTTATTTCGGCAATCAGTAGCTTAACTTCATGACTATGGTGCAAGAGTACCTCACCAATGGTTTTATTGTAAAAAGAGGTAACTGTGGCGGTTGGCGATATAAAAATAAATTTCTCCCATACTGCGGTCGAAATTTTATCGGTACAGTTTACCTCAATTCCAGCATCACGGCATATATCGTTAAGCAATAATACCTCTGATGTTAAAGGTCCATCTAATCCGAAAGATATTTTCTGTATCGCACCCGAGTTTTCAATTACACCTGCACTTTTTAACCGCGAAATGATAAAGGCACAACCTTTTAACACCGTATTTTCTGGGAAACGCCGGTTAATGATATCATAGGCATCAACACCGTTTAACAATGGCAGAAGCACAGTTTGTGGGCCAATACAAGGCTTTAAACTGTCGAGTGTTTGGTTTAAACCGTAACTTTTGGTACAAATGATAATGTAATCAGCTATGCCTGTTTCATCAAAATGATCGGTTGCCAGATCTGGACTTGCAATAAAAGCTTCATTGCCCCTTATCACCTTTAAACCATTTGCTTTAATTGCACTTAAATGTTCGCCACGAGCTACAAAAACGATTTCAACAGCTCCCTTTCCAGCATATTTTTTAGCCAGCAAACCGCCGAAATAGCCGCCGACACCGCCAATCCCAACGATTACTATTTTTACCTTTTTAGCCATATTGTTATTTTAAAGCCCCGGTTGGATTAGTGCCCTTATCCACCACAATTTTACTGTTACCCTTCAAATCGGCTACATAAATTTTCGATTGAATAAAGGGTTTTTCGGCACCGCTATAAAAAATCCGGTCGTCGGCAGTTACAAAAACGTAAGATACATTTATACCCTTGGGCGAAAGCCTGTCGATTTTCTTATTGGCCAAATCCAAAATATAAACCGCCTCAGCAGGCCCGGTTAATCCATCCAATACATCAGTATTGCCGGCATTGAAAATCAGTTTGTTGCCGTCTTTGGTATAAAAGAAACGATTACTACTGGCAATGGTTAAATCTTTACCAATTAAACCTGCAATTAACTTGGTATCAATCACCTTACCCGAAAGATCAAAAGTGTACAAATTGGTTAAATCCTGACCAACGATTTCCTTCTCATTTTTCCACGTTGGGGCATACACATTAATTTTAGATGCACTATCAAGCATTACATAGCCTGAATTATCTGCTTTAATAATGCCTATTTTCCATAGGCCTTGTTTGTTAAAAATGTTAAAAGCAATGGTACTGCCATCAGCCGACCATACCGCCTGGTAATAATTGTTGTTATTTACCACCAATTCGCCCTGACTTTTATTCTCCATATCGGCAATCCATATGGAGCGGTGCCCAGCAGAATCGCTTAAAGTGTAGGCAAGTCTATTCCCGTCGGGCGAAATGGCCGGATCGGTAGCACCACCGAACGAAATCTGCTTCATGGTATCGATGCTGGTAGCCACAATCTTTTCGCCATCCTGATAGGCCAGGGCATAGTTTTTACTGCTTAACGAAACCGTATCTAATATCGCTTTCGAACCGCCCTCTGCTGATTGTTGATTGCTACAACTTGTAAGTACCGTGCCGGCTATAAAAATACAGGCCAGCTGAATGTTAAATTTCGTCATATACAATTTTACAAATTGTTTTTAAACAAAAAGATTCGGGCCCCTTGCAGAACCTGAATCTCCTCTTTTTATGATTTTAATTAGACTTAACTTTTTTTCTTATCGGCATAGCCAAACACTTTTTGCAATAAGGTAGAGCTTCTTGAGCCTAGATTATCCCTTATTTTCAGTTCTTCTTTCGCTACTTCGATAAACAATCCATCAATCGCCTTTTGCGTAACGTATTCGGTTAAGTTGGTGTTAACGGGTTTTACCAATGGCAACCTGTTGTACTGCGTGGTTAAATCGCTGTAATATTTGGTGGCATTTACCTTACTTAAGCTGGTGGTTACAATCGGGCTAAACTTTTGCATTAGCTGAGCTGTAGTTACCCGCTTAAAGTATTCGGTAGCGGCATCTTTATTGCCCAAAAGAATATTGGTAGCATCGGTAAGCGTCATTTGTTTAATGGCCGAAATAAAAATGGGCTTGGCTTCTGTAGCGGCATCTTCTGCTGCGCGGTTCAGGCTCACAATTACATTATCGCAAAGCTTGTTCAAGCCAATGCCCCGCAATGTTTTTTCTACTTTTTGTGCTTCGGGTGGCATTAAAATTTTAACCGCCAGGTTGCCCAAAAAACCATCTTTAACCGAAAGCCTGTCGGCACCAGCCGAAATACCGATTTGCAATGCTTCTTTAATGCCCTGTCCTATTTCGAAAGTTGAGGGTGTTCCTGTAGCACCGGCGGTGGTTCCTTGTTTTTCGGTTACTTTTTTAAAAATATCGCTCAGTTTAATCTGGGCAGTAACGGTAAAGCTGGCAAACAGCAGTAAAGCCAGTGCAGTAGAAAAAGTTTTAATTCTTTTCATTTGGTGTGTGTTTAATCCTGACAAGCAAAACAACGGCCAGTTTTTTATTGGTGATCAAAGATAAGTGTTTCGGCAAAGTTGAAATGTTAAATTTTCATCCCTTCCCGTCTCTCAAATAAAATAGCTTTCATGAGGCATAATTCAAACAGATTAGCCTAAAAGATTAGTTTATGTCTTATCACTCAGAAATATTTTTTATACTTGAAAGATAATTCGATATAGCTACCTGTTTTTTTGAGATTTATAAAAAATACAGCTGGAAATAGCCAGCAAGATGATGCTAAACTAATTGCCGAGTATAAAAACGCGGGCAATTTAGATGCATTGGGTACGCTTTACAACAAATATATGCACCTGGTTTTCGGGGTTTGCCTAAACTACTTTAAGGATGAAGAGCAAAGCAAGGATGCTGTAATGCAGATTTTTGAAGAGTTGGTAACCAAGCTCAAAGTGCACGAGGTACAGAATTTCAAAAGCTGGCTTCATGTACTTACGCGTAACCATTGCTTAATGGCGCTGCGTAAATCGGCCAGGCAAAATAATGTTTCTATAGACGATACTTTTGTGGAAAACAGCGAGTTTGTGCATCTGGATATAGACAACACAAAAGAAACACAGCTTACCATTATGGAAAAGTGTATGCAAACTTTGCCTGAAGAACAGCGAAAAAGCGTAGATTTATTTTATTTACAGGAAAAATGCTATAAAGAAGTGGCCGATATTACGGGCTACGACATGCTTAAGGTAAAAAGTTACATCCAAAACGGTAAGCGGAATTTAAAGATTTGTATAGAGAAAAACAGTGGTGAATAACGATTGGTTAGATATTGATGTACTGGAAGATTACCTGGATGGTAAGCTTGATGCCAAAGCTATGCACTTTGTAGAAAGGCAGGCCTTGGAAGATCCTTTCGTTGCCGAAGCTTTGGAAGGCTTAAAACAATCGCCTAAACGCAAACAAACACTTTCTATTTTACAAAAGCAACTGCACGACAGGGTTTCGGAAAGGCCGATAAAGCGTAAACTCTGGGGTATTACCACACAAAGGCTCAGCATTGCTGCTACAGCTACAGTAGCTTTTATTGCGGTGAGTATTTTGTTCTTTATGCGCGAAACGAACCGCAGAAATGCCGAAATGGCCGCCCGAAAATCGGGTGGTGTAATGGTAAATCTCGATACTACTACCGCTATAGCCGCTGTTAGCCCTAAAACAGATACTTTGGCCAAAGTTGCCAAATCAACCTTAATTGATAAAGCGATTGCTGATGCTAAAACCAGCGATCTGGCCATCAACAAGAAAACAACACCAACCAATTATAGCGTGCAAAGGGAAATTGCAGAAAGCAAAGCAATTGAAGAACGTGCAAGCCTAAGTAAAGCTAAGGTGAGCGCTTTCGCCGCCCGTAAAGCCGATTCTATTCAAGCTAGGTTTGACGAACCGCTTGCAGTAGCTGCTGCACCACAATCGTTTGGATCAAGTAAAATTGTTTTTAGTGGCAATGTAGTGGATCAGCGTGACGGAAAACCCATTAGTGGCGCTGTAGTTAAACTGGCTGGATCGAAAAACATAACCGCAACCGATACCAAGGGATATTTTACCTTGCCAGCTGATAGCAGCGCTAAAGACAAGGATTTATTAATTAATGCCATTGGTTTTAAAGAGATTCCGGTGGTGGGTATGCAAGATCCAAATGCGATCAGGTCGGCCATGAGTGGAGGAAAAACACTCAACGAAATTGCGCTGATTACCGGATCGAATGGACGCAAGAAAGAAAATATACCTGCACCTAAAATTACGCTTCGTGCAGAGCAGAACCTGAATGGAAAATCGGCTGAGGAAATTACCAAGCCTATTCCGGTTGCTACAATTAACTATCAGCAATACCTCGAAAACAACAATAAACTGTATAACCCGAAAGGCCCTGAACAGTTTGTGATTTTAAGCTTTAAAGTAAAAACCAACGGAAGGCCTTCAAACATTACAGTTATTAAATCGCTTAACAAAAAAGCCGATGCAGAAGCGAAACGACTGATTCAGGATGGTCCGGATTGGGTACTTCCCAAAAAAGGTACCGATGTAGTTGAACTGAGCGTTAAGTTTTAGTGCAGATTTAACCGCAAAGCACGCAAAGCAAATTATTACATCCGAGCTTTTCATTGGAAGCCCCACTTAGGGTAAACCCATATCATTAAAGGTAGCTTCGCTGAACATCCTGTTGTTTATCCCAGCGACTATAGTGAACACAATACCGTTCCACTTTACGTCATTTCCGTGAAAACGGGAATCTTAAAGCATAAAACATGAATCATTAGCCTTTCTATTGCATTAAGATTACTATCAGATCAAGCTGGAAATGATGGGGTTAGGGCTTAGGAAATTGCAAATCACTTTGTGTCCTTTGCGAGAAGACTTAGCGTTCTTTGCGGTAAATTACAACAAAAAAGACCAGCGCTTTTGGCCCTGGTCTTCTGAGTATTATTAAAGGATTTTGTTTTTTATTTTAAGTAGTATATCACCGCGTAAATAATGGCTGCCAGTGTAGCTGAAACCGGGATGGTTAAAATCCATGCCCAAATCAGGTTAATGGTTACACCCCAACGTACTGCCGATACACTTTTAACAACCCCTACCCCTACAATAGAACCGGTTATGGTATGCGTAGTAGAAACCGGAATACCGAAGTGTTCGGTAATACCCAATGTTACCGCACCAGCACCTTCGGCAGCAACACCTTCAAGTGCAGTTACCTTGGTAATTTTCGATCCCATGGTTTTTACAATTTTCCAGCCACCACTCATAGTACCTAATGCTATGGCAGAGTAACAGGCAATTGGAACCCATGCAGGCATGGCTTCGAAGTTAGGAATCACCTTTGAAGCGATTAAAGCTGTTGCAATAATACCCATTACTTTTTGAGCATCGTTACCTCCGTGGAAGAAACTTAAGGCAGCAGATGATAAAAGCTGCAGACGTTTAAACCATTTTTCGGCTGTTGCCGGCTTGGCATAACGGCACACATTGATAATGATAAGCGTTAAAACCACCGAAATTACCATACCGATTATCGGAGCCAACACAATAAAGGAAACAATTTTAATTACATAACCCATGTTTACGGCATCGAGCGGACTAGCGCCTGTAAGCAAAGCATGTGTCATACCAGCACCTGCAAAACCACCAATTAAGGTGTGCGATGAGCTGGAAGGAATACCATACCACCAGGTTAGAAGGTTCCAGATAATTGCAGCAACTAAGCCTGCCAGAATAACCTCTAATGTAATGTAGTTTTCAATTACAGTTTTAGCAACTGTATTGGCCACTTTGTGGTCGGTAAAATAAAAATAAGCAGCGAAATTAAATAACGCAGCCCATAAAACCGCCTGAAAAGGCGTAAGTACTTTTGTAGAAACAACTGTTGCAATCGAGTTAGCGGCATCGTGGAAACCGTTAATATAATCGAAAGCAATAGCCAGAATTACAACAACAACCAGTAAGGTAGTTACCATGTTTGTTTTTTATTAAGCGTTTTTAACCAAGATAGTTTCAAGCACATTCGCTACATCCTCGCACTTATCTGTTGCTTTCTCTATCGTTTGTAAAACCTCTTTTTGTTTAATTAATTCAATTGCATTGGTTTCGTATTCGAACAAACGGGCTACCGCTAGGGTAAATACATAATCAGCCTGGTTTTCGCCGCTGTTAATGCGGATACAAGCATCAGCAATAACACGGATATTTTTGAAATTGCGCAATTCTTTAATCGCTTTATCAATATCGGTACACATTTCTACCAAAAGCTCGGCAATTTTAACAATCGGCTCATTAATGGTATTCATGTTATACATCTGCATGCGGTTAGCTGTGCCATAAATGTAATCGGCAACATCATCAACAGCAGTAGCCAGTTGGTGAATATCTTCACGGTCAAAAGGCGTAATAAAGTTCCGGCTTAACTCAAGAAAAATTGAATGGGTAATATCATCACCTACATGCTCCAGTCGCTCAATTTCTTTAAAAATGGCTTTTCTGTTTTCCGCATCGGCTGTGCTCACCATTGCTAAAAGGGCTTCAGCAATTTTTAATGCATTGCTTCCTGCCTGCTCGAACAGTGGATGAAACTTTCTGTCTTGAGGCGTAAAGAACTTAAAAATATTGTTCATGTTAATTTTTAATATGTTGCAAAGCTACAAGCTCAATGTTAAGTTAATGTTAATTTCTTAATTATATTAACAAAAACAACATCAAAAATCGCATTACCAATAAGAATGTCAGGATTTTACGCGCAGAGAGGCCCGTAAGCCTTAAACTAATTTTTTAGATTTGGTTTTGAACAGCTAAAAATATAGTGTTCTTACCCTCCCTTTTGCAAAGTAAATGCAAAGGTTGTTCCGATACCAGGTGTACTTCTTACCGATATGGTTTGTTGGTGTGCCTCTAAAATGTGTTTTACAATGGCTAAACCTAAACCGGTTCCGCCTACCTCGCGCGCACGATGGGTATCGATGCGGTAAAAACGTTCAAATAACCTCGCCAGATGCTTTTCTTCAATGCCAATTCCGTTATCGGTAACTTCAATCAAAACCTGATCGTGCAATTCGAAAATCTTAATGGCTGTTTCGCCTCCATCAATCCCATATTTAATACTGTTTACCATCAGGTTAATCAACACCTGACGTATCTTTTCCCGATCGGCAGAAACGGGAGTTATGGCAGTATATTTATCTTTAAAGAAAAGTTTAATGTTTTTGCTCTCCGCCCTGTCTTCCAGGTTTTCCATCACCTCTTTGGCCAGTTGCACAAAATCAAATTTCTGGTAATTGATGGGCGATTCGCCTGTTTCCAGCTTCGAAATGGCATCCAGATCGTTAATCAGGTAACTCAAACGCTCTACGTTGTTTTCGGCCTTTTTTAAAAATAACACAGCCTGATCCGGATCGTCTACCAAACAATCCTGCAAGGTTTCGATATAACCCTGAATAGCAAAAAGCGGTGTTTTAAACTCGTGCGAAACATTGGAAAGGAACTCTCTCCTAAATTGCTCCTGCTTTTTAAGCAAGTCGATTTCCTTTTTCTTCGCACCGGCCCATTCTTTCACTTCCTGCTCTACATCATTAATTGGATCGGAGCTTACATACTCACCAAGGGCATCTTTTAAATCTTTACCTAATTTAAGGTTATGAATAAGCTTATAAATGAGTTTAATTTTGGTATAGATGTATTTTTCGAGCAGATAATAAAAAACGAGGAAACTGCTTAGAAACGATACACCGAAAGAGATAGCCAGGTAATACCAGCTATGCTGAAAGTAAAAATTAACCATACCAATAGATAGACCTACGGCAAGGGCAGTAAACAAAACCAGCACACTTAATTTCATGTGGCAATTTAAAGCTTTTATGTTAAATATGTGTTAACAGCAGGGCATAAGTTGCCTGCTCCGGGACAAGCTGTTTGGTAGAGCGTATAAACGCAAAAAGCTTTCCCTGTTGAGGAAAGCTTTTCACTTTAAATATTGTTGTTACAATTTTTTAGTAGAATCTGCTTTAGCTGGAGTTGTTGCAGCAGGTTTAGTGCTGTTTAAGTTTCCACCAAGTGGTGATGGTGAAGGTGTTTTATCTAAACGCTCTTGAATAGCCGAACTTCCAACAGCAGCTTTACCACCGCTGGTTTTAGCGATTGTAGTAATTGACAAGGTTAAAACAACGATTGCCGTTAATAAAACCCAAGATCCTTTTTCTAAAACATCGCCGGTACGTTGAACACCAAACATGTTACTGGTGCCACCGCCTGTAGCTAAACCACCACCTTTAGGGTTTTGTATAAGTACAAATAAGCCTAAAGCGATACATACAATAATTAATAAAATGACTAAAAAGGTTACCATGGTAATATAATTTTTAAAATTTCTTTTCTATAGATTGGATAAGGTCGGCAAAGTAACCACTTTTTTCTGGATATTTCAAACTTAATTTTTTATAAGTATCTATGGCTTTGTGGTAAAGCATTTGCTCAATATAAATTTTGGCTAAAGTTTCCGAAACCAGGTCGTAATGATCTTCTGCACTTTTCTTGGCCTTATTTTCATTATCAATCAGTTCGGGCTTTGGTGGCTTAATGGTAGGGTCTTCTTTTAAAAACCGTTCAATAATTTCGGCACCTTTCACATCCTTAACTTCGGCAGCAGGATATTCGGCCAAATGGTCTGCTACTTCGAAAGGGGTTTGAATGTGAAAAATATGCTCAACGTACTGCTGCTGAAATTCTGCCTTTTCTTGTGGCTGAGTGGTTTGTGGCTTTGGTTTTTGCTTAGCCGGTTTTGCCTGCGCATAAGGTTGAAAAATCTGTTCGTGCTCTGCCCTGGTTTTAGCCAGCCACCATAAAAAGGTATAGGGAAGCTCATCGTCATCGTACTTAGAAACAAAATTCTTTTCCAGACTATCAGGTACTACCGTTTCAATTTCAGGTGCCGGAGCAACTACTTCAGTACTTGTCTTTTCTTCAAAAGCGAAGAAATCGATTGCCGATGCGGCCTCGATAAAAGAGTGATCTACAGCAGGCAGATCTACCAAATGGTTGTCTGAACCTGGTAAATGATCGGGGGTTTCTACTTCAACAGCCTTGTTCTGATTTAAGAGAACGGTTGCCGCAGGCTCTCCGATTTCTTCAAAAACTTCCTGCTCATCTAACTCAACAGTATCGGTTGCTTTAACCGGTACCATATTTAAAATATGGAACAGTACGTGCCCCTGGCCATATAATGCGGCCTTAGGAACAAATGCCGCATTAGCCCTTGCCAAAAGCAATTGAATAGGCTGCGCATAAGGAAACTGTTCAGCCATTTCCTGCAACATGGATGCATGCTCTGGACCAACCTTTCCAGGTTGCGCAATTAAATCTGCCAGTAGCTGTTTGTTATCCATTATTGAGGTTTGCTGCTAAGTTAAAAAAATGTAGACGGGTTTTTAAAAATTTTGTGTTTAACGGGCCGTTTTGCCTACCACTGTGCAAAAGCACGGTTAAAAATATCTTCTACCAATTGCTTGTTAATATTTTCGATAGCGCCTGGCAATAAAGATTGAATGGGTGCACCACCTACCGGAAAATCGAAATAACGGGTAAAGCTTTCTTCAAAGCTCTCTTTCTCGTGCTCTTTGATGTTATTTTTATACTTTACCGAAACGGTAATGGTAAGCCTGTTGGCGCCCGAGGTTGGTGTAGCACTGTTTTGAAGTGCCACCGGTTTAATATCATAGCCTGTAATCCTGCCCTCGAAAGAGGCGTCAGATTCACCGGTTACCAGAATGAGTTTGGTTTGGGTACGGATCCGGTTTTTTAAAGCCTCCGTAAGCTGGTTACTTAAGGTAGGTACTACCAATGGCGCATTGTTTTCGAATAAACGAATAGCCACATTTTTTAAGCCTGTTGTAGATGCTCCGCTAAATTTGTACGAGCACGAACTCAATACAGTAGCAACCAATATCAGCGCAAGTATTTTAATTTTCATCATGATATATTGTTATGCTTTTTTACAGCATGCTTATAACGGCAACAGTGGCTTAAACTTATAAATTTAATTCTTTAATCTTACGGTACAGGGTACGTTCTGATATACCCAGTTCCTGGGCAGCAAACTTGCGCTTGCCTTTGTGCTTTTTCAACGCTTTTTTAATCAGGTCCGATTCCTTATCAATCAGCGATAACGATTCTTCTACCTCTTCGGCATCGTGCGTAAAATAATCAGCATTATTGCTGCCATTGATGTTATTATTGCTTGGCGCGGGTTGTTGTATCGTAAACGCATGTTCTTGTCCGGCAGGCAACTCTACATCACGGTACAGCTGGTTAATGTATTGCGGGTTATCGGCCAAAACAGTTGCAGTATTGCCTCCATGCTGAATAATCTCAGCAACCAGTTTCTTCAGCTCAACCATGTCCTTTTTCATATCGAAAAGAACTTTGTACAAAATATCCCTTTCTGTAAAATCTTCTTTTGACTGAGAATTGATGGCCATTGGCAAATTACTACCTGCCTCGTTAGGGATATAATTTAATATAGCCTGACCGGTAACATTGCGATCTTTCTCCAGCACGCAAATCTGCTCGGCAATATTTTTTAACTGACGCACGTTTCCGGGCCAACTGTAATTGGTTAAAATTTGTATGGCATCTGGTTCGAGGTGCAAAGCCGGACTACGGTATTTATCGCTAAAATCGGCTGCAAATTTTCTGAACAACAAATAAATATCTTCTTTACGCTCCTGCAAAGCCGGGATACGCAATGGAACAGTATTTAACCTGTAATATAAATCCTCGCGGAATTTGCCGTTCTTAACGCGGTTGTACACATCCACATTGGTTGCGGCAATAATGCGTACATCGGTTTTTTGCACTTTAGATGAACCTACGCGCAAATATTCGCCGCTTTCTAAAATCCGCAGCAAACGTGCCTGGGTACCTAAAGGCAATTCGGCAACTTCATCTAAAAAAATGGTTCCGCCGTTGGCTACTTCAAAATAACCTTTACGTGCCTCGTGTGCGCCGGTAAAAGATCCCTTTTCGTGACCAAAAAGTTCCGAATCTATCGTTCCTTCGGGAATGGCACCGCAGTTTACGGCAATAAAGGCACCGTGTTTACGGGCGCTCATTTGGTGGATAATTTGCGAGAACACCTCTTTACCGCTACCGCTTTCGCCGGTTATCAATACCGACATATCAGTAGGCGCTACCTGGCTGGCAATATCTATAGCACGGTTAAGCAAAGGCGAATTGCCAATAATACCGAAACGTTGTTTAATATTTTGTGTATCCATTCTTCTTTAATGTTTCGTCACACTGAACTTGTTTCAGTGTCTCTTTGGTTTAAGATGCTGATCCAGATAAATCAGAACAGCATAACGGATTTACGACACGATTTTACCGATCAGTGTAGCAGATGTACATTTCTCGATAAATACATTTGCGTACTGGCCGGGTTTAACACCTTCAATAGCCGGAAAAATGGCCATCGCACCGCTATCACCTCTTCCGCAATAGTCTTTATCTGATTTTTTTGAAGTGCCTTCAATTAAAACACGAACGGTTTTTCCTACCCACTCCTGCAAACGCATTAACGAGTGCGCCTGTTGCTTCGCCAGAATTTCGGCCAAACGGCGTTTCTTAACATCTTCAGGGATATCATCTTCGAGTTTCCGTGCAGCTAAAGTACCCGGACGCTCAGAATAGGTAAAATTATAGGCAAAATCGTACTCCACATAATCCATCATACTCAACGTTTCCTGGTGCTCTTCTTCTGTTTCGGTACAGAAACCGGCAATAATATCGGTCGAAATTGCACAACCGGGAATAATATTACGGATGGCATCGATACGGTTGATATACCATTCGCGGGTATATGTCCGGTTCATCAATTCAAGCACGCGTGTATTACCCGATTGAACTGGTAAATGGATATAGTTACAAATGTTATCGTATTTGGCAATGGTGTGTAAAACTTCGTCGGTAATATCTTTAGGGTGCGAAGTAGAAAAACGCACTCTCAAATCGGGGCTAACCAAAGCTGTTTGCTCCAAAAGCTGCGCAAAATTTACGGTTTCGGTGCCATCTTCCGATGTCCACGTATACGAATCTACGTTTTGGCCTAAAAGGGTAACCTCACGGTAACCACCATCAAACAAAGTTTTTGCTTCTTCAATAATCGAATGCGCATCGCGGCTACGCTCACGGCCACGGGTAAATGGTACCACGCAGAACGAGCACATGTTGTTGCAACCGCGCGTAATTGAAATAAACGCGGTAATGCCGTTGCTGTTTAAACGTACCGGGCTAATATCGGCATAGGTTTCCTCGCGCGATAACAGTACGTTAACAGCCTTGTGACCACTTTCTACCTGCTCAATTAAGTTTGGTAAATCGCGGTAAGCATCAGGACCTACTACTACGTCAACTAAACGCTCTTCTTCTAAAAATTTAGATTTTAAGCGCTCAGCCATACAACCCAAAACGCCAACAATTAACTTCGGATTACGGCGTTTTTCTACCCCAAACTGCGACAGGCGGTTTCTAACCCTGGTTTCTGCATTTTCGCGGATTGAACAGGTATTGATAAAAATCACATCGGCCTGATGGTAATCCCCTGTGGTTTCAAATCCAGTTTCCGACAAAATAGAGGCAACAATTTCGCTATCGGCAAAATTCATGGCGCAACCATAACTTTCGATATATAATTTGCGGGCATCGGCTTTTACTGGCGTATCTAAAATTAACGCTTCGCCTTGCCTTGCCTCATCATGCGTCTTATCTGGTACTTGTAAATCAATCATTATTTAAAAACATTTTGGGGATTGCAAAAATACACAAATAAAATTAAAAGTGACAAATTGACATATTTTGTTTAAATGTTTACAGTATGATTATGATCCCGCACTTTTCGTGTTAATAAAGCGTACCCTTATCTGGTTTTTACCAAAGCATATCCAACTTTGGTCCTTCCGCTTTAGACTTTAAGCTTTCGGCCTATCAAAAACCTTTCTCCCTTACATCTGTTACGTATCAATTAAGCCATAAAAATGACAGCTCAACATAAAAACAAAGTTTGGATCTGGATTGGCAGTATCCTTGGGATCTTAATCCTGATTTTATTATTCGGCGCCATGTTTTTGAGTGCCAGATGGAAGCCCCTGCTTACCGAAGAAATAAAGGCCGGGGTGTATAATGGTTCGCACCACCTCTATCAAATCGATTTTAAAAGCATCAACCTGAATGTAATTACAGGTAGTCTGGCCCTACGCGATGTAACGCTAACCCCCAACCCTTTGGTTTTCGATAGTTTAAAAGTAGCCAGGCTGGCACCTACGCATACCTTTGAGCTGAAGTTAAAAAAACTACAGATTAGCCGCGTTGGTATATTAACGGCCTATTTTAAAAAAAAGGTAGCAGTAAGCGAAATTATTTTACAGCAGCCTTCCATCAATATGATTTACAACAAGGTGCCTAAAAAAGCCGATACCATTAAAAACGAAAAAACACTTTACGACCAGGTATCGAAGATTTTTAAATCCATCCATGTTAAGGCGATAAAGATTGTAGATGCCGATTTCGATTATATTAATAAAACGGGAACTAAAAAAGTAAAAAACTCAATTAAACACCTCGATATTACGGTTAACGATTTTTTACTGGATTCGCTTTCAGGTAATGATACAACCAGGTTCTATTATACCAAAGATATATCCTTTCAGCTTGCGGGCTATAAGTCCGTTACCAAAAATAAAATGTATTCGATGAAGGTAGATACCATTACGGGCTCTGCCAAATCAAAACGCATAACCGCTAAAGGCTTTACCCTTTTGCCTTTGTACTCCGAATTAACTTTTACCCGGAAATACAAGGTACAGAAAGACCGCTACAATTTAGCTTTTGATAAAATAGAACTTAACGGAGTTGATTTTGTTGCCTTAAACGCCGATCAAACGCTGCACGCTCGCTCGTTAAAAATTGGCCCGGCTAATGTAGAAGTATTTATGAGCCGTGAATCGCCACCTCCACCAGGTTTTGATAAAGGCCAAAATTATCCCAACATGACCTTGAAACGGTTAAACTTACCTACCATTATTGATACCGTAAAGCTTAGAAATGTAGATGTAAAATACGCTGAATATAACCCTGCCAGCAAAAAAACAGGCTCCGTAGAGTTTAAAGGGCTAACCGGAACCATTTTAAATGTTACCAATGATAGTACACGTTTAAAGCAACATAATCATGCCCTCGCCGATCTCGGTTCGCGCTTAATGGGTGCAGGGAAATTGAATGTAAAAATCGATTTTAACCTCACCGATCCCAATGGGGCCTTTAGTTACAGCGGAAACCTGGGCAATTTTGACCTGAAAAACTTAAACCCTTTATCGAAAGCGCTTGGATTAGTAGAAATAGAAAGTGGCAATGTACAGCATATCGATTTTAGAGCAGATGGAAATTTAAGGTCGGCGAGCGGCTCGATGAACATGTTGTATAGCAATTTAAAAATAAAACTCTTATCTGATAATATTGATGGAGAAGGAACCAAAGAAAAAGGCTTCTTATCTTTCCTCGCCAATACCGTATTGGTGAAAAATGAAAACCCACAAAAGGGAGAAGCAGTGCGTCGGGCTACCATGACCAATAACCGGATCAATTCGGCATCGTTCTTTAACCTGATGTGGAAAACGGTTTTTGTGGGCATTAAAGATATTGTAGGTGTGAGCGTAGTGCCTGAAAAAAATCCGGTAAAACAGCAGAAGGTAATTGCCAAAAAGATCAGGGAGCAAAAACGGGCAGATAGAAAAGCTGCCAGGAAGGCAAAAAGAGAAAATAACTAAGTCTAAATGCCTTACAATTATCTTTATAACTGTATATTGCTGTTAAAAAATTGTCCCCGTTTTTAATGCCAGCTACTAAAAGATATCGTTATAAAGTTTTAAAATGGATTACGGGCAGCTTGCTCGGTATTTTTCTGGTATTGGCTGGCATTGCCTGGTTTTTAAACGTAAAATCGCGCCCTATGCTTACCAGCAGGATCAAAACCCTGCTTTATACTTCTACCGATAGCTTGTACACCATCAGCTTTACCAAGGTAAGCACCAATATTTTTACGGGTAATGCTACGCTCCAAAATGTAAAAATCACTCCCGATCAGAACCGGTATAAGCAGTTGATAGCCCTGAAACGTGCACCCAATAACCTGTATACCGTTTCATTAAAAAAGCTGGTGGTTAAACGTTTCCACCCCTTAACACTTTACCGCGAAAGAAAACTGCAGCTGGAAGAGGTTTTATTTGATAAGCCCGAGGTTAGCATGGTAAACCGGCAGTTTGCCTTTAACGAGGGCCGGGCACCACGCCCAATTAAATCGCCTTATGCTTTTATTTCCAAAAACCTTAAGGAGTTTAGCATCAAATCGATTCGGTTTAGGGATGTAAGCTTTAAATACGTAAACAACAACCTTAAAAAAGAGGTACCTTTTGCTATTGATGATCTGAATATTACCCTCACCGATTTACTGGTTGATTCTACCTCGGCAGAAGACCCAACCCGTTTTTATCTGCTTAAAGATATTGTCATCAACCTGAACGATTATGCTTACCGCACGCCCAATAAGATGTACGATATTAAGCTGGAAAAGCTCGATTTCAGGGCCAGCACCGGTAAGTTGCGGGTTAACCATTTTGCCCTTGTACCCCTGCATGATGAAATGGCCTTTGGAAAAGTTGCCGGATATGCCCGCGAGCGTTTTAATATCAGCATGAACGACATCATGTTTAACGGGATCGACATGCCCCTTTACATTAGCAAACAAGAGCTTTGGGCAAAAGAGATGGCTATAGCAAATGGCTTTGTTTCGGTATTTAGCCAAAAAGGGCTTAAACAAAAACCGGTAGAGAATAAAATTGGCAGGTTTCCACACCAGCTGCTGCAACGTGTTAACATGCCTATTTTGGTGCAAAAAATACAAGTGAAAGATGTAGGCATTAACTATGCAGTTTACAATAACGAAAGTAACCAGAAAGGACAAATTACTTTTCAGCATACTTCGGGCTTTATTAAAAACGCCACCAACCTTCAAAAAATTAAGGCCATAAATCCAGTTATGGAAGCCAATCTTACTACCTACCTCTGCGGCCAGGGCAAACTGGATGTAAATTTTGTATTCGACCTTACCGCTAATGATGGTGCCTTTTCATATAACGGAACTCTCCATAGCTTTAATGCACGTGTATTGAACCAGATTACCAAGCCGTTGGGGCTTGTACGCATTAACCGAGGCAATGTAGATCAGCTTAAATTCAATTTCAAGGCTAACGATTCGGGCGCTAAAGGCACGGTTGCCTTCTCGTACTACGACCTTTCGGTTGCATTGATGAGGAACGACCCCGAAAAGGATCACCTGGTTACAAGAGGCCTGCTATCATTCTTAGCCAATGCACTAATCATCAAATCAGAAAACCCGGGTCCCGACGGAAAACTTATTCCTTTAAGCGTAAACTATAGTCGCCCGGCCAATACTTCATTTTTTAGCATGATATGGCGCAGCCTTTTTACAGGCATAAAATACAGCATTGGCATTACCGAAGAAAAACAGAACGAAGTGAAGGCGCATATTGCCAAATTTAAGGCCATGAGAGAAAGTCACCTGCAGCGAAAACAGAAAAGACTGGAGCGCCGCCAAAACCGCGAACGATTAGAAAAACGCGAAAAGCGTTAATTTGTAACGTTTGTATATATTTATACTCTAAACCTTAAACTACAATTATGATTATTGCCCTCATTATTATCGGTGTTATATTCCTTTTCGGAATTTTCTTTTACAACTCCCTTATCGGAAAGAAAAACCAGGTTACCAATGCCTTTTCGGCCATTGATGTAATGCTTAAAAAACGTTTCGATTTAATTCCAAACCTTGTTGAAGTGGTAAAACAATATACTACTTACGAACAGGGAACCTTAACCAAAATTGTTGAACTCAGGGCCAAAGCAACCTCGGGAAACATTACACCTTCCGAAAAAGCGCAACTAGACAGTGAGCTGAGCAGCAGCATGAAGGGTTTAATGGTAAACATTGAAAACTACCCTGATTTAAAGGCCAACACCAATTTTATAAACCTGCAAACCACCTGGACCGAAAGTGAAGAGCAGATTGCCGCAGCCAGAAGAACCTATAATGCCAGTGTTACCGATTACAACAACGCCATTATGATGTTTCCGGGAAGTTTATTTGCCGGCATGCTTAACTTTCAGCCTACACCGGTTCTAGAAACTGCAGCCGAAGAACGCAAAAACATTAGCGCAAAAGATCTTTTCAATAACTAATGCAATTCGGTATTGAAGGAAATGTAGCCTTGCAGCAGGTGTTGGCTACGATGGATCTTGAGCGCAAAAAAATTGCCTCAACCCAAATCAAAGGCTATATTTTTATTTTGCTGGGTATAGCCATAGCTGTTATCTGCTTTATATTGGGCTTTCCCATCCCCGCAGTTATTGGCGGGTTAATCCCTTTTATTTATGGTGCGGTGCTGCATTATAAAATCGGCGACGATTTAAGGGCTTATAAAAATGCTTATAAACGCGATGTAATTGGTGCTGCACTTAAATTTTTAGACGAAAGCTTAGCGCTACAGCCGGGCGCTGGTATTGATGCTTCTGAATTTGTTTATACACAGCTTTTCACCCAAAAACCTGATCGTTACAATACGGAAGACTTAGTAACCGGAAGTGCCGGGAAAACCAGGTTTTACTTTGCCGAGGTACATGCCGAATACAAAACAGTAACGCAAACTAAAAATGGTACACGCACCGAATGGCACGACATTTTTAGAGGGATTATTTTTGCAGCTGATTTTAACAAAAACTTTAACGGAATAACCATTGTGCGTCCGAAGGGCTTTGCAAATGCACTGGGCGCCTGGTTTTCGAAAAACATCTTCTCCTTTGGTGATAGTGATGTAGTAAAGCTCGAAAACCCTGATTTTGACAAAACCTTTGTAACTTATGGCTCTGATCAGGTGGAAGCGCGTTATATTTTAACTCCGGCTATGATGGA
This sequence comes from Pedobacter sp. HDW13, assembly GCF_011303555.1. NCBI lineage: Bacteria > Pseudomonadati > Bacteroidota > Sphingobacteriia > Sphingobacteriales > Sphingobacteriaceae > Pedobacter > Pedobacter sp. HDW13. The sequence goes on along the minus strand of NZ_CP049868.1, from coordinate 2,370,363 downwards.
TCGGATTTTAACGCTTAACCGCGAATCCAAGTACGAGATTACCTTATCATTTATCGAATCAAGGATGTATATCGCTTTCCCGCTAAACCGGAATTATTTCGAACCACCGGTGTTTAAATCTTTAATTAATGCCGAAACCCTGAACGATGATATTACAGCTGTTAAATTTATGTATGATATTGTACAGGAACTGGATTTGAATACGCGCATCTGGGGGAAGGCATAACTAATAAGTTTAACCGCAAAAGTCGCGAATTGTTACGTAGATAAATAACATTAGTATTTTTTACCACAAAGGGTACGAAGTATTGCACAGAGGAAATGAGACATTCAAATTGCACCAAATATCCATGCTTTCCGTGAATCCGTGGCTGAAATTATCTTTCGTTTAACCGCAAAAGTCGCGAAGTGTTTCGCAGAGTACGCAAAGGGGCTTACAATTTTGATACTATACTCCATTGCTTAGCGTTCTTTGCGTTTGGTCTTTGCGCGCTTTGCGGTTAAATAATATCGTTACAGTCCTAACTTAAATGCTTTCTCACAATATCCTCCAAGGCGGCAATATCAAAAGGTTTTGATAAATAGCTATCGGCACCAGCCTCATCGGCAAGCGAAGAAATATCGTTATTAGCCGAAAAATAAATTACGGGTATGTGTTTTAAATCGGGGTGACTTTTTAAAGCTTTTGTAGCCTGTATGCCTCCCAAATCGGGTAGCCAGTTATCCATAAAAATTAAATCGGGCATGTACTCGGCCACCTGTTTTTCTATATCGTTTGCATTTTCAGATGTTTTGATTTCGTAACCTGCATCCTCTAAAATAAATGTACATAGATCAAGGATATCCCTGTTATCATCAAAAACAAATACTTTCTTTACACCTGCCATATATTTAACCTCCGAAAAAGTAAATTAATTATTCAATTTATTTATATACGCGGCCATATCATGACCATCCAAAACCACATGCGGCTGTACCTGCAGTACCGCTTGCTGGGGCATATACGGCATTATGGCCGTATTTGGATTTTGTATAACCACTTTACCCCCAAAATTGTTTACACTTTTTAACCCCTCTACCCCATCGGCATTAGATCCTGAGAGCAAAATGCACACCAGGCCTACCTTAAAAACCTCTGCAGCAGACTGAAAGGTAACATCGATTGAAGGGCGCGAATAATTTATTTTTTCTGAATAATCGAGCGAAATACTGTGGTCTTCTTCTATCAGCAAATGATAATCGGCTGGTGCAATAAATACCTTTCCTGCTGTTAACAATTCCTTTTCTTCAGCCTCGCTAACCAACAGCGAAGTGCGGTTTCTAATCAAATCGGTAAGCAGCGATTCGTTGCTGGCTTTGCGGTGTACCACCAGTATAATGGGGAACTTGAGGTCCTGGCTTAGCTGAGGAAAAATTTCGAGCAATACATCTAAACTACCGGCAGAGCCCCCTATAATTAATGCGCTACAGGAGGCTGTATTTACAGTTTTCTCCATATTTTCTCCAGTTTAATCCTTCTATATGCTTTGGCTTTAGGCCAAAACTCCAAACTTTCTTTGCTACCTAAGGCCAAATAACCCAAATTTTCGATACTATTATCGAACAGGTTAAAAACCTTATGCTGCAGGTCTTTATCAAAGTAAATTAATACATTCCGGCACAGAATAAGCTGAAACTCGTTAAAAGAATGGTCAGAAACCAGGTTGTGGGTAGAAAAAATCATTTTACTACTCAAACACTCATCAAATTTAGCCAGCGAATAGTTTGCCGTGTAATAGGTAGAAAAATCTTTGGTACCGCCCGCTTGCTGGTAATTTTCAGAATACTGTTTGAGGTAATTTAAAGGAAACATGCCTTTTTTTGCCTTTTCTAAAACAGATGGATTAATATCTGTGGCATAAATAAGCGATTTGTTTAACAGGTTTAATTCTTTTAACAAAATAGCCAGCGAATAGGCCTCCTCGCCGGTAGAGCAGCCTGCAACCCAAATGCGTATGAAAGGATAGGTACCCAAAACCGGAAGTACATCATTACGCAGGGCCTTATAAAAAGACGGATCGCGGAACATTTCGGTAACATTAACCGTAATTTCTTCCAGAAAACGTTTAAAATATTGCTTATCGGTTCTTACAGTATAACGAAACTCAGCAAAGCTTACAAAACTATCGAGCGCATAGAGCCGCGTAATCCTCCTTTTTATCGAAGCATGCGAATATTCGAGAAAATCATAGCCATGAGTTTCTAAAACATCGTTCAGCAACAGTTCAACCTGCTCATTATCTATCACTTCACTTATCACTGCTAGTTGGTAAATTTTTCTATCTGCATTAACAATTCATCAACGTTTATCGGCTTTGAAACATAGCCCGATGCACCTGCACTGAGGCAACGTTCTTTATCGCCAACCATGGCCTGGGCAGTTACTGCCAAAACAGGTATATTTCGCATTTTGGCCGATTTTTTCATCGCGGCAATGGCCTGATAACCATCCATATCCGGCATCATCATATCCATTAACACAATGGCAACATTATCGTGTTCTTCTATAATAGAAAAACCATCATGAGCGCTTATAGCTGACAAACAATTGAATCCTTTGGCCTTTAAAACAGCCTTCAGGGCAAAAATGTTTCGATTGTCATCATCAATAATGAGAATTAACTTTTGAGGCATAACAGATTAAAATGTTTTATGATTTATGATGATTTTCGTACAGCCAAACCCGCAATAAAGAGATTAACTGATCCATATCTACCGGTTTGCTGATATAGTCTGAAGCACCTGCTGCGATGCACTTTTCGCGGTCGCCCATCATGGCCTTTGCCGTTACAGCCAATATTGGCAGGTTACGGTATTTAAGATCCTGCCTGATGGCCGTTGTTGTTTCGTAACCATCCAGCTCGGGCATCATCATATCCATCAGCACCACATCTACATCGGCGTTTTCGTTCAAAAGTTTTAGTGCTTCTTTTCCATCTGTAGCGGCCAAAACTTTCATCTGGTGTTGCTCCAGCATCTTCGTTAATGAAAAAATGTTACGCACATCATCATCAGCCACCAAAACGGTTTTCCCTTTTAACACATCCTGCAACTCCGAGAACTTTTTGGTGGTTTTGGTTTTCTCTTTGCTTTTTTCCTCTACCAGGTGCAAAAACAGCCCCGCTTCATCTAAAATGCGCTGATACGAATGTGCGGTTTTTACCACTATAGAATCGGCATATTGTTTTATCCGGTTCTCTTCGCCTTTTGAGAGGTTTTTGCCTGTAAAAATGATAATGGGCAGGTTTTCCAAGCCGGGAGTTTTTTTCACCACCTCCAGCGTTTCGTAAGCATGTTTATCGGGAATGCCCATATCCAGGATTACACAATTCACCTCTGGTTTGTGCAAAGCCGAAACACTTTCGTTTACCTGATTTACAATTTCTGTCTGGATGTTAAAATTGCTTAAAAAGTAGCTTAAAGCCTTGGCATGCTGTTCATTTTCTTCGACAATAAGTACCTTTTTAGGGTGGCGACTTAAAGCATGTTCCAGTTTGGCAAAGATTTCCTGCATGTGCTCAAAAGCAAACGGCTTATTGATAAAATCAACCGCTCCTTTTAACAAACTTTCTTTCTTTACCTGTAACGACGACATAATGTGCACCGGAATCGGCCGGGTTGAAGGATCTGATTTCAATTCTTCCATTACCTGCCAGCCATCTTTAACCGGCAGCTGAATATCGAGCAGTATAGCCAGCGGTTTATAGGTTTTGGCCATTTCAATACCCATATCGCCACGCACAGCCACTAATCCTTTGTAATTTCTTTTCCGGGTAAAATCCAGCAATGTTTTGGCAAAAGGGGTATCATCCTCCACAATCAAAATCACTTTATCATCCGGCTGGATATTCTCCCTGTCGTCTTCTATTTCCTGAGGAATATTAGCTACGGTTAAGGGATTTATTTTTTTAGCTGTATGCTCCGTAATTGTGGTTGTTGGTTGGTCTAAATTTGCAATTACACCATCAAAGCCCTTATTTTTATCGATAGGCAAGGTCAAGGTGAAAACACTGCCTTCGTTTTCCTTACTTTTTAATTCGATGTAACCACCCAACAGTTTAGCCAGCTCACGACTGATGGACAAGCCTAAGCCGGTACCACCAAATTTACGGCGGGTAGAACCATCGGCCTGCTGAAAGGCCTCGAAAACCATGCCCTGCTTTTCGGGTGCAATACCCACACCGGTATCAGTAACTTTAAATACCAAGGCAGCCAGTTTATCATTTTTTTCGATGGCTAAGGTTACAGTACCTACAGTGGTAAACTTAATGGCATTCGACAGTAGATTTTTAATAATCTGCTCTAAGCGCATTTTATCAGTATGAAAAAACTCGGGCACCGCTGCCGATTTTTCAATTTCGAATGTTAAGTTTTTATCCCTGGCCATCGGGTTAAAGAGTGCACGCATATTAAGCACAATATCGTCCACTTTAATGTTGGTACGATCGAGTTCCATTTTACCCGCTTCTATTTTGGATAAATCCAAAATCTCATCAATTAAGCTCAACAAGCCTTGTCCCGAGCTTTGAATCACTTCGGCATACTCCTGGTGTTCGCGGTCCATTGCTTCATTTTCGGCCATCAACCTCGATAAAAGCAGAATCGAATTGAGTGGCGTTCTTAGCTCGTGCGACATGTTGGCTAGAAACTCAGATTTGTATCTGGTACTTAATTCTAAAGCCTCGGCTTTTTGCTGAATTTCGACATTGCGCTCTTCAATCAGTTCGTTTTTCTCTTCCAGTAAGCTGCTTCTTTCTTCCAGCTCCTGGTTGCTTTGCAACAATTCTTCCTGTTGTACCCGGAGCTCTTCTTCGCTTGCCTGAAGTTTCTGCGCCTGCGCCTCAAGCTCGGCATTTAAACCCTCCAGTTCATTGTGTTGCACCTGCAGCTCTTCAGATTGTGCCTGGGTTTCTTCCAGCAGCTGCTGCAATTTCTGACGATTCTGCGCCCCCAGCAACGCGGTACCTACATCGGTTGATACCAGGTTTAAAAAGTGCAGCTGTAAATCGGTGTATTTGCCAATGGTACCCAGTTCCAAACCACCAATAGAAATTTCATTTCTAATAATAGGCAGTACAATTAACTGTGCAGGCCTTATGTTGCCTGTGGCATGGCTAATGGTAAGCTCATTTTGAGGCACATCATCCAGCAAGATTGATTTGCCCGATTTTACGGCCTGGCCAATTAATCCCTGTCCGATTTCTAAAGTTTGTGTTAAATTTTGTCCCTGCAAGGCATATTGCCCTTTCAAATGCAAGTATCCGTCGTCTTTAAAAAGATATAAAGCACCAATCTGGCTTTTGGTGTAAGTGGCAAGAAAGGCAATAATATCTTCGGCCAGATGAAAAACATCTTTTTCGCCAACCATTTTAACGTTCAGATTGGCCACGCCTGTTTGCAGCCATTCATTTTCTTCAAGTGTATCGAACGATTTTTTTAATGAGGCTGACATGGTATTTAACGAATCGGAAAGTTCTCCAATATCATCGCGGGTCTGGCTATCGAGCTTTACGCCATAGTTACCAATAGAAATCTGATGTGCAATTTCTTTAATTGCCAGAATACGCTTTTCCATTTCGTACTTTTTATCCTCAATTTCATTCTGAAGCTTAACGCGTTCATCAAAATCGATAGAAACTTTTCTATAAAAAAACAGGGTAATGAGCACCGCCAGTAAAGCAGCCACCAATATTAAAACTGGCGTATAAGCAGTCAGTTTATTGAGTTCGATGGTACGGCTCTCTAATAATCTTCTTTCCTCGCTAACCATCCCGGCTACAACTGCCCTTGCCTGGTCCATATAGGTTTTGCCCTGTAAAAGCACGGTAGGGTCAATTTGTCCGCCCAGCGATTTAATTTCGATGGTAGAGGTAATAATATTTAGCCTGCGGCCCATAATATCCCTTAGTGCTTTAATATTTTTCTGTTGCAGAGGGTTATCTTTGGTTAGTACCTGCATTTTGTTCAGGGCGTTCATGGCCGTATCGGTAGAACCGTAATAGGGCTGCAAAAAGATCTTGTTCCCTGTTAAAAGATAACCCCGCTGACCGGTTTCGGCATCTTTTAAGGTCGAGATTACACCTTCGGCGCTTAAAATCACCTCATCGCTGTGTTTTACCAGATCGGTACTTTTAATCAGGTTACTAATACTGGTGTACGATGCCAGCGAACTGATAAACAGAATAATCAACGAAAGGCCAAGGCCCAAACGCAGGTTATTTTTAAGGGTTGTTTTCATTATAGGAATTAAAGCTAATTAGATCTGGTTCTTTATGATTTCTTCTTCGGTAATTGGGATAATAAAATAAAATTCAGAGCCCTCATCAGGAACACTATTTACCCCTATTTTACCGCCATGCCGGTTTATAATTTCTGAACAGATATACAAACCAATGCCCAGGCCATTAAAACGATTGCTGTTTTCTTCAACACGGTAAAACTTATCGAATATTTTCTCCTGCTGTTCTTTTGAAATGCCAATGCCAAAATCTTTAACGGCCAGATACAGTTTGCCGTCTTTTATATTGATGGTAACATTAACCTGATTGGTGCCAGGTGCATATTTGATGGCATTGGTAATGAAATTGATTACCACCTGCTCCAACCTGATTTCGTCGCCAAAAATCATTTCGTGGGTTTGGCCCAACTTGGTAATTTTAAAATCGGGGTTAGATTGCTGCAGCATCTCGATGGCATTGTTTACCATGTTATCGGCGCAAAAGCTTTTCAGGTTAAACTTCATCTTACCGCTTTCGATTTTAGATATATCAAGCAGATCTACAATGAGGTCATTCAGTTTTTCGAGCTGTATGCTTGCTTTTTCGAGATGATTTTGCGCCATGGTTTTATCATCGCGGTTTAAGCTTCTCTGCAACAACTGAATATAGCCTTTTACACTGGTTAAAGGTGTTTTTAACTCGTGACTGGCAATACTGATAAACTCATCTTTTTTATGTTCGGCCTGCTTGCGGAATTCTATTTCTTCCAAAAGCTTTTCCTGCACCTCGTTTAGCTTTCTGTTTTGCTCGTAAATGCGGTAAAAGGTTTTGATTTTTAACAGGAGTACATTAATATCAACAGGTTTGGTAATGTAATCCAATCCTCCGCTAAGGTATCCTTTTGTAATAAACTTGAGTTCGGTATTAACGGCCGAGAGAAAAATAATGGCGGTATCTTTTGCCTTACTAAAGCCCGAAATGGCCTCTGCCACTTCAAAGCCGTCCATGTCGGGCATTTGTACATCGAGAATAATCAGGACGTAATTATGCTTTAAAACTTTTTTTAGTGCTTCTTCACCTGATGATGCGGTATCAACCTCAAAATTGTGTGCCTGCAGTACTTTCTGTAACGAGATCAGGTTTTCAGGCCTGTCATCAACTATAAGGATCATTCTTTATTAAAACAAATAAGAAGCCGGGATAATTATGTTTGGTTAGGAGAAACGAGTCTCCTTAACTGTAAACAAACAACAGCGTTTTTAAAAAGTTTTAATTATTTAAAAATTATTGGAATTAAAGGTATCGCCCTGTTTGATATCGCCGGTTTCGAAACCTTTTTTAAACCAGTACATGCGTTGGGCAGATGTACCATGAGTAAAAGAATCGGGCTGTACCTCGCCGGTTGCCTGTTTCTGCAACTTATCGTCGCCTATGGCGTTGGCTGCAGTCAGGGCTTCCTCAATGTCGCCTGCATCTAGTTTAAAATCTTTCAGGTTTTGGGCATTGTGCGCCCACAGGCCGGCAAAGAAATCGGCCTGCAATTCTAATTTAACCGATAGGCGGTTATATTCTGTTTTACTCACCTGTCCGCGGGCCTCGTCTAATTTAGCCGAAATGCCCAGCAAATTCTGCACATGGTGACCAACTTCGTGGGCAATTACATAAGCCTGTGCAAAATCGCCAGCTGCGCCGAAACGGTTTTTCAGTTCATCGTAAAAAGATAAATCGATATATACTTTATGATCACCGGGGCAATAAAATGGCCCCACGTTCGATTGAGCATAACCACAGGCCGTTTGTACGCCATCTCTAAAAAGCCTCAGTTTCGGGTATTCGTACTGTTTACCCATGGCTTTAAATTCTGCATCCCAAACCTGCTCGGTCGATTCCAGTACGCCGGAAACAAATTGTGCCTGTGCATCGTTTGCCGGTACGCCCTGCTTCACTTCTTCTGTACCCGTAGTGGCCGGTAACTGGCTAACTACACCAGTCAAATCTTTCCCGAATATTAAGCCGAGCACCACAATGATAATCCCTATTCCGCCACCCAGTGCGGTTTTGCCACCGCCGCCGCTTCTGCCATCTTCAACATTATTACTGCCTTTACCAAACCACTGCATAGTTTATATTTTTATTTTAATGAATAACCTTATCTATCGAAAATTGTTATACTAATGTAGAAATATTTTTTGGTGAAGTAAGCAGCAAAAGATGAATGGGTTATTGAATTTTGGATGATTAGATGCGATTTGCATCGAAACATGCTTTCATCCAAAATTCAATGATTTAGCTACTAGCTATTAAATACAGCTATGGCTTTTGCTATTCTTGCTTTGGTTTCGGCTACGCCCAACAATAGTGCAATATCGAAAACCCCAGGGCCAAATTTACCGCCTACCAGCATAATGCGGAAAGGCAACATCAGTTCGCCGGGTTTAAATCCTTTTTCCTCTGCTAAAGCCTTAAAAGCTGTTTCTGCAGTTGCAGCATCAGTCAAAGTTAATCCTTCGGCAAAGGCATTAAAAAATTCAGCCTTTTCAGCTGTCCATTTTGGTTTTACCGAATTTACATCGTACTCAGCCGGCGAAGCAAAGAAGTAACTGCTTTGCGCCACGAAATCAGGCAATAAAGTACAACGGTCTTTAATCAAATCGATAACGGTGTTTAAGAAAGCATCGTCGTTAACGGCAATACCTGCTTTTTCAAGTTCTTCTTTAACGCCAGCCGCTAAACGCTCAGCACTTTGCGCTTTAATCCACTCGTGGTTATACCATTTTGCTTTCTCGAAATCGAATTTAGCACCTGCTTTACTAATTCTTTCTACCGAGAATTTTTCTTCCAGTTCTTTCAACGTAAATATTTCCTGGTCGGTACCATCGTTCCAGCCTAAAAGAGCCAGCATATTGATAAAAGCTTCGGGCATAAAACCCATTTCTTTAAAGCCTTTGGTTACATCGCCTGTTTTAGGATCGCTCCAGTTCATGGCATACACCGGAAAACCCAACCGATCGCCATCGCGTTTGCTCAGCTTTCCATGTCCGTCGGGCTTTAAAATTAAAGGCAAATGCGCCCAGGCAGGCATTTCAGCCTCCCAGCCTAAATATTTCCAAAGCAAAATATGAACCGGCGCCGATGGCAACCACTCTTCGCCTCTAAAAGCGTGACTAATTTCCATCGCTTTATCATCAACCACAACAGCCAAATGATAAGTAGGCATACCATCTGCTTTTAATAAAACTTTATCATCAACCAACGAGGTTTCGAAGCTTACATCGCCACGGATTAAATCATTAAAATACACTACCTCATCGGCAGGCACCTTAATACGGATTACGTGGGGTACTTTGGCCGCTAGTAAATCTTCTACTTCGCTAACGGTAAGTGTTAAGGAGTTACGCATTTGCATCCGCGTAGCCTGGCCGTACTGAAAGTTAGGAATATCTTTACGTTTAGCATCCAGTTCCTCAGGAGTATCGAAAGCATAATAGGCATAGCCATCGCTAATTAACTGTTCAGCAAATTTCCTGTAGCTCGGTTTACGCTCACTTTGGCGGTATGGGCCATAGCTACCCGGCTGTTCCGGACTTTCATCAGGTGTAATGCCACACCAGTTTAAACAATTTACGATATATTCTTCGGCACCTTCTACAAAGCGGTTCTGATCGGTATCTTCTACGCGAAGTACAAAAGTTCCGTTATTCTTTTTAGCGAACAAATAATTGAACAAGGCAGTACGCACACCGCCTAAATGCAAACCTCCGGTTGGGCTTGGGGCAAATCTTACTCTAACTTTTTTATCCATGATTAAGCAAAGAGCAGGGAGTTAGAAGCTTAGAGCCATGGTGCAATCCATGCTCTTTGCGCCACGCACTATGCTCGTTACAAAGATATGTTTTTCATCCGTTTTATACTGTTTTCATGTGTGATGAAGCGATTATGCTTTCAAAACCATTAATTAAGCTTTTTGAAAAAGCATAATCGTTTTATGTTTTTTTCGTTTTGTTATTGTAATTTGGCTAGCTCAAGCATGAACCCTTATCAAAAGAAACGCCGCTGGAAGTTTTTCCTCCTAATTTTTGCCATCTTAATCGGCATTGCTTCAGTATTTTACACCGATTCTTTTGTAAAGAAGATGGAACGCGAAGAGGCAGACCAATTTCACCTTTGGGTTAGGATTCAGGAGCGCGCCATGTTTCTGTACGACAATGATGATTACCGCGATGTGGTGGAAACCGTAAGAAAAAACACCAAAACGCCTGTAATCATGACCGATTCGGCTGGAGTAATTACTTCTTTTAATGGCTTAGATAGCACTAAAACAAATTATCCGATCAGCGATCCGAAGCTTACTTACGATAGTTTATATTTTGTCCGCCAGCTGAAACAAATGAAAGCACAGCACCGCCCCGATGAGATGAACATTTTTGGTAAGAAGTTTAGGGCTTACTACCGCGATTCGTTTATTTTAACACAGCTGAGGTATTTCCCCTACATCCAGATGGGTGTAATTTTCCTTTTTCTTTTAACGGCTTATACCGCATTTAGTTCGGCAAGGCGCGATGAGCAGGATCATGTATGGGTAGGTTTGGCCAAGGAAACCGCACACCAGCTGGGCACGCCCATTTCCTCTTTAATGGCTTGGACAGAGCTGATGAAATCTAAATTTGATGCGGAAGACGATCCCTTGATTGCTGAAATGGAAAACGACATTAAGCGCCTGGAGATTATTACCGACCGTTTTTCTAAAATCGGGTCTAAACCCATGCTCGAAGACCATACGGTATACATTGTCATCAGCGATTTTATCCGATATTTTAAAGTACGTACCTCCGATAAGGTTAAATTTAGCATTACGGGCGATGAACAGGTTAGGGCCATGCTTAACGTGCCCTTGTTTGACTGGGTAATTGAAAACCTGCTAAAGAATGCCGCCAACGCGATTGAAAACGAAGGCTCTATATCGATTAATATTATTGAGAACCTGGCCAAAGAACAGGTTTTTATTGATGTTAGCGATACCGGTAAAGGTATTCCAAGATCGAAGTTCGATGCTGTTTTTCAGCCGGGCTATACCACCCGTAAGCGCGGCTGGGGGCTCGGTTTATCGCTTACCAAACGGATTGTTGAAAATTACCATAGTGGCGAAATCTTTGTAAAAGACTCAGAACTGGGCAAAGGCACCACTTTCAGAATTATATTAAAGAGCAGTTTAAGATATGAACCGACCACAGCCTAACGAATATCCGATTTGGGGCGAAACCTACATCAGCAAGGTTGACCGCGATATTTTCGAAATTTTAAACGATCAGGTAGAAAGTATTCCTGTTTTGTTCAGGGCCAATGCCGATAAGGCCGATTATGCCTATGCTGAAGGAAAATGGACACTTAAAGAAATGCTGGGCCACATGATCGACACTGAGCGTGTTTTTGCTTTCCGCATTACCTGCTTTGCCCGCAAAGAGCAACAACCCTTGCCGGGCTTTGAAGAAGACGATTATGTATTGAATGCCCGCTTTGCCGAACGTGAGCTGGAAGATTTGATTGAAGAGTTTGCAGCCCTGCGTAAAGCCAATTTGTATCTTTTTAAATCGCTAAACGAAGAAGAACTGAATAGAAAGGGGATTGCCTCTGGACGGGAAATTAATGTAAAATCTATTTTGTTTATTGTTGGTGGCCATGTAATCCACCATGTTGGGGTTTTAAAAGAACGTTACCATGTGGTTTAAAGATTTTACTGTTGATGAACTAAACAACCGCCCCAAAAACCATATTGGGGCGCTGCTTGATATTCAATTTACCGAAATCGGAGCCGACTTTATTAGCGGTACCATGCCTGTTGATGAGCGTACACACCAGCCGGCAGGTATATTGCACGGTGGAGCATCGGTTGTATTGGCCGAAACGCTGGCAGTATTGCTTCTTACATGTGTATCGATCCCGAGAAATATCTGGCTGTAGGTTTAGAAGTAAATGCCAACCACCTCAGGCCGGTAAAAAGCGGTTTGGTGAAAGGAATTTGCAAACCACTGCATATTGGTGCCAAAACGCAGGTTTGGGAAATTAAAATTTACAATGAGCGCGGCAAAATGAACTGCATTAGCAGGCTAACGGTAGCCATCATTGTTAAACCGCAGTAATAAAGGCTGGTTTATTTGCTCTTTATCGTTTGGGCTATAACCAGCTTCGCAATATTTTCGGTAAGTACTGTTGGCGAGTTACAATCACAGTTGGTGAGCCCCACTACATAAATATCTTCGCCGGGTACGTAAACACCCATGCTTTTAAACCCGAATATGCTACCGCCATGTGCCCTGGCAGGCAAACCGCCAATCTCTTTAATGTGCCAGCCATAACCGTAATTAAACACTTCGCCATTATTTAATTTATAGCTGGAAAATGCCTGTTGGGTTACTACAGCATTTAGCAGTTTATTTTGGTTTAAAGCATTTTGCCATTTCAGCAAATCGGCCAGGGTAGACATTAACGCACCCGAAGCAAAAGGAACACTAAAATTAACAGCCGTTTTATTTACGTAGCCACTTTCTTTTTTCTGGTAGCCATAAGCCCGGTTATAGATCACCTGCCTGTCGCTTGCATAATAAGAATGGGCCATGCCAAGCTGATTAAAAATGTGTTGCTGTATAAAAGTGGCATAAGGCTCGCCCGAAACCAATTCGATCAGGTAACCCAGCAGCACATAACCTGAGTTATTGTACTCAAAACGCTCGCCCGGAGCAAAATCAACTGGTTCATCCTTAAAAAAATCGACCACCATTTTAGGCGTCATCTCTTTTAGGGCTATACCTGCCAATGCCTTCATTTTGGTAAAATCTTTAATGCCCGAAGTATGGGTAAGCAAATGGTGTATGGTTATTTTATCCCCACCGGGGTAATCTGGTATATATCTGCGAACAGGATCGGTTACCTTTAATTTACCCTGCTGCACTAAAAGCATTACTGCTACAGCCGTAAACTGCTTGGTCATAGAACCCAGTTGGAAAACACTTTCGGTTGTAAGGTTAACATCCAGTTCGAGGTTGGCTTTGCCAAAAGCCTTCTGATAAAGCACCTGCCCTTTTCGGGCAACCATAAATACACCTCCAGGACCTTGCTGATCGGATATTGCAGCTGAAATCAAACTATCAATCTGATTATTTAACTTTTGAGCCTGTACCGTTTCAACCATAAACAGGTTGCAGATCAGTATTACAAGAAAGCCCCGGATGATGTTGGTTTGTTTGGTTTGCACTGTTAAAATAGACTAGATTTTATCTTTCTCAATCGCTTTCTTTTCGATGAGGAAAGAAACGATTAAACCTAAACCGCCAAAAATACCCAGGCAACCAAAATATACTGCAACGGCCTGCGATGTTTCTTCATGCGTCATTTCGCCGCCAAACATGTTTCTTACCGTTGCAAGCGCCACAAGCAGGCCAATACCCAGACCCACCAACAGTAAACCAAATTTTAAACTTAAATAGGGTTTTGGAGCCGATCTGCCCACACCTGGATTGATGCCACGCTCAATCATTGCCATTTTTTCTTTGTTTGATAAATAACGGATACCAAATACCATGGCAAATGCGCCTAAAAAAAGTGAAATGGGAACTAATATACCTTCCATGATTATAATTTTTAATGTAAATATTTTGTTTATTGAACCGTGTTCTGTGCATTATGACAACATGCTTTTTAAACAGGTTACACCCGTATTTAAAAAATATTCAATAAGCAATAATCAATCACCGGGTTATAGCCGGAAAACATTCCTATTTTTGTTGTATAGCCTTAAATTTTGATTGAACAACTCAGAAATATAGCCGTTTTTAGCGCATTAAGTGATGATTCATTGCTTGAGCTTGCCAACTATATCCAATATGTTAAACATCCAAAAGGTGCCACAATTATTCATGCGGACAAGGTAGAGCCCTATTTTTATGTACTTCAAAGCGGTATAGCCGCGCCTATTGCGATGGCGAGAACCAGCAAATCACCTTTTGGTTTGGCCAAAGTGGCGATGTGCTTTTTTCTTTTAACAGTTACATTAACAACCGCCCCGGTTACGAAAACATTGAGCTTTTAGCAAACAGCGCTTTAATCAGAATTAAACTGACCGATTTGTTTTTGCTGTACCAACAAAACCTCGAAATTGCCAACTGGGGTAGAAAGATAGCCGAACAGGAATTAATTGCTACTGAAAGAAGATTGATAGATCGTGCCTTTAAAGGAGCAGCAGAACGTTATCGCGAATTTGCTGAGCAATCGGCCGAGCTGATTAAAAAGGTAGCCTTAAAACATATTGCCTCCTATCTTGGCGTAACCCAGGTCACCTTAAGCCGAATCAGGGCAGCTCATAAATAGGTTCATTTTTTAACATTTGTAAAATGTTGCCCCAATTAGGTGTGTTACCTTTGCCGAAACACATTTATTATGAACTGGATTATCCTAATAGTAGCAGGCCTTTTTGAAGTTGGCTTTACTACTTGCTTAAAATTATCGAACAATTTCTCGAACCTGAAATGGAGTGCAGCATTCTTCATCTGCATTACACTCAGCTTCACCTTATTAAATAAAGCCACACAAACATTGCCTATGGGTACTGCTTACGCAGTGTGGACGGGTATTGGCGCTGTTGGCACCGTAATTATCGGCATTGTATATTTTCAGGAACCAGCTACTTTCTGGCGGATATTCTTTATCTGTACACTGATTGGTTCTATTGCGGGATTAAAGTTTTTTGCTTCTCACTAGTGCTCTGGCAAACCTGTGAGGTTTTAAAAACCTCACAGGTTTATTGAATAGTTGTTAGCCATCGGTGAAAACAAAAAGATTAATGTTTCACGTGTAACCTGCGTATCTTTAATGTAGTCTTACAGCTAAAGATGGAGCAAAAACTTACAGATTTAGAGCTGATCCAAAATATATTGGCTGGAGAAACCGCGCAGTATGCTTTGTTGGTGAAACGCTATCAGCGCTTTGTATTTACGC
The DNA here is from genome assembly GCF_011303555.1 of Pedobacter sp. HDW13. Taxonomy (NCBI): domain Bacteria; kingdom Pseudomonadati; phylum Bacteroidota; class Sphingobacteriia; order Sphingobacteriales; family Sphingobacteriaceae; genus Pedobacter; species Pedobacter sp. HDW13. The sequence goes on along the minus strand of NZ_CP049868.1, from coordinate 2,355,118 downwards.
TTGCTTTAAGATTTTCGAAAAACCGGGAAGATGCCGAAGAAATAGCTCAGGATTGCTTTGTTAAAGCTTATAAAGCACTGGGAGCTTTTAAACAGACTTCGAAATTTAGTACCTGGCTGTACACCATTACCTATACCACAGCCATGACTTTTTTAAGAAAAAAGCGGTTAGATACCGACTCCATTCACAACGAAGAAACATTTTTACAGCTCGAAAACCATATATCGAACTTTAACGCCAACGACTATGAAAAACAAGATAGTCACACTTTTTTAAACCAGGCCATTAGCCAGTTAATGCCCGACGATGCTACCATTATCACCCTGTTTTATAAAGGCGAGCAAAGCTTGGAAGAAATTGGCGAAACGCTGCACATGGAGTCCAACACCATAAAGGTAAAACTGCACCGTGCAAGGCAAAGGCTTAAAGAAAAATTACAATATTTGTTAAAAGATGAAGTAAAGGAGTTACTATGAATACAATAGAACAGCAGCTTTGGGAGTATATTGATGGCACTTTAGACGAATCGGCCAATAAGGCTATTGAAGAAAAAATTGCATCTGATCCGGAAATTAACGCACAATACGAAGATCTCTTAAAACTTAACTCAGTTTTAGGCTCGCTTGATCTGGATGAACCCTCTATGTCTTTCACGCGGAATGTAATGGAAATCATTGCGGCCGAACCTGCACCCGTTGCCTTAAAAACAAAGGTAAACTCTGGAATTATTTATGCGATAAGCGGTTTCTTTGTGCTTTCGCTTTTGGGCATTTTAGGCTATGTATTTTATGAGGCCAAAGCTAGTTTTGCTAGCTTTACCCTACCCGATAAGTTCAACATTAATCTGAACCGATACATTACACCAACCACACTATATACTTTCTTATTTGTTGATTTGGTTATTGGCTTAATCCTTCTTGATCAGTTTTTGAGGAAGAAGGTGCATAAATAACCAGGCTGCAATCGCCTTTTCGAGCGGCCCCAATAGCGAACCACGTTGGTGCTTAGCGGAGCTAAATCTAGCATAGATCTCTCCGTTTCGCTTTGCTTCAGTCGAGATGACGCTCCCCTGCGCGTAAATAACGGTTGTACTTTACAAAGCTTTCAAAATCTCCAGCCCCTCCGGCCATACGCCAAAGCCAGAGTCGGCATTAATGTGGCCTGCATTGCCGATATTAATCAGTTCGCTGCCCCAATGCTGTGCAAAAAACGTGGCTCTTTCTAAAGTTACCCACTCATCGTTGGCACTGGTTACTACTATCGTTTTAAAGTTAATTTTATCGAGTGGAACATGGTCAAAACCAACTGTTGGGAAAGTATATTTCGGTGCATCAAGATCGCTGGGGCAACCAGTAAAGCACCTTTAACGTGTTTTTGGTAACGCTTTGCCCAGTTAGCGATGGCCGTACAGCCCAAACTATGCCCGATTAAAACTACGGTCGATAAATCATAATCTTCAAGGGCCTTGTCAATAGTTTCGATCCAATCCAGGCTGCTGGGAGCATCCCACTCCTGCTGGTTAATGCGCGTAAAATGATCGCCAAGTTTTTCGAAATGCGTTTGCCAATGGTTGGGGCCTGAATTACCCAAACCGGGAATAATAAAGTAGTGGACCATAAAAATAAAACGGAAGCTAAATACGAGCAAAAATAAAAAAGGCTGCCATCACAAGAGAGCAGCCCATCTGAAAATATGATAAATAAATTAAATTACTTTCACATTAACGGCATTTAAGCCTTTTTTACCGTTAGCAACTTCGTACTGTACTTTGTCGTTTTCACGGATTTCGTCGATAAGACCTGTTGAATGAACAAAAATTTCGCTATCGCCATTCGCAGGGATGATAAAGCCAAAACCTTTAGTTACATTGAAGAATTTTACTGTGCCTTCTTGCATTGTATTAAGTATTAAAATTAAGAATGCAAGGTAAGTTTTAATTTTTAAAATCAAAATAAAATTTTAACATTTTTTTAACGTTAAAATTTTGTAAATACCAGATTATTAAGGCTTTTTAATTGCCTTACCAATTATTGTTAAAGTAATTTCGCTGTTATGCGGCACGCCTAAAGTTGTTCCGGGAGCCACATCAAAAAGGTTTCGAACATAGATATCCGCAATCCCCTGAGCCACCTTCTTCTTGGCCACGGCATTTTCAGGAAGTACGTTATAAATTGTCTTAACATGTATACCGCCTTGAAAATCTACAACGGCAGCAACTTGATAGGCGAAATCTTTATATGCACGGTCTATTCTGATAATATATTGCGGAAACATGTAATCGTAAGCCTCGGTTCTGTTGTTCGCCCGATCTACGGTGCTGATTTTCTCAACCCGTGCAATTTTGCTTTTGGATATAAACTGAACCGGATCGGTAGCCGCAAATGCAGTGTCGCTATTCGCATTTACCTGGGCTGCGCGTTTTTCGATAAAAGTAGTATCGGCTTTAGTAGGCTTTTGTAATTCTTTAGCCGTTGTTTTCAGTTTGTTTTTGATGTAATCCTGGGCATAAAAGGTCATGTTTACATCCGAACGTACATCAGCAGCAATCACTTTTCCATCAACCTGAACGCGTTGAAAAACCAAACTATCCTTACTGATGTGTTTCACCTTGAAGAACTCGGCAGCGAAATTGTACACATTCCCGTGATCGTATTGCAGGTAAAAATTTTGCATTCTCTGCTTCTGCGGGCTCCATGCCGACATGGTGTCTTCTTTAACCACCTCGATTATCCACGAAGGTTTCTGCATAAACCCTTCAGTATTAAAAGAAAGTCCATCTTTAAACCTCCGCTTTACTTCTTCATAACGGATTCCTTTAACGGGCTCGAAAGTAAAATCGCGTAAGGTTGGGTCGCTGGTTTTAGAGCCAAACTTACACGACGAAAGCCACAGCACAAAAAAGAAAAAGTATAAAGTGTTTTTAAACATTGCAATAAAAAATATGCCCCTAAAATAAGTAATTATCCAAGAAGCCCTTTAAGTTTTATTTTTCTTCACTAATATTACATTGGCTACCTTACGCTGTCCCTCGTGATCCCACTTTTTATTGTCGGTAGGGTAATTAATTACACCATTAGTGCCCATGCCATTTACCCATAACGTAGTGGAGCCTCCTCCGTCAAAATTAATAGCACTGGTACAACCCAGCCAGCGCATGAGCCGGGTAAGCTCGAACAGGCTAACGCCTGCCGATTCGGCATTGCGACCATCAATGGTTAGCAGAATAACATGGCCATTAGGTTTTATGCCCAAACAGGTACGCGGATGGCGCAAACGGTTAAAAGCAGCGGTATCCAATCCTTCATCAATGTCATTGAACGTTAAGAGCGGACCGTTCAATAAAACATCAGCAGCTGTAAGCTGGCTTTCCCAGTCTGTGCTCCCATCCCATTTTACCATGCTTAATTTACCTTTCTCGATTACCACTCCGGCCTGCTGGTGCCTTGCCCTATTGCCATTTACGGCTAAATGGTTGGTATTAATGGTTTTTCCCTTCACGCGAACGAAATCAACCGATCCACCATTTTTAACATCAAAGAAATTTCCGTTTATGGCTGCCAGCGCGGTATCGCGTAATCCGAAGTCGCTGGTGGTAATCAGTTGCTTTTCTTCTGCTCCAATTGCAAAAATAGCTTTCCGTCCGGTATTTTTAATTTCTAAAAAAGAAATGTGCTGATTGGCTCCAAAGAGGTTTTGCCCGTTAAAATGATGCTGAAATAATTTAACTTGCCTGGCCACTCTGGTTCTTTGCCATTTGGTTTTTACAACAGTTAACGAATCCGCGTTTTGGCCGAAAGCTGATAAGCTGGTTGTAAATAAAGTAAATGCAAACAATAGTTTTTTAAGCATAACTCCGTTTTGCGCTAAAAATAAAAAACAGATGTGTGTTTAACTTAAAGCATCAAGAATTATACAAAACCAAAAAAGGAGCGATCAACTTAATGATCGCTCCTTTTTTTATTTCTGATTGAGAGATTTTTGAATGATTGAATGGCAAATTGCAATTCAATCATTTTTTAATTCACTCCTACTATTATTATTTTTTCGGATCTAAAATATCTTTAATCCTGATGCTTAAATCTTCGTAGTGTGCTTTGGTAATGGCATCACCCGCTGCAGCTCTTGCTTTTGTAGTAGCCAATAATGTTTTAAGCTCTACCCTAACCAATGGTCTGATATCTGATAAGCCAACGTTGATTGGTGTTAAACCATAACTTGCTGCGTAATCAGCCGGGAAGCCCATAGGAAGCTCGTTTTCTTTAGTCATTAAATCCTGTAAACGATCTACGTATGCGCGTTGCAAGTTACGTTTAAACGCATCTGCTCTGCCTGCAACAAAAACCGATGATCTTAAATCAGTAAACAGTTCTGGTAAAGTATAAGCTTTAGCCGCACCGTTTTTAGTTTCGTTGTCTAACAAACGTGCAATACGCGAAGGTGATAACAGGTTAGCAAGGGTATTGGTTTGAACACTTTTAATACGGTTTAACAACACACCATTATCGAACTTGCTCAACTGGTCGTTGCTGATTAACCAAAGTGGTGTAGTAAATAACTGCTGATTAAAGAAAGTAACAGCTTCTTTTTGTTTTGCTTTTGGTAAGTAAGCATAAACTGCTCCTTTTTGTTCGTAAGTTTTAAAGTTTTCGCTTAAACCACCCACATTAGTAGATACATGGCCCATATAACGGTTAAACTGACCAACAATCTCTGTGTAAATCTCTTTTAAATCGCTATAGTCTTTACCTTTCTGGTAAGTCCATTTTTCTACATTTGGTAAAATGCGTTTTAAGTTAGCAATACCATAAGTACTGGCTTTCATGGCATTGTCTCCTAAATCTTCGCTTTGTAAACGTGGATCTAATGAAGTACCTTGACGGCCGTAGAAGTACAATGGATTACCTGCATTTTTTAAAGTCCATTGATCCAGGATCTCCTTTTCCTGCTCAGCAGTTTTATTCCCCGGAATCCATGAATATCCCCATTTCACAACCCATTTATCGTACTCGCCAATTTGCGGGTGCAGTTTGGTTACACCATCACCTGGCTGGGCAATGTAGTTAAAACGAGCATAGTCCATAATAGATGGGGCTGTACCATGTTTATCAGTAAATGCTTTTGAACGTAACGAATCAACAGGGTAAGCATAGCTCGAACCAAAGTTGTGCGGCAAACCTAAAGTGTGGCCAATCTCGTGCGAAGAAACAAAACGGATTAACTCACCCATTTGCTCATCTGTAAATTTAGCTTTACGTACTTCAGGGTTAATGGCAGCAGTTTGTACAAAATACCAGTTGCGCAATAAGTTCATTACGTTGTGGTACCAGCCAATGTGTGTTTCCAAAATCTGTCCGGTACGTGGGTCGCTAATGTGCGGACCGTAAGCATTTGCAATATCTGAAGCGAAATAACGTACTACTGAATATCTCGAATCTTCTACGCTAAACTGAGGATCTTGCTGTGCAGTTGGAGCTTCTTTACCCATAATGGCATTTTTAAAACCAGCGGCTTCGAAAGCTACCTGCCAATCGTTAATACCCTGAATTAAGAATGGCACCCATTTTTTAGGCGTTGCCGGATCGATATAAATTACGATAGGTTTAACCGGCTCTACCAATTCGCCACGTTTGTACGCGTTGGTGTCTTTAGGTACCAGGTTCCAGCGGTGAATATAAGCGGTACGCTCTGCCTTTTGTGCATTGCTACCGTAATCAATCTGCGACTGGCCAAAGAAACCTACCCTGTTATCCATAATTCTGGCTTTAACAGGTATTTTTGGCAATAACAGCATCGAGGTATTAAACTCGAAAGTAACCGCTCCGTTGCTGCTATCAGTTGGCGATTCGGCTGCACGGTAAGTTTTAGCTGTTTTTACCTCCACATTGATCGGGAAGGTTTTAACAGTATCGATATACGAGCGACCAGCATCGTACATGGTAACTTTATAGGCTTTACGGATCTGATCGGTAGCACCGATGGCCATTACATCGCCATTGTAAAAATCAGTTACATCGATTACTACACCTGTAGTGTCTTTATTATAAGCTTTAATTTCAAAACTGGCCAAAATCTGCGCAAGATTAGAGTTTTGAACTGATTCGTACATGTCGCTATTTGGATCAGCTTTGGTTGAGTAGCTTGGTACACGGATGAAAACCTGTTTACCTCTGCGCTCCCATTTCCAAACCTGCTCGTTAAGCTGCTCGCCACCATATTGCTGGTTGCCAACTTTAACGCCTGCCGGTACTTTAGCCAAACGGGTAACTACAAGCATTTCTCGGTTGATCATCGAATCAGGAATTTCGAAATACCATTTATCATCAACTTTATGGGTTTTAAACAAGCCATTGGTGGTTCTTGCTTTTGCAGTAATGATTTCTGAGAATGGTTTTATGCCCTCTTTTTTAGGGGCTGCAGCAGCAGCGGCTGGTGGTGTGGCAGGCGTTGCGCCTTTACCTTTTTTAGGAGTCTTCTGGGCGTATACCGAGTCCGTTGCGGCTACACCAAGTGCTACAATACCTGCTAAAGCAAGTATTTTAAAGTTTTTCTTCATGTGCAATTAAAAGTTAGTTTGCTTGGCAATTAAGAGGTTAAAGTTAAAGGCTTGTTACAAGCCAAGCACTATGTAACCGGAAAATTACGTTCAATTAAATTCGTTTCTCCAATTTTACCACTTTAAAGAACACTTGTTTATCACGATATACTTCAAAAATGATATTCCGCTCGGCCTTCGATTTAAACAGCTCGGTAAGATCGTTCAAAGAATAAGCCTCAACGCTTTTAAAGTTTACACCTATAATTTCGTCGTCCTGGCAAAGGCCTGCCCGTTCTGCCGGGCTATTGGGGTCTATTTCGCCAATCAGTAATCTTTTGTATTCTTTCTGGTCTAAATAAATCACCATACCAACCATATCGTGCTCGAAGGGTTGCTTGCTAAAACTGTTTGGTTTAATGTAGATAAAGCCCTGTTCGTAATTAATTTGAAGGTTAAATTTACGGAGCAGGTCGGCACCCAGATTTCCATTCCGTTTGGAGAGATCAATTTTATCTGAAATGGTTTTAAAATCGGGAAAACCGGCCACAACATCTTTAAAAGTATAATCGCCTAATTTAAACTTGCGCACTCTACCCACATAGCCTTTAATTTGACCGCTAAGGCTCATCCCTAAATTGGCACTAATGGTTTTGGCCGGCAGTGGAAATGCTTCTCCACCGAGGGTTTCGAGCGATAAGGCATGACTGGCTCCTGTATCAATCAGAAACCTGGCGTTAATGGTTCCGCCATCCGGAATTTCGATAGTAGCCATCAGGTAAGGTTTTTGGTTTTCGACTACAATGGGTATTTTTTCTCCACGATATTTGATCTTTGTGCCATAATTGTGCACAATAATCCTGTTTTCGTTATACCTGATCTCAACCACAAAGCTGTTAAAAAAATTATAGCCGATTAAGCCATAAATCTTAATCCCCAAATGCCCGGATAAATTAAAAAGATCTTCTTTTAAAATGGCCGTAGGCACATGATCCATCACCGCATTCCCCAAGCGGGCGGTAATATTTTGCGAAACAAAAGCTTCGACCGTTTCGATACCCAAACCCGAGACTTTAATTTTGCGGAGCATGTTAAAATTCAGCGAATCGATAATTGAAGGGTCGGTAACAATCATAGGCCCCACGCCAGTATCTAAAACAAAATCGTAAGGTCCTTTTCCATTTACATAGAGCGGAACAACAATCAGATTTTTAATGCATTTAAAGGTAATAGATTGCTTCTGCTGGTTCCGCCTGAAAGCAAACTCCTGGGCAGTTGCCTGAAAAATAGTCAAAACCAGGCCCAGGCAAATAATCAACTTGCGTAAACAGATTATTACAACAGGGCTATACTTGGCTAACATTTAACTAAATTTAATAAATTAGTTGATAATTGTGCTTCCCTAAATTTAGAACATGTTCCCTTTAAAAAAAACATATACTTTTTTTCTTGCCATTGCAATATGTATAAGCCTGTTTAGCGGCTGTTCTACCGATAAAATGATAGCTAAAAAAGTAGCCAGAACCTTTAAAAAGTCGGAAGCAATTAAACAGTACCAGGTTGGTTTTGCACTTTACAATCCGACCAATAAAAAGATGGTTTTTCAGCGGGATGCAGATAAATATTTTACCCCTGCCTCGAATACCAAACTCTATACCTTTTTTGCGAGTTTAAAAATGTTGCCCGATGTGATGCCTGCCTTAAAATATGTAGAGCGGAATGACTCACTGATTTTTTGGGGAACCGGAGATCCTTCATTTTTGCAGTTTGCCATAAAAGATAAATCGGCCTATAATTTCCTCCTGGCATCAAACAAAAAGCTGTTCTTTGCCCCCGGTCGTTATTCGGGTAGTTTTTTTGGCGACGGGTGGTCGTGGGATGATTACGATTTTTACTACCAGCCCGAAATTACCGAGCTGCCCATTATGGACAATATGGTTACCTCCACCTATGCTGGCCCAAATAAAATCAACATCGAACCCCGGGTTTTTAGCTCCTGCTTCGAAATCGACTCTACTAAAACCTCTGGCAATTTCCAGGTAAGCCGCGATTTCCTGACCAACACTTTTCATTATCCTGCGGTAGCAGCAAAGCCGGGCTACAACCAGCAAAACCCGTATAAAACCAGTCCGCAGCTTACTGTAGAAATACTATCAGATACCTTGCACAAATCAGTTGGTCTGGTTAACCTTAAAATACCAGCTAATGCTAAAACTTTACCTGGTGCAAAACGCGATTCGGTTTTAAAACACATGATGTTACCGAGCGATAATTTTATAGCCGAACATTTATTGCTGGTATGTGCCAACCAGATTGGCGATACTTTAAGCACAGTTAAAGCCATTCAGCACATAACCAAAAACTACCTTTCATTTTTACCCGATAAGGTAAAATGGGTGGATGGTTCAGGCCTGTCGCGCCAAAATTTATTTACCCGAGGGATAACGTGTACCTGCTCGATTCGATTTACAGTTTGGTAAATAACCCCGAAAAACTTTTTAATATGTTACCTGCAGGTGGAAAGAGTGGCACTTTGAAAAATGCCTACCCTAAAACCGATAAGCCCTTTGTATTTGGCAAAACAGGTTCGCTGGGTGGTGTACATAACCAAAGTGGTTATGTTTTAACCAAAAAAGGTAAAACCTACATTTATGCTTTTATGAACAATGGCTTTGTTAAGCCAACAGCCGAGGTACGGGCAGAAATGGTTAGGATAATTACTTATATACACGACAATTTTTAGGTTTAGCGCATGAACACGGCATTTAAAGCGATAAATCAGCCCCTAAGCAACAAAATAGCTGTTGATGGAAAAAGTTACCTGTATTTTGGCGGCACCGCATATCTGGGCATTCCAAAAAACACCGATTTTATTAAGTTATATATTGAAGGGATTAACAAATTTGGCTTAAATAATGGTACAAGCCGCACCAATAATATTCAGCTTGGCATTTATGATGAGGCCGAAAAAGTAGCAGCAGCGCGTTATGGTGCAGCAGCAGCGCTGATTACCTCGAGCGGATATTTAGCCGCACAGCTTACAGTTAGGGCCTTAGCCAACCTGGGCCAGGTAAGTTATGCCCCGGCAGCCCACCCTTCGCTTTGGCTAAATGCGCAACCCTCCTCTTCTGATTCTTTTACAGCCTGGAAAGCAGAAACTGTTGAAAGGATTAATGCTTCGACCGAACAAAACTGGGTGCTCATCAGCAATTCGATGAACAACCTTGTACCCGAGATTTACGATTTTACTTTCCTGAACGATATCGATGCCAGTAAAAAACTGGTGGTAATTGTAGATGATTCGCACGGCATAGGTGTAAACAATGGCGGGTTAAGTGCGTACTCTGGTCTACCCGAACGGCCCAATACTGAATATGTTGTGGTGGCCTCGATGGCTAAAGCACTGGGTATAGATGCCGGTATTGTTTTAGGCTCGCAGAAAATAATCGGCCAGCTTAAAAAAAGCCCTGTTTTTGTTGGGGCTTCTCCCCCGGCTGCCGCAGGTCTCTACGCCTTCACCAAGGCCGGAGAAATTTATCAGGCTGCCTGGCAAAAGCTCCAGCAGAATATTGATTTACTGGCTGGTAGCTTAAGTTCCACGTGGAAATACGAGCCCGGGTTCCCTGCTTTCTTAACTTACGACCAACAAATTGAGCAGCACTTTTTCAAGCAGCAGATTCTGATTTCATCCTTTCCGTACCCTAACCCAACCAGTGCTCCCATTAACCGGATTGTATTAAGCAGCTGGCACGAAAAAGCCGATATCGAAAAATTAATTAGCAGTATTAATGCATAGGGTCTCGCAATATTTTTTAATCTTTATAAAATGAAACGACTATTCCTTTTCCTGCCCCTGCTATTTATCCTCTCCACTTCTGTTTTGGCGCAAACTACCGATGTTTGGATTGTGAGGCATGCAGAAAAAGATAAATCGAACCCACAAGATACGAACCCGAGCCTGTCAGATGAAGGCAGAATCAGGGCCGGCGACCTCGCCACCTATCTAAAGAAAGTAAAGTTCGATGTAGCTTTCAGTACTCCTTTTAAAAGAACCCACCAAACCTTAGATTCTTTAATCGTTCAAAAAGTTGTAGATTATAAGGACGCTAAATCACTGGTGGATTCGGTTAAGAAAAATTACAGTGGAAAAACGGTTATTGTGGCAGCCCACTCTAATACGGTATTAGAAATTATTGAGGCTTTTGGCGGTAAAAGGCCAATGGAAATGCTCACCGACGATGATTACGACTACATTTTTCACTTAACGGTAAAAGACGACAAAGCGCGTGTAAAGAAAGACCAGTACGGTAGGCCACACCACTTGTAGTTGGGAGTTAACAGTTTTTAGAGTCGAGTCGGATGTTCCCAGCTGACTCAGATCTACATTTGGCATCTAGCCCAATCAACAAATGACCAATGAACTACTGAACCTTTAAAGCTTTTCAAAGGGAATATCCATCAGGTTGTAGTTTTTCCAACCCACGAAATCGTAGTGCCACCATTCATTTTCTAAAACCTTAAGCCCGTGTTTGGCCATAGTGCCGATTAGTAAATCGCGGTTCTTTTTTTGTTGAGGCGATACCTTTTCATAGTTAGCAGCCGCAGCCGCCGAAAAGCTATCATACGGAGTAGGCATAGGTATCTCTTTGCCTGTTTTTAAGTTAATAAGGGTTAAATCTACAGCGCAGCCCCTGTTATGTTTGGAGCCTTTGGACGGATTAGCCACAAAGTTCTTATCGCTCGCTTTTTTATAAAACTCAACCGTAATGGCATAAGGGCGGTAACCATCAAATATTTTTAAACCAAGGCCTTTTTTGTTCAACTCCTGCTGAATTTTCTTTAATGCCTCTACCACAGGCTTCCTTGCAAAGGCCCTTGCCTGTTTATACATTACTTGCTGCATAAAGTTATTTTTAGTAGCATAACGGATATCGAGCGCAATATTGGGGATCACTTTTTTAATCTCTACCAGTTCGTTGTTCGGATTCGATTTTACTGAGGCCTGATATTGGGTATAGGCGCTAACCACGACTAGTTTCTTCGTTGCGATAGGTTTGTTTTGGGAGGAGGCCGAAACAGCGATAAGGAGAAAAAATATCAATACATTGAACTTCATAAACGGTTATATTTAGATTGCTTCATCGTTTTTCTAACATCGAACAAACTCCAATAAAAGGATCGTCATCTCGACTGAAGCGAAGCGAATGCCTGCCCGTACAGGCGGGGAGAGATCTATGAAGGTAGATTTCTCGGCTGCGTTACACTCCGCTCGAAATGACGGATTATGACCTACTGATTCGAAACAACCAGTAATTCCAGATCTTTAAAAGGCAGGTTAAACATATCCGAAAGGTCTTTATTGGTACAATTGCCCTGATAAATGTATAGCGCTTCGCGGATACCCGGATTGTTCCAGGCCATGTTCACCAATCCACCCAATTCACCTATATCCAATAAAATTGGCGCAAAAATATTGGTTAGCGCATAAGATGCTGTTCTAGGCACCCTGGAAGCAATATTAGGTACACAATAATGAATTACATCATATTTGCGGAAAACCGGATTGGTATGGTTGGTTACTTCGGAAGTTTCGAAACAGCCTCCCTGATCAATACTTACATCAATAACCACCGAATGGGGTTTCATGCGGGCAACGGTTTCTTCCATTACAATGCAGGGACTGCGGCCGTGGGTTGCCCTGATGGCACCAATTACCACATCGCAGGTTACAATGGCTTTATTAAGCACAATAGGCTGCATTACCGAGGTAAAAACCCGGCTGCCCAGGTTATTTTGTAAACGGCGTAAACGGTAAATAGAGCTATCAAAAACCTTTACTTCTGCCCCCAGGGCTAAAGCGGTTCTTGCAGCATACTCGCCCACCGTACCAGCACCTAAAATTACAATTTCGGTTGGTGGAACTCCGGTAAAGCCTCCTAACATTAAACCTTTGCCTCCGGTAACATTACTCAGGTACTCTGCAGCAATTAAAATCGATGTCGAACCTACAATTTCGCTCATGGCCCGCACTACACTCAACACATTACCTTCATCGCGCAGGTTTTCGAAACACAGGGCATTAATTTTTTTATGCATCAATGCTTTCAGGTAATCCTGCTTTAAGGTACCGGTCTGTAAAGAAGAAAGCAGTGTTTGCCCCTTGTGCATCATGTCAATTTCTTCCAATGTTGGCGGCGCAATTTTTACCAGAATATCGGCTTCGAAAACCTCTTTTTTGTTGTAGGTTATTTTAGCACCTTGTTCTGCATATTCAGAGTCGGTAAAATTGGCTCCGATACCGGCACCACTTTCAAGGACTACACGGTGGCCATTATTTACCAGCAAGGCAACAGAAAGCGGGGTTAAAGCAATTCTATTTTCCTGGAAAGAAATTTCTTTGGGTATTCCGATATATAGATTGTTCTTTTTATTTCTGGTTTCGAGTTTTGCCTCTTGTGTTTGCAATAAACCCTGACGAGCTATATCGGCCATTCCTTCGCGTAATCCTGTAGCCATGTTGAATTAATATTTTGGTAGTTTTTAGGTTGTTCAAGGTAAGGAAAATCTGTTAATTAATTGATAACTAATTGTTATACCTTACAAAGACTAAACAATCGTTCATTTTCGTCTACCACACTAATTTCAACTTTGATATAATTTTCGGGCAATAACTCGGCTACCCGCTCCGGCCATTCAATCAGGCAAATGCCCCCTCCGTAAAAATATTCTTCGTAGCCAAGATCGTAAGCTTCGCGAATATCTTTAATCCGGTAGAAATCGAAATGGTAAACCGATCCGTTAGGACTTACGTATTCATTTACGATAGAATAGGTTGGACTGGAAACTACGTCTTCGATGCCTAAGTGGGCACAAAAGTGCTTAATAAAGGTCGTTTTTCCTGCGCCCATCTCACCTTCAAAAATGAAAATCTTTTCTTTACCGGCGAAGGCTAAAAGCTGTTCGGCTACCTGAGGTAAATCTGATAAACCATTTACTGTAATTTCCATGCTAAAAAAATAAAGGCAAAAGTAATACATAAATAAATTGCTTTTACTGATTTCTTAATATCAGCGCTAAAAGCCAAAAAAAAGTTAATATCTGTTTACCCTTCCTTTACCTGTTGTTTACCCTTTATTGGTACCATGTTAACCCCATGGTTACCCTGGCGTTACCTCCTGTTTACCTAAAAAGCGAATTTAAGCCAACATTTAGGTCGGGAGCAAGCCTTGTTAAGGTCTTGCTGATACCCATTTGGTAGCAACAACGGGGCGGTATCTGAGCCATATGAATAATTGCAGGGCAGGGCAAAAAAAAAGCCCAACTTGTAGATTGGGCTTTTTCTGGTAACAGGCGTTTTATCTCGGCGAATAAGTTACCACCGGAATGATCATCTCTTCGAGTGAAATCCCCCCGTGCTGAAAGGTTTCGTTATAGTAATTTACAAATTGGTTGTAATTGTTGGGATATACGAAATAACTGTCTTCGCGGGCAAAAATATAACTGCTGCTGATGTTGATTTTTGGTAGCATAGCATCATGCGGATTTTTAATCAGGAAAACATCTTTAGCATTAAAGTTCAGGTTTCTGCCCTGTTTATACCTCAAATTGGTATTGGTGCTTCTATCGCCAATAACTTTAACGGGCTTTTTAACACGAATGGTACCATGATCGGTGGTGATGATTACTTTAACCTTTTTCTGCGATATCTTTTTCAATAAATCCCAAAGCGGCGAATGCTCAAACCACGATAAGGTTAACGAGCGATAGGCAGCGTCATCGTTGGCCAGCTCGCGTATCATCTGCATATCGGTACGCGCATGGCTCAGCATATCAACAAAGTTGAAAACAATGGCATTAAAATCATTTTGCAACAGGTTGTTGGTTTGGTCTACCAAATCCTTACCCTGTTCAAAAGTTAAAATTTTATTGTAGCTGAATTTGCAGTCCCTGCGTAAAGTGCGTTTAATGTTATCGGCCAGAAAGGCTTCTTCATGCATGTTCTTTCCGCCTTCATCATCATCATTTTGCCAAAGCTGAGGAAAACGTTTTTCCATATCCAAAGGCATTAAGCCAGAAAAGATAGCATTTCTGGCATACTGTGTTGCCGTTGGCAAAATACTGCTGTACATATCCTCCTCATCAATACGGAAGTACTCCGAAATTAAGGGGTTAATGATTTTCCACTGGTCGTAACGTAAATTATCGATCAAGATAAAAAACACAGGGTAGTTTCGTTAATGTGCGGGAAAGCCTTCTTCTTTAACAGCTCGTTCGAAAACAACGGGGCTTTATCTTTTTCCTTAATCCAGCCTAAATAATGCTCTTCAACAAATTTCGAAAACTGGGTATTGGCTTCCTGTTTCTGCATGGTTAAAATTTCATGCATTTGCGGGTCATCCAGCTTTTCCAGCTCCAGTTCCCAGAAAACAATCTTTTTGTAAACGTCTACCCACTCATCGTAGCTCAGCTTATCGCCAAGGGTCATGCCCAAACGGCGGAAATCCTGCTGGTAGGCCATTGATGTTTTCTCGCTTACCAAACGCTTGTTATCAATCAGCTTTTTAATGGTAAGCAGCACCTGTTTCGGGTTAACCGGCTTAATCAGATAATCATCAATTTTACTCCCAATGGCATCTTCCATCAGGTTTTCTTCCTCACTTTTGGTAATGAGTACCACCGGCACGTCCGGATTCAGGTTTTTAATGGCCCCAAGCGTTTCAATCCCACTCATCCCCGGCATGTTTTCGTCTAAAAACACAAGGTCGAAATGTGATTTTCCGAATGCTTCAAGCGCATCGTTCCCATTGGTAAATGTGGTTACATTATAACCTTTATCATTTAACAATAATATATGTGGTTTTAACAGGTCGATTTCATCGTCGGCCCATAATATCTTAGTTTCTTGCATGTTTATGTAAAAATAGGTATGTATTGCCTTTTTATTTTGGCAGGTAAATCAAACTCTAAATAAAAATAGCAATTTTTGTACCGTATCTGTCTATTTAACTATTTTTAACGATTGAACAAGAAGAAAATCATAAATGATCCGGTTTACGGTTTCATAAGCATACCATCGGCCTTAGTTTACGATGTAATATCGCACCCCTATTTCCAGCGGCTGCGCTACATTAAACAACTGGGCATGACCCATTTGGTTTATCCGGGCGCATTGCACACCCGTTTTCATCATGCCCTGGGTGCCATGCATTTAATGTGTTTGGCTATTGGTTTGCTAAGAAGCAAAGGACATGTCATTACCGAAAGAGAAGAAGAAGCGGCCATTTTGGCCATTTTACTGCATGACATTGGTCATGGTCCTTTTTCGCATGCACTCGAGCATTCGCTGGTTACCGGTATTAAGCACGAAGATATTTCGGTAAAGCTGATGAACGACCTCAACATCCATTTTGAGGGCCGTTTAACACATGCCATTGAAATTTTTAACGGTACCTACCCCAAACGGTTTCTACACCAGTTAATTTCGGGCCAGCTCGATTTAGACCGGATGGATTATTTAAACCGCGATAGCTTTTTTACGGGTGTAAGTGAGGGGGTAATCAGTTTCGACCGCATCATTAAAATGTTTAACGTTCATGATGATGATCTCGTTATCGAAGAAAAAGGGATTTACTCTATCGAGAAATTTCTGATTGCGCGCCGGCTGATGTACTGGCAGGTTTACCTTCATAAAACCGTTATTGCAGGCGAGATGATTTTAGTGAAATTGCTTGAACGGGCCAAAGAGCTATCGGGCAGAGGCGAAGATTTATTTGCTTCACCATCGTTAAATCATTTTTTAAAGCATAACATTAACGAGGGCAACTTTTTTGAACAGCATGAAAACCTCGAACATTTTACCAACCTTGATGATCAGGACATTTATGCGGCTGTTAAAGTTTGGGTAAAGCATCCCGATAAAATTTTATCAACCCTTTGTAATATGCTTACCTCGCGTAACCTGTACAAAGTAGAAATGGGCAATGAAATGGAAAAGGCCGATCGGTTGGCATTTTTACAGGATGCAGCGGTTAACCTGCTCGGAATTAAGCCCGAAGAAGCCCGTTATTTTGTTTTTACCGATACGATACAAAACCGCGCATACAATGCCGGCGTTGGCAATATTAAGATTTTAATGAAAAATAACACCATTGTTGATATCGCAAAAGCTTCGGATTTATCAAATCTCGAATCATTGCAAAAAACAGTAGAAAAATATATACTCTGTTACCCCAGGGGCATTTAAGCTTATTTAACAAAATATTTAACTTTTACTGCCGTTTTAAGTCTTATTATTGTGTAAAATATACACAGCTTAACCGTTGCAGGTTTTTTTGTTCATATCAATTTAACATTTACCTTTGTACGATGCAATTTACTGCCAAGCAGATAAGTCAGTTTCTGAACGGTTCCATAGATGGTAACCCCGACGTAGCCGTTACCGAACTCTCTAAAATAGAAGACGGAAAGGAAGGCTCTTTGTCTTTTCTTTCCAATCCTAAGTACGAAAACTTTTTGTATTCTACTCAGGCATCAGTTGTAATCGTATCTAAAGATTTTGCCCCAACCCAGCCCTACACCAGCACTTTGGTGCGTGTAGAAAATCCATATAGCGCTTTTACTATCCTGCTGGATAAATACAACGAAGCAGTAAATGCACAAAACACACAAACGGGTATTGATAAAATGGCTTTCGTGCACCCAACTGCAAAAATTGGGGAGAATGTGTTTATTGATGCTTTCGCCTATGTGGCTGAGCACGCTGTAATTGCCGATGGCTGTAAAATAAATACGCAGGTTTTTATTGGTGCACATTCTAAAATTGGCGAAAACACTACTTTTTACCCGGGTGTAAAAGTTTACCACAATTCGGTAATTGGTAGCCGCGTAATAATTCACGCCAATACGGTTATTGGAAGCGATGGTTTTGGTTTTGCCCCTCAAAAAGACGGCACATACAATAAAATCCCTCAAATTGGGAATGTGGTAATTGAAGATGATGTAGAAATTGGCGCCAATACTACTGTAGACCGTGCAACCATGGGATCGACCATTGTAAAAAAAGGCGCAAAAATCGATAACCTGATTCAGATTGCCCATAATGTAGAAATTGGCGAAAACACCGTTCTAGCGGCACAATCAGGCATTTCGGGAAGCACAAAAATTGGCCCTAACAGTGTTGTGGGTGGCCAGGTTGGCATTGCAGGCCATTTAACCTTAGCCAAAGGCACCCAAATTGGGGCGCAGGCAGGCATTAACTTTAACATTACAGAAGAAAATAAACAATGGCACGGCAGTCCTGCCCAACCATTGCGCAACTGGATGCGCGCATCGGTAATTTTCAAACACCTCCCCGATGTAGAAAAAAGAATTAACGCACTCGAAGAGGAATTGAAAAAGCTTACAGCTGAACTGGAAAAGAATACATTACACAATGAACGTTAGACAAAAAACGATTAAGCAAGAAATATCAGCATCTGGTGTTGGTTTACACACAGGCGCTAATGTTACTTTAACATTTTGCCCTGCCCCGAAAATCATGGTTTTAAATTTCAACGCATCGATTTAGATGGGCACCCGATTATCGAAGCGGATGCTGATAATGTAACCGATACTTCGCGCGGAACTACCATTACCCAAAACGGCGCCAGCGTAAGCACTGTTGAGCACGTAATGGCTTCATTGATCGGAATGGACCTCGATAATGTGCTAATCAAATTAGACGGGCCTGAAACCCCGATTATGGATGGCAGCTCAATCCAGTTTGTCGATTTATTGGAAGAAGTAGGTACTGTAGAGCAAAATGCCGATCGCGAATACTTCACCATCCCTCATAACATTACCTATACAGAAGAAGACAGGAAAGTAGAGATTGTGGCTATGCCGCTTGACGACTACCGTTTTACCTGTATGATTGATTATAACTCGCCTGTTTTAGGCAGTCAGCATGCCGGCATTAACACCATTGCCGAGTTCAAAAAAGAAATCGCTTCGTGCCGTACTTTCTGTTTCTTGCACGAATTAGAATACCAGTTATCGCACAACCTGATTAAAGGAGGCGATTTAAATAACGCGATTGTAATTGTTGATAAAGAAGTTACCAAAGACGAATTGAGTCATTTGGCTAAGCTTTTCAACCGCAAAGATATAGATGTTGCCCCGCAGGGAATATTAAACAATATGGAGCTACGCTACCAGAACGAGCCTGCCCGTCATAAACTACTGGATATGATTGGCGATTTAGCTTTGGTTGGCATGCACTTAAAAGGCCATATTATGGCAGCACGCCCCGGCCACGCAGCCAATGTTGCCTTTGCAAAAAAAATTAAGGCAGCCATTAAAAAAGAGAAAAACAAAAAAGTACAAAAGGTTTACGATCCAAGTGCAAAACCATTATATGATGTGGTTCAGATTATGGACATTTTGCCACACCGTCAACCATTTTTATTTGTAGATAAGATATTAGAATTATCAAAAAACCACGTAGTGGGCGTTAAAAACGTAACCATGAACGAAGAGTTTTTTAAAGGGCATTTCCCTGGTGCGCCGGTTTTTCCTGGAGTAATCCAGATTGAAGCTATGGCTCAGGTTGGCGGTATTTTGGTTTTAAGTACCGTTCCAGACCCAAGAAACTATTTAACCTATTTCTTAAAAATAGATAACGTACGTTTCAGGGCACAGGTGCTTCCAGGCGATACTATTGTTTTCCGTTGCGATTTGCTCGAACCAATCAGAAGGGGTATTGCCCAGATGAAAGGTGTGGGTATGGTTGGCGAAAAAATCGTTGTCGAAGCCGAAATGATGGCCCAAATTTCAAAAGTTAAACAAGCAGAACCCGCTCAATAATGATACAACCTTTAGCATATATACATCCTCAGGCAAAAATTGCCGAAAACGTGGTAATCGAACCTTTTGTAGTGATACATAAAGACGTTGTAATTGGAGAAGGAACCTGGATTGGATCGAACGTGACCATTATGGATGGTGCACGTATTGGTAAAAACTGCCGCATTTTTCCAGGTGCCGTTATTTCCGGCGAACCACAGGACTTAAAATTTGCAGGAGAAATTACCACTGCAGAAATTGGCGACAACACTACCATTCGTGAGTGTGTTACCATTAACCGCGGCACTAAAGATAAATGGAAAACCGTGATCGGCAGCAACTGCCTAATTCAGGCTTATTCGCACATTGCGCACGATTGCGAAGTAGGAAACAACTGTATTTTCTCTAACAGCACCACTTTAGCAGGCCACATTACCATTGGTAATAATGTGGTACTTGCAGGCCTGGTGGCTATTCACCAGTTTGTTAAAGTAGGTTCTTACGCTTTCGTAACCGGTGGTTCCTTAGTACGTAAAGATGTTCCGCCTTATGTTAAAGCTGCACGCGAGCCGCTTTCTTACGCAGGTATTAACTCTGTTGGCTTAAGAAGAAGAGGTTTTACTAACGAGCAGATTGACGAAATACAGGAAATTTACCGTGTACTTTTCGTTAAACACAATAACGTAACCAAAGCTTTGGATATGATCGAAGCCGAATTTAAGCCTACTGAAATCCGCGACGAGATTGTAGATTTTATCCGCAACTCTAACCGTGGGGTGATGAAGGGTTTCGGCATGGGAAGCTAATAAAGGTAAAAGGCTGAAAGGTTTAAGGCAGAGGGCAAAACCTTGCCTTAAACTCAAAATAAACATTCATGAGTGATTTAACGCTAATCAGAACCAGTTCAGATAATGCCGATTTCAGAAAATTGGTTAGCCTGTTGGATCGCGATTTAGCCGTTAGAGATGGCGATGAACATGCTTTCTATGCCCAGTTCAACAAAGTTGACGCCATTAAAGAAGTGATTGTAGCTTACCAGAACAATAATCCCATAGGCTGTGGCGCAATCAAGCCATTTTCCACCAGCCAGGCCGAAGTAAAACGGATGTTTGTTCATCCCGACAGCAGAAAGCAGGGTATTGCAGCCAGCGTTTTAAACGAACTTGAAACCTGGGCTACCGAAATTGGTTTTAGCGCCTGCGTTTTAGAAACCGGTAAAAAACAACCCGAAGCCATAGCCCTGTATCAAAAGGCTGGCTACCAGATTATCTCAAACTACGGGCAATATATTGGTGTTGATAATAGTGTTTGTATGTTAAAGCAACTCAATACTCCTACAATACTTGATACTCGACACTTGATACCAAATAAATGAAAATAAGCTTAAACAACGTTGGCCGGAGGTTTAACAAAGAATGGATTTTCAGGAACCTGAATACCGAATTTAGTGCAGGTAACAGTTATGCTATACTTGGCCCAAACGGATCTGGTAAATCTACTTTGCTGAGCATATTAACTGGTAGCTTATCCCCTTCTGAAGGAGAGATTTCATTTTCTCAAGGTACCGATATACCAATAGAAAACATTTACAGGCACATCAGTTTAGCTGCCCCCTACCTAGAACTGGTAGAAACTTTCAGCTTAAAGGAGATCATTGATTTTCATTTCAAGTTTAAAAACTTTGCGTCAGGCGTTGATGCCAAAAGCCTGATTAGTATCCTTGGACTTGAAAAAGCAGCAAACAAAGAAATTAAGTACTTTTCTTCTGGAATGAAACAAAGAACCAAACTAGCTTTGGCCTGTTGTACCGATACACCAATTTTATTTTTAGACGAACCAACCAGCAATTTAGACGTCCAGGGAATGAATTGGTACCGTGAACTGATTGAAAATTTTGCGAAAGACCGTTTAACCATAATTGGATCGAACCAAATTCAGGAATACGAATTCTGCAATCATCAAATTCAAATTGCTGATTACAAGTAAATTAAATACCTAAAACCCAGCATACAAAATGCCTGTTTTGTCATACATTTGTATTATAAATAATTTTTTCAAAAAATATTTTGTAATTGAAAAATAGTTCTTACCTTTGCACCACCAAAAAGAGAAACAAATATTAAATTTATCTCTTCAAGGAAAAGATTAAATTTCTGCTTTGGCAGAATCCAAAATATACGCCTGCAAAGGCAAAGAGTTTTTCATAGTTTAGTTTGAGGTTTAGGTTGATTATGCCTTTGGAGTGGTTCCCAAAGGCATTTCTTTTATACAGGTATTTTTCTTCAAACACCAAACCTCACAGCTTATATTTTTTACACATGCTCTAACTTGTGAGGTTTTGAGCGATCGGCTTTAAGGATTACATTCCTTTTTTTTAACTTTGGCATTCAAAAATTGACAAAACAATATTTTATTATCAAATGGCAAAGGCATCAGAAGTAAAAAGCGGAAACGTACTTCGTTTTAACGGAGAGTTGGTAAGTGTTGAAGAATACATCCACCGCACCCCGGGAAATTTAAGGGCTTTCTATCAGTCACGTATGCGGAACGTAAAAACAGGTAAAATTGTAGAGTACCGTTTCCGTACCGATGAAGAGGTTACTATTTGCCGTGTAGAAACCAACGATTACCAATATCTGTATGAGGATGGCGATTATCTTGTGGTGATGGACAACAACACTTTCGATCAGCACAATATCCCGAAGCTTCTTTTCGGCAATGCAATCAAATTTTTAAAAGAAGGCATGAATGTGACCATCGCATTTGAAAGCGACGAACCGATTGTAGCCCAGTTACCCAACAGTGTTGAGCTTGAAATTACTTACACCGAACCTGCAGTTAAAGGCGATACTTCTACCAGTGCCCAAAAATATGCAACTGTTGAAACTGGTGCAGAAATAAGGGTGCCTTTATTTATTAATCAGGGGGATAAGGTTAAAGTTGATACCAAAACCGGCGATTATATGGAAAGGGTAAAATAGTAAAAGCAAAGGCTTACAACGGACTAAACCCTAAGCCTTATGCCTTAAACCTTTATAGGTTTTTATTAAAATAATTTTACCTTTGCCAACGCAAAAAACAGAAATATTAAATCCAATTCAGGATAACAACATATGGCTAAAGCATCAGAAATTAAAACAGGTAACATTCTTCGTGTAAACAACGAACTGGTTACTGTTGACGAATGGAATCACCGCACACCTGGTAAAGGTGGTGCATTTTACACTGGTAAATTCCGCAACATTAAAACAGGTAGAATTGTAGAAGCCCGTATGAATACCGACGAGGCTGTAGAAATCTGTCGTGTAGAAACCAACGACTACCAATACCTTTATGAAGATGGTAACTACCTGGTAGTTATGGACAACAACTCTTACGAGCAATTTAACGTTGAGAAAACTTTATTCGGTTCGGCAATTAAATTTTTAAAAGAAGGTATGAACATCATTGTTTCGATGGAAAGCGACGAAGCAATTATGGCACAATTACCAAACTTTGCTGAATTTGAAATTACTTATTCGGAGCCTGCAGTTAAAGGCGACACTTCGACAAACGCCTTAAAAGCAGCTACGCTTGAAAACGGTGTTGAAGTTAAAGTTCCGATGTTCGTAAATCAGGGAGATAAAATTAAAATCGATACCCGCACCGGCGACTACGTTGAGCGTGTAAAGTAATTTAACCAATAGTATTCCAAAGCCTCTGAAGTTTAATCTTTAGAGGCTTTTTTATTTCCGTTTTTTAGACCTGCAATTAAAAACCTTACAGGCCTGTAAAATATTTACCTTTACGATTATGCTAAAAGCCGACATCAGAAAACAAGCGTTAAAAGATAGATTGCGATTAGATGACGCCACTTATCAAGAGCTTAACAAAGCGCTCTTAAATCAGTTTAAAACGCTCGATTTTAGCAAAATTAAAAGCATTCACATCTTCTTGTCAATTACTGAAAAGAAAGAGCCCGATACCTTCCTGCTGATCGACTGGCTGACGACAAACCATCCTGAAATTAAGATTATTGTACCCAAAGCCGATTTCGAAACGGCACTGATGACCCATCATGAGTATATTGGCTTAGAGGATTTAAAGAAAAACACCTATCAGATTCTCGAACCGCAAAATGGGAAACTGCATCAGGATGAGATTGACCTGGTTATTGTTCCGCTTCTGGCATTCGATTTACAAGGCTACCGCGCGGGTTATGGCAAGGGTTTTTACGATCGCTTTCTGCAAAATATAAATGCTCAGAAAATAGGCTTATCTTTGTACCCTGCAATTGAAAAAATAGATGATGTGAACGAACACGATATCCGTTTGGATTTTTGCATAACACCAACAGCAATAATAAAATTTTAAATTAAAATGGCACAGGAGATCGTTATTAAAACCGAAAAGCAGTACGAAGACAATATGATTGCCGTGTTCGAATTGCAAGAGAAGGAAGAGCTGACTGCCGATGATTTAAAGCAGATTGAACTCATGTTAAAAGCTGGCGAGAAATACGAAGCTGAACATCTATAACGATATTTCAGCATCTCCCCACCAGAAAATGAAGTTACATTAAACTTACTTTTGCGCTTTCACAAAGTCGCTCACCAAATACGCAATCAGCTTCGCCGTTAACCTGCTCACCCGCCCATCTAGCATACGGGTAGCCCCTTCGCAGATATGCAAATAAGCAAACTGCCTGTTACTGCTCAAAATCAGTTTCCGAATCTCGTTTGCAGCAAAACCAGATGGTGTTTCAGCGCTTGATAGCACATGCTGAATACAATCTACATCAATTTCCAAGCCTGGCGCACCTTCAACTTTGCTTAAAAATCCGTTAAAATCAACTCCTCCGGTTAAAATATCTTCGAAAAATACCGCATCAAGCTTCAGATTGGTTTCAATCTGATCCAAAATAGCCTCATTATTGTAATTCTGATGCAAACCATACATCAAATAATGGTTCAGGTAATTTTCTTTTAAAGCGTAAGAAAATCCGTTTCCGCTATGCCTTCCTTCAAGCGATCTTAAATCTGCATGGGCATCGATATTCAGCACATTAATTGGTGCCTTTTTGGCCGAAGCAACCCCCTTAATCAAAGGAAAAGCATTGTTATGCCCTCCACCAATTACAATTGGGATTTTCCCTGCCGCAACAATTTTTTCAATTACCGGATAAACCAGGTTATCGATTTCTTCAACCTTTTTCCTCAGTCCGGCAACCGACGAATCTGCCGGTTCCTTAATTTCAAAATGACCAAGGACCAAAATTTCATCCCCCTTTAAAAACCGGTTGCTTTGAATATTCAAAAAGGTAACCAAACTTGTACGCCAGGCGGATGCCGCACCTGCGATGCCAAAATTGGCCCGTACACCAATATCCTCAGGAATGCCTAATAGCACAAACTTAGCTTCGCTATTGGCTAAAACAGCCGTCAAAACAGCACCATCATTGAAAGGATATGACACTACCCTTTCGCCAAGTTTGGTTTCACCATCCCGGTTAATAACCAGTTGGTCGATATCTTGCTGACTGTATATTTTAAAGCTGTCCATTATAAATTTCTCCGTTTAAAATAACTCGATCTACCTGTGATTCGCCAAAACTATAAGGTAAATAGGCGATTGATGGCATAGGTTTGGTGATAAACAAATTGGCCTTTTTACCAATGGCGATACTTCCGTAATTTTCGCCAATTTCCATTGCGGCCGCACCATTTAGCGTGGCTGCATTAATGGCCTGCTCCGGAAACATCTTGAGCTTAATACAAGCTAAAGCAACTACAAAATTCATATTTCCGGATGGCGTAGACCCCGGGTTATAGTCGGTTGCTAAAGTCACAGGTAAATTGGCCTTGATAAAGCTTTTAGCATCCGCAAACGGAATACCTAAATAAAACGAGCAGGAAGGTAGTAATGTTGCTATGGTACTGGAATTTTGTAAGGCCGTAATGGTTGCTTCGTCGCTTTCCTCCAAATGGTCGACTGAAATGGCCTGGTTTAATACCGCAACCTCAACAGCACCTGATACAGAAAGTTGATTGGCGTGAACTTTTGGTTTTAAGCCATACACACCACCTGCTTTTAAAATTCGATCGGTTTCGGCTACCGAGAAAAATCCCTTCTCGCAAAAAACATCAATGTAATCAGCCAATTGTTCTGCTGCAATTTGCGGCAGCATTTCGTTGATGATGAGATTAATATAACCTTCATGATCATCTTTATACAATGCCGGAAAAGCGTGAGCAGCCAGAAAGGTAGCCTTTATCGGAACCGGAAAACTCGCTTTCAGGCGTTTAATAACACGAAGCATTTTAATTTCGCTTTCAACCGTTAAGCCATAGCCACTTTTAATCTCTACAGCTCCTGTGCCCTGCAGAATCATTTGCTTAAGCCTTACCGAGGCGCTTTCGAACAGCTCATCTTCAGTGGCCTTTTGCAGCTTATTGGCAGAGTTTAAAATTCCGCCACCGGCAGCAGCAATTTCTTCGTAGGTTTTGCCTTGTATTTTCATAGCAAACTCTTCTTCGCGTGTAGCCGCAAAAACAATATGGGTGTGACTATCGCACCAGGAAGGAAAAACATACCTGCCATTGGCAGAGATTTGAGATGGGTCATTAGAGATATGGTCGGGGATTGAATCCATTTCGCCAAAATCTTTAATCAAATCGTTTTCAATTAAGAGCCACGCGTTCTCCAAAACATGTAAATCGTTCAGTTCGCTGCCGCGGAGCATCAGTTTGCTTTTTGGATGTAAGCCAACAAGGCCTTTTATATTGGTGATTAGCATTTGCCAGATCGTTAATTGTTGAAACTATATAATTGGTTAATCGAATGTTAGTTACAGTTAACCGGTTCAAACAATTAACCAGTTAACCAAATACTTAATCTAGCTCCAACAGCACAGGGCAATGGTCAGAGTGTACGGCATCTGGTAAAATCCTTACGTTCTTTAACCGGTTTTCCATTGGCCGGGTAGCTAAATGGTAATCAATACGCCAGCCCAGGTTCTTGCCCCTCGAACCGGCCCTGTAACTCCACCAAGTGTAATGATGCGGATCTTTGTTAAAATGACGGAAAGTATCGATAAAGCCATTATCTAAAAATAACTGCATCCACTCGCGTTCCTCAGGCAAAAATCCCGATGAATTGGCATTCGATTTTGGATTGTGGATATCAATCGCGGTATGGCAGATGTTATAATCGCCACTTACAATTAAATTCGGGATCTGATTGCGAAGCTTTCCGATATAGACATCAAAAAAGCGCATAAATTCATACTTTTTAACCTGCCGTTCATCACCGCTTGATCCGGAAGGCATGTAAAGGCTCATTAAAGAGAAACCGTCAAAATCGGCCCGTAAAATACGGCCTTCACGATCTATCCATTCTTCACCACAACCATACTCTACATGGTTAGGCTTAATTTTCGACAAAATCGCCACGCCACTATATCCCTTTTTTTCGGCAGGGAACCAGTAATGATGGTAGCCCAGCTGCTCAACAAGTGCAATAATTTCGGGGATCTGTGCCGGTAAAGCTTTTACTTCCTGCAAACAGACCATATCGGCATTGGTAGCCTGTAACCAGCCAAAAAAGTTTTTGGTACTGGCAGCCCTAATCCCATTTACGTTATAGGAGATGATTTTCATCAGTTAAGTTTCAATTGTTGTGGGCGGTAAATTTAGAAATTAATTGAATAAATGCCGGGTAATTGGATTCAATTAATGATATCTAAGTAGAAATTTAGTTTGAACGGGTCGCCAATCCTGGCCATACCGCTGCGAAACATATAATCCGATTCGTGGTTCTGTTCTGCCCTACATGATAACCTTATCTTTTAAAGAGGCTTGTAACAATTGTTTCTCGATTTTTTTCGCTTCCCTTTTCTTCAAAACGGTAATTTCCATTTTCACATCCTGTTTTGGGCGGTTATTTTTATCTGTGGGTAGTACTGCAATTTTATCAACCATTTCTAATCCGGAAATAATTTCACCATAAACCGTATAATTGCGGTCAAGATGAGGTGTACCGCCAATGGTTTTATACACCTGCCTTTGCCACTCCGGTAATTTAAACTTCAAGCGCTTTTGCTCTACATTATTCAATTGCTCATCGGTAAAAACCTTTCCTTGTACCAGGTAAAACTGACTGCCGCTCGATGCTTTTTGTGGATTAACGTCATCCCCTTCTCTGGCCGCAGCCAAAACACCCTTTTTATGGAACAAACTATCGTTAAACTCGGCCGGGATGGTATATTTTGGTCCACCTTCTCCCAATAAAGAATCTGGTTTGGCATTTCTCGAATCGGGGTCTCCGCCCTGGATCATAAAATCTTTAATCACCCTGTGGAAGAGCACACCATTGTAGTAGCCCTCTTTTACCAGTTTAAGAAAATTATCGCGATGCAAAGGTGTTTGATTATATAGCTTTAAAATGCATTCGCCATATTCGGTTTTAATGCGCACATATTGATTTTTAGGTTTCGCAGCAAAAGCGGTAAGCATCGAAAAAGTGCAGAGGAATAGTAAAATTTTCTTCATCAAAAAGGTGTTTGAGGCTAAATTAAGCTAAAAAATGAAATTCAATAAATAAATGCCCTTATAAATCGATATTTTTTGCTTTACCTTTGTAATCATGAAGCTCAAACAAAAAATAGCACTTTCTTTGGCTGTATTCTATGCAGTTAGTGTGATGGGTTTGGCTTTAAGTTTACACTTTTGCGGTGGGAAGCTGGCAAACGTAAAAATCTTCAGCAATGAAGTTTCCTGCAAATTCTGCAAAGAAATTCCTGCTGAAAAGAAAGATGACGGCTGCTGCAAAAATACACAGGTAACGGTAAAAGTTAAGGATAGTCATCAGGCAGAGGCACAAATACAAATGCCAAAGCTTTTTTCTATTCAGCTGTTTATCCACCCACCGGTGCTGGAGTTTATCTCGAACATCAGTCCCGATTTTTTCAGTAAAATCTCAAACAAGGCCCCTCCGCTTTCTGCGCGGGTTGCCCTGCATCTTTTCAATTGTATTTTTAGGAATTAGGATTTTATCGCGCCCATCATTTCGATCTGATAGCTATCGGATGAAGTGACGGGAATTAGAAATCTGATTAAAAAACTCCGTCGGATAGGCGGATTGTTTAATTCCAATTCAATAAAATCATGAAAACGATAAAATTATTCAGCATTATTATGCTTTTCTTCGCCGTTAATGCTTCGGCGCAACAAATATCAACTGCCGATTTACAGGTTACCGGATTAACCTGCTCGATGTGCTCTAATGCTACGCAGAAATCTTTGGAAACATTAGGTTTCATTAACTCGGTAAAACCAGATCTAAACAAAAACATCTTTGTGCTTACCTTTAAAAAAGGTGCCGACATTAACCTCGATCTGGTACGTAAAAAAGTTCAGGATGCCGGTTTCTCGGTAGGTGGTTTAACCGCCGACTTCACTTTCGATCAGGTTAAGGTTGACGATAAAGGTCAGGCAATTGTGAATGGAAATGTTTACCGTTTTATAAACGCCAAAAACAAAACCCTTAACGGTACTGTAAAAGCATCGGTTATCGATAAAAATTTCATTTCGGGCGCAGCATTTAAAAAGCAGGCTACTTCGGTTAATTCTGATGCCTATGCAAGCGGCACGGGTGTTGTTAACGGTAAAAAAACCCGGGTTTACCATTTAGTGCTTTCTTAAGCCATGAAAAGGATATTAGTTTTAGCACTGGTTCTGGCTGGTGCTTTTAATCATACTTTTGGTCAGGAACTATACGTTTTTACCGAACCGGCAAGCAATATGCCTACAAAATCAATTGGGGTACGCATTACCAACGAGGGCATATTCAACAATCCCGGTTTTGTGAGCCGTACCATCCCAGAGGTGATGATCGGATTCAATAAAAACCTGATGGCCCATGCACAGGCTTTTCTTTCAGACATGGACGGTAAATACCGTTTGGAAGGCGGAAGCTTATATGCAAAATACCGCTTCCTATCGATAGACGAGACGCATAGTCACCTCAGGGCAGCAGCTTTTGGCCGGATAAGTACGAGTAGGCGGCCAACATTTACCCGCGATATCAATTTAGAAGGCGACAATAGTGGTGTTCAGGGTGGTTTAATATTTACGCAGCTTTTGCATAAATTGGCCTTATCGGCAACATTGGGCTATGCGCATGCCTTCGAGAATAATGACAGGCAAATTGCCGGGATGCCGAGGCCAAACAACATGTTTTCTTACAGTTTATCATCAGGTTATCTGGTTTTACCAATTGTATATAAAAACTATAAGGAGCCGAACTTTAATGTTTATTTTGAAATGCTGGGTAAAACAGATCCTGGTACAGGCCAATCTTACCTGGATTTAGCGCCTGCACTCCAGGTTATTTTGAACAGCACCACACGGATTGATTTGGGTTACCGTTTTCAGGCAGCTGGAAACATGACCAACCGATATACCAAAAACATGTACCTTTTAAGGGCAGAATTTAATTTTTTTAACGTATTAAAATAAAAGATCTCATGAAAAAAATAATGATCATGGTGGCAATAATTGCCATCGCAACTACAAAACTAACTTTCGCACAAAGTAAAACAGATGCAGCTTTTAATCAGCTCCTAACTGCTTATTACGATGTTAAAAATGCTTTGGCTACCGACAAAAAAGATCTTGCAGCTGAAAAGGCAAAGGCTTTATCGGCTAAAGTTGATGCTATTCCGCACAAAGACTTACCTGCAACGCAGCACATGCCCTGGATGGAACAGGCTAAAATAATCAAAGCCAAAGCTGCCGAGCTCGCCGCTGCAAAAGATATCAAGGCGCAACGTAAGTCGTTCGAGGGTATTTCTTATGCGATGATTAAAACCGTTAAAAGCGTTAAATTCAATAATGCCACCGTATATGTGCAACACTGCCCTATGGCTAAGGCCAGCTGGTTAAACGAAAAAGAAAACATCGAAAACCCGTACTACGGCAGCATGATGTTTGATTGTGGTGACGTTTCAGAAACTATTAAATCGAAATAATGCACCTGCATATCAAAAATATGGTATGCAACCGCTGTAAAATGGTGGTTAAAGCCGAGCTGGAGAAGCTCGGCTTTAATCCTGTTTCGGTTGAACTGGGCGAAGTTATCCTCCCCGGAAGTTTAACAGCTGATGATAAACTCAAAATCAGTGAGGCTTTACATTCTTTTGGGTTCGAACTTTTGGAGGATCGGAAGACTCAAATTGCCGAGCAGATCAAAACTTCCATCATCAACCTGGTACATTATTCAAAAGAACCTTTAAAAATTAATCTCTCTGCCTATTTAAGCGAGCAACTTAAGCTCGAGTATCCACAGCTAAGCCTTGTTTTCTCGGAGGTAGAAAAGCAAACCATCGAAAAGTACTTCATTGCGCAGAAAATAGAGAAGGCAAAAGAAATGTTAACCTATGGCGAGCTCACACTGAGCGAAATTGCTTATCAACTCAACTACAGCAGCGTTGCCCATCTTTCTGCGCAGTTTAAGAAAGTTACGGATCTTACCCCATCAGCCTATAAAGCCAAAACGGCGAATAAGCGCAAAACGCTCGATGAAATTTAACCCCTTGTTTTCTTAACATACATCAAGACTATCTTTCTGAATGTCAACGTACTTTTGTTAAAAAAGAACAAGACATGAAAAAATTATTTTTATTCCTGATAGCTACCTCAATAAGCGTGGCTTCTTTCGCACAAACAACCTGGAAAATCGATCCAATGCACTCATTTGTTAACTTTTCGGTTAAGCACATGGGCATTTCTTTTGTTGATGGTTCGTTTAAAAAATTTGACGGGACAGTTACTGCAGCTAAGCCTGATTTAACGGATGCAAAAATCAACTTCACGGTTGATGTGAACAGCATTACAACAGGCGTTGACATGAGAGACAATCACTTGAAAACGGATGATTTTTTCAATGCAGAGAAATTTCCAGCCATGAAATTCGAAAGCACTGGTTTTAAAAAATTAAGTGGCAACAATTACGAACTAAGTGGTAAATTAACGATCCGCGATGTAACCAAAGATGTAAAATTTGCGGTAGTTTACGGTGGAACCGCTAAAGACCAGCAAGGCAATACAAAGGCGGGCTTTGGCGCCACCACAACCATTAACCGTTTAGATTATAACATTAAATACGACCCAACTGGTGCAGGTGTAGCTAAAGATGTTGCCATTAAATTAAACCTGGAGTTTGTTCAGGCAAAATAATATACCTTATCATCATTCCGGGCTTGCCCCGGAATCTCTTTCATCAGATCCTGAAACAAGTTCAGGAGAACGGTCTTTAAATTTCGATTAGACAAACACGATATTATGTCATCATTATCTCAATTCAAAAACTTTACTCAGCGTTTGCCTCAAACGGATTTAATGCCAACTTTATTTATTGGCCATGGCTCGCCCATGAACGGTATTGAGCACAATGAGTTTAGCCAGAGCTGGGCCGATTTGGCGAAGCATATTCCGGTTCCTAAAGCAGTCCTCGTGGTTTCGGCGCATTGGTACACCCGTGGCACCTTTGTTACTGCAATGGACTTTCCATCTACCATCCACGATTTTGGTGGCTTTCCACAGGCCTTATTCGACGTGCAATATCCTGTCCCGGGTGATGCTAAACTTGCTGCAGAAATCCCATCGCTAATTCATAGCACACCAGTTGGCTTAGATCACGATTGGGGTTTAGACCACGGTACCTGGACCATTGTAAGGCACATGTATCCCAAGGCCAATATCCCCGTGCTTCAATTGAGCATCGATTACACCAAAGCACCCGAGGAGCACTACGAAATTGCCAAAGAAATTTATGCCTTGCGTAAAAAAGGTATTCTGGTAATTGGCAGTGGCAATATGGTGCATAACCTGCGCATGTTAAGCTGGGAAATGATTAATGGTGGCGGTTACGATTGGGCTAACGAAATGAATGATAAATTCAAAAACCTGATTGCAAACGGCGACCATAAGCCTTTAATGAATTACCGGAATTTAGGCCCTGACGCCATGCTTGCCATCCCAACGCCAGAACATTATTTACCCTTAATTTATACCCTTGGCCTGAAAAACGAGCAGGAAGATATTACTTTCTTTAACGATAAAGCCGTTGGCGGTTCGCTAACCATGACATCGGTTTTAGTGGGGTAATACGGTTGTCATGCTGAGGCACGAAGCATCTGCAAATGAAGAATACCTCCTCTCTAAACAGTAAAAGATTCTTCACTACGTTCAGAATGACAGAATCCAAAATTCTATAAAACTTTATGGTTATTCTGTAACAGATCAGGTTACCGGATGAGGTAAATTTGTTTAAAATTTATAACATGACACACACCTATCAACTTACCGGCATGACTTGTGGCGGTTGCGAAAATAAAGTAAAAAGTAACCTTTTGGTTTTACCTGACATCACCTCGGTTGATGTTTCGAAAGACACCAACTCGGCCACCATTAGCATGGATAAGCACATTGGCTTAGCCACCCTGCAAGATGCTTTGGGCGGTAAAGACAGTAAATACCAGATCTCACCAATTGCACACAACGAAATGGTAGAAGAAACCAAATCGTGGGCCGCAACCTATAAACCGATCTTACTCATTTTTGGCTATGTTACTGCGGTTTCATTAATTGTTTCTTTGCAAAACGGCACTGTAGATTTTATGGTTTTCATGCGCATTTTCATGGCCGGTTTTTTCCTTACCTTCTCTTTCTTCAAAATGCTCAATTTAAAAGCATTTGCCGAAAGCTATGCCATGTACGATATCGTTGCAAAAAAATTTAGTGCCTGGGGTTATATCTACGCATTTATCGAATTGGGATTAGGCTTGTCGTTCGCTTTAAACCTATCTCCTATTGTGGTAAACTGGGCTACGTTAATTGTAATGACAGTTAGTATTTTGGGTGTTTTAGAAAGTGTGCTGAACAAGAAAAAAATTCAGTGCGCCTGTTTGGGTGCCGTTTTCAACCTACCCATGAGCACCGTTACCATTGTTGAGGACGCCATTATGATTGCCATGAGTGCAGCGATGCTGGTACTGATGTAGTTATTTCCTTATGTACTTAAACTCCGATTTTCGGCTTTTACCATTAAGCTCGCCTTCAATCCAGGCGAGCATTTCTTTTTTGCCCTTATTCTGGTAAACAATTCTTTGCGGGAAATCGTGCGTTTTATTTTCGAAAACGTAAGTCTGATCTGTGGTAGAAATCAGTTTAAAAGATACTTCTTTACCTTCATTTTGTCCATTTACGGTTGAGCAATAAAAAGTATCCTTTCCAATGTTTTTAATTTGAAGGGTTTCTGTAAGTGTACTATCCCCTTTCGCATTAATGCGGTAACTTTTACCGCTCAGTGTCTTATCCGGATTTTGCACCCATTGCTCTACAAGTTTCCCTTTCGGCGTTTGCATTTCCCAGGAGCCTAAAACAAAAGCAAAGGTTTTGGATGGAGCTTTTTGGGCATTCGCTAAGGTCGAAAAACCAATAAGCAATAAGATCAGTAAATTTAAACGGGCATTTTTCATTTTATTATGGTATTGGTAATGTGTGCCAAATGGTGTTTGCCGTGCCAGGCATACATGCCCAGCATATTAGCTAAAGTAAGTTCTTTACCATGCTCGGGATGGATATATTTACGCTGGTAATCGGCAGGCTGCAGTGTTTTTAAAAAGGTAACCCAGCGTTGATGCAGCGCTGCGATTAAAGCAAGAGAAAGTTCGATATCACCGTTCTTCGCCTCTCCTGTTTCGGCCCAGCGCTCTTCGTAATACGGCCTTATTACGGGCACATCTTCGGTAATGGCTTGCTTAAAACGGATATAGGCATTAATGTGACTATCGGGAATGTGGTGAACAACCTGACGTAAAGTCCAGCCCCCAGGCCGATAGGCTTGGCTTAAATCTTCATTGGTTAAGCTTTCAGTAGCTTTTCTAAGTTGTCCGGGCAAGGCCTTAATTTCAGCAATCCATTCATCGATTTGCTTTTGATCGAAAATAGCCGGCATAGAAAATTGACCGATGGGATATTTAAGTTGCTCTAGATCCATGAACCTAAAATAAGCTTTTTAAGGGAGAATTATCGAAATAAGCTGGAAGGTTAAATGTTAAAAAGTTGGAACGTTGAAAAGCGCGAACTTAACCTTTAAACCTTCCAACATTAAAACACAAAATTACATCAACTTCTTCAACCACTTTAACAATCCCATTTTTGGTGCATACGGAGGGTAAATCATTTTAGTTACCCCCAATTTCGATTGAAAAACCACGGCCCTTTCGTGCGAGAAGGTTTTGAAACCAAATATACCATGGCAACTTCCTATACCACTATTGTTAAGGCCTCCAAAAGGTAAATTAGGATTACCAATGTGCACCAGCACATCGTTTACACAGGTTCCGCCTGCACTGGTTTCGGTAATGATTTTATTTTGGTTAGCTGTTCTACCGGAAAAAACATAAAGGGCTAAGGGCTTTTGCTTCCTGTTTATTAAATCGATTGCTTCCTGCAAATGTTTATATCCAACAACCGGCAACACCGGGCCAAAAATTTCATCTTGCATAATCTCACTATTTTCGGTTACAGCGGTTAAAAGCGTTGGTGTTATGGTTAAATCCTTTTCATCAAACTTACCCCCAAAAGCTACAATTGCGCCTTCTGCCACAGCAGCGTAAACAAGTTTATTTAAACGATTAAACTGTTTTGGATTCACAATTTTAGCGTAATCGTTTTTATTAATTTCCGAATGCTCAAAAAACATTTTGTCTACCGCAGTCTGGTAATGCTTTACAAAATCAGCTTCCAGACTTTCGTCAATCAATACATAATCAGGCGCAATACAAGTTTGCCCGGCATTTACCAGCTTACCCCAGGCAATTTTTTCTGCCGCTTTCTTTAAATCGCAGGTGCCATCTACAACAGCAGGCGATTTTCCGCCTAGCTCAAGGGTAACAGAAGTCAGGTTCTTCGCCGCAGCCTCCATCACTACTTTGCCAATAGCAGTACTTCCGGTAAAGAAAATATGATCAAAGGGCAATTCCAGCAATATTGTAGAAACAGCTGCATCACCTTCAAAACAAGCTATTTCTTGTGGGTCAAAAGTATCAGCAATAAGTTTACTGATAAGCCCGGCCGTTGCTGCGCTTATTTCAGAAGGCTTAAGGATGGCGCAGTTACCGGCCGCTATTGCCGAAACCAGCGGACTCATCATCAGTTGCAAAGGATAATTCCAGGGGGCTATAATAAGGCAAACACCTTTGGGTTCGTAATAAATTTTATTGCGGGCAAAAAAATTGCTCAAAGTTTTGCCGGCCGCTTTAGGCCTCATCCAGCTCCTAAGTTTTTTTATGGCGTGGTCTATTTCGGCATAAGTAAAATACAGTTCGGTAACAGCACTTTCGAAAGGGTTTTTGCGCAGATCTTCTTTAAGTGCAGCAAAAATCTCCGCTTCCGAATCTGTTAGTGCCTGTTTAAGCCTTTTCAGCTTTACAATCCGCATTTTTGCGTCGCTTTTCCGCAATTCCAATTTGTGCTGCTGCTGTAAGTCGAAAACTGATTTTATCTCTTCTTTCATAATTAAAGTTCGATGGCGGTTTGGCCGGTATGCTGGTTAAATTTAGTTAAAATCAACTCATTTCATTAAAAATTCATTCATTTAAAGCATATTGCAGCAAATTTTAATTCTAAAGATGAAAAGATTGTTTTTTGTTTTCGCATGCTTAATTCCCATGGTTATGCGCGCCCAAACCCTAAAAACAGATGTACTGGTAATTGGAAATGGCGACGCCGCCTATTCTGCTGCATTCCAATCCTTCAAATCGGGTGTTAAAACTATCCTGCTTACACAAAAGGAGCAATTAACGGTAGCTAACAAACCACAAAGACTACTTTCTTTTTATCAGAGTTTTTTTAAAAGAGAAACTGAAAACACACAAAACCAGAATCTCCCGAAGCCTAAAAGAGATAAAAAAAATCCGGCGAAGATAGCTGTTGATAGCACCTTGCTTTTAAGTGTAATTAACAACAGTCCTTACAATGAAATTAAAAGATCAGCAAGCGGCTGGGAATTGAAACTTAACAAAGACCTCAGCATCAGAGCAAAAGTGCTGATCATGGCCGATACCCCTGAAAAATTAATCGCTGCATTAAAGGTTAGTACATTAAATCCAGCCTCATTAAGCCCGTTAAATTATGATGAAAATCTATACAGAACCAGCGTAGCAAGTATTGTGGCAAAGGGAGCAAACTTTTTATCCCTGTACAGCCTGCTCATCCCTGACCAGGAAAACCTGATATATATTGCTGCTGATTCATTCGAAACCGGGCCTTCAGCCGGAGCAACGGCAGCTTATGCTGCATTTTTCGATACCAAAACCAGTTTAGCTAATTTAAAAAGGATTCAGGGTGAGTTATTAAGCTACAAACATGCACTTATGCCTTTTGAGGATGTAAAAACAGTTGATTCAAATTGGCTTGCTATCCAAAAAGTTGGGATAACTGGTATTATAAAAGCAGAGCTAAAACAAGGGAAAGCCTTTTTTAACCCCGAAAAAGAGGTTAGCTACGATGAAATTAAACAACCCATTAAAGACTATTATTACAAAGCTCAAATCTGGTTCGACGATCATCAAAATGCGCCTGTCAATTTAGAAAACACCGTAGCCATGGTAAGTTATGTAGGTAATAAATCGGCCGATGCAACTAAAACAGAGTTACAGAAAAAATGGAACAAGAGTTATAAATTTTCGTCAACATACGATCTTAAAAAAGTTTTAACGCGAAGGGAATTTGCAGTTATCATTAACGACTACCTGAAACCCTTTGATGAGGTGAATGTAGATAAAACCGGAAGGGTGATCCGTTAGTTATGCACCACAGATTTGCACAGATAAACACAGATTTTTGACATAATTACAAAAGATTATCTGTGTTCATCCTTTTTATCTGTGGTTTATTTACAAAATGAGGTGGTGTAACATTTCCATTTCCTTCTTGATTTAATCTTGTCATTATCTAAATTGCACCAAACCTAAAATTCATGAAGAAATATTTACTCTTTCTTTTGCTCTGCACCGGAGAATACACTTTTGCGCAACAAATTGCCCCCTTAACCGTAGAAAAAATAATGCGCGACCCTAAATGGATGGGCGTTGCACCAGGCAATTTCCGTTGGACGGCCGATAGCAAAACACTCTACTTTAACTGGAACCCTGAAAATAAACCAAAAGAAGAGCTTTTTAAAATTTCGGCCACAGGAAGCAAACCTGTTAAAGCGACTGAAAAGGAAGATGAAAAATTACTAAGCTTAAATTATACTTACAATGCCGATCGTTCGCAGGGACTTGTAGAAAAGAGTGGCGATATTTATCTCCAGAACTTTAAAACAGGTAAAGAAATCCGTCTCACAAATACCCTTGAAAGAGAAAACAGCCCTGTTTTTTTAAACAACGGGAACATCGTTTACCAAGCGGGTGATAATTTGTTTGAAGTAAATTTAAAATCGGCCGAAACCAGCCAGATCACCAATTTTATTAAAGGTAAAAAACCAGGAAGATCGGAAGCGAAACAGGCAACAGAGCAAGACAAATGGTTAAAAGCACAGCAAACGGAGTTATTCGATATTATTAAGAAACGTAACGCCGAATCGCGCAATGCCAACCGTGGCGGAAGAGGTCGCTCTGGGGCTACCGGTACCGAGAACAAACCATTAAAAGAACTTTATACCGACGACCGTTTTTTAAATAATGTAGTAATTAGTCCTGACGGGCGTTTTGTTACCTACAAACTCACTACTCCAGCACAGAATAACCACAATACTGTGGTTCCAAATTATGTTACCGCTTCTGGTTATACCGAAGATATTCCAGGCAGGGCAAAAGTGGGCGAAAATGAGAATGTCTCGCAGGCTTTTATTTACGATACTCAGCGCGATACGATATACAGCATACTTACTTCAACCATACCCGGGATAAAAGACCTTCCTGATTACCTAAAAGATTATCCGAAAGAACTGGATACGCTAAAAAAGAAAAACGCCGACCGGCCTGTTAATCTTTTTGGCCCGCTTTGGAATGATAACGGAAGTATGGGCATCGTGGTTGCAACTTCTACCGACAACAAAGACCGCTGGATTTTAAAACTGGACGCCGCAACAGGCAAACTTACTTTGCTCGATCGCCAGCGTGATGAAGCCTGGATAGGTGGTCCGGGGATTAGCAGCTATTACCAGGGTAATACCGGATGGATTGATAATAACCACTTTTACTACCAAAGCGAGGCAACAGGTTACTCACATTTGTACATGGTAAATGTGGCCACGGGAGATAAAAAACAATTAACCTCAGGTAAATGGGAAGTACAAACGCTACAATTATCGAAAGATAGAAGTACCTTTTACATTAAGGCCAATAAAGAGCACCCCGGCATTACCAATTTCTTTAAAATTGCAGCAAATGGTGGCGAGCTTGTGCAGCTTACCAACATGAAAGGTTTGAGCGATATCACACTTTCGCCAGATGAGAAATACCTGGCTATAAATTACTCTTACCTCAATAAACCCGGCGAATTATACCTGCAAACCAATAAAGCTGGCGCTAAAGCCGTAAAAATCACCCAGTCTACTTCGGTTGAATTCGATTCGTATAAATGGCGCGAGCCAGATATGGTTAGCTTTAAAAACCGATACGGTGCAGATGTTTATGCCAGGGTTTACAAATCAGACAACCCACACCCGAACCATCCGGCAGTAGTTTTTGTGCACGGAGCAGGCTATTTACAAAACGTGCATTTCGGCTGGAGTACCTATTTCCGCGAGTTTATGTTCAATAATTTACTGGCCGATAATGGCTATACGGTTATCGACATCGATTATACCGCAAGTTCGGGTTATGGCCGCGATTACCGCACCGGCATTTACCGCCACATGGGTGGAAAAGACCTGACTGACCAGGTAGATGGCGTTAAATTTTTGGTTGAGAAATATGGCGTAAACCCAAAACATGTTGGTTTATACGGAGGCTCTTATGGAGGCTTTATTACGTTAATGGCTATGTTTAACGAATCGGATGTTTTTACCAGTGGTGCCGCTTTACGTTCGGTTACCGACTGGGCACATTACAACCATGGTTATACTTCAAATATCCTTAACGAGCCTTTTAACGATCCGATTGCCTACAAAAGAAGTTCGCCAATTTACTTTGCCGATAAATTAAAAGGCAATCTACTAATGGCCCACGGTATGGTTGATGTGAATGTTCATTTCCAGGATATTGTACGCATTACACAACGATTTATCGAGCTGGGCAAAAACAACTGGGAGCTTGCCGTTTACCCGGTAGAAGACCACGGCTTTGTTGAACCCAGCAGCTGGACAGATGAATACAAACGGATTTTTAAACTGTATGAGAATACGTTAAAGAAATAACTGCCCCTACGGTCGTCATTTCGAGCGAAGTGCAGCGCAGTCGAGAAATCTATCAAAATGGATCTCTCCATTCCACTGCGTTTCAGTCGAGATGACGGCCAGTTTACAAAAAATAGGATTCCGCTATACTTTAACAAAACATTATAGTTTTCATCTATACCGCCATCAATAAATACAATTAACAATTAGTAGATCGGGGTTGATTGACTACGCTTTTAGCCGTACCTTTGTGGCACAAAAATAAAAGATAAAAAATTATGGCAATAGTAGGCAAAAAATTCCCGAGTGTTAGTATTGATGCAATGTCAGACATGGGTGATGACTTGAAAATCAATGTATTTGAAGAGGCTGTAAACAAAAATAGTAAAGTGTTATTATTCTGGTATCCAAAAGATTTTACTTTTGTTTGTCCTACAGAATTACACGCTTTCCAGGCTGCTTTACCTGAGTTTGAAAAAAGAAATACAATCGTAATCGGTGCATCATGCGATACCAACGAAGTTCACTTCGCATGGTTAAACACACCAAAAGATAACGGCGGTATTGAAGGTGTTACTTACCCAATCTTAGCTGATACACACAGACAATTATCTGGTATCTTAGATATTTTAGATCAGGAAGTTAATTACGATGAGGAAGGAAACGAATCTTTCTCTGGTTCAAATGTTTCTTTCAGAGCTACTTATTTAATCGATGAGACTGGTAAAGTTTTCCACGAAAGTGTAAACGATATGCCACTTGGTAGAAACGTTAAAGAATATTTACGTTTAATCGATGCTTACGCACACGTTCAGAAACATGGCGAAGTTTGTCCTGCAAACTGGGAAGAAGGTAAAGAAGCAATGAACGCAAACAGAACTGGCGTTGCTGAATACTTAGCTGCTAACTAATTAAACAAAAGGTTATGTTTTTAGAATTAACAGAAGATAATCTTCAACAATATCTGGCCGAGAACTCAAAGGTGATGGTTCAGTATGCTGCATCGTGGTGCGGTAACTGCCGGATCATGAAACCCAAGTTTAAAAAACTGGCTTCAGAAAATGAAGATGTAGCTTTCTTGATTGTTGATGCCGAAAAACTTCCAAACTCACGCAAATTTGCAAACGTTGATAATTTACCAACTTTTGCAGCTTTTGAAGGCGGCAATTTGGTAGATCAGGTACAAACCAACAAAGCAGAAGGCTTGATTGAACTATTTAACAAGATAAAGTAATGAAGATTCCAGTTATAAGACAATTATTTCAAAACACCACTCCAGCACAGCTGGAGACTACTTTAGAGGTGTTAGAGGCTTTTTGCGAATTTAGAGGCGTTAGTGAGCATGAAGTGGATGTAGCAGGCGAAATGATTACCAATATTTGCGGCGCGCTTGAAGTGCACCAGATGGTAAGTGAAGGCGCTGCCGAAAAAGATGCATTAAATGCTTTCGGCCAAAAAGTAATGGGTTCGATTGACAGATAATCGTCTTAAACTTTAATCGGGCTTTTTCGAAATATAAACCCCTTGCAGATGAAAATTTGCAAGGGATTTTTGTTTAAGCGTAATTCGTCATTATAAAACTAAGCTTCCATTGCGAACTAAATGTTGGTCGGGATTTGCAATAAGGAGTATTTGAAATCTTACTGGTGTCATCTGTCTAAAAAATGAATAAATTAAAGACGGGTTGCAAATCCCGACTAACGGATAAGGGAGCTAAAGTCGACTCATCTGCATATCTGATTTATACCAACTTAAGGGTAAATCCGCATATAATCCGCGTTTTATAGCATTAATGCGGACTTACTGTGGATTTGATACGGATTTGTAGTATAGTAGTATTGAAGGAGATACGCAGCAGGTAGCCATTAAGAACAGTTCATTAATATTACTTATAAGTATGGCCATTTTAGACAGAAAGAACCTCCGTGGTTCTATTCGAAATTTATCGTTTAGCAAGCAGGGTAAAACACTGTTGTAAAATCGAAACCGGGTAAAGGCAATGTTAAACAAACGCGGGGCACTAAAAAAGTACATCTGTTTTAAGCTCGCGCTCGTTTTTAACGAGTACGCAAAGCTTAACGATTTCATCGTTCTTGTGTTAATTCCACGCGCATTTGGAAACGCGCGTGAGCTTAAATAAGAAAATCAAAAAAGGCCTGTGATTACACAGGCCTTTAGTTATACTTTTAAACCTCACAGGTTTTAAAAGTGAGGTTTGGAATAGTTTTAAGCCAAATTCCTTCCGGCATTTACAATACCAAATACAGTTCTAACCGCCAGCTTTTCTAAAGCCTGCTGATCTTTCTCATTTTGGTCATGCTGCAATTTCTCTAAAGCAAAATGCTGAATCAATACCAAAGGCAAAATAATTTTCTCGCGCGTAGCGATTGATTTTTTATCGATAGGATAATTAGCCATCAAAGTTGCCTGTCCTGATAGTTTTAAAAGCATCTCCTTCGCTAATTCAAATTCGTTGTGTAATTGAGTCCAAAAAGCACCGAACTCTTTATCTGCAGCCATATGCGCTGTAATGGTGAAGTCTGATTTACTCATGCTCATCATACAGTTATCTACAATTGTTTTCAAATAATCAGACTCTTCATAAACCTTAACTACTTTATCCCAGTTACCAGCTTTTTCCTGATTTTTAAGTGCGGTTCCCATTCCGTAAAAACCCGGAACGTTTTGCTTTAACATACTCCAGGCAGTAACAAAACTGATTGCCCTTAAATCTTCCAGTTTCATTTCACCACCACCATTTCTTTTTACCGGACGACTGCTGATATTGGCCTGCGATAATAGTTTTAATGGTGAAAGTTTCTCCAGGTAACTCACAAACAGCTTGTGTTCACGCAAATCGACAAATGTGGTATAAGCATCCTCAGCCATTTCATCAAGTAAGGCCTTGTTTTCCGGATCGAGAAGAACATTGTGTTTTTCTTTTAAGCCAGAGGTTAAGCCTGCATTGATTAATTGCTCGATATTAAACTCAGCGCTTTCTACCGATCCGTATTGCGAACTGATGGTTTGGCCCTGCACGGTTAACTGCATGTTTTTGTTGGCAATTTCTTTACCCATTGAAGCATAGAAACGGTGTGTTTTACCTCCGCCACGTGCCGGCGGACCGCCACGACCATCAAAAAAGGCCAATTGGATATTGTGTTTTGCCGAAACGGCCGATAATGATGTTTTTCCGTTAAAAATAGACCAATTGGCCATTAAATACCCCCCATCTTTAGTACTATCGGAATACCCCAGCATAATGTGCTGTTTATAGCCGCGCTTAGCCAGGTGTGCTTTGTAGAACGGGTTGCTGTACAAAGTATCCATAATTGCCGCAGCACCTTTTAAATCGTTTACCGTTTCGAAAAGTGGCACAAAATCGATTGTTAAGGAATCTTTGCTCCAGCCATTCCAAAGGAAAAGTTCTATCAACTGAAGAATGTCGCTCGCCTGCTGGCAGTTACTGATGATAAAGCGGTGACAAGCCTTTTCGCCGTTGCGTTGTTGAATGCCTTTAATTTCTTTAATTACCTCAATCGTATCTTTGGTTAAAGCATCAGGCTCACTTGCATAAGCAATGGTTGCTTCTTTAAACGAAATCAGATCCAGTTTCTCTGTTTCCGAAAGTTTATCGTAATCGGCAGGATATAATGATGAAATCGGCTTATTTGCGCGGCAGTATGCATGTACATTGCGCAATACGCGGCTATCCTGACGAATATCTAACGAAGCAAAATAATTACCATACAAATCGACTTTGCGGATCAGATCATTAACCAGAT
Source organism: Pedobacter sp. HDW13 (assembly GCF_011303555.1). NCBI lineage: Bacteria > Pseudomonadati > Bacteroidota > Sphingobacteriia > Sphingobacteriales > Sphingobacteriaceae > Pedobacter > Pedobacter sp. HDW13. The sequence continues at coordinate 2,311,591 of NZ_CP049868.1, read as the reverse complement.
CAACAAACAGTCCATCATGCTCTTCTAAAAGCGTGTCCTTAATTTTATTCAGGTTCTCTTTCAGTTCACTTGAAATATCCTGAAGCTCGCAAGTTTGATCGAAAGCATTTTTATACAATACATCGTGCAGTTTAACAATGTTCTCTTCAACGCCTCTGAAAGTAATGCGGCGTTTAATTACCCTGAAATCGCGGTAATAGCAGCGGAACAAAATCTGACGAAGCATCTTCGAAACCTCTAAAGTGGTATCGGCATGGATATTCGGGTTTCCGTCCCTATCTCCTCCCGGCCAGAAACCGAGTTCTAAAATCTTTTTGGTTTCGAGGTTATATTCATCCAGGTTCTGGTCTATTTCTTCCTGAATGTTCGCCGCAGCGAAATAAAAGGTGTTTTCTAAGAACCAGGCCAGGTTTAATGCCTCATCAACAGGTGTAGGCGATTTTTTATTGAAAAACGGCGTTTTACCCAACTGCTGCAATAGCGAGTTCATTGAGGTAAGGTCGTTATCGCGGATGGCTTGTGTTAAATCGGTAATAATAGCCAGTACGGTGCCCGGATAAAATTGTGTCGGGTGTGCGGTTAAAACCAAACGTAGCGAAAGTTCGTCTATCAGTTTCTCTATTTTAGCCAATACAGGCTTGTTATCAGCATTCTTCTTTAAAATAAATGCAAGAGTACTCTGCTCATCAGTAGTATTTAGTTTGGTAAAAGAAGCGTCTTCTACGGCATCAAAAAGTACTACCTGACGCTCGATGTATTGAATGAACCTGAAAAGCAAATCAACGATATCCTTTCGGTCGGTATAGCTGGTGTATTTGGCAAAAAACTCTTCAATAATCTGTGCAGGTTTTTCTCCGTTTGCAATGCCTTCTTCACAGCTCTTAAAAAACAGCGGAAGCAAGGTTCCGGTATCTTTAATTTTGTAAAAAGGCAAGGTGAGAAATAAACTGTTAAAGAGTTCGAATTTTGAGATTACCTCATTATTAAAAATAGATTCTCGTTGCGTAGTTAAACGAAGTTTAGGCATAGCTTATGCAATAGTTTTGTATCCCGTAATACTACAAAAAATGCGTAAGGTATTAAAATTCTAAGGCTTACAATTTGGAAAATTGTAGAATAAATTTTAATTTTAGAATCTTATTTGGCCACCATGTGGTTGAGTAAGAACATTTGCAATGTTTAAGGGCATTGCATTGATTGTTAATTTTTTGGGTTAAAACAGCCGATGTAATAAAATACACCGGCTGTTTTTGTTTTTTGCCAATATTTAGGCTATTTCTTTGCGAATTTTAGTGCACATCCGTCGGAATATTTGCATTTTTCTTAAACTTTTGAAGATAAAGTAAAGGAATTGAGAACAACATAATTAATCCGGCAACCCAATATGCATCATCATAAGTAAGTAACATTGTTTGTCTGGTAACGATTCCTTCCATCGCTTTTGCAGCCATAATTTTAGCATCGAACAAACTTTGTCCTTTTGCCATAAACCCTCTGATTAAACCATTAAAACGCTCTACAAATGCAGGGTTATAATCGTTCAGATTGGTTAACAAATTACTTCTGTGAAAACCTGAGCGAATGTGGATCAACGTAGTCAAAGCGGCGATACCAAACGAACCACCTAACTGGCGCATCATGTTATTTAAACCTGATCCCTGACCAATTTCAGGGCCTTTTAAATCCTGAATAGCCAATGTAGTCAACGGTACGAATAAAAGTGCCATACCTACACCACGGATTACCAATGGCAGGAAGAAATCGCCTGTACCCGATTGCAATGTCGATTTACTCAACATCCAACAGAAAATAAAGAAAGCCAACATACCAAAAGTAGCCATAAACTGGGCTGGTATGCCTTTTTTAAGCATAATACCTATAAATGGCATCATTACTATGGTACATAAACCACCCGGAAACAGCAATTCGCCTGTTTGTAAAGCCGAGAAACCTAACAGATTCTGACAGAATACCGGAAAAATAAACACCGATCCGTATAATCCAAAGCCCAGAATGAATGAGGTAAACATACCCACCGCAAAACTACGGTGACGCATAATTTTAAAGTTCACAATGGGGTGGTCTGTACTCATTTCGCGCCAGATAAAAAGCAACAAACCAAATACCGATGCTGCTGCCAAAGCCGTAATATATGGTGTGGCAAACCAGTCTTCGCTCTCTCCTTTTTCTAAAACGGTTTGTAAACTACCTACTGCAATAGCCAATAAAGCAATACCCCACCAATCGACAGGTTGACCCTGCCCTTCTTTAGGGGTGGCGCGTACAAAGGTATAGGTACAGTAGGCAGCCAGTATCCCGACGGGAATGTTTACATAAAAAATCCACGGCCACGAACTGATATCCAGAATATAACCACCAATGGTTGGCCCAACAGTTGGTCCAACTACTGCTCCCAAACCAAAAAGGGCGGTTGCAATACCCACATCTTCACGTGGCCAGGTTTCGATTAAGATGGCTTGTGCAGTTGATATTAAACCACCACCGGCCAAACCTTGTATAATCCTGAATAAAATAAGTTCATTTAGTGATGTTGCGTTTCCGCAGAGAAACGAAACCAGTGTAAAAACAATAATGGAGGTTAGAAAATAATTTTTCCTGCCAAACCGGTTACCCAACCAGCCCGACATTGGCAATACGATAACGTTTGCTACCGCATAGCCAGTGGAAAGCCAGGCCACATCCTCCAGGGTGGCGCCCAGGTTTCCCTGTATTTGTGGAATAGCTACGTTTACGATGGTCGTATCAATCAGCTCCAATAACGAAGCTGTGATCACCGTAAAGGTAATAATCCACTTTTTTAAACCTACTTCGGCCATTTTAAATATTAATTAACAGAAACTGAAGCTTTAACGCTCATACCCGGACGTAGTTTAGCCAGTAATTCTTTTGATGGATGGATTTTGATTTTTACCGGAACACGTTGTACAACTTTAACGAAGTTACCAGTAGCATTGTCAGGAGGCAATAAAGAGCCTTTAGCACCTGTAATTGGAGAGAAATTGTAAACTTCACCTTCAATTTTTTCGTCAGGATAAGCATCAACCTCTATTTCTACTTTCGAGCCCGATTTGATTTTCTCTAACTGGGTTTCTTTAAAATTGGCGGTAACGTAAATGCTTCCGTCGTTTACTACCGAGAATAACGACTGACCAGCTTGTACCAACTGTCCTTTTTGTACATTCTTTTTAGAAACAATACCCGAAGCCGGTGCTTTGATATCGGTATATGAAAGTTGTAAGGTAGCAAAATCGATATCGCTTTGGCGCTGACTGATAACATTGCTGCTTACAGCTAATTGCGATTGTGTTGTGCCAACTTGTTTAACCGCTGCGTTGTATTGGTCTTGTGCGCCTTGATATGCTGCTTGTGCCGCTTGTTTTGCAGCTTCAGCTGCTTCCTTAGATGCTTTTGACTGATCGAAAGCCTGTTGAGTGATCGAACCATCTTTTACCAGGTTTGCGTAACGTGCAAAATCTTTCTGAGCTAAATTTAATTTAACAATTGCCGCCTGAACATTTGCTTTAGCTGTTTCTACATTTGCTTTAGCAGTGCTTGTATTGGCTTGTGTAGCGACAATTTGAGATTGTGCTACACCAACACCTGCACTTGCGCCTTTCTGGCCCGATTGCGCTTGTTCCAATTTAACTTTATAATCGTTATCATCAAGTTTAACCAAAACCTGACCTTCGGTTACGTGTGTATTTTCTTCGAAATTAATGTCCTTAACATAACCACCAACACGGGCAACAACCGGACTGATGTCGCCATCAATCTGTGCATCGTCGGTATCTACGTGCTTGCTATAATAATTCCATTCGGTAATACCGAAAATTATACCTATTACTAGTAAAACGCCTAAAATTATAGGTACTACTAAGCTCTTTTTTTTCTTTTCAGTTGTCATTGCTGTATTTATTGCGTTATTTTTCCTGTTGATTTTAATAAGGTATAGTAAGCCAAACCTGCGTCCGCTTTTGCTATCTCCAAGTTTATTTTTGCCTGATATAATAAGGTTTCAGCATCGATACGATCGGTAACTGATGCGACATTGTTTTTATACTTCGAGGCCAGTAATTTGTCGTTTTCTGTTGCCTGTGAAATTGAGGTTTCTAAGACCTGAATTTTATTTACAGCAACCTGATAGCTTTGGAAATTTTTATTGATATCGGTTTTTACCTGATCTGATAAAATATCTTTCTGAATGCTAATGGCATTTTGCTGGATTTTAGCCTCACTTACTTTGTTTTTGTTCGTCCATAGGTTACCAATGTTCCACGAAACGGTAGCACCTAAAGTAATTGGCATTAAATACTGGTTTGTTGGTGGAATAAAATTACCACTAGGGTTAATATAGTAAAGGTTTGCGCCTACACCTACGGTAGGTAAAGTATTGGCCCTAATGGTTTTGATATTAAAACCGGCAACTTTGTTTTGTACATCGAGTTGTTTTAACTCCTGGCGGTTGGCCATGGCTAAACCGATATACTCGTTAAGCGAACCTGCTGCTTTTAAACCAGCACTCGGATCGGTAATCTTAACTTCCGTATCTTCCGGTAAACCCAAAAGAATATCTAAGTTGTAATTAATTACCTTGCGGTTGCTTTCGATATCCATTTGCGTAAGCGTAACATTGGCCTGCTGCAACTGAAAACGCAATACATCATTTTTGGTTACAATGCCTTGCTCGAAGAAACGTTGTGCCTGCTTAATCTGGGCTGCAATAGCTTCTAAATTCTGATCGACTACTTTTCTGCTCTGCAAAACTTTATACAAAGCATAGTAAGTATTAATTACGGCGTAGGTAATTTCCTCTTTGCTTTTATCGGCATCTAAACGGGCTACATCGGCTAGGAGTTTGGTCGATTCTTTGGCGTATTTTAATTTACCACCACCATAAACCAGTTCCTGTACGGCTGCAGTTCCTACAAAGGCATCGGCCCTTTTAGGGAGGTGAAACGAAGATTCGCTGCCCGGTAAGGTAAAAGTAGTGGTTGGGATTTCGGCGTGATTGTACATAAAGCTGGCATTAGCTGTAGGTAAAACATTATCTTTTACCACAGCCAGTTGTGCAACCGCCTCATCAATTTTGTTCTGCGAGAGTTTTAAATTTTTACTATTGGCTATGCCAAGTTCTATTGCCTGATTGATATTTAATTCCTTGCTGCCTTGTGCAAATAAAGCGGCAGGAACTAATGATGCCACAAGCATTAATTTTATTGGTTTGGGTATCATCTTTTCGTTGTTAAATAAACTGTTGTAAGGTCTTGCAAGTGGGTTATGGCCCGCTCTTTAATCATTTTTTTATCTTTCGGATTATTTAAATCGAAGTTAGAGCAGGATAGAATTTTATTAGGTGCGATTACAACATTGGAAATCGTTCCCATAATGGTTGCAATGATCATCCGCACATCAACATCCTTATTAAAAGAACCATCCTCAATCCCATCGGTAATAATGCGATCAATTAGCTGCATGTTCTGACTCATGGCATCTTTAATCTTATCGTACATTTCGGGTCTTTGCGTTAAAGAAAGCTCTCTGTGCATCATTTTATGGAATGCAGTATTGTTCAGGATCCGGTTTACATAACCTTCAATAACTTTATGAAGTTTTTCAATTGCTGATATCTTATCCTCGTTGATGATTTTTAACTGAGATGCAAAACCAGCAATGCGCTCGTTCATGATCTCTACAAAAACGCCCTCTTTCGAACCGAAATAATAATTTATCATGGCCATATTTGCTCCAGATTCTTTTGCAATCTGGCGGGTAGAAGTTCCTTCATATCCGGTTTCGCAAAACAGCTTTTCCGCTGCTTCCAAAATGGCTTGTCTTTTATCTACTTTTTCTGTTTTCATTTTCTTTTTGACGACACAAAATTAATCAAACGATTGATTAATTTCCAAATGTTTAGGCACTTCTTTTACATTATCTTGATAAAACCCTAATTTTAAATGTAATAATCCTCCTTAAAGTATGAAAAATAAACTCCTCGCTACTATAATGACATTAAGTGCCTGCCTTATTTTATATGCTTTTAATGCGAATAAGCATCAGAATGAAGAAAGTTGGATCAGGATAAATTTGCTTGGCTACACAACCGAAAGCATTAAAGTAGCTGTATGGGTAAGTAAAACAGATCACATACCCAATCGTTTCGAAATCTTAGAAAAAGAAACCAAAGCTGTTGTATATTCCTCTACCAACATTAAAAGTTTTGGCAACTACGGGCCTTTCAAACAAACTGCCCGGTTAAACTTTAGCGATTTTAAAAGAAATGGTAGATTTTATATTCGTGCAGGTGGAGCTACTTCGCCACTGCTGTTAATTAATAATAATGTTTACAAAGGTACTGCTGATTTCTGTTTACGCTATATGCGGCAGCAACGCAGTGGCTTTAATCCGTATTTAAAGGATAGCTGCCACACACATGATGGTTTTGTGCTTTACGGCAACAAGGCAGGAATTAAAGACAGTATCCATTTCGATGCCTCGGGCGGCTGGCACGATGCCAGCGACTATCTGCAATATGCTACCACGTCAGCAAATGCAACTTACCACCTCTTAATGGCTTACCGTGATTTCCCTCAGGTTTTTGGTGATACCCAACAGGCTAATGGGTTGGGTGGAAAAAATGGGAAGGCCGATGTTTTAGATGAAGCCAAATGGGGACTGGACTGGCTCCTAAAAATGCATCCGAAGCAGAACATCATGTTTAATCAGCTGGCCGATGACCGCGATCATATCAGCATGCGTATTCCTAAAGAAGATAATCAGTATGGCAAAGGTTTTGAACGTCCGCTATATTTTATAACCGGCGAGCCACAACAGCGCGGTAAACTGATGAACAACACCACCGGTACCAGTTCTACAGCAGCTAAATTTACCAGTGCTTTTAACCTAGGCGCTCTATTGTTTAAAAATGTAGATCAGCAATATGCCCAAACACTAGCTAAAAAAGCCCAAAGTGCCTATCGCTATGCTTTGCTTAAACCAGGTGTAACTCAAACCGTTTCGGTAAAATCGCCTTACATATATGCCGAAGACAATTGGGTTGATGATATGGAGCTCGCCGAAGCTTCATTTAACTTTGGTAAAGAAAAACCCGACAAGAAAAAGGTTACACTTGCCTTAAAATATGCTCACCGAGAAACCGTTACACCCTGGCTGCAGAAAGATACTGCAGCACATTACCAGTACTATCCTTTTATCAATTTGGGTCATTACGAAGTGGCTAAACAGGGCGAGCATACAACCACAGCCTACTATAAAACAGGCATAGAGGCGGTATGGAAACGCGCAAAAAACAATGCGTTCTCCCGTGGCATTCCTTTTATCTGGTGCAGCAACAACTTAACGCTTGCTTTTACGATGCAATGTAACTGGTATGAGGCATTAAGTGGCGATGATACCTTTGCCGAACTGGCACAAGCCAACTTCGACTGGATTTTTGGCTGCAATCCCTGGGGCACCAGCATGGTTTACGGCCTGCCGCAATGGGGTGATACGCCAACCGATCCACATTCGGCCTTTACCCATTTGAAAAAATATCCGATTGACGGTGGATTAGTTGACGGTCCTGTTTACACCAACATATACAAGGGGCTAATTGGCATTAAATTAAACGAAGCAGATGAATACGCTGATTTTCAAAGTGATTTGGCAGTTTACCATGATGATTATGGCGATTACAGCACGAACGAACCAACAATGGACGGCACGGCATCGTTGGTTTATCTACTCGCCTCTAAAGAAGCCCAGGCAACCTTAACAGATCATAAAACCAAAAGCCTGGGTGCTATTATCCGTGGCGATTCTACGCAAAAGAAAATCCATTTGGTTTTTACCGGTGATGAATTTGTGGATGGCGGAGAAAAAATCAGGACAGTACTGGCACAGGAAGGGGTAAAAGCATCATTCTTTTTAACCGGAAATTTTTACAGGAACAAAAATTTCAGCGCTTTAATTAAAGGGCTCAAAAAAGATGGTCATTATTTGGGGCCGCATTCAGATAAACACCTGTTATACTGCGATTGGGGCAAACGTGATAGTTTGCTGGTTACACAAGCCACTTTTGTAAACGATCTAAAAGCCAATTATACTGCTATGGAGGCTTTTGGCATCACCAAACAAGCAGCAACGTATTTTTTACCTCCATACGAGTGGTATAACCAAGTCATTTCCAATTGGACAAATGAGCAGGGTTTGCAACTGGTTAATTTTACGCCCGGAACGCGCTCGAACGCCGACTACACCTACCCGCAAATGGGAAAAAATTATAAAACCAGTACCGAAATATATCAATCAATAACCACTTTTGACGAGACAAAGCCAAATGGTTTAAACGGATTTATTTTGTTGTTACACATTGGCACTGATGCCCGAAGAACGGACAAATTTTACAGCCGTTTACCCGAACTCATTGGCTATTTAAAAAACAAGGGTTATAAATTAGACCGAATTGATAATTAATTAGAATATTGGTGCTAATCACAAATTAAAATTTAAAATAAATATTAACTTTGCCTCCAAATAATAAAAAACATGAGTGTACAAGAGAACAGCAGCAATAATTTTAACTGGTTATATTATGCTTTAGGTTTATTCTTCGGAGTTTTAACTGGGGCAATTATTACACATAACTACATTTTCGCTTTATTAGGTGGTGTTTTAGGTTTGTTAACAGCAGGCTTATTTTTAAACGCTATCGTTAAAGGTAGAAAATACTAATTCATTTTATTTACGTATAAGCCCTAAAGTGTCGATGCACTTATAGGTTACGCCTTAATTCACAGCAGATGAAACATATATTCATTGTTGTTTTCGCTCTTATATGCTTTAGTTCAAAGGCTCAGCAGGCCACAGAAGTAAAATTCCCTGTTGCAGACTCTAGTCCGGCAGATATTGTATATTTTCCATTAAATGCACCAAAGGCAAAAGCCGGCGATTTAACTAAACCGGTAATTAAGGTTGTTTATTCCCGTCCACAGAAAAAAGGACGCGATATTTTTGGTGTTTTAGAGCAGTACGGAACAGTTTGGCGTTTTGGCGCCAACGAAAGCACAGAGATCCGTTTCTTTAAAAAAGTAAACATAGGCGGAAAGAAAATCAAAGCAGGCACTTATAGCTTATTTGCAATTCCTAATAAGGATACCTGGACCATTATTATTAATAGTGAAACAGATAAATGGGGAGCATTTAGCTACAACCAGGCTAAAGATATCGTGCGGGTAAATGTTCCGGTTAAAACTTTGGCTAAACCAATAGAATATTTCTCTTTAACATTTATCCCAGCAACCGAAGGTGCAACTCTGATTGCCGGTTGGGATAAAACACAAATAGAATTGCCGATAAACTTTTAAGATCAGCATAAACTTAAATAAAAAAGGCCCGGTATATTTTACACCAGGCCTTTTCTATTTAACATAAAACCAAAATTTAAACCAGTTTTTTAGCCTGGCTTTCGCTCGTAACGAAAACTTTGTATACCTGAGTAATTTTCCACTCTCCTTCTTTATTTTTCTCTATTATTACAAAGTTCTGTTGTGCACCATCAAACAGCTCGTAATTTACATCTACACGGGCAATAACTAATGCATCTGTTTCAGAAACGATGGTAGAGCTGATGTTACAGTCTTTTTGTATTACACCTTCATCTTTTTTCATTTGAGCCAGAACCTCACTTGCTTTGTGCTTTATCACCCTCACATCCCTGTTCGATGTAAATACAGCATCATCACTTAAAACAGCTTTCAATTTCTTGTAATCAGAATTCATATAGCTATCCATAAAGTAATTAATAACCGATTTATGACTTGCAGTAGGTTTTTCTGCTGCTAAAACATTATTTGTGATTGTAATACCTAGTAATAGAATCACCAAAGCTTTTAGTTTCATAACTATCTGTGTTTTTTTATTAAAGATCGGCTACAAAGCAGAATAATAATGTGCCGATAACACCATAATTATCAGGTAACTAAAATGTGATAAAAGCAAAAAAGGTTATGTTTTATCCTGAACAAATCATTTCAAAATACAACATAACCTTTTTAAAAATCATTACGGATTTTGTTGTCCCGCCAAACCAGAATTGGCTTCCATTTCGGCTCTCGGAATTAAGAACTGCCATTTAACATCGCCAGCAGGAATAGATAGTGTACCTGCAACAGAAGCCGACACATAATTAGGGACTACTGTACGGTCTAAAGGAAGATTTAGACGTTTTAAATCTAACCACCTGTGCCCCTCACCCCAAAGTTCTACTCTTCGATTGAAAAGGATTTCATCAACTAGAGCCTGCCCTGTATTTGCCGAGATTACTGCCGCCGGATCGCGTTGCTTAACCAAGTTTAACAGCACAGTTCTGGCCAAAGCCTCACTTCCCATGGTTTTAGCATAAGCCTCGGCTAAGATCAAATACATTTCAGAGGTACGCATTAATGGAACATCACCCAAAGATGGGCCACCCACCTCTTTAACCGAAAATTTACGACTCATGTAAGGTTGGCGGGCAAAGTTTGTAGCAGGAAGCGGGAAGTTCGCCGTAGTTGGAGCAGGTTCCCACATCTTTTTACGCACATCTGTTGCCGATATCTGGTTGTAAAGTGCAGAATTAATCCTTTTTGGATTTCCGCGCATAAAGCTTGTGTTTGCGTTATAAGCTATTTGAGCAAAATACGATCCGAATGTATCTCCTTGATCTAATGTTGGCATAGAGGCCCAGATAAACTCACCTAATGTCGCATTATTAAAGCCTGCTTGGTAATCAGTAACGGATAATAGCGGATATTGGTTGGCATCTACAATATCTTTAGCATATTTAATTGCATTTGGATAATCTTGCATTACTAAAGCGACCCTAGCTCTAACCCCTTTAGCAACGGTAACACCTGCATGGCTTTTATTAGAAGCCACAGCATTAAGCGAAATGGCTGTTTCCAAATCCTTAACAATAGCTGAATAAACCGTTTCTACACTTTCGCGAGGCTTATTGGTATCGGTTGAGGCCAATAAAAGCGGCACGCCTAACTGGTTATTTGGTTTGGCATTGGCATCATATCTTTTACCAAATAGCTGTACCAAACCAAAATAGGCATAGGCTCTTAAAGTTAGCGCTTCAGCTTTCACGGTGTTTTTATCAACAGCTGCACCTGAGGCCTGATCAATATTGTCGATGATGTAATTCACATTTCCGATAATACGGTAATATGTTCGGTACATATACGTTAACATGGTACTGTTATCGGTGCGCGGACTAATCCACGATCCCCCATCAGAAGTATACCAGTTTGAAGAAGAGATACCGATATCTTCGCCCATAAAATCCATGTACAACATAATACCACCTACACCAGGCTTATTTTGCTGAGCATTATCTGGCACAGTGGTAGAACGCTCAAACATGTACCTGTAAACACCGTTTAAAGCATTTTTTGCATTTGCAGCAGAGGTAAACAGCGCCGAATTATCAACCTGATCGGTCGGTTTTGTATCGAGATAGTCTTTTTTGCAGGCGGTAATGCTTAACAGAGTCAATCCTGCAAAAAGTAAATATTTTTTATATTTCATGATAGTAACAATTAAAGTGAAACATTGATTCCGAAGCTAATCATCCGCGAAGGCACATAATTAGTTGTATTTACGCCTGTAAACGACTCAGTTGGATCCATTCCTTTTCGCTTAGATATTAAACCAAGATTTTCGCCTGCGGCAAAAACCCTAACACTGCTCAATGTTGCGCCTTTAATCCAACGTTGCGGCAAAGTATATGATAAGTTTACATTACGGAAAGCAATATAAGAGGCATCTATTAACCAGCGGCTTGAAGTACCGTTAAACTGGGTAGAGCGGCCAATATCCAAACGTGGGATATCGGTAACCTGGCCTGGTGTCATCCATGAGTTTAACACATCAGTATGTAAAGCTGAACCATAGGTGGTAGACATTAACGACTGATAATTTGAATCGTAGAATTTGCCTCCAATCTGGTAACTGATTAAGAACGATAGCCCAAAGTTTTTATAGTTAAAAGTGTTGGTTACCGATCCATATAAATCAGGAATTGCTGATCCCGAGTAATCAGAACGCGCATTATTGATATTGGTTGTTAAAACACGTCCGTTAACGGTACGGAGATCCGTTGTAACACCTGCGTTCGGTTCAAATAAGGCAGAACCATCTGTAGGGTCTACCCCTGCCCACTGGCGCAGGTAGTAAGCATAAATATCTCTTCCCACCTCAAGCCTTTTTGTACCACTGGTTACAGTAGGCGTTTCAGCCGGCATTTTGGTTATTTTGTTTTTTAACCACGACCAGTTACTCAATAAATTCCAGTTGAAATTTTCTGATCTTAAGATATCTCCGCTTAGCTGTAAATCGATTCCAGTATTGTACATTGAGCCAATATTACGGCGAATAGAAGTAATGGGATCTGATAATGGTTGCGGCACTGCAAACAGTAGGTTTGATGAGCCACGTTTAAAATACTCTATCTCACCTTTCAATCTATTATTGAACAAGCTAAAGGCTATACCTGTGTTAAATGTATTTACCGATTCCCATTTCAAATCTGGTGTCGCAGCTGTTGCCAATAGTAAACCTGGCTCACTACCATTATTCCATCCCAACTCGTAAAAGGCCTGGTAATTGTAATAAAGGCTGTTGTGTTCAACAAGGGTAGCATCAATTAAATTATCGTTACCTACTTCGCCGTATGAAGCTTTTAAACGCAAATCGTTAATCCACTTCACTTCGTTCATGAAGTCTTCTTTATTGATAGCCCACGATGCTCCTGCAGAGAAGAACGTTCCCCACCTTGATTGTTTTGATAAACGTGAGGTTCCATCGCGACGGATCGAGGCATCAACAAAGTATTTATCCATATAACTGTAGCCTGCTTTACCAAAATAAGATTCTACCCGATAAGTATCTTTATAACCACCGGCATCGCTTGGGGTCACAAAATTTGGAAACTCAGTATTACCATCTAAAATTTGGCTCTGTTTGGTTGCACTTAATCTGCGCCAGTCGTAATCATAATTTTCATGTCCCACCAAAGCATTTACGCTATGTTTGCCAAATGTTTTGCTGTAAGATAAAACCTGGTTGAATGTATAACTCTGTGTTGGTGTACTCCGTTTAGTAGATGAACCACCAACGGTGCTTCCATCTCCAACAATCGAATTTCTATACTCGGTACTGTAAGCATTAATAAAATCAATACTGATAGTAGGCTTAAAAGTAAAATCTTTTAGAAATTTAATTTCAGCGTATGCCCTGCCATTTAATGCGAGCCTACGGCTTAGTACATCATTCAGCATCGTTTCATAAATTACGTTCCTGCCAGCTGATGCACCTTGCGGCCTGTTAACAGCTCCCGGATGTCCTCCATAGTCGTACCATTGTTCTCCAGTGGTCGTTAAAATGGGATTGCCACTTGCATCATATGCGTGTACAGGATAAATAGGCCCAATACCACGGGCAAAGTTGAAAACATTAACAAATGCAGTTGCGCTACCTGTTGATGCATCTTGTGCAAGGTTTCCGTTCGATAAACTACCGGCAAGATTTATCCCTGTTTTTAACCACGGTCTTAACTGGGTGTTTGCGTTAATCCGTGCATTAAATCTTTCAAAATCTGTTTTAATCAAATAACCATTATCTTTCAAGTAATTCATCGAGAAATAATAGTCTGTTTTTTCTCCTTTAGCGCTTGAGTTAACATTGAATTCGGTTCTTTTACCAACTCGTGAGGCCTGCTTATACCAGTCGAAGTCGCTGTAAAGCAGCTGTGCATTAGGGTTTAACTTTCCGTCTACACCTACAATTTGATTGTTTGGTACATTAAAAGGATTGTAAACCAATTGTCCTTGTATGGTATTGGTAGCTTGTGTTGCCGCGGCCGATTCACTTATTCCGGTTCCGCTTGAAGGGTATACCAAACTGTTTTTTAGGGCCTGCCACATTAATGGATAATAGTCTAAAGCACCAATTCTATCATACTCAGGAATACCTCTTTTAGAAAAACCCTGGCTATAGGTAGCATTTAATGTTGGGGTAGTCGATTTACCTTTTTTTGTGGTAATGATTACTACACCGTTGGCAGCCCTCGAACCGTAAAGTGCCGACGAAGATGCATCTTTCAATAATGAAATGCTTTCAATATCGTTGGCATTAATGTCGCCCAACTCACCGTCGTATACCGAACCATCCAATACAAAAAGCGGACTATTAGATGCCGAAATGGAACCAAAACCACGAATACGGATGGCTGAACTGCTCCCTGGCTGTCCGTTTCCTGAAGTGGTTACCACACCTGGTGCAACGCCTGCCAGTACATTGGTAACATTAGTGATAATCCGATTGTCGAGCTGTTTAGCGCTCATAGTTGCAACGGAGCCTGTAATGGCTTCCTTTTTACTTGTACCATAGGCTACGACAATTACATCCTGCAGGTTTTTACTCGATGAGGCCAAGCGAATAGTTAAGGTTTCGCCTGTTATTTTAACCTCTTGTTCGGTGTAACCAACGTAGCTTAGAATTAAAGCTTGTGCATTTTGCGGCGCAGACATGGAGAAAGTACCCTGGCCTGTGGTTTGGGTTACCTGGGTCGTTCCTTTTATTTTTATCGATACGCCTGGCAATGGCAAGCCATCGTCTGCATCAACCACCTTGCCGGTTATGGTCTTATTTTGCGCAAGGGCATTAAAATAAGACAAAACCGTCACCATTAAAATCAATAGTAATTTTTGTTTCATGTTAGGAAATAAATAGTTAGTAATTAATTAGTTCTTCAGTTTATGGCAGAGATGCACGAAACCAAATCAATGAACAATGTAGGCACTTGAGGAATCCGAAAATGTGTGAAAATCACCATTTTAGCCTTTTTTATAGCGTGATAAATGCAAAAAAGCAAACTCCAATCCTGGCAGTTTGCTTTTTTAATCATTATTAACCTAAACAGGAAAAAACTTCTACAAATTGTCCTGCAAGAGCTTCAAAAATAGTTTCATCTGTATATACAAAATATGCAGATATCACTATTTGTATTTTAATTCAACCTACTCTTTTTATACTTTAAAGGAGTGATATTGAATGTATGTTTAAATAACCTGATGAATGAACTTGGGCATTCGAACCCAACCAAACCCACAATTTCATTCAGAGAATAAGAAGTGGTTTGTAATAGTTTTTTAGCGCGGTTTAGCCTCAGCTGCATTAAAAACTGATATGGGCTAATTTCATACGCTTCTTTAAAAGTGCGCAATAAATGGTTAACTGATAAACAGGCCTGTTCTGCAATTTGCTCCAGTGTAATGTTCTGGTTATAATTGCTGCTGATATATTCTTTGGCAAGTGTTAACCTTTTTAAAACCTCTTGTCTTGTCTTTGTTTTAATAAAGCTTAGCTTGTCTAATTTTTGGATAACCTCTTTATCGTAAATTTTATAATAATTTAAAAGGCAGTGATATAGATACTCATTAATGAGCATTTCATCTTTTAAACCTTTATCCAGCTGGCTTTTAAGATGCAGTACATTGAAGCGCATATCGCCCATAAAAGGATATAAAGACTCCATAAACTCCGGCATTTGGCTGGTATCCTTTCCATCCAACAGGTTTTCATCGCTGCAAGAAAAGCTACGGTGAAAATCCGTTATAAAATTTTCACCAAAAGAAACGGCAAATGTATTTACCGGACTAATAGAATCTATTTTGCTGCTAAAATTGCTTCCTGCATTAACCACAGCAAAAGTATCGGGGTAAATATTGAATTTACGTTTATTGATTTCGCAGGTTTCGGCACCGCTAAAAACAAATTTAATGGTGTACGCATCGTTTTGCTGTTCGTACAAGGCTTCGCAAGTGCTTTCACTTACAATCTTGTTCCTGTTGCTTAATTCTTTTACGTATCTCATGGCTTAATCCTCATTGTAGTTACGTTGCTCCAAAATGGTAAATTCGTTACCATACGGATCAGAAAACTCGACACTTAAACCTTCGCTCAGATAAGCCGGTGCTTTTTTAAACACCACACCGCGCGATTTTAGCCTGCAATAATCTTCCAGGCAATCATCACTGCTTAATACTATTTTACGTGTCTGATTTTGGTGTTTTTCTTCCGAAAGAAAGAGATGGGTATCCTGATCGACTTTTACCAGCAGCCCTTTTTCCTTTGCAGAAATCATGGTGGCCTCGGTAAGCATTCCTAAACAATTGGCATAGTAGCTTTCTGCATCGTTTAGTTGCTTAACTTGCACATAAAAAGATTTTGCAGATTGGCCCATTACCTTGTTTAATTGTATGATGTAAAATTAAACTGAAATTGGACCGAAAGGATCACCCAAAAAGGGTGATTTTAGCATTATTTTTTACCGAAAATGTGTTATTGATTAAATAAACCGCTTTTCTTTCGCCGTTTTAATCGCGTCTGATTTTGAATTTACATCCAGTTTGATATAAATATTTTTAACATGACTCCGCACGGTTTCCTGATCAATGAAAAGATCGTTGGCAATTTGTGATTTGGTTTGTCCGTTAGCAATTCTGTCTAAAATCTCTGTTTCGCGTTTGGTTAAGGGCGAATCGAGGTTTTTTTGGAAGGAATGCATTACTATCCTGGCTACATTGGTGCTCATGGCTCCACCACCGGTACTTACTTCCCTAACTGCATCTATAATTTTTGCTGCACTCGAGTTTTTAGTTAGATAGCCCCCGCTCCCATAGTTAATGCTTCGAAAACGAGCTCAGGCGAATCGAAAACCGTAAGGATAATTATGTGCGTGTGTGGAAGGGCTTTTTTAATAAATGGCAACGCCTGTAATCCGTTTGTGCCCGGCATCTGGATATCCAGTAAGATCACATCGGGCTGATCGGCTACCAGTTGTTTTTTGGCTAAATCGTAAGAGGCGTAAGAATTTACAACAGAAAATTCAGGCACATCGGTTAATAAAGATTCGTAACCCATTCTTATAATGTCGTCATCTTCAATTAAAACGATTCGTAAATTTTGGCTCATTTTGGATGGTTTTTATGATTAGATGCCTTTTATTTCATTTTGTGACAGGAATT
This sequence comes from Pedobacter sp. HDW13, assembly GCF_011303555.1. Lineage (NCBI taxonomy): Bacteria > Pseudomonadati > Bacteroidota > Sphingobacteriia > Sphingobacteriales > Sphingobacteriaceae > Pedobacter > Pedobacter sp. HDW13. The sequence continues at coordinate 2,294,501 of NZ_CP049868.1, read as the reverse complement.
CGTGTAGAAATTGTTGTTGTAGTACCTTTTCCTTTAATTGATGATATCTCGAAGGTAGATTTAATGCGTTTACAGCGTGTTTGGATATTATTTAGGCCCCTTCCCCTTTCTACCGATGCGAGATCAAAGCCATCGCCATCATCGGTAGTTAAGATATTAATCGTGTTATGATTTGTTTCTATTACCATGATCAACACCTGGCTTGCATTAGCATGTTTTAACACATTATTAAGCATCTCTTTAAAAATAAGAGTCAGGTTACGGTTAAACTCCATCGATAAATGCAGTTTCTGATATTCGCTTAATACCCCTTCCATTTTAAATTCTACACCAGTATTTTGGAAAAGATCTATCCCGAAATTTTTAATATGCACCAATATTTCGAACAGGTTATCGCTGTGCGGATCTAAAGCCCAAAGAATATCCTTTGTTCCGGTATAAAGCAAACCTGCATTTTCCCTAATCATTTTTATCAGCTCTTTCTGCTCCTTTTGTGCGCCATCTACTTTTTTGTCCAAAATCTCCGACAAAACATTAATCCGCGTAAGCTTATTGCCAATATCATCGTGAAAATCTTCGGCAGTTTGCTTTCTTATTTTTTCCTGTTCTTTTAACTTCAGCTTTTCGAGTTGAAACTTTTTGCGCTCACGGGTTTTAAAAATCAGGTAAAAAATTAACCAGATTAAAAATATCATTACCAAAAATGCAATCACCTTAAACCAAATGGTATCGTAAAATGGCGGCACAATGGTGAAACTGAATTGCTCTATATTCGACTTTTGCCCGTTTGCAATGGCATATACCTGAAAAGTATAACTTCCTGGCCTGATGGCCGAATATTCAATTTCGGTATTGGGTACCGGCTTGCTAAAATCGTTATCGGCACCAACTAGCTTATACCGGTAAAGCACACTTTCGGGGCTGGTAAGGTAAACACCTTTAAAACTAATTGAAATGTGGTTCTGACTATAGTTGAGCTTGTAAAATTTATCCCCCTGGCCGTTCAGGTCAACAGAAAGATCTTTCGAACGATCGTTTTTATGATAAATGCCTACCTGCTGAATATGGATAAAGGGATTCTTTTTCTCTTCAGCAGATGCAAGCACTTTGCACCGCACAAGGCCAGTAATGGTACCAACTAATATGCTGTTTTTGTAATGTAGAATGGCATTTTGGTTACATTCTACAATAAGCGGATGATCTCTAAAAACCGTATAACCATTTTCGGCTTTGTTAAAAGTGAGCTTGTTAATCCCCCGTCCGGTTCCCACCCAAAGTTTATTCCGGTTATCAACGGCCAGGCTGTAAATGTCGTTCGAGTTTAAGCCGTTGGCCACCACATAACGCTTAATCGCTTTTGTTTTAACATTCCAGGTTATAATACCATCGCCAAGTGTAGCAAAAATTAAATTATCGCCATGCTTAATTATACTTAGGACATATACATTATCAAGCTGCTTAATTTTAAAGGAAGGATCTACCTTTTTATTTCTGATTAGTGTAAGCCCTTTCGATGTACCCAGCAATATGCTATCCTTGCTTAGCGGATAAATGCACGAAGAATATCCATCAAAACCAGTTATTTTCTGCGTTTTGCCATCTTTTAAATAGGTTGATGTCATGGGGCCGTTAATCCATATTCCACCTTCCAGATCTTCAACAATAGAGCTATTGTCAAAACGATCGGGTTTTAATATTTGGAGGAACTGCTTTCCGTTATATTTCCAAACACCGTTATTGTATACAGAAATCCATACGTTTTTGGCTTTATCAGCATAAACGAAGTATATCTTTTTGCCCATAAAATCAGGCAAATTGATCTGCTCTACCCGGTTTCCGTCATACTTAAAAATGCCCCTGTTATAAGTTCCAATCCATAAACGGTCGTTTTTATCCGCTGCAATGCCACTTATTGGGTAAGCAACATTCTCCCCCTTAAATTTATTGTAGCGAATAAAAGCATCACCTTCATATTTATAAATCCCATCACTGAAGCACGATATCCAGATGTTATTTTCTGCATCGTTGAAAATTTTATCAACCTGGTTATCGCTTAAGCCGTTTTCGCCGTTAAATTTAATAATAATACCATCCTTACCAATCAGGTAAGCTCCTCTCTCACTACCAACCCACATATTGCCCTTGTTATCTTGCTCCAAAGAATAGTAAGTATCTATATCTGGATTTTGAAAAAAGAGTCTGGCCGTACCGTTTTCGAGTACGTAAACACCCTTTTGATAGGTTAGCAAATAGATTTTGTTATCAATCTTTTTATCAAAAAGGATTTCTCTGATGGCAAAGGTCTTCATCTCGTATGGCAATGCCTGGTTAATAGCCCATTTGTCGCCATTGAGTTTATAAATGCCATCTCCTGAGACTAAAGCATATAAATCGCCATGCCGATCTGCTTTTATGGTGCTTACCTTTCGGTTTTTGAACGGATAAAAGACAAGCCTTCCTTTCTCGATCTTAAAAAGCTGGTGCTCGGTTAATCCCCAAATTACTCCTTTTTTATCTTTAAGTAAATGGGTAACTACCTGCCCTGAGTATAAAGTGCTTATTTTACCTTTTTTTAAGATATTGATACCTCTCTCGGTACCAAAAAGCATCTGTCCCTGATTATCCTCAACGATGCTGTTTACTGAATTAGAGCCCAGCCCTTCTGCCTTGCTGTAAGAGGTAAATTCTTTGCCATCAAAATTACTTACGCCACCAAAAGTTCCAAGCCAAAGCGTTCTATCTTTTGCCTGATAAATTACCATCACCTGCGATTGCGGCAGACCATCTTTTAGACTGTAATTTGTAAAGTTATAGCTTTGGGCAGATAGCTTTAAGCTAAAAAGCAAAATGAAAGAAATTATGAAATTTACCTTGATTATAGACAGTTTACTGTACATGTAATACAAAATAAGCATAATTTCTTTCAAAAGCGATCCCCCTTTTTGGGGATATTTTATACGTTACCCATGTAAGGATCTGTTTGGGTAATTTCTCCGGTTTCTATTTTTCCGGCATAACGATGTTTAAACACCGGATTACCTGCCTGTGTAACGCTGTAATCGTACCAATTTGCACTTTTTGCCTGATTTAAAACTACATTACTGCTAGTTTTGGGCTTAATTGTTAAAGTTTTAGGTGCCGATTTGTATTTATTATCGGTAATTTGAACGGTGATTGCAGTAGTGCTTTTGTTTTCTATAGAAATTACCAGGTTACCGCTCAGCTTTTTAGTTACCAGGCCATTTTGTTCGGGATTTACCTTTATTGCAATGGCGGGATTCTTCTTGCTACCAGCAAAGCTCCTGTAAAAACCATTGGGACCACTTATAGCCAAATCGTAAATTTCGTTATCGAAATCAGCGATATCAATGCTGTCTTTTAAAACATTGCCAGCTTTTACTGCGTAGGCCCAGGTTTTACCTGCAACCCCTTTAAATTTGGCAATGGTATTCATGTTAAAGGGGGCACCAACAGTTTCGGTAGCATTGCCGAACAAAGTTTTTGCCGATTGAAAAGTTAATTCTAAGGTGTTATTATTTAGCGCTGCATCAACCATTAAATGGTAAGGCAATGCGCAAGCGGGCTTAGCCCCACTTTCCTGACGTGGTGCATGGCTCGATGTTTCACGTGAAAAGGACTCAAATTTATTGATTTTAGCTACTTCAGTTTTATTCAATGCTGTTGGTCCAACCTGTGCAGGCTTATTTCTGGCATTACCGATGCTGGTTACTACAGCCTCCCTTTTTAAAGGATCAGGCGAATAGATTGCTTCGCCGTTATATTGTCTGAATACCGAAGTTAAATCGCCACAGATGTTTCTGCGCCAATCGCTAATGTTCTCGCTTTTTATAGCCTTACCTGTTTTTTTGGCCAGCCATTTTTCCATAAACATTATCGACGAGGTATGATCGAAAACCTGCGAATTTACAAAGCCGCCTTTGCTCCACGGCGAAGCTACCACCAATGGAACGCGGTACCCCAAACCAATGGGACTTCCCTTTCTGGCTTCAAAATCAGTTGCATAGTTTATGCCTTCTGATACTTTTCCGGTTGAAGGATCGTTAGGAGTTGGTACAACAAATGGCGGCTGGTGATCAAAATAACCATCATTTTCATCATAAGTTAAAATGAAGATTGTTTTTTTCCAAACCTCTGGGTTTTTGGTTAAAATATCCAAAGCCTCACTTACGTACCAGGTACCATACAATGGCGAACTGGTATGGTCGGAAAAGCGCTGTGGCGCCACCAACCATGAAACAGCAGGCAGTTTACCCGTATCAACATCTTTTCTGAACTCGTGGAAAATATCTCCTTTCGGAATGTTAATGGTTTCAGATTGACCCTGATCGTTTTTAAAAGTAAAAGGCTCAAGTTCCAGATAATCTTTCTGAGAAATATTGGTAGTAAAAGCTTTATCTACCAGGTTCTTTTCCTTTTGAGAAAGTTTATCATATTTCTCCTGAACTTCTTTAGCAGTTAGAGGCGGTTTAACGGTATTATCACCATTTTTTCTAAAATAAGCCGATAATTTTACGTTATGCCTGCTGATATATTCAACCGGGTTATCACCATAATTTCCCAACCAATCATCTATCTCACCCTCGGGTAGCTTAGAAGTCCAGAGTTCATTCTGGTAAATACGCCAGTCGATACCATTATCTTCCAGGGTTTCCTGAAAAGTTGGCCAATCTACAAACACATTGTTTTGCGATTCAGCCTGATCATTATTAACTACAGCAACCCGGTTTGCACTTTTTTCGCCACGAACTGTACCGGTAAAAAAGAACAGCCGGTTAGGTGTGGTTCCGGTTAACGACGAACAGAAATGCTGATCACAAATGGTAAAAGCATCGGCCATGGCATAATAGAAAGGAATATCGTTCCGATCGTAATAGGCCAAAGTCATCGGCGTTTTAACCGGCAGCCACTTATCATAACGTCCACCGTTGCGCGCTGCTACCTGATCATTCCACGAGTGTGGCAAACCACCTTGCCAGGTAATTTTTGTTTTGTTAATGTCGACATGAAAAGGCGCATAGGTGTAACCTTGCCCGTCTTTCTGCAGCCAAACTTTGTTGCCATCGGGCTGAATGTGCGGGTGTGGATCGTTAAATCCTCGTACACCTTTCATTTTACCAAACATGTGATCAAACGATCTGTTCTCCTGCATCAGGAAAACAATGTGTTCGGCATCGTAAAATGTAGTGCCAGGCTCGGGGTTAATGGCCATGGCTTTTAATACCGAACTGGGCAGGGTGTTGGCCGTGCCAGTGGCTCCGGCAAACAAGGCCGCTTTTTTTAAAAATTCTCTACGTGAGTCCATAAATTATACAATATAGCTTAGATATCGCAAGTTATCGTTTTCAGTTGGCAATTTTCAGATAGCAGTTTGTAATTTTCAGTTTACCAATTTTCTTTCCGAAGGGCTTAAACCAGAGTCCAAAGCCAGGTAAGATGCTCATCTCAACGCAGTTTTCAGTTGGCAGTATTCGGTTAACCAGTTTAAACAATTAACCAGTTAACCCAGGCAATAGAACAATTTTCAGCTGGCAGTTACCAATGAACCAAACCATCCTCCATCATACCTACAACATCTTACATTATTTCTGATAAATCCTTACATAATCAACCTTCATGGTTGCGGGAAAAATAGCATCGTCTACTCCTTTTTTTCCGCCCCAGCCACCGCCAACGGCTACATTCAAAATAATATGGAAATTCTGGTCGAAGGGCCAATCGCCCGCGCCTTTTTTAGTATTGTTAAAGGTGAGGTATTTTTCATCGTCGATAAAAAAGTCTATTCTATCGGTAAACCACTCGATTGCATAAACATGGTAGGCTGTGTATGGGTTGGCTACTTTTAAAGCTTTACCAACCTGTGTTTTAATGATGTGGTTAAACTTCTCAGTATGCACGGTACCATGCACACTGTCGGGATCATAACCTACATGTTCCATAATATCGATTTCGCCGCTTTTTGGCCAGCCGCCATATTTCGCGTTGGTAGGTAGCGCCCAAATTGCAGGCCATAAACCCCGTCCCTTCGGCAACATGGCCCTTACTTCTACCCTGCCATATTTAAAATCGAATTTGTTTTTGGTTACCAGCCTGGCCGATGTGTAATGATTGTTTTCCTTATCGGCCTTTACTGCTGTGATATTCAGATTGCCTTTTTTAACTACTGCATTCGTACTATCTGCATCGGTATAATATTGCAATTCATTATTTCCCCATCCTTTACCGCCAACATCGTAACTCCAGTTCTTGCTTAAGGCTAGGCCTGCATCATTAAATTCATCACTCCATTTTAATTTCCAGCCACTAACTAAGGGTGTTTTTTTTATTTCTTCGAAGAGTAATTCGGGTTCGTTAGTAGTTATGTATTCAACCTGGTGTGCCAGCAGCCATTGCATCTCCGGTACCGTATTAACAGTCCAGGCATTTACAGTAAGTCCGAGTTTTTGTGCATTTTCTATCCAGTTGTCTTTCTGGTACACGCTGTAGTGATAATCTACCCCTGTTAACCTGTCGGCTTTCATTTGTTCGGCACTAATATCTCCTTTCAGGTAGGCTACTTTTGCCTTTGGTAACAGCGCCAAAATGCGTTTGCAGTAATCGTAATCAAAACTGATGTATTCTGTCCATTCAATCACCTTCAGCCTTTGCACCATCTCCACACATTTATTCGTTACTTCAATTCCTCGTTCTTTGCTTATTAACGATGGCTTTATCTCCAGAATAAGCTTGGTTGTTTTTTGTTTTTTACCGGCAAGCAAATAAGCTTCTAAAGTGGGGATCTTCTCTCCATTGCTCATGGTTTTGGTCAGCAAATCTGCATAATTTACTTTCTCGATATTTAAACCTTGAAATTCGGGATCGTGATTTACAACTAAAACATTATCGGCCGTCATCCATACATCGAATTCAGAGCCATAACAACCCAATTTTACCGCCTCATTTAACGACGCAATCGAATTCTGCGGAAAATTATTCTTTTTCCATGCACCTCTGTGTGCAATTATCTGGTTTTTGTTCCAGTTAAACTTTTGGGCAAAAGTGCTTGTAAAAATGAAAACCATAATGGCCGAAATAAATACACGTTTCATATCCTGATTCTTGGTAAAAACTCAAAAGTAGATTTTTACACCGACAACAAATTAAAGTTAATGTAACCATTATATTATAAATAAAGCAAAAGCCTAGCCATCCAGATCAGTATTTTTAATCGTAAATAATTTTTTTTCTACCGCGCCTAATCATGGAATTCACCAATACTAGCTAATTTTTCAAATAACAGATAACCAATTTGTAATAAACACGTTATCCTGTTTACAGATTTCTTTCAATTGATTGTAACTATTTTTACATTTACAGTGATATGGTGAGCAATAACTACAACGACTTATTAAGGAAGATAGACGAGTTTATCCGTAAATTTTATTTGAATAAGATTTTACGCGGTAGTATCTATGTTGCGGCTATACTTTTAGGGCTCTATCTGCTCGTGTTTTTAAGCCTGTATTATTTAAATCCCGGTGCAGGTTTTAAAACCTTCCTTTTCTTTGCCTACCTGCTTACCAGTTTGCTGCTGATTGGTTTTTTAATTCTAAAACCAATCCTATCGATGCTAAAACTGGGCAAGCACTTATCTCTTGATCAAGCATCGGTAATTATTGGCGATCATTTTGCTGATATTAAAGATAAACTGCTCAATACTTTACAACTCCACCACCTTTCAGAAAAATCGCCCGAAAATAACCAGCTAATCCTGGCCAGTATCGATCAAAAAATATTAGAACTCAAACCCGTTCCGTTTTACACCGCAATAAGTATAAACGACAACCGTAAATATTTAAAATACCTGTTTGTTCCACTTTCAATTATCCTTTTAATCGGTATTATTGCTCCGGCCATTTTACGCGAAGGAACGAACAGTTTCTTTAAATACGATGAATACATTGCACCCAAAGCACCTTTTGCATTTACCGTTTTAAATAAGAACCTAACGGTTACACAAGGTGATGATGTTACGCTAAATATTAAACTAACCGGCGACCAGTTACCAGCCGAAGTGTATGTAGAAGATGGAAAAAATACCTACAAGGCCGAAAAAGACGGTACCACGAGGTTCAATTACCATATTAAAAATATTCAGACCGATAAAAAACTGGTTTTTAAAGGTGGCGGTTTTAGTTCTTCAACATTTACGGTTACAGTTAAGCCCCGTCCTGAGTTGTTAAATGCAACTGCCACCCTTACCTTCCCATCCTATCTAGGCAAAAAAGCTGAAACAATTTCAAATGTTGGCGATATCCTTTTGCCAGAAGGCACGAAAGTAAGCTGGAATTTCAGGACAGAAAAAAGCAGTGTGCTCCTGTTTATGCTAAACGGAACCGAAAATACACTTAAAATTGATGATGATATTGCTGCCTTTAGTGCCACCATTAAAAATAATTCGAAATACAGCATTACACCTAAAAACGAATTTGTAACCCTTCGCGATTCACTTTCGCACCAGATTACCGTAATTAAAGATCAGGCTCCGGGCATTAATGTACAAGAGCAACCCGATTCGGTAAGTAACAAAGCGCTGTATTTCAATGGCCAGGTAAGTGATGATTATGGCTTTAGCCGCCTCAGTTTTAAATACAGTGTTAAAGAAAACAACCGGATTGTAAGCTCGGTGACCAAAAATATCCCAATCAAGAGCAATGCCACAGAAAATAGTTTTTTTTATTTCTGGGATATTAAAACAGTTGCTGCCAAACCCGGACAGGAAATTGAATACTATTTCGAAGTAGCTGACAACGACGGTGTTAATGGTGCCAAAACCACCCGTTCGGAAAGAAAAACCTTTAAACAGCCCACCAAAAAAGAAACTGCTGAGCAGGTTAGTGCTAACAGTCAGGCCCTTAAACAAAAGATGCAGTCAGCTATCCGTTTAGCCAATACTATCGAAAAGGAAAGTAAGAAAGTGGCTGAAAGTCTCATTGATAAAAAACAGATTTCGTTCGAAGATAAAAAACAAATTGAAGCCCTCCTGGATAAACAAAAACAGCTTGATGAGGCCGTAAAAGAGATTAAAGAACAAAACGAGAAAAACATTCAGCAGCAGGAAGACCAAAAGCAAACCGAAGAACTGATGGAAAAGCAAAAACAGATTAAAGACCTGTTTGATAATGTTTTAGACGAAAAAACTAAAGAACTTTTACAAAAGCTTCAGAATCTGATGAATGAGAAAAATAAAGATCAGACTCAAAATGAGCTTTCTAAAATGCAGCTGGATAATAAAACACTTAAAAATGAGCTGGATAGAATTTTAGAACTCTATAAACAGCTTGAATTTGAGCAGCAGCTTCAAAATGATATTAACCGTTTAAACGAGCTGGCTAAAGAGCAAAAAGAACTGGCACAGCAAACCCAAAATAAAAAACAGGATAACGAGACCTTAAAGCAGAAACAGGATGCTTTGAACAAGGAAATGAAAGACCTTAAAGACGATCTGAAAAAGCTGGAAGAAAAAAACCAATCTCTCGAAAGACCTAACCCATTCGAAAACCCCGAAAAAGAAGTACAAGATATTCAAAAGGAGCAGCAAGACAGTAAGGATGCCTTAGATAAGAAAGATTCGAAAAATGCCAGCCAGAAACAGCAGAAAGCGGCAGATCAAATGGAAAAGCTCTCGAAAAAAATGAGCGATATGCAACAACAGGGTGAAGAGATGGAAAATAACCTGAATGCGAAAGAGTTGCGCAGGCTACTAGAAAACCTCTTAACCACTTCCTTCGATCAGGAAAAAGTAATGCTGGCCCTTAAAAAAATGACTGCTGCTGATCCGGCTTATACCAGCAATGTACAAAAGCAACGCAGTATTAAAGATAACCTTAAAACCATTGCCGATAGTCTTTACAGCTTAAGCAAGCGTGTTCCGCAAATCGAATCGACGGTTAATGATGAAATGAATAAAATTAACTTTAACCTCGATAAGAGTTTAGAAAGCCTGGGTGATAGAAGAACAGCCGAGGCTAATCGTTTTCAGCAGTTTACCATGACTTCTATCAATAACCTTACCCTGATGTTAAGCGAAGCCCTTAACCAGCTGCAAAACATGCAGAAAAACAGCAAAGGTGGTAGTGGTAAAAAACAGAAACAGGGTATGAAACAGCTTTCGCAAATGCAGGATCAGCTGAATAAAAGCATGCAGAAAGCCCGAGATCAGATGCAGAAACAAGGCGGTAATCAAGGTACTGTTGGCAAGAGTCCAATGAGCCAGGAGTTTGGTAAAATGGCACAGCAGCAGCAAATGATCCGCCAGGCATTGGAAAAAATTAACCGCGAAGAGAATAAGGATGGTACAGGTAAAATGGGTAACCTCAACGAAGCCATTATGGAAATGAAACAAACGGAGAGCGATCTGGTTAATAAACGTTTGCAACAGGAAACCTTAAACAGGCAAAAAGAGCTGCTTACTAAGCTATTGGAAGCAGAAAAGGCCGAACGCGACCAGGAAGAAGATTCTAAACGCGAAAGTAAAGCGGCTAAAGAATTTCCACCTTCTTACCAGAAAATGCTTAAAGATTACCAGAAACAACAGCAGAATGGAACCGATATGCTGCAAAAACTACCTCCTACTTTAAATTATTATTATAAAATCAAAATAGCCGAGTATTTAAAATCGTTGAATTTGGTGCGGTAAACACCGAATCTATTTCAGAGTATCTTAATTAATAATTAAAATTTGTTGCTTGTATTTATAATTAATCCATCACCGGGCTTAAGAAAACAACCTGTTACCTACTTCAAAGGCTAATAGAATATTATTAAATTTGCCCCCATAAAACACTACAACATGGCTGCCATATCGTTTTTTACAGAATCAGTAACTTATAACCTCCCGCAAAAACTTAAAATCAAGAAATGGCTTAAAGCTAGCATCGAAAAAGAAGGCTTTAAATTGGGTGAGCTTAATTTTATTTTCTGTAGTGATGAATACTTGCTAGGCATTAACCAGCAATACCTAAGCCACGATACCTACACTGACATTATCACTTTCGATAATTCTGACGAAGAAAAATTGATTGTAAGTGATATTTTCATCAGCATTGAACGCGTTAAAGAGAATGCCATTACTTTCAAAACTTCGGCATTTGATGAGGTTTGCCGCATTATGATGCACGGAACACTGCATTTATTGGGCTATAAAGATAAAGGAAAGGCTGCCAAGGCCCTTATGACCCAAAAAGAGGATGAGTATTTAGGTTACAGAGCTGAGGCAGGCCTTATTTAAACTTGTCATTCTGAGGTATAATATATTTTATAAAAATCAATATGATTGACGTTTAATTGATTTTTTATTGTTCTATTGCTTATCCTCGGCTCGCCGCCGCCGAAGGGCTCTTTCTTTTTGCTGCCAAAAAGAAACAAAAACCACCGGCTGAAAATTTTTCTTTCGAAGCCAGTAGGATTGCTGGGTAGTGGAGCCCGAAAAATTTGTTAGGCCGGATTTGAGTAGAACAGAGATATGATGCTATGGCCTTGTTACGTGGAAATGCATAATTAAATAAATCGCTTATTACTTATTAATAACTTCAATGGTATTGCAACGAAGAATCTCTTATACATATTACTCCTTCCCATTTTAGGTAATAACTATTTTCATTTATCCAGTTTTTCTTCCTAAGCAAGGATAATACTCCCTGCTATCATCAGCGTTCGTCTAAAAGTTACGACCGTTCGTCGATAATTAATCTTTACTCGTATAATACATCCTATCTCTCTGCAACTTTTTGTCTGTTCAGCAGTCTTATCTATAGAAATGGCAATAACTGGCTTAAACCCGATGAATGCCATCAGAAAATGATTATAACTGATATTTCGGGTTAATTTCCTATATATCAAACAAGATAAAGTTTAGTTTTAGTTAATGATTGAAGCAGCGGTGGAGCGATTCCTACCGCTGTTTTCTTTTTATAAGCATAAAAAGACTATCCTACCAACACATAAATCCATCAATCTTCTGCCATTTTTAACTGATACAGAACAGCTTTGAAACATGAATATGCCGTTGCAAGTAATTTATACTTACCTTTGCACTAATTTTCTTTTATAAATCCGAAATACAAAAAAATTGAGCACACTAATTGCGGCAGAAGGCTTAGGACATGGTTATCATGACGAGTGGTTATTTAAAAATTTAACCCTGGGTATTAACTCCGGACAGCGCGTAGCGTTGGTTGGTATTAATGGCGCAGGTAAGAGCACATTATTGAAATTACTTGCCGAAAGGTTTCCTCCGCTTGAAGGTAAAATTGTAAAAAATAAAGCTGTAAAAATTGGCTTCTTAGACCAGGAACCTCAGTTTACTGAAGGTTTTTCTATTAGTGATCATATATTTTCACTGGAAAATAAGCAACAACAACTCATTAAAGAGTATGAGGAATTAATTGAAAACCCTAATCCAGACGAAAAAACACTTAACCGTTTATACGAAGAGTTGAGTGAGCATAATGCCTGGGAATATGAACATGAGATAAAGACTATTCTAAACAGAATGGGCATTACCCATCTTCAGCAAAAGATAGCTACCCTTTCGGGCGGACAAAAGAAACGTTTGGCTTTAGCTAAACTATTAATTGAAGACCCTGAAATTTTAGTACTCGATGAGCCAACCAACCATTTGGATATCGATACCATTGAGTGGTTAGAAAAACTTTTAACTACCGGACAGAAAACCATTCTTTTGGTTACGCACGACAGGTACTTTTTAGACAATGTTTGTAATACCATTGTAGAACTCGACCGCGGAAAGATTTTTAATTATAGCGGAAACTATGCTTACTTTTTAGAAAAGAAAGCCGAAAGAGAAGCGTTAGATGCAACGGTTTTACATAAGAACCAACAGCTATTAAAGAAAGAATTGGAGTGGATGAGACGCATGCCACAGGCTCGTGCAACAAAATCACAGGCCAGGATCGATGCTTTTTATGATTTAGAAGAAAAAACAAAGAAAAAGTCTGACAATCAAAGTGTTACCCTAAAAATGAAGATGTCGCGCCAGGGCGGCAAGATAATCGAACTGGAGCATGTTAAACAAAGCTTTGATGGTCGTCCTATTATCAATGATTTTAGCTATACCTTTAAAAAAGGCGATCGCATAGGTTTAGCAGGTAAAAATGGAACAGGTAAATCGACACTTTTAAATATAATCACCAGCAACTTAAAACCAGAAGGCGGTAAGGTTGATACCGGAGAAACAACAGTATTCGGATATTACAAGCAAGGAGGTTTAACTTTCGATCCGAAAGAACGTGTAATTGATATTGTAAAATCAGATGCCGAATATATTAAAATGGCCGATGGTTCAGTAATCACTGCTTCTGCCCTGCTTACCCTTTTTCTCTTCCCACCAAAGAAACAACATGGCATGGTAGAGAAGTTAAGTGGTGGTGAAAAGAAACGTTTGAACCTGATGAAGGTATTAATGCAAAACCCGAACTTCCTGATTCTGGATGAGCCAACAAACGACTTAGACATCGACACCTTAAATGTACTGGAAGAATTTTTAGAAAATTTTCCAGGCATATTAATGCTGGTTTCGCACGACAGGTACCTGCTCGACAAAATGAGCGATCAGCTTTTTATTATGGAAGGCGAAGGAGTAGTTAAAATTTATAACGGCAATTATTCAGAGTATCGCCTAAGTTTAGAACAACCTAAAACAAAAGCAGAAACTAAAAAAGCTCCTGCCCCGGTTGCAGAACAAATACCTGTTAAAGCTATAAAAAAACTAAGTTTCAAAGAGCAGAAAGAATTAGCAGAAAGTGAAAAAGGAATGGAAGAAACGGAAAGTAAGATAGCTGAACTAAGCCAAATCTTAAACAGCATTGATACTACCGACTATACCAAAATACAGGAAGTATCAGCAGAGATTGAAAACCTACAAACTAAGCTCGATGATTACACCATGCGCTGGCTTGAGCTTTCAGAATAAAATAGAAGTAATTCAAAGTAGTTTTCCACGTTATGTTTCACGTGGAACATTAGCATAAAGGAGAACAAGATAAATTACCTCCAACCCTTTTTAAGATAAAAAACAGAATTGTTCCACGTGGAACAATTAATAAAATACAAATAAAATGTTTTCAAAATACGATTTGATTGTTGTTGGTGCAGGCCATGCAGGCTGCGAAGCTGCCGCTGCTGCTGCCAACTTAGGATCATCTGTTTTATTAATTACAATGAACATGGGCACCATTGCCCAAATGAGTTGTAACCCTGCAATGGGTGGTGTTGCCAAAGGACAGATTGTTCGTGAGGTGGATGCTATGGGTGGTTATTCAGGTATTATATCTGATAAATCAACCATTCAATTTAGAATGCTCAATAAATCTAAAGGCCCTGCTATGTGGAGCCCAAGAGCCCAGATAGATAGAATGCGCTTTGCTGAGGAGTGGCGTTTAGCTTTGGAAAGAACAAAAAATCTCGACATCTGGCAAGATAGTGTTGTTGGTTTACTCGTAAAAGATAATACCGTATATGGCGTTAAAACATCATTAGGTATCGAAATAGAAAGTACTGCTGTAGTATTAACCAATGGTACATTCTTAAACGGAACCATCCATATTGGCGAAAAGAAATTTGGAGGAGGCAGAACAGCTGAGAAATCTTCAACCGGAATTACCGAACAATTGGTAGAATTAGGTATGGAAGCAGGCCGCATGAAAACCGGTACCCCACCCCGTGTTGATGGTAGAAGCTTAGACTATACTAAAATGGAAGAGCAGTGGGGAGATGAAAATCCAGGCAAGTTTTCTTACACAGATACTGAAGTTTCAAGCGATCAACGCTGCTGCTGGATTACCTACACCAATAGCGATGTACACGAAACTCTAAAAGAAGGTTTCGAAAAATCGCCCATGTTTACAGGTAGGATTAAAGGTTTAGGTCCGAGGTATTGTCCATCAATAGAAGATAAAATTAACCGATTTGCAGAGCGAGACAGACACCAGATCTTTGTTGAACCTGAAGGATGGAACACCTGCGAAATTTATGTAAATGGATTTTCAACCTCACTTCCTGAAGACGTACAATTTAAAGCATTGAGATTAATTCCAGGTTTTGAGCAAGCCAAAATGTTCAGACCTGGTTATGCCATCGAATACGACTTCTTCCCACCTACTCAATTATCTTTAACCTTAGAAACTAAATTGATCAGCAATTTATTTTTAGCGGGACAAATAAACGGAACTACCGGATATGAAGAAGCAGCTTGTCAAGGCTTCATGGCTGGTATAAATGCACATCAAAAAATCACTGACAAACACGAACTGATTATGAAAAGATCAGAAAGTTATATTGGTGTTTTAATCGACGACCTAGTTACAAAAGGAACTGAAGAACCTTACCGTATGTTCACCTCAAGGGCAGAACACCGTTTGTTATTGAGACAAGATAATGCCGATATCCGATTATCTCCTATCGGTCATGAGCTTGGTTTAATTTCAGATGAGCGTTTAGCTAAGGTAAATGAAAAAGTAGCAAATGCCGAAGCGTTGGTAAAATTCACCAGAAGCCAGGGTATTGAAATGGCCGATGCAAATCCTATGCTCGAAAGTTTAGGCTCGAGTTCACTCAACCAAAATGTAAAAATTCACAGCTTGGTTGGAAGACCGCATGTTGGTTTACAAGATATCATTCAGGTAAGCAAGCCATTGGCTGAAGCTACAAAAACACTGGACAATGAAACCATCGAACAAGCTGAAATTAAAATTAAATACGAAAGCTATTTTGAAAAGGAAAATGAAATTGTAGCCAAAATGCTAAAAATGGAAGACAAAGAAATTAAGCCAGATTTCGACTACAATAAAATTGTTTCTATTTCAAAAGAAGCGCGCGAAAAATTATTTAAAATAAAACCAAGAACTTTAGGTCAGGCTTCGAGGATTTCAGGGGTTTCTCCATCAGATATCTCTGTTTTAATGGTTTATATTAATAAATAACTGACAATCAGTAACTTAACTAAAATAAAATCGACTTTAAATAAAGCCATATAAACGATAAAAAACTTTTTTTAATGTCACAGCTCCAAAAAGTATAAAAATCCGTCAGAACGATTAAAATATGCCAAATTTAAAAGAACAGTATTTTAACATTAAAAATTTAGCGGTTATATCCACCTTGCTCCTGCTTTTTGGTTGTGCAAGTATACAAACACCTCAGGGTGGACCGAAAGATACTACACCGCCAAAAGTTTTAAGTATGACTCCAAAAAATCAGACGAGAAATTTTAATGCAAAAAAAATCGTCATCGAGTTCGACGAATATTTTAACCTAAAAGATGAGTTCAAAGAATTTTCAATTTCTCCCGATCAGGAAAAAGCACCGGAATTGAAAAAGCGCGGAAAAAGGTTAGAAATTAATCTTCAGGATTCTTTAGAGAAAAATACAACCTATACTTTAAATTTTGGAAAATCGGTAGCCGATGTAAACGAAGGAAACGTGGTTAAAAATTTATCATACGTTTTTTCTACGGGCCCTGAAATCGATTCGCTTTCAGTAAGCGGTAAAGTGATCAATTCACTTAGCGACGAACCTGAAAAAGATGTAACGGTTTTTATTCTCCCTATTGAACGCGACACGCTTTTTGGAAAGAAACGTCCATCTATTTACACCACTACTGATAGTGCGGGAACCTATAAATTAAATAATCTTCGTAAAGGTACCTATAAGGTTTACGCACTTAAAGAAAACAGTGGTGGCGGAGATAAAATATACCAGCAAATTTCGGATGAAATTGGTTTTGCAAAGGAGCCAATAGTAATTGATAAAAACCTGGAAAATATAGATTTACAGATTTTTAAAGAATTAGCCCCCGAATTTCGCGTTTTAGAGCGAAAACTGAATAATGATGGTAGTTTACTTATTACCTTTAATCAGCAGCTTAAAAGCCCTAAAATTACCATTACAGAGCCAGCTGCACTCGACGCAGGTAAGAAAGTTTTCTTTAACAAAACAAACGATACAACTAAAATATGGCTCAATGATATGAGCTTTGATTCGGTAAAAGTGGCTATTAACGATCAGGGAAAGCTACTGCAAACCTTAAATTTTACCCGTGGCAAGAAAGATACCTACACACGCGATGTGACCATTAGCGACAACCTGTTAGGTGGCAAACTTAATCCCTACCAACAACTTACCCTCACCTTTCCATTTCCGGTAACAGGAGCCGATCCAACTAAAATAATCTTGCTCGAAGACTCAGTAAAACGGAATAATTTTGAAGTAATAAAAGACAGTGTAGACTTTCTTAAATACTATATAAAGTACCCCTGGAAGGTTAAAAAGACTTACGATTTAAAATTAGGTGCAAGTGCTTTTACAGCCATTTTTAATGCCAAAAATAAAGAGATAAACAAGCGCTTTAATCTTGAAAGCGGAGATGCTTACACCACATTGTTACTGAATGTTACCGTACCCGATACAAGTAAACGTTATGTTGTACAGTTTCTAAACGAGAAAAAAGATATTATCAAATCATTCCCAATAGCCAAAAATCAGAAAATTACCTTTTCCAAATACCCAGCTGGCAAATACATGATAAGGGTAATTTACGATGACAATAAGAATGGAATCTGGGATACCGGAAACGTAAAAGAAGGTTTTCAGCCAGAAAAAGTATGGTATTTAAAGGCATTAATGGATTTAAAACCCAACTGGGAACGCGAAGATCCTTTGGTGATACCTGCACCACCCAAAGGGCCTTAAAAGTATATTCTCATCCCAGAAGAACCCGTCATTTCGACCGTAGCGGAGAAATCTATTAGTTTAGTTAATAGATTTCTCTACTGCGCTTCCCTTAATATGACGTGTATTATGTGGTAAACCAGCCCGAATACATGATATAATTATCTGGTAACTTATTTAATAAAGCCCTTTGCTCTTCGGTAATGGGCTTTATTTTTTTTGCAGGTGTACCAGCGTATAAATGTCCACTCTCGCATATTGTATTCTCCAGCACAACAGCACCGGCAGCAATGATACAATACTCCTCAATTACAGCATGATCCATTACAATTGCCCCCATGCCGATTAAAACATGATCATGTACAGTACAACCGTGTACAATAGCATTATGACCTACCGAAACACGGTTTCCAATATGTGTAGATGCTTTTAAATAAGTGGCATGAATTACAGCACCATCCTGGATATTGGTTTCGTTACCAATTGTAATCGCATTTACATCGCCCCTAATCACGGCATTAAACCAAACTGAACATTTATCACCCATTGCAACATCGCCTACTATAGTGGCGTTTTCTGCAATAAAATTATCTGCTCCAATTTGTGGGTGTTTATCTTTTACTGGTAATATTAAAGGCATAATATAATGTAAGTTGGATTATGGAAAATGTAAGTTTATAAAAGTCCCGTATAGACCATTTAAAAAATAGTGTCTGTTAATTCTTTCGCATGATCAGGGTAATCTGTGGTAAAATGTAAGCCCCTGCTTTCCTTACGTTGCATGGCCGATTTTATGACCAGGTAAGCCGTTTGAATTACATTACGCAATTCGCAAAGCTTAACCGAAACCTTATTCTTTTTGTAAAATTCTTCCGTTTCCTGGTAAATTAAAAATAAGCGGCGATGTGCCCTCTCCAAACGGAAATCAGAACGCACAATACCCACATAATCGCCCATCACTTTTTGCAATTCCCTTAAATTGTGCGTAACCAAAACATCTTCATTACTTTGCGTGACACCTTTCGAATCCCATTCCGGTATATTCTCTGGTATAACATTATCTTTAAAATTTTCTATTGCATCCTGATAAATGCGGTGTGCAAACACAGTAGCTTCAAGTAAAGAATTGGAAGCCAGACGGTTAGCTCCATGCAAGCCGGTTGAAGAACATTCGCCACAGGCATACAAATTTTTGATAGACGAACGCCCATATTCATCGACCAATATACCACCACACATATAATGAGAAGCTGGCGTAACCGGGATATAATCTTTAGTCATATCTATACCTATAGATAAACACTTGGCATAGATATTAGGAAAATGCTTCAAAATATCAGCCTTCTTGCGCATTGTAATATCCAGGTACACAAAGTCATCGCCCGATTTCTTCATTTCATTATCAACCGCCCTGGCTACAATATCACGCGGTGCAAGCGATTTACGCTCGTCGTACTCGTGCATAAACTCTTCACCATTCTTACGTCTTAAAACACCACCAAAGCCTCGTACAGCTTCTGAAATTAAGAAAGA
Source organism: Pedobacter sp. HDW13 (assembly GCF_011303555.1). Classification (NCBI taxonomy): domain Bacteria; kingdom Pseudomonadati; phylum Bacteroidota; class Sphingobacteriia; order Sphingobacteriales; family Sphingobacteriaceae; genus Pedobacter; species Pedobacter sp. HDW13. The sequence goes on along the minus strand of NZ_CP049868.1, from coordinate 2,275,223 downwards.
AGGATACTCACCCGGATGGTATAAAGCAGTTGGATGGAACTGAATAAATTCCATATTCCTCACTTTTCCTTTTGCACGGTACACCATCGCCATTCCATCGCCTGTGGCAATAACCGGATTTGTAGTGGCTGAATACACATGGCCTGCACCACCCGAAGCCATTACAGTCACATTTGCCACAATCTTTTCCACATCGTTAAGCTCTGTGTTAAAGGCATATATCCCATAACAGTTAATATCTTCAGTACGTTTATCCACAAACTCACCCAGGTGATGCTGGGTAATTAACTCCAGTGCGAAGTAATGTGTTAATATCTCTATGTTCGGATTGGCATGAATTTCCTTCAATAAAACACGTTCAATCTCATAACCTGTAATGTCTTTATAGTGCAAAACACGGTGCTCTGAGTGCCCTCCCTCCTTCGCCAAATCGTAAAAACCTGAGTTATCCTTATCGAAGTTTATACCATAATCTATAATTTCCTGAATTCGCTGAGGCCCCTCTTTTACAACGATTTCCACAATTTTTTGATCGCATAATCCATCACCCGCAATCAGCGTATCATCAATATGTTTTTCAAAAGAATCATCTTTATCCACAACAACAGCTACACCGCCTTGCGCATATTTTGTGTTCGATTCGTCTTCATTTGATTTAGTGACGATTAAAACCTTACCAAATTTTGCAGCTTTAAGTGCAAAACTCAAACCCGCTATACCAGAGCCAATTACCAGAAAATCTACTTTTCTCATTAATAAAAACATTTACTTTATCCACGGTGTTAATAACTATTGAATAAGTGTTAACTCTATGTCTAAATAATCCTAACAAATAAATTTGAATGTTTAAAGCTACTCTAAAAACACAATTTGCCACAATCTTTTGAGCAATTTTTAACCAGCTTTATACAAGTAATTAACTTTTTCCCCACTTATAAACAATTAACATTCCAGTATTGATAAAAATTGAAGCGATTTTCGATTAGCCTGAAAATCAAACCTATGATATTAGATAAATGTAATCTAAATGTTAGTAAACGATTAATAACTTATCTTAAAGAAAGAATTTTCTGAACTTGCCAACATTATTAACACACTAATAAACAAACAAGAATTATTTATTTAAAAATACTTATTAATTATTGAGACGTGGAAAGCTTTATCTTTGACCAACGTCAAAATTCAAAAAAGGAAAATTTAATAATGAACATAGATGTCTTAGAAGAAATCAATAAAAAAGGTTTCGCAGAAGAAGAAATTGATCCTACGCTCGATCTTTTCGCCGAGATTGAGAAATTAAAAAAGGAGAAGAATGCAATTATTCTTGCACATTACTATCAAGAGCCTGATATTCAGGATATTGCTGATTATATTGGTGATAGTTTAGGTTTATCGCAAGAAGCTGCAAAAACAGATGCTGATGTAATTGTATTTGCTGGTGTGCATTTTATGGCCGAAACAGCAAAGATTTTATCGCCTGATAAAAAGGTTCTTTTACCCGATGTAAAGGCAGGTTGCTCGTTAGCAGATAGTTGCCCACCTCACTTATTTAAGAAATTTAAGGAAAAATATCCAGATCACCTGGTAATCACTTATGTAAACTGTACTGCCGAATTAAAAGCTTTAAGTGATATCGTATGTACCAGTACCAATGCGGTGCAAATTGTGCAGAGTTTGCCTAAAGACCAGAAAATAATTTTTGGCCCCGACAGGAATTTAGGTGCTTATGTAGCTAAAAAGACAGGAAGGGATCTGGTATTGTGGAACGGTGCCTGTATGGTACACGAAATTTTCTCGCAGGAAAAAATTACAAAACTTAAAGAACGCCATCCGAATGCTAAATTTATTGCACACCCGGAATGTGAGGAAGTGATTTTAAAAATGGCTGATTATGTTGGTTCTACTACTGGTTTGTTAAAATATACAATTAGCAACCCGGCTACGGAATTTATTGTAGCTACAGAAAGTGGCATTATTCACCAGATGGAAAAGGCAAATCCGTCAAAAACCTTTATTCCGGCCCCGCCAAATAACAGTTGTGCCTGTAACGATTGCCCTTATATGAAAAGAAATACGCTGGAAAAACTATATTTATGTATTAAGAATGGTTATCCGGAAGTTACTGTACCTGAGCATATTATTGATCAGGCCCGTAAACCGATCCAAAGAATGCTGGATATTTCAGCAGAACTGGGTTTATAATACATCACATACCTATCAGGTTTTTAAAACCTGATAGGTTTATTTAAGCTATATGGAAAAGAACAACATCCTTAAAAATTATGCGGGTTTATTGTGGCTTTTGGCTGGTATTACAGTTGGGAGCATAGTCGGTTTAATTTTTGGGAAAAGTGTTGAAAGTATAAAACCACTTGGCGATATATTTTTAAACCTGTTGTTTACGGCTGTAATTCCATTGGTATTTTTTGCGGTTTCATCGGCCATTGCCAATATAGACCGCTCGAAAAAATTGGGAAAGCTCTTAACGATTATGGTTTTGGTTTTTCTGGCAACGGTTTTAATTTCGGCAGTTTTAACGTTGGTGGCCAGCTGGATCTTCCCTATTCATCAACAACTGTCGGCCAGTAATTTACCTGAGGAAACCACTAAAATTCAGTCAGTTGGCGAGCAAATGACTCAGCTTTTTACGGTTAGCGAATTTTATGAAATTGGTAGTCGTAAAAATATGCTGGCGCTGATTATTTTTTCCGTTTTGGTTGGTTTTTCAACGCTATATGCTGAAGAATCGGGCACGGAATTTAAAAAGTTTTTGGTATCGGGAAATGAGGTAATGAAAAAACTGATTATCCTGATCATGAAACTGGGGCCTATTGGTTTGGGTGCTTATTTTGCCTATCAGGTAGGTGTTTTCGGACCGCAACTTTTTGGTACTTATGCAAAAGCACTTGGTTTATATTATGGGGTTGGCGCATTTTATTTTATTGTGTTTTTTACCCTTTATGCTTTTATTGCAGGTGGATTTAAAGCCATAAAAATATTTTGGAAAAACAATATTGTGCCCTCTTTAACTGCGATTGGTACCTGCAGCAGCATTGCTACTATACCTGCTAATTTAGATGGGACTACCAAAATGGGCGTTCCGGCATATATAACCAACGTAACCATTCCGCTGGGATCTACACTGCACAAAGATGGATCTAGTATCAGTTCAATCATTAAAATTGTAGTTGTTTTTGCCATTTTTGGAAAAGATCTGGCCCATGTAGATACCATTATTCTGGCTTTAGGCATTACAGTTTTGGTTAGTATTGTTGAAGGTGGCATACCAAATGGTGGTTATATTGGCGAGTTATTGATGATTTCGGCTTACCAGCTCCCACCAGAAGCTTTGCCTCCGGCCATGATTATTGGCACGTTAGTCGATCCGATGGCAACATTGCTGAATGCAACCGGCGATAATGTGGCAGCCATGTTAATTGCCAGGTTTACAGAAGGAAAGAACTGGATGGATAATAAAAAATTGTCATCGTGATGAAGGATATGCAGGTGATGAGTGTTGTAAGTTATAAAAAGAGATGCTGACACAAGTTCAGCATGATAAAAAATATTGAAGAAAGAACAAATATATGTTTGAAAATAAAGAACGTACAGATATTAATCAATTAGGAGAGTTTGGTTTAATCAAACACTTAACCACAAATTTTAAAATCAGAAATGGCTATTCGGTAAAAGGTATTGGCGATGATGCTGCTGTTTTGGATTCTAAAGGAAAACAGATACTGGTTTCAACCGATCTTTTATTGGAAGGTATACATTTCGATCTGGCTTATGTACCCTTAATCCACCTGGGTTACAAAGCGGTACAGGTAAACCTGAGCGATATTTATGCAATGAATGGAAAGGCTAGTCAGATTACGGTTTCTATTGGTGTTTCGAGCAAGTTTCCTTTGGAGGCTGTTGAGGAAATTTATAAGGGTATTGAACTGGCCTGCAATAAATACAATATCGATCTAATTGGTGGCGATACTTCGTCGAGTAAACAGGGCTTGGTAATCAGCATTACCAGTATTGGCTATGCCGATGCCGATAACGTGGTGTACAGAAACGGTGCGCAGGAAAATGATTTGCTTTGTGTTTCCGGTGATTTAGGCGGTGCCTATATGGGCCTTCAGATATTGGAGCGTGAAAAATTAATTTACCTGGAAAATCCTCAAATCCAACCTGATCTGGAAGGCAAAGATTACATTATTGAGCGTCAGTTAAAACCCGAAGCACGTATGGATATTGTAGCGCTTTTAGAAGAAATGGATATTAAACCTACTTCGATGATTGATATTTCGGATGGTTTGGCTTCAGAAATTTTGCATTTGGCAACTGAAAGCGATAAAGGCATTACGATTTACGAAGAGAAAATTCCTTTAGATCCGATGACATACGAAACTGCACGTGAATTGGGAATAGATCCAACCGTTTGTGCTTTAAGTGGTGGCGAAGATTACGAATTGCTATTTACAATTAGTCAGGATGATTATAAAAAACTGAAACATGATGTAGATATCACAGTGATTGGCCACGTAACCGATAAAAATTCGGGTTGTAAAATGGTTTCTAAATCAAACAATGTACACGAATTAAAAGCCCAGGGTTGGAACGCTTTTAAATAAATGATAATAATAAGCTATATTTTGAAGAGACCGGCACTTTATTTAAGTGTTGGTCTCTTTGTTTTTTCATTAACCAGACCCGCTTTAATTATTGAAACAGGTAATGGTTTGAAATCTGACGAATCATTTCTCTATTTTATAATTGGCAGTATTGCCACGTTAGGCGGAGGTACTTCAGAGTTTCTGGTATGGCTTGCCAATCCTTTATATTTTATCGCTTTATTCTTATTGATTAAGAATAAAAAGGGATCAATTTATTTTATTATTATAGCAAATTTTCTAGCTATTTCATTTTTACGTTGGAAAGAAATATTGATTTCTGAAAGTGGTTCTACTGGAAAAATTATCTCATTTTCTTCGGGTTATTATTTATGGGTTGCAAGCATTGTTGTTTTGTTTTTTGTAAGTATTTGTCAGTTAAAAAAAGATTCTACATCACTGAAAGAAGTGAGCAATCATTAAATAATGTGGTTTTAAATCCTATTTGATATTTGCTTTTCAGCTGAAAAATTCCTGCAATGACGATTTTTTATTAATGGAGATTAATCTTATTCATACTGATAACCAAATAATTGCACTATATACTGAAGAACAAAAAATATAAAAAAAAATCGTCCAATAGGCTTTAAATAAAAATAACTAACTTAGTAGGTTTTCGCTTGTGTTTTTATAAAAATTGTAAAAAAAAATCGAGTGGCTTCGCCCCCTTTGTTGCAAAACGACTAAGCTTAATCGGTAATATCTAAATATTTGGTGTCGATTTGTTTTGTTGCTTTTGCCCCGAGTTTTTTAATTTTTTCTGAAGCATTAACCAGATTGCCCGATCCTTCAGATAGCTTGTTCAATGCCTTATCATAAGCATCCTGGCTTTGCTTAACATAGCGGCCAATATTTTCCATATCGCCAATAAAGCCAACAAATTTATCGTACATATTGCCACTTAAACGTGCAATTTCCATTACATTGCGGTTTTGCCGCTCCTGTTTCCACATGCTGGCTATCGTGCGTAAAGTTGCCAGTAAAGTAGACGGACTTACAATGACTACCCGCCTGTCCCACGCAAAATTGAATAACTCTGCATCTTTTTGAACCGCAATGCTAAACGACGATTCTATTGGAACAAAAAGCAAAACGAAATCTGGCGAGTTGATTTTATACAAATCCTGGTAATTTTTAGATGATAACTCCTGGATGTGATTCTTAATAGAGGCCAAATGCTGTTTTACATAGCCTTCACGCTCTTCATCTGTTTCGGCTGACACAGAACGCTCGTAAGCCACTAAACTCACCTTAGCATCTACAATAAGATGTTTATCGTCGGGTAAATCGATTACCACATCTGGTTGAAAGCGGCTGCCATCTGCAGAGGTGTGTGTGGCCTGTATACGGTATTCCTGATCACGCACCAGCCCTGAGCGTTCTAAAACCTTCTCTAAAATTACCTCACCCCAGTTTCCCTGTTTTTTGCTATCGCCTTTTAAAGCCTTTGTTAAGTTATTGGCATCTTCCTGTATCTGCTTGCTTTGGTCCATCAATAAAGAAATTACCCCTTTCAGTGTATTTCTTTCATCCGATTCGGCTTTGTAAACTTTTTCTACCTTGTCTTCAAAAGCTTTAATGTTCTCTTTAAGCGGATTTAAGATAATGTCGAGGTTAGTACGGTTTTGCTCAATAAATTTAGTCGATTTTTCTTCCAGTATTTTATTGGCAATTAGCTCGAAATCTTTATTAAGTTTTTGTTGTGACTGTTCGAAACTGATCTTTTGCTCAGCCAGTTTTTCTTTTTCGGCCAGGTAAAAAGACCGGGTGCTTTCCAGTTCGCGGTTGGCATCGGCCAGGCGATCGCGCTCCGATTGCAGTTCATCTATCAGGCGCTGTTGCTCCTGCTTAAGCAAAATGGTAACATGTTCTTTCTCTGTCGATAAATTAGCCACCCGCTCTTCGGCTTTGGCCAGGTTAATTTTTAGCGATTCGTTTTCGATCCTTATGCGTTCAAAATCTTCAACTGAAAATTGAGCTAACGTAGTTTGTGGCTTTCTCACCAGCAAAATGATCAAAACAATTAAAACAACAACTAATAATGCAACGGCAATGTACTCCATAATGATAAAAATTTTAGTAAAATTCAAAAAAATAAGTGTATTTACCAAAATAATTCGCCGGCTGTTTTGGTGTTGAGTGAAAAACTAGATGGTCTGTACCAAAGCTTTTAGCATATTTAAAGAAAGCTATTATATTAAAAAGTCAGAAAATCACCGAAAAAATTTTTATCATTGGTTTTCTGTATATAAATGAACGAATTAACTGTACTCATTTCCTGCCCTGACCAGGTTGGTTTAGTAACACATATTACCCGTGTATTGGCTGCGCATCAGCTTAACATTATTGCCATGCGCGAATTTGTTGATGAAGCAAACAAGGCATTCTTTACGCGCATAGCTTGTACCGGAGTGCTGGGAAATGCTGAAGAGCTGAAAGAGAAATTGCTCGAAAAACTTCCTGAAAATGCTGAAGTTAATTTAATAACCCAACAGGAAAAACAGATTGCAGTTTTGGTAACGAAAGAATACCATTGCCTGGCCGAAATACTGATCAAAAACCAATTTAAAACTTTGGGTGCCAATGTAAGGTGCGTAATTGGCAACTATGAGTCGCTATGTGATTTTACAGAAAAACTAGGTATCCCATTCTTTTATGTCGATCATAATGGTAAAGATAAAAGCACTTTTGAAACGGAAATAAAGGAAATTATTAATCAGTTTGATGTAGATTACCTGGTGCTGGCCAAATTTATGCGCATTTTATCGGCCGATTTTGTGAAAGATTATGCCGGTAAGATCATCAACATCCACCATTCATTTCTACCGGCGTTTATAGGTGCTAACCCCTACCGCCAGGCTTTTGAAAGGGGAGTAAAGATTATTGGTGCAACGGCTCATTTTGTAACCGATAACCTGGATGAAGGACCTATTATTACCCAGCATACCAACCATGTTGACCATAATTTTGGCGTTAAGGAAATGGTGCGTGCCGGAAAGGAAATCGAGAAAAAAGTATTGTTGGAGGCGCTTGAATTAATTTTCGAAGACCGGGTTTTTGTAAGCGGAAATAAAACGATAGTGTTTAAGTAGGGCGTTTTGGGCTAAGCGTTTGGCGTATCGTTATATCAAGGATTAATTATCATATAAAACAATATTATAAAAAGGATTTTTTGGGAACCGAATACTTTGCTAACGTTTTAGTAAATTTCTATATTTAGCATCTGCAAATGCTCAATTAACGTATAAACGCTCAAAATGAAATATATATTAATGTTTCTCATACTTTGGTCTATCGGATCAAAAGCTCAAACCGAACTTCAATTTAATCACTCATTAATTAACTGTGAGGATAAGTGGGTTGCTTTTCCAATGAACAAAGACAGCACTTATAATTTTGGATTCATTTATTTGGATAATCAGGCTGGCTTAACCCTTAATGTTGAAGGAACATTTAAGATAGACGAAAATGGAAAATATATAGGGAGAAAGATCAATAATTCGATGGTTAAACATCGTATTCCACCAACTAGAGTTTTGGCTGCCCTTATTCCTACTTCGAAATTTGCCGATCTTCAGATACAGGGCACTCCAGATTGGTTAAAAGGATATAAAACGGATAACAAAGACGTTCACAGGCTTTTTCGGCTAGGATATGTCTGCAATCAGTGGGATTTGGCAGATAGAGCGCTGGTATACTTGGAGAAAGTAAAAGCAATCGATCCAAAATACAATGGATTGATTCTTGAATTTGCTTTTGCCTATAATGTACTAAAGCAATATGATAAGGCAGTTTTTTTATTAAAACAGGCTATTATTGAAAACCCGAAAAATTGTTTGCTACATAGGGAGCTTGTTTATGCTCAACTGAATATTAAATTAACAGATGCCGAAGAAACATATAAAAATGCTGATAAAGATTGTTCTGATAGCGCTTCAAAAAGTGAAATGGCACACAATATAGCTTATCATTACTATCTCTTAAAAAACAAACAGAAGTTTAATTATTGGGGAGATGAAGTTAAAAAGTACAGTAAGACAGGAGATCAGTTTGCGCAAAAATTGACGATGATGCAAGCTGAAATGGATAAATTATAAATTTTTTAAAAGCAGTTCAGCCACATCTTCTCCGGTTTGCGAACCAATAGCAATCCCCATTCCGTTACAGCGCGTTGCGCAAAATACATTGGGCTTAATTTCTTCAATAAGCGGTTCGAGTGTTTTGCCGAAAGCCATGATGCCGCTCCATTCCTGGTCTATTTCATAGTGCGTTTGGGGTAAAATCAAAGTATCCAGTAAATTTTGTAAGGCTTGCCGAACTGTTGTTGTTTGCCCAAAAGTGGTGGTTTCTTCTGCTTTGAAATCAATATTACGGCCTCCACCCAGCAAAATCCGGTTGTTGATGTTTCGGAAATAATAATAGCCTTTATCGTAATGAAAAGTGCCTTTAATTTTTAAACCTTTAATGGGTTTGGTAATTAAAACCTGCCCTCTTCCGGGAGCGATGTCTACCTCGGGAATTAAATCCTTAATAAAAGCGTTAGTAGCTACGATCGTTTTTTTGCAGGAAAAAGCACCGTTTGCAGTAACTAAGCTCAGGCCTTGTGTTTCTTCGGCAATATGATTAACAGTGCAATTGTTAAATATGCAAATGCCAAGTTGTTGGGCATAGCCAATCAGGGCAAACATCATTTTACCGGTATCGATCTGCGCTTCGTATTTGTTTTCAATTAATGTTTCAGTTGGTCCGAAACCAAAAGCAGATGCTTTTTTAGGTTTGGCACTAAAAGCATCAGGCCCAACGATATTAAGCGTTAACTTGTTGTAATGTTCAATTTTGGCTACACATGTTGAGGCCAATAAGTGGTCACCTTTTCTAAATATTTCATAGCCACCTAAACACTGGTAATCAATAGTGTTATCGCCAAGTAAATTGCGGAGCTTAAGCAGGCCTTTCCAGCGTTTTTCTATAAGCGCGGCCAAACCGTCCAAACCAGCCTTTTCTTGTTGTTCAATGAGTTCAGAAATGCTGCCAAAGCATGCAAAACCGGCATTTTTGGTGCTTGCACCGGTGGGTAAAAAACCACTTTCAAGCAGCGCTATTTTTAAAGATGGTGCCGATTTTTTAAGGTGTACTGCCGCGTTTAAACCCACAATGCCACTGCCAATAATAATTACATCATAATTAAAAAATGATTCTCTTTCCCAGTATGAAAGTGCATTTGGCATACTATAAATGTACTGTTTTTTAACAATCAAATAATATGGGAACGCTTTTTGATATACTGGATATGAAAAACATACATGAGAAAATGGGAGTTTATTTAATATTAATAATCCCGGTATTGTTACTGAGCATGTTTGTACAATGGCGATTTAGAAACAAGTTTTCCAAATACGCCGAAATGCAATTGAGCTCAGGTTTATCGGGCAAGGAGGTGGCAGAAAGGATGCTGCATGATAACGGGATATACGATGTGAAGGTGATGAGTACCGAAGGACAATTAACTGATCATTATAACCCGACAGATAAAACTGTAAATTTAAGTACAGATGTTTACTACAGCCGCAGTGTGGCGGCAGCAGCAGTTGCAGCACACGAATGTGGTCATGCTTTGCAGCAAGCCAAATCGTATAACTGGCTGCAGTTACGGAGCAGCATGGTTCCGGTGGTAAGCATTTCTTCTAACCTTTTACAATGGGTTTTGTTAATTGGTGTGCTTTTAATCAGTTTTACCGGTAACCCGATTGTGTTGGCAATTGGTGTGGTTGGCCTGGCTTTAATAACTATATTCAGCATTATTACCCTGCCTGTAGAGTTCGATGCGAGCAACAGAGCTTTGGCCTGGTTAAGAAATAATCATGGGGTAATGCAAACGCAGGAAGAAAATACACAAGCTAAAGATGCTTTATGGTGGGCCGCAATGACCTATGTTGTTGCAGCGGTTGGTGCCCTTGCAAATTTGCTATACTATGCTTCGATGCTTTTTGGAAGAAGCAGAGATTAGCAATAATTTATTAAATGCATGATGGTCAGAATTTTATTCTGGCCATTTTTGTTTAAAGATATTTTTGAAATAATGATCCTTTTTTGGAAAGCAGGTTTCGTTTTATTATCGGCGAATGCACCCATGCTCTCCACTTTACTCGTTGCACTCATGTCTGTTACAATCAGGTTTAGGTGGTGCAAGCAGTTCTGCTATTTGTAGTTGCATTAGGCATAAAACTTAAAATGAAATGCTGAAATTGCTTTCTAATAGATTTGTCGTCATTTCGAATGTTTTGGAGAAATCTATAGTTTGATTTAGAGATTTCTAGCCGCCTCTAAGGGCAGGCATTCCGCCACGCTTTCATACGATGGCTATCGGATCGAAATGACGATTTGCGGCAGGACTTAACAATAAAAAAATTAATTCAATTTATAAGGTGCTACAAGCTGAAATTCAGGAATGTCTACGTCGAATTCCGACTCATCTAAAGCACGTTTCATAAGGTAGGTACCTTTCATACTGCCCATATCGGTTTTTAAATTGCAACCTGATACGTACACATGGGTTTCGCCAGGCTGAATGATAGGTTGTAAACCAACAACACCCTCTCCTTCCACCTCTCTCCGGCTACTGTTCGAATCAAAAATAAACCACTGGCGGCGCATCAGTTGTACAGCATAATCAGAAAGATTAGATATTTCTACACGATAAGCGAACATATAATGTTCATTAGCCGGATTTGAATATTCTGGCTGGTAAACCGTCTCTACCGAAACTTTAACCCCATCTGTAATAGCTGTAACCATGATGATAACGAATGTATAAAAAACTGTTCAAAAATCAAGCCAGTACTTTTGTGGCATCGTAATGTGCAAATTTTTCTGCCACTTCTGCTAAAATACTGTAAATGTTATTGATATCGGGCTCGGCCACCAGGCGCATGCGGTAAGGTTTAAAGTCAGGAAGCCCTTTAAAATAATTGGCATAATGGCGGCGCATTTCAAAGATTCCGGTTTTAGGACCTTTCCATTCCAGCGATTTATCTAAATGTGTACGGCAAACGTTAATTCTCTCTTCAATGGTTGGTCCGGGAAGGTGCTCGCCGGTTTCGAAGAAATGTTTAACCTCGCGGAAAATCCAGGGATAACCAATAGCCGCACGGCCAATCATAATGCCATCCACTTCATATTCCATGCGCCAGTTTGCTGCTTTTTCGGGGCTATCAACATCACCATTGCCAAAAATTGGAATCGTAATTCTCGGGTTACGTTTAATTTCCCTGATCAGCGTCCAGTCGGCCTCCCCTTTGTATAGTTGAGCCCTTGTTCTGCCGTGAATGGTTAAAGCCTGAATGCCAACATCCTGTAACCTTTCAGCCACTTCTCGAACATTTTTGGTGTTATCATCCCAACCCAGGCGGGTTTTAACGGTAACAGGCAGGTGCGATGCCTTCACAACGGCATCTGTCATTTTTACCATTTTATCAATGTCCTGAAGGAGGCTGGAGCCAGCGCCTTTGCAAACTACGTTTTTTACCGGGCAGCCGTAGTTAATGTCAACTAAATCCGGTCCGGCTGCAGAGGCAATTTCTGAAGCCTCGCGCATGTGATCGATATCGCCACCAAAAATCTGTATGCCGATAGGTCTTTCATATTCAAAAATATCCAGTTTCTGTCTGCTTTTTGCTGCATCGCGGATCAATCCTTCCGAAGAAATAAATTCGGTGTACATCATATCCGCCCCGTTTTGTTTGCATACGTAACGGAACGGCGGGTCGCTCACATCCTCCATTGGGGCAAGCAATAACGGGAATTCTCCTAAATCAATATTTCCTATCTTTACAGACATTTTCTATCTTCAACGATTAATAAAACATACAAAGGTACAAATAATGAATTTTGTAACACCTAAACGCGAGGAAATCAATCCTTTCTTACAATTACTTTTACTTTTATTTTACGCAGTTGCTGGGGCTTTGGTTTTCGGCATCATTGCATTTGTAATCTGTATTGCCATATATGGGATGGGTTTGTTGAGTAATTTCGACCTGCTTTTATCGGGCGATGCTAGGTATATTTCAGGTTTGAAGGTAATACAGATTTTAAGTTCGATAGGTACATTTATTTTACCTGCGCTAGCCTTGGCCTTAACTGAAAGAACAAAAATTGCCCGGTTTTATAGCTTCAGGCAGCCAAAGGTTTTATTGCTTTTGCTGGTTGTAATTATTATGATAGTGAGTATGCCCTTTATGGAGTGGACAGTAATCTGGAACCAAAAAATGGCTTTGCCAGGCTTTTTAAAGGGGATTGAGGCCTGGATGAAAGAAAAAGAGCAACTGGCAGCCAAAATGACCATTCAGCTAATTACGGTAAGGAGTAATTTCGATTTTATCGTAAACCTGGTAATGATTGCAGTTTTACCAGCCATTGGAGAAGAACTAATGTTTAGAGGCGGTGTACAGCGCTCATTGGAGCGGGCTTTTGGCAATCCACACTTAGCGATATGGCTCTCGGCCATTATTTTTAGTACCATACATGTACAGTTTTATGGTTTCGTACCGCGGATGCTGCTGGGAGCAGGTTTTGGTTACCTGTATTATTATAGTGGCAGTATCTGGTATGCCATGTTTGCGCACTTTTTAAATAATGCTTACGCTGTTTGTGCAGCCTTTTACATGCAAAAACACAATATCCCACTCGATAAAGCCGACGAACCAATCGGATTTCCGTGGTATGGCTATTTAATTAGTGCAATAATTACCATAGCTTTGTTTAAATTTTTTAAAGATAGCGCAGCACGTGAGCGAAAATTGGGTTAAAGTATATACTACCGGCGATGCCTTCGCTGCCGAGGTATTAAAACAGGGCTTAACAGAAGCTGGAATTCCGGCCGTAACGATGAATAAACAGCTCTCGGCTTATTATATTGGCGAAATAAATGTGCTGGTTAATAAAGTAGATTTCAATAAGGCCATCGAATATATCGTCGAAAACGAAATCGAATAACATGTCAAACCTCATCCATTTTACATCCCACATTTTACCTTTTTAGCATGAAAACCAGGGCAATAACCGCTTTCTTTTTTACCATTGTAATGCTTGGCTCTATTTTGCTGGGTACTTATACATTTACCGCATTCTATCTCGTTTTAAGCGTTTTATCGCTGCTTGAGTTTTATAAACTGATTAAAAATTCGGGTATCAGGCCGCATAGAAACATTGGCCTGGCTGCAGGTGCACTTGTCTTTTTAATGGCTGCAGGTTTACATTACCTTAAATACGATGTTAAGTACCTGTTGCTTTGTATACCGCTTATTTTTTCGGTTTTTATTACCGAGTTATACAAGAAAAATAAAATTCCCTTTGCCAATATATCCTACACTTTTGTGGGCTTTGTTTATGTAACCATTCCTTTTTGTTTTTTTCATGCGCTTGGCTTTTTAAAAAACTGGAACGAGTATAATTTTCATTTCCCGCTGGCATTTTTACTGATGTTATGGGCAAACGATACCGGTGCTTATCTTTTTGGGGTAAAATATGGCAAACGCAAATTATTTGAGCGCCACTCGCCTAAAAAGAGCTGGGAAGGCTTTTTTGGGGGTATGTTTACCAGTGTTTTGGTTGCCTATGGCCTATCGTTTCTATTTACTGAAAGTCCAGTTTGGGTTTGGGCAGGCATGGCTTTATTAATTGCCAGCTTTGGTACCCTCGGCGATCTGGTAGAATCGATGTTAAAACGCAGTCTGGATACCAAAGATAGTGGCGGGTTATTACCTGGGCATGGCGGCTTGTTAGACCGCTTTGATGGTTTATTACTGGCAGCCCCTGTGGTTTACGCTTACCTGTATCTGATTTTGTATTAAAGAATAACATTGGCGAGCCTCTTTCGTTTGTTATGAGGACTATAGATGCTAAAATTTAATTGGCAGAAGCAACGACTACATAGTATGCTCTTTCTACATATTCACCGCCGCTACTTTGTACCTGCTCTAATTTTTTAATTGTATTTTTTATGGTAAAGCCGGTACTTTCCAATAGTTGCTGTACTTTTTCTACGCCGTAAAGTGTAAATCCATAAGGAGTAAAGGGCAGTTTCTCCATGAAGGTTTTATCAGCGAAACAAAGCGCAAATAACCCATTTGGTTTTAATACATCCCTAATTTGCTTAAGGTATTGAATAGGTTCTGGCCAAAAATAAAGGGTATTTACTGTAAAAGCGTTATCGAATTGTTCGTCTGCGTATAGCAGGTCTATACCATTGGTGAGCTGAAAATGAACCAAACCTTTTTCTATAAACGCGGCGTTTATTTTGCGGGCCTCGGTAATCATCGTTTCAGAAATATCTGCGCCGAAGTACCGGATATCATTAGCCTTTTTAAGTAGATATTCGATATGTGAACCATTTCCGTGACCAATCTCCAGTATGATATCTCCTTTTTCAATAACGAGGGCATCAATAGCAGCATGTGTCATCCCAAGATTGTTGATGCTCATCAGCTCACCTGTTTTAATACCCTGTGCGCCTTCAGGACAGGCTAGTTGTTTGGCAATATTTTCTAAATCTGCTGTGCTATGCTGATGTTCCATAAGTTTAAGTTTTTTCAAAAATAAAGGACTGCCCACCTCAACTGTTATATCATTTAGAAAGAGTTTTACATGATTATTTGATTACCTGAACCGGCTTTTTGTTTTCATCTATTGCCACAAAGGTAAAATCGCCATGTACAGCCAGTTCACGGCCTTCGGCATACATTTGTTCGATATAAATTTCGACATTCACTTTTAAACTGGTGTTACCTACATGGTTTACTTTGCCAATTAGCTCTACAATGGTTCCGGCTGGGATTGGTTTTTTAAAATCTATCCTGTCGCTGCTCACAGTAACCATAATCTGCCTGCTAAAACGAGTGGCGGTTATAAAAGCAACTTCATCCATCATGTGCATAGCGGTACCGCCAAAAAGTGTATCGTAGTGGTTTGTGGTATTCGGGAAAACGGCTTTGAAAATACTGGTTTTAGAGTTTTCTATTCTTTCTGCTAAGGTCATTTTTTAGGTATAAGTTATGGTCAAATGTAGAAATTAGCGCCGAAAAATTTTAATTTTTGATAATTTGAAAAATTAAGAAGAAATATTGCATCGATCAAATTCAAAGTTGATACAAGGCGTTCACTGTAACAAATTTAGCGCATGTAAAATCGCTCCACTTTCTATATTATATTTGATTATCCATCAAACTAACTCAATTATGATAAAAAACTACCTGAAAAAGATTTGTTTAGCTTTTTTAATTACCGCTTATTGTGCTGTCCAGGCTCAGGAAGTGCCAACGCCGAAATCGCATTTCGGTTTTGATATTGGCGATAATTACCAGCTGGCCAATTATACCCAAACTTCGGCTTACTTTAAAAAACTGGCCGAAACCTCCAAACGAGTTAAACTGGTTGATATTGGCCAAACCGAAGAAGGAAGAAGCCAGTACATGCTGATTGTTTCTTCGCCCGAAAATTTGAAGAAGTTAGATCGCTATAAAGAAATTTCGCAACAGCTGGCACATGCCGAAATTACGACAGAACAGGCTAAAGCATTAGCCGCCGAAGGAAAAGCTGTGGTTTGGATTGATGGCGGTTTGCACGCCAATGAAGTGGTGGGAGCGCATCAGTTAATTCAAACAGCATATGAATTTGCTTCGAGAACTGATCCGGAAACCTTACGTATCCTCGATAATGTGATCATTTTATTTACACATGCCAACCCAGATGGACAAGAGCTGATGAGTAACTGGTACATGCGTGAAAAGGATCAGAGCAAGAGAACAACTTCGGGTTTGCCGGTTTTGTATGAAAAGTACGCAGGGCACGATAATAATCGCGATTTCTTTATGTTAAACCTAAAAGAAACCCAAAATATAGGTCGACAGCTTTTTGTTGAATGGATTCCGCAAATTATGTACAACCACCATCAGGCAGGCCCGGCAGGAACGGTCGTTGCAGGCCCACCCTACCGCGATCCTTTCAATTATGTATTCGACCCAACTTTGTTAACCAGTTTGGATGCTGTAGGCGCAGCCATGCATACCCGGATGAACGTAGAAAATAAGCCCGGTTATACCCAGCGTGGTGGTTCCGTTTTTTCTACCTGGTACAACGGTGGTTTAAGAACAACAACCTATTTTCATAATATGATTGGCTTACTGACCGAGATTGTGGGCAACCCTACTCCATCAGAAATTCCTTTGGTTCCATCACGCTTATTGCCTAATAGCGATTCTCCGAACCCTGTTACCCCTAGAAAATGGTATTTTAAAAACTCAATCGATTATTCTGTATCGTTAAACTATGCGGTTTTAAACTATGCACAGCGTTATCGTGATGAGCTGTTGTTTAATATTTACCAAATGGGCAGAAACTCTATTGAACGGGGTAAAAAAGACACCTGGTCGTTTTCGCCAAAGAAAATCGAAGCGATTAATAATGCAGCCAAAAAAGATAAAGAAAGCGCAGCCACGGGTGATGCCGACTTCGGCTCTAGGCAACTTAGTATTAAAGCTTTCGATACCGTGATGAAAGCACCTGCAAACCGCGACCCGCGTGGTTATATTGTTTCTGCAGATCAGCCTGATTTTAATTCGGCTATAAAATTTTTAAATGCGCTGATCAGAACGGGCATTGTGGTACAAAAGGCAACGGCAGGATTTACGGTAGCTGGTAAAAATTACCCTGCGGGCAGTTATGTGGTTAAAACCGATCAGGCTTTTCGCCCGCATGTGCTTGATATGTTTGAGCCGCAAGATCACCCTAACGATTTTAAATATGAAGGCGGTGCGCCGATTCCTCCTTACGATGCAGCTGGATGGACTTTGGCTTACTTGATGGATGTTAAGTTCGATCGCATTCTGGATGATTTTTCAGGACCATTTGAGAAAAACCCTTACGGTACTTTGTTAAAGGCCGAAAATAAGTTTCCGAATGGTGCTGGCTATGTATTGAGTGCGGCACAAAACGATTCTTACATGGCAGTAAACGACCTGTTAAAAAACAAGGTTGAAGTATTTCGTTCGACCGAAAATGGCGATTTCTATGTTTCATCGGCTGGGAAACAGGTTTTAGAAAAGGCTAATGTTAAACTAAAAACGGCAGCAGTGCCAAAAGATAAAGTTAAAATTTCGGCATCGCGGATTGCCCTTTGGGACACCTACGGCGGTTCTATGGCATCGGGGTGGGTAAGGTGGATGATGGAGCAGTACCATTTCAATGCCACAGTAATTTACCCGCAAGATATTGATGCAGGCAATTTAAAATCTAAATACGATGCGATTATTTTTGTTGGAGGTGCCATTCCTTCTGTTCAAGGTGGTGGCCGGTCTTTCGCGCCTAAAATGGAAGAAGTTCCGCAGGAATATAGAAACCGCTTAGGCAGGATAAGTGCTGATAAATCGATCCCAGAGTTGAAAAAATTTTTAGAAGCAGGAGGAAATATCGTTACCATTGGCAGTAGCACCAATCTGGCTTATCATTTAAAATTACCTGTACGCAATGCGATGATGGAAATTGTTAATGGGGAAGAAAAAAGGTTACCTGCCGAAAAATATTATGTTCCGGGCAGTGTTTTAAATGTAGCAGTTGACACCAGTTTGCCATGTACCTGGGGAATGGAAAAAGAAGCAGATGTTTATTTTGATAATAGTCCAGTTTTTAAATTAACCGGCGATGCCATTGCATCAGGAAAAATTAAACCCTTAATGTGGTTCGAAAATGCTACGCCTTTGCGGAGTGGTTGGGCCTGGGGACAGGCCTACCTGCAGGACGGGGTAACCGCTTTTGAAGCCAAAGTGGGTAAAGGAAAACTGTTTGCCTTTGGACCTGAGATTGCATTCAGGGCACAAACACACGGTACATTTAAATTGATATTTAATCAGTTATATCAATAATAATCATTACACACGGTTCAAAGGCCACTATCCTAAAAGATAGTGGCTTTTGACTTTCAGCTTACCCTGGGCAAATATAATCGCCCTAATTTTGTATCATGAAAGTAGAAATCTGGTCGGATGTAATGTGTCCGTTTTGCTATATCGGAAAAAGGCATTTTGAGCAAGCTATCGAAACGCTGCCTTTTAAAAATGAAATTGAAGTAGATTGGAAAAGTTATCAGCTTAATCCTGAATACCACAATACCAACAACGAAACGGTTTACGATTACCTCTCGCGTAGTAAGGGAATGCCTGTTGAGCAAGCCAGGCAAATGACCAAACAAGTTGTTGATATGGCTGCAAATGCAGGTTTAACTATCGATTTTGATACCAACATACCTGCCAATACCTTTAATGCGCACCGTTTAATTCATTTGGCGGCAAAGCATAACCTGCAGGACCTGGCTGAAGAAAAACTGTTTGAAGCACATTTTGTGAAAGCGAAAAATATAGGAGAAACCAGTGTTTTGGTTGATGTTGCAATAGAAATCGGTTTAGATAAAGCAGAAGCTGAAGCAGTTTTGGCTGGTGATCAGTTTGCTGAGGCAGTGCGTTACGATATTTATGAAAGCCAAAACCTGGGCATTCGTGGAGTTCCCTATTTTGTAATGGACAGAAAATATGGAGTTTCGGGTGCGCAACCCATACAGGCTTTTACCGAGGCTTTGACACAAAGTTTTAAAGAATGGAAAGAAGCACAACCTAAAACAAAGCTTACCTCTTTAAATAAAACCGGCGACGCCATTTGTGATGAAAACGGTTGTGAGATATAACTTTGTTCCCTCAGATTAAGCTGGTCTGCGGGAACAAATATCATACTCGTCATCTCGACTGGAACGCAGTGGGATGGAGAGATCTATCCCGAGACAGATTTAGCTTCGCTGAGCACTCCTATGTTTGTTTTCAATCGAAAAAGAGATAAATTAGAAATACTTAAGTGAAAAAGAGTGAGAGAGGATCTGAGCCTAAACAGCTTCGTGGTTCTAGACTGCTTTACACTCCGCTCGAAATGACGGTAACTTTGAGAGAGTCAGATCCTTCGACTATGCTCAGGATGACGACCTACCAGGCTGGTGTTACCGTTTATTTTTCAACGGGGTTAATAAATATTCCAATCCATTAACCCGTATTTCGAACATCGTAGCCATTAAGTCGCCCAGCTTCCCTTTCGGAAATCCTTTATCCTTATACCATAGCAAATAACTTTCGGGGATATTGCAGATCAGGTAACCCTTATATTTTCCATAAGGCATCTGCATTTTCACTAAATCGAGTAAAAGGGTTGGGTCTAACATTTAAATATAAAATTAGGAAAAACGTTAATTCAGTCAATGTGTTGATCAAATTAACGTTTTTTAATCGATAAGCGCTAAAACCTCTATTGCTTCTTCAACATTGCTAATGTTATCAAAAGCAATTCGCAGCGTATTTTTAACCTCTTTTAAATTGCACATTCGCGGGTGGTTTTGGGCAAACGTTAAAATTTTGGTGAAGGTATTCGAATCAAAATACTTCGATTGCTTATCACTTAAGAAATAGCCCCTTAAACTGTTTTTCTTGAAACTGATTTTCTCGAAGCCCAGTTTTTTGCCGAACCATTGTAAACGTACTACGCTAAGCATGGTTTTAACCTGCGGTGGAACTGGGCCAAAGCGATCGGCTAAATGCTTTTCAAAGATGGCCAAATCGTTTTCGTTATCGAGCTTAGAAAGTTCGGTGTATAAATTGTATCGCTCAGTTATATTGGTGATGTAGGCATCCGGAATGTAGAGCTCTAAATCGGTATCAACCTGCGTAAAACCAACAAAAGGTCGCTCAGGTTCATTCTCAAATAAACCCTTAAATTCTGCTTCTTTAAGCTCCTGAATGGCTTCATCCAAAATTTTATGGTACATTTCGAACCCGATTTCAGCAATGAAACCACTTTGTTCGGCGCCCAGTAAGTTTCCACTACCCCTGATATCCAAATCGCGCATGGCCACGTTAAATCCACTGCCCAGATCAGAAAACTCTTCAATGGCACTTAAACGCTTCCGGGCTTCAGAAGTGAGCGTAGATAATGGTGGTGACAATAAATAACAAAAAGCTTTTTTATTGCTTCGACCTACCCTACCACGCATTTGGTGTAAATCACTCAGCCCAAACATGTGGGCGTGGTTAATGATAATGGTATTGGCGTTGGGGATATCCAAACCAGCTTCGATAATAGTCGTAGCTACCAGAACATCTTTTTCGCCGTTAATGAAATCGAGCATTACATCTTCCAATGCATCGCCATCTAACTGACCATGGGCAATACCTATGCGTGCTTTAGGCACCAGTTTCTGAATCAGTCCACCCAGTTGCATCAGGTCGTTTACCCGGTTGTGAATAAAGAAAACCTGACCTCCACGGTCTAATTCGAATTGTACAGCTTCCTGAATCAGCTTATCGTTAAAAACGTGCAATTCGGTGCTTACCGGCTGGCGGTTAGGTGGTGGTGTGCTGATAATCGATAAATCACGCGCTCCCATTAACGAGAAGTGCAAAGTCCTTGGGATAGGTGTTGCTGTTAAAGTCAGGGTATCAACATTTACACGCACAGCTTTTAATCGCTCCTTTGCACTCACCCCAAACTTTTGCTCCTCATCAATAATCATGATGCCCAGATCCTTAAATTTGACATCTTTACTCAGCAAACGGTGTGTACCAATTAAAATATCAACTTTTCCGGCTGCTGCTTCTGCAAGCGTATCTTTTATCTGTCTATTGGTTTTAAAACGGTTAATGTAATCAACCGTAACCGGAAAATCTTTTAAACGCGAAGAAAAGGTTTTGTAATGCTGTAAGGCTAAAATGGTTGTAGGTACCAGAATGGCGGCCTGTTTGCCTTCGGCAACGGCTTTAAATGCTGCACGAACTGCAATTTCGGTTTTGCCAAAGCCCACGTCGCCACAAACCAGGCGATCCATTGGGTGTGGCGCTTCCATATCCTTTTTCACATCCTGCGTAGCTTTTAGCTGATCGGGGTATCTTCGTAAATAAAGGAAGCCTCAAGTTCAGTTTGCAGGTAACTATCGGGAGAAAATGCCGTTCCGGCCTGTGTTTTACGCAAGGCATAAAGCTTAATCAGGTCGCGGGCAATATCTTTAACTTTTTTTTTAGTAGTTTTTTTTAGCTTATCCCAGGCATCGGTACCCAGTTTGTTCATCTTGGGTACACCGCTTTCTTTGCCGCTGTATTTGGCAATGCGGTTCAGCGAGTTGATGTTTACATAAAGCAGATCGTTATCGGCATAAATTAAACGGATCATCTCCTGGGTTTTACCGTTAACCTCTACTTTTTCCAATCCGGCGTATTTTCCAATACCGTGGTCGATGTGTGTAACATAATCGCCTGATTTAAGTTCCCTCAAATCTTTCAGGGTAATGGCCTGACTTTTTTGATAGCCTTTTTTAAGCTTGTATTTGTAGTAACGATCGAAAATCTGGTGATCGGTATAAAAAGCAGTCTGGATTTGCGGATCTACAAAGCCCTCGCGCAGCATGCTGTTGATTGGCGTAAACTTGGCCGTTTTATCAATATCTTCTAAAATGGCATACAAACGCTCTATCTGCTTTGGCGAATCGGTAAAGATAAAGTTAACAATACCGGCTTTTTCATTCTCCTTAAGGTTATGGATAAGCAGATTAAAATCTTTATTGAATGAAGGTTGTGGCTTGGTTTCGAACTCAAAACGATCGTCGGTTTTGTAGAAAAATTGCTTTCCAAACTCAATCAGCGGAAAATCGTGAAGGTGATCTCCCAATAGCTTTTCATCAGTAAAAGCAAATTTCGGATCAATCCACTCGGGATTTTGACTTTTATCGGCTGCAGGTAGAGCTTTCCAAAGCTCAACCGCCTTTTTAAAACCTGCTTTTACAATATCGAGTGTGAATTCTACATCTTTAAACCAGAGTTGGGTATCCTGATCAATGTAATCGAGAATACTGATATTGCTTTCAGTTAAGAATTTGGCCTGTACGTTGGGTACAATGGTTAGCGATTTAACATCTGCTACAGAAAGCTGGCTCTCGATTTCGAAACTGCGGATACTTTCTACTTCATCGCCAAAAAACTCAATCCGGAAAGGCAGATCAGAAGAGAACGAAAAAATATCTACAATACCACCGCGGATTGAAAACTGGCCGGGTTCATACACAAAATCCGCTCTGTCGAAATCGTAATCAATTAAAAACTCATTGATAAAATCAATGCCCAGCTTGGCGCCGATGCTAATTTCGAGGGTGTTTTTTTCAAGCGCAGAGCGGTCAATAACTTTTTCGGCAATGGCCTCGGGATACGAAACAACTATTTTGCCATATTCCGAGTCATGGTTCAGTTCGTTTAAAACCTCGGCGCGCGCAAGTACATTAGCAGTGTCAACCTGTGTAAAATCGAATGATTTGCGGTACGATGACGGAAACAGCAAAACCTGCTTATCCAGCACACTTTCAAGGTCAGACTGAAAATAGGCGGCCTCCTCCCTGTCGGGTAAAACGAAGAGCAGCGGCTTGTGTAATAAAAAATAAGAGGAAAGGGCAACAATAGCATCGGCCGAACCCACCAGTCCCTTTAATTGTACTTTCGGGTATTTGGTGCTGTTCAACGTTTTGGTAAATTGAGTTACCCTATCGTCGGTTTTGTATCTGTTTATTAAATCGCGAATGTTCAAGGCACAAAAATAAGCTTATCTTTTAATATTAACCTGTAATTTGTGTAAAGGTTTTTTTAACTATTTTTGGCCGGGGTAGCATACAAAAATCAATTTTGAAAATAAATAACTACGCATTGTTAGATAGTATCACAAGTTTGGTCGAAATATATCCCCCATTCGTCGATTAAGGGTAAATTGATGTAACAAAGGCAGTGGTATAGCCTCTAATTTATATAAAAAGTGAAACAATGGGCAACATTAAGCGCTTTCCATTAGAACTTGTTTTCTGGGTAATAGCATTAGTGTTATTGGCAACAGCAAATAGCCACGAACATCACTTCACACTTTGCCCGCTGGCTAATTTAGGCTACGGGGCTGGTGTCCGGGATGTGGGATTGGCAGGTCGATAAGTCATATTTTTCATGGCGAATTTACTGAAAGCTTTGCTGAACATTGGTTCGGGTTTCCGGCACTTTTAATTATACTTTACAGAATTTATATACTAGCAAAAAAGATAAAAACATTTAAAATTTTAACCTCAAACAGATAAACACCATGGATATATTTCAATCACCTCTGATGTCGTTACCAGGTATAACACCAGATGAATACTCATACTTACAACAGGCAACTACAGGTTTAGACGAGCAACAGTTGCGCAATTTCTTAATGATTTACAGCAGCAAAAGAAAAAATCCATCAGATATGTTAATTTTCTGTTTGATCGGACTCTTCGCTGTACCGGGATTGCAAAGATTCATTATCGGTCAGATTGGTATGGGTATCTTGTATCTTTTAACTGCAGGTCTTTGTTTCATCGGTTCGATAATCGATGTGGTAAACCATAAAACCCTTGCCTTTGAGCACAACCAGAAAATGGTTTTCGAAAGTTTACAGATGGTAAGAATGGGTGGCGGATTTGCGCCTAAGGTTTAATAAAAATCTGATATTAGTTTCTACATTATAGCCCGGGATTTAAATCCCGGGCTATAATTTTTTTTTATATTTAACACATGAAATTAGCCGAAATAACCAATTATTTAGAAAGCATTGCCCCTCTCAATTATCAGGAAGATTACGATAATTCGGGCTTAATTGTTGGCGATCCGAATATGGAAATCAGAGCTGCCCTAGTTGCATTAGATTGTGTAGAAAAGATTGTAGATGAGGCCATTTCTGTAGGTTGCAACCTCATTATTACCCATCATCCAATTGTTTTTAAAGGCTTAAAAAAGCTGAATGGTAAAAACTATGTAGAGCGTGTTGTACTTAAGGCCATCAAGAATAATATTGCACTTTATGCTATTCACACCAATTTAGATAGTATCCATACCGGCGTAAACGCCCGTATTTGTGAGCGTTTAGGCTTAACTGGTACCAAGGTGCTTTCGCCCAAAGCCGGCTTGTTAAAAAAGCTGGTTACCTATTGCCCGCAAGCACAGGCAGAGCAATTGCGTTCGGCTTTGTTTTATGCTGGAGCGGGTAATATTGGCAATTACAGCGAATGCAGTTTTAATGCTGATGGTTTTGGTACTTTTAAGGGCAATGAGGAATCAGATCCCTTTGTAGGCGAAAGAAGCATTCGCCATCGCGAGGCAGAAGTACGTATCGAAATGGTTTACCCGGCCCAGGCCGAACGGAAAATATTGGTGGCTTTGTTCGAAAACCATCCGTATGAGGAAGTCGCCTACGATATTTATAAGTTGGAAAACAAACACCAGCTGGTTGGTTCAGGTATGGTGGGCTGGCTGGAATATGATATGGATGGTTACGATTTTCTGCACCTAGTTAAAGACAGGATGCAGGCACGTGTAGTTCGGCATACCGAAGTAATCAACAAAAGGATCAAAAAGGTAGCGGTTTGTGGCGGTTCGGGTAGCTTCCTTTTAAGAGAAGCAATTGCCACCGGAGCCGATGCTTTTATTACTGCAGATTTCAAATACCACGAGTTTTTTGATGCAGAGGAAAAATTGATCATTGCCGACATCGGACACTTTGAAACTGAACAATTTACCTCAAATTTATTGCTTGAAATTATTCAAAAAAAATTTACTAACTTTGCAATCCGTTTAACGGAGCAAAATACAAACCCCATAAATTACTTGTTTTAATGGAACAAACCGTAGAACAAAAGCTAAAGGCTTTATACGAATTACAAAATATCCACACAAAAATTGATAAAATCCGTCAGGTACGTGGCGAATTACCAATGGAAGTTGCAGATCTTGAGGATGACGTTTTAGGATTAGAAACCAGAATTTCAAAAATTAAAGGCGAACTTGATGATCTTGAGGATTCGATCGTAACCCGTAAAAATACCATCAAAGATGCACAAGCTGCAATCAAAAGATACGATTCTCAATTAAAAGAAGTTAAAAACAACCGTGAATACGATGCTTTAACCAAAGAAATTGAGATTCAGGGTTTAGATATTCAGGTATCTGAAAAGAAAATTAAAGAACACGGTTTCGAAATTAACTCTAAAACTGAAATCTACGAAGCAGCTAAAGGCGAGTTAGATGGCAGAAAGAAAGATTTAGAAACTAAAAAAGCAGAACTTGATGTAATTACTGCAGAAACTGAAAAAGAAGAGCAGGATTTACAGAAAAAAGCAGATAAAGCAGAGCCTCAAATTGAGGAACGTTTACTGGTTGCATACAAACGTTTACGCAAAAATGCGGTTAACGGTTTGGCAGTAGTAACTATCGATCGCGATTCTTGCTCAGGTTGTTTCAACCAGATCCCGCCTCAGCGTCAGTTAGATATCCGTCAACGTAAAAAAATCATCGTTTGCGAACACTGCGGACGTATTTTGGTTGATGAAGCATTAACCCACGAAGTAGCAGAAGCTTAATCAGCATTGCAAAAGCATTAAAAACGTCCCGACTTAAATCGGGACGTTTTTTGTTTAGCAACAAAACAACACGCACATTTTAACGTTAAATGTAGATATTTGTTTAAATGTGAAAGCTGTTGCTCGGGCGACATCAACCTAAAAGAAAATACCATTTTTCAGCATGATTAAAAGCTTACGTTTCGCCTTCTTTGCCTCTCTTCTGATATTTCCGTCTATATTATTTGCAAACTTTGATTACAACGCCAATTGCTTAAAAGCTTATAAAAGCATTTTCGAATTAAAGCTGGGTAATGCCCGCGCTTATATTGCTACTGAAAAAAAGCAGAGGCCTAATAATTCGATCATTCCGTTGCTTGAAAACTACATTGATTATTTTACAATCATCACATCTGAAAGCAAGGCCGATTTCGATCGTCTAAAAGGAAATAAATCGACCCGTTTAGACCAGATTTCGGATGATGATAAAAGCTCTCCCTATTATCTTTATGCCCAGGCTGAGATTAATTTACAATGGGCGTTAATTCATGGCCGTTTTGGCGAATTTTTTAATGCCGCAATGGAAATTAAAAGAGCCAACAGCCTTTTGCAGGAGAACAGCAAAAAATTCCCAAACTTTCCACTAAACGCAAAAGGTTTAGGTTTGGTTAATGCGGTTTTGGGCAATCTGCCTGATGGTGCACTGAAAAGCGCATTGGCTACATTCGGTATAAAAGGAAACCTTCAAAACGGCTTAAATATGTTCGATAAGCTTGCCGAAAGTTTATCAAGTTCTTCATACGAGCCATTTTATGAAGAAGTGGTTTTTTACTATACCTACGTACTTACAGATGTTGCGCATAGCCCGTCGGCTTATGCGAAAATGATGAAGTATACTGAACGCATTGCTGATACCAGTTTATTAAAAAGCTATTTACAGAGTTACGTTAGCATTAAAACGGGTCATAACGAAGAAGCCATTCAGATTTTAGCCAAAAAACCTGAGGGAGGTGTTTACCAGCCTTTCCCTTATCTCGATTATCTGGAAGGTGTTGCACACTTGAATAAATTAGACCTCAATGCGGCGACTTATTTTAACCGCTTTTTGCAAACGAATAAGGGCGTAAATTATATTCGCGACGCCAATATTCACCTTGGTTGGATTGCGCTCTTAAAAGGCGATAAAACGGGCTATACCGCCTATGCAAACAAAGCGCTTAATTCGGGTTATTTATATCACGATAAAGATAAGCAGGCCAAAAATGAAGCAGCAGGTACTCCCCCGCTGGTTGATTTGCTAAAGGCCAGGTTATTGTACGATGGCGGCTATTTAAATAAGGCGCTACAGGTGTTGGATGATAAGAAAACCACCGATTATGCAAGCGACCGGGATAAAACGGAGTTTAATTACCGTTTGGGTAGAATTAACGATGACCTTGGGCGTGATGATCAGGCATTAACTGCTTATCAGGCAACTATTAATCAGGGTAAAAACCTGAAATATTATTTTGCAGCAAATGCAGCCCTGCAAATGGGTAAAGTTTACGAAAAGAAAAAAAATGTATCAAAAGCAAAAGAGGCTTTCAATACAGCCATTTCCATGAAAAACCATGAATTTGAAAACAGTATTGAAAGCCAGGCAAAAGCCGGATTAAAACGCTTATCGAATTAAAAACGGTGTATAAACGCGTTGATGTGCATGCCAGCGCCAACTGAAGCGAAAACAGCAATATCGCCTGCTTTAACCTTATAACCTTCAACCTGCTCTTTTAAAACAAGGTCTAACAAGGTTGGTACAGTAGCTACCGAACTGTTTCCGAGCCACGAAATAGTCATTGGCACCAGATTTTCGGGTACGGTATCTTTGCCATATAATTTAAACAGGCGTTTCATAATGGCGGTATCCATTTTACCATTTGCCTGGTGTACAAATACAATATTAATATCTTCTACACTCAATCCGGCTTTATCAATCGCTTTTTTAATTACCTGGGGTACCTGAACTACCGCAAACTCATAAAGTTTCCTGCCATTCATTTTAAGGTAATAATTGCCGCTTGTTTCATCTGGGTGAGAACCTTTTCCCATGGTTAATAAATTGCCATAGTTTACAGCATGTGTTTCTGTTTTATGAGCCAGTATCCCTTTCTTCTCTTCGGCCTCTTCGGCTTCGAAAATTACAGCACCTGCACCATCAGAAAAGATCATACTGTCGCGGTCGTGTGGATCGATAATGCGGCTCAGTGTTTCGGCACCAATAACCATTACACGTTTGGCGTCTCCACTTTTAATGTAGTAATCTGCCTGTATTGCTCCCTGAACCCATCCAGGGCATCCAAAAATAATATCGTAAGCCACACAATCGGGGTTGTGTATGCCCAGTTGTTGTTTAACTTTTGACGCCAGTGAAGGCAAAATATCGCTGCGATTGCTACCCAGAGGAATATCGCCGAAATTATGGCAAAAAATAATATAGTCTAATGTTTCCTTATCAATACCGGCATTTTCGATCGCTTTTTCTGCTGCCTTAGCACCGATATGGTTGCTCAATTGCTCAGGGCAAGCATACCGTCTTTCTACAATTTCTGTAATTTCTGAGAATTTATCGATGATCTCAGCATTTTCCTTCTCCAGTCGGCTTCCATTCTCAAAAAACGTAGCATTTAAGAATTCGTTACCAGAAATAATATTCTGCGGAATATAACTTCCAGTACCGGCTATTACCGTATTTATTACTTTGCTCATAAATTATAATACCGCATACTAAATCGGTATGTAGTATAAAACTATCAATTATATTCGGTAATCGAAAATAAATTAATTTTTAACCGGTTTATTTTTTTAATGCAAACTTTAATCAACCTGGTGTTCTGTTTACATTTAACTCGTGCTCCATGTTTTTACGCTTAGTAAATCCCATTCCGTAAATAATTTAGCCTGTGTTCTTACAAGCAATCAAGTCAATCCGTATTCCTACTTCTTGAAGGGTTAAGTTATGGCTTTTTTATAAACGACTGGTACTGGCGATCGATTTTATCGAAATAAATACTAAATATACCTTGTAATGGGTATTTAGGTTAACCTGGTCTTAGCTGTATTTTTACAGGATAAACAAACTAAAAATGAAAAAGTTACTGTCCCTAATGGTATTGCTGTTTATCGCATATACAGCAAATGCCCAATCACATATTTCGAAAAGTGAATACTCCAGGTATAACTGTAGGTTTGCGCCAAAAGGCTCTAATAACGCAGAAGGCAAACTAATGTGCCCTGCTTGTGCCAAGGAAAATGAAGATGCCCGAAAAAAGAAAATTGCTGATGATAAGGCCCAATCTGAATTGGGGAAAATAAAAAATGCCAAGCTTAAGGCAGAGGCTGAGATTGCATTTAAAAAGCAAAGAGCCGAAGTTGCAGAAAGGAGCAAAGTTACTGAAGTGCATGTAACAATGGGGAAAACACCCTTAACCGCAGGTAAGACACCAGAAAAACCCGCAAAAAAGGCTCCTCTTAAACTCACAAAAGATGTTTTGTTTTTTGCCGATTACCCAGGCTCAATGTCGATGAATGGTAACCGTTTAAATTATTTTTTAAATGAAAATGGCGATACGATTTTAAAAAGCAAGGATTATTACAGCACATTTGGAGCATTTAGCGATAACAAAAACAATTTCCCTAAAAACCTGGGTATTGTGGTTTTAAATGAGGAAAATACTTTAACCAATGGAAAGACAAGAAAAATTGCTGACCTGGTTGACAGCAAAGGAAAACGGCTTTTTAAAGATAAAAGCATCAGTACGATCTTCCATTTAATGAACGATTATTTTGTGATTGGCAGAAGTAAAGATTTTGGAGAAGACTCTAGCTGGGGTTATAATTACAGGAGAATTCAGGAAGTTGATATCTACAACACTAAAACCAGGAAAACCATCACGCTGGATAAAGACCGCAGGAATGTAGAAATTTACGTGGCTTTCGATCACCGGAAACTGGAAGATGAAGGATTAAAGCCAGTGCTTTTAAGGAGATATATAAATTATGATGAAGATATATACTGCTTAAATGCAGCCGGAGAACTGGTGGTTAAAAATTATAAAAGCAGTAGATAGAAATTTAATAATCTTTGTAAAGTATATTATAAATGGCAGGATTAATCACCTTATTCCTGCCATTATGTTTTTAAGTTAATTGCGATCAGGTAAAATCATCAATCAAAAATACAAAAAGCTCTTTAGGACCATGGGCACCTAAAACCAATGTTTTTTCGATATCTGCAGTTCTGCTTGGGCCAGTAATGTTGCTGATCATGGACGGAATTTGATTGCCATATTTGTTTTTTAGTATAGCAAAAGCATCTTTAAGGTCTAAAACCAGCTGACTGGTTTTGGCAATTACAATATGGTGATGCGGAAAAATACTTAGTCTCCTGCCGGCGGCTCCCTGGTTGGTAACCATTACACTTCCGTTACGTGCAATTAGTGCCTCGCAAAGGGTAATGCCTACCTCAGCCTGTTCAAAATCTTTGTCTGTTTGATAAAAAGGAAATTCGTATTTACTTAAAAACTGCTGCAATTCTGGCTCCCAGCAGTATATTTTGCGCCATTTAAATTTATCAGCCAGCTGCAGCATGTTTTCAAAGAAGTCGATGCCATCTTCGCAGAAGATAAAATTACCCGATATGGCTGTAAGTTGTTCAGCAAACAACACTTCCAGCTCCTCTGTATTTTTTTTATACAGTTGACTTTCTTCTAAATTGGGATAAGGATTTTCACGTTTTTCTAACAGTGCTTTTCTTATCTTTTTTAGTATTTGTTCTTTCGCTGTTGTATTATCCTTCATATAAAAAAAAGCTACCCTGGTGAATAACCAGGGTAGCAAATGTAATAATTGAAATTGTTTATTTATGCTTCTACAGGAGTAATATGTCCTGGAGTGCCGCTTTCTCCCTGATTTTCGAATAAGCGTTTTCCGAAAATCTCTTCTAAATCATCTTTAAACAATACTTCTTTTTCAATT
Organism: Pedobacter sp. HDW13; assembly: GCF_011303555.1. Classification (NCBI taxonomy): domain Bacteria; kingdom Pseudomonadati; phylum Bacteroidota; class Sphingobacteriia; order Sphingobacteriales; family Sphingobacteriaceae; genus Pedobacter; species Pedobacter sp. HDW13. The sequence continues at coordinate 2,244,080 of NZ_CP049868.1, read as the reverse complement.
AAGATATCAGCCAATTGAACCAGCTTATCTTTGTTTTCTTCTAACAAATTAATGGCTCTTTGGTATTGACCTTCAATCAGTGTAGAAATTTCTTTATCGATTGTTAATGCAGTATCTTCTGAATAAGGTTTAGAGAAATTATATTCATTCTGACCTGATGAATCGTAATAGGTAATGTTTCCTAGTTTTTCGTTCAGGCCGTAAATGGTAACCATTGCTCTCGCTTGTTTGTTTACCTTCTCTAAATCGCTCAACGCTCCTGTAGAAATGGTATCGAACATTACCTTTTCGGCAGCCCTGCCTCCCATTGTAGCACACATTTCATCCAGCATTTGGTGCGGGCGAACAATTAAGCGCTCTTCAGGCAGGTACCAGGCTGCGCCTAAGCTCTGTCCACGTGGAACAATAGTAACTTTAACCAAAGGTGCAGCGTGCTCTAATAACCAGCTTACCGTTGCGTGACCTGCTTCGTGGATTGCAATTGCACGTTTTTCGCTTGGGGTAATAATTTTGTTTTTCTTTTCTAAACCACCTACAATCCGGTCAACAGCATCTAAGAAATCTTGTTTATCAACCGCCGATTTATTTTTTCGGGCTGCAATTAAAGCGGCTTCGTTACAAACATTGGCAATATCTGCACCTGAGAAACCAGGCGTTTGTTTGGCTAAAAATTCAGTATCTAACTCTTCCGATTTCTTTAAAGGCGTAATGTGCACTTCGAAAATTTGTTTACGCTCAATAACATCCGGTAGATCAACATAAATTTGTCTGTCGAAACGGCCAGCTCTTAATAAGGCTTTATCTAAAACATCAGCACGGTTGGTTGCGGCTAAAATAATCACGTGCGTGTTGGTGCCAAAACCATCCATTTCAACCAGAAGCTGGTTTAGGGTATTTTCGCGTTCATCGTTACCACCCATTACACCGTTTTTACCACGGGCACGGCCAATTGCATCGATCTCATCAATGAAAATGATACAAGGTGATTTATCCTTTGCTTGTTTAAAGAGGTCGCGCACACGGGATGCACCTACCCCAACAAACATTTCAACAAAATCAGATCCTGATAAAGAGAAAAACGGTACCTGAGCTTCGCCGGCAACAGCTTTAGCCAATAAGGTTTTACCGGTACCCGGCGAACCTACCAATAAAGCGCCTTTCGGGATTTTTCCACCCAGATCGGTATATTTTTTAGGGTTTTTAAGGAAATCTACAATTTCCATCACCTCAGTTTTAGCTTCTTCTAAACCGGCAACATCGTTAAACGTAATGTTTACCTGACTTTCTTTATCGAATAAGGTTGCTTTAGATTTTCCGATACTGAAAATCTGACCGCCACCGCCTGCACCACCACCCATTCTGCGCATCATGAAAATCCAGAAACCAATTAAAAGTAATACTGGTAAAATAATACTTAAAAACCAGCTCGCTAAAGGATTGCTACGATTTTCTGAACTGAAGGTAATTGCTTTTCTGCCTGCAGGTAATGCTTTTTGCGATTCGGCTAAAGCAGCTCTTAAATCGGCAAATTTTCCACCGTAGGTAAAGTACACGGTTGGGCCACTCGACATGTTTAAAGAGCTTGTATTTTTGTAAGCTTTGTATTGTGGTTTTTTATCTAAACTGTCTTTTTTAATGTAAACCTCAGCTTTAACCAGGTCTTCTGTTTGGTAAGCTACAATCCGGTCAACGTCGCCGGTTAGTAACATCTGGCTTTCAAAAGTATCGTATTTAACTTCTTTACCACTATCGGTAGTGAATAAGAACTGGGCGGCAATAATGGCAATTATAATTGCTGCGTACACCCAGAAAATGTTAAATTTTGATCCTTTTTGGGGTTTCTTCGGGATGTTAGGTAATCTTTTTCCCTGTTTGTTGTTTTCGTTGGTATTTTGATTATCGTTCATTTGTCTTTGTCAAAATGGTTCTAAAGGTTACGCGCTTTGATAATTTGTGCTTTCCGCATCCCCCCAAAGTTCTTCTATGCCATAAAAATGGCGTTTTTCCGTCTTAAAAATGTGCACAACCACATCAAAATAATCCAGGATAATCCAATCGGCAGATTCGAAACCCTCCTTGTGTCTGGGGTCTACCTGAGTGGCTTTATATATTTCTTTTTCTACACTATCGGCAATAGCTTTTACCTGCGTGCCCGAGTTGGCACTGGCAATAATGAAATAATCAGCTACCGATGTATGGATATTTCTAAGATCTAACCGCACTATATCTTCTCCTTTTTTCTCTTGTATGCCGTGAACAGCCAACTCAGAAAGGTATGTAGAAAGGGCTACTATTTTCTTTTTTACCATTAAAATGCTTTAATTTTGGAATTACAATATTATAAATTCAACACTTGCAAAATAACACTTTTTCGACACTATTTGTTGGTCAAAATTTAATCAAATTAAAAGAAGTTGATTCTACCAATAACTTTTTAAAAGAAATGGTGTCAAAATCCGAGCCATTAGCCGAAGGTACTGTAATTATGGCAGATAATCAGTTTGCCGGAAGAGGGCAGCAGCAAAGCATTTGGCAAACGCAGGCCGGAAAAAATATCAGTACCAGCATTTACCTAAAGCCTTCATTTTTACCCCTCGATAAGCAGTTTTATCTGAATATGGCCGTTAGTTTGGCCGTTAACGAAGCACTAAGCCACTTTATTCCGGATGAGCTTAGTATCAAATGGCCTAATGACGTATATTACCGGGATAAAAAACTTGGCGGAATTTTGATCGAAAACACACTGACAGGCAGTGTAATTAAATCGGCTGTAATTGGCATTGGTTTAAATGTGAATCAGAAAGAATTTTCCGAAAATATCACTCAAAGAGCCACTTCAGTCATTCAAATTTTACAAAAGGAAATGTTTTTAATGGATATTATGGAGAAAATATTCATATTTATGGAAAAATACTACTTAATTTTGAGAGCCGGAAAGTATAGTATTTTACAAAATGATTACCTTGGCAAACTGTATAACTTTGGAGTTAGGGCGTTATATCAAATTAATGGAGCCATTTTTGAAGGTAGCATAATCGGAGTTGAAGAAAACGGCAGATTAAGGGTAGAGACCGAACAAGGCTTAAAAAGCTTCAATTTTAAAGAAATAGAATTTACACACACAAAATAAAACACACAATGAAAAAAATCTCACTGGTACTTTCAATGGTACTTTTTACCATTGCTGGTGCATTTGCGCAAATTGAAAAGCCGGTTACCTGGGCATATTTTGCAAAGAAAACCGGAAATAACGAAGCTACAATATATTTAAAAGCCACTATTGAAGACAGATGGCACATTTATTCTCAAAACGTTAAAGACGGCGGTCCGGTAAAAACTACTTTTACCTTTGCTCCTTCTAAAGATTTTAGTCTGGTTGGAAAAACAGTTGAGCCTAAGGCGATTGTAAAATACGAGAGTACTTTTAAAATGAACGTTAGTTATTTCGAAAAGTCTGTTATTTTTCAGCAAAAAATTAAGCTAAATAAAGGTACAGCCATTGCAAAAGGTAAAGTAGAATTTATGGTTTGTAACGATAAGCAATGTCTTCCGCCAGAAGAGGTTGAATTTAGCGTTCCGGTTAAATAGTTGACAACAAAATAATTACAAACAGTCCCGACAAACTCGGGACTGTTTCTTTTTAAAGTAAAATCTACGTGTGGTAAAAAGCTGTTAATAAAATTATTATTAATTTCACGGCTTCATTCAAACACACACAAAGCGCACAAATGAAAAAGGTTCTATTATTGTTATTAATGGCGGCGATGTTTATTGCACTACCGGCCATTAAAAGTTACGCACTTGTAACGCAAGATACCACAGCAACTGCCCCACCCGATGATATTGTTTTTACCGAAGTAGGATCGGCACAGGATAGTGCTGCGAATAGTCTGGTAAAAGATTCGGTTAAAAAGGATACGGTTAAAGTAGATAAAGCTGCAGCTGTTGCTAAAGATGCAGCACCAAAACAATCCTTATGGGTAACTTTTGGCTTAGGCCTGTTGGCTGGTATTGCAGCCTTTTTTCTTCCGTGTATATTTCCGATGGTTCCGCTTACGGTTGGTTTTTTTACCAAACGTGCAGAAAGCAGGGCAAAAGGAATCAGAAGTGCTATTATTTATGGCTTATCCATCATCGTAATTTACGTTGGTTTAGGTGTAATTATTACGCTGATTTGGGGTGCCAGTGCATTAAACGAGATCTCTACCGATGGATTTTTTAATATTTTCATCTTCCTGATATTGATTGTTTTCGGTGTTTCCTTTTTAGGCGCATTCGAAATTACGCTGCCAAGCTCTTTTGTTAATAAGCTCGATGCCAAATCAGATTCGAAAGGCCTGAGCGGAATCTTCTTTATGGCAGCAACTTTAGCCGTTGTTTCTTTCTCTTGTACCGGGCCGTTAATCGGAACGTCTTTAGTGGCTATTAATACAGATTTGTTAACGCCAGTGGTGGTGATGTTTGGCTTTTCGTTATCATTAGCGGTAATTTTTACTCTGTTTGCCATTTTCCCAAGCTTAATGACAGGCTTGCCAAAATCAGGCGGATGGTTAAACTCGATCAAAGTTTTTCTGGGTTTCCTTGAGCTGGGTTTATCTTTAAAATTCCTTTCAACAGCCGATTTAGCTTATCACTGGGGTATCTTAGATCGCGAAATTTTCTTAGCCATCTGGATCGTTTTAGCCTTAATTTTAGGCGTTTATTTATTGGGAAAAATTAAGTTTTCTCACGATAGTGACCTTCCGTATGTTTCGGTTCCAAGGTTATTTATTGCCACTGCTACTTTTGTTTTCGCCATTTATCTTATTCCTGGTTTATGGGGCGCGCCATTAAAAGCAGTTAGCGCTTTGGTTCCTCCCTTATCTACCCAGGATTTTGTCATTGGCCAGGATAGCGGATCAGGAGTTGGTCAAAGTACAGCTTCAAACCATCCCAAAAGAAAATATGCGGACTTTTTACACATTCCACATAATATTGATGGTTTCTTTGATTACGAAGAAGCGCTTGCTTATGCCAGGGAAGTAAAAAAACCGTTATTTCTAGATTTTACCGGCCATGGTTGTGTAAATTGCCGCGAAATGGAAGCAAGGGTTTGGTCTGATCCGAGAGTGCTTAAGAGGTTAAAAGAAGATTATATTGTTGTTTCACTCTATACAGACGATAAAACCAATTTACCAATTGCCGAACAATTTGATTCTAAAATACTGGGTACCAAAGTAAATACAGTAGGAAAGAAATTTAAACACTTGCAAGCAGAAAGATTTAATACCATTTCGCAACCATATTACGTACTTTTGGGTACCGATGAAAAGGAATTAGTTTCGCCGCCTATTGGTGTCGAATTTGATATAGACAAATATTTGCAATATCTGGATCAGGGATTATCAGAGTTTGCTAAGAAATAAACAAATGAGCAAAATTAAGAATATTGGTGTTTTAACCTCAGGTGGTGATTCGCCGGGTATGAACGCTGCAATAAGGGCCGTAGTAAGGGCCTCTATTTATTATGATATTGAAGTAACCGGGTTTATCCGTGGGTACGAAGGATTGATCAACAACGATTTTATGGCCATGGACCGTAAATCTGTGGCAAATATTATCCAACGCGGTGGTACAATCTTAAAAACTGCACGGAGCGAAGCTTTTAGAACCGTTGAAGGCCGAAAAACGGCTTACGAAAATTTAAAAGCCAAAGGGATCGATGCGCTGATTGTGATTGGTGGCGACGGAACTTTTACCGGAGCGAATATTTTTTCAAAAGAATTCGATTTCCCGGTGGTAGGATTACCAGGAACCATTGATAACGATTTGGCAGGTACTGATTTTACCATTGGTTACGATTCGGCGATTAATACTGTAATTGACGCGGTTGACCGGATCAGGGATACTGCAGAGTCGCATGACCGCCTTTTTATTGTTGAGGTAATGGGACGCGATTCGGGTTTAATTGCTTTAAGAAGTGGTATTGGCGTGGGTGCAGAAGCCATTATGATTCCGGAGGCTAATATGAATGCCGATGATATTTTGCATAAACTGGAACATAGCCGGAAAGATAAAGCATCGAAGATTATTATTGTTGCCGAAGGCGATGATACGGGCGGAGCTTTTAAGGTGGCTGAAATTTTGCAGGCCAAATACCCGCATTATGATACTAAGGTTTCGATTTTAGGCCATATTCAACGAGGAGGAAAACCAACCTGCATGGACCGCGTTTTAGCAAGCCAGTTAGGCGTTGCAGCGGTAGAAGCACTAATTAAAGGCGAAAGTGGTGTAATGATTGGCCAGGTGAACCGTGAAATTACTTTTACGCCATTTGATCATGCCATTAAACACATCGATGCTGAGAAGGTAAGTACTAAATGGTTAAAGATGATCGACATACTGTCGTTTTAATCAAAAATATGATATAAAAGAAAAGTCTTTCCCGCACCGGAAAGACTTTCTTGTTTTTGCTTAGTTTCGCTATAAGCAAATATCTTAATCTTCTAAAATTACAGCAGTACCGTTGGCACTTACCATCAGCATACTGCCTCCGCTACCAACTGTTTCGTAATCTAAATCTACGCCAACAATAGCATTCGCTCCAAGTGCAGCCGCATATTGTTGCATTTCGTTAACAGCAGTATCTTTTCCTTCTCTTAAAACACGTTCGTAAGAGCTCGATCTCCCCCCTACAATATCAGTTATGCCTGCAAATAAATCTTTAAAAATATTTGCGCCAATAATGGTCTCTCCGGTTACTAAGCCGATATATTTTACAATTTTTCTGCCCTCAACTGTAGGCGTTGTGGTTACTAACATAGTTTCAGTTTTTTATAATTAGAATATTATCCTGCTAAAATGTTACAAAAATTTTGAACGCTCTTTTTTAAGCCGTTTCTGCATTTAGAAAAATAAATTTATGTAATCTCATCCGGTTTCGCATCACTATTAAAAAACCGATAGTTATGAAACCTTCTAAAACTCTTCTCCTCTTCTTTTTCCTTTCAATTGCATTTTTAGTGCAGGCCCAAATGCCAGTACTCAAAATTGAGCAAACAGAAAATGAAGCGCAAAAACGAGCTGTAAAGCTTAAAAAGCTAAATATCGATGTGCAAATTACCGGAAATATTGCCACTACGGTAATGACTATGACGTTTTATAACAACAGCAATCGTATACTGGAAGGTGAATTAACCTTTCCTATGCCCGAGGGTGTAAGCATTAGTCGTTACGCACTCGATATTAATGGGAAAATGCGTGAGGCTGTACCAGTTGAAAAAGCTAAGGCAACTGAGGTTTTTGAAAGTATAGAGCGTCGTAGGGTCGATCCGGGTCTTTTGGAGAAAGTAGAAGGCAATAATTTCAGGACGAGGATTTACCCCTTGCCTGCCAACGGAAGCAGAACCATTGTTGTTGGTTATGAAGAAGAGCTTAGCTTTAATAATGGAAACGCCCTACGCTACCATTTGCCTTTAAACTATAACCAGGCAGTAGAAAACTTTACGCTAAAAACTACGGTTTTTGAAAGTGTTTTAAAGCCTCATCTTAGCGAGCAACCCGAAGGCAGCTTTAATTTAAAAGCCAATGGGAACACTTATGTTGGCGAAATTAATAAAAACAACTACCAGCCAAAATATGGTTTAACGATAAATTTACCCAAGCGGAGCGATTTACCGGAAGTTCAGATGCAAAAAGCATCCAGTGGATACTACTTTTTAGTCAATGTGTTTCCGAAAACACAGAGCAGGCAACGCCAATGGTCTAACCAGATTGGTTTAATCTGGGATACCTCTTTAAGCGGTTTACAGCGTGGTATTAAAAAGGAACTGGAACTTTTAGATCAGATTATCAAGAAAAAGCAAAACTTAACCATACAACTGGGTTTGCTAAACAATGGCTTTAAACAGGCCGGTAACTTTACCATTTCGAATGGGAACTGGGGCTTACTCAAAAACAAACTGGAAAATCTGGTTTACGATGGTGGTACAAATTTTAGTGCTGTAAACACGCGCGCTTTTCAGGCCGATGAATACCTGTTGTTTAGCGATGGCCTCTCAACCTTTGGCCCAAATGTAATTTCGATAAATAAACCCGTACATACTATAAATACAGCCTTAAAAGCGGATTATAGTACTTTGAAATACATCAGTCAGAAAACGGGAGGACAGTTTATAAACCTCAATGCCATTGCGGTTAATGATGCCTTTAAACAGCTTAACGAGCAGAACCTACAGTTTTTAGGGATTAAAAATGGATCGGATGTGCGTCAAACCTATCCCTCGGTACATGTTAACGTAGGCGGAAACTTTTCTTTGGCGGGAATATTAAACGGGATCAACACTGCATTTGTACTGCAGTTTGGTTACGGCAATTCAGTGGTGTCTGAGCAAGAGGTTCGTTTAAATGGCACAGAACATACTTTTAACAGCATCAATGTGAGCAGGGTTTGGGCACAGAAGAAAATTGCTGAAATGGATATCCAATACGAAGCCAACAAAGACGACATAAGCGTTTTAAGTAAACAGTTTGGCATTGTTACGCGGAATACCAGTTTAATTGTGCTCGAAAACCTCGATGATTACCTGCGCTATGATATTGTGCCGCCAGCAGAATTGAGGCAAGAATACGAGGCAGTTTTAAAACAGCGTAGAACAGCAATTCTGGAACGTAAAACGGATTTGCTTAACGCAGCTGTAGCGATGACAAAAGAATTAAAAACCTGGTGGAATACGGAGTTTAACCAGGAAATTGAGAAGAAAAAAGAAGGTTACCCTGATCCGGGACAAGCTGATATACAAGGTGATCCTACTGCCGATATTGTAGTAAATGAACTGGCTGCTACCTCAAGGAGGAACGAGGCAATCAGGGCACAAGAAGTGCGCGTTGCCCCTCCTGTTGGTGCAGCAAGAAAAGCGGCTGAACGGACAAATGAATTAAATGAAGTAGTGGTTGTGGGTTATGGTGCACAGGCAAAAAGAGCCATAACAGGCGCTGCTTTAACGCAGTTAAAAGCGAAAGAAATTGGTGGTTTTCTGCAGGGTAAGGTTGCTGGCCTAAGTGTGCAAAATACAAGCACAGTGGGGAGAGATAAACGGCCAACTATTGTTATACCAGAATTTAAGAGCGATAAAGCCTACATGAAAAATATAGTAGGAAAACCGGACAGCGCTTATCAGGCTTATTTAAAAATGCGACCAGATTATGTGTCTACACCCATGTTTTATTTTGACGTAGCCAACTGGTTTTACCAGCAAAAAGATAGTGTACGGGCTTTAACTATTTTAAGCAACATTGCCGATTTAGACCTCGAAAATTCCGATCTATATAAAACCTTGGCTTATAAACTCAAACAAACAGGTAATTATAATGAGGAGATTTTTATTACCCAAAAAGTTTTACAATGGCGGCCAATGGACGCACAGAGTTACCGCGATTATGCTTTAGCATTGGCAGATATTGGTCAGTATCAAAAGGCTTTAGATAATTTATACAAAGTATTAACACAAAGTTACAATAGCCAGATTGCCAGCAGGGATCAGGGGATTGAGGAAATTGTAATTGCTGAAATCAACAATTTAATTGCCCGCCATAGCAATAAATTAAGCACTAAAGATATTGATAAACGATTAATCCAGCCTTTACCTGTGGATGTGCGCGTGGTATTAAACTGGAATAAAAACGATACAGATATCGATTTATGGCTTACTGATCCGATGGGCGAAAAGGGTTATTATGGTAACTCAAGGACAAAAATCGGTGGCAGGATTAGTAACGATTTTACAGCGGGTTATGGCCCAGAGCAGTTTATGATTAAAAAAGCGCCCAAAGGGAAATATAAAATCGAGGTAAATTATTTTGGCGACAGGCAGATTAACATTAGCGGACCAACAACTGTAACCGCTGAGATTTATACCCAGTATGCAACTGGTAAACAGCAACGCAAGGTAATTGTAATGCCCTTAGCTGCAAACGATAGTAAGGGCAACTTTGTTGGTGAGTTTAACTTTTAAAAAGGATTACACAGATTAAATGATTATACTGATTGGATAGCCTTTCAATTATGTCGTCGTTTCGACTATCGCATAGCGAAATCTAGAACGAGATTTCCTGCCGTAATCGAAATGACGGTTTTTGATATAGCTTAAAGTAATAAACCCGCCACCTCTTCCCAAGTGTTTACGCGCTCATATTGGGTAATGAGTAAATTGTGTGGCGAGGTGAACAAAAGCGGCCGGCCTTTAAAGCCTACAAAATTTTTAATGCGGTCGTCGATCAGGATATCTACCTCCACAATTTTGTTTCCACAGAACATAAGGTGCTGCCAATCAATAAAGGGGAAATGCTCGGCCATCCAGTCGTATTTATCAACCAGCGAATTGCGGAATTCCATAGCCGCCGAAACAATATAGACATCGTATTTTTCTTGCAGGGCCTTAATTACCCGCTGGCTATCGGCAATTACTTCCATATCGCGAAAAAAGCCAGGTTCGTTAATGTACTCGAACCATTTTTGGTTAACTTCATGCGGAACATGATGGTAAATTTCATTTCCAGCAGCTATTTTCAAATCGAGCGGTACGTTGTAATCGCGGTTATACAGTTTAATAAATTTTCCGAGGGCGTCGGCAATTACCTCGTCCATATCAATCGCAATTCTTTTCATTTTGTATCAGCAAATATTTTGATCGTAAATATCCAGAAAACAAATAAATTAAAGTATGTTTTTAATTTACAGTATTTTAGTTATCTTTGCAGCCCCGCAGCATGCAGCTCCGGGAACTATGTTGAATACATAAATACAAAAAGAAATGGCAACTAAAATCAGATTGCAAAGATTCGGTAAAAAAGGTAAACCTTTTTTCCACGTTGTGGTAGCAGATTCTCGCTCTCCACGTGATGGTAAATTTATTGAGCGTTTAGGTTCATACAACCCAAACACTAATCCTGCTACTATCGAAATTAACTTCGAAAAAACTTTAGCTTGGGTAAACAGTGGTGCAGAACCAACTGATACAGCTCGTGCAATCCTTTCTTACAAAGGTGTTTTATACAAAAAACACTTAGAAGGTGGTGTTAAAAAAGGTGCTTTAACTCAAGAACAAGCTGACGAAAAATTTGCAGCATGGTTAGATGCTAAAGCTGGTAAAATCTCTGGTAAAACAGAAGGTTTAGCTACTTCTAAAGCAGATGCGCGTAAAGCAGCATTAGCAGCAGAAGCTAAGAAAAAAGAAGAAAAAGCAGCAGCAATCGCAGCTAAAAATGCACCAGTTGCAGAAGAGGTTGTTGAAGAAGAAGCTCCAGCTGTTGAGGCTGAAGCAACTGAAGAAGCTCCTGCAGCAGAAGCTACTAAAGAAGAAGGAGCAGAATAATTTAATTATTCCGTTTCAAAAAATAGCGTTCCGGATTCGGAACGCTATTTTTATTAATACCCCTTTCCCCTAAAGGGGGGTGTTAATAAGTCCCCTTTAGGGGATTTAGGGTGATTATGAAACACGAAGAAGCATTTTACGTTGGTTACGTTACAAAAACAAGAGGTTTAAAAGGAGAAGTTCAGGTATTTTTCGAATTCGACGAATACGAACAGCTCGATTTTGATGTGGTTTTTGCTGATATGAACGGCAAACTGGTGCCTTACTTCGTGGCATCGGCAAAGCTGCAGGCCAATAAAACAGGTTATTTTAACTTCGATGATGTTGATCACATTGATAAAGCTCAGCCGCTGCTAAAAAAGAAATTATATCTACCAATTGCGCAGATGCCTGAGCGCGATGAAAACGAATTCTTTTATACCGATTTAAAAGGCTTTATGGCTATTGATGAAGCCCTTGGCGAACTGGGTGAGATTTTGGAGGTTAATGAATACCCTCAACAGTTTGTAGCTACCGTGCTTTATCAGGAGACAGAAATTCTTTTCCCTTTAAATGAAGATTTTATCGTTGAAATTGATGATGAGGAAAAGATTTTAACACTCGATTTACCTGAAGGCTTGCTTGATGTTTATTTAGAGAAATAAGCAAGACCGAAACTTTTTAAGCAGAATTTTCGTTTTACCTCTTATGAGGTGTTTGTCTGTTTTAATAATTGCTGTACTACTCATTTTAGGCTGCAACCGTAAAGAAAATAAAACCGCACATACTGCAAAAGCGAATGAGGCAAGTCAGCGGGATTCAATTGAAGCCGTGGGTTTAAAAGCATTAACCGCTTTGCAAGCCAAAGATTACGATGCTTTTGCCGCACTTTTTCATCCCATAGATGGCGTGCGTTTCTCTCCATATGGCTTTATCGACCCAACCCACAAACAAGTGCTGGCCAAAGACTTTCTTGAAGCCATAAGCCGGAACTGGATTTTAACCTGGGGCCACGTTGACGGAAGCGGCGAGCCCATTAAAATCAGGGTCAAAACCTATATCGACAAATTTATTTACAACGCAGGCTATTTGCATGCCCCGCAGAAAAGTTTCGATATGGTTATAGGTAAGGGCAATTCGATTGATAACCTGAAGGATACCTACCCTCAACTTCATTTTACAGAGTATTATTTTAAAGGCTTTGATGAAAAATACAGAGGCCTCGATTGGACCAGCTTGCGATTTGTTTTTAAAAAATATAACAATGCCTATTATCTGGTTGCCGTTATTCACGATCAATGGACAGTTTAAAAACAGCTAATTAACCGTTTCCTTTATGGAAATTGCCGTAATCTGCATCATAACTTTAAATCCGCTGTTATGATCAGAAAATTATACCTCTCATTTTTACTCTTTACAGTATTTGGCACAGCCGTAAATGCCCAGAAAGCCACTGTTGTAGAAATTGAAAAACTATCTCCTCCAGAAAAATTACTAAAAGAAACCGCCGCAAAAGATTTGCCGGATTTATATCGCAGTGCGTTCGAAAAAATGTCTCCATTGCCCGATAGTCTTGTCTTTTATCAGGATCATCCCTTTTTAACCGGCTTTTTTAACGCTTATAAAGATCACAGGCCTGTAGTTTTATCGCCTGATATGATTTGGTTACTCATCAGTCAAGGGTTTGCAAGGCATATCGATAACAACAGGGAGGCTTTAAGGCGTAAACTGGTTAATTTTGAAGGGCGTAAAGTGCTAACCGTAATGGCTAATGATATCAAGCTAGGTAACGCAAATAGCAACTGGGAAGCACTTTTTCCACAGTTTAATCAGCAAATAAGTCTGTTTACCGGAAAGAAGTTTGTTAAAAATCTAACAGCAGATTTTAGCACCACCACTCCTACCACTAAAATTGCATCAGAAATTACCTTGATGGAAGGAATGAGATCATATTTTGTATACCAGGTTATTTTGATTAGCTGCGGTATCCCCAGGGTAACGATAGAAGGAACTGTGGAGGACTGGGAAAAAGTGCTCCAAAAAATAAAATTTATTAAACAGTACGATTTAAGCTGGTGGACAACAGAACTCGAACCCATTGTAAAAGAAATTATCCAGGCCAAAAAAGGCAAGCCGAATAACGAGTTTTGGATGAATATGATTAAAGTGCATACCACCAAAGCTTATGGTACCGTTAACACTATAGATGGCTGGATTACAAAACTTTTTCCTTACAATAAAAAGGGATTAAAAACCAATTTCAAGCCCATTTCTGATATTGGTGGCCTGGCACCGGAGCTGGTAAAGGTTCCGTTTATATTAGAAGATAAAGTAACCAGGAAGACATACAACATGGAGTTCTGGGCGGGGTTTGTAGGCCTTAGGCAAAACAAAAATGATTTTTCATTAAAGCCAGAAATTGGCTGGGCAATTAGCTCATCAGTAGAAGGCGGAGCTACCATGAGCAAATCTGATGCGCTGAGCGTTTATAACATTACAGAGATACCCAACGAAGTGTATGCTGCTAAAAATCTGCGTGTGCTCGAACTCAGCTTTAAAAACCAGATTAAAATACCGGATCAGCTGGCCGAGATCAGTATTTTAACACTCAAGTTGCACGGTAATATAACCGAAGAAGAAGAAAAGCGGATATTTAAGCTTTTTCCAAAAACGCAGATTATTATCAATGATAAAGGGCCGGAACTGAAAGTAGTAAAAGGGATCAGGTAAAAATCTACTTTGGTTTAAAGACTTCAGACTAAAGACTTACCTTTGCGCTATGCGTTTCGATATTATAACTGTTTTACCCGCCCTATTGGAAAGTCCTTTTGCCCATTCTATACTGCACCGCGCACAGAAAAAAGGGATTGCCGAAATTGTGGTACATAACTTACGTGATTATGCTACCAATAAGCAAAAAAGTGTAGATGACTATCAGTATGGTGGTGGAAGTGGTATGGTTATGAGTATTGAACCTTTTGCTGCCTGTATTGAAAAACTTCAGGCAGAGCGCGAGTACGATGAAATTATTTTCATGAGCCCCGATGGTGTTACCTTAAATCAAAGCACGGCTAACGAGCTTTCCATTAAGAAAAACATCATTATCCTGTGCGGGCATTATAAAGGCATAGATCAGCGTATCAGAGATATATTTGTAACCAGAGAAATCTCTGTTGGCGATTATGTTTTAAGTGGCGGTGAGCTTCCTGCAGCCATTGTAGTAGATGCCGTCGTACGCTTAATTCCTGGCGTATTAAACGATGAAACATCGGCCTTATCCGATAGTTTTCAGGGAGAATTACTTGATGCCCCCGTATACACCCGCCCGGCCGATTGGCGCGGACATAAAGTGCCCGATGTTTTGTTAAGCGGACACGAAGCGAAGGTAAACGAATGGAGGCACGAACAAGCCCTTGAACGAACTAAAATACGTCGCCCCGATTTGCTTGAATAAGTAGAGCGATATTTCTACGCGGGAAAAATACCCTTTAGTGGGTATTTCGTACTTCCTTGTGTCCTACTATTTTAGCAGATAGAAAGCCGGTTATATTTCAAAAGTGGATTTCTATCTTTTGGATTAAGCAGTGCGAACGGAAAACAGAGAATTTGTTGTAAATAAGCGGGCGATGTGGTATTTTAGGAGACTTGCGTTCAACCTCCTTTTATGCCAAAACAGATCGTTATTTGCGATGACCATTTACTTTTTTTAAATGGCATTTCAGAATTGCTTAAAAATACCGGAAACGACTATTGCATTTTCAAATTTAGCGATGTGCACTCCTGCAGGCAACATTTAATGCAACACACTGCCGATGTTTTTATATGTGATTTAAACATTAACCATAGTGATGGTTTTTTGCTGCTGGAGGAACTAAAATCTCAGTTAAAAAATACGAAAACGATTATCCTAACAGCTTATTATGAAGATTTTCTAATTCAAAAGGCGAAAAAACTGGGCGTTGATGCTTTTCTGAAGAAAGAAACACCGGCCGAAGAGCTGATTGAGATCATAGAATCAGGTAAAAACAAGGAGTTTTATACCAATAAGAATTATAAGAACGGAAATAGTGTGTACAGCACTATTGATAATCCGATTATCAATAAATTCAGGATCTCTAAACAGGAGAAAGAAATTATTAAATTAATTATTAAAGGACTTACAAGTAAAGAAATTGCTGATGTGCTGTTTATCAGTATAACAACTGTTACCACCCACCGGAAAAATATCCACCGGAAACTGGAAATCAGCAACAGCAGTTCGCTCATCAAATTTGCTCATGAGAATAATCTACTTTCTTAGCCTTCTGCTATGCTCTTATTGCTCATGCGCACAAAACCTCAATAAACAACTCTCTATCTCATCTGGTTACGCTGTAGATACAAGTTCTGCCTGGAGTCAGGGTAATCTTCAGTCGCAGCAACTTTACCCTTTTAAGCCGCACCAAACGGTTAATATCGGTTACAATAAAAACGCAGCAGTATGGTGCAGGTTTGTGCTTAAAAATAAAAGTGCGTCACAATGGATAAAAACCTGGTTGTGTTTTAATAACAACCATATCGATAGCCTTACGCTTTACGATGCTGCGGCAACCAAAACCATTGGCGATAGAACAGCCAGCCAAAGCCCTTTTATCGAAACACTGGCATTTGAGCTTAATTTGCAGCCTAATGAGGAGAAAACAATTTGGGTAAGGGTAAAAAAAGTGACCTCTTATCTAGATTTCGCTTATAGTTTAGAGAGCCAGACTGATCTGGAAGCCAGGTCATCGCGCAAAATAGCCCTAACCTCTTTTTTTCTAGGCATTGTTTTTTTGCTGCTCATGATTAATGGAATCTTGTTTTTCATGACCAAAAACCGGTCGTACCTCTACTACATAGCCTATTCTATACTCACGGCCTGTTATGCTGCCATTACCACCAATTTTGCCAAGTACATTATGTTTCCGCAGTTTCGGTTCTTTAGCGAAGGTAGGGTTTACGTTGGGGCGCTTTGGTATATCGCACTCAGTTTTTTTCTAGACCATTTTTTAAAATTGCGGAAAAATCAACCCATTAAGCATAAAATTGTAATTGCGTTCAATTGTATTAATTTTTCGCTGATTTTGATTTCAATTTCGCTGCTTGTGCTTTACCCGGATGTTGAATTCCACTATTTTTTTATACTGGGTTATATCGTATTTCTGGCTTCAATTGTTTTACTGTTCATTTCGGCACTATCGCATGTAAAAATCGAAAGAATGCAGGGTATTTATGCTTTGTTTGCCTTTTTGCCACAGCTTATTTGGGGCGCCAGCCTCATTTTAAAAACTTTCGAAATTATTCCATACGCAATGGGTGGTAACTGGATGTTGTTTATCAGTCTTTACGAGGTGTTTTTGTTTGGCTATGTACTATCCAGAAATTACATTGATATCTTTTTGAAGAACAATGAGCTGATGCAGGAAATTATTTTCGAAAAAGAGAGCTCCCTAAAAACGATCAGTGAAGTTCAGTTGCGTGAGCGCAGAAATATTGCCAATATTATTCATGATAGAGTGGGCAGTAAAATTGCTTACATCATGCATCTTTTTGATATGGAGAATACCAAACTGGCCAAACAAACCATTGGCGAGCTGGCCGAAGATATCAGAGATATTTCGCATAAAATCCTTCCAAAAGCACTTGATGACGGCGCACTGGTGGCCAGTTTACAAAGCCAACTCAAAACCTTAAATGCAGGTTTAACAGATACCAAAATTGAGCTTTTTTGTTATGATTTTCCAGAGAAAGTACATGAGCCCTGGGTTTACGATTTATACCTGATTTCGCTCGAAATTATCAATAATGCGATAAAACACGGTCAGAGTGCTCTAATTACCCTCGAATTTTACCAATATAGCAGGCACTATCATTTTCAGTTTGTAGATGACGGAATTGGTTTTAATATGCAGCAGATCAACAAAGGTTTCGGGTTGGAGAATATCGAAAAACGGATTCACTATTATGATGGCAACTTCGAAATTAACAGTGTTAAAAATGAAGGCACCATTATTCAGATTAATATTCCGACCTAAATTTTAATGCCATTTCTCTTTGTGATATACCCTTTATTGGGTATTTAAACCTGTTAGTCCTTCATGTATCTTGGTTGCAATTAAATCTTAATCAGATAAACATGAGACAATTATTTACAACAGTATTTTTAAGCGTATTGGTTATTGTGGCCAATGCCCAAAATATAGTACCCAAGCGAAACGCCAGTGGGAAATATGGATTTATAGACAAAAGCGGGAAAGAGGTAGTTCCTTTTAAATACGATGATGCTGGATATAATTTTGAAGACGGCATAATAAAGGTTAAGCTGAATGCCAAATATGGCTTTATTGATGAAACCGGAAAGGTTGTAATTCCTATTATTTACGATGAGGTTCGTGGTTTATCCGAAGGCTTAATCGGTGCCTTAATTAATGGAAAATTTGGCTTTATAGACAAGGCTGGCAAAACAATAATCGCTTTCAAGTATGATTACGGAACTTACTTCAAAGAAGGCTTTACACCAGTTGAAAATGGTAAAAAATCGGGCTACATAGATAAAAACGGTAAGGAAATCACATCCTTAAAATACGATGTTGCTTTTGATTTTCATGAAGGTATTGCCAAGGTTAGATTAAACGAAAAGTATGGATTTATAGATAATACAGGGAGAGAAATTACAACTTTAAAATATGAAGATGGAAATAACTTTAAAAATGGCTTTGCCAGTGTTAAACTGAAAGATAAATGGGGTTTTATTGATAAAACAGGCAAAGAAATTACCAGGTTTAAATACGATTATGCAAAAGATTTTTCGGATGGGGTTGCTCCTGTTGAAAAGAATAAACTCTATGGCGCCATTGATAAAAACGGAAACGAAATTATTCCTTTCAAGTATCGGTTCATAGCTGATTTTGTGGATGGTTTGGCCAAAGCCGGGCTTAATGGAAGAGAAGGGTTTATAAACCGAACCGGTGAGGAAGTTATCCCCATTAAGTACGATGCAGTAGGCGAATTTAAAAATGGAGCAGCTATTTTTAGATTAAATGGCAGATGGGGATCGTTTGATAAAACGGGAAAAGAAATTACAAAATAATCATGTGTAACACTTAATTAAATGTATATGAAAACTTTAACACTAGCGCTTTTTTTATTGTATGGATCTTTTGCCTTTGGACAATTAAAAACGGATAATAATAAACTGGTGCTTATACAGGACATTTTTAATAAAACAACCAAGGATAACATCAACGCTTTTATGAAAGGCAAGGGCTTTGAAAAAGGAGATGTAGAAGAAGGAGAAGATGATATTAAAGAAATATATGCCTTCAGTTCGAAAATCGATCTGATCGAGATCTCTTATGGCAAAAACAATAAAATTAGTAGTGTTATTTGTATTTTTTCAGGCGCGATTAATACTCCTTTTATCGAAATTGAACTAAAAAATAACGGATATAGTGCTAAATTAACCAAGCAAACTATAAATGGGCAACCAATAAGTAAAAATATCTGGAGCAAATCTGGCGATAAGTTTAATTTTGTAACTTATTCTGATGAAGCAGAAAAAATTGGTGTATTAGGTTATGGACTCTATAAGTAATATTCTCAGCAAGCTTATTTGTACGTAGTAAAATTAGTCTGAAGTATCGATTAGTTTATAATATTTTGGTGTTATATTTTGTAAAAGGCTGGCGAATAAGCGCTCTCCGGACCTTTTGGAATAGAAGCATTTAACACAATCGAATGTGGATTTCATAAAGATTGTGGAAAAAATTAAAATAGGTTTTTTTATATCAAAAAAAATCCCTAATATTGCAATCCGATTTTCAAGGTAAAGAAAGTTGGTTTAATAGCTTAAAATCATGGATTTAGTAAAATTTGTTGAAGAGCAGGCCATCGCGAAAAAAGATTTTCCTGCGTTCAAGTCTGGCGATACAGTGAGCGTACACTATAAAATTCGCGAAGGTAATAAAGAACGTGTTCAAATTTACCAAGGTGTTGTAATACAACGTAACAGTGCAGGTGCTAACGAAACCTTCACCGTACGTAAAATGAGCAACGGCGTTGGCGTTGAGCGTATTTTCCCTTTTAATTCTCCGAACATCGAGAAAGTAGAAGTGAATAGCTATGGTAAAGTGCGTAGAGCTAAATTGTTCTATTTACGTGCTTTAACTGGTAAAGCTGCTCGTATCAAATCTTTGAGAAAATAATATTCTTTATTATAAGATACAGCCTTCACGATTAATTTCGTGGAGGTTTTTTTGTTTATACCTTTGTTAAATGTTAGATTCAGCTTTTTTCGACCAGGTTTTTTGGGGCAATACCGTAAAGGCCTACTTCCTTTTTGGCGGCATACTTTTTTTAGGTTTAATATTTAAAAGGATCGTTTCGAGGCTATTAAGTCGCTTGCTGTTTAAGCTTTTCCGTAGCTTTTCAAGCCAATCGCACAACGATGCTTTTGTGGCTCTGCTCATCAGGCCTATTGAGGTTTTTATCCTCTTAACTACACTTTACCTTTCTATTAATCAGTTAAAACACCCTTTAGAAGTAACAGTATTCCATTACAGTAAACTCATTGGCAAGGTTAAAGAGCAGATTCCGGTAACCATCGGTGATTGTATAGACAGGATATTCCTTTTTATGATTATCCTTTCCATTTTCTGGATCATTTTAAGGATAATCGATTTTATCAGTCACGTATTGCTCTACAAAGCATCGTTAACCGAAGATAAAGCCGACGACCAGTTGGTGCCTTTCCTGAAAGAGCTTTTTAAAACCATTGTTATTTTTATCGGCTTTTTTACCCTGCTTGGCTTCGTTTTCGAAGTAAATGTGCTTACCCTGATTACTGGTTTAGGTATTGGCGGTATCGCGATTGCACTGGCTGCAAAAGAAAGTTTAGAGAACCTTATCGGATCGTTTACTATCTTTTTGGATAAACCTTTTACGGTTGGAGACCTTGTAAAAGTTGATGGTGTAGAAGGAACGGTAGAAAAAGTGGGGTTTAGAAGCACGAGGATCAGAACGTCAGAAAAAACGATGGCAACCATTCCCAATCGCGGGATGATTGATGGTGTGCTGGAAAATTTATCGTTGCGGAACTCGCGTAAGGTATCTTTTATTATTGGCCTTACGTACGAAACCAACTCAACATCGCTGCGGAAAATCATTACCGAAATAGAAAGTTATATTAACAGCCATAAGGGCACCAGCGACGATGGAAATGCCTCTTTTAAAAGCTTTGGCGACTCAGGTTTAAACGTAGAGGTAAATTACTTTGTAACGGAGCTCAATTACTCCGAATTCCTTCAAATCAGGCAGGAAATTAACCTCGAGATAATGGATATCGTAATGCGCAATAAATCTGATTTCGCCTACCCTACGCAACGGTTGATTAGTGACAGGGTGGTTTCGCAGGGCGATAATACGGAGGTTGGCAACGATACGACGGATTAAAAATCCTCAGGTCGCGATTACAAATCGTGACCAACACAAAATCTTTGTCATGGAAAGTGTCTTCACGAGCCATAATGTTTACAATAATAAGTAAAGCATAAAGTTATTAGAAAAGCAAGGAGAGTGCTGCTATTGAAGTTTGTTCCTGCTATTCGCTCCAAGTCCTCGCTGCGCTGCGGGCTTTTTGCTACTATCAGGTTTACAAGGCAAAGCCTGGGTTTCAAACCGGTAAGCAAAATAAAAAAGGATACAAAAAAGCCGGTTCAGCAAATCCTGAACCGGCTTTTTAATGCGTTATAAGTTTATGGTTTAGCTTAAAGTAGCCAGGGTTGTTATTCCCCCTTTAACCACCTGGTTAAGCTCTACATTAACTTTAGTGCCTACTGGAAGAAACACATCAACTCGCGAGCCAAATTTAATAAAACCAAATTGTTCTGTTTGTACCACTTGGTCGCCTTCTTTTACGTACCATACAATCCGGCGTGCTAATGCACCCGCAATTTGACGGAACAATACCGGAGTACCGTTTTTATGTTCTACAACCGTAGTTGTACGCTCATTCTCTGTAGAAGATTTTGGGTTCCAGGCTGCAAGGTATTTGCCCGGGTGATATTTAAAGAATTTAACCACACCCGAGATAGGGTTACGGTTAATGTGCACATTAATTGGCGACATAAAGATTGACACCTGTAAACGTTTATCTTTAAAATATTCGCCTTCTTCCGTCTCTTCAATTACTACAACTTTACCATCTGCCGGGCAAATAACCAGGTTTTCGCCTGATGAAAAGCTGCGGCTGGGATTACGGAAAAACTGCAGAACAATGATAAACAAGGCGGCAGAAAAAATGTAAACAAACCAGCGTAACCAGGTTATGTCATGGTATTTATAATCAACAATTGCGTTGATAACAAAAATAAACAATATGCTTATGGCGATAGTGGTGTAGCCTTCTTTGTGTATGGTCATTGTAGTGCGAATTATTGCGCAAAGGTGCGAAAAATAAATTAATACAATCTAAAAATTATACCTCGGTAGCCCGGTAAATATCGTTCAGGTTTCTGCCAAGTCCGTTATAATCCAGTCCGTAGCCAACAACAAACTCGTTGGGTATCTCAAAGCCCACATATTCAAGTGCTTCTATTTCGTACTGCAATGCACTTGGTTTAAGTAAAAGCGTACTTACTTTTACCGATGCGGGTTTCTTTTCTTTAATGGTTTTTAAAATGTGGGTTAAGGTTAGACCCGTATCTACAATATCTTCTACAATAATCACATCACGGCCTGAAATATCTTCCGGTAATCCAATTAGTTCTTTCACCTTACCAGAGCTTGATGTGCCTTGGTATGAGGCTACACGCATAAAAGCAATTTCGCAGGGAACAGTAATTTCTTTAATCAGATCGGCCATAAATAAAAAGCTACCGTTTAATACCCCAATAAATAAAGGGCATTTTCCTTCGTAATCTACATTCATCTGGATGCCCAGCAAGCGAATCCTTTTGTTTATGGTGTCATTTTCTAAAAAAATCTCGAATTCTTTATCCTCTACTTTTATTTTGTGCATACTGCTTTGTTGTTGTTTGAAAAGTGTTTTAATGTTGGAAGGCTGTAATGTTATTGCAGGTCATTGCTTTACTGTTCGATTGTTAGCAGAAATGGTTGGTCGTATAAATCGGCTAACCGGTTAATTATTTGAGCAACTGCCAATTGTAAGCTGTGAACCGGTAACTCAACTCCAGCCTCCAAACTCCCAGCTCAAAACTACTGCCCCTGACTTTTCTCCAATTCCTTTTGTCTTCTTCGTTCTTCCCGACGTTCCTGTCTCAACTGCTTTTTTGATTTGGCAGTATCCGGTCCGGCAACGGGCTTAACGGTAGTTGTATCTTTTTTAGATCCGCCACCAAAAATACGGTCGAACAAGCTTTTGTTTTTGTCCTGCATAATTACCGGAGGTAATCCATCCTCGTCATCATCGAAAGCTGTGGTGTCGATTACGGCGGTATCAGGTGCCAGATATTGACGCAAGCCTTCTCTTAAGCGTACATTGTAGAAACCATAACCAGATGTATCGCTCGCAGTCAGGCCCCTTCGGGCCATAATATTACCCATAAACCTGAAGTAGTTAAACATGTAAGGTTTCAAGCTTCCATCGGCCATAAATTTATACATCGAAGCCTTCGGTTTAGGTACAATACTGGCTAAAAATAAGCCATCGCCAATGGTTAAGTCAGCTGGCTGTTTGCCAAAATAATATCTCGAGGCCTCACCTATTCCGTAAATATTCTGGCCAAGCTCCATAATGTTGAAATAAACCTCCAACATGCGTTGCTTGCTTACCAAATGGTTATGCTCAATAAGCCAAACAATTAAAATTTCTTCAGCTTTACGGGCCAATGTTTTTTGACGGCTTAAATACACATTTTTAACCAGCTGCATGCTGATGGTGCTGCCACCGCGCTTAAACTTCTTTTCTTTAAAATTTACAGCGATCGATTTACGGATAGACTCTTCAACAAAGCCGTTGTGTGTAAAAAACGAAGGATCTTCGGCGGTTAATACCGCATTGATGAAGTTTTTCGATATGGCCGAAAGTGGGGTGAAATTGGGATTTGCCGGACCAATGGTGATGTCGCGCATTGGTTTTCCATATTCGTAAGGCGTGTAAACGAAGGGGCCGTTGATTTTTTGCAAGTTGGTTTTGCCCCATTGCACAATCTTAAAATCGACTGGGGTAAGTGTAGAACTAAAACGAACGCTGTCTGGAATTTTGGTGTCGAGATAAAAATTGAGGTTATATTTTACCTTGCCCTGAACCCTCAAACCTTCTAATGATTCGAACAAGCCTTGTGGAAAAGCATTCAAAACGGCTTGTGCATCCTGCTCCTCGGCATTTAATTTAAGCTCGTAAATTTTGTTTTTACCCAGTGTGTATTTGATATAAGGGTGGATCTGCGCATTTTTTAAATAAGCAGTTGATGTACTATCCAATGCAATATAATTTGGACCCACTAAAATGTCAGCATCCAATTTGGCACTTTGTACCACAATATCGTTCGAGGCAATTCGCGGCTGATTAACGAGCATGTTTTTAACAGACCATGAGCCCGAAATTTTATAATCATCGCCACTATATTTGGCGTTTTTAAGCTCAGTTTGCAGAGTATCAAAGCTTAATTTGGCGTGTAATTTATTGTTCAGGTATGGCAGTTCAAGTTTTTTTCCATCAGCATAAGCCATAAAGCTTAATTCTTTGCTGCCTGGGTTAACGTAGCCGTTAACATGCCACATCGATTCGCCATTATTTACATTAATGCTTGATTTCAGGTCTCCCCCATCAATAACGGCTTCAGTGTCAAAGGTTAATTTGGCTGTGTCATGGTCGTTCAGTTTAAAAACCATGTTTTTCACATCCATATCATCAGGTATTTTGTACAAAACCTGATTTAAAATGTTGCTGGCTATTTCTGAAAGGTTGACCTTGTTTTTAGTTGCAGTGCTGTCTTTTTTCTTTCTTTTTAAAATGAAATCGATGTTGGTGGTCGAATCTTTTAGCACAATGCTTACAAAGCCCTGGTTTAATTTTACTTCCGAAAGCTTAACATGACCGAATATAAGCGGGAAAAGTTTTACCGATACACTCAGCTCGCCAATGTTAGAAAGGGTGTCTCTTTCTTTGGGGACAACGGAAATAGCGGTCATTTTTACAGTACTTAAGCCGGTAAAGCCAGCAGAACCAATTTTAACCTCCAAACCATAATCTTTATCGGCTTTGGCAATGGCCTTGGCCACCATTTTTTTAAGCAGTGCTTCTCTTTTGCTATAGGCTACGGCGCCAAGCGCAATGCAAATAACCATAAACACACCTAAAACCCAGGCTCCGATTTTTAAATATTTTTTAGGGATCTTAATTTTTGGTATGCGCATATAGTCGTTAAAATGGTTAATTGCTTAAACGTAACAATTAAATGTTTATTTCGTGTTAAAATTACAGTTTAAAAGCCTAAATAAAAGTATTTATGGCTATGTTTTGTTAATTTTGAATTTAAATTTATACAATGCAGATTAGCCCGCAACAAGTTTTAGATGCGCTTAAAAATGTCGAAGATCCCGATCTTAAAAAAGATTTGGTAACCTTAAACATGATTAAGGATTTACAGATTACCGATAACCAGGTTAGTTTTACCTTAGAGCTTACCACCCCAGCATGTCCTATGAAGGATATGCTAAAAAATGCCTGTACCAATGCTGTTAAGCATTTTGTATCGCCAACGGTAGAAGTTATCATTAATGTAACCTCGAGGGTTACCCAGCCAACCAATTCATCCTCGTTAGATAACATCAAGAATATCATTTTGGTTTCATCGGGGAAAGGTGGGGTTGGAAAATCGACTGTATCAAGCAATCTGGCTGTTGTTTTGGCTAAGGATGGTGCTAAAGTGGGTTTAATTGATGCTGATATTTACGGCCCATCGGTACCAACCATGTTCGATCTGGTAGATGCTAAACCTGGTGCCGAAGAAACAGCCGATGGGAAGACTAAAATTTTACCTATCGAAAAGTATGGCATTAAATTGCTATCGCTCGGCTTTTTTGCCGATCCCGGTCAGCCGGTGCCATGGCGTGGGCCAATGGCTTCGAATGCTGTAAAACAATTGTTTAACGATACCAACTGGGGCGAGCTCGATTATTTAATTGTCGATCTTCCTCCGGGTACAGGCGATATACACATTACCATTACGCAAAGCTTCCCAATTTCTGGCGCTGTTGTGGTAACTACGCCACAACAAGTAGCACTGGCCGATACACATAAAGGTTTGGCCATGTTCAGGATGCCAGGAATTAATATTCCGATTTTGGGAGTTATAGAAAACATGTCGTATTTTACACCAGAAGAACTGCCGGAAAACAAATATTATATCTTCGGAAAAGGTGGCGGAACCAAGCTGGCCGAGCGTTTCGATGTGCCGTTTTTGGGTGAAATCCCAATTGTACAGAGCATTTCGGAGGCTGGCGATAGGGGTAAACCGGTAGCATTAAACCAAAACCCTTTGCTGGACGGAATATTCGGCGATATTGCAAGTAAAATTGCACAGCAAATCTCCATCAACAACGCACAAATGGTGAATTGCTAAAAAATTACTATTTTTATAAATTAAAAGATACATAATGAATTTAACAGAGCAAGTAGAACAGGCATTGGAAACTATCAGACCTTATTTAAAGGCTGACGGAGGGGATGTTTCTGTTGAAGAAATTACAGCTGAAGGAACGGTAAAGCTTAAGCTTTTAGGCAACTGCGGTTCGTGCCCAATGAGTTTCATGACCATGAAATCGGGTATTGAACAGGCTATTATGAAGGCTGTGCCAGAAATTACTTCGGTAGTTGCTGTAAACATGGCCGAGCAAGAATAGCTTTAACACTATTTAACAAGGAAGTTTTATTAATAAAATTACTTTTGTCTTAATGAGATATTGTGTTGCCCTAATCTGCCTAATTTTTTCTGTCACCGCTTTTGCACAACAAAAGCCGGCACAGGATAAACTCATCCAGTTTTCGGGGATTATTACCGATATTGATAGTTCAAATGTGATCCCTTATGTTACGATTACCAACCTTTCGGCCAAAAGCAAAAGGGTTGCCGCCGATTACAGGGGATACTTTACTTTTATTGTAAATCCTGGCGATACCATTTTGTTTACCGCCATTGGTTATAAGAAATTTTCAACCATAATACCCGAAGGTACACCTGATAATAAATACACCATTATGGTTAAGTTGAAATCGAATGTGATCGATTTGCCATCGGTGAGGGTATTTCCGTGGGCAACCACCGAAGAATTTACCCGCGAGTTTCTATCGATGAAACTGGCTGATGATGACATGGCTATCGCCAAAAAGAACCTTTCGCGCTCGTCAATTAATGGTTTAATCCAAACCTTACCACGCGACGGACAGGAAATTGGTAGCCAGAATTATCGCTATAATTTCGATAGGATGATTAACAAAAACATGGTTCAAACCAATCCATTGTTAAATCCTTTTGCCTGGGGTAAGTTGATGCAGCAAATCTTTGATGGGGATAAGAGCAGGACGAATTAGTTTGGCTTAACATGAAGTTTTTCCCGTCCCAAGCGTTCGTGTTAAACACTAATATTTCGGCCAATAGCGCTTGGAATAATTTGTCGGAATCCCTATCAAATGGTCAAAATATTTCTACCGGTTTCTTTTCCCGAAACCAAAATACTGCACCTTTTAAAGGTCATGTTTTTCAGGGTAAATTTAATATACAGAGGAATTTGTCTTATCGAAACTCTTTTCAGGCAGGTATTTCTGGAGAAATTTTTGAGGATGGCAGTGGCAGTAAAATAGAAGTTAGTTTGAATTTAGCCCCATTCGTAAAAGTATTTTTAATCATTTGGTGTTCATTTACTTCAATTTTCTGTATAATGTTTCTTTTTGGTGCTATAAATGCCAAAGACCCTAATCTTGCTTTTGGATCACTAATTCCATTAGGAATGCTTGGTTTTTGCTATTTGATAGTTTCGGTTGGCTTTAAATCTGATTGCGAAGAATGCCGTAGAGCTTTAAATGTTGTATTTAAAGTTGAATCTCAGTCTGTTTTTCAAGGAAAAGGCTGGAAGAATGATTTTTAATTTATACTCTCCTAAATGCGCAACCTATCGTAGATTGTCAGGAGATTTTCAAAAGCAATAAGGATCCTGAAACAAGTTTAGGAAAACGGAACGCAATAAAAAAGGAAAACGTTTCCATTTTCCCTCTTACATCTTCCATCAGAACCTATCTTTTCTTGCTTTTGTTCGGAAACTTCATTTTATAATCGGTTTTGATATTTCCTTTTGAAATAGCATCCAGTTTACTTTTAAGCATTGTTTTGCGGAGTACACTCACCTTATCGGTAAATAATTTTCCTTCAATGTGGTCGTATTCGTGTTGTATTACGCGGGCGGCTAATCCATCAACATCTTCGGTATGCTCTACCCAGTTTTCATCGAAAAAACTAACTTTGATGTTCGGCTTGCGTAAAATGTTTTCCCTGATATCGGGAATGCTTAGACAACCTTCATTAAAACTCCAGGGCTCGCCGGTTTCTTCTAAAATCTCAGGGTTTATAAATACTCTTTTATAGCCTTTTGTTCCATCTTCGTCATCGCCAGTATCAACAATGAATAAACGGATGGGTAAACCAATTTGTGGCGCTGCCAGGCCTACACCATTTGCATAATACATGGTGTCGAACATGTCGCTAATCAATTGTTTTAATTCAGGGTAATCTTTATCTATTTCGGTTCCTATCTTTTTTAGAACAGGATCTCCGTAAGCTACTATTGGTAATTTCATTGTATTCTATTTTGTTCCCACAGGTTCTGTGATCCGGATAAGTTTCTTAAGCCTATCTGTGTTTATTGATCTGTGGTTAATTTAATGCAAATTTAACAATTATTCTGCTATTGGCGAGAATGTAAAGATATTCAACCGGTCGATATCGAGCACTTCGTTTACTACCTGCGCCATCTGATTGGTGGTAACGGCATTAATTTTTTCAAAAACGGTTTCGAGCGAATCAATTTTGTTATGGTCGATGAGGCTTTTGGCCATTGATATAATTAAACCAATCCTATTTTCTTCGCCGAGCGCTATCTGTCCAATAAATTTGTTTTTAGCCTTTTGCAGCTGCAGTTCATTTAAGGGGTTATCTTTTAATTTTTTAATTTCTTTAAATATAAGCGAAAGTGCTTTTGCCTGTTTTTCTTTATCTGTTCCGAAATAAATCGAAAAAATGCCGGTATCGCTTAATGGCGAAAAATTAGATTCAATGGTATAGGCAATACCGTATTTTTCTCTGATTTGCAGGTTTAAAACCGAGCTCATGCCATTGCCGCCAAAATAGTTGTTCAATAACATTAAAGGTACTTTTTCCGATTGATGTGTGGTATAGGCCTGCGTGCCTAAAATACAGTGTGCCTGCATAATCGGCTTGTAAATGGTTGTGCTGCTTTGTACCAGAATGCGTGGTTTTGCTCTTTGCTGATCGGGCGCATTCTCCTCAACATCAGCAAAATGTTTGCTTCCTTTATTTACAATGTTTTTTAGGGAATAGTTGCCCAAAACAGCTACCACAATTTGGTTGGTGCGGTAATTGGCTTTCCTGAAATTGATTACATCCTCTCGCGTAAATTGCTGAACGGATTCGGTTGTGCCCAAAATATTGTTTCCCAGCGGGTGACCTGCAAACAGCATATCCTCAAAATCATCATTAATGGCTTCTTCGGGCTGATCGAGGTACGAGGCAATTTCATCCAAAATCACACTTTTTTCTTTATCCATTTCATCTTCGGGGAAAGTAGAGTGAAAGATGATATCGTTAAAGAGTTCTAAAGTGCGGTCTAAATAAGGATTTAAAAAAGAAGCATGTACACAGGTATATTCTTTGGTAGTATATGCGTTTAAATCGGCACCAATGCTTTCCAGGCGGTTTAAAATTTGGTTGGTACTGCGTTTTTCGGTGCGCTTAAAAATTAGGTGCTCGATAAAATGTGCCAAGCCTGCTTTCTGATCGGGTTCATCGCGCGAACCGGTATTGATAATGATGCAGGCATGCGATATGGCTGAAGCCGATGGCACATGCAATAAGCGGATGCCATTGGGTAAAGTATGAACATTGTATTCCATTGAGGTGCAAAGATAAGGCTAATTGCTTACAAAGCCTCTGTATCCGGGTATTGCAATTGTAAGGCAGAAATCAATTTATCTTTAGTTGGCCTTTTAAGTGCTAAAAAAATAAAATTAGCTACACCAAAAATTAAAAAGAACGAGTTGTGGGTGATGAAAAAACCAACGATGTTAAACAATGCACCGCCTTCTAAGAGTGCCGAACTAATAATGAAAGCACTTTGGTACATGTTAATTTTGGTATCAACAGGGGCCGTTTTATCTATTTTTGCCATTAAATTCCTGAAAAAGAAGATGCTTGCGGAAATGGTGATTAATCCCATGATCGGAAATATCGGGTTAAACGGCGAAGTGGTTTTTGGGTTAGCATCGAAAAAGATGATTTCGCGGTTAAGAAAAATAGTTACCAGGGCGAATAAGAAAACGCCCGAGCATAATGCCAGGTGAATGGTCTGGAGTGTTTTTAGTTTGGTATTCATTGTAGGTTTGTAATTTATGATCTGGAAAGGTACGTCATCTCGACCGCAGTGGAGAGATCTTTTTAGATTTATGCTCAAAGATTTCTCGACTTCGTTTCACTCCGTTCGAAATGACGATCCTGATAAAATTTATTTTTCTATTCCCTCCAGCGCAAATAAAAATGCCCATCTTAACGAAACATCTTTAAGGTAATCGAAACGGCCCGATGCGCCGCCGTGGCCAAATTCCATATTGGTTTTTAGCAATAAAACATTTTTATCGGTTTTGGTTGCCCTTAATTTGGCTACCCATTTGGCTGGCTCAAAATACTGCACCTGACTATCGTGCAGCCCTGTGGTAACCAGGATGTTCGGATAAGCTTTTTTCTCTACGTTTTCGTAGGGCGAGTAGCTTTTCATGTAATCGTAAGCCGCTTTTTGTTTTGGATTGCCCCACTCGTCGAATTCGTTGGTGGTTAGTGGAATGCTTTCATCCAGCATAGTGTTAATCACATCAACAAAAGGCACATCGGCAATTACACCATTCCATAAATCGGGCGCAATATTAACCACGGCGCCCATTAATAAGCCGCCAGCACTGCCGCCATGCGCATACAAATGACCTTTTGAGGTATATTTTTGCTCAATCAGGTACTCTCCAGCTGCAATAAAATCGGTAAAGGTATTTTTCTTCTTCATCAGTTTACCGTCTTCGTACCACTGGCGACCCATTTCCTGTCCGCCGCGGATATTGGCAATGGCAAATACAAAGCCCCGGTTAAGCAAACTTAAACGTGGCGATGAAAAGTAAACATCAGAATTTGATCCATAAGAGCCGTAGCCATAAAGTAGCAGTGGCGAATTTCCGTTTTTCTCAAAACCTTTTTTATAGACTAAAGCAATTGGAACTTTGATGCCATCTTTAGCTGTAGCAAAAACACGTTCTGTTACATAATCTTTGGGGTTGTAACCGCCTACAACCTCCTGTTGTTTCATTAGTTTCTGATCTTTTTTGATCAGGTTGTAATCGTAAACCGAATTGGGTGTGGTTAACGAAGTATAGTTATAACGCAAAGCAGTGCTGTTGTATTCAGGATTTGCACCTACCCCGGCATCATAAACAGGTTCGTCAAATTTAATGTAATAGTCGCTACCGTCTTTTTTCAATACACGCAGTTCGGTTAGGCCATTTTTGCGTTCAGTTAAAACAGTATAGTCTTTAAATTCCTCCGCTCCTTCTAACAATACATCGGCACGGTGTGGAACTACCTCTTTCCAGTTTTCTTTTGCGGTTTTATCTAATGGGCATTCCATTAATCGGAAGTTTTTGGCATTCCAGTTAGTCAGAATCAAAAACTTATCATCAACGGGCATTACATCGTACAAGACATCTTTTGAGCGGGCTGCAAAAACTTTAAACGGCGTCTCAGGATGGTCGGCATCAATCATCTTATATTCGGCGGTTAATGTTCCCTGCGAAACAATGAAGATAAACCTGCCGTTTTTCGACTTACCTACACCGATATAATTGGTGTTATCTTGCTCATTGTAAACCACCGCATCAGCTTTGGCATCGGTACCGAGCACATGTTTTTTAATTTTCTCGCTCAGTAAAGTAACCGGATTCTTCGAAGTGTAAAAGAATGTTTTGTTATCATTTGCCCAGGCAACCCCACCTTCTGTATTGGGGATGGCATCTTTTAATATTTCACCTGTTTCTAAATTTTTAATATTAATGGTGTACTGGCGGCGCGATACCTGGTCTACCCCAAAAGCCAGCAATTTATTATCAGGACTTACACTAAAACCAGTTGCACTGTAATAAGCATGCCCTTTTGCCAGGTTATCTACATCCAGTAATACCTCTTCTGGTGCGGTTAAACTCCTTTTTTTGCGGCAATATTTATAATACTGCTGGCCATCCTCGGTACGCGAGTAATAAAAATAGCCGTTTTTGAAAACAGGTACTGATTCATCTTTTTCTTTAATCCGGCCTTTCATTTCCTTAAAAAGATCAGCCTGAAACTTATCCGTACTTTTCATCATCGTATCGAGGTAAGCATTTTCGGCTTTCAGGTAATTCACAACCTTTGTACTATCCGGACCTTTTTTAAAATAGTCAATCATCCAGTAGTAGTTGTCTACTACAGTATCGCCATGTACAGTTCTTTGGTGAGGTATAATTTCGGCCACAGGAGCTTTGGCATCTGGCCATTTAATCGCTTTCATTTCTTTTTTTTGAGGGTGGTTACACGCCATAATTGCGCTAAGCAACATTAGCCCTGGTAAGATACGTTTCATTATGATTCGATTTTAGGTTTAATGCAATTTAATAATTTAGTTTAATAGTTCATTAGTGGAGAGGTGGTTAAGCGGTTAATTGTCTAAACCGGTTAACTGCTTACAACAATCTGTTAACTGAAAATTGGTTAATCAACACCTAACGTAAAAGACTTAATGCCAAACTAATTATCATTTTCATAAAAATCCATTAAGCCTATAGATATTGCCCTTTATTAGAAAAAAACGTGTTAAATTGCCACATCAAATTGTTTTTAGCATAAAATGAAATCCGGGTATAAAAAAATTGTTGTAAAAGTAGGTTCGAATGTAATTACTCAGGAAAACGGACTGCCCGATGAAAACCGGATTCAGCATCTGGTAAATCAACTTGCAGAGATTAAAAAACGCGGTATCGAAGTAATTTTGGTATCTTCAGGCGCAGTTGCATCAGGTAGAAGTTTAATTAAGGTTGCTGAAAAACAGGATGCAGTAACCACCCGGCAATTGCTGGCTGCCATTGGTCAGGTAAAACTGATTAACACCTATTCTAATTTCTTTGCCGAACATGCGATAAAATGCGCGCAGGTGCTCGTAACTAAAGAAGATTTTCGCGACAGAGCGCATTATTTAAACATGAAAAACTGCCTGCAGATTTTATTGCAGAACGAAGTGATTCCGGTGGTGAATGAAAATGATGTGGTATCGGTTACCGAGTTGATGTTTACCGACAATGATGAACTGGCAGGCTTAATTGCCTCAATGTTAAATGCCGATGCTTTGATTATTTTATCGAATGTTAACGGGATCTACAACGGCGACCCAAAATTGAAGGTTCGGAGGTTATTCAGGAAATTAATGGCTCGGTTGCTAATCTGGCTTCTTTTATCCAAACCGGTAAATCTCAATTTGGGCGTGGTGGTATGATTACCAAATCGACAATGGCCCAAAAGGTAGCTAAATTGGGTATTACGGTTCATATTGCTAACGGCACTAAAGATCATGTATTAACCAGTTTGCTCAATAACGAGCTGGTGCATACTCGCTTTGTACCCGAGAAAAGTAAATCGGGCAAGAAAAAATGGATTGCTCATTCAGAAACGGCAGCAACAGGTGTCGTAAAACTAAACGATGGTGCAAAAATGGTATTAACCTCCGGTAAGGCCACCAGCTTATTACCCGTTGGGATTATTGAAATACAAACCGACTTTTTAAAAGGAGATATCATTAAAATTGTTGACGAACAAAATAATTTAATTGGCTTAGGCATTGCAGAATACGGATCGGATAAGGCCCGTGAGCGCATTGGACAGAAAAAACAAAAAGCACTGGTACACTACGATTACTTTTACTCGGCTATTTAGGATAGGTCGTCATCCTGAACTTGTTTCAGACATGCTGAAATAAATTCAGCATGACAGATCTTAAAATAAAAGAAAATGAATTACAAACAATACTTCGAAAAGGCACAGCAGGCCAGCCGAACCATGGTTAGCCTGGCTAAAGAAACCATCAACACGGTTTTAACAGATGTGGCTGCTGCTTTGGTGGTCAATGCTGATAAAATTCTTACTGAAAACGCTAAGGATTTAGCTAGAATGCCCATAGAAGACCCCAAATACGACCGATTGAAGCTAAGTAAAGAACGCATTGCGGATATTGCAAACGATCTTAAAAATGTTGCCGGCTTAAATAGTCCGCTGGGAAAGGTTCTTTCTGATAAAATATTAGATAACCAACTGCATATCCAAAAGGTTAGTGTGCCATTGGGAGTTGTTGGCGTAATTTATGAAGCCCGCCCGAATGTTACTGCCGATGTATTTTCGCTATGCTTTAAAACCGGTAACGTAGCGGTGCTAAAAGGCGGTAGCGATGCTGAACTTTCAAATCTGGCCATTACCAAAATCATTCACGGTGTACTAGATGATCACGCCATTAGCCGTGATGTACTCACCCTTTTACCTGCAGAACGTACTGCAACCGAAGCTTTATTGAATGCACGGGGTTTTGTGGATGTATTGATTCCGCGGGGAAGTCAATCACTGATTAATTACGTGCGCGAAAACAGTAAAATTCCGGTAATTGAAACTGGTGCAGGGATTGTACACACCTATTTTGACGAATCGGGCGATTTGGGGAAAGGCAAAGCCATAATTTTTAATGCGAAAACGCGTAGGGTAAGTGTGTGTAATTCGCTGGATTGCGTGCTGATTAACGAAAACAGACTGAATGACCTGTCTGCTCTTTTATCTCCTTTGGCAGATGGAAATGTAGAACTGTTTGCCGATGAAAAAAGCTACGCAGCTTTGCAAGCTACTTACCCGGCTTCATTGTTAAACCAGGCCACGCCCGAACATTTTGGCACAGAGTTTTTATCGTTAAAACTAGCGGTTAAAATGGTAAACAATCTGAATGAGGCATTGAACCATATTGCCACTTACAGTTCGAAACATAGCGAGGCCATTATTTCTGAAGATGCGGCTAATATTGCCCGGTTTTTAAATGAGGTAGATGCTGCTGCGGTTTATGCCAATGCTTCAACAGGCTTTACCGATGGTGCACAATTTGGTCTGGGAGCCGAAATTGGCATTAGTACACAAAAACTTCACGCCCGCGGTCCAATGGGCTTAGAAGAACTTACCAGCTATAAGTGGGTGGTAAGAGGCGATGGGCAAATAAGAGGGTAATAATTGATGAAAGATGTAAGAGGTAGAATGGAATAACCAATTATCAATTTTCAATGACCAAAGCCGGTAAAATCTTAATGTGCTATTCTCAATATTTGTTGATGGTTAATTGTTAATAGCTATTGTGTATTAGGCTATAAACTATAAGACCATGGACTATCAACTACAGTTCAAAAACCTCTCCTCTTTCAGGTATTTCAACATTAAAATCATCTTCCTGCAGCGCTAAGGATAAACTTTGCAGGCTTCTATCTTCACCATGAACCAGAAATACCTTTTTAGGATGGCCTGTTTGTTTAACTGTTTTTATGAGATCGTTGTGGTCACCGTGGCCGCTTAGCAGATCTGTTTGGCGGATCGTGGCATAAACCATCATTTCGCGGTCTTTAATGCGTACAATTGGTGCTCCGCTTAATAATTTATATCCCAAAGTACCTTTAGCACAATAGCCAATAAAAAGAATAGTGCAGTAATAATTCTGGATGTTGTAATACAGGTGGTCTTGTATCCTACCACCCTCCAACATACCGGCTGATGAAATGATAATGCAGGGATCGAAATAGTTAGAAACATCTTTACTCTCTTTCATGGTTTGAACGTAAGCCAAATGCTCAAATTCGAATTCATCGCCCATGGTTTGGTAAAAGTCTTTGGCTTCCTGGCTAACCAGGTTGTGGTGCTTGCGGTAAACATCAGTAGCTTGTATGGCCATGGGGCTATCTACAAAAATCTGGATGGGCGGCAGCAGTTTTTTGGTGAAAATCTGGTTCAGTGCAAAAACAAGCGACTGTGTTCGGCCGATGCTAAAAGCAGGGATAATTAATCTGCCCGGGCTTTTAATACAGGCTTCGGTAATTTCCTGTACCAATCTTTCTTCCAGTGTTTGGTCTTTGGTGTGCAAACGGCCGCCGTAAGTAGCTTCGCTTACTAAATAATCAACCTCTGGTAGTGGTTCTGGATTTACCAACACCGGATAGTTTTCGCGACCAATATCGCCGGTAAAAGCTATTTTCTTTTCCTCCCCGTTTTCATTAATGGTTAATACAGCAGCAGCGGCACCCAGCAAGTGACCAACAGGGATAAAAGTGAGACTGATATCGCCGTTTATTTTAAATGGTTTATTAAATGCAATGGTTACAAACCGATCAATGGTATCCATTACATGTTTGTGCAGATACAAAGGTTTCGGTCCACTAAAATTGCCTCTTTTAGTGCGTGGTTTACGGCTTTGCTTGCGTAAAAAAAGTTCTACGGAATCGAACAGCAAAATTGCAGTTAAATCGGCAGTTGGCGAGGTACAAAGCACCTGCCCATCAAATCCCAAACGAACCAAAGTGGGTAAATTACCGGAATGGTCGATGTGGGCATGGGTTAAAACAACTAGGTTTATGCTGGCCGGATCAAAGGGGAATTGTTGGTTTTCTTCCTGGTAGGTTTCCTTCTCATAATCCAATCCGCAATCTATCAGTATTTTATAATGCCCAACTTCGAGCAGGTGCATGCTACCGGTTACCTGTTGTGCTGCACCCCAAAACGTTAACTTCATCTTCTAATCCGTACTATAAATAGTTAGTTTGGCGTAAAGTAGTACAATTACCCCAATTTTTAAACTATAAGAAGTAATTTTTTAATTATAACTCATCATTATACCTTAGCTCAAGGGCTCTTAATATTTCACTTTTTGCTTCTTCAGAAAAGGGCTCTAAATCAGATGTTGTAATTGTTTTGTCTAAAAGCATAGCTACAACAGTCTGAAAAAACCATGAGTTTTTCAAGCCATCATATCTTCTGGCGATATGTTTATCAAAATCTTTCACAGCAATAAAAATTTTGTAATAGGCATCTTTATTTTCTTCAGTTTTTTGCGCTTTCCACTCTATTAGGATCTCAGAAAACTCGTTCATCCCTTTTATCAATTCACGCTGTAAAGCCACTTCAAATAATTTACGAGCAACTTTATTATCTGCCTTAGAAAAATCCATGGTTAAATTTTTATTTATAAAGGTAAAGTATAATGTATTTTGCCTGTCATTACCTCAACAAAAAGATGTTTATCTTTACACAAAAAAGAAAACAATGCAAGAACCTTTCGACATCGAAATCGGCCCAGTCAACTATTCAGTTTTTCCGGAAGGGAACGATTCATACACCATTTTTAAAGATGGAAAAGAGTACATTCAGATTCAAAAAGATACATCATCTATCTGGTTAAAAATGGATTACAAAACAGAATTGCCCATTTTTGAGGAGGATGAAGAAGTGAATGCCATTGGCCAGGCGATTGAAAATTATGTGCCTGAAGAGGAAGATGAGGACGAAGACGAGCTTTAAGTTTTCATATTAATACTGGCCGACATTGCCAGCCAGTATTAAAATTTTAAAATCAGGCAATGAGTTTTAAGAGCTCTTCTGCAACTTTTTCAGATGAGGCAGGGTTTTGTCCGGTTATTAACAACCCATCAACCACAGCGTAAGGATTCCAATCTGCAGTTTTGCTATAATTTCCGCCATTTTTTACCAGCATATCTTCTACCAGAAAAGGTACTATGTTTGTTAATTGAACAGCTTCTTCTTCGGTATTGGTAAAGCCGGTTACATTTTTACCCTTTACCAAATACTCACCATTTACTTTTACGTCTTTAAGTACGCCTGGGGCGTGGCATACAAATGCAACAGGTTTATTGGCAGTATAAAAACGGGTAATGAGTTGCTGCGAAGTTGTGCTCTCTGCTAAATCCCACAATGGTCCGTGGCCACCTGGATAAAACACAGCATCATAATAATCCATATTTACTTTGGCCAATGGGATGGTATTTTTTAATTTATCTAAAAGAACAGTGTCCTTGTCCATTCTTCGTGTGGTATCGGTTTGGAAAGTTGGATCCTCACTTTTTGGATCTATTGGTGGCTGGCCACCTTTTGGCGATGTCAGTACAATATCGATACCTTTATCGGTTAAGGCATAATAAGGTGCAGCTAATTCTTCTGACCAAAAGCCTGTTTTTAAACCTGTGTTTCCTAATTCGTCGTGGCTCGTAAGCACGAATAAAACTTTCTTATTCATATCTTTATGCTAAGTGTATTACAAAATTAGGCCTATCCTTTTCGCTAACAAAGGACTTCAATCACAGATTTAATGTGCGTTAAATCACACTTTTGCAGAAAGCCTGCTAAGCGTTTCTCTCGAAATACCCAAATACGCTGCAAGTATTGTTTTAGAAACCCGTTGCATTAGTTGTGGATATTGCTGTGTCAGTTGTTCGAAACGCTCTTTGGGATTTGTTGTAAGTAGTGATAAAATTCTTTGTTGTAAAGCCACATAACCAAAATTGCCTTTTACCCTGAAAAAGTGCTCCATTTTATGGCTCTCCTTACACAATTTGTCCAAATTTTCTTTGGAGATATAAAGTAACTCTGAATTTTCAAGGCAGCTGATATTGGTAATGGATTTAAAATTGCCGTAAAAGGCACGAAAATCTGAAAGCCACCAGTTCTCCATGGCAAACTGCATGATATACTCTTTGGCGTTTACATCTGTAAAGGAGGCTTTTAACAAGCCCTTAACTACAAAATAGATATTGGTTACAAACTCATCTTCCTGAATGAGATACTGATGTTTTTTAAGGTTTTTAGGTTTGAAATGTGCGGCTATATGTTCGAACTCCTGATCACTGAGTGGAACGATTTCTTCGAGGTGTGTTCTTAATTCAAAACTCATGCTATAAATTTAGCTAAATAAGCTTCAAACTCGTTTTATTTTTTGATTTGCATAACAAAGCAATGGAAATAAATAAAGCCCGATGATTAACCGGGTCTTTATTTATTTGAAAAATTATCTGGTGCAATCTGCCGTCCAGATTTGACTATCTTTAGCTACCCTAATGGTTAGGTTGCTGGCATCAATACTAATGCCTGTTAAGCCCGAACCGATGCTCACATAACTGTTATCGCCTTTCTTTTCGAATTTTACACCTGTAATATCAGGAATGTTGTTGCCAAAGTAAAAATTATAGGTTTCGCCAACTTTACTTACGGTTACTTTGCCGTCGCTACTGGTAATGGTTGATTCGCCACTACGGTAAGAAACTGAGCCTTTATAAGTGCCCACAAAGAAATCACGATCGGCGGGATCGGTATCTTTTTTACACGAAACCATCACTGTTAATGCTATTAAAAGCATGCTGAAAATCTGAACTGTCTTTTTCATCTCTTTCACTCTTTAGTTTTTAAATAGGTAATAAATGTAACAGTGCTTTGACAATGACTATGCCAAAGAGGGTGATAGGCCTATTGAATCAGGGTGATTTGAAACGTTTGTTTGAAGTTTAATGCGTTGATGGTAAGTTGTTTGCTTTGTTTTTGAGTGGTTGGTGGCGAGTTGCCGAAAGAAAGAGAGCAAGTGCCTATTATTTTTGGAATAATCGTAATTAATGGACAGTGTTTTTTAAAATCTTTTTAATTCTCCGGTCTAATTCAGTTGGATCGCTTTCAAAAGTATCTTCAAAACTTTTTCCGATCTCATAAGCTTTGTTATCTCTCGAAATTTTATAAATGCTATAATGGTTTGTACCCGATAGGCCATAAGAAACGATCACTTTGTGTTTGCGATTGTATTCGGGATTTACAATATTTTCGAAATGTTTAACCTTATTGATTTTTCTGTTTTTAGAATTTATAAGAAATAAATAATAAAAGGCATTGCCACCACGACCTCCGGTATCTGAAAAAATAAGTAGGTCTTTAATGCCATCATTATTATAATCTTCGT
Source organism: Pedobacter sp. HDW13 (assembly GCF_011303555.1). NCBI lineage: Bacteria > Pseudomonadati > Bacteroidota > Sphingobacteriia > Sphingobacteriales > Sphingobacteriaceae > Pedobacter > Pedobacter sp. HDW13. The sequence goes on along the minus strand of NZ_CP049868.1, from coordinate 2,204,394 downwards.
AGGAGATATTGTCTTTAATCAAACGCAGATCAATTTTTTCTTTCCAAAATACATTGTCAGTTTTTATGCCAGTTTTACCAAAGTAAATATTCGAATTTCTCACTCCTAGGTCTTTGCCTTTTTCGTCCAGCTCGTATTGTATGGCTATCACATAACTTTTATCTCTAAAAGGATGGATATATTGCCATGTATCTTTGGAATTGACCAGGTGAAATACTTTTTGTGCAAACAAGTTGCTGTTAAAGAGAATAAAGAATAAATAAATGAGCTTGTTCATAGTTAAACATTGCGCGCGGTATTCGCTGAGCTTATTCCTCTAAATATCGATAAAAATCATTGACAAATGTTTTTTGTCCATCATTAAAATGTTTATGCAGTTGAAGTTTATTATCAATCCCTGCGGAGCTTCAAGTAACTTCATGTAGGTTAATATCTGTGCCTCAATAATAGGTTTGATATTCTTTGTAGCCTTTATCTCAACAGCGAGGCAATTTTCAACGAGTAAGTCACAGCGTAGCGTTGTTGCCACAGCAATGTTTTTATAGCACACAGGTGTAGACACTTCGGTTATAAAGTTAATACCCCTAAGTGAAAGTTCATGTTTCATGGTAAACACTTTCTAGCAAGCCAGAGCCAAGGGACTTATGAATTTCAATTGCTGCACCAATCACATTGTAGGTTAGTGATCTTAAGTAGGCTTTTGTGGTAATCATTTCTTCTTATTTAGTTTTTAAACTATACGGTGGATATTCTCATGTTAAAAGACGTTGTTTTGTTAAGCCATATAGATACATAGACCATATAGGGTTCTTCAAAGAGCTGTAATTTTAGCTATTTGTTCCATACGGCTAAAATATATGGTAATTTGTATGCGTTACCCCGCCCAGCCATCTCTGTCCAAACTGCGGTAATTAATCGATTCTGCGAGGTGTTCCAGCTCTACGTTTTCGCTCCCATCCAAATCGGCAATTGTTCGGGCTACTTTCAAAATCCTGTCGTAGGCCCGCGCAGATAAACCCAATCTTTCCACTGCTGATTTTAATAGTGCGTTTTCTTCGTTACTGGTCCGGCATACTTTGCGAACCATTTTAGGGCTCATTTGTGCGTTGTAATGTAAATCCTCCTTATCTTCAAAGCGGCGATCCTGTATTTCGCGTGCACGGATAACCCGCGTGCTGATCTCACCACTCTTTTCTGTCTCTTCTTTAGAGGCCAGCTCGGTAAAATTTACAGGAGTAACATCAACATGAAGATCAATGCGGTCTAAAAGCGGCCCTGAAATTTTGCTTAGGTATTTTTGAACTACTCCGGGTGCGCAAACACAGTCCTTTTCAGGGTGATTGTAAAAACCACATGGACATTCCTGCGTTGCCTTGTTTGCGTTTTGAAAGCCAAACCGGAAAACCAATGCCTATTTCCTATCCAGAAAATCCAGTATCGATCGGTGATCATATAAGAAAGAAAAGAATGGAACTAAAGCTGCTTCAAAAAGACGTGGCAAGAATTTGTGGAGTTACTGAAGACTGCATTACAAATTGGGAAAGAAACCGGAGTACTCCTCAAATTCAATTTTTTCCGTGCATTATAAATTTTTTGGGTTACATGCCGTTTGAGGTTGATTTGACTTCTCCTTCAGGGAAACTAAAAGCGCATAGAAACATTAATGGGCTTAGCCAAAAACAATTTGGAAAAATTCTGGGAGTTGATGGAGCTACAATTTGTAGTTGGGAATTAGAAGAAAACAAACCAATAATGGAAAAGATAGATTCGATGTTATAATCGTTATCATTATTCCACCGTTTAATAGTAAATTACGGGCTCACTATAACTTAGGCGAGGTTTTGTTGAATTTTACAAATTACTATGCGCATTAGAGCTTTTGCAACCTTGGTAATGAAAATTAAGTCTATTACATTATGCAGATAGTTCCATCAGATGGTCTTAAGGTCATCATAAAACATTTTTTGATCTATTACCCTTCGACAAGCAACTCTGTGATGAGATTTTTTTCGGATGGCAATCCAGGCATCGTTGTACCACTATCGTATTCCCGGCTTCCATTCCTTCATAATCAAAAACTTCAAAAGGGGGAATTGATTGCTTATGGTTTGATGGAACATCCAATAATTATCCCTCCGCCACCAGCCTGTGGAATGATAGTTATTGTTCTACAGCCTTATGCGCTCGCTTTTTTAAGTGGGATAAAGCCTGACAGGTTGAAAAATTGCATCCTACCTTTAAGTGCTTTGTTCGGTCTAAGTGCTTCTTTCCTGCAAATGGCTATCAGAGGGTTAAACGATGAGGGTGAAATCATAAAAGAGCTGGAAAGATTCTTCTTTAATCTTTTATCAACTTTGCCTCCAACCGATGAATTGCTAAGAGAAAGCCTATATCATATGAACCAGAGCCATGGCAAAATCAGCATCCAAGAGCTACTGCGAGGCTTGTTTGTAAGTGAACGGTTATTGGAGCGGAGGTTTGATCGTTTTATAGGAATTTCCCCAAAGAAATTAAATGGGATCTTGCGTATAAATCATTATTTAAAAATTTTGAGAGACCCCAACCACATCTATACTCCTGTACAGGCGGCAATTGAAGCAGGATTTTATGATCAGGCCCATCTTAATAACAAATTTAAAGAAATTACAAGCACCTCACCATTAAAATATCTAGCATCTTTTGATCCATTGGCAATGAATCTTTTTAGCTTTAGAGGTTAACGCACTTTGTCGGAAACATCCAATACCGGTAATGGTGTAAGATATAAATTTGTAGAAAAAAGATATGGGAAATTTAAAAGTAGCAGCTGTCCAATTCGAGAATGCCAGCGGCGACAAGGTTTATAACCTTTCTGTAATAGAAGAAATTGTCAGCCAAGCATCAAGATCTGGGGTCGAGGTTATTGCTTTTCATGAATGCTCTGTGACGGGCTATTCATTTGCAAGAAAACTTAGCCGGAGTGAAATGCTTACCTTATCAGAGGTGATACCAAACGGCCCTTCGGTAACCGCTCTGATTGACATGGCAAATAAGTATAAAATTACAATTCTAGCCGGCCTTTTTGAAAAGGATGAATATGAAAATATGTTCAAAGCGTATGTTTGCGTCAATGAGACCGGACTTATTGCTAAACACCGTAAACTTCATCCTTTCATCAATTCTAACTTATTGCCAGGTACATCCTATACAATCTTTGAAATTAAGGGTTGGAAATGTGGAATTTTGATATGCTATGACAATAACGTAATAGAAAATGTAAGGGCAACGGCATTACTTGGTGCAGAAATAATCTTTATGCCTCATGTAACGATGTGTACACCATCTCCTCGCCCTGGTGCAGGGTTTGTAGATGCGGAGCTTTGGAAAGAAAAAGACAAAAATGCTGCCGTACTAAGATCGGAATTTGATGGTGATAAAGGGCGAAACTGGCTGATGAAATGGCTTCCTGCGCGCGCTTATGATAATGGAATTTATGCGGTTTTTTGTAATCCGATAGGCATGGATGATGACCAATTAAAAAATGGCTGCTCGATGATCATAAATCCTTTCGGAGAAATTGTAGCTGAATGCAGAACAATGGAAAATGAATTTATCGTTGCTGAACTGTGTAAGGATGGATTAGAAATGTCAGGTGGCTTTCGATATAAAAATGCTAGAAGACCAGATCTCTATGGAGAAATTTTAGCCTCACCACACACACCAGACCAACAAGTTGCCTGGTTGAAAAAATAACATCTCGTGGTTTCTCAGTATTCACTCGTTTTTCAATAATTACACTAAATCAAGTACACAGGCACCTCAACAAATCAAACCTACCTCAGTTATCTCTGGAATATCGTTTTTCTTTCTGGAATTATTATAAACTCATTCCATAAATTTAACGGGGGGTAAAATAGTAGGCAGGCGTTTGGCAAGCATTGTTTTACCAGTACCCGGCGGACCAATTAAAATAACATTGTGCCCGCCGGCGGCAGCAATTTCGAGTGCGCGCTTAATGTTTTCCTGTCCTTTAACATCGGCAAAATCGTGTTCGTATTGGTTGATGTTCTTTAAAAATTCTGCTTTGGTATCAATTTTAACTTGTTCTAAAGCTTCGTGTTTATTGAAAAACGCGTCAACCTGGGCCAGGTTATCTACGCCATAGGCAATTAAATCGTTAACAATGCCGGCTTCGCGCACATTCTGTTTAGACAGGATAAAACCTGCAAAGCCATCTTGTTGTGCCTGTATGGCAATGGGTAAAGCCCATCTTATGGGTTGAATGAAGCCATCTAAAGAAAGTTCGCCCATAATGAAATAGTTTTCTAATTCATCATGTGGAATCTGCCTTGAAGTGGCTAAAATGCCAATGGCAATAGGCAAATCGTAAGAGGAGCCTTCTTTTTTTAAGTCGGCGGGTGCCAGGTTAACTACAATTTTTTATTTGGGCATGCGGAATCCCGATACCGTAATGGCACTGGCCACACGCCTCAAGCTTTCTTTTACTACATTATCGGGCAGGCCTACCATGTAGTATTTGGTGCAGGCACTGATATTCACTTCGATGGTTATGGTAAGTGCATTTACGCCATAAACAGCACTCCCGTATGTTTTTACAAGCATTCAATTCTTTTTAATAAAATAAAGTGGGATGTGTTGTTTATCCGGAAATGGATAATCAATATCGACTAAGATAGTAATTGTTTAGCTAAAAGAAAATATTTAAGCCGATCTCTAAATCCTTTAAAATAAAAAATCCCGACCATTTCTGATCGGGACTATATTTTCTGTCTATTGGCTTTACACCTTAAACCTATCTCCTATCTACCAAATGGCATTTTAGGCATACCTTTCATCATGGCTGCCGCTGCTGCGGGGTTCGAAAACTGCTTCATCATTTTGCGCATATCTTCAAACTGTTTAATCAGCTTGGTAACTTCTTCTACTTTGCTGCCCGAACCTTTTGCAATGCGTAAACGGCGGCTTTGCTGAATGGCGTCAGGGTTTTCTTTTTCGAATGGGGTCATCGAGTTAATAATAGCTTCGATTGATTTAAATGCATCATCCTGTATATCTACATTTTTCATCATTTTGCCAACCCCTGGAATCATGCCCATCAAATCTTTCATGTTACCCATTTTCTTGATTTGCTGAATCTGGTTATAGAAATCGTTGAAATCGAATTTATTCTTACGGATTTTTTTCTGAAGTTCTGCCGCCTCTTTCTCGTCAAACTGCATTTGAGCACGTTCAACAAGGGAAACCACATCACCCATACCCAAAATACGCGAAGCCATACGATCAGGATAGAAAACATCAAGTGCTTCCATTTTCTCGCCGGTACCAATAAATTTAATCGGTTTGTTTACTACCGATTTAATTGAAAGGGCCGCACCACCACGGGTATCACCATCTAATTTGGTTAAAACAACACCAGTAAAGTCTAAGCGGTCGTTAAATACTTTAGCTGTATTTACCGCATCTTGACCAGTCATTGCATCTACTACGAATAAAATCTCGTGTGGATTGGTTTTAGCCTTAACCTCAGATATTTCGTTCATCAACGATTCGTCGATCGCTAAACGGCCGGCGGTATCGATAATGATTACATTATTTCCATTTTGTTTACCATGTGCAATACCTTCTAAAGCAATGCCCACAGGATCGTTTGATGCACGGTTGGCATAAACAGATACGCCAACCGTAGTACCTAAAACCTCTAACTGATCAACAGCAGCAGGGCGGTACATATCGCCTGCAACCAATAAAGGCTTTTTGCCTTTACCTTTTAAATGCAAGGCAAGTTTACCGGCAAATGTGGTTTTACCCGCACCGTTTAAACCTGCAATTAAAATAATAGTTGGGTTTGCTTTAGTATCTAGTTCGGTAACCTCGCCGCCCATTAAGGCTGCAAGCTCATCGTTCATGATCTTGGTAAGCAACTGGCCTGGCGAAACCGCTGTAAGTACATTTTGCCCTAAAGCTTTTTGCCTTACATCATCAGTAAATGCTTTTGCGGTTTTATAGTTAACGTCGGCATCTAATAATGCTTTACGAATCTCTTTCATGGTTTCTGCCACGTTGATTTCCGTAATGCTGCCTTGTCCTTTTAATACTTTAAATGCTCTGTCTAGCTTGTCCTGTAAATTATCAAACATCTTTTTTAAGCTAAAGGCTTAGTGCCGGATGGCAAAAAGCTACTTGTTTTTAATAAAAGGCAAATGTATCAAATTTTGATTGTAAATCTTAGCAACTCAAAGTCAAAACTTTATGGCCGGGCGATTATATTTCTGTTTTGGTGCAACATTTTGTTGGAGAGTTGGTCTTATACCCGATTAACTTAAACGAATGAAGCGCTGCATCCTCCCGGTTCTACTATTGATATGTGCTTTTTGCAAGGCTCAGGATATTACCAAGCAAAAGCATTTAGAAGCAAAAAGAACCCTTCAAAGTCCTAAAATTGATGGTGTTTTAGATGATGAATGCTGGAAAGATGTTCCGCTTGCTACCGATTTTTTTCAAATCAGGCCTCACCCGGGGAAGGTAGAAACTGCCGATAGACGTACAGAAATGAAGGTGCTTTATGATGATGTAGCCATTTATGTTTATGCGCGGATGTACGATAGTCCGGATAGTGTTTCGCATGAGTTGGTTTCGAGAGATAACATTGGGAATGCCGATTTTATTTCCATCATTGTCGATCCCTTTTACGATAAGATGAATGGCAATGGTTTTTTTGTTACCGCTGCTGGGGTACAGTTTGATGCCAAATACTCGCAGGTGGGCAATGAAGATGAAAACTGGAATGCGGTTTGGGAAAGTGCAGTTAAAATCGACGATAAAGGCTGGACCTGCGAAATGAAAATTCCTTACTCTGCCCTGCGCTTTTCAAGCAAGGATGTACAAAACTGGGGATTAAATTTTAGCCGCAGGATACAGCGCAGCAATACACAAACCTTCTGGAATTTTGTTGACCCTAAGGTAAATGGTTTTATCAATCAGGAGGGGCTTTGGACAGGCATAAAAGACATTAAACCACCCTTAAGACTTTCCTTTTCGCCATATCTATCCGCCTATGTAAACCACTACCCTATAAATCAACCTGGAGTTAAAAACACAACTTCGCGTTTTAATGGCGGTATGGACGTAAAATATGGTATTAACAACAGTTTTACCTTAGATATGACACTGGTGCCCGATTTTGGTCAGGTGCAATCAGATAACCGGATTCTTAACCTTACTCCTTTCGAAGTAAAATTTAACGAAAACAGGCAATTTTTTACAGAAGGAACTGAATTGTTTAACAAGGGCGATTTATTTTATTCGAAACGGATTGGCTCCATACCAGCCTATTACAATTACAGCGGGGTTGGTAATGATAAAATTGTGAAAGACCAAACAGAGGCTAAGGTTTTAAATGCAACCAAAATTTCGGGGCGTACGGCAAAGGGTTTGGGTATTGGTATTTTTAATGCCATTACCAACAGCATGGAAACCGAAGTAGAGGATGTGCAAGGTAACCTTAGGATGGTAGAAACACAGCCCTTAACCAATTACAACATTCTGGTTTTCGACCAATCGTTAAAAAACAACAGTTCGGCTACCTTTATCAATACCAATGTACTGCGACAAGGTACTGCCTATGATGCCAATGTTAGTGCGCTGCTTTTCAATTTAAACAATAAAGGCAATAAGTATTTTGTTAATGGCGGGGCTAAAATGAGCTATTTACGTGGCGAAGAAAGTAGTACTGGTTATAGTTATACACTTCGTTTCGGAAAACAAAGTGGCAATTTTACCTGGAGCTACAACCAGGTATATGCCGATAATAAATTCGATCCATCGGATATGGGTTTCTTTACCAATAACAACTTCTTAGATCAGCGGATAGGCATTGGCTACAACATATACAAACCCAGCAAATGGTATAACCAGTTTGAAAGCTGGCTTAATTTAAACTATTCGCGCAGGGCAATTCCGGCAGCTTATCAAAAAATTGGTTTTAACGGAGGGTATTGGGTTCAGTTTAAAAACCAGTGGTCGGCAGAATTCGATGTAAGCTGGGACAGGAAAAGCAACGATTTTTACGAAGCAAGGACCGGGCAGGTTTACCACGCCCCCGAAAATTATGGTGTAAGCCTGTACATCAACCCCAACCGCGCTAAAGCTTATAATTTTGGTGGAAATATCCGCTTTTTTGAACAACAGCTATTCAAAGGAAAAATGTATAACTTTTACTTTTTTCAAAACCTAAGGCTTAACGATAAAGTTGCATTTGGATTGGATTTAAACTTTAACCCAAATTACAACTATGTTAACTGGGTAACCACACAAGGTAATCAGTCCATTTTTTCAAGGTATGATCGCAGAACGGTAGAAAACTCGTTCGATGCCAAATATACTTTTACCAACCTAATGGGGATTACTGTGGTGTTGCGGCATTACTGGAGCGATAGAAGGAATAAGGAATTTTACCTGCTAAAGCCCGATGGTAACTTAACCGATTATCAGGGAGCGCTATTAACCGGAATGGACCGGAATTACAATGTTTTTAATATCGATTTAATTTATACCTGGCAATTTGCGCCGGGAAGTACACTTTCTGTTTCGTATAAAGATGCGGCTGAAACTTACGATACTTTTTATACACAGCGCTACAACAAAAACCTAAGCGGGATTTTAAATGCGCCTCAAAATAACAGCTTATCGGTTAAGGTTTTGTATTACGTTGATTATTTAGACCTGAAGAAAAAACGGAAAAAAGGTTAAAAGATTTATTTGCCATGGGTTTAAACCCATGGCAAATATTATCGCGCTTTGCCCGGACTTAAGCCAAATTTCCGGGTAAATGCCTTGTTAAAATGTTGTACAGACGAGTAACCCAAATCGTCAGAAATATTTTTGATGTCGACTTGCTTATCGGCCAAAAGCTCTTTTGCTTTCATTAATCTATAATCGCTTAGATAAGCAAAAACAGAGTTACCAAATGTTTCCTTAAAGCCCTGTTTTAGTTTAAACTCGTTTATGCCCGCTACTTTTGCCAATTCGGTTAAAGAAGGTGGTTTGCAGGCATTGGCTAACAAGTATTCTCTTGCATAATAAATTCGTTCTTTATCGTAAGCTGATTTTAATGTCGGACGCTCCGTTTTCCTCGCCGCCTCTTCAAAAGCCTGCGCCTGTAGCGCCAAAAGCTCCAAACATTTAGATTGAAGGAACAACAATTTTAATCCACCTGTAAAATGGCAGTTCATAATATCGTTAATACAGCTGTGCATAGCCAGGCTGATGGGCAGATTCTCTGATGAAATTTCTACCGAACGGTTATTCATGATATTTTCGGCAAAATTTCTTAATAAGGTACTGCTTTCGCTCGTTAAATCAATAAAGCGCGACCGTTCGAAGTTTACTTCAAAAAATTTATGTGGGCCGCCTACCGTAAACTCGGCCATTCCATCAAAATCAGGGCTGTAAATAATGTTATGTTGATTGGCTTTAATATCCAGGCGCTTGTTGGTGAGATAATTTTCCATAATTCCTCCTCCCATAATCGAAAAATGGAGCTCAACCATATCGGGCTCATCAAAAGACTTAATGCGCAGGCGGCTCTTCTTTACCAGCATATCGCCATAAACAATATAAATTCCCGAAAAAGCAATCTCCACAATCTCTGCGTCGCCAAACGGAAAGCTATATTTATCCCTTCGCTCGGTTACAAGGGCTTGATTAAGGGCGTTATTGTCGAGTTTGTTCCCTACAACATAGTATCTCTCGTCGCCATCATAAATATTTAAGGCCATAAAATCCTTGTGATATAAACTTTAATCCTTTTGGTATAAAAAGATCCGTTTGTTAGACAGCTACTTTTGTTCAAAGTTACTAAACAAATTAATACGATGCCTAAATTACCTTCATGGCTGGCCAACACAATGGAAAAAGTGATCAGCAATAAAATATATCAAGTAGAAGTTGTAGAAATCAAAATGTTAAGCAGCAACTTAAAGTGCATTACCTTTGAAGGAGAATTTTTTGATGCCAAATTTATACCAGGTAACGAGGTACTGCTAAGGGTTAACGCCAACGAATACAGACATTATACTTTATCGGGCTTTGATGAGAGAAACGGCACTTGTGAGGTTATTTTTTACCTGAACAGGCAGGGGCCAGGCCATAGCCTGGCGGTAAATATCCAAAAAGGCGATAGATTGAAGCTGATTGTTGATCGTGCAAGAGTAAAGTATAATGAAGCTTCCAATCAGCATTTCTTTTTTGGTGATGAAACAAGTCTTGGTTTGTACGAATCGCTTGGAAAAAAGGCGGCTGATGAAGATGTGGAGTATTTTGGAATATTGGAGTTACAGGAAGAAAATTTCGATTCAGTTGATCACATTAACCTGTTGATTGATGTTGTTCCTTCAGATTTAAATGCTCCGGCAAAAAATGCCATTAACTGGATGGATAATATGCATCCCTTATGCTGGGAGATGTGGCAAGATGCTACTTTTTACCTCACCGGGAGAGCAAAATCGGTACAACAATTTAAAAAATACCTTAAACAACGGGGTGTACGCTTTAGCCAGATGATTACCATGCCTTACTGGGAAATTGGTAAAGTTGGCGGCGGAGCTTAAAAAAAAAATGTGCTAACAAAAAGGCCACAGCTTAAACTGTGGCCTTTTTGTTAATTTATGTACCACTACCTCGGAAAGGTAAAGGCAAAGCCCAGCGCCAGAGTTTGGCTGGCTTGAATATTTACGTCGGTATCTTTATCAAATAATACTACACCGGTTAAGCTGGTGTTCATAAAACGGTTAATTTTTGCAGTAAGTACAACATCCAGGCGGTGGTCAATTCGCGACCAGGCAATGTTTTCGTATGGAACAAACATCAGGTAACGGGCCTTAAGGTTGGTGTTGGTAAAAATATCCTTATCAAAAGCACTTACTACCTGGAAAGCGAGTTCGTTGCGGAATTTTTTGCCTTTATCTACTCCGTAAACATTTGGTTTTTTATCGTAAACGGCTGTATCGAGTACAAAAGTCTGCCTTGCAGTACCAGTACCAATACGGGTAGAGAAATATTTTACAGGTTTGTACTCAAAACCGATCGATTCGGTTAAATAACCTGGGGCCATAAACCTCGAAATCAACACTTGTTGCTCGTCGCCATTACCGTCTCTATAGTACCTGTAGCCGCTATCAAACTGCGATTCGAAACTCACCGACCCGAAGAAATACCAGCTTTTAGATAATTGGAACGAAGCTTTATTATCCCAGAAAATACGGTCGTTGGTTTTCTTTTGCAGCTGGTCTTTGTTTTTAATCTTACCGTATTGCAAAACTACCTCACTTACGTAGCTATAGCTGTTTTTATTGTATTCGGCTTTCCAGTTAAGCAAACCACCCACTGCGATAGAGTTTGTACCTCCACCTTTCCAGTTATCGCTAAACTGCGCCTGGTTAATGTTAATGCCAATGTTTGTTCTGGTTTTCCAATAACTTATTTTGGCGTTTACAACAAGCGGTTTAATTTTTACAGGTTCGAAATTTAGCGGCCCTTGTCTGCTTGGCAGCGGACTGCGTTTTAATTTTATGTTCAGGTCTTTGGTATTGATCGGAATCGTATCAATTTCCTGAGCATATAATTTTGTAGAGCAGAGACTTAGAATAAGGGCTATGGCAGCTAAAAAGTTCTTCATTACTTACAAAGAAAAACAAAATTTTTAGAGATAAAAAGCATTTAACAAAATGATTGTCAGGATGACAATTGCATTTGCCAGTAAAACAGCGGTTTCATATCTTTTTAAACCAACCGTACCAACTGCCATTTTTGAGGTATTGCATATTGTGCTCATGGTGGTAAGCTTCTTTTTCAAAAATGATGTTGCGGTAGGCCAAATGGTGGTTGCGGTACTTTATCAGGTTGATGAAATAGTTGAGCAGATAAAAAATATAAAAAGGTAAAATAAGCAATTCGAGTTGCTGGCGCAGGTGGATTTTTTCGTGGTTAATAAGTTCTGCATCGTTTTTAAGTCTTGCTGATTTAACCAGTATGAATGGAAACAGGGCCATGCCGGCGGCCGGCAGCTTTTTAACGATGAAGATGGGTGCTTTCACAGCTTCTCGATGGTTATTTTAGGTAGTGGAGGTAATTGCAATGCTTTGGGGTTTATCCGGTAGCTTTTGTAGGCATTGCGGATAAACATATTAAAGGCATAATCATCCGCATCGAGTACAAATTGGTAAGTTGGGCGGTATTGCTGCATAAAATCGGTAAGCTCATCATCTTTAATACCCAATACCTGACGTACCAAATTGGCATTAAAACGGTAATCGATCAAATCTTCGCGGTAATCTTTTTCGAGGATTTTTTGCAAATGCCGTGCATTTCTACCCTGTCTGCTCAACAGGTTGTAAATGGCATCGATACCTAAGCCTACGCCGCCATTACCCAGGTTTAACAAATCTTTGCTGCTGCCCTTCATGGTTTGGTAGCGGTATTCCTGCACGTTTTTTTCGTACAACTGCTGTGGAGTAAGGCGTTTCTGCTGGATAACCACATCACGTAAACGGATACCCAGCGATTTAAGCTGAAAGTACGCTGCTGTTTGGCCTTTAAACACTATGGTATCTACGGCATAGCCCGATAAAGCTGCAACCAGTGTATCGCCCGGGATAGCAAAAGTGCTAAACTCGCCCTTGGTGTTGTTGTACAGCCCATCACCTGTGCGGATATTATAGATGTAAACTTTTGCCAGGCGCTGTTTGGTTTCTTTATCAATAACAATGCCCTGCACAGGTTTAGTTTGTGCATATAATGTGGTACTGAAGCCGAAAGCCAGAATAAGGATAACAAAAAATCTCATCAGATTACAAAACTACAAATATCTGGCAGGCCGGGTTTGTACTTAACATTATTTAACCTTAAGCACCTGACCCAGTTTAATGCCATCGGCACTCATTTCGTTCAGCATTTTCAACTGATCGACGGTTAAGTTAAAACGTTTTGCAATATTATACAAAGTATCGCCTTTTACAACAGTATAAGTTCCGTCGGCTAAAATAGGTTTGGCACCTGTTGGAGGTGTTTCAACTGGTGTAAATTTGGCTTTTTCTTTGGGGATATTTTGGTTAATTTCCGAAAAAACACGGTCTTCGCGGGCAATCTTCTGCTTTTCGCTCTCTGGTTGGTCGTACTGATAAAGCTGGTATTTTTCGATGGTGTTAATTAGCAGATCAGGATATTTGGGATTAGTGGCATAACCAGCTGTTTTTAAACCTTGTGCCCAGCTTTTATAGTCGTTTTTATCCAATTGAAAAAGGAAGCTATACCGCTTGCGTTTCAGAAATTCTGAATGGTCTCTAAAAGATTCGCGGGCATCTTTATAAACCCTGAAGCAGTCGTTTTTCTGGTCATCATCGCGAAAATAATTTTTCCCCTTCCATTCTGATGTACATTTAATGCCGAAGTGATTGTTGGCATATTTGGCCAGGTCGCTGTTTCCACTACCTGATTCAAGAATGCCTTGTGCCAGTGTAATACTGGCAGGAATGCCGCTGGCGTTCATTTCTTCAACAGCTACCCCTTAAACTCATCAATATAACTTAAGGTATTGTAGCTCTTGTAATTGTTGTTGTTCGCTTTGTTGGCTTCTTTTTCGATCTGCTTATTGTTTTTCGAAAATTTTCTGGTGCCGCACGAGCTTAAAAAAACAAGGATTGCCGCAATAATGATGAGATGATTAGCTGAACGCATGGGGATGTTTATGGGTTAATTGTTTAAATCGCCTAATTGGTTAACTGAAAATTGAAAACTGCCAACTGGCTCAAAACTTCAACTTCTGTCCAGGTTTTAAGTTTGCTTTTTTTATGCCGTTTTTTTGCATCAGTGCCTTAACCGTAGTGCCTTTCTTTTTGGCTATTATGCTCAGGTTATCGCCTGTTCTAACCGTGTATGTTTTTGATCTTGCTGTGCTTCTTTTTCGACTGCGTACAGGGCTGGCATAAACAGGCTCTTCATAACCTTCGGGGCGTTCATCGTACTGGTACAGCTCATATTTTTTAATCAGGCCGATTACCTGAGAAGCCCAGCTCCTGCTGTGGGCATAACCACAACGCCTTATGCCGTAGGCCCAGCCTTTGTAATCGTATTGATCGTATTTAGCGAAAAGGTTGTTAAAAGGCTCGCGTGTTTCCATGATCTCTACAAAATGGCTGTAAGATTCGTCGGCGTTTAAATAATCGCGGTATGAAGAACGGATTTCGGCATTATTGTTTGGACCTTTCACACCAAAGTGGTTGTTGAGGTGCTGTGCAATTCTGCTATTGCCCGAAGCCGATTCGTGTATGGCAACCGCAAGAATAATACTCGCCGGAATTTTGTGATCGCGCATTAAATCCTGTGCATATTCTACATGCTCTGCAATATACTCGTCTGTATCTTGTGCTTTTACGGCAATTCCTGTTAAAAGGAACAGGCAAAAAGTAAAGATTTTTTTCATGGTTAACTGTATAAATTGTTTAAATCTGTTAACTGCACGATTAACTGGTTTAAACAATTAACCGGTTAATCTTTTTATATGTTAAATTGTCTTTCTGATCACAAACAAACCATCCCTAACGGGTAATATTAATTTTTCAACCCGCTTATCATCAGCTATTTTATCATTAAAACTAGTAATATTTCTGGTGTCTTTGTCTTGTTTCTCCTGAAGTACTTTTCCACTCCATAGCACATTATCCACAATGATTATTCCTCCGGGGCGTACACGGTCAAAAATCAAATCGTAATAAGTACCATTATTTTTCTTGTCGGCATCGATAAAAACAATGTCGAAAATTTCGTCTAAATCATTTATAGTAGAATTGGCATCGCCCAGGATGTACTTAATCTGGTGGTTAAATGCCGATTTTGCAAAATTGCCACGCACCATGTCTTCCAGTTCCTCATTAACATCCAAAGTATAAAGTATGCCATCTTTTGTTAATCCTTCGGCTAAACACAAAGTGGCGTAACCAGTAAAAGTGCCGATTTCCAAAATCCGTTTAGGCGAAACCATTTTGCTGAGCATACTCAAAACCCTTCCCTGGTAATGGCCAGAAAGCATGCGGGGCATTAAAACTTTAAGATTTGTTTCGCGGTCTATGTGCTGTAATAGCTCGCTCTCAGGTTCGCAGTAGGCAATTAGTAAATCTTGTAAATCGTCGTTTATCAGGCTCATTTGTTGGTTATAAACGGTTGGTTTCCATAAAATATTGTAGAATAATGGTTGCGGCAATGGTATCTACCCTTTCTTTATCGCGACGGTCTTGCTTTTTCAGGCCGCTTTGCATAATGGCTTGATGTGCCATTTTAGAGGTAAAGCGCTCATCAACCCAATGCCTTGGGATATCGGGAAATGATTTTTTTAACAAGGTAGCAAAGCCCTTTACATGTTGCGCCGAATCAGAAGGAGATCCGTCCATTTGTTTCGGATCGCCAATTACAAAGGCTTCAACCTGTTCGGTAAGCATATATTTTTTAACGTACTCAATCACATCTTTTGGGTGGATGGTATCCAGGCCGGTAGCAATAATCTGCAAAGGATCGGTTACTGCAATGCCGATACGTTTGGTACCGTAATCAAAAGCTAAAATTCGGGCCATAATCTTGCTTGGCGTTAGGTGTTTGGCGTAGCGTATTACGCTCGCCTGTAAAATTTAAAAGTCCAAAGGTAGTGTTTTTTGCGAAATGGGTTTTGGGGCGCTAAGCTAGTTTACCGGTTAGCTTTTTTACTTTGATTTGGTGCCACCCAAGGTGGCAAACTTTCATATAAATATCGTTTAATCTGCTTTTTTATTGGTTAACTGTTTAACTGTGACTATTTGATGAAATTGAAAATTGCCAACTGAAAACTCCTAACCTCCCAACTAAGTCCCTGCCCTGTTAATTTCATCGGCTGCGCCGCCGGCCGATCTTTTAGAGGCTTTTAAAGGTTTGCCAAAACGGTAAGTAAAGGCCAGATTAACTACCCGGCTATCTCTGGTGAGGATAAAATATTCGCTTGCTGCGGGAAAATCGGTTAAGCCTTCCATGGCCTGAGTGTAAAAAATATCTCTGGCACTAAGTTTTAAGCTCCCCTTCCCTTTAAATAAGCTTTGCGACAGGCCTGCCGATAGTTGCCCTGTTGGATATAATAATTCCTGAAGGTCGTTGCGCGCCCTGGTAATATAAAAACCAGAAATTTCGGCGCTCAAACCTTTGTTTATGGTAAACTGATTATTTATACTCGATTGCAACTGGTTAACCGACGAAGCATAATTGACATTTTGATAGCCCTTTAACTGCTTATAATTAAAAGTACTTTGCGCATTTAACGACCACCAGCTAAATGGCGAAACCTGCAAAGAAACAGATAAGCCTAAATTGTGCATCCTGCCAACATTGCCCTCTGTGTACACTAAAATATCGGTTCCTTCTGACAGGAAAAGCTGCGAGAAATAATTTTTGATTACGCTATAAGATAAGGTTGTGGTTAAAAGTTGCTTAAACTGATGCGTTAATTCCAAATTCCAGCTGTACTGAGGTAAAAAGAAGGGGTTACCACGCTGGTAAGTGTATTTATTGATAATGAAAACAAAAGGATTTAATTTCTGATAGGCCGGCCGATCGATCCTGCGGCCTGCAGTTAAGCTAAAAGTGTTGGCAGTATCTGCTGCATAACTGATATAGCCCGATGGGAAAAGGTTGCTGTAATTTTTAGAAAATGCAGAATCCCTGCGAATGCTGTTGCCCAGTTGGTTGGCATCGTAATGGGTGTTTTCGTAGCGTATGCCAGTCTGTGCATTAAATTTTCCAAACTTACTTTCAAAACTGCTGTACAGCGCATTGATATCTTCTTTGTATAAAAAATGATTGCTTTTGTTTAGGTCTTCCGAAAGGTTGCTCCCATTAAAAAGCTGATAGGCAGCAATGTTATCGGTACTGATGCTGGATGATTTAAAACCCGATTCGAGCTTATGGTTTTTGCCGAAACGGATAGTGTAATCGGCTTTTGCCGATAATATTTTCAGGGTTGATGGGATCTGCGCCACCGAGCCCTTAACGTATCCGCCGGCAGCCAGTAATTTATTGGTGAAAACCTGATCGTTAGTTATATCATATTTTAAGGCATCTAAATCAATGGCAAGATCTTGTGTTTTGCTTAAAATCTGTCTTAAATTTACATTAACAGCGCCGTTTTTGAGTTTGAAATTGGTTGTGCTGTAAGTGCCGATGGCTGAGTCTATATTGCCCGAATTACCTTTCCAGGTGGCGATAGCCTCACTCCGGCCATTGCGTTTGCCTAAATTGCCCGTTAAGGTTAAGCCAATGGTTGTTTTATCAGAAACATAGTAATCGAGCCCTGTTTTTAACAAATGGCCACTGTTTTTTGACTGGAAAGAAGAGGACTGATCTAAAAATGGGCTAACCGAAACATTTGTCCCAAAATATTGACGATAGGCATAAATATCGGTAAAGTTCTTACTTAAGTTAACACCGTAATTGGCAAAGGTATTGATGCGGCCTTTGCGGTAATTAAGCAATAAACTATTGTTGTTTTTATAGTATTTTCCTTGTCCGAAAGCGGTAATTATGGAGCCGTTAAAGCCTTCCTGTCTGTTCTTTTTGGTTTTAATGTTAATAATTCCGGCGTTTCCACTGGCATCATATTTTGCTGAGGGTTGGTAATCAGTTCGATCTGGTTTACCTGTGAAGAACTCATGCTTCCCAGTAAATTGCTCAGCTCAGTTCCCGATAAAAAGGTTTGCTTATCGTCAATCAGTACCAGTACGCCTGCTTTGCCTTGCAGGCTAACCCCTCCGTTTTTATCTACAATAACGCCCGGCGATTTCTCCAATACTTCCAACACTGTTGTGCCTGTGTTGGTAACAGCGGCATCGACATTTACTATGGTTTTTCCCTGAACATGCTGTATAAACTGCTTTTTACCCTGCACGATTACATCGCCCAGGCTTTTTTCGGCCGCCGGTAAGTTGATGGTGATGTTTTTATTGGTAAAGGGCGATAAAAGCGAAACAGTTTTTTGTATGCTATGCCCAATTGCACTTGCGCTAAAAACATATGCTCCGGCTGCTGGCTCGGTAAAATTAGCAATGCCGTTCTTATCGGTTATTGCTGCCTTAACTAAAGCTTGGTTCGGTGCGGCAAGAAGTTGCACGGTGGCATTTTCTATACCCTGCCCTTTTTGGTTAAGCACAATAATTTTAACGGTCTTACCCTGGCCATAGCCGAAAACGGAATAAATGCTCAGGCCGAGCAGCAGTATGTATTTAGAGAAAGTCATTTAGTTTATCGTTAGTTGGGTAAATATATTAATCTGTCCTAACAAATAGGATAATCTGCTAACAGATAAGAAATTAATCTAAAATTAAATTTGAAAGCGGTTTTGAAAATATGCAAAAAACACTTTTCGCCAATGTTGAACTGATATTGTTACAACAGCAGATTTGAATGTCTTTACAATCTAAAAAAGAATGGCGGTAAAAGAAGATGAAGCCTACTAATGTAAGAATCTCATATCTATTTCTTATTTTGCACCAAATGCAGTTTAAAGAAATCATAGGACAGGAAAGAGTAAAGCAACAATTGGTGCAAACGGTTAAGGAAAACCGCATTAGCCATGCGCAGCTTTTTTTGTCACCTGCGGGTTCTGGCGCTGTGCCACTGGCAATTGCCTATGCGCAATACATCAATTGTTTGGATAAAAGAGAAAACGATAGTTGCGGCGAATGCTCGAGTTGTAGAAAATACGAGCGGTTAATTCACCCCGATCTTCATTTTTCTTATCCCTTCTTTGCCTCGGCCAGTGTAAAAACTGCTGTTGATGTATTGGATGAATGGCGAAACATGGTTTTAGGCGATCCTTATTTTGATATGGATATCTGGCGTTCCAAACTGGATGCCGCCAATAAACAAGCCAACATTAACATTGCCGAATGCCACGATATTATTAAAAAACTGAGTTTTAAAGCTTTTGAGGCCGAAACTAAAGTTCTAATTATGTGGTTGCCCGAGTATCTGGATAAAGCAGGCAATGCTTTGTTAAAACTGATTGAAGAACCACCTGCAAATACGCTTTTCATTCTGATTGCCCAAAGTCAGGACCAGATTTTAACAACCATTTTATCGAGAACACAGATCGTTAAAATACCCAAACTTACCTCAGAAGAAGTTACCGGATATTTGCTAAATACCAGCGGTTTAACCGAACATCAGGCTACTGATTATTCTTTTTTGGCCGATGGGAATTTAATTGAGGCCAAGGCACTGGCAGCCGATACGCAGAACGATAGCTCGGGTACATTTACCGCCTGGTTAAGAATGGGTTTTGGTAATAAAGTGCCTGATCTGATTAACTTTACAGATGAGGCAGCCAAATGGGGCCGCGAAAACCAAAAGAATTTTTTAAAGTACGGGGTAAATTATTTACGCGAGTGTTGTTTAATTTTAAGTGGGGCCGAAGAACTGGTGAAATTACCTCCCTTAACCTTCGAAACGGCAAAAAAATTAAGTATGCACGTACTTACCTTGCCTATGGCCGAGGCTATAATTGGCGAATTGGAAAAGGCACATTACCACATTGAAAGAAATGCAAACCCTAAAATTCTGTTTTTAGATGTATCTTTACAACTGGTAAAAATTATCAAGTTTAAAACGCTCCCGCGGGGACTCAATATATATACAATTAATATGGGATGTGGAAGTTGTTCAACAGGTGGTGGTTGCACCCCTAATGGATGCAAGAGTAATGGCTCATGCGGCACCGGTGGTTGCCAAACAATGGAAGTACACGATTGGCTATCTAATTTGGATATGCCTGCTAATTATAAACCTTTTCAGGTTACCGAAATCAAATTTAAAGGCTCTCGTAAAGAATTTTTCTTAAACAGCGATAATATTTACCTTGAAATTGGCGAACTGGTTGCCGTTGAAGGACCAACCGGAGGTTTCGATGTAGGGCATGTTTCGCTTACCGGCGAACTCGTACGCATACAGATGAAGCGGCGCAAAACTTCAATCGATCAGGTAGTTAAGAAAATTTACCGTAAGGCTACCGAAGCAGATGTAGAAAAATGGAATGCCGCAAAGGGAATGGAATGGGAAACCATGCACAAAGCCCGTAAACTGGCGTTAGATCTTCGTTTGCAAATGAAAATTAGCGATGTAGACTATCAGGCTGATAAAACCAAGGCAACGTTTTTTTATACTGCCGATGGCCGTGTGGATTTTCGTGAGCTAATTAAGAAAATGGCCGAAAGTTTCCGTATCCGTATCGAAATGCGCCAGATTGGAATGCGCCAGGAAGCTGGCCGTTTAGGTGGGATAGGTTCTTGTGGCCGCGAACTTTGCTGCTCTACCTGGTTAACCAATTTTAAAACGGTTTCTACCGCTGCGGCACGTTACCAAAACCTTTCGCTTAATACCTTAAAGCTTGCCGGCCAGTGTGGTAAGTTAAAATGTTGTTTAAACTACGAGCTCGATACCTATTTAGATGCCTTAAAAGATATTCCGGATAGAATTGAGAATTTAGATACTGAAGCAGGTTATGCCCGCCATCAGAAAACCGATATTTTTAAAAAAATAATGTGGTTTAGTTACCAGGGCGATGAAAACTGGATTCCGGTTAAAGCTACTCGTGTAAAAGAAATCATGGCTATGAACAAGGCCGGCAAAAAAGCGCCGAACCTGAAAGAAGACGCTGTTCAGATTGCAGCTCCGGTAGTGGTAGAAAAATCTTTCGATTATGAAAATGTAGTTGGTCAGGATAGTTTAACCCGTTTAGACGAGCGTTCGCGGGGTAAAAACAACCAGAACCGAAACAATAATCAGAAAAACAACCGCAATAACCAGAAAAATAACCGTGACAGAGTACCTGCCGGCGAGAAAAATGCTCAGCCAAACAGTAAGCCTCAACCTCAGCAGGGTGGTCAGAAATCACAACAGGGCGGAAAACCACAGCAAAACCAGAAACAGCAACAAAACGCTGGACCAAAAGGTCAGCAGCAGGCCGTACCAAAACCTGCGCATGTTAACGGACCTAAACCTCAAAGCAATAAACCTAAACAACCGCAACAGCCTCAGGGGCAGAAGCCCGTTGTTAAAGCCGAAGGAAGTGCTGTGCAGGGTGAAAAGACAGAACAGAGCAAAAATAAAAGCAGAAATAACCGTAGGAAAAATAATAATCGCCGAAACAATAACAATGGTTCAGAAAATAAACCTGCTGCCGAATAAAATAAACCTGCTGGTTTTCGGTTTTTGTGTAATGGTATCGTTATTGGCTAGCTGTACCAGTAGTAGTGTTATCGACAGTAATGTTGAATTGGCCGATCGGCGATGGACTTACCGTAACCACATTTCTACACCATTTGAGATTAAGGATTATACCAAAGGTTATAATATTTACTTCAAATTAAGGCATACTGCTGATTATAAGTATGCCAATATTTTTATCCTGGCACACTTTAAAGACGGGAAACAAATGGTAACCAGACGCTACCAATATAAGTTAGCCAAAAATGATGGCGAATGGTTGGGAAGCGGATCAGGTAATCTGTTTAGCTATACCCTGCCCATGCTTACCAACTATCATTTTCCCCGCAACGGGAAATTCGATATTGAAATTGAGCAGAACATGCGCGATAACCCACTGCTTGAAGTGAGCGATGTGGGCCTTGCCATTGAGCAAGCGCAATAACAGGAAGCAAAGCGAATAGTGCTATGCACAAGGAATCGCTAAATATATTGCAACAAATTTTCCAGTTTCATTCCCCTCGATCCTTTTAGCAATAGCAAATGATCCTGAATAGGGTTTTGCTGCAAGTAATCTGCGGCTTCTGATGGTGTTTCGAAAAACAGCGCATTAACCTCATCTTTAAATGCGTAGAAGTATTTACCGATAAAAATCACCTGGTCTAATCCGCTTTCTTGTGCCTGGCTAACAATTAGTTGATGCTGGGCCGGAGATTCGGGGCCAAGCTCAAACATATCCCCTAAAATAGCGGTTTTTTTTGCAGCCGATAAAACAGCAATATTATTTAAAGCAGCAGTCATACTGCTTGGGTTTGCATTGTAAAAATCGCAGATTACGGTGTTTTTTTCCGTTTTTGTTAATTGCGAACGGTTGTTTTTAGGTTGGTAGTTGGCTAAACCTGTGTTAATTTCTTCAGGATTCATGTCAAAGAAATCGCCAATACAGATGGCTGCAAGTATGTTCTCGAAATTGTAACTGCCCGTTAAATTGGTTTTAACCGACGATTCAGCTTCGTGGTTTGTCCATGCTACCTCAATAAAAGGATCACTGCTTTTTAGCGCTCCTTTAATGGTATTACCATTTTCGGTTCCATAATAAATAAGCTTATTTAGGCCTGCATTAGCACTCATTTCGAGCAGATAGGGATTATTCCGGTTGATGAAAGTGTAACCATTGTTCGCTTTCAAGTAAGCATAAAGCTCGGCTTTTCCTTTTTTTACTCCCTCAAAACCACCAAAGCCATCTAAATGTGCCATCCCAACATTGGTTATGATGCCATGAGTGGGTTTGGCAATGGTGCAAAGCAGTTCAATTTCTTTCTGGTGGTTAGCGCCCATTTCTATCACAGCAATCTGTACATCAGCAGCAATAGATAAGATAGACAAAGGAACACCAATGTGATTATTGAGGTTGCCAAAAGTGGCAAAAGTTTTATAACGTTCAGCCAAAACCGCGTTTACTAGTTCTTTACTGGTGGTTTTGCCATTACTGCCGGTTAAGCCGATAACGGGGATGTTAAGTTGCTGGCGGTGATGGCAGGCCAAATCCTGTAAAGCGCCTAAAACGTCATCTACCAGTAAGCATTTTGCATTACCTGCATATTTTTCCTCATCAATTACTGCGTAAGCTGCTCCCTTTTCTATGGCTTGATGCGCAAATTCGTTTGCATTAAAAAGATCACCTTTCAACGCAAAAAATATACAACCGGGAGTAATGTTTCTCGTATCGGTAGAAATAACAGGGTTTTTAAGGTAGTGGTCGTATAGCTTTTCGGTTGTGATCATGTGGTCGTAAAAAATGTGATGTAAAATTAAGCTTTAGCAACAACAAAAAACAAAATTAGTACATTAGGTAAAATTATTTTCGCATGAAAAGACTGTTAACGTTCTTCCTGATCTCGCTGAGTTCTGTTTTATTAGTACGGGCCCAGCTTAAAACTCCAGATGATTTTCTAGGTTACGAACTAGGTTCGCATTTTACCCCACACCATAAGGTAGCCGACTATTTCAGGCAAACTGTTGCAGCTTCTCCGAAAAATACTAAACTAATCGAATACGGCAAAACAAATGAAGGCAGGCCCCTGCTTGTCGCCATTGTTTCAACACCTGAAAATATAAACCGGTTGGAACAAATCAGAAATAATAACTTAAAACTGACAGCCGGAACCAATAATAATGTTGATTTATCCAGCCAACCAGCTATACTTTGGTTGAGTTATAATGTACATGGTAACGAGGCGAGCTCTACCGAAACATCAATGAAGATGCTGTATACACTGGTATCGGGCACCAACAAACCTGCTACCGAATGGCTGAAAAATACTGTGGTGGTGATTGATCCCTGTTTAAATCCGGATGGTCGTGACCGTTACGTAAATTATTTTAACAGTGTGGTCGGAAAAACACCCAATTCTGATCCAGCCTCGCGTGAGCATATTGAACCTTGGCCGGGGGGTAGACCAAATCATTACTATTTTGATTTAAACCGCGATTGGGCCTGGCAAACTCAAATAGAGAGTCAGCAAAGATTAGCCTTATACAACCAGTGGATGCCACAGGTTCATGTCGATTTTCATGAGCAAAGCTACAATGAGCCTTATTATTTTGCACCGGCCGCAGAGCCTGTGCACCAGGATATTACGCCATGGCAAAAAAGTTTTCAGGTAGTGGTAGGGAAAAATAATGCCAAGTATTTCGATGCAGAAGGCTGGCAATATTTCACCAAAGAACGTTTCGATTTGCTTTACCCTTCTTATGGCGATACTTATCCGCTATATAATGGATCGATTGGAATGACTTATGAGCAAGGAGGTATCAGGGCGGGTTTATCGGTGGTAACCAACGATGGCGATACGCTAACCTTAAAAGACCGCATTGCCCACCATTTTACAACGGGGATGTCGACAGTTGAAGTTACAGCATTAAACCACAACAAACTTTTAGAGGAGTATAAGCAATACTTTCAGCAAGGATTGGTTAATGCACCAGGTATTTATAAAAGCTATATCATTAAGGCAGGCAATCTGTCGCGTTTAAATAAACTTGCCGAGCTACTGACTAAAAATAAGATCGAATTTGCTTTTGGAGGAGATAAACAAGGCCGGGCTTTCGATTACGACACCCAAAAGGAAGAAAATTTTACCCTAGGGCGTAACGATCTAGTTGTTAATGTTCAGCAATCGCGCGCGGTGCTGGCCAATGTGCTTTTAGAGCCGCATACTTTTGTAACCGATTCGAATACCTACGATATTACAGCCTGGGCGCTACCCTATGTGTTCGGGTTAAAAGCTTACGCAAGCAAGGAAAGTATAAAAGGTAAGTTCTCTGCACCCGAAGAAACTAAAATAGCAAGTAATGAATTGGATAAGCCTTTGGCCTGGTTGTTTAGCTGGGGCACCAGCGAAGATGCACAGGTGTTAATCGCTTTGCAAAAGGCAAATATTAAAGTAAGACAGGCAGATCAGCCTTTTTCGGTAAATGGAAAAGATTATCCGGCCGGGACCTTAATTGTGCTCAGGGCCGAAAATGAAAGAATAACCAAAGGCCTGAAAGATAAAGTTACTTTAGTTGCCAAAACTTTAGACAAACCGATTTTGGCTGTTAGCAGTGGCTTTGTGGAAAAAGGCAAAGATTTTGGCTCAAATGTTTATCCTTTGTTAAAACAACCTAAAATTGCAATTGTATCGGGCATGGAAGTCTCTTCATTGGCTTTTGGAGAAGTTTGGTTTTATATTGAGCACGATTTAAACCTCTCACCCAGTATTATTAATGCTAAAGATATTAACAGTCTGGATATTAATAAGGTAAATACACTCATCTTGCCCGATGGCAGTTACGACTCCTTTATAGGAGATGGTTTAACAGCCTGGTTAGATAAAGGTGGTAAATTGATTTTGATGGAAGATGCCATTGAAAGTTTTTTGGATAAAAAGGGCTTTGACATTAAAAAGAAGGAAGTGGGAGTTAAGAAAGACGAAAAGCAGGAAGCCAACAAACTTCTTTTTAAAGATAAAGACCGGGATGATTTTGAAACAACTATACCAGGTGCGGTTTATAAGATTAATCTCGATGCCAGTCATCCTTTCTCATATGGGCTTGGAAGAAGCTACTACAGCCTAAAAACCGATCGAAAAATCTACGAGCCCTTTGTAAAGGGGTGGAATGTGGGACTGGTTAACGAAAAAAGCTTAATGGCAGGAGTTGTTGGGAAAAAAGCAAAAGAAGAGCTCAAAAGCGGGCTGCTTATCGGCGTGCAGGATTTCGGTCGCGGGCAGGTGGTTTACCTAGCTAACGACCCCCTTTTCAGAAACTTTTGGGAAGGTGGAAAAACACTTTTTGGTAACGTTATTTTCTGTAGCTATTAACATATCCTTTAAATCAAAACTGACCCCTAATTTTTTAGTTAACGAAAAAGTTACGCTTGTAAAATCGGCCTTGGGGTGTATTTAGGACAGGATTAGTTAAAAAATGTTAAAAATAATTTGCTTACGGAGCTAACTAACTCTAATTTAGTGTATTATTTTACACATTAACTAACCTATTTCTACTATGAAAAAACTTCTACAGAGTTTGTTCATTCTCATGCTTTTTGCGGTAAACGCAATGGCACAGGATCGAACAATCACAGGAACAGTTACGTCTGCAGACGACAAACTGCCAATTCCTGGAGTAAGCGTAAAAATCCAGGGTGCCGCTGGTGGTACCTCTACCGATTCGAATGGAAAATTCTCCATCAAAGTGTCTTCATCAGCTAAAGTACTTGAGTTCTCTTCAATTGGATTTGCCTCACAAAACAGGCCAATCGGAAGCTCAAACGTAATTAATGTCGTTTTAACTACCGATTCTAAGGCTTTAGGCGAGGTTGTTGTAACGGCGTTGGGTGTTAACAAGGCTACAAAAACATTAGGTTATTCTCAAAGCACTTTAAAGTCGGCAGAGGTTAACGCTTCTGCACCGGCAAGTTTATTTGGTGGTTTGCAAGGAAAAGTAGCAGGGGTAAACATTTCCAATACTTCTGGTGCGCCGGGTGGATCAACCAAAGTTATTTTAAGGGGATATTCCTCAATAACAGGAAGCAATCAGCCTTTATATGTTGTTGATGGTGTGCCTTTGGATAATTCAACTGCAGGTTCGGATAACAACTATGACTTTGGTAACAACGCCAACGACATCGATCCGAATAACATTGAAAGCATCAGTATTTTAAAAGGATCGGCAGCAACAGCCTTATATGGCTCGCGTGGTTCGAATGGTGTTTTAATCGTTACCACTAAAAAAGGTGCAGCCGGTAAATTAAAAGTAGACCTTTCTACAGCCACCACATTAACCAACGTCGCTTCAGTATACAAGCTTCAGGATCAGTTTGGCCAAGGTTGGGATGGTACTTACATTCCTTCAGAAAATGGTAACTGGGGTCCAAAATACGATGGTCAATTAAGATCGTGGGGCGCAATTGTAGATAACTCTCAATTGTTAAAGCCTTTTTCATTTATCAAAAACAATGTGAGAGATGCTCTAACAACTGGTATCGAGCTAAATAATAATATTGCCCTAAGCGGAGGAAATGACAACAGTACTGCTTATTTTTCTTATGGTAATATTTACAGCAATGGTTATCTGCCATCTGATAACGATTCGTATAAAAGAAATAACTTTACCTTAAAAGGGTCTACCAAGTACGGAAAGTTTTCTGCCGATGCATCTTTAAACTATGTGGGTAAAACGACTAAGTTTATCAATCAGGGTGGTGCTAATTCAGGTATCGGTTCGTCATTTTACGAAGATATTCTTCAGATTCCGGGAGATATTCCAAT
Organism: Pedobacter sp. HDW13; assembly: GCF_011303555.1. Lineage (NCBI taxonomy): Bacteria > Pseudomonadati > Bacteroidota > Sphingobacteriia > Sphingobacteriales > Sphingobacteriaceae > Pedobacter > Pedobacter sp. HDW13. The sequence goes on along the minus strand of NZ_CP049868.1, from coordinate 2,177,314 downwards.
TAAAGATCTTCAGGATTACAAAAACAAGTTCTTTAACGTAGACAATTATTTCACGCCATATGCCGAAAACCCATATTATTCTATTTATGAAAATGGAAGTAGGTATAAGAGTGATCGTGTGTACGGAAATATTAATTTAAACTATAAAGCTACTGGCTGGTTAAGCTTTCAGTTTCAGCAAGGTGCCGACATTGATAATGCCATTAGTAAAATCTGGCACAATAAAAATGCGCCAAGCGTAGGCAGTTACAATGCTGGTGGAAATATTGAAGGATCTTCAAGGGCTGCTGATGTTGGTGATGTAATAGACGGCTCTGTAAAAACTTTTGAGTACGACTCGAAATTAAATGCACTTTTTAATAAAGAACTAAATAGCCATTTTGATTTAGATGGTTTAATAGGTGTTAACTATAACGATCGTGGTTCTAGAATTTTAACCACAGGTATTGAAGATCTGGCGATCCCAGGTTTTTATCAGATCAATAACTCAGCCAATAAGCCTACCTCAACAAGTGCAGAATCTCACCGTCGTTTATTTGGTGCCTATGCTTCAGCAACTTTAGGTTATAACAAATATTTGTATTTAACTTTAACTGGTAGAAACGATTGGTCATCAACACTTCCACAAAATAATAACAACTATTTCTACCCTGCTTCGAGTTTGGCTTTCATCGCCTCACAAGCAATGGATTTATCTAAAACGCCAATTAGCTTTTTAAAGTTCAGGGCGAGTTATGGGGAAACGGGTAGTGATACAGACCCTTATCGCGTGTTTAACACAGCAACGAGTACATCATCGCCGCTAGGCTTTGGAACATTAACCTTTCCTATATTCGGTGTTGCAGGTTATTCAATCTCTAACCAGTTAAATAGCAATAACTTTAAACCAGAGCGAGTTAAAGAGGTAGAACTAGGTGCTGAAATCAGATTTTTACAAGACCGAATTGGTATTGATGCAACTTATTACAATAAGTTGAGAAAAGATCAGATTATTCCTTTGCCAATCGATCCATCTACTGGTTACTCATCGTACATTGTTAACTTCGGTTCTGTTCGCAATAAAGGAATTGAATTGGCTGTAAACATCAAACCTATTAAAACTACAGATATTGACTGGAATTTAAATTATACCTTCACCAAAGAAAACAGTAAAGTAACCGAATTGCCAATTGGATTAGATAAAGTGGTTTTAAATTCGGCTTATGACGCACAGTTTGTGGCCCGCGTTGGTCAGCCATTAGGTATTATCGAAGCGCCTACCCGCACCTATAGCCCAAGCGGACAGGTTATTGTTGATGCGAATGGATACCCAGTATATTCTTCTGAAAATGTAAGCTTTGGCTCTACTGTTCCGGATTTTGTAATGGGATTGAGCAATCAGTTCCGTTATAAAGATTTTTCACTGTCATTTACACTAGACTGGCATAAAGGTGGTGTGTTTTATTCAGGAACAGCCGATTTGTTAAACTTTGTAGGTGCTGATGCCAAAACAACTTATAATGACCGCCGTCCGTTCATTGTACCTAATTCAGTTCAAAAACTGGCCAACGGTACTTATGTAGAAAATACCACGCCAATAACAGAAGCCAATACTGATGATTTTTATTATCACACATCAAATAAGGCAGATGCATATACTAATCGTATTTTAGATAGATCTTTCTTAAAATTAAGAGAAGCGACTTTAAGTTATAACCTGCCAAAATCCATTGTTGGCAAAATAGGTGCACAACGGGCAAGTGTTTCTGTTTTTGGAAGAAACCTGGTTACCTGGTTAGCGAAAAACAACAATACTATCGATCCTGAGGTTTCTAACTTTGGAAATGATTTAGGAAGTGAATTTGGCGAGTTTAGAACCGCACCCCCGGTTAGGTTCTTCGGCGCATCGTTAAAAGTTTCATTTTAATCTATCTCACAATGAAAAATAATCAAATAAAATATAAAATGCTGATTTTATCAGCAACGGTGTTTCTTGCTTTTGGATGTAAGAAAACATTAGATATCAACGTAAGTCCAAACAATCCCTTAATTGAGACGACCACCCCAGAAGTATTATTCCCGTCTGCTGTCGCTTCTACAGCCGGACGTGTTGGCGGTGAACTAACGATTATTGGCGGTATTTGGGCCCAATACTATACTCAGGCTAACGCTTCAAATCAATACAAAACGATTGATGCTTATGCCCTGACCCGTAACGATTTTAATGGCAGTTACAACGAGCTGTTTTCTGGCGCGCTGGCAGATTATCAACTGGCTATAAACCTTGCGGTAGCTAGAAGCGATTGGCGTTATAATTTAATGGCCACTGTAATGAAAGCTTATACCTACCAGGTATTGGTTGATTTATATGATAAAGTTCCCTATACGGAAGCATTAAAAGGGCTTGATAATTTACAGCCCAAATTTGACGATGGTTATACCATTTATGTTGGCCTGCTTGCCGAAATAAATGCAGCCCTTGCTAAAGATTATACAAGTATTGATTTAAACAAGGATCAGAAAAAAACTGATTTTCTTTTTGGCGGAGACATGGATCTTTGGACCAAGTTTGCCAATACACTAAAGTTAAAAATGTATTTAAGAATGGTAAATGCCAAGCCGGCAGAAGCACAGGCTGGAATTATGAAGTTATATACTGATGGGGCAAATTTTTTAACTACAAGTGCAGGCATTGCCACATTTGAAGATGCACCAAATAACAGTAATCCTTTTTACGAGTATAATGTTCGCCGTTTAAATACCACTACTAACCTAAGGGCAAGTAAAACATTTACCAGTTGGTTAGCTGTTAATAATGATCCAAGAGCGAAATATTATTATGGAACACTTACTCCTGTACCGATGAATCAAGGGGATTATACAGCAACAGCAGTTGAACAACCTACTTACGCAGGAGCAACTGTTTTTGCCCAAACTGCTAAAGATCCGGTATGGTTTATATCAGCTGCAGAATCATACTTTATGCAGGCAGAAGCGCTTGAACGTTATTATGGAGGGACAGGTGCTGCTGCAATGTACCAAAATGGCGTTAAATCTGCTTTTACGCAGGTTGGACTTGCTGTAAGTGCAGTTCCGGTACCTTACCTGGTGTATACGGGTACCTTTGACCAAAAGCTTGAGAAAATTATTGTGCAGAAATGGTCCTCTTTCGCTGGCTCGCATAGTTTAGAAGGTTTCTTTGAGCAGGAACGTACCGGTTATCCTAAAATAAGTGCGGTGTATTCTACTGACGATAACTATATTCCCGGCCAGTGGGTGTATTCGAAAAACGGGGTAACTTCAGGTTTGTTCCCTAAACGTTTAGTATTTCCTGCGTCATCAAGAGATAGAAACAGCAATACGCCTGCAGAAGTGCCAATTACAACTAAGGTTTGGTGGGGTAAATAGTATTTAATTGATAAAAGATGAAAAGATATTTAACAATAATCATATTGGGGGTTATAGGCATGACTTATAGCTCTTGCAAAAAAGAGTCGTTTGATTATCCGGAAGGTTATGTCGGTATTTCCAAAGTAACGGTGTATCCAATAATCACGATGAAAGGGGATAAATATGTAGCGGTAGCAAAAGGGGCAGCATATACTGATGCTGGTGCTACAGCGGCTGCAGGTACAAGCACCATAGAGGTCAAGGTAACAGGGCTACCAAATACAGCTACCGCAGGTGTTTATTTGATCACCTATTCAGCCACAAATACAGATGGTTTTGCCGCAACAACAACAAGATCAGTTGTTGTGTACGATACCAAGGCTGATGCCTTAGCCAACGATTTTTCCGGTAACTACTTAAGGGCAGCTACCGGAGCAATTTCAAAATGGACAAAGCTGGCTCCAGGCGCTTATTTGGTTAATAATCCGGGGGGGCTGCAACAGGTACAACAGTTAATGTAATTGCCATCAATCCTACAGGGAGTGTAATTGATATTCCACAGCAGAATACGGATAGCGGGCCATGGGGCTCTAATACCGAGAGTAAAGACTTAAGCTCGGGCACTTATTCATGGGCGGTTGAAAACCCTGGCTATGGTACTGCCGTTAGAACCTTTGTTAAACAATAAATAATAGAACGATGAAAAAATATTTTTATATACTAATACTTTTTGTACTAAGCATTTCTGCTTGTAAAAAAGAGGAGCCGGTAGGTGGTACAGCTGTACAGGACCTGTCTGGCGAGTGGTGGGTGCAGATTGACGGCGCCGGAGATTATTATGGTATTTCTACCTATAATACAGCCGATAATTCATCGAGCCAGATGTGGTTAAACCTAACGAATTTCTGGGGAAATGCAAATAATACCGTTTTTGGAAAAGTAAATGTAAATGTGGATAACAAAACCCTTAGCGGTGCAAAAATTGCTAACGCAGGCAACTATCCAGGAGGGATAACCTTTACTGTAACAAACGGTAAAATAACACCAGGTGGTGCTGTAGGCCCATCATCAAAAGCGCCAACCGATGCCATTACATTGGATGTTGAATTTTCTGACGATGCCGGAACGGTTTATCACCTTAAAGGATACCACAGAACCAAATTTGTAGGCGACGATCACTAAGCTTATTGAAAATTAAAAGATGCAGCCTCCTGGATTTATTTTCAGGAGGCTGTTTTGTTTAATCATAAAAAGCTAATATAAACTGCATGTTAAATAGACTAAAAAATGGGCTGAATGTTAAGAGATTAATTAACAATAAGGATGAAATGTGTCTATCTAATCATGCGAATTTTTCAAACTAACAGACTAGTTGTCTGATTATTAAGTGCGTTTTGACAACCCTAGAGCACTTTATGACAATTATTGTGTATAAGTGTTAAAAATTGTTAAAATAAATTTGGTGTTAATCATAACTAACTCTATTTTAGCACTTAAATAATCATTAACTAACCTATTTTCAAATTATGAAAAAACTTCTACAAAGTTTGTTCATTCTTGTGCTGTGCGCATTCTCTGCGTTTGCACAGGAAAGAACCGTAACTGGTACAGTTACTTCTGCGGATGACAAATTGCCAATCCCTGGTGTAAGTGTTAAGGTACAAGGCACCCAAAGTGGCGCCGTTACAGATGCCAGCGGTAAATATGCCGTTCGTGTTCCATCTGGATCTACAGTGTTAACATTCTCTTTTATCGGTTATGCGCCTCAAAACAGAACAATCGGCGGATCATCTACGGTTAATGTGGTTTTGGAAGCAGATTCTAAATCACTAAGTGAGGTTGTGGTAACCGGAGCTGGTTTAACAGCTCGTAAAAAAGAACTTGGTGCTGCACAAACAACATTGAGCAATGCTTCAATCACGCAGGCTAAACCAACTAACCTTGTTTCGGGCCTTGTTGGTAAGGTTGCCGGATTGAATATTCAAGGTGTTGGTAGTGGGGTTAATCCCAATTATCGCGTTGTATTGAGGGGTATGCGTTCATTAACAGGAAACAACCAGGCCTTGATTGTTGTTGATAATGTAATTGTGCCAAACACAATTTTAAGCAACATTAATCCTGACGATGTTGAAAATCTTACAGTTTTAAATGGTAGTAGTGCAGCAGCTCTATACGGTTCTGCCGCATCAAATGGTGCATTAATCATTACTACTAAAAAAGGAAAAAAGGATGGTTCTTTTGATATCAAAATTGGTAACACTACAACATTAGAGCAAGTTGCATTTTTTCCTAAGTTGCAAAAAGAATTTGGATCTGGATCTGATAACGATTTGCAGATTTATCTTCCCTACGAAAATCAACAATATGGTCCGCGTTTTGATGGAGTTGTAAGACCAATTGGCCGTCCATTAGCAGATGGTTCAATTCAAATGGTTCCTTATTCTTACACAAACAGTAAAGATGATTTCTGGGATAATGGTGTAACCAATTTTACTGATTTTTCTGTATCATCTGGTAATGACAAAGGAAGTTTATATGCTTCTGCCCAGTATATGAGAGCTTCAGGAACAACTCCTGGCGATAAGTATAATAGAGCTACGGTGAAAATTGGTGGAACAAGAGTGGTTTCTGACAAAATCACCTTCAACTATTCTGCTAATTATATCCAAAATAGACAGGATTTAACAACACAAACAGGTAGTATTTATAATGTTTTGCTAAATGCGCCTTCTCAGGCATTGATTACTGATTATAAAGATTGGAGAAATAATCCTTATGCTAACCCTAATGGTTACTATAACGCTTATTACAATAACCCTTACTTTCTTGCTGATAACTACAGACAGCAGGTAAGAAATGATTATTTCTTGGGTAATGCCGAATTGAAATATAAACCATTAGAATGGTTAGATTTTACTGGTCGTGTAGGTTTAACTACGCAAAATCAATCATCTAAAAATTATTCAGATATTTTCAAATACAGCGATTATACTAAATCTATCTCGGGTTCTAGCGAATACAAGCAGCAAGATATCTTAGGTGGTGTTTCTGATAATCTAAATTACACTACTAATATTGTAACTGATTTCATTGGGCATGCACAGAAAAAAGTTGAAGACTTCAAGTTCGATTTAACTGTCTTGGGTCAATTAATTCAAAATCAATCTAAATCTGCTACTGCTTCTGTAAACGGTTTAGTAACTGCTGGTGTATTCAATCTTGGTAACAGTACTAATAATCCGACAGCCTCAGAGGGTAATTCGTTAACCCGCTCTTATGGTTTAACCGGAAAATTAGATATTGGTTTTAAAGATTACTTGTTCTTAAGTTTAACTGGTCGTAATGATTGGGTTTCAGTGTTAGCTCCTGAAAACCGTTCGTTCTTCTACCCTAGCGCAACGTTATCTTTCGTCGCTTCTGATGCAATCGAAGCAATTAAAGATATCAAAGAAATTGATTTCATCAAATTAAGAGGTGGTTGGTCAAAAGTTGGTCAAGTGAATATCGGCGCTTACAGCTTAGTTCCAACATTCGGCCAAGGTGCTGGTTATCCATATAATGGCCAGGGTGGTTTGTCTGTTGGAAACACGTTGATTTCTAAGGATCTAAAGCCTGAGATAACATCTGGTTTCGAGTATGGTGTTGAAGCTAGTTTCTTCAAAAGCCGCGTTAACTTAACCGCTACTTATTATAATACCAAAACAAAAGATCAAACAGTTCCAACTGGGGTATCTAGCACAACTGGCTACACAAGTTATTTAGTAAATGCAGGACAAACAACAAGTAAAGGCTGGGAAACAAGCTTAAATGTTGTGCCTTTTAAAACTGAAGACTGGGAAATTACTTTAGGTACAAATTACGCTTACTATGACAACACTGTTGATTATATCAGTGCTGATTTAAGTCAGTTAACTCTTGGGGCTTACGGCGGTACAGTTGGTTCTTATGCAATAGCTGGGCAACAATTTCCAGTTATTCAAGGTACAACCCACGTACGCGATAGTCAGGGAAGAATCATTGTAGATAGAATTACTGGTTACCCTTCTGCAACAACAGGTATTAGTATTCTGGGACAGGCAAATGCTAAACATATTTTAGGCGTTAACGTGAATGTTCACTATAAAGGATTTAACTTATATGGATCTGGTGAATATCGTGGTGGTAACGTTATTTATAACGCTGCTGGTAGTACATTCGATTTCAGTGGTGCTGGTATTAATTCTGCCGCTTACAACCGTGATCGTTTTGTAATACCTAACTCGTCTTATTTAGATCCAACAACCAACACCTATGTTGCCAACACCAATATTACTGTTCGTGATGGTGGACCAGGTTATTGGACTATTGCAGGACCAAGAACAGGTATCAACGAAAACTACGTAACTTCTGGTGCTTTCTGGAAAATTAGAGAGTTAGCTTTATCATATGATGTACCAGCAGCTTTCTTAGCAAAATCTAAAGTAGTTAAAGGCGCTAGGATTAGTGTTCAAGGTAGAAATTTATTTATCTTCCTGCCTAAAACTAACGTGTATACAGATCCAGAATATAGTGATGGTAATGGATCAAGCAGTGGTAATGCGATTGGTTTAACCAATTTAAATCAAACTCCACCATCAAGGTATTATGGAGCTACATTAACATTAACCCTATAATAATAAAGACATGAAAAGAATTTTTAAATATATATTCGGATTTTCAATGTTGGTTTCTATCTATTCTTGTAAAAAAGATTTGGATATCAACACCAATCCCAATTCAGTTACCGTAGCTTCTGTAGATTTGGTTTTGCCAAACGCTATCGTTGCAACAGCTAACAGTATGTCTGCTTATAACAGCATGGGTGCTCAGCAGGTAGGATATTTCACAAATGGAGGCGGAGTAAGTGGCTGGGGAGGTATTATTTCTTACAATTGGAATACAGGCGATTTCGCCGGCCTTTGGGCAACTACTTACGATGTTTTAACTGATGTTCAGTACGTGATTAGCAATTCTGAAGGAAATGCAACCTTCAAAGAATTTAATGCTGCAGCTAAAGCGCTTAAAGCTTATAATTACGCATTACTAGTAGATACGTATAATGATATACCTTATACAGAGGCTTTGCAAGGAGACACGAAGCTCCAGCCTAAGTACGATAAAGCTACAGACATTTATAAAAATTTAGTAGACTTACTGGATCAATCAATTGCTACATTTAAAGCAACAGGAACCGGGCTAGGCTCTAACCTATTTATAAAGGCCGATCCATTGTTTAATGGTAATTTAGGAAGATGGGCCGCTTTTGCTCAGACACTTAAATTAAGATTGGTTCTTAGAGGACAGGGAAAAGTAACCTTCACCAACACTACTTTCGATAGTTCGGTTGGATTCTTAACTGAAGACGCTATTGTTCAGCCGGTTTATGCTAAAACTGATAATAAACAAAACCCTATGTGGAACGCCTGGGCCTATAGTGCTTCAGGAACTGCGGTTGGAGCTGCTAGTCAGTATGCCCCAAGTGCTTATATTATGACATTTTATAATGGTATTAAGCTTCAGGATGCTGCAAGAGCAAAGGCTGTTTACATTTCTGGTACTGCAACCCCAACAAATCAGTTAGGGTATCAGAATTCAGACGCGGGTAGAGGGCAAGCACCAAGTTCTTGGTTTGTTAGCGCAACAGCAAGTCCTTCAGCAACTTCTGCAGCTAAAGTTGGTATTTTAAAAGGACCAGATGCTGGGCAGCCTATTATGTTGGCAGCAGATAGTTATTTTTTACAGGCTGAAGCAAATGTTAAAGGTTTGGTGGCAGGAACGGCTAAAAATAACTTTATTAACGGAATAGCATCTTCATTTAAATATCTATATAAGGATAATACAGGTACTGTTCCTTCAACGTACAATCTTGGAACGGATATTACAGTGCCTGTTGCAAGTCAAGGAGATCCTGCTAAATATCTTCTTAATAATGCAGGCAGCGCTTTAGCTAATTTTGATTTGGCTTTAACTGATGACCAAAAATTAGAAGCAATTATTACGCAAAAATACGTGGCTTTCAATATGGTATTCGGAAATGAAGCATGGAATGAATATAGAAGAACTGGTTATCCGAAAATTTTAGCCGGAACTGCTAAAAACGATACCTTCGTTTCTATCGTTTCCGAATCAACAGCAGCCGATAAATTACCAACAAGAATTCAATATCCTGCGAATGAATTCAAGTATAATGCAGCGAATGTGCCAGCAATAAATAAATATTCAAGTAAGATATTTTGGGCTAAATAATTGTTATTTCAAACATTCATAAAATTAAGTCATGAAAAAAATTATAAATTTATTCGTCTTAGGACTAATAGTAGCTGGATTCAGCTCTTGTTTAAAAGATGATTCTATAATAGGGCCAGATGCTCCTGGAGCAACGAAGAATATTATTGAATTTTTAAACCCAGATCATATTGCTTCGGGTACTTCAAGTACATATCCTTTGTATATTAAGAATTTTGATATTAAACCTACAGGAAGTGCTGTTGTAGAAGTAGCCTATTCAGGTGTTGACGTAGCTCCTGAAGACATAGCTGTTAAGGTTGATTTAGCACCAGATGCAATTACAAAATATAATAGTGATAATACGAAAGCGTATACCCCATTGCCAACCACCCTTTATTCATTAACATCGTTAAATTTGGTTATCCCGAAAGGACAGAGAACAGCAAGCTTCACAATCAATGTTAAGCCAGATCAATTCGATTTGAATGCTGCTTATGCATTGGGCTTTAAAATAAGCTCTGCTTCAACTGGCGTTATTAGCGGTAATTTTGGAACCATAGTGGTGGCATTGGGAGCTAAAAATAAGTATGATGGTATTTATACCCTTGATCAAACTTCTCCGATGGTTGATGCTACATCGGCAGCATTGGTAGGATACTATCCAATCGAACAAGAATTGCGTACTACTGGTGCAAGTTCGGTAACAGAATATGATGGTCGTTATGCAGCTAATAATTATGCCCATCCAATAAAAAATGGAACCTCAACATCTAGTTATGGAAACTTTAGTCCAATTTTTAACATGGATGATGCGGGTAATGTAGTTAGTGTAACCAATTATTTTGGACAGGGAACTAATTCAAGTGGTAGATCGGCAAGATTAAATCCGGCTGGTGTTAATAAGTTTACTGTTAATGGAGATACGAAAGTACTGCAAGTAAGCTATATCATGGTTCAGAATGGAGTAGATAGAACATTCTTCTACGAAAAATGGACTTACAAAGCTGCCAGATAATCTGCATATATTAGATTTAAAAAAAGGGGTGTCTTTTTAGATACCCCTTTTTTGTGTTTAGTCTGTCTAGTCTTAGTATAGCGATACAAAAAAGAAGTATCCTCATGGACAAAAAACAAATTATTCAAGACGTAGTCAGAAAGATTACATCTTACGCTTTAAACTTCAAGTCGTTAGCGAAGTTGAAAATGGCGAATTGAGTTTATCGCAAGCTAGAATTAAATACGGTATACAGGGCGAAAGTACTGTTCGTAATTGGTTGCAAAAATATGCTAACTTTGATTGGGAGCACAAATCCCTTTTTCATATGCCCAGAAAACCAAGGCAGCTAAAAAGCTATTATATTCGATATGATGATTGATATTGCAGAGAAGGGATTCGATATAGCTTGGATACCGTCAAGTTATAATGGTACAAATTATGCTTCTGTATTTTCTGTGAAAGCCTGAATAGATTTTGCCCAGAAGCCAGGAATAAAACAAAAAATTATTTGGGTTTATTAACATAAGCGTATTTTTTATAAAGTGAGCGCAATGGTTGAGAGCCATTGCTTTTTATGCTTTAATTTTTTGGTCTATCACCTGGATGTCATGATATATTGCCGCTTTATTGTAAGATTTGTATTACAAAATAATAAATTCTATATTGCGAATTATTAACTAACCTTTTTTTTATGAAAAAACTTTTACAAAGTTTGTTCGTATTGATGCTTGTTGCATTTAGTGCAATGGCACAAGAGCGAACAATTAATGGAACAGTAACATCAACGGAAGATAATATTCCACTTCCTGGTGTAAGTGTTAAAGCCCTGGGATCACAGGCCGTTGCCGTAACAGGCGGAGATGGTAGGTTTACCATTAAGGTAACTACTGCTGTTACATCCATCCAATTTTCATATATTGGATTCACAACTAAAACAATTAATCTTACTTCTTCTAACACGTTAAATGTTGGATTAGCTCCTGACGCTAAGACCCTAACTGATGTTGTTGTGGTTGCGTATGGTACTCAGAAAAAAGAATCGATTACGGGTTCCGTTTCAAGTATTAGTTCAAAAGACCTTGAAAAGAGAACCGTAACCAATATTACAGCATCCTTACAAGGATCGGCTCCGGGTATATCTGTTTTGGCTTCTAATGGCCAGCCAGGTAATAGTTCTGCTATTCGTATTCGGGGTTTTGGTTCTTATTCATCTTCAAACAGTCCGCTTATTGTTTTAGATGGTGCAGTATATGATGGTAGTATTGGAGATATCAATCAGAATGATGTTGAGAGTATTTCGGTATTAAAGGATGCGTCTTCTTCAGCGCTTTATGGTTCAAGAGGAGCTAATGGAGTAATTATCGTTACCACTAAAAGAGGTAAATCGGCAGAACCAGCAATCAACGTTAATTTCAGTCAAGGATGGTCTACCCGTGGAATTCCTGAATATGACCGCTTAGATGCTTTTCAGTATTATCCAGCAGTTTGGCAAGCGATTAAAAATAACCTGATGTTTTCTGCTTCCCCAGTGTTAACTGACGCAGCAGCTTCAACAAAAGCTTCTGCGGATGTTTATACGAACTTGATTTATAATCCGTTCAATGTTCCAGGGGGTCAGATTGTAGGCACTGATGGTATGCTTAATCCTAATGCGTCTTTGTTGTATAATGATTTTGATTGGTATAAACCGTTAGAGCGTACTGGAAAAAGAACCGATGCGAATATTAGCACATCTGGTAGAAGTGAAAAAACAGATTACTTCGTATCTTTAGGCTATTTAAAAGATAGTGGTTTTATTTTAAAGTCTGATTTTGAGCGTTTTAATGCACGTGTAAATGTAAATACCAAGCTTAGATCATGGTTAAAAACAGGCTTGAATTTGTCAGGCGCAATGTCTGATGCCAATACAGCGAGTGATGCTTCTACAGGTAACGGCGCAAGTTTCGTCAATCCATTTTCATTTGCAAGAGGAATTGGCCCAATCTACCCTATACATGCTTTCAATGCAGCTGGGGATCCAATACAGAACTCACTTACAGGCGAACAATGGTATGATTATGGTACCTTCCCTGGTGCTATAAACCGCCCTTCTGGAGCTTCTCCCGGCCGCAACGTTGTGTACGAAACGATGCTTAATGATAATTCTTACAAAAGAAGTCAATTAAGTGCGAGAAGTTATGTTGAGGTGAAATTCTTAAAAGATTTTACTTTCACTCCAACAATTAGCATGGATTTGAGAAACAACAATATTGATCAATTTCAAAATCCAATTGTTGGTGATGGTGCAGGTGCAAACGGAACAAAATCCCAAAGTAATGCTGTAACCAAGTCATACACTTTCAATCAAATCTTAAGTTATAATAAAACAATTGATAAACATACGATCTCAGTATTAGCAGGTCACGAAAATTACTATTTTAAATATAGAATATTTCAGGCTGACAGGTCAAATATGGTTGCTCGTGGTAACACTGAGTTTGCAAACTTTGTTACGGCGACTAGTTCTTCTGGTAGAGAAGATAACGACCGTATTGAGTCATATCTATCTAAAGTTAGTTACAATTACGACGATAAATACTTTATTGACGGGTCGTTAAGACGTGATGGTTCCTCAAGATTTTCTGCTGAACAAAGGTGGGGAACATTTTTCTCAGCTGGTGCTACCTGGGCGATTAAGAAAGAAAACTTCCTAAAGGATGTAAGCTGGTTAGACGATTTAAGGTTAAAAGTGTCTTACGGTCAGGTGGGTAATAATGCTTTACTTGACGGTAGTGGAAATAACAGGTATTATGGTGATAGAGCCTTTTTTGACTTAGGTTCGAACAGTAATACTGAAGGTGGTGTTTTATTGGCTTCTATTGCTACACCTAATCTAACCTGGGAAAAACAAAACACGCTAAATACAGGAATTTCATTCTCATTCTTTGGCAGAAGATTATATGGTGAATTAGAGTACTACAACAAACAGGTAGATGATTTAATTTTCAGTGTTCCTCAGCCTTTATCGGCAGCTGTTACCAGTGTTTACCGTAATATAGGTGCAATGTATAACAGAGGTGTTGAGCTTCAATTAGGTAGCGACATTATTCGTGAACAGGATTTTACCTGGGGTTTAATTACCAACTGGAGTATTTTGAAAAATAAAATCACAAAACTTCCGGATGAGACGCCATTCATTATTAGTGGAACCAAAAGAAGAGAAGTAGGCCATGGTATTTACGATTACTGGTTAAGACAATACGCTGGAGTAGATCCTTCAGATGGTTCAGCGCTATATCTCCCTGCTGATGGTACACTTGCTGCAAACATGCGTACGGTAAACGGTGTTCAATATGTAACCAATCAGTCGTTTGCGAAATTTGATTATTCAGGTACAGCAATTCCAGACTTGATGGGCTCTTTTGTAAATACATTCACTTATAAAGACTTGTCATTCTCGTTCATGATAAATTACCAAATTGGCGGCAAGGCTTATGATTCAATTTATCAGGGCTTAATGAGTACTGGCTCTTATGGTGGTGCATTACATCAGGATATATTAAATTCCTGGACTCCAGCAAACAATACCTCAAATACACCAAGAGCTGATTTTGGCGCTACAGCAAATACTAATGCTACATCTAACAGATGGTTAATTGATGCTTCTTACTGGAGTTTACGTAACGTTAATCTATCTTACAGTCTGCCTAAAGCCTGGTTAAACAAAATTAAAGTGCCAAGTGCGCGTATTTTTGCAACTGGCGAAAATTTATACCTGCATTCAAAAAGAAAAGGACTAAATCCTTCTGAATCTTTTGACGGTACAAATGCTAATACTTATCCACAAAGTAGAAACTTTAGTGTGGGTATTAACTTAACGTTATAATCTTTAAAATTAGTGTAGAAAGAGATATGAAAAAGCTTTTAATATTAACCAGCTTAGTGGTAGCTTTAATAGCTCCAGGCTGTAAAAAAGAATACCTTGAAACCAAACCAACCGATCAGATTGCTTTGGAAGAGGTATTCACCTCAACAACAAACGCAAGTGCTGTAATCAATGGTGTTTATGCCTACATGAATACAAGAACTACTACTACTACCTCAAATGCACAAGGCAAGCCCGGTGTTGGTGGTATTTTATTAGGCATTGATTTTATGGGAGAAGATTTGCATCAGGCAGCAGCCACATGGTTTACCTCAACAGGTGAGGGTAACTATGTAGCGCCACGTACTGATACCCATGCAAGTAACTTGTACTATTACCGCACGTTTTACCGGATGATTAATAATGCTAATTATGTGTTGGATAATATCGATTTACCAACTGTAACAGGATTAGATTCAGAGAAGAGTAGATTGAAGGCAGAAGCTTTAACCATAAGAGCTTATGCCTACTCGTATTTGGTTCAATTTTACGGAACAAGGTACAATGCTGCAGCAAAGCCGAATGTTCAATTGGGCGTGCCTTTAGTGTTAACTACTGCCGATATTATTAAGCCACGTGCAACTGTTGAAGATGTTTATAATCAGATAATTGCTGATTTGGATAAAGCAATTGCATTAAACTCGACTACCAAAGCAAACAAAACGCATGCTGATGTTTGGGTAGCCAAGGGCTTGAGAGCAAGAGTTGCCCTAACTATGCAAGATTATCCAAATGCGATCAAATATGCGAAGGATGTGATTGATGGTGGTAAATACCCATTAATGAGTCAGGCCGATTACCAAAGTGGTTTTAACAATAACGGGTTATCTGAATTTATGTGGTGTGCAATGCCTACCACTGAGCAAGGAGATACATTTGGATCATTCTACGCGCAAATTGCATACAATGCAAACTCCACTTATATGCGCGGTACACCAAAAATGATTAACTCGAACTTATATAATTTAATTTCTGCAACTGATGTGAGAAAGAAAATGTGGGAACCAGCTCCAACGGCAGCCAATTTTCCATTGCCTACTACTGCATTTACCAGAAGACCTTATATGAGTAGAAAGTTCTCGGTTAAAACAGTTGGTGATCCTTCTTTAGGTGATACGCCATGGATGAGAAGTGCCGAGATGCATTTGATTCTTGCCGAAGCTTATGCAAGAAGTAGTCAGGATGGATTGGCACAAGCAGCTTTATTCGCTTTGGTTTCGAAAAGAGATCTAGCTGCAGTTCAAAGCACCAAAACGGGGACTGCACTTGTTGATGAGATCATGGTAAATCGTAGAGTAGAACTTTGGGGTGAAGGTTTTAGATATTTAGATTTAAAACGTCTAAACTTACCTTTAGATAGAACTATAACCAATGTTCCCAACTATGTTGGTACATCAGTAGCAAATCTTTTAACTATACCAGCAGGCGACGTTAAATTTTTATTCTTAATCCCACGTGATGAGTTGAATGCAAATCCTGCAATTCCACCAAGCGCACAGAATCCTTAAGATTTATAATAATATTTTATTCAAGGGGCCATTTTTATGGCCCCTTTTTTGTTTTTATGGAGGTGGTTGTTCTCTACAACACTATCTATTATATGAAGCTGGCTGTCGGCTCATCATTTTTTGTGTCGAATCTGTCTCTAATCCTATTTTAATGTATTTGTATCTTATTTGTTTGAATTAATTTCTTTAATTCCGTAGTTTTCTGGTCTTTTTCTTTGTTTGGTGCTCATTATGGCATATTTTACTATAGTTTTTATCCCGCAGCTATGGTTTTTGTGAAATTTTAGGTAACATTTTTTTGCATGTAAAATTTGCATTACACAATACTTAGTTTTATATTGACAGCTTATTAACCTGAAACTAAACTAATTCATGAAAAGACTCCAACCGGAGTTGTTCGTTTTGTTGTTTGTTGCAACCGGAGCAATAACGCAATATAGAACAACTATTAGCCCAATTGCGGCCAGAGAAGATCCGTACTCTTTTTATTAACAATTAATAATTCGACTATTAAATGTAAAACAGACATTTTAAGTATGTATTATATTAATTTTTATAGCTTATAAATTATATGCTTGTAATAATAGTTAATAGTCGTTTAAGAAACATTTTTCACTCAAAAAACAGATAACAAAAACTAAAAATTTTTAAAACTATCATTAACTAAACTAAAATTTCTTATGAAAAAACTTCTACAAAGTTTGTTCATATTGCTATTTATTGCAGGTACTGCAATAGCGCAAGATCGAACAATCACAGGGACAGTTACGGGTCAGGAAGATGGGTTTCCCCTACCAGGCGTAAGTGTTAAAATTAAGGGTGCAGCAGGTGGAACGATAACCGGCGCCGATGGCAAGTATAGCATTCGTGTTTCGGGCAAAGCTACAGCACTTGAGTTTTCATTTATCGGCTACTTAAGCCAATCTAAAGCCGTTGGTGCAGGAAGCACAATTAATGTTGCTTTAGTAAGCGATTCTAAAACATTATCCGATGTGGTGGTTACCGGTTACGGGGTAACTAAAAAGAGAGACTTTACTGGTTCTGCTGCAAGCGTGAAGGGCGAAGATTTGAAGGATAAACCTGTTCAAAGTTTTGTTCAGGGTTTAACCGGACAAGCTGCAGGGGTAAGTATTATTCAACCCAATGGTTTGCTAAATAACCCACCGGTTATTCGGGTAAGGGGTGTGAGTTCGATCTCATTAAGCTCATTCCCATTAGTTGTGGTAGATGGTATTCCTTTTCCAACCAGCGATGCATCTGCAAACTCTGCTACCAACAACCCACTTGGCGATATCAATCCGGCAGATATTGAAACGATCGATATCTTAAAAGATGCGGCTTCTACGGCACTTTATGGTTCGAGAGCTGCAGCGGGTGTATTGGTAATTACCACCAAGAAAGGAAAAAGCGGTGATGCTAAAATTACTTATGATGGATGGTATGGCGTGAATAACGCTGTACGCCTGCCTGATCTATTAAATGCGCAACAATACATGGATAGCAAGAATACAGCCATTGCAAATGCCCTGGTACTAAATCCTAACGCAGTACCGGCATCGCAAAGAGATGCGAATAACAAAAGTTTCTTTCCAAGTTATAATGCTGATGGATCGTTAGTTGATACCAAATGGTACGATGAGGTTTACAGAACGGCACAATCGCAAAACCATAACGTAACTTTAAGCGGTGGTACAGCAAAAACAACTTATTATTTATCAGGAGGGCTTTCTGATCAGGATGGTTTTCTTAAAAATAATACTTTCAAAAGATATTCTGCCCGTATAAACGCTACGCATAAAGCTACCGATTGGTTAAGCTTAAGCATGAACGTTAACTACAACAACAGTATAAACAGGGCGCCTAATAGCGGCTCAGCTCCTGGCGCCGCCTTTAACTCATCAGGTTTGGGGCGTATTGCTATTGCCATTGCTCCAAACGTACCGGTTTATAATGCTGCAGGTGGTTATAACATCTCGGCCAATAACGTAGGTAATGCAGCCAACCTGATTACCAGTACCTGGGCACACCCAACAGTGCTGATTGACAAAGATGTTAACAGCTCGGAAAATAACAGGTTCTTAACTAATTTAGGAGCAGATTTTAAAATTATTGATGGTTTAAACTTCAGGTCTAATTTCTCGTGGGAAAGAGCCAATACCGAAAATATTCAGTTCTGGAATCCACTTCAGGGGGATGGATATTCGTTTAATGGTTATGCCTATAACAATACTGCCCGTAGAAATAACTGGAACTGGATTAACGCTTTACAATACCAAAAATCATTTGACGGTGTACACAATTTAAACCTGACTATCGGTAGCGACGTTCAAAATACCAGGACAGAAAACTGGGGTGCTATCCGTCAGGGATTGGGTGATCCTACTTTCTTCGATCAGTTTCAGGGTACATTTACCACAAACGTACCTGGCGGTAACAGTATCAACGAAATTGCATTTCAGGCTTACCTGGCAAGTGCAAGTTATAACTACAAAGGAAAATATTATATCAGTGGTAACTTCAGAAGAGACGGAAACTCAGCATTATCTTCTGATAATAAATGGGGTAACTTTGGTGGCGGATCTGTAGGATGGACCATCTCAGAAGAAGATTTCTTTAAAAACTCGGCACTAGGTAAAACTGTAAATTCGTTAAGAATCAGGGCAAGTTACGGTCGCGTAGGTAACGCAAATGTACCTGCATACAGCGAATATACTACTTACAGTCCAGGACTTTACGGTGTAACGCCTTTTGCATGGATTTTTGGTCAGGCGGGTAACAAAGAGCTGAAATGGGAAACCAGTAACCAGCTTGATTTTGGTTTAAACCTTGCCTTGTTCAATAACCGATTAACTTTTGAGGCCGATTATTTCAAGAAAGACATCAATAACTTATTGTTGAACGTACCTCAGGCTTTATCGAAAGGTATTCCGAACGATCCGGCCGGAACTATTCTTGCCAATGTTGGCTCGATGTACAATAAAGGCTTTGAGTTTGCATTAGGTGGTACACCTGTTAAGACAGAAAAGTTTTCGTGGACAGCCAATTTAAATTTTACCACAATTAAAAACGAAGTAACTGCTTTAGATCCTAATGTATCGCAAATTATTGGTACAACGGGAGGTTTAGAATCTGCAAGTGTTACAAGGGTTGGCGAATCAATCGGTAGTATTTATGCCGTTAAAACAAATGGTGTAAATCCGGCAAACGGACGCAGAATTTACATTAATGCTGCCGGACGTGAAGTTCAATACCAACATTTTGGTGGAGCTAATGCCTGGACTTACCTGGATGGAACGGCTGCACCATCTCCGGCTGGCGATGCTCAGGTAATTGGCGGAACTTTACCTAAATGGTATGGCGGTTTCAATAACACTTTAAACTATGGTAATTTCGATTTAAACTTCATGTTTACTTTCTCTGGTGGAAACTACATCTACAACGGTTCTCGAGCCGGTTTGTTAGATCAACGTGTTTGGAACAACTCAACAGAAGTTTTAAACGCCTGGACAACCCCAGGTCAGCAAACCAATATTCCAAGGGTAGTTTATGGCGATAACGTTTCAAACGGATCTTCATTTGCTATTGATGCGAACGTAGAGAAGGGCGATTTCTTACGTTTACAGGCAGCAACTTTGGGTTACCGCATTCCAAAAAGTGTTTTTGGTAAATCAGGTATAAACAGTGTGCGCGTTTACGCATCTGTAAATAATGCATTCCTGATTACCAACTATACTGGTGTGGATCCGGAAATATCAACCAATGGTAACAGCAACTTGGCAAGTGGTGTAGAGCGTAACTCTATCCCTCAGGGCAGGTCGTTTACATTTGGTATTAGTTTAGGTTTATAATATTAATAATCATATCCATGAAATTATTTCATATCAAAACATATAAATTGAAGTTGGCTACAGCAGCTATACTTGCAATTCCCTTAGTTGGAAGTATAGCTTCCTGCAAGAAAGAATTTTTAGAAAAGACTCCCGAACTTACCCTTCCCGATCAGGAAGCATTTGCCAACCCTACCCGGATTTTAGGACAGGTAAACGGCTTATATGTATCATCTAAATCTGGTTCTTTGTTTGGTGGCCGTTATCTGATCTACAACGATATCAGGGCAGAGGAATTTGTAAACAGGACCGGTAATGGCGTTACAGGTTATGATGTTTATCAGGGTACCAATAACTCAACCAATACCTATGTGGCGAGTTTCTTTTCGCAGGCCTATTTAACCATTAACAGGGCAAACCTTTTTCTGGATGGGCTGGCTAAAAATAGTACGGTTTTAACTCCGGCAATAAATGCGAACTATGCCGGCGAGGCTAAATTTGTTAGGGCGTTAAACTATTTCGCGCTGATACAAATTTTTGCAAAACCTTATATCGCTGATAATGGCACTTCAAGAGGTTTGCCGCTTCGTTTAACACCAGAAACATCATTGGCCAATAATGCACTTAAAAGCAGTACTGTTGCAGCAATTTACGCGCAAATCATTAAGGATCTTGATGAAGCTGAGACAGGCTTACCTGATACGTACAGCACTCCATTATTGCGCACTACGCGTGCACACAAAAATAGTGCTATTGCCCTAAAAACCCGCGTGTATTTAGCCATGGGTAACTATGCTAAGGTATTAGAAGAAGGTAATAAACTGGTTCCGCAAATTGCGCCTTTTACCAATTCGGCCAGGACGGCCCATGCCTTGCAGCCAAGTGTTGTTAGTGTTTTTCAGGCACCGTTTACTACTTCCGAATCGATATTCTCGTTCCCGATGGCCGATACCAATGCCCCTGGTACACAAAATCAACTTGGTTATTACTATAGCTGGGCTGGAAACGGAAATCTGGAGTATTCATTAAACAAAACCGGAGCTGGTATTTATGCCGATGTGGCATGGCCAACCTCTGATGCCAGAAAATCGCTTTTAACACAAGATGCAACCATTTCTGGTGTATTGCATTCTTACCCAATTAAATATGGTGCGGTATCGCCATTTACTGATTTTGTTCCAATTATCCGCTATGCCGAAGTATTGTTAAACGTTGCCGAAGCAGAAGCATTAGCCCCAGGAGGTAACCTGATACGTTCGAAAGCTTTATTGCAAGCCGTTCGTACACGTTCTGATGCCGGTTTTGTATATGGTGTATTAGTGACGCCAGCGGCATTGGAAGCAGCAATTTTAAAAGAAAGAAGAATTGAGCTTTTGGCTGAAGGTTTCAGGTATAATGATTTAGCGAGGAAAGCTGCACCACTTCCATCATTTGGAGCTGGTACCTCAATTCCCTTGCCGATCAGCGTTATACTTTCCCCATTCCTATAGGCGAGTTAAACACCAACCCATTGGTAAACACATTTTAAGCTAATATCCTTATAAAAAAGGGTTCGGAAAAATTAATCTCCGAACCCTTTTTTATAATGCATGCTGGACTATAACCCAACTATTTCTTATCCACACTATACTTGCCCGGACCAATAAAAATAAGACTGAAAAATACAATGCCCATTTCTATGGCGTGGCTGGCGCCTCCCAAACCGTCGCCTTTACCAAAATGAACCAGAGCGGCTATAATCATCGTAAATACCAGTAAAATACAGGCCGGGCGATAAAACAACCCTACTATCAGCAGAAAACCACCAAAGGTTTCGGTAGCTGCTGCCATAAAGCCCCAGAATATAGGTAAGAAATTAATCCCGATAACCTTCATGCTGCCGCCTAAGCCTGTCCAACCATCTGGTCCGCCGGCCAGTTTCGGAAAACCGTGTATAATAAACATCACCCCGATACCAAGGCGTAAAAGTAAAATTCCCGTGTTTCTGTACTTTCCTAAATTATCTAAAATAGCCATCTTATAAATATGTAAATTGAACGTTGTTTGTTTCTGCTTTTAGTTCTACCTCTGCTCCTAAAACCATACTGAGGTTATTATTAATGTGCCCAGTTGGGAAATTAAAGCAAACCGGGTAATCGTATTCCTTTACAATATCCCATATTACCTCATCGGCTGTTTGTCCGAACGAGATCTTTTCCTCTGCGATTTCGTTAAAGGCCCCTACAATCAAACCTTTCAGGTTTTTCAGTTTACCTGCCCTTTTCAGCATGCGCAACATCCGGTCGATGCTGTATTCGTGTTCCCCTATATCTTCAAGGAAAAGGATTTTGCCACCATAATCCATTTCTGAAACCGAACCCTGCATCATGGCCAGTAAGGTTAAATTACCGCCAATTAAAATACCGTCAGCTACTCCTGCCCTGTTTTTAAAGGTGCTTTGATAGGTATATTGTTGTTTCCCTCCAAATAAAGAATTCTGCAAAGCAAGTAATGCCGCTTCTGTCGAATCATCAAAAGTATAAGGCATTTGAGCATGGATACATTGCGTATTGCTTTGGGCAATCAGGTGCGAAAGCAGTACCGTAATATCGCTAAAACCAACAACCCATTTCGGGTGCTGATCAAAAGTGCTAAAATCAAGTTCATCGATAATCCGGATGGTACCATAACCACCACGGCCTGCAATAATGGCTTTGATGGATGGATCGTCTAAAAAACGCTGAATATCTTTAGCCCTTAATTTGTCTGTACCGGCAAACTGGTGATGGCTGGCATATACGCTGTCGCCCAAAATAACTTCCAGTCCCCAGCTTTCTAAAAGCGCTATGGCATGGTCAATTGGTTTGGGTAATTTCTTTGCCGGACAAACCAAGGCAATCTTATCTCCTTTTTTTAAATACGGGGGCTGCTTAATCATCTTCAAAACACTTATCTTTGCCAAATTAATAAAAATTGTTTTGGATAATAGTAAAATAAAAAGATATACCGTAACCGCGGCACTTCCATACACTAATGGACCGGTTCATATTGGGCACCTTGCCGGTGTTTACATTCCGGCCGATATTTATGCCCGTTACCTGCGGTCGAATAAACGCGATGTAAAGTTCATTTGTGGATCTGACGAAAACGGCGTACCCATTACTTTAAAGGCCAAAAGAGAAGGTATTACCCCTCAGGAAGTAGTAGATAAGTATCACAAAATTATTGGCGATTCGTTTAAGGAGTTCGGTGTTTCTTTCGATATTTACCACCGTACCTCATCTCTTACGCACCATCAAACTGCGGCCGATTTCTTCGAAACGCTTTACAAAAAAGGAGTTTTTACTGAAGAAATTACCGAGCAATATTACGATGCTACCGCAAAGCAGTTTTTGGCCGACCGTTACATTACCGGTACCTGCCCTAAGTGCGGTAACGAAAATGCTTATGGCGATCAGTGCGAAAACTGTGGTTCTACGCTTAATGCTACCGATTTAATTAATCCTAAATCGACCCTTTCGGGCGATAAACCCATTTTAAAGGAAACCAAAAACTGGTTTCTGCCCTTAGATCAGTACGAAGAACGCTTAAGAACGTATATAGAAAGCCATAAAGAATGGCGTCCGAATGTTTACGGACAATGTCAAAGCTGGTTGAATGCAGGCTTACAGCCGAGAGCCATGACCCGCGATTTAGAGTGGGGCGTACGTGTTCCATTGCGCGATGCTGAAGGTAAAGTGCTTTATGTATGGTTCGATGCCCCGATAGGTTATATTTCGGCCACTAAAGAGCTTTGTAACTATGCCAAACTGGATGTTTGGAATCCTAAAGCAGAAGAATACTACATTAGCAGCTACGAAAACGATAAATGCGGTTGGGAAGAATACTGGAAAAGTGATGAAACCAAACTGGTACACTTTATCGGTAAAGATAATATCGTTTTCCACTGTATTATTTTCCCGGCGATGTTAATGGCCCATGGCGAATATACCCTGGCTGATAATGTACCAGCTAACGAGTTTTTAAACCTCGAAGGCCAAAAAATATCGACTTCTAAAAACTGGGCGGTATGGTTAAACGAATATTTAAGAGAGTTTGAAGGGCAGCAGGATGTTTTGCGTTACGTATTAACCGCTACTGCACCCGAAACGAAGGATAACGATTTTACCTGGAAAGATTTTCAGGCCAGAAACAACAACGAACTGGTAGCCATACTGGGTAACTTTGTAAACCGTGTAGTGGTACTCACTCATAAGTATTTTGGAGGTTCAGTACCTACCTGCATGGAAATTACACCAGTAGATCAGGCGGTTATTGATGAATTGGCAGGTTATCCGGCTAAAATATCGGCTTCTATCGAAAATTACCGTTTCAGAGAGGCTTTAGCCGAAGTGATGAACGTAGCCCGTTTAGGTAATAAATACCTGGCCGAAACCGAGCCCTGGAAACTGATTAAAACCGACGAAGATCGGGTTAGGACGATTTTGAATATTGCCTTGCAAATTGCTTCCAATATCCAGATTTTAATCGAGCCGTTCTTACCTTTTACAGCCGAAAAGCTAATGAGAATGCTTAAAAACGGTGGCCACGACTGGGAAGATGCCGGATCAGTTACTTTGCTTAAACGCGGTCATGAAATTGGCGAGGCTATTTTATTGTTCGATAAAATAGAAGATGCAGCTATCGATTTCCAGATCGAGAAGTTAAACCAGAGTAAAGCCAGCAATGCTGCGGCTACGGCTGTTGCGGTACCAGCTAAAGAGAATATCCAGTTCGATGATTTCTCTGCTATGGATATCCGTGTAGCCACTATTGTAGCCGCCGAAAAGGTAGAAAAAACCAAAAAGCTGTTAAAGCTGACTGTTAATACTGGTATTGACGAACGTATAGTTGTATCGGGCATAGCTGAATATTATAAACCCGAAGATATTGTTGGTAAGCAGGTAAGCATGATTGTTAACCTGGCACCACGCGAAATTAAAGGGATTTTATCGCAGGGCATGATCTTAATGGCCGAAAATGCCGAAGGTAAGTTAACTTTCGTAGCACCAGCCGAAAAGTTTCAGGAAGGTAGCGTAATTAGATAAGTTCGGTATCCGTATATTTCATTATGATAGCCGTTATCTCGACTGGAGCGCAGCGAAACGGAGAGATCTTTAAAATAGATTTAGCTTCGCTGAGCACTGCTTGGTTCTCGAATCCGTTGCACTTCGCTCGAAATGACGATAAATCTTGTCGTTAACCATAAAGCCGTACCAACATAGAATCTCAGCTTTGTATTAAACAGGAATTAGGAAGGCATTTTGAGGGGGATTTATCAGTGCCAAAGCAGAAAAGCTCCAATAAGTTTGAGTCTTCAATGCCGCCAAACATTTTGAAATATACCCATGTCAGGTAAAAAGTTTTATTATATTTGCGCCGTTGTTCAATAACAGTACTGGCCCCGTAGTTCAACGGATAGAATAGAAGTTTCCTAAACTTTAGATAGCAGTTCGATTCTGCTCGGGCTACAGAGGAATAAGCTTATCGAAAGATAGGCTTATTTAGTTTTAAGGCTTTTAGGCTAACACAATTCGCCAGCACAGTAGCAGCTCAATCGAGTCAGAGACTCGTATCTATTAGCTAATCCGTAGAACTCCTACGGAACTCTACGGACAGTTGGTTCATATACATAAAAAGATTATTTAGAAACCTTTAAAGGGAAATACAGAGAGTTTTATGTTATTTAGTAATATGATTAAAACCTTCTCATTTTTACTCTTTTCGCTTACAGTTTTTATTTCATTCTCTGGATGTAAATACGGTAAGGCACACATTCAGAAGCAGGATATTAAAGAATTCGAAGGAATAATAACTTACCACGAAATTTTAAAAAACAGAGATAGCTTATTGAATGTGGACGATACGGTAAAAGTCTTCTATGCTCATGGAAATTATGTTGGTGTACACTCAGAAGGATCGGAAAAGTTCCATTTGGTTAAAGATTATTATTTTGAAGATAAGCCTTTAAGGCTATTACTTTTTAACAACTCAGATACACTGTATCAAATGAGTTTAAATTTTCCAATCGAAAAACTGGAGCGTTTCAAAGTAACCAAAATAAACAATCAGGTACTTTCAAAGCAATGCGAACGCATTGATCTCAACACCAGTTATGCAGAAAATGATTCTGTTACATACTCAGATTTTAGTTTCATATTTTCAAGGGGTTATTTAAATGTCAAGAAAGAACATTTCAAGAACTGGAATCTTGGGTACTTTAATAAAGTTGTAAATGAATGTGGAACACTCTACTTAAGTTTTAAAGCAGTTCATTTTGACAGTTCGTATAAGAATATCTTATCAGTTAAAACCTACGACATTATATCTGTAAAAGAACAACCTGTAGATCCTAAAATATTTGAAATAGATCCCTCAAAGATTAAATCGCTAAATAATAGGTAAGTGCCAAACGATGTTAATCAAACTGGAAAATATATGCACTTGGCGATTATCACCTTCAATAGTATCTCAATCAGGCCAGAGACTCGTATCTATTAGTTAATCCGTAGAACTCCTGTGGAACTCTACGGACAATTGGTGACTAGTGCTTTTCATCTTCAATTGATGTTTTAAGCTTTAGCAATTCTTCTTTTGTAAACTTCCCTGCCAGGCTTATTTTGTTTCCTGAAAATTCACCAAAGATGGTTACGACTTGAATAAGTTTGTTATTTATTATAAGTCCCATTTGCCTATTCGTATTAAAACCCGAGGATAATGATCCAAGTTTTGAACTTGCATCACTATCTAAGGTGAAGTTTAATATTGGATTATTCCTGTTGCCATATCTTTCCATGGCGACCTCCATATGTGCTATACTTTTTACCGATATAAATATCTCCTTTTCAATCATATAGACTTTATCAGATTTATTCAATTTAATTGAAGTAGAAGTTTTATTATCCGTTATCAGGTACCATCCAGATTGTAACTTGTTTTTAGGAACGTCACTTAGGGCATTACCAAAAGAGATAATTAGAATTAAGATAGTGTTTACGAGAGCTTTCATAAGCCGAGTACAGTTAGTTAGGAATGTTTATAATGGTATACTTTACAAACCCCACTAGCGTGTAGCATCGCAAACCCCCTTAAAATAACCCACAGATTCAGCTATTCCTGCTAATGGGTCTTTCATGTCTTTTTCGTATTCTAAACTACATGAACCTTTATAATTAACTTTTCTCAGCATTCTTACAAAGGCGGGGATATCAATTACACCGCGACCGAGTTCGCAAGTAGTACCTTCGTTTGTGGCTGCGGTTACATTCTTTAAATGCATATCAAAAATCCGTTTCGAGAACTTCTGAAGGTCTGCAACCGAATCCCGCCCGTCTCTTTTGTTATGCCCCATATCAAAGCAGATCCCCACACGTTGATCGAGGTTTTTAATCAGGTTATAAATGCTTTCTGCATTGGGATATAGTTTATCCTGGGGACCATGGTTATGAATGGCATAGCGAATATTGTATTCTTTTGTCTTTTGGGCAACATATTCCAGGTCGGCATGGGCCGGAATTCCGATCAGCAAATCGACACCTACCCGTTTGGCATAATCGAATGCATTATCAATCTCTTCTTTGTTCTTGGTGTATATGGGCCCAACGGCATATCCTACCACGTTATTGTCTTTAAGTTTAGCGTGAAAGGCTGCAATTTCTGCTGCTGTACTTTTAAAAGGCAAATGAAAATCTTTAATACAGAGGTATCGCACATCAACCTTTTTCATCATCTTAAGCGATTCTTCCAGGTTAAAATTCAGAAAGCTATAGCCCGCAATAGCTAATTTAAAACTGTCTTCCCCAGCCGCACTGTGGCTATCGGGTTCAGCGAAAACAGAGGGGATGTTGATTAGTGTTGCTGCAGTTATGCCTAATATTCCTTTTTGTAAAAAAAATCTTCTTGTTGTCATCTTAAAATTTTATCAGTTCATTAAAGTTAAGATAAATTGATATAGTTGAGCTTCACCGAAGGAAATGTTACAAAGTTGGTTCATTAGTGGGGATGTTTGATAGTTAATGGCTCATGGTTAATGGCCAATAGTTCAAAGCCCCATCATCCATCTTCCCTTTTCCATCCCTTAGCCTAGTACACTGCGTTCTCTCCGCTCAAACTATGCCATACGCCATCTTCGCCTTTAAACTCTAATTTGAGGCTATTATTGGTGCCTTTTAAGGCATAAATGCTAAGCGGATGATAACCTGCTTCAAGGCTAACTGTTTTTTCGATTTCCTTACCGCTGGTATAACCAAAATCGGCATCCAGCAGGTTAATCTGGTGGAGCTTTACAAAAGCTTTGCCTGCTGTACTTAACCTAAAGGTGTAAGTGCCTTTTTTATCGATCTTAAACAGGGTTTGATATTGAATCATTCCTTTATTTTTAGCCGTAACGGTAGCCAGCGATTGAACTACTCCGCTTGCTGCGGGTTTCGATTGGTTTGAAACCGATACATAGTGGAAGTTGCCCGGGAAGAACGACCATTTTAAACCTGGTTTGGTACTTTTAGGCATTTGTACACCCGGAATGGCAATACTATCATAAGGGCGTTTCGCTTCCTGATCCATCATCCGCAATTGTAGTGCCCTGTTACGGAACTGGTTCTGTAGCCCGCTTAAATCTGTATTTTTAGCCAGGTTATTGGTCTGTTTAGGGTCTTTAACCACATTGTAGATTTCAAAATCATCGGCTGCCGATTTAATGTTGTAGCGTACACCTACTAAATCGCCAATTCTTACCATCTGCATCTGGTTGCGTTTGCGGCTGGCATGGTTAGCTTCGAACTGACTAAATGCAGGGGTGCTGCCCGACTCGAAATACTCTACATATACGTTGCCTGCTATTTGTTTGCCCGCATTGGTTAAAGATGGCACCAGCGATACACCGGTAACGCGCGCCGGAATGGGCGCTCCTGCAGCATCTGCAAAAGTAGGTAACCAATCTGATAGCATAGAGGGGATATTCACCACCTTACCCGCTGGGATACGTTTAGGCCAGGCAATAACCGAAGGCATACGCAAACCACCTTCCCAGCAATCGCGTTTTATGCCATCAAAAGGGCCGTAGCTCTCAAAAAAAGTAGGGTGGTTAGGCACATATTGCTTAGGCAGGTACGATTCTATCGATGGGCCATTATCAGAGGTAAACACGATAATGGTATTGTCGGCGATTTTAAGGTCTGATAGTAAGGCACGGATATCACCTATTGCATCGTCCAATCGCCTTACAGCCGTTGCATATCTTTTATAGGTATCTGGCCAGGGCTTATTTGGGGTACCCGGATCGCGGTCATCATCGTAAGTGGCATTAGCATAATCGGGATGGGTATAGCTATCGACCGTACCCGAAGCCGAATTAATCATATTCCCTTTCTGGTTAAGCCATTGCAAACCGCCATTCAGGCCTCCTCCTTTGGGGTAGCTTTGTGTGGGCAGTTCTAACACGGCATGTGGCGCATCGTAAGCCAGGTACATAAAAAAAGGTTGCTTAGCCTGATGCTGCTTTTCGAAGCCGATAATATAATCTTTGGCTTTTGCTGTCCAAAGGTCGGTGGTGTAGCATTTCTGCAAATCTGCCGATACCTCGGTGTAGTTATTCCAGACTTCTTTTTTACCCCGATAAACACCTTCAACAGGGTAGTGCTCGTGGCCATCGGCATGGCGCATATAACCATAGTACTGGTCGAAACCTCTTTTTAACGGATGGGCAGGCCAGTTGGGGCGCTGCTTTTCATCAGTTCCCTGCAAACCCCATTTCCCAATAGCAACGGTGGCATAACCTGCATCTTTGAGTACGGTGGCCATGGTGTGGTTATTTTCGAGGGCCTTATCAAACTGGTTATCCCTGATGTGGGCATTGCCCTGGTTTACCCCTGTAAGCAGCGAAGCCCGCGAAGGTGCACAAACCGGTGCATTGGCATATTGTTGACTAAGCACCGCTCCTGCCCGTGCCATGGCATCGAGGTTAGGCGTAACCAATGCCGGCAGGTTTTTATCTTTCTGGTTCTGAAAAAGCACACCCAAATCGCCATAGCCCAAATCATCAACCAAAACATAGATGATGTTTGGTTTTTGCTGGGCATTTACTGCTGAAACTGATATGGTGCACCACAAAATTAGGAGGGTATACCTGAGGATGTTTCTTTTGCTGCTTTTCATAAGGGAGGATCGGGATTATATTGGTTTGAGGTAATTCAAACAACAGGAGCCTTTAGCAAGCTCCTATTGTTGGGTTAAGTATTTAAACTGTTATTTCCAGCCGGGGTTTTGTACAATTTTAGGATTAAGCACTATTTGATTAGATGGAATGGGATAAAGGTAATAATAATCGGGAAAAGTGCCCGGAGGTACTCCTAAATAAGAAATGTAGCCTGCCGATGCCCCGTTCTGGATTGGTATAATGCTATTGGTTGGTACATCTACACCTTTAGTGAGGTAACGGCCTAGTTTTTCTTTCATGGCATATTCCATTTTTTTCCACCTGCGCAGGTCGTCAAACCTAAAGCCTTCGCCCACCAGTTCTACTGCCCTTTCGCGCCTAATCTCCCACAAAATAGGGTTTATACTTTGGTCGCGGGTTGGATCGACTGCTATTGCGCTTAAATTTAAGGCGGCTACTGCTCCCCTTGCCCTCAGTTTATTTATGGTGGCATCTGCTACGGCCTGGCTAAAAGTGCCCAGTTCGTAAGTAGCTTCGGCATGGTTGGCCAAAACCTCGCCCATTCTAAACAGCGGACAATCACTAATGTCTTGCCCCTGGGCATCCTGTACCTGCTGGTTGTAATATTTATAAAACCTGTAACCTGTATAGGTAACCGAGTAAGGCTGGCCGTTCGGGAAATCTACATAGTGTGGTTCCTGTCTTACCACAAAGCCATTCCAGTTGCGGGTTGGCAATGTTTTGTGCGTACCATCCGAAATGGCCTGCATTAAACCAAAGTACGAGGTATCAACCGGGTTGGTGGTATAGGTAAAGGTAAGGCTGGGCGGATTGGTATTTACATTAAAGGGCGGTGGCACGCAATAATACAAACGTCTGTCTCTATTCCTGAATTCGGTAAAGGGCGATTTATCTCCCTGAAACAGTTGGCTTGTAAAACGGGTTTCGCCATCTTTCATTAAAAACATATCAGCAGCAGCTTTAGTCAGGTCGTAACGGCCCGATGAATTGCGGGTTTGGGTAGATTGGCTGTGGGTAATCTGATTGGCTACATAGGCTTTGTACAAGATGATTCCAGGCGCTCCTGCTAACGATACGCTGTTAAAATCGAGGTCGTAGTTGGTGTTTAGTGTTGGGTAAGTAACCATCAGTTTGGTAGAAGCATCTACACTGGCCTGTAAATAGGTGTTGGCGCCACTTAAACCGTGGTATTTGCGCCAGGTACCTTCTCTTAAGCCAAAGCGCGAAAGGAGTGCCCTAACGGCATGCACTGTAATGGTATTATCGCCGTCGCCGTTTTTTAAGTTTGCCTCGGCGTATTGCAGGTCTTTTAAAATGTTGGCCGCTACTACATCCCGTGTGGTACGTGGCATGCTCAATTCTTCGGATTTATCGTTTAAAGCATGTTCGGTGTAAGGCACATCGCCATACAGGTTAAGGAGGGTAATGTAGTTGTAAGCCCTGAAAAAATAGCCAATACAACGCCAGTGATCTTTATCTGCTGCATTTAGTGTAGATTGATCAATATTATCCAGCATCAGATTAATGGTGCGGATATTGGCATAAGGCCTGGAGTACGAATCGGAAGATGAAGGAATGGTAACCTGTTGCCAGATCCATTGCGACTGCCCGTTCGGATTTGCCCGTGCAAACATATCGCTGTTTAGCTCGTCTTCCAGCATATCGTTGGTATAGCCATTAAAGGCGTTGTAAAACTGCCATGAATAGGTTAAAAAGCCATTGTAATCAGATAGGGTATTCTCGAGGGTTAGCTGACCTTCGGGTTTAAGCGCTAACTTATTGCAGCCCATTATTGCAGCCAAAATGCCGCATAACATCAGGTGCTTAATATTGGTTAGGGATATGATAGGGGTTTTCATAAATTTTTCTTTAAGGTTTGTACCTTGTTTATTCGTTTTTACCGACATTAGAAGCTAATGTTGGCACCAAAACTGTATTTTTTAATAAAGGGATAAATACCGCCGCTGCCCAGGTTAGTTGCTTCAGCATCCAGTCCTTCGGGCAGGTGATCGAGCGTAATCAGGTTCTCGCCCGAGAAGAAGATTCTGGCCTTCATCTTATCCTTTAACCATTTGGCTGGTAGTGTATAGCCTAACGAAACATTTTTTAAGCGGATATAAGCACCGTTCGATAAATATTTGGTTTGTACCATGCGGCTGGTGCCGGTATTGCCCGATGCGTTTGAATATGATCTTGGGTAAAAAGCATTGGTATTGGTAGGTGTCCAGTAATCGAGCTGATGGGCATAAATACCGCTAAACTGATCCAGGTAAGGGAAATAAACCTGGTTGCTGATCCAGATGTCGCGTTTGCCCACGCCGTTAACGAAGAAAGAGAAGTCGAAATTTTTGTAAGCAGCATTACCATTAAAGCCAAACTGGAACCTGCGGTTGCTGTTACCGATAATGCTGCGGTCGCCAGGGTTGGCCAGGGTATTGTTACCTGTAAAAATGGTGCCATCGTTATTTAAATCAACAAAGCGAATGTCGCCCGGGTTTTGATTCACTCCACGGTAAGGCGCTATGCCCGGCTGCAGTGTTCCGTTTTGCAGGTTGGCATTAAGCGTTCCGGCAGCAAAATCGCCTGTTCCGAAGTAGCCCTGGGTAACGTAGCCCCATATGTCGCCAATTTTCTGCCCAATAAAATAATTGGAGATGGTTCCATCGGCATTAAAATTCAGTAAACCGCTCGGGTTATTGTAATTGGTAATGTAGGCCTGGTTATTAGATACATTAAAGTTAACCGAATATTTGAATTCGTTTATCTTATCGTTCCAGCCTAGGTTAAGTTCCCAGCCTTTTACTTTTAAATCGGCTACGTTTTGTAAAGGCGCAGCAGTACCCAGTATAGCCGAGAGTTCGTTGCTTGGTGCCAACATACCGAGTGTTTTGCGGATATAGGCATCGAACGATCCGGTTAAGCGATTGTTAAGGAAACCAAAATCGAGGCCGATGTTTGAGGTTTGCACGCGCTCCCAGGTAAAGCTGGCACTTACCAGTGCAGGTGGCGGTACAGTAACCCGCAGTACACCGGTTATCGGATCAATCCAGGTAGAGTTAGTTGGCGAAGAAGCGGGGATGTAAGGGTAATAATTCTGATCGCCATTTGATTTTAGTACTACCTGGTTGCCAATCTCCCCGTACGACGCCCTTATTTTCAGGGCTGTAACCGTTGTTTTAATGTTTTTCATAAACGATTCGCCCATGATGTTCCAGCCGGCAGAGAACGAAGGGAAAAAGCCAAAGCGGCTACCTGAAGGAAAGCGCGAAGAACCATCGTAACGCCCTGTGGCTTCAAACAAATAACGGCCATCGTAATTGTAGTTTATGCGGCCAAAATAACCGGAAACGGCAAACGAAGAAAAAGCATCGGCACTGGTAATGTTGCCTGTACTGCCCGAAATGGATGGCGAGCTCTGGCTGATTACCCCTAACCTGTTAACCTCAAAGCTGTTTTCGGTGTTTTTCTCTTGGTTGGTACCCAGTACCGCATCCAGGTTGTGCTTTTGCCCTAATACGGTACTGTAATTGGCGTAAACGTTTACTGCATTGTAGTTTACTCCATTGTTGTAGCGGTTATAGCTGGAGTTTACACTAATGGGCGATACGGTAAAGTTTAGCGGGTTAATGTATTGGTTTACGGTAGTTTGTATGGTGCGGTTGGTATTAACCTGGTTAAACGTGTATTCGGCGTTCAGTTTCAGGCCGGTGGCAATGTTGTACTGTAATTTGCCAAATAACCTTAAGTTGTTGTCTTTGTTAATGTTGTAAGGCTCTTTATCTAAAATGTTATTTGGGGTATTGTAGGGTAACGATGTGCCGTTTGGCGCAATGCCGTAACCTGTTGGCGCATAAGGACCAAAAGTAATGGCATTATAAAAAAGGCCATTGTAATCTCTGGGTGTGTTTCTAACCGAGTTATAATAAAGCACATTAATGCTGGCAATTAATTTCGAAGTGAGGTTGGTATTCAGGTAGGCGTTCAGGTTATAGCGGGTAAAAGCATCTGATTTGGTGGCTATAATCCCATCCTGGTTGGTGTAACCGGTTGATACCCTGAAATTCGATTTTTCAGAGCCTCCGCTAAACGAGAGGTTGTGAAGCTGCTCAAAGCCGCCCGGCATAAAAGACTGGTACAAATCGCTCTGTGCCAAAGGGTACTGAATACCACCTTGCGTGGCAATACCCGATGACGGAAACTGACCGGGGTTTTGCTGATATTGTTGCAATAAACCCTGCCAGGTAGCTACATTTTGCCCTGCCCAGTAAGAGGTGGTACCAAAATCGCTAAGCGCCTGTACAAACTCGCTTACGGTTGTTTTTTTTGGTAAAGTGCTCGGCTTGGTATTGGCCAGGTTACCCGAATATTCGAATTTAATGGGTTGGTTGCGGCCGCCTTGCTTGGTGGTAATTAATATTACCCCAAATGCTGCACGCGCTCCATAAATAGATGATGCTGATGCATCTTTGAGTACGGTTACAGAAGCAATGTCTTTCGGATTAATATCATCCATATCCATAGCCACATTATCAACCAATACCAAAGGCGAACCGCCGTTAATTGAGGTAAAACCCCTGATGTTTAAATTGCTTCTAACCCCTGGCTGACCGCTGTTGGTGGTTACCTGTAAACCTGGCGATGCACCCTGCAAAATTTGCGAGGTACTGGTTACCGGGCGTTCGCCCAATATCTCGTCCATTTTAACGGTAGCCACGGCTCCGGTTAAATTTACTTTTTTCTGTGTGCCAAAGCCCACTACTACCACATCCTGCAGTGCGCTGTTTTCTTCTTTCAGTTTAACGGTAATGGTAATCTGCTCTCCGGCTTTAAGGCTGTAGCCGCTCATGGTTTGGGTTTCGTAACCTACCGAGCGGATAATGAAGCTGTACGAGCCTGCAGGCAGTGCTTTAAACTGAAAAATACCATCCGGATCGGTCTGTGTATTGAGTAAAGCTCCGCCATTCAGGTTTTTGGCCGAAACGGATACGCCGGGTAGCGGAAGGTTCTTCTCGTCGGTAACCAAACCTTTTACCGTAGTGGTTTGCTGTGCAATAACAGGGTGGCCTATTAACAAACAGAGCAGTAAAATGGCCCCTGCAATGAGCGGATGTTTAATTTTGGAGTAGTTTATTTTCATATTTTAGTTATTTGGTTTTTTAGGCAATACAAATCCTGCGCAGTATTGCTGCGGGATATTGGTGATATGGCATTTTGGGCATAGTCTGATCTTCAATCAGTACGATAAGCCCCTTGCCCGGTTTAAAGCATGGTGGAGTGCTGTTGGCCTGTAGGGCAGTTTGGTGGTTAGTAAGTGTAACAGTTTCTCATAATCAATTTTGGTTATTATACGTTAAAATTGCGCAGAGAAACCATGCATAGTCTCCCCGCTATTTTTTATCACCGGGTAATAATATATTCGTTATCGTTTGGCCTAATCAGTTTAAGCCCGTTCACTTTCACAATATTCTCCAGAATATGCTGTATGGAATCAGACTGATCAAAACTGCCAATGTAATACATCTTTTCAAAATCGTCGTTGGCGTACTGTATGTGTACGTTATAGGTACTGGCCAACTGATCGAAAACATCCGATAGGTTCACTTTATCAAATACAAGCAGGTGTTGCTGTTGTTTAGTCATTTTCGCCTGCTTACGGCTTAAATCAAACGAAGTCTTTAATTTGTTATAGGTAAGCTTATCGCCCGGATATAAATAATAGCTCCGTTTGTTGGTTTCAGCCTTTCCATGCTGTTTTACAACTACTTTTCCTTCAAACAGTTCTACTATCGTTTTGGGAGCGGTTGGTACTGCAATTACCTTAAAGCGGGTGCCCAATGCGGTAGTAGCCAGCTGACCGCTGTACACGGTAAAGGGTTTCGTTTTATCTTTTGCTACCCTGAATAAGGCCTCGCCCTCCAGTAAAATATCGCGTTTATTGTGCTGAAAGGGTTCATCGTATGCTATTTTTGCCCCTGCCGCCAATTCTATAATCGAGCCATCGGGCATTTTAACTACTTTAACTTTAGAGCTGCTGTTGTTTATTGTTTTATGCACAAAGGTAGCCACTACCTGTTGCTGCGACTGCCGTATTAAGGTATCGCGTGTAAAATATGCCGCGGCAAAAACAACCAGGGCTGCAACAACAGTAGCAGCAATGCCGTACTTTAAAACCGAAAGTCTCCTGCTCCTTTGCGTAATGGTATGCAACTTAATTTCCTGCCATATCTCTTCCCAAAAAGATTCTGTTTTATCGTTATGTGTTATTGCTGCATTCCATTCGCTTACGTTTAAATACTTATCCAGTACGGCCGGATGGGCATTTAAGTAGCCTGCAACAGCCTGCGCTTCTGCAGGGCTGCACTGCTCCATGAAAAATTTCGCTATAAGTTCTTCAGTTACGGGCATTATATCAATTTGTTATAGGGTAATACGCAGCAAAAGCAGAAAGTCCTCCGCGGTTTGTTCTTTTTTTTGAAAAAAATTATTTTAACATTAAAATAAGCAGAAACAGGGGAAGCGGGAAATCGCTGCGAAGCTTTCTAAGCGCTTTGGCCAAATGGTTATCTACCGCTTTTTCTGTAATCCCCAATTTGGCCGCTACCTCTTTGTAACTGTAGCCTTCCAGCTTATGCAGCTCAAATACCTTTTTGCGCAGTTCGGGCATTTCATTCAGAATTTGCAGCATGCGGCGCTTCGTATCAAACTCCATCGATTGGTAATTGGGTTCGCCCTGTGCCTCGCCAGTGGTTTCGATACTCACCTGGCTGGCCTTTTGTTTATTGGCTTTTCTAATGTAATCAATCAACACGGTACGGGCAATGTGAAACAACTGCTGATCGAGCGAATAATCACTGTTTAAAGTGCTACGATACTGCCAGAGTTTTAAAAAGGTGGTTTGCAGTAAATCTTTTGCATCCTCTGCCGAGGCGGTACGGCGTAAGAAATAATAATAGCCTTTGCTTCGCCATTTTTTATAGGCTTGCTCAAAGGCATCTTCATCCCCGCGTTTTATATCCGAAATCAGGCTTAAAGGGTTCACTGGTTTATTAGTTCAATGGTTCATTTGGGAGGTATGGTTGATAGGCAATGGTTCATAAGCCTTTAGGAGATCATATCCATTTTCCATGCTCCATTTTACCTCATACGATGTTATCTAAAGGTACAATTTATATCTTATTTATTGCAAACACCTGCTATTATTGGTTTTTAAGCTTGCTGCTGTGGCGAAACAATTTGCCGGCCTCAACTGTCTGAATAATATCCAAAAACATAAAATTATGACCACACAAGAAGTTGCTGACCAACTGGTACAGCTATGCCGTGAAGGTAAAAACGATCAGGCCATCGACGAACTTTACGCCGATGATATTGTAAGCCGCGAGCCCAAAGGTTCGCCCATGGAACTTACCGAAGGTAAAGCCGCTGTAAAGGATAAAACCCTGCGTTGGGAAGAAAGCGTACAGGAAATCCACAGCGCTACCTGCACCGACCCTATAGTTGCCGAACATCATTTTTCGATCGTAATGGATATCGATGCCACTTATAAGGAACATGGCCGGATGAAAATGAGCGAAATAGCTGTTTACGAAGTAAAAGATGGTAAAATTGTAGCCGATGAATTCTTTTACCGAATGGGGTAAGGGGAGAAACGGTTACAAAATGGCGTACTTTAT
The DNA here is from genome assembly GCF_011303555.1 of Pedobacter sp. HDW13. Lineage (NCBI taxonomy): Bacteria > Pseudomonadati > Bacteroidota > Sphingobacteriia > Sphingobacteriales > Sphingobacteriaceae > Pedobacter > Pedobacter sp. HDW13. The sequence continues at coordinate 2,139,598 of NZ_CP049868.1, read as the reverse complement.
AAACAGAAGGAAACATTAGTGAAAAGATGTTTCCTTTTTTTATATGGGATAAAGTAACACTGAGACATGCCCTTTTTTATTATTTATCTTTTCTTTGATCAATTCAAAAGACTTTGTAATTCATTAAAGAAGTAGCCAATTGGACTGTTGCTACTCTTGTGGATATTATATACCTTCAAAAAATGAAACGCTCATCATTCGTCGTACTAATATTATTATGCTTTTTGATTATAAACTGTACTTCACCTATAGTGCAATCATTCCGGAAAATACAAGCTTCCTTAGAACAATCGAATGAAAGTTTTGTAGCATTAAATAAAAAACAATTAACAGAGATTCGCGATTATGGTGTAGAAGCACTTTCAAGGCAAGCCGATTCTATATTCTTTGCCAGTGAAAACCTTAATGATTTGATAGATGAGTACAAAACCCAAATAATCAATCTTGATTTGACGGGGTATGATGTAAATACTGGTTACAAAGTTATTGCTACCCCTGATTTTATCAAAGGAGCTTTGATATCTGCTACATCAACACTTGTTAAAAAGTGTGCTAAAGTTCATATCTACCCTCCGAAAAAGAAACGTTTAGATAGTCTTACTTTTAATTTTACTCAGATTAATTCAGATACGACTTATTTTACAAAGCATTTTAAGGGGATACTTTCTGCAAATGTATTGGTAGCGTTGGCCCGTTTGCAATTGGAAAGTTCTGAAATAACTCATTTATGCTTACAGTCAATTTCTCAACCATTAAAAGAAGCCTTCCCTGTATATAAGGAAGGTAAAAATGTACTGCTAATGAAATACTTTTCTGATGAAATAACACCAATACTTTGGGAATGTACGGACGAACCAAAGGTTGGGCGTTTGCCTACCCGATTAAAGATGATTTTGAGTATAAACGAGAACGGACAGGTAAAAGACGTAATATTTCCGGAAGAAAATCTTTCCATTACTTGTAAACAGTTAGTCAAAAGGAAGCTGTTAACCATGGAGTGCTGGGAGGCACCTCAAATTTTGGGCAAACCCATTAAAACAAAATATACCTGTAATATCAGTTGTTTAAATTGGAATTACTAATTGCACGAATATAAATGTCTGACACAAAACAAATCTATAAACAACTTAAGAGTAATAAGGAGTTGATTGTAGAGGTGTGAGCTTTCCCGAAGGGTTTCTGGCTGTGATCTCCTATGCCGGATAGCAGGGTGCAGAGAAACCCAATCCGTCATGCTGAATTTATTTCAGCATCTCTCAAATGTACATTAGTTAAGAAAAGAGCCTAAAAACACCCGTCCGACCGACCGGACGGAAGTTCAGGGTGGCGCCGATGTGGGCACCATCGTTAATGAGCGGCGATTGAAGCCTGCTAAAACACATAAGGTTAGTTCTTTCCGTAAAAGGATGAACTAACCTTATTGCAATAACTTGTATATTTTAATAATCTACATGATAATCTTTCGGGAAGGGTTTTGCTGCCCAGGCCTTTTTTGCGGTCCAGTCTGCCGCGGGTGCAGCCCAAAACTCATCGCTGGCCGGTAATCCCAACGGCAGGAACGAGAGCGTAGCCATATACAAACTACCTGTAGAGGTATAGTAGTCGGCAATCTCAGGGTCGTGACCACAGAAGCCCAGTTGTAACCAGCCTTTGGCATCGAATGTACCAGGTATATCGTATAAATTCTGTTTCACTTTGGTTAGTGCCGAACGTACCTGTGCCGGTTTAATGGTATCGGGTAGTTTATGCATTAAAGCAACCTGACTTAAAGCCTGGAAAGCCCCTGTGCGGTAAGTAATGGAACGGCCAATGGGGGGTAAGTGCCTTCGGGCGAAATCATCCGCTCCTGCCCTACCACATAACGCTGCATGCGTTTTAAAGCTAGGTCGTAACGCTCTTGTTTTACCAGTTTGTTATCCAGCATAATGGCCAAAGTATCAACCATCATCGGGTGAATTACGAAAGAGTTATAATAATCAAAAGTCAGGTTTGGCCCATCGCCATACCAACCATCGCCTTTGTACCAGCCGGTAAGCGCATCTACGCCTTCGTTCAGACGGGCTTCATCGTGTTGCTCGCCAATAGAGAGTAAAAAGGCTTCCGTAATAGAACCAAACAGTAACCAGTTATTTTTAAAAGGTTTGCGGTTACGCAACGATTTAAAAGCGGCCACAATGGCCTGCTTAGTTTCGGCTTTTAATGGTTCCCATATGGCTTTTGGTGCCCTTAAAAAGGTTTGAGCCAGATAGGCTGCATCTACAATGGGCTGATAATCTTTAGTAAAATTCAGTTTATCGGGACTGTTGGGCGCAAAGCAATTATCTAAACCCTGAACGGCCTGCAAACGTAGTTTTTTCCTTAAAATACCTTCTGCAGTTTCATCGTCGGGCAGGGCCAGCCAGGGTGCAATACCCGCGTAAGTACGGCCTACTGCTTCGAGGTACGATACTGTAGGAGAGCGCGAATCGAATTTGGGCGCGGTAATTAAAGGCATGTTTTTAACCAGGGTTCCGTTGGCCAGATTGGAAACCACCGGACTGGCAATTTTATATAAAAGTTTGTACCAGTATTCGCGGTCGTTTTTTAAGCGTGCGGGAGTCTCCTTGGCTGTAGCCGAGAGTACTGTTTTAGGATTAACTATTCCGAATACTCCGGTTAAGGATAAGGCTCCTATAAATTTTCTTCTTTCCATATTGTGGGTTATAAATACCAGTTTTTATAGCGCATCAGCGCCTCAAGATAGTAATAATCGGCGTAGCTTAATGGCACATCGATTTCTGATTTAAGCGGCAGTGCCCCGGTGCTGTGCATAAGCAGGAACCCCCCATTTTGGCCCGGTTTGGCACTGTAAGCTTCCGAAGAAAGTGAAACAATCATTTTGCGTGCTTCGCCCACAAATAATTTTTGCTCGCTTTTGCTGCTGTACTGACCCAGTTCTAATAAAGCCGAGGCAATAACGGCTGCGGCCGAGGCATCGCGATAAGTATTCGGGATTCCCGGAGCGTTAAAATCCCAGTAAGGAACCTGATCAGCAGGCATATTGGGGTTATTGATAATGAAACGGGCAATGTTTTTGGCCTGCTCTAAATAGCGTTTGTTTTTGGTAAAACGGTACATCATGGCGTAACCATACAGGGCCCAACCCTGCCCACGGCTCCAGGCCGACTCGTCTGATGCACCCTGGGCAGTTCCTTTTTTCAATACTTTACCGGTGGTCATGTCGTAATCAACCACATGGTATGAACTGTAATCGGAGCGGAAATGGTTTTTCAACGAAGTATCGGCATGGTGAATGGCAATTTCCTTGTATTTCGGATCGCCGCCATGATCTGTTACCCAGGCCAGGAGCTCTAGGTTCATCAGGTTATCGATAATTACAGGACCTTTCCATTGTTTATTGCTATTCCACGACTGGATCACTTTTGCCTGAGGGCGGTAACGTGTAACCAGTGAAGCTGCTGCTGTATCGATAGTAGGTTTGTACTCGGCCTTGCCGGTAATACGGTAAGCATTGCCAAAGCTGCAGAACATCATAAAACCTAAATCGTGATTTCCGGTATAGTGCTTTTCTTTTTCGAGTATGGCGAGGCGTTTTTCGGCTTCTTTCAGGGTTGCCTGGTCGTTGGTGTATTCGTAAATGTAAAGGAGTGAGCCTGGATAAAAGCCACTGCACCACCATTGTGTATCGCTGGTTTCGAGCCGGTTACTTTTGGCATAAAAAGTTTTCGGCATGCGGTTGTCGGGCGTGTTTTTAGCCAGAAGCTGATATTGTTTTTGCGCAAATTTAAACTGCTTATCAATCAGGCTTCTCATCGCTTCCTTCTCATCAGCAGCTTGCTGGGCAGGGGCCATTGCCACCGAAGCCAGTAAACAGATGCTGAACAGTATTCTCTTCATAGTTTAGGTATATTTTAATTAATGTTAAGCCCGGGGTGCAGGCTTTTTATATTGGTTCTGGCAAAATTGTGCTTTTGCAGGTTCAAAAAAGACGAAAATCCTAAGGGATGGGGTAGAAAATTCTAAAGTGATGGGTGCTTTGGTAACGTTTTGGATATACCTGGATCGTCATTCCTTTCTCGCTTTGTCATGTTGAGCGCAGCGAAGTATCTCTCCTGGGTTAGTCGGAACTGCGAGGTGATCGTCATTCCCGCACCTGTAGGTCGCAATCTTATTCTATACAGTAATGCTGAATTTATTTCAGCATCTCTCAATTGTTTGCGTTAGTTAAAGAGAGACCCTGAAACGAGTTCAGGGTGACGATAACGGGACTACCCATGCGCTAATCTTAAAACACCACCTTTATCACACTATTCGTATTCCCTTCAACAGGTTTCAATTCTCCATCAAATACGATTTTCAGGCATTCTTTATTCTGTTTCCAGTTTAGGGGGCATCAGTATCGGCCATCATTACGGCCTTAATTTCGAGCATGGCCGTGTTTAACGATTTAATAATCAGTTCGCCATTAAGGGCTTCTTTTAAATGGATTTGCAGTTCATCGTGCTTACCCGAATAAAAAATAATAGGTTCGAGCATTCTGATGTCGACAGCGTTTTTTAAAGGATTTGAAAGAGAATTATTTGTGTTTTGGGACGGCATATGCTGAGGGTTATTTAGAATGGAAAATGACCATCCTGGTTAAATGATGGTGTAAGGGGGCTAAGTTGCCGGCTTATAAGTGGGCACAACGGGTGGCCCACTTATCCCGGCTATTGATCAACTAACTCTTTTCTTGTTTGGTATGGCTGCGTTGTTTTTGGCAGGCTAAGCCACTGGCCAATAAGTTGCAACCATTTGTATTGATCAAATTTGGTGTATTATCCATGAAAAAAAGACGAAGATTCTAAAAGAAAGGGTAGAAAAATCCGTAATATCGTGCTAAAATCCTTCGATAACACTCAGGAAAGCAATCATCTTCCTATATTTATTGGATAGCTAACTAACTTGAACCTACAAAATTGAATATGAGATGTGATAAGCCTGTTAGGCTGTTGCTTGGCCTGTTAATTTCCCTTACTTTTTTTTCGGCAAGGGGCCAGCTTGCTGTTTCTTTTTCAAACCTCACAGTCGAAAATGGCCTGTCGCAAAATTCGGTAATGGCCATTGCCCAGGATAGTACGGGTTTTATGTGGTTTGGCACGCGCCAGGGCCTTAACCGTTACGATGGCTATCGCTTTAAAATTTATAAAAACGAAGTTAAAAACCCAGCCAGTATTTCGGGCGGAGAAGTTACTTCGCTGTTAACCGATGCCAAAGGGGTGCTGTGGGTAGGTACCACCAGTGGATTAAACCGGTACCAAACCCCGAACGATTCCTTTTTGCGGATCAAAGGCCTGAGCAGCAACAATGTGGAGGCCATTTACCAGGATCGGGATAAAAATGTCTGGGTAGGCACTTTAAACGGATTAAATTTACTGGTAAACCGCGAGCAAAACCAATTCAAAACTTTTCGTTTCAGTACAAAGGCTGGCGATCCGGTAAACAGTATTTACAGCATCTGCCAGGATAAAAACGGTAATCTTTGGATAGGAACGGGAAACGGAATAGTGCTGGCGAGCCTGCGTAATGGCAAGTTTCAATATAAAAAAGTAAGCTTTCCATCTCCTCTGCCTTCTAATTATATTACAATTATAGCAGCCGATGTAAAAGGGAATATTTGGATGGGTACCAGCAACGGCCTGTGTAAGTTTGATGTGTTGCATAACAGCCTGCGGGTTTTTCAACACGACAATCGAAACCCTAATTCGATTATCCATAGCGACATTAGGGAAATTATGGAGCATAAGGGCTTTTGTGGGTAGGCACACAAGATGGCCTGAGTATCCTGAATCCTGAGGAGGAAACTTTTACCAGTTATCAGCACGATCCGGAAATTGCGAGTACCATTAGCCACAATTCTATTCATAACATTTTTGCCGATAAAAATCAGAACGTTTGGATTGGGACTTACTTTGGCGGGGTTAATATGGTATCGCCCATTGCTACCCGGTTTAAAGTTTACCGCAACAGCAGGTTTATGCCCAGCATTAGTGGCAATGTGCTGAGCTCGGTACTCGAAGACGCCCAGCACAACCTGTGGATAGCTACTGAGGGTGGCGGACTGAATTATTACAACCGCAAAACCAAGACTTTTAAGAACTATAAAAGTAATTCTACCGATTCGCTGAGCATCAGTTCGAACCTGATTAAGATCATGAAGAAGGAAGGCCCCAACAGCGATAAAATTATTATCGGTGCACACCGCGGAGGACTGAACATTTTTGATCCAAAAACGGGTAAGGCGCAGCACATTAAAAATGTACGCGATGCGTTAGGGGCAGTGGGTACTGCCGAAATTCTGGCGCTCGAAGTAGACCGGCGCGGTACCATCTGGATTGGTTCGCAAAACGGATTATCGACCCTGACCAGAAAAAGCGGCAAATACCCAACACATACTACCAAGAGTATTTTAAACCGTTACCTGCTCAAAAAAATTATCCTCAATATATTTGAAGACAGTCGCGGCGACCTTTGGATTTGTACCAACACCGGCCTGTACCAGTACAACATTAAAACAGGGGTACTGACGGTTTTCCATAAAAACGAGGGCAAAAGCAATAAACTGCAATCTGATTACATTAACTGCATTACCGAAAACAGTGCGGGCGAAATGCTGATCGGAACTTACTTTGGTGGCTTGAGCATTTATAACCCTAAAACCAAAACATTTAAAACCTTTCAGGAAAAGAACGGGCTGATTAACAACAATGTACTGGGGATAGTTGAAGATGCCAGCCATAATTTATGGCTAAGTACAGCCAATGGCCTTTCTGAACTGAACCCCGCAACGGGCAGGTTTAGGAATTATACCAAAAGCGACGGGTTGGCGGGTAATGAGTTTAATGCACGGTCTTATTTTATCGATAGCCGGGGCGAGATATTTATGGGCGGTATAAATGGCCTCACTTCTTTTTATCCCCGCGAAATTGAGCTGAACAACTATGCTTCGCCACTGATTTTTACGGGCCTGAAATTGTTTAACCAGTATGTAAGCGAAAAGGATGGAAAACTGGCCGAAGAAATTAATACGGGCCAAAGGCTTACTTTTAACCACGACCAGAATAATTTTACCATCGAGTTTGCGCTGCTTAACTTTGTAAAACCCGATAAGAACAAATACGCCTATTTTTTAGAAGGTTTTGATCGTGGGTGGAACGATATGGCCACACCCAGTGCCAGCTACACCAATTTACCTGCCGGTAATTACCGTTTTATGGTTAGGGGTACCAATAACGATGGCATTCCGGGAGCTGAGGTGGCTACCATTCAAATTAGGGTGCGGCCAGCCTTTTGGGCCAGCTGGTGGGCTTATTTGTTTTACCTTTTGCTGTTTTTGGCCATGCTTTTTCTCATTGTGCGTTACCTCTTTGTGCGGGCATTGTTAAAAAGAACAGAGGATGTACAGCGGGTAAAGCTCAGGTTTTTTACGCATGTGTCGCACGAAATCAGAACGCCGCTTACACTGATATTAGGTCCGCTGGAAAACCTGCTTAAGAGCACTAAAGACCTGCCGGTGATTAATAACCAGATTTTGCCGATTAAGCGCAATGCCGATCGTTTAATGCAACTGGTAACCGAACTGATGGATTTCAGGAAAACAGAAACAGGCAACCTGAAACTGCAACCACAGCAACAGGACGTGGTACTGTTTTTACGCGAAATTTTCAATGCTTTTGAACAGCTGGCCGAAAGCCGCAATATTGCATATCATTTCGAATCGGATGGGCAACCAATAGCCATCTGGTTTGATAAATTACAGATGGAGAAAGTGTGTTTTAACCTGCTTTCGAATGCCTTTAAATTTACCCGCGATAAGGGCTCCATTAGTGTAAGCATTAAAGAAAGCAAAAATGAAGTACAGATTGAGGTACGCGATAATGGAATCGGGATTCCGGAAAGCAGTACCAGCAAACTTTTTAGCGATTTTTTCCAGGTAAATAGTCCGGGTTTTGTACACATTGGTTCGGGTATTGGCCTGGCCTTATCTAAGAGCATTGTAACCGCGCATAACGGCGAGCTGTTAATGGCCAGCATTCCGGAAAGTGATGCACAGGCTGGTAATACCTGTTTTACGGTAATTTTGAAAAAAGACGGTAGCTGGGTGGAGCAGCTTGAGCCTTATGAACCGGCTGCCGACGGACAGGAAAGCACTACCTATGTGGTACCTATGCCGGTGCCCGATGTTGCAGTGGGTACATTGAGCCCGAAACAGACTTTTAAGGAGACGATTTTACTGGTAGAAGATAATCCAGAAATCAGACAGTTGCTGCGTAATACTGTGGGGCTAAACTACCAGATTTTAGAAGCCGAAAACGGACAGCTGGGTTGGGAGCTGGCCAGCGAGCAGTTACCTGATCTGGTGATTTGCGATGTAATGATGCCGGTAATGAACGGACTTGATTTATGCCGCAAGCTTAAAACCGACGAGCGTACGGCACATATCCCCGTGATTTTGTTAACCGCCCGGGTGTCGCAATCGCAGCAGGTAGATGGGCTCGAAACCGGAGCCGACAGCTACATTACCAAACCTTTCAGTATTGAACTGATGTTGCTGAATGTGCGCAATTTGCTGCAGTCGCGGGCTAACATGCGCCGCAAGTTTGGCGAGCAGGCTAATCTGGATCCGCAGGATGTCACCATTAATGTGGTTGACCATAAATTTATGCTTAAGATTACCAAATGCATTGAAGAGCGCTTAAGCGATCAGCATTTTGGCGTGCAGGAACTGGCCCGCGAAATAGGTATGAGTCAGCCGGTGTTGTATAAGAAAATAAGGGCCATTACCGATTTATCGGTTAACGATTTTGTGAAATCGATCCGCTTAAAAAAGGCCGCAGTTTTATTGGAAGGCAGGGTTTATAATGTTTCGGAAGTGGCGCATTTGGTAGGCTTTAACGATCCGAAGTATTTTAGCCGTGAGTATAAGAAACAGTTTGGTTATACACCTAAGGTTTATTTGAGTAATCAGAAGGGGAAGGAGTAGGTTTGGGTAGTAGGGTGCAGAAAAACCCAATCCGTCATGCTGAATTTATTTCAGCATCTCTCAATTGTTTGTCTTACTTAAGAAGAGATCCTGAAACAAGTTCAGGGGTGACGGCTATGCAAGGGGTGTCCGGATCAAAGGAGCGCACCACCTTTACCCCGCAATCGTCTTTCCCATTCGCTAATCGTAATTCCCGCGTATGCGGGAATCTTAATGCTTTAGCTAGTGTAGGCACAGGCTTTCCTCCGCTCACCGCCGCGGGCTCTTACTTTTCTCTTGATAGAAAAGGAGAAATCTTAACACCGTTCAAAAAAAAGAGGCTGCTCTCTTGAAGTGAACCCCAAAAGTTAGACAAAAACTTTTTGGGGCACATCATCTTTTACTGGAGAACAGCCTCTTTTGCAATTTGTTTAGAAGCCACTAGGGGCTCATTCTTTAGTTTCTAATTAATGGTGCTGGATTTCATTATCCGGATTTTGTTGTTTCCCTGATCCGCGATGAGGAAACTACCTGCATGTGCATTGTATTTTATAGCCCAGGGCAGGTTAAATCTGGCAATGGCAGCGGGGCCATCAACATTTCCTGCAGTACCTGTAACTGCATTAACGCCTGTTATACTATCATCAGTACCTGATCCGGCTAGTAAACCGAATATTGAATTCGTAGTTACTTCACTTGTTACTCTTGCTATAGAATGTGCTTTCTCACTACAAACAAAAATTACTCCGGCAGGACTAATGAATATTCCGGAAGGGTCGTTAAAATTGGTGGTTTTTGTTTGTTTTAATACGGTTCTGGCACCTGATGAAACCGTAACTCTGAAGAGATAACTTTCAGTAGATCCAAAGGTATTTCCGAATGAACCTAAGTAAAGTGATGTTTTACTAGGATTTAGCGCAATTGCATTTGGCGCATATATGGTTGCTGTACCAAGTGTGCTAACGGTATTGGTACTTAATGCTATTTTGCGAATCCTGCCGACTGATGTGCTGGCCGATAAATCTGACAGGTATAATGCACCACCTGCCTCATCTAAATCAATCCCGCTAGGATTAGTAAATGTAGCTGCTGTTCCAACTGCATCTGCAGTACCTGCTGCCCCGCTACCTGCAATGGTAGTTACAACGGCGGTCATGTTGGTTGGATTAATGGTTATTTTTCTTACTTTATTGCCCGAATATTCGGTTACATACAACTCGGTTCCAGCCTGGTTAATTACCATACCTTTTGGTTTGTTAAATGTAGCCGCTGTTCCGGTCCCGTCAACGCTACTTGCTGTAGCACTTCCGGCTAAAACAGTGGTATTCCCATTTCTGCTTACGCGTATTATGCGGTTGTTATTCTGATCGCAAATGTAAATGTTGCCCCGCTTATCGTTGGCTACATCGGTTGGAGCATTTAAAGTAATTCCGTTGTTTAATGTAAGCGAACTCACCATCAAAGTTGTAAGTACAGGCTCCGGATATGCGGCGGTTTTAACGGTTAAGGGTAAACTAACCTGTTTAGCTGCCGAACCGGTGTTTGTTGCAGTAATGGCATTGGAAGCAAAATAGGTATCGTTAAGCACTTCAAATTTCATATCACCCGAAAAACGGACGCGGACACTCAGCTTTCCGTTCTCGTCGGTAACGGCTGTTGTATCTAATTTAAATGCAGTTTCGCCCGTGATTTTTGAACTTACGTTAACCGTTACGCCGGGTAAAATCTGATTGTTTGACTGATCGTAGACCAGCACATCCACAGGTGCTTTTGGGGTAAGTTTTTTAGATCGCAAAGTTATGCTCCGGTTTTGGGCATAGGCCATGCGCGTAATTGCAGAATCGGGGGAGAAGAACGCTGGATCGGTTGTTTTAATTTTTACCTCACCCTCATAAGGAGCATTCAAAATTAATTTTCCATTACTGCCCGTTGTGCCTGTCAGGCCAATAGCTTTGAAATCAGTTTCACCGGTTAATTTTTGGAGTACAACAATATCAATACCGGGCAACAATGTGCTATTGTCTTTATCTAACACCGTAACCTCTAAAGGTACAGTTGTTGGTTTAAGCTTTGCAGTTAAATTAACAGTCTCCCCCCTTACATTTTTAAGTGCTGTTTTTAGGGTGTCAGGAAAGTACTTCATGGTATCGCCCACGATTACCCTTACCGCATTTGGATAAGGTAACGAAACGATCAACTGTCCGTTAGTGCCTGCATGTTCCAAACCTCCGGTGGAAGTATAAGTGTCGGCTCCGGGTGCTTTGGTATCAATTAACATGGGGAAATTGGAAATACCAGCATTAAGCTCGTCTTTAACGGCTATGTTTAATGGCGCCATACCATACTTAGGTGTAGTATGCAAAACCACATTTGCAGCACTGTTAAAATAAAGCGCTTGCTCACCTTTGTGATAATATGTGGTATCTACTTCAACTTTAATATTATTGGGATAGGGTAATTTGGTGCTTATTTGACCATCTTTATCTGTTCGGATGGTATCTACCTGCGTATATACCCCCGATGCCTCGGTTTGGCGACTGATAATAACTTTAACTCCTGCCACAGGCAACTGGTCATCGTCATTAATCACTTTTACGGCTAAGGTTTCCTTTTGGGTAGTTGTATTGTTAAAAGCTTCGTTTGCAAACTTTTTACAGGCAGCAAAGCACAAAGCAATACCCAGGATTATAATATAGTATTTGTGTTTCATCTATATATTTTTTAGTAGTGGTGAACCGGTTTACCCAAAGAAGGGACGATTCACCACTTAGTTTTTGATTTGAAATCTATTTCTAATCGTTGTTCGCGCTATTATTTATAAAACTCTACCTCATACAGTTTCAACCACGATTTTCCGTTCAGTTTCCAGGAGTCGTTTATGTTTACCCCAAACCAATAGATAATCTGCGAAGCGATATCTGAATTGGACACTGCCATAATGGTATTGCCTGATGGAGCAGTTGCATTACAGATTGATTTCTCGAAGGCTGTCCATGAGCCGCCGTTGCCTCCTAAAATCAGGTCTTTGCCTACAGCTGCAGGAGTCTGATTGAGCAATTTGGTGCCATTTACCTGTTTACATGGCCAATAGCCAATTAAACTTGCATAGCTGGCATCGGTGGTTTTTATCCCATCACTGCAGGTAAAGTTTTTAATTTCATCATCTGAAAGCGCTTTATTGTAAATGGCAATATCGTTTACGGCATAAGAAGAGGTGCTTACAGCCGAGTTAATGTTACCTAGAATCAAATCATAAGGTACTGTACCAATATTACGGCCGGTAATATCTACCGCGGCTCCAGGTACCCCATCTACATAAAGGACCGCCATTCTTTTGCCGGCATCTGTATAAATTTTTAACGTAACGGCATACCACTTATTGAGATCGAAATTAGCGGGTGCATATACATAAATTAGTGTAGAACTGTTATAACCCATTACTACCCTGAATCTACGAGTTGCTGTTGCACTCAGTTCTACCATAAATTCCCAGCCATTTACCGTGCCATAAGAAGTATTTAATTTAGACAGGATTACCGCATGGGCATTTGCACCACCTGTTGATTTTACTTGCACTTTTAGCTGCATGGTTTTATCGCCCGTAGTTCCTATATCGTAAAGCGCTGCATTGGCAGAAGCCAGTACTGCTTTTACGTCTGTAACGGCTTTAGCCGCCGGAAATAAAAAGCCATCGGTTAAAGGCACATTATCAATTTCTACTTTCTTAAAAGCGGGGTGATAATAAATGTTAAACGAGTTGCGCTCGCGTTCGGTTTGGCTGGTAAAGCCTTTGTTATAGCCGCCGTGGTTAGAAGTAATAACCACCAGCCACTCTTCATTGTTATAGGTTTTACGGGCTTTAACAGCTTCCAGTAATTTGCCAATATAGGTATCAACCTGTGTTACGGCAGCTTTATATTCGGGCACATCGGCCGAGTAACCGTATTTCAATCCGGCCTGGTTTACCTGGTTAAAATTTACCACAATCAAATCGGCTTTGTTGATGCCAATTTTCTTCACGGCGGTATCGGCTGCGGCAGCATCGTTGTTTACAGCAATTGGCTCATCGGCATAAAGCAGCAAACGATCTACCAGGGTTTTCCATGGTGAAATGGCTACCGAATAACGCATTTTTGGGGTGGCCTGCAAGCGTTCAATTAACGATGGATATTCTACAACAGCATCGTGTTCGCTGGCACTTTCGGGTACGATAAAAGTGCTGTCCTGTATTTTGTGGATGGTGGCAATACCTGTCATGATATTTTTCCAGGTACCTGCATCGCTCACAGGTGCATCGCTCCTGCTCTGCCACGAATACTTACTGTTGGGTAGTATGGAAGCGATAACAGGCGGCATAATTTTTTTCATGTCTTCGCCGGTTGTGCCATCGATACCAATTAGCAAAACCTTTCTTTTCTTTACCGAAACAATTTCCTGTTTCTCGAAAACGGCCGGTGGATCGTAATATTTTTTACAACCAAAAATAACGGCACACAGCAGCAGAATAGCAAGCGTACTGTATTTTTTTAAACTAAACGGATAATTCTTCATTGTTGGTTTATTTTATGTTTTTTGGATGAATTAACTTGGATCTGATAACCAAACCGCCTCTGTTAACAAGGGATATTTGGCTAAAATTTTAGCTTTGGAAACGGCACTTACCGTAATGCCCCATTTGGTTAAAAAAGGCTCCATATCGGTTTTGGTAAATTCGGATAAACGTTCGTAAAAGAAATCGATCTTATCCTGGTTGCTCGATGAGGTAAACCGGGCATGGCGTGCTTCGGTGGTTAAGTAGGTAATAAACTCAAAACCGTAGCGCTCCATTAACTGGATAAACATGCCCAATTTGGCATCTTCTGATGCATTGGCGTAAGATTTGGTGCCGGTAGGACTCACAAAAGCCAGCGCAGCAGTCATTAACCGCTTGTAATTGCTGTGTTTGTAGCCATGGTATTTGGTTACTTTGAGCGAGAAAATGTTGTTTGATACTTCTCCATTGCCATCAAAGTTCCAGGTATTGTTCATCTGCATATTGTGCCCAAGCTCGTGGTAAGTACCCCAGTTTTGGCCAATAACGCCACTCAGGGTTACCGCCTGCTGAAAATAGTTGTCGTTGGCCATCGCTACTACCGGGTAGCCGCTATGTTGTGCACCCACTGATGGTTGAATATCGTGTACAATGCGCCATGGCAACATTGGGTTTAAGTCGCGGGCATCGGCGGCATTTTCTGATAAGCCATACCATTCCCAGTAGCAGTGCAGAATCTGCTCATCCCAGGTTTGCATTAAAGCGGTTGGGCTGGCAATCGGGAATTTGGCTAAACGCGATAGCGGTAAAGTAAAAATGATCCGCTTGCCACGCAGCTCGAAAAAGGGCACGGTAGTTTTGGCAATCATGGCCTTCCATTCCTCATCGGTAGTTTGGCCCAGTACAAAATCGGGCGATTTAACCGTTCCGGTAAAAGTGAATTCTACCTTGCGGCCCAGTGCCCTTGGTGGGATAATGTAAACCTGACCACCATACAGGTTACGGATAAGGTTTTTGCCCGGTGCCAGGGTATGGCGGCTGTAAATAACCGGTGCCCTGAGTTTGGTTTGCAGGCTGGTCAGGTCATCATCCCAGGCACCAATCTGCGCAGTCATACCATATTCTCCGGAAGGAACATCGACCTGAATCAGCTCGCCAGCGGGAGCGTACATCCCCGTGCTAAACCAGCCTTGCGGCGGTACTGAAATTCTTAAATTGGCATTGTTTGCGTATACAAAATCGAAATCGAGTGTTACTTTGGTGTTTTTTAGCCGCAGCTCGGTAATGGATACCAAACCCGGGAAAACCCTGGCCAGATTAAACTGCGAGCGGTCTATCTTGTATTTGGAAGTATCGAGTTCCTGATTGCCAAAGGTATCTATTACCTCTGTTTTACTATAGCCATCTTCGAAAGCGTAGCCGTAATCTTTTTTGCAGGCCTGTGTAAGCAGCAAAAGCGCAGCACAAGCAGAAGTTAAAACTGTTATATGTTTACTTTTCATGGCCTTGGTTATTTTAAAATATTATTGTAAATAGGCGTCCAAACTTTCCCATCGAGGTTAAAGCCAGTTGCATTGATGTTTAGCCAACCCAGAATAAACCTCGGTATATCAATACCCCTTGGAACTTTTTGATAAAGTTCGGGGGTTGGTTTGATGCAAAATTTACTGTCGTAATCTTCGAAGTTTATCCACTGCGGGCTTTTCTGAAAAACAAAATCGTTTTTCGATTTACTGTAATCTTTTACTAAAGTGCCGGCACCATTTAGGGATGGCCAATAACCGATTAGGTTATTATAGTTTGGATGTCGGCTATCTAAATCTACCTGACAGGCAAAATCTTTAATGATAGCATCGGGAACAGCCGCATTAAAAATCCTGACGTCGGTTATAAACTGTGTTGCACTATTACCATAACCAGAACGGTAGCCTGCCACTAAAGGCTCGCTGTTGTTCGCATTTCTACCGGTTATTACTGTAGCTGGCCCAACCGGATCGCCATCCTGGTAGAGCTGCACATACCTGACTGTACCCACGAAATAGACCTTAAACCCAATATTGTACCAGGTATTAACTTCCATAGCTTTGGTTGTAGGGGTAGCTATTGCTGCCGAAGCCAGACCACCCAGGCGCCAGGTACCGTTCGATCCGTTGTGGATAATCCACCAGCCGGTAGTAGCGTTGGCAGGGCTCGATGTTTTAAAGAAAATGGGTGCATTGAGTGTGCCGAAAGCCTGCACTTTTAACTTAAATTCTACAGTATATTCTCCGGTGGTACCAAAATTGTATGCGTTCGATTTGACTGCATCAACGCTGGCAAGCGTATCGCCACTTAGTTTACCATAACTTCCATAATAGGGAAGGGAATTTAGGTTGGTAGGTTTGTTGTAAATGGTCGATTTGAAAATAGGATTATACAGAATCACAAAGCTGTTTAACAAGGGCTTACTGTACAGGGTTTGATCCATTAAAGCAGGAATAACCGGATAATTTCCGCCTTTGTTGGAGGCAATAACAATAAGCCAGTTTTCTTTGCTAAAACTGGCGCGGGCCTTAATGGCATTATTTAGCTCACCAATATAGGTGTCAATATTGGTGATGGCTGCGGCATACTGAGGCACGCTGGCATCGTAGCCATATTGTGCACCGGCTTTATCTACACCCTGAAACTCGGCCAGTACCACTGCGGCATCGTTATTGGCCAGCTCGGTTAAGGTGGCTGTTTTTACGGCCTCATCGGTAGCAAAAGTGCTGTTTACATCGGCATTGCTAATGAGCTTACTGCTTAAGCTTTGCGAAATGCTAAATGCAGCTGTTCTTAACGCAGTGTTATCTTTAACACGTTTAAAAAACATAGGGTAATCAGTGAGTTTGTTGTTCGCAAAATCTTCGCTAATCACCTTATGCTTGGTTTTATCATAGCCCGTAAGCATATCTGCCCATGAAGTGGAATTTAAGCCATTTTCATCCGATACGGAATTGATGGTAAACATGCCAGTCTTAATCATGCGCGAGAGGTTGGGCGTAGGCGATTTGAAAATAGATTCGCCACGTGCACCATCAACAATTATGTACAATACTTTTTGCTTTTGGGCATCCGCTACCTCGCCGCCGGTATTGTTAGAGAAGTCTTTTTTATCGGCCAGTTCTTTATTGCAAGAAAAAACTGCCACTAAGGCCACTATTAAAAGGGCTGCCAGTGGGTAGCTAAATGCCGGCTTTTTTATTTTATTTTTCATTGTAAGCTATTTGGTTAACAACGTGATTATGGTTTGAACGAGATGCGTACTGCACCGGCTACCTGCTGGTTATCGAAAAGAGAAATAGTACCTGCAATAAGTGCGGTAGGGTTACCAAAAATGTCGGTGCTTTCGTAAACATCGTTTACAATGCCCTGAAATTTACCGGTATTGTTGTATCCGGCGGCCAGGCTTCCATTGGGGTTTAATACCATAAAGCCTTGTCGGATAATTCCGTCGTACTTTTTAAATGAACCGAATACGAGTATTTTACCGCTTTTTAACTGAAAGGCTTTACTGATGTTCCCGCCTTCAATGGTTTTAAGCACCAGGCTTTTGTCCACCGTGCCATCGGTATTTAACATCACCAGGCCTTTGGAGGCAAATCCGTTATAATTGCTAAATGCACCAGCAACCAGGTATTTGCCGGAGGTTGCACTGTAGGTAAGGGCATTGATGGCATCGTCGGCACCAGTGCCCGAAGGGTAAGTTGGATCTATAAGTCCATTGGTGCCAATGCGCGTAATGCGGTTGCTGTTTAAACCCTGATAGGTGGTAAATGAACCCACGAGGATAATTTTGCCGTCGCTTTGCATTAATGCATCACTAACGGGGCCATTGCCGGCAACCAAAGGCAAATTGGTAGCTACATTAAAATTATAACTCGAATCCATTTTACCATTCATGTTCATTTTTAACAAGTTGTTGAGTTTGGTATAGCCCACTACTTTATTGTCGCGTGTAGAACGCTCGTAGAAAAATTCGGCATAGTTAGTAAAGCTGCCTACCACATAAATGCTGTTGTTGTAATTGAAAACTTTGTTTACTACACCATTTACGCCGCCATTAAAGGTGGCTACGGTATCGTAAGAATGGTCGGAGGTTTTACCTACTACTTCTACTACCGTTGAATCGACAGAACCATTACTGTTTAAGCGGGTTACGCTGTTCATGCCGATAACGTTGTTGTAAGTAGTGAGTGTACCGCCTACGATAAACTGTCCACTTGCCAACCTGAGGATAGAAGATATGGGGCCATTTGCACCTTTACCTGTTGAAAAACCAGAAGTAATAAAACCGTTTGCATCAGTTAATACGATGTTGTTGATGGGCTTTTTGATCGTGGCTGCAGCCATGTAATTGCTAAAGGAACCCACCATTACCAGGTTGCCATTGGCTAAGGGTAAAACCTGCCTGATGCTGGCGAAACTGGTATTTGAAGCAAAAGTGGCATCAATCTCAACCTTGCCTTCTACGCGGTAAGCCGGGCCAAAAAAGATCTGGTCGCCTACAATCAGTGTAGTTCCGCCTGTGCTGGCACCCGCCGGAAAAAGTACGGTAATGGCTTTGTCGGTTATTTTGGTAATGCTGGCTTCGGTATCGTTAATGTAAAACTTAACCTTGTCTTTAAAAGGTATGAGTCCGGTTACCTCGAAGGTAATTTGGGTTGCCCCGTTTACCTGTTCGGTGTCGGCTACATCAGAAGCGAATTTAATACCCAGCGCTACTTTACCTCCTGCATAGGGATCTTCGCTAATGGGATTTTCCTTTTTACATGATGCGAAGGAAAGTGCCAGCAGCAGCAGGCAGACCAGATGGGTATTTTTAAAAATTTGTTTATTTCTTAACATAATGCTGTTTTTATTAATTCCCAATTCCATTTTCTATTGCTATCGAATTAAAATAGGCGCTGTTAAAGCCAAAGGAGTGCTTTTCCATTTTAAGTGCGTGCACAATCCCGTTTGTGGGGTTGATATCAGATGAAGCTACTGGTGCGTTGATCCAGAAGGCTTGCGGGCGCGAGAGATCGGGGATATACGAAATCATCAGTTGCCTGTAGCCTGCATATTTTACCCTAACCTCGTTGGCAGTACCAGCATTGGTTACGGCATCGTTATACACCACGCCAATGTTCAAGGGCGCACCGTTGTACGAAAGATAACCCTGCCCTTTGTAGGTGTTCAGGGCCAGCGTATCAACCTGACTGTAATCTTTAAGACGGTTGGTGCCTTTAAAGACATAAAGCGAAAGTGCTGTTTTCCATACCGCGGGTTTAATATCCGAAAGTTTGTTTACGGTATCTTTACCGGTTGAGCGGAGCTCTTTGTTCAGTGTACGGATAGCGCGGTTAATGGTTGGATCAGTAGGAGCAAAAAAGGTAATGTTATCGCCGCTAAAAGTACTTTCCATGCCGGCCAGTTTAATTACCTGGGTTAGCGTATCGAAATGCAGGGGTTTGGCCTGTAGGTACTGCAAAATGGTACCCTCAAATTTGGCTTCTTTTACGCCCCCATCAATGTAGTGTTCGTATTTTTTGCAGCTAAAGGCTAATCCGGTAAGTACAAGTACCAGGCTCAGCAATAGTGTGTTTTTGTTAAACTTATTCATGTTTAAGTTGTGCTTTAATGGGTTAACGCCAGTAATTGTTCAAAGTCATGTAGGGGTTGTTAAGGGTTGCACTGGGGTCGATTGGCCAGGTCCATGCACCCGCCTGAAACGCTGAAAACGAAAGTGGGTTAGGTGTAAACTTAGGGTCGAGAATTCTTCTGGTGCGTACCAAATCGTAAAAGTGGTGCCCTTCGCCCATGAGTTCCTTCCCTCTTTCTAAAAAGATGGCATCTTTAATTTTCCCTTCGCCCGGGTTTGCCGGAAAGAGATCGGCACCGGCACGGGCCCTGATTACGTTGAGCAAGGTTGCTGCCTCGCCATCCCTGCCCAGTTCGGCCAGTGCTTCGGCGTGCAGTAAAATGGCATCGGCCAAACGGAAAATAATGGGGTTATCATCAAGAGACTGAACAAGTGCTGCCCTGTTAAAAAATTTGTAGAACTGCCACAAGCCTGTTTCGTCGTAAATATTCTCATCAAACCAGATTGTTTTTCTTTTATCGGTACCATCTTCAGGATAAATCCTTTTCATGTAATCGCTTTTATAAGCCATTTCCGAATAAGGCCTGTCGCTGGGGAAGAAAGGAATATGCACTACCGAGAAGGAATATTTATACCTCGCATCGGCAACCGATTCGCCGGTATTATCGCTCAGTTGAACCTCGAAAAGACCTTCCTGCGATTTACCAAACATGATGAGGTAAGTTTGTTCAATCGGGATTAAGCGATAGGCTTTTTGCTGATCTACACCTATATCCTGCAGTTCGTTACCGAGTTGGTCTACTGCATCGTAATAGCTGGCTGAATTGGCGGCATCAAAACCGGCACACCACATGTTCATGTGCATCATTAAATCAATGGCTCCACCACGCATGGCCCTGATGCCTCTAAAAGTGGGATCGCTGTAGGTCCAGGGCAAATCGTTTTTTACGGCACCTAAATCGGCAAGGCAATTTTTAAAAACCGTAACCATGTTGGTGCGCGGCAAAGCTTCCTGGTTATAGGCTTCGGTATAATAGGGTACATCGCCAAATAACCTGGTTAGGAAGAAATAAGATATGCAGCGCATAAAAACAGCCTCGGCAATATATTGTTTCTTTTTCTCCGAGGTAAGGATGTTGTCTGGCATTTCTGCTACCTCTTTTACCATAATGTTAGCCGCCTGGATCACTTTGTAAAAGGGAGTCCATTGCTGGATCAGATCATATCTCGATCTTAGCTGAAACCATTCGTTAATGGCATTGGCTTCGTAACCGGGTAATGAACGGTCGGCACGGGCCGCAATGGCCATTTTAAGGTTGTTGGTGGCCATGTAGTCAAAATCAATCCGGCCCGGATAATTTTTGACAGAAGACCTTGCCCATCCGCACCGGGTATCGCCGATTTCGAAAAGTACATTTTTCATCGATGCTTCTCTAAACAAGCGGTACAAGCCCAAATCGTAGCTTTGTACATCGGCTTCGTTTTTCCAGTAATTGTTGCCCGATAGTTTACTGAGCGGCTCTACGTTTAAGAACTTTTTACAGCTAAAGTTTACACTCAACAGCAGCAGTGCTGCTAATAGATATATTGTTTTTTTCATCGTGTTCCTGTTTATAATTGAATGTTTAAGCCCAAAGCATAGGTTCTGCGTACGGGGTAACCACCAGAGCTATCCCGGCCCAGCGAACTCACAGTTTCGGGATCGGCACCCGAGTAAAAACTAAAAGTGTGGATGTTGTTGGCTGTAGCAAATACCCTTAAGCTGGTAATGCCCAGACGTTTGGTTAACTGTGGCTTAAAGTTGTAACCCAGTGTTACCGTAGCCAGTTTTAGGTACGAACCATCTTCCTGAAACAGGGTTTGGTTATAACGGAAAGGCAAAAACTGTGTCGATTTATCGGTCGCCCCATAGTTTCCGTACCGCAAATAATCGTAGGGATTAGGATAATTTGCAATATCGCCCGACTGGCGCCATATATTGTATTCGCTTATGGGTACCAGGTTATTGGCCGAAAAAGGCGAAGCAAAGTTCTGAAAGCCCGAAGCCAGCGGGTTGTTCAGGATATCGCGGTGCCAGGTATAAGCCATAATTACGTTAAGCGAAAAGCCCTGGTACGATACGAAGTTGCTGATACCACCGTTAATTAATGGCTGGGAGTTGCCGGCCCCCACCATATCTTTCGAGTCGAGTACGTAATCGCCATTGATATCGGCATAATACGGATCGCCTGCCTTGAAATACACGGGTACAGCACCGTTAAAAGTATGGTAACGGGTACCATTGGCCGGGTTAACTGGCACGTCATCATTGGTAGCAAATACACCTTTAAAATTGTAAAGGATATTGGTTAAAGAGTTGCGGCCCAGGCGGTACAATATGGCTTGTCCGGTAGCGCCTCCCTCAATTAAGATCTGACGGGTAGCATCAGGAAGGGCGGTAATTTTTTCCTTATTGTAAGCGCCGTTAATGCTCAGGGTCCAGTTTACCTTGCTGGTAGCCGGCAATGGCCTGAAACTTAGAGCCAGTTCATAACCGATGTTTACGTTGCTAACCTCGTTGGTTTTAAGTTTGGTAAAGGCATTGTGTGTAGTAATGTTCTTTTGCCAAAGCTGGTTATCAACCATTTTGTAATAAGTATCGAAGGTTAGGGTAATGCGGTTTTTAAAGAGGTTTAAATCTAAACCCGCATTGTACTGGGTAGTAGAGGTGGGCAATAATTTAATGTTGGGCAGGTTGTTAAAATCGATAGCCGTAGTTGGAATACCGTTGTAATTGCCATAATAATCATAAGTACCATTGGCGTCGAATACGCTACCCACCGGGGCAATGTTTCTACCCCACGATAGGCGGAGCATACCTACATCGAGCCATTTGGAGTTGGCCAGGAAGTTTTCTTTGTTGAAATTCCATTTTACAGCCAGCGATGGGTTTTTAGCCCAT
Organism: Pedobacter sp. HDW13; assembly: GCF_011303555.1. Taxonomy (NCBI): domain Bacteria; kingdom Pseudomonadati; phylum Bacteroidota; class Sphingobacteriia; order Sphingobacteriales; family Sphingobacteriaceae; genus Pedobacter; species Pedobacter sp. HDW13. The sequence goes on along the minus strand of NZ_CP049868.1, from coordinate 2,117,520 downwards.
GGTGCATTTAAACCTGTACTCGAAGTACCATCTAAACGGAAAGTAGCCTCGATGAGGTATTTGGTTTTGTAGTTGTAAGATAAACTTCCGGCGAGCGATGCTGCTCTCGAATCGGAGTAGTTATCTAACACCCCGCCACCCGAGCTTGCTGCTGCAGTGCCGAAGGGCCCCTGGTACTGATCGTTGGTATACTGATTTTGCTTAATGGCATGTGCTTGGAAATTGCGCACATACACCTCAGAGAAAACGTAGGCACCCAGGTTATGCACATCTTTTTGAAAGGATTTGTTAAAGCTTAACATGGCCCTGTTGTATAAGGTGCTGCGCTTATCGTTGTACGAGTAAACACCTGCCACATTGTTATTTAATATGGCGGGGTTAAAGGTTTCGGTGGTTCCCATCGAGTAATCGTAACTGGTGATGTTAGAGAGCGCCAAACCGGTAAGAAATTCGTAACGGGCCTCTACGCTGGTTTTAATGTTGCCAGCTTTATTGTCGTTATCAACAATTAAAGCACCCAAAGCTGCACTGCTGTTAATTAAACTGGGGCCGGGCAATAAAGATGAAGAGCCTGCACCTGAGGCTACTCCGGTTTGCAGTAAACCATTACCACTCCCTTTTTGGGTGTTACCCAAACTGCTTGATAGGATAAGGTTTACATTAAATTTAGGACTGGGTTTGTAACGGGTATTCATGCTCAGCGAGTAGCGGGTAAAACCGGTATTTTCCTGAATCCCCTTTTCATTGTAATAACCCACGTTAATTTTATAGTTAAAAGAATCGTCGCCACCGCTTGCATTTACATTGTGCTGCTGGTTATAGGTAGAGCGGTAAAAAATGCTTTGCCAATCGGTAGAGTTGTTGTAAAAGGCATTTAAACTATCGGCCAGCATGGGTGTGTTGTCGATACTTTGGCGCGCCGAATATATATTGGTTCCATAAGTGTAAATTTCCCAAAGCCTTAAATTACTTTCGGCAGCACCACCAATTACCTGACGCAGTTTAGGCGGGGTGTTGAAGAAAAAGTTGGTTGAGTACTGAATAATCGGGGTTTTCGATTTACCTCTGCGGGTATTGATTAAAATTACCCCATAAGCACCCTGTGCACCATAAAGGGCTGTTGCACTGGCATCTTTTAAGAAGTTGATTTCTTCAATATCCTCGGGTGGGATTAATGATAAGGGACTAATGCCCGGGCCGTTGCTCGAAAAGCCATACTGGTAATCGGTATTTAAATCAACCGGTACCCCATCAATTACGAACAAGGGTGAGGTTGGAGTTAAAAAGGCATTATCGCCCGAACCGGTTACGCTGATGCCGGATAAACCACGCATATTAATGGTTGGTGCCGCACCCGGACTACCTGTATTGATCTGGATGTTTAAGCCCGGTACTTTGGCCTGAAACAATTCGGCTACGTTACTTACAGGCACATCCTGGATATCTTTGCCTTTTAATGAGGTTACCGCCCCATTACGGTTTCTTTTGTTTTTTGGGCGTAACCCACTACCACAATGTCTTCCAATGAGGTACGGTCTTCGGCCATTACAACCTTGAGGTCGTTTTTGCCATTTAACTTTACCGTAACATTTTTATAATTGAGGTATTTGAAGGTTAGTGTTGCGTTATCGGGTACGCTTACCGTAAATGAACCATCATCTCTGGTCATTCCTATTGCCCGGGTAGTGGTACTGGCCATAATGGTTACGGCTGGTATGCCGTTTCCATCACTTTTATCTACCACCTTACCCTTTACGCTGATGAGGGTTTGGGCCGATACTGTGCCCCCCATACTGCCAGCGTTACCAAAAACAATAAATTTAGGATGTATTTTTTAGTCATATCTGTATTGTAAAAACTCATGTTCAACTTATTTTTCTGGGGATTAGTCGTTGGTAAACCGCGGGTTATCTTTATTAAACCAGAAAATGACTTCCCAATCGCCCTTTTCGAAAATGGCAAAGTCTAAACCCAGGTTGGCCTCTACCCTGAAGCCACCAAAACCAATGCGATCGTAAGCGAAAGCCACGCGGGCTCGAGTACCGTTAGCGTTGGTGTAAGGCGTTGGGATGGTTACAAGTGGGATGGGATAAGCGGCATCGTACTTTACAGCCGTAGTGCTCATTTTCATGTTAAAGCCATGTACCAGTTTTGTCCAATTGGTGAGTTTAAATTTGGCGGGGTCGATGGGTTTGAGCAGGGTATCTAAAAACTTAAATGAAATGGAATTGCCTTCGCCCACTTTATTAAACAGGATGGTTACATCGCTGCTGGATAAAGGCTGTCCGGATTTATCGCCCACTATACCGTTCAGTAATGTTGGGGTAATGGTGCCGCCTGTATTGGCCCCGGTTAGCGGATTAATGCGGTTGGGCTCGTAAGGCAGCTCTCTTTGCGGCTGCAATACCAGGTTATTGAAATATTTACGGCCGCCATTGTTCGATACTTCTACGTCGAAAACATAGCCCGAATCGGGCAATGCTTTTACAATATTGCTTTTGGCCTCTGCCCACATGATAAACTCGCCCGAGTGCTCGCCTACTTCAAACAGGGTATGCTGCTCGGTGCTGCGTTTGGCTTCAATTTCCTGAATCGATTTCTCGCTCCCATCGTAGGCTTTTTTCCACACCAGTACAGGAAAGGGTTTTAACAACTCGGGCTGGTAATGCCATCGCTATTGCGCATGGCCACGATTTTGAAGGTGAGTGGTAAGGATGAGCTTTCGATATTAAAATTATCGCCCATTAAAGTGGTACGGCCCAGTATGGGTTTGTAAACGGTTTGTTTAAATCCGGCATCCTTATTAAAGGCATCGGTATCGCTCGGCAATAATTTTTTGCAGCCCAGTATGGCCAATGCGCCAATGGCTACAAAAAATAAGGCAATTGATTTATTTCTTGGTATCATATAACTGAATGATTTATTTATTTAATCGGATGAGGAATTCGCCGAAACCAAATTCGTGCGAAGCCGAAAGCACGTGGATAATGGCATTGTTGGTTTCAATATTTACCGCCTGGGTAGTGGCCGATTTCCATTCTTTGGTATACTGCGAGTTTTTAATGTCGCTGTAAACCACCCCTTTTGGACCACCAAAAACATAACCGCTGGCATTCGAGTTCAGCTCCTGCGCATTCATGCCATATTTAAAATGGGTGCTGGTTAAAAAGGCTCCATCAGCAAAGTGCAGGCTATCGGTGGTTATTTTTGTGCTTACAATGTAGCGGTCTAATAAAATACCCAGCTGGCCAGCATCCAGATTGGCAATACCCAATGCTTTTTTATTCTGGCTTAACCTGAGGTTGTTCAGGGCGTTTAGTGCCACTGAAAAATTGCGGTTGGTAAGCGAAAACACGGTAATGGCTTTACTGTTGCTTAAGGTATCTTTTGCCCAGCTTACCCGCTCGCATACTTTAAGCAGCGAATCGTATTTACCGGTTTGCGATTTAAGGTAGGCATAAGCATTGCCATCAAATACATTGGCTTCGTTTTCATAGTTGTAGGCGCCATTGTCTTTTTTGCAGGCAAGGGCAAACAGGGCTATGGCCATACAGCAGGCTATATTTTTAATACTTTTTATCATCGTTACCTCCAATATTCGTTTTGAGTAATTTTTGCATTGGTGCTTAGCACTTCTTCATCAATAGGCCAGTAAATGCCGCCTTTTTTAATCAGGTCGGTAAATTTTGGGTCGTTGTTTTTTAGTTTGTTGTAGCGTACCAGATCGTACCAGCGCCAGCCTTCGCCCATTAACTCCCTCCGGCGTTCGGCAAAAATGGCATCAATCAATCCGGCATTTGTACCCTTGTACAGGCCAATACCACGACTGTTGCGTACAATGTCCAAAGCATCTGTAGCATCTTCCATACTGCCTATAGCAGCCAGCGATTCGGCATAAAGCAGTGTAATTTCTTCTATCCGGGTAAAAATTAAAGCTGAGCTGTAAATGGCCAGTGTACCGTCGGTAGAGGCATTGCGGATACATTTTACTTTGCTGAATACGGTGTTTGAAGTACCATAACCGCTGAAATAATCGGATACGGGTAAACCGGTAAGGGGATCGAACCTGAACCTGAGGTCGTTTGCTTCGTTAAATATGCTTGCAATTACATCATCAGGCATTTTAATTTGCGGTACAGCTTTTGAAATGATGGGAGCTGCCAGCGCCAGATCTTCGATATGGCCTACAGCGCTCATTTCGGCAGTATTGTAGTTAAACGGAAAGCCTACCAGTTGCGAGGCGTTATTGCCATAAAACAGGCCATCTACCTTGGTGAGGTTTTGTGTGGTGGTATAAATGGCACCACTTAAACCAAAGTTGGTCATTACAAATTTCGAGTAGGCAACGGCATCGAGGTATTTTCCCTGCCAGGCTGCAATATGTGCCAGAATGGAATAGGCCGAAATGCGGTTCAGTAAGATACCATCCCAGTACGGGGCAACCTTACCGTAATAGGTTTGCTGGTTGAAACCGTTTTGCAATGCACCATAGCGGTAAGGCAAAGCATTAACAACGGCCAGCAATTCGCTGGTGGCAAACTGCAATACAATTTCTGATGCTACTTTAGGCCGTTCGATAAAATTACCGTCGGTAGAGGCCGTAATCAGCGGGATATCGCCCCAGATCCTGACCATGTAAAAGTAGGTAAAGGCCCTGAGTGCCCGCATTTGAGCAACATCAATCTTGTAATTTTCTTCGGTGTATTGCTTGTCGTTTTTTAAAATTTCGCCGGCACGATCAATAAAAACCGTACAGCTGTTAATTACGGCATAGAATTTACGCCAGTTGCTTAATGATTTTACTACCGGATAAGGTGCATTTAAGTTGTTTTCGGCAATAGCCTTTAAATCCAGGCGGGAGGTGGCTTTAAAATCGCCCATGCGCACATCGCCATACAGCCAGTGGGCATTATTATCGGCCAGTGCAGCCCTGAGTAAGCCGTACGAACCCAGCAGGGCCGAGCGGGCATCGGCTAAACTTTTCCAGTTGTTGCTTTCGTTTACCAGGTGGGTAGAATCGATATCGAGTTCTTTGTTACAGCCCGATAGCAATACCGTACCGAATAGCATAAACATCCCTATCTTTTTGATTACGTTTCTGGATGGTTTTATTTTGTTATACATGTGGATGTGCTTATAAATCAATTTTTAAACCTAGTGTGAATGTTCTCGGTATTGGCAAGCCATAACCGGTATCTTCGCCGGTATAGCTCACCAGTTCCGGATCGCCGCCGGTATAACTTTTTAAGGTGTACAGGTTAAGTGCTGAGGCGTACACATAAATTTTCCGGAAGGTTTTGTTAAAATACCTGAAGCTCGAGATGTCGTAACCCAGAGAAACAGACCTTAACTTGGCATAAGAACCATTTTCGATAAAAATATCCTGATCGGTACGGTACGATTGCACAGCACTCCATGGATTGTAAATTGGGTAATCGGCCACATTAATGCCTTTTTGCCAGAAAGTGATTTCGTTTACCGAGTTGATGTTGTTATTGCCGGTTTTGTTGATGAAATCGAGCTGGTTGGCTGCCGATTGGTTAATGATGCTTCGTTTTAAGGCGAAGTAGATGTTGAAATCGAGGTTAAAGCCCTTGTAGCTCAGTGTGCTGCTAAAATTGCCGACAATGCGGGGCATATAACCGCCCATGGCTACCTTATCGTTTTCATCGATGATGTAATCGCCATTCTGGTCTTTCCATTTCGGATCGCCACCATGCAGTTTCAGGCCTTTGTAGGTCATGATCTGGAAGTTGGCTGGATTTACAGGTACATCTACATCGGTTTGGTAAACGCCCTGACTTTGCAGTACCAGAATCTGATCGACCGGTTTGCCTACAGTAAGTTTTTGTGTGCCAATGGTAATCTCGTTCAGGTTGTTGGGCAGGGCTTTTAATGTATTTTGGTTAAAAGCAATATTGAAATCGGCATTCCAGCCCAGCGTACTGGCTTTAGGCTTAATGATTTCGGCCGAAAGTGCCAGTTCTATGCCTTTATTGTTTACATCCATGCCGCTTTTGTACTCTTTGGTGTAGCCCGATTCGGCATTTACCGGCACGCCTAAAAGCATGCGTTTGTTGGTTTTAGAATAGAAAGACAGGCGGGTTTGCAACCTGTTGTTTAAGAAAGCGGCATCGGCGCCTAGTTCAAGTGCCTGTACATAGGCCCATGGAATATCGTAACCAATCCAGCCCGAGCTGTACGGGCGAGAAAGTGTACCAATACCACCATAAGAACCTACTGATTTATTGGAGCTCCAACCCAGATCGCTTACATATTGCGGGCCTGCACCATACATATCGGTAATGTTAAGCGTACCTAAACGGCCATACGAGGCGTTTAAGCTTAAGTTATTCAGTACAGCGCTTTTAAGGTATTTAGTAATGTCCCATTTGGTGTTTACCGATGGCGAAAAGAACCACCTGTTATTGGCCTGCATGTTCGAGGCGCCATCGGTACGGGCTACCAGGGTAGCAAAAAACTCGTTGTTCAGGGTATAATCAAAACTGCCGTATAAAGAGCTAATGTTGATTTTTTGTTTATCGGTAAATTTTTTGGTGAAAAAGCCCTGAGGTTGTAAATAGTCTTTCTCATTAACATCGCCATCTACACTGTTAATCCGTATATAATCGCTGGTACCTTTATAGCCCTGCAGGTAGTTGTATTTATTTACATCGCGCGAAAGCGTATGGCCGAACAATGCCTTAAATACGTGGGCTTTGTTTACTTTAAAATTGTAAGCAATGGAGTTATCGATGTTTAAACGCTGGTTGTAGGCATAAAAATTAGATACGTAGTTGTTTCCATCCATTAAAGTGGTGGGGTAAAATAAATCGCGCATGCCCTCATTGTAATCAAACGATACGCGGCTAATGAAATCGAAGTTCATGTACCTGGCATTGGCCGAGAACGAGCCTTGTATTACATTGTTGATATTGTTATCGATGGTTTTGTTTTCGTACTCGCTTAGGTAATTGCCATAAATGGTTTTATTTGGAGCTATGGGGCTAATGAGGTCGGGTACGTATTGCATTTCTGCAAAACGATCGCGCAATGAGCGGTTGCGGTCGCGGTTAAGGCGGGTAGCATTAACCATGGTTGAGATGGTGAGCCATTTCAGCGGCAGTACATTGATAAAGAAAGCTGCATTGTAGCGGTTCAGGCGCGTATCGTCGGCATTGCCTGCGTTAGAAGTATTGCCGGCAAAAAATCTGAAGTTAGATCGCGAGGTTCCACCGGTTATGCTGGCATTGATGGTATGCAGTGCTGCGTTTTTGTAGTACAGGTCGGTCCAGTCTGAACGGCCGTAATAGTTTTCGTTAGTGGCATCGGCCAGGTAAGCCGGGTATTTGTCGAAATCTTCGGGCTTAGCATACTTATTGTAAAAAATACTACGCAACAGGCTTTCGTCGCGGCCATTGGTGGTGGTTACCTTGTTTTTACTGGCAAAACCGAAATAGCTGTTTACCGAAATTTCGCGGTTGCCCTGATGTGCATTTTTGGTGGTAATTAAGATGGCGCCATTGGCAGCGCGCGGACCATAAATAGAAACGGCTGCCAAATTACTGATTACGTTTATAGATTGGATGTTATCGAGATCGATGGCAGATAACAGATTGGTGGCGGGCCCTATTGGCGAAAAATCGTATTCCTGTACATTATAAACAAAAGGATTATCGCCGATTAAAGGAATACCGTTAATAAAAACAGCAGGCTGCGATTCTGCAACATTGGTTTTAGAAAGTAAAGGACGGCTTAAGCCTCGTAACAGCATCGATTGGTTGGCACTGCCCGGCTCGCCGGTAATTTCCTGCACATACAAGCCTTTAGTATTGCTTTTTAAGGCTTGTTGCAGGGAGATAAAAGGATATTTGCTTACCTGATTGAGTTTTACGGTATCTGTATTTCTTTTGGATACATAGCTTACCAATACCACCGAATCGATGGCAGCTGGCTGTTTTGCTTTTTTGGTGGTATCCTGAAAGCAGATGCCAACCGGGTTAACTGCGCTTTTTCCGTACGATTTAAGGTTAACTGCACAGTTAATCATGGTGGATAGCACTAAAAATAAACCCATTTTTTTGGGGATGTTTTTAAATAAACATACCGGTTGAAACGGGTTTAGGTATGGATCCAATGCTTGATTTTTTTTGTTCATTTTATATCATGTTTGTTGGCTTGTCTATTTAAAAACAGCAATACAGATCCACCCACACCTTTCGGCAGGGCAATAAATTACCGGGCCACTATTGTGGCTATTACATCAACAGCATGAAAAGGGCTTGTAGCTGCTCTTCATGGTGTTATGCACCGGGTAAACTGTTTAACTGTTTTTACCTTTAAAATTTGGGGGCTTGCTTAATTCGGTTGTAAATTTTGGCCTTGAACTGGAAACATTAGGATTTTGGCATCACCGCATAATAGTGCTGTTAGGTACGTTCGGTGGTAAGGTTGCAGGGGCAACAGTACGCCTGGTAACAAACAGCCGAAAGGAATTGGGATCGAAGCCTGGTAAACCTTCAGAAAGCCATGTTTGTGAAGTAGTGGTTTTTTCATAATTAATCGTTTTGGTTAATTTGTTTTATAAGCCTGCTTTTGGGGACAGCCTGCCTATAAGGTTTTCATATCTTCCCCGAAGCCGGAAAGGATATGGGTTTGGTTAAATCAAAACTGCTATATTCTACTTTAAAAAAAGATGAAAATCCTTAAATAAAAGGTAGAAAATCGGGTATAATTGCCTGAAAATCGACTATTTAGTTCAAAAGCCTGTTTGGGCATTTACTTTTCGGTTGGGTAGCTTAAAAAAAGCTGGCTCGGCTAGCTTTCTCTCTCGGAACATGCCGGCTAAACGCCAAAATTTAATTAAAACATAACCTTCAAGTAAAATTCAGGCCACATCTTTTTCATTTCTTAGGCTTAAAAATTAATCATCCCCTATGATCTGCTTGAAAGAATTTGAATACATCTATATCCGCCATTGGGAGAAACTGTATGCATTCTGTTTTCGGATGACCAGGGATGAGTCTCTTTCGCAGAATTTTGTGCAGGATATTTTTACTGATCTGTGGGCGCGCAAGACCGAAGTAAACATTGTTTCGATAGAAAATTACCTGTTTAGGGCCGCTAAAAACCAGATTTTAAAAGAATATCGGCGGAAAAAGACGGATACCACCATTATGGAAGATAATTTTGAAAATTACCTGATCGATAATGTGGGTACACTCGAAACGGAACTGATGGATCAGCTGTACGGACTGCTGCAGCGCCTGCCCGAAAAAAGGAAAGAGATTTTGGTAATGAGCAAAATACAGGAGATGGATATTGATGAAATTGCCAAAGTACTTAACCTCTCTAAACAAACGGTTAAAAACCAGCTTACATCAGCTTTAAAGCAATTGAGGTTTCATACCAACGAAACATCGGGACTTATTATGCCTTTTGGCATTTACCTGTTAATACTGCTTAAACATAGCTTAACGATTTAATAACAGGCAGCAATAGTACTATTTTGACTCATTTGGTACTTATACACGAATATTAGTACTATGATCGAAAAAGAAATGCACTACCTGGAGTACCTGGTAGAAAAAGAAGAAAAGGGAACCATTACTGAAGCAGAAAGAAGATTGCTCGATCATTTCTTTAGCGAAGAATACCAGCGTGCCGAATGGGATGGGGAGCAGATGGGTAAAAAAGCAGCGGTTTCTGCAGGCATATATACCCAGATTAAAAAACAGGCCCATTTTGCCAAATCGTGGACGAGCTACATCAAGTACGCTGCGGCTGCGCTGGTTGTGCTTATCGTGGGTGCAGGGATTTTGTTAAATGCTAAAATTAACCCGAAAGAAGTTACACTCAGTACAGCGGCTGCTACCGATTCGGTAAAGCTGGCTGATGGAAGTGTAGTGTACCTTGCAGCTCATTCAACGTTTCGCTATCCGCAGCGTTTTGCGCATCAGGTAAGGGCTGTAACCTTAGTAAAAGGGGGGCTTTTTTTAAGGTGGCCAAAGACCATAAACACCCATTTATTGTTAGTTCGGGCGCAGTTAGCATCAAGGTATTGGGTGCCTCGTTTCATATCGGGCTCGATAACGATAAAACAAGTGTAAAGGTTGTTGCCGGCTTTGGTAAAGTTACTTCTGCTAAGCAGATGGTATTTCTAAAACCGAACGAAAGTGCGGTATTTACCGCTGCCGCAGGCCTTCACTATACGTCACTTTGACTTCCGCCCGCCTGATCGGACGAGTGTTTCAGGGGCTCTTCTTAACTAAGCTGCGCAATGGAGAGATGCTGAAATAAATTCAGCATGACGGATTGGGTTTTCTGCGCCCTACGCGGAATGACGGATTAGGAAAGTGATCACCTCTCTATCGTCACCCTGTCTATATTTTACATCGGATCAGCATATGGATTTAACTTAAACTCCACCTTTCAAGCTATACACTTCACCGTTATAATACGGTTGGAGCAACTTAGCCGCCATTTTACTCTTTTGGCCTGTTTGGCAGTAACATACCACCTGCCTGCCAGCCGGAATACGGTCGATAGCGTTGTTTAAATCGTATAGGGAAATATGCATCCCTCCAATGTTGTGTTCTTCGTGCTCGTAGGCTTCGCGTACATCGATTAAGCAAACCTCTTTGGGTTTTGTTTCCAGCCAGGTCGTTAAGGTTTGACGGTCTATTTCTTTTATGGGCGGTTCGTTTTTTATTTGAGTAGGCTTATTGTTTGTTGCCGTTGTATCGGCTTTAATGCTAAACACGTAGCTGGTATTGTTTAACAGATCAACACTCATGAGTTTGTCGGCCAGGGTTTGGCCTACTTCACAAATAAGTTTAATGGTTTCGTTGGCCATGTATAAACCAATGAGGCCGGGTAGGGTGCCTATTACCCCACCATCGGCACAGCTAATATCTTCGCTGGGTGGCTCGGGGTATAAATCCCTGTAATTTACCCCGCCGTTATGGTTAAAAACGGCAATTTGTCCTTCAAATCTTAATATTGATCCAAATACAAGGGTTTTGCCCAAGGCCACACAGGTATCGTTAACAAGGTAACGGGTATCGAAATTATCAGAACAATCTACTACCAGATTGTAAGGACTGCAAATATCTTTGGCGCAGGTGGCATCGAATCTTTGTACGTAGCTGTTTAGGCTAAGATGGGGATTTAGCAGTTTTAGTTTTGCGCAGGCCACAGTGGCTTTTGACAGGCCAATATCGGCAGCATTAAATAGGATTTGCCGGTGCAGGTTACTCAACTCTACCACATCATCATCTACAATACCTATTTCGCCTACGCCCGCCGCTGCCAGGTATTGCAGTACGGGGCAACCCAATCCGCCGGCGCCGATAACCAGTACTTTGGCGGCTTTCAGTTTTTCCTGCCCTTCAAGCCCAAATTCGGGCAATAGCATTTGCCGCTGGTAGCGTTGTTGTTCTTCTTTTATTAACATGATTTGTTGATCAAACTCATATCCCAGTCTTTCCAAATGGGTTCGTAGCCCTGTTTTCTGATCATGGCCGCAATTTCCTGTGACGAACGCTCGTCTGATATTTCAAACTGCTCTAACGATTGCGGCTCTACCTGATAACCACCCGGATTGGTTTTTGAACCTGCACTGATGGCGGTGATGCCAAGTTTGATTACCTGGTTTCTGAAGGCCATGGTTTCGCGGGTAGAAATGGAAAGCTCTACTTCGCTGTTAAATAAACGGTAGGCACAAATCAGTTGAACCAGTTCCTTATCGTTCATGGCTACTTTGGGTTCTAAACCTCCGCTAAACGGACGTAAACGGGGGAAAGAAATGCTGAATTTGCTTTGCCAGTATTGCTTTTCGAGGTAAGAAAGGTGCAGCGCCGTAAAAAACGAATCGGTACGCCAGTCTTCCAGGCCGATTAAAACCCCTAGCCCGATTTTATGGATGCCTGCCTGCCCCAAACGATCTGGTGTTTCCAAACGGTATAAAAAGTTCGATTTTTTACCTTTCGGGTGATGCTTGCGGTAGTCGTCCTGGTGGTAGGTTTCCTGATAAACCAGTACGGTATTTAAGCCGTGCGGAATAAGCGTTTCGTAATCGGCCACATCAAGGGGCTGCACTTCCATCGAAATGTGCGAGAAATGCGGGCTGATCAGATCGAGCACTTTTTTAAAGTAATCGGTATGCACACTTTGGTTGGCTTCGCCTGTAACCAGCAACACGTGATCGTAACCCATACCTTTAATTACGGCAACTTCCTGCATAATTTCCATCGGGTTAAGCGTTCTGCGTCTTACCTTATTGTCGTAACTGAAACCGCAATAGGTACAAATATTGTTGCATTCGTTGGATAGATACAGCGGAATATACATCTGTATGGTACGGCCAAAACGATCTAAGGTTAGCCGCTGACTAATCTGCGCCATATCTTCGAGGTAGGGCAAAGCAGCAGGCGAAATGAGTGCCTTAAAGTCTTCAAGGCTTCTTTGCTGCGTGACAAGGGCATTCTCAACGTCGGCCGCTGTTTTGTCGTAAATACTGGCTTTGGTATCGTCCCAGTTATACGATTCGAATAGGGAATTAAAACTCATCATCTAAAAATGCGGTTAGTGGACTGCTGGCTGCGGCATAATGTTGCTGCGCGCCAAGTTTAGCTTCGAAGGCCATTCTGCCGGCTTCCACAGCCAGTTTAAAAGCTACTGCCATATTGATTGGGTTTTTAGAAATGGCTATGGCGGTATTCACCAGCACGGCATCGGCACCAATTTCCATGGCTTTGGCGGCATCAGATGGGGCACCTATTCCGGCATCAACAATTACGGGTACCCGGCTCTGGCTGATGATGATTTCTAAAAAATCGATGGTTTTTAGTCCTTTGTTACTGCCAATTGGCGACCCGAGCGGCATTACAGCTGCTGTGCCTACATCTTCCAAACGTTTACATAAAACCGGGTCGGCATGGATATAAGGCAGCACCACAAAACCCATTTTAACCAGCTCTTCGGTAGCTTTCAGCGTTTCAATGGGATCGGGCATTAAATATTTGGGATCGGGATGAATTTCGAGTTTAATCCAGTTGGTTTCCAAAGCTTCGCGTGCCAGTTGTGCGGCAAAAATGGCCTCTTTGGCATTGCGTACCCCCGAGGTGTTGGGCAGTAAGTTAATGTGTGGGTATTTTAGGTGATGCAAAATGTCATCATCTTTGGTTTTTAAATCAACGCGTTTAAGCGCCACAGTAACCAGTTCGGAGGCCGAAGCAATTAAGGCACTTTCCATTTCTTTTGCCGAACTGAATTTTCCGGTTCCGGTAAAAAGACGCGAGCTAAAGGTTTGATCTGCTATTTTTAACATAATTTTTTAAAAAGAGTTCAAGGCTAATTTGCTGTTCATATCAGCTAATACAGCCGATGTTTGGGTTTGGTTGGTCAATACTGCCGATACTGCAATACCATATACACCTGTTTCGAGAATGGCCTCAATATCTTCGGCTTCAATTCCGCCGATGGCAATAATTGGTGTGGTAATGCCTGCTTTCTTTACCTTCTCCATTAGTTTCTGGTAACCTTCGAGGCCAACTATGGGGCTCAGGTTTTCTTTGGTGCGAGTAAACCTGAAAGGGCCAAGGCCAATGTAATCAACTCCTTCGGCCACGCGTTGTAGAATATGTTCGAAAGTGTTGGCGGTGCCGCCAATAATCTGATCGGGGTTGATAATTTGCCGGGCCTGGGGTACAGGCATATCCTGCAGGCCTAAATGAACACCAAAGGCACCGGCAGCTTTGGCCAGGTGCGGGTAATCATTCACAATTAATTTTGCGTCGTAACGCTTGCATAATTCCTGTGCCGATAAAGCAAAAGGCAGTATTTCGGCTTCGGGTAGGTTTTTAATGCGAAGCTGGATCCATTTTCCTCCTGCCTGGAGTACCTGCTCAATGGCATCTAAATGGGTACCGGTTTTGGGTGCTTGTGAGATATATTGTAGGGGGTGGATCATTGCTGTAAGGTTAAAAGGTGCTGGCATTTTTCCTGTATTTTTTTAAAGTTGTTTAAAGCCTGTGCCGGATCGTTCCAGATACTGCCTAAAAGGGCAATTCCATCAAAGTTCATGGCTTTTACCTGGTCTATGTTGTTTATCTCAATACCGCCAAGCGCAATCAGTTTAGTGGTTTTGGGCCTATCTATGCTAAATCCGTTATGGGCAATACCCGCATAACCCGGTTTGGAAAGACTATTGAAAACCGGACCAAAGAAACTGTAATGGTATTGGTCAATTTGATCAATTTCTGCCATTTTGTGTATCGAGGTACTGAAAGTGTAAGGCTGGGTAAAATCACCAAAAGTACTGTTCTTTCTAAAACGTTCGGTATGGTGTATTCTGTTAATGTTATAATCGCCTGCCAAGGAATGGAAATGATGTAAGGCAATGCGGTTATGGTATTCGGGTAAAATACCATCCATAAATTTCCCGTGCGCCGCCTCATCTGCTTCTGGTTTGCGCAAATGAAAAACAGGTAAACCAGCCTCAAAAAGCTGGTTTACCAATAAGGTTTCATTTTTTAAAATCTTTGGATGCGCAATTACAATCAGTTCCATTGTGTTTTATGAATATATTTCGCTTCCTTTTTGGGTAAACTCTTTCGATTTTTCCTGCATTCCTTTGGTCAGTGCATCTGCGGTCTCCAGCCCTTGTTGTGCGGCATATTCGCGCACATCTTGTGTGATTTTCATAGAGCAGAAATTTGGTCCGCACATAGAACAGAAGTGGGCAATCTTAGCGCCTTCGGCCGGCAGGGTTTCATCGTGAAATTCCTTAGCGGTATCAGGATCAAGTGAAAGGTTAAACTGGTCTTCCCATCTAAATTCGAAACGTGCTTTACTTAAAGCGTTGTCGCGGTATTGCGCGCCCGGGTGGCCTTTGGCCAAATCAGCCGCATGGGCAGCAATTTTATAGGTAATTACCCCGTCTTTCACATCTTTTTTGTTCGGTAGGCCCAAATGTTCTTTAGGGGTTACATAGCAAAGCATAGCGGTTCCAAACCAACCAATCATGGCGGCGCCAATGGCCGAAGTAATGTGATCGTAACCCGGTGCAATATCTGTAGTTAAGGGGCCTAAGGTGTAAAAAGGCGCTTCCGAGCAGTGTTCGAGTTGTTTTTCCATGTTGGCCTTAATCAGGTGCATGGGTACGTGCCCGGGACCTTCAATAATGGTTTGTACATCGTGTTTCCAGGCAATTTTGGTTAGTTCTCCCAAAGTTTCGAGTTCCGAAAACTGCGCTTCATCATTTGCATCGGCAATACAGCCCGGTCTTAAACCATCGCCTAATGAGAACGCCACATCGTAAGCTTTCATAATTTCGCAGATTTCTTCGAAATGGGTGTAAAGGAAGTTTTCCTTGTGGTGTGCCAAACACCATTTGGCCATGATCGATCCGCCACGCGAAACAATACCGGTAATCCTTTTGGCTGTTAATGGCACATAACGAAGCAATACGCCGGCATGGATGGTAAAATAATCTACCCCCTGCTCTGCCTGCTCAATAAGCGTGTCGCGGAAGATTTCCCAGGTAAGGTCTTCTGCTTTCCCGTTTACTTTTTCTAATGCCTGATAAATAGGAACGGTACCAATAGGCACCGGCGAATTGCGGATAATCCATTCGCGGGTTTCGTGTATGTTTTTTCCTGTCGATAAATCCATAATTGTATCGGCGCCCCACCTACATGCCCAAACGGCCTTTTCTACCTCTTCTTCAATGGTTGAGGTAACTGCAGAGTTACCAATATTGGCATTGATCTTTACCAGGAAATTACGGCCGATAATCATCGGTTCCAGTTCGGGGTGATTAATGTTACATGGAATTACCGCACGGCCTGCGGCCACTTCTGCCCGTACAAATTCGGGGGTAATGTAGCCTTTTGGGGTATTGGCGCCAAAGCTGTTGCCCTGGTGCTGGTGGTTCATTACCTCGTGCTGGTTGCCAAGCTGTTCGTTTAAAATATCGATCTGCTGGTTTTCGCGGATGGCAATATATTCCATTTCGGCAGTTATAATGCCTTTTTTGGCGTAATGCATTTGCGATACATTGGCGCCTGCCTTTGCCTGATAAGGTTTATTGATATGGTTAAACCTTAAAATATCGAGTTTACTATCGGCCAGGCGCTGCTGTCCATATGCCGATGATAGCTGATCGAGCTGCGTTACATCCAGGCGGTCTTTTACCCATTGCTCGCGCAGGCGTGGCAAACCTTTCCTTACATCAATAGCCGCGTTAGGATCGGTATAAGGGCCACTGGTATCGTACACCGTTACCGGCGGGTTTGGCTCGGTTAAACCAAATCCATTATGGATTTTAGTGTCGGTTAAGCGGATTTCGCGCATGGCCACATGTATATTGTGGATTTTGCCGGGCACAAATATTTTGGTAGATGCCGGAAACGGGCTGCGGCTGATTGCTTCGGCGTTAGGGGTTTTTTCTTGTTTCATATTAGAAGAGTGACTGAATGATTGAATGGGGAATAATTGAGTGATTGAATGACAGAATTGACGAATGAATGAAGGATTAATTGGACTGTATCTTCAATTAACTCATTTAAATCCAATCATTCGTCGATTTTATCCGCCCTGAGTGGCTTTAATGAGTATAATCTGATCGCCAGGCTGTAAGGCATGCACAGGCCAGCTCGATTTCGGCACGATAGTTTGGTTAACGGCAATGGCCAGACCATTGGTTGCTGAAACTGCCAGATAATTAAGCATGCGTTCAATAGAACAGGCTTCGCCAAGAAAATGGTTTTGATTGTTTATAGTTACTTCCATGTTTAAAAAAATTGGAAAAACTATAGAGATTGCCCCTAACAGGGTACGAAAAGACGGCAACAGATGTTGCACTCACTTTTCCCTTCGGCAGTACTAACTACATCAGGTTCAAAGGGTATTTCTCAGCACTAGGCACCCCTAAAGTTTTTTGTAAATATAGCGCTATAATTTACTAATGCAAATAAAAAATAAATCGGAGTTGGGCCGATGAAACTTATGATGAGCTTCTTATGATTGTATTATCAGTTTGAATTTATTGTTTGAAGAAAATAAACATAGATAAAATCTATTTTCTTTTATTTTAATATAGTTTCCGCTGTTTAGTGTTCATTTCCTTATATAGCGGTATCTTCGCGTGTAATTAAAATCGAAGTACATTATGGGGCAAACCTTATTACAACTGCAAAGCGGTGAACTTAATGGATCGGTATCGTTAAAATTAACTGAAAACCTGACCCACTTCCCTTTAGCCATATTCGACCTTGCCGATACACTGGAGGTACTGGATCTTTCGTTTAATAAGCTGTTTGCCTTGCCCGAAGATTTTGGCCGCTTAAAGAAATTACGGATTTTCTTTTGTTCTGAAAATCATTTTAAGGTGCTGCCTGAGGTACTGGCCGATTGCCCTCAGCTCGAAATTGTAGGTTTTAAGTCTAATCAGATCGAAACAGTGCCAGCCAAGGCATTAAACCCTAATCTCCGTTGGCTGATTTTAACCAATAACAACATCGCCACCTTACCTGATGAAATTGGCTTTTGCCCACGCATGGAAAAACTTATGCTGGCAGGAAACCGACTTGTGGCTTTGCCTGAAACGCTTAGCCGATGTAAAAACCTGGGTTTGTTGCGTATTGCGGCAAATAAGCTGCATGAGTTGCCACAATGGATAGCCACCATGCCTAAGTTAGCGTGGATTGCCTTTTCTGGTAATAATTTTAGTAAAACCCCTGCTGTTGAAAAACTTTCGGCCATCAACTGGCATGATCTGGAAATCAGCCATGTATTGGGCGAAGGCGCATCGGGTGTGATTTCGAAAGCCAACCGCACCATTAGTGATGAAATACAGGAGGTAGCGGTTAAGATTTTTAAAGGAGATGTAACCAGCGATGGGTTGCCGGAAGATGAAATGATGGCTTATATTGCTGCGGGTTTTCACCCCGGGCTGGTTAACCTGATTGGGCAGATTGCATTGCACCCTGAAGATAAAAAAGGTTTGGTGATGGAACTTATCCCGCATCATTTTTATAACCTGGGCAATCCGCCAAGTTTAGAGAGTTGTACACGCGATGTTTTTCCTGCTGATCGGGTACTGACTGAAAAACAGGTTTTAGGTATTGCAAGAATAATTGCTTCGCTGGCCAATCAGTTACACAGCGCAGGGATTATGCATGGCGATTTATACGCGCACAACACCTTGATTGATGATGAAGGAAGTGCTTTATTCGGTGATTTTGGTGCAGCCAGTTTTTATAATCAGCTTAGCGCAGAACTGGTTTTTGCATTAGAACGCATTGAAGTGTTGGCCTATGGTTACCTGCTCGATGATTTACTGGCGTTGCACAGGCAATCTATTACCAGAAAAGTTTTAGAAAGTATAGCTGCACTGAGGGATGCCTGTTTGGTGCCGGATGTGGCAAAGCGCCCTGGCTTTCAAGATTTGGTAACAGAATTGAGTAAAATTGACTAGTCCCGCTTATATTTCTCAGGACTAGTCATATTTTTTAACCGTTGGTGGTAAAGTTAACCATCCACTGGATACCGAACCTGTCTTTAAAACTGCCAAAGTAATCGCCCCAGAACATATCAGCCATTGGCATTTCAATGGTTCCACCTGCTGAAAGACCATTAAACAACCTGTCGGCATCATCGCGGCTTTCGGCCTGTAAATTAATGTACATGTTGTTTCCTTCTGTAAGTACATGGCCTGCAGATGGTACGCAATCAGAAGCCATTAAAATGGTGTGCCCGTTAATCGGCAGTGCCACATGCATTACACGGTTTTTTTCTGCCTCAGATAGTTTGTCGCTTTCAGGTGCATCGCCCATTCTCGCAAAAAAGGTAAACTCACCACCAAAAACAGATTTGTAGTGGTTAAAAGCTTCTTCGGCCTTGCCATCGAAGTTTAAATAAGGGTGCATTGCTGCCATAATGTTTTTCGTTTTGTTGATACTAAATTACAGACTTTACTGGTTTAAAATGGGGGCAGTTGAGACAAATGTAAGGGTGTTTTTTGACCAGGTGATGCACCTTATTCTATCGTGGAAAATCATTTATTCATTAAAACATGCTTTGTTCATTTAAACGGCTGATTTTTTGTAAGGTGCTATTTTTCAGATGAATAAAACTGAATGGAAATAGCTCGCTTATCTTTTTGATATTTGTGTGAGGGTATTAAACAAATATTTTAAATTACTTCTCAATCGTCCCGCAAAATACCGTTAAATGAACACGCTCTCTGGAGCGTGTTTTTTAAAATAAAAAAGTCTTCCATTGCTGAAAGACCTTTGTTGTTTTAATCTAAATCGTCCCGTTGATTTAATTTTAACGATATAAATATAGTTATCAACATGTTACGAACAAACTAAAAGGTAAAAATACCCTTTAGCGTGTAAGGGTTTTTACTACACCGGGGGTGCTTTTTCAAAACCAGGAAGCGCTTTATTTGATCGGCTAATTACTAAATTGGTTCTGCTTAATTTTATTGTTAGCTTCTATAGCCCATTTATAATCAGGTATTGTGGCCAGCAGTAAGCTCGATGTACTCACTACAAACACAGAATAATTAAACGGTGCCCTGTAATTTGCAAATATTAACATAGATAGTGCAAAGATCAGAGTAAGCAGAAAGCTACCTATTGCTGCAAGCCTTATTTTGTAGCCAATAAGGAGCAAAACGGCAAAAACCAATTCGCCGGCTGTAGCAATAATAGCCATAATGTTAGCTAATGACCTGCTTAAAAATGGCATTAATGAATTGGTGTAATCTAAAAATATGCTCCAGTTGCCCCAGCCAACAGTTGGGCTGCCCGGTGCGCCTAACCAGCCAAAGCGGTCCATAACGGGTAAAATAAAACCTATGCCCAGGGCCAGGCGAAGAAATAATTGAGGAAAATGTGCACTGTTTTTCATTTCGTGGGATAATTATTTAAACAGCAAATTAATACCTGCGGCTCACATTTTTCTTAAACTAGATTAAGAAATGAAAATCCTTTAAAAACACTCCACTTCCCAAAAGCGCTCCCAGTTTTTACCGGCATCCAATCTGATTATCCCTTCTTTCCGTTCCAGGTGCTGATCGTGGTTTACACCATCGGCTACGCCGCACCAGGGCTCCAGGCAAATAAAAGGCGCATCAATAGCAGCCCAAATACCGAAGAACGGAAAGTCTTCGAAATGGAAATGCAGCCCAAAATCGTTTTTAGTGTTCAGTAAACTAATACAGTTGCTCTGTAAGGTTTTAAAAACCAGTGCGTCGTTGTAAAACAAGTTGTGCGTGAGGTTTAATTTATGCCCGCCCAGTTCAATGTTTTCTGTCTCATTGGCAACCAGGCCATCTTCCAGTTTCCAGGAGGTTAGACGCTCATCCGCATTAAAGGCCAGGTAATAATCTTCGTAAGTGGTATTTGGAGTATTGGGGACTGCAAAAGCGGGATGTGCCCCAATTGAGAAAAGCAGTTCTTCGGCGCCTGTATTAATTACCTCGTAGGTTAAGTTCAGTTTTCTGTCTATTAACCTGTATTTCAGTTTCAGTTCAAAGTTAAAAGGATAAACTTTTAAGGTTGCTTCATTTTGTGTTAAAGTAAAAACGGCCTCTGTTTCGGTGGTTTTTTCAATTTCAAAAACATAATCTCGTGCAAAACCATGGCGAGGTAACTCGTAATTTTTTCCCTTATAATTAAAGCTATTGTTTTTTAACGAGCCAACAATCGGAAATAATACCGGGCTATGTTTGCCCCAATATTTTGCATCGGCATTCCACAGGTATTCAATATTGGTTTCTTTACTGTACAAGCCTTGCAATTCGGCACCTTTGGCCGATAAGCCAACTTTTACGTATTCGTTCTCGAGAGTTATCATTTGAATCTAAATTAATAAATAAGCTGTGTTTTGAAAATTTCTTTTTTATAATTTTGGGTATTAACCAACGCATTTAATGCTGGTTAATAAACATTGTTCTGCTCAACATTAAAACCATAACGCTATGTCGGTAGATTTAACAAAATTATCGAACCCAAAGGTAAAAGCTGCAATAATGGCTTTACAAAAAGGAGATGAGAAAATCTGGTTCCCCTTGTTTGCCTCTGATGTTGCTTTTTACGATGACGGTAACCAGATGAAGTTTAACAATTTCTTTAAAAAAGCACTGGGCCACGAACGCTTTACCCATATTGATAAGGTTGAAAATAACGGTTTACACGTATACGGGCATTTCCACTCCGATCAGTGGGGAAGCTTTACCACTTGTTTTAAGTTCGAAATAAATAAGGAAGGCAAAATAAGCAGCCTGGCTATTGGGCAAGCTGCTTATTAGTTTGGAGTTGAGGGTTTGGAGTCTGTTGAAACTCCAGAGCCCAACTCAATATTATCCTTTTTCTTCCCAAATGGAGGCTATGTTGATGATTGTTTGTACTGCTTTTTCCATATCCTGAACACTTACCCACTCTTGTTTGCTGTGGAAAGCATGTTCGCCGGCAAAAATATTGGGACAAGGCAAACCCATATACGAAAGCCGCGAACCATCGGTACCACCACGGATACTCTGTTGTTTGGCCACTACCCCAGCCCTCTCAATAGCTTCGATACCATACTGCACAATTTTAGGATGCTGATCTAAAACCTGTTTCATGTTGCGGTATTGTGCTTTAATTTCCAGTTTGTAGGTTGAGTTGGGGTATTTTGCCATTACCTTTTCTACGGTTTGCGCTAAAAAAGTTCCGTGTTGTGCCAGTTTTTCGTCGGTAAAATCGCGGATAATAAATTGCGCTTCTGCTTCTTCTACCTGGCCGCTAATGCTTACGGGATGAATAAAACCATCTTTTTGATGCGTAGCTTCGGGCGTAAGGGTATCTTTGGGAAGGCTGTCTAAAATTTCGGCCAGGATTTTTATTGCACTTTCCATTTTTCCTTTTGCAAAACCGGGATGGGTGCTTACGCCATAAACGGTAAGCCTGGCTCCATCAGCCGAAAAGGTTTCATCTTCAATAGAGCCCAGCGTTTCGCCATCAATGGTATAACCAAAATCAGCGCCTAACTTTTTCAGGTCAACCTTGTCAACGCCACGGCCTATTTCCTCATCGGGGGTGAAAAGAACCTTAATTGTGCCGTGCTTTACCTCCGGATTTTTCATTAAAAAAGCGGCTGCTTCCATAATTTCTGCCAGGCCGGCTTTGTTGTCGGCGCCCAATAAAGTAGTGCCGCTGGCAGTGATAATATCGTTGCCAATCTGGTGTTTTAAGTCTTTATGATCAGACATTCTGATCATGATTTTGTTGTCATCGGGTAAAACGAGGTCTTGCCCTTGATATTTATCATGAATAATCGGTTTCACGTTTTCTCCGCTACAATCGGGCGAAGTATCCATGTGCGAGCAAAAGAAAATAACCGGTAGTTTTTTATCCGTATTTGAAGGAATGGTTCCGTATACATAGCCGTTATCGTCCATTTCTGCATCAGAAACGCCAATTTCGAGTAGTTCATTAACCAACTCCTGACCTAAGTTTTTTTGTTTTAAGGTAGATGGGCAGGTTGGTGAAGCTGGATCGGATTGTGTATCTATTTTGGCATATTTGATAAATCTTTGTTCTAAAGATTTGTTAAAGTTGTTGTAATTACTCATAATTCAAAGGTAAAAGTTATAGATATTCAATAATCATATTATTTTTGTAAAAAAACAATATGATTTCGAACCTCTTGAAAGTTACTTACCTAACCGTTCTTCTTGTTTTTATCGGAAGTTTTTCTTTTGCCCAATCCAATTATTTCAAATTTTCATATGGTTTAGGCGCTGGTATCAACCGCTCTTATACTGATGTGTACGAAGGAAGTTATGGTTATACCACTTACGGCGTACTCGATTTTCATGTTACCCCATTTGTAACATTGGGTTTAGAAGCACAATACGGCAGGGTTCAGGGTGGTGATATTGTTAACGATCCGCATAACCGTCAGTTCATCAACCAATACACTTCAATTTCGGCCAATGCCAAGTTAATGTTGGGCGAGGTTGTTAATTACGATAAAAGTGAGTTTTTATATAATATCAGAGGTTTGTATTTAGGTACAGGCATAGGAGTAATTAACAATAAGATAACTGATGTTGTAAGATATAAACCAAGCTGGGCTGCCTCTAATCCTGGTTATGGACCTTTTCCGGGTGAGGATAAGAGCCTAAACCTGTTAGTACCCATTAATTTCGGGTTTAACTATTACATTGAGGATGGTTATGGTTACATGCGTTATGTAATTAATATCAATGCACAAAGTAACTTTACTTTTGGCGAAGGGCTTGATGGTTATAATGATCCGAGTATCAAGTTTAAAAATTATTCTCCCGATGTTTATAACGCTTATACCATAGGCTTCAAGTATTTCTTCGGGAAGATTAAATCTTATCGTAAAACACTTTAGTAAATGTGTTTGCTCCCCTGGTTTTAAGATAAACAAAATATATCCTGATGAAAAAATGCTTTGTGTTTTGCTTTTTATTAATTGCAGTAAAGGCATGGGCACAAAAAACACCCTTCGAGCTGAGTGGTAAAACCGAAACCACAACTTATACTGCTGCCATTGCATACTATCAAAACCTGATTAAGGGCAGCCCTGAAGCTAAGCTGCTCAGCTATGGAAGCACCGATTTTGGCAAACCCTTGCACCTGCTGGTTTTATCGAAGGATAAAGTTTTCGATCCTGTTGCCATCCGGAAAAGCAATAAACGCATTTTGCTGATCAATAACGGCATTCACCCGGGCGAACCGGAGGGAATAGATGCCTCTATGATGCTGGCGCGCGATCTGATTAAGGGAAAGAAACTGCCAAAAGATGTGGTGATCTGTATCATTCCGCTTTATAACATCGACGGTAGTTTTAACCGCACTGGTACCTCGAGGGCTAACCAGAACGGCCCTGTGGCTTATGGGTTTAGGGGCAATGGTAAAAATCTCGATTTGAACAGGGATTTCATCAAAACAGACTCTAAAAATTCGGCGGCTTTTCAATTGATTTTTAATACCTGGCAGCCCGAAATTTTTGTTGATACACATACGAGCAACGGAGCCGATTATCAATATGTAATGACCCTTATTCCAACTCAAAAGGATAAGTTGAACGGTATTTTGTCCAATTATTTAACACAAACTTTAGTGCCAGGTTTATATGCCGCGATGGAGCAACAGGGTTATCCGATGATTCCTTATGTAAACTCGATTGGCGAAACACCTGAAAGTGGAATTACAGGCTTTATCGAGTCGCCACGGTATTCAACAGGTTATACTACCCTGCACAATACCATTGGCTTTATGCCCGAAACACACATGTTAAAATCGTACGATTTAAGGGTTGATGCCACTTATAAACTTTTACAGGCTTATGTTGATATTGTAGCACGTGATGCCCGGATTATTGGCGAAAACAAGCAAAAGGCAGATGCTTTTGTAGCGGCTCAACAAGCGTTTCCGTTGGATTGGAAACTGAATAAAAGCGAAGTAAACGAACTGAATTTTAAAGGTTTTGAAGCTGGCCAAAAACCAAGTGCGGTTAGTGGTGCCGATCGTTTATATTACGACCGCAGTAAACCCTACACCAAACCGATTAAGGAATGGAATAAGTTTGAACCAGCCATTACCGTACAGAAACCAATTGCCTATATTATCCCTAAAGCCTGGGATAGGGTAATTAATTTGTTGAAGCTAAACGGAGTAAAATTAAAAGAGATAAAAGCCGATCAGAAAATTGAGGTTGAAAGTTATTACATCGGTGATTTTAAAACCAGCACCAGGCCTTATGAAGGGCACTACCTCCATTCGGCGGTAAAACTAAACCCTGTGAAACAAAACCTGCAGTATTATGCCGGCGATTTTGTGGTTTATGTAAACCAGCCTTGCAACCGCTATATTGTAGAAACCCTCGAGCCGCAAGCAATTGATTCTTATTTTAACTGGAATTTTTTCGATTCGATTCTGGATATGAAAGAACATTACTCGGCTTATGTTTTTGAAGATACTGCAGCTGAACTATTGAAGAAAAACCCGGAGTTGAAAGCACAGCTCGAAGCGAAAAAAGCTGCTGATGCTGATTTTGCAAAGAATGGTGCTGCACAACTTGACTTTGTGTATAAAAATTCTGATTATTACGAAAAAACACATAACAGATATCCTGTAGCCCGTTTAGTTACAGCTGTTCAATTAGATTTAAAATAACCCGATGGAATATTTCAATATAGCACCCGTTGCCTCGTTAATTTTTGTTTTTACGATTATTACGAGCCTTTACGCCTTTTACGACCATAGCATTTACGGCAAGTTTATGCTCCATCCGTACAGTGTATCAAAAGGGCATAAAGTGTGGACGGTAATTACCAGCGGCCTTATACATGCAGATTGGATGCACCTGTTTTTTAACATGTTCACCTTTGTGGCATTTGCTTTTACATTAGAACAGCTATTGGGCAGCTTTAAATTTGGCTTGTTGTACTTTCTGGCACTGATTTTAAGTGATTTGCCTACCATTTTTAAGCACAAAGATCATTTTAACTATAATAGCTTGGGGGCTTCTGGTGCTATCAGTGCTGTTTTATTCAGCTTTATATTGTTTAACCCGGTATCTAAAATTTATATCATGTTTATTCCTTTCGGAATTCCGGCATGGATATTTGGCATTATTTACCTCATTTATTGTGCGTATGCCTCTAAAAACTCGCGCGATGGTATTAATCACGATGCACACTTTTTCGGTGCTTTAACCGGCTTAATTTTTACCATTATTTTTGTGCCGGGTATATTACAGAACTTCTTTACGCTGCTAACCGGATCGAGGTAAAGAGACGGAAGATGGATGATGTGAGATTTCCGGAGGAATTTTAACCAACCGAGATAACGGAGTTTTACACAGAGAAAAATGGCTTTGATTCTGCGCTTATCTGTTTAATCAGCGGGAAAATAAAAGACGGAAGATTTAAAATGGGTGATGGAATTGCTGGGATATTTTAACCACAGAGATCACTGAGTTTTACACAGAGAAAATGGCGTTTCTTCTTTGCGCGCTTTGCGGTAAAAAATAGAAGTTATCTACCCTGCATTAGGCAAACAAGGCTTTTCGAAAAAGCTCATCGGCTGTTCGGGGTTTTTAATAATTTCGAACACTACATAACCCCAGGGTTTCCAGAAGTTTTCTAAAACCTGCGCATAAACCTTGTGTTGCCAAACATCAAACAAAGGTTTGCTCATGTTGCCGCGTAAAGGCATGGCTTCAATATAAGTGGTGCCATCAACCGGCATAAAAGTATATTCGGGCAAGCGGTTAAACAGATAGGCAGAATAATAAAAACGCGCTGTAACCTCTTCAAACTGTTCGGCTGTTAAGCTTTTTCCGGCTATCTCATTTACAATTTCCTGGTGGTAACGTTTGTTGGTACCATTATCCTGCAAGCAGGCAATAATCCCGAAATCTTTCATCTTTATTGAAAAAGTAAGGGTATTGATCTCGTCGCGGAAACTGAATGGGGTTTCTTCGTTTTCGAGTTTAACCACAGTGATAGACCAGGGTGTAAAATCTTCAAATTCCAGACTGGTATACAAATTCTGCATCATGAAATTCAGGTTGGCAAATTTCATCATTAAAGATTGCGACATGTTTAAGCCATCGGCAGTCATCTCCTTACGCAGTGCAGCATGCATTTCGATGTAAACAAAGCCATATAAAAACTTGCCAATCCAGTTAAATAAATCCAGCTCCGGCAGTGCCGAAACAGCAGCATAACCTTTTGCAAAGGCTACTTCTATTTTATCCTCAAGCGGGTTTAAAAACTGTTCGTTTAACTCACTGTTAACCGGAATAACAAGTGTATTGTATGAACGGATGCTCTCATCCAAAAACTGAATTTGCTCTTCGCCGCTTAAACCTGCCTGCGCCAGTAACCATTTTGGAATTAATGGCACCTGTACAACTGGTGTGTTAAAGGTTTTGCCGCTTAAAAAGCAGATTTTGTATAAAAAATCGAAGTTTTGGAAAGGATTGTATAAACCGGTATTCATTGCTGCAATATTAGCCATTATATTTTTAGCGCTTCGTACCGATCTTTTATTTTAACGCTGCGATTACCAATTTTAGCTACTTAAAATTCCTTTTATGGCTTATTTCAGTTTTTTGGCCAGGTCTAATTTTAATTCTTTTATACCTTTTACCACTAAAGCAGCAACTTGTTTGGCTCCCTCCGGACTTAAATGCGTATTGTCTTTCTTCCCGTTTGGATAATTCACGTTTCCTGAATCGACATGGTTAAATAGTTTGATTGAAGGTTCCTCGCCTAAACGGTTTAACAAGCTCTCGGTTTTAACCAGCATATCAATTAATGGCACTTGCAGCGAGTCGGCTACCTGGCGCGTGATGCGTGGGTAATCGCCGTGCGAATCGATTAAAACCCCGTTTTTAAAACTTCTTCTCGAAATGGGTGTAAGCAGTACCGGTAAAGCTTTTTTGCTTCGGGTTTCTTTGACGTAGTTAATCAGGTTGGTTTTAAAATCGGCCAGCGAAACACCTACAGTGGGTTTATCTACCTTTTCGTCGTTGTGCCCAAATTCTATAAGAACGTAATCGCCAGGGTTCAGTTGTGCTAAAATAGGGTCCCAACGTTTCTCTGCACGGAAAGATTTAGTGCTTCTTCCATTCAGTGCGCGGTTATCAACGGTAACATCTGGCTTAAAAAATGATTGTAATGCCATGCCCCAACCGGTTTCGGGATAAGTTTTAGGATCTTTATTGGCTGCGGTAGAATCGCCTATAATGTACAGCGTAGTTTTCTTTTGAATGAAAGTAAATGATAAGGTAGCCGTTAATGCGGCCAGTGCAAATGCCAGGTAAAACTTATTTTTCATATTGATAATTCACTAATTAACTGTGGGGTTCCATTTGTCGGTTCCGCCCAGGATATTTTTAAGGGTATAATTTTTTGCGGCTTTATCGCTAAGCTGTGTTGTCCAGGCTAAGCGTGTTTTGGGTGATGCTCCTGCACCGATATTTTGGTATTCTGCGTAAAACACAGTTTTCTCTTTATCGGGAAACATCTTGTCGCCTTTCCATGGGTTCCAGCCAACAGGGAGAATGTGTTTACCTAAATCGCAATGCATAAAAACGGTTTTAGCGTAAGGTCGCCATGGCCGGCCAAGATAAGCTTTTGTTACAGCCGAATCAGCAATGAGTTTACAATGCATAAACACAAACCCAAAGGGCTGGTTTGCTGAAGTAGAGGCTGCGGTAACATAAGAATCGGTTAAGCTTTTAATGGTGCAGTGCTCAAAAACAACGGTTGCTTTGCCAAAAATAAAATCGGTAGTGCCTTCTATGTAGCAGTTTTGGTAGTATTGGCGGCTATTCTCGATAGCGGCATAAAGCGTATCCTGATTCCCTGAAAGCCTGCAGTTTTTGGCTACAAAACGATCGCCTTCTACATATAGTGCAACAGCCTGCCCAACGCGGCCTGCTGCGTTTATGATGGTTAAATTTTCGAGCTTTACATCATTGCCCTGAACCAACACTGTAAATGAAGTATAAGTGCTGAATTTGGTATTGCCAAAAGCATCTTTGCCTGCCGGATAGTCTTTTCCAGAGTAGTCATCATTTGTGATGATGGTGTTTTCGTTACTTTCGCCTATAATGGCAATTTTTATTTTCCAGGAAGGAATAATCAGCTTTTCTTTGTAAATGCCATTTTTGATATAAATTTTAACTTCCTGTTCGCCTAAATCGCGCACTGAGTTTACAGCTTCCTGTATGGTGTTATAATTGCCGCTGCCATCTTTCGAAACGGTAAGGGTAGTCGGGTATTTGGGGTCTTGCGCATAGGTTTGAGGGATTAAGCCGATGCAAAAAAGGATGGTATAAGCTAAATGGATCAGGGTTGGTTTCGTCATTTTGACCGGTATAGTGCTATGCTATAAATTTCAATAAAAAAGGGCAGATCTAAGCCTGCCCTTTAAAAATAATTAATATGTCCAGCGTGGATCGCCAATTGCCCCGCCTGTACTTCCGGCAGTTCTTAAAACAGAACTCGCCTGGAGGGTAAAATCAGTTGTGGTTGCCGTCCAGCCGGTATTGATGCTTTGGTTACTGGCTAATGTTGTGGTACCAAAAGTTAAAGCGGTACCGCCGGTTAACGCGCTAAATAAATTAAAGTAATTGCTGTTCGAAATTTTTAGGGCACTGCCCGCACCTGTACCTCTGATGGCGGCAGCGTTAACCGTACCTGATCTGGGTGTATTAGCCATAATACTGTTGAGAATGGTGAAGTTAATTGGGTTTGCACTCGCATCTAGTAAAGCGTATTTCGCATTTCCACCAAAACTATTAAAGGTAGAGTTGCTGATGGCAACCGTTGGGGTCACATCGCCTGTATAGGTAGTGCTGGCGGTAACCAAACCCGGACCTGCATTATAAAATGTAGATTTCGATACCGTTAGTGTATTGAACTGCATTTTGTTTACATGGAAGGTGTAATATGCCGACGAACCATTAGCTCCCATATCGTAAACAATAGAATTATTAACGGTAATCGCCGTTATTTTGAAATCGCGCGCTGCCGTTCCCCTGTCGCCACGTAAAAACGAAGTAGTAGAACCATGTGCAATACAATTATCAACAACCACGTTGGTAAAGGTTGCTGCTGCACCGTTTGAAGCCTGTGAGCCAATAAAGTTGATGAAATAAAGCGAAGCCGAAGCTGTTCCGTCGAACTCAATGCCTGATAGTGTTACACCAGCGCCAGTACCTTCTAAATCAATTTCCCTATAATTTACCTTGGTATCTGTTGGGTTGCCTGATGTCGACTTTATGGTTATGGTTTTTTGGGTAATAAATGTTGCAGTTGCTGTAGGCAGGTTGTACGTGCCCGGATTTAAACCTATAATAGCACCGTTAGCTGCATTTGCTATGGCTGCTGCCAAATCATCGCCTGGATTTAATTTTACTGTGTAGGTAGTTGGGGCAAGTGTAGTAAAAGTGGTAATACCTTTACTCTTCGTCCCAGCAAAAAGTTCGGCGGTGTATTTCATGCCTGCTGTTAATCCGGTTATCGCTTTTAAGCCGGCAGTTGCATCGGTTGTGCTCAGTGTAGTGGTAATTGCTGTACCTGTTGCTGGTGTTAACACAATGGAGGTAAGACCAACTGTTGGTGTATAACGTAGTGTAATGCTGTTTTCTTTAATTTCGTTATCCCTTATCGCAGAAAACAATTGAATGCCGGTTAACTGAAAGGCACTGCTGCGCACGTATTTCGATTCTGGTTGAGTTTCGGTAGCATTGGCTTTCACCCTCGCATAGTATTTTGTTCTAACAGCCAGATTATCCTCGGTTACAGTTACGCCAGCCGTATCGGCGGTAGTAGTGTAGTTCACCGTTGCGAATAATGAATCGGTTGAAAAGTCAATGCTGTATTTCAGTGCTTTCCCTGTCGACAATAGCGGTAAAGTCCAGGTTAATTTGGCCGAAGTTTCGCCCGCAGCAATTTTAACATCGCTAGGTTTAAATATCCTGGCTGGGTCAGTGGGTACATCGCCTTCTTTTTTACAAGAAGAAATGGCCAGCACCATCAGCGATAAAATAATTAGTTTAAACCCCAGTTGATCTATAATTTTTTTCATAATACCTGTATTAATAGCCAAAGTTTTGAACCATGCTTGGATTTTCAATTAAAGTAGTTTTTGGATATGGGAAAAGCTCCTTTTTGTTTGCTTCGAAGTAAAAGGCAATACCGGTTGATGTACTGGTGATCGAATTTTCTTCTGTTACCGCTTTTCTCCAGTTTTTGGTGGTATAACCCGTTGGGGCCGAAGAAGTATTTAAACCCGGCGAAGCAAATACGTTGTTCGGAACGCCACCGTAAAGATCGAGCGTTGCCACTTCGTTTACACTGGTTCCCAGTAAATAATTGCCTTCTTTAGCATAAATGTAATTGGGTACACTGGCATAATCGCCCGTGCCGGCAATTAAAGCACGGATTTTGGTACGTGTTTCGTCAAATTTGCTGCCCAATAAATTCCAGCGAATTAAATCGTATTTGCGGATGCCCTCCCCACCAAACTCCAGCAAACGTTCTTTAACAATTGCATTAAAAAAGCCTGCTTTATCGGTTGGTATTACCGGAATTTGACTTTCGAAACCTGCATAAGCCCTTTTTTGTACTTCCTGCAAGGCGTTAACAGCTGCTGCAGATGGTGCGCCATTAATTTCATTATCTGCTTCGGCGTACATCAGCAATACATCGGCAAAGCGTAAAATTGGCCAGTTGATCGAAAAGTTCTGCGCGGCTGATGATCCGTTAAAGGTTGTCCACGATTTACGGAATTTTCCATCCGTCATGTTAAACAAAGTATTGATGATTTTTTTCGAAGTTGCCGTAATTTCGAAAACACCAATGGTTACATCCCTGCGGCAATCTTTCGTAACATCGAACTCATAAAAATAAGTTGGAATAGCATTCATACCGCCACCTCCCGAGCCGAAAGTAGAGGCCGAGTTAAATCGGATACCGTTATAATACCCCAGCTTACTATCTGTAGCCGCATTACCGCCGAAAGCGGCCACCTCGAACATCAGTTCGTGGGCATCATCGTAACGGGTAGTGGTATGCAAGGTTTTAAATACGTTTTCGTAAACAGGATTGATGTTATGCTCCGAACGGTGGTTCATTAAATCCAGGCACTCATCCAACGCAATTTTGTAATAGGTTAAATAGTCCGAGCTGCGCTCCATGGTATGGCTTGCCGATCTTAAGGAGTAACCTCCTCTTGCCAACGCAATACGCGCCCTTAAACCTTTAATAGCTCCTTTTGTAAAACGGAAACTACCATATTCGGCAATGCCACTTCTCCATGGCACTAAATCTTCGGCCATTTTTAAATCGGCAATTATCTGATCGTAGGTTTTATTGCGATCTACATTTGGGCCATATAATGTTTCAGCATCGGCCGATGGTACAAATGAGGCCGGAACATCTCCCCAGTTGCGGATCAGTTCGTAAAGAAACTGCGCTCTTAAAGCCAGAGCTTCGCCGTAGTAGCGTTTCATAGTGGCTTTTTCGTCATCAGAACCATTTGCATAAAGTTTAGATGCCGGAATAAATTTGATGCAGATATTGGCGCGCTCTACGCCGGCATACAATTGTAAAAATGGGTTAATCAGATCGGTATTATCCGAACTTGCGCCGTACATACTAATTCCCCGACGATCGGAAGAACTATAACTTCCAGAGGTTTTAAAATCATCGGCGGTTAGGCCAAATAAGGTCGAAATACGACTGCCATAACCATTATCGCCACATAAGCGGTTGTATACTGCTATAATGGCCGCATTTGTATTTGCTGTACTTTCGAAAACTACATCAGGTGATGAAGTTGATGGTGATTGTACGTCTAAATATTTTTTGCAGGAAGTTGTTATACTCAATGCTCCAACAGCAATTACCATTAAAGCCGATTTTATCAATTTATTGTTCATTTTCTTTAATGTTGAGGTTAAAATACCATGTTAATACCAGCAAGGATATACCTGCTCCGTGGGTAGGCTGCATAATCGATACCTGGAGTAAGCGGATTTGAACGGCGTGTATTGGCTTCCGGATCGTAACCGGTATAGCCTGTTATCGTGTATAAATTGTTAACCGTTCCGTATACCCTTAGTTTTGAAATAAAGCCGGTTTTCTTGATTATACTTTGTGGTAAGCTATAGCCTAGTGTTACATTGCTGATTCTTAAAAAAGAGCCGCTTTCAACCGCATAAGAGGTTAAGGCGTAGTTTCCTCCGGTGGGTGTCCATAATGTTGTATTGGCGTTCATGGCTGTTAATAAGGTTGGGTCGGTTACCTTTACGCCGTTGGCATCAAAATTCTGCCACCTGTCGTTCATTACTGCAAGTAAATTGTTGTCTTTTACGTTGTATTGTGATGTAAATTCTAATTTGTTGGCATTATAAACCTTGCTGCCATAGCTAAAGTTTACGAATACGGTTAAATCGAAGTTTTTATAGGCAAACTGGTTGTTAAAACCGCCTGTGAATTTCGGTTGTGCGGTACCCAGTACAGTTCTGTCGTCGTCTCCAATCATCATGCTCGATGAAGAAGAAAGTTTCTGAACTTTCATATCTCCTGGTTGTGGATCACGGTTGCCCAATAATACCCTGCTATTGGCTACGGTAGGCTTAAGTGTGTAAGTGTAAGCTCCGGTTGTGGCATTTTGTACATAGGTAAAATCATCAACGGTGTAGCGCCCGTCAGATATGAAACCATAAAACTGACCTACCGGCTGACCTACTTCCACTTTAAAATCGCCTAAGCTGTTAACCCAACCCGATTGGGTGATGTAAGAACTTACGCCGTTTTGCAATTCGACAATTTTATTCTTGTTAAACGAAATGTTGAAGCTGGTGTTGTAGCTAAAGTTTTTGGTTTTAACAGCCTGGTAGTTTAACTGCAGCTCGAAACCTGTATTTTGGGTTTTACCCACGTTTTGCTGTTGGGTAGAATAGCCCGTAGTTTGCGGCACGTTAGCATTTAAAAGTAGGTTTTTGGTGCGGTTATCGTAATAATCTAAATTAAGTGAAAGTTTGTTTTTGAATAAGTCGATATCAATACCCAGGTTTTTAGAAATATTAGTTTCCCAGGTAATGTTCGGGTTAGACAGGATATTGCCTGTAGCTGTACCCGAAATCAAGCCTGTTGAAACCGACCCATCTGTTTCGGCATAACCGCCAGTTGTTGAGCTGAGATAAAACAAGGTTCTGAACAAATCCTGACCAATACGGTTGTTTCCGGCGGCACCATAACTCATTCTAACTTTAAAATTATCTAACCAGTCCAGGTTCAGGTCTTTCACAAATTTTTCTTCCGTTACCCTCCAGGCCACTTGTGCAGATGGGAAATAACCCCATTGTTTACCTGCTGCGAATAGTGATGAAGCATCGGTTCTGAAATTTACGGTAGCCAGGTATTTATTTTTAAAGCCATAAGAAGCCCTGCTGAATATCGAAAACTGTCTGGTTCCTGAAATTAAAGAAGTAGGCCGATCCTGAATGGTATTTGCAGGAGCTGAGCTTATGAAGGCATCTTCTGCTGAGATATCGATTGGTAAAAATTTAAGTACGGTACTTCTCGAATCGATATCAACCATGTTGATTTCCTGCCCCACCAATAAATCTAAGCTGTGATCTTTGCCCAAATTGGGTTTGTAATTAATGGTGTTGGTATTGATGAATGATTTTTGAGAAACCGTATCGAGCTGTATGGCAGGTAAGCCTGCATTGTTACGGGCCACATTACTTACAGGGCCATTAAAAACATTTACATGCCTGTTGGTTCTGTTGTAACCTACTGTACTTTTAACCGTTAAATTTTTAAGGATTGAATATTGTACATAACCACTGGTGATTAAATCATTGCGGTAGTCGTATTTCAGCTCCTGGTTGGCTAAAGTAATCGGGTTGGTTAATCCTGTTGTTAAATAATCGGCATCAAATAAATCTCCAGAATCAGATCCACCTGAATAAGGCTGGTAACGTACAGAATTTCTTAAACGGTTGGTGCCTTGTGAACCGGTAGAAGTTGTTCCTACTCCATCAACACGTTGACGGCTGTAACGGGCATTCAGGCCAACCCTGAATTTATCCGAAAATTTATGGTCTAAACGCATCGAAGCAAAAGTTCTTCTAAAGCCCGAGTTTAACATAATACCATCTTCTTTGGTATTGTTTACCGAAACATTATAGGTGGTTTTAGCGGTTCCGCCAGCCAGGTTTAACACTTCCGTATTGCTCCAGGCCTGGCGACCAAAAACCTTATCCTGCCAGTCGATATTGGGAATATTTTTGTAAATATCAAGATCTTCGAAAGTGCCGTATTTTTTGGTAAAGGTATCTTTAACATCCTGGTTGGTGTTGTTGTTATACAGTTCGTACTGGTATTTAACAAACTCGTAAGGGTTCATTACATCCAACTCGTTTACAATCTGCCTGGCACCTGCATAAGCATCAAAGGATACAATAGGGCGACCTTTTTTGCCACTTTTGGTAGTGATAATCACTACTCCGTTGGCGCCTCGGCTACCATAAATGGAGGTTGATGCCACATCTTTTAGCACATCAATAGATTGGATTTCGTTTGGCGATAAAATAGATAAGGCATTTTCTACCTGAATTCCATCTACGATATAAAGCGGAGAGTTATCGCCGGTAAGTGAGCTCCCGCCACGTACTTTGATCACGATTTCGGCGCCGGGGCTTCCTTCAGTGGTGGTAACCGATACACCGGCCAGCTTTCCGGCCAATGCCTGTGCTGCTGTACTCACGGGAAACTGGTCAATGTCTTTTCCGGTAACAGAAGAAACCGAACCGGTTAAAGCTTCTTTACGCACTGAACCATAACCAATGTTTACAGTAACCTCTTGCAAGGTGTTGGCATCTTCTTCCAGCGTAACGTCTAGTTTGTTCTGCTCACCAACCGTTACAGTTCTGGTTTTGTAACCCACATAAGTGAAGGTTACGACAGCTCCTTTACCTGGAATGGTAATTTTATAAGCGCCATTGGCATCTGTACTGGCTCCGGTTTTCAAATCTTTTACGGATACACTAACACCAATCAGGGGCTGCCCATCCGATTTATCCTTTACGGTTCCTGTTAATTGCCTGTTTTGTGCCTGGGCCACAGATAATCCAAAAAAAGAGAGAAGTGCTAAAAAGAGTAAAACTCTGCTCATAGTTATTTAATTATTTGAAATGATTTGGTTTTTTAATGTGTTGCAATCGCTTGCATGTAGAATATAATTCTAATTTCGGGATGTTATGCTTTGTTTATATTTGGTTACGTTGATGTAACAATTTTACAAACTAAAAACCGTTTGAAACCGAATTTAACCAAAAAAGTGTGCAAACGTTCCCAAAAACGTTAAAACGACGTTTATTAAAATACTTGGTAGAATAGCCATCAGCGATATTTTTTGTAACTTGTACGCAAGTACATGCCATGAGATTTGAAACATCTACCATAAAAGATATTGCTAAAGCATTAGGACTGTCTACATCGACAGTTTCGAGGGCTTTAAGAGACCGTTACGAAATTAGTGAAGAGACTAAAAAACTGGTTCTGGCTTATGCCGAGAAGGTAAACTACAGGGCGAATCCTATTGCCCGTAGTCTTAAAGAACGCCGCAGTTATTCTATTGGCATTATTGTGAGCGAAATTGCCAATAATTTCTTTTCGCAGGTAATTAACGGCATCGAATCTATTGCTTACGATAAAGATTATCATGTAATTATTTCACAAAGCCACGAATCTTATAAACAAGAAAAACTCAACGTAGAGCATTTGGCCTCGCGTTCAATCGATGGGCTTTTAATTGCGTTGTCGTCTGAAACACAGGATATTGATTACCTGCGCGATTTATACAGCAAGGGCTTACCAATTGTTTTTTTTGACCGGGTGCCCGAAGATTTTGAAACCCACAAGGTAATCGCTAATAACTTTAAGGGCTCTTTCGATGCTACCGAGCATCTTATTTTATCCGGAAAAAGAACCATCGCACATTTAACCAATTCAGAAAACCTGTCGATCACAAAAGAGCGGTTGGAAGGTTATAAAGCTGCGCTGGCTAAATATCATATTGAATTTAAATCCGAACTGGTTAAGTATTGCCAGCATGGTGGCATGCATAGTGCCGAGCTAGAGCAGGCTGTTAAAGAACTTTTGCCGCTTAAACCTGATGGGATTTTTATTTCGAGCGACCGTTTAACTACAGGTTGCATTATGGCGCTGAAGAAAACCAACCCGGAGGTGGCCCATAATATTGCCATTTCAGGTTTTACCAACTCAAACCTGGTCGAACTGTTTTCACCTTCATTAACATCTGTAAAACAACCTGCCTTTGAAATGGGTCAGGTAGCCACCGAATTGTTGATCTCGATGATTGAAGCTAAAAGGCCAGTGACTGAATTCGAAACCAAAATTTTAGATACTGAGTTGGTTAAGATGCAGAAAGCAATCGGGAATCGATTTTTGTAATTGGGTAAATCTTACATCTTCCATATTGCATTTAACATTCGCCCGCTTTTAATTACCTTTGCAGCATGGTAGAAATCACGTTAAAAAAAGGCAAAGAAAAAGCAGCATTACAAAGACATCCATGGGTATTTTCTGGTGCACTGGAAAAAGTTAAGGGAAAACCTGAAGATGGTGATGTGGTAAAAGTATATGCCTTTGATCAGGAATTTCTGGCCTATGGTTATTATAACAGCAACTCTCGCGTGGCCGTTCGTTTGCTGGAATGGGATGAAAGCCAGACAATTAATTTTAGCTGGTACCAAAACCGGTTAAAACAAGCCATTGCTTCGCGCCAATTTATTTTGGGTGAGCAAACCAATACCTGTCGACTGGTTTTTAGCGAAGCCGATTTCCTGCCCGGTTTAATTGTCGATCAGTATGCCGATTTTCTCTCGCTACAGATTTTAAGTTCGGGTATTGAAAAGGTAAAAGCCGAAATAGTAGAAATCTTAAAAACTGAACTACAGCCTAAAGGTATTTTTGATAAAAGTGATGCTACTGCCCGTACCCACGAAGGCTTGCCTGTTGAAAATGGCTTGCTTTGGGGTGAAAATCCACCAGAGTTTTTAGCGGTTAAAGAAAATGGGATCACCTACCACATTAATATCGCAGAAGGACAAAAATCGGGCTTTTATTGTGATCAGCGAGACAATAGAAGCATTTTAGCCAGTTATACTAAGGGTAAAAAGATATTAGATTGCTTTAGCTATAGCGGTGGTTTTAGCTTAAATAGTTTAGCTAACGGTGCTGTGAGTATTACCAGTGTAGATAGTTCGGGACTGGCGGTAGAAACGCTTAAACAAAACGTAGCCCTTAATCGATTCGACGAGGCTAAAGTTACTGCCATTCAATCGGATGTTAATAAACAATTAAGGGCTTTTAAAGAATCGGGCGAACTGTTTGATGTGATCGTGCTCGATCCGCCAAAATATGCTCCCTCTCGTTCGGCCTTGGACCGGGCGGCCAGAGCTTACAAAGACTTGAATCGTTTAGGCATGTTGCTGTTAGAAAAGGGTGGCCTTTTAGCTACTTTCTCTTGCTCTGGCGCGGTTGATATCGAAACCTTTAAACAAATTATTGCTTGGGCAGCGCTCGATGCAGGAAAGGAAGTACAGATTATTAAACAATTCTGTCAGCCGGAAGATCACCCGGTTAGGATTTCTTTCCCGGAAGGCGAATACCTGAAAGGTTTGTTGCTGCGGGTACTTTAATTTTTTGCGAGTAGCTTTCGTTAGCCACACAGATTAGCGGGGATTTTTTTCTATGTATTCCGTGTTTCCGTGGCAAAATATGTCTTTATCGTCGTAAAAAATACGACGTGTTATTTCCGCACGCGTTAGAAGCGCGCGCGAGCGGCGAATAGTGATTATCCTTAAGCTATACTTTGTGTCCTTCGTGTCTCTGCGGTGAAAATGGAAAAATAATAGCTACACATCTTCCGAGTTCTCCGGCAATTTATCGTATTCGCCTTTCCAGGCGTAGAAGCCAAAAATCATTAGTCCAAGGCTTATCGGCAGGAAAATAAACAGGATAATTCCCCACTGTAAAATGGTATTGGTACGTTCGATATCGGTATGGGTTAAACCTACTTTATCTATGGCTTGTAAAAACAAAAATGTCATGGCCAACGGTCCTAAAACCATCCAAATTAAGCCTAAAAATTTCTTCAGTATATTCATTTTCTTAATTGCTAATCGTTAATGTTTTCGTCTCTTTTGTTCGATAAATAAATCGTGCCGATAACCAGACTCAACGTAGCAATACCAATCGGATACCACAAGCCAGATAGTGGTGTCGATCCCGAAAAACTGGCGATCAGGGTGGCAATAAATGGAACAAGTCCGCCAAAAACACCATTGCCAATATGGTACGGTAACGACATAGAGGTATATCTGATCTTGGTTGGGAAAAGCTCTACTAAAAATGCTGCAATCGGCCCGTAAACCATGGTAACCAACAGAATCTGAAAAAAGATTAAACCTACAAACTTCCAGAATACGGGCTCTGCCAGTACCTTATCTTTAATGATTTCTTTTGCGGATAAAATGCCATTGCTTAAAGTAACGGTATCGGTTTGCACGCGGTTAAAAGTGGCTCCGTTTTTAAGCACAACTTTGGTTACTATTGTTCTTAAACTATCAGTCGAATTTTGGATCAATACGGCGCTTGCCGGAGCAGCCGTTGAAGATAAAATGTCAGCTTGTTCAATTTTGGTATAATCTGTATCATCTAGAAAGATCTGATAAATAGGGCGATAGAAAATAATGCCGAGCAACATGCCTGTAAGCATAATCCATTTTCTGCCCACCTTATCGCTCCAGGCTCCAAATACTACAAAAAATGGGGTGGCGAAAGCAATACCCCAAAGTAAAATATATCTCGAATCGTTAAAATCCAGCTTACAGGTGTTTTCTAAAAAAGATTGTGCATAAAACTGGCCTGTATACCAAATTACACCCTGACCCATAGTTGCCCCAAATAATGCCAGTAATACCATTTTAAAGTTTGCCTTATTGCTGAAACTTTCTTTTAACGGATTTTTTGAAACATTCCCTTCCGCTTTCAGTTTCGAAAACATGGGCGATTCGTGCATTTTCATGCGGATATAAATGGATACCACAACCAGCACAATCGATAGCAGAAAAGGAATCCGCCAGCCCCAGTCGCCAAAAGTTTCGGAGCCTAAAATGTTTTTGGTAATTACAATAATACCCAGCGAAAGGAAAAGTCCTAATGTTGCGGTGGTTTGAATCCAGCTTGTAAAAAAGCCTCGTTTATTTTTAGGGGCATGCTCTGCAACATAGGTTGCGGCACCTCCGTATTCGCCACCTAGCGCCAAACCCTGAATTAGCCTTAATATGAGCACCAGGATAGGCGCGGCATAGCCAATGCTTTTATAAGAAGGAATGAGGCCAATAAAAAAGGTCGATCCTCCCATTAACACCAGTGTTAAAAGAAAAGTATATTTCCGGCCAATTAAATCGCCCAGGCGACCAAAAACAAGCGCGCCAAACGGGCGTACAATAAAGCCAGCGGCAAATATGGCGAGTGTATTAATCAGAGCCGATGCACCTGCATCTTCAGGAAATAACTGGTGGCCAATAATTACGGCTAAGCTGCCAAAAATGTAAAAATCGTACCATTCAATCAGTGTGCCCAGTGATGATGCACCAATAACTTTAAAAATGTTGTTCTTAGGTAAAGCGTCGCTCATAAAAATTCGGGAATATTTGGTTTCCCAATATAAACATTTGAATAGCAATCGGCAACCTGTACTGTCTGCTATTAAATTTGTTTATAATGAAACATTTTGCCTTTAGTTTTGTATTTTCATTTTCCATTTAGAATATATGCTTTTAGTACAGAATATCAGGTTAAGTAGAATTTTGAGAAATACATGGCAGGTTGATCTTATTATGATCGCCTCCTGTACAGCAGCTTACTTCGTGCGCGAATATTTAATCGCACACCATTTTTCTATTCCATCCATAATTCCAACGGTTTTAGGTACGGCAATTGCCTTTTTTATTGGTTTTAACAATAACCAGGCATACGATAGGTGGTGGGAAGCCCGAAAAGTGTGGGGCGCATTGGTTAACGATTCGCGTTCTTTTGCCCGGGCATTGATTAATTACGCAGATAATGACGACGAAGGTGTAAAACGAATGGTTTGCAGGCACATCGCTTTTTTATATGCCTTAAAAGCCAATTTAAGGGGTACTGTTGATGAAATTTACACCAAATATTTATCTGAAGCAGATTTATTGGAAATGGAAAAGCATAACAACAAACATAATGCTCTTTTGAATATCCAATCGAGAGATTTGCAGAGACTTTCTAAGACTGGTGCTATTGATGGTTTCAGGTTTATCGAAATTAATGAAATGCTAACCCGCTTTTCCGATTCAATGGGGATGAGCGAAAGGATTAAGAACACCATTTTTCCAACCACCTATAGTTATTTAACCAAGGTATTTATTTGGCTGTTTGTGGTAACCTTTACCCTGGTTATTAGTCAGGATGCAGGGCCTGCAGCTATATTTTTGGGCTGGTTAATTGGTTTTGTATTTGTATCTACACAAATCAATGGCATGAGTCTGGTTAATCCTTTCGAAAACAATTCGGCTGGGGTACCGCTTAATCAGATTACGCGGACCATAGAAATAAACCTTTTGCAGATGCTTGAAGAAGAAGAAATTCCGGAGCCCGTTAAGCCAATAAACGATGAGTATGTGCTTTAAGCTTTAGCAGTTTTCTTTCCGGTAAACACGAAAATTAAAGATAAAATCCAAAATACAACCAGAATAATGATGGTATTTAAAATAGCTTTGGGGTAACCAATTTTTGCCACATTAATAAATGGATAAGGGTATTGACTGATTAAATAGCCTCTTATCACAATAAAAATAACATACAGCAGCGGATAAACCAGCCAGCCAATGGTTTGTTTGTACTCGAGTTTGGTTTTATCTACAAAAGCAATCCAATAAATTAAAAATAGCAATGGATTAATAACGTGCAACAATTCGTTACTGAGGCTATGCCAGCCCGTTGGTTGATCTAAACCACGTAAGGCTATATTATATACCAAAGCCACTAAAAATATATACACCGCAATAGCTGTTTGTGTAGAGGGCTTTGAAAAAAAATGCCCTAGGGCAGTATGCTTAAACAACAGTAATGAGACTAAGCAGATGGCTACGCAAAGATTGGTTAAAACAGTAAAGAAAGATAAAAGTATCTTAAGGGTTGGCCAAACAGCTCCCTTATAAAGCTCTAAGCTTAAATTAAATTGTAGCGCAAGCGAAAACCAAACAATTAATGTAATTAAAGTGAGGTAGATGTTTTTGCTGTTAATAGATTTCATTGCCTGGTTTTTAGCTGTTTATTAAGTGTCGGCCAAAATATGCCTGCCTTAAAACTAAGATAAGCATATCTCTTTTATGGTTAATCTATTTCTTCGGGATATTTCTAAATGATATCGAATTTTTATCCACCTCTGTTCTCAGTTTTTGTTCAAATAAAACCGATTTGGCTTTATATGTTGTATCAGTGAAAGAAATGTTGGCCGTAGCGTAAATGATTTTACCATCGCGCCCAACCAGAATGTTGGAAGGGAAGCCATGGTTAATATTCAGCTTTCTGATTTCATCCTGCGTTAACGAAACAATTTCATATTGGTAGCCATTGCGTTTTTGAAAAAGTTTTGCGCGCATTGGTGTATCGTGGGTTATGCCAATAAAGCGGATGCCTTTTTTTCGGTATTCGGTAGCCAGTTTATTTAATTCGGGCATTTCGGCCAGGCAGGGCGGGCATTTTTCAAACCAGAAATTAATCACTACTATCTGGTTTTTTAAATCAGCTTTACCAAACGTTTTTTTACTGGTGGTTTGTCCTTTAAAATCTGGTAAATCTTTCCCCGTTAAGTCTTCAAAGAAAGTTTCTTGCGTAGCCCATTTTACAGTAGGCGTTTCCTGAGCTTTTGCATAGCCTGCAATTAAAAGCAATGTGAAAAGATAAAACTTCATAGCGAGGCTAAATATAAAAAGTCTCGCCAAATTTAGACGAGACTTAATGGATTGACTATTTTATCTTTTTATTGAGGTAATCAATTGCCGTGTTTAGTGTTGCATCCTTGTTGGCCATAAAATCTTTTACGGTTGGTATTACTTCGATATCAGGTTTTACACCGTAACCAACAAATTCACGCCCATCCGGGTAAGTGTCCTTTTTGGTGCAAACTCTTGCGCTTCCTCCACCTGGAAGGTCGAAAAGATAAGGCTGGCCAGTGCTTCCAAAAGAGTTTCTGCCAATTTTGGTCATGTGTTTTTGGTTATCTGCGTAAATCAAAAAGTCTTCTGCTGCTGAGGCAGTGTTGTGGCCAATTAATAAAACCGTAGGTACCACAATCCGCTTTTCGGAAAGTTTATTTTTCAGCGGGTAGTAATCTAAATTGTAAAAATAATTATCCTGATAAGTTAAAAGGGCTTTTTTATTCCATTCACTGTTTGCTGTATCCTTTGCAGCAGTATATTTCCCCCAGGCTTTAAAAGCGGAAGTTAGTTGCCGGGTAGCATAGCGCGATCCATAAAGTAGGCTGTCGTTGGTTAAATATTTCAATATATAACTACCAATTCCGGTACTTCCGCCTCCATTATTCCTTAAATCAACAATTATGGCTTTGGCTTTATACAGCTCTGGCAGTTTAGTGGTAAAAAGAGAATCTATTTTTTCGTCGCCAAAAGAGTTAAGTGCAACATAGGCCACATGGTTTGGGTACCATTTAAAATCAAGCAAAGCCGATTCTGGTGGAAAAGCAGGGAAAACCTCTTTTTCCTCAGTACGCTTGTGGCTTAAGTTTAGGGTTACAATTTGACCTTTCGGTTTTTTAATTTTGATTTCAAACTGGCTTCCTTCAATTCCCTGAAGCAGTTTGCTTGTGCTCCAATCGTGCAAAACATAATCGGTAGAGGATGAAATATATGGAGCAACATGCTCGGCTATATATTGAGGTGTGGGTTTGCCATTAACAGCTATAACTTCACTTCCGACAGGAATTTCGTCTTTTTTGCTGAAATTAACACGTGTAATAATTGCCTTATTCTCTACGTTTTCGATGAAAAAACGATAGTCGCCGAACATGGTGTTCATAGGCTCAAAATCTTTACCAGCTGGCATGTAAATGTTGGTATGTCCGTCCTTCAACATCGCACAAAACCTTTGCATTTCCTGGTAGTACGCATAATCGGTTTTGGTTTCTGGTATAGTGGTAATTAAGGCTTTATAAGTGCTATCCCATTTAACACGGTCAACTTTATTTAGGTAAACAAAATTGTAATTTACCTCCTGCCAAAATTTCGATAAGCCATAAATTTTATCAGCTTTTGTTAGTTTGTTCGATTGCGCGAGTAGCGTTAAAGGCAATAGAAGCAGTAAAAGAATTTTTTTCATAGTTTGTTTAGTTTAATCTCGGTGATTTTGGGCTTTCAATTTTTATACCAACTGAAAAAGGCTATCTGGATTGATCTATTGGCACTTACAAACTACGGAGGTGTTCATAATCGAACATTTTAATATCCGTTATCGGACAGTGGTAAATAAAAAAGTCCTGCCTATAAAATAGACAGGACTATAGTTTATTTGGTCTCTAAAATTCTTATTTAAAGGTGATCGATCCGTATTCTGATTTAATGTTTACAGTAGCACCACCGCCAGAACCAATTTTGCCTGTGTATTTTTTGGTTTCATCGTCATCGCTAACTTTACTTGACGAAACGTTTGAGCCATATTTAAAGCCTGCATACGATGTTGAGAGATTAAAGTTTGCATTATATCTATCGTTAAACCCTAATGCAGTGCTTACATATTCGCCGGTAAAAGTAAAGTTGTGGCAAGCTGGGGTAATTTCGGCCACACTTAGCTTGTTATACTCCATATCTATTAATGCATCGCCATTTAATGCGCCCAGCGTTACATTGGTATACTCGGTTTTTAAATTAAGTTTACCTACACTGGCCAGGTTTAAACT
This sequence comes from Pedobacter sp. HDW13, assembly GCF_011303555.1. Classification (NCBI taxonomy): domain Bacteria; kingdom Pseudomonadati; phylum Bacteroidota; class Sphingobacteriia; order Sphingobacteriales; family Sphingobacteriaceae; genus Pedobacter; species Pedobacter sp. HDW13. Next base: position 2,072,908 of record NZ_CP049868.1, on the reverse strand, counting down.
GCCATAACCTTGTTTAATTACGGTATTTCCTTTTACACTGTTTATGTCAACCTTGGCATACTCGGTATTAAGCAATAAATTACCGCCAATGTTGCCAACGGTTAAACCACCTCCATATTCTACCTTAATATCGGCCGATTTACGAATGGTATTTACATTAACGGCTACATATTCGGCAGCTAGTTCTAATGTGCCCACGCTACCAATGCTTACAGGCCCGTTGTAGCTATGTTTCACCACAGCAGCATTGATGTCCTGAATGGTACATTTGCCATATTGCACATTGATGTAGTTATTGGCATTGCTTAAGTTACCCGCCGTTAAGCTTCCGTATTGTACTTTTAAAGAAGTTGGACCAGAAAAATCGTCCATATTTACGTTGCCGTACTGTTGCATTACCGTAAGTGGGTTAACTGCAGGCATATAAATGATGTAGGAAATTTTAAGCTCTCGGCGTTTAGTAACTCCGTTTTTTGTTATCCTGCCCATAAAATTATTGCCACCACGATCGGCAAAATTGGTTTTTATCGATACCACATCACCTGTTTTATTGGCCTCAATACTTACACCGTCAATTAGCTTTTGGGCATCATTATCCGAATTGCTGTAGGCCTTAATGTCGATATCAACCTTAACTTCTTTTTTGTCCCAGGTTTTAATCACAATCGATCCGTATTGGTTGTTGAGGTTAACTTTATCGTTGTTATCAACACTGAAACTCTTGCTGAAAGATTTGGAACGTTCAGCGTCACTACCGGTTTGAACGTATTTGGTATTATTTACCACAGCCAGGGTAGTAGATTTTTCTAAAATTTCTACAACCGCTTTTTCTGATGGGCTATTAACTGTTGCCTCCTGAGCATTGGCTTTTACGGCTATTAAAGCCATAAAGGCCAAAAGTATTTTTATTGTTTTCATGTTGTTAATTGTTAAACATTAAATGGCTTAAAACCTGCCGGCTGGCATAAGCAATTCAATGTGGTGAGCGTATTACGTCACTGTTCTTTTCCCGAGCGGATAATTTTAATGTTTTATATAGTTAACTATCTTCGGACCTCTGACTTCCCGACTTCCGACCTTTTATCAGCTTTGGTCTTTAACCTCTGGTCTTTCTATATCTGATTAACCCTTTTGTAATCGTCAACCTGATTTATAATTAGTAATTGTTGTTTTAAAAGTTGCAACTGTATTTCGCGGTTTTTTACCATTGCTTTTACCACAAAAGTTTGGTTGGGCGATGTTGGTAGTTCCGATTTTAGCCTTTCGTAATCTTCATCAAGCTTTCTCAAATCAGCGGTAAATTTTTTATACAATTCGGGGTTGGCCGAAGCGAAAATGGCCAAACTGTCTCTCTTTTCGGTAATTAAACCTGCAAAATGAACTTCTTTTTTAGCGTACGAAGCGCTAACATCAGCTATTTCTAAACCGTTGTTTTGCATTTTTACGGTGTACAACAAAGCTAAACCAATAACTACTACAATAGCTGCCGCTGCACTCATCCATAAATACAGTTTTACTGGTTTTTTTTTCTTTTTGGTGTCTAATTCCTTTTCAATTTTGGCCCAAAGCGCTGCCGATGGTTCCATTACATCGAATGCTTTGCGGTTTTCTTTTACAAAGGTTTCTAATCTACTATTATTCATCTCTCATCCCTTTCAGTTCTAAAATACTTTTTAACTTCTTTTTGGCACGCATATATTGTGTGCGGCTGGTGTTTTCACTTATTTTTAAAATGTGTGCAATTTCTTCATGGTCGTAGCCCTCTAAAAGGTATAAACTTAACACTACCCTATAACCATCTGGCAACTCGGTAATGGCCTGCCTTATCTCTTCGGCCTGCAACCGCACTTCACTGTCATCAAAACTATCTTCGTCAGGTACTTCCGATATTTCGTCGGTACTTACAAATTCCATCTTGCGTTTACGCAGATAATTGATGGATTTGTTAATCACAATCTGCTTTAACCAAAGTCCGAATGTGGTTTCCTGCCTAAAATCAACAATTCTGGTAAAAGCATCTAAAAATGCTTCCTGTAAAACATCTTCAGCCTCTTCTTCGTAATTTAAAATGCGCAATGCCACGTTATACATCGCCCTGGCATACAGCTTGTACAATTCAAACTGTGCTGCGCGGCTGCCCTGCATGCATTCTTTTACTAGCTCTAGGTTTTTATCGATGTATACGGCTTCCAAAATTTTGAATATTCTGATTATAAGACAGGAGAGATTTTAAAACGTTGCATCAAGGTATAAAAAAGTTTAAAATTATGTTAATTCTGTTTTAAGATTAGCCTGTCAAAATTTAAATTTTTTATCTCATTCGGTAGAAAACGAACGGTTCTGTGCTTTTGGCATTTTCAGCCCCGCTTTTCCTCCAGCCAATTTGAAGAAGTTGGCGTCCGTTCAATCGGGTTTACTTAACGTAGGCTGGTGCAAAAAACTAAATCTTTAAGCAGATGGTGCTGTTTTGTGGAAAATTGACCAACTGCTCATCATTAATTTGAAAACCCTGCAACAAACGCTTAACTTCATGCCATGGAAACCGATTTAATCATTTCAGCAATAAACGAGATACATAAAAAAGCAAACCAGGCTTTGATTAACAGAGATGCCGATGCATATATTGCTATGCTCGACGATGGCTTTTCCTTTACACCAGCCGGTGGTGCAGCACTTAATAAACGCGATTATTCGATTGATTTAAGAAAGGATTTTAAAGGAATCAAAAGTTTCGAAACCAGTTACTACCGCATTAAATCTACTTTCGAGGACGATGTTTTTACAGAGAAAATTGCCAGGAAATCGATTATTATTAAGCCTAATTTGCTGCTTTTCTCTAAAAAGCAAACCATCCAAACTGAAGAAACGGTGCATTGGAAAAATATTAGAGGAGAGTGGAAAGTAATTGCAGTTGAAATTACTTTAGAAGAAAAGTATTAGCGCTCATTTTGAATGATAAGAATACTAAGGTTATACGGTTTAGTACTTGCAGTCTACTTGGCAAGTTGCAATAGTAAATCTTCGAGAAAGATCGAGGTGTTAGATACAGTTTCATTTGAAGAGCTCTCCAGAATTTCATGCGAGTACCTAAAAAAACAGCAAGCCTATTGCCAGGAGAAATATAAAATTGGTCAATATGAACGATGGGATTACGACCAACTGACCGGTAAACTCATATTTAGTGATAAAAGTGTACAGAAAGTTATTATTGATTATGAGGAAGTAGGATCTGTTTCGTTAAAATCAAATACATGGTTGTGGGCCTGGGGTAATTCTTCGATAGAAGAAAATGTAAAAAAAGATATAGCAACGGTTAGGGCCTATGGTATAAAAAGAGGCTTTGAAAGCCTTTTAAATGTAAAATGGCCTGCTAATATAGTAGATGGCTGGGATATGGCTGCAATTTCTGCATACATTTTAAAAGCTAAGGGTGTTTATCGTATTCCAAGCCATGATGATAGATTGTTTTCATTTATGCTTTTCAAAAAGATCACTGTTGTAGATTCCTTACCCAAAAAGAAATCTCAATTATAGATGTTTCTGTTTAATAGGAAAAACATAAAATCTTCTACTCGAAACTTTAAAACAAAATCGGTATTTTTGCCGCTCAATTTAGATAAACATATGTTAAGAACAGTAACTTGTGGTGCATTAAACCTGAATAACTTAGGTGAAAGTGTAGCCTTATGTGGTTGGGTACAGAAATCGAGAGATTTGGGCGGTATGACTTTTATCGACATCCGCGATCGTTATGGCATTACCCAATTGGTTTTTAACATGGACGATAACCGCGAACTTTGCGAAAAAGCACGTAGCCTTGGTCGCGAGTTTGTAATTAAAGCCATTGGTACCGTAGTAGAGCGAAGCAATAAAAATCCAAAAATGCCAACGGGTGATGTGGAGATTAAAATTACGGCATTAGAAATATTAAATGCAGCTAAACTACCTCCATTTTTAATTGATGATGAAACCGATGGTGGTGATGAGTTGCGCATGAAATACCGCTACCTGGATTTACGTCGTAATCCGGTTCGTAATAACCTGGTTTTACGTCATAAAATGGCGCAATCGGTACGTCGTTACTTAGATGCCTTAGATTTTATCGAGGTAGAAACACCGGTTTTAATTAAGTCGACACCAGAAGGTGCAAGAGATTTCGTTGTGCCTAGCCGTATGAACGAGGGCGAGTTTTATGCTCTGCCTCAATCGCCCCAAACTTTTAAGCAATTGCTAATGGTTTCTGGTTTCGACCGTTATTTCCAGATTGTAAAATGTTTCAGAGATGAAGATTTGAGAGCAGACCGTCAGCCTGAGTTTACCCAGATTGACTGCGAAATGTCGTTCATCGAACAAGAAGATATATTAAACACTTTCGAAGGCTTAATCCGTACTTTGTTTAAAGAAGTGCGTAATTACGATTTACCGGAAGTACCGCGTATGCAATATGCAGATGCCATGCGTTTATACGGATCGGATAAGCCGGATACCCGTTTTGCTATGCAGTTTGTAGAGTTAAACGACCTGGTTAAAGGTAAAGGTTTCCCTGTTTTTGATAACGCTGAACTGGTAGTGGGTATCAATGCAAAAGGTGCTGCAAGCTACACACGTAAGCAGTTGGATGAACTAACAGATTTCATTAAACGTCCGCAAATAGGCGCTACAGGTTTAATTTATGCCCGCCATAACGACGATGGAACCATTAAATCGTCGGTTGATAAATTCTTTAATGAAGCAGATCTTAAACAATGGAGCGAAGCTTTTGAAACTGAAAAAGGTGATTTATTGTTAATTTTAGCAGGTTCGACTGATAAAGTACGTAAGCAATTAAACGAGCTTCGTTTAGAAATGGGTAACCGTTTAGGTTTGCGCGACAAAAATACATTTTCTGCCCTTTGGGTATTGGATTTCCCGCTTTTAGAGTGGGATGAGGAAACTGAACGTTACCATGCCATGCACCACCCTTTCACTTCTCCAAAGCCAGAAGATATTACATTATTAGATACTGATCCTAAAAATGTACGTGCCAATGCTTACGATATGGTAATTAACGGTACCGAAGTTGGCGGTGGCTCTATCCGGATTCACGACCGCGAATTGCAGGCTTTAATGTTTAAACATTTAGGTTTTAGTGCAGAAGAAGCACAAAAGCAATTTGGTTTCTTAATGGATGCTTTCGAATTTGGTGCACCTCCGCATGGTGGTATTGCTTTTGGTTTCGACCGCTTAACCTCAATTTTTGCAGGTTTAGATTCTATCCGTGATGTAATTGCTTTTCCTAAAAATAATTCAGGGCGCGATGTGATGATTGATAGCCCAAGTACAATTGATGATAAGCAATTGAAAGAACTTAAGATTAAAACGGATTTATAGTTCGTTGGTTCATTAATTGATAGCCGTTAGGACAAGGGATATTAAATACAAAAAGCCACAGATTTTAAAATCTGTGGCTTTTTGTTTAAATGGTTTTGCTCCTGGTTCACTAATGACTTAATGAACTATTGAACTAATAAGTTTCACTATCTGGCGGGATGCCATAATCGACAAACTTCTTTTCTTTTTTCTCTTTCTTTTTACTGAACCAGCCTTTTACTGAATTAAAAATGGCAGAAAGGTGTTCCGCATCAAGCGATTTTCCCAGTTTTCCGGAAACCAATCCTACAGCTGCTTTAGTTAAAAAACCAGCACCTCTAAAGATGGTTTTATTCATAATCATAGGTAAAAGCAAAGACATGGCTGTGCTACTGATGTTCAGCTTTTCATCGGCCTTGAACAAATTGCTGGGTGTAGCATATCTTTTAATCAGCGCGCCTAAAGTAAATTGGTGAAAGTACGCTTTAGCATCTGTCTTTAGCATTTTTTGCTTCAGGGTATATTCCACTTTTAGCTCAAGTTTTTTAGCCTGCAGGTCTTCGAGGTTTCTGATGGTTTTATAGCTTCTCATCTACTTCCTCCTTATCTGCTAGTTTATCGAAATACTTTCTTATGGCAATATTGATGATTGCTTTTTCGATGTATTTATCTTTTGTGAAATATACAATTACCGCAATTAAGATGTAAAGTAAGGATACACAGCCAAAGCCAGCGGCATAATTGTGTAAAACCTCACCCAGGTAAAGCCCAAGCGTAACAGAACCGAACAAAAAGGCCAATACAAAGCAAACGATAACAACAGTGCTTGTTACCAGATCTGCAAAAACCTTGGATACTTTTTCTATAAGATAAAGCCTGGTGTACTCTACCCGGGCTTCTAAAAAGCCTTTGGCATCATCTACCAGATCTTCTATACTTTTGTCTTTATTTTCTTCCTGCATAATTCAGATGAGATTTAACAGGGGCAAATGCCCGGCTATACCTGTTTATTTCTTAAGCGTGTTCTACGTCGTCGCTATACTCTTCTTCTACGCTTCTTAATTTGGTTTTGATAGAGCTTACTACTTTATCTTTTAAGCTAGCCAGGTTATTAATTTCATCAGCAGCTTTATCTTTAATCGAATCGCCTAAATCTTTTAACGATTGGCTTAATTTGTCGCGCGTTTCTTCGCCTTTATCTGGTGCGAATAAAATTCCTAGCGCTGCACCTGCAGCTAATCCTGCTAAAAGCGCAACTACAACTTTTGAGTTATCATTCATAATTAATCTATTTTAAGGTTTAACAATTAAGTACAATATAAAACTACTACATTATTTTATTGTTAAGCTATATTATAACTCCATATGCTCATTATTTGTTTTAATTCTTTCCAATCTCTCTGATGCGAGCGTACTCGTTTCGTAAATTTTAACAAGCAGTATAAAATAAGATAGTAGTAAAGGGCCAAAAACAAGACCCAATATACCGAATAAAGGGATACCAATAATTACGCCAATTACAGTAATTATTGGGTGGATATTGCCAATTTTTTTTGCAATGATAAAGCGCAGTACATTATCGATATTGATAATAACCACAAAACCAAAAACAAGCATGGCCCAGCCGGCAAAATTATTGCCATTTGCAATCTGCAAAATGGCCGCCGGAACAAAAACTACTGGTGGTCCCAAAACCGGTACAAACGATATAAAAGTAGTAATTATGCCCCAAAAAAGCGGGTCTTTATATCCTAAAATAAGAAAAGAAAGACTAACCAATGAGCCTTGAACCAGACAAATTAAGCCCTGTCCCAAAACATTGGCATAGGTTGTGTTCCTCATTTCATCACCAAAGCGTAGGGCATTTTGTTCTCTGAACGGTGCGTATTTAATTAACGAAAATTCGAATTTTTTGCGCTCAATAAGCATAAAGTAGAGTAAAAAGTACATCACCAGCAGACTTAAAATAATATTTACTGCACTCGAAATCAGAGATGGGAATAATTGCGTAGCCCAGTTGCCCAGCCTGTTCATACCTTCCTGAATTAAATCCTGGTTAATTTTTATGGGAATAAGATGTTGTAATTTAACGAGCAGGTTTTTGAAAAAAATTTCATTATTTCTCAACTCTGAAATTTTACTGATTACCATGCTGCTTAAGGCGTAAAATGGCAGTACAATTAAAATTATGCTAATGGCTATTAGCGAAATGGCAACCAGTCTTTTGTTCCATCCTTTCCTCTCTGCCAGGTGGATATAGGCAGGGCGCATAATGGTGTAAAGCACAAGTGTACTTAAAATGGCACTGAAAATACTTTGTAATGAGTAGGCAATTAATATCCCGAGGGCAATAATGATAACAAGGTTAATGTTGTTACGTTGCTTATATGAGAATACTGACATAATTTAAATGCTTGGTATTCTTTAAATGTGAAATTGGCAGGTTTTGTTTTACCTAATTTTAATTTAGTTCGTCAATATTAATACCCGAGTTACCAGTAATAATGGTTACACTGGTGGCTGGGTAGTTTTCTTTTATTTTTATTAAAATCTCTCTCCCGTCAATATCTTCCAGCCCCGGTAATCGCACAATACCAAATCGAAGGCCTGTTCCTTTAAAACAGAGAGCGCTGTTGCACCGGATCCTGTACTCGAAACTTCGAAGCCATTTTTGGTTAAAAATGTTGAAACCAGTAACCCGATATTTATCTCATTATCTACTATAAGTATTTTATTTTTCTTTAATAGCATTCTTTATGCTAAAAAGAGCTTCAAATAATCAACCAATTAATTATTGGAGCGCTCTGGATTAACAATTTAGATAGCGCATAACTACTTAAAAAAATTAAATTGAAAAACTTTTGCAATATTTTGTTGTATTGAGTTCGAATTAATACTACAATTGGCTATTCGCCTCTAAAAACGGCCTTTCTTTTTTCTACAAATGCAGCTACTCCTTCTTTAAAATCGGCTGTTTCGAAGCATTTTCCAAACGCTTTAATCTCTGTAGCATACCCATCATTATTGTTTACAGCTGCAACAACCGATTTAATAGCGGCAGAAACCGCTAGTGGCGCACGCTGCTTAACGGCGTTGAAAATTTCTTCTGCTTTAGAGATTAGCTCACTTTGTGGCACCACATAATTTACCAATCCAAACTGCAATGCATCGGTAGCTGTAACCATATTGGCTGTAATAATCATTTCTATGGCTTTACCTTTTCCAACCAGTTGTGTAAGGCGTTGTGTGCCACCATAACCCGGTATTAGTCCTAAGGTAACTTCGGGTAGCCCCAGTTTTGCGTTTTCGGAAGCTATGCGCATGTGGCACGCCATGGCCAGTTCTAATCCGCCGCCCAGCGCAAAACCATTAATGGCCGCAATAAATGGTTTAGTAGAATTTTCTATTGCATTAAAAACAGCATCTTGCCCTTGCTTTGCCAGTGCTTCACCCTGTTCGCCATCATAATCAGAAAACTCTTTAATGTCGGCACCCGCAACAAATGCCTTTTCGCCGGCACCGGTAATAATCACACCTCTTACTTCTGTTGTTCGATCTGCAAATGCAACTACATCTGCCAGTTCGGCTAAAGTATCTTTGTTTAACGCATTTAGTGCCTTTTCGCGGTTAATGGTAATGTATAAAACCTGTTCTTTTATTTCTGAGATTAAATTCTGGTATGCCATAGCTTAAAAATTTCTGTTTTCTGTAACCCAATCCTGTATATATGTCACAATGCTGACCATTGTTGTGCCTGGCGGAAATAGCGAACCCACACCCATATCAGCCAGTTTTAAACGGTCGGCTTCTGGAATAATTCCTCCGCCTGTTAACAACACATCGTCTAACTGTTTTTCTTTCATCAGCTGAATAATCTTAGGAAAAACTGTCATATGGGCACCCGATAAGATAGAAATACCAATGGCATCAACATCTTCCTGTAATGCAGTGTTGACCACCATTTCGGGGGTTTGACGAAGGCCTGTATAAATCACCTCCATTCCTGCATCCCTTAAAGAGGTTGCAATCACTTTTGCGCCTCTGTCGTGGCCATCTAACCCAACTTTAGCCACCAAAACACGAATTGGCCGGTTTAATACTTTGCTCATAATGAATATTAAGTTGTTGTAAATGTATTGAATTTATTAAGCAATTGTGCAATAAGACCTTTGCAGAAAATGTTTCTAGTCTATTAGTTATCGCAATGGTTTACAGCTGTAAGCAGGGCTGAAATAATTCTCTGTTTAGCTTTTAATCTGTAAGTAATAGGTTTATGCGCTATTAACTAACAACTGTGGGCTAATAAACCTTTAATCATTGTATAAATCCGCTCAATCTTTTTACATTTGCATTCCTAATTTACAGGTTTTTATGAGTGAAGAGAAGTCATTGAACTTTATTGAAGAAATTGTTGAGAACGACTTAAATAGTGGTAAGTATGAAACCCTGGTTACGCGTTTCCCGCCAGAACCAAATGGTTATTTACACATCGGCCACGCGAAAGCGATATGCTTAAATTTCGGACTAACACAAAAATATGGCGGGTATACCAACCTGCGTTTTGATGATACCAATCCGGTTACGGAGAAAACAGAATACGTAAACAGCCAGCAGGAAGATATTAAATGGCTGGGTTTTAACTGGAAAAACGAATTGTATGCATCGGATTATTTTGATGAGTTATACGGTTTTGCCGTTAAGTTGATTGAAAAAGGTTTAGCTTACGTTGATGAAAGTTCTGCTGATGAAATTGCGTCCCTAAAAGGTACGCCAACTGAACCCGGACAGGATAGCCCATACCGCAATCGCAGTGTTGAAGAAAATCTGGCCATTTTTACGAAAATGAAAAATGGCGAGTTTGCTGATGGTGCTTATATTTTAAGGGCAAAAATTGATATGGCAAGCCCGAATATGTTAATGCGCGATCCGATTATTTATCGCATTAAACATGCTGAGCACCACCGTACCGGTAATAAATGGTGTATTTACCCTATGTACGATTTTGCACACGGGCAAAGCGATAGTATTGAAAACATTACCCATTCGATTTGTACCCTCGAGTATGTTTCGCACCGCGAACTGTACGATTGGCTTATCGAAAAATTAGAGATTTTCCCTTCCAAACAATATGAGTTTGCACGTTTAAACCTTACTTCAACAGTAATGAGTAAGCGTAAGCTGCTGCAACTGGTTAACGAAAATTTGGTTAACGGTTGGGACGATCCGCGCATGCCAACCATTTCGGGTTTGCGCAGAAGAGGTTTTACGCCAAAGAGTGTTCGCGAGTTTTGCGAACGTATTGGTATTGCTAAACGCGAAAATTTAATTGAGTTGAGTTTGCTTGAATTCTGTATTCGTGAAGACCTGAATAAAAGCGCTAACCGTGTAATGGCGGTTTTAGATCCGATTAAACTGGTTATTACCAATTATGATAAAAATTCGGAAGATTTAATTGGCGAAAATAACCCGGAAGCAGAAGATGGCGGTGGTACCCGTGTAATTCCTTTCAGCAACGAACTTTGGATAGAGCGTGAAGATTTTATGGAGGTGCCAGCTAAAAAATGGTTCCGTTTGGCGCCTGGCGCAATGGTACGTTTAAAATTTGCTTACATTGTAAAATGTGAGGATTTTGTGAAAGATGAAAACGGTAACGTTACCGAAATTCGTTGTACTTATATTCCTGAATCGAAGAGCGGAAATGATACCAGCGGAATAAATGTGAAAGGAACCATACACTGGGTAAGTGCACAACATGCCAAAACTGCTGAAATCCGCTTGTATGAGCGTTTATTTACTTCAGAAACACCTGATGCAGAAGAAGGCGACTTTAAAGATTATTTAAATCCCGAGAGCTTAACGGTATTGCCAAACGCTTACATTGAACCAGCTTTGGCCGATGCCAATTTAGAAAGCCGTTATCAGTTTATCCGTAAAGGTTATTTCTGTTTGGATAAAGATTCGACAGCCGATAAACTGGTATTTAACCGTACGGTTACGTTAAAAGATACGTTTAAGAAACCAAATTAGTTTTAGCTATTTTAACCACAGATAGGCACAGATGAACACGGATTAACGTGGTTTGTCTGTGCTTTCTTGTTAATAGGGGTTAATCGGTTAATTGTTTAAACTGGTTAACAGTGTATGATATGAATTCCCCCTCTTACATCTTCCATCATCCTTTTCCCATCTTTTAGTATTTCGTATACACATTATAAAGCACCAAAATATCTACAGGTGTAAGTGTCGATGTAATATCGGTTTGAATGAAGTGGATTTTGAAAGCGGTAATTGCAGCAGGCAGGTTGCTGGTATCATAACCGATATATTTTAAAGCCATTTCGGTATTAAAATCGGTAGGTGGGTTTTTCAACACATCATCGTACCAGTAGCCAAAGCCCTTATCGGCCAGTTTTTTCCAGGGGAAGTTTTTAGGATCATTTTTACGCTTTGGCGCAATATCGGCATGACCAATAAAATTGGCAGTCGGGATACCGTAAGTTTTCTTTAAAGTAGCCAATAGTTTAAGGAGGCTGTTAATTTGTGCATCGGGCCATGGATCGGTTAAACCATTATTATCCAGTTCGATACCAATAGAAGAAGAATTCAGATCGGTATCTTTGCCCCATTTGCTTATACCGGCATGGTTGGCACGCAAATAATCGTTTACCATGTGTACTACTTTGCCATCGCGGCTAACAACATAGTGCGCACTGGTGCCGGCTTTTGTTGAAAAAAAGGTTTTAACTGTTTGTGCCAGGCTATCTTGCGCGGTATGGTGTATCACTACAAAATTGGGTTTACGTATCCCAAAATTTACAGAACCAATCCACTGTTGGTTTGTTGCATTTAATGAATCATAAAGTTGCCCTGTTGGAGGTACAGTGCCAATAATTTCTGCAAAACCTTTTGCTTTGTCCTTATAAATTTTTTCGGTTGCCGCATACTTGCTCGTGGTACATGAGGCTAAAACCATTGTTAGAGAAAAAGCAGTTATGATAGAGGTTTTGTATAAATTAGAAAACAGCATAGGCATGTTGATTAAAAGAATGAAGTTACAAAGTTAGGCTAAACTTCGCCCAATGCATCAAACTTTATACAAAGCTTTCAAAAATTACTAATTTAGCGGCGATATACTTTAATATGAAGAATTTATACAAATCAACTATACTTTTGCCGGTTTTGGCTGTTTCTGTAGCTGCGTTGTCTGCTTGCGGTGGGGGCTCTAAACCTGCTGATGATAAAAACGGAGCTGTACAAAAAGACAGCCTGACCAGTTATGTGGCCGATCGTTTGCCGATTTACGAAAAGGTAAAACTAACCACCAACATTAACCAGCTAAGCGTTAACGACCGTAAAATATTGCCGCTACTTATTCAGTCGGCAGAAATCATGGACGAGTTGTATTGGAAACAGGTATACCCGCAACGCGATAGTCTTTTGGCTACCATCAAAGATGAAAAAACACGCGATTTTGTAAACATCAACTACGGTCCGTGGGATAGGTTAAATAATGATAAGCCTTTTGTACAGGGAGTTGGCGTAAAGCCTGAAGGTGCAACGTTCTACCCTTATGGTATTACCAAAGAAGCAGTAGAAAAATCTGATCTGGCTGATAAGTTTGGCGCTTATTCGGTTATCAGGAAAGATAGCACGGGCAAATTATCTACCGTGCCTTACCATGTTTTATTTGCCGCTGAGTTGCAGAAAGTAAGTTCGTTATTGAAACAGGCAGCCTTAATAGCTGAAGATGCCGGCCTAAAAAAATATCTGAATTTAAGGGCTGATGCCTTGGTAACCGATAATTTTACAGCTAGTGATTATGCCTGGTTGGATATGAAAACCAATGGTTTGGATATCATTATTGGCCCGATTGAGAATTATGAAGATAAACTTTTCAATGCGCGCACCAGTTACGAGGCTTATGTTCTGATTAAGGATAAAGAGTGGAGCAAGCGTTTAGCCAAGTATGTAAAAATGCTGCCCGAATTGCAGAAAAATTTACCTGTTGAAGCAAAATACAAAACCGAAACACCGGGAACGGATTCTGAATTAAATGCATACGATGTGGTTTATTATGCCGGCGATTGCAATGCCGGATCGAAAACAATTGCTGTTAACTTACCCAACGACGAGAAAATACAGCAGGAAAAAGGCACCCGTCGCTCGCAGCTGAAAAATGCAATGCAGGCAAAATTCGACAAAATACTGGTCCCTATTTCGAAAGAACTGATTGATGCCGAGCAACAAAAATACATTAAGTTCGATGCCTTTTTTGCCAATGTAATGTTCCACGAAGTTGCGCATGGTTTAGGTATTAAGAAAACAATAACCGGTAAAGGCTTCGTTCGTGCGGCTTTAAAAGAACAATACAGCTGGCTGGAAGAAGGTAAAGCCGATATTTTAGGTTTGTATATGGTAACAGGCCTGCTTAAAAAAGGTGAATTACAGGGCGATATAAAAGATTATTACACCACTTTTATGGCTGGTATTTTACGCTCGGTACGCTTTGGCGTTTCGGAAGCGCACGGTAAAGCCAATATGCAATGCTTTAATTACTTTCAGGAAAAAGGTGCCTTTGAGCGTACGGCTAAAGGAACTTACAAAGTAAATTTCGACAAATTTGCATCTGCCATGAACGAGTTAAGTGCATTCATCATTACGCTTCAGGGCAATGGCGATAAAGTTGCAGTAGAAAAGGCACAAAAAGAAAAAGCCATTATCCATCCGGAATTGCAAACAGACCTAGATCGTTTAACCAAAAAGAATATCCCGGTTGATGTTATTTTTGAACAGGGTGTTGATGTGTTGGGGGTAAAATAATATTTCTCATTAAGAGATTCAAAGGCCATAGAACAACAGGTGCAAACTTGTTGTTCTGCGGCTTTTTTTTGGTTCATTTGTTCACTGGTCATTAGTAATTGCAAATTGGTTATTTGTATTAATTGTTTAAACTGGTTAATCGGTTAACTGTAGTATGCTTATTTTTCTATGCACCAAAATTTTAGTCATCGAAGTGCCGACTCCAGACTTAGGACTAAAGACTTTTTCAAATTTCCTGTAACCTTTTAAAAAAACGGTCGTCTTATCTATAACAAAATCATGGAAACCTTTCGTTTCCGAACTAAACTTTAAAATGATTTGCAATAAATGGAAAATGCCTGTACAGGCGTTATGGAAATTTTTTTGCCCGATTTTTTTAAAATACTTAAACCAGACCAATGAAAAATTTATACAAAATATCATTCATCCTTAGTTTCTTTTTTACCACTACACAGCTTTTTGCCCAAACAACAGCTAAGCCCAATATTAGCGGGGTAATTCTGGATGAAAACAATAAACCGGCAGATTATGTTACCGTAGTGCTCTTCAAAGCAGCAGATTCGAGTATCGTTAAAACAGCCTTTACCGATCCAAATGGTACGTTTGGCTTTATAGTACCGGGCAAAGGAAGTTACTTTTACAAAGCCAGCAACATGGGGTATAAAACCTTTAAAAGTAAAACCGTTACGGTAGCTGAAGACAATCAGAAAATTGATTTCGGCACAGCTCAGCTGGTTGCGACTGCACAGAATTTAAAGGAGGTAAACGTAGCCGTTACCAAGCCGCTGATTGAAAGAAAGATGGATAAAATTGTGATGAATGTTTCTAACAGTTCTATCATGACGGGTTCTTCGGCATTAGAGGTTTTACAGAAAGCACCGGGTGTAACGGTCGATCAGAATGATAAAATTTCGATGATGGGTAAACAAGGCGTACTGATTCAGCTGGATGGAAAACAAACCTACATGAGCAGTGCCGATGTAGCCAACTTGCTGCGTAACATGCAGAGCTCCGACATAGAAAGTATCGAGCTGATTACCAATCCATCTTCCAAATACGATGCATCGGGTAATTCAGGAATTATTAATATTAAAACCAAAAAGAATAAAAACGGTGGAACGAATGGTAGTGTAAATGGTTCGCTGGGTTATGGTAAAAACCTGAGGGCAAATGCAGGTTTAAACCTGAATCACCGTACGCAGAAGCTAAATCTTTTTGGTAATTATAACTATGGTAAGTTTGAGCGTGATAACCTGATCGCAATCGACCGGATTTCGAACGGAACGCCAGATACTTACTTTATGCAGGTTGGCGAGAGTAACAGGAAACAGTATAACAATAATTTTAAGGCAGGTTTAGATTATTTTATCGATAAGAAAAATACTATTGGTTTACTGGTAAACGGTTATTTTAACCATGGCACCGAAGCTGCAGGAAACAATACCTTAATCGGTCCGTCTTTTCAAAAAATTGATTCTACATTGATTTCAAACAGTCTGCAAACAAATAAGTACAACAACGTTTCTTACAATTTAAACTATAAATCTGTTTTAGATACTGCTGGTTCAGAAATTTCGGCGGATGTAGATTATTCTAAATACAATGGGAACGATGGTTCTGATTACGCAAACGATTATTTATTTGCTAATGGAAACCGGATTCGCCCCATCAGTTACATTAGAAACAACACCCCATCAATTATAGATATTAAAGCCTTTAAGGTTGATTATAATGTATCGTTAAGTAAAACGGTTAAACTCGAAGCTGGTGTTAAGAGTAGTTGGGTTAAAACCGACAATGACTTGCAGGCTGAGGAATTTGTGAATAATGTTTGGCAAAACGATGTACGCCGCAGTAATCAGTTTATTTACGATGAAAATGTAAACGCCGCTTATACCAACTTAAACAAGCAGTTTAAAAATACCAGTGTACAGATTGGTTTAAGGATGGAACAAACCAATTCGAAAGGAAATTTAGTAACAACCAATACAGTGGTAAAACGAAATTACTGGGATTTTTTCCCAACACTATTTGTGCAACAAAACCTTTCTAAAAACAATCAGCTGGGTTTTTCGTACAGCAGAAGGATAGACCGGCCGAGTTATGATGCTTTAAACCCTTTTATTTATTATCTCGATCAATATACTTACAGCAAAGGAAATCCTTTTTTAAATCCTCAGTATACGCATAATTTTGAACTCAGCTATACCCTGTTGCAGAAATATATATTATCTATCGGCTATAGCCGGGTAAATGATGTAATTGCTGAAGTGATTTTACCAGATGCTGTAAATAAAGCACTTTATCAAACCAATGCCAATATCGCTACCAATATCAGTTACAATGCCAACTTAAATGTGCCAGTTCAGATTACCAAATGGTGGCAAACCAATAATAATTTGAATGTTTTTTATCTGAGTTTCGAAGCTCCGGATTTAGCGGGAAGCGCTCTGAAAACAGGAAAAACATCTTTCCAGTTTAAATCGCAGCAAACCTTTACTATTGTAAACGGCTTTACGGCAGAGCTAAATGGGAACTACGAATCGCCTCTTGATTATGGTACCCTTAGCTTAAAAGCCCGTTATTCTATCGATGCAGGTTTAAGCAAAACGCTGTTTAACAAAAAGGCAAGTTTAAAACTGGCGCTGTCTGATATATTCAATATGTCGGAAAATAACTTATCGAGCGCATATCCAGGTTTGACCTATACTGTGCATCAAAAAAACGAAACCCGTGTTGGACGGATCAGCTTTACTTATCGTTTTGGTAAAAATGAAATCAAGCCTGCACGCCGCCGCACTACTGGTACAGAAGCAGAACAGGGAAGGATGAAGAATTAACCCACCTATTTTGCAAAAAGAAATTATTGATAAAAATAAACGCCGTTCATTTTGGTGAACGGCGATAAATCGTGCGTATAATATTGGCTGTTCTTTACCAGTCTGAGCTAGCCCTCCGCCTGAAAATCCACCACTTGAAGAACTGTTACCGTTCGATGAATTATCACGGGATGATCCCCAATCGCCGAAATTACTTTCGTTGCTTGGACGTTCTTCCTGTTGTGTTTGTTGAGGAGGGGAACATTATTGTGATATCTATTCCTGTTTAAAAAACTATTCGCGAAATAACCAGTTGCTGCGCCCGCAAAAAAGGAGCCCATGCCGCTTCTGCGACCGCCATTGTAGCCACCATCATAACCGTTATTATAGCCTCCATAATCACCTCCTACCTGCGGAGGGCCGCTTGGTCTTCGTCTAAAAAGTCTGATAATGAGCATCACTACGATTGTTGCAAATGCAATCCCAAAAAAACCAAGCAATGATAAGCTGTGGTCAGATTTTTGATGGCTAACAGTTTTGGCTTCCTGTTTATCAACAGCCACAAGAGATTGTACTGCGGGCGGTTCGCCATAGCCTGCACTATCAAGTTTAAAAGCAATATCGGACACCAATGCAAAGAGGCCCTTTCCATAATCTTTTAGACGAAAATGTGCCTTTGTTTTAGCTAGTGCATCCTGACTGGTTTCAGCATTAAAAATAGTTTCAAGGTTATAGGCTACTTCGAGTCGTTGCTTTCGTTGCTTTACTGCGGCAACGTAAACTAAACCATCCTCTTTATTGCCAACTTTCCATCTGCGGGCAATAATTAACGAATATTCTTCAATATCGTATTCCTTTGGTATTTTATTTACAATAACAAGTGCAAGTTGTACACCTGATTTTTTTTCGATTTGTTTAATGGTATCGTTTAATTTTTTAATTTCCGACTTAGAAAGCACTTTTGCAAAATCATTTACATAAGTGTCTTTTAAAGGTTTTGGTATTTGCGAAAATGTAGTAAACGTTACGAAAATTAGTAGGAGCGATAATATATATTTCATGATTTAAATTATAGAGCCAATTTAATAATTATTTTTTCTTAAAACTATGCATTAATGGAAGTGGAGAATGAACTCGTTTTAATTTAATTGAAAACGCCCCTCATTTTCATGAAAGGCGTATAAAAGTATTTATGTTGCTTACGGCTATCCGAGATAGTAATTTAGAATTTATATTCCATTACATAATCGTCCATAACATACCCCTCGCCAATATCGAGTTTTACAGATTCTTTAATGGTAAAGCCCCCTTTTAAGTAAAAGTCTTTAGCCTTATTGTGTTTGTTAACATTAAGCTGTAAAGCCGTTCCTCCGGCATCTTTTATCTGATTAAAAACCTCGTTAATCAAAATCTTACCTACGCCTTTACCATGAGCTGATGGCAGCACATATAGTTTGTGTAATTTGTAAATACGTTCTTCGTGGCCGATAATGGAATAGCCCGCAAAACCATATTGATTTTCGCCTTCTTCGGCAATCAAAAAAATATGGCCTTCCATCAATTGTTTCAGCAGCTCGCCCTGGTTGTACATTTTATCTAACATATAATCAATCTGAGCCTGACCAATAATATCCAGATAGGTTGATGGCCAGGTTGCTGCGGCAATATCCCTGATGATTTCTATATCCTGTTCTTTTGCTTTTCTAAGGGTAATCATATCGGTTCGCTAATAAAAATAGGTTGTCCAGAAAAGGTAAATTCTACAAAGCCATCGTTCACCACTTCGAAAACTTCTTCTTCGGTTTGCATCAGGTTGGTTACCTCCAGGTAACGGTTACCGTGAATTAAGAATTCGCTGCCAGCAGGTTTCCAAACAGAAAAGCCCGATTTAATAGGATAGTGTTTAGCTCTTTCTGTAAATACTACCAGGTTAATTTTATCTTCAAATCCTGCGAATTTTTCTAAGTCGAACTTTTGGGCAATCACGTTAACTGCCGGATATTTTTCTTCAAATAAGAAGTTGATAGCTACCATTAATGCATCAACCGGGCCCTGAACAACTTTGGTATCTTCCTGAACGTCGTGATTGGTGCCGTTTACCAAAACATCTACCTTCAGGCCTAATGAGACTATTTTGTCGTAGTTGTTGCCATTAACCAAAAGTGTTGGGCTCCATTCCAAAAGCTGTCCTAAAAACTCTTCGTTAAAATTGCCAAGCTCGTCGATATACAAAGCTGGTTCTTGTTTCTCTTTTACAATGTGATGTGATGACATGTTGCGAATATAAAAAAATCACATTAAGTATGGTGTACGAAGAATCAACCAGATGTAAAATGGTTAACGGTTGTAAGGATATTCATTTACCCAGCGAAAGCCCCTGTTAATTAACCTAAAATCTTTCAGATCCTTCTTTTTAAAACTAACTGTGATAGAATCTTTGCCTTTTAGGCCAGAAATAATCAGTTTGTCTTTTCCAATAAGCTGGTAAGTTAAAATATATTGAGCGGACTCCTTATCTACCGAGCCTAATGTGAGCTCCCGCTTTTTTGTATTAAACACTGTTGAGAAGTTAAAGGTACTGTCGTTCATTGTTTTTATACGGGCATAACCAGAATAGTTAATCACCATTTGTTTCCACCGGGTGCTATCGGTAGTTAAAGGTTGAAGTGTTTTGCCTTTAAGCCTCATGCTTTCTACATTGTAAATGCCATATAAAAATGGTTTGGGTGCATCGCCGCCGTAAGTTTTTCTTTGCTGGTTAAACGTATACAATAAAGTACCAAAGGAAACTGTTATGTACAGGTATTTTATGCCATAAGCCGAAAAGTAGAGCCATCGCTTTTTAAAAACTGGCTTGTACATCTTATCTAATTGCGCACTTTCATATTGAATAAAGAAACGGTATAATTTTAAGAAATGAGGTGCCAATATAAAAAGGCTCATCACAACAAGGGCTGTAGAGAGTAATTTTACGGGCACATCGAAGAAGTAATTCATCGACATTACATGAGCAGTTGCTGCAAGTGATAGAAAAGCGCCTACAATTATGGTTCGGCGAAATAAGAGTAACACTGCAGAAACTTCTATAATGCCCATGAAAATATTGTAGCCTTTGGAGAACCCAAGGAAAGTCCATGCCAGGCCCATAGGCGATGCATCGCCAAAAGGTTGGAGCAGACGGTTTAAAGAAGGATCGGGAAACTGGAGTTTAATGACTTTGATTAAGCCGTATAGCACGAGGGTAAAAGCCAGGTAAAACCTGATCAGGACTACCAGCCAATAATAAGCAGCATTATAACTCTTGCGCTTGCGGTCGAAAAGAGACCAAATGATACAGCCCGTTAGTGAAACAAGAAATATAAAAAGCAGCAATATCCAATCGTAGGATGTATCGCCGCTGCCATTGGTATAAATTTTAAAATCGTACTTATAATGAATAACATGTTCAGAAAACCACGGGATAAACTTGTGAAGGACCAGCGCTGGCAATTGCAGCAGGCCTGATATAAAAGGAAAAGCCCCGTTATTGTTCAGGAAAATAAACAGCGGCAATAAAATGGAGAAGAACCTAAAAGAGATTTTTTTTAAAACACCCCAGTGGGCATTGTTTTGAAGAGCGTTTTCTGACATATTGGTTTCGGTTTATCCCAAAACTAAAAAATATCTAACGCGTATTCAAATTACAAGTAGCTAATTCACAGCATTTTCTTTAATTGAAGTGTAAAAATCCTGATAAGCTTCTATAAAATCATCGGCAAAATTTATCGCTCCGGAAACGGCAATACCATAAACACCGGTTTGCATTAAGGCTTCAGCATCGTAAATTTTAATGCCGCCTACCGCCAAAACGGGTAGTTGAATGTTTGCCGCTTTAAGTTCTTGCACTGCTTTGTAATAACCTTCTACTCCTAACAGAGGCAAATTGTTTGGCTTGGTTTCGGTTGTAGCAAATGGCCCGAAGCCCGCATAATCTACGCCCTGCTTAGCTAAACGAATTAAGTTTTCTATCGCATTTGCCGATCCACCCAGCGTAATATCGTTGCCAATCTGGTTGCGGATAGCAGCGAAATCTGCATCCATATCCTCAATATGAAAGCCCTGTATATCGGCCTTGCCATTTAAATGAATGTGATTGGTAACGATTAGTGTAGTACCCCAATCATCGCAGGTTTCGGCAATGGTATTTATATCGGCCAAAAGTGCTTCATCGGTTTTGCTCAAGCAACGGTACTGTATCCACTTTGCTCCTGCTTCGCATGCCAGTTGTGCCTGCTCTATGTGCGAGAGGTGTGGAATGTCGTGTGTGATGTAGTGGAGCTTTTCGATGTATTTCATGTTAAACTATTGTTCTGGATCGGGGTTGCAATATAAACAAAATCGCCATTGAGCGTTTGTCCTCAATGGCGATTTTATACTTTGGTCTTTATGCTTTAGCCTTTCAGCTTTCGGGCTTTCTTAAAACTTCACATTCAGGCTTAATAAAAAGTTGGTTCCTGCCTGTGGATAAAAGAAGTTTTCGGTAACCCTGCTGCCGCCCAATTGGTAGCCATAAGTATAACCATTGTTCTCGTAGCGTTTATCAAAAATATTATTGACCAATAAACCCAGATTAATGTTCTTAACCCCGGCAAATTTGAAATCGTAACCTAAACGTGCATTACTTACCCAATAACCATTTATTGTACGATCGTTATTTTGGGTGTTATCTAAATACTGCTTGCTTACATATTTGCTTTGTAAGGCTACCGCAAAACCACTAACCGGCTTGTAGACCAGTTCGCCAAAAAGTACGGCACGCGGTGAGTACGAAATATCGGGAAGTTCGTAGTTGTTTACTACCTTGCCGCCATTATCGTAATCATCATAATACTCCGTAAAATTCTTGATTTTGTTGCGGCTTAATGCAGCGTTGGCGTTTAATATAAACTGTTTACTGATGGTGTAGGCACCATCCAGCTCTATACCCAAACGGTAACTTTTATCAACATTCTGGCGATAACTGGCTCCAACATCATTTATTTGGCCGGTAACCACCAACTGGTTTTTATAGAACATACCATAAGCATTTGCGCCGATGTTTAATTTGTCGTCTTTATATCTGTATCCCAATTCTATATCACTTAAGCGTTCTGGTTTAGGCGAAATACCTGCTACCGAAGCATCGGTATAATCATCACGGTTAGGTTCTTTGTTAGCCACGCTGAATGAGGCATATACATTACTTTCGGGATTGATGAAGTAAGTAGCGCCAAACTTAGGATTAAAGAAATTTAAAGTTTTATTTATGGCGAGTGAATTCAATTTGTTTTCAGTTCCGGCGATATCGTAATAAACGCGGCGGTATTGTAAATCAGCAAACAAGCTTAACGATTCTATAGGGCTGTAGTTAACCTTAGCATAGGTGTTGAAGTCTGTTTTAAAGCCATCGTTATCATAATAATGCCTGTCTATATTGCCGTTTGAGGCATATTGTGCCCAGATAACCTGTCCAAAGTGTGCACCTTTATATTCGTTATATGCACCACCAAGCGTAAAGTTGAGGTTCTTTTGCGGAACATAGTTAAACGCATAGGTAACGCCATAAAAGTCGTTATCTAACCAGCGGCGGCGAATCAAATCTGTTTTGGTAATTGGCGTACCACCGGCAATAACAACCGGATTTAAGCCGTAATTTTTTAGTTGATCCTGCACACGGTATTCTTCGTAGTAGCCTGAGCCCTGGGTATAGTGTAGCGCTCCGTTAAAAGAGAACTGATCAGAGAACTGTCTCGCATAAATTAACTGATAATGGTTTTGAACATAATTATCAGTTTGGTTATTGTATAAGAAACTGTTATATCTTCTTCCTGAGTTTAACAGGTTAGCTGCGTCTTCCGCGCTAAGCTCATTCCGGGCTATATAGGCATTCATGCCAGCCACATCATTTTCTAAACGCGATTGCGGAATGCCATTCCACGACTGATAAGTTTTTTCGTTACCAGAGAAAACATTTACGCGCAATAAATCCTTGTTGCCATGGTATGCACCTGAAAGGAAATAAGATTTAAGTAAAGATGAACCACGATCTACATAGCCATCAGAACTGATTCTCGATAAACGGCCATCGAAACTAAAACGGTTGTTAATTAAGCCTGTTCCAACTTTTACGGTGTTTTTCCAGGTGTCAAAACTACCATAAGTGCTATTTACTTCTGCATAAGGTTCGGTTTCGCTGGCGGTAGTCTGGATGTTTAAGCTGGCACCAAAAGCACCGGCTCCATTGGTCGAAGTACCTACTCCTCGCTGAATCTGAACATTATCAACTGATGAAGCAAAATCGGGCATGTTTACGTAAAATGTTCCCTGACTTTCGCTATCGTTAATTGGAATACCGTTAACCGTTACGTTAATGCGGCTATTGTCGCTTCCCCGTATGCGGATTCCGGTATAACCAACGCCAGCACCTGCATCCGAATTAACTACCACACCTGGAGTATTCTGTAAAATAAAAGGTAAATCCTGGCCAAAGTTATTTTGCTGGATTTCTTCTTTGCCAATGTTCTTATAAGTAGTTGCCGATTTTTCGGTGGCCCTTGTTGCCCTTACAATCACTTCATCGGCCAGAAAATTCTGCGCGGTTAAAGAGAAATCTATCGTACTGTTTTGCGAAAGGGTTACTGTTTTTTCTTCAGTTTTGTACCCAACATAACTCACTACAAAGGTATATTTTCCATCAGCGAGGTTTGATAGGGTGAAGTTTCCGCCTGCATCGCTCAATACAATGGTTTTCTTATTTTTTATTTTAACGGTGGCCCCAGGTAGGGCATTACGGTTTTGGTCCGTTACCTTGCCGGTAACAGCAAGTTGTGCCGATGCAAAGAAAGGCAATATTGCAACAAGCGCTGCAAATAGTAAATTTTTCAATGTTCTTGTTTTTAGTTAAACCAACCGGAAAAAGGGGTTTCCCCGATTTTTAGTTAAACTTCCATAACTCCAATCCCTACGCCGGCATTACCCGGATCAGGTGCATGACTTTAAAATTCCAATAATCAAATTTCAATGTTCAGTTTTTGAAAATTGAATATTTTGATTTGGTTATTCAAGTCAATGGGTATGTTCTCAGCCTGTTTTTGTGTTTATTTAAACAAGGCACCCCTAATGATGGTGCAAATGTAGGGAATATTTGGCAATTCGGGCGGATATTGTGATATTATGGGGCTAAAAGTTCAAAAAATTGACGGCGTAATCGCAATATTCGAAAATTTATTATGCTGATCCAGCTAAAAAATCGTCAACTGCTTTTTTAGCATTGGCCACCCTATCATCGCCCAGGCCACTAATTACTACATAATTTGCATCGAGTGCTTTTAGTTCTTTATGCCATACTTCCATAAAGTATTCGCGTTGGTTGGGGAAATCGCGCAGCGGATCATCTTGCCAGGGCAAATCAATATCCATTAACAGATATAAATCGTAGGGCCTTTTGGGTAGGGTATCCAAAACCGATTGCGGGGTTTTGCCCAGCACTTCATCGCTCCATATTTTAACCGTTATAAAAGTGGTATCGCAAATAATAAAATCACTTTCTGTTACGGCAAGGATAGCATCTTCGAGTGCCACCTGACCATAAAACATGTTCTCCTCATCCTGTAAGGTATAATCTGTAACCAGGTTTTCGCAATAATAGCGGGCGTACTCAGGTACCCACGAAACTTTATAGTACCTGGCCAATAATTGAGACAGTGTTGATTTACCTGTACTCTCGGGACCAACAACGGCGATCTTTTTAATATTTTTATTCACGTAAATGTATTCTGACAAGGTTCAAATGTAAAAGAAAATGCCTTAAAAGAAAAAATCCGGTTGAGGAGGGCTCCTCTAACCGGATAATAAACCAAACAAACTATTTATGAAGAAATCCTCATGGCGGGTAACTAATCCGCGGAGGAAGCTTTAGATCATTGTCTAAAGTATATACAAAACGCATATATGTTCTGCTTATTACAACATTATTGCCAATATTGCGAACATCACAACTTCGTGACTTAATTCTGACTTCTGAGGGCAGTTTCTTAGTGTTATTTTAACACTTATTAACATTCAGATTACAATTGTATATTTCGGCACTACTATTGTGTATAATTATTAGTACGTTTTGAATTTTGGCTGTTCATTATTTAAAACTATTTGTACTAATTGGTGTTATTTATTTTAGACAGTTGAAAATTAAAAACTAAACCAATGAAAAAGTTATGTGCAATATTAGCGCTGCTCATTGTTTTTGCCCTGGGGGCAATCGCCTATACAAATATTAAGTTAGGCGGAATTATTGGTAAAATCACTCCTTCAGATGCTGCTGCTTCTGTTTCACTTGTAGCCGGAACCGATACCTTAAAGGCACAGTTGAGCCAGGGAGTTTTCACCTTTTCTAACCTTAAAGAAGGCGTTTATACAGTTTGGATACAGGCCAACGCGCCGTACAAAGATGCTGTTATTGAAAAGGTGGCAGTGAAAGATAGTGCTACTACAGATTTAGGCGAAATTAAATTACAACAGTAGGTGTTTTAACAAAAGAAAAGATAAAAAAGAGGCCGAATAAAGGCCTCTTTTTTATTTTAAAAAAATCAGCTTAAAATCGCGCTAAAGATGTATCTTTGCATCCCGACAGAACAGTTGGGATTTTTCTTCGCAATAGCACTAAATCTCGTTGCTTTCTAAGGTTCTTAAATGAACCAATACTTTAGAATTTTAATTATTGTTTAAGCTTTATCATGCCTAAAGACACTTCCATTCGCTCAGTACTAATTATCGGATCTGGACCAATTATTATTGGCCAAGCCTGTGAATTTGATTACTCGGGTTCTCAAGCGGCCCTATCTTTAAAAGAAGAAGGGATTACCGTATCAATTATCAACTCTAATCCGGCTACTATTATGACGGATAAAGTTATCGGCGACCATGTTTACCTTCGTCCGTTAACAGTTGATTCGATCGAAGAGATTTTGCAAGAGCATATTGCTGATGCAAGTTTACCTAAAATTGATGCCGTGCTACCAACTATGGGAGGCCAAACAGCACTTAATCTTTGTAAAGAAGCAGAAGAACGCGGTGTTTGGGAAAGATACGGTGTTAAAGTTGTAGGGGTTGATGTTGATGCAATCGAGAAAACAGAAAACCGCGAAGCCTTCCGCCAGTTAATGGTTGATATAGGCGTAGGTGTTGCTCAATCGAAAATTGCCAACTCATTCTTAGAAGGTAAAGAAGCCGCTCAGGAAATTGGTTTTCCATTGGTAATCCGCCCATCATATACCTTAGGTGGTTCTGGTGGTGGTTTTGTGCACAGAAAAGAAGAATTCGATGCTGCACTTAAACGTGGTTTAGAAGCTTCGCCAACACACGAGGTTTTGGTAGAGAAAGCAGTTTTAGGCTGGAAAGAGTATGAGTTAGAGTTGTTAAGAGATAGCAACGATAACGTAATCATTATCTGCTCGATCGAAAACTTCGACCCGATGGGTATCCACACTGGTGATTCGATTACTGTTGCTCCGGCCATGACTTTATCTGACCGTTGTTACCAGGAAATGCGTAACCAGGCGATTAAAATGATGCGTGCCATCGGAAACTTTGCCGGCGGTTGTAACGTTCAGTTCTCGGTTAACCCGGCTGATGACGAAATCATCGCAATCGAAATTAACCCACGTGTATCACGTTCATCAGCTTTGGCAAGTAAAGCAACTGGTTACCCGATTGCAAAAATTGCCGCTAAACTGGCTATCGGTTACAATCTGGATGAAATTGAAAACCAGATTACCAAAACCACTTCTGCATATTTCGAACCTACTTTAGATTACGTGATCGTAAAAGTACCACGCTGGAACTTCGATAAATTTAAAGGAGCCAATAAAGAGCTTGGTTTACAAATGAAATCGGTAGGTGAAGTAATGGCAATTGGTCGTACTTTCATCGAAGCTTTACAAAAAGCTTGTCAGAGTTTGGAAATTGGCCGCTCGGGCTTAGGTGCTGATGGCAGACAAGTACGTAATATTGAAGAAATTATGGATGGTTTGGAGCATGCTTCATGGAACCGTCTGTTCTTAATAAAAGATGCCATGGCGATGGGTGTTCCTTTGGAGTCGATCCGTAAGGTAACCAAAATCGATAAATGGTTCTTAAACCAGATTCAGGAGCTTGTAGCTTTAGAAACTGAGTTAAAAAGATATTCATTAAATAATATCCCGCGCGATTTCTTCTTTACCTTAAAACAAAAAGGATTTTCGGATGTGCAGATTGCCTGGTTATTGGGTAACGTAACCGAAGATGAAGTTTACGATCGTAGAAAAGAGCTAGGCATTCGCAGGGTATATAAAATGGTTGATACCTGTGCTGCGGAATTCCCGGCGCAAACACCATATTACTATTCAACTTTTGAAGAGGAAAACGAATCTGTTTCCTCAGACCGTAAAAAAGTAATCGTATTGGGTTCAGGTCCTAACCGTATTGGTCAGGGTATTGAGTTCGATTACTCTTGTGTACACGGTTTACTGGCTGCAAAAGAATCAGGTTTCGAAGCCATCATGGTTAACTGTAACCCTGAAACGGTTTCTACCGACTTTAACATGGCCGATAAACTTTACTTCGAACCTGTTTTCTGGGAACATGTGCGCGAAATTATCGAGTTAGAGAAACCGGTAGGTGTAATTGTTCAGCTTGGTGGACAAACAGCCTTGAAAATGGCTGAAAAGTTAACTGAAAAAGGTATCAAAATTATCGGAACTTCTTTCGAGAACATGGATATCGCTGAAGATCGCGGTCGTTTCTCTGATCTGTTAAAAGAGTTAAATATCCCTTATCCAAAATACGGAGTTGCTGAAAATGCTGAAGAGGCTATCGTTGTAGCCAATGAGGTAGGTTATCCGGTGTTGGTTCGTCCGAGTTATGTACTGGGTGGACAAGGTATGAGTATCGTAATTAACGATGAAGACCTGGAGAAAGCAGTAGTGAAATTGTTGGGCGATTTACCGGGCAACCGTGTATTGATCGATCATTTTTTAGATAGAGCAGAAGAAGCAGAATCGGATTCGATTTCGGATGGTGAGGATGTTCACATTGTAGGTATGATGGAGCACATCGAGCCTGCAGGTATCCACTCTGGCGATTCATTTGCCGTATTGCCAACTTTTAGCTTATCAGAAACGGTAACTAAAGCAATGGAAGAATACTCGGTTAAAATTGCAAAAGCTTTAGATGTGCGTGGTTTACTAAACATTCAGTTTGCCATTAAAGATGAGAAGGTATATGTAATCGAGGCGAACCCAAGGGCATCGCGTACGGTTCCGTTTATTGCGAAAGCATACGATGTGCCTTACATCAACATTGCAGCGAAAATTATGCTGGGTGTAGCAAAACTGAAAGATTTTACCATTGTACGTAAATTGAAAGGTTATGCCATTAAAGAGCCGGTTTTCTCTTACGAGAAATTCCCGGAGGTACCTAAAGAGCTAGGCCCTGAAATGAAATCGACTGGTGAGGCGATCCGCTTCATTAAAGATCTGGAAGATCCTTACTTCCGCAAGCTTTACAAAGACAAATCAATGTATTTGAGTAAATAATAAAAGAACAAAAAAAGGCTTCTGATGTAAATCGGAAGCCTTTTTTGTTTTAGGCAGTTGTTCTACCTATCGCGTTTTTTATCACCATCGTCATGCTGAATTTATTTCAGCATCCCTCCTGTGCTATTGAGACCCTGAAATAAATTCAGGGTGGCGGTCCTGTAAGGCCTGAGAGGTCTGTTCAACTCGTCTTACTGCTTCAGCTTCGGTATCCTTGTCGGTGTATCAGTTCCATTTACAATGCTGGTTGCACTCTTCGCAATTGCTTTGATGGTTGATAAAATATTTTCTACATCTAAAGAGCTGTATTCATCTTTAACTGAGTGGTACAATTTATCGATATCAATTTTATCGGTGCTGATGGTATGTGCCGGAACGCCCAAAGCCGCTAGCGTAGCGTTGTCGCTTCTGTAAAATAAATTCTGCTCAGGATATGGATCCGGGTGAAAAGTAAATTCGGTCCCGGCCAGGTTTTTCTGTAAAATTTTGCCAAAATCCGATCTTTCGTAACCTGTAATAAACGCGGTGTTTTTACCAAATTTAGAGTCTTTTCCAATCATTTCGATGTTAAACATAGCCACAACATCGTCTGGATTTAATTTTTCTGAGAAATATTTTGCACCAAAGCCGCCAATTTCTTCAGCAGTAAAAGCTACAAAAATCAGTGTGCGTTCGTTGTTTTTTTGTGCTTTATAGTATTTGGCGAGGGCAATCATTGCTGTTGTGCCCGAGGCATCATCATCTGCTCCGTTGGCAATACTATCGCCATCTACTGGCTTAAGAAAGCCCAGGTGATCGTAATGGCCCGAGAACACTACAATTTCTTTAGCTTTTGATTTTCCTGGAATTACACCGGCAACATTAAACAATGGCATTTTATCTACTTTGCTTTTAATCGTTGCAGAAAAATCGCTTGCTGCATCTTTGCCCAAAACAAAAACCTGTACCGCACTGGTAGTGGCTTTTATGTCTTTTTCATCAACAGTTGCAGGTTTGCTAAAATAATTTCTGTAACGCTTAAACAAATCGACGAATTTGCTATCAACCAAAACAATCTGATTTTTGCCTGCTTCTGTCATTGCCCTAAGCTGAGCTACAAAAGGTTTTTCAGGGTCTAATTTAACCACAGTGGCATTCGATTTATCGAGGTTAACGTTTTCTGTTGCTACGCCAGAAATAATCAGATTTTCTGAAGCTATCTCCTGCCCATCAATTTTAACACTGGTGTTTTGGTTAGTTATGCGGTATTTATTGAATGTTTGGCGAAAAGTTTTTTCGCCTTCTAAAGGTTTTAAACCAATTTTTTTGAATTCCGATTCGATAAATGTAGCGGCCTTATCAATACCAGGGGTAAAGGTAGCCCTTCCCTGCATATCATCGGCACTTAAAGTTTTAATCAGGTGGTCGGTATATTCTCGGGTAATAATTTTATCGATGTTTTGCGCTTTAAGCTGCAAACCTGCCATTCCGACTAAGGCAAAAAGGGCGATTTTCTTCATTTTTTTATGTTTAATTAGTTGTTTTCGATTTAACTTGTGAGCCTAACCAATTCGTTCTGAAATTTTGCATGGCAGGCGTTAAGGTTCCTCCAGCTTTTTCAATGCTAACAATTTCTAAGGTTGGATTTTCGGTTAAGGTCAATTTTGTTGTTTTTTCTACACCACGATAAAGATAAGTGATATCGACTGTGTCGCCTGGCTTATGATCGTCAATAATTTTAATTACCTCAGGGCCGTTCTTCACTTTTTTTCCATCTATTGTTAATAAAATATCACCAATATCCAGACCTGCTTTATACGCTGGAGTTCCTACAAGGGTTTGCGATAAAATAATTTTGTCGTCTATTGAGCCAATATTTCCAAAACCAGTATATGCCTGCCCTGGGTTTGCCTTACGCAGTACCAGTCCGGCATTTAGTAACAATTGCGCATAATCATTTTTTTCGGTGCCATATATGTACTTTTTAAAGAAACTGGAAGCAAAGGCTGGGTTTTTGGTTAAGCTTGCCAAAGTTTTTTCTAAATCAGGAACAGTGTAAGCAATTTCCGGCTTTCCGTAAGCTTTCCACAGTGCCCGCATGTAGTCATCGAGCGTAAGCTTAAATTCGGCTCTTAAACGGAGGTCTAAAGCGAGGGCCGTAGCAGCCCCGTAAGTATAATAGGAAGTAAAAATATTGGCTTTGTTGGTTTGATCTATCGCTACACCGGCATCGGCAAATACCGCGTACCTGCTGGCTTCAATGGGCGAAAAGTTGAGTGCCCCTGGCGAAAGCAGCACCGCGTTTGCCAAACCGTTAAAAGTCTGGATGGCATTATCTTCTGTTTTTAAACCTGCACGGGTTAACAGCAGGTTGCCATAATACTGGGTAAAACCTTCGGCCAGCCAAAGTTCGTTGCTCATATTGGCATGTTCGAAATTAAAGGGTTCTAAGGTTTTGGGGCGTAAGCGCTCCACGTTCCAGCTGTGGAAAAATTCGTGCGAAAATGTGCCCAGCAAATTGGATTCGTACCCTTCAATTTTGGGGGTGCGTTGCACAATGGATGTCGAATTCCGGTGCTCCATCCCATCTCCTGCATTATCGGGGTAAACATCTTCTAAAAAGTAATAATGACCAAAGTCGTAGGTTGGAAACTCGCCCCATACTGCTAAATGCTCATCGACCATTTTTTTAAGCATTCCTGCATAATTGTCGATCGCTTGCTGATCATCGTTTGAATGTGAAATGAGATGGATGGTTTGCACTTTGCCGTCAGTATTTTTAACCTGCCAGCTTGCGGTTTTATAGTCTGCAATTTCAATAGGGCTATCCATAAAATATTGCAGATTGGGTGCAAAATAACTTCCATCGGCTTCAGGTTTAAGCTGGGTGGCCACTTTCCAGTTTTGTTTACCGGCGTAGTTAAACTTTACCTTTCTGGGGCGGTTGTCCATCCCAATGGGGAAAGCAAAGGTTGCCGGAATATTCATGTGGGCATGGGTTTCGTCGAAACCGGCATAGGTGCCGTCAATCCAATTGCCGAAAAGGGTATAGGTTATTTTAACGCTGTTACCTTGGCTGGGGATTTCGTATACATCACCTGCTGGCTGGTTAATCGTTAAGGCTTTTCCTGCGCCATCAAAAGCCTTTAAATGGTATATGTTTTTGCCAAACTCGTGTGTGGCATAGCGCCCCGGCGAAGAGCGGCTCATGCGCACCTTTAACGTGCCTGCAGGAACATTGGGAATAAGCATGCTGATTTCTGCCTCGTGGTGGATGGCATTTGGAAATGAAACTGCATAACTGATTTCGTTTTGGGCAAAAGCCGCAAGTGAGAGCAGGCTCCCGATTGCGGTACCTAGAAAATTCTTCATAAAAAGGGAATTATGAGGGCAATTTAATAAAAATGGAAGATTTTTAAGGTAGCCTTTTTGGCTATTGGTTAATAGTTAGATCGGGAACTGACCATTGTCTATAAGCCATCAACTATGGGCCATTAACCAACCTTTCACCTTTCCTATTCCATCTTCTCTCAAACCTAGCTGTCCCAGTCGTGTTTTTCCAGGTCCCGGTAGGCTTTTCCTTTAATAATTTCCTTTCGTTTGGATGATTCTGAATCGACCCGGGTTTCGTGAATATTATCTGCGACTTCGAAATGAAAATCTTTATCTTTTTTAGAATGGTAAATCGAAACCTCATCTCCGTCGGCAATGGCATAATCGTAAGGGCCACGGGCGCTCATCAGTTTAACAAATACAGGCAAACATTCGAAGAAGATAAACAGCAGGCCAATAAAAGTTACTGCAATGGCGGTGTTATTGTCGCGGCTGCCATCTACGTTAAATTTGAGCTGGCCAAGCGCCCAGTTACGGTCGGCAAAACCTGCAATATTGGCGAGGCTGTCTAATTGCTTTTTGGTATATAGTTTTTCAGTAAACAGGCCATCAAATTCTTTGCGTTTATCAACAAAAGTTTCCGATTTGTTAATGGTTGCTTTGAGCGAATCGAGCTCTGCTGTGCGTTGTGCAATTTCGGCTTCCTTGCGTTTGGCATAAGGACCATAACCCATTACACCAGATGTTTCGGTAGTTTTATTCCCGAATATTTCGAAGTTAAGTTTCTGCCGGTCGGATTTGATGCCTTTTTCGAGCGAATCGCGGGTAGCTTTTTGCTGGTTTAAACGGCCAAATTCTACCTGGTATTTTTTCTCGAAAGCTTTATTCAGCGTATCTATTTTAGCGCGCTGACCATTAAGGTAGCTCACTTTTAACCGTTCTTTAATCTCTTTATCAAAAATTTTAAGCTCAATTGGTCTCGAAATTACCATCCCGATCATAATGGCGAGTAAAATACGCGGCGTTGCTTGTAGCAGCTGCTTATTGGTACTTGCGCTTTTATTGATGCTGGATACGATGTAACGGTCCATATTAAAAATGGCAGCACCCCACAAAAAGCCAAAAATGATGGCGAAAATTACCGCCAGGTCATCGCCTTTAAATACAAAATACATGGCATAACCGCCAGAAAGGGCTGCAAATAAGCCTGTAAAAAAGATGGTGGCACCAATGCCGGTATATTTATTTTGTTCTGAAGGATATTTTTCCAGTGTCGGGATATGAGCGCCAGAGCAAAACCAAAAGAAACGGTTCAGTTTGTCCATTTGTAACTATTTATAATTAAACGCCTAAGGGTTTAAGTTGTTACAGTTTTTAGCAAAATTTTATGGCATTTTTTTGATGGAGGCAGTAAGGCTGATTTTCTTATATTTGCATAAATACATTTAATAAAATGAAAGAAATATCGGTACAAGAACTAAAAGAGAAAATCGACAACAATGAAGATTTTCAATTAATTGATGTTCGTGAAACATTCGAATATGAAGTTTCTAATCTGAACGGTGAAAATATTCCGTTAGGTGGAATTTTAATTGAGGCTGATAAGGTTGCGAAAGATAAACCAGTAATTATTCAGTGCCGTAGTGGTAAAAGAAGTGCAGCAGCTGTAATGCAGTTAGAACAACAATACGGATTAGATAACCTTTACAATTTAAAAGGTGGGATTTTAGCCTGGCAAGAGGCTTACGATCCGAATATGCCGGTTTATTAGAATAACCAATTATCAAAAAACAATAACCAAAGTACAATTGTCAATTGGAGTAAGTTAAATATAAACAAATATCAATTTTCAAACTTTACCGATTGCGTAAATGTTATTGGCACCGGATAGGGTTTGAAAATTGGTTATTGCTAATTGGTGCTTTGTACATAAATCTCTTACAAACAAAATCCTCTATCTGTGGGTAAAAAATTTGCTTTAAATATCTTCTACAACCTGGCCATTATCCTTTCTATTTTTGGATTGGTTTGGTGTTACAACAACGCGAAATATCTTCCTGCAGGATTTTTAGTGGGCGTAACTTGCTGCTTGTTTTATTTCAAGTATCAGCTAACCAAAGACATTAGGAAAAGCTTTAAGGAAAAAGATCCTAAATTATAAAAGGATTGAGTTTTGAATGATTGAATGAGGGAATGTGCATTTTGGCTATTCATTCCACATAAGCTCATTAACACCTTCAAGTCCTAATCCGGGTAAATCTTTTAAAATATACCTGCCATTTTCGAAAGCCGGAGCGGTAAAAGGATTGTTTTTGGTTAACCATGGACCATCTAAATCTGCCCAGTTGCACAATGGCGCTAACGCAGCTGCAGCTAATGTTGCGCAGCTGGTTTCGCTCATGCAGCCAATTAAAACCCTCATTCCAAAAGCACGGGCCTTCAAAATCATCTGATGCCCTTCGTACATGCCACAGCTTTTCATCAGTTTTACATTAATGCCGTGGTAAACTCCTTTCAGTCTGTCCATATCGGCTAAGCGCTGTACAGCTTCATCGGCCAGTAGCGGAATCGGGCTGCGCTCGGTTAACCAGGCGTTACCAGCTAGATCATTTTTATCCATAGGCTGCTCAATTAGAACCACACCATTGTTATGCAGCCAGTAAATCAGATCGATGGCTTTAATGCGGTCTTTCCATCCCTGGTTGGCATCTACATACAACGGAACATTGGTCATACTGCGGATTGTTTCGATAATCTCCTGATCGTTATCCCTCCCCAGTTTAACTTTTATCACCTTAAAAGCACTGGCATCTTTCAGTTTTTCGCGGATGACTTCGGGGGTATCAATACCAACGGTATAAGAGGTAACAGGCATTTGGTCTGGGTTTGCTCCATAAATTTCGTAACAGGGTTTATTTAAAATTTTCCCCTGTATATCGTTCAATGCAATATCTATGGCTGCTTTTATAGCTGGCTGTCCGAGTGCAATGCTATCGAGGTAGGCAATAATTTCCCCAAAATTGAAAGGGTGCTTAAAAGCGCTTAAATCTACCTGTTTTAAAAAGCTTGCGGCCGTTTCGTAACTTTCGCCCATGTAAGGCACCATTGAGGCCTCTCCATAACCTGTAATTCCCTCGTAAGTTATTTTAAGCAACATTAAAGGCGTGCTGGTGCGGGTAAATTTGGAAATCGAGAACGGGTGTTTTAATTCTAGTTCAAATTGTTTGTAACTAATCTTCATGATCAATCGTCTTCTAAATAAATAGGGAAATTATTGCCTTACAAAAGTATATTTGTTTATTAACGCAAAAACCTCTGCCATGGAAAACGTTTCAAGATTACGGTATTTTATTTATTTATCCTTAATAATTATTGGAGGATGTACCACAGGAAAGAATGCGCTGCAAAAAGGCGACTACGATGCGTCGGTAAGTAAGGCGGTTAGCAGGTTGCAAAACTCGCCCAAAAACACCGAAGCTATGCAGGTGCTTAAAACTGCTTATGATCTGGCTTTACAGAGCCATTTGCGGAAAATTGATGAAGCTAAATTATCGAACGACTTGTTCAGATGGGAATCGATTATGTACGATTACCAGAAAATAAACCAGCTGGCAGATGATATTAACAGCTGTCCGGCTTGTTTGGCAATAGTGCCCAGCCCATCGAAATATATAAATGAGCTTGCAGATAGTAAATACATGGCTGCCGGGGCGAGATACAACTCAGGGTTGGGTTACTTAAGGGAAAATAACCGTTTAGCAGCAAAAAAGGCTTATTACGAGTTCGAAAAAACACTGAACCTGCAACCGAATTACAAGGATGCGAAAGCTAAAATGGAAGATGCCTACTGGGCTGCGGTAACCCGGGTGGTTGTACAACCGATTATTGTAAACAGCAGCATGTATAAATTAAGTGCCGATTATTTTCAGCGGCAAATTGATCAGTTTATTGGTCAATATTCGCGGAATAAGTTTGTGATTTTTTATGGCGAGCAGCAGGCTACTGATCAAAAAATTGTTCCCGATCAGGTATTGAACTTAAATTTCGATGATTTTGTGGTTGGACAAACTTATGTAAAAGAGCGGGTTGAAAGGCTCAAACGCGATAGTGTAGTAATTGGCGAAACCCGCGAAAGAAAACCCATTTATGGTACGGTTAAGGCTACTCTGAGTATTTTTGAAAAGAATATTTCTTCTTCAGGCTTGCTGGATATGAGTATTATGGACTGGAGCACTAAAAAACTGGTGCGTCAGCAAAAATTTCCGGGAACTTATATTTGGAGAGATAGTTGGGCGAGTTATAAAGGCGATGACCGTGCGTTGAGCAAGCAGCAACTGGCCATGACAAAACGCAGGGAGATGCTTCCACCACCACCAAGTACCTTATTTTTGGAGTTTACCAAGCCGATTTACAACCAGTTGGTAGATGATATTGGCTATTATTATAATAATTACTGACAGCCCCCATGGAATTCGCTATTGCAATAACGGTATAGGCAATCCGTCATTCCCAACTTGATTGGGAATCGTAATGCATAAGTTTTAAGATTAGCTTCGCTGAGCACTACTTGGTTCCCGTATGCACTGGAATGACGATCGTCTTTTTGCAGAATGACAGGATAAAAAAACGCAAATCAATGGATTTGCGTTTTTTGCTATCAAACTAGAAAATGTATTTCGTACTCAGGAAGTTCGAATCATCTCCTTTAACAATCTCGTTTAATAGTTTTTTATTGCTATCGGTAAATTTAGTGGCTACAAGTGATCTGATTGAGAACGAACGTAACGCATCTACTACCGAGAGGGTACCTTCGGCACTATCTTTACGGCCGGTAAACGGAAATGCATCCGGACCACGCTGACATTGACAGTTGATATTAACACGACTCACCTGGTTAACCAATGGATCGATTAGCGAAGAAATAACTGCCGCATTGTTACTGAAAATACTGACCTGTTGGCCGTGTGGCGAACCGATTAAGTACTCGATTGGTTCTTCTAAATCATCAAAAGGCACTACAGGTACAATCGGGCCAAACTGCTCTTCGCGGTAAAGTTTCATGTTGCTGTTAACCGGATAAACAATGGCAGGGTAAACAAAAGTTTCGAGGGTTTGTCCACCGTTTTTGTTAATTACCTTTGCACCGTGTTCAGCAGCATCATCAATGCAATCTTTTAAATATTCGGGTTTATTTAATTCTGGTAGTGGGGTAAGGTTTACGCCTTTTTCCCAGGGCATACCAAACTTTAGTTTCTCTACTTCTGCCGATAAACGTTTTAAGAATTCCTGCGCCAGGCTGCGGTGCACGTAAACAATTTTAATGGCAGTACAACGCTGTCCATTAAAAGAAAGCGAACCCAATACTGTTTCAGAAACTGCCAGATCAAGATCTGCATCTTTGGTAATAATAGCCGCATTCTTGGCGTCAAGCCCTAAAATGGCCCTTAAGCGGTTTACTTTAGGGTGTAGTTTTTTCAGCTCGTTGGCCACCTTGCTCGAACCGATCAGCGTTAGCACATTAATTTTTCCCGATTTCATTAAACCCGGAACAATGGTATTACCGCGGCCGTAAATGGTGTTTACTACTCCCTTCGGAAAACTAGAGCGGAACGCCTCTAATAAAGGGTAGTGCAATAATGTACCGTGTTTAGGTGGTTTGAATAAAAGCGTGTTGCCCATAATCAAAGCCGGAATTAAAGTGGTAAAGGTTTCGTTTAAAGGATAATTAAACGGCCCCATACAAAGTACTACCCCCAGTGGCGAACGGCGCACCTGGGCCACAATACCCTGCTCTATTTCGAAACGCGAAGATTGTCTGTCGATATCTTTTAGCGCATCAATGGTAGCATAGATATATTCAACCGTACGGTCGAACTCTTTTACCGAGTCGGCATACGATTTACCAATTTCCCACATAATCAGTTTGGCAACAATTTCTTTTTGCTCGATCATTTTGTGGGTAAAGTTTTCTACGCAGGCAATACGATCAGCAACGCTCATGGTTGGCCACTGGCCGCGACCGTTATCGTAAGCAGCAACTGCAGCATCCAAAGCTTCTGTCGATTCCTTTTCGGTACATACCGGGAAACTTCCAATCCGTTTTCGTTTTAAACCTTCAGGAGTTTTAATACATACGGGAGAAAAAACTTCGTTAAAAGGTCCGTTCCAGGGTTTCATTTCACCATTGGAAAGGAATTCTTTCTGATTGATTTCTTCCTTGAGCCTAAATTCATCTGGAATCTGGCTCTCTTCAACGAAAATACTTTCGAGGTTTAGCGGTGTACTCAATTTTGGTTTGGTTGTTAGGGTTTATAATTGTTAGTCTATAGTTTAAGTATAGATTAACGTTTTTAAAAAAAACATTAAAGATTTAGGCACTTTTTGTGGTGCCTAAATCTATTGGTTTGAATTATTTAACTTCTATCACTTTATATTTTGGAACAAGTGCTTTCATCACTGTCCATCCAATTAAATAAGCTATAGCACAGAAAGAGAAAACGATAAAATAACCGGCCTCTTTACCCTGGAAACCCATAAAAGTCATTTGGGTATCGCCAGCATAGGTAAACAGTACTCCTGAGCCCTTGTTGATAAAAAATGAGCCTAAACCTCCGGCCATACCGCCAATTCCGGTTACCGTAGCAATGGCCTGACGAGGAAACATATCACTTACGGTAGTAAATATATTTGCAGACCAGGCCTGGTGTGCGGCACCTGCAATACCAATGATAATTACCGGTAACCAGTAGGTGTAATGTCCTAAAGGTTGAGCCAGTAAGGCCAATAGCGGGAAGAAGGCAAAAATCAACATCGATTTCATCCTTCCATCGTAAGGGTTCATGTTTTTCTTGCCGATAAAATAAGATGGTAACCAGCCTCCAATAATCGATAGCAACGTAATTACGTACAATATAAACAGTGGGAAAGCACTTTCGGTACCGCTCATTTTGTAAATATCTTTCAGGTAAGCCGGCGACCAGAATAGGTAGAACCACCAAACACCATCAGTCATAAACTTACCAAAGGCAAAGGCCCAGGTTTGTTTAAACTTAAGGCAATCGGTAAATGATAGCCTTTTTGTTGGCGATGCAGCAGTAACCGTTTCGCTCACTTGCTCATGCGCTACAATATCCTGCTGGATATAAGCCAGCTCAGTTTTGCTTACACGTGGGTGGTTTTCTGGTTTGCCATAAAGTAAAATCCAGAAGAACATCCAGATAAAACCTAAGGCACCAATGATAATGAACGACATCTCCCAGCCATAAGCCTCGGCAATGTAAGGAATGGTTACAGGAGCTGCCAAAGCACCAACAGTTGCACCCGCATTGAAAATACTGGTGGCAAAGGCACGGTCTTTTTTAGGGAAATATTCGGCGGTAGCTTTAATGGCTGCCGGAAAGTTTCCTGCCTCACCCAGGGCCAGTACAAAACGGGCAAAAATAAATAACGAAAGGCTGGTTGATAGAATTAAGGTCGTATTACCCACGGTAGAAAGTGCCTGCTTTGCTCCTGCAAAACTCATGGCCCAGGTACCGGTAATAATCCCTGAAGTAGCAATACCACAAAAGGCGTGGATACATGCACCTACCGACCAGATTCCGATGGCCCAAAGGAAACCTTTTTTGGTATCCATCCAGTCAACAAAACGTCCTGCAACCAACATTGATCCAGCATAAAAAAGAGAGAACAGCGCCGTAATGGTTCCATAGTCGCTATCTGTCCAATGAAATTCGGGAACAAAATAATCTTTCCATGTAAGTGAGAGTACCTGTCGATCTAAATAGTTAATGGTGGTTGCAACAAATAACAGTGTACATATCGTCCATCTGTATTTGCTCATTTTGGTTTGGCTCATTTCGGTTGTGTGTGGTTAGGGATTGGGGTTATTTACTTTGTTTAATGAGGTCGAGTGCCAGTTGGGTATTTTCGTACAGTTCATCGTAAAGACCCTTGCTCATCACATCTTTACTGATTAGTTTACTGCCCATACCAACGGCACAAACACCAGCTTTAAACCAGGTTTTTAAGTTATCGGCATCAATTTCTACACCTCCGGTTGGCATAAATAGCTGGCCGGCAAATAAATCTTTAATTGAAGAAATAAATTCGGGGCCTAAAATATTAGCTGGGAAGATTTTAATGAGCATAGCTTTGTGCTCTTGCGCCACGCTAATTTCGGTTGGGGTCATACAACCCGGAATCCACAGCATGCCTATTTTGTTCGCAATTTCGGCAACAGCCGGATTGATAATCGGTGCAACAATAAAATCGGTTCCGGCCTCAATAAAAGCATTTGCATCAGCAGGGGTTTTAATGGTACCAATACCCAGATAAAGATCGGGCATTTCTGCATCGCGGATTTCTTTTAGCTTTTTAAAATTAGGCAAGGCTGATTTACCACGGTTGGTGTATTCGAAAACACGAACACCTGCTTTATACAGGGTACGCAATATTTCTACACTTCCTGCTTCGCTATCCTGATAAAAAAGGGGTAGCATGCCCTGCTCTAAAATGGCATCTAAAATTTTGTGCTTGTTACTGATCATGGTTATATAATTCTTTGTTCTATATCGGCCACGGTGCTGGTTGTGGCATCACTTGCAATGTATAATTTATCGTATGCGGCTGCGGTAGCAAAATTTAAGGTTTCTTTAGCTGGTAAACCGTTGTAGAAACCATAAATCAATCCGCCCATAAAGCAATCGCCGCTTCCCACTTTGTCTAAAATTTCTTCAGAAACATATTCTTCTGAAACGGTGAGTTCGTTGTTGGTATAAATGGCGGTATAATAGCGGATGCCTTTGCCATGATCGAACCTGAAGGTATTGGCTACGGCTTTACATGCAGGGAACAAACTTAATATTTCTTTAGAAGTATCAGTTGCTTGTTGCAGTAACGTTTCTTTTGCATAACCTTCGGTTGGCAGCAAATCGGGGTGGAGTGCCGTGCCCAGCATCTTATTGGCAGCCCAAACATTGCCCATAATTAGGGTACAATATTTAGCCAGCTCAGGTAAAATATCGATCGGCTCCTTACCGTATTTCCAAAGTTTGGCGCGATAATTTAAATCTAAAGAGATGGTAATGTTTTTTGCGCTGGCGGCTTTAAGTGCTTCCAGGCATACATCGGCAATATTTTGGTTAATGGCAGGGCAGATGGCGCTGAAATGGAACCAGGCTACATCCTCAAAAACTTCGTCCCAATTAATCTGTCCAACTTTTAAACCAGCATAGGCCGAATTGGCCCGATCGTAAATTACACCAGCATTTTTAAGGTCTTTTCCTTTTGGCAAATAGTAGAGGCCCAAACGCTCGCCATCGTAAACCATTGGCGTAGTATCGATATTGCGGACATTAAGATATTCAACAATTTCGCGGGTTACCGAATTATCGGGCACAGCCGACAAGTAAGCCGAAGGTACATTCCATAAGGCTAAGGCGGTAGCTACATTTAGTTCGGCGCCTCCAACATAAAACGGCAGTTTGTTTTCTTTTAACCATTGGCCATCCATATCTGGACAGATGCGTAAAAGTATTTCACCAAAGCTTAAAACTTTTTTTCCTTTTTTTGATGAATCGAATATTTGGGTACTCATTTTTGTAGATAATCGGCTTTTTTCATGCTGTTTTCTGCAACGGTATGAAAATAGAAGTAAAACGTTTGAAATGCGTTGAATCCAATGAAATTCTTCGTTAAAGCCTGATTTTGGTTAAAATTTAAAGTAATTTTTTGCGTTAAAGTACGAAATATCCTGCACAATTTTACCGACCCACTCCAGGTCGTTAGGCAATTCGCCATTTTCAATGTCGGTCCCAAACAGG
Organism: Pedobacter sp. HDW13; assembly: GCF_011303555.1. Classification (NCBI taxonomy): domain Bacteria; kingdom Pseudomonadati; phylum Bacteroidota; class Sphingobacteriia; order Sphingobacteriales; family Sphingobacteriaceae; genus Pedobacter; species Pedobacter sp. HDW13. The sequence goes on along the minus strand of NZ_CP049868.1, from coordinate 2,031,199 downwards.
TTACAAACAATCCTTCTGAAATATTCGTGACGTGGGAAAGAAAGGAAACTGCGCGAATCGGTAAGCATACCCACCAGGCGGCTTAAAAGTCCCATGTTCGATAGTGCATTTAATTGTTTAATCATACCGTCTTTTTGATCTAAAAACCACCATGCCGATCCAAACTGTACTTTACCTGCTACCGAGCCATCGTTAAAATTGCCAATCATGGTGGCGATTAATTCGTTATCTGCAGGGTTAAGATTATAGATGATAGTTTTGGCCAGTTTATCCTGATTGTCTAAACGGTTTAAGAATTTAGAAAGCATACGCGCCTGGCTAAAATCGCCAATTGAATCCCAGCCGGTATCAGGACCTAATTGTCTTAACATGCGGGCATTGTTGTTGCGTAGTGCACCCAAATGGTATTGCTGTACCCAGCCTTTTTCGTGGTCCCATTCGGCAAAATAAACCAGCATTGCTGATTTAAATTTCAGGTTCTCTTCGTAAGAAATTCCTTTTTTACTACGGATTTTATCAAAAATAGCGCTGATTTCGGCTTCGGTATAATCTTCGGCATAAATTTGCTCTAAACCATGATCAGATACCGAACAGCCATTAACTGCAAAATAATCGTGACGGCTTTTCAACGCATCGATATAATCCTGAAAACTGCTAATGGTTTTATCCACTACACTTTCCAGTTTATCAATGTATTCGTTTAAACCTTCAATATCATCGCTGTTCATGGCCTTATCAGGACGGAAAGCGGGTAACATTTTTAAGTTTGCACCTTCTCTGGTCAATTGCTGGTGAAAGTTCAGGCTATCTAAAGGATCGTCGGTGGTACAAACCGATTCTACATTCATTTTTGCCAATAAGCCACGTACCGAATATTCGGGAGTTTGTAGCTTAGCCGAGCATTCCTCGTAAATTTTCTGTGCGGTTTTGCCCGAAAGTAAATCGGTAATACCGAAATAACGCTGAAGTTCTAAATGCGTCCAGTGGTATAAAGGGTTACGCAAAGTGTAAGGAACAGTTTCTGCCCATTTCTCAAATTTCTCAAAATCAGAACCTGCGCCGGTGATGTATTTTTCATCAACGCCATTGGCACGCATGGCCCGCCATTTGTAATGGTCGCCGGCCAGCCAAACCTGGCTTATGTTGGCAAACTGTGTGTTGTTGGCAATTTGCTCCGGGATGAGGTGATTGTGGTAATCTATAATGGGTAATGGTTTGGCAAAATTGTGGTAAAGTTTCTCTGCAGTTTTGCTTTCCAAAAGAAAATTTTCGTCTAAAAAAGGTTTCATGCTATGGTTAGATGTACGATATGAAAGTTGTTCTGGTCATATCTGGTTAATATTCTGTTTCTACCGGCTTGTGTCTCCACAAGCCGGAATTAGGATTAAGTTTAATCCTTCTGGTCAGTGCGGACACTGATCACGGCTGATAATTAAAGGCTCACACCGCGTTTCCAAGGAATAAAATCGTCTTGATTTAATAAGACGGCCTTTGGAATAACCTCGCCACTTGCGGCTTTAATGCAGTATTCCAAAATATCCTCGCCCATTTGTTCGATGGTTTTTTCGCCTTCGATAACCGGACCGCAATTGATATCGATAATATCGCCCATACGTTTGGTTAGGGCATTGTTGGTCGATACTTTAATGGTTGGGCAAACAGGATTTCCGGTAGGCGTACCCAGGCCGGTGGTAAATAAAATAAGGGTTGCGCCCGATGCCGCTTTACCGGTAGTGGCTTCAACATCGTTACCAGGTGTACAAACTAAATTGAGGCCTGGTTTGGTTGCAGGTTCGGTATAATCCAAAACATCTTCAACCGGCGATGTACCGCCTTTTTTTGCTGCGCCAGTGCTTTTTATCGCATCGGTAATTAAACCATCTTTAATGTTGCCTGGTGAGGGGTTCATGAAAAAGCCAGAACCAACGTTTTCAGCCGATTGGTTGTAAGCCGTCATTAACTGGATAAACTTGCGTGCAGCAGTTTCGTCTTTAGTACGGTCAATTAGTTGTTGTTCTGCGCCGCATAGTTCAGGGAACTCGGCGAGCAGAACTGTTCCGCCTAAGGCCACTAATAAATCGGAAGTATAACCCACCGCAGGATTGGCGCTGATTCCACTAAAACCATCGCTACCGCCACATTTAACGCCTAATACCAATTTGTTTAATGGCGCTGGCTGGCGTTCTATTTTATTGATTTCGGTTAAACCGATAAAAGTTTTTCTAATGGCTTCTTTAACCAGTTGTTCTTCACTTTGTGATTGTTGCTGTTCGAAAACAAACAAGGGTTTATCGAAATTAGGGCTGCGGTGTTTCAGGTCTTCCATAAAATCGTGCACCTGCAGATTCTGGCAGCCCAGGCTCAAAACGGTAACACCGGCCACATTAGGGTGATCAGCATAGGCCGCCAATAACTTGCTCAAAACAGCAGCATCCTGACGGGTACCGCCACAACCGCCCTGGTGATTTAAGAACTTTATACCATCAACATTTTTAAAAACACGGTTGGCTGATGGATTGGCCTGCCCGATGGATGCCGGATCAGCCTCTGCTAAAATCTCGCCGTTTTTATAAGCTTCTACCAGCTGGTGTGCGTACGATTTGTATTTGTCGGTTACAGCATAACCCAGTTCGTTATGCAAGGCTTCGCGAATTACATCGAGGTTACGGTTTTCGCAAAAAACAGTCGGGATGAACAACCAGTAATTGGCTGTTCCCACACGGCCATCGCTGCGGATATAACCATTAAATGTACGGCCTTCAAATTTAGAAACATCAGGTGCCTGCCATTCGTAATGGTATGGACGGAATTCGAAAGGATCAGACGCATGTTTGGTATTTTCGGTATCCATTAAGCCACCTTTTAGGATGAAATGCTGTGCCTTTCCAACCAATACACCGTACATAATAATGTGGTCGCCCTGGTTCATATCCTGCATAAAAAATTTATGCTTGGCCGGAATGTCATCCTGTAAAATATAGTCCTGCCCATCGTGGATAACGGTTTCGCCTTTTGCCAGGTTTTGAAGCGCAACCAATACATTATCGTTAGGATGGATTTTTAAAATTCTCGTAACCATTTTATATTGTTCTTTCTGAATGCAAGTTACCTAAAGTTTCTTTTGCACCTTTATTTTGTAATAAATCAACGTACGATTTTACGGCCGCGTTAAAGCCGGGGTAATTGTTTAAGTTTTTATCCCAAAGGCGTCTGTCGCCAAGGGTATTGTCTACCACAGTTTCAGGATTTTTCCAGTATTCGTATAAAATTCCGGCAAATTCATCATCAATAGGGTAAGTTTTTCCGTTTAATTTTGCAACGAAAGCATCGCCATCTTTAGCTACATTCATGAAAAGGATATAGGCCGCCACACCCAGCGCGGTAAGCTGAGGCACCTCGTTTTTTAAAGCGTAGTACCTTCTGATTAAAGGCATGTTACGCATCTGCAATTTTGAAGTGTAGTTTAAGGTAATGGCCTGCCACTTGTGCTCTAATGCCGGGTTACTGAAACGGTCGATTACACTTTTTGCAAAAGCAAGGGCTTCTTCGTAAGTAATGTCTTCGTTTACCACAACCGGGGCAATTTCATCCTGCATCAGTTTTAGTACGTGGGCCGAAAACTCTTCGTTGGCCATGGCCTCTTTTACCGTATTAAAGCCGGCTAAAATGGCTAGTCCACAGCTAATGGTGTGGGTGCCGTTCAATAATCGGAGTTTTAATTCTTTAAATTTATCGATTGATGGAACAATGAAAATGCCTTTATCGGCTTTGGCAAACGATAGGATTTCTTTAACCTTTTCGCTCGATGATTCGATGGCCCAAAGTCTGAAAGGCTCTGCCATGATCATCAATTCATCTTCGTAGCCTAATTCGTTTTCAATGGCTTTTTGCTCGGCTGCCGGTAGTTTTCCGGGTACAATACGATCGACCAGAGTTTTGCAGAAATGATTGGCGGTTTTTAACCAGTTTTCGAAATCCCAGCCCAGTTTATTCTGGATGGCCAGGTTCAGTACAATCTCTTTTAGTTTATCAGCATTATCGCTAATGAGTTCAGTTGGTACAATCACCATTCCGCTTTCTGCCGAACCGTTAAAGGCGTTGTAACGTTCGTGCAAAAAGGCAAGCAGTTTGCCGGGGTAAGATTGTGGTGGGTTATCGGTAATTTTATCTTCGCTTTTTACAATACCTACTTCGGTGGTATTCGAAATTACCACTTGCATTTCGGGCTGGTGTGCCGCTTTTAAAATTTCAGCCCAATCCTGTGCAGCCGATAGTACACGACTGATGGATGAATTGATGGTATTTTCTTCAACGTTATCACCATCTTCAATACCTTTAACACACAGGGTATACAGGTTATCCTGTTGCGAGAAAGCATCTGCGCCACCTTTTGAGGTTGATTTAACGACCAGCACGCGACCATTAAAAATGCCCTGATGATTGGCCTTATCGATGAAATAATCGGGTAAACCACGCAGTAAAACGCCTGTTCCAAACTGGATTACTTTTTCTGGTAATGCCAAAATTTCAGCGTTTGGTTTGGTAACCTTTTCGCTGCTGATGCTGTTTAAATTTTCTTTGTTTAAAACCATTGCTGTGTCTTTTCTGTCATTTGCTTTGTTCGCCGCAATGACGTGTTAAACCATTATTTTATTTACCGTTTGTGGCTAGCCACTTCGAGTAATCTTTTTCTATAAATTTTTGGGCCCAGCTACCGTACCAGGCATAACCATTTCTACGTTCCGGAATCAGTTCTTCCAGTTTTAACTTAATGCTGTTGTCCCTGTCGCCGAAAATCGGGATGTTTTTATCGAGGTCGTAAAAACGCGCCCAAACCACTGATGACTGATCGGCAACCAGCGCTGCACTTTTTTCTTTGGTTTTTGGGTCTGTGCCCCTCTCAAAGCGAAACCCTGTAATTTTGTAGGTATTAAACCAATTGTAGGCTGCGGTTATGGCTGCTTTAATTTCGGGCGAAGGATTTTTAAAACGCATTAAAAAACGGGTGATGCCCATCGATTCGCTTGTGCTTAAAGATGCAGGCTCAAAATTCCGTGCTTTTGCTGGCAACAGGCTGTCTTTATCGTATTGTGCAGCCCAAATGGTTAAAACGCCATTCTGTTTTGCCTGTGTTTTTAAAATGCAGGTTATACCTTTTGAAACCGCTTTTTCCGCTTTTGGAATATACGCGGTATTCACGACTTCAAAATCATTCTTTTTAGTTACAATGTCTTCGAGGATATCGAGTACATTAATCATGGCATCATCGTTATAGGTGATCTCTGAGCGGTAAAGCGCTTTATCTGGATAGTATTGCGGCCAGCCGCCATTGGCATACTGTGCTTCCAGGATATAATCAATTCCTTTTTCAGCCGCTTTTAAATAGCTTGCGTTCTGTGTTTTTTTATAAGCTTTAACTAAATAAACTACCTCCCTGCTGGTGGCTTTGTTATCGAATGTGGCGTGTAAATCTTTAGTGGCTTTTATCCTGGCCAAAAGCTCAGGTGTTAAAGTTGCACCATAGTTAACCACACTTTTATCTTCCAGTTGCTTTGGCCAGCCACCATTACCTAGCTGATAAACCAGCATTTTTTCAGCGGTCGAATCTGTAGGCTGCTGTGCAAAACACGACAGCATCAGTGTGCTACAAATCAGGGTTAATACTATTTTTATTTTCATCGTTTGCTTGTTAGTTTTTATTGCCGCAGAGGCACGTAGTAACACAGATTATTTTTCTTTTCCATGCGCCATGGTTCGTGTCCGCACGAACCATTTAACCTATAGGTTGGTATCCTCACCAACCATCATTTATTTCTTGCCTAGAATCTGCTTAGTCAGCCAGTTTACCAGATCGTTTGTTGCTTTAAAGTTTTCAAAATCTGCAGGTAACTTTCTGCCATCAATGTATTCGTTGTAAAACCAGGGGTCGCCGACTGCAAAAACGGTTCCTTTGCCATATTTAGCCGTTGCAATCAGTACATCGCCATTATCGGTTAAAGCTGAAACGGCAGGTGCTTTGGTCACAATGGTCGAAATTTCTTTGATGTAAACTTTTTTAGCGGTTTTAAAAATTGTATTTCCTGAAGGGATTTTTACCGCCCCTGTTCAAAGTTTGCACCTTGCACTTTATTGCGGCTATCTTCATTGAATTTAAGCCCGAAAGTTTCTGGCAGTACATTGAACTTGCTGATTTCGCAATTACCCACATCATTTAATAACAATACTAACACTCCACCTGCTTTAACCCAGTCCGCTATTTGTTTAGCATGATCGGCATTCATGTAATTCGGATTGGCCGTTTCTTTTTCGGTATCCGGATCTACAATAATATAAATGTTGCTTCCCTTTAAATTTGCAGTTGTTGGTGCAGCTTTAAGCGTAGTAGTTTTAGCACCTGCATCGTTAAATATTTTACCGAATAGCGAGAATCCGTTGTTGTCGTCTTCTTCCCAAACATAATGGAAAGGAATTTTGTCGCCCGTCGGCCCGGTCGTGTATTCGTTGTTGAAGAAATTATCGACAGTTACGGTTAAGCCCTTGCCGGTTTTAGGCAACGCTGCAATTTCCATTTCAGTCGAGGCGCAGATGAAAGCGCCAACTCCTTTCGGATCGTTGGTGATTACTTTTTCGCTAATGTAATATTCAAAACTGCCATCACGGTATTTGGGTTTGCCACCCAGACCCGAAACTGAAACGGTTTTGGTTAGATTGATCCTTTCGTTGCCTGCAGGTTCAACAAATTCTTTCTTTAACCCAGTATAGCCTTTATTGGCGGCTGCCATAAAAGATGGGGCTAACCAACCTTTACGCACGCCTTTGGCCAGGCCATACACAAACATGCTTGAGGCCGAGCTTTCCAGGTAATTTCCTTTTCTGGTGGGCATATCCAAAATATCAAACCAAACCCCCGATTTAGGATCCTGGTATTTTACAGCCGCTGTCGCTGTACGGTTTAAAATTGCTAACAGCTCAGCTCTTTTAGGGTGATTAGCAGGGAAATTATCCAAAACATCAACCAATGCCATAATGTACCAGCCCATAGCCCTGGCCCAAAAATTGGGTGAACGACCAGTTGTCTTATCGGCCCATTGCTCAGCCCTGCTTTCGTCGTAGCCATGATACAATAAACCTGTTTTATTGTCACGCGAGTTTTTTTCCATTAGAATAAATTGCGTCGCGATATCGTCAAACGCAGCATCTTTTTTCATCAGTTTGGCGTACTCTGCATAAAATGGCTCGCCCATGTACAATCCATCGAGCCACATTTGGTTCGGATAAATTTTCTTGTGCCAAAAACCACCTGCTTTGGTGCGTGGTTGTTTCTGCAACTGATCATAAAGTTTGGTTGCTGCTAACAGATATTTCTGTTGTCCGGTAACTTTGTATAGTAACAACAGCGACCGACCGTTTTTAACGTTGTCGATATTAAAATCTTCAGCTTTATAGGTGCTAATGTTGCCTTCTTTATCGAGATAGGCATCCATCGAGCTTTGCACATATTTAAAATATTTTCCATCACTGGTATTGCGCCAAACTGCTGCTGCACCTTCTAAAACTACACCCATATCGTAGGTCCATTTTGGGCCTTTTGCGCCTTTAAGCAAGGTGGTATCCTGAAACAGTTTTTCCATTGCAGTTAAGGTTAGCTGTTCAGATAATTTCTTTTGTGCTAACCCATTTTGTACGAAAACAATGAGGAACGCTAAGGTTGCTGTAAGGTATATGATTGATTGCTTCATCTTAATTATTTTGAAATCTCCAATACAGATTGATTTACTTCGGTGCCAAAAGCTGATGTTTTTTTTGCTTTTGAAACATCGGTTCCTGTTATTTTCAGGGCTTTTGTTTTTTCGCCGCTAATGTCGAAAAGAAGTTCAGCACCATTTTTATACTGAAGCCCGTTGATATTGATGTTGCTACCGTTTTGTACGTGCACTACCGGATTGGTATCGTTGGTAATGACCTTAACATTTTTAAGGAAAATATTCGATGCTTCAATAATTTCGATGCCTTTTTTAGATTGAATGGTTACATTTTCGAGGTGAATATCCTTGATGTTCATTTCGGGTAAACCCCTGAAAAAGATTGCTTTTTCGGCACCATTGGCTACTACATCTTTAATGTAGAAATTTTTAAATTGAGGAGTTGCTTCGGTAACGGGAACCGTAACGGTTTTAATGGCTTCGCGTTTTTCGCCTGCCAAAGGAACCGGATCAACAGCTGCATAATACATGTCGAATAAAATGGCTTCACCGGGGATATCAATCATGTTAATGTTGTTCACATAAATATTTTCGACCACACCACCGCGGCCACGTGTGGTTTTAAAACGCAGACCAATATCGGTGCCAATGAAAGAACAATTGTACACCCAAATATTTTTGGTCCCGCCGCTCATTTCGCTTCCGATAACGAAACCACCATGCGCGTGGTAAACCACATTGTTTCTGATAATTACATTTTCTGTAGGTACGCCACGTTTGCGGCCAGCTTCGTCCCTGCCAGATTTAATGCAGATACCATCATCGCCTACATCAAAAGTGCTGCCCTCAATCAATACATTTTTGCACGACTCTACATCAACACCATCGCCGTTTTGTGCAAACCATGGGTTTTTAACCTGTAGGTTTCTCAAAGTCAGGTCTTCGCAAAGCAAGGGGTGCAGGTTCCAGGCTGGTGAGTTTTGAAAGGTCACGCCTTCTAAAAGCACTTTTTTGCAACCGGTTAATACCACCAGGTTAGGTCGAAGAAAATCTTTAATATCTTCGTAATCGGCAGCAGTTTTACCCGCTTCAATTACGCCGGCATTTTTGGTGTTCGAGCCTTTAACCGTTTTTTCTGATGGGTACCACATTTTGCCATCGGCCCTTACCACACCGCCAGACGCTACTAACGTTTTCCACTGGGTTTCGGTGAGTTTATCTTTTTTTACCATGCGCCATGCGCCACCGTTTCCATCAATAATACCTGCGCCAGTAATGGCTATATTTTGTAAATTAACACCAGAAATAGGGCTTTGGTTACGCCAGGCTGGTTGTCCTTCCCAGTTTCCCTTAACCAGTTTATATTGGTTAAAATCGGCAGTAAACTGCAGAATGGCATCGCGTTTTAAGTGTAGGTTTACATTGCTTTTTAATTCAATTGGTCCGGTTAACCATAGGCCAGATGGGATGAGCACTACACCACCACCTTTTTGACTTACAGCCTCAATGGTTTTGTTAATGCTCTGGGTATTTAAAAAAAGTCCGTCGCCTTTAGCCCCAAAGCTGGTAATGCTGGTGGTATCGTTTTTAAATTTAACCTGCTGAATAACGGGCAATGCTTGATTTTGTTGAGCAATAGCCGAACATGCAGCCGATATTAAAATACATGTGAGCGCTATTTTTGTCCGATAGAAACTACCTGCTATATGTTTCATTGTTGATGCTGTTAAATTATATTTGGTTAATCGTATAACAAGTGTACGTTGTTTGCGCCTAAAACAGAAGAGAAATCTATGCAAACGTTGCCGGAAAACAAACGCAAAAAGCACCTTGTTTAAGGTGCTTGTATTTTGATTATCAGTTGTTTAGTTGATTTATTTGCCCTCGGGAAGCCAGCCTCGGAAAACGTTTTCCAAAATATAGACACTATACTCAATATCCGTTAATTGGTGCGACCATTTGGCTCTCCCATTTGGATTTGCGCCCTTTCCAACACTTTTGTATTCAGCATAGTAGGCAGTTTGTTCGTTACTTGTTTTGCCCCAATTGTTCCAGCCTTCGGGGCGGATCAAATCGGGCAGTGTGCAGTTTAAATAAGCCACTTTTGCATAAGGTCGCCAGGGTCTGCCCAAATAGAAGCTATTTACCTGGGCATCGCCTTTAACAGTACACTTGTTAAAAACATAACCAAATTTGGTCGTATCGGTGGTTGATGCTGCTGTAATGTAACCTGCCTTTTTGCAATAAAGCGTACAGTTTTCGAACCAGGCGGTTGCTGCACCAAAAATGAAATCGACAGTACCTTCAATGTAGCAGTTTTTATAATACTGGCGGTTATTGCCGCCATAGGTATAAAGTGTATCCTGAAAGCCCAAAAGCCTGCAGTTCGTGAAAACCGATTTATCGCCACCTGCCCAAACCGCTACGGCCTGTCCAACCGGACCCGATGAATTTTCGAAAGTGATGTTTTCTGCCGAAAAGCTTTCGCCGTAAATGTAAAAGCTGGATGAACCTGAAGTACCCTTTTCTTCGCCAAAGGTATTTTTCTTTTGCGCATAGTCATCGTAAGTTAAAATGGTTTCGTTAAGGCTTTCACCAATCAGTTTTACATTTTTCTTTGATGCAGCTAAAATCAGCTTTTCTTTGTAAGTACCTTTTTTAATGAAAATTACAGTGGTTTTATTTCTGAAATCGGGTACTGCATGGATGGCTTCCTGTACCGTTTTAAAATTCCCGCTTCCATCGGCCGCAACAATAAAATCGGGTTTAATCTCTGCCGCGTGCGCCTTCAGGGCAATAACCATTAAAAAGAATAAGGCAATTGTTTTCATATCGATTTGGTTAGGAATAAAATAAAATCGGCCACGCAAAAGTATGAACTTCATCACGCAGCCGTGTTTTAAAATATATGATGAACAATTTTAAACATTAATATCCATCAGAAAGAAGTTTTAGCGAAATTAAAAGATGCAAACGATGTCGGGAACGATTGCACAATATCTGTTTGCCTTGGAATAAAAAAAGGCTTAATCTTGTTAGTAAGCCATTGTTAGCCAAATATTACGAAAAACAGCGTTGTAAAATGAAATACCTCCTTAGTTCGATCCTTATTATAGGTTTTGTTGCTGGCACATTTGCGCAACAAAATCCGTCGAATAAATATGTTTCTAAAGTTTGGGTGTCGGATCAGGGCAACGGAACTTATAAAAATCCGGTTGTGAATGCCGATTATTCCGATCCGGATGCTATTCGCGTAGGCGACGATTTTTATATGATTGCCTCCAGCTTTGATGCTGTTCCGGGCTTACCGATTTTGCATTCTAAAGATCTGGTGAACTGGAAAATTATTGGCCATGCCTTAAAGTGCCAGCTTCCTTTTGATCATTTTGAAAAAACACAGCACGGCAATGGCGTTTGGGCACCTGCTATCCGTTACCACAATGACGAATTTTACATTTATTACCCCGATCCAGATTTCGGGATTTATGTAACCAAAGCCAAAATGATTACGGGCGATTGGTCTGCACCACAATTGGTTGCTGCTGGCAAGGGTTTAATAGATCCCTGCCCTTTTTGGGATGAAGACGGAAAAACTTATCTCGCTTATGCTTATGCAGGCAGCCGGTCTGGAATTAAAAGCGTTTTGGCCATTATGCCGTTAAGCAGTGATGGGCTGAAAGTAGTGGCCAAAGGCCGTATTGTTTACGACGGACATGAACTCGATCCGACTATTGAAGGCCCAAAATTTTATAAACGTAATGGTTATTACTATCTTTTCGCACCTGCCGGGGGTGTTTCTACAGGCTGGCAGTTGATCTTGCGGAGTAAAAATATTTACGGACCTTACGAAAGAAAAGTAGCCATGGATCAGGGTAAATCGACCGTTAATGGTCCGCACCAGGGTGCATGGGTAAATACACAAAGCGGTGAAGATTGGTTTTTACACTTTCAGGATAAGGATGCCTATGGCCGTGTGGTGCACTTACAGCCCATGAAATGGATTAATAACTGGCCGGTAATTGGTGTGGATAAAGGTGGTGATGGTATTGGCGAGCCGGTTTCAGTTTATAAAAAACCGAATGTGGGTAAAGTATATCCGATCGAAAATCCGGCTGAAAGTGATGAATTTGGAACAGTTGATTTAGGCTTACAATGGCAGTGGCAGGCAAACCCGCAACCCACCTGGTGGTTTACCGATGCCGGCAAAGGAGTTTTAAAATTATATACATCTAAAATACCTGATGAGGCTAAAAATCTTTGGGATGTACCCAATTTATTGATGCAGAAGTTTCCTGCCGATGAGTTTAGGGTAACCACGAAACTTAATTTTAAGCCCAACCCTAAGCTGGAAAATGAAAGCACCGGCCTGGTAATTATGGGGAGAAGTTATGCCCAGATTAGCGTTAAGCGTAAAAAGGATGGCTTGTACCTGATGTATGGTGTTTGCCCGAGTGCAGATAAAGGCAAGCCCGAAAATGAAAAGGAAATTGCCAAACTCAATCCGACAACTGTCGGATCAGCATCAGTGCAGTTAAGGGTACAGGTTGTTAACGGAGCCAAATGCCGGTTTAGCTACAGCGAAGATGGCATTAGCTTTCATCCAATTGGCGACGAGTTTCAGGCTACAGCCGGGCAATGGATTGGGGCAAAATTAGGCTTGTTTGCTGTACGCGATACACAGACAAACGATTCGGGAATCGCCGAATACGATTGGTTTAGGGTGGAGCCAATTAAATAATCGATCAGAAAAATGAAACACCATAAAATTATTATCGCAGTTGTAGCTACTGGTTTTTTGCTGATGTCTTTCATCACCAAACCCAGGCCGGTTAAGGTTTATTTAATCGGCGATTCGACTGTTGCAGATTATACTTTAGATGATGGATACTTACAAAAGAAATATCCACTTACAGGCTGGGGACAGGTTTTTCAACCCTTTTTGCAAAAAGATAGCCTAAAAAAAATAAGCCGACTGATAAAGAGTGATAGCGCTTTGGTGGTTGATAAGGCAAAAGGAGGCAGGAGCACGCGCAGTTTTTTTGAAGAAGGCAGATGGAAAGAAGTTTTAGGCAGTTTACAGAAAAACGATCTCGTATTGATTCAGTTCGGTCATAATGATGCCGCAAAAGATAAACCCGAACGTTATGTAGATATACCGGGTTATAAAGATTTTTTAAAGCTATATGTAAATGAAACCCGGGCAAAAGGTGCTTTACCTATACTCATTACACCAGTTACACGTAATTATCCCTGGAAGGATGGTAAGTTGGGCAGTGCACATGGCGAATATCCACAGGCCGTAAAAGAGGTGGCCAAAGCATTACATGTGCCGATTATTGATTTAACCAGTCTTTCTGCTGATTTTTTTACTACCAAAGGCCAGGAGTATGTGAGCAAAAACTATTTTATGAATTTAGATTCGGCCAGGTATGAGGCTTACCCTAAAGGGCAAAAAGACAATACCCATTTCCAGCCGGAAGGTGCTAAGGAAGTAGCAAGGTTAGTTTTTGGGGAGCTAAAAAAGATTTAAAACCTATCAGATTTTTAAAAACCTGATAGGTTTGGAAATTTTATCCAACAATTACTTTGGCGGTGATAGCAAGTCTGTTCCAGGCATTAATGGTAACAATAGCCATAATGATATTGGTGATTTCGGTTTCGTTAAAGAAACTGGCCACTTTGTTATAAGTAGCATCGGATACATGGTTGTTAATTAAGGTTACCTCTTCAGTTAAAGCAATAACCGCTTTTTCTTTTTCGGTAAACAGGGTGGTTTCTTTCCATGCGCTTAGCAAATACAACCTTTGTTCGGTTTCACCAATTTTGCGTGCATCGGCAGAGTGCATGTTTAAACAAAATGCACAACCGTTAATTTGCGATGCCCTCATTTTAATCAGCTCTGAAAGAATCGGATCGATTTTACTGGCTGATAAATATTTTTCTAAAGCGTACATGGCCTGGTATGCTGCCGGATCTACTTTTGGGATATCAATTCTGCTTTCCATTTTTTTATTGTTTTTGATTACGATGTAAAGTTCCGCATCCTGGCCCTAAAAAAACTTAATGTAGTTTAAGAAATGGATTTAACCGCAAAGGCCGCTAAGTTTTACGCTAAGCTGCGCAAAGAGATATGCGCCCAACTCTGCGTATTTTGCTCCTTGCTCTACGCGCTCTGCGGTTAAAAATAGCTTAGATTATCTCTTCGCCCTGATCTTACTCAAAAACTCAGGCGTAAAGCCCAGGTAAGAGGCCAGCATGTATTGTGGTACCCGTTGTACAAATTCGGGGAAGAGTTGGTTAAAGTGGCGGTATCTTTCTTCGGCAGTTTGGCTGTAGAGGTATCTAATCCGCATTTGCGAAGCCTGGTGGTTTTTCTGTAAAATTAGCCTGAAATACCTTTCCAGTTTGGGCAGTTTATGGAACATTTCGTCGTAATGATGATGTTCAATGGCAATCACTTCGGTATTTTCTGCTGCCTGGATATAAAATTCTGAAGTTTTTTGGAAGAGGAAGCTGGTTAAGTCCGTAATCCACCAGTTTTCGATAGCAAATTGAGTGGTTTGCTCGGCACCTTTAATGTCGATGAAATAGAGCCTGAGGCAACCCTTTACCACAAAGTAATTGGCCCTGCAGGTTTGCCCTTCTTCCAATAAAAAAGTTTTCTTTTTAACCGAAAAAGATTCGAGTAATGAGGCAAGAAGTTCCTGCTCATCGTTACTCAAATCTATAAATTTATTAATATGGTTATAAAGCGCGCTGTACATTATTTTCCTTTGATTATGCTAAAATAGGCATAATTATAAGAATGAAATATACATCGTTAAAGTGAGAAGGCCTTTAGCGCTGAGAGTGCTTCAGGACCATAATTTTTCAATGCTGAAGTTATTTTATCAGTTAAGCCTTTATTATCGATTGGTTTTCCTTTCGTTGGAGGGGTTAGGTCTTTTTCAGGAACAGTAACTTCAGTTACTTTGGTTGCAAACCAGCTGATGTTTTGATGCGGCAATGCCAAACCTAAAATCATCCCTGGCAATCCTGTAAACGATTCTGGTCCGCCAGAAACTGCAATCTGATTTGAATAATAAGCCACCACATATATCGAATCCATAATAATGGCATTGGCTCTACGGCATTCGTAACCAGCAATTTCTCTTGTTTCATCGGTAATTTTCCAGTTAATCTTGCGCAGACTATCCTTAACAATATAGGTGTCTTCATAAACCGCTTTTTGGGAAATACTTGTGTTGGCATTAAAATCGGTAGCAACGGTATTTTTTAGATCAACAAGAGGATCTCTTGCTGCCCAGTTTGGATTTACAGTTTCCTCTACAGTTGGCCATTTATATAAGCTTTTATCCTTATTAAAGCTTAAGGTACTTTTCGCAACCTTAAATTGTGGATTGTTCTTTTTATACTGATCAAAAGCAGGCGACATGTAACTTTCATTGTCTTTATTGATTTTCTTTTTGATCAAAGCGTACATATTAGACCTTTTCTCAAATTCGATCACCCCACTTTTTACGAAGTGTATATTTTGAGCAAACGTGCTTTTGCTGATGAAAATAACAGCAAATAAGAGGATATATTTTAGTGTAGTTTTCATGATAATTATTTTTGTGTTTTAATTCCGCCGCCCATTTTGTTAAAATCCCATGATACCGAGAACATTAAATACCGCCTTATGGTGGTATAGCTGCTTTGGCTTATGGTCGTGTTAGATGCAAAACGGTTGAAGCCGATATTTTGGTTTAAGATATCATTTACAGTTAAAGAGAACTTTAAATTTTCTGACTTGAAGAATTTTTTACCTATCGATGCATTCCAGATAAAACGTTCAAAACTTTCGGTTAGCACTTGTGTTTTTCCATTATACTGATATTGACCATCTGTAGATATCTCAAATTTTCCAGGCAGTTGTACATTTCCTGATGCATAACCATTCATGCCCCATCCATCGCTGTTAGAACCAATACTCGCTCTTGATGTATTGTAGGTTGGGCCAAAACGCACATAAAAGCTATATTCCTTGTCTTTATATTTTGAAATGTTTATTCCGCCACCATATGTGTAATTTTTGGTGTTATTTAAGGTCCTGCCAAGCTTTGTAGTTATAAAGTTATAAGAAGAGCTCCCGTTAGCATTTGCATTTAAACCAACATTCATATCTAAAAAGCCTATTTTTCTACTTATCTGCCCATACATGTAAAAATTGGTCTGCATTTTATCATCAAAATTGATGTATCTGTAAGTACTCTTACCAACATCATCCGTTGTAACATCACTAATAATCGGATTTGTGGTAAAACTATATGAAGCATTTAGCCACACTGATTGATTGGTTAAAACTTTGTAAGAATTATAACTGGCATTGATATTACTTCTGAAAGATGGTCTTAAATCCTGATTTCCTTCAACAACATTAAACGGGTCGTTATTTACCCTAACCGGCTGAAGCTGATCGAGTGATGGTTGGTTAGTATTACCGTTGTAGTTAAGTCTGAGCGATTTTTGTTGAGAAAAGCGATATTGATAGGATGCTTGTGGCATATAGTTAACAAAGTTTCTTACATAAGTTTTGTTGTGATAAATATCGTCTTGTTTAAAGTTTACACCACTAAATTTTGATCCGAAGTTGATAATTGTTTTGCCCTTTTTATAATTGAAGATGGCACCGCCTTGATTGATCGTTTGGGTCAGCTCAAAATTATTACTGTAAACAGTATCTAAAATATCGTATCTGCCACTACCCGACTGATTGAAAGATTTGCGATCTGATGTTCCATTCATTAGCGTTAAGCCATAATTTATGATGACAGTTAAGGTTTTTGAGAGTGGTTCTGTATAGGCAGCATTTAATTTGAAAGTACTGTTGGTAATATCATTGATTTTTAGCTGATTGGTAAGACTATCTACTTGTCCGGCTGAGGTTAAGCGTCGGTTAAGGGAATTTAAATATCCTTCACTATTACTTTTATTAATTGATTGATTAATATTTAATGATAGTGTGCGGCCCGTTTTCTTTAGTTTTTTTGTGAATAAAACATTAGCGTTAAAGTTTTGATCATCTACTTCATTACTCAACGTTCTGTTTGAGGAATTTAGAAAGCCACCATTGCCATTAGTGGTACCAGTTAAGTAATTGTTTGAAGTATTGCTTTTTTTCAATGCACCGTCAACATTAACTTTCATTGTTAAGGTTGTATCAATCTTGATCTCATACATGGCATCCAGTTTTTGTCTGAACATGTCGTTATCAAACGATTCGTCTGAAGTGCTATTTTGAGTGCCCGATGCTAAATTATTTTGACTGATTGAATTCCTTTCCCCCGAAACCCTGATCGATCCGATTTTATAATTTGTATTTAACGATTCTTTATCCTTATTCCATTTGTTATCGAAATGTAAACCTCCGGTACGGGCTACTGGCAAGCCCTGGCCATTATATTGCCCATCGTAGCTGTCGAAATCATCTCCGCCACTGCTAAAATACATCCCACCATCATCAGTCATAGTATATCCACCAGAAGCGCCATATTTATCACGATCATCCCAACCTAAACCTACAGTGCCGTTGTTACCCAAAATGCCATAGGCTGAAAATTTCTTTTTACCCCAGAATTTGTTAAACATCCCCTGTCCCTGGTAAAAATCTTTTGTTCCGTAACCTCCCTGCACTTTGCCAAAATAGCCATTCTTCTTATCCTCTTTTAGTTTAATGTTAAGGGTTTTGGTTTTCTCTCCATCATCAATCCCCGTAAAACTGGCCTGATCGCTGGCCTTATCGTAAAGCTGAACAGATTCTACCATATCCGCACGTAGGTTTTTGGTAACCAGTGTCGGATCATCGCCAAAAAACTCTTCACCGTCTACCAGTACTTTCGGAACTGTTTTTCCTTGCGCAGTAATTTTACCATCCTTATCAACCTGAAAACCTGGAAACTGTTTTATCAGGTCTTCAACTTTTGAGTTGGGCTCTATGTTATATGCTTTTGGGTCGAACTCTGTGGTATCGCCTTTAATTTTTATCGCCGACCTGTTTCCTTTAATAATTACATCAGCCAATATCTTAGCCATTCCCGTCAGGTTTATCTTATTATAATCTTTTACAAGTGTGGTAGAGTCGAGTGTAAAATGATCTACAAAGTCGGCATATTTTGGGTAGGAGACCAATAGGATAAACTTACCATTTTTGATGCCGGTAAGCTCAAAGGAGCCGTTTTCTGCCGCTCGGGTAAATTTTACCAATGTAGAGTCTTTTGCGTTTAAAACTGCAATAGTGGTCCCTGATAAAAGGGTTGTCGAAGCAGTGTCAATTGTTCGGCCTTTAATGGTATGGTGACTCTGGGCTCTTGTATACGATGCAATAGTGACAAAAAAGCACAGTGAGAGTAATAGACGTTTCATAGAAAGAATCTGTTTTGTTTTTACGAATATAAAACTAATATGTTAGTTGTGTGTTAAGTTTTAACCTTTTTTAACATATAGTACTTAACATCAGCATGAAGGCCACTTTTGAGCTAAAGGGCCAGGCAATTTTCGTATAGGTTATTTGGGCGTTCGTCTATAAATACATGGGCGTGGTATAATATAGCCGCTCTGCCTGAAACGTTTTCGGGAAACAGTCGTCTTATTTTCAGAAAAACAACTGGTAATAAAGGATTTATAAAATATTAAGGTCATGAAAAATTCTATTAAAAAATTATTTGCAGCTGCATTGGTAATGGTTACTTTAAGTAGTGCAACAGTCATAGCAAATGCTACAGAAAACACAGCAAGCTATACCGCTTTAACAAAAGTGAAAAACATCAGTAAAATTGTGGTATCAGGCAATGTTAAATTAATCCTGGTTCAGGATGCTAAAGAAAGTGTTGAGATTTACGATCAATACTACGGCAAAAATGCAATGGTGCAACAACAAGGAGCTGAACTGCGGATTAGTTCTTTTGATAAAAATACTTTAATGGTTATTGCTCATGTTAATAACTTATCAGCTATCGAAGCCTCAAACACTGCAACAGTAAGTACTGCCGGAAATTTTAACCTGTTAAACCTGAATATTGTACTTAACGATAAGGCATCAGCTGATATTAAGGCCAATACGGTTAATTTATCTACAGAAATTAAAGATGCAGCAACGTTGAAATTAGCTGGCTCTACAGAAACACACATCGCTGCAATCGGGGCAGAATCGAAAATTAAAATGGGCGATTTTACTGCCGCTGAAAGCTTCATTAAAGTAACGGCGAAACCAGTTGTACTAGCCAATAGCAATCCATCACGCTATAGCGACATAGACGTAGCTTTATTGGAAAAACTATTCTAACTCCATCATATATTTTACTTAAAAGGCGCTAAATTTTAAATTTAGCGCCTTTTTTATTTTACCCTCATTACAAACGAGGGGCAGCGGACACTGCATTTTTAATGCAGGATTGAAGAATTATCTACAAATCAAATTTAATACCTTGCGCCAGTGGCAAAGTATTGGCATAATTAATTGTATTGGTTTGCCGGCGCATATAAGCTTTCCAGGCATCCGATCCACTTTCGCGACCGCCACCAGTTTCCTTTTCGCCTCCAAAAGCACCACCAATTTCGGCCCCCGAGGTACCAATATTTACGTTGGCTATGCCGCAATCAGATCCGTTGGCCGATAAGAATTGTTCAGCTTCTCTCAGGTTTAAGGTCATAATTGCCGATGAAAGTCCTTGTGGAACACCATTTTGCAAGGCGATGGCTTCATTCAGTGTTTTGTATTTGATTAAGTATAAAATTGGCGCAAAGGTTTCGTGCTGCACAATTTTAAAATCATTTTTTACTTCTGCTATACATGGCTTTACGTAGCAACCACTTTGGTAAGCTTCGCCCGATAATACGCCGCCTTCTACCACGAAATGACCGCCTTCTACCTTGCATTTTTCAATTGAATCAAGGTAAGCAGTAACCGCATCCGTATCAATCAGTGGACCAACATGGTTGTTTTGATCCAAAGGATTGCCAATGCGCAATTGCCCATAGGCATTAACCAGCTTTGAGGTGAAGGCATCGTAAACACTTTCGTGAATAATCAGTCTGCGGGTAGAAGTGCATCGCTGTCCAGCGGTGCCAACAGCTCCAAATACTGCACCAATTAAACTCATATCTAAATCAGCATGTTCCGAAATAATAATGGCATTGTTGCCACCTAATTCGAGTAAACTCTTGCCCAGGCGTGCACCAACAGCTGCCGCAACTGCTTTGCCCATTCGTGTGGATCCTGTTGCAGAAACCAAAGAAACCCGGTCATCATTTGTCAGCTGTTCACCAACTTCTTTATCGCCTAAAATTAAACTACATACGCCTTCAGCAACAGCATTTGCTTTAAAAACTTTTGCAATAATATGCTGACAGGCAATAGCGGTTAATGGTGTTTTTTCTGATGGTTTCCAGATACACACATTGCCGCATACCAGCGCAAGGGCAACATTCCAGCTCCAAACCGCAACCGGGAAGTTAAAGGCCGAAATAATACCTACAATACCCAGCGGATGCCATTGCTCGTACATGCGGTGGTTTGGGCGCTCGCTGTGCATGGTTAAGCCATATAGCTGGCGCGATAAACCCACGGCAAAATCGCAGATGTCGATCATTTCCTGTACCTCGCCAAAACCTTCCTGTAAACTTTTCCCCATTTCATATGAAACCAGTGTGCCCAAAGCAGCTTTGTTTTCACGCAGGGCATCGCCAAACTGGCGAACAATTTCGCCTCGTTTTGGAGCAGGAACTGTACGCCATTCGGTAAACGCAGTCTGTGCTTGAAGCACAACAGCTTCGTAATCAGCACTGGTTGCCACTTTCGCCGAAGCAATCAGTTTTCCATCTACAGGCGAAAAACTTTCCAAAGTTTTTACATTTGCCGCTCCTCCCCAATGGCTTCCTGTGCTAAATGCTGCGTTATCGGCATTTACGCCCAATTTGTTTAAAATGGATTGAATATCTGTAATCATATTTCTAACGGTTTACACAAAACAACAAAAAAATAAAGGAAAGCAGCACACATTTGGTGCTTAACTTTATCACAATTCTTAATATCTTGCCCTAACATTTACTAAAACGACTACTCAATGAAAAACATTAAATTATTACTCATTGCTTTCCTGGGCTTTGGGCTTAGCCTTAAAGCACAAACCAAAAAAGCAACCAACACGCTGCTGTGGGAAATTTCTGGCAATGGATTAAAGAAACCGTCATATTTATTTGGTACCCATCATTTTACAAGCAGAAAGTTTGCCGATACCATGCGGGTTTTGCAGGAGAAACTAAAAACGGTTGATGGTGTGGTAGGCGAGATCGTAATGGATAGCACTATACAGGGAAGAATGGCGCCATTTTTAATGATGAAAAACAATAAACTCGATAGTTTATTTACGCCAGAGGAGTACAAAGAAGTAAACGATTATATTAAAGCTAAGAATCCAGATATTGATCTAAAATTGCTCAATACCTTCAAACCTGCCCTGGTTAGCGTCATGGTTATGCTACTCGACAATCCCGAAATAAAGGAAGTGGCCGATGGAATAGATGACAGCTTTCAGAAGTATGCCAAAAGTAATGCAAAATCCCTTTATGGTTTAGAAACCGCCGAATACCAGGGCGCTTTATTATTTGATGACGATTTGCAGAAGCAAAAAAAGGCCTTGTTAAAATCGATCAGAGAATCGGATAAAAGCAAACTTAGGGCAAAGGAACTTAAGGATTATTACCTTGCTCAGGATATTGATAAACTAACTGATCTCTTTAAAATCCAAGATGAAGAAAATCGAGCGTTTATGACTGAGATGCTCAAAAATCGGAATCGACGCTGGTTAGATCAACTGCCTGCTTTGATGGAAAAAGAATCGCTGTTTATTGTCGTTGGTGCAGGTCACTTGGTAAGTGATGAAGGCCTGATAAAAGGACTGGCGGCTAAAGGCTATATTTTAAAACCTGTTGCAACCAATTAGTTTTAAATATTACTAACAAAAATTTTAATATTTAATTACCACAATTCTTAATACCTTGCCTCAAAGATTACTGACTTATTAAATCTTAAGAAATGAATAAAAATTTTATTGCCTGTGGGGTAATATTGGCTGCTGCTTTTATGGCCAATCCTCTTTTCGCACAGGAACAAACTGCTGAAAAATCTAATAACCTTAATGTTTACCGAGTAACCGCAACCAAAGTTAATGACCTGGTACATACCAAACTCGATGTTTCTTTCGATTATGCAAAACGCTACCTGCACGGTAAAGCATGGCTTACTTTAAAGCCTCATTTTTACGCTACAGACTCGCTAACGCTTGATGCGCAAGGGATGGATATTAAAAGTATTGCGCTGGTTGGGCCAAAAGGCAATACACCACTTAAATACACTTACAATGATAATAAGCTGTATATCAACTTAAATAAAAAGTATACCAACACAGAGAAATATACTGTATACATTGCTTATACAGCCAAACCCGATGAGTTGAAAGTGAAGGGGAGCGCGGCAATTACCGATGCCAAAGGCTTGTACTTTATCAATCCGGATGGTGCCGATAAAAATAAGCCAACGCAAATCTGGACGCAGGGTGAAACAGAATCTTCATCGGCCTGGTTTCCAACTATCGATAAACCCGACCAGAAAACTACACAGGAAATTTCGATGACAGTAAAATCGAAATACACCACCCTGTCAAACGGTAAACTCGTAAGCCAGAAACCCAATACCGATGGTACAAGAACTGATACCTGGAAAATGGATTTGCCACACTCACCTTACCTGTTTATGATGGCCGTAGGAGAGTTTAAAATCACTAAAGATGCCTATAAAGGTAAGGAGGTGAGCTATTACCTGGAGCCTAAATACGCACCATACGCGAAGCAGATTTTTGGTAAAACACCTGATATGATTCAGTTTTACAGCAATTTGCTTGGGGTAGATTATCCATGGAACAAATACTCGCAGGTAGTGGGCCGCGATTACGTTTCGGGAGCAATGGAGAACACCACTGCTACTTTACATGGCGAGCATGTGCAAAAAACTGATCGCGAGCTGTTAGATGGAAATGAAGAAGGTACCATTGCACACGAGCTTTTTCACCAGTGGTTTGGCGATTATGTAACTGCCGAATCATGGTCTAATTTAACCATGAACGAATCTTTTGCCACTTTTGGCGAAGTAATCTGGCATGGCCACGATGCCGGTCAGGATGCTGAAGATAAATCGCGTTATGAAAAACTGCAATCTTACCTTGGTTCGACTAAAAAAGGCGAAAGCCCGGTGTTGGCCCGCTTTTATTATAACGATAAGGAAGATATGTTCGATAACATCAGCTATGCCAAAGGATCGATTATTCTTTATGCGTTGAAAAACCAGATGGGCGATGCCGCTTTTTATAAATCACTTAACCGTTATTTAACTAGCAATGCTTTTAAAAATGGCGAAACGCACCAGTTACGCCTGGCTATGGAAGAGGTAACCGGTAAAGACTGGAGCCCCTATTTTAACCAGTGGTATTACAATGGAGGTCACCCGGTTTTAAGCATCGATTATGGTTACGAAAATGGTAAAGCAATCATTAAAGTTAAACAAACGCAAGATGCCAGCGTGCAGACATTTACCCTGCCTGTTAAAATCGATATTTATGCCGGTGAACAAAAAATCAGAAAGGAAATCCTGATTAACAGCCGTGAACAGAACTTTAGCTTCGATGTAAGTACCAAACCCGATTTGATCGATTTCGACGTAGATAAAATTGTGGTAGGCGAAACCAACGACAATAAAACCGCCGAAAATTACTACTTCCAGTATAAAAATGCACCCAGTTATGCCAACCGGATTGAGGCCTTGCAGTTTATTATGCAAAGCAAAGCCAACAGCGGGCAGCAGGTATTGTTAACAGGTTTAAAAGATAAATCGGCTGATTTACGTGCTTTGAGCATTGATGGGCTGAATTTGGAAGATGCCCAGATAAAAGCTGCGGCCTTACCAGTTCTGCTACAATTGGCCAAAAGTGATAAAGATACCGAAGTAAGATCGGCAGCGATAAGTAAACTTGCCGAAACTGGCGACCAAACCTATAAAGCTTTAATGAACGAAAGTTTAAAAGACCGTTCGTACAAGGTAATTGCTGCCGGACTTGGTGGTTTAGCTAAACTGGCACCGCAAGAAGGTAGTACCGCTTTAGCGGCTTTAGATGCAGATACTAAAGACCATATTGCCGGTTCGGTTGCAACATTATACATCAGCGATCCAAGAGATGAGCACCAGGCCTTTTACGAAAACATTATGGCTACTGGCGACAGAAGTAAAATTTTCGCCACCATTGGCCAGTATTTTCAATATTTAAGGGCAAATACTAACCCTGAGGTTACCGAAAAGGGAATCAAGAATATTAGCGATGTTATTGAAAGATTGAAACTGCAGGCTTATTTAAACAAACAATTGGCAGGCGCTTATACTGCAACTGTGCAGGCTAAACAAAAACAGGCTGCTGCAGCTACGGGTGCAGCTAAAGAAAACCTAAACAAGCAGGCTGAATTGTTTAAAAAAGGTGCAGCAGATTTAGGTAAAGAATAACGAGCAGGTTGAAAAACAAAGAAGGCTGGCATGAAAAACATGACCAGCCTTTTTTCACTTACTTCAAAGCCGTTATCCTAATTGCAGGCATCCTTCCTTCTTGTATCAATAATATAAACAATCTGCCAGCCTTTATCGCCCTTTACCAACTGAAAGGAATTTACGCCACAGTGGCTGAATTTATCGCCCAGATAAAATTTGTAATCCGTCCAAACCGAAGCAAGGGGGCCGTCAATTAATATTTTGGTAAATACAATCCGTTCATCATACTGATCCTCATGCGGAGTGCCAATTAACTTGATAAAATTGTTAACCGACTCGGTCCGTACATTCACTTTCCCATCCTTATTAACAATGGTTTGCATTACTGCATCAGTAGCAAAAGCACTACGTGTTAGGGTGCTGTCGTTGGTTTTCATGCCAGTAAAAAGATTATTTACCGCTTTTTTAATGGCGCTTTCTTCATCCTTTTGAGCAAAGGCCTGTAGGCCAAAGCAGATCCAAAACAGGGCAAAAATGACTGATCCTTTCATGACTTCTTCATTACGTTTGTGTCATAAATTTATAGTATTTTTGTGAAAGAAGGGAAAAGGAACCGCGATGTTGCAAAAATCTATTGATTATCCACACATCTTAATCACAGTTAATAAGCTTTATATTCAGCTATTTACATCATTTTAAATAGGTGATGTTAATAATTATTTTAAAAACGGATAATTAAAAGTAGTAAAATTATAATGTGTTTTTATGCTAATTGGCACGGTTCTTTAATAGTATAATATATGGAAGAAGAATTCTTTTTTGAATCCAACGAAGACGCACAACGCTCAGTAGAACGTTACGAAGAAATGCTCCGCAATCAGGACCAATATTTTTTCGATGCAGGCGCTTTTGAATACATTGTAGATTTCTACATTGAGAAAAATGATCCGGTCAAAGCTTTGCAGGTAGTTGATTTTGCAATTAGTCAACACCCTTACGCAACTGTTTTTTTAATCAAGCAGGCTCATCTGTACATTTTAACCAACAACCACGAACAGGCTTTTATCGCTTTGCAAAAAGCCGAACTACTGGAACCATCAGAACCGGATATTTATTTGCTCCGTGGCAATATTTTTCAGAATACCGAGCGCTTTGACGAAGCTTTAGAAAATTACGAAAAAGCTTTGGGCCTTGCCGAAAGTACCGACGAAATTTTACTGCAAATGGCTTACGTTTACCAGAGCATGTCTGATTACGAAAATGCCATTACCTACATCAAGCTCAGCTTAGAGCAAAACATGGAAAACCAGGATGGATTATACGAGCTGGCTTTCTGTTATGATGTATTGGATAAGCAGGAAGAAAGCATTAAGTTTTACCAGCAATATATCGATACCGACCCGTATTCTTATGCGGCATGGTACAACCTGGGTAATAGTTTTCACAAGCTTAATCTTTTTGAAAAGGCTATTGATGCTTACGATTATGCCATTCTGATTAAAGAAGATTTCAGTTCGGCTTACTTTAACAAAGGCAATGCACTGGTTCAGTTAGATAAGTATACAGAAGCTATTGAGGTTTACAAACAGACTTTTGAGTACGAACCGCCCAATGCCGATACTTATTGTGCCATTGGCGAATGTTACGAAAAGCTCGAGAAAATGGACGAAGCCCGTTCTTATTACAAAAAATCGGTGAAAATGGATCCTAAAATGGCAGATGCCTGGTTTGGGATTGGTGTTACACTTAATTTTGAAGAACGTTATTTCGAATCGCTTCATTTTTATAAAAAAGCAATCGATTTAGAAGCCGAAAATGCCGATTTCTGGTTTGCATTGGCCGATGCCTATTACAAATTGAATCAGATTGATGAATCGATCGAAGCTTATGAGAAAGTTTTAGAGTTTAATCCCCTTGATATTGAGGCCTGGTTAGATTTTAGTACCGTATTGTACGAGCAGGGTAAATTGCTGGAAGCATCGGAAACCATGGCCGAGGCCATTAAAAATAACCCGAAGCAGCAGAGTTGTACTACCGCATGGTGGCCTATCTTTTTGCGCTGGGTAGTTATACCGATGCATTAGGTTATTTAGAAACGGCTTTAACAACTGACCCTGAAAAACACTATATTTTATTCGAATATTTGCCACAATTACAAGATAATAGTGCCATTTTGAACGTAATAAACAGATATATTAGGTAACGACCTTGTGAGAAAAATTTAACAAATAAATCTCAAAATTTTTTTCACTTTTGTAGGCATATGAATTATCCATTATTAAACGTTCCCGAACGTCCAGCTAAACCACGCCAAAAAGGCTTAACAATGGTTATGGATAAGGGATTAAGCCTGCGCCAGGTTGAAGATTTTATTGACGTTGCAGGCGTACATACAGATATCGTAAAATTGGGTTGGGCTACCTCACATGTAACACCAAACCTTAAAGAAAAGTTAGCTTTATATAAAAGTGCAGGTATTCCGACCTATTTTGGCGGAACACTATTTGAAGCATTCATTATTCGTAATCAGTTTTCAGATTACCAGCGTGTGCTCGATCAGTACGGAATGGAGTATGCCGAGGTTTCGGATGGTTCTATTGAAATTGAGCACGATAAAAAGTGCGCTTATATTAGCGAACTGGCCAAACAGGTAACCGTAATTTCGGAAGTGGGTAGTAAAGATGCTGCCAAAATATTTGCCCCATACAAGTGGATTAAATTGATGCAGGCAGAAATCGAAGCTGGCTCATGGAAAGTTATTGCCGAAGCACGCGAAGGTGGTAATGTAGGTATTTACCGCGGAAGCGGCGAGGTACGCGAAGGATTAGTTGATGAAATCCTGACACAGATACCCGAAGAAACCATTATCTGGGAAGCGCCCCAAAAAGAGCAACAGGTTTGGTTTATTAAACTCATTGGAGCAAACGTAAACCTGGGTAATATTGCGCCAGCCGAAGTTATTCCGTTGGAAACCATTCGTTTGGGATTAAGGGGGGATACTTTTGATCATTTCTTAAACTTAGGTAAATAATATAAAATTTCTGCATTGCGAGGCACTGCTTACCCTCTTGGGGAAGTACTGTCTCGCAATGAATGTATATGTGCTTATGAAAACTTACGGCTTAATCGGATATCCACTCTCTCACTCTTTCTCTAAAAAATATTTTACCGAAAAGTTTTTAAATGAGGGGGTTGCCGATCATCAATATGAGCTTTTTCCTATCGAAGATATCAAATCGCTACCTGATTTATTAAGTGAAAATCCTGCACTTTGTGGCTTAAATGTAACTATCCCGCATAAGGTAAATGTTCTTTGCTATTTAAACGAGGTAGAGGAAGCTGCCGATAAAATTGGTGCGGTTAACTGTATTTCCATTAAAAGTTTTGAAGGGAAAAACTATTTAAAGGGTTATAACACCGATGCTTATGGTTTTGAAGCGTCGTTAACACCTTTATTAGAACCTCAGCATACCAAAGCACTGGTTTTTGGTGATGGAGGCGCAGCTAAGGCTGTAAAGTATGTTTTAGAAAAGTTAAATATCGAATATCAGATAGTGGTGCGTAAAGCAGTTGAAGGGGCCATTTTATATTCGGATATCACACCTGAAATTTTAACTTCACATAAATTATTAATCAACACAACGCCGTTGGGCATGTCGCCAAATGTAGATACCTTTCCTGATATCGATTACAGTTTGTTGGGGTCTAAGCATTTGGCTTACGATCTGGTTTACAATCCGCTAGAAACGGCATTTCTGATTAAGGCTGCGGCCGGTGGGGCAAAAGTTAAAAACGGACTGGAAATGTTGCATCAGCAGGCAGAAAAAGCCTGGGCCATCTGGAATAAATAATTTGGTTTATCTTTATGCTGTTAACCATTAAGCAATCTTCTGAGGAATGAAACTAAAACTGCTGATTTTTTTACCCTTTGCACTGCTTTTATGCATAACAGCCTGCCAAAATCAAGATTATAGTCCGAAACCTAAAAGTTATTTTCGAATTTATTATCCTGCAAGGGCATATCAAAAATTTGCATCAGATGCACCATTTACCTTTGACTACCCGGTTTATGCTAAAATTGAAGCCTACACCGGGAGAGATGCGCAGCCTTTTTGGTATAATTTGCATTTTCCTCAATTTAACGGATACATTCACCTCACCTATCATGGAGTAGCCGGAAAACCAGAATACGACAGGCTTTTAGAATATACCCGTGAGCTCGCCTTTAAACACACCATCAAAGCAAGTGCAATAGACCAGAAGCTCATCAACTATCCCGATCATAAGGTATATGGAATTTATTATGCCATTGAAGGAAATACCGCCTCATCGGTTCAGTTTTTTTTAACCGATAGTGCAAAACATTATTTCAGAGGGGCATTATATTTCAACGAACGTCCGCAGTACGACTCGATTGCGCCCGTAATCAATTTCATTAAAAAAGATATTGATAAACTTATTTCCACCTTTAGATGGAAAAACTAACAACAATATGATTACAGTAAAAACATTAACTTTTAATGCGTATAGTGAAAATACGTACGTTTTATATGATGAGAGCGGAGAATGTGTAATTATCGATCCGGGAATGTACGAAGGCTACGAGCAGAACGAACTGGTTTCATTTATTAAAGAAAATAACCTTAAACCTGTTTTGTTGCTCAACACGCATTGCCATTTAGACCATGTTTTTGGTAATAAATTTGTGTTCGATACCTATGGTTTAAGGCCGCAGTTTAACATAGGCGAATTGCCAATATTACAGGCCGTACCCGGCTATGCGCCGCAAATGGGCTTTAGCCATTACGAGCTTTCGCCAGAGCCTGATACGTTTCTGCCCGAAACCGGAACAATCAGTTTTGGAAACAGTACACTAAGTTTAATTTTCGCACCAGGCCATTCGCCTGCCCATTTATGCTTTTATAGTGCGTCAGACCATATTTTAATAGGTGGTGATGTGCTTTTTTATGGCAGTATTGGCCGAACCGATTTACCGGGCGGTAACCATCAGCAATTAATTCAAAACATTACCGATAAACTATTTGTCTTACCTGATGAAACCAAAGTTTACCCCGGCCACGGACCGGCAACCAGCATAGGTTTTGAAAAGCAGCATAATCCATTTTTTTGACGTAAAATGGAAGATGGAAAAGGAATGATGGGACTATACTTTTTTTGATGTAAAATGGAAAAGGGTTGATGGGGCTATTCATTTTACATCTTCCATCTCACATCATCCATATTACATTTTAACTATCTTTACCGCAGTGAACACATCTTTCTATATCGCCAAAAGGTATCTTTTTGCCAAAAAATCTACCAATGCCATCAACCTGATTTCGGGTATATCGATGGTAGGCGTAATGGTAGGTAGTGCCGCGTTAATTATCATTTTGTCGGTTTTTAATGGTTTAGAGACAGTAGTGTTGAGTATGTTCGATACCATTACCCCTCAAATTGCCATTACACCGGCTAAAGGAAAGACGTTTGACCCCAATACTACCTATTTTAACCAGTTGAGGCAAAATAAGGCAGTTTATACTTTTACAGAGGTGCTACAGGAAAATGCCTTGTTAAAATACAACAATAAGCAGGCTGTGGGCATGGTTAAGGGAGTTAGCTTCGATTACTTAAAAAACAACAAACTCGATAGTACGATAAAAGAAGGCCGTTTTGTTTTGCACAATAGCAGTGGAGCCAGCGCAGTAATTGGCTCGGCTTTACAGAGCTATCTGGCCGTTAATACTGTTGATCCCTTTACCGAACTGGAAATTTATTCGCCCAAAAAGGATATTTCGGTGAACAATATCAATCCAGCCGACGATTTTGTAGCAAAAAGTATCCGGGTAAGCGGGGTTTTTGAAGTGCAGCAGGATTTTGATAATGGCATTATTGTTCCGCTCGATTTTGCCCGTGAGTTGCTTGGCGAAGATAAAAAAGTGTCGGCTATTGAGATCAATCTGCAGCCGGGCACGGATGTAGACCGCTTTCAAAATGAAGTGATTGAAAGGACCGGAAAGGATTATGAGGTGAGGAATCAGGCAGAGCAGAATAAATCGCTCTACCACATTCTAAACACCGAAAAATGGGCAGTATATATTATTCTTACTTTTATCCTGATTATTGCTATATTTAATATCATAGGCTCGTTAACCATGTTGGTGATTGATAAGGTAAAAGATGTGGCAATTTTGAGTAGCCTGGGTGCCGGAAAAAAGTTAATAAAACGTATATTTTTATTCGAAGGGATGATGATTACCATGTCGGGCTGCGTGCTTGGCTTAATAATCGGAGTTATTTTCTACTATTTCCAACATACTTATGGCTTTATAAAGATGGGTGAAGATGAGCATAAAACCCTGGTAAGTGCTTATCCAATAGGGTTGAAATGGAAAGATTTTGTTTTAGTTTTTGTTACTGTAGGCATCTTCTCATTTTTGGCATCTGCTTTGTCATCCAATTTAAGTGTTAAAAAGATCGATCAAATAAATCAAACCATATAAAATGAAGTTATTTAAGCAAGCTTTTGTATTTGTTGTGCTCCTTGGCGTAGCGGTTACCGCTTGTAATAGAAAAGATAATGCCGAGGGAGAGAATAGTAACCTGAAAACGGTTAAGGGTTTATATAGTTTTGGCCCCGAAATGAAATCGTTTACTCTTTGCGAAGATGGTCGCGAATACTGGGTTAAAGATAGCGTAAGAACCCTTGAGCTATCTTACAGTAATCTGGGTTTCGAAAAACCGTACGAGCCTGTTTACGTAGAACTGGAAGGTTTTTTTGCCAAATCTGATACTTCTATGGTTTCGGCTGATTTTGATTCGACGTTGGTAGTTACCAAAGTCTTAAAAATCAGTAAGGAAATTCCTGACGGCCCTTGTGCACAGTAATTACGCGCCATTGGCTGTGTCTCCATGAGCCATATAATTACGTTATCGGTAGGTATCATCGCCGACCGAAATAGTGGTAATCAGCCAATTAATTATTCCTCATCAGGAACAGCTAACCACCAGGTGTTGTGCCAGGCATCGGTAAAACCAGCACTTAAGCCATAATCCCTTTCATCAGGCTCTTGTACCGAGGTTGCTCCGTTTGCCATAGCCTTATCGTAAAATGCCATTGCCCTGGGCGAAAAATAAACAAAGCCGAGCCATAGGGCGAATACATTTCGTTGGCCTGCGTAAACATAATTGTGCCTTTATCAATCGTGGCTTCAGCGTGCATGGTACTTCCATCCTCACGCGGTACAATTAACTTAATCTCAGCATCAAAAACAGTTTTAATGAAATCAATAAATTGGCTCGCATCCTTAATGCAGAGGTAAGGCATTATGGGTTGGTAATAATCGGGTGCTTTCATAACATAGCAATTAACCTGTTTAATAAAGTTACCAATTCCTGTTAATAAAAAAAGGCTCACAATTTTCATTGCGAGCCTTTTGCATATTCTTGATTTTTAATTTTACCAGAAAATAGAGTAAAGTGCAACTAAAATTCCGCACACTAACAGCGATCCAACTGCAAATGATGGATGAACTTTGAACATACTTGTATCTACTTCTAAACCATGTGATTTATCGCCTTTGCTGTTTTCGAACATACTAATGGCATACATCACAACGATACAAATTACAAATACAAAACCCATTCTATCTAAGAAAGGTATTTCGTAAATTCCATCTGCGTTGGCTACCGAGAATCCGAAATCGTGTAGGAAAGATAAATCCATCATTCCTGGTAAGAATTTTAACAATACTGATAAACCAAAACCACCAATTGTAGCAAATAAAGCTGCATTTGAAGTTGTTTTTTTCCAGAAGAAACCCAAAATAAACATGGCGAAAATACCCGGACTTACAAAACCAGTGTATTCCTGAATAAATTCGAAACCACCTTTTTTATCGATACCTAAGAAAGGTGAAATGGCGATTGCGATAGCCATTGCAACAATTACTACAGTGCGGCCGGTTCTTACAAGTTTACGCTCGCTGGCTTCTGTATTAATGTGTTTTTTAAAGATATCTAAAGTGAAAATGGTAGAGATACTATTGATTTTACCCGCTAACGAGGCCACAATTGCAGCAGTTAAGGCCGCAAAAGATAAACCTTTTAATCCTGTTGGTAAGATATTCAATAAAGTAGGGTAAGCCCTGTCCGGACGAAGCTCGCCACCCGGCATCATTGAGTTTACATCAATACCTGTTTTTTCCTGATACAACATGTAAACAGCGATACCCGGTAAAACCACGATTAACGGCATTAAAAGCTTTAAAAAGGCAGCAAATAAAATACCTGCTCTTGCAGTTTTTAAATCAGCACCTAATGCACGTTGGGTGATATACTGGTTACAGCCCCAATAGTTTAAGTTTACAATCCACATCCCTCCAAGTAGTACAGTCATACCCGGCAAGGAAGCATAATTGGCACTGTCTTTCTTAAATATCATGTGGAAATGGTCGGGCGCTTTTTCTCTTAAGAAGGCTAAACCATCCAATACTCCGTTTCCGCCAAAGTGATCACTCACTAAATTAAGTGCCAGATAAGTTGTGGCTAAACCACCGAAAATTAAGAATGCTACCTGGATTACATCTGTATAACCAATTACTTTCATACCACCTAATGCTATAATTACAGCAAAAATGGCTAAGCCCATCATACAATACCAGAATCCAATACCCGAAATACTGCTTACAGCTAATGCACCTAAATATAAGATTGAGGTTAAGTTAACGACAACATACAATAACAACCAAAACACTGCCATAATCATTGCAACAGTACCATTGTAACGTTGACTTAGAAATTGTGGCATGGTGTATATCTTGTTTTTAAGATATACCGGAATAAAAAATGTAGCAACAATTACCAATGTTGCAGCTGCCATCCATTCGTAAGTAGAAATAGCTAATCCCATTTTAAATCCGTCACCACTCATTGCTACAAATTGCTCAGCACTAATGTTCGAAGCAATTAACGATGTACCAATTGCCCACCAGGTAAGTGAACCTTCTGCAAGGAAATAATCCTTACTGCTCATCTGCGTTTGCTTCTTACGATGGTAAATCCAAAAACCATAAATTGCTACAATGGCAAAGTAGGCTAGAAAAATAATGTAATCTGTTACTTTCATTTAAGATAAGTTATTTGGTTTAGAGGGCTAAATGTAATAAAATCATTAGTTAAATTTCAAATTTTTTTGTTATAAAATGTTAAATTGACATTTATTATTTTGTAACCTAATCTTTTAGCCTGCAATTAGATGTACCTGTTAATTAAATTTTCCAGATACTCTTGTTTACCGCTGCGTACTTCCGGCTCGCCGTTTTCTGCTGCGTAATTTCTTAAATCTTCTAAACTTAGTTTACCCTGCTCAAACTCTGCTCCTTTGCCACTATCGAACGAAGCATAACGGTCGGTCCTTGTTTTTTTGTAGTCCGATTTCTGTAAAATAGCATCGGCGGTTATCAGTGCTCGGGCAAAAATATCCATACCACCTACATGTGCGTAAAATAAATCTTTTGGATCGGTAGAGTTACGACGGATTTTAGCATCGAAGTTTACACCACCACCTTGCAGGCCGCCGCCTTCTAAAATGATCAGCATCGCTTCGGTCAGTTCATTAATGTCGTTCGGGAACTGATCGGTATCCCAGCCGTTTTGGTAATCGCCACGGTTGGCATCGATTGAACCTAGTAAGCCGGTATCTACCGCAACCTGTAGTTCGTGCTGGAAAGTATGGCCTGCCAAAGTCGCATGGTTAACCTCCAGGTTTAATTTAAAGTCGTTTAATAAATCGTATTGCTGCAAAAAGCCCCTAACTGTAGCCGCATCATAATCATACTGGTGTTTAGATGGCTCACATGGCTTAGGCTCGATAAAGAATGTACCTTTAAAACCTTGTTTACGGGCATAATCTTTGGCAGTATGTAAAAACCTTGCCAAATGCTCCTGTTCGCGTTTCATATTTGTGTTTAACAGGCTCATGTAACCCTCTCTCCCTCCCCAAAATACATAGTTTTCACCTCCAAGGGCAATTGTTGCGTCAAGGGCGGCTTTAACCTGCGCTGCGCCGTGTGCCAGTACGTGGAAATCTGGATTGGTAGAGGCACCGTTCATATAGCGTTTATGGCTGAACAAATTGGCGGTTCCCCAAAGTAACTTCACGCCACTTTCGGCTTGTTTTTGTTTGGCATAGGCCACCAGCGCTTCAAGCCTGCGTTCGTTTTCTGCAATGTCATCACCATAGTCTACTACATCCACATCGTGGAAACAATAATAAGGAATCTGCATTTTGGTAATAAATTCAAAAGCAGCATCCATTTTGTCTTTTGCCCTTTCTACAGCATCTTTCTTTTCATCCCAGGGAAAAATATGTGTTGCACCACCAAATGGATCGGCACCGTTGCCATTAAATGAATGCCAGTATGAACAGGCAAATTTAAAATGCTCTGTCATGGTTTTTCCCGCCACTATTTTATTGGCATCATACCATCTAAACGCTAATGGGTTGTCGCTTTCTAAGCCCTCGAATTGAATCTGATCAATACCTTTGAAAAATTCTTTCACTCCTGTTACTACTCTTGTCATGGTGTTTATTTGTTTTTTTTGTTGATGGTTTTTTGGTTGATAGTTAATTGCCATTGTGGCTATGCGCTATTAACCATTAACTCATTACTAATTGTTCTATTAATATGGTTTTCCAATCCTGATAAATTGGTTCGTATACTTCACTGTTTTGAGGTGTTAATGTTTTAATAGCCTCATGTTGTTTAAAAGCTTCTTCTGCGCTACTGAAAATCCCAGCTCCAATGCCTGCCCCTAAGGCTGCACCAACACTGCCATCGTTTTCATAAAGTTCTACCGGGATGCCTGTTACATCGACAAAGGTTTGGGCAAAAACATCACTTAAAAATAGGTTGGCCTTACCTGCCCTTATTACCTGCGGCCTCATGCCGTTTTCCCTCATAATATCTAATCCATATCGGAATGAAAAGGCAATGCCTTCCTGCACAGCTCTGAAAATATCGGCTTGTGTATGGGTGTTTAAATCGATACACAATAGTTGTGCGCCAGTATACTGATTGTTTAACATGCGTTCGGCGCCGTTGCCAAAGGCAAGTACTTTTAAGCCGTTGCTGCCAATTGGTGCGCTTGCTGCTAAGTTGTTTAATGCCGCATAGGTTGAATTTGGAGCGAAAGTATGTTTTGCCCACCTGTACATGCTGCCGGTGCCGTTAATGCAAAGCAAAACGCCAGTGTGCTTTTGTGCTTCGGTGTAAGTTACATGCGCAAAAGTGTTTACTCTCGATTGTTGATCGCAGGTCAGGTCGTTGCTTACGCCGTAAATAACACCAGATGTTCCGGCGGTAGCAGCTACTTCACCAGGCTTTAACACATTTAAAGAAAGTGCGTTATTGGGCTGGTCGCCCGATTTGTAAGCCACCGGAATGCCTGTTGTTAAACCAAGGTGCTTAGCAATATCTTCTTTTAAAAGTCCGTGGCTGGAGAACAATGGTTTTACTTCAGGAATCAGGTTATTGCTGAGGCCGTAATAGTTCATTACGTCTTTCGAGATTTCATGCTGTTCAAAATCCCAGAAAATACCTTCAGAAAGTGCCGAGATACTGGTGGTAATGACTCCGGTTAATTTCATGGCAATATAATCGCCAGGGAGCATAATTTTGTCGATCTTAGTGTAAACATCCGGCTCATTTGCTTTTACCCAGGCCAGCTTAGAAGCTGTGAAATTACCCGGTGAATTGAGCAGGTGCTTTAACGATTTCTCCTGGCCAATAGCTTCAAAAGCCTGGTTGCCCAGTTCAACTGCCCTGCTATCGCACCAAATAATGCTATCGCGCAATACCTGCTGATCTTTATCTACCACAACTAAACCATGCATCTGGTAGGCAATGCCTATAGCACTGATATCTTTAGGATTAAACAGGCCGGTTGCATTCAATTTTAAAATGGCTTGCTGTACATTTTGCCACCACTCGTTTGGCGATTGTTCTGCCCAGCCCGGTTTTAATGATTTGATTGGAGTTTCTTCTTCCGGATATTGTGCTGTAACCACTTTTTTTTGCGTTGCAACTTCTACAAGTGCAACTTTAATAGATGAAGTTCCTAAATCAATCCCTAATAAATACATGGTTTTAAATTAATTTTATATTTGGTTTATGCAAACGGTTGCATAAAGATAGATGATAAAATATAAAACGCAAATTTTTTATAAAAATCAGCACCTGAAGCATGTGTTGAGATAAATGGTTAGAGTAACATTTCTTTCATTTAATTGTATCACAAGCAGATTTACACGGGAATTTATATTTTTGTTTTTTACACATTTAGAATTAAGTTATGCAAGAGATTAGCTGGGATGATTTCGAAAAAGTTGAATTAAGGGTTGGTACTATTTTAGAAGCCTTCGAATTTCCCGAGGCCCGAAGGCCTGCTTATAAAGTTAAGGTCGATTTTGGTGAATTTGGAATAAAAATGAGCAGTGCTCAAATAACCAAACATTATACATTAGCTGAATTGCCTGGTAAACAGATTGTGGCGGTGACTAATTTTCCTAAAAAACAGATTGGTAAATTTATGTCAGAATTTTTGGTAACTGGCTTTGCCGACGAGAGCGGAGATATTGTACTCACAGCCGTTGAGCGTAAAGTACCTAACGGAAGTAAGCTGATTTAACATTCACGCCTTTCTAGGGCGCCAGCACTTTAGCTTTTGGAAACTTCGGAAGTGTTACCCTATCTTTACGCCATGAGTTTTTATAATTTCGAAGATACCAATCCTGAAGCGGAAGATATTCATTACATGAAGCTGGCGCTCGAAGAAGCTAAAAAAGCTTTGGCCGAAGATGAGATTCCGATTGGGGCGATAGTGGTAAGTAAAAACAGGATTATTGGTCGTGGTTATAATTTAACCGAGCGCTTTAACGATGTAACTGCCCATGCCGAAATGCAGGCTTTTACCTCTGCAGCACAAACCATTGGTGGCAAATATTTAAGAGACTGTACTTTATATGTAACCATCGAGCCTTGTGTAATGTGTGCTGGCGCAAGTTACTGGACACAGGTTGGCCGCATTGTTTACGGCGCCAGGGAAGAAAAAAGAGGCTTTATTTCAAAAGGCGCAAGTTTACTTCATCCTAAAACGGTATTGAAAGGCGGCGTAATGGCAGAGGAATGTGCGGCATTGATGAAGGGGTTCTTCGTCAAAAAGAGATAGGTTCTGCGGTCAATAATTAGTTGGTAGTTAATGGTCAATAGCCACGTGGCTTATAAACGAATCAAATAGATGAAATCTAACTATCAATAATGAACCATTTTTTATCTCCAGAATAAACAGTGCTTATCGTCTTGATTGTCATAACTTTCAACTTTTCCATTATTACAACTTTCCAAAGAAAACCATTTGATGATAATAACATGAACAAATCTTAACGTTCTAATGTTATATTTGCTACAAGAAACATTTTTAAATCTTTAAACATAACATATTATGGCTTTTGAATTACCTGCGTTACACTACGCAACCGATGCATTAGAACCGCATATTGATAAAACTACCATGGAAATCCACCATGATAAACACCACCAGGCTTATGTTACCAACCTAAACAAAGCATTAGAAGGTAAACCTGAGGCAACTGCTAAAATCGAAGACGTTGTAAAAAATATTTCAAAATTCCCTGCTGCTGTTAGAAATAATGGTGGTGGCCACTATAACCACTCTTTATTCTGGAACATTTTAGGTCCAAATAAAGGTGGCGAGCCAACTGGCGATTTAGCTAAAGCTATTAACGAAACTTTTGGTTCGTTTGCTGAGCTTAAAACTAAATTACAGGAAGCTGGTGCAACCCGTTTTGGTTCAGGTTGGGCATGGTTATCAGTAAGTGCTGATAAAAAACTTCAGGTTTCTTCTACTCCAAACCAGGATAATCCTTTAATGGATATCGCTGAAGTAAAAGGTACCCCGATTTTGGGTATCGATGTTTGGGAACACGCCTACTACTTAAAATATCAAAACAAACGTCCTGATTACTTAGCGGCAATCTGGAACGTGATTAACTGGGATGCAGTTGCTGAGCTTTACAAAAAAGCATTGTAATTAAAACCCAATAAAATTTTAGAAAGTCCCGGTGTAAATCGGGACTTTCTTGTTTTAAGATAATTGAGTAACTTCGCACATATTAAATGTTTAACATGAAAAGGCTTGTAATTTTATTGGTAATTCTGATTGGTATAAACGGTTTGGTGCGTGCGCAACAGAATAAGATGCCCACCCCTACAGAAATTGCCCAAAAGAATGTAGATGAACTGGATAAAAGGTTAAAACTAAATGGTACGCAAAAAAGTGTGATATATAGCTTTACCTATAACCAGGCTAAAGAGCAGGCTGATTTAATTAAACGGCAGCAGGCGGGCAACTCGAAAGAGGAAGATGTAGATAAATTCTATAAACTTCAGAACGAGACCAGCAAAAACATTCGGAATGTATTAAGACCAGAGCAACAGCTTGAATACGATAAAGTTATTGAAGAGCGTTTAAGCGGAAAAAGCCAAAAAAATAAGAAAAAGAAAAAAGGAGAGGAAGAAGTTGAGAGCGATATTAAAGGATTGCTATCTGCGCCTCCGATAGAGAAGCAAAATCAATAATGGCCTAAGCGGCCTTTCTACAGTATCTTATTAATAAAAACAGATGCCAGAAATAATCGTCGGTGCAGTTGTACTGGGGCTGTTATTGTCGCCGCAATTACTGGCAGGTTTTTTGGCCAAAAGAACAGGGCGTAAATTTTGGTTCTGGTTTTTCATTTCCTTTTTAATTCCCGTTATTTCGCTAATTATTTTAATCTTTTTGGAAGATAAAAATCCGGCTACAACTGGTTATAAGCTGGCTGCACATGTAGATAAGGACAAGGAATTAGCATCTTAGTCCGAAAGACTAAAACTCAAATGGACGATGGTGGTGCAAACGGGCTTAAATCCCAACAATATCCTTTTTCTTTTTTTGCTTCATCGCCTTAGGGATAATTTCCAAAATCTCATCTTTTAAAGCATTCAGCATCCGCTTTTTAATGAAGTTTTTATGCGTTACCAAACTGATTTCACGTACCGGTTCAGGCGATTTGAAGTGACGTATTTTACTTGTTTGTTTTGCATTAAGTTCAGCAATAGCTAATTCGGGGAGTAAAGTTGCTCCACCATTTAAATCAACCATTCTAACCAGGGTTTCTACACTACCCGTATTGTATTCAAGTCCTTGCAGCCTGTTATTTTTAGTAGAACGGCAAATGTTCAATACCTGGTTGCGCATACAATGCCCTTCGTTTAACAGCCAGATATTTTCGTCGTTTAGATCCTCTGCATCTACAGCTTTCTTTTTATAAAGTTTGCTGTTTTTACTAATGTAGCTTACAAAATTTTCGTAGTACAACGGTGTTTCGGTAATGTTGGCGTCTGTTAATGGTGTAGCCAAAATGCCACAATCCAATACACCCGTTTTAAGGTGATGGATAATATCTTCGGTGGTATATTCCCAAATTAGTAATTTTAGTTCGGGGTATTTTTCGAGCATTGCTGAAATAACCTCGGGCAATAAGTAAGGTGCAATGGTTGGGATAACGCCGATCTTTAGTTCTCCTAAAACATCCTGCTGCTGACTGCTGATTAGCTCTTTTATTTTGCCGCTTTCCTGTAATACAATTCTGGCTTGCGCAATAATTTGAACACCAATTTCGGTCGGACTTACGGGCTGTTTGCTCCTGTCAAAAATTTTAACATTTAATAATTCCTCAAGCTTTTGTACCTGCATGCTAAGTGTGGGTTGGGTTACAAAGCATTTATCGGCAGCGGTAACAAAACTTCTGTAAGTATCTACTGCAACAACATATTCAAGCTGAACTAAAGTCATATAGTTAAAATTTATTTATAATATCAAATATATAAAATATAACTATATGAAATTAATGAGTGAGAGAATAAGTGAGTGAATGGAAGTGGATTAAAGCATTCTGTCATTTAGCCCTTCTCTCATTCAAATCATTAATTTAATATCTGCTTTCGAAATCCTGATAAGCCAGGGCAATACCTTCTTTAAGTTCGATTTTATGTTTCCACCCCAGATTATGAAGTTTACTTACGTCCATTAATTTGCGTGGTGTGCCATCTGGTTTGCTGGCATCAAATACAAGCTCGCCCTCGTAACCCAATACTTCTTTTATGAGCAAAGCCAGGTCTTTAATAGTTAAATCGTGACCGGTGCCAATATTGATCAGATTTGGTTCGCTGTAGTTTTGCATTAAGAAATAACAGGCATCTGCGAGGTCATCCGCGAATAAAAATTCGCGCATAGGTGTGCCCGAGCCCCACACTACCACTTCTTTTTCGTTGTTTGCCTTTGCTTCGTGTACCTTGCGGATTAATGCCGGTAAAACGTGCGAGTTTTGTGGATGGTAGTTGTCGTTATAGCCATAAAGGTTGGTAGGCATTACCGAAATAAAATTACAGCCGTACTGATCGCGGTAAGCGTCGCACATTTTAATGCCTGCAATTTTAGCAATGGCGTAAGGTTCGTTGGTGTGCTCTAAAGTACCGGTTAAAAGGTAATCTTCTTTTAAAGGTTGCGGAGCCATTTTAGGGTAAATGCAGCTTGAACCCAGGAACATTAATTTTTTAACACCATTAACATAAGCGTTGTGGATTACGTTATTCTGGATAGCCAGATTTTCGTAAAGGAAGTCGGCTCGGTAAGTATTGTTGGCTACAATGCCCCTACTTTAGCCGCTGCTAGAAATACATAATCAGGTTTTTCTTCGGCAAAAAAATCGGTTACAGCCTGCTGGTTACGTAAATCCAATTCAGCAGAAGTTCTGGTTATAATATTGGTATAGCCTTCTTTTTGCAACTTGCGGTGAATAGCTGAACCTACCATGCCCCTATGTCCTGCAACGTATATTTTAGCACTTTTTTCCAAAATCTGTTTCTTTAATAGCCTGCAAAAATACGATTGATTATTTGAAAGAGACGAGTTATGATCCGAAAAAACAATTTGCTAAATGATTTAATTGTAAATTTGTCTCAAAAAAGAAAACTTGGGTAAAGATAAACTTAGACGTTTTGCAGAAATAGAAACATTTGCAAACGTATATCAATTAGATGAAGGAAAAGCCTTAAAAGGTAAATGGGCTGCAACACATTTTAAAAACAATAATCCGGTTGTGTTAGAACTGGCTTGCGGAAAGGGGAGTATTCGGTAAACCTGGCTCAATTATTCCCTGAAAAGAATTTTATTGGCGTTGACTATAAAGGTAATCGTATTTGGCGTGGAGCGAAAACGGCGATTGAAGATGGGATTGATAATGTGGCTTTTTTGAGAATACAGATCGAAAACCTGCTCGATTATTTTAATGAAGGTGAAGTAGATGAAATCTGGATTACTTTTCCCGATCCACAACCGCAGGATAGCCGCGAGAAAAAACGGCTCACCTTTCCGGTTTTTTTAAACCGTTATAAACAAGTGTTAAAACCAGGAGGTTGCGTAAACTTAAAAACGGATAACGATCAGCTATATGCTTATACCTGCGAAAAAGTAGCAGAACTGGGTTTGGTTGTGCACAAAAACACCGATCACCTCTATACTTCTGATTTGGTTGATGAGGTATTGTCGATTAAAACGTATTACGAGAAGAAATATTTATTGCACGATAAGAATATTAATTATATTCAGTTTTCTTTTGAATAATGGATACTAACTTTTACGAACAGGTTTATGAGGTTGTAAGGCTCATTCCGAAAGGAAGGGTGACATCCTATGGAGCCATTGCTAAAAGTTTGGGCGCGGCAAAATCGTCGCGGATGGTTGGGCACGCAATGCTTTATGCGGGCACTGCCCATCCACAAGTACCTGCCCACCGGGTTGTAAACAGCAGTGGACTGCTTACAGGAAAATTCCATTTTAAACCGCCCGAATTGATGGAAGAACTGCTAAAA
Organism: Pedobacter sp. HDW13; assembly: GCF_011303555.1. Lineage (NCBI taxonomy): Bacteria > Pseudomonadati > Bacteroidota > Sphingobacteriia > Sphingobacteriales > Sphingobacteriaceae > Pedobacter > Pedobacter sp. HDW13. Next base: position 1,988,936 of record NZ_CP049868.1, on the reverse strand, counting down.
AAAGAAGGGGTTGAAGTTAAGAACGATAAGGTGGTCAACTTTAAAAAGGTATTCTGGAATCCACTGGAGGAAATCAATCTGGATTAAACGGATTGAATTTAACATTAATGCTCATTCACTCATTAAAAAAATCAACATTCAATAATTTGGATACATGGGAAAGTTAGTAGAAGAATTTAATGGCTATCGCGAAAAAATGAACGATAGGATTATGGAAACCGCAAATACCAACATTAAACGGTTCTTTGCACTCGATACCACTTCCTATGCTGATGGTGCGCTGGATGTGAAAACCAAAGAAATGCTGGGCCTGGTAGCTTCGATGGTGCTGCGTTGCGATGATTGTATCAAATATCATCTCGGAAAATGTTTCGACGCTGGCGTTAACAACGACGAAATGAACGAAATTTTCATGATCGCTAATTTGGTAGGAGGAAGTATTGTAATTCCGCATTATAGAAGAGCTGTGGAGTATTGGGATGAGCTGAGTTCGGAGCTGGGAGTTTAATAGAAGAACAGGTAGAAAATCGTCATGCTGAACTCGTTTCAGCATCTCTCCTGAAAGCAAATTAAGTAGATCCTGAAACAAATCCGATAGCTATCGGATCAGAGGGGACGATAAGGAATGAGAATTAATTTATTGACAATTTAACCTTCAAAATTCGCCTAATATGACTCAAGACTCTGGACTTAAGACTCTGGATTCAATAATACGCTGCAGCTGGGCCGGTTCCGATCCACTGTACATTAAATACCATGATGAAGAGTGGGGTAAACCTGTTTACGACGACAAGACTCTATTTGAGTTTCTGATACTGGAAGGCGCACAGGCGGGTTTAAGCTGGATTACCATCCTTCGCAGGCGCGAAAATTACCGCAAGGCTTTTGCCGGTTTTGAGGTAGAAAAAGTTGCTGCTTTTACTGAAAAAGATGTAGAAAGGTTGATGAATAACGAAGGCATTATCCGAAATCGCTTAAAAGTGAACGGGGCCATAACCAATTCCAGGTTGTTTATCGAAATCCAGAAAGAATTTGGTAGTTTTTCTAAATACATGTGGAATTTTGTGCCAGATGGAAAACCGATTTTAAATTCCATCGAAAAAATGAGCGATGTACCTCCGCGTACTGAATTGTCTGACCGTATTAGCAAAGACATGAAAAAGCGTGGGTTTAAATTTTTCGGTACGACCATTTGTTATGCACACATGCAGGCAACCGGAATGGTTAACGATCATTTGTTAAACTGCTGTGCCAGGTAATGTTTGCACCGGCTACATTACATACCGACAGGTTTTTACTGAGGCAATTTTCTGCTGATGACCTGCCATTTGTTTTTGAAGGATTATCGCACCCCGAAGTAATCCGTTATTATGGTGTAAATTATTCTACCCTTGAGGAAACCAACAATCAACTCATCTGGTTTCGTGAGATTCAGGAAAATGAAACGGGTATGTGGTGGGCAATCTGTGATAAAACAACGCTGAGTTTATTGGGCGCCATCGGATTTAATGATTTAAGCAAATCTGATCAAAAGGCCGAAATAGGTTTCTGGTTATTGCCTGAATATTGGGGTCTGGGCATAATAAAGGAAGCAGCCTCTGCAGTGTTTGGTTATGCATCGAAAGTGTTAAACCTGGCGAAGATTGTAGCGTTGGTTGAAACAGAGAATAATAACAGTAAAAAACTAGTGAAAAAGCTTGACTTTATTTATCAGGAAACTTTATGGAATTGCGAGATTAAAAATGATAATCCCATCAGTTTAGAGATTTATGAAAAGATAATTTCTGAATAGGTTGCTGTTATTTCTTGACTGCATTATATTCTTTTACCCATTCTATTACATCCCTGCTGTTAAACTCGGCACTAGTTTCTACTTTAGCTTTTAGGGCAGGCTGGTCGCCAATTTTTTGTAACAGGATATTTTTAACCTCAATTTTTTTAGCATCATCTGTAATGGCTTTCATGGGTACTTCTTGTAACGGGCCTGCGCCAGGTTTTTCGATGAAGTAACGCACTGCAGGAGCTCCTGCAGATCTTTCGGGAGCAGAATTGTTACCGCCTCCGATACTGATTCCACCGCCCATACCCATGCCACCAAAGCCTCCGGTACCAGTGCCAATACCAATTGAGGGTCTGAATTTTACCTTCTTTTCTTTTACCGTCGGAACAAGCGTACCACCGCCAAATGAATAGAGGTTAACCGTACCCATTTCAATTACTTTTACAAAACGGTATTCGAAATTACGTCCGTTTGCAAAACCTTTGCTTACGAAACTATTGCCGTTCCAGAAAAAATTCTTGATGTCTTTGGCTGGTAATATTACATCGGCTTCATCGTTGGCACTGATAAAAACCGAAAAATAATCGGTGCCTTTAATCGTGCCACGAATTACGTCATCGTTGTTTTTAACGATAAAATCCTGGGCATGGATTGCGTATGTAGTAGTAAAAATAAGTATAATCAGCGTTAGGGCTTTTTTCATATCCATTCGGTTTTTTAAAAATAACGCAATTTTACCGGTTTTGAGATACAGTTCATAAAATTTCATATTATTAGTTCTATAGATTGTTAACTTTGATCTTTTACGATCCGGTAAATCAGTTTATCGGTGCAATCACAAAATCAGTGTAATCATAATATGAAAAAACTCTTTCTTCTAGACGGTATGGCGCTTATGTACAGGGCGCATTTTGCATTAAGTAAAAACCCTCGCTTTACTTCAACAGGAATCAATACCTCGGCAGTAATGGGCTTTACCAATACTTTGCTCGATGTTTTAAAGAAAGAGAAACCAACACATATTGCGGTGGTTTTTGATACCGAAGCCCCTACCGAAAGGCATACCACTTTCGAAGCTTATAAAGCCCAGCGCCAGGCCATGCCCGAAGATTTGGCCGCTGCAATGCCCTATGTAGTTAAATTAATTACTGGTTTTAATATCCCTGTAATTACCTCCGATGGTTATGAGGCCGACGATATTATCGGTACACTGGCCAAAAAAGCGGAGAAAAAAGGTTACCAGGTATACTGTATGACACCTGATAAGGATTTTGGACAATTGGTATCCGAAAATATTTTCATTTACAAGCCTGCACGTATGGGCAACGATATGGAAATACTGGGTGTAAAAGAAATTCTGGCTAAATGGGAAATAGAACGGGTAGATCAGGTTATTGATATTTTGGGCCTGTGGGGCGATGCCGTGGATAACATCCCTGGCATTCCCGGAATTGGAGAAAAAACCGCCAAGCTTTTAATTAAGCAATATGGTACAATGGAAAATATTATTGCCAACTCGCACGAGTTAAAAGGCAAACAACGCGAAAATGTAGAGAACTTTGCCGAACAAGGTCTGATTTCGAAAAAACTGGCTACCATTTTATTGGATGTTCCGGTTGAGTTGGATGAAGTCAGTTTAGAACTTTGCGATCCAAGCCGCGATTTATTAGATCCTTTGTTTACGGAGTTAGAATTCAGAACGCTGGGTCGAAGGGTTTTTGGTGATGAGTTTTCGGTTACTACGGCCAAGTTTCAGGAAGGTACGCAAACTGATTTATTTGGCAACCAGTCTGGAGAGGTAATTCAATATACCAATACCCTTGAAGAAGAACCTGCAGAAAAACTGCCCGCTAAGAGTATAGAAAATACAACGCACGATTATCAGCTGGTTGATACTGCCGAGCAACGTGCTGAATTAATTAAGCTGTTGCTGGCCGAGAAACGGATTTCATTCGATACCGAAACAACTGGTACCGATGCCAATATGGCCGAGCTTGTGGGGCTTTCTTTTTCGGTAAAGCCAGGTACAGGTTACTATATTCCGGTTTCAGCTGTACGCGAAGAAGCACAAGCCATAGTAGATGAGTTTAGGGTTGTGCTGGAAGATGAAAATATTGAAAAAATTGGCCAAAATACCAAATACGATATTTTGGTATTGAAATGGTATGGCCTGGAGGTAAAAGGAAAACTTTTTGATACCATGCTGGCGCACTATTTAATTGATCCGGATACCCGTCATGGGATGGATGTATTATCTGAAAATTACCTGGGCTATTCGCCTATATCCATTACTAAGCTGATTGGACCAAAGGGAAAAGGGCAGCTTAATATGCGCGATGTGGCCGTAATTGATGTGGTTGATTATGCCGCAGAAGATGCTGATGTTACTTTGCAACTGGCGCATGTATTCGAACCGAAATTAACCGAACTGAACGCCGCTAAACTGGCTGAAGAAATTGAAAATCCTTTGGTGTATGTATTGGCCGATATCGAAAAAGAAGGTGTTCGCATCGATATTGAAACCTTAAAGGCTTATTCTAAAGAACTCGAAACCGACATTATTAAATTTGAACAGAATGTTTATGATAAAGCAGGGATTAAATTTAACCTTGCATCGCCAAAACAGCTGGGCGAGGTTTTATTTGATAAACTTCAGCTTGATCCCAAAGCCAAGAAAACCAAAACCGGGCAATATCAAACCGGAGAAGATGTTTTAACAGCTTTAGCAAGTAAAAGCGATATTGTACAGGATATTCTGGATTTCCGCCAGTTGCAGAAGCTTAAATCAACTTATGTTGATGCCTTGCCACTAATGGTTAACCCGAAAACCGGCAGGGTTCACACTTCTTACAACCAGGCTGTAGCAGCAACCGGACGCTTAAGTTCCAACAACCCGAACTTACAGAATATTCCGATCCGCACCGAACGTGGACGGGAAGTGCGCAAGGCTTTTATTGCCCGCGATGAAAACCATATTCTGCTATCTGCCGATTATTCGCAAATCGAATTGCGCATTATTGCCGAAATCAGCAAGGAACAAAATATGCTCGATGCATTTAATAAAGGCATCGATATTCATACCGCTACCGCTGCAAAAGTGTATGGCGTAAGCATCGAAGAAGTAGATGGCACTCAGCGTAGAAATGCGAAGGCGGTAAACTTTGGTATCATTTACGGTCAATCGGCATTTGGTTTGTCGCAAAACCTGGGCATTCCGCGTAAAGAAGCCGCCGAAATTATTGAGCAGTATTTTACGCAATATCCGGGTATTAAACAATATATGAGCGATACCATGAACTTTGCGCGCGAAAATGGTTTTGTTGAAACGATAATGGGCAGAAGGCGCTACTTGAGAGACATTAACTCTGCTAACCAAACTGTAAGAGGATTTGCGGAGCGAAATGCCATTAACGCGCCTATTCAAGGTTCTGCAGCCGATATGATCAAGATTGCCATGATCAATATCCACAAAGAGATGAAGGCACAAAATTTAAAATCGACCATGACCATGCAAGTGCATGATGAGTTGGTTTTTGATGTGTTGAAAACGGAAAAGGAAGCCATGAAAGCTATTATCCAGGATAAAATGACCAATGCCATTAAACTTACGGTACCTATTGTAGTGGAGATTGGCGAAGGTGATAACTGGCTGGCGGCACACTAGTATGAAAATGCTCATTACGCTCTTTGCCTGCTTTATTTCGTTTGGATGCATGGCTCAAAAAAGTGATACTTTAATTACTTATAACTTTAATGGCATCCCCACAAAAAGGATTAGTAAAGCAACCTCAACATATAAAATATTTAAAAAAGATAGTACGACTTGGATAAGAATAACATCTGACAAAAATTTCGTAATTACGAAAAGAGAAACTTTTTCAGATTCGCTATTAACGGTGCTAAACGGATATTACCTGGGGTATAAAAATGGCAAACCATTTATAAAAGGAATTTATATTAATAACAATAAATCTGGTGCATGGCTTAGCTACGATTCTACGGGTGTTGCATTAAGTTCTGAAATGTATTTGAATGATGAATTGAATGGGCCTTCTGTTTTTTATTGGCCAAATTCTTCAATTTATTCAGAAACAAATTATATTGATAATAAATATGTTGGCGAAAGGAAGTTTTTTTATAGTAATGGCAACCTGGCAATAAAAGAAATTTATAATGAAAAAAGCAATTTAACAGATAGCTCATATTTTGATATCGAAGGAAAGCCAACGTCGATGAATAAACTGCAAAAAGAACCTAGCTTTCCTGGAGGCATGAATAAATTATATCAATTCATTGCAAAGGGCTTAAAATACCCTGAATTAGCTCTGAAGGAAAGGGCTCAGGAGCGAGTTTTTCTCTCTTTTATCGTAAATGAGTTGGGCGATTTGGAAGATATAACACTAACGCGTTCTCTAAATAAAAGCTTAGGTGAAGAGGCGTTGAGGATTGTAAAAACTTTTCCAAAGTGGATTCCGGGTACATTACTGAATAAGCCTACGCGTACAAAATACAACATCAATATAAATTTTACTTTAAGTGGTATCGGGTATTAGAAAATAAAAATATTCGTTATCTTCATTAAATCTTCATTCCGAATAATGAACTTTATATCAACAAAATAAACGAGTAAAACAAAAATCGAAAGGGCGAAACCTCGGAATAAAACGAAGACGCTTCTAACCACTAAAAAAACAAAATCAAAGAGTATGAAAAAGTTATTGAGTTTAATCGCAATCGCAGCATTTGGTTTAACAACAGCATTTGCTCAAACCCCTGCCACTACAGCACCAGCTAAAGCTAAAACTGTAGTTAAAAAAGAAGTAAAAACTACTGTAGCTCCTGTTAAAGCAGGCGTTAAGCAAGAGGCTAAAAAAGTAGAAACTAAAACCACTACTACAGCTGCTAAAGTAAAAGCAGATGGTACGCCTGATATGCGTTTTAAAGAAAATAAAGCAAAAGCAGTAACTAAGGTTGCTGGCCCAACTAAAAAAGATGGTACAGCTGATATGCGTTATAAAGCAAACAAAGCAGCTGCTAAAAAGAACTAGGTTTAGGTTTTATAATTTGAAAGGGTCCCGGTGCGTATTGGGACCCTTTTTTGTTGAGGCTTACCCTATTTTAGAACCGTCACCCTGAATTTATTTCAGGGTCTCTCTATCTGTTTATAATAAAAAAGAGAGACCATTTAGCCTCTCTTAATTTTGAATCTATAGATTTATGCTTTTTTGAGAATTACAATATTATCGTTTCACCAATCTCTGGCAACAATAAGGTTTTATTTTCGCGTTTAAACTTATCCAAAGCTACAGCTGTATCAATCTCAATTACCGGAAAGGTATTGTAATGTACCCCAATTACCTTGTCGCAATCGAAATATTTGGTAGCAACCAATGCATCATCTACATCCATGGTATAGTTGCCGCCAATTGGTAAAATGGCATAATCTAAATTGTAAATGTCGGCTAAAACCTTCATTTCAATGGTTAGGCCGGTATCGCCGGCAAAATAGATTTGTTTACCATCTGCTTCTAAAACAAAGCCTGCAGGGTTACCGCCATAACTTCCATCGGGCAGGCCTGAAGAATGTGTAGCAGGTACCATGCGCACTGTTCCCCAATCAAAAGTAAACTTGCCAAAGTTCATTCCGTGTACTTTTTCTACGCCTTGTTTGGTCGCCCAGTCGGTTACTTCAGGCATAGCAATTACAGTTGCCTGGGTTTGTTTTGCTAAAGCAACCAGATCGGCTACATGATCGCCGTGACCATGGCTTACCAATATGTAATCGGCTTCAATAGCCTTAATATCGATGTTTTTGGCCAGTGGATTGTGCGAAATAAAAGGATCGAATAAGAGTTTTTTGCTTGCCGTTTCGAGCAAAAAACACGATTGGCCGTAATATGTGTATTTCATAATTGTTGTTGCAAGTATCTGGTACGAATGGCTTAATTTCTTATTGTCCGAACATGCCACCTAAGCCGCCCAGCATATCTTGTGCCGATGCCTGCATTTCTGCTGCACTCACCTGTTCCGCACTGATTAAGGCTTTGTTAATGGCCGTAAGAAGCAGTTCTTCTAACTCTTCTTTATCTGCGTTCTTCAAAAAATCCTCGTCGATAGCAATGCCTGTGATGGCTTTATTTGCTGTTGCGGTAATTTTAATGGCACCGTTCTCAACTTCACCATATACCGATATGGTATCTAAACGCTTTTTAATTTCTTCGGCTTTTTGTTGCGCCGCGAATAATTTATCGAACATAGCTTTGTGTTTTTTGTATTAAACGTTAATTGTGTAAAATGTATATCCTCGAAGAGAAATTAATCCCCCTTAATCTTCATCAGAGCCCGGTAAACTTCCATTACCATGGTAAGCTCCTTTACGTATAACAGGCATATTAAAATGCTTGTATAGCTCATCCAAATGCATTAAACTACCATTAGTTAAATTACCTAAAAATATAATAACAATATTCTTATTTAAATCTCTAACGTAAATGTGGCGAAAACCGTGCCACCATCCCGTGTGATAAACCACTTTATCCATATTTTCACCGTCGAACATTCTCCAGCCATAACCGTAGTTAAAGTGACCGTTTATAGGTTTATTGCGACCTACATAGGCCGAATCGAGACTCTTTTTGGTGAGTAATCTTCCATTTTTCAGGTATTTATCAAATAATACCAAATCGTGTACCGTGCTGTAAATGCCTTTATCTCCAACCGGACCGTCCAAAAAGTTTTGCGCCACAGAATATCTAAAGCTATTGCGGTCATGGCCAACCACATCAACTGGTATTTTTTCGTATTCAGTAGTGCTATAGACATGGGTATGTTTTAAGCCTGCAGGTTTAAATACATGTTCCATCATGTATTGCGAATAGCGCTGACCGGTAACTTTTTCAATAATGGCACCCAGTACCATAAAGTTGGAGTTGTTATAGTGGAAACGGTTATCGGGTTTGGTGTATGGATTAGGTTTCCTTTCGGCAATTACATTCATTACTTCCTGGTTGGTTACACCTTTTTTCATGTTACGTTTTTCTTTGCGCCAGATATCATCAATGAAATACACATAGTTCATCATGCCGCTGCGATGCGAAAGCAGGAGTTTTACTGTGATGCCATCATAAGGAAAGTTGGGGTAGAATTTTTTAACATCATCGTTTAACGAAAGTTTACCGGCCTCTACCAATTGCATGATTGCGGTACCTGTAAACGTTTTAGTAATAGAAGCCAGCTCAAATTCTGAGTTAATGGTTAAGCTATCGCGGTGCAGGTAATCGGCCCAGCCAACGGCTTTTTCGTAAAGGATTTTACCATCTTTAGCCACCAGCATATTGCCGTTGAAACCGAATTTTCTGTGCAGGTTATCTACAAAATCAGCAATCCACTTGTCCCCTTTTTGTGGATTGTAAACTAATAACAGGCTATCGGCTTTGTCGTCGTCTTTTGTGCGTATTTTTTTTTCGGCGGCCTTCTTCTCTTCAGATTTTTTGCTTGAGCAGGCAGTTAGTAAAGTTACGGAGAGGGCTAATGCGGAACATATATATCGAAAATTCATTTATATCAGGGATAGTGTATTTAAAACCCGAAAATTAAAGAATTTTAGACGGTTAAAACGAAAGAGTTTTACACATTTTCGCAATTTTGATTGTACCAGCACTCAAATAAATGCCCTTTGCTGCCGTTAATCGGGTCGCTATCCGGATTTTTTACTTTCGCAATATCTTCATCAGCCTCTGGGCGCTCATCGGCCCTGCCATATTTCATGTTATAATCGGCTCCATTTGGATAGGCACCCACAACAGTAAAATCGTCGGTTGAGTTGAGTTTTTTATGTGCAACACCTGCCGGAATAATCACCACATCGCTTTTATCGAGTTCAATACAAACGCCGTGGTCTCCACCAAACTGTACATCGGCCTTACCACAAAATACGCCCATTACTTCGTGTGTATTGCTATGGTAATGGTGATAATCAAAAATACCATCAACCCAGGCATTGGTGTATCCGTTCTGCGCAAAAACTTTTTTAATTACTTCTTCATTGTCATCCGGATGGAGCCTCAAGGTTCCTTTGTAAACCATTAAAGGAAGAACCGGATTATTAGGGAAGTTTCCGTTTTCTTCTATTTTATGTGCAACTAAATAGGCTTCCTGTATTAATTTTTCTTTATCCATGGCTAGGGTGTTTTACTAATTAACAAAGTAAGTACGAAAGGGTTTAGAATTTTGTTTTATTGCGATGGCTTTAAACCCATCGCAATATTTAGCCTAGGGTTTAAACCCTAGGCTAATAATTTATTTCTGGCTTTCTGCCCAGGCATCCATCTTAGCTTCGAAAACGGAAAGTGGGAAAGAGCCATCTTTTAAAACTGCAGTATGAAAAGCTGATAATTTGAATTTTGACCCAAGCTCCTTTTCATATTTGGTTCTTAATTCCCTTATTTTCATTGCTCCGGTTTTGTAACCCAATGCCTGTGCCGGGATACCCATATAGCGTTCAATTTCTGCAGTTGCCCCTTCGGTACTAATGGCTTCATTGTCGGTCATATATTTAATGGCTTGCTCACGGGTCATGTTTTTGGTGTGAATAGCCACATCAACCACTAAGCGAATGGCGCGGTGCATTTCGTCACCTAACGCTCCCATATGTTGATAAGGATCCTGATATAAGCCCAATTCTTTTCCTAACGATTCGCAATAGAGTGCCCAGCCTTCTACATAAGCATTGTGGCCTCCAAAACGGCGGAAATTAGGTAAGGATTTATTTTCCTGAGTTAAAGAGATCTGATAATGGTGACCAGGAATGGCTTCGTGCAGAAACAGTGATTCCATACCTGAAGTAGTATTGAATGTTTTGGCATCTAAAATCGGAACATAAAAGATTCCCGGACGTTTTCCATCTGCCGAGCCCTGATTGTACTCAGCACTGGCCGACGCTGCCCTGAAAGCCTCTGTTTGACGGATTTCGAACGGTGTTTTAGGCTCCACATCAAACATCTTTTTCAAATTGGGTTTCATGCGCTGATGAATGTCTTCAAAAGCTGCCAATACCTCTTTTGGCGTTTTGTAGGGCATGAATTTTTTATCTGTTTTCATGTATTCGAAAAAGGCCTTTAAATCGCCCTTAAAGCCAACCAGATTCTTGATGCTATCCATTTGTCCTTTTATCCGGGCTACCTCTTTTAAGCCGGTCTGATAGATCTCTTCGGGTGTTTTATTGGTGGTGGTTTGTTGTTTTACCAAATAGGTGTACCACTCTAAACCGCCTGGCATGGCAGACCATCCAGAACTTGTCCTCGCTTTTGGCAGGTATTCATTTTGAAGAAAATCGGCTAATTTTTTATACGTAGGGACAATAACGGTGGTTATAGCATTACGATATGCTTCGGTTAATTTTTGCTTATCAGCAGCAGAAAAATCAGCAGGCAATGAATTGATGGGGCCATAAAATAAACTTTTCTCAGGACTGTTTACTACCATGCTCTGCATCTGCGGAATCATTTTAACCACCAGGGCCTTAGGCAAAACAATTCCTTCAGCCTCGCCTTTTTTAAAGTTGGCAATAGCTGTATCTGCCCAAACCGAGAAGGCTGAGGCACGTTTTAGCCAGTTTTCGTAATTTTTTACCGTTTTAAAAGGTTGTGCACCTGTACCCGAACCCAGTTGACCAATGGTTAAAGGCAAAGCAAACATTTGGTTAAACGGAAGATATTCTGAATGGTATTTTAAACCTTCTAAACTGATACTTAGCTGGTCTTTCAGATAATCGAAGGAGAGTTTATCATTGGCATTAAGGTTTGCCCTGTCGTATTTACCCAGGCTATCCAGATAACGTTCGTTAAACGCTTTGTATGCTTTAATGTAAGCTTGCGAGCCATCGTTTGGCAGGAGGTCATCATAACGTTCGTCTCCAATATAAGTTGCGCTGATTGGATTAAGTTTTAAACCATCCTGATAATATTGTTCGCACATGTTGGCAAATGCCTTGTTTTCTGCGTTGGCATCAGATTTGGTTCCTTGCTTGCAGGCCGATAAGGAAGCAATGCAGGCTGTAAAAAGAAGTATTCTCTTCATATGGTTTAAGTTAGTGTTTAACCAAAAATAATAAATTAAACGTCATTTTATAGATCAGGCCTAAAGCAAAAAAGCCACCCCGGTTAGGGATGGCTTTAATTTATTTTTTCAGTTTTGAAAACTGATTATGCTAATAATCTGATTGGCTCTTCCAATAAACCTTTTAAAGTTTGTAAGAAAGCTGCTCCGGTTGCACCATCAACCACACGGTGATCGCAACCTAAAGTTAACTTCATTACGTTGCCTGGAACAACAGCACCATTTTTAACAACAGGAACGGCTTGGATAGCACCAACTGATAAAATTGCACCATCAGGAGAGTTGATAATTGAGGTAAACTCATCAATACCAAACATACCTAAGTTCGAAACGGTGAAAGTAGAACCTTCCCAATCCGCCGGTTGTAATTTTTTAGCTTTAGCACCAAAATCTTTAACTTCTGCAGAGATATGTGATAAAGATTTACCATCTGCAAAACGCACAACAGGTACCAATAAACCATCTTCAACAGCCATAGCTACACCAATGTTGGTGTGCTCGTTGAAACGGATTTTATCGCCACCCCATGATGAGTTAACAGCTGGGTGTTTTTTCAATGCAACAGCTACCGCTTTAATAACGATATCGTTGAAAGAAACTTTAACTGGAGCAACTGCATTGATTGCCGTACGTGCAGCCATTGCGTTATCCATGTCAATGCTTATTGTTAAATAGAAGTGTGGAGCAGTAAATAAGCTTTCAGCTAAACGTTTTGCAATAACTTTACGCATTTGCGAAACAGGTGCTTCAGTAAATTTAACTTCACCAACAAAAGTTGGAATTACTGGCGCTGCAACTGGTGCACTTCCTGCCTTCGGAGCTTCTGCCTGAGGAGCAGCCGATGGTTTGAAGTTTTCGATATCTTTTTTAATGATACGGCCACCTTCAGCACTACCCGAAACCTGCGATAAATCGATTCCTTTATCTTTAGCGATTTTCTTCGCTAACGGAGATGCTTTAACGCGGCTATCAGATGATGAACTTTCGGCAACTGGTGCAGATGAACTAGCAGCAGCAGTTGTTGCTAGTTTTTCTTCTTTCGGAGCTTCAGCGGCAGCTTTTGGCGCAGTAGTACCGCCAGCTAAAATACCGCTAACATCAGTACCTTCAGGGCCAACAATAGCAATAATGCCGTTAACTTTTGCTGCCGAACCTTTTTCAACACCGATGTGTAATAAAGTACCGGTTGCATAACCCATAACCTCCATAGTTGCCTTATCGGTTTCTACATCAGCTAAAACATCATCATCTTTTACTTTATCACCAACTTTTTTATGCCATTCAGCAATTACGCCTTCAGTCATGGTATCGCTTAACAAAGGCATACGGATTACCGTTACACCTTTTGCTGCTAATTCTTCTTCGCTTAATCCACCACCCTGAGCAGGAGCGGCTTCTTCTTTTGGTGCTTCAGCTTTTGGAGCTTCGCTTTCTGCTTTAGGGGCTTCGGCACTTTGCTCAGCAGCTAAAGCTGCTTTATAATCTTCACCTTCTTTACCAATAACGGCCATGATGGCATCAACAGGAACAGCCTGACCTTCTTCTACACCGACGTATAAAAGGGTGCCATCCCAATAAGATTCCATATCCATTGTTGCCTTGTCAGTTTCTACTTCTGCCAAAACATCGCCGCTTTTCACTTTATCGCCCACTTTTTTATGCCACTTCGCCAAAACCCCTTCGGTCATGGTGTCGCTCATTTTGGGCATTTTAATTACATCAGCCATTATATCTAATTAATTGAAATCTTATTAATATTAGTCCATTACGTAAGGGTAGTTCTCAGTTACATATACATCTTTGTATAACTCAGATGCCTCTGGCCAAGGAGATTCTTCAGCAAATTTCACTGCCTGATCTACCGTAGCTTTAACTTTAGCTTCTACTTCTTCAATCCAGGCCTGGTCTGCATACTTTTCTTTCAAAATAGTTTCTCTTGCAAACTCAACAGGATCTTTTGCTTTATAATCTTCTAACTCTTCTTTAGTACGGTATTTTGCCGGATCTGACATTGAATGCCCACGGTAACGGTAAGTTCTCATTTCTAAGAAAGTTGGTCCTTCACCTTTACGCGCACGTTGAATGGCTTCGTCCATTGCATTGTGAACTGCAACAGGATCCATTCCGTCAACAGGAGCACAAGGCATATCGAAACCTAAACCAATTTTATAAATATCGGTCATGTTGGTAGTACGTTGTACCGAAGTACCCATTGCGTAACCATTGTTTTCGCAAACAAAAACTACAGGTAGTTTCCACAACATGGCCATGTTAAACGTTTCGTTTAATGCACCCTGACGTACAGCGCCATCGCCCATGTAACAAATGTTAACATTATCTGTTCCTTTATATTTTTCTGCAAAAGCAACACCAGCACCTAGTGGAATCTGACCTCCAACAATGGCGTGGCCACCATAAAAGTTATGCTCTTTACTGAACATGTGCATTGAACCACCTTTACCTTTAGAACAGCCGGTAGCTTTACCATACATTTCGGCCATAATGCTATCTGCACTAACGCCTAAAGCCAAAGCATGAGCATGATCACGGTAAGTTGTAATCATCGAATCGCCTTTTTGCATCGCAGATATTGCACCTGCAACTACAGCTTCTTGTCCAATGTATAAATGACAAAAGCCACGTATTTTTTGTTGTCCATATAACTGGCCAGTTTTTTCTTCGAACTTGCGCATCAGCAACATCGACTCAAACCACTTTAACCAGGTATCTTTATTTATTTCTACTGCACTCATTTTAGGGTATTTGTTTTTTTGCGACAGCAAATCTAATTTTTTTATTGTAATTTTTGGCACTTTCGAGTGTAAAAACATCATATTCCCGGCCATAAAATTACATTTAACACTTGTTTTACAATTGAATATGATTGGGAATCGCCTTTTCTGTTTTTAGAAAGATTTATAGCTGATTTTTTATAATTAAAACAACGCCCTTTATCGTAATCTGTAATTAAATTATTCTAAAATTTAATTTTGCGTATGCCATTATTTACATAATTTAAAATATTGCCACTTTTTGCTTTTAAGCCAGGCTTTAGAAAAGAAAAATTTTTGTGACAAAAGATGATTTTCTAGCAATTATTTAACTTAAAAAGGAGCGTATTAAAACAGAAATGTTAATAACTTTTACTTTTTAACATCTAACATTTGGATAACATTTGTATAATTAATACTTTTGGCAACCAACAATAAGCCCATGTGGTGTACGTTAATGTGTAAGTGAATACCCAAACATAACTGTATAACATGATTAAAAAATTTTTGTTTTCTACTCTAATCGCTATTTGCACGTTCTCAGCAGCATTTGCGCAAACTAAAACAAAAGAATCTGGTAAAGAATTAAATGACCCTGATAATCTTGCATCGCAGTATTTCTCGCAAGTAATGGGTGTTGCAGTAGATGCGACTTCGAATTTAAAGCTATACAAATTTATATACGAATGGATCGGAACGCCATATAGTTATGGCGGAAATACTAAAAGAGGCATTGATTGCTCTGCTTTTACTAAAGCGATTTACGATAAAGTTTTCAACACTACTATCAGAAGAAATTCTCGCGATATTTTTAGCATGGTTGATCCCTTATCTAAAGAAGATTTAAAAGAAGGTGATCTGGTTTTCTTTAAGATCAAAAGCAGAAGTATTTCACATGTTGGTATTTACCTGGGCGATAACAGGTTTGCACATGCATCAAGTTCTCGTGGAGTAGTAATCAGTAACCTGAACGAGCCTTATTACAGCCGTTATTTTTACAAGGGCGGGCGTGTACTGGAATCGTTTAAGAAGGAATTTACGGTAGAATAATCAGATCGCAGTTTACAGTTATCAGTTTATAATTCTCAAAGCTTAAAATATACAGTCCTCCCGAAGAAATTTTGGAGGATTTTTTGTTTACTACAACCCAAGCCGTCATTTCGAGCGAACCCGATAGCTATCGGGTGAAACGTATTCGGGAAACCAGTTGAGATTAGATCTCTAGGTTCCAGTCGAGATGACGACTACAATAAAGACCTAATGAAGCTCATTAACACAATCTTAATTTTTCCCTTTGTTCTTATAATTTTAATCAGTTGTACCAGCAACAATGCTCAGGTTATTACTACGCCTGCAGTCAAACAAGATACGGTGATTAGAAAGTTAAAAGATACGATTTCAATCACTGCTGTTGGCGATATTATGCTGGGGTCGGCTTTCCCTTCAAAAATGAACCTTCCTTCCGATGATGCTGTAAATAGCTTTCAGGCTGTAGATAGTTTGCTTAAAGGCGATATTGTTTTTGGAAACCTGGAAGGTTGTTTCCTGAATTCGGGGAACTCTAATAAATGCAATGGCATTAACCCAAATAGCTGTTACGCTTTCAGGATGCCCGAACGTTATGCCGCGATCTATAAAAAAGCAGGGTTTAATGTACTGAGCATTGCCAATAACCATGTAGGCGATTTTGATGCAAGGGGAAGAAAAAATACTGCACGGATTTTAGATTCCTTACAGATTCATTACGCCGGACAGGTAAACAAGCCCTTCCAAATTTTTGAAAAAGACAGTGTTAAATATGCGTTTTGTGCTTTTGCCCCGAACGAAAATACGGTATCTATAAATAAGATTGATAGTGCTAAGGCACTGGTATCGCGCTTAAAAACTATGGCCGATATTGTAATTGTGTCTTTTCACGGTGGTGGCGAAGGTGCCCGTTTTGAACATGTGCCACGCAAAAATGAAATCTTTTACAAAGAAAACAGAGGCAATGTTTATGCTTTTGCACATGCGGTAATTGATGCTGGTGCCGATGTGGTTTTGGGACATGGTCCGCATGTAACCCGGGCAGTTGAGGTGTATAAAAACAAATTTATCGCCTACAGTTTGGGTAATTTCTGTACTTATGGCATGTTCAGCTTAAAAGGTAATAACGGAATTGCGCCTCTACTTCAGCTTAAGATTAACGCAAAGGGCGATTTTCTGTACGCTGATGTGGTATCTGTTCAGCAGGATAAAGTTAACCGCTTAACCATTGATGATAACCATAGGGCTTTTAAGCGGATTAAGGAATTAACAGATATTGATTTTATTGGTCATCAGCTAAAATTCGAGAATAATAAAATCAGTTTAAAAGATTAATTTTCTCCGACATCAATCTCAGTTTATTTCAGAATATTTGCTGTATGAAAAAGGGACTAATACTTCATTACATTATTGGCATTGCAGCTGCGATGCTGGTACTGGCTGCTGCATATTATATTAACCAAAACCCGAAGAACTTGTTGTCGGCCGGAGTTATTATTCTGGCGGGTTGTTTAGTGGCTTTTAGTCAATATCAAATCATTAAACAAAAAAAGAAACAATAATATGCTTGCTATTATTTTGCAGGTAAACCAAACCGATAATTTTAAAGAGGGCATTTATTTAGCACTTGCTGTAGGTGCGGCAATTCTCTTATTTGTTTTATCGAGAAAATTTAGAAGGAAGGGGTAACCTAACTCTCATCCTTTGTATTCTTTACCAATCCAATTCCGGATACAAAGAAAATCAATCCGATTATTCCATAAACCAGCAAGCCTCTGCTGTTTTGACTGTGGTTAACAAAGCCATATCCAGCGTAAATTAAGCCGATAATACCCAAAATGGTTAATATGGTCCCAAAAGTTCGTTTTACGTTCATGATTTTTTTTAGATAAGACAAAAAAATAAACCTTTTTGTTTTAACCCAATAAAAAAGTCCATTTCTTGAATTGAAATGGACTTTTTACTTTCTTAACTAAAATCTTTACTTACCACACACCTAATCTGTTTGCGGGCGCAACATACATTTTTGCCGTGGCAGGAATATTAAATGCTTTATAGAAGGCCTCCATGTTGTAAACAGGGCCATTTACACGGAACATTTCCGGACTATGCGGATCGGTTTTTAAGCGTACGCGCATACTTTCGTCGCGATCTTTAATTCTCCATACCTGGGCAAAACTTAAAAAGAAACGTTGATCGGGTGTAAAGCCATCAATTTTTTTATCGCCTTTTGCTTGTTCGGTTAGTTTAAATGCATCATATGCAATATTTAGTCCGCCAATATCAGCCAGGTTTTCGCCTAGCGTTAGCGATCCGTTTACATGTTGGTTATCAAGCAAAGTGAAATTGTTATAAAAGGCTTCTACTTTACCTGCTTTAACTTTAAATTGATCCGCATCGGCTTTGGTCCACCATTCTTTTAAGTTACCTGCAGCATCGTACTGGCGGCCCTGATCATCAAAGCCATGTGTCATCTCGTGTCCGATTACCGCACCAATTGCACCGTAATTAATGGCGTCATCTGCAGCAAAATCAAAGAAAGGAAACTGTAGGATGCCCGCAGGGAAAACAATTTCATTAAAAGATGGATTGTAATAGGCATTAACAGTTGGCGGTGTCATGCCCCATTCTGTTTTATCGACATTTTTACCCAGCTTATCGATCATTTCTTTATAAGCATGTTTATTTGCCGATTGGAGATTTGCATAATAAGTATTTTTCGAAACTTCAACATCGTCATATTTTTTCCACTTATCTGGATAGCCGATTTTTTTAATAAATGCGTTTAATTTTTCTAATGCCTTCTTTTTGGTTTCCACTGTCATCCAGTCTACTTTCTGGATTCTTTCTGCATACACTTTTTGTAAATTGTTTACCAAAGTTAACATGCGTTCTTTGGCTTCAGGCTTGAAATATTTCTCGGCGTATAATTGGCCCAAAAGCTCGCCCAGACTTCGATCTGTAGCATTTACAATGGCTTTCCACCTTTCGGTAGGGGCTTGCTGTCCATAAAGTGTTTTAGAGAAGAAGTCGAATTTAGCATCTCTGAACTTCTTGGTAAATGAATTTGCAGATCTGCTTAAAGCATCAAATTTTAGCTTTTCCTTCCAGATTTCTATTGGCTGACTTTTTACCAGTGCTGATAAAGCCTGATAGTATTTTGGCTGTCGAACAATAACAGTATCAGTTTTAGTGCCCAATTTGCTCAAAACAGATGTCCATTCGATGTTTGGGGTCTGTTTCTGAAAATCAGCCACTGTCATTTTATTATAGTTTTTCTGTGGATCACGTAATTGAACCGGGGTAGAATGCGATTGGGCAATGCTTGTTTCAAGTTTTAAAATATTTTCAGCGTATTTGGCTGCATTTACCGAATCGCCTGCCAGGCTAAAAATTTTTGTGATGTATTTGGTGTACTCAGCTCTGATTTTCTTTGCCTTTTCATCTTGTTCTAAGTAATAACTCCGATCAGGCAAGGTTAAGCCGGCTTGTGAAAATGATAATGCGTTTTTTGTACTTAATTTATCGTCCGGATCTACACTAAATCCCAATAAATCTCCTTCCCCTTTTTTATAGCCATCAGCAATAAAACTGATTAAATCTTTATCATTTTTAATGCCATCTATTTTAGCCAAAAGTGGTTTTATGGGATCAATACCTAATTTTTCTATGGTCAATGTATCCATACCACTGGCGTAAAAATCGCCCACTTTTTGTTCTACACTCCCTTTTGTCGCACCTGCTGTCGAAGCATTTTCGAGAATCTTATTCAGATTTTTAAGGTTGTCGTTATATAGCGTATAAAATGAGCCCCAACCGGTTTCTGTTTTTGGGATTTCGGTGTTTTTTATCCATTTGCCATTGGCATATAAGAAAAAATTATCCCCGGGTTTTACCGTAGTGTCCATCCCAGCTTTATCAAAAAATTCAGAGCGGTTAGTCACAACATCCGCATCTTGATGTTGTTTATTTTGGCACGCAGCAAACAGTAAAGAGCCGGCAGCAGCAAAGATTAGTTTAATTTTCATTGTTAATAAGTTAGTTAGAAAACTTAAAGCTACAAAATGCCTGATGGAGTTTGTATGAATTTTTATAACTTCATAAAAAAATCTAATTATGCAATACACACTTTACATTCTCATAGCGCTCGGGGTAATTATCCTGTTAAGCTCATTTGTAACCGTTAAACAGGGAACAATAGCGGTTGTAACCGTTTTTGGTAAATATCAAAGACTGCTAAGACCAGGACTAAACTTTAAAATTCCATTAATTGAACAGATTTACTCCCGTATCTCAATCCAGAACCGCTCTGTAGAATTATCTTTCCAGGCAGTTACGCAAGATCAGGCTAATGTATACTTTAAAGCCATGCTTTTGTATTCGGTAATTAACCAGGACGAAGAGACCATCAAAAATGTGGCTTTTAAATTCGTTGATGCTACAAACTTAATGCAAGCATTGATTAGAACCATTGAAGGTTCGATAAGGGCTTACGTGGCTACACAAAAGCAAGCCAATGTATTGGCGCAGCGTAATGAAATTGTACTACATGTTAAAGAGCAGATTGACCAGGTTTTAGATGGCTGGGGGTATCACCTCCAGGATCTTCAGTTAAATGATATTACTTTTGATGAAGAAATTATGCGCTCAATGAGCCGCGTAGTGGCATCTAATAACTTAAAAGCAGCCGCAGAAAACGAGGGTCAGGCTTTATTGATTACTAAAACCAAGGCTGCTGAAGCAGATGGTAACGCCATTAAAATTGCTGCTACTGCCGAACGCGAAGCTGCCCAGTTACGTGGTCAGGGTATTGCCTTGTTTAGAGAAGAGGTAGCAAAGGGTATGACCAATGCAGCACACGAAATGCAACAAGCCAATTTAGATACCTCGGTAATTTTATTCACCATGTGGACAGAGGCAATTAAACAATTTGCTGAGTATAGCGAAGGTAATGTGATCTTTTTAGATGGAAGCACTGAAGGCATGAATAAAACCATGAAAGAAATGATGGCGATGCAACAATCGCAAAATAATGCTAAAAAGGCTTAAAACTCAAAGTTAACAAGTGAAAACACTTTAGATATCCAGGTTTTATCCTGATTTTTCAATTTTATTTCAATAAAAAAAGCCTATCAGAATTTTACATCTGATAGGCTTTTTTATGATTAAGTATTACTACTTATTTATTTATTTTTTCTGCAGCAGGGATACCTAGGTTCATTACATAATTACCCGATTGTTGCATAAAATCGCCCATTACTTTTAATGATTCATCTTCAATAAAATCGAAAGCATCTTGTTTCGTAATTTTATCCCCTTTTTTAATTGCTGGCAAGCCTCTCAATGCTCTTAATTCGTTTTGTCTGGCAAGCGATTTAGCTTCCTGTGCATCGCGCTCTGCTTTAAGCTTAGCTTCGTTCAAGGTTACTGAAGTTTCAGCATCACGTTTTTTCAGCTCGGCAATATCTTGTTTCAGGTATTTAAAATCTAACGAACTGGCAATGCGTTGCTCACTGTTTTTAATCAGTTGCGCCTTAACAGCAGCTAAATTGGCTACTGGTTTAAAGTTAGAGCTTGCAATCACATCCCATGGCAGGGCAGATGGCTCAGTATCTTCTCCAATTTTATCCATTGGGTACACAGAAGGGAAAACCACATCAGGTGTTACTCCTTTATGCTGTGTACTGCTGCCCGCAACTCGGTAAAACTTAGCCATGGTTAAATTAATCTGGCCTAAGTTAATATCGGCAGGGTTGGCTGAACTTGGAGAAGTACCAACAGTTTTATCTTTAGCTATTAATCCGGCTACCCTTTGCAACATGCTTGGGTTTACCAATTTGTTTAAGTCGATTGATGATTGAACAGTACCTTTACCATAGGTTTGGCTGCCCATTACAATACCGCGACCATAATCCTGAATCGCTCCGGCAAAAATTTCAGATGCAGAGGCGCTTAAACGATCTACCATTACGCCAAATGGACCATTCCAGGCTACACCGCTATTCTCATCCTCATCTACTTCTATTTTACCACGTAAATCTTTCACCTGAACAACAGGGCCTTTATCGATAAATAAACCGGTTAACGAAATGGCTTCAACCAAAGAACCACCACCGTTTCCACGTAAATCCAATACAATAGCATTCACTTTATCGATGTTTTTTAAAGAATCAACCAATTTTCTTACATCACGGGTGGTGCTTTTGTAGTTTTTATCACCTGCATTTGCGGCTTTAAAATCTGCATAGAATGCAGGCAATGAGATGATACCAATTTTATAATCTTTACCGTTTGAGTTAATGGTTTTAACTTTTTTCTTAGCCGATTGGTCTTCAAGAATTATTTTCTCTCTTACAAGCTCAATAATTACTGGCTTAGACGACATTTCTTTTCCTACAGGAATTACTTTCAAACGTACTTTGGTTCCTTTAGGGCCTTTAATTTTGGTTACAGTTACGTCAAGTCTCCAGCCAATGACATCAACAAACTCGCCATCGCCTTGTGCTACAGCAATAATCCTGTCGCCAGCGCTTAATTGTTTGCCTTTAAAGGCTGGTCCACCAGGAATAATTTCTGAAATTTTAACTACCTCGTTTTCCAATTGTAAACGGGCACCAATACCTTCGAACGAGCGCGACATTTCCTCATTAAATTCTGTAGCCCTTGCCGGCACAAAATAATTAGTATGTGGATCTATAGACTCGGTAAAAGCATCCATCAGGATCTGGAAAACATCCTGATTATTGGTTTTCGAGGTTTGCGATTGTAAATTCTGGTAACGTTTGGTTAAAGTTTCTACGTTTTTAGTATCTGTTGTGCCGGCCAGGTTTAAGTTAACCAGTTCGTATTTAACACGTTTTTTCCAGGTATCGTTTAAAGCAGCTGAGGTAGTAGCCCAAGGCATTTTCTCGCGATCATAAACGTAGCTATCGGTTTGGTTAAAATCGAATTTGGTTTTAATCTGCGCCAAAGAATAAGTAAAGTATTCATTTAATCTTTTTGCGTAAACGTTATAGATGTAAAACGGACCGCTTAAATCACCGTTTTTAAAGTCATCATCAAGCGTATATCTGTATTTTTCAAATTCTTTGATATCGGTAGCCAGGAAATAGTTTCTTCCCGGGTCTAAAGATTTGATATACTTATCTAAAATAAGCGAAGATATAGAATCGTTGACCTGAATTTTTTTGTAATTGTAGCTCTCAATTAAATTAACAACTTCTTTAATAACGAGTTGTTGTTGCTCATCTGGTTTCACATTCGTAACACCCTCAACCATTGGCTGAGTTTTAGGTGCAGCATGACAAGCAAGTACTGCTGCAGTAAAAATTACAAAAAATATTCTTCTTAACATCTCTTTAAATGATTTAAAATCCATTTCCAATTCTATATAGCCAATATGATACCATTTTAGCAAAAAAACAAAAAAGAGACAGCATTATTACCGTCTCTTGTTAAAACTTAATCAAATCTAGCTAAAAGCTTTTTATTTAACAATAACTATAGGAGAACGTTAACGCTTATTTTTTGTTTTATTTGAGTATTGAAATTTGACCATTTGCAGACGATAAATGGTCAGTTTAGACGCGAATTCTATTTTTGAAGCACGTTTTTTAGCCTGTTTCCGGGCGGTTTTGCCGAAAATGGAGTGGCTAAGTTGATTGTGATGATTAAAATAATCAGAATTGAGGGAACTGTGGTTAACCTTTTTTTCCAGCAGTTTTACTGGCAATAACATCCCTGGCGTCTTTAATCTGGCCTTTATATTGGGTTGTTTTAACAGAGTTGGCAAACCACTCTGCCGATTTTAAGTCGCGGAGGGCCAGGCTAAAATCTTTCTTTTTAATTTTAACCTGCACAATACCCAGCATCGATTCGATGTAGGAGTTGTTGCTTTTTAATTGTTTAGCCAATATGCCCTGTTGGGTATAGAACCACATGGATTGGGTGTATTTGGTATTGGCGAGATAAACTTTGCCCAATAGGCTGTAGGTATTCATTACTCCCGCCCTATTGCCGGTTTTAGAGTAATTCTTTAAGGCAACATTTAGCAGGATTTGCTCGGCATCAGAAAAGCGGCCCAGCTGGTAGTGCATGGTGCTCATTTTGATCACAGCCTGGCCATAACGGTTAAAATTTTTTACCGCATTGTATTCGAAGGCTGCTTTGCCAAATAAGGTTAGCGCTTCATTGTAGTCGCCTTTTCGCTCTAAATCTTCTGCTTCCTCAAAAAAAGAGTTGCCATCTTCCAGTTCAAATTTAGATACGGCAATATTGATTGCGTTACCTCCGTTTGGTTCCTGAATTTCCGGTTTGTCGATATTTTGAGCTCGTAGTTGTACTGATGCAAAAAGGCCAATTAAAGCCAATACAATCCTGGTCATGCAACAAAAATAATACTTTAAATTTAATTTCAGCTAAATACCTGTAAATTAACATCGAAAGATGCCCAAACCATGTATGGATGAGAATCGCAGTGGTACACTTCTCCGGCTGCAGATATGCCTACAATGCCTGCAAAGCCATCAAAAGCTTTAAGTTCGGCGAAAGATTTATCGGCAGCATTTTTTAAAGAAAAGCCATCAGTAACCCGTGTTACAATTTTGGCGGCCAGTGCGCCACTTACAATATCCTCGCCTACACCGGTACATGAAATACCTGCATGGGCATTGGCAAAATTGCCCGCCACTGTAGCCGAATCGCTTACACGGCAGGGAATTTCGAAGCCTTTGCCTCCTGTAGAAGTACCTGCGGCTATATTTCCATCTGCATCGAGGGCTACGCAGCCAACGGTACCTTTGTTTTTTTTTTGGTTTAATTTGGCTTCGTATTCTGCCTGGCGCTGAGCCGTAATAGGATCAAAGTATTCGAATCCGTTTTTGCGTGCAAAATCCTGTGCACCCTGTCCGCTTAAAACACGGTCATCATATGTCAGTAGGTTTTGCGCAATTTTGATCGGATTTTTAATATCTTCAACATTAATTACACCGCTAAATTTTTCAGTTTTACCATCCATTAAGGCCGAACTTAACCGTACCTTTCCATCGCTTTGAATTTGCGAACCGATTCCCGCGTTAAAAAGCTCGTTATCTTCGAGTAAGGCAACGGTGTAAACTACGGTTTCTAAAGCAGTATGGTGCTGCAAATAAGCATGGCCAAGGCTTACAATTTCTGCGAGGGCATCTTGCTTCGCTTTTTTGGTTTCCTGGTTGGTGGATGATTCGCTAAAAAAGCCTCCGTGTATAATTAGTTTCATTTTGTTAGGATCAAGTAGTACGATTTTGTATCAAGTTAACAATTATTGCCAACTGAATTATGCTATCGGGGCTACTTTTGGATGCTGGATAACCAAACTATGATCGTTCAGGTCGTAAACGTCGCCATCGCACATTACATGCACCACCATGTTCTTGATTGATACCGGTTGTCCCATTTCAACATCTGTTAAATTGGTGTCGGCCATGGTACGGCCATCTACTAAAATTACCATACCAGAGCCTATGGCTTCCATCACGTGGCCATCCGAAATGAAAAGACCGGTGTCTTCGCCAAGGCCAATGCCTAAAATACCCGGATTACTAGCTGCTGCATATAATAAACGGCCAATTCTGCCCCGTTGTACAAAGTGTGTGTCTACAATTACATCATCAATAAAGCCAAGTCCGCCGGTAATTTTAACCTCACCTTTTAATAAGGCATCTTTACTGCTGCCCTGGTAAATCATGTTTTTTGAACTGGCTGCTGCTCCGGCCGATGTACCTGCAATAACTACTGGCTCGGTTCTGTATTTTTCGAGCAGGAGCTGATGAATTTTAGTGCCACCAAAAATAGATGAAAGGCGAAGCTGATCGCCGCCGGTAAAAATAATTACCTCTGCCGCTTTAATACGTTCGTAGTTTTCGTCGGCGTTGGCTTCTTCACGGTTGGTGATATTTAATACCCCAACATTGTGTACATCTAATTGTGCGTAAGCTTTTATGTATTCTTCGCCTACTTTTTCGGGCATTAATGATGCCGTTGTGATAATTTCGAAACGTGATTCGGTATCTCTTGCAGATTCGGTTGTAATCCGCTTTAAAATTCCACGCTCAAAAAAGTTCATGTTATCGGGCAATCCGAATTGAGTTTCGGCAAAGCTGCCTGTGTTTATTGCACCGCCAATAATGATGAGTTTACCTTCCGGAACCATTTTTTGTGTATTTGATATCAAAAAATCCAAATATATAGGCTTATGATAAAAAACGCGACTTTTTTTGTCAATATTATTTAAGTTATTAACAATGGTTGAAATAATATAACATAAAATTAACAGTCATGTACCTAAAAATAAAACAAATACCCTTTAAAATTGATTTAACCAAAGGCAGGCGCTATTCTGAGAATAAATGCATAATTTACAGTCAGCATTTTATGTTGTAAATTGAGAAGAAATTTGGCCACCCCAAAGCCTGGTTTAACATTAAAAGCGAGCAAAATATTACATGAAGATATCAAACATACAAGTATTAAGAGGGCCAAACATTTGGTCGATTAACCGGAAAAAGCTAATTCAGATGCGTTTGGATTTGGAGGATATGGAGCAGAAGCCAACCAATGTGATCGAAGGATTTAGCGAAAGGATTGAGAAATTGCTACCCAGCATGTTTACCCACCGTTGTTCTAAAGGTGTAGAGGGAGGCTTTTTTACCCGTGTGAAAGAGGGCACCTGGATGGGACACGTAATTGAACATATTGCTTTGGAAATTCAAACCCTTGCGGGGATGGATACTGGCTTTGGCAGAACTCGTATGACCAAAACCGAAGGAATTTACAATGTGGTGTTCAGCTATTTGGAAGAAAAAGTGGGCGTGTATGCTGCTGAAGCAGCAGTACGGATTGCTGAAGCACTTATCGACAACAAAGAGTACGATTTGGAGCATGATATCCGCCGGATGAAAGAGATCAGGGAGCTTGAGGCGCTGGGTCCAAGTACCGCTTCTATTGTAGAAGAGGCCGTGAGTAGAAGCATTCCGTGGATTAGGCTGAATAAAAGTTCGTTGGTGCAATTGGGTTATGGTAAAAACCAGGTACGTTTCAGGGCAACCATGACTGAAAAAACCAGCAGTATAGCCGTAGATATTGCCAGTAACAAGGAGGAAACCAAGCGCTTGCTTACCGAAGCCGCCATTCCAGTAGCAGCTGGGGTAACCATCTCAAATATCGATGATTTAGAAGCTTCGGTTAAGAAAGTGGGTTTCCCACTGGTATTTAAACCTTTGGATGGTAACCATGGTAAGGGAGCAACTATTAATGTGAAAACCATGGAAGCCGCGATAGCAGCTTTCGAATATGCCAAAACTTATTCCAGAAGGGTAATTATTGAAAAATTCGTTACCGGATACGATTTTCGTGTATTGGTAATCGACCATAAAGTAATCGCCGCTGCGCAACGCGATCCGGCACATGTGAGGGGGAACGGAATTCATACTATTCAGGAACTGATTGATAAGGAGAATGAAGATCCACGCCGCGGTTACGGGCATGAGAATGTGCTAACCGAAATTGCGGTTGATCGTGACACACTGGATTTATTGGCCAAGAAAGAATATACTTTAGCAACCATCCCTGAAAAAGGAGAGATTGTTTACTTAAAATCTACAGCGAATTTGAGTACCGGGGGAACATCTATCGATGTAACCGACATTGTACATCCACAAAATATTTTTATCTGCGAAAGGATTTCGAGGGTAATTGGACTTGATATTTGCGGGATAGACATTATGGCGCAAAACCTCACCCAGCCATTAACCGAAAACGGAGGTGTTGTTTTGGAAGTAAATGCTGCACCTGGATTCAGGATGCACCTGGCGCCTAGCGAAGGTTTACCCCGAAACGTGGCTGCATCGGTTATAGATATGCTTTACCCGCAAGGAAAGCTATCACAGATTCCAATTATCGCTGTAACCGGAACAAACGGAAAAACCACTACTACGCGTTTAATTGCACATATTATCCGCAGTAATGGTAAACGTGTAGGTTTTACCACCAGTGATGGGGTGTACGTACACAATACCATGTTAATGAAAGGCGATACCACTGGGCCGGTGAGTGCTGAATTTATTTTAAAGGACCCGACGGTAGAATTTGCAGTACTAGAAACAGCCCGTGGAGGAATTTTAAGAGCCGGATTAGGTTTTAATGCCTGCGATATCGGCGTGGTAACCAATATTCAGGAAGACCACCTGGGGATTTCTGATATCCATAACCTCGACGATTTAACCCGCGTAAAAGCAGTTGTTATCGGGGCGGTTAGACGTAAGGGCTGGGCCGTGCTAAATGCTGATAACGGTTATTGCGTACGCATAGCGAAAGATGCCCGCTGTAATGTGGCTTATTTTAGCATGGATGAAAATAATCCGGTAGTTAAAGAGCATTGTAAAAAGGGTGGCATTGCCGCTATTTACGAGAATGGTTACATTACCATAAAAACCGGCGACTGGAAATTAAGGGTAGATAAAGCCACCCATATTCCGCTAACTTTTGGCGGTTCGGTAAATTTTATGATCCAGAATGTGCTTGCTGCAACATTGGCAACTTATTTGTGGGGCTACAAACCTGAAGATATCCGCCTGGCATTAGAGACTTTTATTCCTTCTGCTGCACACACGCCGGGAAGGATGAACGTTTTCAGATTCAAAGATTTTAAAGTACTGGTAGATTTTGCACATAACCCTGATGGCTTTAACGGCGTTAAAGGTTTCCTGCAAGGCGTAGAAGCAACCGAGCATGTGGGTATTATTTCGGCAACCGGCGATAGAAGAGATGCTGATATTATAGAAACAGCCCGCATTTCGGCTCAGATGTTTGATAAAATTTACGTATGTCAGGAGAAATACCTTCGGGGACGTGCACAGCACGAATTGGTAGATTTACTGGTGAAAGGGATTAAGGAAGTTGATCCGAACAAGGAAATTATTATCAATAACAAAAGTACTGAGTGTTTGCAAATAGCAATTGAGACCGCTAAAAAAGGTTCTTATCTAACCATTTTAAGCAACACGATCGATAATACCATTCAGCGGGTTACCGAACATTTGGATAAAGAATTGGAAGCTTAGTTTTTCGCATCGAATATCGTCATTTCGAGCGAAGTGCAACGGAGTCGAGAAATCTCTTCTCTAGCAATATGCAGAAAAAACTCCCCCAGTTATAAACCAGGGGAGTTTTTCGTTTTTATATAAGTACTCAATTAGGCATGTGCGTCGCGCAGTCTTTTAATTTCGTCGTGCGAGGTTCTTAACGATGCTTTTTGATCGGAAATCAGCTCTCTGATGTTAGCAGGGAGATCTTCGCTCTCTAAAGCCATTTTATAAGCATTTTGTGCAGCATCTTCGCCAAATTCGCAATTGTTTAAAACCGTTTGGCGGTCATTTCCGGTAAACATGGCTTTAACATCCATCCAAACCCGGTAAATTTTGCCTGAATTGGTCGTTCCAGTTTCAATGTCTTCGCCTAAGGCCGATACTTCAGTTGCCAAAGCCATTTTATATTTCTGGCTTTCGCCAATCATATTGAGAAAAAGTGATTTTAGATCGGCATCACCATCTTTTAACTCCTGGCGGCCTTTTTCGTAACCTTCAATGCGGTCGTTGTTAATTTGGACAAGATCGTTTAATACTTCTGCGGTTGCTGTTGTTGTTTTCATGTTTTTATTTTTTATAGTTTCGATGTATAAAAAGAACATGACCGTTTAAAAAAAGGTTTGTCATTTTTTAAATAGCTTACAACAAGAGGCTATACGCTTGGCAATGTTTGTAACAGAAAGCTATTTTTTAGAAAAGTACTGCGTCAGTTTTTCTTTAACAAAACGCCTGATGCGGGTTACCATATTTCCTTTCCTTTTGGCCAAAAATCCTTTTATTGATTTGTATGCGTTAGCGTCTTCAGCAATTAAGGTTGGAAACTCTGTTATGGGTTTAGGGTTGATAATTACGTTATAAATATCGTTTATGCCCGAGTGTACCCCGGTTCCATCGTGCCCGATATTGTTGACTAAGGATTGCGAAGGGTTAAGTGTTAAGCCGCCTTTTAAAAAAATAGAAGCATACCACCTGATGGCCCAGCTATTGTTTTTTCCTTTTTTAAATTCCAACATTTGTTTCCAGAAATTCATGGTATGATCGATAGAAAAGGCTTTTCTCTTTTTCTTATCGAACTGTTTTATTAAAAGGTTGATATCGGGTTCGAAGTTTTTCCAGGCCCTTCCCCAGGTAGCCCATCCCCAGCTGGTGGCAGCACGATAAAAAAACGATTGGGGGAGCTTTTCAGCTGCCAGGGGATACATGTATGCACCGATATGCATTACTTTTTCCTCGTCGCGGTAACGGTTTAAAGCATCGTTAAAATAGCTTAACATATGCGGCGAAGTAACCAGATCGTCTTCAAGAACAATTACCTGATCATATTCGTCAACCAATTGACTTACACCAGCAATTACAGAATTGGCTAAACCGGCATTTTCCTGTCGCGCAATCACTTTAACGGATTTGAAACCTTTGGTTTTATTGATGATGGCCCTTACCTCTTTAACTTTTTCGTCATCCTGTGGAGTTTTTGCCCCATCCGAAAAAATAAATAACTGACTTTCGGCTGCCAGTTCATTCTGTTGCAAAAAGTTTAGTGTGCGCTCGGTATGCTGCGGGCGGTTATAAACGAAAAGGGCTATGGGGGCAAGTTTTTGCATGTTTGTTTTATTTCAATTACCTATCAATAAATTGGACAATCGTTTTGCGCCTTGTCATCTCGACCGGAACGCAGTGAATCGCCCGCCTGCTTCGAGCTGTGAGAGATCTACCTCGAGACAGATTTCTCGGATTCGTTTTACTACGCTCGAAATGACGATTTCGCTATCGTGCAATACTGTCTAAAATATATGAAGGTTAGAATCTGATTTTTGAGTGAGTACGGTGTACGCATTGGCAAACTGTTCTTGTTTTTTCTTCCCAGTAAATTGCCTAAAGCTTTTTTAATGCGGTATTCCAGTTCTATTTTTAAGTTTTTAGTAAAGGTTTTCGGGGCTTTGCGGTTAATAAATTCATTAAATTTTACAGTTTCGGTTGCCGTCATAGAAACTTTATCGGCTAAAATTTCCAGGCCTTCACTTTGCAGTAAAAATCTTAACGAAGTTGGTGTGTACATGTTAATGTGGCCATAATCCAAAAAGTGTTTCATGCGTTGATCTACGCCAAACCGGTAATCTTTGGGTACTTCTACTACGATATATTTCGCTACCCGTTTTAATTCGCGGATAAGGATGCGTTCGTGCTCTACGTGTTCCAAAACATGCGCCAAAATCACTAGGTCGAAAGCATCGTCCTCATAAGGGATTTTATAGCCATCAAAGGTTTGCACTTCTTTCAGTTTAGATAGGTTGCGTTCTTTAATGATATCGACACCACTTTGTGCAATTTCCAAAGCATAAAGCTCGGGTGCGAAGCTCCATTCGTTTAAAAAGTGTAAGATACTGCCATCGCCAGCACCAACTTCTAAAACTTTTTGAGGTTTAATGCCTTTGCAAACTTCAACAATGTTTTGCGCTTTATATTTGGCGCCGAGCATACGCCAGGCTACATCACTATTGGTATAAAAATTATCGTAGGCCGTTTTTACTTCTTCGCTTAGCATAACATAGTAGGATTAAATACCTAAACAGTTGTTTTCCTTGTAAAAAACAGAAGTAGCCTTTTCGTAAAATAAGCCGGGCGAAATTCCGCTGAAACTGATTTCTTTAAAACCTTGTGCTTTTAAAAGTACGCGTGCTTGCTGGTAAACTTCACGCTCGCTATCATCTAAAACCAGAACACCGTTTGCTGATAAAGCGTCCACACTGTATTTACAGCAATTTACGCGGTCGCGGCCATCTACAATAATGATATCGAATTTGCGGTTAAGCAGGGTTGCTTTTTTAGCGTATTCGCCATCTTTTTCTAACTGGCAGAATATCATTTCGGCATTGGCAGGGCTTGTATTTTTTACATTATCGTACCAACCCTTATCGTGCTCTACCGATGTAACCGAACCTGCGCGCTCTGCATAAAATAGCGTAGAGCTGCCCGATCCATATTCGAAAATATGCTGCGTTTTGTTGATTCTTTCTTTAATGAAATCGATAAAAGAATAGGTTACCCAGGGTAATGCCTTCCCGTTTCCATCTACGGCCTGTTTTTTATCAAAGGCCATAAACCAGCCAATGCTGTTCAAGTATCCTTTATGTCCGTATGATAATAATGCCTTAAGCCTGTTTGGCTTGGCAATTAGTGTTGTTAATGCTTTAAGAGTACTCAACGTTTAAATATTTTTTGAAATGCTGTAACCAAAAGTAATGATTTTAACATCATTATACCCTGTTGGCGGGTTTTAGGGATTAATAAAATAAAAAAAGTTGCTATAAAATAAGCAATCAGCGTCGCCAGGGCAGCCCCCATTATGCCATATTTAGGTATCCATAGGATGTTTAAGATAATGTTTGCTAAAGCCCCCATCCCAGTGCGCAACATAGATAATTTGGTATAGCCTTCGGCAATCAGATATTGGCCGCTGGCACTACCTAAGAAAACAAATATTCCCGCCCAGACATGAACCGTTAATACGTGAGCACCATCCCAAAATTCAGGCGTGTAAACAATTCTGTATATGATTGGTGAAGCAAAAGTCATGAAAATAGCTACACTCAAACTTATCCAAACCATTAGATCATACATATTTTGCAAACGCTTAATATATCTTTCTGGATTATCCCTCTTTGCATTCATTATTGCCGGAAATACTGAAGTTACAATGGCAACAGGGATGAAATACCAGCTTTCACTTAGCTGTACAACAGTTGAATAAATTCCTAAAGCACCCGTTCCCAGATAATTTTCTACCATGAGTTGATCTATTTTCATGTATATTGAAACGAGAACCGCAGACAGTGCAAGTGGCCAAGAGTGTTTGATAAGATATTTTGCGAGTGTAGAATCAAATACCCATTTGAAAATGCTTCCAACTTTTATACGATAAAAATAGATATATCCAGTGGCCAGAATTATGGTATCAAGTAATAGAGCAAAAACAAACCATCCAACACTTAATTTCAAGAATATAAAGATCAATTTTATTATTGCAGAGATAATATTTCCAAATACCTGAACGCGCATTACATATTTGGCTTGAACTTTAGACTGAAAGTAGCTGTCGGTTATGTAAAAAGCTTGGGTTATTCCCGTAAGTCCTACAATGAGTACGTAAACCAAGGGCGTTTCTATGGGTCTGTTTGCATTCCAAAAAGTATAAGCAAAATATATTAGCGGAACGATAGCAATTCCCCCTAAAAGCTTAAGCCAAAAGGCCGTTCCTAATAAACGATCTCTGTTTTCTGGTGTACGAAGCAGTTCTCGGGTTGTAAATCCATCTAAGCCAAGAGCTGCAGCTGCGACAAAGAATGTTGTAAAGGCTGTCGGATAATTTAAAATACCATTTTGATTCTTACCTAAGTAGTTGGTAATCGCAAATCCTGCTAAAATCTTGATTACTAAACTTCCAACTCTGGCTAACATTAACCAACCCGTATTTTTAAAATACTTGTTAAATGCTTCTTCGTCAAAACCTTTTATGGCGGGTAATTTCATCAACGCAAAGATGTGAAAAAAATGTGCGTTAAGCGCGATGTTGAAAATTCAAATTATGCAATGACTATTTTCCTTCACTTTTCGTTTCTATGGTTTTGGTTTCCGGTGTTTTGGTTTCGACAGCCGGAGGGGAACTACGATTGGGCCAGGTTTGCTGTTTAATGGAGCACCAACGGCAATGTCGCAACGGTGGTTGGGTTGTCCATGAGGTGGGTTTAAGCCCTTGCCCACTTTAATGTTCGAAACTTGTGTAACTGTTGGCTGAACCGTAGTTGTTTTTGCTACAGCTAAAGGTTTCGAATCTAAGGGAGCACCCACTGCAATATCGCACCGATGACCAGCTTCGCCATGTTTGGGATTTAATTTTTTACCTGCGGTATTGGCTACAGGCACTGCGGGTGCCGGAGCAGGTTGGGTTACAACTGCTTGTTTGGGTTGAACGGCAGCGGTTCTATTTAACGGCGCTCCAACTGCCAATGCACAGGTATGGCCGGCCTCTCCATGTGGTGGATTAAAAATAAGATTACTTTTTGTGCTGACTGATGGAGCTGCTGTTGTATTGCCTTTCTGCAGTCCCTGTATCCCCGCAGGTGTGGGAATCATGGCCTGTGCGGTTTCTTTTTTTTCGCTTTTACAGGCGCAACAAAAAACAAGGGCTAACAGATAAAAAGCGTTCTTCATGAGGTTGAGTGTTAAGGATTACTCAAATATGGTGAAATTAATTTACGCCTGAAAACTCTTTTCTATTCTTTCTAACTGCCTGAGGTGATGTTTTAAATGAATTTCGATAAACCTTAGCCATTGTTTGGCATTTAAATAACCTAGTCGTGGATGCTTGGTTTTGCAGGTGGCGGTAGCTAAGCCAACCAAAGGATAGTTGTCAGCTAAAGCCTCTTCAAACTCTAAAATAAAATCGAGTGCTTCTGTTTTGCTGATTTTTTTTACCCTGTCGGCCAGCCTTTGAGGTACTTTATATTGCTGCGCCGGAGGGAGCGCACCTAAAAGCAAAATGAGTTTAACAGCAAAATGAGTAGGTTTATTTTCGCCTTTGCCTTTTGCTGCATGTTCTAAAGCCATTAACGATAGCAGGCTTGAATCGAAAATATGCGAATATACTTCGCTGTAACTCCAGCCAGCTATAGGTGGTTGCTGCTGAAAAATATCGTCAGCATAAGCAGATAGTTTTGATTTATAAGCATCGACCGTTTTATGTATCGATGCCTTTATTTTTGCAGCCCTCATATAATAAAGATAAGCGAATTATTCTTTAGCAATGAAATTCAAAAAATCATCTTTACTGGATGAGAACCTGAATGTCTCGGCCAATAAGGTATAGTTTTGTTTATCTAAAGTTTTTGAATACAGATGTTTGGCAGTCTCTAAACGCTGATCGTCGAAAGAAAATTCTTTGAGCAGGTATTTTACTTGCTCAGTGATAAAAGTAGCATTTTTACTTGTTGCTTTGATTAACCTCGATCTGCCGTCATCGAATCTTTCTTTTTTGTACAAACTAAAGTACTGCTGAAAGGCTTCAGGAGACATTAAATTGTAATTCCTCACTTGTCCTCTGTCTGGTCTTAGAGAAATATCACCTTTGGGGTCTCCGCTATAGCCATAAAAATCATCTAAAGCGTATTGATTGTTGCGGAACAGGCTAAGCTGTTTAATTACATTTAGCTTGCCGTTATCGAAGCCTAAAACGAGACGCTCCTGTG
This sequence comes from Pedobacter sp. HDW13, assembly GCF_011303555.1. NCBI lineage: Bacteria > Pseudomonadati > Bacteroidota > Sphingobacteriia > Sphingobacteriales > Sphingobacteriaceae > Pedobacter > Pedobacter sp. HDW13. The sequence goes on along the minus strand of NZ_CP049868.1, from coordinate 1,953,880 downwards.
CATTTACGTTAATCGGCTCTTTTAAGATTAATCTATCGCCCTGCATTATAGACAGCTCGGGTTTAGAATTGTATACATCGTAAAAACGGAATCTGCCCGTAGCCGATCCCACAAGTTCATCGTCTAAGTATACCATATACTTGCCGGGTTTGGTAATTTGCAGGAATACTTCAGCTGCACTGCGGTTGTTTTGAGCAAAACTTAGGGTAGCAAAGAGCATTGCCAGGCCTAATAAGATGGTTTTTTTCATGTTAATTAAGGTTTCATTTGTGTGTGTATTGAAACCTTTGCCAAAGCAATGCCAAAACCAAACAAAAGAGGAGTAAACTTAAAAAAGTTTCAACAACTCTTCAAGGTGAACAATTTGATGCGTCACATCTTCAGGTTTTTCTTTTTCCATAGGGTTGAAAAAGATGGCTTCCATGCCAAAGTTTAATGCGCCATAAATATCTGCTTCAAGACTGTCGCCAATCATAATGCTTTCAGCTTTTAGTGCTTTTGCTTTATCGAGTGCATATTCGAAAATAATAGGGTTGGGTTTGTTAACGCCAACATCTTCCGATATAATTACATTTTCGAAATAAGGATTTAGCTTCGATAAATTCATTTTGGTTAAGGTTGTTTCCTTAAATCCATTCGAAATAATATGCAGGGTATATTTTTGTTGTAGATAGGTCAATACCTGCTCGGCACCTGCAAACAAATTGGTTTTTGTTGGTGAAATGTTTACGTAATCAGCTTCAAACTGGTGTGGTACAGCATCTGGATGGATACCCAATTGAATGAAGGTTTTACTGAATCGCTCTGCCCTTAAAAAATCTTTGGTAATTTTTCCCAAATGATAATCGGCCCATAGCAAATGATTGTTTTCGGTGTAAATGCTAATAAAATCGCTACAGGATGTAATACCCAGTGTATCTAATTTATAGGTCTGGTAAAGCTCTTTCAGTGTTTCTTCGGCATTGCGATCAAAATCCCAAATGGTGTGATCGAGGTCGAAGAAGATATGTTTTTTCATTAATGTAATTGTAGTTTTTGCAAAGGTAGGTGCTATTGCGGCTGGAATTATAAATAAGCTGTCATTTTTGATTGAATATCTTCCACGAGTTCTTCGTCCATATACTCATAATCATCTGGGATGTTCAGGATGATGATTTCTTTCTCCAACGTTTCGTCTTCGAAACGTTCGGTAAGGATTTGTTTATGCTTTTTCTCCATTACAAAAATTACATCGGCCCACAAAATGAGTTTTGCGTTGATTTTGATCCTGGCAGATGATGCGGTGCCAGCCGACCGCACATCATGATCGGGATGGTTTTTATATAGTGTTTCAGCAGTGGCACTGCGCCATTTATTTCTACTGCATACAAATAGAATATTCACAGGTTATGGATTTTAAGAAGGCTGCTAATTAAACCTTTTCTCCGTAAGCCAGGTCGCCGGCATCGCCTAAACCTGGAACAATGTACGATTTGCTGGTCATTTCTTCATCAATGGCCCCAAGCCAAAGTTTTGCTTTAGGCAAATTGGCCCTAACATGGGTAACGCCTTCAGTACTGGCTATGGCGGCAACAATATGAAGTTCGGCAATTTTATAGCGGTTAATCAACTCTTTACAACACATCACCATACTTTGGCCCGTGGCTAGCATCGGGTCGGCCATAATCAAAACCCTGCCTTCCAGATCGGGCGTAGAAACATAATCCATCTGGATAATAAAATCGCCACTCTTTTTAACTTTCCGGTAGGCCGAAATGAAACAGCACGCTGCTTTATCGAAAATGTTAAGTAAACCCTGCTGTAATGGCAAACCTGCACGGAGTATGGTAGCCAGCACAGGTTGTTCGGTTAATACTTCGCATGTTGACAATCCAAGTGGGGTAGTGATTTCTGCGGATGTATATTTAAGTGATTTACTGATCTCGTAAGCAAAAAATTCTCCAACCCTTTCCATATTTTTTCGAAAACGCATCGAGTCTTTCTGGATATTTTCATCCCGAAGTTCGGCAATAAAGGTATTGGCGATAGACTGGGTTTTGCTTAGATCGAAAATCATAATATTGGTTTTGCTGTGCCTGTTTAAAGATAGACGATAACAGGTTTTCTGCCCTAAATTTAGCAATTTTAAGCTTAAGAATTTAAATTAAAATCAATTGCCGGCGTAATTAAGCATCTCATTAAACACTCTTTTTAGTTTTTTATACTTAGGGTTCTCAGATAAACTTTTTAGCTGCCAGCTGCTGTAAAAAGTGCCGTTTACCACTTTTACCGCATCTACATATTGGTTCACCGTTTTTATAGCGTCGTCGGTAGTTAAATGCTGAAGCATGTGGTCGGTTAGGCAGTAAGGGTTTACAGTTAAAGGCGTAACCTTTTCGAGTTGTAAATCGTACCAGTTAAAAGGTGTGCAGGTTCCTGCCCTGAAACCGGGTACTGTGCTGTAACCCATAGAATAATCGGTAGTGATGCCAGAATTGAGGATGTTCAAATAACAGACCGGAAATTTTAAAATTTCCAATTGTTGGCTGCTTAAAGGAACTATATTCGGACGAATTTTCTTCAGCTTTGCCAGGCCATCTTTAATTTCGTTTATTTTATGTTTGTCGCTTGCACATGGCCTTAATAATCCAACTGCTTTCGCGGTAAGGGCTTTTGAGATCCCATTTATGTTACTGTGAGCTAATGGTACTGATGGGAAATCTACAAAGTATAAAGGCTGGTGTTTTTTAGTAAGGAATAGCTGGTTTACCTGATACAGTACCTCTTCACTTTTTACACTAACACCTGTTAGCTGATCAAATTTTGAACGGAAATAGCCGTTTTCCTTTTTGAAAACCGAACTGAAAATAAATCTGGCCTTATTTAAAACACCTTTCGGCATTTTGGGTGTAATGTTGAAATTGATGGTGGGTTGATGATAGAATTTTTTCTCATGGAATTTAAAATTCGGATGCTTTTTCAGGATCATGCTCTTGATGATCAATGCCCATTCATCGATAACCGGCCGGTTTAAAACCCGCCATTTGTGTTGCCGGCTTTTAGCGGGGTTAAAATCCGTTGCAGAAGTTTTTTGATGGAGATATTCTTCATACCTGCTGATGATGAAAAATGAAGCTGCAAAAACATCAAAAGTCAATGCAGAGCCCTCTACCGCAAACGGAACCTGGTAATCGCCAAACGAAATGCTTTTAAGTTTGATTTCTTCGAGTTTTTTGGAGAAGAGCAACGGTGTACTTTTAAAGAAAAGTTCATCACCCAGGGCTTCATCGCCATAGTTGATTTTTACACAGTCGCTTTGCAGAAAATACTGACTATTGCCTGTAAATTCCACTTCTGTTTTCAGTATATCCTTAAAAATAAAACTGAAAATATATTTAATCCGAGGCGTTAATATGTTGGAGAAGATGATTAGGTGCATAACTTATTTTAACAATACGGATTTAAAAAAAGATAACAAGAAATATTCCTCAGCTCATACTAACTTAAATAATATAGCTACTAAAATTAATGGTAATCTAACGCCTAACCATTATCTAATACAAAAAATACAATTAAAAGTTTGCCACAAACTTCTTTTCAGGGTAGAGTATTTTGCTGCTTTTACGGACAGGACCTTTCACAATATGTACAATACTCATCTGGTCATCAAATAGGTCGTAGAGAATGGTATTGTTAATTTCAATCGATTTTACAGCTGATATTTTTTCAACTTCCATGTAAATATTGGTGGCTTCGTGGTCTATTTCAAAGCCAATATAATTCATGGTTGTTACTTTTCCATTGGCCTTAACCTGCAAATGCGATAACAAGTATTTTTTAACCAGCTCATCCATCGCGTTTTTCATGTTGGGGTTGCTTAAGTCTGTTTTTTGTTTGTATAATCTGGCTAGAATCGATTCAAAATCATCTGAAAAAATTTTGCAGCTAATTTCAAGCGTTTTGTCTTTTGCATTAAAATTTACTTCTGTAGTACTCACATGTAAAGGGTGCTTAATGCCTGCCTCAACAGCAAAAAATGTACAACACAACAGCAGAACAACAAATTTTAATTTACGCATAGGTATATTTTGGACTATAACGCAAAGTTAACAGATAAATTGGCTACTTGTTAAATGTAATCAAGGTGTTATGTCCGAGGCGTTCTACCTGCAGGCTTTTAAAATCTAAACGGGCAAATATTCTGCTCAGTTTCTGGTGTGAGGGATGTACATGTGTAAGTTTAATATTAAAATTTTCGTTGATCCAGTAACTGAGTCTGATAATTATTTTTTTTAATCCGCGTTCTTTTGTGAGTTCTTCCTGAAGAAATTTTTCGTTATTAACAACAATAAAACCGAAGCCATTTTTTTTAACCAGGTTATAAATACGTGTGGCAAACTGATCATCGTTAATGCAGTAGTACCAGCATATCCGGTTAAAAATCATGTCGTATTTACCCCGTGCCTCTTCCAGGTAACCCAGCGAAAAGTTTAGCGCTATGCTTTCGCTTTCAGCTTTGTTTTTAGCGATCTCCAAATAATTGCGGCTAATGTCATGCCAGGTAACTTTCGCGCCCCTTTTGGCAAATTCAATACTGTACTGGCCCGGGCCTGCTCCCAGGTCCAAAATACTTTTATCCCTGAAATCGGTTACACGGGTATTTATTGCATCTATAACCGCACCATCTACCTTTCTGTATTCGTTGGCCGCATATTTTTCTGCAAAGGCTTTTGGAACAGGATCAAAACCCTTTTGGGGCTTTTGAAAATAATATTTAAGCCTTAGCATAACACCATATAAAATGAAATAAATTACCCGTACCAATATACCTTGTTGGCCCTGTATAATGAAACAACAATTTAGTTTACAACTGTAAATACAGGTGTTTCTTAGAACTAGCTGTTTTAAAAACAGTAACAAATTTGGGATTTATCGTTTTCTGTAAAGGATATTTGGTGTTTTTGTAATTAAAAGTATAATTTTAGTCTTTATAAACTATTTTTAACCGAGATAGTTCGCTTACTATTCATGCCGTTACAAGATTTTGTCTTTTATTTTAAACTAGGTTGGGAACACATTATCAGTATTGATGCTTTGGATCATCAGCTTTTTGTTTTGGCACTTGTTGCCATTTACAGCTACAAAAATCTGAAACAAGTACTCATATTGGTTACCGCCTTTACCATTGGTCATTCGCTAACTTTGCTTTTAAGTGTTTTAGATTACATCAGGTTCGATAGTAAATGGGTAGAGTTTTTAATCCCCTGTACCATTGTAATTACCGCAATCAGTAATATGTTCAGAAAGAACTTTTCATTGAAATCGGTTAAAATTAACTATTCCCTGGCCCTGGGTTTTGGTTTAATACATGGAATGGGCTTTGCCAATTCCATCAGAATGATGCTGGCCAAAGACCAAAATATAGGTTGGGGGCTCTTTGGCTTTAATGTTGGCCTGGAAGCAGGGCAGATTTTTCTAGTAATGATTGTATTGTTCATTACCTTTTTAATTTTTAATTATACCCGGATCAAGCGCCTGAGCTGGGTTTTATTTATATCGGCAGCCGTATTTAGCCTGGCTTTAAAAATGGCTTTAGAACGAATTCCATTTTAACTAACATCATAATGAATAAACTGTTTACTTTAACAGGCTTGCTACTTTTTTCAGGTAGTTTAGCTTTTGCCCAAAATACTCAGAATAATCCTGGTAGTAACCACGGGAATAAATTTGAACAATTGGGTACCATTTTACCTACACCAAACGAACAACGTACTGCCAGTGGCGCACCAGGGGTTAAATATTGGCAACAACGTGCCGATTATAACATCAAATGTGAATTGGATGAGAAAAACCTGTTACTCACCGGGTCAGAAACGGTAACCTACACTAACAACTCGCCCGATCCGTTAACTTACATTTGGCTGCAACTCGATGAAAACGAACACAGCACCGATAAAAATGCCAATTACCAGGATGCAACTAAAATGCCTGCTTTTGGCACCACACAAAGTTTAGATCAGTTAAGTGCAAAAGGCAATAATGGTAACGGTATAAATATTACTAAATTAACTGATGCTACGGGTAAAAATTTAAAATATACCGTTAACAAAACCATGATGCGTGTTGATTTACCTGTTGCGTTAAGGACCGGACAGAAATTGATTTTCAACATAGATTGGAACTATAAAATTACAGACCGTATGGCTGTTGGCGGCCGTGGAGGTTACGAGTTTTTCCCGGCTGACGGGAATTATTTGTTTACCATGACTCAATGGTACCCACGTTTATGTGTATACAGCGATTTTCAGGGATGGCAAAACCATCAGTTTACAGGAAGAGGCGAATTTGCCTTAACCTTTGGCGATTTTAAAGTGCAAATGACCGTTCCGGCTGATCACCTTGTAGGCTCAACCGGCGAATGTATTAACTACAGTGCGGTTTTAAACCCAACTCAGTTAAGCAGATATAATGCAGCCAAAACTGCTGCAGCGCCAGTTGAAATTCAGACTTTAGCTGAGGCTAAAGCTGCCGAAGCTAAGAAATCGGCCGCTAAAAAGACCTGGGTTTTCAACGCAAACAATGTGCGCGATTTCGCCTGGACCTCTTCACGTAAGTTTATCTGGGATGCCATGCCTCAAAAAATACAGGCTAATAACAATACCGTAATGTGCATGAGCTTTTATGGAAAAGAAGCCTACAATTTGTATAGCAAATTTTCTACCCGTGCCGTAGCCCATACCATTAAAACCTATTCTGATTTTACGATCCCTTATCCATATCCGGTTGCGCAAAGTATTGAGGCAGCTAATGGAATGGAATATCCGATGATCTGTTTCAACTATGGTCGTACAGATGCAGATGGGACTTACAGTGAGAGCACCAAAAATGGGATGCTGGGTGTAATTATTCATGAAGTTGGACACAACTTTTTCCCGATGATTGTAAATAGTGATGAGCGTCAATGGACTTGGATGGATGAAGGTTTAAATTCCTTTGTTGAGTATTTAACAGAAGAGCTTTGGGACAATAAATTCCCAAGTAAAAAAGGACCGGCTTATACCATTGTAGATTACATGAAACTGCCAAAAGATGAGTTGGAACCAATTATGACCAATTCAGAAAATATTGCTCGTTTTGGCCCGAATGCCTATTCAAAACCTGCAACTGGTTTAAATATTCTTCGCGAAACGATTATGGGCAGAGAACTATTTGACTACGCATTTAAAGAGTATGCCAGAAGATGGGCTTTTAAACACCCAGAACCTGCCGATCTTTTCCGTACCATGGAAGATGCCAGTGGTGAGGATTTAGATTGGTTTTGGAGAGGTTGGTTTTACGGAACCGATCCATGTGATATTGCTTTGGACAGTGTGAAATTTGCAAAAGCCGATTTCCCGAAAGAAGTGCCTGCAGCAAGATCTAGAATGGTTAAGATTGATAAGCCTGCTGTAAATGCCTTTGAAGATATTTCGAAAATCAGAAACCGCGAAGACAAGAAAATCAATTTCTATGTAGATAAAAATACTGCCGCTCAGGATTTCTATTATAAATACGATAGAGGAATGGTGAGCATCGATACCACTGTGGTAACCAAAATGGAAGGAGCTGTTCCTGTTGAAGTAGTCGCATCTGCTGATCAGGATAAATATGAAAACAAATTCCTTTACGAGCTAAGTTTTAGCAATAAAGGCGGTTTGGTTATGCCAATCATTGTTGAGTTTACCTATAAAGATGGCACCAAAGAAATTGATCGTATCCCTGCGCAGATTTGGAGACACAATGAATTGAAAACTTCTAAATTTTACGTAAAAGATAAGGAAGTGGCTTCCATTTTAGTAGATCCATTACGTGAAACAGCTGATATCGATACCAGTAACAATGGCTGGGGTGGTAAAGCAAAAGAAAGTAAATTTAGAGTTTACAAAGCCAAAACCGGTGGTGCCGTTAGAGGCCAGTCGGTTGGGAAGAACCCAATGCAGCAGGCTGCAAGTAAATAACAAGAAAATCCCCGTTGAGCCTCAGCGGGGATTTTTTATTTGTAAGCAGTTTAAGTATTTTTTCAATTCACCCACACAAAATTACTTTTCGATGGTTGAATAAAGCATGCTAAATTGTTTAGCATCATAAAATTTCAGTAAATTTGGTTACCAATGAAATTTAAAATCACCTCAGAATACCAACCTACCGGAGATCAACCCAATGCCATCAAACAACTGGTTGATGGTGTAAACGCTAACGAACATTATCAAACTTTACTTGGTGTAACCGGATCAGGCAAAACCTTTACGGTAGCTAACGTAATTGAACAAACCCAAAAGCCAACATTAATTTTAAGCCACAATAAAACACTGGCTGCCCAGCTTTACGGCGAGTTTAAGAATTTCTTCCCCGAAAATTCTGTCAATTACTTTGTTTCTTACTACGATTATTATCAGCCAGAGGCGTTTATTGCTTCAAGTAATACCTACATCGAAAAAGACCTGAGCATTAACGAAGAGATAGAAAAGCTGCGCTTGCGCACCACATCATCTTTAATGAGTGGCAGGCGCGACATTATTGTCGTATCCTCTATTTCCTGTATTTACGGTATGGGTAACCCCGAAGATTTTTCTAAAATGGTTTTCCGTTTTGGGGTTGGACTAAGAATTTCGAGAAATGCTTTTTTACACAGTTTGGTGGAGATTTTATATTCGCGTACCACAACTGATTTTAAACGCGGAACATTTAGGGTTAAGGGCGATACTGTGGATATTTATCCTGCGTACCTCGATCATGCCTACCGCATTTCATTTTTTGGAGATGACATTGAAGAGCTGTCCTCCATTGATCCGGTTTCGGGTAAAACTTTAGAAAAATTAGAAGATATGGCCATTTATCCGGCCAATCTTTTCGTTACGCCTAAAGATCGCTTCAATTCTTCTATCTGGGGTATTCAGGAAGAACTGGAGATCAGAAAGAACCAGTTAATTGCCGACAGGCATTTACTCGAAGCCAAGCGTTTAGAAGAGCGGACTAATTTTGATATCGAAATGATGAAAGAACTGGGCTATTGCTCAGGTATTGAAAATTACTCGCGTTTTTTCGACGGCAGGCAGCCGGGTATGCGCCCATTTTGTTTGTTAGACTACTTTCCTGATGATTATTTAATGGTGATTGATGAAAGTCATGTTACGGTGCCGCAAATCAGGGCCATGTACGGAGGAGACAGGTCACGTAAACTTTCGTTGGTTGAATATGGTTTCCGTTTGCCGGCTGCGCTGGATAACAGACCGTTAAATTTTAATGAATTTGAAGCACTTGCCCCACAAACCATTTACGTAAGCGCAACACCAGCCGAGTATGAACTGGAAAAATCAGAAGGTGTAGTAATAGAGCAGGTAATCAGACCAACCGGCTTGTTAGATCCAATTATCGAGATCAGACCAGCCATTAACCAGGTTGATGATTTACTGGATGAAATAGACCTGACTATTAAAGATGGCGGGCGTATTTTGGTAACAACTTTAACCAAGCGTATGGCCGAAGAGTTAACCAAATATCTGGACCGTTTGAATATAAAAACACGGTATATCCACTCTGAAATTAAGACTCTGGAACGTGTAGAGATTCTTCGTGGTCTGCGATTGGGTGAGTTTGATGTGTTGGTTGGTATTAACCTTTTACGTGAAGGTTTGGATTTACCCGAAGTAACATTGGTTGCCATTTTGGATGCCGATAAGGAAGGCTTTTTGCGTTCAGAGAAATCGTTAATTCAAACCATTGGCCGTGCTGCACGTAACGATAAAGGAAGGGTTATCATGTATGCTGATGGTATGACAGACAGTATGGAGAAAACCATCGACGAAACTAACCGGCGTCGGGAAAAACAGATTGCTTACAACCTTGAGCATGGTATTACACCTAAAACGGTAGGCAAATCGCGCGAAGCAATTTTAGAACAGACTTCTGTCCTCGATTTCTCTCAAAAAGCAAGCGATAATAAAGCCAGGGCTTATATCGAAAATGCCGAAATCAGCATTGCTGCCGATCCAATTGTTCAATATATGGGCAAGGGAGAAATGCAGCGTGCAATTGACAATACCCGTAAGGATATGCAGAAGGCTGCCAAAGAGATGGACTTTTTACAAGCTGCAAAGTTGCGTGATGAAATGTTTGCGCTTGAGAAAATGTTTAACGAAAAATTTAGTAAGTAACGTTTTAGTTTTAATGCCTGATTTTTCAATAATTTGAATTAGAATTGCACTTCAACGAGTTATCTAAAAATCATTAAATGAAATCTTTAAAACTAGTAACGCTGATCGTACTCGGCGCTATCGGGCTGGATGGTTATGCCCAAAATCAAGCAAATATTACGCTCCCATTAGCAGGTAATGCATACAGTTCGCTTCACGAGGATTCTGAGAGAACCTTATCCAACAGGGGAATAGTAAACTGGTCAAACCAAAAAGAGTATTTCACCGCTTATTTCAGGGTTTCTAAGCCAGGTACGGTGATTGTTTCGCTTAATGAAAAGCCACTTGTTGATGGTCAGTCAACTATTGAATTTTCAATCAATAATCAACCTAAAAAAGTAAATTTTGATGAAAGTAAAGCTTTTGATGGCAAAATTGGCGAGTGGACGGTTAAAGATACCGGATACGTTGCCTTAACCATTAAGGGTTTAAGTAAAAGCGGAAACAAGTTTCCTTCCATTGCAAATTTGGTAATCAACGGATCGGCTATTGAAGGCAAAACAGCCTATGTTAAAAATAACGAAGGCAATTTCTTTCATTGGGGCCGTCGCGGACCATCTGTTCATTTAAACTATCTACAACCTGAAAATGTAAATGCCGAATGGTATTATAACGAAGTTACCGTGCCAAAAGGAGAAGATATTCTGGGTTCTTATTTTATGGCCAATGGCTTTGGCGAAGGTTATTTTGGGATGCAGGTTAACAGTCCTACCGAAAGACATATCCTGTTTTCGGTTTGGAGTCCTTTTAATACCGACGATCCTAAAAGCATCCCTGAATCGCACAAAATTAAAATGCTTAAGAAAGGTGAGAATGTGCATACCGGCGAATTTGGTAATGAAGGAGCAGGCGGTCAGAGCTATTTAAACTATATGTGGAAAGCAGGAAATACCTATAAATTTTTACTCCATGGCGTTCCGGGAAAAGATAGCCTAACTACTTATACCGCTTACTTTTTTGCACCCGAAACCAATAAATGGCAGTTAATAGCCAGCTTTACCAGGCCACAAACCAAAACTTATTTAAAACGTTTCCATTCCTTTTTAGAAAATTTTTCGCCTGTACAAGGAGATTTATCCAGAAAAGTTTTGTTTAATAACCAATGGATCTGCGATGATAAAGGCGTTTGGACAGAATTAAAATCGGCCAGGTTTACTACCGATAACACCGGCATGAAAGGTTACCGGATGGATTATCAGGGTGGGATTGACAAAGGAGCTTTTTACCTGAAAAATGGTGGCTTTTTTAACGATTACACCTCGCCAAGAAAAGTATTGAACAGAACCACTGTTGGTAAGCGGCCAGAAATAGATTTCAGTAAATTACCATAGATATTCAAAATTATTGTGGAATTTTGGTGTTTTATTCATCATCACAATACAGCACAATGGACGGGCAGAACAGAAAAGATATTTATCCGGGATTAGAAGTCGGAATTATTTTGAAGAAAGATCAAAGATCGGGAAACATTACCTACGGTATCGTTAAAGATATGCTTACTTCATCCGCATTCCACTCTCGGGGAATAAAAGTTCGGCTCGAAGATGGCCAGGTAGGCCGCGTTGCTGAAATTGTTGAAGATTGATGAAACACCTTTATTTTGGCTTTTTAATTTTTGTCCTTACGGGTTCCGCCTCGGCTCAGGTATCCGATTCATTGAATAGGAGCCCTGTTGAAAATGCCCCCTCATCAGATACAGGAAAGATCAGGATCTGTGCACCATCAAGGGTCGGTGTAGTTGCTAATCGACCATTGTTTGTCATAAACAATACTGTACTAAACGGAGCAAGAGCGTTTGAATTTATTAGGCACACAAGTGTCGAAGTGATAAATGTGGTAAAGGATAGCCAGGGAACTGATAAATATGGACCAGCTGCAAAAAACGGTTTAATAGAGATTACCCTAAAAAAAGATATTAAGCTCTTAAATATTAAACAGCTATTAAAAGAGTATCGAATTAAAAAGAACTATTGGAATCTGCCAATTTTTATTGAATTAAAAAGATTGGTTACTTATGACGACTTTTATATTACTAATGATATTATAAAAGATGTAAAAGTGATTCAGTCAGAAGATAAATTATCCAACAGAGAAAAATTCATAAAAGTATGGTTAAAACCTTTATAAGCCTTTTTACGTATTATATTTGTAATCAAAATGCAATTAAAGACCTAAAAAGTAACAAAATAAATTTTGCTACGTCTATATTTGTAATAAGCGTAAATTATTAACATGACATTAATAAAATTCATTTTCATAACAATATTAGTGCTTTGGCTGATCAGAATGTTGGTCAGATTGATACTACCTATGCTGTTTAATAACTTGGCAAGTAAAATGCAAAGTCAGGCCACAGGTCAACAGCAACAACAAAGAAGGTCTAAACCAGAAGGTTCTATTTCAATAGATTATATGCCTCCAAAACCCGATCAAAGTAAAACGGATAAACTTGGTGACTTTGTGGATTACGAAGAAGTAAAATAAAATTGAACCCTGAACTTGTTTCAGGGTTTTTTGTTTATGGTCGCTCTGCCACTGATTTTATGACTTGATTTCGGGCAATTAATAATTTATGCATATACCGCTTCAAAAATAATAGATCCACCAAGCGACCAAGTGTGCCCATGGGAGATTGGAATGCAAAAATATCTGTCATTTCCGTATAGGCATCTGCTAAAGTGAAATGGTGTTGATGGTGGAGTGTTTTAAAAGGCCCACTTAGCATTTCATCAACAAAATAAAACGGAGGTTTCATTGCCGTAATTTTGTTTGTCATGTTAAAACTTAGCCCAAAATGCCTGGCTTGCCAGGTAACCTCTTCGCCAAGTCCGATTAAACCATTCGATCTTCCGGCAATAATTTTTTCTTTACTATCTTTCATTGATTCCATGTGCAGGTCTAAATCTCTGGATAAATCGAAGCACTTTTCTATTGGTGCATAAATTCTTGTTTTTAGCAATATGGTTGGCATCACTTTCGTTTTGAGTTTTCTAATTGATCCGGTTAGGCATACAAAACTTATTTTAAAATATCTTTAACTGCACGCTCAATGGTTGGGTGTTTAAATTCAAAGTCATTATTTAATAAAATTGTAGGCTTAACCCACCTGCTTTTTAAAATCAGTTCGGTTTCGGTGCCTATAATCTTTGCACCTATTGCCAATAACCAGGCAGGTGTTGGTAATCCAAAGTTTATTCCACAAGTTTTCCTAATTTGTGACATTAGAACATGGTTTTTAACAGGCTCTGGAGCCGTACAGTTAATAATACCGCTAATTTTTTCCTGTTCGAGTAACCATTCAATACACAAGGCTACATCTTGCTCATGCACCCAGCTTACATACTGCTCACCGTTGCCCTGCCTGCCACCCATGCCTGTCCTTGTAAGATTTAACAACCTCGGAAAGGCGCCATCTTCTTTACCGAGCACTATGCCCGTCCTTAAAGCTATTTTCCTCGTATGAGGAGTACTATTTTCAAAAAAGCTGCTTTCCCAGGCCTTACATACCTCTACTGAAAAACCTGTCCCTATTTCTCCATTAATTTCATCCTGATAGCGGTCTTCAGCATGGCGATATATAGTTGCAGAACTAATATTGATCCATAGATTAGGTGGGTTATCCATTTTCTGTATTACCTTTTCCAACAAAGTTGTTGGTTGCAACCTTGATTGGATAATTTCTTCCCTATTTTTGGCGGTGTACCTGCAGTTTACATTTTTGCCGCAAAGATTTACAAGTAGGTCGGCGTTTTTGAGCGCCTTAGTCCACTCGTCTGTTGTTTTTCCATCCCAAACTATAGTTTCAACATTCCCGTTTTTTGGCTGGGCTTTCCTCGAAAGGATAACGATTTCATCCGTTATTAAACTGAGATGTTTAGCTAGCACGCCACCCAAATAACCATTTCCCCCAGCCAGGACAATTTTTCTGTACTTCATGATTTTAAAATAATAAGATTAGTACTAAAACAATTAAACGGTAAAGTGCCCAGGTAATGCTCATGACCCAACTCAGGTTTAAAATTTTGCTTCGGCGCAAATGCTCCAGAAACATGAGTCCTGCAATCATTAAAAAATAGAGGATAAATAATATGGGATTGATTTGAAAATAATGAGAAGCTACCAGCATAGGTAAAAACAAAAGTGCTCCCGTGAAAGAAATGGTCATCATGTTACCCAGATAATCCCAAAGGTTATCTTTCTGGTAAAAAAGGATAATGATGCCTTGAAAAAACATTTGCCCGCCGCAGATCAGATATTCGCGGTAACTGGCACCCAAAGGTACAAATCGGGTTAACAGATGAGCGTAAGCGGTTAAAATATAGGCTGTAACCAGCCAGGTGAACAATAAATAAGCAATGCGATATTGAATTTTAAAACTGGGCTGCGTTGTATTTACTTTAACTTTTGCAGGGATAATAATTTTTCTGTTGTAAGATATAAAAGCATAAAATTTTTGCATCAAATAAACAAAAGGGCCAAATGAAAAGAGTGTTTTGAAGATGGGTAAGGCATGACTAATAATTTTAAACAGGCTTTGTATACCATAAGTTACCTCGCCGGTTAGGGTATTTACCAGTGCAATTTCATTGGCTGCTCGCTGACGATCAACCAGCGGGCAGATATTGGCGGGCATGTTTTGATAAGCTTCACGCCCCTTTTTATCCAGCATGCCGGTTTTAATAAATGTTTGGGTATAGGCATAGCACATTGGACATTCATTATCGAACAGGATAACGTGATTTTGGAGTGTTTTCATTTTATTTAAATTTTAGTATTTTCAGTAAATATTGAAACATACGCTTGAAAAATAAAGCTAGGTTTAATACACTAGCTTAGCTCTTTCTTGATACTTACTACTTAATTCTTACATCCTGCATTTGATACTCGATACCTGGCTCTTCTCCCATTTACTTAAACACCTTCAATATTGATCCCCAGAACCAGTTTTCTTCTGCTTTAAGCATGGTTTCCAAAGTTTTGTCAACATTACCAGCCAATTTGTTTATATCCGTAATCGATTTTTTGAAAGTCTTAAACTCCGGATCTTTATCATCTCCTTCAACGTTCGAGAGTTCATTTAATACCTTTAAAACTGGTTCAAGTTCTCTTTTTTTACGTTCTTTGGCTACCTGGCGGGCAATGTTCCACACGTCTTTGTCGGCAAAGAAGTACTCTTTACGTTCACCAGCTTTGTGTTGTTTTTCAATTAGTCCCCAGCTAATCAAATCGCGGAGGGTCATGTTGGCATTTCCCCTCGAGATACTCAGCGTTTCCATTATCTCTTCAGTGGTAAGTGCATCTGCAGAAATTAGCAACAAAGCATGTACCTGTGCCATGGTACGGTTAATGCCCCATTCTGAACCCAGTTTGCCCCAGGCTTCTATAAATTTTAACTTTGCTGCTGCTAATTCCATACACAAATATAAATTGTTTTATTAAACTTTCAAGAATTATTGAAAGTTTATTTATTTTGAAATTTATTGCTATCCCTTTGCAACTGATCCAAAATACCCATCCAGCTTTTTTCTTTACCATTAACCGATTGGAGCACCCCGATTAAAGTCGGGTCAAAATAAATCGCTAATTTCAATACCGGCAATGCCAGTTCTGGTTTAAACATGGTACCCGGTGCAAATCCTGCTTCGTTATTTTTAGCCCGGTCCCGGTCGAACTTTACAGTCGTATTTACATATTCTTCGTGCTGTTTTTCGCCTTTTATGTAAGGTATTAGCCAGTTAACAGATTTTTGAATCGATGAACCTTTTGGCGATTCGTAGCTGTAAAAATTGATTCCTCTCGCGCGGTCAATCATAATGGCTAGCCTTAGCATGGGTTCTAAATCGTAAATGTGGTAGTGCATGGCATCACGTTCTTTAAAATCCAGGCTGGTACCGTCGGCATATAAGTTAATGTTGATGTGGCTTTTGAGGTTATCGATAGTCCAGATAATGAAATCAGAATTGTTTAATGCGTAGCCAATTTCGCCAACTACTTTTAAGCGGTGAGCATTCCAGTTGTTAATGGCTGTGGCTCTTCCCGCTTTCATTCGCTTGCTGTTAATTTCAGTTAGCGCAGTTTCAGCAAGCCACTTTTCAATTGTGTTTTTAGCTTGAGGTTTGATGTCTGTTTTAATCAGGTCGTATGCTTCTACAGCTTCATTCAGGTTGGTATCGTCGATCGGATCGCCGTTGGGTCGGTTTGTTTTTGCCCAGGCTTCAAGAAATTCTACACATTTGTGGAGATATTTTTGGTCATCACTTAAACGATATTGCAAAGCCAGTGCAAACATTTTGTTCATATCGGCCAGTGCCAGCCGTGTGCGTTCTTTTTTAGGATTACCTTTCAGTAAACCTTCAGTACGGATGGTATCAACAGGATTAGGTTGCTCTTCGAGGTAGTTTAATGCATTTTTTGCGAAGCCTGCATATAATTTTTGAGATTCGGAGTTGTTTTTAAGTTGGGTTTTAAGTTTTTTAATTTCATTGTTATTTAGGCTAACCACTTGCGAAAAAGCAGTTAATGCCAGACTTAGTAATACGATTGTCGCAGCAAACTTTCTCATCTTTAAATAGATTGAATTTTTATTCTCTAATACAAATCTAGTTTTTATTCGCGATGCATTTAATTTATTACTTTTTTATACCGCCCATTTTTTTATTTTTGACGTTCGTTTAAACTTAAACAAACCTTAATGAATAACTGGTTTAATAAAAATGGCATACACCTGGCCATTATTGCATTTTTTGTAGTCATTACATTTGCCTACTTCAGTCCTGTTTTACAGGGTAAAGCGCCACAACAAGGCGATGTTTTGCAGGCAAAAGCCATGCAGAAAGAAATTATGGATATTAAGGAAAAAGATGGTAAAGGACCTCTTTGGACCAACCAGATGTTTGGCGGTATGCCCGCTTATCAAATCTGGGTTCAATATCCTCTAAACATTACTACTTATGGTATCGATGTAATAAAAGGTGTATTTCCTGATCCAGTGGGAACGGTTTTACTTTATCTTTTAGGTGCTTATTTATTATTCTGCGTACTAAAAATAAACCCATGGCTTGCTGCGGCAGGCGCCATTGCTTTTGCGTTTACTTCGTACAACTTCATTATTATTGCTGCCGGGCATAGTAACAAGGCGTTGGCTATAGGCTTCTTTGCCCCTATATTGGCAGCGATAATTCTTACGCTGCGAGGCCGTTATTTGGTTGGGGCTAGTTTACTGGCCTTGTTTATGGCGTTAGAAATCCGCTCTAACCACATCCAAATGACCTATTATTTGTTTATGGCGTTGGCTATTTTGGCTGGTATAGAACTTTATCATGCCTTTAAAGCTAAGCAACTGGCTACATTTGGTAAAGCTATTGCCTATATTGTAGCGGGTATTTTTTTATCGGTGCTGGTAAATGCAGGTACCTTGTGGACCACCTATCAGTATGGTAAAGAAACCATTCGTGGTAAATCTAACCTTACTACCGATAAAGCTGAGCCATCAAATGGATTAGATAAAGAATATGCTTACCAGTGGAGTCAAGGTGTTGGCGAAAGTTTCTCTTTCTTAATTCCTAACATTTATGGTGGTGCAAGCAGTATCGATGAAATCATTAAACCTGAAAGCAATACCTATAAAGCAGTTGAAAAGAATCTTTCAGGTGTAGACCCACGTCAGGCTATTGGTTACATGGCCCAAAACCTTGGAACCAACCAGTACTGGGGAAATAAGCCGGGTACTGCAGGTCCTTACTATTTTGGCGCTATTATTTGTTTCCTTTTTGTGTTTGGCTTATTTATTGTTAAACACCGTTGGAAATGGTGGATTTTAGGGACAAGTATTTTATTAATGTTCCTTTCTTTTGGAAGTAACTTGCCATTTATCTCCGATATTTTCTTTGATTATCTGCCTGGTTATAATAAATTCAGAGCAGTAGAATCAATATTGGCAATTGTAGGCTTCCTGGTTCCTTTGTTGGCTATTTTGGCTGTTAAGGAAGCGCAAGAAGGAAAATACGATCAGAAATATCTGGTGCAGCGCTTAATCTGGTCGGCTGGTATTACCGGTGGCTTTGCTTTAATTATTGCTGTAATTCCAACTGCGTTTTTCAGCTTTACGCAAGCCAATCAGGCACAGGTTTTAGATGCATTAACCCAAACTTTACAGAATAACAGAGGTGCTGCAATGGAAATTTTAAATGCCATTGTTGCAGATCGCGTTGCTTTGGCGCGTGCTGATGCTTTGCGTACCTTGTTGTTCGTTACCATTGGTTTTGGTATTACTTGGGCATTTATCACCAAAAAAATGAACATGCAACTGGCTTTTGGTTTGCTGGCTTTGTTTGTTTTAATCGATTTATGGCAGGTAGACCGCCGTTATTTAAACAACCAGAATTTTGTAAACAAATCGGATCTGGCCAGCCATTATCAGCCGCGTGATGTAGATAATTTTATTTCGGCTGATAAGGATCCCAACTTTAGGGTTTTCGACTTATCATTGGGCGATCCGTTTAAAAGTGCAGAAACTTCTTATTTCCATAAAACAGTTGGTGGTTTCCACTCTGCAAGGTTAAAACGTTTCCAGGAACTGGTAGATAAGCAAATGACCAAAAGCATCAACCAGGATGTGCTGGACATGTTAAATACCAAATACATCATTACACAAGATCCTCAAAACGGATCTTATAAAATGCAGCGCAATGCAACGGCCGCCGGTAATGCGTGGTTTGTACAAAGTGTGCAGTTTGCAAAGAATTCTGATGAGGAAATGAAAGCCATCAGCAGTTTCGATGCTAAAAAAGAAGCTATTGTTGATGAGAGTTACAAAGATTTAATCGATACCAAACGTTTAGGTACTGGCCAGGAAGGTTTTATTCGCTTAACTACTTACAATCCTGATCATTTAACTTACGAGTATTCTTCTGCTAAAGATGTAATTGCCGTTTTCTCTGAGATTTACTACAAGGAAGGCTGGAAAATGTATATCGACGGTGTAGAAAAACCATACTTCAGAGCTGATTATGTTTTACGTGCTGCCCAACTGGAAGCAGGTAACCACAAACTCGAATTTATTTTCCATCCAACAGCTTACTATGCGGGTGAGAAAATTTCGTTGGCAGGTTCTATCCTCTTGTTAGCGGGATTAGGTTTCGGGTTTTATAACGAAGAGAAGAAGAAAAAGAAAGCAGTTAAGGCCAAGGCCTAAGTTGCGTTTTAGTATACAAGCCCCATAGGATTTCGATCTTATGGGGCTTTTTTGTTGATGAAAAATTCTGTTTATCAAACTAACTCAGCAATTACCAGCTTATACAATTAACCTCTTTTAACAGACATTATCCGATTGAATAATAATTTAACAATGTGGTAACATTTGTTTGATAAACAGCATCTTACCTTTGTGTTGTAAAATCAGATGATATGTTAGAATCTTTCTTTGCCGTGTGTTTATTGATTGTTGTACTTTATTTCTTTAGCCCTTTTGAGGTAAAACTCGATGAGGAAGAGGAGTGGTAACACATCTAATTTATACTGGAACTGCCTAAACAGGGCGGTAATAAGATTCTTCCCCCTAAAATTTCCCGTTTATGGACAAGAGAAATGTTGATGTAGTCGTGATCTCCGACGTGCATTTGGGCACCTATGGCTGCCATGCTAAAGAGCTTTTAAAGTATCTTAAAAGTATTAAACCCAAAACATTGATTTTAAATGGCGATATCATTGATATCTGGCAGTTTAGCAAAAGTTACTGGCCCGAATCGCACATGAAAGTCATCCGTAAGCTGATGAAGTTTGTTTCGGAAGGCGTGCAGGTGCATTATTTAACTGGCAACCACGATGAGATGCTCCGCAAATTTGATGGTATGGAAATGGGTACATTCCATCTTCAGAATAAACTAATTTTAGAACTCGACGGTAAAAAAGCCTGGTTTTTTCATGGTGATGTGTTTGATGTGACCATGCAACATTCTAAATGGCTGGCCAAACTGGGTGCGGTAGGTTACGATACCTTAATTCTGATCAATAGTTTTGTAAACTGGGTATTAACGGCACTAAGAAGAGAAAAAATGAGTTTCTCGAAAAAAATAAAAGCTAAATTTAAAGATGCTGTTAAATTCATTAACAGTTTTGAACAAACTGCAGCTGAACTGGCGATTGAAAAAGGTTATCAATACGTAGTTTGCGGACATATCCACCAGGCCGAAAAAAGGGAAATTGCTACCGATGAAGGAAGTGTTACCTATTTAAACAGTGGTGATTGGGTAGAAAGTTTAACCGCTTTAGAATATGAAAACCAAAATTGGACGGTTTTTAAATATGAGCATCAGCATTTTATCAAAGATGAATTGGACGAAGGACTCCTGTCTGACGCCGAAGATTTGAAGAGTAAACTGGATATAAATATTCTTTTGCAGAATATAAAATATGAAATTGCCCAATAATTTTAGATATTCGGGCATAAAATGAAGATACTTTACGCGATACAGGGAACGGGAAATGGACATATTAGCAGGGCCAGGGAAATTATTCCTTTGCTCCAAAAATATGGTGAGCTTGATATTTTAGTGAGCGGCACACAGGCCGATGTTAAACTCAGTCAGCCGGTAAAATACCAGTTGCATGGTTTTAGCTTTATTTTTGGCAAAAAAGGTGGTGTAGACCATTATAAAACCTGGCTGAACATGAATCTTTTCCGCTTTAGAAAAGACATGAAACAGCTTCCCCTGAAAGATTATAACCTGATTGTTAATGACTTTGAGCCGGTAAGCGCCTGGGCATGTAAGCTGCAGGGCATTGAATGCGTTTCATTAAGCCATCAGGCCGCTTTTAAATCGAAAAAAGTACCACGGCCGAAAACTTTGGACTGGGGAAAACTGATTTTAAGCCGTTATGCCCCACCAAATATCATATTGGCTTCCATTTCGATCGTTACGATACTTTTATCCATACGCCGGTAATCAGGGCCGAAATCAGAAACCTGGAAAGTATAAATTTGGGGCATTACACGGTGTATCTTCCGGCTATTGATGATAAACGTTTGGTAAAGCTTTTTACCCAGATCCCGAATGTGAAATGGGAAGTTTTTTCTAAACACAGTAAAGTAGCTTATCAGGAAGGCAATGTTTTTGTAGAGCCTGTAAACAACGAAAAATTCAATAAAAGCTTAGCTAGCTGCGAAGGTTTATTTACGGGTGGTGGTTTTGAAGGGCCAGCCGAGGCACTTTATTTAAAGAAAAAATTGTTGGTTGCCCCTATGCGTTTTCAGTTTGAACAGCAGTGCAACGCTTATGCCTTAAAGCAGTTTGGTTTGCCGGTTATTTGGGGAAGCAGCCGCAACTGGTTGCCAATTGTTAAAGACTGGGTAGAAAATCCCCAAAAACACGAATTTAATTTTCCAGATGAAACTGCCCAGATTATTGATGATATGGTGAAAAAATATGCCAGGATCTAGCTTTCAGCTTTTGACTTCAGTCTTTAAGTTTTCTGCTCTTTGGAGTTAAATTATTTTCTTTACTTTGCCTAATCGTTAAAAAGGCATGATTAATCAGTTTAGAAAGCTAAATCCAGTTAACCTCATATTTTTGCTGGCCTACACATTTTTTATGCGTATGGCTATCTTTTATGAAACACCTTCGCAGTTAAATTTCGATTTTCTGGAGCCTTTTGCCCGCTTATTGATCAACGTAGATCTCGATAATGCTTTTACAGCACAAACGAATATTTTTATTGCGGCGGTTTTGGTTTATGTGCAGGCCTTAATTTTTAACAGGGTTGTAAACAATCATAACTTATTGGGTAAACCAAGTTTTTTGCCCGGATTAATGTTTGTAACGGGCACAAGTTTGTTTATGCCATTTATGACTTTAAATCCGGCGCTGATTTGTAATTTCCTGCTCATCTGGATTATCGATAAGTTTTTAAAACTGGGAAAAAGTGCCAATTCTATAACCACGGTTTTCGATATCGGGATGATCATTGCCATTGGTACCCTGGTTTATTTCCCTTTTATGGGCATGCTGCTCATGATTTTTTTAGCATTACTGCTTTTTAGGTCGTTTAACTGGCGCGAATGGGTAGCCGGGCTAATCGGTTTTATTACCGTATTCTTTTTCCTTGCCGTATTTTACTATTGGAAAGATAATTTGAGCTCTTTTTATCAAATCTGGAAACCTTTGGGTAATAAGTTTCCATCGGTGTTTAAAATCAACTATAACGATTATTTGGTGCTTATTCCGGTAGCCATTATCATTATCCTGGCATCGTTACAATTGCGCGAAAATTTCTTCAGGAGTTTTATCAGTACGCGGAAAAGTTTTCAATTGCTTTTTTTCATGTTTATTGTGGCTATTGTTAGTTTTTACCTCAAACCTAATTTTCGTACCTGGCATTTTCTGCTTTGCGTGCCACCGGGGGCAGTACTGTTAGCTTACTATTTTAGCAATGCCAAAAAGCGCTGGTTTTACGAAACTTTGTTCCTCTTGTTCGTGCTTTCGGTGCAGTACTTTCTGTTTGTTTAACCTTTTTTAACAAATAACTGGAACGAAACTTGACAAAGATTAATAGCTTTGTGCATGATTTTAGCGTTAAAGCTTTTTTAAGTTTTAATTTGATGGATAGAATTGAGATCTTCGGAATTTCTAAAGTATAAAATTGATAAAGAGAAATTTTAAATGCGCACGTTAAGCATTGATATTGGAAATTCTGCTGCTAAGGTGGCTGTTTTTTTAAATAAAGAAATCGTTCACCATCAGCGTTTTAATAAACTTGGGATTATTGATCTGGCTCAGCTGATAGAGAAATTTTCACCAAATAAATCAATTATAAGCAGTGTTAATCAGGAAATTAGCCAGCTTGAGGGGTTTTTAAAAAAACATACTGAATATACGCGTTTTTCGGCCTTGTTAACCAATGGTGTGCAAAACAGATATAAAACGCCTGCCACTCTAGGATTAGATAGATGGGCTGCTGTTTTGGGTGCAAACGGATTATTCCCGGCAAGTGCCAGCTTAATTGTAGATGCGGGGACATGCATCACCTACGATGTTTTAAGCCTATCAAAAGCATATTTTGGTGGAAGCATCAGTCCGGGGATTAATATGCGTTTCAGGGCAGTACACGAATTTACTGGACGCCTGCCTTTGGTAGAGTGGAATGAGCAGGAAGAAATAACAGAAGGGACAGACACACAATCGGCAATTAAAAATGGCGTTTTACAAGGTGTAATAAATGAAATTGAAGGCTTTATTGCCCTAAATAATAAAAAAGAGAGTGCTTTGAAGGTAATTATAACCGGTGGCGATGCTAATTTTTTGTATAAGCAATTACAAAACAGCATCTTTGCGCCTCAAATTATAAAAGATCCCTACTTGGTATTAAAAGGATTAAATGAAGCTATTGCAGATTAAAATGTACAAAAGAATAAATTATATTGCAGCCATACTCGTTCTAGTTGGTGGTTTAAGTGCTCAGGCACAGGTTACTACATCATCGCCATATTCAAGATATGGGCTTGGTAATATAAAAGGCTCTTTGTTGCCTCAATTGCGGGCAATGGGTGGAATTTCTACTGCTGTAAACAAAGTAAGCGGTTTTAACTACATCAATATGCAGAACCCTGCATCATATGCCGGTATTTCGTTAACCACTATCGATATTGGTATGAGCGCAAGTATCAATAACTTAAGCAGAGGCAATTTAAACGAGAGTACCTTTAACTCTACTTTTAGCCATTTGGCCTTTGCAGCACCAGTAGGTAGAAAATCGGCTTTGAGCTTTGGTATTTTGCCTTATTCTGATTTAGGTTATACTTACAGGAACAAGGTTAAAATTGATACTACTTCGGTTGATCAGGTTTACGAAGGTGAAGGCGGTTTATCGAAAGCATACTTTGGTTACGGCTATCGTTTTGGCGATCATTTAAGAATTGGGGCCAACTTGGAATACATTTTTGGTAACCTGCAAACTACGCGTTCAACCGAATACAGCAGCGCAATTGTTGGGGCCTATAATGCCAAACTTCAAAATAAAAACAGTGTAGGTGGTTTAGCTTATTCTTATGGTATCCAGTACGATTTTAATGTAGGTAAGAAAACATTGGTAACCCTGGGTTATTCGGGTAGCACTTCGGGTAAAATAAATTCGAGCCAGACCTTTTTCGCAACCCGCTATCTTAGAGATGCGAATGGCAATGAGCAACCGGCATTGGATACTTTGAGTAGAATTGATAAAGGAAAATCTAACCTTACTTTGCCATTAACCCATAACTTTGGTATAGCTATTCAGCAGAATGATAAATGGATGATCGGTGCTGATTTTAGAATGAGCAAATGGTCGGAAACCACAATCAATAATGTTAGCCAGGGTTTGCAAGACAGCTGGGGAGCATCGTTAGGTGGCCAGTGGACTCCTGATGCTTATTCTTACAACAGTTATATGAAACGTGTTGATTACCGCTTAGGCTTTAATTACGATAAAACGTATATTCAGGTAAACAATCAGAACATTAAACAAATGGGCGCTTCGTTGGGTTTTGGTTTCCCGCTACCATCAGCAAATGGAGGTACGGCATTTTATAAAATTAACTTTACAACTGAGGTTGGGCAAAGAGGAACTTTAAACAATAACCTGGTTAAAGAACAGTATATTAATTTCCACCTTGGCTTTACCTTAAACGATACCTGGTTCCGTAAGTACCGCGTAGACTAATGAATTTAAAAACATTTTTATATGGTCTGTTTCTGGCGTTGCCATTGTTTTTGGCTTCTTGTGGAGACGACGATCTAAAAAATGCGAATTCAGTTTCAGCAGGTAAGGTAACCTTAACACGCGACCGTACCATTGGTGTTGAGATTATTTACAGCGACTCGGCTAGGGTAAAGGCAAAAGGCTATGCGCCAATACTGGATAAGATTACACCTTCTAACGGTGGTTCTTACCAGGAAATGATTAAAGGCGTAAACATCGATTTTTACAATCCACAAGGCACAGTTGATGGAAACCTGGTGTGCGATTATGCCATCAGGAAAGATACTGAGCTTAAAACCGAATTCCGTAAAAATGTGGTGGTAAAGAATAGCAAGGGCGATACTTTTTCCTCTCAGGAGTTAATCTGGGATGAATCGAAGAAGATTTTCTATTCAAATCAAACCGTTGATATTTTGAGCGTAAACGGTGACTTTACAAGGGCAAAGGATTTTAAGGCTCCTCAGGATTTCAGTACTTATGAAATGGGACCTGGAACAGGTGAAATTAACTCGAAGGGAACTTTATAGCTGGATCTGGAATAGTGGTGGCACCTTAACTTATGTAGTATGGAGGAGGTAAAATGGATAATGTATTAAGAATCCATCAAAATACAGCGGTTTTGAAGCTAATTTTATAGGCAAATCCCGCCATCTTCCATCAGCCATCTTACCTCCTACATCCCCCTTATAATTAAGCGTTTGATAAATAAAATTTTGTGTTTTCTTTTTTAATGCAAATTTGTATCTTGCGCCCTCTTAAAAAAGAACTAAATAAATTTATAATTACAATATGGGATTAATGACATTTTTGCGTAACCGTGCGGGCTATATCCTGGTCTTTGCAATCGGTTTTGCAATTGTTGCATTTTTAGTAGGCGATGCAATTAACGTAGGTAAACCTTTTTGGTCTGCAAATCAAAAAGTTGTCGGATCTATTGACGGTAACGAAATCAGTATCGATGATTTCGGACCAAAGGTTGATCAGGGTGTAAACCAAATGAAACAACAATATGGCGGTAGTGCAAATGCACAAATGACTGCTATGGCTGTAGATCAGGCCTGGAATGCAGAACTGGCTAAAGTTTTATTAACAAAGGAGTACGATCGCTTAGGTTTAACAGTATCGGAAGATGAGTTGATGGATTTATTGCAAGGTCAGAACCCTAGCCCATTAATTAAACAGTATTTTTCTAATCCTCAAACCGGCCAATTAGACCGTGTAACCCTGATGAACTTTTTAAAATCAAAAGAACCTCAGGCTTTACAACAATCTGATATGTTGCAACAGGAGATTAAAAATCAAGCGTTACAAACCAAATATTCTAACTTAATCCGTAATTCGGTTTATGTAACTTCGTTAGAGGCTACTGATGAATATAACAACCGTAACAAACTGGCTAACTTCAAATATGTAAGTTTAGATTATACTTCTATTCCGGATGCATCAGTTAAATTAACGGATGGAGATTATTCTGAATACTATGATCAGAATAAAGCACGTTTTAACAATCCAACTGAGACCCGTGCTTTCGAATATGTAACTTTCAGCATTAGCCCAAATAAAGCCGATTCATTAGCGATTAAAGCGCAGGTGGATAAAATTGCTGCCGATTTTCAGGTAGCTAAAAACGACTCACTTTTTGCAGCTATCAATTCGGATGTTAAAGTTCCTTTTGCTTACCTAACGAAAGGTAAATTAGATCCGGCTGTTGATTCTGCAGTATTTGCATTGCCTGCAGGTAGTTTTTATGGTCCTAAATTATCTGGTAACTCTTATAAAATTGTAAAAGTTGTAGCCAGCCGTTTCTCTCCTGATTCGGTAAAAG
Organism: Pedobacter sp. HDW13; assembly: GCF_011303555.1. Lineage (NCBI taxonomy): Bacteria > Pseudomonadati > Bacteroidota > Sphingobacteriia > Sphingobacteriales > Sphingobacteriaceae > Pedobacter > Pedobacter sp. HDW13. Next base: position 1,927,114 of record NZ_CP049868.1, on the reverse strand, counting down.
CCAGCCACATCTTAATCGATCCGGCTAAAGTTGGTGGTGAAGATAAAGCAAGCAAGTTAGCCGATTCATTAAAAGGTTTAATTTTGAAGGGGGCAATTTTGCTGAGCTTGCTAAAAACTACAGTGTAGATGGTTCGAAAGATAAAGGTGGCGAGCTAGGTACTTTTGCACGTGGTGCTATGGTGCCTGAGTTTGAAAACGCAGCATTCGATGGCAAAGCAGGAGATATTAAAGTAGTTAAATCTCAGTTCGGTTACCATATTCTTAAAATCGAAAAACAAATCGGTTCATCTAAAGTAGCTAAACTAGCTTATGTTGAGAAAACATTAGCTGCAAGCAGCAAAACACAGGCCGCGGCTTATAAAGCTGCAAGTAATTTCCTTGCTGATGTGAAAGGAAACGATTTTGCAAAACTTGCTACACAAAAAGGATTAAAAGTTGCCGTTGCTGATAGAGTTGCAGCTACACAAGGTTTCGCAGCAGGTTTAGATAACCCGCGTAAGTTAATCCAGGATGCTTATGCTGCTGATAAAGGTGATGTGTTACCTGAAATTTATACCATGAGCAATGCGTATGTTGTAGCACGTTTAACCAATGTTAGTCCTAAGGGTACCCTATCGTTAGCCGATGTTAAAAAAGAAATCGAGCCAATGGTACGCAATGCGGTTAAAGCTAAATTGTTAAAAGAAAAACTGGTTAATGCCGGTAAAGGAAATATCGATCAGGTTGGTGCGAAGCTAGCTCGTCCGGTTAGTCCAGTACAGAACATTGTATTTGCTAACCCGGTAATTCCAGGTGTAGCACAAGAAAACGCTTTGGTTGGTAGCGTATTTGGTTCTCAGCCAGGAAAATTATCTGCTCCTGTTCAGGGCGAACGTGGTGTTTATGTATTCTCAGTTGATGGATTTACAAACCCTGCACCAATTGCCAACATGTTTAAACAAAAAGAAGGTATGTTATTAAGCTTAGGTCAGCGTTCATTAGGAGCGGCTTTCCAGGCTTTACAAGATAATGCACAGATAAAAGACAATCGTGTGAAATTCTATTAATTAGAAAATACGTAATTTTGTAACCGTTCCGATCAATTATCGGAGCGGTTTTTTTATTTAAGGCCATGGAAATTCAAGAAAACATCATCAATAAAGTAGCAAACAGTGGTTTGGTAAGCTTAAACCTCGAAGACTTTTATCATAAAGGCGAAAGAGTGCTTTATGATATTGTAGATAATCTTTTTCATGGACTGATGCTGAAGGAGAAAGATTTTAGGGAATTTATCAAAAATCACGACTGGGTACAATATCAGGATAAGAACGTAGCGATCATCTGCTCTGCCGATGCCATTGTACCCACATGGGCTTATATGCTGTTGGCGAATAGAATGAAGCCTTACGCCAACGAGGTAGTGTTTGGCGGACTGGATACTTTGGAAGCTGTACTATTTTCGAAAGCACTGGCTAAAATTAATCCGCAGGATTATGCGAATGAACGTGTCGTGGTAAAAGGCTGTGGCGACATTGAGGTGCCTGTAGCCGCCTATGTAGAGGTGACCAATCTGCTAACACCAGTTGTTAAAAGCATCATGTTTGGCGAGCCTTGTTCTACCGTTCCGGTTTATAAACGAAAAGATTAAAAATTGGTTTGCTTTTTGTATATCTTCATCAAGAAAAGAATATGTTCCCTTTTTTAAAGACGATGTTTCTTTTCTATACACACAAATGAATACAAAAGCGATGAAAAAACTGTTTTTAATAGTCACGGCTGCACTATGCAGTTTCCATGTATTGGCACAGGAGCTCCCTCTCAAGAAGGAGCCTGTATTTCAGGAAGGAGAAGTTTTAAAATATAAATTGCGTTACGGTTTTATAACAGCTGCCGAGGCCACGATAAAAGTTGCCAATTCTGATTTAAAGTTTGATAATAAGCCAACCTATAAGCTTACGGTTGATGCGGAGACCTCAGGAACTTTCGATATCTTTTATAAGGTTAGGGATCATTACGACTCTTACATCGATAAAACAGACCTGTTACCTTACTTCTATCAGGAAAATATCCGTGAGGCCAGTTACCGCCGTCAGGATAAGGCAAGGTTTAATCAGGATGGTAAGAAAGTAGTCTCGAACAGGGGAACTTTTACTACCCCAACCAGCCAGACTTTCGATCTGGTATCAGCCTATTATTTTGCCCGTAGCCTTGATATCAGTAAGATTAAGGTTGGCGATAAATTTAAATTGAACTATTTTTTGGGTGATGAAATTTCAGCCCTCGAAGTAGAATATATAGGTAAAGAAACCATAAAGAGCAAACTCGGCAATATCCGCTGTTTAAAATTTAGTCCATCTATTAAGCCGGGCCGGATATTTAAAAAAGACAGCAGATTGTACCTTTGGGTAACCGATGATGGCAACCGTGTGCCGGTAAAAGCACAGGTAGAAATATTGGTGGGCGCAGTAACAATGGAATTAAAATCGGCCGATGGGCTGAAATATGCTTTAGCAAAAGAGTAATGATGATTGAAGTAGAACAAGTGCTGGTGCACGAAGATGTATTGAAAGAAAACTTTGTTTGTAACTTAAGCAAATGTAAAGGGATCTGTTGTGTAGAGGGCGATTCGGGTGCACCCTTGGATAATGACGAAAAAGCAATTTTAGAAGATATTTATCCAAAAATAAAGCACTTGTTAAACGAAAAGGGGATTAAAGCCATTGAAGAGCAAGGCGTGTACGTGGTTGATGAAGATGGCGATTTGACCACGCCTTGTGTCGATAAAAATAAAGAGTGTGCCTATGTGCTTTTTGAAGGTGGGATAACCAAATGTGCCATTGAAAAAGCTTATGAACAAGGTTTGGTAGACTGGCAAAAACCTATTTCGTGCCACTTATACCCTATCCGTATCACTAAATATCCAGAATTCGATGTCCTGAATTACGATCGTTGGCACATCTGTCACGATGCCTGTACATTTGGACGTGAGCTTAAAGTACCGGTGTATAGTTTCTTAAAAGGACCGCTTATCCGTAAATATGGAGAGGCCTGGTATAAAGAACTGGAGAGTTCGGTTGCGGCGATGTAGTGCTATCGTCTACAATATTATAAGATATATTGACTCTAAATACCATTAAACTAATTTGGAATTCAATATTGAGGCTATATTAAGCTAATTGCTTCTAAACTATTTCGTTCAGTTTTCTGCTAATGTCACAATTAAGTTGGTTTTTGAAGAAATCTAACTTAATTTAGCCAACTGAAATTCATTTAATAACTGTGAAAAAAATTTTAATTACTGGTGGAGCGGGCTTTATTGGCTCTCACGTAGTTCGCCGTTTCGTTAATAACTATCCTCAATATGAGATTATAAATTTAGACAAGTTAACCTATGCAGGTAATCTGGCTAATTTAACCGATATAGAAAACAAACCGAATTATAGATTTGTAAAAGCAGATATTACCGATGCACAAGCGATTGATGAGCTTTTTAAAAGCGAAAATTTTGAAGCTGTAATTCACTTAGCTGCAGAAAGCCATGTTGACCGTTCTATTTCCGACCCAACCGCTTTTGTAATGACGAATGTGATTGGTACCGTAAATTTATTAAATGCGGCCAGAGCTTACTGGAAAGGTAGTTATGACCAAAAACGTTTTTATCATGTAAGTACGGATGAGGTTTATGGTGCCTTAGGTGAAGCAGGGATGTTTACCGAAACTACTGCTTACGATCCACACAGCCCATATTCGGCCTCTAAGGCCAGTTCCGATCATTTTGTTCGTGCTTATCACGATACTTATGGTATGGACTGTGTAATTTCTAACTGTTCAAACAATTATGGCTCACATCATTTTCCTGAGAAACTGATTCCGTTAGCCATTAACAATATTAAAAACAACAAACCTGTACCCGTTTATGGTAAAGGTGAAAATGTGCGCGACTGGTTATGGGTTGAAGACCATGCCCGTGCCATTGATGTGATTTTCCATAATGCTAAAACCGGCGATACCTACAACATTGGTGGCCATAACGAATGGAAAAATATCGATCTGATTAACCTATTGTGTAGCATTATGGATGAAAAATTAGGTCGCAAAAAAGGTGAATCGGCTAAACTGATTACCTATGTAACCGACCGTGCAGGGCACGATTTGCGTTATGCTATCGATTCGACTAAATTACAGGAACAGTTAGACTGGGTGCCAAGCTTACAGTTTGAAGAAGGTTTAGCCAAAACTGTTGACTGGTATCTGCAAAATGAAGACTGGCTAAACAATGTAACCTCGGGTAATTATCAATCTTATTACGCACAACAGTACAGCCATAAATAATGGAAATTGAACAAACTGGATTAAAAGACTGCCTGATTATTAAACCGCGGGTATTTGAAGATGCCAGGGGGTATTTTTTTGAAAGTTTTAACCAAAGTACCTTTGAAGAGAAAACGGGTTTATCGGGGAGGTTTGTACAAGACAATGAATCTCATTCTTCTTATGGTGTAATCCGTGGATTACATGCCCAAACGGGCGAATTTGCTCAAGCTAAACTGGTACGTGTAACCAAGGGTGAGGTTTTGGATGTTGCGGTTGATATACGTCCAAGCTCGCCAACTTATGGTAAGCATTTCGCAGTACGTTTAAGCGCCGAGAATAAGCTCCAAATGTATATTCCACGTGGTTTTATACATGGCTTTTCGGTATTGAGTAAAACTGCTGAGTTTTTGTATAAATGCGATAATTTTTTCAATAAAGCTTCAGAAACGGGTGTAATTTATAACGATGCGGACCTGAATATCGACTGGTTAATTCCAGAAAACGACAGAGAAGTATCTGAAAAAGATCTGCTTCTAAAACCTTTTTCTGCATTACAGCATATATGAGCAAGATATTAGTAATTGGTGCTGGTGGTCAACTAGGCCAATGTTTAAAAAACGTAGCCGAGCTTAGGGGGATTGCTGATATAGTTTTTCCTTCAGAACAGGATGCCAATATCTTAGATGAAGGTGTTTTAAATGCATTGTTAGCTATAGAACAACCAGCTTTTGTAATCAATTGCGCGGCATATACTGCTGTAGATAAAGCTGAAGATGAGATTGAACTGGCAAAGGCCATAAATGAGACCGGAGCAGATTATCTGGCCTCTGCTTGTGCAGCACATGGCTCAACATTAGTACATATTTCTACAGATTTTGTTTTCGAAGGTAATGAGGTAAAACTGCTAAAAGAAGATGATGAAGCAAAACCTATCAATGTTTATGGTGTAACTAAACTTGATGGAGAAAAGGCTGTGGCAGCCAATTTACCAGCCCATTTTATTATCCGTACCAGCTGGTTATATTCTGAATATGCGAATAACTTTGTTAAAACCATGTTGAAACTGGGGGCTGAGCGGGATGAACTGAATATCATTGCCGATCAGGTAGGTACACCAACTTATGCCATAGATTTGGCCAATGCGATTTATGATATTATCGAGTCGGGCCAAAAGGCTTATGGCGTTTACCACTACAGTAATGAAGGGGTAACTTCGTGGTTCGATTTTGCAACCGCCATATTTGATATTAGTAAAACTGCGGTTAAGGTAAAACCAATTCCAGGATCGGCTTATCCTACTAAAGCTACGCGACCAGCTTTTTCGGTAATGGATAAAACGAAAATTAAAACTACTTTTAATATAAAAATCCCTTATTGGAGAGATAGCCTGGTGGATTGTATAGCGAAGCTTCGCTAACAGTTTGCAATAGAAAATATAGTTAATTAACAAGATATGAGCTGTAGTCGTGACCAATGACTACTGAACAAATAAACTAATCACAATACTATGAAAGGTATAATTTTAGCTGGTGGTAGCGGCACACGTTTGCATCCTTTAACATTGGCTTGTAGTAAACAAATGATGCCGGTTTACGATAAACCGATGATTTATTATCCGCTTTCTACTTTGATGCTGGCGGGTATAAAAGAAATCCTGATTATATCTACCCCGCACGATCTGCCTAATTTTGAGAAATTGTTGGGGGATGGTGTTGCATTGGGCTGTAAATTTAGTTATGCGGTGCAGACAGAACCCAATGGTTTAGCACAGGCTTTTGTAATAGGCGAAGAATTTATTGGTAAGGATAAAGTTGCCCTGGTATTGGGCGATAATATTTTTCATAGTGATGGATTGACCAAATTGTTACAAGCCAGCGCTGATCCAGATGGAGGTGTAGTATTTGCTTATCAGGTTGCAGATCCGGAACGCTATGGCGTGGTTGAGTTTGACGAAAATAAAAAAGCCATTTCAATTGAAGAAAAACCAGTAAAACCGAAATCGGATTATGCTGTACCTGGATTGTATTTTTACGATAATGAAGTGGTTGAGATTGCTAAAAATATTAAGCCTTCTCCAAGAGGTGAATATGAAATTACTGACGTGAACCGTATTTATTTAGAGCGGGGTAAATTAAAAGTAGGTGTATTGAGCCGCGGAACTGCCTGGTTAGATACCGGAACATTTACTTCTTTAATGCAGGCCGGTCAGTTTGTGCAGATTATTGAGGAGAGACAGGGCTTAAAAATTGGTTGTATTGAAGAGATTGCTTATCGCATGGGCTTCATCGATGCGGAGCAGCTAAAGGCTATCGCTATGCCCTTGGTTAAAAGTGGTTATGGCAGTTATTTGCTGAAGCAGATTAAATAGACCATAAGGCTAATAAAGTTATATTAAATCACCAATGCAGCTTATGTGTTTGGTGATTTTTATTTTTGAGTATGTTTGTTCTGATCTCCATTCTTGATTGTCACGATGAACTTTATCCCGGCCAGGCAGACCGGTGTTTTAACCTCTTTCCAGTGTTCATGTCTAGGTAAGCTTTTATTCAAAGTTAAACCAATTGTAAATTCAATTAATTCATAAATAAAAAACTTCTACAAATCTAAAGGACGATGAGAGGATTACTGGGAGAGTGTGATGCTTAATCGATTTTCTTTGCGCAATTACCGAAAGAAAAATAATTTAAAAATCGCCTGTTATTTCTCTTTCTTGCTTAATTAAATGTACTTTATCAATCGAATAAATTATTCTGTATGTTTGTAGCTTATAAAAAGATTAATAAACATGAAGGTTGCTTTAATTACAGGTGTTACGGGACAAGACGGAGCTTATTTGGCAGAATTTTTACTTAAAAAGGGTTATTTTGTTCATGGATTAAAGCGGCGTTCATCATCATTTAATACCGATCGGATCGATCACCTTTATCAGGACCAGCATGAGCAAAACGTAAACTTTAAACTGCATTACGGCGATTTAACTGACTCAACTAACTTAATTCGCGTTATCCAGGAAACGCAACCTGATGAAATTTATAATCTGGCAGCGATGAGCCATGTGCATGTGAGTTTTGAAATGCCAGAATATACTGCAAATGCTGACGGTATAGGAACCTTGCGCCTTTTAGAAGCGGTACGTATTTTAGGCCTAACCCAAAAAACACGGGTTTACCAAGCGAGCACTTCAGAATTGTATGGTTTAGTACAGGCAGTGCCGCAAAGCGAAACCACTCCTTTTTATCCACGTTCGCCCTATGCCGTAGCGAAAATGTATGCCTACTGGATTACCGTTAACTACCGTGAAGCTTATAATATATTTGCATGTAATGGTATTTTGTTTAACCACGAAAGTCCGCTAAGGGTGAGACATTTGTTACCCGCAAAATTACGCGTGCGGCGGCTAAAATAGCCTTGGGGCTACAAAAATGCCTTTATTTGGGTAATTTATCTGCCCAAAGGGATTGGGGGCATGCCAAAGATTATATAGAAGCGATGTGGTTAATTTTGCAACAGGAAAAGCCAGAAGATTTTGTTATCGCAACTGGAATTACTACAACCGTTCGTGATTTTGTAAGGATGAGCTTTGCTGAGTTGGGTATCGAAGTTGAATTTTCGGGCAAAGATGAGCATGAAAAAGGTGTAATCATAGGTTTAGATGAGTCACTTTTAGCCAAAAATGGAATTGTTGGTGATAAATTATTTTTAGGAAGTACAGTTGTACAGGTAGATTCTAAATATTATAGGCCGACGGAAGTGGATTTATTATTGGGCGATCCTACCAAGTCTAAAACACAACTAGGTTGGAACCCAAAATATGACCTGGCTGCCTTAATAAAGGATATGATGATTTCTGATCTTCATTTAATGAAGAAAGATGAATACCTGAAAGATGGTGGATTTAGAACCTTGAATTACTTTGAATAAACTGATGGTATAATAGTATGAATGCTTGTTAAATAAATTTTTAGGAGATTTCCTCTACTATTTATTTGATTTAATATATTGTTTACAAGGAAATCGCATAAAATGTTTTAGATTTATGGCGTTATCTTGGAATGTACTGGTTAAGATCTTTCAAAGTGCTTTTAAAATTTAAGATTTTGTGATTTAACTTTTATATATCAAAATATTTTTGCGCAGATTTCAGATTTTAATATATGTTTAGCTTTTTTAGCAAAAAAAACAAGGTTACCGATATTTCCTGGCTTGGAGTAGATATGCACTCTCATATTTTACCTGGCATTGATGATGGCTCTCCTGATGTGTCAACCTCAGTACGATTTGTTAAATCTCTTAGTGAGCTAGGTTTTGAGAAACTGATTGCTACGCCACATATTTTAAAAGAATTATATCCAAATACACCAGAAAGCATAGCCAAAGCAAAAGTGGATTTGCAAAATGCGCTTGACATAGCTAATATATCAACAAAATTGGAGGCCGGAGCAGAATACATGATTGATCAAGACTTTACATTGGATCAAGTATTATGTCCTTTAGATCAAAAACACCTCCTTATAGAAATGTCTTACTTGTCGGAAAGTCCAGGGGTTAGCCAGACCATATTCGATGTCGAAATTAAAGGCTATCATCCTGTATTGGCTCATCCAGAGCGTTATATTTTTTATTTTAAAGATAAAAGTCGCTTAAAAAGGTTTAAAGAAAAGGGATGTTTATTACAACTAAATCTATTATCTATTTTAGGTTATTATGGAAAGGATGTAAAACAACTTGCAGAATCTCTTTTAAAAGAAAAAATGTATGATTTAGCAGGGACAGATCTTCATCATGATAAACATCTCCATACATTGACAGAAGCCGTTCATTCTGGAAAGCTCTATGATTTGGTAGGGGCCTATGCTTTTAAGAATTACGAGATTTTTGGAACAAATTAATATATCTATGACTTATTTTATTAGTTGTTAATATTTGGCATTATTTTTATTGTAAATGCGCTCGAAAACTTAGTTCAATATCTATAGATGATTCATTCAATCTTTCAGATATTACAATTAAATGGTTAAGTTTGCGAGCTGTTCATAATCTAAAATATTATCAGGACAGATTTATATCTATGAATAAAAATAATAATGTGAATAAGGGATTGAAGCTGGCAGTTCTGTTCTTTGCGATTACCCTTAGTTTTTCTTGTGTAAGCAACAAAAAAATTGCTTATTTTCAAGATATTCAATCTGTTAGGCAGGCGAAATTAGATAGTGCGATTGCTTTTACAGAGCCGGTAATACAGCCAGACGATATTTTAAGTATCAATATCTTTACCCTTAATCCACAAAGTGGTGCGATTATTAATCAGGCTGCTTCTACACCAACTCTCGGGGGCAATACAAATACGAGCATAGCAAGTCAAAGTACTGGTTTTTTAGTAGACAAGAATGGAGAAATCGAACTTTCACTAATTGGCAAATTAAAGGTTGCTGGATTAACTACCTATCAGGCCAGAGAATTGATCCGCGAAAAGGCAACAGATGTTTATAAACAACCCAATGTGCAATTGCGGTTTGCCAATTTTAAAGTGAGTGTGTTGGGTGAAGTAAACGCACCATCTGCTTATACGTTACCAAATGAAAAAGTAACAATTCTAGATGCTCTAAGCTTAGCAGGAGATTTAACCATTTATGGAAAACGTGAAAATGTTTTAATCGTACGGGATAACAATGGGAAAAAAGAATTTGCTCGGCTAGATTTAAATTCAAGTAATATTTTTAGCAGTCCGTTTTACTATTTGAAACAGAACGACGTCATCTATGTTGAACCAAACAAGCGGAAGGTTTCTGCTTCAAATTCGGGTCAGATTCAAACCATAGGGGTAATTGCCTCGGTAATTTCAGTAATTGTTTTGGCCATTTCTAATTTTAAATAGTATCATCAAGAAAATGAATAATACGCCTAAGGGAAATATGGAACAACATATTGAAGAAAACGATACTATTAATATTAAAGATATTTTAAATAAACTTTTTGATAAATGGCCTTGGTTCATTTTAAGCATCATCATTTGCTCAATGGTAGCTTTTTTGTACGCCAATTATACTCCTCCTAATTATCAAATTAACGCCAAAATACTTGTTGGAGACGATGATAAGGGTGGTGGAATAGGAAAGCAAGCCAGTTCATTAATGGATCTCGGGGGATAATTGGAGGCAAAAGTTCTGTAGATAATGAGGTTGAAATTCTGAAAACCCGATTTCTTATGGAACAAGTGGTAAGACAGATGCAGTTAAATATTGTTTATTCAAAACGGAGCTCATTGGTGAATCGCGAGCTTTACTCCGCTCCGTTTAAGTTAAATATTATACAGGGTGTTGATACAATTGTAAATACAAGATTCCAGATTCAGAAAATTTCTTCAAATAAAATTAAAGTAAAAACTAAAAGTTTAGAGAAAGAAATTTCCTGGAACGAACCAATAAGTGTTACTGGGGTTGGGGTAATTAAAATAGAACAAAATCCACTTACCCAAATGGACAATAATGAGTATTTTGTTACGGTAAGTTCTGTCGATCAGCGTGTAGCTGAATTAACTGGACAGTTATCTGTTGCTGCTGCCAATAAACAGGTTAGCGTTGTTTCATTAGGGTTATCTTATCCAATACCACAAAAGGGAGAAGATATATTGCAAACATTGATTAACAAATATACTGAGGGCAGTTTGAGTGATAAAAATGCCATCGCAGATAGTACCTATAAGTTTATTCGCGAACGACTAAATGTTATTGCATCTGAATTAGGTGATGTTGAAGATGAAGAAGAAACCTTTAAGCAGAATAATAAGCTTGCAGATATGAGCGAGCAGGGAAAATTACTTGTTCAAAATACTTCCGAATTCAGTGTAGAGTTAGCTAAAGCAGAAACGCAGGTTGTTATCTTAAATGATCTGGAAAATTATCTCCGGGATGAAAGTAAAAACAAAAAAGTATTTCCAACATCGTTGTTGCCGCAAGATATAATCTTTTCGGGAATGATGAGTCAGTATAACTCGTTACTAATAGAAAGAGAAAAGCAGTTATTGAGTGTGACTGAAGAGAGTCCGTTTATTAAAAATATCGATAGTCAGATATCTGGATTAAGAAATGGGATTTTAGCGAACATACAAAGCACAAAAAATACTTTTGTTTTAACGCGAAATAAATTAAGAAGTCAACTGAGTCAATCAGAGGGGCGGATTTCTAATGTACCTAAAATAGAGAAAAATTACCTGAAGCTGGCAAGAAAAAAAGGAATTAAACAGGAATTGTATATTTTTCTAATGCAAAAAGCAGAAGAAACCGCTATTTCTAAGACGGCAAATATTTCTATTGCCAAAACAATCGATCCGCCTAAGGCACAAGTAATTCCAATAAGCCCAAAGAAAAGTGGAATTTATTTAGCTGGTCTTATTGCCGGATTATTTATTCCGATTGTAATTCTCTTAGGACGAGATTTACTTAATACTAGTATAAATACCAAAGAGGAAATAAATAAACTTACAGATGTTCCGGTTATCGGTGAAATCAGTCATAATGATAGCGCCGATAATTTAATTGTTGCAAATCATGAAAGGTCGGCCATTTCAGAACAATTTAGGGCTTTAAGGACAAATTTGTCTTTTTATTTGAAAACTAAAAATGAAAAAATAATTCTCTTAACCTCCAGTATGAGTGGTGAGGGCAAATCTTTTACAGCCATTAACTTAGGGAATATTTTAGCCCTCGCTGGAAAAAAAGTGTTATTGATGGAATTGGATTTGCGCAAACCTGGGCTGTCGGCCAAATTGGGCGTGAACAATGATGTCGGTTTTAGTAACTTTACGATTAATTCTGATATTAAAGTCATTAACATCGTTAAACCACTTTCTATCAATAAGAACATGTTTATCATTTCTTCAGGTCCCCTTCCCCTAATCCTGCGGAGACAATTATGAGTGAGCATACCCCTGGTTTAATAAAAGATTTGAAAGAGCAGTTTGATTATATCATTATGGACGCCCCACCTGTAGGGGTTATTACAGATGCCCAGTTGTTAGCAAGCTATGCTGATATTACCATTTACTTAGTGAGACAAAAAGTAACACAAAAAAATCAGTTGGCTATAGTTGAAGATTTATACCGATCTGGTAAAATGAAAAATCTAGGCATTGTAGTTAATGATATTATAAGTAAAGATTATGGTTACGGCTATGGATATGGTACATATGGTGAAGCGAAGAAGCAAAAATGGTATGATAAGTTATTCTGAAACTTAAATAGCTAATTTTAAATCAACTTTGTTTATGCAAAAACTGTAGATTATTCAATTTCGCAATAGAATTAATTTATCTGATTAAATTTTAAGAAAACACTTGTCAAAAAAGTATAAAATAGCAATTATAGATTTAGGTATGTTAGGCTTCCATTTGATTTAGAATTTGCAAAAAAAATGTAAAGTGATAGGCTTTGATATCAATATAGACCGAGTGCATAAAGAACTGCACTAAGAAGGACTTAACATTTTAAATGATCTATGCAGCTGAGATGAAATAAAAAACTTAGAATTGGTCATCAATGATATTTCTGATAAGTATGATAGATATGGAAATTATGGATAAGATGAGCCAAGAGATTTTTTGATAAATCGAGGACGGAATTCAAAAGTATTTAATGATTTCAATCATCAGCATCTGGAAGAATAAAGAATACACGATGCAATGCCAAGGGAAATTAAGGTTACTACATTCGTAATATATAGATTAATAAAAGCCAAGCTTTGGCAGTAGGAAAAAATAATGAATATAACAGAGTTAAACAAAAAGATTTGCGTTGTTGGATTGGGCTATGTTGGCCTACCCCTAGCAATTGAGTTCGCTAAGAAATATGAGGTAGTTGGTTTCGATATCAGCAATGGCCGCGTAGAAGAATTAAAACGCGGAGAAGATAGAACACAAGAGGCGGATTTGGAGACTTTGAAAAAAGTTAAACTCAACAATGGCATTGGATTATCGTTTTCATCAAATGTTGATGATATCAAATCAAGTAATGTATATATTGTAACCGTTCCTACGCCAATTGATCAATTTAAGGCACCAGATCTTAAACCTTTGTTAAAAGCTTCGGAAATGCTGGGGAACCTTCTTAAAGCCGGAGATATCGTTATTTATGAATCTACAGTTTATCCAGGCTGTACGGAAGAAGACTGTGTACCGGTGCTTGAAAAATATAGCGGACTTAAGTTTAACCAAGATTTTTATTGCGGTTATTCTCCAGAACGTATTAACCCAGGAGACAAGGTAAATACCCTTACCAAAATCAAAAAAGTAACTTCGGGTTCAACTCCTGAAATTGCTGAGGTTGTAGATCAATTGTATGCCAGCATTATTACTGCCGGAACACATAAAGCACCTAGTTTGAAAGTTGCAGAAGCCTCTAAAGCCATTGAAAATGCGCAAAGAGATGTTAACATCTCATTTGTAAATGAACTTGCATTGATATTTGACAGAATTGGTATTGATACCACTGATGTAATTGAAGCAGCTGGCACGAAATGGAATTTCTTGAAATATAAACCGGGTTTGGTTGGAGGACATTGCATTGGTGTCGATCCATACTATTTAGCACATAAAGCCGAATCTTTAGGCTACCATCCTCAGGTAATCCTTTCTGGCCGTCGTGTAAACGATAACATGGGGATGTTCGTTGCAAATAAAGTCATCAAATTGATGATCAATAAGGGGCATAAAATTCAAGGAGCGAAAGCCTTAATATTAGGGGTAACGTTCAAAGAGGATTGCCCTGATATCCGCAATTCAAGAGTGATAGATATTTATACAGAATTGCGTCAATTTGGATTAAATGTTGATGTATATGACCCGCATGCAGATAAAAATGAGGTAATAGAGGAGTATAATATAGATTTAATTGATAATTTAAATGCTGTTCAGTATGATGCTATAGTTTTAGCCGTATGTCATCAAGAATTTTTTGATCTCGATTTTGTTCAACTCAAAAATGGAGGACATGCGGTAATATTTGACACTAAATCTTGCTTAAACCGCGATTTTATCGACGCTAGATTATAAAAATAAAATATGTTATCCCAAAAATTTGATGTGATTGTAATTGGTGCCGGGCTTGTTGGCCTGTCAACAGCTTATCATTTAAAGGTAAGTAATCCCCGGTCAAAAATTTTGATTCTTGAAAAAGAAAGCACAGTTGCCCAGCATCAATCTGGAAATAACAGTGGGGTAATTCATAGCGGTATTTACTACAAACCAGGAAGTTTAAAAGCACAAAACTGCATTTCAGGATATGCTTCGCTTATTGACTTTGCAGAAGAAAATGATATTTCTTACGACATTTGCGGTAAAATCATCGTTGCCACTGAAACAAAAGAACTGCAAGCTTTACAGAATATTTTTGAGCGTGGCCAACAAAATGGCTTGATAGGGATAAAAAAAATTACTGGAGATGAAAGTAGGGAAATTGAACCACATTGCGTTGCTTTAGCTGCAATACAGGTGCCACAAACAGGGATTATTGATTATCCAAAAGTTGCAGTTAAGCTTTTAGAAATCTTTAAGGACCGACATGGAGGAGAAGCAAAATTTGATGAGCAGGTTTTAAATATTAAAGAATCCGGTAGTGACATTATTGTAGAAACAGAAAAAGATAGTTATTTGACATCAAAAGTCATTAGCTGCGCTGGATTATTTTCTGACCGGGTAGCTAGTCTTACTGAAAAAGATAATGACTTAAAAATAATTCCATTTCGTGGAGAATACTATAAGTTGAGGCCAGAGAAAGAATACCTTGTTAAACATTTGATTTATCCGGTTCCTAACCCGGAGTTTCCTTTTTTAGGAGTGCATTTTACTCGAATGATCCATGGTGGTATCGAAGCTGGACCAAATGCTGTTTTGGCATTCAAGCGTGAAGGCTATAAATTTAGTGATTTTAATTTGAAAGACCTTGGAGAGAGCCTAAGTTGGCCTGGATTCTGGAAAATTGTCGCTAAATATGGGCAAACTGGAATTGGTGAGATTTATCGATCTCTATCTAAAACAGCTTTTACCAATGCCTTACAAAAACTGATTCCTGAAATTCAAAGCAACGATTTAGTGGAGGGTGGAGCAGGTGTAAGGGCTCAAGCTTGCGATCGAAAAGGAAATTTGATTGATGATTTTAACATCCTCCAAAACAAGAATATCATTCATGTTAGGAACGCTCCTTCTCCAGCTGCTACGTCTTCATTGTCAATTGGAAAACTAATTAGTGAACAAATATTAAATTAAACACTATGAACAATACCATTCAAATGGTAGACCTGAAAAGTCAATATCTAAAAATAAAGTCTGAAGTTGATGAGGCCTTACTAAAAGCAGTAGAGGATACGGCTTATATTAACGGCCCTCAGGTAAAATCTTTTACAGAGAACTTAAAAAAATATAACCAGGTGAGCGCTGCTGTAACTTGTGCAAATGGCACAGATGCTTTGCAAATAGCCATGATGGCTCTGGATTTTAAACCTGGAGATGAAGTAATTGTACCAGCCTTTACTTATATTGCCACTGTAGAGGTAATTGCATTATTGGGACTTATACCAAAGTTTATCGACGTTAAGGCAGATACATTCGAATTGGATCATACATTGTTGGAAGGGTTGATCTCAGAACGAACAGTTGGCATTGTTCCGGTTCATTTATTTGGGCAATGCTCAAATATGGAGGCTATTCTTAAAATTGCAAACAAGCATCATATCGCGGTAATTGAAGATACTGCTCAAGCAATGGGGGCAAAATATATTTTCGAAGATCATACAGAGGCCTTTGCAGGAACCATTGGAGATGTAGGCACCACTTCTTTTTTTCCTTCAAAAAATCTTGGCTGCTTTGGTGATGGTGGAGCCCTGTTAACTCAGAATTTAGAATTAAGCGAAAAGATTAATATCATCGCTAATCATGGCCAACGCAAGAAATATCATCATGAAACTATCGGTGTTAATTCAAGACTGGATACTGTACAAGCAGCCATTTTAGATGTCAAATTAAAATATTTGGATGATTATAGTATGGCAAGACAATTAGTTGCGGGCAGATATGATGAGTCGCTAGCGGGTATCGAGGAATTAATAACTCCCGTAAAAGCTGTTTATTCTACTCATGTATATAATCAATACACATGTCGCGTGGCTGATGGTCGTAGGGATAAACTTAAAGCCTATTTGCAAGAACGAGGAATACCTACCATGGTTTATTATCCAATACCGGTTCATCTACAGCAAGCCTACCTTACCTATGGTTATAAAGAAGGCGATTTTCCAGTTGCAGAACAATTATGTAAAGATGTGATATCATTACCTATTCATACCGAAATGAAGGATGATGTGCAAGAATTTATCATTCAACAAGTCATAAGTTTTTTTAATAATGGAAAATAATTATTTCGTACATGAAACTGCGATTGTAGATGAAGGTGCTTCAATTGCCGAAGGTGTAAAAATTTGGCACTTTTCTCACATCATGTCAAATTGTGTGATTGGTGAACGCTGTAATATTGGACAGAATGTAGTTGTTTCACCTGGCGTTACCCTAGGTAAGAATGTGAAAATTCAAAATAATGTCTCAATATATGATGGGGTTACTTGTGATGATGATGTATTCCTGGGGCCATCCATGGTTTTCACTAATGTGATTAATCCAAGGAGTGCAATTAATAGAAGAGGTGAATATGCAAAAACTCATGTAGGCAAAGGGGCGTCAATTGGTGCAAACGCAACTATTGTATGTGGGCATGACATTGGTGCGTATGCATTTATTGGTGCTGGAGCAGTAGTGACCAAAAACATACCAGAATTTGCGCTAGTTGTCGGTAATCCGGCAAGACAACTAGGATGGGTAGGCGAGTATGGGCATCGTTTGAGTTTCAACACTGAAGGAATTGCTGTTTGCGAGGAAAGCAAACAAGAATATAAATTAGAAAATAATACTGTTAAAAGAATTAAATAATGGTGAGCAACGAAAAAATTAAGTTTGCAGTAATTGGCTGTGGCCATATTGGCAAAAGACATGCCAGTATGATCCAAGGAAATGATGGTTGTGAATTAGTAGCCTTATGTGATGTTAAACCAAGAGCCGAGCTTGGAATCGATGCCTACCCCGAAGCAAAGTTATTTTCTTCAATAGACGAATTGCTAAAGTCAGACCTCGCATTTGATGTGGTTTCTATTGCAACACCAAATGGTTTTCATGAAGAACAGGCATTAAAGGCATTGGATCGAAATTGTCATGTGGTGATAGAAAAGCCAATGGCCTTAACTAAAGCAGGTTGTGAAAAAATAATATTTAAGGCCTTACATAAACATAAACAGGTGTTCTGTGTTATGCAAAATAGATACTCACCACCTTCAGAATGGTTAAAAAATATTATTGAAGAAGGGATTTTAGGTAAGATCTATATGGTTCAAATTAACTGCTATTGGAATCGTGATGACCGTTACTATAAACCCGATACCAAGACTGGCCGACCAACAACTTGGCATGGAACAAAGGAATTGGATGGAGGGACGCTATTCACTCAATTTTCTCACTTTATAGATTTAATGTATTGGTATTTTGGCGATATAAAGAATATTAATGCTCGTTTAAAAGACTTTTCACACCAAAATATTACGGATTTTGAAGACTCAGGTTTTGTAAGTTTCGACTTTGTTGAAGGAGGGGTAGGAAGCTTAAATTATTCGACGGCTATTTGGGATAAAAACCTAGAGAGCAGTATTACCGTAATTGCTGAAAATGGCTCAATAAAAGTTGGTGGTCAATACATGAATGAGGTTGAATATTGCCACATCAAGAATTATGATATGCCGGTTTTAAAAGAAAGTAATCCTCCAAACGATTATGGACCCTATAAAGGTTCTGCCGCAAATCATCATTACATATACGAAAATATTGTTGATGTGATAAATGGAAAGGGGAATATCACAACTAATGCTTTAGAAGGCTTAAAGGTTGTAGATATTATTGAAAGAATATATCATAGTTAAATTGAAAAAATTAAAAAATCGATTTCGCAGCATTTTTGAAAATAAGTTCGTCAAGAGCGTTTCAATCTTGGCCTCTGGATCTATCATTAGCCAGCTTGTAGTACTTGCTTCATCTACTGCATTATCTCGTCTATTTTCAGTTTCAGATTTCGGATATTTATCATTATTTACCAGTATAAGTACTTTTTTTGCTGTGCTTTCAACTGGTCGTTTTGAATTGGCAATCGGACTTCCTGAATCAGACAGCGAATCAAAGAAAATCATACAACTTATTATCTATACGGGGTCTACGATCGCCGGAATATATTTTGTCGGAATTGTCTTCCTTAAAGATTTGATTAATATAAATGATAGTACAGGATTTTTGCATTCTCCAACTGCTTATTTAGCTCCTATTTATATTTTTTTCGTAGCTATTTATTCTGCATTAGGTTATTGGTTTCAAAGAAAGAAAGATTATAAACTAATTGCATTTTCGAGTTCATTGCAAGTGATCGCTACAGCGTTGATCAGTATTGTTTTCGGTTTACTTCACTTTTCACATGGGATGATTTATTCTTTATTATTCGGAATAGCAATTTCCACCTTATTTTTATTTTTTAAGGATCGAGAACTGAGTAGGTTAAATGAGGACAAGAGCTCAGTTCTTCAAGTGATGAAGAAATATATCTATTTCCCAAAATATATGATTGTTTCCGATTTATCATTGTCTGCAAGCCAGCAATTTATTCCAATCATATTTTCAGCATTATATAATGCAACAACAGTGGGATTTTTTGCCATGGCAAATAGAATAATCAGGCTGCCAAATATTCTAATCACTTCTTCTATAGGAAATGTTTTTAGAAATGAGGCTATAGATGAAATTAGAAAATCTGGTAATTGTAAGGCACTTTACCTGTCTACATTAAAAAAACTTGCAATTATATCTGGCCCTATATATCTTGCCATTTTTATTGTAGCTCCATACATTTTTTTATTTTTTTTCGGAGCTCAATGGGTAACTGCAGGTTATTATGCCAGAATTTTGTGTTTAATGCTAGCGATAGAGTTCGTTGTCTTGCCCCTTAATACGCTTTTCAATATTTACGAGAAACAGAAAATATTTATGAAACTACAGATATTAAATGCTGTTTGTAGTATTTCATTGATTTATATGGGGTATTACTGGTTTAAGAGTGCGGCCTATTCGTTAGTGTTTTTTTCATTGAACTCCATCATATTCAATTTGGTTTTTTTATCACTAACCTATAAAATTGTTAAAAATGCTAAAGAGAATATTTAGACATTCAAGCTTTAAGTATTTTGTTGGATTAGTGTATGCTGTGCTATTCTATCTTGGGTATATCAAAATTCTCAATTTCAAATATGGCTATGCCTCATTTCAAATCGTAGATGGAAGATTAGACAATAAGATCTTTATCTTATATATTTTTTTCGTCACCCTCTTTCCTTTGATATTTTACAGGGGGGTAAAACAAATTTCTAGCTTTATATCTATTTTCATCTATTTCGTATTGTACGTATCCATCATCATTACATTTTTTTTCGTAATGGAGCAGCCAGTATTATATATTATGCAGTTGCAGCTTTTATTTATGATCGGAATGTCAATATTATTTTTAGCGGATAGAGTTCGGTTCAAAACCAAGCTTTTTATACCTTCCAATTTGAATTTAATGAAGATAATATTAGGACTTACGTGGATATGTTCATTTTACATAGCGTTTATCTTCAGGAACAATTTAAATTTTGCATCGTACGAAGATGTGTATCTGCAAAGATCATCGACAGAGGGTATTGGTACGGATGTATTTACAGGTTATTTAAGTACCTGGTTAGCAAATGTAATGATACCGATATGTGCTGCATATGGCTTATTCGCAAAAAAGAAATGGTATTTCATAGCTTCTATATCTGGTGCTTTAATTTGCTATATGTCAAAAGCAGATAAATCAATATTTTTATTCCCTGTTTTTATTCTTGCATTGTATTATTTTTTAAAGAATAGTAATCTGAAAAATTCATTTTCTTCTATTGGAATTGCACTATCCTCAATTATGACGTTTACGTTAGTTGTACCAACAAATATTTTTTTTATTGCAATATTTTGGATGCGGACACTAGGAACTGGCGGAATTCTTACTAATTTTTATCAGAAGTTCTTTATGGATCATCCGTTAACCTACTATTCACACGTGCGTATTATCAATGCCATTACAGGCGCTTATCCCTATGGTGATTTAGCGGTTGGACAAGTTGTTGGGAAGGAATATTGGAGCGATGATATGAATGCTAATGCAAATTTTTGGGCTATTGACGGTATTGCAAGTTTGGGCGAAGCAGGAATTATTATTGCTTCACTCCTGCTTTTTTGTATTTTTTTGCTATTTAACAGAATTTGCGCGGGATATAACAAATTGTTTATTATCTGTATCCTGATCCCATATATTACTATACTTCTTAATCAATCCTTATTTTCATCATTGGTAACAGGTGGTGGCTTTTGGATTTTGATCATCTTATTATTTAAAAGCACCATTAATAACCCTTACATCAATGAAAATTTTAACCATAATAGGAGCTAGGCCACAATTCGTTAAAGCAGCTGTCTTGAGCAGAATCATTGCGAAGGATGACAGTGTGACCGAACTTTTAGTCCATACTGGCCAACACTACGACTCAAATATGTCTGATGTTTTTTTTGAGGAAATGCAAATTCCCAAGCCAAATTATCAGCTAAAAATAAAAAGCAAATATCATGGTGAAATGACAGCTCTGATGATGATTGAGATTGAAAAAATAGCAATGGAAGAAAAGCCAGATTGGATTATGGTTTATGGAGATACTAATTCTACACTTGCAGGTGCACTTGTTGCATCCAAATTGCATATCAAACTTGCTCATGTAGAGGCCGGACTAAGATCTTTTAATAATTTGATGCCTGAAGAAATCAATAGGATTGTAACAGATAGACTTAGCGATATTCTTTTTTGTCCGACCGACAGTGCGGTAAAAAATTTGCAAATGGAGGGTTATCAAAATTTGCGAGATAAAAAAATTGTTAAAACAGGAGATGTCATGCTTGATGCTTCTATGTTTTATGCTGATAAAGTGAAAAAAGGAGTTGATGGAGTTACGGAAGGCTTTGTGCTATGCACTATTCATAGACCAGTAAATACCGATGATCAACAGCATTTGTCAATCATTTTATCAGGGTTAAACGAAATTGGTAAAGAAAAGAAAGTCTTCTTTCCTGTACACCCGAGAACCAGAGGGAAAATAGAAGAAATGGACAGTGAGTATGTGACAACATATCCAAACATTATTTTTGCAGATCCAATCAGTTACTTCGAAATGATATGGTGCTTACAGAATTGTAGCTTTGTTATTACCGATAGTGGTGGATTGCAAAAGGAAGCATACTTTTTTAAAAAAATGTGCCTAACACTTCGTGATGAAACAGAGTGGGTTGAGTTAGTAGAATATGGTTATAATTTTCTCTCTAGTATCAATCAGGAAGAAATTATAGAAAAGGCAGGTAAAATAACAGAAACTAATAAAGGTTTTGACGAGTTTTTATATGGGGATGGACACACAGGACAATTTATCCTTGACAACCTTAAAAATTATAGCTAAATGAAATTTGTACATGTAGAAGATTTTTTTCATCCCAATGCCGGATATCAGCTGAATCTTTTAACTAAGCTTCAAGTTGAGCAAGGACATGATGTTACTATTGTAGCTTCAGAAATGCAGAAAATGCCGGATTTCTTGACGTCTTTTTTCGGTAAAGACAATATCGAAGAAAAAGATAAACAGTTTACAGAAAGGACGGGTGTAAAAGTAGTAAGGCATCCAATCTATAGGTTTTATAGTGGTAGATCTATCTTTAAGCCAGGATTGCATAAAAAGATCCGAAGTCTTAAACCTGATGTACTGTTCATGCACAATGAAGATACCCTTACAGGAATTAAACTCTTATGGGCGTACAAAAGAATGAATGTCCCTTATGTATTAGACTGCCATATGCTAGAAATGGCTTCAGAGAATAAATTCAGCGAATATTTTCGTAAATTTTATAGAAAATTTGTTACACCGATTATTCTTAAAAACAATATTCCGCTCATCAGAGTTGTAGATAGCGATTTTGTGCAAAAGCATTACCATATTCCTCTAGAAAAAACCAAGTTACTTTCTTTTGGAACCGATGTTAATTATTTTAAGCCTGATAGTGAATTAAAACAAAAGTTCAGAGCAGAACTAAAAATTGAAAAAGACGATTATGTTGTGCTATATGCTGGAAAGTTAGATGTTTCTAAAGGTGCTCTACAATTTGCAGAAGCTATAAAAAATAAAATTGAATTGGAAAATAGAGCAATTAAGTTTGTGATTGTTGGGAATTCTTTAGACAATGAGTATGGCAAGAAAGTAGATAGTATATTACAGGCCTCTGAAAACAATATTTTGAGATTCCCTACTCAAAATTATTATGAACTGGTTAGATTTTACCAATTAGCAGATGTTGCTGTATATCCAAGACAATGCAGCATGAGCTATTTTGAAGCTCAAGCTTGTGGCCTCCCTGTAGTTTTAGAAGAGAATGAAATTAATATAGAAAGAGCAAGTAATAAAAAGGGAATTATTTTTTCAGAAGGTTCTGTAGAAGAATTCAGACAGGCAATCTTTACATTCGGTAGCATGCCGAAAGAAGAATTCAGTATCTACAAAAATAATTCCGTTAAAAATATTGTAGATAACTTTAATTTTGTAAATGTTGCGCAAAAGTTTACTGACATCATGCTTGATGAATATCATAAATTTAAGAATAGAAGGCGAAATTAAGGATTACAGTTCTATGGAACAGTAATATGCTATAAAGAAGTATATTACTGTTGGGAAAATAAAAAAAGGATAAATTTCCTTAATAAATAAATACTAGATAATGAAAACAGTTGCAATTATTGGAGGAAACGGGTTTATCGGTAAAAATTTTGCCAGCTATTTTGCGAATAAAGGATATCAAGTTTCGGTGATCGATCGTAGTATAAGTGGAGCAGCAGCTGAAAACAAATATATACGTTACTTTTCTGTTGATATACATCACACTCCAGAATTAATTGGAATTTGTGAGAGTGCTGATGCTGTGATCTGGTTGGTGCATGCATCTGTACCTTCTACAAAAGATGAAAGTTTAGTTGATGATTTCATGCTGAACGTTTCGCCAATTGTAAAGTTTTTGGAAAAGGCAGAACAAATTTCTTCGCTTGCTAAGTTTGTTTACCTTTCGTCAGGCGGTACGGTTTATGGAAATGTATCAACGCATCAGCCCATCAAGGAAATCCAAGAATTAAATCCGATTTCCAATTATGGTCTTTCTAAAGTTGTGGCAGAAGATTATGTAAGATATATTACGCAGGACAAATCATTTGAATCTGTTATTTTAAGACCATCAAATGTATATGGCCCTTACCAAAATTTAGTAAAACCTCAAGGGATCGTTGGCTTTGCTTTTAATTCAATTAAAAATAACACGATTTTAGACTTATATGATGAGGGTAGAGTAATCAGGGATTTTATCTTTGTAGGTGATCTTGTTGAAGCTGTAGAAAGTTCGATTCTAATGGAAAAGAATTCAGGAAAAACAACAATTTATAATGTAGGAAGTGGTGATGGACACTCAATTCGAGAAATTATTGCTAAAATTGAAGAAATAACGGGTAGTCAGTTACAGTTAAACCATAAATCTTCACGTAATTTTGATTGTGCATACAATGTATTGGATACCACAAAATTGTTAGACCATACAGGTTGGCACAAAAAAACGCCTATGGAAGAAGGATTGCAAAAAGTGTGGAATTGGATAGAAAACGAAAATTAAGGATGAAAATATTATTTATTGCACCACTTCCGTTGTCTCCTTCAGATAAAGTCAGCGGACAAAGTAAAGCTGCAAAAGTTCTTTATGATCAACTTGTACTGGAAAATCATCAAGTGAATGTGATTAATCTTAATAAAGCATCACTTGATAGTGGCAAAGTTTCGGCTAACAGAGTCATCCTGATCTTAAAACTACTGCAAAAAGCATTCAAAAATAGAAAAGGACATGACTTGATCTACCTCTCTCTAGCTGAATCATTTGCCGGTAACATGCGTGATCTGGTATTCTACAAAATCTTTCAAAATAACTTGGATAAAGTATTTATTCATATGCTTGGAGGTGCGGGTATGAAGGATATTTTATCGAAAAACAATCTTCAAAAAAAGCTTAATGCTAACTTTATGAAAAAATTGGCTGGGGTAATTGTAGAGGGGCAAGTGAATGCGGATATGTTCAGTCAAGTAATGCCGCAAAAAAAAATACATATAGTACCAAATTTTGCAGAAGACGAACTTTTTGTATCGGATGAAGAATTAGCTGCAAAATTTCAGAGCTTGGATAAGGTTAATGTTTTATATCTAAGTAATTTATTGCCAGGTAAAGGATATCAGGAGCTGGTTGATGCCTATTTAAGGCTAACGCCAGTTGAACAAGAACAACTAAGTCTTACCTTCGTTGGAGGCTTCGCTTCGACTGAAGATGAAAAAGATTTTTTAAATAAAATTAGCAATAATCAGGGAATAACTTATTTGGGAAAATATATAGGAGGAAATGCAAAAAGAGAAACTTATCTTAAACATCAAATATTTTGTCTGCCGACCTATTATCCATTTGAAGGACAGCCAATAAGTATTTTAGAAGGATATGCAACTGGTTGTGCTGTCATCACAAGTAATCATAGCGGGATACCTTACATATTTAAAGATAAATTAAATGGTTTTATGGTTGAAAAAAAATCGGTAGACTCTTTAGTGCAAGCCCTCCGTAAAGCAATTACTGAAAAATCTACTTTGGAAGAAATGGCAATTCATAACAGAAATGAAGCCTTAACCAATTATAGAACTAAAACCTACACAGATAAGATAATCAAGATTTTTCAGAACTAGGTTAGCTTAAATAACATTGTCAACTTTGTCTGACAGTAAAACTAATTAGAAATTTAATACAAGACTTTACCATAAAAATAATGAAATCAAGACCATATCAAATCTGTACAAAAACAATAATGGATACAAGTGATCCAAACATTGTTTTCAACGATAAGGGAGAAAGTGATTATTATGTTAATTACATAGAAAATGTTTTGCCTAATTGGCACACAGGAGAAATGGGTTACGAAGAGTTGATGAAACAGGCTGAAAGCATCAAGAAAGAGGGAAAGGGGAAAGATTTTGATTGTATCATTGGTTTAAGTGGTGGATTAGATAGCTCTTACGCTGCCTATGTTGCTAAAGAGATTATGGGATTAAGACCTTTAATTTTCCATGTTGATGCAGGTTGGAATACGCAGCAGGCAGTTTCGAATATTGAGAAATTACTAGATGGTTTAAAACTAGATTTATACACTGAAGTAATTAATTGGGAAGAAATGAAAGACTTGCAGGTGTCCTATCTGAAATCTCAGATTGCAGATCAAGATGGCCCTCAGGATATCGCTTTCTTTTCGGCCTTATATAAATTTGCAAGAAAAAATAAGATCAAGCACATTATTACGGGGGCAAATTTTTCTACAGAATGCTGCAGAGAACCTGAAGAATGGGGTGCATATCCCGGTATTGATAAGCTTTTAATCAACGATATCCATAACAAGTTTGGTAAACGTGAACTTAAAAGTTTCCCAATCGTAGATATCCTGATGTACAAAGTCATCTACAAATATTTCTTAGGAATGACCGTAGTTAAGCCTCTGAACTTGGTGCCTTATGTAAAATTAGATGCTGAAAAATTATTGGAAGAGAAATTCGGATGGCAAAAATTTCAGCATAAACATCACGAATCAAGATTTACCAGATTTTATGAAGATTATTGGCTGCCAAAAAAATTCGGATACGAAAAACGTAGAGCCCATTTCTCAAGCCTAATTTTAACTGGACAAATGACCAGGGACGAAGCACTTGTTAGAATCTCAAAACCTGAATTAAGTGAGCAGGTGCTTAAACAAGAATTTGAATATGTGGCCAATAAACTGGAATTATCTGTAGCAGAACTCCAGGAATTGTTTGATGGAGAGAATAAAACTTACCACGATTATAAAAATAAACGTGACCTCATTGGAGTTGGGGCAAAATTAATGAAAGTGTTTGGGTTGGAAAAAAGGTTGTTCAGATGATCGCAATAATTGATTACGGCGTAGGAAATATCAGGGCATTTGCCAATATCTATAAGAAATTAGGTGTTGATTTTAAGATTGCCAAGACAGCAAAGGATCTTGAAGATACAGAAAAGCTTATTCTGCCTGGCGTAGGTGCGTTTGACCATGCCATGGACGAATTAAATGCTTCAGGAATGCGTGAAACACTAGATGACCTCGTGCTCAACAAAAAAAAGCCCGTTGTTGGAATATGTGTTGGCATGCAGATGTTGGCTAAATCTAGTGATGAAGGAATTGCACCAGGACTTGGTTGGATTGATGGTGAGGTTAAAAAATTTGACGAAAGTCTGATTAAATTTAAAACGCATCTTCCCCACATGGGATGGAATGATATCAGGCCTCTAAAAACGAATAAATTGCTGATCGGATTAGAAGAAAAGGCGAAATTCTATTTTTTACATTCTTACTATTTCCATTGTAACCACCTTGAAGATTCTATAGCAGAGGCTGATTATGGTATAGAATTTAGCTGTGCCGTAAACAAGGAAAATGTATATGGTGTACAGTTCCATCCAGAAAAGAGCCACGAATTTGGGATCCAATTGTTAAAAAATTTTTCTGAGCTATAAATGTTACGTCCTAGAATTATTCCATGTTTACTGGTCCATGATCGGGGCTTGGTTAAAACCGTCAAGTTTAAAGATCCCAAATATGTAGGTGATCCAATCAATGCAGTACGGATATTTAATGAAAAGCATGTAGATGAACTGAGTGTGTTCGATATAGATGCTTCTGTATTAAAAAAAGAGCCTGATTATCGTATGATTGAAAATTTGGCTGCAGAATGCAGAATGCCGCTATGTTATGGTGGAGGCGTTAAAACAGCCGAACAAGCCCAGCGCATTTTTAGCTTGGGCGTAGAAAAAATTGCGATCAGCTCTGCAGCAGTCGAAGACCCAACACTGGTAACCAAAATCGCAGAACGTGTAGGAAACCAGAGTGTAGTGGTAGTGATCGATGTGAAAAAGAAGCTCTTGGGAGGATATGAAGTCTATATCAATAATGGGAAAAAAGCAACAGGCAAAAAACCTTTCGAATTGGCAAAGCAAGTTCAGGCTAACGGTGCAGGGGAAATCGTACTCAACTTTATCGACAATGATGGGGTAATGAAAGGCTATGACCTCAATCTTGCCGAGAAAATGAGAGAGAGTATTACTTTGCCGCTTACGATCTTGGGCGGTGCAGGCTCATTAGATGATATCGGGGCTTTAATCCATAAATTTGGAATAATTGGCGCGTCAGCGGGAAGCTTATTTGTATTCAAAGGCGTTTATAAGGCGGTATTGATCAACTACCCAAATCCTGAAGAGAAAGATCAGTTGATCAAGGATAATTTTAATTTATTTAAGCATTAATTTCCCATGTTAAAGGATAAAACTTTGTTAATTACGGGCGGTACAGGCTCATTTGGGAGCGCAGTGCTCCAACGTTTTTTACATACAGACCATTTTAATGAAATCCGTATTTTTTCTCGCGACGAAAAGAAGCAAGATGATATGCGTAACCAGCTTAAAAATGATAAGCTTAAGTTTTATATTGGAGATGTGAGGGATCAGGCCAGTATAGATCGTGCCATGCATGGTGTAGATTACGTTTTCCATGCAGCAGCATTGAAACAAGTTCCTTCATGCGAATTTTTTCCTATAGAAGCAACCAAGACCAACGTTTTTGGAACTCAAAATGTGATTTCTGCAGCCATCGCCAATAAGGTGAAAAAAGTAATTTGTTTAAGCACAGATAAGGCAGCTTATCCTATCAATGCAATGGGGATTTCTAAAGCTTTAATGGAAAAAGTTGCAATTGCAGCCTCCAGAGATTCTACCGAAACCGTGGTGTGTTTAACGCGTTATGGCAACGTAATGGCTTCCAGAGGTTCTGTTATTCCATTATTTTTAAAACAGATACAGAGCAACCTGCCATTAACCATCACCGATCCAAAAATGACAAGGTTTTTAATGTCGTTAGAAGACGCAGTTGATTTAGTACTCTTTGCATTTGAACACGGTAATCCCGGCGATTTATTCGTAAACAAAGCACCGGCAGGAACGATTGGCGATCTTGCCCAGGCATTAAAAGAACTTTGCAAAGCCAATAATGAGATTCATGTAATCGGTACCAGACATGGTGAAAAGCTCTATGAAACCTTGTGTACAAGAGAAGAAATGGTTAAGGCAGAAGACATGGGAGAATTTTATCGTATTCCAGCAGATAACCGTAATCTAAATTATGCGCAATATTTTTCTGAAGGAGAAACAGATATATCTATCATCGAAGATTATCATTCGCATAATACAGAACAACAGGATGTGGAGGGAATGAAAAGACTTTTATCTACCCTACCTTTAATTAAACGTGAGGTTTTTGGCGATCTTAATGCAGTACAATATGCAAGATGATAAAGAACCTATATTAATCAGGGAGGAAGCCATTCGGATAGCAGGGGAATACTTAGCTTTATCAACGATTTTGATATGTCTGAAGTTTGTAGATTTTACACAATTGAACATCCCTTCACAGCAGTGGAACGTGGCTGGAGAGGACATCAAATAGAGCAACGCTGGTTTTTTGCCAGTGAAGGATCTTTTACTGTTAAAATTGTCAAAATCAATGATTGGACAACTCCAGATCCCAAACTTCCACAAGTTGAATTTCTGTTAAGCGATCAACAACCTGATATTTTACATGTTCCTAAAGGATATGCTACACTATTAAAAGCCAATGAGATCAATTCTAAGTTGCTTATTTTTGCAGATCGTAAAATTGAAGAGGCAAGCTTGGACAATTATTTGTATGATACAACATATTTTAACTCATAAAAAATGAAAATTAAAATAGGGATTACGGGTCAGGAAGGATTTGTTGGCCAACATCTATACCACACATTAGGACTATTCCCAGATGAGTTCGAACGTGTTGATTACCACATTGATTTTTTCAAGGAAAAAGAAAAATTAGACAATTTTGTTCAAAAATGTGATGTCATTGTTCATTTGGCAGCCATGAATAGGCACGAAAATCTGCAAGTGCTATATAATACGAATGTTTCGCTCGTCCAACAATTGATCGATAGCCTCAATGAAACCAAGAGCAAGGCTCACGTCCTCTTCTCTTCTTCATCACAGGAAGAAAGAGATAATTTATATGGCAAAAGTAAGCGCTTAGGCAGGGAAATGCTTATTGATTGGGCAGCGAAATCAGGAGGCACCTTTACCGGACTGGTGATTCCCAATGTCTTCGGCCCATTTGGAATGCCATTTTATAATTCTTTTATCGCCACTTTTTGTCATCAGCTCACGCATAGCGAACAACCAAAAATTGATGTAGATGGCGAAGTGAAGCTAATTTATGTGGGCGATTTGGTTAATGTGATTTTGAAAGAAATTAGGAGTCAACAGGGAAATCCTACTTTCGTAATACCACATACAGATGAATATAAAGTATCCGTAATCCTTCAGTTGCTTGAAAAATATAAAGCCCAATATTTTTTGCAGGGCATCATCCCTGAACTCAACAATAGGTTTGAACTTAATCTTTTCAATTCATTTAGGACTTATATCAACTTGAATGAACATTATCCATTCAAGTTTACAAAACATATGGACGCTCGTGGGGCATTTGTAGAGATCATCAAACTAAATGTAGGTGGCCAAGTTTCCTTTTCTACCACAGTACCGGGCATTACCAGAGGTAACCATTACCATACACGTAAAATTGAACGTTTCGCAGTCATCAAAGGGAAAGCACTTATTCAATTGAGAAGGATTGGAACCAACGAAATTTTTGAATTTTATTTGGATGGTAACGAGCCATCGTATGTAGATATGCCAATCTGGTATACGCATAATATCAAAAATATTGGCGAAGAAGAGCTCTATACCAATTTTTGGATCAATGAGTTCTACGACCCTGCAGATCCTGATACCTTTATGGAAGAAGTATAATTTTAAATCGAATAAATAATGAAGAAACTCAAAGTAATGACGGTCGTAGGTACCCGACCAGAGATTATTAGGTTGTCGAGGGTATTAGCAGCTTTAGACAACGCTGAAGCTATTGAACATGTCATTGTCCATACTGGCCAGAATTATGATTATGAGCTGAACCAGATTTTTTTTGATGATTTAAATTTAAGAAAACCTGACTTTTTTTTGGATGCCGCAGGAAAAACTGCAGTGGAGACTATTGGCCAAATTCTCATCAAGATAGATCCGCTTCTTGAATCGCAACAACCTGATGCCTTCTTGGTATTAGGCGATACAAATTCATGTTTATGCGCCATTCCGGCTAAAAAGCGCCGAATCCCAATTTTTCACATGGAAGCCGGAAACCGTTGCTTCGACCAAAGGGTTCCAGAAGAAACGAACAGAAAGATTGTAGATCACATCGCCGATATCAATCTAACCTACAGCAGTATCGCAAGAGAATATTTATTACGTGAAGGATTGCCTGCAGATCGGATCATTAAAACAGGCTCACCCATGTTCGAGGTATTGAACCATTATTTACCACAAATCGAAGCCTCAGACATCCTAACCAAACTTGATCTTAAGGCACAGCAATATTTCGTGGTTTCATCACATCGTGAAGAAAATATAAGTAGCGATAAAAATTTCAGAGCCCTGATGAGCAGCCTTAACTTGATTGCCGAGACCTATGGATTTCCAATCATCGTCAGTACACATCCGCGTACAAGAAACATGATCGAAAGCAAAGAGATTGAAATGCGTCCTGAAGTACAATTCTTAAAACCTATGGGTTTCAGCGATTATAATGCTTTACAAATGAATTCTTATGCAGTGTTGTCCGACAGTGGAACCATAGGTGAGGAATCTTCTACCTTAAACTTCCCGGCCTTAAATCTGAGAGATGCACATGAAAGACCTGAAGCAATGGAAGAAGCCTCGGTTATGATGGTTGGAATGAGCCAAGACAGAATAATGCAAGCATTGAATCAACTTGGCCACCAAAAGCGTGGAAAGGAGCGCAATTTCAGGCCTGTAGCAGATTATTCGATGCCAAACGTATCTGATAAAATGGTAAGGATAATTATCAGTTACGTAGATTATATTAAAAGAGTAGTTTGGTCTGAATAAAGCTAGCCTGAATGAAAGTTATTTTTTTAACCATAGTAGAAATCAATTCGATAGATGATCGCGGCATCTATCATGACCTTTTGCGAAAATTTCGCAATGAAGGACACGATGTTACGATTGTTACTCCCGTAGAACGAAGAAAGAGCAAGCCTACTTCCTTCACACAGCATGATGGCGTATCCATCCTGCAGGTCAAGACATTTAATATCCAAAAAACCAATGTCGTAGAAAAAGGCATCGGGACGCTGGCCATAGAATATCAGTTTCTCCATGCGATCAAAAAATACCTGTCAAACCAAAAATTTGACCTCATTCTGTACTCTACTCCACCTATCACCTTTTCCAAGGTCATTTCCTACATCAAAAAAACAGATCGTGCTTTTGCTTACCTGCTGTTGAAGGATATTTTTCCTCAGAACGCGGTGGATATGAAAATGATCAAAGAAGGAGGGGTCATCCATCGGTTATTTTTAAAGAAAGAGCGAAAATTATATGAGATCTCTGATATGATTGGATGTATGTCTGAAGCCAATAAAGAATATGTGATCAAGCATAATCCTTACTTAGCGCCAACAAAGGTTGAAGTTAATCCGAATACCATCGAACCCATCAGTATCGTTACTGATCCAGCTGAACTGTCTACCATTAGACAGAAATATCAATTACCTTTATCGAAGAAAATCTTGGTTTATGGTGGTAACCTGGGAAAACCTCAAGGGGTCGATTTTTTATTGGAAACCATCCAATCTGCCAAAAATCCTGCAGCACATTTTTTAATCGTAGGTTCAGGAACAGAATTTTCAAGGATGCAGGACTGGTTTCTGAAGCATAATCCCAGCAATGCTACACTCTTGTCTGGTCTACCTAAAGCAGATTACGACAAGGTATTGGCCGGATGCGATATCGGATTGATCTTTTTGCATCAAGATTTTACAATCCCTAATTTTCCTTCAAGACTACTTTCTTATCTGGAAATGGGTATACCGGTTCTGGCAGCCACTGATGTAAATACGGATATTGGTCATGTTATAGAGAAAGCCGATTGCGGTTATTGGGTAAAGGCAGGAAATATAAAAGAAATGCTGGGCGCCATCAATACGATGGTTGATGGTGATCTGAAGGTACAAAGTGAACATGCACGTCAACTCCTCTTGGATGAATATACCGTTGATCGATCATATCACTTAATTACTGACAAAGTAAATGTATAGAAGCATATTTAAGAGATTATTAGATTTTTCAATAGCATTGATTGCATTGATTGTTTTTTCACCGATCATCGTATTGGCAGGTCTACTTTTGGCCATTGCAAACCGCGATAATCCTTTCTTCATTCAAAAAAGACCAGGGCTACATGGGAAAATTTTTAACATCATCAAATTTAAAACGATGAATGATGAAAAAGGCACAGATGGTAATTTATTGCCTGATGCCCAGCGGTTAACTGCCGTTGGCGCATTTGTGAGAAAAACATCTATGGATGAAATACCACAATTAATCAATGTGCTTATTGGAGATATGAGTTTGATAGGTCCACGACCATTATTGCCGCAATATCTGCCATTATATAATGAAGATCAGCAAAAGCGACATGATGTAAGACCAGGTATTACAGGTTGGGCGCAGGTGAATGGCAGAAATGCCATTTCATGGAGACAAAAGTTTGAATATGATTGCTGGTACGTAAAGAATGTCAGCTTTTTGTTAGACCTGAAAATCCTATCATTGACGCTAAAAAAAGTTGTAAAATCTGAAGGAATCTCATCTAGTTCCTCAGCAACGATGGAGGCTTTTAACGGACATAATTAAAATGAAAACAGATTTTTATAAATTAATAGTTAATGATATTACCTATGAGACAGCTGATGCTGTTTCAATTGAGTTCAAGATTCCATCTGCTCTGGAAAAGGAATTCACCTATATTTCTGGGCAATATTTAACTTTAAAGGTCATGATCGATGGAGAAGAACATAGGCGTTCTTATTCTATATGTTCGTCAGCCTATCATCAAGAGCACCTCAAAGTTGCTGTCAAAAAAGTTAAACAAGGAAAAGTGTCTACTTTTTTGAATGAGAGCATACAAGCTGGCGATACGATCGAAGTAATGGTACCAAATGGCAGATTTTATCCAGAAATGGATGCTTCAAATGTTCGGGATTATATATTTTTCGCTGGTGGAAGCGGGATCACCCCGATCATTTCAATCATCAAAACCTTATTGATCATAGAACCCAAATCTACAATTCGGTTATTTTATGGCAATTTTGATGAAAAAGCAATTATTTTCAGAGATCAAATCGATAGCTTGTTATCCGCTTACCCAAGTCTAGAAGTCCTTTATTTGTTGGAACAGTATGATCAGGAAAATCCCGGTTTTCAAGAAGGTAGGCTTGATGAAGAGGTGATTTCCTTGCTATTGGTCAAAGCTAACAAGCAAGCCCAATATTTTGTCTGCGGACCAACAATAATGATGCAGAACGTAGAAAATGTTCTTAAGCTGGTTGGAATACCAAAACAAAACATTCATATCGAGTATTTTTCAATGGTTGTAAAGCCTACGGCTTCAACTGAAGAAATCATTGAGGAAACTACACCTGATACTAAACAGAATTCAGATGCAAAGAAGCTTGTAAAGGTTATTTTAGGTGGCGTTGAAAATACGATTGACTATGGAGATAGCAAACTGCCTATTTTACAGCTGGCCATAGACAATGGAATCGATGCACCATACTCTTGTCGCGAAGCAATTTGTTGCTCCTGTAGGGCAAAGGTGCTGAGCGGAAAAGTGAAGATGAAAAATAATTATGCACTCACCGATGAGGAAGTAGAGGAAGGTTATATTTTAACTTGTCAATCTATTCCTTTAAGCCATGAAGTGATTGTCAGTTATGATGCTTAGTTGAAAATTATTAGTACTTTTGAACCATGGAAAAAATCGCGATTTATGGAGCTGGTGGATTTGGGAAAGACATCGCTTTCTTACTTGAAGTAAGTAGTGAGCAATATGAACTAATTGGCTTTTTTGATGATGGCGTGGAAAAAGGGTCAAAGATAGTTGGTTATGAGGTATTGGGAGGTAAAGATGAGCTAAGTGCTTTTACTGGTCAGTTATCAGTCGTTTTTGCGATCAATAATGGTGCTGTCATCAAAAGTATTCACGAAGGGATAACCAATAAGAACGTTAGTTTTCCGAACATTTTTCATCCAAGATGTGTTATTGATCGTAACACACTAAATATTGGTATTGGAAATGTATTCAATATCGATGTTATTATTTCGAAGGATGCGACTATTGGCAATTTTAACAGTTTTAATAATCGGGCAACAATTGGTCATGATGTAATAATAGGTGATTTTAATCATTTCAGCCCTAATGTTCAAATCTCAGGTGGAGTAAAAATTGGAAATCATAATCTATTTGGGTTAAACTCTTCAATTATTCAATATAAAAAAGTAGGAAACAACAATAAAATTGGAGCATGCAGTTTGGTCATCAGAAACGTTTCAGATGACAGTTCAGTTTTTGGAATTCCAGCATTAATCAGTAAATTTTAGTATTCAAAATAATAAACAAAAATGGAATTACAAGACTTTATAAACAACTTCGCTTCGCAATTCGACGATACAGATAGCGCTGAATTTACAGCTGATTTACAGTTTCATGATTTGGAGGAGTGGAGTTCTTTAAATGCATTATCGATCATCGCAATGGTTGATGAAGAATATGGAGTTAAACTAACAGGCAACGATATCCGCGAAGCAAAATCTGTTCAAGATCTGTTTGATGTCGTTAAAGGTAAAAAATAATGGCTTATCTAGAAGTTAGTGGCATCAAAATTTCAGGAATTTCAGCGTGTGTGCCAAAAAAAAACATTTCAAATCGTGATTATCCTTATTTGTCGACAGAAGAGGTTGATAAATTTATTAAAAGCACTGGAATAGAGAATAGAAGGGCAGCCGAGCCGGGTATTTGTACGTCTGATTTATGTTATGAAGCGGCAGACAAGCTGTTGAATGACCTCAAGTGGGATAGGAACGAGGTAGAAATCTTAGTTTTTGTTACACAAACGCCTGACTATGTGTTGCCTGCAACTTCTACAATCTTACAAGATAGATTAGGCTTATCTCAAGAATGCATGGCATATGACATCTCATTAGGCTGTTCTGGATATGTCTACGGCATGACAACGCTTTTGAGCAGCATGTATGCTGGCAAAATAAAAAAAGGATTATTATTGGTTGGTGATACGATTACACAGAGGACCAACAAACAAGATAAAAGTACAGAACTCCTATTTGGAGACGCTGGCACTGCTACAGCCTTTGAACTAACTGACGAACTTTTCGAAACCATAAATATTCATTTAGCTAGTGATGGCTCAGGCTATCAAGCTATTTGCATTAGAGATGGTGGCAGTAGAAACCTATTCACAGAAAATTCTTTAGTAGAAAACGAGGTTGAGGCAGGAATCAAAAGAAGAAACATCGATCTCTATTTAGATGGGATGGATGTTTTTTCGTTCGGCATTGATAAAGCACCAGCAACTGCAAGAAAACTAATGGAAAAGACAGGGGAGAGCATTGGTGATATCGATTACTTTGTTTTTCATCAGGCTAATAGGTTCATGAATGAGAAAATCAGAAAAAAATTAGATATTCCAGTCGAAAAATACCTGTATTCCTTGGCAGATTTTGGGAACACGAGCTGTGCAACAATACCACTCACCATTGTGCATAACATCAAAAACCAAATTCAGAATGAAAAAGTAAAAATGTTACTGTGTGGTTTTGGTGTCGGCCTATCTTGGGGTCTATATCCCTCAACCTGAATAAAA
The DNA here is from genome assembly GCF_011303555.1 of Pedobacter sp. HDW13. Taxonomy (NCBI): domain Bacteria; kingdom Pseudomonadati; phylum Bacteroidota; class Sphingobacteriia; order Sphingobacteriales; family Sphingobacteriaceae; genus Pedobacter; species Pedobacter sp. HDW13. The sequence goes on along the minus strand of NZ_CP049868.1, from coordinate 1,890,632 downwards.
TTGTTTGTCCTGAACTCATAGAAATTTAAAAGATGTTTAGTTTAGAAGGAAAGAAAATACTTGTTACCGGAGCTTCCTCAGGAATTGGAAAAGCAACAGCCATTATGTTTGCAGCCAATGGGGCAACGCTGATCATTACAGGCAGGGATGAACAAAAGTTGAATGCCGTTTTAACGCAACTGGATGATCAAAAGCATAGGGCCATCACATGCGATTTGAGTGATGAAGAAGCCTTAAAGAAATTGGCAGATTCTGTTGATCAAATCGATGGACTTGTCTATTCAGCGGGTGTTATCGATTATACTCTATATAAAAATCTAAATAGAGAGAAATATGATAAAATTTTCAATGTAAATTTTTATTCTGCCATTCAGTTAACTAATTATCTATTAAAATTTAAGAAAATCGAGAAAGGCTCTTCTCTTGTATACATATCATCAATTTCATCCATTCTTGGTGTTCCGGCAACCGCTTTGTATGGTGCATCAAAGGCCGCATTAAATACTGCAGTTAAAGTACTGGCATCTGAACTAGCACCTCGTAAAATTAGAGCAAATACAGTGATGCCCGGAATTGTGAGAACACCTATGATTACCGAAGCAGAGGGTTTGATAGAATCCGAAGCCTTTGATTTAGCAGAAAAACAATATCCACTAGGATTTGGAACCCCTGATGATGTGGCATCTGCTTGTCTATTTTTGACATCTGATGCAAGTAAATGGATAACAGGAACTTCAATCTTGTTGGATGGTGGGCACAACCTGCTGTAAATAAAAATACATGAAAGCAATTATAACTCCGAAATATTATTTTGAGCCTAGCTTATATACGGAAGAGCAAAATAAGATTTTTAGTACAACTTGGATGTTTGTAGGCTTTACGAATGACCTAGCAAATCCAAATGATTTTTTAACCGTTGAGATTGCAGGGATACCTGTTGCTGTCCAAAATCTGAAAGGTGAAATAAAGGCGTTCAAAAATGTATGTTCTCATCGCTTTTCTATTATACATACTGAAAAATCTGGTAATCGGCCCTTTGTTTGCCCTTACCATGGATGGGCTTATAACGAGGAAGGTATCCCAACCGGAATCCCTAAAAAACCATATTTTGAATTTTCAGACGAAGATTTGAAATGCCTTCGATTAGAACAATATCAATTGGAAACATGTGGAACGCTAATTTTTATCAAGATTAAGCCAGATGAAGTTTCACTTCGCCAATATTTGGCTAGTTATTATCCACTTTTAGAAGAAATGTCTAACGCCTTCGGTGAATTGGTAGATGTGAATGAAATGTTGATTGGAGCCAACTGGAAAGTTGTAGTCGAAAATACTTTGGAGAGTTACCATGTAAACTTAATCCATAAAGATAGCTTTAGAAAACTGGGTACTTCTGGATTGAACTTCGAATTCATCGACAGACATTCTGCTTGGAATACAGGATTGAAGTTCGAAGAGGAAGACTCCGCCGTGAAAGCAATTCATAAGCCTTATAAAGAAAGACCATTTGTGATGAGAGGCTATAAGCACATGATTGTTTTTCCAAATGTATTAATCTCATCAACGTATGGAATCTCATTCAACTTATCTGTTGTTACCCCAGTTGATGAAAACACCTCTTTATTTAGAAGTTACGTTTTTATTACAAAAAAGGATAGTGGAAAAGAAAAAGGAGCATTGGAAGAGGCTTATGAAAATTCACTGAAAGATTTTAACCGAACTGTTTTTGCTGAAGATAAATTCATCTGCGAAAAAGTACAACAAGGCGTAAAATATACTTCCTACAATGGCGAACTCAGTGAAGAGGAAACGCGTGTTTGTAAATTTCAAGAAAGTTATAAAGCTTTAATGTCGTAAATATGGAAGCTCACATCAAAGCAATATCCTATTTTCTACCCGAACAGAAACTAGATAATAAGAAACTAAATTCACTGTTTCCAGAATGGTCAGTAGATAAAATTTCTGCAAAAACTGGGATTTTTGAAAGGAGAATTACCAATGAACAGACTTTTAGCTCTGATCTTGGCGTAAAAGCTGCCGAAAAGCTTTTTTCTGAACATGATATTTCTCCACTTGAAATTGATTATATTTTGTTCTGTACCCAAAGTCCAGATTATTTTCTACCAACCACTGCCTGTCTGGTACAAGATAGATTAGGTATACCTACCAGTGCCGGTGCATTAGATTATAATCTCGGTTGTTCAGGTTTCGTTTACGGATTAGGGTTGGCAAAAGGACTTATCCTGGCAGAAGAGGCCACCAATGTATTACTCATTACAGCAGAAACCTATTCGAAATTTATTCACCCAAACGATAAGAGTAATCGAACAATATTTGGAGATGCAGCCGCAGCCACATTAATATCAAATGAGCCTGGTATAGCAAAGATCGGAAAAAGTAATGTTGGAACAGATGGAAAAGGAGCAGAAAATCTAATTGTTAAGAATGGTGGATTAAGAAACAGGCAACAAAATGATCGTGAAGCATTAACAGACGAGTATGGAAATACTCACCATGACGACTTTCTATTTATGAATGGAAGCGAAATATTTAATTTCACTTCTGAGATGGTTCCTGCACTTGTAGAGACTACGCTTAAAAGAAATAAATTGGATACAGAAGATATCGATTTATATATTTTTCATCAAGCAAATAAATTTATGCTTAATCATCTTAGAAAGAAGATTAAGATTGATGAAAATAAGTTTTATTATTTTCTGGAAAATTGTGGTAATACAGTTTCTTCAACTATTCCAATTGCTTTATATCATGCTATTTTAGATAAAAGAGCAAAAGGTAATGTATTATTAGCTGGTTTTGGAGTAGGTTATTCTTGGGGAGGTTTAATCTTAGAGTTTGTTCCGAATTGAATGACCTAAATTAATGAGCGAAATGGTCATTAAAAGATTTATAAATAATCCAGTAAGCTCAAATTGTTATGTTTTATATTATAAAACGAACGACAATTGTATTATTATTGACCCAGGATCAAAAGACGCAACTGAGCTAAACAATTTTTTAGAAGCGCATCAATTATACCCAGAATATATCATTTTAACTCATCACCATTTTGACCATATCTGGGGTGTAAATAATTTAATTCAAAGGTATAATTGTAAGTTAATTAGTTCAATTAGCTGTTCGAATAAAATTATTGACCATAAACTTAATTTGAGTTTGTTTTATGATGATCAAGGATTTACGACATCACCATCGGATATTTTAGTTGAAAATATTGACAATACATTAAACTGGAAAGGAACGGTTTTAAAGTTTTATAGTACAAAAGGGCATACTGAAGCTTGCATAAGTGTATGCGTTGATGAAAACTTATTTACTGGGGATGCATTGATTAAGGACATTAAAATAATGACAAAGTTTCCCGGTGGAAGTAAAGAAATGCTTAAAGAAACATATCGTTTATATAAGCAATTGTTAATAAATCATCAGAATTTGATGATTTATGCTGGGCATGGAGAAATATTTAAATTAGAGGATAAATACTTAGAACTGAGAAAATAGCGTGGTAAAAGAAAAAATATGGTTATCATCTCCCCACATGGGTGGAATGGAGCAAAAATATGTTAATGAGGCGTTTAATACTAACTGGGTCGCTCCATTAGGACCAAATGTAGATGGTTTTGAAGAGGATCTTTGTGGTTTTACAGGATCGAGACACGCAGCAGCTTTAAGCTCTGGAACTGGAGCAATTCACTTAGCCTTAATAATGTTAGGCGTAAAGCCTGGTGATGAGGTTATTTGCCAGTCGATGACATTTGCTGCAAGTGCCAATCCAATTGCATATGTTGGAGCTACTCCTGTATTTGTTGATAGCGAAATGAACACCTGGAATATGTGCCCTAATCTATTAAGGGAATGTATTATCGATCGAATTGCTAAAGGAAAAAAGCCAAGGGCTATTATTCCTGTACATTTATATGGGATGCCGGCAAAAATGGATGAAATAATAAGGGTTGCTAATGAATTCGAAATTCCCATTATTGAAGATGCTGCGGAAGCCCTTGGCTCAAAAATTGGTAACAAAAAGATGGGTACTTATGGCCTTTTTGGCATTTTATCTTTTAATGGAAATAAAATCATTACAACTTCTGGGGGAGGAGCACTAATTTCTGACTCAGGAGAATATATCAATGAAGCGCGGTTTTTGGCTACCCAAGCTAGGGATAAAGCTAATCACTATGAGCATAGCAAAATTGGATATAATTACCGGATGAGTAATATTTGTGCAGGAATCGGTCGTGGACAGATGGAAGTATTAAATGATAGGATCTCTAAAAGGCGTAGTAATTTTAACTATTATAAAGAAGCGTTAGCACAGATTGAAGGCATTCATTTTCTCGAAGAACCTGAAGGATTCTATTCAAATCGATGGTTGTCTACTATTTATGTCGATCGATCGGCAGACGACAGGTATTCAAAGAAGAGTATCTATTTGTCTTTGCAATCCGAAAATATTGAGAGCCGGCCTCTTTGGAAACCAATGCACCTTCAACCTGTTTTTAAAGAGGCACCGTATTATGGTAATGGTATTTCCGAAGATTTATTTAGAAATGGTTTATGCTTACCGTCAGGATCAAATTTAACAGAACAAGATTTGGAAAGAGTGGTACTGAACATCAGAAGCGTTTATTTATAATCTAAGAAATACAGTTAAGAAAATATGCAATTCTATAGGGGATTGTTATATTCTTTTTGGTATCATATTTGTTGTAAATGTTTACCTTTATTAAAATTTATCCTATTGTATCTTGTTTACACAAATTAATATTGTACCGCGTTGGGTCATTTTCTTATTGGATTTGACCATTTGCACCTGTTCTTTAATATTTGCTTATTCGCTTAAGCATAATTTAGATTTAACAGCGATCGAATTACCCGAGTTGGCCAGGAATCTTTTGATTATTGGTACCATAAATATAGCCGTTTTTTTTCATATTAAGACTTTTACGGGGATTATCCGTTATACCAGTGCTCAGGATTCGTTCAGGATTCTGTTATCGGTTATTATTGGTAATGGAACTTTCTTTGTTCTAAATCTAGTCTCAATTACTTTTTTCCAATATCCTTTAATTTCTTTTACGATATTAATCACCAATGGTTTAGCCAGCTTTTTACTGTTGATGACTTATCGGGTGCTGATTAAATATTTTTTTATTTATGTGAAGAACCTTAATCTGGATAAGAAGAAAGTAATTATATATGGTGCCGGAGAAGCAGGCTTGGCTACCAAACGGACTTTTGATCATGATGGTAGTGTAAATAAAAATATAGTTGCCTTTGTTGATGATGATCAGCGAAAAGTGGGTAAGACCATAGATGGCGTAAAAATTTTAGATGCCGCAAACTTGGCTTATCTAATTGGGGAACATGAGCTGGATGAAATTATCTTTGCTTCTTACACTATCCCTGATGATAAAAAAGATGCCATTGTGGATTTATGTTTAGAGAACGATATTAAAGTTTTAAATATTCCTCCACTTGATGTATGGACCAACGGTCAGTTAAAGCCTGCTCAGATCCAGAAATTAAATATTGAAGATTTATTGAACCGCAAGTCGATCAAAATTGATATTGAAGGCATTGGAAAAATGCTTAATACGAAACGAATTCTGATTACTGGCGCAGCTGGATCGATCGGTAGTGAGATTGTGCGGCAGCTATCTAAATTCGATGTAGGTTTGATAATTCTTTGCGATCAATCGGAAACGGCATTACATGAGCTTTACCTCGAACTGGAAGAAAACAATAAGAACAAGAATTTTCATGCGTTTGTTGGGGATGTTCGCGATGAACAACGCATGGATAAATTGTTTGATACCTATAAGCCACATTATGTTTATCATGCTGCAGCGTATAAACACGTGCCTTTAATGGAGGATAACCCTGCTGAGGCTATTAAGGCTAATGTATTAGGCACGAAAACTATTGCCGATAAAGCTGTTAAACATGGTGTTCAGAAATTTGTAATGATTTCGACAGATAAAGCTGTAAACCCTACCAATATTATGGGGCTTCTAAAAGGATTGCCGAAATTTATGTTCAATCATTAAACAATTCGTTAAGTACTGAAGGCTTTATTTTTAGTAATGGTTTACAGTATATCAACGAGTTGAATGTTAAACCCATCACCAAATTTATTACAACAAGATTTGGAAATGTGTTGGGGTCAAACGGATCAGTAATTCCTCGCTTTAGACAACAGATTGAAAAGGGTGGTCCGCTTACAGTTACTCACCCCGAAATCACCCGTTACTTTATGACCATACCTGAAGCTTGCCGTTTGGTATTGGAAGCAGGATGTATGGGTAAAGGTGGTGAGATTTTCGTTTTTGATATGGGCAAGTCAGTCAAAATTGTTGAATTGGCAAAAAAAATGATCAGATTAGCTGGTTTAGAGCCTAATGTTGATGTGAAGATTGAATATTCGGGTTTACGACCGGGAGAAAAGCTGTATGAAGAGCTACTGAATGATAATGAAAATACCATGCCCACACACCACGAAAAAATTATGATTGGCAAGGTGCGTGAATATGTGTTTGCTGATGTAGAAAAACAAATTTACGAGCTGGTTGCTTCAGCAAAATCAGGTAATGATCGGCAGGTTGTAATCAATATGAAAAAGCTGGTCCCGGAATTCAAGAGTAAAAATTCGGTATTTGAAGAATTAGATCAAATTATTAATGATTAGAAAATGACGAGAAAAATCCTTTTTATGGCCTGTATGGCCATTTTTGCTTTAAGCGCAAAAGCACAAACCCGACTGCCAATAACATTATCCAATACGATTATCAGTTTTATCAAAAACTAAATTCATCAGTTTACGACCGTCAATCTAAATTTCACTCGGCCATTAAAGGCTTTTATGCTGACGATAGTGTTTTGCAAAAGCAATACGATTCGCTAATGAATGCTGGTGCCGATAGTTTGAATAAAAGAAGCTGGGTTCATCGTAAATTGTTTCAGGAGCACCTTTTAGAATTTAAGAACGAAGATTATAATATTTACGCCGATTTTTTACCTGATTTTCAAATTGGCCGCGATGTTGCCGGTGATCGGACAACCTGGTTAAACACCAGGGGCTTTCAGGTTGGTGGTAATGTTGGTAAACAATTTTCGTTTTATTTAAATGGCTTCGAAAATCAAGGGAAATTTGCCAATTATGTAAATAACTTTATTGTAGCGAATCAGGTTGTGCCGGGACAAGGTTATGGTAAATTAGGAGCAGACAAACAAGATTGGTCTTACGTAACGGCACTTTTATCTTATACGCCAAATAAACATTTGAATTTTGCTTTAGGCTACGACAAGAACTTTATTGGCGATGGATACCGTTCGATGTTGTTATCGGATGTGTCATCTAATTATTCGTTCTTCCGTGTACGTGCTACTTTAGGTAGTGTACAGTATCAGACCATATTTGCATACATGCTGGATCCTGGTGCTCCGAAACTGGCCAGTGACAGAAGACTGGGGGATAGAGGAAAGTGGATGGCTGCGCATTATGTAGATTGGAATGCGACTAAACGCTTTTCAGTAGGTTTTTTTCAGGCCGTAACCTGGGCGGATGCTGAAGTAGAAGGCAAACGTGGATTTGATTTCAACTATATTCATCCATTTATGTTCCTGCGCCCTGTTGAGAGTACCAATACTACGTCTCCTGATAAAATGCGTTTGGGTATTAACTTAAAGTATGAGATATTGGATAAAACAGCTTTGTACGGCCAGTTTATGTTTGATGAATTTACAGCCAAGGAATTTTTTAAAGGTAACGGGTATTGGGCAAATAAGTTTGCCGTACAGTTCGGTGTACGCGGATCTGATTTATTCAAAGTACAAGGTTTAAATTACCTTGCTGAATTTAATACCGCCAGACCATATACCTATGCACATTTTGACCGGATATCTAATTATGCAAATTATAACCAATCACTAGCGCATCCTCTCGGTGCCAACTTTAGGGAGTTTTTGGGGATCTTAAATTATAGTTACAAAAGATTTGACCTACAGGGGCAGGCCTTGTATTCGCGTTATGGTTTAGATCCTGCTGATATGAATTATGGCGGCGATATTTTTAAAAGCTATGATACAAGGTCTGTACAGTACGGTAGCCATATCGGCCAGGGGATTGGCACCGATTTATATTATGTAAAAGGGCAGGTAGCTTATTTACTAAATCCGAAATATAATTTAAGGATAGAAGTTGCCGGTACTTATAGGAGAGAAAGCAACGAATTGGGTTTAAATAAAACTGGTTTGTTAACCATTGGTTTGAGAAGTTCGTTTAGAAATATTTATCACGATTTTTAACCGTGATAAATATTTCGATGAAGTGTTAATTTGATTAGGCCATAGCTAATCTTTTATTTACCTCTAAATTGGTTAACCATGTAACCAACAAAATTGAAAATAAGTTTACTAAATACAATCGTTTTTCTAATAGCAGTCATAATTTAGTTCATTTTATTCGCAAACAAAATATTGCTTGCGATGTTAAACATATGAAAGATAAAATTGTTTTAAAATTGAAGTGGATTTATCAGGTTTTAAAGTAGATTGCTTTTATAGGTGTATAGAAAAAGGTTTGATACCTGCTAAATAAAAAGAAAGCGCTGATTAAAATAATCAGCGCTTTCTTTTTAACTATTCAACTGTTACAGATTTAGCCAAGTTTCTTGGCTGATCTACATTACAGCCCCTCATTACCGCAATGTGATAAGAAAGTAACTGAAGTGGGATAGTAGCTAATAGTGGTAAGAAAGCTTCGTTGGCATCGGGGATCTCAATGCAATAGTCGGCCATTTTCTTTACCTCAGTATCGCCTTCTGTTACAATGGCAATTACCTTACCTTTACGGGCTTTTACTTCCTGAATGTTGCTGATTACCTTTTCGTAAGATGAATTTTGGGTAGCAATAAATACCACCGGCATCTCTTCGTCAATAAGAGCAATTGGGCCGTGTTTCATTTCGGCCGCGGGATAGCCCTCTGCGTGGATATAAGAAATTTCCTTTAGTTTTAGTGCGCCTTCCAGTGCCACAGGGAAACCACTACCGCGGCCCAGGAATAAGCAGTTTGTTGAATCTTTAATTTTTTCGGCGACTTCTTTGATTAACTCATTCGATTCCAATGCAATCTGAATTTTTTCAGGAATGTGGTCTAGTTCGGTTAATAGCTCAATTAATTTGGAAGTAGTAATTGAGCCTTTTTGCTGTGCCATGTAAAAGGCCATTAAAGTTAGGACAGTTACCTGTGCGGTAAACGCTTTTGTAGAAGCTACACCAATCTCGGGGCCGGCATGTGTATAAACACCAGCATGTGTTAAGCGTGGGATAGATGCGCCAGCTACATTACAGATACCAAAAATGGTTGCTCCACGCTCTTTGGCCATTTCGATAGCGGCCATGGTATCAGCAGTTTCGCCTGATTGTGAGATCGCAATTACCACATCTTTTTCAGTAATAATTGGGTTGCGGTACCTGAACTCTGATGCATACTCTACCTCAACCGGGATACGGGCATATTCTTCAATCAGGTATTCCCCTACCAAACCCGCATGCCATGACGTACCGCAAGCTACAATGATGATCCGATCTATATTTTTTAACTTCTCTGCGAATTCTTTGATTCCGCCCAACTGAACTTTACCTTCTTCGGGGTAGATACGCCCGCGCATACAATCTTTTATCGATCTTGGCTGTTCGTATATTTCTTTTAGCATGAAGTGATCGAAGCCACCTTTCTCCAGCATCTCCAGTTTCAGTTCCAGTTCCTGAATTAATGGGGTTTGCACTACATTATCGAGCTGCTTAATTAAAAGATCATTTTTAGTAATTAATGCAATTTCGCCATCTTTCAGGTAGATTACATTTTTGGTATATTCGATAATGGGTGTAGCATCTGATGCGATAAAATATTCGCCTGCGCCAACGCCAATAACCATCGGGCTTCCTTTACGTGCAGCAATTAAGCGATCGGGATTTTCCCTATCCATAATTACGATGGCATAGGCACCACTCACTTCCTGGAGTGCCAAACGTACAGCTTCCATCAGGTCTATTTGCTCAATCTTCTGGATTTCTTCAATCAGATGGATGAGTACCTCTGTATCGGTATCGCTTTTAAACTCATGGCCACGCTCCAATAATTCTTCTTTTAGGGTGGCGTAGTTTTCGATAATACCGTTGTGTATGATAGAAAGTTTATTGTTGTTTGAGGTATGAGGATGCGAATTCCGGTCAGACGGCACACCATGTGTTGCCCAGCGGGTATGGCCTATTCCGATAGTGCCAGATTTATCCTGTGCTGCTGCAAATTCTTCCAAAACAGCCACTTTACCTGCCTTTTTGTAAATATGCTGCCCATTATCATTCATTAATGCAATGCCAGCGCTATCATAACCGCGATACTCTAATCTTTTAAGGCCTTTTAATACAATTGGCCAGGCTTCTCTAAAGCCTATGTAGCCTACTATTCCACACATAATAAATTTAGATTTTAATTAGGCTGCTAATATAACAAATCAAACGTTTGTTTAGCATTTTTTCGTTAATTATGGTAGCGTAATTGTTACGCGCTTCACATGCGTTTACAATATTAGTGAAGCTGATCATACGAGTTAAGTACTTCAATTATCCTCTAAAGCTTTATTTTCTATATAGAAGAAACTATGAGCATAAAAAAATCCCATTGCATTTTTTGCAATGGGATTTATAATAATATTGAAGTATTTTGCTCTTAACCAGCCATACTATCGGTTGTTCTTTTTACAGCCACTTTTCTTACTGCTTGTACAATTGCATTTTTATCGTAGCCACATTCGGCCCAAAGTTCGGGCTGTTCGCCATGTTCAACAAACTGATCGGGAATACCTAAGCGGATTACGTTGGCATGGTAACCATGATCGGCCATAAATTCTAAAACTGCAGAACCTACACCGCCCTGAAGCGAACCATCTTCTACCGTAATTACATGTTTATATTTAGCAAATACCTCATGCAGCATCTGTTCATCTAAAGGTTTAACAAAACGTAAATCGTAGTGTGCAGGGTAAAATCCTTCGGTATTCAGTTCAGCACGAGCCTCAACTGCGAAGTTGCCCACATGACCAATGGTAAGGAGTGCAACGTCTTCTCCATCACATATTTTACGGCCTTTGCCAATCTCCAATGCTTTAAACGGTCTTTTCCAATCGGGCATTACGCCATTACCGCGTGGGTAGCGAATTACGAAAGGACCGATGTTTTCTTGTTGCGCCGTAAACATCAGATTGCGCAATTCTTCTTCGTTCATCGGCGAAGAAACCACCAGGTTTGGAATACAACGCATATAGGCAATATCGTAAGCGCCATGGTGAGTTGCGCCATCAGCACCCGCTAAACCTGCCCTATCCAGGCAAAAAACAACATTCAGTTTTTGGATGGCGACATCGTGAATTACCTGATCGTACGCCCTTTGCATAAAGCTGGAATAGATGTTACAAAAAGGAACCAACCCTTGTGCTGCTAAACCTGCCGAGAAAGTTACGGCATGCTGTTCGGCTATGCCCACATCAAAGGCGCGCTTTGGCATGGCTTTCATCATGATGTTTAATGATGATCCTGAAGGCATGGCAGGCGTAATTCCCACAATTTTATCGTTTGCCTCGGCCAGTTCGACCATGGTATGCCCAAAAACATCCTGGTATTTGGGCGGCTGAGGTTTATCTGGAGTACTTTTTTTAATTTCTCCGGTAATCTTATCGAAAAGGCCTGGTGCGTGCCATTTGGTTTGGTCTTTTTCGGCTAATGCAAAACCTTTACCTTTTACTGTAACACAGTGTAACAATTTCGGGCCCGGAATTGCAGAAAGGTCTTTTATAACCTGTGCCAAACGTTTCACATCATGACCATCTACCGGACCAAAATACCTGAAATTTAAAGCTTCGAATAAATTACTCTGTTTAAGCAGGGTACCTTTAATGCTTTTCTCTATTTTCTTTACATACTTGTGTGCATTAGGGCCAAGTTTAGAAAGCCCGGCAAGCACATGTGAAATATCATCGCGAAAGCGGTTGTATGATTTTGAAATGGTGATGCTGGTTAGGTACTCTTTCAGTGCACCAACATTCGGGTCGATAGACATACAGTTATCATTTAAGATAACCAATACATTGCTGTTTTCGATCCCCGCATGGTTTAAGCCTTCAAAAGCTAAACCCGCTGTCATTGCGCCATCGCCAATTACAGCAACATGCTGCCTATCGGTTTCGCCTTTTAATTGCGAGGCAACAGCCATACCCAAAGCTGCAGATATAGAGGTAGATGAGTGGCCCACACCAAAGGTATCGTACTCACTTTCAGAAATTTTTGGGAAACCACTAATACCACCATATACACGGTTGGTGTGGAATAAATCTCTGCGGCCGGTAAGTATTTTATGGCCGTAAGCCTGGTGACCTACGTCCCAAACCAATTTATCATATGGTGTATTTAGTGCGTAATGTAGTGCTACTGTGAGTTCGACAACACCTAAACTGGCACCAAAATGGCCACCATTCACACTCACTACATCGATAATGTATTGTCGTAATTCCTGACTTATTTGTTCTAAGTCAGACTCGTTATATTGCTTTAAATCAGCGGGATAGTTGATTTTTGAAAGCAGGGGGCCAGCTTTTACTTGCATTCGGAATTTATGGTAAAAAACAAGATACAAAGTAAGGTAAATTTGTTTTAATATAGAAGAGAAAAATAACGGTTTATTATTGATGATTAAGCGGTTAGTGTCTAGGTGATTAGCGCTGGTGGGTAAGGGTTTAGCATTTGGCCTTTGATGAAGAGCAGCTAGTACTAAGTGTAGAGCTTTTTGAATTGGGGTTAGACTGTTAGGACCTAAAAATTTTCGTTATGTTTGCCCCTACGCATGCAGGCAGAGAATTTTGAAATAAAACTTCCGGTTTTCGAAGGCCCCTTCGATTTGTTGTTGTTCTTTATTGAACGCGATGAACTCAATATTCAGGATGTGGAGATTGCCAAGATTACTAACGATTTCCTGGCCTATATCCATCAGTTATTGGCGCTAAATGTAGAGGTAGCCAGTGAGTTTATTCTTGTTGCAGCAACTTTAATGCGCATTAAATCGAAAATGCTTTTGCCCAGGATTGAGATTGATGAGGCCGGAAACGAAATTAATGCTGAACAAGACCTGATCGCCCGACTTATAGCTTACAAACAGTTTAAATCGGCTGCCGAAGAAATGAAAGTTTTGGAAGATGGCCGGATGAAACAAGACCAACGGGGCAACATTGCTTTCGACTTAGGCCTGGCGGCTGCATCATCAACTCATCAGGACGAACTCCTCTCACTCGATTTATATAAACTTTTAACTGTTTATCATCGAACCATGCAGAAGTATGAACTGCGGAGCGAAGAGGTTAAACATACCGTAGTTCAATATCCTTATACTATTGAACAGCAAAAACATTTTATCGCCAATCTGTTAGATATCAATAAGCAGATAGATTTTGCCCTGGTGCTTAAAAATTCAGAAAATAAGGTGCATTTCGTGTACAATTTCCTGGCTATTTTAGAAATGTTGCAACAACAAATCGTAGAGATAACCATTGGAAGCGGCTTTAACAACTTTAATGTGAAAGCATTATCGTAATACCGCTTAAATTAGCTTTGAATTTCTTACTTTTGCAAAAAAAATACAAACCTAATATAACGATGACACGCGACAACCAAATTTTTGAACTTATTGATAAGGAGTTAAACCGCCAGGAGCATGGTTTAGAGCTTATTGCATCAGAAAACTTTGTAAGCAAGCAGGTAATGGAAGCTGCTGGTTCGGTATTAACCAATAAATATGCTGAAGGTTTACCAGGGAAACGTTACTATGGTGGTTGCCAGGTAGTAGATGTAGTAGAGCAAATTGCTATCGATAGGGCAAAACAATTATTTGGTGCAGCATGGGTTAACGTTCAGCCACACTCTGGTGCGCAGGCCAATGCGGCGGTTATGCTTGCTATTCTTCAGCCAGGCGATAAAATATTAGGTTTTGATCTTTCTCACGGGGGCACTTAACTCACGGTTCGCCGGTAAACTTTTCTGGTAAATTATATCAGCCATTATTTTATGGTGTTGAAAAAGAAACCGGATTAATCGATTATAAAAAATTGGAAGAAGTTGCTTTAGCAGAAAAACCAAAATTAATTATCTGCGGTGCATCTGCTTACTCGCGCGAGTGGGATTATGCTTTTATCCGTTCGGTAGCCGATAAAATCGGTGCTTTGGTTTTAGCTGATATTTCTCACCCTGCTGGTTTAATTGCCAAAGGTTTGTTGGCTAACCCACTTCCACATTGCCATATTGTAACTACTACTACCCACAAAACTTTACGTGGCCCACGTGGTGGTATGATTATGATGGGACAGGATTTCGAAAACCCATGGGGATTAAAAACACCTAAAGGCGAAATCCGTATGATGAGCAACTTATTGGATATGGCTGTTTTTCCAGGTACGCAAGGTGGTCCGTTAGAGCACATTATTGCTGCTAAAGCAATCGCTTTTGGTGAGGCTTTGAGTGAGGAGTATGGAACTTATATTAAACAAGTTGCTGCCAATGCACAAGCTATGGCCAAAGCATTTGTGGCTAAAGGATACGGAATTATTTCAGGCGGTACTGATAACCACTTAATGTTAATCGATCTTCGCAATAAAAACATTACCGGTAAAGTTGCTGAAAATGCTTTAGAAAGAGCTGAAATTACGGTAAACAAAAACATGGTGCCATTTGATGATAAATCGCCATTTGTAACCTCAGGTATCCGCGTAGGTACTGCGGCAATCACTACAAGAGGTTTAAAAGAAGCTGAAATGGAGAAAATTGTTGATTTAATTGATCAGGTATTAACAAACCCTGACGATGAAGCCAATATTAATGCTGTAAAAGCTGAGGTAATTAGCCTGGTTAGCGCATTTCCATTGTATAAATAATATAGCGCTTCAAAGCGTTTTTCTAAAAAGAGCCTTGCATAATGTGCAAGGCTCTTTCTTTTTATAGGCAGTGTAGGACTAAATTGTTAAGGGCTTTTTTGTTTTAATGCAAGTAAACTTGAATCTTATTCAAACATAAAAAGCAGTAAAAAGTAAAGGGCCGATATTCTTATGTGAAATATCGACCCTTACCATCTAAATTAACGCTCTCGAATATATAAACGAGAATTTATGCCAAATTGTTTTCTGCGAGGTGAAAAAAAAGTAATTATTTTTCGTAACAGCCTAAGGTTGAGGGGAAAAATCTTGAATTTTCTTTAAGGTCTTTATTCAGATAACTACTGAAGTAGGGATCTGCGTTTAAATCTTTACCCTTTTTTATAGTGGGGCTATTGGCTTGCACTTCAAAATTCTCTAATGCCTTATCAACAAAAAGTGGATCCGTGTTTAAAATGTTGCCGTTATTGTTGTAGCTGATGTTGGTGGTTCTGATTAAATTGTTCCATAAATTAAGCTGTACAACTGCCGAAGTTTTTCTTTGGATATCGAGCTCGTTAGTTAAACTGCCCCAGATGATATTATTGGTTAAATCTAACTGAAGTTTATTATAAGCATTAGTGGATAAATAATCGGAAAAGCTTAAAGCTGCTGTCTTTCGTGGAAAATTGAGGTTATAGCCTGCAAAAGTATTGTGTTTGAGGTTATAATTTCCGCCACCTACGGCATAAATAAGGTAATTGCCGCAATTATATAGGAGGTTGTTAAATGCCAAAAGCTCCGAATGGTAACCTATATATGCTGCAACCTGCATGTTTTTAATAATACTGCTGCTTAAAATCAATTTTGGGTTCGAGTTTAGGGATAAGGAATCGGAGGTGATACCTACCGATGCATTTTTGATAATAGCATGTTTGATTAGGCCATTTCCATTTCTTTTGATAAAAATTCCTTTCCATTGTCCGGGTTCGTCATGATATAATTTTTCTAGCCTATCGCTGCAAAACATTACTGGCTCGTTAACCGTTCCGTTAACAGTGAGTGTGCCTTCTACGTTTAGGTTGGCATCTTTATGAAAATAAATTTTGGTACCGGGTTGGATGGTAAGCGAATTACCGTTTTTAACGGTCAACGTACCATTAATAATATAAGGCAAGGCCTTTGCCCAAATGGTATTGGAGCCTATAACTGTATTGTTTACAAATATGGCATTCTGGCCGTAAGCCAAAAGCTGCACCACCTGCCTGTTTCCATTAGTGTTTAAAATAATAGAATCCTGCACTAAAAATGCCAGGTTTTGGATATTTGGATTAATGGTAACCTTTACAAAAAGGTTAATCGAATCCTGGCCATTTAAAATCAGGTCGTTTTTGTTTAAGAGGTTTTCCCCATTAATATTAATGCTGAAAGCAGAAGTATTACCTCCCGCTAGTTTTATTTCAGATATTTTAACCGCGTCATTATTTTTATTGGCAATTTTTATTCTTTTCGTTACCGATCCTACCGAAGTAAAAATGGTATCAAATAAAATTTCGAGATTAGAAATGTTTAGTTTGGCGTTTGGATCAGTGGTTATATGTTCTCCTTTGCGGCAGGCCGATACCATGAAAATAACCAATAACGCCAGGCCAATATTAAAACGCATAAATCAAACTTATAAAAATGTTTGAGGAGTTACAACAAGGCTCAAAAATAATAGTTGCCTTTATTAGCCAAAAGCTACAGTAGTAGTCTTTTCCATAGCAGAATTTAAAAGCTCGTTTGCCGTGGCTCATGTTTTTCTGTTAATTACTATGTCCTTTCCAAATGAAATGAGTTTATTCAAAATCTGTTTAGAAATTCTGAGAGTTCATTTTATACATAATAAAATGTGACCGTCATAACCAGTACCCATGTTTTTAGATCCTCTTGGTGTAATTTTATCTCAACTATAAAATAATGATTATACTTCTTGACGCCTGATCTGCATAGCTATTCCACTACTTATAATATTATTTCCTGCTGTAAACCATTAAGTTAGCCTAATATCCCCAAAAAATCGATAAAAGGATTTGTGCGGGTTGTAATTTTTCCTACCTTTGCAACCCGCTCGGAAGGAGAGGGGATTAGTTGAAAAGCGTACAATGGTGAGGATGGGGCGAGATTTATTTTAAAATAAAGCTTGCATGAAGGAAAAAGATTGTTACCTTTGCAGCCCGCTCCTGAAGGAGAGGGAAGCTGGATAAAACCGGCACTTGAAATAGTGGGAAGCAGGAAAAAATAAAACGAAAAAATAAAAATTATTTTATTTGGAAGTTAAAAAAAGATTCCTACCTTTGCACTCCCAACGATAAGGAAGGGTAAAAAAGCTGAGCGGCGGATGTCGCGGAAAGCAAACGAAAAAAGATTGAAACAGGCGAAAACTGAAAGCGGGACGAATAAGACCGGCAGAAACCAAGCCCTGAAGATATATAGAAAGGCAACCGCGAGGTGATGCCGATAAGTTCTTAAAAGAGATGTCAATGTAGCGAAAGCGGGTTTAATGAAGTACTGGTCGAAGTACATGATTAAGGAGCTTTATTTTAAAGGTGATGTCTAACAGACAAAACAAAAGAAGACTATTTTTAACAATAGTTAAAACTGGTCAGAATCAAAACAACATTTTACAATGGAGAGTTTGATCCTGGCTCAGGATGAACGCTAGCGGCAGGCCTAATACATGCAAGTCGAACGCGATTAAAGGGCTTGCTCTTTATGAAAGTGGCGCACGGGTGCGTAACGCGTATGCAACCTACCTTTATCAGGGGATAGCCCGGAGAAATCCGGATTAACACCGCATAAAATCACAGGATAGCATTATTCAATGATCAAATATTTATAGGATAAAGATGGGCATGCGTGTCATTAGCTAGTTGGCGGGGTAACGGCCCACCAAGGCGACGATGACTAGGGGATCTGAGAGGATGGCCCCCCACACTGGTACTGAGACACGGACCAGACTCCTACGGGAGGCAGCAGTAAGGAATATTGGTCAATGGAGGCAACTCTGAACCAGCCATGCCGCGTGCAGGAAGACTGCCCTATGGGTTGTAAACTGCTTTTATCCGGGAATAAACCTACTTACGTGTAAGTAGCTGAATGTACCGGAAGAATAAGGATCGGCTAACTCCGTGCCAGCAGCCGCGGTAATACGGAGGATCCAAGCGTTATCCGGATTTATTGGGTTTAAAGGGTGCGTAGGCGGCCTGTTAAGTCAGGGGTGAAAGACGGTAGCTCAACTATCGCAGTGCCCTTGATACTGATGGGCTTGAATGGACTAGAGGTAGGCGGAATGAGACAAGTAGCGGTGAAATGCATAGATATGTCTCAGAACACCGATTGCGAAGGCAGCTTACTATGGTCTTATTGACGCTGAGGCACGAAAGCGTGGGGATCAAACAGGATTAGATACCCTGGTAGTCCACGCCCTAAACGATGAACACTCGCTGTTGGCGATACACAGTCAGCGGCTAAGCGAAAGCGTTAAGTGTTCCACCTGGGGAGTACGCCCGCAAGGGTGAAACTCAAAGGAATTGACGGGGCCCGCACAAGCGGAGGAGCATGTGGTTTAATTCGATGATACGCGAGGAACCTTACCCGGGCTTGAAAGTTAGTGAATGATTTAGAGATAGATCAGTGAGCAATCACACGAAACTAGGTGCTGCATGGCTGTCGTCAGCTCGTGCCGTGAGGTGTTGGGTTAAGTCCCGCAACGAGCGCAACCCCTATGTTTAGTTGCCAGCATGTAATGATGGGGACTCTAAACAGACTGCCTGTGCAAACAGAGAGGAAGGAGGGGACGACGTCAAGTCATCATGGCCCTTACGTCCGGGGCTACACACGTGCTACAATGGATGGTACAGAGGGCAGCTACATAGCAATATGATGCGAATCTCACAAAGCCATTCACAGTTCGGATTGGGGTCTGCAACTCGACCCCATGAAGTTGGATTCGCTAGTAATCGCGTATCAGCAATGACGCGGTGAATACGTTCCCGGGCCTTGTACACACCGCCCGTCAAGCCATGGAAGCTGGGGGTACCTAAAGTATGTAACCGCAAGGAGCGTCCTAGGGTAAAACCGGTAACTGGGGCTAAGTCGTAACAAGGTAGCCGTACCGGAAGGTGCGGCTGGAATACCTCCTTTCTGGAGTAGCGTCACCTACTCGCTTCGCAACATGATATTTCACAACAAGAGAAACAAGAAACACCCAGAAGAAAACGGTGGGCTACTATAAAGGTAAGCTTAACGGAACTTAAAGATGGGGTAAGCCAAAGGAAGCAGTAGCGGTAAGGTACTATATACTGCGAAGCGCTTGCCTTAAACCATAGTCCCGTAGCTCAGCCTGGTTAGAGCACTACACTGATAATGTAGGGGTCTCCAGTTCAAATCTGGACGGGACTACATTACAACAACCTTTTGGGGGATTAGCTCAGCTGGCTAGAGCGCCTGCCTTGCACGCAGGAGGTCAACGGTTCGACTCCGTTATTCTCCACCAAATACAGACACTGTCAGGATTGATGGTCTACATTGACATAATTAAGAAAAGAAGAAACGCCATGGGGCACTGATGTACAACAAAAGAAGGACATCGGAAAACGGTTCGAGACCGCAGTTTTTTACTAACGAAGCTGATACGAAGCTTAAGGAAGGGCACATGACACCCTGTACTTTTATACCTTCGGTTTTCAGCCTCAGTAAAGTTCTTTGACATATTGGAAGAAGTTAAAAAAGAAGAGCAAACAACAATAGGCGACTGTTGTGTTTGTGCTCACCACTCAAATGAGCAATCAGATGAGGGGTATGAGACATCATAACAAGAGCAAAAAAGCATACCATGCGGCGCAAAAGGCGCATGAGTAGAAGAAAGTAATAAAGAGTACACGGGGGATGCCTTGGCTCTCAGAGGCGATGAAGGACGTGATAAGCTGCGATAAGCTTCGGGTATTTGCAAATAGGAATTGATCCGAAGATTTCCGAATGGGGCAACCCGGCATGTTGAAGACATGTCACATATAATGAGCAAACCTGCCGAACTGAAACATCTAAGTAAGCAGAGGAAGAGAAAATAACAATGATTTCCTGAGTAGTGGCGAGCGAAAGGGAAAGAGCCCAAACCTACTTTGTTACGGCAAAGTGGGGGTTGTAGGACTGCAACGTGGCATTAGCAAACAGAAGTGGAACGGGATGGGAAGCCCGGCGATACATGGTGATAGCCCAGTACACGTATAGAATGCTAGCCTAGCAGTATCCTGAGTACCGCGAGGTCGGAGACGCCTTGTGGGAATTTGCCGGCACCATCCGGTAAGGCTAAATACTCCTGAGAGACCGATAGTGAACCAGTACCGTGAGGGAAAGGTGAAAAGAACCCCGAACAGGGGAGTGAAATAGAACCTGAAACCGTGTACTTACAAGCGGTCGGAGCGTACAAGTTGCGTGACGGCGTGCCTTTTGCATAATGAGCCTACGAGTTACTCTTCTCTGGCAAGGTTAAGTGCTTCAGGCACGGATCCGAAGCGAAAGCGAGTCTGAATAGGGCGTATAGTCAGAGGAGGTAGACGCGAAACCTTGTGATCTACCCATGGACAGGTTGAAGGTGCGGTAACACGTACTGGAGGACCGAACCGATAAACGTTGAAAAGTTTCCGGATGATCTGTGGGTAGGGGTGAAAGGCTAATCAAACTGGGAAATAGCTCGTACTCCCCGAAATGTTTTTAGGAACAGCGTCGACGTTGAGTTATATAGAGGTAGAGCTACTGATTGGGTGCGGGGGAGTCAAATCCTACCAAATCCAGACAAACTCCGAATGCTATATAATATAGTCGGCAGTGAGGCGCGGGGTGCTAAGGTCACGCGCCGAGAGGGAAAGAACCCAGACCATCAGCTAAGGTCCCCAAGTTACAGTTAAGTTGAACTAACGAGGTCCGATTGCACAGACAGCTAGGATGTTGGCTTGGAAGCAGCCATTCATTTAAAGAGTGCGTAACAGCTCACTAGTCGAGCGATCGGGCATGGATAATAAACGGGCATTAAATTGTACACCGAAGCTATGGGATTGAAATATATCGGTAGGGGAGCATTCTAGCGGCAGTGAAGGTATCTGGTAATGGGTGCTGGAGCTTCTAGAAAAGCAAATGTAGGCATAAGTAACGATAAGGCGGGCGAGAAACCCGCCCACCGAAAGGATAAGGTTTCCTGATCAACGCTAATCGGATCAGGGTTAGTCGGGACCTAAGGAGAACCCGAAGGGGAAATTCGATGGACAACTGGTTAATATTCCAGTACTTTTTATAACTGCGATGTGGGGACGGAGTAGTGACACTGCCGCGATCTGACGGAATAGATCGTTAAAGGTTGTAGGTATACCGATGGTAGGCAAATCCGCCAACGGTGCTGAAAACTGATAGTACCGCGAGGCTTCGGCTGAGTGGATAGCGCAGGTAATCAGACTTCCAAGAAAAACCGCTAAGCTTCAGGTTATAAAAACCCGTACCGCAAACCGACACAGGTATCCGGGAAGAGGATTCTAAGGTGCTCGAGTGAATCATGGCTAAGGAACTCGGCAAAATGGCCCTGTAACTTCGGGAGAAGGGGCGCTTGCAGCAATGTAAGCCGCAGTGAAAAGGCCCAGGCGACTGTTTAACAAAAACACATGGCTTTGCAAAATCGAAAGATGAAGTATAAGGCCTGACACCTGCCCGGTGCTGGAAGGTTAAGAGGGGATGTCATCCGCAAGGAGAAGCATTGAATCGAAGCCCCAGTAAACGGCGGCCGTAACTATAACGGTCCTAAGGTAGCGAAATTCCTTGTCGGGTAAGTTCCGACCTGCACGAATGGTGTAACGATCTGGGCGCTGTCTCAGCCATGAGCTCGGTGAAATTGTGGTCCCGGTGAAGACGCCGGGTACCCGCAACGGGACGGAAAGACCCCATGCACCTTCACTACAATTTAACATTGACATTGGGTACAGGATGTGTAGGATAGGTGGGAGGCTTTGAAGCGGCGTCGCTAGGCGTCGTGGAGCCAACGTTGAAATACCACCCTTTCTGTATTCGGTGTCTAATCCCGCTCAGCGGGAGACATTGTTTGATGGGTAGTTTGACTGGGGTGGTCGCCTCCAAAAAGGTAACGGAGGCTTTCAAAGGTAAGCTCAATACGCTTGGTAACCGTATGAGGAGTGCAATAGCATAAGCTTGCTTGACTGTGAGACATACAGGTCGATCAGGGTCGAAAGACGGATATAGTGATCCGGTGGTTCTGCATGGAAGGGCCATCGCTCAAAGGATAAAAGGTACGCTGGGATAACAGGCTGATCTCCCCCAAGAGCTCATATCGACGGGGAGGTTTGGCACCTCGATGTCGGCTCGTCACATCCTGGGGCTGGAGAAGGTCCCAAGGGTTCGGCTGTTCGCCGATTAAAGTGGCACGCGAGCTGGGTTCAGAACGTCGCGAGACAGTTCGGTCCCTATCTGTTGTGGGCGTAGGAATTTTGAGTGGGGCTGACCTTAGTACGAGAGGACCGGGTTGGACTAGCCTCTAGTGAATCTGTTGTTCCGCCAGGGGCATTGCAGAGTAGCTACGCTGGGAATAGATAAGCGCTGAAAGCATCTAAGTGCGAAACTAGCCACGAGATGAGAATTCCATATAGGACCGTAGCAGACTACTACGTTGATAGGCTACAGATGTAAAGCTGGTGACAGCACAGTCGAGTAGTACTAATCATCCGAAGCTTTCAAAGCAAACAGACTGTTGTTTGTTCTTCAAACTAACTTCTTTCAATAATATGTCATTTAAGCTCGAGATAGCTTATCTAAAGAAATTTAGGTGCCTATATCGGTGGTGTCCACCTCTTCCCATTCCGAACAGAGAAGTTAAGCCCACCAGAGCCGATGGTACTGCGGTAACACGTGGGAGAGTAGGTCGGTGCCAAATCTTATAAGAAACCCTTTAACAAAACTGTTAAAGGGTTTTCTTCGTTTATAGGGTTTTCTTGTTTTATGCCTATTGTAACAGAAAGCTGAAAGGCCAAAGCTTTTCGGATGGTAAGGATATGTTCTATAAAGCCTTCTTAATGCCCTTCATTCCTTAATGATAAAGAACTTTTTATAGGCTACAAACGGCAGTAAAATAGCCCTGATGGTAGTGGAAATCTCTTTTGGCTCGAATAGAACATACCTAAGCTGGCGTTACTCGTCCAAAAGGATTGCAACGAATAGCAGCACAGAACCTTTACCATTAGCACTGCTTTTGCGCTACTGAATGAATATAAAAAAGTAATGATTGATTAAGCTTTGGCTTCTTCTTTAACAGCAAGCTGACCACAGGCTGCATCGATATCTTTACCTCTGCTACGGCGAATATTGGTATTAATACCCTGGCTCTTCAAATAGTTTGAAAAAGCATCTATTTTATCACCTTCTGCGTTAGTAAAATCAGCAAATGAAATCGGGTTATACTCAATCAAGTTTACCTTACATGGAATGTGCTTGCAGAACTTGGCCAAATCCATCGCATCTGAAATTTCATCATTAAAATGATTGAAAACAATGTATTCGTAAGTTACCGGGTTTTTAGTTTTGGCAAAATAGTATTTCAAAGCCTCTGCTAGCGACTTTAGTGAGTTAGCCTCGTTAATCGGCATAATTTCGTTACGCTTCTCGTCATTAGCTGCATGTAATGATAAGGCCAGATTAAATTTAGCGCCATCATCGCCCAGTTTCTTGATCATTTTAGCGATACCAGCCGTAGAGACAGTAATGCGCTTATAACTCATGTTTAAGCCATCTGGTGCAGTTATGCGTTCGATGGACTTTAATACGTTAGCATAGTTTAACAGCGGCTCTCCCATACCCATATACACAATATTGGTAAGCGGATTGTTATAGTTTTCTTTAGCCTGTTTATCTATTAATACAACCTGATCATAAATCTCATCGGCATTTAAATTACGCTTACGGTCCATATAACCTGTTGCACAAAACTTACAGGTTAAACTGCAGCCTACCTGAGAGCTTACACAGGCCGTCATGCGGTCTTCTAAAGGGATTAGAACCCCTTCAACGATGTTTCCATCGGCCAGTTTAAAGGTATTTTTAATGGTATGGTCGTTACTGAACTGCGAGTTATTAACCTGGACAGCATTAATGGTAAAAGTTTCGTCTAAAGCTTTTCTTAAGTCTTTAGAAAGATTGCTCATTTGTTCGAAACTCGTTGCCGATTTTTCCCAAAGCCATTGATAAATCTGTTTAGCCCTGAATGCAGGTTGTTGCATTGCAGTAAGATGTTGTTGCAATTGTGGCAGATCTAACGCACGAATATCGGTTTTTTTTGCTGTTACCATTTGCTGCAAAGGTACTTAAAAAAGCTGGAAGGCAGAAAAAATGAAGTTTTAACCTATTACAAATGAATAAATTTTACATTAATACGCAGCCAGAAAGAATTCCGATACTGCTAGATAACCACATAAGGGAACATAATATTTCTGGTCGTACCGGGCAAATACAGTGTGCTTTATCTTTCTGAAAATACCCACATACCGAAAATCGCCAATGGTTCTGATCAGAAAAATAATTGCAATACCATAGCGGAGGTAGTGCGGTACATCGATTTCGAAATGAAAGTTATGTGCAAAGGTTATGGCTGCAAAAGCAAGTAAGCCCAGAGCTACAACCAGCGTACCGATTTTTCCGGGATTGAAAATAAGCTGATGTTGCGCCGTAGTGGGCAAGGCAGCATTCATACCCCATTTCCCGCCGGCCATCCAGTAAAAATGAACACCTGCCAGAAAAAGAAAAATTGTTGTATTGAGGTAAATGATGCTGTTCATTAGCGCCCGCGTTTGCGTGAATGTGATTTATCTGTTGATTTCGGCCTGGATGATTTAGCATTACGGTTAGCCGAATTGCTTTTAGCTGTGCTTTTTTTTGGCCCTCCCTGAGCCGGATATTTTTTACCAGCTGCTTTTGGCTTAAACTGTTTCTTTGGTTGCTCTTCGCGGAGTTCCGGAATTTCTTCCCAGGCGTTTGGTTTTTTCTTTGCGGTACTTTTCGATTTTGGTTTAGCTTCTGAAGAGGAATTTTCGATGCTTTTGGTAATGCTGTTCATCTCGTCTTCGGTAAGTTCCCTGAATTCGCCCGTTGGAATACCCTTTAGGCTAATGTTCATGATCCGGGTGCGTTCTAACCGGGTAACTTCATATCCGAAATGTTCGCACATTCTGCGGATTTGCCTGTTTAAGCCCTGGATCAGGATAATATTAAACACAAAGGTACTGATTTGCCTTACCTTACATTTACGGGTATTTACACCTAAAATAGGCACCCCATTGCTCATTTCGAAAATAAAATCTTCGGTAATGGGTTTGTTAACCGTAACGATATATTCTTTCTCGTGCTTATTCCCTGCCCGTAAAATTTTGTTAACGATATCGCCATTGTTGGTCAGGAAAATTAAACCCGATGAATCTTTATCTAAACGGCCAATGGGAAAAATCCTTTCACTGTAGTTTACATAATCTACAATATTATCGCGTACACCACTTTCGGTTGTACTGGTAATGCCTACCGGCTTATTAAAGGCAAGCAAAACGAAACTGCTTTCTTCTTTAGGTTCGATGTTATGCCCGTTAACCATCACTTTATCGCCGGCAAAAACCTGATCGCCAACTTTAGCCCTTTTTCCATTAATGAAAACCGTTCCTTTTTCAATGTAACGGTCTGCTTCACGGCGCGAACATAGTCCACTTTCGCTGATGAATTTATTTAAACGGGTGGCAGAGTTGTTGTTCATACTGCAATTTTACGGAAATAAATTGTGTTATCCATTCGATAGGTTGGCAACAAATTGATCGAGGGTACTTTTAAGTGCCGCTAAGGTTTCTGCATCCGAAATAGTAGCTTCTTGGTTAATTTTAGTTTTAGCATAAGGAATTAACAATGGATATACTTCTGCCTCAATAACCGTTAAAATATCAATTAAAGATTGGTACGCTTTTTCACCCTGCGAGGAAGCAACGATAGCTAAAACGGGTTTTCTAGAAAAGGAGGAGGAGCTTACAGTCCAGTCCATTACATTTTTCAAGCTACCTGGAAGCCCCATTGCATATTCGGGAGTGGAAATTAAAATTCCATCTGCCTGACTCATACTTTTTCTGAGTTGTTCGACCTGTTGAGGCGGGTGCATGGTATCTGAATCGGGGTTAAAATGTGGAAGATCTGCAATAGAATCGAGGGTGGTTACCTCGTATTCAGCGCCCAGCAGTTGGGCGATGGCCGCAATAAATAGGAGGTTGGTAGATGCTGTTTTGGTACTACCGCAAATTGCAAATATTTTCTTCATGGCTAAAATTAGCAAAGTGAAAATGCAATACAAAAGCAGGGAGGTAATACAACCGTCATTTCAGAGGAACAGTAATGCACCAAATCTGTTT
Organism: Pedobacter sp. HDW13; assembly: GCF_011303555.1. Classification (NCBI taxonomy): domain Bacteria; kingdom Pseudomonadati; phylum Bacteroidota; class Sphingobacteriia; order Sphingobacteriales; family Sphingobacteriaceae; genus Pedobacter; species Pedobacter sp. HDW13. Next base: position 1,864,191 of record NZ_CP049868.1, on the reverse strand, counting down.
CCCATGAAATGACGGGTATAATTTTACTTAAAAACTCTGGTCATCGGCACTCGGACCATAGCTACCTGGTAAAGGAATATTTAATAACCTTAAATAAACCCCCAGTTGCGCACGGTGGTGTGCGGTTTGGCTAAGGGCATGGCGGATAGTTTCGTATTTGGTATAATCAGCCAAAATTTGTTCGCCATTTCTCAAAGTCCATTTTTCTGATAGCACTCCTTCATTTGTTTTTTCGAGTTCTGTTTTGCCGCTGGCATAGCTTTCTTCCAAAAGTTTGGTTAAATCGGCAGCAGTTTCGATTTTCTTCTCCTCGTATGGTACTGCAGCAAAATCAAGCCCGTCGGTTGTAAGTGCCATCGCAATCCAACCTGGTAATTCGGCAATGTGGCCGGCCAATGATTTCATTTTCATACTTTTCTCGTGCGGAGCCCAATCAAATTTATCAACTGGTACCAGGGCCATAAATTTTTTTGTCGTATTAAATTCTGCCTCTAACTCTTTCAATAATGCTTTAATAATGTCCATATTTTTTTGTTTTGTTTTTTCTGCTGTGTGTAAGTCCATCAGTAATAAATCGGCAATGCTCATGATTTTGATGTTTGTTTAAACAAAGAAAACATGGCCGACTGACAACCCTATGGCAGTGTAAAAAAAATATTTTAATAATTTACAGGCAGCAGGTGCATGTAATCGTTTAAAGGCATGTGTGTTGATTTTCTGAAGGAAATACCCAGATTTTTGATGCAGATAATCCGGGTGAGGTTAAAATCGCGGTACTCATTGCGGTAGTGGCACCAGGCAATTAAATGCCAGCTAAAAGCATAAAAAATTAATCCAATTGGTTCTACTTCCCGTTTGCTTACTTCTTCTTTGTTGTTTTTATAATCGAGTTCAATAATATGTTTCTCGGCAATGGCCTGCTGAATGAGCGATAAATACTCAAAATTAAAATTAAGCCTTTCGGGTATCTGCAGTTTAATGTGCTGGTTCATGGTTTCCAGCTTTTCTTTCTGGTTGCTTTTGAGAACCGATTTTACTTTGGTAAGTGCGGTGGAATAATGCGCCCGGATAGAATGATCGGCAAAACCATTTACCAGGCTTTCTACCAAAAGGAGGGCATTGGCCTCTTCCATATTAAAAGAAACAGGAGGTAAAAAATAACCCTGCACCAAGTAGTAACCTTTGTGCTGCTCGAAACTTACCGGAATACCCTGTTCGCCCAGGGCTTTAATATCGCGGTAAACCGTACGGATACTCATGTCAAACCGTTCTGCAATTTTTTCGGCGGTAATGTATTTTTTAGATTGGAGTAGAGTTAATATGCCGAAAAGGCGATCGATACGGTTCATGTTTGGTTTTTATTAGGCGATGTATAAAATTAAAGTTTTTTGTGCAGATTTCTTGTGGTACGTTATTTGTAAACAATAAAAAGATATCAATTTTACCTGTTAGGCCGTTTATAATGGTGGTGGGGGTATATAATCTGAAATATGGCGGCTGTAATTCAAAAGCGTTTTTTCCGGGCAGTAAAAAGTAAAGTAATTATAGGTTTCTTATTGGCCTGTTTTGCCTTGCTGATGGCATGGGGGATCAGTAAGTTTGCCTTTACGCGTATGCTGGATACAGTTGAGGAAATTTCGGCACCAAATGATCGTTTAAGGATTGTGAATGATCTTTCGCATAAAATTGCCAGGCTTGATCAGTTGCAGCGCGATGAAGCATTTAATAAGCAGGGCAATTACAGTTTTCTGAAAGAATCACGCAAATTACGTTCTAGTTTAGATACGCTCAGGAGCTTATATCGGGGCGATTCGGCACAGCTGGTGCGTATAAAATCTATCAAGAACCTGCTCTCTGATCGCGATAAACAATTTGTAAACTACCTGAAAGTGAGAGAAACTTTGGTAAATACCAAATCGTTCTCTGATGAAGTTCAGAAATTGAATGAACTGGTGGCCACACGTGCAAGGCAAACAGACAGCGCCATATTAACCACCGAAACAACTACATCTACCACTACCGTTGCTCCGGAGGAAGAGAAAAAATCGCGTAGTATTTTTGCCAAGATCTTTGGAAAGAAAAAATCAGAAGCCTACAAGATTATTAATGAAGAGTTTAAAGTTAAACGCGATACTTTAAATGCGAAGGCCGAAGATAGCATTATGAAAAGTATGACCGGTTCGTTAAAAAATATCGAACAGGAGCAACGCCAGAAAAGCCAGAAATTTTTAAAACGGGAAGCTGATCTATCCAATGCCAGTAATGCATTAACGGCACAAATGCTACAAATTTTGCGCGAGGTTGAAGGACAAGCTGTAGCGCAGGTTGATTTAAACGGTATTCAGGCCAAGGAAGTGGTAAACGACGGGATTACACAAATTACGATCATCATCCTCGCATTTTTTCTGCTTACCGTTATTCTGCTCTATTTAATTCTTGCCGATATTACCCGAAGCAATAAATACAGGAAGGCATTGGAGCAGGCCAAGGATGAGGCCGAGTACCATGGTAAAGCCAAACAGCGTTTTCTTTCCAACATGAGTCACGAGATCAGAACGCCGCTGCAATCGATACTGGGTTATGCCGAATTAATTACCCAGCAGGATGTACCCCAGAAAAAAGATATCGATGCCATTTATCAGTCATCTATCCATTTGTTGCAGATTGTAAATGAAGTATTGGATTACAACAGGATCATTTCTGGCGAGTTCCGTTTTAATCATCAGGTATTCGATATTAAAAATGTTTTAGACGAAGTGATTTCGGTAATGCGTCCGCTGGCCGAACAGAAATCGCTGCAGTTAATTGTAGATTTAGGCCTTGATCACCTCGAATCGGTTAAAGGTGATGCTTTCAGGTTAAAGCAAATTTTATTTAACCTTTTGGGCAATGCGGTTAAATTTACTTTAAAGGGCGAAATAAAACTGGCAGTTTCTTATAAAAAGCAAGGTAACGACCTGCATTTTCATTTTACCATACAGGATACCGGAATTGGTTTTGAAGAAAAAGACCAGGCCAAAATTTTCAATGAATTTGAGCAGATTGAATCGCCCGAAAAATACATCATCAATCAGGCCGGTACAGGTTTGGGCTTACCCATTGTAAAATCGTTAATTGAAACACAGGGTGGACGGATTTATGTTAAAAGCAAACCTGGCATCGGTACTACGTTTAATATTTACCTCAAATATGAACATACTACTGAGCGCGTTTATAATGAACGCGATTTAGAAAATTATACCATTGTAAATCCGGGGACAGTATGGGTAATTGACGATGACAGGCTGATTTTGGAGCTTTGTGGTACAATCTTTCAGAAGAATAAAATCCCTTTTAGAAGTTTTACCCAGGTGGCCGATATTTTGCACGCGAAGCCTGAAGATGATTTAAAATATGTACTGATTGATATGCGGATGCCTGAAATGACAGGCTTTGAGCTTTGCCATTTACTAAGGAAAAAACTGTCTGATTCGGTTAAATTTTATGCCATAACCGCGCAGGTTTTGCCCGAGGAGCGTGAAATGGTTTTAAGTGATGGTTTTGACGGCTTGATTATGAAACCATTCAGAGCGATAGATATCTTATCTATTTTTGATAAAGCTGCAATTTTAACCGAGCAACCCGAATTTGATTTTTCGGCTATAGAAAAAATGACTTTCGGCGATCAGCAGTTGCTGGAAAAAATAATGGATAGGTTTAAACAGGATTCTATCGATGACCTGGCTGCTATAAAAGCGCACCTTGAAGAAAACGATCAGGATAAAAGCAGATTAATTGTGCACCGGCTTGCGGGTAGAACAGGGCAATTAGGCGCTAAAACGCTGGCTAACTCATTTAGGTTGTTAGAAATTGAAATTGCCGGGAAAGGATTAACCAGGCAAATTAAAGCCGATGTTTCTGTACAGATTAAAAAACTAGCGGATTTGATTGCTGTAATGGAAGAAATGAATTATACAGATTAACGATTACTCAATACCGTAACGCTCCATTTTCGCATATAAGGTTTTGCGATCGATATTTAACATTTTTGCCGCTTTTGATTTGTTGTGCTTAACTTTAATCAGCGTTTCGGCAATGAGTGTTTTTTCGTTCTGTTCATTAACAGCCTTTAAATCAGAAGAACTTCCGGGCTGCGTTTGCTGATGAACAGCAATCATCATTTCATCTGGTAGGGCTTCTATCTGCGCCACCTCGCCCGGACTTAGCAAAACCATTCGTTTAATTACATTGCTTAACTCGCGCAGGTTACCCGGCCAATCGTAATGGAGTAGAAGTGATTTTGCCTCGGCCGATACGCTTTTAACGTTACGTTCAAGGTCACGGTTCGCCAGTTGTATAAAATGATTGATGAATAATTCAAGATCACCCCCCCGCTCGCGTAAAGGCGGAAGCTGGATTTTAAATTCGTTCAAACGGTGGTATAAATCTTCGCGAAACTCTCCCTGCTGTATGCTGTTGGCCAAATCATCGTTGGTAGCGGTAACGATGCGAACATTAACCGGAATTTGTTTGGTGCTGCCCAGCGGCTGGATTACTCTTTCCTGTAAAGCCCGCAGTAGTTTAATCTGCACTTCGTAACTCAGGTTTCCAACTTCATCTAAAAATAGGGTTCCGCCGTTTGCCGCTTCGAACTGTCCTTTTTTATCGTTTAAAGCACCGGTAAAAGCTCCTTTAATATGCCCGAATAATTCGCTGGCTGCCAAATCTTTCGATAATGCGCCACAATCTATTGCCACAAAGGGCTTGTCGGCACGTTTACTCTGCTGATGCAACGTTCGGGCTGCAAATTCTTTTCCGGTACCACTTTCACCCTGAATAATTACCGACATATCGGTAGGTGCTACCAGGTTAATGTGGCCGTATAGTTTATCGGCAATGGCACTTTTGCCTTTTATAAAATCGCTGTTTATCTGTTCAGGTTCCGTGCTTTTTAAATCCTTTTTAGCTAAAGAGTTCTTAATTACCATTAAAAGCTCATCTGGATTAACCGGTTTGGTAATATAATCGAATGCACCTAGCTGGATAGATCTTACAGCGGTACGCACATCATTAAAGCTGGTCATAATAATTACCGGAATGGATATCCCCTGATCACGAAGGTGGTTAAGCACATCAAAGCCAGTTCCATCTGGCAGGCGGTAATCGATTAATAGTAGTTCAAATTCGTTATTTTCAATCTGTTTAAAAGACTGTTTTACATGGGTTACAAGGGTAATCGCGTGATCGTTTTTTGTTAAAAAACCTTCAAGTAATTGAGCAAAAGTAGTATCATCTTCTAAAATCAGGATTCTCGCCATGTAACAAAAATAAGAAAAGCCGGACATAATCCGGCTTTCTTATACTAGGTAGATGTAATATTTGGGTTTTATTGTACGGGTTTACCGTCTTTGTCAATTTTCACAGAACCTGTTTCTGCTTCTTTTTTAACATTGATTAAGTAATACTCCTTGGTTCCTTCTTTAACAGACCATGCTTCAGTAGCGGTCCATCCTTTATATGCATCAGATTTTAATGCAGTTTTAACTGGCTCAGGTAGTTCTTCTAATTTAATCGGAGTTTTTACTGCGCTATCTTGAACTGCAACAATTGCAGCATTTTTCATTGTATTTACTTCACTTGCCTGTACTGCTGAGAATCCTGCAAAAGCTAAGAACGCAGCTGATAAAATTAATTTTTTCATTTTTTTTAATTTGAGGTGATGCGTAGCACAAAGGCTACGCTTATATTAATTATGCCTGAACGGCGCTTATACAATTTAAATTATTGAACTGGTTTACCGTCTTTGTCAATTTTCACAGAACCTGTTTCTGCTTCTTTTTTAACATTGATTAAGTAATACTCTTTTGTTCCTTCTTTAACCGACCATGCCTCAGTAGCGGTCCATCCTTTATATGCATCAGATTTTAATGCTTTAGCTACCGGCTCAGGTAATTCTTCTAATTTAACCGGAGTTTTCACTGCGCTATCTTGAACTGCTACAATTGCAGTAGGTTTTAAATCTTTAACTTCACTTGCTTTTACGGTTGAGAATCCTGCTAATGCTAATACTGTTGCTGCTAATACGAACTTTTTCATAGTATGATTTTTAAAATTTAATTTATGTAACAATACTTGCTAAGGTTTCATAATGGTGCCAAAACTGGCACAGATTGTTAATCTTCTGATTATTAATTATTTATTGTTTTGTATGGTTTTACAATGTGTGGAGTTCCTCCACACATTGGGGAGAATAACTACAGGTATGGTCAACTTTTGAGGTTAAATAATAGGCTGTGCTGGTTAAGACACCTTGCTTTTAAATATTTTTGATTTAATTTTTTTAAAAAGAGATTTTTTTTCTATCATTGCAGCCCGATTAAAAGCCTCCTTAGCTCAGCTGGTAGAGCAACTGACTTGTAATCAGTAGGTCATTGGTTCGATTCCGATAGGAGGCTCTTTTTCTTTCTTCCCTTACCACCTTATTATTATAAAATCATTTTATTTAGCCGTCAATATATTTTGATGCCTTGGTTTAATCCACTTAATTTGCAGGTATGCTTAAATACTTTTCTGCCGATTGGATTTTTCCTGTAAGTAGTTCGCCAATTAAAAATGGTGTAATTGCGGTAAATGCCGCCGGTGAAATACAACAGGTGTTAACTGCTGCAACGGCAAAAAATCTGGATGTAGGTCATCATAAAGGCGCTATTGTTCCCGGCTTTATCAATACGCATTGCCATTTAGAGCTTTCGCACATGCTGGGGTTGATACCGGAAAAGACTGGTTTGGTAGAATTTGTTCAATCTATTATTAAAAGCAGGCAGAGCGATACCTTACAGATTGAATTGGCTATGCAAAAGGCTGATCAGCAAATGTTTGAAAACGGGATTGTTGCCGTTGGCGATATTGCTAACCAGATCGTTTCAAAAGCAATAAAGCAAAACAGTAAAATACACTACTATACTTTTGTAGAGGCAATGGGCTTTAATCCCGAACGTGCAGCGGCAATAATGGATTATACCAAAGGAATTAGAGAGGCATTTAGTCCGCTCTCAGCTGCTGTGGTTCCCCATGCACCATATTCTGTTTCTCCTGAATTGTTCAGGTTAATTAATACCGAAGCACAAAATGAAGGGAGTTTAATCAGTGTACATAATCAGGAAACTGTTGATGAAAATGCTTTTTTTGAAGATAAAACAGGCGGGTTTTTAGCTTTGTACCAATTTTTGGGATTGGACATTTCGTTTTTCGAACCCACTAAAAAAACATCGTTGCAAAGCTGGCTGCCTTATATAGCGAAACAAAAAACCTTGCTGGTACACAATACAGTTTCGAACCGGGCCGACGTGGAGTTTGCCAAACAAAACAATTCAAATTTATACTGGTGCCTTTGTCCGCTGGCCAACTTATATATAGAAAATGCGTTGCCCGATGTTGATCTACTTGTAGAGGAAGGTGTGAAAATTACTTTAGGGACCGATAGTCTGGCCAGTAACCATCAGCTTAATATATTAGCCGAAATGAAAACCCTTCAGGAATATAAACAGGTTGATTTTGAAAAACTTTTACAATGGGCAACCATTAATGGTGCCGAATTTCTTGGATTGGATGAACGGTTAGGTACGATAGAAATTGGTAAAACACCAGGGTTAAACCTCGTACAGCTTTCAGAAGGTTTTATTATTGAAAGTGATCAAGTAACAAGATTAATTTAGTTTATGAACCCAATCTGCAAACTTTTCAATATTAAATATCCCATTATCCAGGCTGGCATGGTTTGGTGTAGCGGTTGGAAACTGGCTTCTGCAGTTTCTAATGCTGGTGGTTTAGGCATTATTGGAGCAGGCTCCATGTATCCTGAGGTTTTAAGAGAACACATTCAAAAATGTAAAAAAGCTACCGATAAGCCTTTTGGTGTTAATATTCCGTTGCTGTATCCCAACATCCAGGAAATTATTGATATTGTAATTGACGAAGGTGTGAAAATTGTTTTTTCATCGGCGGGCAATCCGGCCACATGGACTAAAATTTTGAAAGATAAAGGGATTACCGTTGTTCATGTTATTGCAAACACCAAATTTGCGCTAAAAGCAGAAGAAGTGGGGGTAGATGCCATTGTTGCTGAGGGTTTTGAAGCTGGTGGGCACAATGGGCGTGAAGAAACCACCACCCTATGTTTAATTCCGATGATTAAAGCAGTGGTGCAGATTCCTGTAATTGCAGCAGGTGGTATAGGCAGTGGAAAAGCCATGCTGGCAGCCTTTGCTTTAGGTGCTGATGCTGTTCAGGTGGGATCGGCTTTTGCTGTGGCCGAAGAATCGTCGGCACACCCGGCATTTAAGCATAAAATTATTGCAGCAGCTGAGGGTGATACCAAACTTGCCTTGAAAAAACTGGTTCCGGTACGGTTATTAAAAAATGAATTTGCCAATACCATTGCTTTTGCCGAAGCTGAGGGAGCTAACCGGACAGAGTTAATGGAACTTTTAGGCCGGGCGAGAGCAAAACTGGGTATGTTTGAAGGTGACATGGAAGAAGGTGAACTTGAAATTGGTCAGGTTTCGGCCATGCTAAAAGAAATCAGGCCTGCAAGCGTTATACTCGAAGAAATATGGCAGGAGTTTAAAATTGAAATAGTACGAATTAAACAATTGCAAAACGAATTGGACTTATAACATAAGGATACATTTGGTTTACTAACTTTGCAACTTTAAAACATTTCAATTTTACAACAATAAATGAAACACCTCAATATAACAATAACAGGTAAAGTGCAGGGCGTAGGCTTTAGGGAAACCACTAAAATTATTGCCAACCAGATGATGGTGAATGGTTTTGTACGGAACGAAAAGGATGGCTCGGTATATATTGAAGCAGAAGGTGAGGATATTTTTCTCGAAGAATTTGTAAACTGGTGCCATGAAGGACCCGATCGTTCACGCGTAGAAAATGTTGTAGTAAACGAAGCCGAAGTGAAAAACTATCGTAATTTTGAAATTTTAAGGAAGTAATAGAGGCAGTGAGTATCAGGTATAGAGAATCAATTATCAAGCGGTGCGCTACGAGCCTTTGGTTACCTACTAATCTCTTGCTGCTAAGCATCTTGTTTTTTGCTATCATCATTTTTTCTTGCTACTAAAATATGTCTGTATATAAAAAGTTTGCCGGACAAACGCTGATTTACGGTTTAAGTACCATCTTTTCGCGTTTATTCAATTTTATCCTGACCCCTATTTATACCCGGGTTTATCCAACAAGCGTATACGGGATATTTACCAAAATGTTCAGTTACGTTTCCATCATTAATCCCATTTTGGCGTTTGGAATGGAAACTACCTATTTCCGATATCTGAATAAGCATGAGGATAAAAAACAGGAAGTATATAACAACAGCTTTTTGGTTATCGCTTTTATTTCAATCCTTTTCTTAATAACGGGATTGGTTTTTTCAGATTATCTGGCCCGGTTTACACTAAATGGAAGCATTTCGGAACTTGCCAACCAAAAATTATATGTGCAATACTTTGTCTGGATCTTATTTGTAGATGCCATTAGCGTAATTCCATTTGCCAAACTGAGGGCCGATGGAAAGCCGTTTCGTTACAGCCTCATCAAGTTCTTAAATATTGGTGTATTCGTGGGATTCAATCTGATATTTATTTTTGGCATTCCCTGGTTAATTAAAAATGATATGGGAAGCGGATGGTTGTTGTCCTGGTATAAAGGGCGTTGGGTTGGGTATGTATTTATTTCCAATTTAATTGCAAGCATAGTTACATTCATAATGCTTTTGCCTCAGTTCTTAGAAATCGAGTTTAAGTTTAATAAAGCCTTATTTAGCAATATGTTCGGTTATAGCTGGCCCGTGCTGGTTGCCAACCTGTCATTTATTATTAACGAAAACCTGGATAAAATTTTATTGAGTAAATACCTGCCAACCAATATAGCCGATCATGACATTGGTATTTATGGTGCAGTATGTAAACTGGCTATTTTTATCAGTATTTTCAACACAGCATTCAGGCTTGGAGCAGAACCTTTCTTTTTCAGTCATGCTAAAAACGCCAATGCAAAACAAACCTATGCAACCATCCTGTATTATTTTGTTCTGGCTTTATCCATTCTGTTTGTTGGCTTAACGGCAAACATTGAAATTATTAAACATTTTATTTCAGATAAATATTGGGTTGGATTGACAGCGGTTCCATACCTGTTGTTTGGGTATGTGTGCCTGGGTATTTACATGAATCTATCTGTTTGGTACCGTTTGTCTGATCAGACACGTTTTGGTTTATACATTTCGCTGGTGGGTGCAGTGTTTACCATTGTTATGAACATCATTTTAATACCAAAGTACAGCTACATTGGTTCTGCCTGGGTATCTATGTTTGCTTACCTGATTATTATGGTTATTTCTTACGTGTTGGGACAAAAGCATTACCCTATTCCTTATAATTTAAAGCGCATGGTTGCCTATCTTGTTGTTTCCATAATTTTAGTTTACCTTTCTTTTTGGGTATTTAAACAAAATATTTACTTTGGAAACGGGTTGCTGATTATATTTTTAGTAGGCATGTTTTATTTTGAAAAAAATAATTTGTTAAAGCTTCTGAAAAAGTAATCGGGTTCTTGTTATAGCTAAAATCCAGCATCTCCAATCTCGCATCTAGTAAAAATGGAAATAAAAATCATCAACAAATCCGGACACCCACTTCCTCAATACGAAACTGCACATGCGGCAGGCATGGATTTGAGGGCTGCAATAACCGAAGAAATTACACTTAAACCTTTGCAGCGCTTACTGGTGCCTACAGGCTTGTTTATCGAACTACCCGTAGGTTACGAAGCGCAGATCAGGCCAAGAAGTGGGCTGGCCTATAAACATGGCATTAGTATTGTTAATGCTCCGGGTACAATTGATGCCGATTACCGTGGCGAGATCAAAGTTTTATTGGTAAATTTATCGGATACAGATTTTAAAATTGTTAATGGCGACAGGATTGCGCAAATGGTAGTGGCTAAGCACGAAACGGTGAGTTGGCAGGCGGTTGATGCACTAGGCGAAACCGATCGGGGCGAAGGCGGTTATGGTCATACCGGAAAGTAAGTTCGTAGTTTTCAGTTTGAAGTTAATTTTTGGATGATATGAAGTACAAAATTCATTTTCTTATCGGACTTACTTTGACGAGCTTCCAGGCTTTTAGTCAGGGAACGGTTACGCCAGCTACCAATCGCGATAGCAATATGGTAAAACAATTGTTCTTTGCAGGCTTGCGTGAGAAAATGTCTGAAAATTATGTAATCGCTTCAACCAATTTCAACAAGATTGTAAGTTTAGATCCCGGTAACCATGCGGCCTATTTCGAGCTGGCCAATGCCAATTTACGCTTAGATAAACTTACTGAAGCAGAGCAAAATATAAAGCAGGCTTTAAAAATTAATCAGGATAACCTCTGGTACTGGCGTTTATTGGGCGAGGTGTACAAACGGAACAATAAAATGCCCGAACTGGTTGAGGTGTTTAATCAGTTAATCCGGCTTGATCCGCAAAACGATGCCTACTATTTTGATAAGGCCAATGCACAGTTTTTAGCCAATCAGCTCGATGCCGCGAAGAAAACCTATAATGAAATTGAAGCCAAATTTGGCGAGTCGAAAGAGTTGCTTGTAGCCAAAAGAAGAATGGATCAGAATGGGAGTACCTCAGAAAGCGACATTGTTAAATTACTAGAGGGCAACCAGGCCGATGTAAAAAACTATTTATACGCCGCGGGTTTGCTGTTGCAAAAAGGCAACGATCCCGAAGCATTAAAAGTACTGGTAAAAGCACATCAACTAGAACCTCATAATTTTGAGGTAAACTTAGGCTTGGCCGATATTTATCGCAAACAGAAAAATGATGAAGCAGCCTTTGCTTCCTTAAAAATGGCTTTCGAAAGTGCCGACATGCCAATAAATGAGAAAATAAAAATTATTGCTGCTCTTTTTCCAAAACTCGGTCAGCCTGTTGTTGCCAAAAATGTAACCGAGCTGAGTAAATTGGTTGCTGAAAAAAATCCTGCTGATGCCAAAGCGCTGGCACTTTATGGCGATGTACTTTATCAGCAAAACAATTTAAAAGAAGCTTTAACACAATATCAGGCCGCTTTAAAACTAAACGAACAGGTTTATGTGGTTTGGGAACAGGTTATTAATATTCATACCTTGCTTGGGCATTATGATGAGGCTGTAAAAGTTGGAGATGAAGCGCTGACCATTTATCCAAACCAGGCCAGTCTGTACTACTATATGGCCTATGCCCTATTTAAAACCGGTAAGCATGATGCGGCTTTAAGCAACCTCAAAACCTCGCTGCAACTGGATGTAGAGAATAAAAGTTTGCAGGCACAGGTTTATGCGCTGCAAGGCGATATTTATATTAACCAGAATAACTTTGCCCTGGCCAAAACAGCTTTCGAAAAGGCTATTTCAACTGAGCCCGATAATTACCTCATCATGAATAATTATGCCTACTATCTGGCTTTGAGGAATGACGATTTAAATAAAGCGGCTAAATATGCCGAAACTGCGGCCAATGCCATGCCTGATAATTCGTCGATTACCGATACCTATGCCTTTATCCTGTTTAAACAGCAAAAATACGATCTGGCCAAAACCTGGATTGAAAAGGCTCTGCAAAACAATAGTAGTAAAAATGGTGTTTATTTGGAGCGATATGGCGATATCCTGTACATGAAGGGTGAAAAAGATGCTGCATTAATTCAATGGCAAAAAGCAAAAGAGGCTGGAAACAGTTCAGATGTATTAAATAAAAAAATAAATGAGAAGAAATATTTTAAATAGCCTGTTCCTATTAGGTACTGTAGTTTTTGTTTCGGCATGTAAGCCTAAAAAAGAAATTGTAGTGGCTCCACAGGCCAAAACAGAAACCAAAACCGATAATTCTAAAGCCGAGGCCTTAACCTTATTAAACGGTAAACAACTTAAATTTAATACTCTTTCTCTCAAAGCGAAAGCTACGCTCGATATTGCCGGTGATGCCAATGATGTAACCATGAATTTCAAAATGAAAGAAAAGGAAACGATTTGGGTAAGCATTACTGCTCTGGGTGGTATGGCCGAAGTGGCCAGGGCTTTAATTACACCTGATAGTATCAAAATTATGAACCGCATGAAAAGCGAATACCTGAAAAAGCCTTTCAGCTATATTTATAATTTTACCAATAAGCAGGTTAATTTTAATACTTTACAGTCTATTTTAACCGGGAATGCCATGGGAGAATTTTTGACCGATCAATCGGATGTTAAAAACGAAAATGGTGTTTGGGTGGTTTCGGGCAGCAAACAAACGCTCGATTATAAATTGCTTTTCAATACGCTTTTTAAAGTGGCGGAAACCAATTTAAATGATTCGCAAAACGGACAGGCCTTAAAAGTAACTTATACCGATTATCAGAAATTAAATGAATATTTATTTCCAAGTGCTTTGCAAATCAAAACCTTATCTAAAGCAAAGCGAATAAACATTGACATGCAGTTTGTTAAAATTGATGGCAATGTTCCGGTCGATTTTCCGTTTAGTGTACCAAAGAGATTTACTGTAGTAAAGTAATTACCAAACAAATTAACCAGGTGTGGCGTTCAAACTTATCTGGAGCATGAAGATTAAGTGAAGACGGTTCTGTTATAAGTGATTATGGCCTGTGTATCTCAATTTTAATATTTTTTACTACAAAATTTTTATACTTTTGGCTTAATGAAGCTACACAAATATCTATTTATCCTTTTTTTAAGCGCGTTCACCCTTTCGGCAGTAGCGCAAACTGAAAGCCAACTTAGAAGGAAAAAAGAAGCGATTCAGCGCGAAATTGAACAACTTCAGAAAAATTTAAATAAGGCTGCCAGTGGTAAAAAGCTTACCATACAGCAGATTAATACCATTAATGCCCAGATTCGGTTGCGCCAGGATAAGATTGGTACCATCAATTCTGAAATAAAAAATCTGGATAACCAAATCTCTCAGAACACCAATACCGTACATACATTACAAGGTCAGTTAGGCGATCTTAAAAAGGAGTATGCTGGAATGATCCGTTTTGCCCAGCGTAACAGAAATGCTTACGACAAAATGATGTTTATTTTTGCTGCCAAAGATTTTAACCAGGCTTATAAACGGATAAAATATTTACAGCAGTTTAGCCAGTACCGTAAAAAACAGGCAGGCTACATTGAAAATACGCAGCAAGACCTGAATGGTAAAATTAAGGTTTTGGATAAAACGCTTAGGGAAAAAAGTGATCTGTTAAAAGAGCAGGAAAGAGAGCGTGAGCGCTTAGGTAAAGATAAGAGCGAACAATCGGTAGTGCTAAATAAACTGAGCAAGCAGGAAAAGCAGTTTAAGCAAGACATTAATACCCGTGTAAAACAACAGGCGCAGATTGATAAAGCCATTCGTGTAGTGATTCAACGTGCTATTGAAGAGGCAAGAAGAAAAGCAGCAGAAGAAGCACGTATAGCAGCAGCGAAAGCAGCGGCAGAGGCGAAAGCGGCGGCGGCTAAAGCAAGGGCAGAAAACAAACCTGTACCAGCAGCTCCGGCGGCAGCAAAAGAGAAAAATACCAACGAACTGCTTACCAACGATGCCGGATCGGCAAAACTGGCTGCAGGATTTGAAAATAATAGAGGAAGATTGCCTTATCCGGTTTCGGGTACCATTACCGAGCACTTCGGGGTACATAAAGTAGATCAGGCGTCGATGAACAACGAAGGGGTAAATATTACGGCTTCAGAAGGTGCTGCAGTAAGAGCGGTGTTTGATGGCGAAGTGTTAGGAGTAAGCCTTATTTATGGTAAATATGTGGTGATATTAATGCACGGTAACTATTTTACCATTTATCAAAACCTGAGATCGGCGAGTGTTAGCAAAGGCGATAAAGTAAGCACACGCCAAACCATTGGTGTGTTGGCAAATACAGGAGATATTGCAGAACTCCATTTTGAAATTATGAGAGGCCAGACAAAATTAAACCCGGAGGCCTGGATTAGTAAATAAACTTAAGACAAGTTAAAATGTCTATATTTGTATAAATTATATTAGTGATGTATCAAGGCACGTTATTAGAGTTTTTAAACATGGGGGGGTCGGAGATCGTACTCATTTTAGTAGTGGTTCTTTTGTTGTTTGGAGGTAAAAAATTACCCGAACTGGCAAGAGGATTAGGGAAAGGGATCAGAGAATTCAAAGATGCCTCGGATGGTGTGAAGCGCGAAATCCATAGAAATATTAATGCCATGGATTTGGATAAAGAAGAAGCGGAAGAAGCAACAGTAAACCATAGTCAACGTCATCACCCAACTGAAGAAGCACCGGTTGATGAAAAGGTAGAAGCACAAGCAGCGCATACACCTGAAAGCACACCTGTTGACGAAAAAAAAGTAAGTGACAATCAAAAAGTTTAATCAGAAAAAATTATGTTAAATACAACAATAGCAGCAATGCTTGGAACACCAGAAATTATCATTATTGCGGTAGTGGTATTGTTATTATTTGGTGGTAAAAAAATTCCTGAACTAATGAGAGGTTTAGGTAAAGGTGTTAAAGAATTTAAAGATGGTAAAGATGGCGTTGATGGCGATCAGGTAGATCCATCTAATCGCGATAAGACTGTTTAATTGCAATAATTTTTTGTTTTGAAGAAATACAGTTCTCTTAAAGAGATTCAATCGCTCATTTCGCAAAAGCAGTTAACTTTACCCGATTTATTAGCTTATTATTTTAAGCAGATTAAAGATAATGAACACCTCAATGCATTTAATGAGGTGTTTTTTTATACGGCCGAAGTTCAGGCAAAAGCGGTACAGCAGAAAATAGAAGCAGGTACAGCAGGTAAGCTTGCAGGGATGGTTATTGGTATTAAAGATAATATCTGCTACAAAGACCATGAGGTAACTGCATCATCGAAAATGCTCGAAGGTTTTATCTCTCCCTATTCATCCACTGTTGTTGAGCGTTTATTGCAGGAAGATGCCGTTATTATTGGCCGCTTAAACTGCGACGAATTTGCCATGGGTGGCTCAAATGAAACTTCTTTCTATGGTGCAGTAAGAAACGCGGCAAATGCAGAGCTTGTTCCGGGCGGTTCGTCTGGCGGTTCGGCGGTAGCGGTTCAGGCCGATATGTGTTTATCTGCTTTAGGTACCGATACAGGTGGTTCGGTAAGGCAACCAGCTGCTTTTTGCGGTCAGATCGGCCTTAAACCAACCTATGGACGTATTTCCCGTTATGGTGTAATTGCCTATGCCTCTTCTTTTGATCAGGTTGGTCCAATTACTTCATCGATAGAAGATGCAGCAATATTGCTTCAGGTTTTGGCGGGTTCTGATGATCATGACTCTACTGCTTCGGCTTTAACCGTTCCGGATTACCCGGCACATTTAAACGAAACTAAAAAACAAAAAATAGCGGTTTTAAAAGAAACGATTGAGAGCGAAGCGCTTGATCCTGAAATTAAAACTGCCATTTTAAAATCTATAGCAGATTTACAGGCACAAGGCCATACCGTTGAGTATGTATCTTTTGATCTGTTAGACTACCTCGTTCCGGCTTATTATATTTTAACCACAGCCGAAGCTTCATCTAATCTTTCGCGCTACGATGGTGTGCATTATGGTCACCGTAATATGGAAGCGAAATCGTTAAACGAATTATACAAATTATCGCGTGCAGAGGGCTTTGGCGAAGAGGTAAAACGCCGTATCCTTTTAGGAACTTTTGTTTTAAGTGCCGGATATTACGATGCTTATTATCAAAAAGCCCAGCAAGTTCGCCGTTTAATCCGCGAAAAAATGGATCAGCTTTTCGAAGAATATGATTTTGTTTTATCGCCGGTAGCACCCACAGCAGCCTTTAAAATAGGTGATAATGTACAGGATGCGCTGGTAATGTACATGGCCGATATTTTTACGGTACTACCATCTTTAAGTGGTAACCCGGCTATTGCACTGCCTTTGGGCAATAACGAAGCAAATTTGCCGTTAAGTATACAATTTACAGCCAAACATTTTGAGGAAGATAAGCTTCTGGCTTTTTCTCAGGCATTTTTATCATAGTATTATCGTCATTGCGAGGTACGAGGCAATCTTAATGCAAAAAAAGCATTATCGTTAAGTATGGCAATGGCATTTCATGAGTTGTTTTCTAAACAGTGTTTAGAAATTATCAAATTGCTGTTCTGGATTGGTAAAGCCGAAAAAGAGAAGGGATTTGTATAAGGTTTGTGGCGACACAAACCACGGCCAATGGAAGTTTAAACCAATAGCCCATGATTAAAAAATTACTTCTTGCTTCAATTTGTGTTTGCTTCGGATTGATTTCTTCCGTTTCGGCACAACAACTTCTCCATTTAGATAGCCTTCGTAAAGCGCAAAACAACATTTTCATCAATACTGATACCGTAGCCGTTCCGCTGGTTACCGAGAATCCGTTAATGATGAGCCAGAATTTCATCTATAAACTCAGGCTCGATTCGATTACCAAAACCGTTCCGCTTCCTTACAACGAGTACGTACAGCAGTACATCGATATTTATGCCAAGCGTAAAGATATGTTCGGCAAAATGATCGGCTTATCGAGTTATTACTTCCCTATTTTTGATAAGGCTTTAAAAGATTACAACATTCCGCAAGAGATAAAATACCTCACTATCGTAGAATCCCAAATGAACCCACACGCCATTTCGCGCGTTGGGGCAACGGGTATCTGGCAGTTTATGTTTGGTACCGGAAAAGCTTACGGTTTGAAGATGGATAACTTTGTTGATGAACGCAAAGATCCCATTCAGGCCAGTTATGCTGCTGCGGCTTATTTTAGAGATGCTTTTGAAGAGCTTGGCGACTGGCTTTTGGCCATTGCAGCCTACAACTGTGGCAAGGGGAATGTAACCCGTGCAATTGATAAAGCCGGATCTCGCGATTTTTGGGTAATCAGACAGTTTTTACCCAAAGAAACCAGGAATTATGTGCCCGCATTTATTGCCGCGGTTTACGTAATGAATTATTCGAACAAACATCAGATTACCAGTCAGGCCTGCAACATGTTCTTAAAAACCGATACCGTTCAAACCACCAGGTTTGTATCGCTTTCTACACTGGCGAAGGCCTTAAATGTAGAAGAATCGGCCATATTTGCCTTAAACCCGTCGTATAAGAAGAAGATTGTTAACGGTACTGACGATGAGCCCAAGCGCATTGTGATGCCTAAATTAAAAGATATTGATTTTGCTGGTGTTTACGAAGTGCTCAACAATGTAGATGTTGATGTAAACATGCGCGTAATAGAGGCGAGCACCGATGATGTACGTGATTTAAGAAAGAAAAAAGCCAAAAGCGCTACTGCATCTGCTGTAGTTTACCATAAAGTTACCAGCGGACAGAATTTAACCGCCGTTGCTGATAAGTATGGCGTTGAAGTGCAGGATTTGCGGGTTTGGAACGGCTTAAAAAGTAAAACTATTGTACCCGGACAAAGACTTAAAATTTATGCTAAAAACCGTGTAGTGCTGAAGGCACCAGCATCGTTTTTAAGCTATAAAGTAAAAACCGGCGATACCTTATCAGAAATAGCCGAGAAATTTGATGGCGCTACTGTTCAGAGTATTAGACGGGATAATAAGCTGAGCAAAGCAGGCTTACAGGCTGGTATGATCCTGAAAATCAGTAAGGGTTAAGCGAGTCTCAAAAGGGATTTCACTATTTTTATTCGGATTCAGTCAGTTGAATTCCTAACTAAATTGGTACTGTCCATTAATCGAATGACATTTGTTAAATCTCTTTTGTAATTTTACAGAATGGATCAACTTCTCCGAACTTACGACAAGACGGTAACCGAATATAAAAAAATTATTTCAGATAGTTTTGATGTTGATGACTTTCGGGAGTACAACGAGATCCTTTTCTCTGCACACAGCTGTGCAGTTGAGGGCAATTCTTTTACGGTAGATGAGACAAGGGAATTAAGAGAGAAGGGGATGAGCCTTAAACTTCAAAACCATTCGCTTTTTGAAGCTTTCGAAATCTTAGACCACTTTAATGCATACGAATTTGTTTTTGACAACCTAGACAAGCCTTTATCAGAACTTTTTGTCAAGCAAACACAGGAATTGCTTACCAGAAATACGATTAAATTTGCAAAAGGGTATGAGCCAGGGGAATACACGAAGACTCAAATGGCAGCTGGAGATACAGTTTTTGGGGATTTCGAGACTAGTATTAAAAGAATGCCTCAATTGATGCAGTCAACGGAAGACGCAATCATCAAATCAAGTTTGCACCCATTGGAAATCAGTGCGCGTTTCCACAAGTTTTTTATCTATCTCCACCCGTTCCCAGACGGCAATGGTCGAGTGGGTAGGTTAATATCCAATTATATTTTAGCCAGATTGTCACAGCCCATGTGATTGTAACAGCGGCAGATAAACCAGCTTATATTAATGCACTCAAACTTTCAGAAAAGCATAGAGATACTAGTATCTTGACAAACTATTTTGCAGAATTGAGCATAGCACGCATGCAATCAGAGATTGATCAAAAAAGAAACCTCACTAATAATTTTGAGATGAATTTCCAACCACGTAAAAGAGGGAGGTAGATTTTGCTATCACATTTGCAAGGTTGAAATAATGAGTTCTTCTTGTTATGTTAACTCAATTTTTTACTAAACCCAGATTAAACTTTTTTGGAGGGCTTTTTATTTTATGCCTCATAAAAAGAATTGTACCTTTGCGCCGTCACTAATAAGTTACGTAATGAGTAAAACCACTAGAAAGCAAGATGCGCTTGATTATCACGCACAAGGCCGTCCAGGAAAGATACAGGTAATTCCAACAAAACCTACAAATTCGCAGAGAGATTTAACCCTCGCGTACTCGCCGGGAGTAGCCGAGCCTTGCTTGCAAATAGCAGAAAATAAAGAAGATGTTTATAAGTACACCGCAAAAGGAAACCTTGTTGCGGTAATCAGTAATGGTACAGCCGTATTAGGTTTGGGCGATATTGGCCCTGAAGCCGGAAAGCCGGTAATGGAAGGTAAAGGTTTACTTTTCAAAATCTTTGCCGATATCGACGTATTCGATTTAGAGCTGGATACCAAAAACGTAGATGATTTTGTAAAAATCGTTAAAGCTTTAGAGCCAACCTTTGGAGGTGTAAACCTTGAGGATATTAAAGCTCCAGAATGTTTCGAAATCGAACGCCGTTTAAAGGAAGAGATGAACATTCCGGTAATGCACGATGACCAACACGGTACCGCAATTATTTCTGCTGCAGCCTTATTAAATGCCTGCGAAATCATCAAGAAAAAAATGGATAAGATTAAAATTGTAGTTAATGGTGCTGGTGCCGCTGCAATTTCTTGTACCAAATTATATGTTTCTTTAGGCGCTAAAAAAGAGAATATCGTAATGTGCGACCGTTCTGGTGTAATCCGCAAAGACCGCGAGTCGCTTGATGCGATTAAAGCAGAATTTGCTACCGACAGAAAGATCAACACTTTAGAAGAAGCCATGAAAGATTCGGATGTTTTCATCGGTCTTTCTTCTGCTGATTGTGTTAGCGTAGATATGTTGAACTCGATGGCGAAAAACCCGATTGTTTTTGCCATGTCGAACCCTAATCCTGAGATCGCTTACGAGCTGGCGATCAAAACCCGTAAAGATATCATTATGGCAACCGGCCGTTCTGATTATCCTAACCAGGTTAACAACGTTTTAGGTTTCCCTTATATTTTCCGTGGTGCGCTTGATGTACGTGCAACCAGCATTAACGAGCCCATGAAAATTGCTGCGGTTAAAGCGATTGCCGAGCTGGCTAAAAAATCGGTTCCGGAATCGGTAAACCTGGCCTATAATGCCCGCAACCTTAAATTTGGTAAAGACTATATCATTCCTAAACCAGTAGATTTCAGGTTAATTACCGAAGTTTCTACTGCTGTAGCCAAAGCTGCTATTGAAAGTGGTGTTGCCCGTAAAATCATTACCGATTGGGATGCTTATACCGAAGAACTGAGAAAACGTTTAGGTTTGGATGATGCCATTATGCGTGCCATTACCACTAAAGCCAAAACGGATCCGAAGCGTGTGGTTTTTGCTGAAGCAGACAACTATAAAATCTTAAAAGCAGCGCAGATCGTTAACGACGAAAATATTGCGATTCCGATCCTTTTAGGAAATAAAGATAAAATACAAGCCATTATTGATGAGCATGGTTTAGAACTTGAAGGTGTAGAAATAATCGATCAGATGCAGAACCCTGATAAAACTAAACAATATGCCGAGGCGCTTTATAAAAAACGTCAGCGTAAGGGTATTTCATTAACCGATGCGACTAAATTATTGAGAGACCGTAACTATTACGGTGCATCGATGGTTGAGTTTGGCGAAGCTGATGCCATGATTTCTGGTTTAACCAAAAATTACGGATCGACTATTAAGCCTGCATTACACGTAATTGGTGTTGATCCAAGCGTAAAACGTGTGGCTGGTATGTATATGATGATGACCAAAAAAGGTCCGGTTTTCTTTGGCGATACAACTGTAAATGTTGATCCGACTGCAGAAGAACTGGTAGATATTACCTTATTACTGGATAAATCGGTTAAACAGTTTAACATTAAGCCACGTATTGCTTTATTATCTTATTCAAACTTTGGCTCAAACGATGGTGTAACGCCAAACAAAGTAAGAGAAACCGTAAATCTTTTGCATAAAAATCATCCCGATGTAGTGGTTGATGGAGAGATGCAAGGAAACTTCGCCATTAACAACGAATTATTGAAAGATAACTTTCCTTTCAGTACCCTGGCCGATGCTCCTGCAAATACTTTGGTGTTCCCGAATTTAGAGTCAGGTAACATTGCGTACAAATTGTTACAAGAGCTGGGTGGAGCAGAGGCAGTTGGGCCAATTTTATTGGGATTAAACAAGCCTGTTCATATTGTTCAGTTAGGAAGTTCGGTGCGTGAGATCGTAAATATGGTTACTATTGCAGTAGTAGATGTTCAAGCCAAAGAAGAAATTGCTGGAACTTCGAAACGAAAAGGTATATTTACCAAATCAACCAAGAAGTAGAATTACATGTACGCCTATATCGACGGTAAATTGACGTTTAAAAACCCAGCTTATGTTGTGGTAGAAGCCGGAGGTATAGGCTATCATATAAATATTTCATTAAATACTTACAGTGCTTTGGGCGATGCAGAAAGGTGTAAAATTTATACCTGGCTGCATGTAAAAGAAGATGCACACACATTATACGGCTTCGCCGATGAAGGCGAACGCCGTTTATTTTTACACCTGATTTCGGTATCAGGAATCGGGCCCAATACCGGACGGATGATTTTATCGTCCATTACCCCTGTGGAAATTCAAACGGCAATAATTAAGGCCGATTTGCCACTTATTCAACGCATTAAGGGCCTGGGTGCAAAAACAGCACAACGCCTGGTTCTTGAATTACAGGATAAACTGAAAAAAGAAGGCGCAGATTCATTAATTTCTATGCCTTTACACAATACTGTTAAAGATGAAGCGTTATCAGCATTGGTAATGCTCGGATTTGCCAAACAAACTGCCGAAAAAACTATAGATCAGATATTAAAAGTGAATGAGGGAACACTTTCGGTTGAACAACTAATTAAATATGCCTTGAAAACCTTATAGATCTTAACGCCTTTGAAGAGAATATCTACATTTCTGTTTCTCATCCCCCTTTTATTAATTGCTACTCAAAACGCCTTCTCTCAAGTTGTTCCAAGCAAAGCGGATACTGTTGTTAAAAAAAATAACTTTAGTTTACGTGAAAAGGAACGTTTAGGCCTTGGGCCATCTGTTAATCCATTTTATCCTGCGCCCAGTAATTTAAAGCGCGTAGTAGAATACGATGCCAAAAACAAACGCTATATCGTTAAAGAACTGATAGGCGAGCAATTTGTACTCAATACCCAGTATTTAACCATCGATGAATATCAGCGCCTGGTAAACAGTGAAATTAAACGCGGTAACTGGCGTAGCATTTCCAATGCAGAGGTGAGCGATTACCGGAGTACAGGCATTATCCCGCAAATTCAGGTAAACAGCAAGGCCTTCGAAAAATTATTTGGCGGTACCACCATTGATATTCAACCACGTGGTGAGGCCGAGCTTACGTTTTTAGGCCGTGTAAATAAAAATGAAAATCCGCTTTTTAACGAAAGACAAAGAGTTCAAACCAATTTCGATTTTAACCAAAGGATTCAGATGGACCTGGTAGGAAATATCGGAACAAAACTGAAAATAAAAAGTAATTACAATACCGAGGCGCAGTTCGATTTCGAAAACCAGATTAAACTCGATTATACCGGTGGTAAAGATGATATTATCCAGAAAATTGAGGCCGGTAACGTAAGTTTACCTTTAAATACCTCTTTAATTACCGGAACACAGGCACTTTTTGGTATTAAAACACAGCTAAAATTCGGACGTTTAAATGTAACCAGTGTTTACACCCAACAGAAATCCGAATCACGCGAAATTAAAATTACCAATGGTGCCCAGCAAAATACCACAACCGTAAATATCGATAGCTACGAGGCCAATAAGCACTATTTCCTTTCGCAGTATTTTAGAAATAATTACAATAAAAATCTGGCTAATGCGCCAATTATTACCTCACCAATTCAGATTACTAAAATTGAGGTATGGATTACCAATAAAGCTGGCAATACTTCCGATTCGAGAGATGTTTTGGGTTTGCTTGATTTAGGTGAGAATACACCTTATAATAACTTAATTACAGGCGGTACTTCAGGTCTGCCTGCAGGAACAACTGCTGCCGGTTTCTCTCAACAATCCAATAACCTGATTTCGCAATTAAATGCTTATCAGGGTGGAGCTATCAGGGAGACCAATTCTAATGCTGTTATATCTTTCTTTCAGTCAAGTCCGCCATACATGGCTGGTACAGATAACTTTGCCAAATTAACTTATGCAAGGAGATTAACGGAAAGAGAGTTTACTTTTCAACCGCAGTTGGGTTATTTGTCACTAAATAATCCACTCAATGCCGATGAAGTTTTGTCGGTTGCCTACCGTTATACCTATAATGGAGTAGAATACCAGGTGGGTGAGTTCTCTACTGACATACCTTTTGACGCTGCTAAACCAAAAGTACTTTACACCAAATTATTAAAGAACGAAACCACCAAAATCTCGCTTCCAACATGGGATTTGATGATGAAAAACATCTACTCAATAGGTGGATATCAGATCAGCAGCCAGAATTTTAAACTGGACATTTACCGAATCGACAACCAAACGGGTGTTGATAATCCGGTAATGACCGAAGGGCAGAATACAGCCAATAAACAGTGGATTGCTCTAACCGAATTTGACCGTTTAAACCAGCAGAATGAGCGTAGACCCGATGGGGTTTTCGATTTTGTCGCAGCAAATAATGCCTTTGGCTCCTATTCTACAGCCAGTAATTCCAATATCCCAAGTTTATTTGGAACCGGCAGCAACGGACAAACTTCGCTGGTAACCAACACCAATACGGGTTATATTACCATCGACCCTGCAAACGGAAGAATTATATTTCCGGTGATAGAACCATTTGGAAAGGATTTGGCCGCGAAATTTTTACCAGGCGAACAGGCTTTGATAGATAAATATACTTTTACTGCACTTTACGATTCGACACAAACCATTGCCAAGCAATTGTTCCAAAATCAGAACCGTTACGTGATTAAAGTAAACTATCAGTCTGATATTTCTTCTGAATTTAGTTTAAATGCCATTAATGTTCCTGAAGGATCGGTAAAGGTTTTTGCCGGTACGATGCCTTTAACCGAGGGTGTAGATTTTACTGTTGATTACCAGGGTGGAAGGGTAAGCGTAATTAACCAGGCACTTTTGGTTTCGGGGCAGCCTATTCGCATTACAACCGAAAATAACGAGCTTTTTGGTTTACAACAGCGCTCGCTTTTTGGTACCCGTTTAGATTACCGCGTAAACAACAAACTGAATTTAGGTGGTACCATAATGAACCTGACGGAAAAACCGCTTACCCAAAAAGTGAATATTGGCGAAGAACCCATTTCGAATACCATTTGGGGAGCGGATATCAACTACAGTTCGCCATCAAGATTTTTAACCAAGCTGGTTGATAAAATTCCACTTATTTCTACCAAGGCGCCATCGAGCGTTACTTTTTATGGGGAGTTTGCACAGTTAATTCCCGGGCACCCTAGGGCTTTGAATTTTGCAGGTAGTAAAAACGGAGTGAGTTATCTCGATGACTTTGAAGCTTCGCGTTCAGTTATCGATTTAAAAAGTGCTATTTCATGGCAGTTATCGGGTACACCTCAACTGTTTCAGGAGTTCGACCGGTCGAACGATCTTTCGTACGGATACAACAGGGCAAGGGTAGCCTTTTATAATATCGACCCGACTTTTTACAATTCGGCAGCTTCAACTACACCGGCCAATATCAGAAATAACAGGGCCGAGCTTTCTAACCACTATGTTAGGGAAGTAATAGAACAGGAGGTTTTTCCTTTCAAAGAAACCGCAACCGGACAGGCCTTAAATATTACCACTTTTGATGTGGCTTACTACCCAACGGTTAGGGGACCTTATAATTTCCGTACTACAGGTTTCAAACCTGACGGATCATTATTGCAACCACAAAATAGCTGGGCAGGTTTTCAGCGGAAGATCGAAACCAATGATTTTGAAGCCTTAAACGTTGGCTTTATTGAACTTTGGGTGATGGATCCGTTTATTTATAAACCAAATTCGAGCGGTGGAGATCTGTATTTTAACCTGGGAAATATTTCGGAGGATATTCTTAAAGATGGACGGAAATCGTTAGAGAATGGTTTGCCGGCTACGAACGATCCGACAAAATATGATGAAACCGTCTGGGGCCGAGTACCCAAACTACAACCTGTGGTACAGGCTTTCGATAACAATGCAGATTCGCGTAAGGCACAGGACGTTGGTTTAGATGGTTTATCAGATGCAGATGAAAAGACAAAGTTCGCAGCCGAAATCAACCAGATTAAATCGCAGTTGAATGCCAATGCCGCTGCCACCCTTGATGCCGATCCATCATCAGATAACTATGCTTATTTCAGAGGTCCGGCTTTAGATCAGATTAATGCCGGCATTTTAAAACGCTACGAAAAATACAACGGAACTGAGGGTAACTCTAAAACCTCACAACAATCGCAGGCTGAACTTGGATTGGAAAATTCGGCTTCAACCTCTTTACCAGATGGTGAAGATATCAACCGCGATAACAACATGACGCAAAGCGACGAGTATTTCCAGTACAAGGTTTCTATTCGTCCCGGCGACTTAAATGTTGGTCAGAATTTCATTACCGATAAAGTAACCTCGCAGGTTAAACTAGCTAACGGAAATACCCAGGCAGTAACCTGGTATCAGTTCAGAATTCCAATCGGGCAGTACCAGCAAAAAGTTGGCGGTATTCAGGATTTTAAATCGATCCGTTTTTTCAGGATGTTTATGACCAACTTCGCCGATACCGCAGTTATGCGTTTTGCAAAACTACAGTTAATCCGTGGCGAGTGGCGCGAGTACAATGCATCCAATCAGGCTGCACAGGTTATTGTCGATCCGGCTTTGCCAGCTTTAACGCCAGATAATTCTACAATCGAAGTATCGACTGTAAATATTGAGGAAAACGGTAAACGTTCGCCTATTCCTTATGTTACCCCTCCGGGTATTCTGCGCGAGCGCGATTACAGCAACTACCGTGGCGATACCCGTTTAAATGAGCAATCGTTGTCAGTAACGGTAAAATCGTTAAGAGATGGATATGGCCGCGCTGCATTTAAAACTGCCTATAGCGATTTCAGGTCATATAAACATTTGGAGATGTTTGTGCATGCAGAGGCTGTTAATAACCAGCTATTAAACGATGGCGATGTGGACGCCTTTTTAAGGATCGGAACCGATAATCAGGATAACTATTACGAATATGTAATGCCATTGAAGGTGACTGCGCCAGGCACCAGCGATCCGGATGCGATTTGGCCAGAAGCCAACAGGATGGATATCGATTTAACGCTTTTCCAAAATGCCAAACTTGCCCGGAATGTGGCTAAACAGGCCAACGGGCAGCCATGGCCAATTAACGTTCCATTTACTTATACCGATGGTGCCAGAACCATTGTGGTTAAGGGTCAGCCCGATATGAGTAAAGTGAGGGTTTACATGGTGGGGATTAAAAATCCGCTTCGCCTGGCTAACGATGTAGGTAATGATGATGGACAGGATAAAAATGCCCTGGTTTGGTTTAACGAATTAAGGCTAACAGAATTTGATGAAAAAGGCGGATGGGCAGCTACAGGAAGACTGAATTTAAAGCTGGCCGATTTTGCCGACGTAAATATTTCGGGCAGTAAATCGACCGTTGGTTTTGGTTCAATTGACTCGAAAGTAAGCGAACGTAACCGTGCCGATAATGTGTTGCTGGATGTATCTTCGGCTATGGAACTAGGAAAATTCCTGCCACAAAAATCAGGGGTTAAAATACCAATGTTTGTCAGTTATTCTAAGCAGGTTTCTACGCCGCAGTATAACCCAAGAACGCCGGATATTGAGTTGAAAAATGCTTTAGACCGATCAACCAAAGAGCAAAAAGATTCTATTTTAAATTTTGCCCAGGATTATACCGTTAGGAGAGGGATTAACTTTACTAATGTTAGGAAAGAACGCACCAACAATAGTAAACCTGTAAGGCTATGGGATATCGAAAACTTCTCTGCAAGTTATGCCTATACCCAATATAACCACCGCGATTTTATTAATCAAAGCAGTATCCAGAATACCTATAGGGCATCGTTACAGTACAGCTATTCGAAAGAAGCTAAAACTATTGCGCCGTTCGAAAAAATCATAAAATCGAATATGCTGGCCTTACTGAAAGATTTTAATTTCAGTATTTTTCCAAGTGCCATTAATTTCAGGATTGATGTAGACCGTTTATACTCAGAAAATACTTTGAGAAATAATGACCCGAACAATACCATAGGCGTTTATCAGAGGGGCTACGGAACCACTTTTAATAAAAACTTTACCATGAGCCGTGTTTATGGTATTGCCTGGAACCTTACCCGTTCGTTACAGTTAGATTTTAATGCCACTAACTATTCTATTATTGATGAACCTGATGGCAGAATTGAAGGTTTAAAACGCGATACCGTTTGGGAAAACTTAAAACGTTTAGGCCGTACAACCGATTATAATCATAACTTAAACGTTACCTATAACCTGCCGATTGATAAGATACCAGGCTTAAACTGGATTACTGTTAAAACCCGTTACGGAACCAATTTTAACTGGCAAACAGAGCCGCTGGCTACCTTGCGCGATCCAAATATCAATTTAGGTAATACAGTGCAAAACAGCCGTACGGTACAGGTTAACCCGACTTTAAACCTAACCACACTATACAATAAGTTTGGTTTTATCCGCAATGCCGGTAACGATGACAATGGAAATAAGGCGAAAAACTTTTTCATCAATATTTTAACCAGTTTAAAAAATGTAAATGCCAGTTTTGTGCAAACCAAAGGTATTTTCTTACCGGGTTATCTGCCAACAACCAGATATTTTGGTATCGATAATGCCACGGGTGCACCAGGTTTAGGTTTTGCTTTTGGTAGTCAGCGCGACATACGCGAAATGGCCCTTAACAACGGTTGGTTAACTACGGATACCTTGCAAACCCAGTTGTATGTTAACACGCTTCGCGAAGATTTACAATTAACCGGTCAGCTAGAGCCTTTTAAAGATTTGCGTATTACCTTAAAAGCAAACAAGGCGCAAACACGTAACTTCTCTACCAATTTCAGGTATGTAGCCAGTGTGTCTTCGTTCGAAAATTTGAGTGCCATTACCACGGGTGATTACAGCATTTCTTACATTGCTTTAGGTACTGCGTTTAAAGAAAATAATGCAACCCGGGTTTCGGGCTTGTTCCAGCAATTTATGAATAACCGTAGTGTGATTTCGAGAAGGTTGGGTGCGCAAAACCCTAATTCATCGGGAGCTACCGGAGGTTTTGCTGACGGATATAGTAAAGAAAGTCAGGATGTAATTATCTCTGCTTTTATGGCTGCCTACTCGGGCAAGGATGCCGGAAAGGTTAAAATGAATTCATTCCCTAAAATTCCGCTTCCAAACTGGAACTTAACGTATAGCGGTTTAACCCGCATTCCTTTTATTGCTGATAAATTTTCGTCGGTTGATATCAGGCATGGCTACCGTTCTATGTACAACATTAATGGCTACAATTCATTATTGCGCTATCAGGAAACCAATGGTGGGGTTAGCAGCAGGGATGTGAACAATAACTTTTTACCCGAATACCAGTTTGCGCAGGTAACCATTTCAGAGTACTTTGCTCCGCTGGTTGGGATTGATACGAGGTTTAAAAATAACCTGACGGCTTCTTTTGAGTTAAACCGGTCACGTTTGTTAGGCTTAAGTTTATCGAACAGTCAACTGGCACAACTATCAGAAAACAATATGGTTTTAGGCCTGGGTTATCGTACCAATAAATTCCGTTTCCCGTTTGGCTGGTTTAAAAGCTTAAAAATGGATAACAACATGGATTTTAAACTTGATGTAGCCATTCGCGATAATAAAACGGTTATTTACCGGGCTGATATTACCGAAGCAGAGGTTTCTTCAGGAGCAAAAAATATTACACTTAGGCCAAGTGTTGATTATGTGTTAAACCAGAAGTTTAATATTAAGTTATTTTACGATTCGAACATTACCAAACCTTATACCTCGCAAACCTTTAATACCTCGTTCAGTAATTTTGGGTTTAGTTTAAGGTTTACATTGAATTAATGAATTTCAATCATATGAAAAAGCCTCATTTTTAATGAGGCTTTTTCATGCAGAAGAAAAAAATGTTAAACAGATCAATGTCGCAGATAGTGAAAAGTTATTGATCACTTAACTGCTCTAAGTTATTGTTATCTCTTTCATCCGTTAACTTAGAAAAAACCTTGTTCCACCCGGTAGAGAATACCCTGCTAAATAAATAGGCAGTGACGAACATGGGGACATAACTAAATAAAAGATGATCGAAATGCATAAAATAGGCGTTTCCGCTGGCAATCAGATAAAAAAGAAAGATTACAATTGAGTGCGCTATGGGCCTGTCATTAATAAACCTTTTATACCCCATTTTTTCAATCAGGTATATATTAAATGTAATAAGAATGGCTATAATGCCGACAAATATAAACAGATGGTTGAATGGAAGGTTAAACGTAAAAATATAATTCGCTGGTTTAATCAGCATGATTAAACCGATATAGACAAATCCGATCGTCATAGTAAGGGGAACAGAAGCAATTAGGGTTGCCAGGCATACTTTTAAGGTATAAACAATGAAAGGTTTCATATTGAGGGTTAATTTGTATTTTCAATATAGATATTATTCCTGAGTTTGGCGTTAACCAGCTATAGTGATCGCATCATTCAACTTTTCTGTTAAGTTAATTTTTCAGCCATTGCGAATGGATAAACTAAATTGTATTTTTGAGGCGAAAACACTACCAGACATATAAATATTTTGAACCTGGTATGTTGGCTTAACGAGATTAAAAAAATAAATAACTTATTTTCAAAACATATAAAATAATGAATTTTCCATCAGAATTAAAGTACACTAAAGACCACGAGTGGGTTAGAGTTGAAGGTAACGAAGCTTATATTGGCGTAACTGATTTTGCACAACGCGAATTGGGTGATATCGTTTATGTTGACATCAACACCGTAGGTAGCGAAGTAGCTAAAGAAGAAGTTTTCGGTACAGTAGAGGCCGTTAAAACTGTGTCTGATTTATATATGCCTGTTACCGGAACCGTATTAGAAGTTAATGCTGACCTAAACGATAACCCTGAATTGGTTAACTCTGATCCTTATGGAGAAGGCTGGATGGTAAAAGTATCTTTAGCTGATTTAACTGAAGTAGAAGGTTTACTTACAGCTGCTGCATACCAGGAATTGGTAGGCGCTTAATTTATCATATTTTGTACAAAGCACTAAAAAGACAAGTTTGGGCCATTATCTGGACCGTTGTTATTTTAGTGCTTTGTAATATGAGGATGCCCGAGTCTTCTGGTCCGGGTTTTTTCTTCGAAGGTTTTGATAAAATGGCCCACCTGGGTTTTTTCTTTGTTTTATCAGTGCTGCTCTTTTATGGAAAAATAAGGTATCAGCATACTTTCGCTTTCAGAACATTAACAATTTTTAAAATACTCCTGATCAATGCCATTATTGGGGGGGCAATCGAAATATTACAGTGGAAAGTTTTTACCTACCGATCTGCTGAATGGTGGGATTTTGCTTGCGATATGTTAGGGGCTTTAATGGCTGTTTTCAGTTATGTATTGCTCCATAAATTAAATTTCAATGAAAACGAAAGTTAGTATTATCTGCGTTATTATAGCCATCAGTTTAAGCAGCTGTAGTATTTTTAAAAAAAACTGTAATTGCCCAAAAGTATATTACAAGAGTTATCCTTCACCACAAAAATAACATT
The DNA here is from genome assembly GCF_011303555.1 of Pedobacter sp. HDW13. Classification (NCBI taxonomy): domain Bacteria; kingdom Pseudomonadati; phylum Bacteroidota; class Sphingobacteriia; order Sphingobacteriales; family Sphingobacteriaceae; genus Pedobacter; species Pedobacter sp. HDW13. The sequence continues at coordinate 1,832,586 of NZ_CP049868.1, read as the reverse complement.
ACCAAATCACCTCCCCCTTTTTGATTTGATGTGCAGCCTGTTTGCTGTATTTAAAATGTTACCAAGGTTTTAACACACCTTAACAAACCTTTAAGCTTTTACGTAGTCTGATAGCTTAGTTTTGTATGTAATACCTAAATTTTTTTGATGAAAAAGAACGTTCAGAGGGCAATCTTTATTGTTCTCCTATTTTGTGGATATATCGCTCAGGCCCAAAATACCGGCGCTATAAGTGGTAAAGTAATTAACGCAAAAGATAAAAAGCCTGTTGATTTTGCTACCATTGCCGTTAAGAGCTTGAAAGATTCGAGCGTGGTAGCCTCAGGTCAAACCAATCCTGATGGCTCTTTTAGCTTTAAAGCTATAGCACCTGGTAAATACCGGATTTACTCGGCCTTTTTAGGTTTAAAAACAGCTACCAAAGATGTCGAAGTGGCTAGGGCGGCCGTAAACGCAGGCGAAATTGCCATGAGCGATGACGGTGTTGATTTAAATACGGTAAATGTAACCGCTACTATTCCGATTGTGGTGAAAAAAGATACATTGGAATTTGATGCAAAATCAATCAAAGTACGCGAAAATGCTGTAGTAGAAGATTTATTACAGAAAGTGCCCGGAGTAGAAGTTGCGAAAGATGGAAGTATTAAAGCACAAGGCGAAACCGTTACCAAAGTAAAGGTTGATGGAAAAGAGTTTTTTGGTAACGATCCTTTATTGGCTACCAAAAACTTACCAGCCGATATGGTTGATAAAATCCAGGTAATTGACGAGCTTTCTGAACAGGCACAATTTACCGGTATTGATGATGGAACCAGAAACAAAATCCTGAACATTACCACTAAAAATGGTATGAAACATGGTTATTTTGGAAACAGTACTGTAGGTTATGGTTCTAACGACCGTTATGATGCCAGTTTAAATGTAAACAAGTTTGATGATGATCGTCAGATTAGTTTCATTGGTCAGTTTAACAACGTAAATAAACAAAACTTTGGCCAGGGTGGTGGCGTAGGAAACGGATTTGGTGGAGGTGGCGGCGGCCGTGGCGGTTTTGGCGGCGGCGGTGGAGGTAACTCTGGTGGTGGCGGAGGTGGTATTACCACAACCAATGCAGCAGGTTTAAACTTTGCCGACACTTACAAAGATGGTACACAATTTCAGGCCAGTTATTTCTTCAATAAATCGACTGCCGATATCATTCAGGACTCACATATCCAAAATCTTTTTGGGGGGATTACGACCGATGTTACGCAGAATTTAAACAATACAACCGACCGTACCAACCACCGATTCAATTTTATGGTGGATACAAAAATCGATCCGTCATTATCTATTAAAATCCAACCGAACGTAACTTATACAGAAAGCGATGGCAATAGCATAACCAAATATTACAGGAATTATGTGACGAGTATAACAGATGGAAGTCAGGAAAATACAACTACTGCTGCTACTCCTGCTGTTAGCAATAATTTATTAGTCCGTAAAAGTTTTAAACGCAGAGGCCGTACCCTTTCGCTTAATGTAAACACCAGTATTAACGACAACAGTGGTACCAATCAGAATTACCGTTTAGATCATATTACTGAAAATGGAGTAAAAAGAGATTCGTTAACCAACCAGTTAAACAATACCAGTAGCCATGCTATAAACAATACCACAAGAGTGGTATATACCGAGCCTTTAAATAAAACCTTAAGCGTAGAGTTTAATTATCAGAACGGTTATTCAAACAGCGATTCGCAGAGAGACGTATATAACTATAATCCCCTTACCCTTCAATTCGATTTAGTAGATAATACATTCTCGAATATTTATAATAACCGTACTTTAACCAATGCAGCTGGTTTTAGTTTTACTACAACCGAGAAAAAATACAACTGGAATATTGGCTTAGCTGCACAACAAACCAATAGGATAAATACCAATTTAACCACAGGGTTAAAACGTACACAGAACTTCATTAACATTACGCCGTCGGCACAGTTCAGGTATAATTTCAGTAACCGTAAACGATTATTTATTAACTATCGTGGTTCTACAACTCAGCCAAGTATCGATCAGATTCAGCCTATCCCAGATAATACAAATTCGCAAACCCGTTATGTAGGTAACCCGGACTTGAAACCTTCGTTTAATAACCAGTTGAGGATTAACTTCAATAATTTCAATATCGAAAGTGGCCGTTTCTTCTTTGCTGGATTAAACCTTACGCAAACCTTTAACAGTATCGGTAATACGGTTGTTCCAATATCTGGCGGCCTTCAGCAGGTTAGTTACATTAACGTTAATGGCGTTTATGCCGGTAATGCCAATGCTACCTGGTCTTTACCTTTAATGCCTGAGCGGAAGCTTACCTTAAATATTTCTGGTAATGGTTCGTATAGCAGAAACGTAAACTTTATTGCGCCTAACGCAAGTACTCAACTGGTTAAAAACGTGACCAATAGTTACACCATATCTAATGGCTATAAGCTGGTTACCAACGTTGATAAATTTGATTTAACAGGTGGTATTACCGGTAGCTATACCAACTCTACGTTTTCGGCACAGCAATCGGCAAATACGCAGTATTACACCATTAACCCAAGCTTTAATGTAAGCTATGTATTTCCAGCCAATATCAGGCTGGCTATGGATATCGATTATTTCAGAAATTTTGGTGGTGGCGATTTATACAACCAGGAATATACCATTCTTAACCCATACATCAGTCGTCAGTTCTTTAAAAATAGGGCTACCTTTAAATTCTCTGTAAATGATGCATTGAATCAGAATACAGGTATTTCGAGAACTACATCAGGTACTTCAATTACCGATTTAAACTATAACGTTCTAAAACGTTACTACATGTTCTCGTTCACCTATTCGTTAACCCGTATTGGTGGTCGTAACATGAGTGGCGATATGCAAATGCCGGGTCAGGGTGGGGAAGGCCGACGCATGAGAATGTAAAAAATATCAATATCAGAATTAAAAGGCCCGATTTTTCGGGCCTTTTTTTGTTTTACAGCGTTTACCTATTCGCTGAACCGTATGGGGGGCAGAAACGGGATCCGCGGTAACGAAGAAGGTGTGGCGGTGGTGGTTTTGGTGGCGGCCGTCAAAGAAATTAATCATGATACCGTAAAACCCTGCATTATTTCCTGAATGTAAAAGTCTTGTTATTTGGAATAAATCTAAAGAAAGGCTAACTTGCGCCAAGATTAGCACATGAACCCTTTAGGCTCTATCTGGCTAATAAAATATAAATAAACACAGATGAAACTGTCGCACCTAAAAGTTGGAGAAAAAGGAACAATTGTAGCTTTTACAGATTTAGATATGTCTGTAAAGTTAATGGAGATGGGCTGCTTGCCGGGCGAGGTTGTAGAGGTTGAACGTTTTGCCCCTCTTGGCGATCCAATGGCCATTCGTGTTGCTGGTTATCAGCTTTGTTTGCGTAAAAGCGAAGCTGATGTGGTAATCATTCAATAAATATTTGGGTTTGGATATTAAAGTTGCATTAGTTGGTAATCCCAATACAGGTAAATCTACATTATTTAACCGTTTAACCGGTTTAAATCAGAAAATTGGTAACTTCCCGGGTATAACAGTTGACAAGAAAACAGGTTTTACCAAACTTGCAGTCGATAAGGATGCTGAAATTATTGATTTGCCCGGAACTTATAGTCTTTACCCCAAAAGCGCTGATGAAAGCATTGTTTTTCAGGTGCTGGCCGATCAAAAAAACAATAGCCATCCCGATGTAATTGTATTGGTTACCGATGCATCCAATCTTAAGCGCAACATGCTTTTGTATTCGCAGGTGGCCGATCTGGGCATCCCGATGATTTTGGCTTTAAACATGATCGATCTTTCTGCCAAACAGGGCATTGAGATTAATCTGGATAAGCTGGCTGAAAAATTAGGCATTCAGGTAGTATCTATTTCAGCACGGAATAACATTGGCATCGATAAACTTAAAAATGCAATAGCCAATACCACTAAAATAGCCACGCAGTTTCAGGAGGTTGATTTAAATTTTCTAGCCCCTGAAGCAATTAATGCAATTAAGGCAAAACTAAATTCGGATAACGATTATTATGCCCTGCAGGTTTTGCACCAGCACGAGCATTTAACTTTCTTTACCGAAAAAGAGCAGGAAGAAATTGAAGAAATAGAACAATCGAACCATTTCGAATCGGCTAAAATACAGGCTGCTGAAACCATTGCACGCTATAAGCATTTAAGTACTATTCTTGCTAATGTGGTGGTGGATAAAGGAACAGAAAAGAAATTCTCTTTCAGCGATAAACTTGATGCGATACTTACCCATAAAATTTGGGGTTTTACTATATTCTTGTTGATCCTCTTTATAATTTTCAATGCCATATTTGCCTGGTCATCTTACCCGATGGATTGGATTGAAAGTGGTTTTGGATTTATTACCGAACTTGGGCACGAATATTTGCCGGCAGGTATGCTTACCGATTTATTATTGGATGGTGTGATAGCAGGTTTGGGGGGATTTTTGTGTTTATTCCTCAGATTGCCATTCTTTTTGCCTTCATATCCATTTTAGAAGATACCGGCTACATGGCCCGCGTTACCTTTATGATGGATAAAATTATGAGCAAGGTTGGGCTTAACGGTAAATCGGTGGTACCAATGATTGGTGGTTTGGCTTGCGCCGTTCCTTCAATTATGGCAGCAAGGAATATCGAAAACTGGAAAGACCGGATGATAACCATTTTGGTAACCCCTTTAGTAAGCTGTTCGGCAAGGCTCCCGGTGTATATCCTGATTATATCATTAATTATTCCGCAAAAGCATGTGCTGAGTATTTTTAACCTGCAGGGCTTAGCGCTAATGGTAATGTACCTGGTAGGAATTCTAGCTGCGGTACTGGTAGCCTGGGTGATGAAATTCATCATCAAAACCAAAGAAAGATCTTACTTTATTATGGAGCTGCCTGTTTACCGCATGCCGAGGTGGAAGAACGTGCTTTTTACCATGTACGAGAAATCTAAAACCTTTGTTTTCGAAGCAGGTAAAGTAATTATAGCTATTTCGGTTATTCTTTGGGTAATGGCTGCCTATGGACCGGGAGACCGTTTCGAAAATATAGAAAAGAAATATGCTACGGCACTTGCCGATACTACCAAAAACACCGATCACATTAAGGTTTTAGAAGCAACAGAGAAACTTGAAAATTCTTACGTAGGTGTGCTTGGGCACTGGATTGAGCCTGTAATTCGTCCGCTGGGTTACGATTGGAAGATTGGCATTGGTTTAATTACCTCTTTTGCTGCCCGTGAAGCTTTTGTAGGAACGATGGCAACCATTTACAGTGTTGATGGTGGCGATGAGGATACCTCGACCATTAGGGAGCGTATGGCGGCTTCTGTTAACAGCCGTACCGGCTTACCGGTTTACTCTTTTGCTGCTGGTATTTCATTAATGCTTTTTTATGCTTTTGCTATGCAGTGCATGAGTACAGTGGCTGTTGTTTACCGCGAAACAAAAGGCTGGAAATGGCCGGTTATTCAATTGGCTTATATGACGGCCATGGCTTATGTTGCAGCGCTTGTGGCTTACCAGCTGTTGAAATAAGTTAATTATACCAAGTTTATTTCTGCTGGTTAATCTGGTGCATTTCAAATTTTAAGGTCAATCTAAGCAGAGTCGATAGCATGAGGAGTTCTGCCCGCTCAACTATCTAAGTTTTATCCCGATTACATCATAAGATCAGCATCATCCAATAGCTGCCGAATCGGCGCTTTACGACCAATTAGCGCTGCTAATTAGTTGAGCGCGTAGCATGGCCTTTACTTTAAGCAACTTGGCCTGTGCATTAACCATTGTTTCTAAAACTGGTAGAAGCGGCAGCTCCCGATTTTTAATCGGGGCTATAGCGAATAACGGGACTGCTGCTCCCGAAATGCACCTAAACTTTCATTTTCGAAAAGATTAAAATCAACAAGTTCCTTTAACCATTTAAGGCATATAAGGTTGTTTGAGCTCAGGCGTACTCAATAAACTATTTTAGCTGTTGGCTTTATTCTTCCTGTTATGGGCTGTTAGCCCAACTCAATTTGCCTTTTAATGCTCTCTTCTAATGAAATTAATGTTTCAGTACGTTGGATGCCATTCACTGCCTGAATTTCTTCGTTTAAAACATGACGCAGGTGGTTGGTGTCTCTGCAGATTATTTTTGCAAACATACTATAGGCTCCTGTGGTATAGTGTAGCTCTACCACCTCCTTAATTTTACTCAGCTGTGCCACCGCATCTTTATACTGTATTCCCTTTTCGAGATAAATACCCAAAAAAGCACAAATATCATAGCCGGCTTTTTGCGGATCGATAATTAAATGAGAACCTTTAATAATGCCCATTTCCTGTAATTTCTTCATTCGCACGTGTATAGTACCACCCGAAACGATCAGATCTTTAGCTATTTCTGTATAGGGTTTAGTGGCATCCTGCATCAATTGTTTCAATATATCGATATCGAGGTTGTCAATTTCTAAATTGGAATTGTCTTTTTTAAGCATATTTTTGAATTATGATAAGCGAATTTACGAATATTTATCAATATTATAAAAATAAAATTAAATGTTTAAAATATTTGCAAGGTATTGGTTGTTCCTTTACATTTGTATCAAGCAATTAACAAAAAGGAAACGTTCTTTCAAAATTGCTAAACATAATGTAGGGTGGTGAAACAGGCAGACACACCTCCTTGTCTCGGTGGCGGAGAATAATGGGAATATACCGGTTTCGGTACTAACCACTCCTTGAAGGTTCGATTCCTTCCCCTACAGCTAGTTGCAGTTATCAATTTACGGTTGGCAGTTTAAAACTGAAAGCTACAAATTAAAACTGTTAACTTTTAAAATGTTGGGTGGTGAAATTGGCAGACACGCCTCCTTGTCTCGGTGGTGGGGAATAATGGGACAAACGCAGTTTATTGGGTTGACCACAAATTAATTTTTTGAACTGTAGCTAACTACCCCTTGAAGGTTCGACTCCTTCCCCAACAGCATTTTTTATGAATAATAAGTTAGTTAATCGAGCAATCCTGGATAGGTTGCTCTTTTTTTGTTTAAGAGCACCAGTTTAGATGACAATCTTTGCAGATTATTGTTATATTACCGGCTTAAATTATTCAAAACGACTTAAGTACTGTGATGAAGAAACGCGTTTCAATTAAAGATATAGCCAAACAATTAAATATTTCCATTACCACCGTATCATTTGTAATTAATGGAAAGGCGCGCGAAAAAAATATTAGTGAAGCACTTACCAAAAAAGTATTGGATCTGGTTGCAGAGTTAAACTATCAGCCAAATGCACTTGCAACGAGTTTAAGAACGGGTAAAACAAAAATTATCGGCTTTTTGGTTGATGATATTTCTGAGCCGTTTTTTTCGGGTATAGCCCGCCATATTGATGAAATTGCATCGAACCTTGGTTATAAAATTCTTTTTAGCAGTACCCGTAACGATACAGAGAAGGCAATAGAACTGTTGCAAATTTTTGAAGACCGCCATGTTGATGGTTACATTATGGCCCTGCCGGAAGGGTTGGAAGACGAAGTGAAGAAGCTGATCCAGACAGATGCACCTGTGGTTTTGTTTGACCGTTACGTACAGGATGTAAAAACCGATTATGTAATTATTGATAATAAGAAAAGTACATTCGAAGCCACAGAACACCTGATTAAGAACGGTTACAAGAATATTGGCTTTGTTACCATTGATACGTTGCAGCTACAAATGGTTGACCGCTTGGCTGGTTACGAAGCAGCAATTGAAAAACATAAACTACCAGCGGTTGTAAAGAAAATCAAATACACAGGATCTGAAGATTCGATTCTGGAGATGACCAGTTTTTTTAAAGCTGAAAAACAACTAGACGCTGTAATTTTTGCAGCCAACTATATCTGTTTAGATGGCCTGAGAACTTTTAGAAAATCGGGCATCCGGATTCACAAAGATCTGGCCGTGGTATCTTTTGATGATTTTGAGATTTTGGAGTTTTGTGAGCCAGCTGTTACGGCGATAGCACAGCCCCTTGAGGCCATTGCAGAGAATATTATGAAGGTTTTACTCAATAAACTTAAAAAAGCTGGGCAGAACGTCGGGAATACACAAATTTCGCTCCCTACATCATTAAATATAAGGCCATCGAGCGCAAAAAAATAAGGCAATAAAAAGGGGAACAAATTTAATTCGTTCCCCTTTTTATTATGTTTTAAACAGTTTAAACTGTCATTACGTCTTTCTCTTTAGCCTCTGCGTGTTTATCTACTTTAATAATGTACGCATCAGTTAGTTTCTGAACCTCACCTTCACCGGTTTTGATTTCATCGTCAGAAACACCATCGCCTTTAAGTTTTTTAATTTTCTCGTTGGCATCTTTACGAATGTTACGTACAGTGATGCGGCCTCTTTCGGCTTCTTCTTTTACTTTTTTAACCAGTTCTTTCCTACGCTCCTCAGTTAATGGAGGTACAACCAAACGGATTACAATACCATCATTTTGTGGGTTGATACCAATATTTGCAACCTGGATGGCTTTTTCGATTACGGTTAAAAGTGATTTTTCCCATGGTTGGATCACAATAGTTCTTGCATCAGGTGTATTGATGCTTGCCACTTGTGCTAAAGCAGTTGAAGCACCATAATAATCAACGAAAATGCCATCAAGCATTCCTGCCGATGCCTTACCAGCCCTAATTTTAGTTAATTCTGCTTCACAATGATCGATGGCTTTATCCATTGAAGATTGGGCATCCATTAATTGTAATTGTATAAGTTCGTTCATAATTGTGGGTATTTCTACGAATTAATATTTTAATATGCTTATTTAACCAGGGTACCAATTGGTTCACCGCTGGCAATTTTCATGAAGTTACCATGTTTGTTCATATCAAACACAATAATAGGCAACTGGTTTTCCTCACAAAGTGTAAAGGCGGTCATGTCCATAACATTAAGTCCTTTATCATACACTTCCCTGAAAGAAATTTGTTCAAATTTTGTTGCTGTAGCATCTTTCTCCGGATCGGCAGTATAAATACCATCTACACGGGTTCCTTTTAATACCACATCAGCTTTAATTTCTATGGCACGTAAGGCAGCAGCAGAATCGGTAGTGAAATAAGGGTTACCTGTACCGGCACCAAAAATAACTACACGTCCTTTTTCCAGGTGGCGAACAGCTCTTCTGCGGATAAAAGGCTCGCAAATCTGCTCCATTTTAATTGCTGTAAGTAAGCGTGTTTTAATGCCCACTTTTTCTAAGGCATCCTGCAAGGCCATTGAGTTGATTACAGTAGCCAACATGCCCATATAATCGGCCTGTGCTCTGTCCATCCCGCTTTTTTCGGCGCTTAAACCTCTAAAAATGTTTCCTCCACCAATTACGATTGCGATTTCTAAACCTTTATCGTGTACGGCTTTAATATCTTCGGCGTATTGCTTAACGCGTTCATTATCAATGCCATATTGTTTGTCGCCCATTAGCGATTCTCCGCTAAGCTTTAGTAGGATACGTTTGTATTTCATGACCCCAAAAATATTAACAATTTTTTAATACCTCGCTATGCTTTTTAACAATTGATGTAAATATTTAAATAGAAATTTTTTCGCCTTTAAATATCACCTCTTTTAACTCCAGGGCACTGTCAAGAACCAGCAAATCGGCTGTTTTTCCGGTTTCTATTGTTCCGGTTAAATGCTCAATGCCGATTAATTTAGCAGGATAGAGGGTAGCCATTTTCAACGCATCGTTTAAATCGATATCGCAATGGCTTACACAGTTTTTAACGGCTTCTAACATCGTTAACGATGAACCGGAAAGCGTTCCATCGGGCATTACAAATTTATTTCCTTTTTGTACATGCTGGTATGGTCCGGTAGCACATGCTGTAACGGCATCAGTAATGAGGAATAAACGCTCTTTTAACAATTTTTGCGCAAATTTAACCACCTCGAAATCTACATGTTGACCATCGGCAATGATACTGGCCATAGCCTTGTTATGGTTAAAAACTGCCGTAGGAATACCCGGTTCGCGATGGTGGATGGGGCTCATTGCATTAAATAGATGTGTGGTGGTTTGTACACCCTTATTGTAAGCGGCGGTAGCTTCATCAAAAGTGGCGTTACTGTGGCCTAAAGAAACTACCACGCCATTATCGAGCAGGTATTGAATTACATCATCATCCTGAAGCTCTGGCGCGATGGTTATCATTTTAATTACTCCATCGCCAAAATCGAGCAATTGTTTGATTTCATCCAGCGAAGCCTTACGCACAAATGCCGGAACATGTGCACCTAAACGTTTTGGACTTAAAAATGGCCCTTCTAAATGAAGTCCCATGCAGTTTTTTGCTAAGGGGCGATGAGCTTTAACAGTTTCGATACAGGCATTAAATACTTCGGGCGTATTGGTAGCCAGGCAGGCCAGGAAACCTGTTGTCCCTTTTTTTAGCAAATCGTCTTCCATAATGGTCAGCGATTCGATAGTTGGATCGGCAGAGAAAAGGCGACCTCCGGATCCATAAATCTGTAAATCTATAAAACCCGGTGCAGTAATCGACTGGTGATTGCCGTTTATTGCAGCCGGCCTGATGGCTGCAATATCTGCACCGCTGATTTCGATTTCCTGGTTGGTTAAGAGTACGTTGTTATTATAGTAGGAGGTATTGGGAATTATCTTAGGCATATCAAACGTTTGAGTAAATTTAAGCTTACACGATCAAAGTTAAATATTGTAACGATATATTTGGTTAATAAGATAAACTAATCAAATGAATGAAAATCAGTCCAATAGAAGGAGCTTTCTAAAAGCAGGACTTACTTTAAGTGCAGCAACATTGGTTGCGCCTGGTGCAGCTATTGCAGATGTCACAGAAAGAGAAGATGCATTTAAAATTGCAGTTGGACCTTACCTTCAAACCAATTTTAATAACTCGATGACCATTTTATGGTTAACCAACAAAAATGCAGCTGGCTGGGTAGAATTTGGTGAGCAGGCCGATCAGTTAAGCCAAAAAGCCTATGGAAAGGCCGAGCTGGGTTTAATGCAGGCTAACAGTAAGCTAAATGCAGTAACGCTTAATAATTTAAAACCTGGAGTTAAGTATTATTATAAAATTGTCTCCAAAGAGATTAAAGATTTTCAGCCTTACAAACTAACTTATGGCGAAACCGTAAGCAGCGATGTAGAAACATTTCTGAATACGAATCAGGCAAAGGAAGAGGTGTCGTTTGTGATGATGAACGATATTCATGATCGTCCCGAGTCTATTCCCCATTTGTTGGGACTTGTTCCGGCTGCCCAACAGGATTTTGTTTTCTTTAACGGTGATATTTTCGATTACCAAACAGACGAAAAACAGATCATCGATCACATGTTGCAACCCTGTGTAGATAATTTTGCTAAAAATACACCTTTTATATATGTTAGGGGTAACCATGAAACCCGTGGCAAATTTGCGCGTGAGTTTGCACAATATTACATGCATGTTGGCCACACGGCTTTTACTTTAGGGCCGGTTCGCTTTGTAATTATCGATACAGGAGAAGATAAAGAAGATGCTCACCCGGTTTATGCAGGTATTGTAAATTTTGATGATTACCGGATTCAACAGGCCGAGTGGCTTAAAACAGAGATTAATTCTAAGGAGTTTAAAAAAGCCCCGTTCCGGATTGTGTTGATGCATATTCCGCCGCGCTATTCGGGCGATGCGCATGGACCAAAACATTGTACTGAGTTATTTGAACCTTTATTGAACGAGGGAAAGGTTGATTTGGTGTTAAGTGGCCATACGCACAAATATATGGTACACCAGCCTGATAAAGCGTTAAATCATTATCCCTTAATTATTGGCGGCGGACCGCAAAAAGGCAATAGGACCATTACCAGAATAACAGCAAATAAAAATAAGCTGGTGGTAAGCATGCTAGATGATTCGGGCAAAGAAGTAGGCGCCTACACCGCTTCAAGGAAATAAAAAAAGCCGGTTAACTATTTAGTTAACCGGCTTTTTAAATATGTTTTATTAGTACTTATGCACCTAATTGTACGCGTTTGAAAGCAGATACAGTTAATCCTTTAACAGTGTTGTCTAAGAATTTACGAACATCTACTGAACTGTCTTTAACAAACTCCTGGTTTAATAAAGTGCTGTCTTTGTAGAATTTGTTTAATTTACCAGCAGCGATTTTTTCAACCATTTCTTCTGGTTTGCCTTCTTGACGGATAACGTCTTTAGCAATCTCGATTTCACGCTCAATAGTAGCTGGATCAACACCGTCTTTATCAACAGCAACTGGGTTCATTGCAGCAATTTGCATTGCAACATCTTTACCAGCTTCAGTAATATCTACGCCATTAGCACCTTCAAATACTACTAAAACACCCATTTTACCATTAGAGTGGATATAAGAAACGATTTTTTCGCCAGAGATATTTGCATACTCCTGAATAACGATTTTCTCACCGATTTTGCCGGTTAGTTCAGTGATGGTTTCAGCAACTGTACGTCCGTCTTCCAAAGTAATTGCTGATAATTCTTCAGCAGTAGCAGGATTGTTGGCAACTGCTGCAGCTAAAACAGCCTGAGCCAGGTTGCGGAAATCTTCAACTTTAGAAACTGGCTCAGTTTCGCAAGCTAAAGCAACTAATTTACCATTTGTACCGTCTGCTGAAAGAGCGATTGATACCAGACCTTCAGAAGTAGCATTGCCAGAACGTGCGGCAGATACTTTTTGACCTTTTTTGCGCAATAAATCAACAGCTGCTTCGAAATCGCCGTTAGCTTCAACTAAAGCTTTTTTGCAATCCATCATACCAGCGCCAGTTTGTTGACGCAATTTGTTTACATCTGCTGCAGAAATTTGTACTGTAGACATTTTATTTCCTTTTTTAAAATTTACAATCTTGTTATAACAATTACAGGTTACAAGTTACAAGCGCTAAGTTAAACTCGTGTTAAGCCAACTTAAAACCTGAAACCAGTAACCTGCAATTAAAAAATATTACTATTCTTCTGTTTTAGTTTCTTCTGATGAAGAGGCTTCAACCTCAGCTTCAGCAGCTTTTTTACGTCTTGGCTCTTTAGCTTCAGGCGCATCAGCTGCAGCTTTAGCAGCTACTGCTTCTTTTTCTGCTTCATCATCTTTTTCGCGTTTACGCTCTTCTAAACCTTCTTCAATCGCTTTGATAATTACATCAGTAATTAAAGAGATAGATTTTGTAGCATCATCATTCGCAGGGATTGGGAAATCGATGTTAGAAGGATCAGAGTTAGTATCAACCATCGCAAAAGTAGGGATGTTTAATTTTAACGCTTCAGTTACCGCGATGTGCTCTTTCTTAACATCAATTAAGAATAAAGCTGCAGGTAAACGGTTTAAATCAGCAATACCACCTAAAAGTGATTCTAATTTAATACGCTCACGTTGGATCATTAAACGCTCTTTTTTCGAAAGGATAGCATAAGTACCGTCTTTAGTCATTTTATCGATGTTAGACATCTTTTTGATTGACTTACGAACAGTAGCAAAGTTAGTTAACATACCACCTAACCAACGTTCAGTTACGAAAGGCATGTTTACTTTTTTAGCTTGTTCAGCTACGATTCCTTTAGCTTGTTTTTTTGTTGATACAAATAAAACTTTACGTCCTGATTTTACGATTTGTTTAATCGCTGCCGCAGCTTCTTCAGTTTTAGTTAAAGTTTTATTTAAATCTATAATGTGAATTCCATTACGCTCCATGAAAATGTAAGGAGCCATTTTTGGATTCCATTTACGGGTAAGGTGACCAAAGTGTACACCTGCATCCAATAAGTCTTGATAAGTTGTTCTTGCCATTGTCTTTGCCTCCTGTGATTAACGTTTACTGAATTGGAATTTCTTACGAGCTTTAGCACGTCCTGGTTTCTTACGCTCAACCATACGCATATCACGCGTCATTAGGCCTTTAGCACGTAATGCAGGTTTTTTCTCCGCATCTAGTTCAACAATCGCTTTAGCAATAGCTAAACGAACAGCTTCTGCTTGTCCTTTTACTCCACCACCTTGTACGTTTACAGTGATATCATAACGGCCAGTAAGCTCAGAAACTTCTAAACTTTGGTTTACGATATATTGCAAAGGTAAGGTAGGGAAATATTCTTTGTGGTCTTTACCGTTAACGGTAATTGTGCCAGCACCATCTTTTAAGTAGATACGTGCAACAGCTGTTTTTCTTCTTCCTGAAGTGTTAGTAACTGACATTTCTTAAAGTTTAATGGTTTTTGGAGATTGAGCTGCATGAGGGTGATTTGCACCAGCATACACAAAAAGATTGGTGTATAATTTTTTACCCAATTTAGTTTTCGGTAACATACCACGTACCGCTTTCTCGATTACACGTTGAGGGTGTTTCGCCATTAACTCTTTTGGAGAGATAAAACGTTGACCACCTGGATAACCAGTATAAGAAACATATTGCTTTTCGCTGAATTTGTTTCCTGTCAATTTAACCTTGTCTGCATTGATAACAATTACGTTATCTCCGCAATCTACGTGTGGGGTGTACTCAGGCTTGTTTTTACCACGGATGATCATAGCGATCTTCGATGACAAGCGCCCCAAAATCTCGCCTTCCGCATCAACAACAATCCACTGTTTGTTTACAGTTTTAGCATTGGCCGAGACAGTTTTGTAACTTAACGTATTCACTTGCTTGTATTTAATTTATTAAACAATTTATTATTCCCATTAAAATTGGGACTGCAAAGATAGATAGAATACTTTTATTATCAAATAGTTGATTGAAAAAAGTTTAATGATTTAGAATCAGCTACTCACCTCCCTCTAATTTAGAGATTCAGGAATGACGACTTTGCGGCTTTAGATAACAAGGTTAGTTTCTGCGAAAAACTCGTGCCTGGTATTTTTAGTTGCTTTTGAACTCACCTATTATTCAGGGAGTGTTAGAAAACAAATTTGATATGTGCTATGAATAGAATTCTAATGATTGTTAAATAAAAACAATATTTTAGTGCCTTAATTTTAATATGAACGCTCAATAATGAAATCACAATTTTTTAGCCTGTTTTTCGCAATTATTTTATTTACTGCATGTAACAAAGATTCTGTTCCTGAAAAGGACGCTGATAATGCGAAGAAATGCCGGATAATTTCTGCGGATATGGTTTTTAATCCCGATAAAAAAATAAATGCTGCCTATTATGCAGGGTCAGCAGTTGTAAATTATGACGAAAAATATAATGTTAAGGGTATTGTAAGCACACAGGATAGTGCTTTCAGAAGTTTTTCCGTTATAACTACGCCTGGCCAACTAACGCTAAGAACAAAATATAATGGTGACTGGATTTATAAGCTTGATGGGCAGGGGCGGGCTATTTATGTAGAATTTTATAATGGAAGCATTAGAGCTAATTTAAGTTATAATGCTGAAGGATATATTTCAAGTCTGACCAAAATTGATACTTACTCAAACAGTCAAACTGTATATATTTTCAACTATAACAATGAGAATTTGGTAAAGATAGCTAGTGTTAGTTCTTTGGGAGGACATACTGAAACTTTGGAATATACTTATAATAATGATATTGCCGTTGATTTAACAAGTAATGCAAATCCACTTTATTATCTTGATATTGTTGAAGTTATACCGGGTTTCTTTGGTAAAACAAGTAAAAATCAGTTAAGTGGGGTAAAACAAACCAGTTTACAAACAAATTATGGTAGTGGATATTCGGTTTCATATTCATTTCTATATACAAAAGATTCGGATGGAAAAATCATTTCTATGAAACTAATTAATACACATTCAGAAATTAATCCTGGGGTACCCAACTACGTTAGGGTAGTTTGGGATGCTGTTTATAATTTTAAATATAAATGTGATTAACATTAAAGATCATCGGGCATGTAACCAATCCGTCTCCTCGGTTTACTTTTCTTTTCAATAAGCTGATCGAGATAGCCAAAAATCAATTCAACATTTTTATCGTGGTTGCTTAGGTTCTTTTTTATTTCTTCTATTTCCAGCTTGAGGCTAGTATTTTCTGAAAGCAAATTGGGGATACGGGTAAAGATCCTTACAATTTGTATTACTACTCAATACATTCGAAAGCATTAATATACCATGTTCAGTAAAAGCATATGGAAGTTTTCGTCTACCGCCCCAACTTGAAGTTGCAATTTGCGACTTCAAGTTTAGCCACTCTTCATCTGTGAGCTGGAACATGAAATCTTCAGGGAATCTATCCGGGTTTCTACTTACCTGCTCGTTTAGCCGTTTAGTTCCCACATTATACAACTCCGCCAGGTCACTATCGAGCATTACTTTGTAGACTCTCAGTTCGTGAATTTTATTAACCAGAATATTGTCAGGGATGATAGGAAGCATTTGTTTAGCTGTCATATCATTTTGGATTTTACCTGAAGATACAAATCAAATCATTCTTTTCAAAAAAATATAAGGTTGAATCACTTTAAGGCTCCTGAAGTAGCGCTCCAATTAGTTTGCTTTACTGTAGCTTTTATATTCTTTTACCCAGTTCCACAATGCAAAGCCGGCAATAATGGTGAAAACGAAATATTCGACTCCCATAAATTTGATTCCTTTGAGAAAATAAAGGTAAGTAGCCACGATATCGATTATGAGCCAGATAATCCAGCACTCAACCCTTTTCTCTATCATTAAAAAAGTGGTAATTACACTCATTACAAAAATAAATGAATCGACAAATGGATAGGCACTCGGCAGGTTAAACAACAATGGGAGCCAATTGTGGAGTTGACTGGCCAGCGTGCCTATTAATATTGTGCCAACAATGCCTGCAACAAGTAAAATTAAAAACTGTCTCAGCGGCATAAAGCTAATTTTGAGTTCTTTATTTTTATCTTCTTCTTCAGGTTTTGGGTTTTTCCATCGCCACCAGCCCATGATATTGGTAATAAAAAAGAAAATCATCAGAAACATATCGGGGTAGAGCTGGGTTTGATAATATAAAAATGCTGAAAGGAAAACATTTACAATACCCGCAGGCCAGCTCCAGATACTGGCTTTAGCAGAGAGGATTACAGCGATAATTCCGGTTATTACCGCAAAGAACTCTAGGTAACTCATTTTGTAATCCAGAACGGTAAAAAATATGCTTTGGGCATTAAAAAAAACCATGCGCTGATCTATTTATGGAATATAAAACCCTAAAGTATATAATGAAAAGGTTAGTGTTTAGGAATACGGAAAATAAATAACAGTTATCATCATTTCGACTAAAGCATCGCGGAATGGAGAAATCCTTTAGAAAAGTATCTAAAAAGATTTCTCCACTACGGTCGAAATGACAGATTGAAATTTATTTAAACATACCTTTCAATTTTGCAAGTTTTTCCTGCAGATCACCGTCGGCATCTTTTGGCTCATTGCGTGGCTTGAAGTTTTGTTTATTATTGTTCGGCTTGTAATCTTGCTTTGTTTTTTGATCCCTTGGCTTCTGACTACGGACTTCTGACTTCGGACTAGCTTCAGTTTTCATCGATAGCGAAATCCTTTTACGGGCTACATCAACTTCCATAACAGTAACTTCTACTTTTTGATGCACTTTTACCACATCGTTCGGGTTGGCTACGAAGCGGTTTGCCAATTGGCTGGTATGCACCAATCCATCCTGGTGAACGCCGATATCAACAAAAGCACCAAAATTGGTAATATTCGTTACAATACCTGGCAATTTCATACCTGTTCTTAAATCGGCAATTTCGTTAACGCCATCGGTGAAGCTAAATGCCTCAAACTGCTCACGTGGATCGCGGCCAGGTTTTGCCAATTCTTTTAAGATATCGTTAAGGGTCGGCAGACCAATTTCGTCAGTTACATATTGTTGTGGCTTAATCTGTTTTTGTAGTTGCGTATCTTTCATCAATGCAGAAACAGTTGTGCCCAGGTCTTTAGCCATTTTATCTACTACCGCGTAGCGTTCAGGGTGTACACCACTGGTATCCAATACATTTTCGGCATTACGGATGCGCAGGAAGCCCGCAGCCTGCTCGTAGGCCTTATCGCCTAAACGCGGAACTTTTTTCAGGCTTTCGCGGTTTTTAAACGCGCCATGGGTGTTCCTATAATCTACAATATTTTGGGCCAAAGCTGGTCCTAAACCTGACACGTATGCTAAGATTTGTTTCGAAGCGGTATTTAGTTCTACCCCAACGGCATTTACCGCGCTGATTACGGTATCATCCAAACTTGCCTGTAATTTATTCTGATCCACATCGTGCTGGTACTGGCCAACACCGATAGATTTTGGATCGATTTTTACCAGCTCTGCCAGTGGGTCCATTAGCCTGCGGCCGATAGATACAGCACCACGAACGGTAATATCATGGGTTGGGAATTCTTCGCGGGCAACTTCTGAGGCCGAATAAATTGAAGCACCACTTTCATTTACCATAACAATGGTGATATGCGGTAAATTTAAACCTCTAACAAAAGTCTCTGTCTCCCGCCCAGCTGTTCCATTACCAATTGCAATGGCTTCAATATCATGTTTTTCGCAAAGCTGCTGAATACTGAATTCGGCATTTTTAACATTTCCTTGTCCTGTGTGTGGGTAAATGGCAGTATTTTCTAATAATTGACCTTGCTTATCTAAACAAACCACTTTACAACCGGTACGGAAGCCCGGATCGATAGCCAAGACATTTTTTTGGCCCATCGGTGCTGCAAGTAACAACTGACGTGCATTTTCGGCAAAAACGCGGATAGCTTCCTCATCAGCTTTTTGTTTGGTGAAAACACGCAGCTCGGTTTCCATTGCTGGTTCAAGTAAGCGTTTGTAACCATCTTCTAAAGCTTGCTGTACTTGTTTTGAAGCTGCATTGTTGCCTAAAACAAACTGATTTTCCAATAATGCAATGGCATCTTCTGCAGGTGGGAGGGCATCTAGGCGCAAAATAAGTTCTTTTTCGCCACGACGCATCGCAAGTACGCGGTGCGAGGCTGCGGTTTTAACTGGCTCATTCCACTCAAAGTAATCTTTATATTTAATGCCTTCTTCTTCTTTTCCTTTAATTACTTCTGATTTAAAATCGGCCTTTTCCTGAAAATAGGTGCGCATTTTGGTACGGGCTTCGGCATTTTCCGAAATCATTTCAGCAATAATATCCCTTGCTCCGGCTAAAGCCTCTTCCAAAGAATTTACACCTTTTTCGGTATCTATAAATTTATCTGCTTCAGCACCCAGGTCGAAACTACTTTGATCAAAAATCTGTAAAGCCAATGGCTCGAGTCCTTTTTCTTTAGCCACCGACGCACGCGTTTTACGTTTAGGTTTGTATGGCAAATAAATATCTTCTAAAAGCGAAATGGTTTCTGCTTCGTTAATCTGTTTTTCGAGCTCAGGGGTAAGTTTTCCTAAATCGGTCATTGATTTTAGGATGGCTTCGCGACGCTTATCGAGATCGCGTAACTGCAAAACGCGGTCGCGGATTGCGGCAACTTCAACTTCATCCAAACTGCCTGTTAATTCTTTACGGTAACGTGAAATAAAAGGTACAGTGGCGCCTTCATCTAACAAATTTATAGTAGCAGTTACCTGCTTTTCTGCAACCTTTAATTCGGCTGCAATTATTTTATGGTGGGTTAACATATCTAAAATTAAAAGATCAAAGCTAATTAGGATTTTTAGAAATTAAGGCTTTTTAAAATCAAGTTTTCCACCGAAATGTGTGAGTAAATTCTTTAGAAAACTGAGTTTAGCGATGCATTGGGTATTTATTTCTTTTTTAGGGCTTTCTCCAGATCACGTTCTGCTTTAAATTTGGTAATTCTTGTAATCAGCTCTAAAGGCATGGATTGATCTATCGGGAACTGAACAGCTCCCTTGCTCCATTTATAATCGCCAAATTCATTTTTAAAGGCGTTGATGCCAGAGCCAGTAGGGTAAAAGCCAATGTGTTTGGTATAACCGGCAAAGTACACTAAAATCCCTTTTTGCTTAAAGGCTGGCATACCATAACTGATTACTTCTTTAGCTTCAGGTGCTGCAAGTTGAATGGTTTCTCGCACTTGTTGTAGCAGTTTCTGGGTTGCTGCGGGGAAATTGGCGATATACTGATCGATGTTTTCTGGTTTCGGCTGTTCCATAACTTTATCTTGTTATGAAATTACAAAGAATCTCTGGTAAAATTATTGACTGATTACGATATCATATTTGTGTAACAAGCCAGCTAAGCCAGATTGTGAGAATTTAGCTTTTTTGATCCTGTTGTTGTCCGGATCTATAGAATAATTATAAGCAGTTCTAAAATCTGCTTTTTCCAACATGGTTTTATCGAATGTAGCACTCAATAAATCGCAGTTTTCGAAAGTAGCGCCTGCAAGATCACTTTCTGAAAAGTCGACTTCGTGCAGTTGTGAATTTTTAAAAGCTGTTTTTTTTAATTTGAGTTTATAGAAGGAGCAATGATCTAGTTTTGCATTGTTAAAGCCAAACGCCAGCCCAAAATCGTTACAGTTTTCGAACCTCAATCCCAACATTTTGCAATCGCTGAAATTTACATCGTTGAATGTTGTTTTGGTAATATTGACTAAGCTCAGGTTACAGTGGGTAAACTGACAATCCAGAAATTTAACACCACTTAAATCTGAATTGGAAAAATCGCAGTTGATGAATTTACAGTTTTCATATTCTGCTTTTGGCAATGCGCGTAAGGTAAAATCGGCTTTTTCGAATGTTTGGTCGGCAATGTATTCAGGCATGATGATGTTTTGATATTGAACGAAGTTATTGATAAAATTTATTTATTGCGTCATACAATGGCTCATTGTTGTGGCCTTGGTTTAAGCTGTTGTAAAGTTCATTATTGATCGATTTTTCGAGGACACTACCTTCCTGGATTCTTAATAGATAGGGAAAACCTACCTGATTTTGGATACGATATAAAATTGTAGATGCAAAGCTTTCCGTGTATTCTGATTTTGGAGTCCTTCCGTCAAGAAAAATCAATTTTACATCTTTTGGCAAGGTTGGTATAATCTGTTTTTCGATAAATTCCTGTACATCTTTTCTGTTATTGTAACAAAAGAATTTATGTCCATCAATTTTTAGAAGGTAATCAATATATAATTTATCAGTTTTCTTTTTTTCGAAATAGTAATTGATTTTATGAATCACAATAAAGGGCAGGAAAAACAAAAGGAAAAGCATAACAATTGGAATGATAATTACAATTGTTAGAAAATCATTAATTTTTTCACGCATTTGACTACTATATTATTCAAAATTATCATTAAATGCAATTTTAAATATGGTTTTCAATACCTGAAAGGCTTAGAAATAGCAAAAAAAAATCCCCCAAATTGCTTTAGAGGATTCTATATATTTAATGTGATTCTTCGCTATGCTCAGAATGACAATTTATTTTGTTGCGTACATTACTTCTTTTACCGCTTTAATTACGCGCTCAGCATTTGGTAAGCTTGCTGCGATTAAAGTTGGTGAATATGGAAGTGGAACATCGGCACAAGTGATACGTAAAACTGGTGCATCTAAATAATCAAATGCATTTCTTTGTACGTTGAAAGCAATTTCAGAAGAAATTGAAGCCAATGGCCATGCTTCTTCCACTACCACTAAACGGTTTGTTTTCTTAACCGATTCGATGATCGTTGCATAATCGATAGGACGAACAGTACGTAAATCGATTACCTCAACATTGATTCCTTCTTTGGTTAATTCTTCTACAGCAGGGTTTACCACGCGGGTTAACATTTTACCGAAAGTTACGATGGTTACATCAGTACCTTGTTTGGTTACGTTGGCTTTACCAAACTCTATGTAATATTCTTCTGCAGGAACATCGCCTTTATCGCCGTACATTACTTCCGATTCCATAAAAATTACCGGATCTGGATCAATGATAGCTTGTTTTAATAAACCTTTAGCATCGTAAGGAGTTGATGGAACAACAACTTTTAAGCCTGGAGTGTTGGCAAACCAGTTTTCGAAGTTTTGTGAGTGTTGTGCACCTAGTTGACCGGCATTACCTGTTGGGCCACGGAAAACCATTGGGCAAGAGAATTGACCACCGCTCATTGATA
The DNA here is from genome assembly GCF_011303555.1 of Pedobacter sp. HDW13. NCBI lineage: Bacteria > Pseudomonadati > Bacteroidota > Sphingobacteriia > Sphingobacteriales > Sphingobacteriaceae > Pedobacter > Pedobacter sp. HDW13. The sequence goes on along the minus strand of NZ_CP049868.1, from coordinate 1,810,461 downwards.
AGATTTTAGCTGCTCCGTTGATAATCTGATCGATTGCAACTAAAGAGAAGTTAAATGTCATGAACTCTACAATTGGAATAAGGCCAGCAGTTGCTGCACCAGTTGCAATACCAGCGAAACCTAATTCGGCAATAGGTGTATCGATAATACGTTTAGCACCAAACTCATCAAGCATACCCTGACTTACTTTGTATGCACCGTTATATTCTGCTACTTCTTCACCTAATAAAAAAACGCGGTCATCTTTACGCATTTCTTCGCTCATGGCTTCGCGTAGTGCTTCTCTAAATTGGATTTCTCTCATTGTAAATTTTAATAACGGTGGCAAATATAATTATTAATCGCGTTGAAACCAAAGGCAATAATCTGTGTGTTTTGTAATAATTGTGGTTGATTGCGAGGTTTTTTGCCAGCGATTTTTACTTATAGGGAATAAGGGAAATATTATTGTGCTTTTGTGCAGATAAAAGCAGCGATTGCATTCTGGTTTGCTTGTTTTCCGAAATATTTTTTTTGAAATATTGTATCGAAAAATGAGAAATATTGATTTTTAATGATTTGGATTCAACAAACCATAAATTTCACTATCAAGAAATTGACCTCTGAAATAATAATCTTCTTTAAAAAGCGCTTCTTTTACGAAACTGTGTTTGAGCAGTATTTGCCTTGAAGCATTGTTTTCAACATTAATGTTTGCTTTGATGCTATGCAAATTCATATCCTCAAAACCAAAATGTATTGTTCTGTTTAAAGCTTCAGAAATGATGCCCTGGCGCCAATAGTCGGGATGAAGCATATAGCCAATTTCTGCTCTGTGGTTGGCAAAATCGGTACGCCAATACCCAATGGAGCCTATCATTTGATCTGGATTTTCTTTCAATGCAATCACCCAGGCTAAATTGTCGCCGTTTTCAAAACCTTCATTAAATGTGGTAATAAAGGTTTTAATCTCTAACAAATCTTTAGGCCTTTCCCTATCAATGTATTTCATCACTGTTTCATTGGTGCGCATGGCAAATAAGTTATCTGCATCCGATAACTGATGCTCACGAAGGATTAATCTTTCGGTTTCTAATATTGGGAATTTGGTGAAGTTTAAGGTTAGCATTTTTAAATTTAAGGATTAACCGCAAAGTGCGCAAAGTTTTTTCGCAAAGTACAAGACTTAGTGTTCTTTGCGATTTTTCATTTTCTGCTTTGTGGTTAAAAACTATTTTCCAAACAAAGTTTTATAAATAGAGTATTTGTAATTATCCTCAACGGCGCTGGCTACAAAATAAGGTGCCTCAAAAAGTTCGGTCAGTTTTTTTCTGAGCTCTGCAAGGAATTCCGGTTTTATTTCATCGAGGTATTCACCAGAAAGGCTTTGTCTGCCCGATTTAAACCAAACCCCATCTACCGCCATGGTTTTAACCACATAAAGATTCGGCTCTACACCGGTTTTACCCGAAAATTGTTCGTAGGCGTAAGTGTAAAGCAAGGTTTGCACCAGCGCCTTATTGATGTTTTTTCCATCTGAATTGAAGAGTTCAGCAACATCTTTAAAAGTAAGTTTATCGCTTCCGGTTTTATAATCTACAATTCTGGTTATGCCATCCTTTACATCAACACGGTCTATAAAACCAAAAATTTTAATACTCGCTTCCTGATTTTTTAAAGGAAAGCTAATTTCGGCCTCAACCTTTTGCTCCAAACTGATTATGTTAAAGGGAGCCTGATTTTCATCCTGATTTAAAATGATGTGTACATAGGCTTCAACAATAGATAAAATTACCTTTTGCATGCCTTTGTACTCCATTACCTTGTCGGGATGGTTGAACATAACCGCATTAAAAGCTTTTTGGGTTAAAGCGGGGATCTGCTTCCTTTTTTCCTTAATCTTTTCTGCTGAGATTTCTGCTTTTCTTAAGTCTTCGTAGAAATATTCCATCACCTTGTGCAATATCGAACCAATTTCGTTTGCTTCAACCACTGCACTAACTTCTTTGGGCTCTTTAATGCCTGCAATGTAATTGAAAAAGAAATCTATCGGGTTCGAAATGTATTGCGTTAGTGCAGATGGCGAAAGTACTTTTTGTTTATTGAGGTATTTTTGCAGCGTTTGCTGGATAAAAACATTATTGGTTTTTTCGATTTTTACTTCTTTAAAGGCTTTGGTTTTTACCTCTAAATTAAGCTCATGATAAGCAAAACTGAAACCGCTTTCGTATTCCAGCTGCTTTAAAATCCTGCTGGCTTCGCCTGATGTAGATTCGTCGGTGAGGCTGTTATACACAAAGTTGATATTCTTTGCACGCTGCATTAGCCGATAAACCATATAGGATGAAATTGCATCAAGGTTTTCGAGTACGGGCAGGCCATATACCCGGCGGATGCTATCGGGAATAAAACTGTTACCAATTGATGATTTAGGGATAATTCCTTCGTTAAAACCTAAAATCACCACCTTATCGAAATTCAGGTTGCGGGTTTCCAGTAAACCCATCAGCTGGATGCCGTTCAAAGGATCGCCGGAAAGAGGAACGGCTATAGCCTGCAGCGATTTTTGCACCAGGTAGATTACAAAGGTTACATCTTCTTCGCCAATATGCTTCCCAAAGGTGTCGTGCAGGCGGTTAAGCTCCTGTATGGTTTTAACAAACAGTTCGGCATCTATTTTCTTTAGTGTTTTGGCGTTCGATAAGCGGGTTAAAATAAAATCGAACACAGCCAGCAAATACGGCACCACACTTTTTGGACTGTCGATTTTTTTATAAAAAACTTCGAACAAACCGCTTTGACGCAATAAACGTTCATGCTGGATTTCAACCTCATTTTCAGTTAATAGTGCCGTCAGGATTTTATCGCGCATTTTCTGACTTAAAGCTGTTAGCGGATGCGTTAAAAAGGCTTCCACATTTTTATAACTCACTTTGCCATTTTGTATAATTTCCAGCTGACTGGAAAACCACAAGTCGGCCAATCCGAATATGCTCGAGGTGGCCAGGGCAAAACCCATGGTTACATTTAAGTCGATGGTTTTTTTGTTGTAACTGGTCGGGATGGTTTGCAGAGCAGGCATCAGCAGGCTTTCATCGGCTAGTACTACAACAGTTGAGCCAACCTCATTGGGGTCAGAATAATCGTCGGCCAGAATGTTGTTTAATATTTTTGCCTGCGCAGATTGCCCCTGAACCTTAAAAACGTTAACCTGATGAGATTCGGTTTTCATCAGGCTGGTACTGTACTCAAACACATTTTTTAAACCCAGCTGATTGAGGTTTTTACGTAAAAACAGGCCTGCTTCCTGCAATGGATCGTTTAGGTAATATTCGTCTGCATCAAAATAGAAAAGTGCCTTATCTGCTTCTTGCAACTGCATAAATATTTTGGCTTCGGCCCTGGTTAACGCGTTAAAGCCTACCAAAATGATCTTTCCTTTTTCGAAATCTACTGGTAAATTCTCTTGCAGACTCATTTCCTCTGCTAGATGGCGGTATACATAGCCATTGGTTAAATAATCCTGTACTTTAAGGGCGGCGTGAAACTTATGGTAAAGTTTTGGCATTCTGCGCCACATTTTAATGAAGAGCTCCTGCTGCTTTTTATGTTTCCCTTCTGAGTAAGAGGTCCAGAATTGTGCTAAAAACTCGTATTGTTCGGGGCTTAAATAATCGAAATCTTTATTGATTACTGAAATATCTTCCAGGTCACGGTATAGTTTTTCAGCATCAACTAAGTCGTTGTCTATTTGGGTAAAATCGCTCAAGATAATCTTAGCCAGTGGAAAAAACTTATGGCTCGAAATTGGTTCGAGTTTTTCTTCAGCTAAAAGCTGGTTGTAAATTTTATGCAGGGTGAAAAACTGCAGGTAAAAATCGGCAATTTTATAATTGGTGGCTGCTGCAAAAAACTCTTGTATGGTATAAAAATAAGGGCTAAAAAAAGGCTTTTTAATTATATCGGACAGGTATTTCTGCATATAAGCAGCTGGGCGCTTATTGTTAAAAACAATGGCGCAATGCTGGAGGTTGGCTCCAAATTTTTCAATTAGATCTTCGGCAACTTCCTGTAGAAATGAGATCATCTTTAAATTATTTTTGATAGTTACTTATTCTTTCCTTAATCTAAACGATTTGTCGCCAAAAGTGGATATATTATAACTCATTCCAAAAGTAACAACCCGCATAACCTGATTGCTTCTACTCTCTATAATGGAATTCCCCATAACTCTTTGCGATACATTATTTCCTTCATTGAGCAAATCATTAACACTTATGCTGCAGTTTAGCGCTCTGTTTTTTAAGAAGGATTTTCCAGCCTCAATATTAATCATTAATGGATTAATATTAGTTAAACTATATCCTTTGGTAATTCGTTTATTTGCATTGATATTGAAATTGTATGATTTAAATATCGTTACATTTCCCGAAGCCCCTAAATTAAGCGATTGTACTTTGGTATTTACATTTAGTGGCGTATTGTTATTGTCATTCTTACTCCTGTTATAATTTCCGTTAAAACTTAGCCTTAAACCACTTAATCTAAGTGATGTAGAAAAATTACTGCTGAAACTCTTGGTTCTAAAGAAAGATTGGCCGGTATTGAGCAAAAGATTATAAGGTGTTTGGCCATAGGACGAAAATTGCCCAAACATATTATCATTATTAGTGCTCATTGAATATCCCATGCTCATATTTACGGTAAACTTTTTAATTGTAAAAGCGCCCGAAATGTTTTGTGAAAAATTAAAGCCCTTATTAAAAGTTTTATCGTTGTTAATTATGGCCGTTTTTCTGGAATTGCCAGCTGTTCCGTTTAAACTGATGGTGTACTTACGGGATTTAAAAGGAATGTTTAAATTGTAGTTAAAGTTTGCGTTATAATTGCCATTTACATTTTCAAAACGAGTTTCTTGCTTAAATGCCCCAAGTGTATCCGGAATGATGATGATATTATTTACAATTTCGTTATTGCTGGTACTAATACTGAAGCCACTTTGAAAGGAAATATTTGATTTTTTTCCAAAGTAATTAAAATTAGATGAAACGGAATGGTTGAAAGTTGATTTTAGATTAGGGTTTCCAATTACAATATTTTGTAGGTTTTGTGTATTTCGAACTGGTTGCATCTGCAAAATAGACGGGTTGCTATTCTGGCCACTGTAATTAACCGATATTGTTTTGGATTGCGTTATGTTTCTGGAGTAGTTAAACGTTGGTGAAAAATTAATGTAGGTGTTGCTATAGGTACTATTTAATTCCGGATAATTATTCCGAACCAGGTTAGGCCTGATATTTAATCCTCCGGTTATTCTGCTTTTTTTTCCTGATTGGTAATAGGAAAGATTTAATGACTGGTTGATAGTCGAATTCTGTGTAAATACACTTAATGAATCGACCTTTGATGAAGTAAAAGTTGTTTGATTTAGTACATAAGTTTGAAGATCGCTCTGGTTTATATTTACTGATCCATTATAATTTAAGGAAATACTTTTTGTAGTTAATGAATCTCTTTTAAGTATGAATCCGTAACTCAATCCAACACCAAATTGTTTATGGTTATTGTTGTTATAAACACTTCTGTTAAGTAAGGAGTCTTTCTCTAACTTACCATTTGCATCATAATATAAAGTATTGGTTATGATATCCTGATCAGATCCGGTTGATGAAGTTGAAAATGAAAAACTTCCTGATAAAGTATTTTTTTTTAGCTTTTTAGAAAAATTTAAACTGGCGCGTAATGACGGAGTTTTGTTGCTGTTATTGGTGTAGTTTTTAAAATCTTGTTTGCTAAAACCTGTTTGATGATTTAATGAACTGTTACGAGAGTTGGTGTTATTATAATTGAAATTAAAAGAACTTGATAAATATATTTTCTTGGTAGTTTGATTAAAACTTCCCCCAAACCATGGCCGTTATTTGCCGAATAATTGTCATTTTCGAGCTGGCTATTCAATTTTCCTAAAGTATTAACTGTTTCTACTGCTTGAAGGGTTTTAGAATTGTTGATCCCTCCGTTGTAATTATAGTTAAGGCCAAAGCTTGCATTTTTACCGATTTTATTGTTGTGGTTTATTCCGAAAGTTCTATTTTGATAAAGCCCGGCTCCATTATCTGCTATGTTGTAACCCAGGCCTCCACTCGATTGCTTTTCGCCATTCCATAAGTTAACGTTCCCATTGCCGCCAATTTGTTTATTTGTACCGCCATTAATGGATAGACCTCCAAACTGTCCGTTATCCATACCGGGCTTGGTAACAATGTTTAACATTTTCTGCGATTCCCCAATTTTGATGCCGGTAAAGTTTGCCTGATCACCGAAATCGTCTATTACCTGTATTTTTGCAACAATGCCTGCAGGCAGTTTGGATATAAAATCTTTAACATTATTTGTGAAAAAATCCTTTCCGTTAACCCGGAGTTTTGTCATGCTTTTTCCCATCGCAGTAACGTTTTCGTTTTCATCTACTTCTACGCCCGGTAACTGCTTTAATAGATCGGTCACCCTATCTTCGTCTTGCACGTGAAAAGCATTCGCGTCGTATTCAACTGTATCTTGTTTGTACCTTATGGCAACAGGTTTTGCTTTAATGGTAACATCGGCCAATGAAATTTCTCCAGCTTTCAAAACAATTGTCCCCAGGTCTATTTCCTGCATGTCAGACTTGATGCTATATTTTGCCAAATACGTTTTAAATCCTATACTACTAACTTTTAAGGTCACTTCCTTTGCTTTGATATTTGAAAAAGAAAAGTATCCTTTATCATTTGTAGTGGTATTTAATGAGTCTTTGCCAAAATAGAGTTTAATTGTAGTGTTACTAAGCACTTTTTTCAAAGAATCAGCAATAATACCATGGATGTTGCAGTTTGTTTGCGCGCGAGCTTGCATACCATAAATCAGTAATGTCATGGAGAGCGAGAGTAGAAAAGTTTTCAATGAGAGGTTAATTATTAAAGTAGTTTTTTGATTTTAAGATGAATGTTTTACCAATTTTCCATAAGCCTTAATTTTTAAAAACCCAGATTATACCAGTTTCAACTTACCCTTTACGGCATAAAATAAATAAGTTTTAATATTTTCATACCCCATCTCTGCAAGTAAAGTACTGTAATTGTTTACCTGCTCGATGTGTTTGTCGCTTTCTTCCAATGTAAACTTATAGTCGAGGATAATTACCTCATCATTGTTGAACAAAATACGGTCGGGGCGGTGAAGTTTACCTTTTGCATCGATAATGTTTTTTTCGGTAATGCTACCGGTAGCTTTGCTTAAAACCACTTTTAAATCAACGTTTTCCAGCACTTCTAAAGCTCTCGAAATCAGGTTTGGCTTTTCATCTTCCTGTACAATCCCATCTAAAATCAAATTGGTAATATAAGCCTCAACCTCTTTTGGGGTACTGGCATTGGCTAAAATATCGTGGAGCAGGGATCCTTTTCTTCCCGATTTTTCAATATTAACCAGGTGCCTGAGGTGTTTGTCTTCGGATGGGATATATAATTCTGATAAGCGTGTAGTGGTTGGATAGCTTTTCAGGTCAATAAAGTTTGCTTCTTCATTTTTACTTTCTGCTGAAACAAAATCTACAATTTCGTACACCCCGTTTTCATCAAATTCATTTTCGAAAGTAAGGTTTATTACGTCGCCCATGTTTGATAGTTTAAGTTCCTTTTTAGCCATGGTAGCGATATAAAGGTAATCTTTTGAGCGTGTGGTTGCCACATAAAGCATATTCAGCGCATCCATGTTATTGTAGAGCAGTTCTTCGTAGTAAGCTTTAGCAATTGCCGAATCGGCCAGGGCTTCATTGTATTTTAGCGGAATGCCACGCAACTCTTTATAAACAGTGTCATCTGATGAAACCCAGAAAGTCCCATTTGCCTTACCTTTGATTTCCCAGTTGCAAAAAGGAACAAAGACAGCCCTAAATGCAAGCCCTTTCGATTTGTGGATGGTAATGATTTGGATCGCATCTGCACCTTCTGGAGATGGTAAAGACTTTTTAATGCCATCTTCTTCCCACCAGGTTAAAAAGGCAATAATTCCTTTTTCGCCCAGTTTGCCTGCCGATGCGGTTAAATCTCTAAAGGCGAGTAAATAGGGTAAGTTTGCTGTTAGGTTTTTTAAACCATAGCTTTCAATTAATATTTCAACGAGTTCTGGCAATGGTAGCTGTAACCAACTCTGCCAGTTTTCGCAAAGGGCAGAAGGCAAAACTTCGTTAAGGCTATTTAACGGCCGGTTAGTAAGGTTAAGGTAATCGTTGGCGTTTACTTCTTTTTCTTGTAAAGAGCGATAAAGGGCAATGCAATTGGCTTTGTACAGGGCTGTTTGAGATTCGAGGCCAATAAGCACCTTTAGCGTATTAATAATAAGTTGTATGGCCGAATTGTTCGATATTAATAATGCATCACCAGATAATACGGGTAATTTATGCTCCATTAATTTTCTAACGGTGAGCATGGCTTCGCTATTGGAACGGACCAAAATGGCGATATCTTTTAAGGCATAGTTATGCTCCTGGAGTACTTTGATTTCGCTGATAATATCACCCAGGGCAATATCCCTGAAAGTAGTTTCGGTGAAACGAGCCTCGTTGGGGCATGTTCTTTCCCAAATTTTTTAATTTTAATAGTGCCACCTTTCGGGGTGTTTGTTGCAAAGTTTTGGGTTGAAGTACTGTAAATATCGGTTATAATCTGGGTATAGTGTTCTGCTTCCCACCACGAAGAAATGCTCTTGGGTTTGGTAAGCAGGTTTTGATTTAATTCATTTTGAAGCACAAGGGGAATAGACTTGTAAAGAAAATTGTTGAAAGTGATGATGTTTTCAGCGCTCCTGTAATTTTCAGCCAGACTGTCTTCCATTACATTTTCTGGACCTACATCGCGTCTAGCGTGTTGGTGCAGGATATTCCAATCGCCATTGCGCCAGCGATAAATAGATTGTTTGGTATCGCCTACAATCAGGTGGTCGATCAGCGTTTCGCTTGGCGTGGCCATGGCGTTGGTGAGGAGTGATTTAAAACTTCCCCACTGACTGGTTGAAGTATCCTGAAATTCATCGAACAAGAAATTGCGATACCTGTTGCCCACTTTTTCCCAGATAAACGAAGGGTTATCGCCTGCATCTTCGGTAATGCCAGAAATTAATTTCTGTGCATCACTAATAAGCAGGTTATCGTTTTCTGCACGGTATTCTTTCAAAAGCACTGCAATTTCCTGCATTAACCTTAAATAATATAGGTTTTTGTTAAAAGCTATAGCCAGGCTATAATTAGGTAAATGTGCTAAATAATGAGTTTTAAGTTGTTTTAGAAGGGGATTTACAATTTCGTAGGCCTCAGGAAAATTTGCATTTTTTTGAAACCACTCATCCGGTTCATCAATCAGGTTGAAAAGTGGTTCTATTTTAGAAAAATCGCCACGGGCAACGAGTATTATTTTGGCTAGTGCACTGCGGGATTTTCCTTTGAAGTGTTCATTTTCGACGCCTGTAACGCCCATAGCTTCGTGTGCATCGGTCGCAATACGGATAATTTCATCTTCGAAATTTTTAATCTCGGCTTTAGTTATGCTGATATATTTTTTGAAAAGCTCGTCGATATTCTCTAAGCCCAAAGCGCTTACTGCATCTTCAAAAATCTGGAAACGCTCTGAAAAAATTTCCCCGATCAGGTTGTATAGTTCGAATTTATAATTCCAGCTTTTGTTATCGCTAATGCGTTCGATAGCCAGATCGATAATCCATTGTAGAAGTTGTTTATTATGGTCTAAAGCTTCATCTAGTTTGGCAACTAGGTCATCTTTAACTTTATCATAATTCATCTCTAAATTATAATCCGCATTAAGGCCTAGTTCGAAAGCGAAACCACGGATTACTTTTTGCACGAAGCCATCAATGGTACTAACCGAAAAGCGGCTATAATCGTGCAGGATTTTACGGTAGATTTTATCCGCTTTAAATTGCAGCTCCTGACTGCTCATTTCGGGATAAGCCTGTAAAATGAGCTGCCGGTAATCGTCTATTTTCTTTGCGGGATTGCCCTTTGCTAATCCCAGCAAGACTTCCAGTATCCGGGTTTTCATTTCCTCTGTAGCCTTATTGGTAAAAGTAACGGCTAAAATTTCGCGGTATTTATTCTCACCGGAAAATAGTAGTGTAAGGTAATGCGCTGTTAAACTGAATGTTTTACCAGAACCGGCAGAAGCCTGAAGAATTTTAAGTGGTTTGGGCATAATATGATTGCTCTCGGATTTTAAACTTACAACAATTTAAAATCTTCGCGAAATCATGATATCAACAATTCTATTCCGTTAAGCTTTTTTTTTCTTCCTTTTGTTAAGTGTTTTATGACTGATTCTGGCTGGTCTTTCGGCCATTTCGATTTTTAAGCCCAGTAAGTCGCGGATTACTACCGAAGCGCAGGCTCCGCCAAATGCAGCTGGCAGATAGGAAACTGTTCCATAGGCCGAACGTTTAAAGTTGCTCCCATCGGTCATGATCATCGAATTTTTATCCATCTGCTCCGTTGAAAAAACTGTTTTGATTTTCTCTGCATTTGCCAGCTTATTTAATCTTTTGCGTACATAGCTTGCAAAAACACATTGATAGGTATCCGGAAGCATGGTAATCCTTAATTTGGTAGGATCCATTTTACCGCCGGCACCCATTGAACTTACAATCGGGATATTTTTCTCTAATGCCGTAGATAGTAAGGTAATTTTGGGCATTACACTATCGATGCAATCCATAATGTAATCGAATTTACCTTCTAAAATTTCCCGGCACTTCTCGGGGGTAAGAAAAGTATCAACGACATGCAGTTTTAATTCAGGGTTAATGGCCTGTAAACGCTCGCGCATAATTTCGGCCTTACCTACACCATGGTTGGTGGCTAAAGCTGGCAGCTGTCTGTTCCTGTTGGTAGGATCTACCACATCACCATCCACAATAGTCATTTCGCCAACTCCCGACCGGCAGATAAATTCTGCAGCGAAGGAGCCAACACCACCTAAACCAATTACTAAAACATGTTTGGCTTGAAGTTTTTCTATCCCATCATTTCCTACAAGCAGGGCAGAGCGCGAAAGCCAGGTTACATCAGACATTATAATTTTTCTATTATACCAAAGAGACACTCATTAATACAGAATTGATATTTTTCTGTGGCCTCCCTGGTTATTTTACAATAAATTCAAATTTTTCCAGTTGGCAAAAATACGAGCTTTAAGCTCATCAACCGTACATTTTTTTAAATTGGCTGCGGCCTGGTAAATTTCAGAGATCGGAATATTCGCATCATCGGTTTCGAGAAAGAAGTTATCTATTTCCGTTAGCAGTTTTGCTGCGCCTGTGCCGGCTTTTAATATTGCCGTTCCAAACGAAAGGAGGAAGCCTTTATCCAACAGCTGTTTGCCCAGCAATTCTTTTTTATTGAAACCATGAATAATCATCGGAACTTTAACCTTAAGCCTGTCTTTAAGCGCAATCAGCTCGGAAAAGCATTTTACACAGTGCAATATTAATGGCTTGTTAAGCTTTTCTGCCAGTTTGATTTGTTCGGTTAAAATAACCAGCTGGTTGTTTACATTTTCGCCCCTGAGTTTATCTAAACCACATTCGCCAATGAGCTTTACATTGGGTTGCCTCGCCAACACATCTAAATAACGCATTTGCATTTCTAAAGCATCAAGCTGCGCATACCAGGGATGTAAACCCACTGAAATTGGCTTTTTTTTGGACATGGCTAGAAAGATATCGCTGGTTAACGATAAGCTTTGAATACTGATAGCCCCTGGCTGTTCAGCGGTTTTGTGGCTATGTATGTCTAAAAAATCCATTGAACTACAAAGATAATATAGAAATGGAAGATGGGAAATGCAAGATGGATGATGGAAAATGTGGGATCGATTAAACCTTTTGGTAAAAACAAATCTGTTAATGACTAATGAATGTTTCCGCTCTGTAAAGAATTTGCGAATAATCTACTATAATACTAGACTTTACTACTTTTGAATATTATTCAAAAAAAGATGAAAAAAATAGTGATTTTATTAACTGCTGTATTGATTTCTACTGCAGCTTTTAGTCAGGTGAAAAAGGAAGGGGTTCACATTTATAACCCTCAGGCCGATGCCAAAGCAGATATTGCAACAGCTGTTGCAAAGGCAGCTAAAGAAAATAAACATGTTTTATTACAGGTTGGGGGTAACTGGTGCACCTGGTGTATTGCTTTCCACAATTTGGTTGATAGTACAGCTACTTTGAAAAAATATATCAACGATAACTTCGAAACCGTATTGGTTAACTACAGCCCTGAAAATAAAAATGAAAGTGTTTTGGCTAATTTAGGTTATCCGCAACGTTTCGGTTTTCCGGTGTTTTTAGTTTTGGACGGAAAAGGAAAGGTATTGCACATCGAAAATTCGTCGTACCTGGAAACTGAAGAAGTAGGCGCTAATGGCAAAAGGAAAGTTGGCCATGATGTAAAGAAAATTACCTCTTTTTTAAAGGGATGGACCACAACTGCGGTTAATCCGGAAACGTATAAGCCAAAAGCAAAGTAGTTTTAAAGTTGGTCGATATTTATTTTAATAAGAAATTTAAAAAATGAAATATGTCGGCTTTATTAAAGAATATAATATCATTGATAGTGCTAAGCCGCTACAGGATGTAGTAAAATATCCAGATTATCTTGATATTATAAATTACCTAAAAGATGGCATTCTAGCTTTCGCCTGGATGGGGTACTTTGTTGATATTGAAACTAAAGCGCTTATTGCACCTGATAGCTATTTTACAGATGGTTTATGGGTTTGGCCTGCATATCTTCCCTATTATTTATCGAAGTACCCAGGCATGCATTTAGACCATGACTTTGTTGAATACTTAAGGTTGAAAAAATATGAAATAACTGTCGGCGAGTTTGAAATAGCTCGAATTGAGGATGAAATTTCTATTAAGTTAAATAATATGCAATAATCGCGCTAAATAATTCCTTCTTTAATCAAAAACTTTCCCTTAAAAAACGGCAGGTCATATTGTTAAATCTGATCTGCCGCTATTTTTTTAATCGTCTAAATCATCGGTTTCGTCATCAATATTTAGCTCATAAGAACCTCTTGATGCTTCATCTGCCTGCTCCAGCAAATCTTTATCGTGCTCAATGCTGGTATCATCGCCGGTAATTTCATTGATATTTTCTACCTCATCCTCTCTGCGCAATGCATCATTAGGATCGCTGGAATAATTGTCATTTTCTGGATCTATCATAACATTAAGATTTATAATTAGATAATCGCTTTAAGCTAGAAATTGTTTTGAAAAAATGAATGAATTTTGAATGAGTGAATGGCGGATATCCAAAACATTCACTCATTCAAAATGCTATCTTTTGTGCGCTTCGTGTCTTTGCGGTTAAAATTAAAATCCTTCACCAAATTTATAAAAGGGAGCCACACTTACAGGCAATTTACCTGTTGGTACCAGTCTGTTGTTAATTACTGCTGCGGCCGAAATCTGCATATAATCTTCTTTTTGGTAAGCCACAACAAGCCCTTTACTGTTTTCTAAACCAGGTAAGCCTGCCAGGTTATATGGATTGGCAAATAAGGCAAAAACAGCATTTTTGGCTGATAGTTCTTTAATGAAATTCTTTACTCCGGCATTTAGCGGCATGTTATTGGCCGGACGGGAACGGCTATCGTGAATACCTACAATAACCTGATCAAAAGCAGCTACCTCGCGGGCAATGTTCGAGATTTGTGTAGGATTTGCATCTTTATCCAAAACATAATAAACCGAGTTGTAATAACCTTTTGCAATTTCTTTCTGGAAAGTAGTAACAGCAGGTACACCGATACTGATAATAGCAGTCCTTCTGATCGGAATTAACCTTTTAATATAATCTTTACCTTTTAATAAAGTAACCGAAGCATTGGCCAGTTCCTGCACCAATGCATTGCTGGCATTACGGTTAACGGCGGCAACTATGCCTTGTGTTACCACTGTATCTTTTCTGGCTAAACCTGCCCAGTATTTTGCCGTCAATATTTTGCGTACACTCTGGTCTATTTCTGCCATATTTATGCGATCTTGCCTAACGGCTTTACGCACCAGTTTAATCGCTCTATCGCTATTTTCAGAAAGCTCGAGTATATCGTTTCCTGCAATAATGCCCATTAAATCAGCTTCACCGTTTTTGAAATATTTAACTACACCTTTCATATCCATTGCATCAGAAATAATCAGACCTTTAAAACCTAGTTTTTGCTTTAAAATACCGGTAACGATAGGTTTAGAAAGTGTAGAAGGTAAATTTGGGGTATTATCAAGAGAGGGAATATTCATGTGTGCAATCATCACGCCCGACGCGCCCTGCTTAATCAGCTCTTTGAAAGGATACATTTCTAAAGTATCTAACCGCGTGGCCGAAAAGGTAAGCTGAGGTAAATCGTAGTGCGAATCTACATCCGTATCGCCGTGACCGGGAAAATGTTTCAGCGTAGTTAAAAGGCCGCCATCCTGCATGCCTTTCATGTAAGCCGCAACTTTAGTGGCTACGTTATATTTATTTTCGCCAAAAGAACGGTAATTAATCACCGGGTTTTTCGGGTTGTTGTTGATGTCGGCATCGGGAGCTAAATTCATCTGCATGCCCATGCGCTTATAATCTTTGGCAACTTCTAAACCCATTTTGTACAAAAGTTCCTTGTTCTGGATTGCACCCAATGCCATTTGATAAGGGTAAGATATAGTGCTGTCTAAACGCATTCCCAATCCCCATTCGCCATCGTTGGCAACAATTAAAGGTACCCGGCTTAATTTCTGGTAAGCATTAGTGGCAATGGCTTGCCTGCCCGGACCGCCCTGAAAAAATATAACCCCACCCAGTTGCTCCCGCTTAATTACCTGACCAACCGAATCGGTGTATTTTTGGCCCAGGTTGGTATGCGCACGTACAAAGAACATCTGTGCAATGCGCTCCCTGCGGTTTAGCTTATTAAAAACCGAATCGACCCATTTAGGTTGATTCGCTAACATTTCTAAATAGGTTTTTTGTTGTGCACTGCCCGAAAATGCAGTTCCACAGAGTGCAATGAGTATAAAAAGATTTTTTTTCACTTGTTTTGTTGTATCAGTTCAGCTAAATTAATAAACCAAAGCCGTATTAAACAAAAACTCGTCCAAGTAATCGATTTAATACAGTAGGTTTTAAGAAAACTGTATGGGTTAAGATTTGTACATCCCTTTACCCTCAATAAAATCAATTACTTTATCGGGTAAGAAAAACTGGACATTCTTTTGCGCTTTAATGGCCTTGCGGATAAAGGTTGAAGAAATTTCCATTAAAGGTGTTTGAGTAAAAGTAATTGCCGGATGGTTTTCCCATTCTTCAATGTTAGCTCCTGGCCTTGGATACACGTATATCTGGTAGTTTTTTAAAAGTACCTCGTAGTTTTTCCACTTTTTAAACGAAACCAGGTTATCGGCGCCCATAATCAGCACAAATTCCTTTTCCGGATATTTTTCGTGCAAATATGTCAAGGTATCGATGGTGTAAGAAGGTTGTGGCAGGGCAAATTCAATATCACTCACCCGAATATGCTCGGCATTTTCGGTGGCAAGTTTGGCCATCTCCAACCTGTCGTACATGTTGGTTAAACCATTTTTATCTTTTAACGGATTATGTGGAGAAACCACCAGCCATACCTCATCCAGCTCAGTATGATTGGCCATATAGTTGGCAATAATTAAATGGCCGGTATGAATGGGGTTATAAGAACCGAAGAAGAGTCCAGTTTTCATGTTTTTCATTGTTTGTACCCATCATTGCGAGGCTGGGTTGAGCGAGCCGAAGCAATCTCATCCGAAATAAAAGATTGCTTCGCGCGCTGCAAAGTCTATTGCTTATGTATGCAATGATGTATTTATTTCTTCAAAAAATCACCAACCAACTGCTCCGCTTCCGCACAGGCGGTTGCTAGGTCAAAGTTTTTTAAAATTACATCAAACTTATCAGCATAAAGCAATTCTTTCTCGGCCTTGATGAAACGCTCCTGTAATTTTTCAGGGCTATCTGTTCCGCGACCGCTTAAACGCTCTTTTAATACCTCTAACGATGGCGGCTGAACAAAAATGGCCAGTGCATCTTCTTCGTATTTTCTTTTCAGGCGGATACCACCTTCTACGTCAATATCAAAAATAACGTGTTTGCCTTCATTCCAGATGCGTTCTATTTCTGAACGTAGGGTGCCATAAAAAGTTCCGTTATAAACCTCTTCAAACTCAACAAACTCCTGATGAGCCACTTTATGTAAAAACTCTTCTTTAGTGATGAAATAGTAATCGTTTTCGTGTTTTTCTGTTCCTCTTAACTCACGGGTAGTTGCAGAAATAGAAAAGCTCAGCTCAGGAAATTTCTGTAATAAATGATGTACGATGGTGGTTTTACCTGCTCCTGATGGTGCCGAAAATATGATTAATTTGCCTTGCATGCTTTAATATTGTTGGAAAGTTGGAAAGTTAAAGGTTGGAAGGTTGCTTGTAAACATTGCAACTTAACAACATTCAACCATTACAACACATTCAGTAATTGTTCTTTTATCTTTTCTAATTCTTCTTTCATTCCCACCACAAATTGTTGCATTTGGGCATCATTCGCCTTAGCACCCATGGTGTTAATTTCCCGTCCTATTTCCTGCGAGATAAAGCCCATTTTTTTTCCGTTTGCTTCCTTACTGGCTAAAGTTTGCAAAAAGTAATCGCAGTGACTTTTTAAACGTGTTTTTTCTTCGGTAATATCAATCTTGTCAATATAGTAGATCAATTCCTGCTCAAAACGGTTCTGGTCTATATTTACCTTACCCACCGCATCCTCTAAAAACTGATTAAATTTATCGCGGATAGCTGTAATTCTTTTGGGCTCCAGTTCTTCAACCGACTTAAAGTAAGAAAGAATGTTTTTAATGCGCAGTTCTAAATCTGTCTTTAAAACAGCACCCTCGTCTTCTCTAAATTTATTAAAGTTGGCTAAAGCAGTAGTAAAAATCTGGTATAGGTGGTTCCACTCATCTTCGCTTACACTTTCTTCTTTATAGCTGATCACATCCGGAAAAGTTAAAGCAGTTTGCAGTAAATTGCTGCTATCGGCTCCTAATTCGTTGTTAACCGCAACAAGTTGTTGGTAGTAGTGGCTTAATAAGGCGGTATTAATGCTGGCACCGGTAACTTCGCCATTGCTGCGTTCTACATTGATACTTAAACTTACTTTTCCTCTTTCGATATCTTTGCTGCATACATTGCGCAAAATCAATTCTTTATCAGAAAAAGCTTTAGGATATTTTAAATTGAGCTCCAGGAATTTACTGTTGAGCGATTTGATTTCGACACTATACTTTGCATTTGCATAATCGGCTGTTGCTAAGCCGTATCCTGTCATGGATTTTATCATGCGCAAAGATAGGGTTTTAAGCCGAAAGGAGAAATAATAATGGTCAGTGACTCAGAATTGTGTATAGTTGCAAATAAAATATGACATCGCCGATATTTTGAAAACCAACGTTCAGTTTTTCATCGCAGAAGCAGTACCTTTACGCTTTACTTGGTTACACTCGATGCCCGCTGCAATCGCGTTTAATTTTCAAGACCTGTCGTCTTTGGATGAGCCTGTTCCCTACAAAGTGCAAAATCACCGTTTCTAAACCTCCTATGAATAAAACCCTTTTTCAAGTGTCTTTGGAAGCTTTTTCTTTTTTTATGGAAAAAACAGGTTACTATCCTGTGAATTGGTGGTTTCTATTTATTTAAATTTAACAATTGTGGCTGCTAAAGACCACTTGAACTAAGATTACTTATTACATAGATACTGATGGGAGTCAACATCCCCGATTTTTCATCAGAATAAAACGGTCAGTAAGACTGATTTGGTCAAAAATACCGGAACCCTCATTTTCTGATCAAAAGGAATATTAAGCTACTTTTTCAGCAAGTTTAAAATCACGTTAAACGTTTTTTGCTTCAATTCTTCCAGATCTTCTGCTACCAAACCTTTCGTCTCAATGGCTTCACCAAATATTGTTTTAATAGTACCTGGGTTTAACAAAAGCGGTTTCGTTCGTGGTAAATGCGCCCTGCTGTTCAAAATTGCAAAAGGTAAAATTGGTGTTTGGGTCTCAATAGCCAGGCGAAAAGCGCCATCATAAAAAGGAGCTAAGGGTTGGTCTGATTTATTCATCGTTCCTTCGGGAAAAATTAGGATCGATTGGCCATCGGCGAGGTCTTTGCGCAATTCGGCTACCGAATGGTCGCGGCTTTCGCGACTGCTGCGGTCAATCATTACGACCAAACGTTTATAAATCCAGCCAAATACTGGTATTTTAAGCATTTCTATTTTCCCCAGCGGACTAAAAGCCTGCGGGATACCCAGTACGATGGCTACCGCATCTAAAAATGAACTGTGGTTGCCAACATAAATATAAGCACGCGAGGTGTCAATTTCGGCTCCGCTGGCCGAGAACCATAAACAGGTAAGTAAACTGAAGCCCCAGGCCCAGAATTTTAGGAAATAGAAAGAAATCTTCCGGCCGGTTTTTTCTTTAAAAATACCCATGCTGAGGATGATAAACGGGCAAACGAAAACCATGAGCATAAAAAATACAATTGCTGCGTACAATAAATAAAATCCACCCAATAGCTTTCTCATGTTTATTAACGTTTTATTAACAATTTGAACGTGTAACAAGTGTTAATTTTACGAAAAATATCTTACAGATATGAAAGCATTTTTTACGCTCTTTTTTCTCTCAATAAGCTTTCTGGTTGTACCTAAAAATATTAAGGCACAGGTTGTTGCTTCAAAAGGTGTGGTTTTTGAGAAAGGTACCGACATCAGAATTGCCCTAGCTGTTGTAACCAATACTCGCACCAATCAAGGGGTTGGCACAAATGATATGGGCTTCTTTCAAATCGCTGCAAAAATTGGCGATACTTTATTGATCCAGAAGCGAAAGTTCGATAATCAGTATGTGGTTGTTAAAAACGAGAACGATTTTATTGTAAACCTTATACGGACCGATATGATTTTGGAAGATGTAACAATTAAGGCAGAAAACAAACAAGAAAACTTATTGGCTGTTAGGTTAGAACACCGTAAGAAAACTTACTTTTACGGGAAGAACAAAAATCCGCTTCACTATATCCGCTACCCGCTTGCAGCGATAATGGAGCTGTTTAGCGCAGAGCGAAAAAGAGCCAGGCGGTTTGACCGGTATTACGACGAGGAGCTAAAGGAACTGGAAATAGACAAGTTTTTTAATCTGAGCCTGGTTAAAAGGAATACCAGTTTAACAGGGAAACAGCTGGAGGTGTTTATGGTAAATTACAGGCCTAAACATAAACAGATTAAAAAGTGGAATACTTATGATGCGGCCGGATACATTAAAAAATCGGCCCGGCAATATTTAGATACATTGAATACGCCATAATAAATACCTGATGAAGCACTTGAGACTTATTCTTTTACTGATCGTTGTGCTGCAGGGCTTAAACAGCATGGCTCAAAACTTTGTGCTTAAAGGCGTGGTAATTGAAAAAGGTTCGAATGTGCGGATTGCGCTGGCCGAAATTACCAATCTGAACAATAAAATTGGGGCGACCAGCAATGAGATTGGCCTGTTTGAGGTAAATGCAAAGGCTGGCGATACCTTATTGGTTAAAAAAAGGAATTTAACCGATCAAATGGTAGTGGTTAAAACGGATGATGATCTGGTAATTTACCTGGTTAGGGGGAGTACCATGTTAGAGGAAGTAACAGTTAAAGGGCAAACCAAAAAGCAGGAGATGGAAGATATTAAGCGCGATTTCAGACATAATGGCTCTTTTTATGCTGGTAAGCCGCCATTGATTTTATTAAATCCTTTTGGTGGTAGTCCGTTAACTTTTTTTTACGAGTTATTTGGGAAAACACCGGCAAGAGCGCGTAATTTTAACCGTTATTATAAAAAAGAGCTGAGCTTAATTGAAATAGATAAATTTTTTAATAAAAGCCTGGTAATCAGTTATACCACTTTAAGAGGGAAAGAACTGGATAAATTTTTGCTCGATTATTACCCCAGCAGTAGCATGGCAAACAACTGGAGCAATTACGATGCTGTTAAATACATCAAAGAATCGGCTAAATATTATACCGATACTTTGAAACGCAACAATTAATTACAACATGAAGAATTTTAAATTTAGCATTATATTCATTTTTTTAACTACCCTAGGCTTATTTGCCCAGGCCCAGGATTTTATTGTTAAAGGAGTGGTTATTGAAAAAGGTTCGAACATCAGGATTGCCTTATCTGAAATCACCAATCTGCGTACGGGGATTGGTGTGGGCAGTAACGACATCGGAATGTTTCAGCTTAAAGCAAAAATTGGCGATACGCTTTTGGTAATCAAAAGAAACCTGATCGATCAAAGAGTGGTAGTTAAAAATGAGGAAGATATTGTAGTTTATTTGGTGCGGGGAAGTACTACACTTGATGATGTGACTATCCGTGGCAATACCAAACAGCAGGATTTAGCTGAAATTAAAAGAGAATTTAAAAATAAAGGAGTTTACAATGGCGGTAAAACAACGCTTTTATCGGCTATATTCAGTCCACTTAATGCCTTATACAATTTATTTGGCAGCGACCCTAAAAATGCACGCAGGTTTGGTCGTTATGCGGATAATGAGATAAAGCAGTCACAGATTGATGTATACTTTAATCAGAGCATCATAAAAAACAATACCGAATTAAGAGGCGATACTTTGGAAAAATATATGCTAAACTGTCGCCCGGAATTTGATAAGGCTCAATACTGGAACAGCTACGATTACATTAAGTACATTAAAGAATCATCGAAAAAATTTACTGATACACTGGGGAAGGGGAGGTAGTTTTGGGTTGGCTAATAAGAAGCAAAGAGCCATGTGCATAGAGCATGGTGTGAGTTAATATATAAACCGATAAACAGTTATCCAATTAAACTAGTAAGTGGCATAGCGCAGTTAACATGCGGCATGGAGTCAGTTTACCTATCAGGTACCGATTTAAACAATTAACCACAATACAGTTTGTAGTGAATAGTTATCAATGAACCTCTAGATACTAAGTGCTTCGCAGGCCTTCTCTGCTGCTAGTTTCTCTGCGTTTTTCTTGTTGTAATCTCTGCCTGTACCATATTTTTCACCTTCAACAATAGCGCTGATGGTAAACAGTTTAGCACTTTCGCCTTCGCTATTTTGCACCAGTTCAAACGTTACATCTTTGCCGTGGCGCTGGCACCACTCAATCAGCTTACTTTTAAAGTTGGTTTCGGTAAGTTCAAGGGTATGGATATCGATATGGGGCTTTACAATGCGACGGAGCAAAAACTCTTTAGTAAAGTTATAGCCCTTATCCATGTAAATGGCCCCAACAATGGCTTCAAAAGCATCACCCAGCATTGAATTATGCTTGGTTTGGATGCTTACTGAACGCTGATCAAACTGGATCAGCTTATCGAAACCAATTTTCTTTGCCAATTGGTTCAGATTAGCCCGATTCACAATTTTTGAGCGCATTTCTGTTAAGAAACCTTCCTCTTTGTAGGGGTAATGTTTAAAAAGCAATTCTGCTATTACCGATCCTAAAACAGCATCGCCCAAAAACTCGAGGCGCTCATTGCTGCTTCTGCTGCCGTTTTTTAAAACTTTTGCCACAGAGCGGTGTCTGAACGCCATTTTATATAGCGTAACATTCCCTGGAATAAAGCCTAAAATATTTCTCAGCTTTTTAACAAACTCCTTTTCGGGAGAAAGATAAAGTTTATATAATTTTAATATCGGCATTAAATAAATAACACAATTAACGGCTAATCAGCATATTTAACTAAGTTATCCATTTTTAAATTAGCATACAAAATTATATGGCAGCTGGGCTAAATTAATCTTCGTATTTCTTGAAAATCACAGAAGCGTTATGACCACCGAAACCGAATGTATTACTTAAAGCAGCTCTAACTGTACGTTTTTGCGCTTTGTTAAAAGTAAAGTTCAATTTAGGGTCAAATGCAGGATCATCTGTAAAGTGATTGATTGTTGGAGGAACAATATCATTTTTAACAGAAAGAATTGCGGCAATTGCTTCAACAGCACCGGCAGCTCCTAAGAGGTGGCCCGTCATTGATTTGGTAGAGCTGATGTTTAAACGGTAAGCATCTTCACCAAATAATGTACCAATGGCTTTGGTTTCGCTAATATCACCAAGTGGTGTAGAGGTACCATGAACATTGATGTAGTCTATATCAGCAGTTGTTAAACCGGCATCTTTTAGCGCATTTGTCATTACCATTCTGGCACCTAAACCTTCAGGATGCGGTGCCGTGATGTGATTAGCATCTGCACTCATTCCACCGCCAACAAGTTCTGCATAAATTTTTGCACCCCTTGCTTTTGCATGTTCAAGTTCTTCTAAAATAATGGTTCCTGCACCTTCACCAGCTACGAAGCCATCGCGATCTTTATCAAAAGGACGAGATGCTGTTGCCGGATCATCGTTACGTGTAGATAGTGCATGCATGGCGTTAAAACCACCCATTCCTGCTTCGTTAATGATTGCTTCAGAACCACCACTGATAATAACATCGGCCATACCCAAACGGATATAGTTAAATGCATCAATCATGGCGTTGGTAGAAGAAGCACATGCCGAAACAGTTGCGAAATTTGGCCCACGTAAACCGTATTTGATAGAGATATGCCCTGGAGCAATATCAATAATCATTTTAGGAATAAAAAATGGATTGTATCTTGGCGTACCATCACCTTTGGCAAAATTTGAAATTTCATCCAAAAATGTTTTCAATCCACCTATGCCCGCACCCCAGATTACACCGATTCGGTTGGTATCTAATTTTTCAAAATCGAAACCACCATCCTTCACAGCCTCATCTGTAGCCACAAGGGCATATTGTACAAACGGATCTAGCTTGCGAGCCTCTTTTTTCTCCAAAAAATCTTCCGGATTGAAATTTTTAACCTCGCATGCGAATTTAGTCTTGAACTTTTCAGTGTCAAAACCCTTAATAGGAGCAGCGCCACTCACCCCGTTAGTCAATCCTTCCCAAAAATCGGGAACATTATTGCCTATAGGAGTGAGCGCACCCAACCCTGTTACTACTACTCTTTTTAATTCCATTTATACTGAAAAAGCGTAATTCTATTTAACGTTTTTTTCCAAATAAGCAATTGCTTGACCAACAGTACCGATGGTTTCAGCCTGATCATCAGGAATAGCTACATTGAATTCTTTTTCAAATTCCATAATCAACTCTACGGTATCTAAAGAATCTGCACCTAAATCGTTGGTGAATGAAGCCTCTGGCGTAACTTCGCTTTCGTCAACACCTAGTTTTTCTACGATAATAGCCTTAACTCTTGAAGCAATATCAGACATAATTTTATAATTTAATGGTTAAATAATTCTGTGCAAAGAAAAATAAATTCTTACAATTTTCAAATGTTTTTATTTCGATACGTAATTTTGGTATCTCAATAACACAGCGAATATAGAATTAGTTTTTTAATTTCGTTCTGTAAATAATTTATTTCGCTTTGAATAGAACTTACCTAAAACTTACCTTAGACCTTGATTTTATACTAATTGCGATTACTGCACCCCTAAAAGACTATGTACTTTGCCACAAAATTAATACCCGTTTAAACACACAATTTGAAAAAATAGAAGACCACGAAATTTTTTTTAATATTGACGAACCAGCCTGGTGTTTTTCTAAATATTACTTTTTTGTAGAGCAAGGCGAGGTAGAATATTACCTGATTAGCAACAGAAGTAGTGATGGTTTTCTGATTCCGGAGATGAACAAGGTAGATTTCTTTATTATTATTAAAGAATTTATAGATAAGGAAGATTTGGATTATCTGCTAAATGGATTAAATAAACTGCCTGATATACAGGTGGCTGCGAAGATAGATCCGACCAAGTTAAAGAGTAAGGAGAATTTGGTAATATAAAAATTATATACTTGGTGTATTAAATACACTATATTTGACGGTTACAAACAAAGAACAAAGAAACAAAATATATAAAATTTAATGCGGTTTGTCTATTTTAGATAAATAATTGCGTTTTCTAAAACCGCATCCTAAAATCAATTAATTAAATGAAACCTTTTCATTCGAGAACCAAAATCGTAGCCACACTAGGGCCTGCATCAGCAAAACCAGATGTATTATATAGTATGTTTAACGCAGGTTTAGATGTTTGCCGTCTAAACTTTTCGCACGGGTCGCAAGCCGATCACCAGGCGGTTTTGGATACCATCCGCGATTTAAACAAAAAATACGATTATAATGTGGGTATTCTTGCCGATTTACAAGGACCTAAAATCCGTATTGGCCTGGTAAAAGAAGGTGGTATTAACCTGATTAACGGTAAAACAACCGTAATTACCACTAACGAGTGTATCGGTAACGAAGAACGGATTTACATCACTTACCAAAACTTCCCTCAGGATGTTCAGGCTGGCGAGATTATCCTTTTGGATGATGGAAAACTTCAAATGAAAGTTTTATCTACCAATTTGAAAGATGAAGTTACCTGCGAGATTGTTCATGGTGGTATTTTAACTTCCAGAAAAGGGGTAAACCTACCAAACACTAAAGTTTCTATTCCTTCTTTGACGCCTGAAGATCGTGAGAACTTAGAATTTGTATTAGAAAATGACGTAGAGTGGATCGGTTTATCTTTTGTGCGTAAAGCTGAAGATATTATCGAACTGAAAAAAATAATTGCTGAACGCGGTAAATCTGCCCGTGTAATTGCCAAAATTGAAAAGCCTGAAGCGATTGCCAATATCGATGAGATTATTGCAGTAACTGATGGTATTATGGTTGCCCGTGGCGATTTGGGTGTTGAATGTCCGATGGAGGAAGTACCATTGTTACAGAAAATGATCGTTGCCAAATGTAGGGCGGCTTCTAAACCTGTAATTGTGGCTACCCAGATGTTGGAGAGTATGATTACTACGCCTCGCCCAACGCGTGCTGAAGTGAATGACGTAGCTAACTCTGTATTGGATGGCGCCGATGCGGTAATGTTAAGTGGCGAAACATCAGTTGGTGAGTTTCCGCTGATCGTAATTGAAACAATGCAAAAAATTATCCAGAACATTGAAGAAAACAATTATCCTTTCAATCCTGATAAGTTCTTAAAACCAAAATCGGAGTCTTTCTTGAGCGATGCGATTTGTGATTCAGCTTGTTTCTTAGCTAAACAAACCAATGCTGTAGGTATTGTTTCGATGACTTTGAGCGGTTATACTGCTTTCGAAATTTCGAGCCACCGTCCTGAAGCTTTAACCTTTATTTTTACAAGCAACCGTGCATTATTAAACGCAGTGAGCTTGTTATGGGGGTAAGAGGTTTTTACTACGATAAGTGGGAAAGTACCGATAACACCATCATTGAGGTTAATGAGTTCTTAAAAGCTAAAAAACTGGTTAAACAAGGCGATATTATTATCAATACTGCAGCTATTCCAATCGAGGCTAAAGGTAAAACCAATATGTTAAAAATCACTGTTATAGACTAATAGCGATTAATCTGTTTAGAAATGCTCCCGTTTATGTCGGGAGCATTTTTTTTATCAATAAAAAATATATTTTTGCAGCCTTACTGGAGAGGTGTCAGAGTGGTCGATCGAGCACGCTTGGAAAGCGTGTGTACTGTAAGGTACCGCGGGTTCGAATCCCGCTCTCTCCGCATAACTAATGCTAAAAACAGTTACATTATAACGAAAAACGGCTATCTGAGTCGTTTCTGATATATTTTAGACCGCTCATATTCCTTCAGGCAACTATCAAGTGGCAATCCTTTTTGGTAGATGCAATCGCAAAAAATTGCACAACCTTTTGGATTTTTACTCCCTGCGCTTTGATTTTTACACTCAATCATTGAATTGCCTGGTCTGATCTCGTATAGGAACTGATTACTGAGAACCACTATGGCGATGGCAAGTATCACAAACCCTGAAAAGGCAAAGGGAAACTTTTTGCTCAAAGTGACTTTGGGTAAGCTGGTAATCCATACAATCGCTTTCAGTCGTTTATAATCCCAGCATAGCAGATAAAGGTCTGCCAGTACCATCAGGGTAACAATCCGTGTACCTTCAAAACGGGTTGCATAGGTTAAAATGCAGATATTTATGATTACCACGAAGTAAGCCAAAGCGCCCAAAAAAGCCGTTCGTGGAATAAGCAGCAGCAAGGCTATGCAGAGTTGCACAATCCCGATAAAAGTATAATAATAACCTGTAAGCTGTAGCGCATCAAAATAATGTCCCAGTGGGTGATTAGCAGGTAGAGCGGTAAATCTTTCGCCCATAATCTTTACAATGCCCGATGGAATAAAACTGGCAGCAAGTACCACACGGCAAAAAACTGTAAAAATGCGGAACCATATATTGTAACAGGCCTCTTCCTGGAATTGCTGTAGTCGGGTAAATACGTTCATATTTTTGTTGTATTTTCTAAAAGTGCTTTGTAATTCAAAGTTATTAAAGAAGATTATAATATCAAATTTACAGACGCTAAACTATCACCGGGTATTAAAAAAAATATAGGCTATGCAAAGTTTCGGGGTTGATAATTTACTTCACCGCTTTGCATAGCCTTCATCCGCTACTTTAACCAGGTTTACTAGCCCGTTTTAAGGGTCTCGAAATAAGCACTAGTTTCTGCTATTAATGCCTCCATAAGTACTTTAGCTTTTTTATGTTTTAATATCGGAGCAATTTGCCCGCTCCAGAACATTACCATGTCCCATTTTTGTTGCTCGATGGCTGCTTTTCTCAAGGGCGATATAAAAGTGGTTTGTAATGGGAAAGGTAAGAATCCGCTTTCTTTTCCAATTTGTTCGCTTGCAATACGGGTCGTTATCCCCGGCCCAATCTTCCGGTAAAAGCACGCGATAATTTGGTGTATTTAGCCGCATCAGAAAAAAGCATTTCTTTGTGAATGGGTAGTGCGTTCGATTCATTACAGGCCAGAAAAGCTGTGCCAATCTGAGCCGCATCGGCCCCCAGTGTAAGTGCAGCTGCTATACCTTTACCATTGCCAATGCCCCGGCAGCTATTACAGGAATTTTAACCTTTTCTTTAATAAGCTGCAAAAGTACAAATGTGCCCGTAACCGAGTTTTCTGCCCGGTCTAAAAAAGAAGGTCGGTGGCCGCCTGCTTCAAAACCCGATGCAATAATCATATCAACACCTGTATCTGCTAAAAAAATCGCTTCGTCTAATGTGGTGGCAGCCCCAACACTAACAATGCCCCGTTTTTTACACTGCTCCAGCACATCGGCTGGTAGCGCGCCAAACATGAAGCTGAATACCTTGGGCTTAATGTCTAACACCACCTGAAGCTGGTTTTCAAAGCGCGAACTAAAAGGTGCTGGTTTTGGTGGCATTGGGATATTCAATTCATCAAAATAGGGCTTAAACAGCGCACTGGTTTTTTCAAATTGCTTATCTGTATCGCTTCCGTTTATATCGTTATCCGATACCCAAAGGTTAAGGTTGTAGGGTTTATTGGTCGCGGTTAATATTTGCTGGTGTACATCTGCTATTTCACTGGGATTTAAGGTGTAAGCCCCGTATCCACCCAAACCGCCTGTGTTTGATACCGCGGCCACGAGCTCAACTGATGATAGATTACCCCCAAAAGGCCCTTGTAATATCGGATATTGAATACCCAATAACCGGCTAGCTTTATTCTCGTACCACATGCTGTTTGCACTTTATTCAGCTACATCGCTGAGCATTTTGTTTACAATAAACCATTTGCCGTTTATTTGATGAAAGGATAATAAATCGACATAATTAAAATCGTACATCTGTACCCGTGCTTTAACCATAGCAATAGAGTTAACCACATCTATCGAAACAATCCTCCCTTTAAATGGTTTGCCACAATCTTTGGGGCTTTGGCGGTTTGCTACACCATCCAGATAAACAGCCAATGTTTTAGCGTATGGCTGTCCTTTTACATCACCATAAAGATCAGTGTCTGGATGAAAAATTTGTTTAAGCAGGTTGATGTCGCCTGTATAAATGCCTTTAAAATAATTATCTTCAAGCGCCTTTGTAATGGCCATCTTGCTTTGCTGGTTATTTTCCATTTTTTCTGTTTGTTGTGCTTTCAAGCTTAACGATATGCAAAACAAGAAAGCCATTAAAATAAAATTTTTCAATTTAGTTCAAATTGTGACCGGCACCCATTCCGCCGTCTACATTGACAATGGCACCGCTAATGAAATTACTTTTCGCAACGGTATATACCATTTCTGCCACATCTTCTACTTCCCCTACACGGTTTAACAAATGCAGTCCGGCACTCTTATCGTCTTCGCCTGCATGCATTGGCGTGCGGATTACGCCAGGTGCAATGGTGTTTACCCTGATGTTACGTGTACCAAATTCGGCGGCAAGCTGCAGGGTTAGTGCATGGATGGCTCCTTTGCTTGATATGGACGCTGTACCTGGTGCACCACCTAAAGCATGGTTTACCAACGGTGTACCAATGTTGATTACCACTCCGCCCTTTTGCTTTAACATTTGTGGAATAATGCTTTGTGTGGTAAAATAGGTGCCTTTAAAATTGGTGTTTAGAAAGCGGTCGAGGTAAGCTTCATCTACTTCTAAAAAGGGCTTGGTTTCATATATCCCGGCGTTATTAATCAATACATCTACTGTACCGAATTTTGCTAAAGCTACCTCCAGTAATCGTGCTCCGGTTCTTTTGTCACTTACGTTTCCGGCTACCATAGCTATGTTTTCGCCGGCACCCAGTTCCTGATAAACCTGTTCCAGTTTTCCGGCAGTTGTCGAATTCAGGATCACATTATTTCCTTTTTCAACAAATAAGCGGGCCACTGCTTTGCCTATACCGGATGATGCACCGGTAACGATGATGGTTTGTTTTTTCATGGCTTTATTTTTTATCGGCTGTAATGCCTTTTTTCCTTAAAACTGATACTTGTTCTCCGGCATAACCCCAGTCATCCAGTTCTATTTCCTGAATTACAATGTGGGTGAGGTGCGGATCTTTATTCAGGGTATCACTAATCAAATTAGTAATCCCTTTAATCAAAGTTTGTTTTTGCTCGCGTGTAACACCTTCGCGTGTTACTTCTATTTTTACGTATGGCATGGCTTTAGTTTTTTAAGTTTAAAAATCCTTAGGCAGCAAGCTCAGCAGCGATATCAACATTAAGATCAAAATCATTGTAAATAAGTGTATCGCCTAAATTTTGAAAGAAATTACCAGAACGGAATTTCATGTCGTATTTGGTTCTGTCGATTACAATTTTACCACCTGCAGTTAACTTGTTATGGTTTAAACTAATCTTTGCCGCAAAGGTTACTTCGTTAGTAATTCCTTTAATGGTCAAATCTCCTTTAAGATCGTAATGATCATTCTCTTTAGCGGTTACTGCAGTAATTACAAAGAAAGCTTCGGGGTGTTTTTCTGAAGAGAAGAAATCATCAGATGCCAAATGTCCGGCAAACTGCGCGTTGGTACCTTCATCAGTTACATCTAAAATAATAATCGAAGTGGTATCAATCGTAAATTTACCGCCGATTAGTTTATTGCTGTTTAATACAAGCTCGCCCGATTTGATTGCGATGGTACCATTGTGTGCACCAGTTACTTTGCGGCCTATCCAATTAATTTCGCTCTGAGCGCCATTAACGTTAAAATTTGTTGTTTCCATTTTCTGTTGTTTTAAATTAACAGGACAAATATGGAGAGGATATGCCGGCTAGCTGCGTGATGTAAGTCACATTAGCCTGAGGACAAGTTTAATGTGATGTAGGTCACTTACGAATGGTAAAGTCGGCTTAAGGTTTCGCGCGATACGCCTAAATAAGCGGCAATTAACTGCTTGGGTACCAGGTTGTACAATTCGGGATATTGCGCCATTAACTCTTCGTACCGGTATTTGGTATCGTTATTCATGAAGGAAAGTAACCGTTTTTGCGAAGCCACATAACCTTTATTGGTTCGCCACCTAAAGAAATGTTCAATGTCATGTATTTCCTTGCAAAGCTTTTCGCGGTCGGCACTGGTTAAGCATAATACCTCAGCATCGGTAATGCAATCCAAGCCGATGGTTGCTATATTTCCACTATAAAGGGCATCAAAATCAGAGGCCCACCATGTAGGCATCGCAAACTGAAGAATAAACATCTTCAGGTCGTCATTAATATAAAAAGCCTTTAAGCAGCCCGCAGTTACAAAGTACTCGCAATTTACCCGATCGCCGGCAGTAATAATGGCCTGACCTTTTTTAAATGATTGCGGCTTGAAATGAGAAAAAAAATAGTCGAACTGCTCATCTGTTAAAGAAATAGTTTTGGCAACGTAATTTTGAAGTATTTCTTTGGATGACATGCGGTTGTAATTTGGAATATGCGGACAATAAAATTAGAAAAATAAAGCTGCTTTAACAAAGTCATCTTTGTTAAAGCGATAATGTTAAATGGCAATGCCAAAACTTTTGAAGGAGCCCGTTCGATCAATCAAGCTAATGATCTGGCTAAATTTGTATCAGCTTTAATACCATTTATATGCCAAAACAGTCTTATTTTTATCGCCGAGATTAACCAACAACATATTATGAATAAAAATTGGCTTACCGTAACGGCTTGTACTTTAGCCTTTGCGGCAAATGCTCAGCAGAAAGCTTTAACCGTTAAAGATTACGAAAGGGCAGAAAGCTTTATGAGCTATAACACCTCAAAGTACATCGATCACGCAAGTGTACAACCGAACTGGCTTGAAGGCGATAAATTTTGGTACACCACCAAAAGCGAAAATACCGAACAGACTTTTTTGGTGGATCCGCTAAAGAAAACAAAAACTTTAACTACTGAGTATAAAAATGGCTCACCGTCTTCGCCATCACGTCGTTTTGGCGGCCGCAACGAAGTGGTATCGCCAGATGGTAAAAAATCAATTCTGATAAAAGACTATAATCTTTTTGTGAAAGATGTAGCCTCTGGCCAGTTAACCCAGTTAACTACCGATGGTATTAAAGATTATGGATATGCTACCGATAATGCGGGCTGGAAACACAGCGATGCTCCGATTTTACGCTGGTCTCCTGATTCGAAAAAAATAGCAACCTTTCAACAAGATCAGAGAAATTCGAAAGATATGTATCTGGTAACTACCAATGTTGGTGCGCCGGTTTTAAAAGCCTGGAAATACCCTTTGCCTGGCGATAAAGAGATTGCAACCATCAGACGTGTGGTGATTGATGTAGAAAACCCGAAAGTAGTTTCTTTGAGTATCCCTGCCGATCCGCACCGTGCAACTTTAAGCGACGACATTTCGAGTAGTGGTACTTTTGATGATATCGACTGGAAAGCCGATGGTTCGGAAGTAGCTTTTGTATCTACCTCACGTGATCACAAACAGGAAAAATTCCGCATTGCCAATGCAACAACCGGTGCCGTTCGCGAAGTTTTCGAAGAAACTGTAAAAACACAGTACGAATCAGGTCAGGGAGCCATTAACTGGCGTTATCTTCCGGCATCTAAAGAAATTATCTGGTATTCGGAACGCGATAACTGGGGTCATTTGTATTTGTATGATGCAACAACCGGAAAAGTGAAAAACCAGATCACCAAAGGAAACTGGATGGTTAGCCGTTTAGTTAAGGTTGATGAGAAAACCCGCACCTTATATTTCTTTGCAAATGGCCGTGAGTCTGGCAACCCTTACTTCAGCCATTTATATAAAATTGGCTTTGATGGTAAAAACCTGGTATCGTTAACACCAGAAGAAGGTAACCACCAGGTTACTTTTTCACCGTCATTCGAGTACTTTATAGATAGCTATTCGCAACCAAATGTTCCGTCGGTTACCGTATTGAGGAATATGAAAGGCAATCTGATTCAGAATTTAGAAAAAACAGATGTTTCGCGTTTATCTGCTACTGGCTGGAAAGCGCCAACACCGGTTTCAGTTAAGGCTAAAGATGGTAAAACAGATATTTACGGATTAGTTTTTACGCCAACGCAAATGGATGCGACCAAAAAATATCCGGTTATCGATTATATTTATCCAGGTCCGCAGGGTGGAAGCGTGGGCAGTTGGGCATTCTCAGCCTCACGTGGCGACAACCAGGCTTTGGCCGAACTGGGCTTTATTGTAGTGGTAATTGAAGGTACCAGCAATCCCGATCGTTCTAAAAGTTTTCACGATATGAGCTATGGCAACATGGCCGAAAATACTTTACCAGATCAGATTGCTGCAATCCGTCAGCTTTCTGCGAAATACCCTATGGATACTACTAAAGTTGGTATCTGGGGGCACTCGGGTGGTGGTTTTGCCACTGCTGCGGCTATGTTCCGTTATCCCGATTTCTTTAAAGTGGGTATTGCCGAATCAGGAAACCACGATAACAGAAACTATGAGGACGATTGGGGCGAACGTTACAATGGTTTGGTAGAAAACGCTGATTATGAAGTACAGGCCAACCAAAACTATGCAAAAAACTTAAAAGGTAAGTTAATGCTGGTACATGGTATGATGGATGATAACGTTCCACCTTACAATACACTATTGGTAGTAGAAGCTTTGGAAAAAGCCAATAAATCTTTCGATCTGGTTATTTTTCCAAACAGTGCACATGGTTTCGGGGCTTACTCGCCTTATATGATGCGCCGCCGCTGGGATTACTTCGTCCAAAATCTTTTAGGTGCAGAAACACCAAAAGATTACCAAATGCAAGGTTCAGGAAGCAGATAATATTAAAGAGCAGCTATTTAGCTGCTCTTTTTTGTTTATAACATTAATACTATCGTTCAATAT
Source organism: Pedobacter sp. HDW13 (assembly GCF_011303555.1). Lineage (NCBI taxonomy): Bacteria > Pseudomonadati > Bacteroidota > Sphingobacteriia > Sphingobacteriales > Sphingobacteriaceae > Pedobacter > Pedobacter sp. HDW13. Next base: position 1,777,563 of record NZ_CP049868.1, on the reverse strand, counting down.
GATAAAATGCGAAACAAAGCCTTATTTTTAGGCTATTAATAAAAAGGTTAACGATGGAAAAAGCAAGAGATCAGCGCAATGTGATTATTACAGGCGCTACGGGTATGGTAGGCGAAGGTGTTTTAATGCGGTGTTTGGAAAGCGATCAGATAGATACAATTTTGGTGATTAACCGAAAACCTTGTGGCTATGCACACCCTAAGCTGAAAGAAATTATCCATGCCGATTTTTTAGATTTTTCGGCAATAGAAAATCAGTTGAGCGGTTATAATGCCTGCTTTTTTTGCCTGGGTATTAGCTCTGTTGGGGTCGATGCCGATGTGTATTACAAAATGACTTATACCTTAACCATGCACGTGGCTGAAACATTAAGCAAACTTAATAACAACATGACTTTTTGTTATGTTTCTGGTGGTGGAACCAATGAAAATGGTCGTTTGAAGTGGGCACAGGTAAAAGGAAAGACTGAAAATGATTTAATGAAATTACCCTTTGATCAGGTTTTTAATTTTCGACCGGGTTTTATTAAACCCTTGCCTGGGCAAAAGTATGCGCATAAATTTTATAAATATATCAACTGGATGTTCCCAATTGGCCGGGCGCTTTACGCCAGTGGTTTTTGCACCATGGCCGAGCTTAGCAATGCCATGATCCACACCTTAAACCACCAGAACGAAAGACGGATTTTGGAAGGGAAGGATATTATTGCTATGGCCAAAGAATAAGCTCAGGAGCCATTTTGCTCCCAAGCTTATTTTGTTATCCAAATGAATAGGTTAATTGATTAAAAAATGATCTTAATATAAAGCTGCGGTAGCATCTTTATCTTTTTGCGATAATACTGTAGCACCCGAATTGCATTGGCCGCCGTTCATGAGCGATGAAGCATCGGTTCCGGTAACGCCAGGTACGTTTGTAGCGGTAGATTCGCCACGGGCAGACCAATTGGTATGGCGGAATGAAATGCAATGACCAAATTCGTGGCAAATGGTTCTGGCGCGTTGGGCAAATGAATTGCCTGCAATATAACTTTTGTTAATCTTAACCAAAGCACCTGCGCTACCGCCTGATGGGAATTGTCCCTGGCCACAAGTGCCTGAGCCTAAATTTTCATCTTTAATCAGGATATCATAAGGCGCAGCGGTTACTACATTAAAACGAAGTGTAGAATTAGGTACAGCATTCCATTGGGCAATACCACTGTTAATTTCGCTGGTCATTGAGGTCATGGATGGATCTATAAAAACACGAACGTTTAGTTTATTGGTGCTGTTTACGATACTTCCGGTATAATATTGCTCTGTTTTTGGCCCTTCTGTTACAAAAGGTACTACTATGTTTTTTGGAAACAGAATATCTTCCTCTACAACAAATTCATTTCCATTATCTACAATACTTTCGGCCGGAAAACCCAGATCTTTAATGTATTGCAATACTTTGTCGGCATTTTTTACTGTTTCCTGAGGTTCGTCGGTTAATGTTTCCTGGTTTTTCTTACACGATACGATTACAAGAGCCATCATCGCTACGACAGCGATTGTTTGAATTAATTTTTTCATAAGTAATAAGTTAGGTTGTTTGGATAACAAAACAAATGTAACACAACTTGTTACATTCAATTTTGCTACTCAGCAGAATTTTACACGAAAACTTAATCATATTGCTTTGTGGTTTATGAAAGCTATTTATGTATTTAAATATTTACATGAATACGCTTTTTGTCTGTTATTTTTTGTATGTTTAACTGTTGTAGGAGGGTTGTTTACAATGCTTTTTCGAGGTAAATAAGGAATTTTAAAAATATTTTCTTTCAAAAACTACACTGCCATAGGGTTGTCAGTGTGGTGTGTTTTCTTTGTGTAACTAAAGCAAAAGATATGAATCAAGAACAATTATTCGCCGAAACAAAAGAAGAAACTTCTATTGTTTATTTAATGAAAAATTATGCAAACTATAATTTCTGGGCCAATTTAACCTTGGTAAACTGGTTAAAAAATCATCCGGAAGAATTATTGGAGCAGGAAGTTTTATCGAGCTTTAAAAGCGTAAAATTAACCCTCGCTCATATTTTACAAACCCAGGAATATTGGTACTCAATACTGAGTAAAACCGAATTTGAATTTCGCGAATATGGAAGTTTAAACAATGTTTTTGACACTTTGTTGAAGCAATCAGAAAACCTTGCCGTTTATGTTACTGCATTAAGCGAAAGTAGGTTTGAAGAAAATACACCGATAGAGAGCCCCTGGTTTAGCTGCGATTTTCAAAATTTCGAATATGTAATGCAGGTCTTTAACCACAGTACCTACCACCGCGGTCAAATTGTAACCATTTGCCATAATTTAGGGATTACCGGGGCACCGATGACCGATTATAACTTTTATAATGTGATGGCCAAATAAAATTTTCATAGTTTAACCATAAAAAGAGATGATCTTCCAGGATCATCTCTTTTTTTATTTCTTATTATCGTACTTCCGTTGATTGTCTTTGTTGGAAGTTTGATCGGACCGTTGTCCGCCCCCATTGGTTATGCCTTGTATTTTTTTATCGGTTTTAAGGTCATGATTAGCCCTGTCTGCGATTGAACTTCCCTGAACTGTTGGGTTATTTTTTGGTGTGCCCATGTTTTTCATAACTCTAAAATTTAGTGAATAAATTGCGGAGCGCTATAGTAATAACCAATGGGATTTGGATATGTTTTGATTTTTTAAAAGAGGTTGCTATCGAAACTTCCGCATATCAGTCATTTTTTTACCACCAAAGCACGAAAGCACAAAGATTTTAAGGCATCAGTTTACAATAGGCAATTTGCAGTTACCAATGAACCAGGTACAAGTTTGGAGTTGGTTAATCGATTTAAACAATTAACCGGTTAACCAGTTTTACAATAGGCAATTTACAGTTATCAATGAACGAATGACTAATAAACCATTAAATCGCCTAATACAACAAAAATATAGTTGGCTTTTTATGCAGATCTATTTCTTCTTTGCGCCAGTTATAAACACTTTGGGTTTTAATAAATTCATCTTCAGCAGTTAGGTTACAAGCCACGCAAACCTGAGTATTGGGCTTACAGCTTTTTAAAACCTCTTCAAACAACTGGTTATTGCGGAAAGGTGTTTCGATAAAGATCTGGGTCTGTTTATAACGGCTGGCCGATAAATCTAAATCTTTAATCCTTTTGGTGCGTTGTTCTTTATCAATTGGCAAATACCCCCAAAATGCAAAGCTTTGACCATTAAAGCCCGATGCCATCAAGGCTAAAAGGATGGAGCTGGGGCCAACCAATGGTACTACTTTTATACCGCGCTTATGTGCTTCGGCAACAATATCTGCTCCCGGATCGGCGATACCCGGACAACCGGCTTCGCTCATCAGGCCAACATCTTTTCCCGCAGTAAGCTCTGTAAAAAATTGCCCTAAATCATTACGGTTGTGTTTGCCATAATCGTGAACAATTAAGTCTTTTTGTGGCGTTTTCAATCCGGCTTCTTTTAAAAAGCGGCGGGCTGTTTTGCTGTTTTCTACAATATAGGTGTCGATCTGATTAATCGTATCAACCAGATAAGGAGTAAACGTTTTGTGTGCTACCTCTTCGGCCAATGGTACGGGAATAAGGTATAAAGTGCCTTTTTGCATGTTGCAAAAATACTTACAATAAATAGGATTTAAGTTTTAAAGTTTAACAGTGTTACAATATAATCTCTTTTGTAAACACAGGTGTAGCAAATTTTATTTCTAGCTGACTTATTTTCTGCACAATTAAACTTTGCTTAAAACGTTAAATAAGAGTTAAATATGCCCTGTAGGGCAATATTTCGCGGAAAACATTAAAACTATGCTCGCATATTAAACTTTCTGAATTTTTGGTTCTCTAATTGATACACACACATTAGGTTATTAAAAATAAAACACACAAATGAAAACACTGAAATTTACGGCACTTGTGCTGGGGCTTTTTGGGCTCCTTGCCGGAACCACCACCCTTGTCAGGGCACAAGACTACCAGGACGATTACCAGAACGATGGTTATAGCACTGGTAATATTTCTTTACAAACTTTCTACGATGAGCTTTCGCCTTATGGCACCTGGATACAAGATCCGCAATACGGTTATGTTTGGCGTCCGGATGTAGATCAGAGCGATTTCCGCCCATACTATAGCAATGGCCGCTGGGCCATGACCGAGTACGGAAATACCTGGGTTTCCAATTACGATTGGGGCTGGGCACCCTTCCACTACGGTCGTTGGGTAATTAACAGTTACAGACAGTGGATCTGGTTACCTGATACCACCTGGGGACCTGCATGGGTAGACTGGAGAAGTGGCGATGGTTATTATGGCTGGGCACCAATGGCACCAACCATTAGCATTAATTTAAGCTTTGGCCGCCGTTATGTAGTGCCTGAGTTCTGCTGGAATTTTATACCACAACGCAATATCTACATCAACACATTTCCGAGATATGATTACGGCCGTAACAATGTATATATCCGTAATACGACCATCATTAACAATACTTATGTGTATAACAGAAGAAGTTATTATGGTGGCCCAAGGATTGAGGATATCAGACGTGCAACCAACCGCGATGTAACTGTTTACAGATATGCGCAAAGCAACAGGCCAGGTGCAAGCCGGGTAGGTGGTAGAGAAGTATCTATTTACAGACCAAGACCAGAACGTAACCAGGTTGATAACCGTAGTGCAGCACCACGAAGATTTGAACAAGGCAATGCAGGCATTAGCAGAAATGGCAGAAACGAAGGTTATGCTACCCGCGAACAACGCAATGGTGATAATAATGATAACCGCTTCGGATCAAGAAACGACAACAACCGTTCGGTACAACCCGACAGGCGTAATGATAACAATGTAGGGCGCGACAATAACAACCAACCCAATAATAATAGGGGGGAAGCTTATAACAGAGATGCTAACGGAAGAGTAAGCCGTAATGGTGCGAATGGTATTGATGGCAGAAATGGACAAGGTAATGTAGATAGAAGCCAGGAACAACAACAACGTTTCGAGCAGATGCGTCAGCAACGTAACCAGCAAGACCGCATGAGTCAGGATCAGCAACGAGCACAACGCGATATACAAATGCAACAACGCGGACAGGCTGATCAACAACGTGGACAGCAGGAACGTGCTCAGCGCGATGGCCAGTTGCAACAACAGCGTAACGAGCAAATGCAACAACAACGTGCGCAACAACAACAGGCTCAGCAACAGGAAAGAACCCAACGTGATGCCCAGATGCAGCAGCAACGTAACGAGCAAATGCAACAACAGCGTGCAAATCAGCAACAAGCTCAACAACAGGAAAGAGCTCAACGTGATGCACAGATGCAACAGCAACGTAACGAGCAAATGCAACAACAACGTGCACAACAGCAACAAGCTCAACAACAGGAACGTGCTCAGCGTGATGCACAAGCGCAGCAACAAAGAGCACAGCAACAACAGCAAATGCAGCAGCGACAAGAACAAAGAAGATCTGAAGCTCCGCAACAACAGCAACAACGTGGTGGTGGCGAAAGAAGTGGCTCTGAAGGAGGAAGACCATCGAGAGGTGGCAGAGGATAGATGGAAAAGTCCCGGTGCAAACCGGGACTTTTTTTATGTCATGCTTATTTTCACTCCTTTTGTGGTTCAAGAAGTTAACAAGAACATTTATTGGTGTTATTTTACTTTGAAAACCTGAAATTCGGCTAAATGCGTATATGCCTGAGGCCCTTCTGTCATTTCTAATTTCAAGAACCTCACTTTTGTAGGCGCGTCAAGTTCGTAGTTCTGCAAAGATTTTAAGTTAGGATCCATTATTTTAGCTGTTAACAAATCTGTCCATACAGTTCCATCAACACTTCCTTTTAAGTTAAATTTGGTAAATCCGGTGTTATTGTTATTTCTGGGTGCCATAGAGATGCTGGTTACATTGGTTAAAGTACGCATATCAACCTGGATCCAATGTGGATAAGAGGACGCTGGAGCGGAGTATTGCGAATGCCAGAAAGTTGTCAGGTCACCATCAAGGACACTGGCAAGCGATCCATCGCCTACCTCCGTTGTTGATGCGGTAATAGCCCACCCTGTTCTATCTGCAAGAATCTCTGGCGCTTTGTACTTCACCGTAGTAATAAACATAGTTTTTAATAAAGGATTAATTTTATATCCTGAAGCATCAATAATACTAACTGGTAGCATGTACAGTTTGTTGGGATCCAGGTTTTTAGAGTTGTATTTTAAGGAAACCAGATTAGAAGTAATGGCCCCGCCTGATATGGTTACATCCAGCCCGCTAATGCTATAGGCATTTTCGGGGAGTTTTAAATAGGGCGTAAGGTTTTGGCTGGTGCGCACAACATTTACGCTATCAAAAGCTTTGTCGTCTACCTTAAATTTCACCGCAATATTACTTGAAGGCAAGCCTACAGCGGCAAATGATGCACCAAAATCAAAAGACACAACGGTGTCTTTTGCCGGATAAACTGTAATTTTCTGTGCACTGGCCTGCCTGGAAACATACACCAATGCATTTTCTTTGGTGTCTGATTTTTCAAGGTATGCCTCTTCTTTTTTACAAGCGCTAGTAACGGTGAAAGCCGCTATGATACAGCATAATATTTTATATAATTTCATTATAACATCGGTTTAAATTAATATCCTGGAAGTTGAACAATTTGTTTATTCCTATCCATTTCATTCTGGCGATAGGGAAGGAAATAAAATTTACGTTGCCATTGTACTCTGGAGGTTGCAACTACCCGCTTGTAAAAAGTCGGGTCAGACAAAGAAGTGCCTGCATCCATGTTCATGCCATAAAAATCGCCACCTTGTTTCGAACCTGGTTCATTTGGGATTTTCCATCTGCGTACATCCCAGAACCTGAGTCCAGATTCGTAACACAGCTCAATTCTTCTTTCCAGGCGGATTTGTTTACGCATTTCTATTTGCCCGAGGTCTGCCGGGATTTGTGGTATGCCTCCCCGTGTACGCACATCATTCAGGTATTTTAATATATCTGCATGGCCTGGCTGCGATTCGTTTAAAGCCTCGGCATAACTTAAATATAATTCGGCCATCCTAATCAGCATAGCCGGGCGGGCCGGATTACTGCCCGTACTTAAATTGGTATTGGGATGGATGTTTTTTCTGGCTGTATATCCTGTTTTTGGATAATCTCTGGCATTTGCTTTTTTGCCCGATGATGCCGTAGAAAAATAGGTGACATAAGTTTGTCCGGCAGCAGGTACAACTGGTATTACCGATCCGCTAAAGGTTACATCGACATAAAATCGAGGCTCTCTTCCAACATACATATTATTTGTACCGGTAGAATAATATGGCGTTGAAGTGTTTGTGAACGTTGTTTCGCTATATGTTGGTGTTTCTTTAATTGTACGGCCATCTACCATCCTGAAATCATCAACAAGCTCCTGTAATACACCAATACCATTCCAGCCATTGCCAGACAGAGAATTTTTTGGTGCACAGTGCTGAGACCACCCAGAATGCACATTATTGGCCCTTCTTAGCCATACGCCCTCTTCTTTCCAACCATCCCAAAACATATCTCTGGTTGAATTAAATCCCTGAAGAAATAAGTTGGCATTTTGTTTTATAAAAAGTTTACGACCCTGGGCTATGTTCAGATCAATAGCTCGTTTCATCGCTTCAGCAGCGGCCTGCCAACGGGTAGGATCGTAAGTTTGATTAAATAATTGCTTTCCATCAAAGTTCTTCCAGTCTGCAAATTCTGAATTTCCGTTAAATAATGGGCTGGCATGTGATAGTAAAACCTGCGCTTCAATTGCAGCTGCTATAGGTACGGTAATTCGGCCTACCTGATAATCATCGACGGTGTTGGAACCAGTAAGGTGCAAACTGGTAAGGTTGGCTTCAGATGCACGCATTTCATTCAGCACAAACTTTACGCATTCGTCCCATGAACTTCTTGGAATTTGAAAGTTATCATTTGGTAAGCCCGAAACTAAAGGGGCAATGGCTGCAGGGCCTACTTCTTTCATCAATAACCAATGATAATAAGCCCTTAAAAAACGTGCTTCTCCTTTATATTCCTTTACAATGGATTCGCCGTTTTGCTGCTCTAAAAGCTCTTTACACTCATCCACTCTTTCCAGGAAAATGTTAATGTTCCGGATCAACTGGTAGTATGTTTCGAAGCGTGTTGGCGAATTATCGCTGGTAACTGCTCCCGAATTGATGGTTAGGGCATTACCTGTGCCCCAGTTGGCATATTCCAGTTCATCGCTGATCCCTGCATACTGAAAGCCGTAAGGTTGATCCCATATATCTTCTATACCTGCATAAAGGCCAAAGAACCAGCGTTCGGTATTGGCTCTGTTCGAAAATACTTTATCTATGGTATTGATATTATCTGGTACGGTATCAAAATATCCTTTTTTACAGCTTGTAGGTAGGAAAAGAAAAGGTATCAGTAGGGCCAGAATTAATTTTTTTGCGAATGTGTTTTTCATAATTAGTTAAAATTAGCACGTAAACCTAAGTTGAAAGTTGTAGTATTTGGATAAGATGCGCCACGGCCATCTCCTAGTTCCGGGTCCCAAAACTTCCATTTTGAAAAAGTTACCAGATTGGTACCATTGGCATAAATTCTCAACTTTTTAATAGCAACTTTGCTCAATGCTTTTATTCCAAAGGTGTAACCCACTTCTGCGCTTTTCAACCGGATGTAATCAGCACGTTTTACCCACCAGGTACTCGAATAATAGTTTGTGGTAACATCCTGATTGGTAGATAAGCGAGGGTAGAATGCATTTGGATTAGGGTTTTCTACGGTCCAGCGATCAGTTACCTTGGTGTACATGTTTCCGAAAGTAGCTCCCTGAGAGAAAGGCGTTGTGCCTGTACCACCATTATAACTGAAATCAACCTGGCCTGCACCCTGGAAGAAAAGTACAAGGTCAAATCCTTTGTAACCCGCGCCTACGTTTAAACCATATAAAATTCTTGGAGTACTACCGTAGCCTATGGCTTGCTGGTCAAATGAGGAAATGATGCCATCTCCATTCAAATCCTTATAGCGGATATCACCTGGACGTACATCGCCTGCTTGTGTAGGTGCGTTATCAATTTCATTCTGGTCTTTAAATAATCCCATGGCTACATAACCAAAACGCTGACCAATGGCGTGTCCGGTACGGTTAAGCCACGAGTATTGCCATGGAGGTAAACCGTCAAAAATGTTTTTGTTCTCATTCATGTTGAAGGTTCCCCTGAAAGTTACAAAGCCATCTCTGAAGCTCTTGTTGTAGCTTAAAGTCAGATCGATACCACGGTTCGCTGTTTTACCCACATTTACATAAGGGATATTGGTGTTTGTGAAGCCGGAAATGTAAGGAATAGTATAATTTTGAAGTAAGATGTCGTTTCTCTTTTCTTTAAACAACTCCACAATCAGTTGAAGATCATCTTTTAAGAAATTGATTTCAACACCGAGGTTGTGTCTGAAACCGGTTTCCCATTGCACTTCGCTACCAATCCGGTTTTCCTGATAGCCGGTATAAGCCCTGTCTGCCCCGGAATACCGAAAGTATACGAAAATGCATCGCCTAAAGTAGATAAGAACAAGAAGCGGGAACCGGTATTACTATTGCCTGTTAAACCATAGGTATAGCGGAATTTCAGGTAAGATACAATGTCTTTAACGGGTTCAAAAAACTTCTCATTTGAAGCTACCCAGCCAGCACCAACTGAGGGGAAGAAACCAAAACGTTTGCTTGGAACAAAGTTTTCAGATCCTGAATAACCAAAGTTGGCTTCAACAAAATATTTATCTTTATAACCATAATTAGCCCTTCCTACCAGCGAGCGCTGCCTGAATGGTATAGAATTGATCAGATCGGTTGCATTTCCATTTACATAGTCTGATTGATTGAAAAGAAATAAGCCGGAAACATCATGATTGCCATATTTTCTTGAATAGTTAAGGGAAGTTTCGGTATAAAATCTTCTGTTACTGTTGCGATCGGCCGAAAAACCCAATACATCAGAACCTGTTTCTGCAATTCTGGTGATTAGCTTGCCGTTAGCATCGCGGCCAGTGGCCAGGTAAGATTGTAAGGTTCTTGACCTGGTTAAGCTGCTTCCGTTAACAGCATCGAAGGCAAACATGGTTGAAAAAGACAATCCTTTTGTTAGAAAATCTAGTTCCTGGGTTACTTTAATGTTACTCCTAACAGTATTTGAATAGGTGTTTGAATAGCCGTTTGCCACAAGGTAGTAGTAGGGGTTGAATGGAACACCAGGATATTTAGGCCACTGGCCGTTTGAATAAATAGGGGGTACAACATGGGGAGCTTGTTGAGTGGCGTAATCAAAAATGGCATTTACACCAGCTGATGGCGTGTTGTAATTGGTGATAAATCCGTTAATGCCAAGTTCCAGATTGGTACTTTTGGTTACTTTAACACTTACATTACTGTTAAAATTAAATCTATCCAGCTTCAGTGTCGAATTAAAAGATTGTGCTTCAGCTTGTTTAAACATCCCTTTTTCGGTGTAGTAACCAGCTGATACATAATATCGGGCAGCATCTATGCCCCCGCTTACATTCAGATTGGCCCTGCTGGCACTCGAAAAATCATTAAACAGGTAATCATACCAATTCACGTTAGGGTATAAATCAGGATCTTCTCCGCTGGCATGTTTAGCTATAACAGCCGGATCATATTGTGGCGTTCTTCCCCTGGTGGATAAACTCTCATTATACAAGGTCATAAAGGTAGGCGCATCTATAAAATTCGGAAGCTCTGTAAACTTTGAGCGCGAACTGTTTAACTCGAAATTGATGTTCGGTTTTCCTAGCTTACCTTTTTTGGTATTAATGAGGATTACGCCGTTGGCACCTCTTGTACCATATACAGCGGTAGCTGTTGCATCTTTTAATATGGTGAAACTTTCTATATCTTCAGGGTCAATGTTATTAATAGGCCTGTCGGGAACACCATCTACCACAAGTAGTGGGGATTGAGGGCTGCTGGCAAAAGTTGCAATACCACGAATAAAAATATTGGCTCCGTCTGCGCCTGGAGCTCCACCGCGTTGCGTAGATATTACACCGGCAAGGCGTCCTGCCAGTGCCGAGGTTAAATCCCTTACCGGGATTTTGAGCTCTTCGGGCTTTATGGTAGCTTGGGCTCCCACTACACTTATCTTTTTTTGTCGTCCAAAGCCCACAACGGCAACTTCGTTCAGACTTCCCGATTCTGGCTCCAAAGTAATATCGATATCCACTTTGTTTCGAACAGGTACCTCAACCCGTTTATATCCAACATAGATAAATTCTAGCGAGTCAGTAGCTTCAACATCTATGGCATATTTCCCGTTCAAATCTGTTAAAACACCATTTTTAGTATGTAGTATGCGTACAGTAACGCTTGAAATGGGCAAGCCTAATTCATCCTTAACCGTTCCGCTAACCTTATACTTTGCTTGTTCAATAACGGGCTTTGGCATTGCCGGCCTTTGATCTGGAACTGGCTGGTCTTTTTTGGTAATCACGATTGTCCGCTCGTCAATCGTAAATATAAGCGATTGGTTCATCAGGCAAACCTTCATTACCTGGTCTAATGAAGTATTGTTAAAATCAGCATCGATGGTTCGATTCGTTTTTAATACTTTCGGAAGGTAAAAAACGTCGTAACCCGTCTGTTTCTCAATCTCTTCAAATACCCGGACGATACTTACGTTTCGTTGTTTAAATGTTAGTCTTTGTGCATAGCTGACAGCACTGACCTGCATGATCGTTACAATGAGTAATAACGTCGTTAATTTCATAATTCGCAGGATTTTAGGTACACAGGAATAGGGGCCTAATATTCTTAGGTAAAATTTATACATTTGGTTGTCTTGTTTTAGGTCAAAAAAATAGTTTGCAAGCTAGTTTTACTCAGGCAAGTCATTTGCTGGAGGTGTTGGTCGCACTTCCAGCTTTTATTTTAACCGTACCTGAAAGGAGCTTTCTGTTAATGGTAATTTGCTTTCTTCATGTTTGTTTTTTTTAATTGATTAGTTGATATATTATTTAATTGGTTCTTGTTATTCAACAATGATTTCCCGCCCTTTTACCGTAAACCTAAAGGCATTGGCTAGTTCCATTTTTTTTAATACCTGATTAATGTTGGCATACTTGGAAATCCGGCCGCCCAATAGTTCATTTTTCAATTCGGGTCGCTTATAGGTAACCTGAACATTGTACCATCTGGCAATTTCACGCATTCCGGCTTCCAGTGTTTTATCAGTGAAACGGAAAACTCCATTTTTCCAGGCTATGGCATATTCTGTGTTTACTTTATTAACCGAAATATCTTCGCCACTTACTGTTGCCTGTTCGCCAGGGGTAATAACTTTTTGATTCACCTTGTTTTTAATTTTAACACTTCCCTCCAGCAATGTCGTTTTTGCAGTTAATTCATCGTCGTAAGCGTTTACATTAAAATGTGTACCCAGCACCTCCACTTCCTGATTGCCGGTTTTAACAACAAAAGGATGCTTTTTATCTTTCGAGATTTCGAAATATGCTTCTCCACTCAGGTTAACAGATCGTTTCCCGGAATGGATCAAGGCGGTGCTATAAGAAAGACTGGATGCAGAGTTTAACCAAACCAGGGAACCATCAGGCAATCGAACCTGATAGGTTTCCCCGTTATTGGTAGAGAGTGTGTTGATTTGGTCCGGACGTGTAGTCCCTTTTACTTCATAAACTAACTGGCCGTTTGCAGTTTTGGTAATGGTTACGCCAGCTTCATTTGCAAGCTCACCATTTACTGCGTCAGATAATTTGATTGTTTTGCCATTTGCCAGTTTAAGTGTTGCTCCTGTTGTACCAGGTATAATATGTGTGTCTGTATCGGCTAGTCTGGCTAAACCGGTATTTTGCTTTAAATAAAACAGGCTGGCGCCGAATATAATGATAGCCAGTGCAGCAGCAATTCCTATCCAAAGTTTCGGCCTTCGCGGAGATTGTGGTAAGGAATGAATATTTTTACTTTGTATTTTAGTGAGGATTTCTTCCCCATCGCCAAACAGGAAAACAGCAGGACTAAATTCATTTTCATCAAACTCTTCCCAATAGCTGTTAAGTAATTGTTTAACCTGCTCTTCATTATTCGGATCGGCCATCAGCAATAGAAATTCTTCCTTTTCCCCGGCAGAATTTAAGTGATGCAATTGCCGATCGAATAAAAAATTCAATCTTTGGTTTTCAGTCATATTTGGTTAGGATTTCGGAGAATCTTTACTAAAGACGCAGAAAAACAAAAAACGGGATATAAAAAAGTAAAAAAAAATAAGCTTGAAAAAAGGGGCTTAATTCATGCTTAGAATAACAGAAATAGTTATGGCAGTATGTAATTTTAGAAACTTTGATACCGATTTGGTTGCCCATTGCTGGTATTTTTTAACAGATTCAATAGATATCCCCATTTCTCCTGCAATTTCCCGGCTCTTTAACCCCTGCTGGCGAAGCTGCAGCACTCTTTGTTGAGATGGAGGTAATTCTGCAATTGCTTTGATGAGAATATTCTGGTATTCCTGGTCTACATTAAAAGTTTCTTCACCTTCATTAAGGTTTAATACTTCTTCTGCATACAACTGGCTATGTTTTTTATCTTTAACCATTTGACGGATGGCACTTATGGCATAATTCCGTGTTAAAATAAAAAGATAAGAGGTAAACCTGTCCAGTTTAGGTAATGTTGCTCTGTTTTCCCATACTTTCAAAAATACATCTTGTACAATCTCTTCACAGATCTCCACCGATTCAAGCAAGGTGTAAATATATTTGATTAAAGGACCATGGTATGCACGAAACAATTCGGCAAATGCAATTCCATCGCCTTTTGCTATTTCCAAAAGCAAATCTTTTTCATTCGGAAGAGGTTTAATCGCCATTTTTTAGTTTCGCTGTGAGATAAAACTAAGTATTTTTAATTAAGTGCAAAAAATAAATTTGAGCTAAGATGCTAATAATCTACCATGCTGTAGTGCTAAATTTAGTTGTAAACTTTTTTTAGGCTGATTAAATATCTAAACCCTTCAGCATATTGTATAGAAAACATCAAGAAGAGTAACGGTTTTGGTTAATGTTAAAGATTAGAATATTGTTAGGCTTTTTGTAATAAGTCATCGTGTTATTGCCCTGCTGCAGCCGGCAACTTACTCAAATCAACACCCCTGAAAGTACTTGTTGCGTCGGAATGCAGATTTTCAGGGTCGAGCAGAAAAGTATCGATCCCCAGCTCCAAACCAAATTTAATTTCCGATTCGGCATCATCGCCAATAATTAAAATATCTTCTTTATTTAGTTGATGCTGATCAATCAATTTTTCAAAAGCCTCTTTTTTATTGCTTACCGATACATCAACAACATATACAGTTTCAAAGTCGGCAGCAATACCCAACATTTTTACTTTTGAGTTTTGTTGCTTCGTAAAACCTGCAGTTACAATAAATTTTCTGCCGTTTAAATTTTTGATGTAAGGATATTCATTGCTGGGTTTTAAGGGTTGAGTTACTTCCCTGTTCCGCAAATATGCCAGTACATTGGGCATTGCTTCTTCTCTGAAACCATATTTTTTAGCTACTTTTTGAAAAGGTATGCGCAGCATTTCCTGTTTAGCCAACGCAAAGGCTTCATTACTAATTCCCAGATCCTGCTGTTCTAAAAAATAGTACAATTCGCCCATTAACTGTTCTTCGTTCGGTTTGGTAAAATAAATGGTATTATCTAAATCGATAAAGAATATGCTTTTCATTGTGGATTGGTTTTTGTTTGAAACGCTGTAGATTAAAAAAATTAAAACACCTTTTCATTAAATATGTTTAATAAGTAAATCACTAATATCATGAAAAAAGAGACAAAAATTATAGTAGGCGTTTTAGCCGGAGCAGCATTAGGGGCAACCATCGCATTGGCATTATCATCAGATTCGACCAGCGATCTTAAAGGCAAGGTATCAGACTTTTTCGCCGATCTTTTAGATGCCTCAAAAGATAAACTGGCAGGTCTGGCAGATAAAGCCACAGGCGCTGCCGATAAGGTTAAAGATAAAATAGCAGAAATAAATGCTTAAAGAATTGGAAGTGCCGGAAATATCCGGCATTTTTATTCTTGTATAATCTAACCACCACCTAAATGAAAATTGCCTTTCATGGTGCTGCCCGTACAGTTACAGGGAGTAAGCATCTTATTACCTTAAAAAATAACACCCAAATACTACTAGATTGTGGCCTTTTCCAGGGAATGGGACAGGTTACCGATAAATTGAACGATTATTTTGGTTTCGATGCCAAAAAGATTACCTACATGATCTTATCGCATGCGCATATTGATCATTGCGGATTATTGCCCAAATTGGTTGCTGAAGGTTTTAGCGGAAAGATTTTTTGCACCTCGGCTACGATGGATCTTGCCCGTATTTTGATGATGGATTCGGCTAAAATACAGGAGCAGGATGCTGAATTTGCCAATCGCCACCTGCGCCATGGTGAAGAAATGGAAGAAGCGCTTTATACCGAAGATGATGTAGTGCAAACGGTAAGCCAGATGAAAATTGTGGAGTACGAAGAGGATTTTGAAATTGAACCTGGGATCCGTTTAAAATTTACCGATGCCGGTCATATTTTAGGTAGCGCTGCTGTGCATTTAACCATTACTGAAGATGGAAAGCCAACCCGAATTACCTTTTCGGGCGATGTGGGGCGTTATGGCGATTTGCTTTTAAAAAGTCCGCAACAGTTTGATCAAGCCGATTACATTTTAATGGAATCTACCTATGGCGATTCGTTGCACAAAGATCTCGATCCGATTGAAAACATGTTGCTGGAAATCATTAACAATACCTGTAATATTAAAAAGGGAAAGGTTATTATTCCGGCTTTTGCCGTAGGGCGCACCCAGGAGCTACTTTATGCTTTAAACGGTTTAGAGCTAAAAGGTAAATTGCCCAATGTGCCCTATTATGTAGATAGTCCGCTCTCGTCAAAAGCAACTGAAATTCTGAAAAACCATCCCGAAGTATATAACAACGGGGTTAAAGAAACACTAAAAATCGATCATGATGTTTTTGCATTTAAAAGTTTGCGCTTTGTTGAAAGCGTAGAAGAATCGAAAGCTTTAAATGAAGATGCCAGACCATGCGTAATTATTTCTGCCTCGGGTATGGCTGAGGCGGGGCGTGTAAAACACCACATTCGCAACAATATTGGCAATGCTAAAAATACCATTTTAATGGTGGGTTATTGCGAGCCAAACTCTCTGGGTGGGAAGTTAATTGCCGGCCAAAAGGTGGTAGATATTTTTAGAGATAAGTACGAAGTTAAAGCCGAAGTACGCGCCATAAAATCCATGAGTGCCCATGGCGATTATGAAGATTTGTTACGTTTCTTATCTGCTCAGGACCCTGCAAAAGTGAAACAATTGTTTTTGGTACATGGAGAATACGAGGTGCAGCAGCATTTCGCCTCCCGGTTAAAAGATCATGGCTTTAAGCATGTAGCCATACCAGAATATCATCAGGAATTTGTTTTAGGTTGAGAGTTGTCACCTTTCTAACGAACTGGTTATTAAAGTTGACAACTCTTTACGTTGGTCTGGATTTGTAATCCAGACCTTGGCTAAAGGATTCTTAAGGTTGGGCTTTTAAATCCCGACTAACTTGCGCAGCTAAACTGCCATACTTCGCTTTTTGCTTTAGTCTTTCAGCTTTCCTCCATATCTTTGCCGCATGGATGTTTTTGGTAAAGCACTTACTGATATTTACAGAAACGGCGAAGCCGATACGCTGTGGTTGCACAACTCTTATGGCGAACCCGAAGAAATGCCATTAGAATTTTTCTTTCGCGATGATGAAGATATGCCGGTTTTAGAACTGCAGGCCCTACACATGTGTACCGGCAAGGTTTTGGATATCGGAGCAGGAGTGGGGAGCCACGCCTTATTGTTGCAGGCCTTTAACATCGATGTTACTGCTATCGATATTTCTGAAGCTGCAGTAAATATTATGAAAGACCGTGGTGTGAGAAAAGCACAGGTGCATGATATTTTTACCTACCAGGAAAAATTCGATACCATTTTAATGTTGATGAACGGTATTGGCCTTACAGGTACATTGCCTGGCTTTAAAGATTTTTTGAACAAGATCAAAGATTTGCTTAATCCCGGCGGACAGGTCATTTTCGATTCATCGGATATTGCTTACCTGTACGAAGATATGCCTAAGCCCCAAAATCAGTATTACGGCGAGGTTTCTTACCAGTACGAGTACAAAGGAGAAAAGGGCAACTGGTTTAACTGGATTTACGTGGATGAAGAAACCATTAAATCGGTAGCTAAAGAAACGGGTTGGGACTGCGCAATTATTTTTGATGATGGCGAAGATCAGTATTTGGTCAAATTGACGCTGGCGCAATAATTTTAAAGTCATAAAGCCTTTCCTGTTCATTAATTGAATCGATGGTCTGCTACATTTGTTGAAATGAGCAGTACTAAAATTAAATTAAGCGTTTTAGATCAGTCGCCGGTGCGCAAAGGTGTTACCGCACGTAGGGCAATTGAAGAAACTACCTTGCTTGCACAAGAAACCGAGCGACTGGGCTACCATCGTTTTTGGGTTTCGGAGCATCACAATACTACTAGTTTAGCTGGTTCTACCCCGAAATTTTAATTGCCCACCTGGCAAATCATACCAAAACCCTGCGTATAGGTTCGGGTGGTATTATGTTGCCCAATCACAGTGCGTTGAAAGTTGCAGAAAGCTTCCGTTTACTCGAAGTGATGCATCCAAACCGCATCGATCTGGGAATGGGTAGGGCACCCGGTACCGATCGTATTACAGCTTCGATGTTAAATCCATCTAACAATTGGAGCGAGCAGGATTTTATGGAGCAATTACGTGATTTACAGCATTACCTGCACGATACTTCGGATGGTGGAATTCAGGCTAAGATAAAGGCAATTCCGATTTCGGAAACTGTACCTGCGCAGTGGCTGTTAAGTAGCAGCGGACAAAGTGCAGTGTTTGCCTCTCATTTTGGTCTCGGCTTTTCATTTGCCCATTTCATTAATCCACATGGCGGACCTCAGGCTGTTCAATACTACCGCGATCATTTTAAACCTTCGGTTGATTTGGCCAGACCGGTTGATAATGTTGCATTTTTTGTTTTCTGCTCAGAAGATGAAGAGAAAGTTAGGCAGCAGGAAGCTTTAATGAGTCATCGCTTTTTGCAATTGGAAAAAGGAGGAGGCTTAACTTCCACCGGTTGGGAAGATATTAAACATATAACCTATACTGCTGCGGAACAGGAACGGATAAATGCAAATAAACCCGAATGATTTATGGAACGCCTGATGTGATTAAGGAGAGACTTAGTAAACTCGCTGCTGATTATGATGTAGATGAATTGATGGCTGTTACCATTACCGAACATTTCGAAGACCGGATAAAATCTTATCAGTTACTGGCTGAAATGTTTTTATGATAAATCTTACTGTAGGTGTCAGATATTGCTATCTGACACGCTTTAGGTCTATTTAACTACGCTAATGCAAATCATTGTAATTAATGATTTTAACATCCGGGTTTTTAACTAAAATTTCTTCCATCCATTTGCGGTGTGATGCACCAACGCCAACTACAACACGTTTGGCTTTTTTTGTTTTTGCCTGTTCGATAATGTTTTTGCACATGCCTTCATTTCTTAAGGTCCATTGTGCAATCATTGCTTTAACGCTTTCTGTCGGGAAACCCGCGTAGCCGTAAAAATGGGGGCCACCATAAAAATTCCAGGCTTCATCCAACACGCCATATTTTGTTGTATTCATTCCTGCATACGCATCAGCATTAAAAGCTTTTTCTTCTTCGGGTGTATAGCTCCAGTAAGCTTCTATGGCTTTCATTGTTGCCCCTTCTGGTGAGCTACTATCGGCTTTGGCTTTTTTGATCAATATTTGAGATAATGAATCTGTTTCGGCCCAGGCTATGCTCCATGGTTTATCGTAAGTTTGGCAATCCATATTGTAAATTTGATCTTGTTTTAACTGATAAATTAACGGAAAATAGATTTTGGCATACTCACTGCCTGTGCGGTAAAAGCCAAACTTTTTTAGCGAGTCAGTACCTCCGAACATTTTGTTATACGCGGCCTGCTCTTCTTTGCCGAAGCTGTTTTTCATATAGTTTTCCAGTACAAAAATCTGATAGTCTGCATTGCCGCGGTCCCAGTTTTTGGCATAATTAACCGCAAGGTTCATGCGGGTTTTATGGTAGTAGGCAAATGATGCAAGCGCCTTCTTATCTTTTTTAATCTGGGTAGATAGATTTTTGACATTTTCGGGGTTGCGTTTTTCCAGATAATTGTGTCCTTTATCAAAGGCTTTTCTTGCCCAGTTATCGGCTTCCAGTTTGGCGTAATCGCTTTTTGGTAGATATTCGCCAAAAACCATATCAGGTTTAAAGTTTTTCAACTTATCAATAATCAGCTGAAAGTTTTGGGTCGATTTGGAATTGTCGTGGGCAGAACCTACAATTACAATTTCGATCTGATTTTGGGCATTTGATTTAACTGAAACACCAATTAAAAGGAATAATGCCAGGCTAAATTTTGTTATAATTTTCATCGTGAACCGGGTTTGTGTTTTTGTTGGTTCAAAGATGCGTAGTGCTGCTTAGCGGTGCTATTTAATTATCCCAAAGGCTTATAATATTATCCCAACGCAAAAATTGGATAGCGGGCTGCTTGTAGCCGGAAATAAAAGGTTGGAATAAAGAACTGAGGCTTTGATCCTGAAAATCAGTTTCGCATCAGTTTTTGATTAAACCCGACAATTAATTTAAACAGATCATTGTATTCGGTAAGAGGCAGGTTTTCGGCTACATCAAACACATCGTGATAGGCCGCAGGCCCACCCTGGGTGTAGATAAAGAATGCAGGTACCCCACTTTCGGTAAAGAAATAATGATCGCTGTTGGCTGCTTTGCCGCGAGGGTTAATTTTGCTAATGTAATGGTGTTCGTTATTGATTTTATTCAGGTCGGCGAATGCTTTTGGGTAAACGCTGGCATTTACTACGGTCATTCCGCTTACTCCGGTTCCTACCAGGTCTAAATTGATCAGAAATTTGATTTTGGATAAAGCTACCAGCGGGTTTTCTACAAAATACCGCGACCCCAGCAATCCGGCTTCTTCGGCAGCGAAACAGATAAAGCCAATGCTATAAGGCTGTGGATTTGCAGCGTAATACTTAGCTAAACTTAATAGTGTTGCCACACCGGCTGCATTATCATTAGCACCGGGGAAATAGGTGTCTGCACCCATACCTCCTAAATGATCGTAATGGGCAGTAATGATTAAAAGCGAATCGGGATATTGGGTTCCTTTTACCAGACCGCATACATTGGTTGCAGTAAAGCTTTCGATAAACTGGTTTTCAATGTCAACATCAATTTCTTTGGGTAGCGTGCTAATGCTTTTTTTGTTAAGCTGAATGGTAGTGGTAGCGGCTACTTCGGTTGCTACAGACCAGGTGAGTTTATCTTTCAGCACGAGTTGCAGTGCCGGACTAGCTTCATATTTAACACTATCTATCTTTTTCAATACAGCCCGTTGCTTAAGGCCTTTACTTTCGTTGTTCACAATAAAATCTTTGCCCGGAATTAGTTTCTTACCGTTAATTTCGACCAGCATTTTACCAGGAAAAGTATTTACAGGGAAACTAAAAAATTGCTGATAATTGGTTCCCATAGGTAACAGGCCAATTTTCTTGTAGCTTTCAGCAAGGTAAGTGGCCGCTTTTTTCATCCCATTTTTAGTATAACCCCTGCCCCAAAATTGCTTAGCGGTAAGCGTATTAATTACATTGCGGGTATAAGTAGAATCTTGTGAGAAGCCTTTAAGAGCAAAGCATAAGAAGATAAGAAAGCCAAATTTTTTCATGCCGGAATTTAGTAAAATAAACTAATTGTTGATCGCTGGTCGGGATTTGTAATCCCGGCCTTCCAATAATTCATCTGGTGGATCACAAATCCATAATTCATCAAATCGGGATTGCAAATCCCGACTAACATTGAAATCGCTAACAAAAAAATGGTTGATGGTTAACCGCATCGCGATTCACCATCAACCATTAGCGATAAAAAACAATCCGTTTTACTTAGCCAGATATGGCTGTAAGGCTGTTTTTACTTTTTCTTTATTTTGGGCAGCGGTCCATTTTTCTTTAACGGACTGATCTCCTAAATTGAAAAGTGTTTCATAAAGTAATTTGCCATTGGCCATGGTTTTTACTTTAAAGGTATCGCCTGATCCGATAATATCGGCCCAAACACCGCGTACATCGGCCCAATAAGTTTGCTGGCTTGCCCACCATTTTTGTGCATAAGCAAATGTTTTAGGATCTATTTTGGTAAATTCTTCATAACCTTTTTCAACAGCCAGTAATTTATCGCCTTGCGGCGTGCGCACAACTTTTTTATTGTCTTGTTCAAATATCCATCCATCTTTGGTAATGGTAATTCTGCTTCCTCGGGTTAATACGTTATAGTCTTTACGTACGGTCGATTCTCTTCTGGGTAGGGGCGAATCGGTTTCGCTCGACCATGAATCGTGGCCACCAACATGGCTCCAGGTTCCGAAACCCTGATAACGTGGGCTATCATCTACCTGATACACTTTTTGCGTCCATTTTCCTCTTACATCAGCTGCGGTGAAACTACCTTTTTTCCAGGCATTATCTTGCGTGTAAAGCAAAACATTCGGGTCTTCATAAGTCCAGTCCTGGCGCCAGTGTTTAATTACCGTAGTATCGTTAATAGCAAGCATGTGCTGAATTACAATTCTTTTAGGCTCATCTACAATGATTTCTGCCCACTCACTTCCGTGGCTTTCGTAAGGTTTGCTGAATTTGTAATTTGGATCCGGAGCAGTTACTTCGCCGTAATTGAAATTCACTTCGTAAAAACCAGCTAAAGATTTGATTGCTTTTCTATCTTTTTCGAGTTTTTCTTCCGGCGAATCAACTTTTGTTTGCGCATTGGTGTTAAGGGTAATCATACTGCTTAACACCAAAATTAGGTTTAAGATTTTCATTTTATAATAAATTAGAGGTGTGCTTGTTTTCCGCAACTGCGGGATTTTTCTTCTTTTTCTTTTTGCCCCACCAGATAATAAATCCGGTTATAGGCAGGCTGGCTGCAATAAGACTTGCAAAAAATGCCATAATTTTTCCGGGCAGACCTAAAATGGCACCCACATGGATATCGTAGTTCATTCCAATCAATGCTTCGCCTGCATTTTTTTCAGTCTGATTTTTACGGGCAAGCAATTTACCCGTGTACTGATCGAACAACAACACATCAAAATTCCAGTACGTTTCTGTTCCCCTGTATCCCGTGGCATATATTGGCGTTGTTCCGCCTTCTGCCGGCGACATGCCAATGCGATCGGCACCTTTGAAAGTATTTTTAGCCGTTTCAAAAGCTACATCAAAAGGGATAGCTGAAATTGTTTTGGTCGAATCTGATTTGGCCTCGGGTTGTTTAGGCGGAGTGGTGCTTCTTGCAGCTACTACATATACGGTTGATTGAAACCATTGAAAAGCCCATACCAGGCCAGTTAAGGCCAGCATCAGGCAAATAATCATCACATAAAAGCCCAGTACATTGTGCACATCGTAATTAATCCGCTTAAATTTAGCCTTCCACTTAATCTTAAAACTCTTGTCGAAATTTGATTTTTTGAGGTTTTTAGGCCACCACATAATCATGCCTGAGATCAAGAGAAAAACAAAAATGATGGTAGACCAGCCAATAATTTGCTGCCCGATGGGGTGATTAATAAGGAAGCTCCAGTGAAGCATTTTGATGATGCCAAAGAACTCATATTTGTGATCGGCAACCAAAGTAACCTTTCCGGTATATGGGTTAATGAGGGCCAGATCGTAATAATCTATCGAATCGAAATACCAGAAAGCGTCTGGATTACCAGCTTTATAAGTGCCAAACTCCCAGGCCCTGTCGGGCTCGGCATAAGTGGATAAGAAAGTGATTTTTTTCTTGCCGCCCAGTTCTTTTTCGGCAGTTGCTGTTAATGTACTTAAGGCAATGGTTTTTCTGTTAGCAGGTACCTCAACAAACACCTCTTTTCGGTGAATGAATTCGGTAATCTCTTTTTGGAAAGCGAAAATACAACCAGTAATACCCAGGTGGAAAACCACCAGGCCAGAGGCAATACCCAACCACAGGTGTAACCAATCGCTAATCCGTCTCAGTCGCGATTTATTTGTTTTTTTCTGTATTGGTTTTGTTAGCGCCATTAAGCTTTGTTTAATGAAAGAACCAATTGACAGATTAAAGTCAATTGGTTAAATTGTTTTTTGATAAAATGCCTTAGTTTGCCTGAGTGGTGTAGGTAACCAGGTGCCAGATTTTATCGTAATCTTTTCCGTTTAGTTTCCCCGGGGTTTTATCTTCGGTAAACGCCTCCAGGAAATAATTTCCTTTGGCGGCAGGTTTAAAAGTAAACTTACCTTCCGCATCAGTTTCGGTAGGCTGTGATTTTTTATCCGGACCCACCACTGTTAATTTCTTGTTTGCAAAAGGTGCTTTGTTGTAAATCACCTGGTGTATGGCCGTTTCTCCTGCTTTCAATGCATGTTTATCTGGTCTGATGGTTAAGGCAGCGTCAGCCGGAAAGGTGGTATTTATTTTCAGGGTACTTACTGCAACATCGGCAAAAGCATAATATTCGATTTTTGCTTTTTCGTAAACAGCAGCAACTTCATGCACAACAGAAAGTTTGTAAGTGCCATCCTGATCGGGTGTAAAGCTGGCTTTGTAAAAAAGTACATCAGGCGAAGCGGTTAAAACTTTAGTGCTACCATTTGGAGCTGTTAGAACCAGTTTAAAATCTTTAAGGTTACTGAACCATTTGGCTGCCGAATCGGGCTCACCGCTTTCGTATTCGCCAAAGAAAATTTTCACTTCCTGTGCCTGGCCTTTTTTGCCTGTAGCCGATGTTTCTATCCATAAAGCATGTGCAAAAGCGCCAGAGATACTGAAGGCCAGAAAAAATAATAATATTGAGATTTTAGTTTTCATGTTTTCGGTTTTTAAACCATGCGGTACTGATCTGATCCAGTATCGCATGGTATGATGGATTAAAATTTATAGGTTACACTACCCGTAAAAGTTCTGAGATCTTGTGGGTTCATGGTGCTGTAGCCTGTCCAGTACTTTTGATTAGTAAAGTTGTCGACTTTGACACCGATTCTAAATCTGCTGTGATCGTAGAATACCGAGGCGTTGTAAACCTTATAAGCCGGTAAAATAAATACCCCTTGACTTACACTATTTACAATTTTGTTATCACTGGCGTAGTTACCACCTGCACCCAGGCCAAGGCCTCTTAACGAACCCGACAAGAATTTATAGCTTACCCATAAATTTGCCGAGTAAGGTGCGGCTGAGTAAGCATCTCTTCTGCCTTCAACATCAGGCGATGCATTTTCTAAATGGTTATCGTTATAGGCAAAGCCTGCGATAATATTTAAGCCGTTTACCGGGTTTGCAATAACTTCGGCTTCTATACCTTTGCTGATTTTGTTACCATCCTGAATCTGGGCATTTGGATTTGTTGGATCTAAATTATAACCCCTGACAATATCTTTCACTTTGATGTAGTAGTAAGATACCGATCCGGTTATTTTGCCGTTAAAAGCATTGGCTTTAATACCACCTTCAATCTGGTTAGCTTGTTCTGCTTTAAAGGCATCCCCTTTGTAATCTATACCATTGATGTTATTAAAACCATTTTGGTAGTTGGCAAATAATGATAACTGATCTTTAACCGGTTGAAATACCAAACCGAATTTTGGCGAGAAAACAGTTTGCTTGTAAGCGCCTTTCGGTGCCGAACCTGCACGGTCAGAATTGCCTTTGTTGTCAAAACGATCAACCCTTAAAGCTGCAAGGGCAATTAACCTGTCGGTTAAGTTAATTACATCTGATGCGTAAGCACTATAGGTGTTGGATTTGAAGTTAACCGGATATTTAGAATAAGGGTTTGCCGCGTAAAACGCCGCTAAATTAGCCTCAGTAAAATTGTTGTAATTGGCACCTGTTCCGTTTTTGTTGGTAATATCGAAGGTGTCTATCGAGTAAAACAACTGATCGGAATTTTGGCGTAAATAATCTAGGCCAAGTACAACGCGGTTTTTAACTGAACCTAAGTTAAATGTACCGTTAAAGTTTTGTTGTACTTCATAAGTGAAGATTTTACTGTTGTCGGTTGATTGATCTGCTCTCGATAAATTATCGGCACCGGGAGCTGCTGCAGGATTGAAGAAACTGTTTGGAACAAGAAAAAGATAAGTGCCACGACCATTTGAAAAGCTATAATTGCTCGAAAAACTAGTGTGTGAAGACCAATTGTCGTTAAACTTATAGTTGGCCTGACCAAAGAAATTCGAACTGTTGTATTTTTGTTTCATGGCATCGCCGGTGAACGATTTATCGTAAGGAATACCAGATTGATCGGCCCTGTCAAAACCCAGTTGTGCAACCGGGAAATAGAAGAAAACAAATGGTTTTAAAGTGTTTTTACCATTGGCAATTTCAGCATCAAAAACGAAGTCTAATTTGTCGTTTACTTTATACGACAAGCTTGGCGCGATAAAGAAGCCTTTGTCAAAAACATTTTCCTGAAAAGAACCCTTGTAATTATAAGAAGTATTGATACGGGCATAAATATGGTTGGCTTTATCAACAGGGAAATTAAAATCGGTACTAACCCGGTTAAAATCGTAAGTGCCGGTTGAATAACTTACTGAGCCTCCCGTTCCTTCAAAAGGTTTTTTGGTGATGCGGTTAATTAAACCACCGTACGAAGTTAATGTACTGCCAAATAAAGTAGCCGATGGACCTTTAATAAATTCTACACTTTCTAAGTTGGCAACGTCGTTGCGGCCGGTAACGTTGCCCGCAATACCATTTCTTAACTTGGCCTGTACAATAAAGCCTCTCGATGCATAATAAGCACCACCATCGCCACCACGACCTGTAGATTCCCACATTTTTTGAACACCTGTAGCATTACGGGTCGCATCATCAACTGAAAACACAAGCTGGTCGGCCATAGTTTCTTTGGTAATGGTAGTATAAACCTGTGGGTTTTCTAAATTGTTAAGTGACATTTTAGAAATGTATTCGCTCTTTTTAGCGATATATTTATTTACACCCTGGTTAATGTTTACCTCGCTCAACTGATTTGAATTTTGGCTGATTACCACGTCTACTATTTTGTTTTCGCCTGCCTGGATGGTAATGGTTTTTTCTAAATTTTGCATACCAACCGCCGATACCCTTAAAATGTAAGTACCCGGTTTAACACGTAAAATTTCATATAAGCCTTTATCATTGGTAACGTTCCCTAAGCCCTTGCCTTTTAAACCTACTGAAATGTAAGCCGCAGGCTTACCATCTGAAGTGGTAATGGTACCTTTTAAAGTTCCTGATTGCTGTGCAAAAGCAAGGGTATTGATTAAGAGCATCACTGCGGTTAATACAAATAGTCTGATTTTATTCATTTTATTATTTTAAGAATATGTTTCATGCGAATTAAAATGGAAGCGCATGCTGGTTTTTTGTTCTTTAAAATTTATTTGGATTAATTCTAAAGAGACGCAAAATAACGGCAGAAATTTGGATTATCCAAATTATTTTGAATTATTCTAAATAGCGGGGCGGCGCATTATGCATACTTGCCAAATTCAGGTAGAATATTTAGGAAAAAGAAGATAGTTTAACGTTTTAGTTTATGATTTATTCAATAGTTATTTTTTGAAGTTAACATTTACTCCAGAATTGCGTATGAATAATGGTTATTGAATCAAAAAAGTGCCATGTAGCTTGATGTAATCTGCTTTTTACGTTGTGATTGCTGCTTTTTTCGGAATTAAATATCGTGTGATTGGAATTGTTTGGGTTAAAATATGGTTTTTCTTAGTTAAAAAATAGTTGAACCCTAATTAAAATTACCGATACTTTTACTTGTAATCAAACCTAACTAACTAATCATCAATGGAAAAAACTTCTACAAGACATTGCTATGTTAAATTTTTAGCGGCCACATTTTTTTATTTATTAATTCCCTGGCTGGCTTTTGCCCAAAAAACAATAAAAGGAACGGTTTTAGATCAGAATGATAAACCAATACCAGGGGTATCTATTTTGGAGAAGGGGACAAAAAACGGGACTTCGACTAATGCTGAAGGGAAATTCACATTGGCTGTACAGAGCGATAAAGCTGTGCTGGTTGCCAGGATAGTTGGCTTCGTTACCGCGGAAAAAACAATTACTGCAAGCGGTACCATAAACTTTTCTCTGCAGGATGACAATAAGATGCTAGATGAGGTAGTACTCATTGGTTATCAGAAAATAACCAGAAAAAAATCAACAGCCGCTATTTCCAGTATTTCAGGAAAAGAACTTGCCAATTTGCCTTCGCCAAGTTTCGACCAGCTGCTACAGGGTAGACTTGCCGGTATAAATGTTCAGAACTTTAGTGGTCAGCCTGGTGTAGCGCCAACCGTGTCGGTTCGTGGTAACTCTACAGGTAGCACCAGTTACGACCAGGTTAATACGGTAAGATCGCCACTATATGTGGTAGATGGGGTACCTCAGGCTTCTGAGGATTTTGTTCCACCAGGAACAGGTACCGGCACCAACTATTTGGCGGGTATAAATCCGAACGATATCGAATCAATTGATGTATTAAAAGATGCATCTGCTGCGGCCATTTATGGTTCGAGAGCGGCCAATGGCGTAATATTAATTACAACAAAAAAAGGAGTAAGTGGCGACACTAAAATTAATATAAGTAGCTATGTAGGTTTTTCGCAGCGGCCTGATTTGCGTGAAGCTACCATTGGCGCTACTGAACGCAGACAAAAAATGGAGGTTTTGCAAAGGCAACTCACTTACGACCAGAGAAGACAACTGCCTTATTTGCTTACTGATAGCTTGAATCCGGTATTTAATGGAAATACCGACTGGCAGGATCTGTTCTATCGTTTGGCTAAAATAAACGATAACAACATCAGTTTAACCGGTGGTTCGGATAATGGAATGACTTACCGCTTTAGCGGTGGCTATTACAATGAGCAGGGGATCGTAAAAGGTACAGGCGTTAAACGCTATAGTACCAGAATCAACTTATCAACAAAAGCACTTAATAAAAAATTGACGATCAATCCTCAATTTTATTATTCAAGAACTGATAGAGGCAGGGGTGGCGAAGATCCCAACAACTCATCAAATCCCACCAGGCTTGGTGCGGGCAATTTACCTTCGTCACTGATCAATCTTTCGCCAGAAAAACTCGAATATTATGTAAGCCCAAATAGCGAAAACATAGACCGTAATATCAGTAACCAGTTTGGTATCAACCTTAATTTAAGTTATGAGTTTAATAAACATTTTACGCTAAACTCCCAATCATCATATACATCAGATAATCAACGAAGAGATGGTAGTTTTAGTAGCTTGTTAAACAATGGATTGGGAAATAGCGCCAGCAGTTTTTCTTCAAGCGGAATAGGATTAAGAGCTTCTAATTATTTAAATTATAGCGGTTCACTGGGTAAACATACATTTAATGTTTTAGCAGGGCAAGATATAGAATATAATCAGTACGAAAATACACAAGCTGCTGGCTTTGGTGGTCCTTCTGATAATATAACAGTTGTGACTGGTTTTCAGCAGGCTAACATTTTTGCCTCATCACAATACCGTGGCCATGGATTAATTGCATATTACAGCCGTTTTAGCTATGATTATGCCGATAAATACTTATTATCTGGCTCGATAAGGACTGATGGCTCATCGGGCTTTGGTGAAAACAACAAATATGGTTTTTTCCCGTCAGTATCTGTTGGTTGGATCTTGTCTGAAGAAAATTTCATGAAAAACATGACCAATAATCCATTTAGCCTCATTAAAATCAGGGGTAGTTATGGTGTTACAGGTAACGAAAATCTAAATAATGCCTACGTCCAATACAATAAATATCTGGTTAATAATGGTATTTTTGATGGTAATGGCGGCGCATCCTCTTACAATGGTGTTACGGCTATCACACCTAATTTTAATAATGGTGTAGCCCAAAAGAATTTGAGCTGGGAAAAATCTACACAGTGGAATATTGGTACGGATTTAGAAATTCAAAATGGGAAGTATGCCATTACCTTTGATGTTTATAATAAAGAAGTAAAGGATAAGTTATTTAACGTTGATTTGCCGGTTACCTCGGGTTACGATGTGGCTTTTACCAATGCTTTTTCAGTACGTAACTCAGGTTTGGAGCTTACTTTTAACGGTACCCTGATCAGCAAGCCATTTAAGTGGTATACTTCATTTAATATTTCTTATAATAAGAACCAGATTATGAGCTTGCCTAATGGTGGCCGCGATATCATTTTGAGAGGTGATCGGTTTGATAAAACCCATATTCTATCAGTGGGTAGCCCACTTAATGCATTTTACCTTTACCGAACCAAGGGTGTATTTTCAAGAACCGGAGATATTCCACAAAATCCATTTACCGGCGAACGTTACCGGAACAGTAACGGCACTTTTAACGAAGGAGATTTTTACCTGGCCGATTTAGATGGCGATTATTTTGTAGATATTTTTAATGATGGTATTAATCCGGACAAACAGCCAATTGGCGATCCGAATCCTCGTTTTACAGGTGGTTGGACCAATAATTTTAGCTACAAAAATTTCTCATTGAGTGTTTTTGCAACATTTACCTTTAAAAGAGATGTGCTAAACTTGTTCGATTCAGACCGTTTTGCAAATTCTCAGGATGGGAATGCAATCTACCAATTTGCCAGCTTCTCTACGCCTGATTTGGATAAATTAAATATTTGGAGAAATCCGGGTGATAACGCAGAGTATGCTAAATACGATTTGGGTACTTACCGTTATTATTATACAGGTGCACAAACGTTTTTCTTAGAAAAGGGAGGGTATTTAAGGATAAAAAATATTACGCTGGGGTACGATTTAGGTGCCAAAACCCTTAGTAAGTGGGGGCTTAGTCAGTTTAAAGTGTTTGCTATGATCGATAATGTGCACATGTTCCAGCAATCAAAAAAATTGCCAGATGCAGAGGCTGTAAACGGATATGGTGAGTATATCGGAACGGGATATCCAATCCCGAAAAAATATACTTTAGGTCTTCAGGTTCAATTTTAATACTACTAAGATGAAAAATATAATAACAAAACTCAGTATATTAAGTACTGTAATCATTATTTTAAGTACCAGTGCTTGTAAAAAGCTACTTTACGAAGAGCCTAAAGATGCGCCATACGAGCAAACTTTCTGGAAAACGGCTAAAGATGCAAGAGGTGCTATGGCTGGTAATTATGCCTTGTTCCGCAATGCCATTACCAACAAAAATAACCGCTACTACATGTATGGCGATGCCATTGCTAAAAACTACTTTACCATGCAGTATACCGGCGATGGGCTGGAGGGGATACAAAACGGCGATTTCACCTTTCAATACAACTTAAACACATTGGCTAATTACACACTTTATTATAAAAGTATAGCCATGTCTAATCTCATATTACAGAAAGCAGCAGGTATGACAGATGCGCAATTATCTACAGAAGATGATGCTACCGAATTTAGAAATAACATTTTAGGTCAGGCTTATTTTTTAAGGGCCTTAAGTTATTTTATGATGGTACGCGTTTGGGGTGATGTGCCAATTGTTACCGAATCTTATGAAGATCCGCTTAATGCACCTCAATTACCCAGAAAACCAAGAGCAGAGGTAATGAAACTGGTAGAGGATGACTGTCATAAGGCCATTAATTTGTTGGGTTGGACCTATAGCAATACTGGCGATGCGAAAGTGACGGCTAATAAAGGATCTGCTTATGCACTGTTAGCCCATTTATATTTGTGGCGGGCAACTATGTCTGATGTCTCCACAGATGCGCCAAATATGGTAGATGTAAACAGTGCCGATACAACTATTAATACCTTGATTAGTCGCGGTGGTTATACCTTAACCGATACAGCCAATTATAAAAACACATTTATAGGACGCTCTTCGGAAGGTATTTTTGAGATTAATATTAGCGAAAATACGCTTGAGGGATCGGCAAGTTCGGTAGGTGCAGAATTTTTAAACGGAAGCTACATTAATGGTTTTGGTAATAACCCCAGGTTTTATGTCGTGCCAAGGTATATCAATGATCATTTTTACACGGATACCGACATCAGGTTAAAAAAGGGTTTTGATTTTACACTGCCCGAAAAACCAATGTGTATTAAATACAGCAATGTAACTTACCGAAATCCGGGACAAAAATTAAACCCTTATTTAAGCAATAACATTATCATATTCAGATTAGGGGATATGCAGTTACTAAAAGCAGAAATTGCACTTTACAAAGGCGATGCAGCTACTGCAACTACAATTATCAATAACTTTAGAAAAAGAAATGATCCTTCCCCTGTTCTGGTAGACAATGGCTTATCGGTAAGTGATGTAATGGACGAATATATTATAGAGCGTGGAAGGGAAATGTTTTTGGAAGGACATTTATTTTATGATTTGCTGCGGACCAGAAGATATGGCTTTATTGTAGACTGGCTTCCTGAAGCAAGATTTAGAAAAGAAGGCTTTTATTGGCCTTTAGATCCTGCTTTGTTTAGGAACAATCCTTATCTGAAACAAACTACCTATTGGTTGGGTAAAGTATAAATAAATTTAATCCTAAGATTAAAAATCATGAAAAATAATATTTTAATATATATATGCATAATCTTAACTGCCTTATCGGCATGTAAGAAAGACGATTATAAACGTGATGGAGGTACTAGTAATGCCTATGTGGATATGACCACCTACGATTACTTAAAATCTAACCGAAATTTTGATTCTTTGGTGAAAGTAATTGATAAAGCGGGCTTAAAAGATATCGTAAATGGAGATGTTACCTTCTTTGCTGCTACCAATTATAGCGTTGCCGATTATGTAAAGGCAAAGAAGAACCAAAAGGCTATTGAAACCGGGAATGAAAATTTTAATTTCGGAATAAAGGATATTCCATCGAAGGAGCTAAGCGATTCTTTAAAAACCTATCTGTTTGCAGGAAAAATAAACAGGGATCAGATTACGCTTGGGGTAAATTATACAATAGTGTATTAGGTGTAATTCCAAACGTCCAGTATATGATAAAATTTAGACGTTCTTATGAATACGGTCAGTATATAAATTACGTAGATTATGTTACTTATACTAAGGTGATTGGTACACGTGATGATAAAGAACCCGATTTGAATGCTATACCCGAAAATCAAAAAGATAAAGCCGCGGATGTTCAAACTTCCGGCATCGTAACCAAAACCGGAATTGTTCATGTTTTAACTGGAAATCATCGTTTGTTCTTTAATGCACAACCTTTAGGGAATTAAACCATAAATATTATCAAATATGAAAGTTAAATATATTTTAGGCCTACTATTCTTATTAAGCATATATGCCTGTACAAAAATTGAGAAAGGTTTCCAAAGTGATGGAATTCGTTATAAAGACAATGATATTTTTGCCAAAAGGGGATTAATCCTTTTCCAGTCTGATAGAATTAATGCTGATGGATCTACGCCTCCTTACACCTTTAAAATGTTAAACCTGAGAAAAGAGGACGGCTCTCCGGCACCGGCAGAATTTTCAAAAGAATACGAAATTTTGGTGTTTAAAACAGGAATGAATTTTGATCCGGAAACAGATGTTACGCGTGAACAACTGGATAAAAAGAGAGAGTTAGTTAAGCGGTTACCCATGTACTTTAATGAAAATAGCGGCCAGCTTACCTTTAATAAAGCTTCGGCTAATTTGCCATTGGGCAGATATATTTTTGATGTAGAGATGACCAACGTTACCGGCACAAAGCTTTTTCCAAAACTGGCTACGATCAACGTGGTAGATCCAAGCATTGACGATTTATTCGTTATCACAGATGATGTTGCTAACGGCTTTAATGATGTTACGGGTGCAGTAACGCCGATGAAAAACCCAATCATTACCTGTACCAAAATATCTAACAGTGGTGCCAGGGCCATTTTAAAGATGGTTGATAAAAATGGTAAAGTTTTTAATCCTAAAGCAGGAGAAATTATAGCAAGGGGAGATAGGCCAATTTTTGAAAACTATGCTAAATTCAACCCGGTTATTCAAACTGATACCGCTATGATCTGCGATTTTGAGGTAGCACCGTTTCCTTTAACAAAATACGTTACACCAACTACCGATTGGGGTTTCTTAATGTATTACAGAATACCGAGTACCTTTATCAAGTCAATAGATGGCTTTCCGGCATCGCCAGGTTTTTCTGTAAATCCAAGATGGTCGTGGCAATTGAAGTTAGAAGGAACTTATGTAATCCAGGTAAAATTTCCTGATGTAATCAAAAAATAATCATTTCAATTTTCAACAAAGGCGGCAATTTTCTAAAAGAAAATTGCCGCCTTTGTTTTGGGATTTTTAATCTTCTTACTTAATCAATATCACTTGCAAGCTTAACGGTCTTTCCGTATCATTTGCAGGTGTTACTAGCCCTCCACAAATAACATCGTAATGGTAGCCCGCCACAAAGGTAGTACTGGCTGATGTAGCCTTAACCGTTCCTGAGGAGGTTTCTTTAGTATCAAGCGTATAAGTTCCGGCATCAACTGTAGTAAAAGCACTTGCTGTTTTATAAGCCTTGTTGGTAGCCAATGTGGTGGTTGCACCTGTTTTAGCCAGATCTAACGCGGGTGCGTCAGGCGATAAGTTGATAAAACGCACATAAGCTTTGTCGGTAGCAGTGATGCTCAAGTCGTCGGCAATGGTGTAAATATCTAACGCCGCAGGCTTATTAATCAGGTAAGTAGAATAATAGGTGTTTACGCCCAGGGTTACGGTTTTGCTCAGCAGGCTTTCAGCGCTACTGGCTGTGGTAAATTTTAAAGTATAGGCACCTGGTGCATAAGAACCGTAAGCAGCCGAGCCACCGAAAGGTAAGGCCGCCGAAGTAACCATGGTACCATTGAAATAAGCATTATAAGTAGCTGAAGAAGGGGAGGCATTTACAACCCTTAAATAGGAAATCGTAGTGTCTGTCTCATCTTTTTTGCAGGAAATTAATGCGGTTAAAACAACGAAAATAAATAAAGGGATAAATTTGAGATTGAACAGAGTAAAATTCTTCATCTTTTTTTGAAATTTGATTTAAATATTAAAGGGTATCCATAAAACGGTTGCCTGGCAACTTTCGCTACAAGCCCACAAATATTGCTTTTAAACCTTATTGGAGGTTGTTAAATCATGTTAAGCAGATGTTAAAGTTTACCGGCTTTTTTTAACAATGTTAACATTGGCCGGTTGGATTTAATTCGATCTGCCTAACAATTGCTTTTTAATTTTAAATGAATGTGTGCGTTTAGGCATAATTAAGTCAGATTAGTTTAAAAAATTAAGCTCAAGGCATAAAAAAATGATGATAATATTGTGTAACTCGATTTTTATTTAAACCTTTGCACCTCAATAGAGTTAAAGCCGTTTTAATACGCAAGAAATGATTAAACAATTTTTACATAAACTTTCTGTTTTCACAGCCCATTTGGTTGCTGGTGAGAGTTTATTTATTAATCGTTTTCAACCCGTATTTTATTACCCCACAAGCCGGCAAAATTTTACTCCACGTATTTAGTACTCAACTAAACGTAACGAGGAATTGATCCTCTCTAAAAACCCAATTAACAAGAATACTTATAATTTTTCGTTAGAAAACGAATGGATATTAACGAATTTATAGTGCAGGTTGCACTTCCTGAACATCGTGTATTTGCAGAAGAAATTGTAACCGAGATGGCCGAATCTGCGAAAGCGCGTGGTACGGGTATCGCAAAGCGTTCGCCAGAATACATCTCTAACAAGATGCAAGAGGGCAAATCGGTTATTGCTTTTCACAAGGATGGTTCATGGGCCGGATTTTGCTATATCGAAACCTGGAGCCACGGGCAATTTGTGGCCAACAGTGGTTTGGTAGTAAGTCCTAAATACCGCAAAGCCGGATTGGCAAAAGCCATTAAAAATGAAATTTTCGGCTTATCGCGAAAGTTGTACCCAAAGGCAAAAATATTTGGTTTAACAACAGGCTTAGCGGTAATGAAAATCAATTCAGATTTAGGCTACGAACCTGTTACTTACAGCGAACTTACCCAGGATGAAGAATTTTGGAAAGGCTGCCAGAGTTGCGTGAACTTCGAAATTTTAAAAATGAAGGAACGTAAAAATTGCATGTGCACCGCCATGCTTTACGATCCGGCTGAGAAAAAACACGAAGTAGCCAAACAATTTGCCGAAGAACTGCAAAAGAAACCCAAATTATACGAGCGCTTTATGCGCATTAAACAACGTTTGGTTGTTAAACCTAAGCCAAAAACTGGCTTAAAAGCCCTTTTATTTTTATTTACCCTTTTATTTAAATAGCATGAAAAAAGTTGTTTTAGCATTTAGCGGAGGATTAGATACCTCATTTTGCTGTATTTACCTGGCAAAAGACCGTGGATTAGAAGTTCACTCGGTGATTGTAAATACTGGTGGTTTCTCTGATGAGGAATTACAGGAAATTGAGAAAAGAGCCTATGCTTTAGGAGTGAAATCGCATGCTGTGGTAGATGAAACAGAAGGTTATTATGAAGATTGTATTAAATACCTGATTTTCGGTAACGTATTGAAAAATGCTACTTACCCACTTTCTGTTAGTGCAGAACGCGTAAGTCAGGCTACAGCAATTGCTAATTATGTAAAGAAAATCGGTGCTGATTATGTAGCACATGGCAGTACTGGTGCAGGTAACGACCAGGTTCGTTTCGATATGATTTTTAATATCCTGATTCCAGGTGTTGAAATTATTACCCCAATCAGGGATTTAAAATTATCGCGTGAAGCCGAAATCGAATATTTAGCCGGCCATGGTGTTGAGTATAGCGCTGAGAAAGCAAGATATTCAATTAACAAAGGCTTATGGGGTACTTCGGTAGGTGGTAAAGAAACTTTAACTTCTAACGAAACTTTACCTGAAACTGCATGGCCAACGCAGGTTTCAGAAACCGAATCGCGCAAAATTGAGCTTACTTTCGAAAAAGGTGAACTGGTTGCTATTGATGGCGAAAAATTAGCGCCGGTAAGGGCTATCCAGAAATTACAGGCTATTGCACAACCTTTTGGTATTGGTCGCGATATCCACGTAGGCGATACCATTATCGGTATTAAAGGCCGTGTTGGTTTCGAGGCCGCTGGTCCTGTAATTATCATCAAAGCACACCACACTTTAGAAAAACATACTTTAACCAAATGGCAGTTAAGCTGGAAAGAGCAATTATCTTCTTTCTATGGTAACTGGTTGCACGAAGGTCAGTTCCACGATCCGATTATGCGGAACATTGAAGCATTTTTGGCTGATACACAAAAATTTGTGAGCGGTAAAGTGTTCGTTGAACTATTGCCATATCGTTTTCAGATTATCGGTATTGAATCTAACCATGATTTAATGAGCAACAAATTTGGTAGCTACGGTGAAATGAACAACGCCTGGAGCGGAGAAGATGTTAAAGGTTTCTCTAAAATTTTCGGTAATCAGGTAATGATCTGGCACAAAGTAAACGGAGAGGAAGCATAAGACTAAACATCATTGCGAGGAGGCAGGACGAAGCAATCTTTTTAATGCTTATCCAAACCTAACGCAAGGCCTTGATCCAGCACTAAAATACTGAACACTTAAAAATGAAAGAAATCCTTTCCAAAGAGCAATGTCTGAACCACTACAAATGGGGCGATAATTGTGATGGTTGGAATTTTGTAAATAGCCCGGAGGCATCGGTTAAACAAGAGCTGATGCCTGCGAAAACCGCTGAGAAATTGCACTTTCATACTTATGCAGCGCAATTTTTCTTCATATTGAAAGGGCAGGCAACATTTTTAATTGAAGGTGAAACATTTACCGTTAACGCCAACAAAGGCTTGCAAATTAAAGCTGGCCACAAACATAAAATCATGAACAACGGGCCTGATGACCTGGAATTTATTCTTTTTTCCTATCCATCAACCCAAAACGACAGAACTGATTGTGAATAATATAGGAATTAAACGAGTAGGAATAAATGAAGCCCATCTGGTAGCGGGTCTGTTTAATCAATATCGTATATTCTACAATCAGTTTTCGGATATCGGGATGGCCAAGGCTTTTATCGATGAACGTTTGCAGCACAACGAATCGGTAATTTTTATAGCCATCGATGCGGATAACCAGCAAGCTATAGGTTTTACGCAGCTATACCCAAAATACTCCTCGGTAAGATTAAGTAAAAACTGGATCTTAAACGATTTGTACGTTGATGCAAATTACCGTAAACAAGGTATTGGCGAAAAGCTGATTAAAACCGCCATGGAGTTTGCCAAAACCACCGGTGCTACATTTGTACAACTGGAAACGGCTGTAGATAATTACAATGCACAGCATTTGTACGAAAGTATAGGCTTTATTAAACAGGCAAACGACGAAGATTTTTTTCTTTATAAAATAGTACTAAACTCATAGCGATGAATAAAATTAAAGCAGGGATAATTGGCGGGGCAGGTTACACAGGAGGCGAAATGCTACGCATTTTGGTTAACCACCCAAATGTTGAAATTGCTTTCGTAAATAGCACAAGTAATGCCGGAAATCTGATTTCTGATGTACATACTGATTTAATAGGCGATACCGATTTACGTTTCGTAAATGATATTCCGCAGGATATTGATGTGCTTTTTCTTTGCGTTGGCCATGGCGATGCAAAGAAGTTTTTAGCGGCAAATTCAATTAACGAAAACATCAAAGTAATAGATTTATCGCAGGACTTCAGGTTACACGAAAAATCTACTTTCGAAAACCGTCAATTTGTTTACGGCCTTCCTGAATTAAACCGCGATAAAATTAAATCTGCAAACAATATTGCTAATCCAGGTTGTTTTGCAACTTGTATCCAGTTGGGTTTATTGCCATTGGCTGCTAAAGGGTTGATAAACCAAGAAGTGCACATTAATGCTACTACAGGTTCTACAGGAGCAGGGCAGAGCTTAGCTACAACCTCTCATTTTAGCTGGAGAAATAATAATCTTTCTATTTATAAAGCTTTTGAGCATCAACACTTAAATGAGATCAGCGAAAGTTTGTTGCAGTTGCAGCCTTCACTTGCCCAGACATTGAACTTCGTCCCACAAAGGGGTGCATTTACACGTGGTATTTTGGCCGCAATGTACATGGAAAGCGACCTCACTTTAGAAGAAGCGCAAACCATTTACGAAGATTATTACAGCGCGCATCCTTTTACGCATGTAAGCCGGAAAAATATTGATTTAAAACAGGTTGTAAATACCAATAAAGCATTGGTACATATCGAAAAACATGGCAATAAACTATTTGTAATCAGCATTATCGATAACCTGTTAAAAGGTGCCAGTGGACAAGCGGTTCAGAATATGAACTTAATGTTCGGACTGGAGGAAACTGCAGGCTTGAAGTTGAAAGCCGCGAACTTTTAATAACCTGTCATGCTGAGGCACGAAGCATCTGCAACTTACGAAACAGATTCTTCGTTCCTCAGAATGACAAAAACCTTAATAAAATGAACTTATTCGACGTTTACCCACTTAACGATATAGAAATTACCAAAGCATCCGGCAGTAATGTTTGGGATGCTAACGGACAACAATATTTAGATTTATACGGCGGTCATGCTGTAATTTCAATTGGCCATACCAACCCGCATTACGTAAGTCGTTTAACCGATCAGTTAAGTAAAGTGGGATTTTATTCTAATTCAGTTAAAATTCCTTTGCAGGTACAACTGGCTGAGAAGCTGGGTGAAGTATCGGGCAAAAAAGATTTTCAGTTATTTTTATGTAACTCGGGCGCAGAAGCCAATGAAAATGCACTTAAACTGGCTTCTTTTTACAATGGAAGAAAAAAGGTAATTGCTTTTAGCGGTGCTTTTCATGGCCGTACCTCTTTGGCAGTGGCAGTAACCGATAATCCTAAAATTGTAGCCCCGGTTAATCAAACCGAGAACGTAATCTTTTTGCCGCACAATAACGAGGTGGCTTTGGAGGAAACTTTTAAAACGCAAGGCAATGAAATTTGTGCTGTAATTGTTGAGGGTATTCAGGGTGTTGGCGGAATTAAAGAAGCTTCGAAAAGTTTCCTGCAAAAAATACGCTCGCTTTGCGATGAGTACAATGCCGTTTACATTGCCGATTCAGTGCAGTGCGGTTACGGTAGAACAGGATTGTTTTATTCGCACGATTGGGCTGGTGTAGAAGCCGATGTATACACCATGGCCAAAGGTATGGGCAACGGATTTCCGGTAGCCGGAATTTCTATTGCTCCGAAATTTAAACCTTGGCATGGCGAACTAGGTACCACTTTTGGCGGTAATCACCTGGCTTGTGCAGCTGCATTGGCGGTGCTCGAAATTATGGAGCAGGATAACCTGATGAAAAATGCCGAAGAAGTTGGTAATTACCTCATTGCCGAACTGAAGAAATTTGAGCAGGTAAAAGAAGTTCGTGGTCGTGGTTTAATGATTGGTATTGAATTGCCTGAAGAACTGGCGCATGTTAAAAAGGAGCTTTTATTTAAACACTTCATTTTTACCGGCGAGGCAAAACCAAATGTAATCCGTTTGCTGCCAGCGTTAAACTTAACCAAAGCACATGCTGATGAGTTTTTGGCTGCGTTTGGTAAATTGGTAAAATAAGGTAGGTGGCAGGAAGGTAGAAGGCTGGAAGGCCTGGGATGAAAAGGCTAAGAATTGTAAATTAAAAAATTAAATCAGGCGGTATTAATCGCAATTGTAAATTTTGAGTGATGGAGGATTGAGGTGTAGCAAACCCTCAACCTTCCAACCTTTAACCTAATAAAAAAGATGAAATTGTTCACTTCCGTACACGATGTTCCAAACATCAAACAATTTGTAACTGATGCATTGGCATTGAAGGCTAATCCTTATGCACATCAGGATTTAGGTAAGAACAAAACCCTGGGTTTGGTTTTTATGAACCCAAGCTTACGTACCCGGTTAAGCACGCAGAAAGCAGCCTTAAATTTGGGTATGAATGTAATGGTGATGAATCTGGATAAAGAAGGCTGGGCTTTGGAAACCCAGGATGGGGTAGTGATGAATGGTTCTACAGTAGAGCATATCCGTGAAGCTGCGGCTGTTATGGGCCAGTATTGCGATATTTTGGGCTTGCGGTCTTTCCCGAAACTAAACAACCGTGAGGAGGATTACAGTGAAGATTTTTTTAACAAGTTTGTAAAATACTGTGCGGTACCAGTAGTGAGCCTGGAGAGTGCAACACGTCACCCCCTGCAGAGTTTTGCCGATATCATTACCATTCATGAAACATGGACCAAGAAACCTGACGGAGCAAAACCCAAGGTAGTTTTGGCCTGGGCGCCGCATGTAAAAGCTTTACCGCAGGCGGTACCAAATTCTTTTGCCGAATGGATGTGTAAGGCACAGGAAGAGGGCATGATCGATTTTACGATTGCGCAGCCTGAAGGTTATGAGCTGGCAGAAGATTTTACGCCAGGGGCTAAAATTGAATATAATTTAGAAGAAGCTCTTGTCGGTGCCGACTATGTTTATGTAAAAAACTGGAGCAGCTATAAAGAATATGGTAAGGTATTAACCTATCCTGACGGCTGGATGATGAACAACGAAAAGTTAAAAATCACCAACGATGCAAAAGTAATGCATTGCTTGCCGGTTCGCCGCGATTTAGAATTATCATCAGAGATTTTGGATGGACCAAACTCATTGGTGATCCACGAAGCGGGAAACCGTTTATGGGCTGCGCAAGCTGTAATTAAAGCGATGCTGGAAGAATTGTAAAACGTTCAGCCCCGGCTCGTGTCTTCACGAACCGAAATTGTTAATATGGTGAAATAAAACAATTAATGTGGTTCGTGGAGGCACGAACCAAGGAAAGCATAAGTTATGAAACAACTCACTATCATAAAAATTGGCGGAAACGTAATTGATAATTCTGAAAACCTGCACCGGTTTTTATTGGATTTTACGGCTTTGCCCGGTGATAAAATTCTGGTGCACGGGGGCGGCAAAATTGCAACCGAACTGGGCGAAAGTTTAGGCGTTGAAGCTAAAATGGTTGAAGGCCGCCGGATTACCGATATTGAAACTTTGCGGATTGTAACCATGGTTTACGCCGGATTGATTAATAAAAATATGGTAGCACAGTTGCAGGCCAAAGGCAGTAATGCAATTGGCTTAACTGGTGCAGACGGAAATATTATTCAGGCAAAAAAACGTCCTGTAAAAGAAATCGACTATGGGTTTGTTGGCGATTTGGATGAAAATTCAGTATCTGCAACAACCTTAGATAATTTACTGAAAGCAGGTTTGGTACCTGTTTTATGTGCCATTACCCATGATGGGGAAACACAATTGTTAAATACCAATGCCGATACTATTGCCTCGTCGGTGGCGGTGGCGATGTCGGGCTTATATGAAACACGTTTGGTATATTGCTTCGAGAAAAAGGGCGTGCTGAAAGATGTAAATGATGATGGCTCTGTGGTGAGAGAAATTAGGGCAGATGAATTTGAAGGTTTGAAGGCTGATGGGACTGTTGCAGGTGGGATGATCCCGAAATTGCATAATGCTTTTGAGGCGATTAAAAAAGGTGTTTCGGCAGTGTATATTGGTAAAGCAGATGAACTGACTGAACTTGCAACAGGTACTTTTGGCACTAAAATGCTGAAGTAAGGTAGAAGGCTTAAAGGTTGAGGGCGGAAGGTTAATCTGTTATATAGGCTTTTGCAGAAAAAGGCTGAAATGTACTGGTTTTGCCTAATAAAACTAATAGCAGCGGGCACGGAGTGTAACGGAGTAAAGCGGATAGCAGGACAGAACATCAATAGTATGATGAAATTGCTTTTCAGAATAAAACAGAAAGCTGTGCAATCTTATAAACTGTGAAATCAAACGAACTAGAAACAATAAAACGAACCACAAAATGAAAAAAATCGCCATAATCGGTAGCGGAAATATCGGTTTATCTTTAGCAAAAGGATTGGTTAAAGCCAACTACACCACAACCAAAAACATTACCTTAACCAGGCGCAACACAGCCAATTTATATAAGTTTGCACAAGAGCGCTACAAGGTTACTGCCAATAACGCTGATGCAGCAGCTGATGCAGATGTGATTATTTTAGCTGTGCTGCCTCAGCAGTTAAATGTGGTTTTAGAGGAAATCCAATCGGCCATAAATCCTGCTAAACATTTGGTGATTTCAGTAATCTCGGGCGTAAGCTGTGCTGCGGTTCGCGAGAAACTGGATAGCGATGTTCAAATTATCAGGGCTATGCCCAACACAGCTATTGCGATAGGCCAATCCATGACCTGTATTGCAAGCGACAATGCTTCGCCACAAAATTTAGAAGATGTAACCCGCATGTTTGAAACGGTAGGCTCGGTAGTTAAAATAAACGAAGATTTAATGACTTCGGCTACTGCACTCTGTGCCTGTGGTATTGCCTTCTTTTTAAGGGGAATCAGGGCAGCTTCGCAAGGTGGGGTAGAAATTGGTTTCCATGCCGATGAAGCCTTGAAAATGGCCGTACAAACTGCAAAAGGAGCGGCCGATTTACTTTTATTACACGGAACACACCCAGAATCAGAAATAGATAAGGTAACTTCGCCGAAAGGTTGCACCATTGCAGGGTTAAACGAAATGGAGCACAATGGTTATAGTTCTTCGCTGATAAAAGGTATTAAACTTTCGGCCTTAAAAGCCGGGAACTTGTACACTAAAGAGAGCTAAAAGCTTAAAGACTAAAGTTTAAAGAAGGACGTGCAATGCCTATACTTTTAAAGCTAAAATAAAACAGGTATCAAGTATTCAGTATCTCGAACAGGTTAATCCTGATACTGAATACTTGATACCAGATAAAGAGTACTTGATACTATGTCATTAGAAAATATACAAAAAGAAAGTCTGGACTTATTGCGGCAGTTAATCCGTATCCAGTCTTTTAGCAAAGAAGAAGATAGAACGGCGAATTTAATTGCTCAGTTTCTGGAAGAGAGAGGGATTAAGACCCAGCGTAAAATGAACAACGTTTGGGCCTACAACAAGCATTTCGATGCCGCTAAGCCAACCTTTCTTTTAAACTCGCACCACGATACGGTTAAGCCAAATTCTGGTTATACCCGTGATCCGTACGATGCAGCAATTGAAGGTGATAAATTATTTGGTTTGGGCAGTAACGATGCGGGAGGATGTCTGGTTTCGCTAATTGGAACGTTTCTGTATTACTACGATCAGGAAAATTTAAAATATAATATCTGTTTGGCTGCTACTGCCGAGGAAGAAATTTCGGGCAATA
The DNA here is from genome assembly GCF_011303555.1 of Pedobacter sp. HDW13. Classification (NCBI taxonomy): domain Bacteria; kingdom Pseudomonadati; phylum Bacteroidota; class Sphingobacteriia; order Sphingobacteriales; family Sphingobacteriaceae; genus Pedobacter; species Pedobacter sp. HDW13. The sequence continues at coordinate 1,733,986 of NZ_CP049868.1, read as the reverse complement.
ATGGTTTAGAACTGGTGCTGCCAGATTTAGGGGAGCTTGAATTTGGTATTGTAGGTGAACCTACAGAAATGAATTTAGCCATCGCCGAGCGTGGTTTACTGGTCTTAGATTGTGTATCGCACGGTAAAGCCGGGCATGCTGCACGTGAAGAAGGCGAGAATGCCATTTACAAAGCATTAAAAGATATTGAGTGGTTCAGAAACTACCATTTCCCAAAAGTATCAGAGGTTTTCGGCCCGTTAAAAATGACGGTGACCATTATCAATGCAGGTTCGCAGCATAATGTTGTGCCGGCCAATTGTACTTTTACAGTTGATGTACGCGTAACAGATTCCTATACCAACGAAGAGGTTTTGGAGATTATCCGTGCCAATGTTGATTGTGATGTTACCCCACGTTCTATCCGCTTAAAACCTTCGTCTATTGATAAAAACCACCCACTTGTACAGGCTGGAGTTGCTTTGGGAAGAACAACCTATGGCTCGCCAACAACTTCTGACCAGGCTCTACTGGATATTCCATCAGTAAAAGTTGGTCCGGGTTTTTCAGGCCGTTCGCACATGGCCGATGAATTTTTGTATGTTAGGGAAGTAGCTGAAGGTGTTGAAGGGTATGTTAATATGTTAAAACCTGTATTAGGTTTATAGCAGTTGTTGGTTTGAAATGACAAAATGAAACGACCAGGATTTATAAAAATCAAATGATTATAGCCTGTCAGTTTCATTATTACTGAAACAAATCTAAGCAGATGAAAAAAAATATCACATTTTTATTCTCCATCCTATTATTTAATTTTTTCGTTGCGAAAGCGGATATCCGGCTTCCTAATGTATTGGCCAGTAATATGGTTTTGCAACAAAAATCGACTACAAAATTATGGGGTTGGGCAAGTCCTGCTGAGAAAATTAAAATTACTACTTCATGGGACAATAAAACAATTGAAGTTACCGCAACAGGGAATGCCGATTGGCAAGCTAGTGTGCAAACGCCCGCTGCCGGTGGACCTTATACCATATCCTTTGAGGGGCAGAATAAAGTGGTATTGGAAGATATCCTGATTGGAGAAGTTTGGGTATGTGGCGGTCAATCAAATATGGAATGGAGTTACAATCAAACCATTAAAAGTATTAAAGAGGAGTTCGGGCAGCTTAGTGGCTTAAAAATCAGGCTTTTCCAGGTGCCTAAAAGCACTTCTAAATCTCCGCAGGACGATTTGCAGGCCAGTTGGAAAGTATGTGATAGTAATACTTTAAAGGCATTTAGTGCGATAGGGTACTATTTCGGCAAAAAATTAAATCAGAATTTAAATGTACCTATTGGCTTAATCGGGAGCAATTGGGGTGGTACGCCTGCTGAAGTTTGGACACCCGAGCAATTGGTAAATGCAGATACGTCTTTAAAGACGGTTGCAGAAAAGCGAGCTCAGGTTGCCTGGTGGCCGGTAAGCGCAGGCCTGGCTTATAATAGCATGATAGCTCCCTTAACCAATTTTAATATTGCTGGTGTTATTTGGTACCAGGGCGAAAGCAACCGCGATTTCCCTTCAACCTATAGCAAGCTATTAGGTAAAATGTTGGACGCATGGCGTAATAAATGGCAAAAAGATTTTCCCTTTTATTTTGTACAAATTGCACCGTTTAAATCGGCTATTGATAATGAGGTTGCGCTATTGCAGGAGCAACAGGCTAAATTTCTTGGTCAGAATACTAATGCCGGTATGGTTGTAGTTTCTGACATTACCGGCGATGTAACCAATATCCACCCTACAAATAAGAAAGATGTAGGCACCCGATTGGGCAATTTAGCTTTGTCTAAAACCTATGGAAAAATTATACCAGGTGCTGGCAGTCCCCTTTATCAATCTGTGAGCTTTAATGGGGCAAAGGCACAGGTAACTTTTAATATTGGCGATAGTAAAGGCCTTCAGTTACAGGGTGAAAATATCGATGAGCTGTTTCTCGCTGGCCAGGATGGTATATTTTATCCTGCTAAGGCAAATATTGGAAAGAATATAATTACAGTAAGTAGCAATCAGGTTAAATCTCCTAAAGCGGTAAGGTACCAATTCAGTAATACAGGTATTGGAAATTTAAAAAATAAAGAAGGATTACCAGTAGCCCCTTTTAGAACAGATAATTGGGAAATAGGGCAGACGAAAATCAAATAATTAGACATGAAAATCTGGCAAAAAAATATAGATGTAAATAAATTTGTAGAAACCTTTACCGTTGGTAAAGACCGCGAACTGGATCTGCAAATGGCAAAATTTGATGTTTTGGGTTCTTTGGCCCACACAGAAATGTTGGAAACTATTAATTTGCTTACTGCTGATGAATTAAAAACCGTTCAGCAGGAACTGAAAAATATTTACGCCGAAATTGAAGCCGGTAATTTTACCATCGAAGATACTGTAGAAGATGTACACTCGCAGGTAGAGTGGTTGCTTACGCAGCGTATTGGCGAGGCGGGTAAGAAAATCCACAGTGGCCGCTCGCGCAACGACCAGGTTTTGGTTGATTTAAAACTGTTTTTCCGCGCCTGTATCGAAGACATGGTCGGTCAAACTGCAACTTTATTTAACCAGCTAATTGAACTGAGCAATACCCACAAAGATAAATTACTTCCGGGCTATACGCACTTGCAAATTGCTATGCCTTCATCGTTTGGTTTATGGTTTGGGGCTTACGCTGAAAGTCTTGCTGATGATATGGAACTGATGTTGGCTGCCTGGAAAATCACCAATAAAAATCCATTGGGTTCTGCAGCAGGTTACGGCTCGTCGTTCCCGTTAAACAGAACTTTAACCACTAAATTGCTTGGCTTTGAAAGCTTAAATTATAATGTGGTTTATGCACAAATGGGCCGTGGTAAAACCGAAAGAATCCTGGCGCAAGCCATGAGTGCAGTGGCCGCAACTCTTGCAAAAATGGCTATGGATGTTTGCCTGTTTATCAACCAGAATTTCGGCTTTATCAGTTTTCCACCTGAGCTTACCACAGGTTCGAGCATTATGCCGCATAAAAAGAATCCTGATGTTTTCGAACTGATCCGTTCGCGCTGCAATAAAATTCAGGCACTGCCAAATGAAATTGCCATGATGATCACCAATCTGCCATCAGGCTATCACCGCGATTTACAATTGTTAAAAGAGAACCTTTTCCCGGCAATTACTTCATTAAATGAGTGTTTAGAGATCGCTACGTTTATGTTCCAGAACATTACGATAAAGGATGATATTTTAAAAGATAAAAAATACGATTACCTGTTCAGTGTAGAAGTGGTAAACGATTTGGCATTGCAAGGTGTTCCATTTAGAGAGGCCTACAAAATAGTTGGCGAACAGATTGAAAGTGGTACTTTTGCACCATCAAGCCAAATACATCATACACATGAAGGCAGTATAGGTAACCTTTGTAACGAGCAAATTTCTGCTTCAATGAACGCTGTTTTAGCACAATTTGGTTTCGAAAAAGTGAATAAAGCGATAAGGGATTTGGTTAAATAACTTTTATTAAATCTCAAGTTGTTGAAATTTTAATAATATAAATTAAAAAAAATGAAATTTTACCTAGCTACCTTCGCACTTCTGTTCGCTGTAAGTATTGCTAATGCACAAAAAAAGCCAAATCACCAGGAAAAACCTAATCCAATATCAAAAGCTTCATTTAATGGGAATGCCTGTGATATTTTGGTAGGACAACTTGTAGACCCAAAAGATTTTAAAGCAGTAGGCTTATCCGGCATTAGTTCTACAGATATGTTAAAGCCAAAGATTGACAAATCAATAGGGGTTGATATTTCATTGAAAGAAGATGCGGAGGTAATGAATGCAACGGCCTTCTTTAAATATTATGAAGTTCCTGCTGAAAATCAAGAACTAATTAAAGTTAATGGCAGTGCGTTAAAAACTCTAGAGAATTTCCTAGCAAGTAAAACAATGATTAGGAAAGTAGAATTTGGTAAGGATCAGACAGGTAGACTGTTTACCAACATTGTCACCCTTAACAACAAGAAGAAGTAGGTCAACGTTTAATTAAGTGGTTTTATTTCTTGAAATAATTGATACAGCTGGATAAAAGAAAGCTAAGCGAATAAAAAAGAACATATGAAAGTTTCAGTAATAGCCAATTCATTAATTGGCTCGGAAATTATAAAAATTGGTAACGAGGTTAATGAAATGAAGCGCAAAGGCGCATCAATTGCTAATTTAACCATTGGCGACTTCGATTCGAACATTTACCCGATTCCGGCCGAATTAAAAGAAGGAATTGTAGCGGCCTACAACACCAATCAAACCAATTACCCACCAGCCGATGGTGTTTTGCAATTGCGCGAAACGGTTTCTGAATTGCTAAAAGACAGATTTGGTTTAGACTATAATACCAACAGTATTCTGGTTTCAGGAGGTTCACGCCCTTTAATTTATGCTACTTTTCTGGCATTAATTGACCCAGGTGATACAGTAGTATTTCCGGCACCATCATGGAATAATAACCACTACTGTCATTTAACTTCGGCAAATGCGATTGCGGTAGAAACCGATGCTGCCCATAATTTTATGCCTACTGCAGCACAATTAAAACCGCATTTAAAAGGCGCAACTTTATTGGCTTTGTGTTCGCCATTAAACCCTACAGGTACCATGTTCGATGCCGATGCTTTGGCTGAAATTTGCGATGCAGTTTTGGAAGAAAATGCACGCCGTGGAGCAGATGAAAAGCCACTTTATTTAATGTACGATCAGATTTACTCGCTTTTAACTTTTGATAAAGAGCATGTAAATCCGGTTTCGTTGCGCCCTGCAATGCGCGAGTTTACAGTTTTTGTAGATGGTAGTTCTAAATGCCTGGCAGCAACTGGTGTACGTGTGGGCTGGGGTTTTGGTCCCGAAGATATCGTAAACAGAATGAAAGCATTGGTAGGGCACATGGGCGCCTGGGCACCAAAAGCAGAGCAGGTAGCCATGTCTGATTACTTTAACAATAAACCACAGGTTGATGCTTTTTTAACCAGCTTTAAAGGCCAGATACAAGACAGCTTAAATGCGCTTTATAATGGTTTTAGTGCATTAAAAGCTGAAGGTTTTAACGTAGATGCAGTTGAGCCGATGGGTGCCATTTACCTGACGATTAAGATTGATTACATTGGTAAAACAACCGAAGATGGTCAGCTTTTAAAAGATAGTGCTGATGTAAACTTCTACTTAATTAAAGAAGCCGGCGCTGCGCTGGTACCGTTCTCGGCATTTGGAAACGAGCACAGTATGCCGTGGTTCAGGGCATCAGTAGGGGCTTGTACCTTACAGGATATTAAAGATATGTTGCCAAGGATTAAAACAGCTTTAAGTAAGTTGAAATAAGATTATAAATAGATAGGAAAGCCTCTTCAATTAATTTTGAAGAGGCTTTTTGTTTATTTGGGCGTCATTTCGATTGGAGTGCAACGCAGTCGAGAAATCTGCCTAGAGATAATCTCTCCGCTTCACTGCGTTCCGGTCGAGATGACGACTTTTTTATTGGGTTTGCTATAGACTTAAGACTAAAAAACTAATCCTCCCTACTTCCGTCATCAGCCATTCTCACCATTTTAGGTTCGAATTTAGCCACCACATCAACCAATTCGGTTTGTGCAGCCATTACTTTGTGGATATCTTTATAAGCCATTGGGGCTTCGTCTAAACCGGCACCAATTAGAGTAACGTTATGGTCTTTCAAAATGGCTTTCATATCCGATTTGGTGATCGATTGGATCGCTTTCGTTCTACTCATTTGTCTACCCGCACCATGCGAAGCTGAATTGATCGAACTCATCTCACCTTTTCCCCTTACCAAGAATCCTGGAGCTGTCATACTTCCGGGATAATTCCCATTACGCCTTTACCAGCCGGTGTGGCACCTTTACGGTGAACAATCACTTCCTCGCCATTAATTAGTTCTTTCCAGGCAAAATTATGGTGATTTTCTACTTTGGCTAAAACCTTGGCACCAATGGCCCTTGTTAACCTTTTATGGATCACCTCATGGCAAGCCGAAGCATAATCGCCGGCTAAGTTCATGGCAATCCAGTATTCTTGCCCTTCAGCTGTGTTAAGGTCTAAATAGGCCAGATTTGCTGCCTCTTTAGGTAGTTTACAAATGCCTTTCGCCAGTTTGGTATAATGATCAGCAATGGTTGCGCCCAATCCACGCGAACCGGAATGGGTTAGCAAAGCTACATAACGGCCTTTATCGATATTTAAAACTTCATCTCGTTCTGCAAAATCTATAATTCCCCATTCTACAAAGTGGTTACCACCACCCGATGTACCCAACTGCGCCCAGGCTTTTCCGTGCAGGTTTTTTAAGAAAGGTGTGCTGTTAAAAGCTTCATTTTCTAAAACGTCGTGATCAGCTTTCTCTGTCCCACGGAAGTTTTGTCCTGCACCAAATTTGGTAAAGGCAATTAATTCGCGTTTGTACATGTCGTCCTTACCGAAATAATGTTTCTCGGGGATATTAAAGATACTAAGGGCCATTCGGCAGCCAATATCAACGCCCACTCCGTAGGGAATAATGGTGTTTCTGGTGGCCAATACACCACCAATAGGCAGGCCATAACCTTGGTGCGCATCAGGCATTAAAGCGCCCGCTACCGCTACCGGCAGTTTCATGGCAGTATCCATTTGGTTTCGCGCACCTTCTTCAATGTAATCGGGGCCAAATACTGCATAGGGTTTCGCATCGCTTACCAATTCAATAGTTTCATCTTTTGGTGCATTGATTTCTTCAATCATGGCTGTAGCCAGCGTATTTAAAACCGGATCATCCAAAAAACTTTCCGGGTATTCTTTTACTTTTTTAAATATGGCCAGCAATTCTTTTTCTTCGGCATCTGCAAAGCTTGCTTTCAGGATATTCAAAGCCAGGCCCAGTATTTTTCCTTCGGTATAACCTGTTTCAATTAGGTCTTTTCCTGCTATGTTGTTTTTCATTTTAGTGTTTTAATTCATTCCTAAAAACTTTAAGTCTTTTTCTTCAAACATTAGCTTCACTATGTTTAAGGAAAAGTCATTAAAAAAGGCTAGGAAATTTGAAGTGTTCTTAATATTTAATGTGAAGTTTGCTTTATCCACTTCTTTTTTTTTGGTTATGAAGTGATTCTTAAATAAGATTTTGCCTTTAGACTTTATTTCATTTATTGTATCTGATGTGACAACTTGGTCTTGATGAGCAATTATATTACGTAGTATTGAAATGATTTCAAAAAAATTTCCCCACGAAGTATCTAAGTCCACTCTAATTTTAGAAGATAAAAATGATGATATAGATGTTGATTTTGACTTTAAAAACTCAATAATATGACGATTATTTTTGTTATCACTCTTAATATTTATTTCTTTTAAATAAGCTTTTATTTCATTATTAATTCTACTGGCTGCTTTTCTATTTCCAAGCAAGCTTCCTTGTAAATAAAAATATTTTATATGAATAGCTTGTAGAATGAATGTCTCAATTGCAACGTAATTCTTTAAGATTAACAAAAGGGAAATGGAAGAAAAAAAGTCATCACCACATTTTTTTAAATTGTTTTTTTCAATTAATCGAATGTTATCACTTGATTTCAAATATCCTTCATTTTTATCTAAATTGAAATTATACGCACAAAATACAGACGTAAACAATTCAATGTTATTTGGGTTTTTGATGCAATACTCATCAATAGCTCTTTCTAAAAATGACTTCCAAAAGCTTAAGTCTGTATCAGCAGTAAATACAATTCTTTTATATATCTTAAATGCCTTTAATATTTCTGTTTCCATTTTATATAATTAATCCCCGGCAGGCAATATTCGCCTGGCCGGGGCTTCTAAATCTAATTTATTTTACGAAGATTTGCTTTAATTGGTCTACAATTTGACCACTTCCAGATAAGCTGATGTTGTTGATTTTTTCTGCGATTTTCTCCACATACTCCATCTCTTTCAACTTATACAGCATGGCATTTTCTTCCATTAATTTGGCTGTATTTAACAAACTTCTGGTCGAGGCCGTTTCCTCTCTCCGGGTAATGATATTGGCTTGTGCCCTTTTCTCGGCAATTAAAACCTGGTTCATAATCTCTTTCACATCGCCTGGCAAAATAATATCCTTAACACCGCAGTTTGTTAGTTTTATACCTAAATCTGCTGCTTTGGTAAGGGTTAAATCCATTACCTGTGCGGCAATTTTCTCTTTGCTTTCCATCAACTCATCAAAAGTCATTAAGCCGATAGATTCTCTTAATGCCAATTGCATGGTAACGTACAATTGCTTATCGAAATCTTTGTTCTCCAGTAAGGCTTTAATGATATCGGCCACTTTATATTGCACGCTAAAGTTAATTCGCAATTGGGCTTTATCTTTCGTTAAGATTTCTTGTCCCACTACTTCCAGGTTCAATTGCCTCATATCGGTTTTAACTACATTAATGGTAGTCGCGTTTTTCCAGTACATGTAATTTCCGGCCTCCAGTACTTTATCGAATTTACCGTCGATAAACAATAAGGCTTGCTCATACGACTCCACTTTAAACGCTCTGATGTAATTTACCAGTGGGGCTTTTTCCAGTAAATTTCGATCAATATTGGCTTCGATTTCCATGTTACTAATATTTACCTTTTCGAAAGTATAGCTCGATAAACCTTTCCAAATGGCATGATTACCTGCTGTTAAAACACTTTTAAAATTTTGGTTACGGTAAACCAGTGCCAATTCGTTATCGGCCACATCTACTACGTGCACCAGATCGGTAAAATAAGTGTTGGTTAACAATACTTCTAATTCGGCAAGGGTGAAAAAATATTCTTTTCCCATATCATATAGCGTAATCTCTTCGCCGAAACCTAACCAGTAAGTTCCTTCAGTTAATGCGTCTTTTAATTTTCCTCTTTTAAACACCAATCCAACATAATTGGTGCTAATGGTTACTCTTTTCATGTTTTTTGATGTTAAGATTTATAATTATTTAATTGTTTCGTTACAAAGCCATGTAAAAGCGCATTCATCTGTTTTTTGCGGAAATAAATCAGATGCTGCCGTTTTTAAAATGAAATCTCCTCTTTGATTAGTTAAAGCTGTAGACTTAACAGGTTCTTAAAGTAAATCTGATTTTTAAATCAATGCGTTCATCATTTTTTATTTTCTAAGCAAAAGCAAATTTGCCCATCAGGAACAGAAAAGAACCTTTAAGCAGAATGCGGTTTTACAAGGCGTTTTTTTGAGCATTTTGAAAAGTTACTCTTCTTTTTTGTTTTGGATTTTGAGTCCTAAACGCTTACCAATTAGCTATTCCAATACTCTTGGAAGCAGGATTCGAACCTGCATATTTGGTTGTTACTCTACCCCTGAGTTATTCCGGATCTCTCCGGAAGCGGGAATCGAACCCACCCACACAACGTGTTTAGACAAACTATCATAATCCTGATCAGCATATTCCATGCAATTGCACGAATACTTTGGGGCTATACCGAAACCCACAACTGGGATCAGTTTTACGTAGTATTGCCATTCCGGTTATTCACCGGAATTTCTTTATATGGCACTGATTTACCTAAACTGTTTATTTTGTTGTTAACCCTGTTCCGCATATTCGGAACAGGGGGCTTCGTGTTTGTAAGATGCTGTTCAAAAATGAGCAACATGGCTGAGAGCGCGTATTATTGAAACAGTTTATTTTTTGTAGTAAATCAGCAATTTATTGTTGATGTTTTTCAAAGAACTTCATTATCGACTGGCGACATTACAAAGATGCCAGCACCACTGCGCGGAGGAATTGCGTAGTTGAAAATATTTTATGATTATTTTTTTATGTATCTGATAATTAATTGAATGAATTTTATTCTTCCTGAAAAATGTTTCTTTTTATCGTGATCTGCGCAATTGTATTGCGTAGATGTGAAGCGCTTTCGTATATTTAGATTAACGAAATCACTAGATTTTTAACAGAAACCTAAAACTGCTCTAAAATGGCCATTAATAAATTAGCCCTCATCCGTTATAAAACCATCGACGATTGTTTGAAAAACCGTTTCCGTAAATGGACACTCGACGATATTATTGAAAAGGTTGCCGAAACCCTTTACGAGTTGGAAGGCATAACCAGTGGCGTAAGTAAACGTACCATACAAGCCGACATCCAATTGATGAGGAGTGATAAACTCGGCTATAATGCACCGATTGTGGTAAAAGATAAGCGGTTTTATGCTTATGAAGATCCAGGTTTTAGCATAACAAAAGCGCAGATTAACCATGCCGATGTAGATAAAATGAAAGAAATTGTTGGTGTATTGAAACAGTTTAACGCTTTTAATTATTTCGACGAAATGAGCGATATGATTGCCCGTCTGGAGAACAACCTTTACAAATCGACCAAGCAAAGTGGCAATAACATCCAGTTAGAAAGCAATAAGTTGGTAAAAGGACTGGAGTGCATCCCTTCACTTTACCAGGCCGTGTTAAATAAGCGTTCGTTGCTGATTGAATATAAATCGTTTAAGGCACAGCAGGCGCAACAGGGAATTTATTATCCATACCTGTTAAAGGAATACAGAAACCGCTGGTTTTTGATTTGCAAAGCAAAGAAACGTCCTGGGATCTTAAATCTGGCTTTAGATCGTATTGTCGAATTTCAGGAACTGCCAAACGAAGAATTTTTGGCTTATGAAGGGGTAGATTTTGATCGCTACTATGAAGATTTGATTGGCGTGAGCAAAAACGAGAAAGACCGGGCACAGAAGGTAATCTTAGAATTTGCCAACTATCATGCGCCATATGTTGTGACCAAACCACTGCATTCATCACAGATGATATTGTCAAAAAACGATAAAACAACAATTTTTAGAATCGATGTGGTATTGAACTACGAATTGGAACGGGAGATTCTGGGCTTTGGAGAATGTGTTAAAGTCCTATCTCCACGATTTTTGATTTCTAAAATTAAAAAGAGACTAGCCCAAACTTATGAGCAATACGAAACTATTCAAAAAACGGAAAAAGTCATTGCTCAAAATATCTTGGCTTAGTTAAACGTTTTAGTAATTGGATTCTTATTTGTATTTTGAAGGCTCAAAAACCAATTATGAGCAGAACCAAATATATCCTATTACTTGTTATCGCTTGCGCGATGAACACCTTCGCACAGCAGGCTACCCGCAATGGCGGCCAAATTATCACTTCACTGCACCTGCAAACTGGCTTAACGATCCAAACGGATTGATTTACCTGAATGGTGAATACCATCTGTATTATCAGTATAATCCATTCGAAAATAAATGGGGGCACATGAGCTGGGGGCATGCCAAAAGTAAAGATCTGGTACGCTGGGAAAACCTGTCTGTTGCCATCCCCGAGAAGATTACCAAAGATACTACTACCATGATTTTTTCGGGATCGGCTGTTTTAGATAAGCAGAATGTAAGCGGATTGGGAAAGGGCAAAGCGCCAATTCTGGCTTTTTATACGGCCGATTTGCCTAAGCAACGTAACGAATCGCAGTATATGGCTTATAGTAATGATGGAGGGTTAACTTTTACCAACTACGCGAAAAATCCCATCATCGATTTAAATAAAAAAGATTTTCGAGACCCGAATGTGTGGTGGCATGAGGCTTCTAAACAATGGATTATGACGGTTGCTATGGTTGATGAACACCAGGCACGGTTTTACGGATCAAAAAACCTGAAAGACTGGAGCATGCTCAGCGATTTTGGAAAGCAAGGCAATCAGGGCAGTGGTTGGGAATGCCCTTTTATGATTCCACTCGCAGTAGATGGAAATAAGGATAATACGAAATGGGTATTAATGATTTCGCTATTTGGGCCAAAAGGGCCAACCATGCAGTACTTTGTGGGTGATTTTGATGGCAAAACTTTTAAAAATGACAATGATGGCCAGTTAACTTTGCTGGTAGACGATGGCGATTCGTTTTATGCGGCCATTCCCTGGAACAATGCGCCAAATGATAAACGCATTTTTTTAGGCTGGTTGCAGCCCGGAGGCAAAGAAACCTTCCCATGGAAAGGACAAATGTCTATCCCCAGAGATTTAGCTTTAAAAACTACTGCTGATGGGGTAAGGTTGTTTCAGCAGCCGAGTTCGGTTATTGCAGGTAACCTTAAAAAACTTGCCCAAAACCGGGTCGTTTCCAAACAACATCTGCTTGTTGAGGGAGAGCTGAAACTCGATGATATTAGCAATGCAAATTGGATTGAAGCTGAATTTGATTTAAGTAATTCGAAAAACGCAGGTATCAAACTAGCACAATTAAAAGATGGGGAAGGACGGGTGATCAAAGAAATTGAAGTTGGTTACCAGGCCGATAGAAATGAGCTTTATGTAGATTGCTCGCGTTCAGAAAAAGGGATTAAAAACGACAAGAATATTATTCAAACTGCTAAAATAAATCCTGTTGGCAGTAAAGTTAAAATTCAGATCCTGATTGATAAATCATCGCTGGAAGTTTTTGGTAATAGTGGTGAAAAGGTTATCTCGACCATGATTTTTCCAGATGAAAAAGCAATCGGAATTACTGCTTTTTCAAAAGATGGCAAAAGCACTTTAAGCAGTTTAAAGATTTGGGATTTGAGCAGTAAATAATTAAGCCGTAATTTTCAGGAATATCTTATACAAAAAACCTCGCTGGATTTAAATCTGGCGAGGTTTTTTGATGCGTTTTGGACTCCCGACTAGCTTTTAAACTCGCTTGTTTTATGGAAATCGATATCAGCATAATCTTGTTTGGTTAAGTTAATCATGTACTCGCTATCTGCCAGATAAACCGGGTTAGCCTCTTTATCAAAACCGATGTGTTGCTGCTTGCGTTTTACAAACTCATCCAGTTTCTTTTTATCTTCTGAAGTTACCCAGCTCGAACGGGTATAACTTAGCGTACGGAAACGACATTTTGCACCATACTCGTGCTCTAAACGGAAATTAATTACCTCAAACTGAAGTTCGCCCACAGCACCGATTACTTTGCGGTTTCCTGGCTGCATTACAAATAATTGTGCCACACCCTCATCAGTTAACTGTTCAATTCCTTTTTCCAGTTGTTTGGTGCGCATGGGGTCCATGTTTTCTACTTCTTTAAAAATAGAAGGTGAGAAGCTCGGAATCCCTTTAAACTGTAGTTTTTCACCTTCGGTTAAAGTATCACCAATTTTGAAGTTACCACTATCGTACAAACCAACCACATCACCTGGCCAGGCTTCTTCAACAATACTTTTCTCATTGGCCATGAAATCCATCGGGTTAGAGAATTTCAGTTTTTTATCCTGGCGGGTATGGTAATAAAATTTGTTGCGTTCAAATTTACCAGAACAGATCCTTAAAAAAGCAATCCTATCGCGGTGTTTAGGGTCTAAGTTGGCGTGGATTTTAAATACAAAACCACTAAAATTTTTCTCTTCTACCAACACATCACGCTCCTCGGCCTCTCGGTGTTTCGGGCTTGGCGCAATATCAATAAAAGTATCTAAAAGCTCTTTAATACCAAAGTTGTTGATGGCACTTCCAAAAAACACGGGGGCCAGTAATCCTTCGGTATATAAATCTTTATCAACCTTGCCATAAATCCCGTCAACCAGTTCTACATCGTCTTTTAAAGACTTAATTTCCGAATCTTTCAGATAATCTAAAAGCGAAGGATCATTTAAATCGTTTGCGGCAACTACCGAGTCGGTAACCTTGGTTTTATCAGAATTGAATAAATTTAAGTGCTTGTTATAAATACTATACACTCCCTTAAAGGTATGTCCTTGTCCAATTGGCCAAGAAAGTGGGCATAAACTGATATTCAGTTTTTCTTCAATCTCATCCAGTAAATCGTAAGCTTCTTTACCTTCTCTGTCCATTTTGTTAATGAAGATAATAACAGGGGTGTTCCGCATGCGGCAAACCGACATGAGTTTTTCGGTTTGTTCCTCCACACCCTTTACACAGTCGACTACCAAAATTACACTATCTACCGCCGATAATGTACGGTAAGTATCTTCGGCGAAATCTTTGTGACCAGGTGTATCCAGGATATTAATGCGTTTACCGCTGTATTCGAAACCCATTACCGAGGTAGCAACAGAAATGCCACGTTGTTTTTCAATCTCCATAAAATCGGAAGTATTGCTTTGGTTGGCCTTGTTTCTTTTTACCGCACCAGCCGTGTTGATGGCACCTCCAAACAGCAGAAATTTTTCTGTAAGTGTGGTTTTACCCGCATCGGGGTGGCTAATAATGGCAAAGGTTTTACGTTTTTCTATTTCAGGGTTAAGCATAATAAATAGGAAATTATAAGATAGGTGGAAGCGTTAAAGAAATCTTGCTAAAAGAAGAATTTTAGATTTTTGCTCCATGAGGCTGCAAAGATACGAAAAACTGGCTAATTGTTTAATTGCGCGAAAGTTATAATTGCTATCGCCTGGGGTTAAGCCCTGGGCGATTTCGAGAGGTGGGTTTAAACCCAGGCGATAGATTCAGATAAAAAACAAAATAATCCTGAAATTCTATAAATCATGTCTATTTTTGTGCTAAAATGTTTAGCTTTATTTATCCTCCCTGTTTTAGCAAACTAAAATTTTATTGCTGATGCCTACATTAGAAGAAAGTTCTATGCCCGCTGAAATTGCGGCTAAATTTGTGAATTACACCTCAAAACATGTTTTCTTGACAGGGAAAGCAGGAACGGGTAAAACTACTTTTTTGCGGAAATTAATTCAGCTTACGCATAAAAAAGCGATGATTTGTGCGCCCACAGGTATTGCGGCCATTAATGCAGCAGGTGTTACCATCCATTCACTTTTTCAGCTACCTTTTGGTGCTTTTTTTCCCGATGCTGCAGGAAATATCATCAATCAGAACATCACCTTTAACTTTAATACACCACGTACTATGGTTAAGCATTTAAATATGCAGGGAAATAAAAGGCGGATGATTCAGGAACTCGAGCTATTGGTGATTGATGAGGTAAGTATGTTGCGGGCCGATATGCTGGATGCTATTGATTTTTCGTTACGCTATATCCGCAGGAATAAAAATGTGCCTTTTGGTGGAGTACAGTTATTATTTATCGGCGATTTGCACCAGTTGCCTCCCGTAGTTAAAAACGATGAATGGCGGGTAATGGCCGGCTTTTATAAGAGTATTTATTTCTTTGATGCACTGGCGCTGCAAAATAATCCACCGGTATATATTGAACTTGATAAAATTTACCGCCAGGATGATTCGGTTTTTATTGATTTGCTAAATAACCTGCGCAACAATCAGATTACCGCTCAGGATACTATATTACTGCAACAACATTTTATCCGCGATTTTAAACCTGCCGCAGATGAGAATTACATTACCTTAACCACACACAACAATAAAGCTGATGCGATAAACCGTGAACGCTTAACACAGCTGACCAGCAAATCGTACTTCTTTGAAGCTAAGGTTAGCGGTGAGTTTAGCGAGCATGCTTATCCGAATGATAAAAGTCTGGAGCTTAAGGTTGGTGCACAGATTATGTTTATTAAAAACGACATGACTGCCGAAAAACGCTATTACAATGGTAAAATAGGCGTTGTGCACCATATCGAAAAAGGTGTGGTAGAAATAGAACTACCTGAGGATAAAACGGTCATCCAGATTTCGCCTTACACCTGGGAGAATGTAAAATACAAACTTAACGAGGCCACCAACGAAATTGAAGAAAATGTAGCGGGTTCTTTTGTTCAATATCCAATAAAACTGGCCTGGGCTATTACGGTGCATAAAAGTCAGGGTTTAACATTTGATAAAGCGATTATCGATATCGGTGATGCTTTTGCTCCCGGACAGGCTTATGTTGCACTTTCGCGCCTGCGCTCACTCAAAGGATTGGTATTAACTTCGCATTTGCGCGATAGTGGTTTACAACAAGACCAAAACATCCATTATTTTTCTAAAACCAAACAGCCGGCAGAAGTGCTAGATCAGCAGATTAGTGCAGAGAGCCACGATTTTATCAGAACTTATTTGTTATCGGCTTTCGATCTGAATATAGTACGCTATTATTTTAAAGAGCATATGCAAACTTTTGATAAGAGCGAAGCCAAATCAACCAAGCAGCGCTACGATGATTGGACGATGGATTTATACAAGGATTTTCAGAAAATTACGGCAACAGCCGATACTTTTATCCACCAGCTTAAAAACCTTTTTGCCCAGCAAACCGAGCATACTTTGTTTAATGTATCGAAAAGGGTTCAGGCTGCGGTGAAGTATTTTAGTCCTTTAATTAAAGAGGTATCAGATAAATTCTTAATCCAGATTGAAGTCATAAAGGAAGAAAAACAGATTAAAACTTATTTAACCGAACTGCTTGAGCTGGAAATTGTGATTTACGAACAGCTGAAAAAAATACATAAAAGTAAAGCCCTGCTTGAGGCCATTATTGATGGAAAAGAATTCAGCAAGGCTGATACCGAGGCCCTTTTGAATACAGTTGAAAGAGAGGCTCAGTTAAAGAAGGCGATTACCCTTAAAGGAACGGCACTAAAAGTGAGGTCTGCTGCTGAGAAGAAAAAGAAAGAGCCGAAACCCGATACTAAACTTTTAAGTTTTGAATTGTACAACGAAGGCAAAAACTTAGCTGAAATTGCGAGGGAACGAGGTTTATCTTTGGGTACCATTGAGGGCCATTTGGCTTACTATGTTTCTACCCAACAATTGGATGTAGCGAAACTGGTTAAACCCAATAAAATCAGAAATATTACCGATGCAGTTGACAGCCAGAAAACAAAATCGATGGCCACTATAAGAGAGTTTTTGGGTAAGGATTATTCTTTCGGCGAGATAAAAATGGTGTTGGCATCGTTGTTTCCAACGGAAGAATAACATGCTTTTACCGCAAATTGCACAAGATTTTTACCACAGTGAAAACAGAGCTAAAATATAGAGCACAAAGAGCTTTATGAAAGAAGATTTATTAACAAGAACCATTATTGGGTTGGAGATGGATGTTCATACCGCTCTTGGTCCGGGCGAATATCACAAAAACTACTCTGTTTTCTCTGTATAAACTCAATGTTCTCTGTGTTTAAAAACTATAATCATTCTGTTTTTTCATTGTAAAACTTTGAGGCTTTAGTGGTTAAAACTTAAAAATATTTATCTTAGCATCTGTGGAAAAGGTAAAAGTTTTAGCGCAATATATGCCTGCAGAGGCAGCACCGCTAATTGCCAAGTGGATTGATTATTTTCAGTGCGAATTTAAGATCGCCAAAACCCGTTCTACCAAACTGGGCGACTACCGCCATCCTTTCCGTGATAAAGGCCACCGTATTTCTGTAAATTTTAACCTGAACCATTATGCTTTCCTGGTTACTACCGTACACGAATTTGCCCATTTGTTAACCTGGAACGACTTTAAGAATAAGGTAAAACCGCATGGTACCGAATGGAAGAAAAACTTCCAGCGCATGATGGTCCCCTTTTTTGACATGAATATTTTTCCGGATGATATCCATAAAGCGATAGATAATTACATGTCGAACCCTGCGGCCTCGAGCTGTTCAGATTTACATTTATCGCGTGCACTAAAAAAATACGATGCTGATACAACAGATATCTTGCATGTAGAGCAATTACCTGCTAATGCAAATTTCAAAATTAAAGATGGCCGCCGTTTTACCAAAGGCGAGCGCATCAGAAAACGTTACCGCTGTGTGTGTTTAGATGATAAACGCGTTTACCTGTTTAATCCACTAGCGGAGGTGATTTTATTAGATTAAAAAATTAATCCTACCAATTTCCATCAGCAGAATATAGAAAATCAATATTATCTTTTGAAGTTTTACATAACCAATTGTATCCAGTTGAAACATTTATCATAAGATCAATTGCTTCTAGGTATGATGCTGTAGTTAATTCGCAAATAAATGTTGATGCTTCTGATGTTTTTAGTACCCCATTGTCAATTGAGGAAAGTTTTAATATTAATTTACAATTTACGGATTTAACATATTTTGTTATTTCAATATCAAGGCCGTTAGTAACAAGCACTTTGATTAGATTAATCAACTTTGCTGTTTGAGTTTCGTCAAAATCATATAATCTAACTATATTTTCTGATACTACTTGCTTAAATTTCCCACTATCGCTTAGGTTTTCAATAAAATCTAATTTCATAAAATACGAAATGATTTTACACCAACTTAAACTCATCCCCATCAAATAAACCTTTATCGCTTAGTTTCAGGTGTGGTATAACCAAAAGTGCCATGAAGGAAAGTGTCATAAATGGAGCGAGGAGGGTTGATCCCAAATCTTTAGCAAATTGATCGATAGCAGTATAACATGTGGCAACCTCATAACCATTGTGGTTACTCATTAAACCAGCAACTGGTAGGGGCAGCACTTCTTCTTTTCCATTACCTAGGGCTACAACGCCACCGGTTTCCTTAATCACCAGGTTTACCGCCTCACAAATACTTTTATCATCAACACCCAAGGCAATAATATTATGGCTGTCGTGCGCAACACTTGATGCAATTGCCCCTGTTTTAAACCAAAATTTTTAACAAAGGAAATGGCGATGGGCGCATCGTGGTAACGGTTAACCACTACCATTTTTAATACATCATTGGCTACATCACTCACTATGTCTCCGTTTTCTACCTTTGGTGTAACAAGTAACTTATTGGTGATCAACTGACCGTCTAAAGCTTCAATAACCGGAATTTCGAGCTGATTTTTGTATGGTAAAATAAAATCTGCTTCTTTTTTCGGGCTGCAATCAAAATGGTTAATCGATTCTTTGCTCGCAACATGATTGATCCAATTACCCACCATTCTGCCATTTTCTGCCAGCAAAAGCCCATTTACATAGGTTTGTTTAACTTGGAAACTGATCAGGTCTTCAATTACAATAAAATCTGCATCATCATTTACCTGTAAAGCACCAACATCCAGTTTATAATGCAATATCGGGTTAATACAGGCTGCACGGAGCACTTTAAAAACATCAATCCCTTTAGCTACAGCTCTTGCACAAATTTCGTTGATGTGGTTTTCCACTAAACTATCAGGGTGCTTATCATCGCTGCAAAACATCATCATTTCCGACCAATCGTGAAGCAAATGGATTAGTGCCTCAAAATTTTTAGCGGCACTGCCTTCGCGAATCAGGATTTTCATGCCACGTTGTAGTTTATCCAGTGCTTCCTCGGCGGTAAAACATTCGTGGTCGGTAGAAATACCTGCATCGATATATTTTTGAGCTGCATCGCCACGTAAACCCGGAGCATGTCCATCAACCGGTTTACCCAAGTGGTGGGCAGCTGCAATCTTTTTTAAAACTTCCTCATCTTTGTACAATACTCCTGGAAAATTCATCATCTCGCTGAGGTATTTAATTTCAGGACGTTCTAAAAGTGCTTTAACATCATCGTGGTTTAACTCAGCACCAGCCGTTTCGAAAGCGGTGGCAGGAACACAACTTGGCGCACCGAAATTGAATTTAAATGGCACGGTATTCCCATTTTCAATCATAAATTCTACGCCTTCCATGCCACATACATTGGCAATCTCGTGCGGATCGCTAATGGTCGCTACGGTGCCATGTACAACGGCTAGCCGGGCAAATTCACTTGGAATTAACATGCTGCTTTCGATGTGCACATGGCTATCGATAAAGCCAGGAGTGATAAACTGGCTGCCAGGCTGTTCTTCCGAAATTTTAGTAATAGATTTTATCTTTCCGGCTTCAACCTCTATTTCGCCAAAGAAAATATTTCGCTTAGTGATATTAACTATGTTTCCGCTGACTTTGAAAGTGCTCATTGCAATTTGATGTTTAATCCTCGTCACCCTGAATTCATTTCAGGGGCTCAATTAGAGGTGCTGAAATAAATTCAGCCTGACGATAAAGGTTAGTATTTTAATAATTTATCAATCGTTTCGGCTAATCTGGCTTTAGCTAAAAAATTATCTTCGAGTACCTTACTCATTGGAATGGCAGTATCTAAACTTGCACAACGCATTACAGGTGCATCGAGGTGGTGGAAGAGATGCTCTCCAATCCAGGCCGAAATTTCAGCACCAAAACCATTAGTCAGTGTATCTTCATGCAAAATCAATACCCGTCCTGTAGCTTTAACAGCCTCTTCGACGGTTTCCTTATCCCAGGGTTGGAGCGTACGTAAATCAATCAGGGTTGCTTCTTGCTCAGGATGGTCATTTAAATACTCCAATGCCCAGTGTATACCCAAACCATAGGTGATGATGGAGAGCTGCTTACCAGTTTTTAAAGTAACTGCTTTGCCAATTTCGGTGGTATAATAGCCATCGGGCACCGGTGCGCTTAAACTTCTGTACAGGTATTTATGTTCAAAATAGATCACTGGATTAGGATCGGCAATTGCTGCCAAAAGCAAACCCTTGGCGTCTTCGGGGAATGCCGGGTAAACAATTTTTAGACCGGGTGTTTTGGTAAACCAGGCCTCGTTGCTTTGCGAATGAAAAGGTCCTGCACCTGTTCCGGCGCCAGTAGGCATGCGTACTACCACATCGGCTTTTTCTCCCCAGCGGTAATGTGTTTTTGCCAGATTATTCACAATTTGGTTAAAACCTACAGTTACAAAATCAGCAAACTGCATTTCTACAACAGCTTTATAACCATTAATGGATAGGCCTAAACCTGCCCCAACAATAGCCGATTCGCAAATAGGAGTATTGCGAACCCTAGCTTTACCATATTTGGCGGTAAAACCATCCGTAATTTTAAAAGCCCCGCCATATTCGGCAATGTCCTGTCCCATTAGAACCAGGTTGGGGTATTTTTCCATAGCTAAATCGAGCGCATCGCTAATGGCATCTAAATATCTTTTTTCGGTTGAAGATTGGCCTGATTGAACGACTTCCTGTTCAAAAGGGAAGTACATGTCTTGTTCTTCCTGAAGGGCATCGGCAATGGGTTCGGGCTCATTAAAAGCTGATTCAACTTCTAATTCAATGTTCTTTTTTACTTCAATTTTTATATCAATAACCGAAGCAGATGTTAACACCCCCTGCTCAATTAAATAAGCCTCAAAATTGCTCAGTGGATCTTTCTTTTCCCATTGATCAAATAACTCCTGCGGAACATATTTGGTTCCTGATGCTTCTTCGTGTCCACGCATTCTGAAGGTCATGCATTCTACCAAAATAGGTCTGGGATCTTTTCTGATCTCCATAGCCAGCTGGTTAATGGTATCGTACACTTCAAGAATGTTATTTCCGTCAATTTGCCGCCCTTCAATGCCGTAGCCAATGGCTTTATCAACCAGGTTTTTACATCTAAATTGCTCTGATTTTGGCGTAGAAAGTCCATAGCCATTATTCTCAATCAAAAAGATAACAGGAAGTCCCCAAACAGCAGCAACATTTAACGCTTCGTGAAAATCGCCTTCACTGGTTGCACCCTCGCCGGTATAAACTAAAGTAGCATGCTGTTTATTAGCCAGAAGGTCGGCCAATGCAATGCCATCTGCCAAGGCCATTTGTGGGCCTAAATGGGAAATCATCCCTACAATTTTATAGTTTTGTGTACCGAAATGAAATGAGCGGTCGCGGCCTTTGGTAAAGCCTGTTAACTTGCCCTGCCATTGGGCCATTAACTTTTTTAAAGGAATATTACGGGAAGTAAAAACCCCTAAATTGCGGTGCATGGGCAAAATGTATTCTTCGTGCTGCATGGCCAAAGTACTGCCAACTGCAATGGCTTCCTGCCCAATACCTGAAAACCATTTACCTATGCGTCCCTGGCGCAATAATTTGAGCATTTTATCCTCCACCATCCGGGGATAAAGGAGCTTTTTATATAAATTCAGTAAGAATTCGTCGTCTTTATCTCTTCGGTTAAAATGCATATTTGGTTGTTTTGGCTAATGGTTTCTGACTAGGATTCCCGGTTCTTTTTCATCTCCTCAAACTGTTTTGCGAAAGATTTATCTGCAACTTTTGGCATTTCGCGGTATTTGCCCCAACTCTTTTTAAAGAAGGTTTTGAGCATAAAATTTTTAAACTTTCCACCAAAGAAATCCATCCACTTGCGTTTTTGCATCATTTTGTTGAACATGCTCCAGCCCATTTCTTCCTTTTTGCCGTTCTCGTGTCCGGCTGCTGCATCTCGTCGGTTTAGCAACAGCATTTTATGGATATCGATTTTTACCGGACAAACCTCCGAGCATTTTCCGCAGAGACTGGAAGCATAGCTTAAATGCTTAAACTCCTCCATGCCTTTTAAGTGCGGCGTAATAACCGAACCAATTGGTCCGCTATAGGTGGTGTTGTAGGTATGCCCACCAATATTTTTATATACCGGGCAGGCATTTAAGCAGGCCCCGCAACGGATACAGTATAAGCCTTGCCGCTGATCTTTTTGTGCCAGTAAATTGGTGCGGCCGTTATCTAACAAGATTACATACATTTCTTCGGGGCCATCCGTTTCATTTGGCTGACGGGGACCGCTTAGAATGCTGTTGTAAACCGTTAAATTTTGCCCGGTTCCGTGCGAAGCCAGTAAAGGCCAGAACAAATCCAGATCGGCCATAGAAGGGATTACCTTTTCGATACCAACAATGGCTATATGGATTTTAGGAAATGTAGTACTTAAACGCGCATTACCTTCGTTTTCGGTGATGGCAATACTTCCGGTATCGGCAATCAGGAAATTTCCTCCGCTAATACCAATATCAGCATTTAAATATTTTTCTCTGAGCAGCTCCCTAGCTTTTTGCACCAGTTGTGGTGGCGTAGCATCGATAGGGGTGCCAAATTTATCGTGAAATAATTGCGCAATATCGGTTGCACTTAAGTGCATGGCCGGGGTAACAATGTGGTAAGGTGCCTGGCCCAATAACTGAACGATATATTCACCAAGATCACTTTCCAGCGATTCGATATTGTTTTGCTCCAAAAAGTCGTTCAGGTGGATTTCCTCCGTCGTCATCGATTTGGATTTGATGACGGTTTTGCCATTGTTTCTTTTAATGATATTGAGGATTTCCTGCTGGGCTTCTGCCGCATCGTTTGCCCATATAACCTTACCGCCTCGGCGCTGAAAGTTCGATTCGAACTCGGGCAGGAACTTATCAAGATTTTCCATTACCCGCCATTTTACTACGTGTGCCTTTTTTTTAGACGCCTCGAGGTTTTCGAACTTTGACAAGCCGCGTTCAACTGCTGCATTGTATTTACCAATATTGTAATTTATGGTTTTACGATGTGGTAAATCGAAAGCTTTCTCATCAGACTTCTCTAAAAATTCCTCGGCAGTTTTCATCAATGGCAATTTTATTACAGGGGTAACGAAGAATAGCTACTTTTAGTTTTTAGCTACTCCGTTAAAAACCAAAGATATGAATTTATACAGGCACCAAAAGTAATGTGCACAAAAAAAGCCCCAACATTTCGCTGAGGCTTAGTCTTTTGAATTATTATTTCTTCGGATTACCTTTTCCATCCATGTCTACTACCGGACGTTTAGCTCTGTTAGCCAGTTCCCATGCAGTATAGTAGGTTAACTTGGCTCTTTTTGCTAGTAGCGGGAAGTTGATTTTACTTACTTCATCGCCTGGTTTGTGGTAATCCTGTTGTAACATTCCATCATAATAGAAAATAATCGGAATACCTAATTTGGCAAAGTTGTAGTGGTCTGAACGGTAATAAATTTGCTCAGGGTCTTTTGGATCATCATATTTGTAATCCAGTTTCATTTTGGTATAGGTAGCATTTACCTGCTCGCTTAAATTAGCCAAATCGCTGCTCAACATTCTCGAGCCTACTGAGTAAATGTAGTTAGCAGAATCTGGTTTGCCCAAATATTCTTCACCTGTACGGCCAATCATATCGGTATTTAAATCGGCAATGGTATTGGCTACAGGGAAAACAGGGTGCTCAGAGTACCATTCAGAACCCCAAAGGCCTTTTTCCTCACCGACCACTGTCATAAATAAAATGCTGCGTTTAGGACCTTTGCCTGCTTTTTTTGCATCCGTAAAGGCTTTTGCCATCAATAAAACACCTGTAGTACCCGATCCATCATCATCGGCACCGTTGTTTACTTTATCTTTCGCGTTTGGATCAGTTTCTAAACCAATGTGATCATAGTGGCCTGTTAAAATCAATACTTCTTTTTTAAGTACCGGATCAGAACCTTCTAAGTAACCCAAAACATTTTCGCACCTAACTGATGCTTCATTTTTGGCTGCACTTGCAGAGAATGGAACATTTACTATTTGCGAAGCAGGCGTAACGCTTTCCGTAATTTTCTTTTGTAAATCTGCTACCGTAGTATTGTTTGCCTTTAACAGGTCGTTTGCCAATGCCACAGAGATTGAAATACGCGGAATTTCGTTTTGCTTTTGTGCCTCGATAGCAGCATTGGTTTTCACCATTACCCTGCCTTTATTTTGGGCTTGCTTGCTATTTTCGGTAATTCTATCAACACTTGGATCGATCAGTATAATGGCTTTAACATTATTCTCTGCAAAATATTTTGCCCTGCTATCTAACATGGCGCGGTAAGCTGCCCTGTCAATTCTGGTACCTTGTTTAACTGTAGGGTCACCACCATTAAACATCATTACTACCTTTCCTTTAATGTCGGTTCCGGCAAAGTCGTTGTAGTTATCTTTCTTGATCCCGTAACCGATAAATACAATCTGATCGGTAGAAAAAGTGAAACCGTTATCGCTGATTAAACTAGGTGAAACGATATAATCTTTCTGATATTCTTTCGGTTGACCATTAACGGTTACATGGCTTTCTTTTAACGTAACATTTACCAGATTAATTTTCTGAAAATAGCTGCCATCAACAGGGCCTTTTAGTCCGATAGATTTAAAATAATCGCGGATATAATCTGCAGCCATCCAGGCACCTTTGGTTCCTGTTTCGCGACCTTCGTATTCATCAGATGCCAAAACAGACAGGTGTTTATAGGCATTATCCGGGTTAATGGCTTTGCTAAATTTAATCGCGTCTTTATTGGCCGGGAGCGGTTTGATCTGGCCAAAGCAACTTGCTGTAACAAGCGTAACCAAACCAAGGGTTAAAAACTTTTTGTTCATTATGATAATAGTTAGTTGAGTTTCTTGTTAGCACGAAATTTTTTCGACCCGGTTTTGGTGGCGACCGCCTTCAAATGCCGTAGTTAAAAAGGTTTCGGTAATTTTTTTTGCTTCATCTTCTGAAACAAAACGGGCCGGAATGCAAAGTACATTAGCGTTATTGTGCTGACGTACCAGTGATGCGACTTCGTTTTCCCAGCATAGACCTGCTCTAATGCCCTGATGTTTGTTTGCTGTTATAGCCACACCGTTTGCCGAACCGCAAAGTAAAATACCGTAGGTAAATTCCCCGTTTTCAACAGCCGAAGCAACAGGATGTGCAAAATCAGGGTAATCAACTGAATCTGCAGCATAAGGGCCAAAATCTTTTACTTCGTAATCCTGTAAAAAATCTTTTAATATTTCTTTGTATTCGAATCCGGCATGATCCGCGCCAATAGCAATTTTAATTTTTGTATCAGACATTGTCAAATTTATAGAGAATTATGAATTCTGTTCGTAATGTTTTTGTTAGTTAGCGTAGAAAGCAGCTTCGGCTTTTTTCTTCTTTCTTTCGATATATGCCGAAACAAAAATACTGGCTTCATACAGTAGAAATAATGGAGCAGCTACAGTTAACATCGTCAATATATCGGGGGTTGGCGTTACAATTGCAGCAATAATTAGAATAATAACTGTCGCATATCTTCTGCTCGCCCGCATCAGCTTAGGCGTCATTAAACCCAGTTTCGATAGAATAAAAATAATAATTGGGAGTTCAAAAATAATTCCGGTTCCTAATGTTAGTGTTGCGATCGAAGAAACATATGAGTCTATTGTGAAAGTATTTTTAATTTCAGTACTAACAGTATAACCCGTTAAAAAGTTAATTGATAGTGCGCAAATAATAAAATATCCGAAAATAATCCCAATGATAAAAAGAACAGAAGCGAAGAATACAAAACCACTGGCCGATTTACGTTCATTCTCATGCAATGCGGGTTTAATAAAACGCCAGATTTCCCATAGTAAATATGGAAAACCAAGTACAATACCACACATTACACAAACATTTAATTGCAGGTTAAACTGACCTGCCATTTCGGTATTGATAATTTCGCCATTGATTTTGGTGATACACATATCCTTACCAAGTGATGGAAAGTGTTCTACCAGTTTACACATCATGCGGTAGGTCCAGAAGTCTGGTTTCTTTGGACCAAAAATGATTTTGTCTAAAATTTCTTCATTGAAATAAAAGGCGATACCTGTAAATACGGCAATGGCAATTACTGCTCTGATTAAGTGTTTGCGGAGTACATCGAGATGATCAAAAAAAGACATTTCTGCCTCTAATGTTGTGCTTTTTTTTCCGATCGCTTTTGTTAGTGATCTTTTTTCGTTAGTGTCGCTCATGTTGAAAACAAAAATACCATTCTATTTGAATAGAATGGTATTTACGTGTTAAATATAGAAATAGTTTATCTTATTCTGAGAATTGCCTGTAAAAATAGAATACTACAATTAAAAAATAAAATTTACCACTTAAAAAGTACTGCAGCTATTAGCGGGATCTGGTTAGTAACTTTGTACCCTAATCAAACTCAGCTGCCTTAAATTTGCAGCATTGCTGTAGTCAAATTGATAAATGCCATCTTCACCGGTTACAATTAATGATTTAGGGCCTGCAATAACATCAAAGCTTTTAATTTTACTTAAATGCTGTAGCATGTTGTTCCCTATTTTATTTTTATCGGCGATATTAAAGCTCTTTATTCCAAAAGCGCCTTCGCAAAGAAATAAATTATTGGCACTTACGCTTAAACCATGTGGATTTTGCATCGGATAAACCGCAAGCTGTTTTGGTTTTGTCGGGTCTTCAATATCAACAACTTCCAGTTGATTGCTTGCTTGCCAGCACATGTTCCCCGTACGTAGGGTAACGTAGGCATATTGCCCTTGCACAACCACAGGATCGCAAGCAAAAATATGGCTGTAAGTAGATAGTTTTACAGGATTAGAGGGGTCGGCAGCGCTAAAAATATGCATTCCCCTATTGGTGCCTATAAACAACTTATTTTCGTATGGGAAAATAGTTTCTACTCCCCAGCCTAAATTAATATTTTTTAGAAAAGTTGGATTTGATGCTGTTTTCACATCAAAGAGATTCAGCTCGTTACTGCCTACCGCATATAAATAATCGCTTAGTAAGGTAAACCTTGCCATCGATCCGCCCTGACCTGAAGTACCACCATAGCTCGAATTGGCATACATCAAATCTGATTTGTAATGCGTACTCTTGTTTACTACGGTGTCTTTATAGGTTACCACATATTTTTGAGCGCCGGCAGTATAAAATTGGTTAAATACATCGTTTAATCTTTTTACTTGTTTGATATTGGTAATCACTGAAATATCAAAGGCAAGTAAATCTACATAGCTGTCGGCATATAGAATATTATTGTTAATTGCAAGATCTGCATTTCCCGGTATTTGTAAAAAAGCAATGTTTACAGGGGCACCCGGATTAGCGTTATTGTAGATATGGATGCCTTTATTGGGTTCATTAATAAACAGCAGATCTTTGTAGATGTATATCTTTCCGGTTTTTTTTGCCCGTACAGGTTTGGTAATGCCTACAGGTAATGCCCTCATGGCCTGAATAGTGATTGGTTTGGCAATTTGTATTACCTCAAATTCGTCACTGTTATTTTTCTTGCATTGAGATAGTATTGCTACAGTAAATAGCAATAGCAAGCTGTTAAATAGAATTTTTTTCATGATTTGGTGGTTTTACGTACAAACGAAAGCCACTACTAAAACGCTACATAATAGTTCGTTAATGTTTTTTTTCAGATAATCACTAACATCTTAAGTCAGTAACTCTTTTTAAATTGGTGAAACAACCAGATGTTATTCGAATCCCAAAAAAAGAGGCTGTCCAGTTATTTTTGGAACAGCCTCAATGGGTACTAAATATAAGTTTAGACTATATTATTCTGAAAATTCAAATGTTTCCATGAATTTTGTAGTGAAGTTTCCGGCCCTGAAGTTAGGGTCTTTCATTAACTGCAAATGGAAAGGAATGGTAGTTTTAATACCTTCAATTACAAATTCGCTCAAAGCACGCTCCATGGTGCAAATGGCTTCTTCGCGGGTTTGTGCTACGCAGATTAATTTTGCAATCATCGAATCGTAGTTCGAAGGAATAGAATATCCAGCGTAAACATGCGTATCAACACGAACACCATGACCACCTGGCGAATGGAAATTCGTAATTCTTCCTGGTGATGGGCGGAAGTTGTTTGCCGGATCTTCGGCATTGATACGGCACTCAATTGCGTGCATTTCCGGAGTATAGTTTTTACCTGAAATTGGAATTCCGGCAGCAACTTTAATCTGTTCTTTAATTAAGTCGAAGTTGATTACCTCTTCTGTAACCGGATGCTCTACCTGGATACGGGTATTCATCTCCATGAAATAGAAGTTACGGTGTTTATCAACGAGGAACTCAATAGTACCTGCACCTTCGTAATTCACAGCCATCGCACCTTTAATAGCAGCCTCACCCATTCTTAAGCGAAGTTCTTCGGTCATAAACGGCGAAGGAGATTCTTCTACTAATTTTTGGTGACGACGTTGAATTGAACAATCACGCTCTGATAAGTGACAGGCTTTGCCAAACTGATCGCCAATAATCTGGATTTCAATGTGGCGTGGATCTTCGATATATTTCTCTAAATATAAACCATCGTTACCAAATGCTGCGCCAGATTCCTGACGGGCACTATCCCAGGCATTCTCAAAATCTTCATCTTTCCAAACTACACGCATACCACGGCCACCACCACCGGCAGTAGCTTTCAGGATAACCGGATAGCCCATATCGTTGGCAATTGCAATACCTTCTTTAACGCTGGTAAGCAAACCGTCTGATCCTGGAATGGTAGGAACGCCAGCTTTTTTCATGGTTTCTTTGGCAGAGGCTTTATCGCCCATACCATTAATCTGCTCTGGCGTAGCACCAATAAATTTGATGTTGTACTCTCTGCAAATGTTAGAAAACTTAGCGTTTTCTGACAAGAACCCATAACCTGGGTGTATTGCGTCGGCATTCGTTAATTCGGCAGCCGAGATAATATTTGGGATATTTAAATAAGAATCTTTACTAGGTGGGGGGCCAATACAAACAGCCTCATCAGCAAAACGTACGTGTAAACTTTCGCGATCGGCGGTAGAATAAACAGCAACCGTTTTGATGCCCATTTCCTTACAGGTACGGATAATACGCAAAGCGATTTCTCCCCTGTTGGCAATTAGTATTTTTTTAAACATAATTTTTTAATTTAGGATTGCACAGATTTAAAAGATTACGCCGAATTAACGGCATAATTGAAACCTGTGAAATCAAATTAATCTGTGAAATCAGATTCTAAATAGGTTCTACCAAAAATAATGGTTGGTCGTACTCAACCGGTGATGCATTATCAACCAGGATTTTAACGATACGGCCTGAAATCTCGCTTTCAATCTCGTTGAAAAGTTTCATTGCCTCAATAATACAAACTACTTTACCTGCACCGATTTCATCGCCAACATTTACAAACATTGGTTTCTCCGGGCTGGCAGAACGGTAGAAAGTACCGATCATTGGAGATTTAATGGTTAAGTATTTCGAAGTGTCTTCTGCAGCGGGTACAGCAGGTGTTGCTGCAACTGGGGCAGTAGGAGCTGTAGCAACTGGAGCAGCAGCCTGTACAAGCGGAGCTTGCGGGATGGTTGCATGCACAACTGTAGGTGCTTGGTTTGTTTTGATCGTGATTTTGAAGTCCTCTTGCTCAATGGCAACTTCGTTTACTCCAGAACGAGAAACAAATTTGATCAGTTCCTGTATTTGTTTGATATCCATTTTTTAATCCTTGTTATGTGAAAAAAAGTGTATAAATGAATTAACTAAGTTATACTTTTTTTGTTTTAAATTTTAATTATTGCGGGGTGCTACGGCTACTCTTTGCGTTAATGGTTTTTTGGTTGATGGTTAATAGCTAAATACTATCAACTAATGTCCATTAACTATGGAGCCATTGTACTATAGACTTTAACCTAGTTAGAGTCATATGCCCATTTCAGATAAACAGAACCCCAGGTAAAACCACCGCCAAAGGCCGCTAACACAATGTTATCGCCTTTTTTTAACCGGCTTTCCCATTCCCATAAACACAATGGAATGGTACCGTTGGTAGTATTTCCGTAACGTTCGATGTTAATCATCACCTTATCGGTGGTAACGCCCATGCGGTTTGCAGTAGCATCGATAATACGTTTGTTGGCTTGGTGAGGTACTAACCAGGCTACATCATCAGCGGTTAAGCTGTTGCGTTCCATAATTTCTGCAGCAACATCAGCCATATTGGTTACAGCAAATTTAAATACTGTAGGGCCTTCCTGGTGTGCAAAATGCTCTCTGGCATCAATGGTTTCGTGGGTAGCCGGTTTAACAGAACCACCAGCTTTCATGCCTAAGAAATCTCTTCCGGCGCCGTCGGTTCTTAAAATCGAATCCTGAATTCCCAAACCTTCTTCATTTGGCTCTAATAAAGCGCAACCGCAACCATCACCAAAAATAATACAGGTGGTACGGTCTTCGTAATTAATAATCGATGACATTTTATCGCCACCAACTACCAATACCTTTTTGTGCCTGCCCGATTCGATAAATGATGCACCTGTAGAAAGGCCGAAAATAAAGCCAGAACAAGCGGCTTGTAAATCGTAACCCCATGCGTTGGTTGCACCAACTTTATCTGCTAAAACGTTTGCTGTTGCAGGGAAAGTAAAATCAGGAGTAGTGGTGCAAAAGATAATCAGTTCAATTTCTTTTGCATCAATTCCTCTTTTTTTAAGTAAACCGTTTACAGCGTGAACAGCCATATCAGAAGTACCTAAACCTTCTCCCTTTAAAATTCTACGTTCTTTAATCCCCGTTCTGCTTGTAATCCATTCATCCGAAGTGTCAACAATGGTTTCTAACTCTGCGTTTGTAAGCACATAGTCGGGGACGTAACCATTTACTGCTGTAATAGCAGCGTGAATTTTACTCATTTTAATAAATTATTTAAATGCCATTCTAATTTTTTCTACCAATCCGGTAGTAATCATTTCCCTGGATTGGAGAACCATATTTTTAACAGCTAAAGGACTGGAAATTCCATGTCCGATAACTACGGGAGCGTTAACACCTAGTACCGGGCTTCCACCGTATTGTTCGTAATTGAAACGATCGAAAAACTCATCTTTTAATCCTTTCTTAATGGTGAGTACGTAGAACGATTCTGCCAGCTTTAGCATTACATTCCCGGTAAAACCATCACAAACAATCACATCAGCCTTGTCATTAAATAAATCTCTGCCTTCAACATTGCCTACAAAGTTAAACAAGTTGGTGTCTTTCATCAACGGAAAAGTGGCCATGCTTAGCATGTTTCCTTTTTCATCTTCTTCACCAATATTCATTAGCGCTACTTTAGGGTTTTCTATCTGCAAAAGATTTTCTGCATATAAACTACCCAGTACACCAAATTGTAGTAAAATATCTGGTTTACAGTCGGCATTTGCGCCAACATCTAAAAGCAGGCCAGTGCCGCCTTTAATTTTAGGAAGGATTGTACATAAACAAGGGCGAATGATGCCCGGAATGGTTTTAACGCTAAATACAGCGCCAACCAGCATGGCTCCAGAATTACCTGCACTTGCAAACGAATCGATTTTACCTTCTTTTAAAAGGTTAAAACCAACTGCGATGCTTGAGTTAGGTTTCTGAACAATTGCTTTGGTAGGATGTTCGCCCATACCAATTACTTCATCAGTATGAACGTATTCAAAATGATCTGGATTAAAGCCTTCTTCTGCAAGAATGGGTTTAATCTGTTCGGTATCGCCAATAAGAACAAGGTGTTCTCCGGCGTTAAGCGATTGATGAGCAGCTATTGCTCCCAAAACAATTGCTTTGGGAGCATAGTCTCCGCCCATTATGTCGAGGCCTATTTTCATAGAAAAAATCTGTTTGTGTTAAGTCAGGTGTAATCCTGAATTTTTCAGTTGACTAAGGTATGACTAAAGCCGCTGAAAACACAAACAATTTTTTAAGAAAATTACCCAATCTGAGTATTTTCGATAACCAGTTTACCGTTGTAGTATAAGTTACCATCAACGTTGTAAGCACGGTGAGGTACGTGGATAGCACCTGTTGCCGAGCATGTTGCTAAAGAAGGAGTAACTGCTTTGTAGTGTGTTCTTCTTTTATTTTTTCTCTGTTTCGAGATTTTCCGTTTTGGATGTGCCATTGGTGTATAATCTAATTATTTTTTTAACTTATTAAGGGCTTCCCAACGTGGGTCGCTTGTTTGTTCATTTTCTTCTGCTTGTTTGGCAATTGTTAATTGCTCCAGGCGATCAATCATCTCCTGATCGCAATCTTTGTTTGCCTGCTCGCAGTTTTTGATATAAGGTACCGCTACGTTAATCATCTCGTATAAAGGCCCTGATATATCAATCTCAGAATCTTTGCGGCTTAGCGTAATAATCTCTTCATCGTTGCTCTCCAGTTCATCTTCAGCAAATTTTACAATCTGCCTTTCGTAAAGATTTACCGGATAAGCAAATTCGGATAAACATTTATCGCAATCTAAATTTACAGTACCAATAACTTTGAATTTTAGTATCAACATGGTTTCTTGTTTATCAAGTTCCAGGTCAACTTTCAAATCCCCACTTTTAATTAACGAATACTCAAAAGCATTAAAAAAGCGGTCATCAAGCTCATAATCAAACTGATGAGTTCCCAATTTTAATCCGGTAAACGGTAATGAAAATTGTTTTAGTGGGTTCAAAGTACTGTAAAATTTTAGCCTGCAAATGTAGGGATAAAATAATTAGATTAAAAATGTTTTTTAAAAATTGTTGATGTTAACTCTTGATTTTTAGACCTTACAGGTTTTTAAAATCTGTAAGGTCTGTGTAAGACTAGCCAGCCAGTACCATTTCCTTATTATTTCTGCTCCATTCGCTCCACGAGCCAACATACAACTTAGGGATAGGTAAGCCTGCATAATCCATAGCCAAAAGGGTATGACAAGCCGTAATACCTGAACCACAATGCACAATTACATTTTCAGGAAGGACGTGCAATAAGGCTGCTGCATATTTTTCTTTCAATATTTCGGGTGCAAGGAAAGCGCCTGTTGCATCTAAATTTTCGGTGAAGGGAATATTGGTTGCTCCAGGTATATGGCCCGCAATTAAATCAATAGGCTCTGTTAAACCTGCAAACCGGTTGGCATCGCGCACATCTATCACAATGTAATCGTCTGTTTTTGCTACTTTTTCTACTTCGTTTATATCGGATAGGGGTAGGTTCCAGGCTGTGATTTCGTATTTTTCAACAGCCTTTGGAATTTCAATTTTATTTGTTGTTGGGAAACCGGCTTTAACGGCCGCTTGAAAGCCCCGTCAATTACCTGTACTTTTTCATGGCCTATTGCTTTTAACATCCACCAGAGCCTCGCAGCTGCATTACCGCCATTTTTATCGTCGTAAACAATTACATGGGTATCTTTTGTAATTCCAAACCTTTGCAAAACCAGTGTAAATTGCTCCAAAGTAGGTAGTGGATGGCGGCCACCTACAGCAAAATCTACAATATTGGCTAAATCATTGTTTACATCTGCGAAAAGTGCTCCGGCTAAATGCTGTTCATCATATCTTTCTTTTGAGCCTGCACTGGCATCGATAATTACGATTTCTTCGTCTTGGTTTAACCAGGTTAATTCTGCTGGTTTTATGATGGGTGATAGTTTAATACTCATGATTGTTTTTTAATAATGCCAAAAGTCCCAAAACAGGCCCAATAGCTAAGACCATATAAAGATAGTGCGAATTCGTCTCTTTCGCCAATAGATTAATTACCTGAATGCTAATAATGGTGATGGCAAAACCGATACAATTTACCAAGGTTAACGAAGTTCCCCTTAAACTTTCGGGTGCGTTTTTAGCAATTAATGAAGAGAATAGCGGAGAATCTGCAGTACCTGATAATCCCCAGATAAATAAGAAAAATAGCAAGGTATACACTGAATCTGCAAAGAGAAAAATAGGGGAGAGTAAACAGCATGAGCCAGATATGGCCAGGGCAATCATCGCAATGCGTTTGGCGTCAAATTTTTGAGATAGCAACCCGCCTACCATACAGGATAATCCACCAGATCCGATTACTAAAAACGAAAATAAGGGAGTATTTAACTCAGCGGCTGGGTGCGTACCGTTGTAATGGAGCAGCATTGCCGGTAAAAATGCCCAAAAGGTGTATAGCTCCCACATGTGGCCAAAGTAGCCAAAAGCCGCTGAGCGGAAACCTGGGTTTTTAAATCCGCTTAAACAGGAACGAAAATCAAATTTTTGCCCGGGTTTTCTAAATGGTCCATCGGCAACAAAGAAAAGGATACTGCAGGCACCAATTACCGACAAAGTTGAGGTTGCATAAATCACGTATTTCCATGGGAAATCTGCTGTAAATGTTTTCAAAAGATGGGGAAAAGCGGTGCCTAAAACTAGAGCACCTACCAAAAAGCCCAGCGATTTGCCTAAACCATCTTTAAAATAATCGGAGGCTATTTTCATCCCAACGGGATAAATGCCTGCTAACATAAAGCCGGTTAAAAAACGGAATAAAAGTAATAGTCTTACATCGGTTATTTCGAGACAGATGGCAACGTTAAACAGTGCTGCTGCAATCCCACACGCAAAAAAGACTTTTGAAGGTGAGAACAGGTCGGAAATGGCAAAGAAAGCAAATAGCAGTGTGCCGGTGATAAAGCCAAACTGCACCATACTGGTAAGATTGGCTAAAAGGTTATGCTCAAGGGGGAAATTTTTAACAATATCAGGGAGTACAGCATTGTCCGCAAACCATAAAGAAGTGCACAAAAATTGTGAGATAACAATAATGGGCAAGATGCCAGCAGCTTTAGGGGCTTTCATTTGTTAAAACTTTCAGTTTTATTCTTGCAAACAGATTTCTCCACTACGGTCGAAACGACGGTTCCGCTTGAGGCTTTGTCTTAAAGTATTTAGTCCTCGGACCCCTGATTTTTTGATTTCGGTCTTTTTACCGCCTAAGACATTTAAGGGCATTTAAGCTTTTAGCTTTAGTCTTTAAACTTTAGCCTTCCCTTAAGAAGCATCATCTTTAATGTCGAACTGTGTTTCTACTACTTTACCGCCGGTACGTAACTGGTTGCCCAGCATTTCTTCCTGTTCTCTACGTTTTTTTACAATGTGGAT
Source organism: Pedobacter sp. HDW13 (assembly GCF_011303555.1). Lineage (NCBI taxonomy): Bacteria > Pseudomonadati > Bacteroidota > Sphingobacteriia > Sphingobacteriales > Sphingobacteriaceae > Pedobacter > Pedobacter sp. HDW13. The sequence goes on along the minus strand of NZ_CP049868.1, from coordinate 1,698,588 downwards.
AGCCGAAAACAAGGCCTCGGTAAACGAAGTAGGATCGGCCAGATCTTTACCTGCAATATCATAACCCGTTCCATGATCGGGAGAGGTACGTACAAAATTTAAACCTGCCGTATAATTTACACCATTGTGGAAAGCCAGTGTTTTAAAAGGAATAAGCCCCTGATCGTGATACATGGCCAGTACGGCATCAAACTGTTTGTAGCTGCCATTGCCAAAGAAACCATCGGCAGGGTATGGTCCGAAAACCATCATGCCTTTATCGTAAGCTTCCTGAATGGCCGGACTTATAATTTCTGCCTCTTCTGTGCCTAATAAACCGTTATCACTGGCATGCGGGTTTAGACCCAAAACAGCGATTTTCGGTTTTTCAATCCAGAAATCTTTCTTTAAACTATCGTTAATCAGCTTTAATTTGCTGGTAATTTTTTCTTTGGTAATTGCTGCCGGTACATCTTTTACCGGAATATGTCCCGTAACTACACCTACGCGCAGGCCTTCGCTAATCAGGAACATCAACACGTCTTTACTGCCACTTTTTTCCTGCAGGTATTCTGTGTGGCCCGGAAAGGCGAATGTTTCAGACTGGATATTGTGTTTGTTAATCGGAGCAGTAACCAAGGCATCGATATCGCCATTTACCAGATCGGCAGTGGCACGCTCCAGCGATAAAAGAGCATATTTACCGCCAGTTGGGGTAACCTGGCCAAGTTCTATTTTTACATCTTCTTCCCAGCAATTAATCATGTTTGCCCTTTTTGCCTGTGCCTGGTTGGCCTGGTTAATCACGTTAAAACTGAAATCGCCAAGATTGTTTGCCTTCCTATGAAATGATGAAACCTTGGTGTGGCCATAAACTATTGGTGTGCAGTAATTTAAAATAGCAGGGTTGGATAATGTTTTAATAATCACCTCTAAACCTATGCCGTTCACATCGCCTATACTGATACCTATTTTAAGTTTATTGCTCATAATTACTGAAAAATTTTAGCGCAAATTACTGATTTTCGATTAAAGAGGTGCTTACCCGATAAAAATTAGTTATTTTGTAATAAAATATAGTGAACGCGAAGATGCGATCTATACGGATGATAGGCAGGTAAGTGCACAATTTTCTGTGGGTTCCGTGCCTCCGTGGCAAAATAATGCGCAAAGATGAGTTTAGTAAAAGCAAAAAAACATTTAGGTCAACATTTTTTAACCGATAAAGGCATTGCCAGCCGCATTGTAGAAGCGTTGGTAAATACCGATAAGTACCACCAAGTTTTAGAGGTGGGCCCCGGGATGGGAATCTTGTCTGATTTTTTGTTGCAGCGCCAGGATTTAGAAACCTACCTGATTGACATCGATACGGAATCGTTTCACTTCTTGAACGAAAAGTACCCGCAATTGGGCGATCGTTTAATTAATGGCGACTTTCTGAAACTCGATTTTGATGCTATTTTCCCAGGTCAATTTGCCATTATTGGTAATTTCCCTTACAATATCTCCTCTCAAATTTTATTTAAGATTTTAGATAACCGCCATAAAGTTGTTGAGATGGTGGGCATGTTCCAAAAAGAAGTTGCCCAACGTTGTGCGGCTCCGGCAGGTAGCAAAGAGTATGGTATTTTAAGTGTATTTCTGCAGGCTTACTATAAAATTGAATATCTGATTACAGTTAAGCCAGGCACTTTTAATCCACCGCCAAAGGTGCACTCGGCAGTAATCCGCTTAACCCGAAACGAAGTGGAGACTTTAGATTGCGACGAAAAATTATTCTGGCGCGTGGTTAAGGCTGGCTTCAATCAGCGTAGAAAAACCTTGCGTAATGCTGTTTCTTCAGTAATGCCTAAAGATAAAATGGACAATCACATTTATTTTGAAAAACGTGCCGAGCAGTTAACCGTTGCCGATTTTGTGGCCTTAACCCAGCATGTAAGTCAATTAATGGCGGTTTAATCATTAGTATATTTTTTAAACCAGTATTGCGGTATAAACCCCGGTTATTAATCCTCATGATTAGATTTTTGCTGTCTTTAGAGATTCTTCACTGCGTTCAGAATGACAGTATGATAGAGAAAATTTAAAATCTGTGTCATCTCAAAATCGGTACAATCACCCGCTTGCGATTCTTGCAAAATCATGATTATTTTCAGCTAATTTCTCCTTTTCTTTGCCTCATAATTATAAACATCATGGTTAATTATCGCGAAATTTTTGACGAACAGGGAATGGACTATGCCACTTACCGTCAATTGGTTGACAAGCTTTTAGCTGCCGGACAAACTACCGGTCCGGATAACTCTGAAGCCATGCTGCACTATAGTAAAATGAATGTGCAACGTATGAACAGGGTTGATAAAACGATTAGTTTAAACGAAGCACTAACTGCTGCAATTAACGATTTAAAAGGAAACTATAAATTATGGGTAATTACTGAAGGTTGGTGTGGCGATGCTGCACAGATTGTTCCGGTTTTTAATAAAATAGCTGAAGCTGCTCCCGATAAGTTTGACCTGAAGTTTGTATTGCGCGATAAAAATCTACCACTTATCGATGCACATTTAACCAATGGGGGCAGGGCTATACCGGTTTTGCTGGTGTTAGATGAAAAAGGAGAACAGGTTCTAAAAAGCTGGGCACCGCGTCCACAGGTTTTGCAAAGCCTGTTAAAAGGATGGAAACAGGAAAATACCGATCCGATGGCTACAGCCGAGAAATTACATAGCTGGTACGCAAAAGATAAAACGCAAACTACACAGGCAGAATTAGCGGAGTTGTTGAGCGGGTTGGAATAACGGGTCAGTAATCCTGATCCAATAACTATCTGATTTGTTTCAGGATTTCTCGTTATAAGAAATAGAGTAAATCCAGTAATTAATCAACCGAAACGGTTAAACCTTCCTGTTGTAAAATTTTGCGGTAAACTTCCATCTCTGTAAAAGAGCCTTCAAGCACGGGGCACTTGCCTTCATTATGCACTTTCCAGGCAATTTTCTCTGCCTGCGATTCGCTGTAATCTAAATATTTCATCATGCAGTAAATTACATGATCGAAAGTATTGATGTCGTCATTCCACAAAATAAGGCGATGTACGGTTTTAAGGGAAGTTAAAATTTCTTCGAGTGTAAAGGTCTCTTCTTTGGTTTCTGTAGACATGGCGCAAAAATAAACAATAATTTAGAAGATTTGAGATATTAGACCTGAGATATTAGATTTTAGGTGATTACGCTGAAATCTCACTACTCAAATCACGCTTCTCATATCTTTTTTATTGATTAACTTTGTTTAACCAAAATATAAATAACAGGATGCATCAATCTAAAATTGCCGGAATTGGCTACTATGTTCCGAAAAATATTTATACCAATACCGATTTAAGTCGTTTCATGGAAACCAGCGATGAGTGGATACAGGAACGTACCGGTATTAAGGAACGCCGTTTTGCCGATCGTAACGAGGAAACTACCACTACAATGGGTATTGAGGCTGCTAAAATTGCTATCGAACGCGCTGGTATTACGGCAAAAGATGTTGACTTTATCGTTTTTGCTACGCTAAGTCCCGATTACTATTTTCCGGGTTGTGGTGTTTTGCTACAGCGCGAAATGGGTATGGGCGAAATCGGTGCTTTAGATATCCGCAATCAGTGCTCGGGTTTTGTATATGCACTTTCTGTTGCCGATCAGTTTGTAAAAACAGGCATGTATAAGAACGTGCTGGTTGTAGGAAGCGAGAAACATTCTTTTGCTATGGATTTCGAAACCCGTAGCCGTAATGTATCGGTAATTTTTGGTGATGGTGCAGGTGCAGTGGTGCTGCAGCCGACAGATGGGGCTGGCAAGGGGATTTTGAGTACGCACTTACACAGCGATGGTGCCGATGCCGAAATTCTGGCCATGTATTATCCCGGATCACATGCCAATAAATGGTTAAAAGATAAACCGGCCTACCCTGAACAGGAGTTGGGAGGTTTGTTTATGACGCCTGAGATTTTAGAAAGTGGTGCAGCTCTACCTTATATGGATGGCCCCGCAGTTTTTAAAAAAGCCGTTGTAAAATTTCCTGAAGTAATAAAAGAGGCTTTAGCTGCGAATAATTTAACCGAAAAAGATATTGATATGCTGGTGCCGCATCAGGCTAATTTACGTATCAGCCAGTATGTACAGCAGTTGTTGGGCTTAAACGACGATCAGGTGTTTAATAATATTCAAAAATATGGCAATACCACAGCCGCTTCCGTTCCGATTGCTTTGTGCGAAGCCTGGGAAGCTGGTAAAATTAAAGATGGCGATTTGGTTTGCCTTGCTGCCTTCGGTTCGGGCTTTACCTGGGCAAGTGCTTTAATCAGGTGGTAGTTTTTAAGGATTAAAATAGGTTCACTGGAAGTTTGTCACGTTGAGCCTGTCGAAACGCCCCATATAGCGTTAGGGCAGGTCCTTCGATAGGCACAGGATGACAATCTTTAGTAGTAACGCGGCATGTTATTTTTTACTTTTAGCGGCTATAAAATCCCTTAAATAACTGCAATCGCCCGCCGCAACCTGATAAAAAGGAGTTTTGTTATAATTAAGCCTTAATTCTATAAAATAAGGATTGTTGTAATTGGCCTTGATAAAGTTTCTCCATTTCACATCAGTTTTATCGTAATATGAGAAAGATAGCGGATGTGCATTCATGATAATTTGTTTCTGCAGGCATTTGGCGAGCATAAAAGTGCATTTGGCTTTAAAATCGGGATTGCTACTTAACGACCTCGCTTTTAAATACCAGGCCTTGGCGGTCTGTGCCTTTTTATAATCACCATCGTAAACAAATTTGGCAGGGGCACTATTATCGTACGATGACCAGTCGTAGCTGATTAAAAACCAGCTATTGCCATAATAACCTGTTTGGTAAACTGCGTTGGCCATTTTGTAATAATAGGTGGCTGCATTTTTTTTATCGCTCACCAGTAATTTCTGTAAACGAAGCATTTCGGCTGCAAAAGCCTTTTTGGTAACCGATGCTTTAGCCGTTACATATTTTTTAGGATAATCGTTAGTGGTTTCGATAAAAGGATTGGCATAAAGTTTCGAATTAGATTCCCCGCCGTACCAGTTTTCGGGAGCAAAATATTTATAATCTGCCGAAACCTTTGCAAACATCTGAACAGCCTTATCGTACTGGTGGGTGCGCAGATAAGTGGTGCCATATAGCTCATAAAAATCATCGTTTTTAAGCTGATTTAATGCCGAAGCCAACAAAGCGGTAACATCGTTGCCGGCGGCTTTGGTTTTATAAACGGCCAAACCCTGCATGCTTTTCGGACTCAGATTTTTTTGCCAAAAAGCTATACTCTGGTAGCTCATATTCTGAAAAAGCGAATTTTGTTTTAATGTTTTATATTCCAGATCGCCTTTAACCATAGCGAGAGCTGCTTTTGCTGTATCGCCCATACTTAAATAGGCTGGAGCCAATATCTGCTGGTAAAAATTTCGCGTGGTTCTGCTAAAGCGCTTTTCGGCCCGATTGGTGTCGTAATAATATTGTTCGTTGGGTTGAGTTTTATTTTCTGCAAACCGTTTTTCATCCAGCCATTTCAAGGTCGGCAATAAATCGTTTTCGTTAAATGGATTACCTTTTTTAATGTTTTTCGCTTTAATCAATAAATCAACAATCCGGTATTGATCGCGCAGCCTTTCAGGTAATTTATCAGATTTTAAGATGGCAAGGTAGTTTGAGGCCATAAAATCTTTGTTTTCCATCCACGATAAATAGGCCGCAGTTAAAGTACCCAGTTCAGGCTGAGGGTATTTTTTTTCTGTTGCCAGTTTTACCGCAAAATTCCTGATTTCGTTCAGGTGTTTAAGGTTAACTGCTTTTAAACTGTCTTTATATTTCGAACCACCATTATCCGAAAAGTAGTAATTGTAAGCTATTTTGGCAATATCATTGGCTTCGATCAGATTTTGTTCTAATTTGTTTACCTCACGTACCAATAAGGTTCCGTTAAGCTGGCTTTTAGGCTCGTACTGGTAAACTTTCTGCAAACTTTCTATACCCGAATCGGCATCACCAAAGCCGTTAATGGCCCAGATATTGGCCTTTTCGTTATCGGTTTTAGCGTATTTTAATGCGCCGTTTACAGGTGTACTGTTATAATAATAGTTTTTATAGGCTTGTACCCTGCGTTCGGGATTACTGGCAAAAACCTTTGAGAATAAAAAGGCCGATTCTTCCGGATTACCTAACCTGCGGGTCGATCCGGCATAAAGTGCCAGTCCCCAGCCTTTAACGGCACTGTTTAGCTTGCTTGTTTTAATGTATTTCTCGTAAGTCGATTTACTTTCGGCGTGGAAGCCACCAAAATGAAACATACGAGCCGATTGGTAGGCATACCGCAATTTCAGGAAAACATCCTTTTCATCAGCGGTAAGCTTTAAACCTTCGTTTGCTTTTTCAGCCATGGCTGTGGTATCGCGTGGTTTCGCATCCCACAGGCTAAATTCTACATTGGCTAACGGCTCGCAGCTTTTGGCAAATAAATAATATTTTAATGGTGCTTTACGTTTGCTCAATGCCTGGATAAAGGTATTCTGCTGCAAGCTATCGGGCAATTGCGATAAGCTTCCGTCAAAATTGGCAAGTTTGGCACTGGTTGCGCTGTCGGTTTTATACATTACTTTCAATACATCCTCTTTTTTAACGTTGAGGTATTTAGCCCATTCGCGGCTGTTGATATCAGGCTCGTTTTCTACATCATCTTCACTGTTTAAATACACCATTTCGTTATAAGCAAAAGGGGCATATTCATCGCCTTCAATGTTGTTATGGAAATAGGAAATGTAATAATCGTAGGGGTCTATCTCGCCGCCACAGGCAATGTTTACGGCTATTTCACCGAAAAAGGTGAGGAGAAATACACTAGAGATCAGCGATAATTTTTTGAAAGTCATCATGGGTAAAATGTTTTAACAGGTCGGTGTCTAAATGGTAGAAAACAAGGTTTCGTTCTTCAGGCTTTAAATATCGGGATAAAAATTTAGCAGTAGAAGATAAATCTTGTGCCGAAATTTCTTCCCAGCGTACTACATCGCCACTTTTTAAGCCTGCATCGGGGTAATCAACAAGTAAATCGTATAAAATGGAATTTTTGCGCTGTTTAAAAAGTTTTGGGTCCTCTAGTTGTACTTTACTGATGTGTTTGGAAATACCTGCATACTCCTGATTTCTGAACACCACAGCCCACTCAAAAATGGGTAAAGCCACATCAAGTGCCAGCGGGTATTGCGCCAGATAATCTTTGAGGTAAAGATCCATTTCGTGCTGATTTAAAATAGAGTTCTGTTCGCCGTATTTGCGCAGGTTACCCATATTGTAGCACATTAAAATTGCCCTTTCTACCGGTGGAATTCCGCTCGATACAATGTTTTTAACCTGGTGCAGGCGTAAGGTTACCGAAATGGCTTTGCCCTTCAAAAGTGGGGTTGCTTTTAATTGTTCAAGAAATTTAAAGTAGGCAACTTTGGTGGTTTTGGTCCAGTCGCAATCGATCTGCAGTTCGGCATAATTTCGCTTTCCCGATTGTTTCACCTTATCATCTACAAATTTGGCTATGCGGCTGGCTAAAACGGCTGTTTGCTGCGAATCGATTTTATTGAAAACGTTGTTCACAATAAATACAACCGGAATAATGTTCAGCCCGTCAGGCAAAGAATCAGAAAATTTAATGGGCGAAACAGGAGCGGGCTGCTGTATATCCGGATTAAAATCTACATCCATTATGCGCACGTAGAGCGATTTTGATTTAAACTGATTGAGGTAAGTAGTTTCTGCTGGTTTATTGCGGTAATCGGTTTTCCAGTAATAAAAAGTAGGGTGAATAACCGATTTTTGCTTACAGCCGAATAAGAAAAAGGCAAAAATCACTAAAATACTTATCTTGCGCATATCAATTTTATCGATCAAAAGTAATATAAAATGCGGGCAGTTTTACAAAGAGTTACACAGGCAAGTTGCACAGTTGAGGGCGAGATTACCGGACAAATTGAAACCGGTTTTTTAGTGCTGCTGGGAATTGAAGATGCTGATACGAACGAAGATTTAGATTGGCTGGCACAGAAAATTGTAGGCATGCGGGTTTTCGGCGATGAAAATGGCTTGATGAACAAAGCTCTTGCCGATGTAGACGGAAATATTCTTTTAATTAGTCAGTTTACTTTATTTGCTTCGACCAAAAAGGGTAACCGACCGGGATTTACCCGTGCGGCAAAACCTGATGTTGCGGTACCGCTTTATGAAAAAATGATTGAAAAATTGTCGGCCTTGCTTGGTAAGCGAGTAAAAACAGGGATTTTTGGTGCGGATATGAAAATAGCTTTACTTAACGACGGGCCGGTTACCATATTAATCGATACGAAGGATAAGGAATAAACTCCAAACAGGTATATATGCAAAATGATATCAACTTTAGAACGTCGAAATCCCCACAGGTGGATTTAGCAGTGCTTTGTGGATTTGTTATTGTAAAACTCATTTTGCCCTTCTTTTTTGTTAATGCCGCCTATAGCCTACATCGCGATGAGTTTTTACATCTGGATCAGGCCAATCACCTTGCCTGGGGCTTTCAGTCGGTACCACCGGTTACTTCGATTTTTGCACTTTTAATTCAGTTTTTAGGAAAAAGCGAGGCAGCTGTTCGGTTGGTTACGGCAAGCATTGGCGCGGCAACTTTAATTTTTACCTGGAAAATTGTAGCCGAGTTTAGAGGAGGCCTCTATGCAAAAGTGCTTTCTGCTATTGCTTTAATATGCTGCGCGGTTGGCCGCCTGGATTTACTTTTCCAACCGAATGCATTTGATCTCTTAAGCTGGACTGCCATTTACTTTTTCCTGATTAGGTATATCAATACCAAAGAAAACCGATACTTGTATTTTATGGCTTTAGCCCTTGGTATTGGTTTCTTAAACAAATACAGTATTTGCTTTTTGGCCGCGGGTTTACTGCCTGCCTTACTGATCTCTAACCAGCGCAAAATTTATAAAAATAACCACCTGTATTTTGCTGGGCTTGTTGCTTTGCTGGTTATGCTCCCCAATTTACTTTGGCAATACCACCATCATTTTCCGGTTGTTGGCCACATGAAAGAACTGGCCAGAACGCAACTCGATAAAATTAACAGAGCCGATTTTTTAAAGGATCAGCTTTTGTATTATTTCAATATCATTTTTATTGTTTTGGCCGGTTTATGGGCTTTGCTTTTTAGTAAAACCTTTGCCCCTTACCGGTGGATTGTGATTGGTTTTGTGATTTCGCTGGGCTTGTTTACCTGGTTTAGGGCCAAAGCTTATTATGCGGCAGGTTTATATCCTGTTGTTATAGCTGCTGGCTGCACTTATTTGGCCTTGTTGTTTAACCAGCGGTGGAAAAAATACCTCAGGGTTTTAATGATAATTTTACCTCTTGCATTGTTTAGTATCACTGTAAAATATGCCTACCCGATTTTAAGTCCACAACAAATTGTTGCTAAACACAATAAATTTGCCAGGGTAGGGTCTTTGCGTTGGGAGGATGGACTACAGCACGATTTACCGCAGGATTTTGCTGATATGCAAGGTTGGAAAGAAATGGCCAGGTTAACAGATTCGGCATATGCCCGAGTTAAAGATAAATCGGCCTTATTGGTACGTGCCGATAATTACGGTGAGGCAGGCGCAATAAACTACTATTCGAAATTTAAAAATATAAATACGGTAACTTACAATGCTGATTATTTGTACTGGTTTAAAATGGATAAACCAATTAAACATTTAATTCTGATCAGGGAACCGAACGAGGAAGATCCACAACGAAAAAAAGAGCAGCCATTTTTTAAGAAAATAACCAAAATAGGAGAGGTAACTACGCCTTATGCCAGAGAAAAGGGCGCAGCAGTTTTTTTACTGGAGGATGCTACCATTGATATTAACAGCAGGATACAATCAGAAATAGAAGAAGAAAAACATGACCATTAACGAAGCACAGGAAACAGTAGACCGTTGGATTAAAACAACAGGTATCCGTTATTTTAACGAGTTAACCAATACCGCCATTTTAATGGAAGAGGTTGGCGAAGTAGCCCGCATTATGGCCCGTAAATACGGTGAGCAATCGTTTAAAAAAAGCGACGAGGATGTAAATCTGGCTGATGAAATGGCCGACGTGATGTTTGTTCTAATTTGCCTGGCCAACCAAACCGGCATTAACTTAACCGAAGCTTTAGCGAAAAACCTCGAAAAGAAAAGTATCCGTGATGTCGACCGGCACAAGAATAATGAGAAGCTAAAGTAATTATGGAATGCATTAATGGTTGAGTGATTGAATGATGTTGTTTACATTCAATTCACTCATTCAAAATTTAATCCTTTTAAACTTAACCGATAAACTCCATCAAGCTGCGGTAGGCTACAAAACGGTTTTTGTATCTTTCGTTTAATTCGGTCTGTAAAGGTGGTGCGAAAACTTCCTGATATTGGTTGTAGTTTTCTAAACTATCTACTACGTATTGTGCGCAATAGGTTACGCCTTCATTTGGCGAATCTACCACCTTTAACAAACGGTTAGACACAAACATGCCAGTAGCCATTACCTGTGGAATATGGGTTTCCTGCATCCACTGCAACCATTCCTGGGCTGCAGCATCTTCTAAAATGAGCGTAACATTGTATAAGTACATACTGCAAAGATAAATAATATATCATGGCTAAAAAATTGGAACAAGCCTTTCACCTCTATTTTTACTTTGATTTGCTGCTGCACACTGCAGGAAGGTTTCAAAGTAGATTAACTCAATTATTGCATTTATAACTGGTTTTTTATTATAAAATGATTCTTTTACCAGTAAGCTAACTGAGTAACAATGGTGGCCAACTTCTACATAAAAGAAATTACCAGAAACATTTTAATATATATCTTTATTCGCACCTAAATAGTTATAATAACCATGGATTTTGTAACCTTTCAACGATTTAATGATAAAGCTGCTGCATTGGTACTAACAGAAACATTAAAGGAAAATGGGATTGAGGTTGAATTGGAGGATGTTTCTGCAGATTTTGATGTTTCGTTCGCCAATAACGAAATTGATAAGGATTTTAGGGTTAAGTTGAAATCGGCAGACTTTGAACGGGCCAATACTTTGTTACAGCAATTGGCAGAGAATGATTTAGCATATATAGAACCTGATTATTACATTTTTGATTTCAGCAATGAGGAACTAAAGGAGATTGTAGTAAAACAGGATGAATGGAGCAGTTTAGATTTTTTACTGGCCAAAAAAATATTAAAGGAACGGGGAATTGAGATAAACGATGATCAGATTGAGTTGCTTAAGGCAAAAAGAATAGATGTGTTGGCCGAACCAGATAAAGCTCCACAAGGACTTATCGTTGCAGGCTATGTTACAGCAGTTCTTGGAGGACTCTTTGCCGTGGTAATTGGATTATACTTAAGAAACCACAAAAAAACTTTGCCCAATGGCGAAAGGATTGTTGGTTATGTGCATGGAGATAGGGTACATGGCGAACGTATTTTAATATTGGGGATTTTAGGGATTATGGTTTCTGCTTTTCTTCAATTTAGAAATTACATTTAAACAAGGCTCAATTTATCTAATTTGATAAATTGAGTTTGTAACAATTAACCGATTTAAACAGTCAACCAATTAACTAAACCCCATCTCCGCGTAAATTCCTAAACCTTTTCCTGGCTTCGGCGCTAAACATACTGCCGGGATAATCGGTAATCAGTTTTTGGAAATAAATTTTTGCCTGAGCAATATCGTTTAGTTTTTTCTCGTATAAATCGCCAAGGGTAAAAAGGGCATCATCCGTCCATATGCCATCTTTAAAATCATCGGTTACTTTTTTAAGGATATCGGCTGCTTTTTGAAAATCGTTTGCTTTAATCAAAATCCTCGCTTTACTCATCATAATGGCATCGGTAAGGCTGTTTTGCGGAAAAGCAATGGCAATACTGTCCATTTTTTTGATGGCACGTTCAGGCAGGTTCCTAAATAAAAGCATCTCTGCATCGGCGTACATTTTTAACGCGTTGCTATCTGCAGGCGTTTGAATGTTGTCGTTAATCAATAAACTTAAGTTCAGGGCATCGTTTGCAATTAATTGCGAGGTGGCGGCTTTTAAAACCAGGCATTGGCCGTTACTGTATTCGAAATTACCCTGATAAAAAGAAAGCTTAGCGCTGCGGAAACGTGCTTCGTTGCCAATAGGCTGCCCTTCAAATTGCTTGCTTACCTGTTCGTAAACCAAAAATGCCTCCCAGGGTTCGTTGGTTAAAATGTAAATATCGCCTAAATCAAGTTTCAGCTGGCCTACTTCTTGGTCGTTAACGCCCGGCATTTTTATGGCTTCTTCCAGTTCTTTTTCGGCCAATGCGGGTTTATTGAGATAGTAAGCCTGTAAATTAGCCAGTTTTTTAATGGCAAAAAGGGTATTGCGGTTTTTGCCGTTTTCGGCCAGTAAAGCCTCGTAATCTTTGGCCAGTAAATCAAGTTCAGCAACTGTATATTTCCCGCTGGTACGCAGGTTGTAACGGGTGTTTAGCATTTCGATTTTTGATGGCAGATAATACTGGTTATCCTTTCCTTTGGTTAAAAGGTATTCGTATGCTTTTATAGCGGTTTCGTATGCATTGTTATCTACAAAAGTATAAATGGCATTAAATAAGGTTCCTCCATCTGCTTTAGTACGTTTATCAAAAGCAATGAGCTGGCGCAGGGCCATATCAAATTCCTGTTGTTGTATGTAATTCCAGGTAAGCAACTGGATATAAATTTCGGCATCGGGCTCTTTCTGTATCTTTTTCAAAATTGCCCCTGAAAAAGCTGGTAATCGTTTTTATCTTCAAAAACAGCCGAAAGTACAGCTTCTGCCTGTGGTAAAAGCTGTGGCATTGTAGCAAATGCATCCAGATATTCCTGCATCAGCATGGGCTTATCCTTTTTAAACCTGTAGATATTTAGCAGTTCGAAAGTAAATAGCTGCTCATTGCCTAATATTCTCCGGCCCTGTTTAAACGTTTGTACCGCAAAATCGTAATTTTCGAAACGGTAAAAGTTATTGGCTAAATTCCTGATCTTAAATTCATCTTTCGGGAGTTTAGAAATTACATCAGTAAAAATTTTATTCGCCGCCTGTACATCGCCTTTTTCCTGGTACAATTTGCCCAAAGCAATGGGGTACATATCGCTCTGTGGATTTTTCTTAATCTCACGTTTAACTACCTTTTCGGCTACATCATATCGCTTTAGCTTTATTAAGGTGTTAAAATAGATGTCAAAATAGGCTTCGTTGTTGGGGATGGCATAAAGTTTTTCTAGCAAAACAAGTGCTTTTTCATAATCTCCATCCTGATAATATTGTATGGCTAAAGTGCTTTCGTCTGGCGCTATTGATTGGCCAGGGAGAAAAATCTGAGCATTGGCCCCCAGCGTAAGCGTTAAGAATATGATGAAAAGCAAACGGTTCATAAAGCCTAAATTATAAGTTTTAAATGTAACATTTTAATAAAGGTTTAGCTAAACCACTATCTTATATAAAACGTATTTTAAATGTTACCTGTATTTTATTTTGTGTATATGTTATAAATACTAAATTGAACCACTACTTATTATTGGTTGCATAGGTAACATTGTTGGTGTAAATCGTGGTTAAGTTGTTGTGATAGTTATTTTTGTTGTCCCGTTGAGGATTTATTTATGCTAAAAAGGATTTTTCTATTGTTAATGGTCGTATTTATTTTTGCCTGTAAAGGGAAGAATGATAGTGCTATACCTGTAGATGATTTTTTTAAAACGCAGGATAAAGCCTATTACCGCATTTCGCCCGATGGGAAAAGCCTTTCGTATTTAAAGCTACAGAACAAGAAGCTGGAACTTTTTGCCGAAGACCTGGCTAGTGGGAAGAGTGTGCAGCTTACCGACCTGAACGATAAGAGCATTAGCTTTCATTTTTGGACAAGCAACAACGAATTGATCTACTATACCGAAGATGAATCGAAAGAGCGCAGATCTGATATTTTTGTCATCAATAAAGATGGTAGCAAACAGGTACAGCTGTATACGAATGAAAAAAGCAGGTTGAGGGTAATTGAAGATCAGTTGATTGATAATAAATACATTATCGTTTCTTCAAATAAACGCGATTCGACCCTTTTTGACGTTTACCGCTTAAATGTACGTAACGGCGCCATGGATATGCTGGCCCAAAATCCGGGTAATTTCAGTCGGTGGATGACTGATTGTAAAGGTGAACTGATGTTAGCCATTGCCAGTGATGGAGTAAATGAAACCTTAATGTACCGCGAAAATGCAGGCAAGGAGTTCAAACCGGTAATTACCAATAACTTTGAAACCACTTTACAGCCTGTTGCCTTTTCAGAAACCAAATTGCATGGTCTCTATGCCATTTCTAGTGTTAACCGCGATAAAAATGCGCTGGTAGAACTCGATTTACTTACCGGAAAGGAAAAACGGGTGCTTTTTACAGGCGATACCTCAAACGTAGTTGATGCCACTTACTCGCGGTTCAGGAAAAAAATGCTTTTTGCAACTTACGAAACCTGGAAAAGAGAGAAATATTATCTTGATGACAGTACAAAACTGGCTTATTCAAAAATAGATCAGCTTTTGCCAGGTACCGAGTGGATAATTGCAGATAAAGATAGAACCGATAAAGTATTTATAATACGCACTTTTACCGATAAAAACCCTGGTTCATACTATTTATATACCGCTGCAGATAATAAGCTAAAAAAACTAACTGATGTGAGTCCTGCTATTAAACCAGAGGACATGAGCACCATGAAGCCCATTAGTTTTAGGAGCAGCGACGGTTTAACCATTAACGGCTATTTAACCCTGCCAAAAGATAAAAAAGCAGTTAATTTGCCGGTTGTAGTTTTTCCGCATAACGGGCCTAAAGCTAGAAATAGCTGGGGTTATAATGCTGAGGTACAGTTTTTAGCCAACCGCGGCTACGCTGTTTTACAGGTAAACTACCGTGGATCTACCGGTTACGGTAAATCATTTTACGCAGCAGGCTTTAAAGAGTGGGGCGATAAAATACAAAATGATGTGAATGATGGAGCCAGGTGGCTAATTGCACAGAAAATTGCCAACCCGAAGCGGATTGCTATTTATGGTAATGGTTTTGGAGGCTATATTGCCTTAAATTGTTTGTATAAAAATCCCAATCTTTATAAATGTGGTGGATCGAATTCTGGCGTAATTAACCTGTTTAGTTACCTGAAAACCTTCCCGCCGTTTTTAAAAGCTAAATTGCAGATGTATTACGAAATTGTAGGCAATCCGGTAACCGAAACAGATTACATGCGCTTTGCTTCGCCTGTTTTTCATGCTGATCGGTTTAAATCGCCTATTTTTATTGCGCAAAACCCTAAAGATCCAAGCGTAAACGTAGCCGAAGGGGTACAGTTTATTAAAGAACTTAAAAAACGCAATGTTCAGGTTACTTACATCGAAAAAGAAGAAGGCCCTAACCCGGTAATACGCCAGCAGGGAAGAACGGCTTTGTATAAGGCTTTAGAAGAGTTTTTACAAGAAAACCTGGGTAAGAAATAGGTTATGGCTTTAGATAAAAAAAGCGGTTACCGTAAAAACTTTTCTCTTGGTGTAACCTTTATTGTACTCATTTCAATCCTCTTTATTTTATCGCTCTTTCTGGCCTTTAACTACAGCAAGAAATCGATAGAAAATGATTTTGTTTCGGAGAAGGTAAATGTACTGGAACAGAGCATTAAGCCCTATAACGATTTCTTTCAGAACAAAATGCCAGAAATCTCATATTATAGTGGCTATTTAGATTCCTCTACGGCTTCGAAATTTGTAGATACGGTAATGTTAAAGTATCCTTTTATTTCGAGGGTTACTTTTTACGATACAGAGGTAAAAGTGGCACCAGTAAGAGATGGTATTAATGCCAACTATCTGGGTATAGGTCCAAAATCAATTTATCAGTTCGGAAAAGGAATCAGCCCCGATTCGGTAAAAGTTTACTCAGAAGAAGATCCCACCTCTTTCAATGTTGGCGATGATTTTAATGCAATGGCCTATAAGCTGGCTACATTTGTCGATCGGTTAGATACCGCTGCTGTACCCACACAAGAAGAGCTTTTTACCAATTTTTCGGTGGTTAATTCGAGTGAGAATAAGATTACCTATTTAAATATTCCGCGCCGCGAAGACCTGAAAACATATAAAGAGATGATGAAGCGGAAGCTAAATCCCTCGCCGGTTTACCCGCAAGATGTACTCGTTTTTAAGCTCGACCCGCATCAGGTTAAAATTGTAAATACGCGGCCTTTATTGTATCAACATATTAGTATTGAGCCCTTAACATACGATCCGATTGATAATTCGGATGAAAATATGCATACCGAAATTGCCTTACCAGGGGCATTTTCTGATTTTAAACTGTACTTTGTTTCTTCAAAATCTTACATCAAAAAGGAGATTTTTATTTATTTTATGCCAATTGCCCTGGTGCTTTTATTGGTGTATGGTGTACTGCTGCTGGTTGCCTTCTTAATTTACCGTAACCTCAACATCAATAGCAAAATGTTTAAATTGCAGTACGATTTTGTGAATAACCTTACGCACGAGTTTAAAACGCCGGTAAGTGTGATCAAGATTGCAGGTAACAACATTAAAAGCGCTACAGCTTTAAGTCAGCGTGAGCAACAGCTTTACGGCAAAATTCTGGATGAAGAGGCGGATAAGCTGAACGGTTTAATGAATAAACTGCTGGCTTTTACCCAGATTGAGAATAAGGCAATAAAATTAAACCAGGAGGAAGTTAATATTGTCGATTTTATTGAAAGCACAATAGAATCGCACACGCTTAAACATCCTGATTTTAAGATCACCTATGAAGTAATGGGCTTTAAAACCTTTATTACCGATCCGGTGTTGTTAGGGAGTTTGTTCGATAACCTGGCCGAGAATGCTTACAAATACTCTAAGCCTGATCAGAAGAAACTTCATATTAGTGCTAAATTGATTAAAGGTGTGCTGGTTTTCAGGTTTACCGATAAAGGAATTGGGATAGCGGCATCAGAATTAAACAATATATTTAAGAAATTTTTCCGAATCCAGAACGAATATAACCAAATGGGTAGTGTAGGCCTGGGTTTGGCATTTTGCAAAGAACTGGTTAACTTTATGGAAGGAGATATTTCTGTAAAAAGCAAAGTGGGCAGTGGTACAGAATTTAAAATTGTGCTGCCTTTTAATAGTTAGAGAAGGTTGGAATGTTGGAAGTTGAAAAGTTGGAATGTTGAGTTAACCTTCCAACATTAAAACAACAGATAAAACAATAAGTAAAAAGTTAAAGGTGGTAACGCTGAAACATTTCAACGTGGTAGCCTTTCAACATACAATGTAAACACATATATAAATGTCTAAAGAAGTAAAAATATTAATCGTAGAAGATGATGAAAATCTTCGCTTTCTTGTAGCCCATCGCTTAAAGGCCGAGGGATATACGGTGCTAGAGGCAAATGATGGCGATGCAGGTGAAAGGATGATTTTGGCTGATCAGCCTGATATTGTTTTATTGGACTGGATGATGCCGGGTAAACAAGGAGCCGAAGTTTGCGAGCACGTGCGTAAACAAGGTTTCGAAAACCTGATCATTATGATGACTGCCAAAGCGCAGGATGTAGATAAGATTGACGCCTATAATTTTGGTGCATCTGATTACATTACCAAACCTTTTAATATGGATGTTTTGGTAGCCATGCTAGAGAGCAAGGTGAAATTTATTGTGAATAAAGATACAGCAGAAATTCACCGTTTCGGTAATATGGAACACCATCCGAATATTCACACCTTGTTTAGAGATGGTAAGAAAATAGAATTAACCATATTAGAGAACCGTATTTTATTGTACTTCTTACGCAATCCGGGTAAGGTAATTAACCGCGACGAGCTGATGCTGGTAGTTTGGGGTTATAACTCTGATGTTAATACCAGAACACTTGATATGCACATTGTGCGCTTGCGTAAGAAAATAGAATTGAATCCCGATAATCCACAGTTATTGCAAACCGTAAGGGGAGTAGGTTACAGGTTTAATGCGGGGTAGGAGTAATTATTGAATGAATGAATTTCGAATGATTGAATGTTTTAGGCATAACGCCCATTCAATCATTCAAAATTCTATAATTAGTTTAGGCTCTTTTTAAAGTAAATATGGTAATCTCAGGCAATATTCCAACTCTGCCGGGATATCCTAAAAATCCATAGCCTACGTTAACATACAGCTGTTGGTGTTGTTCCTTGTATAAGCCGGCCCATTCTTTATAAATGTATTGTATAGGGCTCCATTGAATTTCTTTAAACCTTAAGCCAAACTGCATGCCGTGGGTATGACCGCTAAACATCGCATCAATTTGCGGGTATTTTTGCAGTACCTCGCCCCGCCAGTGTGATGGATCGTGACTCAGTAATAATTTCACAGGTAAATCATCGGTGTTTTTAACGGCGAGTTCCATCTTACCATATTTCGGAAAACGGCCCATTCCCCAGTTTTCAACACCTAATATCCCGATTTCTTCGCCATCAACCTTTAACCTGCGGTTATCGTTCATCAACAGGTCGTAACCCATAATCTTGTGCACATCAACCATGTCTTTCAGGTTTTTTACCTTGGCTGGCGATGATTCCTTGCCAAAAAAATAGTCGCCATAATCGTGGTTTCCGAGCGATGAATAAACACCCAGCGGTGCTTTTACTTTCGAGAAAATATCCTGATAATCGCGTACTTCGTTGGTTAGGTTGTTTACCAAATCGCCTGTGAAAAAGATGAAATCAGGTTTTTCGCCCAACAGCATTTCTACACCGCCTTTTACAGCAGTTTTATTATAGAAACTTCCCGAATGGATATCTGAAATCTGGCCCATAGTAATGCCATCGAAAGCTTTGGGTAGGTTGGGTAATATTAAGTTTACCCTTCTTACCTGATAATCGTATGCGCCAGAAATAATACCCCAGCTTAACGACGTTAAGGGAACGGCAGCAGTAACCAGTCCAGCCTTAACCAAAAATGCTGAACGCGAAATTTTATCGTCTTCATGGGGGCTTGTAGCTGAGGCAGGCATGGCGCTGCTCACTTTTTTTCTACTTAGTTTAATCCATAATCTGCGCAAATCATCCAGCACGAGGAATGGCAGCATGGCTAGTTTGCAAGCCACAGTTAAAAAGAAAGAAACCAGAATGATGGCACGTAGCGTAAGAAACAAATTGAGGTAAATGCCACAGAAAACGCCAAAAATCAATAAGGCACTATAACCCCAGTATGCAATGGCAAATACTTTTTTAGTATTAGTTTTCCATTTCTTAAAAACCGAGATAATGGCTTTGAAACAATAGATATCAAAAGCGATAATAAAAATGCAGGCGGCAATGATAAAAGGTAATCTTCCCATTTCTGGTGAGTTGAGTAATTTATTAAACAAAAAGGCAGGAATTTCGCCTGCCTAAATTAAAGAAATTATAATGTTTTATTATCTGAAATCGTCTTCATCTTCTTCCTCGTCAAATTCGGCGTTAAATAAACTGCCAAACATATCGCTAAAGCCAAAGCCGCCGGTTAAGTAATTTTTACTCAGCTGCGAGTATTCGGCCAAGCCATGCAATACAAACTCCATCAACAATAAAGTTTGGTTTTCGCTTAACTTGGGGTGAAACTTTTTAACTGTGTCATATAGGCCTGGTACCAGCATCAATGCTTTTTTATATTGTACGCTGGTTAAAAGGTCAGTTAAATCAACATTATTGCCTTCGGTAAACCATTCGGTTATTTCGGTGTAAGGATTGGCTGTTTTGCTTTTTTTAGCTTTTTCAGGATCGGGGAAATAACGTGCAAATAAAGTTTTAACTGCTTTGCCGATTAAGGTAGTGGCCACATGTGCCGGTCCTTCAAGCTCGCCTTCGTAAACCAGCTCTATTTTACCGGTTATGGCCGGGATAATGCCCGCTAAATCTGATAAACGTACAAAAGTATTTTTTTCGCCTGAGATCAACATCCTTCTTTCGGCTGTGCTGATTAAATTTTCATAAGCCGAAATGGTTAATCTGGCCGATACCCCCGATTTCTGGTCGATATACTCACTTTTACGTGCTTCGAAAGCAATTTGCTCAATCAAATCTTTTAGCAAACCATCGGCCTCTATACTGGCTTTTTGTTCGGCAGTTAATTTGGCTTCCTGGAAAGTAATTTTGCGCGAAATTTCAATGCTTTTTGGGTAGTGGGTTAAAATCTGACTTTCTATCCTGTCTTTCAAAGGGGTAACAATGCTTCCGCGGTTGGTGTAATCTTCGGGGTTTGCAGTAAATACAAACTGGATATCCAGCGGCAAACGCAATTTAAAACCGCGAATCTGAATATCTTTTTCCTGCAGCATGTTAAATAATGCCACCTGGATACGTGCCTGTAAATCAGGAAGTTCGTTAATGACGAAAATGCTGCGGTGTGCGCGTGGAATTAAACCAAAGTGGATAACCCTTTCATCATTGTACGTTAGTTTCAGTGTGGCTGCCTTTATAGGGTCAATATCGCCAATTAAATCGGCTACGGTAACATCAGGGGTAGCCAATTTTTCGGTATAACGCTCGCTGCGGTGTAACCAGGCAATTTCAGTTGCATCACCGTTGATGGCAATTTCGTTTTTTGCATACCATGAAATCGGGTTCAGCGGATCGTCGAAAATTTCGCTTCCGGCTACGTAGGGCACATACTCATCCAATAAGTTAACCATTAAACGGGCAATGCGTGTTTTGGCTTGTCCGCGTAAGCCCAAAAGCAAAATGTTGTGGCGCGATAGAATGGCGGTTTGTAACTCAGGAATTACCGTTTCATCATACCCAATAATGCCTTCAAATTCGGTTTTCTTATCACGAAGAAACTTAATCAGGTTTTCCCTTAATTCTTCCTTAACGCTTCTTGATTTATAACTGGTAGCCTTTAACTGACCTAATGTAGTGTTTTGCATTTCTTGGTTTAAATGGGTTTAAGACATAGGGGTTAAGGTGTAAGGTTTGCAAAATGCACAAACCAATTCCATAAATCTATTCCTTTTTTATGTTTTTATGGTTGATTTAAGTAGGATTGCTATGGGTTTTATCTTTCGCCTTTTACCATCAACCTTATTGTTTAAACTTCTAATTTTAGTAAATAATCTTCCGACTCCAGACTAAAGACTTCGGACTCCAAACTATTTCACTGTTTTTCTTCTATTTTTAATGTAATCTTCAAAAATGTATTCACCTAAGCCATTTAATGAGCTGTAAAAAGCCCGGCCGCCATTTATTTCGGTAAACTGACGTACAAACTGCTGTAGGTAAGGGTCTTTGGCAATCATAAAAGTGGTAATAGGGATTCTTAAGCGCTTGCACTGCGCGGCCATATTTAATGTTTTGTTAATCACCTTTCTATCCAGACCCATGCTGTTTTTATAGTACTTGCCATTTTCTTTCAAACAGGTAGGTTTACCATCGGTAATCATGAAAATCTGTTTGTTGTGCGTTTTCCTTCTACGGAGTAAATCTGCTGCGAGTTCTAAACCGGCATAGGTATTGGTGTGGTAGGGGCCAACCTGTAAATAAGGTAAATCTTTCACGGTAATTGGCCAGGCATCATTACCAAAAACAACAATGTCCAAAGTATCTTTAGGGTATTTCGTTTTAATTAGTTCGGCCAGGGCCATGGCTACTTTTTTTGCCGGGGTAATCCGGTCTTCACCGTACAAAATCATCGAGTGCGAAATATCAATCATCAATACGGTAGAAGTTAAGGTTTTGAAATCTTTTTCTTCTACTTCCAGATCGCGGTCAGTGAGTGTAAAATCGTTAATGCCATGGTTAATTTGTGCGTTTTGAATAGAAGCAGTCATATCGATCTGATCTAAACTATCACCAAAATTATATTCTCGTCTGTCGGCATTTTTTTCTTCGCCAATGCCCGATTGGTTGCTGTTGTGGTTACCCCGACCACTTTTTTTCAGTTTCCCGAAAATTTCATCAAGGGCCGATTTGCGAATGGTTTGTTCTGTTTTGGCAGTAATTTTAAATTCTCCCGATTGGTTATCTTCGGTCAGATAGCCTTTATCTTTCAAATCATCTATAAAATTACCAACACCATAATCGTTATTGGTGAGCTTATATTGCTTATCAAGTTCATTTAACCAGCTCAAGGCCTCGGCTGCATCACCTGCGGTATAATTCAGCAGTTCGCTAAATAATTTTAGCAACTCATCAAAACCGCCTTTTGGCGTATCGCCGGGCTTATAATCAGAAAAACGAAAACCTCTCATGTGCTTTTATAAACGGATTATCGAAGATAAAAGTTTCGCTTTGTATTAATTTAAGCGGGGTGTCATATTTGAGGGGCACAGATCTTATAGCTTTTAAAACCTATAAGGTCATAAAAAAGAACTTAAAGCGCCATGTGGTAAATCTTTTTATTATAGTCGGGGTTGGCTCCAACCTGCGAAGCAACAAAGGCCCCAACTTTACAGGCGTTATCCAGCGTAGTTTCCATGGGGTAGCCTTGGAGGTAACAGGCAATAAATGTAGCCAGAAAAGCATCGCCGGCACCAACGGTATCGGCCACCTGTACCTTATAGCCTACGTGCTTAAACAACTTCCCATCCTTTAAAACACAAGCGCCTTTATCGCCTAAGGTTAGGCAGATAATATCAATATTAAATTGATTGGCCAATTGTTTCAGTAACTGTTCGTCGGTATTACCAGTTAAGCTGAAAGTATCTTTTACCCAAACAATTTCGTCTTCGTTTATTTTTAAGATATCAGCATGGTTTAACAGGTCGCCGATTAAAGTTTTTTCGTAAAAGGGATTTCTCAGGTTGATATCGAAAATCTTAGTTTTAGCATTTTCTAATAAGCCCATGATGGTTTTTTTAGAACGTTCATCACGGCAGGTTAGGCTGCAATATACCAACGCATCAGCCAGTTTTACTGCTGAAATATTGTCGTCGGTTAGTTGGATGTCATCCCAGGCAACAGGTTGCTTGATGGTGTAGGTGGCCTGGTGGTTGGCATCGAGCTGCACCACTACGGTACTGGTTGATAATTCGGTATTTACCTGAATCAGTTTTGTTGCAAAATGATTGCTGCTTAAAAAATCCAGTAATTCGCGGCCATTATCGTCGTTACCAACTGCGCTGATAAAACTGCTTGTTATATTTTGTTTATGCAGGTTAAGCGCAACATTCATACTCGAACCGCCGGCTTTCTTTCCCTCTGGAAAAACATCCCAAAGTATTTCGCCAATTGTAATTACTTTATTTTGCATAGGTGATTTTATAAAAATGTAAAGAAACAATTTTTAGCGATGGAACAAAATAATTTGTTTCCTATCTTTAAGTTTTACCCAATTATCCTAAAACATGAAAAAAATACTTTTTGCTGTACTGCTGTTAATTTCGTTAGGAAGCTTTGCCCAAAATGCAAAAGATAAGCAGGCCATACTTAATTTACTGGAGAAACAGCGTACCGATTGGAATAAAGGCGATGTAGAAGCTTTTATGGAAGGCTACGAAAAGTCTGACAGCTTGCTCTTTGTAGGTAAAAGCGGGCCAACCTATGGCTGGCAAAAAACGCTCGATAATTACAAAAAGGGTTATCCCGATAAATCAGCCATGGGGTATTTGGTATTCGGCATTAAAAAAGTAGATTTTTTAAAACCTGATTTGGCTTTTGTATTAGGTAGCTGGAATGTGAAACGCGAAAAAGATGAACTGAAAGGTTACTTTACATTACTCATTAAAAAGATAAAAGGAGAATGGAAGGTTGTTGCAGATCATAGCAGCTAATGGATGGAAGATGGACGATGTATGATGGAAGAGGGGGATGTGATTTGATTTAGGGCGATAGAATCGCCCTTCACTCATTTCTATTTATTCGCCTAGTTTAAAATCTTTGTAATAGAAATCCTTGTCGGCATCTGTTAACTGGCGGATAACCCTGCAGGGATTGCCTGCTGCAAAAACATTATCGGGGATATCTCTCGTAACAATACTGCCTGAGCCAATTACCACATTCGAACCAATTTTTACACCCGGGTTAATTACCACATTGCCGCCAATCCAAACACTATTGCCAATGGTGATTTCCTGCGCCCATTCATATTCCTGATCGCGCAAATGCGCATGTATGGGGTGCCCGGCGGTATAAATGGCTACGTTTGGCGCTATAAACACGTTGTTGCCAATACTTACTTTGGCGCAATCTAAAATCACTAGGTTAAAGTTGGCGTAAAAGTTATCACCAATTTCAATATTATAACCATAATCGCAACGGAAAGGAGGTTCTAGGTAAAACATCTTTTCTGTTTTACCGAATAATCTTTTTAGCAGTTCTTTACGCTGTTTGATGAATTTTGGGGCAAGGTTGTTAAATTCGAAAACAATTTCCCTGGCTTTTAATCTTTCTTTTGCCAGTTCTGCGTCGCCTGCCTGATAGGCTTTTCCAGCCAGCATTTTTTGTTTTTCGGTAAGTATATTGGTTTCCATCTGATTCTGAATGATAATGAAAGTTTTGAATGCTATAATAACAAAAACGGGGCTATCGTAAACGATGCCCCGCTAGATTTTAATTTTTAGTACTTTATGGTCTGCCTTTGGCTAAAGCTCTTTCAGCAATTTTAACTGCCTTTTTCTCTCTCCAATGTGCATATTTTTCTTTGAAAGTCATTTTAATTAAGCTGTCTATTGCTCCGTGGGTAAACAAGCTCCAAACGCTGGCTACTTTACGGCTAATCGATTGATCCCATGCGCGTAAGCTTAAAGAGAACGATCCGTCAACATATTTCATCCAGTGCCACATGCCCGTTGGCATAAACAAAGTATCGCCATGTTCTAAGAAAACCTCGTATCCTTCAACGCCATTTAAAGCAGGGAATTTTTTGAAATCAGGGTTAGCAACATCATAATCTTCGAGAGCATAAGTGGCGTTTGGCAGGCAATATAACCTATCTTTCCACTTGTAATCGAATAGGATAATGTGCTTTCTGCCTCCAAAATGCGTATGAAAAATATGTGGCAAATCAATATCGTAGTGCAGGAATGTTACCGAATTTGAACCGCCAAAAAACATAGCAGGCATGCTTTCAATAAAACCGCCCATTAAATCTTTAGGGATTTTAATATCATTAATCAGGCTAGGCACTTTTTTAAACAGGTTGAAAAAGAAAATTCTCAACTCCGTTGGCTCACGCTTAATCAGATCAAGGTAATCGCCAAATTTCATATGTGCAGTAGCTGCATTAATTGGTTTCGATGGGTCAGCTTTAGAGTTATCGTAAAGCGGAACTTCCAGTTCGCCGCCAATTTCTTTTAAATATTCAGTTGTCCATTTTTCTCTAGCAGGCCAATCTTTAGTAAGGCCCCTGATCACTAACGGACGTTTAGTTTTCAGGTAATTTTTCTTAAAATCTTCGGGAGTAATGCTCTCAACGATGTCAACAGGTTTTAAAATGAAACTCATGCGCTTAAAATCGGTTATTTGTGCCGAACAACAAATGTGTAAATTTTATTTTAGAAAATTGATGTCCGCAAGTAAATGTGACTAAAATCACGTAATCTAAATTAGTAAATAGTTAACAATTTAATAACTAAGCTTCCACTTTCTGTTTAACTATTTCGGTATAGGCCGCATTCCAGAGATCGATTCTTTTCTGTAGGGCTTGTTTGGTTGTATCTTCTGCCTGTTCCCAAAAAGCTTCGTCTTTTTCGCATAACTTCTCGGTCATGGATAGGGCCAAATGGCTGTGGTGGTCGCCATCTACTTCGATATGACGTTCTAAATAGTATTTAAAAATAGATACCTGATCGGGCTGGGTGCTGTTCAAATCGTTAACCATGCTAAAAAACATGTTTGGAATCAGGTCCTCGCGGCCAAAGGTAAAACTTGCAGCCTGTAAATGTGTTTGGCCGCTGTTAATGGTTTCGAATGTTGCATTAACAAAATCTCTTGCTGCAACAGGTACTTCGGCAATTTCGAAAGCTTCATCAAAACTTTTACCGTTTTGTAATGCGCTTATAAAAGTGTTTATAGGTTTAGTATTGGCGCCACATTGTTCCATGGCATCTAAATAAAGCTCGAAATGACTTTTGATATGGCCATCAGCATCTACATCCGATTCTTCGCCAGCTACAATTTCATTAATCAACTGCCTGGTAACCGGATCGCCAACCGGAAACCATGGTAAGATTGTACAAGTTAAATTAATTTGTAAAGCTTTAAGCAGCGACATAAAATCCCAGACAGCAAAAATGTGGTGCTCCATAAAAATCTGCAGCTCTTCGAGCTCGCTTATGGCAGTGTACACTTTATGATTAATTATTTCCTGCCTTAAAGGCTCAATTTTTTCTTGTATTTTTATAATGTTTGGATGCATATGTGAATTGGTGTCCGGAGTTTTGAGTTTAAAGCTCATCATCCTGGTTTAGTCTTTTACTTTATTCTTTCTTTACTCTACTTAAAGCCTGCAAATTTACGCTGTAAGGTTAAGTTATACAAGCTTTTGCTGTAACCAGCCAGCGTTTTTTGGCAGAGCCCAGTCATATTTTAGCCATAATTTTCACACGTTAAATAGCGGTACTAACAAAACATAGCCTACATATTATCAAAACCAGGTGGGGTATAAAAAAACGCGCTTACTGTTATGCAAGAACGTTAGTTTAAAAATCACACAGCGTGTGAAACATCTTAATAAGGATACCTTTGGATTTAAACGATATACGTTAAATAAAGTAATGGTTTTTATACCAAAAACGATCTGACCGTGGCCAGATCGTTTTATGCTGATCATAAGGATTTATAAATATTATTTAGGCATTAAAACAGCGTCAACTACGTGGATAACACCATTTTTTTGATAAACATCGGCAATCGTTACTGTGCTCATACCGCCTTTTTCGTCTTTTAAAACCAATTTCTTGTTTTCCATCCATGCCCAAAGTTTACCACCCTGAACTGTTGTAAGCTCTGCTTTGCCTCCACCTGCTTTAATTGCTTTTGCAATGGCTTTACTATCCATTTTACCTGCAACAACGTGGTAAGTTAAAATGCTGGTAAGTGTTGCTTTGTTTTCTGGTTTTACTAAAGTTTCTACCGTTCCGGCAGGAAGTTTGTCAAACGCTGCATTTGTTGGGGCAAAAACAGTAAAAGGGCCAGCGCTTTTTAAAGTCTCTACCAAGCCAGCTGCTTTAACCGCTGCAACCAAGGTAGTGTGGTCTTTTGAATTCACCGCATTATCTACAATATCTTTAGTTGGGTACATTGCTGCTCCACCAACCATCGGATTTTTTTGAGCGTAAACCTGTGTTGTAAAAGCCATTGTAATAACGGCAAATACTGATAAGATTAAGTTTTTCATTATTTCTATTTTTTAAGTTTCTGTTGTTTGATTCCATTTACGTTGGCTTGCAGATACTTGGTTTTTAGAAATGAAAATAAAAGTTTAATCAATTGATTTTGAGTTGTTTAAAATTATTCTTTTAAGGGTTGAAGCGTTGTTTAAAAACCCAGTTACCTATAGAATTCATAAAGGTTGCACAGCCTAGAGAAACTTTTATGAAGACCTTAGCCAATCTTAAGCCTTATCGTTAATGCTATTCTTAATTTACTTTAGCTGTCTTTATTTTCTTTGAAAAAAACTTAGGGAAAAAGCGCTTTAATAATACGGCCTTCGTCTCTTTACCTCCAATGTAAACCTCTTCTTTTTTATTGGTAATGGCCTTTACAATCTGTACAGCACAATCAACAGGGCTCATCGCGTTTTCATGCGCATCGCCCATTTTATTCAAGGGTTGTCCATCAGCAGTAAGCGCATTGTAAGTAACCTGCGTTTTGATAAAGCCAGGGCAGATAATCGTAATATCGATGTTCTGATCATAAACTTCCGACCGGAGCGAATCGAAATAGCCATGCAACGCGTGTTTTGATGCAGCATAGGCAGACCGCAGTTTTGTGCCGAATTTACCAACCAGGCTACTGATAATCACAATTTGTCCGCCGCCATTAGCGATCATTAAAGGTAAAACTGCCTTACTCAGAACAACGGTTCCCCAAAAATTGGTGCTCATAATCTGTTGCTCGGTTTGAAGGCTCGTTTCTAAAGCTAAACTCCGCTGACTAACGCCTCCGCTGTTGATAAGCAGATCTATTTTTCCGAAAATGCGGATAGCATCTCCAGCTTTATTTTCCAGTGTTTCAGTTTCATTCAAATCGAAGGGCAACACGTGCACGTTAAAAGAATTTTGACAGTTTCCTTTTACGCGGAACAACTCATCACGGTTTCTGCCAGAGATAATCAGTTTATTGCCAGCTTTAAAATATTCGTAAGCCAGGGCTTCTCCAATACCGGATGAGGCACCCGTAATCCATACAATTTTCGACATATATTTTTAATTAATGAATGATCAAGTTATTGAATTAGAGATTGATTTACTGGTTGATAGGGTAATGTTTAGCATTCAATCATTCAAAATTTGGTCATTCTCTCTTAATTTTCTACTATAAATAATTCCGAAGCAATGTGGTCGGCAAAGAGCTTCCCTGTTTCAGTTAATCGGATTTTATCACCCTCTATAATCAGCCAATCTTTATCCTCGAAATTTTTAAGGTTGTATTTAGTTTCTTCTAAAAAAACTTTCCCAAAATCGGTACTTATTTTTTCGAGGTCTGTTCCCCACATGGTCCTTAATGAGGTCATCATGTATTCATTAAACCTATCGTTCAGGCTAAGTTCTTCTATTATTTCGGGAAGTTTGTTAGCGGCCAGAGTTTCAATAAACAAAGCATTGTTTGCAGGGTTCATGTAGCGGTTTTGTCCGTCAAAACCATGGGCCGAGGGGCCAATACCAATATAATCAACTCCTCTCCAGTAATTGGTGTTGTGCACCGCATAGTGGCCGGGTTTTGCAAAATTCGAAATCTCGTAATGTTCAAATCCGGCTTCAACCAGTTTTTCCATTAAAATTACAAATTGGGCAGCACTTTGGTTATCGCTTACGGGTGCCTGCTTTTTGTTTTTAATGGCGTGCGCCAAAGCAGTTCTTGGCTCAACGGTTAAGGCATAGGCAGAAATATGTGGAACTTCTAATTCAATTGCTTTTTGGATGTTGCTGGTCCATTTCTGGTCGGTTAAGAGCGGATAACCATAAATCAAATCGAGCGTTAGGTTTTCAAATCCTGCATCCTGGCTTCTCCTGATACAATCTTCAGCTTCCATGGCTTTGTGCGCACGATTCATCCAGATGAGATCTTCATCGAAAAACGATTGTATGCCTACACTAAAGCGGTTAACTGGCAGCTGTTTCAGTTCTTTTAGCTTCTGGCTGGTTAAATCATCGGGATTGGTTTCGATAGTGATTTCTGCACTAACATCAACCGAAAAAGTATGGTTAATGGTGTCAAAAATCTTTTGAAGTGCCTGTTGTGATAGGATAGAAGGCGTTCCTCCACCCAAATAAATGCTGCCTACCTGTCCGCTAATCCGATCCTTTTTTATTTTAATTTCCTTACAAATTGCTTCCACCATTTCATCGGCATACTTTAATGAAGTGCTGAAATGAAAGTCGCAATAGTGACAGGCCTTTTTACAAAAGGGAATATGAATATAGATACCAGACATTGCTGCAAAGATACAGCATATTCTAAATCCATTTATTTTCTTTAGGTAAACAATGATTATTCGACTACTTTTGCATTCTTAAGTTTTGATTTACAGCATGCCGAGATTCATTTTCATTTTGTTCGCGTTTTTATGTTCTGCAAATTTTCTTGCAGCGCAGCAAATTCCCTTGCAAACAGATAGCGCAGTTGTAGTTCCGGTTCAATATAAACGATACCGACCCGATTCAGCAACGCTGGCCAGGCAGAAATTTGTAACCGATTCAATTATGCGCCATACATGGGTACTGGCCGATAGTCAGATCAATAAAAATGCGCTGTTGGATACTATTGAGCGAGAATACCTTTCTACAAAGTTAGATTTACTGGCCTGGCAAAAAAAATACCAGCATTTAAAGAAAAAGGTAAACCCTTATCAACTCGGGACAAAAATACCTAAGGGAAATTTGGGCTTGCTGGGCTTTATTTTTGGCATGCTTATCATTTTTGCCGTTTTAAAAAATGCATTCTATAAGCAGTTATCTGCAATTGTTCAATCGTTTTTTAGCAACCGGATTTTAAATAACATCAATAAAGAAGATAACCTGTTCAGTTCGTGGCCATTTTTGCTGCTTTTTGTACAGTTTGGCTTTGTTTTTGGCATGTTCTTTTTTCTGGTAGCCCAGTGGAACGACATGTATCAGGCTAAAGATGGTTTTAAGTTTTTCTTCAGTATATCCATTACCATTATTGTTTTTTATGCATTGAAACTAATTATTCTGCGCTTTCTGGGGTATCTGTTTAATGTACAGAAGCCTGTAGGCGAATATATCTCCATTTTATACCTCAGTTATTTCAATGCATCGCTACTTTTTATCCCGCTGGTAATCGCATTTGCCCTTACGCCACTTAAATACGGCGAAGTGTATATTGGATTGGCATTCTTACTGTTAGGCATTATTTTTGCATTCCAACTGCTAAGGGCGGGTATAACGATACTTTCTAATAATAAGTTTTCTAGAATGCATTTAATTTTGTACTTTTGCGCCCTCGAAATATGTCCTATCCTAATACTAATTAAAACGATAGGGCTGTAGCAGGAAAAAGGAAAATGCAAGAAAAGAACGACTCTAGAATCCGCAAAGTAAAAAGTATTTTGGTTACTTTACCAAAACCTGAAACTGAAAAATCTCCTTATTACGATTTGGCTAAAAAGCACAACCTAAAAGTCGATTTTAGGTCATTCATCCATGTTGAAGGCGTACCCGCAAGAGACTTTAGGAAGGATAAAGTTAACCTAGCTGATTTTACTGCGGTTATTTTTACCAGCCGCAATGCAGCAGATCATTTTTTTAGAATTTGCGAAGAAATGCGTTACGAAGTGCCGGCAGAATTAAAATATTTCTGTCTTTCTGAAACCATTGCGTTATATCTTCAAAAGTATATTCAGTACAGAAAACGTAAGATCTTTTTTGGTAAGCAAACTGCTGCTGATTTAGCCGAAGTGCTTAAAAAACATGCAAACGAGAAGTTTTTGTACCCTTGTTCTGATGTAGCAACTGAGGATACCATGAAGTTTTTGGAGAAAAGTGGCTATAATTTCACTCCTGCTGTTCTGTTTAGAACTGTGGTTAGTGATTTGTCTGACCTGGCCGAGGTATTTTACGATGTAATCGCCTTTTTTAGCCCGTCAAGTATTCAGTCGTTGTTTAAAAATTTCCCAGATTTTAAACAGAATAATACCCGTATCGCAGCCTTCGGAACCAACACCAGTAAAGCCTGTACGGATATGGATCTCATTGTAGATATTGCCGCACCAACTCCAGGTGTGCCATCTATGACTATGGCTATTGAGAACTATATCAAAATATCTAATAAATAATACGTTTAATAATTTATTTTAAGTCAATACAATAAATGCGTAACTTTGCTGTTATTAAGAGAGTTACGCATTTTTTGTGCAATAAGAATTAGGTGCGGGTAAACTGTTAATCTAACTTTAATTGCCTTAGCGCAATGATTTAATGTAAAATATTTGCTTTTGTTGATAATTTCAGTGATTTTTGATAAAATTGCTCCCTTATCGTGCTTTGCACACTATAAAAAATATGAAGAAAATTTACCTTCTAACTATTGTAGGTATATCATTAATGTTAGCGAGTTGTGGTCATGGTGGCCAGGGCGAACTGGTTGGTGCTTATAACCGGAAATTTAAAAACGATAGAATCCCGCTAGGAATG
This sequence comes from Pedobacter sp. HDW13, assembly GCF_011303555.1. Lineage (NCBI taxonomy): Bacteria > Pseudomonadati > Bacteroidota > Sphingobacteriia > Sphingobacteriales > Sphingobacteriaceae > Pedobacter > Pedobacter sp. HDW13. Next base: position 1,666,671 of record NZ_CP049868.1, on the reverse strand, counting down.
GTATATATCCCACCAGGGCATACCGTACTTGGCGCAGCGGATGAGGATATCACATTTTCTCAGAACTTGCCAGGTAGAATGACCACTATTAGTGCATTCTATATGGATCAGACCGAAATCTCCAATGCAGAATATCGCCAGTTTACCAATTGGGTACGCGATTCGATTGCGATTGCCATGATGGGTAACCCACAACAGTTTATGATGACACCGAGGGGAAATGCAGCTGCAGCCGTTGGTGGAGATAGATTTATCGACTGGAGAAAGGTTGGACCGAATGGTGCCAATATATGGAAAAACAGGGGAAGAGGTGGCGCAGGAGCACAAGCGAGCCAGTTGGATGGTATGTACTATTCAGGTTTAGATGCACTTCCGGGAAGGAAAGAATTTGATGTGCGTAAGTTTGAGTACACCTACGCAGAGTTAAATATGGAGAAAGCTGCTTTAGGCCACAAAGATCCAAACAGCAAACGTCAGGATTATATAGACCGTTTTACCGTTGCCATTTATCCTGATACCATGGTTTGGAAAACAGACTACTCTTACTCACAGAATGATCCAATGGTTCGTGGTTATTACAATCACCCTTCGTATGATGATTATCCGGTTGTAGGTGTAAGCTGGGAGCAGGCAAAAGCTTTCTCTCACTGGAGAACCAAATTGTATGATGGCGTAGCTACAGCCCGTAAATTGCCAGTAGGATCGCGCTCTGATTACAGATTACCAGCTGAAACTGAATTTGAATATGCGGCAAGAGGTGGTAACACCAAAACCAAATACCCTTGGGGTGGTCCGTATATCAGAAATACAAAAGGATGTTTACAAGCCAACTTTAAACCAGGCCGTGGCGATTACTCGAGCGATGGTGGTATTTATACTGTAGGTGTAAGATCTTATTTTCCTAACGATTATGGTCTTTACAACATGGCCGGAAACGTATCAGAATGGACCATTACCGCGTACAACAAAGGCGCTAGCCCATTATTGCACGATTTGAACCCTAACTTTACTTACGATGCAGGTGCTACCGACAGCAAATACAAAAAACGCAAAGTAGTAAAAGGTGGTTCGTGGAAAGATACAGGTTACTTTTTACAGAATGCCGTAGCAACATACGAATATCAGGATACCCAGAGATCATATATCGGTTTCAGATGCGTTTCATCTTACCCGGGTACCGACTTAAGACGTTAAACCAAACAAACTAAAAACTAAAGAAAAACATCAAAATTTTATGGCAGCAAAAAAACAACCAGGCTGGTTACACGTAGCGATTTCATGGGAGCAAGTATTGTAATTATTGGAGCGTTATTTAAAATATTACACATTGGTGGAATATTTGGAAACTATATGATCGGTATTGGTCTTGGGGTTGAATCAATTCTATTCTTTTTAACCGGTTTCTTTCCGCCAGAACCAGAACCAGCATGGGAAAGAGTTTATCCGGAATTAAGATCTGATTTCGCTGGTGAATTGCCAAAAGCTTCAGCCAGACCAGTAGCTGCAGTAGGATCATCAAACACTGCTGCTTTAGATAAAATGTTATCTGATGCTAAAATTGGCCCTGAATTGATTGAAAGCTTAGGAACAGGCTTGCGTACATTTGGCGATAAAGTTGCCACCATTTCAAATGTTGCTGACGCTTCTACTGCTACCAACGAATTTACCGGTAAAATTAAAACTGCATCAGCGGGATTCGATAACTTAAGTGCATCTTTCGAAAAAGCTACCGCTAACTTAAAAGCCATGGGAGAAAGTAATGTTGATTCGCAAGCTTATCACGATCAGGTAAATAATTTAGCTAAAAACTTGTCGGCATTAAACGCAGTGTACGAACTTGAATTACAAGATTCGAGCGCGCATTTAAAATCGATGAATAAATTCTATTCGAACTTATCATTAACCATGCAGAACTTTAACGAATCGATGGAAGATTCGAAACAGTTTAAAGAAGAGGTGAACAAGTTAGCTAAAAACTTATCATCGCTTAATGCAATTTATGGCAATATGTTATCGGCTATGAACAGCCCACGTGTATAATTTGTTTAGTTTTTAATTTTTAAAGAAAAGCTACATCAAACATGGCAGGCGGAAAAGAAACAACAAGGCAGCGGATGATCAATATCATGTATTTGGTATTGTTAGCTATGCTTGCCTTAAACGTATCAGATACCATTTTAGATGCATTCAAAAATATCAATGATAGTTTGGATACCTCTAAAAATAACGTAAATACCAGCATTAACCAGTTATTTTCTGCTTTCGAAAATTCGAAATTGAAAGAAGAGCCAGCCCGTGCACAGCCTATTTATGAAAAGGCACAACAAGCTAAGGCAGCGGCCGATGAATTAAATAACTACATAGAAGGTATTAAAAAACAGTTTACACAAGCAGGCGATGGAATTGATCCGGAAACCGGCGACCTGGTAAACAGATCGAATCAGGATATTGCACAAAATATCATGATCAATAAAAAAGAGGCTGATAAATTGAAGGATAAGATTAACGCTACACGCGAGAAATTAATCTCTTTATTAGATCCTGCAGACAGAGCTGGTGTTGCTTTCTCTCTTGAAGCTAAAGATCCTGTAAGAAAAAGAAAAGGAAACTGGCAGGAAACCTACTTTGGTGAAGGTACCCCATTAACTGCTGCAATGACGATTTTAACCAAACTGCAAACAGATACTAAAAACGCTGAAGCAGAGGTTGTGAAAAAATTGTTCGGAAATATGGATAAAGCACAAGTAAACTTGGATCAGTTTGCGGCAGTTGCAGTAGCTCCTACCTCTTACGTAATTCAAGGCCAGCCCTATACTGCCGAAGTATTTTTAACAGCAAGCGATTCGAGATCAACTCCTGATATTACGGTTAACGGAAGTAAATTATCAGTTAAAGAGGGTAAAGGTACTTACACCGGCGGAACAAGCAGTGTAGGTCAGTTTACCTGGGTAGGTACTATCCGTGTTCGTCAAACTGATGGACAAGTAAAAGAATACAAAACGCAACCACAAACCTATCAGGTGGCAAAACCATCAGCATCTGTTACTTCTACCAAATTGAATGTAATTTATGCAGGTATTCCGAATCCATTTACGGTATCGGCGGCAGGTTTCCCGCTAGAAAGTATTAAAGCTTCTATTTCGGGTGGTTCAATGTCGGGTGGTAACGGAAACTTTAATGTTAACGTTCCGGGTAGCCTGGTTGGTTCAGAAGTATCAATCAACGTATCTGCAAATAATGCTGGTAAAACAGTTAGTTTAGGTGCTCAGAAATTCAGGGTTAAAGGTATTCCAACTCCTGTAGCTAAAGTTGGCGGCCGTGCAGGTGGAGATGTTGCTTCAGTACAATTGAAAAGCGAGACCGAGATTGAGGCGGATTTAGATGATTTCCCTTTTGATGTTAAGTTTAAAATACAGCGTTATAAAGTAACCATTATTAAACCACGTTCAGATGCGGTTACTATTGCCGGAAGTGGTGGCAGTTTTGCAGGTGCCGTAAAAGGTGCTATTAACTCGGTTACTCCAGGTACAAGAGTATTTTTTGAAGATATTGTTTCTATCGGTCCTGATGGCCGTCAGAAAATTTTACCTTCATTAGCATTTAGTGTTAAATAAGAAGAAGATGAAAAGGATTTTAAGTATTGCTATTTTAGTGTTGTTAACCACGTTTGCTTTTGCACAAAAAAAGCCAGCTAAATTAGCACCTAAAAAGCCTGCGCCCGTGGCGGCTGCTCCTGTAGTAGATACGGTGAAAGCTCCTGTTAAAACAGTTAAAAAGAAACTTAAGGTTCCACCTAAGGACGGCTTCTATGCCCGTAAGGACATTGATAGTACCGAAATGGTACCTTTAGCAGATGTGAGAGAAGAAGATGTGTTTTATGCAAAGCGTATCTGGAGAGAAATTGATTTGCGTGATACTGTTAACTCTGCATTAAGATCACCAAAATCGAGGTTAATTGATGTTTTGGTTTCTGCTATTAAAACGGGAGAATTAACAGCTTATTCGCCGATTGATAGCGCCCTGAATGAGGATGATGCATTTAACAACCCTATGACTCCTGATTCGGCTGCAAAATCGGCTTTAGGAACAGCAGAGGTATCAAACAATAAAACAGGTACAGTTACAACGGTAGTGAACGATTTTAATCCCGAACTATTCTTAAAATTCAGAATTAAGGAAGATTGGATTTTTGATACCAAACGTTCTATTTTCGAACCACGTATTGTAGGTATAGCACCTTTAAAATTCAATGAGGTTTCTAAACAATGGCAACCTGTATTCTGGGTGTATTACACAGAAGCAAGAGAGCTTTTAACCAAGAAACGTTTAATTAACACCAATAATGATGCTTCTAACTTAAGTTTCGACGATTTCTTTATCCGTCGTTTATTTAGCAGCTATATTGTTAAGGAATCAAATCCTGGTGATAATAAAATCAGAGATATTATAACAGACCCAAGAGAAAGACTTTACGAATCTGAACGGATTAAAAAATCGGTTCTGGATTACGAACAAGGTCTTTGGGAATACTAATCTTATAAAAGCTCCGATGAAAATCGGAGCTTTTATGTTTGTGATGTGTGCCTTTCTCCTCAGCGTCAATTAGAGCGAAGTGCAACGTAGTCGAGAAATCTGTCACGAGATAGATCTCCCCATTCCACTGCCTTCCAGTCGAGATAACGACGCTTTTATTAACGATAGGGAACAGTAATGAGGCCGAGACGACTAGGATACACAAATTATATAAAGAACAAAAGCGGTAACCCAAACTGATGGATTACCGCTTTTATTGAAATAATTAAGCCTTATCTACTGATTGTCAGTAACTGCTTCTATTACATTTTGCACAGCTGTAGGTACATTTGATAAAATATCATAACCTGTTGCAGATTCTACTGCATTAACGGTAGTGCGATAAGTTTTCCAGTTGGTATTTAAACCGTTTGTATTTGGCATATTTACCGTAATAACCCTTGTTGCTGAAGTAACGCGACTTAAATCGTTATTGCCATTAGGAAGTACTACAATTACTTTCCAGGTGTTAGACGGAACGTTTATCCGACCATTATCAATGGTATAGGTAATGCCGCCGTTACTTCCGGTACCGCCCGAACCATAAGAGCCACAAATAACATAAACTTCGTTACCAGCCGTTACCAGTGAACGGGTGTAATTTTCAAGATCAGCCCATGGCCCCTGATTATTATTAGGTGCCTGTGGCATCATATTACTCATCAAAAAGGTAGACGAGTTTGCTGCAACTGATGCAGTTCTATCAGCCGAAGGACAGTTGTGTCCGCGGTCAAAACCTGACCCCGAATAGCTGCTGTTTGATACCTGGTACCAACCTGTGGGTAAAGTATTGTCTGCTCTGAAATCATCCTGACGAGGCGTTGAACCTAAATCAGATGAACCGATATGCCAGCTTACCCAGTTTGGAGTACCTCTGCTTTTGCTATAAGAGCTGCTGTAATAAGTACGCTCCATCAGGTAATTTTCAGGATAAGAAGTACTGGCAACAGCATTGCTTGGGTTACCCATTAGAAGGTGGCTATTATCGCCGGGCGTAGTTGGAGGCGTGGTTGTTCCATCTCCGGTAGAGATGCTGAAATCATCAATATTGATGCGTGCAGTACCACCACTTATTTTACGGATCTGGAAACGTACATTTCCGGAAATAGCAGTGTTAAAGGTTGCGGTTGATAATGTTGTGGCGCTACTGGTTATGGTGCTACCCGATTGTTGCCAGCTCGAACCACTGTTGGTAGAGTACCAGAGCTGCCAGGTACTATTGGCATCGGTACCGTATTTGGCATGGGCAATGGTTACCACATCAGCTCCGTTTACATCAAAATTCATGCTCAGGATACCTGTGTTACGGATGCGTACCGATTGACTACCGTTTTTTGCGTCAGCAGCAAGGTTACCGATTAAGGCATCATCAAGACTCCAGCTGCCGCTGCTTAAAGTAACCGATGCTACAGCATAGCTGCCTTTTGTTCCCGTCTCAAAATTTTCGGGGAAACCAGCCACTATGGTCTGGGTACCCGCCGTAGCTGCTTTGCTGTTTAGTTTCTGTTCAAAAAGGTTTGTTTCTGGTTGTGGCTGGTTTTCTTTTTTACAGGCAGCCAGACCAAGGCATAGCACTGCCAGTAAGCTTAATTTTTTTAATGCTTTCATGTTTAGTTTGGGATTATTTAATGGATGGGATTAATTTCTCAGGTTTCGACCGCAAATGTTTCGATTAAGATACAAGTGCCATCAGCTAAATAGCCGGTTATGAGTACAGGTATTCTGCTTGCTCCCTCTACTCTGATTACCTGTAGGTTGGAAAGGTTTTGCTTTAAAGTCGAATAAAATGTTTCTATTTTACGAGCATTTTCTACCGTAGGTGCATCAGCTGCATCTACCTTTGAAGTAAGATGGTTAAAAAATGCAGCGTGTTCCACCTGTTTTAAGTTTTGTGGGACTGAATGGTATTCTGCTGCAATTTTTTGCAATAGTTCTGCAGGAGTAATTTTGCCCCAGTTGGCCGCTTTAAAAGGGCTTTCTGATTCGGTAAAGTACAATACGCCCAATAAGAGTTTGGTAATTGTTGCCAGGATGCTGTTATTCATGTAAAATAGGGATAGATGTTTACTTGTATTAACACCCCTAATTTATTGAGAAAATATTTAAGCTATGCGCAATTCAGATTAATTTAGTGTTAATATTTTTACGTTATTGTCTTTCATCTTTTACAAGATGAATTTACGCTTCTTTAAAGTGTGCCAATAAGGTTTGCACTTGTTTTTTGTTCAGCACTTCGGCCAGTTGCTTTTCGGTAGCCTCTTTAATCTTTTTAACCGATTTAAAATGTGTAAGCAATTTATCAGCGGTGGTTTTGCCAATGCCTTCAATCTGCTCGAGTTCGGTTTTTAACGTTCCCTGATCGCGTTTTTTGCGGTGGAAAGTAATACCAAAATGGTGGGCTTCATCACGCAGCTGCTGAATCACTTTTAAGGTTTCCGATTTTTTATCCAGATATAGCGGATATGAATCGCCGGGATAGAATAATTCTTCCAGGCGTTTGGCAATACCAATTACAGTTACCCGGTTTTCGATGCCCAACAGTTTTAAACTCTTCACAGCCGATGATAGCTGGCCTTTACCGCCATCAATAATGATGAGTTGGGGCAAAGTTTGGTTTTCATCCAACATGCGCCTGTAGCGACGGAAAACAGCTTCTTCCATAGTAGCGAAATCGTTTGGCCCTTCCACCGTTTTTACATTAAAGTGCCGGTAGTCTTTTTTGGATGGTTTGGCATCTTTAAATACTACAATGGCCGAAACCGGATATTTCCCTTGAAAGTTGGAGTTATCAAAACACTCGATATGTTTGGGCAACTGCGTTAAACGCAAGTCCTTTTGCATGGTTGTTAAAATTCGGTCGGTACGTAAATCGGGGTTTAGCTTTTCGTATTGGTTTAGTTTTTCTTTTTTAAAGAAGAGGACGTTCTTTTGCGAAAGTTCTAAAAGCTTTTTCTTCTCGCCCAGTTTAGGTACAGTAAAACGCAGGCTTTCATCTTCAAGTGAAGGTTCAAATGGAACAATAATTTCTTTCGAGGTGCTGTTAAATTTGCTCCTGAAATCAAGCATAGCGAGCGTCATAATTTCATCGTCGCTCTCATCCAGTTGCTTTTTAACCTCAATCGTTTGCGTTTGGATAATGGTTCCATTCATCACCTTCAGGTAGTTCACAAAAGCGTAGCGTTCATCCGATGCAATACTCACCACATCCACATTGGTAATGGCGCTGTTTACTACAGTTGATTTGCTCTGGTATTTCTCTAAAACCTCTAATCTGCGAGCATATTGATGCGCCAGCTCAAAGTTTAAATCCTCTGCGGCCGATTTTATTGTCGATTTTACATCGCGGATTACATTGCCAATCTTCCCGTTTAGAATCTCCTTTATTTCAGCAATGTTTTTATCGTAATCGCTTTCCGTTTGATAGGCCTGACAAGGGCCTTTGCAATTGCCAATCTGATATTCGAGGCAAACTTTAAATTTCCCTTCGGCAATATTTTTATCATTTAAAGGCAAACTGCAGGTACGTAAAGCATAGGTTTCCTTAATAAGGTCCAGTATGGTGTGCATCATGCCTATTGAACCGTAGGGGCCAAAATAGGTCGATCCATCTTTAATTACTTTCCTTGTCCAGTAAATGCGGGGTAGTTTTCATTTTTAATAATAATCCATGGATAAGTTTTATCATCCTTTAAATTAATATTGAATTTGGGCTGATGCTTTTTAATTAAGCTGTTTTCAAGTAACCAGGCATCAATCTCGGTATCAACAATGGTAAAGGTAATTTTGCGGATCTTCGAAACCAACACTCTGGTTTTTCCATTAAATTGGTTCCTGTCGCTATTAAAATAAGAACCTACCCGGTTACGCAGATCTTTTGCCTTGCCAATGTACATTAACTTGCCATCTGCATCCCAATATTGGTACACACCCGGCTTATGTGGTATAGCGGTTAATGCTGTTTTATGGTCGAAACTGCTCATTAATTACAAAAATAAGATTCAAAAGGAAAATCCTTACGTAAACGGGTATGATTTATGTTGTTTAAAAGAATTTGGGCGTGCCCCTAAGCTACGCAAATGGTCAGGTACAATCTTTTGTTGCCCTCCGCTACGCTCCATGTACAAAAGGATTTTTACTGCTATCCTTCACACAAACCCTAGTGTATTAAAACCCTAACTTCTTGTCAAGCTCTGTTGTGCCTTCTTCCTGTTGTTGGTATTGGTTACAATCGTAAGTGATCGATACGCCGCTTTTTGGTGCTTCAAAATCTGCCCGTCCAATTTTTAATGCCGGATTAGCATATACCCTTTTAATGAAGCCGGCAAAAATAGGCAAAGCAGTATTGGCGCCCTCGCCCTGACTGGTGCTGATGAAGTGGAAAGCCCTGTCTTCGCAGCCGGTCCATATACCAGTTACCAGTTGTGGGGTAATGGCCATAAACCAACCATCTGAGTTATTTTGGGTAGTACCGGTTTTTGCGCCGATAGGTGCATTTACCCCATATTTATAACTTAATCTCGATCCTGTTCCGTTAGCTACTACACCTTTAAGCATCCTGGTCATTACATAAGCTACTTCTTCGCTCATAATCGGTTTTGGTATTTCTTTTTGAGAAAACAGCACCACCCCATTTTTATCTTCGATCCTTAACAGGTAAATAGGCTTGGTGTAAGTACCTTTATTGGCGAAGGCACCGTAAGCGCCAACCATATTGTAAATCGACGAATCAAAAGTACCTAAACAAATAGATGGGAACGCGGGAACATTTGGAATGCCCATTTTAGTAGCCAGCGTAGATACGGCAACCGGACCTACCTGTTTCATTAAATAAGCAGTAACGTAGTTTTGCGAATAGGCGAGGGCCTTTTGTAAGGTAATGCTGCCTTCTAAAGGTTTTCCCGAGTTTCTAGGTGTCCACGGATCGCCATAACCTTCTATGGTAACCGGAACGTTTGGCACAGTATAACAAGGAGAATAGCCGTTTTCGATGGCTACCGCATAAGTAAATGGCTTAGCAGTTGAGCCTACCTGACGAGTACCCATTTTCACCTGGTCGTATTTAAAATGTTCGTAGTTTATACCGCCAACCCAGGCTTTTACGTGCCCGTTTGTTGGGTCCATGGTCATCATGGCGTTACGTAACAACATTTTGTAATAACGTACCGAGTCTATTGGCTTCATTACGGTATCGATATTACCTTTCCAGGTAAAAATGGTCATCTCCGTTTTGGTATTAAAATCTTCGGTAATCTCTTCGTCCGATTTTCCTTCCAGTTTTAAAGATTTGTAACGGTCTGATCTTTTAATTCCCTGTTCAATCTGCAAAGTTTTATCTTTAAACGGATTGCGGCCTTTCCAGCTTGCAATAAACTGTGCCTGCAAAATCTTCATGTATTCTTTTTGCGCTTCTTCTGCATATACCTGCATATCATAATTCAATGTGGTATAAATTTTCAGTCCGTCGCGGTCTAAGTCATAAGGTGTACCATCTGGTTTGGTAATCGATTGCTCCTGAAAAATAGTTTTAATATCGTTTTTAAGTACCGTGCGGAAATAAGGCGCAATACCATCGTTTACGGTTGCAGCATTGAAATGAAGGTTTAAAGGTTTGTCTTTTTGTGCTTCAAATTCCTCTTGGGTTAACAGATCCGATTTTACCATCATGGCCATTACCGTATTTCTGCGATCGCGCGAGCGTTCCGGGTGGCGCGTAGGCGAGTACATGGTAATCCCTTTTTGCATCCCCACTAAAGTAGCGGCTTCGGTTAAGGTCAATTTATCGGGTGTAGTGTTAAAATAAACCCGTGCAGCCGATTTGATACCGTAAGCCTGGTTACCAAAATCAACCGTGTTTAAATACATGGTAATAATTTCTTCTTTGGTGTAGTTCCGCTCTAATTTTACCGCAACAATCCATTCTTTAAATTTGGTGAGTACCAGTGAGAAGAAATTAAGGTTCGATTCGCGGGGGAAAAGATTTTTAGCCAATTGCTGGGTAATGGTACTGGCACCTTGTTTTTTGCCAATTAAATTGTACCCAATAATACTGAAAGTACGTTTAAAGTCAATACCTGAGTGCTCTTTAAAGCGGGTATCTTCGGTCGCAATTAATCCGTTAATTACATTTTCTGAAATTTCTTTATACGTAACATTCGATCTGTTCTGAACAAAATAGGTTCCGATGGGGCGACCATCTTCAGCAATAATTTCCGAAGCCTGATTGCTTTTCGGATGTTCAATATCCCTGAAAGAAGGCAATGCACCAAAAAGGCCAAAACCAATCATGGAGATGAAAATAGCAAAGAGGGCTATTCCACCAACCAATAATTTCCAGATGATTAAACTGTATCTTTTTGTTTCTTGTGCAGAAATGGATTTATTCATTTTATTGTTGTTTTCCAAAACCACCACAAAAGGAGGTTTGGATGCAAATTTATTAATTTTTTATAGAATCAAATTTAAGCTTTGAACTTTGGCGATTCTACTACCTCAGACGCCTTAGAGCATCATAGCTTTTAGCTTTAGTCTTCCCACTTTTTTTTACCACCTCAACACCTAAGGGCATTATAGTTTTTGGCTATAGTCTTTCCGCTTTGGTCTTTCGTTTAGTCTTCTATTTATAATTGTCTTTTAAAAACTCCAGATATTCGTTAATGCGCTGCCTGTTGATTAATTTCTCAAAGTTTTCTTTACTAATGATAAAGCCTTTATACAGGTTAGCCGGTACTTTCATAATATTCTTTAATTGACCAATAATGCTTGATTCGTACAGTTTGGCATCTTCGAGATCGACAAAACTGGTTACGTAAATCAATTGATCGTTATCAAGCTCTACCAATTTATGTACCAAATCGTTGTCGGGATAGTTGCCGCGGTTAAATTGGCCTAAGCCAAAACGTGATGAACTTAGCGTTAGGGTAGCATCGGCAACATCGATTACATAATAATATTCTTCTGATTTTGCTGCACTGAAAATACTAGCTGGTTTGTTTACATCAGCAGGTTTAACCTCAACCGGTTTGGCTACTGTGGCATCTGCTACTTTTACCGGCGCATTTCCGGTTACTAAAGGTTTGTTTTCAACCGGTGTTGGGGTAGCCTGACTTACAAAACGAGGTGCATTTGGATCGAAATCGATCAGGGCAACAGGTCTTTGCTTAAACTCTTCGAGGTTAGCTTCAATATATTTCAGGTGATCGCGCACCAAAGGGGTAATAATTTTATCGTTTGGATAGAGGGTGTTAATCAGGTTAAACTGGGTGAGCAGAGAATCTACTTTAGCAGTACGGCCAATGGCAATGGCTTTTAAATAAGCATATTGTGGTGCAAAATCATTATCAGGAAATGCACTGATATTATCATTAACCTGTTTTATCAGGTTTGGATAGTCCTTTTTAGCATAGGTATCAAAAGCAACATTGTAGTTGTTTATGGCTATGTTTTCAAGCTGACTTTGTTTAGCTGAGTACGATGGATCTGAAATGGTTTTTGCAAAATTAGATTCCGGGAATTTTTTCAGCACCAATTGTTTGTATTCTTCCGATTTTGCCTCATTGGCACTTTTATTATTCAGGTATAAACTGTAGTAAATGGCTACCAGGTGATTATTCTCCGGAAATTTTTTCAGCAGCTCCGCATATATTTTATTTGCTTCAGCTTTGTCGCCCAGTTCCTGCTGATAAAAACTGGCTATTTCGAAATAAGCGTCGACAACCTTTTGATTAGAGGTAGCCAGCAATTCGGGCGTGGTAGGTAAACCGTCCATAAACTGCTTCTCTAAAGAAGTTTGATCGGCTGTTGCCTGATTACTGCCCCATTTGCAGGCGTTATACCTGTGGCTACATTTCCTCCTGCAAGTACCGAATTGGTTTCCTGCGCCGATGAACGCACACTCTGTCTCCAGTTATCTTCCAGCTGTCTGTTGCCCCAGCGTTTTTTAAAATCGCCAAAACCTGCACTTATTGCTGCGTTATTGCTAAAATAAAAGGTATTACCACCGGCATTTTTGGGCGTATTTAAAGATTGATTCGGGAAATCTGGGTCATTTAAAAACTGGTTATTGATTACACCGCCTGTATTGGCAACCTCAACTTTAGGCGTTAAATAGGCTTTAACCTTTGCCTCGCGCTCACTTGCCGGAAGTTTGGCAATCGCCTGAGCAGTATCTTCTTTAGCGATAATGGTATATCTATCCGTTAAATACTGGAGGTTATTCGCTTTTTTAACAATCACATCATAATCAGGAAAGTTTTTAGGTAAAATTACCACCGTGCTATCGTAATAACGCTTCGCCTTTATATAATTGTTAAATTCTTTAAAGTTTAAATCAGCAATCCTTAAATAAGATAGTGCTTTTTGATTTTGGTTCCGGGTACTGGTTTGTACCGATTTGTTATAATATTCTGCTGCTTTTACAAAGTTGCCTTCGGCCGACAATAGCTCACCCACTTGATAATAAATCTGATCGGTATAATCGGTGTTTTTATCATCTTTTAACAAGGCCAAAAGCTGTTGTTCTTTGTTAAGTTTCTCGCCACTTAACAATGCTTTTAACTTAATGCGGTTTAAATTAGCATGGAAATACATCTCAAAGGGTGCATTACTTTTCTCTACTCTTGTAAAATTGGCGTAGGCATCGGTAATGTTTTTTTCTTTCTCCTGTAACTGGGCGAGAATAAACTGCCAGCGGATGCGTAATTGTTTTTCTTCCGCACGTTCAATGGCCGATTCGAGAAAAAGGATGGCTTCTTTGTTCCTTTTCTGATAAATGCGCATTTGCGCCGCAGTTGCTAATGGTTCTGCAATATCTTTTTTCAGCTCATCGGCAGCACGCAGCATCGTATCAATTATCTTATCGGCAAGCACCATGTTGTTCAGCTCCATCTGGCTACGGGCTTTCCAGTTCATGGCCATGATGAACGTTTTTAAATCGCTGCCGTAGGTTTTTGCCGTGTAATCAAAATATTCAGCGGCTATAAAATAATTTCCTTTCAGGTAATTGGCCTTACCCAGAAGCATATAGGCATCATCAATATAGTTACTAAAGCTTTTCTCGTTAATAATGGTCTGGCTTTTGGTAATTACCTCGTCCAATTGTTTATTGGCTACGCCAGGTGTTAAAACCAAATTTACCTGCGGTTCGGGATCGAGGTACACCGGTAGTATTTTTTCGTAGTTATCGGTATAACTTTGAAGTAAACTCTCGTTATATTCGGTTAATAAAACATTTGAGTTATAAATATAGTTATATCTTGCCGTTAGGTTCTGAAATCTTCGGTCAACGGCTGTATCCTTGTTTGCCACACAGCCATATATAAAAAACAGGCTGAAAATGAAGAGGAGAGAATTTAAGTTTCTGCTAGCGTAATTTTTCAAGTATGATAGGTATCTTTAGTATAACATATAAACAAATTGTAATCCAAATTATTATTGGTAGTCAATTTTAATTATTCAAAGTTAATTTAATTATTGCATTAAAAAATGGAAAATCCGAAAGAGGAAGATACAAAGAAAAAGGTAAATGCGGCCGCCAAATATTCGGCCATCGGCTTCCAGATGATTGCTACTATTGGCCTTTTAACTTTTATTGGCTACAAGATTGATGAACACAAGCAAAGCAAAACCAATTTAATAACGGCAGCTTTTGCCCTGGCAGGGGTAGGAATTGCACTTTACCAGGCCATCAGGCAGGTTACCAGGGATTAGTTTTCGGTTAGAAGTTCTCGGCTAACCGATTAACCAATTCAAACCGTTAATCAAAATCCAGCAATAGTAACCCTCATCTTGATTAACCCGGTTATACAATAATTATCTCCCACACTAGTTAGTTGATACTAAAAACCTTATCTTTGCCGAAGTTTTTATTTGCTAACAAATTATTCCATTGACTCTGGCCAAATTTACAAGTATCTATTTCATCTTCGTAGGCTTATTAATAGGCATTGTTGCTGTTTTACCCTTACTATTTCCTAATACCCAACTTTTTATTGATAATTTTTGGGTGATGTTCGGCTTTTTAACTGGCATTACTTACATCGCTTATTTGCTGGTTGATATTGGTATAAAACGCGATCCTGAGGTAGGTATTATGGCTATTATGGGATCGATAGCAGTGAAGATGATTTTTTGTATGGCTTTTGTCTTGATTTACAGTATAAAAGCAAAGGGAATTGGGCTTGTATTTCTGCTTAATTTTTTTTCTTTATATTTATTGTTTACGGCCTTTGAAATTTACTGTTTGTTACGTAACTTGCGCCACCAAAATTTAAAGTAAAAAACTGCCAATAAATGGATTGTAACCGAGTTTTTGTGTCTAAAGTTAAAAGGCTAACTATTGTTTTTACGCTTTTAATCGCGTTTTTATCTATCAAAATTGATACTTTCGCTCAAGTTGATAGCGCTGTTGTACCTGTTGATAGTGCTGTTGCCGAATCTGCTCATGTAGCTTCTGGAGAACACGGAGCATCAGCTGAACATGGCGAAGAAAAATTCGAGCCAACCAAAGTAATTATGGAGCACATTGCGGATTCGCACATGTGGCACCTATGGGGGCATACTTCATTGCCTCTTCCAGTAATTTTATATACAGCTAATGGTTTAGAGGTGTTCTCTTCAGCTCATTTTCATCATGGTGAAGAAGATTATCAAGGTAAATACAATAAATACCGTTTGGTAACGGGCTTAAAGCAGAGCATGTCGAAAGATATGTTTAATAAAAATATTAAAGTTGTTGGTGCAGACGGTCAGATTGATGAAAATGCATCTGATACAGTAATTGATTTATCTATTACGAAAAATATAGCAGCAATGTTTGTAGCTATATTCGTAATTGTAATTGTGTTTGCTACTGTAGCAAGAGCTTATAAAAAACGTGTAGGTAAAGCGCCAAAAGGTTTGCAGTCTTTCTTTGAGCCAATCATTATCTTTGTAAGAGATGATATTGCTAAGCCGAACATAGGTCATAAATACGCTAAATTTATGCCTTATTTGTTAACTACGTTTTTCTTTATCTTATTCAATAACTTATTAGGTTTAGTGCCAATTTTTCCAGGTGGTGCTAACGTAACCGGTAATATTGCTTTAACATTTGTGATGGCTTTAGGTACCATGATTATTGTTAACATTAATGGTAACAAATACTATTGGAAACACATCTTTTTGCCTAGCGTTCCATTTTGGTTATGGCCTTTAATGGTTGTTGTGGAAGTAATAGGTATTATTTCAAAGCCTTTTGCTTTAATGGTACGTTTATTCGCAAACATTACAGCTGGTCACATTATCGTATTAAGTTTAATATCGTTAATCTTTATTTTCGAAACATTGGCTATTGCTCCAGTTTCAGTTGCATTCGTATTGTTTATGGATGTGTTAGAATTGCTGGTAGCGTTTTTACAGGCCTTTATTTTTACATTACTAACTGCCTTGTTTATTGGTATGGCAGTAGAAGAACATCATTAATAGAAAACTATTTTTTACAAATTAATATAAATTAAATTAGTTATGGTAGGTTCAATCGCGGCAATTGGTGCCGGTTTAGCAGTAATCGGTGCAGGTATCGGTATCGGTCAAGTAGGTGGTAAAGCAATGGAAGGTATTGCTCGTCAACCAGAAGCTGCATCAAAAATTCAGACTGCAATGATTATCGCTGCTGCCCTTATTGAGGGTGCTGCTTTATTCGGTGTGGTAGTTGCATTATTAGGCTTAAACGGTTAATAATCACTGAAGAAATTAGGTAGGGTATTTAACGATTGGTTATTTACCCCACCTTATTAAAAAAGATTGTTTTTAAAAATTAGATAAAAAATGGAATTAGTAACCCCAAGCATAGGATTGGTTTTTTGGACTTCGTTAGCATTCATCTGCTTATTGATCTTACTTAGAAAATTTGCATGGAAACCGATTTTAGGTGCTATTCACGAACGTGAGCAAAGCATTGATGAGGCTTTAAACAAAGCTGAATTGGCAAAACAGGAAATGGCCCGTTTAACCAGCCAGAATCAGGATTTAATGCAACAGGCCCGTGCCGAGCGCGACGAAATTTTGAAGGAAGCTAAAACCCTAAAAGATAGTATCTTAAACGAAGCTAAAAAACAAGCTCAGGTAGAAGGTGCTAAATTGATCGAGAAAGCTAAAATCGAAATCGAAAACCAAAAGAAAGCAGCTTTAGCAGAAGTTAAAGATCAGGTTTCTACTTTATCATTAGAAATTGCAGAACGTGTTTTACGTACTCAATTAGATGATAAAACTAAACAGGAAGCTTTAGTGGCTAACTTGTTAAAAGACGTTGAATTAAACTAGTTTTGAGAAAATAGATTTGAGATACTAGATATGAGATGTTAGATATGAGATAGGGTAATAGCTCTAAAATCTCAGATCTCAAATCTCAGGTCTCCCATCTCCGATCTCACACCTAAAAATATGTCAGAAATTAAAGTTGCAAGCAGATACGCCAAATCATTAATAGACCTAGCCGTTGAAAACAACGCTTTACAGGCCTCTTATAACGATATGGTTTTATTTGAAAAAGTGGTTGACGAGACCCCTGAACTGGAAGCGATATTAAATAACCCGATTGTACCTTTAGATAAAAAGACCGGTATTTTAAACGGTATCTTTGCTGATAAGGTAGGTGCCTTAACCATCACTTTTTTCAAAATTGTGGTTAACAAAGGCCGTTCGGCTATTTTATTTGCTACGGCAAAACAGTTTGTGCAACAATACAATCAGATTAAAGGTATCGTTACTGCTGATGTTACTTCTGCTACAGCTTTAAGCGCTGGAGCTAAAGAAGAGATTGTTGCCATTGTGAAAAAGGAATTAGGCGCTAATGAAGTAATCGTTAATGAAAAAATTAACGAGAAACTAATTGGTGGTTTTATATTAAAAGTTGGCGACAAACAATTTGATGCGAGTATTGCCAGCGGTTTAAGTAAACTTAAGAAAGAATTTGCGCAATAGCGCTAGCGCTAAGGGTTAGGCAAACGGCAGTAAACGCCAGGCGCCAAACGCTAAGCACAAAATAAAAATTGCGACAAGCGGATGGCGAATAAATGCCAGGCGCCATGCGCTAAGCACTAAACATTTATAAAAAGATATAAAGTAAAATTATGGTAGAGGTAAGACCAGACGAAGTATCGGCAATTATCAGACAGCAATTGGCGGGCTTCAAATCAGAAACCGAACTGGAAGAAGTTGGTACCGTGTTGCAAGTAGGCGACGGTATTGCCCGCGTTTACGGTTTAACTAAAGTTCAATCAGGAGAGTTGGTTGAATTTGCAAACGGACTTCAGGGTATCGTATTAAACCTTGAGGAAGATAACGTTGGTGTGGTACTTTTGGGTGCTTCAGACGAGATCAAAGAAGGTGATACCATTAAACGTACCAAAAAAATTGCCTCTATTAAAGTTGGTGAAGGTATGCTTGGCCGTGTAGTTAACACTTTAGGTGAGCCTTTAGATGGTAAAGGTCCGATTTTAGGTGAAACTTACGAGATGCCTTTAGAGCGTAAAGCACCAGGTGTAATTTACCGTCAGCCGGTAAATGAGCCTTTACAAACTGGTATTAAAGCAATCGATGCAATGATTCCAATCGGTCGTGGTCAACGTGAGTTAGTTATTGGCGATCGTCAGATTGGTAAAACTGCTGTTTGTATCGATACCATTATCAACCAAAAAGAATTTTATGAAGCAGGCCAGCCTGTGTTCTGTATTTACGTAGCTATTGGCCAGAAAAACTCTACTGTAGCTAACATTGTACGTACATTGGAAGAGAACGGTGCTTTACCATATACAGTTGTTGTTGCTGCTTCGGCTGCAGATCCTGCTCCAATGCAGTTTTATGCTCCGTTTGCAGGTGCTGCAATTGGTGAGTTTTTCCGCGATACTGGTAGACCAGCTTTAATTGTTTATGATGATTTATCTAAACAAGCTGTGGCTTACCGTGAGGTATCTTTATTACTTCGTCGTCCACCGGGCCGTGAGGCTTATCCAGGTGACGTTTTCTATTTACACAGTCGTTTGTTAGAAAGAGCTGCGAAAATCAACGCTAACGATGATATCGCTAAAAACATGAACGATTTACCTGAGTCGATCAGACACATCGTTAAAGGTGGTGGTTCATTAACAGCACTTCCAATTATCGAAACTCAGGCAGGTGACGTTTCTGCTTATATCCCGACTAACGTAATTTCGATTACTGATGGTCAGATCTTCTTAGAGTCGAACTTGTTCAACTCAGGTATCCGTCCGGCTATTAACGTAGGTATCTCGGTATCACGTGTAGGTGGTAATGCGCAAATCAAATCGATGAAAAAAGTTGCTGGTACTTTAAAGTTAGATCAGGCTCAATACCGCGAGTTAGAGGCTTTCTCTAAATTCGGTTCTGACTTAGATGCTGCAACTAAATCGGTACTTGATAAAGGTGCACGTAACGTGGAAATGTTGAAACAAGCGCAATTCTCTCCATTCACTGTTGAGAAACAAGTTGCAATTGTTTACGCTGGTACTAAAAACTTAATGCGTAGCGTTCCGGTTAACAAAGTAAAAGAATTTGAAACTGAATTCTTAACTCAATTGGAACTGCGTCACCCTGAAACTTTATCGGCATTAAAAGCTGGTAAATTTGATGATAACATTACTGGTGTTTTAGATACAGTAGCAAAAGAGATTTCAAGTAAATATTAATAAGATTTGAGACATGAGTTTTGAGATTTGAGATTAGGACTTAACGTCTCAAATCTCATGTCTCAAAACTCACATCTAAATAAAGAATGGCTAATTTAAAAGAAGTAAGAAACCGGATTGCATCGGTACAGTCAACACAGCAAATCACCAAAGCTATGAAAATGGTTTCGGCGGCTAAGTTGAAACGTGCTACCAACGCAATTATCGCTTTACGTCCTTATGCAACTAAACTGAAAGAGATTTTAGGTAATCTGTCAGCAAGTTTAGAAGGCTCTTCATCACCTTTTATCCAGGAACGTGAGCCCAATAAGGTTTTAATTGTTACTGTATCATCAAACCGTGGTTTGGCAGGTGCTTTTAACATGAACGTAATTAAAGCGGCCAATAATTTAATTGCTGAGAAATATAGCGAACAGTTGAAAAACGGTAATGTAAGCATTATTTCTATCGGTAAAAAAACTCAGGATTTTTACGAGAAACGTAAATACAACGTTATCGGTAACAATAATGAAGTATTCTCTGCCTTAACTTTCGAAAACGTAACTAAAATTACGGATGCGATTATGGCAGGATTTGTTAAAGGTGAGTTTGATAAAGTAGAGGTGGTGTATAACCGTTTCAGAAATGCAGCTGTACAGTTTATCACTACCGAGCAGTTATTGCCTTTACCAAAAGCTGAACAGGCGGCAGAGCAAAAAGAAGAGAAGAAAACAACCAATGTTGATTATATCTTGGAGCCTTCTCAGGAAGAAATCGTTGAGCAGCTAATTCCTAAATCAATTAAAATCCAGTTGTACAAAGCAGTGCTAGATTCTCATGCATCTGAGCACGGTGCACGTATGACATCGATGGATAAAGCAACTGAGAATGCCGGTGAGTTATTGAAAGCGTTAAAACTTTCGTACAACCAGGCGCGCCAGGCAGCAATTACAACCGAGTTAACGGAGATTGTAAGTGGTGCAGCAGCATTGAATGGATAACATTAAGTTTGAAGTTCAGCGTCCTTAGTTTGGAGCCTGAACAAGCAAAAAATATAAAACCCATTTCTTAATTGAGATGGGTTTTTTTGTTGGCCATAATTTTGTAAGTCAGCATTATTATGCCCTGAAAGGCCATTTAGCGAAGCATTTATTATTTTCTTACAAATGGCGTCAGATAAAACTTACTTTATTCGTTAAAGCAAAACAATGCGTACTTAAACATGCTAAAAATGAAGCCCATTCCTGTTAAGAAATGGGCTTTGTATTCTATGCTAAATGATTTAATTAGCTAACAGGCTTAAAATATTAGAAGTATAAGGATTCTGTATCTAATCTCAATCTTAAATAACCATTCTCAATTTTTTTAATGTTACTACCGTCTCCATGGTAAACAGAGGCGTTGAACTTAGCTTCAAGTAGGTATTTGCCTGATTTAAGCATTTGGAAATTTGTAATTTCAAATTTTGACTGGCTTTGTAGTTCTGCCTTAAGTGGAGCAAAATATAAAAGACTACTATATGAAAATGTTTGGAATCCATAATAATTTCCACTCAATTCTATGGCAATGCCATTCTGGGTATTTGTTTTTGAAAAATCTATAGCATATCTATGTTCTCCGATCGAGAACAAGTCAAGTTTGTTTAGCGGAACAAAAAATGCATTATTAGTTTCATTTTTTGTATATCTTTTTAAGAACATGATTGTTATCCCATTTTTACCGCCAGAGAATTTAAATGTTCGCCCGAACATTACTGCATCCTGATCTCCAGAGGAATACTCAACATAATTAACAACAGAGTCTAATTTCCTATTCGCTTTTGCATTTAGCATGCTTCTAACCGCTTTATCATTCAGAATAATTTTTTGACCTTCGATTATGTAGGAAATAGAATCTCCAAGTAATTCTAAGGAATTATTTTTTTCATCTATTGATTCTTTAATTGGCGATTCTTTTTTACAAGCAACAAAGAAAAATAAGATAATGGCAATGACCGAGAGCTTTTTATAATTCATGATAAATCAGATTTTGTTAGCATACTGCTAAAAATAAATAATTTATAGAACTAAAAAATTAAAAAAAAGAATTACTACGACATATGATTTAATTGAATACTTCATTATTAGAGTTTATTATCTTTATATTATAATATTATAGTATGAAAAAACAAATACTGATTATCTTATCGCTCATCCCATTTATGGCTGCTGCCCAAAATCCTGCGCGTGATTATACCAATGCCGTGCTATGGCAACAAACATCGGGCGAATACCGAGCTTTATGCTTTCAGGCCTACAATTTTGCACATTTATCGCTAAAAGAGGCTGTATGGGCAGATACGAGCATCAAACCCAATTGCGTAATTGTGGATATTGATGAAACGGTGCTGGATAATTCAGCTTTTCAGGGGCATGAAATTAAAAAGGGTTTAAGTTATGCGCCAACCGATTGGACTGAGTGGACCAATTTAGCACAGGCCGATACTGTTCCGGGGGCACTGGCTTTTTTAAAGTTTGCTGAAAGCAAAAACATCGAAACTTTTTATGTAAGCAACCGCGATGAAAAGGATTATGGTGCAACTTTGAAAAATCTGCAGAAATTTGGTTTTCCATATGCTGATGATACACATTTGCTGGTTTCGAAAGGCACTTCTAACAAAGAGCCCCGAAGACAAAAAATAGCAGAAACGCATAACATTTTAATGCTCTGTGGCGATAATCTGAGCGATTTTTCGAATGTTTTTTACCGCGAAAATAAATATACAAACGAACAAGTGAACTTAAACCAGCAGCTTTTTGGTGTTAAATTTATAGTATTACCAAACCCTATGTATGGAGATTGGGAAAAGCCTTTGTATCAGGGTGAAAACCTATCAGACAAGGATAAAGCCAAACAACGTTTAGAACGATTAAAAAGTTACTAAGTTTATATAATTATTCAGCAATAAGTATTACTTTTGCTGCATCATAAAAATAAACATTATGGAGAACAACGAATTAAAGCACAATACAGAAAGTATGCAAACGGCTAACCAGCCAGGAATTTATAAATTAATGATTTTTGGTGTACTGGTTTGCATGGTGGGTACTTATGCGCGTTTCGCTTACGATTCATGGCAAGTATCATTGGCTTCTTGGATCGTTTTGTTTATCGGTGCAATTATCGCCATTAAAGGTGTATTCAAAATTTTAGATGCATAACATATTTTCTCTCTAAATAATAAAGCCTGTCTTGTTCATTCATGACAGGCTTTTTTGCTTTTATCCTTTTCAGAAAAAATATTTTTAAATTAAATCAGGCCTCAAAGTAGCAAATAGGTTAATTTTTGGCGTTAGCGAGAAACTCCGGGAACCCAACTCCCAATTATTCTGGGTTACCTTAAAGCAATTTTGGTATAAAGGGAAAACGCGGTATAAAAATAAAAGATGCCGCAACTTCACTGGCCAGAGAAGATAATTTCACACAAATGATTAACCCATTAGAACCACTAAATCATGAAAAGGATTATTATTGCTATGGCCGTAGCTGCATGTTTGTTCGGCTGCCAGAGTGCTGAAAAAAAATATGGATCAGTAGCCTCGACTGAGGAAATTAGTAGCGGAGAAAGTGCAGATAGCACCAGTACAGTTGCTCCCAAAATCATTAAAACTGCCGATATGCGGTTCCGCGTTAAAGATGTGCAGAATACCAAAGAAAAACTGAGTCAAACCGTCAAAGCACAGGGAGGCACTGTAGCGGAGTTCTCTATTCAGAGCGTTATCCAGGAAAGCCAGAAGGTTAAACAATCGATCGATTCGCTTAAAGAAATTACTTCATACCGTACCGAGGGTTACCTTGTAGCCAAAGTGCCATCAGAAAGGCTCGACGATTTTACCAATGCCATTGCTAAAATGGCGGTATTTGTCGATAACCAATCGATGAAAATGGACGACCAGAGTATTGCTTACCTGGCCAATAAACTCAAAGCCAACAACAGGGTAGAAGCTGTTGAGCGCATTAATAAAATGGCGACTAAAAAGAGCCCGAATGTAGAAACGTCGCTTTTTATCAAAGATGATTATGTTGACCGGAAAATTGAAAATCTGCTGATTGATAACCGCGTAAAATACAGTACCATTACACTCAATTTTTATCAGGATAATACGGTTAAAACCATGATTGTAGCAAATGATAATGTGTACGACTATAAACCGGGTTTCGCAGATCGTTTTTGGCTAGGCCTGGTAAACGGTTGGACTATTTTTAAAGAAATTATCCTTGCCCTTTCTAATTTATGGATGTTAATACTGGTTGGTGTTGCTGTATTTTTTGTAGCTAGGTACCTGATTAAAAAAAATAAGCTTGCAACTGATTTAGCTACTAAGAACCTGATAGATCGGGCCAGACAATAACTGTTATTTATAAGTCGTTCTCTAATGGTTCGTGTACTGCACGAACCATTTTAATTTATCTTTGGCGTAGGTGCCTAATTGTTTGTGTCTGCACAGACTATTTAAACTAACCTTTAAGCTTGCCTGTAGCCTTTTTTATTCCTGTAACCTTGGTTTTGTTGTCACTTACAAAAGATTCCCAGCCTGAGTAAGTTTTAGATTTGCCACCAGTGGTAATTTTTTGAAATGAATGGCAAACGGCGACGGCTAAACCATCTGTCGCATCTAAAAATTCGGGCGTTTCTTTAAAATTTAATAACCTTTGTAGCATGGCGGCAACCTGCTCTTTGGTAGCGTTTCCGCTGCCCGTAATCGATTGTTTGATCTTTCTGGGCGAATATTCTGTTACCGATATATTTCTGGATAAGGCAGCAGCAATAGCAGTTCCCTGTGCACGGCCCAATTTTAGCAATACCTGGATATTCTTGCCATAAAAAGGCGCCTCAATTGCAAGTACATCTGGTTTATACTGATCAATTAAAACAACGGTTTTTTCGAAAATGCGTTGAAGTTTAAGAAAAGGATCGTCGAGATGGGTCATTTTTACCACCCCCAAACTAATCAGCTCTGTTTTATTTCCCTTTTCTAAAATAACACCATAGCCCATCACCGCAGTGCCCGGGTCGATGCCCATAATAATCCGTTCCTTTTTTTCGTTCAACATTACAGCAATATTAAGCATATTTGCAATCTAAAAAGACAAGTTTGACAGGCAAGCACAAAAAAATATTATCACTGCTTATTAAAGCGGCCATTGTGCTGTTTGCCTTTTGGTTTATTTACCACAAGCTTGTTGCCAATAAAAACCTGAGCGATTTCGGTACCCTGCTAAAAGATATCGATCAGCTCGAGATTACTGCAGTAATTGGACTGGTAGTGCTCCTGATGTTTGTAAACTGGCTGCTGGAGGCGGCAAAGTGGAAATACTTAATGAGCCACATCGAAGCCATAAGTTTTTACCGCGCCATTGAATCTGTTTTTTGTGGTTTAACAATGGCTATTTTTACCCCAAACCGTTTGGGTGAATATGGAGGCAGGGTGTTCTTCCTTTCACCTAAAAGGCGGATTGTAGGCGTGGTAGCCATGAGCGTTGGCAGCATAGGGCAGCTGGTACTAACCAATGTTTTTGGGGCAATTGCTGCCTGTTTTTTCATCTACCGCTTTATTCCGATCGATCGTATACTGTTTATTGCTGTGGTTTTTCTTGCCGTATTCTTCTGTCTGTTTTTTATTGTTTTCTATTTCAATATCAAATGGTTAAATGGTATCCTGCTATCCTTTAAGTTTACCCGCAAATACAAAAAGTTTTACAGTATTTTAGGCCGGTACCGCAGAAAAGAACTGTTACGTATTATTGGTTATTGCATGGCCCGGTATCTGGTTTTCAGTTCGCAATATTTTATTTTGTTTATCTGGTTAATACCCGGTTTGCATTATGCCGATATTGTAATGATGACTTGCTTGTTGTTCCTGGTCCAATCGGCTTTACCTTCGTTAGATTTGTTCGATGTAGGCGTCAGAAGTGTTACCGCTGTCGAATTGTTTAAGCATGTAAGCGATCAGCATGTTGCTGTTATTGCATGTACAGCAAGTATCTGGCTCATAAATATTATAATTCCTGCTATATTAGGTGCTTATTTCGTTTTTAAACTCAACTTTTTTGGAAATCTTAAATCTAATTAGTCTATTATCCGCTGCATTAACGCTCATTTATGCTTTTCTGGTGCTTAGTTTTATCAGGGGGTGGCATAATTTAACTTATTTTATTCCCGAAAAGTCGGATCCACAAACCAAGGTTTCGATTATTGTAGCTGCTCGTGATGAGGAAGCTAATATTAACAAAACGATCGATGATTTGATTGCCCAGACATATCCAAAGGTGTTAACCGAAATTATCATCATCGACGATCATTCTACCGACCGTACTACAGAAATTGTACTGAGTTATGCCGGCAAAAATGTAAGGCTGATTAAACTTAACGAGGATAGGGCCTTAAATTCATATAAAAAGAAAGCCATACAAACGGCAATAGGTACCTGTGCCGGCGATTTAATTGTAACTACCGATGCCGATTGTAGAATGGGCGAAAACTGGCTGGCAACGATTGTACAATTGTTTGAGCAGAAAAAGTATAAAATGATTTCCTCTCCGGTGGCCTATTTCCAGGAAAAGAGCTTTTTTGAAAGGTTGCAATCACTTGAGTTTTTATATCTGATTGGTTTGGGGGCATCAACCATTGGTAATAAACAACCTTCTACCTGTAATGGTGCAAACCTGGCTTACGAGAAAACAACTTTTTATGAGGTTGGCGGTTTTCAGGGGATTGATGATTTGGCTTCGGGCGACGATGAATTGTTGTTGCACAAAATTGCCGCAAAATATCCCGATCGCATTGGTTTCCTTAAAAACAGGGATGCTATCGTATACACGCACGCCAAAGAAAATTTAAGCGCTTTTATTCAACAGCGCCGACGTTGGGCTTCAAAAAGTACGCGGTATAAAAATAAAGGAATTATTGTGCTGGGCGTACTTATCTGGATTTTCAACCTCAGCATACTTTCAAACTTTATTACCGGATTGTTTATCCCTGGTTTTTTAACCATCACATTTTATCAATTGTTGGTTAAAATGGTTTTGGAAAGCTTATTTTTATGGGATGTAACAGGCTTTGCAAAAAGGCGGAGTTTGCTCATTTTAATTCCGGTGTTAAATGTGTTACACATTTTATATATGGTGTACATAGGCATTGCCGGAAACAGCGGAAAATATAATTGGAAAGGCAGAATGGTTAGATAATGGATAACAGCCCGTCAAAAAAAGTATGGTTAAAGTTTAAGCGGAATAAGTTTGCCTTTGCCGGACTGATTTTCATCTTACTGCTGATGGTGATGGGCATTTCGGGCTATTTGATTATGCCCGATGATTCTCCGGATGCGAACGTACAAACCTTACAGTTAAATAAAAAACAACCCGGAAGCTCCTTTACTTTTCTCATTACAGGTAGAAATCCAAAGGTAGAAAAGGTTAGTTTTTTCGAAAGAATGCTGTTTGGCCAAACACCAACTTTTAAAAGTATTCCAATTACGGGGTATAAAATAGCTGGGCAAACCGTTTTTGTTGAGGAGTATATCGGCGATGATGAAAAAGCAAAGGTAACCCAATACGCGCTGAGTGATTTATGCCCAGATTGTATTTTACCATCTAAAGTGGGTACACCACTATCTCTATTCGAAAAAAATAATATTTACAAGAAGACTTATATTTTAGGAACGGATATTTATGGCCGCGATTTACTAAGCCGGGTAATTTTAGGTATTCGCGTTTCGCTATCAGTGGGCTTAATGGCAGTACTCATCTCACTTTTTATTGGTGTGAGTTTGGGCGCTATAGCGGGCTATTTTGGCGGGCGCATTGATGCATCCATTAGTTGGTTTATGAATGTGGTGTGGTCTTTACCTTCACTTTTGCTGGTTATTGCTATATCTTTTGCTCTGGGGAAAGGTTTCTGGCAAATTTTTATCGCCGTTGGTTTATCCACTTGGGTAGATGTTGCCCGATTAGTACGCGGGCAGGTTATGGCGCTAAAAGAAGTTGAGTTTGTAGAGGCTGCAAGGGCGTTGGGTTTTAGTACCAGCAAAATCATTATCAAACATATATTACCCAATATAGCCGGTCCTATTTTGGTCGTCGCTTCATCTAATTTCGCCTCGGCAATATTACTAGAAACCGGTTTAAGCTTTTTGGGTTTTGGAGCGCAACCCCCCATGCCAAGCTGGGGTAGTATGATTAAAGAGCACTATGGTTATATTATTATGGATGCAGCGTACCTGGCCATTTTGCCGGGGTTAGCCATTATGTTTACGGTTTATGCCTTTAATGTGCTGGCTATAGGCCTGCGCGATGCTTTTGATGTTAAAGGTCAGAATGTATCTGTTTAACCCTAAAATATATAAGAAAAAGCTATGTTGAGCCTGTCGAAAGATTAGCTTAATGGTATATTAAAGCGTTTCGATTGGCTCAACATGACAAACTTATATCTCCGGTTACACTAACAATCCTTTAAGCTGTTGCGCTAAGCGTATTGCCCGAAACCGTTAATGCATAAACTTTTAATGCACTTGTAGTACCACCATCGTTGGGTTGGGCTAAAATGCTTCCCGTTGTGGTGTATCTCGAACTATGCAAAGCGCATTGTATATAATTGCTGGCCTGAATAAAGCTCAATGCACCGCCCTGGTGTGGGCAGGCCGCTTGCGTAGCCACAAATGAAGTAGATGCATTTCCGCTTGCTGTTCTGATAAACAGGATGCCGCTTACCACAAGTGATGCGCCTACGGTGAGCAACTGTGTAGTTAGGTCAACACTGGCTGTTGTCCCGGGAGGAACCCCGCCACCATTTGGTTTGCTGGGTTCGGGCGAATCGCTCTTTTTACCACAGGCAGAAAAGCAGGCTCCGGTGCATACCATAGCAACACCCAAGCCTAAAGATTTGATAAATTCGTTACGTTCCATAATTTTTTCAGTTAGTTTATTTTAGATTAACAATGTTTATCAGTGGTATTGAAATTACTGAGCTTTCTCTTTTTTCTTATCGAATGAGAACCTGCGTGCAATACTAAAGCCCC
The DNA here is from genome assembly GCF_011303555.1 of Pedobacter sp. HDW13. Taxonomy (NCBI): domain Bacteria; kingdom Pseudomonadati; phylum Bacteroidota; class Sphingobacteriia; order Sphingobacteriales; family Sphingobacteriaceae; genus Pedobacter; species Pedobacter sp. HDW13. The sequence continues at coordinate 1,638,383 of NZ_CP049868.1, read as the reverse complement.
ATCGATATTGGCCTTTGGTCCATGAAGTATTGGTGTCGCTTATAAACTGCGATTCCTGTATGGCCGTTGCATTGGTGAAATTGAGGTGGAAAATATGCCCGCCGGTTTCGAATTCTAAACCTGCACCCAGTGTATTGTAATATTTGTTGCCCCATAGATTTTCGAGGTAAGCCTTTTTGGTATCATCTCTAAACGGTAAGGTATAATCGGCTACAAATGCCATGCGTTTGGTGATTTTAATACGACCACCTACCGAGATGGCTAATAGATCGTTCTGATCTCCAAAAACGGTAAAATTCCGGTGTATATATGACGGCATGATTAACATCGAAAAACTGGGACTGAACTTACGCGCAATTACACCTTGCACTACGTAGACAAGCCGGTCTTGAAAGTCGCTGAACGCAATAGCCGAAGTAGGATCGGTACTGGCTTTTACTGCCGATACAGTGGTACTACCAAAAAGCGTAATGCTTACCGGTATTTTTTCATCGTTGGTTTGTCTTAGCAATCTGTATTTAAGATTGCCCTCATATAACTGAGTAGCCGGACCGGCACCTTTTGCCCTAGCAATGCCAACAGAAAGGTCGTCGCTGATTCCATATTCAAAACCAATGCGGATATCGGTAGATTGATCCAATCCAAAGAAATTTTTAATACCTCCGCTTTGACCTGCAATATCACCAAAGCGGTGATCTACCCTAAAATCGAGCTCGTTTTTAAATATGGTTTCGTTGGTTTGGATGTTAATCAACTTAGGCGATTTAAAAGTTGCGCTCACCCTGGTTTTTGTTGCTGGCATTTGCAATGCTTTTTCTAACGAATCTTGTGCAAAGACTGTTGAAGATAGGCCCAGGCCCATGATTAATAGTGTGCTGTAAATTTTCATCATGACTTAATTTTTTGTAGGATAAACGGCATTGATTTTGACATCAACTACTTCTGCAATTTTTGCAATTACAATTGTTGGTATTTTGATTTTGTGATCTTCGAGTTTAACCTTAAAAGCTGCATTTGCGGTAACAGCATCGGAGGTAACCGTAATTTTAGCCTGGGTTTGGTAGGTTTTGGTTACACCATGTATCTGTAAATTACCTTTTACCACTACATTGTATGTTCCTAGTTTAGAAAAGTCAACAGGGTCAATTATTTTTCCTTTAAATTCGGAAGTCGGGTAGGTATCACTCTCCATGTAATTCTCGTTAAAATGTTCCTGCATCAGTTTCTTTTTAAACTGGAAACTGTTGTTATTAATTTTAAAGATTATTTCACCGGTTTTAATATTGATGCCCGAAACCGCTGTTTTGCTAATCGCATCAATATCTTCCATTGGTGCTTTAGAGAAGAATGAAATGATTGCATCTTTGCTGATAAGCATTTGTGCATGTACGGCTGCAAAAGCAGAAACCAGAATAAGCGTGATCAGTAGTTTTTTCATGGCTTTTACTATTTAGTTTGCTGGCATTCCTCTATCGTACCAGGCGGTTAATAATTGCTTTTCTCTTGCTGTTAAGCTGCCGCCCACTGGCATGGTCATGGTTACAAGAGTGTTCGTTTTTACCCGGGGTCAGCAATAACAGATTGAATTCCACTAAAGGCCCAGGATCCCCGTTGGACGCCGCCGGGGCCATGGCAGTTATTGCATTTTGTCGTTAAAAGAGCTCCTACGTAATTGTTATAGCTTACATTGTCGGTAGTTACGCCGTTTGGATTACTTTCAGTAAGCTCATCGGCTTGTTTCTTGGAGCAGGCAAAAAGCGTTAAATAGAACGCAGTAATGCATAAGTAAAGGGTTATTTTTCTCATAGTAATGATTTAGCAAGTAATCAATCTGTTTTCTTCGTCATGCCTCAATCAATTGGTTATTGATTAAAGCTGCTATAAGCGGAAGCTTCAATTACCGGATAAAGGGTTAATGGCACGTTTTGTTAATTAAGTTTCTTAATTGCATTACGGCGAGGATTTTGGAAAGGTTGCCCTAAACCCATATTTTTTGCAAAAAAAAAGTCCCGATCGCTTTTATACGTCGGGGACTTCATCAAGAATGTTTTTTGTTTAGCCTATCTCCAGGTTTTATACTGGTTAATCAATCCGTTGGTAGAACTGTCATGGCTCGAAACTTTTTCATTTCCGTTTAGTTCAGGAAGGATTTTCTTGGCCAGTTGTTTACCCAGCTCAACTCCCCACTGATCGAAACTAAAGATGTTCCAGATAATGCCTTGTACAAATATTTTATGTTCGTAAATGGCAACTAAGCTACCTAAAGTATAAGGAGTTACTTTTTTTAATAAAATAGAGTTGGTTGGACGGTTACCTTCGAAAACTTTAAAAGGAGCAATTTTTTGGATCTCCGCTTCCGATTTACCTTCTTTTTTAAGCTCTGCAATAACTTCTTCTTCGGTTTTACCATTCATTAAAGCTTCTGTTTGTGCAAAAAAGTTAGATAAAAGGATCGGGTGATGATCACCAAGCGGATTTAAACTCTGTGCTGGTGCAATAAAATCGGCAGGGATAATCCGGGTGCCCTGGTGTATTAACTGGTAAAAAGCATGCTGACCGTTTGTACCTGGTTCGCCCCAGATAATTGGCCCGGTTTCATAATCCACTTCATTACCGTTTCTATCTACATGTTTACCGTTACTTTCCATATCGCCTTGCTGAAAGTAAGCTGCAAAACGGTGCATATATTGGTCGTAAGGTAAAATAACCTGTGTTTCGGCATTGTAAAAATTAATGTACCAAACGCCTAGTAATCCTAATATTACAGGCAAATTGCTTTCAAATTCGGCGTTTTTGAAATGATTATCGGCTGCATGTGCACCAGCAAGCAATTGTTTAAAATTATCGAAACCGATGCTCAATGAGATAGATAAACCAATGGCACTCCATAAAGAATAACGGCCGCCTACCCAATCCCAAAACTCGAACATGTTTGCGGTATCGATACCAAAAGCAGCTACATCTTTTGCATTGGTTGATAATGCTGCAAAGTGTTTGGCAATATCGCCTTCTTTAGCACCTTTTTCTAAAAACCAGGTACGTGCAGAATGTGCATTGGTCATGGTTTCTTGTGTGGTAAATGTTTTAGAAGCTACCAGGAATAAAGTAGTTTCGGCATTTAAACCAGCTAAAGTTTCGGCAATGTGTGTACCATCAATATTAGAAACAAAGTGAATATTTAGATGGTTTTTATAATGTTTTAAAGCTTCGGTAACCATTACAGGACCCAAATCTGAACCACCAATACCAATGTTTACAATATCGGTAATGGCTTTGCCGGTATAACCTTTCCATTCGCCGCTAATGATGCTGTTGCTAAATTTTTCCATTTTAGCCAGTACTGCATTAACATCGGGCATTACGTCTTTACCATCAACCAAAATTGGAGTGTTGCTCAGGTTACGTAAAGCAATGTGAAGTACCGAACGGTCTTCTGTTTCATTGATTTTATCGCCATTGTACATCGATTTAATGGCTTCATCGAGTTTACATTCGCGTGCTAATTGGATTAATAGTGCTAATGTTTTGTCGCTAATGCGGTTTTTACTGTAATCGAGTAAAATATCCTCAAAAAAAACAGAAAATTTATTGAAACGATCTGCATCTTCAGCAAAAAGATCTTTAATGCTTTTCTGATTAATATCTATAAAATGATCGGCTAAGTATTTGTAGGCCTCAGTTTCTGTGAAATTTACTTTAGGTAACATAATCTTGGGTTTTTTGTAAAAGTAATAAAGCAAAAATTTAAAATCGTCTTTTTAATGTTCAAAAATCATTAAGAATTTTAAATCTCAAATAAAGCGTGTAACTTTAATATCAACGTCCCTGTTAACTAACTATCTATTGTTTTACCATTAACTCTACCATTATGTTAGAAAATTTAAATGAAATGGTACGTGAAAACGTACAGGAAAGCGTTGTAAACAATGCCGCTATTCCGAATGAAAAAAATGAAGCGGTTATTCAGGCTGCTTCGGGTTCTATTTTTGATACTTTGAAAGATCAGCTATCATCAGGCAATATTGGTGCGATTACCGATATTTTTAACGGAAATAAGGCCGAAGGAACTCAGGTAGCCGAACAGGCCTCAGGTAGTTTTATAGATAAATTAAGCGGATTGGGCATTAACGCCGATACTGCAAAATCTTTAGCTGCGAGTATTATCCCTGGCCTGATTGCTAAGTTTACCCAAAAAACAAACGATCCAAACGATAGTTCATTTAACCTTAAAGATGTTTTGGGCAGTTTAGGAGGCGATGATGGCAAATTTGATGTGAGTGATGTGATTGGCATGTTTGGCGGTGGGCAGGCTCAGCAGCCCGGACAAGCCAATTCTGCTGATGGTGGCGGTGGTATTATGGATAAGCTAAAAGGCATGTTTAACTAAATTATAGAAAGTTTAAGGGCCATCCGAAGGGATGGCTTTTTTTATTAAATTTGAAATTGAAAATTTACGTTTCTCATGATTAAGAAGATATTTTTCGTTTTTGGATTAGCCTTAATAGCTCAACTTATTGTTGCATGTGTAAATTGCAATTGTCCGCCAACCAGAACAGTTTATTTTACCAATAAAGGGCTTTCACTAAAAAATATGGATTTGTCTTTGCCACAGCCCATGATTACCAGTGCAGGGACAATTTCCGGTGCTAATTATGGTATTCAGGTTTTGTTGCAAACAGCGTTGTTAACAATGAGCAAGCAGCACACAACCTGGGGATTAATGCAATCTGCCTACGCTTGCAGTTGCAATGAAGATGACTTTATAAGTAAGGAGGACATTTTATCACTAAAAATAGTTTCAAATAACGATTTCGACGCCAGTCATCCAAAAAATACCGATCTTAGTTTGTATTTCAAAGCAAGAAAAGGCGTTACTATAATTCCAATTGCTGATTATATTAAAATTTCCAATGATCTAAATTATGACACCATGTATGCTTTTTATGAGGGTATTTTTTTACAGGTAACACCAAATCTTAATAAGAAACATAAATTTAAACTTACAATTACCTTATCGGACGGTAGAATTTTGGAAGCGGAAACACCTGAAGTTGAATTGATTTAATGTTTTTCGTTAAATCATTTGATGGGGAATAGTTTGCCTTCAGTTTCGTTTTAAACGGCTCTTTTGAGGGCGATTACCTTCTTTAACTTATTGATCTTTATACTTAAACAAACTCCTTACATGAAAAAGATATACCTGATTGTTTTTTCACTAATTTCTATCCCTTCTTTTGCGCAGAAACCAGAAATAAGATCAACAGTTGCTAAAAAAGCTGATGCGCTTGAGCAGAAAGTGATAAACTGGCGACGTGATTTTCATGAACACCCTGAACTGGGCAATATGGAAGTACGAACGGCAGGTATTATTGCTAAACATCTGGAGTCTTTAGGCATTAAAGTAACAACTGGCATAGCCAAAACCGGTGTGGTGGGTATTTTGAAAGGCGGAAAACCAGGCCCGGTTGTAGCACTAAGGGCCGATATGGATGGGCTGCCTGTTACCGAACGGGTGGATGTACCTTTTGCATCAAAAGTGAAAACACAATATAACGGACAAGAGGTAGGCGTAATGCATGCCTGTGGGCACGACAGTCACATGGCTATTTTAATGGGTGTTGCCGAGGTTTTAGCTGGTATGCAAAAAGATATTCAGGGAACAGTGAAATTTATATTTCAGCCCGCAGAAGAGGGCGTACCCGAGGGAGATGAAGGAGGGGCAGCTCTAATGATTAAAGAAGGAGTTTTAGAAAGTCCAAAGGTGGATGTAATATTTGGTTTGCACATCAATTCGCAGACTGAAGTGGGTGATGTAACTTACCGCCCAGGTGGAACCATGGCCGCTGTAAACGATATGAAAATTACAGTTACGGGTAGGCAGGCGCATGGTGCATACCCATGGAGCAGTATCGACCCCGTGGTAATTTCGGCACAGATTATCAACAATCTGCAAACCATTGTAAGCCGCAATTTAAATGTTACCGAAAACCCAGGTGTAGTCACCATAGGTGCTATTAATGGCGGCTTACGCTCGAATATTATACCCGAAAAGGTAGAAATGCTGGGTACAGTGCGTAATTTCAGCAAAGAGGATGAAGCAATGTTTATTGAGCGGATTAAAACCATTGCTACTAAAACAGCTGAGGCTGGTGGGGCAATTGCTGTAGTAAAGATTCCTTATAGTAACCATTATCCGGTTACTTTTAATAACATCGCACTTACCGAAAAAATGCTACCAAGTATGCAGTTAACCGCAGGTAAAGAGCATGTAAAGTTGAAGCCACCTGTTACAGGTGCCGAAGATTTTTCTTTCTTTCAAGAAAAAGTACCGGGCTTGTTTGTGTTTTTAGGAGGTATGCCTAAAGGGAAAGATCCCTTAAAGGCGCCATCGCACCATACCCCTGATTTTTATCTCGATGAAAGTGGTTTTGTTTTAGGGGTAAAGTTGCTGGCTAACCTTACGCTTGATTATATGGGAATGAAGAAGTAGGAGGTTCATTAGTAACTGCAAACTGCATAGGGGTTAATCGGTTAATTGTTTAAACTGGTTAACTTGTTTCAAATGTTAAACACTTAACGTGATCGTCCTTTCGAGCGGAGTGCAACGCAATCGAGAAATCTGATTATAGAGAATCTCTAGCCATAACCTATCATTGGCAATTGCAAACTACTTTATCATTGTTTCATTATTAAATTGTCCAATTGTTACTTGCATATACCTAACAATTCAACAATGAAGCCATATAGCAATCTTTTACTACAAAAGAGAGATTAAAAAGTTGCTATATTTGTTTCATGACCAAAGAACAGATTCAGGATTTAAGGGACAGAGTAACGTCTCTAAGGAGGTATCTTTGACGTTGATGAGCTACTTTACGCCATTCGCGAAGAAGAAAAATTAACCATGGCGCCCGATTTCTGGGACGACCCTAAAAAAGCAGAGAAAATTCTGGCCGAAATAAGTGCAAAGAAAAAGTGGACTGACGGCTTTAACCAAACCCATAATGCGGTTGAGGATGGAGCGGTGATGTTCGATTTTTTCCAATCCGGAGATGCTTCGGAAGCCGAAATGAAAGACCAGTTCGAAATCAGTAAACAAGCTGTAGAAGATCTTGAACTTAAAAATATGCTGCGCAGTAAAGAAGATCAACTTTCGGCTGTAATGCAAATTACTGCTGGAGCCGGTGGTACTGAAAGTTGCGATTGGGCTTATATGCTGATGCGGATGTACCTGATGTGGGGTGAGAAAAACGGCTACAAAATTACCGAACAGGATAGTCAGGAAGGGGAGATTGCGGGTATTAAATCGGTAACACTTCAGTTTGATGGCGATTTCTCTTATGGCTACCTAAAAGGCGAAAACGGGGTTCACCGTTTGGTGCGGATATCTCCTTTCGATTCGAATGCGCGAAGACATACTTCGTTTGCATCAGTATATGTTTATCCCCTGGTTGATGATACCATCCAGATTGACATTAACCCGGCCGATATTGAGTTTGAAACCTTTAGGGCTGGTGGTGCCGGCGGACAAAATGTAAACAAGGTTGAAACTGCAGTACGTTTATACCACAAACCATCGGGCATTATTATTAAAAACCAGGAGTCTAGATCGCAGCTGCAGAATAAAGAAAATGCCATCCGCTTGCTTAAATCGCAGTTGTTCGAAATCGAAGAAAGAAAGCGTAACGAAGCTATAGCTGCCGTAGAAGGATCGAAGAAAAAGATAGAATGGGGCTCACAGATTAGGAGTTATGTTTTAGACGACAGGCGTGTGAAAGATCACCGTACCAATTATCAGACTTCAAATCCCGATGCGGTTTTAAATGGCGATATCAACGACTTTTTGAAAGCATATTTAATGGAGTTTTAATCGGATGAAAATTACTAATACTGAGATTTTATAATAATCGTATTAAGCCAGATCACTTACTATGAATATAAACATTGAAGATAATAATGTTAAGCAAAATATGCTTGAAGCAAGCCAACTGGTCTGGCGTGTCCACGGAAGAAAACTTTTAATTATTTCGTTGATATTTTTTGTCTTAGGTATTGTTTTTTATGGGTATTTCTACAATATGATTAAAAATACGCCAACAACCCAAGATTTGGACAGGGAAATTGATCTGGAAATATTATTTATCTGTTGGATGATATCCCTATTGTTTTTAATTAGATTTTTTAGAGTTAAACGTAATTTTTTTACCACGGTAAAGCGTGATTTAAATCAGGCTTTTAATCAGTCAAGCACCCGAAAAATTATCATTACTGATGAAGGAGTTGAAGGCATAACAGAGCATTATAGGTCATTTGCTAAATGGGAGATCATTACTAAGTTTAAAGTTTATGACAAATACATTAGCATCACAAATTTATTGAATCCCTCACCGTTTTTTATCCCAATCCATTTAATGGCTGAAGAGGAATATAAATCGCTATTGTTTTATCTTAGATCTACAAAAAAAGAAACCAAATAGATATGAAATTTAGTTTAACCCTGATAATTCTAGCCATTTTAGTGATTGATGTGAAAGCACAAGAAGTAATTCCTTTGTACACGGGCGATATTCCGGGTGCAAAAACTACACCGGCAACCTATGCCGAGCATACCGAAGTACGCAGCAATGGTACGCTAAGCATTACCAAAGTATCGGTACCTACCATGACAGTTTTTGTAGCTCCAAAAGAAATTGCAACCGGAACAGCTGTAATTATTTGCCCGGGCGGTGGTTACGGCGCTTTGGCTTTTAGTCATGAAGGAACCGATGTAGCCAAACGTTTTAATGCCATTGGTGTAACGGCTTTTGTATTGAAGTACCGTTTGCCGAGTGATGAAATTATGGTTGATAAAACCTATGGGCCACTACAGGATGCACAACAGGCCATTTACCTGGTAAAGAAAAATGCGAAAAAGTACGGAATTAAAGTCAGTAAGGTGGGGATAATGGGTTTTTCGGCTGGCGGACATTTTGCTTCTACGCTGGTAGCTCATTATAACGATCTTAAAATTGCCAATCCTGAAAAATTAAATTTAAAGCCCAGCTTTGCTGCCCTGATTTATCCGGTTATCAGCTTTGAGGAATCGGTGCATACAGGGACTATGAAAAACCTGTTAGGTGCTAATCCTAGTGATAATTTAAAGCACTATTTCTCGGCTAATAGGCATGTAAATAAGAAAACACCTCCGGTTTTCTTTGTGCATGCAAAAGATGATAAAACCGTTCCCTATGCCAATAGTGTTTTAATGAACGAAGCATTAAAGCAAAATAATGTCGATACCGACATTTATTTATACGAAAATGGTGGACACGGGTTTGGACTGATCAATAAAACTTCGGATGTAGATTGGTTTAACCTGTTGAGTAGCTGGATGAAGAAAGAGAAATTTTAATATCTTTGCTGATATTTTAACCTCTTAATTTAAAACACCATGCAAAAAACGGTGAAATACCTGATGGTATCTCTGATTGCTATTCTCGCTATAGCAAGTTGTAAAAAAGAAATTGACTGGAATGCCTTTCCAGATCCGAATGGAGGAAATGGTTGTAAACTTGCTACTTTAAAGGCTGATGTAGATTTTTTAGGAAGTTATACCATTGCATTTAACTACGATGCTCAGGGCCGGATTTCAAAGCTAACCAGCGGTGCTGAAACCAATACCTATGTTTACACTACCAATAAAATTACAGCTACTGATGAAACTGGTCAGGTGGCAGAAATTGTGCTCGAGAACGGAAGAGCGGTTTCAAGCGGTAGCGATGGTATAATTACTGTTGGCGGGGTTTCTTATGATTATACCCGGAAATATACGTATAATGCCGAAGGCTACCTGACTCAGGTAAAAAACTATTTAAATAACGAATTAAGTACAACCGATAACTTAACTTATGCAAATGGCAATTTGGTAAGTGCTGTTTCAATTGCTGCTCATGGCGGTTATAAGGAAACAATAACCTACAGCTACTCGAACGATATAGCTATGAATGTTTACGAAATATCCGATCCCCTTTCGTACCACGTTGATTATTTTCCGGGTGGATATTTTGGTAAGCAATCTAAAAACGTATTGATTAAAAGTGTATCAAAAACAATCGATCAGGATGGAGATCCTTTTAACGATGAAACCTTAGCCTATACTTATCAATACGATTCTAAAGGAAATGCTACTTCTTTAAACTATACCAATACCTCTACATTTTATCCTTCTGGTGGCCCGGCAGAGACGGAAACATACAAAGGGAAATTTATTTTAGATTATACCTGTAAATAAAAACCATGCATGATATTAAAGGCCTGATCATATTTTATGTTCGGGCCTTTGATTTTTATAGGCACTGTGTTAAATGAATAGATTAAGCTCAGCGCTAAGTAGGTTGATAACAAGTACAACTTAAAAGCTGCCGATTCCATAACCAGCAAAAACGCTCATTTTACCACTCTATTTTTACGATTTAACCCCTCATTTTTTAGCAGTAGTCTGTATAGATTTGCTTACAAGCACGTCGGTGGTAACGCTGATGCATTGCAAATGATCTAACCAAATTACTTAATTAAAGTACAAGCTGGTTTATAGTTGTTGGCTATAAATAGTGCTGTATTTCAGGTTTTTATATGGTTATAGATCATGAACTAGTCTTTACAATTAACCAAATATTTACCTAATTCAAAAAAAATGAGAAAAGAAACAATGAAATGGTGCCTGCTATTGGCATGCCTGCTTACCGCGCTTTCATCCTGTAAAAAAGATAAGGCAGAAGTTCAACCAGAAAAAGCTCAGGTAAAAGCCTGGGAAACCTTAATTGATGGCAATTCTTTCGCCAGTTATGCTAATTTTGAGGCACAATGGAATTACAACTATCCCTGGGGTACCGATCATAACGGTTCGGCGTGCATGGTGGGCAGTACTTCAAACCATAATCAGATTTCGTTAAGTGGTGGTGTACTCACCATCAAGGCTACCCGCTTAGCCAGCTCTCCTGGTAATAGTACTGCTAACGGCTTTACCAATGTAGCTATCTGGTACAATTCGGGTGCCTGCCACGCCAAGCAACAGGTGGTAATTAACGATCAGTTTCCGAGTTATACCATATCTGGCGATTTTGCAGTGCCAACTGTAAAAGGTACCTGGCCCGCTTTTTGGATTACAGGCGTTAACTCCTGGCCTCCTGAAAGCGATATTATGGAGTTTAAAGGGAGTAATACCAATTGGCAGAACACCTACGATGGTGGCTGGGAAAACAAACTTACTGCTGTTTCTAATGCGGGCTCTTACCACAATTACAAATGCTGGTATAACAAAGTGAGCGCAACTGATGTAGACTGCCATTATTACATTGATAATGTTTGGGTAGCCAAGCATACCATGAGCAACTCGGTAAATAAACCGATGTGGTTAATCATCAACATGCAAATGGAGGGCGATAGCGGGTCGCCAGGTCCGGGTGGTAATACCTTATATACCGCAAAAAATATTTACCTGGGCAGGGAAAGAGCCTTTTAATTTACTAAGTGAAAATTTATTTAGGGAGGAAGCTTTTAAGTTTCCTCCTTTGTTCCACAAAATCGAAATGAAAAACTGGTCAATTGTTTTTTTGTTTTTGCTGTCTGGTACTTTACTGATACAGTGTAAAAAGGATGAGGTCATTCAGCCAGGAAATGAGGTTATTCTGCTGGTTGATAAAATTAACTTATTGAGGCAAAGTGGTTGTAATTGTGGAGTAGAATACATGCCTCCTGTACCCAATCTGGCTATCAATAACCAATTGCAAAATGCTGCGGTAGCACATGCAAAAGATATGGCACAGAGAAACTATTTTGATCACCTGTCTCCGGAAGGTGTAAGCCCCGATGAAAGAGCGGTAAGTGCTGGCTATAAAGGTAATTTCATCGCTGAAAATTTAGCCAAAGGTTATAGTAGGACAGATGAGGTTGTAGCCGCATGGAAAAACAGCGTAAGCCATTGTAAAGCCATGATGGATGCCAAAAGTAAGGAAGCAGGGGCAGGCATGGCACAAAATTATTGGATAGTAACTTTTGGTGCTTCGCGCTAGCGGGCTAATGTTGAATTATAGAATGATTGGAGGATTGAATGATGGAAGGATTGAATTTTGAATATTTAGATTTTCTCATTCAAAACTCAATCATTCAAAATTTGAGACTTAGATCCCTTTTATCGTTTTATCAATAATATCAAGCAAACCATTGCTATAAGCATCATCGGTAAGCTCCCAGAACATAATGCCATTTAATTTTTTATCGATTACATATCTGGTTTTTAAATCAATCGATTTGGGATCGTCAAAAGTAACCAGTTGCATATTTTTAGCGTTGTAATAATAAGGCGATTTAGCTACCTCATCCCAATAATAGGTATAGCCATCAGCTTCGGTAAAGGTGGTTTTAAAGTTTTTAAAAGAAACACCACGGATAAATTTGGTGGGCTGGTAAAGGCCCTGGTTAGCATCGGTAGTGTTTTCGAAAATGCGGGCATAAAATGCAGCACCAAGTGCTATTTTATGTGCAGGTACACCCAAACCAATTAACGATTTTACGGCATAATCGGCCGATAACTGTTGCTTATCGGTAGAATATAAAGGTGTATGATGGCCACTTACCGTAGCATAACCGCTTACCAGATCGTAACTCATTACATTAACCCTGTTTACCAACGGCATTACTTTATCCCATTCAAAACAAGAATCGATACAGTTTTGTGTACCTCCGGCGGCAAAACTAATTTCGGCTTTTTTGCCAAGCTTGCTCCTTAATTCTTTAATCAATAAAGTAAAGTTATGTTTGTCATCAGGCGTGTACCTGTGCCCAGGGTAACCTAAAACGGCGGGGTATTCCCAATCGATATCTATACCATCGGCCTTAAAAAAATCTAAAAGTGCTTTGGTTGTTTTGGCAAATGTTTTGCGGCCATTTTTTCTGCTGAATACTTCCGAACAGTCTTTGCAGGCACTCCAGCCGCCCATGGCTATCATTACCTTTAAGTTGGGATTGCGCTTTTTTAAATCAACCATTTTCGAAATCAAGGCCGAATCTTTCGCCGATCTGATGTTTAAGCTATCGCCTTTTAAATGCCCAAAGCTGTAAATCAGGTGACTTATTTTCTCAATCGGAAAACTATCGATAACCGATCCTCCCTGACCAGTGTAGTATGCAATAACATTTGGTTTAACTGATTTTTGTGCTTTTATGCTACCAGCGAAGAGCATAAATGCTATAAACAGGCAAATTCTGGATAGGCTACCATATTTTTTATACACAGGCTGAGGGATTTGTAAGCTATTTTTCTGCTAAGATATTTTGTAATTCGTTTAATTCGGCTACTTTTTCTGTTGCCCCTGCATTTTCGTAAGCAGAAATCAGGTTTCTGATTACACGGCGGATGATATCGGTATTGCTGCAAGGTTTATAATACTCTGGCAAAGCTTCCAGGTTAAGCTGACGCAGAAACTGATCTACATCGTGTTTGCCAAAAATGTTACCGCGGTTAAAAGCATTGATGTAGAAAAGAACACCATATTCGGTACCATCCTGCTTGCTATCGTCTATATAACCTAAAATAAAATGTTGCGGCAAATTGATTCCATACACAGGCAAATCTAACTTTTGGGCTAGTGTTGAATAAATAATCGCCAAAGAAATCTGGTTGCCTTTTTTGCTTTCCAGTACCTGGTTGAGGTATGAGTTCTGTGGGTCGTGATGGTTTTTTGTATTACCGCCGAAACCATATTCCTGGTATAAAACGTGGTTAATTAGTTTTACTTTTTCTACCGAGCTCATTTCGTACTGCAAGCCCAGCCAGATATCCCTTTTTATTTCTTCGATCTGGTTAATTACCTTTTGCTCATCTAAATCGGGGTATTGGTAACGGTTTATAATCAGTGCGCCTTGCAATAAATCGAAAGCACCACTTAAATACCAAAGGTTTAAATCTTCTTTAACGGTTTTAAACTGAATTTGATGAACAATGTTTTCGATGCGTTCCTGCATCAGGCCATCGAACGATTGTTCCCAGGCATTTTCTAAAAAATGGATTACCTCACCACCATATTCCAGCAGTTTTTTCTCTACATGGTGGTACACTTCCTCGTCCGGATCATCCAGCAATTTTACTAAAGCACTTATCTCTGCGATATTTTCCATAAAACATACATACGTTTGCGGCGTTTAATTACTTTTGCAATATTATGCTATTTCAATTTATTACTGATTTCCTTAAACACCGTTTAACAGCAAAGAGCCGACACGGAACGCATTCGCCATTTGTGTATAAGCTCGCTGATGAGGTAATTTACGATTTTAACGACAAATCTGAATACAAAAACATAGAAGAACAGCGAAAAAAACTTTTTAATGACGATTCCATAATCACGGTTACAGACCTCGGTGCGGGCTCTCACCTGAATAAAAACCGTACAAAAAAGGTAAGCCAGATTGCCAAAAATGCATTAAAAAGTCCGCGTTTGGCCAAGCTTATTTATCGCCTGGCAAAAGATACCAACCCTAAAAGTGCGATTGAACTGGGTACATGCTTGGGTATTACCACTGCATATCTGGCCAAAACAAATGCCAACGCAGAGATTATTACCATTGAGGGCTGCCCGCAAACGGCAGAACTAGCCAGAAAGAACTTTGATGCGCTCGATTTAAATAATATTGAACTGCATGTGGGGAATTTCGATGAAATTTTACCCGATATTATTGCGCACCAACCCAACCTGGATTTTGTTTATATTGATGGTAACCACCGTAAAGATGCTACCTTGAACTACTTCCATTGGTGTTTGCCAAAAGTTAATGAAAATTCGCTCCTGATTTTTGACGATATTTACTGGAGTGAAGGAATGAAAGAAGCCTGGACAGAAATTAAAAATCACCCCGATGTTACCGTAACCATCGATTTGTTTTGGATCGGATTGGTTTATTTTAAAAAAGGACAGGCTAAAGAACATTTTAAACTTAAGTTTTAAATCCATGCAGGCAGAACCGAAATTAGCAGGTATTCAAAAACGATCGGCATTATTTATTTTGCTGCTCAGCCTCTTTTCGGGAATTGCAGCTTATCTGCTCTCGCTTCTTTTTAAGATGGATGCCCTCACGCACATTATGTTTGGGTGGGATGTATTCTGTCTGGTTCTTATTATCCTCCACTGGTACATGTTTTTTCATACTTCGGCAGCCGAAACCCATTTAAAAGCAAAAATGCAGGATGAAACCCGGGGCGAAATTTTTGCGATTGTGGTGGTTTCTACCTTTGCCGGTTTACTTGCGGTAATTTTGTTATTGATAAACAAAGATATTGAGCCAATAGATTTGGTCATCGCAATACTGGGTATGTTTTTATCGTGGTTTTTGGTACATACTACCTTTACTATGCGCTATGCCCATTTATATTATGGTGATAAGCGGAAGGAAAAATCAGAAAAGGGAGGTTCGGGATTAGAATTTCCGGGTGATGATGAACCAGACTTTATCGATTTTGCTTATTTTTCTTTTGTTTTGGGCATGACTTTTCAGGTTTCGGATGTCGAAATTTCTGACCGTACCATCAGGAGATTGTCGCTGCTACACAGTTTAATTGCCTTTATTTTCAATACCGTAATTGTAGCACTTACCATTAATGCGGTTGCAGGACTCAGTAAGTAAAACCATTGTAGCCCAAATTACGGCATTTCATAAAATTTGATTTTAATACTATTGTTATACTGTATCTATGCGTTACGTATACTTAAGCCATAATTATAGCTGGCCTTACAATTCCTTTAGAACAAGATAGATTTTTAACCAAATTCCTGGCACAGCTGTATGATCGGTGCTATCGATTTTTCATATTGGCTGGTTTTTGACATAGATGTTATAGCTTTTTTTCTATCTGTAAATCAATTGATTGCATTTTTTAAACTGGCGTTTCAGTTGTGTAACTTATTTTTAAGTTGTGTAACTGAAAAATAAGTTATATATTTGGTTATGGAAGAATTAACCAAGACAGAAGAGCGCATTATGCAGGTTTTATGGAAATTGCAAAAGGCATTTGTAAAAGATATTATCGAAGAACTGGATGACGAACCCAAGCCACCTTATAATACTATTTCATCGATAGTGCGTTTACTGGAGAAAAAGGGATACGTAAACTACAAGGCTTATGGTAAAACTTACGAATACTTTCCTGCCATTACAAAAGATGAGTATGCCAAAACAACCTTTTCGAAACTGTTTTCGGGGTATTTCGATAATTCTCCGGCCAGCCTTTTATCATTTATGGTAAAAGAAGAAAAGTTAAGCGAAAAAGATATAGAAGAAATTAAACAGTTAATTAACCAAAACGACCGGTCATGATTTTAATTTATCTCCTTAAAGTTTCGGCATGTACAACGTTGTTTTTTGCCGTTTATCATTTTTTGCTTGCCAGGTTTACGTTTTTTAACCTCAACCGTGCCTATCTGTTATTGATGCTTGTATTGAGTTTTAGCATTCCGGCACTAACAATAGAAAGCCGCCACGAAGTACTGAGGAGCAATCAGGAGGTGCCAGCTAAAATAGGTTACAGCAACGATGGTTTTACAGAACAGGATATTGAAGCTGAAGGAGGTAGTGCCGAGGTAACCGTTAACTGGAATGAAGTGATAACATACGTTTACTACTCCATTCTTGCTTTTTTTATTTTGAGGATGTTCTTTATGATGGCGCGTATCCGGTTTCAGTTGCGCAAACAGGTAACCGACAGGGATGGTACCATTCTTTTAGTAAATAGCCAGTCGGACATTAAAAACTGCTCTTTTTTTAACCAGATTATTATCGATTCATCATTGCCATTTGAAGAAAAGAAACTGGTTGTCAAACACGAAATGGTACATGTAAAGCAGTTACATATTTTAGATAAGCTTTTGGTTAATCTGGTAACGGCCATCTTGTGGTTTAACCCTGTTATTTATTTCTGGCGCAATGCGATTGACCATAACCACGAATTTCTGGCCGATAGGGAAACATCCAAAGTTGCAGATAAAAAGGTGTACGCTTCGCTGCTTTTAAATCTGGCAATGCCCTGTCAAAACCTGGCGGTTAACAGTTTCAGTAAACTTCCATTAAAAAATAGAATTATGATGTTGTACAAAGAACCAAATGCAAAGCTGCAAAAGCTTGCCTATTTAGCCATTATTCCTGTTTTAATGATCTGCTGCATGGCATTTATAAACAGGAAGGAAATTATTGTAGAAAAAGCATTGGCTACGAACCAGACTTCTGCCGATGCACCAAAAAAACCGAATGTTTACGCGCTAAATTATTTAAAGAGCAGTATAGTAGTTAACCCGAAAGCACGTAATGCTTTTGACGAAGTAGAACCTGTATTGGTAATTGATGCCGGGCATGGTGGTAAAGATGGTGCGGTAACTGCTTTGGATGGACAAAAGGAAAAAGACCTGAACCTGCGTGCGGTAAATATTTTAAAAGAAGAAGCTGCCAAAAGGGGTATAAAAGTAATACTAACCAGAACTACCGATCAGTTTTTACCGCTTAGTGATCGTTTACCTAAACAAGAGGCTACTGCTTTTGTATCCATTCATCACAATGCCAATTCGCCAGCCAATACCCAGGTTCCTTTTGGCGGCATAGAAGTTTATGTTTCCAAGCTAAACAGCAATATTAAAATAGCTGAAGATTTAGGAGCAGGTATTTTAAGTAAACTGAAAAACCTAAACGGTTTAGCGGTGAGAGATTCGTTAAAGAATGCAAACTTATTCTTACTGAGAGAATCAAAAGTGCCAGCTATTTTAATTGAACTGGGTAATATCTCTGACAAAAAAAGTCTGGATTACATTAACGAGGATAAAAATATCAGACGTATTTGCAACCTGATTTTAGATGGATTTGTAGATTTTACTAAACGAGGCTGCTAAATAAAGATTATGGAATGGTTAACCTATCTGCTTAAAGTTACTGCCTGCACGGTATTATTCTTTGGGTTTTATGTGGTTGTTTTAAGAAAGCTTACTTTCTTTAAAATTAACCGTTTTTACCTGCTGGCTACTTTATTACTCAGTTTTGTTATTCCGGCTTTGCAATTTGAAGTTAAGCGCGAAATAGCCGTGGTAGAAACAGAAATACCGGCCAACGTGCCCGAATTAAAACCGATAAGTATGGCTCCTGCACAGCTTATCCAGCCGGTAATGTTAGAGTACGATCAAAAAAAAGCTGAGGCTAAAATGGATTGGTCGGCGCTGATGTCTTATGCTTATGTAGGCATAGCTTCGCTTTTATTGTTGATCTGTTTATGGCGATTACTTAGCTTATTGAGGCATACCAGAGGTTCAATCAAAAACAATGAAGGCTTAAAACTGGTACCCAAAACAAAGGGATTTACCAACTGCTCTTTTTTTAATTATGTTTTTATTGATGCTGATAAATTGAGTGATGTTGATTTAGCTGTTTTGCTTAAACATGAGCAGGTACACGCAAGGCAATACCATTCAGTGGATAAAATTATCCTAATGGTTTTTAAATCACTTTTATGGTTTAATCCCATTGTTTACCTGTATGATAAGGCTTTAGAGCAGGTACACGAATATGAAGCCGATGAAATTACCTCAGCCGATTTTGGAAACCAGGCCTATGCCGGCTTATTATTGAAACTGGCGGTAAGCAAAAGTGATATCCCACTGATCCACAATTTTGTTAAAAGCCCGGTTAAAGATCGGATTAAAATGTTGTTTCACGCTAAATCTAAGAATATGAAAAAGTTATTTTATGTGTTATCATTACCGGTATTACTGGGGCTGGTTTATGGCTTTACAGTTAGTTATGTTGATGTTGCACTTACCAACAAGATTGAAAACAAGCAATTGCAACTTGATTATTCTAATGGAAAATGGATAAAAGGTGTAATTGTGAAAACTCGTAAAGATCTAGAATCAGTATTCTTTACGCTAAAAGCTACGAATGGGACTTATACCATATCATCAGGGTTTGTTGATGTAAAAATTGGAATTGGCGATGAATTAAGTGTTTTTGTTGTGCCTAATATAATACCTCCACATCCAATTGGAGAACCAGATAGATACAAAAAATTCGGAAACACGTATATGCCAAAAGCAATAAAAAATATGGATGGCAATATAATATTCGAATATGAAGATTATAATACATGGAAAAAATCAGCTAGATATGCAAATCTTTTATCGGAAGCAAATCGTATCAAAGGCAAAAAAATAAACGGAATAATTGAGCAAGTCCATTATTTTGGTGTAGCCAAAATAGCAGATGGGGTGTTATTAAAAGTTGGTGAAAAGCGCTACCGGGTTTACATAGAACCCAAAATTATGCGAACTTTAACATTAAAGCCAGGCGAAAATTTGGGCGTACTTGTTAATAAAGTTGATGTTTGGCAGGATAGCAAATATCCGGTTATAATTGTAGCGCGAAGGGAAATGAAAGCAACTAAAGTTACAACAGAAATTAAAGAACAAAAGCCATTGCAGTTAGTAAGTTCTGATAAACTAAAAGATAATGCCAGATTTTTATTGCCTGTTAAGCCCAAAATTATTTCCTTTTCCAAAATGACAGGTAATGCGAAGCAGAAAGTTTCCATAATGGAGAATGCGGAAATTGATATTAACAATAACAAGTTAAATGCTAAATATGTTGAGCTGGATGAAATAAACGGTACAATGGTAGCAAAAAATGCTTCGTTTATAAATTCAAAGGATAATTATCGGTTGAAATCTAATCTCATTACTTTTAATCTAAAAAAAGGTGGCTTTAGTTTCGATAGTGGTAATGGAGTAATGAAGACTTTTAATGATCTTGATGATTTGATGAGTTCCATCTCTCAGAAACATTATTATGATGATGTTAAAGTACAATATAGTGCACAAGATTCAGCTCAGATGAGTCGCGATAAATCTGTTGTATCCCTATTCGGAAATGCTAAATTGATGTATAATGGAGTGGTTTTATCTGGCGCCAAAATTGTTTATAACAAGCATAACAATTCGGTAATGGTCAATAAAGCAACTATGATTTCAAGTGATAATAAGGTTATCAAAGCCGATAGTTTATTTTTCAATTTAAGAACGGAAAAGGCCAAATTATATGGTGCCGGTTTTAACCGATAGATGTTGAGATTTCTTTTCTTTTTGTTTGCACTATGTTCTGTTTTACCCTCCCGCGCTCAGTTTAGTATTTCAGGCAAAGTGGCAGATCAGGATTTTAAAGCCTTGCCTTTTATTACAGTTAAAATTTCCGGGCCTCAAAACCGGATAAACTATACACAGACTGATAGTTCAGGTATTTACCATTTTAGAAAAATGAATAGTGAGAGGTATTCTGTTATTTTTTCGGCGATTAATTTCAAGACTGTTAGCAGTGATTTAAATTTAACGGCCGATACAACCATTAATATACAGCTTTTTGCCGCAGAGGAAACACTTGCCGAAATTAGGGTTGCAGCAAAGCAGGTATTAATAGAAAAGAAAGCAGATAGAATAGTTTTTAATGCTGAGCATAGCATTGCTGCCATTGGAACCGATGCACTGGAGTTGCTATCAAAAGTTCCTGGAGTAAGGGTATTGAACGATAAGGTTTCACTGGTAGGAAAGGGTGGTGTAAGTGTGCTGATTGATGATAAGCTGATACAACTATCAGGCGATGATTTATCAAACTATTTAAAATCAATTTCATCGGATAACATTGCCAAAATCGAAATTATTACCAATCCGCCGGCTAAGTACGATGCACAGGGAAATAACGGCCTGATTAATATTGTATTGAAAAAAGTTAATGCTGAAGGTTTTAAGGGTTCCTTAAATGGGTCGCTTACCAGGGCTACTTATTTCACCGGGGCTGTTGGGGGAAATCTTGGGTTCCGTAAAAACCGTGTGGCGGTAAATACAAACTTTAATCTCAGAAAAGGATCTATTGTGCCCTTTGAACTGAGCAATGTTTTTTATCCGGCGCAAAACTGGAACATTGTTAATAAAGACCGCAATTTTAGAACAGTACCCAGCGCATCAATTTCTCTGGACTATCAGTTTGCTAAAAAAGCCTGGCTGGGCGCATCCTATAGTGGAGGTTTAACCAATTTCCACTCGGAAGAAAATATTAAAACCAATATTTATGACAAAATGGGCGGTTTAGATTCGGTTTTGAACTCGGATGCAAATGCCCAAATCAGGTCTCATTACCATTCGGCCAATCTATACTTCAAACAGATTTTGGATTCGGCGGGAAAGCAACTCCTCATTAATGCCGATTGGTTTAAATATGGCGATGATAAGAACAGGTTTTTTAACAATACCAGCTTTTTTCGGGATGGTGGGGTTATTTCAAATTCATTCGCCGAATATTTATCGGGCAGTAAACAGGGCATCGATTTATATACTTTAACTGCTGACGCACATTTGCCTTATAAAACCTTCAATTTATCGTTAGGAGCAAAACTCAGCTTTATCGAAAATCAGAGCGATCTTGCTTTCTATAAAATACGAAATGGAGCCTACCAAATTGATGAGGCTCAGCGCAACCGCTTCAACTACCAGGAAAACACGCAGGCTTTATATGTTAATTTCAATAAAAGCATAAAAAAATGGGATTTTCAGGCTGGCTTGAGGGGAGAGTATACACATATTGAAGGTGTTTCGGTTAATGAGCAAAATGAGAATAGTTATTTCAAGCTTTTTCCTACGCTTTATATTACTTATCGGGCAAATGATAAAAACACATTTTCTGTTAATTATGGCCGCCGCATTAACCGACCTGCTTACCGGAAATTAAACCCTTTTCGCTGGTATAGCAATCAGTATGCTTATACGCAAGGCAATCCAGTTCTGCAGCCATCTTATAACGATAACATCGAGCTTTCCTATACGCATCATAGGTACAGCACTTCGTTGTCTTTCAGCAAAACCACAAATGGATTTAATGATGTTAACTTTATTGATGCCGCCACGAATATCCAGGTTTCTAAACCGGTTAATTTTATAACTGGCTATCATTATCAATTAAGTAATGCAATTACCTTTAACGCGATAAAGGGCTGGGAAAGTATCAGTCAGCTTGATGTTTTTTACAATGTAGCTAATTCCAGCATTAGGCAAACCTTAGGTAGTTTGAACGGATTTGGTGCTTATTTTTCTACCCTTAACCAGTTTGTTTTTAACGAATCGAAAACCATTTTGGGTGAGCTAAGTTTCTGGTACCAGTTTCCAACAATTGACGGGCTGAACAAAAATAAAAACCAATATAATCTTGATCTGGGGCTTAAAACTTTATTGCTTCATAAAAAGATACAATTGGGTATTACCGCCAGCGATGTTTTAAAAACAAACCAATACCGTTTTAGCGGCCTGGTAAACAACATCAGTCAGGAATACCATAACTATTACGATAGCCGTCAGCTGCGGATTACCTTCCGTTATAATTTTGGTAACGAAAAAATTAAGCAACTGGATAGGAAAGAGGGTAATGAAGAGGAAAGGAAAAGGAATAATTAAGGAGGTAAGATGGAAGAGATAAAGTAATTTCAGTGTTTTCTATGCCTCCGTGGCTCAACATTCTGGATGACAAGATAATCCCCATCATCCATATTGTTCAATCCTTTAAAACGCTTCGGCTAAACTGATATAAAACCCGCTTTGGCGTTTTTCGTTCGGCAGTTTTTCGCCTATACCATAATCGAGCCTAACACTCAGGCCTTTTGCCGGATCGAAAAAGTATCGGCCTCCAACGCCGTAGTTTGGCTTTAGCCCATTGCCATTAAATTGCCCATTAGCAAATACTTTACCCGTACCTGCAAAGGCTACAATACCAAAACGGTTCATAAAACGGTAGCGGATTTCGGCCTGTGCAGCCATTAAGTTTTCGTCGCGGTAACGGCCACTGTAATAACCCCGCATCATTTGGTCGTTTCCTAACTGCTGCAATAAATAAAATGGTGTGCTTTTACTTTGTATGGTATAAAATATTCCCTGTACACCCAGGACCACTTTAGGAGCTAAGCTAAAGAAACCACGGAGGTCGAGCTTTATTTGTGAGCCATTGAAACTTTCTCCGCCAAAAAAATCTGGAGCGTACTGGTAGGTTGCCCTACCAAAAAAACCTTTGGTTGGGTAATTGTTACTGTTGCGGGTATCGTAACTCTGAGATGCTCCAATCCAAGCTACCGAACCTCCTTCTTTATCCAAAATCTGTGGATTGGTGGTGAAAATGCCGCCAGCTTCCTTGTCTATAAAATGGTAATTCTCAAAACCTAATGAAACACCTGTATAGGCTTTGGGTAAGGTGTTCATTTCTGCATCGAAAAGTGTTTTAAAAACTCTTTGATCTAATTTATCCTCGTCTGACTTTTTAGCGTTATTGCCAATACCATAAAAATTAAATGGCTGGTTTTTAAAACGGATATCGCCAATAAAGTGGTATTTGTTTCCTTTTGTCCAGGAATCTCCCTTAAGCATAAAATTAGCTGTCTTTTTGGTAGAATAGGTGGTGTTTAATGCGAAATTGGAACTGCGGTTCAGCGTATCCTTGCGGTCTATATAAAATGAATAAATAGCACCAACACCAAATTCAAATCCGGTTTCCTGACTGTAACCAAAAGCGGGTAGAGGTAAGAAGCTGGCTTTGCGCGTAGTATCTTTTTCGTTCGAGAGCATTTTCCTGATGAGTTTCATTTGTGCAAAAGCACTTCCTGAAACGAGCGCAAGTAAAATAATCAGATAATATTTTTTCATCGGTGCAAAGAAAAGGAAATTTAGTTATATGTTGGTTAACTGGTTAATTGTTTAAATTGGTTAACTGACTCGCAAAGGGTTAGTTCATTGGTCATTTGTTCATTGATAACTGCAAACTGCCTATTGCAAATTGGTTAGTTCATTTGTGATTGATTATTAAAGCTAGGTCTTTGGTTATTGTATATATAAGGTATACCTTATAATACGTATTACTTCAAAAAGATCCTTCGACTTCGCTCAGGATGACGATCACAAAGTGATGATTGGCTATTTATGTGGATTAATCGACGCCAAACGCTACGCGCAAAACGCTAAACACATTTACGTTTTAACCTTTCGGCCTAAATACCTATTTTTGCGGCAAACAATACAAAACGAAATGAGCAATACTAGAGGACCAATATCTCAGTTTATGGAGCGCAATTATCTCCATTTTAATGCTGCGGCAATGATGGATGCGGCTAAAGGATACGAAACGCATTTAGATGAGGGTGGTAAAATGATGATCACACTTGCCGGTGCAATGAGTACTGCAGAATTGGGTATTTCACTTGCAGAAATGATCCGCCAGGATAAAGTGGCCATTATTTCTTGTACTGGTGCCAACCTTGAAGAAGATATTATGAACCTGGTTGCACATTCACACTATAAACGTGTACCAAATTACCGCGATTTAAGTCCGCAGGATGAGTGGGACTTATTAGAAAACCATTACAACCGCGTTACCGATACCTGTATTCCGGAAGAAGAAGCTTTCCGTCGTTTGCAAAAGCACATCCACAAAATCTGGAAAGATGCAGATACAGCAGGTGAAAGATATTTTCCTCATGAGTTTATGTACAAAATGCTGTTAAGCGGCGATTTGGAACAATACTATGAAATTGACCCTAAAAACTCATGGATGCTTGCAGCTGCTGAAAAGAATTTACCAATTGTGGTACCAGGATGGGAAGATTCTACCATGGGTAACATTTTCGCCTCGTATGTAATGAAAAATGAATTGAAGGCAACTACCATGAAAAGTGGTATTGAATATATGGGTTGGCTGGCTGATTGGTATATTGCCAACAGTGACGGCAAAGGAATTGGTTTCTTCCAGATTGGTGGCGGTATAGCGGGCGATTTCCCGATTTGTGTAGTGCCGATGTTATACCAGGATATGGAAATGGAAAATATTCCGTTCTGGAGCTACTTCTGTCAGATTTCAGATTCGACCACTTCTTACGGATCATATTCGGGTGCAGTGCCGAACGAAAAGATTACCTGGGGTAAACTGGATATCCACACACCTAAATTTATTGTAGAAAGCGATGCAACAATTGTAGCACCGTTAATGTTTGCGTGGATATTAAAACAATAATTGCAAGAAATAAATAAACCAAATTGGTTTTTGGTATGCCCATTTAAGATAATGCATCGAAAATGGGCATTTTTATTGCCTGAATGGCTCAAATCGACATTTGTTTAGAATGATTATAAATTGTATTTCCAGTCACTATTATGTCATGGGATTTATTAATAAGTTATACTTTTGTTCAAGTTTTGATGGGGCTATCTGGGTTCAAGCATCAATTTCACAACAAAAAGTAAATTAAATAAGTATAAAGTGTTCATTATGAGAGATATCTCGATGATTTTAAAAAGCGTTTGGAAGTCGTTATTCGTGTTTTCAGCAATTTCCGTAATAGCGGTTTCTACCGTAAATGCGCAGGATGCTAAAGAAGGAAGAACGCTTTTCAAAGCAAAATGTTCTTCGTGTCACGCGTTAGATCACAAAGTTGTTGGTCCGGCATTAACGGGAGTAAGTGATCGTCACCCTGAAGCGTTCCTGTTAAAATGGATTCCGAACAACGCGGCAATGATTGCTGCAGGTGATCCGGCAGCTGTTAAACTATTTAACGATAATGGTAAAGTACCAATGACTACTTTCCCTGAGTTAGATGAAGCAAAAGTAAAAGATATCTTAGCTTACATTAAAGAAGGCGAGCCTAAAGCTGCTACTCCAGCAGGTGGAGCAGTTGCTGCAAAAGACGAATCTACTTCAGGTTTATCAATTGCGGGTATTGTTGCCATTGTAATTGTAGCTATTGTTATCCTTGTAATTTTAGGTCGTGCAAGTAAATTACTTGAGCGTTTGATTTTACAAAAACAAGGTATCGAAATTGAAGAAGATGTGCCATTAAAAGTAGGTGTGCGCAAGATGTTCAAAAACAAGAAATTTGTGATGTTCTTTATCTTGTGTTTAATTATCTGCTTAGGTTCTTTCGGTTGGATGGGTATGTGGGAAACCGGTGTTCACACTGGATATCAACCAGTTCAGCCAATTAAATTCTCTCACGAGTTGCACGCAGGTATCAATCAGATCGATTGTCAGTATTGCCACTCCGGAGCATTTAAATCTAAAAATGCATCTATTCCATCATTAAACGTTTGTATGAACTGCCACAAAGCGGTACAGGCAAGAGATAAATATGATGGTGAGATTTCTCCTGAGATCAAGAAAATCTACAGTGCTTTAGGATACGATCCTGAAACACAGAAATACGATGAGAGTAAATCGAAGCCAATGGAGTGGGTACGTGTACACAATCTACCTGATTTTGCTTACTTCAACCACTCTCAACACGTGGTAGTTGCAGAAGATGCAATTCGTAAAGCAAAAGGATTACAGCCAACTGAGCCTGTTTGTTTCGCTTGTCACGGTCCGGTTAATACAATGGAAGAAATTTATCAATATTCTCCGTTAACCATGAAATGGTGTATTAACTGCCATAAAGAAACAGATATTTCTGGTCAGAAAAACAATGCTTTCTACGCTAAGGTTATCGAAGCGCACGAGAAAATTAAAAAAGGCGAGAAAATTACACCAGCTTTATTGGGTGGTTTAGAGTGTGGTAAGTGCCACTATTAATAGATTAGAGTTTAGTAAGAACATTCGAATAAACAGTAATATAGCTTAAATGGAAAGCAACAAAAAATACTGGAAAGGCTTAGAGGAGTATAACAATACACCCGATTTTGTTAAAAATAACAAAAACGAATTCGCCGAGCCACTTCCAATAGAAGATGTTTTAAATGAAGCAGGGTTAAGTACCGTTACCCCACGCCGCGACTTTTTAAAGGCGTTAGGCTTTGGTTTAGGTGCGGTTACATTAGCTGCCTGCCAAAGTACACCGTTAAAAAAATCAATCCCTTATCTGGTAAAACCAGAAGAGGTTACACCTGGTATTCCTAACTTTTATACTTCCAGCTTCAACGGCCAGAGTATTTTAGTTAAAACAAGAGAGGGGCGTCCAATTAAAATTGAACCGAATCCAAATGCAGGTTTATACAATTGCGGTACGGATGCAAGAGCGCAAGCTTCGGTTTTAGATTTATACGATGTATCTAAACTAAAAGCACCAGCTTTAGTAAAAGGTGGTCAGACTGAAGAAACTACTTGGGCAAAAATCGACAGCTTTGTAAAAGGCGAGTTGGCAAAAGCACAGTCTTCAGGTAAAAAAATCCGTATCGTTGCATCAACAGTAAACAGCCTGTCTACTAATGCAGTTATTGCAGCTTTTGTTGCCAAATATCCTGCTGCTAAACTGGTTCAATACGATGCTGTTTCTTATACAGGTATTATTCAGGCTAACCAAAACAGTTTTGGTAAAGCCGTTTTACCAAAGTATAACTTCGATAAAGCCGATTTAATTGTAAGTTTCAGTGCCGATTTCTTAGGTACGTGGATCAGTGGTGAAGAGTTTACTTCACAATACACTGCTAACCGTAACTATAAATCGTTAGAAAATAAGAAAATGAGCCGCCACATTCAGTTCGAAGGTGGAATGAGCTTAACCGGTACCAATGCCGATACCCGTGTTCCGGTTAAATTATCGGAAGAAGGACCTGCTTTAATTGCTTTATACAATGCAATTACAGGAAGTGCTTTACCAGGTGGAACGTTAGGTAACAATGCAACTGCTGATAAAGTAATTAAATTAGTTGCTAAAGAATTATTACAGAATAAAGGTAAAGGTTTAGTAGTTTGCGGTTCGAACGATGTTTCTACACAAATTTTAGTAAATGCCATTAACGCCGCTATCGGAAGTTATGGTACTACTATCGATTTAGATAACCCTTGTTTCTTATATGCAGGTAACGATGCCGAATTTAATGGCTTAGTTGCTGAAATGGGACGTGGCGAAGTTGGTGCAGTTTTATTCTTAAACAGCAACCCGGCTTACGATGCAGCAAATGCAAAAGCATTTACTGATGCTTTAGCTAAAGTTCCGGCAAAAATTTCATTCTCAGACCGTGCTGATGAAACAGCTACGCTTTGCGATGCAATTGCCATTAACCACAACTACTTAGAATCATGGGGTGATGCCAATGCTTACGAAGGATACTATTCTATCGTTCAGCCAACCATCAACCCGGTTTTCAATAGCCGTCAGGCAGAAGAGAGTTTATTAACCTGGGCTGATGCTCCTGTTAAAGATTACTATCAGTTTGTACGCAGCAATTGGGAAGCTAAAGTATTACCAGCTGCAGGTTTGAAATGGGAAGAGGTGTTAGAAAAAGGTGTAGTTACAACGCAAGCAAAAACTGCAGCAGCTTATAGCTTCACTTTATCATTAGCAGCAGTAGCAACTTCAATTACCAACAGCAGCAAAGCTTTGGCAAAAGAAGTAGAGTTACAGGTTTACGAAAACATCCCAATGCGTGATGGTAAAAATGCAAACAACGCATTCTTACAAGAGTTACCTGATCCGGTTTCTAAAGTAACCTGGGATAACTTTGTTGCCATTGCTCCAAAATTCGCAGAAAAATTAAAGGTTAAAGAATTTGATGTTGTAACTGTAAAAGGTAGCAACGGATATTCAGTAGATCTTCCAGTATTGATCCAACCAGGACAAGCACAAGGAACTGCATCTATCGCATTAGGTTACGGCCGTACCAAAACTGGTAAAGCTGGTAACGATGTAGGTAAAAATGCTTTCCCTTTTGTTTCTTTTGTTAACGGAACAATGCAATATGCTACTTCGGTAACCATTACCCCAACAGGCGCTTACTACGAACTGGCTCAAACACAAACTCACCACTCTTTCGAGGGCCGTGCAGTAATTAAAGAAGCTACTTTTAAGGAGTACTTAAAAAATGCTGGTGCTGGTAACGAAAAAGGTGAGCACAAAGACTACGATCTTTGGGATCAATATGAAAAACCAGGTAACAACTGGGTTATGGCAATCGATTTGAATGCTTGTACTGGTTGTGGTTCTTGTGTTGTTGCCTGTAACGTAGAAAACAACATTCCTGTTGTAGGTCGTGATGAGGTTCGCCGTCGTCGTGAAATGCACTGGATCCGTATCGACCGTTACTATAGCTATGAAACCAAAGATGGTGATGTAACGAGAGAGAAAGAAATTGCAAAATTAGAAGACTTAGATCACGTTTCAGTTGTTCACCAACCAATGTTGTGCCAACACTGTGACCACGCACCTTGCGAAACTGTATGTCCGGTATTGGCAACAGTACACTCAAGTGATGGTTTAAACCACATGGCTTATAATCGTTGCGTAGGTACACGTTACTGTGCAAACAACTGTCCATACAAAGTACGTCGTTTCAACTGGTTCAACTACTGGAACGATTCTCGTTTCGATAACTATTTAAATAACGAGTTTACCCAATTGGTTTTAAATCCTGATGTAACTACACGTTCAAGAGGGGTTATGGAAAAATGCTCTATGTGTATCCAACGTATACAAGGTGGCAAATTACAAGCTAAACTGGAGAAACGTCCATTAAAAGATGGCGATATTAAAATGGCTTGTCAGGAAGCTTGTTCAGCAAATGCAATCGTATTTGGTGATGCAAACGATCCAAATTCAGAGGTTTCAAAAGCATTACGTTCTGAGCGTATCTACTACGTATTAGAAGAAATCAATGTGAAACCAGGTATCGGCTACATGACAAAAATTAGAAATACAGATACAACAGTACAAGCGTAAGCTTTAGTATAAAGAAAATACAAATTATGTCAGGACATAACGAATCAATACTTAGAGAACCATTAATTACCGGCGATAATATCACGTATGCAAAAATTACGGACGATATTTTGATGCCAGTAGAAAATAAGCCAAACAAAGCTTGGTGGATTGGTTTCATCGTTGCCTCATTAGGTGCTTTACTTTGGGTAGTAGCTGTAAGTTACACCTTCTGGAACGGTATCGGAGCATGGGGTTTAAATAAAACAGTAGGTTGGGCTTGGGATATCACCGGTTTCGTATGGTGGGTAGGTATTGGTCACGCCGGAACACTAATCTCGGCTGTACTATTACTTTTCCGTCAGAACTGGCGTAACTCAATTAACCGTTCGGCAGAGGCGATGACGATCTTCGCCGTAATCTGTGCCGCAACTTACGTAGTATCGCACATGGGACGTCCATGGTTAGCTTATTGGGTTTTACCTTTACCAAACCAGTTTGGTTCACTTTGGGTGAACTTTAACTCACCATTGGTATGGGATATGTTTGCAATCTCAACTTATTTCTCTGTATCATTATTATTTTGGTATACAGGTTTATTACCAGATATTGCTACCATTCGCGACCGTGCAGTGGGCACACGTAGAAAAATCTATTCTATCTTCTCTTTTGGATGGAGTGGAAGTGTTAAAACATGGCAACGTTTCGAAGCTGTGTCGTTAATCTTAGCAGGTATTTCTACACCACTTGTACTTTCGGTACACACCATTGTATCAATGGACTTTGCAACTTCGGTAATTCCAGGATGGCACACTACCATCTTCCCTCCATACTTCGTAGCGGGTGCGATTTTCTCGGGCTTCGCGATGGTGTTAACCTTATTATTAGTTGCACGTAAAGTATTGGGCTTAGAGAATTATATCACCATGTTCCACATCGAGTCGATGAATAAAATCATCATCCTAACCGGATCAATTGTAGGTGTTGCTTATTTAACTGAGTTCTTCATTGCCTGGTATTCAGGTTCAGAGTACGAGCAGTATGCCTTCATCAACAGATCTACTGGTCCATACTGGTGGTCTTACTGGATGATGATGACTTGTAACGTAATCTCTCCACAATTGTTATGGTTCAAAAAGATCCGTTTAAGCATTAAAGCTACCTGGATTTTATCAATCGTAGTAAACGTAGGTATGTGGTTTGAGCGTTTCGTAATTATCGTTACTTCATTACACCGCGATTATATTCCATCGAGCTGGGCTATGTTCTATCCAACCTGGGTTGATATCAGTGTATTCGTTGGTTCGATCGGACTATTCTTTACCTTATTCTTATTGTTCTTAAGGGTATTGCCATCAATCGCTATCGCAGAGGTTAAATTATTATTAAAATCTGCAAGTGAGCAAGCTAAAATGAAACAGATTAAAGAAGGGCATGAGAATAAAGAATACGTTGCTGAGTACGTAGAGTCTTTAGAAAAATTTGATAGTGTTAAACAAGAAGATTACGCAAAAATATAACAATGAGTGATATCAAATATATTTTAGGCAGCTTTGGCGATCCTGACGAAATGATGCATGGCATCGAAAAGCTTCAGGAAAATAACATCAGTATCCATGATGTATATACCCCAATGCCTATACACGGAATAGAAGCCAAATTAGGAATTAAAAGATCTAGAATCGATATCGCGGCATTTTGCTTTGGTATTACCGGTACTTGCTGTGCATTCGCTTTGATTTATTTCTGCGCAGTTATCGATTGGAGAGTAAACATAGGTGGTAAACCATCATTTGCATTGCCGGATTTTATTCCGATAATGTTCGAGCTTACAGTATTATTCTGTGCTTTCGGTATGGTGTTAACTTACTATGCTTCTACACACTTATTTCCAGGAAGAGCACCAAGAGTGATGGATTTACGTGCTACTGATGATCGTTTTGTAATTGCAGTTGATGCAAAAGATAACACGGCACATACTGTAATTGATGGATTATTAAAAGATGCAGGTGCTTTAGAAGTAAAGTATAATGAAAGGAAGTACATTAGCTATGAATAAGAATAAATTTGTTTACACGGCGTTTTTAGCTATCGCTTTTGCAGCTACCTTTTCTGCTTGTAAAGATAAACGCAGTACTGGCTTAGAATATGCCAGAAACATGTATGATCCGATTGCTTACAATCCGGATCAGCCAAACAAGAATTTTAAAGATGGTAAAACGGCACAATTGCCACCAGCACATACTAAACCGGTAGGTTTTACCGAGTATGATGAGTTTCCTAATACCCTTGAAGGATATCAGGCAGCAGGTGTGAGCATGGTTAACCCTTTACCTGTTGATACTTTAAATTTAGCTCAGGGCCAGCATTTGTTCGACGTTTTCTGTAGCCCGTGCCACGGAACAAAAGGAGACGGACAAGGACACCTGGTTAAAATTGAGAAATTTAGTGGTGTACCTTCGTACTTCTCTGGAAGTTCATCAAGAGGTGGAGATATGAAAGCGCTTACCGCTGGTAAAATCTACCACACCATTACCTACGGTGTAAATAATATGGGCTCGCATGCTTCACAAATTTCTCCGACTGATCGTTGGAAAGTAGTGATGTATGTTCAGGAATTACAAAAACAACAATAAGTAAAGCAGAATATAAATGGGAACTCACAATATTAATTTTAGTGAACAGTTTGAGTTTACAGGAAAAGTAAAAACCCTAAGTATAGTTGGTATCGTTATTGGTATTGCAGCTGTAGCCTTCGGTTTCTTAGCTGGCGATAAAGTAATGCACGAGCGTACTTTTGCCAACCTGTTGCTTATGGCATATTACTTTGCATGCGTTTGTATGTCGGGTACATTTTTCCTTGCTGTTCAATATGTAGCGCAGGCTGGTTGGTCTGCATCTATTTTACGTGTGCCACAGGCTATGGCAAAAACTTTGCCTATAGCAGCTGTAATACTTGTTGTAGTTATTACTGCAGGTTTATTTACACATAACTTATACCACCACTGGAACGCTGAAGGATTAACTGATCCAAACAGCCCACATTATGATTCGATCATTGCAGGTAAATCGGTGTTCCTGAATGTGCCTTTCTTTTTAGGTCGTCAGGTAGTTTTCTTGGGTGTTTACAGTATTTTTTCGATGCTTTTTGTTAAACTTTCTTACAACGAAGATTTAGCGGGTGGTTTAAATTCTTACAGAAAAAGCTTCAAAAATGCTTGTATCTTCTTAGTAATTTACGGATTTACAACACCAATTTTTGCTTTCGATACCGTGATGTCGTTAGAGGCACACTGGTTCTCAACCATGTTCGGTTGGTATAACTTCGCAGCAATGTGGGTAAGCAGTTTAGCAACTATTGCCATTATCCTGATCTTATTAAGAAGAGCTGGTTACATGCAATGGGTTAACAATAGCCACTTACACAACTTAGGTCAGTTTATTTTTGGTTTCTCTATTTTCTGGACTTACGTTTGGTTTGCTCAGTTCTTATTGATCTACTATGCAAACATGCCTGAGGAAACCGTGTATTTCTTCAAACGCTTTGAATATTACAAGTTCTGGTTTTTCTTAAACCTTGCAATGAACTTCTTAGCGCCAGTGTTATTGTTAATGGATAGAGATAACAAAAGAACCGATGCCAAATTATTATTCGTTTCTATCGTGGTATTGTTAGGTCACTGGGTAGATTACTACCAAATGATTATGCCAGGTGCAGTAGAAGATGGCCACAACGGTTTCGGAATTGTTGAGATCGGAACTGCAGTAGGTTTCGTAGGATTGTTTACCTTTACCGTTTTATCGGCATTGAGTAAAAAACCTTTGATTGCAAAAAATCACCCATTATTACAAGAAAGTTTGCATCATCAACTGTAATGATGATAAGATAGAGCAAATATTTAGTTATTATTATAATTAGCAGTACAGCGTACTACTTTTAAGAAAATGAGTTTAAGAAAGTTTATAACGAATAAAACGACCGCAGCTTTAGCAGTATTACTTACTGTTTTTGCAAACACTAGCGTATTTGCGCAAGATGCAGCAGCAGGTGCTGCCGCGGCACCGAAGGTTGATATGGGCGAGGTTTATAAATCGGTAATATTTTATATACTGATTTTCCTTGCCGTATGTTTATTCATTGCAATTATCGGTAAATCGATAAGGGTATATGAATTAAGCCGCGAAGCACAAGGTAAGCCTGTAGGCATTAACTGGAACAGGGTACATGCAAGTTTATTTGCCTTGTTTTTAGTGTTAGGTTTATATGGTGTATATTGGGAATATACAGTGCACGGTGCAATGTTACTTCCAGATGCAGCATCAGAACATGGAAAGAAAATAGATGAGATGTTCAATTTAACATTGATCATCACCACAATTGTGTTTGTGTTAACACACATCTTATTATTCGGATTTTCTTATATCTACAAATATTCTGCAAAAAGAAAAGCTTACTATTATCCACACAACAATACTATCGAGAAAATCTGGACTATCGTTCCGGCATTGGTATTAACAGTATTGGTGTTAATGGGTTTCTTAACCTGGAGATCAATTTTCTTCAAAGTTGAAGATCCAAATAACAAGCCATTACAAATAGAAGTGACATCTGAGCAGTTTAAATGGTCTATCCGTTACCCTGGAGCTGATGGTGTTGTAGGTACTAAAAACTACAAATTAACTACAGCTACCAACCCATTGGGTATCGATTTTAAAGATCTAAACTCTCGTGATGATGAAATGGCTGATGAAATGGTTATTCCGGTAGGTAAACCAGTTAAGTTAATCTTAACGAGTAAAGATGTAATTCACAGTTTTTACATGCCACATTTCAGGGTTCAGTTAAATACTGTACCAGGTATGAAAACTTACTTTGAGTTTACACCTACTAAAACGACTGCAGAGATGCAGCAAGAAACAAACGATCCTAACTTTAAGTACCTTTTCTTCTGTGCTAAAATTTGCGGTGCTGGTCACTACAACATGCAAAAAGTGGTACGTGTAGTTTCTGAGGCTGACTACAAAACCTGGATAGCTGAACAGAAAACATACTTAAACGATGATTTAAGAAAACAATTTAATTTGCCAGTGGCACCTGCACCTGTAAAAGCAGTAGCAGATTCAGCAGCTACAGATTCAGCAGCTGCTAAAACTAACCAAATGGCTTTAAATAAATAATATTAAGCAGGAGCGAACGAATTATGTCAACAATAGCATTACACGACGAACACAATCACGATCACGCTGATCATGGGCATCATAAAGAGACTTTGATTTCAAAGTATATCTTTAGTATGGATCATAAAATGATTGCCAAGCAATTTTTAATTACCGGTATTATTATGGCGGTAATAGCAATGGGCTTATCCATTTTATTCCGTATTCAATTGGCATGGCCAGATCAGAATTTCCCTTTCTTAGAAACATTTTTAGGTAAATGGGCTGAAGGCGGTCGTATTAAACCCGATTTTTATCTGGCATTGGTTACCATTCACGGTACCATCATGGTATTCTTTGTACTAACAGCCGGATTGAGTGGTACATTTAGTAACTTATTAATTCCTTTACAGATTGGTGCACGAGATATGGCTTCGCCATTCTTAAACATGCTTTCATACTGGTTCTTCTTTATGGCCTGTGTGATTATGATGTCATCATTCTTTATTCAAACCGGACCAGCATCTGGTGGATGGACTGTTTATCCGCCATTATCTGTTGTAGCTAAGGCTATGCCAGGTTCGGGTCTTGGTATGACCTTGTGGTTAATCAGTATGGTACTTTTCGTAGCATCATCATTAATGGGTGGTATTAACTATGTAAGTACAATCTTAAATATGCGTACTAAAGGTATGGATCTTTGGAAAATGCCATTACCTATCTGGGCATTCTTCTTAACTGCTATTCTGGGTATCTTATCATTCCCTGTGTTAGTTGCAGGTGTGGTGTTAATGATATTCGACCGTAGTTTCGGAACAAGTTTCTACTTATCTGATATCGTAATGGGTACCGATATTTTACCAAACGAAGGTGGTTCGCCAATTTTATGGCAACACTTATTCTGGTTCTTAGGTCACCCTGAGGTATATATCGTAATTATGCCGGCTTTAGGTATTTCATCTGAAGTAATCTCAGTGAACTCACGTAAACCAATCTTCGGTTACCATGCAATGGTTTATTCACTAATTGGTATTACCGTATTATCGTTCATCGTATGGGGTCACCATATGTTTGTTACCGGTATGAACCCGTTATTAGGAGGTGTATTTATGATCACTACCTTAATCATTGCGGTACCATCGGCAGTAAAAACATTTAACTACCTGGCTACTTTATGGCGTGGTAATATCCGTTTTACTCCAGCCATGTTATTTGCTATTGGTTTAGTATCATTCTTTATCTCTGGTGGTTTAACCGGTATCTTCTTAGGTAATGCATCTTTAGATATTAACTTACACGATACTTACTTTGTAGTTGCCCACTTCCACCTGGTAATGGGATCAGCAGCAATTTTTGGTATGCTTGCAGGTGTTTATCACTGGTTCCCTAAAATGTTCGGTAAAATGATGAATGCTAAATTAGGATACTTACACTTCTGGTTAACTTTCATTGCTGCTTACCTGGTATTCTTCCCACTTCACTTCTTAGGTTTAGATGGGGTACCAC
Organism: Pedobacter sp. HDW13; assembly: GCF_011303555.1. NCBI lineage: Bacteria > Pseudomonadati > Bacteroidota > Sphingobacteriia > Sphingobacteriales > Sphingobacteriaceae > Pedobacter > Pedobacter sp. HDW13. The sequence goes on along the minus strand of NZ_CP049868.1, from coordinate 1,602,016 downwards.
GTCGTTACTATGCATTTACTGAGTTCGAGTTTATGAAAAAATGGTTAACGGTAAACGTATTTGTTACCTGGGCTGCTATTATGGCTGCATTAGCACAAGTTGCGTTCTTATTTAACTTCTTCTACTCGATCTTTAAAGGTAAAGTTGCTCCTCAAAATCCTTGGGAAGCCAATACATTAGAGTGGACTGCACCAGTAGAGCACTTACATGGTAACTGGCCGGGAGAAATTCCAACTGTTTACAGATGGCCTTACGATTATAGTAAACCTGGACATGATGCAGACTTTATTCCGCAAACGGTTCCTTTCTCTCAAACCATGAGCTCTAACTTACCTCACGATTTTGAAGGAAATGCTGAAGCAGAAAAAATTCAGCAAGATTGGGAATTAGCTAATCCTGTTGAAGAAAATAAGGGCTAGTTTAAGCTTTAAATAAAATTTAGAAGGGGTATCTGATTAAGTTTCTGCTTATCCGGATACCCTTTTCATATTAATAGATATATGGTCAGCGGATCAGAACAACGTTTCATTAAAATTAATCTTATAACCATCGTAGTTACGTTATTGGTTATACTTGCCGGTGGTATTGTACGCAGTACAGGATCTGGCATGGGCTGTCCGGATTGGCCAAAATGTTTCGATCGTTATATTCCACCTACTGATGTATCGCAGCTTCCAGCCAACTACAAAGAAAAATATGTTGCTGGCAGACTTAAGAAAAACGAGAAATTTGCCAAATACCTCGAAAGTATGGGGAAGGTGGCGCTGGCTGATAGCATCAGGCACGATCAGAGCATTACCGTACCTGAGGAGTTTAATCCAACAAAAACCTGGACCGAATATTTGAACCGTTTGGCGGGTGTAGCTGCAGGTATCTTTTTGCTGTTAACAGCCATTTGTTCTTTTACTTATAGAAAAACAGCAAAGCGCATTATTGTATTAAGCATCCTTAATATTTTTGTGGTAGGCTATCAGGGTTGGTTGGGATCTATTGTAGTTTCAACTAATCTGGCACAATGGGTAGTAACGGTACACATGTTATTGGCACTTGTTATTCTTGCCATTTCCATTTATACTTATAATTACGCCAAGCAGCTCAATAAAGCACCTTCGGTAATTATGTACCGCATATTATGGCTAAAAGGATTTTTGTTCTTTACGTTAATCATTAGCCTTGTACAGATAGTTATTGGTACTGATGTAAGGGAAGCGATTGATGTAATTGCAAAGTCGCTTGCTTATGGTGCTAAAGATACATGGATTTCGAAGGTTGGAAGTGTGTTTTCTTATCACCGTGATCTGGCTATACTGGTGGTGGTAACAAACGGTGTTGTTTATAAAATGGTTATCGACCGTTTTAGTGGTAAAGCAGCCCCACTGTTAACAGCCAGATTTATTTTAATTACGCTCTTGATTCAATTATTAAGTGGTTTAGCTTTGGCATACATTGCTTTTCCGCCGGTAGCACAGGCATTACATATTTTGTTTTCTACGCTACTATTTAGTTTACAGTTTTACCTGTACTTGTTGGTTTACCGCACCAGTACATATAAACAATAATATTTAAGGGAATTGAAACAATATATTTCAGATTTTTCTAAACTCATCAAATTCAGGCTATCGTTTACGGTAGTGTTTTCTGCATCGATCTCTTTTCTGATTGGGCAGAAGATGCAGGTAGGTAGGGGGCATATTCCTAGTATAGATTGGGGAAATTGGTTGATTTTAATTGCAGGTGGTTTTTTGGTAACTGCAGCCGCCAATACTTTTAACGAGATTATTGAAAAGGATCTGGATAAGCTGATGTCGCGCACTAAAGACAGACCGATGCCTGCAGGTAGGATGACTACAGGGCAAGGATTGATTTTGGGTGTGTTTATGTCTTTTGTTGGTACCTGGTTGCTGGGTAAATTGAATTTAGAAACTGGTTTATTATCGGTATTCTCTATTTTATTATATGCTTTTGCTTACACACCATTAAAACGGAAATCGCCAATAGCAGTTTTTGTTGGTGCTATTCCGGGCGCATTGCCGCCACTTATTGGTTACCTGGCCGCATTTGGTAGCTTAAAAGCCGAAATGTTCCATGAAATAGATTATTACATTGCCGGTATTTTGTTTCTGATCCAGTTTGTATGGCAGTTCCCACATTTTTGGGCAATTGCATGGGTACTGGATGATGATTATAAAAAAGCAGGATTCAGATTATTGCCTACTAAAAAACGTGATAAAGCAACAGCGCTACTTACATTTTTGAGTACTTTGATTTTAATACCTGTAAGTTTACTGCCAACCTTTTATGGCTTTGGTGGTTATTATATTGCAGGCTTATCGCTAATTGCCGGATTTATTTTCAGCTGGTTAGCTTTTAAACTTTTAATGAGCAGAGAAATGATTGACGCCAAGCGCGTGATGTTCTGCTCGTTTTTTTACATACCCGCTGTACAGCTGGGTTTATTATTAAATTTTATAGCAAAATAACTGATGGTTATCACAATGGAAAAGATCCAGGATACATTTGATCCAAAACCCAGAAAGTTTATTGTTTGGTTATTCGTAGTATCATCTACCATTATGTTTGGGGGCTTTACCAGTTACTATCTGGTATTTGCCGCATCTAAAGGTAAAGGGCATGGCTTAATATTGCCCGATGCATTTATTTACTCGAGCATGGTAATTTTAGCCAGCAGTATTACTTTATTTTTAGCAGCCAGGGCCCTAAAGAAACTTAATTTCAGTTTACAACGTAACCTGCTTTGGGTTACTGTAATATTGGCCATTACTTTTGGTGTAATGCAATTTAATGCCTGGGGCAGTATGGTAAGAACTGGTGCTACCCTGGTGGGTAACAACGCCGCAATTTCTTTTATCTACGTAGTATCGGGCATGCACCTTTTGCACATTATTGCAGGTATAGGCTTTATTATTAATGCATTAATTGGCAGTTATAAAAATATTCCTGCTGCTAAAAGCCAGTACAGAATGGAAATTGCTTCTATTTTTTGGCATTTTATAGATATCCTATGGATATATCTATATGTTTTTTTACTTTTGAACCGTTAAATTTGTTAACAAACTATTATACTATTTCCAAATGAATGCAGTATCACAATTAGATCAAGTTAAAACCGGACCATGGAATGGTGGTCGTTCTCCGTGGTCGGTAGAATATGGTAAAATCATGATGTGGTTTTTCCTATTATCAGATGCTTTTACCTTTTCATCATTATTGATCTACTACGGCGCTCAGCGTTTTTCTAAATTAACATGGCCAGATCCTGATTTGGTTTTTCAATCTATACCAGGTATAAAAGATACAGGTGCACCACTAGTATTTGTGGGTATCATGACTTTTATATTAATTCTTAGTTCGGTAACGATGGTTATGGCTGTTGAGGCTGGCCACCGTAGGGCAAAGAAAGAAGTAATCTGGTGGATGGTAGCTACTATCATTGGTGGTTTCATGTTCCTGGGTTGCCAGGCCTTAGAATGGTCTCACTTACACCATGAAGGTTTCTGGTGGGGCAAAATTCCATCTTCTGAAGAATTGAAACACTTATTTGACGGCCCGGTTTCTTTAGTTGCTGCACAGCAATTTGCTAACTTATTCTTCACTATTACAGGTTTTCACGGTTTCCACGTATTTAGTGGAGTAATGATCAATGTAATTATTCTGATCATGACTATTAATGGTACTTTCGAAAGAAGAGGTCACTATTTAATGGTTGAGAAAGTTGGTTTATACTGGCACTTCGTAGATTTAGTTTGGGTGTTCGTATTTACATTCTTCTATTTGGTTTAATTTATCATATTATAAAAATATTTTTATGTCAGAACACGCACATACAACAGAAGGCCACGAGCATGGAGAACATGCAGGCATGAATAAAGCAAAAATCTGGAAAGTAGCTGGTATTTTATCGCTAATTACAGCTATTGAATTTATCATTGCACTTTGGGCAATTCCTGGTGGTCATATCCCACAACATATAGGTAACTACATCTACATTGCATTAACGTTAGTGAAAGCATTTTATATTGTAGCCTATTTTATGCACTTAAAGTTCGAAAAATTAGGCCTGCAACTTGCACTTACTGTTTCATTCATTTTCATTATTTACTTTATTGTTTTAATGCTAATAGAAGGTGGGTTTTTAAACCTGCACATGATGAGTCATTAATGAAAAGAAGTCCTATAAAAAAGGTATTAATCCTGGTAAGCATTTTAGCTATACCGGGATTTTTATTTTTTTACTTATTGCCACACTTTGCCAAAAACAGGTATAAGAGTTTACCAATCTATGGTGAAAAGGTTGTGGCTGCCACCTTCCACAGTGTAAAGGGAAAGAAAATTCCGGATACGATTTACCATCAAGTCCCCAATTTTAAACTCGTTAACCAGCATAACGATACCATTAGCTGGAAATCGTTCGAGAATAAGCTTGTGGTGCTTAACTTATTCCACACAGGAGCCACCAATCAACGGGTTAGCAAATACATCAAACAACTATCTGATGGTTATGAGCAAAAGCCTTTGGTTAAATTTCTAAGCTTATCAGTAGATCCGGCCGATCAAGGTAAGATAAAGGATTTTGCTGCTGGTTTTAAAGCAATAGAGGGTAAATGGGATTTTGTAGCCGGAGATACAGCTCAAACTTATCAGCTGATTAAAAAGGGGCTGTTACTCGATGTAATTGAAGATGATACCAGGGCCAAACCTACATTCATTTTTAGTAACAAAATTTTACTCATTGATAACCTGCATCGTATTCGCGGTATTTACGAAGCCGATAATCCAGAGGCCAATGCCAGACTCGAAGATGAAATCAAAGTATTGATAGCCGAGTATTTGAGGAATATTAAAGACGGCAGGTAAATAGTCCGGAGTACAAAGTGCACATGCTATAATCTGGTTATCGAATAATTATAAAATATAAAAGAGAATTAAAACTCATGGAAAATAGCCCAATTGAGAAAAAATATAACAAATGGATCATTATCCTATCCATTTTCATTCCTGTAGCTGTAGCCTTTTTATTTGTTGTAAAATTGAAAGATTTAGGTATTGATGCTCCTGCACTACCTTTTTTACCTCCTATATATGCAACTATTAACGGTATAACGGCGCTCTTGCTGGTTGTAGCTGTTTGGGCAATTAAGAACGGAAAGGTTACGTTGCATCAAAACCTGATGAAGATAGCTATTGGCTGTTCTTTATTGTTTTTGGTAATGTATATTGCTTATCACATGACTACCCCATCGACCAAATTTGGAGGAGATGGAACAGTAAAATATGTTTATTTCTTTATTCTTTTAACGCATATTCTGCTTTCAATTGCTATTATTCCTTTGGTTCTGGTTACCTATGTAAGGGCATTGGCAGCGCGTTTTGACCGCCATAAGAAAATTGCCAAAATTACATTCCCTTTATGGTTATACGTGGCTATAACAGGTGTGGTAGTGTACCTGATGATATCGCCATACTACCAATATTAACCTAATCCGTTAGTTTAAAATTCATTTCTTGTATTAATAATTGCACAATATTGTGTATAATTGGTTCGGTATTAAGTGTTGGAAGCAATTATGTATTAATGGATGCTGCAAAAATAGAAACAGGAAGGGATTTGATCTCGTTAATAGAAAGGGGACATAGCGCTGCCTTTACACGTTTCTACACTTCTTATTTTCAGAAACTTATTCTGGCTAGTGATAAGTACATTAGCGATATTCATACAGCTGAGGAAATTGTGCAGGATATTTTTCTTAAAATCTGGGAATTTCCTGATAGCCTTACTGAAGTTAAATGTGTAAAATCATATTTATACCGTTCGATTATAAATGCGTCTATTAATTTTGCCAACCGCCAAAAAAACCTGGAGCAACATCATTTAAAATTAGCTGCCGAGTTTTCTGATGGGTACTTCACCGATCTGGATGAAGAAAATGAAATGATCATTATTTTACGCGATGAAATAGAGAAACTACCTGCCCAATGCAAAAAAGTATTTAAACTGAGCAGATTTGATAATTTTAAATACAGGGAAATAGCATTGGAACTTAGTATATCGGAAAAAACGGTCGAAAACCATATCGGTAATGCACTTAAAACTTTAAGGAGCAAATTTATAGACGACCCTGCTTTAAATAGAAAAGCGAAAAGTTATTTAACCGTAATGGCACTTTATTTATATTAATTTTTTGATTTAAAAAGTTGTTTTTAGCCTATTGCAGATGGATTTTTTAAAATATATTTATTTTTTTGAGATTTATTTAGGGGTTTTTATGGTTTGGTTTGTCTTTATATTATAACTCCAACGAACTAAAAATGCTTAACCAATCAGAATACCTGGATTTAATTGTCCGGTATTTAAACAATCCGCAGGATGAAACTACCCGTGCTGCAATAGATACTTACCGGTCAGCATCTGCTGAAAATGAAGCATATTTTCGTGAAATATCGAGGGTATGGGATTTATCTGCAAGATCTACTTCCTTAAACAGGATCGATACCAGGCAGGCGGAAGCCAATTTTAAACGCGAATTAAAAAAGCATACTTATAAACCTTTTACAGGCTTTATCTGGTTTCGCAATATCGCTGCTACACTAGTTTTGCTCGGAGCCGGGTATTGGTTTTATAGCCTGAACAATAAGCAGGTTTACCTTACCCTACAAACTGGAGCAAGCCAAAAAGATTCAATTCTGCTGGTTGATGGTTCGAAAGTTATTCTGGCAGAAAATACCTCTGTTAAATATCCTAAATCCTTTGCCTCATCATCCCGTGAGATTTATTTAATCCAGGGCAAGGCTTTTTTTAAAATAGCTAAAGATCCAAAGCGTCCTTTCAGTGTATTAATGGGCCAATCGAAAGTTAAAGTGCTGGGTACATCATTCAACATTAATTATTCGCAAAATAAAATCGATCTGGATGTGAAAACCGGCAGGGTATTGTTTTCGCCTTACACCAATGGTACATCATCCATTTTAGTGGCCGGGCAGGCTTTATCTTACAGCATTTCGAACAGGCAGTTTACCACCCGGCTTTCGCAAAATGCAGATGCATGGCTAAGCAACGAACTTGTATTTGTAGATACACCTTTAGAAGAGGTATGTAAACAACTCAGCCGTTACTATCAAAAGAATATTCTTTTAGAAACCAACCAGCCACTTGTTAAAAAGTTCAATGCAACATTTAAAGACAACAGTTTGTCAGAAGTTTTAGCTGTGTTAAAAGAAACCTATGGATTAAAGATTACTATAAATAAAGACACAATCACTTTAAAGACACCGTACACACAAATCAATTAATTAACTAAAATCAACTATGGAGAAAAAATTCTACCAAAGAAATGCTGGAATGAGTTTGCGCCAGCTGGCCTTGCTGGTATGTGCAATCTTTTGGGCAGTTTTGGCCAGGGCAGATGCAAGGCAAGCCAGCGGGAAACCCGAAAGGTTGGATAACTACCTGAAAAAAATTGAGCAGGCTTATAAAGTAAGTTTTGTTTATGATGCTGCTGAGATCAATAAAACTATGGTGCTCGATGTGCCATCTAAGTTATCTTCGATAACAGAATCACTTGATCAGCTTAAACAAAAAAATATCTCTTACAGGCTTGTTGGCAACCAGGTAATTTTAAAGGTTGTTGAGGTACCTAAAAGTAATGCGAAAAAAGAGGTAACCATAAAAGGTATTGTACGCGATAAAAAGGATGGTACGACCATGCCAGGTGTAAGCGTACGCGAAAAAGGTGCAACCAATGCAGTTTCAACTAACGCGCGTGGCGAATACCAGATTACCGTTAAGGATAATGCTATATTATCTTTTGCATCTGTTGGTTATAAAACCGTAGAGGTATCGGTAGCTGGTAAAACAGTAATCAACGTGAGCCTTGAAGAAGATTCGAAAGAACTGGGCGAGGTAAACATTGTTTCTACTGGTTACCAAAACCTGAATAAAAAACTATTTACCGGTGCGGCAACTGCCTTAAAGGGAGCAGATGTTAAACAGGATGGTATTACCGATGTAAGCCGGATGCTCGAAGGTAGGGTAGCAGGTGTATCGGTACAAAATGTTTCGGGTACTTTTGGTGCAGCACCTAAAATCCGCGTACGTGGAGCAACTTCAATTACAGGCGAAAATAAACCGCTTTGGGTAGTTGATGGTGTAATTCTTGAAGATGTGGTTAACATTTCTAACGAGCAATTATCATCAGGTGATGTAAGCACTTTAATCGGATCGTCAGTTGCCGGTATCAATGCCGATGACATTGAGAGCTTCAATATTTTAAAAGATGCTGCAGCAACGGCGCAGTATGGTGCAAGGGCGATGAATGGTGTGGTGGTAATTACTACTAAAAAGGGGCGTGTAGGTAAAACTTTAATTTCTTATACAGGTAACTTTTCTACTTATTTAAAGCCTACTTACGATAATTATAATATCATGAATTCGTCCGATCAGATGTCGGTGTATTCGGAGTTGGCACGTAAAGGTTGGTTAAACCACTCTAGTGCATCAAGGGCTACCGATGGTGGGGTGTATACAAAAATGTATCAGTTGATTAATACTTACGATGCAACATCGGGTGCATTTGGATTGGCTAATACTCCAGAGGCCAGAAATACATTTTTATCACGTTATGCTACGGCAAATACGGATTGGTTTGATGTACTTTTTAAAAACTCGCTGTTGCAGGAACATGGTATCAGTATTTCATCAGGAACAGATAAATCGCAGTTATATATTTCTACAAGTTACTTAAACGATAACGGTTGGGCGGTAGGTAATAGCGTAGAGCGTTATACAGGTAACGTAAACGCTGTATTTAACCTTTCTAACAAGCTTACCCTTAACTTTATTACTACAGGGTCTATCCGTAACCAAAAAGCACCCGGAACTGTCGGCAGGGTGAGTAACCCGGTTGAAGGAAAATATTCGAGGGACTTCGATATCAATCCATTTAGTTATGCTTTAAATACCAGCAGAACCTTAACCGCATTCGATCAAAACGGAAACCGCGAAAGTTTTACCAGAAATTTTGCCAATTTCAATATTTTAGATGAGCTGGATAACAACTCATTGGATTTGAGTATGCTCGATTTTAAACTTCAGGGAGGTTTAGGTTATAAATTTACCAAAAACTTTAAGTACGACTTTCTGGCTTCGATGCGTTATGTGAAAAGTGGCAATGAACATAAAGTAAGAGAAAACGCTAATATGGCCAATGCCTACAGGGCCAATGGCGATTCTTATATTCAGGATAATAACCGTTTTTTATTCCGCGATCCGGCTCACCCCGAATTACAACCGGTTGTAGTACTTCCGTACGGTGGTTTTTATAATACTACCGACGATTTCCTTAAATCGTACATGGTTAGGAACTCACTAGAATATGATAAGAACATTAACGATAAACATTTCATTAATGTTTATGCTTTCCAGGAAATGCGCATGGCCGACCGCCAGACCAGAAGCATGATTGGTTATGGTTACCAGTACGATAAGGGAGGTGTACCTTTTGTAGATCCAAACATTGTTAAACAGTCGGTACTTAATAACCTGAATTATTATTCAATGAACCACCGTTACGACCGTTTTGCTGCATTTATGACAAGGGCTGCTTACTCTTACGATGGTAAATATTCGTTTAACGCTACCGGCAGATACGATGGTTCGAACCAGTTGGGTAGCTCAGCTACAGCAAGGTGGTTGCCAACCTGGAACGTTTCTGGTGCCTGGAACATTGATAAAGAAAAGTTTTTTGATAACGATAAGCTTACTAAAATCTTAAACCGGGCTACCATACGGGCTACTTATGGCTTAACGGCCAGTTTAGGTAGCGCTACAAACTCGGCGCTGGTTTTAAGAAATGGAAGTGCATTAAGACCATATACCAGCGAAACCGAATCGGTGATGAATATCGAGTATATTGAAAACAGAGATTTAACCTGGGAAAAACAATACGAAACCAATATTGGTGTAGACCTTGGCTTTTTTAAAGATAAGTTAAATTTAACAGTTGATGTATACAATAGAAATGGTTTCGATTTAATCAGTCCACTAAGAACTTCGGGTATTGGTGGGCAGTATTTAACCACGGCTAACTATGCTGATATGAATTCGAAAGGTATTGAGGTAACCTTAAGCGGACCAATTATTAAAACGGAGGACTGGAACTGGAAGAGTAATTTAAACTTTGGTTACAACAGAAACAAAGTAACTAAACTCTCAAGCCCACAAAATATATTTAGCCTGGTAGCGGCCGATGGTGGTCCTCAGCAAGGCTATCCATACCGGGGTCTATATTCAGTTGATTTTACTGGCTTGAACCACGATACTGGTATCCCTGAATTTATCAATGAAAAAGGTGAGAAAAGTACCAATGTTTATATGCAGAGTTTAGAAACCAAATACCTGAAATATGAAGGTCCCACAGATCCGAAATTAACAGGTGGTTTTTACAATAGTGTAAGTTACAAAGGCTTTACATTGGGTTCGTTATTTACCTTTTCGGCCGGAAATAAAATCAGGCTGAACCCGATATTTGCCACTTCTTATTCAGACTTGGATGCATTGCCGAACGAATTTAAAGACAGGTGGACTTTACCTGGCGATGAGCTGAAAACCAATATCCCTTCAATTCTGGATATAGAAGCTGCAGCTAAAATAAGTGGAACATATCCTTACAATACCTACAACTATTCTACAGCTAGAGTTGCTGATGGTGGTTTTATCAGGTTAAAACAAATATCTCTTTCATATGCACTACCTGCAAAAATCCTGAAAACTATTGGCGCAAACAACGCATCAATCAGTGCTGTTGCCAATAACTTTTGGTTAATCTATTCGGATAAAAAGCTAAAAGGACAAGATCCTGAGTTTTTTGCCTCAGGTGGTGTAGCCTTGCCAATTCCAAAACAGTATACACTTTCGCTAAAAGTTGGATTCTAATTTAAATTGAACAGAAAATGAAAAAGAATAAAATATTCATATATATCGCATGCTCAGGCTTACTACTATCTGGTGGTTGTAAGAAATTTTTGGAGCATCAGCCAGACGACCGTACTGAATTAAACAGCCCGGTTAAAGTTGCCGAATTACTGGCCAATGCCTATCCACATGGCAGTTATCTTCCTTTTACCGAAGCCATGAGCGATAATGCCGGCGATAAAGGGATAACAGCCAGGGCTTTACCCAATTCATCTCCATGGAATTACATTGATCAGATTGACGCAACCTCAGTAGATACCCCTCCATTTTATTGGAATGCTTGCTATAAAGCCATTGCGGCAGCAAATTATGCTTTGGAAGCTATTGATAAAGGCGGCAATACTGCAGCATATTCGGCCAGCAGGGGTGAAGCACTTGTAGCCAGGGCTTACGTACACTTTATGTTAGTTACCTTGTTTGCTAAAGCCTACGATCCAGCTACAGCTGCATCCGATCCGGGTATTCCGTATGTTACCTTGCCACAAAAAATAGTAGAGGGTAATTATACCAGAGGCACAGTAGCAAGTGTTTATGCCAATATTGAGAAAGATTTAACCGAAGGATTACCACTGCTCAATAACAATAGCTACAGGGTGCCAAAGTATCATTTTACCACACAGGCGGCCCGTGCTTTTGCTACACGCTTTTATTTATTTAAAAGAGATTATCAAAAAGTAATCGATAATGCCAATGCTGTTTTCCCGGCGGCCACAATTACCGATAACCTAAGGGCCTGGAATACTACTTATAATGTATTGGGTTTTTATGAGTTGCAGGCATTGTACTCCAACTCTACCGAACCTGCCAACTTGTTGTTACAGGAAGCAAATTCGTATTGGGGAAGAAATTATGGTGCTTACAATTACGGATTAAGCTCGGGGTATTGTCAACAGTGTATAATCCGGGTAACAACCCAACCGGAAAATCGCTGGCCATGGTTGCGAAAATTTTTGGTGCAAACGAAGCATTTTATAATATTCCTAAATTCAGAGAGCACTTTGTAAAAGAGACCATTAGTGCCAACTTTGGCGATGCCTACAATATGGTACCTTTACTAACTACCGAAGAGGTGTTGTTTAACCGGGCCGAAGCCAATGCCATGCTTGGCAACAATGCCCAAACCATTGCCGATTTGGATATTTATTTATCAAAAAGGATTATTGGCTATTCTGCAACTACCGATAAATTTACAGAAACCAAAGCTACCACATTTTTTACAGGCTTATCTGCTAAAGATGCTTTGGTGGCGACAGTTATCAACTTTAAACGCCAGGAATATATGCACGAAGGCTTAAGGTGGTTAGATATTGTAAGGCTGAAAATCCCGATTGTACATGTTCCAGCCAATGGTTTAAATACAATTACACTGGGAGTTAATGACCCGAGAAGGTTGGTTCAAATCCCACAAGATGCTGTTGCAGCAGGTTTAGCTGCAAATCCCAGATAACTATAAAAGCATATTATTATGAAAAAGACATTATTAATGGTTGCTTTAGCAACAATCTTTTTAGCAGGATGCAGCAAAAAAGATGATTTAAGTGCCAATATAGTTGGTTTGGGCGGCGATACCTGGACCAAGGGGCCAATAGATGAATGGATTAGTACAAACTATACTACTCCATATAACATTGAAGTAAAATATAAATGGGACAGGTCTGAACTGGGAGAAATTTATAAGAACGTTGTACCGGTTAAAGAAGAATTGGTAGTGCCCATTATGAGCATTATTAAAAGTACCTGGATAGTGCCATATGCAGCAATAAAAGGCGAAGATTTTATGAAGAAATATACCCAAAAACAGTTTTATCTGGCGGGTAGCCCTTCGTACAACAGCAATGGTACCATTACCCTGGGTACGGCAGAAGCGGGCCGGAAAATTGTTTTGCTTGACCTGAACACCTTTAATCCGGCCAATAAGCCTTCTGTGAAACAGATTTTACATACCATGCACCACGAGTTTGGCCATATCCTGAATCAGAATATTGCCGTGGTGCCTGATTATCAAAGAATCACGCCTTCTGATTATACCGCTACCTGGTTTAATATTTTTAGAGGTGCATACTCTACAAATCCGGCGCTGGATAAGATTATGTACGAGGCCGATTTTTGGGGAAAGGGTTTTATAACACCTTACTCAAGATCAAATAAGGATGACGATTTTGTGGAGACTTTATCAACTTTACTGGAAAGCGGACAAGCTAATTTTGATAACATCATAAATAATCTCTTTGTGTATGACGGGCTTTATATCAAAAGAAACGGAAAAGGGGTTTACGAACAAAATACCGATGCGAGGGCTAAGCTCTTAAAAAAGAAATCGATTGTGGTATCTTATATGAAAGATAGCTGGGGTATAGATTTAACTGATTTACAAATCAGAACTCAGTCTGCAATAGAAGCACAATCGGCAACTCCAGATTTTAACAGTTTATTGGGACCGGGTAAAACTTATAGTACCATTACCATAAACCCTCAAAAATTAACAGGTTTATCAACCAAGTTTTTAACGGCTTATAATACTGCAAATACAACCCTACAGGCTGGCAATCCACAAACCAATAAAGGTTATTATATCGACAATATTTCGTTAATTTTTACAGCGGCTAATAAACTTACTTTAAGGGTTAATTATATGGATCCAACGGTGGCTTTAGGTGTTGGTAACAATGGCGATTTCGATTACGATATCAGCAATGTTAATGGGGTGATTACCCTGACCTATGCTGCTTCACAGCCAACCACAGCTAATTATGCTAATGCCAGGGTTATCGAAACTTACATTCCTACTTTGCTAGCCTATTTCAACAGTCAGGCATTTAATGTTCGTTGGGTGGATGATATTGTACCACAATCGAAAAGTATATTCGGTGGTCTTGTAAAAACAACAGATGCAACCTCATATTTATTTGGAACATTGTAATAATTAAAGATCAAAAATGATGAAAAAGCATTTATTATACATACTCTTGTTTACATTGGCATTGGGTGCCTGTAAAAAAGATACAACAGAGCCGGCTATCGGTAATGTTGATGACCGGTTATCGGCAACCTTAACAGCGTATCAGACACAGCTAACCGGAGCACAATTTGGTTGGAGAGGTTTCTTATTGACAAACAGTAAAGTAGTTGGTACTTTTTTATTCAGTTTTACTGATAAAAACAGAACAACCATGTCTGCAGATTTTAATCCAACACCTGCTGAAAGTTCATATCGCCTTAAGGCACTGCAGCGCCCAACTTTATTATTCGATTCTTATTCTACCTTACATTTATTAGCAGATCCAACTCCGTCGGTACTAGGTGGTACTACTGGTAGCGGATATTTGGCAGATTTTGAGTTTGCATTCTTATCTTCCAATGCGGATACAATTAAGCTAGAAGGAACCTTTAATAAAAGTAAGCTGATTTTAGTCCGGTCGAAGTCTGCAGCAGAAAATAGTGATGCCTTGACTTCTCCTGAAGCTATGGCCACCACTTTATCCAAACTTAGAACTTACTTTAAAAGAACCACTATTGGTGGAGCGAACTGCGAGGTTAGAATTGACGTTGGGCAAAACATTATTGGCTTTAATTATCTCGATGCGGGCGTAATGAAAAAAGTTAGCAGCAGTTATTATGTTTCGGGTACAACCATAAATTTATTTACACCAATAACTGTTGGTACAGCTACGGTAAGCGAAATCAACGGAGTAAATTTTAATACAGGAACCGGATTTATCAGTGGCAGCATTAAAGGAGGGGAGGCTATAGAGATTAAAGAAGCGATTGTACCAATTGAATATGATAAAACTGCAGCGCAAAGGTGGTTTAATGCTCCAACTAACGGTGCTTATTGGACGTGTTTTAACGGATTTACGATTGATGGAGTGCCCGATGCCTATGGTTTAAGGACTATACCAGGGTTTAATTTTCTAATTTTTTACTCTAAATTCAATGTAGCTTATTCTCGTTTAGGCTTTATTGTAGGAGGAGCTTATGGCGCTTATGGACCCGCGCCAATAGCAGCTTTCCCTGCTGATGGTACTATTAAATTTACTAATGCCGGATCATTTGGAACGGCACCTGTAGCAATCAGGAATATTGTAACAAATACACAAAATAACTTTTTCAAAGCCGCTGGGTTTTATGTTATTCAATCAGGCGAAAAATCGTATGATTTAGTTGCTTTCGATGATGCCAGAAGCTGGATTTCATTTGAATAATAAATAAATAGGAATTTGATTAAATTAACCGCACCTCTCAGCCCCGCCCTTAAAGCGGGGTTTTTAATTTTAACAATTTTTTTGGCCTGTAAAATTTCTTAATCATTATATTTGGTAGAGAAGTTTGACTATTACTTAACTAAATTGGTTTAGTAAAATAATTTCCAGGCTTTAACTAAATCTTTCTATTATTACATACAGTAGATAGCCTTATGACTAATTAAATTTATGGCGGTAAGCAATGTGGAAAAAGAACGTGCACTGATTAGCAAGATTGTGGAGGGCGATGAACAAGCCTTTTCTGTTCTGTTTTTCAAATACCTGCCCGTACTTCAGGTATTCGCCACAAAATTTACGAAGTCTGACGATGCCGCAGAAGAAATTATTCAGGATGCCTTTTTAAGGGTATGGCTTAACCGCGATAAACTGGCTGAGGTTGAAAATGTGAAGGCTTATCTGTATAAGTACGTATCAAATGAATGCTTAAGCTACCTGCGTAAAAAACTTAAAACCGATAAAATGGTTGATGCTTTTACTGCTAAACAAACGGATAGCCACAATAGCACCGTCGAAACCATTAATTTGAATGAGGTAACTAAAATTATTGCAGTTGCCATTGAAAAATTGCCGGATCAACGCCGGAATATATACCAGCTGAGCCGTCGCGATGGTAAAACTATTCCCGAAATTGCCGAAATACTTCGCATATCGCCAAATACTGTTAAAAATGCTTTGGTTTCGGCCTTAAAATCTATTCGCATTCACCTCGATCAGCATGGAATTGTCTTCATTTTTCCTTTTGTTTTCCTCTTTTTGAAAATAAAATAATTTTTTTTTAAATCCAGATAGTCCTAATTCCCTTTCACTGCTTCTTAGTATTGTAGCCCCATTATGGAACAACGTATAAATTACTTATTAAAACAGTTTACAGCAGATGCACTGAGCCCTGAAGAAAAGCAGGAGCTTTTAGTATTGGCAGCAGATCCGGCCTCCGCAGTTAGCGATGAAATCGTAAAGATGATCATGGCTGAAGAAGCAGCTACTACTGAAGTAGCCGTAACTGAAAAATGGGAGGCTGTGCTGAATAATATACTGGCTACTGATAAACCGAAAAAAACACCACGCAGTATTTTGCTACGACCTTTAAAGTGGGCTGCAGCCGCGGCCGTGTTGGTTGTATTTTCGTTTACAGCCTATTTATCGCTAAATAAAAAGAAAGAACATGTTTTTGCCTCCGATGTGGCGCCGGGCAAAAATAAAGCCATCTTAACTCTGGCCGATGGCAGGAAAATATCACTAAGTGATGCGGCAAACGGCGATCTTATTGAGCAGGCCGGGGTATCGATTTCAAAAACCGCAAATGGCCAGCTGGTATATCATATCCAAAAAACAACTGGCGATATAGACGATTCGAAAGTAAATACCATTTCTACTCCAAATGGGGGCGAGTGGGAAATCAGGTTGCCTGATGGTTCTGTGGTATGGCTTAATGCCGCCTCGTCTTTGCAATACCCCTTAAATATTGGCTCATCAAAACAGCGTAAGGTTGAGCTAAGCGGCGAAGCCTATTTCGAGGTGGCCAAAGATAAAGCGCACCCGTTTATTGTTAAAACTTTAAAGCAGGAGCTGGAGGTTTTAGGTACACATTTCAACATCAACAGCTATGCGAATGAAATTGTAACCAGAACTACATTGCTCGAAGGTAGTGTGCGGATTTCTGATTTAAGCTCAAATGATATGCTTGTGTTGAAACCAGGTGAGCAATCGGTACTATCAAAAAACGGAATAGAAATTAAAAAAGCAAATACCGACGAGGCTATCGCATGGAAAAATGGGTATTTCATGTTTGATAACGAAAAACAGGAAAGTATTTTGCGCAAAATTGCCCGCTGGTATAATGTGGAAATAGAATATGCCGATCCTGAAGCGAAAGAAGTAATGTATTACGGAACGGTAAGCCGTTTTGAAAAAATATCAAAAGTGCTCAGAAAATTTGAGCAAACCGGCGAAGTTCGCTTCGATATTAAGGGCAATAAAATAATTGTCTATAAAGAATAAACGAGTAAAAAGATGATGGAGTAACTAACCTTTATCTATAAAAAAGAAATAACAAATTAATCAACCATAACCTAGCTAATCATGAATAGACCTCGACAAATCTCCTGATGATCCAAAGTTAAACGCATAAAAAAGGAGTGCTTGCAACACCCCCTTTTATTATCTGTTTAGCTATTCCGAAAACCGGAATCGATTAAAATCAATTATTTCTTGGATAACCGCGAAACGCTTTTTGGCGTCCAAACTTTCTTGCGTTCCGCACAAAAAACAGACTATTAAATGTACAAAATTTATATTAGAATTTTATGTACGCATCGCCGCTACATACCTAAATTACTATTAATGATGAAGTTAATTACGGTCGTTCTGCTTGCCTCGTTAATGCAGGTGAGTGCAGCTTCATTCGGCCAGCTGGTTACATTAAAAGAAAAAAATGTAACCCTCGAAAAAATGTTCCGCGAAATCAGATTGCAATCTGGTTATGATGTACTGCTCTCTACCAGTAAAATTAGTAGTACCACTACTTTTAATGCAAATTTTAGCAATTCGACCATTGAGGAAGTAATGGCAAAAATTATTGCAGGAAATGATTTAACCTACACAATTGAGGATAAAACCATCCTCATTAAGCCGAAAGAAAAAACAATTTTGGATAAAGTGCTTGGCTATTTTGTGGCTGTAAAAGTAAGCGGAAAGGTGAGGGATAAAAGTGGTTCTGTTTTGCCAGGAGTTAGCGTTAGGGAAAAAGGTGCAGCTAATGCAGTATCGACTAATACATCAGGCGATTATACCATCTCAGTAAAAGAGGGCGCTGTTTTAACCTTTAGTTATATTGGCTACAAAACACTTGAAGTGCCTATTGGCAATAAAACAACTCTTAATGTAACCTTAGAAGAAGATGCGGCTCAACTTAGCGAGGTGAATGTGGTATCAACAGGTTATCAGCAATTGGATAGAAAGTTGTTTACAGGATCTGCAACGCAGGTAAAGGCTGTTGATGCACAGCGTAACGGGGTGCCAGATATTAGCCGTATGCTTGAAGGGCAGGTTGCCGGTGTATCGGTACAGAATGTATCGGGTACTTTTGGTGCAGCTCCCAAAATCCGTGTGCGTGGTGCTACTTCTATCTCGGGCGATAACAAACCGCTTTGGGTAGTAGATGGAATTATCCTGGAAGATGTAGTTAATATCTCAAACGAGTCGCTTTCTACAGGTGATGCCAATACCCTTATCGGATCGTCGGTAGCGGGTTTAAATCCTGATGATATTGAAAGCTTCAATATTCTGAAAGATGCTGCTGCAACAGCGATGTATGGAGCTAGGGCAATGAACGGGGTAATTGTAGTAACCACTAAAAAAGGTCGCCAAACTGAAGGTGCACCAAGGATAAGTTACTCAGGTAATTTTACTACCTATTTAAAACCTACTTACGATAACTTTGATATTCTGAACTCCGCAGATCAAATGTCTGTGCTGATGGAAATGTATAGCAAAGGCTATTTTCAACATACTTCAGCCTCAAGAGGCGCAGATGGTGGGCCATTCTATAAAATGTATAATGCTTTATACGATTACGATGCGGCGACAGATACTTATGCGCTAAAAAATACAAATGTTGATAGGGCTCAGTTTCTAAACAGATACGCCAATGCAAACACGGATTGGTTTGATATTTTATTCAAAAATTCGTTAATGCAGGAGCATTCTGTTAGTATGTCATCGGGTACTGAGCGATTCCAGACTTACGCATCTACCTCATATCTGCACGATAATGGCCAAACCCTTGGTAGCAATGTAGATCGTTTTACAGGTAATTTCAGGGCCAACTTTAAAATGAACAGTAAATTAAGTGGTGAGTTTATCATTAATGGCTCAATCAGAGATCAACAAGCTCCAGGTAGTTTAAACCGTACTTCTGATCCTGTTTTTGGTACATTTTCAAGAAACTTCGATATTAACCCATATTCTTACGCTTTAAATACGAGCAGGGCGATGACCGCCTATGATGAAAATGGTGGATTGGAGTTTTTTAATAGGAATTATGCGCCATTTAATATTTTAAACGAGTTAGATAATAATTATTTAAAATTGGGTCAAATCGATTTTAAAGTTCAGGGTGGGTTAAAATATAAAATTATCCCTTCGTTAACCTACTCGGTTGATGGAGCTTACAGGTTTGCAAAAACTGAACGTAAAACCTACATTTTAGAAAATTCGAATATGGCGTTGGCTTTTAGGGCAGCTACTGATGCGACCACTATTGGCGATAACCCATTTTTATATACAAACCCAGATGATTTAACAAAATTACCTGTGGTAATCTTGCCAGAAGGTGGTTTTTACAATACTATTTCTGATGACCTGAAAAATTATTATTTCAGGCAGAATCTGGAGTTTGATAAAACCTTTAATAAAGATCACCGCCTAAATATTTTTGGCTCAATGGAGGTGAGGTATACAGACCGCCAAACTGCTAGTTTTGATGGAGTTGGCTATCAGTATGATAACGGTGGTATTGTAAATGCAAATTATCTGTATTTCAAAAAAGCGCAGGAATCTG
Organism: Pedobacter sp. HDW13; assembly: GCF_011303555.1. Taxonomy (NCBI): domain Bacteria; kingdom Pseudomonadati; phylum Bacteroidota; class Sphingobacteriia; order Sphingobacteriales; family Sphingobacteriaceae; genus Pedobacter; species Pedobacter sp. HDW13. The sequence continues at coordinate 1,582,209 of NZ_CP049868.1, read as the reverse complement.
GTGCTCCATATTATAGTATGGGCTACGGTGCAGACCGCTTTGCGGCATTTGCGTTAAGAGCAGCTTATTCTTATAAAGATAAATATAGCTTTAATGCCACAACCCGTTACGATGGTTCTAACTTAATGGGAAAAAGCAGAACCGCAAGGTGGCTACCAACCTGGAACGTTTCTGGTGCCTGGAATGTTGATCAGGAAAACTTTTGGCCTAAAAACGATATCTTATCGTCAGCAAGGATTAGGGGAACTTATGGTTTAGTTGCGAATATTGGAAATGCAAAAAATTCGGCTGCAATTTTCTACAATCAATTGGCCAGACGACCTTACGATACGGAAAAGGAAACGCTTACCTATATTTCCAGCTTAGCCAACTCAGAGTTAACCTGGGAAAAATTAAAAGAAGCCAACCTGGGTTTCGACTTAACCTTTTTAAAGGACAGGTTAAGTTTTACCGCAGATTTATACACCAGGAATATTTTTGACCTGATTGGTACTATAAATACTTCTGGTATAGGTGGCCAGTATGCAAAAACAGCAAATTATGGTAAAATGAAAGCAAAAGGATTGGAGTTAACCCTTGGTGGTACACCGGTTCAACAGGGCGATTTCAAATGGAGGACTCAGATTAATATGGCTTTCAATAGAAATGAAATCACCGAATTACAGAATACACCAAGAATTTTTGATCTGGTTAGTGATGTAGGCGGATCGATAGTAGGCAATCCTAGAGGCGGTTTATATTCTATTCAATTCGCAGGTTTAGACCATAATTACGGTTTCCCATATTTTATCGACGATGCAGGACTTAAAAGTTCTTATGTAAACTTACAGAGTACTAAAACAGGCTTCTTAAAATACGAGGGCCCAACAGATCCAACTTTTACTGGTGGTTATTACAACCAGTTTAGATACAAACAATTTAGTGTATCTGCTTTGTTCACATTTGCAACCGGAAACGTAGTCAGACTGGCACAAGAATTTTCTTCTGGCTATCCTGATATTTATTCGATGACGAAATCGATGTTAAACAGATGGATACAACCAGGCGACGAGGCTTTTACTACTGTACCATCCATCCTGGATCCGGTTACCGCGAGTAAGGTAATTACCAACACTTCGGGTTCGGTAATTTCAGCTGCTTATCCGTACAATTTATATAATTTTTCGACTGAAAGAGTGGCAAAAGGTGATTTTATCCGTTTTAAACAAATATCAGTTACGTACGACATCCCTAAAAAAATCACTTCAAAATTGAACATGTCTAATGCTTCGGTTTCATTTATAGGAAACAACGTTGCTTTGCTGTATTCAGATAAAAGATTAAATGGTGCCGATCCTGAATTTTTTGGAAATGGCGGTGTGGCGTTGCCAATACCTAAACAATACACAATATCATTAAAGGTTGGATTTTAAAAAAAAGATTATGAACTTAGATAAACTAAAATATTTTGTATTTGGATCTGCCATCTTATTGTTAACTCCATCTTGCAATAAATATTTAGATACAAACCCTGATAACAGAACCGAAATTAATTCGGTTGACAAGGTAGCTCAATTGGTGGGGACTGCTTATCCAGCATATGATTATTTGACATTCACCGAGGCTGCATCTGATAATACAGAAGATAAAGGCCCAGGTATAGGTACAGTAACAGATATAACCAGCAGACCATATTTTTGGCAGGATGTTGCCGGCTCAAACACCAATACCCCAACTAACTATTGGACAGGTTGCTACAGAGGAGTTGCTGCTGCCAATCAGGCTTTAGAAGCCATAGCACAAAATAACTTCGGTACAGCAGTATTACCTTATAAAGGTGAAGCTTTAGTAGCAAGGGCCTATGCACATTTTATGCTGGTTACTTTATTTGCTAAAGCTTATGTAATTGGTGGCGCTAATGATTCGCCGGGTATACCTTACGTAACCGAGCCAGAAACACAGGTAATTAAACAATATGACAGAGGTACAGTACAATCTACTTACGAGAAAATTGAGAAAGATTTAACCGAAGGGATGGCTTTGTTATCGGCATCGGCTTACTCTGTTCCTAAATTCCACTTTACACCTGCGGCAGCACATGCCTTTGCTGCACGTTTTTATTTATTTAAAGGCGATTGGCAAAAGGTAATCGATCAGGCGTCGGCAATTTCTACGGAGAGTTTTGCAAGCATCATCAGACCAATAAACAGCACTTTGGATGCAATGGCTTATGCCGATTATAAAGTTGCATTAACCAAAGACGATCAGAAATATAATTTATTGCTGGCTAACCAGTATTCTACCTATCAAAGAACCTATCCAAGATACGGATATGGTGCAAATTTGGTTAAAATGTTTGCGGCAGGTTACAATGTTACAGGTAAGGCCTATGCATTTAAAATTGCGTCTACTGGTGTGCCTAACTATACAACTGGTAAATATGCTGAGTTTTTCTATATCACCAACCAGGTAGCCAATACAGGCTTGCCTTACATTATGTCGCCGTTATTAACTACCGATGAGGCATTAATGAACCGTGCCGAAGCTTATGCCCGTTTAAATCAGTTCGATAATGCCATTAAAGATGTAAATACGATCTTAAGTGCAACGGTTAAAGGTTATGTTGCCAATGATGCCACTAATTTAGATAAGGTAAAAACTTTTTATGGTATTACCGATTCGCAGGAAGCCGTAATTAAGCTAATCTTAGAAACCAAGAAGGCGATCTTTTTACAAGAAGGAATCAGGTGGATGGATATTTTGCGTAATCGGATTACAGTTAAACACAATGTTTTGGATGCCGTAGGTAACGAAACATTTATTGAGCTGGCACCAGATGATAATAGACGTATGTTTCAACTACCTGAAGAAGCCAGACTTTCTGGTGTACCATTAAATCCAAGGTAATTAATTAGAAATATGATGAAAAAGAATATATTTAAAATATTTGCTGCATTAATTTTTGTTTTTGTAGTTCAATCTTGTAAAAAGGAAGATGCGGTAAGCATTGATCTGACGAAATACATCGATAACCCTTCAACACAAAACGATGTTGATAAATGGCTAAAGACCAATTTTTTAGATGCTTATAATATTGATGTGATTTATCGTTACAGCGATTATTATAAAGATTACGATAAAATAGTAAGCCCGGTAAACGTTGCGAAAGTGATGCCGCAAATGCAGACTGTGTTGGATGGTTTTATTGCTCCGTATAAAAAAGTTGCCGGACAAACATTTGTGAAAGAAAGGTTGCCTAAAGAGTGGGTACTTTATGGCTCAGGTGCTTATCAAAGCGATGGATCAATGATTTTAGCTACTGCATCAGCAGGTAAGCGCGTAACCATCTACGATTTAAATAACTTTGATATATCTAATGCTGATTTGGTAGTTCGAAAATTAAGAACAATACACCACGAGTTTACGCATATTCTGAATCAGATCGTTCCGATGCCTACTGATTTTCAAACCATTACAAAGGCTACTTACAACGCTACCTGGACTACTGTAGCTGATGCAACAGCAAGAGATAATGGTTATGTAACACCCTATGCTTCTAGTGAGCCAGGAGAAGACTTTGCAGAAACAACTACGCATTTACTTGTTTTGGGGCAGGCCTGGTTTGATGCTCGTGCAAATGCATCGACAGCTGCCGGTAAGCTTGCACTAAAGGCAAAGGAGGCTAGTGTGGTACAGTATTTCACAATTAATTTAGGTATCGATTTTAGAACCTTACAGCGCGAGGTACAAAATGTAGTTAGAAATACCTATAAATATTCTGCTTCTACTTTCCCTTATTGGATTGGCCAGGGTTTATTTAAAACCATTACCATAGATTTGTCGAACCCCGTATATACTTCTTCCGGAATCTCCACCAACTTTAGCACTGCTTATCAAGCTTCTGTTACAGGCGTTGCAGCTGTAGGTAATGCGAACAGGAAACTGAACTATATCAGATTGGATTTCTTATCTACAACTGCGGCCAATCTGTACTTAAATTATACCAATACTGCGGGTTCTACTTTAGAAGCTTTGTATGCCTTGAACATGACTTTTAATGCAACTACCGGTGCTACAAAATTTACTGTTGGAACACCAAGAGACACCACTACACCGTGGACAAATGCCACAGTAATTCAAGCAGGGGCTCAGCCTTTAATCAATTATTTAATAGGGAGCAATTTTATTGCCGACTGGATGCCAGCCAATATTGGCACTAATAATTTTAATAGTTACGGCGGCTTTTATGTAAGTGGTACCCCAGCAAATTATTTTTATGGCGTATTAGGCCAAACAACATTATAGGATATGAGAAAGATATTATATTTTTTTATAACACTACTGATCGTTTCAGGGTGTAAAAAATCATCGTTTGTATCTGATTTTGATCAAACGCCCGAAGATAGGATGGCAACATCTATCGCTTTAGTCAGCAATACGCTCACCTCCGCTTCAAATGGCTGGGTGGCAACCTTATCCACGTCGGCAGGTGGTGGTTTTGGTTTTTATATGACCTTTGATAATCAACAGAACGTAAGCATGTATGCCGATTTAACAGACGATGCTTCAATAACAAGTGCTAATTCGACTTATAGAGTAAAAACAGGTTTAGGGGCCGATTTAATTTTTGATACCTATAATTACCTTTCTATGTTAGCCGATCCGAATGCGAGTGCTTTTGGCGGAACCCAACCTACTGGCTTTAAAAGTGATGTTGAATTTACCTATGTAAGATCATCTGCCGATAGTATTGTTTTTATTGGAAAGCAATATCGCCAGCTTTTAAAAATGGTTAAGGCTACAGCTGCACAGAAAGCTACTTATACCGCTGGTGGTTATAAAACGGCTATCAATAAAGTGAAAGATTATTTTGCTGCGGTTAAATATCCATATATAGAGATTACTTCAGGCTCAGCGGTTTTAAAAGTTGGCTTGAGTGTAAACACAAGTAGTGGACTGGCTTCAGGTAAAAGAGGTACTTTAACAGGTGTATTAGCCGATGGGGTATCGACAGCATCAGGTACAGGTAAATTCGCCTTTAACTTAACAGGCGCAGATTTTGTCGGTTCAGATTTTGTTTATCAGGGGATTACGTTTGTGCGTTTGGCCTGGAAAGATGCTGCCACTTTGGCTTTGTATGATTCTACTGGCAAAGAATATATCCTTAAATCAAATCCAGTACCACTAACACCGCTTGCTTTATTGTACGGCTTTCCAACTACGTATACCTATAGGAAAATTATGATTGGTGGCACATCACCTGTAGCTGGCGGAGCATTATTACCAAGTGGTGTTACCTCACAGTTTAATACGGTTTACCAGGCCATGGTAACCAGATTGGCTGCTTTAAGTCCGGCAAGAACAATAGTGGGTATTAGTTTTACTTTAACGGGTAATAGCACAGCAATATTAAATGTCAGTCCGAATAATGGCACCTCAACCTTTAGTGCAAATGCTACATTTAGTTATTCGATAACCGATGGAGTAATTACTTTAACTAAGCCTATTTATGATAGCAATTGGACAGCTAGGGGAACAGAATACGATGGTATAAAGAATTTCTTTTTATCAGGACCATTTAAAATCGACTGGGTAACAAGTACCAATCCCAGCAGTCCATTATTAGGTGGCCTTTATCGGGTAGCAGACGCCACGTCATTTTTCTATGGAACATTATAAAAGAATAAAATATTAAGTTTAATTCATCTCTCCCGTAACCCTTGCTGTAAAAGGCAAGGGTTTTTTTACGACATAATTTTTAAACCCGTACCCACGTTAATGAGTGAAGTCTCTAAAAACAATATAATGCATTAATAAACAAATTGTTGTGTTGAATTGGCGTTGATGAATCGGCTTTGTAGCAAAGTGTGTTCTGTTGCTCACAGGGTTAAATTGCTTGAGTGAGAACTACAAGTTAGACTAAACGACTGTTTTTTCATTGGAACAACCGTTTAGTTTATCTAGGTCTTATTTGTTTGCTGAACAACAATGTTCAAGAATAGTGATGATTAGGTTAATGGAATCGCTTTCAATAGAAGATCAGTATCCCCATATTCATAATATAATTTATAACTAAATCTACTTAATGTTTTTGCCAAGATAAAGAATTAATATTATGGCAAGTATGTAAAGGAAATCACGCGTTTCAATAATCGAAATGCGTGATTTGTGTTCTAATAGTGTAAAATGGTCAATTTACAGAGGGTGAATCATTCGGTAAATAGTCACTACCGATCCGTTAATTATTTTGGCAATTTTAATTAATCCATTATTATTTGAATGAAAATAAAAACCATCTGAAGCTATAATCGTATAATTAGTATTGGCATAATATTTATTATCCAAAGGATTTTGGAACACTTCGAGGTCTTGGGAATAATCAGTTACAGTATCGTTGAGCTCAGACTCAGAGCTCCAATACATAATGGTAACCGGTAAGGGAGTTGGCAATGATAACGGTTCGTCATAAAGAGGTAAAATTTCGTTAAATTTTGGAATGCCTTCCATATCTCCTGGAGCAATTTTTTTTAACCATCCTGTCAAACTAGCAGCTAGACCATATTCAATCCCTTTATCAATACGACGATATTGACCGCTCGGATTTAGGCTGCCTGCCCTATAATCAGCTATTACAGCTCTAGTCCATCCTACGATGTATCCGATCAGATCTAATTGTATTATGGGGTTCTCTAATTTAGTTGGATCATAATTATCTAACTCTTGAGAATTATGCCAATAGTTGTTTGAAGCTTTAGCTAAGTTTAATAATCCCAAATATAGTTCGCCTTCATTTTCTTCAAAAACTACTGTTTGGTATTGGGCTTGTATTGTATTAAGTCTATTTTCAAAGTATGTTTTTGCATCAGCTTGATTCAAATTGAGGTTATAACCGTCCGAAAAAATGTTCTTTAACTGTCCGACCATGTTTTTTTCTCTTACAGTTAACAAATTTTCATCGTCAAGTCTCGAGAGTTCATCATCCCATACATCTTCAACAGATGTTGGAGTCAAATTATCAACAGCACTTTGTAGTACTTCGACTGCGTCAGGTATAGGAACTTCATTGCCGCCATTAGAGTTAACATACCCAATTGAAAAAGAAATGACCTGCTTTGATATGGAGTTGTCATTAACAAGATTTGAACCATCTCCAAGCTGCCAGCCAGAAACACTATCGTTTGCCGTTAATGCTTTACTTCCCTTTAAAAAGTAGTCTAACCCTTCATTATGAACGATGCCGACATTCTCAGTATATTCTCTAAGCTTGGAATTATACAATTTTGTGTCGAGTAAAGGTTTTGCGTCTTGCTTCTTACAAGAAATGGTAACAGCCATAAAAATAGTGGCATAAAATAGGAACATAAAATAGTTTTTTCTCATTTTAATTTGTTTTTTTGTGTTTAAAAAATTACTCAAATATATATGTTATTATTATTGTTGTATATAATTAATAATATTAATTATTATATTTATAATAATACATTTATTGTATTTTTTTATACTTTGTGAATGTAATTAATTGAACTCCTCTTGGAAAAAAATAATCTATATTCCTTGTTATATTCGTTTATTTTGTTCATCTCCTACCACAAAGATCCAATATCTAGAAAGGACAAAGTTTCTTAATGCCTCTAATTGCACATGGGTGGGAGCAAACAAGAATCTTAGGCAGGATGCATTGAATAGTACAAACGAGATGGAGCGAGTAGCAAGAGGTAAGGATTGAGCACTTTTTGTACTGATTAATATATCAGACTATAGGTTTGGTATATTGAAGATTAGGTATGATAATAGTCAGAATAGGATCGAAAAGAATCGCACATTATTTAATGTTGTAACCGGTTAAAAGTGATTGAAATCTGGTGTTTTGAATATGAAAACGGATAGTTTTCATCTAGGAATTTCCAGTTTTTGATTAGGAATTATTTTGGCAATCTTTTTTAAACAGCGCCTTTTATGACATAATTTTTAAACCCCTCCACACGTTTATGCTTATATTTGTAGCGCATGAAAAAGAAAGTAATTTTTATCCTGTTTATACTGGTATTAACTTTTGCGGTAAGCCCTAAAGCTAATGCACAATGTTCTATGTGTACCATTAATGCTGAGCAGGGCGTTAAAAACGGCAATACACAAACGGCAGGTTTAAATACGGGGGTTTTATATCTGTTATCTATTCCATACTTAATGGCGGTAATTGTTGGGGTAATATGGTATAAAAAGTATCGTAAAAAAAATATCCACCTCAATATGAAAAGGGAACCTTTTAATTTAAATTAAAAGTATGTCTGGCACTACCTCAAAACTTTATGCCATTGTACACTGCAAGTGCCCACATTGCCGTAGGGGAGATATTTTTACCGGTAGCATGTATGGCTGGAATATACAGCATACTAAAGAAATTTGCGGGCACTGTGCACAGCGTATAGAAATAGAACCCGGTTATTTTTATGCCGCTATGTACGTAAGCTATGCCATGAATGTGATAGAAATGCTAGTGGCCAGCTTTGTTACCTATTTAATTTTCGGACCGCTTACCGATAGTACTTTCTGGCATTACCTCATCGTAATTTTTACGGGCTGTTTTATCCTGTATCCTTTTAATTACCGATATTCGAGGATCATTTTACTTCACGTTTTATCGCCAAATATTAAGTATAAGCCGTATTACGATAAGTAACTCTGGTTAATCGTTTAAATTGTATAAACTGGTTAATTGTTAGGTTATCTAATAAACAATTAAAATATTAACCGATTAGTTTTTAGACTCTTGTGTGGGCTTACGATTAACCGATTAAAACAATTAACCAGTTAACCTCAAGATATATGCTTAAAAAAGAGACCTTCAGTTTTATAAAAGATGTTGCGGAAAATAATAACCGCGAATGGTTTGCTGTTAATAAAGAGTTATACGAAGAAGCTAAACATGATGTTTTAAAACTTGTAAGTGCCATTATTCCCGAACTTGCAAAAGTTGACCCCATACTTTCGGCAGAGGCCGACCCTAAGAAATGCCTGTTGCGTATTTACCGCGATGTACGTTTCAGCAAAAATAAAGATCCATATAAAAATAATTATGGTATGTGGTTCTCCACCAAAAAAGGTGGAAACGAGCCCGGCTATTACCTGCACATTCAACCCGGAAAAAGCTTTATAGCCGGAGGTTACTGGATGCCCGATGTACCGCACCTAAAACTGATCAGGCAGGAGATTGATTACAATGCCGAAGACTTTAAGGCAATTATAAACGAAAAGGAATTTAAGAAAAGCTTTAAGCTGGGGGTTGATAATGCATTGAAAAATGCGCCTAAGGGATATGATCCGGCTGATCCGAACATCGAATTTCTGAAATTAAAAAGCTTCGAGGCTACAATGAAAATCGAAGATGAAGAATTTTTTAAACCTAACCTCGTTAATAAGTTGATAAGTTCTTTTAAAACGGTACAACCTTTAGTTGCATTTTTACGGAACGCCATTGAGCAGTAATCAATTAACAGTTATAAATTTTCAATAACCTTAAAACAATGATCAGTATTAAGATTTTAGCATCTTGATACCTGGTTCTTAACTCTTGAAAAAAATATGAAAAATACCTTTCTTGCATTTGCCTTTCTCCTCGTTATTTCTTCGCTTACTTCCTGCGTGGTGCTCTCACCAAAAAAGTACAAAGCTTTATTGGGTACAAAAGATTCGCTGTATACTGCCTTTAACGAAGGTTTAATTAAAATTGAAAACCTCGAAAAAGAAGTAAGCAAACTAAAAAAGGATACTACCCTGATGGCTGAAGAGCTTCGTGATTTGCAGAACAGTTACAATATGGTTGATGCGAATTATAAAAAACTTAAAAGCAATTCATCTTCAGAAATTACCAAACTCTCAGGCGATTTGGCTGCACGTGAAAAACGCTTAAAGGAAGTAGAGGAAGTATTGCGCAAGCGTGATGAAGCCACCAATGCGCTTAAAGAAAAACTACAACAAGCTTTATTGGGCTTTACCAAAAGCGGATTAACCGTAGAAATTAAAAACGGAAAGGTATACGTATCGTTAACAGATAAACTATTGTTCCCATCGGGAAGTATTATTATTGATGAAAAAGGTAAACAAGCACTTACCCAACTGGCCAATGTATTAAAACAACAGCCCGAAATTAATATAGCCGTAGAAGGCCACACGGATAACCAGAAAATAAACAACCTGGGTCAGATAAAAGATAACTGGGATTTAAGTGTTTTAAGAGCCACCTCAGTTGTGCGTTACCTAACCGAAAATGAAAAAGTAGAAAGTGTAAGGATGACTGCTACCGGTAAAGGCGAATTTCAGCCATTGGGTACAAACGCAAATGCGGATGGAAGAAGTAAAAATAGAAGAATCGAGATTGTACTTTCACCAAAGTTGGATGAGCTTTACAATTTGATTAAGTAGTATAAAATATTGGTTTTACGAAAAGTCTTGCTTTAAGCAGGACTTTTTTTATAGATTTTGATGGCGGCGGTACGATTTCAAAATCTTAAAGGTATGCTCAAATTCACTGCCGCTCAGGTTGGCATAATCGGGCATAGATAATTTGTGTACTGTTAAAAAATTAAGCAGTTCCTTAATCGTATTCGATACTTCTTCAGAGTCTTCGGTATGTTTTAAAGTATCTATTTTATTCAGCAGGAGTGAAATCTCAAACATTTTAAAATCATTTTTGCTGGTAAACTCCAGTCCAATGTTGGCTTCAATCAATGCCTGCTCATAGTTATGCGTGGCACTATAAAAATTAGCTTTAAAAACGCTAAAGCCTGCCAATATAAAATTGGTGTAGTAGGTATAATCGCTGCTTATAATCTTATCTACAAACTGGATAATGCGCTGTGCTTTTTTAAAGTAATTGAGCTTAATGTAAGTTTGCCCGAGGTGAATGAGTAAAAATGGCGAAAATACGGAGTGGCGTACATAAAAAAGATTAGGATACTTGCTTAGTATGGCCATTATAAAGCGATGGCACTCGGCATAGCTCTTTTGTGAGAACAGCGAAATTAAGACCATCCGGTAACACAATATTTCTGCAGAAGTCATTTCCTCGTTTTTACGGGGCGTACTGCGGTCTATATCCTGGCAAAGCCTGATAATTTTTTCTTCCAGGGTTTTGCTGTCGCCAGGCTTATTAGCCAGGCTATTGTAGAAATAGAGGATTAAATCGTAAGGGTTGATGGGAAAAAGTTCATTTAACCGCTTGTAATTTCTTTTTAGCGATTGCATGGTATTGGCCAGGGCATTTTTATCTACATCGATAAGGTTAACGTTACACTCTATCACATGCAGCATAATCTGGATATCCTCGTTGAGCACATTTTCAGAAATTGTTTTCACCGTTTCCTTGTACAAGCTACTCATGGTCCTTCCGGTAGCCATGATATCGATAAAATCCATCCCAATACTTAGCTTGTTAAAGTTCGAATTGGCTTTGCCCAATTCAAATTTAGAAACGTAGCAGATAAAATCGAAAGCGTTGTTTTTTTCGCTATTGCTAAAGGGAAGTTTGAAAATGTTTTTAAGGGCTGCGATTTCGTTTCTGTTAACGCAAAAGCGAATAGACCAGTTTAAAATGTGACACCTGAGGCTGCTCTGTACAGTAAAATTATTTAAAATGTATTCAAAAAATGATTTATCGGGCTTGTAAGCAAACTTATCGGTTATCTGAATAAACAGGAAATAAGTATAAATATCATCATTCAGAAAACGCACAATTTCTGTCGGAATGGCAGTACTTAGTCTTTTTTCCTCTATTATAATTCCTGCATGTAAAAGTTCTTCATACGCATCGGGGTAACAGTTAATGTAACTCAGTATTTTTTCTTTCGATACCCTTAGTTTTTTGCTGCCCTCAGAAATGGAGTCGCTTATTTTCTTCAGCAGGAATATTTTTTCGGTACTTTTTTTTGCGAGAAATACCCGTCTTTCGAGAAAATAGTTAATCAGTTCATAACATAACAGGGGATTATTCAGTTCGAGATGGTGGTTTTCATCTTTAAGCTTAAAATAAACCTGTAACCAGAAAGGGGTTTTAAACTGGGTTAAGAGGGGAGGGCTTACATCAGCTTTATGGATTACTTTATTTTCGATATTGCTGAGGGTGTAGAGGACTTCTTCGGTATTGAGAGAGGGGACGTTGCTTAAGGTATCGTCATCGTAAAAAAGACCCGTGTACCACAATTTAGTTAACGATGCCGACCCATAAATGGCGGGCTGGAGATTAATCCAGCTATTCGTTCGCAGGGCGAAAACAAGTTTAACAAAGTTGTTTTCTTCAATGCTATATAGGAAGTCGATAAAGGTTTTAAAATAATTGCTTTTGGTTAGATGTTCGTCAATGCCATCAACAATAATAACAAAACGCCCTTCACGTTTATCGGGGTTCTTTTTAAAAAAACCGATTAGCTCGCTAAGACTGTGAAATTTAAATTCTTTTAAAAACCATTCCTGTAAAGTAGTTCCGGCTTGTATTATGGTGTTAATGCTGGTCGAATTAACCATTAAAACGATATCATTTTTATAGAGGGCATTTTCGGAAAGGAAAAAATACTCAATCATGTGGGTTAGCAGTATCGATTTGCCCTGGCCCGGCTGTGCGCTTACAGTTGTAAACTGGTAATTGTTTTTTAAAAAGTAATCGAAATCAGGGTAGAAAAAGCTCCTGTTGGCAGTGGCATTAAAAGGAACGCCTGAGTTATTTTTATTGGCGATTAACGATACTTCGGTAATGGCATGTGTTTTTAATTTTAAATCCTGCCAAATACTTTGAACAGAAGTGGTCTGGCTTTCCTTGTCTTTACAAAACGAATCCCAATCGTTGTAGCCTATATATTGCGATAAGCTATTTAAGGTAAATAGTGAAAATTTATGCAATGTGTTGGCGAAGCCAAAGAAACGCTTAATCGTGGTTTCGCTTACATAATTTTTAGTTTCTTGAAATACATACTCAGAAATGATCTTACAATGTGCAGGGTCGATATTTCTCAAACCTGATTTTATAAGGACAAACTTCCTAAGTTCAATAAGGAGATCGTTAGCATTCATGAATTAACGTATGGGGATGACTAGCGCTAATGTCATCATAATTTCACAATTGAGGAAATCTATTCATTAAGAATGCGAGCTATGAATAAAATGAATGGATAAGGTTTTTGGAAAATGAATAGCAATGGATGAAATACCAACCTATTCTAGATTTAGATTTGTCATGATTATATAATGCACCTATAAAAACATTTACCTAACGGCAGCATTTACCCATAGTAAGTCTTCTAAACAACGCCTGACATGATGAAAACTCATACTTTTTCGTCCCGAATAGGGATAGTCCGCAATACCTGTGTTGCAATCATCATTTTATTAACGCTCTTCTATTCCAAATCGTATGCGCAAACAAAAGTTTTTGCAAATACTGTATCTGCACAGAGCCATGTAGATAATGCAACAAATGCAACTTTAAATAACAACAACTTCGCAACGGTTAATTCGTATGGTGGAGCGTTGCTTGGTTTAGGTAGCTATAACGGCGAGCTGGAGCTAAAATATCCGGCTGCGGTTTCAGCGGGTATCACCTCTTATATCAGAATAGATTTTGATGGAGATATCCTGAATAGGTTGTTAGGCGGTAGTTTAGGTGGTTTACTAGCCAATGTAGGCGGAACAGTTGTACTGGGGAACCACTCTTTTGAGATTGGGGCCAGAAATGGAAGTACCTCTATTTTAAGCGGAAGCAGTACGGCAGCTTTCTCATCAGAAAATCTACGGTTGGTAAAAGATGCAAATGGCTTCTTTTATGTTGCCATAACGCCAACTCAGGCTTATGACAGAGTATATATAAAAGATGTAACCAATGCTTTATTATTGGGAACATCGAACAGTACTAAAGTATATTATGCATTTTATACTTCCGGAATCGATCCTTGCGCCCAGGCATTTGCCACGGGTTATGAAGGAACAGGAATAACCCTCGATGCGCTTCAACTCGGTAGCTCAGGCGTTACCAATAGCGAAAGGGCAATTGATTCGGATCCCAATAACTTTTCTCAGCTTAGTTTAGGTGTACTTGGCGTGGGCTCATCCATTAGCCAAAATTTTTATTTTGACTCCCCATCGAACGCGGGTGATGATTTTTCGCTAAGATTTAATTCTACAGCAGCTTTATTAACAGCAGGAGTGCTGCAAAATATTACGGTAACCGCTTATAATGGCGGTACTGCGGTTTATACCGGTAATGTAGCTTCAACCATAAATTTAGATCTGCTTGGCCTGCTCAATAGCGGACAAGCGGTCTCAGTACCATTTTCGCCAGGTGTAGCTTTCGATCGTGTAAAAGTTACACTGGGATCGTTAGTTACTTTGAACCTTACACAAACCGTTAATGTGTATGGCGTAACGCGTTCTGCAGGCAGGCCAACCTTTACTGCCCCGGCAAGTAACGCCATAGCCGCATGTTACAATACTACTGTAGCTTTACAGGCTACTACGCCTAGTACCAACGAATTAATTTGGTACGACGTAGTAGAGGGTGGAACTGCGCTACAAACGGTTGCCTATAACGGTACTTTTACTACACCGGCATTAACCGCCAATAAAACTTATTATGTTGCAGCAAGGCGATTAGGTTGTACCGCCGAATCGGCAAGGGTACCTGTAGTAATTACGGTGAATCCACAAATTATTTTTAACGGATCGACCTTAACCAATGCTACGGCAGGTTTTGCTTACGCTAAACAATTAGATGTTGCAACAGGTGGTACACCAGGCTATACTTATGCCTTAGCTGCCGGCAGTACATTGCCAGCCGGTTTAACTTTATCCTCAACAGGTGCCATTACCGGAACGCCAAGTGTAGCCAATATCTACACTTTTTCTGTTGTAGCTAAAGATACCAAAAACTGTACAGCTACCGCGAACTATACTTTAACTGTGACAGCAACTTTGGTACTTACGCCAGGTGCTTTGCCTAACGGTATAACAGGAACAGTATATCCAACTCAAACCATTCCGGCTGCAACAGGTGGAACCGGGCCTTATACTTATTCGGCAACAGGCGTTCCTCCGGGATTAACCTTTAATCCTGCCACCAGAGAAATTAGCGGAACACCAACCCAACCTGGAATTTATACTATCCCGGTTACGGTTGTTGATGCCAATGGCAATACGCTTACTTCTAGCTATACCGTAAAAATTACAGATCCTTTATTGTTACCTGCAGCAACATTAGCTGATGGAACAACAGGAACGGCTTATACTACGCAGGTTATACCGGCTGCAACAGGAGGCACCACGCCTTATACCTATTCGGCAACAGGTCTTCCTCCGGGCTTAACCTTTAACCCATCAACCAGGGCAATTACGGGTACACCAACAACAGCGGGTACTTATACTGTACCGGTTACCGTAACCGATGCTGATGGCAAAACGGTAACAACCAATTATAGCATTAAGGTAAACAATCCTTTATTGTTGCCTGCAGCTACTTTGCCTGATGGAACAGAGGGAGTAGTTTATGCTATCCAAACTTTACCAGCCGCAACAGGTGGTGTTGGTCCGTACACTTATGTGGCTACCGATTTACCTGCTGGATTGGCTTTCAACCCAGCTACCAGAGAAATTACAGGTACACCAACACAGGCGGGTAATTATGCCATTAGTGTTACCGTTACGGATAGCCAGGGTAAAACGGCAAGTAACACATATCCAATTAAAGTAAACGGAACATTAAGTCTGCCAACCAAAACTTTACCGAATGGTATTGTTGGAACATCTTATTTACCACAAACTTTACCGGCGGTAACAGGTGGAACTTCGCCTTATACTTATGCAGCAACTAATCTGCCTCCTGGATTATCGTTTAACCCAACCACAAGAGAAATTACCGGTACGCCAACACAAGGTGGTACTTATAATGTTGCTTTAACTGCAACTGATGTAAATAATAATAAAGCAACAACATCATATACGATCACAGTAACTGTAAATGATCCGGTAGTTGCATCTGCTACAGTATGTTCGGGCAGTACAGCTACCTTAACGGTAAGCAATTTGCAGCCAGGTGTAACTTATAACTGGTATGCCTCAACAGGTAGTACACCATTAGCAACCAACAACAACGGTACTTTTGTTACACCGGCAGTGAGCTCAGCAACTGTGTTCTATGTAGAAGCGGTTTCGGGAACAGCGGTAAGCTCAAGAACATCTGTTTCAGTTTCGGTTAACCCGCCAGCTACTTTGGCAACGGTAACCACCAATAACCAGAATATTAATTCTGGTCAAACCACAACATTAAATGCAACTGCCGATGCAGGCAATACCATTGCCTGGTTTGATGCACCAACAGCTGGAACACAGGTTGGAACAGGAAATTCGTTTACCACTCCGGCTTTAACAGCAACTAAAACTTATTATGTTGAAACAACCAGCGCAAGCGGTTGTAAAAGCGCAAGTCGCGTAGCGGTAACTGTAACCGTAATTAACGGTGGTGGTGCAACAGCTTGTAACGCAGCAAACTCGCAAAACTCTGGAATTACCGGAATTTGTTTATTGTGCGGAATTACCGGTGCCGGAAATTCTACTGATGCTGATGCAAGCAACTTTACGCGGATCAACTTAGCGGTAGGTGTAGGTGCAACAGGTTACCAACAGTTAATTTTCCCTGCGGCAGGTATAGCTACTGATAGCATTCGCTTAGATTTGGCTTTACCGAGCGGCCTGGCTGATGTAGGTTTGCTAAGCAATATCACCGTTACCGTATTTAATGGGACAACGGTTGTAAAAACAACACAAATCAGTGCTTCATTATTAAACCTTCAACTTTTATCGGCTAACCGTTTTGCAGCAACTGTTGCAGCTGGTGGTGTGTATGATAGGGTACAGGTAAGCTTCGGGGCTGTAGTTTCGGCATTAAGCAGCTTAGATATTTATGGTGCAACCGTAGTTTATCCAAATCCAACCTTTATTTCTGGTGCACAAACCATTTGCTCGGGTAGTACTGCAGCATTAAGTGCAACAGCAAACGGTGGTACTACTTTAGCCTGGTTCGATGCGCCTACAGGTGGCACTCAGGTAGGTACCGGAGCAAACTTTACTACTCCGGCTTTAACTGCAACCACTACTTATTATGTACAAGTTAGCAAAGGAAGCTGTTCAAATACAACAAGAGTTCCTGTAACGGTAACTGTTAACCCGGCAATTGTATTTGCAGGCGCAACTTTAACCAATGCAACAATTGCTTCGGCATATAGCAAACAGCTTCCGGTAGCCACAGGTGGTACCGCAGGTTATACTTATGCTTTAGCGGCAGGCAGTACCTTGCCAGCTGGTTTAACTTTATCGCCAAGTGGTTTAGTAAGCGGAACACCAACTGCAACGGGCAACCCAACTTTTGATGTGGTGGTTACCGATAGCAAAAACTGTACAGCAACGGCTACTTTCGCCTTAACTGTAACACCGGCCCTGGCTTTGGCACCTGGTGCATTGCCTAATGGCGTAACAGGTACAGCCTATACTACAAACGGAATTCCGGCTGCAACTGGTGGTACGGGTCCATATACTTATGCAGCAACAGGTGTGCCTCCGGGATTAACCTTTAACCCTGCAACAAGAGAAATTACAGGTACTCCGACACAAACCGGAACCTTTACTATACCGGTTACCGTAACTGATGCAAATGGTAATACCATTACTTCCAGTTACACCCTTAAAGTAACCGATCCGCTGGTATTACCTGCAGCAACTTTGGCTAACGGAACTACCGGAACAGTTTATCCAACACAAACTATTCCGTCGGCAATAGGTGGATCAACACCTTATACTTATGCAGCTACTGGCCTTCCTGCCGGATTAACCTTTAACCCTGCAACCAGAGAAATTACTGGTACACCAACAGCTGCCGGAACGTTCACTGTACCGGTAACGGTTACCGATGCTGACGGAAAAACAGCGACAACCAACTATACCATTACTGTAGTTAATCCTTTATTGTTACCAGCAGCAACCTTGCCTGATGGAACAGAGGGAACAGTATATGCCACACAAACTTTGCCAGCAGCAACAGGTGGCGTTGGTCCATATACTTATGTAGGTACTAACCTCCCTGCCGGATTAACTTTTGATCCTGCAACAAGAACCATTTCGGGCACTCCTACACAAGCCGGAAATTATTCTATTGGCGTAACTGCTACTGATAGCGAAGGCAGAACCGCAAGTAACACTTATGCACTAAAAGTAATTGGTGTACTATCGTTACCAGGTGCAACCTTGCCAAACGGTGTAGTAGGTACTGCTTATCCAACCCAAACTTTACCAGCGGTAACAGGTGGTACCGCACCATATACTTATTTAGCAACAGGCCTTCCTCCGGGATTAAGCTTTAATACCGCAACAAGAGAAATTACAGGTATACCAACTGTAGGCGGAAACTATACCATTTCTTTAACTGCTACCGATGCGAACGGAAACAAAGCAACAACAGCATATAGCTTAACTGTTACCGTTAATGCACCAGTAGTGGCAGCAGCTACGGTTTGTGCCGGCAGCCCTGCTACCTTAAGTGTTAGCAATTTGCAAGCAGGTGTAACTTATAACTGGTATGCATCAACCGGAAGCACGCCACTGGCCACGAACAACAACGGTACTTTTGTAACACCAGCAATAACTTCAGCCACCGTATTTTATGTAGAGGCGGTATCCGGAACTGCAGTAAGTTCGAGAACAGCCGTAAATGTTTCGGTTAACCCGGCTGCAACTTTAGCAACGGTTACAACCAACAGTCAGGTAATTAACAGCGGTCAGTCTACTACTTTATTGGCTACTGCTGATGCGGGTAACACCATTCAATGGTACGATGCTGCAACAGGAGGTACCCAAGTTGGATCAGGTACTTCGTTTACCACACCGGCTTTAACTGCCAATACCACTTATTATGTAGAAACTACCAGCAGCAATGGCTGTAAAAGCGCAAGTCGTGTAGCAGTAACTGTTACTGTTTTAAACGGTGGTGGTGGAACAGCTTGTAATGCTGCCAACGCACAAAATTCGGGTATAAACGGAATTTGTTTATTGTGTGGTATTACCGGTGCAGGAAACTCTACTGATGCCGATGCAACCAACTTTACCAGAATATCGCTGGCGGTAGGTGTAGGCGCTTCGGGTTATCAGCAATTGATATTCCCATCGGCTGGCGTGGCTACCGATAGCTTACGTTTAGATTTAGCCTTGCCAGGTGGCTTGTTAGATTTAACCGCCCTGGGCAACGTTACGGTAAATATCCTGAATGGCTCTACAGTGGTTAGAACGGTTCAGTTAAATTCATCATTATTAAATCTTCAATTACTTTCGGGTAACCGTTTTACGGCAACATTAGCTGCAGGTGGCGTTTATGATAGGGTACAGGTTAGCTTCGGCGGATTAGTTTCGGCTGTAACCAGCTTAGACATATACGGTGCAACTGTAGTTTATCCAAGCCCAACTATAACTGCCGGCGCACAAACCATCTGTGCAGGTAGTACAGCTTCATTAGCGGCAACAGCAAATGGAGGTACTACATTGGCCTGGTTCGATGCTCCAACTGGCGGCACACAACTTACCACTGGCGAAACATACACCACACCAGCTTTAACAGCTACTACTACTTATTATATTCAGGTAAGTAAAGGTTCTTGTCCAAACCCAACACGTGTTCCGGTAACTGTAACGGTAACTCCAGCACTTCCAACACCGGTATTGGCTACTATTGTCAATGTTTGTGAAGGCTCATCAGCTACATTATCTGTTGCCAATCCAGATGCTGCGGTAACTTACAAATGGTATGATGCTGCAGTGGCGGGTAATCTGGTATTTACCGGAGCTGTGTTTCAAACTCCGGTCTTAGCTGCTGCTACAACTTATTATGTAGAAGCATCGCAAGGTAACTGTACCAGTGCTGCACGTGCTGTGGCTGCGGTATCAGTAAACCCTCGTCCGGGATTACCAGTAGTAACCGCTAGCTCATCAACAGTAAGCGCTGGACAGACAGCAATTTTAACAGCAACATCGGCTGATGCAACCAATACCTTTAACTGGTATACTTCTGCTGCTGCAACTACACCGGTATATGTAGGTGCTACTTATGTAACGCCACCATTAATGGCTACCACAACTTATTATGTAGAATCGGTTTCTACCAACGGTTGTGCATCAGCTACGCGTGTACAGGTTACCATTACGGTAGATGGCAGCGGATCTCCAAACCCGGTTCCTTGCGAGGCTGCAACCACGCAGGTTAGCGGTGTTACAGGTGTAGCCTTATTATCGGGTGTATTTAATCCGGCATTGGCTATTGATAACGATACACAAACAGCTTCATCACTGGTAATGCCGGTGGGAGCATTGGGTGCATCTGTTTATCAAAGAGTAGGTTTTGGATCATTATCTAAAGTTGGCGATACCGTACGTGTATTGGTATCATCGCCAGGAAAACTATTATCACTTTCGTTATTAGGCAACGCATCAATCACAACCTATGTTGGAACCAACAGCAATGGTGATTCGAAACTGTTGAATGATAACTTAATTAATATTCAATTGTTAAGCGGCAATACACAGGCTTTAATCACTTTTGTACCAACAACCGTGTTTGATGGTGTAGAAGTTAGGTTAAACTCTGGCTTATTAGGTGCATTAACTTCAATAAACTTAAACTACGCACAACGTATATTGGTTGCTCCAACAGTAACGGCAGCCAATGTTATCGCTTGCGTGGGCTCAACAACCCAATTGCAGGTAAGCAACCCATCAGCAGGATTAACCTACAGATGGTACGATGCTACCGGCACTTATTTAACCGGTAAAGATGGTATTATATTTACCACGCCAGTTTTAACCGGCGACACTAAATTCTATGTTGCAGCAGTTTCTGCAACTGGCTGTGTAAGCTACAAAACAGTAGTTAACGTAACTACTAACCCTGCTCCGGTAACACCTGATTTACTTTCGGCACTGGTAAATACTTGTCCGAATACATCGGTTACCTTCCAGGTTAAAAATCCGGTTGTGGGTACAACTTACAACTGGTACGATAGTGCAGTGTCGAACACCGTATTATTTACTGGTGACAACTTTACTACACCATTAATTACAGCAAATACCAGCTATTTTGTAGCAGCGGTAAATAGCTGTGGTACTTCATCAACCAGAACGGAAGGTAAAATTGTATTGGGTACTATAGATATTCCGGTAATTACGCCACCTTCCGTAACCATCAGCGAAGGTTCGGTTGCAGTGTTAAAAGCAACTTCGAGTACTGCAGGAGCAACCATTAACTGGTATACCACGCCAAATGGTTTGGTGCCAGTATACACCGGTGAAACTTTTGTTACACCGCAATTAACTGCTACTACAACTTACTATGTAGAAGCTACCGTGGCCGGTGGTTGTACAGCTACCAGCAGGGCTACTGTTACGGTTACTGTTATTCCTAATGGTACGCCGGTTACTACACCTTGTGGCGCTGCTACAACAACAGTGGCCAGTGGTGTAACAGGTGTAGCTGTTTTAGCTGGCGTTTTCAACCCAACTTATGCAGTTGATAATGATGTAAATACCGGATCAAGTCTGGTTATCCCGGTAGGTTTATTGGGCGCTTCGGTTTACCACCAGGTTGGTTTTACGGGATTATCGAACGTAGGTGATACCTTAAAAGTGAAAATTACTACGCCTGGAGCATTGCTTTCGGTGGCGGTATTGCCAAACTTAACGGTAACTACTTTCCAGGGAACCACCAGCAATAACGATGCTGTTTCTGTATCTAATCCATTAATCAGCTTAAAACTGTTATCAGGCGGAACTTCTGCAATCTTAAGCTTTGTTCCAACCAGTAAATTCGATGGTGTAGAATTAAGATTAAGCTCTGGATTGCTAGGCGCATTAACTTCAGTTAATTTAGATTATGCGCAACGTGTAATTACGACACCTACAGTAACATCAGCAACTGCAAGTGCTTGTCAGGGTTCGTCGGCTACATTAGGCGTACAAAATCCACAGGCTGGTGTAGTATATAAATGGTACTTAGGCACTACATATCAGGCCGGAAAAGATGGTACAACTTTCACCACCGACCCAACTTTAACTGCCGGTACTTATACTTATTCGGTAACAGCAACGGCTAATGGTTGCGAAACGGTAGGCACCAAAGTGGTAGTAACCATATTGCCTCCGGCAGCACCTCCAATTGCTTCGACTACCAACCCGGCTACGACTTGTATCGGTACACCTGCAACATTAAGCGTTCAGGCCGTTGCAGGTATCACCTATAACTGGTACGATGCAGCGGTTGGCGGAAACATGTTGGTTACCAACAACAGCAGCTTTACTACCCCAGCATCTCTTGCAGTTGGTCTGCATGATTATTATGTAGAATCGGTAAGTGGAGCAGGTTGTACAAACCCAACCCGTACAAAAGTTTCTATAACCGTTAATCCATCAGCAACTGCTGCCGATTTAACTGTGACCGGAACAACATCATTATGTGCTTCGGGTACAGCAGTACTAACTGCAGCCAGCACTACAGTAACCAGTCCGGTGTTTACCTGGTACAGCGATGCTGCTTTAACACAGGTTGTTAATGTGGGTGCGGTATTCAATACAACAGCCATTACAGTTACTACTAAATACTATGTTACCGTTAGCGGTACAAATAAATGTGCAAATACCCCAGGTAATGCAAAAGAGGTTACGGTTACCGTTAACCCGGTTGCTGGTCCGACTGATATTAATTTAACCGGAATAAGCACCATTTGCGGTGGTTCAACAGTAACCTTAACTGCTACCAGCACTACGGTTACCAACCCAATCTTTACCTGGTATAGCGATGCAGCTTTAACTACGGTTGTAAACACAGGAGCAAGCTTTGTTACGCCTGCACTTAATGCTACCACCACTTATTATGTAACTGTAAAAGGCGATAATAAGTGCGAGAATACAGCTGCTACAGCAAAATCGATTACCATAACAGTTAATCCAAAAGCTACAGATTCAGATATTGCCATCAGCGGAATAACTTCAATTTGTAAAGGATCTACCGCGGCATTATCTGCTTCAACAACAACCGTAATTAATCCGGTATTTACCTGGTACAGTGATGCAACTTTAACTACAGTAGCTTATGTAGGTACAAGCTTTACTACGCCTGCACTAAACGCAACCACTACTTACTATGTAACTGTAAGGGGAGATAATAAATGCGAGAATTTACCGGCTAACGCAAAAGTGGTTACCGTAACGGTTAAAGAGTTTGCTACCGCTGCCGATATTGCCGTAAGCAATGCCCGTATCTGTTCGGGTACTACCGTAATGTTGATGGCTTCGAGCACAACAGTTACGCAACCGGTATTTACTTGGTACAGCGATGCCTCACTAACAAGTGTAGTGTTCACCGGACCAACCTTTACGGTAAACGGCTTAACTGCTACTACCAATTATTATGTAACGGTTAAAGGTGCAAACAAATGCGAAAACGGTGCTGCAGATGCGAAAGTGGTAACGGTTACTGTTAATCCTTTGGCAACCTCAACCGACATTATCCTTAACGGAAGCACAGTGGCCTGTGCCGGATCATCAGCTGTGTTGAGTGCAACATCTCCAACAGTAACTAATCCGGTGTTTACCTGGTACAGCGATGCCGCTTTAACCAATGTAAGTTTCATTGGTGCAAACTATACTACACCAGCTTTAACCAGCACAACTACTTATTATGTAACGGTTAAAGGCGATAATAAATGTGAAAATGCACCTGGTACAGCAAGGGTAATTACCATTACGGTAAATCCAGTGGCAACAGCAGCCGACATTACTGCTGCTAACACCACCATCTGTTCAGGATCTGGTACTACATTGGTAGCCAGCACCACCACAGTTACCAACCCAACCTTTACCTGGTATACCGATGCCAATTTAACATCCGTAGCCTATGTAGGTACATCGTTTGTTACACCAACATTAACTGCAACTACTACTTACTATGTTACAGTTAGAGGTGATAACAAATGTGAAAACTCAAAAATTACTGCTAAAGTAGTAACGGTTACGGTTAATCAAAGTGCTGTTGCTGCAGATGTTACCTTATCAACACCTACATTGATATGTGGATCGGGTACTGCAGTAATCAACGCAAGCTCTACTACGGTTACTAGTCCTGTATTTACCTGGTACAATGATGCTTCACTAACCAGCGTTGCATTTGTAGGTCCAATATTTACAACACCTGCATTAACAACTACTACTACGTATTACGTAACAGTTAAAGGAGCTAATAAATGCGAAAACACAGCTGCTAATGCTGCAAAAGTAACTATCAAGGTTAACCCAATAGCTGTTGCAAGTGATATTCTTGTAAATGGATCGACCAATATTTGTGGCGGATCTGCAGCAGTATTAACAGCCAGCAGTACAACAGTTACCAATCCGGTATTTACCTGGTATAGCGATGCTGCTTTAACTAATGTTGCTTTTGTAGGTGCGGTATTTACAACGCCAACATTAACAGCAAACAAAACCTATTACGTTACAGTAAAAGGCGATAATAAATGCGAAAACAGTGCGGCTACTGCTAAATCTGTAAACATTGTTGTTAACTCCGTAGCATCAGCAACTGATGTAACGGCAGCCGATGCTACAATCTGTTCAGGTTCATCAGCTAGTTTGGTGGCCAGTAGTACAACGGTTACTAACCCAATATTTACCTGGTACAGCGATGCTGCCTTAACAACACCAGTGTTTACAGGCGCTACCTTTAATACACTAGTATTAACGGCAACAACTAAATATTACCTTACTGTAAAAGGAGATAACAGATGCGAAAGTTCTGCCGCCAATGCTAAGGTGGTTACTGTAAATGTAAATGCGGTTGCAACTGCTGCCGATATTACCTTATCAACGCCAGCTAAAGTATGTGGTTCTGGTTCGGTAGTGATCAACGCCAGTTCTACTACAGTTACCAGTCCTGTATTTACCTGGTACAACGATGCCTCACTAACCAGCGTTGCATTTACCGGCCCGATATTCACCACGCTAAACTTAACCACTACAACTACCTATTACGTAACGGTTAAAGGTGCCAACAAATGTGAAAACAGTGTAGCTAATGCTAAGGCAATAACGGTTACTGTTAACCCAATTGCAGTAGCAGCCGATATTACGGTAAATGGTTCTACTTCGGTTTGTGCAAACACAGCAGCTACGTTAGCGGCTACCAGCACAACGGTTACCAACCCAATATTTACCTGGTATAGCGATGCGGCCTTAACTACCGTAGTGTTTACCGGACCAGTATTTGTATCGCCTGCATTAAGCACCAATACTACTTATTATGTAACGGTTAAAGGTGATAACAAATGTGAAAATACGGCTGCAACAGCCAGATCGGTAAATGTAGTGGTTAACGCAACGCCTTCTACACCAACAGTATCTGCTCCGGTAGGTGGTATTTGTGCGGGCGATGCTGCAACATTAACCATTACCAACATTCAGCCAGGAGTAACTTACCAATGGTACGATGCTGCAACCAATGGCAACCTGTTATTCGCAGGTACTACGTTTAATACAACTGCACTTACTGCCACAACCGATTACTACGTAATTGCAACCGGCACCGGCGGCTGTACCAACAATGGTGGCAGGGTTAAAGTAACGGTTACCGTTAATGCAAAACCAACTGTACCAACAGTAGCTTCATCATCGGTAAGTGTTTGTACCGGAAGCCCTGCAGTATTAACCGTTACCAACCCGCAAACGGGAGTTACTTACAACTGGTACACTGCTGCAATTGGCGGGTCGCCAGTTGGAACAGGAGTTAATTTTACTACTCCGACGGTAAATGCCAATGCAACTTATTATGTTGAAGGTGCTAACGGCTCATGTACATCAACCTCAAGAACTCAGGTAAATGTTACCGCCTTGCCAGTACCGGTTGCGCCTGCATCGGTAACAGCAGCAAACGGTACACTTTGCGCAGGTAGCTCAACCATACTAACCGTAAATAATCCGGTAACAGGCTTAGTTTACAGATGGTATGCTTCAAGCTCTGGAGGTGCAATGTTAGCAGAAGGTATTACGTTTACCACCCCTGCATTAAACGCTACTACTATTTACTATGTAGAAAGTATTGCAGTAGGTGGTTGTGCAAGTCCAACCAGAACAGCGGTTACCGTAAATGTACTTCCAGTACTTGATAAGCCTGTGGTAGTGGTACAAAGCACAACACCTAACAGTGTAACATTTGGCTGGGCTGCGGTTGCCAATGCCACAGGTTATGAGGTTTCATTAGACAATGGCTTATCGTGGATTAGTCCAACAAGCGGATCGACTGGAACAAGTTACACCGCGCTAGGCTTAAAACCTGATCAAAGTGTTACCATTATTGTAAGGGCAAAAGGCCAGTTAGATTGCCAAACCAGTGCAAACTCTACTCCGGTTACGGGCAAAGCATCTAATCCTTTTGGAAACCAGGTGTATATACCGAATGCATTTACACCAAATAACGATGGTAAAAACGATGTATTCTTAATCTATGGCAATACCATTGCAAGTGCTAAAATGAGCATTTACACCCAATGGGGTCAATTGATATTCCAATCAGATAACGTTGCTAACGGATGGGACGGAACCTTTAAAGGTGTTAACCAGCCAACAGGTGTGTACGTTTACATGGTTGAAGTAACCTTTGCCGATGGAACAAGTACCCTGAAAAAAGGAACAGTAACGCTGATTAGATAAGAAGAGGATTAATAATAAACAGATAAAATCATAGACCATGAAAATACTATCGGCTTTAAAAATATATGTTGCCATGTTCGGATTACTGCTGTGTACAGCAAAATCCTTTGCGCAAACCGACCCACATTTTTCTCAATATTATGCTTACCCGTTATGGCTGAACCCAGCTTTAACGGGGGTAATTGATGGCGATTACCGTGGTTCGGTAAACTTTAAACAGCAATGGAGTGCGCTAAACAGCTCTTTCTTAACTGGTGGTGCCTCATTCGATATGGCGCCTAAAAAGAACTTCGCATTTGGCGCTACAGTATTAAATCAAAGAGCAGGGGAGCTGGATTTTAACTACCTAACCGCCCTTGTTTCAGGATCGTACCGCTTACGCTTTGGCGCAGAAGGCTTGCAGATGATCAGTTTTGGTTTACAAGCCGGGATTATCAACCGCAGTTTCGACTTCTCGCAAGCCAGGTTTGGTAACCAATTTAACCCGATTTCGGGCTACGACGGTGGCATGATGAGCGGTGAAACTTTATCATCACAATCTTCATTGGTGCCTGATGTTAATGCTGGTGTAATGTTTTTCGATGGTAACCCCAATAAAAGTGTAAACGTTTTCCTGGGGGCAAGTGCTGCACACTTAACGCGCCCAATGGATCGCTTTTCGGGCAGTAATTCAAGAATGCCGGTTCGCGTTACCGCTCATGGTGGTGCAAGAATCCGTGCATCGCAATTGTTAGATATTGTACCGAATGCTTTGGTTATGTACCAGGGAAATACAAACGAGGTTTCGCTAGGTGCCTATGCACAGCTAAACGTTAACCCATCAGCAAATATTTTGTTTGGGGGTAATTACAGGGCTAAAGATGCTGCAATTGCTTTTGTTGGCTTACAGCTAAAAAACATGGTTTTCGGATTGAGCTATGATGTAAATACCTCGAGCTTTAACCGTGCATCAAATAGCAATGGTGGTTTAGAATTGTCTATTTCTTTAATCGGCCGCAACGGAATCATTGGTCCAAACTTCTTTTGCCCACGTTTATAATTATTTCAGATGAAAAAAACATCATGGTTTTCGAATCATGATAGCTTCATCACCATTGAAACCAAATTTAGAAAGATGAAAAAAATATTACTCTTTTTGCTAGTGGCATTTGGCAGTTATGCAAACGCACAGTTTGTAGTAAATTATAAAAAGGTTGCCGATACTTATTTTGAAAATAAGGATTACTATGCGGCATCTACTTTTTATAAACGAGCATTAAAAATTACCGGAGATAGCACTTATGCTATTTTACCCTATGGTAAAGAAAGAAAAACAGCTTCTGATAATAAAGCGATAGAAGATTATGAAGGATCGGTTTATAACCTGGCAGAATCGAGCCGTTTATACCGTGAATTTAACGAAGCCGAAAAATACTATGCAGTTGCCATAACTTTTAGCAATACCCGCTACCGTAAAGCTCTTTTTTATTATGCAGAAAGCTTACGCGCAAATAAAAAGTTCAATCTGGCTATCGACGCTTTTCAGCAATATATCCAAAGAAACGGAAATGATCCGCTGGCTAAAGAGGCACAAAAAGAAATCGAATCCTGTAAATTCGCCATCGAGGAAATGCGTTTTCCACGCATGGTGCAGGTAAAAAAACTTCCTGCTAACGTAAACGGTTTAGGCTCTAACTATGCCCCGGTTAAACTGAATAACGAATTTTATTTTACTTCTTCACGCCCTGTTGCAGTAGCCGGGAAACGCGATTTGGTTAAAACCGATGCAGGCGATGTGCAGGTTTCCACTAAAAGCAACCCTTTCATCAATAACATTTATACCGCTAAAGGTGAATTAAGTGCCAGCGATATTGCTGTTAAAATGGTAGATATCAATTTCCCAAAGAATATTGAAATAGCTGCACCGGCTTTTTCGCCCAATGGCAGTGTGGCTTATTTTACAGCCTGGAAGGACAAAGAAAAATATGGTATTTACAGTGCTAAGAAAACAGGCGATAAGTGGTCAGACCCACAACCAGTTGGTTTGCAGGTAAACAGTAAAGATTTTAATTCTTCGCAACCTTTTGTAACCAGCGACGGTAAATTCCTGCTTTTCTCATCAGATAGGAGCGGTGGTTACGGGAAATTCGATTTATGGTACTGCGCTATCCGCGAAGACGGATCTTTAGGTCAGGCCGTAAACTTTGGTCCGAACATTAATACTGAAGATGATGAGCGTGCGCCTTACTATAATACTTTAACCAAAAAATTATTGTTCAGTACAGATGGCAGAACCGGTTTCGGAGGTCTTGACTTTTTCGAGTCGGAAGGCGATCTGGTTACCTGGTCTACTCCAAAAAACCTGGGCTATCCTTTCAACTCATCAAAAGATGATCTTTATTTTACTGCAACTGATGACAGAGGAACAAGAGGTTATATCAGTTCTGATCGCGAATCATCATGCTGTTTAGAACTTTTTGAGGTGAAAAAAGAGTACCTCTCTATTTCAGGTATTTTAACCGATTGTAAAACCAAAGCACCTTTAGCCGATGCTGCTGTAACCCTCACCAATGCAGAGGGACCGCAAAAGTTTACTACCGGCGCAGATGGTGTTTACAGGTTTAAAGTAGATTCGAAAAGACCAATTAAATTGCTTTTTGCTAAAGACAACTATTTTGCCATTACCCGCAATTACCCATACGAAGAACTTGCCAAAGCAGATACCTTGATTTATAAAGATTATTGCCTTAGTCCTTTTAAACTGGGTATCCCGATGGCTTTGGATAATGTGTATTACGAATTTAACAGCGCTGAGTTAACCGAGCCTTCTAAAAAGGTATTGGATTTCTTAATCCCGATTATGGAAGATAACCCGGAAATGGAAATTGAATTAGGTTCTCATACTGATAATATTGGAACCGACGAATATAATCTCGATCTATCAAACAGAAGAGCTAAATCATGTGTTGATTATCTGGAGAGTAAAGGTATTGCTGCTTCGAGGATGACTTCTAAAGGTTATGGCGAGTCGATGCCGATAGCTCCAAACGAGATTGTGGTTAAACGCAAGAAAAAGGATAATCCTGAAGGCAGGGCCAAAAACAGAAGAACAGAATTTAAAGTAACCAAAAAATAATATAAAATTAGCATCCCGGTGAGCCATCTTCTTTTTAGGAGATGGCTTTTTTGTTTTTATCGCCCTTTTTAAATTAATCTTTGTAATTTTCCGCCTACCATTTAAACACAATGAAACTTCATATCCAACCAACAATAATTTTTAGAACACCTAAGTTTTCATATCAAACAGAACTTACTGATTGTTGGGAGGAGTTAAAAGAAGCCATTTCGATTTCTTCGGCAGCCTTTTACGAAACGATAAAAGAGGTAAAGGCTAGCGAATTAGCCGGTCTTCCACCTAAAATCCATTTTACCATCTGGAAGTATTTTAACAGGTCTAAATTCCGTGCAACCCCTTACGGTACCTTTGCCAGCTTTAGTTTATTGGATAATGGCATAAAGCCCGTTGCTGAACCTATTGTTGTGCAGGAAGCATTGCAGGTACGCGAACTGGTTGACTGGCCGCAAAAAAACAATATCGGGTTTCAGCTGGCCGAAATATTACCTAAAAACTGCATGCTTTTTAGCAACAGCAGCTATTACTTAACACCAAACAGCATTCGCTACATAGCTTGTGCCGATGGAGTGTTTGAGCTGGCAGAACTCGATTACGATAATACAGTAAAGCAGATTTTAGATAGCTGTTTAGCACCTATCAGCGTTAATGATCTGGTTAAGGCACTACAACTGGAGCATACTGAACTTGAAGGTTTATTTGGCTTACTGCAGGATATGCACGACCTGCAACTCATTTTTACTAATTACGACCCTAACATTATAGGCGCTGATTATTTTGAGCGTATTGGCTTTAACGATACTACCGGCCTACCTAAATATCTCCTTGCCCAAAGAGCCGTTCAGTCTGGAAATATTGAAGAGCGATTGCTTCAGGCAATTCCGGCATTAGCTAAATTAATGCAGGATATTTTGCCTGCCAAAGATCAAGGTGCGCTTGGGCAATTTACCACACGTTTTAAAAGGAAATTCGAAGATCAGGAAATTTCGCTATTGGTGGCCTTAGATCCCGAAACGGGCGTGGGCTATGATGAACTGGAACAGGCAGGGCAAAACGACGATTTTATAGCCAGGCTAAATAACAAGCCCTCAAAAAAAACAACAGAAAGCGAGCAGGTTAAAAACCAGTTGCGTGCAAACCTCTCTTCGCAAGGTTTCGAAAAAGGAAAAACCATTTTTTTGAACAAGCTTTCTTTTACGCCGAATGAAAAAATCTTGCCTCTGCCCAATTCGCTGAGTATGATCATGTCAGTTCAAGACGATCTTATTTTTGCCGAGCAGATAGGCGGAGCTACATCAAATGCTTTAACCGGCCGTTTTACGATGGCTGATGAAGCGGTTGAACGTTATACCAAAAGTATTGCCCGTATCGAACAGGAAGCTAACCCTGACGTTTTGTTTTTCGATGTAGCCTATATGGTCGAGACTACTGTGGATAACGTAAACAGGAGAAAACTGATTTATAACCACCAGTTGTCTATCTTAAATTTCGACACATCGGCTGCTCCTTTAGTTTTGAATGATATACAGCTATCGGTACGGGGTACAGAAGTTATACTCCGCTCTAAACGGTTAAATAAGCGGTTAATACCGCGCCTGGCCTCAGCCTATAATTATTCCCGTTCCGATCTTTCGGTATTCAGACTACTTTGCGATTTGCAACACCAGGGTTTGCAGAGCAATCTTTCCATTCCGCTCGATAGCATATTCCCCGATCTGGATTATTATCCGCGCTTGCAGTACCAGAATATCGTTTTGAGCAATAACAAGTGGAAAATCAAAAAGGAAAATCTTTTAGGCGCTGATAAAAAGTATCTGCCGGTTGATCGTTGCCGCGAATACCTGACCAAATTAGGACTAAGCCCATATTTTAAAGCAGGAGTAGCCGATCAGAAGCTGTGTTTTGCACTCGATAGCGATGAAGATCTGAATGCCTTTCTCCAGTACATGCAAAAACAAAGCAGCATTTATTTGGAAGAAGTTACCTTTCCTGAGGAAAGTGCTGTTGTTGATGAAAAATCGAAGCCTTATCTTTCGCAGTTTATCTTAAGTCTTACTCATAACCAACAACTTTATACTGGAATTACAGCCCATGCAGGATCTGCAGCAGTAACCCGTTTTTTTCCGCCGGGTAAGGAGTGGCTGTATTTCGAAATATATTCGCACCAACAGCGGTCAGATCAGGTTTTAGCCGAAGTTATTGCACCTTTCATTGCCAGTCATGAAGCTGATATCAAAACCTGGTTTTTTATAAGGTACAATGAAAATGGAAACCACATCAGGTTTAGGTTGCGGTTGCAAAACGAACTTAGGGCGCAGGCACTAATTGCCGACCTGATGGAAGACCTGGCTATACTTTTAAACAGTGGCCTGGTTTCGGATGTGCAGATTAAAACCTATAAACGGGAGCTTGAGCGTTACGGAAGTGATAATATTGAAAATGTAGAAAAACATTTTGCCGTCGACAGCGCATTTGTACTTTCGCTTTTTGAAACCCAGCCCAATCATTTTGATAAGTATAAACTTTGTGCAGCTTTGGTATCAACGCTGGTTGTTTCGAAAATAACCGACCGCCCAACCCTGTTTAAAATGATTAGCGGAATTTCTGATGCATTTAACCGCGAACATCATTTAGATGCAACTGATTTTAAACAGCTGAACAGTCAGTACCAGGAATTCAGAAAAGCTCCTTTTGGCGGATTAAACGAAGATCAGCAGCAGAACTTTAATGCTTTATCTGCTTCATTGATTGGTATGCTAAAACATACCCAGTCAACACAGCAGGCAAAACTATTTAGCGATTTAATGCACATGCATGTAAACAGGCTGTTTAATAAAGATCAGCGTACGCATGAAATGGTGATGTATTATTTCCTGGTAAAGGAAATTCAGCGTCAAAATGCAATGGCCCGTTAACGGTTTAACCTGGCCATTGGATTTACAATATTTACATCTATTTCTGTAATATACCGGTTTAACGGGTCTTTATAATACCTGAACATATAATCCTCACCATAAAAATTGTTCAGGCGTTTCGCAATATTTTCAATTCCCACATGGTGACTTTCTGTTTGCTTGCCCTTATTATCGTTAATCATGTTGATGGTGGTGATATTCAGGTTATTGTTCTGGTAAACAATCTTTATCTGTGCCGGTTGGGTAGAATGCGAAACATTCCCATGTTTAAAAATGTTCTCTACTAAAGTTAACAGGATAAGAGGTGGAAATCTGAGTCCGAATAAATCTCCGGTTACCTCAAGTTCGAGGTTAATGGTATTGGCGGTACGGAGCTTGTGAAGATTAATCAGGTGCTCAATTTGCTCAATTTCTTCACTTAAAGGAACTACCTCTGATGCTTCAGGCCGTTTAAGGGCATAGCGCATCATTTCGGCAAGGTTCATAATGGCATCAGCAGCCATAGGAGCCTTTTTTCGGGCATCATTATAAATAAAATTTAAGGTATTAAACAGGAAGTGAGGGTTAATCTGACTGCGCAGGTAATTATTCTGCGATTGTACTAAATCATTTTCCAACGCCTGTTTTTCAATTTGAGTAACCAGGTTCTGCCTTTCCAGCGCCTCTACCTTCTTTCGCTCTTCTAATGATTTATTAATATAAACGTAACCGGTAGCAAAACCAATAAATAATAACGAGCGGTAAATACAGTTTAAAACAAAATTCATACTGAGCGCAAGCGGCACCTCAACCTTAAACAGGTGGAGTTGTACAAGCAGGAGCCCCAGTAAATGGGTAGTAATAATATATGTACAAATGGCAAGTGCAATTAGCAGGAAAATCTTTAAAATTTTTAAGGTGCCCTTACTTCCGTCGAGTACCTTATTCAGAAAAAAGGAGTAGGTATAAAAAACAGAAATATTGGTTAAATAGATTACCACATAAATGGCGGGCGGTTGAAATCTTTTGCTCAGTAAGCCTAGAATAAATACTTCGTAAATGATGTAAATACCCCACACAATTAGATGAGACTTATACTTTTCGTAGAAGGTTTTTAAATTTAAAAGATTCATTTTTTTGCTTTTAATCTATTGAAATGCGGTTTTTATCTCCCAAAAATGGGGGTTTGTGTAAAAAAATAGTGGTAGTTGTTTTTCTGCCGCACCTTTACAGAAATTAATAACAACAATAAAAAATCACATCTAAAATAATATACCATGAAAGCGCAACACACAACTAAACTTGCAAAAAAAACTGTATTTGTTTATAAAAACATTAAAGATCAAAACAACTTCAGTACTAACCCAATTACCGATCAAAGCCAGACTATTGCAACAAACGGTACCTGGATTTTTGCTATCTAGTTAACAGTTCGCTTTTAATAACTTTTAATAATTCACGAACGGGCGATTTTTTTTTAATAGCCGTTCTTCATATAATTCTAACATTTAAAGTATATTCAATCATGAAAATGCAACAAACAGCCAAATTGACTAAAAAAACAGTATTCGTTTATAAAAGTATCAAAGACCAAAATAACTTTGAAACCAATCCAATTACCGATCAAAGTCAAACAATTGCCACTAATGGTACCTGGAGCATCATTGTGCTTACTACTACTGGTTTCTAGTCGATTTTAGTAAACTACTTTGAACATAGGCAAAGAAAGCATCTTTATAACCTTCGCCAATTTGTATCATTTCATTGTTTACCAAACGTATAATATTGCCATCAACCTTTTTTATGGCAGTTTTGGCAACAATATTTGATTTGTTTACCCTGATAAACGCATGAGTTTCAAGCGCTTTTTCGATCTCCTTTAATGTAAGGTAGGTTGTATGGGTTTCAGATTTGGTAATTATCTGGATGTAATTTTGCAAAGCCTTGATGTAAAGTATCTCATCAATGGCAATGTTCGAAAAAGCATACTTATGATCGCCTTTAATGTAAAGGGCAGCAACCTGATCAGCTTCTTTCGGAGTAGCTTTTGCAGCGTTGGCCTCTTTCTTTAAAATCCGGTCAATGCCTAATGCAAATTTTGCAAAGGAAATTGGTTTAAGTAAGTATTGATCCGATTGTACATCAAATGCTTGTAGGGCGTAGTCTGGATGTGCGGTAGTAAATATCAGGTATTTCGCTTTCTCTCTGATGTTTTTAGCCAACTCCAGACCGTTTATGCCTGGCATGTCAATGTCCATAAACAATAAATCAATCTCATCGTCAACACTAATTTCTGTAAGTGCCTGTACAGGGCTGGTAAAAGTCTTAAAAACCGTTAAACCAGGCATTTCGGCAATGTGATCCGTTAGTACCTCAATTGCATGTTGCTCGTCGTCAATAACAACGCATTTTAGATTCATGATTATTAAATATGTTTGTTTTTATGATTTGATTGCAAGTTAAATAAAAATGCATTGATTTAATAATAGGGCTAAAAAAAACTTCTCCCCAGTTTTATCTGAAAAAACCGGGGGTTTCGTGTAAAATTCTCCGGGGTTGATGTAAAAAACTTACCAGCCTAACTTCTTTTTCTAATCTTTAAACTGTTTGCCAAAAACAAATAATTGGAAGTGTTAAAAAGCTCCCGATGAAAAACATCTGCCTGCCCAATCTTGTGTAGCCTGTAGATAAGTAAATTAAAAACAGGCCATACAATACTGGGTTAAAAATTAACAATAGAAAAAACAAGAAAAGTAAATAATACCGAAAAATAAGAAAAATATTCCCCTACATCTATCTTCCTCTAAAATGAAACACAACGAATACGAGTACTTACTTAATAAGATCTACTACAACGGGATCCTCAAAAAACAGGGGGTGAACGCAGATATTTATCAGAGAATGCAGAATGAGTACAGCAATCTCGATATGAAAAATTTGGTAGAAGGTAAGCTGGATAGCGAATACGCTTTTAGAAAATCTTTTTTGGTTGTGCGTAATTACGTTCAGCAGGCGATTAAAGATGGGATGAAAAGTTTTCAATTTACCATGCGCGCCGGTGATATTACTAAACTGACTTATATGGTTGATATGTTGAACAGGAATTTTTTCGATAAACAAAGTTTAGATCAGATCATCATCACGGCTAACTCGGTATTCAATCAATATAACTTAAAAAATTAACTACCAACAAAGATATTACCATGGAATTAAAAGACGAAATCGGGCAATTTGCCGTAAGAATTAAGAAAATGCTTCCACAAGTTCAATCTGAAGATTTAACGCGGAATGCCTTAGTAATGCCTTTTATTCAAATTTTAGGCTTCGATCCTTCTGAGGTTCAGTCTGAAGCAGTTTTAGATTTTGGGGTTAAGAAAAGTAAAAAGGTAGATTACACCATTATGAAAGATGGCGAGCCAACTATTCTGGTTGAGTGTAAACACCATAACGATAATTTAGATATCCACGATTCGCGCTTATCTAAGTATTTCCGTAAAACAAAAGCTAAATATGGTTTATTAACCAATGGTTTAGTGTACCGTTTTTACACAGAGAAAATGGTTAGATCAAAGAAAAACCAGGAGCCTGCGTTTGAATTTAAAATCACTGATACTAAAGCTGCAACTATTGCTAAAATGATCGAAGAGCATAAAGATTACTTTAATGTAGATCAGAAACAAGGCGTATTAGCCAGCTAATAAAATATTAATTTTAATCTAAGAGTTCCCGAAAATTCTTACCTAAGGTCCTGATGTAAATCGGGACTTTTTTTATGCCTTGATTTTTTATTAAACCACAAAAAAGGGGAGTACCACAAATGGTCTCCCCTTTAAATATATTAGCTTTAAGATTGCTTAAATTAGCTCTACGCTTCTGCTAACGAAAGCAGTTAACTCAGCTCCGGTTAACATGCCTTGTGCCAGCAAGGCTAAATCTACTGCTTGCTTAGCTAAGGTACTTTGCTCAGCCTCTTCCGATTTAAGGATTTTACCAATTAACTTATGGTTACCGTTAATGGCAACTTTGTAATTGTCTGGCATCTGGCCATAAAAGCCCATTCCGCCACCCATAGCAGCCATATCTTTCATACGGCGCATAAACTCATCCATTGTAATGGTAACAGGTAACTCTTCAGGGTGTAAAGCCACAATTTCTACATGCATACCAGGTTTGGTAATGGCTTTTTCGAAAATGCCGGTTACTTCCTTAACCTGATCTTCGGTTAAAACGTGCTCGTTTTGCTCATCTTTTTCAATCAGCTTATCAGCAACGCTCGAATCAACACGTTTGATTGATGTTTTTTCAAGCTTCTGCTCTAACTGATTGATGAAATGGTTATCAATTGGCGAATCCAGTACCAGTACATCGTACTCTTTTTTATTGGCCGATTGTATAAAGGCATCCTGTTTAGCAGCATCGTTGGTGTATAAATAAACCACGCTACCATTTTTATCGGTTTGTAAAGGCGATACTTTCTCTTTGTATTCTGGTAAGGTATAAAGCTCGTTTTTGGTGTTGCCAACCAATGCAAAATCTTTAGCCTTATCATAAAATTTCTCTTCGCTAATCATTCCGTATTTAACAAAAAGACCAATGTCTTTCCACTTATCTTCGTAAGCTTTACGGTCTTTTGCAAATAATTCAGCAAGTTTATCGGCTACCTTTTTGGTAATGTAGTTATTGATCTTTTTAACGTTGCTATCGGCCTGTAAGAAACTACGTGATACGTTTAACGGAATATCCGGCGAATCGATTACACCATGCAATAACATCAAAAATTCAGGTACGATATCTTTTACCTCGTCGGTAATAAACACCTGGCGCGAGTATAATTTGATTTTGTTGCGTTGCATTTCAAAGTCGTTTTTCAACTTAGGGAAATACAACACACCGGTTAAGTTAAACGGATAATCTACATTTAAGTGGATCCAGAATAAAGGCTCTTCCGAAAATGGATATAATTCGCGGTAAAAATTCAGGTAATCTTCGTCTGACAAATCTGCAGGCGCTTTTGTCCATATAGGGTTGGTGGTATTGACGATGTTATCAACGGTTACATCGCTGTATTTTGCTTTACCTTCTTCATCAACACCATCTTCAACAGATTCTGTTTTGGTACCAAACTTAATTGGAACAGGCAAAAATTTAGCGTATTTATCAAGAATTTCCTGAAGTTTTGATTCTTCTAAAAACTCTTCCGAATCTTTGTTTACATGCAGGATAATATCTGTACCGCGATTGGTTTTGGTACCTTCGGTAATTTCGAATTCGGTACTGCCATCACAAACCCAACGTGCAGGCTCAGCGTCATCCTGGTATGATAAAGTTTGGATTTCAACCAAATCTGCCACCATAAATGCTGAATAGAAACCTAAACCGAATTTACCGATGATTTCGTTGGCATCTTTGGCGTCTTTGAATTTTTCTACAAACTCGCTTGCACCTGAAAATGCTACCTGGTTAATGTATTTTTTGATTTCTTCGGCAGTCATACCCAAACCATTATCGCTGATGGTAATGGTTTTTGCTTCTTTATCAACAGCAACCTGTACCAATGGCTGGCCAACTTCGCCGTTAAACTGGCCCAAAGAGCCTAATCTTTTAATTTTTTGAACTGCATCTACCGCGTTAGAAACCAACTCACGAAGAAAAATTTCGTTATCAGAGTATAAAAACTTCTTAATTATCGGGAAGATGTTCTCAGTATGTATCGAGATATTTCCTTTTTCCTGTATGCTCATATGTGAATAAATTGTTTAATCTATATCCTGCATAACAAGGGTTGTTCCAAAGGGTTTTATTTGCCAAAATGACAGATGGAAGAGGGAGAGGGAATGGCGCTAAAAAGAAAGCCAAAAAACGCTGGGTTCTTTGGCTTTAAAATCGTGTATGTTACGCTTAATTCAAAAGAAAACTAGGTTGATCTTCTTCAAGCGAAAGGATTTTTGAAATTTTCTTCAACAACACATCCATCTGGAAAGGTTTAGATAAAAAATCATCCTGACCATAGTTTAGCGTGGTAAAATCTTTGGGATCGTATAAGCCCGAAATCAGTAAAATCGGAATCTTTGAAGTGCTTTCAATAGACTTTAACTGCTCGCACAAAATACGCCCATCTATATGTCCAAGCGAAATATCCAGTAAAATCAAATCAGGGTTAAACTGCGCTATCCGGTTGAAAATTTCTTCCCCGTCATTTAGTGCAGAAACTTTAAAGCCGCCAATTTCCAGTATCAATTGTATGGTTTCTAAAACCTCAATATCATCATCTACTACCAGTATTCTCTTCATATGTATTCGCAATTATATGCTGTTAAAAGTATAACAAAAGTTTGTGGGCTTATGTTTACAATCTTAAGCATATTTTAACAATTTATTATAGCTTTAAAGTAGATTTTGATTTAACTGGCTTGCTGAATGATGCCCTCTTTGTGCAAAATAAAATTAAACAGCTCATCAATTGGTTTTTGTAAAATTTTGCCGGGCTCAATGCCGTTTTCTACCAATACCGAAATGAGTGCGTCCTGATAATAGTAGGCAATAGAACCTACAAAATGGCAGGGTACATTTTTATGTTTGGGATAATCTTTAACGTTGGTATCTACAAATTCCTGAAAGCCTTTTCTTAATATTTCCTGAATAAAAGGGTGGTCTTTGTGGTTAGCCATAAAACGGCTAAAACCTGCTAAATATATATTTGGAAATGGTTTTTGGTACACGTTGGTAATAATCTGCTCTTTTTCTGCAGGGAAGGTTTTTTTAAACTCTGCTGCTAAGTTTGAAGGCATTTTATTGTATAAGTAACTTAACAATACTTTTTTTCCAAAGAAGGTACCCGAACCCTCATCGCCTAGAACATAACCCAAGCCGTGGTGGCCATCGTGTATTTTCTTACCGTCGAAATAACAAATGTTAGACCCTGTACCTAAAATACAATTTAAGCCTTCGGCATTTCCGCAGGTAGCATACACTGAACCTAAAAGATCATGATCTACAGAAATAAAAGCTTTGGTGAAAATGGTTGATAGCCCGTTCGAAACCACTTCGTGCTTATCAGGAGAGGAGCAACCCGCCCCAAAAAAATAAATCTCTTTAACCTCATCTGCATATTGGATTAAGGATTCGTTTTTAGAAATTAACTTGGAAATTTCCTGCTCACTTAAAAAATAAGGATTTATTCCCGGCGTGCTAAACTTAACTGTTTCGCCATTGTGGTAGCCCATCCAATCGGTTTTTGAAGAGCCACTATCTGCAACAAGTATCATGGATTAAATATAAAGATAAATTACAGAATTTTAAACTTGAAATAATTTCGTTACCTCATTTTAACGCTTATTAGCAGTATTTTAACCACCATGTGCTTTATTAAAGGTTTTTAATCAATAGTTTACGTATTTTAACCAACAATCAGATATTATTGTGTTTTTAATTACAAAAATAGCTTTAATAACAGTCCCTAATGTTTTTTAACCGTAAACAACAATTTTTTATTTGTGCGTTTCAGATTAATCCCGCCCGGCTTATTTAATCAAATCAATACTTCCGCTAATTGCTTTTAATGTGGTTTCGGCTATTTTGGCCTGATACTGCATTTCAATGAAACGGTTTTGTGCATCAATGGCATTACGCTGCGCTTCTCTCAGTTCTAACGGGGCAATGCTGCCTAAGCGATATTTCGCTAAGGTAATATCCAGATTTTCTTTGGCAATATCTACATTTCGCTGCTCAAGCTTAATCAAATCCAGATAGGTATTGTAATTTTCGTATGCGGTAAGCAATTGCGAATTTACATCCAGCTTCGTTTTGTTTAGGGTAATGGCAGAGTTATCTATCTCTATTTTTGCATTCCGCTCTTGCTGGCGCTGTAAAAAGCCATTAAACAAATTAATACTTGCGGTAACGCCATAGGTAAATCCGTTTGCAGCAAATTTTTGGTTAAAGCCTGTTGGGCTGGTACTGTTTGCCCTGCTGTAACCCGAATTTAAGCTTACCGATGGGTACCTAGCCCCGCGGATTGATTTTAGATTTAGAGCAGCAATGCGCTGGTTAATAAATGCGTTTTGCACATTTGGGTTCTGTTGTTCGGCCATTTCGGCCATTTTACTAAACGAAATACCTTTATCTACATCAATTTTATTTTCTACCGAAAATGAAGTGCTAATATCCCTCACCATTAACTGATTTAAACGTACCCTGGCCACCTGCAAAGTGTTTTTTGCCTGCAGGTAGCTTGAAGTATCTGTATTGTAATCTACCTGTGCGCTTAATACATCCAGTTTTGAGCCGCGGCCGAGTTGTAATTTTGTTTTGGCAATATTGGCGCGCAAAACGGAAACATCCATAGCACTATCAGCAGCGATAACCAGCTGTTGTTGCCTTACCACATCGTAATAAGCAGTAATTACATCGGCTACGGTAGTTAAAATGGTTAAACGGGCATTCAGCTCGCCTTGTTTTTGCAGCTCCTTCAGGCGGTCGTAATTGGCGAACATGCTAAAACCATCAAAAATGGTCCAGTTTAAATCGGCACCATAACTGTTATTGGTACTTTTGGCACCCGTAATTACCCTATCTGGCCCGGTTGCAGGCGTTTGCCGCGTATTTTGGATACTCCCGCCATTGGTATAACTTCCCGAAAGATTAGGCAACATACCTGCATTACCAATATTGGCATTGTTTTTTGCAATGTCGATCTGATTTTTGCTGATTTTAATATCGTAGTTATTCTGTAAAGCAATGGTAATGGCTTCTTGCAGGCTTAGCTTTTGCTGTGCAAAACCCGAAAGCGATAAGCTTATCAGCAGGATAAATATTCTTAATTTCTTGCTCATCTTATTCTTCTATATGTAAAGCTTCCTGTTCAAAACGATGGGCTTCTTTTAATTCTTTATTCGGTTTGTAAGGTTTGGCCCAATAAGAGTAAATGGCTGGGATTACAAACAGTGTTAATACCAAAGAGAATAACGTACCACCTACAATTACGGTTCCCATACTCATTCTGCTTTTTGCAGCCGCACCCAAAGCAAGTGCAATAGGCAAGGCGCCAATGGCAATGGCCAAACTGGTCATTAAAATAGGGCGTAAACGTGAAACTGCAGCTTCTCTGATGGCTTCGGGAATGGCCATGCCTTTTTCTTTAAGCTGGTTGGCAAACTCTACAATTAAGATGCCGTTTTTAGTTACCAAACCAATAAGCATAATGGTACCAATCTGGCTGAAGATATTCCAGCTTTGGCCACATAACCAGAGCGATAAAAATGCTCCGGCAACGGCCATAGGTACTGTTAAAATGATAATAATCGGATCTTTAAAGCTTTCGAACTGTGCCGAAAGGATTAAATAAACCAGCAACAGGGCCAGGCCGAAGGCAAAGAATGTGTTAGATGAACTTTCTTTAAAATCGCGCGATTCGCCACTCAAGTCGGTTGAGAAGGTTTCGTCTAATACTTTTTTAGATATGGCATCCATGGCATCTATACCTTCGCCAATACTTTTACCCGGCGCTAAGCCTGCCGAAACGGTAGCCGCAATAAAACGGTTGTTCCGGTACAATTGTGGCGGGCTGCTTTCTTCTTTAGCGGTAACCACATTATCGAGCTGAACCAGTTCGCCTTTATCATTACGTACATAAACCGAGCTCAAATCCAAAGGATCTTTTCTGTCGCCGCGATCGAACTGGCCAATTACCTGATACTGTTTCCCGTTCATAAAAAAGTAAGAAAACCTTTGCCCACTGAGTCCTAAATTTAAAGTTTGTGCAATGGCTGAAATAGAAACACCTAAATTTTTGGCTTTGTCGCGGTCGATGGTCAGGTTAATTTCCGGCTTGTTAAATTTCAGGTTCACATCCGAAACTGTAAATGTAGGGTCTTTGGCTACCGCATCCATAAACAATGGAATTTTCTCACGTAGCTTTTCAAAATTTTGTGCCTGAATAATGTAACTGATGGGTAAGCCGCCCCGGCGACCAACTGAAATGGTAGGCTGCTGGCTCACAATTGTTTTTCCTTCTGTGTATTTTTTGGTTATCCGGGTAAGCATATCTGCAATATCCTTTTGCGAACGTTCACGGGTTTCCGGATCCGTTAAACCCATCCTCACAAAACCTGAGTTTACAGCACCCGAGCCACCAAAACTTGGTGAGCTGATGGTAATGTTCACATTCTTTTCTGGAACAGAATCAATCACCAACTGGTTCAGTTTCATGATAAACTTATCGGTATAGGCAAAAGAAGCTCCTTCTGGCGTAGATACGTTAATGTTGATGGCACTGCGGTCATCATACGGGGCAGTTTCTTTTGGCAGTATCTTCCAGAAAAGAAAAATAAGGCCCATA
Source organism: Pedobacter sp. HDW13 (assembly GCF_011303555.1). Lineage (NCBI taxonomy): Bacteria > Pseudomonadati > Bacteroidota > Sphingobacteriia > Sphingobacteriales > Sphingobacteriaceae > Pedobacter > Pedobacter sp. HDW13. The sequence continues at coordinate 1,539,122 of NZ_CP049868.1, read as the reverse complement.
CATACCAGGATAATCGGTACGGAAAGCCATCTTTTATCTAAAAATTTATTCAGGTTCGATTCGTAGGCATCGTTTAACTTTACAAAATAAGGCTCAGTCCAGTTGTAGAAACGCGATGGTTTATGCCCGCCTTTTTTCATCAGGTAGGCATTTAGCATCGGTGTAAGGGTAAGCGAAACGAAAGCTGATACCAATACCGCAGCACCGATTACCACCCCAAATTCCCTGAACAAACGACCCACAAATCCCTGTAAGAAAATTACCGGTAAAAACACTGCGGCAAGTGTAATAGAGATTGATATTACAGCAAAAAAGATTTCGTTTGATCCTTTTATGGCAGCTTCAAATGGCGACATGCCTTCTTCTACCTTTTTGAAGATATTTTCGGTAACAACGATACCGTCATCCACCACCAAACCTGTTGCCAGTACAATGGCCAGTAAACTCAATACGTTTATCGAAAAGCCAAAGGCATACATGATAAAAAACGTGAAAATGAGCGACACCGGAATATCAATCAACGGCCTGAAGGCGATGGCCCAGTCTCTAAAAAACAGGTAAATAATTAAAATTACCAGTACCAGCGATAAACCGATGGTTTCGGCAACTTCGGTAACCGAACGTTTGATAAAAAGGGTATTATCTAGGGCTACTTTTAATTTAATATCCTGTGGGATATCGGCCTTTAATTTATCGAAACGTTTGTAAAACTCTTTACTGATATCGAGATAATTGGCTCCGGGTTGAGGGATAATAGCGATGGCTACCATCGGTCTGCCCGATTCGCGTAAAATAGTCTCCTCGTTTTCAGGCCCCAGAACGGCATAACCCACATCTTTTAATTTAATTACCTGGTTGCTGTCTGATTTGAGGATCAGGTTGTTAAACTGGCTTTCGTTGGTCAATTTACCAAGGGTTTTTACGGTCAGTTCGGTAGTGGCCCCGGTAATTTTTCCCGATGGAAGCTCTACGTTCTCATTGTCCAGAGCGGTAACAATATCCTGCGAGGTTAAGCCATAAGCGCTCAGTTTATTCGGATCCATCCAAATACGCATGGCATATTTACGCTGCCCCTGAATTTGAACACTACTTACTCCCGGAATGGTTTGAATACGATCTGCAATTACATTTTCGGCAAAATCACTTAACTCGAGTGTATTGCGCTTATCACTCTGGATCGTCATCGATAAAATCGGGTCAGAGTTGGCATCGGCCTTGCTTACAACAGGTAATCCGTCAATATCTTTAGGCAAGTTTCTGGCTGCCTGCGAAACTTTATCACGAACATCATTGGCTGCCTCTTCAATGTTTTTATCGAGATTAAACTCAATGGTGATGTTACTGGCTCCCTGGTTACTGGACGAAGAAATATTCCTGATCCCATCGATCGAATTGATCGATTTTTCAAGCGGTTCGGTAATCTGCGATTCAATGATATCCGAGTTGGCACCAGGGTAGGAGGTTCTTACCGAAACCACCGTCGGATCGATAGAAGGGTACTCGCGCACCCCCAGAAAGGTATAGCCAATTATCCCGAAAAGGACAATCAGCAAGTTCATCACAATGGCCAGAACAGGCCTTTTTATACTCGTGGTGGAGATGCTCATAATTATTCTTTAACCAAATGAACTTTAACCGGCGCATCTTTCTTCAAAGCCATCGAGCCTGTGGTTAAAACTGTGTCGCCTGCTTTTAATCCCGAAGTAATTACAATGTTTTCATCGGTACGGGTACCGGCCTCTACATTAACTTCCTTTGCTTTGCCATCTTTCTGTATATAAACAATTTTGCCTTTTAAAACCGGAATAACAGCTTCGTTAGGGATCAGGATCGCATTTTGAAGGGTGTTTAAGGCCAGTTTAATTTTGGCAAATGAGCCCGGCAATAGTGCATTATCGGCATTTGGCGCCAAAGCCCTGATTTGTAAAGTGCGTGTTGCTGCATTAATACCCGGCTCTATGGCATATACTTTTCCTTTGTTCTGTTTGGCAGAACCATCGGTAGTAAAAATAATTTCAGAATTTATTTTAACCTGACCGGCGTATTTCTCTGGTACGGAGAAGGTAACCTTAACCGGATTGGTGCTCACCAGATTGGCAATTACGGTGGCAGGTGTTAAATAGGTTCCGGCAGAGATGCTGCGTAAACCCACCCGGCCTGTAAAAGGCGCCCGGATAGTAGTTTTTGCTAATTGCGCCCTGATTAATTGCGCTTGTGCCTGTAAAGATTTTAAATCTGCCAGGGCCGTGTCGTATTCTTCCTGACTGATTGCCCCTTGGCCAGCAGTTGTTTTGCCCGATTTTCGTTGGTGGCAGAAAGTTTTTGCTTGGTTAGCGCATCCTGCAATTGCGCCTGTATATCTCTATCGTTTACTTTTACCAGCACACTTCCTTTAGCTACAGTGGTGCCTTCCTGGAAATAAATTCCGGTAACCAACCCCGATACTTCACTTTTTAATACTACCGATTCATTGGCTTCAATGGCGCCGGTTACTTCCAGGTCGTTGTTAAACGATACCGGTTTTACCACAATACCATCTACCACAAGCGGCGCCGATTTTCCGTCTTTATCGCCTGCTTTACCTTTTCCTGCACCGGCAGAAGCTCCGCCTTTTCCCTCTAGTTTTTTGTTTGCGTTAATTCTGTAATATACCAGATAGGCCAGGCCCAGAGCTAAAACAGCATAAAAAATATACCTTTTCTTCATGTTTAAATTTGTGTCGTGCTTGTTCCGGACATTAAAATAGCATTAATACCCTAGCATTAGAGGGCAAAAATATCCAAATAGTTTAGTCCTAAATTTGTTGTATTAAGGATGTTACAGCGCTACAGCTTGGAGTTTGCAGTTTTCAGCTGGGAGTTAACTATTCGTGAACAAGATGTAATTGGCATTTATATGCTACAACTTAGTTAAAGGCAAGAATTATGGTTGACGTTTATAGTTTGGCTGACCAAAAGACCATTAACTATCAACTGTGATACAATGAAAATTTTACACCACATTTAGCTATTTCATACTGAAAACCCATCAATAAATCTAAATTTGCAGCAAAACACAGTGAATATGTTTAATAAAAAATCAATTTTAAGTTTAGTTTTACTACTAACGTGTATTATGGCAGCGAAGGCGCAGGTAAAAATAGGCTTTGAGGTTTCTTTTAAAGAACCACAAGCACATTATGCAGAGGTGCAGATGAATATTTCTGGACTGGCAAAAGATTATGTAGATGTAAAAATGCCGGTATGGACCCCTGGTTCTTACCTGGTACGCGAATTTGAAAAAAGTGTAGAAGAGTTTAAAGCTTCTGCAGCCGGTAAAGCGGTTAAAGTAGAAAAAGTAAGAAAAAATATTTGGAGAATCTTTTCGGCAAATGCCAAAGATATTCAGATTAATTACCGCGTTTATGCATTCGAAATTTCTGTTCGTACTGCATTTATCGATGAGTCGCATGCATTTTTATCGCCTACTGCAATTTTTATGCACCCTGATGGCATGATTAAATCGCCAAGTACGGTTAAAATTATTCCTTTTAATACCTGGTCTAAAGTTTCAACAGGCTTAACCCCGGTTACAGGCGAACAGTTTACTTATAAAGCTACTGATTTTGATATTTTATATGATAGCCCGATTGAAGTAGGTAACCAGGATACTTTTGAGTTTACTGCTGCGGGTGTTCGCCATGAAGTGGCCATGTATGGTGGTGGTAACTACGATAAAGAAAAACTTAAAGTAGATATGGCTAAAATTGTAGAGAAAGAAACTGCAGTTTATGGCGAAAACCCTAATAAATACTATCTTTTTATTGTACATAACTTTTTAAAAGGTGGCGGTGGTTTAGAGCATTTAAACTCTACTACTTTAGGCGCTACCAGAAATGCTTACAATACTGTCGAAGGTTATAAAGGCTTTTTAGGTTTGGTTGCGCACGAATATCACCACCTTTGGAATGTGAAACGTTTGCGTCCTGTTGCTTTAGGCCCTTTCGATTACGATAACGAGAATTACACCACTAACCTTTGGGTGGCCGAAGGTTTTACCTCTTATTATGAGAATAAATATTTGCACCGTGCAGGTTTTACTGATGTAAACGAATTTTTGAAAGATTTAGCAGGAGGTGTAGGTACAGTTTTAAATACACCTGGTGCCAAATACCAATCAGCCGCTTCTTCTAGTTACGATGCCTGGATTATCGGTTATCGTCCGAACGAGAACTCAAAAAACAATTCAATTTCTTACTACAATAAAGGTGAGGTAATTGGTATTTTGATGGATCTCGAAATTATTAATGCTACAAAAGGCGCTAAAAGTTTGGATGATGTAATGAAAGCCATGTACTTGCAGTGCAAAACTTTAAAACGCGGCTATACCGATGCCGAATTTAAAGCCATGGTTGAAAAAATATCGGGAATTAGTTTTACCAATTTCTGGGCAAAATACGTTAACGGTGTTGATGATGTAGAGTATGTAAAATATTTCGGCTATGCTGGTGTTGATGTTGCGACCGAAAATGCCACTCCAGGGAAACCCGTTACCGGTGCTGCAGTTCAGTTGGGTAATATTGGTTTAGAAGTAACTTCGGTTGTCCGAAATTCGGCTGCCTGGATAAATGGTTTAAACGTTAACGATGTTATTGTGCAAATTGATGGATTGTCGTTGAGTGAAGCATTGAAAAGTGTAAAACTGAAAGATCCTAAATTTTCGTTAGATATTTTGCCGCTTATTACCAATAAAAAAGCAGGCGATCAGCTAAGCGTTAAAGTAATCAGGGATGGCCTGGAGAAAGAATTTTCTTTAACCCTTAAAGAAAATCCAAATGTACGCTTAAAGGCAACCGTTAACGAAAATGCAACAGCCGCTCAAAAAGCTGTATTGAAAAAATGGACAGGAGTTTAGTTAACAGTTTTCAGTTAGCAGCGCTCAATTGGGCATAAAAAAATCCCGTAAGAAATTAATCTTACGGGATTTTTTTATGCTTAGCACCCTGCGCGCTACGTTTCGCTTAGAAAGTATATCTAAAACCTAAACCAAATCGGCCGGCATTAAAATCACTGTCGTTGCTGCCCAAATAAATTCTTGGTCTCCAATCTAAAGCTAAAGCCAATGGTGCACCGCTAAATTTATAATCTAAACCAACCATCGGAACCAGAAAAAAGTTAGAACCACCATCATACAATTGAATTGAAGGACCTCCACCAATATACCAGTCTAAACCTCTTGCGCCTGGAATTGAAGAATTGTACTGTAAAAAGCCCTGGATAATTGTAGAGTTACCACCAAATAGAACATCACCCTGAATAGCAGCTTTTGGACTAAAATGGTGTCTGATAGATGGACCTACCAAAGTAGCACCATCACCAAAATCGATACCTAAACCTAAGCCGGTTTTATAGTTTTGAGCTTTAACGTTTGTTGTACTCAGTGCGAATAATGCAATGCATCCTAAAATTGTAAATAACTTTTTCATAATTGATATGTTTTTGTAAAATAATTATCAGCTTAACAACTTTAATGCCGTTTCTGTTTTTAAGGTCAAAATCAGGAACGATTAAAAAACAATGCTTGCATAGTAATTTTGTAATTGCTAAGTTTAGTTTTAAATTTTTGATCAGAATAAATACAGCTTTTGGCTAAGCAGGATGTATTATTTTAATTAAAGAGACACATAATGATCAATCTTTATGATTGATTTTTTAACTTAACCAAATAATAACAATTCATATGGCGGCAGAAATTAAACGGGTTTTTGATCTTTTGAAATATAGCCTCGAAAATCCCAAGAAGGAATTCATCAGCGGAAAAATTAAGGGGAAATGGATAAATTATAGTACAGCCGATTTTTGTACTGCGGTAGATAATTTAAGTCGCGGATTAATTAAACAAGGTATTAATAAAGGCGGAAGAGTGGCTGTAATGTCGCACAACCGGCCCGAATGGAACATTGCCGATTTTGCTGCCAACCAAATAGGGGCTTACCAAATTCCATTATACCCAACACTGGCCGAACACGATATTCAGTTTATATTAAAGGATGCTGAGATTTCGATCGTATTTGTGGCCGACGAAGAATTGTATAAAAAAATAAAACCCTGTGCCGATGCCATAAATCCGGCCATTAAGATTTATAGTTTCAACGAAATTGCCGAAGCGGAAAACTGGAATGTACTGATAGCTGATGGCAAAGTGGCGACAGAGATCAACCTCGACGATTATCGGGCAAAAGTTGAACCCGAAGACGTTTTAACTTTGATTTATACTTCAGGTACAACAGGCACCCCTAAAGGGGTAATGCTAACGCACAATAACCTGGTGGCCAACTTTGTCAACTCATCAGTTGTAATACCCGAAGGTGTTAAAAAAGGGCTTAGCTTTTTGCCTTTGTCGCATATTTTCGAACGGATGATCATTTATTTGTACCTGTTCAACTCTACTGCAGTGTATTATGCTGAAAGTATGGAAACCATTGTTGCCGATATTCAGCATGTAAAACCTAATGCATTTTCTACCGTTCCCCGTCTGCTCGAAAAAGTGTACGATAAGATTATGGAGAAAGGCAAAGCTTTAACAGGTGTTAAAAGAGGCATTTTCTTCTGGTCGGTTGCATTGGCCGAGAAATATTCGGTTAACGCAGGTGCCTGGTATAATTTAAAACTGGGTATTGCCCGTAAACTGGTTTTTAAAAAATGGCAGGAAGCCCTGGGCGGAGAAATTGTGGTAATTGTATCAGGTGGGGCAGCGTTAAACCCGCGTTTAGCCAGGATTTTCTGGGCAGCTGGTATGCCGGTTTTCGAAGGCTATGGTTTAACCGAAACTTCGCCTGTAATTACCGTAAACCATTTTGGAGGCACCATGTTTGGCACCGTTGGCGAAGTAATTAAAGGTGTAGAAGTAAAAATTGCGGCAGATGGCGAAGTACTAACCCGCGGGCACCAGGTAATGAAAGGTTATTACAACCGCCCTGATTTAACCAGCGAGGCGATAGATGAGGAAGGCTGGTTCCATACAGGCGATATTGGCGAACTGGTAGATGGTCGCTTTTTAAAGATTACGGATCGTAAGAAAGAAATGTTTAAAACAGCAGGTGGTAAATATGTGGCACCACAGATGCTCGAAAATAAATACAAAGAGTCGATCTTTATCGAACAGATTATGGTTTTGGGTGAGAACAGGAAATTTCCTTCGGCGCTTATTGTGCCTAACTTCGAAACCTTAAAAACCTGGGCAGGCCGAAAAGGCATTAGCTTTACAGTAATAGATGAGCTCATTAAAAACGAGCAGGTTTTAGCTAAATATAACGAAGTTATTGAAGCGGCAAATGCAGGTTTTGGTAAATGGGAGCAAGTAAAAAGGTTTGCTTTATTGCCTAAAGAGTGGAGCATTGATGGTGGTGAACTTACGCCAAAATTAAGCTTAAAAAGAAAAGTGATTACAGAGAAAAATAACGAAGTAATTGAAAAGATATATAAAGATGCTGAGAACTACAAAGCCCCTCAATAATTTAAAAAGGTCGTTAACCTACCTCAGCGTGGTTGTTTTGTTGGCGGGTTGTGTAACCGGGCAATTAGGTAAGAACAACAGTGGCGAATATAAAAACGGTATGGTGGTTTCTGCCCATCCCAAAGCTTCGCAGGTTGGGGTCGATATTTTAAAAAAAGGTGGTAATGCAGTTGATGCCGCGGTTGCAGTGCAGTTTGCTCTTGCCGTTGTTTACCCCAATGCTGGTAATATAGGTGGCGGTGGTTTTATGGTGTACAGAGGAGCAAATGGCGAAACAAATGCTTTAGATTTTAGAGAGAAAGCAGCGGCAGCAGCGAGCAGGGATATGTATCTGGATGCTTCAGGTAGTCCGATAGTAGACAAGAGTTTGTATGGGCATCTGGCTGCAGGCGTACCCGGGTCGGTTGATGGCATGGTCGAAGCGCATAAAAAATACGGAAAGCTGAGCTGGGCACAGGTGTTACAACCAGCAATAGATTTAGCGCAAAGCGGATTTAAAATTACTAATCGTCAGGCCACCGAGCTGAATAGTCTGCACAGAAAGTTGATGGATTTTAATCCTAACGGTACAGCGCTTGTAAATTTAGAGCATACCTGGCAGGAAAATGATGTATTGGTACAAAAAGAACTGGCCAATACTTTAAAACTTATTCAGGAAAAAAGCAGGGCTGGTTTTTACGAAGGTGCTGTGGCCGACTCGGTTGTAGCCGAAATGCAACGCGGTAAGGGCTTAATTACCAAAGCAGATTTAAAAAATTACCATGCCACCTGGCGTAAACCCATTACAGGCAATTATAAAGATTATAAAATTATTACCATGCCGCCAACGAGTAGCGGTGGCATTGCCTTAATTCAGTTGCTCCAATCAGTAGAGCCTTATCCTTTAAAAAAATGGGGACACAATGCCGATTCAACTGTGCAGGTAATTGTAGAGGCTGAACGGCGGGTATATGCAGACCGGGCTACACATTTAGGCGACCCCGATTTTTATGCGGTTCCGCAACAACAGTTATTAAATACTGACTATAATAAAAACCGCATGGCAAATTTTAACTGGGCTGCTGCAACACCAAGTAGTGCAGTACTGGCCGGCGAAATTAAAGGAAAGGAGCATGAAGAAACCACACATTTTTCTATCGTAGACCGCGATGGCAATGCAGTTTCGATTACCACAACCTTAAATGGCTCGTATGGCTCATTAGTTGCAGTAAAAGGTGCAGGTTTTCTGCTTAATAACGAAATGGACGATTTTTCGGTTAAACCCGGTGCACCAAATATGTATGGTTTGGTTGGTGGCGAAGCCAACGCCATTGCACCAAATAAAAGAATGTTAAGCTCGATGACACCAACCATTATTGAAAAAGACGGAAAATTATTTATGGTTGTGGGTACCCCGGGAGGTTCAACCATTATTACTTCGGTATTCCAAACCATTATTAATGTAATTGACTTCGGTATGTCGATGCAACAAGCAGTAGCGGCTAAAAAATTTCACCACCAGTGGTTACCCGACGAAGTGTATGTAGAAAAAGAGGCAATTGATAGCCTGGCCACCCAAAAATTAAAGGCTAAAGGTTATAATATTGTACCAAGAGGATCGATTGGAAGGGTGGACGCTATTTTGAGGACCCAATGGGGTAACTATCAGGGTGGGGCAGATCCGCGGGGGGATGATAAGGCCATTGGCTGGTAGCTGAATATCGCTTCAATTTTTTATCTTAGCAATGGGCAATCTGTTACCGTTTGGATTGCTGCCCGTATGATTTAAAGTTTAAAGAGATGAAGAAGCGTATATTTAATCTTGCCCTGAATTATGCAGATTTACCTAACGTAGATTCAGCTATCTCTTTTGGCCCCTTTATACAATACCTACACTATAAAATTAAAGAAGAGCAAACCGTAAAGTCTGCACTTTATCGCAATGCATTAAAAGAATTTGAAAAGCAGGGAATCGACAATCAGGTTATTGCGCTCGAAGAGGTTTACCAGCACGAGTTATTGCTCGAGCATATGTATGCCTGTCTTTCGCCGGTATCTTTAGCCGAAGATCAACAGGCCTGGGGACTTTGTGCGCCCATGCAACCCATTACTTTTTATGGTACTGAGCTGATGTATGAACTGCTCGAGCATGAAGAAAAAGATCAGAACAGTTTCGCGGGTTCAAGAACAGCTGAACAGCTCCAGCGGGATCGCCTGCATTTTATATATTCCTTTATTCTGAACCAACTATATGCTTTCCATGCGCCATTAAAGGAAAAATACCACTCGGGCATCAATTCAGATACCGGTTTGCCGGGCTATTTTCACATTGGAGTAAATACGGGTTTTATTGAGGTAAAAGCTAAACAACCATTGCCCGAACTCAGTTACAGGGAATTGCAACAATATTTGAGTGAAGAATCGGGGCTTGATAAGTTGCAGCAAGCGCTACCGCTATCACTTTTCGAACTCAGGGGCATTTCGGTGCTAACCATAACCGATGTTACCGCAAGACAGGCAGTAGAAAATATTAAAGCTGTGCGGTTGAGCCGTGCTCCGGGCAACGAGGGTGTAGCTTATTCAGAAGTAATTCAATCGCTTAAAGTCCTGGTGAAAAATGCCAATATCCAATTCGATCTTTTTCCCTTTGTAAGGGTTAACAATAAAATGGTTTATGGTTATGTAAAAGGAGGCAGCGGATTGCTTTTCTCGGTATGGGGAGAAGAAACCTTAAGTCCCGAAGCTTTTCAGCAAATTGCCGAGGGCTATGCGGCGAACCCCAATTCCTTTTATTCGCCCGATATCTGGGCCGAAAGCAGAGAGATGTTCCCCTGGTTAGAGCGGTTTAGAGAACTCAATGTAAAATCGATGGCGCTTTTACCAGTATTCCATAATCAGGTTTTAGTTGGGGTATTAGGCATGCATACCTGGGTTGGTGAAACTTTCGATGAAAAGAAAATTACACTATTGGAACAGGTGTTGGCACCTATTGCACAGCTGTTGCAGGTTTATATTGATGAATTTAACCTCGAGATCGAAAACATTATCAAAGAGAAATATACATCTATACAACCTGCAGTACAATGGAAATTTAACGAAGCTGCCTGGCATTACCTGCACGATAAGAAAAAGAATTTGCCCCTGCGCACTGATGATATCAGCTTTACGGATGTTTATCCATTTTATGGGGCAATAGATATCAGAAACTCTACAATCGAAAGAAATTTAGCCAGCAAAGCTGATCTTAATCTGCACTTGAGCCTGCTCCGCGATACACTCCAACAACTCAGTAAAACGTATAGCGATGCCTTACTTGTCGAAATTATTTTTAATTGCAACAAATGGAATAATACTTTGCAGGGCGAGGAGTTGAATACAACCGATGAGAACAGCCTGAATATTTTCCTCAACGAAGAAACCACCGATTATTTAAAGCTCATTTCGCTATCGCATCCCAATACGGAGAAGATTATCGATCAATATCTCGAAAACATTGCTGTGCAGGGGGGCAAGGTGTATAAAAACCGGCAGGCTTTAGAAATGTCCATGCAGTTGATTAATACCGATATAAATAATTACTTCGAAGCTGAACGCGAAAAGCTGCAGGAATCTTTTCCCTGTTATTTCGAAAAATTCAGGACCGATGGTGTGGAGTACGATATTTACATTGGCCAGTCTATTGCTCCAGACCGGATTTTCAATCATTTTCACCTGAAGAACCTGCGTTTGTGGCAACTTTCATCAATGGCAGCAATTGCCAAAATGGTGCAGCAACGCCAATCCGATCTGCCCGTTAAACTGGCTACTACCCAGTTGATTTTTATCCACAATCATCCGATCGATATCAGTTTTAGGATCGATGAAAGAAAGTTTGATGTTGAAGGTGCCTACAATATCAGGTACCAGATGATTAAAAAAAGGATCGACAAAGTACTTATCCGCAACTCCGAAGAGCGGCTAACCCAGCCTGAGAAACTGGCCTTAATCTATTTCAATAAAAGAGACATAGACGATTACCTTCCCTTTGTAAAATACCTGCAGGAAACAAGTGTGTTGGGTGCTGAAACCGAAGATCTTGATTTAGAAGATCTGCAAGGTTTAAGCGGCTTAAAAGCCTTGCGTGTAACCATTTTATAGGAAACCCAAGCAGAGTATCTTCAATAAGTTACATAGCTTCCTTATGGCCTATTCTTCCTGTTTCTTTATATTAGCAACAGCTAACCCAAACCATCTATTGCTATGCGCAAACTATACTTCCTGTTTTTAATTCTAACAATCACCTTAAACTTACAGGCCCAAACCAATGAGGCCAGTCTGGTAAGTCCGCTGATTAACCAATATCAGTCAGACAAAAACATGTTTAACCGGAAATATAACTTCAAGCGTGCGGAAGAATATTTTAAACGGATGACACAATTTTATGCGGGTTGGCAGAAACAGTTAAGTACCCTACCTTTCAACAAACTCACGGTAAATGAAAGGGTAGATTATATTTTGCTCAAACGCGATATCCGTTCTGATTCGGCCAGTTTGCAACAGAACTATGCCGAATTTAAAACCAGCATTTTTGCCTTGCCTTTTGCCCAAACATTGATTGATTTTGAGGCAAAGCGTAGAGTTGGTCAACAGCAGGATGGCAAAGCTATGCAACAACAATTTGAACAGCTGCGCGAAGATATCAGGAAAACCACAAAGGCCGTAGAACAGAAAAATTTGGAAATTACGCCAGTGCAGGCTTCCTGGGCACAGCAAACCGTAAATCAATATTTAGCAGTATTTACCGAAGCTTATAAATTTTACGATGGTTATGACCCACAATTTACTAAAGCTACAAAAGGAGTTTACCCGGAAGTAACAGGTGCTTTGCAGGCTTATGCCGATGTACTGGGTAAAATGGCCAGACCTTCTAATGCGGCAGATGATGGTAGCGGTATTATCGGTAATCCGATAGGCCGGCCAGTCTTATTAAGCAAATTAAAAGATGAAATGATTGCTTACACGCCCGAACAGATTGAAGCCATTGCCATGAGGGAGTTTGCCTGGTGTGATGCCGAAATGCTCAAAGCCTCGCAACAAATGGGTTTTGGCAACGATTGGAAAAAAGCGCTCGAAAAAGTAAAAACCGATTATCCGGAATTGGGCAAACAACCAGAACTGGTTTACGAACTGGCCAATGAAGCCATCAATTTTGTAGAAAAACATAACCTGATTACCATTCCGCCATTGGCTAAAGAGGGGTGGCAAATGAGGATGTTAACCCCGAAAGAGCAATTGTTTGCCCCGTTTTTCCTTGGTGGAGAATCTGTGCTGATTGCCTACCCGACAGAAGACATGAGCGAAAAGGCCAAAATGATGACCTTACGAGGTAACAACAGGCACTTTTCAAGGGCAGTAGTATTTCACGAGCTTATTCCGGGGCATAACCTGCAATATTTTATGCAAAGCAGGTACAAGCCCTACCGTAAAGTGTTTAGTACACCTTTCTGGACCGAAGGCTGGTCGCTTTACTGGGAAATGTTGCTTTGGGACCAGAATTTTCCGAAATCTCCTGAAGATAAAATCGGGATGCTTTTTTGGCGCATGCACCGGTGCGCACGAATCATTTTTTCGATGAACTATCATCTGGGCAAATGGACACCTAAACAATGTATCGACTTTTTGGTAGATCGGGTAGGTTTTGAGCGTGCCAATGCTGAAGCCGAAGTACGCCGGTCTTTTACCGGAGGTTACGGGCCGCTTTACCAAATTGGCTACATGTTAGGCGGGCTCCAGTTCAGAGCTTTACATAAGGAACTGGTACAAAGTGGTAAAATGACAAATATTCAGTTTCACGATCGTATATTGCACGAAAACAATATGCCGGTAGAAATGGTAAGGGCTTTATTAACTAACCAGCAACTGCCCGAAAATTTCAGTACCCGATGGAAATTTGCGGGCGACATTAAATAACGTAAGGCAAGTATTGAATATACCTTTTCTTCTTTAAAGCTGTGGAAAAGTGGAGAAGTATTTTTACTTGCTTGTAGGTTTTGGTATAACTATTGCAATAGTTAAATAACGCTTATTCAACGTTATATATAAAAACTATGAAATTACAACTATTAAGAACGCTTCCAGTTGCTTTAGCTGGATTGCTTATCGGATCGGCTGCTTCTGCTCAGGAAAAACCGGCAAGTTCAGCTACTTTCAGAACATGGTTTATCGGTGTTAACGCGGGTGTATTAACTCCGCTTTCTCCACTTGGTGGCAAAAACGACTTTAGTAACAACAAATCTGGTTTCGGTTATGGTCTGTACATTAAAAAACAGATTACTCCTTATTTCTCACTTCGTTTAGATGGAGTACGCGGTAAATTAAAAGGCGATAATACCGAGCCATACGAAAGTGGTGTGGTAAACAATTCGCCGGTAAAAGCTTTCGATACCCAACTGGCTTATTCAGGAAGTTTAAATGCAGTAGTAAACATGTTTAACATCGATATGTTTAAGAAAGAAAATGCATTACAGCTTTATGCTTCGGCAGGTGCCGGTATTGCAGGTTATAAACCTACCATTACCACTGCAGCAGGTACTTCTTTGTACGCTGGCGACAAAAACATTCAGGAATTAATTATTCCGGTTGGTTTAGGTGCCAAGTTTAGAATTTCAGATGCCGTTAACTTCGATTTAGGCTGGACCATCAATTTTGTTGATGGCGATAACTTAGATGGTTATTACAGAGGAGGAAATGACAAATACAACTACGCTTATGCCGGTTTGGAGTTTGCTTTAGGTAGCGGAAAACAATTGGCTTTCCACAATCCGGTTGCTTTAACTTATGATGAAGCGGTGAGTGCAAAACAAACTGCTGAAGGTTTAAAAAGTGATTTAGATGCACAGAAAGCTGAGAATGCAAAACTACGTTCAGAAATGATCGATTTGCTTAAAGATTCGGATGGTGATGGTGTTGCTGATAAATTAGATAAATGCCCGAATACGCCTTCTGGTACTGTAGTAGATGGAGCAGGTTGTCCGTTAAAAACTCCTGAAAAAGTAGTAGAAAAAGTAATCGTAACCGAAGAAGACCGTAAGGTAGTTAACGAAGCGATTAAAAATCTTGAATTTGATTTAGGTAAAGCTACTATTCGCTCTAAATCTTATGCATCATTAAACAGGGTTGCCGCTTTATTAATTGAGAAAAACTTTAGCTTAAAATTAGCTGGTCATACCGATAATACCGGTTCAAAAGAATTGAACTTACGTTTATCGAAAGACAGAGCCGAATCTGTTAAAGCCTATTTAGTATCGCAAGGTGCAAATGCATCACGTATTGAAGCTACGGGTTATGGCATGGGCCAGCCAATTGCTACCAATAAAACAGCAGCCGGCCGTCAACAAAACCGCCGTGTAGAGTTTACCCTTTACTAGCCTGTTTTTAAATGAAAATAAAAAAGTCCCGGTGCAAACCGGGACTTTTTTGGCTTCCAAAAATGGTTACTTTATCAATCTCCTGATTTTTGTTAAGTCGCTATTTTTGAAATTAAAAGAAATCGGTGTGTAATTTTGGTACAACATCTCACTACTGTAGCTGTTATATATGCTAATAAATTTATCTGAACTACTTTTGGTAAAAACAAGATAATTAACATTAGATCCCTTTTTTAAGATCAGTTCATTTAATGTTTTAACAGGAACAAATTTAACCGGATAATTATAAGCTTCTGAAAGATCCTGATCTTTGTCTTCATCAACTTTTTCTGACATGGTAAACATGTTAAACTTTATTTTAACATAATCAGGGACATAAAGTGTATCCTTTGCCAAAGAAGTGAGCTTAGTTTTATCTTCCATCTCAAAGAACATTTTTCTCTCTTTTCTAGAAATGATGCCTTCATTCAACTGCTTTAGATAGCCTTTCAACATACCTGGCGACCAATTATAAAGTAATGCATTATTGTATAAAAAGGAAATCATTTCTTCTTCTCTTTTTTTAGCGCCTTTAAAGCTAAATGGATTACCAATTGCTGCAAAAAGGGTTTTGTTATCAGGGTAAACGGTAATATCTCCCAAATTTATATCATCTCCCTGTTTACCATTCTTCTTAAAGTAAGGCATCGTTAAAGAATAAAAGAACCGAATAACTGTTGTATTGCCCGAACTTTGTATATATCCATTAAATGTAAAGAGCGAATAACCGGGCTTTCCAATATATTTGCCCAATTCTTCAGGTTTGATAATTAAAAAAGGCGTTACAGTCCAGGTTGTTTTGATTGCTTCATTAAAATTTTCCAGTTCTGTGTAATCTTTGTATTGGAGGGTGAAAAGTGTAATGGTGTTTTTGAAGGTTTTAAGTTCTTCATCATTAATATCACTTTTTCCTTTAAAAGTTACCTGGGCTGCCAGGCTTAAAGAATAGCATAGGCAGACTGCTATAATAAGCAGTTTCTTAGTTGACTTCATACGAGCGCTTTGCGTTTGGTTTAAGCGCCAATAATAGTCATCTTTTTGAGATTATTTTTAAAGTTGAAAACAAAAAATCGAATTTATTTAATCGATAGAATCCTTTTTTTACTCTCACTTAAATCGTTCATCTCAAAATTTGGTAAATTCGGGTAAAATCGCTGGTAAATAATCTGATTATCCTTACTGTCGTAAACGCTGATAATTTTATCATCAGATCGTTGCGTATAAATCACATATTTAACAGGTGTATTCTGATTTAATATTAAGCTATCAAGATCCTTGTTGGATAAAAATTTCAGCTTGTAATTGTACGGCTCAGCAACAACGCCCGACTGTGGTAAAAGTGCCAGTTTCGACGAAAATTCTGCTCTAATATATTCCGGAATATACAAGGTTTCTTTTGCCAGTTCGGGTAAACGTACTTTATTGTAAAACTGGTAATCTATCCCACGGTTTTCTGCAGCCAGTAATCCATCATTAATTTGTTTTAAATAACCGCTTAAAAAGCCCGGCGACCAATTCTGGAAATGCGATTTGTTGTAGAGGTTCGATAAAAGATAGTTTTTAATGTTCTTTTGTGAGCCATACTGCTTGTCTTGTATTTCAACCAGCATATTGGTCGATCTGTCGGCGAACAGGGTAACCGTTGCCAATACACTTTCTTCCTTTATTCTTGGTTTTTTACCGGGTGTTATCAGTTTTAATGTATATACAATGTTTGCCATCGCTGTACTATCTGTTTTTTCGAGGTAGCCATCAAAATAGAAAAAAGAATAATTGGCCACTGTATCGTAGCGCGATAGTTCTTCGGGCTTAATAATTTTATAAGGCGTAATGGTCCAGATTTTTTTAATGGCCTTATCAAATTTTTCAAGCTCGGCATAATCTGCATATTGCAGGGTAAAAAAGGTCGTTGTCTTTTTAAAAACCTCCAGTTTCTGGCTATTGGCAGCCAAATTACCGAAGTAAGATACCTGACTTTTACAAATCAAGCCCCATAAAAGGAAGGAGCAGAACAGGAGGAGGTGCTTCAAGTTTGGCATATTAAGTCGTTTTCATTTGTGTGTTTCGATTATAAGAAAATTTTGACAATTATTTTGATTTTTTCTATTGCATTAACAAAATACATTCGTTAGCTTTGTTATGCAAGCATAATAAATTAAGGAATGAAACAACAACAAACAATAGATTACCATGTTAAGTTTGCCTGGCAAAACATGTTCAATAAATATAACCAAATGGCTTCAAGTTTTGGTATTACACAGGCTATTGGTTATATGCTTATTAACATTAACGACGAAGAGGGTACTGCTGTTTCTAACCTTGCTGCCCTGCTGGGCGTTAAAGCCACCAGCCTTTCGCGCATGTTAAACAATATGGAAGAGGCTAATCTCATTTATCGCGAAACATCCGTTGGCGATAAACGTTCTGTAAAAATTTTCCTGACTGACTTTGGTAAAGAAAAAAAACAACTGGCTAAGGGTGTTGTACGCAAATTTAACGAGTATTTGGATGAGCACTTCACCAAAAAAGAAAAGGAAACATTCATTAATCTATTGATAAAACTAAATGAGATTACGGTAGCTTATACTGTTGATTAATCAGGATATAATCTGGAGCAAAATAAATTCACTTTGTACAGGTTTAATCAGACCTAAAGAAAAATATATAAAGTAATGAAACGAAGCATTAATAAAGTTGCTGTTTTGGGTTCAGGTATTATGGGGTCGCGTATTGCATGCCACTTCGCCAATATTGGTGTAGAGGTTTTGCTATTGGATATTGCCCCAAAAGAGCTGAATCCCGAGGAACAGGCAAAAGGACTAGCGCTGGATAACCCAGCTGTAAAAAACCGGATTGTAAATGCCGCTTTGCAAACAGCTGTTAAAACAAATCCATCGCCGGTTTATACCAAAAAAGCATTAAATAAAATCAAAACCGGAAATTTCGACGATGATATGTCGAAAATAGCGGGTTACGATTGGGTAATTGAGGTAGTTGTCGAAAATCTGGATATTAAGAAAAAGGTTTTCGAACAGGTAGAGCAGTTCCGCAAACCGGGCACTTTAATTACTTCGAACACTTCGGGTATTCCTATTCACTTAATGGCCGAAGGCAGAAGCGAAGATTTTAAAGCTAATTTCTGCGGAACCCACTTTTTTAATCCACCACGTTACCTCAAATTGCTCGAAGTTATCCCAACGCCGCATACCAAACCCGAAATCGTTGATTTCTTAATGCATTATGGCGATAAATTTTTGGGAAAAACCACTGTTTTGTGTAAAGATACCCCAGCATTTATAGCTAATAGGGTAGGTGTATACTCGATTATGGCGCTGTTGCATCTGGTAGAAAAACTTGATTTAACTGTAGAAGAAGTCGACAAATTTACCGGGCCAGCTTTAGGCAGACCTAAATCGGCTACTTTCCGTACTTCGGATGTAGTGGGTTTAGATACCATGATTAAAGTGGCCAAAGGTCTTTACGATAATTGCCCAGATGATAAAGCGCATGATTTGTTTAAGCTTCCGGCTTATGTGCAAAAAATGGAAGAGCACAAATGGCTGGGCGATAAAACGCAGCAGGGTTTTTATAAAAAAACAAAATCGGCAGATGGTAAAACCGAAATTCTGGCGCTCGATTTAAAAACGCTGGAATACAAACCCCAGCAAAAAGTAAAATCGGCCACTTTAGAAATGACCAAGCCGGTTGAAAACCTGCGCGAGCGGATGAAGATTTTTGCTAAAGGAAAAGATAAAGCCGGCGAATTGTTCCGCCACTCTTCTTTTGGCTTGTTTGAATATGTATCAGACAGGATTCCCGAAATTTCTGATGAACTCTACCGCATTGATGATGCCATGCGTGCAGGTTTCGGTTGGGAGCTTGGGCCATTTGAACTTTGGGATGCCGTAGGTGTTAAAGAAGCGCTGGAAGGCATGGAGCAATATGGAAATAAAGCTGCAACCTGGGTACACGAAATGCTTGCTGCCGGAAATACTTCGTTTTACAAGGTAGAAAATGGCGTTAAAAAATATTACGATATTCCATCTAAAACTTATAAAGCTTTACCGGGTACCGATGAGTTTATCATCTTAGACAACCTTCGAGAAAATAAAACGGTTTGGAAAAACTCAGGTATTTCTATTATCGATCTCGGCGATGGCATTCTGAATGTAGAGTTCCATACTAAAATGAACACCATTGGTGGCGATGTAATTTCGGGAATCAATAAAGCCATTGATATGGCCGAAAAAGATTACCGCGGTTTAGTAATCGGTAATGATGGAGCTAATTTCTCGGCTGGTGCCAACGTGGGAATGATTTTTATGATGGCGGTAGAGCAGGAGTGGGATGAATTGAATATGGCGATCCGCATGTTCCAGAATACTTCAATGCGCATTCGTTATTCTTCTATTCCGGTGGTGGTTGCGCCACATAACCTAACATTGGGTGGTGGCTGCGAATTTAGCTTACACGCCGATCACGTTCAGCTTTCGGCAGAGACCTATATGGGACTGGTAGAATTTGGTGTGGGCGTAATTCCTGGTGGTGGTGGTACCAAAGAGTTTGCGCTGCGTGCATCTGATGAATATAAAGACGATCAGATTGTGCAGAATGCCCTGAAAGATCGTTTCCTAACCATTGGTATGGCTAAAGTTTCTACTTCGGGTTATGAGGCGTATGAGTTGGGCTATTTGCAAAAAGATAAATTCTCAATTTCTATGAACCGCAATCGCTTGTTGGCCGATGCAAAAGCAAAAGCCATTGAACTGGCCGATGCAGGTTACACCAAACCAGTTCAACGCAATGATATCAAAGTTTTAGGTAAACAAGGTTTGGGTATTGTTTATGCCGGTGCAAACAGCATGTACGCTGGTCATTTCATTTCTGAACACGATAAGAAAATATCCGAGAAACTGGGTTATGTAATGTGTGGTGGCGATTTATCTGCTCCTACAGAAGTTACCGAACAATATCTGCTCGATCTGGAAAGAGAGGCCTTTTTATCGCTGGCAGGTGAAAGAAAGTCGTTGGAGCGGATTCAGAGCATCATTACAAAAGGGAAACCGTTGCGTAATTAGGTATGAGAGATTAGATTTGAGATGCGAGAACGTAACAGGTCTCAAATCTAGCATCGCAAATCTTATATCTCAAATGTAAACAATAAACGATTTGAATTTATCATTTGAGCAGGTCTCAAATCTTAAATCTCAGATCTCAAATCTTAAAAAAATGGAAGCATATATAATAGCAGGATACCGTACAGCAGTGGGTAAAGCACCCCGCGGTGTATTCCGTTTCACAAGGGCCGACGATTTAGCTGCAGAAGTAATCAGGGCTTTGGTTGCCTCGGTTCCGAATTTAGATAACGAACAGATAGACGATGTGATTGTAGGTAACGCTACGCCAGAGGCTGAGCAAGGTTTAAACATTGGCCGCATGATCTCGTTAATGGGCTTAGATACTGATAAAGTTCCGGGTGTTACCGTTAACAGGTATTGTGCATCAGGTTTAGATACCATTGCCACCGCTGTAGCGAAAATTAAGGCAGGAATGGCCGATTGTATTATAGCAGGCGGTGTAGAGGTAATGAGTGGTATGCCCTTTGGTGGCTGGAAACTGGTGCCAAATGCCGAAGTAGCTAAAAATAACCCGGATTGGTACTGGGGAATGGGTTTAACCGCCGAAGCAGTAGCCAAAGAGTATAAGGTAAGTCGCGAAGATCAGGATGTCTTTTCATTAAAATCGCACGAAAAAGCAGTTCATGCGATAAAAAACGGTCATTTAAAAGATGGTTTGCTACCCATTACGGTAAACGAAAATTACCTGGATGCCAACCTGAAAAAGAAAACCCGTTCTTACGTGGTTGATACCGACGAAGGTCCGCGAGCAGATACTACACTCGATAAACTAGCGAAACTGAAACCGGTTTTTGATGCCGTTGGAAGCGTAACAGCAGGTAATTCTTCTCAAACCTCAGATGGGGCAGCCTTTGTTTTGGTAGTTTCGGAAAAGAAAATGAAAGAGTTAAACGCCGAGCCTATTGCGCGATTGGTAAGTTACGGTGTTGCAGGTGTTCCGCCACGTATTATGGGGATTGGTCCGATTGAAGCCATTCCAAAAGCATTGAAACAAGCTGGTTTGAAAAAAGAAGATATCGATTTGATTGAACTTAATGAGGCTTTTGCTTCACAATCATTAGCGGTAATCAGAACCCTGGATTTAAACCCTGATGTGATTAACGTAAATGGTGGGGCAATAGCATTAGGTCACCCGCTGGGCTGTACAGGTGCAAAATTAACAGTGCAGATTTTGAACGAGCTTAAAAGACAAAACAAAAAATACGGAATGGTTACCATGTGCGTAGGAACCGGGCAAGGCGCTGCGGGATATTTGAACTTTTATAGACAAGAGAAGTTAGATAATCTCACATCTAATGTCTGATATATAAACTAATTGATTTGGGTTTGAATTTGGGCAGGTCTCAGATCTCAAATCTCATTTCTCAAATCTCATAACAATGGAAACAACTGAAAAAAAGACAATTAAAGGTGGCGAATTCTTAATTAAAGATACCACTTATCAGGAAGTATTTATCCCTGAAGAATTTGATGAAGAGCAGCAGATGATTGCACAAACCTGTCGCGATTTTCTGGAGGCAGAGGTTTATCCGAACTTAGATAAAATTGACAAGCAGGAAGATCCCGAGTTAATGCCTTCGTTGCTTACCAAAGCAGGCGAGCTGGGTATTTTAGGTGTTTCAGTGCCTGAAGAATACGGCGGTTTTGGTAAGAATTTTAATACCTCTATGTTGGTTGCTGATGTAGTTGGCGCAGGACATTCTTTCGCCGTTGCACTTTCTGCACATACCGGTATTGGTACTTTACCTATCCTGTATTACGGTAACGAAGCACAAAAGGCAAAATATATTCCAAAACTGGGTTCGGGCGAGTGGAAAGCAGCCTACTGTTTAACTGAGCCAAATTCAGGCTCGGATGCCAATTCGGGTAAAACCAAAGCCAAACTGAGCGAAGACGGTAAACATTATATCATTACCGGTCAAAAAATGTGGATCACCAACGGTGGTTTTGCAGATATTTTTATCGTTTTTGCAAAGATTGATGATGATAAAAACCTCACCGCATTTATTGTAGAAAAAGAATTTGGTGGCATTACCATGAACCCCGAAGAACATAAAATGGGTATTAAAGGTTCATCAACCCGCCAGGTGTTCTTTAACGATTGTGCTGTGCCAGTTGAGAACATGTTGAGCGACAGAGAGAACGGCTTTAAAATCGCCGTGAACATTTTAAATATTGGTCGTATTAAATTATCGGCTGCGGCAATTGGGGCTTCAAAAGCGACATTAAGTACGGCCATCAATTATTCGAACGAAAGGATTCAGTTTGGCAGACCAATTTCTAAATACGGTGCTATTCGTTATAAAATTGCAGAAATTGCTTCGAAACTTTATGCTGTTGATGCGGCAAACTACCGCGCCGGACAAAATATTGATGATACCTACGATCAGCTGGTTGCCGGTGGAATGGAATCGGGCAAAGCCAGATTAAAATCGGTTGAGCAGTTTGCAGTTGAGTGCGCTATTTTAAAAGTTTGGGGATCGGAAGCGTTGGATTATGCAGTAGATGAAGGCGTACAAATTTATGGTGGTATGGGCTTCTCTGCCGATGCACCGATGGACAGGGCCTATCGCGATGCCCGTATTAACCGCATTTTTGAAGGTACCAACGAAATTAATCGTTTGCTTACGGTTGATATGATGCTTAAACGCGCCATGAAAGGTGAGTTAGACCTGATGACTCCGGCCACGGCAGTTGCTGCTGAGCTGATGAGTATCCCGGATTTTGGAGAAGAAGACACCACCTTGTTTGCTGCAGAGAAAAAAGTATTGTCGAACTTGAAAAAAGCGACTTTAATGGTGGCTGGTGCTGCGGTACAGAAACTGATGATGACTTTAAGTAAAGAGCAGGAAATTTTAATGAATATTGCCGATATGGCCAGTTATGTGTATGTGGCCGAATCTGCCTTGTTGAGGACTGAAAAACTGGTTGCCATGCGTGGCGAAGCAGCAGTTGCAGGTCAGCTTGATTTATTGCGGATTTACCTGGTAGAGGCTGTTGACGGCATTACCAAAGCAGGTAAAGAAGCATTATGGGCTTTTGCTGAAGGGGATGAGCAACGCATGATGCTGGTTGGCTTACGCCGCTTTACCAAAATGGAGCCATTTAATGTTAAAGATGCACGCCAAAGAGTAGCACAACAGTTAATTGAAGCAAACAAATATATCTTCTAAGGTAAAAGGTTAGCAGGTTGAGGGTTTAAAGGTTAAGTGTATAAAGCACTTAACCTTTTTTGTTAGAAAAGCTTAATCCTGGCGCCCTTGCTCCTGGTCTAAAGGCTACCCTTGTTTTACAGAAGCTTACCATTGACGGAGCCAATAGAAGAACCGTCATTGCGAGGAGGAACGACAGCCTGTCCCGCTTAATCGGGAAAGCAATCTTACAACGATCGCTAGTTGAAACTGAAGTAATGCTTTTTCCCACCCATAGTAGTAAGATTGCTTCGTACCTCGCAATGACGACCCTGAAATGGGCTGTCATTTATATTGATTTTTATAAAATAAATTAACGCTCAGTATGACAAAAGTTAAAAATGTAAAACAGGATTACAGGTTGCGAAAGGCTAGAAAATTGCGCTTCAAAAAAGAATGGGCTGTTACTTTATGATATTAAAACCTTACTTTCGCGCATGATTAAACTTAGATTGCTTACCCTGCTCTTTTTGGCTATAGTTACAGTTTCAGCTTGTAAAAAAGACGAGGATCCTGAAAAGCAGATTACCGAATTTATCCAGAAGAACAATATCAACGCAACTAAAGATGCATCGGGATTATATTACCAGATCATTAAACCAGGCACAGGTTCTTTTACTTATCCGGCCAATACTAAAATTACCATTAAGTACGAAGGCCGTTTGTTAGATGGCAGTGTTTTCGATAATGGCGGCGGTAAAGAACAAACCTTTAATCTGGCCGAATTAATAGAAGGCTGGAAAATTGGCATTCCTAAAATACAAAAAGGAGGCGAAATCAGATTAATCGTTCCGCCAGGTTTAGGTTATGGAAGTAGTGCGGTAGGTCCAATTCCAGGTAACTCGGTGTTAGATTTTACCATTCAGCTTTCTAATACACAATAAGCAGCAATAATAAAGGTTGAGGCAAAAGTTTAAAGCAGGGCTGATATTATTAATTAAGCTGCTTTGGGCTAACTGCTTTGAACTTCATGCCCCTTAAATTGTTAAAATTGGTTAAAAATTGTAGCATCCGCATTAAAAGCTTATTTTTGCGGGTGATGGCTAAGTTTAAATATATTATCCTATTAGTTTGTATTACAGCTTGCTTTGCTGCTTGTAAAAAGAACACGCCGGTAGAGGACTACGATCCGGTACCGCAGTTTAAGGCAGATACAACTGCGATTCGTGCTTTTGTTAAAGCTAACAATATTACCGCGATTAAGGATTCTTACGGTATTTTTTACCAGATTATTGAGCCCGGATCAGGTAGTGTAAGCTATCTGGCTTCAACCAAAATTACTGCCGATTACGAAGGCCGGTTGTTAAACGGAACCATTTTCGACAGCACAAAAGGTACTCCTACTTCATTTTCGTTAGGAAATGTGATTGCAGGCTGGCAAATAGGAATTCAGAGAATACAAAAAGGAGGCAAGATCAGGTTAATTATTCCTTCTTATTATGCTTATGGAACACAATCGCCCTCAAGCTCAGTTCCGGCAAATTCAGTGCTCGATTTTACAATAACACTTACAGACGTACAATAATAAATGAACAAATTTACTCAACTTAGCCTGTTTGCACTTTTATTGGCTACAGTGATTTTCAGCTCTTGTAAAAAAGAGTATGATTCTATTGAAACTATAGACGATGCGGCCATTCAGGCTTACCTGAAAAAGAATAATTTAAGTTTTGAGAAAGATGCCACCGGCTACTATTATAAAGTTACTACTGATGGAACAGGTGATGTAATTAAGAATTCTGATTCGGTATACTATTCTTATACTTTTAAAACATTATCAGGTCAGGTATTAAATCAAACATCTGATTTAATGATTCCTGGTACTTTTTTGGGTTACACCGATCAATTTAAAATTAATAGTAACACGGTTAACTATGTTTTTAAACCAGTAAGAGAAGTATTATCCAAACTGAAAAGAGGTGGTAAAGGTACTTTGATTATGCCTTCAAACATGGCTTTCGGTAAAAACGGATTAAGTTTATTAAATATAGGTTCTAACGAAAACGTTATTGTTGATTTAGGTATATATTCTCAAACCAAAAGACATGAGGTTGATGAGTATGAGATAGAAAAATTTATTGCTAACAATAAATTAACAATGATAAAAGACCCATCGAGGGCACGTTATAGTATAAGCACGGCAGGTACTGGGTCAGACATAATTAATGTTAACTCTTCAATCGTAGCAAACTATACTGTAAGATACCTGGATGGCTCTGTGATCCCGCAAGCCTCAAATCAGATAACAGATATTTTAAGTAACTTATATAAGGGTTGGCAATTAATATTGCCTGGTAAAGTAACTGCTGGAGGAAAACTTCGTTTAATTATTCCATCTGATTTAGGAAATGGAATACCATTAGATTTCGATATTGAAATTGTAAGCGTTACCAACTAGAATAGCTTTTCAAAAATTTGTATAAAAATGCCCAATATCCATTGGGCATTTTTTTTGTGATATATTTTTTTACATTCTACGATTTTTCAATCGACATTTTTTGAAACTTACTTTTTAGTTGTACGTCTAGTTAGTAAGGTAAAACATACAATTTAATTATGAAAAACAAATTTAATTTACGCTGCTTAATACTATCTATATTAGCCGTAATCTCGGTCAGTTCCTGTAAAAAGGATGCAAACGTTAAAAAACCTGAAGAAAAGCTTTTAACAAACGCTGTAAGCATTGAAAATGGATATCTAAAATTCAGAGATCAAAAAGCTTTTGATTCAATTGGAACTATTATTTCGAATTATAGTCCTAAACAACTAGAAGCATGGGAAACTTCATTTAAGGGTTTTACCTCCTATAGGAGTTTGTATAATAATATTCAAAAAGAGTACTCCGAGGTTAACGATTCAAAAGCTTTTGATTTATTTCAAAAGAAGTATTCTGAAGTGGTTACAATAAGGCCAGATAGTTCGATTACATTTAAACTAGGGACACCATATTCTGCTATTTTTATGAACACCTTAGGTGAATTTAAAGTTGGAGATCAATTTAGAAAGTATACAAAAGCCAATAGTTTAATACTTTATACAGGTGCTCACAGAAATGAATCTGAACTAAAAAATACATCTGATATGACTGTAGTTCCTGTAAAACGGATGCTTATGACTACAAATAATACGCTATCTATTGCGCCTCCTCCTGGCCAAAGCTTTAATAATGGAATGTTATCTCAGAGACTTTTATATAATGGAGATAATAAAAGGCGTGTTTATATCGAATTGTGGCATGAATTTACTCCACCAGAGCATCTCGTGGCTTTTGGCTCGCCACGTTTGTACTTTTCGGTGCTCCAGGAGCTTAAAAAAACTTTTGGCGGATGGCGCTCAAATGAAACCGACTATTACTCTAACGGAACTAATTTACAGTTTACAACCTCAGCAAATAATGGTGTTCCATTTTATAGCTTTAATGGTAGTTTTGGCCCTCATCAAGGGGTAAATGGACCAGTAATCTATAATATGCCATCTTTTCCAGGGCCGTGTAACTCGGTTACAGGTACAGCTCGGTTTACAACCGGAGGAGTGCCCGATGCCCCAACTGTTTATTATTAATTTAAAGCCTCTTTAAAAACTTTTAAAACCCTTTCCCTTGCAAAAGTATGCTCAACTATCGGTTGGGCATATTTTTTTGTGCCAAATTCTGGCACCCATTTTTTAATGTATTCAAATTTCGGGTCGAATTTTTTGGTTTGCAGCTCAGGGTTAAACACCCTAAAATACGGAGCTGCGTCGTTACCAGAACCAGCAGCCCACTGCCAGCCACCTACATTACTGGCCATTTCGTAATCTAAAAGTTTTTCGGCAAAATAAGTTTCGCCCCAGCGCCAGTCAATAAGCAGGTGTTTGGTTAAAAAGCTTGCTACAATCATACGCACGCGGTTATGCATCCAACCGGTTTGATTCAATTGTCGCATACCTGCATCCACAATCGGGTAACCGGTATTGCCCTCGCACCAGGCTTTAAATTCATCCTCATTGTTTCGCCATTTAATTTTGTCGTATTGCTTTTTAAACGAATCGGCAGCCGAATAAGGGAAATGCCAAAGAATGGTCATGTAAAACTCACGCCAGGCCAGTTCAGAAAGCCAGATATTCGATTTTGCTTCAATGGCATCACGTACAGCCTTGCGGATACTTAATGTGCCAAAACGTAAATGTAAACCGATATGGGTGGTGCCATCTATGCCCGGGAAGTCGCGTTGCTGGGCGTAACTATCCAGTTTACTTTGATAACTAATTATAGGGAAACTGAGCTTGCTTTTGGCAAAACCCATTTCTTTCAATGAAGGTAAAGGAAGGTTTTTGCAAGGCAATAGATTTTTATAATATTTTTGAGTGGGGTAGGCTTTGGTATAAAATGGATTTAATTTGGCATGCCACTGCTTGTAAAAAGGGGTGAAAACGGTATAAGGTGTTTTATCTGCCTTTAAAATTTCGTTCTTTTCAAAAATAACCTGGTCTTTATACGTTTTAAAAGCAATTTTCTCGCTGGTTAAAAACTCGGCCATGTTATCGTCTCGTTCGCGGGCATATGGCTCGTAATCGTGGTTCGTGTAAACTGCTGCTACTTCGTATTCGGCTAAAATATCCGTCCAGATTTTTTCGGGTGTACCATACTTAACCAGAAGGTCTGAGCCATGTTTTTGCAGTTCCTTTTTTAAGTCTTCTATAGTTTGATAAATGAAGGTTAGCCTTGCATCATCTTCCGGCAGTTTATCCAGAATATTTTTATCGAAAATGAAGAGTGGTAAAACCGGATGCCCGCTTTTTAGCGCGTGGTAAAATCCGGCATTATCTGTTAAGCGTAAATCGCGGCGGAACCAAAAAATAGAAATGGCTTTATTCATATAAAAGGAATGTTGTTCAAAGGTAATAACAGCAAAGCACTAAGCTGGTTTATTTCTTACTCCTTTTATTTCGAAATACTTTCAGTAACCTGGCTGTTGTGTTTCGATTTTCGCCATTCCCAGGGTGGCGTGGGGTTGGTTTCTTTCCATAATCCCACTTTGTTTTTTCTGGCGGTTATTTCCAGTTGGGCATAAACAGGGTTGGTAGAATATTTTTTAAAGTGCCAGGCCATGCCTTGCTTAATCATTTCCTGGTTTACTACCTGTTTTTTATTGTTTATTACTACGGCAATTAACCTGCGATAGCGGTCGTACTTTTCGGCATAAACCGTTACATTTTGCCCAAAACATAAATCAGATAAAGCTTTCTTTGCATTGTTGCCAAAAGGTTGTTTACCTCTTTTCTCCGGACAATCTATATGCGCCAAACGTACTTTTGTTGGTGTGTTTTGGTAAAGAATTTCCATGGTATCGCCATCCATAATTCGGATTACCCTGGCAATGAAAATACTTTTCTTTAAATCGGGAGCCTGAGCATAAACGCCCTGGTTACTGACAAAAACCGATTGAAAACATAAAATAAAACCCAGTAAAATTAATCTTCCCATCCACACAATGTTTTTCCGTCGTTTTTTGCTTTTTCCAATGTTGTTTTTAAAATTTTATGCTGGCAGGTGCTTAATCCCTTACAATCTGATTTGAGGTGATATTTTTTTGCGCTATTGCTGTTGCAAATATACACTGTTGTGGAATCGGTGCAAGTGGTGTTAATTAAAAAGAAGAGGATGATGAGGGACGTTTTCATTTGATTAAATTTTAGATGATTTAAGAATATTTTGGTAAGCAAGCAGTTAGAGTAGTATTTTTCGTGTAATCATTGTTTGATATTATATTGCGATTATGATATAAGAAGTGGTCTTTTCATAAATTTGATGTGTTATTTAGTGATTACTTTATCATTATTAATGATAAAAGGGTAGTTCTATACTTGGAATAAGTGTTCTCAATAGCTCACTCAACAATGGTGATAAGCTAAATATTAAGCCAATTAGCATAACGGCTTTAATGATAAAATAATTAAAGTTATCATCTTCCATTTCCTGATGCTCATCTACTTTTAGTTTAATCACTTTTATTAGAAACTTAGTCACAAAGACCCACACAAAAAACCAGATAAAGCCCACACCAATAATTAACGATACTGATTTAACTAATTGAAGACTAAAGTTAGCTGGGTTAATTTTAGTCAGATTATCTATAACTTCAATTACAGTATTTATTACTACAGAAATTATGTTTGTGCCAGTTAAAAAAAGTGCAGCATACCATATTCCAAATGAGACCTTGATTCTTCCATCATTATTAAGCTTTGATTTAAACCTTTTTGTAAAAAAGTGAATGATAAATAGTAGCAGTAGAATGGATAGGATAACCGATACTGAAATTGTGATTAGTTTTAATGAGTTCATATTATTTTGATTTTAGAGAAATGCGCCAGTAATCTGTATTTGAAATTTCATCAGAAAGAACACCAGGTTTAATGTTTTTTACTGTTGTCTCCCAGAAAACATACCTTTGGTTATTATATTCGAAAGCAGTCCCATCATAGGGCAGGTTTATACCTAGAATCGAATGGCTGTAATATGAACTGCTCAATAAAGCGACATTATAATCATAATGTGAGAGTACCATATAAAGAAACAATGTTCTTGTGTCACAATCACCATTCAAATTGGCAACAAATTCTACAGGAGTGTTGATACCATATTTTTCGAAACCATCACACCTGGCATTAGGACTAGAAAGATATTTTGTAGTAAATTCATCCTGATAATATCGTGCGTCACAATCATTGGGAAGAATTATTGTATAAGGAATGGTCTGTACAAATGAAACTATTATCTCAGCAAATTCCATTGGATTTGATTTATTCGCTTTTCTAATGGAGTCGAACATAGAATATAATCCAGATAATTTGTACTTATCATTCTCTTTCAGTGAAAAAATTATTTTGTCATAATTATTTTCACTATCGCCCGCAATATCTAGATTTTGCTTGTACGAATGTGCTTGGTTTAAAGCACTTTTTTTTATTGAAAAAATTCCCTCGTAAGTTTTACCATTATAATCTTCCCAAACCATTTGGTTGGAAATTAAAGTATCTACAATCTGATCTGAGTGATCTGAAGATCTGGGGTTTACAACTGGTGTATATCTTGGTTTTTTAATTACGGTTTTTGGTTTATTGACTACGTGTTCAGTTCTTTTATTTTTATCTTTTAGTATTGAGGATATTAAGGCTAAAGAAAATAAGATTCCGAACAAAATAAAGGCGATTTTAAAAATCCAGTTCAAAAATTTTATAGGTAATAAATTTAACAGATAAGGTATTAAGATAAATGGTAAGAGGAAAGCAAGTCTTGGAATTAAGAACAATATAAATAAGATTCCAAAACCGATTCCTATGATATTCCCTAAAGAACCCAAACAACCATTATTCTCAGGTATGGCTCTAGGCGTATATTTCCAATTACTCCACTGGGTTGACTTGCTTGTGTTATAAATATGTTCATACCTTGTGTAGTTACCCGAAGTTTGCGTCCTTCCGCTATATTCAGTGTTAGATTTGGCTATTTCTGGAACCCAATTACCCCAGTATTTACTACAGTCTGCATTGTAGTATCTTTTTCTGAAATAACTTATACCATTTTCAACCTTATGTTCAGATTCTCCGGTTTCACCAAAGCATTCTTCCACAGTGATTTCCTCTTCAAAGGTTTTTATTTCTCTTATATAACAATAGAATGTTCCTGTTAAAGTTCCAAAGCTTTCGTCTTCATGTTTAGTAACATTTATAATTTCTGGATTGGGAACAGTCAGATTAATAAGTTCCAATTTATAATTCTCGATTACCTTATTCTTATTAAGAATCTGGCAGCTTACGGGCTGTTGGATGTTTAAATTTAAAGGTTTATTATCTGCGAAGATTTTCAGTAGTTCTTCAGATGGTCGTTCCTTATAAGTTTGCTCAATTATAGCATTGGTTTGTGTAATCTTTAATCTATAAAAGCTTTCTCTTAAAATATTTTCCGCATCTCTTTCATCATGCTTACCGCAATACTTAATAAAGATTTTTCCTTTTAAATATGTTCGTTCTTCTTTTGATCTAGTAGAGGTTTTAGTATAAGTTTTTTTATTGACATGAACCCCAGAAGTAGATTCCTGTTTTTGCTTTACTTTTTTATCCAATAAATATTGGTCATAAACAAACCGTTCATCTTTATTTCCAAGAACTTCATACGCTTCAATAATATCTTTAATTAAATTTTCATATTCTGAATTACTGGGATTTATATCTGGGTGATATTTTTTTACTTGCTTTCTATATGCAAGTTTAATCTCATCAGCACTGGCGGATGGATGAAGCCCCAAAATTTTATAATAATCCTTTTTAAAATCCTTCATTACTTAGCAGGTTATTAAAAAAATCTTCTTGCTTTAAATATTCAGGTTCAGTTTTCTTTCTCGTATTAAATGGTGGATCAGAGAATGGTTCGTAAAAGTTAATATCTGCGATTCCGTATCCTTTCTTGAAAAGCTGCGCATATTTTTGTTTAAAAAGAAAATATTCTGAAAGAACAAGTTTTTTATCATTATCTTTCTTAAGCTTATAATATTCACTTGTACCAGAAATTGAATAAATTAATAATATTGGAGTAAAAAAAAGTGCAAGTATTGAAATTACAATTAAGGTTGTACCTGGATATTTGTTAGCAAGCTCTATTCGTTTGATGAAAAAATTTGAATTTGAAATTTTCTCATTAGCTAGAATGTTTGCCAAATTGATCTGGTGATTTATTTTAAATATTGCTGCATCAATCTTATCTATTTCACTATCTAACGTTTTAGATTTGGCCATTGACAGATAATTATTTTTTTCATTTCTAAGTTTAATAATATCTGAAGAGTATAAGCTAGAATTTTCTCTGGAAAACTCTTGGTACAATTTTCTCTTGTATTGTTGTAGATCAATACTTAATTGATGTCTATATAAAAATATTTTAATTGGCTGCGCAATTAAAAAACCAATCATTAAAACAAAGCCTATTCTAGACAAATTAGATAAATTAAAAAATTTGAATTTATAAGCTGTAGGAAATATTTCTTTTGAAAATGTTTGTATTAGAAATATATAAATGGTAAAAAACATTAACGAAAAGAATGAGGAGAGCAGAATCTCAGCATGCCACATATCAAACATTAAATCAAAAGCATAGAATACGGAGCAAAAACTTATTATTAAAATTCCTATTACTAAAGATCCTGCAATCAGGAACTTGAAGAAGTTGTCCAGCTCCGATTTTTCTAATATTGGGTAATCAATTCCAATTAGGCTTACTATTGATCGCCTACTCCAAAATCTCGCATATCTTTGTTTAGCCATTACTCTTCACTTAAATATGCTTCAGGATTCGTATTGATATCATTTTGCTTTTTATGCTTCCATGCATTAATTGCTTCATTACTTAAGGCACTTTGTGTTTCCAATAGTAGAATTTTCTCTTTCAGGATTCTTAACACCTGATGATTGATAACAAGATCACGTTCTATTCCCTCGCCGTCAGGATAGAAATTATGTTGTATTTCTATACCCTTATCAGCTTTAATCAATTCCTTAATATTTTCCTCCATATAGTCATAAGGACTTTTAATGAGCATTAATTTGAAAAAAATGGGTGTTAATTCAATTGTCATAAATAACAGCGTCACAAACAAGGAAATTACCCACCCGGCTTCTTCATGTGCTAGTTTTATTCTTTCTAGTAAACCATCTAATCCAGCGGCAACTTTTCCACTTTCTTTTAATTTATTTACCTTGTCCGTTTCTAAAGTTTCGAGATCCTTTTTCACCTTTATAAATTCAGGATCACCTTTAATTGCTGTAACTTCCGCCTGATTTGAGGCCAATTGATTTTTGAATTCAGTACATTTAAAAGAGCAACCGCCATGCGAATTTTCATAAGCTATGTCTGCTTTTCTTACCGTACTTATGCTGTCTAATCTGGCAATTCTGTTAAGCTGTTCTCTGATTATAGCCTGTTTTTTTTCAATCTCCCCATTAGCAACTTTTTCAATTTCGGCTTTATATGCCTGTTCTTGTTTAATTTGCTTAGCATGTAGAGCAACATCGATTTCCGTTTTAAACATTCTTATCTCAACGGGTTTTGAGATAGTTAGGGCAATAATGGCACCCATTACAATACGAGGAAGTGCACCAACCAATTCTTTTCTGGTAATAGCTTCTGTTCCATCACCTTTGCCCGTACTTGTAATGATAAATCGATCAATGTTGAATATAATTGCACCCCAGATTAATCCAAATACAATTGAAATTAATGCAGTAGGGATATGTGTTGGATCATAATTACTAGCAATACCTTCAACTGCCTTGAAAGAATCTATTGCATTTCCTTTTGGGGCAAAAATGGTGTAAAATGCATAACCTCCTGCAATTGCAGCCATTACACCAGTTGCGATAATAATGCCACCCAGGCAAACATACTTGATCTGATCACCGTAGGTGCTTCTTTCTAAAATAAACCGGTCAGCTCCAGCTGCTTTCCAAAAAAGCCGCATGAAACCACTCGACTTAGGAGACTGATAAAATTCACTATTCATAAATTGTGTTAATTAGGATATGAAATATTTATAATTCTTTTGATTTGTTTTTTGTCGGAAAGAGTTGCTTTAAAAGAATTCAATTTTACCTTTGAAATTTTTTGTTTTAGGTTAGGAATTATGATTTTAGCTTCAAACGAGCAATTTAAGGCTGCAGGGAATACTATAGGCTCTTCTATTGTTATCTGGTGGAGTTTTAGTAAATATTTTCTGCTGCGCCAGGAATTGGAGATGATAATTTCTAATTGATTTAAATTCCCATTGATTGCAATGTAAGCCGACCCCGACCTTAAAAAAGATTTATATTTAAGTGATTTAATTTTTAAACAATGGGCATTTTCTAAAGTCCAACTAAATATGAAATAACCTTTATCTTCAATAATATAGTCCTCATAATCTAATTTAGTCAAACTAGGAACCCCGATAGCCAAGAGGTTTCTTGCCCAAAGCCTGAGTGGTTTAAAATTTTTCATGAGCGCTTAGTGTTAATCATCTCAGTTTTCACGGAAAAATCAAGCAAAAGCTTAATGGATGAAATACTTTTAATCAATATAAATTCAATAAGGTTATGCATGAGTGACAATTGTTAAATATTATCTGTAAACATTTTTAGTTGGCTACATATCTCGATTGCGTATCGGTCACATTTATATCTTGATAAAATGTGACTTCGTTTTGTAATGGTGATTCCATAAATAATTTTATATAGTGTTTGAGTTTGTTATTCAAAAGTATATAAGTGTCAGGCTTTTGCCTTACGGGAAACCGTAAAGCAAAAAATATTATGAAATGAAGTGGGACTGTGTTTTAGCAGGTACTTAGGAGTTTTTGATGCGCGCTTAATCAGATTGAAAGCGAAGCACCGATTGTGTAAATAAAAATGGGAGATTGTCCATTCAGCTCAAAGGCTGATAGGGAACAATCTCCTGCATTTAATTGAGAGCTGAGCGTTAAACGTAGGTTTTAATATTGATCTAAAGTTTGGTGGAGCTGGTTTCTCAAACCATATATATCATCCAGGTTGTTGAGCAGTGTTTTCTCTCCGGCATCTTTTCCGTTATGGAAAGTTTCCAGGTATTTATTGGTAGTGTTAAAATGAAACCTGCAAATGGGTTTCCGGTTGTTATCGTCTAAAAGTACGCCAAAGTAAGACTGGGTATCGCGGGGGGCAATGCGTGTTGCCGAAATCTTTTCGCGCAAAATGGCTTTCACAATCTGAAAGGCCTCTAATTCCTCTTCAGTAGTTACAATTTTCGAAACATCAGTGCTGTCATCTGAAACATCTATCCGATTGTCTTCCTGTTTTTTAATGGTTTCGTTTATGTTCAACGCCGACTTTAACCTATCGCTGATGGATTCGTTAATGGAAATGCTGAGTGCCTTTTTAGCATATTCTTTAAAGGCCAGCATTCGGTTTGCGGTTAAGGGTTTATCGAAAAAGCGGTTAACCAATAATTTAACGAGTTCGTCAGAAGGGTTTTCGATTTCTTTTTCAAATTCTTTTCTGATGGCTTTGATGTATTTTAAGGCTTCGGCCGAATCGAGAATGGTTTCGAGGTTGTAGCCATTTTTAGTAAAGCTTTCCAGTATTTTAATCGAACTGTCTTTCAGGTCTTCTATATCGATGGTTAAGAAAGGTTTCTCATCCATAATGTTGGGCTTTTCTAAATCGGCGTAGAAGTTGTAAACCCGGCCATTAGTAAGTACACCAAATCGGGCTTTCGAAACATGGTAATAACGGTGCAGTTGCGAGTTATGTGCATCGGCATTTTCTTTCCAGTGCTTGCATTCAAAAATGAGAATGGGCTCGTCGTTTTTTCTGATTACATAATCTACTTTTTCACCTTTTTTTGTGCCGATATCGCAAATGTGTTCAGGGATTACTTCTGTCGGATTAAAAATGTCATAACCCAAAATCTGGATAAAAGGCATTACGAAAGCATTTTTGGTGGCTTCTTCGGTTTGTATCTGCTCTTTTAAACCATTTACGCGCTGGTGTAGTTGTTCGAGCTTTAGTTTAAGTTCCATAGTTTTGGTGTTTTTGTGCCCATTACGGCTCTTTGGTTGAGCGCATAATGGGCAGATAGATATTATCCAGTATATCCGTTTCTTCTTGCATTTGCAATGCAATCTGATTTGTTGGAGTAACCTTGCGTTGAAGCTCCAACAATTGCCCCATTAGAAGCAATTCTTCTCCATCTCCATTCACTTCTTGAATCTTGATAGAATTCCCATTTGTCGTTTTGTCCGGTCATATTTTAAATTATTTATTTTTCAAAAATATTGATGTATAGAAGGCTGTCCTTACGGTAAACCGTAACCCAAAAAAGTATTTTGAAAACTTTGGAAATAATGGGGACTTGAAAAGATTTAGGTATAGAACCGGGTTGGTCCGGATTTGCAATCCGGATCTTTGGTTACTTAAAAGGCCCGACTAACTGGAAGAAAGGTCTTAATTAGATGATTTTATTGGCGATACAGTGGGCAATCAGCTGTCCGTTGTTCGAAATGTTCAACGTTGTTTTAATGAGGTTGATGCGCTTTTCGATACTACTAAGGCCTGATGGTTCAAGTTTTTTTTGCTTTAAAAGATCGGGCATTTCTTTTTGTGTCCGGCCTTCTAACAGTAAAGAGACAATGGTTTTATCATATTCGGTAAAGATGTGGGCATTAGCCTGTTTTTGTCTAAGGTTGGGCGAGTGGTACTTTTTATTTTTATAAATACTTTCTATAGCCAGTTTCAGGTCCTTTGCATCATGACGTGCTTTTGGAACAAAGGCATCAATATTCAATTCTTTAAAAAGCGAGCTTGCAATTAATGCACGGTTTTCAATCGAAAATACCAATACTTTTAAATCAGGTTGTATTCCCCTCACTGCTTTGATGAGTGCTCTTCCGTCAGCTATTTTTTGTTTGGGCGATTCTTCGTCAAAAGAAAGGTCGGTAATGATCAGTTCATAAGGGTTACCCTCATTCAGGGCTTTTTGTATGCGTGTTAAGGCATCATCACAATAAAATACATAATCTTGATTTGTGATTGTGATATTCAGATCGGCAAGTGCATTACGAAGGGAAAGGTTAACAATTTCATGGTCTTCGGCTATCAATACTTTTTTGAACATAGCTATACTTTTTTAAATTGGAAATGAGAATTCAATTTCAAGGCCTTTATCAGGCTTGGTGTCAAAAGTAATGCGGCCTAAAATACTTTCAATACGGGTTTCCGTATTGCTTAAACCATTTTTCTTGATCGCTCCCTGCATTCCTTTTCCATTATCAAAATATAAAACGCTTATCTGCTGATCCTTTCTTTCAAATTTGATACTCACGTTATCTGCTCCACTGTGTTTATCCATATTCGTCATGAGGTTTTGCAGGATCAGATAAACCTCATTTTTTGTAGTTGTATTCACATTTGCCCATAGTTCTTCGTCGTTACCTTTTATTACAATATCAACATTGGCTGAAGAATAGGCATATAACATTTTCAATAGCTCTTTAACAAAACTTTCTTTAGTATCGATATCGGTGTTTTCGTATGAAAGATCTCTGGATATTTTGTAAATAACTTCAAGTTTGTCTGCCAATATGGTTTTACTCATTTCCGGATCATTTTCTACTTCCGACATTACCTGATATATTTTATTGGCAACACCATCGTGAACTTTTTTAACATATTTGAGTTCTGTTTTTTTAACTTCCAGTTCTTTTTCTTTCTTAAGCTCTTTTTGTCTTCTTCTGTATAGGATGAAACCCACTATTAAAAGGAGTATTAAGGTTCCTATGCCAATATTTTTGCGGAGGATATCATTTTGTTTTTCTGCATTTTCTGCCTGGGCTTTTAGAAAATCGGCCTTGCTCTTCTCCGTTTCGTAACGGATAAGGGCAAATTGATTTTTGGCTGCGCTACGGGCATTCTGAACACTATCATTTAGTGTTTCATATACGTTAAAAAAATGTTTTGTTTCTTTTGGAGGGCTTAGTTTAATGAGTTTTTGTAAAGCTTCTAATTGATCGGTCGCACTTTTTAAATTTTGCGCCACGTTATACATGCTGTGTGCATAAAGAAGTGCACTATCTGGCTGTTTTAAAGTATAATAGTCGGAGAGATGGGCATAGCTTGAATTTTGTCCCCATAAATCATTTTCTTTTTTTCGAATCTGTAATGATTTCAAAAAGTCTGGGACAGGATTATATGCCGGGTTTTGAAGCCATTTTGTCTTAGCAATATTGGTTAATACGCGGGCATATTCTTTCTCATTTTTAGCGGTTTTTGCTAATATCTGATCATATATGTTTAATGCAGATTTATAGTCCTTTATTTCTTGGTACACTTTAGCTTCATTATTTAAATACATACGGGTATCTAAAGAATCATCAGAGAACTTGATGGCTGATCCATATAGTTTTAAAGAATTGTTGTAATCCTTTAAATTATAGGTCGCAATACCTAAATTATTATAATTTGATCCGAGGTAATAATGGTGTTTCGGATTGTTTTCATTAAGATATTTATTTGCCTGAAGCGAAGTTTCTTGCCCCCCAAAGTAATCACCTGCATTCGTTAGCAATATGGCCATATTAATGAGACTACTAGCTATACTTAAACTATCTCTGTTTTGTATACCAAATTCTTTTGCCTGATTAAATTGTATAAAGGCACTATCAGGTTTCCCACTGTCCCTGTACTTTTTTGCTAAATCGTAGTATGGGTTGTGAAATTTCTTTTCTAGATTTTCTTTTTTTGAACAAGAAAATAACAGTAAAACAATGAGTAATGAGAAGAGCGGTTTCAATGGCTTTTTTTTATCCGAAAATACAAAAAATAAAAGCTTTTTAATTACTTCAGATTTTTTGTAAGAAGTGACTACAGTACTTTGGATATAGTCAGGGTAAAAAAAGGAAGGCGGTTGTAAACCACCTTCCTTGAACAATACTACCTTGGAGGATTTTGTCCTGTATCGCCACCAGTTCCATCATCGCCTGGATCGGTTGGATCTGTATCTCCAGGATCTCCTGGGGCACCAGGATCGGTACCGTTGGTACTAACTGTTGTATTTGTATTGTGTATGCAGTTGTTATTTGTATCTGCAGGGGTTGCCAAGCCTAATAAGATGGCAATGAATAATGGTAAAAACATAACTTCAAATTTTTTAAGGATGATTACTATGGAGGGTACCCGCGAACCATTCGCAAGCCCTTCTCCGGGTTTGTAAATCAGAAGGCCTTCTGAAAAATTTGGGAAGTCTGAGTTTCCATCGCGGGAGCTTTATAACTGCTTCCCAAGCCGGCTACGAACCACCGCGATTTCTACTCTTTTTATTCAATTAATTTTTTGCTTAGATTAGTAAATGAATCGCCGCTTGAACTAATTGTTAGAACAAATATGCAGGCTTCAAAAAGCTTATTTTCAGAGAATTACGTTTTTTCCGATCATTCCGCCAGAATTCCGGAAAACCGTAAAAATTCCGAAAATTCCGCCCTATTTTTACACTTAAATTTTTGAAAAAATGCCTGAGGATTATAGAAAGGTGGTGTTTGAAGCCTATCAAAAGAAAAAACGTGATGGAAGTTTATCTTCAAATCTTATGGAGCCAACCCCAGGAAATTTGCGTGAGGAATGCATTATTGTTTGCCGTGAAAGATACGTTCCGGAAGATCATGAGATACTAAGACTGTTCTTCAGTAATGTAGATTGCGAAAAAGGTTATCTGACCACTCTGGAAAAATCACTAGCAAAAGAGTTTAAACAGACCTCTAATGTTTTAAAAGGCGGTGTGAAGAAACCCGGAATTAAATATTTTGAACTTTTAGCATGGCTAATCGGATTTCATCCAAAAACCAGTACTGCGTATTATATGGAGTTGCATCGGAACTCTCAAAAAGAAATTGAAGATAAAAGAAGGGGGTCAATTTCAGAGAAAAATACTTCGACCAATGCAGGTGTTGAAACTAATGTAAATACTAATGAAGGATTTATCCATGAAAGAAAAGATGTGGGAGAAACTTCAGAAGAAAAAAATGATGATCAGCAGGATGGTGAGGGAAAAAATGAAGTAGACATTTCAAAAGAAGAGGGAGAAGACAAAGCGGATGATGAGGAAAAAGATAAAAGAAAAACTTTACTAAAGGGCGGTGAAGATTCTAAGGATGGTGCGCAAAAAAATGATGAAACTTCAAATGGAGTGGCGGGGCATCAGCAAAATGGCGGAGAAAATGATGATGGCGGAAGTTTACAAGGTGAAAAAAATGGACCTAAACCTCCTGTTTCAACCCTCTTTAAAGTCGCCTGTTCTTTTATTATTCTTTTTGTGGTTAGCACAAGCTATTGGTTCTGGAAAAACAATGAGGATAAAGCCATTCATACTGCAAAGTCAATTGAGCAGTGCATGTACTGGACTGGCCAACACTACGAGCCCATTAATTGCGATAACAACGATTTAAATAAGCTGAAGATTCCCCTTAATAAAGAACAATTGGAACATCAGCAGCGCATCACCATGCCTGATACGCTTACCAATTATGCCTTGGGAATGGTTTGGTATGGAAAAGTAAATGGAAGCATAGATAAGACTCCACAATTTTATACCGATTCGGGAACTAATCCGCTTGATACCACCAGAAGATTATTGCCTGTAACAACCTATATGTTAAATAAGTATGTTTCGTACGAAAGGCATTTGTTAAATACCCTGGTTTGGACAGCCTCTTTACTGGTTTTATTTAGTTTGCTGATTACGCTGGCCTATAAAACGCGACCAAAGGCTGCACCAATTAAATAACACTAGTATTGCAGGTAAAAGAACGTTTTGATACACCTATATATAGGTATTATTTATTCTTCATTAAATATTGTAGTCGATGGTGGTGTAGTCAAAAAAACGACTACAATAATTTTGACTACATTTTTGTAGTCGTTTTTAGTGGCAAGGTAAAAATGACTACAGTTTGCTTTAAAATAGAAGTATTAATCTTTGGTATGCGCATATTGAGTACCTGGTACTTTCTGTTTGACTGTAGTAGCGAAGGCATTAAGGTTCCCGCGTTCGCGGGAATGACGATCACCTCAGCTGAGCGCCTTGGGTATTTGGTGCTTTCCGTGGCAAGATTGAAGATAATGCAGGAGATGCTTCGTTGCACTCAGCATGACAGCTTTGGCGTTATAAATTCCGTGTTTTCCGTGCCTCCGTGGCTAGATTGAAGATGATGCAAGAGATGCTTCGTTGCACTACCATTGACAAACTCCATAGAAGAACCGTCATTGCGAGGAGGAACGACGAAGCAATCTTACAACGATCGCTAGTTGAAATTAAATAGATGCTTTTATCCACCCATAGTAGTAAGATTGCTTCGTACCTCGCAATGACGACTCCGAAGGCGCTGTCACTAATATTGATTTTTATGAAATAAATTAACCCTCAGCATGACAATGTTGCCTACAATTAGCAGAATTAACCTCCGTAAAGCGCCTTCAGTGCATCATCCAAATGTGTAAACCTGAATGTAAAGCTAGCATCCAGAATTTTTTGCGCAGATGTATTGTTGCTCATTAAAACGGCTTCAGTACGCTCGCCTAATAATAAGTTTAGTATCGCCTTTGGTACGTGTATTGGCCAGAAAGGGCGGTGCAGGTGCTTGGCAATAGCTTTGGTAAGTGCTTTATTGGTAACCGGAAAAGGCGCGCAGGCATTGTAACTCCCTTCCATTTTAGGGTTTTCGATGGCTTCGATATACATTTCAACCATATCATCAATATGCAACCACGGCGTCCATTGTTTGCCTGTGCCCAAAGCTGCGGCGGCAAATAACTTTACCGGTTGGTCGAGCTGTGGCAATGCGCCGCCCTGGGTACTCAACACAATGCCGGTACGTAATTTAACAATGCGCAGGCTAAGTTTTTTTCCTTCATCTACAGCATCTTCCCAAAGTTTACAGCATTCAGCTAAAAAACCGTAACCGTTCGGGCTTTCTTCCGTTAATATTTCATCGCCGCAATCGCCGTAATACCCTACTGCCGATGAAGAAATGAAAGATTTGATCTGATGGACAGGAGTCGATTTTATGGCACTGAAAAGTAGTTCGGTCGATTTTACGCGACTATCTATAATCTGTTGCTTGCGTTCAGCTGTCCACTTTTTATCGGCAACCGCTTCGCCGGCTAAATGCACCACTGCATCTACACCCGCAATGCAAGCACCATCGATTGTTCCCTGATAAACATCCCAGATAAAATTATTTGGATCTTTGCTGCTTTTCCGCGACAGGGTATTCACTTCATAACCCTTACTTAACAGTTGTTTTTTCAGTGCTGTGCCAACAAGTCCGGTAGCCCCCGTAATCAGTATCTTCTTCGCCATGAGTTTAAAACACCAAAGATACAAAAGGGTTTTGTACAGAGATTAAAACGAGATTAAAAGGCTGATGATCCTTTTGTTACCTGTTTGTAAAGAATTGTTTAAGGGTTTGATGGAGTGGAAAAATAAAATAAATTTGTAAACGCGTTCTTATACTCCTTTTCGATAAAAGATGTCCAAAAAAATTTTAGTCTGGTTTAGAAACGATCTTCGCTTACATGATAATGAAATGTTGGTTGAAGCGATTGCTAAATCTGATTCGATTTTGCCTGTTTATATTTTAGATCACCGCTTGTTCGGAGAAACAAAATATGGTACCCTGAAAACCGGCAACATTAGGGCGCAGTTCATTTTAGAAAGCGTTTTAGGCTTACGCAATTCATTAAAACAGATTGGTGGCAACTTACTAATTGCTGCAGGTAACCCGAAGATATTATTCCGCAACTGGTGCAGGAATACGAAATTACCGAAGTGTACCACCACCGTGAGGTAGCGCGTGAAGAAACACATGTATCTACCCTGGTTGAAAATGCCTTGTGGAAACTGCGCATTAACCTTAAACATTTTATTGGCCATACCTTATATAATAAAGAAGATTTACCTTTTCCGATTAAAGATATCCCCGACGCGTTTAACCAGTTTAAAAAGAAAATTGAACGCGATTCGATTATTAAACCTTGCTTTGCTGCGCCCGATCGCATTAATGTAGCGGAAGTAATTGACTGGGGTACCTTGCCATCGCTTGCAGAACTTAACCTTTTGGTGCAGGAAAAAGACCAGCGTGCTGATTTTGAGTTTACAGGTGGTGAGGCCGAGGGATTGGTACATTTACAAAAGGTTATTGTAGCCATGCAACAGGCTGCTACTACCAAGAATTTAATTTTAGCGTCGAAATTATCGGCATGGCTGGCCATGGGCAGCTTATCGCCGCGTAAGGTGTACTGGGAAATTAAAAAAATGGAAGGTGTGCCTAATACCAAAGCCATGTTTAACCATATTTTATTGGGATTGTTGTGGAGAGATTATTTCCGTTTCATGTTTAAGAAATATGGCAATACCTTTTTTAATCCGGATGGATTTGGAAGCCAGGGTTTGGTCGATGTATCAAACGAACAGGAGAATTTTAATAAATGGCGTAGTGGACAAACAGGCTTTGCGGTAGTTGATGCAGTAATGACGGAGTTAAACCAAACAGGTTTTATTTCGAACATTGCCCGCCAAACAGCCGCACTTTACCTGATTAATAATTTGGAGGTGAGCTGGATTTTTGGAGCGGCTTATTTTGAAGAAAAACTGATCGATTACAATCCGGCCAGTAACTGGGGTAATTGGGCCAATGTGGCAGGGGTTGGTAACGATCAAAAATCGAAAAGTGTTTTCGATCTCGATAAAAACATTAAGAACCTCGATCCGAAAGGTAACTATGCTACCATCTGGGCTTCGTAGGGAATGAATAAAGGATGGAGTTTTGAATGATAGCATAGTTGATTTACTTAGTGTAAAAGATCTGATCTAATGGTAAATTTAAAAAATCACTCATTTAATCGTTCGGTAATTCAATCATTTCTAAATTCAGTCATTCAATAATTCAATCGTTTGATAATAATAATTCTAAATTCCATCAATATGATTTTTAATGCAGTTTTTTGCCGATAATGTAAGGTAAAATTCTAATTTTGTAATGCTTATAGTAAACAGTTAATAATGGGTAGTTTATCTTATCTTAACGGCGCAAATGCCGAATATATAGATGCTTTATATCAGTCGTATCAGCAGGATCCTGAATCAGTTGAGTTTGGTTGGCAAAAGTTTTTTGAAGGTTTCGATTTTGGAAGAGGATCGGAAGCCACCGCAGTAACAGTAGAAACTCCGGAACAATTTTTAAAAGAGGTTAATGTACTTAACCTGATTGATGGCTACCGTAGCCGCGGTCACTTATTTACGCAT
Organism: Pedobacter sp. HDW13; assembly: GCF_011303555.1. Classification (NCBI taxonomy): domain Bacteria; kingdom Pseudomonadati; phylum Bacteroidota; class Sphingobacteriia; order Sphingobacteriales; family Sphingobacteriaceae; genus Pedobacter; species Pedobacter sp. HDW13. The sequence continues at coordinate 1,495,039 of NZ_CP049868.1, read as the reverse complement.
ACCAACCCGGTACGCGAAAGACGCAAACACTTACCAACTTTAGAACTTTCTAACTTCGGCTTATCTGATGCTGATTTGGAAACCGTTTTCAACTCTGGTGTTGAACTTGGTATTGGTGCAGCAAAACTGAAGGATATTGTTGCTGTTTTAAAACAAACATATACGCACTCTATTGGTGCCGAATATAAATTTTTGCGTACTCCTGAAGTGTTGAACTGGATTCAGCAAAAAATGGAAAGTGTGCGCAATACGCCTAATTTTTCTATCGAAGAGAAAAAACGCATCCTGCGTAAATTAAACGAAGCGGTAAGTTTCGAAAATTTCCTGGGTACAAAATTTTTAGGACAAAAACGTTTCTCATTAGAAGGAGCAGAAGCTTTAATCCCAGCACTTGATTCGGTAATCGAAAAAGGTGCAGAATTGGGTATTGAAGAGTTTGTAATTGGTATGGCTCACCGCGGTCGTTTAAACGTGTTGGCCAATATCATGCAAAAAACCTATAAAGATATTTTCGCCGAGTTTGAAGGTAAAAGCTACAACCCTGATACCCCATTTGGTGGCGACGTAAAATACCACTTAGGTTATTCTACCGATGTAACTACCAATGCTGGTAAAAGCGTTCACTTAAGTTTATGCCCAAATCCATCGCACTTAGAAACTGTTGATGGGGTGGTAGAAGGTATGAGCCGTTCTAAAATCGATTTTAAATACGGTGGCGACAATAGTCGTTTAGCGCCGATTTTGATTCATGGTGATGCATCAGTAGCCGGACAAGGTATTGTTTACGAAGTAATCCAGATGGCTGGTTTGGAAGGTTATAAAACCGGTGGCACCATTCACCTGGTAATTAACAACCAGATTGGTTTTACCACTAACTATAAAGATGCACGTACCAGTACTTACTGTACTGATATTGCCAAGGTAACTTTATCGCCTGTTTTTCACGTAAACGGCGATGATCCTGAGGCTTTGGTTTATGCCATTAACCTGGCAATGGAATACCGTCAGAAATATAAAAACGACGTTTTCATTGATATTCTTTGCTACCGTCGTTTCGGTCACAATGAGTCTGATGAGCCTAAATTCACTCAGCCTTTATTGTACAAAACAATTGAAAAACACCCTAACCCAAGGGAAATTTATATTGAGCAGTTAACTAAAGAAGGCTCGCTGGAGGCAGGTTTGGCAAAAGAAATGGAAAAAGATTTCCGTGGTATTTTGCAGGAACGTTTAAATGAAGCCAAGGCATTTGTTGCCGCCAACACCGAAGTTAAATTTGGTGGTGCATGGGCAGATTTACGTATGGCTACGCCTAAAGATTTCGAAGTTTCTCCGGTTACTGCTGTTAAAAAAACAACTTTACTTGAAATTGGTAAACGCATTACCACTTTACCATCAAATAAAAAGTTCTTCAAAAAAATCGAAAAACTATTTGTTGAGCGTACCAAAATGGTTAACGAAACACATGTTTTCGATTGGGCAATGGGCGAGCAACTGGCTTATGGTACTTTGTTGTCAGAAGGCAAACGTGTTCGTTTAAGTGGTCAGGATGTAGAACGTGGTACTTTCTCTCACCGTCATGCGGTTTTAACCTTAGAAGACAGCGAGGAAGAATATGTACCATTGGCTAACATTTCAGATCAGCAGGCTGCATTTGATATTTACAACTCGCACTTATCAGAATATGGTGTTTTAGGTTTCGAATATGGTTATGCCATGGCTAACCCGAATGCTTTAACCATCTGGGAAGCACAATTTGGCGATTTCTTTAACGGTGCGCAAATTGTTGTCGATCAGTATATCGCAAGTGCCGAAACCAAATGGCAACGTGAAAACGGTTTGGTAATGTTATTGCCTCACGGTTACGAAGGTCAGGGACCAGAGCACTCATCAGCACGTATTGAGCGTTTTATGGAGCTTTGTGCAGATTATAACATGCAGGTTGTAAACTGTTCTACTCCGGCTAACTTCTTCCACGTTTTACGTCGCCAGTTTAAACGCGATTTCCGTAAACCTTTGGTTGTATTTACGCCAAAAAGTTTATTGCGCCATCCGGCCTGTGTTTCTAAATTAGAAGAATTTACCGAAGGTGGTTTTAAAGAGGTAATTGACGATGTAAACGCTAAAGTTGCAGATGTAAACCGTATCGTTTTCTGTAGCGGTAAAATTTACTACGAATTACTGGAGAAACAACAAGCTGATAAATTGAAGCATGTAGCACTTGTTCGTGTAGAGCAATTGTATCCTACTCCGGTTGATCAGATGGAAGCCATCCAGAAAAAATATAAAAATGCCAAAGAAGTTTTCTGGGTACAGGAAGAACCTGAAAACATGGGTGCATGGCCATACTTGTTCCGCAAGTTGTACAAAACTGCCTTGAAAGGTATTGATGTAATTTCGAGAAGAGAGAGCAGCAGTACAGCTACAGGTTTTGCAAAACAACATGCCAACCAGCAAGCTTATATTTTAGCTAAAGCTTTCGAAATTCCGGTAACAGAAGATGTGAAAGATATTGCTAAAAAAGCAACAAAAAAATTAGTTCAAATCGATTAAAGGCATTGCGCTAAGCGTTTAGGGCATGGCGTTAGGTCTTGATAATTGATTATTGAAATTTGATCATTAGAAAGATAATAAAGACATATTTTATATTATGAGTTTAGAGATAAAAGTTCCACCTGTAGGTGAGTCGATAACAGAAGTTGTTTTATCACGTTGGATAAAAAACGATGGTGATGTTGTTGAAATGGATGAAGTGATAGCCGAATTAGAATCGGATAAGGCTACATTCGAATTAACTGCAGAACAAGCTGGAACTTTAAAAACCATAGCAGCCGAAGGCGATACTTTAGCCATTGGTGCAGTAGTTTGTAAAATTGAAGACGGTGGTGCAGCTCCTGCCAAAGCTGATGCGCCAAAAGCGGAAGAGAAAGCGGTTATTGCTGAAGAAAAAACTGCAGCTCCTGTTGCTGAAAAATCAGGTGAAAGCTATGCTACAGGTACTCCATCACCTGCTGCTGGTAAAATCCTTGCCGAAAAAGGCATCGATGCATCGGCTGTAAAAGGTACTGGTGTTGATGGTCGTATTACTAAAGATGATGCTGTTAAAGCAGAAGCTGGTAAAAAAGCCGAAGCTCCTAAAGCCAGCGCTCCTGTTGCTGCTGCAGCACCTGCTGGTGGCCGTGGCGAGCGTCGCGAAAAAATGTCGCCGTTGCGTAGAACAGTTGCAAAACGTTTGGTTGCTGTTAAAAATGAAACCGCAATGTTAACCACCTTTAACGAGGTTAACATGAAACCAATTATGGATTTACGCGGAAAATATAAAGATCAGTTTAAAGAGAAATTTGGTGTTGGTTTAGGTTTTATGAGCTTTTTTACTAAGGCTGTAACCGAAGCTTTAAAAGATTTCCCTGCTGTAAATGGTCGTATTGAAGGCGAAGAATTGGTTTACAATGATTTTGCCGATATTTCAATTGCCGTATCTGCTCCAAAAGGTTTAGTAGTTCCGGTTATCCGTAATGCAGAGAGCATGACTTTGGCACAGATTGAGAAATCGGTATTAGAGCTGGCTTTAAAAGCACGCGATAGCAAATTAACCATCGAAGAAATGACTGGCGGAACCTTTACTATCACCAACGGTGGTGTATTTGGTTCAATGATGTCGACCCCGATTATTAACGCGCCACAATCGGCTATTTTAGGTATGCACAACATTGTTGAGCGTCCGGTTGCTGAAAAAGGTGAAGTGGTAATTCGTCCGATGATGTACGTTGCTTTATCTTACGATCACAGAATTATCGACGGACGTGAGTCTGTAGGTTTCCTCGTTCGTGTGAAACAATTATTAGAAGATCCGGCTAGATTGTTACTAGGCGTTTAAATCTTGAGGATTCGTCATCCTGAATTTATTTCAGGGTCTTTTATTGATAGAGAAGTCAAGTTTATAGTCATTGTGCTATAAAACTTGACTTCTTTTGTATTTAATGATGAAATTAACATTCAACTCCAAATTCCTTTTTATTACTCTCACTATTTTTATAATTGAGGTTTTAATCGGCAAGTATCTCAACGATCCCTTCATACGGCCGTTTGGTGGCGATGTGCTGGTTGTTGTCCTGATTTATGCCTTCCTTAGGATTTTCCTTAAAGTCAATAACAAGAACCTGGCTTTAGGTGTCTTAATTTTTTCTTTTATTATTGAGTTTCTCCAAAAGGTAAATTATGTTGCATGGTTTGGTTTGGAAAATAATAAGCTGATGTGCACGCTCATGGGTACGTCTTTTAGTGTGTACGATCTGCTTGCTTATTTTGCAGGTTACCTGATCTGTTTGTGTTTTAAAGATTAAGTTGCATCTGCATTGTGTCGTCATCTCGACTGGAGCAAAGCGGAATGGAGAGATCTTTTCTCAGGGTTTAATAAAAAGATTTCTCCACTACGGTCGAAATGACGGTTTATTTAAGATTTAGATAATTCCTTAATGGGTTTAATATCCAGTTGTTTAAATTCTACCTCACTGCCTTCCGCCTGCAAGGCAATCTGCCCGCTGCTTGCGGTACAATTGGTGCCATAATTTACCAGGGCACCATTTACCCAAACTTTAACTTCGTTATTTAAACATTGGATAATCATGGTATTCCATTCGCCAAGTGGTTTTTCGCTGCCATCGGTTAGGTTTTTAATGCGGCGCAGTTTATCGCCGTTTACGCCCCAGTTCTCTTTTGGCCCACGTCTGGCAAGCATATCGGGTACAGTAATGTCTTCTTCAATGCACCAGAAATCGCCGGCATCTTTATGTTGCATTTGTACTTCTAAAGATTTTGGAAACATGCCGTATAATGCCCTTGGGGTTGAGGCGTGTACTAAAACACCACAGTTGCCAGGTTTGCCGGCAAAACGGTACTGTACGGTTAATTGGTAGTTTTTATAAATTTTATCGGTTATTAAATGACCACCTGGTGTGCCTAAACTTACCAGCATACCACTGCGAACAATAAACGGATTAATGGTGTCTGGTTTCTTATCCATTGCAGGTACATCTACATGCCAGCCTTTTAAATCTTTGCCGTTAAAAAGGCTCTTTTGAGCAAATGTAGATAAGTTAAAAGTAACGAATAGAAGCAGGATGGTGTATAATTTCATAGCTATATTTGGTTTTGGTTATTTCAAATATAAGATTTTAAGGGAATAAGTATTAGACTAATTAATTGAGCGGTCGTATCCTTTTATCGTCCTCGTTTGTAACGAGGATGACTGAGCATGGCGATTGTTATTTAAGATATCGCATTAGAAATGCGAAGCTCGTTAATCCTCGTTGCAAACGAGGACTATGTTTTAATATTAAATCCTTCACCACTCAATGCTAATTTCAATAATTCCTGATAAGCATTTCCGGTCATACCGAGCAGTTGTGCAAAGGCAGGTTCGGTTTTAATGCCCTGTTTTTTTAAGCTGATAATTTCCTGCCTGAAGGTCTCGCCCTTTTCCAACAAAATCTGGTGTTCTATCAGCATGTGGCGGTAAGCATTTTGCTGAGTTGTTGGTATGGATTGTCCGAAGATTTCGAATTCAAAACCCTCAATAAAGAAATTGGCTTTGATGGATTGAAAGCTTGGGTTTTCGGTAATCATAAAGCCTTTTTCGTTTTGGAAGAGATCAGTTAATATTTTAGTGAATGTTGCTTTATCCTGCACATAGCATATAATATCCAAATCGCTGCTTTCTATATCGATGTTTATCGGGATGGTGCCGGTGAGAATAGGGCTGAAGGCCGTTAGTTTTTCGAGTATCTGATGTGCGGTCAAAACCTGATAAGCTTGCTGTTGCTTTTCGTTCCCGGATTGGAGATAGGAAATGTTGAGGAAGTTGATCATTTAGTTTCTTTTATTTTAAAATAAGACAGATCGAATACTTTGATTTTACTACTTACAAAACCGTTAGGAAATTGAACCTGTTTAGTTTCTGCCAATCCTGTTTGATAAAATTTTAAACCTTCGCAGGCTATAAGTTCACTCGAACGATTTTCTTTTTGGCACTTGTTTATTACTTTCCAGTCGAATAGAAAATGTCCGGCAGAAAAGGTGGTTAAATCTATCACATAAGGAATATCGTATTGCATATTCAGAGCGGTTATTAACATATCTACGCCCGTATTGTTATTTTTAATTTCAAAAGTTAGTTCTTTTATGCCGCCACTGGTTCTAAATTGCAAATTAAGTGTATCCTTTTTAAATTGTATTTTATTCAATTTCTGTTCTACACCATTCGGAATAAATGAAGGGGATACCAAAGTTTTGATGGAATAATTTGAAGTGCCATTCTTGAATTGAAGATCAGGTAGCAGTAAACGGAATTTAATATCTGCACATAAGCATTGTGCGTATAGCTGTACAACATTTAAAATTAGAAACACAATTAAAAAAGAGATTTTTTTCATGGCCTGAATTGTTTTTTATGTTGCGAACTTTTTAATTTAACGAATTTCTCATTTATCAGCCGATAGGTTCCAGGCGCTAAACATTCTCTGCAATTGTTTTTAAAAGTTCTCGAAACCCTTAAATAAAGTCCATCGAATTTGATTTGCGATCTGCAGCTTTCTACACGGGTTTTGGCTTTTTTGTTTGTTCTTTTAAAATAATTATCATCACTTTCATGCGGTCTTTGTTCTGGCATGTGCCAGGTTTCCCGCTCGTACTCACTTTCAAATTCAATACATTTCGAATTAAGTGTATTAATGATCACATAATTGGATGTTCTCCAAACAGTTTCGCGTGCTGATCCACCTCTGGTATTTTCGAAAACAATGAAATTCCTGGTCATTTTTATTTCATCTAAAGCAGGAGCCTCAGAAAATGTTTTTGGATCAAATAGAATATATTTACTACCTGTTTTTCTGATCAGGAAAAAACCGTCGCCACTTTCGCTCTTAGTTGTGATATAGGTGTTATCATTTATTTTTTTAATGTCCTCGCCGTAAGTTTTTGGATTGAAATTCCGTAAGGTATCTACAGCTTCCATGTTATAAAAGCTTAAGCTGGTTCCGTTTTCTTGAGCGAAGATATTTTCAACGGCGAAGAGCAGTGTTATAAGGAGTAGTTTTTTCATAAGTTGTATCAGTAGCTGGAGGAAGATGAAGTTTAATGCAGGATAAAAATAGATAATTTGGTTTTTATTAGTTGATATGACACCAAACAATAGCACATAAAAAAAGCCCGTCTCAGTTAAGAAACGGGCTTTGTATGTTTTATTTAAAAGTTTTAAGATGCAGAAACAAGTTCAGCATGACGATCGGGGAGATTAATCCTCTACAATCTCACTGTTAATGCTCACATCATCCTTTACATCTTCTTTAAAGTAGTTTTTCTGGAAGATCAGGATAAGTATTACACCAATCGAAATGGCTGCATCAGCAAGGTTAAAAACAGGTCTGAAGAAAACAAACTCCTCGCCTCCCCAAATGGGTAACCAGGTAGGGAAATGTCCTTCAGCAATCGGGAAATAGAACATATCTACCACACGACCATGGAACCAGCTTTCGTAGCCATAAATTTTGCCATAAAAAACCGAATCGATAATGTTTCCCAATGCACCCGAAAAAATCAGGGCCACATTTAAGATCAATCCGCGGTGGTATTTATGTTTAATTAAGTAGTGTAAGCCATAACCAATACCACCTACCGCTGCAATGCGGAAAAGCGATAAAGCCAGTTTACCAAATTCGCCGCCAAACTCCATTCCAAAGGCCATCCCGTTATTTTCGGTGAAATGGATAATACACCATTTTCCGATAATGTGGAACTCCTGTCCAAGGTACATATGTGTTTTTACCCAGGTTTTAATCAGCTGATCGGCCAATAAAACCAAAAAGATAACAATTAAAGGTTTTGTATAGCCTTTCATTAACCCTGCTTTAGTTTAGCTTCCATACTTAAAGTAGCATGTGGTACAGCACGTAAACGTTCTTTCTGGATCAGTTTACCGGTTTCGCGGCAAATACCATAAGTTTTGTTTTCAATACGTACCAGGGCATTCTCCAGGTTATCGATAAACTTTTTCTGACGGGCAGCCAATTGATTGATTTGCTCTTTCTCCATTGTTGCCGAACCATCTTCTAATGTTTTGTAAGCACCTGAAGTATCTTCTGTACCATTGGCGTTCGGATTGCTTAAAGATGCAGTTAATGCATTAAGTTCCTCTTTTGCCATGCGCAATTTATCTTGAATTAATTCTTTAAATTCCTGAAGTTCACTGTCTGAGTAGCGCGTTTTATTACTGTTTTCCATGTTTGTAATTTAGTTTTCTAATATATGGATTTATATTTTAGTTACCGAAATGCTTAACTCAACATCATCTATCACGATTTTGTTTGCATTATTTACAGTATCTGTTAATTCTAGTGTATCAGCTAAGATTTCGTCGCAAATGTAGGCTTTGTTACCAGCCACAGCATTCGCCACCAAGTTATCATTTTGTAACGAAACTTTAATCCTGTCGGTTACTTCAAAATTCAATTCTTTACGTAAATTCTGGATGCGGTTAACCAGCTCACGCGAAATACCTTCCTGTTTAAGTTCTTCAGTAATGGTCACATCAAGTGCTACTGTTAAACTGCCCAGGTTGGTTACCTGCCATCCCGGAATATCTTCCGCAAAAATTTCTACGTCGTCATTTAAATCGATAGCATGCTGAATGTTATTGCTGCCAACTACAACGATAAAACCATCAACTTCTAAGCGTTGGATATCATCCTGATTTGCATTTTCTAAAGCTTCCTTAACGGTAGCCATATCCTTACCCACCTTTTTACCTAACGATTTAAAGTTAGGTTTCAGTTTTTTCTTCACAATGCCATGTGTATCGGTAATAAACTCGATATGCTTTACATTGGTTTCTGAAAGAATATAATCGGCAACTTTTGAGATTTTTTGTTCAAAATCGCCGTTTAGCGAAGGAATTAAGATTTTAGCTAAAGGCTGACGTACATTAATGCCCGATTTTTTACGCAATGATAAAACCATCGAAGAAATATCCTGTGCATATAGCATTCTTTCGTTCAGTGCATTATCAATTAAGTTCTCATCGGCGTCATTCCATAATGTTAAGTGTACTGATTCTGAAGCGTAAGCATCAGTAATGGTTAAATTTCTGTATAACCAATCTGCAAAGAACGGCGCAACCGGACTCATTAACTGGGCCAAAGTTTCCAAACAGGTATAAAGTGTTTCGTAAGCAGCACGCTTATCATCGGTCATTTCACCTTTCCAGAAACGGCGGCGACTTAACCTGATGTACCAGTTACTCAAATGCTCATCGACAAAGGCCTGAATGGCACGGGTAGCTTTTGTAGGTTCGTAAGTGTTGTAATTTTCATCAACTTCGTTGATTAAATTTTGCAACAGCGATAAAATCCAACGATCCAGTTCCGTGCGGTCTTCAACCTTGCTCAGGTTATTCTTGTCGATCTCGAATTTATCGATATTTGCATATAAGGCAAAGAAAGCATAGGTGTTGTAAAGCGTACCGAAGAATTTACGGCGAACTTCTGCAATCCCTTCGATATCGAATTTTAAGTTATCCCATGGGTTCGCATTAGAAATCATGTACCAACGCGTAGCATCAGCACCATATTCGTTTATCGTTTGGAACGGATCTGCGGCATTGCCCAAACGTTTAGACATTTTTTGTCCGTTTTTGTCCAACACCAATCCATTCGAAACTACGTTTTTGTAGGCTACTTTATCAAAAACAAGTGTAGAAATTGCATGCAAGGTATAAAACCATCCACGGGTTTGGTCTACACCTTCAGCAATAAAATCTGCCGGGAAGTCTTCATTGCCATCAATGGTGTCTTTGTTTTCGAAAGGGTAGTGCCATTGCGCATAAGGCATGGCGCCGCTATCAAACCAAACGTCAATTAAATCACTTTCGCGGTTCATGGGTTTGCCTGATGGAGAAACCAAAACAATGCCATCAACAACATTCTTGTGCAAATCAATCAGGTCATAATTTTCTTCAGACATGTTTCCGATTTCAAATCCTTTAAATGGATTTTCCTTCTGGAAACCTGCTGCGATTGATTTTTCAATGGCGTTGTAAAGTTCTTCAACCGAACCAATTAATACTTCTTCTTTTTTATCTTCCGTTCTCCAGATAGGCAATGGAATTCCCCAATATCTCGATCTGGATAAATTCCAGTCGTTCGCATTTTTGAGCCAGTTTCCGAAACGGCCTTCGCCGGTAGATTTTGGTTTCCAGTTGATGGTTTCATTCAAGTCGAACATTCTGTCTTTAACATCAGTTACTTTAATGAACCAGGAGTCTAAAGGATAATATAAAAGAGGCTCGTCAGTTCTCCAGCTGTGTGGATAACTGTGTACGTATTTTTCTACTTTAAAAGCTTTATTCTCTTCCTTTAATAAGATGGCAATTTCTACATCTACTGATTTCTCAGGAGCTTCGCCAGCATTATAATATTCGTTTTTTACATATTTACCTGCAAAAGGGCCAACATGTTTGGTAAACCGTCCTTGCAAATCGACTAAAGGAACCGCAATTTCGTTGTCATCCAAAACCAGCATGGGTGGAATTTCCGGAATCGCTTCTTTAGCAACTTTAGCATCATCCGCACCAAAGGTAGGTGCAGTATGTACAATACCGGTACCGTCTTCTGTGGTAACAAAATCTCCAGAAATTACCCGGAAAGCATTTTCAGGGCTTTGATAAGGTAATGCGTAGGTTAAAAGTTGTTCATATCTGATTCCAACCAACTCCGATCCTTTACATTCAGTCAGAATCTTGTAAGGTATTTTCTTATCACCAGCTTTAAAATTTGCAAAATCTCCGGCTTCAGTGCTTTCAAAGAAAACTTTGCTGAATTGTTTGCCAACCAGGTTTTTTGCCAAAATTACATTCGTTGGCAAAAAGGTATACTGGTTAAAAGTTTTAACTAAAACATAGTCGATTTTTGGCCCTACGGTTAAGGCAGTATTCGATGGTAAAGTCCATGGAGTTGTAGTCCATGCCATTAAATAAATATCGCCAAATGATTGTAAAAAGGCAGGTAAAGTATCTGCTATTGCTTTAAACTGAGCAACAATCGTGGTATCTGTAACATCGCGGTAAGCACCTGGCTGGTTCACTTCATGAGAACTTAAGCCAGTTCCGGCTTTTGGCGAATACGGTTGGATGGTATAACCTTTATAGATTAATCCTTTATCGTAAATCTGTTTTAAAAGCCACCAAACCGATTCCATATATTTCGACTTGTAGGTAATATACGGATCATCCATATCTACCCAATAGCCCATTTTTTCAGTCAAATCATTCCACACATCAGTGTAGCGCATCACTGTTTTTTTACAGGCTTCGTTATAGTCTTCAATAGAAATTGTTCGGCCAATATCTTCTTTGGTAATGCCCAATTCTTTTTCGGTCCCCAATTCAACGGGTAGGCCGTGGGTATCCCAGCCAGCTTTTCTTTTAACCTGATAGCCCTTAATTGTTTTGTAACGGCAAAAAATATCCTTAATCGCTCGCGCCATTACGTGGTGAATCCCCGGCATGCCATTGGCAGAAGGTGGACCTTCGTAAAAAGTAAATGGATTAGATTTCGGGCGGGATGAAATGCTTTTTTCAAAGATATTTTCCTTTTTCCAGAAATCCAGTATTTCTTGCCCTATTTTGGCAAGTTCCAGTTGTTTAAATTCGCTATACATCAATCAAGTACCTCAAAAAATTAAAGGTTGCAAAGTTAACAGAATTGACCGGATTTTGGTAGTTTTGATGTAAATACTTTTAACGTGAAATTATTTAATATCGGGCTTGCAATGATGGTGATGGCCGTAATTGCCTTGCCAATTGTTGCGGTGGTAAACCCTTTAAACCGCGATTTTGTGCTTTATGCTTTTTATTTCTGCGGCTTGCTCGAACTAATTGGGTTAATCTTTGTTTTAATACATATCATAAAACTTAAAAAAAGATAATTCATGATCAGGCTCTTAAAGTTACAAAAAGCAGTTTGGGTGCTCGTTTTAGGCATCTTAACCTACATTGCCTATAAAATTTTAGAAACTTACGAGGTAAGTGGTAGCCGTTACGTACAAATGCTGGCCGGGGTTTTGGTTATGGCTGGCGCTTTATGGATGTTGTACCCCATTCTTTTTGCCAAAAAAGATAATGATGGCAATGCCGAAATTATTACCGACCCAACAGTAGAAATTCCCGAAGATGAGGAAGAAGATAAGCCGGTAAAAGAGTAGGTTGTTTACTCAGCGTATAATTTTATCATCCATTAGAAAATCAAAGTCAGTATTTGATTTTAACGTTCAGCCTGCTGTTCGCTACAAGTTCTCTCCCGATGAAAAAATCGGGATTGCGGGCTTTCCACTGCCATCAGGTTTAATTTACTTCAGCCTGTAGAGCAAACCTAATCTTGCACCTTTCAACAGCCACAATTTTTTTGTAGATTTCTTTTTTAACGGCTAATTATTTTAGTAGCGCACCTATTTGCTGTTGTGTGGTGTTTGGAGATATCGTATGCATAGCTGTCAACTATTTTTTATTTTTGAATATGAACAGTTTCATCCCCTTATTTAAAGTCCGCGATATGCGCGCAGCGATTCAGTTCTATACCGAAGTGCTGGATTTTCGCATGACCTGGCCTGATGATACGACGGATTCGCCGGTCGTTGATCTTGGTCACGAAAACATGGAATTGCAAATTACCACCTACGAAAGCGACAGTCTATTTGGTTCAGTTGTTTATGTGTATGTTCGGGACGTAGATTTTTTATTTGCCAAATTTGTGAGCCGTGGTTTAAAAGGGAAAAGCGGATCGCCTGTGCATCAGGGGCCAGTTGATCAAACCTGGGGCAGGCGGGAATTTTATGTGACCGATCTAGATGGCAATACGCTACGTTATTGTCAATATATAGCCTAATCGCAAACTTTTAACCTGGCGTTATGAAATTATTTGTGCCACTATAAGAGAAAAATCACATTCTTTAAAAAAATAATCAAAGTTGCGTAGGGGTAAAATCCCTTTGAGTTGTATTAGCTCTAAAAACAGAGAAAATATGATTCCAGCATTAGTAATTTGGCTGTGTAAGAAATACATTCTGCCAAGGTTAAACAAAAAAAGCAGTTTAAGCAGCGCCGCACGGTTTTCTAAGCCGGCAACTCTGGCGATATTGTTGCTTGCCTTAAATTTTTCTGCATTTGCGCATAATTTTAGTCAGGTTTATCACATTAAGCACAATGGCGAGGTTATCGGTAAACTTGCTTTCAGTCAAAATACCGATGGCGAAAATACCTACCTTAAAATTACCTCGCAGGTAAGTACCCGTTTTGTATTCAAAATCGATGTGCTGACTGAAGATCTGGCCCACTTTAAAAATGGCCGGTTAATTTCATCAGCTGTAAGTCGTTCGGTTAACGGTAAAGCAAAAGAGCGTAAGAAAACCATTTTCCAAAACGATGTTTATCAGTTGCAGTCGGGCAATAAATTCAACAGTTTAAGTCAGACCATTGCTTTTAATATGATGTTGCTTTATACCACCGAGCCTGTGTTCATCAACCAGGTTTATTCAGATAATTTTCAATGCTTTTTGCCCATCAAAAAACAGGCAGCACACCAATACCGGATTAATTTGCCCGATGGGAATTATAACGATTATTATTTTGAAAACGGAGTGTGCAAGCTGGTAGTTGTTAATCATTCGCTATACACCATAAAAATGGAACTGGTTTAGTATGGAAGCAATTAATCATAAATACCTCAGGGTGCTGGTAACTGGTGCTTCGGGTTTCATTGGCCGTAAACTCTGCCTGAGTCTAGCCGAAACAGGTTACGATGTGGTTGCCCTTTGCCGCGATACCGAACATCCTTATCTGATCAGGCACCGCAATATCCACTTTGTAAAAGGCGATATTTTAGACGTTAAAAGTTTAGAAAAAGCCATGAAAGGCTGTGCTCAGGTTTACCATACCGCCGCAATGGCTAAAATGTGGTGTAAAAACGAAACCGATTTTTACGATGTAAATGTAACCGGTACCGCTAATGTTTTAAGTTGTGCCCTTAAAATGGGGGTAGACCGGGTGGTGCATACTTCAACCTGTGGTGTTTGGGGCCCAACGCTTAACCTTCCGGTTTCCGAAAATGATCCACGGGCAGTAGGTTTTCCGATTAGCTACGAACGTACCAAATACCTGGCCGAACTGGAGGTAAAGGCTTTTGTGCAGCGAGGGCTTGAAGTGGTTATTGTAAATCCTTCACGTGTGTACGGCGATGGGCCGATAACCGATAGCAATACCGTGAGCAAAATGGTTACCGGCTATATTGGCGGTACCTGGCATTTTATTCCTGGCGATGGAAAAGCCATTGCCAATTATGCATTTGTTGATGATGTGGTTAACGGGCATATAGCCGCAATGCAGCATGGCCGAAATGGGGAAAGGTATATTTTGGGTGGCGAAGATGTTTCTTTTAACGGTTTTTTTAATACACTGAAACAAATAACGGGGAAAAAACACAACCTGTATAAAATACCAGTAAGTATCATTAAAGCATATAGCATGCTCGAATTTTTAAAAAACAGGCTTTTTAACTTAACACCATTTTTTCTTCCCGAATTTGCCGACCGTTTAAAGTGTAATCAGCAATATTGCAGCAATAAAGCCATTGCCGAATTAAACTATCACATTACACCCTTTGCCGTTGGATTGGGAAAAACAGTTAGCCATTTTCAGCGAAATTAACCACAGATGAAAAAGGATTAACACAGATAATTTGGATTTAAATCCGTGTTAATCTGAGCAATCCGTGGCTAAAATGCCTATAGTCGATACGATCGACAAGCTCGTGAATCCTCGTTACAAACTGGAACGATAAGGAATTAAATCAGTGTTTATCCGTGCAATCCGTGGCTAAAATAGAATGAAGAGAACGAAAAGAAAATAAAAATGAAACAGTTAACAGCATTAATTACGGGGGCAAGCGAAGGTTTAGGGAAATCTTTTGCCATTGAATGGGCACGGCGTGGCCTTAATCTGGTGTTGGTTGCTTTGCCAAACAGCGGACTTGAATATTTGGCAAACTACCTGCGGGTTAATTTTAACAGCAAGGTGTATTGTATCGAAATAGACTTAACCGAAAGTACTTCGGCCAGCCAGATATTCCAAAGATTGAACACAGGAGGGATTGAAGTAAATGTTTTAATCAACAATGCCGGTTTGGGTAACTGGTCGTGGTTTGAAGATAAAAACGCCGATTTTTACCGCACACAGATCGATCTTAATATTACCAATACTGTTTTGCTAACCCGATTGTTTTTAAACCATATTGATAAAGCTAATGAAAGCTATATTTTAAATGTAGGGAGTTTAGGTGGCCATTTTATCGTGCCCAAAAAGCAGGTTTATGGAGCTACCAAATCATTTATTGGCTATTTTACGCGCTGCCTGCAGCTCGAGCTTAGTGGTACCAATGTGCACATTAGTTTACTTAGTCCGGGGGGGATTAATACCAAACCCGAATTGCTGGTGATGAACCATACTTTAAAAGGTTTTGCCAAAGCCACCATTTTAGAAGCCGATTATGTTGCCAAAACAGCTATTGATGGGATGCTTAAGCGAAAAAAGGAAATAATTCCTGGTTTTGCCAACCGCTTTTTAGTTGTGCTGGATAAAATAATCCCCGGCTTTTTAAAAGAAATTATAATAAGGCGTAAATTGAAGTCGATTTTAACAGCATAGATTTAGATCAGAAACCTGTAAGTTTTTTTAAAACCCTGCAGGTTTAATTTTATGGAAAGTAACGGTACTCATCTTCTCGGTTTAATTAAAAGCGGTAATAAGCAGGCCTTCGACGAAGTGTTTTTAATGCATTTCAAAAATCTGCATGCTTATGCTTTTACAATAGTTAAAGAACGCGATGATGCCGAAGAGATTGTTCAGAATGTGTTCGTACGTATCTGGGCCCGTCGCGAACAACTTAAAGCAGATGGCTTTTTAAAATCGTTTCTGTATCGGGCTGTACACAATGAGAGTTTAAACTACCTCAAACATCAGAAAGTGAGATCGAATTTCAATGTACATTATGCCAATGCTGTAAAAAACGAGATGGGAAATTTAAATACAGAAATTGCAGTCACCGAACTGGAGAAAAATATCCATTCGGCAATTAATGATCTGCCCGAGAAATGCCGCAATGTATTTCAGCTGAGCAGGTTCGATCAGATGAAATATCAGGAAATAGCCGCTGCGCTTAACATTTCAGTTAAAACTGTAGAAAACCAAATGGGCAAGGCCTTAAAAATTTTACGCCACCGCGTTGCCGATTTCCTGATCCTCATTTTTATTCTTTTAAAATAAGCTTATGGATATAAATTCTACACCTATAAATGAAGATTTACTGGCAAAATACCTGCTTGGTGAGGCTACTGTGCCCGAAAGCGAGCAGGTAGAACGTTGGGCTAAATCGGCTCCCGAAAACCTTAAACAATTAACCGATTTCAAGACAATCCTGGAGAAAAGTAAGTTACATACTGATTCAGGAATTAACGAGCAGGATGCTTTAGCGCGGTTAAACCTTCGTTTAGAAAGAGAGGCTAAAACCAAAATTTGGGGTTATAAGACTTTTTTGCCTTGGGTAGCTGTTCTTGCTATTGTTTTTACTGCAGGCCTTTTTGCTTATAAAAATTTGGTGGCGAATAAAATTGAAGTGGCAAGCAGTGCCACAACTTTAACCCAGGTATTGCCCGATGGCTCTACAGTGATCCTGAACAAGCAATCCGCTTTGTCGTTTGTGGGTGGTTTTTTCAATAAAACCCGGCAGGTAAAGCTTAGAGGCGAGGCCTTTTTTAAAGTGAGTGCCAATAAAGCAAAGCCTTTTATTATTGATGTTAACCAGGTTCGGGTAACGGTTGTAGGTACCGCGTTTAACATAAAAAGCAGCAATAAACAAACGGTGGTGATTGTAGAAAGTGGTGTGGTGAAAGTAAACAATCAACAAGACAGTGTACGTTTAACCGCTGGTGAGAAGGTAGAAGTTACCCAAAATCAAACCAAATTATTTAAACGCGAAAGCCAGGGTAAACTCTACAATTATTATTACACGGGCGAGTTGATTTGTAATGGTACACCTCTTGGCGAACTGGTACCGGTGCTTAACGAAAAGTTCAAAGCCAATATCATAATTGTTAATCCAGCTATTAAAACATTGCCGATTAGCACCACCTTTAAAAACGAAAAGTTAAACGAAATTTTAGACGTAGTGGCCCAAACTTTAAAAATTAATGTCGAATATGGTCAGGGAATCATTAAACTGAAATAGGCAATGCGGATAATAAAGCTGATTTGTTTTTTGTTGCTGTTTTTCAGTTTTTCGAGCCAGGCACAATCGCTTTTAGCCAGGAATATTTCACTCAACATTGAAAAGCAAAAACTGGGTAAGGTACTGAGCATGATTGAAGAGCAGGGAGCGTTCCACTTTTCTTACAACAGTAATATATTGCCAACAGATAGTTTGGTTAGTATTCATGATAATAGTTTAAATATTTCAGAGGCGCTCGATAAAATCTTAAACCATCGTTTCGAATACCGGCAGTCTGGAAATTTTATCATCATCAGGTATGCACCTTTGGAGCTGGTTTTACTGGTTAACGAATCGGTAGGCAACGCCGATTTATATACCATTACCGGGCAAATTGTAGATAAGCAATTGCAAAAACCAATAGCCGACGCCAGTATTTATGAAAAGAACCTGCTGGTTTCCGAAATTTCAGATGGTAACGGGTATTTTTCGATGCGATTAAAAAACATTACCCAGCCCATATCTTTAACCGTTAGCAAAGAAAATTATAAATCGACTGTTACCCATTTTTTGGCCGAGGTTAATGTAATTCACAAAAAAGATCAGGTCAGCGAGCGTTTTATTAGCGGTAATCTGGATCAGGTAGAAAAAACATGGCTGGGCAATGCGCTGGTTACAACCGGACAAAAAATCCAGTCGATTAATATTGGCGGTTTTATTTCTAAAGCACCATTTCAGTTTGCTTTACTTCCCGGCTTAAATTCTCACGGCTCGTTAAGCGGGCAGGTGGTAAACAAGTTTTCTTTCAATGCCATTGGTGCTTACAGTGCCGGTGTTGATGGCGGAGAAATTGGTTTAATTTTCAATATTGATAAAAGCAATGTGCAATATTTTCAGTTTGCCGGTGCCTTCAATCTGGTTGGGGGCAATGTTCGGGGAGCTCAGATTGGTGGTCTTTTTAATCAGGTAATTGGTGAGGTTAAGGCAGCGCAAATTGCATTGGGCTTTAATGCGGTTGGTAAAAGTTTTGAAGGTCTACAGGTTGGTGGCATTTACAATCGGGTTCGTCAGGATTTTAGCGGGATGCAGGTGTCCGTTGGGTTAAATGCTATTGGCAAAAGGTTAAGTGGTTTTCAGGTTGGAGCGTTAAACCTGGTTGCAGAAAAACAAGAAGGTCTTCAGATAGGAGTAGGTGCTAATCTGGTTAATGGCAAATCGAGCGGGATGCAGGTTGCAGGCATTGCCAATTTAAACCAACAATCAGAAGGGGTGAATGTTGCTGTATTGGGTAATTACGCCGCAAATACAGCCAGGGGATTGCAAACCGGGGTGATTAATTATGCAGGCAAATTAAAAGGTGCACAACTGGGGATTATAAATATTTCAGCACAGAACGATGGTTATTCAATAGGTTTGATCAATATTGCCTTAAACGGTTATCATAAATTTAGCCTGGCTACTAACGAAAGCACTACCTACAATGTGGCTTATAAAGGTGGCAGCAAACGCCTGTACAATATGTTGATGTTCGGAATGAACAGTAAAGCTGGAGAGAAAATATATACTGCAGGTTTGGGCTTTGGAAAAGAAATGAGACTTTTCAGTAAGCTTTCTTTAAATCCAGAAATCAGTAGCCAATATGTCTACCAGGGCAGCTGGGATTACTTAAACTTGCTAAATAAATTCGAATTGCCATTAAATATCAGGCTAAATAAATGGCTGGCTATACAAGGCGGTCCGTCGATAAATGTGTATTACACCAGACAAAATAATGCAACCGGCAATTTTGGTTTATTACAGCAGAAACACCAGGATTTTTCTTTTAGCAATCAACGATATACCGGTTGGATTGGCTGGAATGTTGGGCTGGTGGTTTTGTAAATATAGGTTTGGGTTTAAACCCAAACCTATATTAATTAATGATCAAACTCACTCGCGTTCTTCGCGCTTTCTTCGTCAGAAACCAGTTTTCTAATTTTCTTTTTATCTAACCATAATACCAGAGCAGGTAGTAAAGTGAGGTTAAAAATTAAGGCTACCAATAAAGTGATCGATAAGAGTAGGCCTAATACTACCGTTCCACCGAAGGTAGAAGCAGTGAAGATCCCGAAGCCAAAGAATAAGATTAAAGCAATATGAGTCATACTTACACCTGTTTCGGTAATCGTATCGGTAATTACTTTAGGTACGCTGAAATTGGTCAGGTTTAATTCTTGCTGGTAACGGGTAAGAAAATAAATGGTTTGATCGGAAGCTAAGCCAAAGGCAATGGTGAAAATTAAAATGGTAGAAGGTTTTAACGAAATACCAAAATAACCCATAATACCTGCCGTAATAATTAAAGGCACAATATTAGGCAACAATGAAATAAACATGATCCCCAAACTCTTAAACTGGGCCAGCCTCAACAGTGAGATTAACACTATGGCAAGGGCGATACTTTCTACCAAATGCCTCAACATATAATCGGTACCTTTAGAAAAGATAATGCTTGAACCTGTAAGTTCTACATCGAATTTTGCCGGAGGTAAAATGCTATCAATGCGCGGTTTCAGCTCGGCCATAATCGCATCCAGGCGTTTAGAACCTACGTCGGCCATCTGAAAGCTAATCCTGGTGCTTTGGTTGCCTTTGCTGATGAAATTGGTTAACAAGCTGGAATTGCCCTTGCCTCCGTTAGCAATATAAGCCAGAATGAAGTTCTTCTCCAGGTTATCAGGCAAACGGAAAAATGTAGAATCGTTATTATAAAAGGCTTGTGTAGCGTATTTCAAGCCCATGTTTACCGAAATAGAACGCGAAAACTCCGGATAAGCAGAAATCATTTTTTCCAGCTTTTCTATTCTTTTCAGGTTGGTTAAGTTGAAAACACCATTCTTTTTCTTGGTATCTATGCTAACTTCTAAAGGTAAAATCCCTTCAAAGTTTTTCTCAAAGAATTTTAAATCGGTTAAAATCTCTGAGTTTTTGGGTAAATCGTCAACTACGTAACCATTAACATTGATTTTCATTACACCTATAAATGCAATAATCGAAATGACAATGGTTCCGATATAAATTAAGCTGCTTTTTTGCTGTACCAGCAGATCTGTTTTAACCAGTAATTTATGCAAAAATCCTTCTTCAACATGGTTTTGTGCTTTCAGTTTTGGCGCAGGCAGGTAACTGAAAATAATCGGGATTAAGCACAGGCACATTAACCAGGTAACCATTACGTTAATAGAGGCCACACTACCAAATTGCATCAATAACTCACTGCCGGTAAAGTACAATACTCCGAAACCAATAGCTGCGGTAATGTTGGCAATTAAGGTGGTAATTGCAATCCGCTCGATGGTAGTGCTTAATGCCAATTGTTTATCACCGTGTTTTCTAAGCTCGTTCTGGTACTTGTTTAACAATAAAATACTGTTCGGAATACCAATAATTACAATAAGTGGCGGTATAAGTCCGGTTAAAATAGTTAGTTCGTGACCGAATAGCACCAACGTGCCAATGCTCCAGATTACCCCCATTACCACTACTAAAATCGGGAAGAAAACGGCATAAAATTTCTTGAAGAAAAATAGTAAAATTAGGGCGGAAACTAAAATCGATAATCCTAAAAACAGCACAAATTCGTTGCTTACCAGTTTACTCACCGCAGTACGGATGTAAGGTAATCCCGAAATATGTACCTGTATTTTGGTTTTGCTTTGGAAAGCTTTTGCTTTAGCCTCAATTTCTTTTAAAATCGGGTTTCTCGCGGCGGTATTTAATATTTTGGTATCGAAAGTAATGGCCATTAAAGTGGCATTCTGGCGGTTATAAACCAAACCTTCGAAAAAAGGATTGTTGTAGATGGTATTTTTGATCGAATCCATCTCCATATCGGTTTTAACCAAACCACCCGGTATTGGTTTTAAAACAAACTTTTGATTTACGGTATCTTTCTCCAGCTGAAAAATCCTACCTGAGGATAATACCTGCTTAATCCCTTTTAATTTCTGGATGCTGTTGGAAAGTTCTACCCATCGGTTGTAAACATCTTTTTTAAAAATGTCGGGCGATTGTATCCCCACAACCATCACACTCCCATCCTCGCCAAAGGTTTTTTTGAAGGCATTGTATTTAATAAATGCACTGTCGGTTACGGGTAATATTTTACTTCCTGTGTAAGAGAGTTTTACGTTTTTGGCCTGATAGGCCATGAAAATGGTTCCGAGAACAAAAAATACGATGATTGCGATACGGTTCTGAAGAATAAATCTCGATAGCTTAACCCACATGTGCAGCTTTTTTTAATGATAATATTAACGGCAAAACTAATCTTATTTGTAAAACGTGATTACTTTTTGCACAATTAAATTTGCACAAATAACATACTTTTGAAAAAAATGTTTTAAACGCATGTTGCATAAAGTTAGAGGGATTGTTTTAAAGACTACCAATTACAGCGAAAGTAGTGTGATTGTGCAGGTACTTACCGATAAATTTGGCATGCAGTCTTACCTGATAAATGGCGTTAAAAAGCCAAAGGCGAAGATTAAGATGAACATGCTCCAGTCGCTCCATTTGCTCGATATGGTGGTGTATCACAAAGCCAATACCAATATGCAACGGGTATCGGAAGTGCGACAAACGCCGGTTTTTAAGAGCATTCCTTACGATATGGTGAAAACTAGTATCGTTATTTTCCTTAACGAAGTATTGTATAAGAGCATCAGGCAACAATCGGCAGATGAAGATCTGTTTGATTATATTTTCAATTCGGTGGCCTGGTTTGATGAGGTAGAAGAAATCAGTCCGAATTTTCACCTGTCGTTTTTGCTAAAGCTGACCCGTTTTTTAGGTTTTGCACCAAACGAAAAAAGAAGAACTGACCAGATTTACTTCGATTTGCAGGAGGGAGAGTTCTTTTCGCGGGTGCCCATTCATGCCAATTACCTGCAACTAGACGATGCTTTACAGTTTATTACGCTTTTTAATACCCCGCTCGAAAAAAATTCTGAAATAAAATTAGCCAATAGCCAACGCAGGTTTTTGTTAGATAAGATATTGGTTTTCTATACCTTACATACGGCGTCGTTTGGCGCTGTTCAGTCGCATAAAATCCTCGAAACTTTGCTTAGCTGAAAAAAAAGAAAAAAAGATTTGCAGAACAGTTTTATAGCGCTATATTTGCATTCCCAAACGGAGAGCGGGGCATTAAATTGACAAAATACAAAAGGGAAATTAGCTCAGCTGGTTCAGAGCACCTCGTTTACACCGAGGGGGTCGGGGGTTCGAACCCCTCATTTCCCACCAATCTTTTCAAGGAGTTGAAAAGATTTTTAATTGCAATACTCACCAGGGAAATTAGCTCAGCTGGTTCAGAGCACCTCGTTTACACCGAGGGGGTCGGGGGTTCGAACCCCTCATTTCCCACCAAAGCCTTTCAGTATAACTGGAAGGCTTTTTTTGTGGATTTTTCCAGGTAAACGTCATCTCGATCTGATTGGTATCGGATGAAGCACAGTAGAATGCCTCTCCGTACAGGCGGGGAGAGATCTATAAAAGATTTCTCGGCTGCGTTGTACTTCGCTCGAAATGACGAGACTTCGAGACGGTATTTGAGAACGAGATTTGCATAAGGCCGCAACACATCAACCTAATCCGTTATATTTTAACCCAATTATTTACCTTATTCAATTATATATCCGAAATTGGCCGGATAAAGAACAGCTGCAATGCTCGGTAAAATAATTAGGTTCATATTTTTCGGAAACTACTTTGTTGGTATTCTGGCTGTTGCCTTAACCATCGAAGCTACTGTACAGCTGAGGGTGCCTTTTAACTCGTTAAATTATTATCTCCTGCTTTTCCTGGCACCAACAATTTATTATACTTATGCCTATAATAAGGTGTCTACAAAGCCATCTACAACCAATCCGCGTAACCAGTGGTATTTTAAGCATAAACGGTTTATTAATTACAGTCAGGCAGTACTTTTTATCAGCTGTAT
Organism: Pedobacter sp. HDW13; assembly: GCF_011303555.1. NCBI lineage: Bacteria > Pseudomonadati > Bacteroidota > Sphingobacteriia > Sphingobacteriales > Sphingobacteriaceae > Pedobacter > Pedobacter sp. HDW13. The sequence continues at coordinate 1,471,753 of NZ_CP049868.1, read as the reverse complement.
GTTGCTGGCTGTAAACCTCATTTATCAGAATTTAAATCACTTTTTGGCCTTGCCACTAAGCTACTGGATAGCGATACTGATTATTGTAACTGCCGGAGGATTGTATTATGGCTTGTTACCACGGTCGTTTTTGAAATTTAACCTGCGCAATACCGGCTGGTTAAAGGCTTTTGTTATTGGCTTTGTATGGGCATGCTGTGCCAATGTACTGCCGCTTATCATGCTCAAAATCGAAACGGGGATAGGTTACCACGATTCTATATTATGGACCTGGCTATTTATTAAAAACTGGATGTTTTGTACCGTAAATGCCATCATTTTCGATATTAAAGATTACCCAACCGACGCGAACAGGCATTTAAGGACTTTTGTAGTGCGCTATGGACTAAGAAGAACTATTTTCAATATCCTGATCCCCCTGTTAATTATCGGTTTAATATCTCTGGGTATATTTGCCAGTTATAAAGGTTTTGCCTGGCCATTGGTTTTCTGTAATGTGCTACCGTTTATATTGACCATTTATGTGGCCTATTCTATGCACCGCCGAAAAAACATACTTTATTATTTAATGGTAATTGATGGACTAATTTTGTTTAAAGCGCTTTGCGGAATAATAGGGATGCAATTTGTAAGGTAGATGGTTGACTGTTGTAATCGGTTAACGGGTTAATTTTTAGTAAATAGGATTAACCGATTTGTACAATTTAAACAATTAACCAACATGAATAACAACTACGATAGAATAGCCAGACATTACGATACCTTAAGCCGTTTGGTGTTTTTTAAGGCACAGGTAAATGCACAGGTCAATCAACTGCATTATATCCAAAAAAATAGTAATGTGCTGATTGTAGGTGGTGGAACAGGTTGGATTTTAGAAGAACTGGCAAAAGTGTACCCCGACGGGCTAAAAATAGTTTATGTAGAAATTTCAGCTAAAATGATTGCGCTTTCGAAAGCCAGAAATTATGGCGGCACCGAAGTAGTATTTTTAAACCAGGGCATAGAAACATTTACAACCGAAACACAATTTGATGTGGTGCTTACTCCATTTCTGTTCGATAATTTTTCGATGGAAAGGGCCGGAAAGGTATTTGAATTGTTAGATGGATGTTTGAAGAAAAACGGGATATGGTTTTTAGTTGATTTTGCGCTGAACAAAAACAATGGTAAATGGTGGAAATTGCTGTTGCTTAAATTGATGTATAGGTTTTTTAAACTGCTGCGCATTGTAGAAGCCAGTAGCCTGATTGATATGCAGCCTTATTTTTTAAGTAAAGATTATGAAGTGAAGGAAGTGCGTTTTTACTACGGAAGCTTCATTAAGGCCACGGTATTTAAAAAATGACACTTGTTTAGTGCAACTTTATTGCATTTAATAAAGTCTTTGCTGATTTTTGTTTCAAAGAAATAGATATGGATTTTGATGTAATTATAATTGGCGGTAGTTATGCCGGTTTATCTGCCGGGCTTACTTTAGCCCGGGCAACAAGAACGGTATTAATTATCGATAGTGGCGAGCCCTGTAACCGGCAAACCCCACATTCGCACAATTTTTTAACACACGATGGCGATAAACCGGCCGAGATTGCGGCCCAGGCCAAAGCTGAGGTATTGAAATATCCGACGGTAAAATTTTTGGCAGGTAAAGCATCGTCCGCCAGCCAAATAACTAATGGATTTACAGTTGGGCAGGAGAGTGGCGAAAGTTTTTCGGCTAGAAAATTGATTATTGCAACAGGCTTAAAAGACGTATTGCCAGATATTAAAGGTTTAGCCGAATGCTGGGCTATCTCGGTAATCCATTGCCCTTACTGTCATGGTTACGAAGTGAAGGGAGAAAAGATTGGATTAATGATGAATGGAGAGCACGCCTTTGATATGGCTAAAAACCTCCATTTATGGAATAAGGATTTAACCCTGCTTACCAATGGTAAATCGGAGTTAACAGCCGAGCAAACAGAAAAGCTAAAAGCTAAGTCAATTCAGATTGTAGAAGATGAAATTGTTGAATTTGAGCATACAAATGGTGATTTGCAGCAGGTAGTATTTGCTAATGGAGAAAAATTGGCACTAAAAGCAGTGTATGCAAGGGCAGATGTAAAACAGCAGGTAGATTTTGATCAGCAGCTAAATTTTGAACTAACAGAATTGAATACGATAAAGGTTAATGAGCAGCAGCAAACTACTGCAAAAGGAGTTTATGCAGCAGGAGATTGCACAACCATGTTCAGGTCGTTGTCGGTAATAACAGCAACAGGCACTATGGCTGCAGTAATGCTGAATAAAGAAATGATTTCAGAAGATTTTTGATTGTCCATCTGAAATTTAGAATAAAATTGCACCTAAAATGGTGGCAATAAACATTACAGCAATTACAATTCTATCGGCGGTAATCCATTGCGCCCTAGTAAGCTGTACAGGAGTTTTTTTTATGGTTTCGCTTTTATGCCTGGAAAACCTGAATATGGGGGTGTGTAGTTTAATGAGCATGAGATTGAGTTTTATAGGTTAAATACCTTAAGACAAAACCCAAGCCAAAAAAACTAAAAAATGTGGAATTGTGAATAACTTACGCAGTTTATGTTCAACGATTTACAGTTTACGCAAGCACATTGGAAATGGTACTAAAATATTGCGATTAAGCTGTACAGAAAACCAAACAGCTTAATCGCATCGTGTATATGATAATGAATTTATTAAGAACCCAAATGCTGATGCTAAAGTGGCGAAACTTCATCATTGCCTGCCCTCAGTTTGCTGTTCTTTTTACCGTACCAAAAGTAAATGGCCAATCCAATAATTAACCAAACTGCCAGTCTTAACCAGGTTTCCCATGGTAAAAATACCATCATAGCAATACAGGTTAATATACCCAGAATAGGAATTAGCGGAACCAATGGAACTTTGAAAGGACGCTTAGCATCGGGATTGGTTTTTCGCAAGATTAGTATGCCTACGCACACCATCAGAAAAGCCAATAGCGTACCAATACTGGTCATCTCGCCAACCACGTTCATGGGTACAAATGCAGCAAACAACCCGATAAATACGCAAAGAATGATGTTGGACTTATAAGGCGTTTTAAATTTGGTATGTACATCCGAAAACATTTTGGGGAGCAGTCCATCTTTACTGATAGAATAAAACATGCGCGATTGCGCCATTAAATCGATCAGGATTACGGAGGTATAGCCAATTAAAATGGCTAAAATAATAGCTTGACTCAGCCAGGCATAAGGTGTTTTTTCGATAGCGATGGCTACAGGTGCACCACTGTTGGCAAATTCTTTATAATTGGCCAAACCTGTCATCACGTGGCCAAACAAACCAAATAAAACAGTACATACTACCAGAGAACCAATAATACCGATGGGTAAATCGCGGGCTGGGTTTTTGGTTTCCTGAGCTGAAGCAGCTACAGCATCGAAACCGATGAATACGAAAAACACCAGTCCTGCACCCCGCAATACACCACTCCAGCCAAACTGACCAAAAGTGCCGGTATTTTGAGGGATGTACGGATGATAATTAGCAGGATCGATATAATGCCAGCCCAGTGCAATGAAGACCAGTACAACGCCCACCTTTAAAAACACAATAATACCATTCACAATAGCCGATCCTTTCGTACCACGAATGAGGATAGCTGTCATAAGTACTACTACCAGGGCGGCCGGAATATTAATAATGCCGTTTACGGTAGAACCATCAGCCAGTTTAGCTGTTTCGAACGGCGATAGGGTGAGCTGTGCGGGCAGGTAAATATGTAAGCTGGCTAAGAATTTGGTTAAATACTGCGACCAGCTAATGGCCACGGTAGCACAGCCAACTGAGTATTCGAGCACCAGATCCCAACCAATAATCCAGGCAAAAAGCTCACCCATGGTGGCATAAGAGTAGGTATAAGCACTGCCCGCAACGGGAATCATAGAGGCGAACTCAGCATAACACAACGCCGCAAAACCACAACCTAATGCTGCAATTACGAACGATAAGGTAACTGCTGGACCTGAGTGGTTGGCGGCCGCTAAACCGGTAATGGAAAATAAACCGGCACCGAGGGTTAAACCCACACCGATTAAAATGAGGTTAACAGGACCCAATGTTCTTTTAAGCGTGCCTTCGCCGCTTTGGTTTGCTTCAGCAACAATGCTGGCAATAGACTTTTTCATGAAAATAAGTTAAGACGCTGCAAAATTATTAAAATATATTAATTCTATAGTATTTATATAGTTTAACTATTCAAACTGTTTAAATTGGTTAACTAACCTGTAACCCAAGCCCAACCGGACCTGCAAACTAAACCCGATGGCGGCATATAGCTTCCGGCTTTTTTCTTCAAAAAAAATCGGGACTATGGGCAATAGCAGGACTGTTGAAACCGAAGAATTACTGGTCTTGCTTTGCTAAAAATAATCTAAATCTACATCTTTTTCAGATTTTTTCTTGAATCTCAAAAATTTTATTAAAAATTAATTTTCTAATAATCAGATATTTGTGAGTATGTTTAGGTTTTATTTAGTACTATGTATTGCATGGTAGTTTATAAAACATATATCTTTGTATTATGATAGCAGAAAATACGCAAACACAAATGCGGAAGGGAATTCTGGAATACTGTGTTTTATCAATCATCTCGAGAGGCGAGATTTATGCCTCTGATATTATTGCTGAATTAAGGTCGGCAAAACTATTGGTGGTTGAGGGCACATTATATCCATTATTAACCAGGCTTAAAAACAATGGTTTGTTAAGCTACAACTGGGTAGAATCTACCTCAGGCCCGCCCCGTAAATATTATACCCTAACCGAAGTAGGCAAAGGCATTTTATCGCAATTAGATCAAACCTGGCAGGAGCTGGCTTATGCTGTAGGTGTTTCGCAACAAGGAGCCAATTCATAATCATTAGTAACAAGGAAATGGAAAAGACCATCATCATAAATATAGGGAACACGATTATTCACATTGAAGAAAGTGCCTACGAACTCTTAAAGGCGTATTTGAACGAAGTGAAGCAGTATTTCGCCAACCATGCCGACGATCTGGAAATTGTAACAGATATTGAAAACCGCATTGCCGAACTGTTAACCGAGCAACTGGAAGAGCAGAAAAAGCAGGTTGTTGATGCAGCCAATGTAAATTCGGTTATTGCACAGATGGGCAGGGTACAGGATTTTGATAACACGGCCGAAGGCGACGAAGAACCTGTTGCGCAAAGTGCTTATGAATATCAGTATGCAGAGAAGAAATTATACCGCGATATGGATGAGCGGGTTATTGCAGGGGTATGTGCCGGTATTGCACATTATGTTAATGCCGATGCAAAATGGATTAGGTTAGCAACAATTTTAACGGTTTTTCTGGGTGGTACGGGATTGTTGGTGTATGCGTTGCTTTGGATTATTATGCCGAAGGCGAAATCGCGCATTGAAAGAATGGAGATGAAAGGTGAGCCGGCCAACCTGCAGGGTTTTCAAAAGAACCTGGATGAAGAGCTGCAGGCGGTTAAGGAGCGTTTAAGCGAAGTTAACAAACATGCACAACCCTTATTTGCCCGCTTAGGTATTTTTATCGGTGAGTTTTTTGAGTGGCTTGGCCGTTTTATATCGGGCACCGGCAAAGTGATTTTTAAAGTAATTGCAGGTTTTATTGTGGTTTTCGGTGCTTTTTTACTGCTAACGCTAATTGTTACCACTGCCGCTTTTCAGGGCTTTTGGGATTCGAGCATTTATGAATATTTCCCATTCTCGATTGTAAATGACGGCAACCGTGGGATAATTTTATTTGGTGCTTTTATTGTGTTGTTTATTCCGATTTTAGCTTTGGTGCTTTTCTCTATCAGGGTGGCCTTTAACAAACAGGCTATTAATAAAACACTTTCTTTTGCCTTGTTAATTATCTGGTTGGTAGGCGTGGCGATTACAGGGTACCAGGCCGCAAAAATATCATCAGAATTTAAACAGCATGCAGAATTAACACAGACCGTTGATTTGAAAACCTATGGTGCCTATGTAATCGATATTGATAAAAGCAAGTATTTTAGTAAAGAAGATAGCATTGCTTACCACCTTGATGCCAATAACAGGCACCAGGTTGTAGTTGAAGATTTAGAAGACGGGCCATTTGTTTCGCCAAATCACATTCGTATCGAAATCAACAAGAGCGAAACTGGTGTTTCGCGCTTAACACAGAAATATGAATCGCAAGGCAAAACCTTTTCTAACGCATTGCAGAATGCCCAGAACATCAGTTATGCTTACGAGTTGAAAGATTCTGCCTTAGTTTTTAGTCCGAGGTTTCAATTGAGAAAAGGAACCATTTGGCGCAACCAGGAAGTACGGTTAATACTCGAAGTGCCTGTAGGTACCAGGTTAATTTTGAAAGAAGATTCGTACCGCTACATTAACAATTATTGGACCTGGGGCTGTAACAATACCGAAAACGACCATAACAATTATAGTGTTTGGGTAATGACCGATGATGGTTTGAAATGCGTTGCTGAATTAAAAGAAGAAGCAATTAAAAAGCAAAAACTGGAAGAAGAATTACATGATTTAAAATTACAGCTCAAGGATAGGACTACAGATACCATTTACCAGGATTCTGTATCGAACAGGATGAAGGAAGTTAAAGAACAGTTGGGTATCGAAACAGAACAATAGTTACATTACTTAAAGAGTTCGTCATTTCGATACGATAGCTATCGCATCGAAATGACGAACATACCTAAAAAGAAAAAACCATGAAAACATTATTTACGCTAATTGCATGCCTGCTGGCATGTGGGGTTTCTTTTGCCCAAAAATTAAATACAGTTTCAGGTAAGGTTGTTGATGAAAAGACCGTTCCGGTGTCGTTTGCTGTGGTTCGGGTGCTGAAATATCCGGATACCGCTTTGGCAAAAAGTGTATCGACTAATATTGACGGTGAATTTAGGATTGCCGGGCTAAAGGAGGGCGAATACCTGTTATCAATATCAATTGTGGGTTTTAAAAACAAAAAAACAGATCGTTTTTTGCTTAAAGAAGATTTACAATTACCGGCCATTGCGATGGAAAGTGTAAGCAAACAACTTAAAGAGGTAAGTGTGCAGGGGCGTAAGCCATTTATTGAGCACCAAATCGATAAAACAGTTTTAAATGTAGAAAATAGCCTTACCGCTACCGGAAGTACGGCTTTAGAAGTTTTAGAAAAAGCACAGGGTGTACAAATCGACCGGAACAGCGACCAGATTAAACTGAACAACAAGAGCGGTGTAGTGGTGATGATTGATGGCAAAACCAATTTCCTTTCGGGGGCTGATATTACCACCTTGTTGAGCAACATGAGCAGCGACCAGATTGGTACGATAGAACTGATTACCAACCCTTCGGCTAAGTACGACGCGGCCGGAAATGCGGGTATTATTAACATTAGGCTAAAAAGAAATAAGGCCTATGGCACCAATGGAACGGTTTCTTTTAATACCGGGCAGGGTATTATGCCCGATTCGCCCAGCGATTTGTTCCGTGCCGGTGTAAACCTGAATTTAAACCACAGGCAAGGTAAATGGAATATTTTTGGTAATGGTGCAGTAGCACGGAAAGCGCAGTTTAACAACACCTTTTTAACCCGTACTACCTTATCAAACGGATTGGCAAGTGCTTTAACCCAGAATTTCGACCGTAAAAATAAGGGCGTTGGTTTTCAGGGGAAAATAGGGGCCGATTATTATGCTTCAGAAAAAACAGTATTTGGTGTAATGCTCGATGCCAATACTGTAAACACAAAGCTGACCAATTTTAGCAATACCGATATTAATGCTATGCAAAACGGTGCTGCCAGTCAGAGTTATATTTTACAGGATGCCAATTCGAGCTCGCCCGTGGGCAACTTAACCGCTAACTTTAACATTAAGCACGATTTTGATAAGAAAGGTAAGAGCTTAACTTTCGACATCGATTTTTCGGGCTTCAGCAATAAAAAGGACGAGAATTTTTTAGCCAATTACTTAAATTCAGGCGGCAACCCAACCAACCAAACCAGCTTACGCAACAATACCGATGCTGAAATTAAAGTATATGCAGCCAAAACAGATTTTACTTTGCCACTTTCTAAAACTACGAAGTTAGAAACAGGCTTAAAAAGTAGTTATGTAATCACCAATAACGACTTCATTTCAGAGCAGCTGATTGCGGGATATGGCAGAACGACCTGGGCAAATCGAACAACTTTGTGTACAAAGAAAATATTAATGCGGTTTATGGCAGTTTCTCTAAAGAGTGGAAATTGTGGCAAATGCAGCTGGGTTTACGGGCCGAGCATACCCACTCTAACGGTACCTCGGTTACCGATAATAAATCGGTTGAACGCAATTACCTCTCTTTATTTCCAACGGTATTTGTAAACCAAAAGATTAGCGAAAACCACAATATCAGGTATTCTTACGGGCGTAGGGTAGACCGGCCAAATTACCAGCAGCTAAACCCTTTTGTTTTTTATATGGATCCACTAGCGGTTGATCAGGGAAACCCTTACCTGAAACCACAGTTTACCAATAGCTACCAGATTAGCTACAGTTACAAAGAGATTTCGTTCTCTTTAAACTATTCGGATACCCGCGATATGATTACGCAAATTAGTAAGCAAGATGATGCTACCCGGGTAATTAGCGTAATTCGTCAGAACCTGGGCCGCTCACAAAACTATTCGGCCGATTTGTATGTGCCGGTTAAGGTAGCCAAATGGTGGAACATACAAAACAATATAAGTGTTTATTACAGCAAGTTTAATGATGGTAATATCGAAGGTGCAGCCTTCAGCGCCGGCAAAGCTGCAGTAAACTTATATACTTCCAACTCTTTTACACTGCCACAGAATTTTAGTCTCGAAATTAGCGCCTGGCTTAACTCGCCAAGGGTAAGCGGAGTAGAGCAAACTACCATTTATCAAGGCGCTCTAAATGCAGGGATACAAAAAACATTAATGGATAAAAAGCTGAAACTGCGCTTAAACATGGATGATATCCTGCTCACCAACCATTGGGAAGGTAAGTTGGTTTACCAGAACATTAACATGCAAGTGGTGAACCGCTACACCAGTCGTAGGGCCAATTTCAGTATCAGTTATAACTTCGGAAACCAGAATGTAAAATCTGCCCGATCGAGAAATACCGCTACGGATGATATTAAAGGCCGGGCAGGAGAGTAGGGAAGTTTGGAGTTCAGAGCTTGGAGTCCTGAGTCACCAGTCTTGAGTCGATAATCGGGAACTTATTATCCGGGATCTTGTCCCCCTTTGAAGGGGCAGGGGTATGAAAAACACGCGCACTACAATTAACCAATTTCAACAATTAACCAAATACCGATACAACTATGAAATATAAACTACATCTCATCGCAATCTTATTTGCTGCTTTAACCTTTGGCTGTCGCAATAGCGGTGGTCACTTATCCCTTAGTACCACGGATAATGACACTAACTTTAAGTTTGAAGCCAAATACGCCGAAAATAAAACAGCTAAGCTGGAGAAATACCTCGATAGTGCCCTGGATAATGAACTTCCACTAGATCAGCATATCGATTTGTTTGTTAATTTAAACGGCAGCGATAAGTTTAATCTGAAAGCACAAAAAGGTTCGTTGAGCATCAGTTTCGATAAAAGAAATAGCTCTTTGGCAGGATACATGCAAATTAAAAAGCTAACTGAAGGGATTAAGAAGAAGTTAACAGAGTGAACTTAGTCCGAAGTCGGGAGTCGGAGGTCCGAAGGCTGGGTGCTTATGCATGGCGGTGAAAATCCAGGGTTGAACCCTTTTTCAATCGTCACCTTGAATTTATTTCAGGGTCTCTCCATTAAATAAGTAATCGAAATAGAGAAACCTGCGATAAAATCGCTCTTTCCGGTCGTTACAAACGATGACGATGGAGGGCATCATTGGCTCTATTTTAGGAGAATAAATAATTCATTAATCATTATCTCCATTTATTTACATGTTCTACCTTGTTTTGGAACTGTGCTGATAAAGATTTTATTCTTGATTTTAAAAGCATTTTTCGGCCTTCCAGCGTTCTGGTAAATATCAGATCGCAAGAACCTACGTGTTTCTCCCATTGTTGCTTAAAGTATTCGGCCAGGTTTTTATTTCTTGCAATCAGTTCTGGTACGGCATGGTAATCTTTTTGTTTTGCAAAAAGCATAAATATGTTTTTCCTGATGATCACATAACGTGGATTATCGATTGGCGCAATTATTTCTTGCAGTGCGTTTATAAAAGTCGATTTTTCAAAGGTTGATGCACCTTCCAAATGGCAAAAAATGGCTCCATGTTCATCTACTGTGCTTTGAACATATATTTTCGAAATATCGGTTTGGATAATTCCGGTTTTTAATAAGCCAGCTAACAATGCTTCTCCAATTTGTTGGATATCTTTTGAAATATCCCGGTATTTTAAATAAAGCCTTAAGGTTTTGAAGGTTAGCCTGCCGAAAATGAGTATTCCGAATGTGCCGATAATCCCGAGGATGAAATAGAGTTGATCTGTCGATTTGATATGTCTCCCGCTTTGGGCGAGGATTTCGAGGCTTTCGAAACCAAAACCCAGTAGCCCCGAACCAAGTGTTGCCAGCAAATTTGCAATTGTTTTCTTGAGGTACATGGCTTTAACTTCTTGGTAAGGCTGCTCTTCGCGGAAAGGAATTTTAATTTCCTCAACCAAATTTGTGCCCTCGCTGAGTGCGGCTTGCCATCGCTGTTTCAGGCTTACGCGATCTGCGGCAAAAGCAAACATTTCGCTGTTCTTTTTTAAAGCTTCTGCCTCCTCAATAATGTTTTCTGGTAAATTTAAACGGTCTATACCATTTTCAATTCCAGGCTCCTTTTTAAACGAGATACCTACAAAGCTTCTGAAACGCCTCTTTAACAAGTCAAAATCATTGCCACCTGTTACAGATGTGGGGTCGATTGTAGCCAGATGCCAGATATTACCCGTTTTACCGGTATTACCATGCTGTGTTCTTATGGCTCTGCCACGCATTTGATTAGAAGAAACAAAAGAGCCGACAAAACTGGCAAGTATTAAAGCATTGATAGCTGGCGCATCCCAGCCTTCGCCCAGTAAAGATTTGGTTCCGATTAAAATTTCAATTTCCCCTTGCTGAAAAATTTCGGTTACAATATAAATCAAATCATTTTTGATTTGCTCAGTCTGATAAATAATGTGATAGTTTGGATCGAAAGCTACAGGAGTAGAACTGATTTGTGCAATACCGCGTTCCCGGGCCTTTTCTTCAAATACATGGCAGGCAGAAGCCGGAATAATGACCATCGACCCTGTAAGCACTCCAATTTTTCTGCCCATGGTATTTTGACGGCGCAGTTTTTCAAAAATTGGAATTACGCCGATTTTGGTCAGTTCGAGTTTATTCTCTGAGGTATTCGGGTAAAATTCTTTGCGGATATAATCGGATAAGATAACCATTCTTAAATCATGCCCCAGTTGATTAAATTCAAAATCAACAATGGCAGCAATACCGTTTAACTTGCTTAAGCTCGAAGTGAGCGAATGGCTTACCACTTTATTGTTGCTAAAGTTGATTTGTCTTTTCTCCATGGCTCCACAACGTTTAAGTTTGGTTTCCAGCTGTTTGCGGTGCTCATCAAAAAGTTTAAAATGTATTTTCTCCTGATATAAATAGAAATCAAGAAGGGTTTCCATCCAATTATAATCTAACGTTGGGATTTTCAGTTTTTGATCGCCGATTACTTCAATATGCAGCTGGTTTACTTCCCTGTTATTGGCGTGAAGAAAAATTAAGCAGGCCGAATAACAGGCTAAGTTGGTGTAAATCCATTCCAGGTGTTCAGTAGGATTTATCCATACCGGATGATTTTCAATTGCGTTTATTAATACCTTATCCGTTTTGAGCTCCAGAAAGAGTTGCTCAATGTGCGCTCTGAATGCGCTTATTTTTTCGTTTTCAGCTGCGGTTGGGAAGGTGAAATAAACGTAGTCCTGATGAGGGCATAAATCGCCTTCTATAATAAGTTCAGGTACCGATATTTCAGCATCAACCGATCCGTTAAATGCTATGTAACGTTGCCATTCGTTTGGGCTAACATCATACGGAGGTGTTGCTGTTAGGCCGACAATAACCGGTTTCAGCTTCTCTTTTACTTGTGTTAGGTTTTGCCACCATTCATTTTTTAAGTGATGGGCTTCATCAACTACAATAGTTTTTACCCGCTGTAATTTTAAATTGTTTACAATATTATCCAGATTGGGATTAGAAGATTTTATGGTTTGGGAAATATTTTCTTCCTCTTCAGTTTCGCTATCGTCCTCCTGTAGATTGTTGCAGGCTGCATGCAATCCCTGGTAGGTTACTACAGTCATAAATTTAGGGTTTCTGATGTCGTTCGAAATCCAGTCTGGAATGGTGTTTACCTGGAGAAAAAGTTCACAGAAACGTTGTATCCATTGGTTGCGGATAGCAATGGTAGGCGCAAGAATTAAGGTTGGTTTGTTTAACCTGATGGCTACTTCGAGTCCCAAAATAGTTTTTCCTGATCCGGGTGGGGCTATGATATGCAAATGCCTGTCGGCAATATGTTCGTCTAAATGATCGAGTATGCGTTGCTGGTATTTGCGCCAGCTGGATATAAATTGTATTTCTTTTGGGTAAGTTGTCAGTTTTACGGGAGCCTTAGGTACTTCAATCATGGTTTAAAAGGTAAAATTTGCAGCGTTATTGCATCACATGGTTATTGCCATTAAGGGTAGCCATACCGTTTTCACTTATTGCGAGTTGGATTAATTCCCTTTTGAAAATTATCAATTGCAGCTGGTTCTATTAAAATCTCGAGCTTTACTTTATCCTTTTCTTCTGCCCGGTACTCAGTAGCAACATATTCTTCCAGATGCACCTCGACCCCAACAAGGCCTGTCTTGCCTATCGAATAAAATCTCATACCAAAGTAAGCATAAGATTCTTTTTGTCCTGCCTCGTGTGATAATGTTTTTTTATCTGTAGGGTAATGCAGTAGCGATCTTGCAAAGCTCGAAAGTGAAGCTGATGTATCATAAACCTCCGTTGTACCACCATATCTTCCATTTGTTGCTGTAACCGCTAGTTGAAACATATCACTATCCTTCCAAATAACCTTTAGTCGTAAAAAAGATTCTCCCCGATTGATATTCATAACTTATTTTAAACCTTGTTTCTTACGTTATTAAGAATCCTTTTCTTCACTTTCTACTATTTTCTTTAAATAATTTTGAAAATCATTATATCCATTCTTTTCCGGATGCTCAAGATCAGCATTTCTCCAAGGCTTGTATCGAATATTTGCCAATTGTAAATTTTAGCGACACCTATTAATTCAAATAATGCAGGTTCACCATAGAGATGAAAAATTGTATTGCTGACTGGTTCTTCGTGAGTAAAGTAATCTATAATATAGTTCTCTCCTTTTATTGTCCGGTGGTTTTTGTCTCGGGTAATGTTATTAAAATGCTGCTCTAGCATTGCATTAAAATCTATGTCCACAAGTAATGCTTCGTCTACTTCTTCAATGGCATTTATTTTTTGCTTTGAATTAAATATTACAATGTCCCAACTCATATTAAATTTTATTCTGTGTAAAAAATATGGAAGCTAATATTTTATTTGAAACTCTTGCCACCAACATACAGATCGAAATCTATCGATAGGCCTAAGTCACTCATTCTGGCTATACTTTTTTTATCGAGATGCGGCCCACCAATTAATCCGTTTCCGTTGTGGATATCCATGGCAACCTGAATATAGCCCTTCGCTTTGCTTACCAGTTCTGTAATGCCTGCTTTGTCTTTTTCTAAACAGGTTAACAAGTTATCCAGTTTATCTTCAAATTCATCAGGTTCAGTGTTGGGCATTATTTTCAATGCACTAACTTGGTAAGTTGATCGACCATTGGGCTTTAAATCGCCTTTATTCCAACTTGTAGAAATTGCCAGGGTGGTCATTGATTTAAGCTCTGCGGCTGTCAGTTTTTCTGAAGTAACGAAAAAATATACGCAATGGTAGGGCTCTGTTTCGATATTGATGATTTCGCCCGATTTACCATTCAGGTACACTGCGAAATAGAACCTTTCGTTTAGTATGGGCAAGTAAGCTACAATGATATTGTCGCTGCGATCGCGGTCAATTCTTTCAATTTTTAGCTTATTGTCGAGATAGATAGGCTGATGGATTTCGAGGTACTGTTCGGTTACAGCAAACGTTTTTTCCTTAAATTCTTCTTCAATAAGTATTGTTACCTGTTCGTCTGTCATGGATGAGCGTTGGAGTATAAAGTTAACTATTTAGGCCGTAAATTCTCCCGCAGATTTTAGGTGATTTTTGCGAAATGGTTTGTGGTAAAGCCCGGTATAATTAATTGTGGCATTACCGGAAGAATGATTAGGAATTAGCGAGCGATAAAATCGCTGTTCCTGGTCGTCCTCGTTACAAACCATGACGATAAAGGGCATAAGGCAAGCCGCATATCAACTTCTATTTGCTTCAATGCCTTACCTGGTAAATTAATCACTGGTGTTTGATTTGGTCATCCCCCTAAACAAAATCAACCGGAAATCTTTGAACATTTCCGGTTGATTAGGCGATTTCTACCCTTTATGGTTACGAAATCTGAGCATTATTGCGATACGGGCAATTAATCTTTTACCAGCCTTACAGCACAGCCAGTGGTTTTGCTGTAATCGGTTACACGCGGTTCGCTGTATTTGTTAAAATCAAGGTAATAGGCAAAGCTGTCGCCAATTGATTTGGTACTGGCCGACCACCAGTAACTTAACCATATGCCGTATTTGAAAGATTGGCCACCGCCATATTCATCGCCGCCGGCACTTCCGTTGGTTAGTAAATTAAGGCCTGATGAGTTATCACCATTGCCATGTGCAAACTTGTACGAATCTTGTATGTCCCAGCCTTTAGTACCACGCATTTTTTTACCTGCTACCTTTTCGCCGCCCAGGGCCGAAATAAGCGTTACGAATTCATTACTGGTAGGTACATGCCAGCCCGCCGGTGCTAAACCGCGACGATCGGTAACTGCATAAAAGTTGTAAAGCTTTCCATATTTCTTATCATTGCTGCTGTCGAAATTAAGGTAACAGTAAGCCGGAATTTTTTCCCTGCTTACTTTTTCCCATTCTTTCTGGTTGGCCGCATAATAAATCTGCTCGCCATTTCTGTAGGTGCTCACATTTAAGTTGGTGCTTGTCCACACCTGGTTACCAATTTTTACCGGACCAGTAATTTCGGGCGAGGCATTGTATATTTCTTTTAACGGAGCAGCTTGTGCCGCATTACAACTCCACACAAAGTTATTGGGTTGAATGCCGCCGCTTCTTTTTAAGCACTCTTTAATTGCTATTGCATCAGCTTCTTCTTTGGTTTTTGCTATGCCCCAGCCAAATGCTGTACCTACATTACCATTTATGGTGCGGTAAGCTGCACAACCCGTGCCCGAGTAAGTAAGTACAATACTGCAAGCTCCGCCACGTTTGTTACATTCATGAACAGCTCTTTTTTCGGCTTCGGCAAGGTTTGGCTGATCGAATGAAAAGCCATAATAAAAACCATTTGACCGGTCGATCGCTAAAGCCCCGTATTTGGTTTTAGCCGGAACAGCTGCTTTGGCTGCCGGTTTCTTTACCTGCGCCACTATACCCGAGGCTGTTGCCAATAGCACAAGCATTGGTGCCATTAGCAGGAGTTTGTTTATTTTCATGCCCTAAATTGTTTGTTTATTGCAGGCAAATTTCCCAAACACCCTACTCAGCATCAATACCATTTAATGGGTATATTTTTTAGTTCGAAGTCAGGGGGGCATATAAGGCATTTCAGCACATGTAAGCTTAATACATCAATATGGTTTAAATTCTCTTTGAAGAGCGGGCATGAATTAGTTTAACTTAATGTCTCACCTAAACTCGAGCATTGATGGTAGTTTGAGCAATATTTTCCGTGTTTCTGACGGTTAAAGTATATGCTTAACTTAACTGCATCATTACCTTAAAGCCTAAATCAAACCAGTTTTCATTGTCTTTTATAAAAATAATCTCGGTATCAAGTCCTTCGCCTTTTATTCCTAATCTTGGTATTGCGGGTAACTTACCAAACGCTTGTATAAAAACATCCTTCAAATCAACACCAATATCATTTTTTATATGGAAAACGGCAAGCAATATTACCCCCTCTGGGGTCGTCATGTGGTTCGAGAAATTTTAACAATGCAGCCTCCTCATATACTGAGTGGGTGCATCAATTCCCTTATGTTCATAATAAGCTTCAAACTGTGCCAAATCTTCGGGTATTTTAGGTAGGTTATATAAGGCACAAAGTTTATCAAAGGCCAGTTTGGCTTGTTCAAAGGGGGTATTCATCATATGTTTCTTTAGGAGAGAGATTAACATTAATCTGATCAAGCTTAAGTTGTACTAAGTTATCATAATTGGCATGGCTCCCATTATGAACAAGGGAATTTAAGAGAATTCCGTTCAAAGCCTCATTCATATGAAAATTTTTTTTGATTTAGCAGCTTTTTGAATTGCTCTATGCCCGGATTTTGCCCATGGAATGATATGCTTGTCTTAGATCGCCTTTCACTAAATAATGAAGAAGAGGAGCTTTGGGGTTGAGTTGTGCCTGTATCATTTTTAACCGCAAAGCACACAGAGAAAAAGACACGGAGTACGCAGAGAAAGGTTTGCGATAATCTGTGCGAACGCAGACTTAACAGCTTGCCTTTTACAGTTAACCGCTTAACCAATTTAAACAGTTAACCTTTTCACTAGATCTGAATTTTGCAAAAGTCCAAAGAACGAATCAGTATCTGGTTTTATGGCACAATTTAATATGCATGCATTATAAATCTGTACCTTTGTAGTGTTTATAACTTTATCAGCATTCATTACATTAATACATGGGCAAAAACAGTATCGGCTCTACCATTACCTATTTCTTTTTGGGCGAATATTTTTCTGATGCACTGCGCACCACCATTACAGTTGTGTTGCCCATTATCCTGTTTTTTTATCTGGGTAATCCCGATGCCGCAAAGGGGATTGGGGTAGGGGCTTTGCTTATTAGCCTGACTGATTTACCCGATAACCGTTTAAACAAACTCAAAACCGCATTGTGGAGTATTTCGGTATTCTTTTTAACCACGCTGGTAGTATCGTCGGTATTGGATCGGGTGTATCTCAGTGCTACTGTGGTGGTGCTGGCGGCCTTTAGCTTTTCGATGTTTGCTGTTTACGGGCAGAAACTGGCGTTAATTGGTACTATGGCTTTAATTGTGTGCACCTTTATCATGGGCTTACAACCCGCCCGTCCACTGTATTTTAGTACCTGCATTTTAATAGGTGGGGTTTGGTATTATGTAATCAGTTTAATCCAGATCCTCATCAGGCCTTACCGCTCGTTGCACCACGCCATTTTCGAATGCTTAATGAGCAGTGCCGAGTTTCTGCATATTAAAGCTAAAAATTACGATGTAAACGTACCGCTCGATTTGCAACAAAAAGAAGCCATTAAGCTGCACATTAAGGTAAACCAGAAACACGAGCTGATTCGCAATTTGCTGCTTACCGATAAGTATGCCATGAACCCCAATAATGCAAAAGGGCAGTTGCTGTTAGAAAGGGCCCGTTTGCTGATCGATTTATACGAGCAGTTAAATGCAGTGCATTACGATTATGGCCTGGTACGCAAAACCCTCGATGGGGGCCAAAGCCTGCAACTGATTGCCACACTAATTGAACTTTTAGCCAAAGAACTGGAGCAACTGGGGCGACATGTGCGCTCGGCCAAAGCTTACAAAGGCGAGGTAGCCACCAATATGGCCTACCACCAAAACCGGGTACTGCTGTTACAGGAGCTGGAACGTTTAAACGAAACCCAGCGACTCATTGTACTCAAAGTAATGGCCAACATGAACGATATTGTACGCATTATCGAAATGATACGAGGTAATGAGCGCATGCCCCAAAAACACCTACAGGAACTGAGCGATACCATTGCATACCCCTTGTTTATTACCGGCGACCGCTTTTCGGTTAAAGAACATCTTACCTTAAAATCGCCGATATTCAGGTTTTCGCTGCGGCTGGCCATCTGTTTCCTTTTTGGCTTTTTATTGATCTGGCAGCTCGAACCCAGCAAATATAGTTACTGGCTGTTTTTAACGCTGGTGATTGTGGCAAGGCCCAAGTTTTCGATTACCTGGAAACGCAACCTGCAACGTTTAAAAGGAAGCCTTGGAGGGGTGGCTATTGGCCTGGTTTTGGTTTATCTGGTTAAAAGCCCGGTGGTGCTGCTATCTTTTTCGGTAATCTTTTTACTCGGCTTTTATGCTTTTAACCGTCTAAACTACACCATTAGCGTACTGTTTATTACCCCTGCAGTAATTTTAACACTGGGTAGTTATCAGGGGCATTTCGATCATATTGTACATGATCGCATTATGTTTACGCTGATGGGCTGTGTAATTGCCATTTTTGCCACTTACCTGTTTCCGATATGGGATGGCCTTCAGCTGAAGGCTAAAATTGTCAACGCATCGCAGGCCAGTCGTAATTATTTGCAGGTAGCCATTCAAAACAGGGCCGAACGCGATGAAAATCAGTCGCGTATGGCTCGTAAAAATGCGAATCTGAGCTTGTCGGCATTGAGCGAGGCGATCGAATCGGCCCGGCAGGAGCCCATGCAGAAACACATCGATTTTAACGGACTTTATGGTGTCCAATCTACCATTTACCAGATCAATGCCATCATTACCTCAATATACCTTTCGCTTAACCACAAGGCAGAACAAACCGATTTGCTTTTGGTAGGGCAGATTGTAGCCGATTTAACAGGCGGGCCAGATGGCGGTAATGCAAAGGAAATTAAAGTTTTGCCAATGGCCGAAACTGAGCTTTACAATGAGCACTCTACTCCACAAAAACTAGCGCATATTGCCGCTTTATCAGCGGGTTTTAATGAGGCTGTGACACGGAGCGTACTTTGCGGTTAAAACAGACACAGGTGCACGGTGTAACACGGATGATTTTTGCGCCCTTATATCTATTATACTTTGTACCCTCTGTGCTTTTCTCTGTTCTTTCCGTGTCTAATCCCTGTATCCGTAGCAACCCCAATAAAACAGCCGTAATAAATTTGTTTGATTTAACCACCGCCACCGGTATAATGCTATATTGTGCCCGGTTTAATACAAAATAATATGAAAAGATTATCCTTCGTTCTGCTTTGCCTCTCTTTTTTAACCCTAACAGCCTTTGCCCAAAACAAACCCAATTTCTGGGATGATGTTCAGGTGATTAAAAAGTACGATCAAATGTATAAGCCACCTGTAAACCCCGTACTTTTTGTAGGAAGCTCATCCATACGCAAATGGGACGATTGTACTCAGCTTTTTGCTAAATACAATGCCTTAAACCGCGGAATTGGAGGCGCAGTAATTAACGACATCACCTATTATTTAAACGATGTTGTTTTTCCGTATCAACCTAAACAAATCGTGCTTTATGTAGGCGAAAACGACCTGCCTAACGATGCTGTAACACCCGATACGGTATTGAACCGAACCATTAACCTATACAAAGCCATCAGGGCAAAATTGCCAACAGTACCTATTGTATATATTTCGATTAAACCCAGTCCCAGTCGCGATAAATTTAAAGAGAAAGCTGTAGCCTCAAACGCTTTAATCCAAAAGTTTTTTGCTGGCGAAGCCAATACCAAATTTGTTAACATATACCCATTAATGCTCACCAAAAATGGCCAGTTGCGTCCCGAACTGTTTGTTGGCGATATGCTGCACATGAATGCCGCCGGTTACGCGATCTGGAAAAAAGCTGTTAAGCCACACTTGTTGAAAGACTAAACTGAAAGCTTAAAGCAAAAAGACTAAAGCAGAAAACTTGGGTGTTCTTAGGTGTCTGAGGGGGGTAAAAAATGATTGGTACGATAAAATCGTTAAGCTATTTCTTCACGCGTTAGAAACGCGCGCAAGCGGAAATGGACTTAGGTGACATGTCTCTGGCCGGAATTAAAAATCCCGACCAATAGTATGCGCGCAAGCAGGCAATCTGAGGTCGAAATCTAAACACGGCTAACCGGAATTAAAATTATATATTTATTATTGCGTTTTAACCGTCCCCTAACCTAAATGAAGAAACCTCTACTAGCTATATTATTCTTGCTAATTGCTTATTGTGCCCGAACCCAGGTATTATTGGGCATTCCGCAGGTAGTAAATTACAATAACGAGCAGTACAATGGCGGTATTCAGAACTGGGATGTAGAGCAAGATAAAAACGGGATACTCTATTTTGGTAACAACGAGGGCTTACTTACTTTTAACGGCCGCTATTGGAACCTGTTCAGGTTACCCAACTTTACTTCGGTCCGTTCGGTGGGCATTGATTCTAAAAACCGCATTTATGTAGGCGGTCAGGATGAATTTGGTTATTTCTATCCCAATGCACAAGGTGTTTTAAAATATACTTCGCTGCTAAACCTGTTGCCAGAAAACATGCGGAAACTGGCCGATATCTGGGGCGTTTCTATCGTTCGCGATGAAGTGTTTTTTAGGTCGATACATGCTATTTTGCATTATAAAGACGGGGTAATTAAAAGCTATAAAACCAATACCACCTGGCTATTTATGGGCGCTGCAAGAGGCAAGGTTTTTTCGCAATCTTCTGATTCGGGACTGATGATTTACGACCATGAGATGTGGAAGCCATTTTGTGTAGACAGTGCTTTAAACCGCTCGGGTATTACAGCGGTGCTGCCTTATGGTGGCGATACTTTATTGGTTTCGATGTTAAAAAAGGGATTCTTTCTTGTGGTTAACCATCAGTTAAAGCCTTTAAAAACCAGTTTAGATCAGGTTTTTTTAAACGAACGGATTTATTTTACCACTCAAATCAGTCCCGATTTATATGGTGTGGCCACCACTTCTGGCGGGGTGTACATCATGAACAAGCAGGGCAACCTAGTGCAGAAGTACAATTATAAAGAAGGCTTACAAAACAATAATGTAAGGGGAATACTGCTCGATAAGGATAAGAACATGTGGCTGGCCCTCGATGATGGAATTGCCTATGTAGCCATAAACAGTGCCGTTAAAAGCATTTTCCCCGACCGCAATAAGCAAATTACCAGTTACGCTTTTCGTAAATATGATCAGTCTATATACATTGGTACCTCTAATGGTTTGTACAGGGCAAAAATTAATACGGCTATGCCCGATTTAAGCTATTCGCCGGCCAATTTTGAGGAAGTAAAGAACAGCAAAGGGCAGGTGTGGGGGCTGGATGAAATTAACAACCAGCTGCTAATGGCACATGAAGACGGTACCCTGTTGGTAAAAGATAATATCGCGACCCCGCTTTACAGCCTGATTGGCACCTGGATGTACCAAACCATGGATAATGTTTATCCGAGCAAAGAAGTTATAGCCGGTACCTACGCTGGGTTGCAGGAAATAACCTATAATGGAAACCGCTTTGTTAGTGGTGGTAAAATTGCTGGAATTAACGAAACCCTGCGCTTTATTGTTGCCGATAATAATAATCCCGATCAGATCTGGGCTTCGCACCCTTATCATGGCGTGTATAAAATAGAACTAAAGTCCGATCATAAAAGCATCCTGCGTACTATGTTATTCTCCGATCGGGATGGATTGCCTACAAAGCTCTATAATTACGTGTTCCACATTAAAAACAGGGTAGTAATTGCAACCACCAGCGGTATTTTTGAATACAATGCTGCAAGTAAAAAGTTTATCCGGTTTAAGTTGTTAGGTTCGGCACTAAATGGAATTCCCATTCAATACCTCAAAGAAGATAACGACGGCAATATCTGGTTTGTTACCAACAAAAAGGTAGGGGTAATCGATTTTCACAGGCCCCAGGGCAAAAATGCCTTCAGTATTTTATACTTACCCGAGCTAAATGGCAAAGTGGTTGGTGGTTTCGAATCGATATATACACCCGATAGCAAAAACATATTTATTGGGGCTAATAAAGGGGCTTATCACATCAACTACCAAAAATACATTCAGAATATAACCCGGCCAAATGTAGTGCTGGGCACTGTTAAATTAATGGGCAATAAAGACAGTGTGGTTTTTGGGGGCTATTTTGTAAACAAGGGCACTATTGTGGGTAAGCAGGACCTGCACGAGATACCCGAATACGTTTACAGTTTAAATTCGATCCATTTCGAGTATGCCTCTACACTTTTTGAGCACGATAAGAATATTAAATTCAGTTACCAGCTTATCGGCTTTGACAGCGAATGGTCGGCATGGGGTACTAAAAGCGAAAAAGACTATACCAATTTACCTGCCGGAAAATATACCTTTAATATTAAGGCCAGTACAGAGGTAAATAACGAATCGGAAGTGGTGAGCTATACTTTTATAGTACTGCCTGCCTGGTACAATACCATTTGGATGCGGATTTTTTACCTGATCTTAATTGTCATGGCTTTACGACTGATTATCAGGTGGCAAAAAAAGAAACACATTAAGGAACAGGAACGAATGAGCTACTTGCACCAGCTGGAGCTGGATAGGAACGAAAAAGAAATTGTAAGGCTCCAGAACGAAAAGCTCGAAGCTGATGTAAATTATAAAAACAAAGAACTTTCGACCATGACCATGCACCTGGTACAGCGTGGCAAGGTGCTGGCCAAAATTAAAGAAGTAATATCGGCCGTAATTAAAAACCACGATCTTAACGAAAGCTCGCCAAGTTTCAGGCACCTGATCAGGCTGATTAAAGATGTAGAAAAGAAAGACCAGGAGCTTGATCACATGAGCGTGCACTTTAACCACGTAAACACCGAGTTCTTTACGCGGCTTAAAGACCTTTATCCCGATCTGAGCCAGAACGATCTGAAGTTCTGTGCTTATTTATCTATGAACCTTTCTTCAAAAGAAATGGCGCAGCTGATGAATGTAACCATTAAGGCTATCGAAGTAGGCCGTTATCGCCTAAGAAAGAAGCTTCAGCTAAAGCCCGAAACCAATTTATACGAGTTCCTGATCGAAATAGCACGCCAAAAAACGCCTTAAACCGGTGTTTTTGTTACAATTGTTGACTTTTTTTGTTAAAAAATTTAAATAGCTGTAAGACAGTTTTTTACAATTCTGTTGTAGGGCTTATGTAGGCCCTTTTTTTCTGTTTTTTAGCCCGTTTGAGGGTTGGTGTATGGTTGGTGTAGTAGTGGTAAATTGTGCTATTGCTCCTCACGCCTCTAGATTTGATTTATGAACAGCAGCCAATAAGACTGTGTTCATGAACTAACCAAATATCATTAACTAAAAACTAATTTCTATGAGAGGAAGATTTACATTCGTATTCTTCATTTACTGTCTCCTGGCTTTTCCGCTCGCCTTATTGGCACAAGACATTCCAGTTACAGGAAAGGTAACAGAGCAAAATGGTTCACCATTACCAGGCGTAACAGTTAAGTTAGATGGAACTACAAAAGCAGCATCGACCGATGCCAATGGTGTATTTACCATTCAGGCTCCGGTAGGGGCAAAGTTAACCATCAGTTTAATTGGTATGGCAGCGCAAACGGTAACTGTTCCAGCAGGTGGCCGTATTAATGTAACGCTTACTGCCGATTCGAAAGACTTAACTGAGGTGGTTGTAGTAGGTTACGGTACGCAAAAGAAAAGTGTGGTAACGGGATCTATTTCAAGTGTAAAAGCCAAAGATTTGGAAACCATGCCAATTAACCGGATCGAGCAATCATTACAAGGCAGAACATCTGGTTTAACCATTGCTAGTGGTAACGGTCAGCCGGGTACCTCTTCAACCGTTCGGGTTAGGGGTTACACTTCATTTGCATCATCAGGTAATAACGATCCGCTTTGGGTTGTTGATGGGGTAATTGTTGATAACGGCGGTATAGGCTACCTGAACCAATCGGATATCGAATCCATTGAAGTGTTAAAAGATGCCGCTTCGCAGGCCATTTATGGTGCACGTGCAGCTAACGGCGTTATTATCATTTCTACTAAAAAAGGTAAAACAGGTGGTTTAAACATCAACTACAATGCTTTTTATGGTACTTCGGCACCAGCTAAAAAATTAGATCTGTTAAATGCTACTGAGTATGCCACGATCAGAAACGAATCGGCAGTAAACGCTGGTAAAGCAGCGCCTTATACAAATCCGGCTGCATTTGGCGAAGGAACCGACTGGCAGTCTGTAATTTTTAACAACGATGCCAGAAGACAAACACATGAATTCAGTGTTTCTGGTGGAAACGACAAAGCCAATTATTACACTTCTTTCGGTTATATCGATCAGGATGGTATTGTGGCCAGTCCTATTTCTAAATGGAACAGGGCCAACGTAAGGATTAACACTACGTTTAAACCAGCAAAATGGTTAACCTTTGGCGAAAACATGGGTTATAGCCATGCAGTATCAAGCAGTTTAGGTAACACCAACAGTGAGTTTGGCGGGCCATTGAGTTCGGCAATTAACTTAGATCCAATTACACCTGCAATTGAAACCAATGCAGCAATTATTGGTGCTTCACCTTATACCTTACCCAATGTTTTAAAAGATCCGGCTACAGGTTTTCCTTACGGTTTATCTTCGGTTGTAGGGCAGGAAATGAGTAATCCACTGGCTTACATGCAAACACGTTTGGGCAATTATACCTGGGACCATAATATTGTAGGTAACGTTTTTGCCGAAATCCAGCCAACATCCGAATTTAAATTCAGGTCATCGCTTGGAACTAAAGTAGCTTTCTACGGCGAAGACCGTTTTACACCATTGTTTTATTTAACATCTTCTAATAAAAACGATAAAGCATCATTTTACAGGGAAATAAATACGGTGTTAAATTATAACTGGGAAAATACGCTGAGTTATACCAAAAACATTGGTAAACACCATGCATTTGCCATTTTAGGTCAGGGTTATTATCTGGATAACAACAACCGTGGCATTAACGTAAACTTTGCCAACGTAATTGCAACCGATTTTTATCAGGGCAATATGAACTATAAGCCAATTGCCGGCGATAGAACCAGCGATGGTAGCGATGGTACACCACATACCATTAACTCGTTGTTTACCAGGGTTACTTATGATTATGATGAAAAATATTTATTTACTGGTATTATCCGCCGTGACGGTTCATCCCGCTTTGGTAGCAACAACAGATTTGGTTATTTCCCTTCATTCTCATTGGGTTGGGTACCGAGCAAAGAAGGTTTCTGGAAAGAAAATAAAGTCATCAACTTCTTAAAAATCCGTGGGGTTACGGGGTAACCGGTAACGATGCAATTGGCGATTTCAGGTACATTGCGCTGGTACAAAGCGGACGTAACTACTCTTTCGGTACTACTGATATCAGCACCATTGGATGGAGTCCTGCTGCACTTTCAAACCCTGATTTGAAGTGGGAAGAAACCCGCCAAACCAATATCGGTTTCGATTTAACCTTGCTTAACGATTTCAGTTTATCGGCTGAGTATTACAAGAAAAAAACTGTGGGCGTTTTACAAACACCAGATATACCACTTTATGTTGGTGCAGCAGGTGGTGCGGCAGAAAACGTGGGTGATATGCAGAATACAGGTTTTGAGTTTGAGCTTGGTTACAAAAAAAGGATCGGCGAGTTTAACCTGGGTGTTAACGCAAACCTTTCTACCTTAAAAAACAAGGTAACCAGATTATTGCCTGGCAAAAGCTTTATCGAAGATAACGCTCAATCGTTTCAAACCATGGGTAACTTTACCAGAACTGGTTTAGGCAGATCGTTTAACGAATTTTATGGTTACGAAATGCTGGGTATTTTCCAAACGCAGGCAGAAATTGATGCTTACCGCGGTCCGGCAGGCACTATACTTCAGCCAACAGCAAAACCAGGCGATATTAAATATGCCAACTTAGACGGCAATGAAACCATTTCGGGATCGGACAGGACTTACATTGGCAGTCCGCTACCTAAATTAACCTATGGTGTAACCGTAAACCTGGCCTACAAAGGTTTTGATATGGTTATATTCGGAAACGGTGTTGCAGGTAACATGATTTTCCAGGGCTTAAGACGTCTAGATGTGACTTATGCCAACTGGCAGCATTCGATCTTAGATCGCTGGACACCTAACAATCCTTCTACTACAGTTCCAAGAGTGGTAGAAAACGATCCGAACGGAAACAATACCAAATTCTCTAAAAAATATCTTGAAAAGGGCGATTACTTCAGATTGAAAACCCTTCAGATTGGTTATAATCTTCCTTCAAAAATTACACAAAAAATTGGCGCACAGAAACTCCGTGTTTATTTAATGAGCGAAAACCTTTGGACCATTACCAACTATAGCGGCTACGATCCAGAAATCGGTGGTACCGTGTTGGGAGTAGACAGGGGTGTTTATCCGCAGGCACGCTCATTTATGGTTGGTTTAAATGTTGCATTTTAATTTAAGTAGAAGATGAAAAAGAATATTTTATTTTATGCAGCGCTTTTAGTTGCAAGTCAGGAATTGGTTTCGTGCCAAAAACAATTGGACGTAAACCCAAGAGATCGTATTCTGGAGAGCGGTTATTACGTGAACCAACAACAGGCTTTTAATGGTTTAGTGGCTGTTTACGATCAGTTGGGCAATCAGTCGTCGGGTTATTTAACCAAGCTAAATATTTTTGCTTCGGGCTCTGACGATCACTTTGCCGGGGGCGATTCGCCTTCCGATTTGGGCGATTTACAGGCCATGAATAACTATACCGTAAATTCACTTTCGGGTGCGCCGAGTTATTTATGGGGCAAAGGCTTTACTGGCATATACCGTGCAAATGTGTTGTTGAAGAAAATAGAAGGTATAGGCATGGATGCCAACACCAAAAACAGGTATATAGCAGAAGCCAAAGCGCTACGTGCTATCTTCTACTTCGATTTGGTACGTATTTTTAAAAATGTGCCGCTTTTATTAGAGCCTGTAGATAAGGATAACATGTACAATGTGGTACAAGCAGCACCTGCCGATGTTTACAAACAGATTGAAGCAGATTTAAATGCTTCATTAGGAGCTTTGCCTGCTACCATACCCACAGCAGAAGCCGGGCGTTTAGGGCAAGGTGCAGTACATGCTGTTTTGGGTAAGGTTTATTTATGGCAGGAGAAATGGGTACAGGCGGCATCAGAATTTGCTTTGGTAAATGGGGCAGCACCCGGTGCAAGTACCTATGGTTATAAATTGCTGCCTAACTTTGCCGATTTGTGGAAAGTAACCAATAAGTTCAACTCCGAATCTATACTCGAGCTTGCCTACAATACCACCTCAAACATGGGTTGGGGCAATGTGGGTAGCGGCGAAGGTAACGTTATGGGCATTTTGGTTGGCCCGCGTAACTATGTGCCAAAAATTGCTGCACAGGCTCCCGATTATGTTTCGGGCTGGAGCGTAATGCCGTTTACACAAGAATTTTTCGATTTAATTCATTTCGATCCACGAAATAAACCTACTGTTGCCAATTTAGACAGTTTAGAAAAAGCGGGTATTGTAAGCTATAAACATGCCAACGCCAATACTGGTTACTTTGTCGAAAAATTTGCAGGCCGTACCTCAACCAAAGCAGCTGTAGGTCAGCTGGAATTAAACTTTGGCCAAAACATGTACGAAATCCGTTTGGCCGATACCTATATGATGGAAGCCGAAGCCTTGTTAAAAAGTGGCACAGCAGTTGGTGCCGGTACTAAAGCCTACATCATGTTTAATGCTGTTAGGGCGAGGGTTGGCTTAAATCCGGTTGCGGTTACCATAGATAACATTATGAAGGAAAGAAGGATTGAGCTTGCTGCAGAAGGCCAACGCTGGTTTGATCTGGTACGTTGGGGTCTTGCCGCTTCAAAACTCTCTTCAAAAGGTTTTGTTGCAGGTAAAAATGAAATATTACCCGTTCCGGAAAGAGAATTGGCCAATTCTAAAATTTTACAGAGTAAAGAGTGGGGCGGCTCTAAATAAATTCCCGTCTATATATCCTTAATGTTTAATTGTTACAGGGAGAAAGCAAAGTCTTTCTTCCTGTTTTTTATCAGCTCATCTTTTTTATATGCTATTCACCAAGTCCTTTGGGCTCATAATGGGTTGTGCTTTTACTTTTTCGGCAGCTGTTATGGCACAAAGCCAGCCAGAGGTGTGGTTAACGAAAGCCGACCGTACAGCCTTATTTACCCGGCAAGCTACAGGCTTAAACCCGGTCACTGCTAAAAATAAGCAGCCCACCATTTTTGTAAACGATAAAGAAACTTTTCAAAGTATTGATGGTTTTGGCTATGCCTTAACCGGCGGAAGCGCCCAGCATATCGTTAAAATGTCGGCACCGGCAAGGGCAGCTTTGCTTAAAGAACTGTTTGCAACCAATGGTACCAACATTGGGGTAAGTTACATAAGGTTAAGTATTGGCGCATCCGATTTAAACGAAAAAGTATTTTCTTACAACGACCTTCCCGAGGGCGAACCGATCTGGAGCAGGCTAAATTTGATTTGGGACCAGATAAGGCAGATGTTATTCCGGTAATGAAGGAAATCCTGTCCATTAACCCTAAAATAAAAATTATGGGTTCGCCATGGTCTCCTCCCTTATGGATGAAAACAACATACGATGCCCGCGGCGGTATGCTAAAACCTGAATATTATGGTACTTATGCCAAATATTTTGTACGTTATGTACAGGAAATGCAAAAGGCAGGTATTCCTATCGATGCCATTACTGTGCAAAACGAGCCTTTACATCCGGGTAATAACCCCAGCTTACTTATGGTAGCACCAGATCAGGCTGTTTTTGTAAAGCAGTTTCTTGGCCCAGCATTCGCAAAAGCCAATATTAAAACTAAAATTATTGTGTACGATCACAATGCCGACCGGCCCGATTATCCAATCAGTATTTTGGATGATCCGGCAGCAAAGAAATACATAGCTGGCTCTGCCTTTCACTTGTATGGTGGTAAAATCGAAGCGCTAACCGATGTGCACAACGCCCATCCCGATAAAAATATCTACTTCTCTGAGCAAATGGTGGTAGAACAGCCTGATGCGGCAACCATTAATATCGTTAACCCGGTAAAACGCTTAATTATTGGCGCTACCCGCAACTGGAGCAAAAACGTGCTGGAGTGGAACCTTGCTGCCGATCCGCAAAACAAGCCTTATACCGATAGAGGAGGTTGTTCGATGTGCCAGGGCGCGGTTACCATTAATGGTGACAACTATAGCCGGAACCTGGCCTATTTTTCTATTGCCCATGCTTCGAAATTTGTGAGGCCTGGCTCGGTACGCATTGCGTCTAACGAATTAAACGGTTTGGCCAATGTTGCCTTTAAAACGCCCGATGGTAAATATGTACTTGTTGTGGCCAATACAGGCAAAGATGCTGCTGCATTTAACATCAGTCAGAACGGCAAAACATACGCTGCAACGCTCGATAAGGGCGCGGTAGCCACTTATCTCTGGTAAAATCAATCGTCTCAACTATGTTTTTAAAAAAATCACTTTTATATATTTTTCTCTTTAGCAGCATTTCAATTACCGGTTTTAGTCAGGGTTTTTTAAAAGCATCGGGCACAAAAATTGTTGATGGCCAGGGCCGGAATGTGTTGTTGCGTGGCATTGGTCTTGGGGCTGGATGTTGCAGGAAGGCTACATGCTTAAAATTAATAAAGAAGCGCAGCAATACCGCATCCGCGAAAGGATAACGGAGCTAATGGGACCGAAGCAAACGCAGGAGTTTTACGACGTCTGGCTAGCTAACCACATGCGTAAAACAGATGTAGACTCGATGAAACGCTGGGGTTTTAACTCGATCCGGTTGCCCATGCATTATAATATTTATACCTTACCTGTTGATCAGGAGCCGGTAGCCGGTAAAAATACCTGGCTCGAAAAAGGTTTTGCCATGACTGATAGTTTACTCAACTGGTGTAAGGCCAATAAAATGTACCTCATTTTAGATTTGCATGCAGCACCGGGAGGGCAGGGCAACGATTTAAACATTGCCGACCGCGATCCGTCAAAACCCTACCTGTGGGATAGTGAAGCTAATCAGGAGAAAACCATTGCCCTTTGGCGAAAACTGGCCGAGCGCTATAA
Organism: Pedobacter sp. HDW13; assembly: GCF_011303555.1. Classification (NCBI taxonomy): domain Bacteria; kingdom Pseudomonadati; phylum Bacteroidota; class Sphingobacteriia; order Sphingobacteriales; family Sphingobacteriaceae; genus Pedobacter; species Pedobacter sp. HDW13. The sequence continues at coordinate 1,441,585 of NZ_CP049868.1, read as the reverse complement.
AAACGAGCCCTATATCGGGGCCTACGATATTATAAACGAGCCTAACTATGGTTTCAGCAATCCCGAAGAAGATAAAAATGGAACCAAAGAAAAGGTAAACGCCCCTTTGAGGAAACTAATGGTAGAGATTACCAAAGCCATTCGCGAGGTAGATCAGCAACACCTTATTATTATTGAAGGGAATGGCTGGGGCAATAATTACAATGGTATTTTCCCGTTGTGGGATAAAAATATAGCCTTAAGTTTCCATAAATACTGGAATTATAACGATCAGGCTTCGATTGCACATATTATCAAAGCGCGCGATGAGCAGCAGGTCCCCGTTTGGCTGGGCGAAACAGGCGAAAACTCTAACGTTTGGTTTACCGATGCCATACACCTGTTAGAAAAAAATAATATTGGTTGGTCGTGGTGGCCTTTGAAAAAAATCGGCGTAAATAACCCAATGGAAATTAAATCGAATCCCAATTATGATGCCCTGGTTAAATACCTGAATAACGGTGGCAACAAACCTAAAGATAGCAACGTGTACAGTGGCCTGATGGAACTGGCCATTTATTCGAGGTTAGAAAATACGATCATCCACCGCGATGTAATCGATGCGATGATTCGCCAGCCTTTTAGCAACGAAACTAAACCCTTTAAAGCCAATTTGGTTAAAAACAAGAGCATTATTTATGCTGTTGATTATGATTTGGGTAAAAACGGTTTTGCTTATTTCGATACCGATACGGCAGATTATCATACTTCAACCAATAAAAGATCGGCAGGAAACCGGGGCAGGATTTACCGCAATGATGGTGTAGATATTGCCAAAGATTCGCTCCAGTACGAAAAGTATTATGTAAACCATATCGAAAAAGGGGAATGGCTACAATACACGGTAAACGTTGCCCAAAAAGGGAATTATACTTTAAAACTCAATATTGCTGCCGATCAGGATGCTGGCAGGATAAGCATTTTAATTGATGGTAAAACTGTAGTTAAAGCAGTAGCTGTGCCTAATACAGGTGATGCGAAAAAGTTTGCCACATTCGAAATCAAAAACCTGGCACTAAAGGCCGGTAAACAAAAAATTAGGATACTGGCCGCAGTTGGCGGTTATAATTTTAGTTATATTCAGTTTGTAAAATAAAAAGCTAACAACATCTTGAAAGGTATAAAACGGATCCTGACTATTATAGGGGCGATGGCGGTAGTCGTCTTTATCCTTTCAAGATGCATGAATACGGCCGTCCGGTTACCAAAGGATATCAGAGGCGAAGCTTATATCGGGGCAGCTACCTGTGTAAAATGCCATAAAGAAATTACGCAATCTTACCTACACAATACCCATGGGTTAACCTCTAAACCAGTGGCCGATATGGAGTTGTTAAAAGTTTTTGCGCCCGATTCTAATGCCTTTAGTTTCGATGCGCATCAAAAGGTAGTGGTTGAAAAACGGGCAACGGGTATTTTTCAGGTAGCTTATGTAGCTGGCAAAGAAGTGCGGGCCCAAAGGTTCGATATGGTATTCGGCTCGGGCGAGAAAGCCTATACCTACGCTTATTGGAAAGGCAAAAAGCTTTACGAACTGCCGCTTTCGTATTTTTCGGCGATCAGGAACTGGGCCATTAGTCCGGGTTTTACCAAACAAACCTTTTATTACGACAGACCGATTGGTAGCCGTTGTTTAGAATGCCATGCTTCGTATGTAGAGAAAAAGGTGACTCAAACTTCGGGTATTTCTACCGATGAGGAAATGGAGCGTGCTGCATTGATTTACGGTATAGATTGCGAGCGTTGCCACGGACCGGGCCGGCAACATGCGGTTTTTCACCTCGAAAACCCCGAAGAGAAAACTGCAAAATTTATCACCATTTATAAAACGCTCAGCAGAAAACAAAAGATGGATGCCTGCGGGGTATGCCACTCGGGCAATTCACTGGTTGCCCAAAAATCGGTTTTCGGTTTCCAGCCCGGCGATAATTTAGATGACTATTATGCACAAGATTTTGCAGGCTTTGGCAGTGCCGATCCCGATGTGCATGGTAACCAGACTGAAATGCTGAAGGGGAGCAATTGCTACCGCAAAAGCGAAAGTATGACCTGCCAATCGTGCCACAATACACACGAAAATATTAAAGGCAATTTAAGTATCTACTCGCAACGCTGTATAAGTTGTCACCAAATCACCAGACACAGCAGTACCACGCTTGCAAAAGGATCGCTCAGCACCAATTGCATCGATTGCCACATGCCCAAAACTCCTTCCAAACTCATCACTTTTCAGCAGGCTGGCATAGATCAGGTAAGCGCTTATATGTTGCGCTCACACCATATTGGCATTTATCCCGTTAATAGTAAGTAAACCAATTTTCGTGGCAGTAAATGCACAATGTTCTCATAAAAAGAACTTTGAATTCGTACATTTGGTTTCCTTCATCTTAGATAGTTGCCGATATGCTCATAAAAAATTACTTTGCTTTATTTTCCCTTCTTCTTTTAAATACAGTTGTTTTTGCCCAAAGTAAATTTACCCTTAGTGGTACCATCCGCGATGCCGGCACCGGCGAAACATTAATTGGCGCAACAATAAAAGTAATTGGCCCTACAACCGGCGCAACCTTAACCAATGCCTATGGCTATTTTGCCTTAACCCAGGTAGAAGGAGAGTATACCGTATCGGTTAGCTACACCGGGTATGCGCCTCTGGTTAAAAAAATCAATTTAACAAAAGATACCAAATTAAACGAAGAATTAAAGAGTGCCAACGATTTGGCCGAAGTAACCGTGAGTGCCAATAACCGCAAAAACGAAAATGTTAAAAGCGCGCAAATGGGCCTTGAACGGGTTGATATGAAAGCGTTGAACGCCATTCCGGTTCTACTTGGTGAAAAGGATATTCTGAAAACCATCCAGTTGCTGCCCGGCGTAAAATCGGGTGGGGAGGGTAATACCGGTTTTTATGTGCGTGGTGGCGCTGCCGATCAGAACCTGATTATTCTCGATGAGGCTGTGGTGTACAACTCGTCGCACCTGTTGGGATTCTTCTCTACCTTTAACGCCGATGCCATTAAGGATGTAAGCCTGTATAAAGGCGGTATGCCTGCCCAGTATGGCGGCCGTTTATCGTCTGTTTTAGACGTGAAAATGGATGATGGCAACAATAAAGAGTTTAAATTTCAGGGTGGTATTGGTTTAATTGCTTCGCGTATTAAAGCCGAAGGGCCTATTGTTAAAGACCGCGGCTCGTTTATGGTAAGCTTTCGCCGTACCTATATCGATTTATTTTTAAGGGCTTCACCAGATTCGTCGGTAAATGGGAGCACGTTGAATTTTTACGATATTAACGCCAAGGCCAACTATAAAATAAATGATAAAAACACCATCTATATTTCGGGTTATTTTGGTAAAGACAATATAGGGGTGAAGGATTTGTTTGAGAATAACTGGGGTAATGTAACCACTACAATCAGGCTAAACCATATTTTTAACGACCGTTTATTCTCTAATACCTCGTTAATTTACAACAATTACAATTACACTGTTCGCCTGCTTAACGATGCCACTAATTTTAAGGCCACCTCGCTGGTACGCGATTTTAATTTTAAAGAAGATTTTCAATACTTCAGCAACAAACACATTTTAAGATTTGGATTAAATGCTACGCAACACCGCATTTCGCCGATTGATATTGATAGCGATGTAGCCTCGCAGGTAAATTCGCTTACGCAGGAGCGCCGCTATGGAATAGAATCTGCCGCTTATATTTCTGATGAATGGAGCGTAAACGAACACCTTAACTTTTTGTATGGTGTAAGGCTGGCTGCCTTCTCTTTAATGGGCCCCGGTAATTTTAATAATTACAATGCGGCTGGCGAAATCATCTCTACAGAAAGTGTGGCTAAGGGCAAGTTTTACAAAAACTATTTCAATCTGGAACCCCGTTTTTCCGTGAGCTATCTTTTTAACGAAGAAAATTCAATTAAAGCATCGTATAACCGCAATACGCAAAATGTTCATATTTTAACCAACGCTACTTCAAGTTCGCCAACCGATCAGTATGTGTTGAGCAGTAACAACATTAAGCCTGAAATTGCCGATCAGGTGGCTTTGGGCTATTTTAAAAATATTAAAGAAAATACTTACGAGTTATCGGCCGAGATTTATTATAAGTGGTTGCAAAACCAAATTGATTATAAAAACGCGGCCCAGTTGCTGGCTAATTCAAATGTAGAATCGGAGCTGTTGTATGGTGTTGGTCGTGCTTATGGATTGGAGCTGTTCTTCAAAAAGAAATTTGGTAAGCTGAATGGTTGGGTAGGTTATACCTTATCGCGTACCGAACGCAAATTTACCGAATTAAATAACGGTAAATATTTTCCGGCTAGGCAAGACCGCACGCACGATATTTCACTGGTTGGAATATATAACATGACCAAAAGGTGGACTTTTTCATCAAGCTTTATTTACAGTACAGGTAATGCCGTTACTTATCCGGCAGGTAAATATACCGTTGGGGGGCAGCCGGCTTATTATTATACCCAACGCAATGCAGGCCGTATGCCTTACAACATGCGTTTAGATGTAAGTGCAACACTAGAAGGTAAGAATAAAGGTAAATACCAATCGAGCTGGAATTTTGGTATTTACAATCTACTGGCCAGAAAAAATCCTTATTCGATAGAGTTTATCACCGATCCCGACAATCCAAACAAAACGGCTGCACAGCAAACCTCATTGTTTGGGCTTATTCCATCTATAACCTGGAACTTTAAATTTTAATCCATGAAAACACTAACGATATATTTTGCCCTTTTTACTTTGTGCCTGGCTTCCTGCAAGAAAATTATCTCTATCGATACTGAAAATGCGGCACCTCAAATTGTAATTGAAGGCATAATTAACAACCAGTTGATTGATCAGGAGATTAAAATCAGCAAAACGATTGGTTATACCGAAGAAAATATTTTTCCGAAGGTTTCGGGCGCTACGGTAACGGTTACCGATAGCAAGGGAAATAAGTTTGTGTTTAAAGAAGGCACTAAACCGGGTACTTACATTAACCGGATGAAAGGCGAGCCAGGAGTTACCTACAGCTTAAATGCAACAGTTGAGGGACAGAACTATACCGCGAGTTCTAAAATGCCCAATGTGGTTAAAATGGATTCGATTGGGATAATTAAAAACACTTTTTTTGGGCGTGACCGAAAAACAGCTGCTGCATTTTTTACCGATCCGGTTAACGAAGTAAATTTCTACCATTTTAACCTGTACGTAAACGATGTACTTTCGCGACGTTTTTATGCCAACAACGACCGTTTAACAAACGGTAACGACTTACGGATTCAGCTGTTTTTTAAGCCCAACAACGATCACGATAGCGATGAACTGAATACCAATGATAAGGTGAAGATTGAAATGGAATGTGTTGACAGCAATATATTTGATTATTGGTATGCGCTGAGCCAGCAGGCGGATCGAGGACCTAACCAGGGTACTACGCCGGCCAATCCAACATCGAATATTTCGAATAATTCATTAGGCTATTTCAGCGCAAACACTTATCAGGTACTTTCGATTACAGTAAAATAACTATAATCAAAAACTCCTGGTTGGATTTACTGTTAAATTAATATGAAAGTATTTATAAGTGGCAACATTGCTCCGGTCGGTTTAAAACAACTGGAAGAAAACGGTATTACCATTACCCAATGGAAAGAAAACCGGCAAATTACTGCCGAAGAACTAATTGAAGCCTGTAAAGATCAGGATGCTTTGATTAGTGTTGGCCCCAATAAGCTTAATGCTGCTTTTTTAAATGCCTGTAGTCATTTAAAGGTTATTGCACTACATTCGGTAGGTTTCGATCAGGTTGATGTGGCTGCAGCTAAACGTTTAAATATTCCTATTGGTAATACACCTGGCGTTTTAAGTGCCGCAACTGCCGATACTGCTTTCTTACTGATGCTGGCTGTATCGCGTAAAGCCTTCTTTTCCTGCCAGAAAATTATCAGAGGCGAGTGGAAAAACTATGAACCCAGCCCCGAACTGGGCATCGAATTAAATGGTAAAACCCTCGGGATTTTTGGTCTGGGCAAAATAGGTTTAGAAATGGCCAAAAAATGTGCCGCCGCTTATCACATGGAAGTGATTTACCATAATCGCTCGCAAAATACAGAAGCTGAACAGGAAATTGGTGCTAAATACGTCTCATTCGAGGAACTTTTAGCGAAAAGCGATGTACTTTCGGTACATACTGCCTTAACTCCCGAAACCAAAGGTAAATTTACTTTTGATGTTTTTAGCCAGATGAAATCCAATGCTATTTTTATCAATACGGCAAGGGGGGGCATTCACTACGAAACGGATTTGATCCGCGCATTAAAGGAAAAAGTAATTTGGGGTGCCGGACTTGATGTTACCAATCCCGAACCTATGGATAAAACAAACCCTTTACTAAGCATGGAAAATGTTGCTGTTTTACCACACATTGGCTCGGCAACTGAAGAAACGAGGGCAGCCATGGCTAAAATTATTGTACAGAATATAGTTGCCGGATTGAAAGGGGAGCAGTTGCCTTTTGAAGTAAGAGGTGAGATGTAAGACGGAAGATGTGAGAGGTATGATGGAAGGTGTAGGATGTAAAATGGAATATGTAAGATAGACTTTCCATCTTACATATTACCTCTTATATTTTACTTAACTGTGTACTTAAACACCGATCTGCCTAGGTTTCCGTTGGCATCTATACCTTCTATAATCACTTTGTATTGTCCTTTTCCATCAGCGTTATAATACTCGAAAGAGGTGTTGCCGGTTGCATCGGTAACTACTTTAGGGTTCCAGTAAATGGTAGTTCTTAAATCGTTTCGGTTCATGCTTGCAGGCACATCGTAACGCGGCGAGTAGAATTGCTTTTCTTTGTTATAGCCTTGTGGCGAGAAAGTAAGTTCGTAGTATTTAGGCAACATATCCATCAGTTGCGCTTTGGTAATCTTGGTTCCTTTAGGTGCTTTTTTCTGGTTAAATACAATAACACCGTTTACATTGTTGGCACGGTTAACCAGGCCTAAATCGTCTCTTAAAAATACCTCAACCGATTCGAGTTGGTTGGCATCGAGTGTATTGATCTGGTTCACATCCACGTTCATTCCGTTAATGAAAATACCCATCGGAATTTTTTTGCCCTGATTGTAATCGCGGGTTACATAAAAGTTATTGTCGGCAAAAGTAACGCCCGCCAACATACCTTGTAAGCAATTAATCAGTAAACCACAGCCTTTTAAACGATCGCCAGAAATTTCATGATCGGCCATTTGACTAAGCCCCGACAAGGAAGGATAATCTTTATGGCTTACTTTCGGAATTACAGCAGCCTTAATATTTACATCTTTTAAGGTATGTAGGTAAGCATACTGGCGTTTGCTGTTATCCAGATAAGAAGTTAAGGCACTGTCGATATTTAAAACCTCTTCGGCTGCACTGAAGTTACGGGTTAACGTAGGGACTGGTGCACCGTTTAAGCTTAAGGTCATGTTTTTATAGTTAACATTGTACTTAGCCGTAACAGTAACTTTCGATGAATCGTTAAATACGAGGTTCGAAAATTTAAAGTTCCCTACCGGATCTGTAGTGCCTTCCAGGTTAAAGCGTTTATCTGGGATGCTCAAAAGCAAGGCTCCCTTTCTAACCGGAATTCCATTATTCTGCCTTAAAATTCCCGAAATTTCAATTCCTTGTTCAGGAAGGAAATCAATTTTAGGCAGTTTGTTGGCAATAATATCGGTGTATTTAAAGCTGCGGTAACCCTGTGTAAGTAACAGCACATCTAAGTCTGCATTTTTCTTGGCATCGGGCGCATTGAAATAGTAGTTGGCTTTTTCAATATAACCTTTAACATCGCTGCTTAATAAAAGTCCGGTTAAGATGGTACTTGTTGCATCTTCGCTTGATGGTACTTTAGTTTCATCTACTACTGCTACAGAGAAGCTACCCTCAACAGGTGCACCATCTTTTTTAGCTGCAACATTAATTTTAACCTTTTTCTTAACGCCGTAAGTAGTTGCAGCACTGGTTAAAGCTACGGTCATATTATTTTTATGCTGTACAAAAACAAGTCTTTCGCTAAGCGGTTTACCATGTTCGTTAAACAGGGTTAGCTGGGCAATTCCGGTCGGGAATTTCAATTTAGGTATGGTAGTATTGTATTCTTTGTTCGATAGGGCTGTTTGTGCGCCGTAGCAGATTACCCCTTTGCTTTGGGCAATGAGGTAAAGTTTTTTCCCCTGGTTCTCTGCAAAAAAAGCTTCGTTTGCAGCAATTTTAATTACCACATTATCGACATTGCTATTATCCACATTAAGCACTACACCATTAGTAGTTACAGCAGGTAAATTATAGCTTTGTGTGGTACCATCGGCATAGGTTACAGCAGCTTTATAGGTTTTTCCGGCTTCGGCAGGTAAATTAAAACTACCCATGCCTAAATGTTGATCGCTGAAAGTAGCCACGCTTTTGCCTTCACTATCGGTAACAGTGCCTTTGGCACCAATGCCTAAGCCATCGCTTTTAATGGCTTTAAAGGCTACCTTGTTTGTTAAACCGGCAACTAAATTTCCTCCCTCTGGGAAAAACTGAAAATCTTTGCTCAAAATGGCATTTTTTAGCGGGAATGAGCTACTGGCTACGTCTTTATCTGTAGTGTTAATGCTGGTTATCAGCTCGCCTTTTTGCAATTGATATTCGGCTTTCTGCGCATTGGTCATAGCAATGGTCAGGTAACCATTTGCATCGGTAGTTCCGCGGCCTTTGGCAATTACTGTATAACTGGTTACTACCTGCCAGGTTACATTTTTATTGGCATAAGGTTTATTGCTGGCATCCCTGAACTGCACGCGTGCATCAATTTTTTCCTGCTTATCTGTAGAGAGATTTTTGTAGGTAATATGGGTTTTAACTTCTTTATCAATAGCTTCACCAACATAAAAAGTTTTGTTAAAATAGGCAGGATCCAGGCTGTTGAGCATCCATAAAGTATAAGCCCGAACGTGGTAATTACCTTGTTTATAATTCAGCTGATCTAAAGGGAAACTACCGTATGCAAATCCGCCTGTAATTGGGAGTTTTAAGGTTTGGATGAGCGAATCTTTCTGGTTAATTACATCCACATAAATAATTTTACTGATGCCCGATAAGAAATTCTGGTTTTCGGTAACATAGGCTTTAAACCAAACGGTATCTGCAACCGCATAATAAGGCTTATCGAAATGAAGATAAATTTTTTCGTTTGGATAATCAGTTAAAACCTTATTGGTTTTGGTGATAATGGTATTTATACTTACAGTATCGGTTTGGGCCGATGAAGAAAAATTTAGTGCTAACAGAAATGAAAGTATAATAAACGATAATCTATAAATCTTCATGAATTGGATGTTAAATGCTAATCCTGTAAATATATCCAATTATCAATAGAGCTCCTAAATTGTAAGGAGGTTTAACATTTTTTTACAAAAGTTTATTATTGCTCATGGGCATTTCCTAAAGAGTATGGCTTTAGCTAAGTATTTTTAACGTGGCTTTGCGATAGAATCGAAGGACTATTACTGCACGCGTTGGAAACGCGCGCAAGCTCACGTCTGTCCGTAGTGTTCCGAAGGACACTACGGATTGCAGCATAGAATAGCGTCTCCGACTCACTCTATAATCATTGAGTTGTAAACTCAATCTTATTCAAAAATCCGTAAAGACGCTACGCTTAACTCTACGGAAAGTATCTGAAAGATTGCTGCAAACAACACAGGCCACTAATTAGCGGCCCGTGTTAAAAATATAATGGTGTTTACCTTTTAATTTAATTCGATTAAGAATTCTTCTTTCGGAGAACGTACCTTTTTAAGGTTAACCAACCAGTCGCCTGCTTCGTCTCTATGACCTAATGGCAATAGGGTAACGCTTCTTAACCCTTTTTTATCTAAACCTAAAAGTTCGTCTAAAGCTGGTCCGTTAAAGCCTTCCATTGGGGTGGCATCTACTTTTAGTAAAGCAGCTTCTGCAATAGCAACACCAAAACCAATATAAGCCTGACGTGCAGCATGGTTAAAGTTTTCTTCAGCACTTCTCGATAAAATCATGCCTTTAAGTTGTGCTTTGTAAGCATCGGTTCCGTTTTGTGGTAAACCACGTTCAGCATTCATTCGGGTAAATACAGCATCAATACCTTCTTCTGTATAATTTTCGTTTGCAGCAAAAATTAAAAGGTGCGATGAATCGATAATCTGAGATTGGTTATAAGCAATCGGTGCAATTTTCTCTTTTAACTCCTGATTGGTTACAACAATAACTTTAAATGGCTGTAAGCCTGATGATGTTGGTGCCAAATGCGCAGCTGCAATAATTTTATCAACCTTTTCTTGTTCAACGGGTTGACCATTCATTTTTTTAACGGCATAACGCCAGTTTAGGGCATCTATTAAACTCATATCTTTTGATTATTTTTTTAAATTTTACGAAGCAAATATGGGGATAAGCTTTTTGCCAACTGTTGATGTATGGTAAGAAAAAATATTTTTGAGCGAATTGTATTGCTGCTGATATTTTTAAATGAGAGAATGAGTGCGGTTTGAATGAGAGAATAGACGTTGAATCACTCTCTAATTCAATCATTGAATCACCCCTAATCCAAAAACCTCAAATCGCTGCGTACCGGAAAGTGATCGGATAGTTTGGCTTGCGTAATTTTATAGTTAAGTACTTCCAGTTCTTTAGAGGTTGCGATATAATCGATCTGGAAATTAGGGAATTTACCATTATAGGTTTTGCCAAAACCATTACCTTTTTTAATGAAGCTGTTGTTGAGTCCAGCAGTAATTTGCGTAACCACATACGAGGCAGGGGTATCGTTAAAATCGCCAGCTATTAAATAAGGAGTTTTGCAGCTTGCCATTTCCTTTTTCATAATATCAACCTGACCGCTCCTTTTATAGAAAGCTCCTTTTAGCATTCTTAAAATGCGTTTCGAAGGCTGCAATTCGGTATTCATTTCTTTTACCTTATCCAGGTAATCGTAATCTTGCTTTTCGAAAGAAATGGATTGAAAGTGTACATTATATACCCGAAGGGCTTTGCCTTTAATATTTAAGTCTACGTAAATACTCATGTTGCCCGAATAACCATCAACAAAAGGGATCTTGCCCGAATCTTTAATCGGGAACTTTGAAAAAATGGCTAAGCCTGTTGCTTCGTAATCGTTACGGTTGGTAGGTACAAAGTAATAGTATTTGGTATTTAGCAGAGCCTTTAAGCTGTCTACTGTATCAAAAGCACCTTTGTAACGTGTAAAAAACTCCTGAAAACAAATGATATCTGGATTTTGATCTTTAACCACCTGCAGCATTTTCTCTTTAACCGATTCGGTATTGTCTTTTCCGTAAAGCTTAAAACTGTGCACGTTGTAGGTCATCATTCTGATGCTGTTATCGGCTTTTTTGATAGCACCTTCATCGCCGCCTAAGGCAAAAGTTGCTTTTAAGGTTTTAGCACCAATGGCAATAGCAAGAATGGTTACCACGGCAAAGATCCATTTTTTGCTCAGGAGCCACCAAACCAGAAAAATGATATTGCAAAAAAGAACATAGGGATAGGCCAAACCAAAAAACGCAATGATGGCGTGTTTGCGTGGATCCATATTTCCGGCAAGTACACCCAAGAGCAAAGCTACTGCCAGTGCAACCGCAATGGGCAAAAGAAGCTTGTCGAGGAAATTATACCGTTTCTTTTTTGTCATTAATCTTTACTTGCCTTAAATAATTTTTCTTTTTCCGCTGCCGTTAATTTGTCGTATCCTGAAGTAGATATTTTATCTAAAATGGCATCAATTTCCTGTTGCGAAACTCCTTCCTTAAATGCTGTTTTTTTAACAGGTTTATCGTTTCTAACTACTTTTAATTTAGGTTTACGCTCAAATAATTTGCTCCAGTCGTTTCCGTTTTGCAGGCTTTTAATGTAAAAGAAGCCCAGCAAGGCACCCCCGATATGTGCAAAATTTCCGCCGGCATTTGCCGATGATAAACCTATAAACGAAATGAGGAAGTAGGCTATTGCTACCCATTTAATTTTGACTTCGCCAATAAGCAACAGCATAATGGTATAATTGGGTACTAAGGTTGCGGCCGCGACCATAATCGCCATTACTGCTGCAGATGAGCCAATAACAGTTTGTCCCAGTAAATTATCGGCAAACACTGGAATGGTGTTTAAACCTACTACGTAAATTAGGGCTCCGGCTAAACCACCAGCAAGGTAAACAAAGTGGAATTGTCTGCTTTTCAGGAAATTCATGAATATACTGCCGAACCAAAACAAACCCAGCATATTAAACAGAATGTGAAGAATCCCGTCGTGAAAAAACATATAGGTGAACGGGGTATAAAAGCGTTCTGCTAGTTTAGAAAGGCTGGAGGGTAAGCCAACATACTCTCTAACCAAATCATCAATACCTAATGTTGATTTGCTAAAAAATGCAAGCACACCAATAATAGCAGTGATCAAAAACAGGATTACATTAATGCCAATGTAAAAAAACAAGGGATTGCCTGATTGAAAAATCTTGTACTTTAAATCTTGAAACGTATTATTCATAGAGCGTATAAAATGTATCGTTCTTGTCTTTCCATATTTTAACCAGTATAAAGCCGATTAAAGCACCACCCAAATGCGCGTAATGGGCTATAGAATCGCCTTCGAACTGAGCAACACCTAAAGATAGTTCTATTAAAATATAAATTGGAATAATGTATTTAGCTTTTACCGGTACGGGAATAAACATAATCAGTAATTCGGCATTTGGATACAACATGCCAAATGCGACCAGTAAGCCAAAAATGGCTCCCGAAGCACCTACCATGCCACCATAATAAATGCTGCCCAATGTTTGGGCTTGTCTTTCCGATTGGATCAGTTTTTCCCAACCATCAAACATGGTAATATGGCCGATAATCTGATGTACTTCATATGCCTGTACTACCCATTGTAAGGCCAATGCGCCTAATCCGGTAACAAAATAAAATATGAGGAATTTTTTTGCACCCCAGCGCGATTCGAGGATACTGCCAAAAGAATATAAGGCAAACATGTTGAAGAATATGTGCGCAAAACCACCATGCATAAACATATAAGTAATGGGCTGCCAAAATCTGAATTTGGGAGAATCGAAATAGAAAACTGCAAGTAAATTATCTAAATGAAGATTAGGAAGCAATAGCGTAGCTGCGAAAAATAAGATGTTAATAATCAGCAGGTTTTTAACTATTGGAGGGATATATATGTTGTTCATTTAATTTTAAAAATTGGTTAATCTGCTAACTGTGTTTAAAGGTTGAACTGGTTAATTGTTTAAATCGGTAAACTGTTATTTTATCATATTTAACATCAAAATTCGGCTTTAGTCTTTCGCATAGATTTCCCCCGCCTTTACGGGTAGTCACTACGGTCAAAATGACGATTTCCGTTTTAAGCTTTAGTCTCCAGGCTTCCGACTTTGGTCTTTTTACCACCTTAGAGCATCTAAGCTTTCCGCTTTAGTCTTTAACCTTTAGTCTTTTTCTAATTTTTCTCAAACTTCTTATCCAGCTCTGCCAAAGTTATGGTTTGGATAATCGGTTTGCCACTAACGCTAAAGTTAGGGGTTTTGCAGGCAAAAAGCTCATCAATAAGTGTATTCATTTCTTCTTGTGCAAGACTTGTACCCGCTTTAATGGCGCTGTTTTTAGCTAAGCTCCTGGCTAAACTATCGCGCTTATTTAATTTTAATTCCTGTTGCGAATTTTTAAAGCCTTCAATCAACTGTTCAAATAATTGTGTCTCGTTAATGTTGGTACTGCCCAAATCAACTGGTACACCTTCAACTACAAGGGTATTTTTACCAAACTCGCGTACATCGAAACCCAGGCTTTTGATATCGTCTAGCAAACTTTTGGCCAGTTCGAAATCGTTTGCGTTCAGCGTAATGGTTTGCGGAAACAAACTTTGCTGCGATGCTCCTTTGCGGTCATCGAGATGTACGAGAAAACGCTCGTAAAGGATTCGTTCGTGCGCCATTTGCTGATCGATAACCATTAAACCAGATTTAATCTGCGAAACAATATAACGGTTGTGCAACTGCATATATTGCTTTTGCTTGGTCTCTAAAACAGCATCGTCAGCCTCATAAAAGCTGGTTTGCTCAACTACAGGTTGCTCAGTTATATCGTAAAGCGTACCCCAGTTTTTGGCGCTGGGTTTGGCATCATAATTTCTTGGCGATGAAGCATAACCGGAAGTAGAACTTTTATCGCTGGCAAAAGGATTAAAATCAGGATTAAAATTAATGCTTGGTGGTACAATGTCTTCAACCGCTTTGTGCGTAATCATATTGCTAAAGCCCGTTTCCTGATCAAAATCAAGGGTAGGGGCAATGTTATACCGGCCTATCGAACGCTTAACGGCCGATTTTAAAATGGCATAGATCGATTTCTCGTCCAGATATTTAATTTCGGTTTTGGTAGGGTGAACGTTCACATCAATTTTTGCCGGATCGATCTCAATAAACAATACGTATAACGGATAACTGTCTTCGGGCAAAAGATCTTCGAAAGCTGAGCTTACCGCATGGTTTAAATAGGGGTCTTTTATAAAACGGTTGTTTACAAAAAAGAACTGTTCGCCCCTTGTTTTTTTTGCAAAAGCAGGCTTACCAATATATCCTTTCAGATTAATAATGGTAGTTTCTTCCTCTACAGGTACCAGTCGTTCGTTATAGTTGTTGCCGAAAAGGTGTACAATGCGCTGTTTTAAATTGCCTTTTGGCAGGTTAAAAATTTCTACACCATCGTGATGCAGACTGAAAAACACCTCGGGGTGTGCCAAGGCTACCCGTTGAAATTCATCAAGGATATGACGCATTTCTACCGGATTGCTCTTCAGAAAATTTCTGCGGGCCGGGGTATTGAAAAACAGATTCTTAATCGAAATCTGCGTTCCGGCTGCAGTGGCTACGGGTTCTTGCCCGGTTACCTGCGCACCCTCAATAGAAATGCAGGTGCCAATTTCATCTTCGTACCGGCGGGTTTTCATTTCTACCTGCGCAATGGCGGCGATCGAAGCCATGGCCTCACCACGGAAACCCATGGTACGGATGGCAAATAAATCTTCGGCCTTTTTTACCTTGGAGGTAGCATGGCGCTCGAAACACCTGCGTGCATCGGTAACACTCATTCCACAGCCATTATCAATAATCTGAATCAGGGCTTTGCCTGCATCTTTTACTACCAGTTGAATTTTGTCTGCACCGGCATCTATCGAATTTTCGAGCAATTCTTTTACTGCAGAAGCAGGTCGTTGAACAACTTCTCCGGCAGCAATCTGATTGGCAACAGCATCAGGCAATAAGTGAATAATATCAGTCATGTATTAGGGCAAAGTGAATTCGCTAAATTATGCAAAATAAGCTTAAAGAACCGGAATTGTTTAAAACTCAACATGTAAATGACTGTGGGTAAATAGGATTAATTGGTTTGATGGTTCATTTGTTTACTGATCATTAGTTCACTTGGTTAACTGGTTAACTGTTTGAATCGGTTAATCGTAAACTGGTTAATTGATTAACTGTTTAAACAGGTTAAATGGAAACTGTCCACTGTAAACTGATTTCGCCTCTGTAAAACCGAATTTACAAAGCCAAATGCTTTCAATTTTCTATCTTTATCAACATGAAATCTAGTTTGTACAGCCTTTTGCTGGCTTTGTTGTTTACCTCTTGTACCAAAAAGGAAGAAGTAGATGTGATGGTGTACAACACGAAAGTGTACACCGTTAATGCCGGGTTTGATACAGTTGAGGCTTTTGCCGTGAAAAATGGTAAAATTTTAAGCCTGGGCAATACAGCCGAAATCAGAGGTAAGTATAGTGCCAAAGAAGAAATTAATGCCAAAGGCAAAACGGTTTATCCTGGTTTTATCGATGCCCATGCACATTTTTTTGGTTATGGACAAAGCCTCCAGACTGCCGATTTACGCGAAACGAAATCGTGGGATGAAGTGCTGGACCGTTTAACCGTTTTTGCCAAAACCCATCCCGATGGCTGGTTAATTGGCAATGGCTGGGATCAGAACGATTGGGAAAACAAAGCTTTTCCAACTAACGAAAAGTTAACGCAACTGTTCCCAAATCGTCAGGTATTTTTAAACCGGATTGATGGCCATGCTGCTATTGCCAACCAAAAGGCACTTGATGATGCAGGAATCAAAAGTCCTAAAAAACTAACCGGTGGCGATATGCTGACCGAAAATGGTAGGTTAACGGGTGTGTTGATCGATAATGCGGTAGCACTTGTAGAAAGTAAAATTCCTTCACCGGATGCTAAACAGGCAGAAAAGATTTTTACCGATGCCCAGCGGAACTGCTTTGCTGCTGGTTTAACTACGATTGATGATTGTGGACTAAGTTATCTGGCGGTTGAGTTTATCGAAAAACTGCAAAAAGAGCAGAAGCTCAAAATGAGGTTGTATGTGATGCTTTCTGATGCACCCGAAAATTATAAATACCTTTTTGCCCGTGGCCCCATTAAAACCGATCGGCTAAATGTACGGGCATTTAAGGTATATGCTGATGGGGCCTTAGGTTCGAGAGGTGCTTGTTTATTGCATCCCTATAGTGATATGCCCAATAAAACTGGTTTTCTGCTCAGCAATAGGCAGCATTTTGAAGAAGTTGCAGCTAAAATTGCAGCCAATAATTTTCAGATGTGTACCCATGCCATCGGCGATTCGGCCAACCGGGTAATACTTGATATTTACAACAAAATTTTAAAAGGCAAAAACGATAAACGCTGGCGCATTGAGCATGCCCAGGTGGTAAATGCCAACGATTTTAACTTGTTTGGTAAAGCGAGTATTGTTCCGTCAGTTCAGCCTACACATGCTACTTCCGATATGTATTGGGCTGGACAGCGTTTAGGTGCCGAAAGGTTAAAGGGTGCCTACGCTTACAAACAATTGTTGAAACAGAATGGTTGGATTCCATTGGGAACAGATTTTCCGGTCGAAAACATTAATCCATTATTAACGTTTTATGCTGCAACGGTTCGGGCAGATGCAAAAGGTTTCCCGAAGGGTGGTTTTCAGGTCGAAAATGCCTTAACACCCGAAGAAGCTTTACGCGGAATGACCATTTGGGCAGCTAAAGCTAATTTTGAAGAGCAGGAAAAAGGAAGTCTGGAAAAAGGTAAATTAGCCGACTTTGTAATCCTCGATCACGATATTTTAAAAACAACACCACAAAATATATTAAAAACCAAAGTTTTAAAAACCTACCTGAACGGAGAAAAAGTATATGAAGCGAAATAAATTGTATGTTCTGGCTGCGGCAAGTTTCTTTAATGTTTTATGTTTAGCTGCCTGCGCACAAGACCATGCAGTAAACGAGAAAAAACTTGCTATTGCCAACAGTATTACCAGTACAACTGTATTATTAAACAATCAGGGTTCGGTTGTACCTTTAAAATCGCTCGATAAAAAGAATATTGCATCTGTTAGCCTCGGGTTCACTTACAGCACTGCTTTCGATAGTTTGGCCAATAAATACACTAAGATTACTTCCTTTTCGGCCGATGAGTATAAAGACAGCATAAACCTCAATAATCTGGAGGATGATCTGAAATACTTCAATACCATTTTAATTGCCATTGATGATCAG
This sequence comes from Pedobacter sp. HDW13, assembly GCF_011303555.1. Lineage (NCBI taxonomy): Bacteria > Pseudomonadati > Bacteroidota > Sphingobacteriia > Sphingobacteriales > Sphingobacteriaceae > Pedobacter > Pedobacter sp. HDW13. Next base: position 1,423,873 of record NZ_CP049868.1, on the reverse strand, counting down.
CATGTAACCCAGGCCAAATACATCAATTTTATTAACAGCATTAGCAAAAACAAACAGGTTATCATTTCCTTTTTCGGTAACGGGCCCGCTTTAAAATCTTTCGATCTGCTGCAATCGCCCATAGTCTGGACGGTACAAAACAATGCCGATGCAGCCAATCTGGTACCTCAGTATATTTTTGGAGGTATTGCTGCTACCAATAAATTAACTATGGCTTACTCTGCCCGTTATACCATGGGATCGGGCTTTACCACCAACGCTATCCGTTTAAAATATACAGTGCCCGAAGATGCAGGCTTAAACTCTAATAATTTAAAGGAAATTGATGCCATCGCAACCGAAGCCATTGCCCAAAAAGCAACACCAGGTTTGGTGGTTTTGGTGGCTAAAGATGGAAAGGTGATTTTTAATAAAGCATACGGCACGCATACTTACGATACCAATGTGCCAGATAAGGTAACCGATATTTTCGACCTGGCTTCGGTAACCAAAGTTACTGCCACAACGCCTGCCGTAATGCGTTTGTTTGAAGAAGGGAAATTAAAATTGGATACCAATATTGGTGCATATATCCCTAAAGCACGTACCACCCCGATGAACAACATCCAGGTGCGCGAAGTAATGTTGCACCAAGCAGGTTTTATCCCTTACATTCCGTTTCATGATTATGTGAAAACCGGCGATTACAGCAGAGATTCATCTGCAGCTTACCCTACCAAAGTAGCCGATAACTATTACATTAAAAAAGGCTTCTTTAAAGATTTTATGTGGCCTAAAATGCTCAATTCACCCATTAAAACCCGAGGTAAATATGTATACAGCGACATTAGCATGTATGTAATGAAAGATATTGTGGAACACATTAGCGAAGAGCCATTAAATCAATATACATACGAAAATTTTTATAAACCGCTGGGAATGCAGACTGCAGGTTTTTTACCTCGAAACCGTTTTAAACCTGAGCAGATTATTCCAACCGAGGATGATAAATATTTCAGGAAAACCTTGTTGGTAGGCTATGTTCACGATCAGGGAGCAGCTTTGGCTGGTGGTATTTCAGGTCATGCTGGGTTATTTGCCAGCGCAAACGATCTGGCTATTATTTACCAGATGCTGTTAAACCGCGGAACCTATGGTGGAGAAACCTATTTTAAAAACACAACGGTTGATATGTTTACATCAAAACAATCGAATGTGAGCCGTAGAGGTTTAGGTTTCGACCGATGGGACCCTGATACAACTAAACATTATCCATCTGAACTGGCCTCGCCACAAACTTACGGCCATACGGGTTACACCGGCACCTGCGTTTGGGTAGATCCTTCACGCGGCCTGGTTTATGTTTTCTTGTCAAACCGTGTTAATCCAACCGTTACCGATAAATTGTCGAATCTAAAAATCAGAGGTCGGATTGAAGATGTGGTAAACAAAGCTATTGACGAATCTAAAAAATAAATCTAAAACGCATTAATTATGAAAAGTATCAAAGCATTAGCCTTTTTATTGCTCCTTGTGGTTGCATCAATCAAGGTAAACGCACAGCAGATTAAAGATGGCGAGACCGTAAATGTAAATGGGATTGCAGTAACATATACTGTTGTAAATAAGGAAAAGGTAAATGTAAAAGACCAGGATTTCGATCGGTATAAAGTTTTAGCCTCAATAAAAAACAATAGTGGTAAATCTTTTAATATCCGTTTGGCCAGTTCGCTTGATCTTACTGGTATAGCGAATTCAAAAATTATTGAATTGGATTGTATAAATGCTACGGGAGCCAGGTTAACCTCAAAGAAGGTACAGGTAAGCATGAAAAGCCATTTAATTAATGTTACTTATGCTACAAAAGATAAGGACGGAAAAACCATCACTGCGGTACTTCCGGTTACAGCCGGATATTATTTCGATCAGGGCCAGGTGATAGAAAATGATGCTATTTTTATTGTGCCGGCAGGCGAAACGCCGCAGGTTAGTGTAAGGAGTTTGTTGAAGAATTAAAAGTTGGCTAGTAAACGTAGATGTTCTAAGGTGTTTCAGGTGGTCGAAAAGTAGGCTTCAATTTAAGTAATTGCTAGAAAATTAGAGGCATTGAGGTACGATTTACGCTTTGAATCTTAATTAAAATATAAGTTTATTTGGTTAGCGCTAACTTATAGATTGTAGTTTTAAGCTCGTCCATATCGCGGTCTTCACAAAGTAGAAATTCAATCTTATCATTGCTTTGCATTAAAAAGGTAATCCCTTCGAATTTATGGCTTCCGGGTATTTTATGACTAAAGGTTAGGTTTAAAGTATCTAAATGTATACTGCCAATGAAACTGCCTAAAATTTCGCCATCCTGATAGGTTGAGCTGGTATCTTCAGCAGTTGCAATGAAAAATATTTCGTTTTTTACCAGTGCAGCATCCGTAAAAGTGGATTCAATATGATTGATATTAGGAAGCTTAAAATCAACGAATTTAGCTTTACTAGCATCTGGTAGATTAGCTTCTTCAATAATAAATATTCCGTTCTTTTGCTCAGTTCCGTTGCCTCGGTTAAAAAGTAACCAGGTTGTGCCGGTATAAATTGCGCCTTCGAGGTTAAAGTTTTCGTCGTTTATATGGGCAATGGTTTTGAGCTTGTTGTAAGTGTGGGTGAGATCTCTCTGAATAACCTCTTGCGTTTTCAGATGGAATTCGACCATCAGGTTCCTTTTGTTTGTTGAGCCGGAACCTAAAATGTACAATTTATCGCCATGCTGACAAAGAATTTCAAAATCGGGTTTTAACGATTTGGGGATGTTTTCCAAATAATTTAATCCGGGGTCAGATAAAATTTGAATTTTTCGAAGCAGACTGGTTTTAATGTTATATTCATTCAGATAGCCACTATTATCGCCAATAATGTACAGTAAATCTTTGCTAAGGAATAACCCGGAGGCAGAGCCGATACCATTAATTTCGGCAAAAATTGCTAAAGTTGTCGAATGCATCGTTTAAATTAATAAAAAAGCACCGGTTTTAGCCGATGCTTAAATTTTTAGAAAAAGATTGCCACGTCTCGATGAAAAATCGAGCCTCGCAATGACGATCCCTTTATTTTTTCAATCCAATTTCTCTCAAACGTTCATCCAGGTATTCGCCAGCAGTCATATCGCTATAGGCTTTCGGGTGTTCGGTATCGATAGTCGAAGCTAAACTAGTTAAATCCATGTCACTACGTGGGTGCAGGAAGAAAGGGACTGAGAAACGCGAGGTTTTCATCAGCTCGCGTGGCGGATTTACTACTCTGTGCGTTGTCGATTTTAATTTGTTGTTGGTTAAGCGTTGCAACATATCGCCAACGTTTACTACAATATCGGTATGGTGCGCTTTAATCGGTAACCACTCATTGCTGCGGGTTAAAACTTCCAGGCCATCGGCACTGGCGCCAATTAATAAAGTAATTAGGTTAATATCCTCGTGTGCTCCAGCGCGTACAGCATCATCCGGAATAGTTTCAGGATTTTCAATCGGGAAATAGTGAATGCCCCTTAAAATCGAATTGCCATTGTGTACATGTTTGTCAAAATAATTAATCGGCAGTTCTAAATAAGTAGCAATGGCACGTAATAAATGTGTTCCGTTTTCTTCCAGTTTCTTGTAAATTTCGCTGGTAACCGGGTTAAAATCGGGTAATTCGGTTAAAACTTCGTTATCCGGATATTCATTTTTAACCGGATCGCCATCTGTAACCTCCTGACCAATTTGCCAGAATTCTTTCAGATCAGGAGTTTTAGCACCTTTAGCTGTTTCTTTCCCTGCACTGGTATAACCGCGTTGGCCAGCCAGTTCGGGTTTTTCATATTTCCTTTTTGTTTCTACCGGTAAAGCAAAAGCAGCTTTAATGTTTTCGTAAAGTTTATCAATCAACTCCTGGCTCAGGCCATGGTTGGTAATGGTTACAAAGCCCGAATCGTTAAAGGCTCTGCCCAGTTCATCAGAAAACTTTTTGCGTTCTTCTTCGGTGCCGTTAATGTACGAGCCTAAATCTAAACAAGGGATATACGGTGTTGACATAATTTTAAATTTAATGTTGTACGAATTTAGAAAGAATTGTTAATAACTGATTTTTGCATCAATGATATACTATTAATGAATTAATATACAGTTTTTTAAGTTATTAACAAAAACAGAAAAGACAAAGAAATGTTCTATTGTCACACTAAATCCATTATAATTTATTCGCAAACTACGGGCAGTTTTATTTCGTATAATTAGCTTTAAATAGTTTAATGGTGTTGTAAGGATAAGGATTTGTTTACGACTAATTGAATAATACAATGAAACCATTATGATTGGTTCTGGTCGAACAGTCGGTTCTAATTAGGATGGCCTCACAATAGATAAAACAATAAACACAAAATGAAAAAGATAATTTTAATACTATTGGCCGTTTGTGCCATCAACCAGGTGCAGGCGCAAGGAAAGAAAACAGAAAAGGCAACCTTTGGTATGGGTTGTTTCTGGTGTACAGAAGCTATATTTCAACGCTTAAAAGGGGTAGTCTCTGTTAAATCGGGTTATGAAGGTGGTACTTTAAGCAATCCAACTTACGAAGAGGTTTGTACTGGTGCAACAGGTCATGCCGAAGTACTCGAAATTACCTACAATCCAATGGTAATTTCTTACGATGATTTACTGGAAGTATTCTGGAAAAGTCACGACCCTACTACACTAAACCGCCAAGGTGCTGATAGTGGAACTCAATATCGCTCGGTTATTTTTTACCACAGTGCAGAGCAAAAAGCAGCTGCCGAGAAGTATAAAGCCGAACTGAATAAAACCAATGCCTACGGCAAAAAAGTGGTTACAGCCATAGAAGCTGCCAAGCCTTTTTATGTTGCCGAAAACTACCACCAGAATTATTTTAATAAAAACGGAAGCGAACCTTATTGCAGGTTGGTTATCCTCCCGAAAATAGAGAAACTGGAAAAAGTATTTAAGGCAAAACTTAAAAATTAAAGATAGAAATAGAGAGCCCTGTGATAAACATTGCAGGGCTTTTCATTGTTGAAAACAACTGATATCCTAATTATGGTAAAAAGAATAGTAGTTAATATTGATGCCACCGAAATTGCAGTTGCAGCCCGTTTTTATCAGGATATTTTAGGTCTGGATTTACTCATGGATCATGGTTGGATAACAACCTATGGTACGGTTGGGCAAAAAATGGATGTACAAATCAGTTTTGCCAGCGAAGGCGGCTCGGGTACTGCAACACCCGATCTGTCTATAGAGGTAGAAAATGTTGATCAGGTATTGGCGAAAGTGATAGCAGCAGGGTTCCCTGTCGAATATGGTCCTGTTAATGAAACCTGGGGTGTAAGGAGGTTTTACACCCGGGATCCCTTTGGTAAACTGATTAATATTTTAAGCCATATTGATTAGTATCACTTTCAATTTTTCTGCTAATCATAGTTAGTCGATTCTATGAATTTTTTAACGTTGCAAACAGTTCGCTGCCTTAAAATTAAAATTTGATTGCATTAATGCTAAATTGATGCATGTGAAAAACTATCATTTTGATAGAAAACGAAGTAAATAATGGTGATTCGACAGAATTTGTAGGTTGATTTTGAAATTCTTTATCAAAATTTTAAAGAATGAGTGTGTTTAAAAGCAATATGATAAATTTCTCAAAGAAAGGAGTGTTGTATTTAGTAAATTAATATTGAAGCTTATTGTTTAGTGAATGTCTTTTTTAATGAATATACAGGTTGGGTGAAATTTTGGATTAAGATTTGATTAGAAGCAATTAAAAATAGGGAAGTATTTCTCGTTTTTACGCAATTTTTTTCAGATTTAATGCCCTAAAATTCGTAGGATGTTTAAAATCGTGTTAAATTTGTAACTCCTTTAGAATAAGATGACAAAAAAGAAAAAGACAGTTGGTAAAACTGACGCTGATGTAATTTTAATAGGGGCAGGCATCATGAGTGCAACCCTGGGTGTTTTATTAAAACAATTAGAGCCTAATTTAAGCATTGAAATTTACGAACGTTTAGATATTGCAGCAGCAGAAAGTTCTGATGCCTGGAATAACGCCGGAACGGGACACTCTGCTTTTTGCGAATTAAACTACACGCCCGAGAAGAAGGACGGTACGGTGGAAACAAAAAAAGCCATTCAGATTGCCGAACATTTCGAAGTTTCTAAACAGTTTTGGTCATACTTAGTAACAAAGGGTTTGGTTTCCGACCCCTGCAATTTTATCCGCAACATTCCACACATGAGCTTTGTTTGGGGTAAAAAGAATGTCGATTACCTGAAAAAACGCTACGATGCATTAACACAATGCGATCTGTTTAGCGATATGCAGTACACCGAAGATACCGAACTGGTAAAAAGCTGGGCACCATTGATTATGGATGGCCGCAAAAAAAATGAAAAAGTTGCTGCAACAAAAATGGATCTGGGTACCGATGTTAACTTTGGTACACTAACCCGTGATATGTTTAACAACCTGAAAGAGCAGAATAATGTTAATCTTCATTTCAACCACGAAATCCGCGATCTGAAAAAGAACAAAGATGGTAACTGGATTGTAAAGGTAAAAGATCTGGATAGCGGCGATAAACGTAAACGCGTAGCTAAATTTGTATTTATCGGTGCTGGTGGTGGCTCTTTGCCATTGTTAGAAAAATCTGATATTCCTGAAGGAAAAGGTTTTGGCGGTTTCCCGGTTAGCGGACAATGGTTAAAATGTACCAACGAAGAAATTATTAAAAAACACCACGCAAAGGTTTACGGTAAAGCTGCGGTTGGTGCGCCGCCTATGTCGGTGCCACACCTCGATACCCGCATGATTAATGGTAAGCAAGCCTTATTATTTGGTCCTTATGCAGGTTTTTCAACTAAATTCCTTAAAAACGGATCGTTTTTAGATTTACCAAAATCGATCAAGTTTAACAATATCCGTCCAATGATTTCGGCTGGATTGCACAATTTAGATTTAACAAAGTATTTAATTGAGCAGGTTAGACAGTCGCCCGAAGATAGACTGGAAGCATTGAAAGAATATTTACCAACTGCTGAATTGAAAGATTGGGAACTGGAATATGCTGGTCAGCGCGTACAGGTAATTAAGAAAGATGAGAAAAAGGGTGGTATTTTAGAGTTTGGTACCGAAGTAGTAAATGCAGCCGATGGTTCTATTGCAGCTTTATTAGGCGCTTCTCCGGGTGCATCAACAGCTGTTTCTATCATGCTCGATTTACTAAACCGTTGCTTTGCAGAAGATTTAGCTACTGATGAGTGGCAGGCTAAAATCAGAGAAATGATCCCAACCTATGGAAAAGCATTGGCACAGGATTCAGATCTTTGCAAAGAAACAAGAAAGAAAACTTCTAAAATATTGAAAATTGAAAATACTGTAGTTGCTTAAGCAATACTACAAAAAATCATATGTTAAAGGTCTGTGTATTCATAGGCCTTTTTTGTTTTCTATCCATGCGGCGATCGTATACTGTCCACAGGGTTCAGCGAAGCGTCTCTACGGATGGATGAGTAAGGTTGGTTTGTGTGGACACCAACCAGTAGAGCAACAATCAATAAAAAAGGGTATCCAATCGCTTGAATACCCTTTCTTTATCAAATTTTTTTATTATTTAGGCAGCAATCACTTCTGCAACTTCTTCTGCCGAGATATCGCTGTGCGAAGCTTCTAATACGCACTCGCCATCTTTAATTAATAAAATCTGTGGCGATTGGTGTGTTACCTGAAACACTTCTGCAACATGGTTTGAAATATCGCGGTAACTAATCAGATCTAAAAAGAAAAGCTTAGTATCCGAAGGAATTACGTCCCAATCAAACTCAAAGTTCTTTTTAGCCATCAGGCTAATCGAGCAACGTGTACTGTGCTTAAAAATGAGGCTGTAGCCACTTGCGTTTTTGATTTCTTCAAGTTGTTCTACTGAAGTTAAGTTAACCCAATTCATGAATATATTTTATTGTTTTTAGAATAACACCTGCAATTAAATAAAGTTCTGCAAATGACCTGAATATGAGAATTAAGAAATAGGAGGTTAGTTTCTTCTGCGTTTTCCTTCCGGATAAGATCCGTATGCAGGACAAAGTTTAGAAGAACAAGATTCTAAAATGGTAATGGTGCAAAACACCGCCAATAATAAAATGGCTACTTTTTTCATCTGTATAAGTTTGTTTCAAAAGTGCTTAAGCGCTCATGAAAATCATGATTGTTTAAGCAGATCGGATTAATATTAAATCTCTAAGTTACAAATACTTTATTAAAACGCAATGTTAAATGTTTGCAGAAAAATCGGCCATTTTAATGGCTGTAATCGCTGCTTCATCGCCTTTATTGCCATGTTTGCCACCAGCACGGTCTTGCGCCTGCTCCAGGTTATTGGTAGTTAAAACACCAAAAATTACAGGTTTACTGTACTTAATGCCAACATTGGTTACTCCTTGTGCTACAGCATCGCAAATGAAATCAAAATGCTTGGTATCGCCCTGAATTACACAACCCAAACAGATTACCGCATCAATATCACTCCTTTTGCTCAATAAAATCTCGGCACCGCCAGTTAATTCAAAGCTGCCGGGTACAGGTAGCGAAACGATGTTTTCTTCCTTTACACCATTGGCCAGCAAAGTTTTTAATGCACCATTGTATAAAGCGCCGGTAATTTCAGCATTCCACTCGGCCACAATAATGCCGAATTTATAGTCTGCCCCGCTAGGCACCGTAGTATGAGAGAAATCGGATAGATTTTTTAGTTGTGTTGACATGGATGCAAAGATAAGGTTATGCTTCGAATGTTAAAAACCTTAATGTTTATTGCTTGTAACATTTAATCAGTTAATACTTAGATTAGTATCAGAATCAGATAAAATTATAATTAATTATGGAATTTGTAATCCTCGTCCATCTATATTAAAACCCAATGTAATTATGAATCTATCTTTACGCTTTTTCGCCTCCCTAATCTGCGCATTTTTGCTTTCGTTAAATGTTTCGGCGCAGAAATATACTTTCGAAGATTTTTACCGGGTAGATTCTATTGCTAACCGCGCCCAACCCAAAGATGCACTGGCCTTAATAGAGAAAATTAGTCTGGAGGCACACCAAACACATAATACACCTTTAATCATTAAATCGGTTATCTACCGCATGATGTTTCAAGGCTATTTGGAAGAAGACGCTTTTAATAAGATCCTGATCGATTTACGGCAAGATATCAGTACTGCGAGACAACCCGAAAAAAGTATTTTACAATCATTACTGGCCGAAATCTATTGGAATTACCTGAGAGAAAATAACTGGCAGATTATGCAACGCACACAGGTGCAGGGCAATATTGGCGATGATATTAAAACCTGGGATATTAAAAAATTAAACAATGAAACGGTAAAATATTACCTGCTCTCCTTAAGCGAAGCTGATGTTTTGCAACAAACCAAAGTAGATGTTTTAGATGCCGTTTTAGCCGGCGATAAAAGCAACCGGAATTTCAGGCCCACTCTTTACGATTTGCTGGCCCACCGCGCCATTGAAGTTTTTAGCAATACCCAGCTTAACCTTACCGGTTACGATGATGAGTTGCTGGATAGAAACAACCCTAACTTACTGGGCAATACACAAGATTTTTTAGCAATGGCATTGCCTACAGATAGTACATTGTTTAAAATACAGGCCTTACAATTGTTTAAAAAACTAATCAGATTTCATCAAAGCAACAACAACCTCACGGCTTTAGCTGATATTGATTTGAAAAGGTTAATCTTTGTAAACCAGTATTTTATGGGCGACAATCAGGAAGCTTACGCTGAGGCTTTAAACCGTTTGGCTGAGCAAAGTACAGGCAGCGAAGTCTATGCCGATATTTTATATGAGCAGGCTTTAATTCACAAAAATGCACAGTTACCTGGTGATAGCAATAAGGGAAATCTTTTAACAGCTGTGACCTTAGCCGAAAAGGCAATTAATCGTTATCCCAAAAGTATAGGTGCAAAAAATGCCCTTAACTTAATCAACCAGATAAAAAGTAGTCAGCTAACCATTCAAACCAGGGCTTATGTACAGCCTGATAAAGCTGCACAACTACACTTATCATACAAAAATGTTGATACGGTATATTTCAGGCTTTTTAAAACACCAGAGTCTAAAAATGAGTACCAGCAGTTTAATAACAAAAAGGAGTTTTTTGCTTTTTTAAAAGATAATAAGGTAATAAAGGAGTGGCGGGTTGTGGTGCCGAAAGCAAGTGATTACCAAACCCACACTTTAATTGATAAAATAGATGGTTTACACTTTAATGATTATACTTTGATTGCGCAAACCATTAATCGTGAACAAAAGGATACCGTTTACAGCAATGTCAATTTTAAGGTTACCGCCATGGCAGTAATCAACAGGATTAATGTTGATAAACATGAATACTTTGTAAGTCAGCTCATTGATGGCGCCCCTTTAAAAAACGTTAAAATCCAGCAACAAAGGTACGATTACAATATTCGGAAATATGTTAATGGTGTTTTGCTTACTACTAACGATAAAGGTTATGCCAGTACTAATGAAATCAATAATAACATGTCGAGGGCACTGGTTACACTGGGGAAAGATGAACTGAAATTAAATATCAATAATTATAGTAATTACCGCGATAACGAGGAGGATAGCCGTATCATTCTTTTTACGGATAGGCCTATTTATCGCCCGGGGCAAACCGTTTATTATAAAGGATTATGCTTAAGGATTGAAAAGGGGGTAAATAAAATTGAAGTAAATAGAATAATCGATGTTTATTTTAAAGATGCTAACGGAAAGGAAATTGCAACAGCCACTGTTAAAAATAATGATTTTGGCACTTTTCAGGGATCGTTCAGCATACCAATGGGTAAGTTAAATGGCAGTATGGTAATCAGCACTGATGATGGCCAAATTGGAGTGCAGGTAGAAGAATATAAACGTCCAACTTTCGAGGTCGTTTTTGATAAGCGCAACCAACGGTATAAACTGAACGATAGCATTAAGGTTGTGGGGAAGGCCAGTGCTTTTTCAGGATATTCGGTCAGTAATGCCAGCGTGAACTATAAAATTTTTCGCAGGGCGCTTTACGATTACAGGTTAAATTATACTGAGCAGGCGGCCATTTATGGATCGCGTGCATTCGAAAGAAAACAAATGGCCATTGGTAAAACAACAACCAAATCCGGTGGCAAATTTGATATTACATTTTTCGCTAAGGCAACCGATATCAGGCAAAATTATAGCTATGATATTGAAGTAGAAGTGACCGACTTAAATGGTGAAACCCGGACAAAAACCTCATCAGTTAGTGTGGGGCAGAAAGATATTAACCTCAACATCAATTCCGAACAGGTTATTTATACCAGCAATAAGCGCGATAGCCTTACCTTTTGGGTAAGCAATTTAAATAATGAACCAATTAAGGCTAACGTTAAAGCCGAATGGACTTTATTGCAGGCGCCTTCGCGACTGATGAACAAAAGCCCTTTTATGCCGAAAACTATTCAATATCCAAAGAGGCGTTTATTAAAGTTTTTCCAGATCAGGAATATAATAAAGAATTGGAGGTGGCCAAATGGCCACTGAAATCGGTCGAATTAAAGCAAAATCCTGATGTTAAAAATGGCAGGGGATACCTGAGTTTTACGCAACGAGATTTAAAGCCAGGCTATTATAAAATTAATTTAATGGCGGTAAATGAACAGAACGATACCGTTAAAGTAGATAAATATGTAGTAGTTTATGGTGAGCAACCTGCTCTAATACAATCAAATATCGAATGGATTACTCCTGAGGTAAGTGTAGTCGGGCCTGGCGAAAGTGCCGTTTTTCGTTTAGCTGGTTTATCCAACAACAGTAAAGGGTATTATGAAGTTTATTATCGCGATAGCGTAACCAAAAAAGTGTGGCTTAACTTATCGCCCAAACAAAGTATCGTTAAAATTAAGCCTGATACCGGTTACCACGATGGTTTTGCTGTGCAGTTTACGATGGTGCATGAGGGGGTGGTTTACAATTCGATGCAGCAGGTTAAAATGGTAGATCCGAAAAAAGAACTCGACATTAAATTTTTAACATTCAGGGATAAGCTGCAACCCGGCGAAAAGGAAAGCTGGAAGCTACAGATCAGCAATAGCGCTGGTGAAAAGCAGATGGCCGAAATGGTGGCTACACTTTACGATGCAAGTCTGGACGATTTGAAAAATATGAATTGGAATACCTATTTGCAAACTGGTTTCAATTATTATTTCTACAACTGGAACTTCAATGCCAACAACAATGCTAACTCAAACTATTTATGGTTCTTAAAATCGAATTACGAGCATGCCGTTATTACCCGTAAATACGAAAGCCTTAATTTGTTTGGTTATAGTTATTACGGAGGTTACAATTATGCTTACCGCAATTATATCAATAACCTAAAGAAAGCCAGAAAGGCCGGATTACAACCAGAAGCCATTCAGAAATTGGCTGAGCTTGAAAAGGGTAAATTAACCTATGGTGTGGTGTTCGATAATCAGGGAGAAACATTACCTGGTGTGCAGGTTAAATCAGGTAAATTGGTAACAACAACTAATGTATTTGGAATTTATACCATTGATGCCAGGGCAGGTGAGAAGTTAAGTTTTTCATTTATTGGTTACAAGAATTACACCACCGTGGTGGGGAGTAAAAAGCGGATGGATATAACCCTGAAAGAAGACGGCAATGCTTTAAACGAGGTAATGGTTGTTGGATATGGTTCGCAACGAAAGGAAATCATGGCAGCTTCTGTTGCTCAGGTTTCAGACGCTCCATTGGAGGGCAAAGTAGCAGGCTTAAGTATTCAGGATAATACTGGTGTTCCAGGATCAAATGATAAAATACTTATCAGAGGAATGAGCAGTATTGGAGACAATGATTCTGGGGGACAATTAAAAAATAATAACATTGTTGCCCGTACCAATTTTAACGAACTGGCATTTTTTTATCCGCAATTATTAACCGATGCCAAAGGCGAAATCAAAATCGAGTTTACCATTCCGCAATCATTAACGCGTTATAAGATGATGGGTTTTGCCCACACCAAAGATTTAAGAACCGCATCGGTTACCAAAGAACTGGTTACACAAAAGCAACTGGCCATTGCAATCAATACACCAAGGTTTTTCCGCGAAGGAGATACCATCTTGTTAAGCGCTAAACTGAATAATTTAGCAGGTAAGAAACTGGATGGTAAGGCAAGCTTAGCATTAACGGATGCATTAACAGGTAAGCCAATTCAGGTTTTTGATCAGGTAGATAAAGCTGAAAAAGCTTTTGAAGTGGATAACGAAGGTAGTTCAGTTTTGAAGTGGACATTGATTATCCCGTCGGGTATTAATGCCATTACTTATAAGGTTGTGGCACAAAGTGGTAAATTTAGCGATGGCGAAGAAAATACCATTCCGGTGTTACCCAATGCCATGTTGGTTACCGAAAGCATGCCGGTAAATGTGAGGGGCAATACCACTAAGACATTCGATATGGAGAAGCTTGAAAAATCGGGAACTTCAAAAACTCTCCGTAACCAAAGTTTAACTTTCGAGTTTACCTCAAATCCGGTTTGGTATGCGGTACAGGCTCTGCCTTATTTAATGGAGTATCCGTACGAATGTGCCGAACAAACCTTTAGCCGCTTTTACGCCAATAGCTTTGCCACTGGAATCATCAATTCATCGCCAAAAATTAAAACGGTTTTTGAACAATGGAAAAGCAGCAACAATGGTGATGCACTTTTATCCAATCTAGAGAAAAATCAGGAATTGAAATCAATCTTACTCGAAGAAACACCTTGGGTGCGCAACGCTGATAATGAAAGCGAGCGTAAAAAACGTTTGGCAGTACTTTTCGATTTAAACCGAATGACTTATGAGCTGAAAAACAATTACGATAAGCTTGCTAAAATGCAGTATAACAATGGCGCTTTTCCATGGTTTACCGGTATGAGAGAAGACCGTTACATTACACAGCATATTGTTTTAGGGATAGGCCAGTTAAAAAAACTAAAAATGGTCGATGAGAAAGCTTATACAGGTTTTAATACCATGCTTAATAAAGCCATTGCTTATTTAGATGCACAATTGGTTAATGATTATAAACAAGAGCTGCAAGGAAACCACATTAGCTACTTGCCGCTACACTATTTGTTTGCAAGAAGCTATACCAACTCTAAAAATACAAGCGCCGATTTTATAAAGGCCAGAGATTTTTACCTGAAAAGATTAACTGCAAACTGGAAAACTTTTGATAGCTACCAGCTGGCGCAAACTGCTTTGGTGTTAAGCAGAAATGGCAATACCGCCGAAGCTCAAAAAATCATCACCCTGCTTAATCAAACCGCACAACAGAGCGAAGAATTGGGAATGTATTGGGCCAAAAATAAAGCTGGCTGGTGGTGGTATCAAAGTCCGGTTGAAACACAGTCCTTGCTGATTGAGGCGTTTGATGAGGTAGCTAAGGACACTAAAGCTGTTGAGGAAATGAAAATCTGGCTGCTTAAAAACAAACAAACCAATGATTGGAAAACCACTAAAGCCACAACTTCGGCCTGTTATGCTCTGTTAATGAAAGGTACAGATTTATTAAGCGAAAGTAAGGAACCCGAAATTACCATCGGCAGCCAAAAACTAACTGATTTGCAAAGCCCGAACCCGGTAAAAGAAGCGGGTACAGGTTATCAAAAAGTAACCGTCGCGGGTACAAACGTAAAACCAGAAATGGGAAAAGTACAAATTAAAAATAACAATCAAACCATTGCCTGGGGTGCATTGTACTGGCAATATTTCGAACAACTGGATAAAATTACGCCGGCCATTACAGGTGTCAAGATTAAAAAGCAACTGTTTTTACAAAAGGCCAGCAATAAAGGCGATGTGCTAATCCCTTTAACGGCCAATAATGTTTTAGCTCCTGGCGATCTGGTAAAAGTAAGAGTAGAAATTTTTTGCGACCGTGATATGGAATACATTCATTTAAAAGATATGCGTTCATCGGGCTTTGAGCCTGTTAACGTAATTTCGAGGTATAAGTACCAGGATGGATTGGGTTATTATGAAAGTACTAAAGATGCTTCGACCAATTTCTTTATCAGTTATATGCCCAAAGGTACTTATGTATTTGAATATCCGTTGAGGGTTACCCATTCGGGCAATTTTTCGAACGGTATTACTACTTTGCAAAGCATGTATGCGCCTGAGTTTACTACCCATTCGGCAGGCATACGTGTAAACGTAAAGTAAGCTAGGTAAGCTGGATGCCGCTGTAGGTGGCGCCAATTGGAATAACTTTTTCATCTATCCAGATCTGGCTTCGGTCAAATCTGGATATTTTATTTTTAGCCACTATAAAGGCCCGGTGACAGCGAATAAAATCTGTTTTTGGCAACAAATCGGCCAGGTCGTTAATTGTAATGCGCGAGCTCAGCAATTTGTTTTTAAGCTGGATCTGGGTATAGTTACCCGAAGCTTCGAAGTACAGAATTTCATCAAGTTCTACTTTTACCTGTTCGTAACCATCTTTTATAAAAATGTGGTTGGTTTTTGCCTCCTGTTTGTCACTCCGTAGGTTAAACAGCTCATGGGCTTTGTTGCAAGCCTTTAAAAAGCGCGAAAGTGAAAAGGGTTTAAGGAGGTAATCAACTGCGTCGAGCTCAAAACTTTGTACAGCGTGTTCAGTATAAGCTGTGGTAAAAACAACCATTGGCGGCTTGCTCAAACTTTTTAAAAAATCAATCCCGCTAATATCCGGCATTTTAATGTCCAGAAAAATCAGGTCAATTTTGTGCTGTTGAAGATAAGTAATGGCCGCAAAAGCATCAGTAAAGGTTTCCTGCAAAGTAATAAACGGAACTTTTGAAGCATGAGATTTTATAATATCTAATGCAATGGGTTCATCATCTATGGCAATTGCGATCATTTTTGTTTATTAATAGTTTTCACTTTTTCTGTCATGCTGACAAAGGAAGCATCCCCAGTGTTTAAAAGAAATCGTCATTTCGACCGTAGCGGAGAAATCTTTTAAACATTGTTCATCGTTTTCTCCATTACGCTCCATCCGATAGCTATCGGATCGAAATTACAAAAGGCCTAAATTTATAACTTTAGAAGCAAAAGATTCAGAAACTGTTTAAATTTCTGCGAAATATGAAATGGGCGGTGGAGACACCGCCCAAAGCGTTCGCTTGAGGTGGGTGTTCCCACCCACCTGATAGATCTGTGAATTTTTAAACAGCCTCTCAATTTTATCAATAATATCCATTGAACTAAACCAACTGCAACGTTAAATGCACAAAAAACTCATTGGCGCTTTCGCGAATAATTAATTCGTGCTTGCCTGGGTACAGCAATGACAGGCGTTGTTTTACATTTTCAAGGCCAATGCCGCTTTTTAGTTTTTCAGGATCATTATCGGCCTTAATGTAAATGCTGTTGCTCACATCAAAATACAGTGTACTTTCTTTAGTTTGTAAAGTCATTTTGATGTACGAGGATTGTTGCAGACTGATACCATGTTTAAAAGCATTTTCGATAAAGGGGATAAGCAGCATAGGGGTAATTTGTAAATTATTGATCTGCTCTTCGATATGGGTTTCAATCCGTATATCGGCTGATCGTGAAGTGCGTAACTTTTGCAGATCGATATAATTGTTCAGATACTCTACCTCACGGGTAAGCGAAATTTTATCCAGTGTGTTTTCGTGTAACATAAAGCGCATCATATCGCCAAGTTTCTGGATCCCTTCGCCCGTTCTTTCTGCATTTTCCTGCAAAGCGGTACCAAACAAAGTATTTAAGGCATTGAATAAGAAATGTGGATTAATCTGCGATTTTAAGAAATTTAAACTCGCATCTGATTTGCCTAGTTCGGTTTTCAGCATCTGAATTTCGGTCTGTTTTTCGAACTTGTTTTTATAAATGTACCAGGCCAACGGAGTTGTAATGCAAACCATGGCTATAGCAGCTAGTATTAAAGTAACCGGCACGGTTTCACCATTGCGCATAAACGGTACCAACATAATCAGCAACAAGAGCGAGATGAGCGCACTCACAGCCACATTGCCCCAAAAGTAACGGCCAAAACCTTTCTGGTTTTTCCGCAGGTTTGGAATGATATAATAAATGGAACAAAAAGCCAGCAGGATATTTACTGGTGGCGCAATTAGCCAGATTACCAATAAATCATAATCAAGCCTAAACGAAAGCACCGCCGCAAAAACCAAAAGCGAAATCAGCCAGATTCTTGTAGTAATGAAAATCTCGGTAATGATATTTTGGTTGTAATCTCTTAAAAAGCTGATTTTATTCAATAACTCCAGCCCCCTTTCATTAAAAAAGGCATAAACGTTAAACAAAAGATACAGGAAAAATACATAGGTAAAAGCTTCGCCAAAAAGCATGTCGTAGGCATTATCGATATTATCGAATTCAATTAGCCGGTAAGCCTGCGAATAAGTATTGGCCACCATCCAGCCCACAACAGAAAAGGCAGTTACCAGAACCGAAAGAATAATATTTAATGCAATGTTATTTTTTCTCGATAGCTGTGGCATAAAACAGAAGTTGAACAGCAGAAAGCTTATATACACCACACTGATTTTGAACATTTCAGGTAGGAAAAAGTTCTTCATTACGCTGTAATCGATACTGCTTACGCTAAAATGATAAGAATGGCCAGAATTATAGGTGGTTTGTGTGCAAATGCTAATTAAAGCCAGGATATACAGTGTAGTCGAGATCCAGAACTCCAGCTGGTTAATATTTTTTGCTTTTTCGGAAGTAGGGTTACCAGAAATAATTTCCATTGTGATGATTTGTTTAGGCCACAATTTTACAAAGTGCAATAATACCAATATTTAAAATGTGATAGACAGGGCTAAAAATGTGACGAATGATCAGGATTATTGGATTTTAGGATGAGATGTACAATTCCATGATCCATCTTCCATTTTTTTCTATCTTTGAAACGGCTTGTTGGATTTAAGATCGGTTCGATTTTTTCCTCATCCCTAATACATTTTCCATTTCACATCATTATCATTTAGTATGACCGTTTACGGAATTCCAAATTGCAACACAGTTAAAAAATCGCTCGATTGGTTAAAGGCAAACCATATCGATTTCGAATTTCACGATTTTAAGAAAAAAGGCATTACTACTGAAAAATTAAATGGGTGGTGCAACATTTTTGGCTGGGAAACAGTGCTTAACCGCAAGGGATTAACCTGGAAAAAGTTAACCAAAGAGGAGCAGGCTGCAATAAACACTCAGGATTTGGCTATAGCCTATTTAAAAGAAAATACAAGTGCCATTAAACGCCCGGTAATCGAAAAAAATGACAAGGCGGTATTAATAGGTTTTGACGATGACAATTATTTAAAAACCCTAATCTAACTGATTTGTTGTAATGTTAAAGTTTGTTAAAAGCAGATTTTAAACAAAGAACTCAATTACTTTTGAATATGCGCAAACTAATCATTTTTCTATTGCTTGCTATGCCTATTGGCGTTTTTGCACAAACTGTAACTACAGGTACAGTATTCGATTTTTCGAAAAAAACACTTTCACTTCCTGGGGTAACCGTTAGAAATCTGAACAGTAAAAAAGCAACCAGTACCAATAAAGAAGGCAGATATGCCATTGGAGCCAATGTTGGCGATCTGATCGAGTTTTCTGCAGTAGGTTATCACACCGATACTTTGTATTTAACCAACCTGTTAAACAGGACTATTTATTTGCCTGTTAAAACGAATAATTTAAAGGAGGTAAATATTAATGCGGTAAGAATGAACAGCCAGATTACGGATGCAAAAGACCCTTTAGCCGAAAAATATACTTTACTCAACACAGGCGGTAACCTTAACCGTAAACGGATGAAGGATAAAGTTGGTGGTTTAAACCTAAACCTTGGCTATGGTAAATATAAAAGACAGCAGCGTAAAGAAGCCGATTTAGAAGAAAAAGAAATGTACATGCAGGAAATTGACGAGAACTTTACGGCGAAAGCAGTGACCGAGCTAACCAAGCTTGAAGGTGAAGAACTTAAAAATTTCATGATTATTTATCGCCCGTCGGTAGAACTGGTTAAGGCCGAAAGACCATACCGGTATGCATTTTATATCTCGCGGGCATTTGTTGCCTGGAAAAAATTAACGCCGCAGGAAAGAAAATTACAGGATTTGCCCAAATTAAAGGCAAATTAATAACCCAATATTAGCTTATTGGTAACATTATAACCACATATAAATCTATATGTGGTTATTTTTTATATTTACCTCCCGAATACAACCTTATTATATCATGAATATGAATAAACTATTTACATTTTGTGTGGTTTGTTGTGCTTTTGCTTTTTCAGCTTCAGCCCAACAGGCTACCAGCCCTGCGCCAACCAGCAATTATAACCCAGCTGAGGCATTTGGACCACTATTTTATACTCAAAACGGAAATGAATTCCGATCAGCTATCGGTGCACCAGGTCCTAAGTACTGGCAAAACCGTGTAGATTATAATATTACCGCCAATCTCGATGAAACTAAAAACACGGTTAGCGGAACAGTAACCATTACCTATAAAAATAATAGTCCCGATAAATTGCCTTATTTGTGGTTGCAGTTAGATCAGAACACCTTTAAAGAAACTTCTCGAGGTTATGCCATTACCCCTTCGCGTAGCCGTTATGGTGCGCAAGGCGAAAAATTTGATGGCGGCTATAAAATCCAGAACATCACCGTGTCGCAAAAAGCTGCTGCAGTAAAATTTACTTCTTTGGTAGAAGATACCCGTATGCAGATTCGTTTAGATCAGCCAATGGCTCCAAATGGCGATATCGTAACCATTAAAATGGATTATTCGTATATCGTACCTAAAGAAGGATCGGACAGAACCGGACATTTAACTACAAAAAATGGTGAAATTTTTGCCATTGCACAATGGTTTCCACGCATGTCGGTGTATGATGACGTAATTGGCTGGAATACTTTGCCTTACTGGGGCGGAGGTGAGTTTTACTGTGAGTATGGCGATATCAATTTTGCCATTACTGCTCCGGCAAGCCACATCGTTATGGGCTCTGGCGAGTTGTTAAATCCATCTGAAGTTTTTACACCAACGCAATTACAAAGGTGGAATGCAGCTAAAACGAGCGATGCTACTGTGCATATCCGTACAGAAGCTGAGGTTACAGATCCGGCATCCCGCCCGGCGAAAGATAAATTAACCTGGAAATTTAAAATCATAAATGCACGCGATGCAGCCTGGGCTTCATCAAAATCTTTTGTTTTAGATGCTGCAAGATATAAACTGCCAAGCGGTAAAACAGGTTTAGCTGTTTCGGCACAGCCGGTTGAAAGTAATGGTGTTGATGGTTACGGCCGTGGTGTAGAATATGTAAAATCTACAATCGAACATTATTCATCAAAATGGTTCGAATACCCGTATCCAATGGCCGTTAACGTAGCAACCAACATTGGTGGTATGGAATATCCGGGTATTGTGTTTTGTGGTTGGAAAGCTAAAAAAGGAAGTGCCTGGGGTGTAATTGACCATGAATTTGGCCATACCTGGTTCCCGATGATTGTAGGTTCGAACGAGCGCAAATATGGCTGGATGGATGAAGGCTTTAATACCTTCATCAATGGTATTTCTAAAAGCAGCTTCAATAATGGAGAGTATGCCAGTGCACCAACTGATTTAAATAGAATTGGTAAGAATGTGATCGGTAATCCGATTTTCGAAAATATTATGCTAATGCCTGATGGAATGGCCGAACGCAATATTGGTGTTAACCTGTACAGCAAACCGGGTTGGGGCTTAGATATTTTAAGAAACCAGATTTTAGGTGAAGACCGTTTCGATTATGCTTTCCGCCAGTACATTAAAAACTGGGCATTTAAACATCCAACACCTTTCGATTTCTTCCGCTCAATGGAAAACGGCGCAGGCGAAGATTTAGCCTGGTTCTGGAGAAGCTGGTGGTTAAACAGTTGGAAAATGGATCAGGGCATTACAACTGTTGAAGCCGTTAAAGATGGCGATAAAATAACAGGTTATAACATTAAAGTGGTAAACCTCGAGAAAATGCCAATGCCAATCATTCTGCAGATTAAAACCAAAAGCGGTAAAACAGATATCGTAAAAGTACCTGTTGATGTTTGGATGAAAAACACCAGTTGGTTGGTGCGTTACCCAACAACTGAAGCAATAGAATCGGTAACTTTAGATCCAAATAAAGTATTGCCAGATTCGAACCCGGATAACAATACCTGGACAGCCACAGGTAATTAAGCTGTTGCTATCCACAAAAAGCCTCCCGGTCCTGAAGATCTGGAGGCTTTTTTTATTGCAAAGTACCGACGGATTAATCTGTTATATCGCTTAGCTTAGCAATAAAATTATACTTATGAGCACTTCATTATTAGAAATAACCAATCCCGAAGGAATTTATGATCCCCGCCCGCATGGCTACTCGCATGTTGCCGCAGTTCCGGCCTGGAGCCAGCTGGTATTTGTTGCCGGACAAGGCGGTAGCAGGATTGATGGCATTTTAAGTGCCGATTTCAGAACGCAGGTATCCATTGTTTTCGAAAATATAGCCATTGCATTAGCTAGCAAAGGTTTAAAAATGGAAAATATTGCTAAGCTCAGCACTTTGGTGGTAGATTACGATGATGAGAAACATCAGGTATTGATTGAAGAATCGACTAAAATATGGCCTGACTTAAAATTTCCGGTAAATACACTTATTCCGATACAACGTTTGGCATTAAAAGGGATGTTAATTGAAATTGATGCAACTGCAATAGGCTAAACTGATGGAAAACGGAGAACGCAAAAACGTTTATCAGGTATACAATAAAATAGGCGATTGGTTTGCCGAAAACCGCTATGCCGATTCGGTGGAACGCGTTTATTTGGCCCCAATAATTGAACAACTTCCACCAAATGCCAGCATGTTGGATGTAGGCTGCGGTACCGGAAAACCCATATTAGAATATTTCATTAACCACAATGTAAATGTTTTGGGCATCGATGGAAGCGAAAAGATGATTGAATTGGCCCGGGCTAATTTCCCCGGTACCCGATTGATACTACATGATATGCGCGGGTTACATTTGGATGAAAAATTTGATGTTGTTATTGCCTGGCATAGTTTCTTTCATTTGCCTGCAGCAGATCAGCCCGCCATGTTCAAAGTTTTCAAAGATCACCTGAACCCAGATGGTATTTTGTTGTTTACCTCTGGTACCGAAAGCGGAGAAGCCTGGGGCATGAATGGAGGAGAAAACCTGTTCCATGCATCATTAGATACGGCAGAATACCACTCGTTGCTGCGAGCCAATCAGTTTGTAGTGCTTCTGCATCAGGTGAACGACCCGGATTGTGGTGGTGCGAATGTTTGGATGGCACAGTATAAACCTCAATAATTTTGCCTTAACTTTGCCCAATGGCCGAACAGCAAAAAAACAATCCCTTACATGGTATTACTTTAGAAAAAATTGTAACCGATCTTCAGGCACATTATGGATGGGAAAAACTGGGATCACTCATCAGGATTGATTGCTTTAATAATAACCAAAGCATCAAATCGAGCTTGAAATTTTTAAGAAGAATGCCCTGGGCACGTAAAAAAGTAGAAGATTTATATCTGGATACTTTTGTGTAGATAATTGAATTTTGAATGATTGAGTGATGGAATGAGTGAATGTTGTTTATTCAATCCATCAAAATTCTCCCATTCAAAATTATTGTCTGCAACCCTTTTTTTAAAATCGTCGTCATCTTGTTCTAAACCTTATTATATGAAAAATATTTTCTATTGTTTTTTGCTCACGCTTACTTTGAGCAGCTGCCTGGTTATGACTTCGAACCATTCTATGTCGAAAGGTAAATTAGATATTCCAAAACGGGAAAGTTACACTGTAGTTTATCAGGCCAATTTTGGGCAACGCTTAACCGGAAACGCAATTTATACTGGTGATAATGGAAAACTGGTAGAACAGGAAAATGTAACAGGTAGTTGGCAGAAGACCTTTACTCTAAAATCCGGTACCCATGTCCAGCTCGAAACATTAGCAAAATCCAAATCAGAATCCAGGGCAGAATACAAAATCCTGGTTGAGGGAAAAGTAGTTTCCGAATATGTGTTAAGTGGAAAAAGATTGAATTATACATTCGCTTTCGATCTGCCTTAGTTCATAAAATCTTCATATTGATTTTCGAGATTTAATAAACAAAATAACAAGGTTTATTCATCATTAATCAATTAAAAATGAAAGCAATTAAAGTTTTAGTAATCGCATTAGTAGCCGCTTTTACCATTAACACCGTAAGCGCTCAAACCACCACTCCGGCAAAAACCGGTACCGAAAAATCGCAAACCAAAAAAGGCCATAAACACCATCATCATAAAAAGCAGACGAAAAAAATAGCTAAAGCTTAAAAAAATAAGAAAGTCTTTCAGGTAAATCTGGAAGGCTTTTTTGTTAGCTGCCAAATCCAGGAGCAAAAGTTATCATGATGAAGGGGTTGCTTTAACATACTTTCTTGCTTTGGTTAACCATTTTATAAGAAATTATAAAATTTAACACAAACGTTTGTTCAGTACTTCATTTCAGCTAATTCAGCTGCTTTGTATCATAAATCAGTTCAAAAAAGCAGTTGAAGAAATACATGAACTAAACATTCATCAAATCGTTGTTTCAGACTTATTTGGCTTTTTTAAGCATATTAGATAAAATTTAAAAAATACAGACTTTTAGTCAAACGTTTGCGTAATATTTTAACGCTTTATTACGCACCAAAAGCCATAAATTAGGGTACTGAAAAACCGCGATTGTAAATCATAGCCAATCCCGAACGAATTGCCGTTTTTTTGATCAGCATATAAAAAAGAATATCAGGCTAACCTTAAAAAAGAAATATGGAGCTATCGGTACAGGGAGGTTTAACCAGGGAGGCAATAACACTGAGATACCTCTTTTTTACCTTTTTTAAAATTGGCTGTGTAAGTTTTGGGGGCATATGGCACTGGTGTCTTTAATCCAGCGCATTATGGTGGAGCAGGATAAAACTATCGACAATGAGCAAGTGCTGGATAGTATAACGGTAGCTTCCTTTATGCCCGGGCCGCTCGCAGTAAACGTTGTTGCCAATATCGGTTATACGTTAAAAGGTAAATTGGGCGCTGTTGTAAGTATTTTTGCAGTGTTGTTACCAGCCTGTATCCTGATACTATGTTTGGCTTATGTATACTTTTCAAGTGGTTTTAAAATAGAGTGGACCGCTGTTATGAAGTACGTTGGTGCAACCATTGGCATCATTATTTTTTCTACAGGTTTACAGTTATTCCGTAAAGAAATAGCACTCAACTATAGTAAAATTGCACTTTTTATATTTGCTGTAGCACTCGATTTAATTATTGGTAGTTATGTTTTAACTCTTGTTTTGATGCTGGTTGGAGCTACTGTTGGTCTTTTTATCGATAAGGAAAAAAATAACTACCGCGAAATTGCAGGCAACTTGAAAATGAAATATAAACTGCGGTTAAGTACAGTTTCATTGTCTGTACTTATCGTTTTGTTAATCAACCAGATTTTGTTTGTAAGCGGTTTTTTTAAGGGCTATTCCAGTATTTTTTTTAAAATCGGGACAGTTTTTTCTGGCATTAGTATTTCCCTGTTTGGTGGCGGCTACGTCATTATCCCAATTATGCAGTCGCTCTTTGTTAAAGATTTAAACTGGCTTACCGATAAACAATTTATTGATGCCATTGCTTTTAGTCAGGTCACTCCCGGACCCATTTTAGTTAGTTCTACATTTATTGGTTATAAGCTGGCGGGCTTCTCTGGTGCATTATTGGCCACTTGCTGTATGTTTTTGCCTGCTGCGGCCTTAATGATTATGGTTTCTAAGATTTTTAACCGTACCAAAGATCATCCGCTAATTAAAAGCATGATATCTGGCATTAAAGTGGTGGTAATTGGCCTGATCATTTCTTCTGCATTTAAAATATTATTGATGCAGCCCAGAACGATATTAGTAGGTGTAATTTGTATTATTGCATTTGTACTGAGCACTAAGTATAAATTAAGTCCGGTATATTTAATACTTGGCTCAATCCTTTTCGGAATTTTAAGCACTTTTATTTCATGAACAATATTTCCAACCCAGTAGGTATTCAGATAATTGGTACACAAAGATCGGGCTCTAATCTGTTGAGGGTGATTTTAGATCAGTCGGATGAAATTGCTTCACCCCACCCTCCTCATATTTTAGTCACCTTCGTGCCCCTGTTAAATTTATATACACCTTTAAACGCTGAAAGATATCAGGAGCTGGTAAGCGATGTGGTAGACTATGTAAATGCCAATCCCGTGCCGTGGGATGGTGTTGAACTGGATAAAAATTGGATTTATGAAAACTCGAAAGAACAAAGCTTATTCGAAATTAACCGGTTGATATACGAATCTGTAGCCCGATCGAAAAACGCGAAATATTGGTGTTGCAAAAGTATGGCCAACGTACATTATGCCAACGAGCTGGAAAAATATTCGCCCAAACTTAAGTACATTTATTTGTATCGGGATGGACGCGATGTAGCCTTGTCATTTAAAAAAGCAATTGTTGGCGAAAAGCACATTTATCATTTGGCGCAGCAATGGTTTAAAGATCAAACAGCTTGCATCGAGTTATCAAAACAAATTGAACCTGCACGCTTTTTTGCTTTAAATTACGAGGAACTGATTGCTAATCCTGAAGCTATAATCAAAAAGCTATGCCATTTTCTGGAAATTGATTATTTTGAAAGTATGCTGGATTTTCATCAATCAAAAGAATCGCTGGCCACAGCCAACGCAGGCGAAATGTGGGAGAATTTAGCTAAACCCATTATTAAAGACAATAGCCGAAAGTTTTTGAAAGAACTTAGTGCCAAAGAAATCAATATATTTGAGTTAATCAACCAAGAAACTTTAACAACCCTGGGCTATAGTTTAATAAATCCTTCAGTTAAGGGACAATTTATCCACGAAGAAGATATTATATTTTTTAATGACGAAAACGATCAAATGAAGAAGCGTTTTATGGAAAATGCCCGTCAATCTGATCTGGATAAACGGAACCCACAGCTGGAAATTTTAAAACGAATAAAAAATACAAAATCAGCACTAAATGCAAAGTAATATTAGCGAAAATATCGATATGCAGGCAATATTGGGCATTGCTGTGGCGGCAGGTGAAGCAATTTTAACGGTGTATAACCGCGAAGAAGGTTTTGAAGTAGAAACCAAAAGCGACGCATCACCCCTAACCATTGCCGATAAAATGGCAAACGATATTATTTGCGTGGGGTTGAAAAAACTATATCCGGCAATTCCAATTATATCCGAAGAGGGGAAAAGCATACCCTATGAGGACCGTAAAGACTACGATTTTTTTTGGTGCGTTGATCCCTTGGATGGGACAAAAGAGTTTATCAAAAAAAATGGAGAATTTACGGTAAATATTGCGCTCATTAAGGGGCAGACACCGGTTTTAGGGGTGATTTATATTCCCGTTCAAAACACATTATATTACGGTAGCGAAACTATTGGAAGCTGGAAACAACTGCCTGGAGAAACGCCGAAACAAATTAAGTCAATAAATACCACCACTTGGACGGCTGCAGTAAGCCGATCGCATGCCGATGGCAAAGAAAAAGAAATCTTAAGCCAATATCCCGTTACAAACTTCGTTGCGGTTGGTAGTTCCTTAAAATTTTGTCTTTTGGCCGAAGGTAAGGCACAAATTTATTTAAGAACAGGCCCAACTATGGAATGGGATACAGCAGCTGGCCATGCCATCATCCTGTTCAGTGGTTGCAACATCAACACATTATCAGGAAAACCTATACTGTACAATAAAGAATCGTTGCTAAACGAAGGTTTCTTGTGTAAAGTTGATTAATTTTAAAAGCTAATATCCTAATTCATGCCTCAACAAACAACGCCTGATCAACAAGCTGGAGTTTCAGCCCAAAACGGACTGGTAATATGGTTATTTGGTCTATCAGGTTCAGGAAAAACAACCATTTCAACCTTATTAAGCGAGAAATTAAAAGCAGCGGGGTTTTTCTCTGTTGCACTTGATGGAGACGCGTTGAGAGAAGGTATAAATAAAGATTTGGGGTTTAGCGAACAAGATCGAACCGAGAATATCAGAAGGGCTGCGGAAATAGCCAAACTGATGCTGAATAATAATATTATAACAATCTGCTCCTTTATTACTCCAATGAGTGCCCAAAGGACTCTGGCGGCCGAAATTATTGGCGAACGTTATTTCGAGGTTTTTATCGATTGCCCTTTAAACGTTTGCAAAGAAAGGGATGTGAAAGGTTTGTACAGAGATGCCAGACAGAATTTAATCCCAAATTTTACAGGTGTAAGCGCTAAGTTCGAGCCTTCATCCAATGCCAATTTAATTCTCAAAACCAATACTGAAAGTGCGGTTGAAAGTATGGAGCGCTTATTTAATGAGATTAGCCTCCGCATCGGCCCCGTTATTTGATCTGTTCATCCCTGAAAACGAGGACTTAAGGAGTCTATTTTCGGGATTCATGTGATCGTTCATAGTCTTTAGTCTACTTAGTCAATCGATTGCGCAGTGTTTTGCTGTGCAAGTGAATTGTTTAATTGCTAATATTATATATGCAAGAAACAATAGTCGTTGCTCCTTGCTTGCTATCAACTATCAAACGAATCATCATGACTAAAATTTACAAACAAACCACAGCTCATTATAGGGAGAGCATTCCTATAAAAAGACGCACTCTTTTTAACGCACTTTTAAAAAATATTTATTGTTGTCTGTTTTTACTCATTCCCATTGCTGCCAGTGCACAAACTGTAGTAACTGGTACCGTGAAAGACGAAAAAGGCCTGCCAGCGGTTGGAACATCGGTAACGGAAACCGATGTGAAGAACGGAACATCGGTCGATCCCAATGGTAAGTTTACATTAACCTTAAAAGGAAAATTACGTGTTTTAAACTTTACTTTAGTCGGTTACAAAACACAAAAAGTAACCATTGGAGCTTCAAATGTAGTAAATGTAAATTTAGAAGAAGACCTCAATAAGTTAAATGAAGTAGTAGTTGTGGGTTATGGTACCCAACGGAAAACGGATTTAACAGGTTCTATCAGTTCGATTAAAAGTGATGACCTGAACTTAGGTGGCACTACGTCCAACATCGGGCAGGCCATTCAAGGTAAGGCTGCGGGTGTGCAGGTACAACAAACAAGTTTTGCGCCGGGTGCAGGTATGCAGATTACAGTGAGAGGTGGTAACTCCATTAACACAACAAATAGTCCGCTGTATGTTGTAGATGGTTTTATTTCTGATAACGGAAGTACCATTAACCCGAATGATATTGAAGACATCCAGATTTTAAAGGATGCCTCATCGGCTGCCATTTATGGCGCGAGGGGTGGTAACGGAGTAGTTTTAATCACTACTAAAAAAGGTAAAGCAGGTAGGGTAGCCATTGATTTGGATCTATCGAACGGTACGCAATATTTAACCTATAAACCAACGTTGTTAAACGGTCAGCAATATACTGCTATTCAAAATGCTACAGCTATTGAAGATGGTAAGCCAGTTTTATTTCCGCCATCTTTTTCAATTGCTAATACCAATTGGTTGGAAGAAGCTACGCAACAAGCCTCAGTTCATAACAGGAGCTTAAGTATCAGCAGTGGCGATCAAAACTCTAAACTGTATGTATCAGGTAACTACATTAATCAGAAAGGTGTTTTAAAAGGAACCGGATTGGAGAAATATACTGCCAGGATTGGAGCCGAAAAAAGCCTTAACGAAAGGTTAAAGCTAGGTGCTAATTTTTATGGCTCAACCTCTAAATTATTTCAACAATCGTACTCAGCAGATATTACTGCGCCATTGTTTGGCTTGTTAACAGCAATGCCAAATATCCCGGTGTACAATGCCGATGGAACTTATTTCCGTTACCAGGGTAAAAACAACCCATTGGCTAGTTTACTCGAACCTACCAATACCAGTACCAATAAATTAGCTAATGCAAATATATCATTGGATTATGAAATCATTAAAGGCTTAACCTATCATTTAGGGGGCGGTGCAGAATATACCAATCTTAATGAAGGACAATATATTCCGAGAACGCTAACTGCAGGAGCTGTGAATGGGGAATAGCTGCACAAAAAAGCTCAACTACTTTTAGGTGGCTGGTAGAGAATTACTTAACTTATAAGTATAAAATTGCAGACCATGATTTTACTGCATTATTTGGATTTTCAAAACAGAAGGATGTAAATGATTATATAGCCGCTGGTAGTAAAGGGTTTCCTAGTGATGCATTTTTGTTCTATAATCTGGGAGCAGGATCCACGCCAAATGGTTCAGGTGTTACTATATCTAACTTAGGTAATGGTTATAATAGTTTTAAAGAACAGGCTACTTTTAATTCGATCTATGGTAGGTTAAATTATTCATATAAAGATAAACTTTTAGTAGCTTTTACTTATAGGGCAGATGGTTCATCAAAGTTTGGAACGGAGAAGCGGATTGCTCGTTTCCCGGCAGGTTCTATTGCTTATAAATTTACTGATGAAGAATTTATCAAAAACTTAAGTACATTCTCTAATTTAAAATTGAGAGCAAGCTACGGCCTTACTGGTAATGACCGGGTTATGAACTATCTGGCATTACCAACTTTCAGTATTTATAGCACTGTACTAAACCCCGGAGGGCCACTACAAGTAGGAACGGAGCCTAGAACGCTGCCAAATCCTTATTTAGGCTGGGAAACTACAAGGCAGTTTAATATTGGTTTGGATATGGGCTTTTTAAATGGCCGGATTAATGCAACAATAGATGTTTATGCTAAAAAGACAAGCGATTTGTTGAATAACATTCCAATTGAACAGTATTGGGGTTTTAGTAATCAGACCATAAATGCAGGCTTAATTCAAAATAGAGGTGTTGAATTTTTACTAAATACAGTAAATATCCGTACAGATAATTTTACCTGGAATTCGAATTTTAATATTGCATTAAACCGTCAGAAAGTATTGTCGTTAGGGCCAATCAACCAAATTTCTGTGAATACGGCTAACCCTAGTGGTACTGTTTCAGGCCGCGAGTTTTCGAGGGTTATGCCTGGACGGGAACTTGGTGAGTTATTCGGTTATGTGTATGCAGGTGTACTGAAAACCGGAGAGACCTATGCCCCACAGCCTAATTCAAAACCCGGCGACCCAAAATATCAAGATACCAATGGAGATGGTAAAATTACACCAGATGACATGACGTTTTTGGGCAATTCGACCCCACGCTATAGCATGGGTTTAGGTAACGATTTTCACTATAAAGGATTTGACCTAAATATTTTCTTTCAAGGTGCTTTTGGCTACTCTCTGTATAATATGAATAGGTTGGTTTTAGAATCTACTACTGGAGCCGATGCTTTAAACAGATTTGTGGCTGGTGTTAATGAAAATACAGATGTTCCACGCGAAGGCTATTTTTTAAGTACCTATGGCAGTTACGTAAACTCTCGTTTTGTTGAAGATGCCTCGTATGTGAGGTTAAAATCGGTTTCGTTTGGTTATACCGTGCCTTCAAAATTGTTCGATCGCCTTAAAGTAATAAAGGGACTAAAAGTATACGCTGAGGCGCAGAACCTATTCACTATTACCAATTATACTGGAACTGATCCTGAAGTAAACTCACACTCGGGAAGCAACTTTGGTGGCGGAATAGATTTTAATGCATTCCCGGCTTTCAGGACATTTTCGGCAGGCGTAAAATTAACCATCAACTAATACTATCCTACTGATAAGGATTAATCAAGATAAAGAGATGAAAAGATATAAAATTATTATAGCGATTGCTGCAGTTGTGCTTTTGCAGTTTTCTTGTAAAAAAGATTTAGAGCCAGTTGTCTACAGTAGTTTAACCAATACCAACGCTTTTAGAACCAAATCGGATGCTATAGCGGCAGTAAATGCAGTGTATGCCAGGTTAAAAGGCCCATCTGTTGGTGACAATTTTGATTACTGGACGGTTAGGCATTTTGCGTTAACCGATTTAACTACCGATGTTGGACATTGTAGCTACAGTGGTGATCCGGGCCAACTTTCCAATATACAATGGAACTCGGCAAATGGATTGATTGCTGAGGACTGGAGACAGATATACAAGCTGATTTCGAATGCGAACAACGCTATTTTCAATATCAGCCCCATGACCAGCCTTTCACAGGCAGAAAAAGATCAGTTCCTTGCCGAAATTAAATTTTTAAGGGCAGTAGCTTATATGGATTTAACCGATGCCTGGGGACCGGTAATTTTAGCTACTGAAAAAGACCTTGCAAATCCGGATTATACAAAAAGAGCAACTTTGACCCCGCTTGATCAGATTGAAGCTTTTCTAATAAACGATTTACAAGCTGCTGCAAATGCATTACCAGTAAACTATGCCAACAATTCGATATATGCAAGTAACGATGTTGGAAGGGCAACCAAAGGCGCCGCACTTACTTTGTTAGCTAAACTATACCTGCGCCAGCACCAATGGCAAAAAGTAGTCGATCTAACCAAACAGGTAATGGATTTAAAAGTGTATTCGCTTTATCCATCTTATGCTGGCCTTTTTGCTGAGAGTAATCAATGGTGTGAAGAGAATATTTTCTCCGTATTAAGCGATGCCAATGTGAATGGAACAGAATTGTTAAATCACTTTGGGCCATCAAACCATCCGGTTTTAACCGACAGATGGCAGTATTATGCGGTAACCTGGGATTTTTACAACAGTTTCGATGCAGCTGATGACAGAAAAAAACTCTTTTTTGCTGAGTATACCGGGGTTGATAAATTGGTGTACAAACAAGCTCCGTCATTGGGCGCCACGCCACCAGCCGGGGTATTTTATATGCAGGATGTGGCTACAGCAAAATATGCGGACCCAAATGGTGCAAATACTTATTACGATGGCCATAGTGTAAACATTTTGCGCTATGCCGATGTATTGCTGAGCAGGGCGGAAGCCATTAACGAATTAAGCGGGCCGACTACCGAATGTATCGACCTGATTAACCAGGTAAAAGGCAGATCGCATGCCAAACTATTGGTTGCGGCCAACTATAACCAAACCACATTAAAAGATGCACTTTTGCAGGAACGTGGCTGGGAATTGTTTTATGAAGGCAAAAGAAGAGCCGATTTAATACGTTTTGGTAAATATGAACCTATTGTAAACGGGTATCTGAAACGCATCAACAAAACACCAACAATTGTCATGCCTCGTGATCAGTATTTCCCTTATCCTTTAAACCAGGTAAATATTAACCCGAATTTAAATAACTCGGGCAGACAATAATTTCATACTTTTATTTAACAAAAAAGAATATGTAGTTTTTGCTATGTATTCTTTTTTGTTTACAAGCAACATCCTATTATATATAATGATCAGAAATTTATGAAGTATATTTTAAAATTTGCTGTTTTAGTTTTTGTACTGGCGCTTTTCGGCTGTTCTAACAACGGTAGTATTAAAGAAATTAAGGTTGGTCTGCACAACAACAATGAATTAAAAATCCAGATTGACGTAAATACCAGTTCGGATGTTGATGCGTACGTGAAATACTGGCCCAATAAAATTGCTGATTCTTTAAAGCAGATCTCACCTATTTCGAAAAACAAAAGTCGCCATACATTTGTACTTTGCAACATTATTCCTAAAACAAGCTATGCTTATCAGGTTATAACAGTTAAAAATGGTGCCGAAACAGTAAGTAAAACCTATACTTTCGAATCGCGCGATTTACCGGAATGGTTAAAAGACCAATTTAAGGCCAAAAGTGCTGATGATAAGTTGATCCCAAAGGAATTTAAAAACGGATTAATCCTCATTAACAAAAGGTATTCGCCGGGAATGGCTTATCTGGTTGATTATAAAGGAAGATTAAGGTGGTACCACATGATTGATAATATGGGCTTCAAAGTAATCAACTTTACCAAAGATAAAACCTTGCTGTCTATTTTGGGGAGTAACGATGAACCTACAAGCTATGGGAGCCAAATTCTGGAAATTAATCTGAATGGCGATACCGTGTTACACCTGAAAAAAGGACAGGGCGATTTTAAACAAACCATTCACCACGAAATTTTAAAAAACAGTAAGGGCGAATTGGTAACGCTCTTTGTTGACCGCAAGATAACCGATTTAACTCATATTGGTGGTGCCAGGCAAGATACCATAAATGGCGACGGTATTATGGTGATGGATCAGAAAGGAAAACAGATATGGAAATGGAGTGTGTTTGATGCACTTGATCCTTTTGCTGACATGGCGCTGTTAAAAACTAAAAAAGACTGGATGCACGCCAACAGTTTAAATTACGATACGGATGGAAATTATATCATTTCCTTTTATAATAACGGACAGATTTGGAAAATCGATTCGAAAACGGGCAAAGTAATCTGGAAATTTGGTAAAGGAGGGGATATTAAGATACCTGCCGAAGCCGGTTTCTCTCAGGCTCATGCCGTGCATATAAACGCAGAAGGTAATTTAATGTTTTTCGATAATGGGATAGATAAACATCAATCTGGCGTGTACACCTTTAAGCTAAACCAACCGGCCAAAAGCGCGGCTTTAGATATGCACATTAAGTTGCCACCACAAATTTATAACGATCGTATGGGTAGCGCTTATATGATTACCCCTGAAAATATACTGTGTTGCAGTTCGAAAAGGCATATTATGGTATTAACCAATAGAAAAGGTGTATTATTATGGACATTAGAAGCTTCAGTACCTGCTTATAGGGCAATTTTCGTAAATTCGGAACAATTAAGCCCTGTTTTAAAACCTTAATAACAACAAAATAATTAATAAACCAATTGATTTTAAGCCTATGAAAAGAACCTTACTCTTCATTACTTTCAGTGCAATCTTATCTTTTTCGGGATGTAAAAAAGATCGCATCAATAATCTGAATAGTATCAGCTATGGCTCTTCTTTTGGGATGTGTGTCGGATATTGCTCCAATAATCTGCTCATCAGTGATTTGAAACTTACTTTTTCCAAATCAAAAAACGGCCAGACATCCGATACCAAAACCTGCAGCAAAACAATTTCTGAGGCAGATGTAAATGCCATCAAAAACGACCTGAATATGGAGAAAATTGCTGCCCTGCCCGAAACAATAGGCTGCCCTGATTGTGCAGATGGTGGTGCCGAGTGGATCGCCATTAACGCTGATGGTAAGCAATATAAAATTACCTACGAATACGGTAAAGCCCCCAAAGAGCTCGAAGCTGCGGTAGCCAGGTTAAAGGTGCTGAAAGATGGTTTTAAGGATTGTAATTAGTTAGCTTTTATTAGCTGAGCGTTAACCGCACTGTTTTTAACGTGCGTTCCCTCAAAAGTTATTCTTTTATCTAATGTGCTTACCAGTTCAGAAAGCTCATAAACATTTCTGTATCCATAACCATACAGGTTAATGTAAGTTGGGATGTTGAGCGCTAATGAAATGGCTGCGATTTTTTTATTAACCATGACAGGAATAACTGTTTTACTGGCAAAATTGGCTGCGTCATCTACAAAGTTGTTGTTGCAATAGATTAATATTCTGGTATCGGCATTAGGGATAAGCCTGAGTAGGTTTTGTTGGGTAAAATCAGAGAAGTTAAGGTGTATTGCCCCTTTAACATGTTTTCTTTTATATAAGCTATCTGATCGGGTATCTAAAATAATGGTGCCCTTTTCTGCTGCCATTTTTAAAAAAGCAGGTAAGTCGACCAATCTGCTTTTTCGGTGGGCTTTAACTTCTGGTATTAATTTTTCGTAAGCATCAAAATCTACATTTGCCTTTCTTTTAACAAGCGGAGTAGTTTGCGCATTACACAGGTACGCAATACTAAAAAGCATGATGGTAATGATTTTCGTTTTCATGTTTTGAGTGTTTTAAATTAATTTCCGCCTAAAATAATTGGGGTACTTTTACCATTCCCCATAATAATGACTTTCGTATTTGCCGATTTCGCAATTTCTTTTTGAGCTAATATAGATTCATACTGAAGCTGCCTGTCACTCAATCCTGTTGAAAGAATACGTTGATAATCGGCAATACCCTGGGCTTCTACTCTTTTACGTTCTGCTTCCTGGCGTTCTTTTTGAAGTACAAATGTCATCTTTTGTGCATCCTGTTCGGCATTTATTTTAGATTCAATACTTGCTTTTACCGATGCGGGAAGGGTGATGTTACGCACTAAAAGCTGCTCTAATTCTAAACCCCTTTTGGCAAAACTTTTCTCAATCGTGTTAAATATTTTAGCCTGAAATTCATCCCTTTTACTGGAATATAGTGCAACAGCATCATAAGCTACGGCATTATCTCTAATGGCAGTACGCGAAACCGGGCGAACAATCTTTTCCAGGTAATCGGTTCCAATTTCCCTTAGGATTTGTGGAGCTGCACTTCCTTTAACCCTGAATAATACCGAGAGATCAATAATTACTTCCAGTCCATCTGCCGATAAAACCCGCAGTGCATCGTCAGTTTGTTTATTGCCTTCATCATGAACGCCAGACATGGTATAATTTTGGGTTTTAACATCAAAAGGTGTGATTACTGCAATCGGGTTAATTACGTTCAAACCGCTGTACAAAACATCGTTGTCTACTTTCCCAAAAACTGTTTTAACGCCAACCTCACCGGCATCAATCACTTTAAACACAGAAAAGGATAAACCGATAATTACCAAAACCACGCCTGTAATTTTGGCGATATTGCTGTAGCGGCCAATAACATTGTTTTGGTTAGAAACAGCAAAGCCAATAAAAATGATGATAATTCCAATGATACTTAAGAACATATAATTTAGATTTTTACTAAAGATAAAGTATTTCAAACAATCTTTTATGCCTGTTTGAAAAGAACTTGATGCTTCAAAAGCTAATCGCCAGGACAATCATATTAAGGTATTGAAGAATTGGAAATGGCCAACCCAAAACTAAAAACTGCAAACTGTCTCACAACTCCTTAATCTTCAACTCTAAACTAAAAACTCCGGGCTCCAAACTTTTTACGCTAACCCCTTGATTTTTAAAAAGAATTGTTCTACTTTTGCAGTCCGTTTTATGGGCTATCTGTAAAGATGCCGGGGAGCGGTAAATTTTTTAATAAAAAAACATAAAAAAGCACAATGCCAACCATTCAACAATTAGTTAGAAAAGGTAGAGTAGCACTGGAGTTCAAGAGTAAGTCTCCAGCGTTGGACAGCTGTCCACAGCGAAGAGGTGTATGTACACGTGTGTACACCACTACCCCTAAAAAACCAAACTCAGCAATGCGTAAAGTAGCCCGTGTTCGTTTAACGAACGGTAAAGAGGTGAATGCTTACATCCCTGGAGAAGGTCACAACTTACAGGAACACTCTATCGTATTGATCCGTGGTGGTCGTGTTAAAGATTTACCAGGTGTACGTTACCACATCATTCGTGGTGCATTAGATACATCAGGTGTAGCTGGTCGTAACCAACGTCGTTCTAAATATGGTACTAAACGCCCTAAACCAGGACAAGTAGCTGCGGCGCCAACAAAAGGTAAAAAGAAATAATCGGGAGGAAATAAGAAATGAGAAAGTCAAAACCAAAAAAGAGAATTATTCTTCCTGATCCAAAATTCAATGATGTTCAGGTAACTCGTTTTGTAAACAATATGATGTACGATGGAAAAAAATCTATCGCTTACTCAATCTTTTACGATGCTGTTGAAATTGCTGAGAAAAAAGCAGGTGAAAACGGTTTAGAGGTATTCAAACGTGCATTAACTAACATTATGCCAGCTGTAGAGGTTAAATCTCGTCGTGTTGGTGGTGCTAACTTTCAGGTTCCAACTGAGGTTAGACCAGAGCGTAAAACAGCTTTAGGTATGAAATGGTTAATTTTATACGCTCGTCGTCGTGGTGAAAAAACCATGAAAGAGAAATTAGCTGGTGAAATCGTAGCTGCTGCTAAAGGTGAAGGTGCTGCTGTTAAGAAGAAAGAAGATACGCACAAAATGGCTGAGGCTAACAAAGCGTTCTCTCACTTCAGATTCTAGTTTTAGGATTAACAGACTAGTAAGATTACACAGATTTAATTAGAAGATTATACTGATTAGATAATTTGCACCGATTTGTTTCTACATAATCGGTGCAATCATTTAAAATCAGATAAATCAAAAACATAACATGGCAAGAGATTTAAAATTTACAAGAAATATTGGAATTGCGGCTCACATTGATGCTGGTAAAACTACCACAACTGAGCGTATCCTTTATTATGCTGGTGTAAGTCATAAAATTGGTGAGGTGCACGAAGGTGCTGCAACAATGGACTGGATGGCACAAGAGCAAGAGCGTGGTATTACCATTACTTCTGCTGCAACAACAGTTAACTGGAAATACAGAAACCAGAACTATCACATGAACATTATCGATACACCGGGACACGTGGATTTTACCGTAGAGGTAAACCGCTCGTTACGTGTATTAGATGGTTTAGTGTTCTTGTTTTCTGCTGTTGATGGTGTTGAGCCTCAATCAGAAACTAACTGGCGCTTAGCTAACAACTATAATGTTGCCCGTATCGGTTTCGTTAACAAAATGGACCGTTCTGGTGCTGACTTCTTAAAAGTTGTTAAGCAGGTTAAAGATATGTTAGGTAGTAATGCAGTTCCTTTGCAATTACCTATCGGTGCTGAAGATCAGTTTAAAGGTGTGGTTGATTTGATCAACAACCGTGGTATCGTTTGGAACGAGCACGATAAAGGTATGACCTTTACTGAAGTGCCAATTCCTGATGATATGATTGATGAGGTTGCTGAGTGGAGAGAGAAATTATTAGAATCAGTTGCTGATTATGATGAGTCTCTAATGGAGAAATTCTTCGATGCTCCTGAAACCATCACTGAGCGTGAAGTTTTAGATGCTTTACGTGCAGCTGTTTTAGATGCTAAAATCGTTCCTATGGTGTGTGGTTCATCTTTCAAAAACAAAGGTGTTCAAACCATGTTGGATTATGTAATGGAGTTATTGCCTTCACCTTTAGATTCAGAAGGTGTTGTAGGTACTAACCCTGATACTAACGAAGAAGTTTTATTGAAACCAAGTATTGATGAGCCATTTGCAGCTTTAGCATTTAAAATTGCAACTGACCCATTTGTAGGCCGTTTATGCTTTATCCGTGTTTATTCAGGTAACTTGGAAGCTGGTTCTTACATTTACAATACCCGTTCAGAAAGTAAAGAGCGTATTTCACGTATCTTCCAAATGCACGCTAACAAGCAAAACCCTGTGCCTAACGTGGCTGCCGGTGATATTGCTGCTGTAGTTGGATTTAAAGATATCAAAACTGGTGATACCCTTTGTGATGAGAAACACCCAATCGTTCTTGAGTCGATGGTATTCCCTGATCCGGTTATCGGTTTAGCTATTGAGCCTAAAACTCAGGCTGACGTTGATAAATTAGGTATGGGCTTATCTAAACTGGCTGAAGAAGATCCTACATTCAGAGTACAAACAGATCAGGAAACTGGTCAGACTGTAATTTCTGGTATGGGTGAGCTTCACTTAGATATCTTAATTGACCGTTTAAAACGCGAATTTAAAGTAGAGGTTAACCAAGGTGCGCCACAAGTAGCATACAAAGAGGCTATCTTCGGTACTACGGAACACCGCGAAGTTTACAAAAAACAATCAGGTGGTCGTGGTAAATTTGCCGATATCAAAGTTGTTATCTCTCCAATTGATGCAGATTTTGAAAAAGGCGGATTACAGTTTGTAAACGAAATTGTAGGTGGTTCAATTCCTCGTGAATTTATCCCTTCAGTTGAGAAAGGATTTGCTTCTGCAATGGCGAACGGTGTATTAGCTGGTTACCCGCTTCCTGATATGAAAGTACGTTTGATTGATGGTTCATTCCACGCAGTCGATTCAGATGCTTTATCATTCGAGCTTGCTGCCCGTATGGCATACCGTGAGGCTTTACCTAAATGTAAACCTTCGTTGATGGAACCAATCATGAAAATCGAAATCTTAACCCCTGAAGAAAACATGGGTGATGTTATCGGTGATATGAACCGTCGTCGTGGTCAGTTACAAGGTATGGATACCCGTAACGGTGCACAGGTTATCAAAGCATTGGTGCCACTTTCAGAAATGTTCGGTTATGTAACTCAGTTACGTACCATCACTTCAGGCCGTGCAACTTCTACAATGGAATTCGATCACTATGAGCCAGCGCCTAAAAACGTACAGGACGAAGTAGTAGCGAAATCTAAAGGAAGAGTTAAATCTGAAGACTAATAAAAGGATTACACAGATTAATGAGATTACACCGATGGATAACTGAAATCGGTGTAATCATTAAATCGGTGAAATCACACTAAGATAAATCCGGTTTCTGTTGTTAATAGCTCTAACAGGAAACCATAATTAAAAACAAGATGAGCCAAAGAATCAGAATTAAATTAAAATCTTACGATTACAACTTAGTAGATAAATCTGCTGAGAAAATCGTAAAAACTGTTAAGCCTACGGGTGCAGTTGTAAGTGGTCCAATTCCACTTCCTACAGAGAAAAAAATCTTTACTGTATTACGTTCTCCACACGTAAACAAAAAAGCTAGAGAGCAATTCCAATTATGCGCTTACAAACGTTTATTGGATATTTATAGCTCTAACTCTAAAACAGTTGATGCTTTAATGAAACTTGAATTACCTAGCGGTGTTGAAGTTGAAATCAAAGTTTAATTGATTTTAAAAGAAATGAGAAAGTCCTGGTGTAAGCCAGGACTTTTTTTGTGCCCGCATTTTAGAACAAAAGCTTTATTTCGTGGTTTTACTGATATGAAAAAGCAAGTAAAAACAGAAAACGACCCGTCGGTAATTGGGCAGGATTTTGCCAACCCAGATGAAACAGCAAATAAAAAACAGCCATCGCATGGCGAAGTGGCTAATCAAAAAGATGGTGATTTTTCTGAGCTCGAAAAAAGCAGGATGGAAAACCCGCCTCAGCATAGAGAAAGAAACGGATCTGATAAAAATGATGTAGATAGCAATCCCCGAAACAACCAGAGCAAAGGTGTAAGATAGCAAATGGCTTGTTAACCGTTATAATATAACATTTGTACTATCCCGAATTAAAAAGGGAATATCCGTAAAGAATAATCCCTTTTAAATTTTTAATGCTTTTCCGGTAGATGGAAATTAAGTAGAATTCCACAACTGAATTGCGTTAATCAAGTAGCAAAATGCCCTTAAATTTTAGTTGTTAATGATCTTTTTAGTTAATCTTTGTCGCGAATCCTACAGCAGCGCAAATTTCACAAACATCTCATCAATTTACAAGTTCTCATTGATAAATATCTTGATATATATCAATTTTTTGTGTCTGTAAACTTTCAAATCCTGTCAGTATAGATCGCTGGTTTGCCTGTAGTCGTGCCTTACTCTTTCACCGAAATTACTCGCTTGGTTGAGGTATATGCTGGCTTTCGTTTTAATATCATCTGCCAAAGATTTGCCATCAGCGCTCCTTTTCTTAGTCAGATATTTTAACCCGTATACAGCTGCTGTACCCAGTATGGCGTATTTTAGTAGTCCCATAGCTTTATTTTTTATATTCCGGTATCTAGCGCATGATCCTCATCGACCTCATTAATGCCCGGTTTAGTTTTAAAATCTTCAGATGAGCTGCCGGTATGGCTTTCGGCACTTTTTACTGTGGGGTGCTTATCCGGGCTGTTGTAAGCATCGTCGCTCAATGAATCGGCGCCCTGCGTACCCGTATTGTCGAACCCATCCCTGGGCATTGTTTTATCAAGGTGCATGGTTTCTGCATTGTACCGCGCTATGGTTTCTTTACCAAAACTAGTTACTTCATTGCCCTTATTGCCGGCTTCATAAGCTTTTTGCACTTCCGATTTTTCTTCACTGTTGCCTTCCTTACCTATATAACCTTCCAAATGCTCTGCTTTATTATAGATACTCGTTTTCATAATCCTGCCATTGAATATTTGTATATAGAACGTTTCATTAATTAAAAGGTTTGATTTTTGTTGGCGTTTTCCTGACATAACTTTTAGTATTTAATGCATTAAATATTTGATATTTAACGTACATATTAATTTAGGCCTAAAAATCTTAAACATTCCTTATGGAAAATGCCGAACAAAGTAGAATTGACGCACAGTACCAAAGCCGTGCAAACTGGCTCAAATGGGGACCGTATGTATCAGAAAGGCAATGGGGAACCATACGCGAAGATTACAGTAATAATGGCGATGCCTGGAGCTATACTACACACGATAGTGCCAGAAGCAAGGCTTTTAGATGGGGAGAAGAGGGGTTGGCAGGTTTTAGCGACGATCAGCAATTGTTATGTTTGGGGCTTGCACTTTGGAACGGTAAGGATGCCATTTTAAAAGAACGTCTTTTCGGGTTAAACAATGGAGAAGGTAACCACGGAGAAGATGTAAAGGAAATTTATTACTATCTGGATAATACACCAGCGCATACCTACATGCAAATGTTGTATAAATACCCACAATCAGCTTTTCCATATACGCAACTGTTAACCGAAAATGCCAGGGGAACAAGGCAAGACCCAGAATTTGAACTCATAGATACCGGAATTTTTGATCAGGATAAATATTTTGATGTGTTTATCACTTACGCCAAAAATGAAGAAGACGATATTTTAGTACATTATTCCGTTAGTAATCGCGGTAACGAAGATGCAGAAATTCATTTGTTACCTCAGTTGTGGTACCGCAACAACTGGAGTTGGGAGGGGAGCGCTGCCAAACCCGCTATAAATTATCTAGGCGAAAACGAGTTACTTTTCCATTCAGAAAAGCAGGGCAAAATGTACGCCTATGCAGATGGTGATCCTGATTTTTTATTTACCAATAACGAAAGCAACAATGAGCGTTTGTATCAATCGGCCAATGTTTCGCCTTATGTAAAGGATGGCATTAATAATTACGTTGTTAACGGCAAAGAAAACGAAGTAAATCCGGCTAAGAGCGGAACTAAGGTAGCGGTACATTACCATAAACTTGTACCCGCAAAACAAAGTCTGAGTTTTAAGCTTAGGCTGTCCATTAAACCAATCGAAAAACCTTTCGAAAATTTTGATGCGATTTTTGATTTGCGGAAAAAAGAAGCAGATGAGTTTTATGCCAATAAATACAAGGCCAATAGCAGTGAAGAGGAGCAACAGCTGCAACGCCAGGCCTGGGCGGGCTTACTTTGGAACAAGCAATACTACAACTATGATGTAAATGTTTGGCTAAAGGGCGATACAGGTTTACCAAAACCAGCTGTAAAGCGGGCTTGCGGACGTAACTTTCATTGGAGCCATTTTATGGCAGCCGATATTATTCTGATGCCCGATAAGTGGGAGTATCCCTGGTTTGCCGCCTGGGACCTTGCCTTTCATTGTATTGCGCT
Organism: Pedobacter sp. HDW13; assembly: GCF_011303555.1. Classification (NCBI taxonomy): domain Bacteria; kingdom Pseudomonadati; phylum Bacteroidota; class Sphingobacteriia; order Sphingobacteriales; family Sphingobacteriaceae; genus Pedobacter; species Pedobacter sp. HDW13. The sequence continues at coordinate 1,381,325 of NZ_CP049868.1, read as the reverse complement.
GGCACCCATCGATCCTGATTTTGCCAAACAGCAGCTGAAGTTACTGGTTAGCAATAATTATATTCACCCCAACGGGCAGTTGCCTGCTTACGAGTGGGATTTTACCGATACCAATCCGCCGGTACATGCCATGGCCACTTACAAGGTCTACATTATGGATAAAAAAAATAAAGGAAAGGGTGATCTGAAATTCCTGGAAGAAGTTTTTCAGAAGCTGCTGCTTAATTTTACCTGGTGGGTAAATCAAAAGGATAGCGAGGGTAATAATATTTTTGAAGGCGGTTTTCTTGGTTTAGATAACATAGGGGTGTTTAACAGGAGCGAGCCGGTGCCAGGTGGTGGCTTTTTAGAGCAAGCCGATGGTACCAGCTGGATGGCAATGTACGCTTTAAATATGCTGCAGATTAGTATCGAACTCGCGCTGCACAATCCGGTTTATGAAGATATGGCCATTAAGTTTTCAGAACACTTTTTGTTTATTGCAGGTTCTATTGATAACATGGGCGAGTACCATACCGGTTTATGGGATGACCAGGACGGTTTTTATTACGATTTACTCCGCAAACCCGATGGTGGTTGGGATAGGCTAAGGCTCAGAACCCTGGTAGGCTTGATTCCGATGTTTGCTGTCATTGTTTTTAGCGATCAGGATTGGAAAGATTTACCTAAACTTAAAAATCGGCTAGCATCTTTTATGCTTCAACGACCCGATTTGGTACAGCTGGTGAGCCATTGGGAAGATAAAAGCGGTAACGATAAACATTTATTTTCGCTGTTGCGCGGCCACCGCATGAAAATGTTATTGCGCCGTATGCTCGATACTACTGAGTTCCTCTCAGAGTTCGGTATCCGTTCTATTTCGAAGAAATATGAAACTGAGCCATACAGTTATTGGTTAAATGGTAACGATTATTCTGTTAAATATATTCCGGCAGAAAGCGATACGGGTATGTTTGGCGGTAACAGCAACTGGAGAGGCCCCATTTGGTTTCCCATTAATTACCTGTTGATTGATGCACTGAAGCATTTTCACGAATATTACACCGACGATTTTAGGGTAGAATATCCAACAGGTAGCAATACCTATTATTCGCTTGCTGAAATAGCCGATTTATTGGGTAAACGGTTAAAAAATATCTTTTTAAAAAACGAAAAGGGAGAAAGAGCTGTTTTTGGTGGGTGCGCAAAGTTTAACCACGATGAACACTTTAAGGATTATATGCTGTTTTACGAATATTTTAACGGCGATAATGGAAAAGGTTTAGGTGCAAGTCATCAAACCGGGTGGACGGCTTTAGTGGCACTTTTATAATCAGTTAATGATCAGATAATGGAAAGATTTAAGAATAAAGTAGCTTTAGTTACAGGTAGCAGTCAGGGAATTGGTGCTGCATGCGCCTTACGTTTAGCAGCCGAAGGTGCCGATATTATTTTAAACGGAAGAAAGCTGGATGAACGTGGCGAAAAACTAATTGCCGAAATTAAAGCCCTGGGTAGACGAGCTGTTTTTTTAGAAGCAGATATTAGTCAGGTAGAAAGTGTAACCAGTTTAGTTGCCAATGCCATAAAAGCATACGGCAAATTGGATATTTTGGTAAACAATGCGGGTGTTGAAAAGAACCATAACTTTTGGGAGGTAACAGAGGCCGATTTTGATCTGGTAATGGACACCAATTTAAAAGGACTGTTTTTTGGTACCCAGGCTTTCGTTAGACACTGTATAGCCAACAAGATTGCTGGAGTAGTTGTAAATATGAGTTCGGTGCACGAAGAAATCGTTTTTCCGCATTTTGCACCTTATTGTGCCAGTAAAGGTGCCTTAAAAATGTTAACCCGTAACCTTGCAACAGAGCTGGCTCCTTTCAATATCAGGGTAAATAATGTGGCACCGGGTGCTATCGCTACACCCATCAATAAATCGCTTTTAAACGATAAGGAGAAGTTAGCAAAGTTATTGGACAATATTCCGATGAAAAAGCTGGGTACGCCCGAAGATGTTGCAGGCATTGTGGCTTTTCTGGCTTCTGATGATGCCCGGTATGTTACGGGCTCAACTTATTTTGTTGATGGCGGATTGACTTATCATTACGAAGAACAGTAGGAGAGCTTATACTCCCAATATAAACCGGTTTAGAAAGTTTGTCCTCAGGTTTTATTAAATCCCGCTAATCCTTAACTTCGCCCAAAATTAAACTGAGCAATGGAGTGGAAATATTTACTTTCGAATAAAAGGTTTGGACAAGAACAATACGGTGCCAGCACCGACAGAGCCCGTTCAGATTTTCAGCGCGATTACGACCGCCTGATTTTTTCGTCTCCCTTTAGAAGATTGCAAAATAAAACCCAGGTTTTTCCATTGCCAGGGAGTGTTTTTGTGCACAACCGCCTAACCCATAGTTTAGAAGTAGCGAGTGTTGCCCGCTCCATGGCCAATATTTTTCTTAAAAGTGTTGAGGAGCATAACCCTGCCCTGATTAAAGAAGTTCCTTTAATTAACGAAGTAGGTAATATTGTGGCCGCTGCTGCATTGGCCCACGATTTAGGCAATCCTGCTTTTGGTCACTCGGGCGAAGCTGCAATTTCGCGCTATTTTACCGATGGTGACGGTAAAGTTTACCAGAAAGAAATGAGCGAGGCACAATGGCACGATTTAATTAATTTTGAAGGAAATGCCAATGCCATCCGCATTCTTACCCATCCGTTAAAAGGCAAGGGTAACGATGCTTATGCATTAACCTATTCTACCTTAGCTTCAATAGCCAAATATCCGTGTGCCTCTATTGCAGGCAAGCAGAAAGGATTGTTGCACCGTAAAAAATATGGTTTCTTTCAATCAGAAGAAGATAGTTTTAAAAAGATTGCTGCCGAGCTTAAGCTAGAGCAGGAACAAAGCGAATACCTCATTTACAAACGCCATCCATTGGTTTATCTCGTTGAGGCTGCTGATGATATTTGTTACAGTATTATCGATCTGGAAGATGCCCACCGTTTAAAAATCCTTTCGTACGAGGAAGTAAAAAATTACCTGTTGCCTTTTGCAAATTCTAAAACCATCGAAGACCGGTTGAAACATGATTATGAAGATGATGATGCAAAAATTGGTTTGCTAAGAGCAAAAGCCATTAATACATTAACCAATTTATGTGCAGGTATCTTTTTTAACGAGCAAGAAAGGCTATTGCGTGGCGAACTGAACCAGAGTTTAACCGATATGATCCCCGAACCTTATTTGTCGGCCTGGAAAGCAGTCGAAAAAATATCTGTAGAGCGTATCTATAATTTCTCGTCAGTGATTCAGAAAGAAGTAGCTGGTTATAAAATTATGGCTGGTTTATTGGAAGAGTTTGTTCCGGCATTGATCCACAACAATACCCACTACTATAAAAAATTGGTTAAGCTTATTCCCAAACAATATCATACCGATTTAACCGATATCTATTCTATTATTCAGAGTGTGCTGGATTTTGTGTCGGGAATGACCGATTTATACGCGGTTGATTTGTATCGCAACATTAAGGGAATATCTTTTCCTTCAGAAACTTAACAGTTGATGTAACGCTTATTGTCGGTAAATATAGCCTGAATGCAGTATTTGAAGTGTTTTTTCTTCTGTTTTCAGAACGAAAATATCCCAAAAATAGGGTGTTGGTGTAAAAATGCAAAATAAGATACTGATTATCGTGTTGATTGTCAGTATTTTGAGTGTTGCGTTGTCTTGGTGAATAGTCTTTTGTGTAAAGTAGACATAACGGGATATACTAATTAGTAGATTTGAACGTAAGGCCCTTATTTTTTGTTTGAAGCCTTGCAATTTAGATCTCATCCCGGTTCATGAAAAAACTTTTACTTATCGCATTGCTGAGCTTCGGCCTGGCACTGGCTGTTAAGGCGCAGGCGCCACAGCAATTTAACTATCAGGGAGCAGCAAGGAATGCTAATGGTACACCACTGGCAAACAAGAGCATATCGCTGCGAATCAGTATACTGGATGGATCATCAACCGGAACTGCGCAGTACAGCGAAGTCAGAAATGTGGTAACCAATGCTTACGGGCTTTATGCAGTAGCAATTGGCTCGAGCGGGGCAACTTCGGTAAGCGGTACTCTGGTCGGGGTAACCTGGGCTAGCGGATTAAAATTTGTAAAAGTAGAAATCGATCCCGATAATGGAACCAACTTTAGTTTAGCCGGAACAGCTCAGTTATTGAGTGTTCCATATGCATTGTATGCAGCTAATGGCCCTGCTGGACCAAAAGGCGATACCGGGGCAACAGGGCCTGCAGGTACGCAAGGTGTAGCAGGAGTTGCCGGACCTCAGGGGCCGGCAGGTGTTGCAGGGGCAACAGGAGCTCAAGGGCCGATTGGTTTAACCGGTGCTACCGGTGCACAGGGAGCAACTGGTGCTAAAGGAGATCCCGGCGTTACAGGCCCCGCTGGAATTCAAGGCATACAAGGTGTAAAAGGAGATAAGGGCGATAAAGGAGATGTCGGTCCGGTAGGGCCGGTTGGACCTTCAACCGGGGTTGCAGGAGGTGATTTAACAGGTAATTATCCCAATCCCACTATTGCGAATTTACAGGGGAAAACATTAAGTGTAGCTATACCAGCCAATAACCAGGTTTTACTGTTCGATGGAACAGCCTGGAAACCGGTTACATTAGATGTTGCCCAACTGGCTGGAGCCAAAAGTTTAACCTCTACCGATTTAGCTGTTAGTGCCAACGGTACTTCAGCCTTGCTGAAAGATGTGGTTATTGATATTAATGCCGGCGCAGTAACAACCGTTAAACTGGCCGATGCTGCCGTTACCACATTAAAAATAGCCGATGGAGCCATAAGCACGCCCAAGCTGGCTGATGCAGCAGTTACTTCGGTGAAAATTGGCAATAAAGAAGTAAAGAATATCAATATTGGCGATGCAGCAGTAAATACCCTGCAACTGACAGATGGTGCGGTTACTACTCCAAAGCTAGCTGATGCGGCAGTTACTTCAGTAAAAATCGGAAATAAAGAAGTTAAAAATATCAATATTGATGATGCAGCAGTGAATACCCTGCAACTGACAGATGGTTCAGTTACTACACCAAAACTGGCCGATGCGGCGGTTACCTCCGTAAAAATTGGCAACAAAGAAGTTAAAACAGTAAATATCGATGATGCAGCAGTGAATACTCTGCAGCTGGCAGATGGTTCGGTAACCACATCAAAACTGACCGATGCATCCGTAACCGTTGCAAAACTAACCACTGCTGGTATTGCCGATGCTAACAAAGTATACATTACCAATGCCATTACAGGTAAACCCGAATTAATTAGCCGTACTTTATTTGCCAATGCAAATGCCTGGGCATTAAAAGGGAATACGGGGAATGTAGATCAAACCAATAATTTTTTAGGTAATACCGATGATGTGGCCATTAACTTTTTGGTAAACGGACAAAAATCGGGTCGTTTGGGCAATTCGGCAGAAAGCAATGTTGCTTACGGCTATAAAACCATTGCAAGCAATGTTTCGGGCTTTTACAACAGTGCATTTGGTAAAGAGGCGCTTTCGTTAAACATTTCAGGTTACGAAAACAGTGCTTTTGGTTATCTGGTGTTGCAAAGGAGTTTCAGTGGTATCAACAACAGTGGCTTTGGTTCGCAGGCTTTAAGTATAAGTACAGTAGGCTCGAACAACAGTGCATTTGGTACCCATACCTTAATGGCTAACGGTAGCGGCATTAACAATACAGCTATTGGTAGTTTGGCTTTAGAGGCTAGTAATGGCGATAACAATACGGCCGTAGGTTATGCTGCCGGATCAAAAAACAATGGTTCGGGAAACATTTTTATTGGTAGCAACGCTGGCAGCGCCAGTACCAGTGTAAATAACATCTTGGCCATTGCCAATACCAATACAATCTATCCGCTAATTGCGGGTAGCATGACTGCAGATGGCGGAACTTTAACCCTCAATGGCAGTAATGCAGCTATATCAACCACCTATGCTCCGGCAAGTGCCAGCACGCTAAACGTAAATGGCTCGGTTTCGGCAAGTATTTTAACCTATACCACAGGCGGAACGTTATCGCTTGATGCCAGTCATTATACCGTGAGGCTAAAAAATACCGGACTTCCGCTTACTTTAAATTTGCCCGGGGCATCAACCTGCAAGGGCAGGATTTATGTTATCGTAAAAGCCTTGTCAACAGGTAATGTTACCTTAAACAATGCCATTACCATGAACGACGATACAACTATTACCACCATTAGCGGTGCAAAAGCATATACCATCCAAAGCGATGGCTCGGCCTGGATCTCTTTAAATTAAGAACGATGAAAAGAACATATTGCCTGTTTGTTTTTCTGGTGCTTCTCTTTTTTGGTCGCGGGGTTAAAGCGCAAAGCTTACCTTATGTGCTTAATTCGGCAAGCGGTTATGGTAAAATCAATAACCAGTTATACGATTTCAGCATTGGCGAAATGGTATTGGTTCAATCTTTTCAGGTTACCAATACCAGTTTAACACAAGGGTTTTTACAGCCTTTTCTAATTATCAATACCCAGGCGGAGGTAAGCATTGTAAATAATATCCTTACGCCAAACGGCGATGGTAAGAACGATTTTTTTGTGATTAAAGGCCTGGAGAAATACCCCAACAATAAGCTCACTATTTTCGACAGGGGAGGGCGGATGCTTTATTCGGCAGTAAATTACAAGAACAACTGGGATGGCTATGTAAACGGATCGGCCCTTGCCGAAGATACCTATTATTACATACTCGATTTAGGCGCCGAAGGTACAGTTAAAGGGTTTATATCTATTTTATATAAAAAGTAACAGCATGAGAAGAGTGAAAAGTATTTTAGCAGGGCTGTTGTTTTTATTTGCGATACCGGCATTCGCCCAACTCAACCCCATGGGGAGCATTTATTACCAGAACCAGTTTTTGGCCAATCCGGCAATGGCTGGTGTAGAGAAAGGACTGAACCTCAATGCTGCCCTCAAAACCCAATGGACGGGGGTAGATGGTGGCCCCCGCATTCAGTATTTAACCGGCGATTACGGTCTGCAAAATGATAAGGTGGGCTTGGGGGTGCTTTTTTATAACGAAGGTGCCGGTGCCATTAACCGCACAAGGGCAACGGTAACTTATGCATATCATTTACCTTTAAACGGTGGCAGCGAATTTATCGATTTTGGTTTGTCGGCAGGGATTATGAACGAGTGGGTAGATTTTGGTAAGGTAAAGGGAGATCTCGACGATGATGTACTCAATAGTTTTAACGACCGTAAATTATATCTGGATGGCGATTTCGGTGTAGCATACCGTACAGATAAATTAACTATTCAGGGCGCTTTGCCCAACCTGAAAAGGTTTTTTAAAAGAGATCAGGTTAGAAACGTTGTTGATCGGTCTATCTATTTTCTGGCCGCTGGCTATAAGTTTACTACCGATAAGCTAATCAACAGCATTGAACCTAAATTGGTTTATCGTGGGGTGCAGAACTATGATGGTATTTTTGATGCAGGGGTAAACCTTCAGTTTTTAGATCAAAAATTGATGTTGAATGGCATTTACCACAGTACCAATAGCTTTACCGGAGGCTTTGGTGCTAACTATAAAAATCAGTTTTCTATTTTATTTCAGTACACAACCAATACTTCAAAAATGCAGAATTACAGTAATGGAGAGTTTGAGGTTGGATTGAAGTATAGCTTGAAGAATTAAATCCCGATCCTTAGACTCGTCACGTCATCTCGACTGAGCGTAGCGGAATGCCTGCCCGTACAGGCGGGGAGAGATCTGTGATTGGACAAAATTAATTTTGAATGATTGAGTAACGCTAAATCATTCAATCATTCAAAATTCAATCAATTAGACCAAGTTATCTGCCTCTGCCTTCGTCCCATTTATTACGCTCATCCTGCAGCTCACGGGCAAGTTTCATCTCTTTATCTTTAGCCTTAACCTTGTGTGCCTGAAATTCATCGGCCACTTCCTGGTAAAGCTCCGTACGGTATTTGGCTTCGTGCCTTAATTTACCCGATTGGAAAATAATAAAGGCCAGGCCAAGGCCCAGTACAATGATAATTGACCAAACAATGGTGTTATAGGTGCCCTTATCGAAAGCAATTCCTAAAAACTTAATTTCGTTAACCGAAGCATTGGCTGTAACCAGCGAGCTTTCTTTTCCGGTAACCTCGCCTTTTAAACTCGAAATATTACCAGCCTGGGCCTTAATTTCTTGTCTGGCTTCCTGCAATTGCTTACGTTCTTTCCGTAGCGTATCGTTAACACTTTTCCATAAAGACGATAACCGGTTGGGGTTAATCAGCCTTGCACCATTGAAGCTTTTCGATTTCTTTAACATGAACTGATACTGGCCATTTAATGATGGGTCTGTATTCTTTGTCGTGTCAGGTAAAGTTTGCCCAAACGCAAAGTTTACAAATAGCATAGCGCCTAAAAACAGTAGGGTGTGTTTAATTTTTTGCATAGTTTAAATATAGGTGTTATCGTGTAAAACTACATTTTTATCCATTTCCCGGTTAATATTTTTATGTGAAGTTTAGGGGTGAAAGACAAATATGTTTGTGTTTAACATGTTAAATAACAATTTTATCGAAGTTTTATTATAAAATTATGTGCGATAGGTTACATTTGTTTCATGCAAATAGGAATTATTGGTTTAGGCGATATGGGCAAATTGTATGCTGTATCGTTTGTAAACGCTGGTTATAAAGTATGCGGGGCAGATATGCCTTTGCGTTTTACAGATTTAAAAAATGAGCTCGAGCCTAAAGGAATTGAAGTCTTAATCGATGGGCATGAAGTGGCACGCAAATCTGATTTTATAATTTACTGCGTTGAAGCCGAAAAAATTGATGAGGTGGTGGCTACTTTTGCACGCTCTACCAAATATGGTGCAATTGTTTCGGGCCAAACATCAGTTAAACATCCCGAAATTGCCGCTTTTGAAAAACACCTTCCGCCCGACACCCAGATTGTAACCTGCCATTCTTTGCATGGCCCGGCTTTTAGTCCGGAGGGGCAGACCCTGGTGGTGGTGCGCCACCGTGCTACCGATGAGGTTTACGCTAAAGCGTTGGAAATTTATCAATCTTTAAAGTCGAACATCATTGAGATGGACGATTACCGCGAGCACGACCGCATTGTGGCCGATACACAGGCCGTTACCCACATGGGTTTCGAAAGCATGGGCTCTGCCTGGAAAAATGCCGGTTTTTTCCCATGGGATAACCCTGCCTATGCCGGAGGGATTGATAATGTAAAGATTTTAACCACGCTAAGGATTTTTAGCTACAAATCTCACATCTATGCTGGTTTGGCCATATTAAACCCTTATGCGCAAAAGCAGGTAAAATATTATGCCCAGGCCGAATCTGAACTCTATAAACTCATGATCTGCGAAAATGAAGTCGAGTTCAGGGAGAAAATTTATGCTGCCCGCGATTTTGTGTTTCACGAAAGCCGCCAGTTGTTGCTGCTTGACGATAACATCATGAAAGAATTCAGTCTTTCGGATGCAGACCATAAACAGAAACCCAATTCGCATTTAAGTTTGCTAAGTATGGTGTATGCTTGGTATAAAATGGGAGTAAACCCTTACGATAACCTGATTTGCCAAACCCCACCGTTTAAACTGAGACTGGGTATTGCCGAGTATCTTTTCAAAAACAAGGAAATGCTCGAAGAATCGATCCAAACGGCTTTGTACGATAAATCCATTCGCGGCGATGACCTCGAATTCCATACTGCTGTGCACGAGTGGGCTTCAATAATTGGTTATGGCGATATTAATGGCTATAAAGCACATTTTGAAGCCGCCAAATCGTTTTTTGCCAACCGGCTGAATGATGGCAGGGATTTAAGTGCGGAAATGATTAAGAGACTTGGTAAATAGATTAGCATAAGTTCACGTCATGCTGAATTTATTTCAGCAGCTCACTTCTCCAGAGGCCCTGAATAAATTCAGGGTGACGGTTATTTTATCTCAAAATTCTATTTTATCCCCTTAATATATAGACTTTATTTTATTCCCTTAATCCTTCGTTTCCCCAAAAACAGTACATTATATTTGCCCGCATGTCGGTATTGCTGTTTACCATAATCGTTTTATTAGGTGCTTTTTTGGCCGGATTACTGGGTTCGTTAACGGGTTTGGGCGGAGGCGTAATTATTATCCCTTTACTCACCTTGGCTTTGGGGTAGATATCCATTACGCCATTGGTGCATCTATTGTTTCGGTTATTGCTACTTCATCGGGTTCGGCGGCAGCTTATGTTAAAGAGGGGATTACCAATATCCGTATCGGTATGTTTTTAGAGATAGCCACTACCATTGGTGCCATTTGTGGCGCAATTGTAGCCGTTTACCTAAATGCCAACTACATTGCCATTCTATTTGGCTGTATCCTTATCTTTTCGGCCATCATGACTTTGAAGAAGAAAGTAGACCATACTACTTTAGATGATACCGATAAATGGGCCAGGTTTTTTAAATTGAACGGATCTTATCCCGACAGGGGAACAGAGCATGCCTATGCGGTAAAGCACATACCCGGCGGTTTCTTTATGATGCTTTTTGCCGGAACCTTATCTGGTTTGCTGGGTATTGGAAGCGGAGCTTTAAAAGTAATTGCGATGGATAACATTATGCGTTTGCCTTTTAAAGTATCGACCACTACCAGTAATTTTATGATGGGCGTTACTGCAGCGGCCAGTGCGGTGGTTTACCTACATCGTGGTCAAATCGATCCAGGTATCGCCATGCCGGTTTGTATTGGCGTTTTAACCGGTGCTACGGTGGGTTCGAAAGTTTTATTGAAAACCAAAACCGATAAGCTTAAAATTGTGTTTGCGGTGGTGGTTGCATTTCTGGCTATGCAAATGATTTATAAAGGAATAAGCGGATTGTAATGAACACAGCCAATAAGGAAAACATAAAAGATAAAGATATTCAGCTAATACTGGGTACACTTTTGCGTGCAGGCGTAATTATTTCGATGGGTATTGTGCTAATAGGCGGGGTAATTTTCCTGAGCCATAACAAAGGTGTAATTACCGACTATAAAGTTTTTAAACCCGAGCTGGCTAAATTTTCGTCGATAGCAGCCATATTCAAAGGTGTACTTACTTTTCAGGGCGATGCAGTAGTGCAATTTGGCATATTGATGCTGATATTCACGCCGATAGCCCGGATTGTGTTCGCCATTTTTAGCTTTTTAATAGAGCGCGATTACCTATATGTGCTTATCGGATTTATCATTTTAGCGATTATAACTATCAGTTTAAATGGTGGTTTAGCTCATTAACACTACTTTTAAAGTTAAATCGCATCATATCAGCAATTTATTTGAAAAAATATTTCGCTAACTATTTGAAAATTAATAATTCTTGTCTATCTTTGCCGTCCCTTTCGGGGATGTACAACCACCTTGAACGAAGCCCTACTGCTTCGATGGGTGTTAAAATTAAAAGATAAAATGTCAGGAATTATTGGAAAAAAAGTAGGAATGACCAGTATCTTTGATGCCGAAGGAAGAAACATTCCTTGTACGGTAATCGAGGCTGGACCTTGTGTAGTTACACAGGTAAAAACCGAAGAAGTAGATGGTTACTCGTCAATCCAACTGGGTTACGATGAGAAAAAAGAGAAAAACACAACTCAACCATTGAAAGGCCATTTCGCGAAAGCAAACACAACTCCGAAACGCAAGCTGGTAGAATTCAACTCATTTACAACTGCACTTAACTTAGGTGATGTTGTAACTGTAGATGCATTCGCAGAAGGCGATTTTGTTGATGTTGTAGGTACCTCAAAAGGTAAAGGTTTTCAGGGTGTTGTAAAACGCCACGGATTTGCCGGTGTTGGTATGCAGACTCACGGTCAGCATAACCGTTTACGTGCCCCAGGTTCATTGGGAGCATCATCATTCCCTTCACGTGTATTCAAAGGAATGCGCATGGCAGGAAGAACAGGTGGAGACAGAGTGAAAATTCAAAACTTACAGGTTTTGAAAGTTTACGCTGAGCAAAACTTATTAGTAGTTAGTGGTTCCATTCCAGGAGCTAAAGGTTCTTACGTAATCTTAGACAAATAATCAGATGGAAGTTAAAGTATTAAACATTTCAGGTAAAGAAACAGGTGCCAAGGTGCAACTTCCTGAATCGGTATTTGGTATCGAGCCTAACGACCACGCGATTTATTTAGATGTAAAACAGTATTTGGCTAACCAACGTCAGGGTACTCACAAATCTAAACAACGTAACGAGATTGCTGGTTCGACCCGTAAACTATACAAACAAAAAGGTACAGGTGGTGCCCGTGCTGGTAGCATTAAATCTCCGTTATTTAACGGTGGTGGTCGTGTTTTCGGTCCTCAGCCACGTGATTACAGTTTTAAATTGAACAAGAAATTAAAATCATTAGCACGTAAATCAGCTTTAGCTTATAAAGCAAAAGATAACAACGTGGTAGTTTTAGAAGATTTCAGCTTCGATACAATTAAAACTAAAAACTTTACAAGTTTATTGGCTGCTTTAAAAGTAGATACTCAAAAAACTTTGTTGGTTTTACCTGCACAAAATAATAATATCTATTTATCAAGCAGAAACGTTCAGAAAACTAAAGTAATCTCTGCAGCAGATTTGAATACTTATGATGTATTAAACGCTGGTGTACTTGTGTTAACTGCTGATTCTGTTAAAACTTTGGAGGAGGCATTTGCCAAGTAATATGGAAATTTTAAAAAAACCAATATTAACCGAAAAAGCTTCAGCTTTAACTGAGAAATCTAACCGTTTCACTTTTAGCGTTAACCACAAGGCTAACAAAATCCAGATCAAAGCAGCTATTGAGAAATTGTACGGTGTAACCATCGTTGCAGTTAACACTATGGTTGTTGATGGAAAAGCTAAATCTCGTTACACTAAAGCAGGTTTTGTATCAGGTCGTAGCCCGAAATACAAAAAAGCAATCGTAACGTTGAAAGACGGCGAAACAATAGATTATTACGCAACCCTTTAATTTAATAATTCATTATAACTATGGGCTTAAGAAAATTTAAACCAGTTACTCCAGGTACCCGCTTCAGAGTTGGTGCTAGCTTTACGGAGATTACAGCAACCAAGCCCGAAAAATCATTGGTTGCATCATCAAAAAAGTCTGGTGGACGTAACAATACAGGAAAGATGACCATGCGCTACATGGGTGGTGGTCACAAAAAATCTTATCGTATTATCGATTTCAAACGCGATAAATTCGATATTCCTGCTACAGTTGCTACTGTAGAATACGATCCAAACCGTACTGCCCGCATCGCATTATTACACTATGCTGATGGCGAGAAGCGTTATATCATTGCTCCTGAAGGATTGCAAGTTGGTTCGGTATTATTATCGGGCGATACTGCAGCTCCAGAAGTAGGTAACACTTTAAAATTATCGAACATTCCATTAGGTTCTATCATCCACAACGTGGAGATTCACCCTGGAAAAGGAGCACAATTGGCTCGTAGTGCAGGTGCTTACGCACAATTAGCTGCCCGCGATGGTAAATATGCTACTTTGAAAATGCCTTCAGGCGAAACCCGTTTAATCCTGACTACTTGTCTTGCTACTATCGGTGCTGTATCTAACTCAGATCACGCAAACGAAGTATTAGGTAAAGCTGGTCGTAAACGTTGGTTGGGCCGTCGTCCGAGAACTAGACCGGTAGCGATGAACCCTGTTGATCACCCAATGGGTGGTGGTGAAGGTAGATCATCAGGTGGTCACCCACGTTCAAGAAATGGCGTTTTAGCTAAAGGCTACAAAACCAGAGAACTTAAAAAATATTCTAATCGTTACATCATAGAGAGAAGGAAGAAATAATGGCTCGTTCGATAAAAAAAGGACCTTATATTGACCATAACGTAGAGAAAAAAGTAAACTCTATGAATGATTCAGGCAAAAAGTCTGTAATCAAAACTTGGTCTCGTAGATCAATGATTTCACCAGATTTCGTTAATCATACATTTGCAGTACACAACGGTAATAAATTTATTCCTGTGTACGTAACAGAAAACATGGTTGGTCACAAGTTGGGAGAATTTGCTCCAACCAGAACATTCAGAGGACACGCTGAAAAGAAAAAATAATTAGACAATGGAAGCAATAGCAAAATTAAACAATTGTCCAACCTCACCGCGTAAGATGCGTTTGGTTGTAGATCTTATCAGAGGTGAACGTGTAGAGAAAGCATTAAGCATTTTAAAGTTTACCAACAAAGAAGCAGCAATAAGAGTTGAGAAATTATTATTATCTGCTATTAAAAACTGGGAAGCTAAAAATGAAGGTGCCCGCCCTGAAGAAAACCAACTTTTTGTAAAAACAGTTATGGTTGATGGTGGCCGTCAGTTAAAACGCTTACGTCCAGCTCCTCAAGGCCGTGGATATAGAATTCGCAAACGTTCTAACCACGTAACGCTGATTGTAGATAGTAAAAATACAGAAACTCAAAACTAATTAGGAAATGGGACAAAAAGCAAATCCAATAGGTGCCAGGTTAGGAATTATCAAAGGATGGGATTCTAACTGGTTCGGTGGCAACAACTACTCCGATAAATTAGTTGAAGATGAGAAAATAAGAAAATACCTTTCTGCCCGTATCGCAAAAGGCGGTGTTGCAAAAGTAGTTATCGAGCGTACGTTAAAACGTATCACTGTAACTATCCACACAGCTCGTCCGGGTATCGTAATCGGTAAAGCAGGTGCTGAGGTTGATAAAATCAAAGAAGAGTTAAAGAAATTAACTAAAAAGGAAATTCAGATTAACATCTTTGAAATTAAACGCCCTGAACTTGATGCACAATTAGTTGCAGAAGGTGTTGCAAAACAATTAGAAGCAAGGATCTCATTCCGTAGAGCAATGAAATCTTCTATCGCATCAACCATGCGTATGGGTGCTGAAGGTATCAAAATCATGACTTCTGGTCGTTTAGGTGGTGCTGAGATGGCACGTACTGAGCAGTACAAAGAAGGAAGAGTGCCTTTGCATACATTCCGTGCTGATATCGACTATGCTTTAGCTGAAGCTTTAACCACTTATGGTAAAATCGGTATTAAAGTATGGATTTGTAAAGGTGAGGTTTATGGAAAACGTGATTTGTCTCCAAACATCGGTTCGACAAACAACGGTCCAAAAGGCCAGTCAGAGAAACCAGCATTCGGTGGAAGAGATAACAGAGGTGGTGGAAGAGATAACCGTGGCGGTAACGACAGACGTGGTGGAAACCAAGGCGGTGGTCGTGGTCCAGGCCAAGGTGGTGCAAACAGAGGTGGTGGCGCAGGCGCTAACAGAGGCCCTCGTAAATAATTGATTTATTAACATCGTTTAACGATTAGAACAAAATAAAATGTTACAGCCAAAAAGAACGAAGTTCAGGAAGATGCAAAAAGGCAGAATGAAGGGTTTAGCTTCTCGTGGAGCTGAATTAGCATTCGGATCTTTCGGTATCAAATCTTTAGAAGCAACTTGGATCACAAGTCGCCAGATAGAGGCTGCCCGTATTGCCGTAACACGTTTCATGAAACGTGAAGGTCAAGTATGGATCAGAATTTTCCCTGACAAACCGGTAACTAAAAAACCTGCTGAGGTACGTATGGGTAAAGGTAAAGGTGCTCCTGAGTATTGGGTAGCAGTTGTAAGACCTGGACGTGTAATTTTCGAAGCTGAAGGTGTGCCTTTAGAAATTGCTAAAGAAGCATTGCGTTTAGCAGCTCAGAAATTACCAATCCAAACCAAATTCGTAGTACGTAGAGATTACGTAGAAGCATAGTAAAGTGTTGAGGTGAATGTTGTAAATACTTGTTTATTATAACCGCTACACTCAACGTAAAAGAAAAAGAAAAATGAAAAATTCAGAAATCACAGGGCTTTCAAAAGAAGAATTAGTAGCTAAGATTGCGGAAGAAAAAGAGAACTTATCAAAATTGAAGTTCGCTCACACTATTTCAGCTATCGAAAATCCTTCGCGCATTGCAAAAGTAAGGAAAGACATAGCCCGTTTAAACACTGAGTTGACTAAAGTGAAAAACACTGAGTCAGCTACTGAAACTAAATAATTCGAGAGTCGACATGGAAAGACAATTAAGAAAAACAAGAACCGGGTTAGTGGTAAGCAACAAGATGGATAAATCTGTTGTAGTGAGCGTGGAACGTAAAGTAAAACACCCGATTTATGGTAAGTTCGTGAAGAAAACTACCAAATTTATGGCTCACGACGAGAAAAACGAATGCGGTATCGGCGATACAGTATTGATTATGGAAACTCGTCCTTTGAGTAAAAACAAGAACTGGAGATTGGTACAAATTTTAGAAAGAGCTAAATAAGATGGTACAACAGGAATCAAGATTAAACGTTGCTGATAACAGCGGCGCAAAAGAAGTATTGGTAATTCGCGTGCTAGGTGGAACCGGCAAACGTTATGCTTCAATTGGTGATAAAGTAGTTGTTACCGTAAAAAGCGCTATACCTTCGGGTAATATTAAAAAAGGTACAGTTTCTAAAGCAGTTGTTGTAAGAACTAAAAAAGAAATCCGTCGTAAAGATGGTTCTTATATCCGTTTTGACGATAATGCAGCTGTATTATTGAACGCACAGGATGAGCCAAGAGGTACACGTATCTTTGGCCCGGTTGCGAGAGAACTACGTGAAAAACAATTCATGAAAATCGTATCATTAGCACCGGAGGTATTATAAAATGGGAAACAAAGTAAATACACCAAAACTTAAAATCCGCACTGGAGATTTAGTTAAAGTAATTGCTGGCGATTCAAAAGGTCAACAAGGAAAAGTACTTTCAGTACAAACAGATAAAAACAGAGCCATTGTAGAAGGTATTAACTTAGTATCTAAACATACTAAACCAAATGCTGCAAATCCTAACGGTGGTATTATTAAAAAAGAAGCTGCTCTTCACATTTCTAACTTGATGTTGGTTGATCCAAAATCTGGTAAAGCTACACGCGTAGGTCGTAAACTTAACGCAGATGGCAAAATCGTTAGAGTTGCTAAAATATCAGGAGAGGAGATTAAATAATGGCTACTACACCAAGATTAAAAAGCAAATACAAAGAAGAAGTTGTAAGTGCATTAAAAGAAAAATTTCAGTACAAAACTGTAATGCAGGTTCCTAAATTGGAAAAAATCTGTATCAATCAGGGTGTTGGTCGTTTTTCTGTTACAGATAAAAAGATTATGGATACCACAATCGTTGAGTTGACTACCATTACTGGTCAGCAAGCGGTTCCGGCACAATCTAAAAAGGATATCTCTAACTTTAAATTACGTAAAGGTATGCCTGTTGGTGTACGCGTAACATTACGTGATAACAACATGTATGAGTTCCTTGATCGTTTGATCTCTGTAGCTTTGCCACGTATCCGTGATTTCAAAGGTATTAACGATAAAGGTTTCGATGGAAAAGGTAACTATACATTAGGTGTTACTGAGCAAATCATCTTTCCTGAGATTAATATAGATAAAATCAATAAAATTTTAGGGATGGATATAACTTTCGTAACTTCGGCAAAATCTGATGTTGAGGCGCTTGAGTTATTGAAACAATTCGGATTACCATTTAAAAATCAAAAAACAGCAGAATAATGGCAAAAGAAGGTGTAAAAGCACGCGAAGTTAAGCGCCAAAAATTGGTAGCTAGATACGCTGAAAAACGTGCAGCATTAAAAGCTGCAGGAGATTTCGAGGGTTTGGATAAATTACCAAAGAACTCATCTCCAGTACGTTTACACAACCGTTGTAAATTAACTGGTCGTCCTCGTGGATATATGCGTACCTTTGGTATTTCAAGGGTAACATTCCGCGAAATGGCACTAGACGGTAAAATACCAGGTGTTAAAAAAGCATCTTGGTAATATAAAGTATTAAAATACTGCAGTATCAAGTATCAAGGCCAATCTGTGTCTCGATACTTGATACTTATATGTGTTTATACTAAAAAAAGAATTTTAACCGATAGCAGGTCCCACAGCTGGGTAGCAGAAGGAAACCACTATCAAAAACAATAAATAATGAATACAGATCCAATAGCAGATTATTTAACAAGAGTAAGGAATGCCATTAAGGCCAACCACAGAGTTGTAGAAATTCCTGCATCAAACCTTAAAAAGGAAATCACTAAAGTACTTTTTGATAAAGGTTACATCGCGAACTATAAGTTTGAAGATACTACAGTTCAAGGCACGATTAAAATCGCTTTGAAATACAATCCGATCACTAAAGTTCCTGCTATTCGTACATTAGTGCGAGTAAGTAAACCAGGTTTGAGAAACTACGCTGGTGTTGAAAATATGCCAAGAGTATTAAACGGTTTAGGTATCGCAATCTTATCTACTTCTAAAGGTGTAATGACTGATAAAGAAGCAGCCAAATTAAACATTGGTGGTGAGGTATTGTGTCACGTTTATTAATATTAGGAGAACAGCACAATGTCAAGAATAGGAAAAGCCCCAATTACAGTACCTGCAGGTGTTACCATTACAGTATCTAACGATAACGTTGTAACGGTAAAAGGCCCTAAAGGTGAATTAACGCAAGCAGTAGATTCAGATATCACTGTAAGTCAAGAAGATGGAATTTTATCAGTTCAACGTCCATCAGATCAAAAGAAACACAAAGCATTACACGGTTTATATCGCTCATTGCTTAACAACATGGTTGTTGGTGTTACAGAAGGTTATAAATTAACTCAGGAATTAGTGGGTGTTGGTTACCGTGCTACAAACGCAGGCAATACA
Organism: Pedobacter sp. HDW13; assembly: GCF_011303555.1. Classification (NCBI taxonomy): domain Bacteria; kingdom Pseudomonadati; phylum Bacteroidota; class Sphingobacteriia; order Sphingobacteriales; family Sphingobacteriaceae; genus Pedobacter; species Pedobacter sp. HDW13. The sequence goes on along the minus strand of NZ_CP049868.1, from coordinate 1,362,518 downwards.
TTAGATCTAGTTTTAGGTTATTCTCACCACTATGTATTCCAGTTACCAGCGGAAATTACCGTTACTACTCAATCAGAAAAAGGTCAGACTCCTAAAATCATTTTAGAGAGTATCGACAAACAGTTGATTGGTCAGGTAGCAGCGAAAATCCGTTCGTTACGTGCACCAGAGCCATACAAAGGTAAAGGTATCAAGTTTGTAGGTGAAGTGTTAAGAAGAAAAGCAGGTAAATCAGCATCTAAAAAATAGTAATCATGGCAGGTAAAAAATTATCAAGAAGAGATCGTATTAAAAAAGGGATCAGAAAAAGACTTACCGGTTCGGAAGAGCGTCCAAGGTTATCTGTATATAGAAGCAATAAAGGGATTTATGCGCAGGTAATTAACGATGTAACCGGTAAAACAATAGTTTCAGCATCATCATTATCAAAGGATTTTGCAGGTACTGGAAGCAAAAGCGACCAATCAGTAGCAGTAGGTAAATTAGTTGCCGAAAAAGCAATTGCAGCTGGTGTTAAACAAGTTGTTTTCGATAGAAACGGCTATTTATACCACGGTCGTGTAAAATCGTTGGCAGAGGGTGCCCGCGAAGCTGGTTTAGTATTTTAATCTGAAGAAAAAGTAAGATGTCAACTATTAATATAAAAAGAGTAAAAACCACCGATATCGAATTAAAGGATCGTTTGGTTAGTATACAACGTGTTGCCAAAGTAACCAAAGGTGGCCGTACTTTCAGCTTCTCAGCAATTGTTGTTGTAGGTGATGAGAACGGTGTTGTTGGTTTCGGTTTAGGTAAAGCGAAAGAGGTAACTGAAGCAATTGCAAAAGGTGTGGATGATGCTAAAAAGAACTTGGTAAAAGTTCCAATTTTAAACGGTACTGTTCCTCACGAGCAAATCGGTAAATTCTCAGGTGGCTTTGTATTAATCAAACCAGCTGCAGTAGGTACTGGAGTAATTGCTGGTGGAGCGATGCGTGCTGTATTAGAGAGTGCTGGTGTACATAACGTATTGGCAAAATCTAAAGGATCATCTAACCCACACAACGTGGTAAAAGCAACTGTTGATGCGTTAACTAAAATGCGCGATGCTTATACAGTAGCTCAAACCCGTGGTATTGATTTAAACAAAGTATTTAACGGATAATATCATGGCTAAGATCAAAATAACACAAGTAAAAAGCGTTATCGACAGAAGCGAGCGCCAAAAAAGAACCGTTCAGGCTTTGGGTTTATCTAAAATGAACCAAAGTGTTGAGGTTGAAGCTACACCGCAAATTATCGGTATGGTTCGCAAAGTGAACCACCTGGTAGCTATCGAAGCAATCTAATAAAAAAGTTAAAGGTAATATGGGGTAAAACCTGTATTACCTTTATATATGTTTAATCGTTGTACCTGTTTAGTGAAAGCGAAGGGCAACACAAATTCAAAAAAATGAATTTAAGTAATTTAAAACCTGCAAAAGGTTCTACAAAAAACAGCAAAAGAATTGGTCGTGGTACAGGTTCTGGTCGTGGTGGTACTTCAACTCGTGGTCACAAAGGTGCGGGTTCTCGTTCAGGTCACTCAACCAAAATCGGTTTCGAAGGTGGTCAAATGCCTTTACAACGTCGTGTGCCTAAAGTTGGTTTCAAACCAATCAACCGTACTGAATACGTTGGTGTAAACTTAGACGTATTACAAAACTTAGCTGAAAAATTCAGCTTAACAACTATCGATTTCGCCGCTCTCCAGGCGCATGGTTTAGCTTCAAAAAACGACTTGGTTAAAATTTTAGGTCGTGGTGAAGTGAAAGCAAAATTAGAAGTTACAGCACATGCGTTTTCTGCAACCGCACAAAAAGCTATTGAAGCTGCAGGTGGTTCTATTGTAAAATTGTAATTATTAAATGAAGAAGCTATTTACTACTTTAAGTAATATCTGGAAAATTCAGGAATTAAAAGAGCGTATATTGTTTACGCTCTTAATTCTTTTGGTATACCGTTTCGTTTCTCACGTGGTTTTACCAGGTGTAGATGCAACTGCTTTAGGCAATAACGAAAAATCGGGACTTTTAGGCTTACTTGATATGTTTGCCGGAGGTTCGTTCTCTCGTGTGTCTATTTTGGCGTTGGGGGTAATGCCTTATATCTCTGCATCGATTGTGGTGCAACTATTGGGTATTGCTGTTCCTTCTTTCCAAAAAATGCAGAAAGAAGGCGAAAGTGGTAGAAAAAAAATGAACCAGATTACCCGTTACCTAACGGTAGCGATCACAATCGTTCAGTCTGTTGGTTATGTTAAAACGCAGGTTCCGGCAGAAGCTATTTTATTACCAAACACTTTATTTTTAGTGTTATCTACGTTTGTATTAACGGCAGGTACCTTATTTGTAATGTGGTTAGGTGAAAAAATTACGGATAAAGGAATTGGTAACGGTACATCACTAATCATTATGGTTGGTATTATTGCCCGTTTACCTGTTGCAATTTCTCAAGAGTTTAGTGCACGTGTGGGTTCGTCAAGTGAGGGTGGAGGTCCGGTAGCATTAGTTTTGGAAATCGTTGCCTTATTTGCAGTTGTAATGTTTACCATTTTAATTGTTCAGGGTGTACGTAAAGTGCCTGTACAATACGCTAAGAAAATTGTTGGTAACCGCCAGTTTGGTGGTGTTCGTCAGTACATCCCTTTAAAGGTTAATGCTGCCGGTGTTATGCCAATCATTTTTGCTCAGGCGTTAATGTTCATTCCAGGTGCTATTATGCAGTTTGTTCCTTCGTTACAAGGCTCATGGTTAATTCAGTTTAGCAACACAACATCGTTGGCTTATAGCTTAACATTCGCATTTTTAATTATTGCATTTACTTTCTTCTATACAGCCATTACAGTTAATCCAACTCAAATGAGCGATGATATGAAGAAAAACGGTGGTTTTATTCCTGGTGTAAAGCCAGGTTTTGCAACATCAACTTTTATTGATGATGTGATTTCTAAAATCACTTTCCCTGGTGCAGTATTTTTAGCGATCATTGCTATCCTGCCTTCTATTGCAGTTAAGTTTGGTATTAAACAAGAGTTTGCCCACTTCTTTGGGGGTACATCTTTATTGATTTTGGTTGGTGTTGTTTTGGATACTCTACAACAGATCGAAAGTTATTTATTGATGCGTCATTACGATGGTTTAATGAAAACCGGTAGAGTTACAGGCAGAACAGGAGTACCTGCTGCAAGTAGCAACGCTGCGTTGTAGTGTAAAGGATGTCTAAAATTTATTACAAGTCTCTTGAAGAGATCGAGTTAATAAGAGAAAGTTCCATGCTTGTTTCTAAAACCTTAGCCGAAGTGGCCAAGGTGATAAAAGCAGGCATGACTACTATTCAGTTAGATAAGTTAGCTTACGAGTTTATAGGTGATCACGGAGCAATCCCGGCATTTTTAAACTACAATGGTTTCCCTTATTCGTTATGTATTTCGCCAAATGAACAAGTTGTTCATGGTTTTCCAAGCACATATACTATACAAGAGGGGGATTTAATTTCGGTTGATTGCGGCGTAATTAAAGACAATTATTTTGGCGATTCGGCTTATACTTTCTCAATAGGAGAGATAGATGCTGAAAAACAAAAACTGGTTGAAGTTACTAAGCGTTGCCTGGAATTAGGCATTGAAAAAGCAGTGGTTGGCATGCGGATCGGTGATGTCGGTTTTGCAGTTCAGCAACATGCAGAAACTAATGGATTCGGGGTAGTAAGAGAACTGGTCGGACATGGTGTTGGCGTAAAACTTCATGAGAAACCAGAAGTTCCTAATTATGGAAAGCGTGGCGCAGGACCAAAACTTGAAGAAGGAATGGTGATTGCAATTGAGCCAATGATTAACGCAGGCGTAGCCGGTGTTAAATTCCATAAAGATGGATGGACAGTAACGAGTAAAGACAATAAGCCATCGGCACATTTTGAACACACAGTGGCCATAAAAAAGGGCAAAGCAGATGTTTTATCAACGTTTTCTATTATAGAAGAAGTTTTACAACAAAAAAAATAAATAATTAAAATTTTTTATTTAATTTTGCAACCCTGTTTAGAAGCAGCTAATTAAGTAACAATCAATAAAATATGGCTAAACAAGCCTCAATTGAACAAGACGGAGTAATAAGAGAAGCATTGTCTAATGCGATGTTCAGAGTTGAACTCGAAAACGGACATGAGATTATTGCGCACATTTCAGGAAAGATGCGGATGCACTACATCAAAATTCTTCCTGGTGATAAAGTAAAACTAGAGATGTCGCCGTATGATTTAACAAAAGGCCGCATCACTTATAGATACAAATAAAATGAAAGTTAGATCATCAATTAAAAAACGTAGCGCTGATTGTAAGATTATTCGCCGTAAAGGAAAACTTTACGTTATCAACAAGAAAAATCCGAAATACAAGCAACGTCAAGGGTAATTAAAAAATATTGTAATTAACCGTACAACGGTGGCCCGCCGTTCGGGATTACTTCAAAACATCAATAAATATGGCAAGGATTTCAGGTATTGATTTACCAAGAAACAAAAGAGGAGAGATTGGTTTAACCTATATCTATGGTATCGGTAGAACAACTGCACAGCGTATTTTAACTACTGCAGGTATCGATCTAAACAAAAAAGTACAAGACTGGTCTGATGATGAGTTATCAGCAATCCGTACAATGATTAACGATGAGATTAAAGTAGAAGGTGCTTTACGCTCAGAGGTTCAGTTAAACATCAAACGTTTAATGGATATCGGTTGTTACCGTGGTTTACGTCACAGAAAAGGTTTACCTTCTCGTGGTCAGCGTACTAAAAATAACTCACGTACTCGTAAGGGTAAGAGAAAAACAGTTGCTAACAAGAAAAAAGCTACTAAGTAATAGATAGATATGAGATGTGAGATTTTAGATGTGAGAACCATGTCTTTAAAATCTGCTCAAATCTGGAATAAAAGAGAAAAAGTAGGATACTGAGTATCGGGGTAGGGAAAGTTTTCTATCTCAAGTCTCATATCTAAAATCTAAAAGATAAAATGGCTAAAAGTAAAAAAGTAACAAAAAAACGTATCGTTGTAATTGAGCCTGTTGGTCAGGCGCATATCAATGCTACCTTCAACAACATCATCGTTACCTTAACAAACAACAACGGACAGACTATCTCATGGTCTTCTGCTGGTAAAATGGGCTTTAAAGGTTCTAAAAAGAACACGCCTTATGCAGCTGGTCAAGCAGCTTCAGATTGCGGTAAAGTTGCGTTTGACTTAGGTTTACGTAAAGTTGAAGTATTTGTAAAAGGTCCGGGTTCAGGTCGTGAATCTGCAATCAGAACTTTACAAGTAGCAGGTATCGAAGTAACATCTATCAAAGATATTACTCCACTTCCTCACAACGGATGTCGTCCTCCTAAAAAGAGAAGAGTTTAATTAATTTTAAAGCTAAGAATCTCCAGCTACAGGTTGGATGATACTTTAAAAACAGAAAAAAAATGGCAAGATATACAGGCCCAAAATCAAAGATCGCCCGTAAATTCAGAGAACCAATCTTCGGTCCTGATAAGGTGTTAGACAGAAAAAATTATCCTCCTGGCCAACACGGCGTTTCAAAAAGAAGAGGAAAACAATCTGAGTATGCAATCCAGTTAATGGAGAAACAAAAAGTAAAATATACTTATGGTGTATTAGAAAAGCAATTCAGTAACTTGTTTAAAAAAGCTTCTTCACGCGCTGGTATTACCGGTGATAACTTACTTCAGTTATTAGAAGCACGTTTAGATAACACAGTATACCGTTTAGGTATTTCAACAACCCGTTCTGGTGCACGCCAGTTAGTTAGCCATAAACACGTAACCGTGAATGGTGAAGTTGTAAATATCCCTTCATATCAGTTAAAAGCTGGTGATGTGGTTGCTGTTCGTGAAAAATCTAAATCATTAGAATCAATTAGTAACTCAGTTGCAGGCAGAACAATCAACAAGTTCGCATGGTTAGAGTGGAATGCTGGTGAATTAACCGGTAAATTCTTAACTTACCCTCAACGTGATGAGATTCCTGAAAACATCAAGGAAAACTTAATCATCGAGTTGTACTCAAAGTAATAAATAAGATAGTTAATTACCTCAAAAGGGTAATTAACTTTTTTCTTGTTACTATATATTCAATAACGAATTTAAAAAATTATAAATGGCAATTTTAGCATTTCAGAAACCTGACAAAGTGATCATGCAGAAATCAACTGATTTCGATGGCACATTTGAATTTCGTCCTTTAGAGCCCGGTTTCGGTGTAACAATTGGTAATGCCTTAAGAAGAATTTTACTTTCTTCATTAGAAGGCTATGCTATTACTACTATTCGTTTTTCAGGCGTTTCTCACGAGTTTTCTACCATGAAAGGTGTTGTAGAAGATTTAACTGATATTATCCTAAACTTAAAACAAGTTCGTTTTAAGAAAACAGGCGATTCAGGTGATTCTGAAAAAGTTTTCATCATCGTTAATGGTCAAGATCAGTTTAAAGCTGGTGATATCACTAAATTCTCTAACAACTTTACAGTTTTAAACCCTGAGCACGTAATCTGCAACATGGATAAATCTGTTACTTTGGAAGTGGAATTAACCATCAATAAAGGACGTGGTTATGTACCTGCTGAAGAAAATAAAGTTGCTGATGCTGTTGTAGGTGTTATTGCGATCGATTCGATTTATACTCCGATGAAAAATGTAAAATACACGATCGAAAACTTTCGTGTTGAGCAAAAAACGGATTATGAGAAATTAGTATTGGATATCTCTACTGACGGTTCAATTCATCCAGAAGAAGCATTGAAAGAAGCGGCTAAGATCCTTATCCAACACTTTATGTTATTCTCTGATGAGAATTTGGTATTAGAATCTCAGGCTAAAGAAGAAACTAAAGAGGTTGACGAGGAAATTTTACACATGCGTAAAATCCTTAAAACTGAATTAGTGGATATGGATCTTTCAGTTAGAGCATTAAACTGCTTAAAAGCTGCTGATATCCGTACTTTAGCTGATTTAGTTTCTTACGATGTTGCTGATATGTTAAAATTCAGAAACTTCGGTAAAAAATCTTTAACAGAGATTCAAGAACTTGTAAAATCAAAAGGTTTATCATTTGGTATGAACCTGTCTAAATTTAAATTAGACGAAGAATAATTCAATTTTCAGTTAACAGTTTTCAGTTTGAAAATTGGATATTGAAATTTGAGAATTAAATATTTTTTAACAGTGTATAATTCCCTCTGAGACAGAGACGGTATACACTTAATCAAAAAACAATGAGACACGGTAAAAAAGTTAATCACTTAGGCAGAACCGACAGCCACAGAAAAGCGATGTTAGCTAACATGGCTACTTCACTTATTAAAGCAAAAAGAATTACTACAACTTTAGCTAAAGCTAAAGCTTTACGTACTTATGTTGAGCCATTAATCACTAAAGCGAAAAATGACACAACTCACTCACGTCGTACAGTTTTCTCTTACCTACAAGATAAAGAAGTAATCACTATTTTGTTCCGCGAAGTGGCTGAGAAAGTTGCAAACCGTCCAGGTGGTTACACTCGTATCATTAAATTAAACAACCGTTTAGGTGATAACGCTGAAATGGCTTTAATTGAATTGGTAGATTATAACGAAGTTTACGGTAAAGATGTAGAAGCTAAAGAAGAGAAGAAAACTACTCGTCGTGGTAGAAGCAAAGCTGCTGCTCCTAAAAAAGCTACTGATGCGAAAGCTGAAGTTGCTGAAGAGGCTGCACCAGAAGCTGCTCCTGCTGAAGAAGCACCAGCTACTGAAGAACCAAAAGGAGAATAATTTTATTCACCTTAAGATTTGGAAAGTCCTGTTCGAAAGAGCAGGACTTTTTTGTTTTCTAATCGTTTGATCGTCATTGCGAGGTACGAAGCCTGCCTGCTGCAGGCAGGCAGGCAATCTTAATGCGATCGTTGTAAGATTGCTTCGCCGTTCCTCCTCCCAATGACGGGTCAATTGAGCAAACGTTTGTCTCATTTTTTCATTACATGACTTTATTTCAAGCAGCTATGCATAAATTAGCTTCAAACAAATTAAAGATGAAATTTAGGTTATTTCTATTATCCTGCCTTTTTTGGCAGTTCTCCCTCCATGCACAAACACTAAAATATACGAATGGCAATAGTTCATGGAACGCAGATTCGCTAGGCAACCACAGGGTTGTAATACAATTCTCTGGTACTGGTAAAATCGCACATGCTAAAATAGACTGGCGCAGGAGAGATGAACACCCAGAAGCTAAAGGCCTCATTATTCAGGATGCAGATGGTAATAATGTAGCTGTTTTTGAGACTGATAAATTAACCCGCGAAAGTGCTGACATTTATTTTGAACCTAGTGGTGCGGGAAAATACTACGTTTACTACTTGGCCTATAAAAATGAAGGCAGAAGCAATTATCCTAAAGGTGTTTATTTAAAACCGAAACAGATAGATCAAAGCTGGCTAAACCAGGCAAAACGTACAGCTGTGAATAGTTCGGTACTGGAAATACAATCTGTTGATGCCTTTAATAGCTTCTACCCAATGGAAGTTATTGCTACTGCGAAAGAAACTGCTGCAATTAAAGCGAAAAACAATGCGGAAGCTTTTGTGGTATTTCCGGAGGATAGGCTGTATCCAATTAAAATGCAAAACGATTTGCCTTATCGTTGGATCCAAAAAGGGACGAGTGCTACTTTTGCAGGCACTGCAAGCAAAGGCGAAAATTATGCTTTTCAGTTAGGCGTATTTGCATTAAAAGACTTAAACAATCTAACAGTTAGCTTTGGTGATTTAAAAACAGCCAACGGAAAAGTAATTCCCGCTAAATTTATTAATTGTTTAAATACAAAAGGAACCAGTTACGATAATAAACCGCTGGTAGAAGTGGTGAATGTGACTTCAGGTAAGGTTCAGCCGATGTGGGTTACCGTTGATATTCCTAAAACAACAGCCGCTGGTGTATACGTGGGCAACTTTACAGTTAAAGCCAATGGAAAAGCAAAAGTAATCGCTGCCAGAATTACTGTAGGAAATGAAGTACTTGCTGATTCCGGTGTAGGAACACCTGCTAAGCAAACCCGTTTAACCTGGTTAAATTCAACACTGGCACAAGCCAATACTGTGGTGGCACCTTACACGCCACTAACGGTTCAGGGAAATGTGATTTCGCTTTTGGGCCGTAAATTTGAGATCAACCCCGATGGTTTCCCTAAACAAATCCAGACTTTCTTTAATGCCGAAATGACGGCTTACACCGATAAGCCCAACAATATTTTAGCTGAGCCAATTCACTTTCATTTTTTTAATACACCAAAAACACAAGAGAAATTTGTTGCAAGTAATTTCCAGATTACCAGCAAAGAAGCGGGTACAGTCAAATGGACGGCTACCAATACCTCTGAAAATTTAAAAATGGATTTGGAAGGTGCTTTGGAGTTTGATGGTTATGTACATTACGTAATTAAGGTTACCGCTTTAAAAGATGTAGATTTCAGCAATGTTGATTTTCATATTCCATTTGATAAGGGTGCGACCAAATATTTAATGGGATTGGGCGAAAAAGGTGGTGTTAGACCGGATACTGTTAGGTGGAAATGGGATGTAGCCAATAAAAACCAGGATGCTGTATGGATCGGGAATGTAAATGCGGGGCTATATTACAATTTAAGAGATGAACGCTATGTTCGTCCGTTGAATACTAATTTTTACCTGCAGAAGCCATTATTATTGCCTAAATCTTGGGGTAATGAAGATAAAGGTGGAATTCAGATTAATGTTAAAGGCAGTTCGATGCTAGCCGATAACTTTACTGGCGCAAGAAGCATGAAAAAAGGTGATGTACTTTGTTATAATTTTAACCTGCTAATTACGCCGTTTCACTTGCTCGATACCGACTTCCAGTGGGATAACCGTTTTTATCATAAATATGGCGAATTAGATGCCATTAAAGCGGCAGGAGCAACTGTGGTAAATATTCACCATGCTACACCGATCAACCCTTGGATCAACTATCCGTTTATTGAATGGAAAAAGATGAAAAACTATATCAGCGATGCGCACAGCAAAGGCCTGAAAGTTAAGATCTACAATACCGTTCGCGAGCTATCGAACCATGCCTACGAGTGGCCTGCTTTGCGGAGTCTAGGTACTGAAGTTTATTCGCCTGGAAAGGGGGGGGCTTTAGCTGGTTGCAAGAGCATTTGGATTCTAATTACATTGCCGCCTGGTTTGTACCCGAGATTAAAGATGCAGCAGTAATTAATAGTGGAATGAACCGCTGGCATAATTACTATGTAGAAGGAATGAACTGGCTGGTAAATAATGTGGGGATTGATGGCGTTTATCTGGACGATGTGGCTTTTGACCGCGTAACTATGAAGCGGATTAAGCGTGTATTAACCCAAAATAACCATCCGGGTATTATCGATCTACATTCGGCAAACCAGTACAACAAAAGCGATGGTTTTAATAACAGTGCCATTTTATATATGGAACACTTCCCTTATTTGAACCGTTTATGGTTTGGCGAATATTTCGATTACCAAAAAAATAACCCTGACTTCTTTTTAACTGAAGTGAGTGGCATTCCGTTTGGTTTAATGGGCGAAATGTTGCAAGATGATGGAAACCCATGGCGTGGAATGATTTATGGCATGACAAGCCGTTTAGGTTGGTCAGAAAAGAGCGACCCAAAACCTTTGTGGAAAGCCTGGGACAATTTTGGAATTAAAGGATCTGAAATGTTTGGTTACTGGAGCGAAAACTGTCCAGTTAAGACCGACAATTCGAAAGTTTTAGCTACAGCGTATAAAAAGCAAGGCAAAACCATGATCGCTTTGGCTAGCTGGGCCGAAGGTGATGTAAAAGTTAATTTAAACATCGATTGGGCTAAGTTAGGTTTAGACGCCGCAAAGGCAAAAATAACTGCTCCGGCAATTGATAAATTTCAAACGGCAGGAAATTACACTGATGGAAAATCGGTCCCTGTTGAAAAAGGAAAAGGTTTGATCCTGATAGTGGAGTAATAATTTTTTATATAAAAATCGATATTGTTAGCAGAGAAGTTAATGTAAATAACTCCCTTAAAGTTCCAATCATTTCGAGCGCAGCGAAGTAGAGAGATTTGTCTCGAGACAGATCTCTCCATTTCACTGCATTTCAGTCGAGATGACGGTCTTTTTATATTATCCTAAGCCATAGTCCTCGTTTGCAAGGAGGATTATGAAGCTACACATTTGTAATGTGTTTTTTCAAGATCGATATAACCGATCAGCTCGTTCTTCGCGATTGCAAATCGGGTGGATGGCACAAAAAAATAGCTCAGGGTTTAAACCCTGAGCTATTTTTTTTAGTTGAAGCATTATACTAATTCCATGGTTCGTGTTTACACGAACCATATTATTTCGGTTGAAGATAATATACCGTCATTTCGAGCGGGCCAGATAGCTATCGGGTGCAGCGTAGTCGAGAAATCTGTCTCAAGATAGATCTCTCCACTCCGCAATGCTCCGGTCGAGATGACGGTTTTCGCTTTATACCTTCACATTTTCCATGCCGTATTGTTTTAATACATCGGCTGGTACACCAGCCCATTGGTTTGGCGCGTTACCTACATAACCAATATCTTTTACGCCCATTTCGGTTGTATAAAAGCCCGATGCAGTTAAATCTCTCATCCGGTTAAAAAATGTTACGCCCGGTCTTACTTCTGGTCTAGCCTTTTTAGGGTAAGCAATTTCATCTACAATTGAAATCTGTTGCGCTGCTGAAGCCTCTACAAATGGTTTCTGGAACTTATTGAAACAATAAACATCCAGCCATTTCAAGCCACCTCGCATAGGTACTTTATGTTCCGGAATGTCTTTTACAATAAATTCGATAAATTCAGGCACTTTGGCATCCGATGCACTACCCGAAACATCGTCTTTAGGGATAATGATATCGGCTAAAACGGTAATCGTTGCCATTTCATGTTTGGTAAAAAAGATTTCCGCTTTAAGGTTCTTATCGCGATCTATTTCCCATTGCTCCCTGCCGGTTTCTTTTGCCGTTTCTTCAGTTGCAACCGCTTCGGTTTTATTTTCGGGTTGTTTACAAGCCTCTAATATTACTGCAGTGCTAATGGCTGTTAAGCCCAATGCCTTTATGGAATCACGTCTGTTCATGTTGTAATTCTTTTAAATGTTTTGTTTTTTCTTTTGAGCTAAAATATATTCGGCGGTACGCATAGAAAGTGCCAGGATAGTCCAGGTGGCATTTTTATCGCCTTGCTGTACAAACGGGCCAGCATCTACCACAAATAGGTTTTTGCAGTCGTGCGCCTGGCAGTATTTATTCAATGCCGATTTTTTAGGATCATCGCCCATGCGTATGGTTCCAACTTCGTGAATAATTTTACCCGGATTAAGCAAGCCATAATTGGTATCGGCACCCTGTATTTCTGAAGTTACTACTGCGCCCATTTCTTTCATAATGCTTAAGAAAGTTTCCTGCATGTGCTTAGCCTGGAGGATTTCATCTTTTGCCCATTTGTAATTAAAGCGCAATACCGGTATACCATATTTGTCGACCATATTGGGGTCGATTTCGCAATAATTGTCTTCGCGCGCGATGGCAGTTCCTCTACCAGCCATACCCACGCCGGTACCGTAAAAACGGCGGTAATCGTCTTTTAACGATTTACCATAGCCACCAGCCTCTTTCATTTTGCCATCCCTGCCTGGTATCATACCATTCATTTCAGCTACACCACCGCCAAATCCATAAGCTGGCATGCCCATGCCACCCCAGTATTCGATGTGGTAGCCGCGCGGAAAGTTTAAGCGTTTATTATCCAGCCACCATGGCGAGTAAATGTGTACGCTACCCACGCCATCTTCGTTATAGCGTTTCCGATCCATCAATTGCGGTAGAAAACCAGAAACACTTGCTCCGGTGGAGTCGTGCAGGTATTTACCTACTACACCACTGCTATTGGCTAAGCCATTGGGGTGGGAGCTTGATTTCGAATTCAATAAAATCCTTGCCGATTCGCAGGCACTGGCACCTAAAATAACCAGCTTGCCATTAACCTGATATTCTTGCAGGTCTTTGCGGTTTACATACGAAACACCTTTAGCGCTACCGTCTTTATCGGTAATTACTTCACGCACCATCGCATCGGTAATTACCGTCAGGTTGCCGGTTTTTACAGCCGGGTTTACCAAACATGACGAGGCAGAGAAATCTCCGTAAACTTTACAGCTTCTGCCACATTGGCCACAGTAAAAACAGGGTGCGCGGTCGTTATTGTTTGGGAGTGCCTCAGTAAGTACCGAACCACGGCCTGCAATAACTTTTACACCGGCTTTTTCAGCCCCTTTTTTAATGAATAGTTCATTTAAACGCGGTTTTGGTGGCTTCATGAAAATCCCATCTGGTTCACTTTCAATGCCTTCAACTGTACCATAAATACCAATCATGCGGTCAACCTTATCGTAAAATGGCTTTACATCAGCATAGGTAATAGGCCAGCTATCGGTTAAACCATCCTTAGGTTTAAAATCTTCTGGTCCCATGCGCAGCGAAATTCTTCCCCAGTGGTTGGTACGGCCACCCAGCATGCGCGAACGGAACCATTCAAATTCGCTTTTGTTTTTTTGGGTATAAGGCTCACCTTCCAGTTCCCAGCCACCATAAGAAGCATCAAAATCGCCAAAAGGACGAACTGTACCAGCGCCTCGGCGCGGTGATTCCCAGGGCCATTTTAACTGGTGTGAATCTAATCGGGGATCGAAGTTTTGGCCAGCTTCGAGCAATAAAACTTTTTGACCTGCATGTGCCAATACGTATGCAGCCATTCCGCCACCGGCACCCGAGCCAACAATGATGGCATCGTAAACGGTAGGCGATTTCTTTATCTGAAAGTCACTCATGTAAAATGGTTAGATGTTTAATACATCTAATCTAAAGTTTAATTTTTTTAAATAAAAGCGATCACCTTCTTTAGAATCAGTATAGATAATGAAGCTTTAAACGTTTCTAAATCGTATTATGTCAATCATTTGTTTAAGGTAGCTTCAACGGTTTTTCAACTAGGAATACATTCCATATTCCCTCTTACATCTTTCATTGTTTTTTGTAATGGTCGCTCTATTGTTACATTATTTCAAGTATAAGGCTTAGCCCGTAAACTTGATTATCTTTGCAGCTTAAACTTTATCAATGCCAGTATCTGCCTATATCGAACAATTTATTGCTGCTTTAAAAGAGAGTTTTGAAACCAGAACTTTTGTAAAGGTTTCTTTTGGTAACTATAAAGGAGCAGAAGAAGCTTTAAAGCAAATCCTGATCCGCAGGGTGGTGATTAAACGTGAAGATAAATTGGCTTTTACTTATCGCTATAAAACCCGCGATGTGGTAAAAAATTATACCCTCGATGAGGCACTAAGTTTAATTACTGCTTATCTGGAGAATGGCTTTAAAATTGGCACCTTGTTTACCACAGATAAAGACCTGATACTGGAAGAGCTGAACAATGGAAAGGTAGTGATGAGGGAAAACAACGCTTCGAGCAAGGAGGCTCCGTCCGGCAATCACGATAAAGAAAAAACCAGATTGATTAAAGCAGGTTCGAAAACCTATTTAACGGAACTAAAAATCACCGATGCAGAGGGAAAGGTATTTAAAAATGCGCAGGATAAATTCCGTCAGATTAACCACTATATCGAAATTTTAAGTTCATTAATAAAAGAACTGCCGGCAGCAACCGTAAAAAAGGTCGCCGATATGGGCTCGGGTAAGGGGTATTTAACTTTTGCACTTTACGATTATCTGCATTCGGTTTTGAAACTGGAAACTGAAGTGGTTGGGGTGGAGTACCGCCAGGATATGGTTGAGCTATGTAATCAGGTTGCTGAAAAATCATCTTTCGATAAATTGAATTTTGTACAGGGAACAATTGAGGATTACCAGGCAGTCGATGTAAACCTGCTGATTGCACTACACGCCTGCGATACGGCAACGGATGATGCTATTTTTAAAGGAATTAAAGCCAATGCCGAACTGATTGTGGTTGCACCTTGTTGCCACAAACAAATACGCAGGGAAATTGAACAACACAAAGTGAAAAATGATGTTTCTTTTTTAACCAAATACGGAATATTTTTAGAGCGGCAGGCAGAGATGGTTACCGACGGTATACGTGCTTTGATTTTAGAATATTTTGGCTACAAAACCAAGGTTTTCGAATTTATTTCTGACGCGCATACGCCAAAGAATGTACTAGTTGTAGGAGTGAAGGGCAAAGCGCTAAGCGCAGAGCGGAAAGCGGAGGTTTTGGAGAAGATTAAAGCAAGCAAGGCATATTTCGGAATTGGTTACCATCATTTGGAGCGGCTTTTAGAACTTTAAATGGTTTTAAAAAGTTAATTATAATTGCTATTTCAGCCTTCATCGTTCGTATCTATCAAGGTCGAGCATCCATAGCTTTTTAGTGCCTAGTGCGTAAAAATCACTGTGTCCTCCTGTTACATAGAGCTTGCTGCCTATTATTCATTTCCGAAAAATAACCAAATAATATGAATTATCAATTAACGTGATAAATTAAGTTGCAGGGTTATATTAATAGCAAAGGCCTATGTTCAAATAGATCAGGTGAGAATGAGCACGAATTGGAGTATATATTCAAACATTAGTAGCCATTTAGGCCGTAATTAGTTTCTAAATCCTTTGATTTTCTAGCGTTTTAAACATTAATCCAAAGCAGTACCGGCTTTTTCTTCGTTTTGAGCAACCCGTATATTTTTCGCATTGTTGCATCAGATAAAACCGGGCAACCGGCACTTTGACCAAATAAGGTTTGTGGATAAATTTCATAATTGGGGACAGGACTGTAGGAATGCAAAACGACAATCCTTCTAAATGCTTACTGTTAGTTTCTTCTAATCCATACATTTTATAGTGCACATTAATTCCCCAGTTACTATAGGCACGGCCTTTAACCTTGTACTTTCCCGATGAAGTGCAATAGCTACCTTCTTTATTGCTGAACACCACTTTGGTTGGTGTGCTGTCTCCGCCTACACCATGAGCACATAATCCTTCAATAGTGATTGCTTTTTGCTTAAAATCGTAAACAAAAAGCCTGTTTTTACCAGAGTGGATACTCATATCAACCATGATGGCAATCGAGGTATCCATGTTATTTTTCTTGTAGTGTGGACACCAACCGATGGTAGGAATAAGAATTGATTGATACCAGTTGTTTTGGTTGGTATTGCCACCGACCGATAGAACGGAACTTATAAATGCAATAAAATCACGGCAATTAATGCAGGGATTGATTGCACATACAAAATTTTCTTACTGGCCGTTGCTGCACCATAAATACCTGCAATAATTACGCAGGTTAAGAAGAATATAGCTACATAAAGGCGCCAGTGGTGGTCGGTTATGCATAGCGACCAGATTAAACCTGCCGCTAAAAAGCCATTGTACAGGCCCTGGTTTGCGGCCAATGTTTTGGTTGGACCAAATAAATCTTTAGGGATGGTTTTGAAAACTTTTGGTGCTTTGGTTGTCCAGGCAAACATTTCGAGCCAAAGGATATAAATATGGATAAGGGCAACAAGCCCGATCATGATTTGTGCTGCTATCTGCATTATTTTTTAGATTATATGATTTAAGTGATTATACCGGTTTCGGTATTTTAAAGATATAAAACATTGACCGTATTTAGCCTGATCAATCCTAATTGTTGGTAGCGTTTTTGTTGTTTTGTTTAATGCGCTTTGCTGGGCAGGCCTGAGTTTTTTACAATAACTGTTTTTAACTAAACCTGATAGGAGCGGGCATCCCGATGTAAAATCGGGATAAAGTGGATAGAGGAGCTGCTGCTCCCGACGAGATCCGAACTTTCATTTTCAAATAATTTTAAGTATTTATCCTAATCTTCACCTCATGCTTTTAGCTTTAGTCTCTCAGCTTTGGCCTTTTTCATGCTTTAGTCTTTCTGCCTTGGTCTTTAGTCTTTCTTAGCCATCTGCCATCGTACATTTTTCATCTCTTTCTGTCATGCTGTCAGTATTAAATCAGATTATTTTTTACATTTTATCAGTCTTTTGCCCATATTATCTGCCAAAAACCAATTGGCACAAGCATTGTTTAATAGGAGTAGAAATTATAATACTTTAAAAAAGAGAAAATAAAAATACAATGGGAAAAATTATTGGAATAGACTTAGGAACAACAAACTCATGCGTGAGCGTAATGGAGGGCAATGAGCCTGTAGTTATCGCAAACAGTGAGGGCAAACGTACTACACCGTCTATTGTTGCTTTTGCAGAAAACGGTGAGCGTAAAGTTGGCGAGCCTGCTAAACGTCAGGCTATAACCAACCCAACAAAAACGATATATTCGATTAAACGCTTTATGGGTAACAGCTACGACGAAAGTGCGAAAGAAGCTGGACGCGTACCTTATAAAGTAGTAAAAGGCGATAACAACACGCCACGTGTTGAAATCGACGACAGAAAATACACTCCACAAGAGATTTCTGCAATGATTTTGCAGAAAATGAAAAAAACTGCTGAAGATTTCTTAGGTCAGGAAGTTACTGAAGCGGTAATTACTGTACCTGCTTACTTTAACGATGCACAACGTCAAGCTACTAAAGAGGCTGGTGAAATTGCAGGTTTAACTGTAAAACGTATCATTAACGAGCCAACTGCAGCTGCTTTAGCTTACGGCTTGGATAAGGCACACAAAGACATGAAAATTGTTGTGTTTGACTGCGGTGGTGGTACACATGACGTTTCTGTATTGGAGCTAGGTGATGGCGTTTTCGAAGTAAAATCTACTGACGGTGATACACACTTAGGTGGTGATGACTTTGACCACATTATCATTGATTGGTTAACAGCAGAATTCAAAGCTGAAAACAGCATGGATTTAGCTAAGGATCCAATGGCTTTACAACGTTTAAAAGAAGCTGCTGAGAAAGCTAAAATTGAGTTATCAAGCACAACTTCAACAGAAATTAACTTACCATACATTACTGCTGATGCAAGTGGCCCGAAACACTTAGTACGTACTTTATCTCGTGCTAAATTTGAACAATTGGCTGATAGCTTAATTAAACGTACTATCGATCCTTGTAAATCTGCTTTGAAAAACGCTGGTTTAAGCACAAGCGATATCGACGAAATTATCTTAGTTGGTGGTTCAACACGTATCCCTGCAATTCAGGATGCAGTTAAAGCTTTCTTCGGTAAAGAGCCAAGTAAAGGTGTTAACCCTGATGAAGTTGTAGCAATTGGTGCTGCTATTCAAGGTGGTGTATTAACTGGTGATGTGAAAGATGTATTGTTATTAGACGTTACTCCTTTATCATTAGGTATCGAAACTATGGGTGGTGTAATGACTAAATTAATTGAGTCTAACACAACTATCCCAACTAAAAAATCGGAAACTTTCTCAACTGCAGCTGATAATCAGCCTTCAGTAGAAATCCACATTTTACAAGGTGAGCGCCCAATGGCTACACAAAACCGTACAATTGGCCGTTTCATTTTAGATGGTATTCCACCAGCACCTCGTGGTGTGCCTCAGGTAGAAGTATCTTTTGATATTGATGCCAACGGTATTTTACACGTAAGTGCAAAAGATAAAGCTACTGGTAAAGAGCAAAAAATCCGTATCGAAGCATCTTCAGGTTTAACTGACGCTGAGATCAAAAAAATGAAAGAAGAAGCTGAAGCTAATGCAGCAGATGATGCTAAGCAAAAAGAAGAAGCAGATAAAATTAATGGAGCTGATGCTTTAATCTTCTCAACTGAGAAACAGTTAAAAGAGTTTGGTGATAAATTATCTGCAGATAAAAAAGCACCTATCGAAGCTGGTTTAGAGAAATTAAAAGCAGCACATTCTTCACGTAACTTTGCAGATATCGATGCAGCTTCTGCTGAATTGCAAGCTGCCTGGAACGTAGCATCAGAAGAAATGTACAAAGCTGGTGAGCAACCTCAGGGTGGTGAACAACCACAAGCTGATGGTCAGGCTCAAGGTGGCGATAACGTTACTGACGTTGACTTTGAAGAAGTAAAAGAAGAGAAATAAGTCTTAGAGTCTTCAGTCCTGAGTCGAGAGTCTTGGGAGTATAAAATAAAAAGCGTTTCTGATTAAGTTCAGGAACGCTTTTTTGTTAAATAGCTCATCATAGGCAATCTATCAATCGTAGCTTTTTGCCTTCCCGCTCTGGGGTGTCAATAGTTGTTTATATATAGAAAATTTGATTTGCTAATTAAACAATGTATTATTGTGAGACTAAATTAATCTCAATAAAATGTATAAAAAATATATATTCTTAGCGCTTACTTTATTATCGATTGCTTTTTTCTATAAAGGAGTTCCATTAGATGTTTTTCATGCCCATACTACAATTTTAACCCTGGTTGGCGGCATTCTATCAACTATATTGCTTACTATAACATTTTTCAATTTTTATCCACCAAAAGCTGTAAAAGCAGAAGATAAAAAGCAAGATAATTTTGGCTGTATTTTGATTGTTGTGATTGTAATTTTCTTTTTTGGATTCTCTGGTTTTTTAATTTTTAATACAGTAAATGAAAGTAGTTTGGAAATTGAAAAGAATGGTAAGTATACTGTAGGAGAAATCGTTAATGGTAGTTCTTTTAAAACCCGAAAAGCAGATTTTACAAGTGTTATTATAAGATATAAAACTCAGGATGGAAAAGTATATCAAACAGCTCAGGATATTTCTGCCGAAGAATTTGAAAATTATTATAGGTATCAGGAGGTTCCGATAGTATATTCAAGTAAATACCCGACGATACTCCAAATTCTCAGAAGCGATACTGATATAGCTAAATATTTAAAGATAAAAATAAGAGATATTAGCATTTCAGATTTGGAGAAACTTATAGAATTAAAGAATCCGTCAGAAATAAATCAATATTTAAATTCTATAAATCAAAAGTGGCAGTACGAAGGAGCTTATAACGGAAATTCCTATGTTTATAATAATAAATTCAAAAAAAATATAATCAAGGTTACTCCAGGAAAAGAATTGGTTTATGCTCTTAATGATGTAAACTATGAATTGTTTGAAGACGAATTAAATAAATCTGATTTCAAAAAAAATGATAATTATGAAGGAAAAGGAACTGTATACATTAAGCCTGGCTATATTCTTAATAAGCGAATCGAAAGAGTAAAAACTAACGATCCCGAAAAGAGTGTGCTTGATTTTGAGCAAAAAACAGTTGTTTATTTTTTAAAAACAAATAATTAACCCTGGTAGTTCGAAAAGCGATTTGTATTTTTGATTAAACCAAATTTTCCTCAATAATATCCTGTAATTCCTTTTCGTTTACGGCTATTTCGTAAAGCAGTTTAAACTGGTTTTTAGTGCGGTCGAGGTTTTGTTCCGGGTAATCGGTAGGATAGTACTTATCGCCGCTTAAAAAGTCGGTTAAAAAGCGTAAGGCTTGCATGTAAATAATGTATTTACCTGAGAATAAGATGAGCTCTTTTTCTGTTTCAGTTAAAATACTTTTCATCTCCGCTAAATAGCCTTTTATCATCGCCTCAAAATAAGGCAAACGCACTTTAATCTTAGTTAAGTCGGTTTCGTTCTCTGAGTATGCACAAAGGTAGGTACGCATCATATCGCCCAGATCAGAAATAAATTTTCCGGGCATAATGGTGTCCAGGTCAATTACACAAATACCTTCATAGCTTTCATCATCTAATAAAACATTACTTATTTTAGTATCATGGTGCATTACGCGATCAGGAAAATCCTTTCGGTGTGCATAAGAAATGTAATAATCTAAAATGTATCTGTGGGATAAAGCATTTTCAATCTGTGCTGCTGCCTGAGTTTTTAGCTTGTCGTTGGCCTGGTTTAAGGCCAGTGTAAATTGTTCGTAACGCAAGTTTAGGTCATGAAAGCCTGAAATCGTTGGCTGAAGACTGGTAGCATCAAAATTATCGAGTAACCGGCTCAGTTTGCCAAATTGTTTTGCCGCTTCGTAAGCTTGTTTCGGGTCAGCTAAAACATCTAACGAAATGGTGTTGGGTACAAAAGGAAGCATCCGCCAGTAATCCTGGTGGATATAAGCCATTTCTTCACCTTTGGTAGTAGCAACGGGTTTAATAAAAAGATAATCGGGATAAGCGAAACTCAGGTAATCGGCTATTGCCCGCAGGTTGCTGGCAATGGTTTGTGGTGAAGTAAAAACTACAGTATTGATATTCTGAAGTATATATTTTTTTTCTTCAGCAAAAGGCGAAAGCAAATAAGTACGGTTAATTAAACCCGTACCTATTTGTGTAATCGTAATATTCTCTTTAGCGTATCCGTAAGCTTCTAAAACTTCGGAGGCTAAATTTAGTTCCATAATTTTTCAGGGTAGGTTCCGTCTTTTACCAACTGGTCAATACAATCCTGAACAAAAGGTTTATCTTCTTTGTAGGTTACGCCGAACCATTTGTTCGAAGTAGGAACTACTTTAAAGGTTGCAGTATTGGTTTTTACCAGATTTTCGCCAATTAGCGGAATAAAGAATTCAGCTTTAGGTTTATCTTTATTAGCCATAGCAAACGCTCTGAACATGTCTTCAGTAATCTTGAAAACAGCTGGTGTAAAGCCCCAGAAATTCATAGATACAGGTGTATCAAAACTTAATGGGAACTCTTCGCCATCTTCATCGTAAAAGATGTTTCCATCTTTAGGATAAACTTTGGTACGCTCAACAATTTCTTCTAAATTATTGGCTGCATCTACTTTACAAACCCCACGTGAAACTGCGCCAAACTCCGAAAGTGTATTGCCTACCTGATAACCGATAATGGAGTAATTGCTATCCGTAACTTCGGTAGTTAAGAAATCTACCATCTTTTTAAAGGCATCGTAACCATAAAAATCATCTGCATTGATTACACAGAATGGCTCTTTAATTGCATTTCTACCCGATAGGATAGCGTGTGCCGTACCCCATGGTTTTTCTCTGTATATTTCTTCTTCAATACCAAATTGTTTTAAATCGAAGTTTTGAAAAACGTAATCAGTTTCAATTCTGCCGGCAAGTTTTGGTTCGAAAATAGCTTTAAACTCATTTACAAACTCTTCTTTAATGATGAATACAATTTTGCCAAAACCAGCATTAATTGCATCGTAAATAGAATAATCGATAATGGTTTCGCCATTCGGACCAAATCCATCAATCTGTTTCATGCTTCCGTAGCGGCTTGCCATGCCAGCAGCCAATATTAATAGGGTGGGTTTCATCTATTACTTGTTAATTTTTGTTAGTGCTGAACTTTTTAGGAGATTAAGTGATTTAATTCTCCCGGTTCGTATCGCGAAATTAATAATTTGAGCGTTTAAAAGGTTAATTATTTGTTTTTTAGAATCCAAAGAGTCCCCCGCCAGATTTTGATCTGGTTTTCTTTCCGGTAAGCATGCCAAATATACCGCGCACAATTTCTTTACCAATCTGGCGGGTGATGGTCGCGCCCATTACCTGTTCTACCAGGCTTTTTTCTCCCGGTTTAGGTTTGCTTTCTGCTTCGGCTTGTTTCTGGGCTTCTACTTCTTGTTTGGCCTGTTCTTCGGCGGCAACTTGCTCGTTAATGCGTTTTGTTAAAATATCGTATGCACTTTCCGGATCGATCGGATCTTTGTATTTGGTAAACATCGGACTGGCGTGCACCAGTTGATCAAAGTCAGCGGCAGTAAGCGGGCCCATTACTGCCCTTGGAGGGGTAAGCATGGTAGCCGAAACTTCGGTTGGAATACCTTTCTCATTCAGTACGGTAACTAAAGCCTGGCCAGTACCTAAGGAGGTTAATATTTTGTCTATTTCGTAAAAATCAGATTTTGGATAGGTATTTACTGTCTTTTTTAAAGCATCTACGTCGTTTGGTGTAAAAGCCCTTAAAGCATGCTGTACACGATTGCCCAGTTGGCCTAAAACACTTTCAGGCACATCAGTAGGAGCTTGTGTACAGAAGAAAACCCCAATCCCTTTTGAACGGATTAACCGGATAATAGTTTCAATCTGCTCTAAAAAAGCCTTTGATGAATTTTTAAACAATAAATGTGCTTCATCAAAGAAGAAAACCAGTTTGGGTTTGTCCAGATCCCCAACCTCTGGCATGGTATTAAAAAGCTCTGCCAGTAAACTCAATAAAAACGTAGAGTATAATACGGGTTGGTTTTGAACATCGGCAATATTCAATAAACTGATAGTACCTTTGCCATCTACACGTTCAAAAAGATCTTCAATATCAAAAGATTTTTCGCCAAACATGCCACCCAGTCCTTGTTGCTCGATGGCTACAATTTTCCTTAATATGGTGCCCGATGTGGCTGTAGAGATACTGCCATAACTGCTTTTTATTTCTGCAGCGCCTGCACCTTCTGATAAATAAGAAACCAGTTTCTTTAAGTCATTTAAATCGATAATGGGCATTTTGTTATCATCGGCATATTTGAAGATAACGGCCATAACACCAGATTGGGTATCGTTTAAATCTAACACTTTTGATAGGAGTGTAGGTCCGAATTCGAGTACGGTTGCACGCATCTGTGCACCCATTTTTCCCGAAAGCGAATAAATTTCGATCGGGAAGCCTGTAGGCGTAAATGGTTTATTAAGCTGTTGCGACCTTTCTTCTATTTTAGGGTTAACAGCACCTGGCTGGTTTAAGCCCGATAAATCGCCTTTTACATCTAACATAAAAACCGGAACACCAGCATCTGATAACTGTTCGGCCAGTAATTGCAGCGTACGGGTTTTACCTGTTCCCGTAGCACCGGCAATTAAACCGTGCCTGTTCATCATTTTTAATGATAAGTTAACTTCGGCTTCACTGTAAACCTGTCCGTCTAAAATTCCGGCGCCTAAATAAATGTACGAACCCGCTGGGGCATAGGATGATTTTATTTTTTCGATGAATTTTGAAGACAAATCGCTCATTTTTATAAAATTAGACCGCCAATTTAAGAAACTAATCTTAAAAAGATTGTGTTTTTGTACGCACTTTTAATGCAAATTTTTGCACAAACGGTTGATTAATGTTACTGGTTAAGTTGCTTGTAATAGTTAATTTCGTTCTTAAGCGATCGTATTTCTTCCTGCATATCCTGTAACTGGTTAAGCAGGTGTGATACCGCATAAATGCCCTCGAGGTTAATCTCTAAATCCTGAGCCAGGCGCAGGTACTGCTCCAGTTTTGTTAATTCGGCCATGGGTAAAAAGGCAGCCTTCTTTTTAACTGTGGTATGAATTAAACCAAAATCTTCGAGAGATTGGATAAAATTAATCTCTACATGATGATAAGCGCATATGTCTTCGACTGGGATAAGCTTATTTTCCATGATTTTTAAAGTTTGGAGAGTTTTTCGAATAGTTCTTTTTGTTCGGCGTTTAACCCGGTAGGTAATTTAACCAGCCATTTAATGTATAAATCGCCAAAGTGATTTTCTTTTTTATAAACAGGGAACCCTTTCCCTTTTAAACGCAAGGTGGCATCGGGCTGTGTACCTTCCGGCACTTTTAATTTCACCTTGCCATTAAGAGTATCTATAATTTTCTCGCCGCCCAACACAGCTATATATAAGTCGATCTCTTCCTGTATGTAGATGTCGTTTCCTTTTCTTTTAAATTTAGGATTATCGGTAATGCTAAACTTGATGTATAAATCGCCGGGAGGACCATTGTTTACACCGGGTGCGCCATAACCTGGTAATTTAATTTTTTGTCCGTTTTCTACCCCTGCAGGGATGGTGATGCGCACTTGTTTACCATTTACCGTTAAGGTTTGCTTGTGGCTAGTATAGGCATCGAGCAGGTTTAGCTGTAAATCGGCGTTGTAATCTTGTCCTTTAAAAGGCGAATTTCTGCTGCTTCGGCCTCCGCCACCAAACATGGAAGAAAAGAAATCAGAGAAATCATCACCACCAAATCCACCCGAATAGCTATTGCCTCCGTAACCTCTTCCTTGTGATTGATATTGTCTCTGTTGCTGTTGCTGAGCATCTAACTGATCAGCATGTTGCCAATCTTTGCCATACTTGTCGTATTTCTTTCGCTTTTCAGGGTCGCTTAAAACTTCGTTAGCTTCGTTAACCTGCTGAAATTTTTTGTTGGCCTCATCATTGTTTGGGTTAAGGTCGGGGTGGTGCCTCCGGGCTAGTTTTCTATAAGCTTTCTTAATATCCTCGGTTGTTGCATCTTTTTTTAAATCGAGGACTTTATAATAGTCTATGTAGTCCATATGGGCTTAACAAATAAGTAAAGGGAATGTTCTTTTTATAGCATAAATGTAAGGTTTTAAAATGAAGTGGGCATAGCATGAGGTACAAGGGGGTAGTTTAGCAGTATTGGTAGCAATTTAACCGCAAAGTACACAAAGTAAATGCAGAATATTCCGTGCCAATATGTGCCTCCGTGGCAATAAAATAAAGGGAGTGAGCGGTATAAATATCTGAGACAATGGAAGCGCTGTAAACAAAAAAAGTGCCCCCAAATGAAGGCACTTTAACCGGTGAGTGTCGACTAGAATTATTTTTTGTTTTTCACATATTTTTCTAACCACTGATCTTGCTCCCATAGCATATGCAACAGGTTTTCTTTACCGCGGTAGCTGTGGGCTTCGTAAGGTAAAAATACAAAACGGGTAGTACCGCCTGCACCTTTAATGGCATTAAACAAACGCTCACTGTTAATGGGGAAGGTACCAGGGTTATCGTCAGAATCGCCGTGAATTAAAAGTAAAGGTGTTTTAATTTTATCGGCATAGCTGAATGGACTCATTTCATAATATAACTGAGGTGCCTGCCAATAGGTACGCTCTTCATTTTGGAAACCGAAAGGGGTTAAGGTACGGTTATAAGCACCACTGCGGGCAATACCGGCTGCAAAAAGATTGGTGTGCGCCAGTAAGTTCGCGGTCATAAATGCGCCATAGCTGTGACCGCCAACTGCCATACGTTTTTTGTCGCCTACGCCTAAATCGGCCAGTTTATTAATGGCTGCTTCGGCATTTAACTGTAACTGATCAACAAAAGTATCGTTAGGTTTTTTGCCTTCTTTAGCTACAATTGGCATTTCGGCATTATCTAAAACAGCGTAGCCGCGGGTTACCCAAAAAATAGGCGAGGCCCAGCTAATAGCGGTAAATTTATCTTTCGATCCTCGGATTTGAGCCGCATCAGCTGCAGAGTTAAACTCACGCGGGTAAGCCCAGATCAAAGCAGGTAGCGGGCCATCTTTCTCTTTGTTATATCCTTTTGGTAAGTATAAATCGCCGGTTAAATCAACTCCATCGGCACGTTTGTATGAAATTTTTTCTTTGGTAATACCTTCTAAGGATGGATAGGGATTACTGAAATCGGTTATTGGCCTGTCGGCAATGCGGAGAACCAGGTTTTTGATAAAATAATTTGGTACCAGTTTCTGACTCTCTTTGCGGGTAAGTAACACCAACTTATCGGGATCAATTACTTCGCTTACATATTCAAAGGTTCCTTCGGCACTGCGCCAGATAATTTCATTTTTCTTGCTGGCCAGGTCGAACTTTGCTAGAAAAGGTAAATCTCCTTTTTCTGAAGAGCCAACCGGATTGTTCATGAGTAGCTTGGTGCCGTTATCTACAGTTTTAATTACCTGACGGCCGTATTTGTTTTTAGTTGTTACCGGAGAACCAGGGTTACCATAGGCATCGGTTTGATTTCTGCTATACAATTCTTCTACGGTACCTGTTGTTGGGTTATAACGGCTTACTTTGCTGGTTTGTTTACTGCGTAGTCCTTCCATAATTAATGCCAGATTGGCATCGCCCCATTGTATACCACGAAAACGGGTTTGCGTTTTAAACAATTCTTTCTCTGTGCCTGTAAAAGGTGCGCTTATAGCATATACTGCATCATGATAAGGAACATCTTTTTTAATTAAGCCACTATCTAAAGGTTTAGACCAAACCAGCGTTGCCGGTTCATCATCCCGCCAATCAAATCCGTGAGGTACATTTTGTGCATTGTCATAACCTGATGGAGTACCTTCTGACGAAGGTAGTTCTGCAATTACTTTAACAGTTTTACCTGCTAAATCGGTAATGGTAACGGTTGATGGAAAGCCATAGGCCGAAACCAGATAAGAAAAAGGCTTGCGGATGGTTTCTATCAATATATAGTTTTTATCTGGCGATAAGCTGGTTGAGCCATAAATAGCAGGTTTTCCAATAGGTGTTTCTACTCCTGCTGTATTTTTTACCAGTTGCGAAGTGGCAAAGAACTCAAACAACTGCTCATCAAAAGGCGATTTAATTAAATCCTGATAAGTAACGCTTGGTGCTGCCTTGCCCAGGTTTTGCTGTATGGTTGGTCCTTTAGGCATTAATGGTTTGGCCGGTGCAGCACTTGCGGGTTTAGTTGCTGTACGGTAAATTAAAGTATTATCGTTTAACCAGGTTATGCCACTGCCTAAAACTACATTTAAAAAGGCTTTATTGGTTTTTGTAGCTTTTTTTGTGGCCAGATCGATCACGTAAAGATCTACTCCTTTTTGTGTGGTATGGGTAAAGGCAATTTTATTTTGCGATGGATTCCAGCTGATGTTGCCGGCAAATAATGGTGTAGGCAAGCCAGTAACCGGAAAGGTTTGGTTAGACTTGATGTTTTTAAGACTAAAATTGTTGATATACGTTTGTCTGCTTAGCGAATAATTATTCGGATTTAGCCTTAAACCTGCAATGCGGTATTCGGGCATAGCCAGCTCTTCTACGGATGGATAGGAGTTACGTTCACTAAATAAGATCCATTCGGCCTTGCCACCAATGCTCACGCCCGGTGTAGGTTTGGCCAGTAATAAATCGGCAATTTCTTTAGGCGGGGTTCTGTAGCTTACCGCATCCTGTGCGGTTGCATGTAGCGAAATACAAGCGCCCGCTATCCATAAATAGAGGTGTAGTTTTTTAATCATTTCCAGTTAGTTTGTTCGAAATAAGGAATAGTCAAATATTGTAAAAATTAAGTATTTGCAGCGTAACTTCTTATTTACATCGCGTTGTATAATAACCGGACTGAGTTTGACACATTTTATAGTGTGAATAAATTAAGGATATAAATTGCTTATATGTACTACAGAATTGAGGATCATTTCCCTTAAAACAGGGATATCGATATCGCTCATTTTTTTCACATATATGCAGGCCTTAGCCGTTTTATGTTTCCCAAATCTGGCAAGTAACTCATCTCGGTTTTTAAAATGTGCGGAAAGATACAGCGCAATGGCCTCTTTGCGTGGCGAGAAGCCAACCAGGGGAGCATCTCCCTCGCGGCCACTTTCATATTTATAATGGTAGCTACCAAAACCTACAATAGCAGTACCCCACATTTTGGCCTTAAAGCCAGTTGTTTCGGTTATAATGTGCGATAGGGCAAAGCAATCTGTGCGTTTGGTTTCAGCTGCTACCGTATTGATAAAATTAGTAACACTTAACTCGTTTTCGGTGGTTTTATTCTGTGCCATATCTTTTTTTATCATGAATATAAGAGTTTAAAAATTAATTTGCATTCTTATAAATATTAATGTTTGCCCGATAAGACGTTGTTTATCATTGTTTTGATTATAAATAAGGCAGGGTTGGCGCCCGCTTCACACAATTTTGCTGAAGTAACTTGATAAATGTCAAAAAATCAACACTTTTTATACAACCTTACACACTAATTCTTAAATTTAACCTGTCAATCGTCCCCGATATATGATTTAATTATTTTTAAATTAAAATTAATTATCTCAATGACAACAACACTACTAAAACAAGGAGAAATCCTTGAGCGCTTAGTGCGCAGAGATCGCATGGGCATCAGTGAACTTTCTAGAAAACTTCACGTAAGCCGCAGAACAATTTACAATTGGTTTGGTCAAGACAGAATTGGACATGAAGTAATTTGGCAGGTAGGCAAATTATTAGGTCAGGATCTTTCTTCATCCTTTCCAGAAGCCTTTCCCAAGTACAGTTCAGAACCTACGGGTCAAATTGCCGAACCAGGCAAACAGGGCAGTTCAGATTCTAATTCTGTATATTTTTGGATGAATAAGTACATTCATTTATTAGAAAAGTACAACGACCTGTTAGTAACAGAAGAATCACATGAAACCGATCAGATTAGCAAAGAATTCCCATTAAGGAATAGAAGATCTGAAACATTTTTGTATCAATAGCAATGAATAGCTTTGAGTTGTAACCTTTTATTAAATGAAAATTTAAATCATCCCGTTGATTTTTTCCTTTTAGTCATCTCCTATCCCAAACTTGTAATATTTTAAGTGGTTTGAATTAAGGCGTTCATAAATTTTCTAATTTGGTGATAATCAATTTAGAAAATATGATCAGGGAACCTTATTGCATTGTTAAGTTGCTTTTGCGCTTCAATTGCCTAACTATTTGTTTATTACTTTCTTCCCTTTTAGTGCTAGCGCAGGCTAAATTAAGTGTTGCCGTAGCCGGACTAAATCACGATCATGTATATCTGATCATGAACAGTTATCAGAAAGCTGAAGTTAATATCATTGGCATTGCCGAAAATAATCAAGAACTGGTAAACAGGTTTAAAACCCGTTACAAAATACCAGATAGTGTATTTTATCATAATCTTACCGATTTACTTCGTCATAAAAAACCAGATGTTGTTTTAGCTTATAATGCCATAAGCGATCATTTAGCAGTGGTAGAAGCAGCCGCACCGCTTGGTATATCGGTAATGGTCGAAAAACCTTTAGCCATTTCGGTAAAACAAGCCGAACGTATGGCTGCATTGGCGAGCCAATATAAAATACATGTATTTACCAATTACGAAACAACCTGGTATCCCAGCAATCAGGAAATTTATAAAAACGTAAAACAAACTAATAGTATTGGACCTTTGCGGAAAATGATTGTGCACGACGGGCACCAGGGACCTAAAGAAATTGGAGTAAGCAAAGAATTTTTAAGCTGGTTAACCGATCCCAATAAAAACGGGGCAGGAGCCCTTGTCGATTTTGGTTGTTACGGGGCAAATTTAATGACCTGGCTAATGGATGGGCAGAAGCCAATATCAGTTACGGCTATTACCCATCAAATTAAGAAAGATGTTTATCCCAATGTTGATGATGACGCCACCATTTTACTCGAATATGCATCCGCTACCGGAATTATCGAAGCTTCATGGAACTGGCCGTTTAGCATAAAAGATATGGAAGTATTTGGTACAATAGGGTATATGCAGGCCATTAATGAAAAGAATTTAAGAAGCAAAACCACAGGAAAGGGCGATTATCAGATTTATCAGGCACAATCCCTGAACCCCGTATATGCAAATCATTTAAACTATTTAGCGGCTGTTTTAAAGGGAGATATTGATCCCGGCAATGATTTGTCGTCATTGGCCAATAACTTAATTGTAGTAAAAATTCTGGAGGCCGCTAAAACTTCGGCCAAAACCGGTAAAAAAGTACTACTGAAATGATACCTTTCCTAAATAAAAATAGCCACCTGTTTGATGGCTATTGATAAAAGATTTTTGATCTTTTTATGGTGTGCCTGCCCTCCGCGGATCTCCCGCTCACAGGACTTTTTTATCGTTCTATTGTGATAACAATTTAGGCAATAGTTGGTTTTGTTATGTAAAATAATTTTGCACATCCTGTGGAAAATGTTAATATCTCAAAAACCGGCAAAGTAGATTCGGGTTCTGCCATTTTTGCAAACCAAAACATTTTAGCTCCCCTGCTGTTTGAACTCTAGTTGTAACTTAAGGAAAACACGTCCTTAATGCCCAGTAATTATCCAATTAGTACATTATGGCTCAATTCAATACAGATATTTTTTGTAAGCTTGGTGGTTTATCTGCTGATGGATATTTCATTTTTGATCAAAAAAAGAGAGATTTCGTTTACCTCAACAACTCAATAGGAAAAATTTGGGAATTAGAGACTGGAGACATTCTTGAAAAACCAGCATTGTTGTTAAAAAATATTCATCCCGAAGATGCCGATCATGTGGTATCCTGCTATGATGAGAGCCTGGAAGCTAAAGCTGAAAAAAAATACGAGTTCAGGTTACTGTTCAACGATCATGAAAAGTACTTACGCGCCAGCGTTTTTAACATCACAGATGGCGCAGATTTATATTTACTGGGTATTGTAGAAGATACGACAGTAATGAGGCATAATAAAATTCATATTGAACAAATTAACTCTCGTAAAAATATTACCCTCGAGGTTTTGGCTCACGATTTAAAAGAGCCTCTCGGGATGATAAAATTTGCAGCTTCATCAATAGAAGAAAGGTTAGTGAACACTGGCGATTTGAAGGTAATAGAAGCTTTGAGTTTTATAAAAGATATGTGTGCGCGTAATTTATTATTGGTGCGGAGTATGATTAACCGCGAATTCTTAAAGTCGTCGGTAATAGAAATTGGAAAGGAACGGGCTGATCTGGTTTGGGAGTTGAGGGATGTGGTTCGTTTTTACAAACGCTCTAAGCTTGGCAGAACGAAGAACATCCAGTTTACCAGTTCTGCCGATAAAATCTATCTGCAGTTAGACAGTATGAAGTTTTTGCAGGTAATCAACAATCTGATCTCGAATGCACTAAAATTTACAGCCGACGATGGTTATATTGGTTTACATGCCGAAGCTTATGAAAATAAGGTTTTGATAAGCGTAACCGATGATGGCATCGGTATCCCCGACGAATTACAGGCAGGTCTTTTCGATCGCTTGCCGCAAACCCTAAGGCCGGGTTTAAAGGGACAAGAATCTGGTGGTTTTGGGATGGGGATAATAAAGGCAATTGTAGAATTACATCGGGGAAAAATCTGGTTTACAAGCAAAGTTGGCGTTGGAACTACCTTCTATATTGAGCTCCCGAAGTAGGCATTTTTAATTTTAAAATACCGTAAGTTATATTTGAATTATGATTAACATTATTCTTGCGGATGATCATAATATTATCCGGGCTTCGCTTAAAGCACTTATTGAAAAATATGAAGGTATCAAAGTTATAGCAGAAGTATCAGATGGATTAGCCGTTTTAGATCTTCTTGAAAAGGGAATAAAAGCTGATATTGTTTTATCAGATATCGTAATGCCGAAGCTCGATGGTATAGCACTAACGAATACCATTAAAACAAAAGGATACCCCGTAAAAGTGGTTGTATTATCAATTTTAGATGATGAAAAATATGCTTCAAATGCCTTTACATCAGGTGCTTCTGCCTATTTATCAAAGGACATAGAAGAAGACGAATTGCTGTTTTGCCTGCAACATGTAATGAAGGGAAAACGTTACCTTTCTTCTGATTTATGTATCTCCATTCTTGAACGTTTTAATAACCAGCTCAACATGCTGGCCCAGAATATGAGCAACGGAATTAACTTTTCAGAGCGCGAAATTAACGTGTTAAAGCTCATTGCCGAAGGACTCACCAACCAGGAAATTGCCGATAAATTATACCTGAGCAGGCGTACTGTAGAGAGCCAGAGAGAGGCTCTGATTAGTAAAACCGGTACTAAAAACTCTGCTTCATTGGTGCGTTTTGCTATGCGAAATGGGTACGTTGCCTAGCATTTTTGTCAATTTTTGAGGGTATTTTTTACTGTTTTAAATAAACCGTAAAAAATCGGGTATTTCTACAAATAACACAAAGCACTTGTATTTGTTCAATACGTATATCAATCCCCAAAACCAAGTATGGAAACTTTAAATTTCAATTGCGACATTTACCAATACAGGCAGCCACTTTTTGATCGCGCTTTAGCTTATACCCGCGATGAAGATGACGCGGCAGATCTGGTACAGGATACTTTTATGAAAGCTTTCCGGTTTTCGGGTAAGTTCGAATTTGGTAGCAATGTAAGGGCCTGGCTTTTTACCATTTTAAAAAATACATTTCTTAACCATTATTATAAGGTAAAACGCAAAAATGAAATCATACAGCAGGAAGAAGATTTAACATCCGTACAGCTTGCGCCAAGCGCTTCGTCAAACGGTGGCAGTGCCAAGTTTATGATGGAAGATATTCAGAAATCGTTAAATGCACTACCCGAAGATTGTCGCTTTTGTTTCTGCCGTTATTTTGAAGGGTATAAATATCATGAAATTGCAGCAGAACTAGATATTCCACTGGGAACAGTAAAAACCAAAATACATGTTGCCAGAGGGCTTTTAAAGAAAATGCTTAAAAACTATAAGGCCGATATGGCTGCTTAAATTAGGTTTAAACCTAGCGCAGATGGAACAAAAAAGGGACAGACTAAATAGTCTATCCCTATATCTAAACTCAAACATGCGCTCAAACATGAATGAATCAAACAACTAAACATCTCAGTTTAGTATTGGTTTTAAAAATGTGGATTATTTGTGGAAATAAACCTTCTTTTTATTTTTGTTTTAACTCCAGTTTTAATTCGTTTATCTGCTCGCGCGCCTGCCTGTTCTCCAGGTAAAAATAAATCGCACTGGCCAAAAATATTTTTCCCAAAATAAATACGGCAATAAAAACCCATTTCCAGGCTTTATTAACGCGCATTTGGTTCGATTCAGCTTCTACCTCGATGTATTTTTCTTCTTTGGAATTTTCGTTATTATCAGGGTTGGCATTTGGTCTGGTAACTTTTTGTACAGTCTGGCTGCGGCGTTGAATTTCGTTTATCTCAACCTCAATTTTTTCTAACATACCAGCCGGAGGCTGAATTGCCATACCCTGAGCTAAAACTTCCATGTCAAGTTCCAGGATTGCTAAGGCGTCCTTAAATTCGGGGTATTCTTTTTTTAGCAATAATACTTTCTGAACCTCTTCTTCAGTGGCAATACCCATTACATAGGTTTCCATTAAACCACTTTCAATAATTCTTTTAATTTCCACGACTCCTCCTCATTTTATCTATTGATAGTTTCAATTGATTTCGGATTTCATCTTCTTCGCTACCTAGTGTTAAGGCCAGGTATGAAATAGATTTTCCGTGATAATATACTGCGCAAAAAATTTGTTTTTGTAAATCGTCTAATAAATCCAGATTACCATTGCTCTTTTTTAGGCTTGGCGCTAAAGGATAATCTTTTGCTGTAACAGATGCCAGTTTATTTTGTGCATATTGGCGGAGTTCTAACCATATACTGAGCTGGCTTTTTTCTTGCCTGCCAAAATTTTCAGAAAAAGAAGTAAGAATGGTAATCAGATGGTCTTCCGATTTTTGATGGTCTTGAACAATGCCATTAATATAGCCAAGTAGCATGGCGGCATACTTGTCGTAAAACCAACGGATATCCTTGGGTTCGGCAGAGGGAACATTTAAAACTGCTTTAGGCATAGGTATTGAGCGGGTACTTTTTGATTAACGCGCAAGATAATACCAAATTTTCAAATTACCTTTAATTATTTTAAATATAAACACTTCTAAATAGCGTTACGAAGGTTTTGAAACAAAATACAGGCTGTTGGTTCTATTTTTAAATTTTATTGCAGAGATTTATAAGATGAAGATAGCTACTTATAATGTAAATGGTGTGAATGGCCGTTTGCCGGTTTTATTGCGTTGGCTGGAAGAGACACAGCCTGATGTGGTTTGCTTACAGGAGCTAAAAGCCCCTGATGAAAAATTTCCTGAGCAGGCTATTAAAGATGCAGGTTATAATGCCATTTGGCATGGACAGAAAAGCTGGAATGGTGTGGCTATACTGGCCAAAAATTTAGAAATAAAAGAATCGAAACGCGGTTTAGACGGAGATCCCGAAGATTTACAAAGTAGATATATAGAAGCGATGGTAAACGGTGTATTAATTGCTTGCCTTTATTTACCCAATGGAAACCCTGCGCCAGGGCCTAAATTCGATTATAAATTACAATGGTTTGAACGTTTTACAGCGCACGCAGCGAAACTTTTAGCCAGTGATGTACCTGTTGTTTTGGCAGGCGACTATAATGTTATCCCAACTGAGCAGGATGCATATAAGCCAGAGCGTTGGGTTGAAGATGCATTATTCCGTCCGGAAACGCGCGAGGCTTTTAAAAATTTATTGGCGCAGGGCTGGACAGATGCAATTAGAAAGTTATACCCCAATGAAACCATTTATACCTTCTGGGATTATTTCCGTAATGCCTACGGTCGTAATGCGGGTTTAAGGATTGACCACTTTTTACTTAACCCAATCGCCAACGACAGATTAGTATCGGCAGGTGTAGATATGCAGGTGAGGGGCTGGGAGAAAACGAGCGATCATGGGCCGGTTTGGATAACGCTTAATGAAGGCTGATTGACTTAATACAATCTATTTCTTCAGATCGGTTACATCCATTGTGGTTCCAATTAATTTTAAAGATTCGCCGTCTGGCTGAGACATGATTCCATCAGCCCTGATCCATCGGATTTCACCATCCGGACGGCGGATTCTGTATATTGAATGATAAATGCGCTGCTCATTTGAAATGGTTAGTTCAATGTCATCCTGAACACGATCAAGATCTTCGGGCAGGATTAAACCCAGTATTGTTTCGTAAGTTAATACACCATCGGCAGGGTAGCCGAAATTTTTTTTAAAAGATGTGCTTGATCGAAGAATGCCCATTGGTAAATTCAACTCCCAAAAACCAAGCCCGATTTGATTAAAAACCACATCCCAATGGTCATCGCATATAATGGCAAGGTCTAATGTTCTGTGGCTTAATCTCATAAATAAGGATAAACTATTTGATTAATATAGCTTAACAATGTAGAGATAATTTGGGCAATAATAGAAAAAAGCGTAGTGCTATAAGTTTTAAGATAAATGTTGTTTAACCAGCTTTGCTTCAGTTTTTTATCCAATAAAAAAGGAGCTAAGTTTTAAACCTAACTCCTTTTAAAGCTATTTTTCCGAAACTATTATTTGAATTCTCTAAAATCCTGTCCGTCGGTAATGTTTAATAAACTTTCATAAATTAAGCTAATTACATTGTCTACATCTTCTTTATGTACCATTTCTACTGTGGTATGCATGTAGCGCAAAGGCAAAGAGATTAATGCCGAAGGCACACCTCCGTTTGAATATGCAAATGCATCAGTATCAGTTCCGGTAGAACGTGATGAGGCCTGTCGCTGAAATGGAATATTGTTTTTCTCTGCCGTTTTAATCAGTAATTTATTCAGATTGGTTTGTACTGCAGGTGCATAAGAAACCACTGGGCCTTTGCCTGCCGATAAATCACCCTGAGTATTTTTGTTAATCATTGGGGTTGTAGTGTCGTGTGTTACATCCGTAACAATGGCTACATTTGGTTTAATGCGTTGTGCAATCATTTCTGCACCACGTAAGCCTATTTCTTCCTGTACTGAGTTTACAATGTATAAACCAAAAGGAAGTTTTTTCTTGTTTTCTTTTAATAAACGGGCAACTTCGGCAATCATAAAGCCACCTACGCGGTTATCAAGCGCACGGCCAACATAATAACGGTCGTTTAGTACCATAAACTCATCTTCGTAGGTAATTACGCAACCTACATGAATGCCCAGTTTTTCTACTTCTTCTTTCGAGGTACAACCACAATCCAGAAAAATGTTTTTCAACTCAGGAGCCTGCTCTTTTTCACCGTGGCGGGTATGGATAGCCGGCCAGCCAAAAACAGCTTTAACCAAGCCTTTTTCCGTGTGGATATTAACACGCTTTGATGGCGCAATCTGATGATCTGAACCTCCGTTACGAATTACATAAATTAAACCATCGGCGGTAATGTAGTTTACATACCACGAAATTTCATCGGCATGTGCCTCAATTACCACTTTGTAGGCTGCTTTAGGGTTAATTACGCCGACTGCTGTGCCATAGTTATCAATAAAATGCTCGTCTATATATGGTTTTAAATAATTTAACCAGATTTTTTGCCCTTCCCATTCGTAACCGGTAGGAGCTGGGTTATTGATGTATTCTTCTAAAAACTGTAACGATTTTTTAGTGACTACAGTTTCATGTTTTTTCTTTTCATCGTCTTTTTTCTTAGCCATATGATATTTGTTTTATAGCAAGGTGCAAAGCGCATAGCGTTATGTGCTTTCTTGTCTTTGTCAATTAATATGTTAGTTCTTTTTCCATTACCACGAAATCATTTCCATCTTTGGAGAAGATTTTATCCGTTTCGTGGAAGCCAAATTTAAAATAAAATTCCTTAGTCTGTACACGGGCATTGCACCATAGTTTTGTCGCTTTTTGAATTTTACAAAAATCAATCATATAGGTCATTAATCTGGAGCCATAACCGAGTTTTTGCGCCTCGGGTAGTACCGCCAATTTTCTGAACTGATAAATATCACCCTCATAGAAGAGTGAAACCACACCGGTTAATTTGTGATCGGCATATAGTCCGAAATGAATGCCCTCAAAATCATCTTTAAGCTTTACGATATCAAACGGCTGGTCGGGGTACATGGCCTCGTGACGGATACGCCAGGTTAGCGATGGGAATATTTGCTCAATTTGAACCATTGGTAAACTTTCTTTGCCCGTAAAATTTATAAATTAAAATATTAATTAGTGTAATTCCCGTCATACCATAACAGAATAAGGTCCACCCACCTTGTCCCCAGAGCCAGAGGCCTAATGCCGAACCACAGCTTGCCCCGATAAAACTTACCGACATAAATATGGTGTTCAGCCTATTTCTTGCTTCGGGTACTAAAGTGTAAATACGGGTTTGGTTAGTTACATGGATGGCTTGCTGAGCAATATCAATTAATACGATTCCGATTATAAATAAATATAAATGACTACCTGTGAAATAAAACAAAACTATGCTCAACAGCTGAAGGATAAAACCAATCATCAGGTTTTTACGCGGATTGCCACCATCGCTTAATTTACCAACCAGGGGAGCTGCCAAAGCGCCTGCGGCGCCAGCAATTCCAAATAAGCCAATCTGTAGTGTCTGAAAATTAAATGGTGGATTGGCCAGAAAAAGTACCATGGTAGTCCAAAAGGCACTGATAATGGCAAAAGCCAAAAAGTTAATGATCGAAGTTTCTCTTAAAGCCGGTTGGCTTTTGATGTAGCCAAACATAGAACGCATCAATTCTTTATAAGTTCCTTTAAAAGCTGGGTAACTCTGCGGGAAACGTTTGGCCATAAGTATAATAAGCAAAGCGCAAATTCCTGCTGCAATGTAATAAACGGCCCGCCAGTCTAGCCAAAAACCAATACTGCCACTAACAGCCCTCGATGCCAGAATGCCGACCAGTAAGCCACTCATAATCATGCCTATGTTGGCTCCACGGTTTTCGTCGGTACTTAGGTTGGCTGCCAAAGGCAAAATAAGCTGCGGTACAATAGAACATGCACCAATGAGTACCGAGGCAATTTCCAATACGAAGAAAGTGTGCGAAAGTGCAGCAAGCAACAAGGCGAAAATAGCCAGACCAGTAATGATCAGGATTTGTTTTTTTCTTTCAAACATATCACCGAGTGGCACCAAAAGAAAGAGACCTAAGGCATAGCCAATCTGCGTGAGATAGGTGATTTTTCCGGCATTGGTTTCGGTGAGATTGAAATCTTTGGCAATTAACACCACCAAGGGTTGGCAGTAATAAATGTTTGCAACAATTAAACCTGTGCAAAAGGCCATCAGGATGATATCGGCTCGCTTTAACATGTAAAGTATGTAAAATGTATTATGTAAGGTGGATAATGAAATACCATGATCAACTCATATTCCATTATGTAAAATGTAATTATGTAAAATGGATAATGGTACATTATGTTCAATCCATCTACCATCTTACCTCATCCATATTCCATCCTTACAAAGGTATATTTCCGTGTTTCTTCCTTGGATTATTAACCACCTTATTTTCTAACATTTTAAAAGCTTTTATCAACTTAACACGGGTTTGGGCAGGCTCTATAACCTCATCAACAAAGCCCCGCTCGGCAGCGCGGTAAGGGTTGGCAAAAATATCAGAGTATAGCTTTTCTTTTTCCAGCCATTTTTCTTCGGGTTTTCCGCTGCGGTAATTTCTCTTTTAAAGATAATTTCGGCTGCACCTTTTGCACCCATTACAGCAATTTCGGCACTTGGCCACGCATAATTCATATCTGCTCCGATGTGTTTGCTGTTCATTACATCGTAAGCACCGCCGTAAGCCTTTCTGGTAATTACTGTAATACGGGGTACGGTAGCTTCACTAAAGGCATATAATAATTTTGCCCCGTTGGTAATAATCCCGTTCCACTCCTGATCCGTTCCTGGTAAGAATCCGGGAACATCTTCGAATACCAGTAATGGGATGTTAAAGCAATCGCAAAAGCGTACAAAACGAGCTGCTTTAGTAGATGAATTGCTATCTAAAACACCAGCTAAATAGGCAGGTTGATTGGCTACGATACCAATACTACGGCCAGCAAGCCTGGCAAAGCCCACTACAATATTTTCAGCATAAGCAGCATGTACTTCTAAAAAACTATCAGAATCTGCAATGGCAGCAATTACCTCCCGGATATCGTATGGTTGCGAAGCATTCTCCGGCATAAAGGTATTTAACTCTGGCCGGGTTTCATCAGATGGTTGGTAGGGTAGGTGACTGGCTATTTCCTCGCAGTTTTGAGGCATATAGCTCAATAATTTCTTAACATGGTTAATGGCTTCGATTTCGTTGGCACAGGCAAAGTGCGTAACGCCCGATTTTGTAGCATGGGTAGCTGCACCACCCAGCTCTTCTGATGTTACTTCTTCGTGGGTTACGGTTTTAACCACATTGGGCCCTGTAACAAACATATACGATGTGTTTTCGACCATTAAAATAAAATCGGTTATGGCTGGCGAATAAACGGCACCACCAGCACAAGGTCCCATAATGGCCGATAATTGAGGAATTACCCCCGATGCCTGTACGTTTTTATAAAAAATATCGGCATAACCACCTAAAGAAACCACACCTTCCTGGATACGTGCACCGCCACTATCGTTCAAGCCAATTAATGGTGCGCCATTTTTCATGGCCATATCCATCAGTTTGCAAATTTTCTCGGCATGTGTTTCGGACAAAGAGCCACCAAAAACGGTGAAATCCTGAGAAAAAATATAGGTTAACCGTCCGTTTATCGTGCCGTAACCTGTAACCACGCCATCACCCAGGTATTTTTCGGCTTCCATACCAAAATCGGTACTGCGGTGGGTAACCATCATGCCAATTTCTTCAAAACTGCCTTCATCAAGTAAAAAGTGAATGCGTTCGCGGGCCGTAAGTTTACCTTTTTTATGCTGACTGGCTATTCTGGATTGCCCGCCGCCAAGGCTAGCCTGTTTTATTTTATCCTGAAGTAATGCTATTTTTTTATCCATTGCCTAACGATGAGATTTTAAATTTAAAAATTAACAACGGTATTGCAAGGGGAGCGAATGTAATTTCATTCAGACACTACCACAATTGATTAGACAACTTGTTGTGACAACTTTTAAAAACCCGGTAGACTTAGTACTAGTGATTAAATGATGGTCAATTTTTAGTATATTACATTTTTTTTACAGCTTAAAGCATTGAAAAACCAAATATCCGTTTATTTTTGTAACATCACATTAGAATAAGATTAGAAATCAATCGATGTTTTTAAGAAAGTACAAATATTTAATCGTTTCAGCATTCATGTTTATCTTCATGGCGAAGAT
The DNA here is from genome assembly GCF_011303555.1 of Pedobacter sp. HDW13. Taxonomy (NCBI): domain Bacteria; kingdom Pseudomonadati; phylum Bacteroidota; class Sphingobacteriia; order Sphingobacteriales; family Sphingobacteriaceae; genus Pedobacter; species Pedobacter sp. HDW13. Next base: position 1,321,805 of record NZ_CP049868.1, on the reverse strand, counting down.
GGGCATTTCTGGTGCGCCGGTATTTTGTACCAGTATCGATAAGGAAATTATGAATGCGGTAATCATGCAAATTGAGTTAGAGCATGAAGGCGGAAAGGATGCCGCCAAAGACACCGCGAAATTTACCGATTTCAAACTTATTGAACTTAATCATCCTATTTTTGCTTACGAGTTCTCTTCAAGTCATTTCTTTTTGAAGAGCAGTTTTATAGAGCATTTTAAGCGATATGTCGATCCATATCACCCTACTGTTCCAACCCCCCTCCTAACTTTATCTAGTTTTTTCAGGATAAACCATCTTTCATTATCTGATGCTATATAGCATTTGGATGGTGGCCGTGTTATGGCATTTTGGTTTTCCGCACGATTTTATTCGTTAAAATTTACCAGATAATTATATTGTTATGCAAAAGTTTAACCCGGCCTTTTCAGGTACGGATGTGAAGAAATATTTTCTTAAAAAGAATTTAAAGAAGGATTTACCCTCAAGTATCGTAGTTTTTTTGGTGGCTTTGCCGCTATGTTTAGGTATTGCGCTCGCCTCAGGAGCCCCTTTGTTTGCCGGTTTAATTACCGGAATTATTGGTGGTATAGTGGTAGCTTCATGCAGTGGCTCGCAGCTAAGTGTTAGCGGACCTGCAGCAGGCTTAACAGTTATCGTTTTAGGTGCAATAACCTCATTGGGCAATTATCAAACCTTTTTATTAGCAGTGTTTTTAGCAGGCTTTTTCCAAATGATTTTGGGCCTGGTAAAGGCAGGAACCATTGGTAACTACTTTCCGTCGAGCGTAATTGAAGGTATGTTGGCTGCAATTGGTTTAATATTGATATTGAAGCAGTTACCGCATGCTTTGGGGGTAGATAGCGATTTTAGTGGCGATGAAGGTTTTCTTCAGCAAGATCACGAAAATACTTTCTCTGCAATAACAGCAGCAATTAGCCATTTTAGTCTGGCCGCAGTACTGATTAGTGTTATTTCGATCGCCGTATTGCTGATTTGGCCAAAATTAAAAAAACTAGCCATTGTTCCTGCTCCGTTAATTGTAGTTATTATTGGTGTGGTAGGAAGCTTTGTTTTTGCAGGTACCGACCACCAGCTTAGGGCCGATCAAATGGTCAAAATTCCGGTGGTAAGTGGTTTTGGAGAATTTTTAGGATTGTTTTCTATGCCCGATTTTTCTGCGCTAGGCAATAAGGATGTGTATATTGTAGCTTTAACAATCGCTGTTGTGGCTAGTTTAGAAACCTTGTTAAGCATAGAAGCTATTGATAAGATCGATCCAATCAAGCGTGTATCGCCTACAAATAGAGAGCTGGTTGCACAAGGTATTGGTAACATGACCAGTGGTATGTTGGGTGGTTTGCCGCTAACATCAGTAATTGTGCGCAGTTCGGCAAATACAAATGCTGGTGCAAGGACTAAAATGTCGGCAATTTTTCATGGTATCTGGTTATTATTATCCCTGTTATTTATTCCTCAGGTTATTAATATGATTCCACTTTCTTGTTTGGCTGCAATTCTTTTGGTAACCGGATATAAATTAACCAGGATAAGCCTTTTTAAACACATGTATCACAAAGGCTGGGATCAGTTTGTGCCGTTTGTGGTTACTATTGTTGCGGTTCTTTTTACCGATTTGTTAAAAGGTGTGGCAGTAGGCATGCTGGTATCTATTTTCTATTTGCTTCGTACCAATATGCGTAACCCTTTCTTTTATCGCATTTCCAATGAAGGTGATAAAAAGAACATCAGGATTAAACTCGCCGAAGAGGTTTCCTTTTTAAACAAAGCAGCAATACAAGTGGTATTAACGAATATACCGAAAGAAACAAATGTAATTATTGATGGAACCAATGCAAGGTTTATTGATCCGGATGTTTTGGAAACCATTTTTAATTACAAGCATAATGCCTATACCAAAGGAATTATTGTAACCCTCGAAAACATTCAGAAGCATTATGCTGTTCCTAAATTAAATATTAAAGTAGAAGAAGATATAAATAAATTATAGTTATGTGTGCAAAAACAATTGAAACAAAAGATATAACATACGATAGCCTGTTGCAAGGCAATAGAGACTGGGTTAAAGATATGATCGATAACGACCCTGCTTTTTTCGATAAACTTTCAGCTGGACAGAGCCCGCCGGTATTATGGATTGGCTGTTCGGACAGTCGCGTACCTGCAAATCAAATTACAAATACTAAACCGGGTGATGTATTCGTACACCGCAACATCGCCAATGTGGTGGTTCATACCGATATGAATTTATTATCGGTATTGGATTATTCGGTTAATGTTTTAAAAGTTAAACATGTAATTGTTTGCGGTCATTATGGTTGCGGTGGTGTTAAGGCTGCTTTGGGCAACAAACAAGTTGGTATTATCGATAACTGGTTAAGGAATATCCGCGATGTATATCGTACACACGAACGCGAAATGGCTACCATTAAAGATGAGGATCAGCGTTTTGATCGTTTGGTTGAATTAAATGCTATTGAAGGTGCATCGAATGTAATGCATACTTCTATTGTACAAAGTGCTTGGGCAAATGGCCAGGAATTGGCGGTTCATGCCTGGGTATATAGTTTAAAAACAGGACTGATTAAAGATCTTAAAGTAACAAGTACAGGTCTTGATGATGTTTCTGCTGCTTTTAAAGTAAGTTAAAACATCTTTAGATGTTCTTTTTTAGTTGTTAGCAAAGCCCGGATTTATCCGGGCTTTATTTTTTTGTACCGGTGGGCATATTGCCTGCATCTCCCTTATTGCCCTTTTCAGCATCAGTCCTGGCTTCTTCCGAACCAAAATCTCCCATTCCGAAATTGCGGCCCAGGTTACCTGCTTCGGTTTCTACAGTATTCTTTTTCTCTTTATCATTGCTGCGGTGGCGCGGCACCTGTTGATCGGGCATATTGCTTTTGTCAGCATTGTTTTCGATGTTTTTATTGCCGAGATTTTCGTTGTTTTCTTTTTTGTTTTCCATGATCTGTAGCTGAACTGTTTATATTAAAACACTGCAAAAACAGATTGGTTTTATCTTCCTGATTTGAAAGATTGAGCTTAATATCGAGGAAATGCTATTTGCGTGTAGCAACAGGTAGTTTTACTGCTTAAACTATCTTCATGACCAGGAAGCCGGATTAATGTTTGAAAACAACGTATATCAGTAATCCTAACAATATTGTACAACCCGTAAAAGTAATTACTCCCAGAATATAACCGCCCAAAGCTTTCAGGTAATTGATGTATTTACCTTTTTCAAAAAACTGCCCCACAGCCCAGGTGAAGTAGACCATAAAAAGCATCCCCGAATATTTCATAAGATGAATATGGATGAGTCCTTCAATTATGGCAAAAAAAGCAAAAATGAGCATGCCCATTCCTTGTAGAAAGCACAAAAGAATCAGTAACTCGAAGAAATTATAATCATATTTCCTGAAGAAGAGTTTCAGCCATAATGCCGAAAATACGCCTATAAGAATATTGGCATAACCATAGTGGCTCTGAACCCATTCATTAATCGGGTTTATGGCTGCAGTTTTGGTTTTATCAAAATTAAAGTAACCTTCCTCAATATGGAAAAAGTGATTAATTATCGTATAAATTAAAGAGGTTACAACAACAAATACAATCGGTTTTACCAGTCTGCTTCTGTCATTGGATATGAAATTGTGGATAGTTTGCCCTGGCCTGATTAATAATTCTTTAACCGTATAAAGTATCCCCTTCTCTAGGTGTAGAATGTGCTCTATTTCATGCTGGATATAATGCCAGTCAATTCTTTTAAGTTTGGCCGGCTCACCACATTTGGTGCAGTAGTTTTCAGGAATATCCTGGTTGCAGCTGTTACAGATCGCCGTCATCATCAATTAATTTTGATTGCGCGATTTTATTTCTTTATTCACTTCAACCAGGCTGTTAATTGCTGGTAAAAATGTGATGGGTACTGCAATCAGAATTGCCACAAATGGAATAGCTGATTTCGATTTAAATATGAACAGGTAAATTACGGCGAACACTAGCAACAGCCAAACAATTGCACCTGCAATGATTACCGCCTTCAATTTTGCTTTGTTTTTGTTTAATTCGGAGAAGTCTAGTTTAGATAGTTGTTCTGCTGCCATAATGATTTTGTGCTTAACAACAAAATTCAGAAATGTAATCTGATTGGCGGCTACACTTTAGTGTAATTTTGCTATTTTAGTAGTGCCATGAAAGCCGATAACCACACAGGGTTACTTACCAAAAACAAAATAGAAAACGTAACTTCCGAAGATATACTTCAGCTGGATAATTATCTGGAAGCGATAAGCGCTTTCGAAAAATTAACCTATCAAAGCGTGTATGTTATCGATTATGCCGAAATGAAATTCGAATATGTATCGAGTAACCCTCTTTTTCTATGTGGTCATACGGTAGCTGAAGTAATGACGTTAGGGTATGGGTTTTACTTTAATAACGTGCCTGAAAAGGATCTGCAGTTGTTGGATTTGATTAACGAAAGCGGATTCAATTTTTTTGAGAAACTACCCCTTAACGAGAAAAAATTATACAGCATTACCTACGATTTTCATTTGCTTAACAAGGGTGGAAAAGCTACCTTGATAAACCATAAGCTTACTCCATTGTTTCTTAATTCAGAAGGGAAGATGTGGAAAGCCATTTGTGTGGTATCTATTTCGGCCAATAAAACGGCAGGAAATGCAGCTATTCATAGACATGGTTCCGATCAGATTTGGGAGCTCGACTTAACCAGGCACTTGTGGCAAAAGCAAGTAAAGCCGCAGTTATCCGAGCGCGAGCTGGAGGTTTTGCGTTTGTACGCGCAGGGTTTAACTATTAGTCAGATTGCTGATAAGATATTTGTTTCTCCGGATACTGTAAAGTACTACCGACGAAAAATATTCCAAAATTTTGGGGTTAGTAATATTGTTGAGGCGCTTTCTTATGCGGTAAACAATAAGGTGATTTGATTTGGCTTTTGAGTGAGAGATCCTAAAATACCCGTTCGACCGACCGGGCGGAAATCCGATAACTATCGGATCAGGGTGACGATTCGAATGGATACCTTTGTTTTAGCTGTAGATAGCTCTTAAAAGAAAAACCTCCAGTGTTTCCGGAGGTTTTGATATAGTGTTTCTACTTTATTAATCTTCAGCTAAGAATGGGTAACGGTAATCAGTTGGAGATTCGAAAACCTCTTTAATGGTACGTGGAGAAACCCAACGCAATAAATTGATCATCGATCCCGCTTTATCGTTTGTACCCGAACCTCTAGCGCCGCCAAATGGCTGCTGACCAACAACTGCACCTGTACATTTATCGTTAATGTAGAAGTTACCAGCTGAGTTACGTAACGCATGGCTTGCTTTTTCAATAGCATAACGGTCTTGTGCAATTAATGCTCCCGTTAAGGCGTATGGTGAAGTTGTATCAATTACTTCTAATATCGAATCGAAATCCTGATCAGCATAAATGTAAACAGTTAAAACCGGGCCAAATAATTCTTCGCACATGGTGGTATATTTCGGATCGTCAACCACCAAAACAGTTGGCTCAACAAAATAACCTTTGCTCTTATCGTAATTACCGCCTGCAATAATTTCAACACCTTTATCTTTTTTAGCCTGATCGATGTATTTAGCCAGTTTATCAAACGAGCGCTCATCAATTACCGCGTTAATAAAGTTGGTGAAATCTTCGGTGCCGCCCATTTTAAATGTATCTAGATCAGCTAACATTTGTTCTTTAATTTCAGGCCAAAGGCTTTTTGCAATGTACACACGGCTAGCTGCTGAACATTTTTGTCCTTGATATTCGAAAGCACCACGTACAATAGCTGTACTGGCTACTTTGGTCTGTGCAGATGGGTGAACCAGGATAAAATCTTTACCACCAGTTTCGCCTACAATGCGTGGGTAAGATCTGTATTTATGGATATTGGTACCAATGGTTTTCCAGATTTCCTGAAATACTTTAGTAGAGCCTGTAAAGTGGATACCTGCAAAATCAGGGTGGTTAAAAATTACATCACCTGTTTCTGGTCCGTCGGCATAAACTAAGTTTACAACGCCATCAGGTAAACCTGCTTCGCGGAAGATTTCCATTAACAGGTTCGCTGCATATACTTGCGTATCGGCAGGTTTCCAAACTACCACATTACCCATCATAGCTGCAGAAGCAGGTAAGTTTGCTGCAATGGCAGTAAAGTTGAAAGGCGTAAGGGCAAATACAAAACCTTCTAAAGGACGTTGTTCTACACGGTTCCAGCTTCCGCGCGGTGAAACAGGAGGCTGTTGTTTGTAAATATCAACCATGTAACTTACGTTAAAACGTAAGAAATCAATCAGCTCGCAAGCTGCATCAATCTCAGCCTGATAAGCATTTTTGCTTTGGCCAAGCATGGTTGCTGCATTTAATTTATAACGGTATTTACCAGCAATTAAATCGGCAGCTTTTAAAAAGATTGCTGCTCTATGCTCCCAAGACAGGTTTTCCCAGTCTTGTTTTGCAGCTAAAGCCGCATCAATAGCTTGTGCAATATGGGTTTTATCGCCAATGCTGTATTGCGCTAAAATATGTTGGTGATCGTGTGGTGGAACAACTTTACCTTTTTTGGTAGTATGAACTTGTTTACCGCCAATATACATTGGAATGTCTTGTTGGTGTGCGCGGGCTTCGGCCAATGCTTCTTTTAATAAAGCACGTTCTTTGCTGCCTGGTCCGTAGTTTAAAATAGGTTCGTTTACCGGGGTAGGTACGTTAAAAAATCCTTTAAGCATAATGTATTTTTTATGAGTTGGGCAAAGATAGTGCTTTTTAACATAGCCAATTCTATTATTCTGTAAAGAAAATAGAGCAAACGTTTGTGTGAAGTTACGGACTTGAGGGGAGGGGTAATTTTAAAATAGTTTTGGTTAAAATTTGGCTAATGCGCTAATCCCAGGTATTGATTCATTAATAAACAGTATGGGACTAATGTGTATCTAACTTTCTTTCGGTTAAATTCTTAATAACAGTATCACGAATAAAAATTTTTCTAAAATAATTTCATTTTATTAACAGTGTTAATTATGTTTGCGGTGTAATTGTTTTTGTCATGGGAATAAAAGAGCGTAAAGAGAAGCATAAGGAAGATTTACGTCAGCGGATTTTGGATGCGGCGAAGGAACTTTTTTTAAAGGATGGCTATGAGGCTACATCAATCAGGAAGATTGCGGAGAAAATAGAATTTAGTCCGACTACGATTTACCTATACTATAAAGACAAGGCAGATATTATGTATGCTTTGCATCAGGAGGGCTTTATATTGTTGGGTTCACAGTTTGTGGTTTTGCAACATGTGAGTGAGCCTTTTGAGCGTTTAAAAGCTATGGGGCGCGTTTATATGAGCTTTGCTTTAAATAACCCCGACTTTTATGAGCTTATGTTTATCATGAAAGAACCCATCGAATTTGTTAAGGCGCACTGCCACGATGAAGAATGGGAAGAGGGTGAGCAGGCATTTACAGCTTTAATTATGACGGTTGATCAATGCAAAGCTGCGGGCTACTTTACCAGTTTCGATACCACCACTTTTGCGCTTAATATATGGTCGTTAATGCATGGCTTATGCAGTTTAAAATTGCAGGGACATCTTGATCACATGGCTACAACTAAAGCGCATATGTTGGAGGAAGGCGATTGGCTGGAGAAAACTTTTGATGGCTTTATTGCCATGTTGAATAGTTTAAAATAACATTAAGTTAACACTGTTAATTATGAGAACGAAGTTATTTGGTTTGTTGTTTTTCTCGGTTACGGTTTTAGCCTCAACCGCAAATGCCCAACAGTTGCTGGATGCTTATGTAGTAGAAGCGTTTAAAAACAATATCGTTTTGCAACAAAAAAACATTTCGTTAGATAAGGCTCAGCTGGCATTAAAAACGGCCAGGAGTTTATATCTTCCGACTGTTGCTTTTTCTACCACCTGGTCTACTGCTGATGGAGGACGTAACATCCCCTTGCCGCTTGGCGACCTGTTAAATCCGGTTTACTCTACCTTGAATAAATTGACAGCCACCAACAACTTTCCTTTGATGGAAAACCAGAGCATTAACTTCCTGCCAAAGAATTATTACGATGCCAAAGTAAGAACAACGGTACCGATTATTAATACCGATTTAGGTTATAATAAACAATTATCGGCACAACAGGTAACTCTGCAGGAATTTGAAGTGCAGATTTACAAACGCGATTTAGTGCGGAGCATTAAAACAGCCTATTACAATTATCAGAATGCTTTACAAGCAGTTGATATTTATAAATCGGGTTTGCAGCTGGCGAATGAAGGTTTGCGGGTAAACGAAAAACTGCTTGATGGGGGAAAAGGTTTACCAGCCTATGTTTTGCGTTCGAAAAGCGAAGTAGAAAATGTGAACGCACAATTGGTTGCGGCTGATCAGCAAGTAATCAATGCCCGCATGTATTTTAATTTCCTCTTAAATCGTGATGCAAACGAAAAGATTGATGCGAATTTTGATAACCAGGCCGATCTGAATAAAGCTCCTGCACTGATTGCTGATTTATCGGTAACAGGTGAGAGGGAAGAATTAAAGGCTTTAGGCCAGCTGATCAACATCAACAAAACTGCACTTAAAATGAACAGGCAGTTTGCAGTACCGAAACTGGGTGGTTTTGTCGACCTGGGCTCGCAATCAGAAGGTTTTCACTTTAACGATAATACCCGCTACTATATGATTGGTTTGCAGCTCGATATTCCGATTTTTACCGGAAACCGTAACAACTTTAAAATCAAACAAAGTAACCTCGATCTTAAAAATGCCGAGCTGAATGCCAATCTGGCAGCACAACAGTTAAATCTTTCGGCCAAAACAGCGCAAAATAATTTAAGGGCAGCCTACCAAACCTACCAATCTTCACTCAAGCAGTTCGAGGCGGCATCAAGCTACCAGCGTCTGATCGAAAAAGGGTATAGAGCAGGTACAAATTCTTTTATAGAAACCATCGATGCCCGCAACCAATATACTTCAGCCCAACTTTTAGTAAACATAAACAGGTATAAAGTTTTATCGGCAATGGCCGATGTTGAGCGCGAAACCGCAACCTATTCAATAAATTAATTTTATGAAGAAGATATTTATTTATTCAGCCCTGCTTGCTGCAGGTTTTACAATAAGTGCCTGCGGCAGTCATAAAACCGATAACAATAATGTCGGTACTCAAGACACCATACCAGTTCAGGTAATGGTACTAAAAGTTGAAGATGCCAACCATGCCATTGCAGCTTCCGGACAGTTTACCACCAACGACGAAACTTTTCTTTCGTTTAAAAACGGAGGCATCATTAACCGGATTTTGGTAAAAGAGGGCGATGCCGTGCACCAGGGACAATTACTGGCTACTGTGAACCAGACCGAAATTTCGGCCCAGGTGCAGCAGGTAAATTTATCATACCAAAAAGCCGAACGCGATTACAGTCGGGCAAGCAAACTGTATAAAGATAGTGTGGCCACCTTAGAGCAGATGCAAAATGCCAAAACCGCATTGCAGGTGGCCAAACAACAATTGGATGCGGTAAAATTCAATCAGAATTATTCCGAAATCAGGGCAACCAGTAGTGGTTTTGTGCTTAAAAAATTGGCTAACGATGGTCAGGTAGTAGGGCCAGGAACCCCGATTTTACAGATAAACGGAGCAAAACAAAGTAAATGGATTTTAAAAGTTGGTTTGAGTGATGTGCAATGGGCTGCTTTAAAAATAGGCGATGGCGCTACCATTACTACCGATGCGCTACCCAATCAAACATTAAATGCAAAAGTAACTCGTAAGGCTGAGGGTATAGACCCGCAAAGTGGAACTTTTGGTGTAGAGCTAAGCTTAAGCGATTCGAAAATTCAGGGGCTTGCTGCAGGCTTATTTGGTAAGGCTACCATTATCCCAACCAAAACAAGTAGCGGTTATACCATTCCTTACGATGCGCTTTTAGACGGTGGTGAAAACGAGGGTTATGTTTTTATTACAAATGACAATAAAACCGCCCAAAAAGTAAAGGTTCGGTTAGGGGCTATCCAAAATGACAAAATTACAATTAGTGGCGGTTTAGAAAATGCAACAGGCTTAATTGTTTCGGGTAGCGCTTATTTAACTGATGGTTCGAAGATTAAGGTGGTTAAGTAAGACTAAAGATTAAATAACTAGAGCTGAAAGCAAGATTTCAAGGGGTAGATGCGATTTTATATGAACTGTGAGGAACTGACCCATTAAAATCGGTGTAATCACACCGAAGGAATAATATACACATCATAGCTAATAAGATGAAAATATCAGAATACGCTGTAAAAAATTACCAGTTTACCCTGATCATGGTGCTCATGGTTTTGGCGCTGGGTATTACCACAATATTCAATATGCCGCGATCGGAAGATCCCGACATGAATGCGCCAAACTATCCCGTGGTGGTGGTATATCCAGGGGCTAGTCCGAAGGATATGGAGGAATTGGTGGTAAAGCCTCTAGAGAAAACTATTTATGGATTGGACGATATCAAGACCATCAAAACCACCATTCGTGATGGCTTGGCTGTACTTTTTGTAGAGTATAAATATGCCGTAAATGTAGATGATAAATACCAGGAGCTGGTGCGCGAAGTGAACAGTGAGCGGGCAAATCTCCCCCAGGAAATTTACAGCATGGAAGTGCAAAAGGTTTCCCCCTCAGATGTAAATGTTTTGCAGATTGCGTTGGTTTCTGAAAATGCATCGCGCGATAAGCTGAAAACCAAAGCAGAAGATTTGCAGTCAGAACTGGAGAAAATCCCGTTTTTAAAAAATGTAGAAATTATGGGTTTGCCCGATCAGCTGGTGCGGGTAGATTTAAACCTTGAAAAGCTGGCACAACTGCACATTCCGGTTACTTTTATTGTCAATGCTATTCAAAGTGAGGTGGCCAATATTCCTGGTGGAAGCGTAAATGCGGGTACTAAATCATTCAACATTAAAACCAGTGGTAACTATCAGAATATCGATGAAATTAAAAATACGGTTGTTTTTAGCGGTAACGGCAAAAATACGGCTTTAAAAGATATCGCCGATGTGTATTTCGATTATTCGCAGGAAAAAGACATTACCCGTTTAAACGGACACCGCTGCGTTTTTGTAGTGGCTGCACAAAAATCGGGCGGAAACATTACCGCTGCCCAGAAAGCCTATTTGCCGGTAATAGAGAAATTCGGGAAAACCCTGCCAGCCAATATTGATCAGCAGTTAATGTTCGATCAGGCCGATAATGTAAACAGTCGTTTGGGGGGCTGGGAACAGATTTCCTGATTGCCATTTTGTTGGTTTTGGTTACACTTTTGCCTCTGGGTACAAGGGCCTCTATTGTGGTGATGGTTTCTATTCCGCTATCGCTGGCTATCGGTGTGGTTTTGCTAAGCGTATTAGGCTTTAGTTTAAATCAACTGAGTATTGTAGGCTTGGTGGTATCGCTGGGCTTATTGGTTGATGATAGTATTGTGGTGGTAGAAAACATTGAACGCTGGATGCGCGATGGTCATAGCCGGCTTGATGCTACGCTGAAAGCAACCAAACAAATTGGTATGGCAGTAATGGGTTGTACGGCCACATTGATTATTGCTTTTATGCCTTTAATGTTTTTACCCGAAGCATCGGGCGAATTTATCAGAAGTTTACCGGTAGCCGTAATTTGTTCGGTTATTGCCTCCATGCTGGTGGCCTTAACAGTGGTTCCCTTTTTATCGAGCAAATTGTTAAAGCCACATGCCGATGCCAATGGCAATATTTTCCTGCGCACTTTACAGAAAATTATCCATGGCTCTTATTCGAAATTGCTGGATAAGGCTTTGGCGAAACCAATTTTAACCATTGTTATAGCCTTGGCTATTTTTGTGGGGTCTATTATGCTTATTCCGGTTATTGGCTTCAGTTTATTCCCGGCCTCAGAAAAACCGCAGTTTTTAATCAATATCTCTACACCGCTGCAATCGAACCTGAATTATACCGATTCGGTTACGAAAGCAATAGAAAGGGAGCTGAAAAAGATTCCTGAAGTAAAGTACTTTGCTTCGAATGTTGGGAAAGGTAATCCCCGGATTTATTACAATGTGTTGCCACAAAATGAAAGAACCGACTTTTCGGAGCTTTTTGTGTTGCTGCAACCCGATATCAAATCCGATCGCAAGATCGAAATTATCGAAATGTTGCGTAAAAAATGGACACCCTATCCGGGTGCAAAAGTAGAAGTTAAAGACTTTGAGCAAGGGCAGCCAATTATTTCGCCTGTTGAGGTGCGTTTGCTGGGAGATAATTTAGATACCTTAAGAAATATTGGTGGACGTGTAGAAAACGTGTTGCTTAAAACCGCCGGAACCATTTATGTAAACAACCCGCTCAAAAATTTAAAATCTGATATTAAAGTCGATATCAATAAAGATAAAGCACAGGCACTGGGCATTCCGACTGTTAATATCGACCGGACTGTACGCATGGCTGTGGCTGGATTGGAAGTAGGAAAATTCATCAATCCAAAATCTAACGGCGATGATTACAATATCCTGCTTACCACTAAACGGCCATCTTATCCAGATTTGACGGTTTTTAATAACCTGTACATCAATAATAATCAGGGTACCTCGATCCCTTTACTTCAGGTGGCTTCGTTAAAGCTCGAAACTTCACCTTTGAGCATTAATCACTACAATAAAACCCGTACCATTTCGGTCAATGCATTTGTGCAGAAAGGTTTTTTGAACGATAAGGTGATTCAGGATGTAGAAGCGCAAATGAAAAACCTGAAACTGCCTGAGGGTTACACCTTTGAAATGGGCGGGGAAATAGAAAGCCGAAACCAGTCGTTTGGTGGTTTTGGCAGCATCTTGCTGGTTACCCTTTTCCTTTTTATTGCTGTGCTGGTGCTGGAGTTTAAAACTTTTAAAAGTACGCTTATTGTACTGTCGGTTATTCCGCTTGGTATTGTGGGGGCTGTACTGGCGCTTATGGTTACTGGTAATTCGTTATCATTTGTGGCTACCATCGGTATTGTGGCTTTGGCGGGTATCGAAGTGAAAAACACCATCTTACTAGTCGATTTTACCAATCAGTTGCGCAGTGAGGGAATGCCTTTAAATCAGGCCATTGAAGAAGCAGGCGAAATCAGATTCCTGCCAATTATCTTAACTACATTCACAGCCATTGGAGGTTTGTTGCCTATCGCACTGTCAAGCAATCCACTTATTTCGCCGCTGGCAATAGTTATGATTGGTGGTTTAATTAGTTCTACTTTGCTATCACGGATTGTTACACCAGTGGTTTATAAATTAATGCCACCGAGGGTAGAGGCGAAAGAAGAGGTTTAGCGCAGACGATAAGCTGATCTTTTTGGGCGGTAGGTGAGGACACCGACCGCTAAGCAGGTCGCTGGTGGTTGGTGTCTCCACCAACCACTTTAATCATCCAATAAGTTTACCTATCGCTCCGCTCTTCCATATTCAGATCAGTATCGAAAGGGCTTTTGGTAAATGGATAAATGGTTTGTTTCACAAATCCTTTTGGGTAAGCAGCTTCGTGCACGCCTGTTCCGGCAGGCCATTCCTTTCCAGGTAAATAATAGGTGCCGAACAGCATATCAATAAATGGAAATATCGATGCGAAATTATGTCCATAATATTTAGGGTCTTCGCAATGGTGCCAGTGATGGTATTGTGGTGTGGTGAAGATGTATTTCAACGGCCCAAAATTAATCCGAGTATTGGCGTGGATTAAAACTGCATGAATGGCAATAAAAATGATGTAAACATTAAATACCGTTGACGAAAACCCCAGTATATATAAGGGAATAAAAGTCATGGCACGGGTAAAAAAGATATCGATAAAATGCGTGCGGCTTCCGGCCAGCCAATCCATATTCTGTGTAGAATGATGTATTGAATGAAAACGCCATAGAGACACCCTAGTATGAAAAAAGCGGTGCGCCCAATATTGAAATAAATCGGTGCTGAGGAAAGCGAGAAAAAGCGCTACGGCAAAAGGTAGGCCTTGCACCCAGGTATGGATTTTATCTAAACCCAACCAGCCAAAAAACAACACCGCAGGTTTTTGCGTAACAATGCCAAAAAACTGGATAAATAGATGGCTGATTACAAAATAGGTTAAATCGGTACGCCACTCTTCATGGAATTTGGTCTGATTGGTATTTTTCGGGAAAAACAACTCCAGCGGGACAAAAATGGCTACCATTAAGAGTAAATCTAAAATCATCCAGTCTAAACCAAAATGCCAGTTCGATTTGGCAACATCTCTACCTTCAACGGTTACAGCGCCCAATAATACAGCAAGTGCAGCCAATAAAAAACCTGGCCAGGCCCACTTTAATTTTTTGCTTAAAACAATACTTAACGCCGAAAAGAAGAAAGACGCAATTACCCCGCCCAACATTAAAACCTCCATACTGTCTTTCGTGTAAACCTCACGGAATTCGGGTGTGGTAAGTTTCTCGGGATAATGAAAACAGAGGATACCCAGTAAAGCCAGAACAGCTAAAAATATAGAAATATAGCCACTAATCTGACCCTGACCAACTACTAAGCGTTTATTTGGAGACATGCGTTTATGTTTTGATAGAACAACAAGTATAAAAAGAAAATTCAGGCTTATCAATTTAAATGTTGTACGATGGTTAAATACCATATGCACAATGGGAAGAAAGCAAAACATTTTTAATTACCAAAGGTTGCTTTAATGGTAATGGTGAGTGCCATGCCTTTCTTTTTTAAATAATCAGTATTTTTGAATCCACGACACTATGCTAGTTAATTATTTACGCCTTCTGCTCCTCCCTTTTTCATTTATTTATGGAATGGCTGTTATTCTCCGGAAAAAGCTATACGATTGGGGGATCATGCGCAGCGTATCATTCGATCTGCCAGTAATTTGTGTTGGTAACCTGGCTGTTGGTGGTTCTGGAAAAACACCTACAACCGAATATTTGGTGAGGTTGCTGGCCAATTATAAAGTTGCTATTTTAAGCAGGGGATATGGACGTAAAACCAAAGGCTTTATCCTGGCCGATGCCGATGCTACAGCCGAAACAATAGGCGACGAGCCATTGCAGTACTATCAAAAATTTAAGGAAGTTACGGTAGCCGTTTGCGAAGATCGGGTGGCTGGAGTAAGGCAATTGCAAAACGATCACGATGTAATTATTCTGGATGATGCTTTTCAACACCGGGCAATAAGAGCAGGTTTTAATATTCTGCTTTTCGAGTTCAGAAAACTGGGCATTTTACAGTTTTTATTGCCTGCAGGAAATTTAAGGGATGTTTTTGCTTCGCGCACAAGGGCCGATGTGCTTTTGGTTACCAAGTCGCCGGTGCCTTTGCTACATGTGGCGCAACAGGCATCTGTAAACGAATTACAGCCCAACAATAACCAGCCGGTCTTGCATGCTTATTTAAAGTATGGTCAGCTACAACACCTGTACCGGGAAGAAAGCAGGCCGCTTGAATCGGTTAAAGATTATGAAGTTTTCCTGCTAACAGGAATTGCCAATCCAGAACCCTTAATAGAAGAGCTCCAGAAATATACCCAAAGCATTAAACACGAAGCGTTCAGAGATCATTATGCCTTTAAGCATACCGATCTCAGCAAGCTAAAAACGGCTTTTGAAGCAGGAATAAAAAAAGAAAAAATCATCATCACAACAGAAAAGGATAGCAAACGTTTAAGAGCTACCGGATTTGAAGATTTACTGGTAAATTTACCCGTATATTATTTACCCATTGAGGTTGAATTATTTGAAGAAGATAAGATTATCTTTGACGAACTCATTTTAAATTATGTTAAGAGCAATAGAAGAAACCGTTGAATATATAAAACGTAAAACAGAGAATTTTAAACCAGAAATAGGTATTGTTTTAGGTACAGGGCTTGGCGGGCTGGTTAAAGATATCGAAGTCGAGCACCAGCTTATGTATTCTAATATCCCGAATTTCCCGATTTCTACGCTTGAATTTCATAGCGGAAAACTCATTTTCGGGACTTTAAACGGAAAAAAAATTGTGGCTATGCAGGGGCGTTTGCACTATTACGAAGGTTATAGTATGCAGCAAATTACTTTTCCGGTGCGTGTAATGAAAGGTTTGGGCATCGAAAACCTGATTGTTTCTAACGCTGCGGGTTCTTTAAACCCAGAGTTTAAAAAAGGTGATTTAATGATTATTGAAGATCATATTAACCTGCAACCCGATAATCCATTAAGAGGCTTAATTGAAAGCGAACTTGGACCGCGTTTTCCGGATATGAGCCAGCCATATAAACGTTCTATTATTGCCAAAGCTTTAGAAATAGCCAAAAATGTTGATGTAAAATGCCATAAAGGTGTTTATGTAGCCGTTTCTGGTCCTAATTTAGAAACCAAGGCTGAGTATAAATACCTGCGTTTAATTGGCGCCGATGCAGTGGGCATGAGTACAGTGCCCGAAGTTATTGTGGCTAACCATGCCGGTTTACCTGTTTTTGCCATTTCGGTATTAACGGATGAGGGATTTCCGGAAGATTTACAACCTTTTAACCTTGACGAAATTTTAGAGGCTGCAGCAAAGGCGGAGCCTAAAATGACCGAAATTTTAACCCGCTTAATTGCCGAACTATAAGATGCGTAATATTGTTCAGATCTGTTTTTTGATTATCGTGCTCATGGGCATCAACAAAGCCTTTGCACAAGATTTAAAAACAAGTGTTGGTACCAATAAAGAACTCGATTCGGTTAGAAAAAAGCTGGATGGAGGCAAGGATTCGGTAGTTTTTACGGCTAAATACATCCGCTTTACCAAGCTATCTTTAACCAAAGATAGTATTGTGCTGCTGCCGCTCGATACCTCTACTACCAATATTCAGAATTATAGTCCGCTTTTGCAACCTACACACCCCACCATCAGCAATGGTAATATGGGGCTTTCGGCCAGACCTTTGTTATTTGAACCGAGCAAGCGTATTGGTTTTGATGTGGGCTTCCACTCGCTCGATTATTATGCCTTAACGCCCGAAGATATTATTTACTATCAGGCTCGAACGCCTTTTACAAGCTTATATTTTGTAAGCGCGGGTCAAAAGGAGCAGCTTTTCAGGGCTATTCATACTCAAAATATTAAGCGAAACTGGAATGTTGGAGTGAATTTTAACCGTGGCGACTCCAAGGGTTTTTATGCAAGGCAGCGTGGCGATAACTTAAATGTAGCAGTGTTTTCGTGGTATCAATCGCCAAGCAAGCGTTATAATATGTGGGCTTCGGCAATTTTCAATACCATGCGTGGCTACGAGAATGGATCGGTAACTTCGGCCAAACAGATATTTAATCCCGATTATTCAACCATTAGCAGGGAGGCCGAACCAGTAAATCTGTCATCAGCCAGGAATATCTATAAGAAAAATACCTTGTTTTTAAAGCAGACTTATTACGTGGGCCGTATCGATACCTCAGCCAATGCTAATAATGCGGTTTTACCAACCAATAAGCTTACCCATACTTTTGAATACAATACCAATACCTACGATTTTTTAAAGAACGAAACCGATGTAAACAATGTGCTGCCTCCGGGAATTGCCAGTACTACCTTTACCAACGATTCGACCCGTGTGTTGCATGTTAAAAATGAGTTTATTTACAGTTTCTTTTTACGGCCTAAAAACTCGTCGGTAATTAAAAATGAGCTAAAGGTAGATGCAGGGATCAGGCACGATTATTACAAACATGAATTTCTGGGACTTAAATTAGATGGTACCAGCTACGAGCAAAGTAGGGCTTATTACCAGAATATTACGGTTTTGGGTGCTGCGGGTTACCGATTCTCCAGCAATGTCGATTTTAATTTAGACTTACAGCAAATCCTGCAAGGCGAAAATGCCGGCGATTATCTGTATGAGGCAAAAAGTAAAATCCTTTTGGGTAAAACTATTGGCCGGATAGAACTGGGAGCTTATGCACAAAACCAGAGCCCATCGGCGATTTACGATTATTACCATGGTAACCACTACAAATGGACAAATAACGATTTTAAAAACACCAAAATCCTGAACCTGTCTTTTAATTATATAAACGATAAATATGACCTTACCGCAGGGGCAAAATATTTCTTAACCAGTAATTATCTTTATTTTGCTGCCGACCACAGTAACGGTACAACGGCTATCCTACCCAAACAGGCCACAGCAGATATCAGCTTAATCAGGATTGATGTATTAAAGAAATGGCGCTTTGGTAAGTTTGCATTAGAAAACTACGTAGCCTACCAAAAAACCGATAAAAATGCTGTTTTAAGAACACCAGAAATTTACACCTATAACAGCATTTATTTCAATAATACCTTTTTTAAAGTGTTGAAGGCAAATATCGGCTTCGATGTTCGCTACAATTCAGAATACGGAAATTATTTGTATTCGCCGGCTACTGCACAGTTTTATATCGATGAGGATAATCCGGTTAATTTACAGTCGAAACCAATTGTCGATGTCTTTTTTAAAGCAAATTTAAAAAGGGCCAATATCTTTGTTAAATATGATTTCGTAAACCAGGGCCTTTTCCAAAAGGGGTACTTTACAGTAAACCGCTACCCGATGCAGGATGCCCTGTTGAAATTTGGTGTTAGTTGGAATTTTTACGATTAGGTAACTTAATCAAAAAGCATAAAAAAACCTTCCCGATTTTACACCGGGAAGGTTTTTGTTTTTCATAGGTATGTTATTGCTTAGAAAGAATAACCTACTGTAAATCCTAACACGCGATTGGTAAATTTATTGCTGTTAGCTTGTCTGTCTTTTGGAGTTAAATCAGATAAACCTAAACCATAATTGGCACCCACTAAGAAACCAGATGAGGTACGGTAAGACAGACCAAAGTTTGCGCCAAAATCCGTAGAGCTCTGATCTTTATCGTTTGCACTACCAAAACTTAAATCCCTGTCATTACTACTGGTACTGGTTACACTCGAGTTGGTGTTGTTATTTACCGTAGTAGTGGTGGTATTTCCTTTGTTTTTACCAGAAATGTTAAACCCAATATACGGACCGGCACTAATTTGCACTGCACCAGCATCGCCGGTTGGAATATTAAATACCGCATTAACCGGTACTTCAATAGCCATTACATTCGTTTTTACTGATGATGTAGTAGTTGTAGTCGTAGCTCCTATAGTTGCAGAACTGGTGCCTTCGAATTTTACACCTTTATTTTGCAATGAAATTCCGGGCTGGATAAAAAAGTTGTTAGCCACACCAAAATCTCCAAAAGCGGTAACATTATAGCCAACATTGTTTTTAGCATTGTCATTGTAGATAGATTCATTATCTCCACTTGAATGAATTTTAGCTAAGTTAACTCCGGCTTTAATACCAAATCTTGAAGTAGTACCCGTAGTCGATTGTGCGAAAGCACCTGTTGCTAATAAAATAACTGATGCACTTAATAATAACTTTTTCATAATATTTTTCTTTTAGAAAGATCTTGTTTAAAAATTTCAGGCTTTAAACCTGTTGTTAATTACAAGCCTCATTTCCAAAAGCTGTGCCAAAGTATCAAGTGTGTTACAAAACAGGTTGTAATGTGTTGGTTTACAGGCGTGTATTTGTAGTGAATTAGTATAATTACGGTATTGCTTTGCGCAATGGTTTTTTGTTCCCTATTGTATACATAACAGGAATTTCGGGCCAAAACAGTTTTTTTTAGCCTGAAATGATGAATGCCAGAAAGTAGTTACTGAAGAATTATGTTTTTTGAGGTTTCTTTTTGGCTGCAGGAAAAAGTACGTTATTTAAAATGAGGCGATAGCCCGGTGAATTAGGGTGCAGGTTTAAATCGGTTGGCGGATCACCTACTGCATGCTGATAATCTTCCGGATCGTGGCCGCCATAAAAAGTAAACTGCCCTTTACCAATTTCGCCATGCAGGTAGCGTACTTCAGCCGCACCTTTGTTTTCGCCTAAAACCGTTACACTCGTTTTAACAAGACTTTTTTTAAATGCTGTGGTTTGCCCCATAAAACCTTTAATTACCTTATCGTGGTCTTGCGTAAGCATGGTTGGTACCAGGTCCCATTTGGCCGAAAAATCGAAAAGCGTAAAATAATCGTTGGTTTGGTTAAGTGTGCGGGTTTGAGTGGCGTCGATATCCGAAAACTCGTAATTCATGGGGTTATTATCAAGCCTGAAATTCTGGAAAGCCAGTGTTTTATTAAAATCAAGCTTAGCTTGGGCATTCGGATCGGCCGCATCACCATCAAACATCTGGGCACAAATATCCACACCTTCGGCTGCAAGGGCAATATCAAAACTATCGGTGCCCGAGCACATGGCAAATAAGAAGCCCCCACCAGCGCAATACTCTTTAATGTGTTTGGCCACGGCCAGTTTCATTTCCGATACCTTTTTATAACCCATGCGTTTGGCCAATGTCTCCTGGTTTTTTACATCTTCCTGGTACCAGGTAGCATACCTGAAATTGGCCCAGAACCGGCCGTACTGACCAGTAAAATCTTCATGGTGTAGGTGGAGCCAATCATATTTACTTAGTTTATCCTGCAAAATATCGTCATCGTATATTACATCGTACGGAATTTCGGCATAAGTTAAAACCAAGGTAACGGCATCATCCCAGGGCAATTTGCTTTTAGGCGAGTAAACGGCAATTTTTGGCGTTTTCTCCAGCTTTACCATTTCCATGTTTACCGAAGGATCGCTGATTTCGTTTAATAAGCTAACCACTTTACCATCGGCCATAACCTCGTACGATACTCCTCTTATTTTAAGTTCATCTTCTACCGCCTTATTGTATTTAATGAGAAAGCTACCTCCGCGGTAATTTAACAGCCAGTCTACCTCAACTTGTTTGCTAATGGTCCAATAGGCAATGCCGTATGCTTTAAGGTGGTTTTTTTGGTCTTCATCCATATAAATTAATAACGATGAAGCCTTAAGCCCCATAGAGCAAAGCAGACAGATGAGGAGGATATAATATTTCTTTGTCAAAACCAGTTTACTTAAAATACTAAAATACCTCATTTATACTGGATAGAAAAATTTAATGGTGTTATAAGTTATACAATTTTGTTATTTTTGCCCTCTACTTAAAAAATACTTTGGTCTTTTTAAGTAAACAGGTTTAAAAAAATAGTACCGATATTAAGATGAGTAAAGCAATAATAAAAACAGAAAAAGGCGATATGACCGTAGAATTCTACGATAATGATGCGCCAAAAGCCGTTGCAAACTTTAAAAAATTAGCTAAAGAAGGCTTTTATGATGGAGT
This sequence comes from Pedobacter sp. HDW13, assembly GCF_011303555.1. Classification (NCBI taxonomy): domain Bacteria; kingdom Pseudomonadati; phylum Bacteroidota; class Sphingobacteriia; order Sphingobacteriales; family Sphingobacteriaceae; genus Pedobacter; species Pedobacter sp. HDW13. Next base: position 1,300,486 of record NZ_CP049868.1, on the reverse strand, counting down.
AACTTTTCACCGTGTAATTCCGAACTTTGTAGTTCAGGGTGGATGTCCGAATTCAAAAGATCCCGCTACTGCACATTTAGCTGGTACTGGTGGCCCTGGTTACAAAATCGATTGCGAATTAGATGGCGATAACCAATATCACGATCGTGGTGTATTATCAATGGCACATGCAGGTCGCAACACAGGTGGTTCGCAATTTTTTATCTGCCACAGCAGAACAAATACTGCACATTTAGACCGTAACCACACTTGTTTTGGTAAAGTAACCGAAAATGTTGATCTTGTTGATGATATTCGTCAGGGAGACAAAATTTTAAATATTGAAGTTTTAGAAGATTAAATAGCAAGAGGGTAGGGGCTTTGAGCATAGCGCTCTCTGTACTCTGTGCCATGCAAATGATAACGCGATAGGCGTACAGCGAACAGGCGTTTTGTAACGCTGCACGCTAACCGCTAGCCGCCTAACACATACATATATGAACTTAAGAGGAATTGTTGCCGTATCTGGCAGACCAGGTTTATTTAAACTGGTTGGACAAAATAAAGTAGGTTACATTTTAGAAAGCTTAGATGCACAAAAAACTAAAATTGTAGCCAACATCACCAATACAAAATTAGCTTCGTTAGAAGATATTACTGTTTATGGTGAAGATGAAGAAATTAAACTGGCCGATATTTTTGCCAAAATTTCTGCTAAAGGATCAACACCTGATCTAAAAGGCGATTTACGTGCTTACTTTCTTGAAGTAGCGCCAGGTCACGATCAGGAGAAGGTTTATGCTTCGGATATGAAGAAGATTATCACCTGGTATAACTTACTTAAAGATCTTCCATTGTTTACAGAAGAAACTCCTGAAACACCTGGAACTCCGGCAGAAGTTAAATTATCAGAAGAAAAAGCAGCTTCAGATAAAAAAGTAAAAGCTACAGGTGCTAAAGCTTCAGCGAGTGCAAAAGCAACTACTAAAACTTCGGCTCCGGCTAAAAAAGCAAGTATGACCAGTAAAAAGGGCGTTTAAGCTTTTTTACTTCAGTATAAGAAACACCAGGCATTTTGTCTGGTGTTTTTTTATGCGCTTAATCGAAGAAATACCAAAGTAAGGCCACAATAATCAGCGAAACAATAATGCTGATCCATAAGTATTTATTGTTGCCGTTCTGATTGCTTTTGTATCTGTATTCCCGTTTATATTTATCTAGTAGCATCGTTTCTTTTATTTAATGATGATTTTTAATCCCTTTTTCCATATTTAATTCCACATTATCCATACAGCCTCAGCCATCTTCCATTTATGCGTGGTGGTATGGCTCTCCCTTCAAAATACTAAATCCCCGGTAAAGCTGTTCCACAAAAAATAACCTGATCATCTGGTGCGAAAATGTCATATCCGATAAGGAGATTAAGCCATTGGCACGTTTGTAAATACTTTCGTCGAACCCGTAAGGACCACCAATGATAAAAATAAGATGTTGTACACTGCCAATCATCTGTTTGTTAAGATAATTGGAAAATTCAACCGACGAATATTTTTTTCCTTTTTCATCCAGCAAAATCACCATATCACCATTGTTGATTTGTTTGTGCAGTAGTTCTGCCTCCTTTGCTTTTTGCTGCGCTTCACTTAGGTTTTTAACATTCTTTACATCTGGTATGGCCAAAAAACTGAAGTTAATATAGTGTTTTAAGCGGTTAATGTATTTATCAATCCCCTCTATTAAATATTTATCTTCGGTTTTGCCAATGGCGATCAGTGTAATCTTCATTTAATATTTTCCCTATCTTTAGAATTTCGAGATTCAAATATAATGTTAAAATTACAAGCACAAATCATATCGGGTTACAGTGAAAAAATTAAGCTGGTTACTGATGGTATAAATCAGATTAAAAAATTAATCGATAAGCTTTCTTTAGTGCGGGTTGCTTTGTTCCTGGCCGAGATTTTATTTTTTGTTTTACTGGTGCGCTCTACCGATGATGGCTTTCGTACATTGATACAAATTGCCTTGCTTCTGCCTGTAATCGCTTTTGCCTATGTGGTGCGCAAACAAAGTAAACTAGACCTCGAAATCGATTACAAAAAACAGCTTCTATGGGTTTACCAGAACGAATGGAATGCTTTAAACGGCATAGAGAATGGTTACGATCACGGAACAGCATTCGAGTCTGAAATTCACCCTTACAGCTCTGATCTCGATATTTTTGGAAAAGCATCTTTGTTTGCCCTTTTAAACCGTTGCAGTACTAAAAATGGTAACGATTTGCTGGCGAAAAGACTGGCAGAGAAATCGGCATCAGATATTATTTTAAGCCGGCAGGAAGCCGTAAAGGAAATTGTAGCTAAAATTGATGAGACCTACAGCTTCAGGGCTAATTTGCACGGCTACGATCCTAATAAAATAGAACAGATTAAACTGCAGTTAAAACTGCAGTTGGGTGCGCAACTGGAATTTGTTAGTGGTAAGTTGATGCGGTTTTATGTTAAACTAGTACCCTTTGTTACCTTCAGTCTTATTTTGGCTGCCATTATCATCAGCAGTGCTTTTTGGAAAGTGCTGGCACTTGTATTTGTAATCCACACCGGCTGGAATGTTTTGCTAAACGCTAAAATTAATAAGGTGTTTTATAGTTTTGGTGGTAGTTCTGGTTTGTTAAACGGTTATGCCAGTGCTATTTTGTGGACGGAAAATCAAAACTGGAAGAGCCCATATATTTTAAATTTATTCGATTCGCGCATTCCGGTAAGCCAGGAAATTAAAAGCCTGTCTAAAATTATCCAGAACTTTGATGCCCGGTTAAATATTTTGATAGGGGGCATACTCAATGCACTTTTACTGTGGGATTTAAAATGCTGCATAAATCTCGATATCTGGTACAAATCTTCTTCTAAAGATGTAATTGCTGCGCTAAACCACCTTGGCGATTTTGAAGAACTGATTTCGCTTGCCACTACAGCCCATAATCAACCCGATTGGGTTTTTCCAACAGTAACCGATCAGTTTACTTTAAAAACAGAACAAATCGGTCATCCGCTTATCCGTCGCGAGCTCAGGGTTGATAACGATTATCACTTAACGCCAAGCCCAACTGTTGATATTGTAACCGGATCGAACATGGCTGGCAAGAGTACTTTTCTGCGTACCCTGGGCATTAACATGGTTTTAGCCTATTCCGGGGCATCGGTTTGTGCCAACAGCCTGGAATTATCTGTTTTTTCGATTAACACCTATATGCGGATTAAAGATTCGCTGAACGAAAGTACTTCGACCTTTAAGGCCGAGCTAAACCGCCTCAAAATGATTTTAGAAAATGTGGTTCGCGATAAAGATACTTTGGTGCTGATTGATGAAATGTTGCGGGGAACCAACAGCCGCGATAAATACCTTGGATCGAAAGTTTTTGTTGAAAAACTGATTGCCGAAAAAACACCTGCACTATTTGCTACACACGATTTACAACTGGCCGATTTGATTAACGATTACCCGGCTACAGTACGTAACTTCCATTTCGATATCCAGATTACCAACGGAGAAATGAAATTTGATTACCTGTTGAAACATGGCCCCTGCAAAACCTTTAATGCTGCTATTTTACTGAAACAGATTGGTTTGACTCTGGATTAGTGAGACTGGCGCTAACTTTTTAAGCATATTGTTAATCATGAAAACTTATATATTATGTTGTCTTTTCTTTTGGATTGGCATCATAAGCGCTTATGGTCAGGTAGATACACTACTTGATGTTGGATCTTATAAACTCCACATAAAAATATTAAAAGGTAAAGGAGCTCCAATATTGTTCGAATCGGGTGGTGCACTCGACGCAAGACAATGGGATTCTATTTCCAATATACTTTACAACAAACTAAACGCCACAATCATAACTTACGACCGTCAGGGTTTTGGAAAAAGCGAATTGGATACTTCTAAATACACCATTCTTGATGAAGTGAAAGGCTTAGAAATTGCAATTAAAAAATTAGGGTATGCAAATAAAAATATTTTATTGGCTTGCCATTCTTTAGGGACATTCTATTCTAGTCTATACGCGTTTAGGCACCCGCATCTTGTTAAAGGAATTATAATGTTAGCCCCAAGGCTACCATCACTTGCTGATATGCGGTTTGCAAGAAGCGTGTTTACAAAAATTAAACGTAGTGACTTTAGGCGAGAGGATATTGGTCTTTACTATGTTTTAGCCCGAATGGAGAAAAATAGTGATTTTATAAGAGGAAAAAACATACCTCCTAACATACCAGTGCTAGGTATAATGGCAGAGCAAGGCCCATTTGATGATAAAGAAGAAAATGACAGATTTCAATCTGATCTAAAAAACCTTATCGGAAAAAGAATAAACGCGAATTTGGTTCGTGCACCGGGTAGCTCACATAATATACCTCTGGATAAGCCGGATTTAGTTATTTCAGAAATCTCAAATTTTTATAAAAAATATTTGAACCAATCTAAATGAAAAAAATAAAGTTTTTTACGAAAAAGCGGATAACTATTAATAGGAATATTGTTTATTGTGAATACGAATTAATTAATGCTATAAAGGTTTAATTCCGCATCAATTAAACCGGTTATCACGGTATTGCTTTGGCGAAATCCCCATGATATTGGAAAAAAGCCTGCTAAAATAATAAGGATCGCTTATACCGATTTTCTGTGCAATTTCATTAATTCTCAGGTTAGTAAAAAGTAGGTATTGGGTTGTTCTCTGAATTTTTAGCTGATTAAAATAGTCGATTGGGGAAGTTCCGGTTTTCTTTTTAAATATGGCTGATAAGTAAGAAGGAGAGAGATAAACAGCTAAGGCTACTTCTTTTAAACTAAGCGTTTTATCAATATTGTTTCGCATAAAATCAATGGTTTCCTCTACTTTATCAGGCGTTATGGTTTTATCATTTGTAATGTGTTTATCCGCATAAATAAAGCCTGCAATGTACTGGTGGAAACACAAGTTTGCATAAATAATATTTTCTCTGCTGAATCCACGTTCCAGCCGGCTGTAAATGGTATTGAACAATAAATTTCTTTCCTCACTAAAGCCGGCGTATGCTTTATGGTTTTCTAGCTGCGCTACCAACAGGTCAGCTCCTGATCCTGAAAAGTGAAACCAGTAAATCGTCCAGGGTAAAATTAAGTCTGCCTGATATATATGGGCCTTTTTTTTGGGGATAATAATAAAATTACCAGCTTCTATATGGTAAGCAGTCCCCTCAACTTCTACATGCCCCTTTCCTTCAAAACAATAAATCAAAATATGTTGTTCTGAACCATGGTTTCGTTTACGGTAATGATTTAAAGCTTTCGGATAATATCCAATATTGGTAATGTATAGATTGTTAATGATTTCATTTTTAATACATTGTTTGCTTAGTACATTTCTTGGGATAATAATTGCTTTTTGATATTCAAAACCATCTTTTTTCCTTGCCAATTGTTTTTCCATACTAAACTTCTCATACGTAATTACACTATGCAAAAGTAGTATAATCCATCTTTTACGCAAATTAATACATTTTAGTCTTTTGCAATTTTATAGACCTTTGGTTTTAAGGGGGGTATAGCACTTGGTGTTTTTGCCAAATCTTTGTTCTAATAATAGTTCAGACTAATTGTTTTATGAACATAGCCCGATAAACAAAGACATATCGGCCAAAAAGGCTGTTTTAATGTATACTAACCAAATGTTATTGAAAAGGAAAATATTATTTGCTTCCGGCTTTGCACTAGTGGCTATAGCGCTGGTCGCTTTTTCACTTTTTTCTTCGGAAAAGGAAATCGATTTTAACTCGCAGGTTAAGCCAATACTCAATAAGAAGTGTATTGCTTGCCATGGCGGTGTTAAGCAACAGGGTGGTTTTAGCGTGTTGTTTAGAGACGAAGCGTTGGCCAATACCAAAAGCGGCAAACCAGCCATCATTCCGGGCAATCCCAACGATAGTGAGTTTATCAAGCGCCTTAAATCTAACGATCCTGAAGAAAGGATGCCCTATAAACATCCGGCTTTAAATAACGATGAAATAGACATTCTTAGTAGCTGGGTTAAACAAGGTGCAAAGTGGGGTAATCATTGGGCCTATGTAAGTGTAAAACCAACAGCATTGCCAGATGTAGATAACGATTGGGTACGTAACGACCTGGATAAATTTATTTTTGCCAAACTGGAAGAAAATAAACTGGCACCGTCCAAAACTGCCGATAAGGCTACTTTACTCAGAAGGGTTAGTTTAGATCTGATTGGTACTTATCCATCGGATAAACTGGCGAAATTTTACCTGAACAGTAAAGACGAGCAAAAGGCCTATAATGTTTTAGTAGATAGTTTGCTGGCATCGTCTAAATTTGGCGAACGCTGGGCTTCTATGTGGCTGGATATTGCCCGTTATGCCGATACAAAGGGATATGAGAGCGATCCTAACCGGAACATCTGGAGCTACCGTGATTGGGTAATTAAGGCTTATAATGCCGATATGCCTTACGATAGGTTTATTACCGATCAGATTGCAGGCGATTTGTTTGCCAAGCCAACCGATGCCCAATATATTGCTACTGCATTTAGCCGAAATACCCCTACAAACGATGAAGGGGGAACAAATAATGAGGAGTTTAGAACGGCAGCAGTGCTGGATCGGGTAAATGCCACCTGGGAAGGCTTAATGAGTACCACTTTCTCATGTGTACAATGTCATAGCCATCCTTACGATCCTTTTAAACACGATGAGTATTATAAATTCATGTCGTATTTTAACAATACAAGAGATGAAGATGTATCGGCAGAGTATCCTTTACTTAAAAATTTTAACGACAGTCTTAAAAATGAACTGAATCATTTAACCAGCTGGGTTAAGGATGTGGCAGGTAAAGAGCGAGCAGCTGAGGTAGAATTGTTCTTAAAAACTGGTCAGCCGGCTATAAACTCTACAACAGCCGATGAACTGGTGAATTCGGTAATTGGCAATCACAATATTGCACTATTCTTTAAAAACAGTTCATCTGCAAGGTTAAAATCGGTTAACCTCCAAAATGTTGATCAACTGATACTGCGTTACAATTGCAGCAAGGAAAATGGTGCCATGAGCCTGCATTTAGGTTCGCCTAACGGACCGCTTGTAAAATCGTGGAAGGTAGCGCAAACTAAAGGCTATGAAAATGTAACCATCGATTTTCCTAAGCAAAGTGGGGTAAAAGATGTGTATTTAAAATATAGCAATCCATCAGTAAAAAATCCTGATGAGTTTATGGTGTATTTCGACTGGTTTTATTTTACACAGAAGTTTCCGGGCCAGGGTAACTCGGATTATCTGGCCTATAAAAAAACATTTACCAATTTAATGAATGCCGCTGTACCAACAACACCAGTTATGGTCGAAAATCCATTAAGTATGCAGCGTAAAAACTACGTGTTTGAACGTGGCGCCTGGACCTCTAAAGGTAAGGAAGTAAAAGTTGGCGTACCCAATTCTTTGGCTTTTGCTATGCCTAAAAATGCGCCCGATAATAGGATGGGACTTGCCATGTGGCTTACCGATAAGCGAAATCCGCTGGTATCGAGAACTATGGTTAACCGGTTATGGGAGCAGTTGTATGGTGCCGGTTTGGTAGAAACATTAGAAGATATGGGTACACAAGGTATGGCACCAACCCATCAGGAGCTGCTTGATTTTATGGCCTATCAGTTTATGCACCAATACCATTGGAGTGTTAAAAAAATGCTCAAAGAAATGGTGATGATGGCCACCTATCGTCAGGATAGTAAAGTAACCGAAGAAATAAAAGAAAAAGATCTTTTTAATAAATTCTATGCACGTGGTTCGAGGGTGAGACTAAGTGCAGAACAGATCAGGGACCAGAGTTTGGCCGTTTGTGGTGTTTTAAGTAATAAAATGTATGGTCCGCCGGTAATGCCATGGCAACCCGAAGGCATATGGTTTTCGCCGTATAATGGAGCAAAATGGCAAACAAGCGGAGGCGAAGACCAATACCGGAGAGGAATATATACCTATTGGAAACGCACGGCGCCATATCCCTCATCTATTGCTTTCGATGGTGCATCCAGAGTGGTCTGCAGCCCAAGGCGTATTCGCACCAATACGCCTTTGCAGGCATTGGTTACCCTAAATGATAGCGTTTATATTGATTTGGCCAGAAAATTAGCCTTACGAATGGAAAAAGTAGGAGGGAGCACCAATGCAGCTAAAATTTCGAAAGGATATGAATTGATGTTGTATAAAGCTATTCCGGAAAACAGGTTAAAAGTATTTGAAGAGCTGTATACAAAGGCCCTCCAGGCATTTAGAAAAAATGCAGCCGATGCATCGGCATTTATGGGCGATAAGCATAAGAAATTTAAGCCAGAAGAAGCAGCGATGGTTTTAGTGGCCAATGCCATGTTAAACCTGGATGAGGTAGTTACCAAAAATTAAGGGACGGTTATGACAAGAGACGAGCTAAACGCACACAGATTAATTAAGGAAGCACAAGAGGCCAATGCCCGACTGCATTCGAGGCGACATTTTTTAAAAGAAAGCGCAATGGGTTTAGGGGCTTTGGCCATGGGCTCATTACTGGGCAGTTGTGGTAATCTTTTTTCAAGTCCGCAAACTAAAATTGCTTACGATCCGGCGCATCCGTTATTGCCAAAATCGCCGCCATTGGTAGGCAAGGCAAAGAGCGTAATTTACCTGCACATGGCCGGTGCACCATCACAGTTGGAATTATTCGATTTTAAACCCGAACTAATGAAAATGGATGGTCAGGATTGTCCGCCTTCGTTACTTGCTGGTAAGAAATTTGCCTTCATTACAGGCGTACCCAAAATGCTGGGCCCACAGGCTAATTTTGCCAAACATGGGCAATCAGGAGCTTTGGTGAGCGATAACCTGCCTCACTTTTCTACCATGGTAGACGATGTAAGTTTTTTAAAAGCAGTAAAAACCGATCAGTTTAACCATGCGCCTGCACAACTTTTGGTGCATACCGGATCGCCACGTTTGGGTAGGCCGAGTATGGGTAGCTGGGTAACTTATGGTTTAGGTTCCGAAAATCAGAATTTGCCAGGCTATGTAGTGCTTACCAGCGGCGGAAGTTTTCCCGACGCCGGAAAAAGCGTTTGGGGCAGCGGCTTTCTACCTTCGGTTTATCAGGGCGTGCAATGCCGGAGCGAGGGCGATCCGGTACTCTTTATCAAAGATCCCGATGGTATGAACCGCGATTTGCGCAAAGCTTCTATCGATGCCATTAACAAAGCCAACGAACAACAATATCATGAGTACAATGATCCCGAAATTTTATCGCGGATAGCACAATACGAAATGGCTTACCGCATGCAGATATCGGCCCCCGAGGTGATGAATATTAACGATGAACCAGCTTATATCCACGAAATGTATGGTACACAGCCAGGTAAAGCCTGTTTTGCCAATAATGTGTTGCTTGCACGCAAACTGGTAGAAAAAGGAGTGCGTTACATTCAGCTGTTCGATTGGGGTTGGGATGCACATGGCGATAATCCGAATAACTCGCTCAATATCGGCCTAAAAAATAAGTGCAGAAGCATTGACCGGCCAATTACCGCTTTGCTGCTCGATTTAAAGCAGCGCGGTCTTTTAGAAGAAACACTGGTGGTTTGGGGCGGCGAATTCGGGCGTACACCAATGATGGAAAACCGGAATGGTATTCAAAATCCGTTTAAAGGAAGAGATCACCACACCGAAGCCTTTACCATCTGGATGGCCGGTGGCGGTGTAAAAAAGGGATTTACACACGGCGAAACCGATGAAATTGGTTATAGTGCCATCAGCGGAAAAGTTGATGCTTTTGATATTCAGGCAACAATCTTAAACCAATTGGGTTTTAACCACGAACAATTTACTTACCCATTCCAGGGGCGCCCGTTTAGGCTAACTGATGTGGGCGGTAAAGTGATATCGGAGATTGTGGCTTAAAGGATAATCGATAACCAAAACCAATTAACAGTTAACAATTTGCAATAACCAATGAATGAACAAGTGAACCAATAGATAGGTTGCTCAAGCGACCACGCTTACAGTAACCCTTCAGTTCGAAATGTAGGATTTGGTAATGAACCCAATGGCTAATGAACTAATGAACTATTGAACCCTTGAACTAACGATAATGAACCAATAAAATATGTCTCAAACCAGAAGAAAATTTTTGCAAAATACAGCCGTTGTAACGGCAGCCTCATTTTTGGCACCTATTAATAATATAAATGCAAGCGAAGTTACCAATGTAAAGGCAAAAGCAGGCTACGAATTATTGTTTATGCAAACCGACTGGGGTTTTGAAGGCACGAGAGATGAATTTTGTGCAGCGGCAAAAAAAGAAGGCTACGAAGGCATTGAGGTATGGTGGCCGGGCGAAGCCAACGCCGTGAAAGAACTTTTCGATGCCGTAAAAAAGCATAAATTGGAAATAGGTTTTTTATGTGCAGGATCGCAATCGAATATTAAAGAGCATTTTGCTTCCTTTAAAAGTAGCTTGGATGCCATTTGTGCCAATACCTATCAAAAGCCGGTGTATATCAACTGCCATTCGGGTAAAGATTATTTTAGTTATGAAGAAAATAAACAGATAATTGATTATGTAACCGCCAAAAGAAAAACTTCGGGGATTCCTATTTATCATGAAACACACCGCGGAAGAATGATGTTTGCAGCACCAATTGCTAAAAACTTTGCCGAAAAAAATCCGGAAGTTAGGTTTACTTTAGATATTTCGCACTGGTGTAATGTGCACGAAAGCTTATTGTCCGATCAGAAACAAACCATAGATTTTATTTTAGAAAAAACAGATCATATCCATTCCAGGGTAGGGCATCCCGAAGGACCACAGGTTAACGATCCGCGGGCACCTGAGTGGAACAAGGTAATCGAAGCCCACCTGGCCTGGTGGGATAAAGTGATTGCACGAAAAAAACAAAATGGCGAGCGAATGACCATATTAACTGAATTTGGTCCGGCCGATTATATGCCTACCTTGCCCTATACCCGTCAGCCTGTTGCCGATCAATGGGCAATAAATGTGTATATGATGAATTTATTAAGAAAGAGATACCAATAATTAAAAGATGCTAGAGTTTTTCGGTCGCTTTCACCCTGTTTTTGTACATCTTCCAATTGGTATATTGCTACTAGCCTGTATTTGTATCATTTTGTCGTTTTGGACAAGATTTTCCAGCTTAAAACCCGCACTCCCCATCATGCTTTTGCTGGGGATGCTTAGCGCTGTTGTTTCCTGCCTTACCGGATATTTTTTGGCCAATGGCGGAGATTATGACGGCAAGCTGGTGAGTAATCATCAGTGGATGGGTATTAGTGTTGCAGTTTTATCGCTTATTTTGCTGATCATTCATCAAAAGGTTAAATCCAATGTAATATTAGGAAGCATTAGTGGCGTTTTAATCATTCTGATTTCTGTTACAGGGCATTTCGGAGGTTCATTAACACATGGTGCCGATTATTTAACTGCACCGTTAAAATCTGATGGTGCGAAGGTTGGTGCAGCAATTCCGCCAATTGCCAATATTCAGGAAGCCTTTGTTTATCAGCACGCCATTCAGCCACTTTTGAAAAGCCGTTGCTATAGTTGTCATGGAAGTGAAAAACAGAAGGGCAAATTACGTCTCGATCAGGAAGTATTTATTTTAAATGGTGGTGAAGACGGACATACGCTTGTAAAAGGCAAAGCCGATGAAAGTGAGTTGATTAAAAGGTTGTTGCTTCCTTTAACCCATGATGATCATATGGCACCGAAAGAGAAACCTCAACTAACAGCAAACGAAATTGCTTTATTAAAATGGTGGATTGATAATGGGGCAGATTTTAAAAAGAAATTTAAAGAATTGCCTCAGCCCGAAATCATCAAACCAGTTTTGGCGGCTTTACAAAAAGGCGAAACCGTAGCGGGAGAAGCTACAGCCAGCGAAATTCCATCAGAAGAGGTGGGTGCAGTTGACGAGAAGGTATTGCAACAATTCACCAGTTTAGGCATCTCAGTTTTTCCGGTTGCACAGAACACCAATTATTTATCAGCGAACTTTATCAACGCCGTTTCTATGGGTAAAGAGGTTCAGGATTTGATCAAATCGATAAAAAAGCAGTTAACCTGGCTTAAATTAGAAAACGGAAAGGTTACCGACCAAACCCTCGATGCAATTAAAGATTGTAAAAACTTAACCCGCCTTAGTTTAAACTATACAGCTGTTACCGATGCCGGGTTAGCGAAACTTAAAGATTTAGAACAGCTGCAATCGCTTAGTTTGGTAGGTACAAAGATTACCGCCAACGGTATTAACCAGCTTAAAAAATCTAAAAACCTGAAGTTCCTCTATTTGTACCAAACCAATATAAACAAGGCCGATTTATTGAAAATAAAGAAACTATTGCCCAAAGTAAGTTTAGATACCGGTAATTATAAAGTGCCATTGCTGGCGCAAGACACAGCGGTTCTAAAAGCGCCATAATGATGAATTGTTTTGGTAATAAATAGGTTAAAATAACTATTGGCCTGACAATTAATGATTTGTTAATATTAAACTTGCAACTTATGGCAATTAATGGATAACAAATGATTAAGGCAAGTGATTTTGGTCCGAAATTTACCTGGGGCGTGGCTGCAGCTGCCGTGCAAATAGAAGGTGCAGCAAGCCAGTATGGCAAAGGCCCTTCTATATGGGACACTTTCGCTGCAAAAAACGGCAAAATAAAAAGGAACCATAAATTAGATCCCGCCTGCGATTTTTACCACCGGTATGTAGAGGATGTTGCAATGGTAAAACTGCTTGGTTTTAAAGTGTTCAGGTTCTCTATTGCCTGGTCGAGGATTTTGCCACACGGAAGGGGAGAAGTAAATCAGGAAGGGATCCGCTTTTACCATAACCTGATCGATGAGTGCCTTACCCAGGGGATTACGCCTTATGTTACCCTTTACCACTGGGATTTGCCTCAGGTCCTTGAAGACGAAGGAGGCTGGACCAGCTTTAGCATTAATGCAGCTTTTAATGCTTTTGTGAGCATCTGTGCGTTGGAATATGGCGATAAAGTAAAAAACTGGATTGTACTGAACGAACCTTTCGGCTACACCTCTTTGGGCTACATGCTGGGCGTACATGCTCCCGGTAAAACTGGTTTGAGCAATTTTTTTCCGGCAGTTTTGCATACAGCCCTGGCGCAGGCCGAAGGAGGCAAAATTTTACGTGCCGAGATAGCTAAAGCCAATATTGGCACTACCTATTCCTGCTCCGAAATACTGCCTTATACCCAGAGTGATAATGATATACTGGCTGCTAAACGGGTAGATTGTTTAATGAACCGTTTATTTGTCGAACCTACTCAAGGCATGGGCTTTCCAACGGCCGATTGGGATGTACTCGAGAAATTTCAGATGGAATACGGTACCTGGCGACTGCAGGATAGAATGAAGTTTGACTTCGATTTTATAGGCCTGCAAAATTATTTTCCTTTAACCGTAAAATACAATGCCTTTATCCCGGTAATACAGGCCTGGGAAGTAAAAGCTAAAGGCAGAAAAAAGCCGCATACGGCAATGGGCTGGGAAATAAATGCCGACAGCTTTTACAATATTATTAAGCAATTTGCAAGCTATCCCAATGTCAAAAATATAATGATTACCGAAAATGGTGCGGCCTATCATGATAAACTAAACAACGGAAATGTTGTTGACGCAGAGCGGATCGACTATTTTAAGCTATACTTAAGTGCTTTGTTAAAGGCTAAGAACGAGGGTATGAATATCACCGGTTATATGGCCTGGACGTTGATGGATAATTTCGAATGGGCTGAAGGTTTTAATGCACGGTTTGGCCTGGTTTACACCGATTTCCATACTTTGAAACGTACTATAAAGTATTCTGGCTACTGGTGGCAGGAGTTTTTAAAAGCCTAACATCTTCTGGTGCATAGGTTGAGGTAAGGCGTTTTTTCTTTTTAGGACCAATAATTTTGCTTTGTGGCGGTACCTTAAGTTTTGGTAACAAATCTTATAAAAATCTATCTAAGTAAAGATTTTTATATTTACGCTTACAAGAAACCTCATTAATGAACGACAGAACCATAGTTTACAGTACCTATTATAACCCCATAGAAGCCAATATTATCAAAGCCAGGTTAGAAGATAGTGGGTTTTCTTGCTTTCTTGCTGATGAAAATGTGGCTACACTTAACCCTTTATATAATCAGGCCATTGGTGGCGTTAAACTAATCGTTTTTGAAAGAGACGTGGAGGCAATTAACGCTTTGCTGGCCGAGGATCATAGTGAAACTGTTAGCCAACATAGGGATGAAGTTACCGATATGGAAGAAGATCTTAATCGTGTTGCCTGCATCAATTGTGGGTCTAAAAATGTAGGTTATGGAATGGCAACAGATCAAAAATACAGTCTTTGGGCTACCATATTAGCCTTTTTAACCTTTACTACGCCAATTCAGGCAAATAAATGTTACCACTGTTGCGATTGTGGTTATGAATTTAAAGAGCCGTTAGTAAACGAAGTGGAGTAACCAAACTCAAAAGCAATAATTTAACATGACTCTAAAATAAAAAATCCCGCTTTGATTTAACAAAACGGGATTTATACGGTTTAAGTCTTTTGAGAAAATTACTTTATTCTGGTTGCTGTAATGGTTGTGTATTCTATGTGTGTTCCCGAATCCTTATTCCCGATACTGGAAACATCAGTTCTTTTCAGGATTAATATATTGTTTGATATAGAAAAGGTAAAGCTGTTATGGTTAAAAGCTAAATTTCCGCTCAGGTTTAGTTTGTCTCCATTTAAGGTATACTTTACTTGAACATCTTCTATCGTATTTTGATTATTTCCGGGAAGATCTTTGAAATAGAAAATGGCATGTAAATTACCGTCTTCCTTAAATTCTAAAGTTGGCCTCGGGCTTTCTCCTTTGGTGTCATCCTGATCCTTGCCTGTGTTTTCAAAATTGGTAATGATGTAAGAATCAATTTGCCATTTTCCAACAATGGTATTGCTTGTCGTCTCATCTTTTTTGCAGGAGCTTAGGTTAATGAGGGTTAAGATCCCTAATGATAGTAATAGTTTTTTCATGAAATAATAAAGGTGTGCGTATGATAAAAAATCCCGCCCTGAATAAACAGAACGGGATTATAATAATGCTTTTATAGATTAAAAACCGAAACCAAGGGCAATACCTGTACGAAGACCAAAACCTTCAATACCTCCCTTAATATCAGGTTCGTTATTACCTTGTGTAGCTTTGTAATTACCATTATTGTAACTTGGTCCAAAGAAAATGTCGAGAACAAAACCGCTACCATATACCCATTGGCGGCCCATTACTACACCACCACCAAACGAATTGTAATTTCCTTTATCTCCGCCATCAGAAACTGTATAATCCTGATATCTCAAAAAAGGAGCTGCGTATAAGCCACTAATTGCTTTTTGTTTTAAGTAGAAACGAACTTCAGGTGTAATGGCAACACCTGTAAATTTAACGTCATCTAATTTTAAGCCAGTATAAGCCACTCCAAGTTGCAATGAAACACCGTCATTTAGTTTACGTTCGTAAAATACCGAACCTGTTTTTAATAGTGCACTTAAGGGGTTAATTTTAATCGTGTTCTGGGCATCCTGCGCTTTTGCACAAAGGAAAGTCATGGCCGTAATGGCACAAAGAAAGAGCTTTTTCATTAATTTGATTTGTTTGTTTTAGCAGGCAAAAATAGATTTATTATTGTGTTTTACAAATAAAAAATCCCGTTCTGATTTTACTCAAAACGGGATTGATATTATAAACTCAGACTTCGGACTACCGATTTCTAAATTTCAGACTAAAGCGCAGCTTTTGCGGCAGCCTCAGCTCTGATAATGTTCAATGCGCCACCAGCTTTAAACCAGTCTATTTGTTGCGCGTTGTAGCTATGGTTAACCGGGAACTGATCCGTAGTACCATCCGCATGGTGTAATACCAATGTTAATGGTTTATCAGGAGCAAACTCAGTTAAGCCTAAAATGTCGATCGTATCATCTTCTAAGATTTTATCGTAATCATCTTTATCGGCAAAAGTTAAGCCAAGCATACCTTGTTTTTTAAGGTTGGTTTCGTGGATACGGGCAAAAGATTTAACCAATACTGCACGAACACCTAAATGACGAGGCTCCATCGCTGCGTGCTCGCGAGATGACCCTTCACCATAGTTTTCATCACCAACAACAATAGAACCCAAGCCTGCAGCTTTGTAATCGCGTTGCGTAGCCGGAACAGGGCCATATTCGCCCGTTAATTCGTTTTTAACGGTATCTGTTTTATCGTTGAAGTAATTAACTGCACCAATTAACATGTTGTTAGAAATGTTATCTAAGTGACCACGGAATTTTAACCACGGACCAGCCATCGAAATATGATCGGTTGTACATTTTCCTTTGGCTTTAATTAATAATTTTAAGCCTTTAAGGTCAGTACCTTCCCAAGGTGTAAACGGATCTAGCAATTGTAAACGGTGCGAGGTTGGCGAAACCAGAACTTCTACTTTCGAACCATCAGCAGCCGGGGCCTGATAACCTGCATCTTCTACAGCAAAGCCCTTAGTAGGTAATTCATAACCGGTAGGCGGGTCTAGCTTAACCTGCTCGCCTTTATCGTTTGTTAAAGTGTCTGTTAACGGGTTAAATCCTAAATTACCCGAAATGGCTATCGCCGCCACCATTTCTGGCGAAGCTACAAATGCGTAAGTATTTGGGTTACCATCGGCGCGTTTAGCAAAATTTCTGTTAAACGAGTGTACAATGGTATTTTTTTCTGCTTTTTCTGCACCCGTACGATCCCACATACCTATACATGGTCCGCAAGCGTTGGTAAAGATAGTCGCATTTAAATCTTCGAAAGTTTTTAAATAGCCATCGCGGTCTGCAGTATAACGAACCTGCTCTGAACCCGGGTTAATACCAAATTCGGCTTTTGTTACTAAACCTTTAGCAATGGCCTGGTTGGCAATAGATGCTGCTCTCGATAAATCTTCGTAAGAAGAGTTGGTACAAGAACCAATTAAACCCCATTCTACTTTTAATGGCCAGCCATTTTTCTCTGCTTCAGTTTTCATTTGCGAAACCGGAGTAGCTAAATCTGGTGTAAAAGGACCGTTTAAGTAAGGTTCTAAAGTATCTAAATCAATCTCAATAACCTGATCGAAATAGTTTTCAGGATTGGCATAAACTTCATCATCACCTGTTAAATATGCAGCAATTTTGTTGGCTTCATTGGCCACTTCGTTTCTGCCTGTGGCGCGTAAATAACGCTCCATGCTCTCGTCGTAGCCGAAGGTAGAAGTAGTTGCACCGATTTCAGCTCCCATGTTACAAATGGTACCTTTACCAGTACAGCTCATCGATGTAGCTCCATCGCCAAAATATTCTACAATTGCGCCTGTACCACCTTTTACAGTTAAAATACCAGCAACTTTAAGTATCACATCTTTGGCAGCAGTCCAGCCGTTTAATTTACCGGTTAACTTTACACCGATTAATTTAGGGAATTTGAGCTCCCATGGTAAACCAGCCATAACATCGCAGGCATCAGCACCACCAACACCAATGGCAACCATACCTAAACCACCTGCATTTACAGTGTGCGAGTCGGTACCAATCATCATTCCACCCGGAAATGCGTAATTTTCTAAAACAACCTGGTGAATAATACCTGCACCTGGTTTCCAGAAACCGATGCCGTATTTGTTGGACACAGATGATAAGAAATCAAAAACTTCTGCACTCTCGGTTTTGGCATGAGGTAAATCTATTGCAGCACCTTCTTTAGCCGTAATTAAGTGATCGCAGTGAACCGTAGAGGGAACAGCAACCTGCGGACGACCTGCCTGCATAAACTGCAATAATGCCATCTGTGCTGTTGCATCTTGCATCGCTACACGGTCTGGTGCAAAATCTACATAGTCAGACCCACGTTTAAACGCCGTTTTAGGATCTCCATCCCAAAGGTGTGCATACAATATTTTTTCAGATAAGGTTAAAGGTCTGCCAACAACTTTGCGTGCAGCCTCAACGCGGCTGCCAAAGTTTGCATAAACCTTTTTAATCATGTCTATATCAAAAGCCATACTTTAATTTTTTATAATTATTGTCAATAAGGTACTATCTAAATTACACAATTTTAAACACACTTATTTTTGAGATTTGTCATAATGTGTTATTTAAAACCATTCTATGCAACTATTTTTACAAAAGAAAAGGCTATCTGAAATCTCAGATAGCCTTTTCGTGTATTTAACAAATGATATGTTTTTTTGTTTCTTATTGTTTGGTAGAAATAGGGGTAAACTTGGTTAAGTTGATGCCTTCTACCGCTACTTTATATTCTTCAATGCTTGGAATACGACCTAGGATAGCTGAAAGAACAACTACCGGCGTAGATGCCAGTAAAGACTCTCCTTTTTTACCATCTTTATCTTCTACTACACGGCCCTGGAACAAGCGAGTTGAAGTAGCCATTACCGTATCACCTTTAGCCGCTTTTTCCTGGTTACCCATACAAAGGTTACAACCCGGACGCTCTAAATACATAATGTTTTCGTACTCGGTACGCGCTGTGCTTTTAGGTAATGCATCGCTGAACTCGAATCCAGAATATCTTTGTAAATATTCCCAATCACCTTCTGCTTTCAATTCATCAATGATATTGTAAGTCGGAGCTGCAACTACCAATGGTGCTTTGAATTCTACTTTACCAGTTTGTGTCTCTATGTTTTTTAACATTTGAGAAACGATTTTCAAGTCATCCTTATGCACCATGCATGAGCCAACGAAACCAAGGTCTACTTTTTTATCGCCACCGTAGAAAGTTAAATCTCTAATGGTATCATGCGTATAACGTTTAGAAACATCGGCGTTATTCACATCCGGATCGGCAATCATTGGTTCCTGAATCAGATCAAGATCAATTACTACTTCAGCGTAATATTTGGCGTTATCGTCTGGTGTTAAAGCTGGTTTGATACCAGTTTTAATTTCCTCAATGCGTTTATTTGCTTTATTAATCAAACCTTGTAAAACCTGGTTATGGTTGTCCATACCCTTGTCTATCATGATTTGAATACGGTTTTTGGCAATTTCTAAAGACTGGATTAAAGTATCGTCCTGAGAAATACAGATTGAAGCTTTTGCTTTCATCTCTGCGGTCCAGTCTGTAAAAGTAAAGGCCTGGTCAGCTAATAAAGTACCAATATGCACCTCAATAATCCGACCCTGGAATACGTTTTCGCCATCAAACTGCTGCAACATCTGCAATTGCGTAGCATGAACCACATCACGGAAATCCATGTGTTGTTTCATTTCACCTTTGAACGTAACTTTTACCGACTCCGGAATTGGCATAGATGCCTCGCCAGTTGCCAGTGCTAAAGCTACCGTACCAGAATCGGCACCGAAAGCTACACCTTTAGACATACGGGTATGCGAGTCGCCACCGATAATAATTGCCCACTCATCAATGGTGATGTCGTTCAGTACTTTGTGAATAACGTCGGTCATTGAATGATAAGTACCTTTAGGGTCACGGGCTGTAATCACACCAAAGTCGTTCATAAACTTCATCAGTTTAGGGATGTTTGCCTGTGCTTTTTTATCCCAAACAGATGCCGTATGGCAACCTGACTGATAAGCGCCATCAACAATCGGAGAAATAACTGTAGCAGCCATTGCCTCTAATTCCTGAGCAGTCATTAAACCGGTAGTATCTTGCGAACCTACAATGTTTACTTCTACACGAACATCAGAACCGGCATGTAGAATCTTACCTGGGGTTAAACCTACAGCGTTTCTATTGAATATCTTTTCTACAGCAGTTAAACCCTGACCTTCGATAGATACTTCTTTAGCCGGAGCAAATACCAACTGAGCCTCGATACCTAAAGTTTTGGCCGCAAATGTTTGGATTTTTTTACCGAAAACGATGGCATAAGAACCACCTGCTTTGATAAATTCCATTTTTTGAGGAGTCAATGCTTTTGCAATATCAATCAGCTCCTGATCTCCGCTGTATAATTTTTTAGTTTTTGTATTGATGGTAAGTACAGTTCCGGTTTCAACAGAAAATGCTTGCTCTAAAACAGGTTCATCATTTTCATTGCGAACAACATTACCGTTCTCGTCAGTTTTCTTTACCCAGTTTTTAAGGTCGATACCAATACCGCCGGTTACATCAACTGTGGTTAAGAAAATTGGCGAAATACCATTGGTACCACCTACAATTGGTGCAATGTTTACAAACGGAACATAAGGGCTCGATTGTTTACCTGTCCAAAGTGCCACATTGTTTACGCCCGACATACGTGAAGAACCTACGCCCATGGTGCCTTTTTCGGCTACCAGCATCACACTTTTATCGGGGTGTTGTGCCTGTAACGCGCGAATTTGTTCCTGAGCTTCTGGTGTAATCATGCATTTACCATGCAATTCGCGATCTGAACGCGAGTGCGCCTGGTTACCTGGAGATAATAAATCAGTAGAAATATCGCCAATACCAGCAATAAAGGTTACCACTTTAATTTCTTCAGCAACAGCAGGCAATTCTGTAAAGAATTCGGCTTTAGCGTAACTTTCTAATATTTCTTTAGCAATGTCATTGCCATTGTTATAAGCTTCTTTTAAACGATCAGTATCAGCATCGTACAAGAAAACCTGTGTTTTAAGTACATCTGCTGCTTTATGGGCTTTATCACCATTATCAGCCAAAGCAATATCCAATAAAACTTTGATAGAAGGGCCACCCTTCATGTGTGATAACAGTTCGAAAGCAAAATCAGGTGTAATTTCTGCAACAACAGCTTCACCGGTAATAATTTCTTTTAAGAATTGTGCTTTTACACCAGCTGCAGCGGTAGTGCCCGGCAGGGTATTGTAGATGAAAAAATTAACAGCATCTGCTCTGTTAAAATTATTTACATTTTTGATCTGATCGATGATTTCGCTCAATAATTCGGCGCCATCAATAGGTTTAGGGTGAAGACCTTGGGTTTTTCTCTCCTCAATCTCCTGGATATAATCGTTATAAATACTCATCTTAGATATTTTATTCTTTTTTCGCTAAGTTTTGCGTAATAAAATACACCTTTCCCAAAAGAATACTATTATTTGTAATTAATTTGTGGTTATCGACCAAAAAAAATGAATTTTTGGATAAAACAAAAATAACAAAAAGCAAGCTTTAAATGTAATTTAAGCAGGCAATTGCGCAATTTGGAATTGTTCTAAACTATGAAATTTAGTGTTAATGACAAGTCATAAAACGCAACAATCACATCGAAAGATTAACCCGGTAAATGATTGGTAATTGCTTCAAAACTTTAGTATTTCTTGATTTCATAACCGTTCATTACCGTACAGTTTTGTCCGTTTTTGAACAGCTGAAAATTGACTATCTGACTAAAAGCTTGTTTTTGCCAGTTACGGTAGGTATAAACAGTTCTGGCATAACTATCGCTAAAGTGTAGCGAAAGTGAAACCCCTTTCAGTAAAATAGGCTAAAACTTTGGGAAGTGCGTATGCTAAACGGTCGAATGCTTTTAAACTATCGTGAAAAACAATTATAGAGCCGTTTTCGGTATGTTTAATCACGTTTTTATAGCATTTTTCGGGCGAAAGATTAATGTCGAAATCGCCACTGAGCACATCCCACATTACAATTTGCAGTTGGGAGTTTTCAGTTTTCAGTTTGGAGTCAGACTCCGGACTCCAAACTAACGATTCCAAACTCTTAACCTGGCTCTTTTTAATTCTCCCATAAGGTGGCCGGAAAAGATTGGTTTGGGTAAGTTCCTGGCATTTTAGTGTGTTTTGAAGGTAGGTTTCATCATCGGTTTTCCACCCTTTTAAATGATTGAAAGTGTGGTTACCAATGGCATGCCCATCGGTTTTTACACGTTCAAAAACTTCGGGGTGTTTTACAATATTGTCGCCGATGCAAAA
The DNA here is from genome assembly GCF_011303555.1 of Pedobacter sp. HDW13. Classification (NCBI taxonomy): domain Bacteria; kingdom Pseudomonadati; phylum Bacteroidota; class Sphingobacteriia; order Sphingobacteriales; family Sphingobacteriaceae; genus Pedobacter; species Pedobacter sp. HDW13. Next base: position 1,278,489 of record NZ_CP049868.1, on the reverse strand, counting down.
AAATGTAGCTTTTGCATTAAAGACTTTTAAAGTTTTTAATACAAAATCTGTAACATTGGGTATGGGTCCATCGTCAAAGGTCAGATAAATAACTTTTTCGGTGCGGGATTTATTCCATAACAGTGATGGGTAATACCATTTTAGCAGAAGCGGTGATTTGATCAGGTACATTTAAGCTCAAAGTTAGTAAATGCCTGTACAGATTGAAATTATTAAAGTTGTTTATATAGATTTGAAACAAATTATGAAGATGTTTACCAAGAAGAAGTTTATTACCGGTTTTACTTTTGTTGCTGCGCTCGGTTTTGTCAATATTGTCAATGCCCAACAAGTAATCACCATTCAGCAAGCTGTTGAAAATACTTTAAAAAATAACCTGACCATTAAACAAGCCCAATTCAGCGCTGCTATAACTGAGGAAAATTTAACACAATCAAAATATGCGCTTTATCCTAATTTAAATGCAAGCGTAAATCCTAATTTAACGTTTGGACGTGGTTTGGATCAAACAACTTTCCAGGTTACCAATCAAACATCGCTATACACAAGTGGTAATTTGAGTACTAATGTTGATTTATTTCAGGGTTTTACCAAAATAAACCAAATCAGACAGAACAAAATTCTTTTAGATGCTGATAAAAGTAATATAGAAAAGGTTAAAAACGATTTGATTTTAAATGTAGTTAATGCCTATCTTCAGGTGTTATATAATACAGATCTGGAACGTGCTTCTAAAGACCAATTGGATATTGCCAGAAAAACCTTAGCCCGGGAGAATGCCTTGCTTGATGCGGGGAACAAAACACTGGCTGATGTTTCTCAGGCTAAATCTCAGGCAGCTACTGCTGAGCTTAACTTAACGAATGCACAAAATGCACTTTCAATTTCATACCTAACATTAGGACAGTTAATGGAAATGCAGCCCAGCCAAAAATTTGTTGTACAGGCACCTTTAATTGATAACATTAAAACAGCATCAACAACTGTAAGTGCTGAAGAAATTTATAACAATGCACTGAATATTTTTCCTGATATTAAGCTGGCCAGTTTAAGAGCGTTAGCTGCAAAGCAAGCCATCGCTGTGGCAAAGGGAGCATATTCGCCTTCACTAAGCCTGGGTGCAGGATTAAATACCTCGTATTCTTATCAATTTAACTATAACGGACTAACTCCTCAAGCTTCATTCGCAGATCAAATAGATCAAAGATTAGGACAAAGCATAGGTATGAGCCTTCAAATTCCTATTTTTAATGGTTTTACTGCCCGCTCAAGTGTACGTAAAGCTAAAATTACTTACCAGAATAATTTAGTTCAGGAACAACTGGCTAAGAATAATCTGAATAAAGTTATTTTTCAGGCTACCACCGATTTAAAGGCAGCTGAAAGCCGTTATGCTTCTACCCAAAATGCTTTTAATGCGCAAAAAGATGCTTTTTACGTAGTTGAACAACGTTACAATGTAGGTTTGGTAAACTCATTAGATTATAGTACAGCCCAAACCAATAGAAACAAGGCGGAAATAGATTTTATACAAGCAAAATATGACCTTATTTTTAGGGCTAAGGTTATTGATTACTACTTAGGTAAACAAATTACTTTTTAAGGCTTAAATAAAGGTAAAACCCTTTGGGTTTAGGGTCTAACATTGCAACGTTTTAACCTTAAAACATTACAACTTTAATAAAACAAACGAAATACAATAGATAAATTATGAAACTGAAGCATATTATTATTACCGTAGTTGCTATCGTAGCGCTGCTGGTTGTACTCAAACTAGCTGGTGTAATTGGTGGCGATAAAACCGAAAAAGTAACTACAGAAAAAGCATCAGATAAAACTGTTGTGGAAACAGTTACGGCAAGCGGTAAAATCCAGCCAGAAACCGAGGTTAAATTAAGCTCTGAGGTATCGGGTGAGGTGGTAGAACTAAAAGTTAAAGAAGGCGATATTGTTAAGGCAGGCCAATTACTTTGTAAAGTACGTCCGGATGTATTGCAATCGGGTTACGAAAGAACTGTGGCAAGTTTTAATGCACAAAAAGCCAGCGTAGCTGCAGCGCAACAACAGCTTGCTCAAAACCAGGCTAATTTCGTTAATGCAGAGGCTACCTATAAACGTAATGTAGAGCTTTTTAATAAAAAGGTAATTTCGGCTTCAGAGTTTGATTCGGCTAAAGCTGCATTTTTAACTGCTAAAGCTAATTTAGCCAGTGCAAAAGAAAATGTAACCGGTGCAAGGTTTACTTTAGAGCAAACCGGTGCAAATGTTAAAGAAGCAGGTGCTAACTTAGCTAAAACTACCATTTATGCACCTGTTGATGGTGTGGTGTCTAAATTATCAATCGAGTTGGGCGACCGTATTTTAGGAACTTCGCAAATGGCGGGTACCGAAATTATGCGTATTTCTAATTTATCATCAATGGAAGTTAATGTTGATGTAAATGAGAACGACATTACACGTGTTAAGGTTGGCGATAAAGCTTCAATTGAAGTTGATGCCTTCTCTGATAAAAAATTCAGAGGTGTGGTTACCGAAATTGCAAGTTCTTCAACAGCGGTTGGAACTGCAGTATCTACTTCTGTTGATCAGGTAACCAACTTCTCGGTAAAAATCAGGATCAGCGAAGAAATGGAAGGTAAGCAACAATCTATTTTCCGTCCGGGTATGTCGGCAACAGTTGATATAGAAAGCGAATCGTTAACTGGCTTAGCCATTCCTATTCAGTCAGTATTTACTGATAATGCAAAATCGGGTAGTAACAATAACCAGGGCAATCAGGAAAATACCGATAAACAGAAATCAAAACTTACTGATAAAAAGGTTAAGCAATATGTTTATACTTACGATGCTAAAAGCAAAAAAGTTAAAAAGGCAGAAGTAACTACAGGTATCCAGAACGATCAGTTTATCATTGTAAAATCGGGTGTTAAAGCTGGCAACGAAATCGTAACCGGTCCTTATTCTGCTATTCAGAACAAATTGAAAGATGGTATGGTTGTAGAAAAAACATCTAAAGACCAATTGTTTAGCAAAGAGGCTAAGAAGTAAGGTATATTTAACCATAATAAATAATTAAATTGTCCCGGTTTAAAACATTAAACCGGGATTTTTATTTTATAATCATGGTACCTAAAATAGCAATGATAGGGGGCGGGAGCTGGGCTACTGCCATCGTAAAAATGCTTGCAGATAATTTATCTGAGAAAGAAATTTTTTGGTGGATGCGTAACGAGACGGCCATTGAACACATTAAAAAATTTAAACACAATCCGCATTACCTCAGTTCTGTTGAGTTAAAACTCGATCAGGAAAATATCTCGTCTGATATCAGTTCGATTATCAAATCGGCTGATTTCGTTATTTTAAACGTGCCTGCAGCCTTTTTAAAGGAAACATTATCAACTATAACACCTGCTGATTTAAAAGGCAAGAAAATAGTATCTGCCATTAAGGGCATTGTACCTGAAGATAACCTGATAATCGGTGAATTTTTGCACGAAAAATACGATATTCCTTACCACGATATTTTGGTGGTTAGCGGACCGTGCCATGCCGAAGAAGTGGCTTTAGAGAAATTATCTTATCTTACTATAGCCTGTACAGATACGGAAAAAGCATCGGTGTTTGCGTCAATTTTAAATACCCGTTACATTAAAACCAATGTTTCTGACGATATTTTCGGAACAGAATACGCTGCGGTTTTAAAAAATATTTATGCAGTAGCCAGCGGCATTTGCCACGGCATTGGTTATGGCGATAATTTTCAGGCAGTGCTTATTAGCAACGCTATACGAGAAATAAAGCGCTTTGTAGATGTGGTGCATCCCATTGATCGCGATATTAAAGAATCGGCCTATTTGGGCGATTTATTGGTGACGGCCTACTCGCAGTTTAGCCGCAACCGCACCTTTGGTAACATGGTTGGGAAGGGTTATACCGTAAAATCGGCACAGTTAGAAATGAACATGGTGGCCGAAGGTTATTATGCAGCAAAATGTATGCACATCAAAAACCAGGAGTATAATGTAGATATGCCCATCTGTAAGGCTGTTCACAGCATCATTTACGAGAAGCGTTCGCCACAAATAGAAATGAAATTATTGGCCGAAAAATTGAATTAAGCCGGGCTTCCCTGCGCTTCAAAAAAATGTAAAGGAAGTTTCGTGCTCGTCGGCTACGATAGCCCTTCTTTCCGCTACTATCTTTTTGTATGGTTAAGTTAATCTGCTGCTATAACATTACCTAAGTGCTTAACAATCTTTCTTGCTTTGCTGGCCATTACAAAAAGTATAGCCGCTTCAATAAGGTTTATTTAATTTATGGCTGTGCACCAAACAAAAATCAAATGGTGCTGTTATCATAAAAAATAATATAGCTGTCATGAAAAAGAAATTTGTAATGGGTTTATTGGCAATGGCCTTAATTGGCGGTGTAACCCTTAGCGTAAACGCACAAGAAAAGAAGAAAACCGAAGTCGGTAAGGCATTAGACCATACTGGTAAAGCCATTAGTAAAGGAGCCAAATCTGTTGGCAATAAAACCGCCGAAGTTGCTGTAAAAGGTAGCTCGAAGGTAGCCGATAAAACCTGGAAAGGTAAAATGGCACCCGATGGTTCGGATGTTTACATTAACGGAAAGAATGAAAAATATTATGTAAACGCTAAAGGCGCCAAAATCTGGTTAAAAGCAAGCCAGATTAAAGACAGGCCTGCACCTAAAAACTAGATAAAAAAACTCCCGGTCAACGATCGGGAGTTTTTTCATTAAAAAGGGGAACGATTGACTAACGGTTATGAAATTTTTAGTCTGTAAATGGTATCCAGATAAGAATTTGTACCCGTTTGGATTTCTTTTGGTGCCTCTGTTTTATCAATCAGTAATTTTTCGACAATATTATTGGTTACTTTTAAATTAAGCTCATATAGCTTGTTATCGCCAAGCTTAAGGTAAAAGGTTTGATCAATGCTTTTAGATAAATAAGGTATTTCGCTCGAAATAAGCTGATAATAATCTATTTTAAGATTAGCGGTATAGGCAAAAGGCTGACGTATTTCAAAATTGATCTGTTTGATCATGTTCTTGGCATCTTTGGAATAAAGCTGTATCTGGGTTTTATCAAAGTAACCTTTAGTTTTGGGGTTGAGTAAATCAACATCCGCACTATTTTTAATCACCAGGCTTAAAGGCGGGTTTATAACTGGCGAACAAGCACACAAGCCGCCACCGCCAATGTTTTCTTTTTTGCAGCCTAAACTAACAATAAAAATAACAGAGAGGATAATCAGAAATTTTTTCATAGTTCTTTTATGGTTTTTTAATTAAACGCATAAACTATGCTTTTCGCTACAGAGCAATTGATGATTAAAAAAATAGCTTAAAAAACAAAAATCCCGAAAGCAGCGCCCCGGGATTTTTAATCAGTTATATTTTATTAAACAATTGTTCCGTATAAGTCGAAATCCTCGGCTCTATCAACCTTAACGTTAACAAAGCTTCCGTTGGCAGCATAACCTGTAGCGGCATCAATTAACACTTCATTATCTACCTCAGGCGAATCGAATTCGGTTCTGCCCACAAAGAAATCGCCTTCTTTTTTATCAATGAGTACTTTAAAGGTCTTGCCTACTTTTTCCTGGTTAATATCAAATGAAATGCCTTGCTGAATTTCCATGATATCATCAACACGCTGTTGTTTCACTTCTTCAGCTACATCATCAACCAAAGTATGGGCATGTGTTTTTTCTTCGTGTGAGTAAGTGAAACAGCCTAAACGATCAAATTTAGTTTCGGCAACCCATTCTTTCATTTCTTCAAAATCGCGTTCAGTTTCGCCCGGATAACCGCATATTAAAGTGGTACGCATGGCAATATTTGGCACCTTGTCGCGAATTTGGTTAACCAGATCGATGGTTTTCTGCTTGGTGGTACCACGGCGCATCGATTTGAGCATGTTATCGGTAATGTGCTGTAGCGGCATATCCAGATATTTGCAAATGTTGTCGCGTTCATTCATGGCATCTAAAATTTCCATCGGAAAGCCAGAAGGGTAGGCGTATTGCAGGCGGATCCATTCAATGCCTGGCACATCCGACAAACGGCGCATTAGTTCATCTAACTTACGAACACCGTATAGGTCTAAACCATAATAAGTAAGATCCTGGGCAATTAATATCAGCTCTTTGGTTCCGTTTTTAGCCAATATCTTGGCTTCGTTAACCAATTCTTCCATTGGCTTGCTCATGTGCTTGCCACGCATCAGCGGAATAGCGCAAAACGAACATGGACGGTTACAACCCTCGGCTATTTTAAAATAAGCAAAATGAGATGGGGTAGTGAGTAAACGTTCGCCAATAAGCTCGTGTTTGTAATTGGCACCCAACTCGTGCAATATGTTTTGTAAATCGTTGGTGCCAAAAAAAGCATCAACGTTGGTAATTTCTGATTCAAGTTCGGGTTTATAGCGCTCAGATAGGCAGCCTGTGACCACAACCTTGCCAATTTTACCGGCCTCTTTAAGCTCGCTGAATTGCAGAATGGTATCAATCGATTCTTGCTTGGCATTATCGATAAAACCGCAGGTATTAATTACCACGATATCATCCTTGCCCATTTTATCAGATTCGTGGGTAACGTTGAGGTTGTTGCCACGCAACTGACCCATCAATACTTCTGAATCGTATATGTTTTTAGAGCAACCCAAAGTTATTACATTGATTTTAGGTTGTTTAGCTGTTGTTTTACTGCGTACTACTTTAGTATTCATCTTTTACACTTAATCTTTACTGTTATTATAAGTAAGGAGATCGTCACCCTGAATTTATTTCAGGGTCTTTAATTTTAAAACAAGAGATGCTGAAATAAAATCAGCATGACGAATGTTTTGATCGGTTACTTAAATAAACTATTCACAAACTCCTTTTTATCGAAGAGTTGTAAGTCGTTTATCTTTTCGCCTACGCCGATATATTTAACCGGAATTTTAAACTGATCCGAGATCCCGATTACCACGCCACCTTTAGCTGTTCCATCTAATTTCGTAATGGCTAAAGCGTTTACATCGGTAGCTTCGGTAAACTGTTTACACTGTTCAAAGGCATTCTGGCCAGTCGAGGCATCCAGTACCAATAATATTTCATGTGGCGCACCTGGAACCACTTTTTGCATTACCTGTTTAATTTTGCCCAACTCGTTCATCAAACCAATTTTGTTATGCAAACGGCCGGCAGTATCGATAATTACTACATCTTCGTTGTTGGCGACAGCTGATTGTAGGGTGTCGAAAGCTACAGAGGCAGGATCTGATCCCATGGCCTGGGCTACAACTCTTACGCCTACGCGCTCTCCCCAAAGTTTAATCTGATCAACTGCGGCAGCTCTGAAAGTATCGGCAGCACCTAAAACAACTTTAAGTCCCGATTCTTTAAGTTTATGAGCCAGTTTACCAATGGTAGTGGTTTTACCTACCCCATTTACACCAACAACCATAATTACATAGGGCTTGTGGTTGCCATATTCAAACTGGCGGAAATCGTTACTGTTGTTTTCTGATAACAGCAATTGAATTTCATCACGTAAAATAAAATTCAGTTCAGACGTGTTCAGGTATTTATCCCGCGAAACACGGTCTTCAATACGTTTAATGATTTTTAAGGTTGTACTTACTCCTACATCAGAGGTTACCAGAACTTCTTCCAGGTTATCGAGTACCTCATCATCAACAGAAGATTTTCCGGCAACAGCTTTGGTAATTTTATTAAAGAAACCGTCTTTTGTTTTCTCTAAACCCTTATCTAAGGCTTCCTGAGCCTCAGGTGCAGTTTCTTTCTTTTTGAAAAAATCAAATAAACCCATATCTAAATTTTATATAACAAAAAAAGCCCTTCCGGTTAAAGCGGAACGGCCTGTAATATTTTCAATATTAAAAAATATTAACCTTATTTAGATGCAATAGCATCTTTTACGTGGTCGTTGTGTACGATAAGCTCTTTGAATGAGTAAGCACCAGTTTTAGGTGATTTTACCATTGTAATTACTTTCGAATATTCTTTACCTGTACCTGTTTTAAGGGTTGCAACTACTTTCTTTGCCATGTTCTTATAATTTTAATGATCGAATGATAGATGGATAGAATGGAAGGGCATACCCTAAACCTTCTACCTTTACACCCTCAACCTTATTTAATCTCTTTATGTACGGTTACTTTTCTCAATACCGGGTTGAATTTTTTCAATTCTAAACGCTCAGTAGTGTTTTTACGGTTTTTGGTAGAAATGTACCTAGACATACCTGGCATGCCACTTTCTTTGTGCTCAGTACATTCTAAAATAACCTGAACTCTGTTACCTTTTTTTGCCATTTTAATATTAATTGTAAACTGTTAATCTCAACAGTTAATGTTTTTTACAAAAATCCTTTTTTTACGAAACGGTTGATTGCTTCGCTAATACCCACTTTATTGATGGTTTTAATCGCTGAAGTAGAAACTTTCAACGTAATCCAACGGTCTTCTTCAGGGATATAAAATTTCTGAAGTTTCAAATTCGGATAAAATTTGCGTTTGGTTTTAACGTTCGAGTGTGATACGTTATTACCTTTCATTGCCATTTTTCCTGTTAAATCACAAACTCTTGACATGACTTGTAAATATAGTTGTTAAATATCGTCGCTTAATTTTTTTAAGAGTGTGCAAATATCTGAATAATAATTGTAAAAGGCAAGAGCCTAGCTAATTATTTTTATATTTTATATCAACATCCCATCTTCCTGCTTCCTTTAATTCAAAATCTATGTATTCAGTACCGGCATGCATTCGCAACCGTAATGGAAAATTAATGTTGGTGAGCGTATAAAAATTTTGTGAAGTCGATTTTTTGTCCACTTTTATGTTGTCATATCCACCATTCAAAACCTCAATATTGTCAAATACCGGTCCGGTTTCACTTTTTGCTTCTACCGATTCTGATTTTCCTACAACTCCGTAGGCCGTTGAATTATTATTGATAGCATTTAGTTTTTTTTTGCCAATGGTAATGTAAACAATGTGGCCTGTCTTCTTACTTTTACGAATCTCAACTGACTCTATATTTTTTGATTTCCCCAAAACTTTATAGGTTGTGGTTTTAATCGTGTCGGTTTTATTTGTTAAATGAAGGCGAGTGTTGCCGAAAGTTCTATTCCCCATTACCATGAAGAATAGAAGAAGTGATAAAGCGATATTTTTCATATATCAAAAATAATTATTTTTGATCAAACGTTTGATATTTATTTTGATACGATTTAACTATTTCTCCTTGTTATTATTTATTTAAATTAGCCGCCACTAATCCAAAATATAAAACGAGCAATGCAAATTACATCTTTTAAGCAATACGAAGAAGATTATAAGAAAAGCGTAGAAAATCCTGAACAGTTTTGGGGTGAGGTTGCGCAAAATTTTCAATGGCGCAAACCTTGGTTCAAGGTGTTATCGTGGAACTTTAACGAACCGAATATCAAATGGTTCGAAGGGGCTAAGCTTAATATCACTGAAAATTGTTTAGATCGTCATCTTGCGCTCAATGGCGATAAACCAGCTATTGTCTGGGAACCGAATAACCCGGAAGAAGAGTCGGTTACCTATACCTACAAAATGTTGCACGAGCGCGTTTGCCGCTTTGCCAACGTATTAAAACGCAATGGTGCCAAAAAAGGCGATCGTATTTGTATTTACATGCCTATGGTGCCCGAGCTGGCTATCGCAGTTTTGGCTTGTGCACGTATCGGTGCTGTTCACTCGGTTATTTTCGGTGGTTTTTCTGCCAAATCTATTGCCGATCGTATTAATGATTCGAAATGTAAACTGGTAATTACTGCTGATGGTTCGTACCGCGGCAACAAACAGATTCCACTTAAAGATGTAATAGACGATGCTTTAATTGGCTGTCCAACTGTAGAAAAATGTATTGTATTAACGCATATCCGCACTCCTGTTTCGATGCTAAAAGGGAGGGATGTATGGTGGGAAGATGAGGTAAAACACGTTAACGACATTTGTGAAGCAGAAGAAATGGATGCAGAGGATATGCTTTTCATCCTTTACACTTCCGGTTCTACCGGCAAGCCTAAAGGTGTGGTACATACCTGTGGTGGCTATATGGTGTATGCAGGTTATACTTTCTCAAATGTATTTAACTATAAGCCGGGCGAAGTTTATTTCTGTACAGCAGATATTGGCTGGATTACCGGTCACTCTTACATTGTTTACGGGCCACTTTCGCAAGGTGCTACTTCTGTATTGTTCGAGGGAATACCTACCTATCCAACGCCATCACGTTTTTGGGATGTTGTAGAAAAACACAAAGTAAATACTTTATATACTGCGCCAACCGCTATCCGCTCTTTAATGAGTTACGGCGATGAACCATTAAATGGAAAAGATCTTAGTAGCATCAGGGTATTGGGATCGGTAGGAGAGCCAATTAACGAAGAAGCGTGGCATTGGTTTGATGAGAAAATTGGTAAGGGAAATGCACCAATAGTAGATACCTGGTGGCAAACTGAAACCGGGGGGATTATGATTTCGCCAATTGCAACTGTAACCCCAACAAAACCAAGTTTTGCTACTTTGCCTTTACCCGGTATTCAACCCATTTTAGTTGATGAGAACGGCAAGGAAGTAGAAGGAAACGATGTAATGGGTAACCTGTGTATTAAGTTCCCATGGCCGGGTATGTTGCGTACCACTTATGGCGACCATGAGCGTTGCAAACAGACTTATTTTTCTACTTACGAAAACCTATATTTCACAGGTGATGGTTGTTTACGCGATGCCGATGGTTATTACCGTATTACTGGCCGCGTTGATGATGTATTAAACGTTTCGGGGCACCGGATTGGTACTGCCGAGGTAGAAAATGCAATTAACATGCACGCTGGCGTAGTTGAAAGTGCCGTTGTGGGTTATCCACATGATGTAAAAGGACAGGGTATTTATGCCTTCGTAATTTATCCTGAAATGCATGGCGAAGCCGATTTATCGAAAAAGGATATCCTGCAAACCGTTACCCGTGTAATTGGTGCGATTGCCAAGCCCGATAAGATTTTATTTGTATCTGGATTACCAAAAACCCGGTCGGGTAAAATAATGCGTAGGATATTACGTAAAATAGCCGAAGGTGATACTAGTAATTTAGGCGATACATCTACTTTGTTAGATCCTGCGGTGGTAGAAGAAATTATCGAAGCAGCCAAAGCCTTAAAATAGTTTTTAAAAACGATAAATATTACCTGTCCCCGGAAACTCCGGGGGCTTTTTTTTTGCTCAAAATTTTAAATAGGAGTGAAGTATCTGTTTTATTTCAAAACAATAGCAGGCTATAGCTGTTTTTTAAAGTATAACATTAACATTTAGAAAAACATACACGCATGGATAAGTTAGAATTAAAAGGAAAGTGGAATGAAATAAAAGGGAAAGTTAAACAGGCTTATGCCGATTTAACTGACGATGATTTGAAACATGAGGAAGGGCAGGATGATGAGTTGTTAGGGAAGCTGCAACAAAAAACGGGAAAAGGTAGAGAGGAACTGGTGAAATGGATAAATTCCCTTTAATAGCAGTAGTATAGGAAGATGGGAGCAGTCAAAATTTTGGCTGCTTTCTTTGTTTTATACTTTTCATTAATGTAGCCTTTAGGTCATATGTGCAGGTAACCGCAGGCACTTGCTGGTTTTAAGAATACTTTTGCTGGTGTTAAAATCTCCTATAAAAATGGATTCGAATTTATTAAAAAATATACCTTTCTCTGTGCTCGATCTGGCCACCGTTTTAGATGGACATACCGCCGCCGATACTTTTAAGACAAGTTTAGCACTGGCTAAACAATCAGAAGATTTGGGCTACCGGCGTTACTGGTTTGCCGAACACCACAATATGGCTGGGGTAGCCAGTTCGGCTACAGCTGTGTTAATTGGCTTTATTGCGGGTGGGACAAAATCAATTCGCGTTGGTTCAGGCGGTATTATGTTGCCTAACCACGCACCATTAATTGTAGCCGAGCAGTTTGGTACGCTGGCTTCGCTTTATCCAAACCGCATAGATTTGGGCCTGGGCAGGGCGCCTGGTACCGATCAGGTTACTGCAATGGCCATCAGAGGCGAAAATATGCATGCCGTGCACAGTTTTCCTAATGATATTGATAAGTTGCAGAGGTTGTTCTCGGCCGAAAACAATAAGGCTAGTGTACGCGCTATTCCTGGCGAAGGACTAGATATTCCGATTTGGGTTTTAGGATCGAGTACAGATAGTGCCAGACTTGCAGCAGAAAAAGGTTTGCCATATGCTTTTGCAAGTCACTTTGCTCCTGCTTACTTTGAGCAGGCCATTGCTATTTACCGCAATAACTTTAAGCCTTCTCAGTTTTTGTCAGCGCCCTATGTCATGGCCTGTGTAAATGTGGTAGCTGCCGATACCGATGCCGAAGCCAATCGTTTAGCCACTTCTGTTAAAAGAATGTTTTTAGGCGTAATTACCGGCAAAAGAGAGCTGTTAAAACCAGCAGTTGATAATATTGACCTATATTGGGATCAGCTTGAAAAGGAAGCGGTAGAACAAATGTTGTACTATTCTTTTATTGGAAGTACCGAAACTATAAAAGGAGAGTTGAATAGCTTCATTTCAAAACATGGGGTTAACGAAATCATGAGTACTTCGCATATTTACGATCACCAGTCAAAATTGCATTCGAATAAACTATTTGCCAGTGTTTTCGGATAATTGATTGTAGGTAGATAAAAAAAGCGTTCTGACAAGTGATCAGAACGCTTTTTTATGAATTAATCTAACTTCAGCTTTTAGACTGGGACTTTTACTACCTTAGACATCTTAGGGCATCTAAGCTTTTCGCTTTGGTCTTTCAGCTTTTACCTTTAAAATTAGTATCCAAAAATTTGCTCCAGGCTTAATTTAGTTACCGGACCAAACTTGGCTAAATCGGCCATGTTGATTTTCTTTTCAGAAGCAACAATACAATAGCTGTAAGGCTTGCCCGAAAGATTAGTCTGGTGGAATGATTTTACATCATTGAAGGTTAGCGGTTTTAAGTTAGCATACTCATCAATTCTCGAATCGTGGTCGAAACCAAGTTTTTTATCCGAAAGATAGCTGTAAATGATGCCATCTTTGGTAATACGGCTGGTTTCTAAGCCATTTAATGAGTTGGTTTTAGAAAGTGCGAACGATTTATCAGACTCTGGTAAAGTAGTTAACAAATCATTCATTCCTGCTACTGCATCGTTCATTTTATCAGCCTGTGTACCTACGTATGCAATAATTGCATTTTCTTTATCCTTACTGTTTGGCGAAGAATATACTGCGAAAGTAGAATAAGCTAGAGCTTTAGATTCGCGGATGGTTTGGAATACTACCGAACCCATACCGCCGCCAAAATAATTGTTGAATAAAGCAATTTTTGCTGAATTAGCCGGATCATATAAACCAGCATTGCGCACCCAACGAATTTCTGCCTGAACCATATCATAATCAGCAAAGTAAACTTTAGTCGAATCGGTTTTGGTATAGGTAAATTTCTTAATCGGCGCAGCATCAGTAAATTCTTTTGCCAAAGGATGTGCCTTCACAATATCGGCCGAGAATGCAGCTAGCGTTTTAGGACCGTAATAAGTAATGGTGTGTTTGTAATTGGTTAGATTATGCAAGATGTAAATCAGATCAGCCGATTTCATGTTCTTGATTTCATCGTTTGTTAAACCGTAGTTGAAAGGATTAACCGCACCAAACTGTGCATAACTCATTAAACCACCAAGGATTGATGATTTGTTCAGCTTTGCGTTTTCTCTCGATTTTAACAAACGGCCTTTTAAATCTTCTAAAGCTTTTTCGTTTGGTTTGCAGTTCGCCAAAACATCTTCTACCAAAGCTACAGCTTTGTCGAAATTCTCTTGTAAACCACTAATTGATACCGTTGTTACATCATTACTAACGTTTATGCTATAGCTACATGCAATGTTGTAAAATGCTTTGCTAATATCTTCTGCCGAATATTTATCAGTGCTTAAGAAAGATAAATATTGCGAAGCATAGGGCAACAGTTTGTAATTGTAAGAACCCATATCAAAACGATAGCTCATACGGAAAATTCCGTTTTCGGCATTTTGTACAGCAATTACATCGGCAATACCTGCTTTGCCGAAATTAAGGTCTTTAGTATAATCTAAAAATTTAGGTGCAATTGGTTTTACCGGAGCAGCAATAATGTTTTTTGTAAAAGGAGAAACTTCGTTTACATTGGTTTTAACAGCTGTAATTGTAGGTTTTTCTACTTTAACAATGCTTTTATCTTCACCTTTATGTTTCAGTATAGAAACATAGTTGTTGATGAAAAATTTATTGGCAAAATCTACAATTTCCTTTTTGGTTATTTTAGCCATGGCATCAGTAGAAGCCAATGTTTTGTCCCACTCAGCGCCTCTGTTCTGGATAAAGGCATTCATGGTAGCATCAGCACGTACATCATTATTATCAAACCCTTGCAATTCGGCCAGTTTAATGTTAGCTACAGTTGCTTTAATCAGGCTTTCATCAAACTCGCCTTTTTTAAGCAGTTCTACTTGCTCTAATAACAATTTTTGAGCTTCTTCTAAACTTTGTCCTGCTTTTGGCGATCCCGATAAAATGAAAATACCGTAATCTTTCATCGAATTATAACCCGCACCTGCACGCAACATTTTTTGTTGTTTGTTGATGTTAATATCCATTAAACCAGCTTTACCATTAGATAAAATGCTGCCGATTAAATCTAACAATAAGCTTTGGCGAGTGTTTTGTGCAAAACCTCTGTAAGCAACATATAAATTCTCGGCACTAGGACCGTAAATATCAACTGTTTGTATCTGGGTTAAAGGTTTTTCGGGAGCAGGATTATAAAGCGTAAATGGTTTAGGAACCATGTAAGCAAAATCTTTATCGATTTTTTTAATCAACTCATCATAATTAATATCACCCGACATGATTAAGGCCATGTTATTTGGTACATAATATTTGTTGTAATATTTTCTGATTTCGATTAATGAAGGGTTTTTTAAATGCTCAATGGTACCAATAGTGGTTTGTTGACCGTAATTGTGGGTAGGAAACAATGAGTAAAGCATTTTTTCGTACATTTTACGTCCATCATTATCCATACCGATGTTTTTCTCTTCGTATACCGCTTCTAACTCGGTGTGGAAAATACGGAAAACCGGTGCGCGGAAACGCTCAGCCTGTACTGCAAGAAACTTATCGATAGCATTTGATGGAAGATCTTCTTCGTAAACAGTTTCTTCTACAGAAGTATGTGCATTTGTAGAGCCGCTGCCGATCGATTTCATCATCTTATCGTACTCATTCGCAATCGAATAGTTAGATGCTTCGCCCGAAGTTTTATCTATCTCTTTGTAAATTTCTTTACGCTTAGCCGGATCGGTAGTTTTGTTATAAACCTCGTAAAGCGATTCGATTTTATCCAAAAGTGGTTTTTCTTTGGCATAGTTCAGCGTTCCAAACTTATCGGTTCCTTTAAACAAAAGATGCTCTAAATAGTGCGCCAAACCTGTATTGGTGCGAGGGTCGGTGTTACTACCCGCCCTAACTGCCATTTTGTAGGTAATGTTAGGCTCTTTGTTGTTTTGCGATAAGATTACTGTCAAACCGTTTTTTAGCGTGTAAAAACGTGTCTTAGTCGGGTCGTTGGTTACATATTTATACGTAAATCCGCCCGAGGTCCCTGTTTTCCATTGATAGGTGGTCTGTGCTTTCGCAATAGAACCCGTAATCAGAAAACAAGCCAAAGTAAATAGTTTGAATTTCATTGAAATGGTTTTGGTTTATGATAATGCGCTTGTATTTTGTTTTTTACGATCTGATAAAATACAGCATTCATTTTTAATAAGTTATTTGTTCAAATATATAGCCTTTCTGTTACGTTATGAAATACTTTTTCATTTCAGAACTAAATAGGTAGGAATAAATGATTTTGGCATATAAATCAGATTTATACACCCTTTTCAAACTATAAATTGTCTCTATCCATCACTAGCGCAAGTCTTAGCGGGCCAGACAGTGCTGCAGCTTGACTTATGCTTTTTAGATATGATTGGAATTAGTCTATTGGTTCCTCGTAGGTCGGGGATTTGTAAGCCAGATTGCAGTTGGGTTGTTTCCCGCAGATTGATGTTTCCTTTAACTTTAATAGTTCCATTTTAGATAGCCTTAATTTTTGTATATTAGGTTAAACAAAAGCGATAATACCCCATTTTAGTCAATCTGATTAAAAATCCACAAAACATCACAGCACCCCACCTTTATTCCACATTTACTCCACATTTATGCCACCTTCCAGACAGGCTTGCTTGGGTACTGCTTTGCCTTAGGTGGAGGATTGCTTTGGTTATACACTGGTAAAAGCTAAGTGTTGTTGGCACTTGCCTATACCACAGGTTTAGCAAGCTTTCGGTTGGTGGGTTAAGGATTGTCGAAGAAAAGATTTAGAAACTATGGAGTAGATACCCACTTAAGCCCTGCATCCTGTTACCCGTTGGTGAGGATTTTTAATCTCTTCTGTATTTATATAGATTGTAACGGCATTAATTAATCTCGGAAAAGTATATTATAAGTGAGGGTGATATTAAAAAGCTGTTCCTATTAATTTCATTGATTAACGATAGTGAAATCAGACTATTGATCGCCCCTTTTATTATTGATTACATGTAAATGAAAACACTATTATTTAAAAAGATATTTGATCCAATATATTGATTGGCTAATTATAAATAACATGTTTCTATGGTATGTTCTTAACAGTAATCAGATCTCTTAAAGCAATACTTATTGTGCCTTGAATTTATAATCTGTATTTTTACCGGCATGACAAAGCAGGGCACAAAACCAAATATTTTAGTTGTAAACGACGATGGAATTACAGCTACTGGTATAAAGAATTTAATGGAAGTAATGCAAGAGCTGGGCAATGTGGTTGTGGTAGCTCCCGATAGTCCACAGAGTGGAATGGGGCACGCTATTACCATTGGCAAACCGATTCGTTTTGATAAAGTTGATCTATATGAAGGCGTTGAGATGTATAAATGCAGCGGTACACCTGTTGATTGCGTTAAAATTGCTGTAAATAAAATTTTTAAAGGTAAAAAGCCCGATTTGTGTGTATCCGGAATTAACCATGGTTTAAATAATTCGGTTAATGTACTGTATTCTGGTACCATGTCAGCTGCAGTTGAAGGAGCTATTGAAAAAATACCATCAGTTGGTTTCTCTTTAGATGATTTTGCTGCTGATGCTGATTTTAGTCATACCAAACCTTATATAAAAAATATTTGCGAGCAGCTTCTTGAAAACGGTTTGCCGGAAGGCACCCTTTTAAATGTTAATTTTCCCAAAGGAGATAACCTGAAAGGGGTTAAAGTTTGCCGCCAGGCCAATGCCAAGTGGATGGAGGAGTTTGAAGAAAGAACCGATCCATACAAACGTCCGTATTACTGGCTTACGGGTGTTTTCGAAAACTTTGATAAAGGAGAAGATACCGATGTTTGGGCTTTAGAAAACGGCTACGTATCTATTGTTCCGGTACAGTTCGATTTAACCGCGCACCATGCCATCCAAACGCTAAACACCTGGAATTTTACTGGTGGAAAAGATTCTAAACAGGTAGGCATTGCCACCAAGGTTTCTGCACCCGATGGCATTAATTTAGGTTAACCACAAGGTGATGAACGATCGATTAAAAGCATTGAATAATTCGGTATGGGTTGGTTTGGCAATTGGTTTACTGGTACCGGTAATTTTATGTTCCCTTGCCTTGTATATTATTCACCATGTAGCTTCTTTAACCAAAGCCGATTTGTTATACATTGGTGGCATTGCCGTAAACGCATATACCATGCAATATTTTTTTAAATACAATAAAGAAAATATTGGAAGAGGCATACTGGCCGCTACATTTTTGTGTGCCTTTGCCTTTTTTGCCTACAAAGTCTTTTAGATGATGGAATAGGTAAAATGGATAATGGAAGAAGTAACATGGATGTAGGGGACACTACAATTTCTATCTCAAATCTTATGTCAAAAATAACTGTGCAGAGAACGTGTAAAATAGATGACAGGGATTGTTCCTACATCTTCCATCATCAATCCCACATCTTACATAACAACCTATGAAATACTACCTCGTAGCCGGAGAAGCATCAGGCGATTTACACGGTGCAAACCTAATGAAAGCATTAAAAGCTGAAGATGGTGGAGCTGTATTCCGTTACTTTGGTGGCGATAAAATGGCTGCCGAAGGAGGGGAGCTGGTAAAACATTATGCCGATATGGCTTTTATGGGCTTTACCGAAGTAGTTTTAAACCTGCGTACTATTTTTAAAAACCTTAGCGCCTGTAAACAAGATTTGTTAGCCTGGAAACCTGATGTGTTGATTCTGATCGATTTTCCGGGTTTTAACCTCAAAATTGCAGAGTTTGCCAAAGCACATGGCATAAAGGTTTGTTACTATATTTCGCCAAAGGTTTGGGCCTGGAACCAGAAACGGGTACTCAAAATTAAAAGAGTTGTAGATCATATGTTCTGCATTTTGCCATTCGAGGTAGATTTTTACAAAAGCTGGGGCATGCAGGTAGATTATATTGGCAACCCTTTGTTAGATGAAATTGCACAGTTCACACCCGATCCTGTCTTTCGCGGAAAGCACCAGCTAGGCGATAAAAAAATTATTGCATTATTGCCTGGAAGCCGGAAGCAGGAAATAGAACGATTGCTCCCGGTAATGCTGAGTGTGGTCGAAAATCATAATGATTATACCTTTGTAATTGCTGCTGCACCAACCTTTACAGACCAATATTATCATCAGTTTACTGGCGACAAAAAAGTAGTTTTAGTTTTTAACAATACTTACAACCTGTTACACCAAGCACATGCTGCAATTGTAGCATCGGGTACGGCTACTCTAGAAACAGCCTTGTTTAAAGTGCCTCAGGTGGTGGTTTATAAAGGTGGTACCATTTCTATTGCCATTGCGCGCTTGCTGGTAAAAATTAAGTTTATTTCGCTTGTAAACCTCATCGTAGATAAAAAAATCGTGACCGAGCTAATTCAGGAAGATTGCAATACCCCAAAAATAGACGAAGAGTTAGGTTTAATACTTGGAGGTGCAGGCAGAAGTGAAATGCTGGCGGGTTACGACGAACTTTTAAAATTGATGGGAAAACCTGGCGCATCGGCTAAAACAGCAAAACTGATTAAAGGTTATCTATCTGCGTAATTATTGAACGACTGTAATATTGAATGACTGAGTGTTTTCTGGCGCAACCCCAAATCTCTCATTCAATAATTATTATTCCCCTCTTTCTTTCTAAAACGATTAACATAAAAAATGTTAAATTGCAGTTTTTAAACATGCAAAAAAATAAAAGCTATAATTTTTGCTTAGTTTTGAATGATTAACCTAATAGAACTCCCCGGCACATGAAATCGCTTTCTATCAAAGATATCGCTGTTAAAGCAAACGTATCCATCACTACAGTTTCTTTTATCATTAATGGAAAAGCAAAAGAGAAATCGATTAGTGAGGCAGTAATAGAGAAAGTAGAGAAAATTATTGAAGAAAGCGGGTATAAACCTAATCAGATCGCCCGAAGCCTGCGTACCGGAAATTCGAATATCATTGGCTTGATTATCGAAGATATTTCCAATTCTTTCTTTTCGAGGATAGCAAGGCTAATTGAAGATAAAGCTTACAAAAAAGGGTATAAAATTATTTATTCTAGTACCGAAAACAGTGTAGATAAAGCGAAAGAGCTCATCAACATGTTTAAATCGCGCAAGGTCGATGCCTATATTATTTCGCCAATTAAAGGAATTGAAGAAGATATACAGCTGTTAATAAACGACGGTAATCCTGTAATTCTTTTCGATAGGAACCTGCCCGATATCAGTACCAGTTACGTAGGTGCAGATCATTTTAATGCTTCTTATCAATCCATCAAAAACTTTATCGATCAGGGTAAAAAGAACATTGCCCTGGTAACTATCGATATTAACGTAGAACAGATTACCGAGCGTTTAGAAGGCTATAAAAAAGCACTGGAAGATAACGGAATCAAATACAATGAAGACCTTGTTTTAAAAATCCATTTTAACCAAGAAGAAAGTGAAACCATTGCCCAGATTCAGGGCTTACTGCAGCATAAAGAAATAGATGCTGTGCTGTTTGCTACCAATTACCTGGCCATTAGTGGTTTAAAGGCTTTAAAGCAGATCAATAAAAAAGTAGGGGATGACTTCGCAGTTATTGCTTACGATGATCATGAAGCATTTGAGCTGCATACTCCCGCATTTCTGCTATTCAGCAACCCTTAGAGGAAATAGCCGAAACCATCATCAAACTCATTTTAAGTCAACTTTCTTCAAAAAGCAAATTGCCTGCAGAAGAGGTGATTATCCCCGCCCGTTTAGTGCTTAGAGACTAACAAAAACCGACTTCCGATCAATTGTCATATTTTTTTTACTTACTAAAACGTTTTATTACGATTTAGAATTGCTATTATTGGGCTTGCTAAAACGTTTTAGCATGGCCGGAATAAATTTTATGAGCATTACACCAGTTTCCTACTGATTTTTAAGGGATTGTATCAACACAGGGATGAGTCTTGTCATCGGGGCTCTGTTGTTATCCAATCAAACCTTAAACACGATAAATAGTGTCAGGCAGTATAACCCTTGCCTGGCCTTCGCTTTCGCAGATAAACAATACCAGAAACAATAACTAATCATTTATAATTAAAACAAAACCGTTAATGAAAATTAATTTACTCAAAATTACGGGGCTGTCCGCTGCCATTGTGTTGCTAAACAGTCCTGCGTTTTCAATGAACGCAAAATTAGGAGTTACAGGAGGACGATCGGGCGAGAGCAAGCTGTTGAAACATGCTCTGGTAAGAAAGATCGTCTCAGGAACAATTCTCGATGAAAACAATCTACCAGTACCAGGGGTTGGTATTAAGAATGTAACTTCCGGTAAAGGTGCTGTAACCGATGTAAGCGGAAAGTTTAACATAGAAGCAAATGTAGGTGATGTAATCAGGATCAGCTATGTAGGCTATATCACGCAAAACATTACAATAGCAAATCAAACCACATTAAACATCAAATTAGTGGTATCTGCTGATACCAAGCTGGATGATGTTGTAGTGGTAGGTTATGGTACATTAAGAGAAAAAGAGATTACCTCGGCTATCACTAAAGTAGATTCTACTAAATTCAGACAAAGCGGGTCGAGAAACCCGTTGGATTTATTGGTAGGAAAGGTTGCAGGTTTACAAATCTCTAGAAATAGTTCTAATCCGAACAGTGGAGTAGGTATTCAATTGAGGGGAGTTACCTCTGTATCTGGTACTGCAATCCCCTTAATCATTATTGATGGAATTCCAGGAGGTAACCTTGATCTTTTACAGCAAGACGATATTGAGTCGTTTAGTGTTTTAAAAGATGGATCGGGTGCCGCAATTTACGGAACAAGAGCAAATGCAGGGGTAATCATCGTAACAACGAAAAAAGGCAAAAAAGGACCTGCTCGTTTTGATTACAATGCCTATGTTAGAACAGAAACCCTTGTCAAAAGACCTGACTTTATGAATGCTACTGAATGGAGAACGCGTATTGCAAGTGGTGAGTACAAAGTAGTTGATAAAGGGGGCGATTATGATTACTTCCAGGATCTAATCAATAAAAATAATATATCAAACAACCACAATTTAGCAGTATCCGGAGGTGGTGATAATTCTAGCTATAGAGTAAGTGCGAATTACAGAGAGCTTCAAGGTTTGGCTAAAGAAAACGGACGAAAAGAATATGGTATCCGGGCAAGCTTAACACAAAAAGGTCTGCAAGATAAGCTTCAGGCACAATTCAATGTTTCTACCAATTTTAATAATGCCAACCTATTGGGTGGTGGCGGTTGGGAGAACGTGTTGACAAAGAACCCGACCGAATCTTATTTCAATCCGGATGGTTCTTATCAATTTACTCGTACAATTACCAACGAACTGGCTAGGTTGGAGCAAGAACGCTATGGTTTACAGCAACAGACTACTTCCGTGGATGGTAAGTTGGATTTAGAGGTGATCAAAGATTTAAAGTTAAGTGCATTCTTTGCAGCTCAAAGAAACAATAGAATTTGGAGTGAATATCGTGATAGAGCTAGCCAGAACTCTGTTGAGAATGGAGATGCACCTAATGGTGGATATGCTGCAAAAACTACCGAATTAAACCAAAATATCAACTTCGAACCTACTATTGAGTATACTAAGACTTTCGGGAAACACAAACTCTCTGGAATTGGTGGTTACAGTTTCCGTCGCGAAACCAACGAGGGTTTTAACGCTAATAACCGCGGCTATGTGAATGATTTGTTTGAAGATAACAACCTGGGAAGTGTGCCAGTAAAGGTTACTACAATTGGGATAGGAAGCTTTAAAAATGAGAATACATTGATTGCTGTTTTTGCAAGATTAAACTATTCCTTGAATGATAAATACTTTGCTCAAGCTATCTTCAGAAGAGAAGGTTCTTCTAAGTTTGGAGCAAATAACAAATGGGCTAACTTCCCTGCTATTTCCGGAGGCTGGAATATCACCCAGGAAGAATTCATGAAGAATGTAAGCTGGGTGAACAATTTGAAGCTAAGAGTAGGGTATGGGGAAACAGGTAATTCGGGTATGGGAAATGATGCTGCTCTGGTAACCTTAAACGGTGGAGGGATCTATCTTTTCCCAACAGGCGAGTACCTGCAAACTTATGGTCCAAATAAAAACCCTAATCCTGATTTGAGGTGGGAAACCAAGCAAGAAACTAATATTGGTATAGACTTTACTATCCTAAATAATAAATTAACTGGTTCGATAGATGTATATAAACGAAAAACGAAAGACCTCATAGATACATATACTTCTCCACAACCTCCTTTTGTAACATCATCAATTACGACAAACGTTGGATCAATTTCAGCTAAAGGTATTGAGGTTTCTTTAAGCTACGCGGCTATTAAAAATAAAGATTTCAGTTGGAGCGTAGATTTTGCAGGTAGTACGACAGAAAATATCCTGGACACTTACTCAAATAGTGAATATCGCAGAGACATGAGAACTTTTGGCTCGATTGGTGGTTTCGGAGCGCTGGGAGATGCATTTAGAACCTACGAAGGTAGAAAAGTTGGCGAATTTTGGGGAAAACGCTTCGCTGGCTTCAGCCCTGATGGCAAATGGACTTTCTTCAATAGAAATAATGAAGTCGTGACTAATGCTCAAATTAACACCTCAGTATTCAGAGACCAAACTGACCTTGCTGTAATCGGGAACGCAGTTCCAAAGTACTATTTATCCTTAACAAACAACTTTACCTACAAAGGATTTGATTTAAGAGTATTCTTGAGAAGTAAGCTTGATTTTGATGTGCTCAATACAATGGCCATTTCTTATGGCAATAAAAATGGTGCCTCTACAAATCTTTTAAATAGTGCTTTCACCAAATATGCCGATCTGAAAGACACTTATATGTATACTGATTATTACTTAGAGAGTGGTAGTTTCCTTAAACTTGATGAAGTAACACTTGGCTATACCTTTAAACTTAAAACTAAATATGTGAGAACACTAAGATTGAACTTGACTGGACAAAATCTGGTGACCATCACTGGTTACACAGGGAATGACCCAGACTATATTCAAGATACAGGTTTAGGGCAAGAAATCAACGGCAGAAGCTTAGGTATCGATACCAGAAGCCCTTACCCAGCAACAAGACAATTCTTATTTGGCGTTAATTTCGGATTTTAATTTTTAAGTAATGAAAAGATATAAAAAAATAATATTAGCAGTGCTTGTGGCAGCACCAACATTGCTCCTAAATAGCTGCTCTAAACTAGATCAACCGATTTATGATCAACTGATTGCAGATAATTTCTACAACAATAAAAATGAGGTTTTATCTGCTGTGTTAAGACCATATACGCACGCTAATGCTTGGGTTACGCCATCAGGTCAGGACGGATGGTGGAGACCAGCTGAACTGTCAGGAGATCAATTGGCCTGGCCAACTAAAGGACGTCACGGCGAAGATGGTGGTAAATGGAAAAGACTACATTACCATACGTGGTTAAGCGATGATGGGCCATTGAACAACGCTTGGGTGTTGATGTATTGGGGAATGGGTTTATGTAATTCTCCAATCGAAAACTTAGAAAAGAAAAGTATAGCAGAAATGGGTATTACACAAGCAGAAAAAGATGCCTACATTGCTGAGTTAAAACTATTCCGGGCTTTCCATTATTTAAAATTAATGGATCTTTTTGGAAACATTCCTGTAGTTACCCAAGTAGGTGTTCCGGCTAAGCCAGCAACATTGCCTCGTGCACAGGTTTTTGCTTTTGTCGAAAAAGAAATCAAAGAAAATATCGATAAAGCACCAAAATTATCTAGGAACATGATTGGCAGGATGAGTCAGGCTGGTGCGTATGCAATGTTGGTAGAGCTCTATCTGAATGCTGAAATTTGGACAGGTACAGCAAGATGGGACGATTGTATTGCTGCAGCAAATAAACTGATTGCAGGTGATGGTGGTGCGCAGAACGGGACTATGCAGTTAGATCCAAACATCACTGATCCATTCAAGTCTACTAACGATTTATCCAAAGAAGTGATTTTTTCAATCGCTTATGAGTTTGCAAAAGCTTCTTTTCAACCCTCGTGGACAGGTGAATTCTTTCACTTTCAGCAAGATCAAATTTATGGTGGTGCCAGAAATGGTAACGATGGGATTGTTGTAGTGCCCGGAAATTTTACAAAATACGAGGATGAAGATTTAAGAAAGAGAACCTGGCTCTTAGAGGGGCCAATGGTTAGATTTGACAATGGTCAACCGGCGCTTGCCAGAGGAGGAAACGAATATGATGGTCAACAGATTGTTTTTGTAGATAACATCCGCAAAAATAAAACTGGATCTACCGTATCCAATATGAGTGAAGGTGAAGAAAACAGCGGTGTCCGTTTCAATAAATACAAATTAGGCAATCAGGTTGCAGGCATTGTAAATGGAGTAGCTGTACCCATTGATCAAAACTACAACAATACAGATTGGAATATTTACCGTTTAACCTGGGTATATTTTGCCAAGGCAGAAGCAATAATGCGTAAAAATGGGGAGTAGCCACTGCAGAAGCTGTACAATTAATCAATGATTGTAAAAAAAGAGCTTTTACTGATGCAAATTGGGCGACAAGGGCTTACACACCAGGAACGTTAACCTTAAATGAGCTCCTATCTGAAAGAGGCAGGGAGTTTATTTTTGAAGGTTTTAGAAGAAATGACCTTATTAGATTTGGTAAATTTACTACCGAAAGCTGGTGGGATCATACCCCTTCTGCTGCATTCAGGAATTTGTATCCAATTCCTCAGGTTCAGCGTACACTTAATGAAAACTTAGCCCAAAATCCAGGCTATAATTAATAAATAGCTTAGGTATAGAAGAAAGCCGCAGTATAAGATAATTATGCTGCGGCTTCTTTTTTATTTTATTATGCTAGCCGCTTTTATATTAGTGATATGTAACCTATATGTTACGAATCGAAGCGGCGAAAAGTGTATTATTTTTTACTAATATTGATTTAGTAAAACGTTTTACTTTGTTTAATCATTTTTAACTGTAAAAACGACATTTAACCAGCATTATCTACATTATCTATTTAGGCTTTGATATAAGATATTTGGTGAATAAACTGGTAAAACGTTTTATCAACTGCAATGAAACCAAATATTAATTTATGAGAAAACTTTCCTTACTAGCACTTTGTCTTTTTTTTAGCTTAATTACGAGAGCGCAAGACAAAGCCCCGGCCTATCCCTTAATTACCCACGATGCTTATTTCAGTATCTGGTCTTTTGGCGAAGGCCTTACCAACTCTGTTACCAAACATTGGACCGGCAAAGAGCAGTCGTTATTGGGCATTATAAAAGTGGATGGTAAATTATATCGCTTTTTAGGCGAGGAAAGCAAAACTTTCAAAACCATACTTCCGGCTGCTGATGAATCGAAATATCAGGCAAGTTATAGCTTTGAAAAACCTCAGGAGGGTTGGGAAAGCAACACTTACAAAGATACTGACTGGAAAAAAGCAGAAGCACCTTTTGGCGATGACGAGCGAGCCAAAACAAAATGGACAACTAACGATCTTTACTTCCGCAGAACTTTCGATATAACCAATGTTTCTGCTACAAAAAAATATTTAAAGCTTAATCACGATGACAATGTAATCGTTTATCTAAATGGTAAGGTTATTTACAGAAAAAATGGTTGGGTTTCAGATTACGCCTACCTCCCAATTGAGAATAGCACGCTGCAGAAAGGCAAAAATGTATTGGCCATCTACGTTAAAAATACAGCAGGTGGTCGTCATTTAGATGCCGGTATTGTAGAGGAAGAGGCATCAGATATTAAAACAGATGTAGCTACGCAAACCCATGTAAACATTCAGGCCACCAGCACACAATATACTTTTAGCTGTGGTCCGGTAAAGTTAAAGGTCGATTTTACCTCGCCTTTATTGGCTAATGATATTAAACTAACCGCTCGCCCGATTAGTTATATCAGCTATGCAGTAAACGCTACTGATGGCAAAACACACCAGGTTGATGTTTACTTCAGTGCTTCATCCAACATTGCCGTAAATAATCCTACCCAACCCGTTTCTGCATGGAAAAATACCAGCAACAATTTATCGGTATTAAAAACAGGTACCGTGGAACAACCCATATTGAAAAAACGTGGCGATGACCTGCGTATCGATTGGGGTTACCTGTATGTTGCCGTTCCTACAAAATTTAAAGCCACTCAGTTTATCGGTACACCAAACGAAAGTCTGAAAGCTTTTCTTTCGACAAAGTACCCTGCACAAAAGCAGGTGTTAAATACCAAAAATTTAAGTCTGAGTAATGTGATACCTTTTGGTACTGTTTCTTCTGCCCTGGTAGAAAAATATGTAATGCTGGGCTACGATGATTTAAAATCTGTAGAATACT
This sequence comes from Pedobacter sp. HDW13, assembly GCF_011303555.1. Classification (NCBI taxonomy): domain Bacteria; kingdom Pseudomonadati; phylum Bacteroidota; class Sphingobacteriia; order Sphingobacteriales; family Sphingobacteriaceae; genus Pedobacter; species Pedobacter sp. HDW13. Next base: position 1,251,377 of record NZ_CP049868.1, on the reverse strand, counting down.
TTGGCGAAAAACTATCACCCGTTTGGCGACAAACTGGTGGTCAGAATTTTGAAGATCAACTTGCCGAAGCCGCTGCACGATATTCTGCCTTAAAATCTGAATGTGCTGCATTTGATGCTAAATTATACGCCGATGCCAAAAAGGCCGGAGGGGTAGAATACGCCGATATGTGTAAATTGGCTTATCGGCAGGCCATTGCTGCCCACAAAATTGTTTATGCACCAAATGGTGATATCCTTTTCCTATCCAAAGAAAATTTCAGTAATGGCTCTATCAATACAGTAGATGTTACTTACCCTTCAGCGCCGCAATTTTTGGTATATAACCCCGAATTACTAAAAGGGATGCTAAACGGTATTTTCTATTACTCTGAAAGTGGTAAGTGGAAAAAACCTTTCCCTGCACACGATTTGGGTACTTATCCGTTGGCCAACGGGCAAACCTATGGCGAAGATATGCCTGTGGAAGAAGCAGGTAACATGATTATTTTAACCGCAGCCATTACCAAGGCCGAGGGCAATGCAAAATATGCCGAAAAACACTGGGAGGTAATGTCGGTATGGGCGAACTATTTATTGAGAGAAGGATTTGACCCTGCAAACCAGCTTTGTACCGATGATTTTGCCGGTCATTTGGCCCGCAATGCAAACTTATCAGTAAAGGCAATTGTAGCCTTGGGAGGTTACGCACAAATGGCACAACAACTGGGTAAAACCGATATAGCGACGAAATACAGAACGGCAGCTTTGCAAATGGCTCAAAACTGGATGAAAATGGCCGATGATGGCGATCATTATGCCTTAACCTTTAACGATAAAAATACCTGGAGCCAGAAATATAATCTGGTATGGGATAAACTGTTAAAACTGGATCTGTTCCCTAAAGAGGTTTACAAAAAAGAAATCAATTTCTATTTAACCAAACAAAAAGATTTTGGCTTGCCTCTCGATAGTCGCAGGACTTACACCAAATCGGATTGGATTATGTGGACTGCTACTTTGGCTGATAAAGACACAGATTTCAGAAAATTTATAAGCCCGATATATCGTTTTGCAACCGAAACCCAAAGTAAAGTACCATTAAGCGATTGGCACGAAACCACCAATGGCAAAATGACGGGCTTCCAGGCGAGGAGCGTAGTTGGCGGCTATTTTATTAAAATGCTGGCCGATAAATGGGAAATTAAATAAGCTATAACCAGCATGGCCTGCAGTATAAAACTGGAGTGTACATGCTGGTTTTTAAAGGTATGTGGCTTGCAAAAAGCGCAAAAGATAAACACACAAATAAACAATGAAAATTAAATTAATCGCATCCGTTCTGTTTTGTCTTTCTGCCAAGGGGTTATTGGCACAGCAAAAAGATTGGGTACAGTACGTAAACACCTTGCAGGGAACCAACTCCAAACACGAGTTAACCCGTGGCAATACCTACCCCACAACCTCATTGCCCTTTGGCATGCACACCTGGACACCCCAAACTGGTAGAAACGGCGATGGCTGGAAATACCAGTATTTTAAAGATAAAATAAGAGGTTTTCAGCAGGCACACCAATGCAGTTCATGGACCAGAGATTATGCCGTATTTTCTTTAATGCCAGTGGTTGATGAGCTGGTAGTTGATGAAAACAAGCGTGAGACAAAATTTAGTCATAACAACGAAATAGCCAAACCGAACTATTATAAGGTAAAGTTCGAAAACGATATTACTACCGAAATTTCGCCTTCAGAGCGTGGGGCGCACCTGCGTTTCAGCTATCCAAAAGGTAAAAGAAGTTTTCTGGTTTTAGATGGTTACAACCGGTTAAGCGGTGTACAGATTTTTCCAAAAGAAAATAAAATTACCGGTTGGGTAAATAACGGCGAAGGGTTTAAAAGGGGTTGGAAAAGCTATTTTGTAATTCAGTTCGATCAGCCCATTAAATCGTACGGAACATGGGAAAACAAAAACAACACGGTTTCTGCCGATTCTACCGCTGCAGAGGGGCTGGGTAAAGGTGCCTTTGTGCAGTTCGAAGCCGGAGCAAAAGTGCAGATTAAAACTGCTTCATCTTATATCAGTTTAAAACAAGCCGAGCTGAATTTAAAAAGAGAACTGGGCAACGATAAAAACCTGGAAGATACCAAAGCAAATGCCGCTGCGGTATGGAATAAATCGCTTGGCAAAATTGAAGTAGAAGGTGGATCGAAAACCGATATGGAAACCTTTTATTCTTGCTTCTTCAGGGCGAGTTTATTTTCGAGAAAGTTTTATGAACTGAACGAAGCAGGTAAACCTTATTATTTTAGTCCTTACGATGGTAAAGTACATGATGGGTACATGTTTACCGATACTGGTTTTTGGGATACTTTCAGGGCACAATTTCCATTAAATACATTGGTTCAGTCCGAAATGCATGGCCGTTATATGCAAGCCCTGCTTGATGCTTATCAGCAATGCGGCTGGCTGCCGTCATGGTCTTTCCCGAGCGAAGCCGGAAGTATGATCGGAAACCACGCCATTTCGTTATTAACCGATGCCTGGTCAAAGGGAATCAGGACCTTCGACCCTAAGAAAGCTTTGGATGCCTATTACCACGAAGCCATGAACAAAGGTCCCTGGGGCCGGCAAATGGCAGGGATGGCGTAAAAGAATATAACGAGCTGGGTTATGTGCCCTATCCAAAATACAGAGAAGCAACTGCTAAAACTTTAGAGTATGCCTACGATGATTATTGTGCCTACCATTTGGCCAAAATGATCGGGGATAGGCACTACATGGAGGTTTTTGAAAAACCGATGTACAATTATAAAAATGTTTACGATGCTTCTACACGTTTTATGCGTGGTAAAGATGTGAGTGGAAAATGGTCGCCTAATTTCGACCCGATAGAGTGGGGTGGACCTTTTACCGAAGGCAATGCCTGGCATTATCACTGGTCGGTTTTTCAGGATACCAAAGGCCTGATTGATTTAATGGGCGGATACCAAAACTTTACCGCAAAACTCGATTCAGTTTTTAGCGAGCCCAATAAGGTAAATGTAGGCTCATACGGTGGCTTGATACACGAAATGACCGAAATGGTAATGGCCAACATGGGACAATATGCCCATGGTAATCAACCCATACAACACATGGTTTACCTGTACAATTATGCCAACCAACCCTGGAAATCGCAATTTTATGCCCGCGAGGTGATGCGTAAACTGTACGATGCCACGGAAAACGGTTACCCTGGAGATGAAGATCAGGGGCAAACCTCGTCGTGGTATGTATTAAGTGCGCTAGGCTTTTACAGTGTAACCCCGGTACCGGTGAATATGTATTGGGAAGCCCGGTATTTAAAAAAACGACCATTAATTTAGAAAACGGTAAAAAATTCGTGATCGAAGCACCGGCCAACGATGTCAGCCATGTTTACATTAAATCGGCAACACTTAATGGTAAAAACTTCACCAAAAACTTCATCAATCACAGCGATTTGTTAAAGGGAGGGGTACTAAAATTAGAAATGAATGTTAAACCTTCGTTAAATAGAGGGTTATTAGCTGAAGATAAGCCATTTTCGCTTAGCAAATAGATAAGGAATTACTACTTTTGCAAATTATTAAAAAGTAGGAAGAGTAAATAACAGAAATATAAATATAGAATGGAAAAGCCTGTTGCATTAGGTGTAGATATTGGCGGCTCGCATATTACGGCCGCATTGGTGGATTTAGAAACAAGAACTTTGGTGAAAGATTCTATCAAGCGTAGCCCTGTGAATTCACAGGAGAGTAAAGAAGTGATTTTATCAGCATGGTGCGATATCATTGATAAGGCTTTTAAAAACATTAAAAATGGCGTTCGCAGTGTGGGTATTGCCATGCCAGGCCCATTTAATTACAGCGAAGGCATTTCTTTAATTAAAGAACAGGATAAGTTTAAAGCACTTTATCAAATTAATGTTAAAGAAGAACTTTCCAAAAGATTGGATATCCCTACTGATCATATTCACTTTATAAACGATGCGGCAGGCTTTTTGCAAGGCGAGGTTTTTGCAGGCGCAGCCAAAGGAAATGCAAGTGTATTGGGCTTAACGCTTGGTACAGGGTTGGGTTCATCGCTATGCCTCAACTATAAAGCTTTCGATGCTGACCTTTGGAACTCCGAATTTTTAGACGGAATTGCCGAAGATTACTTATCTACACGCTGGTTCGTAAAACGTTTTAACCAGCTTAGCGGAAAAGTGGTAGCCGGCGTTAAGGAGCTTGTCGAGATTGTAGAAACCGATCACCATGCAACCATGGTTTTTATGGAATTTGGTAATAACCTGGCTCAGTTCTTAATTCCGATTATAAAAGAACATAAAATTGATACCGTTATTATTGGTGGTAATATTGCACAATCATTTAATGCTTTTGCCCCGAACTGATTGCCACACTGAAAGGTAATGGCATTGAAACGGAAATAAAAATATCAGAACTTAAAGAGCATGCAGCTCTTATCGGTGCCGCAAGTTGTTGCGATTTAAGCCTTACCTAAGACTGGTTCTTATCTCTTTTTCTACAGAGGCTGTTTCATCAAACCTAGTTTGTTATTGGTGAAACAGCCTCTTTTGTATCCTGCCGGCGAGAAAAATTTTCTGTAATATTTTTATTTCTAATTGCCGCTGTGGCATTTGGCTGTGCGTTTAGTGAAAATTTCTGTCCCAAAAAGTCTGAATTAATTTTTGCTTACGTAGTAATATGCTTATTATTGCTTACTTAAACGTTTTAGTTTTATTTTAAAGCTATATTTTTTAGGTTTATCTTAAAATAATGTGTCGTTTTTTGATGCATCGCTACCCATACCAGCGAAGTTGTTTACCTAGCTATTTGATTTTTTAAGCCCACGTTCATATTTATCATACACCCAAACAAACCAAATGAAAAAGAAATTTTTAATCCTTGCCTTAGCCTCGCTTTTAGGTACCGGTGCTTTTGCTCAAAACCGTGGGCAAAGAGAATATAAAATTATCATTAACGATGCAGATAGTGTTACTAATGCCGATGTAGATGCCAAATTAAAGGCTGCTTTTTTTCAGGTTTATCCAGGTTTTGCTCAGGCAGATGGATACCGTACAAAAAGAAATGTGGAGCTGGATTTTGTAACCGACGAAACACCAACAATTAAGGCCAGAGCTGGAGAAATAAAAGTAAACAGCGAATGGGTTAAAAATAAATCGCAAAAGAAAATAGAAAAAGAGCTGTTTACTGCGCTTTCAAAAAACTGGGTTTCCTACAGCAAAGAAAAACATAAAGGCTATACCTTAACCTTAATCAGTAAAGACCCCAATTTAGATCCGGTGGTTAGAAAAAAACTCATTAAAACCTATTTCGAAATTTACCCTACACTGGTTAAAACCTTTAATAACAAATCTACTAACAATGTACTTTTTGTAGTCGATACGGCATATAAGGCTGTTGCAGAAGCCAGCGGAAACCGGATTCTTTTCAGTGCAGGTTATATGAAAGCACATCCTACTGATATCGATGTGGTAACACACGAAACCATGCACATTGTACAAGGCTATGGCTACAGTGCAGGTCCGGTTTGGTTAACCGAGGGCATTGCCGATTATGTGCGCTATAAATACGGGGTAGATAATGTAGGTTCTAAATGGAGCTTACCGGCATATAACGATAAACAGAGCTACAAAAATAGTTATCGCATTACCGCACGTTTTTTCGCATGGTTAGAGCAAAATGTAAAACCAGGATTAATTGCCACCTTGGATCAGCAGTTGAGGGCACACCAATACACCGAGCAATCGTGGGCAGCTTTAACCGGCAAAACTGTCGAACAGCTTTGGGAAGATTACAGTAAGGAACCACAAAAAGTAACGCTAACTTATAGCAGTAAATAATAACGCCTGGTTAGGGGCGGGAAGTAAAATAATCGTTGGTAAAGTAAAATTTTTGATCATTTAGTAAAACGTTTTACATATTATATTTATTTTGCAGAACCAAACGTGCTAACCAAAGCCATAAATCTCAGATAAATGAAAAAAATATTCACCATTTCGATTTGTGCAATGCTGATTACGGCGCTTTCTGCACAGTTAAAAGCACAGGAAACTACCAAAAAGAGCGGTTACACCTTATCGTTCGAAAGTAATTTTGCAGAACTGGATCCACAGTTAAAAAAACGTTTAATTAAAACATTTTTTGAAGTTTATCCAAAACTTGCAAAAGAGTATAACCCATCAACCATTAAAGAAGTGAAATTTTTTGTCGATACGGCATACAAAGGCGTTGCAGCAACGGCTGATGGCAAAGTAACTTTCAGTTCGCTGTGGATGGTGAAGCACCCAGAAGATATTGATGTAGTTACCCACGAAGTAATGCACATTGTACAGGATTATGGCCGTAGCGTTGGGCCGGGTTGGTTAACCGAAGGCATTGCCGATTATGCCCGTTACAAATTCGGCGTTGATAATGCCGGAGCCAAATGGGCATTGCCAGCTTTAAAACCAGAGCATAGTTATAAAAACAGCTACCGCATTACGGCAGCATTTTTTGCCTGGATGGAGAAAAGCATTAAACCGGGTACCATTAAAGCGGTTGATGCTTCACTAAGAGACCATACCTATACTAAAGAAATCTGGACGAAATTAACCGGAAAAGATTTAGATGCGCTTTGGGCTGATTACGTTAAAAATTCGCAAGTTTAAATAATAATTACACGCATATAAAAAACACGGACAAAACAAATGAAACGACTATTTATTGCCTTATTGGGTTTTGCGGCAACAACCAGCTTCGCACAAACCATAGGTAAGGTTACAGATCCGGTTGATTGGATAAATCCCCTGATGGGAACAGCATCCAAGCCGGCATTATCAAACGGAAATACCTACCCGGCAATTGGTTTGCCATGGGGAATGAATATGTGGACTCCACAAACCGGTAAAAGCGGCGATGGATGGGCCTATACCTACGATGCCGATAAAATCCGCGGTTTTAAACAAACCCACCAGCCGTCGCCATGGATGAATGATTACGGCGCTTTTTCTTTAATGCCCGTTACCGGTAAATTAAAATTTACTGACGATGACCGCGCAAGCTGGTTCAGCCATAAAGCAGAGGTTTCTAAACCTTACTACTATAGCGTTTATTTGGCTGATGCTGATGTAACCACCGAAATTACACCAACAGAAAGAGCGGCACAGTTCAGGTTTACTTTCCCTAAAACCGATAGTTCTTTTGTGGTAATTGATGCACAGAACAAAGGTTCTTACATTAAAATTATTCCGGCCGAAAGAAAAATTATCGGTTATACCTCCAAGTATGCCCGTGGCCCGTTGCCTAAAAATTTCAAAAACTACTTTGTAATCTATTTTAACAAAGATTTTAAATTGGCCAAAACCTGGGATGATAAAAAATTAAACGATAAAGATTTAGAGCTTACCGTTGATCATGCAGGTGCTGTTATCGGTTTTGCTACTCAAAAAGGCGAGCAGGTAATTGCAAAAGTTGCTTCTTCATTTATTAGTTTTGAGCAAGCCGATTTAAACTTAAAAAGAGAGCTGGCTAACGATGCTTTCGAAGCAACAAAAGCAAAAGGCCGTGCTACCTGGAACAAAACTTTAAGCAAAATTGCTGTTGAGGGTGGTACCATCGATCAAACGCGTACTTTTTACTCGGCCATGTACCGCACCTTGTTCTTCCCGAACAAATTGTACGAAATTGATGCACAGAACCAGATTGTACACTGGAGCCCGTATAACGGTCAGGTGTTACCAGGGTATATGTTTGCCGGAACAGGTTTCTGGGATACATTCAGGGCTTTATATCCTTTCTTAAACCTCGTTTATCCTTCAATTAACAAGGAAATGCAGCAAGGGTTAATTAACGACTATAAAGAAGGTGGTTGGTTGCCTGAATGGAGCAGCCCGGGGTATGCCAACATCATGGTGGGTAACAACTCTGCTTCTGTAGTTTCTGATGCTTATATCAAAGGGATGCGTGGTTACGATATTGAAACCTTATGGCAGGCGGTAAAACATGGTGCCAATAACGAAGGCCCTATGGAAGCTGTTGGTCGCGATGGCGTTAAATATTATAACGAATTAGGCTATGTACCTTTTGATGTTAAAAAGAACGAAAATGCAGCTAAAACTTTAGAGTATTCGTACGATGATTTCACCATTTACCAGCTGGGAAGAGCACTGGGTAAACCGGCATCAGAGATCGATATTTACAAGAAAAGGGCTCTGAACTACAAAAACCTTTTCGATCCGGCTTCAGGCTTAATGCGTGGTAAAAACCAGGATGGAACTTTCCAAAGCCCGTTTAGCCCGTTTAAGTGGGGGGGGGCATTTACCGAAGGTAACAGCTGGCACTATACCTGGTCGGTTTTTCAGGATATCGACGGTTTATCGAAATTAATGGGTGGTCATCAGAAATTTGTAACCAAACTGGATTCAGTTTTCTCTATGCCTCCGGTGTTTGACGAAAGTGCTTATGGTGGCGTAATTCACGAAATCCGCGAAATGCAGATTGCCAACATGGGTCAGTACGCACACGGTAACCAGCCTATCCAACACATGATCTACCTGTACAACTATGGCGGTGCTCCTTATAAAACACAATATTGGGTGCGCGAAACCATGAACAGAATGTACAAAGCAACACCTGATGGTTATTGCGGAGACGAAGATAACGGACAAACTTCTGCCTGGTATGTGTTTTCGGCAATGGGTTTCTATCCGGTAACACCAGCTGTTGATCAGTATGTTTTGGGTGCGCCTTTGTTTAAAAAGGTAACCGTTACTTTAGAAAATGGTAAACAGTTAGTAATTAATGCGCCAGAAAACAGCGATAACAACCGTTATGTGCAATCATTGCAGATCAATGGTAAACCGTATTCAAAAAACTGGATCAGCCATAGTGGTATGCAGCAAGGTGCCGTGTTAAACTTTAACATGACAGCTACACCAAACAAAACACGTGGGGCAAATCCAGCCGATTTCCCTTATTCATTATCAACAGAAAAATAATTAATTTTACCTTTCCATTGAGTAGTAAACACCTGCTCAATGGAAATTTTAAGACACAGTTTGACCCTAATACGGTCGGCACAAATGAAACCAAATATATGATAAGAAACGTCTCAAAGACGAGTTTCACAGCCATGCTCTGGCTTTGTGGAACCTTGCTGGCATACGGCCAGCGCATCGAACTAAAAGATCTCTCTGCTTTCCGGAACCCTGGAAATTCATGGTCACTAGCCGAAAATGTTGTAGCCGATTTAAACGGTGAAAATATTTTGAAAGCAACCAAAGGTGAAGGAATTCTGGTTAATCAGTCAACAGCTAAAAAAGCCGGATCTGATTTGTTTACCGTAAGCGAATATGGTAACGTAGCAGTAGAACTTGACTATTTAACTTCCAAAGGTGCAAATTCTGGTATTTATCTTCAGGGTAATTACGAAATCCAAATTGATGATGCCTGGGGATTGAGAAACGCAACCTCATCAAACAACGGAGGTATTTACCAACGTTGGGATGACAGCAAGCCAGAAGCCGAAAAAGGTTTTGGTGGTATAGCTCCACGTCAGAATGCAAGTAAAGCACCTGGTTTATGGCAGCACATTAAAATTGTTTTCCAGGCACCAAAATTCGATGCATCTGGAAAGAAAACCGAAAATGCGAAAGTAATTAGTGTAGTGCTTAATGGGGTAACCATTCACGAAAATGTAGAATTGTTTGGTGCAACCCGTGGCGCTGCAGGTGCTGAAAAAGCTACCGGACCATTGCGTTTACAAGGCGATCATGGTAGCGTGGCTTTTAAAAACATTGTAATCACTGCGCTATCTGATATTCCTAAGTCAGACCAAAGAGGTGGTGCAGATCCGATTTATATCGAAGCAGCAAGCAACAACATGATCAGAAGCTTTGTAGATGTGTTACCAGGTGTACGTTCAGTACATGCTATTTCAGTAGGCGGACCAGAAAAAACGGCTTATAGCTACGATTTGGATAACGGAACCTTATTACAAGGTTGGCACGGCGATTTTATAGACGCAACACCAATGTGGGATGGCCGTGGTAATGGTACTTCACGTGCATTGGGTAGTGTTACCCACTTTACCAGGAAACCTGTTTTAGCCATTTCAAAACTGGCAAATGCACAGGGTAAATGGGTTGCAGATACTGCTGGTACAGGTTTCCGCACAAGAGGATATGTATTGGATCAACAAGAAAGACCAACATTTAAATACAATATTTATGGTACCACAGTTGCCGATGCGGTAAAAGTGATGGAAAATGGACAAGGCTTAATAAGAGAAATTACTGTCGACAATGCTTCAAAAGATTTGTATTTCCTTTTAGCTACTGCTTCCAACATCGAAGAAGTATCGAAAGGTTTATACCTGGTTGATGACAAATCTTATTACATCCAGCTGGCTGATGGCGCTGCCAAACCAGTAATCAGAGATGTAGATGGCAAGAAAGAAATGGTTGTAGCCATTGGAAGTAAGTTGAATTATACCATTTTGTTTTAATTGTGATAGTAATGAGAAATACATTTAAGAAATTAGCAATACTGGCATTAAGTTTTAGCTTTACTACAGTTTTTGCACAGGAAACACCGAAAGAAGAAGATTTTTTCAAAATAAATAAAGTACGCGTACCCGAAGGACCTATTTTAGAGGTTGGTGGTTTAATTACCTTACCGAATGGCGATTTAGCCCTTTCTACCCGTAGAGGAGAAGTGTTTGTGGTAGAAAACCCAACAACAACCAAACCTTACTGGCGCAGATTTGCCTACGGCTTGCACGAAATTTTAGGTATCGCCTATAAAAATGGTGCGATTTACGTAGCGCAACGTGGCGAGTTAACCAAATTGGTTGATAAAGATCAGGATGGTAAAGCCGATGTGTACGAAACTGTATATGCATGGCCTTTAAGCGGTCACTACCACGAATATAGTTTCGGACCTAAATTAATGCCTGATGGTACTTTTATGGTTACCGCAAACGTTGCTTTCGGCGATGAAGAATGGTGGCGTGCGGAAAGCCGCGTACCTATGCGTGGTTGGGCCATGAACATTACCGAAGATGGTAAAATGAGCCCTTATGCAGCTGGTTTCCGTTCGCCTGCAGGTATTGGCGAAATTGATGGTAAATTTTATTATACCGAAAACCAGGGCGACTGGGTTGGCTCAGGTGGTTTATGGAAAGTAAACAAAGGCGATTTTATGGGGCACCCTGCAAGTTTAAGGTGGACCAACCTGCCAAACTCTCCCGTTAAACTACAATCTGATTTCTTTTATTCGCAAATAGATGAGCGTAGAACTAAAAATGAGCAGGGAAGATATATTAAGCCAGAAAACAGGGTAAATGAAACCTTCAAAACTTTGTTCGATATGAAGAAAGTATTTCCTGAGTTGCGTTTACCATCGGTTTGGTTGCCTTACGGTATTTTGGGTATCTCTTCTGCAGAGCCTGTTAAAATTCCTGAAAATACATTTGGTCCATTTGCAGGTCAGATTTTAGTTGGCGATCAGGGGATGAGTATCATTTCGAGGATTTTTATGGAAACCGTAAAAGGTGAAGAGCAAGGCGCAGCCTTCTTGTTCCGTAAAGGTTTCCGTTCGGGTGTATTAAGATTAGAGTGGGGAACCGATGGTTCGTTATTTGTTGGAGAAACCAACCGCGGCTGGGGATCGGCTGGTGATGCAAACGAAGGTTTAGAAAGATTGGTTTACAACAATAAAACACCTTTCGAGATGAAGGCCGTAAGGGCAATGCCTGATGGTTTCGAAGTTGAATTTACCATGCCGGTAGATCGTAAATCGGCCGAAGATTTAGCTTCTTACGATGCTGAAAGCTTTATTTATAAGTACCACCCGGTTTATGGTTCGCCACCGGTAAATACCGAGAAACTAAAAATTTCGGGTGTTAAAGTTTCGGCTGATGGATTGAAAGCAAGATTTATTGTTCAAAACCTGCGTCAGTATTATATCCATACTTTAACTTTAGATGGTATCCGTTCGCAGGATGGTTTCTATTCGCTGGTTCATCCGGTAGCTTATTATACCTTAAACCAGATCCCTGATGGAACTAAACTTACCATGAGTGAAGTGAGCATTAAAAACTCAGCAGCAGTACCGGCAGCATCTGCACCAGCTAAAAAAACGGTACCAGCAAAAAAAACAGCTGAAACAAAAACGCCTGCAACAACTGCAGCTACGGCAAAAGCACCAACTTTTAAAGAAGTAGAAGGTTTATTAACTAAAAATACTTGTCTGGCTTGCCACAACCAAACCAAAAGACAAATTGGCCCGCCGTTCGCAGAAATTGCAAAACGTAAATATTCACCTGAGAAAATATTTCAGTTGATCCACAATCCACAGCCACAAAACTGGCCGGGTTACTCAACTGAGATGCCTCCAATGCCTCAAGTAACTAAAGCCGAAGCTTTAAAAATTGCTGGTTGGATTAATTCTTTAAAATAAAAATAGCTTAAATTAGTAATAAGACGGTTGATGGAAACATCAGCCGTTTTTTTTGCAATTTGTACGTCACCCTGAATTTATTTCAGGGTCTTCCGCATATGATAGCAGAATCCACTTTAAAAAAGAAATGAGGATTCCACAATTGCAGAATCCCCATCATCTAAATTAACGCTCTCATATACATAAACGCTGTAAATAGGATTTATTGCCTGAGTTATAAATTTTTTTCGTTTTTGTAATCTTTATCATTTAACTCCTATTTTTACTTTATGGAAAAGACCACGCAAAACCAACAAGATGCCGAAAAACAGGCTGCAGCGCTTGCCGCTGTAAAATATGTTAAAGATGGCGATGTTGTGGGTTTGGGCACAGGTTCTACCACTACCTTTGCCATTAAAGCATTGGGCGAGCGTGTGCAGGAAGGTTTAAACATTACAGCTGCAGCAAGTTCTGTTGCCACAGAAAAACTAGCCAAATCTTTCGGTATCGAAATTCTTGATCTGGGTAGCTTAAGCAAGATCGATATCAGTATTGATGGGGCAGATGAATTTACCGAATCGCTCGATCTGATTAAAGGTGGCGGTGGTGCACTTTTCAGAGAGAAAATTATAGCTTCATTAAGTAAAAATGCCATCGTAATTGCCGATGCTTCGAAAAAAGTTAAAGAACTTGGCGCTTTTACAGTACCTGTAGAGGTTATCCCACTGGCTTACCAGTATGTTTTCGACCAGATCGAATTATTAGGAGGGCAAGGCACGCTTAGGGTAAAAGAGAATAAAAACTTCATTACCGATAACGGAAACCTGATTATTGATGCTGATTTTGGCCTGATTAATAACCCTGCCAAGCTGGCTTCTGATCTCAATCAGATTAACGGCATCCTAGCCCATGGCTTATTTATTAATATCACTTCAAAAGTAATTATGAGCGAAGGGATGGAGATTGTCGTTTTTGAATAGGTAGTTCATTAGCTCAATTGTACATTGGTCAATAGTTCATGGTTTATAGCCTAATTCGTTATAGGTTTAGTTGTTCATAAGTTAATTGGTGATTGATCCATTGTTTATTGGTCATTGAAAATTGATTCTTTATTGTCTGCCAACTGTTTATTGAAAGCTGATAATTGGTTCTTGATTATTTTCCAACTGGTCATTGAAAACTGATAACTGCTTGCGCTACATTCACCGATAAAATTCCTTTCTCAAAAAATCTTCGAAAATTTTTACCGACGCTTTTATTTCACTCACCGATAAAACCGCTTAACTAGAGGAAAAGCCATTCCTCGGCCTGCATTTCTTGGCTACATTTGAAGTATAAAAACAAAAGGTCATGGAAACTTTCATCAAAAAAAATCACGCTGATAAACAATTTGGTTTAGGCATTTTAATCTTAGTAATCGGTTCGGTATGCTTACTTAGAAATTCGGGAATAGATATTCCGCACTGGATCTTAAAATGGCATACCATCATGTTAGGTATTGGTTTGTGGTTGGGCTATCGCAAAGATTTTACCGGTAGCGGCTGGCTGGCTTTAACCATCATTGGTGGTTTATTTACCCTTAAATCTATAACTGTTTTCGATTTCGACGTGTCAAGAATCAGCACGGCGCTGGTATTGATCGGATTAGGTTTGTATGTAATCTTAAAACCTAAAAAAGTGCAAAACTTCGATCAGTATTTTGATAAAAAACCAGTTGATTTTACTGATAAAGCAGAATAAAAATCATAACTCCATCATATATCTTAAAAAGGGACATTTTTTTAACAGGTGTCCCTTTTTTTATGACGTAAATTGCACGGGCGCATGGAGCCTGGAGACGGCTGTCGCCTATGCAAAAAAGAAACGGGGATTCCACCCTAAGGCAGCATCCCCGTCATCTAAATTAACGCTCTCACATACATAAACGCTATAAACGGAATATATTGTGTGAAAGTTAATTTTTTTTAATTTTTTTTATAATTCATGGTTTTGAATTAAAGTTCTTAAATTAAACCTGCTGTAATACTGGAGTGGCTTTATGGTATTTATTGCGGTATTCAATTGGCGTTAAACCTGTAATTTTTTTAAAAACATCTCTGAATGATTTGGTATCAGTATAGCCAACATCGAACATCACTTCGGTAATATTTTTTCTGCTCGATTCGAAACTTCGCTTTGCAGCTTCAATTTTAACCCGCTGAATATATTCGATTACTGTATTTTTCGTAGCACTCTTAAATCGTCGCTCAAAACTTCTTCTCCCTAAAGCCAGCATATCCGCCAGTTGATCGACAGTGATTTTATCCTGATAATTTCCATCAATAAATTCCTGTGCTTTTTTAATTTTAGTATCTTCATGCCCTTTTTGCCCCTGAAACATCATAAAAGCCAGCTGACTTTCGCGGTCTATATCAATAGCAAAGTATTTGGCCGCCAAAATAGCGGTATCACGGTCGGTATATTTTTCTACCAGATACAAAAGCAGGTTCCAGTAAGAATTTGCACCACCACTTGAGTATAGGCCCTGTGCATCGGTAATTATGCTACCATCTACGAGCTCAACATCAGGAAACATTTCTTTAAACTGGTTGGCAAATAACCAGTGGGTAGAACATTTACGGCCATTTAACAAGCCTGTAGCAGCGAGTAAAAAAGCACCCAGACACAACGAAGCTACTTCTGCACCTTTTGCATGATGTTTTGTAATCCAGGGCAGCAAATCCCTGTTTACATCCATTGCGTAATCAACATTACCACTAATGGCCGGAACAAAAATAAGGTCTGTATTTTCAACTTCGTGCAAAAGCTTATCTGCATGTACCGAAAAAAGGCTGTTGTTTAAGCGTACTTCTTTAGTCATGGCCACAAGCTCTACTTTAAACAAAGGCAGCTTGCCCGATGCCTGTAAAAATTCGTTAACCGCAGTAAACAGGTAGCGCGGGTCGGCAATGGCTTCAATTACGGCAGTCTCTGGAATTAAGATAGATACATGTTTCATCTGTCTATTCTTGTTTTATTGGTTAGGTAAATCTCCCGGGTTGGGAGCCATTACAAATATAACAAGGTGTGTTGTCGTAAACAACCCCTTCAATTGTCGTTTCTACAGGTTTAAGCTATCGGTTTCTGCCCGTATGTTTGTACTGTTAACTGTTAATTTATGGAAACCTACATTATAGAAGAAGATATTAAAGTGCTTTGCATTACTGCCAGTTCTTTCCCTGATGGTGTTTTGGCTGCACATCAACAATTACACGCATTGTTCCCGCCAAATAAACAGCGCATGTATTTTGGAATTAGCAGGCCCGATGCAACCAGAAAGGTTATATATAAGGCTGCTGTTACAGAAATGGCAGAAGAAGCGGGGAAAAATCCAGACCTGGAATATTTTACGATAAAAAAGGGCGATTACATCAGCGAGCTGATCCCGGATTTCATGGAAGATGTTTCGCAGGTTGGAAAAACTTTCGAAAAATTGCTGAATGAACCCAACATCGATCCCAATGGTTATTGTCTGGAAATGTATTTAAATGAAACCGATGTGCGCTGTATGGTGGGCATCCAAAAATAGAATCACGTGGCGCATATTAACTCTTATTTAACCTTCAACGGCAATTGTCGTGAGGCGATGATTTTCTATCAGGATTGTCTGGGTGGCGAATTAACGCTGCAAACCATCGGCGAATCACCCATAGCCCCTAAGATGCCCCATTATTTGGAGAAAAGCATTTTGCATGCGGTTTTGGCTAAAGATGACCTCGTAATTATGGCCACTGATATGGTAGAAGAGGTGGGTTTAATTAAAGGAAATGCCGTTTCGATGATGCTCAATTGCAGCTCGGAAGAAGAGGCACAAATTTTTTACCATAAACTTTCAACAGGAGGCAAAGCGGTACACCCTTTACAGGAAACATTTTGGGGTGCTATTTTCGGCGATTTAACCGATCGATATGGTAACAACTGGCTAATTAATTACGATAACAACCAATAAAATGAAAAAATTAAAGACATGGTACTGGGTGGTCACAATTATTTTTGCCCTAATGATGCTGATGGATGGCTTTGGTGGGGTAACACAACAGCAAGCAGGTAAAGAAGTACTAAAACACCTGGGCTACCCCATGTATCTCCTCATTATTGTGGGCATTGCAAAGCTGCTTGGCGCTTTAACCATTTTGCAGCAAAAGTTTACAGCTATCAAAGAATGGGCTTTTGCAGGTTTTGCCATTAATTTTATAGGCGCTTTTGCCTCGCGTGCCTTTGTTGGCGATGGCGTTGCACTTTTAATACCGCCGCTTGTAGCACTTGTAATCATGTTTATCCCCTACGTTTTATGGAAAAGGATGCAGGAAAATGTTAAAAATAGTTAAAACTAAATAGGTCGTTTGTTTACAAACTTTTGCATACCAAATATTATTAACTTTGGTACATTGCAACTCAAACAAACAAACCAAGCATGAAGAAAAGCATCCTATTTATAATTGCCTTACTGTTTACTACCACTGCATTTTCTCAAAATGTAATACAGTTATTTAACAGCGCCAACGACTTTTTTAAACTCTTACAGGAAGAGAAATTTACCCAGGCACACGCCTTTTTTGACGATACACTAAAAACAAAACTACCTGAGGAAAGTCTTAAAAAACTTTGGGGTGATATTGGAACCAAATTTGGTAAAGCCGAATCATTCGATGCCATTCAAAGCAAAATGCAAGGCGAATTTTTTTCGGTTACTGTTGAAGGTAAATTTGCCAACGGTGACCAGAATTTTATCCTGGGTTTCAATAAACAGCAAAAGATAGTGGGGATATTTCTCGCACCTTCAAAAAAAATAGCTACTTATTTAAAACCTAGTTATGTAGATACCAGTCTGTACCGTGAAAAATCGGTATATATTGGCCCTACCGGCAAACAACTGGCGGCAATTGTAACCACGCCAAAAAATGCCAAAAACTTTCCGGTTGTTGTTTTTGTACATGGCTCAGGGCCGGGTGATATGGATGAAACTGTCGGTGCCAATAAACCGTTTAAAGATTTAGCTGGTGGTTTGGCTTCAAAAGGTGTTGGTTCTATTCGTTATGTAAAGCGGACTTTAATTTATCCAAACGAGTTTGCAGCACCCTATACCGTAAAAGAAGAAGTATTGGATGATGCTGCGGCTGCTATCGCTGTGGCTAAAACCGTTACCGGTGCAGATCCAAAAAGTGTTTATTTATTTGGTCATAGTTTGGGCGGTATGCTGGCACCTAAAATGGCAACACTTACGCCTGATTTGGCTGGAATTATTTTGGCTGCAGCACCTGCCAGAAAGCTAACCGATATTATTGTTGATCAGAATAATTATATGTTTAACCTGGCAAACGATACCACTGTCGCATTTAAAAAGCAGCTTGCTGATGCCATGGTGGAGATTGACAAGAGCAGGATTACGCAATTAGGAACAACCATAAAACCCGATTCTATTATTCTGGGCCTACCTGCAAAGTATTGGGCCGACTTAAATTCATACAACCAGGTTACGGTTGCGAAGTCCTTAAGCAAACCTAAAATTTATGTTTTACAAGGTGGAAATGATTTTCAGGTGGGTAAAGCCGATTTCGATGTTTGGAGTGCAGCATTAGCTAAGAAGAAAAATGTGGTGCTGAAATTCTACCCGGATTTAAATCACCTTTTAAGCTCGCAAACCGAAAAAGGTACTATGGCACAATACCAGGCGGCGGTAAGTGTATCAGAAACTTTAGTGAACGATATTGTTCAATGGATTAAAGCCAAGTAACTTATATCAAGCGAATTGACTACAAAGCCCTGGTTTTAAACTGGGGCTTTGTGGTTTAGGCCTAAATATAACTACCAAACAATTCGAAAAAACGGCGGTTTAAATACTAACGTATCATCTTTGAACTGCATATGGCTAAGAACAAAATTACTTTAAAGGCAATATGGTGCGTTTTGAAAGCATCATTTACAGGTTTTACCGACCATAAGGTAACTAAGCTAAGCGGCTCTTTGGCTTATTATACCGTATTTTCGATGGCACCACTGTTAGTCGTAATTATTTCGCTTTGCGGCATATTTTTAGGACGCGAAATTGCCGAGGGGCAGGTGTATGCCCAGCTCGAAAGTTTTTTAGGTCGCGAGTCGGCCGTTTCCTTGCAGCAGTTGATTAAAAACGCTTATCTGGATGGAAAAAGTACCATAGCGCTAATTATTGGTATCATTACGCTTTTAATTGGAGCAACAACAGTTTTTGGCGATATCCAGGATTCGATTAATACCATTTGGGGGCTTAAACCCAAACCTAAAAGAGGCTGGGTAAAAATGCTGCAAAACCGTTTTTTATCGTTCTCGGTAATTATTAGTCTAGGTTTTGTATTGTTGGTATCGCTGGCCATTACTTCGGTGCTTGATGCTTTTAGCAAAGGATTACAGGCAAGGTTTGAAGATGTATCGATAGTCGTTTTTTATATCTTAAATCAGATTGTTACGCTCGCTGTGATTTCATTAATATTCGGTGTAATATTTAAAGTTTTACCTGATGCCATCATTAAATGGAAAGATGTTGCAGCAGGAGCAATCGTAACCGCCGTTTTGTTTATGATCGGTAAGTTTGCTATTTCCCTTTACATTGGGCAAAGCAATGTTGGCGGTACTTATGGTGCAATGGGTTCGTTGGTAGTGGTATTACTCTGGACTTATTATTCTTCTATTATCCTGTATTTTGGTGCCGAATTTACCAAAGCCTATGCTGTAGCTTTTGGATCGGAAATTTACCCCTCACATTATGCTGTGACCACAAAAGAAATTGAAATAGAAACCGGAAATAATTCTGTTCAGGATAATCACCCGGAAATTAAAGAAGAAGTAAAAAAAACTTAAGGCAGGATTAAGTGCCCCAGGCGGTAATAATCAGGTTTCTTTGCCCGCCATAATTACGGTGTTCGCATAGGTAAATACCTTGCCAGGTACCCAGAGCCAACCGGCCATTACGAATAGGGATTGTTACCGAGCTACCTAAAAGTACAGCTTTTAAATGCGCGGGCATATCATCCGATCCTTCGTAATCATGTTCATAATCAGGATCGTTTTCTTTTACTGTTTTATTAAAGAACATTTCAAAATCTATTCTCACAGTAGGGTCGGCATTTTCGTTGATGCTAAGTGATGCAGAAGTATGCTGAATAAAAACCTGGCATAATCCTACAGAAATTTCGGCAATCTGGGGTAAGGCGTATTCAATTTCGCTGGTAATGATATGGAAGCCTCTTTTTCTTTCTCTGAGTGTTAGGGCTTGCTGATATATTTTCATAGGTTTTAAAGCGAAAGCATTTTATTTTAAAAACTCCACATTCCATATCTTTTCTGCTTTTCGTCCAATAAGCCAAAAAGAGGCCGCAAGAACCGAAAAGAATAATGCTTTGTGCCAACTATCCCAAAAGTACTCAAAGTAGCGAGTATAGAGGTTAATGAATAAAAATGTGATGCCAAATTCGCGGGCAATATCATCGCGGTATTTTAAACCAAATAAGGTGCTGACTACACAAATCGCTGCCGAAATTAATGCCCAGTAAAATAAGCTAAGCTGTCTTATTTTATACCACTCATCCAGACTTGCAAAATTGCCAAATACTGATAGCGCCCATAGCGATACAAATAAGTATACCATGCCGGCCAGATAAGTTACCTGAAAAAAATGTTGAGTTTTAGGAATCGCTTTCATGATGAAAGATGCAGCAGTTAATGTGGCTCCGAAAACAACAAAGCGCAGGGGATAGTTCATGCCGAGGAAATAGTAATTCCAGCGGCTGAGATAGCCTGTTTCGGTACCAAACCAGGCCCCTAAAGAGATCAATGCAAAAATCCAGATCAGCCTTGAATTAAAGATATAACCTAATACGCCGTAGATAAAAACAGAAATGAGGATAAGAATAGAAAAATTGCCCGATCCGTTATCCAGCGCTTTACCAAAATAAGCAATGGCGTTTGCTGTTAGTAAAATAGCTGAAAACACAATGGCTTCGTTGCTGAATTTTAAATGGGGTAATTTCTTTTTTCGCCTGAAACCTAAAATATATAACCAGCCTGCCAAACCGCCCGAAACAATGGCGATTACAATGTTGGGTGTATTGTAGACCCTTTTCAGGTAATCTAAAATCGAATTATCTATCAGTAAAGAGCCCAAGGCAATAAATCCACAGGCCAGTGCCACCCAAAAGGCATACTGCGCGAGGCGTAACCAGTCGAAATTTTTGGCTTCATAACTTTTACGTAGCTTGTTGCCTGTATCTTCGGTAATCAAGCCATCGCTTTGCCATTGCTCAATCATATCATCCAGAAATTCACTCTTTTCTCTGTCGACTTTCATAGGTTAGGTTCTGTACGAAGATATGTTTTTAATTCATTAGTCCGAAGTTTTTAGTTACGAAGCTAAGTGTATTGACTTCCAACTCGGGACTAATGACTCCTGACTTTTAAATAACCTCTTTAATCTTCTTATTGTTTCCTACAATCCAGATTACATCACCCGTATCGAAAACAAAATCAGACGAAGGATTTAAGATGCGGTCGGCACCACGTTCAATACCCACAATCAGCGCCTGTGCTTTCTCACGGATTCCGGCATTTCTAATACTCAAACCATAGACCGGCGATTCGGCATGTACAACTACTTTTTGCAAGGTCATTTCTTTGTTTGGGAAATTGTTTTCCTCAACCGTTTCGGGCTTATCTACTTCTAAAATAGCTTTTACAGCTGCCAGCTGGTCGTCGGCTCCGATTAGTAGCAATTTATCATTAGGATAAAGTCTTTCGTCTCTGCCCGGAGTAGGGATATTGATTCTACCACGCTCAATCAGTGCAATATTTACTCCGTATTTTTCCCTGATCATTAATTCGGTAAGCGTTTTGCCTACGACTTCCGATTCAGCCGAAACGGTCAATTCAGTTAAGTGAGTATCCCACGGTAAGATATCGGGTTTCCGGTTTTCTCTTGCATTTAGGTTTAAAATAAAGCGCCTTTCCAGTTTATCGTAAAACGATTGCAGTTTTCTCGAAAAAATAACCATACCGAAAATAATCAGACCAAGCGCAATAACGGCTGCAATCCAGGTATCGAAGAATTCGTACATTAAAAAGCCAACAAAAAATATTCCCAATGCAATCCTGAAAAACTCAATGGCAATTAGTGGCCCGCGGGTATATTTTTTATTCAGCCACAAGTGGGAGTAGGCTGTTTTTTGAATTCTCCGGATAGACAATGCCCATAAAAATGGCGACATGAGTATAAATGAAGCGATTACGCTGATAATAATAGAGATTAGGCTATCCGCAATATTGCGCACAATAAAAGGTTGTACGTAACGGTAAGCCAGAAATATAATGGCAATGATAATAACCGAATGGATAATGGTATTGAAAATATACGACCGTAATAAAACTTTCCAGTCGCTTAAAGTAGTAATACCCTCGGTACTCGAACTGTAGCGTTCAATTCCATCCTGCCATTTTTGAGGTAAAACACGTTTTAAAAACTCATAAAATGGTTCTGATAGTTTAATCAGGTATGGTGTGGTAAAAGTGGTAATAGCCGCGGAAGCTACTGCAATAGGATAGAGGAAATCGCTGGTAACCTTAAGTGTTAAACCCAACGATGCGATGATAAAGGAGAACTCACCAATTTGGGCCAAACTCATACCCGATTGTACCGAAGTTTTTAAAGGCTGGCCAGACAATAAAGCACCTAAAATGGTGAAGATAATTTTACCGATAACAATTACCAGGGTAGCGAACAAAATAGGTACCCAGTATTTTACCAGCATGGCGGGATCTATAAGCATACCAACAGAAACAAAAAACACTGCTGCAAATAGATCCTTTACCGATTTGGTAAGATGTTCGATTCTTTCGGCCTGGGTGGTTTCGGCTAAAATAGAGCCCATGATAAACGCTCCCAAAGCAGGAGAGAAGCCTACCTTATCGGCCAGTAATACCATAACTAAACATAAGGCAAGCGAAACCACGAGCATGGTTTCATCGTTCATTAACTTTCGGGTAGCCTTTAAAAAAGACGGGACCAAAAATATACCGCCCAAAAACCACAAAACTAGGAAAAAGGCCAGTTTTAAGATAGAATAAAGCATTTCGGTACCTGCCGATTGCTGGCTTACGGCCAGGGTAGAAAATAGCACCAGCAGTAAAATAGCCACCAGATCTTCTACAATTAAGACTCCGAAAACCAGTCCGGCAAATTTTTTATGTTTGAGGCCAAGCTCTTCAAAGGCCTTGATGGTAATCATAGTAGAGGAGATTGATAAAATCCCACCCAGGAACAGGCTGTCCATATCAGACCAGCGCATGGCTTTACCTACAAAGTAACCGGCCAAAATGATAAACAGTACTTTTACAATGGCTGTAATGGAAGCAGAACCGCCAACTTTAACAAGTTTTTTAAAACTGAACTCTAAACCTAAACTGAAAAGCAGGAAAATTACCCCGATTTCGCCCCAAATGTTAATGCTTTTGGTATCGGTAACAGAAGGGAAAAAATCAAGGTGCGAGCCAACCAAAAGCCCCGCAAGTATATAGCCCAAAACAAGGGGCTGTTTAATTTTTTTAAATATAAGTGTGGTTATCCCTGCGGCAGCAAGAATTAACCCTAAATCGGCAATTAAATCTGGTAAATGCATCTATAAAAATGAGTAATGATATTAAATAATTTATGTTCGGGCCAAAACCCGACATTTTTAATTGTACCACATTGCTGCGGTTAAAAAATGAAATTACTTACCAAAAAACATGTTTTGGGTACAGCATTTTAAAAAGGCACCAATAATTATAATTTAATCTTTTGATTACAGCTTTGGTATAGGCAGTGTTGTACTTAAAGAAAAGAAACACTAAAAAAATAAGTAGCAAAAAAGCCGATGAAGATATTTTAACGATAGGGTTATTGATCAGGTCTTTTTGCAGACTATCATTGTCGGGTTGAAAATCGCTGGTGATTTTCTTAATCTTTTTGCTGGTTATGAAACTTATTTTTTGATTTTTGGGCAAGACATCATCTTGTTTTTTCTGCGATGCGTGTACCGCAAAAGGAATAGAAATGGCACAAAAGAAAATAATATAAAAAAGCCTCATTGCTGCTAATATAACGAAAATGAGGCTTTTTTGAAAGAAAAAACGTGATTTTATGCTTTTAACTAATCGTTTCAAAAAAAGCTAAAGTAGCTTCCTTGTCTTTTTGTAACTGAAGGGTTAAAGCTTCTAAGCCGGTAAATTTTACGTCGTGGCGTAAGAATTTTAGGAAGTTCATTTTAATATCCTGGCCATAAATTTCCTGGTTAAAATCAAAAATATTAACCTCAATATTTCTGGTCATACCGTTTATGGTAGGTCGTTGTCCAATATAAGCCATGCCTTCGTAGACAGTTTTGAGTTCGGGGCTTGAAGTTTGGAGTTGCTTAGCCTCTAAATTCTCAACGCTAAACTCCGAACTCATTTCTACCGTTACAGCGTAAATACCGTCGCCGGGAATAAGTTTATAGGTTTCTTCTACAAAGATATTCGCCGTTGGAAAACCAATCGTACGGCCAATTTTATCGCCTTTAATTACCCTGCCGAAAATAGAAAAGGGATAGCCCAGATAATCGCTGGCCAAACTTACATCGCCCGCTAAAAGCGCCTGACGTATTTTGGTCGAACTTACGGCCACATCGTGAATATCCTGCTCCATAATTTCTTCAACCGTAAAGCCATAATGCAGTCCGGCGGCTTTCAAATCAGTTAAATTGCCCGAACGGTCTTTGCCAAAGCGGTGATCGTAACCAATGATAATGTGTTTTGTACCAATATTATCAACCAAAGTGTTTTTAATATAATCTTCGGGCAGTTGATTAGAAAAATCGCGGGTAAACGGGGTAATAATTAGATGATCTACCCCCAGGTTTTTCAAAATATCGGCTTTCTCGTTAATGGTGTTGATCATTTTTAGCTCCTGGTTTTCAGGATCGATGATCATTCTCGGGTGCGGGAAAAAAGTAAGGATTACACTTTCACCGTTATCGGCTTTTGCCTTTTCAACCAGTTGTTTAATAATTTTCTGGTGCCCGAAATGTACGCCATCAAAGGTGCCGATGGTTACAATAGCATTATCTAATTTCGAAAACTCGGATAGGTTATGGTATATTTTCAATGTTATTAAATTAAAATCATTGCCATTACAGCAAAACTAAATCAACGCAAATTTGCGACCAAAAGCTTAATGCAGAGTGTGCCTTTTTACTACTCCGCCTTTTAAATCAGCAATTTGTTGTTGTATCACAAAAGCATCAGCATCTATCTGCCTGATAGCAGTTTGTAATTTGCTCATTTCTAGCTTGGTTACTACGGTAAAAATAATATCTATATCTTTCTTTTCGCCATAGCCACCCTCGCCTTTATAAATGGTAACGCCGCGTTTCATCTCTTTAATAATGAAGTTTTTAATCTCTTCCTGATGCTCGGAGATGATGGTAACGCCGGTATATTGTTCTATGCCGTTTACAATAAAATCGATAGTGCTTGAAGCCGATAAATAGGTTAAAATGGCATAAAGCGCTGTTTCGATGTTTAAAAAATACGCTGCAAAGGCAAAAATGATGATGTTTAAAATGAGAATGATATTGCCAACAGTAAGGATACTGTTTTTACTGATGTAAAGTGCCAGTACCTCGGTGCCATCGACTACGCAACCGCCGCGCATGGCCAAACCAATGCCTCCGCCCAAAAACAACCCGCCGAAAAAGGCAATTAACAATTTATCGTGGGTAATGGGTTGGAAGGGTAGAAAAATTAAGGCCAGTGAAAGTGCTGCAATGGCAATGGCGGTTTTAAATGCAAATCCCTTACCAATTTGCCGGTAGCCTAATATCACAAACGGAATGTTGATGAGGGCAATAAGGTAAGATAAATTCCAACCCGTTAGGGTGCTTAGTAAAAGCGAAATACCGGTTACGCCTCCATCTATAAAATGGCTCGGCATTAAAAAGCTTTTTAAGCCAAAACATGCCGAAGTTACACCTGCAACGATTAAAAAGATTTCTTTTACAAATCTGGTGTTCCTGTTTTTAATGTGGTTCATACCTCCGCCTGGGTTTTTGCTTCTTCTTTCTTGCTACGAATATAATTAACAAGTTCTAATACCTCAAACGCATCTTTAAGCAAAAAGTTTCCGCTGCGGGTACGGGTGAGTTTAGAAAGATAGGCGCCGTTGTTAAGTTGTTTACCAAAATCGGATATTAGTGAACGGATGTAGGTGCCTTTGCTGCATACAACCCTAAAATCGATTTCGGGCAGTTCTATTCTGGTAATCTCGAATTCGGGAACACTTACAAAGCGTTTGCGCAGCTCTACTTCTTCGCCGAGCCTGGCTTTAACGTATAAACGCTCGCCATTTACCTTTACTGCAGAGTGTGCAGGTGGGTACTGCTCAATATCGCCAATAAATGGCTTGCAAGCCGCGTAAATTTCTTCGTTGGTAATCTGGCTGATATCGAAGGTTTCGTCTACCTCAGTTTCCATGTCGAATGATGGGGTAGTAGCGCCTAGTATCATGGTGCCGGTATATTCTTTTTCTTCTGCTTGAAAGGTATCAATTTGTTTGGTTAATTTACCTGTACAAATAATCAATAAACCTGTTGCAAGGGGATCTAACGTGCCGGCATGGCCAACTTTTAGCTTTAATGGTTTTAACGAATTACGGATTTTTCCGACCACATCAAATGAAGTCCATTTGTATGGCTTATTAATCAACAGCAATTCGCCTTCAGCAAATTTGAAATCTTTAAACTTTGGATTTTCGGTGCTCACAAATCTTTTTTGCGCAAAGATACAGATTCAATGTGGTTTGCTTAATTTTTTTTACCGCAGATGTAACAGATGCTTATTATCTGTGCTTAAGGTATTTTAGGCTTAAATAATTTGTAGGCTGTGGCCACTTAGCAAAAGGATGATAATAACCAAACCGGCAGCAATTCTATACCAGCCAAAAACCCTAAAGCCATTTTTGTTTAAATAACCAATAAAGCTCTTAATGGCTAAAAGTGCTACAATAAAGGCAACAACGTTACCAATAATTAGCAGATTGGTTTGTTCGTGGGTAATGGTATGACCTTCTTTATAAAAATCGTAAAGTTTTTTAGCAGTAGCCGCAAACATGGTTGGTACAGCAAGGAAGAACGAGAACTCAGCAGCAACCGTTCTGCTCAATTTTTGGCTCATACCACCAACTATAGTTGCTCCCGAACGCGAAACGCCTGGTATCATAGCAATACATTGAAAAAAACCGATTTTTAAAGCTGTTAAATAACTTACATTTTCTTCTTCGTTAATTGTAGGGTTGTTAAACCATTTATCAACAAATAACAAAATTATACCACCTGTTAAAAGAGAAATGCCAACAGCCATTGGACTCTCTAAAAGTTCATCTATCTTTTTGCTTAATAACAATCCAAATATGGCTGCAGGGATAAATGCAACCAATAATTTAATGTAAAAGCCTATTGTTTTAAAGAACCTTTTAAAGTAGAGTACTAAAACCGATAGAATGGCCCCAAGTTGAATGGCAATGGTAAATAACTTTACAAATGGATCTGATGCAATACCCATAAAAGATGATGCAATAATCATATGTCCGGTACTCGAAACAGGTAAAAATTCAGTTAATCCTTCAACAATAGCAAGGACAATGGCTTCAAAAGAGTTCATATTTGTTTTGAAATAGCAAAAAATAAAGAAAACGCTCAACTAAAAATTAAGCGTTTTCCAGATATCTTCCTGTAATGGATGTTATTTTTTAAGAATGGCGTAAACCCCGAAAGCGAAGCCGAAAAGCACAACTACAGGTGCCAGTAATGTTCTTCTGAAATCGTAAATATCACCTGTGGTGCCCATCATTAAAATAAAACCAACCACTACAATAGCAATGCTGATTAACAATAACTGATAGTTTTTCTTGGTAAAAACCAATTCGCTTTTAACGTCCTTAACAACCGGACTTGTTTTTTTTTCTGCCATTATCTATAAAGATGATAAGATTTTAAACGTAAATATCTACTTACTGCAAACCAGGTACTAATACCCGTTATAAAAATGCCCACAATTAAAAGGCCTATAAATACGAAACCAAATTCAGTATAATTATTTAAAATTATAATTTCGGGTACTTCTTTACGGGCGTATATCAATGTGGCCAAAAGGATAATAATGGCAATAAAGGCCGCAATTAAACCGTGCAGGGCAGCATACAGTAAGAAAGGACGTCTGATAAAATTTTTCGTTGCACCAACCAGCTGCATACTTTTAATTAAAAAGCGTTGCGAGTAAATGGCTAGTCGTATTGTATTGTTTATCAGTGCTATAGATATGATTAATAGCAAAATAGCAAATGCTAAAATAATTAAACCAATGGTGCTGATATTTTTATTTACCATATCAATTAATGAGCTCTGGTAAACCACTTCTTTAACCACAGGATTTTTAGAAATACTGGCTTTTAAAGCATCGATACTTTTATTGTTGGCATATTCTGCTTTTAAATACACATCGAAAGTAGAAGTCAAGGGGTTGTAACCTAAAAAGTTAACAAAATCTTCGCCTAAATCCTGTGTTAAATTTCTTGCTGCAAGTTCTTTGTTTACGTATTGCGTTTGCTTTACGGCAGGGTTAGCATTTAACTCTTTCTGAAAGGCCAGTACATCGGCTTCTTTTGCGCCTTCATCCACAATAATATTTAAAACGATGTTCTCTTTAACGTAGTTAGACAGGTTTTTGGCATGTACAAGTACCAACCCAAGCAGCCCCAGCATTAACAAAACCAAAGCAATACTAATGATCGTAGAGATGTATACGGTTTTGGTTTTCTTAGATGCGTCACTTACTTCGAATTCTTCCATGTATTTCATTTTTGTTTCTGCGAAAATATAAATTATACCTGATAAACACCAATTTAAAAGGGGCCTAAATGAACATTAACGGATGGGATAAGGTTTTAGTCCAAAGATTGAATTTTTTAATTAATTCATCATTTTGTCAAAATACGGTACGAAATTTGTTGAAACGCCGTTAATCATAAAACTTAAGACTAAAATTTTAACTATGAAAAGGCAAATTACTTTACTAGGGCTATTATTAATTGTTACTAGCACGATTATATCTTGTAAAAAGGACACAACTTCATTAAAAGCGCAGATGTTAGGAAGATGGACATTGGATAAAATTGTTACTACTGGATATACTGCTGAAGAAACCTTAAAAGATCCTACCAAAATTAATGGTGATGTAACTTATGGTAAAACCAGCGATTATGTTGACTATAAAGCAAACAACGATGATCAGGTAGAAGTGAGTTTATCAGGTAACAGAACCATCGGTACCTACATTATCATTTATTCAGATCAGTTTACCATGGATTTGAACGATGGAAGCAATTTTTGTGCGGTAAATAGTATTACCGGAAACAAATTTCAGTTTACGGCAACCATAAACAATAGAATTAAAAAGGTTTATTACCTGTCGAGATAAAACCCGGATCTCCTTATTATTTAAAAGCGCCATTGGTTTTTAACTGATGGCGCTTTTTTTATCTGAAAAACAAACCTCACAGATTTTTAAGGGCTGTGAGGTCTTTGATTTTCATCCAAAATTTATGTTTTACTAAACCCCTTTATTTGCGTAATTTCGCGCATTAAAAATTTTAAAACCTGCAATGGATTACCAATTCAAAGAAATAGAACAAAAGTGGCAGAAATTTTGGGCAGACAATCAAACCTTCAAAGCCGAAAGCAATTCTGAAAAGCCAAAGTATTATGTGTTAGATATGTTCCCGTACCCATCGGGTGCAGGTTTACATGTTGGCCATCCACTGGGTTACATTGCATCTGATATTTTTTCGAGATACAAACGCCTTAAAGGCTTTAATGTATTGCATCCAATGGGTTACGATTCGTTTGGTTTACCTGCAGAGCAATACGCTATACAAACCGGTCAGCACCCGGCCATTACCACAGAAGCCAATATTGCAACCTATCGTCGCCAGCTCGATCAGATCGGTTTCTCTTTCGATTGGAGCAGGGAAGTGCGTACCAGTGAGCCATCTTATTACAAATGGACGCAGTGGATTTTTATGCAACTGTTTAACTCATGGTACAACAACGAAAACGACAGGGCTGAGGATATTACCACTTTGATTGAGAAGTTCAATGCTTCAGGATCGGCTGATGTGAAAGCTGTTTGCGATGATGATGTGAAATCTTTCCTGCCAAGTGATTGGGCAACTTTTACCGAAGAGGAAAAACAAGAGGAATTATTAAAATACCGTTTAACCTATTTAAGGGAAAGTACTGTAAACTGGTGTGCTGCCCTGGGTACCGTTTTAGCAAATGATGAAGTAAAAGACGGTTTTTCTGAGCGTGGCGGTTTTCCGGTTGAACAAAAGAAAATGATGCAATGGAGTATGCGCATTACGGCCTATTCTGATCGTCTTTTGCAAGGTTTGGATACCATCGATTGGCCAGAGCCAATTAAAGAAATGCAACGCAACTGGATTGGCAAGAGTGTAGGGGCATCAGTGAAGTTTCAGGTTGAAGGTAGCGATAAACAGATTGAAGTTTTTACTACCCGTGTAGATACCATTTTTGGGGTTTCTTACCTCGTATTGGCACCAGAGCACGAATGGGTTGCCGAATTAACTACTCCAGCACAAAAACAGGCTATCGAAGATTATATCTCCTTAACCAAAAAGAAATCGGAGTTAGACCGTATGGCCGATACCAAAACCGTTTCGGGTGCTTTTACCGGTACTTATGTAATTAATCCGGTAAATGGCGAGCGTATTCAATTGTGGATTGCAGATTACGTGCTGGCTGGGTATGGAACAGGTGCGGTAATGGGTGTGCCAAGTGGCGATCAGCGCGACTGGTTATTTGCTACGCACTTTAACTTACCTATTGTTCAGATTTTAGATGCGCAAAAAGATATCGACGTTCAGGCAGATCCAACCAAAGAAGGAAAATATATTAATTCGGGTTTTATAAACGGATTAACCTATAAGGAAGCTGTTCCGTTTTTAAATAACTGGTTAGAAGAAAAAGGAGCAGGGAAAGCAAAAGTAAACTTTCGTCAGCGCGATGCGATTTTTGGTCGCCAGCGTTACTGGGGTGAGCCAATTCCGGTGTACTTCAAAGATGGATTGCCTTATCTGGTACAGGAAGAAGAATTGCCTTTATTGCTACCCGAAATTGATAAATATTTACCAACTGAAACAGGAGAGCCACCTTTGGCGAGGGCCGAAGACTGGATGCCTGCCGCAGGTGGACACTATGAAATGAGCACCATGCCAGGTTGGGCAGGTAGTAGCTGGTATTGGTACCGTTATATGGATGCCAATAACGATTCAGAATTTGCTTCGAAAGAGGCTGTTAATTACTGGCAGGCGGTTGATTTATATATCGGAGGTTCTGAGCATGCTACAGGACACTTGTTATACAGCCGTTTCTGGAATAAATTTTTGAAAGATTTGGGTTATACCAAAGAAGAAGAACCTTTCAAAAAACTGATTAACCAGGGCATGATTCAGGGCAGGAGTAACTTTGTTTACCGCATTAACGATGAGAACGGTAAACCAACCAATACCTATGTTTCAGCGGGCTTAAGAAAAGAATATAAAACTTCGGCACTGCATGTTGATGTAAATATTGTTGAGAACGATACACTGGATTTAAATAAATTCAAGGCTTGGAGAGAGGAATATGCCAATGCAGAATTTATTTTGGAAGGTGGGAAATACATTTGCGGTATAGAGGTGGAAAAAATGTCGAAATCGAAGTTCAACGTGGTTAACCCCGATGATTTGATTGAGCGTTACGGTGCCGATACCTTGCGCATGTACGAAATGTTTTTAGGCCCGTTAGAACAAAGCAAGCCATGGAATACCAATGGTATTGAAGGTGTGTTTAAGTTCTTGCGTAAATTCTGGCGTTTGTTCCACAACGAAGAGTGGGTATTTCATGTAAACGATGCCGTACCAACAAAAGCAGAACATAAATCGTTACATAAAATCATTAAAAAAGTTCAGGATGATATCGAGCGTTTCTCATTCAATACTTCTGTATCGAGCTTTATGATTGCTGTAAATGAACTTACCGATCTGAAATGTAAGAACCGTCAGATTCTGGAAGATATGGTAATTATCCTTTCGCCTTATGCGCCGCACATTTGCGAGGAGCTATGGGTATTATTGGGTAACGATGCCGGAACACTTTCTTACACAGCTTTCCCAACGTTTAAGCCAGAATACCTGGTAGAAGATGAATTCGCTTATCCGGTTTCTATTAACGGTAAAATGAAAATGAACCTGAATTTGAGCTTAAACCTTGCTCAACCAGAGGTTGAAAGTATTTTATTGGCAGATGAGCACTTCCAAAAGTTTTTAGATGGAAAAGCACCTAAGAAAATCATTTTCGTAAAGGGAAAGATTATTAATGTAGTAGTTTAAAGGTAGAAGGTTTTCTTTCTCTTGCCTTAGTCTAAACTGAAAATAGAAAACCCAGGTTGCATTTTGCAACCTGGGTTTTTCTTTATAAACTTAATCGTTGTATAGAAGTGTAGATTTTAAGCCTTATGCTTTCTACCTTTCAGCCTTCCGCCTTTCTAGTCTCTCTTCCTCCTGTTGCCGCCAAAACGTCTGTTATTGCTTGCATTACGCGGTTTGCCGCTCATATTACCATCACCACCTTTTCTGGCTCCACCGCCTCCGCCACCTTTCGATTGCGCTTGAGGCTTGCGTTTGATCTGGTTTTTGGCCAGCATGTTTTCCCAGCTTAACGGGTAAGGATGGTCATCAACAATCGGCAGGGTAATTTTAATCAGTTTCTGTATATCCAGTAAGTATTCGTTTTCTTCTGCATCGCAAAATGAAATGGCAATTCCGTTTGCTCCTGCACGACCTGTTCGGCCGATTCTATGCACATAAGATTCAGGAATATTGGGTAATTCGAAATTGAAAACATGTGATAGTTGATCGATGTCTATCCCACGTGCAGCAATATCAGTAGCTACCAAAACACGTATTTTCCGGTCTTTAAAATCGGTTAGGGCTCTTTGTCTGGCATTTTGCGATTTATTACCGTGAATGGCAGCTGCTTTAATACCTGCATGACCTAAATCTTTTACAATTCTGTCTGCACCATGTTTGGTACGGGTAAATACCAGCGCAGTTTGAATATCTTTATCTTCTAAAAGATGAATCAGTAATTTCTTTTTATCAGGCTTGTCTACAAAATAAACCGACTGAACGATGGTTTCTGCAGTAGAAGAGATAGGTGTAACCTCAACTTTGGTAGGGTTCGATAAAATGGTGTTGGCCAATTTCTGTATTTCATCAGGCATTGTAGCCGAGAAAAATAAAGTCTGGCGCATTGCAGGTAATTTAGCCACAACCCTTTTTACATCGTGTATAAAGCCCATATCCAGCATACGATCGGCTTCATCTAAAACAAAAAGCTCGATGGTGTTCAGGCTGATAAAGCCCTGGTTCATTAAATCCAGTAAACGGCCTGGGGTAGCCACTAAAATATCGACACCTTTTTTTAGTGCTTCTACCTGCGAGAACTGGTTTACCCCACCAAAAATTACCAGGTGGCGAAGGTTTAAGTTTTTGCCATAAGCTTTAAAGCTTTCCTCAATCTGGATGGCCAGCTCGCGTGTTGGCGTTAAAACCAAAGCTTTAATGTTTTTTGTGGCTTTAGTATTGATGTGTTTTTCGTGCAATAACTGTAGCATCGGAATAGCAAAAGCTGCAGTTTTTCCGGTACCAGTTTGTGCACAGCCCAATAAATCTTTTCCTTTTAATATAGTAGGGATGGATTGCTCCTGTATAGGCGTAGGTTGCGTGTAACCCTCAGTCTCAAGTGCCTTTAAAATCGGCTCAATGAGGTTTAATTCTTTGAATAACATGTATGTTTTTATGTAATATGTATTGAAGAAGCTAGAACAATCATTTGTTGAAGGACTAACTTGCGGAGAGAATATGCCATTCAGAATGACAAGCCCTTATTCCTGCTTCGCTGCAAAGATAGCTAAATTTATGGAATGATCGAATAATTGAATTTTGAATGATCGGAGCGGCTCAAACTCACATTCAATCCTGCTCTACATTTGACTATTACTTTTCCTCTTTAAACCTGCTGAAAAACAACAATGCGATTAAACAGAGCCCAAAACCTACAATTCCATTCAGGCGTAATCCGAAATCATTACCCGGATCTTTACCGTAAATGGTAAGCATCGCAAAAATAGCAATACCCAGGGTTTGGCCTAGCTTTACAAAAAGATATTTTACCGCAAAGAACATTCCTTCGTGGTTTTCGCCGGTTGCTAAAGTATCTCTTTGGGCAATATCGGCCAGGATAGCCGTAGGTAAAATACCTAGCGCAGCCAATGGAAATGAGGCCGATAAAACCAACATGTAAATTTGGGTATGCGGACCAAACGGTAATTTGCCCAGGAAAAATATGGTGACAAAAATGAGGCACAGTACCCCAAAAGCGAAGAGTACAAAGGGTTTCTTACCTATTTTAGCCGAACCAAAGTTAACCAGTGGGTAAAATAACAACGAAGCCAATACCATCGATGCCATAAATTTCCCTCCCTCTGATTCGTGCAGGCCCAGCAAAACGGTGCAGAAGTATAACAGACCACTCGAAATGATGCTCAAGGCAGTGTAAAAGGCAAAGTCTGAAATCAGGTAATATTTAAAATTACTGTTTTTAAAGGTATTCTTCATCGCCGCCCAAAGAGGAACATGTGAAGGTTTGGCTACCGAAAAATCTTTTTCATTGATGAAAAAAACAGGTAGTAACATCACAAGTCCGGATAGCGCGCATAAGCCCCAAATGGCCATTTGAACGGCTTCGCTACGGTTGGTTACCTGAAAATTATCTTGTACCAGATCGGCAAAATTATTGGTGCAGGCCGATAAAATAATGCCAATTACAAAACCCACCTGTTGGTAACTGGAAAGTTTTACTTTTTGCCTTGGCGTGTTGGTCACTTCGGCAAGTAAAGCGTTGTAAGGGATGATATAGGTGGTAACCGATACAAAGAATAAACAAAGTGTAATGGTTAACCACCAAGCATTGTGCAGGCTTTCGGTTTTTTGAAGCGGGTAAAAAACCAGGCCGCAAAAAAGCATAGCCGGAATTATAGCCCATTTCATAAAAGGCATGCGTCGGCCTTTCTTATTGTTACTGGCATCACTTTTGGCTGCAATAAACGGATCGTAAAGAGCATCGACCAAACGGCCTGAGGCAGCAATAATAGATAGGATATTAAAGGCTCCGAATAAAACAAGTTGCGGTACAAGTGGGGGGAGGCCGGCGTTGCTGGGCGGCAGGTAGAAAAAGGGCAGCATTACGATGATAATGTTCGTCATCGTGCTCCAGCCAATCATACCGGCAGCGTAAGCAATTTCTTGTTTTAGCGAGAGTGTTTTGTTCATTAATTTCCTTTAATTTCTATTCGTAGTTTACTTATTTCTTATTAAACCATCTGCTCACAAAATAAATTGCCAGAAAGCCAATAAAGATATATAAACCATTCAGTGCAGCATTGGGATCGTCGGCGTAAATGCTTAGGGCCACAAAGGTATATGCTGCTATAAATATAATAGGCAATATAGGATATAAAGGAACAGTATAGATGGTTTTTTTATCAAGATGTGCAGTTCTTTTGCGCAGAATGAAAATAGTTGCTGCCGAACTGGCCATACTAATGCTTTCTAAAAAAATGGTGTAGTTTAAAATCTTATCAAAAGTTTTGGCATAGAAAATAATTACCACTGCAACCACTGTAAAAACGGTTAAGCTCAAGGTAATTACCTCCGTTTTTTTATTCATACGACTAAAAACTTTGGGTAAAGCACCTTCTTCGCCCATGGCAAACATAGCCCTGGGGTTACTCAATAAATTTACATTTACATAGCCCATTACCGAAAAAAAGATAATAACCGAAAGCGCGTTGAAGCCAGCAGGGCCGAATATTTTAGCAGCCAGGATTGCAGCAATGCTTTCTGCAGATTTCAGTTCTTCGAAGCCGATAACCCGAACATATACATAGTTAATGGCCAGATACAGGATGACGATAATGGTTAAGCCAATAATAATTGCGCGTGGGATTACCTTTTTTGCTTCTTTAACCTCACCGCCAAAATTAATAGTTTGTGCATAACCTGCATAAGAGAACGAAACTGCAATTAAACAAAGGCCAAGGGCTTTGCCGTAATCGGCCCAGTTGGGTAATGCTCCACTGGTGGTTTTAAAAACGGGCGCTGCAGTTTGTGTACCTCCTCCAAAAAACACGGCGCAGATGAGTGTTAAAATCATACCGATCTTAATTACCGTTAATACATTCTGCGTTTTCGAACTGGCTTTTAAACCAAGCAGATTGATGAAATAAAACACCAGTATGGTAGTAATGGCAATGGCAACCCGGTAGGTTTCGTTTTGCATGGCTGGAGGCAAAATAATCTTACTCAGATACTCTGCACCGATAATAGATATGGCCGCTACCGAAGCTGCACTCGAAATGATCACAATACAATTAATGGCAAAGGCAATGGACGGATGATAAGCCGCCGAAAATATTTTATAATAGCCACCAGTTACTGGGAAACGCGATCCGATTTCTGCATAAGTTAATGCACCACAAAAAGCTACAAAACCGCCAATAAACCAGGCAAGGTAAAACAGTTCGGGGATTTGCGCTTTAGCTGCAACATTTACTGGTGTGCGGAAAACCCCCATGCCAATAACCAAACTTACCACAATCATGGATAAATCGAATAACGAAAGCTGCTTTTTCTGTTGCATGAATAATTTGTTAATGTGGGATGAAGATAGGGAAATTATGTAAATAGGGGAGAGGGAAGATGGAAGAGGTGATTTAGTTAATTCTTAAAGCCATGAACGGTATGCTTTTCATCATCCATTTTCCATCATTGTGTTGAAACTTTATTTTGCTAGCCTCACATAATAAATTTATTATTGTAAGATAATTCTGAAGAGGTGATCTGAAAATGTTTTTATTTCAATCATCAGGGTTATTTCTACAAACTCTTCATCGCTCGGCAAATCAAAAATGCAGGGTTTTTCATTGAGGAACAGAATAAACACATTATGGCAGAAGTAATTTATAACGACGACAGTATCCGCTCATTAGATTGGAAAGAACACATCAGGTTGCGTCCCGGTATGTATATCGGAAAACTTGGTGATGGCTCTGCACAGGACGATGGTATTTATGTTTTGTTAAAGGAAATTGTAGATAACTCTATCGATGAGTTTGTGATGGGAACAGGAAAAACCATCGAAATTACTCTTTCAGAGCAAAAAGTAAACGTGCGCGATTATGGCCGTGGTATTCCCTTGGGTAAAGTAATCGATTGTGTAAGCAAAATCAATACCGGCGGTAAATACGATAGCAATGCCTTCCAAAAATCGGTGGGTTTAAATGGTGTTGGTACCAAAGCGGTAAATGCTTTGTCGACCAGTTTTACCGTGCAATCGTACCGCGATGGAAAAACGAAGAAAGTTGAGTTTTCTAAAGGTGAAATTGTAACCGAAAACCCGGTTATTGATACTACCCAGCGTAACGGCACTGCCATTACTTTTTACCCTGACGAAACTATTTTTAGAAACTACCATTACATTCCTGATTTTGTAGAGAGCATGGTTTGGAACTACGTTTTCTTAAATACAGGATTAACGGTAAATTTCAATAACCAGAAATATTTTTCAGAAAGAGGTCTTTACGATTTGCTTTCTAAATTTAATAAGCCAGAAGAAATCAGATACCCAATTATCCACATGGTTGGGCCCGATATCGAAATTGCGATGACCCACGGTCAGCAATATGGCGAAGATTACCATTCTTTTGTTAACGGACAGCACACCACACAGGGTGGAACCCACCAGGCTGCTTTCAGAGCCGCGGTAGTGAAAACCGTTCGTGAGTTTTTTAAGAAAGAGTTTGACGCTGCTGATGTACGCTCATCCATTATCGCGGCCATTTCTATCCGTGTGCAGGAGCCGGTTTTCGAATCGCAAACCAAAACAAAACTGGGTTCGCAGAATATGGGCCCCGAAGGACCATCAGTGCCTACTTTTATTAACGACTTTGTTAAAAAAGAACTTGACGATTATCTACACAAAAACCCTGATGTTGCCGATGCTTTGCTGAAAAGGATTATGCAATCGGAGCGTGAGCGTAAGGATATTGCAGGGATTAAAAAACTGGCTAACGACAGGGCTAAAAAGGCTTCGTTGCACAACAAAAAACTGCGCGATTGTAAAGTGCATTTCAACAGCACGCACGAAAAACGTTACGAAACTACTTTATTTATTACCGAGGGAGATTCGGCCTCCGGTTCTATCACAAAATCACGTGATGTAGATTGTCAGGCAGTTTTCAGCTTAAAAGGTAAACCCCTTAATTGCTACGAACTGACCAAAAAAGTGGTGTACGAAAATGAAGAATTTAACCTGTTGCAGCACGCTTTAAATATCGAAGACGGATTAGAGGGCTTACACTACAATAATATCGTTATCGCTACTGATGCCGATGTGGATGGTATGCACATCCGTTTGTTAATGATGACTTTCTTCCTCCAGTTTTTTCCCGATCTGGTAAAGGCTGGGCACGTGTATATTTTGCAAACGCCACTTTTTAGGGTACGTAATAAAAAGGAAACGATTTATTGCTATAGCGATGAGGAGCGTAGAAATGCGATAGAAAAATTAGGTAACAAGCCTGAAATTACCCGATTTAAAGGTTTAGGTGAGATTTCTCCTGATGAGTTTGGACTGTTTATCGGAAAAGATATCAGATTGGACCCTGTGATTTTAAAAGATCAGACAATTAAGAGCCTGTTAGAATATTATATGGGTAAGAATACTCCAGACAGGCAGCAGCACATTATCCGGAACCTACGTATAGAGAAGGATGAGGTTGCAGAAGAGCCTAAAGTAATTACGGAAGTAGCATAAAAAGAGAGTCAGGTTTTAAAAGGCCTGACTTTTTTGTTTATCTACTGGTCGGTGTCTCACCAACCAGCTTAGGTACTCTTTTTTCAGCCGCTGGGATACCAACCAATAAGTTAAGAGATGCTGAAATACCCGTCCGCCCGGACGGGTATTTCAGTAAGAAGATTTGGGAATGAGATGATCTGAATGAGAAACTAAGTTCGCTATTCTTTCGGCAGGTTAACCGTATCTTCAGGGTGTTGTGGTGGCAATACATCAACCTTTTTCTCTACAATCGTAATTTTAGTAAATACGGCATATTTACTGGGTGAAATACCGCCATCGAACTTTTCGGCATAAGCTTGTGTAAATTCTGCACCAAAATAAAGGATAATGGAAGTGTAGTAAATCCACAGGAGGATAATGATAATAGAACCTGCTGCACCAAATGCCGAAACCGTACTTCCTTTTTCGATGTAGATACCGATTAAATATTTGCCGAGGCTAAACAGCAGGGCAGTGAATAATGCACCAATTATAGCCGATTTCCATTTAATGTTAACATCGGGCAGTACCTTAAAAATAATGGTAAATACGGCCGTAACAGCGGTAAGCGTAAGTGCATTATTTAAGATGTAGATAATTAAGGCCATGGTATCGTTTGCCACAGGTATCACATCATCAACCTTACTTTCCGAAATTAGGGAAACCAGTTTATCGCCCAAACCAACAACAACACTGTTAATTACTAAAGATACCAGGAGCAAGAAGCCCATCGACACAATGAGTGAGAAAGAAAGCAATCGGTTGGTGAGCATTTTTATCCAGCCTTTTTTAGGCATAGCCTTTACTTTCCAGATCAGATTGATGCTGTCTTGTATTTCGATAAAAATGGCCGTTGCACCAACAATTAATGTACCGATACCAATAATTAAACCCAAGGTAGACTGGCCCGTTTTGTTTGCATGCTCAACAAAACCCTGTATCTGGGTAGCTGCTGGTTTTCCAACCAGCTCAGTAACCTCGATAAAAAACTTATCGCGGGTTTTCATTTTATCGCCAAAAAACAGCGTGGCTGCCGAGAGTACAATAATAATGAGTGGTGTAAGCGAAAAGATAGTATAGTAAGCCAGAGAGGCACTTAATTTCATTACCCTATCTTCCATAAAGCCTTTTCCGGCGGCTATAAAAAGGTGATAAATGGCAACAAAAAAATATTTGATTTTATGTATTACTCTTACTCTTTTCATCAAAAAACTAAAATGGATATCCTATCCCAATATTAAAAATTAAATTTTGCCTGCGCCAGTCTTTACTTCCAAAATTGATATCGTTGAATACCCAACGTTGTCCCTCAGGCAAATATGGTTTACGCACAGGGAAAGCTACATCCAGGCGCACTACAAAAATACTAACATCTACCCTTAAGCCGGCACCTGTGCCTACAGCAAGTTCATTAAATGTATTCTTTAGCCTGAAGCCAGAGCCAAGCCTGGCAGTTTCTGGTTTGCCAGGTTCTCCGAGATCTTCTTTCCTGAGCCAGATATTACCAGCATCAACAAATAACGCGCCATAGAATATACTCACAATTTTAAAACGCAGTTCTGAATTCAGCATTAATTTAATATCACCACCCTGATCAGCGAAAATGGCATCATCGCGAACTTTATAGGTGCCTGGGCCCAATGTACGGGCAGGGAAGGCCCTTACATCATTACTGCCGCCTGCAAAAAACTGTTTAACAAAGGGTAATGAGCTACTGTTGCCATAAGCATAACCATAGCCTAAGTTTAACCGATTAGCCCAGATCAGGTTTTTGGTAATTTTATAATAATCTCTTAAATCGGCTTCTACGCGGATAAACTGGGTTAAGGGAACATTAAAAATGGTTCGCTTGCCTTCATTATTTTTAGAAGTAAATAAACCCCAAACGTTTCCTCCGGTTTCTAAAGCGCCGTAGAAGTATACATTATTCCGACGGCTATCTTCCATCTGGTTGGTATAGGTAAAATTGTAATTGCTACCGACGATGAATTGGTTTTCAAGTGTAGATCTTAAAAGCGGATTATTTTTAAAAAGGCTATCTCTGGTATTGGTATCAGGGAAACTTGTAGCTACATAACTAATCGATATCGGATTAAAATTATGCTCTTTGTACTGATTTTCCTTAAAATTATACCCGTATTCGCCTTTTATAGCATGTAAAGTATATTCCGAACCCCTATTTAGCATCTGGTAAGACAGCGAGGTGATGGTTTTAGGAATAAAGGCATTGGTGCTGTTCGGTTTATAGAATGGAACAATTAACCTGGGGAAAGTTAGTTTTCCTTCGGCCGTAAACGACAACGAATTTTTGCCCAGTGAGGTTCCTTTAGTTTGAGTTTCAAAGCCGCCACTAACGCTTAAATCAAGCTGTTCCGCATTTCTGAACAGGTTCCGTGTGGTTTGGGTAACCTTAACTTCAGAACCAACAAAATTATTTGATTTACTGGTTCCGGTAACCGAGAAAGTAAGCGAATTTTTCTTTAAAGGGGTTAAATAGATATTCAGGTCAAGTTGATTGTTCCTAAAACTATCTACAGGCAAAAACTCCACCCTAACATCTTGAAATGCACCTACATTTACCATCCTGTTTAACGATTGGTTATGATCTTTACGGTTATAGGCTTCTCCTTTTTGAAAAAATACCAGACGGTCGAAAAGTTTAGGTTTAAACGTATTGCGGTTATCGTAAATGTTAAAATCGTTATATACCAACGGATTTAGCTTCCTTAAAGCACTATCTCTCCGCAACGAATAGTTAGGGTAAATATTGATGTTTTTAACGGTGTAAGGCTTTATCGCCGCATCAGGCGCAATATCTTTAACTTTTACCTTAATGTTAACCAGGTTTTTGCCGATGGTACTATCAACCTGTATAATCAGGTAATCGGGACTGAAATAGAAATAACCAATTTCTTTCAGGTCATTATCAATCCTGATCCGTTCGTTTTTATAGGTGTCAATATCATAAAAATCACCCACTTTTAACAAGGTTTTATCCTTGTTAACATTGATGTTTTTGGTTAAAATACCTGTATCGGGCGGGAAAGTTACTTTATTGATTTTATAGCGCTGGCCAGTAACTGCGGTATAAATGGCTTTACCTTTTTTTTCTTTCACTATGGTATCGCCGGTAACATTGGCCTGCAGGTAGCCTTCACTAATGAGATAACTGGTAAGTACATCGTTATTGTATTTCAGTTTTACATCGTTCAACAGCACCGGAGCTTCTCCTTTTTTGCGTAGCCAGTTCCTGAAACCCTTTGGCTTTTTAGGTTCGCCGGCAAGGTTGTAAAGGCCAAGTTTGAATTTGATCCCCAGGATTGAACTGTTAGGACGAGGCCTTGTTTTAGCCTCGAGATCGTTTTTAATCTGCTTTTCGTTATCAATCTTCCCAGAAGAATCCGGATTGATTTTCACTTCAGCACCGGTGTACAAAATCTGTCCTGGTTTTAAAGATTTGGTACTGCTGCAAGCCCAAACTAAACAGGCCAGTAAAAATAAAAGCGGTCTAGTTAGTTTTTTCATCTTGTGCTTTCTGTTCAATGTTTCTTATTCTTCTAATGCGTTTCTTCTGAAATATCTCTCTAAATTTATTGTAGTCTACCACCAAAGTAAACCCTAAGCCGGTTTCGATAATCTGACCTTGCACAATCACATCGTTCTGGTTGCGGCGGTAAGCCCTTAACCGGTAGCGGCCATCCGCCGAAAGTGCATATTCTACATTTACGTTTCCGGCAATATTGGTCGATTTTTCTCCTGGTGCCTGCGGACCTTCCAGCGCGAACGAACTACCTACAGTAACCGTTAATCGATCATTCAGTAGTTTTTTAGATAAACCAACTTCTAAATCGGTTTTTTGCTGCATTGAACCTGTAGAGTAATCTTCTGATGAATTTACCCCGAAGTTGAGGTCTACACCTTGTATCAAATCTGAAGTTAAATTGTTTAGCTGCTCAGTTAGCAATTTACTTACACTCGAGCGGGCAAGGGTAGAAACCCCACCGCCACCACCAGCCAAACTCTGGAACGGATTATTAGCAATAAACCGGTTTAAAGCCAGCAAGGCAAAAACCTGCTTGTTCAGTTCGCTTTCATCGCGGTTTACGTTAATCAGCTTGGTATACACCTGGCCGCTCAGTGCGCCACGCTCATTTTCGGGTAAATCGAGTTTAAATGAAATGGTTGGCTTTAATAATTCGCCTTTCATCATTAAATAAACCTGAAAAGGTAATTTGGTTCTGGCTTCGTAAAGGTCTGGCTGATTGAGCAAATCGATAGGAGCTGCATTCACCTCATACAAAGCTGTTATATTGGCATTAGCCGATGTTGGTTCGCCAGTCCAGATAATGGTACTACCTTTTACGAGTTTAAATTCTTTCTTAACCACGGCAAGGGTAAGGTTGTACGAACCATCTACAATTTCGTAACGGCCTGTCATGCTGATTTTACCGCTGGGATCCATCGTTACATTTAAATCGGCATCGCCTTTTACATTCAGGTTATCGCCACTGGCCGGATCTACTACCACATTGAGTTCAGCCTCAGGGTCGATATTTACTGCGGCAACTAAGTTTAAGCCTTTAATAGGCGCTTTGCTGATGCTATCTACATTCAGTGCCTTTTTGCCATTAAATGGCGGGGCGTCTTCATCAATAAACTGAACAATACCTTCCTGGTCGATAATGGATGGATCGTTGGCAGGCAAGGCAAAGAAAAACTTGGTGCCCTTGTTTACCTTAATGTTCATGTTTACATCGGGCTGGTTCAAATCGCCACGCACTTTGATATCGCTGGTTAAGAAAACCGTTCCGTAAATCATGTCGTTATCGGCTGCGGTCGAATTCAGTGCCCTGAAATTATTGGTTTTAATATCCAAACCGAAGCGGTAATTCTTAAAATCGCTGGTGTAAACTTTTCCGTTAATGGTGGCTTTCTGGTTTAAAGAATCGATCAATGTAAAGTTGTTAAAGCTGATCCCTTCTTCGGTAAACGAAATCTTTTCGTTTGGCATCCGGAAATAAGAGTTTACATAGGCCACGTTAAATCCGGCATTATTGAAGGTTAAATCGCCCAGTATTTTTGGTTCCGTTAATGCCCCTTTAACGGTTAGTGCTCCTGTTAAGGTGCCTGTGCCACGTTTAAGCTGTCCGGCCGATAAGCTCTCAATGTTTTTCATTTCAATCTTATCGATATTTACGGTCAAATCTAATGCACTTTGTGGTGCAGTATAATAAAAACCGTTTGCCCTTAATTCGTGCACGCCGGTTAATGCGAGGTTTACCTCAAAAGCATTTTCGGTATTGTTGTTTACGGCTAAGCGCAAGGTACCCAACTGGTCTTTCTGGTAACGCAACTGATCGATGGTGAGATTGGCCTCAAATTTCGGGGTAGTAGCCAGGTCTTTCACATTGGCTGTTCCATTTAAACGACCGCCTACCAAAGTGGTGTCGGTTTCGGCAAATTTGGTAAGGGTTTCCAATTGAAAATCTTTAAACTCAACTGCTAAAGGTGCATTGGGCTCGGTTGGGTTGCTGTTTATGGCCAGCGATTGGCCGCTATTACTGATCTGAAACTGGTTGACCAAAATACCCGAAGCCCCGAACTGGATGTAATTATCTTGCGAAACCACCCATTTCTGGTAATCGAGCAACAGTTTTTGCGGATCGAGGGTAAATTTAAAATCTTTGTTAATGGATTGGAAATTACCACCGATTACATATTTGTTTTTACGTTGCCTGTCGCGTAAGAAAACGTTTATGCCTAAATTATTGTTGGCTGCATCGCCGGTAACCTCCGTATTAAAAAGGGCAATGGATGGACTTTGTAAACTTTTAACAGTTAAACTGTAATCGAGTTTATTGTTGTCGTTGTTGATGTTTAAAACCGTGGTGTCTACTTTGAAATCGCCATAAACAACCTGTGGGAGATTTCCTTTAATCTGAAGACTGTCTTTTTGGGTATCAATTAAGCCGTAAAACTGAGATTGTTTAAACACCGTTAATTCGGGTACAAAACTCTTTAACAGTTTTGAATCGTACACACGCACAAAGAACCTTAAACGCTGATCGGGAACTTTGGTAACGGTACCGAAAGCATAATATTTATTGATTTCGTTTATAATGGCACTACTGATATTGGTTAGTTGATATTTACCATCAATTTTGGCCGATAGAATTTCCGAATTCAGCGTAAGTTCATTTTCAGTAGCCGTTGTTTTGGCGCGTACCGAAATGGTATCTACATTAATCCGCTGTTTATCTTTTACCAGCTGCAGGCCTGTAACATCA
The DNA here is from genome assembly GCF_011303555.1 of Pedobacter sp. HDW13. Classification (NCBI taxonomy): domain Bacteria; kingdom Pseudomonadati; phylum Bacteroidota; class Sphingobacteriia; order Sphingobacteriales; family Sphingobacteriaceae; genus Pedobacter; species Pedobacter sp. HDW13. The sequence goes on along the minus strand of NZ_CP049868.1, from coordinate 1,206,557 downwards.
ACCGACCCGTTTAAATAATCGGCATCGGCGGTAGCCAGGTCTACTTTAACTACACCTGCTGCACTTAATACGGTTGGACTAAAATTTAAAGCCTGCAGATTAACCTGTTTTAAATTCAAATCAGCTTTTATGCTTGGGTATTTTCCGGCCAGGTTCACTTTAGCATCGAGGGCAAAGTTGGCATTGCTATCGGGCATACTGCTTTTTACCACAACGTTTTGGTTGGCATACGTACCGGCTACATTTAAATTGCGGTAAGTATATTTATTGTAGTAAGCGCTTAACACCTTTGCATTAAATTTAGCATTGATTTTTTTGGGATCTAAACCGGTACCTGCCACCCTGGCTTTTGCTGAAACGCGACCCAATTTGGGCTGCATTTTTAACAAACGGCCAACATTAAAATTGTTCAGGCTAATATCGGCCTGGTAACTTTCCCTACCTTTTGGCCCCTTCATTCCTGCTATTACATTGGCACCACCCATATCGGTTAGGATGTTTAGGTTGGTGTTAAAATCAGTCATCGATCCTTTAAAATTACCCTTTGCATCAATTACATTGGGCAGTTCGATGGTAGGCGGGAGCGATTTTTTAGTTACGGCAACCAAAATATCGCTTTTGGTAACATGGAGCTTTTTGATGTTTAAATCCAGAAAGGTTTTTTTGATATCGGGCAGGCCTTTTGCTTTTCCACTGATATCGATCTGGGTATTTTTTAATCCGCTAACCTGTAAGCGTGGAATATTCAGGTTATTTAAGTAACCGTTAACATCGGCATTGAGCTTTATTTTTTCGTTACGGTAATTCGCCGGAATGGCATCGCTAAAATAGCCCGCATCCTTTAAACCAATCGTGGTGTTTTTAAAGGCCAGGTTAAGTTTTACACGTTCGGGGTGTTTGGTTAAATCCTCCATCGAAGTAACATTAAGCTCAGTGGCATTTTCGATAGTGGTATTTGGGGTTTTGAGTACAAAATTGCTCAGCTTAATCTGCTTGTCATTGTACACGGCATCGCCTTTCAACTCATTTAATACAAAACCGCTTTTTTCTTTTAACGAGCCATTTTTAACATTGGCTTTTATCCCTGCTGCACTGTAAGATACGTCGCTCGCACCTAAATTTAATCCGGCAATTTTGAGGTGATTAAAATCCATTCCTTTTGCAGCAGGTTTGGCGCCGAGGTTATCGAACTGCACCTGATTATCGGCCAGGCTAATATTTTTGATCAGCAGCCCCAAGGTCGATTTTTCGGGTAATACAGTATCTTTTACTTTTTTTAAATCGTTACTGGGCGCAGGTTTAAAGGCAAACAGGATGTTCGATTTGTTTAAATGTGCATCATCAACTGCGTATTTGCTATTGGTTAAATCTACTTTTAAGTTAACCAAACCAAGGTCGTTTACATCGGCAACAGCTTTGGTAGTCGAAATCTGATCGTCGTAATGTACTTTTACCTTGCTGAAAACAAAATTCTGCACTTCTATTAAAGGCAGTTTTCCCTGCTCCTTCTCACTGCTATCCACACTGTTGGTGATGTGTTGCACCAGTTTAACTAAAGGTTTTTGCTGCAGGTACCGTAAAGACGTATTATTTAAGCTCAGCTCCTTAATCACATAGTGCTGGTTGGCCAGATCGAAATTTTTGATTTTGGTTTTAAAGGCACCCAGGTAAAGCTTTACATCGTTGCCTGCCACATCATCGCGGTAGCTAAGGCCTATATCTTCAAACGAAACTTTATCGACCGAAAATTTTAGGGTAGAGGTGGTATCTTTTTTAACTTTCTCTTCGGGTTTTTTCTGATCACTTGCAAAAGCATCAACCAGAAAAGAAAAATTGAATGTAGTATCAGGGCTAATGCGCTTCACATTTGCGCGTACATTTTTTAACTCAATATTGTTTACCTCAACAGTGTTTTTTAACAACTTAAATAAGCTGATATCTACAGCCAGTTTTTCTGCATAAAGCAGAGTATCACCTTTACGGTCTTCGATATAGAATTTGTTGAGTACAACATCTTTGGGCAGGGCTATTTTAATGCTTTCAAGGCTAACTTCGGTTTTGGTTTTGGTTTTCAGGTAATTGATGGCCTTATCTTTAACAAAATTTTGAACGGCCGGAATATTTAGCGACAGCGCTAAACCAATCACCAATATAATAATGGAGGCAATTAACCACAGTAAAATTTTAAGACTTTTGCGTACGTATTTATTCAAAACAGAGTGTGTTTGGTGTTTGTTAAAAGCCAAAAAGCATGCCGTTTAAATTAATTTTAGCTGGCATTTTACTAATTAATACAAAAAATAACCTAAATTGTTCGCCCGCTATAAAAATTTAACATGGGCGGTGCAATAAACAGTTTAAAATGAATTCAATAAATCTAAATATATCTTTTGAACAATACGCGGGTATTGATGAATTAATAGAAAAAGACCGCACATTATGTCAAAACGCCGAACAGGCTTTGGCAACCTCATATTCACCTTATTCGAAATTTAGGGTGGGTACTGCTATTCGTTTGGCTTCGGGCGAAATAGTTTTAGGCAGCAACCAGGAAAACCTGGCTTATCCATCAGGACTATGCGCCGAACGTGTAGCACTTTTTGCAATTGGTGCCAAATACCCTGATGGGGTTATCGAAAGCATGGCCATTACCGCACAAACCGATCATTTCGAAATTTTAAAGCCGGTTACCTCTTGCGGAGGCTGCTTACAGGTAATGATCGAATTTGAACGCAAACAGCAAAGCCCGATTGATGTGATTTTTTATTGCTTAAACGGCGAGATACTAAAAGTGCCCAGCGTAAAGAGTTTATTGCCTTTTGCTTTTGCGGAAGATAGGTTGGAGCGGTAAGAGAAAGTTTAGATGCACATTTTTTAGAAATTCGGTTTCTAATTGTCAGGCGGTAAACTCAGTCCCCCTTTTGAAGGGGTAGGGGGATGATAATAGAATAGAAATTTTAGATTTTCTAATTTGATTGTTTACAGCTTCATTCCCCTGCCCCCGTCGAAGGGGGGAAATAGGATTTCGTTAAAATCAAACGTTTATCGTACAAACTATTATATTTGGTTTTTTAACCACAATGAAACATTTATACATTCTCGTTTTTTCGGCCTTTATATCTTTTAACCTGCAGGCCCAGGGCGTTCTAAAAAGTAACGCAACTTATAAAATTACTTACTTCCGATCAGGCGATGGCAAACCAAAGGAAGACCGTAACGCTACGGTGGTAATTGCAGATGCCAAACAGAATTTAATCAGCAATGCCAATATTCTAGATAATAAGGCGAAGTATCCTTACGAGCAAAGTCTGGTAACCAAACCCGCGCAAATTTTGTTTCAGATAGCCGATTTAAGCACCGCCAGCCAAATTGTAACTGTTGATAGTGCAACAATTGGTAAACAGGTTTTTGAATACAGTAACGATACCAAAGTGATACTGGGGTATACCTGTAAAAAAGCCACCACAGTGGTAAACTCTAACCGCATCGATTTATGGTACACAACCGATGCCAGCATTAAAGCCGCACCTACCGTTTTAGGCCAAAACCTGGGTTTGGTGTTAGAGCAGGTACGCAATGGCAGCAGTTATGTTACCGCAACTAAAATCGAAACTGTTAAAAATGTAAAACAGATTGATTTAGCCAAAATAAGTACCAACCTAAGCGATGGTTTAACTTATAAAGACCTTTTGTGGAAAAGCAGGTTTACCACTTTAAATGTGTTTAACAACGAAACCATCAACTTTATCGATAAGCCTCTATCAACCGATTCGGTTTTCCGTTTTGCCGGTGGAACCGTTATTGCACGAAAGGTTAAATTTCCGGCTTATACTGGTAGCCCAAATGTTTTTGTTGATTTAACAGAACAATCAAATGGCGATGCCTACGACAGAACGGGTTCAGTGTTTGTAATTCCAACCGATAAAACAATTAGTTTGATGGATGCCCTGAAAAATTCGGTAAAAGAACTGCCGGTTTATGATAACGGAAACGGGAAAAAATACCAGGGCGTAGTGGCTACGGCCAATTATAATCCGGTAATTGAATTGATGCGCTTTTTTACGCCTTTTGGTGTGGGCAAGTACAATACTTTAAAACTAAAAGATAAAAACTGGGCCGAAAAGGTGTATTACAGACAGGATATTTCAGAGCTATTTCCTTTGGTAAATGGAAAAGAAGCCTGGGTTGCTGTTTTTATCGGCAATTACGATAAAGGCGGACACAAAGTTTCGATGAACATTACGCTGCATAATGGCGGTCGTGGAGAAGGCAAAAAAGAAGTAATTATGCCACTATTCAATTCTACCAATGTAATGGAAATGGCCGGACAAGAATACGCCACCATGTTTAGCAGCGAAAAAGGGCTTGAAGTTTCTTTCACGCTTGATAAAGATGTAAAAGATGCCAAATTGCGTTACATTACCACAGGCCATGGTGGCTGGGGAAATGGCGATGAGTTTGTGCCCCGCAAAAACACAATATGGTTGGATAATAAAGAAACATTTGCTTTTACCCCATGGCGACAGGATTGTGGTTCTTACCGCTTATCTAACCCCGCTTCAGGTAATTTCGAAACAGGGCTTTCATCATCAGATTTAAGCCGGTCTAACTGGTGCCCGGGTACAGTTACCAATCCCAACTGGATTAGCCTTGGCGATTTAAAAGCCGGTCAGCACACCATTAAAATTACTATCCCTATGGGTAAGCCTGAGGGATCGAGCTCAAGCGCCTGGAATGTTTCAGGGGTATTGCTGGGTACGGAATAACCGACTACGCTGTCATCCTGAACGCAGTGAAGGATCTTTTTATGTGGTTCATATTGTTAACCATATAAGGCATTTTAGGAAATGTAAGTGCAAATGGCCTTATAAATTTTATATGGCTAATAGGACCGATAAGTATAAATTCGACGGGTGCGACGCCAGCTGACGGAATAGCCATAGCCCTAAATGTGAATAACCAATATTTAACCGTATTATCCTTTTTATTATATTTACAGCTGCCAATTTTTGTATATAAATGAGTGAAGAACTAGACCCAAACATCAACGAAGAACACAAACATACCATAACGCCAATTAACGGTTTATACGAAAACTGGTTTCTAGATTATGCGTCTTATGTAATTCTCGACAGGGCGGTTCCACACATTAACGATGGATTAAAACCCGTTCAACGTCGCATCATGCACTCCTTAAAGGAGATGGATGATGGCCGCTTTAACAAGGCTGCCAACGTAATTGGTAACACCATGAAATACCACCCGCATGGCGATGCCTCTATCGGCGATGCTATGGTGCAAATTGGGCAAAAAGATTTGTTGATTGATATGCAGGGTAACTGGGGAGATCCGGTTACAGGTGATAGTGCTGCGGCACCACGTTATATTGAGGCACGTTTATCTAAATTTGCCAACGATGTGGTGTTCAATCCCGATACTACCGAATGGCAGTTAAGTTATGATGGCCGTAACAACGAGCCCATTACCTTGCCGGTTAAATTTCCTTTATTACTTGCTCAAGGTGCCGAAGGTATTGCCGTAGGTTTAGCTACCAAAGTAATGCCGCACAATTTTATTGAGCTGTTAGATGCATCAATAGAAGCATTGAAAGGTGTTCGCCCCAATATCATGCCCGATTTTTTTACGGGCGGTATGGCCGATTTTTCGAACTATAACGAAGGTCAGCGGGGTGGTAAAATACGCGTAAGAGCAAAAATTACCGAAAAGGATAAAAAGACCTTAGTGATTAGTGAGGTGCCTTTCAGTACTACCACAGGTTCAGTTATTGATAGTATTTTATCGGCCAACGATAAGGGTAAGATCAAAATCAAAAAAATTGAAGACAATACTGCGGCCAATGTAGAAATTGTGGTGCATCTGGCACCTGGTATTTCTCCGGATGTAACGATTGATGCCTTGTACGCTTTTACAGCCTGCGAGGTTTCTATTTCGCCCAATACCTGTATTATTCAGGGAGATAAGCCACACTTTTTAAGTGTGAACGATATCCTGATCGAAAATACAAAACATACAAAAAGCCTGCTTAAAAAGGAGCTTGAAATACGTTTACACGAGCTGCAGGAGAAAATTTTCTTCAGTTCCCTGTTAAAAATATTTATTCAGGAAGGGATGTATAAAAATCCTGAATACGAAAATTCAACTAATTTTGAAAAGGTAGTAGAGGTTTTACATATTTTATTCGATCCTTTTAAACCTTCGCTTTACCGCGAAATCCTGCCCGAAGATTTTAAGAAACTAATCGATAAGCCGATGAGTAGCATCACCCGTTTTGATGTGAAAAAGGCTGATGAGCAAATGAAAAATCTGGAAGATGAGATTAAAGTGGTTAAAAACCATTTAAAACACCTTACCGATTATGCCATTGCCTGGTATCAAAAATTAAAAGACAAGTACGGAAAAGGAAGAGAACGCAAAACTGAAATCCGTTTGTTCGATCGGGTTGAGGCTTCGAAAGTTGCATTAGCCAATGTAAAATTATATGTAAACCGTGTTGATGGCTTTGTTGGCTCTGGTTTACGTAAAGATGAGTTCGTAGCAGACTGCTCAGATATTGATGAAATTATCGTTTTCCGCGAGGATGGTAAATGCACCATTACTAAAGTGGCCGATAAAACCTTTGTAGGTAAGGGGATTATACACGTACAGGTATTCAAGAAAAACGATGAACGTACCGTTTATAACATGGTTTATAAAGACGGTGCCAGTGGAACATCGTACATTAAGCGTTTTTCGGTTGTGGGGGTAACCCGCGATAAAGAATACGATTTAACCAAAGGATCAAAAGGTTCGAAGGTGTTGTACTTTACCGCTAACCCTAACGGTGAAGCCGAAATTATAAATGTTGCCTTAAAGCCACATTCAAAATTACGTAAACTACAGTTCGATCTGGATTTTGCTGAAGTAGCCATTAAAGGCCGTGGTTCGCAAGGTAATATTGTATCGAAATATCCGGTTAAAAAGATCATTTTAAAAAGTAAAGGTGTTTCTACCTTATCCGGACTTAAAATTTGGTACGATGATTTGTTAAAACGCCTGAATGTTGATGGACGTGGTAAATATCTGGGCGAGTTTGATGGTGACGACCGTATTTTACAGGTGCACAAAGATGGTTACTACGAGTTGAGTTCGTTCGATTTAACGAACCACTTTGACGATAATCTGTTGTTGATTCAGAAGTTTGATGCCGAAAGAGTTTTTGCTGCAGTTCACTTTGAAGGTAAAGCACAGAATTATTTCATCAAGCGTTTTGCATTCGAGTTACAGGCCAATGGTAAGAAAACGATTTTTATCAGCGAAGAGCAGAAATCGAGATTATTACACCTAACTGCCAACCCTGTCGCCAAAATTATAGTCGATGTATTGAAAGGTAAAACGCAGGTTCCGGAAACCCTGGATCTTGTATTGGCCGAACTGATTGACGTTAAAGGATTAAAGGCAAACGGTAATCGTTTATCGCCACATGATGTACAAAAAGTTGTTTTAGAAGAACCTGAGATTGAAGAAGAGGAAGTAGCAGAAATACCTGCCGAAGAGGATAATAACAATGAGGAAGGTGAGGAAGAAGCTGCTGAAGAAACGAACGAAATTGCAGAAGCAGCAGAAAAAACTGCCGATGAGCCTGTTATAGAAAAGGTAAAACCAAAGTTCGAACGCACAGAAGCTCCTGCACCTAAAACAGAAAAACCTGCGCCGGCTCCACCCCAAAAGGAAAGCGCTAAAGCAGAAGAGAAAACTGAAGATAAACCTGTTAAAAAGGTAGACTTCGAAATTACCAACCCTGATGACATCGATATTGATGACAAAGGGCAAATTGGTTTGTTTTAACCACATTTAAACTTTAATTACCGGAGGCATACACTCCAGTAGATCGTTATTCTCAATCAAGTTGGGAATGATGATCTACTTATCGTTAACCAAAACAAATAGCCTCAACGTCACAAAATCGAATAAAAAACAAAACCTTCTGTTTTTAAACCTATATTTGTCCTGCTCAAAGGGGTGCTTATTGGTTCAGAAATTCTTTTCAACCAGTTTGCTGAGATTACACCCGTTGGTTTAGAAATTCCAAACATCAATATCAAAATGTACAGACGTTTGATTATTGTTAAAATGTTTATTGGAATTTTAAAACCATGTACCTGATGCGGATAATACCGACGTAGGAAGGAGGTTAACTTTTACCATACTGTTTCGCCCCGAAAACAGTTTTCAATTATTTTTAGCATTAGCAAAATATTGTAAATGAATTTTCAGGATTGGTTTAAGCTTTTTCAGGAGCAGATTGCACATACTTCCTTTATCGAGTGGCTGGCTGTAGGTTTTGGTGTGACCGAAGTTTTACTGGCCAAAAAGAACAGCATTTGGCTTTATCCTACGGGTATTATTTCCATTCTTTTGTCTATGTTTCTGCTCTTAAATGTAAAACTATATGCAGAAACCCTGCTTAGCATCTATTATCTGGTAATGAGTGTATATGGTTGGATCATCTGGAAGAAAAGGAAACAAGATGCCGAAAATCAGGTGTCGTGGTCAAACAACAATGAATTAAGCATTGCGGTATCGATCTCGGTAATTGGTTTTGTAGTATTGTATCTGGTATTGCGGCATTTTACCGATTCGGATGTACCTCTTTTCGATGCCTTTGTTTCGGCTACGGCCTGGGCGGGCATGTGGTTGCTGGCTAAACGTAAAATAGAAAACTGGATTTTTCTAAATATTTCAAACATTGTAGCTATTCCCTTATTATTCCATAAAAAGCTGCCTTTAATGGCTTGTTTAACTACGTTTTTATTTACTGTGGCTATTTTCGGCTTTTTAGACTGGAAGAAGATCATTAATAAAAGCAGACTTAAATTGGCGCAATCTTAAGCTGTCAGCATTATGGAAGATACCTTAACCTTTACCTGGCAGGAAAAAGTTGCCGAATATGCTGCCCTTTCAGAAGAAATGGGCAAACTGCATCCCGCAATACTGGAGCTGGCTTACCAGGAAAACTGGTTCAAACTTTTTGTGCCCGAAGTTTATGGCGGCGCGAATAAAAAGCTCCCCGAAATTCTGCGTTTAGAAGAACAGTTGGCCGAAGCCGATGGCAGTTTAGGCTGGACGGTTACCTTATGCGCCGGAGCAGGATGGTTTGCTGGTTTTTTAAATCCGGAGCTGGCAGCCGATATTTTTGCCGACCGGGAAGTTTGTTTCGCAGGAAGTGGGGCAGTAGGAGGCAAAGCTGTGAAAACGGAAAAGGGCTATCTTATAAACGGTCAATGGAACTATGCCAGTGGTGCATTACACGCTACCATATTTACAGCCAACTGTACCCTTAAAAACGAAAATGGGGAGGATATTTTGGATGAAAACGGCGAGTCTGTAATCAAATCATTTATCCTAAAAAAAGCAGAAGTATATATTTTACCAGGATGGTCTTATTTCGGTCTCATGGCAACCGGTAGCCATGCTTTTGAGGTAAAAAACCTCGAAGTGCCAGAGAACAGGACCTTTATAATCAATAAAGATATCCTGGTAGCGGATTCAGGCTTTGACTACCCGTTTTTGCAGCTTGCAGAAACCACGCTAACGGTAAACAGTTTGGGGATGACTAACCATTTTATTCAACTGGCAGAACAATCATTCCATTCACGCTCCAGCCTGCGGAGATTTAGCGAAGCACAAATGCAGTTCTTTACTGCCGAGTTAGACCGGTGCAAACATGAGGTGCAGACACTAAGAACGCAATTCTATGCCGCATTTGATGAATCGTGGACTGAGTTAATGAACAATGGTCAAATTACCAATGCTAAACTAAATAAGGTCAGTTCAATCAGTCGTAAATTGGTTCATACCTGTTGGCGTACTGCAAGTGTTTTGTTTCCGTATTGTGGTTTAGAGGCGGCAAAAAAGGGATCGGAGATTAATCGGGTATGGAGGGATATACACACCGCCAGCCAACACGGGTTGCTTACTTTTGAGGTTTAATTATTCGAGGAGCTCAGGTTTGATTTTGTTCCTGAAATCTATTGCAAACTTATTTAACTTGGGTTGTATTACAAAAGAGCAGTAAGGTTTTCCCTGGTTATCATTAAAATAATTCTGGTGATAATCTTCGGCCTCATAAAATTCAGTTGTTGGTATAACTTCGGTAATAATCGGTTTTTCGAAAACATTTTGCTGCGTTAAGGCTGATATGATTTGATCAATTTTTGTTTTTTGATCATCATTTTCGTAAAATATTACCGAACGATATTGCGAGCCTACATCATTGCCTTGCCTGTTTCGTGTAGTTGGGTTGTGGGTTTTAAAAAAAATAAATAAAAGCTCGTTGAAAGAAATGATGTTTTCATCAAAAATGAGCTGAACTACCTCTGCATGCCCGGTATCGCCATTGCAGATTTCCATGTATGTTGGATGCTTTAGATCTCCCCCCATATAGCCAGATGTAACCTTGGTTACTCCGCTCAGGGCCTGAAATACGGCTTCGGTGCACCAAAAGCAGCCTCCGCCAAATGTTGCTGTTTGCATATCCTACCTGTTGTAAAATCTAGTCGACTAATTAATTGAATCAAAAAAACGATATTTTTTGATATTAATTATAGTCGCTCGCCGAATATTCCTAAAAGTTTTAACCCTGTGTAGTTATGTGATACTAAATAGGGTTAATATGAATTGCAAATAATGGATAAAAACCTGTTTAAGCAAAAAGCCCGTAAAATTACGGGCCTTTTGTGTTAATTTATTTATTGATATTGAATATAAATCGGTTTTGGTGTAAGTTTTAATAACTCTTCAGGAGTCATTAGCCTGTTAGGTGCTTTTTTTAAGTCGTTTTTGTAAAATAGTTTAAAACCTGTAAACTGCACTGGCTCGCTTTGGATAAAGTGCCTGTATGTTCCTTTTTTTAATTCAGGCTCACCCCATCCGTCCATGTGCATTACAATCTGAACTTCCGGGCGCAACTTGATGTTTTGCGAGTTAGTTACCATTTTCTTTGTAAAACGGTGAACGGTAAATACTTTTGGAGGCAAGTTGTATTTTTTTACAATATCAGCAAGGTAGCCCGATACATAGTTAATGTCTGCAGCATCATAAGTTCCAATTTTTTTGCCCGGTAATGAACCATCTTTCATCGAAAACTCAGGGTCGATACCTAAATGCACGTAAGGGAGCTCAAGGTATTTTTCGATGTGTGGTAATTCAGCTTTAATGTTACTCAATGCAACCTGTAAATCTAAGAACACGATGGTATTTGGTTGCATTTTGGCGATTTTTAAAACAGAATCGATCTGTTTATTACCCATTCTGTTGATGTATTTACCATCTTTACCTGGCGTACCGCTTGCCACGGCTGCAATGTAATGTAAGCCTGGCTGTACAGGAGTAGATGGGTCCGCCTTTTCCCAGTGTTTAACTTCGGCATTTAGGCGTTGCCACATTTCTTTTGGAGCATACTCGCCCAAAGCACCCATTTTTTTGGAGTGAAGGTTCCCGTAATAAACCACAATACGTTTAAAAGGTAAAATAGCACCAGCTAAAGGATAGGGTTGTTTTTTTACCGGCCACCTCCCTGTGGTATCGCCATTGGCAAGTTTTTTGGCTAAAGAGTCATATAATTTAGGATCAACAGGTTTTATTACGTTCTCTGTAGAATCGGTTTTTTTCTTCGTCGAATCAGAAGAAAATATTTTGCCGATACTGCTGCTGGTTTTACCATCTGAATTACAGTTGGCAAACAAGCTGATTGCGGCGAAACCAAGTATTAGTGTGCCTGCTAATTGAGGAAATTTCATAGATTATTAAGGTAATTAAAGTTTAGACAGTTTTCCGATTCTGTTTTGGAATGAAAGTAGGGTGGAAATCTGGTAGTTTAAAATAAAGTAATTAACATTTACACATTACAGAATTTACCAAAAACACCCAGTGGCAATTTAATTCCCGATGTAGCCTGTAAATATAATTCGCCTGTTTCGAGGTTTTTAACCGCAGGGAAAGAAGTACGGATCAGGTTTTCGACAATTACCGAAGAGAAACCCAAAGAGTAGGTATTCAGGATCAGGAAGTGTTCTTTTTCATCTAGAAGCTGTACTACATCCTGCATCATTTCCTGTATATGGTCTTCCAGTTTCCATTTTTCGCCGTTAGGGCCATGGCCATATGCAGGTGGATCGAGGATAATACCGTTATATTTTTTGCCTCTTTTGAGCTCTTTTTTCACAAACTTCAAGGCATCTTCTACCATCCATCGGGTATCTTTTAAACCTGATAGCTCCTGGTTTTCATTGGCCCAGGTTACAACCTGTTTAATCGAATCTACGTGTGTAGTTTCTGCACCGGCAGCATTGGCAATTAACGAAGCTGCACCTGTATAGGCGAAAAGGTTTAATACTTTAGGTTGCGGCGTTTTAAACTTTTTGATCGATGAAGAAATAAAATCCCAGTTTACAGCTTGCTCCGGAAATACACCAACATGCTTAAAAGAAGTTAAGCCTAAACGAAGTTTAATGGCCGCTTCGTTGTTTTTGTATTCTACATGCCAGCGATCAGGAATAGAAAGGTTTTTCTTTACCCACTCTCCAGAAGTAGCCGAACGGCCTTTAAAAGTAATGTTAGCGGTTTTACGCCATTCTTGCTCTGATAAGGTTTTTTTCCATACGGCCTGTGGTTCAGGACGGATTAAAATAACATTGCCAAAACGTTCTAATTTTTCAAAATCCCCACAATCAATCAGTTCGTAATCTTTCCAGTGGGTGGGGGCAAGTAATTGTATCATTTAATTTATAGTATGCCGTCATTGCGAGGTACGAAGCAATCTTAATGCGATTGATTTGTGATTAGATTGCTTCGTGCCTCGCAATGACGATTTGGTTTTAAGAGAAATCTAATGGTTCGTTAAAATCTTTAGGGATGATAAATAGACCTTTTGCGGCACCATACAAGCTTTTTGGTTCTTCAACTAATTTTACTTCATTGCTTCCCGATTTGGGAAAGCTTTTGGCATGCTTGGCTTTTAAAAAATCAATAAAATCTTCTACCTCGTATACCATGCTATCTGGTAGGGTTTCCAATTTATGAATGGTATTTTTTGTTGCCGCGGTCATACCCAAATATACAAATTTTTTAAAACTTATCTTTTGCAGCTTTCATAAAGCGGCTGGCGAACACAAAGTCATTCAGCTCTTTAATGTCGGTATGGGCAATTTCTTTGTTGCTGCCTTCCCAGAATTTTTTCCCTTCATGCAGGAATAAAATATAATCGCCAATTCCCATTACCGAGTTCATATCATGCGTTACTACAATAGTGGTTGTTTTGTATTCTTCTGTTAATTCCTGAATCAGTTCATCAATAACAATCGAGGTTTTCGGATCCAAACCAGAGTTGGGCTCATCGCAAAACAGATATTTTGGGTTCATGGAAATGGCACGGGCAATACCCACACGTTTTTTCATTCCACCAGATAATTCTGCCGGAAACAATTTGTTTTTACCTGCAAGGTTAACCCTTTCGAGGCAAAAATTTACACGCTCTAATTTCTCTTTACGGCTTTGATCGGTAAACATATTCAATGGGAACATAATGTTATCCTCCACAGTCATACTATCAAAAAGAGCCGATCCCTGAAACAACATACCTATTTCTTTACGTACCTCAATACGTTGTTCGTAGGTCATTGGTGTAAAATCACGGCCATCGTACAGTACCGAGCCCGAATCTGGTTGGTGCAAGCCCACCATACATTTAAGCAAAGTAGTTTTACCAGAACCAGAACCACCGATAATCAGGTTGGTTACGCCTTCTTCAAACTTGCCGGAAATGCCTTGTAGTACATCGTTTCCGGAAAATGATTTATAAATATCTTTAATTTCGATCATTACAATAACAATTGGGTCACGATATAATCGCAAGCTAAAATAGAAATACAGCTGATAACAACGGCTCTTGTACTGGCCTGCGACACCTCTAATGCACCACCACGAACGTAAAAACCTTCGTAAGCAGGTACCGAAGTAATAATAAAGCCAAAAACAAATGCTTTAACCAGTGCTACGGTGATGGTATATGGGTTAAAATCAGTAGTAATACCCTGAATGTACTCTGCAGGAGTTACCGCACCTGAAATAGAACCACCAATATATCCACCGGTAATGCTTAAAAACATCGAAATAATAACCAGCATTGGCACCATGGTAATTCCCGAAATAATTTTAGGAAGTATTAAATAACCCGGTGCATTGATACCCATAATTTCAAGGGCATCTATCTGTTCAGTTACACGCATTGAGCCAATTTCGGATGAAATGGCCGAACCAATTTTACCAGCCAAAACAATTGCACTAATGGTTGGACTTAACTCCAGTATACTCGAATCGCGGTTTACCGAACCAATGATGGTTTTAGGTATGAAATCGCTAACCAGCTGGAAAGCAATCTGTAAAGTCATAACTGCACCGATAAAAGTAGAGATAATGGCAATAAGCCCCAGTGAACCCACGCCAACATAATCCATTTGTTTGACGATCTCTTTAAGGTATATTTTCAGCTTTTCCGGCTTTCTGAATACAGACTTGAGTAGCAGGATGTATCTGCCGAAATTGGTAAAATTCATTCCGTAGGTGTTGCTTAATTTAAATGATCATTATATAGTACTACAAAGAAACGATAAAAAAGTTGTCGCTCTTTGCTAATTGCAAAAATATTCGTGCTTTTGAATATAAATATGGTTTTTTGTTAACAAAAATTAAACCACAAAAACATGAAAGCTTTAATAACCGGTGCAACTAAAGGAATTGGTAGGGCAATTGCCATTAAATTATGGGAAAATGGTTTCGATTTGGTACTCGGCGCCCGGAATGTGAAGGAACTCGAAATCCTGCGTGATGATTTGTTGACTGCCGGGAGAACGATAGCTGTTTACCCGGTCGACTTTTCGGTTAAGGCAAGTGTATATCAGTTTTTAAACCAGGCTGATGCCGAAGCAGGTTTTATTGATGTGCTGGTAAACAATGTGGGTACTTTTTTACCCGGTAGTATGCTCGATGAGGATGACGAAACCTTTGAAAAGCAGCAAAATCTGAACGTAAATGCAGGCTACTACACCAGTAAATTTTTAGGTAAAAAGATGCGTGCGGCAGGCCGTGGCCATATATTTAACATCTGTTCAGTAGCCAGTAAAGCCCCGGTAAAAAATGGTGGCAGTTATAGTGTAACAAAAGCAGCGATGTTAAGTCTTAATCATGTATTGCGGCAAGAGTTAGCCCCTCACAACGTTAAAGTTACTGCGTTTTTGCCTGGTTCAACAAAAACTTCTTCCTGGGAAGGGACAACCATTCCGGATGAAAAATTTGTACAACCCGAAGATATTGCAGAAACATTATTTACCATTTTAAACTTAAGTAAAGGGGTAAACGTAGATGAGGTTTTAATTACCCCGCTCGATTTTTAAACACAAAAATGAACAGCGTTATGGAAAAGAAGCTTTTTAGAAACGAACACGATAAGATGATTGCCGGTGTAGCTTCGGGACTTGCAGATTACATGCAGGTGGAGGTTACCATAATCAGATTATTGTTTGCACTATCGGCCATATTTATGGCTGGAGGCGGCTTAATTGCCTATATAATTATGTGGATTATTGTTCCGGTAAATCCAGATCCGGCTGCAAGGTTCTCGAAATTTAACGATTATTTTAATAAACAAAATCCAGGTGCACCATTTGGCACAGGCGATTCTTTTACCGGTCCTGTTGGCTCGGGAAATACCAACTGGACACAGCCTGTTGGCGATACACAAAAAACACCATTTGAAACTCAGGCCAATTTTAGTGGTTTTAACAAATCAAACGATACTGGCCGCACCATTGGCGGATTGCTTTTATTGGTAATTGGTTGTTTTTTTCTGATGCGCGAACTTGATTTTATACCTTATTGGTTTAGTTTTCGCAACCTGTTCAAATTTATGTGGCCATTGGTGTTTATTGGTTTAGGTATTGCTGTAATTGCTAAATCAAAAAGAAAAAACGATTGGGCAGCTTTTCAAACCCAACAGGAAGCAGAACAACAGAAAAAAACAGATTTCTCTGAAACTATTGTAGAATCAGCTCCCGAAACACCAACCAGCAACGACGATAATTCAACATCACCTAACCCTCAAGCATAAATAAAATGAAATTAGATAGATTAATTTGGGGTATTTTACTGCTTTTTATTGGCGGTGTACTTCTACTCGAAAACTTTGGTATTATTGATTTTTACTGGCGTAATATCTGGAGCTTCTGGCCAATATTTCTCATCATTGCAGGTGTAAATATTTTATTCAACAAAAATAACTCTCAAACCGGAAGCATTATTTCGATTGCAGTTTTAGTGGTGGCTTTATCTTTTCTGTTTTACAGGGGCCAGCAGGTTCCTGACAGGAGTAACTGGTGGGGACATCATTTTAAAAAAGATGTAGATATTAATTTGGATGATAACGATAGGGATGATGACAACAACAATGATACTGCTTTTAACCAATTAAAACTTACAGAGCCTTTTGTTGAAGCCGACAACGCAAAAAAAACGATTTTAAATATTTCGGGTGGCGGAATTTCTTTTAACCTGGATGGCGAAACGGCTGAACTGATCAATGCCGATATCACCAAAAAACATGGCAATTTTTCACTTAAGAAATTACTAACCGATAGTGCTACGGTGCTTACCTTTAAAATGGACGACAAAAAAGGTAAATGGAATTTTGGAGACGGCAGTAACGATGTAAACTTTAAATTAAACAAAGCTGCCAATTGGGATGTGATAATGAAACTAGGTGCAGGCGAAGCTAATTTCGATTTTAAAGATTATAAAGTGCGTACTTTCCGTTTTGATGGTGGTGCTGCAGCCCTTGATATAACTTTTGGCGATTTGTTACCTATTACAGATGTGGTGGTAAAATCAGGCGTTGCCGATGTGAAAATTAAGGTTCCTACTAACTCTGGTTGTAGAATTAAAACAAAAACAGGTTTATCGGCCAAAGATTTTGATGGATTTTTAAAACTGAGCGATGGAGTATACGAAACTGCTAACTATAAAACCTCTACCAAAAAAATCTTCATCAATTTAGATGGTGGATTGAGTAACTTTGAGGTGAGCAGATATTAGGGGATGGAAGATGTGGGATGGAAAATGGAAGGAAATTCCTAGCCATTAATCTTACAGTCCTAACATCCAAACAAACCTGAAAACCAATGAATCCCAATAAAGAGTACACAGTTGTAATTAATGGTAAGCCACAAGGGCCATATAGTTTAACCGATCTTAAAGATTTAGATATAAAACCGAATACGTTTATCCGTAAACCAGGGATGGATGATTATAAAGAAGCTCATGCAATCCCCGAATTGCGTGAGCTTTTGGGTTTCAGTTATCAAAAAACTGCCCCACAGTATTTTGCCGCATTCGATCAGCGCTTACTGGCTTCAGTAATCGATCATTTCATTATTTTTGGGTTCTATACCATTATTATTTTAACCAGCTATATCTTTATTGAAGGTAAAGACCAGCGCATTATGACTTTTTTAGTTCCTTTCCCAATTATATTTGTGGTTAAGCTAATTTATGGCAGCATTGCCGAAGCAACTAAAAGTCAGGCTACAATAGGTAAAAAGCTGCTGAATATTAAGGTGGCCGGTATGGATGGGAGCCGTGTTTCTTTTGGTATTTCCATAGTCCGTAATTTTTCTAAAATCTTATCGGTAATCCCTGTGTTTTTTGGTTATCTCTACAGCTTTTTGAATAAGAAAAACCAGTGCTGGCACGATATTACTGCCAATACTTTGGTGATAAAAGACAGATTGATATAGCATTTGTTAACGATTGTTAAAGGTGGGGAGATCAATGAGCTATTTTATATCTTCGATATGTAAATTAATCTCAATGGAATGAAAAAACTATTAATGCTCTTATTGCTTTTTACCACCATAAAGGCAACTGCCCAGTTAGAAAACCCAGTAGATAAAGATAAAAAAGCCAAACTCGATAAAACGTTTATAGAAGGGTCGAAAATTAAACTAAACAATTTAACCTCTGCGCAAACGAGAAGCCTAATAACATTGGGTAAATTATGGGGTTTCTTAAAATACTATCATCCCTCTGTAGCCAAAGGAGATTACAATTGGGACTTTGAGCTGTTTCGGCTTATTCCCAAAGTACTTGATGCCAAAACGAATAACGATAGAAACGAAGTATTTTCAAATTGGATTAGTAGTTTAGGTGTCTTTAAAACCATTGAAACAAAAACTGTGGTGGGAAATGTAAAATACAACCCTAATTTCGATTGGTTCAATAAATCAGGATTTAGTAAAAAACTGCTTAACCAGTTAAATTTGATTAAAAAAGCTGATAGAACAACGGAAAGCTATTATGTGAAGATGTATAATACAGAGACACCTGTTGCTATTTTTAAAAACGAAGATGCTTATGCCAGTTTTAAATATCCTGATGATGGTTATCGTTTACTAGCATTATTCAGGTTCTGGAGCATTTATGAGTATTTTTCGCCTTACAAAAATGTTATTGATAAACCCTGGATAAATGTATTGGAGGAATATGTCCCCAAATTTTTATTGGCCAAAGATGAACTAGACTACAAACTTACAGCGGCAGCATTTATTGCCGAAACCAAAGATTCACATTCAGATATTTCCCCTTACGATCGTGCTTTTATCGAGTTTTATGGCAAGTTTAAACCAAATATGGAAATTGTTTTTATTGATAATTTACCAGTTGTTAAGTACAGTAACGATGAAATTGTTGGAATAAATACCCTTAAAAAAGGTGATGTTATCCAAAGTATCAATCAGGTTTCGGTTACGCAGCTGATTAAAGAAAAACTGCCCTATTTTACTGCCTCTAATCTGCCAACCCAGTATAGAAAGCTAGCGTCACAGTTTTTAAGAACAAATGATACCTTAATGCGGGTTACTTATAGTCGCAATGGTAAAATTGAAAACACCACTTTAAAATGTTTTCCATACAACAGAATGAATTATCGCGCACCCATGCCAGCAGATAGTGGTTTTAAAATGATTAATAATATTGCTTACTTTAACGTAGGACGGATTAAAACGAAGCTTAAATCGGTAATACCCCAGGCTTTGAAGGCTAAAGCCATTATTATTGATATGCGTACCTATCCGAACCCTACAAGTTTTGCGTGGGATATCGGTAAGTACCTTTTCCAAAAGCCTATGGATGTAGCTAAATATACGCAGGGAAGCGTTGAAACGCCTGGATTATTCACCTACATGTCTGATGAATATATGGCAAATGTAAAAATCGGGGAAAATAAAGATGCCCCTTATCCGGGAAAAGTAATCGTTTTGGTTAACGAAGAAACCCAAAGCCTTGCTGAATTATCGGCAATGGCGCTAAGTGCCAGACCAAATACTATAATTGTAGGTAGTCAAACAGCTGGCGCCGACGGTACTGTAGGTATGCCTGTAACGTTTCCGGGAGGGATAAGTACTGGTTTTACACAAATTGGCGTATATTATCCGAACGGAAAAGAAACGCAAAGAATTGGCATAGTTCCTGATTTTAAAGTTAAACTTACAGTAAACGGAATTAAAGAAGGTAGAGATGAAATTCTGGAAAAAGCGATTTCTTTAGTGCCATAAATCTAAACTTTCCAACATTAAAACCTACCTACAATACTTATCTTTGCACCGAGATGGAAAAAATATTGGCAAAACACGATTTGGCAGGAGGATATTGCAACAGTTTAACAACCTATTCGAGGTATTTAACCCGTGAAGTAAATATCGGCGATATCGCTTTGGGCGGACATAACCCGATCCGTATCCAATCGATGACCACAACCGATACGATGGATACACTGGGGACTGTTGAACAAACTATCCGCATGGTAGAGTCAGGCTGTGAGTACGTTCGTATAACTGCGCCAAGCATAAAAGAGGCCGAAAATCTGGCTAATATTAAAAAAGAACTGCGTTTTAGAGGTTATAATGTGCCCCTGATTGCCGATATCCATTTTACACCAAATGCTGCCGAAATGGCCGCAAGAATTGTGGAAAAAGTGCGTGTTAATCCGGGAAATTACGCCGATAAAAAGAAATTCGAAAATATAGAATACACGCAGGATGCATATAATGCCGAGCTGAGCCGGATTTATAAAAAGTTTATCCCGCTGGTTAAAATCTGTAAAGAATACGGTACTGCTATGCGTATCGGTACCAACCATGGTTCTCTTTCCGACCGTATTATGAGCCATTACGGCGATACACCACGGGGGATGGTTGAATCGGCAATGGAGTTTATCCGCATGTGCGAAGACCAGAATTACTACAACCTGGTCATTTCGATGAAAGCGAGTAATACCCAGGTAATGGTTCAGGCTTATCGTTTACTGGTCGACACTATGGCTAAAGAAGGCATGAATTATCCGTTGCACCTTGGTGTAACAGAGGCAGGAGATGGAGAAGATGGCCGCATTAAATCAGCTGTCGGTATCGGAACTTTGTTAGAAGACGGTTTGGGCGATACTATTCGCGTTTCGTTAACAGAAGATCCGGAATTTGAGGCACCAGTAGCAAAAGCTTTGGCTGATAGGTATAGTTTGAGGAGTCAGAAGGCCGAAGTTGCAAGTCTTGAGTCTATTGGCACATCTTCCATCATACATAATACACCATCCATCAAAACTTATTCCCCTTATGAATACAACCGCCGCATTACCACACCAGTACAGCATATTGGCGGGCATCACCATCCGGTAGTGATGATTGATGTTTCGAAAGAAAATTTAAAAGATCCTTATTTCCTAAGCGCTGTAGGTTACAATTACAGTGCAGGTTTAGATAAATACAATTTAGCCGATCAGGCTTGCGATTTAGCTTATTTGGGCGATAACCTGCCCTCGTTTTCTTTCCCTGGCAACTTAAAGCAGATTTACAATTACCAAACCTGGCTTAAGCTGAAAGATCAGAACAATTGTCACCCTTTGTTTACGCTGGAAGAATTTAGTAAAGCTGATCATAAAGATGAATTTTTAAATTTTGTTGAGGTTGATGCCAACCAGTTAACCAGTTTAACAGTTAGCCACTTAACCCATGTAGTACTGATACTTAATACTTCAGCTGTACACGGTATGGCCGAACAAAGAGCATTTTTTGTAGCCCTGCAAGAGCAGAACATTCAAATTCCGGTTATTATCAAGCGCACTTACCAAAATTTGGATGCAGATAATTTAATGCTTTATGCAGCAACCGACTTGGGTGCCTTACTTACCGATGGTTTCGGTGACGGGGTTTGGATTGATGCTGAAAAACAGAGCCTGGCACTAATCAATTCAACCAGTTTTGGTATTTTACAGGCTACCCGTACCCGTATTAGTAAAACTGAATATATTTCCTGCCCAAGTTGCGGTCGTACACTTTTTGATTTGCAGGAAACTACGCAACTCATCCGTTCGCGTACCGATCATTTGAAAGGTATTAAAATTGGCATCATGGGCTGTATAGTAAACGGACCCGGCGAAATGGCCGATGCCGATTACGGCTATGTAGGTACCGGTCCGGATAAAATTACCCTTTATCGTGGTAAAGAAGTAGTAAAGAAAAACGTAACCACAGCCTACGCTTTGGATGAGCTGATCGATATCATCAAAGATGATGGGAACTGGGTGGAGAAGGTTTAATAAGAATTAAATGTTTGAAGACGCTAAAAGTAAGTTTTATCTTCCTCCTGAAGTTGATCTGAAGAAGAAAGTTATGCAGATTTACGATGATAAGATTCTTATCACCGATCGTCCTGATTTTAGCTATGATCACGTATGGAAACCTTTTGTAATTGCAGGCGTAGGTTTCCTCAGTTTATTTTTAAACGATTTAATGATTTATATCCAGATTGCCCTTAGTTTAATTATCTTTTTAGAAAGTATTAAAGAGCCTGATAATAGATTAACAAAAATTGAATTTAAGTTTCTATTATTTCAACGCTTGATTGCAATAGGAGTACTTTCTTTATTTGGTTTTAATTTCTTTATGGGATATGTTTTATTAACTGAAGCATGTTTTCATTTGCGACTAAAATTTCTGAAGCGGGAGGAGCCCGACGAGTTCACAAGGGTGAATATTTACGCTATAACTTTTAATGAAGGTAACATCTTCAGGGATCCGTTAATAACCATTTCATATTTTGATGATCGTCATTTATTAAAATCAGCCAGTTATACCTTTGCAAATGAGGCTGAATTAAATTCGGGGAAAATTAAACTGGCAGATACGAAAGTAATTTTATAATTGAGTGTACCAGTCAGTCGATGGCATACTGAGCTAATATTTACTTTTCTAATCAATAAATACTAAATTGCTGTGATGAATATTCCCGAGTTTCAATCCTTGTTTAACGAACTTCGAAATTGGCTTACCTGCAGAGGCCTTTCTGGCAACGAGTTGGTGTACTCATATTTTTTCATTGGCATTATTGGGGTTGTCCTTTTTTTATTCGTAACCATTTTCTTAACCAGGCAAATTTTTATAGGCGTGGTTAAAAGCGCTAAAACTAAACCCGATTGGCAGAAAGCCTTGTTTGAGTTTAGGGTATTCAGGGCCTTTGCCTTAATTTTTGGTGCTTATATCATTTACAATGCCGTTCCTTATGTATTTGTTTATTTTAAAAACTGGCTTTTTTATGCGCTGATTTTTGCTAAAATCTATATGGTTTTGGCGGTTATGTTTGCTGTAAATGCTTTTCTCAATGCTTTGGTTTCCATCATGGAAGCATCGAAAAAGTATGCTGATAAACCCATTCGAAGCTATAAGCAGGTTGCTAAAATTGTTTTTTACATTGTGGGCTTTGTACTCATTCTATCTATTCTGCTGAATGAGTCGCCACTATATATATTTGGTGGTTTTGGTGCTGTAACGGCTGTTTTTATTCTCGTTTTCCGCGATCCGATTTTAGGTTTTGTGGCCTCAGTACAAATGAGCGCTATCGATCTGGTCCGGGTAGGCGATTGGATTACCGTTGAAAAATATGGTGCTGATGGCGAGGTAACCGAAATTAATTTAACCACCATTAAGGTACGCAACTGGGACAAAACGGTAACCATTGTACCGAGTTATGCCATTGTTAGCGAATCGTTTAAGAACTGGAGGGCCATGGAAGAAAGCGAAGGAAGAAGAATTAAGCGACATATTAACATTAAAATTTCGAGTATTAAGTTCTGCGATGAAGAACTAATTGGGCGTTTGCAAAGCATCGATTTCTTGAAAGATTATTTAAAGGAAACCCAGCAACATATTGCAACCTTTAATGCTGAACATACTGTAAACCCTAATAACCTGGTAAATGGTCGTCACATGACCAATATTGGTACTTTTAGGGTTTATGCAGAGAAATACCTTCAAAGCAATCCCTATATTAATACAGATTTAACTTTTATGGTACGCCAGCTGCAGGCTACCGAAAACGGTTTACCAATCGAAATTTATGTGTTTTCGAAAGAAAAAGGACTGAAGAAATTTGAAGAGGTAGCAGCCGATATTTTCGATCATTTACTTGCTGCAGTGCCTTATTTTGATCTAGAAATTTTCCAAAGCCCAAGTGGTAGCGATATGCGCAATTTTGTTAGGAGAGGGGATGATTAGTATTTGCGTTAAAACTAATTAGTAATTTCTGAAGAAGTAATTTCGTAAGAAAATTAATGAAATAATAATTAAAAAGACTAAAATTCCCTGGAGGGTTGTGTTTTGTGCTAATCTTTTATTGAAATAAAATATAGTAGCAATCAAAAGACCTAGGATTGTTGTAATTAGTCCAAGAAAATAATCCTTAATTATCGGTGATTTGCAGATGATCGTCTCATTAGGTTTTTTTAAGCCATAGTATTGGATAAATCCCGTTATTTTTGATTTAAAAATTAATAATGAATCTTTAGGATTGGTTACATTGAAGAGCTCGGCT
This sequence comes from Pedobacter sp. HDW13, assembly GCF_011303555.1. Lineage (NCBI taxonomy): Bacteria > Pseudomonadati > Bacteroidota > Sphingobacteriia > Sphingobacteriales > Sphingobacteriaceae > Pedobacter > Pedobacter sp. HDW13. Next base: position 1,182,593 of record NZ_CP049868.1, on the reverse strand, counting down.
GGAATCTTATAGTTCTTATTAGGTGTCTGAGCAATGAAATTATATCCTTTTCCGCTGTTTAAACGATCAGCCCAAAAATCGCTAATAAATTCGACGTTTGATTTTACCGGCGAAAAATTACTATCCAGAAAAGCAACCAAACATAAAAATAAAGTTACGCCAATTATGGTCTGCTTTAATGTGGCTTTATTAAAATCCGAAAGGTTAATTCTATCCTGTGCCATAAAATATTATGGCCCAAGATAAGTAATTTACGCTTCCTCCAAAAACATCAAAACCTTCTCACAGACCTTAAACAAAAGTGGCGGTAAGTTTTCGCCCGTATAAGGTTGCGAGGCGCCATAAACATGGTTGGCGCCTTCAATTTTAACCAGTCTGCTGGCCGGATTGGCATCTGCCAGTTGCTGTGCCATTTCGAAAGGAACATTTACATCATCATCACCTTGCACAATTAACCAGGGAATATTAATCCGTTTGGCCGCTTCCACAATGTTTAGAGTAATTGCGTTTTCCTGCAAATCCTGTAACAGCGTTACGTTTAGTGGCATTTGCTCTTTAGTTCTTGCATTGGTTACAAAGATTTTTCCGTTTTTCTTCCATTCAGCTTCCTGCTCTTTTTTCCATAAACTATTAAAATCAGCAATGGCACTCCAGGTAATCAGTTTGTCTATTCTTAAGTCGTTTGCAGCTTCAATAATCGATAAACCACCACCGCGGCTATGACCAATTAAATTCACCTTTGTTTCGGTACCATAGGCTTTTTCTATAAAATCCAGTACCGCATTCAAGTCAAACAGCTCTTTTGATACGGTGTTGCTGGCAAAAGTTTCGAGGTCGGTTACATCCTGTGGGTGATCGACCGGTACGCCGCTGTGCGATAAGTTAAATTTAATATACCGGTAACCATTGCTGGCGAAATATCGGGCCACCAGATTATGCGCTCCCCAATCCTTAAAGCCTTTAAAGCCATGTACAAAAAGAATAATGGGCGTATTTGGGTTCTTTTCATCAAAAGTGATATCGCCAATAATTAATTTTCCGTCTGAACCGCTAAGGCTAAAATTGCTTTGTGTAATCATCGTTTAAGGTGTTGGTATCAAATATAAGCCTACTAAAGTAGATTTTGTTGTCAGTTTTTTAATGTTTGTCGCAATTGCCCCTTATTCATAACTGTTTCGGCAGTTTAGCTTAACCATAGCAAGTTTAATAACAAAACTAAACATTAAAATACGGTGTCAGGCAACCATTTGGCAATAATTTCGTAATATAAATATTGGATTAAAAGTGGTTGGAAACCAGTTAGAACATAGTTGAAAGCCTTAAATTCGTCACTGATTTTAAGGTCTTTAAATGGATTGTCAAAGTTTTGCAGCTATTTAAAACCGTTCTAAATTAATGTAAATTACAGATTAATGACGCTGACATCCACCAACCGTGTTACTTTTGTATCCCGATAATAGTTAATAACGGAAGCACTTGGAATATTTAAAAGTAATAGCTTTTACGCATCACCACATCGACCTGAAATCTTTAGGGAAATTAGTTATTTGTGATCAGAGTCTGGATAGCAGGTTGAAAAATATTCAAACAGAGCTTCCTGTAAGCGAAATTTTTTATATCGGTACTTGCAATCGTGTGGAGTTTGTTTTTCTAACTAAAGAAAAAACCGACAAAGAATTCGTAACCAGGTTTCTTACTGTTTTAGACATGGGCCTTCCGGCTGAGTTTATGGAGCGTTTCCTGGATAATGTAACTGTTTACGAAAACGAAGAAGCCTTTAACCATTTATTAAGAACATCTTGCTCGTTAGAGAGCTTAGTGGTAGGCGAAAAGGAAATCCTGGCACAAATCCGCAGAGCTTACGAGAACTGTCGCGATGCAGGTTTTACCGGCGATTACATGCGCATGATTATGGAACGCGTGGTTAAAACAGCCAAAGAGGTTTATACCCATACCAATATTTCAAAAAATCCGGTTTCAGTTGTGTCATTAGCTTACCGCAAGCTAAAAGAATTAAATATGTGTGGTAACTCACGTGTTTTAATTATTGGCGCGGGCGAAACCAACCAGAATATTGCCAAATACCTGAACAAGCATAAATACTCAAATTTCTCTGTTTTCAACCGTACTTTAGCTAAAGCCGAATCGCTTGCCGAAGAGTTAAACGGGAATGCATATCCTTTAACTGCACTCGAAGATTTTAAAGAGGGATTTGATGTAATTATTACCTGTACAGGTTCTACAGAAACGATTATCGACGAAAAACTATATGCCAAATTGCTTAATGGCGATACCAGCAAAAAAGTAATTGTAGATCTAGCTATCCCTAACGATGTAGCTCCGGCGGTAATTCACCATAATCTGGTGCATTACATCGAGGTTGAGTCTTTAAAAGAAGTGGCTCGCAAAAATATCCAGGAACGTTATAACGAACTGGTTCATGCCGAAGATATTATCAGCAACAACATCACCGAATTTTTCTCTGTTTTAAAACAACGTCGCATCGAAATTGCTATGCAAGAGGTGCCAAGAAAGATTAAAGAAATCAAAAATACAGCTATAAACGGTGTATTTGCCGAAGAAATTAGCCAGATGGATGAAGCATCGCGCGAGGTTTTAGAACGTGTAATGAATTACATGGAGAAAAAATACATCAGCGTACCTATGGTTATGGCTAAAGAGATTCTGGTTAATCAATCTTAAATTTAACCACAGCTTAATTTCATTTTCCCTTTATTGCTATTTACCGGTTGCTGTTATTCTAACGCGGTGAAATTAAACGGCTGTATATTTCACCTACGGTTCAATTGCCGGGTCTGTACCAGCTTGGAGCTATTTGGATATTAGAATGCGATAGGTTTTGAATGATACGGCATCATGCCTGAAACATTCAGTCACTCAAAACTCACTCATTTGTTCAAAAACTTATTCTTGAAAACAATCACCTTATGTCATAGAAATCCCCTTAATTACCCCCTCTGTAACCTCACTGTCTCATTTTTAAACAATTCATGGTATAAACCACTATTTAATTTAAATTTGCAGCTCATTTAATCTTAATAGTGAAGAAATTAACCATCGGAACACGCGGTAGCGACCTGGCTTTATGGCAGGCTAATCATATTAAAAATGAATTGGCAGCCATTGGAATAGAAGCCGAGATAAAAATCATTAAAACACAGGGCGATAAAATCCTGAATTTAAGATTGGATAAACTGGAAGGCAAAGGTTTTTTTACCAAAGAACTGGAAGAAGAGCTGTTAGGCGGAACAATTGATCTGGCTGTACATTGCCTTAAAGATTTACCTACAACACACCCTGAAGGATTAACTATTGCTGCTTTGCCTCCTCGCGAAGAAGCCAGCGAGTACCTGTTGATTTTAAAGGATTGTGTGGATATTTCGCAGAAACTATCTCTTAAAAAAGGAGCTATGGTAGGTACTTCATCTAATCGCCGTAAAGCCCAGTTATTGGGTTTGCGTCCTGATTTAGAGGTAGAAGATTTGCGTGGAAATGTGCCTACACGGATTGGTAAATTGCGCGACGAAGATTACGATGCCATTTTGATTGCTAAGGCCGGTGTTAAACGTTTAGGACTTGATGTGAGTGATTTACACATTGAAGAACTCGAAACAACCGAATTTATTCCTGCTCCTGCACAGGGTGCCCTGGCTATCCAGATCAGGGAAAACGATACAGAACTTTTTGATGCGCTTCAAAAATTGCACGATCCGGAAACGGCAGAAACCGTAAATGTAGAACGTAAAGTGCTAAACCTTTTCGAAGGCGGCTGCCACATGCCACTAGGCTGTTATTGCCAAAAGGAAAACGGAAAGTTTGAAGTCTGGACTTCTAAAGCTGAAACCGCCGATCATTTTCCTGAGCGTTTGTTCTTGCGTGCCGATACAACAGAAGGTTTAGCCGAAAAAATCGTGGCTAAATTTAATACAGAAAGAAAAAAACCGGCAAAGGTTTTCATCTCCCGCGAAATTGGCGAACACAGCTATTTTCGCAGGGCATTAGAAAATAATAATATTGAAATTGAAGGTCGTTCGTTAATCCGTACGTTCCCGATTGTTACTGTTTTAGATCAGTTTATTCTGCGCCATGTAGATTGGATTTTCTTCAGCAGCCGCAATAGTGTAGAATACTTTTTCAACCTGAAGCCGGTATTGCCAAAGAAAACCAAATTTGGCGTAGTGGGCAGAGGTTCGGAAGATGCCTTGCGTAAATTTAACCATTTTGCCGATTTTGTTGGTGCAAGCGGCGATATTACCGAAGTTGCTGAAGATTTCGCGCAACTGGTTGGTGGACAGCAGGTATTGTTTCCAAGAGCACAGGATTCTTTACAGTCGATCCAGAAATCGTTACCAGCTGATGCCAAAATAATCGATCTGCCAATTTACGAAACCGTAATTGAAGATGACATTGACCAAAGCTATGCTGATGTACTGATTTTTACCAGTCCCTCAAACGTTGATGCCTATTTCGCCGATAATTTATTGGAGCCAGGCCAGCAGGTAATTGCGATCGGGAATTCTACAGGTAAGAAATTTGATGAAATGGGAGTAAAATATGCTTTGCCGTACTCACCCGACGAAATTGGATTAGCTGAAGCCGTGTTCGGAATAGAGATGAGGTAGAAATGCGGAGGGTTGAAAGGTTTAGGGTGTAAGGTGGAAAGCTGAATACCTTTCTGAGGAAAACCATCTGTGAAATCCAAAAATCTGTGTAATCGCCCCGTAAGGAAAAAATAAAGAGATACTCAAGTTATGAGACTAAAATCATGATACTTGATACTAATAATACAAAAAATGTTACATCGTCCGCGTAGATTAAGAAAAAACCCATTGGTGAGAGAGATGGTGGCCGAAACCCGGTTATCAAAAGATATGTTTGTGTACCCTTATTTCGTGGTGCCAGGTACTAATGTTACCCATGCTATTGATGCCATGCCAGGAGTTAACCATTATTCGGTTGATAACCTGGTTAAAGATGTAGAAGCCGGATTGAAAAAAGGTCTAAACAAGATCATGCTGTTCGGGGTAGGCGACGAAAAATCGGCTGATGCCAAATCGGCGTATCACGATCATTCTTTAGTACCAACTGCTGTGCGCGAGCTTAAAAAACAGTTTGGTGAGGATTTATATGTAGTAACCGATGTTTGCGTTTGTTCTTACACCACGCACGGGCATTGCGGGATTATGGAGAACGATTACGTTCAAAATGATAAAACCGTTGAAGTTATTGCAAAAATGGCTTTAACGCATGCCGAGGCTGGTGCAGATATGTTTGCTCCATCGGATATGATGGATGGCAGGATTGCTGCAATGCGTAATCTTTTAGATGCAAACGGTTTTGTAAACGCGGCCATTATGAGCCATGCTACCAAATTTGCTTCAGCTTATTATGGTCCGTTTAGAGAAGCTGCTGATTGTGCACCTAGTAAAGGTGATAGAAAAGCTTACCAGATGGATTTCAGAAACCCATTAGAAGCTTTACGCGAAGCACAGCTGGATGAGCAGGAGGGAGCCGATGTTTTAATGGTAAAACCAGGATTGGCTTATCTCGACATCATTCAACGCTTAAAACAAGATACCAGGTTGCCAATTGCGGTTTATAACGTTTCGGGCGAATACTCGATGGTTAAAGCAGCTGCCGAGCGCGGATGGATAGATGAACAAAAAGTAGTAATGGAAACCATGCACGCCTTTGCAAGGGCCGGCGCAAGTATTATTACCACTTACCACATTAAAGATATTTTAAATAACGATTGGCTTTAAGGTGGAAGGCAGAAGGTTTTAAGGTTGAGGGTTTATGTGCCCAAAAATCTTTCAATTGCTGCCTTTTAATCTTTAACCTTAATAACTTGTGGTAGAAGATAGAGATTTTTAAGAGTCGAGGGGCTTATACGCCCTAAGCCTTACGCCCTCTACCTTCTAACCTTCAACCTTAAAAAGATGTTAGATTCATTAAAAAAAATGTTTTCAGGCAATGAAGCCGATATTCCGGTAAATACAGGTAGCAAGCCTGATATTTCGAGGGTAAAATCTGCCGAACTGTACGAGAAATCAAAAACCTATTTCCCGGGTGGAGTAAACTCACCTGTAAGGGCTTTTAAATCCGTTTATGGTACACCACTTTTCATCGAGAAAGGTGATGGTTGTTATATCTGGGATGCCGATGGTAATCAGTTTATCGATTTCTGTGGCAGCTGGGGGCCATTAATTTTAGGACATAACAATCCAAAAATCCGCGAAAAGGTTACCGAGGTAATGCAAAACGGAATGAGCTTTGGCGCACCAACGGCTTTAGAAAATGAACTGGCAGAGCTGATTATCAAAAATAACCGCTTTGTAGAAAAAATCCGTTTTACCAGCTCGGGTACCGAAGCCGTAATGTCGGCTATACGCCTGGCAAGAGGATTTACCGGTCGCGATAAAATTTTAAAATTCGAAGGTTGTTACCATGGTCATAGCGATTCGTTATTGGTTAAAGCCGGCTCAGGTTTGGTAACCTTTGGCGAAACTTCATCGGCAGGTGTTCCAAAAGCCTTTGCCGAAGAAACAATTGTTGTTCCATTGAATGATATGGCAGCGATTGAGCAGGCTTTTACACAATTTAAAGATCAGATTGCTGCGGTAATTATTGAAGGTATTCCGGCAAACAATGGTTTAATTATGCAGGATGAAGCCTATATTCAGTTCCTGCGTAAAATTTGTACTGATAACGATTCGCTTTTAATATTTGATGAAGTAATTACCGGTTTCAGGGTTGGTTTTGAAGGTGCGGCAGCACACTATGGCATTACGCCTGATATTGTAACCTATGGAAAAATCATCGGTGGTGGTTTACCTGTAGGAATGTATGGCGCGCGCGCCGAAATTATGGCGCATATTTCTCCTGATGGGGGCGTATATCAGGCCGGAACATTGTCTGGTAATCCGGTAGCCATGGCTGCGGGGATCGCTACTTTAACCGAACTAAACAAATCGGGCTTTTATAAAGATTTAAATAACAAGGCTCAGGAATTTGTAGCCAGCATTCAGCGTTTTGCTACTGCGCGCAATTATAAATTTAAAGTGTTTACTATTGGCTCTATCTTCTGGTTTGCTTTTACCGATAAAGATAAAATCCAATCGGCCGATGATATTGATGCCGGTAGCATGGAGAAATTCAAAGTGATGCACCGCGAATTATTAAACAGAGGAATTTATTTAGGCCCATCGGGATATGAAGTTGGTTTCGTATCTTCAGCACATACTAAGATCGAATTAGAGAAAGCGAAACGTGCTATTTTTGAGGCCCTAGATTTGGTTTTTAAGAAGTAAAGAGATTTTAACCACAATGCGCACAAAGTTTGCACAAAGAACGCTGAAATAGGAGCCAGATTGTGTAATCCAAAAATCTGTGTAATCAACCCGAAGGAAAAATCGAAAGATGAAGAAGTCAATAATCATATTTTACGCGTTACTGCTTTACGCATTAATCCAGCTCATTTCGTGGGGTACTTTGGTGGTGCGCTTGCAGCCAAGCCGCATGACCATGATTATGGGCGAGGGGTCGGTGTTTTTATTTTTGCTCTGCATTGGCGGTTATTTTTTACACCAATCATTAAAACGCGAGGATAAATTAAGAGAACAGCAGCAAAATTTTCTGATGTCGATTACACATGAGCTGAAATCGCCGCTGGCTGCCATCAAACTTTCGATACAAACTATTGTAAAAAGAGATCTTGATAAAGCCAGGCAAACTTCATTATTGAATAACTCATTAAAAGATATAGAACGTTTAGATGATTTGGTCGAAAATATGCTGTTGGCAACCAAGATTGAAAACCGCTCGTATAGTTTTCCGAAAGAGGCATTTAATTTTTCAGAGCTGGTAGCTAAAATTACCGACCGATTACAAGTACACTCCTGTGGCTGTGAGCAGATCATAAATGCTAAAATCCAGCCAAATTTGCAGCTTGTGGGTGACAAATTTGCCTTATCGTCAGTAGTGACCAATTTGATTGAAAATGCAGTAAAGTATTCGAACCCTTGCGACGAGATAAATGTGCTTTTAAACGAATTAGATGGGCATATTCACCTCAGTGTGCTGGATAAAGGCCCGGGTATTTCAGATGCCGAAAAAATGTTGATATTTGATAAGTTTTACCGCGTTGGTAACGAGAATGTCAGAAAAGCGAAAGGAACAGGTTTAGGCTTGTTTATTGTGAAAGAGGTTTTACAATACCATGATGCAGATATTACAGTAAAAGACAATCTGCCTCAGGGAAGTATTTTTGAAGTAACATTTAGTTAATCTCAATTATGTCACAAAAATTAAGAATTCTATTGGTAGAAGACGAGGATCACTTGTTAGATGCTATTAAATTAAACCTCGAACTTGAAGGATATAAAGTTCACGCCGTTAAAGATGGCAAAACCGCTCTTAAAGTATTTAAAGAAGAACGCTTCAATCTGATTGTATTAGATGTAATGCTGCCCGAAATGGATGGCTTCCAGGTTTGCGAAACCATACGTTTAGAAAATGCAGAAGTTCCGATTATGTTTTTAACAGCAAAAAACACTTCGGAAGACCGTGTTTTAGGTTTGAAAAAAGGAGCCGACGATTATTTGGTTAAACCATTTAACTTAGAAGAACTGATTCTTCGAGTTGGTATTTTGGTTAAACGCAGTTTAAAATCTGATGATTTAAAGGAATTAAATTCTTACAAAATCGGCGATAAAACAATCTATTTTAACTCTTTTGAGTTGAAACACGATGATGGTACCATTACACCATTAACCAAAAAAGAAACCATGTTATTGAAACTGTTAATCGAGCGCAAAAACGATGCAGTTTCGAGAGAACAGATTTTGGAAACAGTTTGGAATTACGATGTTTATCCTTCAACCAGAACGATCGATAACTTCATTTTAACTTTCCGTAAGTATTTCGAACCAGATCAAAAAAATCCAGTTTACTTTCACTCCATCCGTGGGGTAGGTTATAAATTTACCGATAGTCATTAATGTACAATAATAAAGGCAGGTATGCTTTAATGGCAGTTTTTGTGCTGGCCGGTTTGGTTTGTGTTTTTTATAATCAATATCAGCTGGCAGCCGTTTCGGGGCTTTTATTTGCCTTTGTTGTGTGGAGTCATTTTAAACACAGTTCGGTTTTAATGGCTTCAAAGCATTTTAAAAATAACGAATTTGGTAAAGTGAAAGCTTTGCTTGCGGAGGTGGCAAAACCAGAGCGTTTAGCTAAAAGCCGCAGAGGTTACTATGAATTTATGCAAGGTAACATGGCGTTGAAAGAAGAGGAGTGGGATAAGGCCGAGTATCACTTTCAACTGGCCAGCCGTTTTCCGGTGGGAGGTAAGAACGAGAAGGCTTATGTATTGATTCATCTGGCTAATTTAGCTTTGCGTAAAAAAGATCGGGAAAGGGCAGAGGCCTATACCAAACTGGCTAAAGAACTGGCCGAAACACAGCGATCGAAAGACATCATTGTTAAAATAGAAAAGGAAATAAGCAAAATATAATAGGACTATTGTCATTTTGAATAACGAAGCACCAGTTTAGCGATAAAAAGGTACTTCGTTTTTTTTTTATTTATACCTTTGCGAAATTAATATTTTGGACTATTCGTTCTTTAGCAATTCGTCATGCTGAATTTATTTCAGCATCTCTTTGTAAGTTAGACCCTGAAATGAATTCAGGGCGAGGATAAGTACAACACCAAATACAAATCATGAAGAATAATTTATTTTTAGACGCAGCATTTTCAAAACAAACAGAACGCCCACCCGTGTGGATGATGCGTCAGGCAGGCCGTTTTATGCCGCAATATTGGGAGATTAAAAACAAATACTCTTTTTTAGAGATGTGTAAAAACCCTGAAATTGCAGCAGATGTAACCATGCTGCCAGTTGATTTGTTGGATATTGATGCCGCGATTTTGTTCTGCGATATTTTGGTAACAGGTGAAGCCATGGGCGGAGATTTAAGTTTTACGCAAGGTGTTGGTCCTAAGTTTGCAAATCCTGTACGTACTGCACAAGATATTGAAAACCTGAATGTTGATTGTTTAGATGAATTACAATATGTAGCTGACGCGATTAAAGTTATTCAACAACGTTTGGATAACAGGATTCCGTTAATTGGTTTTGCTGGTGCACCGTTTACGGTAATGAGCTATTTAATTGAGGGTGGTTCATCTAAAGATTTCAAATTAACCAAGCTTTTTATACACAACCAACCAGAGTTGGCACATAAGCTTTTAGCAAAAATTGCTAAAGTAACTGCCGATTATCTTAACCTTCAGATTGCTGCCGGTGTAAACGCTATCCAGATTTTTGACAGTTGGGCGCTTGCCTTATCGTGGAACGATTACCAGGAGTTTTCTCATCGCTACATTCAGGAAATCATTTCAAACTTAAACCGAAAAGATATTCCGGTTATTTCTTTCTGTAAAGGAAGTTCGGTTTTTGCGCCAATTATGGCTGAGGCTAAGCCAGATGTAATTTCGGTTGACTGGAATGCTGATTTATTGAATATTAAAAATGCTTTGCCAAAAGGTATTGCTGTACAAGGTAATTTAGATCCACATATTTTATACGCCGATAAAGCCGTTATTAAAGCACAGATCCACAAATTATTCGAACGCATGCGTGGTACCGAAGGTTTTATCTTTAACTTAGGTCACGGTATTATGCCAGATATTCCTTTCGATAACGTAAAATATGCGATTGAAGTAGTGAAGGAGTTTAGGTATTAATTGATAGCTCAAGCATAATCACTAAATCACGTCACGCTGCTATTGGATTTAGCTCAGGGTCTCTTCTACAAAAGAGATGCTGAAACAAGTTCAGCATGACGTAAGTTAGAATAACTAAAATGATAGAAACCTTGTTGCCATATTATGCTTACTTTAAAGCGGTTCACATTGTGTTTGTGATTAGCTGGATGGCTGGGTTATTTTATATTTTAAGTATTTTTATTTACCATACCGAGGCTAACGAGAAACCCGAACCAGAAAAAAGTATCCTCCAGAAACAGTTTGTTAAAATGGAGGATACTTTATGGAAAATTATTGCCACTCCGGCAATGATTATTTCGGTATTGGCAGGAGCATCTATGTTAACTTTAAACCAAGGGCTGCTACAGGCCGATTGGATGTGGGTGAAGCTTGCTTTCGTTGTTGGTTTACTTGTTTATCATTTCATTTGCCAAGACATCGTAAAACAGCTTAAAAACAATCATTTTAAGTTAAGCAGTTTCCAGTTGCGTTTATGGCGCGAACTCGCTACCATTTTTATGATTGCCATTGTATTTGTGGTTATCCTTAAAAATGCTCTCAACTGGGTTTATGGTTTAATCGGCATTATGGGCGTTGCTATGGCCATAATGATTGCAGTTAAATTATATAAAAATTATCGTAAAAAGCGCGGTGAATAGCCTTTTAAGGCAAAGGCACTAAGTCAAGGATACTATTGTAATCAGGGGCGTTGCAAAAGCTTTGTGTTCTTTGTGCCTTCGTGGTCAGACAAAGAGCAACTTTGTTTTCTTTGCGTAAACTTAGTATACTTCGCGGTTAAATAAACGAAAAACTATTCTAAATTTGAGCCATAAAATCCAAGCTCATGTTTATACAAACGGGTCTGAAAAAGACCGTACTTTTTATATCCTTTCTCTTCAGTTCTTATTTAGCTTCGGCGCAATTTAATCAATCGGCTTTCGAAAACAGGATCCGCCCGGATAGCAGTTTAACCAACGAGGTACATTTTAATTTTTACAATTTCAATTATGTGCGTAATTACGAGTATACCAACGATTTTCACGATGGTTATACCTTATATGGTACACAGTTACAGCCGCAAATTGTATATTATGCGCACCCGAATCTGGCCATTACTGCCGGAGCTTTTATCCGTAAAGATTTTGGTAGAAATGGGGTGAGCGATGCCAAACCTTTATTCAGTTTAAAGTACCACAAAAGAAACCTGACCTTAATTTTCGGAAGCTTAGAAGGTGGCATTCAGCATAAATACATTGAGCCGCTTTACGATTTCGAAAGAACCATTACTACACCAATTGAATATGGTACACAGCTTTTGGTAGAACGCAAAAGATTTAATTTAGATGCCTGGATTGCCTGGCAGAAGATGATTTATAAAGGCGACCCGGCCAAGGAAGAAATTATAGGTGGTTTATCTACCGAAACCACACTTGCCGAAAGTAATGGCTGGAAATTTAGTGTACCTGCACAGTTTTTAGCTTTTCACCAGGGCGGTCAGATTGATGTGCTTAAAGACATACCGATTAGCACTTTATTTAATGGTGCGGCAGGTTTAAAATTACATAAGGCCATTAATACGAATATTAAGCAGGTATATGCCGATAACTATGTTGCAGTGTATAAAGACCTTTCGCCCGATAAAAGAAGGGCTTACGAAGGTGGTTTTGGGTTATGGCTGAATGCAGGTGTAGAAAGTAAATGGGGAAGTTTAGTGGCCTCATACTGGAAAGGGAATAATTTTATTTCGATTAAAGGTATGCCACTTTATGAATCAGTTTCAGATAATTTATACAGTCCTGGTTTAAGGCAGAGTGCCCGAAACATTGTTTCGCTGCGTTATGCTTACCAAAAAGAGCTGGTCCCACATTTATATCTCGATGTTCGTTTCGAACCACATATCGACCTCGATCATACTGATAAACAACTTCAGTTTAACCACTCATTTTTCTTAACCTACAAACAGGACTTTAAATTGTTTAAGGTGAAGAAGGCAGAAAGGTAAAAGCGAAAAACTAAACGCTTGTTTCCTCATTCATTGCATCTGACTGAACTCAGGTGCAATGAAATAATTTTCAAACCTCGTAGATTTCTAAAACCTACGAGGTTTATTGTTTTTGAGCATCACCTTATGTTTTTTAAACCCGATAGAAGCGAAAGCACGAAGGCAAGGAACGAACCGAGGCTTTGGAGCGGATAGCGGGACATCCTGCTAAGAAATGCTGCCTGTTCATTTTTCCATAAAAAATCTATATCTTTCTCTGGAAACTGCTGCATGTTTATCTTGCTGATAATCAGTGGTTGTAAAAATAAATTTAACTTTATTTAACTTTTTCTACTACCCCATGCAACCATTGTTTGTAATTGACCATCTTCTATATACAAACACACAATGAAATTGACGCGAAGCTATACGATAAACGATTTGATGGAAGGCTGCAAAGCCGGCGACCGGAAGATGCAGGAGCTGCTGTACAGGCAAACTGCATCGAAAATGCTGGCCGTTTGTATGCGCTACGCCAAAGATAAGATGGAAGCTGAAGATGTACTGCAAATGGGTTACATTAAAGTTTTTCAGAAAATTAAGGAATACCGGGGGAAGGTTCTTTTGAAGGTTGGATTAGAAGGGTAATGGTAAACACAGCCATTGAAAGTTACCGCAAAAACCTGCGCAGCTTAAATGTGGTTGAAATAGACGAAGCCTATGAACAACCTTCAACAGGATTTGATTTTAGCCGTTTAGGTATGCAAGACCTGATGAAAGTGATACAAAAACTGGCAGATGGTTACCGGATGGTTTTTAACATGTACGTAATAGAGGGCTACTCGCACAAAGAAATAGGCGAAACACTTGGCATCTCAGAAGGAGCAAGTAAATCGCAGTTATCGAGAGCCCGGGCAATATTAAAGGAAGAAATTATAAAAATGGAGGGATTTGGTTATGCAACCTACACAGGATAAGGATTTTGATCAGCTGTTTAAAAATGCTTTTGACGATGCAGAGATCACACCATCGCGGGATTTATGGAGCAATATTGAAAGCGAAATTGAGCCAAAGAAAAAAAGGATTATACCCATTTACTGGTTATCGGCAGCTGCGGTATTAGTGGTAGTTACAGCAGGTATTTTAGTTTATCAGAAACAAAATGTTAATCCTAAACAGTTAACAAGCTATGTTGTACCTAAAGTAAAACCAGTTGTGGTAGAGCAACCTGTTCAGGATTCGGTTGTTACCAAGGTTAAGCCAATTGAAAAGACAGAAGTAGTTTTACCAGTTAGCACTAAACTAGCTACCAGTTTGGCTAAAATTACCGCTAAAAAAGTAGTTAAACCTGTAGAAAAACAAAAAATAGTTACTGCTCCCGAACTTTTAAAACAAGGAACTACTATAGCTAAAACAGAAGAACCTAAAAAGGATATTAAGACAAGAATTGAAGAAGCGATTCTTCAGCCTGAGAAAGAGATCGTAATTGCGGCTAATCCTACGCCAGTTAAGGTAGATGAACCCATTAATGATAACGATGAGCAGAATATTAAAAATATCCGTAATGTGGGCGATGTGGTAAACCTGATCGTAAACAAGGTAGATAAGCGGAAAGATAAGTTTATCCAGTTCAGAACTGATGACGACGATTCTTCGCTATCATCAATCAATATCGGGCCCTTTAAAATAGGCAAACGGAAGAAATAACAGTTTGCAATTCACAGTTATCAGTTTTCAGTTAACAGCATCTGATATTAAAATATTACAAAATTAAACATAACAAACACACAGATATGAAACGTCTAATTTTTACAACACTTTTGGTAAGCGGGCTTGCCGGTGTTATGGCTCCAGGTGCTTTTGCACAACAAGATACCACCAAAAAGAAAATGGATTACAGTGAAGGTCATGGTATTATTATAAAAAGTAAAACAGCAGATTCAGTTAAAAAAGGTCGTTTTGTTGGCGGAATTACCTTTACCCGGGTTGATTTGGGTTTCTCGAGGTTAATTGATAACGGAAGTTTTAATTTATCGCCAAACAATGATTTTTTAGATTACAAAGGTGGTAAAACCAGTACATTCTCTTTTGATATCTTACAACTTGGTTACCGTTTTAATTCGAACTTTAAAGTGTATGTAGCGGGTGGTTTCGATTGGACTTTGATTCGTTTAAGAAAAGATATTACCATCGCTAAAAATTCAAATGAATTTGTTTACACCGATCAGTCGCCGGTACATTTCTCTAAAAATCGTTTCTCGAGCAGCTATGTGCATATTCCATTAAACTTTGAATTCCGCACTTCAGAAAATAGAAATGGCAAAAGATTTTACCTGGTGTTAGGTCCTGAAGTGAGCTTTTTGTTAAACGGAAAGATTAAACAAATCAGTGCAGAGCGTGGTAAAGAGAAACAATACGATAGCTACCACTTTCAGTCGGTTCGTTACGGAGGTACAATCAGGTTCGGATACGGTGGTTTGGGCTTGTTTACCAAATACTATTTCAACGATATGTTTACCACTTCGCAGCAAGCAGGTTTAAAAAACATGAGCTTCGGGGTTACTTTTGGGTTAAATTAGCCCATATATCCCCTGAAGGGACTTGATTACAACAACACACAAATGAACAGATCCTGTTTCGGTTAGGCGAGACAGGATTTTTTGTTTAACATGTTTTCAGAAACATTTCAGAAGTTAAAATACTTGGTTTATTATGTAAGTGATTTTGCTTTCAGCTTTAGTCTTTCTGCATTAAGCTTATTCACTATCTTTACCCCGTGAGCAATATCCTAATCAGTGTTAAAAATTTAACGAAGCAATATCAGGCAGAACAAGCCGGCGGGATTAAAAATGTAAGTTTTGAGATCAAAAGAGGTGATGTAGTAGCCATTATAGGCGAAAGTGGAAGCGGAAAATCTACCCTGCTGAAATCAATTTACGGTTTGCTGAAAACCGATGAAGGAGAAATCTATTTTGAAGACAAGCGCGTTAAAGGACCAGATGAACAACTGATACCTGGCCATAAGCAGATGAAAATGGTTACTCAGGATTTTTCGTTAAATATCTATGCGAAGGTGTACGATAATATTGCCTCACAATTATCCAATACAGACTTGAAAACCAAAGCCGATAAAACTTTGGCCATTATGGAACATCTACGGATTTTACCACTCCAGAATAAAAAAATAATAGAATTGAGCGGTGGCGAACAGCAGCGTGTGGCTATTGCCAAAGCTATGGTTTCGGATACGCAGGTTTTGCTTTTAGACGAGCCTTTTAGTCAGGTTGATGCCTTGCTTAAGAACCAGCTACGTGCCGATATTAAACGTGTAGCGGCAGAAACTGGCGTAACCGTGATCCTGGTATCACACGATCCGGCCGATGGTTTATTTTTGGCTGATCAGTTGCTGATTTTGCGTAACGGAGAACTTTTGCAAACCGGCAAACCAGCCGAAATTTACCAGCACCCAGCCCACATTTATACAGCCCAAATTTTAGGTAACGCAGTGGTTTTGCCAGCTGCTGATGCCGAAAAAATTGGTTTAAAAACACAAAAAGATACTGTGGTATTCTATCCCGAATGGGCAGAGGTGAATAGCAACTGGAGTAGCAGGCGTTATGAAGTAAAAGATGTGTATTACAAAGGCTTTTATGATGAATTGCTGCTGGAAAGAAATGGCGTTCATATCCGTGCCATACAATTGAACAGGGGAGAGCATAAAAAAAACGACCACGTTCAATTGAACATTAGTCGTTTTTTAGAGTTTTAAATCTTATTTACAGGTCGTTTCCTACTAATACTATTTTTATTCTTACTGTTGAGGTAGGTTTTATAGGTGTTGTTGCCTGATAATCTGAACTTTGTACATCGATAGATATACCTCCTTTATATACTTCGAAACTGTAGGCATCTACGTTATAAACAAATGGTAGTGCAATGTAACTTGCGCCGCTGTTATATGAAATGTAAACCAGCGTTCCTTCATTGTCTATATGAAACTGATCTATTTCCGGAACTGAAATATTGGCTGAATATGTTTTTCCGTCATTGCTTAAAACCCACGCGCTAGGAGCCACATCTTTAACTACAGTTAAAATGGCATTGCTTGGTTGAACAATGGTGTCTTTTTTGCATGAAGCCAGACCTAGTGTGGCAATGCATAGCAATAAGATAGTAAGTTTTTTCATGTTGATTAGTTTTTATTTGTGTGTGTGGTTTTCATATTACAAATCTTCTGCCAAAAAATGCAAGACGCTATTTATGGATTAATTATTGTACAGTGAGGCTGGTAAACAATTGTTAAATTTCCGTTTTTTAAATAATATGAAGCTCTTTATTCGCCTCTTGCCTTGGTTAATCCTCCTGATTGCAGGCTATTTATTTATCGCTAAAAAGTTCAGCATCAGTACCACTGTGGAAAGTAAACATCAGCTCCTGGTCGAGAAAATTGAAGCTATAGGTAAACTGGAGCTGGTTAGGTACCAAATTAGTGACGTTTTAGAACATAAAAACAAGACAGACTTTTTGCCTGAAGCCAGTGTTTTGCTCATTGTTAAGGCCGAAGCAGTTGGTTGTATCGATTTAACTAAAATTACCCGCGAAGATATCCGTATTGATGCCGATACAGCTGTAGTAAATTTACCACAGCCCGAAATCTGTTATGTAAAAATTGATCATAAAAATTCACGGGTGTACGATACCAAAATGGCTTTCTTCAGAGAAGCCGATCTGGTAGATGAAGCCTATAAAGCAGCCGAAAGGCAGGTAGCTGCTGAAGTGAAAAAGTCGAACATTTTAATCCAAACGAAAACCAATGCTGCCAATGTATTGAAACCGATTATTGAAGGTTTAGGATATAAAAATGTGAGGTTGACTTTTGAGTGAACTAAAAGGTAATTTCCAAATAGCGTCACCCTGAATTTATTTCAGGGTCTCTATGTTAAGAGGTGCTGAAACAAGTTCAGCAAGACGATAAATTTTACTTTGGGCTACGGACTTTTGCTACAGAAAATCCTCCCGGTGTGGGTTAAAGATATCAATCAATAGTCCTGCTTCGAGGCAAACCACCCCATGGAATACATTACTTGGTGCAAAGAAAACATCGCCTTCGTTTAGGATTTTTTTATCCTCGCCCATACTTACTTCAAAACTTCCCTTAGCTACATAACTCATTTGCAGGTGAGGGTGGTTGTGTACAGATCCGATGGCTCCTTGTTCAAAAGCTACCTTAACCAGCATCAAGTGCTCATCGTAAGCCA
Organism: Pedobacter sp. HDW13; assembly: GCF_011303555.1. Taxonomy (NCBI): domain Bacteria; kingdom Pseudomonadati; phylum Bacteroidota; class Sphingobacteriia; order Sphingobacteriales; family Sphingobacteriaceae; genus Pedobacter; species Pedobacter sp. HDW13. The sequence continues at coordinate 1,164,563 of NZ_CP049868.1, read as the reverse complement.
TAATTTTGCGTTTAAGACCAGCGCCTAAATCTTCCCAATCAATATCGCTGTCAGAAATTAATGCTTTGTTGGTTAAGTCTTTGAAGTTCATTTTATTATTAAGTGCTGTTGTAGAGAAAACGTCATCTCGATTGAAGCGTAGCGGAATGGAGAGATCTATCTCAAGATAGATTTCTCGACTTCGTTGCACTCCGCTCGAAATGACGGCTTGGCTTGGTGTTCTCTGCGATAAACTTTGCGCCCTTTGCGGTTAAATCTTAAACCAAATACTCAAACAGGGTCTGATCCTGATTCAGCTCAATGATTTCAAATTTAAAATCTTTCATGCGTTGTAGTAAACTCGCATAATCGTTTTTGTTAGAAAGCTCAATGCCTACCAGCGCCGGACCATTTTCTTTGTTGGTTTTTTTAATAAATTCGAAACGGGTAATATCATCCTGCGGACCCAATACCTCGTTTACAAATAATTTTAAAGCACCTGGTCTTTGCGGAAAACGAACGATGAAATAGTGTTTCAAACCTTCGAAAAGTAAAGATTTCTCTTTAATCTCCTGCATACGTTCTATGTCGTTGTTTCCACCGCTCACAATACAAACTACCGTTTTACCTGCAATCTGTTCTCTGAGCTGATCTAATGCCGCAACAGACAGTGCACCGGCAGGTTCAACTACAATGGCATCTTCGTTATAAAGTTTCAATATCGTGGTACATATTTTCCCTTCGGGAATCAAATGCATCTGATCGAGCAGTTCTTTGCAATATTCGTAAGTAATATGACCAATTCTTTTTACTGCAGCTCCATCTACAAAACGATCTATTTCATCTAAAGTAAAAGGCCCGCCGTGCTCCATAGCAGTAACCATTGATGGTGCACCCAATGGCTCAACACCTACCAGTTTAACATCGGGTTTAACTGTTTTTAGGTATGCGCTTACGCCCGAAGCCAGTCCACCACCACCTACAGGCATTACTACCATGTCTAAATCTGGCAGATCTTCAAAAATTTCAACACCAACAGTTCCCTGTCCTTCAATTACTTTTTCATCATCAAAAGGCGGAATAAAAGTAGCGGCATGTGCTGCGCTGTAAGCCAAAGCCTCTTTTAAGCAATCGTCAAAAGTATCGCCAACCAAAACCACTTCTACATTGTCGCCACCAAACATATAAGTTTGTTTCACTTTTTGCTTTGGGGTAATTTCGGGCATAAAAATAACACCTTTAATGCCTAGTTTTTTGCATGAGTAGGCAACACCTTGTGCATGGTTTCCAGCGCTGGCACAAACAACTCCGTTAATTAACGATTCCTGAGGAAGCGAACTGATTTTATTGTAAGCACCACGTAATTTATAGGAGCGCACAATCTGCAAATCTTCCCTTTTTAAATAAATATTGGCATTGTAGTAAGAAGAAAGTCCGGCATTAAACTCAAGTGGGGTACGTTTTACCACGCCTTTGAGCCTTTCGTTTGCAGATTTAAAATCCAGTGTATGTGGTGTTGTAGTATTCATTTTTATAGTATCAGGTATTAGAGGGGCAAGTATTAAAACTTGTTCTCTTATATTTTTCTTTTCGTCATTGCGAGGTACGAAGCAGTCCTAAAACTATAGCTGTTAGTAAATCCTAGCGCTTTAAGATTGCTTCTTACCTCGCAATGACGGGTTATTGCTACGCTAAATGCAAAGCAACCAATTGGTTCAAATCAGTATCGTTAATGCCTTGTTTGCTATCGGCTAAAACTAAAAACTGTTTGTAAACAATATCAAGGTGTTCTTTTTCTAATTTATGGCCTAAACGCTCTAAATGGTGTTTTAAGGCATGGCGACCACTTCTTGCAGTTAATACAATAGTGGCATCAGGAAAACCAACATCTTCTGGTTTAATAATTTCGTAGTTCTCGCGGTTTTTCAAGAAACCATCCTGGTGTATACCCGAGCTGTGCGAAAATGCATTGGCACCAACAATAGCTTTATTAGGCTGCACCGGCATGTTCATCTGGTTTCTCACACTGTGGCTAATATCGTAAAACTGAGTAGCATCAATGCTGGTGTTTAAGCCCAACACTTTGTGCGTTTTTAAAATCATTACCACTTCTTCCATCGAAGTATTACCAGCGCGTTCGCCAATACCGTTAATGGTACATTCTACCTGGCGGGCACCGTTTTGTAAACCGGCAATAGAGTTAGCAGTAGCTAAACCTAAATCGTTGTGGCAGTGAACTGAAATAATGGCATTATCGATATTCTTTACATTTTCCTTTAAGAAAAGGATTTTCGAACCATATTGGTCTGGTAAGCAGTAACCGTTGGTATCGGGAATGTTTACTACCGTTGCACCGGCAGCAATTACCGCTTCAACCATTTTGGCTAAAAATTCGATATCGGCACGACCGGCATCTTCTGCATAGAACTCAACATCTTCAACATATTTTTTGGCATATTTTACCGCTTCAACTGCACGGGCTAAAATATCCTCACGTGTGCTGTTAAATTTATGTTTGATGTGGAAATCAGAAGAACCAATTCCAGTGTGGATACGAGGTCTTTTGGCATAACGTAAAGCATCGGCAGCCACATCGATATCATTTTTATTGGCGCGGGTTAAGGCGCAAATAATAGGATGAGTAACCGCTTTCGATAATTCGATAACGCTATTGAAATCACCTGGGCTTGATACCGGAAAACCAGCTTCAATTACATCTACGCCTAAAAGTTCGAGTGATTTAGCGATTTCTACTTTTTGGTTTGTATCTAACTGGCAGCCTGGAACCTGCTCGCCGTCACGTAAGGTCGTGTCGAAAATATAAACTTTGTTCGGGTCGTGAATCATAATCTTAGGTTTAGGATGTGATTAATTTTTGTGATAAGAATTTCAATACCAATTTACCCATTTCGGCTGTGCCTAACACTTTAAAACGGTTGGTAGTTTGGTCGGCTATATCATGTGTTCTGAAACCTTCTTTCAATACCTGGTCAATGGTATCAACCAATAGTTTCGCTTCCTCTTTAAGTCCGAAACCAATTTCGAGCATTAAGGCTGCCGATAGGATAGAAGCAAGCGGGTTAGCCACATCTTTACCTGCAATATCGTGAGCCGAACCGTGTATTGGCTCAAAGAAACCAGTGCTTTCGCCAACCGAAGCCGAAGCCAGCATACCCATTGAACCTGCAATTTGCGAAGCCTCATCAGTTAAAATATCCCCAAATAAGTTGGCGGTTAACACCACGTCGAACTTTTTAGGGTTTTTAATTAACTGCATGGCTGCATTATCAATAAACATGTGCTCAGTTTCTACATCAGGGTATTGTTTGGCAATTTCCTGAACCGTTTCGCGCCACAGGCGAGAGCTTTCTAAAACGTTGGCTTTATCTACTGAACATAATCTTTTATTACGCTGTTGTGCGGCCTGGTAAGCTTTATGCGCAATACGCTCTACTTCGTAACGGTGGTAAATCATTAAATCAGAAGCAGTGTTTCTGTCTTCTGAACGTGTTTTCTCTCCAAAATATACATCACCTGTTAATTCACGGAAAAACAAAATATCGGTTCCCCTTAAAATTTCAGGTTTAATGCTTGATGCCTGAAGAAGCTCATCGAATAGTAATATCGGACGGAGATTGGCAAATAAACCCAGTTCTTTGCGGATTTTTAATAAACCTTGTTCAGGCCTAACTTTTAAACTTGGGTCGTTATCGTATTTGGCATGGCCAATGGCACCAAATAAAATGGCATCACTTTGTCTTGCTTTTTCTAAAGTTTCATCCGGCAAAGGCTCGCCGGTTACTTCAATAGCCGCATGGCCCATTAAAGCTTCTTCAAAAACAAAATCATGACCAAAAATTTCTGCAATTTTTTCTAATGCTGCTTTTCCCCAGGTGGTGACTTCCGGGCCAATACCGTCTCCAGGTATTACTAAAATGTTCTTCTTCATGTTAAATTCTCCTATGCTCGGCCATGATTTGATGGATTTAAAACTATCCTGTAAATCTGCGGCCTAGCTCAATATTTCTATATTTAAACTTTCGACGACTTTTACTTCGCCTTTTTCTAATAATATTCTTTTTTCAAGGCAGGTTGGCAGCTGCGATTCAAAATGGCCAACATAAATTACGGTCATGCCGTTGCTACACAGTTCGTCAACCAGCTGGTTAAAACGCTGTGTTTGCTGCAGGTCTAAGCCCTGACACGGTTCATCCAGAATTAACAATTCGGGATTTTTGATGATGGTTCTGGCCAGTAAAACCAGTCGCTGCTTACCCAACGGAAGTGAGGTGAGCAGCTCATTTTTATTTTCAGTTAAACCAAAATATTCAACCAGTTCATCAACCTGGCTGCTTTTGGTATAAGGCAATTGCTGAAAAAGCCCTACGGTATCGTAAAAGCCCGAAGCAATACTTTGCCAAACGCTTGCAGTGGCATCGAAATACCAATGAAATTCTGGTGATATCAGCCCAATGTGCTGCTTAATATCCCAAATACTTTCGCCACTTCCGCGACGGTTGCCAAACAGATAAAGTTCGTTCGCGTACGATTGTGGATGATCGCCATTTACGAGACTTAACAAGGTAGATTTACCTGAGCCATTGTGGCCTTGTAAAAGCCATTTTTCACCAGCCTTAACTTCCCAATTGATGTTTTTAAGCACCTGTTTTTCGCTATAGCTGATGTTCACATTAACCATTTTAACGATATTATCGGACGAATAAACCGGCGACTCTTTTAAAAAGACAGGAATTTCCCTGTTATGCACTTCAAAAGTCGCTGCAGTGTTATCTCTGGTATACGAAGTTACAATTTGCCCGTTTTTAATTTCAGCATAACGGTGAATGCACGATGGCAACTCCTGATCATTACTGATTAAAATCAATTGTACCCCCTCATCAGTAATTTGATCGAGTAGGATATTCAGGTTTTTACGCGAAGCGGTATCTAAACCTGTATAAGGTTGATCGATAATCAGTAACTGCGGCTTTAACCACAAAGCTTTAACCAGCTGTAATTTTTTGTGCTCGCCACTTGATAACTCGATTAACTGAGAGCTGGCAAAAGTAGAAAAACCAAGGGCTTCTAAAATCAGTTCAACACGATCAAAGTGAAGGCCTTTTTCTTTTCCAAAATGTACCAGTTCGGCATGCACGGTTAAAGTATCTTTAGCCTGCTGGCTGGTATAACGCTGCTGATAATAAAAGTTGGCAACGCCTTCAAGGTTTTTAAACTGATACCAGCTATCAACAAATAAAACCTCGGCAGGTAATTTACTTTGCGGGTCGAAATCAATTTCGATACTGCCCTGTGTGGCATTTATGCCAGCAATAGCCTTTGCTAAAGTAGTTTTTCCACTACCGCTTTCGCCCCACAAAACCCAATTTTCGCCAACATTTATTACCCAATACAATTCCTTAAGCACCGCTTTGTTGCGGTACGCCAGGTTGAGCTGCTGAATGTGGACAAATGGTTTAAACATTATCTTGCCTGTTCGAATTCTTCGATTAGTTGTTTTTGAGCCAGGATGAAGTCGATATCATCGTAACCGTTTATTAAGCACGATTTTTTATATGGATTGATTTCGAAAGATTCCTGTGCACCATTTTCTACAATGGTAACGGTTTGGTTTTCCAAATCTACTTCCAATGCTGATTGTGCGTTAGCATCAACCGATTTGAAGATTTGTGCCAGAAAATCGTCGCTTACCTGAATAGGCAATAAACCATTATTTAAGGCATTCCCTTTAAAAATATCGGCAAAGAAACTGCTGATAACGGCATCAAAACCTGCGTCTTGAATAGCCCATGCAGCATGTTCGCGGCTACTGCCACAACCAAAGTTTTTACCGGCAACTAAAACGCGGCCGCTATAGGTTGGGTTGTTCAATACAAATTCGGGCTTTGGTGTATTGTCGCCATTATAACGCCAATCGCGGAACAGGTTTTCGCCAAATCCCTCGCGTGTGGTGGCTTTTAGAAACCTTGCCGGAATAATCTGGTCGGTATCTATATTTTCTATGTTTAATGGCACTACTGCCGATGTCAATTTTGTGAACTTTTTCATTTTTAACGTGATTTCACTGATTTAATGATTACACCGATTGCCGGTCATCATCCATTGTTTTATTTTTTATTTGGATGTTAAGCTTTATGCATTATCACCTTCTACCTTTTGAGGGCTTTAACTCTTATTCTCCTGTAGTCGGCTATCCATTCTCCGTTAATAAAGTAATCGGGTTTCAGGATTTCAACTGCCAGGTTTTTGATTGCTTCGGCCTGCGCTTCGTCTAAATTTTTAAATGCATGTTGGGCAAACTGGTTAATCCAAATGTACATGCCTGCTTCGCCGATTAGTTTTGTTGGCCTATCGAACAACCAAACTTGTTCTACTTCGAAACCTTTCGATTCGAGCAGGCTCGCATAGGTACTAACGGATGGAAAGTACCAGAAATCGGTTACCACCTGATCCGTAAACCCCAGCTGACTGGCGGCAGCAGCGATGGCATCGGTAATGCTTTTCACATTTCCTTTACCTCCAAATTCGGCTACCAGCCTTCCGCCAGGTTTTAAACTTTTAAATAAGCCGTCGGTTAAGGCTTGCTGGTTTTCAATCCAGTGGAAAGTAGCGTTGCTAAAAACTGCATCGAAGTTTTCCTGATAGGGAAGGCTTGCTCCATCTACCACTTCGAAGCTCAGGTTGGGATACGCTGCTTTTGCATTGGCTACCATATCGGCAGACGCATCGGTTCCCAGAACCAGTGCTCCACTTGCTGCAATTTGTGCCGCCAGCTGACCTGTGCCACAACCTACATCTAAAATATGTTCGTCGGCTTTCGGCGCCAGCCATTGCAAAACATCTGCTCCGTAATCTGATACGAAGTGATGCTGCTTATCGTATAATGTTGCATCCCAAACTATTTCTGGCATAACTACTTCTTTTATTTTACCACCTTAGATACCTAAGACTTTTTTAATTTTAACCCCATAGACATATATAAACGGTTTGAGTTTTATAGTCGTGGACTTAACCTTCTACCTTTTTAACCTTCAGCCTTCTATCTCTAAATAATGCTCAACTGTTGGAAAAGGATCATAAAAATGATGCAATAACTTTTTCCAATCCTGATAAGCTGCCGAGCCTCTAAAACCTGCTGTATGGTCTTCGAGCGTTTCCCAGTTCACCAGCAGGATGTATTTATCGGCTACTTCAACACATTTTTTAAGTTGGTGCGAAATATAGCCTTTCATTGCACTGATTATTTTTTCGGCCAGGTTAAAGGCTTTTTCAAAATCGGCCGATAAACCTGGCTTTACATTTAATATGGCAACTTCTAAAATCATAATTTAATTTTTTCGCCATTGCTACTGCATTAAGATTGCTTCGTGCTTAGCAATGACAATTTTGACTATGGGTTTTAGTCCTAAACCTTCTACCTTTTAACCTTCTGCCTTTTCGAGCAGCTCTCTTACGTCAGTAATTTTTCCGGTAACAGCAGCAGCTGCAGCAGTTAAAGGACTTGCCAATAAAGTACGGGCATTTTGTCCCTGTCTGCCTTCAAAGTTTCTGTTCGATGTAGACACACAATATTTACCAGCAGGAATTTTATCTTCGTTCATCCCTAAGCAGGCGCTACAACCTGGCTCGCGTAACTGGAAACCTGCAGCTTCGAAAATTTTATCCAAACCTTCGTTTTTAGCTTGCTGTTCTACTTGTTTCGAACCCGGAACAATCCAAACGGTAACGTTATCTGCTTTGTGTTTGTCTTTTACAAAATTGGCTACTTCGCGCAAATCTTCGATACGTGAATTGGTACAACTTCCGATGAAAACATAATCGATTGGTTTACCAATTAGAGCTGAATCATCGTCAAAACCCATATAATCTAAGGCTTTTTTGTATGATACTTTTTCAGTTTCTGGTTGCGCTGCGGTTGCAGGAATATGTTCCTGAATACCCATTCCCATTCCCGGATTGGTACCATACGTAATCATCGGGGCAATATCTGCAGCATCGAAAGTTAAAACACTATCAAATTTCGCATCTGCATCACTGTATAATGTTTTCCAGTAAGCTAAAGCTTTATCCCATTCTTCGCCTGCAGGAGCAAACTCGCGTCCTTTAATGTAGTCGAAAGTAATTTGATCAGGAGCAATTAAACCACCACGTGCACCCATTTCGATACTCATGTTACAGATCGTCATGCGGGCTTCCATGCTTAAAGCTTCAATTGCCGAACCTGCATATTCAATAAAATAACCTGTACCACCAGCTGCAGAGATTTTGGCTATAATGTATAAGATAATGTCTTTTGCACCAACACCTTTTGCAAGCTCGCCATTAACCTCAATTTTCATGGTTTTAGGTTTCGATTGCAATAAACATTGCGTAGCAAAAACCTGCTCCACCTGCGAAGTACCAATGCCAAACGCAATGGCACCGAAAGCACCATGTGTAGAGGTATGGCTATCGCCGCAAACCATGGTTTTGCCAGGTAAGGTAATGCCTAGTTCGGGACCGATAACGTGAACAATCCCTTGAAAAGGGTGACCTAAACCATATAGTTCTACTCCAAATTCTGCACAGTTTTTGGTAAGCATGTCTACCTGATAGCGCGAAAGTTCTTCTTTTATCGGCAACAACTGATTTAACGTTGGTACGTTATGATCGGCGGTGGCTACAGTTTGTTTCGGACGCAAAACAGGCAATCCTCTTTTGCGCAAGCCATCAAATGCCTGCGGAGAAGTTACCTCGTGTATTAAGTGTGTATCAATGTATAAAATATCAGGAAATCCTTCTTCACTTTTTACAACGTGAGCATCCCAAATTTTTTCTACTAATGTTTTTGACATTTTTTATATAATTATTTAAACCTCACAGGTTTCAAAAACCTGCGAGGTTTGTAAGTTTACTATGCTGTTTTAATTGCTTTCATGGCGGTCATGGCTTTACGTAAAGTAGCACCAATCTGCTCAACCTGGTGAGAACGGATGGCTTCGTTAACATCAATTAATTGTCTGTTATCTACAGCACCGTCTTTACCTTCGTTAAAGTTTTTACCTACTAAATCGGTATCTACTTTTTTCATGAAATCGCCTAAAAGCGGTTTACATGCCTGATCGAATAAATAGCAACCATATTCTGCAGTATCAGAAATTACACGGTTCATTTCGAATAATTTTTTACGTGCAATGGTGTTGGCAATAAGTGGTGTTTCGTGTAACGACTCATAGTAAGCCGATTCTGGTTTAATACCAGCCTGTACCATGGTTTCGAAAGCCAATTCAACACCTGCACGTACAAAGGCAACCATTAAAAGGTAGTTGTCGAAATATTCCTGCTCACCGATTTTAACATCGCCTGCTGGTGTTTTTTCGAATGCAGTTTCGCCTGTTTCGGCTCTCCAGCCCAATAAGTTTTTATCGCCGTTTGCCCAGTCTTCCATCATGATACGGCTAAATTCGCCACTCATAATATCATCCTGGTGTTTTTGGAACAATGGACGCATAATGTCTTTCAACTCCTCAGAGATTTCGAAAGCCTTAATTTTAGCTACGTTGCTTAACCTATCCATCATGGCTGTAATACCACCTTGTTTTAAGGCTTCGGTAATTACTTCTACACCATATTGAACCAATTTAGAAGCATAACCCGCATCGATTCCTTTTTCTACCATTTTATCGAATGACAGGATAGAACCTGTTTGCAATAAACCACAAAGGATTGTTTGCTCACCCATTAAATCAGATTTTACCTCGGCTACGAAAGATGATTTTAATACACCAGCTCTGTGACCACCAGTACCTACGCAATAAGCTTTAGCCTGAGCCAAACCTTTGCCTTGAGGATCATTTTCAGGGTGAACTGCAATTAGGGTAGGTACACCAAACCCCCTTACATACTCTGCTCTAACTTCACTGCCCGGACATTTAGGTGCCACCATAATTACGGTTAAGTCCTTACGGATTTGCATACCTTCTTCAACGATGTTGAAACCGTGTGAGTATAATAAAGTTGCACCTTCTTTCATTAAAGGCATAATTGCATTTACTACTGCTGTATGTTGTTTATCAGGAGTAAGGTTAATTACCACGTCAGCAGTTGGGATCAATTCTTCGTAAGTGCCAACTTTGAAATTGTTTTCAGTAGCATTTTTCCACGAATCTCTTTTACCTTCAATCGCTTCTTTACGCAATGTATAACTAACATCTAAACCACTATCTCTTAAATTTAAACCCTGGTTTAAGCCTTGTGCTCCGCAACCTACTATTACCAGTTTTTTACCTTTTAGTGCGCTAACGCCATCTAAAAATTCAGCACTGTCCATAAAGTCGCAAACACCTAATTGGTTTAATTTTTCTCTAAGCGGTAATGTGTTAAAATAATTTGCCATTGTTTTTATTGGTTAATTTCTATTTAATTATCAGGTTTATATTTTCTTTCCTTCGGCTTGATTACACTGATTAGGTGATTTCACCGATTCTTACTTTTTAAACTTTTTTCTTCAAAGCAGAAGCGTAGCCATAATGCACATTATCGTGACCAATGGTGGTAATCAATACTTCTTCAATACTGTTTAACTGTACACCATAGGTTGCCGTTACAAAAGGGGTGATATTGGTAAATGTTCCTTTGGCGTAATCTGCTTTTATGCTTTCAATACTTGCTAAAGCAATCGCTCTTAATTCTGCAACTTCTGCTTCGGTAACGGTATAAGTTGGTTTAGTATCTTTTTTGTAGTATTCGTTAAACTTTACTGCAGCTGGGTTGGGCCAGATACCAGTACGAAAATAACTAAGTGTTTGTGTACTCACTACAATGTGGCCAAAGTTCCAAATGATGTTGTTGTTATAACCATCAGGGATTTTATTCAATTGCTCGATAGTTAAGCTATCGATTAACTTAATAAATGCCGTTCTTGTGTTTATAATAAATTCGAATACTTGATCCATGCTGTTATTGCTTTTCTGCTTCGGTTAAAGTTTGGTTAAACGTTATTTTGTTATAAAACGGATCGTTTACTGTTACTGCCCATGTGCCATAAAATGTTTTTTCCAGGCCCGGACGGTTGTATTTATATTTTTTATCAATTAAAGTTTTATGAAATTCTTTCAGCCCGGTACAATCTACAAATACACTTGCGCCTGGAGAACAGTCTCCATGATGCTCGCTTAAATGTAATTCGATGCCATTGAGCGAAATCTGCATATAAACCGGAGTGTTTTCTTCAAAAGTGTGTTCCCAGTCTATTGTAAAGCCTAACCAGTTTACGTAAAACTCGATGGCTTTATTGTAATCGAATATTCTTAGTACTGGTATGGCTTTATTGCATTTCATGTTCCACTTTTTTACATTGTAAAAATCTTCTGTCCTTTATCTAAAAACTCGTTTTCTACTAATTCTTCACCTGGTTCAAAGGCTTCAAATTCTTTTAGTTTTTCGTGGAAACCAGCACTATCTTTAATAATAGCTACCCTGGCTGAACGAACAAACTCAATTAATTCGTAAGGTTCTAAAGCTTTTACTAGGGCATCGGTTTCTTCGCGGTGACCTGTAACTGCGAAAACAGTATAATCTTTACGAATCACAACTGCGCTGGCACCATATTGCCTTAATAAACGCTCAACTGTTACTCTTTCTGCAATTTCATCTGTCGAAACTTTGTAAAGTGCTAGTTCCTGCCAGATAATCTCGTCGTTGGTATTAAAATAAACTTTCAATACTTCGATCTGTTTCTCAATCTGACGGGCCAGTTTCCGCACCACTTCGTAACTTTCGTGAATCACGATGTTGAAACGATGGATACCATCAATTTCAGAAGGAGAGGTATTAAGGCTTTCGATGTTGATTTTTCTTTTCGAGAAAATAATCGCAATCCTGTTTAATAAACCGATGCGGTTTTCGGCATAAACCGTAATGGTATATTCCTGCTTACCTTCTAAATCGGCCTTATCTATTTTATGTTCAATTGTGTTTTCAGTGCTCATGATAATTTCTTTTTAACTTTTCGTCATTTCGACCTTATGGAGAAATCTTTTGTTAAAAAAGATCTCTCGGTTTCGCTGCGCTTCAGTCGAGATGACGATTACGCTAACTTTAGTTTTTAAGCTGTCTACCTTATTTCAACCTGATTTCGCTTACGCTCATTCCTTGTGGAACCATCGGGAAAACATTATTTTCTCTGCCAACCATAACTTCAAGCAGGTAAGAACCTTCGTGGTTAATCATGGTTTCCAGTGCTGCTCTCAGGTTTGCACGTTCGTCAACTTTAGCTGCCTCGATGTAGTAAGATTTAGCTAAGGCCACAAAATCAGGACTGGTAATGTTTACAAAAGAGTAACGTTTATCGTGGAATAGCTGTTGCCACTGGCGAACCATGCCTAGGAAACGGTTGTTCAGGATCAGAATTTTAACCGCTGCACCAAACTGCATAATGGTACCTAATTCCTGTGGTGTCATTTGAAAACCACCATCACCAATAATGGCAATTACCGTTTTATCAGGGGCACCATATTTAGCACCAATTGCTGCCGGTAAGCCAAAACCCATGGTACCCAAACCACCCGAAGTAATGTTGCTGCGTGTATTGTTAAATTTAGCGTAGCGGCAAGCTACCATTTGGTGCTGACCAACGTCGGTAACAATAACTGCATCACCACCACATATTTCGTTAATGTTGCGCAATACTTCGCCCATGGTCATTTCATCACCTGTAGGGTATAGCTCAGGTGTAATTACCTGATCAATTTCCTGTTGGTTATATTCCCTAAATTTGGCAACCCATTCTTCGTGTTTACTTTCGTTAACTAAATTGGTTAACAGGGGTAGGGTTTCTTTACAATCGCCCCAAACGCCAACTTCAGCTTTAACGTTTTTGTCAATTTCGGCAGGATCGATATCCAGGTGAACTACTTTTGCCTGTTTGGCATATTTATCTAAACGGCCGGTTACACGGTCATCAAAACGCATACCGATGGCAATAATTACATCTGCTTCGTTTGTTAATACGTTTGGACCGTAATTTCCGTGCATACCCAACATACCTACGTTTAAAGGGTGTGAGGTTGGAATAGCGCCCTCGCCCATAATGGTCCATGCAGCAGGAATACCAGACTTTTCGATAAAGGCTTTAAATTCTTCTTCGGCCTTACCTAAAATAACTCCCTGGCCAAACAATACAAATGGTTTCTTGGCAGAGTCGATTAAAGCCGCTGCCTGTTCTATAAACTCAACCCTAACCTTTGGTTTCGGACGGTAAGAACGGATGTGATTGCATTTTACATATTCAGGGAACTCCTCAATTTGCAATTGCGCATTTTTGGTAATATCGATTAAAACCGGACCCGGTCTGCCACTTTTAGCAATATAAAAAGCTTTGGCCAATACCTCCTGAATTTCTTTTGCATCGGTAACCTGATAGTTCCATTTGGTAACTGGAGTAGTAATGTTGATTACATCGGTTTCCTGGAAAGCATCGGTACCTAATAAATGTGCGAAAACTTGTCCAGTGATACAAACTAAAGGTGTACTATCGATCTGTGCATCGGCTAAACCGGTTACCAGGTTGGTTGCACCAGGGCCGCTGGTTGCAAATACTACACCTACTTCGCCGCTTGCGCGTGCAAAACCCTGAGCAGCATGTATGCCACCTTGCTCGTGGCGAACTAATATATGTTCTAATTTATCGGCATAATCGTAAAGGGCATCATAAATAGGCATGATTGCCCCACCCGGATAACCGAAAATGGTGGTTACACCCTCTTCAATTAAGCCATTCAACAAAACCTGCGAGCCCGTACCTTTAAAAGTTTTTGAGGTTTCTGCTTTTGCCCCGGTTTGTTGTATTGTATCTTGTGCAGTTTCCATAATTATGTTTTTGCGGTTCTATTATTCTTTCAGTTTAAACCCAATTCTTTCTCTCTCCTTCCACTATACCTTGCGCTGTGAAAGTGTAAGGCATTTTTTGAGCGGAATTTGTCATCAAAGTTTGTGATGAGTTAAATTTTACTTCCCCGTTTTTTGGGCTATTTTATTATTCGTCAGTTACACATCCTTCTGATGCATCTGAAACTGTTTTAGCATATTTATACAATACACCTTTGTTAACTTTCAATGCTGGTTGTACATATTTCTTTCTGCGTTCTGCAATCACTTCATCGCTAACCTGTAGGCTAATAATATTGTTAACTGCATCGATTAAGATTCTGTCTTCATCTTCTACAAGGCCAATTAAACCACCTTTGTATGATTCTGGTGTGATGTGACCAACCACAAAACCGTGGGTACCACCAGAGAAACGACCATCGGTAATTAAAGCTACCGATTTACCCAAACCAGCACCAATAATGGCTGAAGTTGGTTTTAACATTTCGGGCATACCCGGGGCACCAACCGGACCTGAGTTTTTAATTACGATTACATCGCCAGGTTGAACGCGACCGCTCGAAATACCGGCAATTAGATCATGTTCACCATCAAAAACACGTGCAGGACCTTCAAACTTTTCGCCTTCTTTACCACTGATTTTAGCAACAGAACCTTTTTCGGCCAGGTTGCCGTAGAGAATCTGTAAGTGACCAGTGGCTTTAATCGGTTCGCTTAATTTTTGAATGATTTTTTGATCATAATCCATAATCGATTTTACATCAGCCAAATTCTCAGCTACGGTTTTTCCGGTTACGGTTAAGCAATCGCCATGTAATAAACCTTCGTTCAATAAATATTTTAATACTGCAGGAATACCTCCATATTGGTGTAAATCCTGCATCAAATATTTACCACTAGGTTTAAAATCCGCAAGTACCGGTGTTACATCACTCATTTTCTGGAAATCATCTTGCGTAATTTCTATGCCAATGGCTTTACCCATAGCGATAAAGTGTAAAACGGCATTGGTACTGCCACCTAAAATGATAATCGAACGGATGGCATTTTCAAATGCTTTTCTCGTCATGATATCAGATGGTTTGATATCTTTTTCAAGCAATATTTTGATATACTTACCGGCATCTAAACATTCCTGTTTCTTTTCTTCGCTTATTGCAGGGTTTGAAGAGGAGTAAGGTAAACTCATACCCAGAGCTTCGATTGCCGATGCCATGGTATTTGCTGTATACATACCACCGCAGGCACCCGCACCCGGACAAGTGTGCTTTATGATACCCTGATAATCTTCATCAGAAAGATTGCCGCAAATTTTTTGACCTAAAGCCTCGAAAGCTGAAACAATGTTTAATTCTTCACCTTTATAATGGCCTGGGGCAATTGTACCACCATAAACCATAATTGAAGGGCGATCTAAACGTGCCATGGCCATAATGGCGCCAGGCATATTTTTATCACATCCCGGAATGGCAATTACACCGTCGTAGTATTGTCCACCACATATGGTTTCGATACTATCAGCAATTACATCACGGCTAACTAAAGAGTAACGCATACCATCAGTTCCGTTACTCATGCCATCGCTTACACCAATGGTATTAAAAACCAAGCCCACTAAATCATTTTTCCAGACCCCTGCTTTGACGTCTTTTGCAAGGTCGTTCAGGTGCATGTTGCAGGTGTTACCATCGTAACCCATACTTGCAATACCGACCTGTGCTTTAGCCATATCAGCATCGGTTAAACCGATTCCGTAAAGCATGGCTTGCGCCGCCGGTTGTGTTGGGTCTTGTGTAAATGTTTTACTGTACTTGTTTAATTCGCTCATTGTTTAAAATGTATATTCTGGTTCTGTTAGTTGTAATATTTTGAGGCAAAAAAAAACCGCCTCGTTTCGGAGGCGGTTTCGATTTGTATATTTTTATTATACGCAACGATATCCACCTCTCTGTTGAGAAATGACAATAATAATGTTGCTAATAATGTTTGTGTTTAAATTCATGTTTTCTACGAATCACAAACATACTAACTTATTAAAAAATGCAAAGAACTATTTTGTTTATTTCTCTATTTTTTTACTCCGATTACGATCCCTGTAGCCCAAACCTGTTTAGTTAGGTTTAAATCATCGCGAGATTCTAAATCTTGTATCAACTTTGCTGCTTTTTCCTGATGTCCTTCAGGCCAGTTAGGTTGAGGTAACATATCATCGATGATATAAAGTCCACCTTTATTGAGCATGGCAATTGCTTCGTCTAAAAGCAAGTATTTTCCATGCCAGGTGTCGGCAAATATGTAATCGAACTTTTCGTTTTTATTTTTATTAATCCAATCTGCACCATCGGTATCAACCAGCGTTAAGCGGTGATCCTCGCCAATAAACTGCTCTGCAATAGCTAAAAATTTAGCGTCGTTATCTATAGAAATAAGTCTGCTATCCTGATCTAAGCCATCTAATATCCAGGAAGTAGATAAACCTGTTCCGGTTCCTAACTCCAGAAATTTTCCTGCTGGTTTAGTTGCTGCAAGCGTTCTGAGTAAAGAACAAGTCAACACATCAGATGCCATAGCAAATTCTGATGCGATTGTTGCATCATTAATTTGCTGGTAAGCTTTTGGAAAATGTTGATTGATTTCTTCAGTCATCCGCTTTTTGGATATTTTTATTATTTAAATTTTATTGTTTGGTACTAATCTATAGCTGTAGGCTATTTGACTATCAACCGCTATATAATCACTTCGTAATTCACTTTTTCCAATACCAGGTTTTTATAGGCACGCTGTATAGTGTAACCGATAGATTCGCGCCATAAAGGGCGGTAAACAATATCATCAATAGAGGCAATACCTGCAATTTCTGTTGCTGTTCCACACAAAAAGGCACTATCGGCGGTTTTTAAATCTTCAACAGTAAGCTTCTTTTCTATACATTCGATATCTAAAACGGTGCAAAGTTCTTTAACAGTTGCACGGGTAATGCCGGGTAAAATATTGCCTAAAGATGGAGTATATAGTTTACCGTCTTTTTCGAGGAAAATATTTGCACCCGATGCTTCTGCAACAAAACCATTCATATCAAGGAGCAAAGCTTCATCATAACCTTTAATGTTTGCTGCAGTAGTGGCTAAAATCGAGTTAACATAATTGCCGCTTAATTTTGCTTCTATTGGGCTTGATTTTGGGTTTGGCCTTTCGTAGTCGGAAACGGTTAGTTTTAATAACTTGTTACCCGAATAAGCATCCCATTCCCATGCACAAATCATGATCGAAACACCGCTTGGTGAGTTCAGTTTCATGTTTGGGTGACAAAAAACCAGCGGACGGATATAGGCATCTTTCAGTTTGTTTAACTGAAGTAATTTATAAGTAGCATCAATTAATTCTTGTTTATCCCATGGGAAAGGAATATTGGCCAATTGGCAAGAGCGCTCTAAGCGATCAAAATGCGCAGCAGCTTTGAAAATGCGGCTACCATTATGCGTTTTATAAGAGCGAATGCCCTCAAAAGCAGCATAACCGTAATGTAGCGACTGACCGTATAAATCAGTGCTGCTGTTTACAGCTTTTTCAAAAGCTCCATCAAGGTAGATAATCGTATTAGAATTGTAGTATTTCATAATACTCTCTGTTTTGTTATTTAAAAAAAGCGTCCCGTTTGTACCGGGACGCTTTAGATATATTAGTTTTTTAACTGCTATTTAAACTGCGCCCGCTTATTACCTAAAAGGTTTAGGAGTAGGAGGTTAAGTAAAACGACAGAAAACAACACGATATTGCCAGCACTAGCTGCCAAAGTATTCGTAGTAATTGTGTTGTTTTGGGTAGTCATTATTATCTTATTGTTTATAAAACCAATTTAGTTTTTGGTTCATTAATATGCAAGAGAAATCAGAAAAAAGTTAAATCGGAATATTATTTGTATATTTTATTTAAAATCAAAACAATATTCTTAATCGGTGTGGAATTAGTGATTTAATGCCGACAGCTGTAGACCAAATATCAAAACGGTATACGGTATATTTATTATGCTTGCATTATAAATTTTCTTATTTTCTGCCTAAAATGAGTAAAAGGCTATTAAAACTTGAAAAATTGTGGGCGAAAAATGGATTAAAATCAATATGGTTGTTAAGGAAATTTCGGGTTTTGATAGTGCATCATTTTCATACCATAGTACCATCTGTCGCGGAGGTTTAACAAATGGCCTTCAAACTCATAACCTGGCATTAAGCGCGAAAAGAAATTTTCTTTGCGCAGTAGTTTTTCCAGTTTTTTTATGGTCGGTAAGCTTAACTTTTGGTAGTAAGGTTCGATTAGGTTTTGTTCTTTCAATAATAAATCCGCATCCCATGTTTCGGCTACTTTCCCACTCATCGGTTTTGATATGTAGAGCAATCTTAGGTCATGCCAGATATCGTCGAATATAATCCGACTGCCTTCGGTTACAAAAGTACATATTTCAGAATTGCTGATTCCGGTGAGCTTTGCAGGTGAGGTTAAAAGTTTCTCGAGTTTTTTGGTGGTAATGGCTGCCGCATAGCTCCATTTGGTTTCAAAACCCAGCGAATCTGTTTGGTGCTGAAACCAGGTATAGAAGGCAGAACGTTCGGCTATATCAGCGTATTCTTTAAAACCATTATTGAGCTGAATGTTAACTTTATTGGCGTTGTTCCATGCCGATGTATTTTTTATGCGATCGGATTTAAGCCAGTTGCCATCTTTTCCGTTGGGTAAAGTTTCGGGGAATATTTTTAGATAGGCCGCTATAGAACTGAATTCTTTAGCTCCAGCCTTATCTATCATAAAGAGGAATAAGAAAAAAAACAGGATTCTTTTAACCAGGGGCATATTCGTGTATCTTAAGTAGTAGAAGATACGATAAAATCAGCGCTTAGGTTGCTGGTATTTTAAAATTAAAGCAGGTAACAATGATTTGAAACGAAAAAAGCCTTTCCGAAATTTATCGAAAAGGCTTTTCTTATTAAAGCTTATCCTGAAATCAGGAATTGCATTATAATTTGTTTTAAGCAATACCCTCTGCCAAAACAACAATTTTATTGTGAATGGCTTCAACTACACCACCTTTAATAAAAAAGCGTTGCTCATCTGCTTTGTTTGCTTTTATAATAACTTCTCCATCTTCCAAAGTTGAGATGATAGGGGCGTGGTCTTTTAAAATCTGGAAAGAACCTAAAGTACCCGGAACTGTAACTGCTGTTACTTCACCTTCGTAAACTTTTTTATCGGGAGTTAATATTTCTAAATTCATGTTTTTAGATTTGAGATATGAGATTTGAGATTCGAGATTTGTATCTCTTCCCACCTCTCACATCTGATGTCTCTTGTCTTAGTTCGCTTCTGCTAATAATTTTTTACCTTTTTCGATTGCATCTTCAATGCTACCTACAAGGTTAAATGCAGCTTCAGGATATTCATCAACTTCACCATCCATAATCATGTTGAAACCTTTGATGGTATCTTTAATGTCAACCAATACACCTTTTAAGCCTGTAAATTGCTCTGCTACGTGGAAAGGTTGAGATAAGAAACGTTGAACACGACGCGCTCTTGACACTACTAATTTATCTTCTTCAGATAATTCATCCATACCTAAGATTGCGATGATATCTTGTAATTCTTTATAACGTTGTAAAGTTTCTTTAACGCGTTGTGCAGTATTGTAGTGCTCATCGCCTAAAACAGCTGGAGAAAGGATACGTGAAGTAGAATCCAATGGATCTACCGCTGGGTAAATACCTAACTCGGCAATTTTACGTGAAAGTACTGTAGTTGCATCTAAGTGGGCAAAAGTTGTTGCCGGTGCAGGGTCAGTTAAATCATCTGCAGGTACATATACCGCTTGTACTGATGTAATTGAACCGCGTTTGGTTGAAGTAATACGCTCCTGCATTAAACCCATCTCAGTTGCCAATGTTGGTTGGTAACCTACAGCAGATGGCATACGACCTAGAAGGGCCGATACCTCAGAACCTGCCTGAGTAAAACGGAAGATGTTATCAACGAAGAAAAGGATATCCTTTCCAGCGCCTTCGCCATCACCATCACGGAAATATTCAGCAACGGTTAATCCTGATAAGGCAACACGTGCACGTGCACCAGGAGGCTCGTTCATTTGACCGAAAACCAATGTTGCTTTTGACTCTTTTAATTTTTCAGTATCAACTGCGTTTAGATCCCAGCCACCTTTTTCCATTGAGTGTAAGAAATCATCACCATAGTTAATTACACCTGACTCGATAAACTCACGAAGTAAATCGTTACCTTCACGGGTACGCTCACCAACACCTGCGAATACTGACAAGCCAGCATAAGCTTTAGCGATGTTGTTTACCAATTCCATGATTAATACCGTTTTACCTACACCAGCACCACCGAACAAACCAATTTTACCACCTTTTGCATAAGGCTCTAATAAATCGATTACTTTAATACCTGTAAAAAGTACTTCAGTTTCGGTAGATAAATCTTCGAACTTAGGAGGAGTTGCGTGGATAGGACGACCATCGGTTTTATCAACTGCGTTGATACCGTCAATCGCTTCACCAACTACATTAAATAAACGACCTTTAATTTGGTCGCCAACTGGCATTTTAATCGCAGCGCCAGTATCAACTACTTTCATACCGCGAACTAAACCGTCAGTAGAGTCCATTGAGATTGCACGTACACGGTCTTCACCTAAGTGCTGTTGAACTTCTAAAACAATTTTTTGTCCATTTTCTTTCGTTATCTCTAACGCATCAAAAATTTTAGGTAGATGGGCATCATCAGCAAAGCTAACGTCAACCACTGGGCCGATAATTTGTGCTATTTTTCCTAAGTTAGGCATATCTGTTGTGAGTAAATTTATTACAGTCAATGAATTAAAGCTGTTTGTAAGGGCTCCAATTCGGTTGGCAAAGTTAAGTTATTCTTGCTGAATTTTAAATATATATTATAAAATTTTTTAACAGTATTTTTATAGATAATTTCGAGGCATAAATAGTAAGGATGAAAACCATTTTAACAACGGGTAGTAATGGCCTTTTAGGGCAGAAAATAACCGAAAAAATTCTTGCTGAAGGCAGGGTAAAATTGATAGCAAGTTCGAAAGGAATAAACCGTTATCCTATTATAGATGGATACGAATATGCCGAAATGGATATTCTCAATCCGGAGCAGGTTAGGCAGGTTATCGAAAAATATAAGCCAGATGCGATTATTCATACGGCAGCTATGACTAATGTTGATACCTGCGAGGCCAATAAGGAACTTTGCCACCAACTTAATGTAGATGCTGTTCAAGCCTTGTTATCTATATGTGAAGAAAAAAATATCCAACTTGTTCATCTAAGTACTGATTTTGTATTTGATGGTGCCCACGGACCCTATAAAGAAGAGGATGCCGTAAACCCGGTAAGTTATTATGGAGAATCGAAAGTATTAGCCGAAGATTTACTGAAATACTCGAAAGCGCATTGGGCTATTATCAGGACGATTTTGGTTTATGGTATTAGCAGCGACATGAGTAGAAGTAATATTGTGCTCTGGGCAAAGGGAGCGTTAGAAAAGGCATCGCCGATTAATGTGGTGAATGATCAGTGGCGCATGCCAACCCTTGCTGAAGATTTAGCCGAAGCCTGTATTTTAGCCGTGGAGAAAAGTGCGCAGGGGATTTATCATATTTCGGGTAAAGATTACATGAGTATTGCAGATTTAGTGCGAAAAGTTGCCGATTATTGGTCGCTCGATAAATCTTTTCTTCAGGAAATTAGTTCAGCAAGTTTAAATCAAGCAGCTAAACGCCCGGTGCGAACAGGTTTTGTACTGGATAAGGCGATAAATGATTTAGGATATAACCCGCATAGTTTTGAAGAAGGCCTTTCGGTTTTAAAAGAGCAGATGGATCGAGGCAGAGGGTAATGAGGGGGAGTATCAAGAAGTAAGTATCAAGAAGTAAGTATCAAGTAAGAATTAAGTAGTAAGTATTGATTAGTAGGGGTTGAGACGAACAGCTTTGTAGCTTATGTTAACAATTATCAATTTTAAATAGTAAACAAATAACCATAAAATAAAAGTATGTCATTACAAATTGGCGATATCGCCCCGGATTTTAAATTATATAGTTCTGAATTAGCAGAAATTTCTTTAACTGCGTTTAAAGGTAAAAAAGTAATTATCCATTTTTTTCCAATGGCTTTTACCGGAACATGCACCGAGCAGCTATGCACCATGAGAGATAACTTTAGCTACTATGAAGGAATAAATGCACAGGTAATCGGTATTTCTGTTGATTCACCATTTTCTTTGGCGAAGTTTAAAGAAGTGCAAAGTTACCAGTTTCCGTTGCTGTCTGATTTTAATAAAGAAGTATCGGCAACTTATGGTGCTTTTTACAATGAATTTGTGTTCAATTTGAAAGGTGTTTCAAAAAGAGCAGCTTTTGTTGTGGATGAAGAAGGAAAAATTGCATATGCAGAAGTTTTGGAAGATGCACATGAGCTGCCTGATTTTAAGGCAATTAATGATGTTTTAAGTGTGTAAAGCATAATTTGTAAAGAAAAATTTGAGATTTTTTTGAAAAAATAGTTGGAAATTAAAATGTCAAGTTATACCTTTGCAGTCCGTTAACGATACGGAAACGCATTTGTAGCTCAATTGGATAGAGCATCTCACTACGGATGAGAAGGTTTGGGGTTCGAATCCCTACAAGTGCACTATGGAAAGAGGGAATTTCAGTAATGAGATTCCCTTTTTTTGTTTACATGTCTGATAACCAGATTGTTGTAATTTTATCCTATTGACAGATTTTTCAGGCCTAAGATTTTGGTTTTTTAGGGTGTCTTGTAGGTTTTTGTGTTTAAAATGTTGGTATATAGTGGTTTATTTTATTTTTTTTGGTTGAAACTCTAAAAAAGGTTCGAGTTATGGGAAGGTAAGAGGAGTCGAACCAGCAACTTTAACACTTGTGAAGTAGATAAAAATTTAATGAAAATAGCTAAAATTCCTAATAGGTGGAGACTAATTGAAAAGCTGAATTTTGGTATATTCCTGTAGAACAATACAAACATATTCATCAATATAGTTCATTGATTAAGCTTTTTAAGAGGATTTTTTTTGTTTCATTATCTTAATCGATATTCTTTTTATGCTAATTTGTAGTAGAGCGCTGAAAGTATTTTAAGAACGGTAGAAATGGGAACTATATTTTTAAGGTATGCCGATCTCAAATCTTTTGTCTATATTTAGAGACTGAAATTATTGGTATGCTCTCCATTCTTTTTAACAATTTTACCCCAAAACCCCTGTTGTTGCTGATTCTTGGTGCTGGATTAATCCATCTTTCATGGACTTACCGACAACAAGAGAGTAAAAAAAAGTCTCATTCAACAATTTCTTATAAAATAATTCCCTCGATCCAAAATACATGGGGTTATGAAATCTATATTGATAGTAAGAAAGTAATATTACAACGTAACATTCCCGGATTACCCGGTAGTTTGGGATTCAAAACTAAAGCAAGTAGTAAAAAAATTGCCGAAATCGTGGTTAGAAAACTTAAAGAAGGGGTAATGCCTCCAAAAGTTACCTCAGAAGAATTGGAAAAAGCCAATGTCCTATAAATTAATGCACTTATGTTTACCTTACCGGTTAAAGCTTTAAAAATATTTTTACTGTTTATTTTCTTATTAAGTATTGCAGAAAATGTTTATGCAAAAGGGAATATCGATTTTCCCTTAATCCCCGCGAAAACGTTTGGCAATGCCGATTTTAATCCCGGAGCTTCTAGTTCTTTCGGTTCGATTACCTATAGTAGCGACAATAGTGCCTTTGCCACAATTGTTAATAATAAAGTCCATATAGTTGGTGCCGGAACGGTTAATATCAAGGCTACTGACGACAGTGGAGCCTCCATAACCAGGGTGTTGATTATCAATAAGGCGAAACAAGTAATCGATTTTCCTGCACCTGGTGTGGGTACCTTAGATTCATCACATGTTGCCTTGAAGGCCAAAAGCTCATCCAAGCTTACCATTACGTATAAACTTACCCTCGATGCAGGTTCGTATTTCAGCGTTATTGATGGTTATTTATACTATAATTCGGTAGGATCTACGCTTATTACCGCTAGTCAGGCCGGTAATGAAAATTATGAACCGGCAGTTGATGTGACACAATCTTTTACTGTAACCAAATCGTGGACTAAAAGGGCCGAGCACGGTGGCCTGGTAAGGTCTAACGCTGCTGTTTTTTCAATTGGAAAGAAAATTTACATGGTTGGTGGCAAAACCAAAAATGATGTGCTTCTTAAAGACAATTGGGAGTATGATCCGGTAAGCGATACCTGGGCACAAAAGGCCGATCTGCCGGGTAAAGCCCGTTGGGGAGCATCAGCTTTTACCATCAAAAACAAAGGATATGTTGTGGCCGGAGGCGGTAGGTTTTATGGGGGAACCAATTTGAAAGATGTTTGGCAGTACGATGCAGACCAAAACACCTGGGTACAAAAAAAAGATCTTGAAGGTGTGGCACGTGAATTTGCCTTTAGTTTCGTAATCAATGGCAAGGGTTATATCGGTTGCGGTAATTCCATCAAGTTTTATGGCGAGAACGATATGTGGGCCTATACGCCCGAAACGGATAGCTGGGAAAAGAAAGCGGATTTTGTAAACACAGGCTATGTACCAGGTGCGTTTAGCATCGGCAACAATGGTTATGTTGGTACTTACGACTATAAAACAGGCTTTGATGCCTTTTATATGTATGATGCCCTTACAGATCAATGGCATCGGAAACTGGACATTAAAAACCAAAATGATCAAAAGTTTTACAGGGGAAGTTCTTCTATTGTGGGTGGAACAAGTTTGAATAATAAAGGTTATTTTTTTTCTAATACCGCCGAGGTTTCCTATTATCCATGTATTACCGTATTGGAATACGATCCACTTTCTGATACTTTTATTAGCCGTCCGGAAAATTCAAAAATAACGGAAACTTATATGATGTTTGTGGCGGCTGATAATAAAGCTTATGTAATTGGTGGGTCTGATTCGTTTAACGTTACTACCAACGCAAAAGAAACATGGGAATTCGATCCCAAAACCGTTAATGTCCCAAAGTACATTACGTTTAATGCGCTGCCTGAGAAGGTTTATGGAGATGCCGACTTTTCTCCAGCGGCAACAATCAGTAATGGGGGCACTATCGGATATAAGAGTAATGATACAACCATTGCGGTAATTTTAAATGGCAAAATACACATCAAAAAGGCTGGGATAGTAGGGATAATTGCTTACCAAACCAACGCCAATTACCTTACTTCTGCTCCGGTAATGCAGCAATTGGTGATCAATAAAAGTCCACAGCAGATCACAATGCCTGCATTGCCCATTAAACAGTTTTTAGATATAGATTTCGACCCCGGATCGTCAAGCTCATCCGGTTTAAAGGTTAACTACAGCAGTAGTGATACCAGTATCGTTAAGATTGTGGATGGCAAACTCAGTATTTTAGGAACGGGTACCGTAACCATTACCTCTTTGCAGACCGGAAACGAGAATTATTTAGCTGCCAGCACTGTTTCAGCACCGCTAACAATTATTAAATCGGCACAGGTTATTACTTTTGGACCAATAGCTGCAGCACAATATAAGAACCTGGGTTTTTCACTTCAGGCCAGTTCCACTTCTAAACTACCCATTACCTACTCCGTTAATGACCCATCGTTGGCTACCATCATTGGTGGTCAGGTACAGATCAAAAAGGCTGGTGAATTAATCATTAAGGCAAGTCAACCTGGAAATGCAAACTTTTTCGCTGCCGAACCGGTTAGTCAGAAATTGATCATTTATCCGAATGATATTCCCGATAGTGCGTGGGTGGCGAAAGCTACATCGCCGATTGGTAACGGTGGGGTGGCCTTTACGTTGGAGGATAAGATTTATGCAAGTAATGGTGGCAGCCAGAGCCCGAATTTATACGAGTACAATCCAAAAACCAATGTATGGAAGATTCTTGCTGAATTGTCTAGTACCGGCAACCGTGAGTACGGTGTTGGCTTTGGTGTAAATGGATTAGCCTACGTAGGAACCGGTTTTGAGAATTATGCACGACCATATAGGTTAATGGATTTTAGGGTTTATTCGCCGCAAACCAATAGGCTTACCATTTCTTATGATTTTCCCGGATTGGGGAGGCAAGGTGCAATTGCTTTTAGTATAGGTGGTAAAGCTTATGTTGGCTTAGGGTATATGACCAATCTTCAGTTCAGTAACGAATTATACGAATTTGATTCTGAGAAGAAAAGCTGGACAAGGAAAGCCGATTTTCCGGGGGTGAGCAGGTACGAGGCTGTTGCTTTTACGATTGGGAATAAAGGTTATGTGGGTACTGGTTGGGATGGTACCTCCTATAAGAACGATTTTTGGGAGTATGATCCAGCAACAGATAAATGGACACAAAAGGCCGATTTTAAGGGCGGGGCAAGATCAGGGGCAGCTGGATTTTCTATTGCAGGTAAAGGATACATTGGAACCGGACGTGGCATCCAGATTATCGGAAAAGATTTTTATGAATATAACCCAGTTACCGATCGTTGGAAAAGAATGCCCGATTACAGTGGGGGCGATCGTACCAATGCCGCTGGCACTTCGATAAACAACCTGGGCTATTTAGGAGGAGGCGGGAAGCTTAGTCCGCAGGTTGATTTTTGGGCCTTTAACCCTGCCGAGGTGAAAAAAGAATATCAGAGTATCTTATTCCCTACCCTCAGTCAGAAAACAATCTGTGATACGGATTTTGACGTGAATGTAAAGGCAACATCAGGATTGAAGGTTACCCTACTCAGTAGTGATACCACAGTGGCAACCATTGTTGATGGCAATAAAATACACTTAAAGAAGGCTGGGCAAACCATAATTTCTGCATCCCAATCGGGTGATGAAGATTATTATAGCGCTATAGTGGTCAATAATCCACTTACGGTATCCAGTTCAGTATCAACAACAGTTGTTATCAGTGCCAAGCCCAATTCGAATATCATGATTGGCGATGCCGTTATCATCACCGCAACCGTAGCTAATGCCGGCAATATCACCCCGGTTTATCAATGGTTAAAAAATGGTAATGTTGTTGGAACGAACTCGAATATTTACACTGATGCGGGTTTGAAAAATGACGATGTGGTTTTATGCCAGCTCAGTAATGTGCCATTATGCGGTAACCTTAAACTGGAAAGCAACAGCATAAAATTTAAAGTTGTGGCGCCAATGCCTGTAATTACTTCTTTTACCCCAAAAATTGCAACATCGGGGGCTACTATCGAGATTACCGGTGGAGGCTTTTTATCGGCAAGTGATGTAAGCTTTGGAAACATTAAAGCGGCATCTTATGTGGTAAATTCATCCACAAAAATTACAGCGGTAATAGGTGAAGGAAACTCGGGCAATGTTACAGTTGGTACTATAGGGGGTACCGCAATTTTAGAAGGCTTTACTTTTGTACCAACGCCGGTTTTAACAGCCAGCGGAAATACAACTTTTATAAGGGGCGGAAATGTAACTTTAACTTCAAGTACCGGCGTAGGATATACATATGAATGGTACCGTGATGGTAATCTGATCCAAGGTGCTACCGAAAGCAGTTACAGTGCTGCTGTTTCGGGTAATTATCAGGTATTGGTAAAAATAGGTGCCTTTAAAGCATTTTCAAATGCCATTAAAGTAGAGGCTGTTTTTATGCTGCCTTCCAGCAATTTTAAGATCTCATCCACGGCGGTTACCTGTAAAGGGAATTCAAATGGATCGATTCAGATTTCGGCAGAAAAAAAATTAAATTATGTTGCCACAGTTAAGGCGGGTGCAAATACCACCCAGTATAATTTTACCGATCTTTTAAATATAAATAACCTCACTGCTGGGGCCTACAGTATATGTATTAGTATAAATGAAGAGCCGGGTTATCAACAATGTTTTGATATAATTATAACTGAACCTAAAGATCTGGCCCTTTTTGCAACGGTGAATCTGCAAAATTTTACTCTCGATTTAGTCTCTACCGGGGCAAAAAGCTATCAGGTAGATTTAAATGGTAAAAAATATACCTCGGATGGACAGCTGACTTTAGCCTTATCTCCCGGAATAAATAACTTGTCATTGAGTTCCGATATTGCATGTCAAGGTACCCTTAATAGAACCTTTAATATTAGTGATGGTGTTAAAATCTTCCCCAACCCATTCGATAATGTACTAAATGTGGCCGTAGCAAATGATGGTTCGCCAACTGTGAATGTTAAACTCTACAGTATGGCCGGAATACTGGTATACCAGCATCTGTATCAGATAGGTGAAAATATTGCACTTAATCTTCAGAATATAGCAGCCGGCGTTTATATATTAAAGGTAGCAACAGCAAAAAATACAATAGTAACTAAAGTAATTAAAAAATAGATGAAGAAAATCATCATGATACTTTTTGTAACGGTCATTATCGGTTGTGGAAAAGATAAAGAGCCAATAGTAGAGGAACCTGCAGCAGCTAAGACAATGTTGTTTAAACCGGCTCAGAATGAGTTATGTACTTCAGGTGTAATTATTTCTGATAGCCAGAGTGTTGTTACATTCGAATGGGTTGCTGCTGCAAATGCAGATGGATATGAACTTGTGGTTAAGAATTTAGAATCGGGCTCGGTAAACAGCTATTTTACCCAAAATTTGAGGTTTGATGTAAAATTGCAGAGAAATACTCCTTATTCTTGGTCTGTTGATTCAAAATCTGATAAAAATCCCCAGACCACCAAAAGCGATGTCTGGAAATTTTTTAACGCAGGTGTAGGAATCAGCTCATATGCCCCATATCCTGCAGACCTTTTATCTCCTAGCTTTGGTGAAACAGTAAATGCCGTTGACGGTAAGCTATCTTTATTATGGAAAGGAAGTGATCCCGACAATGATATTTTGAATTATAGCATTTATTTAGGTAAAAGTACTTCGCCGATACTTTTAAAAGCCGATTTAACCGATACCGTTTTAAAAGATATTTCAGTATCCATTAATACCGTTTATTACTGGAAAGTAATTACAAAAGACAATAGAGGAAATACTTCCGATTCGGGTTTATTTTCATTTAAAGTTAAATAATTGGAAAAACCAGAAAGCATTGGCCCCATCTCACCAAAAACGAATAATCATTAACATGATGTTTTATAACTCATTATATTGCATTTAAAAATTGGTGGCATGGGGTTAATTCAATTGGTTTATCCAATATAGGTTTCGATTGCTATGAAATCTTTCTTGTCGGGTGAATCAAGCCGAGATTTATAGATGCGTTCGAAATCTTTCCTTTCCATTTTTTTGTGCTGCTTCCCAGACGAATGTATCCATCACCAGTCCTAAAGCCGAATGATTTTTCACTTTGAGCCATGAAAAAATCTTTTTTGAAGAGATAAGGTCGTTCCGTGTTACCATATATCGTGAAATAGGTAAGCTGATGATTCTGGTACGAAAACGAACGATATTGAAATTGATGTTTGGCTCGATGTAGCTATTGAGAAACTGCTGATAATCTGCTTCACTGATTAGTTCGTCAATGGCAATAAAGTTTTCGGCGGTCCCGCCACTCTCAGCGATGCCAATGATGATGTATTTGTCCTCATCTGCCTGTCCGTTGGCCATCGCAGATATGTCTTTTAAGAACTCTCCTTTATGTTTTGTGCTTCCTAGACCATATCCAAAAGATAAACGAATACGCTCATTTGGAGGTAGTATCCCATATTTCTACAAGTTATTATCAAACACGTTTTCAGAAGAAACCAATATTCTTGATTCAATCCTGATATAAATATATTTTATGGGATCAGCTATATTAATGTTACATTAAATTATTATGTTTGATTGTGTAAACAAATAAAATATAAAGCTTAGAATGAAAGGCAAGGGTGTAAACGCACTGGTAGGGGAAAATTTGTTGCTGCAGGAAGCTTCTTTTGGCTGTCGCATTGCTTTTACAAAGCTCTATGTTTTTTATCTTCCAAAATTGTATCAATATGTTTGCCCATTTGTTCATTATTCAAAAGAGGATACTGAAGAGATTCTTCACGATATGTTTATGAAAATATGGGAAAGGAAGGAAGATTTGTCAACAATAAAATCTTTCAATAGCTATTTGTACACCATGGCCAGGAACAAATTGGTTAATGTGCACGAGCATAGCAAGGTTAGACAAAAAGCTATTGATTATATTTTTCATCACCGCGATCTCGTCGCAAATAATACTGATGACAATTTCATTTATGCTCAATATAACGAAATTATTCAACGCGCTATAAATGCACTTCCACCCAAGCGCAAACATGTCTTTGAAATGAGTATTCGGGAAGAACTTTCCCAGGATGAAATTGCGGCAAGATTGAACATTTCCAAATCAATGGTTAAAAAGCAACTGTATGCCGCTACAAAATATTTAAAAGAGTACCTTAAAATTCATGCAGATCTCACTGCATTTATTGCTGTTTGTATTACTACCAAAATTTTACATTAATTTTTTTGTCCAGGGGTGTCCAATCCCCAGCTCTTCCTGTCTTACTATTAAATCGGATTATAATCATGAATTTGGAGGAAGTAAAGCAGTTATTAGAGTTAAGCTTATCAGGGAACTTTACAAAGCAACAGCAAGATGCTTTAGCGGAGTTGCTTGATCGCGCCGATAGATCTGAATTACTTATAGTTTTGTATTGGTGGGAGGAAATGCTGGAACAAAGAAATGATCATTCAGTTGTAGATGCTGGATTAATTTCAAGAATCGAGGATGGTTTAAATCATATTGAAAGGCCTGTAATCCCATTTCCAATAAAAGAACCAAAGTCTTATAAGAAGAGTTTTAAGATGGCATGGGCAATTGCTGCTTCTTTATTTTTGATTTTGTCGGCAGGTTTATTTTACTATTACACCAGTAGCAATAGGCCATTTGATAAGCAGGTAAGGCGGAGTCTGGTTTTAAATGATATTAAACCTGGGGGAAATAAGGCGATATTAATACTTAGTGATGGAACAAAAGTAAACCTCAATGATGTACATACTGGAGGGGTTGTTGCCAATCAAGAAGGGATTAAAATTATTAAGAAACAGGATGGCCAGTTGGTTTACAATATGGTGGGTAGTAGCGAACTGAATAAGCCCGGGCTGTATAATACTATACAGACGCCTTTAGGAGGGCAGTATCGGGTAAATCTTCCTGATGGAACAAGTGTGTGGCTAAATGCAGGATCTTCGTTAAGATACCCAGTGAATTTTGATAGTGGTGAAAGAAGGGTAGAACTAATCGGTGAAGGTTATTTTGAGGTGGCTAGGGATACTGAGAAACCATTTAGGGTACAAACCAGAGGACAGATTGTTGAAGTTCTGGGTACGCATTTTAATATCAATAGCTATGAAGAGGAAGCTCTTACGAAGACCTCCTTATTGGAGGGAAGTGTAAGGGTTCGCTCATTAATTAATAAAAGAACGGTTGTTTTACTTCCCGGACAGCAATCACAGTTTAATGAATATACTTTAAAGGTTAAAAATGTCGATGTGAATGAGGTTGCAGCTTGGAAAGACGGCTTTTTTGTTTTTAATGATGAAAGTGCCGAAACGGTAATGCGTAAAATAGCGCGTTGGTATGATCTGGAAGTGATTTATGAGAATAACATTAGTAATATAGATTTTGCGGGTTCAGTAACACGCTATAAAAATGTTTCTGAAATTATTAAAACACTGGAATTAACTGGTCTGGTGCATTTTAAACTAGATGGGCGAAAGCTCACCGTATTTGCGAATTGATATCTTCCTATGAAAACTAAATAAATAATCAAATCAACAAACTAAACTAAATCATATGAAGAGATAACAACGCACCACTTAAAGGTTATCTGGATAAAAAACCGGGAGATGTCGCAACCACCTCCGCGGTCGATTTTGTCTGGACCTAAACCAAATGAATTTTCTAAGAACATTTATTATCAATCCAAACTAAACAAAAGTATGAATAAAAATATTCATTGCTGGCCGCGCTATGAAAATAGTCGGCTGTATAATAAAAAACAGATCATCATGCGCGTAAAATTGACCGTTGTGATAATGATTGCTGCATTTTTACAGGTCAGTGCAAATGGATTTGCCCAAAATATCACATTAGCTGAAAAAAATGCCTCAGTAGAGCAGCTTTTAATTAAAATTAAAAAGCAAAGTGGATATACATTTTTATATAGTCCGCGGCTAATAAAACAAACCAAGCCAGTTTCACTTACTGTAACAAATGAACCTTTAATTTCTGTACTGGAAAAGTGCTTTGAGGGCCAGCCGCTAACATTCGTGGTTAATCAGAACACCATAGTTGTAAGAAAACGTGAAGAGGAATCTCCATTGGGTGGCATTCAGTTCAAACTTATCAAAGGAAGAGTCGTTGATATTAAGGGCTTACCTTTACCTGGGGTAACAGTTAGAGTAAAGGACAAAAATACAACGAAAATTAGCGATTCAAATGGAGAATTCAGCATAGATGCTGAAGACGGTGACGTACTGATTTTAACTTACATTGGCTATAAAAGAAAAGAAGTATCTGTAAAAGGGTCACAAAATTTAAAAATTGTTCTGGAAGGGGACGAATCAGATCTGACTGATGTGGTTGTTATTGGTTATGGCAAACAAGATAAGCACAATAATCCAAGTTCTATTAGTCACGTTGATGGAGAAAAATTACAAAACAGACCAAGTGGTTCTATCGAAAGCTTACTGCAAGGTCTTGCTCCAGGATTAATCGTTCAAAACAATTCCGGTCAACCGGGTGGACGAAGCAATATCTCTATAAGGGGATTGTCAGATTTTTCTAGTTCAGCGAATTCAAATGTAGTAAGTACACCCTTATTTATTATTGATGGGGTACCATTAGATCAGGATTCTTTCAATCCTTCAAATCCCAGACAAGCTATTTCAAGTGTTTTAGGGGGTTAAACCCGTTTGATGTTGAGAGCGTAGATGTATTAAAAGATGCGGCTGCAACAGCAATCTATGGTTCAAGGGGGGCAAATGGAGTAATTATCATCACCACAAAACGTGGAAAGGCAGGTAAGCCTGTTGTAACTTTAAACACACAATTTGGGGGTAGCACACCGCCTCAGCTTAGAGCTACGTATGGCGGAGCAGCAGAGCGAAATTTTAAATTATACTTATTTAATTCCTATCAAAGTTCGAAAGTAGGTGGTGGAACTTCCAGCCCACCAATTGAATTAACAGACAGTTTAAACAGCTTCTACAACAATTCTACCAACTGGCAAGAGCTCTATTTTAGAAATGCAACATTGTATAACATTAACCTTGGCATTAGTGGCGCAACCGAAAATGCCAGTTACCGTTTAGGTGCGGATTATTATAATGAAAAAGGTGTTGTGTTAAATTCTGGTTACAAACGTTATTCATTAACATATCAAGGCATTTTCAACCCAACCAAAAAACTAACTTTTACAGGTAGGGTAAATGTTAATCAGCAGGATGCAGGTCAGCGTCGTGGAGATACATTCAATGCTGCAGTAGTTGGGAATAACTTTTCTTCTTCATTTGCTCCTGGACCTAATTCAGGTTACTATGATGCGTTTTTACAGTCTTACAACAAAGGTGTGAATATTGATCTAACCAGAAATCTCTCAGCGCAGTTAGAAGGAAGTTTCGATGTAACTGATTATCTTAATGTATCTTCCAGAGGTTCAGCTCGCTATCAGTTCTATCGTACAAGAAATTTCAACCCTTCGGCAGCAAATTTAAACGGTAAAGCATCAGCCTCATATTATTCGCAGGAAACCCTGGATTTGTTAAGTGAAACCAATATCAGATTACACCATACTTTTGCAAATGCACATACCTTTGATTTCTTGGTTGGTAATACAATTAACACAAACACTAACGATAATATTTTTGGTGCTGGGGTGAATGGACCAAACGATGCTCAGCAAGTTATTCAAGGTTATTCCCAATCAGATATTACTTTACAGACAAATAATATCACTTACGGACTATTATCTTATTACTCAAGGCTCTCTTACGATTTTAAAAAGAAATATATTTTTCAGGGAGTAATTAGGAGAGATGGTTCATCCAAATTTGGTAAAGATAAACAGTGGGGGTCTTTTCTGTCGGCCTCTGCAGCATGGGTTTTTACCAAAGAAAATTTCTTTGCAAATCATGTGGGTAGCTGGTTTAACTTCGGTAAGTTAAGAGCTAGTATTGGAACTGCAGGACAGCAATATCAGGATAACTACTTGGCTTTAGGTGCATATAACACCGGGGCGGGTAGCGGTGCTCTCGGAACCTATAATGGATCGCCAATATTGGCACCAAATTATTCAGGGGCAAATGGTTTGCAAATTCCTGATTTAACTTGGCAAACCTCAAAAGACTACGGTGTAGGTTTAGATTTGGAGTTTTTTAATAGCAGGTTAACTGCAACTTTTGATTATTATCATAAAGCAAAAGACGGATTCTTGTTTACAACTCCTTTAAATAGCACAAGTGGATATACTCAAAAGAGTGTTAATAGCGGGGCGGTATTGAATACAGGTTTTGAAGCTGGCATTACAGGCTATTTGACAGCACCTGCGAAGAGGTTGCAATACAGCATGACATTAATCGCCACAACAAATAAAAATCAATTAACCAAACTTCCAGATTTTGGAAGAAGTATTTCCAGATCAGGTTATGCCATTGGGCAGCCATATTTACAAATTGGTAAGCCATTAAATGGTTTTTATCTATTGAAATATCTTGGTGTCTTTCCTGATGAGGCGTCTGTGCCAATTAATCCTTATACAGGTGCTAAATTGCGGCCAGTAGGTCCTTTTGCATCTCAGGATCCCTATCATGCAGGAGATATATATTTGCTTGATGTAGATGGAGATGGCAGAATTGATGGGTCTGGAAATAGTGATCGGGTTTACATGGGAGACCCTAATCCCAAGGTTACCGGAAGTTTTTCAAATACGATTTCTTTTCGTCTAAAAAATAACTCATCATTTCAATTTAGCTTCCTGTTAAATTACTCAATAGGGAACAAAGTATATAATAAAGTGCTGGCAGATCGAATTCAGTCGGTAAGCTGGACAGCCAGTAATAATGTAAATTATCCCGGGGGCAACGCAATTTGCTAGATGTTTCCAATTTAGATGTATGGACCCCAACTCATACCAATGCGAAATACCCCGTGTTAAACCCTTGGCGTTATTATCTATTCTCAAGCTATGATTTTATTGGTAATTATGAAACCAATACCTCGTTGTTTTTAGAGGATGGAAGCTTTGTAAGGTTGAGCAATGTAACATTTGGATACGATTTTTCACCTAAGTTTTTGCAAAAAGCTAAAATTAGAAGATTACGTGTTTTTGGTGGATTGGAGAACGTTTTCCTTATAACAAAGTATTCTGGCGTTGACCCAGAAAACGTAGATAATTTTGGCTACGATATTGGTAATGGATACCCTGTGCCAAAGAAATTTAATTTAGGTTTCAATTTTGAATTTTAATCTCATGAAAAAAAATAAATTAACTAAAATAGCAAGCCTATTTTTAATATGCGGTTTACTTCTCTTTTCGTGTCAAAAAGTACTCAATCCCGATGTGGTGCAAGTGCCTACGGCTGATAACGCAATTCAAACCGCGGCCGATGTGGATAAAGCTATTGCTGCTGCGTATTCGTTTTTACGCGTAGTGGTGCCAGATAAAGTGTTTTTATTTAGTGATGTGCGCGCAAATACATTCGAAAGCTATAGTCAGTCTAGCAACACCAGGCCGGAAACTTTAATTGCGACCAATACCATTGCACCGCTATTAAATAATGGTGGTGGAGATTGGAGCGGATTTTATAGAGTTATCGCACAATGTAATCTAGTGTTGGAGAAGATACCTACAATTCAAAATTATGATGAGACTGCTAGACGCCGGAGTTTGGGTGAGGCATGCTTTTTAAGAGGATTGAGCTATTTTTATCTTACTCGCCTTTGGGGAGATGTTCCAGTTAACCTTAGCGCGGTGAATATTGATAATATTGCAAGGATGCCACAGACGCAGGTTTTTGATCAGATAAAAAAGGATTTAGATGTAGCAATTGCCAATCTGGCACCCTCATATTCTGTTGGAGATCGGGCAGTGAGGGCAACCAAAGGTGCAGCTTGGGCAATAAAAGCCCATGTTTTGGCTTGGGTTCAAGATTATCCTGGTGCAGAAAAACTTTGCGATAGTGTTATTAACAATGGACAGTATAGCCTTGTTACCGATACCTCCCAATTGTTAAAAATATTTATCGGAAAATCTCAAGAAGGTATTTTTGAATTAAATTTTGATGCTACATTAAAAGAAGTGCAAAAAAATAAAGTATACAATCGTACTTTAGGAAGACCATGGTACACCGATCAGTCTGACGGCGGCGGCGGAACAGAAAAGTTTCTGCTATGCCCACCTCCAGCATTGTTAACACAAATGTTTCCAGCTAATGCAAAAGATGGACGTAAATCTACGTGGTTAACTAATTCGGTTAAAAACTTTGATCCTTCCCGTCCTTACTTAGGCAAGTACAGAACTTTACAGGTTCAAGGTGATACCTCCTCTCAAAATATCAATGAATCAAACATTATCATTACCCGCTTGGCCGATATTATGTTGCTAAGGGCAGAGGCTTTAGCAAGTACACAAGTAAATAGACCTGGAGATGCTATAATCTGGTTAAATAAGGTAAGGGCAAGAGCAAAGGCAAGGGAATATACAAGTGGAGGCAGTCTTCAGGATACCATTTTGCTTGAGCGTAGAAAAGAGTTGCTAGGCGAGGGACAAACATTTTTTGACTACGTTAGAACCAGAAAACTTGCGGCTTATTCCAAGATAACTCAGGCAGATTGGTATACGAAAGGTGCATGGCTGCTGCCAATCAATCAGACGATAATATCCCAAAGTGGATATGTAATCACCCAAAATACCTTCTGGCAGTAATTGTTAAATTTTATTTAAAATTAGTATGAAAAATTATATATCAAAAACGAAATTCATAATTGCTATTGGCATTTTATGTTTCGCAATTGCTTCATGCCAAAAGAAAGATTATTTTAATGATGGTGGAATATCAAGGCAATCAGATCTTGAAAAAAATATGTCCACCTATGATTTTTTGGCGAGCAGACAAAATCATATGTTCGATTCATTAGTTAAAATCATCAACCTGACAAATGGGAAAGCACTTGTGAATCAATCTAATATTACATTTTATGCGTGTCCGAATTCAGCAGTGATGAGGTTTCAACGTAGGTTCTTACCTTCCGATAAGCAGGCACCCAGGCCATTGAG
Organism: Pedobacter sp. HDW13; assembly: GCF_011303555.1. Taxonomy (NCBI): domain Bacteria; kingdom Pseudomonadati; phylum Bacteroidota; class Sphingobacteriia; order Sphingobacteriales; family Sphingobacteriaceae; genus Pedobacter; species Pedobacter sp. HDW13. The sequence goes on along the minus strand of NZ_CP049868.1, from coordinate 1,127,344 downwards.
TAAAATTGGTGTAGACACTTTAACTATGTTATTGAAGAGATTTATTCTAGTGAATGATCAGGTTTCTTTAGACCGCGCTGTTTCCGATAAGAATAAGGCTTATAAAGACTATAACACAGATAGTTTAATTATTTACGGTGTTAGTGGTATTACCAATCCAGGTAGTTCGGTGAGAACTAGTGCAGATTATATGATTTATGAGCATCGAAAAATAAAACTTAAAGATTCTATCAATTATACAGCCGGTATGCAAACCCATAATTTAGTGACCGCAAATGCCATTTTACATGTTTTAGGTGATGGTGCGAATTTTGGTGGGGGTTAAAACTGAAATATTTTAGAATTAACGATAATTAATAGAAAATTATTATGAGAAGAATTTATTTGAGTTCTTGTTTGCTATTTGTAATAGGAATAGCACTACTTATAGGATGTAAGAAGGACGAAAAGATTGGATTTATTAGTCCGGCAATAGCATATACTACGAAAACTTTAACTGTGGTTACCGGACGGGGAATCATTATGTCGGCAGCTTTAGCTTTAGATGAATCCACTAAACCAATAGAAGCTAGTATCCTCTCTATTCATGATGAAAATGGTAAAGAATTTACCGAGTTAATGAATTATAAAGTGGATACCTATTATTGGACTGGTACACCTACTGGTTTAGAGACCTCGTTGGATCAAATTAATAAGATCAGGGTTCCTATTAAAAGGCCTGCAATAGATATTAATCCAACCAATGGTCAAATTATTATTTATGCCGAAGCAAAGGATGCTACTATTTTTCCTCAGGGGCGTTATATTTTTGATATAAAAGTTAAAAATAGTGGTGGCGAGCTTGTCATTAAGAATGCATTAACAATAAATACAACACCTGCGGGACCTTATTCTTATGCCTTTTCGGGAGTGGATGGAATAAGTGGCCTTGATGTTAAAATTGAAAAAACTTCAGCTTCAACTGGCCCTACTAAGCTCATTGTTAAAACGTTAAAGATGGATGGCACCCCAATAGACCCTAAAACACTTTTAGGTTATGATTATGGTACAGCAGCAAATCCAAACTTAAAGGATTGGCATAATTTAGGTCTTCAGAAAATAGATAAGTATACAGAGTTTTCTGACCGTTTGGAGATTGAAACACCTGGAGTTCCTATACCGGTTATTGGTGGTTTACCAACGGGTAATGGAATTCCGGTCTGGTCTGAACGAATAGATATGTACAACAACAGCAGTGCTATCGGAAAATACTTTAATTATTGGTTCGATTTTGCGATTTACGAACCTGGAACCTGGAATATTACGATTCAACTAAAGTATTAACGCTCATTTTTTGTTTAGTATTAGTTTGCCCATCGATAATCGGTGGGCATTTTTTTTCTGGCAGAATCATGGAAAACTTGCTGTGGAACTGAAGCAGATGCCAGGATTATTATCTTAGCTCGGGTGGTTATGGTACCACCGCCTTAATGAATATATCTCCTAACAGTGATGAATAGACTGATGGAAAATATCCAAAAGTTCAGTGATTTTAAGCAATGGGTCGATCAGTTACATCAACAAAATCCAGCCTTATTAAAAAAACAAAATCTTTATCGCCATGCAGAGGTACAACTCCAGGTATGCAGCTAATAAACTAAACAACGGCGGTTATAACAGCTATTTTCTGCCAATGAGGTGACAATTACTGCAACAATTGAAATCGAACTGGGGTAAAATAAAAAAATGATGGATTCGTTGCTGTGCAAATGCTGATTTCTAGGTTTATAATCGTACTTTTAGTTAAGTGTATAACTGATTATTTGGTAGATGGAGGTTGAGCGCTAAAGAATATTCTGTAAAATATAAATATGGCACAAGATTCTTTGCGAAATAAGAGAAATGTCATTAAAACAGCTCTTTTTTAAATAAATTGTCAATTATAAATGGCATCTAAATTAATAATTATATATTTGCAGCCTCGAATGTACATCATTATTTAATTGATTATTAAACTAAGCTGTACGTTATTTTTGATAGAGCCATAGGAATAAGGCTTTTTTTAATTTTGAAGACAACCTAAACAACCTGAATGCTTAATTTAGTACTCTTTGGCCCTCCGGGGCGGGTAAAGGCACCCAATCTGAAAAGCTGATTGCAAAATATCAGTTGGTACACGTTTCAACAGGCGATCTTTTTAGAGCACACGTTAAAGGCGAAACCGAATTAGGAAAAAAAGTAAGTCAGTTGCTGGCAGATGGAGAATTGGTTCCGGATGCAATTACAATTGCCATGCTTGAAGAAGAGGTGGATAAAAATCCTGATGCAAAAGGATTTGTATTTGACGGATTTCCACGGACTGTTCCACAAGCAAAAGAGCTTGATTTATTTTTAGAGCGTAAAGGAAGCAAAATTGCAGGTGTTATTGCTTTAGATGTTGATCAGGATGAATTGACCAAGCGTATAGCTGAGCGCCACAAAGTAAGCGGCAGGCCGGATGATGACGCTGAAAAACTAAAAAAACGGATTTCAGAATATTTCGATAAAACCATCCATGTTTTGCCTTACTATGAAGAACAAGGTAAGCTAAGTAAGGTGAATGGTATTGGTGAAATTGAAACGATTTACAGCAATCTTTGCGAGGTGATCGATCAGTTCAGCAGCGGTATCGAAGTAAAATAAATAGCTGCAAAGCAAATCAAAGTGCCGGATTATTTTTCCGGTGCTGCAGTATAAAAAACATAAGAAGAGTTATAATGTTAAAACGTTATAACTCTTTAATTTTAACGGAACTGTTATTGCAACGTTAAAACATTAAAACTTTCAACAATAATAATATGTCACAGGGTTCAAATTTCGTAGATTATGTAAAAATCTGTTGCCGTTCTGGTAAAGGCGGTGCAGGTTCGGCACATTTACATCGTGATATTTTAACGTCTATGGGTGGTCCTGATGGCGGTGATGGTGGCCGTGGCGGTCACATTATCGTTAAAGGAAGTATCCATATCTGGACATTGTTACACCTTAAATACCGCAAGCATATTATTGCCGAAGATGGTGGTGCTGGTGGCAGTTCGCATAAATTTGGTAAACAAGGCAAAGACGAAATATTAGAAGTACCCCTTGGCACTATTGCGCGTGATGCAGAAACAGGAGAGATACTTTTTGAAATAACTAAAGACGGCGAAACCAAAATTTTAACGGCTGGTGGTCGTGGAGGATTGGGTAACGCACACTTTAAAAGTGCAACACAGCAAACACCGCGTTTTGCACAACCGGGCGAGCAAGGCCAGGAGCTTTGGAACATCCTGGAATTGAAAGTTTTGGCCGATGTTGGTTTAGTAGGCTTCCCAAATGCAGGTAAATCTACTTTACTTTCAGTAGTTTCGGCAGCGAAGCCCGAAATAGCAGATTATCCTTTTACTACCATCGTACCCAATTTGGGCATTGTAAGTTATAGAGGAGGCAAATCATTTGTAATGGCCGATATTCCGGGCATTATTGAAGGTGCTTCGAAAGGTAAAGGCCTAGGCTACCGTTTTTTACGTCACATTGAACGTAATTCGGTGTTGCTTTTTATGGTGCCGGCCGATACCAGTCGTTCGATAAAAGAGGAATATGCAATTCTGAAACGAGAGCTGGAATCGTATAACCCTGAATTAATGCAAAAGCCCCATGTACTGGCCATAACCAAATCGGATATGCTGGATGAGGAACTGATGACAGAAATGAAACAGGATTTACCTAAAATACCATCTATTTTTATTTCTTCTGTAGCAGAAAAGAATATCCTTGAACTAAAAGATATGCTTTGGAAAGCCATTGAAGGCTAACCACCACTTTTTATTTTAAGTTAAAAATCTGCTCCTAACTTCCTCCGTTGGGAGCATGCAGCTTTCTGTTCGTCCGAATAAGGTATAACGTTTCTTAGCTAAGGCTTCGTACAGCCAGTTCCTTGAAATGTCCGGAATCAGATAGGCCACATTGACTAATGGCGACCACCATGCATTCAGGTTTTTCAGAATATAGAGTACTGCTTTCGATTGGGTAAGAAATCCGTTTTCCCTGACTACAATAATGCTGTTCAGCTTTTCAAAATCGGTTTTATGTATTTCGCTTAACGTGGCTGAAGTATTGCTTTGTAAAGGCGCAAAATGAAACTTGTTGCGATGATCGTATGCAATAACATAATTGATATAGCTATTACAGAAATTGCATACCCCATCAAACAGGATAATATCTTTCGGTGTATTTAAAACAGGTGCCATGAAATTTGGTGGTTAACAAAATAAATTGCCGGATAGGTTGCCATAAAGGCCCAAAAGAAAGAGTTTAGTCCCATAATCACTGCCGTGAAAAAGTGAAAAATAAATCCCCATACCAGAAATATCAGCGCAAAGGGCCAGGGTAAAAATAGGCATAGCGGAAATATAGTTTCCATAATAATAACATTCCAACATAAGAAAAGATTGGCTGCCGGATATTTTTGTAAGAAAAGTGTAGCCTTTTTCGAACCATAGGTTTTGGTAGAGAATACATCTTTAATCGCTGTTCCCGAGCGCCACTCAGCCGAAACCAGTTTGGCAATGCCTGCAACAGCGTATGAAAGGCAGGCCTGAAGCGCAATAAACCAAAGCCCAATATCCCTTAATTTGCTAGTGGCCAGTGCCGGCATATTGCATAAAATGAGGGTAATAATAATCAGCATACTCATCTGGTCAGAACCATCACTACCATAATGGGTAACCAGCGTGGCAAGGAGTAAGCTCAGTCCTAATAAACTAATCAATATCCACCCAACTGTACTTTGTAAGGGAAAAAACAAAAGTCCGGTAATGAGTAAGCACCTGATGAAAAACAACATGGCCAGGCCAGGAACACTGAACAGTTTAAAGAAAGGTTTAAGAAAAGGTCTTTGGTTTTCTTTGGTCCACTTTAGCTGCATCACATTCCAGGATAGCAGCCCGTTAGGAGAAAATATCTGTACTTTTTTAAGGTATTCTAAGGTAGAGATCAGTAAACCCACGCTGAGTATGATCAATACAATTTGCGATGTGTTGTTAAATAAAGTCATGGCTAAATTTGATGAAAAACAGATAATAGGATTAGTGATGGGGCTGTTTCTTTTTGATAGCCCGACGATTCGGCCAGCATAAACTGGCGGTAGCAATCTGCTGTACGTTGCTTATAATGGCTAACGGCATGCAATACAATGATATAGGGTGTAGAAAACATGAGTAAATTTAAGTTGCCTGTTCTTTCGCGGTAGGAAGGGATACTGGAAACGAGGCTTTGCACCACATCTGATAGGATTTTTTTATCGCGTTTTTCGGGGTTCCATAACCAGGACCAAAAGGTGCGTTCTTCGGTAATGTCCATTTCCTGCCATTCGGTATAATTTTCATCAGATATCTTATCCCTAAAAAGCAAGTGATAGTCTCTTTTGCCCGGGTGAGGAGCAAAAAATGTCCACAAAGGAATCAGGTTAAAGAGGTCGATTTTATACCTGATGAACCAAGATAGTCTGGTTTCTTTAAACTGGCAGAATATGGTGGCTAAGAACCAAGAGGCTAGGAAAACGGTTATTACAAGCTCGTAAATTGCCGTAGGTGTTAATTTCAACATCATCATTTTCAAAAAAAGATTGGTGAAAAAAGGAGGACAGTCCAGCTGCCCTCCTTAAATAGTTAATTGAATTTTTTGCGTAGTTCGATCAATTTCTCTAGCGATAAGCCATTGTTGGCTTCTTTAGAAAGATCGCTGATCTCTGCTTCGTTCAACGCATTTGCTGCGCCTACTGCTTCAACTACCTGGGTAACTACCGGGGTAGCTCTAACAGTTACTTTTACTGCTTTTAGAGCCGTACGTGTTATTGCTGTAATAAACAGTGGAGCTGCTGAATTTGCTTCAACAATTTCATTGTCGCCTTGTAAATCGGCGATTAATGCATCAAGGATTGCTAGTTCTGCCTTGGATAAACCTGACTTTGCCATTTTGTTTTCTTTTTGAGGTAAATAAATAATTGTTTATGTGCGTTGGTTTTGAAGCTTCGTTTGCACAATGTAAAGTTCGGAAGGGGATGGTTTTGATACCAGCGTGCTAATACCCAATCAGAAAATTGAGTATTTCTACGTAGTTAGTAGTGTAGATAGAAGTTTACCTTACCGCTACATTAAGAAAGGGATATGAAAAAGGAAGGAGGGTGAAATGAGGCGTAGTTTAATCTATTACGCCGTTTTTAATGGCAAACATTACCAATCCGGCGGTATTGCGCACACCTGTTTTTTCGATTATACGCATTCTGATGCCTTCTACAGACCGTGGACTTAAGAAAAGTTCGGTGCCGATTTCACTGGCTGTTTTCTCATTGCAAATCAGTTTTAACACATCGAGTTCGCGTTCCGAAAATTCTATAGTTTGGTCGAGAGAGAGTTTGGCGGGGCTTTTAATGGTCAGTTTCCTGAGCAGGGCCTTAGTTACAATATCGTTAAAATAATAGCCGCTTTCATGTACCGAGTAAATGGCCTTTCTGATTTCTTTTGGATCGGTGTTTTTTAAAAGATAGCCGTTAGCTCCGCTTTCCATCAGGTGAATGATGAATTTAACATCGTCGTACATCGTAACAACCAGCATTTTGATATCACCTGTATATTTTTTCCTGATCAGCTTAATAGCTTCCATACCATCCATTCCGGGCATTTTCAGATCCATCAAAATCACATCGGGCTGTACTTCTTCGAGTTTTTGCATCAGTTCGTACCCGTCTGACACTTCAAATATCACCTCAAGGTTTTTATCGCGGGTAAATCCAACTTTTAAGCCATCCCTAAAGATACTGTAATCATCTGCTATAGCTATCCTTATTTTGGACATTATTATTTATTTAATCATTTAAAAATAGTTAATTTTTTATAAAACGGCAGCATAAATTACATTTTAATACTACTTAATTGTATTAATTATTTGTAATTCTGTAAGCTGCTCTCAATAGGTATCTTTAATTCGATCTGATAACGGTCTGTATGCTGCGAAAATTTAAGACAGGCTTTCAGCAATATCATTCTGTTCTGGATGTTTTTTAAACCAAGGCCATCTTTAGTAAACCTGAGTTCTTCGAACTGACTTTGGGTAAGGCCGTTACCATTGTGCGTAATGGTAAAGATTAGGTGGTTGTTTGTACTGGCCGAGATGATGTGGATGAGATTGGCTTTGGCATGTTTGGTAATGTTATGGAGTAACTCCTGGATAACCCTGTAAATGCTGATGTCGTTAGGGGTAGCTTTGGTGCGGTACCTATCCTGAAGATCTAAGCTGATGTTGATTAAACTGCTATGGCCAATCTTGCCGCAAAAGTGGCCAATTGCTTCTTTTAAACCAAGTTCCTGTAAGATATTAGAGTGTAGATTATGCGATATACCCCTGATTTTGCTGATCCCCTCATCCAGCAAACTTTTGCTTTTGGTATACATTTCCTTGCTTATTTCGTCGCAATGATCTAAGTTAATTCCATAAAAGTGCAAGCTCGATGCCCCGAGTATAGCCCCAACCTCATCATGAAGTTCTTCGGCAATGCGTAACTTTTCTATTTCCTCGCTTCTCACCGCTGCGGCTATTAATTGGTTTTTTTGCGCATTTTGCAGGGCCTGCAAATTCATTTTATACTGAAGTTTTTTGCGCTGCATGAAAATAAAAATGAGTAAAATACTGATGAAAAGCATCAGCATAGCCGCTATACCCGCCATCAGTATCAAGGTGATTTTATTATTTTCCTGATTCATAAAAACCTTTGGCTAAAAACAGGTTGAAAATAATGTACGATATATTGTGGACGCTCCATAAGCTAATAGCAAAGCTCTGAAAACGTGTGGTGAGCTCATTGTACAGCAGGAAAATGAAAAAATTGAGTGCTACAAAAACGCCTAGTCCGGTAACGATCCAAAAAACGTTATTGGTAATCTTTGTGCCTATACTATCTTTTATTTTAAACAGGTAATACTGTAACACATAAAAAAGCAGGAGCGCAGCTTCGATAGAAAGTAAGCGGCTGCTGAATTTCCAGTAATCGAAAAAGTTCTCGAAAAAAGTAAAGTTGATAATAATAAAAAGTGTAAAACCGATAGGCACGATTTTTTTAACGGTAACCAGGAAAGGTTGGTGGAGATGGATGAAAAATGCACTGAACAGATAAAAACGCACTACTGAATGTAGATTGTAAAGAAAATTGTTGGAATTATATGCTGAAGGCAACAGTATCCTGAATTTCCAAACGAGGTCTATTGCCAGATTGATGATCAGTGCAGCCCACATATAAGAAACAACCAGCGTAAGTTTTGCTGGTTGTTTCTTAAGCATTAATATGGTTATTGGGATAAATAGTGCCCATACTTCAGACCAATCGAGAACAAATTGGAATATTTTTAGCATCCGAGATTAGGGTTATTGAATTAGTGTATTGTTGCCGGTGGCGAAGGATTGGTTTCAATTGGATCGAGACCGTTGTTGTATAGCAACTCTACATCTCCGGTATCAATTCTTCTAAACCTTTTTACGTTGTAGAACACGTGTCCCTGCGCTACATTGGGGATAAATACGAGATAATCGGGTTTATCGCCATTGGCATCAGCTGTGTTAATGAGTAACTGGATATTGGCCAGAGAAATGATGTTATTACTCATGATGATCGGGCCACTCAGATCAAGCGCACTGTTGTTGTACACCTCCAGCTTGTCGAAATAACTGCTGTATTGATTAGTGTCGGCCATGTAACCGTAGGCAATCAGCTGTAAAGGTTTATCTTTTTTATGGGTATCGGGAAAAAAATAGCAGAATACAAATTGATCGATTCCCGGAGAGTTTAAGATCAAAGATTGGATAGCGCTAATCTCATACTTAAGCCAATAAAATTTTTGAGTTTGTTTTTCTTTAGTGAGCATAATTTTAAATGTAATTTTACGACATAAATATATACATATAATGTAATTATAAACATACTTAATAAGTAAAATTTAAAATACTATGCTAAATCATACATGTGTATGAGTTTTGGCAAATGCCAAGAAGCTGTTTGCACTTCTATGAAAGAGGCAGTTCTAAAGGGTCAGCTACGAAAGTAGTCGACCAGAAAACCAATCCACTCTTTAAACAACATTTCCCAGGTACCAAATGCCGATACACTGGGTATTAGTAAGTCGTTGAGGCCAGATTCGGTACTGCCTCTGAAATCGGTAGGATAATAGCTGAGCTTCTGTTGAGCCTGTCGGTTGAAAATAAGCCTGGCCCTAGGGATATGCCACGCACTGGTAACCACTACAATTTTAGCCTGAGGCATACTCTTTTTAATGAGTGCAAGGCTAAACTTCGCATTTTCGATGGTATTTCTGCTTTGGTTTTCGATGAAGACTGCACTGTCGGGAATGCAGATTTCGTGCAGGAATTTTTTAACCAGATCTGCTTCTTTAACCTTGTTGTTAATCAGGTTGGCATTGCCACTACTAATCAATATTTTTTTTATCCGGCCTTGGCGGTAGAGTGATAAGGTCTGGAACAGGCGATCATTGCTTCCGTTAAACTTTATTTCGTTATTCCGCTTGTTTATCCCCGAAAAGCCACCCAGCACAATAGCCACATCATAGCTTTCCTTTTGTGCAGGATAGGGAGGCTCGTATAACTTAACTACCTGGTTAGCCAGAAAAGCGTTTGAAAAAAATAAAAGCACCACTATTGCAGCGGTGCCTAAATGCTTACGGGTTTTATCCTTTTTAGCAAAAAAACTAAGGATAAGTAGAATACAAAACCAAAGGAACGGCTTGATTAAGTATAAAAGAATTTTTGACAGGATAAAAATCATGGGCTGCAGCTATTGCTGCAAAACTAAGATTTTAATCTATGTTTGCGTAATTATCCCTGTCCTTCCTGTACCTGCCCGTTTTTGTACGCATCATCTAATATTTCTTTCACATCAGATTTGCGTTTTTTTTCTATTTTTTGTCTAAAATGAGGAACTTCATGTTCAACGATATCTTCTTCTATTGCCTCTACGCCGAAAACCTTCTCTTTTAAAAGATTATATTTATCCTGGAAACCATAGCGTAGGTTTTTAGCCTTGCCTGCAATTTTCCCACGGGTACCAGCGCCGCTATCAGGGGCAAATAAAACACTAATTACAGCACCTGCCGCTAAACCTGCTACTAATGCAAGTGCGATTTGAACATTGTTGTTCGATTTTTGCGTTAAATATTTTCCGATTAACTTTCTGTATTTCATAACATCGCATTTCGAAAAGTAACAAATACAATGAAAGAATGTTTCAGAAAAATAGCTAAAAGTATGTCCGTCAAAAAAAATGAATAACATTTGTTTAAATGTTGTTACAGGATCCTGCTTTTCGAAAAAAATAACCCACCTAAGTAAGCCTGTAATGTTTTGGCGTTATTTCAATCAGGAAATATTTGTTAAGTTTAGCATTTTTAATAGTTAGTACGATATGGTAAAAGCGACAATAAACAGGGAGCACTATGCATGCTCGGTAAGCAATGGATCACACGAAATTATAGCCGACGAACCGCTGGAATATGGTGGTACACATAAAGGGTTTGCGCCAAAGGGCTTGCTGATGGCTTCGCTAGCCTCGTGCGTAGCCATTACTTTGAGAATGTATATTGACAGAAAAGGCTGGCCTGTTGACCGGATTGAAGTGGAAGTTAATATTGATACTGAAAATGGTGAGACTATTTTCTTTGAGGAGATTACTTGCCTGGGCGTACTTACCGAAGAGCAAAAAGTAAGACTGGAAGATATTGCAACAAAATGTCCGGTGAGCAAGATTTTGGCCGCAGGACACGAAATAAGATCGAAAGTGCTTTAGCGCCCACGGTGTAAAACTCGTTTACACATTGATAAAAAGCTTTAATATCTTTGTATCCCTCTGGTTTCTTCCCGAGTAAAGAAAATACTTATGCCTACTGAAATAAAATGCCCCAACTGTGCCCATGTTTTTCCGATGGAAGAAGCTATGGCCGAAGATTATAAAAAGGAGTTACGTGAGAAAGCGGCTGCTTATGCAAGACAGAAGGATGAAGAATATCAACGTAAGCTGCAGGTTTTAGAATCAGAAAAACAACAGCAGCTGAGAGCTTTTGATGTTAAACTTGCCGAAGAAAAGCTTAAACTGAAAGATGATTTGGAAGGCAACCTGCGCAAGAGTATTGCTGCCGATTTTGAAACTAAACTTCAAATGCTGGAGGGTAATGCAAAAGATAATGAAGAAAAGTTAAAGCTTGCCCGGGAGAAGGAATTGGAATTTTTAAGACGCGAGCAAAGCCTGAAACTGAAAGAGGAAGAAATGGAACTGGCCTTTCAGCGTAAAATGCAAGAACAGCGAAACGAACTGGTAGAGCAGATTAGAAAGCAGGAAGCCGAAAAAAACAGCATTAAAGAAACAGAGCACCAATTACGGTTAAAAGAACTCGAAAAACAGCTTGATGACCAGAAAAAGCTTGCTGAAGAAATGAAGCGTAAAGCCGAACAGGGGAGTATGCAGTTACAAGGCGAGGTACAGGAACTGATTTTGGAGGAACTGTTGCGCAGCAATTTCCCTTTCGATTTAATTGAGGAAGTAGGTAAAGGTGTACGTGGCGCCGATTGTGTGCAGGTAGTACGTAACCAGTTCGGACAAGAATGCGGTAAAATTATATATGAAAGTAAACGTACCAAAGACTTTGGTGGCGACTGGATTGAGAAACTGAAAAAAGACATGCGCAGCATGGGGATAGACGTGGCAGTGATTGTAAGCCAGTGTTACCCTAAAGGCATGACGAGCTTTGGCCAGCGCGATGGGGTTTGGATTTGCTCTTTTGAAGAAGTAAATGCCGTAGCCTTTGTTTTACGCGATGGAATCCTGCGTTTATCGAGTGCTATGAAATCGCAGGAAAACAGGGGAGATAAGATGCACATGTTGTACGACTATTTAACCGGAGTAGAGTTTTCGGAGCAGTGGAAAGCTATTCGCGAAGGTTTTATGAGTATGAAATTATCCATTCAGCGTGAGCGCGATGCGATGGAGCGTTTATGGAAAGCCCGCGAAAAACAACTCGAAAAGGTGCTTTTAAATGCAACGCACATTCGTGGTTCTATTGAAGGAATTGCCGGTAGCGATAGCATTCAGTTGAGTTTAACAGATGAGGATGAAACATTGCTTCTGGATTAGAATCAAATAAGCAGATACTAAAAACACTGGTTTGCATAAGTGCAAAGCAAGTTGATTGAACCTAATCATCTTTGTTTTGAAACTATTAACCTGATTAAAGATAAATGGGTTCTTATTTGAATTGATTTGTCTCAAACGAGAGCCGGTTAGCATCTGATTAAATATATCTGGAGTATTGCGAGATTTGATTTGTATTTAATTAAATACGTTTGGAGTGTTGCCAGATATAAAATGTATTTAATTAAATTCGTTTTTAGTATTAGCGCAATCAAAACCTGTAAGTTCTAATGCGATATAAATAGTAATAATAAATAAATGATAGCATGAATAAGAAACCAAACCAATCCATTAACCGCTCTATAATCCTTACTTTAATATGTGCTTTGCTATTTTTTGGGGATGTTTTCGGGAACGTTCCCGGAGAAGGACTAAAGTCGCCGGATGGCAATCTGGTAGCCAGCTTTGCTTTGGCTGAAGGGGGAGTACCTACCTATAGCTTAAAGTACAAGGGAAAAGACGTTATTAAAACCAGCAAGCTTGGTTTAGCACTTAAAGATGGCAAATCTTTAATGAACGGTTTTGCTGTAACTGACACCAAGACCAGTACATTTAACGAAACCTGGAAACCAGTTTGGGGCGAGGTAAAAGAAATTATAAACCATTACAATGAACTTGCCGTTACCTTAACTCAAAAGGAAAGCAATCGCTTTATTATAGTGCGCATGCGCTTATTTAATGATGGTTTGGGTTTCAGGTATGAGTTTCCGGAACAGAAAAACCTCGATTATTTTGTAATTAAAGAAGAAAAAACCCAGTTTGCGCTGGCCGGCGATCATAAAGCCTTCTGGTTGCCAGGTGATTACGATACCCAGGAATACAGCATCGTAACTTCCAACTTATCAGAAGTGCGCGGCAAAATGAAAGCTGCAGTTACACCCAATGCATCACAAACTACTTTTTCGCCTACAGGTTTGCAAACACCTTTGATGATGAAAAGCAAAGACGGCTTGTACATTAACATTCACGAAGCCGCTTTGATTAATTACTCGTTAATGTCGTTAAACCTTGATGATAAAAATATGGTTTTAGAATCGTGGTTAACGCCAGATGCAGTCGGCGATAAAGGCTATATGCAGGCACCTTGTCAATCGCCATGGCGTACCATTATTGTGAGCGATAAAGCAGGCGATATTTTAACTTCAAAGTTAACCTATAATTTAAACGAACCCACCAAATTTAAAGATGTATCGTGGATTAAGCCAATCAAGTATGTTGGTGTTTGGTGGGAAATGATTACCGGAAAAAGTACCTGGGCATATAACGATTTAACCAGTGTACAGCTGGGTGTAATCGATTATGCTAAAACCAAACCGAATGGAAAACATGCTGCCAATACCGCGCATGTAAAAGAGTACATCGATTTTGCTGCTAAAAATGGTTTGGATGCGGTTTTGGTTGAAGGATGGAACGAAGGTTGGGAAGACTGGTTTGGTAAAACCAAAGATTATGTTTTCGATTTTGTAACGCCATACCCTGATTTTGATGTGCAGGAACTACACCGTTACGCAGCAAGTAAGGGGATTAAAATGATTATGCACCATGAAACCTCTTCATCGGTACGTAACTACGAGCGCCATTTAGATACGGCCTACAAGTTTATGAAAGCAAATGGTTATGATGCCGTAAAAAGTGGTTATGTGGGTAATATGATTCCGAGAGGAGAGCACCACTACGGCCAATGGTTAAACAACCATTATTTGTATGCTATCCAGAAAGCGGCCGAATATAAAATTATGGTTAATGCACACGAGGCAGTAAGACCAACAGGTTTGGCACGTACTTTCCCGAATTTAATCGGTAACGAATCGGCCCGTGGTACAGAGTATGAAGCCTTTGGCGGTAACAATGCCGACCATACCACTATTTTGCCTTTTACACGTTTAATTGGTGGGCCGATGGATTACACGCCTGGAATTTTCGAGACTAAGGTAGGTGCTTATAATGCTGAAAATACTTCATTTGTACACAGTACTCTGGCACGTCAGCTGGCGCTGTATGTTACCATGTATAGTCCGCTACAAATGGCTGCCGATTTACCCGAAACCTATAATAAATATATGGATGCTTTCCAGTTTATTAAGGATGTGGCTGTAGACTGGGATGATACGAAAGTGCTTGAAGCAGAGCCTGGCGATTACATTACTTTTGCGCGTAAGGCAAAAGGAAAAAATAACTGGTTTGTTGGTCGTACCAATGATGAGGTTGCGCGTACTTCGAAAATAGATTTCAGCTTTTTAGATGCTGGTAAAAAATATATCGCAACCATTTATGCTGATGCGAAGGATGCACATTATGAAACCAACCCAAAAGCTTATACCATTCGTAAAATAGAAGTAACCAGCAAAAGCAAACTTAGCCAATATTGTGCACCGGGTGGGGCTATGCAATTAGCGTTATCGCGAAATAATTTCCATTGGTGTCGGTTGGTAGCAACTTACACTTAATACAATTAACATAGGCAATTTTTTTTGCCACAGATAGCTACACCTGTCCGGCCGTTCAGGCTGGGATTAACACAGATGGGATATTCCTGTCTGTGTTTTTTGTTTGTGATGAATTGTTTGGATGTAAAATACGTTTGCTAATTGTTTTTTATAGGTGTTTTGTGAGTTTTATTCGGTTTTTTATTTGTGTTTATGTGTTTTTGTGTGTCGATTTAAGCTGTTGTTATGTTTTGGTTAAATAATTATGATAAATATCATGATTTTCTGTATTTGTTAGTGATTTTGTAATATATTAGCGACATAACAACCAAACCTTCTAAAATATTATCAAAATGGCACGACCCAAAAATCATATCGAACTTCAGTTTTTAAGCGAACCCTCAGACGTAAATTACGGCGGTAAAGTACATGGGGGGATGATGATGAAGTGGATTGATCAGGCGGCTTTTGCCTGTGCCTTACAGTGGAGCCAATCATATTGTGTAACGGTATATGTTGGTGGTATCCGTTTTTTTCATCCGGTGCACATTGGCCATTTGGTAAAAATGGACGCACGGATTATTTACACAGGTAAAACGAGTATGCACATTGCTGTTGATGCTTACTCGAAACCTGTAGGGAAAAGTGATTTTGTGAAAAACACCCACTGTATTATTGTTTTTGTAGCAGTAAATGATAATGGGAATCCGGAACGTATACCAGAATTTAAACCCAAAACAGACAAGGAAATCGCCATGCACGGCTATGCCATTAAACTAATGGAGCTGCGTAAAAGCATTGATAAGGAAATGGAACCTTATATTGTATAACGGAAGGCACTAAGCATTTGGTGTGCAATGCGATAAAATCGCTTTGTTTTTAAGCACTCGTTAGAAACGAGCGCAAGCGCTAAGGTAGGTTTTCCATCTTACATTTTACTCTTTTCCTCTGTGTAAGTTTGTGTGCGCTGTAGTGAAAAATGAATAAGCTTTGCTTTGAGGAGCACAACTGACTACGCCACGATCGGCAAAGCAAAACAAAATTTACTTCCCTCACCAATGGCACTTACCACCCATATTTTACCTTGTTCTGCTTCTATAAAATCTTTTGAAATGGCCAATCCCAGTCCAGAGCCCGATTTGTTCTGCCCATCTGTTGGTACCTGAAAATAGCGATCGAACAAACGTTTCTGATATTTTTCTTCTATACCTTTTCCAAAATCCTGAACCGAAAACTGGATAAAGTCATCTTTTTGGAAAACATCGATAATCACTTTCGATTTTTCGGCGCTATAACGCAAGGCATTGGATAAGAAGTTAACCATTACCCAAGCCGTTTTCTGGATATCGGCATATACATTGGGCAGATTTTGATCGCAGTTTAAAGTTAATTGGATAGACTTTTGTTCCGCCTGAAATTTGACAGCATCAACAGCGTATTGCACAATAGCCTCCGGACTGGTAATGGCAAAGCTAAGTTTCAGGTTTCCGGTTTCCACCTGTGAGAGATCCAGTAACTCGCTGGTGATTTTTAAAAGCCTGTCGCTATCTTCTTTAATGTGGGTGAGCAACTCGTGCTGTTCTTCGTTCATGCCGCCTACACGCTCATCATTCAGCAGTTTTAAACTCATTTTAATCGATGATAGAGGTGTTTTTAATTCGTGAGAAACAGTGGCAATAAAATTAGTTTTGGCCTCATCAAGCTCTTTAAACTGGGTGATGTTTTTGAGGATATATACGCTACCCGCAGATTTTGTAGCTGAAATTAAAGTGTTTTCTTCCTGCTCTTCATAATTGGGAATAATAATTTCGCGATTTTCGAGCTGGAAATAAGACTCTTTATCATCAGCATAAATTTTTAAGGTAGACTCGTCGGTATCGGGTTTAATAATCCGTTTAAGTAATTCGTTCTTTTGAATGAGCTCTGCCACATTCTGCCCAATGATTTTATCTTCATCCAAGCCCATCAGCTTTGCCGCCAGATGGTTTAAGAAAAGTACCTCACCTTTTTCGTTTAAACCGATAATGGCATCCTGCATTTGTGCGATAATGGCTTCAATGCGTAATTTTTCTGATTTAATGGTCGATAAATTACTGTTTTCCCATTCATTTAACTTGATTACCATGCCATTAAATGAATCGGCCAGTTCTGTAAATTCATCATCGTTTTCGAAATGCAGGCGCTGTTTATAGTTTTTGCGACCAATCTGTTTAATGGCAGCACCAAATTCGGCCAATGGATTGGCTACAAAGCCCGGAAAATTGACAATAAACGTAAACAGTATAATAAAGCTGAGCGTAGCCGCTATCATGATGTAAAGATTAGCCCTTGATGAGGTTTCGTTGGCACGCTCATTTTTATCGTAAATGGCAGTCAGGTTTACCCGCTCTATATCGTGCAGGGCGGTACGTAAATTTTTTAGACTGTTTTCATTAACTGCAGTGTTTAAACTTTTATAAGCGCTTTCGAGCTTTAGGAAAGCGATTTTCTCGCCTTGTTCAGTAATATTCTGGCTTTCGTTGTTTAAATTTTCTACAAATGTTAAACGTTGTGGTTCGCCTAACGGAAAGTGGCTTTCATCAATAACCTTACGCATGGCCGCTACATATTGCAATGATTTGTAATTATCTTTCAAAATCATTTTTGATTTATCTGAAAGTTCGTTCAGGAAGAATAAGGCAATTAAGCCGAAGGATAAGACAATGATAAAGAGAAAGCCGAATCCGAGGCGGAGCTTGGTTTTTATTTTCATGACATTATTTTTTTAGTTTTACCACAGGGGACATCAAGTTTTTCGCAGCACACTTAAAGTATTTAGCGCCAGCTCTGTGTCTTTTGTTTGTGTACTCTTTGGTTAAATAAGCTTTAAGATAGTATGACCAGATCTATTTCCTGACTGGCTAAATTACGCAACAATTGATTAAAAATTGCTGTTCGGAGTATCACCTGAAAAATATTTAAATGGGGTTTACCGATGCAAATGGTGGTAATTTCTTTCTCTGTTGCCGTATTAATAATGGTCTGCGTAATCTGGTTGCTTTTTATTTTAATTACTTCGGCACCCAGTTCTGTTGCCAGCTTAAAATGGTTGATCAAATGGCGCTGTTTATCCAGTTTTATGCGGTCTAAACTTTCTGCATCGCTCTGCACATACAAAACAATCCAGGGCGAACGGTAGTAGGAGGCTAGTCGCGCTGTTTTTCTAATTACCACACCTGCGGTTTCGGCATTTGAGGAAATGCAGGCTAAAAAACGTTCGGGACGAAGTTTAATGGATTTAGGAATTTCGGTTTGTATTTTTCTTTCAACCTGATGCACTACTTCTTTAAGGGCCAGTTCGCGTAACTGTAAAATTTTATCGGCCTGAAAAAAGTTGCCCAGCGCACTTTCAATCTTCGTTTTATCGTAAATTTTACCTTCTTTTAAACGTGTAACCAATTCATCTGCCGTTAAATCGATATTTACAATTTCATCGGCAATTTGCAGTATTTTATCGGGGATGCGTTCGGTAATCTGAACGCCTGTAATTTGTTCTACCTCTTCGTTTATACTTTCTAAATGCTGGATATTAACCGCCGAAATAACACTGATACCTGCTTCGAGCAAATCGAAAACATCCTGCCAGCGTTTGGTATTTTTGCTGCCTTCTACATTGGTATGCGCCAGTTCATCGACTACCACAATTTCGGGATGGCGGTTTAAAATGCCCTGAAGGTCCATTTCATTTATTTCCTTACCCCGGTAAAAGATATTTTTGCGTGCAATTAAGGGTAAACCGGCTACTAGAGCTTCGGTTTCGACCCTTTTATGTGTTTCTACGTAGCCTATACAAACATCAATACCACCACGTAAGAGGGCTTGGGCTTCCTGCAGCATCCGGTAGGTTTTGCCCACACCGGCGCTCATCCCAATATAGATTTTGAGTTTTCCTCTTCTCGATTTTTTAATCAGTTCGAGGAAGTGTTTAACCGAATCTTCTTTTTCTGACATGTTGAATGATGTAAGTTGTAAAATGGGTGTTGGAATTTATTTTAGCCTTACCATGTTATAGCGATAATGTGTTCGTTTACCAGTACGCATACGCACACGGTGAAAAGAAATACACCTGAAAGGATCATTACCAGTTTGTACAGTTTGGCCCTTTGCATGGCAAGCACTATTTCCTTTTTATTGTTACTTAACCGGGCATAAAGCCGCTTGAGTTTTTCGGTTTTTTTGCGGTGCTTTAAAACCAAAAAGAAAATGCCACTGCCCAAAAGCAGTATGCTAAATAAGATTTCGATATATAGTTTCATTTCCTTTGAAATTTAATATCATCCTACCGCTAAGCAATAGGATGATACGGTTTACTTAAAACGCTACAGCTATACTTGCCGTTAAGCTGGTATTGGCATTTACCGCGTTGCCTTCGCGGTTAAAAATTTTATCCTTACTATCAAAAGTTTTACCTTCTAACCTGATTACTGCATTTGGTATTGGTGCGTAATCGAGATTGAGCGAATATCCTTTGGTTTTAAAACCATTTGGTGTTCCGGTAGCAATAAAGATCCCATTTTTATCGTCGTAATACTCAAACCTTCCGGCAATGGCCCATTTATCGGCAAATTTGTATTGCGCAATGGCCACTGGTGAAATCACTTCGTTTTTATCGCTACTACCTTTAACCTTTTGTTGTGTGCCATAATCGAAACCTAATGTAACACCAAATTTATCTGTTAGCTGAAAAATACCATATACATTGTGGTAAAAACGGTTTACACGAACCGAATCTGCACCTTCGGTACCCAGGTAGTTGCTGTAGTTTACCGTTATTTTACCGATAGGTTTCCAGGTTAATTGTAAGCCGCCAGCAGGTTTGTTGTTGCCAGAAGCACGGGTAATTCTTTGCCATTCATTTAGGTAGAGTAGGGTCGCAGTAAATTTTCCATCCTGGGTGCCGTAGGTCACTTTAGCACCAGATTCGTAATAGGGCGTATTTTCTGATGCTATATTTCGGGTGAGCACCCAGCAATCTTTCGAAACAGCACTTTCAAAGCCAATATGCGAGGCGAATACCCCGGCATCAATCCATAGGTTTTCTGTTTTCGATAATTTAACCCCTGCATTGGCTTCAAAGATGTTTTTTAATACCCCAGGTTCGGCCGATAGGTTAGCGTTGGCATAAGTGCCTGCCATTACAGCCAGGTTAGCACGGATGTTTCCGCTATCGTAAGCTGCTTTAATAAAAACTAAATTCAGATTTACTTCGTTTGCCCTGTTGTGCGAGTATATAAATCCCGGACGGTTGTGATCGGCTGGTTTATTGAAATCGTAACCGTAATAGGTTTCCAAATACCCCGAGAATTTAACCTTCGGTTCGTTTTGTGCAGTTGCAGTAAGTGCAGCAGTTAATGTTGTTATAAGGGTGATGAATTTTTTCATGAGATGATTACACTGATTTATTGATTACACAGATTAAAGCTGTTCGTCATTCCCGCGCAGGCGGGAATCTTAATACTATAAATGCGCTTTGCGATCCCCATCCAATAGCTATGGGATCAAGCAAGGAATGACTTTGATAGCTGTTTACAAGTTATCCAAAGCAAGATTTAACTTTAATACATTTACCGATGATGGACCAAATAAGCCCATCAGTGGTTTTAAAGTGTTCATGGCTACCAGCTCTTTTATTTTTTTCTCATCTATTTTTCTGGCTTTGGCTACTCTGGCGATTTGTATGGCAGCTCCCTGCTCTGAAATATTCGGATCTAAGCCACTACCCGATGCAGTAACCATATCGGCCGGGATAGCTGATTTTTTCAATCCGGGATTGTATTTTAATAGCGTATCAATTCTCGATTGAACATCTTTTAAATAATCGGGATTGGATGGACCTTTGTTCGAACCAGCAGAGCCTGCTGCATTGTAAGCTACAGCCGATGGTCTGCCCCAAAAATATTCGGGTTTGGTAAACGATTGACCAAGCAGGGCATAACCAACTGTTTTTCCGTTTTTGGTGATTTTTTCACCTCCACCGTTTCCTTTTGCAAGTTTACCTGCAAGCGCAATTCCGATTGGATAAATGATGCATAATAATACGATTAATACTAAGGTTAAGCGTAAAGATTGTATGATGTACTTTTTCATGATGTATGTGATTACACAGATTTTTATAATGATTTTTCAGATTTAATAGAGAACACAGGTTTATATAAATATGCCTACCATTAAATCAATTATTTTGATGCCGATAAATGGTGCTACAACTCCTCCTATGCCATAAATAAAAAGGTTTCTGCGGAGCAGTGCCGTAGCTCCAATTGGTTTGTAGGCTACACCTTTTAAAGCAAGCGGAATTAAAATCGGAATGATAATGGCATTGAAAATCACAGCCGACATGATTGCGCTTTCTGGTGTATGCAGTCCCATAATATTTAAGCTTTGTAATGCCGGTATGGAAGCAATAAACAGCGCTGGTACAATGGCAAAATATTTGGCCACATCGTTAGCGATTGAGAAAGTAGTTAACGTACCGCGGGTAATTAAGAGCTGTTTACCAATTTCCACAATCTCGATTAACTTGGTTGGGTCGTTATCCAGATCGACCATGTTTCCGGCTTCTTTTGCTGCCTGTGTTCCACTGTTCATGGCTACACCAACATCTGCTTGCGCAAGGGCAGGGGCATCGTTTGTGCCGTCGCCCATCATGGCCACCAGTTTACCCAAAGCTTGTTCATCTTTAATGTAGTTCATTTTATCTTCGGGTTTTGCCTCGGCTATAAAATCATCTACACCTGCTTTTTCGGCAATGTATTTGGCAGTTAGTGGATTATCGCCTGTAACCATTACCGTTTTAACGCCCATTTTACGTAAACGTTCGAAACGCTCGCTAATACCGGGTTTAATAATGTCCTGTAATTCGATTACGCCCAGTGCCTTTTCATTTTCAGCCACTACTAAAGGTGTTCCACCATTGGTGGCAATACTTTTTACGTGGTCTTCAATATCCGAAGGAAATACATTTCCGGCTTTTTCTACCATATTGCGGATAGAATCGAAAGCACCTTTCCGAATGCGCCTTCCATCTTTGGTATCTAAACCGCTTGAGCGTGTTTCGGCTGTAAACTTGATAAAGGTTGAGCCTTCGGGCGTAGTTAAACTTTTGAATCCCTGTTCGGCAGCCAGTTCGATAATCGATTTGCCTTCAGGTGTTTCATCAGCCAAAGAACTTAGTACGCAGGCATCGGTAAAATCTTTAATAATTACACCGGCAGTAGGGTAGAAGTTAGTGGCCTTACGGTTACCGATGGTGATGGTTCCGGTTTTGTCTAAAAGCAGCACATCAATATCACCTGCGGTTTCTACTGCTTTGCCCGATTTGGTAATTACATTAGCCCTTAAAGCCCTGTCCATTCCGGCAATACCAATGGCCGATAATAAACCACCAATTGTAGTTGGGATTAAGCAAACAAACAATGAAATTAAAGCTGCAATGGTGATTGGGGTATTGGCATAATCGGCGAATGGTTTTAAGGTAACACAAACGATGATGAACACGAGTGTAAAACTGGCCAATAGAATGGTTAAGGCAATTTCGTTGGGTGTTTTCTGGCGTGAAGCACCTTCAACCAGGGCAATCATCTTATCTAAAAAGCTTTCGCCAGGTGCAGTACTTACCTTAACTTTAATCTCGTCTGATAGTACTTTTGTTCCTCCGGTTACAGATGATTTATCACCTCCTGATTCGCGGATCACGGGTGCAGACTCACCGGTAATAGCCGATTCATCTATAGTAGCAATACCTTCTATAATTTCGCCATCGGTTGGAATGATATCACCAGTTTCGCAGATGAAAATATCGCCTTTCTGCAGCTGGCTGGAAGATCGGATTTCGGTTGCTCCGTTACTTAAAAGTACCTTTGCCGGTGTTTCTTCTCTCGTTTTACGTAAGCTATCGGCCTGGGCTTTACCTCTGGCTTCGGCAATGGCTTCGGCAAAATTGGCAAAGAGAACAGTAAGCAATAACACTAAAAAGATGAAGAAATTGTATAGCGCAGAGCCTTGTTCGTTATGGTTAAAAGAATATACCGTAACATAAGCCATTACCAGGGTGCCTATTTCTACCGTAAACATAACGGGATTGCGTACCATTACCCGTGGATCGAGTTTGATGAAAGATTGTTTTAATGCGGTTTGCACTAAAGCAGCTTCGAACAATTTATTATTGGGTTTCATTTTTATTTATATTAAGTGATTGCACAGATGAAGTGATTTCACTGATTTGTTTATGGATGTAAGGCGTTGGATGTAAGATGTATGATAGGCGTTATGTTCCATCTTACATTTACCATAGTCTATTTAAGCATAGTAAAGTATTCTGCCAGCGGACCTAAAGCCAGGGCCGGGAAATAGGATAGTGCATTTAACACCAGGATTACGGCAAAGGTCATCAGTGCAAATGTTTTGGTATCTGTTTTTAAGGTACCAGCCGATTCGGGGATGAACTTTTTACCTGCCAATAAACCTGCAATGGCTACTGGACCAATAATTGGTAAGAAGCGGCCAAGGAAAATAATTACTCCGGTTAAAACGTTCCAGAAAATGTTATTGTCACCCAGACCTTCAAAACCCGAACCATTGTTGGCGTTAGATGAGGTTACCTCGTAAAGCATTTCGGAAAAGCCATGGAACCCGGGGTTGTTTAACCAGGCTTTAGGTTGCACTGCCCAGGCAGCATTACCATGGTTAGTAAATACATAACTGGCAATTGCGGTTCCGGCCAGAATTAAGAAGGGACTTAACAAGGTTATGAGTGCCGCAATCTTAATTTCGCGCGCCTCAACTTTGTGACCCAGAAATTCGGGTGTTCGACCTACCATCAAGCCCGAAATAAATACTGCAATAATTAAATAAATGAAATAGTTTAGTAAACCTACGCCACAACCACCGTAAATGGCGTTAATCATCATGGCTAACAGCTGCCATAAGCCGGTAAGTGGCATGGTGCTGTCGTGCATACCATTAACCGAACCGGTAGAAATTACCGTAGTTAAAGTGCTCCAGTAAGCAGTTGCAGCA
Organism: Pedobacter sp. HDW13; assembly: GCF_011303555.1. NCBI lineage: Bacteria > Pseudomonadati > Bacteroidota > Sphingobacteriia > Sphingobacteriales > Sphingobacteriaceae > Pedobacter > Pedobacter sp. HDW13. The sequence continues at coordinate 1,103,620 of NZ_CP049868.1, read as the reverse complement.
GGACCAAGCCTTACTTCTTTACCTTCCATAGCACCCGTAGCCTGCGAAATGCCCATTTTGGCAATGGCAGGGTTACCGCCAAGTTCGGAGGTTACGGTTGGGATCATTAGCATAAATAAACCAATGGTCATTACACCAAATATGGTCCAGGCCAGCTTTTTCCTGCGGATAAAATAACCGAAGGCAATAATCATGGCTATAGGAATAATTGTTTGTGCAATAACCTCAACCATATTGGTTATATAGCTCGGGTTTTCGAATGGGTGGGCAGAATTTGCACCAAAATACCCACCACCATTCGTACCCAGATGTTTTATGGCTATCATTTGTGCTGCGGGTCCGCGAGAAACATTTACAGTATCGCCCTGCATCGAAATGAATTGATCTTTGCCTTCGTAACTTGCTGGTGTGCCATTAAAAGTTAAGATTAAAGCAACTATAACTGATAAAGGCAATAACAAACGTGTAATGGCCTTCACAAAAAACTCCCAGAAGTTGCCCAATTGGGTTGCAGTTTTATCTCTGAAAGCTTTAAATACTACCACTGCTGCGGCAATACCTGTTGCGGCGCTCACAAACTGCAGGAACATCAGTACAAACTGCTGGGTTAAGTAACTTACGCCACTCTCACCCGAATAATGTTGCAGATTACAGTTGGCTACAAAGCTGATAATGGTATTAAAAGCTAAATCGGGAGTCATGCCGGGGTTGCCATCAGGATTGAAAGGCAGTTTATCTTGAAATATCAATACAAAAAAGCCATAAACCAGCCAGAGGATATTGATGGTTAGCAAGGCTTTTAACTGTTGTTTCCAGTTCATCTGCTCTTTAATGTTGATACCTGAAAGTTTATAGATAGCGTTTTCGAGCGGTTTTAAAAAGTCTGTCCAAACTTTTTCTCCTGCAAAAACTTTAGCCAGGTATTTACCCAAAGGAATGGCAATAATTAAGGTGAGCAGAAAGGTGGCAATGATGCCAATTAATTCAGTGTTCATTTTTTAATGTTTTAAATTCCCTTTTAGAGGTTAAAATTTTTCGGGTTTAATCAGCACGTAAATCATATAGATAAATACGGCCATAGCGATGATAAATAGTGCTAACATGTTGTTCAGATTTTTTCAAACCAATCGATAGAAAGGTAAGTTGCCCAGCAGAGCAGGATTAGGATTAGAAACAGGATAATTGTCATAACTTAAATGATTGATGAATCGCTAATGCCAAAGCTTGTGCCGTTGAAAATGCTGATCTATTTAAGTTGCTTACTTATAGTTGTTTATGTTGTTTTTTGCCTGTGTGAAAAATTTTTGACATAAAAAAACCCTTCCGTTTTGGAAGGGTTTTTATCAAAAAAGGGTGTTTGTAAAAGGATTATTTAAACTGCCCTTCCGTGTGTAACATCTTAAAAAATTGGTTGAGGTTCGATCCCAGCGATTTTTCAAAAGAGGCTTTCATGTCTTCTGGTGTTGGGTGTTTGTTTTTCCATTGAGCAAAATATGTTTTAAACGCCAGATCAATTTTATCTCTGCCGACTGCAGATTCTAATAAATATAACCAAAGTGCAGTTTTCATATAAGAAATCAATCCATATTCATCAGAAGTAGAAAAATTGGCTGCAGGTGTTTCAATAGCCGATTTCATCGGGATGCTGGACAAAGCATTATAAATACTTGCCTGAAATTTATCTGTTGGTAGTTCTTTTACCTGTGCCGGTATTGCATCCCCAAAAATCGAGTTTGCCTTATACTTCTCTGCTTCATACCTAAACTGGAAATAGGTATTTAAACCCTCATCCTGCCAGGTATGCATGCGTTCATTACTGCCCAGCATACTCATAAACCAATTGTGGCCAACCTCATGTGTAATTATTGCATCCAAACTTGTTGCTTTTGCATCGGGGCTGGTAATCAAAGTAATTGTAGGGTACTCCATTCCTCCACTAGAATTATTTTTAGGTCCTTCTATAGCCTGTACAACCGGATACTCATATTCGCCAATCCACTCGCTATATTTCCTGGTTGCATCTTTAATATAATCGATACTGTTTACCCATAGCGATTTCTTTTTATTGTGGTAATAGCTAAAAGCATCTATCATTTTACCAGAGGCCAATTTTACGGTATCATACTGGATAACCAGGTCTTTATCGGCAAACCAGGCAAAGTCGGGTACGTTATTAATGGCATAACTAATCTTTTTTGTTCCGGTTTTTGGTTCATAAAGGAACGGCTTCCCCTCCTTGTTTGCGCTATTTCTTGCACCTATCGATTTATAGATTTCGAGCTCTTCGGCATTTTGCATTACGCCTGTTGCGGCTAAAACATACGCTGCCGGTAGGGTAATGTTTACCCTGTAATCGCCATATTCACTGTAAAACTCGCCCATATCGAGGTAAGGAAATTCGTGCCAGCCATCTTTGTCAAAAACTGCGGGTTTAGGGTGCCATTGTGTAACCATAAATTGGGTTTCGGCATATCCCGAACGAGAAAAATAGCTGGGCAGCTTCACTTTAAAGTCAGAATTGATGGTTATCGAATCGCCTGGTTTTAATGGTGACGGGAGCAATACCTTAACAATATCAATGTATTGCGGATTGGGGTGTGCCTCTGTTTTTGCAGCAGCTCCATTTATTTTAAAGCTAAGATCTTCCAGATTGCCATAAGTGTATTTACTTAATTTCTTTTTTCGGGAGGGATCGTTTTTTAGTTGTTGAAATAGCGCCGTTGTTTCGTTTTTATAAGCATTGGGCCATATATGAAACCAGATAAATTCTAGTGTTGAAGGCGAATTGTTTTTGTAAACAATCGTTTCTGCACCAGTTAACGATTTTTCTGTATCGTTTAAGGTTACGTCAATGTTATAGGTAAGGTGCTGTTGCCAATACCCTTCCTGCGCAAAAATTGAAAGCGAAATAAACGAGAGTATCAGCGTTAAAATATTTTTTTTCATACCTGTTTTTTAAGCTGCCAAGTAAGCAAAAAAATGGCTGATACTAAAATGCGCTATAAAGTATATTGTTATAAGATTTTATATATGAAATTACATGGCCTGATAGTGCTCAATAGTTAGCACCTTTCAGTAGAATTTAGTGCCTTTTGTGGGAAAAAACAGAATCTTAAAAATTGATAAACTTATCAATCTGCTCGTTGGTAAACTTAATCGTATCTTCTTTTATTAAATTCCCCTCAGCATCCAGTTCTGTTTTAATGTTGGGGATATGCAGGCGCAAGGGTAAGATGTTTAAATGGATATAGTGGCAAACCCCTGTAAAGTGGTCAACGCCCCTTATGTTGCCATATTTTCCTGATGAAATGCCCACTAAAGCTGCTTTTTTATCGTAAAAACTATCCGGGAAATTGCAGGCATCTATTAATACTTTCAACACACCAGGGTAGCTGCCGTTGTATTCGGGCATAACGAAAATGAATTTTTGAGTCTCATTAATCATATCCTGGATTTTTTGGAAAGCATCCGATCTTTTGCCGTACATATCAGTATTAAGCACGTCAATAGGCAGGTGCTCCAAACTGAATACTGTAGCATTGGCACCTTTTTCTTTTAGTTGCTTTTGGTAATATTTGGCAACTTTTAACGTATTGCTATTGTACCTGTTGGTTGCGGCTATAATTGTAATCATGGATAATTGTTAATAAGATGTTCAAAACCCGAATGCGCTTGTTGCTAAAATTGCCATATAGTTTGTATCTTAGCTGATTGTGAAAAAGGCCGTAAACAACGCAAAAATAGAACTTTTTGCCAATTAAAAAGTATAAATAACACAGCCCCAGTAAACGTTAAGTAAATTTCTGATACATAGATGAGCAAAATTATTGCATTAGCAAATCAAAAAGGTGGTGTTGGTAAAACAACTTCATCAATAAACCTGGCTGCTAGTTTAGCCGTACTAGAATATAAAACTTTGTTAGTTGATGCCGATCCACAGGCAAATTCAACATCCGGTATCGGTTTCGATCCCCGGAATATAAAAGATAGTATTTATGAGTGTATTATTAATGATATCGACCCTTTACAGGCGATTCAAAAAACTGATACACCAAATTTAGATTTATTACCCGCGCACATCGATTTAGTGGGTGCGGAGATTGAAATGATTAACCTGAACAACCGCGAGTATAAAATGAAAGCGGTTTTGGAGAAAATTAAAGATCAGTACGATTTTATCATTATCGATTGTTCTCCATCATTGGGTTTAATTACCATTAATGCTTTAACAGCAGCCGATTCGGTAATTATTCCGGTACAGTGCGAGTATTTCGCCCTTGAAGGTTTGGGTAAATTATTAAATACCATTAAAATTGTACAGAACCGTTTAAATACAGATCTGGAAATTGAAGGTATTTTATTAACCATGTACGATGTGCGTTTACGTTTATCGAACCAGGTAGTAGAAGAAGTTAAAACACACTTCAACGAACTGGTTTTCGAAACCATTATTCAGCGTAACACCCGTTTAAGTGAGGCACCAAGTTATGGCGTTTCGGTAATTATGCACGATGCAAACTGTAAAGGTGCCATTAACTACCTTAACCTTGCCCGCGAAATTGTAAAAAAGAACGGCTTGTTAAAAGAAGAAGAAAATATTGGAACAGCAACTTTATAAATTATAGATGACATCTTTTCAGCGAAAAACAGGTTTAGGAAGAGGGCTAAGTGCGCTTTTAGATGATAGCGAAGCTGCTCATCCACCGAAACAGCAGGTAAATGCTGTAAGCGAAACCGAGCAGGTTGGCAATATCAGTCATGTAAATTTAACAGAAGTTGAAACCAATCCTTACCAGCCGCGTACCGAATTTGATCAGGTTGCTTTAAACGAGCTTGCCGATTCGATCAGAGTGCAGGGGCTGATTCAGCCAATTACCGTTAGGAAACTTGGCGCAAACAAATACCAGTTAATTTCGGGCGAACGTAGGTTCAGGGCCTCAAAACTGGCTGGCCTAACTCAGGTTCCGGCTTATATCCGTAGTGCCAACGATCAGCAGATGCTGGAAATGGCATTGATTGAAAATATCCAACGCGAAAATTTAAACGCCATTGAGGTGGCTTTGAGTTTCCAAAGGATGATTGATGAGGTGGGTTTAAAGCAAGAGCAATTGGGCGAACGGGTAGGTAAAAACCGTACTACGGTAACCAACTATCTGCGTCTGTTAAAACTTCCACCCGCTATTCAGGCTTCTATCCGCGATCAGCGAATTTCAATGGGGCACGCCAGAGCATTAATCAATGTAGATGGTGTAGACAGGCAGTTGTATATTCACCAGGAAATCCTTGAAAAGGGTCTTTCAGTTCGGAAGGTTGAAGAATTGGTGCGTAACTTACAGCATGTACCCTTAAAAGCAGCCGACAAACCAAAAGTAAAGGCAGTTTCTTTCCAATATCAAAAACTACAGGACGATTTGGCTTCTAAATTTGCCACCCGGGTAAAATTAAAAGTAACCCAGAATGGTAAAGGGGCAATAGAAATCCCATTTATGAGCGACGACGACCTGAACAGGATTTTAGAATTATTAGATTGGTAATGCAAAAAACGAAGCTTTTAATACTACTTTCTTTATTTACATTTTTTATTGTAAACCTGGCAAGTGCGCAGGTAAAGGATACTGTATTAAAATCTGCTGATACCACAAAAACGAAAGTGGTAGTACCAATTGGTAAGGGAGGGGCAAAGCAGCCGGTAACCCGCCAGGATTCGATGAAAGCCAAATACGTTAACCCTGGCAAAGTTGCCGGTAGAAAGGCGGTTTTTAGATCGATGATTATACCAGGCTGGGGACAGCTGTACAACATGCAATTACTTAGCGATGGTTATGGAACCAGGGCTGGCAAAAGCCAGTTTTGGCAAAAAATTTATACAGGAGGCAAAATAGCAGCCATTTATGGTGGTATTACGGTGCTTACTATGTCTTATATCGAAAGTACCAAGCAGTATAATTTATCGCTGAAAGAGCTTCAATATCGCGATTTGAATAATGGAACACCTGATCCTAATGGACCTTTCGGTGCCAGATATTCAACTTCAGGAATAACCTTACGTAAGGATACTTACAGAAGAAACAGGCAGATTGTGCTTTTCTCTTATGGTTTGGTTTATTTTGCCAATATTGTTGATGCCTATGTTGCCGCTCGACTGCATTTCTTTAACATCGATGATAATCTGGGGACCGTAAAAGTCATGCCAACAATGATCAACACGAACACGGTGTTCGGCTTCAACGCCACGCCTGCACTCAAATTATCACTCACATTTTAATCTCAATAAAACGATCATGTTATTGCCAACAACAAAATGCTTATAATTGATGATCTTTTTAATCACCTTTAATATAATATATAGATGAAAATTGCGCTTTTAGGTTACGGCAAAATGGGGCAGATTATAGAAAAATTTGCTCTCGAACGCGGTCACGAAATCGTTTTAAAAATAACTATCGATAATCAGAAAGATTTAACCCGCGAAAATTTAAAGGCTGCAGATGTTGCTATCGATTTTAGTACACCCGATTCGGTTTTAAAAAATATTGATACCTGTTTTGATGCCAATGTGCCGGTAGTTGTAGGCACAACTGGTTGGTATGGCAAATTACAGGAAGTAAAAGATGACTGCGATAAAAGTAACAATACCTTACTTTATGGGTCTAACTTCAGTATTGGCGTAAATCTGTTCTTTAAACTTAACCAAACACTGGCTAAACTGATGAATAATTATCCGGCTTACGAGGTGCAGGTAGAAGAAATTCACCATACCCAGAAACTGGATTCGCCAAGCGGAACAGCCATTACACTGGCAGAGGGATTGTTGAAAATCTTGAACGCAAACAAGAGTGGTTAAATGAAGTGGTGGGAACCGATGTAGAGTTGTTTCCGAAAGCTGATCAATTACTGATTGAGTCGCACAGGATTGAAAATATTCCTGGTACGCATACAGTAATTTACAGTAGCGAGGTTGATGAAATAGAAATTAAACATACCGCACATAACCGTGCTGGTTTTGCTTTAGGTGCAGTGGTGGCAGCAGAGTGGGTGAAAGATAAAAAAGGATTTTTCAGTATTACAGATATTTTTGAATAGGACTGGTACTAAAGCTGAAAGATCAAATCGCTAAATAAATCTGTGATATCGCTTAATCTGTGAAATCACACCAAAGGAAATGCAGATAACAGGTAGTCGATTAAATAAAATCGCAGACCAAAATTAAGATATATGAATTATAAATTCTGGCAGAGAAAAAAAGATGCCACTAAGAAGAAGAAAACGAAAACCCGCGAGTGGGTAGATGCTATTGTTTTTGCTGTAGTAGCTGCAACCATCATCCGTGTATTCTTTATCGAAGCTTATACCATTCCGTCAGGATCGATGGAGCGTTCGTTACTGATCGGCGATTTCCTTTTTGTAAGTAAGGTAAATTATGGCGCACGTATCCCAATGACGCCGGTTGCCTTTCCTTTCGCACACCACACCATGCCTTTAACAACTTCAACCAAAGCATATTGGGATGGCGTTCAATGGAAATACCACCGTTTACCGGGTTTATCAAAAATTAAAAGAAACGATGTGGTGGTTTTCAACTTCCCCGAAGGTGATACTGTTGCAGTAGAAAATCAGGTAGCCAGTTATTACGAGTTGGTTCGGAGCATGGGACGCGAGCAGGTACGCAGCACTTACACTATTGTAGATAGGCCTGTTGATAAACGCGAGAATTTTATTAAACGCTGTATCGGTATTCCGGGCGATGTAATTTCGATGAGTAACGGTATTGCCAGCATAAATGGTAAAGCCGAACCATTAAAAAATACAGGCATGATGCCATATCGTATCGAATTTAAAACAATGGATTTTAATTATTCGGCACTGGATGAATTTAAACTGAACCTCGGAAATACTCCTGCAGTGGCAGACAACACCTATATTGTTGATGCCTCATCAGAAATTGCAGATAAACTGAAAGCACTGGATTTTGTAAAATCGGTAACTTTAAGTCCCGATCCGGCTGGAGAAGTTCCGGGTGGGGTTTTTCCTAACGATCCGAAGAGAGTTTGGAATCGTGATAATTTTGGTCCGATTAAAATTCCGGTAAAAGGATGGACGGTGCAGATCGACAGTAATACAATGCCACTTTATTATCGCGCCATCAGAACTTACGAAGGCAATAAGGTAGAGCAAAAAGACGGTAAGTGGTTTATTAACGATAAGCCAGCTACAAGTTATACATTTAAAATGGATTATTACTGGATGATGGGTGATAACCGCCATAACTCTGCTGACTCTCGTTACTGGGGCTTTGTGCCTGAAGATCATATTGTTGGTAAAGCCCTGTTTGTTTGGATGAGCTGGGATAGTACAGCTTCTTTCTTACATAAAATAAGGTGGAGCAGATTGTTTATGGGAATTCATTAAACCATTTTTAATTAACTCATTTAAGGCTTGCATTTTATGCAGGCCTTTTTTTTGTGCCAAAATCACCTTTTTTTCTTAGAGTCATTAATAATACGAATTACGCTTAACTCGTATCTTTTGATCGCTGCTTCCCTTGTTAGCTAAAATAGTGCTTGGAAGCTAATCTGAGTGGGTATTTACCTATGTGATTGTTTTATTGTTTCAAATTAATTAACGATTAGTTGAAATGATAAAATGCTAATAATTGGATTTCTTTTTAATTTTTTTAAAAAGATTTCGTTTCTTTTATTTTTTTTTATAATTTTATGTAAACCAAATGTAAAATGTCAGCAACTATTAAGAAAGCACAAAGATTACGAGCCGACATCATTAAGCTGCTTTACTATAAAAAAAAATCGTCCCTAACTGATTTAAGTAAACGCACAAAGAAAAGCTTGCCGCTGATTACCTCCACTGTTAATGCTTTAATGGAGGATGGTTTAATTATCGAGCAAGGATTAGCCCCTTCAACAGGGGGACGTCGCGCATTGAATTTTTTATTGAACCCTAATTATAAAAGGTACATAATAGCTGTAGCCATGGATCAGTTAACCACCCAGTTAACCATATATGATTTGTCAAACCATCAGGTTTTGCCTACTCAGACCATTGATTTAGATATGGCTGAGGGTAAAAGTGTGGATGGGTTAATAGCTTTTATTGATGATTGTATAACAAAATCGACCATTAGCAAGGAGTATTTGTTAGGTATAGGGATAGGGATGCCGGGCTTTGTTAATGCAGAGCGTGGCGTAAACTATTCTTTTATGCAGGTTGAAGGCGATATTAGCTTGCAGGATTATTTATCTAAACAATTAAACTTACCTGTTTATATCGATAACGATTCGAGTTTGATCGCGCTGGCAGAATTAAATTTTGGTGAAGCAAGGAACTTAAAAGATGTGCTCGTAGTTAATATTGGCTTGGGTACGGGCTTAGGTTTGATTATTAACGGCAAATTATATAGGGGCAGTAGTGGTTATGCTGGCGAATTTAGTCATATTCCATTGTCTGAGTCAAATACCTTATGTTCGTGTGGTAAACGAGGCTGTTTAGAAGTAGAAACTTCTCTTTTGGTCATGGTTCAAAAAGCAGAAGCTGCGGTAATGAATGGTGAAGAAACTAGTTTAAGAACCTTATTTAAGGATGAAACTAAAAGCCATGTTGATCATTTTTTACATGCGGTTATAAAACAAGACCCTGTAGCCATTTCTATTTTGGCTGATGCAGCATTTCAGATCGGCAAGGGGTTGGCTACTTTAATACATATTTTAAATCCTGAACGGATTGTTTTAAGCGGGCAGGGTGCTAAGGCCGGAAAAATGCTGCTCCCGCCAATACAACAGGCACTAAACGAGTTTTGTATTCCCCGTATCGCCGAACAAACAGATATTAAGTTTTCTACATTAACAAATGAGGCCGAATTATTGGCAGCGGCCAGTTTAATGGTAGAAAATAGCTTATTTGATTAACTAAAACTAAACTAAATAAATATTTTTTTTTAACTAACCCCAGAATAAATGAGAGAACAAAAAGGCTGAGAAATTAAATTCGAAAATTATTTTAACTAATCTTAACTAAACAAAATAAATTATGAAAAAAATGTACTTAAGGTGTTTAAGCATATTGTTATTGTGTTTTTTAACAATAACAGCTTTTGCACAAAAGAATGTTACCGGCACGGTAAAGGACGCTGCTGGTAGCCCTATCCCCGGAGTAAGTATCCTCGAAAAGGGAACTCAAAACGGAACGTCTACCAACGCGGATGGTAAATTTAGCCTTACCGTTAAAGATGGAGCAAAATTAATTGTTAAATCTTTAGGTCTGGTAACTCAAGAGGTTTCGGCTTCTGCTAACCTAATTATTGTTATGAACGATGATTCCAAGTCACTGAACGAAGTTATTGTTACTGGCTTTGGTGTTAAAAAAGAAGTAAAAAGGTTAAGTTATTCTGCAACAGCTGTAGGTGGTGCAGAGTTAGCGCAGGCTAATAACTCCAATGTGGTAAATGCTTTACAAGGCAAGGTAGCAGGGGTTATGATTAACCAGGGTGCCAGTGGACCTCAATCTTCTTCGAGAATCAGAATCAGGGGTAACTCATCTTTAAGTTCAAATACCCAACCTTTAGTGGTTTACGATGGTATATTACTTGATCAAGGTACTTCCGGAGCAGATTCATGGGGTGATGCAGCAGATTTTGGTAACATCATGAAAAACATTAACTCTGATGATATCGAAAGCATTAGTGTATTAAAAGGAGCTGCTGCGTCGTCACTATACGGTTCTAGAGCTGCGGGTGGTGTACTCCTTATTACTTCTAAGAAGGGTAAAGCTACCAAGGGTTTAGGCGTAACCGTATCGCAAACCAGTTCTTTCGATGATGCTTATAAATTTGTAGATCTTCAAAATGAGTATGGAGGTGGAATTTCACCTGTATTTGCAAAAGATGCAAATGGGATGGATGTTGTTGATCAGCAGGCTGGTTATTATGTAGGTGGATATTCTTTTGGACCTAAATTGGATGGAAGAATGGTTAAGGATTTAGATGGGGTAGTTAGACCATGGGTAGCCAATAATCCATTAGATTATTTTAATACAGGAAAGTTTATCAATACTAACGTATCGGTTGAAGGTGCAAATGAAAACACAACCTATCGTTTAGCTTATACCAATTTATATAATTCAAGTGTTTTACCTGGTAATAATTTAAAAAGAGATGCGTTTGCACTTAGGGTAACCCGGGTAATTTCAAAAGCAATTTCGGTTGATGCGAGTATAAATTATACTATGTCGAATTCATTAAATCCGGCAAGACAAGGAAGTGCGAATAACCCTTTATTTGCATTTACTTATTATAAACCCAGAAACGTAGATTTAAGTACCTATATTAATAACAATATCAATCCGGTAACGGGCGGTGCTTTAGGCTCTAGCAATCGTAATCTTTACGATCCTTATGGTATCGGATCATTTGCATTTGGACTTGAAAATGATAACAGAACTCAAAAGGAAAATAATTTGTTAGCCAATATTGATGTAAATATCAAAATCCTTCCATGGCTTTCTGCTTTGGTAAGAACCAATACAAACTTTTATAATATTGCCTACGAAAGAAAAAATAGAGGTAGTGGTGTTGCATTCTCGGGGGCGATTATGAAATATCACAAAATACCAATAAATCTTATCGTATTCAGGGCTTGTTAAATGCAAGTAAGCAGTTATCAAATGATTTTGAATTGAATGCCTCAATAGGAGCGGAAACTTATCAAAAAAACCTTGGTAACTCTGCTTTTTACAACAGATCGTACACCAATGGCGGGCTTAAAATTGCCGATGTATATTCTATTGCAAACTCAATTAATCCAGCATCAACAAGTGCCTATCCAAACTTAGGTGAGCGTACTGATGCGGTTTATTTGTATGGTGATATTACTTGGAAAAACATGTTAACCTTAAACTTTAGCGGTAGAAATGACTGGTCATCGGCACTCACTTATAGAGATGGTCACGGTAATTATTCATACTATTATCCAAGTGTAGGTTTGTCGTGGATCTTTACCGAATTACCTGCATTCAAAAATAGTTCGATACTCTCTTTTGGTAAGTTAAGGGCAACATACTCAGCTACTGGATTATCAGCAAAACCGCAGCAGACTAATACTGATGGGTATTATAAATTACAGGATGGTACTTTTAATAATGCGAATGGCGGTAACCAATCGGTTTATGGGTTTAGCGACAATATTCTTAAAAACAACAATTTAAAGAATGAGTTAACCAAGGAACTGGAAATTGGAACCAATTTAGGATTCTTAAAGAACCGTATCAACATTGATTTTGCTTATTATAAGAAAAATTCTTATAACCAAATTTTGAGTTTTTCTTTGCCACAAGAATCTGGTGTTAATTCACAAGCTTTAAATGCAGGTAACATCCAAAATCAAGGTATTGAAGTTTTAGTAACTGGAAAGCCAATCGTATCAAAAGATTTTAACTGGAATGCCTCAGTTACTTTTACACGTAACCGCAACAAAATCATAGAATTGGCACCTGGAGTTGAAAACTACGACCTGGATTTAGCTTTTGGTAACGATATCACTTCGGTTGCCAGAGTAGGCGAAATATATGGCTCATTGATTACGGGTTCTGCTTTTTCATATTATCAAAAGAAAGATGCAAGCGGCAATCCAATTGCCAGCCCAAGCAACGGCAAAAAAGTATTGGGTAATACAGGTTATGGAACCACTGGTGGTTATTACACTTTTGTAAGATCTCAGGATTATGACGGTACTAAGAAAAATTTAGGTACTATGATGGAGAATTATCTTGCAAGTACCAGACAAGAGTTATCTTATAAAAACTTTACGTTAGGTTTTCAGATCGATGCAAAAATTGGAGGTTTAATGGCTTCAGGAACCCATCAATATGGATCTGCTAATGGTTCGTTTGCGAATTCACTTTTTGGTAGAGATGAAGCATCAGGTGGTGTAACTTATACGGATGCGAACGGCATGGTACAGCATGATGGTATTATTCCGGATGGTGTATTAAACGATGGATTAAAAGCTAATGGAGTAGATTTAGGTGGAATGACTTATGCCGATGCGGTTAAACAAGGTTTGTTAAAGCCAATTCCGGCTTATGCTTATTATGAAAACTTAAGTCAATGGTCAAGTGGTATCAGAGAGTATTCAGTATTTGAAAATTCATGGGTAGCACTTCGCGAGATAACTGTAGGATACAACGTGCCTAGCAAATATTTAAGTAAATTAAAGATCAATACTTTAAGCTTAAATTTAACAGGTAGAAATATCGCCTATTTGTATAAAACAGCGAAGGATGGTATTAATCCTGAAAGTATTTTTAGCAATAGAGCAGGTGCTTTTGCTGAATATGGTGGCTGGCCTTTGGTTAGAAGTTTAGGTTTTAATATCAGGGCGTCGTTTTAATTATTAAAGAAATACAGATATGAAGACTATAAATAAAACAAAAATATATTTCCTGATGGTTTCAGGCTTGCTTGTAGCGGGCGGCTGTAAAAAGGAGAGCTTTGTAGAGGCAAATTTGAACCCTACTACGTTATACGAAGTTAAACCCGAAGATCAGTTTCTTCGTGCGGCAGTGGGTTCGCAAGACGATTTCGAGTATTTTGCGGATGTTTACCGTGCGTCCAATTTATGGATGCAATATGCTACGTTGAGTACAGGAAATGGGTTAAACTTTAATAATGTTGGCTCACAATTCAACACCCGTTACGGTAAAATATTTTATGGCAGATTAGGTCCGGCTTTAGTCGATGCAATAAAAAATATTGAAGCGATGCCTGATGCTGATAAAAATGCCAGGGTAAACATGAAAGCAATTTCACAAATACTTTTATCGTATTACGCATTCTACGTGAGCGATATTAACGGAAGTATTCCCTACGCTCAGGCTTTTCAGGCGAGATATGGCGGTACTACAACGCCAGCTTACGATACCCAACAGGCGATATTTGCAAAGGTTGATGCCGAATTAAAAGCAGCAGTAACTACTTTAAAAAGCAATGCAGCCGGGCAGATCAGCCTTGGAGGAAATGATCCTTATTTTAATGGAGATGCTACACTTTGGGCTAAAGCAGCAAATGCATTACGTTTAAAAATAGCCATACGCTTAATTAAGGTAGATCCTACCAAAATGAAAGCAATTGCTACAGAAGTATTAGCTGATCCGGTGCAAATGTCGGGTGTTAATGATTCATGGATGCTTAAAGTTGGCCCATCTTATGCAGATGGTGGCGGTAACTTTAGCCCTGCAAATTTTGCAGCAGGTAAACCTGTATTGGATTTTATGGTAGCAAAAGGCGACCCGAGGTTATCGGCCTTCTATCGTCCAAATGCAGCAGGAAATTATGTAGGTAGTTTTACCAGCCCTGATGAAGCTAAATTACCTGCAAATGCACCATTATATGCATCTATTAACAATTTATCGCAATTGCAGCACAGGTTATTTACACCTAACTTTAATGAAAGTGATGGCTTAGGTGCTGGTACAGGCAAAGGATTTTATCCTGTTTTAACTTATGCTGAGTATTGCTTTTTGCGTGCAGACCTTGCAGCTCGTGGTGTTACCACAGATGTGGCTGAAACCTGGTATAAAAATGGAGTTTATGCTTCAGTTCAATTCTATAGCGATAGAGCTGTTGACGCCAAGGTAGCAAACTTTAACGCAGTAACCACTCCTGCCATTGATACCTACTACAACAAAGTGGGCGTTAAATTCGATGCAACTAAAGCAACTGATCAAATTGCATGTCAGGCTTATCTTGATTTTTTCAGACAACCTTTAGAAGCATGGGCATGGTGGAAAAGAACAGGTTTTCCTAATACTACATCAGTGTTAGCTTGGTCTGACTTGAAAGCAAACGGTACACCACTTGTTTTAGCACGTAGAGCAGGTATTGATTTGTTAAGCACTACCAATTTAAACTATGCAAATCAGCAGGCAGCTATTGCCGAAATGGCTAAAAATCCTGATTTTGGAAGCGGACCAAACGATGCCTTTGGTCGCGTTTGGTGGGATAAAAAATAATCACTAAATTAAAAGAACCCTTAGTAGCTTTATTAAGGGTTCTTTTTAATTAAAAGCAATGAAATTATTTAATGTTTTTTTTCGACTGATTTTTTTCTTAACCATAGCTCTTGTTCCTTTATGGATTCAAGCCCAGGGAAATCTAGTATCTGCTACCAAAATAGAGACAATCAAATTGGTAAATTTAAGCGGAAAAGAAAGCCGTATTAATCTAGATAAAACAATAGTTATTGTATTTTTAAGCCCTGAGTGTCCTTTATGCAAAAATTATTTGCCTGGCTTGGTAAAACTTCAAAACGCCAATAAACAGATTAATTTTTATGGCGTGATCCCAGGTAACAGCTATTCATTAAAAGATATAACTGAGCTCAAAAACGAATATGGTATCAACTTCGATTTATTAACAGACCGGAATAAGAAATTGTCAAAATATTTAGGTGCTACCACCACACCCGAAGTTTTTTTAATAAATAAAATGGGAGTTATAATGTACAGTGGATTAATTGACAACTGGGCATCCTCACTCGGTCAAAAACGGCTGGTAATTACAGAAAAATACCTTGAACAAGCTATAAAAGACCAAATAAACGGCAAACAAACATTTAAAAAAACGATCCCTGTTGGATGCTTAATTAACGATATATAATGAGTCTGAAATCTTTACTATTATTAAAAAGTATTGCTGTTGTAATGGGTGTATTATCTATTTTGAATAGTGCAAAAGCCCAAAAAATAACTTACTATAAAGATGTTGCACCCATTATTCAGAATAAGTGTCAGTCCTGCCATAGGCCTGGTGAAGCGGCTCCATTTTCATTATTAACCTATGAAGATGTTGCAAAAAGAGCTTCTTTTATAAAAAAAGTAACGCAGTCTGGTTACATGCCACCGTGGAAACCAGATAATCACTATCGGTTATTTAAGAACGATAGATCTTTAACCAATGAAGAAAAGCAAATCATAGTTAAATGGGTTGATGCTAAAATGCCGATGGGCGACGCAGGTGAAATACCAAAAATTGCTGTTAAAACATATATAGAAGGCACTCAGTATTCAAGAAAACCTGACCTTGTTTTAAAAACAACCTCAGCATTTAAAGTATTAGGCGATAACAAAGAACGGTTTATCGTTTTTAAAATCCCTTTTGATATTGGTACAGAAAAAAATGTAGAAGCAATAGAGTTTTTTTCGTCCAATAAGAAGGTTGTGCACCATGCCAACTTTGCTATTCACCCTGTGGCTAGTGATGTAGACATTAACCAGGGAGCTGAATTTTTGAATTTAACAGAAGACGATAGAACCAAGTATTCTCAATATTTCCCCTTTAAAAAAACGATGACCTATTATGGGGGCTGGATTCCAGGCACCTCTTACGAATCTTATCCCAATAACTTTGGCTGGGTTATGCCAAAGCGCGGTGTCATATTGTTAACCATACATTATGCTCCGGTTTCAAAAGAAGAAGAGAATATTTCGGGTGTAAATTTCTTTTTTAAGAAAGCACCAATTGAAAGAAAGGTTGAGGTAATTAGTTTAGGATCGGCGGGTGTAGGCGAAAAGTCTATTGAGCCTTATTTTTTTATTCCAGCTGATTCGGTAAGGAAGTTTGAACTAAAAATTACCACTCCACAAGACCAATCTCTGTTATATATTTGGCCTCATATGCATTATTTGGGTAAAGTGTTTAAATCATACGCCGTTACACCTAAAAAAGATACCATACAGCTTGTTTCCATCCCTTCTTGGGATTTTAGATGGCAGGAAATATACCAGTTTAAAAAATTGGTGAAAATTCCGAAAGGCTCCATATTAACAATAGAGGGTACATATGACAATACTAAGGAAAATCCTCATAATCCCAGTAGTCCACCACGAAACGTTTACTCAGCAAATGATATGAAATCTACCGACGAGATGCTGACTATGTTACTTGTGTTTTTGCCTTATAAAGAGAATGATGAACAAATTGTCTTAAAGTAAGTAGACTTACAAAGAATAGTGTAGTTTAATTTTTTGGCCTGATCTAATAAAAATTATCATGAAAATAACAATGTGGTTATCTGCACTTCTATTCTCAGTGCTGGCGTTTGTTGTTAAAAATGCCAATGGCCAAACGCCTTTATTTACTTTATTATCTGCAAAGGAAACCAATATTGATTTTGTAAATAAAGTAGTCGAAACCGATTCGTTACATATTATGAATTATGAATATTTGTATAATGGATCGGGGGTTGGTGTGGCCGATTTTAATGGCGATGGCTTACCCGACATTTTTTTTTCAGCCAATGAGGTAGATAATAAATTATACCTTAATAAGGGCAATTTAAAGTTTGAAGACATTACCAATAAGGCTCATGTAAGTGGAAACGGTACCTGGGCAACGGGAGTATGTATTGCTGATGTAAATGCAGATGGGCTGCCTGATATATACGTTTGTCATTCTGGTAAATTTCCAGATAACAAGCTTAAAAATGAACTATTTATTAATCAGGGAGTAAAAAGTGGCGTGCCAGTTTTTAAAGAAATGGCTGAGGCCTATGGTTTGGATGCGCCTGGAACTCAGTCTACCCAGGCTGCATTTTTTGATTATGATAATGACGGTGACTTAGATATGTTTTTACTAAATCATTCTAACCAAACCTATAAACCCTTTTTAAATACCAAAAAAGTTCGTTCTACACCCAATATGAAATTCGGGAATCGTTTATTTAGAAATGATTCTAAAGGCAATCAATTTCATTTTACAGATGTTACATTAACCTCCGGGATAATTAATAATGCCTTAAATTTTGGATTAAGTGTTGCTGTAAGCGATTTAAATAACGATGGATGGCCTGACATTTATACCTCGAGTGATTATACCGAGCAGGATTGCCTTTATATGAACAATAAGAATGGCACTTTTTCAGAAAGTATCCGGAAATCTATTAAGCATATCTCCAAATATTCAATGGGATCGGATATTGCCGATTATAACAACGATGGCCGCCCGGATATTATCACGCTTGATATGCTACCCGAAGATAATCATCGACAAAAGTTACTTAAGGGACCAGATGAATATGACCAGTATCATTTGCTAATCGACAGCGGTTATTATCAACAGCAAATGAGGAATATGCTTCATTTAAATGAAGGGCTTGCCGAAGATGGTAGTTTACGTTTTAGTGAAATCGGTCAGCTGGCTGGTGTTTCTAATACCGATTGGAGCTGGGCACCTTTATTTGCCGATTTCGATAATGATGGCTGGAAAGATTTATTTGTTTCCAATGGTTATTTAAGAGATTTTACAGATATGGATTTTCTTAAATACACAGTTGCCAACGCACAAAAAGAATCTCTAAAACAAGGTAGTTTAAAATTCCAGACTTTCGATTTGGTGAAAAAAATGCCTTCTAATAAAATATCAAACTATATTTTTTCTAATAATCACGATCTGACCTTTACCAATAAAACAGTCGAGTGGGGCATATCTGCACCTTCAGTTTCAAATGGTGCTGCTTATGCTGATTTAGATAATGATGGAGATCTGGATTTGATCGTTTGCAACATCAACTCGCCGGTAATGGTGTATAAGAATAATTTAGAGCTACAAAAACCAAATTATTTAAAGATTAACCTTAAAGGAGCAGGACTAAATACAGCAGCAATAGGTGCTAAAATTTATGTTAAAACAACCGATAATCTGCAGTATCAGGAAAAATATGTAGTTAGGGGTTATCAATCCAGTGTAGATCAAAGCATCTGTTTTGGTTTAGGCAAAAATACCAACCTCAGTTATGTGAAAATTATCTGGCCAGATGGCAGGGAAAGTTTGATGGAGCATGTAAAAGCAAATCAAACATTAACCATTAGTCAGGAAGAGGCTATTGATAAAAAAACAAATATTGTTAAGGTAAAACCACTATTTGTTGATGGTACAACAGAATCGGGATTAAAATTTAAACATACCGAAAACGACTTTGTTGATTTCAAAGGTGAAACCCTGTTACCTTATCAGTTATCCAAATATGGGCCTGCTTTGTGCAAAGCTGATGTTAATCAGGATGGTGTAATGGATGTTTTTATTGGTGGTGCAATTGGACAGTCTGGTCGGTTGTTTTTAGGAAATAAGCAAGGAAATTATAGCCAGAGCTCAAGCCAACCTTGGGATGAAGATAAAGCCAGTGAAGATGTTAATGCTATTTTCTTTGATGCAAATGGTGATGGGAGTCAGGATTTGTGGGTAGTTAGTGGTGGAAATGAATATGATGAAAATGCTCCTGAATATCAGGATCGGTTATATTTAAATAATGGAAAGGGAATATTTACTAAGGTAAATGATGCGTTACCCAAAATGTGGAGTAGTAAACAGGCAATCAGTATTGCCGACTACGATAAAGATGGAGATTTAGATGTTTTTGTTGGAGGTATGAGTAAACCTGGATCATTCCCTTTATGTGGTAAAAGTTATTTATTACGCAATGATTCAAAAGGTGGGGTTGTAAAATTTACTGATGTAACAAAAGAAGTTTCTCCTGAATTAGAGTATGTTGGGATGACTGTAACGGCTGTATGGCAGGATTTGAATGCTGATGGATATCCTGAGTTGTTAATTGGAGGAGATTGGATGCCATTAAAGAAATTTAAAAATAATCATGGAATTTTACAATACGACAAAGCGTCTGGTTTGGAAAATACAGATGGCATGTGGAGTAAAATTGTACCTATTGATGTAAATAATGATGGTGCCATTGATTTTATCGTGGGAAATTGTGGTCTCAATAATCAGTTTAAAGCCAATGATCAGCAACCATTAACCATTTATGCCTCAGATTTTAATGGCGATGGGGTAATAGATCCGATTATGTGCTACTATATTCAGGGTAAAAATTATCCAATGGCATCCAGAGATGAGCTGCTCGATCAGATGGTGCAGTTAAAAAAGCGATTTTTAAATTATAGTGCTTATTCAGATATAACAATAGATCAGCTATTTAAACCTGAGCAGTTGGACAAAAGTCAAAAATTTTTCTGTAAGAAACTCGAAACATCTATTTTATTAAATGATGGAACTGGAAAATTTACGATCAAATCACTCCCGATTGAAGCACAGTTTTCGCGAACATGGGGCATTGTTGTAGATGATTTTAATAAGGACGGAAAAGATGATATTCTTTTGGCAGGCAATTTTTATCCTTACAGGGTACAGCTTGGTCAGGCAGATGCCAGTTTAGGATTACTTTTAATTGGAAATGGGAAAGGTGATTTTAAACCATTAGCTCCTTATGATTCAGGATTATATATCGATGGCGACGTTAGAAATATGATTGAAATTAAAGAAGGTACAAAAAAAATCATTGTAGTTAAAAATAATGATCAGGTTGAACTTCTAAAAGTTAATAATTAAAACCAACATCATGAAGAGATATTTGTTTTTGTTTATTTTCAGTACTACATTGAGTGCCAATGCACAATGGCATAAAAGTGAAAATGATCCTTTGCCCTTACACAGATCACAAAAGGCACTTTCTGATATTATTGTTAGTGATATATTTTCTCCTCCGGTTGCCAGTAGGATATTTGTTTATGCAAATATTGCTGCCTATGAAATTCAGGTTAAAAATAATCGTCAGTTTTTGTCTTTAAAAGGGCAGTTGAATAACTTTAATGGAATTCCAAATCCAGATAAAAAGAAGATCAGCTATTCAGTTGCTGCAACATATGCTTACTGGCAGATCGGAAAAAGGCTTGTTTTTTCAGAGCAGGTTGCCTTAGATAGTTTAAACAGCATACTTTCATGGTACAAAGCTAAAGGCTATCCTGATACTATATTGCAAAATTCAATTTTGTATGGTAAAATGGTTTCTGATACGGTTCTAAAGTGGGTGGATCAGGATCAATATAAAGAAACACGGAAATTAAGGCGATATAGTTTAGTAAAACAAGAAGGTAATTGGGCTCCCACACCTCCTGGTTATATGGCAGCTGTAGAACCTTATTGGAATAGAATAAGGCCTCTTGCTATGAAAACTGCCGATCAGTTTAAACCTACTGCCCCTCCTCTTTACAGTAAAGATAAAAACAGTGCTTTTTATATCAATGCAAATGAAGTTTACACGGTCGGTAAAAACCTGGATGAAAAACAGCTTGACATTGCCAAATTCTGGGATTGTAATCCATTCTTTTTAAATCTGAATGGGCATATGAACTACGCAACGAAAAAGATATCGCCAGGAGCACATTGGATTTCAATAGCTGGTATTGCCAGCCGATTGAAAAACTTTAATTATATGCAAAGTAGTTCGGCCTATACTTCTACCTGTATAGCCCTGTTTGATGCCTTTATAAGTTGCTGGGACGAAAAATACCGTAGTAATTACATCAGGCCAGAAACATTCATAAATGCCAATATAGACGAAAACTGGAGGCCAATTTTGCAAACACCACCCTTTCCTGAGTATCCAAGCGGGCATAGTGTAGCTTCAACTGCTGCAGCATGTGTGCTTACTAAAATATTTGGTGATAAGTTTAAGTTTCAGGATAATACTGAGACCGATTTTGGATTACCCGTGCGGAGCTTCACTTCTTTTAACCAGGCGGCTAACGAGGCCGCTATTAGCAGGCTTTATGGAGGTATTCATTATCGGCCAGCTATTGAGAATGGCCAGACTCAAGGCAGAAATATTGGCGCGTATCAAATCGAAAAAATTAAAATGAAAAAAGATTAAGATAGCATACCCAAGAAAAAGATATCCTACTTATTAATTTAATTGCCATGGCTAAACAAAATCTGATGAGCTAAAAAAATCAAATATCTAATAATTTTTAACGTTTAATTAAATCAAAATTATGAAAACTCTCTTAAAAGTAATTTGCGTTGTTTTATTCTTTGTAACTATTAATGGGTGTAAAAAGAGTAATGTGCCGCCCCTAAAATCTGAAGATAATCGTTTAAGTGATCTGACTTATTTAAAAAAATTGGGTTACGATACAACTGGAACTATTGAGTTAGCTACTTATTATTTAATAGAAGGAGATATTTTAATTCCAAAACATTCTTTATCTGTAACATCCAGACAGGTAATTCAAAGCCAGAGCAATTTGATAGATATAGCCAAACAACAAAACATCACGATTAGAATTGATGCCTCAATGCCAAATAATGGAGGTGACCTGGATTGGATAACAGAAGTATCACAGGCAATTGGAGAATATAATGATTTGCAAAACAGTAATATACGATTGTCACTGGTGACAGGTTCTTCAGCAGATATAACGGTTCGCCTAAGCAATATTTCTCCAACTAGCGGTTTGAATTTACCGTCAGATGTTATTGCGGCTGCTGGCCTTCCTTTAAATGGTAATCCTTTTCCCAATGTTGTAGTTAATTCTGCTTATGTGCAACCTTCAACGGTTTTGTCTGGTCAAAAAAAATATAACCTCGTGCATGAAATAGGGCATTGCCTTGGTTTTAGGCACACGAACTGGTATGGAATGGGAGAGTCAAATACCCTAGGGGTTGGGTCGTCTCCCAACAGCGGTGTCAATCCAGACGCCTCTTCGGTAATGAATGGTGGTACAGCCTTAAATAGTTGGAATGGATTTAGTTTTTGGGATATTTATGCAATTAGTTATTTGTACGCACTTCCTAAAGTATCAATAATGGTGAATAACACATCTACATCTGGCTTGATAAGGGGTGGAATAAATTTTAATAACACATATGGCTACGTTGCCTCAGGCAACCTCGGTTTAGCACAAAGTAATAATCAAGTAATGATTTCTCCAGGCTATTATAGTCTAACGGCTAACCTTGCTCCTGGAGAAGCCCCAATTTATGTTTCAGTAGGAGGCTCATCACCAGTTTTAGTCAGTAATTATGGAGGTACGAATCTTGGATCATATTATGTTTCTACTGGGTTTTATGTGAATGGATATAGATAATAATAAATAAAAAGAGTAACAAAAATTGATTAATCCTGGCCAATTATTGGCCAGGACATTTTATACTTAATGATGGTTTTATCATCATTGCAAAACAAATAATACACAAATGAAAATAAAAATTTACTTCCTCTTCTGTTTTGTTCTTATTGTACTTAACGCTTCCGCCCAGCAGAACGATATTATGCCACAATCGGAAATTTACGAGTGGCCTAAAGATGCTGCCGTTAAACAAAAGCTCGAATCTTGGCAGGATAAAAAATTCGGCATGATCATTCACTGGGGACTTTATGCAGTACCCGGCATTATCGAATCATGGTCGATCTGCTCTGAGGATTGGATAGATAGAGATAGTACGATTAAATACGAAGACTATAAAAAATGGTATTGGGGTTTTAGCGAAAAGTTTAACCCAACAAAATTTAATCCCGAACAATGGGCCAAAGCTGGTAAAAGTGCGGGCATGAAATATCTGGTATTTACCACCAAGCACCACGATGGTTTTGCCATGTTCGATACTAAAGAATCTGATTTTAGCATTGCCAAAGGTCCTTTTGCCAATAATCCTAAAAAGGATGTAGCCAAATATGTATTCGATGCGTTCCGCAAAGAAAATTTCATGATTGGCGCTTATTTTTCTAAGCCCGACTGGCACTCGCAATATTATTGGTGGGATAAATATGCCACAGCCAATAGAAACAACAATTACGACATTAGAAAGAACCCATGGCGCTGGAATAAGTTTAAAAGCTTTACCCAAAACCAAATTGGGGAGTTGATGAACAACTACGGAAGCATCGATATTTTGTGGTTAGATGGTGGTTGGGTACGTCCACGCGCAAGTGTGAACAAAGAAGTACTTTCGTGGGGAGCACCTATTCCCGATTGGAGTCAGGATATTGATATGCCTAAAATTGCTGCCGATGCCAGAAAAGCACAGCCCGGATTAATCATAGTAGATCGTACTGTACATGGTCAGTTCGAAAATTACCAGACACCAGAACAGAAAATTCCTGAAACACAATTAGATTATCCCTGGGAGAGCTGCATGACGTTAGGCGGGGCATGGGGTTTTGTTGCGAACGACAGGTATAAGCCTGCGCGCGAAGTAGTGCATAAACTGGTAGAAATCGTTGCCAAAGGTGGTAGTTTGCTTTTGGGTATTGGTCCTAAAGCCGATGGTACCTTGCCCGATAATGTTATTGCCCGATTAGACGAAGTAGGACAATGGACTGCCAAAAATGGTGCTGCAATATATGGCACAAGGATAACCAAAAACTATCATGACGGACAAAACTGGTTTACGCAAAGTAAAGATGGTAAAACTGTTTATGGCATCAGTTTATTGGATAATAATCCTGTTAAAGAAATTTCATGGAAGGGCAGTATTCCTAAAAAAGGAACAGCCATTACACTTGTAAACAATAACCAAAAAATAAAATGGAAACTGGTTGATGGTAAAGTACATTTCGACTTTCCGAAAACCGACGAAAAAATTGCCTTGGCATTTTCATTTACACCCGAAACTGAATAGTGATGTTTAACCTTAAAAGAAATACCTTTTTACTTTCGGCATTATTACTCTCGGCTGGTGTTTATGGGCAAAAGAAAACCGTACAAACACCGCCCTATAAAAATCCAAAACTCAGCATCGATTTAAGGGTGAAAGACCTGGTATCGAGAATGACGCCGGAAGAAAAATTCTGGCAGTTATTTATGGTGCCGGGTGATGTTGATGGAATAACAAAAGACCATTATAAAAACGGAATTTTTGGTCTCCAAATTAGTGCACAATCGGGCGGGGCAGGCGAAGCCCAGCAATTGCTAAGTTACAATACGACCGAGAACGCTTTTACACTCGCTAAAAAGGTTAACCAGTTACAACGCTATCTGGTTAACCATACCCGGCTTGGTATTCCGATGTTGGTGTTTGATGAAGCTTTGCATGGTTTGGTGCGAAAAAATGCAACAGCTTTTCCACAGTCGATCGGCTTAGCCGCTACTTTTGATACATTAACCATGGCCAGTATTGGTAAAAGAATAGCACACGAGGCCAAGGTTAGGGGCATAAGAGATGTATTGGCGCCAGTAATAAACATGGCCGATGATGTGCGTTGGGGGCGTGTGGAAGAAACTTACGGTGAAGATCCCTATCTAACCAAAGTGATGGGCCTTGCTTTTATGAATGCCATCGAAAAGGAAAACGTTGTGGTTACACCAAAACACCTTATTGCCAATGTTGGTGATGGTGGCAGAGACAGTTACCCGATTCAAAAAACAGAAAGGTTTCTGAGAGAAATACATTTTCCGGCCTTTGAAGAAGGGGTAAAGAAGGCAGGTATCCGTTCGGTAATGACTTCTTACAACAGTGTTGACGGAACACCTGCAACTTCGAATTACTGGCTTTTAACCAAAACTTTAAAGCACGATTGGGGTTTTAAAGGCTTTGTTATCTCCGATGCGGGCGCAGTAGGTGGTGCCAATGTATTGCATAACACTTCAAAAAACTATGCGCAATCTACTGTGCAGGCTTTAAACGGAGGACTGGATGTTATTTTTCAGGTAGAGTACGAGCATTATAAACTTTTTAAACCACCTTTTTTAGATGGAAGTATTCCACAGGCACGTATTGATGATGCCGTTTCGAGGGTTTTAAGGGCTAAGTTCGAACTGGGCTTGTTCGAGGATCCCTATGTTTCAGAAAAAGCGGCAGAAGCGTCGCTCACTGATCTCTCAGCTAAAGATTTGGCTAAAAAATCAGCTTTAGAATCATTTGTACTGCTAAAGAATAATCAAAATATATTGCCCCTAAAGCAACCAAAAAATATCCTGGTATTGGGAGAGGATGCTGTAGAGGCTCGTTTAGGAGGCTACAGTGGAACCGGTCAAGGCAAAATCAGCATTTTAGATGGAATAAAATCCAGGGCAGGAAATTTAACCCAGGTTAATTACACCCAGGGGAGCTTTAGGGAAAATAGAAAATATACTGTAATTGATTCTACATTTCTCAGTTCGAAAAACGGAAAAGGATTAACTGGTGAATATTTTAACACAACCGATCTTTCCGGCAATCCCACGTTAATCAGAACCGATAAGCAAATCGATTTCATGTGGACACTCTATTCGCCTAACGAGAAACTGGCAACAGATAATTACTCGGTGCGGTGGCAGGGAGAAATTAAGGCATTAAAAACAGGTACTTTCCAAATCGGTTTAGCCGGTAATGATGGTTATCGCTTGTATCTGGATGGAAAGCTGATTATAGACCAATGGAACAAAGCTTCTTACCACACCCTTACCGAAGCTTTTAATTTTGAAGCGGGTAAATCTTATCCCATTAAAGTAGAGTTTAAGGAACCAAAAGGTAACGCCTACATTAAGCTAATCTGGAATTATGGTATAGAAGATCAGGAGACAAAAGTATTGGATGAAGCCAAAACAATGGCTAGAAAAGCCGATGCTATTGTAGTGGCTGCGGGTATAAAAGAAGGAGAATTTTTGGACCGTGCCATGCTTGGCTTACCGGGCAACCAGGAAAAATTAATTCAGGAAATGGCTAAAACAGGCAAACCAGTAGTGGTTTTATTGGTTGGTGGCAGTGCTATAACGATGGGCAACTGGATTAACGATGCGTCCGCTATTTTAAATGTATGGTACCCGGGCGAAGAAGGCGGAACTGCTGTAGCCGAAACTTTATTCGGAGATTACAATCCTGCTGGCAGACTTCCGATTACGTATCCCGTTCATGAAGCGCAATTGCCGCTTGTTTATAACCATAAACCTACAGGCAGGGGCGACGATTACAATAATTTAAGTGGCGAACCGTTGTTCCCGTTTGGTTATGGCTTAAGCTATACCACATTCGAATACAGCAATATTGAATTGGCTAAGAAAGAAATTAAGGCAAATGAAAGTACTACAGTAAGCTTTACCCTTAAAAATACCGGCAATAGAGATGGAGAAGAAGTCGCACAATTGTATTTGCGTGATATGTTGGCCAGTGTAGTGCGACCCGTATTGGAGCTTAAAGGCTTTGAGCGTGTTAGGCTTAAAGCAGGAGAAAGCAAGACCATTAGCTTTAAAATTATACCCGAAATGCTGCAGATGCTGAATGCTAATTTGAAAACGGTTATTGAGCAGGGAGATTTTAGGATAATGATCGGATCATCGAGCCGCGAACTTCAATTAAAGGAAACACTAACGGTAAAGTAATAAAGATAATTCTCAGCCCTTGTATGGTGGGTTATAATCATACGTGTTGCCGCAAGACCTGGTTAGTTTTGCGGCTTTTTTATTTCTTAATCTGTAAAGATTTATCGGTCGGTTTCTCACCTTCTGTCCGTAGAGTTAAGCGTAGTGTCTCTACGGATTTGGTCTATAAGGTTGAGTTTGTAACTCAATAACAAAGAACGAGTCACAGACTCTTTTCCATTTTTGCATCCGTAGCGCCTTTCGGAAATCTACGGACAAATCGTATTTTTTTTATGCGTTTAAACCAGGAATTCCAAGCTTCTCTGCCAGTTCATTCAGATCATTAACCACCACATCTATCAGCGGGATACCGCTAATTTTCCTTTCCTGCTCAAATTCATGCTCAGGTTCGCCCGGGATAATTACTTTTTTATCAGGATCGATGGTTTTTGCACTTTTGA
The DNA here is from genome assembly GCF_011303555.1 of Pedobacter sp. HDW13. NCBI lineage: Bacteria > Pseudomonadati > Bacteroidota > Sphingobacteriia > Sphingobacteriales > Sphingobacteriaceae > Pedobacter > Pedobacter sp. HDW13. The sequence continues at coordinate 1,076,024 of NZ_CP049868.1, read as the reverse complement.
AGCGCTCTACCCAGTTATCCAGGTGGTTTTTAAAGTCTTCGGTTGGCCTGAAACCATCTACGCGCATCGCGCCTAAAAAGTGACCCAATCCTTCACCAACCGGGTTGGCCGAGGGTTCTAAAAAGGCGACAAAGGGAGGCACCCAGGGGCCGTAATTTGCGCCTGATAGCACAGCCGATAAAATATCAACTGTTGCGCTTAAACCATATCCTTTGTGGCTGCCATGATCTTTATCACTACCCAAAGGTAAGAGTGAACCACCGTTTTTTAGTTCGTTGGGATTGCTTGAGTTTTCGCCGGCTTTGTCCTGTACCCAGCCATCCGGAATACTTTTGTTAGCTCTTTGTGCAATTTCAAGTTTACCATTAGCAGCTGCTGCGGTGGCCATATCAACAATAACTGGCGGGTATTTGCCTGCCGGGAATGCATAACACATCGGGTTAGTACCTAATAAACGTTCGTTGGCATAGGTAGGGGCAACCAGTGGGCTGGCATTGGTCATGCTAATGCCAATCATATCTTTTTCTACCGCCATTAGTGCATGGTAACCGGCTATTCCAAAGTGGTTCGAGTTTTTAACTGATACCCAGCCACTGCCATATTTTTCGGCCTTTTCTATCGCTACCTGCATGGCAAAAGGTGCTACTACCAAACCTAAACCGGCATCACCATCTATGGTTGCGGTAGTTGGGGTTCCGTGTACAATTTTAATATTGGGAGTAGCATTAATCCGTTTCTTTTCCCAAAGCCTAACGTAACCGCTTAAGCGCGCAACCCCATGCGAATCGATACCACGCAAATCTGAACGGATCAAAACATCGGTAGCTAATTCGGCATGCGCATCAGAACAACCCATTTTTTTAAAAACGCTGTGGGTAAATGCTCTTAGTTTGGTTTCAGAAAAGGTGATGAAGTTCATTTTTTAATATCAAATAGGAGAAATCAGGAAATTTTGCTTTAAGCTTTAGTCTTTTTGCTTAAGGTAATAAAACAGTAAAGTCACCGCCCAGCGGTTCAAAATTTTCAATGCACGACGATAGGAAATCTTCTCCATAGTTAACGTACATAGGCGCAATATTCAGTATGCGTTCTTGCAGCGTACCATTTGGGAAAAGCCTTTTTTTAACGTTATCTATCTGCAGCAACGCCATTTCGTGTTTGCGTTTTTCGGCCCTGAACAGTTTTTTTTCCAGGTTGGCCAGCAAATGGTTAGTGCGTTGCTTTGCTGTATCAGTCGAAACCGATAAAGTTTTATCTATTTTGTATGCGTTTAGCTTAATTTGATCAAAAATGCTGTTAATAGCCCTGGTTTCGTCGGCTAAACTTAACTGTGCAGTGGTATTCCGTTTTACCCAGATATTTTTCAGTTCTTCAACCGGCAGGAAAATATCTTCTAAAGAAAAGCCCAGTTTGTATAAATTCTCTGCACTGCGTTTATCAATCAGCAAAGCCGAATTGCGTAACAATAGAACAGGGAAATCTACTTTGTAATAATCGAAATTGGCTTTTAACTGCATCCAGTATGCCACCTCTGCGCCACCGCCAATGTAGGCAATGTTGGGCAAAATTACCTCCTGGTACATCGGTCGCATTACTACATTCGGACTAAACCGTTCGGGATGCGATTCGATCTCGGTCAATAATTCAGCTTCGGTAAAACTGATATTGGTATGGTTTACCTGATATTTGCCTTGTTCAAAAATCAAACGTTCGCGCAGGTTATCGTTCAGGTAAAAGAAATTAATATCACGGCCGTTCACCTGGGTTTTATAACCTAAATTTTCGAGGTTTTCGGAGCTGGTATCAATATTCCTGGCACTGTTTTGATGTACAATATCTTCGGCAATGATATTCGCAAATTGTTTCTTCAGGCGTGCATCATCGGCATTTACAATTACCAATCCGTATTTTTCGAAGAGGTTATTCACCAAAAAGCGAGTCGCATCGGCCAGGTTATCATGTTGCAGGTAGGCCTGCTCAACCAGCTTGGCAATTCGCTTTCCATTTCTTGAAATGCCCAGATAACCTTTATATGCAGTTACCGCTGCGGCCACTGTTTTAGTGCTTAACCTACCTGTTGCGCCATTGGTTTGCTGTATCCAGCTGATGTTTTTCTCATCAACACTCACGTGGTTAATCTCATCAAAATCGTGGTCTTCTGTAGCCATCCAGTAAACGGGTACAAAGTTTTTATCAGGATGTGCAATTTTTAGCTCAATGGCTAAATTTATAGTGGTTACAATTTTGTAAATAAAATAAAGCGGGCCGGTAAACAGGTTTAACTGGTGGCCGGTAGTTACGGTAAAAGTATTATCGAGGCCTAAAAGCTCAATGTTTTTAGTAACCGATTTATTGGGCTGTAAATGCTGGTACTGATCTTGTAAAACCTGCACTAAAGTAGTCCGGTTACCCAAAAAATTTCTATGCTCAATTGCGCTGGCTAAACCCGCCATATCGGGGCGGTAACTGTAAAAAGCTTTAAGCTGTTCTTCGTTGTTAATATAATCTAAAACCAGTTTTGAAAACGATCCGGTTTCATGATATGAGATATATTTTGCCTGCATGATGTGCGAAAGTAATGCAATTTAAGGATAAACGTAAAGTGCGCTAACTATTTTACATTTGTTAAATAATTACAGATTGCTTTCTATTGCCCCAACTTTTTCGCGGTATAAATCAATCGGCCCATCTAAAAGTACTGCAATTACCGTTAGTTCATTATCTAATTTGTCTTCTGGTATCGGGATGTAAACAATACCAGGTATTTTGCTCCAGTACAGTTTATTGTAAATTTCATGATTCAACATGGTACCTTCGCCAACTACCCTAATGCGGCTTATATTGTTTTTTAAACCTTTTATCGCAACAGGGCCGGTCGGTTTTCCTTCAACAAAAAGGTAAAGGGTCTGTTTATCGGCAGATAGGGCTGTGTTACCTTGGTAATGACCACTGGGTATTCCTTTTCCGGTTTTGTAAAGCGCCTCGGCATTTTTAATTACCCAGTTGCTGATTTTTTGGTCTACATTATTAATTCCCGGATTAAAATCTAAACCATCAACAGGTAAACTGGTATTTTGAAATACATTTATACCTGAATTTAAATTAGTAGCCAGTTTGCTCAGGTTTAAATTGGTTAAGCCCCGCTGTTTTGGTGCAGCATACAAGTCTGCTAATGAAAGCGTTTCCTGTTTATCTTCAGCTAACTGGATAGGACCATTTAACGATACTTTTACTACGGTTACATCACTATCAAAATCTGCTTCTTTAAAATTAAGGAGATAATCTGTTTCATTTAATTTAATTGTATATGGCTGTGCTTTGCTGCCAACCACTTCAATTTTGTTTATTTTTGACTTTATACCCGACAGTAAAATCCCGTTTTTGGTTTTATAATCGAGATACAGGTACAATACATCTTTGTTTTTAGATAAGGTAGTTTTACCTGCAATATGCCCATTCGAGATCCCGGCCTGTGTACCATAAATGGCTTCTGCATGTTTTTGTGTCCAGCGACCCAGTCCCTTTAATATTTTAACCTGCTCTGGTGCAATAGTTCCGTCAGCTTTTGGACCGATATCGAGCAATAAATTCCCGCCCATACTGATGCAGTCAACCAGGGTGCGGATAATCATGTTTGATGATTTGTAATGGTTATCGTATGGCTGGTACCCCCACGAATCGTTCATGGTATAACAAAGTTCCCATTCTGGTGAAGCGGGTCTTACCACTGGTACACCTTGTTCGGGCGTATCATAGTCGCCATGTCCATTTAAGCGCGAATTAATAATGACATTAGGATTCACTTTACGTAAGTTTTCCAATATGTTTTTGGCCTGCCATTCTTCACCGCTATGTTCCCAATCGCCATCAAACCATACCAAATCCGGGTTGTATTGGTTAGAAAGCTCATTTAATTGCCCCTGAAAATAGTTTTGGAATTTTTTAAAGCGGGCAGGGTCTTGTTTATAATCATAGCGTTTTCTATCGCGCGTAAAACCATCATAATCCGTATAACTCCAATCTGGTAATGAAAAATAAAGACCGGTTTTTAATCCTGATTTTTTAAGGTCGGCAACAAATGGCGTAATTAAATCTTTTTTTGCCGCACTATGTTTTACTGTCGTAGTGGCATTTGGCATTTTACTGTCCCAAAGCGCAACACCATCATGATGTTTTGTCGTAATTACGGCATATTTAGCGCCACTTTCTTTAATTAGGTTTACCCACTCTGCTGGCTGGTATTTGGCCGCATTAAAACCGTTCAGTTGTTTCATGTAGGCATCATGGTTAATGTAGTTGTTAAAAAACGACCACGATTCTGAAATTCCATTAACTGAATAAATACCCCAGTGAATGAAAATGCCTAGTTTGGCATCGGCAAACCATTGCATTTTCTGGTTTGAAGCGGCTTGTTGTGCAGAAAGATTGAAGCCTGTTGTTAACAGGAAGAAAGTAATAAAAAGCTTTAAATAACGCATAATATTTGGTTGTACAGATAAACGTTAAATATAATATATTGCAGGCTGAATTGCATGTAAAAACACCGTTAATTTCGTGCAAAATCAAGATACTTCTCTATAATTAATAGGCTGATTTAATATGAAGAGGCGCAGTTCGGAACAGGAGAGAGTTTCTGAAGATCACTTGTTTATTCGAGTAAAACAGAACGTTTTAAATTATATTCAATTTTTTTGTCGGCCCTTAAAATTGTCACTTTTGCAGCATCTTTTCCTTTTAGAATATTGTTATATGTGAAATTACATGCATCTGTTTCTGTAAAATCAGCAATGATATGATTATCAATTTGTACAATTTCATCATTAACCTGTATGCCTGAAATAGCTGCATCGGTATTTTCGAAAATTGTACTTACGAAAGCTTTATTCCCCGAATAGCTAATTGCAATACCAAAGCGGTTTAATTTGGAAAGGTTGTAATGGTTCTCGCCGATTAAGTATATTTTATTGGTTTGCCAATTGATGATGACTTTGTAATGCTGCAAAAAATCGTTGCCAATGTTGCTCGATTTGCCATCTGCGAATAAAACAACCTGATCTTTTAAGCCTAAAGTACCAATATTTATTTCCGGAACCTTTGCATAGGTAGTGGTCGACTGTTTAGCCGCTCCATAAATGCCCACTCCGCTAATGCCGGTAGCGTATACCCGCTTAAAAGTATTAATCACATTAGAGTATTTAAGCAGAGATAAATCTAAATTTCCGTTTGAGCCGGTATCGAATGTTATATAACTTGTTTTGGAGCCTATTTGAATAGGGATTAACGGCGTTTTTTGAATTTTTATGGGTAAAAAATCGATAATCTTTGTGTTGGCAGCCGCATTGAAATTTGCCATATTATCGCTTATTGAAATTACTTTATTGGCATAATCGAGCTGCCATATCGCATTGGCCATCTGGTTTGCTCCAATAATGCCATCAACATTTAAACATTTCATTTGAAAAACGCTGCGCATATCGATAACCAAAGCCCCTGTATTTTCGAAAACCAGTTTGCCGATTTTAATTTCTGGAATAACTACAACCGTTTCTTTTTTTTTATATCCCTGCGAATCCGAACTTTTGGAATTTGTTGCAGGGCTGAGGTTTAATGTTTGTGCCAAAGTTGGAGATATGGCTGTTGGGGCTCCGGTATCTAACATAAAATGATAACTTTTGCCAGCAATACTTACTTCAATTATGGGTACGCCGGTTTCGAAGTTGAAATCGATTTTTTCATTAAATTCGGATTGTTTTAATCTCCCCGCATTTAGCACTTTTTTTACCGGACTACATGAAACGAGTATGGGGATGAGCATGCTGAGGAAAAAGGTTTTCTTCATAAACGTAGTTTAGGGAAGCAATATAAATCAATTTTGTTTAGGTAGAAAATCAAGCCGGCTGATGAGGGAATGTAACAGGTTTTTCGGTCAAAAAAAAGCCGCCCCGAAAAATCGGGACGGCTTGTAAAAATATTTGGTTTAGTGATTTACCATTTTTTACGGCGCTCACCGCTTCCGCCTTCTCTGCGTCCGCTTCCACCTTTATCTTCACGGCTACGGCCAGAGAAATCTCTGAAGCCACCGCCTTCACGGTTTCCACCTTCACGTCTTCCGCTACCACCGCCAGATCTTCTTTCGCCGCCATTGCCGCCGCGGTAACCACCGCCACCGCCGCTTCTGCGTTCGCCGCCGAATCCACCGCTACGTCTTTCACCGCCACCGCGTCTTTCGCCTGCACCTTCGCCACGACCACCATCTCCACTCTTCTCGATACGTACCTGACGACCGTTAAACTCAACTGATTTAAAGCCTTCAAAAACTTTGTCGGCAACAGCATCTTCTACTTCAAAGAAAGAGAAAACACCTTTTAAATCGATTTTACCAACGCTTTTGCCACCAATTTTACCATTGTTACAGATAAATGATAACATATCGCCACGGGTAAATTCATCTACCGAACCTAAGTTGATAAATAAACGGGTGTAACCTTCGCTACCACGTCCGCGTCTTTCACCACGCTCACCTCTTTCACCGCGCTCATCTCCAACAGCTGCATTTAAATCAGGTGCTTTCGAATAGTAATCTAAGAAACGGTTAAACTCTAAAGATGCAAAACGTTTAATTACTTCTTCTTTGGTTAAATCAGCAAACTCATCCATAATACGTGGGATGTACTGATCAATCTGTTCGTTGTTAACCTCTACATTGTGTACTTTGTGTACCAAAGAGAACAATTGTTTTTCGCAAACATCAAAACCTGTAGGTAACTCAGCTTTGGTAAATTGTTTACCGATAATGCGCTCTAACTGACGGATTTTGCCCAGTTCTTTAGAGTTGATGATACAGATCGAAATACCGGTTTTACCAGCACGGCCTGTACGGCCCGAACGGTGGGTATAACTTTCAATCTCATCAGGTAACGAATAGTTAACTACGTGCGTTACATTGTTAACGTCGATACCACGTGCAGCAACATCAGTAGCAATTAACAACTGCATATTACGCTCGCGGAAACGTTGCATTACCTTATCACGTTGTTGTTGCGATAAATCGCCGTGTAAAGCATCAGCATTGTAACCATCTTTAATTAAATGCTCAGCAATATCCTGGGTATCTAATTTCGTTTTACAGAAAACAACACCGAAAATATCAGGGTTAAAATCTACAATACGTTTTAAGGCAGCGTATTTATCGCGGGCACGAACAATATAATATTCGTGTTCGATGTTTACGTTACCTGTATTTTTTGTGCCCATGGTTAATTCTACAGGGTTATCCATATAGTTTTTAGCTATACGGCGAACTTCTGACGGCATAGTAGCCGAGAATAACCAGGTTTTTTTGTCATCAGGAGTAGTTGATAAAATGTCGTTGATATCGTCCTGGAAACCCATGTTCAACATCTCGTCAGCTTCATCAAGCACAACATATTTAACGTTTGAAAAATCAATGGCTTTACGGCCAATGATATCCAACATACGGCCGGGCGTGGCCACTACGATTTGAACGCCTTGGCGTATTTCGCGTAGTTGTTGCATAATGTTCGCACCACCGTAAACGGCAACTACGTGGGCATTAGCAACATTTTTAGAAAAGTTTTTAAGGTCGTTAGCGATCTGTAAACATAACTCACGGGTAGGGCATAAAATCAATGCCTGTGGTTTATTTACTTTAAAATCGATTAGTTCTAACAGCGGCAAACCAAATGCGGCTGTTTTTCCTGTTCCTGTTTGGGCCAAACCAACAAAATCATTAGTGCCTTCTAACAGTACAGGAATACTTTGCTCCTGAATCGGCGTTGGATTTTCGAATCCAAGGTCCTTTACGGCATTAACGACGTCATCACTTATCCCCAATAATTGAAATGGGTTTGTCATTCGTCTTTTATTTTTAATTGAGCCGCAAAGGTACGGTTAATATTCCGTATTTCACAGATAATCAAGTAAATAGTTTTTTAAGCTAAATGTTTGGAAATAAGGAAGTAATGGAGGGTGAGTGAGGTAAGATGGAAAATGTACACTGGCAGGGCTTTAAATCGGCATCGGGAATGATGCTGGTAATTTGATTTTTTTGATGGAACGCGAAACATTATCTCAGCCTTTCTGCCGATCTGATTAGTCTTTCATCTTTATTAATCCCGAAAATGGCCAGTACAATAAATAAGATAGCAATAGCCGGAAGATAGGCACCAATACCAAAAGTGGCTCCTTCAATACCGCCAGGTAATTCGTTGATGTAAGTGCTACACCAAAAGGCAAAACCACCAATTAGTACAATCGAAATAATGGCAAGCCTTTTTTGAAGGTTGCGCTTTCTGAAATTGAAGATGTTAACGAAACAGATAATCGCTATGGCGATGTAGGTAACGATTAAAGGTAAAGATAAGGCTAGTTTGTATCCAGACCCACTTTCTGATTGAAATTGGGTTTTTAAACCAAACATATAGACAACAGATTCAGATCCGTCAATCTCTTTTGTTGCAAGAGGTAAGAAAGTCATTAATGCTAAAACCAAAAATGCTAAGAAAAGCCATATCGATTGTATTCTTTGTATCATTTTGATTTATCTCAATCTTTCTGCTGATCTGATCAGTCTTTCATCTTTATTAATCCCGAAAATAGCCAGTACAATAAATAAGATAGCGATAGCCGGAAGATACGCACCAATACCAAAAGCCGCTCCTTCAATACCACCGGGTAATTTTTGGGCGTAAATGCTGCACCAAAAGGCAAATCCGCCAATTAGTACAATCGAAAGAATGGCAAACCTTTTTTGAAAACTGCGCTTTCTGAAATTGAAGATGTTAACGAAACAGATAATCGCTATAGCAATATTGGTTATAAGTAAAGGTAGAAATGATATGATTTTGAATGGCGAACCCGCTTTACCGGCAATTATCTGAAACAAACCGCTTGTGTATACTGCTGATTCCGTTCCGGCAATTTCTTTGCTGGCAATAGGTAAAAACAACATTAATATCAGGGTTAAAGCGGCTAAGAAAAGCCATATTGATTGTATTCTTTGTATCATGTTAATTTGAAATAATAAACAATTATAGGGATTCTATTTCAACCTTGAAAAAACATTTTTTTGCTGCGCATAGATTTTGTTAAAACCTGCAAGTTTTAATACATTTGGCTATATACCACAAACCCTAAAAGATAAAACCAAAGCTATTGCCTTTTCTTTTCCTAACAGGTTGGCTATAATGCAGCCGATGGAAATTGTTTAACGGATTTAATTTTAACCAGGCCTACTTTATAAAACGATTTATGTTAAAAAACTTACTTTTTTTAATTGCCCTGTTTGTTGCCGCAAACACTTTTGCGCAGGATACCCTTAAATTCGAAAAAGCTTTAACAGTAGCCAGTGGCAGCCGATATGGTCGAGAAGCTGTGTATACAGATTTGCTGGCCTGGAAAATGGCCAATCAACAATTGCAGGCACCGGTAGAAAACGGCGAATTTTCGACCGGAAAAAATGGTGAAAAAGTATTGTGGAAAGCAATTAAGGCCGATGCCAATGGCCGTTTTAGTGCCTTTTCGAGGAGATCGTTTCAAACAGCCAGTAACCCCTTTCTAAATCCGGGCGGGGTAGATCGTGGGTCCGATTATATTTACCTTACTTACACTTCAGGTACAGCACAAACTGTAATTTTAAATGTTATTGGGGGCAATAGTATATTTTTTAATGGTATCCCACACATGGGCGATCCCTATGCATCGGGTTATATGAATATTCCGGTTCAGCTAAAAAAAGGAGTAAACGAGCTGTATGTACGGGGTGCCAGTGTACTGCCGATGATTATTGTTAATGCTAAAAAACTATTAATCCATACCGATGATATTACTTCGCCCAGTATTGTGCTTAATGAAAAAAATGGCGTACTCAAGGGTGCCCTTACTATAAGCAATTCATCGTTAAAAGATTATAATGATTTACGTTTCAAAACCATTTTGAACGGTAAGCAACGCGAGGTAGCCATTGCGCGTATTCCGAAACTGAGCATGCGAAAGGTGGTTTTTGAAGTAGATGCAAGTGCTGTGGTAAAACCGGGCAATTACAATATCGAATTACAATTGTTGCAAGGCAATACACAGGTAGATCAGAAAATGATTGTAATTGAAGCTTTAGCGGGTTCATCAACCCATAAGCAAACTTTTGTGAGTAATATTGACGGCAGTTTGCAGTATTTCGCTGTTACGCCGCAATTAAATGGTTGGAAACCGAATGCTGCCTTGTTTCTGTCGGTGCATGGTGCAGGCGTAGAGGCCATCGGTCAGGCAAAGGCTTATAAATCTAAAGACTGGGGCACGCTGGTTGCCGCTACCAACCGCAGGCCACGTGGCTTTAACTGGGAAGACTGGGGGCGTAAAGATGCTTTAGAAGTATTGGCACTGGCTAAAAATCAGTTTAAACCAGATGAAAAACAAATTTACCTTACCGGACACTCGATGGGTGGACACGGTACCTGGTTCTTAGGCGCAACTTATCCCGATAAATGGGCAGCCATTGCGCCGGCTGCGGGTTATGCTTCGCTTAAAGATTATGGTTCGGCCGATGGAAAAATTCCCGATAGCAGTCAAAATAGTGTCGAGCGGATGTTATTAAGGGCCGGCAACCAAAGTGATGTTCCGAAACTGGTTAGCAATTATACTCCTTTGGGCGTGTACATATTGCATGGCGATGCCGATAAAGTGGTTCCCGTTAGTTATGCCCGACAAATGAAGAAAATACTTGCTGGTTTTCACGCCGATTTTAGCTATTACGAATATCCGGGTGGAGAACATTGGTTTGGCGATCAAAGTGTAGACTGGCCGGCAATTTTCAGCTTTTTTAAATGGCATACCATAGCGGTCGATTCGGCTGTAAATCACATCGATTTCATGACTTCCAGTCCAGGGATTTCGGCAACTTACCGCTGGGCCACCATTGAGCAGCAGGAACAACCCTTACAGTACAGTCGCATTATTTTAAACCGCGATAGGAAGAAATCGAGCATTACAGGTAAAACTGAAAACGTGGTGACTTTAAAGCTGGCTTTAACAGATTTTGGTGCAAAAGCTAACGTTAAAATAACTTTAGATAGCTTACCTGCCATTAACTTTACTACTCAGAGTGGTAACGATACTCTGTTTTTAGCCAAAAACAATGAAGGTTGGCAAATCCTCACTTCAGTGAATAAAAGGGATAAAAATCCGGCACGATCGGGTACTTTTAAAGAAGCGTTTAACCATAAAATGGTTTTTGTAGTGGGAACAAGCGGCGCTGTGGGTGCCAGCGAAGCCAATTTAAACAAAGCCAGATATGATGCCGAAAGCTGGTATTACCGTGGAAATGGGGCGGTTGATATCATTACCGATAAGGAATTTTCAATATCAAAATATCAGGGGCGTAATATCATTTTATATGGCAATGCCGAAAATAATACCGTCTGGAAAACCTTACTGAAAGATTGCCCTATACAGGTTAACAATTCGCAAATCACAGCGGGCAAGCAAACCTGGAAAGGCAATGATTTAGCAGCCTATTACATCTGGCCGCAGCAGGATAATAATCTTCTGGTTGGTGTAGTGGCCAGTACTGGTGTTGCAGGTATGAAAGCAGCTTATGCCAATCAATACTTTGCTGGTGGAAGTGGATTTCCTGATTTTATGGTGTTCTCTTCCGATTTACCTAAAGAAGGCAGTAAAGGCATTAAGTTGGCCGGTTTTTACAACAACAAATGGCAGTTGGAGGAGAAAAACACAGCTAAGCCATAATTACAGGGTTTACGAATAAATGTAAAGCGCTTTCCTTCTAAATAAAAGGAAAAAAGTACTTTTGCATCGCTTTGAGTAAAAAAAGATATTTCATCCAAATCGCTTACGATGGCAGCTTGTATCATGGCTGGCAAGTTCAACCCAATGCAATTACCGTGCAAGAGTTGTTGGATAAAGCTATGGCTACGGTTTTTAGGCAACCTATCGAAACCCTGGGCTGTGGCCGCACCGATACTGGGGTGCACGCTAAAGATTTTTATGCACATTTTGATGTGGAAAATCTGGATGAAAGCAAAGTTTTAAGCGCTGTTGGCGGGATCAATGCTCTTTTGCCTTATCAAATTGCTACGAAACGGATTATTCCGGTGCATAATGAGGCACATGCGCGCTTCGATGCCACCTCAAGAGCTTACAAATATCATCTGCATTTCGAAAAAGATCCGTTTAAATTAAACCGGTCGTGGTTGGTTAAAGATCGCCTAGATGTGACGGCTATGAATGAAGCAGCAGCTTTGTTGTTAAATTATATCGATTTCTCATGTTTCAGCAAATCGAATACGCAGACCTTTACCAACAATTGCAAAATAGTAAAAGCTGTTTTTGAAGAACAAGAAGACGGTTTAGTGTTTACCATTCAGGCCGATCGTTTTTTAAGGAACATGGTGAGGGCCATTATGGGTACCCTGGTGCAGATTGGTAAAAAAGAAATAGATTTAGCTGCATTTAAAGCAGTAATAGAAAGTAAAAACCGCAGTAAGGCCGGTCAATCGGTACCTGCTTGTGGCTTGTATTTGGTGAAGATTGAGTACCCTTATATAAATGATAGCATTGGAGATTGATTTAATGATAGAATGTGAAATGGCGATAGCATATAAAATTCATTCATTCACTCATTCAGAACTCACTCATTAAACAAAAAATGGCAGTTACCGGCGACGTATATAACACAGGATTACTGAAACGCATTTTTAAATACGTAAGGCCTTACCGTGCTGTATTTGTTTGGTCGGTTATTTTAACCATCCTGCTGGCTGCAATTTCTCCGGTGCGCCCGTTTTTGATTAAATACACACTCGATCATTATATTTTAGCCGGCAATTATTCTGGTTTGGTAAATATGACCATGCTGATGGTTTTTATGTTGGTGCTTCAAACGCTTATCCAGTATAACCATACCCTTTTAACCAATACCCTGGGGCAGTCGGTGATTCGTGATCTGCGCATCAATGTTTTTAACCACATTACTAAGCTTAGGCTTAAGTTTTTCGATAAAACACCCATTGGCCAATTAATTACCCGTACCGTTTCCGATCTGGAAACCATTGCCGATATTTTTTCGGAAGGTTTAATCTCCATGATTGGCGATAGTTTGCAGGTAGTAGTAATTGTTTGTGTAATGCTTTATACTGACTGGGAATTGAGCCTTGTGGTGCTTCTACCCATTCCGTTATTGATTATTGCCACCAGGAAATTCCAACAGGCCATTAAAGTGGCTTTTCAGGAAGTCAGGAACGAGGTTTCTAACCTGAATACTTTTTTGCAGGAGCACATTACCGGCGTTCCGATTGTACAGTATTTTGCCCGCGAGAAACAGGAATACCGTAAATTTTATGCCATTAACAAGCGTTACCGAGATGCAAATATCCGCAGTAACTGGTATTATTCTATATTTTTTCCCGTTGTAGAATTGATTTCGGCTATGTCCTTGGGTTTACTGGTGTGGTATGGCGCTAAAAGTATCCTGGCTAAACCTTTAGATGTAACCCCGGAACCATTACTCAGTTTATCATGTACCTAGGCATGGTGTTTACGCCGATTCGCCAATTGGCCGATAAATTTAATACCCTGCAAATGGGAATGGTTGGTGCCGAACGTGTTTTTAAAGTTTTAGATACTGACGAAACTACGCCAAACACAGGAACACTTCAACCTGCCAAACTGGAAGGAAATATTAAGTTCGAAAAGGTTTGGTTTGCCTATAATGATGAAAATTATGTTTTAAAAGATTTATCCTTTGAGGTAAAATCGGGCGAAACAGCGGCGCTGGTAGGGGCTACGGGTGCTGGTAAATCATCTACAATTAATATACTGAATCGTTTTTACGAAGTTAAAAAGGGCGATATTACCGTAGATGGCATTCGTATTGAAGATTTTGAACTCGATTATTTACGTAGTCACATTGCTACCGTACTGCAGGATGTTTTCTTGTTTTCAGATACCATTTTGAACAACATTACCCTCAATAATCCCGAAATTAAGCTGGAACAGGTGGTTAATGCCGCTAAAAAAGTAGGCGCACATGAATTTATTGAGCGCTTGCCTGGCGGTTACCAGTACAACGTGATGGAGAGAGGGGCTACACTCTCTGCAGGACAGGCACAGTTAATTTCCTTTATCCGCGCATTGGTGCATAATCCAGCCATTTTGGTTCTCGATGAAGCCACTTCATCGGTTGATACCGAAACCGAATTACTGATTCAGAAAGCTATTGATAACCTGATGGAAGGTCGTACTTCGATCGTAATTGCACACCGTTTATCTACAATCCAGAAAGCCGATCAGATTATTGTATTGGATAAAGGCGAGATCAAGGAAAAAGGTACGCATCAGCAGTTGCTCAAATTAAACGGCTATTACAAAAAACTTTACGATCTGCAATTTTCTTCAAAAGGGATTGCTAAAGTTTAAACTGCTGTTATTCCCTGTTATTTTCTTAATTTAACAGCTTCTTAAACCCTGTAAGGAGATGAAATTTTTCAAAATACTTAGCTTGTTTATGTTGTTGGTGCTGGCAGTTAATGTTTCGGCGCAACAAAAATATGTAATGGTTATTCATGGCGGTGCCGGTACCATTTTAAAAAAGAACATGAGCGCGGAGAAAGAGGCTGCCTATATTGCCGTCCTAACCCAGGCCTTGCAGGCAGGCTATGAGCAAATTAAAGCAGGTAAAACCAGTTTAGATGCGGTAGAAGCTACCATTCATGTGTTGGAAAACGATCCACATTTTAATGCTGGTAAGGGCGCTGTTTTTACCCACGATGGCCGCAACGAACTAGATGCAGCTATTATGGACGGGAAAACCCTGATGGCCGGAGCTGTTGCAGGTGTTACCACCATTAAAAACCCAATTTCGGCGGCCAGGGCAGTAATGGAGAAATCTGAACATGTAATGCTGGTTGGTGCAGGTGCTGATCTTTTCGCTAAAGAGGTCGGTTTAGAGATTGTAGATCCAAAATATTTCTGGACAAAAGAGCGTTGGGAAGGTTTGCAAAAAGCAATTCAAGAAGATTCAACCAAGGCCGTGCTCGATCATGGTAGTAAGAAGTCTGAGCTCTTTGGGGTGAAAAACCTGGATTATAAGTTTGGTACAGTAGGTTGCGTGGCGCTGGATAAAGCAGGTAACCTAGCTGCGGGAACTTCAACTGGCGGTATGACGAATAAAAAATATGGTCGCGTGGGCGATGCCCCAATTATTGGTGCAGGCACCTATTGCAATAATGAAACTGCGGGTATTTCGTGTACCGGTTGGGGTGAGTTTTATATCCGTAATGTAGTGGCCAAAACCATTTCCGATTTAATGGAATACAAAGGACTTTCAGTAGTCAAAGCTTCAAAAATTGCCTTAGATAAAGTAGGTAAAATGGGCGGCAATGGAGGATTAATTGCTTTAGACAAGCAAGGAAATATGACCATGCCTTTTAATACTGACGGCATGTATCGCGGTGCAATTACAGCCGAAGGAAAGATTGAAGTAAGTATTTATAAGTAAGGCAAAGTAATTCATGAAAAAAATCTTTTCCAATTTAACCTTTCAGGTTATTGTAGCCATTATAATAGGTATTAACGTAGGAGCTTACTTTCCGGGCTTTGCGCCAACAGCTAAACTAATCAGTCAGGGCTTTATTAACCTGATTAGCATGCTAATTGCTCCGATCATATTCTTTACCATTGTTTTGGGTATCGCGTACATGGGCGATATGAAAAAAGTAGGCCGGGTAGGCGGCAAAGCTTTATTGTATTTCGAAATTGTAAGTACGGTTGCCATTGCTATCGGTTTATTGGTAGCCAATATTTTAAAGCCAGGTGCAGGCATGGTTGCGAAAGCCGGCGATACCACAAAAATTGCCGGTTACGCCGAACAGGCTAAGGATATGAACTGGGCCGAGTTCTTTCTCCACATTATTCCGCATAACATCATCGCTTCATTTGCTGAAGGCAATATTTTGCAAATTTTATTGTTTGCCATACTTTTTGGCTATGGCTTAAACAAATTAGGGGGCGAAGGCACAGTGGTTTTAAACGCTTTTGATAAAATCTCGAAGGTGCTGTTTAAAATAATGAAAGTGATTATGCGTTTGGCGCCGATTGGTGCTTTTGGCGGTATGGCTTTTAGTATCGGTACCCATGGTTTGCAAAGCATTATTGGGATGGCCAAGTTAATGGGATCGGTATATTTAACCTGCATTTTGTTTATTTTTATTATTTTAAATGGAATTTGCAGGTACTATAAGTTTAGTCTTTGGCAGTACCTTAAATATATCCGTCAGGAGATTTTAATTGTATTGGGTACCTCTTCTTCCGAATCGGCCTTGCCCAGTATGATGCAGAAAATGGAAAGCATTGGCTGTGATAAATCGGTGGTGGGTTTGGTTATCCCAACCGGCTATTCTTTTAACCTCGATGGTACAGCAATTTATCTGGCCATGGCGGTGATATTTCTTTGCCAGGTTTTTCATGTTGATTTAACGCTGGGGCAGCAAATTACAGTTTTAGGGGTGCTCATGGTTACCTCAAAGGGGGCTGCAGGTGTTACTGGAAGTGGTTTCATTGTACTCGTATCAACCCTTACGGCATTAAAAATTATGCCGATCGAACACATTTCTATCTTGATTGGCGTAGATCGATTTATGAGCGAGGCCAGGGCGATTACGAACGTAATTGGCAATGGTGTGGCTACCATTGTAATTGCCAAAAGCGAAAACCAGTTCGATCAGGAGAAATATTTGAAAGCCATTCAGCCTGCAATGATCGAAAAAGGAGAGGAGAGTTAATTGGGAGTTTGGAGTGCTCAGTTTGGAGCTTGTTTATCACAATCATCACCCTGATCCGATAGCTATCGGATTTCCGCCCGGCCGATCGGACGGGTATTTCAGGGACTCTAATTTCCTGGAGAATTGTTTTACCCTGAGAGATGCTGAACAAGTCAGATAACTATCGCATCAGCAAGACGGAGGGATAAACTAAAGCCGCTCCGAATACGCTTTAACGCCTTCTGCTTTCCACCTTCATGCCTTTCGCCTTTTTTAGCTACCTTTGTAGCAGAAACAGGCAACACAGCATGTTTAGTTAAACCAAATCACATTGGCTCAAGAAGAACAAAATAACCGCAAAGAAAAAAGCGAGTTACACCCACGCAACAAACACCGTTCGCGTTACAATTTCAAACAACTTACTGCTGCATCTAAAGAATTAAAGCGGTTTGTGTTTAAAAACGAACACAACGACGATTCTATCGATTTTGCTGATCAAAATGCCGTAAAAGCATTAAACAGAGCCTTGTTGAAACATTATTACGATGTTTCGCAATGGGATATTCCAAAAGATTACCTTTGTCCGCCTATTCCGGGCAGGGCCGATTATATTCACTACGTTGCCGATCTTTTAGGCTCGAGCAATAAAGGAAAAAATCCAACCGGACCCACTGTAAATGTGCTGGATATTGGTATTGGTGCCAATTGCATTTACCCAATTATCGGGCACAGAGAGTATGGCTGGAGTTTTGTAGGTTCAGATATCGATCCACTTTCGGTTGAAGCTGCAAAAAGGATTGTTGATGCTAATAAATCATTACAAGGCGCAATTGAACCGCGTTTGCAAGGTTCTAAAATGGGTATTTTTAGAGGGATTGTAGGTAGAAACGAGCGCTTTGATGCAGTAGTTTGTAATCCACCTTTCCACGCTTCGTTAAAAGAGGCAGAGCAGGGTACCCGTCAAAAATGGCGTAACCTTGGTGGTGGCGAAAAGGAAGTAAAGCACGTATTAAACTTTGGTGGTAATAAGGCCGAGCTTTGGTGTCCTGGGGGCGAACGTGCTTTTGTAGAGCAGATGATCATCCAAAGTGAGCAGACTAAAAACCAGGTTTTATGGTTTACCTCCTTGGTATCGAAAAGTGCCAACCTAAAAAGTATTTATAATGCCTTAATCAAGGTAAATGCTTTTGAAGTAAGAACAGTTCAAATGAGCCAGGGCCAAAAAATAAGCCGTTTTGTAGCCTGGACTTTCCATGACGAAAAAGCACAGGAAGCCTGGGCTAAAGGATGGAAATAAGTTTGGAGTTTCCGCAATAAAAATCAAAACTTAAACATAACGTCTTGCTAAACTTGTTTCAGGGTCTCTCTAAAAAGAGACCCTGAAATAAATTCAGTATGACGATCTCTTTTGTTGTGTTAGTCGGGATTTGTAATCCCGACTTAAGAATATCATTTCTTCTCATATGCAATCAGAATAACCAGATCATTACCCGCATCAGGCTCAATACCATGCGAGCTGCCCGGCCTTGTTAAAATGGCATCACCTGGTTTAACAGAGAAAACCTTACCATTCATTTTCATTTTACCCTTACCGCTAATGACATAATAAATTTCATCTTCTTTTTGCAGGTGGTAACCGATGGAAGAGCCCGGTTTTAAAATACGCTTTCTGAAAATGGTTTTGAGGTTTTTAGCCTGTGCGAAGAAATTAAAACCGATGGTTTCGCCACCTCCATTGTGTGTGCCAGGTTCAGTTTTGGCTACTTCAACATCGTTTTGCAAAATATACTTAGTGGTATCGGCTGTTTGGGCCTTAGCAGCAGTAGAAATAAAGAAAGTAAAAAATAGTAATGCTAATGCATGGTTGCTCATTTGGTTCGTTTTTGTATCTGCTTTAAGCTTTAAACGTAAATTTAGGTGTTTTGCATTGATGTTGCCAAAAGCATCTAAACTTTGTTACTAAACCCGATCTAAGTGGTTCCGATTTTTCATCGGAAAGAATGGAGAGCGAGACTGAAGCCCTCCAAAAGAAATGAACTGTTCATTTCCTAATCAAAGAAATATTTTTTTATTTGGAAATGAGCGATTTGTAGTTCCAAGAAGCCTTTAGCCCTGCCATCCACTGTAGCTCCGATAGCATAAACCGGAGGCTGCCTGTTCTTGTCGGGCTTACAACCGAAAGACTTGTTCCTTATAGCGCATCAAAAAGACATTTATCCTTCGTCCCTAAATTCGATAAAAACAGTACAGGCTATATACAGGGATAAAACATATAGCAGGCCTTTGGCAGCCATAAACCAATTCCTTACATTTTCCTGAAAAAACGGGGCAAATAATATGCTTTTCGGTTTGACTTTCCACTCAATAATATTAGCTTTGCACAAAAAAAATTGATACATGAGCGTTTTAGTAAATAAAGATTCTAAGGTTATCGTTCAGGGTTTTACCGGAAACGAAGGAACTTACCACGCAGAACAGATGTTGGCGTATGGTACAAACGTAGTTGGTGGTGTAACGCCTGGCAAAGGTGGGCAATTACATTTAGATAAGCCTGTTTTTAATACTGTTAAAGATGCCGTTGATAAGACGGGAGCAAATGTATCGATCATTTTCGTACCACCGGCTTTTGCTGCTGATGCGATTATGGAAGCTGCCGAAGGTGGTATTAAAGTAATTGTTTGTATTACTGAGGGTATCCCAACTAAGGATATGATTCAGGTAAAAGAATATATTGCTGATCGTGATGTTACTTTGATTGGCCCTAACTGCCCTGGTATTATCACTGCTGATGAGGCTAAAATTGGTATCATGCCAGGTTTTATCTTCAAAAAAGGTAATGTAGGTGTGGTTTCTAAATCTGGAACTTTAACTTACGAAGCCGTAGATCAGGTTGTAAAAGCTGGTTTAGGTATTACTACAGCTATTGGTATTGGTGGCGACCCAATTATCGGAACGCCAACTGTTGAAGCTGTTAAATTATTAATGAACGACCCTGAAACACACGGTATCATCATGATTGGTGAAATTGGTGGTGGAATGGAAGCAGAGGCTGCACGCTGGATCAAAGAACACGGTACTAAACCTGTTGTTGGTTTCATCGCTGGTCAAACTGCGCCTCCGGGACGTAGAATGGGGCACGCTGGTGCTATTGTTGGCGGTGCTGATGATACTGCTGCTGCTAAAATGAAAATTATGGCTGAGTGTGGTATCCGTGTAGTAGAAAGTCCTGCTGAAATCGGTGCTGCAATGGCAGAAGAATTAGCGAAGTAAGATTTTTAAAATTTATATAAAGAAAAGCGTTTCGATTAGGTTCGGAGCGCTTTTTGTTTATTGTCTGGTTTTAACAGCAAAGAGCGCAAAGCACACAAAGTTTTAGGTTTGAGATTGTATAATTACTGAGCGTACAAAGAGAGGCACGAAGAGCGTAGCGTTTTTTGTTAACACTCATATGCACTTAGGTGTCTTAGGTGGTTAATAATGTAAGTAGACATGTCACTACAAGCTTTGTCAGGGTGAAGTAAACACTAATACAAACAGTTGAAACAGCAAACCAAAACCTATAGCTTTAACGTATATTGTAACATGAGAACGATGTTAAATAAACTATTTTTAGTTTCGGCTGTTGTTTTGATTACAGGGCTTTCGGCCTGTGCACAAAAACAGGATAAGAAAGAAGCAAAACAGGCAAAGGAAACAGAACAAATTATACCCAAGAAAAAAATGAACTGGAATCCATTAACACCCGAAGAAGAAAGAGTGATTGTAAATAAAGGCACTGAATATCCGGGAACAGGCAAATACGAGCATACCACAGATAAAGGAACCTATACCTGCAAACGCTGCAATGCGGCCTTGTATCGCTCAGAAAGCAAGTTCGATGCGCACTGCGGTTGGCCAGCATTCGACGATGAAATTAAAGGTGCTGTAAAACGCATTCCTGATGCAGATGGATCGCGTACAGAAATTGTTTGTGCCAATTGTGGCGCACACTTAGGTCACGTATTTTTGGGAGAAGGCTTTACCAATAAAGACACCCGTCATTGTGTAAACTCGATTTCCATGAATTTTGTGCCCGATAAGAAATAAGGTGGGTATAGTAGGGTTAGGTAGAGGTGTACGGCAATGAGCTGTACACCTTTTTTTATGGCGTTTTGTAATAATTCAAATGGTCAATCGTTTGCGCCCGTTTTTAAGCATACAGAAGTTTTTTTAATGCCTTATTTTAGTGGTACTAACCAATGCAAACCAAAAAATCAGGATTAATGAAACGCCAAATTTTACTGTTAACCCTTGTCTTATTTGTCTTTTGTTCGGCATTTGCCCAAAAAGCAGTTAAAAAAACTACTCAACCAAAAGCGGCAAAACCAAATATCGTTTATATCCTGGCCGATGATATGGGCTACGGTGAGTTGGGGTGTTACGGGCAGGACAAAATCGAAACCCCCAATCTGGATGCTTTAGCCAAACGTGGCATGAAGTTTACCCAGCATTATGCCTATCCGGTATGTGCGCCATCACGTTATATTTTAATGACGGGGCAAAACTCCGGAAAAGCTTTTATCCGTGGCAACCACGAGTGGGGCGAGCGTGGGCCGGTATGGGATTTTAAGGCCATGGAAGAAAACCCTTACCTCGAAGGGCAGTACCCGATACCCGATTCGACTGTTACACTAGCTGAAATGCTAAAAGGCGCTGGTTACACCACAGGCATGGTGGGTAAATGGGGGTTAGGCGCTCCGTTTACCACAGGTTTCCCTACAAAACAAGGCTTCGATTATTTTTATGGCTATATCTGCCAGCGGCAAGATCATACTTATTACAGCGGTCACCTGTGGGAAAACGAAAACAGGGTACCTTTAGACAATAAAATACAGGCACCTACAGTGACTTTCCCTAAAGAACTGGACAGTTTGGACGAGAAAAATTATGAAAAATATGCGCAGAAAGATTATGCACCTGATTTTTTGATCAAAGCAGCTTTAAAATTTATCGATAAAAACGCCGCCAAGCCGTTTTTCCTATATTACCCAACACCATTGCCACACGTTTCATTACAGGCTCCAAAAGATCTGGTAGCTTATTACCATCAGAAATTTGGCGATGAAAAACCATTTTTGGGCGATGGCTCTTATTTTCCATGCCGCTATCCCCGTGCTACCTACGCAGCGATGATAACTTTGCTGGATAGACAGGTAGGTGAATTAATTAATGAATTGAAAGCGAAAGGCGTGTACGATAATACCATCATTTTATTTTCGGCCGATAACGGTGTAGCATTTAATGCGGGTGTAGATCCAGCCTTTTTTAATAGTGCCGGGCCATTTAATGGCAATTTTGGCTGGGGTAAAGGTTTTGTGCACGAAGGTGGCATCCGCGAACCTTTTATAGTTTCATGGCCAGGTAAGGTAAAACAAGGCAGTACAAGCAATTTGATTGCCTCTACCATGGATATGATGCCTACCTTTTGCGATCTACTTGGTTTAAACACGCCAAAGGATGTCGACGGGATCAGCATTTTGCCAACTTTATTGGGACAGCAGCAGAAAAACATCCATCCG
Source organism: Pedobacter sp. HDW13 (assembly GCF_011303555.1). Classification (NCBI taxonomy): domain Bacteria; kingdom Pseudomonadati; phylum Bacteroidota; class Sphingobacteriia; order Sphingobacteriales; family Sphingobacteriaceae; genus Pedobacter; species Pedobacter sp. HDW13. The sequence goes on along the minus strand of NZ_CP049868.1, from coordinate 1,053,676 downwards.
TATTTGTATTTCGAATATCCTGAATATGGTGGCCAGCAAGCTATCCGTTTGGGCAACTGGAAAGGGCTGCGTTTAAATATGCTCAAAGGCAATGCGAAGTGGGCTTTGTACAATCTGGAGAACGATGTCAAAGAAGAAAATGACCTGGCTGCAAAACATCCGGATATTGTCGAAAAAATGATTAAAATCAGTAAGCAGGAACACCGTACTCCGGCCTTATCACGCTTTTTAATTCCGGTTTTAGAGCGCGAAATGAAATAAATTACCGCACCAGACCAGGTTTTTTTCAACAGCCCAAAATCGTACTTAGCGCAATGTTAGGCCGCGATTTCGCACCTGTAATCCTGGTCTGGTATTTCGGTTAACAGCTCATCGTTTACAGGTGAAAAGCCAATTAACAGCTTCATTTTAAACTAAATGCTTATATTTGCGGGCTCGATAAAGAATTTTAGCCTATGAAGTATCTTCTGTTATTAAGTAGTTTGTTCTTGTTTTTACACAGTAATGCACAAGATTCCGCGTCATCAGTAAATGAAACGGACAGTACTAAAAAAACAGTTCTCGCCACTTATTACCACAGAAAATTTGAAGGCCACCGCACCACGAGCGGAGCCCGCTATAGATCAAAAAAACTCACTGCCGCACATCGTACTCTCCCATTTGGTACACTGGTTACCGTAACCAACCCCGTTAACGGAAAATCGGTAATTGTAAAGGTAAATGATCGTGGTCCTTTCTCTAAAAGATTGGCTATAGATTTGTCAGAACGCGCTGCTAAACAGATTGGTATCTACCGTAAAGGCATTGCTAAAGTTAACCTCAGTTATACTGTTGAGTAGTACTCTTTTTAGCTCTATTTTGAGCTTAAAACACCCCTCGAATTTAAGTTATTAACACTCTTTTTTGTTTGTTAAACCCTTTAAAAGAAACAATTAGCTTTTTTTTGGCTTGAAAATGATATTAGGCTGATCGTTTTTCCCCAGCATCAGGGCAGGGTGTTAACAACTTTGGTTCACTAAAAAGGGCCACCGTATATATATTTGTTATAACAAAGTTCTTTAACTTCTTGCACTTGAAAACAAATATAAAAGCTTAGTTTTTAGTAATTTATGCGTATATCTCTCAGATTGCAATTTTAAATTTTCCGAACTAAAAACCAAGTTGTTGCCAGGTAATAGGGTTAGCACTTTCACTACAGCGTTTTGATAAAAGACATTACAATCATCATATAAAATTGATGGATGCGTGCCTTTGTCGGCTCTGTTAAAAATTAGATTTAAAAACATCAGCGTATGGAACAGGAATTATTACTACAAGAAAACAAAGACAGATTTGTGCTTTTGCCAATTAAGTATCCGGCAATCTGGGAAATGTATAAAAAGACCGAAGCTAGTTTTTGGACAGCAGAAGAGATTGATCTTTCTGACGACCAGAAACACTGGGATAATTTAAATGATGGCGAAAGACATTTCATTTCTCATATTCTTGCTTTCTTTTCTGCTAGTGATGGTATTGTAAACGAAAACCTTGCGGTAAACTTCATGAGCGAGGTTCAATTGCCCGAAGCACGTTGCTTTTATGGTTTCCAGATTATGATGGAAAACATTCATGCCGAAACCTATGCGCTGTTAATTGATACATATATTAAGGATCCGGAAGAAAAAGATCGTTTATTCCATGCTATCGATACCGTTCCGGCTGTAAAAAGAAAGGCTGAATGGGCATTACGCTGGATTGAAAACGGAACTTTTGCCGAACGTTTAGTGGCTTTTGCTGCGGTTGAAGGTATTTTCTTCAGCGGAAGTTTTTGTTCTATTTTCTGGTTAAAGAAACGTGGTTTAATGCCAGGCTTGACCTTTAGTAACGAGCTGATCTCGAGAGATGAAGGTTCTCACTGCGAATTTGCCTGCTTGTTGTACAGCATGTTGAGCAATAAGTTGAGCGAAGAACAAGTTCACTCTATTATCAGTGATGCAGTAGAAATTGAAAAAGAATTCATTACCGATGCATTGCCGGTTGCCTTAATTGGTATGAATGCAAAATTAATGAGCCAGTACATTGAGTTTGTGGCCGATAGGTGGTTACAGGAATTAGGTTACAAAAAAATATACAATGCAACCAATCCTTTCGATTTTATGGAAATGATTTCGCTTCAGGGTAAAACCAACTTCTTCGAAAAACGTGTTGGCGATTATCAGAAAAGTGGTGTATTAACCTCTGCCGATAACAAAGCCCAGGCGTTTTCTTTAGATGAAGACTTCTAGGTAGAATTTTGAATTAGAGAATGATGGAATGGGTGAATGCTCCGTCCATCAATTGAAATAAATAAAATAATGAATTGTGGTGGGAGTAAGGAGGGGTAATTAATATTCTCTCATTCGAAACTCACTCATTCACTCAGTAACAAAACTTAAATCTCATAAAATATGTTCGTACTAAAAAGAGATGGCCGGAAAGAGCCGGTGCAATTTGACAAAATCACAGCACGTATTCAAAAACTTTGCTATGGTTTAAATTCAGATCTTGTAGATCCGATCGATGTTGCCAAAAAGGTAATCGAAGGCTTATACGATGGGGTAACTACCTCGGAGTTGGATAACCTTGCTGCAGAGACAGCCGCATCGTTAACTACCAAACACCCTGACTATGCTTTGTTAGCCTCGCGTATCGCGGTTTCTAACCTGCATAAAAACACTACTAAATCATTCTCGGGTACGATGAAAATGTTGTACGAATATTTCGACCCGAAAGCGCAGAAAGAGGCACCTCTTATCGCTGATGATGTTTATGAGATTATTGAAAAAAACAAGGATATTTTAGATAGTTCTATCATTTACGACCGCGATTTCGGTTTCGATTATTTCGGTTTTAAAACTTTAGAAAAATCTTACCTTTTAAAAGTTAACGGTCAGATTGTTGAGCGCCCTCAGCATTTGTTCATGCGTGTTTCTGTTGGTATCCACAAAGAAGATATCGAAAGCGCAATTAAAACCTATAACTTAATGAGCGAGCGTTGGTTTACACATGCTACACCAACCTTATTCAATGCGGCTACACCAAAACCTCAAATGTCGTCATGTTTCTTGCTAACCATGCAGGATGACAGTATTGAAGGTATTTACGATACTTTAAAACAAACTGCTAAGATTTCGCAAAGCGCTGGCGGTATTGGTTTAAGTATTCACAACATCCGTGCAACTGGTTCATATATTGGCGGTACCAACGGTACAAGTAACGGTATTATCCCAATGTTACGCGTATTTAACGATACTGCCCGTTATGTAGATCAGGGTGGAGGTAAACGTAAAGGAGCTTTCGCAATCTATTTAGAGCCTTGGCATGCTGATGTTTTCGAATTTTTAGATTTGCGTAAAAACCATGGTAAAGAAGAAATGCGTGCGCGCGATTTATTCTATGCACTTTGGATCAACGATTTGTTTATGCAACGTGTTAAAGATAATGGCGATTGGACCTTGTTCTGTCCGCACGAAGCACCAGGTTTAGCAGATTGTTTCGGTAAAGAATTTGAAGATTTATATGCTAAATACGAAGCAGAAGGCCGTGGCCGTAAAACGGTTAAGGCACAAGAGCTTTGGTTTGCTATTTTAGATTCGCAGATTGAAACTGGTACACCTTACATGTTGTTTAAAGATGCAGCGAACAGCAAATCCAACCAGCAAAATTTAGGTACCATTAAGAGTTCTAACCTGTGTACCGAAATTATCGAGTATACCTCTAAAGATGAAGTTGCAGTTTGTAACTTAGCTTCACTGGCATTACCTCGTTTCGTAATTAACGGTGCTTTCGATCACCAAAAATTATACGATGTAACTTATCAGGCTACTTTAAACCTGAACAAGATCATCGATCATAACTATTACCCAGTTCAGGAAGCTGAAAACTCTAACATGCGCCATCGTCCCGTTGGTTTAGGTGTACAAGGATTAGCTGATGCCTTTATCTTATTGCGTTTACCTTTCGAAAGTGATGAGGCCAAACGTTTAAATAAAGATATCTTCGAAACGATTTATTTTGCTTCGATGACGGCTTCACACGATTTAGCTGTGAAACATGGTCCTTACCAAACATTTAAAGGTTCACCATTGTCAAAAGGTAAATTCCAGTTCGATTTGTGGAATGTAACACCAGATAGCGGCCGTTGGAATTGGGATGCATTGCGCAAAAAAGTAGTTAAGGATGGTGTGTACAACTCTTTATTGGTTGCACCAATGCCAACTGCATCTACTTCGCAGATTTTAGGTAACAACGAGTGTTTCGAGCCTTACACTTCAAACATTTACACCCGTCGTGTATTGAGTGGAGAGTTTGTGGTAGTAAATAAACACTTATTGAAAGATTTAGTAGCCTTGGGCTTATGGAACAACGATATGAAAAACAAAATCATATTGGCCAACGGTTCAATCCAGGCAATTGCAGAAATTCCTGATTACATTAAAGATCTATACAAAACTGTTTGGGAAATTAAGATGCGTAACATCATCGATATGGCTGCCGATCGCGGTGCCTATATCTGTCAGTCGCAATCGTTAAACCTGTTCGTAAACGCACCGAACACTTCAAAATTAACTTCAATGCACTTCTATGCATGGGAGAAAGGTTTGAAAACCGGTATGTACTATCTACGTACTCAGGCTGCTTCGCAAGCTGTTAAATTCACAGTGGAGAATCAGGGCGGTAAAGCAATTGAAGCGGTTATTCCTGCTGAAATGACACAAGATCAGGTTGCAGAAGAAATCATCGATGGACCAGTTTGTTCGATGGAAGAAGGTTGCATTAGCTGTTCAGGTTAAGGCAGAGGGTCTTTAAAAGCAAAAGCAGAAAGACTAAAGCAAAAAGCTTGCTAATCTTGTTCGTCATTGCTGAGGTCGGATTAGTGAGAGCTGAAGTGATCTTTAAGATATAATTACAAAAAAGGTTTTGAACGAAAGTTCAGAACCTTTTTTGTTAAGAAAAGTTAAAGTTGTTAAGCCTTGTTAAATCATTTTATCACCTTTCTGGTATTACTTACCTTGTTGCAAATTACAACGCTATGAAGAAATACCTCACGATTATTTGCTTATTTTTTTTTATAAAACCAGCCTTTTCACAAGACCTAAGACTAACGGGTACGGTAATTAACTCAAAAGAAAGTACCATTACCTTTATGCGCCACGATGCTTCAATAATAACAGGTATCAGATCAGATAAAAGATACAAGGCAAAATTAAATGATCAAGGTAAATTCGATATTGTTTTGCCTGTTGAAACGATCTCAAAATGGTTGGTAGAAATCGGCAGCGACCGTTATGATGTATTCGTACTTATCCCGAATGAAAATGTAAACATTTTAATAGATGCCAAAGAGGATGGCTTAATGATGGGCACGACAGCAACAGGACCTCATGCAGCCAATTTCAATTATTTTGGTTATTATCTTAAAAAGAACCGAGAAAAGTATCCATCAGAAACTTACGCAGCTAGAACAGCTAAACTAGATGTCTTGGAGTATATAAAGTTACAGGAAGAGGTGTCTCGATATGACTTAAAGATGTTGGGAGAATATATGAAATCTTTCAAACTAACAAATGATTATTACCATTGGCTGAAAGCAACTTATAAATATAGTCCTTATAATAATGCTATAGAATGGGTAAGGGGAAAAAGGCAAATAACAGACCCCACAGCATTTAAACTCATTACTGCACAATTGGGTAATGACGATTATGCAGCCAAAAATTGTATCGAATACAATTATCTTTTAGCGTATTACATGCATTACGAATTTAATGGGCTAAGCTATCCTATTGATGGGATCAAATTTATAGCCTTTGTAAATGAAACGGACTTTAATGAAGTAACCAGGTCAGTTGCGCTTACACGCATAATGGTAAGCTTTGCGACATTGAGAAATGATAGTTCATACAATGCGATTTTTAATCAGTTTAATGCCTGTGTAAAAGACAAAGAACTATTAAAGTTAGTTATAGATTCCAGAAATGCCCAATTAGGCCAAATGAGCAATAGAATAAAAGAAAACATTAGCCAGGCCAGTAGCTTAAACCAGATTTTGAATAAATATAAAGGCAAGCTAATCTATTTGGACTTTTGGGGAAGTTGGTGTGCTCCTTGTCGTGCGGAGATGCCTAACGCAGCCAGATTGAGGGAGAAACTAAAAGGAAGAGATATCGTATTTGTCTATTTTGGCTATAAGGATGTTCAAGATAAATGGTTGGCTGCTCAACAAGAACTTAAAATTGAGGGGGAGCATTATTTGTTAACCCCAGACCAGATCTCAGAAGCTAATGATTTGTTTGAAATAAGAGGCGTTCCCCGTTACGTGATCATTGGAAAAGATGGTACGTTAATCAATAAAAATGCAAATAGGCCTGGCAAGGTCTATGAAGAGCTAGATAAGCTTGCAGCAAAATAAAATTTAAAAGCAATTGTAACGTAAGGTTTTGGGTAAAAGCTCAAAACCTTATTTTTTGTCCTTACTTTTGCTTTTAGTTCAATAATTCATTAGGAATTGGTTCATTAGTACTCAATTGCCATACAGTAATGACTACTGAACAAATGAACTAGCAAACAATGAAACCTTAAAAATGTCTGCACACATCCATAGCGCCAAACACGAAATCATTTCTTGTGAAAGATGCGGATCGGCTATTGAGTGCAAGGCCAATGCTTACACCAAATGTCAGTGTAGCGTAGTACAACTCAGTATAAACGAAGTGCAGCATATTTCTGAGCTGTATGATGGTTGTTTATGTGCCAAATGCCTGTTTGAATTACAACAGGAATACCGTGAAGAAATAGGCGCTTAATCTTATTGCTTTCCTGCCCTTCGTAGAAAAAGTAAACAAATCTAATATGGGTGTACTCCAATCTGGTCAATTCAGATAGGTCAAAAAAAGGACGGCTGTGCTTTATTAATTGTAAATAGTACAATTAAAATTTTCGCGAATATTCAGTAAAACAAAAATGCCTGTTTTTAATCGTTTATAAACATTCAGATGCAAGAATCCTAAAAATGTCATCTGCAGTTTGTACTTCTGAGATCGCGTTACTGAAGGCTTCTTTCAGGCCTTAAAAGCAATTAAAAATTTCTTAAAAATAAGTGTTAAATCTGGTAACAATGTACATAATTTGTTGTCAATAGCATGCTTAATAAATGGTTTATTAGGCTTAAAAACAATAAAAATCATATAAATTATGGAATCGCTCATTTCAAATTACTGGTGGGTTTTAGTGGCACTGTTGTGCTTAGTTTTATACAAATATATTTTACGTTTCCTATTCGGGATGGTCATCGTACCCGAAGACAGGATTGGATTAATAACCAAAAAATTTGTGCTCTTCGGATCGGATCGGGAGCTGCCCGACGGGCGCATTATCGCCATTAAAGGCGAAGCTGGTTTTCAGGGAAAAACCCTGGCGCCGGGATTATATTTCGGGATGTGGTTTTGGCAATACAGCGTAACCATGGAGCAATTTACCGTTATTCCCGAAGGTAAAATCGGCCTCATTATGGCCAAAGATGGGGCAGAGATCCCAACAGGGAATATTTTGGGGCAGAAAGTAGAGTCTGATAACTTTCAGGATGCGGTTAAGTTTCTCGAAAACGGCGGGCAGCGAGGTAGGCAAACGTCCTATATCACTTCTGGTTCGTACCGTATCAATACCATGTTGTTTCAGGTTTCGGTTACCGATATGATCCGCATTCAGGAAAGTATGGTAGGCATTGTAACAACCCTGGATGGTTTACCGATCGAAGCCAACCAGATTGCAGGTAAACTGGTAGAAGGACACAATAACTTCCAGGATTTTGATGCCTTTATTAAACAAGGCGGTAATCGTGGTTTACAGCCGCAGGTAATTTTGGCAGGTTCTTATAACCTCAATCCATGGGCCATCCAGCTGGAAGAAATCCCGATGACTGAAATTGCCATAGGTTATGTTGGAGTAGTTATTTCGTTTATTGGTACTGATGGCAATGATTTAACCGGAGCCGATTTTAAACACGGGAATATTGTGGGCAAGGGATCGAAAGGGGTTTGGTTAGAGCCGCTTGGTCCCGGTAAATACCCGATTAATAAATACATTATGAAGGTAGAGCTGGTACCCACAACCAATTTGGTGTTAAACTGGGCATCGGCACGCAGCGAGGCGCATAACCTGGATAAAAATTTATCAACTATAACAGTGCGTTCGAGAGATGGTTTCCCTTTTAATCTGGATGTGGCGCAAATCATTCACGTTCCTACAACAGAAGCGCCAAAAGTAATTGCCCGTTTTGGTAACATGGTTAACCTGGTTTCGCAGGTATTAGAGCCAACTATTGGTAACTATTTCCGCAACTCGGCTCAGGGCAGCGATGTAATTGCGTTCCTGAGTACCCGTAAAGAACGTCAGGAATCGGCAAAAGAACATATCCGCAAGGTGCTTGATGAGTATAATGTGAATGCGGTTGATACTTTGATTGGTGATATTGTGCCACCAGAATCGTTAATGAAAACCTTAACCGACCGTAAAATAGCCGAAGAGCAGAAGGTAACTTACGAAACGCAAAAGCAGGCACAGGAAACGCGTCAGGGGATGGAAAAAGAAACTGCTATTGCCGATATGCAGAAGGATATTGTGAAAGCACAACAAAGCGTTGAAATTGCCGAACGAACCGCAAGTGCTACGGTTAAAAAATCGGAAGGTGATGCAGCAGGGGTAAAACTGGCTGTTGGTGCAGAGGCCGAGGCTACCAAAATGCGTGCGCACGCCGAAGCTGAGGCCACAAAAGCTAGGGCACAGGCTGATTCGGAAGCGATTAAGTTACGTGCATCGGCCGAGGCAGAGCAGATTTCGTTAACAGGTAGCGCCGAAGCAGGTAAAATTTTAGCAGTGGGTAAATCTACAGCAGAGGCTTACGAGCTTGCGGTTAAGGCTCTGGGAGGTGAAAATTTCACCCGTTATAAAATTACCGAAGAGTTATCAAAAGGTAATGTAAAACTGATCCCTGATGTATTAATTGGTGGAAATGCAAATGCCGGTGGTTCGGCCATGGATGGCTTGCTGGGACTTAAACTGATGGAGTTAATGGATCCGGAAAAACGTAAGGAAGTGGTTGCCGTAGCAGAAATTGTAGAAACCAAAACTAAACCTAAAAGGGATAACATTAATCCTTAATTTGGTTTTAAAATAGAATGAAAAGTCCCGACACAAGTTGGGACTTTTTGTTTTATTATCGTTTGCAACCTCTCCCCTAAGTCATCGTCATTTCAACTGAAGCGCAGCAGAACGGAGAAATCTACTTGGATAGATCTCTCGACTACGTTGCACTCCGCTCGAGATGACGACACTTTTTATTTAATCTATCACTAATAGTCAACTAACAATTATTCCAATACAACCTTTGCTTTTCTCAAATTTTTATACAAACCTTACACCCGCTACCTTTATACCTTAAACCTTTTTAGTAACTTTGCAGCCGATTTAGAATGATAGAATTTTGAATGGTTGAATGGATAATGCAAAGCATTCATTCTCTCATTCTCTCATCCAATAATTTTAAAAAATGAAGAAGGTAAAAGTTGGCCTGGTGCAGATGACCTGTACTAAAGATAAGCAGGAAAATTTAGATAAAGCGATTACAAAAGTAAGGGAAGCCGCCGCAAAAGGTGCACAAATTGTGTGTTTGCAGGAGCTTTTCACTTCGTTGTATTTCTGCGATGTTGAAGACTATGATAATTTTGATCTGGCAGAGGCTATTCCAGGTCCATCGACTGATGCCTTGCAGGTAGTTGCCAAAGAACTGGGTGTGGTAATTATTGCTTCCCTGTTCGAAAAACGTGCTGAAGGCTTGTACCACAACACTACTGCTGTTTTAGATGCCGATGGCTCATATTTGGGTAAATATCGAAAAATGCATATTCCTGACGATCCTGCTTTTTACGAGAAATTTTATTTTACACCAGGTGATTTAGGCTACAAGGTTTTCGAAACCAAATTTGCTAAAATCGGTATCTTGATTTGTTGGGATCAATGGTATCCTGAAGCATCGCGCATCACTGCGTTAATGGGAGCAGATATCATGTTCTATCCAACCGCAATTGGCTGGGCTACCGATCAGGATGAAGAAACCAATCAGGACCAATACAATGCATGGCAAACCATTCAGCGCTCGCACGCAGTGGCCAATGGTGTTCCGGTAGTAAGTGTAAACCGTGTAGGTTTTGAGCAAGATGGTGCAATGAAATTCTGGGGAGGTAGTTTTGCTACAAACGCGCAGGGTAAACTGCTCTATTTAGGTTCTCACGATTTAGAAGAAACAGAAGTAGTAGAACTGGATTTATCGGAATCTGATTTCTTCCGTAAACACTGGCCTTTTTTAAGAGACAGAAGAATCGATTCGTATCAGCCGATTACTAAAAGATATATTGACGGCGACTAGGCTTAAAGGTTAAAGACCAAAGCTTAAAGCTAGGAAATCGTCATTTAGAGCGAAGTGCAACGCAGCCGAGAAATCTATCAGAGATCTCTCCATTCCACTGCGTTCCAGTCAAGATGACGACCATCCAATGTGACACCTTTAAATTATAAGACTAAACGAATGTCAAATTTTCCGCCAAGAAAAGAACTAAATATTAATCAATTCGATTATTCTCCCAAGCAGCAAGGTTATTCATTCCCTGCCGAATGGGCTAAGCATGAGGCTACCTGGTTAAGCTGGCCGCATAAAGAGGCTTCATGGCCCGGAAAAATCGAAACCATTTATGCGCCTTACTGCCAGTTTATTAAAGCTGTTGCCGAAGGCGAAAAGGTTCGGATCAATGTAAAAGATGAAGAAATGAAAGCTTTTGCAATTGCAGAACTTAAAAAAGTAGATGCCGATTTAACACAGATAGAATTTTATTTTAACGAAACCAACGATGCCTGGTGCCGCGATCATGGCCCTGCATTTGTGTTAAAAGCAAATGAAAAGGCTGTAGTAGATTGGGGTTACAATGCCTGGGGCGGTAAATATCCACCGTTTGATCAAGATGATGTGGTACCCACTAAAATTGCGAAATATTTTGAGCTGCCATTATTTCTTCCAGATATTGTAATGGAAGGTGGCTCGGTAGAATTTAATGGTGCAGGTACAGTTTTAACCACTACAGCTTGCCTGCTCAACGAAAACCGCAATCCCCACCTAACAAAAGAGCAGATAGAACAATATTTGTTGGAATATTATGGTCAGGAGCAGGTGTTATGGTTAGGAGATGGTATTGTGGGCGATGATACCGATGGCCACATTGATGATATTACCCGTTTCGTAAACGAAGATACCGTTTTAACCGTTGTAGAAAGTAATCCACTTGATGAAAACTACATGCTGTTACAGGAAAACCTGGAAGCTTTAAAAGCAATGAAACTGAAAGATGGTCGTGCGTTAAACATTGTTGAATTGCCAATGCCGTCACCAGTAATTTATGACGATACCCGCTTACCAGCATCTTATGCAAACTTTTACATTGCCAATGCGGCGGTAATTGTTCCGGTTTTTGACGATGTGAATGACCAAAAGGCTTTGGATATTATTCAGGGCTGTTTTCCAGATCGTAAGGTAATTGGTATCAATTCGGTAGATATTATCTGGGGTTTGGGTAGTTTTCATTGCCTGAGCCAGCAAGAGCCAGCTGTATAAGTTCGGGGTTTTCAGCCTGCACTTCCGTATTAACTTATTAGTATTAACTTTACAACATTAAAACATTTCAACTTTACAATATTTCATAATGAAATTACTAGAAGGAAAAACAGCATTAATTACCGGCGCATCAAAAGGAATTGGCCGTAAAATAGCGGAGAAATTTGCAGAGCAAGGTGCTAATGTAGCATTCACCTATTTATCGTCAGTAGAAAAAGGACAGGCTTTGGAGCAGGAATTGCAAAGCTTTGGCACTAAAGTTAAAGGTTACCGCTCTGATGCATCTAAATTTGATGAGGCTGAGCAGTTGATCAATGATATCGTGGCAGAATTTGGTACAATTGATATTGTAGTAAACAATGCGGGTATTACCAAAGATGGCTTGTTAATGCGTATGAGTGAAGAGAACTGGGATGATGTAATCAACATCAACTTAAAATCGATCTTCAATGTAACTAAAGCAGCTTCTAAAGTGATGATGAAAGCGCGTAAAGGTGTTTTCATTAACATGAGTTCAGTTGTTGGTGTAACAGGTAATGCTGGTCAGGCTAATTATGCGGCATCTAAAGCTGGTATCATTGGCTTTACCAAATCAGTAGCTAAAGAGTTAGGCTCTAGAAATATCCGCGCCAACGTGGTTGCTCCGGGTTTTATCCGTACCGAAATGACTGAGGTTTTAGATCCTAAAGTGGTTGAAGGCTGGGAAAAAGATATTCCTTTAAAACGTGCAGGTGAAACTGAAGATATTGCCAATGTTTGCGTGTTTTTAGCTTCAGATATGAGCGCTTACGTAACCGGACAAACTTTATCGGTTTGCGGAGGGATGCTTTAAGAGAGATTGAAGGTATAAGGTGGAAGGTTTCTTCCAGTCGCATAAAAACATTAAAGAAGTCAAGTTTTTTAAAACTTGACTTCTTTCGTTACTAGGTATTGTCCTTTAACTTCCTTAATCTCCGCAAGGTATTTATTCTTCTCAAAAGCTAAATACCCCACCTGTAATGATTTCCAAAAGTTTGCCTGCGTAGGGAACTGGACAATGTACTTTTTCATATTCGCGTCGGTCATTTTGAAAGGATAGATGTTCACAGGGATTTTTTCTTGTCCGGCATTGCGCGCCTCCACTCCCAAAACGTAAACTTCTTTAATCTTTTCGTCTGTTAAAGGAATGCAACCAACAGTTACGCAATTGCCGTGGATGTAGATATCGCCGCCTGTTTTACGGTCTTTGCCTGTTCTTAATTTATCAACACTATTTGGATAATTTACGCCTAATGACAAGTGAAAATTGCTCATTGGGTTGAAAACATTGATGTAATAAAATCCTTCAGGGGTTTGCCCGTCTCCCTCAATTACTTTTGGGCCAAGTGTACCCGAATGCGCGCAAAAATCGTACGTACGGAATAATTTATAGCCTTTATCGGTATTAGCCTTTAGCCAAACTTCTAATTTACCTTCACTTTTGTAGGCGTTAATTACCATCGAAAATTGGTCACCATAACCATCAGCGCGAACAAATTTTTTCAATGTTTCCCATTTTTCATTATACGCTTTTTCTACTCTTTCAAATTTAATTTGTGTTGCTTTAAAATTGTTTTGGGCATTAACCATAAGGCTTAGAGATAGCAAAAACATTAAACAGATTAATTTCATAAAGATTGATTTGGTTAAAAATAGGTATTTAACCACAGAGGCCATAGCGTTTTTTTGTTGCTTGGTACGGAGATCACAGAATGACTTAATTATATACTTTAAACGCTGTGCTCTCCGGTGCAAATCTTAGTGTTCTCTATGGTAAACAAATTTACGATCTTAACCTTACGTAAATTCTTTGGGCACTTTGCTGTTAATTGGCCTTGAAAATTTAACCAAATTTACCATCTTTATGCAATATGAATAGCTTTTTTTCAGGTACTTCTGTTTTGTCCTTTCTCGGTTGTTTGGCGCTGGGTATATTATATGCCTGGTTACTGTATAGAAACAATAAAAACCTGGATAAAAAGCTTCAATACACCCTCACGGTATTAAGGATTTTGGTGGTTACAGCTATTGCCTGGCTTTTGTTTGCCCCACTAATTAAAACCTTGAATTATACGCTCGATAAACCCGTAATCATTATCGGGCAAGATAATTCGCTTTCGGTAAGGCAGGTTAAAGCTGCAGGTTTTGATGAAAAACAGTATGAGCAAAACCTGAAAGCACTGCAGGATAAACTATCTGATAAGTATGAAGTAAAAAGCTATCACTTTTCAGATCAGGTTGCAGATGGTTTAGATTTCAAAAATCAGGGCAAATTAACCGATGCTGCAGCGTTTTTTCGTAAGGTACAAGACGAATATACCAACAGGAACATAGGTGCTGTTATTTTGGCTACAGATGGTATTTTTAACCACGGTGGCAATCCACTGTATAGCATTAACCAAATCAATGCGCCGGTTTATACGGTTGCACTGGGCGATAGTGTTCCGAAACGCGACGTGTTGATCTCAAATGTGAACTACAATAATATAGTGTACCTGGATGATGATTTTACGGTTGAAGTTCAGGTGCAGGCTTTTCAGAGCAATGGCGAAAATACCAGCCTAACGGTAGCTCAGAATGGGAGTAAAATTGAACAGCAAAACATCGCTATCAGCGGAAATTCCTTTGTGAAAACAATTCCAGTTAAATTGCATGCAGGTAAAATAGGTGTGCAAAAATATACCGTGCAGCTGGGTAGCTTACCTAACGAAATGACCATCCGTAATAACAGCCAGAGCTTTTATGTGGAGGTTATCGATGGAAGGCAAAAAGTATTATTGGCTGCTGCTGCCCCACATCCCGATCTTGGTGTTTTAAAGGAGGCTATTTCACTTAACAAACACTATGAGGCTAAACTAGTGCTTGCCGATGATTTAAGCGCTACAGACCCTTCTAAATTCGATTTAATTGTACTGTATCAATTACCCGATCTACAGAACTTATCTGCCAGCTTCTTACAAAAGCTCAAATTGGTTAAGAAACCCATTTTGTATATTTTAGGTGGACAGAGTAATATAACTGCATTTAACCAGCTTCAAAGTCAGGTTAACCTGGGCTCGGCCAATGGTTCGGTACAAGAAGTTTATCCCGATTTTGCCAATGGTTTTACAAGTTTTAACCTAACAGCGGCCGATCAGAAACAATTCTCTACTTTCGATCCATTGCTTAGCCCATTTGGCCGGCTAACTGTTAATGCAGGTGCCACAGCTGTTTTTAACCAGCGGATTGGTAAAGTAAGCACGCAGCAGCCCTTATTGTTTTTTACGAACGAAAACGGATTAAAAGCCGGGTATTTGATGGGAGAGGGCTTATGGCGCTGGAAACTTTCGGAGGCCGAAAATGAAGCCCCGCAGTCGGTTTTAAATGATCTGATCTCCAAAACCGTTCAATACCTTTCGGTTAAAGATGATAAACGAAGGTTTAAAGTGTTTACATCTAAAGCTGCATATGATGAAAATGAGAACATACAGTTTAATGCCACACTTTATAACGACAGTTATCAGGCCGTAAATGAGCCTGAAGTGAATTTGCAGGTTAAAAATGAAACTGGTAAGGTTTTCAATTATACCTTTTCTAAAACTGAAAATGCCTATCAGCTCGATGCTGGTCCCATGCCCGCAGGAAACTATTGGTATGTAGCCAATACAACATTAGGCGGAAAGAAATTCAATGCTGTCGGTAGTTTTTACATCAATGCGTTAATTGCCGAATATCAGCAAACAACTGCCAATCACCAGCTATTGAATACCATTGCTAAGCAAAGCAACGGAAAGCTTTTTATGCCTGCCAATCTGCTGAAAATAGCCGATGAAATTCTTAAAAACGAAAATATAAAAACGATTAGCTACGAAGACCGCAAATACGATGAACTGATTAACATGAAATGGCTGTTCGGCCTGATTTTGATTTTGTTTGGTACCGAATGGTTTTTACGTAAACGCAATGGAGAACTATAACATTTCTACTTCCGAAATTATTGAGGTGCTGGGAACCATTGCCTTCGCAATATCAGGTACTTTTACTGCTATGCAACGCAAGCTGGATCCGTTCGGGGTGCTCATTATAGC
Source organism: Pedobacter sp. HDW13 (assembly GCF_011303555.1). Taxonomy (NCBI): domain Bacteria; kingdom Pseudomonadati; phylum Bacteroidota; class Sphingobacteriia; order Sphingobacteriales; family Sphingobacteriaceae; genus Pedobacter; species Pedobacter sp. HDW13. The sequence continues at coordinate 1,037,914 of NZ_CP049868.1, read as the reverse complement.
ATTTGTTACGGCAATTGGTGGTGGTACTGTTCGCGATTTATTAATAGGCGATACACCTGTTGCATGGATGCGCGATATGCAAACTTGTCTGATTATTTTATTTACAGCACTGGCTACCATGTTTTTTAAAACCCATGTGCAGAAAATGAAAATTACATTGTTTTTGTTTGATAGTTTAGGTCTTGGGCTATTTACAATGGTTGGTTTACTAAAAGGTATTGCTTTTGGTTTAAATCCAGGTATTTGCATTGCATTAGGTACGATTACCGGTTGTTTCGGCGGTATTATCAGAGATACGCTTCTTAATACCATACCATTAGTATTCAGACGAGAAATTTATGCTACGGCTTGCATATTTGGCGGTTTGCTTTACTTTTTACTGGTGCAATTAAATGTAGAGAGTGTGGTAGCAAAGCTTTCTGTTGTGGCTTTCATTTTTATTTTGCGTATAGTAGCAGTAAGGTTTAAGCTTTCTTTGCCTAAGTTTGAGTATTAGATAGAAAGGTTAACTGTATAAATTGTTTAAACTGGTTAACTGCATATTCAACCTGCTGATTGAATTGTTCTAATTGCTGGATGGTTAAATTGTTAACCACAAATTGCCAACTGTGAAGTGAGAATTGAAAACTGCTAACTAGTCCTTCTTTTCTTCCTGAATAATCACAAAAACATCTTCATTGTCTTTCTTCATGAAGTATTTTTCGCGGGCAAATTTTTCGGCGGTATTTAAATTGGTATTTAGCTCGTTTAAATCCTTTTTAACCTGGGCGGTTTCTTTCTCGAAATACTCTTTTTCTTCCTGCAATTTATTGGCCTGGCTGCGGTACTCGTACTGCGACATCATATCGTTTTTATCGAAAAACAGCATCCACATAGCAAAAGCAACCGTTGCAAGGAAATATTTATTGCGGAAAAGGTCTATTAAACGTTTCATAATTTTCTCAAAAGCCGTTATTTAAACCTTGCAGGTTTCAAAAACCTGTAAGGTTTGCACAACAAATATAGTATTAAAATAAAAACATCCGAAGATTTAAAATCTCCGGATGTTTCACAAATAAGTTTTTCAACTTGTTAACATTATTGCATCATTGCGGATGGTTTAAACCCGCCTCAATGGATAATGGATTATTTTTTAGCGTATTTGAATTTTGAACCGATGAAACGTGCGTTTTCGCCCAATTCTTCTTCAATACGTAATAATTGATTGTATTTTGCAATCCTGTCCGAACGTGAAGCCGAACCGGTTTTGATCTGTCCGCAGTTTAATGCAACAGCTAAATCAGCAATGGTAACATCTTCAGTTTCGCCAGAACGGTGACTCATTACCGAAGTATAACCACTGTTTTGTGCTAAAGTTACTGCATTGATAGTTTCGGTTAAAGAACCAATTTGGTTAACTTTTACCAAGATAGAGTTAGCAGTATCTTCGTCGATACCACGTTGTAAACGGGTTACGTTAGTTACAAATAAATCGTCACCAACCAATTGGACACGGTCGCCAACTTTATCAGTTAAGCTTTTCCAGCCAGTCCAGTCGTTTTCGTCCATACCATCTTCAATAGAGATGATTGGATATTTAGCTGATAAATCTGCTAAGTATTGTGCCTGCTCTTCGCTGGTACGAATTACACCTGTAGCACCTTCAAATTTAGTATAATCGTATTTACCATCTTTGTAGAACTCAGATGAAGCACAATCTAAAGCTAAACAAATTTGCGAACCTGGTTTGTAACCTGCAGTTTCAATTGCTTTTAATACCGTTTCAATTGCATCTTCAGTACCATCGAAAGTTGGTGCAAAACCACCTTCATCACCTACAGCTGTAGATAAACCTCTATCGTGAAGAATTTTTTTCAAGCTATGGAAAACTTCAGTTCCCCAACGTAATGCTTCAGAGAAAGAAGGTGCGCCAACTGGCATAATCATAAATTCCTGGAATGCAATAGGGGCATCAGAGTGAGAACCGCCATTGATGATGTTCATCATCGGGATAGGTAAAGTGTTTGCATTTACACCGCCAATATAACGGTATAAAGGTTGGCCAATTTCATCAGCAGCAGCTTTGGCTACAGCTAAAGAAACACCTAAAATAGCATTAGCACCTAAGTTACCTTTGTTTTCGGTACCATCAAGGTCTAACATAAGTTTGTCAATTGTGTTTTGTTCAAAAACATCAATACCTCTTAATGCATCAGCAATTTTAGTATTTACATTTTCAACTGCTTTTAAAACGCCTTTACCTAAATATGTAGATTTATCTCCATCGCGTAATTCAACAGCTTCATATTGTCCGGTTGATGCACCACTTGGTACTGCAGCACGGCCAAATGCACCTGCTTCCGTTGCAACTTCTACTTCTACTGTTGGATTTCCTCTTGAATCGAGGATTTGTCTCGCATGGACATTAACAATTATGCTCATTTTATTTTAATTTTTTGTTGATTTCTTAACCTGCTTAGTGTACAAAGTACAATTACTAAGCGCAACATCAAAGTTAGTATAATTTTTAAATAAATAAAGCGTTTTGAGCGTTAATGTTAGGGGAGTTGTTCAAATTAATGAGTGGTTAATTTTAAGTTAATATTGGACATTATTTATATCCAATTGATGTCTCGTCTCAACCAAAATATAATAAAATGGAGAAATCTAAGACCATGATATGGCACTCATAGATTTCTCCACTGCGGTCGAAACGACGACTTTTTATTTTTTTGCCTGACCTAATAATTCAGTGTTTAAACGCACATATTCATCAATATTTTGTGCTTTTGCAGCTTCAATGCCTTGTTGTGCGCTAGCCGTTGCACCAGCTTTATCGCCCATTTTTAATTGGATACGGCCTTTCCACAGTTTAAACCATGGCGCCTTCATATCAGATTTTTCTGCTTCTGTCATCCATTCTAAAGCTGTTTTTAAATCTTTACCATTTTGGTAGTAGTATTGTGCGGCAGCAAAATAGGGTTTCTTTTCGCCTTTCATGGCCTCGGCAATATTGGCCATTACCTTTTCGTCAATGCTAGTTGTCATATTGACTGTAAAAGCACTTTTCTCCCACATTAAATTTAATTTGGCAGCAGTTTCTGTAACATCGCTAAATTGCATGGTAAGCGTTTCAACTTTATCTTTTAACGCAATTGTTTTTACTGTTACGCGTAAAATATCATCACTTTCTTTATATGTGTATGCACCCCACTGGTCGGCTATTTTATTGAAAATAACTGTCCATTCTTTTTCACCTGGGATACTAAAAAGACCATATTCGCCCGCAGGTAAATCTTTGCCTTCAATTTTAACATCTTCCGTAAATTTAATCCGGGTAGCCGAGTTGGCTCCTGTACGCCAAACTACGCCTAATGGTTCCATACCGCCAAAAATTTTACGCCCTTTTACGTCCGGACGTGAATAGGTTAAAGTTATTTTACCCAATCCAAAATCCTGGGTAATGGTTTGTCCGCTACTGGGTTGAGGTATTTTTAAACCTTGTGCGTCTGCTAAATTTGCTGCGCCCAATAGCACAATAAACAGTGCTATAGATTTTTTAAATAATTTCATGGTTTTGTTGTTTTTGGTTTATGCTAATTTACGCATTAAGCTTTGGTTTTTGGCAAAATCTTTTAATAGTTTGGCGCTGTAAGCTGTTGTTTGCGAAAACCAAAAATTCGTTCATCGAAATATTCGCCGTATTTAAAAATGGTTGATTTCAACTCTGCTTCAAAAATAAAACCTGCTTTTTTCAGTACCTGTTGCGAAGCCAGGTTGGTGTGGGAAGTGCGGGCGAAAATCCGGTTGATATCAAAGGTAGTAAAGCCGTATTTCAGCATTTCTTTTACAGCAATTGGCATAATCCCTTTTCCCCAGTAGGGTTCTGCAATCCAATAGCCCATTTCTGCACTTTTACTGTAAAGATCAGTCAGTTGGTGCACACCTATTGATCCGATTACTTCTCCGTTAACAACAATGGCTTTAATTTGTAAAGGATTATGACTTAATGCCAGTTGAATAAAAGCCTCTCCATCCTTTTTCTCATAAGGAAAGGGGAATTTATTGGTTAAGTATTTCGAAATGTTAAAGTTATTGGCGTGCTTAACCAGGCTTTCAACATCAGAGGGTTGGTAAGGGCGTAAAATTAGTTGCATTCATGTACTGTTTTATCAAGCTATGATCTGTTTGTAACTTTTCAAGAAAACTAAAGTCAGAAATAAAATGGTTTTATGTTACATTTCAATCAATTTGAAAAGTCTTATTTCGATAGTCTTGTTTTAAAGATAGATAATATTAAGATTCCAGAAGGCATTTTTTGGATAAAAGGAAGCAATGGCACCGGAAAAAGTACCTTGTTGAAGGCAATTGCAGGAATATTATCTTTTAAGGGGACATTGCAGTAGGTCCCGTCTATTTAAAAAATCATGGTGTTCCGTATAGGAAATTGGTGAATTTTGCTGCCGCAGAGCCATTGTTCCCAGAATTTTTAAGTGGAGCAGAGATGATCAATCTTTTTGCAAAAGCAAAAGGCGCCGCTGTTGATCATGCGGAGATCCTGGTTGCGGAAATAGGAATGACTGAATATATCAATAATCCATTAGGTTCCTATTCTAGTGGTATGCTCAAAAAGCTTTCGCTTGTGCTGGCTTTTCTTGGGAAACCAAAATTGATTTTGCTGGACGAACCTTTAAATACGATAGATACAGAATCCCTTGAAGTATTATACCGTTGGATAAAAGAAAAACATGAGAAAGAGAGGATCAGTTTTCTCTTGTCGTCACATCAACCATTTGATAATTTAAAATTGCCCGGACTTAAACAGATTAGTATTGAGAATAAAAAATTAACCTTGAACTTTTAATGTTTCTGTCTTCGAACCTTGCTGTAAGAAAAATATTTGTAGATGGGTTTTACCGTACCCATGCAGGTATGCTGGTATTTGTTTTCGTAATGTTGATCAGTTACTGTTTGTTCATAAATACCTTAGGGACTGTTATGCTGGATCAGATTGATTTCTGGCAGTTTTTCTTTACTATTAGTTTGGTAAGTAATCCATTAATCATGGCTTTTTACATTATTGCAAGCTCAATATATGCCTATAAAAGCTTAAAATATGTGTTTAGTCAGCTTGCTCTGCCTCAGCAGGAATTTTTGTATTATAGTTTTACTTCATGTTCAAAAAAACACCAATTTATTGCCTGGTGCGTAGTACAGGCGAGTATTTTTATACCAATATTGTGTTATACTTTGTATGCCATCGTTATTGGGTTGGTGTTTGGTTATTATCTTATTTCTATTGGGATCTTAGTCTTTCAGTTGCTCTTGGTTTTGGGCGCTGCTTATGTGTGCTTAAAAGAAAGTAACCGTTTACTCGAAGCTAATAAACCCAATTGGTTGATCAGGATAAGTCGGAAATGGAATAAACCTGTGTTTTTATTATATACTTTTCAGGTTTTTAACCGATCAAAGCTAGCTTACGTACTAACCAAAATACTCTCTTGGATTTTGATTTCGAGTGTTTTTATCCTTTTTTCTGATCTGGAAGATAATTTCAAATTACTGATGCTCATTACCTCCTGCATTGTTATAGCTCATGGTGTACTCATTTATCAGGAGAAAATTTTTAATTGCCGCTATTTATCCTTTCTTCCGAATTTTCCTTTTAGTAGGGTAAAGGTGTTTTTGGGCTTCTGCTTAAACTATCTCGTTTTATTATTGCCCGAAATTTGTTGGATGTTTACCCGGTTTGGGTCGTTAACTTCACTCAAACTAATCTTGTTTGCTTTTTCGGCTATTCTTTTATTTAGAAGTTTACTTTTAGCGGATAGGATACGGGTTAAAAGATTTTTAACAGGTATTTTCTGCCTGTTTATGCTTTTTTATGTATTTATCATTTTTGGTTTAGGCTTAGTATTAATCCCTTTAAATATTATTGCAGCCTGGGTGATATTTCGTAAAAATTACTTGAATGACAATTGTCTAGGTATTTAAAAAATATTCATTTTGAGCGGGGTGCAATGCAGTCGAGAACCACCTAATTGCTCAGCGGTACGGAGAGATCTATCGGGATGTGACGACTGCACTTTTATTTAAATCGTAAACAGTAACTTATTTCAATTCATCTAACACCTTGAATAACTTTTTATTAATGCCGCTTTCACTATAATTATTGATGTTGATTACAACAATATATTTATTTCCGGCCGCATCGGTATGGTAACCAGCAAATGCCGAAACATCGTTTATTGTACCACTTTTAATTTTCATGCCGTTATATTCAGGAAAAGCTTTGTAATAATCGGCAAACCAACTTTCTTTTTGTGCCTGGAACAAAACATTTGCCATGGCTGCAGTGGTAATCCTGTCGCCTGGCGAAAGTCCGCTGCCATCAATAATGTTAAGCGCCGACTTTTCGATGCCTTTATTAACCCAAAAAGCTATTTCGGCTTCGGCTCCTTTAGCGGTGCTGGCTTCTTTCCCTGATTTTAAGGCAATGGTTTTTAATAAACTTTCGCCGTACAGGTTAATGCTTTTCTTTAAAAACCAGTAAGTAATTTCGCTCAGGGTAGGAGAGCTGACAGTGCTTATTTTTTGCTTTACTGACGGAATGGACTGCTTGTTTAAGACCATTAAGCGGGTTGTGGTAGCTTGCTGATCGGTGCTTATGCCGAGCCTTTTTAGCGTGTCTTGCAAACGGTAAGCGCAATCAAAAGCAGGATCGGGTAATGCCACGGAAATACCAGTTTTACCAATTCCCATTCCCCAGCTGCCACGGAGGTAGGCTACATTGCCGTACGGGGGCAGGAAAGCGTAACTTCTGTCACCTGTACCAGAGGGACCCGTTTTCAACTCATTTACAATTTGAACATAAGGAGTAGCTGGAACAGTTTTTACAATTTTTACTTCTTCGGTTGTGCCGCTGCCGGGTTTAAGATGGATATCGAACTGATTCTCGCGCCAGGCCAGGCCCGAAGTGCCTGCGCCGTAGTAGTTGCCTATATCTTGCCAAACCCAGCCTTCAGGAGTAGTTTGTGTGCCAAAAATACGATCATCACCAATTACGGCACCTTCAATTTTTTTAATGCCAGTCGATTTTATGGCCGAAACCCATTGGCTTAATACGGCGTTTTCTTTATTCTGGTAGCGCCACGAACCCAAAGTTGGGTCACCACTGCCGATAATGATCAGGTTTCCTTTTAATGTCCCATCGGCTGTAATGGTACCAGTGTAAGCCAGTGTAGTTTGAAACTGAAAATCTTTCCCTAAAATGCTGAAAGCTGTGGCTGCAGTAATGGTTTTTAGTGTTGAGGCAGTGGCCAAGCCAATCTGCTCATTCCTTGCAAATAGCGTTTTTCCTGTATTGGCATCCAAAACACAAAGTGATAATAGAGCATGTTTAGCCTGCTCATCATTTAACAGGTTGTTGAAAGCTTTTTCGAGGTTTTGAATCCTGTTTTGTGCAATGACAAGATTTGTGGTAAAAAGTATAAGGAGTAGTGAAAATATTCTTAATCGCATAGGTGTTTTATCTGTTGGAGGTTGCCAAAGATAAAACTAATTAAAAAGTGAGTGTTGTTATGATAACATCTTTACAAATATTATCCGTTGAATAACTTATTGCGTTTAATTTCTTTCCCTTGTCTGAGTTTTACCGCATGATAAATAGTGGGTACATCGTTGATCCATTTTTTAAGGGTAAACACAATTGCCAGTATTTCTAATCTTGTGGCCAGTCCAATCCATAGGCAAAGCTCAAATAGCACAATAGGCTCACAATGGACCATTATTTCGACCAGTGTAGCAAATAGGATTAATGTCCAGATTTTAGCGCCAATAGAGTGTGTAGCAATTTCTTTTTTGAATTTGATATAGCTTAATACATAGGTTGAAAGCTCAAAAGCACCTAGAACGATCAGTTTTGCCAGGTTGGATTTGAAAAAAACGGGGCATTGAATGTAGGTGGCTACGGCAACTGAAATAAAAAATATCTGATCGATGCTGGAATCCAGGCGCCTTAATTTTTCGGTAGATATATTCAGTTTGCGTGCAATAATTCCATCAAAAACATCGGTGAGCAAACCAACTGATAATAATATGATGGCTAGAACGGTGTAGTGGGTTACCTGAAAAATACTGAGTAAAACAATTGTAAAACCAATTAGCAGCCGCGAGTAAATTAAGGCAATGGGAATATTTTTCATGAATGGAGCGAGCATAAAAAAGCCCCGATTGTTGATCGGGGCCTGTAATATTGATTAAACCAATTCTTTTTGAATCAGGTATTCGGCAATTTGAACTGCATTGGTTGCAGCACCTTTGCGCAGGTTATCAGCAACAATCCAAAGGTTTAACGCTTTAGGAGCCGATTCATCTCTGCGGATACGGCCGACAAAAACCTCATCTTTTTCGTGTGCATCTTTTGGCATCGGGTATTTTAAATTCGCCACGTCATCTACAACGATTACACCTGGCGCTTTTTCTAAAATACTGCGTACTTCAGCTAAATCGAAATCGTTTTCGAACTCGATATTTACCGATTCTGAGTGACCTCCCATTACTGGGATACGAACGGTTGTAGCGGTAACTTTAATGCTGTCGTCGCTCATGATTTTGTTCGTTTCCTTAATCATTTTAATTTCTTCTTTGGTATATCCGTTTTCAGTGAAAACATCAATATGAGGAAGTACGTTTAAATCGATTTCGTATGGATAAGCTTTAGGGCCATCAACGCCTTTACGTTCGTTCATTAACTGCTCTACAGCTTTTACGCCAGTTCCGGTAACCGATTGGTAAGTTGAAACCACTACACGTTTGATTTTATATTTATCGTGCAAAGGTTTTAAAACCACTACCATTTGAATGGTAGAACAGTTAGGGTTGGCAATAATTTTATTATCGATAGAAAGCTCGTGGGCATTAACCTCTGGCACTACCAATTTAATGGTTGGGTTCATTCTCCATGCAGAAGAGTTATCGATTACTGTAGTTCCGGCTTCTTTAAAGCGTGGTGCATGCTCTAAAGAGGTGCTTCCGCCAGCAGAAAATAAAGCGATATCTGGTTTCATGCCAATAGCGGTATCCATGCTAACAATTGGGAACTTCTTACCCTTAAAAGTAATTTCCTTACCAACACTCTTCTCAGATGCTACGGGAATTAACTCTGTTAAAGGGAAATTTCTTTCCTCCAATACTTTTAACATGACAGTGCCTACCAAACCGGTGGCACCTACTACTGCTACTTTCATTTTAAATTTTAATTATATTTTATTAAACATTTGATGTAAGCCCAAATATGCTAAAAATTAAGCTTATATCCCTATTGTTACCAATTTAATTTGCTTTTAATGGCAGAAATATTATTTTTTCAATAAGTAATGTGATTTTTTGAAGAAAATATAATTAAATGCAGAAGACCGTTTCTTAGGACTCCACAGAGAAAAGAAAACCCCGCAGGTTTTAGATCTGCGGGGTTTTAGTAAACTATACCAAATTTGCTTTTATATAATCGCAACTTGTTTTGATAGAACCGATTGGATCGGGTTTGTAATTGGTTTCGTGCTCAACAAAGAAATGCTGCATACCCGAAAGTTTGGCTTGGGCAAAGATGGTTTTAAAATCAATTGAACCATTTCCAACTTCGGTATTCCACTCTCGTTTGGTTTTATCCATATCTTTTACGTGCCACATTGGGAAACGGCCAGGATATTTTTTAAACAAAGCCAGGGGATCGTTACCCGAGCGTACTACCCAGTACAAATCCATTTCGAAATTAACCAGGTTTTTGTCGGTTTCGCTTAAATAAACATCATAACCGGTAATGTCGCCTATTTTTTTAAATTCGAAATCGTGGTTGTGGTAGGCAAATTTTAAGCCAGATGCTTTGGCAATTTCGGCAACCTTGTTAAAGTTTTCGGCAGTTTTTTTGAAACCGTCTGCGCCTTTGCTGGTATCAACATGTGCCCCTGCGATGGTAAAATATTTACCACCAATAGCTGCCGATGATTCGATATCGGCTTTTAATTTGTCGGTTTTTCCGGTTCTTACAAAATCGTCCATACCGTAGTGGCCGCTTGGTGCTTTTAAGCCGTTTGCATCTAACAGGGCTTTAAATTCTTTTGGTGTTAAACCCCAGAATTTACCGTTAGAGAAACCATAGGTTTCTACTTCTTTGTATCCGGCTTGTGCTACCTTTTCGATAACACCTTTTACATCTTTTGGTAATTCATCGCGCAAGGTATAAAGTTGTAAACCAATATTTTTCTTTGGTTTATCGAATGCGAAAGAGGGGATCAGTAATGCTGCTCCGGCAGCTAATCCTGCTTGTTTTAAGAATGTTCTTCTTGAATTCATCTCTTAAAAGATTAAATAATTTCCTTTTTAATATAAGCGCAGCTAGCTGCAACAGAGGCCATTGGGTTTGGTTTGTAATTGGTTTCGTGCTCTACAAAGAAATGTTTCATGCCCGAAAGTTTTGCCTGGGCAAAAATCGGTTTAAAATTAATGGCACCAGTACCTACCTCAGCATTTAGGGCCGGGTTGGCTTTATCCATATCTTTAACATGCCACATGGTAAAACGACCTGGGTTTTCTTTAAACAATTTTATAGGATCGTTTCCTGAGCGTACCACCCAATACAAATCAAGTTCGAAATCGACTAATTTTTTATCGGTACCTTTTAATAAAATTTCGTAACCAGTAGTATCACCAATTTTCTCAAATTCGAAATTGTGGTTATGGTAAGCCAAACGGATACCGGCTGCTTTACACATTTTACCTGCTTCGTTTATTCTTGCCGCAATTTTCTTGTAATCTTCGGCATTTTTTCTGATACCCGAATCTAACCAGGGAATGGTTACATACTCGCTTTTAAGTACTTTAGCTGCTGCAATGGCTGCTTTTAACTCGGTGGTGTTGCCATCGTTTAAATAACTGCCTAAACCATAATGACCACTAGGAGCTTTTAATCCATTATCATCAAGCAGTTTTTTAAATTGTGCAGGTGTTAAACCCCAAAACTGATCTTTGATAGAAAAACCATAGGTTTCTACTTCTTTGAAGCCAGCTTTTGCAATTTTTGCGATTGTTCCTTTTACATCTTTTGGTAATTCATCTCTTAAAGAGTACAGCTGCAAGCCAACCGCTCTTTTATCGGCAGCAGCAAAAACGAATGATGGAACCAAAAGTGCTGCGGCTGCAGCCATGCTGCTGTTTATTATAAAATTTCTTCTTGATATCATAACGTAAGATTAAATATCGCAGATAGCAACAGCCTTTTTCAATGAAGCCATTTTATCTGCTTGTTTAGGTATAAATTCTTGTGCAACGAAACCTTTAAAGCCGGTTTCGGCAATGGCTTTCATAATGGCAGGGTAATACAACTCCTGGGTATCATCTATTTCATTACGGCCCGGAACACCTGCGGTATGATAATGCGCAATGTACTGGTGATAATCCCTGATGTTTCTGATTACATCGCCTTCATCAATCTGCATGTGATAAATATCGTAAAGCAATTTGAAGTTTTCTGAACCTAGACGTTTGCAAAGTTCAGCACCCCACGAGGTTCTATCACATTGGTAATCTTTATGGTTTAATTTGCTGTTTAAAAGCTCCATTACCAGTACAACATTGTGTTTTTCTGCCAAAGGGATTAACTGTTTAAGGCCTTTTACACAATTGTTCCATCCGGTTTCATCGTCTTTGCCACGGCGGTTACCACTAAAGCAAATCAGGTTTTTGTAACCGGCTGCCGCTACAAGAGGAATCATTTCAGTATAGTTTTTGATGAGCTTTTCGTGAAATTTTTCATCGTTGAAACCGTCAACAAGGTTAATTTCGGCACCGTTGCACATTGTCGATTCTAAACCGTGCTTTTTTAAGGTAGGCCAGTCTTTCGGACCAACTAAGTCAATCCCTTTAATGCCAATTTTTTTTGCTTCGATGCAAAGTGCTTCTACATCGAAGCTACTAAAACACCAGCGACATACCGCATGGTTAATATTTCCTTTTAGCCTAAACGGCTCTTTTGATTCTGATTTATCCATTGCAAGGGCTGATAGTCCTGAAGAAACACCTATTGCAGCAGTACCTGCAACGATATTCTTTAATGCATTTCTCCTATTTATGTTTGAGGCCATATTAAACAGTTTTAGCTTCTACTTCTGATTTGGTTTTATCGTTAAATATTAATGCGAAAAGCAAAAATACAACCAAGGCGATACCAGCAGGGATAATCCAGATCATTTTCCAGTCCATAGTACCATCTACTGCTTTATAGGCATCAGATATTTTTCCGGCAACTGCAAAACCAATCAACATACCCACACCGTAAGTCGCCAAAGTAATTAAGCCCTGAGCAGAGCTTTTAAATCTTTCACCCGCTTTAGAGTTGGTATAAATCTGGCCAGAAACAAAGAAGAAATCGTAGCATACCCCGTGTAAGGCAATACCTAAAATTAACATGAAGCTTAGTTCGCCGGCGTTTCCATATGCAAACAGGGCATAACGTACTGCCCAGGCCAGCATGCCTACCAAGATGGTCATTTTAAAACCGAAACGTTTAAAAAATACAGGTATAAATAATAGGAAGAGTACTTCTGAAGCCTGACCAATAGTCATTTTACCAGTTGGATTATCAACTCCGATATTAGAAAGGAACGGGTTTGCATTCTGGTAATAAAATGCCAGTGGAATACAGATTAATATAGAGGAGATAAAGAAAATCAGGAAGTTTCTGTCTTTTAATAGTTTTAAGGCATCAAGACCCAATACATCAGAAATGGTAATTTTTTCATCAGATGAAACCTTAGGTGGCGTTTTAGGTAAAGTGAAACTGAATAATCCTAATACTAAAGAAACAATACCTGCCATAAGGAAAGTGTTTTTCAACAAACCTGCTTCGGTACCTTCTTTTGAATCCCAGTGGAAAAAGTAACTGATTAATAAGCCCGCTGCAATCCAACCAATGGTACCCCAGATACGGATAGAAGAAAATTCTTTCTCAGGATCGTTCATTTGATTAAAAGAAACAGAGTTTACTAGGGCAAGAGTAGGCATGAAAAGGATCATGTAACCCAAAACGTAAGGATAGAACACGCTTACATCGGTTGCGTTGTACATCTGATACATTAATATGGCGCCAACAATGTGTAAAACACCTAAAATGCGCTCGGCGTTAAAATATCTGTCGGCAATTAAACCAACAATGAAAGGGGCAATAATAGCGCCCCATGATTGAGTAGAAAATACAGCTCCGGTTTCGGCACCTGAAGCTTTTAAATTATTTCCTAAGAAAGTACCCAGGGTAACAAACCAGGCGCCCCAGATAAAAAATTCCAGGAACATCATGGCAGAGAGTTTAAAGCGAGTAGTGTTATTCATTTGGTCAGTAATTGTGTAAAATGGTTAAGGTAAGATGGATAATGGAAAGGTTTCCTAAAACACATCTTACTGTTTATAATATTTGAACTGGATTTGTTAAGAGGGAAAATGTATAATTCACATCATACATTTTCCCTCTTACATTTTCCTTATTTAAAGTTCTTTTATAGAGATGTTTTTGTACCAAACTTCATCGCCATGATCTTGCAATGCAATTTTACCGGTTTTGAAAGTACCCCAGTTTTCCCATGTAGCAAATTTACTGCCTGCTACAAGGTTTTTCCAGCTATCATCCCAAAGGGTAGTTTTTACCACTTCAACACCGTTTAATATTAAGGTTAATTTACCTTTTTTACTAATAATTTCAGCTTTATTCCATTCGCCAACAGCTTTTACCGGCTCTGAAGAACTTTTTACCAGATCGTACAAATCACCTGCACGGTGTTTGGTAATTTTACCATCAGGGTGGCCGTCGTTATCAATTACCTGCATTTCTAAACCTGTTGAATAGGTTGCATGGTATTTAGGCTCCTCGTGTACATAAAAGATAAGTCCGCTGTTTGCTTTTGGTGCAACTTTCCACTCATATTTTAAATGGTAATCGCCATATTCTTTATCGGTAACTAAATCGCCGCCACCATCTTTTCCTTTGGTTGCTAAATCTAAATGCAGTGCACCGTCTTGTACCTGCCAGGCGCTGCCTACAGTAGTTTTGTTATAGGTGTGCCAGCCGGTTGTAGTTTTACCATCAAACAACGGTTTAAAGCCTTTTTGAGCTTTTGATATTTGTGTAACTGCCAATAAGATACAAGCAGAAAAGATTATTTTTTTCATATTTTTTTTATTAAACCTCATAGGTTTAGAAAGCCTATGAGGTTTGTGATTATTAAAGTGTTAAATTATTCCAGCCCTTGCGATATTCGCGTTTTACGAACTGGTTGGCTTCATCAAAGTTGGTTACCTTCATGTTGTCGTTATCCCAAAGCATTTTGGTGTATCTGCCCGGGTAAGTAACCTTACCATTTACGGTTTTCTGAATATCGAAGCTTCTGATTGCCAGATTGGCCATTAATAAAGCTTCGGTTAACGGACCGGCAATTTCGAAAGGAGAGCTTACTTCTTGCTTACCATAACCTGCAATTGCTGCTTCTACCCATTGTTTATAGTGGCCATTGGCGCCATCGGGCACACGCGCATATTTAGGCTTAACCTTAATGTCGTTATTTCTGATTAAAGGCAATAACTTAGGGTTGGCACTGTAAGTTTCAGACATCATTTTACCTTTGGTACCGATAAATAAAGTACCGTTACCACCGTCGCCAAAAGTTTCGTTTGCTTCTAATTCTTCAGGACGCTCTGGCTGAATACCACCATCCATCCAATGTAAGGTTACATCGCCTTTGGTTTTATTTGTTTTTGGGAATTTTAAGGTAACATGGCTTGATGGAGGACAACTCTCAGGGAAATAACCGCGTTTAAATTCATCCACATATACAGAGCCTACACTAGCCTCAACTTCTTTGGCATATTTTAAATTTAATACACTAAAAGGAGCTTCGATTAAGTGACAACCCATATCGCCCAATGCACCTGTTCCGTAATCCCACCAGCCACGCCAGTTAAAAGGAACCAGTTTATCAACAAAATCTTTTTCAGGGGCAGTTCCCAGCCATAAATTCCAATCTAATTCTTTCGGAATTTCGGCCTTTTGGCTTGGCCACGGAATACCCTGAGGCCACACCGGACGGTTGGTCCATGCGTAAACGGTATGTACATCGCCAATTAAACCAGCTTCGTACCATTCTTTCATTTGGCGCGGCCCATCGTTTGATGCACCTTGATTACCCATTTGTGTAACCACCTGATATTTTTTCGCAGCTGCAGTTAAAATGCGGGCCTCGTAAATATCGTGTGTTAATGGTTTTTGAACATACACATGTTTACCCAGTTGCATGGCTGCCAAAGCCTGGATAGCATGGTTATGATCGGGAGTGGAAACAGAGACAGCATCGAAGTTTTTATGCTCCTTATCCAGCATTTCGCGCCAGTCTTTATAGTATTTGGCTTTAGGAAAAGCTTTTACACTGTTGGCGGCCCGGCGATCGTCTACATCACATAGAAAGGCAATATCTGCTTTTCCGCTTTTGTAAAACATATCTAAATCGCTTTGGCCTTTTCCGCCAACACCGATACCGGCAACCAATAAGCGGTCGCTTGGTGCCAAATAACCTGGACCGCCCAAAACGTGGCGCGGAACGATCATAAATGCAGCGGCAGCGATTGCTGTTGTTTTAATAAAATCACGACGGTTACTCGTGGTTTTATTTTCTTGCTCTGTTTTCATATGAGGTAAATCGATTTGCTGATGAGGTTAAATTATTTTTTCAGGGACAAAATATATTTTACCATTAATTTTGCATCTTCTTTTTTAAGAGTAGCATGTGCAGTCATTGGCATGTTGCCCCAAACTCCGGTACCACCTTTAATAATTTTATCGGCTAACATGTTAATGTTTTTCTCGGTAGCCGGGTATTTTTTTGCAACCTCAATATAAGCTGGACCGATAATTTTATTGGTTTTGTTGTGGCAACCCAAACAGTCAGATTTATTAATTAGTTTTTCACCTGGATGTGATTGAAAGGCACTGTTGGCCATGGTTGCTGTTGCGATTGCACTTTTCTCTTTCGCTAAATCTGCTTTCGTGAAAGACGCCATAAAAATGACTACAGCGCCTAAAATTAAAAATGTTTTTTTCATTGTGTGTTTTGTTTTTATTCTTATTCGAGCTGGCATAAGCGGTAATATTAATTTGTTTTGCCTATGCAGGTTTCATTGCATGTTGTTACAGTTATAGTCCTAATATTTTTTTATTGAAAGCACTATCACTCCCTGATGCAGCAAAATCATCAAATGCTTTATCGGTTACGCTGATAATGTTCTTTTTAATAAAATCGGCACCTTCGCGTGCACCATCCTGCTGGTTTTTAATGCAGCATTCCCACTCCATAACGGCCCAACCTTTAAAATCGTATTGTGCCAGTTTACTGAAAATGGTTTTAAAATCTACCTGTCCATCACCAGGAGAGCGGTAACGGCCAGCACGATTTGCCCAGCTTTGGTAACCGCCAAAAGTACCTTGTTTACCTGTTGGGTTAAATTCTGCATCCTTAACATGAAAGGCTTTAATTCTTTCGTGGTAAAAATCAATGTACTGAATGTAATCTAACTGCTGTAAAACAAAGTGTGATGGATCATACAATAAGCATGCCCTAGGGTGATTATTTACTGCTGCAAGGAACATTTCGTAAGTTTCTCCGTCAAATAAATCTTCGCCAGGATGAATTTCGTAGCATACATCTACACCACATTGGTCAAATTCGTTCAAAATTGGTGTCCAGCGTTTGGCCAGTTCGGCAAAGCCTTCTTCTACCAAACCTGCAGGGCGTTGTGGCCAGGGATGAAAATATTGCCACAATAGCGAACCACTAAAGGTAGCATGGGCATTTAAGCCTAGGTTTTGTGATGCTTTTGCCGCATATTTCATCTGTTGTACGGCCCATTCAGTTCTCGCTTTTGGGTTTTTGTGTACTTCTTTTGGTGCAAAGGCATCAAACAAGTCATCGTAAGCAGGGTGCACTGCAACCAACTGGCCTTGTAAGTGTGTAGATAGTTCGGTTATCTCTAAGCCGTAGGTTGCAATTTTGCCTTTTAATTCATCAGCATAGGTTTTGCTTTCAGCTGCTTGTTTAAGATCAATAAAACGGGCATCCAGTGTTGGCATCTGGATACCTTTAAATCCCAAGTCAGCAGCCCATTTGCAAATGTTATCAAGGGTATTAAACGGTGCTTCATCGCTTATAAACTGCGCTAAAAATACAGCGGGTCCTTTTATCGTTGTCATGCCGAATTGTTATAGTTTATAGTCTAACCATTTTTGATCTGATTGGGCTGATGCCACAACATTTTCGATAAATGCCATTCCTCTGATACCATCTGCGGTACCTGGGAAATCAAGCATTTCAGCCGTAGGTTGCTCGTTATTTAATTTTGCATCTACAGTAAGTGCAAAGTTTTTATAAATGTTGGCAAATGCTTCTAAATAACCTTCAGGGTGACCACCTGGTGTGCGGGTATTGTGTTTTGCAAAACTACCCATATAGCCATTACCCGTTCTGTAAATCTGGGCAGGTGCGTTTAACCATCTTACAATTAGGGTATTTGGTTCCATCTGGTGCCACTCTAAACCACCTTTTTCGCCATAAACCCTAATTTTTAATGCATTTTCTTCGCCAGCGGCAATTTGCGAAGCTACTAATACGCCGTTAGCTCCATTATCGAATTTTAACAATACGTTACCGTCATCATCAATAGCTCTTCCTGGGACAACAATGTTTAAATCGGCACAAATTTTAGAGATTTTTAATCCTGAAATGTATTCAGCAAGATGCGCTGCATGTGTACCAATATCGCCCATGCAACCGCTTTTCCCGGTTTTAGATGGGTCGGTACGCCAAGCTGCCTGTGCATTGCCTTCGCGCTCAGAAAGTGTACTTAACCAGCCTTGAGGATATTCTACTACAATTTTGCGGATAGCACCCAGTTCGCCTTCGCTTACCATTTGCCTGGCTTGCTTAACCATTGGGTAGCCCGAGTAGGTGTGGGTTAAACAAAGGGTTAGGCCTGTTTCCTCTACTTTAGCCTGCAGTTGTTTAGCTTCATCTAGAGTTAAAGTCATTGGTTTTTCTATTACCACATTGAAACCTTTATCCAGTGCCATCATTGCTGGTGCAAAGTGGGCAAAATTTGGGGTAACAATAGTTACAAAGTCAATTCTTTCATCAGCTGGCAATTCGCTTTCTTTTGTCAGCATCTCTTCATAACTGGTG
The DNA here is from genome assembly GCF_011303555.1 of Pedobacter sp. HDW13. Lineage (NCBI taxonomy): Bacteria > Pseudomonadati > Bacteroidota > Sphingobacteriia > Sphingobacteriales > Sphingobacteriaceae > Pedobacter > Pedobacter sp. HDW13. Next base: position 1,019,666 of record NZ_CP049868.1, on the reverse strand, counting down.
TAAATGCGGTTATCAGGAAGAAAAAGGATTTTTCCTGATTCGTAACCGATTTCGGGGTTTATGCTAAGCGCTCCTGCAGATAATTCAATCAGGCCATCCATATTAGCGGCCAAACGGTGTACGGCACCAATAAAGGCGTCTTTTCCACCGCCTATCATGCCCATTCTTAATTTTCTTTTCATGTTGAGGTATAGGGCATAGGGTAAATGGCTTAGGGTATAGGGATATTAACCTTATACCTTAAACCTTTCACCTTAAACCTTTCTAGATATTCTTTTTCTTTAATTCTTTTACTGCGTAATCTGCAGCACGTGCGGTTAGCGCCATAAATGTTAATGATGGGTTTTGACATGCGATAGATGGCATACATGATCCATCGGTTACAAAAACGTTATTCACCTCATGCATCTGGTTCCATTTGTTAAGCACCGATGTTTTTGGATCGTTACCCATTCTGGCTGTACCCATTTCGTGAATGGCCATACCAGGATAGCAACCATTATCGTAGGTTTTGATGTTTTTCATGCCTGCTTTTTCTAACATTTCAGCAGCATCGTTCATCATGTCCGTACGCATTTTTTTCTCGTTTTCCTTGTATTCGCAATCAATGGCCAATACCGGCTGTCCCCATTTATCTTTTTTGGTTTTATCAATGTAAACCTTGTTTTCGTAATATGGCAACATCTCTCCGAAACCGCCCAAGCCCATGCTCCATTTGCCTGGTTTGGTCATTTTTTCTTTCAGGTCTGCACCGAACGATAACTCGGCTACATCATTTTGCCAGTTACTTCTACTTGCACCACCCTGATAACCGAAACCACGTAAATAATCGCGTTTATCGTTTCCGATGTTTTGATACCTTGGGATATAAATACCGTTTGCACGACGGCCATAGGTGTATTTATCGTCGAAACCTTCAGCTTCGCCGGATGCACCACAACGGAAGTGGTGATCCATTAAGTTGTGCCCTAACTGACCGCTGCCATTACCCAAACCATTTGGATGCGCCTCAGAAGTAGAGTTTAACAAGATAAAAGTAGAACCTAAAGTAGAACCATTAACAAAAACAATTTTGGCATAAAACTCCATTGTTTTGTTGGTTTGTGCATCAATAACCATTACACCTTTAGCTTTTTTGGTGTCTTTGTCGTAAATAATGTGGTTTACAATAGAGTATGGTCTTAACGTTAAACGTTTAGTAGCCATAGCAGCAGGCAGGGTAGAAGATTGCGTACTGAAATATGCACCAAACGGACAACCGCGGCTGCATAAATTTCTGTACTGGCAATTGCCACGGCCTTTATGCGGAACGGTAAGGTTAGCCACACGGCCAATCATCATAATCCGCTCTCTTTTATAGTGCTCTTCTATACGTGCTTTTACCGATTTTTCTACAATGTTTAAATCCATTGGTGGTAAAAACTGCCCATCTGGACAGGTAGGCCAGTTTTCGTTAGAACCACTGATGCCTGCAAAACGCTCGGCATAATCGTACCATGGCGAAAGCTCGGCATAACGAACCGGCCAGTCACTTCCGTGACCATCCCTTGCGTTATCTTCGAAGTTATGATCGCTTAAACGGTAACTCTGACGGCCCCACATTAGCGATTTACCGCCCACATGGAAACCACGGTACCAATCGAAACGTTTATCTTCTGTATAAGGGCATTCCAAATCGTTTACCCACCATTTTTCGTTCGCTTCCTGATAAGGGTAATCTCTTTTTTGTACCGGGTGGGTACGTTTTTGCTCTTCAGTTAATTTACCAGCATGTTTAAAATCCCATGGATTTTTCATTGCGGTTTCGTAACCCGTGATGTGCTCAATGTTCATCCCTCTTTCGAGCATTAAAACGCGTAAGCCTTTTTCGGTAAGTTCTTTTGCAGCCCAGCCGCCACTAATCCCCGATCCTATAACAATAGCATCGTAAGTATTTTCTGCTTTTAAATTTGTATTTAAATTCATGATGTTTTGTCGTTGTAGTTGATGTTAGGTAGCCCACGATTTTTGGCCAGGCTTTAAGGTAGTATTGCCATCATAACGGCCTGGAACAAGAACGTAAGCCCTTGCTTTGGTGCAACCAATTTCGGATGAGTAATAACCTAGCAAAGTTAAATCGCGTGCGGTAATGAAGAAATAAGCTAAATCTTTGTTCTCCTCTGATTTAGTTTCTTTCTGTGCAATGGCGATGGTTCTTAAATCGGTCATTAACTTTTTGCGGTCGGCAAGGGTTAAGGTGATGTAACTTTTTCCGAAATCTTTCATCGATTTAGCCTGAAGGGCTTTAAATCCATTTGCGAATGAAGTTTGCATGGCAGCAGGATAACAGTCTTTCATCATCATTGGTATAAATTTACCTAATCCGGCAGCTTTGGCACCGGCAGATGACTGGGTAGTTGGAACAATGATATCAGCAAATTCAGCAAAAATCTTCTCATCCTCAATAGAATACTGTACGAAGTTTTTTTCGTTTTCCGGGAGCGTAAAACTTTCAAATAAAACGCCCATTGTACTTGCTGAGATTGCTCCTCCCAGCAAAAATGCAACGTTTTTGAGTGCTTCTCTTCTATGCATCGTATTTATGGTTTTATATATTGGTTATGTTATGTGTTGAATGAGTAATATTAGAAAAAATATAATGGAAACGTTAAGGTTACACCGTTAAATTATTGATACGCAACGCTATTGTTACTCCGAATAATTATTCTAAATAATATGGATTTTGTTTGTTTAATGCTAATTAAAGCCTGTTTTTGTGCTTAATTTACTTGGTGTAAAAAGTACATTTAGTGTGATTGAATGTCTTATTTACCAGTAAATCGTTAACAGCCTTTATTTCGGCAGAAATTTTGGGTTTAAAGCAGGTTCTTTTTAATGTAATTGTAGCTTTCTGTAATACTTTCAAAAGGCGGCTTTTTAATCAGGTCTTGTTCTGTGAAAATATAATCTACACCGGCCAGTTTTGAAGCTGTAAAAATGGGTTTAAAATCTATTCTGCCCGAGCCTACTTCGGTAAATACGGCCTTATCTTCTTTGTCCATATCCTTAACATGAAACATTTTATAACGGCCTGGATTTTTCTTAAACATATCAACAGGGTTCAAGCCTGCGTTAACTGCCCAGAAGATATCGAGCTCGAAACCTACAAGTTTGGCTTCAGTTTCATTTAATAAAATATCATAGCCTGTAAGACCATTTCCCTGATCTTTAAACTCGAAGTTGTGGTTGTGGTAGGCTAATTTTAAACCCGATTTTTGGCAAAGCTCTGCAGCCTGGTTAAACTTTGCTGCCATACGCTTGTAATCATCTAATGTACCATTTGCCCTGATATCTGTTGGTAAGGCAGGGATAACAAAATATTTCTGGCCAACTGTCGCTGCGGTTTCGATGTGCGATTTTAATACTTTGTCGTCGCTGGTAGAAAGAAATTCGGTTACATTGTAATGCCCGCTTGGCGATGTGAGTCCATTGGCTTTTAGTAGTTCATTAAAATCTCTGGCTTCTAAACCCCAAAAGCCTTTTACTTCATATTTGCCGGGATAGCCATAATAAGTTTCTACCTGATTATAACCGATGCGAGCTACTTGTGCTATTGTTGCTTTAACGTCGGCAGTTAACTGTTCACGTAAGGTAAACAGGCCGATGCCGATTTTCGAAAGTTTTGTGGGTTGGGCTAAAGCCGATGTAATAATTGATGGACTTAAAAAGGCTGCTGCACCAGCTAAACTTACCTTTTGTAAAAATGATCTTCTTGTTGTCATGATGTATTAGAATTAAAAAAACCGGAGCGTAAACTCCGGTTTTATTTGTTAGAATGAATAAGCCAATGATCCCCAGAAAGTACGTTGAAGTAATGTTCTGCCAATCATTAATGTGCCAGGGGTTACGGTCGAGAAATCTCTGAATTGGTCTCCGCGAACATCGCCCTCTGTCAGCACTTTTGCATTTAACAAGTTGTCTGCCCAAAATCTTACTGAAATCTTTTTAGTGAAATTATAACCTGCGCCTGCTTTCATTACCACATAGGCAGGTAGCCTGTAGCTATCGCTTGGCGAGGTGAAACGACTGCCTACATAATTTGCAGCTACATATAAGTTAAAGTTTTTATAATCGTAATTGGCGCCAAGCTCAGTATTTAAAACCGGAACACGTTCGGTTCTTTTACCGGTAAAACTGTAAACACGATCTCCGAATTCGGCCAGTACCGCTGCATTTCCTTTGGTTGATGCTTCGTAATCAGTGTATTTAGAATCCTGTAGTGTTCCGGTTAAGCGTAAGCTTAATGGTTTGGCAATTTTGTATGATACTTCATATTCGGCACTCCAGGTACGGGTAGAGCCAAAAGCCACTAAAGCCTGGGTACCTGCTGCTGTTGTTGGCACATTGATGGTTAAAGATACATTTTTAATGGCCGAGTAACTTCCTGAAGCAAAAATAGCCAGGTTGTTTTTGGCATATTTAAAACCAACTTCGCCTAAATAAACAGGGCGTTTTTTGATATTCGCCGCATTATAGGCTGCTGCATTATAATCGCCAATGTTAGGCGCATTATAAGCTTTTGTAGCTCTTGCAAAAATACTTGCGGTATTGTTTATTTTATAGTTTGCACCCAAAGAGGCCGACCAGTTGGTTAAGGTTTCATCGTAAGCGGTATAGCCTAATATTGTTGCGGTGGCGGCTGCAGTTGTGTTTACCGTACCGTTTGCATTTAAAGCATAATATGGTCTGTCGCCTTTTACGTTCTGGTTATCGATCCTTGCACCGATATCTAAACGCCACTGCTCCGAAATTTTAATCTCATCACTAACATAGGCAGATAATGTTCTGGTATCGCCAATAAAAGTGTTTTTGGTTTGGATTGTTCGTTCACCAGCAGTTGGCGATTGTAATAAGATGCTCGGATGCTCTTTAAATTCTGAGAACGAGCGGAAAGCATAGCGCAAATCATCGCGGTTATACTGATGAATACCTGCACCTATACCTAAACTATGGTTTTTAATAGTTTTCTTTAGATCCAAGTAATTTACAATCTGCACATCACTATTGATTTGACCATTGGCCGATGAAGTAATTACATAATCGCCGGTAACAAATGGTGCTACGGTACCACCCGGATAATAATAGGGGGTTGTTGCAGTTCTTGCTGCAATTCCGGCCGGAACGGTATAAGTAGAATTGGTATGGGTATTTTGGTAACGGAAATTGTTAACAATCTGCCAGCCCCCATCTGTCAGGTAGTTGAACTGAAAACCAACTGATCCTAATTTGGTATGGATACCATCTGTCAAACTAAAATTGTGATTGCCGGTTGCCGGATCATTGTAACTCCATTCGGTTTGAAGTGGAACGATAGATTGTGAAGCCATATCGTAATCGCGGTAAGTAGTTGGTTTGCCAGTACCATCGTAAGGGTAGTAACTGGTTAACAAAAACTGAACTTTATCGTTCAGGTATTTACCATACACACGGATAAAGCCTTTATGGTTTTTAAAATTAAAAGTCATGTTGCCTTTAATTTGCCCACCCTGGTTGGCCGGATTAAAACCCTGATCTACTACGCCATTATCGGTACGGAAAAAACCACCGATGTTGTATTTAATCTGGTCGTTTATTTTTCCCCCTGTATTTCCATCAAAGCGATATAAACCCTGCGAAAACCCTGTGGTGAATTTAAACTGGCCATATTGTTTATCGGCACCAACGTAGCTGAGGTTGTTAACCACTGCGCCTGGGGTATTGGCCTGAATAATAGAAGCATTACCACCTCTTACCGCTTCGATATTCTGAATGGTTAAATCTGTTTTATAATATTGATCTACAGATGGGTTGGTGTTGAAGCCTGTTGGCAAAAGGGGTAGTCCATCTTCCTGAATGCCCAGGAAAATATAACCGCCTTGCTGTGGAAACCCCCTTACCCAAACGTTGCCCGGACCATCGCCACCTGTACTTTCTACTGTTAAACCCGGTATTGCTTTTAACAAATCAGTACTGTTTAAAGGTGCCCTGTTGGTAATATCCTTATTGCTTACTGAAGTAAGGGCCACGCTACTTTCCAGTTTTTTCTTCGGGTTACCGCCAGTTACCATCACACTTTCCAACTGCAGGTTATCTTCTGATAAACTGATGTTCAGGTTTTCATCGGCATTGCCTGCAGATAGGTTTACTTCTTTAGATATATAACCTACATATCTTACCACCAGTACGCGGCTATCAACGGTGAGGCCTTTTAATGCAAAAGCACCATTCTCATCAGTTGTGGTACCAATGCTTTTCCCTTTTACGGTAACCGATACTCCAGGGATGGCGTTACCTTTGCTGTCGGTAACTTTACCGGTAACTATACCTTCAAAAGCCTTTAATAATGCCAGGTTGTTATTGGCGGGAATAGAATAGAGCAGAATCTGATCTTTAACTATCCTATATCCCACGTCATAACGTTTTAGCGAATTCTCAAGAAAGTACTTAAGTTTTTGGTTAACTACGTTGACAGAAATTTTCCTGTCAGAGTTGATTAATTGAGGGCTGTACACAAACTTTACATTTGCAAGCAACTCGGTTTTTTCGATAATGGTTTTAATATCTGTTTGATCGGCTTTGATCGAAATAGGTTTATTCAGGAATTCCTGGGCGCCTACATTTTTAGCGAATGCAGCACAGGTAAAAATTACTATTGCAAGTATTTGGTAAATCGAAACTCTCATTGCATATATCGCCAGCGAAATAAGTTGATTTTTTTTCATAAATTTGGTTATTGTTCATTAAATGATTGGATTTATTGGACATAGGAATACCATGAATACATTTCTTTGTATTTAGCTCGCCGGCAATGCCCCACATTGTCGGCTTTGTTTTTTAGAAAAATATTATGGAAAATCGGGCCGCGGTTACGGGCTGTTGGTGTTGTGGTTCTTGTTCATCGTTTTTATATTTTGGTTAGTTTTTATTCGAAACCACTATACTGGTTCCCTGGATATAATATTTGCTTGATATGGTTCCGCAAATAAGGTCGAGCTGCTCATAAAGCCCTTTTTTACTTAAATCTCCTGTAAAAGTGTAATTGGAAATCTGCTCGTTATCAGATTTTATGTCAATTCCGTAAGCCTCAGATAAGGTTTTGAAAATATCTTTAACACTTTCTTCTTTAAAGTTATAACTCAAACTTGTAGGCACATTGTAGGCCTCGGCCAAAGGAATAGGTTTACTTACTAAGGTTTTCTTTAAATTATGATCGGCAAAAATTCCTTTCTGGTTGGGTGTAAGTAAAATCGGCTTAGCCAGTTTTTGTGCGGTGAAACCAAAAAGAGAACTTTTTGCGTTTTCCTGAACCTGAACTTTTCCGGTTCTTACCGCAACCTGGGCAGGCATTTTATCCGTCGATGATTTTACCCAAAAGCTGGTACCCAGCACACGCACAACCAGTTTTTGATTGTACACATAAAAAGGTCTGTTAGGGTTTTTGCTTACCGAAAAGAAAGCGGTTCCTTTTAAATAAACCGTTCTTTTACCGGCAGCAAAAACCTTTGGATAAAGAATATTGGCCTGCGGTTTAAGTGTTACTGTACTTGAATCGCTAAGCGATATAATGATGGGACGATCAGTATCATTGGTTTTGCTGACTAAGTTCAATTCGCTGTTTTCGCTAATGAATGCTTGCTCAGCAGGATTGTAACGGGCAAAATATAAACCTCCAATTAAAAAGGCAATGGCTATTGATGCGGCAATAGCCAGCTTTGGCCATAGCTTTTTAATTTTTAAGGTTGTTTTTGGTTGCTGCTCAATGTTGTTGATGTTGAGCCAGGTGTTCGCCTGCATTTCATCGAGTGCAGTTGAAGACAAATCTTTAAAATTCTTGTTATTGATGTTATGGTACCATTTATCAATCCAAAGCTTTTCGGCTTCGGTACAATTTCCGTTTTCGTAACGGCTTAATAAATCGTAGAATGATTTCTGATCCATAAGAAAGAATATTTGGCTTTATACTATACAAGTAACACAAAGGAGGCGAAGCCCTAAAGCTGGAAGAGAAAAAAGATGAAATAAATTGTAATTATCTGTTAATCAGTTATAAAAAGATGTAAAAGTTTTTGATGTATTCTTTTATTCTTTTAATTGAGCGGGTAATGTGGTATTCTACAGCTTTTTCTGAGATGTTTAAACCAGTAGAAATATCTTTGGTAGATTGATGCTGGTAGCGGCTGAGCCTGAAAACTTCCTGTGTTTTTTCGGGGAGCGAATTGATACCTTGTTCGATAATGGCCGAAAGGTCGTGAAGGTCGACCAAATTAGCGGTATCCTGATGATCTTCGGTATAGGTAAGGCTTTGGTATTGCACATACTTATTTTCCATAACCAAACTTCTGATGTGGTTAATCACACTTAGTTTTAAAGCTCCGAACAAATACGCCTGCAGGTTATTGATTTTGGCTTCCTCTCGTTTTTCCCAAAGCGAAATAAAAATGTTTTGAACCAGCTCTTCGGCAATTACCTTATCACCTGTTTTTTTATAGGCTGCCAGTAATAATTCTTTACTGTAAGTGAAATAAACTCTTTCGTAAGCCTGCTTGTCGCCCAATTTTAGACGGTTAAGTAGATCATCAGAATTTTCAGGCTCAAAAGGAGTCATTGGTTTATTTGGTTGTACGCTAATTATAGTAAATGTATAAATTTTAAGTTTTAAAGTTGGAATGTTTTAAGATTGGAATACTTTATTGTTGGAATGTTTTAAAGTTGAAAGGTTTGAATGTTTATCAGTCCAGATAAGCAGTTTGCAGTTAACAGTTAGCAATTCGCAATTAACAGTTTGCAACTTACAATTAACTAATTTATACAATTTAAACTGTTAACCTGATCCAGTTAAGCAGTTTGCAGTTAACAATTAACCAGTTTAAACAATTAACCAACTTATCTACTAAGTATAAATAATTTATCTCCTTTTATCTCATTTTTTTACCTTTGCTCAATCTCAAGAAAAATATGCAAGAAAAAATTGTTGTTTTAGGCTCTAACGGGCAGATTGGTACTGAATTGGTTACCACTTTGCGTAAGATATATGGCGATGATAACGTAGTTGCATGCGATATCCGTAGGCCAGATTATGACATCAAAAATTCTGCGCCATTCGAATTTGTAAATGTGCTTGATAAAGAAATGATTAAAGGCATTTTTCACAAGTACAGGCCAACCCAGGTTTACCTGTTGGCAGCATTATTATCTGCAACAGGTGAGCAAAATCCTAAATTAGCCTGGGATTTAAATATGAACGGTTTGCTAAATGTATTAGATTTAGCACTTGAATATAAAACGGCAAAAGTGTACTGGCCAAGCTCAATTGCTGTGTTTGGACCAAATTCGCCTAAAGATCATACCTCGCAATATTGTGTAATGGACCCGAATACGGTTTACGGTATAAGTAAACTAGCGGGCGAACGCTGGTGCGAGTACTATAACCAGAAATATGGATTGGATGTTCGTAGTATCCGTTATCCGGGGTTAATTAGCTGGAAAGCGGCACCAGGAGGTGGAACTACCGATTATGCCATTCACATTTTCCACGATGCACTTAAAAAAGGCAGTTACCAGAGTTTCTTAAATGCCGAAACCGAACTGCCGATGATGTATATGGATGATGCCATCCGTGGTACAATCGAATTGATGGACGCACCTGCTGATCAGATTTCGGTGCGTAGCAGTTATAATTTTGCGGGCGTTAGTTTTACACCAGAGGTTTTAGCTGCCGAAATCAGAAAGCATATTCCGGATTTTACATTATCTTACACCGATAACGATCCACGTCAACAGATTGCCAATAGCTGGCCACGTTCTATTGATGATAACTATGCTGCAAAAGATTGGGGCTGGAAACCAGAGTTCGATTTATCGAGACTGACAATTGACATGTTAAAGAATTTAAAAAAATAATATAAAGGTAGAGGGTTGGAAGGTTGAAGGCCTAAGGTCTCACATCTCAAATCTGATATCTCAATACTTAAGCAATGGGAAGAGCATTCGAATTTAGAAAAGAAAGAAAATTTAAGCGTTGGGCCAAAATGGCGGTTCAGTTTACGCGTATTGGTAAAGATATTGTAATGGCGGTTAAGGAATCGGGGCCTCACCCTGAAACCAACTCGCGTTTACGTACTGCAATGCAAAATGCTAAAGCAGTAAACATGCCTAAAGATAGGGTGGAGGCAGCTATTAAGCGTGCATCTGATAAATCGCTGGCCAATTACGAAGAAATTGTTTACGAAGGCTATGCACCTCACGGAGTAGCAGTTTTAATTGAAACAGCAACCGATAATACCAACCGTACTGTAGCCAACGTGCGCAGTTACTTTAACAAAACCAATGGAACTTTAGGTAAAACAGGTTCTTTAGACTTTGTTTTTAACCGCAAATCTATTTTTCGCTTTGTGCCTGCCGATGGTTTAGATCTGGAAGAACTAGAGTTTGAATTGATTGATGCAGGTTTGGAAGAACTATATGTAGAAGCCGATGAGGAAGGAAATGATATCGCTGTTGCACAGGGAGCATTCGAAAACTTTGGCTCTTTACAAAAAGCACTGGAAGAAAAAGGTATTGAATTAAAAAGCTCTAAACTGGAGCGTATTGCTTTATCGCATCACGAGGTTACAGAAGAGCAGGCTGCCGATGTTTTAAAACTGATTGATAAACTGGAAGAGGATGATGATGTGCAGGCGGTTTACCACAATATGGCTGAGTAATATCATTTGATATTTTATATAAAAGGTCCCGATGTTAACATTGGGACCTTTTTCATTTAGACCTTACAGTTTTTTAAAACCTGTAAGGTCTGATAAACTATTTCTTATGCGAAAACAACCAGGGCAATAACTCGGGTTCCGCAAATGCACTGTCCCAGCTGTTGTGGTTAGCATTTGGATAAAGCGAAAACTTAACCTCGTCGCCAACTGTTTTTAAACGTTCGGCAATAGCGATGGATAGTGCCGGATCTACAATATCGTCTTTTGCACCATGGAAAATCCATAGTGGCGTTTTCTTGTATTTTTTAATGTTATTGGTATTGTCGCCACCACAAATGGCAATGGCTGCGGCAAATTTGCGACGCTCTCTTCTTAACAGCTCGTAAGTTCCCATTCCACCCATGGAGAGGCCACCAACATAAACCTGTTCGCGGCTTACGTAAGGCTTTTTCAGGAAATCTTTAATCATACCCTGCAATGCGTGCATAATTTTGGTTGGCTTACCTCCTTCAACAAAGCTTAATTTTCGTTTGCCATTGGCATCGTTATCTAAATTGATGTTGGCCCAAAAATCATTTGCCGGGCATTGCGGGAATACCACAATAGCAGGAAAGTTTTTGCGGACATCGTTTTTCAAAAAAAGTTTGCCCCCGTGTACCAGCTGACTGGCATTATCGTTACCCCTTTCGCCACTACCATGCAGGAAAACAACTAAGGGATATTTTTCCTCAGGGTTAAAGTTCTCCGGAAAAAGCACCCTATAATAAATAGAATCCTTGCCTTTGATAAAACTTCCCCTGTCGTATTTTTTAAAATCCTGAGCGTTTAAAAAGAGTACAGAAAAAAGAATACTGATAGTGAGAAAAATCTTTTTCATCTGTTTAATTTATTTTAATTGTGATAAATCCCCGCCTGCAGCAGACAGGCATCACGGTATGTTATTTCCACTTGTGTTTTGATAAATTACAGTGGCTTCATTTAACAAAAATAGAAAACCCTGGCTACTTTACAATAGCACAGGGTTAACAACCAAACCTAATTGTCTTTATTTCAGTGCAAAAGATGCTTCTTTTACATCGCGTGAGTTGGTGCCAATGAATACTTTAAAATCGCCAGGCTCTGCTACAAACTTTAAATCTGAGTTGTAGAATTTAAGGTCGTTTTCGGTAAGGTTGAAAGTGATGGTTTTGCTTTCACCAGCCTTTAAACTTACTTTCTGGAAACCTTTTAGTTCTTTTACCGGACGCGTAATGCTGCCCACTAAATCGCGGATATACAGTTGTACTACCTCCTGACCATCGTATTTGCCCGTATTACTTAAGGTAACAGATGCGTTGATGGATTTGCCTTTGGTTAAAGTATTTGAGCTTAATTTAATATCGCTGTAATTAAATGTGGTATAACTTAAACCGAAACCGAACGGATATAAGGGATCATTGCTCACGTCTAAATAATTAGAACGGAACTTTTCGAACCATTTACCTTCGGCCAAAGGACGGCCAGTATTTTTGTGCGCATAATAAAGTGGTACCTGACCAACATTTTGAGGGAAAGTAGCACTTAATTTACCCGAAGGGTTCACATCACCAAAAAGTACATCTGCAATAGCACTGCCAGCTTCACTACCCGGAAACCAAACATTTAAAATGGCCGGTATATTTTCTTCCTCCCACTTTAATGCCAATGGACGGCCAGTAAACAAAACCAAAATCACTGGTTTGCCTGTTTTAGCTAAAGCTTTTAACAGATTTTTTTGTGTTTCAGGAATCTGGATATCGGTAACACTGCTGCTCTCCCCTGTAAATTCAGAACTTTCGCCCATGGTAGCTACAATCACATCCGATTTTTTTGCAACCTCTAAAGCTTCCTGAATCATATCTGCTTCTGTGCGCGAATCGTGCTTGTAGGTAGGGTTGTGGATGTTTACATAACGGTGCTCTAAAGCAGAATCGGCAAGGAAATTTGATCCACGGGCAGTTAATATTTTGGCATTGTTGCCTAAAGCATTTTTTAAACCCTGCAATACCGTTACCGATTTGTCAAATAAGGCTGCAACACTCCAGGTACCGTACATATTTGCAGTATTATCGGCCAATGGGCCAATTAGGCCAATGGTGCCCGATTTTTTTAGTGGTAATACGTTGTTTTTGTTTTTTAGCAGCACAAAGCTTTCTGCTGCAATCTGGCGCGCAATGCTTCTGTTTTCGGGATTGAAAACTTCTTTTTCTGCTCTTTGTGCATCGCAGAATTTATAAGGATCAGCAAATAAGCCTAGTTTGTATTTTGCCTGAAGGATTAATCGGCAAGCCCTGTTAATCTGATCAATGCTAACTTTCTTTTCTGCAAGCGATTTTTTTAAGGTACCTAAAAAACCTTCTCCAACCATGTCCATATCTATTCCAGCATTTAAAGCTAAAGCAGAAACAGTTTGTAAATCGCCCATGCCGTGTGCAATCATTTCCGGAATGCCGGTATAATCTGTCACCACAAAGCCTTTAAAGCCCCACTGGTTGCGTAAAACCTCGGTCATTAACCATTTACTGCCTGTAGCCGGAATTCCGTCGACCTCGTTAAAAGAAGCCATAATACTGGCTGCACCTGCATCAACGGCTGCTTTGTAAGGTGGAAGGTATTCATTGTACATTTTTACCTTACTCATATCGGTGGTATTGTAATCTCTTCCGGCTTCGGCTGCTCCATAAAGGGCATAGTGTTTTACACAAGCCAGAATTTCGTTATTGGCCTGCAATTTACCCTGGTAACCTTTTACCATGGCTTTTGCAATTTGAGAACCCAGGTAAGGGTCTTCTCCATTGCCTTCAGAAATCCTTCCCCAACGCGGGTCACGCGAAATGTCGACCATAGGAGAGAAGGTCCAGTTGATACCGCTTGCACTAGCTTCAATGGCCGCCACACGTGCTGATTTTTGTACCGCATCCATGTTCCAAGTGGCACTCATACCCAGTGGGATCGGGAAAACAGTGTTATAGCCATGGATTACATCCATGCCAAACAACAAAGGGATTTTCATCCTGCTGTTTTCCACGGCAACCTTTTGTACTGCCTTGATTTTCTCAACCCCCTTAATATTGAACAAACCACCAACCTGGCCATCCCTGATTTTTTTACCAATATCGCTGCTATTGGCTTGTCCGGTGGTAATATCACCAGAACTTGGCAAATTCAGCTGGCCAATTTTCTCCTCAACCGTCATTTTAGCCATGAGGTTGTTGATGAAGGTATTCATCTTTGCTTCTTCGGCCGAAACCGGTTTTTTGGTCTGCGCAGATGCGTTCAGTACGAGGGCTGTAAAAAAAACAACCAGGATTTTCGCTCTATTCATTGTATGTGTATTTTATTCTTTTTCCTTATTGTGTTTTAATCGTTATAAACGATTTACTATTTCCACGCTCGTTACAAACGAGCGCGAGCATTTTGCTAGCTGGCACTCGTTTCCAACGCGTGCCAGGATAGCTTTACGATTCTATCGTATTTTCATTTTAACTGCTCTAACGCTCGTTATAAACAAGCGCGAGCTATATTTTTAATCTACTTTCTTCACTGCAGTTTTTGCCGAAACGCCATTTTCATTTATGGCTTCGATAGCGAAATAGTAAGCTTTTTGGCTATCCATCGCTTTAAACCAGTATTCGTTAAAATCGTGTATCATGATGCAGTTGTAAAGTTTATCGGGTGCTGTACCGTAATACAGGTTATAGGCAAAGGCATTATTAACCGGTTGCCACTTGATGTAGGCACTGCGTTTATCTTTTTCGGTGCGCAACACAATCAGGTTTTTTATCTGTGTTGGTTTTTCGCCATTGCCATTACCAAAAACACGCAGGCCACTAATGGCAAATTTTCCGGTAGGCATGTGGATATTAACCATTTTAATGAACCTCGTTCTAACCGCTTTGGGGAGCTCGATATAATCATGTGGCACATCGGTTTTATTCTGGCTTTTATCAACCAAAACACTCCATTTTTTGCCATCAACAGATGAAAGGATTTTGTACTGGTGAAAAATACCGGTCTGCTTACCTATAAACTCAGCATCCTGATCGGCATAATTGATTTGGATGGCATTTACCGTAGCTAAACTGCCCAAATCTGTCTGGATCCATTCGCCATTATTTGCTGTTTTAGCACTCCAATAGGTCTTAATACTTTCATCAACGGCATTATTGGCCTGAAAAGCACCCAATGTTGATGAAACCGTAACTGGTTTTTTATAGTTGATAAGCATCCAGCCTGGGCCTGCAGGGCCATTTTCTTTTCTTTCGGAAGGCAGATAGAGCGGATAATCGCCAAATGCGGTATTGGTCCACATTACATCATCCTGATCAAAACCCGTAGGCCAAATGCCCATCCGGCGTTCCCAGGTGTTTTTAACGCATATAATGCTGGTAGAAATGTGCCAGTAGTTTGTGTTGTTATCCTGAAAAGTTGCCCCATGGCCAGCACCGCGTGAAAAACCACCGCCCTTATAACTCAGTGGATCGGATTGAGGTGTAGCCTGAATACCATCAAAAAGTGGTTTACTGCCCACTACAACTCCGTCTGAATAGCCGCTAAACTCGGTTCCGGGGGCACCATACTGAAAATAGTATTTACCATTGTGTTTGGTCATCCAGGCACCTTCTGCAAAAGGATCGAGAAAAGTATCGTCCATATATTCTCCAAAACGTTGCCAGCCATAACGCCAGCTTTGCAGCAGGTACATTGGGGTGCGGGTTCCTTTAGGCTTAAATGTTTTGCGGTCTAATTCTACTCCATACATCGGGTAGTTGTTGCTGCTGCCGTTGTACATGTAAAATTTACCATCATCATCAGTAAAAAATGCCGGGTCCCAGCCACCAATTTCTAACGAATCAACCAAAGGAAACCATTTGTTTCCTTTGGGATCGGTACTGCCCCATAGGGTGAAATTTTTGGTGTAAGTACTGCCAAAAACCACCATGGTATCGCCAACGATGCCTACTCCGGGTGCGCAGAGTTCATCTTTGGTTTTATTCCATGGGCGCAGAAACTTTCGTTCTTCAAATTTCCAGTTTAGCATATCAGGGCTATGCCAGTAACCCCATTGGTTGGTGCTAAACAAGTAAAAATCGCCTTTGTAGTTAACAATAACCGGATCGGCCGTGGCACGATGCCTGCCCCACTCGGTAAAAGACTCGAAAGGGGTATAACCATAGTCTACATTAATCGGGTTGCAATAGGTTTTCTGCTGTGCTTTCGACCCGATTGTGAGGCTGATTAATATGATGAATAGAATATTTTTCATTTAATATGCTAAAATTTTAACTGCCGGCTTATTTCTTCAATTCCGGACTTTCAAATCCAAGTTTTGTTAAACCTTTTTGTACATCGGTATTGCTCATAAATAACTTCCAAAGCAGTCCTGACCTGTAATTTTCGATCATGACCACCATCGGGCCCTGATCTATTCCTAAATAGCGTTGCGGGTACCAGTTGTCCGTTTCAGAAAAAGCATCATAAAAACCGTACTTGCCCCAAACTTTGGTACCTAAATCTTCGTAAAGGTGTCTGATCACCTTCATCGATTCTTTTGGTGTATAGGGTATTGATGAAATGGCAGCTGTAGGAGAAATTACCCCAAAATCTTCTTGTGGATTATGTGCAGCATAGCCTTTAACAGAATAACTGGCTGTTAAACCCCAGTTGTTTTGGCCATAGCCTTTAAAACCTTTTGGGTTAGCTACGCAGTAATCGTGAATGGCCAGCGTATGGTTTACATTATTCTCCCAGTAATTGGCATAACGGTCTTTTAATCCTTTGGGGTTTAAACCTAAATAAGAATAATGTGCCCAGAATAAGGGACCAACCAAGTTTTTCTGGCCTTGATAGTCAAGTGTGAAAGGATGGCCGTAAACTTCATAATTGACTTTAATTTCTCCATTTCTGGCCCAACCCTGATGGTAAACTTCGGTAGGGACGGTATGGGTAGGGGAGGATGCAGCTAAAACGTACATAATTAAACATTCGTTATAGCCTTTTACCGGAAAGTTCATTTCCCATTGGTATTCGGGAGACCAGTGCCAGTACAATACATTCTGACCTCCTTTGCGGTACCAGTTAAAATCAATTCCTTTCCAAAGTTCGTCAGCTTTTTTAGCTAAAGCTTTTTCAGCTGGTGTACCATTTTTATAATAAGCATCGATACAAATTAAGGCTTGCGCAACAAAGGAAGTTTCTACCAGGTCGCCACCATTATCTTTGCGTCCGAAAGGACGTACTTTACCGGTTTCGCCATAAATCCAGTGCGACCAGGCACCATGAAAGCGATCGGCCTTAGCCAGGAAATCGAGTATTTTATTTAATCTGTTTAGACCGTCTTTTTTGGTCACATAACTCCTGTCGATACCACTTAAAATAGCCATTAAGCCAAAGCCTGTAGCGCCTGTTGCAACAGTACTTTTATCGTTTTCGGGATACACATTATCTACATGATAGCGCTCGCGGCCGGCACCTGAAGTAGGTTCGGCACCATCCCAGAAATACTGGAAGGTTTGTTTTTGTACCAGATCTAGTAATTGTTCATCTGAAAGGTTTTTCTTAATGCTAAGATCAGGATTGTAACCTTGCTTTTTGTCCTGAGCACAAGCCGAAAGGGTAAAAAGTGTAAGTATTAATAAATGTTGAAATTTGAGTTTCATTTGTGTGTGTTGTTAAAGGTTTGGACTGCTAAAACCAAGATTTTTCATTCCTGCTTTTACTTCCGGGGCACTCATAAATAAGTTCCAGATTAGTTTTGTTCTGTAATTTTCGATCATAACCACTATAGGTCCCTGATCTATCGCCAGGGTTGAGGTGGCAAACCATTGGTCTTTTAATGAAAAAGCATCGTAAAAGCCATAATCGCCCCAGGTTTTATTGCCCAGCTTGTAATAAAAATACCTTAGTGCCTGCATCGATTCGGTGGGAGTGTAAGCCATAGAAGCGAGTGCTGCTGTAGGCGCTATGGTTCCAACATCGTTGGTTGGCGAACTTGCAGTATATCCACTTTGAATATCGCTGGCTGTTAAACCCCAGCAGTTTTC
Organism: Pedobacter sp. HDW13; assembly: GCF_011303555.1. Lineage (NCBI taxonomy): Bacteria > Pseudomonadati > Bacteroidota > Sphingobacteriia > Sphingobacteriales > Sphingobacteriaceae > Pedobacter > Pedobacter sp. HDW13. The sequence continues at coordinate 1,001,884 of NZ_CP049868.1, read as the reverse complement.
GCTGTAACCATAATTACCCTGTGGATTGGCTTTGCAATAATTGTAATTGATTAAAGCATGTGCTTTAGTTTGCGTTTCGTAATTGGCGTAGGCATCTGTTAAACCGGTTGGATTAATGCCCATAAAAGAATAGTGCGCAAAAAATAGCGGACCACCGTTCGCTGTTCCTAGCGGGAGTTGAACCCCATAGTAGCTACTGCCGTTTTTCATGGCTCCATTTTGTGCCCATCCGGTATCGTAAACAGTTTTAGGAATAGCAAAAGTAGGAGAGGCTGCGGCCATCACGTAAGTAATTAAACACTCGTTCCATCCTTTAATGGGTAAATTCATATCCCAGTTATAATTGGGGCTCCAATGCCAGTATAAGGTATTGCCGTTGTCTTTCCGGTACCAGCTCCATTCTACACCATTGTAGATGGAATTAATATCGGCTCTTAAAGTAGTCTCTGCTGCGTCAATTCCGTTAAAATATTGTCGGGCGGTAATTAAACCTGCCATTAGGAAAGAAGTTTCTACTAAATCGCCACCATTGTCTTTAACGCTAAATGGAATTACTTTTCCGGTATTTCCATCCAGCCAGTGTGGATAGGCGCCATGAAAGCGATCGGCGGTTTTTAAGAAAGATACTATTTTTTGTATCCTTGCCAATCCATCTGCTCTGCTAATAAAATTACGGCTAATCCCGGTAATCAGAGCCATAATACCAAAGCCCGAACCACCTGAAGTAACCGTATTGCCGGAAGTATTGCGCTCCCGGGCCAAACCACTGGTTGGGTGGCCAAAATCCCAGAAATATTTAAAGGTTTGTTTTTGAACAAGGGTAAGTAGTTCATCATCTGTAACGCGGGCAAATTTGTCGGTATCGTCAACTGCGGTAATCAGGGTTACTGTAATTGCCGATTGCAATTTGTTTCCGCTTTTTGATAACAAGCCAGTATTAATGTTTAAAATATATTTTGTAATAGGTTGCAATGTCGAAGAGGTAATTACAACGGTATTATCGTTATTTTCTAAGGTTGGGGTAAATGCTGCGGTGTTTCCGGCTGCATCGGTTAAGGTAATGTTTCCACTAACAGAAGATAGGTTGATAGCAGAAGAGAAGGTAATTTTAACAACAGGCGTATTGTTTAAACCATAATAGGTAAAGCCGCTGTAAGTGCCGTTTACTTTTAAATCGGCAAAAGAATAAGTTGATGGAGGTGCAACCGGATCTATTACGGGATCGTTGGTGCCGCCTTTTTTGCAAGCAAAGAAAAAAACAGAAAGGATTAGAATAAAGAAATAGTTTTTTTTCATTTCGGGAGATTTTAAAAAGGGCTACCATTTGGCAGCCCCTTAAATTGTGCCTATTTTGAGGTAGGATTTTTATTTTCCTCTACCTTCAAGCTTTGCAAGAGCACTGATTTCATCTGCTGTTAAAGCTTTATTGTAAATGCGAACTTCATCTAATTGACCAACCAGATAACTAGCCCAATCTTGCTTACCAGTTGATGTAGTTAAACTTGGCGTAGTTTGGAATTGAACCGTTCCAAAAACCATTTTACCAGCATCCTGGAAAGTTAATTGACCTAAGTTAGCTACCGTTTTTTCGCCAATTTTAGATCCATTGAAGTAAACTTTAAATGTAGATGTCGCAGCATCGTACGAGTATACAATTTGATTCCATTTGTTCCATGGATCTGTTAGTTTTAAGAAATTATCACCTCCGTTGTTAACAACACCAGTATAAGTTCTTGCAACTAATTTTCCAGTGGTAGCGTCACCGCCATTTTCAAAGAAAAATGTAAGGTTGCCCCAAAAATCAGAAGATTTAGCTACATCTACCAAACCAACAATCCCTTTATCGTTTAAAGGCATTTTCTCCCAAAGGGAAAGTGTAAAACTTTTTAAGCTTTGAACCGCTGCTGGGGTATTAGATACCACATAACCATTTAAAGCCCCCTGTAAGCCTTGTCCTTTAATTCCTTTTGCAAAAGAGGTTCCGGTGTTAACACCAACAGTATTAGAAATACTATCGGTATAGCTGCCATCAAAAGCCCAGTAGGCTACTAAGCTGCTGGTAGCAATTTGCTTTGAGCTGGTGTAGCCGCCAATGTTTAGTGGTGGGGCATAACTGGCCGGATCAAATTCTTTTTGGCAGGATGATAACCCCAGTGTTACTGTCGCCATCAATAAAAAATATTTTGTTTTCATTTTTGTAAAATTTAAAAGCGATTAATAACCTGGATTTTGTGTTAAAGTACCTGCACTTTTATCGATCTCGGTAGAAGGTATTGGCCAAACTTCGTTTTTACCGGCTTTCCAGCCTTTAGCACCGAAAACAGCAGTACCACGACCCTGACGAATTACATCAAAATAACGATCAGATTCCATAGCTAATTCTACTTGTCTTTCTTTCCAGATAGCCTGACGTAATGCATCTTTGTCATTGGTTGTAACATCAGGTAAAACACCGGCAACACCGCCACGGGCACGAGCGCGAACTTTGTTTAAAGATGTTTTAGCCAATGTAGTATTGCCTAGCTCGTTAGCAGCCTCAGCATTCATTAATAAAACGTCGGCAAAACGAAGTACACGTACATTTTGTTGAGAACCTTCGGTGTAGCCAGAAACAATTAAGCTAAATGGAACATAAGATTTCTCATTATACATTGGGTTATCGCCTGTTGCTGCAATTGCATCGCCTTGTGGAGTAGTTTCTCCTCTGAAGATAATTGTTCCATTTCTTCTTACATCGCCTGTCTCAAAGGCAGCAGCTAGTGCAGCAGTTGGCACATTAAAGCCCCAGCCTGCCACTGAACCACGAACACCCTGAACCTGACTGTATTGAGAGTTAGAAGCATCCTTATTGTTTAGCAATAGTTCGCATTGAATTTCAAATACAGATTCGATGTTATTTTCGCGGGTGGTACGGAATCCTTCCTGGAAGTTAGGATATAAATCGTAACCTAAAGTCATAACCGTGTTGGTGTAAGAAAGAACAGCATCCCATTTGCCTAAATACATCGCAACTTTGGCATGTAAACCTAATGCTGCACCTTTTGTTGCTCTACCTAAATCAGCAGCAGGGTATGTTTGAGGCAATACTGCAGCAGCATCATCTAAATCTTTCTCAATTGCAGCATAAACCTGAGCTTTTGGTGTTCTTGGAGTGTTAAATTCTGAGGCATCCTTTGGTATGTTTAAACGTAAAGGAACATCACCAAATGCACGCACTAATCTGAAATAAGAATAGGCACGAACAAATTTTGCTTCAGCAATGTAGCGCGACTTTAGGCTGGCATCCATGCTAATAGCCGGAATATTATCTAATACCTGGTTGCACAAGTTGATATTTTGATACTGAGCTTCCCAAAAACCGCCAAACTGGCCTTCTGTTGAAGAAGCTGTATAGTTATCAAAATTGTTTAAATAACTGGCGTCATTAGCAGAACTTCCTTTTTCGGCGTCATCGCCAGGGATACTTTCCACTGCTAAAGCCGGGAAAGCTGTATTTCCCCAGGTTCTTAAATTGGCATAGATAGCGTTAACTGCTTTTGTGGCATCATCCTGGGTTTTCCAGAATGTTACCGCTGGTTGTTTGGCCTGAGGATCTACATTCAGGAAATCCTTTTTACACGCGGGTATCACTAATGTACTTGCGCATAAAGCTATAAATCCAAACTTTTGAATATATGTTTTTTTATGATTTAATTTCATCGTCGTATGTATTAGAATTGCACTTGAAGACCTAATCTATAAATAGCAGAAAGCGGATACACACTGGCATCAATACCTCTTGAGATAGGGCCTGAACCAGCATCGTAACCAATTTCTGGTGTAAAACCTTTATAACCGAATAGGTTGATTGCATTTTGTGCATCAAGGAATACCCTTACTTTTTTCATTGTCCATTTGCTCATTAAGCTTGCAGGGAGTGCATAACCTAACTGAATTGTTCTTAGACGGATATATGAACCATCTTCAACATAGAAAGAGTTTGGAGCTGCATTGGTTGTTGAACCAACGTTCGCTGAAGGGTAAGTGTTAGAGGTACCAGCACCATGCCATCTGTTATCGTAAAAATCTTTGCTGAAGTTCTCATTACCGAAACGATAGGCAATGTTGGCATTGTAAACATCAACATCTGCCACACCTTGAATATCGAATGACAAATCCCATCCTTTGTAAGCGAAAGTTGTATTGATACCGTAACTGTATTTAGGATTTGGATTTCCTAATACAACACGATCTTTTCCATCAATAACACCATCACCATTTTGATCTATATATCTAAAATCTCCAGGTTTAGCAGAAGTATTTTGTGCAGAGGCTGCAACTTCCGCTGGAGTTTGGAAAATGCCGGCAACCTGATAACCAAAGAATGATCCGATTGGACCTCCTTGAACGGTACGTGTGGCCAAAGCACCATTAGCAATACCTTGCCCACCATTGTAAATTGGATTTAAACCGGTAATTACCGATAACACTTTGTTATTGTTAATTCCTATGTTTGCACTAATGGAATAGCTAAAATCATCTTTCGGTTGATCTCTCCAGGTTGCTAAAAACTCAAAACCACGGTTCTGTAAATCGGCCTGGTTACCAATCATTCTACTTGAGGAAGTACCAATTGAGCTTAAGATCGGGATTTCGAAAATTGCCTGTTCGGTTTTCTTATTGTAATAACTAGCTTCAATATTCAGTCGATTTTTAAGGAATGCGGCTTCAATACCGATATCGGTACCTGTTGTACGTTCCCAATTTAAGAATGAAGGTACTAACGAAGCAACGCTTGCTCCAGTATACGCTACGCCATTAAAAATAGCTACATAACCAGCACTTTGCGTTACTGTTAAAGTAGTTGGATTTAATGGAACTCCAGCATTACCTACTTTACCCCACGATCCTTTTAATTTTAAGTTATTCACTACATTTTGGTCTTTCATGAAATCTTCATTGGAAATAACCCAGCCAGCACCAACTGCAGGGAAGTAACCCCAAAGATCGCCACCACCAAAAAATTGCGAGGCAGCATCGGCACGTAATGTAGCGTTCAATAAATATTTGTTTTTGAATGAATAATTTGCTCTACCGAAGTAAGATAGGTAAGTTGATAAACTACCTCCATCAATTACCTCACGATTCGAGGCTGTACCTAAAGCCAGATATAAATCGCCATCACTTGAATATGGAACATTTAATGCACTGGAGTTGATATAATAATTCTTTCTTCTTTGAGCTGTTGTACCAGCCAATAAAGTTAAATTATGATCACCAAATGTGTTTTTATAGGTTAAAGTGTTTTCAAGAATCCAGTTTCTGTTTTCATCTCTGTTAACAATTAACTTACTGATATCATTTCTTTGACCCTGGGTTGCCTGATAAGAAGGGGTATAGCCTCTTACTTCATTTTGTCCGAAGTCGCCACCTGCACTTGTTCTAAAAGTAAAATTTTTGGCAAAAGTTAATTCTGCATAAACATTACCGTTTATGCGGTAGTTTTTAGATTTTTGGTTAAAGAAATCTAAGGTTACCTGAGGGTTGAAGTTATTACCACCACCTAAGCTGAAATCATTTGCATCGCCATAAGTTCCATCTGCGTAGTAAACCGGAACAACCGGGCCAGCAGCATATAACTGACGGAAAATACCACCATTTATGTCATTGGAGTTAATTGACGTACCTGAGATAGAATAACCTAATTTTAACGATTTCAACACTTGAAAATCATTTGAAAATTTAGCAGTATAACGTTTCCAGTTTTGGGTTTTAACAATACCATCTTCATTTGTATAACCTAGTGAAAAATTATAAGTTGTTTTCTCTGTGCCACCATTTATAGAAATTTGATGATTGGTTTGCAGGGCATTTCTAAAGGCCTGATTATACCAGTTAGTCCCTTCACCATAGCTGGCTGGGTTCGCAAACAATGCCTGAGCGGAGTTTGATGCCGATAATTCGTTGATAATCGTTGCATATTCTGTAGCGTTAGCCATTTCAATTTGGTTGGTTACTTTTTTGTATCCAACTGAACCGTTGTAGTTAATTACAGGATTACCGGTTTTACCTTTGTTTGTGGTTACCAGGATAACACCATTAGCTGCACGGATACCATAAATTGATTGGGATGATGCATCTTTTAAGATACTCATGTCAGCAATATCAGCTGGGTTTAAGAAACTGATATCATCGTACCATACTCCGTCAACTACATATAAAACACCTAAGGCTCCAAAAATAGTACCTGTACCGCGGATTGTGATTTGAGGTGTTGAACCTGGCGTACCAGAGTTGGTAATATTAACACCTGCTACCTTACCTTGTAATGCGCTTACTGCATTAACAGACGCTTGTTTTGAAATGTCTTCGCCTTTAACTGAAGCTACCGATCCGGTAACATCAATTTTTCTCTGCGTACCATAACCAACAACCACAACCTGCTCTAATTGTTGTGTTGATGAAGCTAAGGATACATTGATTGTAGTTTGGTTATTTACAGCCTGCTCTTGTGCTGTATAGCCAACAAAGTTAAATACCAGAGTGGCGTTGCCCGGCACACTAATGGAGTAGTTGCCGTTTACATCTGTCTGTGTACCGTTTTGTGTGCCTTTAATTAAAATAGATACGCCCGGCAATGGAGTTTTATCGCCGCCATCAATTACCTTACCTTTCACAGTAATGTTTTGCGCAAATGCTACGTTAATTGCGAGTAAACAAAATACGGCCAGAACAGAAATTCTTGTAAAGATTCTTTTCATGCTTATTAAAATTTAGTTTAATTGTTAGTTAAATGTGGGGTTGTTTTTGTGGATGTGCAAGTGTTTTTACCTCTACATTAATACATCAACAGCAGCTGTAAGGTTTCACACCTAAATAAACCAAATGCGATTTTGGGTCAAAAACGCAGTTTTTTTGAATTTTAACAAAACATTAACACTTGGGTAAGTGTATAAAACACACCAAGTGTTTTGTGGGGCTTTAAAAAGTGCTATGAGAGGTAATGATGTAGTGCCTGGTGAGGGCAAAACTTCAAAAAAGTGATAAAAACCGTTTTTTACGCAAACGTTTCCGTACCAGGGGGCGACTGATCTTACAATGAATTAAAATGAAAAATTCAGGAATGCGAAAGCCTAAAGCTCCATTAAAAACTCGGTTAAATTTTTATCGTGCGGTACTTCTAGTTTTTTGCGCAGGCGGTACCTGCGGATCTCTACACCTCTTAAACTGATGTTCAGTAAGGACGACATTTCTTTACTGCTCATGTTCATCCTTAAATAAGCGCAGAGCTTTAAATCGTTAGGTACGAGATCAGGATGTTGCGCCTTTAACTTTTTAAAGAAACTTTCGTGTGCTTCATTAAAGCTGTTTTCGAACAGGTGCCAGTCGCGCTCGTCGTTCATACCGTCGTTAATTACTTTCTGTATTTTGCGGGTTTGCTCATCAGAAAGTTTCTTCCCGTTTTCATCTTTAAGCTTGGTTATATCATCTGCCAGTTTTTGAAGCAGCTCATTCTTATACACCAGGGTCATAGCAGAATTGGCCAGTTCCCTGTTTTTCGAAGCGAGCTCGGCCTGAAGTTTTTCTGTTTGGAGCTTAATGATTTGCTTTTCGCTAATTTCGGCTTCCTGTCTTAATCTTTCCTGTTGCTCTGCCTTTAAACGGTTGGTAATTTTTTGACTGTCGCGCTGCAGTTTCCTTTCATATATCTTTTTGCCCAAAATTAAAACCACCACAAATAAAATGGTGTAAAATAATATAGCCCAATTATTCAAATACCACGGGCGTAGGATGGTGAATGTATAAACTGTTTCGGCACTTACTGTGCTGTCATCAATTTTTGCCCTTACTTTAAAAGTATAGGTACCAGCACTTAGGTTGGTAAAATCTTTTTGGGTAGCGTAAGTCCAGTCAAACCAAGTTCTCGAATAACCTTCCAGGTAAAACTGATATTTCACTTTGGCCTGCCTGTAATAAGGTAGTGTATAAGAAATGCGGATATTGTTTCTGCTGTTCTGAATCTCAGTAGGCTCCTCGCCATTGCCAGTTTCGCTAATCAGCGAAAATTTATCGGTAATATCTTCAATCCGCCTGATCAACACGGCTGGTAGTTTTTGTTTCTGGATGTTTAGCTCAGCCGTTGGATTATAAATCACAAACCCATCATCAACACTAATGAGATAAATTGAATCACTTATGCGGCTAATATTTTCATAGTACTGCACCATCCGGCCATCCAAAATGCTAAATTGGTTCGAATCTATTTCTATCTTGCCAGGTTCGCTAAAATTAACCAAAGCGGTTTTACCGTGATTGATGAACCAATATTTTTTACTTCCGGCTGGGATAATTTTATTCGAGGTTTCGAAAGAGCCCAGGTTTTTATTGAGTACCTCGTATTTGGTGAATTTATTACTTAACTCATCGTAGGTGTAAAAACCAGCATCAGATGAAAAGACAATCTTATTCTCCAGATTGAAAATATTGATGTTGTAATTGCCTGGTAAGCCATTTTTCTCGTCAAAATATTTGGTGCTCGTTACCCTGGTATAATCGGGGCTAAGGCTTAATTTAAATAAGCCCTTGTAAGCATGGCCCACCCAAATGTCGCCTCTGTTGTCTTGCTCAACATATCTCGAAGGAGCTCCAAATCCTGCTATTTTTGTTGCGAACCTCAATCCTGCACCTGGTGATTTGGTAAAGAGAGATAAGCCTGTATAAGTACCCTGAACCAGGTAATTTGGGTTAGAATTTAGTTTTTTAATGGTCCAGCCACCCGATGATCTTGATATCCATTCTATTTGATCGCCCAAAACCTTAAAGGTACCGCTGTTATGGCCACAAATTAACTCATTATCGATAATGGCCAATTCCCAAACCTGTCCTTGCGAATTCGGTATTAAACGAAAATTGAAGGGGAGGAGATTATACGGCGACCACTCGCTGTAAAATAGGCCCTGATTGGTGCCGAGATAAATTTTATTGTTAAAAATGATACTGGAGTATACGGTACCAAACTGACCTGTTTTATCAAAGTAAAAATAAAGGGGAGAATTGAGTTCAATACGGTCGATTCCGTTATCCAAACCTGTCCAGAGGTTTTGCTCATTATCTGCGTATAAACTTAATATGGTATTGTTTTGCAATCCGCTCGATTTATTAATGCGTTGCACAACCCTGCCATTTTCATCGATAATGATTAAACCGTTTAAAATGGTGCCGTAAGCATAATATTTGCCCAATAAACTTACACCATTATTTAACTGATAGGTTTTTAGGTAATTGTTTGCCGGGGTGTTTAAAGGGGTGAAATTGTTGCCATCGTAAGTAAAAAGCCCATTTTTACTGGTGCCAATAATCAGTCCGTTGTTTTTATAAGGTAAAATGGAGAGAATTCCTTCTTTGCCCATTTGCTCACTCTGCGGCAGGTGTACCAGTTTATTGCCAATAAGCTCGAACAGGCCTTGCTCCAGCACCTCTATAAAATACCGTTGATTAACTTTATGCAAGAACAAAAAAGAAGAAGGCGACTTTACCACTTCGATTTTATTGTTTTTGTAGATGAAGATTTTTGAAAAAGATTGAAAAATTACCCGGTCGCGATCTATATAGATTTTCCAAACTTCATCATCTATTTTTATACCTTTTGGGAGGAGATTGGTAAGTGAATTATAGCTTAATTTGTTGTTTTTGATAGCCCAGAAGCCAAACTCTCCAAAGCTGCCTGTGTATATTCTACCCTGGTTATCAGTAGCAACGGCTCTAACAATCTGGCGGTTTGGCATTCTGTATTTCTGCCAGTAACGGCCATCGAAAGTTAATAAACCCTCGGCATTACCAAAGTACATTACACCATTTTTGTCTTTTGCTATGCTCCAGTTCTGGTTACCTGATGAATAAACTGATTTTGGATAATTTTCTATGTACGGTACACCAATGCTTTTAATATCAGCAGCAAAAATATGGGTAGAAGTACAAACGACAAGCAATAAAAGAAAACATAGAAGTTTTTGCATGTAATGCTAAATTAGGATGCTGATTAAAACACAAATTAAATAAAAAAATGATAATTGACTAACTTGTTGATCAACCGAAACAAAAAAGCAGACACAGTATGAAGTTTCATATTGCATCTGCTTTATATAAATAAGTTAGGAGTAAGTTTAAGCTAAACTAAGTTTTCCAACCGGCTGCGGTACTTTTACATAATAACCAGTTCCATCATAAGGGCGCTTACGTGGATTCGTGGTGCAGGCTTCCGAGCAGCAGCCTTGAAGCTGTTCGCCACATGCATCGCATTGGGTTACGTGTTCATTGCACTCCGGATTAGCACAGTTGATCATTTTAGGGGTAGTAACACCACAATTATAGCAAACAGAAACCACCGTTGGGTTAACCTGGTTTACATCAACCGCAATCCTGTTATCGAAAACGTAACACTTGCCTTCAAAATCTTTTCCACCAGCTTCTTTGCCGTATTTGATAATGCCACCATGCAATTGGTACACATCGTTAAAACCATGATGCAATAATAGGGCAGATGCTTTTTCGCATTTAATGCCACCGGTGCAATAGGTTAAAATCTTCTTGTCTTTATATTGGGCGAGCTGGTTAATTTGTTCAGGGAAATCGCGGAAGTTCTCAATATCGAGGGTTACGGCATTTTTAAATTTGCCCAGGTTATGTTCATAATTAGAACGTACATCCAAAATTACTACATCTTCGTCATCCTTCATTTTCATGAAATCAACCGGTTCCAAGTGTTTACCTGTTTTTTCATTTGGATTGATAATCGAAGTATCTCTTAAACCAGAATGTACAATTTCCGATTTGTAGCGGCAGTGCATTTTTAAGAACGAAAGTTCTTCTACATTGTCTACTTTAAATTCTGTTTTGGCAAATCTTTCATCCGCGTGAATGGCTTTCATGTAAGCTTCACAGGCTTCTGGAGTACCTGAAACAGTACCATTTAAACCTTCGTCGGCAACGATGATACGGCCAACCAGGCCTAGTGATTTACAAAATTTTAGGTGATCGGCAGCAAATTGCTCTGCCTCTGCTATGTAGCTATAGCAATAGTAAAGTAGTGTCTGATATTTTTTCATAACGCTGTTGATACCGTTGCAAACGGCGTTTAAAGCGGTGCAAAGATAAGAGAATTATGTAAGATGTAAAAATGGAAAAAGGAAAATGTAAGATAGCGGGTAAACTCCATCATCCATCTTACATTTTTCATGTTAAAGTCCGTAAGAAATCCTAAATCCTTGCGTCAGTTTGCGCCCCCCATCGTAAGCAAAGCCATAACTGGCCCTTAAAACCAAGCGCTGTATACCGAAGTAAAATTCTTTATAATTTCGTTTTTCTGGCGACGATAAATAGCCACCACCTATAAATTCCTCTAATTTTGCTTTACGCAACAACGGGATTTTGTTCATGAAAAAGCCCGCAAAATTATGCTCCACATGCGCTTCAAAATATTGCTGGTTGGTACTGAACTGATAAAAATCCAGGTATTGGAACTTTCTGAAATTTGGTGGAAAAATGGTAGAGATGTTTCCCGAAAAATGTTTGAAATCGGGATAGTACATTTTACTGTTGTTGATAAACTTACCAACGCCCGCCAAAAATGAAGTATATCCCAGTAAACCCAAACCAATTCTCTCCTGATAAACTTCTGCTTTTACAAAGTCGTAATCTATATCGCTGTTTAGTACATTGTTAAAGCCTTTTTTATATAAAACGGTAATTCTGGGATACTTCGATTCAGTGTAGAATTTGCCATCCGGTCGGCTAATGTATTTTTGCCCGATGGTATAGGTTAAACTGGCAGTAGCACTAAACGAATTATAGGTAGGGAAAAGCGGTAATTCTTCCGTCGGGCTAAACGGATTGTTAGAGGTAAATTCTCTATCCTTTGCATCAATAAACTTAAAATTACTACTGTTAGTCAGGTTTTTGTTATGGCTATAATCGATGCCTAAACTACCTTGTAAGCCTGTAGCCAGTTCTCTGGTTGTGTTAATGTTAGCAAAGCTTTTTTCATAAAATTTAGGGAAATTCTTTTCGTAAAATAACGAGTTTATGCTATTACCCAGGGCCGTCATGGAGCCCAGGTTGTTCAGGTCAAAAATACCGTTACCAAATGATGCACCAACACTGGCTCTTTTTAGCGGGTTGTAATAGTAATTTCCGGTTAAACTTCCAGTTAGTTTCTTATTGGCAAAACCATATCTCAACTCCGGACGGATGGAGTACGATCTTCTATTTTCGAAAGTTTTACGGTAGGTAACACCATATTTAATCGTAAAACCCTCTACGGTATTGTAAAAAAATGCCCTAAGCACTGGATCAAAATACCAGTATTCTTTATCGTAACGATCGTTAATGCTATGTCCCCGGAGTAACAGTTTTACAATGCCAAATTTATTATTGTCTTTTTCTAACGAATCGAGGTATTTTTTCGACTCCTTTAGCTTAGCTATACTATCTTTTTTAACATAATTTATCTTTTCGTCTTCAGTTAAGGGAATAGGCCTGTTGTTGACCCAATAAGCTGAATCTTTTTTGTTAACCATTTCTGTCACCTTCAATATTTCGCCGCTGAAGAAGTTTTTAGAAAATTTAGGATCGATATTGTAATTGCTGTACACACCAACATAATAACCAGCAATTTTAAACCCCAGTACATTACCTGCAAACTGAAAGTTGATTGAGGTTGGCATATATACTTCTTTCACTTTAGTAAACTGTTGACTGATGTTTAGTGTATCGATAAAGTTGATGCCTGCGTTTTTGGTCAGAAAAAGATCGGTGTTGTAAATCCTCCAGCTATTATCTATAATGTAAATTATGCCCCTGAATACTGGGTCGTTTTCACGGCGTGGAATTACTTGTATCTTGTGAATCAGCTCTCCATTTTCCGTGCTTTCGCCAAGTAACTTGTATTTGTAATAGAACAAGGCATTATCGGCAATTGGAGATATAAAGCCCCTAGCGCTTAATTTGTTTTCCAGCAGGTAATTGTCGTAAAAATTAATAATCAGATCAGAAGCCTTATTGAAACTGAAAGCATTATTGCGTCCGGCTACTTTTGATGAAATCATTTCTTCGTGAATATCGTTCGGCCGGCTGAAATTGAATTTGCTCTGCGATTCTGAAAGATAGATAATCCCTTTGCGGTTGGTATCGAGCTCCAAAACCTTCTGTATATCCTGGCCGAAAAACTTTTTAGGGGCGCCTTTTAAGCGTTGAACGCCTTTAATGTAAACATCACAACTAAAGCTTTTAACTTCATTTAAATGTGTTTTTCGTTCTTTAATTGCTTTCCTCATAATAGCATAAGCCGGATCTTCGGCATTTGCCCTGATATTTACATTTTCTAAAGTATAACTTTCTGCACTTAGTGTTACATTTAGGGCAATATCATCGGTAAGGTTAATAATATGATCTTGTTGTTTGTAGCCTACAGCCCTAAAACTCAAAGTTTGCTGGCCGCTTTTTAATTTTACCGAATACTTGCCATCTACATTGGCTGATGTGCCGGTAGTAGTGTTTTTTAAATATACCGAAGCAAAAGGAACAGGCTGACCGTTGCTATCTTTAACTGTGCCGGTTACTGTAAATTGTTGAGCAAATGCAATATGGGTAAGACTACAAAGTAACAGGAGCGCGCAAATTCTTATCATAAGTTAGATTAGTAAATTATAAATATCGAATAACTTTTAAGACTATACATACAGGCATGTGTTAAAGTTTGTTAAGTTGGCAAAAAAATAATAACAACGCTAATTTTTATAAAACAATATATCACCCGGTGTTAGTTTCAATCCACATCAAACGTTTGTCTCTTTAATAAAGCCATTAAAATTGCCTTTTTGGTTCTGTAAGGCTTTTTTTTATAACTTTGGAGCCAACAATCAACCATATTAAAGGCCATGTATAAAACATTACAACCGGTTCTTCAAAAAGAACTAGAAGAAATTGAGAACGCTGGATTATTTAAACGCGAACGGATCATAATTACCCCTCAGGGTGCCGACATTCAGGTAAGTGGCGGAGCCGAGGTAGTAAACTTTTGTGCAAATAACTATTTAGGGCTCTCATCACACCCAAAGGTGATAGAAGCGGCTAAAAAAGCGATCGATGATCATGGCTATGGAATGTCATCTGTTCGTTTCATCTGCGGAACACAGGATGTGCACAAAGAATTGGAAGCCAAAATTTCTAAATTCTTAGGTACTGAAGATACCATTTTATACGCTGCTGCCTTTGATGCCAATGGAGGGGTTTTTGAGCCTTTGTTCAATGCAGAAGATGCCATTATTTCGGATGAGTTGAACCATGCTTCAATTATTGATGGGGTTCGTTTGTGTAAAGCGCAACGCTTCCGTTATAAAAATGCAGATATGGAAGATCTGGAGAAACAATTAATTGCAGCTAAAGATTGCAGACACCGCATTATTGTTACCGATGGTGCTTTCTCTATGGATGGTTCTGTTGCGCCATTGGATAAAATTGCTGATCTGGCTGATAAATACGAAGCATTAATTATGATTGATGAATCGCACTGTACAGGCTTTATTGGTAAAAATGGTCGCGGAACACATGAACATTTCGATGTAATTGACCGTATTGATATCATTACAGGTACATTAGGTAAAGCATTAGGTGGCGCTTCAGGTGGTTTTACTTCAGGTAAGAAAGAAATTATCGATATGCTGCGTCAGCGTTCACGTCCGTATTTATTCTCTAACACTTTAGCTCCGGCTATTGCAGGTGCATCTATTGCTGTGCTTGATATGTTGAGCGAAACCACTGCCTTAAGAGATAAGCTGGAATCAAACACTAAATATTTTCGCGAAAAAATGACGGCTGAAGGTTTTGATATCAAGCCTGGTTTCCACCCAATTGTTCCGGTAATGCTTTATGATGCAAAAATTGCACAGGAGTTTGCGGCTAAGATGCTTAACGAAGGTATTTATGTAATTGGATTCTTCTATCCTGTTGTACCTCAGGGTAAAGCAAGAATCAGGGTGCAGTTATCGGCAGGGCATGAGCAACATCACCTGGATAAAGCCATTGCGGCCTTTACCAAAGTAGGAAAAGAATTAGGTGTAATTTAATAGCCCTAAATTTTATATCATTCAAAAGCCGCTTCTTGCGGCTTTTTTTGTTTCGGGTTCATTTTCTTTTATAATGCTATTGTAAACTGATTATTTGAACTCGGTAACCTTAAAAATATTAGATAATTTGCTGTATATTTGAAGCCATGTTACAGGATAAAATAACACAATATACCGAAAAAATCAATGCTTTTGTAACCGAAAAAGCAGATGAATTAGAGCAGTTCCGTATTAAATATTTAGGAAGCAAGGGTATCATTAAAGAGATTTTCGAAGAATTTAAAACAGTTTCTGTCGAAGAAAAAAGATCTCTAGGTAAGGTGCTGAACGAATTTAAGCAACTGGCCGAATCGAAATACCAGGTGTTAAAAGAATCGACAGAAAGTTCTGATCAGCAAACAGATTATACACAACCCGATATGACATTGCCCGGCGAAGGTTTCGAGATTGGTTCCCGTCACCCGCTGGCACTTGTGCGTAGAGAGATTGTTGAGATTTTTGCCAAACTGGGCTTTACTGTAGCCGAAGGGCCGGAGATTGAAGACGACTGGCATAACTTCTCGGCACTTAACTTCCCTGAAGAGCACCCGGCAAGAGATATGCAGGATACCTTCTTCATTAAAAAAGGTGGCGAAAAAGGCGATATTGCCTTGCGTACGCACACCTCTTCTGTACAGGTGCGGATGATGGAGCAGGGACAGCCGCCATTCAGGGCCATTATGCCAGGTCGTGTATATCGTAACGAAGCTATCTCGGCAAGGGCACACTGCTTTTTTCACCAGATAGAAGGTTTATATGTAGATGAAAATGTTTCATTTGCAGATTTAAAACAAACCTTGTTTTACTTTGTGCAGGAGTTGTATGGCGAAGGTACTAAAGTTCGTTTCCGCCCGTCGTATTTTCCTTTTACTGAACCTTCTGCAGAGATGGATATTTCTTGTACCATTTGTAAAGGTTCGGGTTGCCAGCTTTGTAAACATAGTGGCTGGGTAGAAATTTTGGGTTGTGGTATGGTAGATCCAAATGTATTGGAAAACTGTGACATCGATTCGAAAAAATATAGCGGATTTGCATTTGGAATGGGTATAGAACGTATAGCCAACCTGAAATACGTAATTAAAGATCTACGCCTGTTCTCAGAAAACGATGCACGCTTTTTAAAGCAGTTTAAATCGGCTTTAATCTAAAACATGAGGTATCTCTACAGCATATTGTTTGTCTTGATCTTTACTGCGGGTTGTGGTAAAGATGAAGGCTACATTCCTGATGTTCCGGTAAACTACAATGTAACATTAACTGAATTTAGCATTAAAGCTGTTAATAACGTTTTGGTTGTACCAGGCCATGGCGTTGGCGGATTACTTGTGGTTAAAACACCATTTAATACCTATGTCGCTTTTGATCGTTGCAGTACGGTGAATCCGGAGAAAATATGCAAGGTAGCACCTGATGATAGTGGGGTAACTGCAACTGACGCCTGTTCGGGAGCAAAATTTTCATTGTATGATGGCAGCCCACAAAAAGCCCCTGCCGAAAGAAGCTTAAAAAGCTACAATGTTTCAGTACAGGGCAATACATTAATACACGTAAGCAATTAGAATGGAAGCTGAAAAAATAAAAGAAACAGTAAAAAAGGCGGCCAAAGAACTCTTCAGAAAATACGGTTATCATAAAACCAGTGTAAACGAAATTGCTAAAAAAGCACGTATTGCTAAAGCAACCATTTATAAATACTTTGAAAGTAAAGAGCAGGTTTTAGATAGTATCCTGATGGATTATCTGGACCAGAACCTTTACGAAATATTAAATAACAAAGTAAGTTACGCTAGCGAAGAAGAGCATTTAAAGGCACTGGTAATGAAAACCAGCCGTTTATCTTTTACCGCCTGTAACGAATTTATCGGTTGGGATTTTGTGCGCGAAAATGCAAACTCTCAGGAGTTTTTAAAACATTTGTCAGATCAGTTGGAAGCATTATTGCTAGCGGCCTATCTGCAGTTAGATAACTTTAAAAACAACCCCGCCCGTCGCGAAGGATTGGCTTTTCTGCTTAAGGCAAGTAAAAGTATTGTGTTTTCATTCGCTTTTACTTCGGTTAGCGATTCGGATGTGCGCAAGAATTTCGTGAGTTTTCAAAAAGAAATATTACCATTCTTGGTAAAGGCTGCGCTTTAGTGCCTAAGCCGTGCATAAATTAAATGTTTATTGGTTATAGTAATCTTTAAACTTAAATTTTTGCACGGTTTTTTTAATCTTGCCGTCAACCAGTTTTTGGGTAATTACAGTAACATTATCTGCAATACTCGAATCTTCAATAACTGAAGAATCTTCATAAAGTTCTTTCTTAACATCAAACTTGTAGTTGATGGTTTTATCAAAGCAGCAACCGTTTTTCAGATGGATAGCAAGCTGTTTGTTTTTCTTGTCAACATCAAACAAACCAAGGTTTTCGCTGGCTAGTTTAGTTAATGCTGCATTCAACACAAGTTTATTGTTAATTGAGATGTAAATATCGTAAGATGGACTGGCGTAAGCACCGTTGTTGCCATTTCTGATTGCTAGATCTTCGGTACCGTCAAAATTGAAATCGCCAAATATAAGTGGGGTTTGGTATTTACCAAGATCGAGCCAGCCCAGTTGGGCGTTTTGCATTTCAGTCAAGCCAAAATCCAGGTCTTTTGAAGTAAAAGTCTGCATTTCCTGGTCCGTAATCTTATCATACAAAATAATGGTAGCTTTTCCATTGCAATGTCCTGTGGTGCAATTTTCTACAAAAATTTTGGCTTTGAAGTTATTTGAGCTGTTATTGGCCAAAAATTTAAACTGAGCCTGTAAACTGTACCCAATCAGTAAAAAAGCACAAGAGAATATTAAGTTTTTCATTCAAAAAATTTCGATAAAATTAACCTAATATTCTCTTGCAAAAGGTTAAAAAAGGTTAACGCTTCATAGTGGGTAACTAACTGTTGCCCGGCGCCAGGTTAATTTTTTCTGATTATTCCCATTTGAATACTTTAACGGCAACTGCATAAATACCTATTCCCCAGATTAAGAGAATCATAATCTGAAATTTTACATCCCAAAGGCCAAGCCCTTCAAAGGCTACCTTACGCATGGCATCGTTTAAATAGGTGAGTGGTAACGCTCTGCTAATAGGTTGTAACCAGTTCGGGAAGGCCTCGATTGAAAAGAAAGTTCCCGATAGTAAGAATTGCGGAAGGGTTACAATATTTGAAATAGGAGGGATCATGCTTTCATTTTTGGCAATACCCGAAATAATAAAGCCAAATCCCATAAAAACAATTACCCCTAAAGTAGCCAGCAGCAACATGTTGACGACCGTGAGTGCGCCATGAATAAGTGTAAAGCCAAAGAAAAAATGGCCTAATAATATGATAAATAAGGCCCCAATCAATGCAAAACCTATACGTGCAATACCTTCGCCAATTACAATGCTCGATCGTTTTACAGGCGTAGCAAAAAAGCGTTTAATGACCAGAGTTTGGCGCAGGCTTAAAAATACAAAGGCTGTTCCGAATACACCGGTGCTTAATAATGAGAAGCCTAATTGGCCTGGCAGAATAAAGTCTATCGTTTTATATTCGCGTCCGGTAATGGTGCTTTCGCGTATTTCGGCAACCGATGGTTTTAACGTTTTATCGTAAAACAGATTGTTCAGTACTGATTTTAAAATACCGCCTTTATCTCTTGACGCAGAAGTGTAAACAACATTTACTGAATAGGCTGCTGTATTTACTTTCCGGTGCACATCAATCATGGCATCAACATTTCCTTTTTCAAGCAGCTTATCGAACTCCGCTTTTGGTTTGTCTTTAACCAGTCTGATCATGCCAGTTTTCTCCAGCATGCCTATTACCGGATTGTTTATATCCGATCCCGGAGTAATACCAACATCGATGTGGGTACCGCCGCCGCCTAAAAACCCGAAAACCAGGATAAATATCAGGGGAAAGGCGAGCGTGAAAACCACAGCCGAAGGGCTTCGCATAATAGAACGGAAACTCGCTTTTGCCAAAGCCAGGGTTGCTGTGGTATTGCTGTAACCGTTCGCCCCCGTGTGGGACCTTGAATTTTGATCTTGTATATCTTTTTGCATATTAATTCTGCTATTTAATGACAGGCTTATGTTTTAGATTTTAGTTCCTCTGGTGGGTAATTACTACTCTCTCCACTCTTTGCCTGTCAAGTTGATGAAAACATCTTCCAGATTAGCTTTTTTTACCTCTTTTTTGCGTTCGAAACCGCTGTTTACCAATTGATCGATCAGATTGTCGGGTGTATCAAGCGCAATGATCTCGCCGCGTTCTACAAAGGCCACACGGTCGCAAAGTTGTTCTGCCTCATCCATGTAGTGTGTGGTAATTACAACTGTTGTGCCTGCATTGCGGATTTCAGTAATCAGATCCCATAAGTTTCTTCTGGCTTGTGGATCTAAACCGGTAGTAGGCTCGTCGAGGAAGATAATTTTGGGTTGGTTAATAAGTGTGGTAGCAATAGAAAAGCGTTGTTTCTGACCTCCAGAAAGTGCTTTGTATTTGGCTTTAGCTTTATCCTGCAGGTTTACTTTTTCCAGCATTTCCATGGGCTTGATGTTGGCGCCATATAAACCCGCAAAAAGCTCAATCAGCTCAATAAGATTTAAGTTAGGGTAATAACCTGCGGCCTGTAGCTGTACACCTATAATTTGTTTTATTTCCTGCGCCTGTTTCTCTACAGAGAAGCCATCAACAGTAATTTCGCCCGATGTTTTATCCCTTAAAGTTTCGATAATTTCGAGGGTAGTGGTTTTGCCGGCACCATTTGGGCCAAGTAAACCAAAAATTTCATGTTCGTAAACGTCAAAACTAAGACCTTGAACGGCCACAAAATCATCATATTTTTTTACCAGGTTTTTGACACTGATAATAGCTTTGGGTGTTTCCATGTTGCGAATGTAAGGAGCTTTAAATGAATTGAAAATGAATTTTATCAGTTATGACTTAAAATGTCGGTAAAATGATGTTTTGTTCAGGCGAAATGGGTTAAAAAAACAAATCTGCGAATCTCCAGCCTGAAATTTGCCGTAGATCCGCAGATTATGGTATGCGATTTTAGTCTTTTTACTTTAAGCTTAAATTACCAGGTTAATTCGCCTTTGATTACCGATACAAAATCATCGAATAAGTAACGCGAATCATGTGGGCCTGGTGAAGATTCAGGGTGGTATTGAACCGAAAAGGCTTTTTTACCTTTAACACGGATACCTTCAATCGATTTATCGTTAAGGTTTACGTGTGTAACCTCAACTTTATCAGAATTAATTACTTCTTCTGGTACTACGCCAAAACCGTGGTTCTGAGAAGTTACTTCACAGTGGTTTTTAATGATGTTTTTAACCGGGTGGTTTAAACCACGGTGACCGTTAAACATTTTCATGGTACCAATGCCATTGGCTTCTGCCAATAACTGGTGACCTAAACAGATGCCGAAAAGAGGTTTATCGGCAGCTAAGATTGCAGTAATGGTTTCAACAGCGTAAGGCATAACCGATGGATCGCCAGGACCGTTTGAAATGAAATAACCATCAGGGTTAAACTTTTCCATTTCAGCAAATGTAGTTTTTGCCGGGAAAACCTGAACATAAATGTCGCGGCTTTCGAAATTGCGCAAAATGTTTTTCTTGATACCTAAATCTAAAGCAGCAACTTTTAAACTTGCTTCAGGGTTACCGTAAAAATAAGGCTCGGTAGTACTCACTTTAGAAGAAAGCTCTAAACCTTCCATTGATGGTACTTCGGCCAGTTTTTGCTTTAGTTCTTCTAAATCTGTGATTTCTGAAGAGATAATGGCATTCATTGCGCCTTTATCCCTGATATGGCGAACCAATGCGCGGGTATCGATATCCGAAATAGCAACTAAATTGTCATTCTGGAAATAATCCTGGATTGATTCTGTAGCTTGTTTACGGCTATATACAATGTTATAATTTTTACAAACTAAACCGGCAATTTTAATCGAACCTGATTCGATTTCATCTTTATGGATACCATAATTACCAATATGTGAATTGGTAGTAACCATTATCTGTCCAAAATAACTTGGATCGGTAAAAATTTCCTGGTAACCTGTCATCCCGGTATTAAAACAAATTTCGCCCGTAGTGGTGCCAATTTTTCCGGCCGCTTTGCCGTAAAAAACTGTGCCATCGGCCAGTAATAAAATCGCAGGTAACTTGGTGTAGTTAGTCATGGTAATTACAATATGGATTTTGATTTAAAAAAGAGTTGGAAAAAGGGTTCTCTCAGCATTAAAGCTGTTTTTGCGGGGTGCAAAAAAAGATGAATATATCCCTTCCATTTCGGGGTACAAAGATAGGGTTTTAGATTTATAATTTAAAGAGAAAAGTAAAATAACGTTGAAGTCAGCAGCAAAAGACTAAAGCAGAAAGCAATGAAACTCCCTTTAGATAAAAAATGATTTTTATCTGAGATAGCTTTAGTCTTTTAGCTTTGGTCTTTTCGGCTTAATTAAAGAAAAAACAATACTTTTGGCAACACAAAACAAATTCCATGTCGGTACATAAAGAAATTAAACGGATCACTACACATACGCTACAGGAAATGAAGCAACGTGGTGAAAAAATATCTATGCTAACGGCCTACGATTATTCTATGGCAACCATTTTGGATGACGCAGGTTTGGACGTTTTACTGGTAGGCGATTCGGCCTCTAATGTAATGGCTGGGCATGAAACTACCCTGCCTATTACTTTAGACCAGATGATTTACCACGCAGCTTCAGTTATCAGGGCTGTTAAACGTGCTTTTGTTGTAGTCGATTTGCCTTTTGGGTCTTACCAGGGAAATTCGAAGGAAGCCTTAAATTCGGCCATCAGGATTATGAAAGAGTCGGGTGCGCACGGTGTTAAATTAGAAGGTGGAGAAGAAATTATAGAATCAGTGCAGCGTATTATTACTGCCGGAATCCCGGTGATGGGGCACTTAGGTTTGACGCCACAGTCTATTTATAAATTTGGTACTTATACGGTACGCGCAAAAGAAGAAGAAGAAGCCAACAAGCTTAAAACTGATGTCCTTGCCTTACAAGCTGCAGGTTGTTTTGGTATTGTTTTAGAAAAAATTCCGGCTGCTCTGGGTAAAGAAGTAACAGAAAGCCTGAATATTCCAACTATTGGTATCGGTGCAGGTCAGCATTGCGATGGGCAGGTACTGGTTGTAAACGATATGATTGGATTAACCAAGGGTTTTAAACCACGTTTTTTACGCCAATATATTAATTTGTACGACGAAATTCTGGGTGCTGCACAATCTTACATTCGCGATGTAAAAGCTAACGATTTTCCAAGCGAGAAGGAACAGTATTAAGCCTGAAGCTTTGAATCAATTGGCCGATTAACCCTTCTGAAATAGTATTCAGTTAACAATTTGCAGTTAACAATTTAGCCATCTTACAATTTGGCCATTGAAATAACCGATTTGCACAATTAACCACTTAACCCTTATAATGCCCATTACTGATAACGACATACTTTTTGAAGATAACCACCTCATTGCCATTAATAAAAGGGCCGGGGATATTGTGCAGGTTGATGAAACTGGTGATGAACCGTTGGATGAGCAGGTTAAAAAGTATATTGCTAAAAAGTACAACAAACCAAACGGTGCTTTTTTAGGTGTAGTGCACCGTTTAGACAGGCCGGTAAGTGGAGTTATCCTCTTTGCCAAAACGAGTAAGGCACTAGAGCGGATGAACGCCGTTTTCAAGAATAGAGAAGTAAAGAAAACGTATTGGGCTGTAGTTAAAAACAAGCCTGAAAAAGAATCGGCTACACTGGTTCACTGGCTGGTTAAAAACCCGCAGAAAAATGTGGTTTCTTATTACAATACTGAAGTTACGGGCAGTCAGCGTGCTGAGCTTTCTTATAAAGTAAAAGCTAAGGTTGGCGATTATTATTTATTAGAAGTTGATCCTTTAACAGGACGGTCGCACCAGATTAGAGTACAGCTTTCTTCAATGGGTTGTCCTATTATGGGCGATAATAAATATGGTTACCCGCGCGGAAGCAGAAAGGGAAGTATTTGTTTGCATGCACGCCGCCTGCAGTTTATTCACCCGGTTAAAAAAGAACCCGTAAATATTTTTGCCAAATTACCGGTTGATGGCTTTTGGGAAAGATTCGAAAACCTTTAATATTTAGTTTTGGTTTTTCCTGGTTTTGAAAGGATTGCATTTTTTGGCACAATCTTTAACCACTATCAGATAAAAAACCAAAAAACAATGAAAAATACCATCTGCGCCGTTGCTGCGATTGCTTTATTCGCTATAACGCTTGTTTCCTGCGAAAATACCCGAAAAACAGAGACTACTAAAGATTCGAGTATGGTTTCTGCTAATGGAGACACGACTACAAAAGTTACTACAAAAACGACTGAAGTTGTTAAAACCAATGTCCCATCTTTTTCGAGCGAAGAAGTGAACAAAGGTTTGGCCGAATATGCTAAATTGAAAGATGATTATGTAGCGGCTTTAAAGACTAAAAATGCAGCCGAAATTAAAGCAATTAGTGAAAAATATACTGTTTGGGCCAACCAGGCAACAACCTGGGCCGGCAAGCTTAAGCCTGACGAGATACAAAAGTATTCTGACTATGTGCTAAAGCTAAGCGAAGAATGGTCGAAAGCGGCGACGGAAGCTATAAAGTAATTAAAAGGATTAAAAAGGTTGCAATAGGCAACCTTTTTGTTTACGGCTAAATTGTACGGAATAGTTACCATCTATGGCTTTATAGTGCAGCCTTTCAACTAATTTTGTGCAAAAAACAATGAAATGCGGGTGCCCTCGTGTTCTTCTGATTGGATATCTACTTCAATTTTATGAAATTTTGCAATACTTTGAACAATCGCCAGCCCTAAACCGAATCCATTTTCTTCGCTGTTCCCCCTTTTAAAACGATCGAAAGCATCTTCTACCAATGCCTGGCTCATGCCTTGTCCGGTATCGCCAATAGTAAGGATATAGTGTTCCTGATCCATTTTATCGGAGATATCAATTGAGCCACCGGTAACATTGTATTTTATGGCATTGTTAATGATGTTTACCAGGAGCGTATGTATCAGGGCTTTGTTTCCGGTAAAATGAAAATCTTTTAACAGGTTAACCCTGAAAGTAATTTTTTTATCCGTAATCCGGTCTTCCAGATCCTCGTAGATATCTTCTAGTTCTTGTTTTAAGCTAATTTCTTCTGTTTTCAGGTATTGATTATTCTCTACTTTCGAAATTAAAAGCAAGCTATTGATAATTACCTTCAAACGATTTAATGTTTTTAAAGAAGCGTATATTTTGTTTTCATGCTCAACCGGAATACCGGGGGTGTTGAGCATATTCTCGAAACGGGTACTTAAAATAGAGATAGGTGTAAGCAATTCGTGCGAAACATTGGCAATAAATTGCTTTTCTAATGCGAATAGGTTATTTATTTTACGCATTAAAGAGTTTATACTGTTATCAAGAATTTTAAAATCGTCGGTATTGGTGGGGATATTCTGGTAATTAAAGTGCGAAGGATCATCAACCCGGTTAATTTTTTTATCGATAATGAGATAAAATGGTTTTAACAGGAAATTCGAAAAGGTATAATCGGCAACCAAGGTGACTAATAAAGCAGCTACCAGTACTACCAACATATAAAATCGGATAGAATTCTTAATCGATTGGAGCGCGGTCATGGTTTCTCCAACCTCGAGGTTATACCAGTTGGTATGATAAGAAAATTTATAATTTAAAATCCTGTAAACCTCAATGTCACCTTCAATTTCCCGTTTTTCGGTAAAAACCTTGGCACTCGAGTCGGTCTGGTTATCCGGAATATCGGTTAAAACAATAAATTCCTCCTTTAATATATTGTAATCGGTAAAAGACTGTTCCTTGTTTAGCAGGCTGTCAATTTCATTGTCGGTAAGGTTTTCAATTATTTTATTCTTCTTTTTAATCAGACGATTATCAAACTGATTGTAAGCAAGTCTATCCAGAGAAAATAAAATGATGGCTCCCAAAACCAGAATAATGGCAATTTTGGTGATCGCATTATATAAAGAAAACTTAACCTGTAACTTCATTTTCTGGATGATGTTTTATTTAAGATGGAAAATGTGCCGATCATTGGTTATTGTTTCTCGATTAATATTCGTTAACAATTTATCCTGTAACCAATACTTCTTACGGTTTCGAACCAGTCAATGGGAGAGATATTGGCTAGTTTTTTCCTTAAGTTTTTAACATGTACATCAACAAAATTCGAATCGGAGTTTACCTCTAGAATATCTCCCCAAACATGTTCGGTTAAGCTCATTCTCGATACCACACGGTTTTTATTCAATACCAGGTAGTTAAAAATCTCGAATTCTTTTTTTGTAAGGTTTAAGCGCTCTTCGCCAAAAGAAACCGTTCTGTTTTGGATGTTGAGTAAGAAGTTATGGATATTGATTTCGTTTTTCTCGAGTTTGTGTTTGCGACGGGTAATGGCGTGCATACGCGCTAAAAGCTCATTTAGCGAAAAAGGCTTTGGTAAATAATCGTCGGCACCTTCATCGAGTCCCTTAATCCGGTCATCTACCGCACTCCGGGCTGTTAAAATAATTACAGCATCATCACGGTCCTTTATTGCTTTAAGCTGTTTCAGTACTTCAAAACCATCGCCGTCAGGTAAACCCAGATCTAATAAAATGAAATCGTAATTGTTTACGAAGATTTTTTCTTCGGCCGATGATTTTTTCCAGGCATGCTCCACAATAAAGCCCTCCTTACTTAAAAATTCGTCCATTTCAAGCGCAAGGCTCTTTTCATCTTCAACTATGAGTACGTTCATTCAGTTTACAGTTTTCGGTTTACAATTTTTAGTTGTGTTTTTCTATAATCAATGTTTTTCTTTAGTCTTTTAGGTCAAAGCGCTATGCTTTTACCCTTTGCACTACGCTATTACCCTGCAACTAAGTTAATATTTTTTAATATGATGGCACAAGCTTCTTCAATTTCTTCTGTAGTAATAATTAAAGGAGGAGCAATGCGCATCGAATTGCTGCAATGTAAAAACCAGTCGGATAGGATGCCGTCGAGAATACAGGCATCAATTATTTTTTTATTGGTTTCGAAATTTTCGAACTCAACCGCCAACATTAAACCTCTTCCACGTATTTCTTTAATGGCCGGATGTTTAATTAATCGTTTAAATAATTGTCCTTTCTCTTCCACTTCAGCTACAATGTGGTCATCAATCAGCGTTCGTAAAGTGGCCAGGCCTGCGGCACAACAAACCGGATGACCACCGAAAGTAGTCATGTGGCCTAAAATTGGGGTATGCGAAAGTACCGACATGATTTCAAGTGAGCTTATGAAAGCCCCAATTGGCATGCCGCCACCGATGCCTTTTGCCAAAAGCAATACATCGGGTACTACATTATAATGCTCAAACGCAAACATTTTGCCGCTTCGGCCGAAACCTGATTGTATTTCATCAAAAATGAGTAGGGTTCCGGTTTCTTGGCATTTGGCTTTTAAGGCCTGCATATAGCTTAGGTCAGCTACACGGATGCCTGCCTCACCCTGTATGGGTTCTATAAAAACAGCTGCAGTATCGGTGGTTATTTTAGCCAGATCGGCAATTTGGTTATGTTCAATAAAACTTACGTTAGGCAGGAACGGGCCGTACCCAGCTGAATAGAAGTTGCTTTCCATTAAACTTTCAGCTCCCTGCGTACTGCCATGATAGGCATTTTTACAGGCAATAAAGCCCTTTCGGCCGGTATAACGTTTAGCCAGTTTCATGGCACCTTCAACGGCTTCAGTACCTGAATTTAAAAAATAGGTGCAACTTAGGCTTTCTGGTAAAATATC
Source organism: Pedobacter sp. HDW13 (assembly GCF_011303555.1). NCBI lineage: Bacteria > Pseudomonadati > Bacteroidota > Sphingobacteriia > Sphingobacteriales > Sphingobacteriaceae > Pedobacter > Pedobacter sp. HDW13. Next base: position 974,873 of record NZ_CP049868.1, on the reverse strand, counting down.
GGCCAATGCCTTCGCAAAATTCACCTGTGGGCTTTGCACATATTCGCCGTAAACCATTAAATGCATATAAGTTTCTGCCTGATCTTTAATAGCTTTAACCACAGCAGGATGGCAATGGCCAACATTACTTACGCCGATACCGGCAATCAGATCGATGTGTTTCTTGTCTCGAGCATCGTAAATGTAAATTCCTTTTGCCCTTACAAATTCGAGCATTAAAGGTTCGGGAGAGGTTTGTGCATTGTGTTGTAAAAACAATTGACGTTGGGTAAGCATAGCACAAAAGTACGGATTTAAGCAAGATTCTTATCCTTGTTCGACATCTTATGATAAAAACCAATATACTTACGGCCTATGGTAACCTTATAATCGAAAAAAGACCTACATCGCTGTAAGTCTTTTTTGCTAGGGCTTTTGTCCACCTCTAAATCTGTTGAGCAATTCGCGTTTAAATCCTTCCTGAGCCCTGTAAAATTTACCTACTACTTTAATAGGAAGCGAAGATTTAAGCTTGTTGTAATATTTTTTATCGAGATTAAGATCTCTTTGTTTGAAATCGAATTCACTTGTGATTAAGCTTTGTACCTGCGCATCACTTAAATTATCTATTTCGTCTACTTTTCTGAAGGAGATCATCTTTTGCATGCGTTCTTTGCGCAAGGCATTTTGTTCGCTTTGCATATCGTTGTAAATTGGCCAGAAGATCTTGGCTTCTTCAGGCGATAGATCCAGCTTTTGGGTAAAATATGCTATTTTTAGCGATTCTATTTCTTCTACTTTTGGTCTTTGGGCCAAAAGGGCAGTGGGTAATAGAAACATTAAAGCAACAAAAATTAAATTCTTCATTTCTAATTAATTATTTAGTTCCTGAGATAAATCATTTGATGAGAAATGACTCAAGATATAGTTTTCCATTTCTGTATCTGACGCAGCATGAGTTTTAGATGAGGTGGTATTCTGGGCTTCTAAATGTTCAATAATGGTATTCTCATCAATATCATAAAGCAATTGGTCATTAGCGAGGTCGGTTAGTGGTGTTTTTGCGACTGGTACCGATGGGTTGTTTTTGTAAAAGTAGGCGCCAAATGTTGCCATTAATACAAAACATGCAGCGCTTGCATATTTAACCATGTTTCTTCTCCACAGCGGAACAATTTTAGCCACCTTTTTAGGTGTTTCTGCCGCAATTTTACTGTTAATTCTGCTTTGTAAAGTATCAAAGTAGTTTTCTGGTACAGCAAACGGTTGTGCTTTTGGTATTTCCGACAGGCTGATCCGCATTTCAATGCGTTCCGTTAAATCTTCAAAATAATTTTGCGGAACATCAAAACTATTGTGGTTTGTTTTTTTCTTAAGCCCATCCAAAAAAACAGCAGTAAGAACTTGCTCTTCAACACTTTCGAAATATCCATCCGGAACAGCAAAAGGATTCCGTTTCCCCATGGCCGCAAGGGTAGGAGCTTCGTTAATCCAATCGTTGTTTTCTAAATTCTCGTTCATCACAGATATATGATACAATTAATGTGAAAAGGTTTAATAGTCTATTTCATCATTTGTTATAAAAGCCTCAATTTTTTTTGCCGCGATATGAAACGAGGCTTTTAAAGCCCCAACTGAGGTACCAAGTACTTCCGAAATTTCCTCGTATTTCATATCATCAAAATATTTCATATTGAAAATGATCCGCTGTTTCTCGGGTAAAGTAAGAATCGCTTTTTGCAGTTTTAGTTCAAGTTTATCGCCATTAAAATAAGATGATGCAACCAGATTATCGGCCAACTCTGATGAAACTTCATCTAAAGGTGTATTGTTTTTCTGCTTCTGTTTGTTTAAAAAGGTAATAGATTCGTTTGTTGCAATGCGGTAAATCCAGGTATACAATTGCGAATCATTTCTAAATTTTTCAAGGTTTTTCCAAACTTTAACAAACACTTCTTGCAAAAGGTCATCGCAGTCATCGTGGTTCAGTACCAATCTCCTAATGTGCCAGTAAATTTTTTGCTGATATTTTTTTAAAAGCAGGTTAAAGGCTTCATTGCGGGTCTTCTCGACGGCAAACATTTCAAGAATTTCTAAATCTTCAACTTGTCTCATCAAGGGATTTTTTCTTTATTTACCACAAAGGCACCAAGCCCACCAGATTACACCTGATATGCCCTGTGCCCTTGTAGTTATTTGTTTTTAAGCTTTTTTCCTGCCGATTACTTTTTGCACAGCTTCAACAATGTTCACAGCATCTAATCCGTATTTAGACATTAATTGATCTGGCGTTCCGCTTTCGCCGAAAGTATCGTTAGTGGCTACAAACTCTTGTGGAGTTGGCAATTCGGTGGTTAACAAACGCGCAACACTTTCGCCTAAACCGCCAAATTTGTTATGCTCTTCACATGTTACCACACAACCAGTTTTTTTCACTGATTTTAAGATCGCTTCATCATCCAAAGGTTTAATGGTGTGGATATTTATAATTTCCGCATCAATACCCAGTTCTGCTAGTTTTTCGCCAGCTTCGATTGCTTTCCAAACCATGTGGCCGGTTGCAATAATGGTTACATCGGTACCTTCGTTAACCATCCATGCTTTACCAATCTCGAATTTCTGATCAGGATCTGTAAATACTGGGATTACCGGACGACCGAAACGCAGGTAAACAGGACCTTCATATTCGGCAATGGCCATTGTAGCAGCTTTGGTTTGGTTATAATCGCAAGGATTGATTACGACCATACCCGGCAACATTTTCATTAAACCAATATCTTCTAAAATCTGGTGTGTTGCGCCGTCTTCGCCAAGGGTTAAACCTGCGTGTGAAGCACAGATTTTTACGTTTTTATTTGAATAAGCAACAGATTGACGGATCTGATCGTAAACACGACCTGTAGAAAAGTTGGCAAAAGTACCGGTGAACGGAATTTTACCACCAATAGTCATACCGGCTGCAATACCGATCATGTTGGCTTCGGCAATACCAACCTGTGTAAAACGCTCAGGGAAATCTTTAATAAAGGCATCCATTTTAAGCGATCCAACTAAGTCGGCACATAAGGCAACCACATTTTCGTTTTTCTTGCCGGCTTCATGTAAGCCAGCGCCAAATCCCGAACGTGTATCTTTTTTTTCTGTATATGTGTATTTTTTCATTGTTTTTTAGATATGAGATATGAGATTTTAGAAGTGAGATCGGCGACAATTTGTCTCAAATCTCATATCTATTGTCCCAAATCTAGTTTAGTATCAGGATTTCATTGTTTTTTAGAAGTGAGATTGGGTGACTATTCGTCTCCAGTCTCATATCTATTGTCTCCAATCTAATTTAATAGTCTCCTAAAGTTTCTGGTAATTGAGCTAAAGCAGCAGCCAATTGTTCGTCGTTTGGTGCTGTACCGTGCCATTTATGCGTACCCATCATATAATCTACGCCAGCACCCATTTGCGTACTCATTAAATTTAAGATTGGTTTGCCTTTACCAGTTAGGGTTTTAGCATAATGTAAACCTTCAACAATTGCCTGCATATCGTTACCATCGGTATTGATTACATGCCATCCGAAAGCTTCGAATTTAGCTTGTAAATCATCTAAGGCAAGTACTTTATTTGTAGGACCATCAATTTGCTGACCGTTATAATCAACAGAAGCAATTAAATGATCTACTTTATTGAATGGGGCAAACATGGCTGCTTCCCAGTTTTGGCCTTCCTGTAATTCTCCATCACCCAATAGTGCAAAGATGATAGATTTATCGCCATTTAATTTTTTGGCTAAGGCTGCTCCAATAGCAACCGATAAGCCCTGGCCCAATGAACCTGAAGCAATACGGATTCCTGGTAAATGTTCGTGCGTAGTAGGGTGGCCTTGCAATCTAGAGTCTAACTTACGGAAAGTTGCCAATTCACTTTTGTCAAAATAGCCCGCATGTGCCAAAGTACTATACCAAACCGGAGAAATGTGTCCGTTAGATAAGAAAAACAAATCTTCGCCTGCGCCTTCCATGGTGAAGTCGGTTTTGTGGTTCATTACTTCAAAGTATAAAGCAGTAAAAAAATCTGCGCATCCAAGTGAGGCACCAGGGTGGCCAGACTGACATCCGTGAACCATTCTAACGATATCTCGTCTGATCTGAGAGGCAATATCTTCTAGCTCTTTAATTGTATGTTTCATTAAAATTAGAGGTTGTTGTTACATAGCAAAGTTAATATTTTACTTGCTATATCATAATTAGTTATTGATTAAATCGAGTACTTGTTGTGTTGAATTTTTAGTGTCTACTTTTTTAATGATGTGGGCAATTTTGCCTTCGCTATCAATAATAAAAGTTGTGCGTACGGTACCCATATACTTTTTACCATACATGTTTTTTTCGGCCCAAACGCCATAGTCATTTACGATTTTCTGATCGGTATCGGCCAATAGGGTAAAAGGTAGGTTGTGTTTGGTTACAAATTTCTGGTGTGATTTTTCGTCGTCAACACTTACGCCCAAAACTACAATACCTTTAGCTTGTAAGCCCTGGTAGTTGTCTCTGAAATCACAAGCTTCGGCGGTACAGCCCGGGGTATCATCTTTCGGATAAAAATAGAGGACCACCGTTTTTCCTTGGTAATCATTTAACGATACCTCAATACCGTTTTGATCTTTCGATGTAATTGCAGGTGCCTGATCACCTTCTTTTAACTCTGCCATATTATAAATGATTGAATTTTTGACTGGTAAAATGATTGAATGTGCAAGTTAAACAGTTTAAGCCATTATAGTGTTCGATATATGTTAAAAGATGACTTTAGGTTAATTAATAATCAAAGGCCAAACATCAATAACCAAATACCAATAAACAATGACCAATAACCAATTATCAAAGTTCAATTACCGGGTTTGTACTGAGTTTGATAATTCGTTATTGTGATTTGATTATTTCAGGCTTACCTCGAAAAACCAATGCTGTAATGCCTGGTATTTTCCTTCATATCAGTTACTACCAGTTCAAGGCTGTGCTTGCCTGGACTTGTTCGTTCGTCGAAACTGTGCCATAGGGTAGCCGTTTTGGCATCAAACTCCATTAAAACCCATTTGCCATCTATGTAGCCGTTAAAACTTTTAATGCCTGATAAATTATCACTGATCTTAAAAGTCATTTTCGATAAACCCGCCATATTCCGGCCTTCTCCAATATTAACAGGTACAATTCTCGGTGCGATGGTATCGGTAGCGATGTAAAAGCTGCCAAAGTTTTTTGGAGTAGCCTTAACAAAACCATTATCGAAACTTCCGCCTTGCGATGAACCATTTGTGTTTACAATCAGGGCTTTACTTCTTAAATTTTCGGGAAGGTTATCTGCTTTGATCCATAAATCGAAACCAATGTGAAGCGGAGTATAACGGTTATGGATTTGATGTACTGCAGACCAGGCATTTCCAGCTGGTTTAGGAAGCTTTTTATAACTGAAATTAAGGTCGTTGTATAAAGTACCCATCGGAAAAACAACCTTAATATCCTCACTATTAAATTCGTTTACCTTGTTGTAAGGATAAATAATGCCTGAAGGGACTGTTGGTGCAGATACGGGTGCAGTGCCTGCGTTAACGGTAAAAGGTAAAACAGACGAATTTCCCTTCGAATCGGTAATGATGTAACGTAGCTGGTGTGTAGCACCGTCGTTAAAGTTGATCCTGCCACTATTTACGAGACTACTGTATATTTTTAATGGGTTGCCCGGATCTACAAAACTTTTTTGAATGCTTCTTTTTGTATTGATATATGTTGGGTAATCGATATGTGAATTAATGGCCTTGCTGTCTTCAAAAGCAAAACGCTCTAATGCCGAAGTATAGATTTTCTTGCCATCAAGCTCGAGCTGGATAGAATAAACACCATTGGTGCCCGATAAACCATTGTGCCTGTCGGTAACTACAATGCCAAAGCCCACTTCGCCAGTTAAGCTGACTGGAGCTGTTGTTTTATACCCGCCGCTTGCACCTGTAATGCCGATTGCTTGTTTGGGTGTAAATTCGTTGAAAGCTTTTCCATTTAAGCGGTAAACATAAAGACCATGGATAACCGGTGGAATGTTATCGGGAATGATGATGCCAAAAAATTGGGGATTAATGGTTTCTTCGGTTTTAGTATCCCTGATTTCGAAGTGTAAATGCGGACCGCCAGAGCTTCCGCGGTTGCCCGACCAGGCAATAACTTCACCTTTATGCACAGGAATTAAGGTAGCATCGGGAAACTCATCAATTTCGAAAGACTTTTTTTCGTACTCCAGATTTTTAACTACCGTTGCAATTTTAGGTGCAAAGCGTTGTAAATGACCGTAAACTGTGGTGAAACCATTGGGATGATTAATGTAAAGCGCTTGCCCAAAGCCACTATTCTGCACCCTTAGTCGCGAAATGTATCCATCAGCAACAGCATACACGGGGTAGCCTTCGCGCTGATTCGTCCTGAAATCGATGCCAGAATGGAAATGGTTCCCTCGAATTTCTCCGAATGAGCCCGCCAAGGCAGGAGGGGTAATATCTAAAGGCTGCCTGAAATCGGTAATAGGGTATTTATTGGTGCTGAAAATCTGTTGTGCCTGAGCTATATTAAAAGCTGATAAAAATAAAAGTGTAAGCTTACTGAATTGGAGGATCGGATTTTTAGTCATTCGTTACTTTACATCAAAATTTAATAGTTGTTTGCCTTCCAGCCATGCTTCTAACTTATCGCCTTTATTAATTTTGCCTACACCTGCTGGTGTACCCGTAAAAATTAAGTCGCCTTTCTTTAAAGTAATATATTGCGAAACAAAGCTGATTATCTTCTCGAACGAGAAGAGCAGATCTTTAGTATGGCCAACCTGGCGACTTTCTCCGTTTATTTTGAGTTCAAAATTTAAATTGTAAAGATCTTCGAAATCATTTTTAGGTGTGAAAAGGCTGATGGGAGCAGAGTTGTCAAATGCTTTGGCAAGCTCCCAGGGTAGGCCTTTCTCTTTATGTTTGCTTTGGATATCGCGGGCAGTCAAATCAATACCTAAGCCTACTTCGTCATAATAATTAGCTGCAAATTTTTCAGCAATGTGTTTTCCTTCCTTACAGATTTTTAAAACTACTTCCAGTTCGTAATGTACATCATCAGAAAAATCGGGCAGGTAAAAAGGTTTGTTATCTTTTAGTACTGCTGTATCGGGCTTCAAAAAAATTACCGGAGTAGTTGGAACCGGATTATTCAGTTCTTTGGCGTGTTCGGCATAGTTACGGCCAATGGCTATGATTTTCATTTTTTTTAAAAATTTATTGTGTAAGAAAATAGACATGAGTTAAACCCAGGTCAATTCAAAAATAGAAAAGAAAATGAAGCTATAAAACTGAGATACGTTTTACCTGGCTTTCTGTTCCGGCAATAACCCTTAAAAAGTAGATGCCCGCATTTATCCTGCTTGGAATGGTGAAGGTTTTGGTTTGTTCACCAGCATTTAAGCGCTCGTTCGATAATGTAGCTACTTCGTTCCCCAGTAAATCGATAATTTTTATTGTAGTTTGTGTGCCGTCTTTACCAATAGAAAGGATAATATTTAACTGATCTTCAACTGGATTGGGGTATATTTTTACAATAGTTAGTAACTTATCTTTGGGTGTAACTGTTGCAGATCTTGGAGTAGTAGAGTACGAGTTAAATAAACCACTGCCACCAATAGACAGATAAAGCGGTTTGTAAGGGGTAATATTAGCTTTAATTTCGGGAATTCTGCTTACCTTTTTGGTTCTGTTTTTAAGGCTAATCTTAATACTATCAGCCTGCTGCGACCAAGAATTTACGCTGCACAACAAAACCATACACAATGTGCAGGCTAGTTTGGTGAGTAACGTTGTCTTAGTGTAGAGTTTCATCAAATTGGTAATGCAAATGTATTAATTTAAAACAAAGAAATTAAACATTTTGTTTAAAAGCCATAATTTAACACAATTTAACAATAATATTTAAATTTCATAGTGTTGAAAATACACAATAATTTGGTTGTTAAATTGTTATAGTTAGTTTACTTTTGCCGCACTAAAATAATCAACGAAGTGTCAAATCATAAAAATGTCAACGCGTTAACCGCTGGTGGGGTTCTAATTAGTTTGGGAATTGTATTCGGCGATATTGGTACATCACCATTATATACCTTAAATGCAATTTTTACCATTATCCTAGGCGGTAAACAGGATATCAATCCTACCAATGTACTCGGAGTATTATCTTGTATCATTTGGACCCTAACCCTACAAACCACCGTAAAGTATGTGATTATTACCTTACGTGCCGATAACAAAGGTGAGGGGGGGATTTTTTCTTTGTTCTCGCTGGTGCGTAAAAAAGCCAAATGGTTGGTTGTTCCGGCTATTGTGGGTGGTTGTGCCTTGCTTGCCGATGGTATTATCACACCGAGTATTACCGTTACTTCAGCAATTGAAGGTTTAACCAAGAAATTCGACGTAGAGGTTATTCCGATTGTATTAATTATCCTCACTGTGCTTTTCATTATTCAACAGTTCGGTACCAACCTGGTTGGTAAATTATTCGGGCCGGTAATGTTTGTTTGGTTTGGGGTATTAGGGGTTTTAGGTGTATCTTTTATCGTTAAGGATTTTAGCGTTTTAAAGGCATTTAATCCATACTATGCTATTCATTTGCTGGTAACCAATAAGCTGGCATTCTTAATTCTCGGGGGTGTGTTTTTATGTACAACGGGAGCCGAGGCCTTATATTCAGACTTAGGCCACTGCGGAAGAAACAACATCCGCATCAGCTGGATATTTGTTAAATTAACCCTTATTCTTAACTATTTAGGGCAGGGTGTTTGGATTTTGCACAATAGTGCAACTTATGTTCCGGGAGCTAAAATGAACCCTTTCTTCCAGATTGTACCCGATCAGGTTCAGATCCCGATGGTTATATTGGCAACAATGGCTGCTGTAATTGCCAGTCAGGCTTTAATTAGTGGTTCATTTACCTTGATATCTGAGGCGGTTCGTTTAAACCTTTGGCCAAAAATCAAAATTATTTACCCATCGGTTTCTAAAGGACAACTTTATGTTCCATCGATTAACTGGATGCTGTGGATTGGCTGTTGCGGTATTGTTTTGCTGTTCGAAAAATCAGAAAGAATGGACGCTGCTTACGGCTTGTCTATTACAATTGCCATGTTAATGACTACCATTTTGGTTAGTTTTTACTTAAGGAGCAGGCGTTTTCCTAAATACCTTATTGCTATTTTCTTCTTTACTTATGTAATTATTGAAGGTACTTTCCTGATTAGTAATTTAACTAAATTCTTGCATGGCGGTTGGGTAACGGTATTAATTGGTTCGCTACTGTTTACCATTATGTGGAGTTGGTTTGTGGCACGTAAAATCAAAAACCGCTTTGTTAAGTACGTGGAAATTGAAGATTACTACCAGATTTTGAGCGAATTGAGTAGTGATGAATCTGTGCCGAAATATTCTTCTCAGCTGGTTTATTTAACAAGTGCCAATTTCAAAACCGAGATTGAATCGAAAATTATTTATTCCATTATTCAGAAAGAGCCAAAACGTGCCGATGTGTATTGGCTGGTGCACGTTGATGTAATGGATGAGCCTTATACTTTAGATTATAAGGTAGAATTCCTGATTCCTGGTAAGTTGATCAGGATCGATTTCAAACTAGGTTTCAGGATTGAGCAACGTGTAAACCTGCTTTACCGTAAGGTTGTTGAAGAGTTGGTTAAAAACGGTGAAATTGATATTACAAGTCAGTACACTTCGTTAAACAAGCATAAAATTGCCGGCGATTTTAGGTTTGTACTTTTAGAAAAACACTTATCTAAATTTACCAAACTGAGTTTCTACGAACGTACCATCATGGATTACTACTTCATCCTGAAAAAACTAAGTTTATCTGAAGAACGCAGTTTTGGTTTGGACAGCAGCTATGTGGATGTTGAGAAAGTACCACTTATTTTTGTTACGCCGGATGATATTGAACTTAACAGATTACCAGTTTAATGGGCAGGAAGCTGATTATTCTGCTTGCTGTAATTCTGTTTATTGCAGGCCCTGTAGCAAAAATATATCATCTCAATCATGCAAATAATTACATGATGGCGTCTGGTTTAGGCTTGATAATAATAACCACCTTAGCTTTTGTTAAGAAGAAATAAATACAATCCTCTTTCTATTACGGAAAGAGGATTTTTTGTTTAAAGATGAAATTTATCTTTGTCCCACTTCATGGGATTGTTGATGATATAATTTGAGATATTTTGATATGCTCTTTCATCGCGGATGATGTGCTCGTAATAATTCCGTTGCCATAACTTGCCTATTGTTTTGTGATTTGAATAATTGCAGGCAAGCGCTTGAAACGATTGATTTATATGCCAATAATATCGGAAATTGTCGGGGCAACCCTTGCGGTTACCCCGACATTGTTCAATACAATTATTGCATGCATGTGATTCGGCATGATTTGAAAAACATCCAATTGAAAATTACAGAATCGATCCGCAAGTTTCAGCCATTGTTCAAAAGCAATGATTCCATATTGATTTAAAACCATTTAACCATTAACGACCTCACTAAAGTGGGAAAGCCGATCTTCGCAACAAATGGTAAAAAAATAAGCTCCAGCTTTTGAATAATCATAATCCTTTAATCTGATCGATCTCCGATGATGTATTAAAGGATTGTACTTCATTATATTTAGCGCTCAGCCTGTGCCAGCTTACTATGCCTGTATCCGTAAGCAAAATAAACAACCAGGCCTACAACCAGCCAGATACCAAAGCCAATCCAGTTAGAAATACCCAGTTCGCACATCATGTACAGGCAGCTAATTAACCCTAATACTGGAATTAGCGAAAGGTTTTTAGTAATGCAATAGAAGGTGATAACTACGCAGATAATCAGAAAAATCCACATTGGGATTTTGTGTTTAAAGAGGCTCCAGCCACTTTCGTATTTCTTTTCGATGCTAACCTTCGAAGCCGCAATAAACTGCTCATAACGATCGCCAGGCAGTGCGCTTAGGTAAAATTCTGCATCCACTTTCTCGGCCAGAATGATTTGTGGCGCAGCATTTTTTACAATTTCTTCCTTAACAATTTTAAGCTCTTCGCTGTTTAAAGAAGTGACAAAGTTTACCGTTTCTACAATTTTAGGAGAGTTAAAAAAGAAAGCTTTGGTTTCCTTTCCATACTGTGTAAAGGCAAAGACAATGCTCGCAATAAATATAACCGGAACAATGAATTTACTGTTTACATACGGAATCTTGAATTTTCCACGTTGTACATCAGGCCTGTTTTGAAGCACCAAAACACCTGCACAAACCAATACGAAAGCGAAAAGTGTTCCGATAGAACAAAGGTCGGTAACAATGGTGAGGTTCATGAATAGCGATGGAACAGCAACTACAAAACCTACCACAATAGTTGCAAAAGAAGGTGTTTTATATTTCGGGTGAATTTTTGAAAACGATTTCGGTAACAGCCCGTCTCTGCTCATGCTCATCCAGATGCGTGGCTGGCCCATTTGAAACACTAAAAGTACACTGGCCATAGCAAAAACAGCACTAACGGCAATAATGCCACTCATTAATTTAAGATCGATCTGATCGAAAACAAAAGCCAGCGGATCGCCTACAGCCAAAGTATCAGACTTCACAATACCGGTTAAAACCAATGCTATGGCTACGTAAAGAATTGTACAGATAATAATGGCCCACATCATACCGCGTGGTAAATCACGTTGTGGGTTTTTGCATTCTTCAGCCGTAGTAGAAATGGCATCGAAGCCGATGTAAGCAAAAAATACAGCAGAAACACCTTTTAATACTCCCGAAACACCATTTGGCGCAAAAGGATTCCAGTTTTTGGTATCAACATAAAATATACCTACAGCCAGTACCAATAAAATTACGGCTAGTTTAACTACTACCATGGCATTACTCGCATTGCGGCTTTCTTTCATGCCGCGGTAAATTAACCAGGTAATCAGAATGATAATGCCTAAAGCGGGGATATCGGCTACCAGGTGGAAACCACCAATTTTTGGCGCGGTAAGCCAGGCATTATTGGCAAGCGCTGTTGCCGAATCTAAATCAGCTAAATTTTTGCCTGCGGCCAATAGGGCTTCTGCGTGTTTATGACCATTGTAAGCACTAAGGTAATCCATAGTCATCCAGTCTGGTACGTGGATGCCGTTAATTCCTAAAGGTGGTATTTTTATAGTAGAGAGTAGTCCTGTAAAGTAATCAGACCAGGATATAGCTACAGTTATGTTCCCGATGGAGTATTCCATAATGAGCGACCAGCCAATAATCCAGGCCACCAGCTCACCAAAAGCAACGTATGAGTAGGTGTATGCACTGCCCGAAACCGGCACCATTGATGCAAATTCGGCATAGGCAAAAGCTGCAAAACTACAGGCAACTGCAGTAAAAATAAACAGAAAAATTACCGCCGGACCGCCGTCTGCACTGGCTTTGCCAATCGTACTAAAAATACCAGCACCAATAATAGCTGCAATGCCAAAGGCAGTTAAATCGCGTACACCGAGGGTTTTATGTAATGTATTTTCGTGGTCGCCATAGCCTTTTGCCGCATCTTGTAATATCTTGGAAATGGATTTCTTTCTGAATAGCTTTTCGAACATTTGTTGTTTGATTGTTTCTTCAAACTTATAAAAAGTTTGGCTAAAAACGTTTAAAGCAAGATATAAATTTCATTACACGCCAATGGAGAGTAAAAAGCGACTAGAATGCTGATGTTTTATGAAATTAATGTCAAAAAATTCAATTATTTGCTCATCATAAGCCTTTGTTTGATTGGCATAGTTTTAAGCAGTGCAAAAGCGTTAATTTTGCCTGCTCCAATCTTCAAGATGGATGTTTACACGTAAAATCTTGTTTGATTGGAATATAAACATCTACAATTTTCATATTTATGAACACGGGTACTTTAGACATTAAATACATTAAAGAACGCCACCAGGGGATAGCCACTATACTGGCTTTTGCGCTGATTCCCTTGTCGGGTTTTGCTACAGATATCTACATTCCATCATTGCCAACCATGGCTGGTGAAATGCAGGTGAGCAACGTTCAGGTTCAGCTTACGCTAAGTATATTTCTGATTAGTTATGGTGTTGCGCAACTGTTTATCGGCAGTGTGCTCGATAGCTTTGGCCGCTATAAAATCGGTTTGTATTCGCTGTTGATTTTTGCGGCTGCTAGTCTAATCATTGCCAATACGCATAACATCTACTTAATTTATTTAATGCGGATTATACACGGGCTTACCGTTGGGGCGATAGTGGTTGCAAAGCGCGCTTATTTTGTCGATCTTTTTGAAGGCGAACAGCTTAAGCATTACCTCAGTTTGTTTTCCATCATCTGGTCAACCGGACCAATTGTAGCGCCTTTTATTGGAGGCTACCTGCAAACAGTTTTTGGCTGGGAGTCTAACTTCTATTTCCTGGGTGGTTTTGCCCTGGTTTTTGCTCTGCTTGAGTTTATGTTTAGTGGCGAAACTTTGAAACATTTTACCGATTTCCAGTTGAAGAAAATAGCCAACATTTATGCCACTATGATTAAAACCACCAGTTTTACACTGGGTATAGTTATGCTTGGACTAGCCTATTGCATGGTAATGGTTTACAACATGACAGGGCCATTTATTATTGAGCACCATTTGCACCTTTCGCCTGTAATTGCAGGCTATAGCTCATTGGTATTGGGCTTTGCCTGGATGGTTGGTGGTTTTATTGGGAAAGCTACCATTAATCGTCCGTTTTTTAAGCGATTAGCCATTAATTCAGTTTTGCAGCTGGTATTTGTGGTATTAATGATGCTGAGCCTTAATTTTATCAGTAACCTTTACTCGCTGATCTTTTTTGCCTTCATTATCCATATCGGGGCAGGTTTTACTTTTAACAACTACTTTACCTTCTGTTTGAGTAAATTCCCTAAAAATGCGGGTATTGCTGGTGGTTTAACAGGAGGAATTACTTATGTTATTGTGTCGTTTTTGAGCTATGCAGTGGTGAGTCTGGTACCGGCGAAGGATGAACGCAATCTGAGCTACAGCTATTTGATTATGATTGTAATATCGTTGATCGTAATGTTTATGATTTTGAAAGTAAGAAAAAAAGAAGTGGCGGATTAAGGCAACTAAATTTTTAAATTTAAACTCTAACAAAAAAGTCGTAACATTTGCTACGACTTTTTTGTTTTTTGAGTGGAAAAGCCTTCTGCTTTCCTTCTTTAAACCTTCCAGCTTGTCCTATCCCAGTTTCTCCAGTTCTCCTTTTACAAAACTGGCCAGTTCTTTTACATATTCGGCACTAAAGTCGAATTTAATTCCGGCGGTTTCATAAATCTCGTTCATCGGTTTAGTGTAACCCAAAGTCAGTGCAGCCAGGTATTGATCTAATGCTTTTTCAGGGTTTTCCTTATAGTTTTTCCAAACCGCAATGGCGCCTAACTGGGCAATTGCATATTCAATATAGTAAAAAGGAACTTCGAACAAATGCAGTTGTTTTTGCCAAATATTGCCGAATTGTTGTTCCAGGTCATCCCAGTTGGCAAAGCCCGCACCAAAGCGGTTATAAATCTGTTTAAAGGTTTCTTCGCGATCTGCAGCAGTATGATTAGGGTTGGTGTAAATCCAATGTTGAAACTGGTCGATTACCGCTACCCATGGCAATGTTTTTAAAACATCGGCCAGCTGTTCTTTTTTTGCGCGGATTAAATCTTCCTCGTTGTCGAAATAAACATCCCATTTATCCATAGAAATTAATTCCATGCTCATTGAGGCCAGTTCGGCCACTTCCGACGGACAATGTTTAAAATCGTTCAATTCTAAATTGGCAGTTAAGAAAGTATGAACAGCGTGCCCTCCCTCATGTACCATCGTGGTTAAATCGCGGAGCGAGTTGGCCGAATTCATGAAGATAAACGGTGCTCCGGTCTCGGCCAAAGGATAGTTGTATCCACCAGGTGCTTTGCCTTTTCTGCTCTCTACATCAAAAAGGTTGTTGGCTTTCATGGTTGCCAGTTTTTCGCCCAGTTTAGGGTCGATGGCATTAAAGCAGGCGATACTTTTGTCAATTAGTTCAGCACCGTTGTTGAAAGGTTTTAATGCAGCCTTACCACTTACACTTACCTCTAAATCCCATGGTTTTAAAGTATCTAAGCCCAGTGCCTCCCTGCGTTTCTCAGCCTGTTCTTTCAAAATTGGGACAATCTCTTTCTCAATGGCGTTCGCAAAGTCGTAGCAATCTTGTGGAGTATAATCAAAACGGCCTAAAGCCTGAAACATGTAATCGCGGTAATTTTCAAAACCTGCATTAAGAGCCACCTGATTACGTAGTCTGATCAATTCATCAAACAGGATATTTAAATCGTCTTTATCAACAAGGCGACGCTGCTGGATAGTTCTGAAAGCATTTTCGCGCACTTCGCGGTTTAAATCCTTTACCAAAATAGAAGCTTGCTCCAGTGTATATTCCTGTCCATTAATTTCTACGCTCATGGCACCTGTAATGCTCTGGTACTTCTGTTGCTTAACTTGCAGCTCGGTAAACAGTTCGATGTTCTCTTCGCGGAAAAGTTCCAATGCCTTTTTAACCGATCTGTTATAAACGAAATATTTTTCCTTGTCCAATTCATCCATGAAAGGACTTTCTACAAATTTCTTGTTTAGTTCGTTAGATAGTGGTGATATTTTTGGCGAAATTTCGGTAGCGAAATATTGGAAGCTTTTAACCAGTTCTTCGTTGGCCGTATCGCAGCTCATTTTAATGTAACGCCAGGCAAAATCTTCCTCTAAAGCAGCTTCAAGCTCCGAACGGTCTTTTAGCCATTGTTCTAATTCTGCGTTGCTCGTGATGCTGCGGTCTTGCAATTCATCAAAAATAGGGGCTAAGCTTTCCCAGGTAATGGTTAAATCCTGTGGAATATATGTTCTTGGTTTTTTGGTGATGATCATGGTTAGTTTAATTATTGAATTGGAGAATTATTGAATGACAGAATGAATTTGATTAGTTACACAATGCATTCAATCATTCAAAATTCACTCCTTCACTCATTTCTATTTATGTCTCAAATATGCGTCTATTAAAAAACAAATGGCAAATACCACCGAAGCATAGCCGTTTAAGGTTTGAAATGCGCGGTTTACTTTGCTGATATCGTTTGGTTTTACAAGCAGGTGCTGATAAATCAACATAGAGCAGAAAAATATAATTCCTACATAATAAACCCAGCTAAATTCGGTAAAGAATACCGGCAAGATTACACAGGCTGCCGAAAATACATGCAGTAAAACCGAAACGTTCAGCGCATTTTTTATGCCAAGAGCCGATGGAATGGAATGTAATTTTTCTTCGCGGTCGAAATCTTCGTCCTGCAAGGCGTAAATGATATCGAAACCGCTTACCCAGAACAATACCGTTAATGAATATAAAACTGGTACCAAAGCAAACTGACCGGTTACAGCAATATATGCCCCAATCGGCGCCAGCGATAGGCCAAGTCCCAATACCAGGTGACATAGTGCTGTAAACCTTTTGGTGTAACTATAAAATAATACTACAAATAGTGCTACCGGCGATAAATAAAAACAAAGCGGATTAATAAAATAGGTGGCAATGGCAAATAATACACAATTGATGATCACAAAAGTAAGCGCTTCATTCGCCGAAACTTTCCCTGCAGGTATATCACGCATTTTAGTACGTGGGTTTTTGGCATCAATATTCCGGTCAAGGTAGCGGTTAAAAGCCATGGCCGAGTTGCGTGCGAAAACCATACACAGCAAAACCAATATTAATTTGTACCACGAAAATGGATTATCGGTAGTAGTTACCCCCAAAAAGAATCCGATCATGGCAAAGGGCAATGCAAAAACCGAGTGTGCAAATAATACGAGTGAAAAGTATTTTTTCATTTATTGGTAATGGTTTACTGTTCTTGTTGGTTAATAGTCGATGGTTAATGGCAGATTGTCAATTACTAATGAACCAATGACCAATGGGCTATTGAACCTTAAAACCGCTTATAATCTGTAGGTACTACAAAATCTTTATTTACTTCATGGATGAAATTCAGCACTTCATCTTTACCTGTGGCTTTTTCGGCCGAGGTAACAAATGTTGCCGGAATCTCTTCAAAAAATTCACCCAGCTTTTTCTTAAAGGCTGCCACGTTTTTTTGCGTGGTTGTCATTCCCTGCTTATCTGCTTTGGTAAATATTAAAGAAAAAGGAATTTGTTTTTCGCCCAGCCAATAACAAAATTCAATATCAATTTGTTGTGGCTCCAGTCGGCTATCGATTAAAACAAAAACGCATTGTAAGCTCTCTCTTTTGGTAATGTATGCGCGGATAAATTTTTCCCATTTTTCGCGACTCGTTTTCGAAACTTTAGCATAGCCATAGCCCGGCAAATCGACAATGTACCAGGCATCATTAATCAGAAAGTGATTGATGAGTTGTGTTTTTCCCGGACGTTGCGAGGTTTTTGCCAATCCGTGTTGATTAACCAACATGTTGATTAAAGAAGATTTACCCACATTAGAGCGGCCAATAAAAGCGTACTCGGGCATTGTTGGTGGCGGCAAAGCCGAAACCTGGGTGTTGCTGCATATAAATGCTGCTGTTTTGATAACCATAGTGCAAAGGTAATAATTAGTTTTGAGTTGGGGGTTGGAGTTGAGAGCTTGAATTTACCGAGGTCAACGCTTCGTAAAGTTTATTGGAATCACTAAACTGCAAACTCTAAACTCCCAACTGCAAACTCTTTTATCTATCTTTGCCACATATCATGAATCAGAATATCACTCCATATCAGGTAGCAGATGCAACCAAAAAAGAACAGGTTGCAACCATGTTCAATAATATTTCGGGCACTTACGATTTTTTAAACCATTTTCTTTCACTGGGAATTGATGTGCTTTGGCGCAAAAAGGCCATTAAAGAACTCGTTTCGATCCACCCGAGAACAATGCTTGATGTAGCTACCGGAACCGGCGATTTTGCTTTTGAAGCCATTAAAAAGCTTCATCCCGAAAAGGTAATCGGTGTAGATATTTCTGAAGGCATGCTCGAAGTAGCCAAAAAGAAAATCAATGAACGCAGTTTGAACGAAGTTTTTTCGGTTCAGGTTGGCGATTCAGAAGGCTTGCATTTTGAAGATCACACCTTCGATGCCATTACCTGTGCTTATGGGGTGCGTAATTTCGAAAACCTCGAAAAAGGTTTGGCAGATATGTACCGGGTGCTTAAACCAAACGGAAAAATGGTGATACTCGAATTTTCGAAACCCAGGGTTTTTCCGGTTAAGCAGCTTTACAGTTTTTATTTTAAGCAGGTAACACCTTTTTTCGGTAAGCTATTTTCTAAAGATCACAGGGCCTATACATATTTGCCCGAATCGGTAGCGGCTTTCCCCGATGGAGAAGATTTTATTGCGCTGATGCAAAAAATTGGTTTTAAAAGTACCAAACATAAAAGTTTAACGTTTGGAATAAGTTCGATATATACCGGAACTAAATGATAAAAAAATTAAGCCTCATTCTTTCACTCTTTAGCATTTCTACAGCCGCTCTTGCTCAAAACTGGGGTGGTGGTATAGATGATGAGGACTGGAGTTTTGGTTTTAATTTTCAATACATTTCGGCAGAATATAAAATCCTCAAAAAACAGAACTGGAGGGCGCCATTTTACGAGATGCCCAACAGCAACGGCGTTTCTTTCGATCCCGCTTCAGGTACCATGGTAACCAATTCGTTAAATTCGATTTCGAGTAAACCCTCGCAAGGCTTTGGTTTGGGTTTTGTAATGAACAGGAATATTTCCGAAAATTTCGATATCCGTTCTACACCTTCACTGATTTTTAGCGATAGGGTAGTGAGTTACGAATACGTACCTACCGATCCGGTTAATGTGGGCAACGGGCAAACCAAACATTTTCAAACCCTGGTTGATAAGAAAGTGCAGGCCACCATGTTCGAATTTCCACTAGGCATTAAAATCAAATCGAACCGCTTAAATAACTTCAGAGCTTACTGGCTGGGTGGAGCAAAGTATTCGATTGATATTGCCTCCAAAAAGAAAACTTTTGATGAAGGTGAAACTGCCGTAAACAAATTGCTCAAAAACGAACGGAATTATCTTTCATATGAAACAGGAATCGGTTTTGACCTTTATTTTGAGTATTTCAAAATGTCGCCCGAAATTAAACTGTCGTATTCTACCAGCGATATACTGAAGCATGACGATACAGCTTATGCTAATCCGATTGATAAGTTGAAATTGCGTCAATTCACGTTCAGTTTGATTTTTCAGTAGTCTTTAACATTCAAAAAAACTTATCTTTGTCTACGTAGGTAGATTAAACTGGTTTTTAACCGTAAAGTTTACCGTGACTTAAATTCATAAATATGTCTAAAATCGCATTAATTACAGGTGCAACTTCTGGTATTGGCGAAGCTTGCGCACATACATTTGCCCAACAAGGATACCACTTAATACTTTTGGCCCGCAGAGAAGAAAGACTGGCCAAAATAGCCCATCATTTGGCAGATAAATATGCGATTGAAATTAAACAGGTGATTGCCGATGTGCGTAGCAAAGAATGTTTAACCACTGCATTGGAGGTTTTACCAGCCGAATGGAAAAAGGTAGATGTGCTGGTAAATAATGCAGGTTTAAGCCAGGGATTAGACCCGATTGATAGAGGCAATACCGACGATTGGGATACGATGATCGATACAAATGTGAAGGGATTGCTTTATGTAACCAAAATTGTTTCCAACTGGATGATCCCGAACCAATCAGGACACATTATTAACATAGGTTCTATTGCGGGTAAAGAAGTTTATCCAAATGGAAATGTATATTGTGCCAGCAAACATGCGGTTGATGCCCTGAGCAAAGGAATGCGTATCGATCTATTGCCACATGGCATTAAGGTTACCGAAATTAATCCGGGTATGGTAGAAACCGAATTTTCGGTGGTACGTTTCAAAGGTGACGAAGACCGTGCAAAAAAGGTTTACGAAAACCTGGAGCCGTTAATTGCCGATGATATTGCAGACGCGATATGGTATGTAGTGAGCAGGCCTAAGCACGTAAACATTAACGATATGCTGATTATGCCAACTGTACAGGCAACAGCTACGATTATAAATAGAGGTTAGTTAGGTTAACTGTATAAACTGTTTAAATTGGTTAATTGAAAGATTAAACGATTAATAAAAAATGAAAATAATAATTGGCGACCGGTATTTACAATTAACCGGTTAACCAATTCAAACAATTAAACAATAATGGTATCAACAACAATAGATCAGGAAATAAAAAAAGCCATGTTGGCTAAAAACAATGCGCAGTTAAGAGGTTTAAGGGCTATAAAGGCTGCTTTACTTTTGGCAAAAACCGAAAAAGGTTCTGCAGAAGAAATTACCGAAGAAACTGAGCTTAAAATCCTTCAGAAACTAATTAAACAGCGTCGCGAATCGGCTGATATTTATAAACAGCAAAACCGTGAGGACTTGTATAAGGTAGAGGAAGAAGAAATTGAAGTAATTAACCAGTTCTTGCCAAAACAATTGGATAGGGCAGAGGTTGCGGCAATTATTGAAACGGTAATCAAACAATCTGGCGCTACATCGGTTAAGGATATGGGCAAGGTAATGGGTATGGCGAACAAAGAACTGGCCGGTAAAGCCGATGGTAAATTAATTGCCGAAATTGTTAAAGAGAAACTAGCATAGGGAGATTGAAGCTGAAAGACCAAAGCGGAAAGCTTGTTAAAAGTATATCTTGTATTTAATACTTGATACCTGTTCCAAGATGTTTAATTCCCGCTTCTTAATGCACTATGGCGAGTTTTTAGACCGTTTTCGATTTTATTTCAGAAAAATGGCAAAGAAATGCAAAAATTTAATTTTACTCTACTAACTTAGTAGCACAGTAGCATCCTATTTATATATATGACATACCAGGTAATAGAAGAAGACGGATTTAAATACATCGAAGCTGGAGAAGGCGAAACGCTGGTATTGCTGCATGGCCTAATGGGCGAATTGAGCAATTGGGGCCGGTTATGGATTATTTTAAAGACCGCTATCATGTAGTGATCCCTATTTTGCCCATATACGATTTACCCATTTTAACACTTGGTGTAAAGGCATTGTCGAGGTACCTGCACCGGTTTTTAAAATTTAAGAATTTAAACCAGGTGGTGCTAGTGGGTAACTCACTTGGTGGCCATGTTGGTTTGGTATTTACCGTTGCCCATCAGGAGTTTGTTAAGGCCCTGGTTTTAACAGGTAGTTCTGGTTTGTACGAAAACGCTTTTGGTGGTTCTTTCCCACGCAGAGAGAGCTACGATTATATTAAAGAGAAAGTAGAATTTACTTTTTACGATCCGGCTACGGCAACCAAAGAGCTGGTTGATGACGTATTTAAAACAGTTAACGATAGATCGAGAGTAATCCGTATCTTAACCATGGCAAAATCGGCTATACGCCATAACATGGCCAAAGAATTGTCGAAAATTACCATCCCGGTTTCGTTAATCTGGGGAAAAAACGATAAAGTTACGCCACCAGAAGTGGCCGAAGAATTTCACGAACTACTGCCTAATTCTGAATTGAACTGGGTAGATAAATGCGGTCATGCACCTATGATGGAGCATCCCGGAATATTTAATGCTTTTTTAGAGAAATTTTTAGACAGGATATTGTTAAAATAATGTTTGCTCAAGAAATCATATCGAATGTTATACCTACACTGAGAAGCGATGACACGGTGCAAAAGGCTTTAGATCGGATGAACGATTTTAAGCTAAAACATTTGCCTGTTGTTAATGAAGTTGCTTTTATGGGGCTGGTAGCAGAAGATAATTTGTTGAGCATCGATAATCACGATACCCTTTTAAACGATTCGTCTGTAAACCTGCTTAATGCTTTTGTACTTAGCGATGCGCATATTTACGATGTAATTAGGCTGTTGAGCCAGTTAAAACTTACGGCTGTTCCGGTTTTAGACCGGCAGAAAAGTTACGCAGGCATAATTCCCATCAGCAACATGGTTGATGCGGTAGCCCAACAATATGCAGTAAACGAGCCTGGTGGCATTATTGTACTCGAAATCAGTAACCGTGATAACTCGCTGGCGCACATTTCGCAGATTGTAGAAGCCGATAATGCACAGATTCTTTCTTCTTACGTGAATTCTTTTGCAGATTCTACACGTTTAGAAGTAACATTAAAAGTAAATAAAACTGAAATTACTTCATTGGTAGCTTCTTTCGAAAGATATGATTATCAGGTAAAAGAAGTGTACAACAACACACAGATTGATGATGGGTCGCAGGAGCGTTACGATTCGTTCATGAATTATTTAAATGTATAAACCTACTTTATGAGGATTGCAATTTACGGGAGAGATTTTAACGATACGGTTTTGCCGTACGTTCAGGAGGTCTTTAATCATCTGGCCGAACACCATATCCAGCCCGTTTTATATTCAAAATTCAAAACTTCACTTCAAGGCAAAATTAAACTGCCTGTTAATACCGTTGTTTTTCATAACCATAGCGAGTTAAAAGAGCTGGCCGATGTGTTGCTGAGCCTTGGGGGCGATGGTACATTGTTAGATACTTTATCGCTGATCCGCAATTCGGGCATTCCTGTAATCGGGATTAATTTTGGTCGTCTGGGGTTTCTGGCCAGTATCAATAAAAATGAGATAGGTGATGCCCTGGAGGCCCTGATTAATAAAGAATATACTTTAGATACCCGATCACTGCTTACTTTAGAATCAGAAAACGGTTTGTTTGGCGAAGAAAACTTTGCCCTGAATGATATTACCATTCACCGCCGTGATAATTCGGCCATGATGATTATTCATGCCTCTATGAATGATGAATTTATCAATTCGTATTGGGCCGATGGATTAATTATTGCCACGCCTACAGGCTCTACAGCATATTCTTTAAGCTGCGGTGGCCCGATTATTTATCCCGATTCTGAAAATTTTGTGGTTACACCTATTGCGCCGCACAATTTAAATGTAAGGCCAGTAGTGGTGCCAGACGATAATAAGCTTTCTTTTGAGGTCGAAGCCAGGGAATCGAAATTTCTGGTTTCCTGCGATAGCCGTACCGTAACGGTAGAGCGGTCAGTAAAAATTACCATCAAAAAAGCCGATTTTTGTGTAAATCTTATCCGCCTTAACAATGAAACGTATTTAAACACGTTAAGGAATAAATTATTATGGGGAATCGATACCCGTAACTACTAGATATGACGCCAAATAAACCACTCTTTCTCATCCTCTTATTTCTTTTGGGCGGGCAGCTTGTTCGTGCACAAGAGGGAGAGCCTTCATGGGAGTTGGGTTTAATGGCAGGTGGTGCAGGTTACATGGGCGATCTCAATCAAAACAATCCCTTACAAATTAGTGGTTTTTCAGGTGGGGCCTACGTTAAACGAAATTTCAACCAATATCTTGGGGTTCGTTTAAATTACACCTACGGACAGATTCAGGCTAAAGATTCCAAATCAAATAATGCCCAGTTCAGGGAAAGAAACCTGCAGTTTAAAACATCTTTAAATGAATTTAGCGGAATAGTAGACTTTAACTTCTTTAATTTTAATATTGGTGGCGGAACGCGGCAGTTTACTCCTTATTTGTTTACAGGTGCAGGTTTTGTGGTGTTTAAACCAACAGTAAAAGTTGATGGAGAAAAATACCGCTTGGATAGGCTGGCTACCGAAGGTCAGGAAAATGGCTATAGCAATGTAGCTTTAACCATTCCGTATGGATTGGGATTAAGGTACAACTATAAAGATACCTGGAGTGTTTTTACCGAAATAGGCTATCGTACACCATTTACCGATTATATTGATGATGTAAGCGGCCGCTATCCCGATAGCCCTGTAATCAGAGGAAATGGCCAAAACCAGGTTAATTTATCTGATCCTTCTGTCAACCAAATCGGATATCCCGGTACCCAAAGAGGCGATTTTAGAAAAAGGGACACTTATCTATTTGTTAGTGTTGGCATATCTTTTACCTTTGTATCCTCAAAATGCTATTCCTTTTAAGCTGATTTTGACATAATTAATGGGATTTAAAGAACAAATAGACTATAGCCGCCTGCCAAAGCACATTGCCGTAATTATGGATGGCAATGGAAGATGGGCAAAAGGCCAGGGAAAAGTGCGGGTTTTCGGACATGAGCAAGGTGTACTTTCTGTAAAAGATATTGTAGAAGGTTGTGTTGAGGTGGGGATTGAATACCTTACACTATATGCTTTTTCAACCGAAAACTGGAACAGACCCAAAGAAGAAGTAGATGCTTTAATGCAGATTCTGATTTCGACCATCAACAACGAAACCGAAACACTTAATAAAAATAATATTAAGCTTAATGCCATTGGCAATATCGAATCGTTACCGCAAGCCTGTATCAACGATTTAAAAGAAGCCATGGACAAAACTGCCCACAACGAAAAATGTACCTTAACATTGGCGTTAAGCTACAGTGCCAAGTGGGAGATTTTAGAAGCAGCCAAAAAAATTGCTGCTGAAGTTAAAAACGATACCATTTCTTTAGCCGATATAGATGAAAACCTGTTTTCGTCTAAATTAACAACAGTAAATATACCCGATCCGGAGTTAATGATCAGAACAAGTGGCGAGCACCGGATCAGCAATTATCTGCTTTGGCAGATGGCTTACACCGAGTTTTATTTTACTGATGTTTTGTGGCCGGATTTCAGGCGCGAGGATCTTTTCGAGGCCATTGTAGACTATCAAAAACGCGAACGCCGTTTTGGTAAAATTAGCGAGCAATTAAACTAATTTTTCTTTTAACACTTTTTAACAAGCGTTTAAACTAACTTAGCACCACTTTTATACGATAAATGAAACCATAACAGGGTAACGGTTTAAAGAAATATTTGCTTACAAAACATTGTTACCTTCGTGGCCATTACTGAACAAATTATTTTAATGAAAAGAATATTTCAAGTTTTAATCCTACTAGTTTTAGCCGCTCCGGCCTTTGCTCAAATACGTCCACAAGGTCAGGCGCCGGCAACCCCCTCTTTAAAGGTTGGTGGCTTAGATCTCGATTATTTTAGTCCAAAAGAATATATCATTGGTGGTACCACTGTGACCGGAACCCAATATTTAGATAAAGAAGTTTTAATTACTCTTTCTAAATTAACCAAAGGGGATAAAATTGTGCTTCCGGGTGAGGCTACGTCTGACGCGATTAAAACGCTTTGGGCGCAGGGATTGTTTGATGATGTAAAACTTAACATCGAAAAGTTTGTTCAGGATTCAGTTTACTTTGAAATTGAAGTGGTAGAGCGCCCGCGTTTAAGCTCTATCGATTTAAAAGGAATCAGTAAATCGCAAAGAACTGCCATTCAGGAAAAGCTTAACGATAAAACCGGTAAAATTGTAAACGATAACTTATACAATACCACATCGGCCATTGTAAAAAAATACATGCTGGATAAAGGCTTTTTCTTTACCACCATTGATTATAAAACCCGAAAAGATCCAAATGCAGAGAACAGTGTAGTTTTAGAGGCTTATATTGATAAAGGTAACCGCGTAAAAGTACAGCATATCGATTTTACCGGAAATACAGAATTTAAATCTGCCAAGCTTAGAAAGTACCTTAAAAACCCTAAGCAATTTGCCTGGTGGCGTTTCTGGGGCTCTGGAAAATTCTCAAAAGAGAAATACGAAGAGAACAAGGTGAAAATGATTGGCAAAATGCAGGAAAAAGGCTATCTGGACGCTACGTTGTTAAAAGATACCATTTACCAGTACAACAAAAAAAGGGTTAACATCCGCATGGATCTTTACGAAGGAAAGAAATATTATGTGGGTAGTGTAAGCTGGGCAGGTAATGCCATTTATCCCGATAGTATTTTAAATAAAGTATTAACCATCGAAAGAGGTGATGTATTTAGCGAAGAGCGTTTAAACAAAAAATTAAACGGTGGTGGCGAAAATGGTGGCGATATCAATAGTTTGTATACCGATAACGGTTACTTAACTTTCAACATCGATCCGGTTAAAACCATTCGTGGCGATACGGTAGATGTAGAACTTCGCATGTACGAAGGACCGCAGTACACCAACAACCGCATTACTTTAAAAGGTAACACCATTACCAACGATAAAGTGGTATTGCGCGAGATCCGTACCAAACCGGGACAAAAATTTAACAAAAGCGATTTAATTCGTA
Organism: Pedobacter sp. HDW13; assembly: GCF_011303555.1. Classification (NCBI taxonomy): domain Bacteria; kingdom Pseudomonadati; phylum Bacteroidota; class Sphingobacteriia; order Sphingobacteriales; family Sphingobacteriaceae; genus Pedobacter; species Pedobacter sp. HDW13. The sequence continues at coordinate 948,589 of NZ_CP049868.1, read as the reverse complement.
CCATCCGCGAGATTGGTCAATTGGGTAATTTCGATGAATCTAAAACTGTTCCAACCCCGCGCCCTAATCCGGCCGATGGTACTGTGGATATTGAATATGCAGTTGAGGAAAAACCTTCAGATCAGATTGAGCTTTCAGGTGGTTTTGGTGGTGGCCGTATTATCGGTACCCTGGGTTTAACCTTTAATAACTTCTCTTTACGTAACCTGTTTAACCTAAAAGCTTATAAACCACTTCCAAAAGGGGATGGACAAAAATTAAGCTTACGTGGACAAACCAACGGTAAATATTACCAATCGTACAGTTTCTCTTTCTCTCAACCTTGGTTTGGTGGCGAGAAACCAGTAAGTTTTGGTGTAAGTGCATTTACTTCACTACAATCAAACGGTTTAAGTTCTGATAATGCTTCATTCCAGAAAATCCGTTTAAATGGTGTAACCGTAAGTTTGGGTAGAAGATTAAACTGGCCAGATAACTATTTCCAGTTAAGCCATGCCATTAACTTGCAGCAATACATTTTGAATAACTATGCAGGTTATTTGTTCAGCACCGGTACTTCTTACAACTTAAACTTATCACAAGAGATTAGCCGCGATTCAAGAGATTCGCCTATTTTCCCGAAATCAGGTTCGTTCCTGCGTTTCACTATTCAGGCTACGCCACCATATTCGTTGTTTAACAAAACCAACTATGCTACGGCATCTGATAAAGAAAAATACCGCTTTACCGAATACCACAAATGGAAATTCGATTCGCAATGGTACCAACGCGTAGTAGGCAATTTGGTTATCAAAGCACAGGCGCAGTTTGGTTTCTTAGGTCAGTATAACAAAGCCGTTGGTCAATCAGCATTCGAGCGTTTTAAATTGGGTGGTGATGGTATGCAAGGTTTCGATTTCTTACAGGGATCTGAGCTAATTGCGATGCGTGGTTATTCAAACAACACCGTTATTCCGGTAGGATCTGACCCGAGCATTGCACAACAATCAGGTAGCCCGATTTATACCAAATATGTATTAGAGGCACGTTACCCGGTTATTGCAAGTCAGCAGGCAACAGCATTTGTTTTAGCTTTTGCCGAGGGTGGTAATACCTGGAACAGGTTTAGCGATTTTAATCCGTTCAACATCAGAAGATCAGTAGGTGTAGGTGCGCGTATCTTTTTACCAATATTTGGTTTACTGGGTATTGATTATGGTTATGGTTTTGATGCTATCCCAGGCTTGCCTGATGCGAACAAAGGACAGTTCCACTTCAGTATCGCACAACAATTAGGTGGATTTTAATTGATAAAGAGTAAAAAATTAACTAATTATGCAATAAATCATTGCAAGTTGAGTTTAAACAAAGCTTAGGTTATTAACGATATCATTAAACACACACACAAATGAAGAAATATCTTTTTATCGCATTCTTAATTTGCACTTCTTTCGGTGCTTTTGCACAGAAGTTTGCTTACGTAGACACGGAGTATATTTTAAAACATTTACCAGAATATAAATCCGCTTTAAGCCAGTTAGAAGTTGCTTCTAAACAATGGCAACAACAGGTAGATCAGAACTTCTCAGAAATTGACAGGATGTACAAAGCTTACCAGGCAGATCAGGTTTTATTAACCGACGATATGCGTAAGCGCCGCGAGAACGAAATTATTGAAAAAGAAAAACAGGCTAAAGAATTTCAACGTTCTAAATTTGGCCCTGATGGAGATCTTTTTCAGAGCAGAAGTAAACTGATTAAGCCTATACAGGATAAAGTTGCAGATGCCATTAAACAAATTGCAAAATCTAAGTATCTGGATTTCATTTTTGATAAGAGCAGTGAAGCAACCATGATGATTTATGCAAGCAGCAGTTACGACGTAAGTAATGATGTAATTGTAAAATTAGGTTACAAACCGGGGACTGTAAATAATTAGTATATTCGCCCCTTTGATTTTAAGGAACAAACAATTAGAAAAAATAAAAAAAGTAAAATAGAACGATGAGAAAGTTAATTAACGTATTCTTTGTAACAGCAGGTTTATTGTTTACAGCGAATATGGCAAATGCTCAACAAAAATTAGGGCACATTAATTCTGAAGAGGTATTTGCAAATTTACCTGATGCTAAAGCAGCTCAAACAACTTTAGAAACCTTGGGTAAACAAAAGCAAGCTGATATTGATGCAATGATCAAAGAATATCAGACAAAATTGAAAAACGCACAAGACAAAGAAAAAACTTTAAGCGAGGCTAACAAAGAAGCTGTAGGTAAAGAATTACAGGTTGCTGGTCAGGAATTGCAGGATTTAGAGAAACGTATCACTGATGCACGTACAAAAGCTTCACAAGATATCGGTACTAAACAAGGTGAGTTATTCCAGCCAATCCAGGCTAAAGTTGCAACTGCAATTTCAGCTGTAGCTAAAGAAAAAGGTTTAGCATATGTTTTCGACATCGCAAACGGACAAGGTGGTAATAACTTAGTTTTCTGGGAAGGTGGTGATGATATCACAGCTGCAGTTAAAACTAAATTAGGTATTACAGCAACTGCTGCAAAACCAGCTGCACCTAAAAAGTAGTCCAGAGTCGGGAGTCTAAAGTCTCCTTTCCTGTTCAAAAATATAAAGCGGAATTAAGTTTAACTTAGTTTCGCTTTTTTGTTTTAGTTCATTTCCCAAACTTCTGTATCCGTCATGCTAGCATCTCAACTATCTTCATTATTTTGATGGTAATACTCTTGAGGGGATGCATACTAAATAGCGTATCATCCTGAGCCTGCGAAGGACTTTCTTAACTACTATTACATTACTGAGGAAGGTTTTAGGACTGGAAAGCTGAACATTAAAACGTTCCAACATTTTAACTTTCCAACATTTAAACGTCCACCCTTCCAAATTAAAACTACCTTTACAACAAAAACCACAATTAACCGATTTAAACAATTAACCCTTAATAAGTATGCAAGGTAACGCCCCAATAGGTATTTTCGATTCAGGTTACGGAGGTTTAACGGTATTCCGTTCAATTGCCGATCAGTTACCCGATTACAACTACATCTATTTAGGCGATAATGCCCGTTCACCCTATGGCGACCATGCTTTTGATACCATTTATAAATATACTTTAGAGTGTGTAGAGTGGCTTTTTGCAAAAGGTTGCCGTTTGGTAATCCTGGCCTGCAATACGGCTTCAGCTAAAGCGCTTAGAACCATTCAACAACGCGATTTGCCTGCCAAATATCCTGATAGGAGGGTGCTAGGCGTAATCAGGCCTACAGCCGAGGTAATCGACCAGTATACAACAACCAAGCAGGTAGGTGTAATGGGCACCAGGGGAACCGTTAATTCGCAATCGTATCTGCTAGAGATCAATAAATTTTTCCCCGATATACAAGTATACCAGCAAAGCTGCCCAATGTGGGTGCCGCTCATCGAAAACAACGAACACCTGCAGTCTGGGGCCGATTTTTTTATTCAGGAATATTGTAATCAATTGCTTAGCCAATCGGCCGGTATCGATTGTGTGCTGCTGGCCTGTACACACTATCCTTTATTAATGCCTAAACTAAAAACGGTACTTCCGGCTCATATGAACGTTTTGGCGCAGGGCGATATTGTGGCTGCCAGTTTGGTAGATTATTTAAAAAGACACCCTGAAATCGAAGAAAAACTAGGTAGACAAGGCGAAAGGCATTTTTATACCAGTGGCGATCCTGCAGCGTTTGATGAACATGCCTCTATATTTTTTGGCGAAGCACTGAAATCGAATAAAATGTAGTTTATTGGATCAGCAGGGGACGAAATTTCAAAGGTTAATCGGTTAACTGTTTGAATTGGTTAACTGAGAACTGCCAATTGCCAACTGAATACCAGTCCTTTACATTGGCTGTCTTTTTCAACCACTTAACTGACTCCAAACTGTCAACTCGAAACTACCTTACTGCGGTAAATTTTCAACCCTCACCAATACTGTTGGCGACGATAAGGCTTCTAAAAAGGCTACTACAGCATCTTTTTCGGCAATACTTAACTTTAAACCTTTTAATAACTTATCGTTCTTTGGTAATAAAGGATCATTAACCTGTTCGGGTTTAACGCGCTGGTTTGGCATACCTACATTATACATATTCATTACTCCGTCCATATCCGGAAACAAACCATTGTGGAACCATGGCGCGGTTTTCATTACATTCCTTAAACCAGGTGTTTTAAATTTACCTACATCTTCGGCTTTTTTCGTAACGTTATACAAGCCCAAATCTTCATATTTACGGCCATAATAAGTTAAACCATCATTGTGGAATTCGTTATCGGTAAAGAATGGCCCGTTGTGGCAATTAATACAGCGCGCCTTGGTGCGGAACAAGTGTAAACCCACCAATTGCTGATCGGTTAAGGCTTTTTTATCCTTAGACAGAAAACGATCAAAAGGAGTTCTTCTGCTTACTATGCTGCGCTGAAAGGTAGCTAGGCTTTCAAAAATGCGTTTATTCGTAATTTCTTTCGAGCCAAATGCAGCGGTAAAGTAAGGTTGGTATCCCTTAATCTTGCTTAGTTTTTTGGGTAAAGCTTTCATGTCCTGGTGCATCTCATTATGTGCCGCCACTGGACTACCGGCTTGCTCTTCGAGGCTGTTGGCCCGGCCATCCCAGAACAAGCGTTTGTAAAACCAAACATTCTCTAAAGAAGGTGCATTGCGGATATTGCTTAAATGATCGTGACCAATTGATACCTGGCGACCATCTGTCCAGTGTAAATCTGGCGCATGGCAGCTCGAGCAAGAAATCTGGTTGGAACCTGATAAACGTGGATCGAAAAATAAAATTTTACCCAGCTCTACCACACTTTTAACCGAGTCGTTTTTTAAATCGACAGGAGAGGTAGGGAGTTCGTCCAGCTCCTGAAAAATAGCACCCTGATCAACTGTAGGTTTTGGCCACTGGCTGGTTGGTTTTGAATATACTTTGCGCAGGCTATCAATACTCAGTTCATCATCGTCATTAAAATTAGCCGATTGAAAAGAAAATAAGATTAATCCGGTGAGAACGATGGTAAGCGCAGCAAAAACTCTATTCATGGGATCAAAAATAAAGATTTAAGCTGATATTGGAAGAAAAACGGTCTTTGCCGGGCGCACTTGTTAATACTCTCCCAAAATCCTTTAGGTCATCTCTTCTCCAATAGTTAAGTCCAACCTTAATTCCAGCCTGGATTTGCTTAAACATGGGTATGCTATAATCTCCTGTAAGGTTAGCCCCAAACTTTGAGCTTGTATTGTAGGCGTAATCGTAATAAATTACATTTCTGGTGAATACACCTTCATTCGCCAAAAGTACATTAAAGTCAGAGTCAAGATATTGATTATACAATCCGGTTACACTAATTCCCCAGTTGTGGTTGTTTTTATTCTGGTGGTTTATGCCGTAGCTTAATGAATAGTTGAGTTGGTTAAACCTGATATCGTTACCAGCAACACCATCTTGTTTACGTTCTTCATATTTACTTAGGCCTAAACCGAAATTGTGGGTGTACTGATTTTTCTTTAGCGTATAGCGACCTTTTATAGAGATAATGTTGTTGCTAAAAAGGTAGCTGTTAGCCAGGTAGTTATTAAGGTAGTTATCCCCCTTATTAGTTTGATAATTAAAATCCGCGCTTAGAGAATTTAAAGCCAAATGTTTTAACCAAAAAAGATGGTAGTTCTCACTAACTAAGTTGAAATCTATGAATTTAGTTATTCCGCTATTGGATCTGTAATCAAATTTTTGCTTTTCTTTCGAGGTTTGGTAGCTAAAGTTAAAATCACCGATATTCTCTGAATCATAGGTTAAGTATGCATCTATACCACTTCTGGTCTGATTGCTTTGAATCGTTCTATTGGTATTGGATTCTTCCGGTTCTCCATATCCGTTTATGAGATAATTAGTGAATTCAGGACTTACCCTTCCTTGATTGAGACTGTTGTTTTTATAAGCAACATTAGTTTTTTCGGTACCATATCCAATTCGATAAGCCGTACCAATTGTTAATTTTTTGGTGATATTATATCCAAGTGTACTAACTAAATTCAATTGATAATCATTTATTTCACCTCTTGGATCGTTAGTAGAATAGTGATCGCCAATTCTATAATTGGCACCTAATCCAATAGGTAAGTTGTCGCTTAGAATATTCTTACTTGCTAAAGTTTTTAGGTTGTAAATCGTTCTTTGATAACTGACATTTTTAACTGAACCATAATAGTATGGATTTGCCAGATTATTTAGTGTTTGATGAGCAAATGCCACACTATCTTCAACTGTTCTGCTATATGAAAATTGCCCCCATATACTAATTGATTTTAACTGTGAAATTCCTTCTGTGCTTAAAAAGGTGTTATTAATTTTTGTTGCATTTTGTGCTCTCATTAAATGTCCTTTTTCGAAATTGTGACCGATGCTTAAGTTGTTATAAGTTGCCGGCATTAATTTCTTGATGTAGAAAGGACTTGATTTTGCAAAATCATATGCTGCGAAGAGCGTTGAATCAGCAGAGAATAATTTGTTTTTTACGCTACTAGTTTGTGTGTCATCCTTCTGGCCATACGCCGTAAGTACAGAACTAAAAACTAAAAGCATATATAGAATCGTATTCTTCATTTTTGTTTTATTCGGTATTTCTATGGTGTCAACGTTATTTAAAAGCCCTCGGAGCTGCGAGTGGTAAGAAGTCAAAATCCTCAGCAGAGTTGTTGGTATCTTTCAAAATCCTTCTTCCATTCACAATACTTTCTGTTTTTCTAATTACTGATTGCGAAGAGTATGCGCCATTGGGCGCATAGGTGTATAGCGCATCCAATGTAGCGCCTAATTTTTTTGGAACACGTGAGGCAGCACTACTCGGCTGTACTTCCACTCCATCAATTATCAAATCAATTGGAATTTGGTAATATTTATCAGTATTTGATGTTGGCGGTGCAATTGTGGGATAAGGGTACTGAGGTAATTTTTTAATGTCTATAATACCTGTATTTTTAAAAATTACGTAACCCATCCGGCCTGGATTGTCGAAAATGAGATCTGTTCCACTATATGATAATACATCAACGTTTGGAACACTTGGGTTATCAATGTCCGATGCTAATGGTTTAGCCAAAAAGGGAGCATAATAGGCTTCGAAATCTGCTCCGCTTAAATCTATAGTTAAAGAAGGGTCTCTTACGGTAACTGTTTTTCCGTCAGAACCAGTAAACGGAGCCTTGTGATTTATTGCGGTTTGAGCCAGCACGATACTTTCACCCGGTTTAATAGGGTATTGTTTTCCTGTGCCTGGAATCATTAATAATGCTCTGGTATATATGTAGCCATTATTCGCATCTATACCTGTTGGCATGCCTTGTGATTTACTCCAGTCATACTGACTATTGTTTTGTCTATATATATTAGTTGAAGTGAAATTTTGGACGCCTAAGGCTTCAGCTATATATAAACTATCTGCATATAAAACTGAATCTGTATTGTTATATATTTCTATAAACTGATCGCGGAATGACGCGCCAGTTGTAGTATTAGAACCCGCATAATAAATCTGCTTAATTACCCATGGTCCGGTAGAGCCTGAAATCAGTTTTAGCTCAATTTGTTGATTATCTTCTACTGTAATGGTTTTCGATTTCTCTGAGGCATTAAAAACCACTTCCTTATCTACTTTTTCTCCAGTTAAAGCGGTGTAATCTGTTGATGGGATTTTAATAGAAGCTGATATGTCATAAACACCGGGGGAAATGGAATCAAGCGAAACGATGCCATCACTTTTAGTGATGTATTTTTGAATCAAGCCATTTTTAGCACTCTTAAATGTAACCTCAATTTTAGCTTTTGGCAATAACTTTCCTAAATCTTCTGAGGCATATGAAGCAATCACCTGGTATTTTACCGGGTGGATTCCTGTAACATTTCCCTGATATTTTTTACAAGCAGTTAAAGCTGCTGTAGCCAAAAACAATATGAATAATAATTTTCTCATCTTTTAAAGTTTAATAGATAATTCTGCTCCAAACGTTGGGCTGCTATTTGGATATTTATAAGCGCCAGTTGATGTAATGTAGTATGGACGGTGATTAAAAACGTTGTAAACATTAAATGCAAATTTGAAACGCTTTTTTATCTCTTTGGCAATACTTAAGTGGTAATTGGAAATTACACGTGGAAGATCGTTCTCTGATTGTTCTTCTGGTGAAATGTAAAGATGGCCATAAGAAGTATTTGTTTTATCGAAACTGGTAATGGCAGTATATTGGTTAAACCTATTATAGTAACCAACAGGAATTCTTGAGCTTGCTGTATTTATTTTTTTGTCTAGAAGATCGAATTCTGCAACGAATGATACAACCAGGCTTAACTTAGGGATGTGGGTTACACTTGTAACTCTTGCATTACTAAAATATGATTTTTTGTTTAAAGGCTCATAAACACCTATATATGCATAATTTGGATCTGTGGGAATAACATTAGGCATTTGATTACTTAAGGTATATGAATTCGAACCATAAAATGTCCTGAATAGGCCACCACTTAAATTAAACGCTGTTTTGATTTCTTTAATTTCAGGTGTATTTAGAATCACTTCAAAACCTTGATTGTCTGATGAAAGGTCATTTTTAAAAGTAGAGTAGTTGATGGCATATAGCTTAGAGCCATTTTGTACAACCGTTGGTTTTGAACCTGGATTAATAGTAGCTGTATATGTTGGCAATTCTATAGCTTGTAAAGTTTGAACTGTTGAAATTCCATTTCTGGATTTCTTACTATAAGCTGATATGGATAGATTGAATTTTTGTATTTTGATTTGGGCTGATAACTCAATGCTTTCACTTTTTGATGGTTTTAAGTTGACATTGGTAGGATCATATCTTTCTACGTACACCAAATATGTACTCTCATTAACTTTACCATTGTAAGCATTTAATAATGGGATCTCGAAGAAAGTGGGGCCTGGGTAACGCTGTGCCAAAGCTGGTGATTTGTATGATAAACCATAGGCAAGACCTATTCTAAAAGTTTTACTTAACTCATAATTAATATTGGTTCTTGGCGAAAAAGATCCATATCCGTTTTGTAAATCAGACCGAATACCTGCTCTTACATTTAATGGTTTACCTAGTATGGTTGCGGTGAAAAGATCTTCAATATAAAAGCCAATATCTTTTTGGGCAACAGCTAAGCTGAAGTCGTAAAAGCGTTCAGAGCTCTTTGTTCCTAATGAAGTGCTTGCAACCTTCGACCCACTTCTTGGCTCATTTGGGTCTATAGTTTGCCCGAGGCCTTTGTTTGCACTGTAACTAAAACTTGTTCCGAAAGAAAGATTGTGTACAAGATTCCCAGTAGCAAAACCACCTGTGAAATCAAGATTTGCCGATGCTGTTATTGGTCGGCCATCAATTAAAGATTTTGCTGTATAAACCCCAGTATCGTATGTTCCTTCATGAATGCCCGTTGTTGTAGCAGTGGTATATAAGACATAAGGATCATTCACTAATTCTTCTTTATAGCTTATCTGATGACCTTCAGAATACCTTAAGTTTAATCCAATATTTTTTAAGAATCCAGAGTTAACTCTATAATTGCTTCTGTTTGCAACACTAAAATTCCAGCTATCGAATTTAGAAGCTGTACTTTTTTCATCATCAGGATCAAATTTAATCCCATCAAGGTTTCTTCCATAATCTACACTGAGCGTGTTCTTTAGTTGTTTAGTTTTTCCAAATAAATTAGTCCACATGGCATTAGTGTTGATTCTGCGGTAGGCTTTTAATTTATCGCGGTTATCTTCGAAAGAGTTAACATAGTTTATACCAACATTTACAGCTCCATATTTAGGACTGATTTCAAAGCCTTTTGAAAAACCATAAGATGTAGCATTATCTCTTAATTGCATACGTACGTAAGCGGGAGACTTACCTGCCTGGCGCTCAATAATGATAGCACCATCAGTTAAATCGCCATATTTGGCAGGAGCAATACCTGCAATAACTTCAATACTTTCAATATTATCAGCAGGTATTTGGCGTAAATCTGTTCCACCAAAAGTGTAATCGCCAGTATATCCTGTTTTATCGTCGCCGGTTCCTCTTATGCCGTAGGCTCCACTTTTTACGAATGATTGGCCCACTCCTCCACTTCTTCCTGGGTTGAAACTCTGCATGTTCGCATTATTACTGATTGTATTTCCATCCATAATAATGGCAATACCAAAAGCATTATTAAGTTCGTAATCTCCTTTTCCATCAGTTGTAGGGGCGTAAGATGCCCTTAAATTGATGTTTTGTACGTTTTGTAAAGAGGGTGGCTGGATTTTTCTATTCGGAATCTGATTCAACAAATCGTTTACACTCAATGCCGGAGTTTGTTCAATCAAATCTCTGGTAATAATCAGTGATGAGTTGGTAGAACCCGAGTAATTTCGTTTGGCGTTGATCTCGATATTCTCCAGACTTAAATCTAAAACCTTAAGGGTAATACTGCCCATATTGGTTTCTCCGGCCTTAACGGTTACTGTTTGGCTTAACTTCTGGTAACCGATGTACGAAAATTCGAGGGTTAAAATGTTATTCGTTTCCGATCCGTTAACCCTGAACATACCATTCTTATCAGTAATGGCGTATTGGTTGGTTTCTACAATTTTGATATTAACAAGCTCTAAGGGCTTATTTTGCGGGTCGACCATTTTTCCGGTAACCACGTTCTTGATTTGCGCCAGCGCAGTGAAACAAACAAAGAAGAATAATAGTGATGTGTAAAGTTTCTTCAATTTAGACTAAATCTTAATAATGATGCAAAAGTGTGAATTTTACACTTACTATGCAAATTATTTAGAAAGATTCTAATTAATAAGACGGATTCATCTGGCTTTAGCTTGATTTGAGATAGTTTTACTTCATCTGTCAGATAAACCTCATCATAATAAAAGAAAGCATTTTTGTTTAGGTTCTAATGGTTTAAAAGGATAACTTTGCGGCTTCAAACCCACACAATGAGTGATCAGATAAAACACGAATGCGGAATCGCTTTTATTCGCCTGTTAAAACCACTTTCTTACTACCAGCAAAAGTACGGTACAGCACTTTACGGCCTTAACAAATTATATCTTTTAATGGAAAAACAGCATAACCGGGGCCAGGATGGCGCAGGTATTGCCACCATTAAGCTGGATATGAAACCGGGCAGCAGGTACATTAGCCGATACCGGAGCATGGCTTCTAATGCGGTAGCGGATATTTTCGAATATGTTCAGAACAAATTTGTCGATATCCAGGAAAATACGCCTGAATTAATGCAGGATACAGAATGGCTCAAAAACAACGTAAGCTTTATTGGCGAGGTGTTATTGGGTCATTTGCGTTATGGTACACATGGTAAAAACAGTATCGAAAATTGCCACCCTTTTTTAAGGCAAAACAACTGGATGACCCGTAACCTGGTAATTGCCGGTAACTTTAACATGACCAATGTTGATGAGTTATTGGAACAATTATACGAGTTAGGCCAGCATCCAAAAGAAAAAGCAGATACGGTAACAGTACTGGAAAAAATCGGTCACTTTTTGGATGATGAAAACCAGGAGCTTTTCGATCAATACAAAAAAGAAGGGCATGACAATGTTGCGATTACGCAAAAAATTGCCGATCATTTAGATATTGCCAATATTCTTCGCCGCTCGGCTAAAACCTGGGATGGTGGTTACTCGATTTGCGGTATGGTTGGTAATGGCGATTCGTTCATCATGCGCGATCCGGCAGGTATCCGTCCGGCCTATTACTATTATGATGATGAAATTGTGGTTGCAGCTTCAGAGCGTCCGGCTTTACAAACTGCATTTAACATACAGTTCAAAGATGTTAAAGAGATCGATCCGGGTCATGCTTTAATTATCAAGAAAAACGGTGAGGTAAGCATGGAGCAGTTCCGTGAGCCTACCGAAAGGTTATCGTGTTCGTTTGAGCGGATCTATTTCTCGAAAGGAAGTGATGTTGAAATTTACCGCGAGCGTAAACAACTAGGTCGTTTATTAAGCGATAAAATTTTGAAAGCCGTAAATTACGACTTGAAAAACACGGTTTTCTCATTCATCCCGAATACAGCTGAAGTAGCCTTTTTTGGTATGGTTGATGGCGTACAGCGTTATGTACGTAACCACCAGAAAGAAACACTTTTACATAAAAAAGAGCAGTTAACCGACGAGCAGTTAGACGATTTATTGTCGATGGCCCCAAGAGTAGAAAAACTGGCCGTTAAAGATGTTAAACTGCGTACATTTATTACGCAGGATGCTGACCGCAGTGAAATGGTGGCCCATGTTTATGATACTACTTATGGTATTATTAACAACCACAAGGATACTTTGGTAGCATTAGACGATTCGATTGTTCGTGGTACTACGCTTAAGCAAAGTATCATTAAAATTGTAGACCGTTTACACCCTAAGAAAATTATCATTGTTTCTTCTGCACCTCAAATCCGTTACCCTGATTGTTATGGTATTGATATGAGCCGCATGGGGCAGTTTGTAGCTTTTGATGCAGCTATACAACTGCTTACCGAGCGTGGCATGTGGCAGGTAATTGAAGATGTTTACACCAAATGTAAAGCTTCGTTATTGTTGCCTAAAGAGGAGATTGTAAACCACGTTAAGGATATCTATAAACCGTTTACGCCAGAAGAAATTTCGGCTAAAATTGCACAGATTATTACCCCAAAAGGTACTGTTGCAGAGGTTGAAGTAATTTACCAAAGTTTAGAGAACCTGCACGAAGCTTGTCCGAAAAACAAAGGTGATTGGTATTTCTCTGGAAATTACCCTACACCAGGTGGTAACAAAGTGGTAAACAAAGCTTTTGTTAACTGGAAAGAAGGAAATAACCAAAGGGCGTATTAATCCCTAAAATATTTTGAATAATAGATAGCTCATATTTTTATATGGGCTATTTTTTTGTTCACGAAGGCACAGAGAAGTTTTTTATAATCTGCTATCATTCATTGCGTCATTCTAAATTTATTTCAGGATCTATTTTGTGTTTCCATATCTCGAACCAATACCGGCTCCGATTCCGTGGTTCGTGTCCTCACGAACTACTAACATCATGTTTAAAATGGCAATTCTTATTTTTTGTTCCCGCAGATTAAGCAGATTTAAACGCAGATTTTATTTGTAGTTCAAGCCTACTCCGTGGTTTGTCCTCACGAACTACTAATACTATGTTTTAATAAAATATTTCCGTGTAATCTTCGTTTCCGTGGCTAAAAATACGCTGTGCCCTAAGTGGTGTTAAAAACCTATGCGTAAAATTTCAGGTAGGTTTTAATAATGAGCCAGAAGGCGAAAAAGATGATCACCACACCTGCAATTTTATTCAGCTTTTTAAGTGCATCTTCTTTTATTTTATAACGGAGCTTACTCGAGTAAAAGCTCTTTGCTCCATCGATACTTAACTGGGTGGCCATTGCAATAAAGAAGCAAACCAGTTTTTCGTTTAGCATGTTGTTAAGCTTAACAGAAATAATACCACTCACAATAATCCAGAACATGAGGGTAGAAGGAGTGAGGATGCACATTAAAAAGCCTTTTAGAACGTAACCACGTTTACTTACTTTTTGTAGCGTAGTGCTATCGTAATGCACCGTGATTTTAGAAACCAGGTAATAAATACCTACTGCAAGCAGAAATACACCGCCAATACTGCCTACATATTTATCGAATTCGGCTTTATAATCGAAAAACTGACTGCCGAAAAGTACTAATCCAATTAGTATAATATCGCTGATAATTACGCCAACGGCTAAAGAGAAACCAGCCTTGAAGCCTCTTTCTATGCTGGTTTTGATCATTGCAAAAAATACCGGCCCTGTTAAAAACGACGAAATAATCCCTGCTCCTATACCTAGTAATATGGCTTCAAACATGCATTGTGATCTTTAGAATATGCGAATATGCAATTTTATACCTAAACATATAACATTTATTTTTGTTGCATAGGTTGCATAAAAAATACTGGTTATTAATTTTTTTTATTTATGTTTAGACCCACTAAAACTAAATTTATAATATGAATTCAGAACAAACGCAAACCAAGTGGGCGCAGTTTATCCCACTGGTCACCGTATTCTTTTTTTGGGGCTTTGTAGCCGCCAGTAACGACATTCTCATCCCGGTATTTAAAAAGGCTTTTGATTTATCGCAAGCCGAAAGTCAGTTGGTTTCATTGGCATTTTACATTGCATATACTGTGGGTGCGTTAATTTACAATCTAATTTCTGTTATTATGGGACAGGATATTGTAAACAAACTAGGCTATAAAAATTCATTGTCACTTGGTTTGGTTATCTCGGCAGCGGGTACCTTACTTTTTTACCCGGCTGCAAATCTTCACTCTTTCCCGTTAATGCTTTCGGGCTTGTTTATTGTAGCTTTGGGTTTCTCTTTACAGCAAACTGTTGCCAACCCATTGGCTATTGCCTTAGGTCCCATTAAAACAGGTTCGCAACGTTTAACACTTGCAGGTGGTATTAATAACTTTGGTACAACCATCGGTCCGCTTATTGTAAGTTTTGCCATTTTTGGTTCTGCAGCAAATGCGAATACCAACATTAGTGTAGAGAGCGTTAAAATTCCCTATTTAATTTTGGGAGTAGCTTTTATTGCGGTAGCGATTTTCTTAAAAATGTCATCTTTGCCTGATAGACCTGCTTTAGTGGAAGCCTCGGCAGATGATACTAAATCGATTAAGGGATCTGCATTAAATTATCCGCAATTGGTTTTGGGTATGATAGCCATCTTTGTTTATGTAGGTGTTGAGGTTTCGACAGCGAGTAACTTGCCTGCTTACATGGAGAAAGATTTAGGTTTCGAAATTAAAGATATTGCGCCATATATTTCGTTGTACTGGGCCAGTATGATGATTGGCCGTTGGACAGGAGCTGTTGAAGCTTTTACCGATAATGTAAGCACTCAGAAAATATTGCGTTTTATTGCGCCTTATTTAGCCTTTGGTATTTTTCTATTAGTAAATGCCATCGCAAAACATGATCTAGCTCCTTTTTATGTTTACGCAGCTATTATTCTGGTACTGATTGTAGCAGATATGGCCAGTAAAGGTAACCCGGCCAGGATGTTGTTGATTTTCTCTGCCATTGGTATTACTGCTCTGTTAATTGGTATGTTTACTACCGGTATGACGAGTGTTTACGCCATTACCAGCGTTGGTTTGTTCTGCAGTACTTTATGGCCATGTATCTTTACTTTAGCTGTTAGTGGTTTAGGTAAACATACCAGTCAGGGTAGTAGCTTCTTAATTATGATGATTATGGGCGGTGGTATTATCAGCTGGTTACAAGGTTATGTATCTGAGTTTACAGGTATTCAATACAGTTATGTGGTTGGGATTATCTGTTTTGCTTATCTGGCATTTTATGCATGGAGAGTGGCATCTATATTAAGATCACAAGGAATTAACTTCGACCAGAAAATTTCTGGCGGACATTAATTTTTAATAAAGTAATTTAGCAGCCACAAAGATGAATTTCTTTGTGGCTTTTTTTATTTAAACAAATGACAGATAAACCAAGTTTCGATTCCATTTTTATGAACCTGGCCACCGATTTGGCTGCCCGCTCACATTGTGTGCGTGCGCATGTTGGTGCGGTTTTAACAAAAGATACCCGCATTATTTCTATCGGTTATAACGGTCCACCGGCTGGCACTCACAATTGCGATGAGGAATGGCCTGAGCATGGTTGTGCCCGAGATAGTAAGGGGAGCTGCTCTTTGGCCTTACATGCCGAAGAAAATGCGATTCTTTATGCCTCAAAAAACGGATCGAAGATTGAAGGTTGCACGCTGTACACTACTTTGTCGCCTTGTATTGCCTGCGCCCGCCTGATTTTATCGTCAGGTATCAAGCTGGTGTACTATTCAAAATCGTATGCAGCATACAAAGGCTTACCAAGTGATGAGGGCGTAGATTTTTTAAGGAAATTTGGTGTAGAGGTGGTTTTGATTGAATCTTAAAGATTCATTTGTTCATTGGTAACCGCAAATTGAGAACTGTTAGTTGATCATCTGTTTATAAGGTTAATAGGTTTTATCTGGTCATAGCGCATTGTACGTTGCCTTTCGAAGTTGCTGGGGGGAGAAACAAGAGGCCTTGGAAGTTAAGCTCAGTTAATAGAATAATTTGCTCGGTTAGATTTTTATAGATTTTGACCCTTGACTTAGGACTATATTCTGGATAATCAGATGTCCTAAGCCTCGCGATAATGCCCATCTCCATGCCCTCTGCCCCAAGCCCTCTGCCTGCATTAAAAATCTTAAATCTCAGGTCTCAAATCTCATATCTAATTGGTACCTTTGCGGATGCAAGAAAAAATCATTATCGTCGATTTTGGTTCGCAGTTTACACAACTCATTGCCCGTAGGGTTCGCGAACTAAATATTTACTGTGAAATATATCCATACAACAATCTTCCTGAGATTAGCCCTGATGTAAAGGGTATTATTTTTTCAGGTAGTCCATATTCTGTTCGTCAGGAAGATGCCCCTCAAATCGATTTATCGAAATACCATTTAAAATATCCTTTACTGGCTGTTTGTTATGGTGCACAATACATTGCTCAACATTCTGGTGGCGATGTACAGCCTTCTTCAACACGCGAGTATGGCCGTGCAAACCTTAACTTTGTTAATCAGGAAAACAAATTATTTAAAGGCATTAACATCGATTCGCAGGTGTGGATGAGTCATGGCGATACCATTACCAGCATTCCGGATAATTTTGAGCTGATTGCCAGTACCGATAGTGTAAGGGTTGCCGCTTACCACATTAAAGATTCTGATACTTATGCCATTCAGTTCCACCCTGAGGTAACACACAGTATTGATGGAAAGATCCTTCTAGAAAACTTCCTTGTTGATATTTGTGGTTGCAGCCAGGATTGGACTTCAGCAGCGTTTGTTGAAACTACAATTGCCGATATTAAAGCTACAGTAGGTAATGACAAAGTTGTTTTAGCCCTTTCTGGAGGTGTTGATAGTAGTGTTGCTGCTGTATTATTGCATAAGGCTATTGGTACAAACCTACATTGTATATTTGTTGATAATGGTTTATTGCGTAAAAACGAATATGAAAGTGTTTTAGAACAATATAAAGACTTTGGCTTAAACATTAAAGGTGTTGATGCAAAGGATAAATTCTTAAGCCAGCTGGCTGGAGTAGAAGATCCGGAGCAAAAACGTAAAATCATTGGTCGCGTATTTATCGAGGTATTTGATGAAGAATCGCATTTGATCCAAGATGTAAAATGGTTAGCTCAAGGTACAATCTATCCTGATATTATCGAATCTGTATCGGTAAAGGGCCCTTCGGCAACCATCAAGTCTCACCACAATGTGGGTGGTTTACCAGACTTTATGAAACTTAAAGTGGTAGAGCCGCTTAAAACTTTGTTTAAAGATGAAGTAAGAAGAGTAGGTACTGCATTAGGTTTAGAATCGTTTATTTTAGGTCGTCACCCTTTCCCGGGACCAGGTTTAGGTATCCGTATTATTGGTGAGGTAACTGCCGAAAAAGTGGCTATTTTACAGGATGCTGATAAAATTTATATTGATAACTTAAAAGAAGCAGGTCTTTACGATCAGGTTTGGCAGGCAGGGGCAATCTTTTTGCCAGTAAGATCAGTTGGTGTGATGGGCGATGAGCGTACTTACGAAAACGTAATTGCTTTGAGAGCTGTAGAATCGCTTGATGGTATGACAGCGGATTGGTGCCACTTACCTTACCCTGTATTGGCTAAAATTTCGAACGAAATTATTAACAAGGTGAAGGGGATTAACAGGGTGGTATACGATATTAGCTCTAAGCCACCGGCAACTATTGAGTGGGAATAGCATTTAGTCTGGGTTCCTGAGTCTTTAGTCAGGAGTCTTTATGTAAATAATATGATTATGCTAGCAAGGTGGAATAAACTTTGCTAGCATATTTTGTTAAAAACGATAGGTATGAATTTCAAAAAGGTTTATGGATTACTGGTTTGGTCTGCGTTAGTTTTAGCGGCATGTTCGCCTAAAATTAAAACCCCTAAGCCTGAACCGGCAAAACCTGTCGAGAATGAAAAAGCGATTGATAAAAAGCCTGTTAAAAAGTTTGCGCAGGGTGCCAGTGTTTCCTTATTGGTTCCGTTTAAGTTAAGCGAACTGAATTTAAAAACGGCTACCAAAGCAGAGATTGAAAAATATGCCATGCCCATCGATTTTTATCAGGGCTTTAAACTGGGCCTGGATTCAGCAGCAGCACAGGGTTTAAACTTTAAACTTAATGTTTTTGATACCGAAGATGATAACGCACATATTGCTTCGTTGTATAAGAACGATCGCTTTAAGCAGAGTAATTTAATTATTGGCCCTGTTTTTCCGGAAGGATTGAAATATATTTCTGCTTATTCGAAAGAAAACAATGCGTTGGTGGTTTCTCCATTGGCTGCTTCGCAACCAGCCGATTTTAACAACCCGAACCTGATCTCTATTGTAAACAATATCGATCTCCATGCAAAAAAAATAAGCGCTTACATTGCCAAAAACTTTAACCCTGCCAGTACCATTGTAGTGCTCATCAATCCACGGAAAACCGAAGATGAACAATTTGGTGCCCCCATCAGGAATTATTTTCAGGCTAATACTAAATTTACAGTGCAGGAGTATGCTTCGGCTTATGCTTTCGAAACCAAAATGATTAAGGGTAAACAATACGCAGTGGTGGTAACTTCTTCCGATCGTGCCTTTGTACTGCCTACTATCGAAAAACTGTACAAATTAAAGCATCTTCCGGCAGGTGGTTATAGTATAGCCCTGTTCGGTCATCCCAATTGGGTAAAACAAAACTATCCGACCGATAAAATGCAGGATTTGAATACTATCGTCAGTTCATCTTACAAAATTGATTATAAAAATAGTGCAGTAACCTCATTTATTAAAAAATATCGCTATAAATATGGCTTTGAGCCAGGAGAGTATGCCTTTAAAGGTTTCGATATTGCCTACTATTTTGGCCGTTTGCTTGCTACCTACGGCGAAGATTACAAAGATTATATTGTAAAAGACCGTTATAAAGGTTTGCATAATAATTTTTCGTTTATCCATGATGAAAAATTAGGCTATATTAACACCAGTTTAATGTTATTGAGGTTTAAAAACTTTACCTTAAACATTGTTGAGTAAACCTTAATTTCTTCCATTTTATCATACATGAGAGTAGACCATCAGATCAGAGCCTTCGAACAGATTTTAAATAGTTACGATGGAAGTTTGCCTTTACATCGGTTTCTGCCGGCTTATTTTAAGCAAAATAAGCAAATGGGCTCGTCTGACAGGAGGTGGGCTACCCGGCACGTTTATAGTTTTTTTCGTTTAGGAAAAGCCTTGCCTGCACTCAATAACGAAGAACGTTTAAGTGTTGCCGATTTTTTGTGCCACGATACACTAAGCCTGATTGTAGAGAAGAATCTTTCGGGTTTGGCAGCTAGTATTACATTGGCACTGGAAGAAAAACTTTTACTTGTTAAAGCTAAATACCCTGAATTTGATTTAACACAAGTATATCCATTTCATACTGCACTTTCTGAAAGCGTAAGTAAAGAATTGTTTTTTGCTTCTTTCTTTCAGCAGCCTGATTTATTTATCCGGGTAGCTGCGGCCGATTCGGCCAGTATTGTTGCTAAATTAGAGGATGAAAATATCCCGATTAATGCCATTTCTGATACAGCTTTAGCCATGCCTAATGGTACTAAGCTCGAAACCATTTTAAAAGAAGGAAGCTATCAGGTACAGGATCTTTCTTCGCAACATACAGGCGAATATTTTAAACCCAATAAATGGGATAAGTGGTGGGATTGCTGTGCAGCATCAGGCGGAAAAACCTTGCTTCTGCATAGCTTTGAGCCCGTAATTGAGCTTCTGGTAACCGATTTAAGAGAAAGTGTGCTCCTGAACCTAGATGAACGTTTCCGGCTGGCAGGGATCAAAAAGTACCATAAAAAAGAGCTGGATCTTTTACAAAATAACGATCAGGTTTTACACCACTATCAGTTTGACGGGGTCATTTTAGATGCACCTTGTACGGGCTCGGGCACCTGGGGGCGTACACCCGAAATGCTGACTTTTTTCGGTGAACGTAAAATCAATCAGTTTGCGACGATACAGAAGGGGATTGCCCAAAATGTAGTGAAATACCTTAAACCTGGTAAGCCATTGATTTATATCACCTGTTCGGCCTTTGCAGCAGAAAATGAAGCTATAGTTAAGCACCTTACCGATACGTTACCGCTTGAACTGGAAAAAATGGAACTGATAAAAGGGTATGAAAATCAAGCTGATACCATGTTTGTAGCGCGGCTAATCAAAACCTAGCCATGTTCAAACCATGATCTGAAATTCTTTTTGAAGTATTTTACCGCTTCGATTAAAACGGCTATAGCTCCAATAATTAAGGTATATTCTTCAAAGCTGTTCATAGTGTAATGAGCTTTCTGTTTAGATCAATATACGAAATTTTTGTTACGGATTAATGTAATAATTGTAATTATAGTCTAAGGAAAAGCGTTTTTCGTATTGCTGAACTTGTTTAAGCATCCCTCACTTTAATGGCTTTCAGCTTTATTGTAGATCTGTTTTCTACAACCCCGTATTATTTCTAAAAAGTTTAATCGCAATAGCGAGTAGAATTACCCCAAATGCCTTTCTTAGGATATTTAAGCCTGTTTTACCAAATAGTTTTTCTAATCGGTTGGTATTCTTTAAAACGAAGTATACAAAGAGTATATTCAATAAAATCCCAACCAGAATGTTCTGCGTATGGTATTCTGTTTTTAATGAAAGCAGGGTAGTCATGGTTCCGGCGCCGGCAATTAGCGGGAAAGCGAGGGGAACAATCGATACCGTTTCGGGTGCTTCTTCTTTAAAGATGGTTAAGCCCAAAACCATTTCCATGGCAATAAAAAAGATTACAAATGAGCCCGCAATGGCAAAAGATTCTACATCCAGGCCAATTACTTTTAATAAAGATTCGCCCAGGAAAAGAAAAAGGATCATTAAGCCTGCCGCCACCAATGAAGCTTTTTCAGATTCGATATGACCAGCCTTTCTGCGCAATTCGATTACTACAGGGATGGCTCCCAAAATATCGATTATGGCAAACAGCACCATCGTTGTTGATAGTATCTGGCTTAAGTTGAACGTCATAAAATCAGATTTCATAGCAGAGCAATTTTAAGCAAAGGTAGCGGAATTTGTATCAATTCCTCAATTGAACCATTATTTATTAGAAATAGAACTGTGTTCTCAGTGTAAGTACATTATCTTTTCTATCGGCTGTATAACCTTGAATCTGAGTTGCCTCATTTTTAATGATATCGTAATAAAGAACAGCTTTAAAATGCGGGTTAAAGTGATGTAAAAAGCCAAAACCAAAGGTATCAAAACGAACATCGGCAGGAGAAAGTCCTTTATCACCCGAAATATCAAGCCCTTTTACTTTAGCATTTGGATCATACCAGTCATATTTCAAAATAAGCTGGTTATCGGTACTATTTAAGGTTTGCACGAAGGTAAAGTAAGCGCCGTTAAAGGTACGGGTGTAAAATGGCAAAGCTATGGCCTTATTATCAACAGGATAAGAACCCGGAGTAGTTGAAGTGGTTGAAGTACCCGTTTGTAAGCCCGATATTACTTCTGCCCTAAGCTCCGATTTCCAGCTTTTGGTTTTTGTAGCCAGTTGGATATCGGCTCCATAATATCTTCTCGGTGCCACCTTGTTTACAGTCGAAGCCGATGAGTCTTTAACCATTTTCCACGTATCATTTGATTGCTCCATTTTGTAGCTTACGGGCAAGCGATGATCTAAACCTCCCTGAAGCGTACTTATTCCGCCAGCTATGGTGAAGTTTTTAAAAGCATAGGTTTTATGGCTTAACCTAAGGATAAAATCTTTACTGTTATCGAACTCTCCGTTACCAGCCAAGCCCTGGCCATTGTAGATACCAAAATCCAATACAATATTTTTGAGTTTGGCATCTTTCCACCGTGGGTTTAAAGTAAAGGTTACGCCAAGATCACGTTCTGTTCTCATTAAAATTTGAGACATTCTACCCCGCTCAGGTGCCTCTCTAACTGATGATGACAGTTGGAGCTCATTTCCGAATGGCCGGCCTGAAAGACCAAGGGTTACTGCTAATATCTTCCATTTGTTTTCATAGTAACGCCCCCAGAAATCTCGGATAGCCACACCTTGCTCGGTACCATCAAACTGAAGCACAAAATAAGTGGAAGGGGCTCCATCGTCTGTTAGCATCATATAATCGGCCCTTAGGCGCCCTCTTCTTAGCCTGAATCTGTTGTTAGTGAAATCACCAAAATTACCACCCTGAAATTCGGCCTGAGTACCCTTCGATTGCGCCAATTGGAACTGTGGTTGTAAATAACCACTGAAGGATAAGGAGCCGTATTTCTTCGAGATAATTAACAGGTGATTAACCGTTGTCGAGTCCATTACATCGTTAATTGTTCTTTGTGCGTAACCAGCTGAAGAAATAAAGAGCAGTAATATAATTGCAGAAATAGAAACGTGCTTAATGGAAGCAAAATAACGGGTCATGTTTTGTTTTTTTTGCAAAGGTAATTTATTAACAATTATTTAACACAAAAAAAAGCCCCGACTTTTAAATCGGGGCTTTAAATTTTTTAAATATTCAGCTTATTTCGAATCTTTTAAATGAGAATTCTTTTTGCTGTATCCAAAATAGATAATAAAACCTAGAGCTAACCAGCCAAATAACCTTAACCAGTTTGTCCAGCCTAAACCTAGGATCATTAATCCACAGGTTACAACACCTAAAATAGGAATGATAGGAACCCAAGGTGTTCTGAACTGACGTGGAAGATCTGGATCAGTTTTTCTTAAGATAATTACCGCGATACAAACCAACATAAAGGCAAATAAAGTACCGATACTAGTCATATCACCTACCACATCGCCAGGGATGAAAGCAGCAAATAAACCTACAATTACCAAAATTACTAAGTTGGCTTTGTACGGTGTTTTGAATTTAGGGTGTAAATCGCTGAACATTTTTGGCAATAAGCCATCTTTACTCATCGAATAAAACACGCGGCTCTGGCCTAATAACATTACCAGGATTACAGAAGAGAAACCTGCCAAAATAGCTACAGTAACCAATTTAGCTAACCAGCCGTAACCTGTCATATATTCGCTAATTGCAGCCACTACCGATGCTTCGCCACCTTTAGTTCTGAAGAACTCAACTGGAGCAATACCGGTTAAAACGTGTGCAAATAAAATGTATAAAACGGTACAAACAGCTAATGAGCCTAAGATACCAATTGGCATTGCTGTTTTAGGGTTTTTAGTTTCCTGCGCTGCAGTACTAACCGCATCAAAGCCGATAAAGGCAAAAAATACCGTTCCAGCAGCGCCGAGAACACCCCAGAAACCACCAAAACTATGGCTGATGCCAGCATGGTCTACATAAGTAGTTGCTTCAGGAATATACGGATGGTGGTTCGCCTCATGAATAAAGCCCCAGCCTAAAACAATAATTAAGATTACAATACTTACTTTGGTAATTACGATAAGACCGTTTACAAAAGCAGATTCTGAAGTTCCTTTAATTAACAGTAAACTCAATAAACCAACAATAAATAAAGCAGGAAGATTGATAATGCCGCTTACGGTACCATCAGGATGTGATTGGAAAGGTGAGTGGCACCATTCGTAAGGTATGGGCGATGTATGGAGTACTTCGACCAGTAATTTATTCAGGTATTCGCTCCAGGCAATACCTACTGTTGCAGCTCCAACTGCATATTCTAATACTAAATCCCAACCAATTACCCAAGCCATAAGCTCGCCCATGGTGGCATAAGTGTAAGTGTACGCACTACCTGAGATCGGAATGGATGATGATAATTCTGCGTAGCATAAACCGGCCAATGCGCAACCAATTGCGGCAATGATAAAGCCGATGGTAACGGATGGCCCAGCATTTTGTGCCGCTGCTGCTGCTGTTCTAACAAATAGACCAGCACCAATAATTGCGCCCACACCTAATGCCACTAGTGCACCTGCGCTAAGTGTACGCTTTAAGCCTTTGGCTGAATCTCCTGCTTCTTCTAGCAGTAAATGCATCGGCTTCTTAGTAAATAAACCCATATTTTAGTTTTTGTTTAGATTATTTCAGCTCCAAACCTAAATAAAAATTACGGAAAAGTAAAAGGGATGATAGTTAAAAATCCCTTTTACACTTTTTCTATCTAGGTTTTTACAACTAACGCTGTAAAGTGTCTGTGGTATTCGTTAAAGTGTCGGTAATTGTATGGCCTAAACTATCGGTTTTTTGCTCAATTCTGATTTCTTTGCGAACTTCTGTACGGTGTTCGCCTGCAATTGCCTTAACTGCGATGTAAGGTGCAATAACAAGTGAAACGATAGACATTAATTTGATCAAAATATTCATTGAAGGACCTGATGTATCTTTAAAAGGATCACCAACAGTATCTCCTGTAACCGAAGCCTTGTGCGGCTCTGATTTTTTATAGTGTGTTTCACCGTTAATCACTACGCCTTGTTCAAAAGATTTCTTGGCATTATCCCAGGCACCACCTGCATTGCTTTGGAAAATTCCCATCAATACACCGGTTACGGTAACACCGGCCAGTAAACCGCCTAAAACTTCAGGGCCAAAGGTAAAGCCTACAATTACTGGTGTAATTAAGGCAATGGCACCAGGCATCATCATTTCACGGATAGAAGCTTTGGTAGAGATGGCCACACATTTTTCGTATTCTGGCTTGGCTTTGTATTCCATAATACCAGGTATTTCGCGGAATTGGCGACGTACTTCCTGTACCATATCCATGGCAGCTTTACCCACGGCCTGGATACATAGCGCAGAGAAAATAAAAGGAATCATTCCGCCAACAAATAAACCGGCCAGTACTGGTGCTTTATAGATATCGATAGCCGAAATGCCTGCAATTCCAACAAAGGCTGCGAATAAAGCTAGTGAGGTAAGCGCTGCAGAAGCAATAGCGAAGCCTTTACCGGTAGCTGCAGTGGTATTTCCAACCGCATCTAAATTATCGGTGCGTTCGCGTACTTCTGGCGGCAACTGGCTCATTTCGGCAATACCACCTGCATTATCGGCAATCGGTCCGAAAGCATCGATGGCTAACTGCATGGCTGTAGTAGCCATCATTCCGGCTGCGGCAATGGCCACACCATATAAACCTGCAAAATGAAAGGAAGCCATAATACCGCCTGCCAATACCAAAATCGGAACTACTGTAGATTTCATACCTACTGATAAGCCTGCAATAATATTGGTAGCATGACCTGTAGAAGATTGCTGGATAATAGAGTTTACAGGTTTTTTGCCCATTGCAGTAAAGTATTCGGTAACGATACTCATAATAGTACCCACTACTAAACCCACCATAATGGCATAAAATACATTGGTGTTCGAAAACTCGTAACCACGAAGGCTTAGGGTTTCAGGCAGCATCCATTTAACAATAAAGAAAGAAGCTACCGCGGTTATTATAATTGATGACCAGTTTCCCAGATTCAGGGCATTCTGTACGTTCGATTTTTCGTCTTTAATGGTAACAAACCAGGTTCCTATAATAGAGAATATAATACCTAAACCACAAATTACCATAGGCAAAAGAATTGGCGACATGCCACCAAATTTATCAGTAACATTAATTTCCTGACCTAATACCATGGTTGCTAAAATTGTAGCTACATACGAGCCGAATAAATCTGCACCCATTCCGGCAACATCACCTACGTTATCACCTACGTTATCGGCAATGGTGGCGGGGTTACGTACATCATCTTCCGGTATACCTGCTTCAACCTTACCAACCAAATCGGCACCAACATCAGCCGCTTTAGTGTATATACCTCCACCTACGCGGGCAAATAAAGCAATCGATTCGGCTCCCAATGAGAAACCTGTTAAAACCTCTATGGCTGTTTTCATTTCGGTGCTATTAACCGAAACTACGTTGAAATGCTTTAAAAATACAATGAATAACCCGCCTAAACCTAAAACGGCAAGGCCTGCAACACCAAGCCCCATAACAGTTCCGCCGGTAAACGAAACTTTTAAGGCTTGCTTTAAACTGGTTCTTGCAGCCTGTGTAGTACGTACGTTGGCTTTAGTAGCCGCTTTCATACCAATGTAGCCTGCAGTTGCCGAAAACACTGCGCCTATAATAAAGGATATAGATATAATCCAGCTTGAATGCAATGGAATACCATTAATTTCGGTAACGGTGCCCGAATAGGCCAATAATGCAGCTGTAAAAACAGCAAAAATACTCAATACCCTCCATTCGGCTTTTAAAAAGGCCATTGCACCATCGGCTATATAACCAGCAAGCTCCTGCATGTTTTTATCACCCGCATCCTGTTTGCTTACCCAGGCACTTTTAATTAGCATAACTATAATACCGACAAGGCCCAGGGCCGGAATACAGTAAATTAAATTGTTTTGTAAAAAATCCATAGTTAATAATTGGTTTATATTTGGTTATTTGTTTTGCGGGTTATTAAAGGATTAAACTGTTTTTACGAAATAAGGTTTTAGCTTTTTAGCCTTACGCACCTGTCTCACCACATTTATATCTAGCAAGTTAATAAAATATTTATCATCCGTATATAAATGTAATGGCGAATAAAAAAATGTTCAGTTAAAATAATACATGGATTATCGTTTTTTTAAAATAAATTAGCCCCTAAACTAAACTAAACCAAACTGAACTGTACAAAATGAAAATTCAAAACGAAGAAGGGGCTCTAAAAGAAAATTAACCCTTTTTGATGCTACTATGCTGGTAATGGGCTCCATGATTGGAAGCGGTATCTTTATTGTTAGTGCCGATATCATGCGAAACCTGGGGTCGGGATACTGGTTGATTGTTGTTTGGGTAATTACCGGGGTAATGACGGTTGCGGCAGCAATTTCTTATGGCGAACTTTCATCTATGTTTCCAAAAGCAGGCGGGCAATACACTTACCTGAAAGAGATTTTTGGTAAAATGATGGGCTTCCTTTATGGCTGGGGACTATTTACAGTTATTCAAACAGGTACTATTGCGGCTGTTGCTGTTGCTTTTGGTAAATTTACAGCCTATTTAATACCAGCCTTAAACGATGCTGCTCCAATTTTTCAAAGTGGCAGTTACAAAATTACCTGGATACAGATTTTGGCTATTGGTGTTATCCTGCTTTTAACTTATATAAATACTAAAGGTGTTGAAAGCGGTAAGTTATTGCAGAATGTTTTTACAGGATCCAAGATTATAGCTTTAATTGGCTTAATTATTTTGGGTTTTCTGCTGGTAAAGAATAATTTTTGGGCTAATAACATGAGTTTTGGATGGTCGGCCTTTAATAATCTCAAAACAGATCCCACTGGCAATTTCCTAAAATCAGGTTGGGAATCTATTTCGGGAATGACCATAGTAGGCGGAATTGCAGCTGCAATGGTAGGGTCGGTATTTTCGAGCGTAGCCTGGGAGAATGTAACCTTTGTTTCGGGTGAAATTGAAAATCCAAAGAAAAATGTAGTTCGCTCAATGGTTTTGGGTACTACTGCAGTAATGATCCTTTATTTATTGGTTAATTTTATATATCTCAATACCTTAAATAGAGATAGTATTGCTTTTGCGCTAAACGATAGGGTGGCTGTTGCGGCTTCTGAACAGATTTTTGGTAGCGGAATAGGTACCATTGTTATTGCAGTTTTAGTAATGATCTCTACTTTTGGTTGCGTTAATGGAATCGTATTGGCAGGTGCAAGGGTTTTTCAAAGCATGGCAGAAGATGGCATGTTTTTTAAAGCAGCACTTAAAAATAATAAAAATGGAGTTCCCGAAAAATCACTTTGGATGCAAGGTGTTTGGGCATCCGTTTTATGTTTAAGTGGGCAATACGGCAATCTATTAGACATGATTTCTTTTGTTATTGTACTATTTTATATGATTACGGTTGCTGGTGTAATTTACTTAAGGTTTAAAAAACCTAATTTAGAAAGACCTTACAAAACATGGTTATATCCGGTTACGCCAATCATTTATTTATTAATTGGTGCCGCATTTTGCACTTTGTTGCTTATTTATAAACAACAATATACCTGGCCGGGGCTGCTAATCGTATTATTGGGTGTTCCTGTTTATTTTTTCATAAATAAAAAAGAACAGCAAGGGTAGGTTTAAGCACATTATTCAGTATTAAACCTCGCAGTTATCAATCGCTGCGAGGTTTTTTTGTGCTATTTTTTTAAGAAAAGCCGATTCTGATGTCAATCGATACCGAAAACCCTGTTCTAACTTTGGTAAATCGAAGATTATAAATTAATGTAGCTGTAGGCGATGGCTTAATATTCATCCTTTTCACATCTTCCTTTTGCTAATCAGCATTATAAAACTAATTCCGTATTTTTGCAGCAAATGGGAACACAGGTAGATTTAGGTATAAAAGGATATAAAAATTACGGCACGCACTTACGTGAAAAGTATAAAGGGCAGCGCGTATTTAAAGTAATTGTAGATGGTGGCTTTACCTGCCCTAACCGGGATGGGAGCAAGGGCTATGGCGGTTGTACGTATTGCAATGTAGATTCATTTACGCCCGAGCCATCCAGAAAGAACCCAAATATCAAAGATCAGCTTGCTGAAGGTATGTTGAGGGCTAAAAATTCATATAGGGCAGATAAATATATTGTCTATTTTCAGCCGAATACCAATACCTATGCACCGGTACATTATTTAAAGATGATGTACGATGAGGCTTTATCTATCAATACCGAAGATATTGTAGGTTTTGCTGTGGGTACACGTCCCGATTGTATTGATGCAGAAAAAGTGGCTCTGCTTGAAAGTTATACCGATCGTTTTGATGTTGACCTTGAAATGGGTATGGAGTCTATTTACGATGAAACCCTCGATCAGATTAACAGGGGCTGTAGTCACGGCGAGTTTGTGGCGGCAGTCGAATTGTTGAAAGATAGTAAGCTTGATTTGTGCGTGCATACCATTTTTGGCTTCCCCTGGGAAACAAGGGAGCAAATGCGCGGGTATATACATGAAATTAACCGTTTCCCGCAGATTAAATTTGTTAAATTTCATCATTTACATGTGGTAGATGGTTCTATTATGGGGGCTAAGTACAAAAAAGAGCCTTTTAAGTTGTTTACACTCGAAGAATATACCGATTTACTTTGCGAGCTCATTCCTCTACTACGCCCGGACATTGTAATTCAGCGTCTTTTTGGTATTTCCGACTGGGATTTGCTAATTGCACCGAATTGGGGACTTAATAAATCGGCAATTCAGACTTATATGGATAAAGAAATCGAAAAACGTGGGGTTGTTCAGGGTTCTGAATATTTTGGTTAAAAACTGATATTTTTTACTAATTTTTATAAAAACACATGAAATTTCATGTGTTTTTTTGTTTTTGTATGATTTTTATTGCCGTTTTTGATTGTTTTTTGGTGTAAAACCTTTGTGTTTGGGTTATTTTGTGGTTTTGTTTTTATTAAAAACTCATATCTAAAAACCCTGTTTTTTTAACTATTTTCATTTTTGAGTTGTTTTTTTGTTGTGTTTTATAAAAATTACTAATTTTTATATGAAAAATTCAATTTTATGGTGTTAAAATTGCAATATGTCGTATTTTTATAAAAATAAATGACAACATTTTCAAATATTTAAATAGTACAAACAAATTAAACTAAAAACTATGAGTAGATTCTCCTTTAAACAGTATGCGCCTTTTGCGATCTTGATGATTGTCGCAATTTTAGCTCTATTTACTCCACTTCTACCTAATTTCGACGAAGGCAAGTACAGTGCGGCTGATATAGCTTTCATTTTAATTGCTGCTGCGCTTGTATTTTTAATGACACCAGGTCTGGCGTTTTTCTATGGCGGTATGGTTCATCGTAAAAACATACTTTCTACCATGATTAAAAGTGTGGTAGCTGCAGGTGTAATTACCGTTTTGTGGACAGTAGTTGGTTTTAGTTTAGCTTTCGGCGATACTATTGGTGGTTTCATTGGAAACCCTTCAACTTTTCTGTTCTTTAAAGGGGTTAACTCTGGTGCTCCTCATTTACAGGGCGCAACTTCTGACTTAACTATTCCACTTTCTTTATTTGCGGTTTTTCAGTTAATGTTTGCCATTATTACACCAGGTTTAGTCGTAGGTGCTGTTGCAGAACGTATCCGTTTTACTTCTTATATCCTGTTTATTGTATTGTTTGCCATATTCGTTTATTCTCCTTTGGCACACTGGACCTGGCATCCACAAGGTTTCTTATTTAAAATGGGTGTATTAGATTTTGCAGGTGGTACCGTAGTTCACATTTCTGCTGGTATGGCTGCTTTAGCTGGTGCATTGGTTTTAAAACGTAGAAAATCTCACTTAGAACACAAAGAAGTGCCGCCTGCTAATATTCCTTATGTATTAATTGGTACAGGTTTATTATGGTTCGGTTGGTTTGGTTTTAACGCAGGTTCGGCTTTAAGTGCTGGTAGCTTAGCTGTTTCAGCATTCTTAACTACCAATACTGCTGCAGGTGCTGCCGGTTTAGCCTGGATGTTCTTCGATGTAGCACGTGGTAAAAAACCTTCAGTATTGGGTTTCTGTATCGGTGCTGTAGTAGGTTTGGTAGCCATTACCCCGGGTGCAGGTTTCGTAAGCATTCCTTCAAGTATCTTTATTGGTGCAATAGCTGCTGTAATTTCTAACCTTGCGGTTTCATGGAAACAAAAAACAAGTTTAGATGATACTTTAGATGTTTTCCCTTGCCATGGTGTGGGTGGTATTGTTGGTATGTTGTTAACTGGTGTTTTTGCAACCAAAACAGTTAATGCTGCTGGCGCAGATGGTTTATTTTATGGTAACCCTGCTTTCTTCGTAACGCAGTTAAAAGGTGCTCTAATTGTAATCGCATTTAGTTTTATCGTATCATTCGTGATTTTCAAATTCGTAAACTTGATTAATCCAATCCGGGTTTCTGATGAAGAAGAAGAAATCGGTCTTGATGCATCTCAACATGATGAAAAATACTCACAAGGTACTTTGTTGGTTGAAGAAAGAGCCATCTATATCGAAAAAAACAGTCCGATAACCGAAGCAATCTCTTAAGGATTTTTAATATCTAAACTCAAAAATAAGCTCAAACATGAAGAAAATTTTAACCGCTATTTTCGCGATGGCCAGCGCAAGCTGTGCCCTGGCTCAGGAAACAACTACATCACCACTTGAAATTTCAGGGTCGGTTGATACCTATTTTAAATACGATTTTGCCAAAAAACCAAACAATATTACCACTTCTTTTGCCAGCGATCACAATTCGGTTTCATTAGGAATGATTGATATTGCATTGAAGAAGAAAACAGGTAAAGCATCGTTTGTTGGCGAACTTTCTTTCGGCCCAAGAGGTCAGTCGCAGTCAATTCCTGATGCAGCTGCCGGAGGTTCATCCTTCAACATTCAGAACTTATATGTAAACTACGATTTTACCGATAAGTTTTCGATGACAGCTGGTTACATGGGAACCTTTATAGGTTATGAAGTGATTTCGCCGGTGGGTAACTTTAACTACTCTACTTCGTATTTATTTACGAATGGACCATTCCAGAATGCTGGTATTAAAGCCACATATAAATTCTCTGATAAAGTGAGTTTAATGGCTGGTGTATTTAACGACTGGAACCTTTACAGTGCAACCCGTGGTGTTTCTGCGGTTGGTGGCCAGTTAATGGTTGCCCCGGTTGAAGGCTGGACTGCTTATCTGAACGTACTATCGGGAGCAGGAGCAGGCGGTTATGGTACTATTGAAGATTTAACCACTTCTTACCAGATTACCGAAAAATTTAAATTAGGCTTAAACGCTGCCAATTATGATATCGATAACGATGGTGGTGGTTATGCTGGTGCAGCCCTTTACCCACAATATGCTGTTGCAGATGGTGTAATATTAGGTTTAAGAGGTGAGTACTTTAAGTATAAAAACGTAGGCGCTGTGCAAGGACTGAAATATACTGCTGTAACTTTTACCGCAAACATTAAATCTGGCGGTTTAACCTTCATTCCTGAGGTAAGATTAGACCACAGTGGTGATAAACCATTCTTTAAAGAAAGTGGCGCAGCAGCTCCAAACGCTGGCCAGTTCTCTTTAGCCGCAGTTTATGCGTTTTAAGAAATAAACAGATTAAATATTAAGCCGTCCCAATTAAAATCGGGGCGGCTTTTTAGTAACTTTACCTATTCAGATTATTTGTTTAACCCATTTGCATGAAATATATCTTTTTTATTGTACTCGCCACTTTTTCAATCAGGTTAGCTGCACAGCAAAAACAGTTTTCGAAAGATGATTCCGGAAAGTTTATTTTTTATCAGGTTGTCGATTCTCAAACTGTAGCCAAAGATACCTTGCTGCAAAGGGCTAAAGCTTTTGTGAACGTGCTGTACAAAAAAACAATGCATCAGGAAAGTGTTAACGATTCGTCGATTTCGGCCAAGGGCACAACGGTAATCGATAAAACCATACTGGTTGCCGGTCACCCGAGTGGCGAAGTAAGCTATCAGTTTGTTTGCGAAGTAAGAAATGGAAAGTACCGCTTTTGGTTAACAAATTTCGAGTTTATTCCATATCAGAGAGACCGGTACGGAAATTTTGTTGCAACAACCCAAATAGGTACTCCTTTAGAGCGTACACCGGGTAAGCTAAGCGCTGGTGCATGGAAAGATATTTTAAATAGTACTTACACCAAAATAGAGAAATTTGGCGCTGAATTTAAAAAGTTTATGGCTACCAACAGGGTGGCGGTACCAGCAAAAAAGAAACCTGAAACCATCTCCACTAAACAGTGGTAACAGCGGACGGGCAATTACAATTTGCCAAATAAACCAGCCACTTTCTGGTAACGGAACTTAAAAATTTCGTTTATTTTTTTGTTTACCATAAGCGCGTTGGCAATAGTTCCAATTGGCCCCCAGCCAATCCCGTAATGCAAAATATCGTGCATTAAAACCCCGTCTTCTATTTTTTCGAAATGATGCTGGTGATGCCAGAACGCAAATGGGCCAAAGCGCTGCTCATCTATAAAATAGGCCTGATCTTTTACATGTGTAATCTCAGTTACCCAGTTTAATTTAATGCCGGCTATTGGTGCAACTTTGTAGGTGATAATCAACCCGGGGTACATTTTGGTGCCTTCCATATTTGGCGAGGTTACATCGAAAGTCATATCGGTTGGCGTAATTTCTGCCAGGTTCATTGGTGAAGAAAAAAAGTCCCAGGCTGTGGCCAAATCAACAGGAAGTTTTTGCGTAAATTCTAATCTATAAGTCTTCAAGGCTTTTGTTTTAAAAAGACAACAGCAAAGATGCGGTTTTGTTAAGAACAAACAGATTTATTATTTCAGACCTTACAGGTTTTTAAAACCTGTAAGGTCTGATGTTTAGAAATTAATGCACCATTTTATCAGCACAGGTAGAGCTGGCAAATGCTTCTGGTTTGGCTTTAAAAATAAAGCCCATGCTTAAGATATAACCCATAGCATCGTTAAGTGCCTTGTTCGATTTAAATGATGGATTGGTATTGATATCGGCATGTACTTCCAGAGCTACATCATAAATATCAAGCAAATCGCAAATGGAGTAAGCCGTTTCAATCGATTTTTGAACCTCCATTAACATTCTTTCTTTAATACTTACCTGAGCCGAATTTTTTTCCTGGTGGATGTACATGAAACCGCCATGATGTTCTCTTAACAGCACAATTACTGTTGCAAAATCGGTTATAGCGCCTTTAACCTGCGAGTCGGTACCGATACAAACTTTTAGCTTAAAGCCATTTTCTGTTTCTCTGATAATTGCCTTTTCAATTTCTTCGAGGATCGAAGATTGGATCACTTCACCACTAAATTTTTTCCACGTCATACATTGTCGTTTTTGAGGTTAATAAATGGTAATCAGGTTTTTATTAAAAATAGCCGCTAAAAATTAAATATATGTTAAGGCTGGATTGTTTATTTGCTAACAAAAAGTTAGTTATCAACAAGTTAGTAAAAATAGTCCGTTTTGTGGCGCTAATTTTTGAAACAAATGCATATAAGAGTCGTTATATTTACATTAATCAACAACAATTCTTATATTATGAAAGCAGAATTAATTCAGGAATTACAGTTATTACAAAACAGCAGGGCCAATAAATTCGCAGATGAATTGACCGACAGGATTTTATCATCAGTTGATGCTGTTAACGAGAAACTGGCTTCATCGCTATCGCTGCGTGGGAGAATGCTGATGCTGTTAGATAAAAGATTAAATTTTGAGACACTCCGTAAACTGCGGACCAGATTTTTTAAGCGTTAAGCCCTAAGTTAGATTTAGCCATAAACAGAAATGCTTACCTTTATGGCCGAATGATAGCAAATGCCTTAAAAAAACTAAATATCACTGCACTAAACCAGATGCAGGAATCTGCTGTGCAGGCAGCCAAAACCGGGAAAGATGTGGTGTTAATTGCACCAACCGGTTCGGGGAAAACGCTGGCCTTTTTATTGCCTGTACTGGCCAATTTAAAGCAAGGTGTTAAAGGGGTGCAGGCATTGGTTTTGGTACCATCGCGCGAGCTGGCCTTGCAAATTGAACAGGTATTTAAGCAGATGGGTACATCTTTTAAAGTAAATTGCTGTTATGGCGGCCATGCTGTACGCGTAGAAAAGAACAATCTGGCACATCCGCCGGCGCTACTCATTGGTACCCCAGGCAGGATAGCTTATCACCTCGATAACCAGAATTTCGACGAATCTTTTATTGAAACACTCGTTTTAGATGAATTTGACAAGTCGCTCGAGTTTGGTTTCGAAAATGATATGTCGTACATCATCGGTTCATTATTGTCATTAAAGCAGCGCATGCTTACTTCGGCTACAAAAATGGAAGAAATTCCGGCCTTTGTTAAAATTAATGCACCTGCAGAAGTTGATTTTTCTAAAAACATAACTATTAAGCCAGCATTAAAGCTGAAGAAAATAACCGCACCAGCCGCCGATAAACTTGATTACCTGTTCAGGCTGCTGAGTAAAATAGGGAATAAAAACACACTCGTTTTTTGTAATCACCGCGAAACTGTAGACCGTATTAGCGATTTGTTGTTTGAACATGGTCTTGGTCACGATGTTTTTCATGGTGGTATGGAGCAGTTCGATCGCGAAAAAGCACTACTGAAATTCAGGAACGGAAGCCATAAAATTTTAATTACTACCGATCTTGCAGCCCGTGGTTTAGATATTCCGGAGGTTGAACATATTGTGCATTACCAATTGCCTTACACCGAAGATGCTTATATTCACCGTAACGGTCGTACGGCGCGTATGCATGCAAAAGGAACGGCTTATGCCATTTTAACCAGCGAAGAAAACTACAAATACCTGCCCGACGATATAGAAGAAGAAGTTTTATCAGATCGTTACGACTTGCCTGAGGCGAGCGATTGGGTAACTTTATATCTTGCCCATGGTAAGAAGGATAAAATTAACAAGATTGATATTGTTGGCCTGTTTTTACATAAGGGAGATTTAACCAAAGATGATTTAGGTTTAATCGAAGTTAAAGACACCACAAGTTATATAGCGGTAAAACGAAGCAAGGTAGCCCAATTGTTAAAAAAGCTAAACGGCGAAAAAATTAAAGGAAAGAAACTTAAATTAGATATAGCGAGTTAGAAATGAGCTTGGGGTGGAAAGTTCGGAGTTGTGAGTTAAATCCTGCAATCTTAACTTTCCAACATTTAACATTTCAACCTTCCAGCATTACAACATCAATTCATTTTACAATACAAACCGCATGAGCAACAACGATATATTAAAAAAACTTAGAGTAGCCTTATCACTTAAAACAGAAGATATTATTACCATTTGTGATTTAGTGGGTTTTAAGGTAACTAAAGCGGAGTTGGGCGATATTTTCAGAAATGAAGACCACGAAAATTTTAAGCCCTGCGGCGATCAGATCCTGCGAAACTTTTTAAATGGTCTTGTAATTTATAAAAGAGGCCCTAGAGATGAAAAAAAGCAATAATTCCTGCTTTTTATTATTTTTTGTACTGCTTATTCTCTCTGTTAACGCGCGCGCTCAATCTAAAGTAACTGGTAGTGTAACTGATTCACTGAAAAAGCCCATAGAAGGGGTGAGTATCCAGATAATGACCGATAAGGATACCCTGCGTACAACTTCGGGTGCCAGGGGTGATTTTTCCTTTCATAAAGTAAACAGCAATAAGTTCTATCTTGTTGTGAAGGCTTTGGGCTATAAACCTTTTACTTCCGTTTACGAAATAGAACCATCTAAAAAAGGATCAGTTTTAGAGCCTATTACGCTTAAAACTGAAACCATTCGTTTGGAAGATGTAGAGGTTAAAGTAAAGGTAGATCCGATAAAAATTAAAAAAGATACCATCGAGTACAACGCAGGTGCCTACACTGTAAGGGAAAACGATAAGGTAGAAGACCTGCTGAAACAGCTGCAAGGTATTGAAGTTGATGAAAAAGGTGCCGTTACCGCTATGGGCAAAAAAATGACCAAACTGCGGGTAAATGGCGAGGATTTTTTTACCAGTAATGTAGAAGATTACATCAGGCAGTTACCAGCTGATATTATTGCCAAGCTGCAGGTAATAGACGATTATGGCGATGAAGCCAATTTTACAGGTATAAAAGTGGGTACCCCTCAAAAAATGTTAAACCTGGTTACCAAACCCGGGATGGACAAAGGTGTTTTTGGCGGAGTAAATGCATCATCAGCCACCAATAATGCACATAACCTGGGAACAACAGGAAGTATCTGGAAAAAAACAAAGCAAATTGGTTTTGGTGGTCGCTACGGATTAACCGATAATGAGTTTAGCAAGCTACATAATACCGGCTTAAACGGAAACATCAGAGATAAAATTTCTAAGGAGTTTAGTGTTAACGCCAATTACAATTTTAACAATAACCGCAATAATTCTATTCAGAGTACCTATCTCGAAACATTTAATCCGCAAGGAACCATTTATGATTTACGGGAGAGCGCCAATAATAGCAGCTCACTTAACAACAACATAAACCTTGGACTAAACGGGGCTACTAAAAAGAACTATTTCAATGCAGCGCTTTCGGGATCGTTGGGCAGCAGTAAAAACAATGCTTTTTCAACTTCCGATAAAACAGGGATTATCAGGCAAGACCTTATTTCTAACTCCGGTTCGAGAAACAATAGCCCAAATATAGGTGGTAATATTAACTGGTCGCGGCGCTTATCGAACAACAGGCGGTCGTTATCAATGGGTTTTAATTTTAGTACTAATGAGGTCAAATCAAACAGCAGTATTAACGATATTATTCGTTATTACAACGAAACAACCAATGTACTGGTTAAAGATTCGCTGTTAAACCGCCTTGTTGAAAACGATACCCGTAGTTCCAATGTAGGAGGGAACATTCAGTTTTCCAATTCATTAAAGCGGGCTAACGATAGTACAGGGTATAGTTTTATCAATTTATCGTACCGCTTTTCGGTAAGCAGGAGCCAGAATACCCAAAATACTACCGTTACCGATAAATTTGGAGCCAGCTTTCTGGTCGATTCGCTGGGACAGAATTACGTTTCGAATTTTATTAACCAGAACATTAGCATTGGGTTTAATACAAATGCGAAAAAGATCAGTTATAATTTCGGGTTAAATTTTTCGCCCAGCATTATTATCGGTAAATACCAGAATACAGGAGAGCAACTGCGCAATTATCAGTTAAATTTTTCGCCTTCCGGTAACCTCAGCTACCAGATTAAAGAAAACAGGAGCTTAAGTTTTGGTTATAATGGCTATACCAGTTCGCCAGATTTTAATAAGCTTCAGCCCATCCGCAACAATAACGATGTGCAAAACCTCATTATTGGAAATCCTGATTTGAAGGCCACTACAAGCCACTCGGCCGATCTCAGCTATAACCAGTTTGGTGCTAAATCTGGCTGGAGCATTATGGCGGGTTTATCGGGTTCATTTGCATTTAACAGCGTGGTGAGCAATACCATTTTTTTAAGAGATACACTGAATAGTTTAAAACAGCAAACTACCTACGAAAATGTAAATGGCATTTATAATGTTGGCGGCAATTACTCGCTAAACAAACGCCTAATGACCAATAAACTTTCATTGTCTTTAAATGGGAATGTAGCTTACAGTCACAATGTTTTTTATACCGATAATGTATTAAACAGGAGCAGCGGAATAAACCTCTCCAATGCGTTCAGGTTTAGCCTTAACGAGAAGAAATTTTCGGTAAACAGCAGTGTATCGTACAGTTTTAGTTCGAACACCTATTCTATTTTGAACCAGAACATTAAAAATGTACAGGTTTTGGCCTTAAATGGTGGTGCAAGCTGGATTCCGAACAAGCGTTTCAGGTTGAACGCCTCAGCCTCTAAAAGCCTTAATTTCGGCTATAATTTAAATGCCGGCAATCCGCTTTTGGTAAATATGGGCATGAATGCCAATTTCTTAAAAGATAACAGGCTTGGTTTTGCAGTTCAGGCGAACGATCTTTTTAACCAGGGGGCACTTTTCCAAACCAGTATTACCAACAATTCCATCTCCGAGAACAGAACGCGGTTCATTAGCAGGTTTGTACAAGCCACTCTTACTTATAGCATCAGCAAATTTGGCGATAAAAGAATCAGGAGCAGGGTTAACAATTTTAATACAAGCGAATTGAACTAAAGCTGAAATTAAATTTTAGTTTAGCGCTTCTTTTAAACAGTCCTAAGCCTTATGAAGAGCTATATCCTATTTTTCCTTTTAGTGATTACCACAGGCGGCTTATCAGCGCAAAGTGTTGATGCCGATTCGTTAAAAACTAAACCGAAAAAAGAAAATTTTGCCGATGATTGGGCTGCCCTTACCAAGTATGAGAAAGAAAACGCGCTTTTGCCGCCCGAAAGCGGAAGGAAAAAAGAGTTGTGTTTTTAGGGAGTTCGATTTTTGAATTCTGGAAACAAAAAGATCCGGGGTATTTTAACGATAAGCCTTACCTGGACAGGGGTATTAGCGGACAGATTTCGCCACAGCTATTAATCCGGTTTAGGCAGGATGTGATTAACCTTAAGCCAAAAGCTGTAATTATTTTAGCAGGAAGCAATGATATTGCTGGTAATACCGGCCATGTTACCAACCAAAAGATAATGGATAACATTAAAACCATGGCCGAGCTAGCCAAATTACACCGCATTAAAGTTATCCTTTGCAAATACCTTCCGGTTTACCAGTATCCATGGAATAAAAGCGTACATGCTGCCGAAGAAATTATGGCACTAAATGAGCTGATTGTGGCTTATGCCAAACAAAAACATTTTACCGTATTAGATTACTGGACACCGTTGGTTGACGAACGTAATGGCCAAAGGGCTGAGTTAACGGTTGATGGGGTGCATCCCAATTTGGCGGGTTATAAAATAATGGAAACCGTAACCGAAGCGGCGATTAAAAGAGCATTTAAGAGTCGGCATTAGTTTTACTGGGGAAACGAAACATGCGATGTTAATCTGAGCCTCCGTGGCAACCTGATAAATATTTTTGAAATAAACTTTCAATAATATTTGAAATTTCAGTAATATTGATTTATGTTTGAGTCATCAAAAGCGAGAAAGAAAAGCGGTTGAAACAGATAGGGGAAGTACCCCTAAATTTTTTGATCTATATTTTCAGTTTTTCCTGAAAGTTTAATTTATTGTTGGTGTCAAATCTGCTCATTATGGATTACAATATATTAGGATACAGCATTTTTATTTCGATTATCGTATTCATCATTGTGGTGGTGGGAAAAATCTGCTACCGTAACGGCAATGTTTTCGTAGCCGAACTGATACCAGATCATCTGGAGCTCTGCCAGCAAATTAATAAATCATTACTGGTGGCTTATTATCTGGTAAATATTGGCTACTGCAGTATGACACTGATTGGCTGGGAGACCATCACCTCATCGTTACAGCTTATTGAAATTATGTCCATAAAAGTGGCGACTATCATTTGCATCCTCTCGGTGCTTCATTACTTAAATATCTTTTTGCTCACCAATACCATTCATAAATTAATTAAATAACAATCTAAAAATCCGGATTATGGAAACGACAAAAATTTTAATCGGCTACGCAGTTTATTTACCTGTTGTACTTTTCTTAACTTTTTATGTTTCAAAAACGCTGTTTAAAAATAGTAAAGTGTACATGCTCGATATTTTTAAAGGCCGCGAAGAAATAGCTTTTGCAACCAATAAACTTTTTGAAACAGGTTTTTACCTGCTGAATATCGGTTTTGCACTTTTAATTATGAAAATTACAATCTACGAAAACGATTACCGCAATTTAATCGAAGCGCTAAGTTCTAAAATTGGGGGCTTTGCTATTTACCTTGGCATCATGCTGTTTATTAACCTGTATTTCTTTTTCAGAGGAAAACGAAAAGCGAAAGAAGCTCAAA
This sequence comes from Pedobacter sp. HDW13, assembly GCF_011303555.1. Classification (NCBI taxonomy): domain Bacteria; kingdom Pseudomonadati; phylum Bacteroidota; class Sphingobacteriia; order Sphingobacteriales; family Sphingobacteriaceae; genus Pedobacter; species Pedobacter sp. HDW13. The sequence goes on along the minus strand of NZ_CP049868.1, from coordinate 907,970 downwards.
GACTGGCTCCATTTACAGCATCTATGTAATGGCTATAAAGAAGTCAAGTTTTAAAACTTGACTTCTTCGGAAAATTTTTTATTAACGCCAGTTTCTCAAACAAAAAAAGTCCCGATTTTGATCGGGACTTTTGCTTTAATTTAATTTTTTATATCTGATGCGTTTTGGTGTAACATCACCCAAACGTTTTTTGCGGTTTTCCTCATAGTCAGAGTAGTTACCTTCAAAGAAATACACTTCCGAGTTGCCTTCAAATGCCAGAATATGCGTACAAATCCGGTCTAAGAACCACCTGTCGTGACTGATTACTACCGCACAGCCGCCAAAGTTTTCTAAAGCTTCTTCGAGGGCGCGCAAAGTATTTACATCGATATCGTTGGTAGGCTCATCTAGTAAAAGTACGTTAGCACCTTTTTTAAGGGTAATGGCTAAATGGACACGGTTACGCTCTCCACCTGATAAAATACCTACTTTTTTCTGTTGATCGCCACCATTGAAATTGAATTTGGAAACATAGGCACGTCCATTAACTGCTTTGTTACCCAATTGAATGTTATCTAAACCATCGGTAATGTTCTCATAAACAGTTTTATCGGCATCTAAATCGTTGTGCATCTGATCTACATAACCCAGTTCAACCGTTTCGCCCACACGGAAAGTACCGGCATCGGCTTCTTCCTGCCCGGTAATTAAACGGAATAAAGTGGTTTTACCGGCGCCGTTCGGACCAATAATGCCTACAATACCTGCTGGCGGAAGCGAAAAATTCAGGTTATCGAAAAGCACTTTATCACCATAAGCTTTGGTTACATTGGTCGCTTCGATTACTACATTACCCAAACGCGGTCCGGCAGGGATGAAAAGCTCCAGTTTATCTTCTCTTTCTCTGCCATCTTCTGATGCTAGTTTATCGTAGTTGGCAATACGTGCTTTTGATTTGGCGTGACGTGCTTTTGGTGCCATACGTACCCACTCCAGCTCGCGTTCTAGTGTTTTCTGGCGTTTGCTTTCGGTTTTCTCTTCCTGGGCCAAACGTTTCGCTTTCTGGTCTAACCAGCTGCTGTAATTTCCTTTCCAAGGAATACCTTCACCACGATCTAACTCTAAAATCCATCCGGCCACATTATCCAGGAAGTACCTGTCGTGGGTAACCGCAATAACGGTTCCTTCGTAATTTTGTAAGAACTGTTCTAACCAATCGATACTTTCAGCGTCCAAGTGGTTGGTAGGCTCATCCAATAACAATACATCAGGGTGTTGCAACAGCAAGCGGCACATGGCCACACGACGGCGTTCACCACCTGATAGCACACCAATTTTAGTATCTGGATCAGGGCAGCGCAAAGCATCCATGGCCCTTTCTAATTTCGAATCAATTTCCCAGGCACCTAAAGCATCGATTTTGTCCTGAAGCTGGCCTTGTCTGGCCATCAGTTTATCCATCGCGTCCGGATCAGAATAATTTTCTTCCAAACCAAAGGCTTCGTTTACTTCTTCGTATTCTTTTAAAATAGCAGTAACTTCTGCAACACCTTCCTCTACCACTTCGCGAACGGTTTTTTCGGGATCAAGAATTGGCTCTTGAGCTAAATAACCTACCGAATAACCTGGCGAGAAAACAACTTCACCCTGGTATGATTTATCTAAACCAGCAATGATTTTTAAAAGTGACGATTTACCAGAACCGTTTAAACCAATTACACCAATTTTGGCGCCGTAAAAGAAAGAAAGATAAATATTTTTTAAAACCTGTTTTTGTGGAGGGTAAATTTTATTTACACCCGCCATTGAAAAAATGATTTTCTCGTCTGACATAGTATTTATATGATTTTAATAATGTTTAAACTTTGTATTTTATAAAAAGAGGTTATTTAGATTTAAGACCAGCTTTGCCATTTTCAATGGCTTAGGATCAAATCGCTACAAAGATAGAAACAACAAGGCTATTCCAAAGGGCTTTATTGGTAAACTTAATAAAGTAGTATTAAAAGAAAAACAGGGTTCCCGCGGTACGTGGAAACCCTGTTTTTAATAAGTTAGAAATTCGCCTTAAAAGGCAATATTTTAGTGTTTTTATTTGCGGTATAAAGGACAACGTTTTAGCAGGTATTCTAAAGGGCTGCTGTACGAACCATCGGTATTAGAGAAAAATGCTTTGTGGTTTTGGTTGTAAATACTGGCATTGTTATCCATATAAATGTGAAGGCCAACACTTACATCATAGCGCTGCGCCGCACTGCTATAACTCGAACTCGAAGTTGAGCCACCCCTAATTTTATCATTGTCGTTTCTTTTGATTTTGGTATTGGAATTATCACTGGTAGAACTGGTTTGGTAACCTTTATTTTGGGTAATGCTGCCATCAATAATATATTCTACTCCTAAGGCATCGCAAATATCTTTCATCGAAAACCCCCTGATTTTTTCTTTGGTAATGCCCGCCTGTATTAATTTAGCATTGGTAGTGCGCGGATCTAATATGGTGTAACCTGCGGAATGTTGAGACAGGATGCTGTACGTATCGTCCTGTGCTTTATAGCCCACTTCATCGGCACCAGGCTGGTTATCCATTAGAAATGTAAAAGGCAAAATGGCAATTTTGTTATGATGATCGGCAGGTGTTGCGCTCATGGTTACCTGATCTTTTTGGCGGTCTTGCGCCGGAAGACTGGCCTGGCTAAAAACTTCGGTACGGCCACTGGCATAGGTTACTTTCTGGATGTCAGATTTTTTGATTGAATACTCGAGGGTTTCGCCAGCATAAACAAAAGAAATGTCAGTATCGGTAATCCGGGTTACTTTTCCTTTCATTTCTTCTCCGTTGGTTTTTTGAATAATGTCTACCCTGGTAGTTTTAGTTTGTGCAAGAACATTGAACGAGAGCAATATCGCTAAAATAAATAAATGTATTTTTTTCATGTTAATAGGTTTATGACCCAAATATAATTATAACATGCCTGAATTTTTAGGGGTTGTGATGAAAATCAAGTCAATTCTGTAGTGAAATTTCAAAATGCAGGTACTTAAAACTAATTGATATAATTTTGTATTATTGGTATTAATTACGCCGCTTATGAAAATCAAAAAACTGTTGCTTCTCTTATTTATGTTACCGTTTGTCTTAAACATGGCCCGGGCACAAAATAAGGATAGCGTAAATATCCTTAAGCCTGCTGATAGTTTGAAACGGAGCTTTGTAGAGCGGATGCAGGATTTTGCCAAAAGTTCGGCTAAAAAAAGCAAGGCTGAATTAGCAGCAGATAAAGCAACAATCGATCAGATTAGGATATTTGAACAAGCCAGGAAAGCCATACAAAAGGCCAAAAACTACCTGAACAACGGTTTAGATACGCCGGGAATAAAAACCCAATTGAGAGAGATAGATGATGATTTTGCGCGGGCGAGTGATGGGGTGTTTATAAATAAGGGTACATCACAAACTTTTCGCAACCTAACGGCAACTTCCAAAATATTAACCGAACTGCTTAATAAAGCGAGTGCCCGAAAACTCAGCTTGGATGCCAGTCAGCAACAACTCAATAATTTTCGTTATCAGCTGGATTCTTTGTCGAGCGAACCTGCGCTTTTTAAGTTTCCGCAAGATTCGGTTTCATTAATGAAATACCTGCAGAAGGTTGTGCTTGTAGCTAAAGAGATTAAGCCGGTTGATAGTATGCTTAAAATTGCGAATGCCAATATTCAAAATTTATTAGCGCAGGTAAATGTTACCGTTTTTAAATTACAAAACCATTTAGAAGAAATAGCAGCCTATCAGGAAGAAATGGCAGGCAATAGTTTTAAACGTGAATTTGGTAATATTTTAGGACCGGAAGGACATTATCGACCGTTTGGCGAAATACTGACCCACTCCTGGGTCAAAGGGGTAATGACCCTAGGCTTTTATGCCGAAAATAATTATGGAAAATTACTGACACTGATGCTGCTGGTTTTTTTATCGTGCACTTATCTTAAATCACTTAAAAGTATTTATATCGAATCGAATTTGTTGCGCCCGGATATGGACGGTCAACTGGTAATCAGGTATCCGTTTTTATCGGCATTGCTAATTGTTACCAGCATATTTCAGTTCATTTTCAGGTCACCACCCTTTATTCTCAATGTCATATTCTGGATAACTTCCTGTCTGTCCTTAAGTATCATTTTCAGAAAGTTCATCAATAAGTACTGGATGAATGTGTGGATAACCATGGTTATACTTTTTATGCTCGCTGCGGTTGATAATCTGGTATTGCAGGCCTCACGAACAGAAAGGTGGCAGATTTTGATTATTTCTTGTGCCGGAGTAATTTTTGGTTTGTTTACTTTGTTAAGGGGTAAAAGGGATACGCTAAGAGAGAAATGGATTGTATATTCGATTGGTTTTATGGTAGTGTTAGAGGCATTCTCGATGCTTTCGAATATATTGGGCAGGTATAATCTGGCTAAAACACTTTTTATAAGCGGTTACCTAAATGTGGTGGTAGCAATACTTTTCCTCTGGACGGTTAGGCTAATTAACGAAGGACTGTTTTTAGCTTTCAACATCTACTCGGGGCAAGATAAAAAGCTGTTTTATCTCAATTTTTCTAAAGTAGGTAAACGGGCACCGCTATTGTTTTATGGATTGCTTGTAGCAGGCTGGCTGGTACTTTTCGGTCGTAATTTTCCAGCCTATAACTATTTCTCGAAACCATTAAAAGAGTTCTTTAGCAATGATAGAACCATAGGCGATTATACTTTTAGTATCAATACGGTTTTATTGTTTATCGTAATTATCGTAATCTCATTAATTGTTTCGAAGGTCGTATCGTTTTTTGCTACCGATAAACATTTAGAGCATAAAGACGATCAAAAAAACTATGGCATAGGCAGCTGGTTGCTTTTGGTTCGTATTGCCATTCTGGCCATTGGCCTGTTTTTGGCCATTGCAGCTGCAGGTATACCGGTAGATCGGATTACGATTATCCTGGGCGCCTTGGGTGTGGGTATTGGTTTTGGTTTACAGACTTTGGTAAACAATCTGGTGAGCGGGTTAATTATTGCCTTCGAAAAACCGGTAAATGTTGGCGATATTGTGGATGTTGACGGCCAGGGTGGCACCATGAAATCGATTGGGTTTAGAAGTAGTGTAATTTCGACCTGGGATGGTGCCGACGTGGTAATGCCCAATGGCGATTTGCTAAACGCACACCTTATCAACTGGTCGTTGGGCGGAAACCGTAAACGGGTATCCATAATTGTTGGCGTTGCCTATCAAACTGATCTTGAAAAAACCAGAAAGGTTTTAATGCAGGTATTGGGAGACGAAGAGCGCATTGCCAAAAACCCGGGGCCGCTGGTGCAGTTTGAACAGTTTGCCAGTAGTGCCATTGATATTAGAATTTATTTTTGGACTAAGCACATTGGTCAGGCAAATTCAACTAAAAGCGATCTTATTGTTGCCATTAACGAGGCTTTCAAAGCTAATGATATCAGTATTCCTTTTCAGCAGCAAGAAATTACGGTACGCTATCCTAAAGAAGAATAGCAGGAGTGTTTGGACCAGGCTAAATTTGTATGAATTTAAGGTTGATGAACCAGTTTCTAACTTCGTTTTAATTTAATTATCAGCAAATTTTCATAATACCAGCTGATTGATAACTTGATGAATAAATGTTTTACTTTTAAAACACGGATTAATTCTTAGTAGATACCGTAAACGTTAGTAAATTTAAAAAGCTTTTCAGGATTGAAAGGCTTTTTTACTTAATGGTACGCTTAAGTTTTGGCCCTGTTTTCTGAAAACAAAAACAACCTAATTAAGGTTATTGCCGTATAGTAATTAACGCAACAATACAATGGCAGCATTAGCTTGTTGATTTTTATCTAATGAAAATGTTAAATGATGGCATGATACTTTTAATTTTCTGTCAAAACTTGTAAATTGCCTATATAAATAGATACATTTTGTCAGTTTTTAAGTGAGGAAAAATACTTACAATAAACCGACAATAAAATTATTTTTAGCGTATGTTTTTGGCAAAACCCGCTTTAAAACCTTTATTGCACTTATTACGTAGATAAATACAAATAAAATAATATTTATCGAAACGACATTCTTACATTGATTTTAAGCCTTTCAGGCGTTTAAAGGCCGCTTTATCCACCCGTATGGCGCAATTGTTGATAAAATAAAGAAAACAGCACCTACTCTTTTTATAATTTATTTTATAGTTTAGGGACGTAGCTGTTAAGAAAGGTATTATGGAAGCAAAATTTTCACCACAGGTTAAAGATGTAATCTCTTTTAGTAGGGAGGAAGCGCTCCGCTTAGGGCACGATTACATCGGAACCGAGCATTTATTATTAGGCCTCATCCGCGAAGGCGATGGTATGGCAATAAAAATTTTACGATCGTTAGGAGTTGATACTGGTAAATTGCGCCGCTCAATTGAAGATGCCGTTCGCGGTACATCGAGTGTTACAGTAAACTTAGGCAATATTCCGTTGACGAAACAGGCCGAAAAAGTTTTAAAGATTACTTACTTAGAAGCTAAAATATTTAAAAGCGATTTAATTGGCACCGAACATTTATTGCTATCGGTTTTGAGAGATGATGATAACATTGCCTCACAAATCTTGTTACAGTATGGCGTTACTTATGATGTTTTTAAACAAGAGGTAGAAGTAAATAAGAACGGATTCAGAGACGATATTTCGAACAGTGCCTCTACAGGTGGTGATGATGATTATCGCGAAGAAGAAAGCTTTAGTACACCTAAAAAGGTTTCAGATATAAAATCGAAAACTCCGGTTTTAGATAATTTCGGTCGAGATTTAACCAAGGCAGCAGAAGAAGGTCGCTTAGACCCGATTGTTGGCCGCGAGAAAGAAATTGAACGCGTATCACAGATTTTATCTCGTAGAAAAAAGAACAACCCGATTTTGATTGGAGAACCGGGCGTTGGTAAATCGGCAATTGCAGAAGGTTTGGCCTTACGTATTGTACAACGTAAAGTTTCGCGTGTGCTATTTGGCAAACGTGTAGTTACTTTAGATTTAGCTTCGCTGGTGGCCGGTACAAAATACCGTGGTCAGTTCGAAGAGCGTATGAAAGCCGTGATGAACGAGCTTGAAAAATCTACTGATGTAATTTTATTTATTGATGAGATTCATACCATTGTTGGCGCAGGAGGTGCATCGGGTTCGCTTGATGCTTCAAACATGTTTAAACCAGCTTTGGCCAGGGGTGAAATTCAATGTATTGGTGCCACTACTTTAGATGAGTACCGTCAGTACATTGAAAAAGATGGTGCTTTAGACCGTCGTTTCCAAAAAGTGATGGTTGAGCCAGCAACTCCTGATGAAACTGTAGAGATTTTAACCCGTATTAAAGATAAGTATGAAGAGCATCACGGTGTAACTTATACAGACGAGGCAATTCAGGCCTGTGTTACTTTAACATCGCGTTATATTTCTGACCGTTTCTTGCCTGATAAAGCTATTGATGCTTTGGATGAGGCAGGATCGAGAGTTCACTTAACCAACATCCATGTTCCTCAAAACATTATTGATATCGAAGCTAAAATTGAAGATATCAAGTTAGAGAAAAACAAGGTTGTTCGCAGTCAGAAATACGAAGAAGCTGCGAAGCTCCGCGATACAGAGAAAAATTTAATTGAAGAATTAGATAAAGCCAAAGCAGAGTGGGAAGCTGAAACCAAAACCAAACGTTACGAAGTATCAGAAGATAATGTAGCAGAGGTGGTAGCCATGATGACAGGTATTCCGGTGCAACGTGTTGGCCAAACCGATAGCCAAAAGCTATTGAATATGTACGACAAAGTGGCCGAGAAAATTATCGGCCAAGATGATGCGATTAAGAAATTAACCAAAGCCATCCAACGTACAAGAGCCGGATTAAAAGATCCTAAAAAACCAATTGGTTCGTTTATTTTCTTAGGTCCAACTGGTGTAGGTAAAACAGAATTGGCAAAAGAACTGGCCCGTTTCATGTTTGATAGCGACGATTCGCTGATTCAGATTGACATGAGCGAGTACATGGAGAAATTTGCAGTATCGCGTTTAGTAGGAGCGCCTCCGGGATATGTAGGTTATGAAGAAGGTGGACAGTTAACTGAAAAAGTTAGAAGAAAACCTTATGCGGTAATCTTATTGGATGAGATTGAAAAAGCACATCCTGATGTATTCAATATCTTATTGCAGGTTTTAGACGAAGGACAATTAACCGATAGCTTAGGCCGTAAAGTTGATTTTAGAAATACGATCATCATCATGACTTCTAACATTGGCGCACGCCAGTTGAAAGATTTCGGTCAGGGGGTTGGTTTCTCTACTTCGGCAAAAAACAATCAGGCCGAATCGCACAGCCGCGGTGTAATTGAAAGTGCTTTAAAACGCGCTTTTGCACCAGAGTTTTTAAACCGCGTTGATGATGTGGTTGTATTCAATAGCTTAGGTAAAGAAGAAATCTTCAAAATTATCGATATCGAATTAAAAGCTTTATTCGGTCGTGTACATACTTTAGGTTATGATATTGCTTTAACCGAAAATGCAAAAGAATACATTGCTGAGAAAGGTTTTGATAGTAATTTTGGTGCCCGTCCTTTAAAAAGGGCTATCCAGAAATACCTTGAAGATCCGATCGCAGAAGAAATCCTTAAAGGCGAATTAACCGAAGGAGATGTTTTAGAAATTGATTATGATAAAACAACAGATCTGATTTCGGTAAATCACAAAAAAGGCGAAAAGAAGAAAGAACAATCAGCAGAAGAAGATTCATCTGCTAAATAACTCAAAACTCCCGATGGAAATCGGGAGTTTTTTGTTTAAAATACCCTGTGGATGTCTGTTAGTTGTTTATGGAGTATGAAAAAGATTATGGTGGAGGATTATTTTTTAAAAAATCAATGTATCTTTCGCTAAACAAACCATAGTCATGAAATCTATCGTCCCTAAATTAATGTGCTTAGCGTTATGCTGTGCTCTCATGTCATGTAAAAAAGGAACAGACTCTACCACTACAGAGATGCCTACAACATTAAAAATAGAAGTCTCAACCACCACCAATATCAATAACGATGCGCTTTTAAAGTTGGTTAACGATATCCGTTCTGCTGGTTGTAATTGCGGTACTACTAAAATGCCGTCGGTTGGGGCACTAACCTGGAATGTAAATTTATCTTCAGCGGCTCTTTATCAGAGTAAATACACTGCTTCTATTAAAAGCTTGGTGCACACCTCTGCAAATGGCGAAACGGTTGGCACACGCGTTAGCGCAACAGGTTATAACTGGACAACCGTAGGCGAAAATTTAGCATCTGGGCAAACTACAGAAGTGCAGGTTTTTAATGAATGGATTGCAAGCGAAAGCCATTGCAAAAACATTATGACAGCATCTTTTAAAGAAATGGGGGCTGCCAGAACGGATAATTATTGGGCTCAGGTTTTTGCTTCTAAATAATTATTAGTTGTCATTTCGAGCGAAGCAAGCCGGTTTTCACCAGTAGCGCAACGCCTGCCCGTACAGGTGGGGAGAAATCTTTTCAAGTTAGATTTAGCTTCGCTGAGCACTGCGTGGTTCTCGACTCCGCTGCACTCCGCTCGAAATGACGATTATCTTCACATTAACTCCTTCAAGGCCTGATAATAGCGTTCGTAATTTTGAGGGTCGGTATTCAAAAATAGAAATGGCTCAATAAGTTCCAGTTCCATCAGTAAAAATTCGCCCTTTACAAAAGTGCCATCAACGCGTGCATAGAGACAGTTTTTTGCAAATAAATCTATGTATTGTTGTGCTATGGCAATTTGATTTTTATCAGGGCTTTGCGGATGAACTGAACCGCCATGGGCAGGCTGAACCCTAAAATCGCCAGGTTTTGCCTGTTTAATCAAGGAATGGCTGTATACCCCATTAAAGAAAATAAAAGACCATTCTCCATTTTCGAGAATTTCGGGCAAAAAGGGTTGTACAATAAAGTCTTCTTCCTGCAACAGCTCATTTAGCTTTTGGTTTACTACATCCACATTATCAGCTGTAACCTTGAAAGTATTTTTAGCCCCGCCGCTTACACAGGGTTTTACAATCAGTTTATCTACCCCAAATTTCCCGAAAAAATCGTTCAGTTTAACACTTTCCTGCTTGTGAATGAAGGTACTGGGAGTAATTTTTAAACCAGCCGCTTCAATTTCCTGCAGGTATAATTTATTTGAATTCCATTTTACCAACCCAATTGGGTTAAGCAACCTTACATTTAAATGTGCTAATTTTTCAAGCCAATGGTAAAAATCGGTTATGAGGTCAAAATAATCCCAGGGAGACTTTAGAATGGCTAAATTATAATCTTGCCAGTTAATTTCAGGATCATTCCAGATAACTTTTTCAATGTGCAATCCTTTCTCCTTTAAAAAATTTAAGAGTTTATCATCTTCGCTTTCAACAGTGGCGCTATCGTAAGCGCCTTTATCCAGATAGGTAACTAATGCAATATTCATGGCACAAAATTATAGCAAATTATGAATTTAACCGGTTAATATTTCGATTAAAACAAACTGATCTGATCGCTTGGGATTTTAAAAAGGTTGTGGTTTAGAATAATATCTTTAACATTTAAGCCATTTAAACGGCAGTGCAGCCTGAAATTGTCTCTGATCATTTGAGAAATATTACCATCCCCCCGCATTCTATCTCCAAATCTGCTGTCGTTTACATTTCCACCATGGCAGCTTTGTATCATGTGCCAAACTTTATCAAAACGATCAGGGAAATTTTTACGGAGCCAGTCTTCAAATATCTGCGCAATGGCACCATTTAACCGCACCACGGTATAGCCTGCTTTTATGGCACCAGCATTGGCAACGGCTTTTAATATTTTTGGAATTTCATGATCGCTTAATCCGGGTACGAGCGGTGCAACCATAACCCCCATAGGGATGCCCGCCTGGCTCAATTCTTCAACAACCCTTAACCTTTGCTTGGCAGTGGTGGTACGGGGTTCCATTACCTGCCTTAAGTCTTCGTTTAAACTGTTAATGGAAACATAAACCATGCAAAGGTTCAGCTTAGCCATTTCCTGCAAAATATCCTTATCACGTAAGATTAACGAGTTTTTGGTGATCATGCCAATGGGCTGTTTATAAGCCAGGGCAATTTCGAGCAACTGCCGGGTAAGCTTAAATTTTCTTTCGGCAGGCTGATAGCAGTCGGTATTGCCTGAGAGTGAAATGGTAGTGGCATCCCAGCCTTTTTTCTCTAAAAAATTTTTAAAGAGGGTAGGAGCATCCTGCTTTACAATAATTTTGCGTTCAAATTCTATCCCTGCGCTATAACCCCAGTATTGGTGCGAGTTGCGGGCATAACAGTAGGTGCAGCCGTGCTCGCAGCCCTGATAAGGGTTTAGGGAATAAGCCATGCCTACATCCGGGCTATCAACCTTATTCACAATGGTTTTCGAATGCTCAAAAATAAACGAGGTTTTGCGGTCGCTTTCCTCCCAATCGTCTATCCCTTCATCGTGTTCCTTTACATAAACATCCTTTAAAAATTTATTGTGTGGATTAACCTGAGCCCTCGCCCTTTAAAATACTGTTTTTCTTCTCCGCTAATCATAGTTAAAATTACTAATATTTTTAGTAATTCTAATTATTGAAGAACACTACTTTTCCACAATTATAAAAATGCAGGTTTTACTTTTTAGGGAGTGGAATATAATCCATAGGTACCATATCGGCTACTTTTTCGTAAGCCCAGTAACCCTCAAATAAGAGCGATCTCGAATCGTAAATGCCACCGTTTTCGTAGAAACGAACACCTTCACCCGTTAAATTGGCTACCGAGATTTCATTTTCTGGCACATCCAAAGGCCTGAAGATCCAGAAACCAGTGTTAGAGTAAGCCAGGGATTCTTTTTCTTTGGTGTATTGGATCAGCAGGGCATCGGTATAACTCAGGTACTTTAAGTTTTGGTTGTAATAATGTACAAGTGTATCAGTTAGTACATCAGCCCGAGAAAATTTATCGATGGTGCGGGGCATTTCCTTCTGTTTGGTCCAGAAAGCGAGTAAAGCTGTATCTACTTTTCCTTTAGTTTGCCTGATACCTGTTTTTTCTGGTACCGCTTTTATCTTCTCCAGATTGGTATTAATTACATACTCCGGGTAACGGTTTGGATTAGGTACCTTAACCATTTTATTGATAATAAACCCTTCCTCCTGTGCTTTGTTGGCATAGAGCGAACGGAAAAAATGCTGCGAAGAACCATAATAAGCCACTTCTCTGGCTGCAACGTATTTCTTCTTTTTCGAAGCAGAGGCTTTTAGCTCTTCAAAAAACGGGTGACCGGAATAGTAAATAATGTGTGTACGCGAGTTATACTCAAAACGATCGAGCATATATTTCAGGCGGTAGCCCAGCGCTTTATTTTCTACAATCAGGAACTCTGTGGTAGAGACAGTTAAGGTACTTTTGGTAATATCGAAATCAACATTTAAAACCTGCGGATTCAGAATTTTACATTGCAGGGCATTCGGTGTTTTGCCAATAAAGAACTCTTTAAACTGGTTAATGTATTTCTGCCGGTTGGGATCGGCCCTAACAGTTACCTCATCAAGCTGGGCAACATTTTCTTTTAAAACAAGCTCAACTTGCACCGATTTATCAGATATGATTACGCTTTTGGAATAAGGTAGGTAGCCCACAATCTGCACCAGCAAATCATAACTACCTGGTTTGAGGTTGGTCAGCTTAAAACGGCCGTCGTTATCGGCAACAGTGGCAATTTTATACCCGCTTAAATAAATACTTGCACCGGGTAAGCCATCTTTCTGATCGCGCACCAAACCGCTGATCGTGTAGGTGTTTTGTGCAATAGCATTAGCGCCCCAGATCAGGAATATTAGCGACACTAAAAGGCTTTTAATCATGGAGACGAATGTAACCAAAAGGCTTAATATTTATTAAAAAGCAAAAATATTTTTAACAATTTTAACACTTAACCACGGCTTTTTTACGGTCGTGGTGGCAAATAATCCATAGGTACACTGTCTGCGATTTTCTCCCATGCCCAATAGCCCGAGAAAAGCATCGACCGTGGGTTATAAATACCTCCGTTTTCGTAAAAATAAACCGGTGCCTGCTGTATCGTAATGGTTGATACCTGATAACCAAAATAGTCGGGTGGTCTGCTAATAGAAAAGCCAAGCTTGCCTGTAAAGGTAGGGTCTTCACTTTCTTTGGAGTAAACCACATAAAGCTTACCGGTAAAGTTCATTTCTTTAATGGCACTATCAGGTGTTAAGTGGGCCAGGGTATCCTGAAGTACAGGTGCTTTGCTCAGTACCGAAATTTCTTTAGGCAAATTTTTCTTCTTGATCCAGTAATTTAACGAATCGCCAACAGTGAGGTGGACGTTACCGGTAAAAGTTTGTGCCTGGGTAAAACGCTTAATGTTTGCATTAATCAGGCTATCCTTAGGCTTATCACGATTCGGAATACTTTGTAGTTTATTGATGATAAACCCTTCTTCAGTAGCTTTTTTATGGTACAATGATTTGAAAAAATGCTGTGGCGAACCAAGATAAGCGGTTAAACGCATTTTATCCCAGATTTCTTTTTTACGTTTCGATCCTTTTAAATCTTCATATGTAGGATAACCCTGATAATAAATGATATTGGTTTTGCGGCTGTATTCGAAATTATTAACTAAGTATTTGATCCGGTAGCCGAGTGCTTTGTTTTCGATAATCAGAAACTGATTACTTTTTACCGTAAGCAAAGCATTATCCTTATCATAATCGATAATGAGCACATTGGGGTTAATGAGTTTACACTGTGCTGCATTTGGAGTTGTACCAATAAAAAAATCTTTAAATAATGCAATGTAATAGGCCCTGTTGGGATCTGGTTTTATGGTTACTTCTTCCAATTGGGTAACACTTTCTTCAAGGAGCAGATCGAGCCTTATATCTTTATCGGCAACCACTACATTTTTATTGAGCGCTTTATAACCCAGTAGCTGTACCAGGATATCGTAGTTTCCTGGCTTTAGCGGAAGTTTATAAGCCCCGTTATTATCAGAAGAAGTGGCAATTTTATAGCCACTTACATAAATACCGGCTCCGGGTAATACTTCTCCACGTTTATCCTTCACCACACCAGTAAGGGTATAGTTTTGCGCAGAACACAATGTGCCGGCCATAATAAGCGAGAGTAGAATTAATAATGATTTCATCGATTAAATATAAACTAATTGCTTAGTTTTAATAATGCTTAATGAAAAATTTTTTTCGTGTCGGATATTTTCTATCTGGCACAGTAATCAATCCTGGAAAGCTTTTACTGTAAAAACCTAATGGCTTACAGTGGATTAAACGGTTAATGACTAATTATGCCAATAGCTCTTTTGCGTTTTCAACAGCCGATGCTCCAGGGTTTTTACCGCTCAACATTTCGGCAATAATGCCAATGCGCTCTTCCTGCTTCAATTTACGAATTCCTGTGGTAGTTTTTCCACTATCTTCGTGTTTATGTACAAAATAATGCGATTCGCCTTTGGCTGCAATCTGTGGCAGGTGGGTAATGGAAATTACCTGCATGTTTTTGCCCAGGTCGGAGATAACTTCACCAACTTTTAAGGCTGTTTCGCCCGAAATGCCGGTATCAATCTCATCAAAAATAATGGTTGGGAGCGAAGTATGCTGAGCCAACAGGGCTTTAATGGCCAGCATTAACCGTGATAATTCACCTCCTGATGCCACTTTACTGACCGGGGCAGGAGCCTGACCGGCGTTGGCCGTAAATAATAAGTTGATTTCATCTAAACCATCTTTATTCAGTTCGGCGGCTACTTTCTGGTCTAAAAATAACCTGGCATTCAGCATGCCTACTTTTTTGAGGGTAAGGCCGGTTTGTTCTTCAACCAGTTTAATGGCTTTTTTTCTATTGGTGCTTAATTGCGTAGCTTTTTGCTGCAGTTCCTGCTGAAGCTGCGAAATCTCTTTTTGAAGTTTTTCGATATGTTCATCAGAAGATAAAAGCTGGTTCAGGTTATTTTCAAGTTGTTGCTGAAGGGCCAAAAGCTCGGTGTTATTGGCCAGGCGATGTTTCTGCTGAAGTGAATAAAATAAATCGAGTCTCTGGTTTACGATTTCCAACCGATCGGCGCTGTGCAATGTGTTTTCTTCAATGGTTGCAACTTCATCGGTAATGTCTTTAATCTCTATAATCGACGAACGCAATCGCTCATACAATACATTAATGGCAGGATCAAATTTTTCTATTCCTTGCAACTGTAACGACGCTTCTTTTAAAATCTGCAAGGCCGATGGTTCGCTTTCGTTAATTAAACCTGAAGCGGTAAGCAGTGCCCTTTTTATGGTTTCTGCATGTGTTAGGCGTTCCAGTTCCAGTTCCAGTTCTTCCTGTTCACCTTCCTGTAATTTAGCTTGCTCCAATTCGTTAAACAAAAATTGCTCGTAATCCTGTTTATTTCTGGCTTCGCTCGCTTCGTTGATTAGTTTTTTTAACAGGTTATTGTCTCGCTTTAATTTTTTAAATCCGCTGCGGTAGTCATCCAAAAGCGGCTGGTGACTGGCCAGTGAATCTACAATCAATAACTGAAAATCGGTATCGTTAATTTCTTGTGTAGCGTGTTGCGAATGGATATCGATCAATTTTTCGCCAATCTGTTTTAAAATGGATAAGTTAACCGGGGTATCATTAATAAATGAGCGCGATTTCCCATCAATCGAAATTTCGCGGCGTAACAGGCTTTCTCTAGAAAAATCGAGATCATTTTCTTCAAAAAAATCTTTCAGGTTCTCGTCGGCCAGCGCAAAACTACCCTCAATCACACATTTTTTATCCTGGTTAAAAAAGTACTTACTTTCTGCCCTTTGGCCCAAAATTAAAGATAATGCACCTAGAATGATGGATTTCCCGGCACCGGTTTCGCCGGTTATAATGTTTAAACCACGATCGAATTCAATATCGAGGCTATCAATTAATGCGTAATTACGTATAGAAAGTTTTTGAAGCATAGCTTTGCGAAAATACTAAAAAGATATTTCAACATTCAATGCAAAACAAAAACAGCGAAGAATAATCTCTTCGCTGCTCAATTAAATTTGTGTGGTTTAGCTTCTTTTATTTAATTGCAATATTGATGTTATTATTATCCAATAGATTGATATTGTCAGTTTTGATAAAAGTTTTCAATGCCAGCTGGTCGGCAACTTTAAAATTGGTGTCTTTATACGTTACCAGGGCATTTTCTGTATTTAATGCTTTAACCGGGCTGGTGAAATTCTTGTTGTTGTAAAGCATCACAGCCGGCATTACATAAGTGCCTTTATTGCCGCCTTCAACTTTTTCCTTTTTTTCAATCTTCTCCTTTTTTTCTATCTTTTCTTGTAGCTCTTTTACTTCTTTATCAAACTTTTCTCTCAGTTTTTTATACTCTTCGGTTTGTTTTACTTTGTTGTTGCTGTTTTCGAAGTATAGGATATGGGCATCTCTGTATTTTTGACCCAGAGAATCGGCGCGGACGGCTGATAATCTCGCTAGATCACCATTTAAGGCACTTAACTTAATGTTTTCGATCTGCGCCCTAAATTCAGGCGTGTTTACTTTCGCAGCAACATCTTCACCCATTTTCTTCCATTTGGCCTGTGCTTCTGGAGAACTGAATTGTTTAGACATGTCTTCAGCCATTTTTTTCCATTTAGCCTGCGCTTCTGGTGAGTTCATTCTCTTTTGCATATCCTCTCCAAATTTTTTCCATTTGGCTTGCGCTTCAGGCGAGTTATATTGTTTGGCAATATCCTCTCCAAATTTTTTCCATTTGGCTTGTGCTTCTGGTGAATTATATTGTTTGGCGATATCTTCTCCGAATTTTTTCCATTTGGCTTGTGCTTCTGGCGTGTTATATTGTTTAGCTATATCATCCCCAAATTTTTTCCATTTAGCCTGTGCTTCAGGCGAATTAAACTCACGGTCTATTTTAACCCTGAATAACGAATCTTTGAATTTAAAGCCACTATCCATCTGGATTCTGAAAGCATTCCTTCCTCCAAAAAGTTCGTCCCTGTAAAAATCTTTGCGGATACTATCCGGCATTTCTTTTACTGAGTTGTATTCGGTTTTATTGCCGTTTGCATCAACCGCAACAATTTTTATTTTACGTTTTTTAGTGGTATCGGTACAGAGAGTATGGTTAAAAGTTGGAGTTGAGGCAACAAATCTCACCATTTCCTGTTTGGCTGGTTTTTTGGTTTCTTTTTTCTTTTCTGTCGGATTGATCCAGGCTATAGAAAACAAGCAGGCTACACCAAGCGTTAGGGCTGCCATTTGTTGTTTGGCATTTAAATAATTTGTTTTCATGTTGGTTATTCTTTTAATACGTTGATATAAATTCTGGGTCTTGCCAGTTGCTGCCAATGCATAAGCAGGACTGTTTTTATCTTTAAGCAGTTCTAGTTTAAGCAAGGCATGGGCATAGTTTAGTGGTTTTCCGGTAATTTTAAGTACCAGATCATCACAGGCATGTTCGCGTTCAATATGGATAAATCGGCCTGCCATCCATACAAACGGATTGTAGAAAAGCAGGGTTTCAATGGCTGTTTTAATCAGATTTAGTAAAAAGTCGTTTCTTCTGATGTGAGATAGTTCGTGGATGAGGATCGCTTCTACCTGATCGTTATCCAATTGGTTTACCAAAGCCAAAGGAAACAATACAACTGGTTTTAGATAACCAATAACCAAGGGCACATTCACAATAGCCGACAAGTGGAACTGGATACTTTTTTTGATTTTAAGATGCGCTGTTACTTGTTCGAAAATTGCTTTCCAGCTTTCGGGAATGGCGCTTAAGCTATCTTTTTTAAGTTTAGCTAACTGATTGTAGCCTTTAGCAATTACAAAGAGTTGAAGCAAAATCCCAATGATATAAAAGGCTACTACAATTGGGAAATACTGCTCGGCCTTACTGCTAAAGCTGGGGGCAGGTTGTTGAAATATTGATAAACCTGGATATTTTGTGCATTGATTGCAGGTGCCTGGTTATTGGTGCTCAGCATCATCTGACTAATAAAATTGTAGCCAAAACCAATAAACATTAAGATGATGGCACTAAAAGCTAGGTTGTGTTTGTGCTTTGCTGCCAGTTTAGGTAAGCTAAGCATTACGATAAATAACACACCGTAAATAATAGCACTTTGCCACAATGAGTTTAAAATACTCCAGCCAAATGCTTTGATGAATTGTTGTAATAAAGTTTCCATAATGGTGGTTTTAATTTTTTTAACGGGTTACACCCGAATAATCATTTCAATTAGGGAGCAATACCCTACACCGTTCAACCCTCAACTTTCGGCCTTATTTAAGGCTGTCTAAATATTTTTTAATTTCATCAATCTCATCTGCACTTGCGCTGTGGTTACCCAAAGCTTGCATTACCAATCTTGCTGCTGATCCATTAAATACATTGTCGATCATTTTGTTTACCAATTGTTTTTCGGTTTTATCCTGGCTAGCCAATGCTTTATAGATGTGTGTTTTTTGGTTAGTATCTCTTTCTACCATTCCTTTTTCATGCATAATCTGCATTAGCTTTAGGGTAGTGGTGTAGCCTGAGTCTTTTTTGTTCAATGCTTCATGCACTTCTCTTACCGTTGCATTCCCCTTATGCCAAAGCACCTGGAGGATTTCCATTTCGCCTTCTGTTGGTTTGATGTTGTTATTCGCCATATGTTACAGGTTGTACGAATTATTTCGTAATCAAATGTACGAAGATATTCGTAAGATCAAAATGTTTTAACAAAAATTTAACTATTGTACCGGGTTAAGTGTTTAAACGGGTTAATTGATTATAAGACGCAGGTGAGGGAAGAAAGTTGCATCTGGTGGAAGGTTAACTGTTTAAACTGGTTAATTGCTTAACTTTAGGAGCCTGGTAAAAGGTTAGTATGTTGAAAGTGTTACTAAACGGTTAACCGATTTAAACAATTAACCATTAAGCTAGTTTTTCTTTAACCCTTCATATTTGCCAATGTTTGCCGGATCGATTTCTGCCAGCATATTGTAGGCTTTTAAACGTTCCTGTACATTCAGTTTGGCCAGTACATTGGTTACTTCTTCGGCTTTTGAGGCGAAATAAACGTTAGGGAAGATAGAACCCAGTTTCTGTTTATCCATTTGTTGCAGGGCAGGTAGGGCAGCCACAATTTGGTTCAAACCTTTTTCGTTATCTGTTAACTGATCCAGGCCGCTTAAGTGGTAACTATAAATAAAGCTCCGTAGTTCGCTAAAAATGGGGTTTAGCACATTCTCGTTAAACCAGAAACGGTTGCGTAAACCGTCAGCTGCTTTCCAGCCGGTATTGCCCGAAGCCTGCGCCAGGTTAATGATATTTTGTGCTTTTTTATAGAAAGGAGTGCCACCCATTTTGCTAAAACTGTCTTTATCCATACCGATAACGGTATAGGCATAGTAGGTGAGGAGTGCACTGATATTAGAAATATAGTTCTGATCAGAAAAATCGATGGTAGAGCCATCCAGATAATTGAAATCGAAGTTTTTATCGCTCATGTTCAGCAAGGTGCTATTATACGAACTGTTAAAAACCGGACGACTGCTCTGAATCTGAGCTTCGGCCGTATATCCCGATCCACCATCCCAGGAGTTGATGGTGATGATGAAACTACAGTCGATACGCTCTTGCGGCTTGTAAGCTTCGTTACTGAATTTGTTATTATTTAAATAATCGCGGATTGTTTTTTGAAGGGCATCAAGCGTTGGTCTGCTAATGTTCGACACCTGGGGAGCCAGTACAGTTACACGCGCATTTAATTCTTGCGCCTGTAGTTTACCAAAGCCGGTTAGGAATACCAACATCCAAAAAATCCTTTTTATCATTTTGCAATTTTTAAAATAGCTGAGCAAATATCTTTAGCAACATCGGCTTTAGCTTTCATGTCGAAAACACTACGTTCTAAAGCCTTGTTAAAAATAGTAATTTTATTGGTATCTGATTTAAAACCTGCGCCCTTATCGTTTAAAGAATTTAAAACTACCAGATCGAGATTTTTCTTTTCCAGTTTACCTTTGGCATAATTTTCTTCATCGTTGGTTTCTAAAGCAAATCCAACCAGAATCTGGTTTTCGTTTTTTGCTTTGCCCAGAGTAGCCAGTATATCAACCGTTTTTTCGAGTTCGAGAACAAGATTGCTATCTTGTTTTTTGATTTTGTGTGCCACTACAGTTTTTGGCCTATAGTCTGCCACGGCAGCGCACATTACGGTAATATCAGTTTCAGGGAATACCAATAAGCAAGCGTCGTACATTTGTTGTGCACTTACTATATCTGTCCTTTTTACAGTTTGACTCGATTTTTGAGCTGTTGGTCCTGCTATTAAAGTTACATCAGCACCTAGTCTGGCCAGTTCATCTGCCAGGGCAAAACCCATTTTACCTGAGGAATGGTTGCCTATAAAACGAACAGGATCTATTGCTTCGTAAGTCGGTCCGGCTGTTACCATTACTTTTTTGCCGTAGAGTGGCATCGATTTTTTGATCGCCTCATCCAGAAAAGAGATAATTTCTTCAGGCTCTGCCATACGACCTTCTCCATATAAACCGCTGGCCAGTTCACCGCTTCCGGGTGCAATTACGATATTGCCGTAGCTGTTAATTTTTGCAATGTTGGCCTGTGTGCTTTCGTGTTTCCACATGTCTAAATCCATTGCCGGGGCAACATAAACCGGGCATTTCGCCGAAAGGTAAACTGCAGTTAGCAGATTGTCGCAAATTCCGGTAGCCAGTTTGGCCAGGGTATTGGCGCTAATGGGGCAATGATGATCAGATCGGCCCATAGGCCCAATTCTACATGATTGCTCCATACACCGGTTTCCTCTTCGAAATACTGGGTATAAACGGGGTTTTTAGAAAGCGTAGCAAGGGTAAGTGGTGTTATGAAATTAGCACCATCAGGGGTAAGGATAACCTTTACGTTTGCACCAGCTTTTACAAGCAACCGAACCAGAAAGGCCGATTTATATGCTGCGATGCTGCCGCAAACGCCAAGGATTATATTTTTATTTTTTAGCATAATGCAGAGTACATAGGGCATGGAGCATAGAGCGTAATGCTAAAAACGCTTTGCTCTAAACGCTATGCGCAATGCTTTTACTTTTGTTCTTTAGCAGGATTCCTGTGATAAATTTTCTCGTTCAAAAATTCATCAATAGCAACTAAAACAGGCTTAGGCATACGTTCGTAATGCTTGCTGATTTCAATTTGCTCGCGGTTTTCGAAAATTTCTTCCAAATTATCGTTGCTCGATGCAAATTCTGCTAATTTACCGTGTAACTCCTCTTTAACGTTGTTCGAAATCTGATTTGCTCTTTTAGCAATTACAACTAAAGATTCGTATAAGTTATCTGTAGTTTTATCTAAATCGTGTACGTTTCTGGTAACTGTAGTGTTTGGTACAGCAGGTTTGTTAGTATTCATGTATTACTTGTTTTTAATATCCGTTTTATTTGTTGCAGCAGTGGTATCTTTTATTTTACCAGCTCTGATCAGCATTTTCTTGTATTTTTCCTGTTCAGTATTATACAAGGCAATTTCTTGTTTGGTAGTCACAATACCTGCTTCAACATCATCTTTCAGTTGTTTGGCATCTTTGGTATATTGGCTTTCAGGATGGTTTTCGGTAAACTCAGTATATAAAGCCAAAGCTTCATTGTAACGGTCTTCCTGGCGATAAACCAAACTGTTTTTAGCATATAAATATTGTGCCTTAATCATTAGGAAATCCATTTCCTCGGCATATTTAATATCCGGGTAATCTCTTTGCGCATTTTTTAAAGCAATAACTGCAGCTCTGTAATTATCGATATTACTAGGACCGGTAGTTAAATACATTTTAGCATTTTCAAAAGCCTTATCTTCCAGTTTACCCCTTAAAGTGGCAATGTACTTGCCGGCAGCAGCTGCACGGTCGCTGGTAGGATATAAGTTGATAAAAAGCTGCAAAGCATCAATCGCCTTATAAGTGTTTTCCTGGTCTAAAGAGAAATTCGGCGATTCTAAATAGTAGCAATAAGCGCCCATATACCTTGCCTCTTCAGCATTTTTACTTGCAGGATAAGTATCTGCAAAGCTTTTAAACTGGTATCTGGCTGTAGTATAATCACTTAATCTATATAAGGTATAAGCATAATAGTAGTTCAGATCTTCAGCTTCTGCACGGCCACGGTATTTCTGAGAAAGGTCCTCAAAAAGCACCAATGCTTTACTGTAATCCCTTTTATTATACAAACGAAGCGCCTCCTGGTATTTTTTACCTACGTCGTTACTCGCCCTCAATTTCTCGAAACGACTTTTACAACCCGCCACACCCAAAGCGGCAACAAATACTAAAATAATTAAGTGTTTAACTTTAAACATTCTGCAAAGATAATTAATAATACGATAACATCAATAAAAACAATTCGCCACTAAGCTATGCAAAGCAATTCAGTACAAATAAAGAGTTAACAATTTTTAACATATATATAGTGTGGTTCGTAATGCGGTAGCTTATTCTTTTCAGGTATTGCTTTTATATATGCTTTATATAGTATAATTCATTTTCCTTTATTTGAAAAGCAATGTCTGTACTACTAATAAATGCCTGTACTACTATATAGGTATGTTCTCGTCCTTTGCTTCAAATCCTCTCCCGATTGAAATATCGGGATGTGGGTTTTTCACTCCGGCCAGGTTTAGGTGGTTGGGGCGGTGCAAGACAGGTCATCATAGCACGCAAAAAGCAAAAACCGCCTTCAGACCTTAATTTCCTTAACTGCTTAATGATGAAAAAAAGCATAGTGCATGGAGCTAAGCGCCTATAATAGTGGAGATGGCTTTGCGTGCTCTGTGCTTTTCTTCGCGCCCTCTGTAGTTAAAAAGCGGCTTGCAAACCTTTACCAGTCAGCCAAAGCGCCAACTATTCCACTACTTATAATATTATTTCCTGCTGTAAACCATTAAGTTAGCATAAACTCCATAAAAAATCGATAAAAGGATTTGTGCGGGTTATAATTTTTCCTACCTTTGCAACCCGCTCGGAAGGAGAGGGGATTAGTTGAAAAGCGTACAATGGTGAGGATGGGGCGAGATTTATTTTAAAATAAAGCTTGCATGAAGGAAAAAGATTGTTACCTTTGCAGCCCGCTCCTGAAGGAGAGGGAAGCTGGATAAAACCGGCACTTGAAATAGTGGGAAGCAGGAAAAAATAAAACGAAAAAATAAAAATTATTTTATTTGGAAGTTAAAAAAAGATTCCTACCTTTGCACTCCCAACGATAAGGAAGGGTAAAAAAGCTGAGCGGCGGATGTCGCGGAAAGCAAACGAAAAAAGATTGAAACAGGCGAAAACTGAAAGCGGGACGAATAAGACCGGCAGAAACCAAACCCTGAAGATATATAGAAAGGCAACCGCGAGGTGATGCCGATAAGTTCTTAAAAGAGATGTCAATGTAGCGAAAGCGGGTTTAATGAAGTACTGGTCGAAGTACATGATTAAGGAGCTTTATTTTAAAGGTGATGTCTAACAGACAAAACAAAAGAAGACTATTTTTAACAATAGTTAAAACTGGTCAGAATCAAAACAACATTTTACAATGGAGAGTTTGATCCTGGCTCAGGATGAACGCTAGCGGCAGGCCTAATACATGCAAGTCGAACGCGATTAAAGGGCTTGCTCTTTATGAAAGTGGCGCACGGGTGCGTAACGCGTATGCAACCTACCTTTATCAGGGGATAGCCCGGAGAAATCCGGATTAACACCGCATAAAATCACAGGATAGCATTATTCAATGATCAAATATTTATAGGATAAAGATGGGCATGCGTGTCATTAGCTAGTTGGCGGGGTAACGGCCCACCAAGGCGACGATGACTAGGGATCTGAGAGGATGGCCCCCACACTGGTACTGAGACACGGACCAGACTCCTACGGGAGGCAGCAGTAAGGAATATTGGTCAATGGAGGCAACTCTGAACCAGCCATGCCGCGTGC
The DNA here is from genome assembly GCF_011303555.1 of Pedobacter sp. HDW13. Taxonomy (NCBI): domain Bacteria; kingdom Pseudomonadati; phylum Bacteroidota; class Sphingobacteriia; order Sphingobacteriales; family Sphingobacteriaceae; genus Pedobacter; species Pedobacter sp. HDW13. The sequence continues at coordinate 883,911 of NZ_CP049868.1, read as the reverse complement.
AGGAAGACTGCCCTATGGGTTGTAAACTGCTTTTATCCGGGAATAAACCTACTTACGTGTAAGTAGCTGAATGTACCGGAAGAATAAGGATCGGCTAACTCCGTGCCAGCAGCCGCGGTAATACGGAGGATCCAAGCGTTATCCGGATTTATTGGGTTTAAAGGGTGCGTAGGCGGCCTGTTAAGTCAGGGGTGAAAGACGGTAGCTCAACTATCGCAGTGCCCTTGATACTGATGGGCTTGAATGGACTAGAGGTAGGCGGAATGAGACAAGTAGCGGTGAAATGCATAGATATGTCTCAGAACACCGATTGCGAAGGCAGCTTACTATGGTCTTATTGACGCTGAGGCACGAAAGCGTGGGGATCAAACAGGATTAGATACCCTGGTAGTCCACGCCCTAAACGATGAACACTCGCTGTTGGCGATACACAGTCAGCGGCTAAGCGAAAGCGTTAAGTGTTCCACCTGGGGAGTACGCCCGCAAGGGTGAAACTCAAAGGAATTGACGGGGGCCCGCACAAGCGGAGGAGCATGTGGTTTAATTCGATGATACGCGAGGAACCTTACCCGGGCTTGAAAGTTAGTGAATGATTTAGAGATAGATCAGTGAGCAATCACACGAAACTAGGTGCTGCATGGCTGTCGTCAGCTCGTGCCGTGAGGTGTTGGGTTAAGTCCCGCAACGAGCGCAACCCCTATGTTTAGTTGCCAGCATGTAATGATGGGGACTCTAAACAGACTGCCTGTGCAAACAGAGAGGAAGGAGGGGACGACGTCAAGTCATCATGGCCCTTACGTCCGGGGCTACACACGTGCTACAATGGATGGTACAGAGGGCAGCTACATAGCAATATGATGCGAATCTCACAAAGCCATTCACAGTTCGGATTGGGGTCTGCAACTCGACCCCATGAAGTTGGATTCGCTAGTAATCGCGTATCAGCAATGACGCGGTGAATACGTTCCCGGGCCTTGTACACACCGCCCGTCAAGCCATGGAAGCTGGGGGTACCTAAAGTATGTAACCGCAAGGAGCGTCCTAGGGTAAAACCGGTAACTGGGGCTAAGTCGTAACAAGGTAGCCGTACCGGAAGGTGCGGCTGGAATACCTCCTTTCTGGAGTAGCGTCACCTACTCGCTTCGCAACATGATATTTCACAACAAGAGAAACAAGAAACACCCAGAAGAAAACGGTGGGCTACTATAAAGGTAAGCTTAACGGAACTTAAAGATGGGGTAAGCCAAAGGAAGCAGTAGCGGTAAGGTACTATATACTGCGAAGCGCTTGCCTTAAACCATAGTCCCGTAGCTCAGCCTGGTTAGAGCACTACACTGATAATGTAGGGGTCTCCAGTTCAAATCTGGACGGGACTACATTAAAATAACCTTTTGGGGATTAGCTCAGCTGGCTAGAGCGCCTGCCTTGCACGCAGGAGGTCAACGGTTCGACTCCGTTATTCTCCACCAAATACAGACACTGTCAGGATTGATGGTCTACATTGACATAATTAAGAAAAGAAGAAACGCCATGGGGCACTGATGTACAACAAAAGAAGGACATCGGAAACGGTTCGAGACCGCAGTTTTTTACTAACGAAGCTGATACGAAGCTTAAGGAAGGGCACATGACACCCTAGCCTTTTATACCTTCGGTTTTCAGCCTCAGTAAAGTTCTTTGACATATTGGAAGAAGTTAAAAAAGAAGAGCAAACAACAATAGGCGACTGTTGTGTTTGTGCTCACCACTCAAATGAGCAATCAGATGAGGGGTATGAGACATCATAACAAGAGCAAAAAAGCATACCATGCGGCGCAAAAGGCGCATGAGTAGAAGAAAGTAATAAAGAGTACACGGGGATGCCTTGGCTCTCAGAGGCGATGAAGGACGTGATAAGCTGCGATAAGCTTCGGGTATTTGCAAATAGGAATTGATCCGAAGATTTCCGAATGGGGCAACCCGGCATGTTGAAGACATGTCACATATAATGAGCAAACCTGCCGAACTGAAACATCTAAGTAAGCAGAGGAAGAGAAAATAACAATGATTTCCTGAGTAGTGGCGAGCGAAAGGGAAAGAGCCCAAACCTACTTTGTTACGGCAAAGTGGGGGTTGTAGGACTGCAACGTGGCATTAGCAAACAGAAGTGGAACGGGATGGGAAGCCCGGCGATACATGGTGATAGCCCAGTACACGTATAGAATGCTAGCCTAGCAGTATCCTGAGTACCGCGAGGTCGGAGACGCCTTGTGGGAATTTGCCGGCACCATCCGGTAAGGCTAAATACTCCTGAGAGACCGATAGTGAACCAGTACCGTGAGGGAAAGGTGAAAAGAACCCCGAACAGGGGAGTGAAATAGAACCTGAAACCGTGTACTTACAAGCGGTCGGAGCGTACAAGTTGCGTGACGGCGTGCCTTTTGCATAATGAGCCTACGAGTTACTCTTCTCTGGCAAGGTTAAGTGCTTCAGGCACGGATCCGAAGCGAAAGCGAGTCTGAATAGGGCGTATAGTCAGAGGAGGTAGACGCGAAACCTTGTGATCTACCCATGGACAGGTTGAAGGTGCGGTAACACGTACTGGAGGACCGAACCGATAAACGTTGAAAAGTTTCCGGATGATCTGTGGGTAGGGGTGAAAGGCTAATCAAACTGGGAAATAGCTCGTACTCCCCGAAATGTTTTTAGGAACAGCGTCGACGTTGAGTTATATAGAGGTAGAGCTACTGATTGGGTGCGGGGGAGTCAAATCCTACCAAATCCAGACAAACTCCGAATGCTATATAATATAGTCGGCAGTGAGGCGCGGGGTGCTAAGGTCACGCGCCGAGAGGGAAAGAACCCAGACCATCAGCTAAGGTCCCCAAGTTACAGTTAAGTTGAACTAACGAGGTCCGATTGCACAGACAGCTAGGATGTTGGCTTGGAAGCAGCCATTCATTTAAAGAGTGCGTAACAGCTCACTAGTCGAGCGATCGGGCATGGATAATAAACGGGCATTAAATTGTACACCGAAGCTATGGGATTGAAATATATCGGTAGGGGAGCATTCTAGCGGCAGTGAAGGTATCTGGTAATGGGTGCTGGAGCTTCTAGAAAAGCAAATGTAGGCATAAGTAACGATAAGGCGGGCGAGAAACCCGCCCACCGAAAGGATAAGGTTTCCTGATCAACGCTAATCGGATCAGGGTTAGTCGGGACCTAAGGAGAACCCGAAGGGGAAATTCGATGGACAACTGGTTAATATTCCAGTACTTTTTATAACTGCGATGTGGGGACGGAGTAGTGACACTGCCGCGATCTGACGGAATAGATCGTTAAAGGTTGTAGGTATACCGATGGTAGGCAAATCCGCCAACGGTGCTGAAAACTGATAGTACCGCGAGGCTTCGGCTGAGTGGATAGCGCAGGTAATCAGACTTCCAAGAAAAACCGCTAAGCTTCAGGTTATAAAAACCCGTACCGCAAACCGACACAGGTATCCGGGAAGAGGATTCTAAGGTGCTCGAGTGAATCATGGCTAAGGAACTCGGCAAAATGGCCCTGTAACTTCGGGAGAAGGGGCGCTTGCAGCAATGTAAGCCGCAGTGAAAAGGCCCAGGCGACTGTTTAACAAAAACACATGGCTTTGCAAAATCGAAAGATGAAGTATAAGGCCTGACACCTGCCCGGTGCTGGAAGGTTAAGAGGGGATGTCATCCGCAAGGAGAAGCATTGAATCGAAGCCCCAGTAAACGGCGGCCGTAACTATAACGGTCCTAAGGTAGCGAAATTCCTTGTCGGGTAAGTTCCGACCTGCACGAATGGTGTAACGATCTGGGCGCTGTCTCAGCCATGAGCTCGGTGAAATTGTGGTCCCGGTGAAGACGCCGGGTACCCGCAACGGGACGGAAAGACCCCATGCACCTTCACTACAATTTAACATTGACATTGGGTACAGGATGTGTAGGATAGGTGGGAGGCTTTGAAGCGGCGTCGCTAGGCGTCGTGGAGCCAACGTTGAAATACCACCCTTTCTGTATTCGGTGTCTAATCCCGCTCAGCGGGAGACATTGTTTGATGGGTAGTTTGACTGGGGTGGTCGCCTCCAAAAAGGTAACGGAGGCTTTCAAAGGTAAGCTCAATACGCTTGGTAACCGTATGAGGAGTGCAATAGCATAAGCTTGCTTGACTGTGAGACATACAGGTCGATCAGGGTCGAAAGACGGATATAGTGATCCGGTGGTTCTGCATGGAAGGGCCATCGCTCAAAGGATAAAAGGTACGCTGGGGATAACAGGCTGATCTCCCCCAAGAGCTCATATCGACGGGGAGGTTTGGCACCTCGATGTCGGCTCGTCACATCCTGGGGCTGGAGAAGGTCCCAAGGGTTCGGCTGTTCGCCGATTAAAGTGGCACGCGAGCTGGGTTCAGAACGTCGCGAGACAGTTCGGTCCCTATCTGTTGTGGGCGTAGGAATTTTGAGTGGGGCTGACCTTAGTACGAGAGGACCGGGTTGGACTAGCCTCTAGTGAATCTGTTGTTCCGCCAGGGGCATTGCAGAGTAGCTACGCTGGGAATAGATAAGCGCTGAAAGCATCTAAGTGCGAAACTAGCCACGAGATGAGAATTCCATATAGGACCGTAGCAGACTACTACGTTGATAGGCTACAGATGTAAAGCTGGTGACAGCACAGTCGAGTAGTACTAATCATCCGAAGCTTTCAAAGCAAACAGACTGTTGTTTGTTCTTCAAACTAACTTCTTTCAATAATATGTCATTTAAGCTCGAGATAGCTTATCTAAAGAAATTTAGGTGCCTATATCGGTGGTGTCCACCTCTTCCCATTCCGAACAGAGAAGTTAAGCCCACCAGAGCCGATGGTACTGCGGTAACACGTGGGAGAGTAGGTCGGTGCCAAATCTTATAAGAAACCCTTTAACAGCAATGTTAAAGGGTTTTCTTCGTTTATAGCATTTTTCCTTTAAGCTTTTATACCATTAAGACCGTATGTATGAAAGCGTTAATTAGCCAAATAAGATAGAGTTCTTGCTAAAAGGTTGTAGATTAATAATAATCAAAGGTTTACAAACACTTAACAGAAAGAACTGTAAAATTTCGTTTTAACAAAATAATCGAACTGTAAGCGGAGATTGTGTGAGGCAACCAAATTGTTAACAAAACGTGATAATTAAAATGATGTTGATAATTTAAAGTTGATTTAAAACTGATTTGGTGCTAAATATGTTAATATCACAAGGTTTGCAGTAATATTTGGTTATCTTTGCTTACAACAAATATATAAATACGAATAATGAGTTTTTTTGCAGATAAAAGAAGGGAAGTGATGGTGCATATAGAACAGTATATGCTGGAGATGATGGATACCTATCTTAAACCGATCGATACCAACTGGCAGCCATCTGACTTTCTACCTGATTCTACAAGTGATACATTTTATCAAGATATAAGAATACTAAGAGATAATGCAAAAGATCTTTCGTACGATCTTGTAGCGGTATTAATTGGCGATACGATTACTGAAGAGGCTTTGCCTACTTATGAATCGTGGTTAGCGATGGTGCAAGGACCAAGTATGAAAGAAGATGGTGGATGGATGAAGTGGAACAGGCACTGGACTGCTGAGGAAAACCGCCATGGTGATTTATTAAATAAATATTTGTACCTATCGGGTAGGGTAGATATGCGCCAGATGGAAATCTCAACGCAATACCTGATTGCTGATGGTTTCGACATTGGTACCGGACATGATCCATACCGCAATTTTGTTTATACTTCTTTTCAGGAGATGGCAACCAATATCTCGCACAGAAGGGTAGCTTCGTTAGCCAAAAAAGATGGAGATACTTTACTGTCAAAAATGTGTGGTGTAATTGCTTCTGATGAAGCAAGACACGCAAAAGCTTATAAAGATTTTATGAGCCGTATTTTTGAGGTTGATCCAAATGAAGCGATGTTGGCTTTTGAGGATATGATGCGCCAGAAAATTGTAATGCCTGCACACTTTTTACGCGAAGTTGGTTTAAAAATTGGCCAAACCTTTGGCCATTTTACTGATGCTGCGCAACGTTTAGGCGTTTACACAGCAATTGATTATGTTGACATTATGCAGCAGTTAATTGTTGACTGGAAAATTGAAGGTATGCGCGATTTAAATGAGGCTGGAGAAAAAGCACGTGATTATATTATGGCTTTACCTTCGCGTTTATTGCGTGTAGCAGAAAGAATGAAAAATCCTACTATTGATTATAAGTTTAGCTGGATTGCGGGATAAGCATCACTGATTTTACAATATTTTAAAACCTGTTGCCTATAGCAGCAGGTTTTTTTATTTGTGGTTAATAAAAAACTTGATCTTGCTTAACCAGGTTAAAGCCTTTATTTTGTAAAGCTTGTTGTGCCTGAGCGCTCCAAAGTAGTGGGTTGGTATGATTGAAATGGATAAAATATATTTTACGCTTTACTGCAGGTGTTTCGTTTTTAAATAGATCTATTGTTTCTGCAACCAAAGGGTGAGGTACTTCGGCAATTGCCCGGTTGGCGAGTTCGGTATTGCTATAAAAGGTAGCGTCGACCATGGCTACATCAACATTTTTAACTTCTGTTATAATATTTTTATTCCACTTGCTCCACTTATCGATATCAGGAATAAAGAGATATTTTTTAGTAGGTGTAATAATTTTAAAGCCAGCAGTTTCCGAAAATTCATCACGGTGAGGAACTGTAAATGCGGTTACTGTATTATTGGAAACAACAATGGGTTGATCGGCTGTAAGTCCAATTATATTGATGTTGTTTAACTTAACAAGTTGGCTCCATGGGCCATTTTGCTCCAGAAAGGCTTTTAATTTAGGTAATAGGTACACTTTTAAACTATTGGTAGCCATTACTTCGCGACCAAACTCCATTAAGCCGGTATAATGACCAATATGGGCATGGGTAATAAATATGCCTTCGGGCAGGTAAGGATAGACGTTATTGGTTTGCGACTTAAAGTGTTGCAACTGTTGTTTAATATCGGGCGTAGCTTCGAACAACCACCATTTTTTATTAACGGGATCGACCAGGGCAAGCGAAACAACCTGTTTTCTCATTTTTTGATTTGCCCAGGCCATTTTACAACAGTTTTTCTGGCAGCCCATGTGTGGGTAGCCACCATCTTGCGCAATGCCTAAAGCGATAATGTATGTGGTTTGAGGTAATGTCGCAGCCCAAGTATTTGCAGCAAATAAAAATGCGAGTAGAAAGCTTAATCTTTTCATTACATGTTTCTCCTGTATTGTCCGCCAACTTCGTAAAGGGCGTTGCTAATTTGCCCTAATGAACAGATTTTACATACTTCCATTAACTGTTCGAAGATATTATCACCGGCAACAGCGGATTTTTGTAACTGTTTCAATAAACTGGCAGCTTTATCATTATTGCGTTGCTGAAACTTTTCTAAAGTAGAAATCTGAAACTGTTTTTCTTCTTCGGTAGCCCTGATCACTTCGCCGGGAACAATAGTAGGTGAGCCATTTTTATTTAAGAAAGTATTTACACCAACAATCGGATATTCACCTGTATGTTTCAGCGTTTCGTAGTACAGGCTTTCTTCTTGTATTTTTCCACGTTGATACATGGTTTCCATAGCTCCTAAAACACCACCACGATCGTTAATGCGCTTAAATTCTGTCAGTACAGCTTCTTCTACCAAATCAGTTAACTCTTCGATAATAAAAGCCCCTTGTAATGGATTTTCATTTTTGGCCAGACCTAACTCACGGTTTATGATTAATTGAATGGCCATTGCCCTTCTTACCGATTCTTCGGTAGGTGTAGTAATGGCTTCGTCGTAAGCATTGGTGTGAAGCGAATTACAATTGTCGTAAATGGCATATAATGCTTGTAAAGTGGTACGGATATCGTTAAAATCAATTTCCTGAGCATGTAATGAACGACCTGAAGTTTGAATGTGGTATTTCAGTTTTTGCGAACGATCATTCCCTTTATATTTGTTTTTAATGGCTTTTGCCCAAATTCTACGTGCCACACGACCAATCACGGCATATTCAGGATCGATACCATTAGAGAAAAAGAAAGAGAGGTTAGGTGCAAAATCATCAATATGCATCCCCCTACTTAAATAATACTCAACAAAGGTAAAGCCATTACTCAACGTAAAAGCCAGTTGCGAGATGGGATTGGCCCCAGCCTCGGCAATGTGGTAACCTGAAATGGATACTGAATAGAAGTTTCGTACTTTTTCATCAATGAAATATTTCTGAATATCACCCATCATCCTTAGAGCAAATTCGGTAGAAAAAATACAGGTATTTTGTGCCTGATCTTCTTTTAAAATATCGGCTTGAACGGTTCCGCGCACCGAGCTGATAGCTTTAGCCCTTATTTGTGCATACACATCTGCAGGCAACACCTGATCGCCTGTTACGCCCAAAAGCATCAGACCTAAACCATCGTTTCCTTGCGGCAAAGTACCATTATAAGCTGGTTTATCAGCATTTTTGGCTTTATAAATGGCCGTAATTTTAGCTTCAACTTCTTTTTCCAATCCATTTTCGATAATGTATTTTTCACATTGCTGATCGATGGCAGCGTTCATGAAAAAGCCCAGTAACATGGGCGCAGGTCCATTAATTGTCATCGATACCGAAGTAGAAGGTGCACAGAGATCGAAGCCTGAATATAATTTTTTGGCATCATCCAAAGTGGCTATACTTACACCGGAGTTACCTATTTTACCATAAATATCGGGACGGATATGGGGATCTTCGCCATAAAGGGTAACCGAATCGAAAGCGGTAGATAAGCGGTGCGCTGGTTGACCTAATGAAACATAGTGGAAACGCTTATTAGTACGTTCGGGACCACCTTCGCCTGCAAACATGCGGGTAGGGTCTTCGCCTTCGCGCTTAAGTGGAAATACCCCTGCAGCGTAAGGAAATTCGCCTGGCAGGTTTTCGGTGAGCAACCACCTTAAAATATCGCCCCAGTCTTCATAACGTGGCAATGATACTTTAGGGATTTGAAGCTTTGAAAGTGATTCATAAAACAAAGGCTGTTTAATTTCTTTATCCCGGACTTTATAAATGAAAAACTCTTCCTGATAAGCACTTTTGGTATCGGGCCACTGGCGCAATAACCTTTTGCATTCGCCATCGAGTTGTTCTTCGAAAAAGGTGTAGGTTGCCTGTAAATTTCTTGACATCTCGTCCTCCGGACACCCCTCTAAAAGAGGAGAATTGATCTCCTTAGTCAGGTCAATTACACCTTTGAGCTGATACATTTTGCGGGCAATGGTTGCCTGTTTAGTTACCCACTCATTATACATCTGGCTCGATTCTGCAATTTCGGCCAGGTACCGGATCCGATCGGGAGGAATGATATAAATCTTTTCGGATTGATCGGTAGTCAATTCCATTTTGGCTTTGAAATCAGTTCCGGTTTTAACCTTTATTTGTTCCATTAAGGCCACAAACAAGTTATTCATGCCCGGATCGTTAAACTGAGAGGCCATAGTGCCATAAACCGGGATTTCATCGTCCTTGGCATCGAAAATGTTATGGTTTCGCTTATATTGTTTACGTACATCTCTCAGCGCATCCAGGGCACCTCTTTTATCAAATTTATTAATGGCTACGAGATCGGCGAAATCAAGCATGTCTATTTTTTCCAATTGGGTAGCTGCACCAAATTCGGGAGTCATTACGTACAATGAAACATCACAATGTTCGGTAATTTCGGTATCAGACTGGCCAATTCCTGAAGTTTCGACAATAATCAGATCGTAGCCTGCAGCTTTGCAGATATCAATACTTTCCTGCACGTTTTTAGATAATGCCAGATTGGCTTGCCTGGTAGCTAGCGAGCGCATATACACCCTGGGGTTGTTGATGGCGTTCATCCTGATCCGGTCGCCAAGTAGGGCTCCTCCGGTTTTCCGCTTAGAAGGGTCGACAGAAATAATGGCCAGCGTTTTATATTTCACTTCCACCAGAAAACGACGTACCAGCTCGTCAACCAGCGAAGATTTTCCGGCTCCACCGGTTCCGGTAATGCCCAGTATAGGTGCCGTATTGTTTTGTGATAGCCGCTTTAATTCATCAACAAATTTTTGTGCGCCTTCCGGATCATTTTCTGCAACAGTAATAGCCCCGGCTATGGCTTTAATATCTTTGGCGGGTATGGTTGCTAACTCATTGGTGATACTGGTTTTGGTTACAAAATCAGTTTGCACCAACATATCGTTTATCATGCCCTGTAAACCCATTTTACGGCCATCATCTGGCGAGTAGATTTTCGAAATCCCATATGCCTGAAGTTCTTCAATTTCGGCAGGCAAAATTACACCTCCGCCACCTGCAAATATCTTAATATGCCCCGAACCTCTTTCCTGCAACAAATCGTACATGTATTTGAAATATTCGATGTGCCCGCCCTGGTAAGAAGTCATGGCGATGCCCTGTACATCTTCCTGAATGGCGCAATTTACCACTTCATCAACCGAACGGTTGTGACCCAGGTGAATTACCTCGGCACCAGACGATTGAAGGATACGGCGCATGATATTAATGGTTGCATCGTGGCCATCGAAAAGGGAAGCAGCGGTTACAAAACGGATTTTATTTTTGGGCTTATATATTTCTACTTGTTGCATAAATTGAATTTAAAACAAAGGTAATTTTAAATCTACCGGTGTTTGTCATATAAATAGCCGGATAAGCAATAAGTTGGTTCTGTATTGGAGAGATTTTGACTAAAGACTCCGAACTAACGATTCCAGACTTAAATCAGGCTTGTTCCGACTGATATTTGGTATGCAAATGTAGTAAAATATGCGGCGCAAACTGCGAATACCCTATACCGTTACGGCCTTTAGTCTATTCCAATTCGTGTCCAAACTGAAGCAGATAACCGTTATTATCGTAGATAGCAAATTCACGCATACCGAATTCAAAATCTTCGATAGGATAGCAAATGTCGCATTGATCTTTTAAATTTTCCCAAAGTAATTCAACTTCGTTTGTTTTGATATAAAGTGAGCCGCTCATCACTGCTTTAGGCATATTGCGGTGTGCATTGGGCATGCTGAACATGATCTCTATCTCATCTTTAGTGACGCAAAACCAACTCAGATCATCAAATTTTGTAGCACAAGTGAAACCTAGAATTTCGGTATAAAATTTTAGCGTTGCAGGCATATCATGCGATTCGAGCATGGGGGTAAGTTTGGTGGCGGTGTATTTTGACATTTTCTAAGATAAAAAAATGAAGTTGATTTTTAATGCCAGGTTAGAGATAAGAAGAACTATTTTAGCGTTAGAACCAACCAGAAAGATGGAGACCTTGAAATACCCATCCGACCGGCCGGGCGGAAATCCGATAACTATCGGATGGGGGTGACGATTACCTATAAATAAAAAAAAACTATGCTGGTGGGCATAGTTTTCTTTGAATTATTTATTGGTTATTTCTGTTATTGGTTCTCCTACTGTTCCGTTTGGCATTTGGATATGGAGTAGAGCAGCCAGTGTGGGTGCAATATCAGTCATGTAGTGTGTTTTATTGGTCGCACCTGGTTTAATTCCCCAGCCCATAAACACAAGTGGAATATGCGAATCGTATGGGTTCCAGTTACCATGAGTAGTACCGGTGCTGCCGCCATTAAACCAGTTTGGTTGCAAAACGTAATAAATATCTCCACTTCTGCGTGCGTTATATCCATTGGTGATCATCTTTTTCTGAATCTCCTGAAGTGTGCTTTGCGAAATGTTTGCAATATCTACTGCATTCTGAAAGCCGTCTAAAGTTTTTAAGAATTCAACTGATGCTGATTTGATCACGTCGAAATTCACTGACGCTTTATCTGTTTTAGCGTGGTCGAAAATGATCTGGTTGTTCATCGATCTTAAAACCACATTGTTAACTTTGAATTTATCGTTCAGATAAGTATTTAATTTATTGGCAATGTCTCTGTCGCTTACAATACCAGAAGGCATTTTGTTTTCTTGCATAAAGCCCGGAACATGTGCAGCACCGTGATCGGCAGTTAAGAATACAGTATAGCTGCCTTTACCTACTTTTTTATCCAGATAGTTAAAGAATTCTTCAATGTCCTTATCTAAACGCAGGTAGGTATCTTCTGCTTCAATAGAGTTAGGACCGTAAGCGTGACCAACATAATCGGTAGAAGAGCAACTAACAGCTAAGAAATCGGTAATATTATCCTGACCTAAATCTTCTGATAAAATAGCCAATTTAGCCAAATCTAAAGTAATGGTGTTACCGTAAGGCGTACTTCTAATCGCATCGAAGTTTTTATCGATATTTTGGGTTAACTGGTGCGGGAACGTATTGTTTTTGCCTTCATATTCTTTGGCATCAGCAGTACTGTTTACGTAAGTGTTAATCGGGTATAGTGTTTCCCAGTTTTTGGTATAAAACTTATTGGCCAGTTTTAATTTGTTATAATCGGCAATCCAGGTTGGCACTTCTTTCATGTAATAGCTACTGGTAATCCAGTTGCCGGTACTGCCCTGGTACCAGTAAGCTGCATTTGCAGCATGGCCAGCAGGAAGGATAGAACCTCTGTCTTTTAAGGAAATACCGATTACTTTCCCTTTAAAATTAGTGGCTAACCTCAACTCATCGGTAATGGTGGTGGTTAACATATTTTTTGGCGACATGTTTCCTTCTGATGAAGGTGTGCTACCAACCGTAGTTACAGTCGAATCTTCGGTACAATAAACGTTCTTTTTGGTTTCCGGATCGTACCAATCGTTACCAATAATACCATGTACAGCTGGTACAGAACCAGTATAAATACAAGTATGACCACAAGCAGTATAGGTTGGCGTATAGGGAATAAATGTATTTTCGACTGAGAAACCCTCGTTTACTAATCTTTTCAATCCACCATTGGTGTAACGGTTGTAAAAGCGGTACAGATAATCCCAACGCATTTGATCTACTACCAGGCCAACCACCAGTTTAGGGCGGGCTACTTCGGCTGGAAATGCTTTAGCTGATGCGGGTGTTACCTTTTTAGATTGCCCGAAAGCAATTGAAATAGAAAGAATAGAAACTGAAAAGATCAGACAAGGAATTTTTCTCATTTTATTTTTATTAATGCGGCTAAAGTAACCATTTTTGAATGAAGATATTTTGAACTTTTTGTAAAGATTTTATATCGCTTCGGCCACCACAAATGTGCTTCCACCAATATAAACCAGGTCTTTTGCACCTGCCGATTGAATGGCTGTTGCTTTGGCTTCAGTTACCGAAGAATAGGTATTTCCTTTTAAGTTAAATACAGCCGCCTGTGCAGCAAGATCACTGGCTGCTAAACCCCGTTCCAAATCGGGCTTACAAAAATAATAAGTAGCATTTTTAGGCATTAGCGATAAAACTTTAGAAATATCCTTGTCTTTAACCATTCCGAAAACGATATGGAGGTTTTGATAAGGCGTTTGGCTGATGTTTTTGATTACCTCGTTAATTCCGGCTTCATTATGCCCGGTATCGCAGATTACCAAAGGGTTTTTACTTAGTGTTTGCCAACGCCCCTGTAGGCCTGTCTGTTTTTTAACCTGACTTATTCCCTTAAAAATACTGGCTTCATCAGTTTTGATTTCCGTTTTCTCATTAAGCACAGCTAGTGTTTCTAAAACGGTTAAAATATTTTTGTGCTGGTAAATACCAGTGAGGTCGCTTTGTAGGTTTTTATATTTGATTTCCTCTCCCTGATAAACTGACAACGAAAGTTTATTGTTTTTGATTTTAAAATTCTGCGCCCTTAAAACTACGTCAGCAAAAATAATTGGAGCATTTTCTTGCTCTGCCTTTTTTTCGAAAACCGGAGCCGATTCGGGATGGGTTTCGCCAATTACAACTGGTGTGTTTTTTTTAATTATTCCCGCCTTTTCACTTGCAATTTCGGTCAGGGTATTGCCCAGCATGTTGGTGTGGTCTAAACTGATATTGGTAATTACCGAAATAAGCGGATTGATGATATTAGTCGAATCGAGGCGGCCGCCTAAACCTACTTCAATGATTGCGATATTTACCTGATGTCTGGCAAAACAATCGAAGGCTAAGGCAACAGTGACTTCAAAAAACGAAGGTTCGACCTTTTCAATCAGTTTTTGCTGATTTTTAACAAACGAAATCACTTCCGTTTTACTGATCATTTTTCCATTGATCCGGATCCGCTCGCGAAAATCTTTTAAATGCGGTGAAGTGTATAAACCTGTTTTATAACCTTGCGCCTGTAAAACAGATGCCAGCATATGCGAGGTTGAGCCCTTGCCATTGGTACCACCTACATGTATGCTTTTAAACTGATGTTGTGGATTTCCTAAAGCTTCGCAGAAAATGATGGTATTGGTTAAATCTTTTTTAAAGGCCGAAGCACCTACACGTGTAAACATGGGCAGTTTACTGTATAAATAATCGAGTGTTTGTTGGTAGTTCATATTACAGGTCAAATATAAGCTGAGTATTGCTATTCTGAAATGAAATAATGAAGATTATACTAAATTATAAAAGACGTTATAAACAGAATAAAGATATTATATGACTCATTATTTAAAACCTGAAGTTTTGAATAATATCTGATTATATTTGTTGATTATCTAACGATTCTCATTATAGTGATTAAAAAAATCAGTTTAACGCTTCTAGTATTATCTTTATTTGTGTCTAAACTCTTGGCACAAACCTTTTACGTTAGTTCTTTAATTAATCCTTTATATGTTCCAGGCGGGAGTTATATTTATAAGGTTGAGCTTACAAATGAAGGAGTAAAGTATACTAAAATACAGGAATGTTTAACAGGCGACAAGTTCTTTTCCATAGCAATGAATAAAGATAATTTATTTTGGTTGAGAGATTCTGAAATCTACACTGCAAACATGAAAGAAAACAGCCTGGAAAATTGTAGAAGATTATTTCCAAGCATGGCTTTTTCAAATTCCCTAACACTCGGTTATAATAACAAATTATATTATTGCTCAACTTTTTTATTTGAGGCTGATGTTAACACAGGAAAAACAGACATATTAGGGCCACTTAATTATTTACCTAGCGGTGATATCTGTTTTTATAAAAAAGAACTCTATATGGCCACCACTCAGGGGATAGTTAAGGTGAACCTTAAACAGCCTAATAAAAGCACACTCCATATCCCTTTACCTGGAGATTTATTCCTTTATGGAATTGTAAGTGTTTCAACAGGCACAAGGAAAAATACTGTTTATGGATTATCGAATGTAGGTAATTCACAAACAGATATTATAGAATTTGACATAGAGAATCAAAAAATGGTAGGTGTAGTCGGGAAACTTCCATTTAATGTTTTGGATGCTGCCAGTATGGTGGAAGATGGCAGTATTATCGGGATAGAATTGGAGAAAATTGATATTTATCAGGATTGTATTTCTGGTAATACTGCAAATGTTGATATCAGTACGGCACCACATATTGAAGATTTTACTTATACATTAAATGGTGTTTCTAATAGCACTGGTAAATTTACCGGCTTGCCCAAAGGACAGTATACGCTTTCTATAAATTCTGCATCGGATTCGTATACAACAACAATTGATGTGCCTGAAATGAGCTTGATAAAACCGGTTTATAGTTGGCAGATCAAAAATCAGCTTTGCGAAACCCCTGGTGAAATTACTTTTAGTACGCCCGAACAGAATAGCAGCTATCAAATCAGGTATAGTGGGAAATTATATCCATTTAACAATACCTTTTCTAATTTGTTGATTGGCAAATCAAATCATTTCGAAATTGTAAATAAATATGGATGTAAGGTTGATGAACAGGATATTGCCGTTGGACGGGATCAGTGTAAAATTCAATTTGATAGGGTTGATGTGGTGCAACAATGCGATGTTTTTCATCAGGGAATCATCAATATCTTAACTAAGGCGCATACCGCTGCTTATACCTATACTTTAAATAATAGCATTAGTAATGTAACCGGGGTATTTAAAAATTTAGTTGCGGGCTCTTATCAGGTTAAAATTAGTTCTGACGAAGATGTATTTGAAACCAATGTAATCGTACCTGATTATAAGCAGCTGCAGCCAAATTTTTCTTTCGTCAAAATTAATCCTGCCTGCGCCAGTAAGGGGCGTATCCAGTTTAATTCTTTCACTGGTAGTGACAATTATCAAATTAAGCTTAAAAATGACATTTTACCATACGATTATACATTTAATAACCTCGAGATAGGTAAATATCATTTCACTGTTCTTAGTAAAGTGGGCTGTCTAATTGATGAGTTTGATGTAGAATTGGTATATGAACCCTGCCCAATTGTAATAAATAATATCGAAATCCTGCAAGAATGTAATGTTTTAGGTAAAGGATTTATTAAAATTAATTGCCCGTCAATTCCTGAAACCTACACATTTACCCTTAATAATTCGGTATCAAATAGTACAGGTACTTTTAATATGCTTGACCCAGGTAGTTATACAATTGAGGTTAAAGCATCTGGTGGTGCAAGCTCAGTTAATAGAACAGTAGTAGTACCCGATTATTCTTTAAGTAAACCTGTTTCCAAAATTAATGCTAAAAACCCTGCTTGCGAGCGTAAAGGTGAAATTTCGTTTTCTATTGGTAACAACACTGCTGATTATAATATAAAATATAAAGAGGCAATTTATCCGGGCGGCCACGTTTTTTCTGATTTAATTGAAGGAGATTATAATTTTACAATATTAAAACTTAATGGTTGCATAGTTGATGAGTTAAATAAGAAATTGGTATATGAACCCTGTCCAATTATAATTAGTAACATTGAAATTATGCCTGAATGTAATGTTCTGGGGAAAGCTTTTCTAAAAGTTAACTGTCCGCCAATTCCCGAAACTTATACATTTACGCTTAATAATTCTATTTCGAACAATACCGGAGTTTTTAATATGCTTGATGTTGGTATTTACGAAATTGAAGTAAAAGCTTCAGGAGGTGCACCATCTGCGTACCGAACGGTTGTAGTGCCTGATTATTCGTTAACAAAGCCAATTACTATCGTTAATGCCAGGAATCCTGTTTGCGATTTAACTGGTGAGATATCATTTTCTATAGGAAAGCGTTCGGCAGATTATAATATTAGATATAATGGGGTGGTTTATCCCGGTAATTACGTTTTTTCTGGTCTTTATGAGGGAAACTATTCATTCTCTATTCTCAAGTTAAATGGATGTATTGTTGATGAACTCAATGTTGCTCTGGAAACTGAAGCTTGTAACGATATTTCATTTCCAACAGCATTTAGCCCAAATTTTGATGGTGTAAATGATAACTTTAAGGCAAAAGAAGGGAGCAGAGCTTTTAATTTTCAAATGCAGATTTTTGATAGGAGAGGAGCAATTATTTTTTCGTCAAATAAATTATATGATGCCTGGAATGGTGATTTTAAAGGAGAACCAGCTCCTGTAGGTACGTATTTTTGGGTTGCATCTTTTACCACCCAGGAGAATAAAAAAATCATCAAAAAAGGATCAGTAACTTTAATCAGATAAATTTCATTTTGAAGATCTGAAATCTTTAGAGTGGTGCCGTAAACAATCGATTGGGCCTATAACAAAAAAGCACAGGTAAATGTACCTGTGCTTTTGAGTTATTGATTGAAATTATTATTTCACTTTAAAGTTAAAAACTACAACTCCTGTTTGATTATCTCCACCAACTTCAGTTTTACTTAATGAAGATTCTAGAACTGCTTTAATACATTTGTTTACCAGTTCAGTATCGGTAATGGTAGAGCCTTTTAGTTCTTGATTGGCACGAATAATATCTCCGTTTTTATTAAAATAAATGCGAATAGCTACCCTCCCCGTTTTTTGTCCATCATCTTGCGGAACTACCAGGTTAGAAAAATGTCTAAGTGCAATGGGCTTGTTACCAAAACCGGAACCACCTTCGCCATAATTATTTGCTAACGGATCGCCATTTACAGAACCCTGATTACCTGGTGTACTTCCAGTTCCATCGCCCTGACCCTGGCCTGTACTTTTTTTACCTTTATATAAGGCTGCCTGGTTAATGGTAGGCTTGGCCGGCTTTTCTTCAGTTTGTGCCGTTGGGGTAGTGGTTTTAACCTTGGTGGGTTTAGTATTTACCGCTAAGGCATCCTCTGTATTCTGGGTTTGTATTTCTTTATCAGTTGATTCTGTTGATTTATTAGGGGTAACTTTTTCTTCTGGGGTAACCTTGTCTGGTACTTTAGCATTAGCATTCGGGTCGGCAGATGGCTCTTCAATACTGGTATAATCATCGCCCATACCTTCAGCCGCTGTGCCGTAATTTACTACCATGCCACCCATGCCAATATCTTCTGGCGGTTGGAATGAGCCGATTACAATGAAAAAGCTGATCGCAAGCAGAAAAGCCATTATCCCGGTAGAAATGGCAACTGCTTTTGGGTAATTATTTTCTTCTGCAGTATTCATTATTTTTTAGGCTCAACAGCTAAAACAAGTTTTAATTTCAGTTTATTGGCAACATCATAGGCTACCATAATATTTTCGGCAGGTACATTTTTAGCTACGTACAAAATGATGGTTAAATCTGGTGCCAGTTTTTGGAAGCCTTCAATAACCGGTTGTAACTGATCTTCTGGTGTCGGTTTCTTATCAACGAAATAATTTAACTTTTCGTCTATAGTTACGGTAACTGCTTTTTTGGCTGTAGATTGTTGTCCGCTTGATGATTGGGGCAATAACAATTTAACTACCTGGGGATTTACCACAGCAGATGCCAACAGGAAAAACAGCATCAGGAAGAACATAATGTCGTTCAGTGCCGATGTATGTACTTCTACACCTCCTTTTGTTCTTTTGCGTAAATTCATTATTTGCCTGGTTCTTCTAATAAATCAATAAAGTCAATTGCGTCAGTTTCCATCTTAAGGATGATTTTCTCGACCATAATGTTTAAGATATGGTAAAGCACATAGGCAATGATACCGATAATTAACCCGGTTGCTGAGGTAATCATTTTAGTATATAGACCGCCCGAAATGGTTCCGATTTCGATAGCGCCTTTAATTGATACCTGGTGGAAGATGGTAATTACCCCCACAATCGTACCTACGAAACCAAGCATTGGCGCAATACCTGCAACAATACCCAATATGCTGATGTTTTTTTCTAGCTTAGAAACCTCTAATTTACCAACGTTTTCAATAGCACCTTCAATTTCCTTAATCGGGCGACCAATGCGTCTTAAACCTTTTTGCAACATGCGCGAAAGCGGAGAGTTATTGTTTCTTAAAAGCGACATGGCGCCATCTAAATTACCCGATTGGATATATGATCTGATCTGCCCCATTAGGTTCGACTCATCCTTAGTTGCTTTTTTGATGGTTAAGTAACGTTCTACAAATATAATCAGGGCTAGAAAGGCTAAAAATGCCAGGGGAATCATTACCCAGCCGCCTTTAAACAATAAATCAATAAAATGTAGTTCTGGTGCAGGCTGTGTTACGGCCTGGTTAATGGCATTTGCTGTGTCTTGTAATGCTTGTGTGGTGTCTTGAATTAATAAAGTTATCATTATGGTTGTGTGTTGTTAAATATTTGTTGTACATAGTAACCCTTTCCTTTGAGTTTCTTCTGCAATAAATCTTTTTGGGCCAAAGCTTCTTTCTCGTTGGTAAAAGTACCTAAGCTTACGTTTTGGCGTTTGCCGGGCATTTTTGCAATTTTAGCGGTAATACCCACCTTTTTTAAGGTTTTAATGTATTGTTCTGCTTTTTCTACGCTTCCAAACGATGCTCCAATTACTTCAAATGTAGCAGGGCCTGTTTTTTTTGATTCCGTTTCTGGGTTAGCAGGTACTACTTCAGCTTTTGGCGCTACCGGACTTGCCTTTGGAGTTATTTTTTTTACCGTATCAGATTTTTTTTGCTGTACCTGATTGGCTTTTAAAATACTATCGGTTTTGGCGATCGAATCCTGCTTATCTTTTAGGGTATCGATTGCCACTTTTGGCGAATCGATAATTACCTGATTTGTTTTTACAGGTTCAGATTGCCCGTTAAATAATTCGGGTTTAACCAAATAGGTAATGGCAGCTGCAATAACGATAATCAAGACTACAATAACCACTTTTAACCAGGTAGACATGCCTTGCGACTGCTCGTTGTGCTCAATAGGATCGTGACCAAAACGGTTTGGATGTTCTTCGTGCTGATGTTTAATAAAAGCAGGAGCTTCTATAACAGGTTCAGCTGGTTTAACCTCTTCTTCGAGTGGAATATAGGTTTTTGGCTGTTCTGATTCTGGTGTATGCCCAAAACGGTTTGGATGCTCTTCATGCTGGTGTACAACTGCTGGCGGAACTTCTACTTCGTGTGCTTCGGCAGCTTTACTGGCTTCTTCTGGTTCTGGTGTATGTCCAAAACGATTAGGATGCTCTTCGTGCTGATGTATAATGGCCTCCGGAACTTCAACTTCGTGATGCTCATCAATCGCAGTTGCTTCTTCTGATTCGGGCGTTTCAATTAACGTTGGGTTAGAAACAGTAGTCACAGGAGTTTCTACGCTTTTTTTAACTGCCTGTTCGGTATGTTGTAAGGTTTTTTTAAGATCGTCTTTTACCTCGTCTAACTCAACATTTTCTATTACCGGTTGTTGATACGATTTATTTTGAAAAGGTGCAGGGGCAACTGGTGCTTCGGCAATTTCATCATAAACAGCTTCATCTTCTTTGGCAGGCTCTGCCTGTGTTTCTTCAACCACAGTATCGGTAAGCGAGGGCAATCCGTAAAACTCCGAACCGTAGTTCATGTTTTTAATCGGTTCGAAATCCAATCCCTGTTCGGTAAAAAACAAACGACCGGTATTTTCTAGCTCAATTTCATGATCCTGCTCCAGTTTCTGGTTAACTTCTTCAACAAACTGAGCGATGTAATATTGAGCACTTTCGGCAGAGATATTTCTTTTCGCCGCAATAAAATCGGTTAGCGCTTTTTCTTCGGTAATATCCGTAGCAAACTGAAGGGTGTAGCCAGGAGGTAAAAACGTTTGTTTTTCCTTATCGTATCTACCGGGATATTTCTTTTTATAAAAAGTTCCCAAGCCGGTAATACCAACTTCTTTGCGTTGCTGCAAGAGCTCTAAAAGGTATGATAAGATATCCATTCGGGTAAAATTAGCGTTTTTATTTTAATTTGTTAATTCTACCTTCAAATGTAGCAATGGCCATATTTTTAATTTTCGGTTAAAAAATTGAATACAAGAAAGATATGATTTTTTATGGATGATAACGATTTAAATTATCTTTTCGCAAAAATCATACCTGTATCTACCCAAACATAACGTAGATAAATAGAGAAATGGTATACCTGCAAGCAAATGACTAAAGCTTTTCCGGTAAATTATAAAGGTAATATAACCAATGGTACAATTTTCAGAAGGGTGATTTACCCGTTAAGCGGAGTCCTGAACAGCTCTCAGTATTATAAAGATACTGTGGCCAGGATAGCGGATGCTGATGTGAAAAAGTATTTTACCTATAATTTATTTAACCACTGAGGCACAAGGATACATCTCCCGGATATAAAAAATGCCATCGTAAATATCCGTCCATGATGCCGATTCAGTAAAATGATACACGCCCTTCATAAGGAAAGGTTTTTTATTGCCCGGATTTTCTTTACGAAACTGCTTAAAGTTTACAAAAGTATAGGGTACCGTTTCAGGAATCCAGGTTTCGAAACTGTTCTTAGCTGGTGGCTCTACAGCATACTTTTTGTGGTTAATTATGCCAGAGCTTCCAATCCTGGAGTTAAAACCCAGAATATAAGTTTGTTCGTTAAGCTGTGGATCGGCTGTGAATAAATTGCCCATAATTTTCGTCTCTTTACTATTGTGCCATTTTGAGTTTTTGATTAGTTCGGGGTGTTTAATAATATGCGCATTATGTGCCCAAATAATTATTTTTTCTTTTGGAAACTTGTATTTTAAGAGCCATTTTAAATTCTCTGCCATTTGATTATCCCTAATTTCAGAATCATCACTTTTTTTGCTTAAAAAAGAAATCTCACTTTCAGTTAATGCCATTAAACTTTTAAGTAGCATCGTTTCAAAAGACGTAGGATCAGCTGCAGAAAGTTCGTGGCTGATTTGTTGTAGTGCTTCCTTAAATTTTCGCTGTTTTTGAAGGTTTTTATTGTACGTTATCGAATCGATAAAAGAAAGAAAATCTACTTTATATTTTTCAGTGTTAGTGTAGTTTATCTTTTTTCCTTTTAAATAATTGTTGATAAATGTTTTCAAATTTATATCGCTGTAGCTGCCAGTTATCTGATTATCGAAACCAGATATGATTAGTGGATTTTTATCTCTAAAAGTTTTTGGCACATAATTGTACAATAAATCCTCGCAAGAATTACATTTGCTCCACATACTAAATACATTGCCCGATAGGAAAGGATCAATTTTAGACTTTTGTTTTTCCAATCGATCCCAGCCTTCATTTAATGCAAAAAAGTCACTTTCAAATGCCAAAACATTAAATCCTTTCTCTTCGTGAAGATATTTGACTAATCTTGTTTTCGCCATAAAAGCTGGTGAGTCGCCATGATCCTGTTCGCCCATCATCACCACCCTCGAATCTCCAATTGCTTTTCCAATGGCCTGCAATTCAGAAAAATTAGTCGAATCCGGTGATATGGTTTTAATATCAACCCGCTCATCTGCTACAAATTGTTTTATATCTTTTTGTACGCATGCCGAAAAAACAATTGAGATAAGTGCGCAGGCTAATAATCGGTTTAACATGGTTTATTATTTGATCAGTTAAAAAATTGAAAGATAATGTTTTTAACTCACTGATATCTGTCATTCCAACTATTTTGTTCTTCGATAACAGACCTTTTGCAATCTGGCTTTTACTAAACAGCCATAACAAAAAATGCCTCCCGATTGCGGAAGGCATTTTTTGTTATGGTTAAATTTCTGAAGTTTTGCTAGGCATTACCTTGGCAGACATCAGGAGTTTCCTATCCTAAAAAGAATAAGTCAATCCACCAAAAATGTTAAACCCATTTACCTGATAAAACAGGTATCTGTTGTAATTTTTATTCAAAATGTTGTTTGCTTTAGCAAAAACAGAGAATTTATTGTTAATCCTGTAATCTGCTCCAATACCCAGATCAACAAAACCTTTAATGGTTTCAATTGATTCGATCGAAGTATTCGGCACCACATACTGTTGCGGGTTAACCGGGTTAGCAATATATAATTTCGCTTTTACATCGTCTTGAATAACCACAGCAGCGTTAAAGCTTAATTTTTTGTTGTAAGTATAAACAAAGTTAGAGCTTACTTTTAAGCCTGGTTTAAACCACGAATAAGTTTCCTGAGCAGGTTTCCAATCGTCGATGTTTAGTTTTCCAGTCCATTTCAGGGCGTCGCTTACCTGCACCGAGATTTCGCCCTCTAAACCGGTAAGTTTGGTTTTACCGAAATCGTAAATCACATCAAACTTATTAAAGTCGGTATAGTTGTTTACAAACAGTGGCATATCATCAAACTGCTTTACATAAATACGGGCTTTGTAACCAAAACCTGGTCCGCCGGTTCCTTTAATACCTGCACTAAAGCTTAATTTTTCGACAGTATTTCTAATATTGATATTGCTGTTTAACCATGGGTTTTCATCGGTTAAACCTTTAAGTGAGTTTCTGTTTACATCGCCCTTTACCTCACCAAAAACCTGCAGATAATCTGGAATCAGCGTAAAATCGGCAGTAACGGCAGGGAAAATCTTCGAACTGCTAAAAGCACCAAATTCCTGCACAAAATTAATACCTGCTGTAATTTTTGCACCATTAACCTGCAAACGGATATAAGGGTTTAAGCGCAATAAATTGTTGCCCACACTGGTTAAAGCATCTTTGGTATTGCCAAATTCGGTTGAAGCCGCCAAGCCTAAATTGAACGAGCTGATACGCTTGTTTAAATAACCATTCAGGCTAAAATAGTTTTCTTTGGCGCTAAACTTATCGCCCCAGATATAACCATTAGCTTTTAAAGCATAGCTAAAGGCATCCTGGTCTTCGGTAAAGTTTTTTACCATTTCGCCTTCCAACTCTACAAAGGTTAGCGCCTGCTTTTCAGGGTTAGGGTTTAACGTTGGGCGCGCATCATCAATACCGTAAAAATAGGTGCCATTGCGCTCGAAATTAAGCTTGCCGCTAAAAGTATTTTCATCTAATATGCTGCGGCCAAAAACACTCAGTTGCTGACTGCTGCTGTTCTGTTTATTCAGCTTTCCTTCCTGACTAAAATGCCTGAAATAGCCACCAAGTTGTAAGCCTTCGTCTTTGCCTGTATTAAAGTAAGCTTCGCCCAAAAGTGTAGCCAGCGAACCAAAGGCACCTTTAACATAATTATTTACCAATATACTTGCTTTTTCTTCGGCAAGGGCCTGGGCTTGTAGCTTTTGGATATCACTGTTCAATTCCAGTTTTCTATCGGTAATGCTGTAGTTCAGTTTGGCCTTGTAGGTTTTAACATCATCCAGGTTCGGACTTCTTCTCAGTTTTACTGCCTCTGCCAAAATTGGCTTATAGGGGCGAACCACTTCAATCTCCTCGTTTACGGCAGTTTTTTCTTCAGGCTTTTTATCCTGCGCCTGTGCAGTCATTAATCCAGCAGCTAAAAAAAACAGTGAACTATATATATATTTAATCGATTTCATATTGCTACTTCTTCTTGTTTAGTTTTTCCAGTTTTTCTTTGGCTGTAGGGATGATGTCATCCTTACCGTCGTAATTATCAATGATACTGAGAAGTGTACTTTTTGCCTGTAAATTATCTTTCAGGGCCACATAGTTATCAGATAGCAGGATGAATGATTTAGCTACCCAATAATCATAAGAGGCCATATTGTTGATCAGATCGAAACAGGTTTTAGATGAGGTTTTGTAATCGCCTTTGTTATACTCTACCAAAGCCAGATTGTATTTTGCCTCAGCAGCAGCAATCGTTTTGGTTTTTGCCACTACATTTTTAAATTCTTTCACGGCTGTTGTGGTATCTCCTTTTAATAAATAAGCTTTACCAGAGAATAAGCCCGAGCTGTTTTTCTCTTCTTCAGAGGCTTTTTCCGAATCTTTAGTCAGCTGCGCATATTTTAGCATGTCATCTGGCATGTTTAAGGCCGTATAAGCCTTTAACAGGTTGTTGATGGCAAAACTATAGTGCGATTTATAATCAGTAGTAGTTTCTAGTCTTTTTAAGTAAACAATGGCTTCGTTGTACTTTTTCTGATCGAGGAACAACTGCGAAATGCTAACCAATGAACGTTCCGTGTAATCGCTGGTCCAGTCGTTTAAGATAAACTCGTAATCCGGAATAGCTTCATCCGGACGTTTTAATTTTACCAGCGATTCGGCTCTGATAAATTTGGCTTCTTTCTCGTGGTTGGCTTTAGGGAATTTATCGAAATAAGCATTAACTGCCTGGAAAGCACCGTTGGCATCGCCTTTTAAGTACAAGTTATTAACGGCAGCAAAAACGATATTATCCTGCTCGTTGCTCGAGTAATTACCCAGCGGGGTAGTGTTGGCATAAGTAATGAAACCATTGGCATCGCCACGATCTACATAAATGTTTTTGATCGATTCCATTGCCTGTTTAGCTTCATCAGCAGTTGGATAATCGGTAATTACTTTTTTAAATGATTCTAAAGCGGCATCGTCCTGATCCTGGTTATACTGGACCAAACCAATTGTTACCAAAGCTTTCGGTACATAACTGCTGCGCGGGTATTTGGCTACCAGGGCAACCAGATCGGATTTCGATTTATCGAAGTCGCCTTTGTTGAAATAGGTATAGGCCGTTTCGAAACCAGCATCATCGGCATAATTCGAATTCGGGAATTTAGAAAGCAAACTCTGCATGGTGCCAATTTTAGCATCGTACTGGTTTTCCAATCCCTGGATCATCCCTTTCTGGAAAGTGGCATAATCTTCAGCACTGGTGTGCCTGTTTATAATTTTGTTATAATTAGCCATCGCATCGCCGTAGTTCTTATTTACGAAATAAGAATCCGCTAAACGGATGGTGGCATCATCGATGGTTTTCTGGTCTTTATCGTTACCGGCTAAAAATTTCTCGAAATAGTTGGCGGCTTTGCTGTACTTTTCATCTTCAAAAGCTGCATAAGCCAGCGCGTAGTTCGCAAAATTGTAAACTCCGGTCTTGTCGGCATCAGGCATTTTCAAAAACTTCTCAAAAGTACTTACAGCTTCGCCATATTTGCGTAGCTCGTACATGGATTCGGCTTTCCAGTAGGTGCTTAAAGCATGTA
Organism: Pedobacter sp. HDW13; assembly: GCF_011303555.1. Taxonomy (NCBI): domain Bacteria; kingdom Pseudomonadati; phylum Bacteroidota; class Sphingobacteriia; order Sphingobacteriales; family Sphingobacteriaceae; genus Pedobacter; species Pedobacter sp. HDW13. The sequence continues at coordinate 857,564 of NZ_CP049868.1, read as the reverse complement.
TTTCATTGTCCTCAGCAAATTTCTCCGAACGTAAGAACATCGATAATGCATTAGGGAATGCCCTCTCGTTGTAAAACTCCAATCCACGGAAATAGGTAACTTTCTGGTAAGCTTCTTTAGCTTCTAAAGTTTTATCCGGAATCGATTCCAAAATATCAACTGCCGCCTGGTAGTTTTTGGTCGTAAGCAATACTTCACCCAATAAAGTTTTGGCTTCGTTTATTTTGCGCGATTTAGGGAAAGTTTTTAAGAAACCCTGTGTTGCTTCAAGCGCTTGCTGGTGAAACTCCAGCTCGTAGCTTAATTTGGCATAGTTTAACCAGGCTTCTTCCTGAATCGCCTTATCGAAATCTAAACGCGAAGCCCTGAAAAAGGCACTTTGGGCTTTTGGTTTATCATTTAACTGGATAAAAGCTTTACCCAGGGTATGCATACCGTTTTGCAGGTAAATATCATCCGTATTTAGCTTTTCTAAAACTGTTACCGATTCTTTGTATTTCTTGTTTTGGAACAAAGAGTAGCCATACTGGTAAATGAAAAGATTGTTTTTAGTCTCGCTTTTATCTTTTGCATAAAACTCAGCAAAGTACTTTTCTGCATTTTTAAATTCAGATTTTGCAAAGTAAGAAGCAGCAACCAAACTCAGCATTTCTGGTTCGAACTGTTGCTTGGTTTTTTGCATAACCGGTAAAGCATAGCTAATTACATCATCGTAACGCTCATCTAAATAATACATCGAAGTGATGTAATACGGATAGCTGGCTTCGTAAGTTGGCGAGCCTTTTAACTTTTCGAAATTGGCAAGGGCAGTTTTATACTCTTTGTTTAAATAATTGATGTAAGCAAAATAGTAGGTGGCACTTTCCTGAAAAGCACCTTCTTCTTTTTTAACTTTTTCGAATAAAGGCTCTGCTTTTTCGAAATCTTTAAGCTCGAAATAGGCATAACCCTGCTTAAACTGGTATTCGTTTCTTTGCTTGCCCGAAAGGGTAGAAGGATCGGTTTTTTCGAACCACTCTAAAGCTTTTTTATAGTTTTTTTGGTTGAAATAAGTTTTTCCAACATAAAAATAAGCCAGTTTGGTGTTCGGGTTTAGCGGATAATCGCGGATAAACGCCTGAAACAGACTTTCAGCATCGCTATTGGTTAATTCGAGTGCACAAACTGCAGCATAGAATTTTGCATTCTCTTTTAAAAGCGAAAGTTCGGCATTGCTCTCGGTTTGGGTAGAAGGTTTATAACGTTGTAGCTCAACCAGTTTAAACTGTTGTGCGGCAGCCGTATATTTTTCTTTGTCTAATAATTCTAAGCCGGTTTGATAGTTTTTGTTAAGGTTTTGTACGGCGCTAACCTGGGCGTAGGCGCCAAAACCTCCTGCTACAAATAGCGGAATTAGTAAGTATTTTTTCTGCATTGGTTTCAAATATGGTTGGTACTAAATTAGAAATAGTATCAAAGCTTATCAACAGAAGTAATTAACATCTGTTAATAACAGCAATAAACGATAGGTTTTTAGGTTTGGTATCGTGTGGGTGACGAATGTGGAAAAGTAACCGTTTGCTATTGGTTTATTGGTAGGTTTATCGTGTAAACGAAATTGCTTAACAGTTTAACCTCATTAATTGGTTAACTGGTTAAATCGGTTAATTGTAACGAAAACCGACTCCAGACTAGTGACTAGACTCCAGACGCTAACCGCCAAACCTAACCCTGGCTTGCCAGCAGATACAATACTGCCATCCGGATGGCAACGCCGTTTTCTACCTGCTCCAGGATAATGGATTGTTTACTGTCAGCTACATCGCTGGTAATCTCCACACCTCTGTTAATCGGGCCTGGGTGCATTACGATAATTTCTTTATCGAGGTTATCTAAGATCTGTTTATTTAAGCCATACATCATGGCATACTCTCTTAGCGAAGGGAAATATTTAATATCCTGGCGCTCCAGCTGAATGCGTAGCATGTTGGCTACATCGCACCAGTTTAGGGCTTTAATCAGGTTATGTTCTACTTTTACATCCAGCTGGCGAATGTGTTTAGGAATTAGCGTGGTAGGGCCGCATACCATTACCTCGGCGCCTAAACGCTGTAAGCAAAGGATGTTGGAAATGGCTACGCGTGAGTGCAGGATATCGCCCACAATGACTACTTTTTTGCCTGCCACATCACCCAGTTTCTGGCGGATAGAGAAAGCATCAAGCAAAGCTTGTGTAGGGTGCTCGTGTGCACCATCACCTGCATTTACAATCTGGGCTTTAACGTGTTTGCTTAAAAACTGACCGGCACCTGCGTAAGGATGACGCATTACCACCATATCTACCTTCATAGATAGAATGTTGTTTACCGTATCAATCAGGGTTTCGCCTTTGCTTACCGACGAAGATGAAGCAGCAAAATTAACTACATCGGCCGAAAGTCTTTTTTCTGCAAGCTCGAAAGAAAGCTTGGTTCGGGTAGAGTTTTCGAAAAAAATGTTGGCAATAGTAATATCACGAAGTGAAGGGACCTTTTTAATGGGCCTGTTTATCACTTCCTTAAAATTATCTGCAGTTTCGAAAATCAATTCGATATCATTCCGGTTAATATCTTTAATGCCTAAAAGATGTCGGGTTGATAATTTTTCTGCTGCCATTTTTTATTTATTGTTTTTCCGATAATAAAACTACTTTGTCTTCACTTCCTTCGCTTGTCCAGGTTACTTTTACCTGTTGCGAATTGAGGCTGTCTACCTGATGGCCAATATAATCGGGCTCGATTGGTAAATGCCTGCTGAACCTGCGGTCGATTAAAACCAAAAGTTCTACTTTTTCTGGGCGGCCATAAGCTAACAGCGCATCAAGTGCTGCCCTGATGGTTCTGCCGGTCCAAAGTACGTCATCAATTAAGATTACTTTTTTGCCTTCGATAATAAAATCGATAGAATTGCTGCTTGCGGTAACCAGTCCGTCTTTACGGCGAAAATCATCCCTGAAGAAAGTAATATCAAGGTTACCCTTTAGTATTTTCTTGTTTTTAAGGATGGTTTGTAATTCCTGGTGAATACGGTCGGCCAAAAAGATACCCCTCGGCTGAATGCCAATTAAAACGGTATTCGAGAAATCGTCGTGGTTTTCAATTAACTGATGGCATAGCCTCTTAATTGTAATCTGAATTTTTTGTCCGTCAAGAAGTGTTTTCTTTTGCATTGAAGAAGGATTGGGCAAATATATAAAAATGTTTTAAGGTTGTAAAGCCGGATGCTGATTGTTTTAGCTTTCGTTTGCTAAATTATTAAGTTTCAGTTATTATCAATTGCAATATTTTATACTCACTGTTGCTGATATTGGTCAATCAGTTCGAGTAGCTTGCTGTTTATCTCTTTTACCACTTCAAAATTGCCATTGCCAATTTCTTTGCCATCAATTACACCCACGGGCCAGGCATTTTTGGTCGAGCTGCTAATAAAGGCCTCTTTTGCAGTGTACAATTCTTCGAGCTGAAAATCTCGTTCAACTATTTTGTAGCCTTCAATTTCGAGACTTAAAATTTTGCTCCGCGTAATTCCTTTTAAAATTTCAGTTTTAGGCGTAACGATATGGTGGTCGGTTACAATAAAGAAATTTGCCCTGGGGCACTCCCTGATGAGGCCGTTATTGTGGTACAATAAATCTTCTGCACCACTGTTTTTAACAAAAGATTGCAGCCTGATGGCCTGCAGATAATCGATTGTTTTAACCATGGGCAACTGGCGCTGGTGGTTGTAGGTAAGCAGTTTCAAGGGGTTTTTAAAAGGATCAGGATTAACCTCTAATGGTGTTTGCGTAATAACCAGGTTGGGTTTGCTCATGGTATAGCCATCGTCAGCAAAACCACCGGTTAAAATTATTTTGATACCGGAGTTGGGGATATTGTTTTTCTCCATTAGCTGGTTTATGCTTTCGCGCAGTTTCGAGCGGTCAAAACCCACTTCCATATTCATTTCCTCTGCCGAATGGTAAAAGCGGTCGAAATAATTGTCGATAAAAATTGGCTTATGATTTATCGTTTTAAGGAAATCGAAAATACCAAAACCCCTTTGTACAGATAAGTCGGAGACTGAAATACTGGCCTCTTCTGCCGGATACAATTTGTTGTTTATAGAAATATACATCGCACTGCTTATATTGAATAAGATATTTAAAATTAAACTTTAATTACTAAACTTTCGGCAGAAATACACGTTAATAATACAAAAGCCTGATTTTTATACCGACGTTAATTGTTAATTTTAACCATGTTTAACAAACCCATAATCTTTTTTGATGGTGTGTGTAACCTTTGCAATGCATCGGTTCAGTTTGTTATTGCGCACGATAAAAATGATCAGTTTTGTTTTACAGCTATTCAGGGCGAATTGGCCAAAGAAGTACTTCCAAAATTTAATGTCGATCTAACTCAACTCAATACTGTGTTACTTTTAGAAGAAGGGAAATTGTATACCAAATCTTCTGCAGCATTAAGAATTGCCAAAAAATTAAATGGGGCCTGGCCATTGCTTTATGGTTTTATTATCATCCCTAAGTTTGTACGAGACTGGTTTTATAATATCGTAGCCCAAAACCGATACAAGTGGTGGGGCAAAGAAGAAAGCTGTTGGGTACCAACGCCCGACTTAAAAAGTAAATTTTATTCGTAGTTGCTACTGGCCACTATTCTTTTTGCGTGGCGACCAAAGCCACAACGAGAGAATAATTAAAGGAATGCAGATGCTTAATGCAATTACAATCATGATTGCTTTTTGTTTAATCATGTCTGGCTCAGTAGATGTAAATACATATACCGCTTCTTTAATGGCAAAAAGTGTAATAAGGGTGCAGATTACAGCAAATACTTTCCTCATGGTTTGAATTTGAATGCAAATATTGCATTTATTTTTAAAATTATGCATGAATTCTCCAGAGTCGTGTACCACATGCGGTCAAGATTTAAGATCGAGATCAATATTTATCGAATTAAAAGACCCTGAAATAAATTCAGGATGACATAACACAAAACAAAAAAGTCAGCCGGAAAGCTCCAAACTGACTCTATTTAAACCAAATAAACCAAAAATTACTCTGCCGTTTTTACTGGAGCTAAATTTTTTAATTCCGCTTCGGTAAATAAGCGGTAATGTATTTTAAATGTTTTTTGAAGTGGGGTTTCTAATGAAAAGCCACCCACACCAAAACCGTCGAGCACATCGAGTGTAAAGTGCGAAAACTGCCAGTATTCGAAAAGGTCGCGGTCTACCCAAAATTCGCAAGCCTCTACTTCTCCAAGACAAACATCATTCATCCGCAAATAATACCCCCCTTTTTCGAAACATTGTGGCTGTGTACCTTCACAACAACCACCCGCCTGGTAAAACATCAGTTCACCATATTTTTCTTTAAGTATTGCAATTAGTTCCTTTGCTTTTGTTGTACTTTCAATCCGATTGATCATGATAGCTTTTGGGGTAAAATTCTCTAGAGTAAAAATTACGGCAGATCCAGTTATAAACCTGCCGCAATCAAATTAACCAACGGTGAGATTTAATGTTTTCGCTAAAAGAAACCTAGTTTATTTTTATCGTAAGAAATAAGCATGTTTTTACTCTGGCGGTAATGGCCTAGCATCATTTTGTGGTTTTCGCGACCTACACCCGATTGCTTGTAGCCCCGAAAGGCGCGCCTGCAGGGTAGGCATGATATTGGTTTACCCAAACACGGCCTGCCTGAATGGCTCTCGGTACCTGATAAAGTTCGTGCGCATCGCGGGTCCAAACGCCGGCGCCGAGACCATATAAGGTATCGTTTGCGAGCTCAATGGCTTCCTCAACAGTTTTAAAAGTTGTAACAGCCAGCACCGGCCCAAAAATTTCTTCCTGGAAAATCCGCATTTTGTTGTGGCCCTTAAAAATGGTGGGTTTAATGTAGTAACCACCACCTAAGTCGCCGCTTAACTCATTTACTTCACCTCCGGTTAATACCTCAGCACCTTCTTCCTTACCTAGTTTAATGTATGCTGCAATCTTTTCGTATTGTATTTTCGAAGCCTGTGCGCCCATCATTACAGTACGATCTAATGGACTACCAATTTTAATGGCCTTTGTACGCTCAATTACTTTGGCGATAAATTTTTCATAAATATCTTCCTGTACCAGCAAACGGGAAGGGCAGGTACAGATTTCGCCCTGATTTAAAGCGAACATTACCGCACCTTCAATAGCTTTATCTAAAAAGGCATCATCTTCGGCCATTACCGAACTGAAGAAGATATTGGGCGATTTACCACCCAATTCTAAGGTAACCGGGATGATATTTTCAGTTGCATACTGCATTACCAGGCGTCCGGTTGGGGTAGAGCCTGTAAAGGCAGCTTTGGATACTTTTGGATTGGTAACCAGCGCACGGCCAAGTTCTGCACCAAAACCGTTTACTACATTAACTACCCCTGGAGGCAGTAAATCGCCTATCAGCTCCATTAATATCATAATCGATACCGGTGTACTTTCGGCAGGTTTTAAAACCACGCAATTACCGGCAGCAAGGGCAGGAGCGAGTTTCCAGATTCCCATTAACAGCGGGAAATTCCATGGGATAATTTGTGCTACCACACCAATGGGCTCGTGCACAATTAAGGATACAGTATTATGATCTAACTCGGAAAGTGAACCTTCTTCTGCGCGGATTACACCGGCAAAATACCTGAAATGATCGATACCCAGGGGTAAATCAGCAGCCAGGGTTTCGCGCACGGCTTTACCGTTATCAATCGTTTCAACTGTTGCCAGGTATTCAAGATTATCTTCCATCCGCTGGGCAATTTTATTGAGTATAATGCTCCTTTCGGTTGAAGAGGTTTTGCTCCAGGTTTTAAATGCTTCATGTGCAGCATCAACAGCAAGGGCTAAATCTTCTTTGGTAGAATGTGCGGCTTTGGTAAATACTTTTCCATCAATAGGAGAGACATTGTCGAAATATGCACCTTTTACCGGCGCTACAAATTTTCCGCCGATGTAATTATCGTAGTGGGATTTGAATACCGGTTTTTCAATTAAGTTTTCCATAATTATTATTGAATTTTTGTGGTTCGAAAACAACTTTTGGTGTTTTTGAAAAAAAATACCCTTTCTGTTTTCTTTGCGGTTTTAAGATTTGGTTAATACAAACCTACTGGCAATTGTGTGGCGATGATAGTATAATTGCCTCAACCAATAGCATTATTGTTGCAGTGTGGCAAAGCTTGCCGAAATACCTTTATATTTGAGTAGAGTAATGCTCACTAACCAAATCTTTATTGTTATGGCACATGTATTGGATCAGGTAAGTTTAAGTAAAACGGAAAGTTTGCAAACGTTGGTGGAGAATCGTACTTCTTATACCCTAGAGCGTTGCGAGCTAAATGTTTTTGAAACCTATACCGAATCGTACAGAGTTCCCCTTACTTTTAACGATTTTGTGATTACCAGTATGCTTAGGGGCAAAAAGGTAATGCACTTGTTCGATAAAAAAGGATTTGACTACTTTCCGGGCCAAACGGTTATCGTTCCGCCAGCAGTAACCATGAAAATCGATTTTCCTGAAGCCACCAGTGTAAACCCTACCCAGTGTATTGCATTGGCTATAGATCAGGATCAGATTAAGAAAACCATTGCTTATTTAAACGAGTTTTTTCCGAAAGAAGGGAGTAACGAAAAGTGGTTGTTAAATTACGATCAATATCATTTCTACAACAATGAGGAAATTGCTTACCTGATTAACAAAGTGATTCGCATTTGCTCCGAACGTTCAAAGGAAAAAGATATTCTGGCCGATTTAACCCTAAAAGAGCTGTTGGTGAGGATTATGCAGACCCAGAACCTGAATATTTTAAGTAGCGATGCCCATAACCCTAACCATAATCCACTGGCTTTTGTGCTGAACTACATTAAGGCTAATTTAAACGAAAAGATTAACATTAACAGTTTAAGCGATAAGGCCTGCATGAGCAAAGCTACCTTTTACCGCCTGTTTAAACGTGAGTTGGGCATAAGCCCGAACGATTTTATTCTGACTGAAAAAATTAATAAAGCCAAAATCCTTTTATCGCAGCCGGGAGGTAAAGTAGCCTCCATTAGCTACGAACTGGGCTTTAGCGATGCTAATTATTTTATCCGCACGTTTAAAAAGATTGTGGGCATTACTCCAGGTGCTTATCAATTACAGGTGGCCAATCAGTTAATCCATTAAATCATTTAGCTTATCGCTCAGCTGTTTTAAGGGTTTGGCAAAAATACTGTTGTTCATTCGCTTGGTAAGCCAGATAAAAGGAATACCAACCAGTGCCAGCAAGGCCATTTGGATAAAAAAATTAGGTAGGTGAATTACTTGTTCAAAGGTATGGTGTACATATAAGCGGTATGCCAGCAAGCCGATGGGGCCAGCCAATGGCAAAAAGATATACCCGAAAATGGTTTCACCCCGTAAAATCTTTCTTATGGCATTAAAATTATCGGTAAGTACCTGCCTGGCATTGGCATTGTAATCTACGGCCGTTTTAATTTTGTTGAAATCGCGCAGACCGAGGAATCTGCAAATCTCATAGGTAACCACGATGAGCAGTAACAATATTTTTAAATCTCCGCTAACAAATATGGCCAGTGCTAAAAGCGGGAGGTCAATGATTCTGATCCACCTCAATTTCCACCTCAGTTTAAAAATCAGTTCCTGTAAAAGGCTATGCGCTTTTTCATCGATGGTGAGCTTTGAGGTTTCTATCTGGTTGGCTTTTGAGTTAAATTCTACACTCAGGTTTTGCCATTCTTGTTCTAAATTCATATTATTTACCTGCTAAGAGTGTGGTTAATTGTTGTTTAATGCGGTGTAATTTCACGTTGGTATGGTTTCTGGAGATACCCATCATTTCACTTATTTCGGTATTATCGAAACCATCGAGGTGGAGCATTACGATACTACGGTCAATCTCGGTTAATTGTTTAATGCAACGGTATAACCAATCGGCTCGTTCAGATAGTTCGGGTGGTTCAAAATAATGATTGAATGTTTCGCTTGATTTAAGCTGTGTTTGTTTTTGCTGTTTGCTTAAAAAAGAGAGCGATACATTTAAGCTTAGCTTATATAGCCAGGTCGAAAATTGGGCATTGCCTTTAAACCGGGAGTAGGCCTGCCAGCTTTGGAAAACAATTTCCTGGTACAAATCTTTACGGTCTTCCTCATCATCGGCATATAGGTTTACCATTTTATAGATAATGCCTTTATGCGCTTCAAGTTTATCGAGATAAGATTTTGCTATCATACCTTATTTAGCTTGGTCTGCTGGTTTAGCCGTCGATTTAAATGTTTTCTGATATTGGTAGATTCCGATAACCAAAGATATTGCCGCCACAAGCAATAACGGATATTTTAAAAAGTAGGGTAAATTGGTGCAGCTTACTACACAAATTAAAAATGCTGTTGTTCCGAGTTTTGAGGTTTTGGTTTCCATATTGCTTCAATAACTGATTAATTAATTTTGAACAGTTAGTAAGCAATAGCCTCAAAAAATTACAGCCAATTAAAATTAATTTGCAAGGTACCTTTTCGAATAGGTAATGCCCATCAAATCGTAGCGCCTAAACTGCGCTTTTAAGCGTTTTTGGAAATCAGGATAATTGCGTTTTTCTTTCGGGCTCCACAAAACTTCACTTAAAGCATCCAGTCGGGGGAAAAGCTGGTACTGTACTTTAGCCGGGTTGGTAATATATTCACTCCACAAACAACCCTGTGCACCCCAAATGTATTTAGCCTGTTCGGTGTTTAATTCTGCTGGTACAGGTTCGTAGTTGTAAACATCTGCAAGGAGTGATGGTGTACTCGCGGTTAAACTATCTTCTTTTACAAACTGACCGTGATTAAAGTACATTTTGTTTTCAGGGGTCATAATGGCTTTATGGTTTTGCATTGCGGCCTCAATACCACCTTTTTCGCCCTGCCAGCTCATTACCACTGCATTTGGGGCCAGACCACCCTGTAAAATCTCGTTCCAGCCAATAATGGTTTTGCCTTTGCTGTTAACAAATTTTTCCATCCTGCGGATGAAATAACTTTGTAATTCACTCTCATTTTTCAAACCATTGGCTTTCATTACCTGTTGGGAGGCTGTCGATTGCTTCCACCATACTTTCGAGGCTTCATCGCCACCAATGTGAATATAAGGGGAGGGGAATAAGGCCATTACCTCTGTTAAAACATTTTCTAAAAACTTAAAGGTTGTATCAGAAGCCTGTAATACATTATTGTATTTATTCATCATACCCCAGGTTTCGGCCACTGCGTATTTTTTATTAGGTTCGGTACCTAATTCGGGATAAGCCGCTAATAAAGCCATGCTGTGTGCCGGCATTTCAATTTCAGGTATAATGGTAACGTAACGTTTTGCGGCGTAATCAACCACCTCTTTAATCTGTTCCTGGGTGTAAAAGCCACCATGGCGAATGCCATCGGTCTTAATTACTGCATCTTTTGGCGTAATTTTAATTTCGTTGGGCAACACCTGGTATTTAATATTTTCGTTGCCTTTTCCGGGCCATAAACCAATAATGCTGCCATTGCGCCATGCTCCGATTTCGGTTAGTTTAGGATATTTTTTGATTTCAATCCTCCAGCCATGGTCATCTGTTAAATGCCAGTGGAAGTAATTCATTTTATGCAGGGCTAAATAATCAATGTACTGCTTAATAAAGGCTACATCAAAAAAATGGCGACTCACATCCAAATGCATGCCGCGGTAATCGAAGCGGGGATGGTCGGCAATTACAAGTGAAGGAACAGCGATTTGCTGGCTTGCTGTGGCTGGCAGAAGCTGAAGAAGTGATTGGATGCCATAAAATACCCCGGTTTTGATGTGCCAATAATGGCTAAATTTTGATCAGAGGCTATAAGGCTGTATGCGTCATCAAATTCGCTGATTCTTGTATTGGATATCAGTTTTATAAAGTTTCCGCCAGGGGTAACGTTAGTGATATTTAGTTTTAGTTTATAGTATTTTTGAAGATAATCGTTAAGAAAATCAGCCGAAGGAGTTAATGCAGAGTCGATAACTACAATCTGAGTTTTTGCGTCGATTATAAAAGGTTTCTGAGTTTTTTTTATATCCAGGTAGGCTGGCTGTGGAATGATATTCACTTCCTGTGCCGAAATTTTGAACGAAATAAGGATCAGAAACAAAAAGATAATTTTTCTCATACTGAAAAGGCTAGGTTACGCCTTTCAAAAGTAGTAATAATAGGAGGGATGTACGAGATAAGTATGGAAGAACGGAGTATTTGTTACATAAACACGATAATCGTGAAATCCTTTTTTTGTGGCATCATTAAATATGCTGTCATGTTTCGTGCCAACCATTGAAAGATTCCATTAGAGTGGTCGTCATCTCGACTGTAGCGCAGCGAAATGGAGAGATCTATCCACAAAGATTTCTCGACTTCGTTGCACTCCGCTCGAAATGACGGTAACTCGATGGGGCAAAAAAAATCCCGATAACTTTCGCTATCGGGATTTAATTTATCAGTTAAAAAGAACTAGCCTTTTTTAGCTTTGCTTTCTTCGCCTTCTAATTGCGATTTCAATTGAGCCAATACGTCTAAGTCTCCTAAAGTAGATTTCTCTACAGAATCTTTAACTTTTTTAACCGCAGTTACAGCAGCTTTAGCTTCTTTTTTCTTAGTTGCTCTTTCTTCAGCAACAGCTTCAGCTTTAACCTCTTCCCAGATACGGGCATGAGATACTACGATACGTTTTGCTTCTTTGTTGAATTCAATGATTTTGAAGTCATTGGTTTCTTCAGCTTTAACTGAAGTACCATCTTCTTTAACCATGTGTTTAGTTGGTACGAAACCTTCTACACCATATGGTAAAGCAATAACAGCACCTTTATCAGTTACTTTAACAACAGTACCCTGGTGAACCGAATCTAAAGTGAAGATCGTTTCGAAAGTATCCCAAGGGTTTTCTTCTAATTGTTTGTGACCTAAGCTTAATTTACGGTTATCAACGTCTAATTCTAAAACAACTACGTCTAATACATCACCAACTTTAGTGAATTCGTTAGGGTGGTTAACTTTTTTAGACCATGATAAGTCAGAAATGTGGATTAAACCATCGATACCTTCTTCGATTTCAACAAATACACCGAAGTTAGTCATGTTTTTAACAGTTGCTTTGTGCTTGCTTCCTACTGGGAATTTAGCAGCAACTTCTTGCCATGGATCGTTAGATAATTGTTTAATACCTAAGCTCATTTTGCGCTCGTCTCTGTCTAAAGTTAAAACTTCAGCTTCGATCTCGTCACCAACTTTTAAGAACTCTTGTGGGTTTCTTAAGTTTTGCGACCAGCTCATTTCAGAAACGTGGATTAAACCTTCAACACCTGGGATGATTTCTAAGAAAGCACCGTAATCTGCAACAGTTACGATTTTTCCTTTTACTTTAGAACCAACTTGAATGTCAGCGCTTAAGTTTTCCCAAGGGTGTGGAGTTAATTGTTTCAAGCCTAAAGCGATACGTTTTTTCTCATCATCGAAATCTAAAACAACCACGTTGATTTTTTCATCTAATGATAATACTTCTTTCGGATGCTCTATGCGGCCCCAAGAAATGTCAGTAATGTGAAGTAAACCATCAACACCACCTAAATCGATGAACACACCGAAATCAGTAATATTTTTAACAGTACCTTCTAATACCTGACCTTTTTCTAATTTAGAAACGATTTCTACTTTTTGTGATTCTAAATCGTCTTCGATTAACACTTTATGAGAAACTACTACGTTTTTAAACTCATGGTTAATTTTAACAACTTTGAATTCCATTGTTTTACCCACGTATACATCGTAATCGCGGATAGGTTTAATATCAATTTGAGATCCTGGTAAGAAAGCCTCAACGCCCATAATGTCAACAATTAAACCACCTTTAGTACGGCTCTTAACGAAACCATTGATGATTCTATCATTTTCAAGCGCCTCGTTAATTGCTTCCCATGATCTTTGGGTTTTAGCTCTTTTGCGAGAAAGGATCAATTGACCGTTAGCATCTTCTGGTGCTTCAACGAATACGTCAACTGAATCGCCGATTTTTAGATCTGGTGTATCACGGAACTCAGAAGTAGAAACTAAACCGTCTGATTTGAAACCTACGTTTAATACTACATCTTTGTTGTTGATTGAAACAACGATACCGCTGATGATTTCACCTTTAGTGATCTGGTTGAATGTTCCGGCATACATATCTTCAAACTTTTTACGGTCTGCTTCATTGTAGTTACCAAAAACTTTTTCATCTGCATCCCAGTCGAAATCTTCGCTTGGTGTTGCTAATGATGATTTGATTGATTCGATCGAAACTAAATCAGCTTCTGATTCAATCGTTTCTTTTTCAGTCAGGCGTCCGCCTTCTCCCTGAAGTTCAGCTGTTTTAGCTGCTAATTCTTTTTCTGCTACTTGTTTTTTAGCCATTAATTAATTATCTCCTTTTTTCCCTATTTAGGGACTGCAAAGGTAATACTTTTTTTAATTATGGAAAAGTTTTTTTTAATAAATATGGCTGATTTTAAGCTGTTTAAGAATTAACTAAACCATAACAGACCTTTTTAATCCAAAACAATCGCTTAACTACCGACGCCATGATCCGGCGGTTATCGGATTTATTTCAGCATCTTAGGCAATTTTTTAAAAAATTCAAACAAATTATTAGCCAATTATTTGAAAATGAACGTGCAGCAATAATCGGTAAGTGTAGTCCCGCTATCGCTTATAGTCCTCTCCCGATGAAATATCGGGATGCGGGCTATCCCGCTCTATCGGGTTTACAAACGATGGGTTGTGCATAAATTTCCATCAAGCAAATAAGAAAAATGTTATTTGCTACCCGTGATTCGTCCCTTTGGGACGGTACAAGAAAATACAGCAAATTTTAACAGTTCGTCCCAGAGGGACGAATCACGGGTAGTAGCAACGCGTGTGCGGGGATATGTTTTTTCGTTCCGTAGGAACGTTTGATGATTCCGGATTTATTTCTTGGTAAACGTCCCTCTCGTAAAACCCTCACCAATCAAAGTTTGTTCATCCCTGATTAATAGCATAATGGTGTTTTGCTGGTCGTATAATTTAATCATATCGCCATCAATCACATATTTAGAGGTGAAAATAGAATCGTTGTAAGCATCGCTCACAGTAACAGAATCTTTCGATTTAAAATTGAAAGATTTATACTGAATGTCTTCGCCACTGGCAAATGTGCCCGTAACTACTTTTTCTGCTACAAATGTGATGTAGCAAAAATAGCCCACCACTAAAATAACAATTACTGAGAAGCCAATAATGAATTTGTTGCCGCTGGCATACTTAAATGAAAAGTATAAAATAGCAAACAAAATAACCGCCACCACGGCGATAAAAATAACACCCGAATAATCTTTGCTCGATTGCGGTACAGAGGCTGCAATTGTAGGTTTTTGTGTTGCAGCTTTTACAGGAGAAACCCGAATCAAAAATTCTTTACTTACCCATCCTTCGCCATTGGTAACTTTTATTTTGTAGAAACTTGTATTAGAAGAATCGATAACGGCCACATTTTCATCTTTAGGCAGGTAGCCAACAATTTTGCTTTTGGCATCAGCCTTTTCGCGTACACGTAAATCATCGGCTGTTACCCGATACATATCGTCACTACCTGGAGCTGTTTGTGTTTGTGTATTTGGCGTCGGAGTATTGGTAGCAGGTGTGGCAGGTTTTGCTGCAGGGGCTATTTTCTCTAAAAAGTCTTTGCTTGCCCAGCCCTCACCATTTTTTAATTTTACCTTGTAAAACTTTGCGTCGCTGGCATCTAAAACGGCAATATTTTCGTTTTTTGGAATAAAGCCAACAATCTTGCTTTTCGCATCTTTACTTTCCCTAACCCTTAATTTATCAGCGGTAACACGGTACATGTCTTGTGCATTAACCGTAAGCGAGAGCATAAAAAAGGCAAAAAACAGGAATAAGGTTCTGGTCATAGGTATGGGGTTGCGCAAAGCAGTTTAATAAAAAAATATGGCAACGACATTGACAGCAAACATCGTGCTAAGTGCTCCAAAATTAGGAAATACTTTTAATACGTTAAGATAAGAATTAAAAAAGGTGGCTACAGTCTTTAGCTGTAAAACCACCCTTATTTTATAATCAGGTATTGTAAAAATTACTCTTTTAAAATTTTTGCCAGTACTTTATCCAGTTTAGCCTTGTCTTTCATGTAAGGCTCAAGGTCGTAAAGTTGTACCGATTTAAAGTGAATCGGGTGGCTCTCGCTTTGTAAAGAAATGTAACCTGAGGTTAATGGTTTGCCATCAACTTTAGCTTTGGGATCATAATTAGAAACACTGCCACCACCAATTTGCGGTTTAGTGTATTCTAGAACTACCTCACCACCTATAATGTGTTTAATTACCGAATCGCCTAAAACTAAAAACTCTGCGGTTACCCACTGGTCGCCGGCATAGGTTTTCGATTTAGAATCTAAACAATGTGGGGTAAATAATTTACCATTATAATTAATTAAGGTGCCTGGTGTACAAACATTGCTGGTATGACGTTCGTGTTCGCCGTCGCCGCCCAAAATTTGTCCTTCAATAGAGATTGGGAAATCCTGGTTTTTTAACATTGTTGCCGGATCCTGGCAGTGCAACATAGCGCCACTGTTTCTAAATGCCCATCCAGGACCACCTTTTACCTGTTCGCCAACAAAACGGTAGGTTACTTTTAGAAGATAAGCCGAAAAAGGTTTTTTGTAAAAAATATGGCCGTATTGATCGTCAAATTCTTTATAACCATCATAACCTACTTTCATTAAGCCATCTTCAACACGGAAAGTATTGGCATAATTTTCTTTGTAATCGTGTTTAGAAATTTTAACGTTCCAGTCTTTTAAGTCTTTTCCGTTGAAAAGATTAATCCAGCCTTTTTGGGCATTGGCACATAACGTTGCAGTAACTAAAAATAATGCCGTTAGGCACATTGATCTTAATTTCATATTTGCATTTGGGTTAGGTGCTAAAAATATGAATTTTTTTCCAATGTATTCAGTTGGCAATTCAGTTTGCAACTGGATTAGGACTATCGATAAATGAACCATTTAACCACTGATGCACGGATTAACACAGAAATTATTTTTTCCAATGTATTCAGTTGGCAATTCAGTTTTCAATTGGATTAAGGCTATTGACTAAATAACAGTAAACAGTTAGCATTTATCAGTTGGAATTGGCTATTGATAAATGAACTATTTAGCCACAGATGCACGGATTAACATAGAGAATGTTTTTTCCAAAGTATTCAGCTGGCAATTATTAGTTTACAGTTAAATCAGGCTATTGGCTATCGACTAATAACCTATAAAACCACAACGTTAACTAATGAGCCAAAAAGGGTTCCACATGGTATAGCGCGAAGGTAAGTTGCTCTTCTTGTGTTAAATCAGTATTGTCTAAAATGATAGCATCTTCTGCTCTAATCAGCGGACTTTCTTTCCGGGTGGTATCGGCATAATCGCGGTGGGCCAGGTTTTCAAAAACTTCTTCCAAAGTGGTATAGTTGTTGCCTTTGCTCTCCAGCTCTTTAAAGCGGCGTTCGGCTCTTATTTTTGGATCGGCTGTCATGAAGAATTTAACCGATGCATGTGGGAAAACGGTAGTGCCGATATCGCGGCCATCCATCACAATGTTTTTCGATTTGCCCATGCGCTGCTGTTGTTTTACCATTTCATGGCGTACAATTTTGTGGGCAGAAACTTCGCTAACATTTTCTGAAACTGGCATTAAACGGATTTCTTCAGAAACTTCTTCGCCGTTCAGGGTAATATGCGATTCGTAATCGCGCGAATGGAAATTTAGTTCAATATGTTGTAAAGCATCTTCAACTTTGGCATCGTTGGTAATATCAATGTGATTACGCAAAAAATATAGGGTAACGGCACGGTACATTGCCCCGCTATCTACATAAATGAAACCTAATTTTTTAGCCAATGCCTTTGCCAGGGTGCTTTTTCCGCAAGATGAATAGCCATCAATAGCTATAACCAAGTTTTTATTCATTCTGTTACAAAGGTAAAAAAAGCCAATGGGTTTGCTAACTTTTTTTAAATCGATATTCTTTATATTTTTGCCGCATGTTACCTAGCAGAGAAGAAATTTTACGATCAGCCATTTTTAAAACGTCACGTAGCGGAGGTAAAGGTGGGCAAAATGTAAATAAGGTTTCGAGTAAGGTAGAGCTGGTATTTAATGTAGAAACCTTTGAGTATTTTACTGATGAGGAAAAGACTTTGCTTAAAGAAAAGCTGCAAAACCGTCTTGATAGTGAAGGATTGTTGCATATTGTTTCGCAGGAGGATAGAAGCCAGCTGCTCAATAAAGAGAAAACGATTGCAAAACTGATCGATTTGCTGAAAAAGGCACTGATTGTTCAGAAAAAAAGAAAGCCAACCAAAATTCCTAAGGGTGTCATCGAGAAAAGGTTGAAAAATAAAGCTCTTACTGCAAATCGGAAGGAAAGCCGTAAAAAACCTTCAATAGATTAATCAGGGTCTGATTTCAATTTTAGTCCCAATTTTTACGGTAGCATATAGCTCATCAACTTCACTATTGGTTAATGCGATACAGCCATTGGTCCAGTCAAAAAATCTTTGAAATTTGCCGATAAAACCGAAATTGTTTCTGATGCCATGTATTTTAATATCGCCACCTACGGGTTTTCCCAAAAGTTTTGCATGCGTAATATCTTTTGAGTTTGGGTAAGAAACCCCAAGGTTTTTGTGGTAGCCGCTAAATGCATTTTTGGCGTTGATGGTGTACAGGCCTTCTGGCGTTTTTTCATCACCTTCATACGCTTTATGTCCAAGCGGACTATCGCCTAATGAAATTTGATACGTTTTAATCAGTTTGCGTTCTGAATAAGCCAATAATTTCCGGTCTGATTTTTTAACAACGATATAATCGATTTCGGCATTTAAAGGTAATTTCTTTTCAGGATATAAATAGTAAATTACAGCACAGGCAATAAACAACAAAACGGTAAAAAGGATTACTTTTTTCATGTTTTCAAATGGCAATTTGCCTTTTAGGCGTTTTAATCAGGTAATGGATAGCCGGCAACAATAAAACAATCTGGCAATTCAGCAATAAATTAGCTCTTCCCAAACCTATAGTACAAGCTTAAACCTCCGTAATTTTGCGCTTTTGCTACACTTTTAACTTCTTTGGTTTTAAAAATGATATTGAAATCGGCAGTAAACCTTCTTGAACTGTAGTTTACCCCAAACTGTTGTTCAAAAACAATGGGTTTAACACCAAAAGTTAATGGACTATTGTCTTTAAACATACTTCCTTGAATGGTAGCATCGTAAGCCACAAAATTGAGTTGCGGTTTAACGTAAAAGAAAAACTCTGAGTTGTTTAAGCTTTTGGTTTTAGAATTTCCAATTACAGCGTTATGGTAGGCGCTATTAAATAACTGATTTAATTTACCAGCCCTGAATAATACCGAAGCACCCAGGCCAGAAAAAGTTGTACCTAAATTGGCATAACCCTGAGCGCTGATATCGGCAATCGGATCTTCGGGTCTGAAAATTAGCTTGCTGTAATTTGCTGCTAAATTTACAGCTACTTCATTTTTAATCTGGTAATCCCAACCAGCCGGAGTGTAAAAACCAACCGTTTTATGTAAAAAACGTTGAGCCGTTTGTGCTAGCGAATTAGGGCCTACTGTACCCAGCTCTACACTGGTTTTTAAAACACTTTCGTTTTTATAAAATACCGAATAGGCCGCACCTGCGTATAAATAACCGGCAAATGGACGGTCCTGATCCTCTTTGTTTGGTACCTGCCCCCAGTAAGGTGTATACATTTTTTGCCCGGCAGAAATTTCGTAGGTTTTTTTCTCTATTTTATCCGATAGCTTTTCGGTGTTTAAAGCCCTGCGGAAATAAATAAATAGCCCATTGGTGTAATAACGGTCGTTTAAAGTAGCCAGATAGGCATCATTTTCGGTTTTAAAACCAAATTCATTCTTAAATGATTGTGCAAAACCGGTTGATACAACCAAACAAAAAACTAAAGCAGCTAAAAGTGATTTCATAAAAAAGTCCCGATGATTATCGGGACTATAAAAGTATTTATTGTAATTGGATTTTTAATCGTTCTCTGTCAAAAGATTATAAATTAGTTTACAATCGGTGCAACTTTAACACTTAAATCCAAAGGTTTTTTCACCTTGTTTTTTGTTAAGGCCAAATCAATCACTTCGCTCATTTCGCTTACGTAGTGGAATTTTAGGTCCTTGATATAGCTTTCCTTAATCTCTAAAATATCTTTGCGATTGCTTTTGCAAAGGATAATTTCTTTGATGTTTGCTCTTTTTGCAGCCAGGATTTTTTCTTTAATACCCCCCACAGGAAGGACTTTTCCACGTAAAGTAATTTCGCCGGTCATGGCCAGGTGTTGTTTAACTTTGCGTTGGGTAAAGGCCGAAGTTAATGCCGTAAGCATAGTTACACCAGCCGAAGGACCATCCTTTGGCGTAGCGCCGGCAGGCACGTGCACGTGTACATCCCAATTATCAAATAAGGTATACTCAATGCCAAATTCTGCAGCATGTGCGCGTAGGTAAGCCAGGGCAATTACAGCCGATTCTTTCATTACATCGCCAAGGTTACCGGTTAAGGTAAGTTTGCCTTTTCCGGGACTTAAGCTCGATTCGATAAATAAAATATCACCTCCAACGCTTGTCCAGGCCAGACCTGTAACCACACCAGCTACTTCGTTGCCTTCGTATAAATCCTTATCATAAATCGGCGCACCTAAAATACGCTCTACATCTTCTGGATTTAAGTTCGCATCGTAAGTTTCTTCCATGGCAATTTTTGTAGCCACACCACGAACCAGTGAACCTATTTTTTTCTCCAAGCCACGCACACCCGATTCTCTGGTGTAATCTTCAATCACCTTCTCAATCAGCGCAGGTTTAAGGGTAATATCTTTGGTTTGTAAGCCATGATTTTCTTTCTGCTTAGGCAAAAGGTATTTTTTGGCGATTTCAATTTTCTCCTCAATAGTATAACCATTTACTTCAATAATCTCCATACGATCTAACAAAGCAGGCTGTATGGTGCTCAAAGAGTTTGCTGTAGCAATAAAAAGGATGTTCGATAAATCGTAATCCATTTCTACATAATGATCGTAGAAAGCATTGTTTTGTTCAGGATCTAAAACCTCAAGTAAAGCCGACGATGGATCACCACGATGGTCGGTTCCCACCTTATCGATCTCATCCAATACGAATACTGGATTATCTGCACCTGCTTTTTTGATAGAAGAAATAATACGTCCAGGCATAGCACCAATATAGGTTTTACGGTGACCGCGGATTTCAGCTTCATCGCGGATACCACCCAACGCCATACGTACGTATTTACGGCCTAAAGCTTTTGCAATCGATTTGCCCAATGATGTTTTACCAACTCCCGGAGGACCAACTAAACATAAAATAGGGGCCTTCATATTTTGTTTTAGTTTCAGTACAGCAAGGTATTCGATAATACGCTGCTTCACTTTTTCTAAACCAAAGTGATCTTTATCCAGGATACGCTGTGCTCTTTTCAGATCGAAATTATCTTTGGTAAACTCGCTCCATGGCAAATCCAAAAGGAGTTCTAAATAATTTAACTGTACCGAATAATCTGGTGCGGCAGGGTTCATTCTACCCAGCTTGTCTAATTCTTTGTCAAAATGTGCAGCGACAGCTTTGGTCCATTTTTTCTTTTTAGCCCTTTCTTGTAAAGCATCAAATTCTAAATCGGCAGAGTTACCACCCAATTCTTCCTGAATGGTTTTTAATTGCTGATTTAAGAAATAATCGCGTTGTTGCTTATCTAAATCGGTACGTACTTTCGATTGGATCTGGTTTCTCAGTTCCAGCATCTGCAGCTCTACCATTAAAAGCTCCATCACTTTTTGTGCTCTTTCCTGCAGTTTGTCCATTTCCAGGATTTTCTGCTTATCGGCCATTTCGGCATTCATGTTTGATGAAATGAAATTGATCAAAAATGAATTGCTTTCGATGTTTTTAAGCGCAATACTGGCTTCGCTCGGAATATTTGGCGAAAGCTGAATAATTTGTGCCGACATCTCGCGTATAGACGCAATAAGGGTTTTAAACTCCTTGTCTGCTTTATGCTTCTGCTCTTCGAATTTTTTAACAACAGCTTTAATGTAAGGCTCGTTCTGGACCTCTTCAATTAAGCTGAAACGTTGCTTGCCCTGTATAATTACGGTGGTGTTACCATCGGGCATTTGCAACAATTTAATGATGTTTGCAACGGTACCAACAGTGTTTAGCTGCTCAAAAGTCGGGTCTTCTATCGATACGTCTTTTTGAGAAACTACGCCAATAATTTTGTTTCCCTTGTAAGCTTCTTTAATTAGTTTAATCGATTTATCTCTTCCAACTGTAATCGGAATCACTACTCCTGGAAATAAAACGGTGTTTCGCAAAGGCAATATGGCCAACGTTTCGGGCGTTTCCTCATTGTTCATTTCCTCCTCGTCTTGTTGAGACATTAGGGGAAAAAACTCTGTATCTTCATTGATTATTGGCATAGCTGTATGGAAATCAAATATATCTTGTTTACTCATTATCACATTTTCCGCTAACGACAAACTGGCAGCTTGATCGTATTCACTTTGTTTAATTTTTATATTAAGTTAACAATTTCAACTCTTGTGCCAAAGTAAAAATTATATTAATGTTATGTTAAAAAGGCAGGGCAATTTAAATATTTCCCTCAATATCATATAATGTATTTTTTTGCGTTTAAGCTAATGTTTGGTCACTTTGTGCCTGAACAAAAGAAATTAAAACTTTTAAATTATCAGAATAGGATTATATTGCAAAAAATTTCTCCTATATATTGTATTGGGCGTTAGATTTGTTAAACTTATTAATCATACATGAACTATTTTAAACAGGCGATTTTAGCACTTATTATTTTTTCATCAACAGGCAGTTTTGCACAGGGTAACTACGAAAGAAGCATGCAGGCAATGATGAAAGGTGATTATAAAACAGCCGCTGCACAATTGGAAAAAGCCAGTGCCAAGACTCCCGACAATGCAAATGTATTGCAGATGCTTGGTTATTCGTATTTCCAGAACCGGGAGTATGAAAAGTGTATTGATACTTATAGCCGCTTACTAGTGATAAAACCAAATGAGGTTTCGGCTTACTACTACCGTGGAATAGCCAGGTTAAAAATTGCCAACGATCCGAAAGAATCGTTAAGTGCCATGCGCGACAATTTTTATCAGGCATCGCTTAAAGATTTTACAAAGGCAATTGAAATTAGTGGTGAAGAAGATACCCAGATGTTTCAGAACCGTGGTTTAGCCTATAAAGACTATGCAATATTTAAATCGTTTAAAGCCAAGAAAAAAGACGAAAAAGCCGCATGCGTAGCTCTTTTTAATAATTCAATTGCCGATTTTCAGAAAGTACTCACTTTGCAACCACTTAGAAAAGATATTATCGATTGGGTAACTTATGATAAGGCACAAATTGCCACTTTAAAATAAAAAAGCTTTTAAAGTAAAAAAAGGAGCCTCGATTCGATCAAGGCTCCTTTTTTATTTCAGTTTTCCAATAATCAGGTATTTTTTCAGTTTTAACAGCCTGATTTTTTGTTGTTTTTTTATCTGGTACAGACTATCGGGAAAGTAGGTTAGGGTATCCTGCGATCGATATAAGATGTTTTTATTATCGATAATAATTTCGACCTTATTAATTTTTAGATCACTCTTTTCAACCACAATTTTTTTTACCGGAATCTTTTTATTGTCTGAAGTATAGACATCTGCACGATTTTTCTGTACAATTTTAAAACTTCCCTTCCACGATGTTTTATTGATATCGGCATTTACAAAAATAGCCAGCTCTTTCTGCCAGTCGGTAATAGTGGTCGATTTATTTTCGGCTTCACCATTTATACTTACTGTTTTTTGTACAGTTGGATTGAGTTTTTGCAAACGCACTATTTCCTTTCCAAAATACCCCTTAATATCAAAATATAAAAAGCTGGTATTTGCTTCGGCAGCTTTCCGTTGGTTACAGGAAAGCAAAGCCAAGGCAAATACCGCGATATATCGTTTTTTAGTCATTATACTAAAACGTTTCCAGTCATTTCTGCAGGAATGTCAACACCTAAAATCCTTAAGACAGTAGGGGCGATGTCGCCTAGTTTACCGTCAGCAATGGTTTTGTAGTCATTATCGATTAAAATACATGGAACCAGATTAGTCGTGTGGGCAGTGTTAACAGAGCCATCGCCATTTACCATATATTCTGAGTTGCCATGATCTGCCAAAAGGATAAATGAATAGCCATTTGCAAGTCCGGTTTTGACTACAGTTTCTGCACACTTATCGGCAGTTTCTACTGCTTTTACTACAGCTTCGAAAACACCGGTATGACCAACCATATCAGGGTTTGCAAAATTTAAACAGATAAAATCTGCCCAACCGGTTTCCATTTCTTTGGTAATGGCATCGGTAATTCCTGCAGCGCTCATTTCTGGCTGTAAATCGTAGGTTGCCACTTTTGGCGAAGGAATTAAAATGCGTTTTTCGTTTGCAAATTCAGCTTCCCTGCCTCCAGAGAAAAAGAAAGTAACGTGTGGATACTTTTCTGTTTCAGCAATCCGGATCTGGTTTTTATTGTTATCGGCCAAAACTTCGCCAATGGTTTTGGTCAGGTCATCTTTGGTGAAAATTACATTTACTTTTTCAAAACTTTCATCATACGTAGTCATGGTTACATAATACAATGGCAGTTTGTGCATTTGTTGCTCAGGGAAATCTTTTTGCGTTAGCGCAGTGGTAATTTCACGACCTCTATCCGTACGGAAGTTAAAGCAAATCACTACGTCATCAGGTTGGATAGTAGCTACCGGAGCACCGTTATCCTGTGTAAGTACAACAGGTTTTAAGAACTCGTCGGTAATATTTTCATCGTACGATTTTTTGATGGCAGCCAAAGCATCCTGTGTTTTTTCGCCAATACCGTTAACCATTACATCATAAGCCTGTTTAACACGTTCCCAACGGTTGTCGCGGTCCATAGCGTAATAACGGCCAACTAAAGTAGCTAATTTGGCACCTGTATTTTGAATGTGGTTTTGTAAATCGGCAATAAAACCTAAACCTGAGTTCGGGTCAGTATCGCGGCCATCTAAAAAGGCGTGTACATAACTTTTTACGGTCGATTCGTTCGCAGCATCGCAAAGTGCTTTTAAATGTTCGATATGTGCATGTACACCACCGTTTGATACCAAACCGATAAAATGCACTGCTTTGTTGTTCTTTTTAGCGTAATCGAATGCGTTTACTAAAACAGGGCTGTTGTGCAGCTCGCGGTCGGCAATTGCTTTGTTTATTCTGCCCAGTTCCTGGTAAACCACGCGGCCGGCACCTAAATTCATGTGACCCACTTCCGAGTTTCCCATTTGTCCGGCTGGTAAACCTACGGCCTCACCAGATGCTTCAAGCTTAGAATTTGGATAATTCTGTAATAACGAATCGAAAAAAGGAGTGTTAGCAGCATAGGCAGCATCAGAATTATCTTGTTTTCCGTAGCCCCAACCATCTAGAATTATAAGCGCGAGTTTTTTATTGTTTACCATCTTTATTTAAAAAATTATTGATCAGCTTAAAACATTTTTACCTTAAACCTGTTTTAGTGTTTTGTTTATATGGCAAATATAACTTTATTGGATGTTATACAAATTAAGAAATCCTTTTTTTGATATGCTAATGGCATAATTTTAGCTGTACGCTTCTGTATAAAATACAGAAATGATCCGGAGCTTATTCTTATTAATCTTTAGTTTATCATCATTATACCGTCCCACAGCTATGCAGGCTGATATTATTGATGATTTGTCGTCGTATTTTAAGGCGGGCAATGCGAAAGAAATTGCCAAAAATTTTGCCTCTACCATCGAACTGATTATTGTTGATGAAGAAGATGTATACTCAAAAGCACAGGGTGAACAGATTTTAAGAGACTTTTTTATCAAGCATCCGCCCACCAAAACAAGTATTTTTCATAAAATTAATACCAACCCCAATTACCGTTTTGGCGTAGTTATTTTGAGTACCCCCAAAGAAACTTTCAGGGTTTCGATTACCATGAAAAAGTTTAATACTGCGTTTTCTATTACTGAGCTGAGAATTGAGCCAGCCAAGGATTAAATTCCTGCTTTCAACCATTCAGAATATCTTTATATCCATCAGTAAATTGTCTGCTAACAAATAATTCTTATTTTTGCGACATTAAAATCTACATTTTGGATACTCAACTTATACATCAATTCATAAAAAACGCCCTTACTGAAGATGTTGGCGATGGTGATCATACCTCCTTATCAACCATTCCTTCGGGCACACAGGGAAAAGCAAAACTGATTATTAAAGAAGATGGTATATTGGCAGGGATAGAGCTTGCTTTAGCCATTTTTAAGGAGGTAGATGCTGAATTAAAAGTTGATGTATTGTTGCACGACGGCGATGCAGTTAAAGTTGGCGATATTGCGCTTACCGTTTCCGGAAGTACCCATGCAATCCTGATTGCCGAGCGTTTGGTGTTAAATTGCATGCAACGTATGAGTGGCATTGCTACTAAAACGAATCACATTGTTGCTTTACTGAAAGCTACCAAAACAAAAATCTTAGATACCCGTAAAACTACGCCTGGCCTGCGCTATTTAGAGAAATGGGCTGTGAGAATAGGTGGAGGTGTAAATCACCGTATAGGCCTTTACGATATGATTTTGATTAAAGATAACCACGTTGATTATGCAGGCGGGATCTCGAACGCGATTAAGGCAGCTCAACAATATCTTTCCAATCAAAATAAAAACCTCCAGATTGAAATTGAAGTACGGAATTTAGACGAGCTGAAACAGGTTTTAGCCATTGGTGGTGTAGACCGCATTATGCTCGATAACTTCAATTTCGAAAACCTTAGGGCAGCCGTAGCATTAATTGATGGTGAATTCACTACTGAAGCATCAGGAGGCATAACCGAAGAGAATGTTGCCGAGTATGCGGCATGCGGAGTAGATTTTATTTCAATGGGCGCACTGACACACTCTGTAAAGAGCCTGGATATGAGTTTAAAAGCATACTAAAGTGATTTGCGCTAAAATTAAAAGCTTATTTTTTGTATCATTGTAGGCTATGGTTACGGTTTATTCGCTCAGTGCTTTATTATTAGCTTACCTTTTTGGATCGATACCAACAGCTGTATGGCTTGGTCAGGCCTTTTATGGCGTTGATGTAAGGGAATATGGCAGCGGTAATGCGGGTGCTACCAATACTTTTAGGGTATTGGGCAAGAAAGCCGGTATTGCCGTAATGATTATCGATATTGCAAAAGGTTATACTGCAACCAATCTGGCTTACTTAATCGGTTTATCTGTAACCGGGCCACAAAATTCTGCACCATTTGTAAATTACCAGCTTGCCTTAGGCGTAACCGCAGTAATGGGACATTTATTTCCTGTTTTTGCCGGATTTCGCGGAGGGAAAGGAGTTGCCACACTTTTTGGAATGATTTTGGCAGTTAACTTCGAAGCATCTATGCTTTGTGTTCTGGTTTTTGTTATTGTATTGCTGATTACGAAATATGTTTCATTAAGCTCCATCTGTGCAGGGTTTACCTTTCCGCTCAGTGTAGTTTTTCTTTTTCAGGTTTCTATAAAATCGGAAGTACTATACGGAATGGTAGTTTGTGTACTCATTTTAGTCACCCACCAAAAAAACCTCGAAAGATTGCTTAAAGGCAAAGAATCTAAAGTGTATCTGTTTAAGAAAAAAAGCTAATTAATTAACAAGTACATAATCAAAAACTTATTTTCAATATTCCTGTTAATATGGATATTACAGATAAGGGACGGGTATCATTAACGACAGATTTTTGAAACAATTCTTACTCCCGTTTAAAAAGGGAAGTGGAATGATTGTTCAATAACCATTGAAAACTAAATTTATAACAAATGAAAAAGCTATTTTTAACAGCAAGTGTAGCTGGTGTTTTACTGTTTAACTCTTGTTCTACAGT
This sequence comes from Pedobacter sp. HDW13, assembly GCF_011303555.1. NCBI lineage: Bacteria > Pseudomonadati > Bacteroidota > Sphingobacteriia > Sphingobacteriales > Sphingobacteriaceae > Pedobacter > Pedobacter sp. HDW13. The sequence continues at coordinate 830,399 of NZ_CP049868.1, read as the reverse complement.
GCCTTTAACCGGTCGTAGCAGGTTTGATCTGGTAAGCAACGATCAGGTTTTGCCAATGGCATTTCAAGCATATAATACCTTTTTAACAGAAAATAAAACGACGGTTTTGCCAGCATCTAATGCGCAGGCCTTAAAGGTGAAAACCATAGGTAGCCGTTTAATTACGGCTGTAAAATCATACATGAACAGTAATAACTATGGTAATTTAATTGCCGATTACCAATGGGAAGTGAATGTGGTACAAAACAATGAAAAAAATGCCTGGTGCATGCCCGGTGGCAAAATTGTGGTGTATACCGGAATTTTACCAGTAACGCAAGATGATGCCGGTTTAGCTACGGTAATGGGGCATGAAATTGCGCACGCCATTGCTGGTCACTCGGCCGAGCGTATGTCGCAGGAAATGGTAGCACAAGGTATAGGTGCAGCGGCAGGTGTGGCCTTATCTAAAAATCCAAAAACACAATCCATCTTCAATACGCTTTATGGTGTAGGTACACCGGTTGCCATGCTTAAATTTAGTCGTAACCAGGAGTTGGAGGCCGATCGTTTAGGTTTAATTTTCATGGCTATGGCCGGTTATAATCCACAAAGTGCAACCAGTTTCTGGAACAGGATGTCGGCTGCCTCAGCTGGAGCACAAAAGCCGGCTGAATTTTTAAGCACACACCCTAGTGATGAAACGCGTATTGCACAGATTCAAAAATATTTGCCCGAAGCACAACAGTACTATAAGAAGTAAGGTATAAGGCTTAAGGTCGAAGATAGAAAGGTGGAAGGTTTGGCATGATGCATAAACTTTCCACCTTTTTTATTTAGGGAAAAATGGCGTTTATTAATTCGTTTGGCGTTTAGCGTCGGTTGACAGATTAGACTGGAGTTAGCTATGAACTAATGAACAATTGAGCCAATAAACCAACTACCCACCTAAAACCTTCAAAATGGCACTAGCTTTAAGTAAACATTCTTCATATTCTTTCTCGGCATCGCATTGATAGGTGATGGCTCCACCCACCTGAAAGGATAGGTATTTTGACTCGGCATTAAATAATATGCTGCGGATAACCACGTTAAAATCGAAATCTCCATCCGGGCTTATACAGCCAAAAGAACCTGAATAAATACCGCGTTTGGCCTCTTCGTATTGTTCAATAAGCTGCATGGCTTTAACTTTAGGAGCGCCGGTCATAGAGCCCATTGGGAAGGCATTTTTAATGGCATCGATAAAATGAATATCCGGATCGAGCTCACAGCTAATGGTCGAGATCATCTGGTGCACCTGCGGAAAGCTGTATATGCCAAAAAGCTCATCAACCTTCACCGTGCCTTTTACAGCCGATTTAGTAAGATCGTGACGTACCAAATCAACAATCATTACATTTTCGGCCTGCTCTTTAATATCGTTTCTTAAAGCCTGTTTAATCTGCTCATCTGTATCGGGATTTGCACTGCGTTTTGCTGTTCCTTTAATTGGTTGCGATATTAATCGATTGCCGCGTTTGCACATAAACCTTTCTGGCGTAGCCGATAAAATATACTGGTTGTACACTTTAAAGTAACCGGCAAATGGGGTTGGCGAAAGCTGGTTCAGCGCTTCAAAAGTTCCAATAGGATTGATCTGCGCATTTTCTGCAAAAAACTCCTGGCAAAAATTAACCTCATAAATATCGCCACGAATGATGTGGCTTTTTAAGCTTTCAATTTTGCTGATATATTGCGCTTTTGAAATTTTTTGATGGATGTTTAATATAACAGGAGAATTTTCTGTTTGGAGCTGAAAAATACTGATTTCATCTAAAATGGTCCGATCACCAATTAATATTTCAGTTTTACCATTTTTAAAAGCAATCAGGTATTCTGGAATAAAGAAATATAAATCCAGGAAGTTTAATTGATCAGCATGATTAGATTGCAGATTTTCCGTTTCGTTTTTAAGATCGTAACTGAAAAAACCGAAAAGCCATTGCTTATTGATCGATTGAAATGTTTTTAATTGATCAAAAGCAGTGCCTGAGGAGCATTTTAGTTCACTTTGCACTCCTGCTGCAATAACAAAATCGTAGGCCGAGTAAGCGTCTTTATATTGATTGGAATCAAGAAAGCAGCAAACATCGAACTGGTTAGCCCAGTGCAGTGCTTTTTGTTTAAAATCTGATATGTTTTGTAGGGTTTCCAAGCTGCGGCAAAGGTAAAAATAGCGCTGGTAATTGTAAGCAATTAATTTTTATCTTTTTGAAAAGCTATAATCTTCGTTGCAACGAGGATTGATGAGGACAGCGATTATATTGCTAATATATTCGAAAATTTCTTATAATTGATTCTGCATTGGTTTGGTCTAGGCAATTTCCAAACTGTTTTTTATCAATTTTTAATCGAATTTAATAATTGATCGTGGGTTATGCAATTGCCATTTTTAAATTCCTTTTCTGCGGCTAACAGCTCGTTATTGTATTGCTCTGTGCTTAGGTTCGAATTTTCTTTTTTGCCTTTTATAAAGACCTTAAGCATTTTAACAACAGAATTTTTTCAACATTGTCTAGCTGAGTAAAATAATTGAGCATTTCGTTTTCTAAGGTAGTTGCCATAATAAAATGTTTCTAATCAAAAATAATCAAATGATAAGCAAATAATTGAGTTAGCTTACTGTAAAACAAAAAAGCAATCCGTTTTGGATTGCTTTTTAATGTATTTCCGTCATTTCGAAGGAAGTACCTGCCCGTTCAGGCAGGGAGAAATCTATCGGTTTGACGATATTAATTAATGTAATTCTAAAGTTTGTGCCCTGTCTGGTCCTACCGAAAGGAATTTGATTGGCACTTGCAATTCTTTTTCTAAGAAGGCAATGTACTCAGTCAATTTAGCCGGAATTTCATCAACAGAAGTAATTTTAGTTACGTCAGTTGCCCAGCCGTCAATTGCTTTTAGTACTGGTTTTGGTTCGATAGAAATGATATCATAAGGCATATAATCAATCGTTTCGCCATTGTATTCGTAGTGTGTACATGCATAAATGGTATCGAAAGTATCTAAAACATCAGCTTTCATCATAATTAATTCGGTAACACCGTTTAACATGATGGCATATTTTAATGCAGGTAGATCGATCCAGCCACAACGACGGGCACGGCCTGTGGTTGCGCCAAACTCATGACCTAAGGCACGTAAATTCTCTCCAACTTCGTTGTCTAACTCAGTTGGGAAAGGACCACCACCAACACGGGTGCAGTAAGCTTTGAAGATACCGTAAACAGCACCAACTTTATTTGGGGCAATACCTAAACCGGTACATGCACCTGCAGTTGTGGTGTTGCTTGATGTTACGAAAGGATACGATCCGAAATCAACATCCAGTAAAGTTCCTTGTGCACCTTCTGCTAAAACAGCTTTACCTTCTTTCAGGTAACCGTTTACAAAATGCTCACTATCTACATGAGGGATGGTTTTCAAGAACTCAATTGCTTCGAAGAAAGCAGTCTCTTTCTCAGCCAGTTCATATTCAAAACCTTCGTAGTGAGAAAGAATCTCAGTGTGTTTTTCTACCAGTTTAGTATAGCGCTCTTTAAAATCAGGTAGGGTAGTATCGCCAACACGTAAACCATTACGGCCGGTTTTATCCATGTAAGTTGGACCAATACCTTTTAAGGTAGAACCAATTTTGTTTTTACCCATGCGTGCCTCGTTGGCCGCATCTAATAACTGATGACTAGGTAAAATTAAGTGTGCTTTACGGGCAATTACCAGTTTACCATCGGCAACCGGATCGTGACCAGCTTTTTTTAAATTATCTAATTCTCTTTTTAAGATAATAGGGTCTATTACTACACCATTTCCGATAAGGTTCATGGTTTTTTCGTTAAAAATTCCTGATGGGATGGTATTTAAAACGAATTTTTTGCCATCAAACTCTAAAGTATGTCCGGCATTTGGGCCGCCCTGGAAACGGGCAATAAGATCATATTTTGGACTTAGTACATCAACGATTTTTCCCTTTCCTTCATCGCCCCATTGCAGGCCGAGAAGTACATCTACTTGCGTCATTATTTAATAAATTAAGCTGGTTTTATTTGTATTATAATTTAATTTGTTTCCAGATTTGCTGTTGTAGCGGCACTCTCGTTTACTTTGTTGGCCATACTGCAATCAGAGCAGAAACCATAAAGGTTTAACGAGTGGTGTTTAACATCAAATTTTAAGAGATCACCAACCATGGTTTGGATTTGGTGTATCCGGGGGTCGCAGAATTCTACTACTTTACCGCATTCGATACAGATTACGTGATCGTGCTGGCGGTAACCATAAGATTTTTCGAATTGCGCCATGTTTTTACCAAACTGGTGCTTGGTAACTAAATCACACGAAACCAATAACTCCAGCGTGTTATAAACCGTTGCACGGCTAACGCGGTACTTCTGATTTTTCATGTGGATGTACAGGGTTTCTACATCAAAGTGGTCGTTTCTTGAATATATTTCTTCCAATATAGCGAAACGCTCTGGTGTTTTACGTAGATTTTTGTTCTCTAAATAAGCCTCAAAAATCTTGCGAACGAGCTCATTTGTTTTTTGTTCAGACATAGTTTTTAAACTCCATTCAAAGGTAGTCAATTAGTTTGATTGTTCGAGGGTTAGATTGTTGAAATGTTGTAATAAGTCCGGAGGTCGTCAAGACTTAGGTCCGAAGTTCAATCTGAAAATAGCATGTAGCTTACCATCTAGACTTCGGACTCCTGACTTCCGGACTAATTATGCATCAAACCTGGTAACCCCGGTAACTCCTCTAACTTTTAATAAATTTTTAATCAGGTTTTCTAAGTGTTCTGTATCGTTTACAAAAATCATAATCGAACCGTCAAATATCCCCTCATTAGTGTCGACAGTAATCGACCGCATGTTCACCTTAAAATCAGTAGAAATAACCCTCGTAATGTTGTTAATTAAACCAACATCATCAATACCTACAATGCGTAAGCCAGTCAAGAAGGTAAGTTCCTGTTGTTTATTCCATTTAGCCTTAACTACTCTATAGCCATAATTCGACATCAGCTGTGCTGCATTCGGACAATTGGTACGGTGAATTTTTATCCCTTCACTTACGGTAACAAAACCAAAAACGTCATCGCCCGGAATCGGGTTACAACAGGCGGCCAGGGTATAATCTATTTTTTGCTGGTCTTCTCCAATTAATAAAATATCGTTTTCAGAGCCTTTAATTTTGGTTTTAACCATATCAACCGTTAGGTTTTCTGGTCGTTCAGGTGCCCTGCTTTCTACTTCTTTTTCGCTTGATAGATATTCCTTAATGTCTTTAAGCTCTATTTTGCCTAGGGCAACATTAACAAAAAGCTCCTGTGTTGAAGACAGTTTAAAGAAATAACTCAGTTTTTGAAGGTTATCGGTATTGTAGGTGATTTTTAGCGATTTCAGCTTTCTTTCTAAAATCTCCTTGCCATTTTCGGCAATTTTTCGCTTTTCTTCTTTTAATGATGACTTGATTTTCGACTTGGCCTTTGCCGTAACCACTACATTGAGCCAGTCTTCTTTTGGTGTTTGCTTGCTGGAAGTAATGATTTCTACCTGATCGCCATTTTGCAACTTGTAAGAAATGGGTACAAGTTTGTGGTTAACCTTGGCACCAATACAGGTTGCACCTACGTCGGTATGGATTTCGAAAGCGAAATCTAAAGCGGTAGCGCCCAACGGCAACTGAATTAAAGCTCCTTTTGGTGTGAAAATGAAAATCTCATCCGAAAAAAGGTTCATTTTGAAATCGTCGAGAAAATCCAAAGCATTGGCTTCCGGATTATTCAGCATTTCGCGTACTTTCTGGATCCATTGATCAAGTCCGTTATCGTTGCTTGATTCTTTGTATTTCCAGTGTGCAGCGAAACCTTTTTCGGCAATTTCGTTCATTCTTTGCGTACGGATTTGTACTTCTACCCATTGGCCACGCGGCCCCATTACTGTAGTATGCAAGCTTTCGTAACCATTTCCTTTAGGCGATGAAACCCAGTCGCGTAAACGGTCGGGGTTAGGGCGGTATAAATCTGTAACTATTGAATAAGCTTTCCAGCAATCAGCCTTTTCATTTTCAGGTGCCGAATCCAGGATAATCCGGATAGCAAAAAGATCGTACACCTCTTCGAAAGGGATATTTTTCTTTTTCATCTTGTTCCAGATGGAATGGATTGATTTTGGCCTGCCATATACATCAGCAACCAGCCCTTGTTCGTGCACAATTTCATCAATAGGCTCAACGAACTTTTTGATAAACAGTGCCCTTTCGGTTTTTTTCTCGTTCAGTTTCTTGGCAATAAATTTATAGGTGTCAGGATCAAGATATTTCATGGAAAGATCTTCTAATTCTGATTTTATCGCATATAAACCCAAACGGTGGGCGAGGGGGCATATAAATAAATGGTTTCGGATGCGATTTTAAGCTGCTTGTGGCGCGGCATAAAATCCATGGTACGCATGTTATGCAACCTATCCGCAAGTTTGATCAGGATTACCCTTACGTCGTCGGCCAGGGTAAGCAGCATTTTACGGAAATTTTCGGCCTGTAAAGAGCTGTTGGTATCAAAAACACCTGAAATTTTGGTTAAACCATCTATAATTTTGGCGGTTTTTTTGCCAAATTCGCGTTCAATATCTTCTAAAGTAATATCGGTATCTTCTACCACATCGTGCAACAAAGCGCACACTATAGAGGTAGTGCCCAAGCCGATTTCTTCGGCGGCAATTTGTGCCACAGCAATAGGATGATAAATGTAAGGTTCGCCCGATTTACGGCGCATATCTTTATGGCTTTCGAGTGCCATATCAAAAGCTTTGCGGATTTCCTTTTTATCGCCCTTCTGTAAAGTAGATTTACTGGCGCGTAATAATGCCCTGTATCTTTTAAGGATCTCTTGCTTTTCTGCCTCTAAATCAATCACTAACTCTGTTTTCATTTGTATTTTTTGCGTAAAAATTGCGTCTTATTTATGAATAAAACTTATATTAGTTCTGTGAAACAACTAATATATGAAATAACACCTAACTTTGTAAAAGTATAAATTTATGAAAATTAAAGGGCTCTTTTTTCTTTGTATTGTAATGATTTATGGTGTTTCACTGCAGGCGCAGGAACCGGTGGCTCCAGTATTTCCTAAATTAGGTAGAAACGATACAATTAGAGTAGCCTCTACTAACGATAATGGTATAATGATTCCGTGGATGCAGCTGGAAGATGTTTCTATTTATGCGGCCAGAATATGGAAGTCGCCTGCTGAGCAGGCTGCTTACAACCGTTTAAGATACAATGTGTTAAAAGTAATGCCTTACGCTTTATTTGCCAAACGCAGATACGAGCAACTGGAACAGGACCTGGCCCGTACACCGGAAAAAAAGGAACAAAAACAACTGGTTAAACAATGTGATAAAGAAATTAAAGACATGTTTAACCGAGAAATAAAGGAACTAACAATTACTCAGGGACAGATTTTAACGAAACTGATTGACCGTGAAGTTGGGCGTACCACCTACGATATTGTGAAACAAACCAAAGGAGGTTTTGCTGCGTTTTCATATCAGATTGTTGCCCGCGTAGTTGGCCATAATTTAAAAAGCACTTACGACCCGACAGAGGATAGGGATATAGAATCTATTATCCGCACATCGGGTTTTTATCAATAAAAAATAATGCAGGAAAGCATTCCGAATATTTATCCGTTTAAGGTTAAGAAAATCAATGGCGACGATCAGCCGCTATCTGCCTACAGGAATAAAGTAGTACTTATCGTAAATACAGCATCAGCCTGCGGATTTACGCCGCAATTAAAAGAATTACAACAGCTTAAAGACGAAATTAACCATCCCGATTTCGAAATATTAGGCTTCCCCAGCAACGATTTTGGTAAACAGGAGCCTCTTGATGGTACTGACATCGCTTCCTTTTGCGAGATTAACCATGGCGTTAAATTCCCGGTTTTTGATAAAATTATGATACGTGGACAGCTTATGCACCCACTTTATCAGTTTTTGAGCGATAAAAAACAAAATCGTAAATTAAGTTCGAAACCCCGCTGGAACTTTCACAAATACCTGGTAAACAGAAATGGTGAACTGGTTGATTTTTATCTGCCTTTTACCAAACCTTTAAGTACAAAAATCAAAAAGAAAATTCAGCAGTTGCTGAATGAAAATGCCCGATAAAACCTATGAAATTAGATATTTTAGTTATAGCCGTTCATCCTGACGATGCTGAGCTTTGCTGTTCAGGAACAATTTTAAAACATATTGCATTGGGTAAAAAGGTTGGCATTGTTGACCTTACCCGTGGCGAATTGGGTACACGCGGTACCGCCGAAACCCGGGATGAAGAAGCTGCGCAGTCGGCCAAAGTACTGGGGCTGCATGTACGCGAGAACCTTGGTATGCGCGATGGCTTTTTCCAGAACGATGAGTTTCATCGTTTAGAGATAGTTAAAGTGATCCGTAAATATCAGCCAGAAATTATTTTAAGTAATGCCTTAGAAGATCGTCATCCGGATCATGGCCGCGCAGGAGATTTGGTTTTTGATTCGGTATTTTTATCGGGTTTACCAAAAGTGGAGACAGTTTTAAATGGTGTTAAACAAGAAGCACACCGCCCGAGGTTACTTTTGCAATATATTCAGGACCGTTATTTAAGGCCTGATATTATTGTTGATATTTCTGATCACATGGATGCCAAAATTAAATCGATCCAAGCATTTAAAACACAGTTTTATAACCCTGATGTTGATGGATTGCAAACTTATATTTCATCGCCTGAGTTTTTTGAGAGTGTGATCGGTCGTGCAAGAGAGTTTGGCAAGAGCATTGGCACAACTTTCGGCGAGGGCTTTACCTCGAGGAAATTATTAGGTGTTGATAACCTGTTTGATTTGCGGTAGTAAAACAGATTTTAACCATATAAGAAACATAAGGCAACATAAGTTTATATGTTCTTTTATGACTTATGTGGTTAAGTTGTTATAATACTACAATATATCGGTGAGCCTCATTGGGCTTCTACATCTGAACAAAACCGCCATTTATTTGTTACGCTAAAAACAAATCATAATGGCGAACATATTCTCTTCTCTCAAAAACGCATATAAGCTTTTTAAACATGTAGATTTCGATAAGTTAGATGCCTTGTCGAAAAAAGTTGATCTGCCTAAAATGGTGGAAACCATCTCAAATCTGGATGATAAACAGATTCAGGGGATGATGAAGATGATGGGTGGATCGCATATAAAGAAAGAACTGCCACCTATTGAAGGCGATTTTTATCATCTGGGCGATGAAGCTTTAAAAGATGAAGACCGCGAGCTGCAATTAAAAGTACGTGCTTTTTTAGAAAAGGAAGTTAAGCCTATTGTAAACCAATATTGGAACAAAGCAGAATTTCCGTTCGAAATTATACCCAAACTTGCCGAGCTAAACATTTGCGGGTTAACTTACAAAGGCTATGGCTGTCCTGGTAAATCGAACCTGATGGAAGGGATCTTAGCGATGGAAATGGCCAGAATTGATACCTCTATTTCGACCTTTTTTGGTGTGCAAAGTGGTTTGGCCATGGGTTCGATTTATTTATGTGGATCGGAGGAACAAAAACAACAATGGCTGCCCCTCATGCAGCAGTTTAAAATTATCGGAGCATTCGGCTTAACCGAGCCCGAAGTAGGTTCGGCCGCAGCAGGTGGCTTAACTACAACTTGTAAAAAAATAGGTGACAAATGGGTTTTAAACGGTCAGAAGAAATGGATTGGCAACGCAACCTTTGCCGATATATTGGTGATTTGGGCACGCGATGAGGAAAGTAGTGAGGTAAAAGGCTTTATTGTTAAAAAAGACAATCCGGGTTTTGCAGTAGAAAAAATGCAGAATAAAATGGCACTCCGGATTGTTCAGAATGGTTTAATTACCTTAACCAATTGCGAAGTAGAAGAGGCCGATCGTTTGCAAAATGCCAACTCATTTAAAGATACCGCAAAGGTTTTACAGATGACACGGGCAGGTGTGGCCTGGCAAGCTGTAGGTTGTGCCCGTGGTGCGTACGAGAATGCTCTCGATTATACCCGAACCCGGAAACAGTTTGGTAAACCGATTGCCTCTTTTCAATTGATCCAAAACCATTTAGTAGAAATGCTATCGAATTTAACAGCGATGCAAACGTTATGTTTTCGTTTATCTCAGCTACAGGATCAGGGTTTGCTGAAAGATGAACATGCTTCGCTGGCCAAGGTTTTTTGCTCGCTGCGCACGCGTGATGTGGTAAGCAGGGCACGTGAGGTAATGGGTGGCAATGGCATTTTGTTGGAATACAATGTGGCCCGTTTCGTTGCCGATGCCGAAGCCATTTATTCTTACGAGGGCACGAAGGAAATCAATACATTGATAGTTGGACGGGCAATAACGGGCTTTTCGGCTTTTGTGTGATGGTTGTTAGTTCCTGAATCTAATGGTTTTTTTTTCACAAACCACCTACTATAAACCAAGATTCGATTCTGTCAATTGAAATATCATGGTCGGTCTGTGAAGACACAAACCGATAGGATTAAGGCCAAAGGCGAGTCAAAGACTCTTTTCCATTCAATAATCCGTAGAGCCTTTCAGAACTCTACGGACAGACCAATGGCGGCTAAAAAGGATGTTTGTTAAAAGCTACCTGGCTCATGGCACTTTTTTCGTACAAAGCAATACAGGCTTTATTAAAAACCGGATCGAAATTAACTTCACCCGGCTGTAAACTTTGCGGAACGCTTGCATTTTGCATAAAGAAATATACTTTGGTATTGCCATACTTAGTATGTGGCATTAAATTACCATAATCTTCCAGCTCTTCCCAAACCGAGTCTTTAACCGTTACCACATAAATACGCTGTACAGGTCCGGTATTGTTATCGTTTCTGTATTTGGCAATTTCTTTAAAACCAGCTTTCATTCCCTCAATTCCCGGTTGGTTAAAAGTATCTTTAACCATAAAGAAAATAAGGATTAAAACAATTGCTGCAATGCTATAGATAAGAAATTTTCTACTCATGCCTACAATAAAGGCAATATTTTTTCCATAATGGTCAAGCCTTCGTCAATATGTTTTTGCTCAATGCAAAGTGCCGGGCGGAAGCGAATTGTTTTTTCGCCACATCCCAAAAACATCACATTGTTTTCCAGTCCTTTGCTTATAAAAGTATTACGAATCTCTTTGTTTGGGAAATCGAAAGAGCAAAGCAATCCTCTTCCGCGTACATTTGCCATCTGATCAAACCTTTGCGATAAGCTTTCCAATTGATCTCTTAAATAAGCACCCACTTTGGTTGCATTTTCGCAAAGCTGATCTTCTTCTACAATCTGCAGGATTTGAGTTGAGCGTACCATATCAACCAGGTTGCCACCCCAGGTAGAGTTGATACGACTTGGTACTTTAAATACATTGGTTTCTATTTCATCTATTTTTTTTCCTGCTAAAATACCGCATACCTGCATTTTTTTGCCGAATGCGAGAATGTCAGGACGTGCTTTTTCGCTAAAGTGCTGGTGACACCAGAATTTACCCGTTAAGCCAACACCCGTTTGTACTTCATCATAAATTAAACAAGCTTCATTTTCGTCGGCAAGGGCTTTTAACTGGATTAAGAATTCCTCACGTAAATGGTTGTCGCCACCCTCCGATTGGATAGGCTCTACAATAATGGCACAGATATCGTCTTTATGATTGGCAAAAGCCTTTTTAATCTGAGCGATGGATGTTTCTTCGGTTTCAACGGCATGGGTTAGGTTGTTGCCCGATAGCGGAAATTTAACCTCGGGAACCGAGACCCTTGGCCAGTCGAATTTGGCAAACCATTTGGTTTTATCGGGCAGGGTATTGGTTAAACTCAGGGTATAACCCGTGCGACCGTGGAAAGCCCTTTCGAAATGCAATACTTTAAAGCCCTTTTCGCTGGTGTAACCTTTGGCAAAGTTTTTTTGCACTTTCCAGTCCATGGCCACTTTTAAAGCATTTTCTACCGCCAGACCGCCGCCTGCTATAAAAAAAGCGTGGTGTAGGTAATCGGGGATACCCACTTGGGAAAAAGTTTCTACAAATTGAGCGTATTGCTGTGTGTAAACATCAGAGTTAGATGGGTTGGCCAAAGCAGCCTGGAAAAGACTTTTCTTAAAAGCCTCATCATTGATCATTTTTGGGTGATTGTATCCTAAAGGAACAGATGCAAAACAGGTGAAAAAATCGAGCAGGGTTCTATTGTGTTTCGAATCGTAAATATAGGCGCCCTGACTCTTTTCCATATCGTAAGTCAGATCGAAACCATCAGCTAAAATGTGCTTACTTAAAGATTCACTAACGCGGTTTGCAGGTACTGTTAATTGATACATAAACTTGGATTTGGTATAATCCAAATTTAGTTAAATGTGCCTGAAATCAAAATTTAAGCACTTTTTATGCCTGTAAAGCAAAAAACAGGTTTAAACAGTTTAAAGTATGTTTATAGACAAATTTGTGTTTTGGACTTCACAGATGTGGAAAACTTTTTCAGGAAAAGCTTCTTATAGACTTGAATTTAAGTTTGAATTTTCTTTCTAAGAATGGATGTTCATTGTAAACTCATCGCATTGCTGGTTATAAACTGATGAGGTTTTGATATATTTGTGTATCTAATTTTTCTTATTAAATATGCGAAAGATCATCGCTCTTGTATTTGTTTTTATTTTATGTTCGTATGTTGCAAGAGCTGCTATTTTTACAGTAAGTAGTAGTGCAGATAGTGGAATAGGCTCATTAAGAGAAACGCTACAATTGGCTGCAGCTAATGGTAGCGCCGAAACAGACTATATTTATTTCAATATTACTAATCAGCCTGTTCTGATTAGCATAGTGAGTCCATTAATACTTTCTTCAAACTTGGTGATTGATGCCACAACTTTGCCCGGGCCTGCTTTGGGATTATCCAGTGCAAAGGTAACTCTGAAAACCAGCGTCTCTTATGTTTCCGATGTAACCCCTATTGGTTTCTCAGGCACGAGTTTAAAAAACCTGGAAATCTATGGTTTTTACTTTTCATTTTTTGCTAATGCGGCTTCAAGATCGTCTACACCCATTTCACTCAATAATTGTGAAAATATTATTATCGGGGCACCAAATAAAGGAAATGTATATGGTAAAATCGATGTTAATCTTAGCATGTTTAAATGTAATAAGATCAAAGTTTCAAACAATTGGTTTGCCTTCAATCCGGAGCGTACGGAGCTATTGGGAACAGCTTTTGGCTCTATGTTAAGATTTTATCAGTGCGATAATATTTTAATTGGAGGAGATACCAAAGCCGAAGGCAATCAGTGTGGATATATTTATAGGGGTATGCTAATTACAGGTATTGATCCATCTACACAAAGTGTACAGCAAAGAGGAGAGATATGTGTTATTAAAAATAATGTTTTCGGGGATGAGTTACTTAAAGGGGGCTTATCAGATCCCCATATCATTCAAAATTTTAAAAAAGTAGAATTGCTTAATAATTTTACTTCCATGAGCGCAGGTTTCAGTTTTAAGGATATATCGGTGGGGATGTTAATTCAAGGAAACAGTTTTGGGGTTGGCGCATTAAATACTCAAGGATCTTACGCGCATTCTTTGCTTGATTTCGATGCTTGTAATAATGTATTGATAGGCGGTAAAGATGCAGGACAAGCCAATATTTTAGCTAATAATAAATATGGGGGTTTTGGGCCAGGTATTTATGCAACTAATTGTGGAGATATTCTCTTGCAGAGAAATTCGATTTATTGCACAGCACAAAGTATTGTTTACAAACCAGAAAATAGTAAAGTAGAACTTCCTGTGATAAATATCACAAATTACAGTAATGGTGTACTAACCGGAACGGCAACTCCAAATTCTGAAATTGAGGTATATACCGATGGCGAATGTATGCAGTGTGAAGCTAAAGCCTATGCAGCAAACACTATGGCAGATGCCTCGGGGAAATGGACCATTACTATCCCTTCTGATATAGGTTTCACCGCTTCAGCCAGTATAAACAACCGAACATCTAAATTCCTTGGGCTTAGCTTTCTGGCAGGAAATGTTTCTGTTAAAAATACTAGTTGCGGTCTAAACAATGGATATATTAAAGGTTTAAAGGTTATTGGGGCAACGCGTATAGAATGGAAAGATAGTAAGGGCAATTTAGTTGGGAATACAGAAGAATTAATAAATGTTAAACCAGATATTTATACCTTTCAGGCTTTTTTGGGGACCACCTGTAAAACGCAAACCTTATCCTATTCAGTGAAAGATGGCCAACCGCAACTATTTACAGGCATTATGCTCATTAGTCCGGAGAACTGTAACAAGGAAGATGGTGGGATTAAAAATCTTTTTATTTCTAATCAAAACGATTTTACTACAAAATCATTTAAATGGATAGATGAAAAAGGGGAAGTAAAGGGAAATAGTTTGATTCTTAGTAATGTAAAAAGTGGTAAATACACACTACAGTTAACAACTGCTGATGATTGTGTGGCAACATTTGGTCCTTTTGAAATTCCAGCCAAGGGTGTGCCTTTAATCGATAAAGTTAAGGTTAATATTACTAAAGCTGGTTGCGGTAGTTCAAATGGGAGTATTACGAATGTTATCGTTTCAGGTGTGGGTAAAATTAAATTGGTTTGGAAAGATGAACAAAAAAACATCATTAGTCAGGAAAGTGAACTGGTTAACGTTCCTGGTGGAAAGTATTTTCTTGAAGTAAGTGATGAGGGGATATGTGGCGCTGCGGTTTACGATTTTGAAATTCCCATATTAAATGCTATAACTATAGATGATCAAACAGCAGATATACAAAATGCGAGCTGTATTGCAGATAATGGTCATATTAAAAAGCTTAATATTATATCTGCATCAACTGGTTTTAGTTTCAAATGGATCAATGAATCAGGTATACAGGTAGGGGATAAACAAGACCTGGAAAATTTAGCTGCCGGAAAATATACTTTAATCGTTGATAATGGTTACTGCACGGCAAACCGTACTTTTAATATTATCCGTCAAAGCTCCATAACTTATCCTGACTTTCCATTTATGATTACACCTGCAACCTGCAATTTAAATAATGGCTCAGTTAAAATAAATACTGCAGATTATCATGAAAATATTGAGTTTAGGTGGCTAGATAGGGAAGGAAAAGAAATTGGCAACAGCAATGAAATTTTAAATTTAAGTGAAGGAGATTATCAACTTTATCTCCGGGATGAAAACAAATGTGAAATTTTCTACAAAACATACGTCATTGAAAGAATTACACCGCTTTCAATCGATCCTGAAAGTACGCACATTACAAATGATCGATGCGGCATGGGTGTAGGTTCTGTCGCAAACATTTCTATAAAAGGTGGTATTTTACCGTATCATTATACTTGGAGAAATACTGATGGTGAAATTATATCTACAAATATTGGATTGGATAATGTTAAGGAAGGTCTTTACTTTTTAACGATAACAGATAATAGTAATTCTACCTGCTCCGAGCAAAGCTTTAACTTTACAATTTCTAATTCAGGAGAAATCATTAGTCCACCTATCGTTTATCCATCTTTATTATGTGCAGAAGGCGAAGGTATTATTAGGGCTAATGCCAATACCTCGGGAATGTTTAATCTATATGATAAGGCTACAAATGGAAAGTTACTAGCCAGTAATGAAACCGGTTTTTTTAAATTGAATATATTAAAATCTTCTACTTTCTTTATGAGTTTAGCTAACGGAACCTGTGAAAGTGAAAGGGCTGTTGTACCAATTATATTTTCAGAAAAGGCAATAGAAATTCCGAATTCAATTAGCCCTAATGATGATGGAGTTAATGACACCTGGCGAATTTCGAACATTGATCAATACCCTAAGGCCAGTATAAAAATTTTTAACAGAAATGGTAATGTGATTTTTACCTCTGAGGGTTATCAAAAGGAATTTGATGGAAAGACGAATGGCAGAGTAATAGCAGCAGGAGTTTATTTTTATGTAATCAATTTGGCTCCTGACTGTAAACAGTATAGTGGTAGTCTTACGATTTTCCTATAATAATATTTTAAGCTGAAAGTTTAACTCTAAATTCGATAGAAACTGTCTAATAGTAATAGTTTCTATCGAATGTACTGGTTTAAAATTTGATCGATAGTTTTTCCGATACCAGGGCGTTATCCTTATAATACTCAAAAAACCAGTTACCGTCTTTTTTTAAAACCACTCCATTGGTACTGGTATTGCTGGCGATATAGTAATCGGCCACAGTTGTTTTTAGCAAGGTGAGTACAATCTTAGGGGCCGAATCAATCAGTTGGTAGCCATTGTTAATAGGTTGTGCATATAAAAGCGCCTCTGATTGTTTAGTGGTAGCTACGGCAGGTTGAGTAACAGGGGTGGGTGCAACTGTTTTTACTTCCGGTGCTGGTGTAGTAGTTACTGTAAAATTTGCTGCAGGTGTGCTGCCAGCTTCGTAATGTATGTCGCCGAAAGAGCTAAAAGCATCTCTCATAGCAGCATTGTACGATTGCTTGTATTCTTTTTCCCGGCTTTTACCTTCTTTACTTTTCAGTACAACGTTTCCTTTACAATCTTTAAGCACAAAGGTAAGATTGGTTACAAACATGCTATTGTGTTCCTCCACATCAATTACTAAAGCCTTACACCTGTCGGTTGCAATTTCGGAAGGTATTTCGGTGTTATCGTAATATACGGTGAAACCCTTATCTTCAAAAAGTGCCTTTGCAAGGGTATTCAGATTATACTGGTTGGGTTGTTTGAGAAAACTGAATTTCTCAGGAACAATTAAATATTTATAATTAACAGTATTTGACTGACCTTTTGCTGCAAAAGAAAGTGCCAAAAGAATGATAAAAATATATGTTTTCATAACGGATATTTCGGTGAGGGATAAGATTCATGTTGAAGTTATGCAATGAAACAGAGAAAATCAAATTTGATACAAGTTAGCTTATTTAAATCATCGCTTTTTTTGTCTGTTGGGCGGCTAATTTTAATGATTTTTTGTATGCTGGTGTAGAGGTCAAGATTCTGTAATCCACGACTTTATTAACATTTTTTCTGTAATGTGTATAAATATTCATACTACATCTATTAATTTATGGTGTTGGTCTATTTTTGTCGCATTAAACCATAATGAGTAATATATTTATATCAAGAATCAAATCAACGGGACGATTTAGAAATCTTATTTAGGCTCCACAGCAATGCGGAGCCTTTGTTGTTTATTCTCTTGACCATGCAGTGGTTAAATGTCTCCTGCCTAAAATTTATCCCGCATGCCAAATAAGCCCATTAAGCCTCCGGTATGGATAGCCAAAATACGCTCGTCCCGGTGCAATTGACCACGTTTTTCTAAATCGCAAATGGCATAAAACATTTTTGCAGTATAAACAGGGTCTAAAAGTAGTCCGGTTTGTGCAGTAAAGGTTTTAATAAAATGAATCAGCTCTGGAGTAGTTTTGGCGTAGCCGCCGAAGTGATAGTCTAAATGCAGTTCTAATTGTTTATCTGTTGTAGTATATCGGGCGATTTCATCTCCTATGAACGCGCCACCTTTCAAAACTGGTACAACATGAAGTTTGGTTGGTAGTTGCTGTTCTTGTAAGCCTTTGAGTAAGCCGGCAGCAGTAGTTCCGGTGCCTGCTGCACAAAAAATATGATCGTAGGTTTCGGTTAATTCGCCAATTATTTCGGCACAGCCAAGAGTAGCTTCTACTGATGCACCACCTTCATCTACAAAACAGACTTCCGCATTATCTGCAAAGCGACTTTCAAAAAGCTTGTGCCTATCCCGGTAACTTTCACGGTCGGTAAAAATAAGTTCCATACCGAATAGGCTACACAGCAACAGCATTTCGTTTTTTACAGCTTCGCCACGCACAAAAGCTGTTGACTTTAAGCCCGATCTTGCTGCGGCAGCGGCAGTGGCCACCAAATGGTTAGAATAAGCTCCGCCAAAAGTAACCAAATGTGTTTTGTTTCCGGCTTTCGCTTTGGCCAGTATGTATTTCAGTTTACGCCATTTATTGCCCGAAATATAGGGGTCTATCAGGTCGTCGCGCTTTACCGATAAATGGTTAAATGGAGCAAAGCTTACTTTTTGTACCGGACTGTAGATTTTTTTAAACACATGTAAAAATAAAAAACACCCGGGTATTTCGGGTGTTTTTTATTTAATAGCTCGGTTTGTAACCGGTGGGTTATGGTTTTACTTACCCATGCCGAATCCAAAACCTGCATTAACTACACTGTATTTGGCCTGAGTATAAGAGGTGTAAAATTTAAAGAAGCCGAATTTTAACTGGAAACCTAAACTTCCCCGCACACCATCTATATCGGTTTGTTTAACCGCTATCGGGTCAACGTAGGTGGCATTGGTTCCTCCGTCGGTAAACTGGTAGGTACCTAAAGCTTTTAAATTGGTGTTGGAGGTTTGGTAGCCTACGCTGGCAAAAGGGGTGAAGAATAAGATTTTCTTCGAAACAATGGCGTCAAAGTTCACTCCATTAAATTTCGCGTCAATGCGTTGGTTAGAATTACCCGTATTGTTGATGTCTAAAGGCAAATCATATTTGTACTGTGTAAAACCTCCTGCTATGGCAACATCTACCGGAAACAGTTTCTCGGTTGTTGAGCCCATAAACAAAGGTAAAAGTTCAACCTTTGCCCCAAAACCGATCATCGATAAACTTCCTAAATCGCTGCCCAGTTTTATTTTAGGCATGGCCCTTAAGGTAACATCGATGTTTTTAGGTAAGCCCAGTGTTGCCTGTATTTGCAGTGCAGGTACCACATGGAAACCCACACCTTGTGGCAGGTTGAAAAATTTACCGGTAGGAATACCATTGCTGGTGTAAATTTGCATTTTGCCGCCTTCGTGGTCATCGCCAAAAGCAGTTGGGCCAATTGAAGAAGCTCCGGGAGCAGGTTTAATGTTGCCCAAACCCAGGGTATTCACATCGTAACTTCTGCCCGCTTGTGGTACAAAGGAGGCTGATGCCGATACCCGCACATCAAACTTTAAAAATCCTTTCGATTTGGCGGTGTTTGTCCAGCCATCGGTTAAACCCAAGCCCAAACCTTTATACAAAGGATCGAAATAGGCATTAATTAATTTGGTAGCATCGGCAGGACCCGAAACAAATAAGCTTCCAACATCCTGTTGTGCACTTACTTTTTGAGCTGTTACCAATAAAAATAAGGCACATAATGCCTTTAAAGCGTAGCATTTTCTCATATATAATAATTTGATTTAGAGTAAAGATAGAGCTGTTTTTCGCAAAACTGTAATCATTAAATAATTCTTGCTGTTAAAAGTTTATTTTTGCACCATGGAAAATGTGGTCGAATTGCAGGAATCGGAAGAGCAGGAATTATATGAACATTTAAAAATTATTGTCGATAAAGGGCAGTCTTTGTTGCGCATTGATAAATTTTTGATGGTTCGTGTAGAAAATGCCTCACGAAACCGCATTCAGAATGCAATTGATGCAGGTAATGTGCTGGTTAACCAGAAGCAAATCAAATCGAGTTATAAGGTAAAGCCTTTTGATGAGATTTCGATTGTTTTACCACATCCGCCCCGCGATACCGAAGTTTACCCGGAAGATATTCCATTGGATATTATTTACGAAGACAGCGATTTGCTGGTGGTAAATAAATCTGCGGGTATGGTGGTGCATCCCGGTTTTAACAATTATACTGGCACATTGGTTAATGCTTTGGCTTTTCACTTTGAGCAGTTACCGCAGTTGCCGGGCAATGATGGCCGCCCCGGTTTGGTGCACCGCATTGATAAAGATACTTCGGGTTTGTTGCTCATCAGTAAAAACGAGAAATCGATTACGCATCTGGCCCGTCAGTTTTTCGATCACAGCATTACGCGTAGGTATATTGCATTGGTTTGGGGCGATATCGAAAATGATGGTACCGTAACGGGCTATATTGGCCGCAGTGCGAAAGATCGCCGTGTGATGGATATTTATGATGATGAAGAAAAAGGCAAATGGTCGGTAACCCACTATAAAGTTTTAAAGCGTTTAGGCTACGTTACGTTAATTAGCTGCGAACTCGAAACTGGCCGTACACATCAAATCAGGGCGCACATGCAGCACATTGGTCACCCGCTGTTTAGCGATGCCATGTACGGTGGCGATAAGATTTTAAAAGGAACTACGTTTAACAAGTACAAACAGTTTGTTGAAAACTGTTTTGAGTTATTGCCCCGACAGGCTTTACACGCACAGAGTTTAGGTTTTATACATCCAACAACGAAAGAATATATGTACTTTGAATCGCCTTTGCCAGACGATTTTAAAGCAGGTTTAACTAAATGGGAAAATTATATCGCTACATCATAAAATATGCTTCAACAGTACCTTTTATTTAATGATGAATTTCATGCGACAGATACTCCTGTTTTAAACGCTTCTAACCGTGCTTTCAAATTTGGTGATGGTTTGTTTGAAAGCATGCGGATGATTAATAATAAACTGCAGTTTGCAGATTTACATGCCGATAGGTTAACCGCAGGTATGAAAGCCCTGAAAATGGACGGGCATGCCTTAATGGATGATTATTTTTTACGTCAGAAAACTGCCGACCTGGCCAAAAAGAACAAGTGGAACGGTAATGTGCGCTTTCGCCTTTCGGTTTACAGGGAAGGGGCAGGCGTTTATACTCCCGAAATCAATAAAGCCGGATATGTTTTGGAAGGGCTTCCCTTAACTGCTTCAACATACGAATTAAACAGCAAAGGCCTCATTATTGACGTTTTCGACGAAATGACCAAGCCAATTAACAAGCTGTCTAATTTTAAAACCTCCAACGCACTGCTTTACGTAATGGCCGGACTTTTTAAAAGCCAGAACCGTTTGGATGAAGCCATGATTTTAAACCAACAGGGTTTTCTGTGCGAAAGCATTAGCGCCAATGTTTTTGTAGTGTATAACAAGCAGGTGTACACCCCTGCATTAACCGAAGGTTGCGTAAGTGGCGTTATGCGCACAGCCATTATGCAGTTGTGCAAAATGAACGATATTCCATTAATCGAAGCGCAGATTAATCCTGAAATATTAAAAGCAGCCGAGGAAGTTTTTATTACCAATGCCACTCAGGGCATACAATGGGTGATGGGCTACGGTCGTAAACGCTATTTTAACGAAGTTTCGAAGGTTTTAATCGATAAGCTGAACGCTTTATAGTCGCAATCAGTGATAAGTTTATGAGGCAAATTTCTTTTGCTTCGTTGATGTTACGTTTTATTTCTGCCGATTTGTGTTTGCCTGAACTATATTTTTAGTATTATTGGTTACACACACAAATTTAACCGAAATGAAAAAATTACTCATTCTCGTAATGGCTTGCTATGGCCTGAACGCCCGTTCACAACAGCTGAACGAATCCAGAAACTTTCTGTACTTCTATTCAGATTCTACAGTTTATGCAAAAAAGATCAGCTTACGCCCCGATTTTAGCGGCGGGTGGTCGCTCCGGGCCGATTCAAGGCGGGTGCCGATAGCGCAGGTCAAATTTTTTAACAATGAGGATGGTTTCTTTGCCAATACTCGGAAACTCAATCTTTTGGGGCAAGCTTCCTTTGCCGAGCGGATAATTGAAGGTAAAATCAATATTTATCAGGAAGTGGTTTACGATGATGTTCCCATTGAAGCGGAATATTACGGCTTTAGAGATTACAGGCGACAAGTGGTGAACAACCGAATGTTTATGAACAAAAGCTATACCGACCTGAAAAAAGTAAATTACCGGAATTTAAACGAGGCCATGGCCGATAACCCGAAGAGTTTAGCGCTGTTAAGGCGGTACAGAAACACTAAAATTACCAGCATTGCCATGTACGTAGCAGCTGGGGCTGCAGTTATTGCCAGTGGGATTACGCTGATGTCGGAGGGTAAACAAATAGGTACCTCATTCGGCGGTATGCCCAAATATGCTGACCGCAGTTATACAGGTAGTTTTGTTTTGCTGGGGCTTGGCGCCGCTTTTAGTATAGGTGGTTATTTTATCGGCGAATCTGGTAAAAAAAATATAGAGAGGGCTGTCGATAATTATAACCGCTAGTGTTTAAAATGATAACCAGACAGCGCCTAATTAAGCCTGTCTGGTTATTTTATTTCAAACTTTGTAAATTAGCTTTACAAGCGCATTCCCCTCAAAAAATCTTCAATCAACATCCGTTTTTTACCTTCGTACTGGATGTCTAATAGTTTAATAAAGCCATCTTTAGCAGCAAATTTTAAATAGGTTTTGCCATCTGTTAAAAAGCCTCCGGCAACAATGCCCGGCTCTTTATTTTCTAATTCAGCCTTAAATACCTTTAATGTTTTATCGTTTAAAAAAGTAAAGGCGGTAGGGTATGGGCTTAACCCACGAATTAAATTATAAATGGTTTGCGCCTGATTGTTCCAATCTATTTTACAGTCGTCTTTAAAAATTTTAGGCGCATGCTTTAAATCGCCGCTTTGTGGCTGTGGCTGCTCGCTTACCTCGTCTGCTTCAATTGCTTTAAGTGTTTTTACCAACAGGTTGGCGCCAATGTGCATCAATTTATCGTGTAGGTCGCCGGCGGTTTCATCATCGGCAATGGCAACACTGTCGCTAAGAATAATATTGCCTGTATCAATTTCATGGGTAAGGAAAAAGGTAGTTACACCACTTTCTTTTTCTCCGTTTATAATGGCGTGATTTATAGGAGCAGCCCCACGGTACTGTGGTAAAAGCGATCCGTGCAGGTTAATGGTTCCTTTAGGTGGCATGTTCCATACCACTTCGGGTAACATTCTAAAAGCCACTACCACCTGTAAATCGGCTTTGTAACTGGCTAAGGTTTCGAGAAATTCGGCGTTCTTTAGTTTTTCGGGTTGTAACACCGGAATATTCTTTTCAACCGCATATTTTTTTACCGCACTTTCGTTAAGCTTTTGCCCGCGGCCGGCCGGCCGGTCTGGTGCAGTTACTACCGCAACAACATCAAAATTTGCTTGTACCAGTGCATCTAACGAAGCTACCGCAAAATCGGGCGTGCCCATAAAAACTATTCTCATAAGAAAGTGTTGTGTTTTAAAATAACGTGGCTAGCCACTTAAAGTTTTGCAAAATAACTAAAAATAAACCCATACTTATAGGTAAAAATGGTACAAGGTAAAGATGTTGTAAAAGCAAGTGGACTGGTGTATGTAACCGACAGTATGCCTGGTATATATCGGAAGGGTAAACCCGGTAAATTTCATTATGTGGATAAAGACGGGGATAAAGTTACTGAAGATAAACATCTTGATCGGATTAAAGCCCTCGTAATTCCGCCTGCATGGCAAGACGTTTGGATTGCAAATAAACCTAACGCTTATTTGCAGGTTACAGGAATTGATGCGGCAGGGCGAAAACAGTACAAATATCACCAAAAATGGACCAGTCGGCGATCTGAAGATAAATATTTTCGCTTACTCGAATTTGGTAAAGCCCTGACCAGAGCCCGGAAAAACCTTCAAAAAGACCTGCGCAGAAAAGATTTCGACGAACGTAAGGTATTGGCCATTTCGGTTGATGTACTCCAAAAAACACTCATCAGGGTAGGGAACGAAAGTTATAAGCAGCTTTATGGTTCTTTTGGACTTACCACTCTGCGCGATAAGCACGTAAAAATACAAGGAAGTAAAATTACCATGGATTTTGTAGGTAAAAAAGGGGTACAGCAGAAAGTAGAACTGAACGACCGGACATTAGCCCGATTGGTTAAAAAATGCAGGGACATACCCGGGCAGGAGCTTTTTCAGTTTTACACCAATGGCAGCGAACATAAAAGCATCGATTCGGGAAAAATAAATGCCTATATTAAAGAAATTACCGGGGATGATTTTACCGCAAAAGATTTCAGGACCTGGGGAGGAACACTCGAAGCCATGCGGCAGTTTGCCCAGTGCCAGCTTAATGAAAATGCCGATTTAAACAGTAAAAAAACAATAGTTGCCGTTTTAGATTGTGTGGCTAAAAAACTAGGCAATACCCGGGCGGTGTGTAAGAGTTCTTACGTTTACCCGCTTTTGCTTACCGCTTACGAAAACAATGAGCTGGAAAAATACCTTAAAAAGATGAACAACAATTCGCTTAAGGGTAACATTAGTCTGGAGCACAACGAAAAAGTGTTATTATCTTTTTTAAAAGCTAACAGCAAGTAGAAAAACCGTTTATATTTGTTTTTTATCTTGTTATGCAAATCAATCTCGACGATAAAGCCAATATTTTTAATACGCTTATAGAAGAGTCTCCAATGCCAATAGCGCTTTATGTTGGCGAAAATATGGTTATTCAGGTAGCAAACAGAGCTATGCTTAAAGCCTGGGGCAGAGATGCATCAGTAATAGGTAAAGAACTGGCCGTAGCATTGCCTGAATTAAAAGACCAGCCCTTTCTGCATATACTTAATCAGGTAAGAACTACGGGCGTTGCTTACGAGGCCAAAGAAGATAAGGCTTTACTTTTAAACGATGATGTACTCCAAACTTTCTATTTCGATTTCATATACAAACCGCTAATGGATACCGACGGTAAGGTATGGGGTATTTTAAATAATGCTACCGACGTTACCGAACTGGTAAATGCGAAGTTTAAAGTTGAGCAAAGTGAAGCCCTGTTCAGGCAGATGATTTACGATGCGCCTGTGGCCATAGGCATTTTGAGGGGAAGAGATCTCGTTATTGAAGAGGCCAACGATGATTTGTTAAAAATATGGGGAAAAAGTAAAGCCGTAATCGGGTTAAACCTTTTAGCTGGATTGCCCGAAATTATTGGTCAGCCTTTTCCTGAACTTTTACAAGAGGTTTACGATAGCGGTGTTGCCCATTATGGCTACGAAACAATGGCTCGGTTGGAGCGTAATGGCATTTTAGGCGATTTCTATTTCAATTTTGTGTACGATCCGATATTTGGGCAGGATGGAGAGGTTTCTGGTATTATGGTGGTTGCAAACGAAGTTACCGCCCAGGTAATTTCAAAAATGGACGCGGCCAAAAGTGAAGAACGTTTTCGCAATTTTCTTTATGATATACCGATGGCTACCGCTTATTATGAAACCGAAAATATTGTTATCAGGCTGGCAAATGATGAAATGCTTCGTTTTTGGGGTAAGGATAAAAGTGTAATTGGTAAAACCGTTATAGAGGCGATACCCGAATTAAACGTGCAGCCTTTTGTAGGGATTTTAAAGGATGTTTACCGTACCGGAATTACTTATCATGCCGATCAGGAAGAAGCCAGGATGTTGGTTAACGGTAAGGAAGAAAAACGCTGGTTCAGTTTTACATATAAACCTCTTAAAGATTCGGATGGTGAGGTGTATGCTATTATTCATGCAGCGATGGATGTAACTAAGCAAGTGCAGTTGCAACAGCAAAAAGACGAGTTTTTGGGTATTGCGAGCCACGAATTAAAAACACCTGTAACCAGTATTAAAGCCTACGCACAGGTTCTTGAACGCATGATCAGGAATGAAGGCGACGAGAAAAAGGCAAATATGGTGCGTAAAATGGATCAGCAGTTAAACCGGTTGACAGGCTTGATTGGCGATTTGCTGGATGTAACCAAAATCCAGTCGGGTAAAATGACCTTTAATCCGGTAGAATTTGACTTTGATGCTGCGGTTGAAGAAATTGTAGAAGAAATGCAGCACATCAGTTCTAAGCACAAAATTATTTGCGGCTTGGCAGGTAATGCAATTGTTTTTGCAGATAAAGAGCGCATTGGGCAGGTAATTACCAATTTTCTATCTAATGCGATTAAATACTCAACAGATGCCAGTGAGATAGCTGTAGCAACTTTTATTGAGGATAGAGAAGTTATATTAAGTGTTAAAGATTACGGCATCGGAATTTCGGCAGATATGCAACACCTTGTGTTCGATCAGTTTTACCGCGTAGATGGAAATTTACAGCATACCTATCCAGGGCTAGGCTTAGGCCTTTACATCTCGGCCGAAATTATAAAAAGCGAGGGTGGCAGGATTTGGGTAGAAAGTACAGCCGGGCAAGGAGCTACTTTTTTCTTTGCGCTTAAAATAAAATCGTTCAGATGATACAGTTACTGCGACCTGAACGATTATTTATGCTTTCGGGGCTTTCTTGATCGGGTGCACCGGCTGCTCTTCATTTTCGCGCTGTTGAGCCGGATTATTCGTTCTAACAGGTTTATTGGGTAAACTGTCGTTTGCTTTTCTTACTGTTTTGTGATCAACAGGCTCTCTGCCTTTAGGTACCTCTTCCTGGTAATTACTTCCGGGCTTAGTACTTTTAACTTTTGGACCGCTCATTTTGGTAATAATTGAATGAATAAATTTTGAATATTTAAGCTGATAAGTTGAATGTTTTAAGTTTTAATGTTGATAACACCCAACGAAGTACTCTATTTAATAACAATGCTTAATCTGTTAAGTTTGAAAAATTGTTTTATCATTCTTCCATTCAATCAATCAGTCATTCAATCATTCTCTCATATTCCATCCTCCAATCATTCCCTCATCCAATAGTTACGGATAAAGAAGGTACTTCTTACGCATGGTTTTGTAAGCGCTAAGGCCTGGTTCCCAGCTGGCCCTGATTTCGGCTTCACTTTTTCCATCAATAACCTGTTGCCTGAAATCACCAACACCCACCAATCTTTCAATGGTACCCATTTCTTTGCTTAGCTTAGAATTAAAGAAATCTTCTTTTTTAGGCGATGCCTGATATAATGAGATTAACCACGATATATTAACTTGTTTGCTTTTGCGCAGCTCGGCTGTATCGTAGGTTCTTAAATCCAGTCCATAACAAACCTGATCCTGAAACAGTGGCGTTTCTGACATGCCTTTAATACTTTTAGGCGTAAAGCTGAAATCGAATTTACCTTTTAGATAGGGTGCACCAACTACTGTAAACGGGAATTGAGTACCCCGACCATGGTTTAAGTAAGTACCTTCAAATAAACAGGTAGATGGATAAAGCAAAATAGCTTGTTGTGTATTTAAGTTTGGAGAAGGTTTAACCGGTAAAGTGTACTCCATATCGTGGTTATAGTTTGCATTTTGGATAACTGTAATCTTACATTTCACCTTATCCTTTAACCAGCCCTCGCCGTTTAACATTTGTGCATATTCGCCAACGGTTAAACCGTGTGCAATGGGAATAGGCTGTATGCCGATACCCGATTTATATTTAGGATCTAAAATTGGTCCGTCAATTAAATAACCATTCGGGTTTGGCCGGTCTAAAATCAATAAAGTTTTTTTGTTGGCTGCACAAGCTTCCATTACATGTTGCAGCGTATTAATGTAGGTGTAAAACCGAACGCCAACATCCTGTATATCGAAAACCATGATGTCGATATCGGCAAGGTCTTCTGCCGTAGGCGTACTGTGTTTGCCATAAAGTGAGATCGCCTTTATACCCGTTTTAGTATCTACATCATCGTTAACCGTAACACCGGCACTGGCATTTCCCCTAAAGCCGTGCTCCGGACCAAATATTTTCTGGATTTTAACGCCTAATTTTAACAGGCTATCTACCGAAGTTTGTGCCCCGATAACGGAAGTAGGGTTAACTACCATGCCCACCCGTTTGCCTTTTAAAAGGGGCAGATATTTTTCTGTTTGCTCTGCACCTGTTTTAAGTTCAGATGGAAGTTTCATCTTCCTGATCATCAGTTTTTTGTTTCCAAGACCCTTGCCACCGGCAACTTCTTGTTCAAGCGGTTTGGGTTGGCCACAGGCCGATAAGGCAATTAAACTGGTTAAAGCAAAGCTGAGGTATTGTTTCATATCAGGTATTGTTATAATCTGTTGCAATTGCTATAAAACAATTGATTATGGTTATTGGTATTTGTTTTATGCCAAGGCTACATTATTTTTAAAGTTGGTTATTTATTTTTGAAAATGCCATTTTTAAAAAGGAATTGAGCATTTTTGTTACTTAGAAACCTGTTAAAATTGAATTTCGAATATTTTATAGCCGGGCGGATAGCCGTTAAATCAGAACGTACTTTTTCAAAGCTCATTGTTCGCATTGCGATAGCTGGCGTAATGCTGAGTTTGGCGGTTATGATCCTTTCAATAGCCATTATTAAAGGTTTTAAAACCCAAATTCAAGATAAAGTGCGTGGTTATTTAGGCGATGTACAAATTACGCGCTACGACCTGAATAATTCTTTCGAGCATTCGCCATTTGCTTTAAGTGATACCGCTAATAACGATCTGAAAAACAATCCCAATATCGAATATTTTTATCCCTTCGCCACTAAGCCAGCTATTCTTTCGGCCAATAACGAAATAGAAGGGATTAATTTTAAGGGGGTAGATAAAAGTTATAACTGGAATTACATTAAACAACACCTTATTAGCGGTACTACCATCAATTTTGCTGATAGTACCAGGGCTATGCAAGAACTGTTGATTTCAAATTATACGGCCAATCGCTTAAAATTAAAAACAGGCGATGATTTTATCATGTACTTTGTGCAGAACCAGTTGCGCCCGCGGAAATTTAAAATTGTGGGTATTTACGATATCGGTGTAGAAGATATCGACAAAGGTTTTGTATTGGGCAACCTGAATATTGTTAAACGCTTAAATAACTGGGAAGCTAACGAAATTGGAGGGGTAGAAATCAGGATTAAAGATTTTAGTAAACTTCAGCCCGTTGCGGATGAGATTTACGAAAAACTACCACGTAATCTACGTTCTTTTTCTATTGAAGAAAATTTCCCTAATATTTTTACCTGGCTGGGGTTGCTAGATGTAAATACAAATGTGTTACTCATTTTAATGTTGATTGTAGGGGTAATTAACATGGTTACTGCCCTGTTGATTATGATTTTAGAACGCACTAACATGATTGGGATGCTTAAATCTTTTGGGGCAACAAACTGGAGCATCATGAAGATTTTTCTTTACAATGCTGCTTACCTGATTGGTATTGGGTTATTGCTTGGTAATATTTTAGGCCTGGGCCTTGGCTTCTTTCAGGAGGCTACGCACATTTTCAAACTCAACCAGGCTTCGTATTTTTTAGCCTATGTACCAATCGAATTTCATTTTATTGATGTGCTGCTACTCAATGTAGTTACGGTAGTGGTATGTTTAACTGTGCTGATTATCCCTTCGTTGTTAATTAGTAAAGTTTCACCATTAAAGGCAATCCGCTTTAAATAAGGCATAAAAAAGCCTGGGTCATCAAATCAGATCATTTTCGATGCCCAGGCAACCTAAACCTAACTTTTTATTCTCTTGCTAGTTAATTTTTTTCAAAATGTATTCATATTGCAGGTAAGCGTATGAGGTAGCTGGTGAATTTTCGGTAGCAGCCTGCTTAAACTTCTTTTTGAGCGTGAGGTCGGTAGCATTGCTTTTAACCTCGTATTCTCCATTTAAAATCATGTTCCAGTCAAAATCGGCGGTATAAATACCTTCATTAACAAAAACAGCAAGCCCTTTGTCAAAAGTATATGTACCTGATCCTGCTGTGGGTTTATTGGTGTTTTTGTATGTGATACTAAACTGTCCGTTCTTTAAAGAAGCAACAATAGGGTAGGTGCTCGGTACCGATTTTACACTATTGGTTACCACCAGTAAACCGGTATAATCGCCATTGTTTACCACATCAACTTTATCAGGCTTTTTACAGCCCAATGATAGGCCAAGGGTAAATAAAAGGATGGAGATTTTAGCTTTCATACTCCTTAAACGGAAGCTGAAAGCAAAACGCTACAGTTTAACCGAAATCCATTCAATTCCTTGCGTGCTATGCAAAAACTCGGTTCTGGGTGGCAGGTTTAAATAGGGGTAGGTTACTTTAGAAAGGTATAGGCCTGTAGGGTGCGCCGGATCTAAAGTTTTAGGTGTTTGCAGGTTAATTAGCAGGCTTTCAAATTCATCCAGGCTCAGTTCGCCTAATCCGGTTTTTAGGATTTTTCCCATTAAAATACGGATCATTTTACTTAAAAAACGGTTGCTTGCAATGTGAAAGCGAATGCGGTCGCCTTTTTCATTCACAAATAAATCGGCTTCCATTACGTTACAAATGGTGTGCTCGTATTTGTTGGGCTGGGTACAAAAAGCCCGGTAATCTTTGTATTGTGGTAGCAGATTAACCGCTGCTTTCATTTTTTGAAGGTCCAAATGCGGATCCTGATAAAAAGAACTCTGGTTGCTTAAGAAAGGATCTTTGTAAGTGTGGATAAAATAATCGTACCTGCGTTGAACAGCATCGAATCGGGCATGTGGCAGGCCTTCCATTGGAATAATATCGAAAACAGCAATGTTTTGCGGTAAAGCCTTGTTTAAGCGATAAAGGAGGTCAAAATCAAAGGTTTTTTCGATATCGGCATGAAAGAAAAACTGACTGGCATGTACATGTGCATCAGTTCTGCCACAACCAATAATGGGAACAGGCTGTTTTAAAATTTGTTCCAGTGCTTTTTCAATTACCGCCTGTACGCTAATGGCACCTGGTTGTTTTTGCCAGCCATTGTAATGCTGACCCTGATAAGCAATGTGGAAGAAGTATCTCATTATTTTGGATTGCAATTTTACGGAAATTTTGGCATCAAGGACATTAAATTCCTAATTTGCCGCTCAAATAATCGAGATGAACATTACCAATTGTCCCTGCGGAAGCGGTTTGCTTTACCAAAACTGCTGTAAACCATACCATTTAAAGCAACAAACTGCTCCTACAGCCGAAGCCTTAATGCGTTCGCGGTATTCGGCTTTTGTAGTGCATGATGGTGATTATTTGGTTGAAACCACACACAGCAGCAAACGCAAGGGCAATAGTAAAGATGCCTATTTAAAAAGCGCAAAAAATACCAAATGGCTTAAACTCGAAATTGTTGCAGCAACTTTTGATACCGTAGAATTTAAGGCTTATTATCTCAATAAGAAATTCCAAACGGAAGTACTGCATGAAAAATCTAACTTCAGGTTAGAAGACGGGAAATGGTATTATGTTGACGGGAAGTTTTATGAGTAGTTTTAATAAAGGCGTCATTTCGACTGGAGTGCAACGGAATGGAGAAATCTACTTTGATAGATCTCTCGGCTACGCTATACTCCGCTCGAGATGACGACTCGACTATACCTTTTTTGCCTCATTCCAATACACATCCATTTCGGCAAGGGTCATATCAGCCAATGCTTTACCATTTTCTTTTGCCTTACTTTCGAGGTACTGAAAGCGTTTGATAAATTTTTTATTGGTTTTTTCCAGCGCGTTTTCAGGATTGATGTTGATGAAGCGGGCGTAATTGATCAGTGAGAAAAGTACATCCCCAAATTCTGACTCGGCCTTTTCTACATCAATAGCGGTATTATCGGCTACGTTAAACTCCGATTTAAATTCCTGCAGTTCTTCCTCCACTTTTTCCCAAACCTGATTTTTATTTTCCCAATCAAAACCCACTCCACGTGCTTTCTCCTGAATGCGTGAGGCCTTAACCAGCGCAGGTAATGAACCCGGAACACCAGCCAGAACCGATTTGTTGCCTTCTTTGAGTTTAATCTGCTCCCAGTTACGTTTTACATCTTCTTCATTCTGCACTTCTACGTCGCCATAAATATGTGGATGGCGGTTAACCAGTTTGTCGCAAACCCCGTTTAAAACATCTGTAATGTTAAACTCGTTGGTTTCTGAAGCAATACGCGAATAAAAAACCAGATGCATCATTACATCGCCCAGTTCCTTTTTAATTTCATCCAGATCGCCTTCCAAAATTGCATCACTCAACTCATAAGTTTCCTCAATGGTTAAATGGCGCAGGGTTTCCATGGTTTGTTTTTTATCCCATGGGCATTGTGTACGCAAAGTATCTAAAACAGTTAGCAGACGCATAAAAGCATCAGCAGGGTTATTGGCGCTGGCAGGAATAGGATTGTTTGGCATATTTTGTCAGTATTATTTACTTCAGAGAGGTAAAGTTAGTGCTTTAGCAATTAACGGACGCTAAAATACCAAACCCAGGCGATTAAGAAAAGCTGAAAAGGAATTCTGAACCATAAATATTTAGGGCCTGGGCCGGGTTTGTATAAATCTTCGTAATTGATGTGGTTTTTTGCTGCATAAATATTGGCAGGTATAATGGTCATTAAAAATATGATCAATGCAATGCCGGTATAGTATCTTATATCTTCAATTTGTAATGCAATGGCAAATAAAATCTCTAGTACGCCCGTAAATAGAATAATTTCTACTTTCTTCGGAATGAAAAGCGGGATCATGGCGGCCATACTGGTTTTAAACTTAAAGTGGCCTATTGCTGTAAAAAGCAACATTACACCCATAGCGATGTTACCGGCAAAAATATTTCCTTTATCGAATGTGGTATGACCACCAAAGGCAAGCAGGGCAACATAAACAACAAGTAATACGAATAAAGGTTTCATGCCTCAAATATGTAAATTAACGAGCAGATACGCTAAAAGCCTGGTGTAATGGAGTTGTAAAAATTACGAAATCAAATTAAAGGCAATTAATATGGTGGCTATAAAGAGCACCACTAATCCTGAAAGGAAAATAAAATCTGCACTTTTTTCCAGCCTTTGACTCACGGCATCGCCTTTTCTCATCGAAATAAAAGATAAAATACAGCTGGTCATAAAAAAGATAACGGCTGCAACGGCAAACTCATCAATAATAGAACTATCGGCCAGGTTTAGTTTCTTTAAAGAGGTGAGCACGATAAAACAAATCCCCAGTAAATTGGCCGAAGTACTTAAAATATGTGGCGAACGGTTTTCTGCCATGCTAATCTTTTTCTTCCAGTTTAATTTTTTTGGTGATGCGGTAAACCCGTTTTTTCTTCTCAGGTTTATGTTCTTCGCCCATTAAAATGCCCCAGGGTTTAAGGTTATCTATCCGGTCGAAAATGATTTTGAGCATAGCCAAATAAGGAATACATAAAAACATACCCGAAATACCCCAGATCATTTCGCCAACAACAATGCCGATAAAAGCAAATAAGGCATTTATTTTTACTTTAGAACCCACCACCAATGGCATTAAAATATTTCCATCAATGGCATGAACGCCAACAAAAGCAATTAAAACCAACAGTACTTTACCTGCACCAGCAGTGGCGAATGTAATTAAACAGCTAATGAGCAAAGCGAAGAAAATGCCCAGATATGGAACCACATTAAAAATACCTGCTACCAAACCCAATAAAACCGCATATTTTACACCTAAAAGGCTCAATACGGTAATCATTAAGATGGTTACGATTAGCATTTGTAAGAACAAGCCAATGATGTATTTCTTAATGATATACTGGATTTGCGATACGATTTCGCTTACCTTCTCTTTGTGTTCTTCTTTAAAAACAGATGTTAAAAAGGTATACAATATCCTGCGGTAGTTTAGGATGAAAAACGTAAACAATAAGGTGAAACCCAGGAATAAGAGGGTAGAAGATAAGGTAGCCAATGTAGTGGCTACAATAGTGGCACTTGTAGCCAGGGCTTTTTCGGTACTATCGTTTAGGTAAGCCAGTTGTTTTTCTGAATTTACATGAAAGGTTTTCGAAATCCAATGCTGCAGTTCATGGTAAGAAACATCGGCTTTCTCTTTTAACAAAGGCCAGTCGGCCCATAAATCGCTCAACTGGTTGCCAAAAAAATATACAATTCCGCCAATTACAGCGATCATTAATATCACCGAAACCAGTGTTGATAAACTTCTTTTAAATTTAAACCGCTGTTCCAAAAAATTGGCTACCGGTAATAATAAAATCCCCATTAAAAAGGAGAAAAGAAGTGGCGCCAGAAGCGATTGCCCTAAAATGGCAATGTAAGTTAGGCTGATTAAGCAGAAGAGAACCAGCGCAAGTTTAGGCAGGAATGATAGTTTGTCTTTCATAAAAAAATTAAATCCTGTTTAATACAAATTGAGGGATTAAAAGTTTTAATCAATTCTATTGTAGGTTTAACTGGTAAATACCAGTACAAATTATTAATATTATCTGTCTTTTTTGAAAAATATCAGAATTATAAAGAAAGCAATCAGTGGTGTAGTGAAAATTGCTAAAAGGAGCGAACCAAAATACCCCAATGAGGTGTTTTTACCATAATTGGCCACCGCCAATAATATAGCAATACCAATAAGAATAACAAGGATTTCTATAATGCCTGGCACGGATGCCAAAATTGTGGAGATTGTCATAGATTTAGATTTGTTACAAATGTAAAAAATCCCTTAAAAGTAGTTAATAGGGTTGATAACTAGCGATCATTGTAAGATTGCCTGCCTGCTGCAGGCAGGCTTATCCAATAAATTAACGCCCAACGTAACAAATTTTAAGATAAACACGCTTAAGGGATGATTCTCCAGTAAAACTTTTTAATAAATACTGGCTTTATCCAGCAACGAAATATCTTCTGCGCTTAACTTTAAATTTGCAGCTTCGGTAAAAGATTTGAGTTGGTTTAAATCGGTAACGCTGGCAATTGGTGCGGTAACCGACGGATGATACAGCAGCCAGGCCAATGCTACCGATGCCTGTTCTACACCATGTGTTTCTGCAACCTGGTCTAATGCCCTGAGGATTTTAAAACCCCGGTCGTTCAGGTATTTTTTTGCACCACCTCCCCGCTGACTTTTACTTAAATCGGCTTCGCTGCGGTACTTTCCGCTTAAAAAACCACTGGCCAGGGCATAATAGGTAACTACACCTAAATTGTGCTCTAAGCAAATTTTTTCGTGTTCTGCCTCAAATCCTTCGCGATCGTATAAGTTGTAACCTGGTTGGTAAACTTCGTAACGGGGTAAATTATGCTCGTTAGAGAAGATTAATGATTCTTTTAAGCGATTGGCCGAAAAGTTCGATGCGCCGATCCACCGTACTTTACCGGCTTTAATCAGGCTATCGTAAGCGCTTAAAGTTTCTTCTACCGGTGTGTTTTCATCATCATAATGCGAGAAATACAAGTCGATATAATCGGTTTGCAGGCGAGTTAATGAATGCTCGACTTCGTTAATGATGTAATCTTTTTTGAGCGATTTGCCCTGGCCCATATCAGAGCCTACTTTGGTTGCAATAATTACATCGTGCCGTTTGCCGTGCTTTTTTAACCAGTTACCAATAATGGTTTCCGATTCTCCGCCTTTATTGTCGGGCACCCAGCGCGAGTAAACATCGGCTGTATCAATGCAATTAAAACCACTTTCGATAAAATGATCTAAGATTTCGAATGATTTTGCCTGATCAATGGTCCAGCCAAAAACGTTGCCGCCAAAAACAACCGGTGCTATATTTAAATCTGATTTGCCTAATATTCTTTTTTCCATGATGTGAATTTTATAATAGGATTAACAAACAGAATTAAATGCAGTTTTAAGAAAAGGTCTTGTTAATGTCAGTGTTTAGATAACATATTGATTAAAGTTTAACAACCATCTTCCCTCATCCATTTGCCATCTTGCATTATCCCGCCTTACATTCCCTTCACTGCCCTAAGCATTTCCCTTTTTCCAGGTGCACCGGGTAGTTTTTCGATGTTAAAACCACAGGCTTTTACCGCACGTTTTAATTTTCCGGTAATGGCGTAGGTTACAAAAGTACCACCGGGCTTTAAGAAACTGCAGGCATGTGCAATAATTTCATCGCTCCACATTTCGGGCTGGTGCTGCACAGAAAAGGCATCGTAATAAATGATATCGAATTTTTTAGGTGTATTAAATGCGGCTAATGTTGTATGTGGAATTTCGAGTGCGCTTAATGCCGATAGTGATTGAGGGGCTTGAAGAGCAGCTTCGTAGTTACTCATAAAAGTATTCCAAATGGCTTGCGGTACATAAGCCGAATAACCCGTTTGTTCAATTAATGCTGATGATAACGGAAAGGCTTCGATACTGGTATAATCGAGTTGAATATTATTTGATTCGCAGTATTCAAGGCTTAAAATAAAGTTTAAACCCGTTCCAAAACCAACTTCCAGAACAGCTATTTCAGGCTTGCCGGCAGAAGCAAATTTTAACCCCGCCGCTATAAACACGTGTTTGCTTTCCTGCAACGCACCATGTTTGCTGTGGTAATGTTCGCCTATGGTTTCGTTGTAAAGGGTATTGGAACCATCGGCGGTTGGGGTGATAATATTCATGGGGCCTAAAAGAATTAATGATTTCTATATTCATGGCAAAATTAGCATTTTCTATCTGCCTTTCGGCTTTTGTTATTAGCTTTGCTTTAAACCTTAAAAAATGGATATCGAAACCTTTAGAGAATATTGTTTGAGTTTGCCTGGTACAACCGAAGGCATGAAATGGGGCCATTTGTGTTTCATGATTGAAGAAAAAATGTTCTTCATTATCGCCATTGACGAGGATAACAGCTTCTCGATCAAATGTGATCCGGAAGAATTTGATGCCCTTACTGGCAGAGATGGCATACAACAGGCGCACCACATGGCTAAGCGCCAATGGATTCGTGTAGCTAACTTAGAGGTGTTTAACGATACAGAATTGAAAAGTAGGGTAGAGGCATCGCGCGCAATGGTACTGGCCAAACTGTCAAAGAAAACTCAGTCCAAATACGCTTAGTTTAAGTACCGGGGTACAGAACTCGATTGTGTATCTGACATTTTCTTTAGATAATCAGTTTATTGCTCCGTTTTAGGTTCCTCTTTTTTCGCTTCGCCGGCGCTTTTCAGCTCTTTCGATTTCATGATATTGAATTTGTACATTTCTTCAATGCCAACCAGTTTGCGGGTACACTTTTCAATATCAGTTCCTTCTTCCCATAAATAAGGACGAAAGCTGTAAGTTTTAGTACCATCTAAGTTACCAATAAACTGGTTCCAGCTACTCCAGCGAAGGCCTTTGTAAAACTTAGATAGGTCGCTGTCGAAACAGAAAACCAAAAACTCTCCGTAGCCTGCACCAAGTGGTTGCCAGGTTAAGCTGTTGGGTTCCAGGTAGTATACGTTTTTAATATCAGGGCCTAAGCCACCATAGTTAATGGCGAAAAAACCGCCAACGGCATCATCCGCTACCAGCAGATAAGGCATATTGTCGCCATATTCTTTAACGGTTTTGCCCTTATTCCAATCTGAAACAGAACGGTTTAAACGCTCACTTCCCGAACCTAAAATCCTGATCCAGCCATTGTCAACCATTATGCCTCCACTATTGTAAATTACCGAACCCAGGGTCGAATAAGTTGAAATTTGCGTATTGTATAACACTTCTTTGGCTTTTGTTGAATCAACGGACAGAATCTCGACTTTGTTTTTGGCAGAATCAATCCATTTTTTAACCAAGGGCCATGCCGGATCTTTTTTATTGATTAATTCTTCGGCAGTAAACAGTTTGTTTTGTGCAAAGCCGGTTAAAGAAACAAAAGTTAAAGCCAGGATGGAAAGTGTTTTAATTGCGCTTTTCATGGTATGATGGAATGTTTTTTCAAAGATAGAATGATATTTAACAATAGCCGAAAGGAGGACAATTAATTTTTGGATGTTTATCCGAAATCAATATAAAAACAAACGCCCCAATTAAAATCGGGGCGTTTACAATATAGGGATGAAATACTGTGTAGGTTTTGGCCTGTTGGCAAAGCCTCCCACTTTAAACTACCACATTCTTATCCTGTCTTCTGGTTTTTTATATAATCTATCACCAGGTTTAACATCGAAGGCGTTGTACCAGGCATCCATGTTTACAGGGGCACCAATGGTACGGTAAGGACCCGGAGAGTGCGGATCGGTTTTAATTAACTGGGCAGCACTCTCTGGTAAAATGTTACCTCTCCAAACTTGTGCCCAGGCAAGGAAGAAACGTTGATCTGGCGTAAAACCATCAATTTTTTCGTTGCTTTGGCCTTGTTTAGTCATTTTGAAAGCCGTGTAAGCTGCATTTAAACCTCCTAAATCGCCAATATTTTCGCCCATGGTTAATTTACCAATTACATGTACGGTATCTAATACGGTGTATGCGTCAAACTGTTCGCCAAGGGCTTTGGTTTTAGCGTCAAACTTAGCTTTGTCTTCTGCAGTCCACCAGTTTTTTAAGTTACCGGCAGCATCGTACTGGCTTCCGCTATCGTCAAAACCATGACTCATTTCGTGACCAATTACTGCACCAATACCACCATAGTTAACTGCATCATCTGCATTAGGATCGAAGAAAGGGAATTGCAAAATACCTGCAGGGAAAACAATTTCGTTTAGTGTAGGGCTGTAATAAGCATTAACCGTTGGCGGGGTCATGCCGAAGCGTTTACGATCAACAGGCTTGCCTAATTGATTTACCATTTCGTTATAGCCCCAAACACTAGCATTGCGTAGATTTTGGAAGTAAGTATCTTTATTAATCGCTAAGCCATCATAGTTTTTCCATTTTTCAGGGTAACCAACTTTTGGGGTAAAAGCATGTAATTTAGCCAATGCTTTCTGCTTGGTTTCAGGGCTCATCCACTCTAAGCCATTAATTCTGATTTCGAAAGCCTTGCGCAGGTTCACAATCATCTGGTTCATGCGTTCCTTAGCCTCTGGTTTAAAGTATTTAGCTACATAAAGCTGACCCAATAATTCGCCAATGGTGCCATCGGTTAACGAGGACATGCGTTGCCAGCGTGGCGTTTGTACTTTCTGGCCGGTTTGTGCCTGAGTAAAGGCGAAACTTGCTTTCACAAAGGGAGCACTTAAGCTTGATGCCGATCCTTTTAAAATGTTCCACTCCATATAGGTTTTCCAATCGGCTACCGAAACCGATTTTAACATACCATCTAAACTTGCCATAAACTTAGGCGACGAAACTAAAACGGTATCCTGGCCTTTAATTTTGAATTTTGGAAGGTAGGTTGACCAATTGATATCTGGTGTTTTTTTGTTCAGCTCGGCAACAGTAAGTTTGTTATAAGTTGCATAAGGATCGCGCATTTCCAAACGGCTCATTTGCGCCTCTGCAAATTGTTTTTCGATGGTAAAAACAGTTGCTGCTTTTTGTTTAGCCTCTTCGGCGCTGCTACCGGTTAAGGTAAACAGGGTAACCATATAAGTATTGTAAGCCTCGCGGATTTTAACACTGCGGGCATCGTCTTTTAAATAGTAATCGCGATCGGGCAAAGTAGTACCGCCCTGACCAACGCTAACCATATATTTGTTTACATTTTTACGGTCCTGGCCAACACCTACACCAAACATGGCGCCAGCTAAACCATTTACACGCATATAAGCTACCTGATCTAAAACGCCCTGGATGTCTTTAATCTGCTGAATTTTAGCTAAATCGGCTTTTATTGGAGTGTAACCTAATTTCTCGATGGTCAAACTATCCATCGCAGCGGTATAAAAATCGCCAACCCTACGTTTTACCGATCCTGCTGGTGCTGATTTGTCGGCTGCCGCATCTTCAACAAGTGTTTTTACAGCGTTGATGTTGAAATCGCGAAGCTCGTTGAAGGAACCCCAGCGTGTTTCTTTAGCCGGAACAGGATTGTTTTTTACCCAGGTACCACTTGCATATTGGTAAAAATCATCGCCCGGTTTAACCGATAAATCCATATTGGCTGGGTCGATAAATTTTTTGATGGTTTGTGCGTTTGCAGAAAAGCTAGCAGCAACTATACCCAGTGCCGCAAAATATCTTTTCAAATTTTGGTATTTCATTCGCTTAAAATAAGTTAGTTTATAATGCGAAATTTATGAAATACTAATTAATACTGTGGTAATATATTAGAAATATTACTTGTAAAACCAGTAGTAAATTTTTGCCAAGCCTAGCCGTCTGATCAAATCTGATGCTGAAAATGAGATTTTAATAGATTTCATCTGTTTATATATTTAATTGTATTCTTCAGATGGATCCTTTTCTGATTATTTTAATCGTTTGAGGATTCATTTTTTAAATCTTTTATACACTATTAACATTTTTTAACAAATTTTATTGTGTGACTGTAAAAATTATTGCTATTAAGAATGATTCGGGATAAACCATTTTATTTTCCATAAATTTGATTTCCGATCGTTTTAATACAGTATAATATGTGCCAGACTTATAGCGCCTGGTGTTAAATAACGAGTTATAGTATAAAAATAATGAGCCACTCACACGATAATCACGATAACTGCTGTAGCAGTAAAGCACATTCTGAACCCAAAAATCAACCTCATAACCATTCACATGGTGAAGGCGATGATCACGATCATGATCACGGCGGCGATCCATCTGCATTTCAAACCTACCTGC
Source organism: Pedobacter sp. HDW13 (assembly GCF_011303555.1). Classification (NCBI taxonomy): domain Bacteria; kingdom Pseudomonadati; phylum Bacteroidota; class Sphingobacteriia; order Sphingobacteriales; family Sphingobacteriaceae; genus Pedobacter; species Pedobacter sp. HDW13. The sequence goes on along the minus strand of NZ_CP049868.1, from coordinate 790,131 downwards.
CCGCTATTGTTACCCTGGTAATGTTGCTGATTGGGATTGCATTCGATAATTTTCTTAAGGTACCCGTTTTTCAAACCATCAGGCCATATTGGTACATTTTGGCTTATTTGCCAGTAGGTTTACCGGTTTTACGCGAAGTTTGGGAAACCTTTAAAGCTAAGGCCTTCTTTACCGAATTTTCTTTAATGTCTATCGCTACTATTGGTGCCTTTGCTATTGGAGAGTATCCCGAAGGCGTAGCTGTAATGCTTTTTTATACCATAGGAGAGCTTTTTCAGCTGGCAGCAGTAAACCGGGCAAAAAGAAATATTTCGGCCTTGCTCGATGTGCGTGCAGATGTGGCACATGTTTTCAGAAACGGAAAATATGAAAATGTGAATCCTGAAAAGGTAGCCATTGGCGAAACTATACAGATTAAAGTGGGGGAGAAAATAGCCCTGGATGGCGAAATGTTATCCGAAAAAAGTAGTTTCAATACCGCTGCATTAACCGGCGAAAGCAAACCCAGAACCATAAATAAAGGTGAAAGTGTTTTGGCCGGGATGCTAAACCTGGATAGGGTTATCGAAATAAAGGTAACCAAAGTTTTTGCCGATAGTGCTTTATCGCGCATATTGGAGATGGTGCAAAATGCTACCGCACGCAAAGCGAAAACCGAACTCTTTATTCGCAAATTTGCCAAAGTTTATACCCCTATCGTGTTTTTTCTGGCGCTTGCATTGGTTACAATCCCCATCCTGATTTTAGGCAGCGATTATCATTTTCAGACCTGGCTGTACCGGGCATTGGTTTTTCTGGTTATCTCTTGCCCTTGTGCCTTGGTTATTTCTATTCCCCTTGGTTATTTCGGTGGTATCGGGGCTGCGTCGGCAAACGGTATTCTGTTTAAAGGATCTAATTTTTTAGAGCTCATTACCAAGCTGGATACTGTTGTGATGGACAAAACCGGAACACTTACCAAAGGTGTTTTTAAAGTTCAGAAAATAGAAAGTACAATTAACGAGACAGAGTTTTTAGCACTACTAACTGCTGTTGAAGCAAAATCGACCCACCCCATTGCCAAAGCGATTGTAGAGTATGCCAATGGAGCAGATCTTCATCCGGCCTCTAATTTGGAGGAAATTGCTGGAATGGGTTTAAAGGGCACGGTAAATGGCAAAACGGTTTTAGCAGGAAACGCGAAACTTTTAGTGAAATTCAATATTCCATTCGATCTTAAAATACAAGAGATAGAAGAAAGTATTGTAGTGGTGGCTATTGATGGGCAATATGTGGGTTATGTTTTAATTGCCGACGAGATTAAGGAAGACGCTGCAGCTGCGGTTAAGCAATTGCACGAAAATGGTGTAAAGCAGGTGGTAATGCTCAGCGGCGATAAAACTACTATTGTTAAAAAAGTAGCCAGCCAGTTGGGTATCGATGAGTATTATGGCGATTTATTGCCGGAAGATAAAGTAGTGAATCTGGAAAAAATTAAAAGTGATAAAACCAGGGTAGTTGCTTTTGTTGGCGATGGCATTAATGATACGCCGGTATTGGCCATTAGCGATATAGGCATAGCCATGGGCGCGATGGGGAGCGATGCTGCGATAGAAACAGCTGATGTAGTGATCCAAACCGACCAACCTTCTAAAATTGCTATCGCGATTAAAATTGGCAAGGCTACCAAAAACGTGGTGATCCAGAATATTACGCTCGCCTTTGCTGTTAAAGCCCTTGTTTTAATTCTGGGTGCCGGTGGATTGGCCACCATGTGGGAAGCGGTTTTTGCAGATGTTGGTGTAGCTTTGCTGGCTATTTTAAATGCAGTGCGGATTCAGAAAATGAAGTTCTAATGTCAGCTGTTTTTTGATCTTTAAGCAATTAAGGTAGTTAAGAAAACGACATCCAATTTTAATGCTATTAACTTATTGATGTTGAATGAAATACATGCTAAAAAAGAAAGGTGAGCATACTTATATATTCTCAAAGATTTAGATTAATTACTGTTTTGATTCAGGGTGGCTCGCCGTGTTAAAAAATACAATTGCGGTTAATACACAAATTAATATAAAATTATACTCTATACCATTTCTTCCACCGCCTACCACAAACCAGCCTTCTTTAAAGTGCACCATAATAATGCCCATTATTAAAACAAATATGCTGGCAAAACAGGCCACACGAATGTATTTGTTAAAAACCAGCAGTATTGCGCAAAGTACATGCGAGAGTTTAATGCTCCAGGCAAGGGCAACGCCAAAAGGGGCAAAGCCGACTTTGTTCAGATATAAATTTCCGAAATCGTTAATACCGCCATCAAACATGCCAAACACGCTGTGCGATAATAAGATAATGGCTACGGAATAGCGTAAAATGGCATAGCCAATGCTTAAGTTTTTAGCGTTCATATAGTTTATGCAAGGGGTTAAAAACATCTCCAGGCAAATACTAAAATACAAAAAGCAACACCAACCCAAAAATAGAATGTTAGTCCAGCCTGCCAAGAAATCGAAAATAGGTAGGCTTCAGTATGTAATGATAAGGTGTTTAGCTGCTTTAGTCTTTCGGTTTCCGCTTTGGTCTTTCAGCTTAATTAGCTATTTTTGGGCTTTTATAACAATTTTTCATGAGCATTTCCACCAAGTACAATCCTGCAGAAACAGAAGATAAATGGTATAGCTACTGGCTATCTAAAAAGTTTTTCCACTCAGAACCTGATGAGCGCGAACCTTACACTATCGTAATTCCGCCACCAAATGTCACAGGAGTACTGCACATGGGGCACATGCTTAACAATACCATTCAGGATGTTTTAATCCGTAAGGCCCGTATGCAGGGCAAAAATGCCTGCTGGGTACCCGGAACCGACCATGCTTCTATTGCTACTGAAGCCAAGGTTGTAGCCATGTTAAAAGAACAGGGGATTAATAAAAAAGACCTTTCGCGCGAAGAATTTCTAAAATACGCCTGGGAATGGAAAGAGAAGTACGGTGGTATTATTTTAGAGCAATTGAAGAAACTAGGAGCAAGCTGCGATTGGGACCGTACACGTTTTACCATGGAGGAAGATCTTTCTGAAGCGGTTATCGATTCGTTTATCCACCTGTACAAAAAAGGCTGGATTTATCGCGGTATCCGTATGGTAAACTGGGATCCTGCAGGTAAAACTGCGGTTTCTGATGAAGAAGTAATCCGTAAAGAAGTTAACCAAAAGCTGTATTATATTAAGTATCTGATTTCAGGTACAACAGATCAGTTTTTAACGATTGCAACCACGCGTCCTGAAACCATTATGGCTGATGCGGCGATCTGTATTAACCCTAACGACGAACGTTTTAGTCACTTAAAAGGTAAAAAAGTATTCGTACCGCTGGTTAACCACGAAATTCCGGTTATTGAAGATGAGTACGTGGATATCGAATTTGGTACAGGTTGCTTAAAAGTTACTCCGGCACACGATTTAAACGATTACGAGCTGGGTGTAAAGCACAATTTACCGGTTACCGATATTCTAAATGATGATGGTACCTTAAACGAACTGGCCGTTATTCTGGTTGGCGAAGACCGCTTTATTGCGCGTAAAAAGATTGCCAAAATGCTCGAAGAGGCTGGTCATTTAGATAAAGTTGAAGATTATAAATCGCAGGTGGGCTTTTCTGAACGTACCGATGCTGCAATTGAGCCTAAACTTTCTATGCAGTGGTTTGTGAAGATGAAAGAAATGGCACAACCGGCGCTGGATGATGTATTAAACGGAGAGGTAAACCTGATCCCGAATAAATTTGAAAATACCTACCGCCACTGGATGGAAAATGTACGCGACTGGAATATTTCGCGTCAGCTGTGGTGGGGACAGCGTATCCCGGCCTGGTACGATGATAAAGGAAACTGGGTTGTTGCCAAAACCAAAGATGAAGCTTTAGAAGAATTCTGGAAGAAAAAACATTTGGACGAAAGTTGTTCAGATGCTGAGAAAGCAGGCTTTAAGCATCAGTTAGAGCCATTTTTACGTCAGGATGAAGACGTAATGGATACCTGGTTCTCATCATGGTTGTGGCCAATTTCTGTTTTTGATGGTTTTAAAGATCCTGACAATAAAGACATTAACTATTACTATCCAACCAATGATTTGGTTACGGCTCCTGAAATTTTATTCTTCTGGGTGGCGCGTATGATTATGGCCGGACACGAGTTTATGGGCAAAAAACCATTTACCAATGTGTATTTAACCGGTATTGTACGCGATAAGCTGGGGCGTAAAATGTCTAAATCGCTGGGTAACTCGCCCGATCCGATTGGATTGATCGAAAAATATGGTGCCGATGCGGTACGTGTAGGTATGCTCATGTCATCGCCGGCGGGTAACGATTTAATGTTCGATGAAAGCTACTGCGAGCAGGGCCGTAATTTTGCTTCAAAAATATGGAATGCCTTCCGTTTGGTTAAAGGTTGGGAAGTAGATGCAAACCTCGAAAACCCAAATAAACAGGCTATTTTGTGGTTCGAAAACCGCTTTAATGCCGCTTTAGTCGAAATTGAAGATAACTTTAAACAATATCGTTTATCGGAGGCTTTAATGACTACCTATAAACTGGTTTGGGACGATTTCTGTGCCTGGTATTTAGAAATGGTTAAGCCTGCTTACCAGCAGCCGATTGATGCCGAAAGTTACCAGGCTACGGTTGGTTTCTTTGAACAGATTATTAAACTGTTGCATCCTAATATGCCTTTCTTAACAGAAGAGTTGTGGCATGATGATTTGTTTGCTGCCCGCGGTGAAATGGATTGCTGTATTGTTGCCGAATTTCCAAAAGGAGGGAGCATTGATGAGCAGTTGTTGAAAGATGCTGAGGTAATTAAAACTGTTGTTGCCGAAATCAGGAATGTACGTAACCAAAAACAGATTTCGCCAAAAGAAGCTTTGCCATTAAGTTTGAAGGTAAACTCTGATATCGATTATGAGAAATGGTTAAATATTGTTTTCAAACTGGCCAATGTTTCGGAAGCCGAGATTGTGAACGATAAAATTGTGGGTGCAACGGCATTTATGGCTGGTAAGGATGAGTTCTTTATTCCACTAACCGAAAATGTAGATGTAGATGCGGAGCGCACACGCTTAAATACTGATTTGGTGTACTTACAAGGTTTCTTAAAATCGGTTGATTCGAAACTAAGCAACGAACGCTTTGTGCAGAATGCAAAACCCGAAATTATTGCCAACGAACGCAATAAAAAGGCCGATGCTGAAGCTAAAATTAAAATTATTGAAGAAAGTTTAGCGATTTTAGGATAATCATATAGTCATCAATACCTGTAAGGTTTTTAAAACCTTGCAGGTATAATACCCAAAGCCCCTTAGCAGCGAATTGCTAAGGGGCTTTTCCATTTTTCTAATAAATTCATGAATAAATAGTATTTTGGTGGTACCAAATAGATTATATGACAGAACCGGGAGTTACCCGTCGCACACTGCAAATCATTGCCCGGAATAGTAATTTGTCGGCTGAGGAGCTTGAGACACAATTTAAAGAACAAGGCATTTATGCAGATAAAAAAGGATGGGCAAAGTATATTGAAATTGCATTAATTGGTATCGGTGCTGCTTTTGTTATATCAGGTATTATTTTTTTCTTAGCTTATAATTGGCATTTGCTACAAAGGTTTCTAAAACTGGGTTTAGTACAGCTTCTGGTTATTGCAACCGTACTGACATCATTCGTTTTTAAAAGAAATCAATTAGTACGGAGTGTATTATTAATGAGCGCTTCAGTTTTGGTTGGTGCAATGTTCTCTGTATTTGGTCAGGTTTATCAGACTGGAGCAGATGCTTACGATTTCTTTTTAGGGTGGACGGTGTTTATAATAATATGGGCTCTGGTTGCAGATTTCCCTCCACTATGGCTATTGGCTATGGCATTGATTAACATTACCATTTCGCTTTATGTAGATCAAATTGCTCCATATTGGCCATCAGATCTCAAATATTTATTGCTTTTTGTTTTAAATAGTGTGGTTTTAATAGTAATACAGTTGCTTCCTTCTGCTTTAAAAGCATCAGTTCCGAATTGGTTAATAAAGGTTATTTCTTTGAGCATCGCAACGTACATAACAATAGGGGCAGCTCTAAATATTTTTGATAAAGACCATCGATATTGGTTTGTCTTTTTTTTACTTGCCTTTATGGTTTATACGCTTGCGGTTTATCACAGTTTTAAGCATAAATCATTGTTCCATTTGTGTATTGTACCATTGAGTTTACTTATTATCATTTGCTGCTGGATTACTGAAAGCCACCATCAGGAATACGGTACGTTATTTTTCTTTATGAGTGTTTTCGTAGTCGCCAGCATTACTCTATTGACGAAATTATTGGTTAACTTAAATAAATCCTGGAATGAATAACTTACAAATTGTAGATCATTTTATTGCCAGTATTGAAAGAAAATCGAAGCCTGATTTTACAATTGATAACGAAAAGTTTGAAAAAGAAATATCGAAAGATAGCCAGACATATAGTGGTTTAGGAATTAAAATTCTCTCTGTTTGTGGAGGCTTACTGGGCTCCTTGCTTTTTTTAGGTTTCGTTACCTTGAGTATTTCGGAATCTCCGACAGCAACATTTATTTTTGGCTTGATAGTATTAGGCGGGGCCGTATTGTTGGATAAAATATCAAACAGCACTGTATTGGATGCTGTTTGTATTGGCGCATTTCTATCTGGATGTACACTCCTGGGCTACTCAATAAACCAAATGACCGATTCGGCTAACCTCACTATTTTCTCTTTGCTTGTAATTGCTGTAGCTACAGTTGCCAGTACAGAAAACTATATGCTCAACTTATTTGGACTTTTAATGTTTAATTCTTGCTTATTTGCATTTATTGAAACTAATAATGTTAATATTCTTATTCATTTCTTAACCGCTTTTCTGTGCATTGGATTTGTTATAATTAATTTGGTGGAGCATAAAGCACTTGTGAGATCTATTTCTGTAAACAAGCGATACCCGCCCTTTCGGATTGGCTTTTTAGTTTCGCTTAGTGTGCTGTTAATTTATTTCGCAATATATTTTGCTAAGCCATCTTTCCCATACCGTTGGGTTTCTTCACTTATTATTATGGCTGCTACCATTTACAACATAAGTTCCATTATAGATTTTTTAAAACTTAAAACTGGCCAATTCATCATTTACATATTTGCTATAACGATTTTGGCTTCGGTAATTTTTGCACCTTCAATTTGTGGAGCGATTTTAATTTTGATTGTTGGTATTCATGTAGGTCACAGGTTAACGATCGTTTTCGGGATAGTTGCATTGTTCTATTTTGTTGGACAGTTTTATTATGATCTCCAATATACCTTGCTCACTAAATCAATCATAATGATTTGCACCGGAGCCTTGTTGCTTGTTGTTGCTTATATTTTTAACAGACAAATTAGATCATATGACAAAGATTAAATCTGTATTCATTGTAATCAATTTGCTACTTCTGATTGGTTATTTTAATTGGTCTATCTATGCTAAGGAAAGAATATTGAGTGAGGGCAAGCTTGTTCTCATTGAACTTGCCCCAGTCGATCCGCGATCATTGATGCAAGGTGATTATATGCACTTAAATTATAAAGAGAATACTTTCTTAGAAAAAGTAAAAATACCTAAAAGAGGTTTCTGCCTATTAAAAATAGATTCGAATGGAATAGGACATCGAATCGCTTTAATAAAAGATATGAGACCGTTAGGTAATGATGAAGTAGTGGTTAAATATTTTTTTGATGGAAACGAATATTGGCCCTCTATCCATATCGGTGCCGAGTCCTATTTTTTTCAGGAAGGAAAGGGGAAAAAATATGAAGCGGCTAAATACGGCGGCCTTAAAATAGATGGAAATGGCAATAGCATCCTTGTTGGCCTTTATAATAAAGATTTGAAGCTGATTCTATAATTTTTGTACTGCCAAAAAGAACTATTTCCAAGGCTTAAGAAGTACTCTTTCATAGGCTTTTGTAATCCAACCAACTGATTTGTTCTACGATAGTTTCGGTAGGCGTATATTAAACAGGCTGAAACAGTTTCCCCTTTTATATTCAAAACCTAAATTATTATTTCAAACGTTTTCCTAAATAATAAGCTTGTTACAATTTAATTAAAAAAGGCTTCAAATCGCTTACTGGATAAGCTCAGAGCAGATTAAGCTTTATTCACTGAAATAATCGTTTCAAGAATAATACCCGCTGAGTTTTAGTGCATCTTATTTAAAATACTATTTTAGCTCATTCGATATGGTTTGATGAGAAACCGTATTTGTTAATATAGCCAAATATGGAAAATTCCAGAAGGAAATTTATTAAGCAATCTGCAATATTTGCTGCGGCAACCTATGCCGGTACTATGGGAATGAGTGCTAAAAGTTATGGGCGCATAATTGGCGCAAATGATAGGGTACGGGTAGGCGTTGTTGGGTTTTCCGACCGTTTTAAAGAAACGCTCCTGCCTTGTTTTATGAACCATAATAAAGAACTGAACTTCGATATTGTTGGCCTTTCTGATTTATGGAATTACCGCAGGGATTTGGGCATTGCCCATCTAAAAGCAAAATTTGGTCACGATATTAAAGCCTGCCGCAACAACGATGAGCTTTATGCAACTAAAGATCTTGATGCGGTAATTATCAGTACAGCCGATTTTCAGCATGCTTTACATACCATTGAGGCTGTTAAAGCCAATTGCGATGCCTATGTAGAAAAACCTTTTGCCGAAACCATGGATGATGCTAAAGCAGCTTTTAAAGCGGTTAAAGCAAGTAAACAGATTGTGCAAATTGGTTCGCAGCGAAGAAGTGGTGAGAATTATACCAATGCAGCAAAATTTATTCAGGATGGTAAGTTTGGCCCCATAACCGCTGTAGACCTGGTTTGGAATGTAAACCAGCCCGGCAGATGGCGCCGACCCGATTTAGTGGCTAAGTTAAAAGAAGAAGACATCGATTGGAAGCGTTTCCTGCTTAACCGCCCGGTTGAGGCTTTCGATCCGAGAAAATATTTAGAGTACAGGTTGTTCTGGCCCTATTCATCAGGGATGCCCGGGCAATGGATGAGTCACCAGATTGATACTGTACATTGGTTTACCAATCTAAAGCATCCGCGCAGTGTGGTAGCCAACGGAGGCATTTACACCTGGAAAGATGGCCGGAGAAACTGGGATTCGATGGTGGCTGTATTCGACTATGGCCAGCCCGATACTACCGATGGCTTTCAGGTAACCTTTACCTCGCGAATGCAGAATAGCGTAGGTGATGTAGGCGAAGTATATTATTCGAACGGTGGTGAGCTTAACCTCATTACCAATAAAGTTTCGCCAAAGGGCGGATTGAGAGAAAAAGAAGCCGCTGCAATGGGCTTAAAAGCTAACCTTTTACCGGAGTTTGATTTAAGTAAAACCGAAATCAAAGCAGCAACCGGAGCAAATATGGGCGGCGATCCGTTAACCTCGGGCCACATGCGCAACTGGATGGAATGTGTGCGCAGCCGTAAAACGCCTAATGCGCCTGTAGAGGCCGGTTATTCGCATTCAATTGCCAATATCATGACTAACGCTGCGGTAAGAACTGGCGCAAAAGCCACCTTTGATGAAGGCAGACAAGAAGTAATCGCAAACGGAAAAGTATTTAAATATTAATTATCCAAAACCAATCATGTCAAAAATTAAAAAGTATAGCATTCTTGCTTTTTCTCTAATTAGTTTATCGGCGGCAGCCCAAAAAGCCAAACCCCTGTTTGATGGCAAAACCCTAACCGGCTGGAAATCGGTGGCAGGTGTAGCCCCATACAAAGTTGAAGACGGAATGATTGTAGGTGCCATGACCAAAGGAACACCTAACTCATTTCTGATTACCGAAAAAGAATACGGCAATTTTATTTTAGAACTGGATGTAAAACTCGAGGGCGAAAGCACCAACTCTGGTATTCAAACCCGTAGCCACATTAAACAGGAAGCCAATAACGGCAGAGGGATGGTTTTTGGCCGTCAGGTAGAAATAGATCCATCTGCAAGGGCCTGGAGTGGTGGTATTTACGATGAAGCCAGAAGAAGCTGGTTATACCCTTTAGAATTAAACCCATCAGCAAGATCTTTGTATAAAAAGAACGAGTTTAACCACTACAGGATAGAATGTATTGGTAACGAAACCAAAACCTGGCTAAACGGACAGCCGGTAGCCTATGTAATCGATACTTTAGATCAGTCGGGCTTTATTGGTTTGCAGGTACACGGTATTGGCAACAACACCGAAAACGATGGTAAGAAAGTTTATTTCAAAAACATCAATATCCAAACAGAAGGCCTTAAAGCCAAAGCTTTTCCAAAAGGATTTTACGTGGTAAACTTAACACCAAATACTTTATCACCTTTCGAGAAAGCTAATGGTTACAAATTGCTTTTTGATGGCAAAACCAATGCTGGCTGGATTGGCGCTTATAAAACTGCATTTCCTGAAAAAGGATGGAAAATTGCCAATGGTACAATCAGTGTTGAACCTTCAGGCGGTGCCGAATCTACCAATGGTGGCGATATTGTAACCAAAGAAGAATATGCTGCTTTTGATATGTCGTTTGAGTTTAAACTTACTCCCGGTGCCAACAGCGGTGTTAAATACTTTGTTACCTTAAGCGAGAAAAATACAGGTTCGGCAATTGGTTTAGAATACCAGGTGCTGGATGATGTACTGCACCCGGATGCTAAATTAGGTCGCGATGGAAACCGCACTTTAGCCTCGTTATACGATTTAATGACCGCTAAAAAAGAATCAAGATATTTACGTCCTATAGGTAGCTGGAACAACGGCCGTTTGGTGGTGTACCCTAATAACAAAGTAGAACACTATTTAAACGGAGTTAAAGTTTTAGAATATACACGTGGCTCAGAAGAGTTTAAAAAACTGGTAGCCATTAGCAAATATAAAGACTGGAAAAACTTTGGTGAAGCGCCAAAAGGCCACATCCTGCTACAAGATCATGGCAATAAAGTAGATTTCAGGACCATCAAAATAAAAACCTTAAAATAAGGTCTTAACTCAAATCAATCTAAAAAACTACTGCGAAGTACAGGGTATCAATTACTTTGTACTTCGCATTTATGCATCATGGCATTTTGGTTTAAAACCTCTTAAAGCCTTTGGTTTGCATGTAAAAAATTAGAGAGCTCGGGCATTGCCTATTCACTTTTTACTACCTTTAAAACATAATTTTTAAAATAAAATACAATTTATATCATGCATCGTCGATCTTTTGTTAAACATACCACGTTATTGGGCTCTGGTTTATTGGTTGGTAATCAGGTTTTTGCTGATTTATATGCTGATCAGGTTATCAATGTGGCCATGATTGGCTGCGGCGACAGGGGCAAAGGTGTGTTATCGGTAATTAAATCGATGCCTGCAAAATATAAAATTGTAGCCTATTGCGATCTGCTCGATTTTAGGCTTAAAGAAACCGAAAAGTACGTTCCGGCTAATGCAAAGGCTATAAAAGATTACCACAAGGTTTTAGATGATAAAAGTATAGATGCCGTTTTTATTGCAACACCACTAAGCGAGCATTTCAAAATTGCAAAAGATGCTGTGCTTGCCGGAAAACATGTGTACGTAGAAAAAACCATGACTTACAATATTGAGCAGGCCCTGGCGCTCAAGAAGCTGGTTAAGCAACATCCCAAGCAGGTTTTTCAGGTAGGTTACCAATACCGTTATTCGCCTCTGTACTTTAAGGTGAAAGATATGATTCAGAGCGGCTATTTGGGTAAGGTTACTCAAATCGATTGTCGTTGGGACCGCAATGGTAACTGGCGCAGGGCAGTGCCCGATCCGGCTTTAGAAAGAAAAATTAACTGGCGCATGTACAAAGAGTATTCGGGTGGATTAGCTGCCGAATTACTTTCGCACCAGATTGATTTTATTAACTGGGCTTTCGAAACACAGCCCGACGAGATTATGGGCTCGGGTGGTATTGATGTTTTTAAAGATGGCCGAGAAACTTACGATAATATTCAAGCCATTCTCCGTTATAACGAAAAAGGCATGATTGGTAACTTTGGCGCCACCTGCGGCAATGCACACGATGGTTACCTGTTTAAAATAAAAGGTACAAAAGGTTCAGTTTCACTACTTACCAATACTGGTTTATTCTATCCCGAAGAAATTGCCAAAAAAGAACTGGGTATTGTAGATGGGGTAACGGGTGCAACTAAAATTGTGATAAATAAAGATGGGGGCATCCCGATTTTAGATAAGCCAACCATCGATGGGACCAATTATGCACTCGATGAATTCTACAAATCGATAACCACTGGCAAAGAACCCGCTTCTAATATCAATACCGGTACACAGGCTGCCATATGTGTGGGGATGTGTAATGAGGCTATTTATACTGGCGAAAAACAGGTTTGGAAATCAACGTATAGTGTTTAGCGCTCCGTTTAGATGATCCACTACGCCGGATCTGATAGCTATCGGGTCCGCTCGAAATGACGATTGCAGTATTGTGCTTTCTGCGCCTTCCGTGTTATCCGTGCCTTCCGTGGCTAAAATTATAAACCCAAATATTCCGGCATTTCCTCCGCAAAGTTAAAGCTGCCTTTCTCCAGATCCATCTTTGCATAAACATGCTGCAAGCCGTTGGTTAGTACAATCCACCTGGCCTGGTGAATCGAATTATACCGCGCAGCCTGATCAAAAACCGATTGTGTAATTTTTACTTTCGGTGCTTTGCATTCAATCAGCATCAGTTTTTCGCCTGCCGTGTTGTATACTAAAATATCGCTCCGTTTTTGCAACTGGTTAAGTACCAAACCACCCTCAATCTGGATCAGTGTACGCGGAAATTTCTTTGATGAAATAAGGTTTTGTATAAAATGCTGGCGCACCCATTCTTCGGGCGTTAGCACCAGGTGCTTTTTCCTCAGCTCATCGAAAATAAAAACCACATTATCCTTTCTCGTAATCTTAAAAGGATAAGGCGGAAGGTTTAGTGGGGTAGGGGTAAAAATTTCAGTTTTCAATTTCAGTTTTTTTGCATTTAAGACCAACGGTGTGCACAAAATCTACATTGCTTAGCTGAGGGTGTTCTCGCTAGTTTACCACAATCGGGACAATTGTTTAAAAATATCTTTTCCTGGTTTAAAATTCTTTTAGCTACCCTTATCTCAAAAGAATCGTAGCCATCTTTTAGTAAGTTTAATATGCTTTTATTCTCAGTAAGCCAGCCAGCTTTTTTATAAATATTTAGTGCACTGGGTGTTATGGCAGGGTCAGTATCTAATCCAAGTTTAATCAGAGAATGGGTGTGTCGAATCGCCAACCTCTCCTCTGCAGTTAAGCACTTGGAAAAATAAGTCACAATGTATTTTGCCGTATCCTGATCCATTTACTTCAAAGTTATGGCTTTTAAGTCATTTACGATTTACATATTCCTCGCCAGCCTGAAACCCAAATCTTCTATTTTAAATGATTTGGGATGGCTGCGCCGGCGGTTAGTGGCCATACAACCCCTTTCCTCATCGCTCCAGCCACCACCACGGATAATGCGGTAAGAGCCGTACACGCTTTCATCGTAAATATCAGTGCACCATTCCCAAACATTGCCTAGCATATCATACAAGCCCCAGGCATTGGGCGTTTTGAGGCCCACCTGTTGGGTAGTTTTTCCGGAGTTTTGTTTATACCAGGCAATGTGGTCAAGTTCGCCATACCTGATGCCGTTGGTACCTGCTTTACAGGCGTATTCCCATTCGGCTTCTGTGGGCAATCTAAAGCCATTGGCGGTTGGTTTAAACAGCACTTCGTCGGCTTCCCGGTCAAAAATATAACAAGGGTTTAAATCATTTTTTTCAGATAAGACATTGCAAAATAATACTGCATCGCGCCAGCTTATGGTTTCTACCGGATGGTTATCTCCGGTAAATGTAGCCGGCCTGTTGCCGGTTATTTCAAAATAAAGCGCTTGTGTTACCGCGTATTTCGCTAAGTAAAAAGGTTTCATCTCAACAGTCCAGCTTTGCTTAATCCTGTCGTCTCTCAGCACAATTTCGCCTGCAGGTATTTCTACCATGGCAATAGGTAAAAGGTTTGTATCGTGCACCATTGTTTTTCTGTAGCTGATCTGTTTATAAATCCCAAAGTTAATATTATGTGCATAAACAAATCAGTTAATTTCTTTAATCGTTCAACCTAAATCGTAATTTTACAGGCCATGACAGCTGCCGAAATTATCAAAGATATTAAAGCCCGAAAATTTAAACCCGTGTATTTACTGCATGGTGAAGAATCATACTATATCGATCAGGTAACCGATTATATCGAAGATAAGCTGTTAAACGATGCCGAAAAGGGTTTTAACCAAACGGTGCTGTACGGAAAAGATACCGATATGGCTACGGTTTTAGGTGCAGCGAAGCGTTACCCCATGATGTCAGACTATCAGGTGGTCATTGTAAAAGAAGCGCAGGATTTAAAATGGGGCAAAGAAGATGGTGGCAGCAAAGAGGGCGAATTTGTGCTCAATTATTTCGAAAAGCCTTTACCCAGTACCATTTTAGTGCTGGCTTTCAAATACGCCAATTTCGATAAGCGTAAAAAGATTTATAAAGCCATTAGCAAAAGCGGCCTGATCTTTCAGTCAGACCCCGTACGCGATTATAAACTGGTACCCTGGATTGAAGATTTCATTAAAGAAAAAGGGTATAAAATCGATCAGCAGGCATCGGCCTTAATGGCTGAGTATTTGGGTACAGATTTATCTAAAATCGCCAATGAGATCGAAAAACTGATGCTCAATGTGCCTAAAGATCAAACCATCAATACCGATCTGGTACAAAAAAATATCGGTATCAGTAAAGAGTATAACGTTTTCGAGTTACAGAAAGCGCTGGCTATGCGCGATGTGCTGAAGTGCAATAAGATCATCAATTATTTCGGCAGCAACCCCAAAGCAAATCCTACGGTTATGGTACTGGCCAATTTAGGTGGTTATTTTACCAAGCTATTAAAATATCATTACGTACCCAATAAGGCCGATGCGGCATCAGCATTGGGTGTACCTCCCTTTTTTATCAAAGATTATGAGGTAGCTGCCCGAAACTATAATACCGGTAAGGTTTTTCAGGTGATAAGCCTGCTGCGCGAGTACGATTTAAAAAGCAAAGGATTAGACAGTACCGGTAATGTTGATGATGGCGAATTGTTAAAAGAACTCGTTTTTAAGATTGTACATTGATCTTTTTTTCGCAAAAATCTATTTTATATTAGCCGTCAAACGTTTGCGTAATTTTTAGGCTATTCTATTATAATTAAATATCGGTATTTTAGAAATTGATACAGTAAACACAAATGCTAATCATTTCTAAAAGAACCAAATGAAAACTAAAGTCACTATCCTCTTACTGCTTATCTGCTTTTCTTTTGCAGGTTACGCACAAAGGTTAAAACCTTACAATCTTTCCTTTCCTAAACTTGCCGATAAGTGGGATGAAGCCATGCCACTCGGTAACGGTATGCTTGGTGTATTAATATGGGAGAAGAACAATAAACTTCGCCTTTCTTTAGATCGTGCCGATTTATGGGACGAGCGCAAAGCGATGGACATTTCTAAATTCAACTTCAAATGGGTTGAAGAGCAGGTACATAAAAACAATTATGCTGCCGTACAAAAACTGGGCGATGAACCTTACGATAGGAGCCCGTTCCCAACTAAACTGCCTGCTGCCGCTATGGAGTTTGATCTGGCTAAACTGGGTAAAGTGGTAGCCAACGATCTCGATATCGAAACCGCTTTAAATACCATTAAATTCGATAACGGAACCGTATTTAACTGTTACATTCATGCTACCGAACAACGTGGCTATTTCAGTTTCAGCGACTTAAAAGCTACCGATTTGTTGCCAGCCCTGATTGTACACAATTACAGCAATAACCAAACCGAGAAAGGCGATAACAGCCATGCTGGTGTAGGTTTGCAAAAACTGGGTTACGGAAAGGGCACGGTTGTAAACACCGCCAATAGCGTACGTTATCATCAACCTACCTACGATGGCCATTATTTTGAAGTACTGGTGCAATGGCAAAAAACAGGCAAGAACAAAGTTATTGGCTCTTGGACCATTACCAGCGATAAAACCGCAAGCTTGCCTGCTATTTCTGCAACTGCTAAAGAGCCTACAGGCTGGCCTCAACACACCGCCTGGTGGAAAAATTTCTGGAGTAAATCCAGCATTTCGGTACCCGATCCGGTTATTCAGAAGCAATATTACCTCGAAATGTATAAATTGGGTAGCGTAGCCCGTAAAGGCGCACCAGCCATTACTTTACAGGCCGTTTGGACAGCCGATAACGGTAGTTTACCACCGTGGAAAGGCGATTTTCATAACGACCTCAATACCCAGTTAAGCTACTGGCCAACTTACACCGGTAACCGCCTGGCCGAAGGGCAACCTTTACCGATTGGCTTTGGAAAATCAGAAACCGCAACCTGAGCTATACTAAACAGTATTTTGGTGTTGCAGGCTTGAATGTGCCGGGGGTGGTTACGCTAAACGGCGACCCTATGGGCGGCTGGATCCAGTATTCGCTTTCGCCAACCGTTGGGGCCTGGGCTTCGCAGCACTTTTACTGGCAGTGGAAATACAGTATGGACGATGCTTTTCTGAAAACAAGAGCCTATCCATACATTCATGATGCCGCAACTTTCTTAGAAAACATTACCCGGTTAAAGGACGGTGTGCGTAAATTACCGTTAAGCTCCAGTCCAGAGTTTAACGATAATAGCATTAAAGCCTGGTTTTTAGAATGGACCAATTTCGATTTATCGCTGGCTAAGTTTTTATTTAAGGCCGCCGCCGAAGTAAGCCAGGCCAACGGTAAAGAAGCCGAGCGCAAACACTGGTTAACTGTTTTGAGTCAATTGCCTGAATACGAAATTAACGAAACCGGATTTACCATTGCACCGGGATCAAATTTAACCAGCTCGCACCGCCATATGTCGCAATATATGGCCATTTACCCGCTCGATTTGCTTGATGCCAATAAAGAAAAAGATAAAACAGTAATCGATAACTCTTTAAAACGCATTGAAGAAATGGGTACCAGAGCCTGGTGCGGTTACTCTTTTAGCTGGATGGCTTCTTTGTACGCCAGGGCTTACCAGGCAGATAAAGCGGTAAAACAACTCGAAATCTTTGCCAGTAATTTCTGTTCTGCAAACAGTTTCCATTTAAACGGCGATCAGAAAGGTGGCCAATATTCAGGTTTCACCTATCGGCCGTTCACGCTCGAAGGTAACTTTGCCTTTGCACAAGGCCTGCAGGAGTTGCTGGTGCAAAGCCGTAACGGTTATATACAGGTTTTCCCGGCAGTGCCGCAAAGCTGGGCTAATGTTTCATTTAAAGATTTACGTACCGAAGGTGCCTTTTTGGTAAGTGCTGCCAAAGAAAATGGTGTGCCTGCAAAAGTAAAAATCTATGCTGAGAAAGGCGGTTTGCTACGGGTTAAGCTCCCTTTTAAAACTTATGTAGCTAAAGATGTACCTGCAGGAAGTGTAAAAATGGGTGATGATGGAATTGCTGAGATAAAGCTTAAACCAAAGCAAACTGTGACCTTTGAGAATGGTTATGAGTAGTTTTTAATTAGGAGTGCCGCTACAGATAATCGTCATTTCGAGCGGAGTGCAACGAGCCGAGAAAGCTGATTAAAGATCTCTCCCCGCCTGTACGGGCAGGCATTTCGCTGCGCTTCAGTCGAGATGACGATTTTCTATTAGATTTGTCATCCTGAGCTTGTCGAAGGACCTACGTAAAATATTGCGAGGCGTTTCGACAGGCTCAACGTGACAAACCTTAAGGAGGATCTCCATAGGTCACCGTCATTTCGACCGCAGTGGAGAAATCTACTTATCCTAATCCCGTGGTTCGTGTCCGCACGAACCATTATTCTATTCTTTACTTCCAATCCACAACCCTAATCTCATCTCCGGTACGGATAATACCCAGTGCCTGGGGAATAAGGTTCTGGCCGAACATTATTTTTTTATTCAAAGTGCGGTAGCCCGCTAAGGTGCGCAAAGGTTCCTGTCCTTTTTCGCCGGTTTGCTGGTCGATGGTAATTAATACACAGCGGGCGCAGGGCTTTACAGCCGAGAAGAGGATATCGCCGATGTAAAAAGTTTTAAATTGATCTTCCTGATGTGGCTCACCACCCGTAAACACAAAGTTAGGGCGAAACCTATCCATCAATACCGGTTCCTGTAATTTTTCGTTAAGTCCGTTTAAGGCAGCCTGGCCAATCATCAGGCAGGGATAACCATCAGCGAAGCTTACAATCTCGTCATTCGAGGCATAGTCACGGTCAACGAAACGCTTCTCTGCCAAGGGCATTTTTACCAGCTTTACCTTAAATTTCAAATAAGCCGAAAACCACTCACTCACCTCAGCATTTACCTCCAGTCCTGTAGAGGCATCGTTCCAGATACTTACCGGAATGGCGGTGCCAGCATCTTCATCCAACCCAAAAGAAATATGCAGTTCTGGTGTAAGTTTATGCGCTACAGTTAGTTTTCCATCAGCAATACTTACCTGTAAAAGTGCCAGCTCAAAATGTTTTCGTTGGGTAATAAAAGTGCCATCTTCATCAACAAGCATCCACCTTCTATCGTATTTAAGGCCTTTATCTTCTAAGTGTGCTTCTTTAAGGCGAAAGCCACCCAACGATTTAATCGGGTACACGTATATCTCTGAAAGGGAGAACTTGTTCATGCTTTAAAGTTAAAAAACAAACAGCTAATTATTGCAGGTTATTGTGTAAGCAATGTCAAAGGTTTTAGGGTCTGCTTTCCTTTTTGTGCTATCGTTTGCATACTGTATTGTATAGTTTAATTTATTGATTGTTAATTGTTTGTGTTTATTTTTAATAATTGTGTTGCCAGAGTTTTTGTAAACTGATTTGCTTATGATATATTTGTTATGCAACCGATTGTTATGGCTGCCTTAACCAAATAAAAAATGAATTATAAACGATTGATGTGCTGCCTGGCGCTGTTTATCTGCTGTGCCACTTACGCTATGGCTCAAAATGCAAGCCCTTACCTCATCAATGCCGCAAGCAAACCCTATTTATTGCGAAGTTTCCTGATGTTTGAAGGCAAGAAACGTACCCACGTAATTTCGGTAGGTACCCCCGAAAAGGTAAACTATGCTTACGATTTGAAACAAGGTGCTTTGCTGCAGGTATGGCGTGGAGATTTTATGGATGTAACAGAAATGTGGAAAGACAGGGGAGAACCCCAGCTGGCCAAACCTTTGGGTACGGTTTTACCGCTTTCTGCGGCACCAGCCCTTGCTGTGCTGACAGATAAAGATGCTGTCTGGCCCGATTCTATAGCTTTTGACGACCTCCTGAACAAGGGGTACGCATTAGATAAAAGCAAAATGCCTACATTTTTATACGCCGCCAATGGTGCCGATGTGACCGATAAAATAGCCGTTCAAAATGGCGGTACTGCATTAAGCCGCACCATTAGCATTAGCAACAGCAAGCAGCCACTTTATTGCCGTATTGCTGCGGGGCCCACTATCGAAGCCCATAAAAACAATACCTATAGTGTTGGCGATAAAACTTATACCATAAAGGTTGCAGATGGTACAAAAGCGTTCATCAGAAAGACCCAAAATGGCAAAGAACTGCTTGTACTATTGGCCAATGGAACCGATTCGTTAACCTATTCGCTAATCTGGTAATCAAAACATGAAAAAATTAACATACTTATTGCCGCTTTTGTTACTGGGTGCTGGTTTGGTAAGGGTAAAAGCACAAACAGAAAGCCAGATTTATCCCATTGTAACTATACCCATTCCAAAAGAAATAGCACTCGAAGTGGGTGGAATGACCTTTTTACCAAACGATGAGCTGGCTGTGGCCACCCGTAAAGGAGAAGTGTGGATTATTACCAACCCATACATGAAAGATGGGCAACAACCCAAATACAGGTTATTTGCACATGGCATGCACGAAATACTGGGCTTAAATTATATTAAGGGCGATATTTACCTTACCCAACGTGCTGAAATTACACGCCTGCGCGATTTGGATGGCGATGGCGAAGCCGACGAATACAGCACCATGTATTCGTGGCCCCTATCGGGCAATTATCATGAATATGCCTATGGCCCTATATTGGATAAAGATGGTAACATGGTGGTTACCCTAAATGTGGGCTGGATTGGTTATGGCGCAAGTTTATCTAAATGGCATGGCTGGATGCTTAAATTTACACCCGATTTTAAGTTAAAACCTTTTGCAACAGGTTTCCGTTCGCCTGCGGCGCTGGCACTGAATGGCGATGGCGAAATATTTTACGCTGAGAACCAGGGCGACTGGGTAGGCTCGGGCAGCATTACCCATGTAGAAGAAGGCGATTTTGTTGGCAATCCTGCTGGTTTGGTATGGGCAGATGAGCCCGGCTCTCCGGTAAAGCTGCACAAAAGTGATATTCCGGATACAGGTGAGCCCAAGTTTGAAGTGGCCAAAAGGGTACCCGGGCTAAAAAGCCCTTCTGTATGGATTCCGCACTCTATTATGGGTAATTCTACATCAGGGATCTTAAATTATTCGGATAATGGCAATATGGGGCCTTTTAAAGGACAACTTTTTGTAGGTGATCAATCGCAGAGTAATATTAACAGGGTATTTTTAGAAAAAATTAAAGGCGTGTATCAAGGTGCAGTATTTCCATTTCGCCGGGGATTTTCTTCCGGAATACTCAGAATGAACTGGGGGTCGGATGGCAGTATGCTGGTGGGCATGACCTCAAGGGGCTGGTCATCAACCGGAAAAGCCGAGTACGGGTTGCAGCGCTTAACCTGGTCGGGCATTATGCCATTCGAGGTACAGACCGTAAAGGCGCAGCCCGATGGTTTTGAGCTGGAGTTTACTTTGCCGGTTGACGAAAAAACAGCCCGCGATGCCGGCGCGTATAAACTATCAACTTTTACCTATAAATACCACCATATTTACGGAAGTCCGGTAATTAACCAGTCGGCCCGTAACATTAAAGCAGTTGTTGTTTCTTCCGACCGAAAACGTGTGCGTTTGGTACTTGATAGTTTAAAAGAGGGTTATATCCACGAAATCAGAATGGAAGGATTGCGTGCCGAAAATGGCAATACACCTTTGCTGCACAATTATGGGTATTATACCTTAAACAGGATTCCGGATGGAGAAAAGATAGCCTTAACTGCCGAAAATAAACCCACAGGTAAGATGGAGGGGGAGCATAGTATGGCAGGAATGGAGCATCACCAAATGGGCAATATGCCTGCAAGCGGCGGTGCTGTTAAAGGCAATACCGATGCCAGTAAGCATGTAATCAGGCAGCCCGAAAGTTGGGCCAATGGACCAGACAAAACTATTTTACTGGGAACCAAACCAGGCCTGAAATTCGATATAACCAATATTACTTTAAAGGCGGGCACAAAAGTGAAGTTAACCTTTGCCAATGCCGACGATATGCTGCACAACTTTGTGCTTACCACACCAGGCTCGGGTAATGCGGTAGGCGAAATGGCTTTAAAAATGGGGCTCGATGGCGAAAAGTACGATTTTGTTCCCGGTAGCCCAAAGGTGCTGGCACATACGATTTTACTGCAGCCCGGTAAAGCAGATACCATTTATTTTACGGTGCCTAAAACACCTGGCGTATATCCGTTTATTTGTACCTACCCGGGCCATTATATGGTTATGAAAGGCCAGATTAAAGTGGTTAAATAACATTCGGGCTTAACAGCCAAATTATTAAAAGCAGATTGAGTGTAGCTATCAAACACTTAATCTGCTTTTTTTATGCTTTAATTTTTAATGTAGTGGCTTGGTGTAATGCCGTAAACCTTTTTAAACTCGCGGCTAAAGTACTTTACATCGTTAAAGCCTACCTGCACAGCTACCGAAAGAATAGATGTTTCTCCCTGCTGGAGTAGCGTAACGGCATGTTTTAAACGCTGGGTTTTAATAAACTCATTTAACGAAAGATTAGTAAGCGCACTAAATTTTTTATAAAGTACCGATTTACTCATCCCTATTTCTAAAGTTAAGGCTACAATATCGAAATCGGCATTGGCTAAATTCTCTTCAATAACAAGCTGTAGTTTCGATAACAGCTTTTCATCAGCCGAAGCATTTGGCTGCTGGATAATTGGAGGCAGTTGCAGCTGATCGCTGTATTTCTTTTGCATGGCCGTTTTTAAAGCCAGCATGTTATGGATATTAAGCTGAAGAATTTTGTTGCTGAAAGGTTTGGTAATATACACATCAGCGCCGTGTTCTAAACCTTGTATTTCATGTACCTGTGCCGATTTTGCCGTGAGCAGAATTACCGGGATGTGTGAGGTGCGGACATCGGTTTTGATTTTTTTGCAAAAGGTTAGCCCGTCCATAACCGGCATCATAATGTCGCTGATAATCAGATCAGGTAGGGTAGTGCTTGCAATTTCCCAGCCCTGCAAACCGTTCTCACTCACCTGTACATCATAATCATTGGCTAACGATTGCTTAATGAAATCTCTCAACTCCTTATTATCTTCTACAATCAGAACAGAGGGCTTATTATTGTTAGCGGCGGCTGTTGTTTCGGTAAGCGGGCTTTCGGTAGCATAATCGGGCTCGTGTTGCAGTTGGTAGGCTTCAGATACGGCTGCTTCGCCGGTATAAGCCCCTGTTAAATGGCTATTGCCCAGTTGTAACAATACTTTAAAAGCAGTGAAACCCCGTTCATTTGCTGTAGCTAACCTGCTGTTTACCATGACCTCTCCCTGGTGTAGTTCTACCAGTTTTTTAGATAGTGCCAGGCCAATACCGGTACCCATACTTTGGTCTTCCTGATAAAAATTCTTGAAAATATCGTCGATGTTATAAAGTGCAATGCCTTTCCCATTGTCGTTAACCGTAACAGAAACTTGCTCAAGGCAGTTTTGTTCAATCACCAAGCTAATTTCGCCATCGGCAGGTGTAAATTTAAAGGCATTTGATAATAAATTGAAGAATACCTTTTCCATTTGGTTTTTATCAAAATAAACGGGTATGGCTTCATCAGTTGTTTTAAAAGTATAAGTTATGTTTTTGGCTTCAGCAAGGTGCGCAAAATTTTCAAACACGCCGCGTAAAAAAGCCACAATATCAGTTTCGGCAAAGTACAAGCGCAGATTTTCAGAATCGGCTTTTCTAAAGTCGAGCAGCTCGTTTACCAGGCGGTACAACCGCTCGGTATTGTTCTTAATGGTTAAAGCGTATTGGTGTACAACGGTATTATTGGTGGTAATCTCTTCAAGCTTCTCCAGTGGCCCTAAAATAAGCGTAAGTGGTGTTCGTATTTCATGCGATATGTTGGTAAAGAAATCCAGCTTCATCTGGTAATTTTTCTTCTGGTGTTCCGCTTCAATATGTTCCAGATAAAGCTCTTGCTTTAGCTTAGCCTTCGCCTTGAAAAATTTAATGATGTAGGCCACAATAAAGTAAATGGCTATGGCATAAAGCAAATAAGCCCAGATGGTTTTCCATATTGGCGGTAAAACGGTAATGGTAACCGATTTGATTTCCCTGCTCCAAATGCCATCGTTATTGGTTGCCTTAACCAGAAAGGTATAAGTTCCTGCTGATAAATTGGTGTAGGTGGCAGTGGGTACTTCGACATTGTTCCAGTTGCTTTCAAAACCTTCCAGCTTATAGGCATATTTGTTTTTACTCGGTTTTATAAAGTTTAGTGCCGAAAACTCTAAGGTAAAATTGTTCTGCAGGTGGTTAAAAGTGATGTTTTTACTCAAGTTAATATCTTCGGTAAGCAGCCTGGTTTCATCATTAATTTTAACCGGGTTATTAAAAAGCTTTAAGTTCGAAAGCACCACTTGAGGGGCAGTATTGTTTTTTTCTATTTTCTGCGGATCGAAGGTAACAAGGCCGTTAAAGGTGCCGAAAAACAATGCTCCGTTGGCAGCTTTGTAAAAAGAGCTGGTGTTAAACTGATTGTCGGGCAAGCCATCCAGCATGTTAAAACTCCTGAAAAAGCGGGCTTTGCGATCGTATTTTACCAAACCATTATCGGTACCAATCCATAAATTGTTTTGATTGTCTTCAACCAAGCTTAAAATGTTATCGCTGGGCAGGTTGTTTTTATAGTTAAACAGCTCGAAGGTTTTATTGCGCTGATTGAGCAGGGCTAAACCTTTGTGGTAAGTACCCAGCCAGATATTTCCTTCACTATCCTGCTGAATGCAGTTAATATTCAACTTAAATGCATGGTCTGGTTCACCTTTGTAATTTTCAGGCTGTATGGTCAGGTTAGGCGAGAGGCTGTATAAGCCGGCTGGTGTACCAATCCAGATCTTGTTCTGGCGATCCTGAAAGAGTGCAGTAATTTTTTTATTAAATCTGCTGTTGCTACCGGCTAAATTTAACAGCTGAAAATGTTTGGTTAAAGGATCAAAAAGGTTTAACCCTTCGTCGGTACCAACC
The DNA here is from genome assembly GCF_011303555.1 of Pedobacter sp. HDW13. Taxonomy (NCBI): domain Bacteria; kingdom Pseudomonadati; phylum Bacteroidota; class Sphingobacteriia; order Sphingobacteriales; family Sphingobacteriaceae; genus Pedobacter; species Pedobacter sp. HDW13. The sequence continues at coordinate 765,613 of NZ_CP049868.1, read as the reverse complement.
AGTACCTGCTGCCCGCGGCTCACCAGCAGGCAGTTCACATTGTCGGATGCGATATTGTTGCTGTTATTTCCAATCCCCTTGCGCTTGTACACTGTAAATTTTCCGGTTTGAGGATCAAAATAACTTAAGCCTCCAACTGATGTGCCGATTAGTACATGCTGATACTGATCAATCGCTATCGATTTAACCAGATTGGAGCTAAGGCTGTTTGTATCGGCTGGCGAATTCTTATAGCTGATAAATTGATTGCTCTGCCTGTTAAAATAATTTAAACCACCAGCTTCGGTACCTACCCACAGGTTATGCTGTTTATCTTCGACTATAGCGCTTACTATACTGCTGCTGATGCTATTGGGCGAGAGGTTATTCTGATAGCTTTTAAAAGGGGTATTAACCGCATACACCACGTTTACGCCACCAAAAAAAGTACCTATCCAAACCGAGCCGTCTTTATCCTGAAAAATATCATGAATGGAGTTTTGGCTTAAACTGTTTGCATCGGTAACATCGTGCTGGTAATGCTGAAAAGTAAACGAATCCGGATCGCCGATAGAGAGGCCATCCTGTGTGCCAATCCACATCTTGCCATTTTTAACCGAAATGATTTTCCGGATGTTATTGTTAACCAGGTTTCTTTTATCGGCACCGTTTTTGGCAAAGTGGCTAATCTTTTTGGTAGCCATATTCAGGATTTGTATGCCATTGGTTTTGGTGCCAAACCACAAATTGCCGTTTTTATCCTGTGCAATGGCTTTAATCTGGTTGCCATAAAATACATCAAACGCAGCCTCCTGATGCAACAGGACCTTTAGCTTTTTGTTGCTGAAAAAAAGTTCGTATAAGCCAACCGAAGTACCTACCCAGATATGCTGATCCCTATCTTCAAAAATTTCGCTAACCTCGTTACTGCCTTTACCCAGCTGAATGGGAATAATTTTTTTACTGTTTGCCGCAATAAATTTTAATCCGGTTAAGGAGGCTATCCAAAGTTGCTTTTGTTTATCCTCTACAATTTTGGTAATCCCTGAGCCAATTGGCATAATATGCTCGAAAGATTCGTTAACGGGGTTGTATAGGTCTAAACCACTGTTTATTACCCACATGCGCTGGTCGTTCCTTATTTCTAGGCATTTAATAAAATCGTTTGAAGAGATTGAACCAGTATTTTGCGGGTCGTTTTTGAAAATCCTGAATGTGCGACCGTCAAAGCGGTTTAAACCGTATTTTGTACCCAGCCAGATATAGCCTGTAGTATCCTGATTGATAGATAACACCGAGTTGTTAGACAAGCCATTGCTGATGTTTAAATGGTTGAAAATTAGTTGGCTACTTTGGGCGTGGCTTTTAGTGGCATTAAAAAAAATGCAGTAAAGCCATATCAATACCAATGAAAATCGAAGAGCCTTCAAATTTTTGTCGTTAAGTTCTGCTTGTTATTTGGTTTAAATGCTATTGGGTAGCGCTATTATTACTGGCAATCGTTCCTAATATCTAACCGGGATGAAGCGATTTGCATTAGCAATAATCAAATTTAGGAATGAAAAGGAAATATTTACCCTTTTTAAGGAAAAAAATTACCCTTCAACTGGCAGAACTACAGCAATTTCGAATAAGACAAAAGGCCGGGTAAACAGTGCCACATGGAGGCTTACAACATTTACACCACCTTTTACAGAACGAAAAGAACCGGATACACCTGGAAACAGGCATGCACTAACCAAATTAAAAATGATAAAGAGAAATTTACTGATCGCCGCTTTTACTTTTGCTTCGTTAACCACTATAACGAGTACAACCAAAGCCCAAACCGAAGAAAAGTTTATTACGCATAACCTGGCCCTGTGCCAAAAACAGGTAAAAGAAATGTTGGGCAGCAAAAGCCTTACGGCTACAGCTTTTCCGCAAACAACCGATAAAGAAGGGAAGCTGCGCAGTGGTGGCCTGTACGAGTGGACTACCGGCTTTTTCCCGGGCAACCTCTGGTATGCTTACGAGGCCAATAAAGATGCCGCACTAAAAGCACAGGCCATCCAGTGGACAGAAAAGTTAGCGCCCCTGCAAAACTTTACCGAGCATCACGATTTGGGTTTTATGATGTACTGCAGCTACGGCAATGCTTACAGGCTTACCCAAAACGAAAACTATAAGCAGGTTTTAATTAATTCGGCCAAAGCATTAAGCACCCGCTTTAACCCCGTTACAGGTTGCATTAAATCGTGGAATGTATTTAAATCGTGGCATGGCAAAGAGAGCTATAATTTTCCCGTAATTATCGATAACATGATTAACCTGGAGTTGCTGTTTGCTGCCTCAAAAATATCGGGCGATACCAGTTTCAGGCACATTGCCATTACACATGCACTTACTACAATGAAAAACCAGTTCAGACCCGATTACAGTTCTTACCACGTAGTTTGCTATGATGATAAAACAGGGAAGGTGCTGGCACGCGAAACTGCACAGGGCTATTCAGATAACTCAACATGGGCACGTGGCCAGGCCTGGTCTATATATGGTTATACCATGACCTACCGCGAAACCAAAGATGTTCGCTTTTTAAAAATGGCCCAGGGTTTAGCCAACTATTTTATCGACAGTAAAAATCTGCCTACCGATTTCGTTCCTTACTGGGACTTTAATGCCAATCAGATCGGCTATAAGCCTGGTGTAAACTCCAATGCCAATAACATTAACGTAAAATACCGCGATGCTTCGGCAGCAGCGGTTACCGCATCGGCCTTGTTAGAACTGAGTACCTATACTACAGGTAAAACTGCCAAAAAGTATAAAGATGCAGCCGTAAAAATGCTTCATTCGCTAGCCACACCAGCATACTTTGCGGCAACAGGTACCAATGCCGATTTTATTCTGAAACACAATATAGGATCGATTCCGCACAACAGCCAGATCGATGTACCTTTGGTATATGCCGATTACTATTTTATGGAGGCATTACTCAGGTACAAGAAGCTAAATGCCGGACTAAAATTATATTAGTAAAACTTTTAAGCGCAGGTGAGAAAAGGATAAATTTCACCTTTAAAAGGAAAAAAATACCCCCTAAATTTACAACTGGGGGTAAATTTGATACCAAACAACCAACTATAAACTTTTATTGAATTAGTGTTATGAGAAGAATTCTGCTATTTTCAGTCTTCCTACTGACCGTCTTTTCGAGTTCTGCCCAGCAGAGTAAGATAATAACCGGAACTGTTACCGATCAAAAAACCGGCGAAACCTTAGCCGGTGTTAGTATAAGTATTAAAGGTACAACCAAAGGTGGCGTTACCACCAGGGCACAGGGCGAATACAGCATTAGTGTACCTACCGATCAGACAGCGGTTTTGGTATTCAGATACGTAGGTTACCACGCCAAAGAGGTAACTGTAAATCAACAAAAAACGATAAATGTAACCTTAGCCGAACAAAACAACGACCTGGATCAGGTGGTGGTAGTGGGCTATGGTACGGTAGCCAAAAAAGACCTTACAGGTTCGGTAAGCTCGGTTAAAATGGCCGAGTTAAACAAAGCACCGGTACGTTCTTTCGATGAGGCTTTAGCAGGTCGTGTAGCCGGGGTGCAGGTAACCTCGGCCGATGGCCGCCCGGGTTCAGGTGTTGATATTGTGATCCGTGGTAATAACTCGGTTACGCAGGCCAACAGCCCTTTGTATGTGGTAGATGGTTTCCTGATCGAAGATCCCAATAACAATGTGGTTAATCCGGCCGATATCGAATCGATAGACATTTTAAAGGATGCATCGGCAACCGCTATTTACGGTGCCCGTGGCGCCAATGGGGTAGTGGTAATTACAACCAAAAAAGGTAAACAGGGTAAACCGGTATTTAGTTTCTCGAGTACATTGGGCGTGCAGCGCATGGCCAAAAAAATGGAAATGATGAGTCCTTACGAGTATGTAAAATACCAGCTAGAACTTACGCCTGCTTTAACCGGAACACCAGCTACACCTACGCAAATTTATCTTACCGATGGAAAAACCGTTGATTATTACAATGGTGTTAGCCCGATTGACTGGCAGGATTTGGTTTCGCGCACAGCTGTGTACAATAACAACGATTTTGCCGTAAGAGGCGGAACCAAAAAACTGAAATACGCAGTTTCTACTTCAACAGTTAACCAAAACGGTATTTTATTAAATTCAAATTATCAGAGATACACCGGCCGTGCGGTGATCGATTATGCCATTACCGATAAGTTAAAAGTAGGTATCAACGCCAATTACAGCTTCCTTAAACAAAAAGGAATCGACCCCACCAGGGGCGAAAATGGTGCTACTACCAACGTAATGACTTCTATTCTGGGCATGAGGCCAGTTCCTTCCGAAGTGTTTGATCTCGAAGATTCTTTCCAGGATCCGGATATGAACGCCGCGAACGATTATCGTATCAATCCGGTTATCAGCTTGCAGAATTCGTACAATGTAACCACTACACACAACATTACCGCCAATGGTTATGCCGAATATGCAATTCTTAAAGATTTAAAACTGAGATCATCTTTCGGTATTATCGAAAATAAATCCGAAAATGATGTATTCAACAACACCAAAACCTCTGCAGGTCGCCCGGGAGGAGTAAACGGCGTAAATGGAAGAATCAGCAATAACAATTACAGTAACTGGTTAAACGAAAACACGCTTACCTGGGATAAAAAAATAAGCAAAAAGTCGAAGTTAAACCTGTTAGGAGGATTTACACTTCAAAAAAGACACACTTGGAGCAATGGCCGCTCAGTAACCCAATTGCCTAACGAAGACCTGATGTTTGATGGTTTTGATCAGGGCGTACAACAAAGGGTCGATCCTTCTGCATCCGACTGGACCATGGCTTCTTTTTTAGGCCGTATTAATTACAACTACGATTCTAAATACTTATTTACTGCCTCTTACCGGGCCGATGGATCTTCTAAATTTCCAAGCCAAAACCATTGGGGTTACTTCCCTTCGGCAGCTATTGCCTGGCGGTTTGATCAGGAAAATTTCCTCAAAAAATCTAAAATACTATCAGAAGGTAAATTGCGTGTGAGTTACGGACAAACCGGTAACAACCGCGTAGGCGATTTCGATTACCTGACCAATTATTTCAATCCGATTGTAAATACCTACACTTTCAACAACGAATACGTACCGGGTGTAATCCCAACCAAACTGGGTAACTCCGATTTGAAATGGGAAACTACCGAACAGGTAGATGCCGGTATTGATTTAGGCTTTTTTAAGCAAAGAATTACCTTCAGTGCCGATGTATATAGAAAAGTAACCAAAGATTTATTGTTAAACACCCAATTGCCACCATCGGCAGGCTTTGGTACCGCATTAAAAAACATTGGTAGTGTAGAAAACAGGGGTTTGGAGTTAACCTTAACTACTCAAAACATTGTTACTAAAAATTTTACCTGGACTACCAATGCCAATATTGCCTTTAACCGCAATAAACTAATTTCGCTAGCTGAAGGGCAAAACACCCTCGAGAGTACCATTAACTGGGATGCCGCCTGGCGTAACGTAAGCGCTTATGTGGCCGAAGTAGGCCAGCCTTTAGGTTCTATGTATGGTTACGAGTGGTTGGGTACTTATAAATATGCCGATTTTAATACCTCCGTTAATGGCAGCGGTGTTACCGTTTATACCTTAAAACCAGAGGTTGCTACCAACGGAAATACCAGGGCAACCATTCAGCCGGGCGATATTAAATATAAAGACCAAAATGGCGATGGTGTGGTAAATGCCCAGGATTACGTTAAAATAGGAAATGGTTTACCAGCCCACACCGGTGGTTTTTCTAATAATTTTACCTATAAGGGTTTTGATTTAAATGTTTTCTTCCAATGGTCGTACGGTAACGATCTTTTAAATGCCAATAAAATGCTGTTCGAAGGAAATACAAATGGCCTGGGTAATTTTAATCAATATGCGAGCTATGAAAACCGATGGACACCACAAAATGCCGAATCGGAGATGTTCCGTACCAGGGGCTTTTTTGGAGGCGGATATTCATCAAACTATGTAGAAGATGGTTCTTACCTGAGGCTAAAAACAGTATCGCTGGGCTATAATCTCGATCCGAAGGTGATTAAGAAAATTTACCTTAAATCGCTAAGATTCTTTGTATCGGCACAAAACCTGGCCACTTGGACCAAATATTCGGGAGGAGACCCTGAGGTAAATACCTACCGTTCGGTTTTAACACCAGGATTTGATTTCTCTGCCTATCCGCGTGCCCGTACTATAGTTTTTGGTACAAACCTTACATTTTAATCAAATAAATTATTTCAAGATGAAAAAGATATATGTATTATTAGTTTTGGTGGCCATTGCCAGCAGCTCTTGTAAGAAATTCTTAGATACCCAGCCAACCGATAAAATTGCTCTTGAACAATATTATACCGATGAAACAGGCTTAACCCAGGCATTGGCAGGGGTGTACGATCCGCTGGGTTCGGGTAATGTGTACGGCAATTTGCCAAATGGTTTCGAAGCTTGTACCGATGAGGGCTATTATGCCCGTTCGGGTACAGTAACCGGCATACAGGTATTTAATTTCGATCCTTCCAATACCAACGTAACCAATTTATGGACCGACCTTTATACCGGAGTTAACCGTGCCAACGATTTAATTGCACACATTGATGTACCGCAAATGGATGAAGGCAAGCGGCAGATTATATTGGGCGAGGCTTTATTTTTAAGAGGTTACTACTACTTTATGCTGGTTACCCGTTTTGGCGATGTGCCTTTAAGGTTAGTGCCAACCACAAGCCCTAACGATGTGCAGTTAGCCCGCACCAAAACGGCTGATGTTTATGCCCAGATATTGAAAGATATGACCACAGCCGAAACAAAAGTGGCAACCTCTACCGCAATTGGCTACCCCAGCCGCGTTTCAAAAACGGTAGTACAAGGCATTTTAGCCAGGGTTTGTTTACAAATGGCAGGCTACCCTTTAAACGATACAGGTAAATATGCCGAGGCACTGGCCTGGACTAAAAAAGTAATCAGCTCGGGCGAACATGCCTTAAATACAACTTTTAGTACCGATGCTACCTTTAATGGTTTCAACGAAACTTTACCATCAGTACCGGCCAATTCCAATAATGCCTACCGCCAGATATTCATCAATGCTGCGCAAGAGATTTACAACACCAAAGAGAGCATGTGGGAAATTGAATTTAAAGGTAACCGTGCCGATGGTTACTTAGATCTGGGCCCTTTGGGGAGCCAGGTGGGAATTACCATGACACCATCGGCAGCCAATTCGCCCTTGTATTCCTATCCGGGTTATTGCTATGGTTTTATAAAAGGAACAGCGCGTTTATACAATAAATACGATGCAACCGGAAAAGATTTACGCCGCGATTGGGTACTCACAACCTATACCTGGACCGTTAACAATACCACCAATACCGCTACCAAAACGGCTATTGCCAAAACCGTTCAATACGGCAGGGATATGGCCAAATGGAGAAGGGAGTACGAACTGCTTACACCTAAAGATAAAAACCAGACCGGAATTAACTTCCCGGTGCTGCGGTATGCCGATATCCTGTTGATGTTTGCTGAAGCTGAAAATCAGGTAAATGGTCCAACAGCCGACGCTTACAATGCCATTAACCAGGTACGCCGAAGAGGTTACGGGTTGCCGGTTGCGGCAGCAAGTGTTGTGGCAGATTTGACCGGACTTAACAAAGCTACCTTTCAGCAAGCTATAGAAGACGAGCGCATGCGCGAGTTGTGTTTTGAAGGTTTACGCCGTATGGATTTAATCCGCTGGAATAAATTTGTAAGCACCATGAATTCGGTTGGCGCCGAAATGGGTGCTGCACCTACCACTGGCGCACTAACTTCGGGTAACCAGCAATATGGTGGTTTAGGCGGCAAAAATGTTACGGCAAGAAATTTATTGTTCCCCATTCCTTCTTTAGAAATGTCGTCGAACAAATTAATAACAGAAAATAACCCGGGCTGGTAACAAGCTGCACATCAAATGAAATCTGCCGGTTTTAGTCCGGCAGATTTTAGCGAACTATAACAATCCATGTATGGCTTTAAAAAGAATCATTTTTGGTTTAATCACCATCAGCAGTTTATCGCTCCAGGCTCAGGAAAGCGCGATATGGCAAGATTTTAAAACTGCAAAAAGTACAGGTGTCACACCTGTTTTGCCCGATTTCTCTTATGCCGGCTACCGCTACAGCGAAGAAGCCATCCCCACGGTAAACTATAAGGTTTTCGATGTAACCAGCTTTGGTGCTATTCCAAACGATAACCTTTCGGATAAAAAAGCATTTATAAGCGCGATTGCTGCGGCAGAAAAAAACGGAGAAGGGATTATTTATTTCCCTAGGGGCAGGTACCTGTTTAATACCGCTAACGACGACCAGCAGGTGATCCGCATTTCGGGGTCGAAAATTGTACTCAGGGGCGCGGGTAACGGAGAAGGGGGCACTGTTTTGTTTTTTGATAAAGATTTGCCTCCCGCCAATCCAAAGCAAATGTGGTCGGTACCGATGGCCATAAACATTGGTGCAAAGGGTGCCAATAAAAAACTGGCTGATGTAACAGCCAACGCCCCGCGCGAAAGCCACATCATTGAGGTAAGTAATGCTTCTAAAATTAAGGCCGGCGACTGGATTATCCTCGAGGTAACCAATAACAGCCCCGAACTAATTGATTACGATTTAAAAGGCATAAAACCCGATACCAGCTGGGCTTCGCTGATTAAAAAAGGGGTGCAGGTTAATGAACGCCATCAGGTGGCTAAAGTAGAGGGCAACAAGCTTATACTGGTAGAACCCATTCATTATGATGTGCAGGCCAAACACCACTGGACCGTTTCTGGCTTTGCCCATTTAAGCGAGGTAGGGGTCGAAAATATTGCTTTCGAAGGCAACTGGCTAAAGAAATTTGTGCACCACCGCTCAGCACAGGATGATAGCGGATGGAGTATCCTGAGTTTAAACAAATCGGTAAACTCGTGGGTTAGAAACTGCTCGTTCCGCAATGTAAGTAACGGTTTAACCATCGGCGCATCAGCAGCCTGTACAGCTATTGATTTGGTTTTTGACGGCAACATGGGGCATAACTCTGTAGATGCCGCTGGTGGTTCGACTGGTATTTTATTGGCTAATATTACCGATTTAACCGGTATGCACCATGCTGTGGGCGTAGGTGGCGGCAGCACTACAGCTACCGTAATCTGGCGTTCGAGGTACCCCGAAAATACCTGTTTCGAATCGCATTCCTCGCAACCCCGATGTACCCTGCTTGATGAGGTAACAGGAGGCCTGTCTGACGGAAGGGCGGGAGGGGCCATATTTAATATGCCCAACCACGGCCGTAATCTGGTGCTGTGGAACTACAAGCAGTTAGGTGCTGCCAGAAAGAATTTCGAATTCTGGCCAGCCAAATCAATCTGGTGGAAAATAGTGCCGCCCATTATTGTGGGTTATCATGGTGCCGAAACCACCTTCAATAAAGATCAGGTACAGGTATTGGAAAGCCTGGGCAAGGCCGTACAACCCGAATCGTTATTTGAAGCCCAATTGGAATTAAGATTAGGTAAATTACCCCAGTGGATAGCCGAAGAGAAAAAGAAAATTAAGGCACAGGATATTCTGGCTGAAAAATAAGAAGAGCAACAGAAAGAAATAAGCACATACCCGGCGCAGCTGCCCATAATGAAAACTGATAAAAACCCAAGACGAATGAGCAATAAAAAATATCCTCCGTATATTCTGTTTTTTCTATCCCTGTTAGTTGCGTTCCCGGCCATGGCACAAAAGGGTACGAAAGCTAAAACTAGCCCAAATTTGTTAATTATCATGGCCGATCAGTGGAGAGGGCAGGCACTGGGTTTCGAAGGCCGCGAGCCGGTAATGACGCCCTATTTAGATCAGTATGCCAAAGAGAGTTTGGTGCTGAGCCAGATGGTGAGTAATTACCCCGTTTGTTCGCCAGCCAGGGCCATGCTCATGACCGGACAATACCCACTCAAAAACCATGTTTACAGCAATGTAAACTCCAGTTCGGCCCCTTTCGGCATCGAGCTTCAAAAAGATGCCGTATGCTGGTCGGATGTATTGAAACAGAACGGCTATTCGAACGGTTACATCGGTAAATGGCACCTCGATTCGCCTTACCCACCTTACATTCCTACTTCAAACAACACAGGTAAAGTAGCCTGGAACGAGTGGACTGCACCAGAGCGCAGGCATGGTTTCGATTATTGGTATGCTTATGGTACTTACGATGAACACAACAAACCCATGTACTGGGATACGGGCGATAAACGCGATGATTTTAAGTACGTAAACCAATGGGGACCAGAGCACGAAGCCGATAAAGCATTGGCTTACTTTAGAAACGAAAGCGGAAAAATCCGTAAAAATGGTGCGCCTTTCTCATTGGTGGTTTCCATGAACCCGCCACACTCTAATTACCGCACCGTACCCGAAAAATACTATAACCTGTACAAAGATGTTCCTTTGACCGATTTGGTAAAAGATCCCAATATCCCGGCAGCAGGTACGGCATTTGGCGATCAGTACCGTAAAGATGTGCGTTATTATTATGCCAATATTACTGGCGTAGATGAGCAGATTGGCCGTATTTTACAAGGCTTAAAAGATGAGCACTTGGAGGAGAATACCATTGTGGTCATTATGGCCGATCATGGTAACTGTTTAGGTAAACATGACGAAGAATCCAAAAACAACATCTTTGAAGAGTCGCTGCGGATTCCTTTCATTGTAAACTGGAAAGGTCATATCCAGCCCCGTAAAGATGATACCTTTTTAGGCAGTGTGCCTGATATTTATCCAACCCTTTTAGATTTGATGGGATTAAAAAATAAAACACCAAAAGATGTAGATGGTAAGAGTTACGCCCAGTATTACCTGAATGGTAAAGGTGAAAAACCAGCCGAACAGTACATTTTAGGAGCCATTGGCAGCAGTAATGTAAACATCAACACCGGTTTCAGGGGCATTCGTACCAAAGACTATAAGCTGGCTTTTGTGAAGAAAAAGGGCAAAGGCGTATATGAGCTTTACGATTTAAAAGTAGATCCTTTCGAACTTAATAACATCTACCAGCCGGGTTTACCCGTTGTAACAAAGCTGCAGTCAGTTTTGCTGCAGTGGCTGGAAAAAACAAAAGATGCCTTTGTTATCGGGAAATAACCTTAATTCATGATTTAAGCAATGAAAAGAAATTTAATATATAAGTGCCTGGCATGTTTGCCATTGCTTGGCACTGTTAACCTTGCGGTTGCACAAAATAAAGAAGCCGATAAAGTAAAAATGGAGCACGCCCAGATTGGCATTGTTGAAGATGCAAAATCGGGCTACAAGCATACCACCCACCCCGGAGCACAGTGGTTTCCGGAGGCTGGTTTAGGTATGTTTATCCATTGGAGCATTTCATCGATTAAACAAATAGATCTCTCGTGGCCCATGATGGCCGGCACCCAGATTGGCTGGCGTTCGCCCAAGATGGATTCGGCATCGGTTAAAAAGATTATGGATTCGGGCAATTATTTTGCCGGAAATGGCTGCGAAAAAACAAACAGCTGTATTACTCCGCTTGAGTATTGGGCACTGGCCAAAAACTTTAATCCTCAAAACTACGACCCCGAAAAATGGATTAAAGCAGCCAAAGCAGCCGGTATGACTTATGCGGTGCTTACAGCAAGACATCATGATGGTTTTGCCCTGTGGCCAAGCGCTTATGGTAATTTCAATACCAAAAACTACATGGGTGGCCGCGATCTGATAAAAGATTATGTGGCCGCCTGCAGAAAATATGGGTTAAAGGTTGGGATTTATTACTCAGGACCAGACTGGCACCAAAATGGCGATTTCCAAAATTTTATGTACTATGGGGTAGGTAGGGATTACCCAAATATCCCGGTGCTGGATGAAAATTTAAGGCCTCGGATTACCGTAAAAACCGAAGCTGAAAAGCAGGCCCATTACAATGAAATGGCTGCTTATGTAAAAGGGCAGGTTACTGAGCTATTAAGCAATTACGGGCAGATTGATATGATCTGGTTCGATGGAGCAGCCGATATTCCGCGTGGAAATAAAGCCTGGGATAAATGCATAACCATGGCCGAAATCCATAGATTGCAACCTGGCATTGTGGTAAGTCCAAGGTTTTTCGGTTATGGCGATTACAAAACCTTTGAGCAGGATAAAGCATTGCCCAAAACCAAGCAAGATGGCTGGGCCGAACTTTGTACCACCATTACCGATGGAGGCTGGGGCTATACAGGAAAGCCTTTAAAACCCGTTGCGCTGGTGCTCAACAATCTGATCAAGTGCAGGGCCAATAACGCCAATATGCTGTTAAATTACGGGCCAACTAAAGAAGGGGTTCTTACTCCTGAAATGTACACCAGTCTGGCTGAAATTGCCGGTTGGATGAAAGTAAATGGCAGTGCCATAAAAGGTGCACAGGCACTCGATGCCAGCGAATCGGCATCGGTACCGGCCACAGCAGCAGCCAAGCGCCGCTACCTGTTTTTACTGGCTCATAAAAAGGGTGAAAAACCGATCGATGAGCAGGTGACTTTTAGCACAAAGGGAAGTATTAAAAATGTAAGTCTATCAGGCAATAAAGCTACCCTTAAATACAGCGTAGCAAACGGGCAACTTACTGTACAGGTACCGGCAGCATTAAGAACCGCACTGCCCAATGTTATTGAGCTGGAACTGAAGTAAGCAGAAATCGGTTTGTTTTATGGATTAAATCACAATAAAGGTTGTAAAGGACTCAGGGAAGCCAATTTGAGGAAATTTCTGCAATAGTGCTGCCTGTAGTTTCTGGACGAAATATTATGCAGTTGGTTCTGGACATAGCGGCGAATTATACAATAGTTATTAAAGTGACGAATTTAACAAACGGTTATAAGGCAAATTTTCCGATTGGATAAGCTAATGATCTCATGTTATTCTTTATGAGTTTCCTTTGATAGAGGAAACTAGGCCAATTTGTAATGAGTGTTCCGTGTTGGATTAACCTCTCTATGGTCTTATACACCTAGCCTTACCTACAGTAACGCCATAGGCGTATAAGACCTAGTAATCAATGCGAAAGTCAATTCAGCTGCGTCAATGTGCTAATGCAATTGGACTCAGAATATGGATGATTTCGGGTTTTCTTTGTACAATTTTAGCTCTTTTAGCTTTATAGTATTATTATCTTTATCTTAAGTTTAAACCAAATATTCGCTGATAAGGATCTCTCCCTCTTAATAAAGTATATGAGGAAAATTATTACACTTTTATTTTTATTGATTAGCCTGGTAACAGTCTGTTTGGGGCAGGGGATAGCATTTCATTCCCTGACTACAGAAACAGGATTGTCCCACAACTCGGTAACAGCCATTTTCCAGGACGGTAAAGGTGCCATCTGGATCGGTACCAGGGAGGGCTTAAACCGCTATAACGGAAACCGGGTTCAACAGTTTAGGGAAGATAATTACAAAAATGTACAGTTCGTCCGTGGCTATATAAAGGCAGTTACCGGAAATGGTATAGATAAAGTTTATGTACTAACGAATGAAGGTATTTCAGTATTTGATGACAAAACCGGCCAATTCAAAGTTCTGGTTAAGGGAGCTTACTATCAGATGGCATGTATCAGAGGAATACTATACATCATGGATAAAAAGCAGATATTCATCTACGATGAAGCCAAAAACGAGAAACGCTTATATTTCTCACTTCCTGAGATATCACTGTCTTTAAAGTGTTTTCTTATTGATAGATCCGGCCAATTATGGATCGGTACCGAAAAAGGTGGCTTATTGGTAAAAGATAGTAGCAATAAAACAGTTCGTAAGGTAATTGATAATATCAATGTGACTCAGGTATATCAGGATTCCAGGGGAGAAGTCTGGATAGGTAGCTGGAACGATGGACTATTTAGGATTGTGAATGGCAAAACAATAAGATATAGGCATAGTGAAACTGATAAGAATTCTATTTCATCCGATTTCGTTCGGTGTTTTATGGAAGATGAAGCCGGAAATATGTGGATAGGATCTTTTCGTGGCCTTGACAAACTCGAACGCAGTACTGGGCGAATATTAAGTTATGATGATGGGGAAGAAAATGGTGGTTTAAAAAATTCTTCCATATGGAGTATTATCAAGGACCGGCAAGGCACGATCTGGGTTGGCACTTATTTTGGCGGCGTAAATTATTTTAATCCCAAATATGAAATTTACGACTATTTCAAAAAAAGCATTATCAGGGATGCGGGGCTCAGCTCTTCGGTTGTAGCTAAAATGACCGAGGACAACCAGGGAAACCTCTGGATATGTACGGAAGGGGGTGGTTTAAATAGATATAACCTGAAGACGGGTAAATTTAAATGGTTCAAAAGTGATAAACATGCAAATAGTATCTCTCAGGATAATTTAAAGGCAATTTATTTTGATCCCAAACAGAATGCATTATGGATTGGAACGCATTTGGGAGGGCTAAACAGGATGAACCTCACCACGGGGAAGTTTACATGCTACCTTGCAGCCCCCCAAAGAACGGATGGATTGCCATCTAACGTAATCCAGGATATAGTTCCACATGGTGATAAACTAATCCTGGCAACTCCGCTTGGGGTTGGTGAGTTTGATCCCCATACCGGTCAATACAAAAGGTTACTGGATACGGATGCATTCAGTTTACTGATTGATCGCGAAGGAGTTTTATGGGTGGGAGGACTTGGCTCGGGCGCATTTGCTTATCATTTTAACACAGGCGAGTTTCAGCATTATAGTAGCGAAGTAAATAAAAAAAATACCTTGTCTGATAATTTTATAACCCGTATTATCCAGGATCATCAGGGGAAATTGTGGTTTGCTACATCTTCAGCAGGACTCTGTTTGTTTCAACCCTCCACAGACGATTTTAAAAGGATAAACCTTGAAATGTACGGTGTCAGTAGTAATTATGTATATGATCTAGTGGAATCTTCAACCGGGAATTTGCTGATTGCTACAAATAAAAGTTTTGTGGTCTATAATCCAAAAGAAAATTCCTTCAATGACTACCGTTATGACCATGGCTTTCCTTTGGGAGCGATGAATGAAAACGGACTTTATCTTTCCCGTTCGGGAAGAATATTTTTAGGTGGAGTGAGTGGAATGGTTTCTTTTAATGAACAGGAGTTAATTGTGGCAAATAAACCTTATTCATTAAGGCTTCAACAAATTACGGTCAATAACAGTAACACAAAATCAGGAGTTGGAAACAAGGTTTTGATCCAGGGGCTTTATTATGAAAAGGAGGTTGTGCTTAATAGTGACCAGACAACTTTTGATATTGAATGGGTCACGGATAACTATATCCTGGAAAATAAAGATAACATTATATATCAGTTGCATGGTTTTTCCGACAAGTGGAACGATGCAAGAGAAAATACCCCGATAAGTTATACCAACCTTTCACCGGGCAGTTATGTTCTAATTGTTAAATCTACCCGCTCAGGTGGTCCTGAAACACGGCTTGCTATAAAAATATCACCACCGTTTTATCGAACGACGCTGGCTTACATCTGCTACATATTACTCTTTGCAGGCTTGATGTATTATATCTTTAGATTTTACAGGTCGAGGATCAGGTTGCAGGAATCGCTGCGTTACGAAAAGCTGCATGCGAGGGAGCTGGAAATCCTCAATGATTCCAAAATCAATTTTTTTACCAATGTTTCCCATGAGTTCAGGACTCCGTTGACTTTAATATCCGTCCAGATTGAGCAAATACTCTCCAGAAAGGGCTCAATGCCTGCTGAGTTTTCAAAGAAAATTTCAGCTATATATAATTGCAGCAAGCAACTGGATGAACTCGTTACTGAGCTGATGGATTTTAGGAAACAGGAAGAAGGCCTTAATAGAATTTATCCTTCAGAAGTGGATTTGACAGGATTTATATCCAACTGCTTTCAGCTTTTTCGCCCTTTGGCTACAATAAAGGAGATCGATTATGATTTGTTAATAAACGTCAAAGCGCTAAAGGCCTTTATCGATATCCGGCAAATGCGAAAGGTGATGAACAATCTATTGTCAAATGCCTTTAAAAATACACCTGTGGGAGGGAAAATCGTGTTATCACTAACCCAGCAAGGAGAACATGTTGCTTTGGCTGTGGAAGATTCAGGTCCCGGAATACCTCCTGACGAAATTAACAGAATCTTTGAGCCTTTCTACCAGACTAGCGAAAGCGTGTTGGGAACTGGAATCGGTTTGTCTCTCGCAAGAGGAGTAGTAGAACTTCATCAAGGGAAGTTATTGGTCAAAAGCGAGTTAAGCATAGGGACTACCTTTATAGTGCAACTTCCATTAAAGGTCGTATACCCGGAAGGTACAATCCGCTTAGCAGTTAGCAATCAATTTAAGGATAGTAGCCAAAGTGAGATCAAGCAGTTGCAGGAACAGGATATTGAGATTGCATCGCCTGAAATAGTCCTGGAATCAGATCAGCGAAAAAAAATTCTAATAGTGGAAGATAATCCGGCTATTAGGGAAGTGTTGGTCGATGTATTCGCAGAATTTTATGAGGTGGAAACTGCCGATGACGGACAAGCAGGATGGGTTATTGCTCAGGATATTATGCCTGATATAATCGTTAGTGATGTAGTGATGCCGAATCTTTCCGGGATTGACCTGTGCAAAAAGTTGAAAAGTGATTACGCCACCTCTCATATCCCCCTTGTGCTACTAACAGCCCGTGCATCTATCGAGTATAATCTTGAGGGCTTATTGGTCGGGGCTGACGACTACATCCCAAAACCCTTTAATGCCAGGGTTTTGCTAACACGCTGTAACAACCTGGTTAATAATCGTATTCTTCTTCAGGAGAAATTCAGTAAACAGCCTGCTGCATCGGTGCAGATCTTAGCGACCACACAGATTGATAAAGAGTTTCTGGAACGGGCGACTTCGATTATAGAACGCAATATAGATGACCCTGATTTTAATGTTAACATATTCTCGCGAGAAATGGGGATAGCCCGTACCAACCTTTTTTCAAAACTAAAAGGGATTACAGGTCAAACCCCCAACGAGTTCACGCTAACCATACGGCTAAAACAAGCAGCACTAATGTTGAAGACAGATCCTAAAATATCTGTTTCTGAAATTTCTGAAAATCTAGGGTTTACCTCAGCAAAGTATTTCAGTAAATGTTTTAAGGATTGTTATCAGATTACACCATTGCATTATCGAAAGCAATTTTTTTCTAACACAATGGATAATGATTGAGCTCTGAATTTTCCGACCAGATAATCTCAAATGGAAATGTTCAAATTTTCGCTAGCCAATAAATAATATATATGAAAAATAATTTTCAAAGGCGAAGCTTCCTTAAATTGGGCTTGACCCTGGGAGCATCTTCACTGATAGCACCTAAATATGCAAATGCACATATTTTAGAAACCGAAGAGGACTTCAAATTTACAGCCGGACCTTACCTCCAGACAAATTTTAATAATTCCATTACCGTACTATGGCTAACAAACAAGCTTGGCACCGGTTGGGTGGAGTATGGCGAGGAACCAACAAACTTAAATTATAAAGCTTACTCAAACGCTGAAATGGGGCTTCGGGGGCTTACAGAACGCGAAATGCGGTTACTATTAATAACTTGAAACCTGGAAGTAAATACTATTACAGGATTATTTCAAAAGAAATTCGAAATTTTCAACCATATAATCTTGAATATGGGAGTTTAATAACGGGTGGTATGGAAACATTTGTGAATGTAGATCCGAATACTCCAGAGCTATCCTTTGTAATGTTGAATGATTTGCACGATAGACCGGAATCTATTCCGCACCTGCTCAACCTGGTACCTGAACAAAAAAAACATTTCGTTTTTTTTAATGGCGATATTTTCGATCACCAGGCTGATGAAAAACAACTTATCGACAATATGTTACTGCCATGTGTTAACTGCTTTGCGAAAAATACACCATTTGTTTATGTTCGTGGCAATCACGAAACCCGCGGAAAGTTCGCGCGTGAGTTTCCGGAATATTTTATGCAGGTAAATTATTCAGCATTTTCACTAGGACCTGTTCGATTTGTTATTCTGGACACGGGCGAAGATAAAGAAGATACTCACCCTGTTTATGCGGGTATCGTTAATTTTGACGAATATAGGCTTCATCAGGCCGCCTGGTTAAAAAATGAAATTGAGTCCAAGGCTTTTAAGAAAGCATCATTTAGAATAGTTCTGATGCATATCCCTCCGCGCTTTTCTGGCGAAGCGCATGGTCCAAAACATTGCACAATGCTTTTTGATCCATTGTTGAACCGTGGCCGGGTTGATCTGGTATTAAGTGGTCACACCCATAGATACAAAGTGCATCAGCCAGACCTAAATGCAAATCACTATCCGTTAATTATCGGAGGTGGGCCGGCTAATGGAAAAAGAACAATAACTGCTATCAAGGTGACTAAACAGGAATTAGCAGTCACGATGTTGGATGATGCTGGAAGAGAGGTCGGTAGCTACAAAGCGTCCCGGAAATAAACGGTTACGCAGATTTCTTAGTTAAAATGCTGCTGATAAATACATAATATTTCAAAGAGACCAAAAATGAATTTTTTTGGTTTTTTTTTGTATGATTTTGCCCACCGGAATTTTATCCGGCAACTATTTTTGGCGACAGTTGAAAGTGGATTTATGGCGGTACGCATTTTAATTTACCAATGCCTCCAGATCAGTTAGTGCCGCTTTGGGCGATTTTAGAATATCATTTGATCGAATTGCGACAATGGTAGAACTTAAAATTCAAGTCCAATAAATTCTTCAAATCAATCATTACCAAAAAATGCAAATTTAAATGAAAAGTTATTGTATAGCCTTCTTTGCTATTGTTTGTTCGCTTAATGCGTTTTCCCAGAAGCCAGCTATCCCTCTATACAAGAGGCCAGAGTTGTCTCCCCGAGAGCGGGTAAAAGACTTGCTTCCCAGACTATCGCTGAAAGAGAAATTATCGCAGATGCAACACATACAATCCGGCCAGTATGAGGTGGACCAGAGGCCAAATTTACAAAAGCTATTTAACTTTAGTAAGGGGATCAGTTATGGTTGTTTGGAGGGCTTCCCATATTCCTCAGATCAATATACCAAACTCATTTATCATACCCAAAAATATATGAGGGAAGAGAGCAGGTTTGGTATCCCGGTTATTCCGGTGATGGAAGGACTTCATGGAGCAGTTCAGGATGGAAGTACTATTTACCCGCAATCCATTGCTATAGCCAGTACGTTTAATACACAACTAACCTACCAGATGGCAGGATTTATAGGTGCTGAGGCCAAGGCAATGGGGGTAAAACAGGTTTTAGCTCCTGACCTGGATCTTGCCAGAGAACTTCGCTGGGGAAGGGTTGAAGAGACTTACGGAGAGGACCCATTTTTAGTCTCACAAATGGGAATCGCATACATTCAGGGCTTAAATCTGCACAAAATCATAAGTACCCCAAAACATTTTATAGGGCACGGGAGCCCGCTTGGAGGGCTTAACCTGGCATCTGTTGAAGGAGGGAAAAGACAACTTTTTAGTCTCTATATGCAGCCTTTCGAGGCGGTAATCAAAGCACTTAGTCCTTTATCTATTATGAACTGCTATAGTGCCTATGATGGTGAACCGGTTACCGGATCAGCCTATTTCCTAACCGATCTGCTCAGGAAGCGACTAAAATTTCAAGGCTATGTCTACTCTGACTGGGGATCCATAGAAATGCTTTCCAGTTTTCATAAAACCGCAGTAAACCAGACAGATGCAGCTATGCAAGCTATCAAAGCCGGTCTCGATCTGGAAGCTTCAGGGGAAGACTACGCCAAATTGGAAAGTTTGGTCAAAAATAAGCAGTTTGCTGCCAAATATATCGACGCTGCAGCGGCTCATGTGCTTTATACTAAATTTGCCTCAGGCCTTTTCGAAGATCAACCTGTGGATACATTGAACTACAAAAAATCAATCCACACGCCCCAATCGGTACAGTTATCCAGGCAGATTGCCAATGAGAGTGCCGTTCTGTTAAAGAATGCCAACGGAATCCTTCCCTTGGATGCCAGCAAGCTAAAATCTATTGCGGTCATTGGTCCCAATGCGGATCAGGTTCAGTTTGGCGACTATTCCTGGACGAGGAACAATAAGGATGGTATCACACCCCTGCAAGGTATTAGAGCGTTTGTAAAAAATAGCGTCGAAATAAATTATGCCAAAGGCTGTGATCTCACTTCAAGAGATAAAGGTGGTTTTAATGAAGCCGTTTTGGCTGCCAGTAAGAGCGATCTGGCTATAGTGTTTGTTGGTTCGCAAAGTGCATCACTTTCCCGGGAATACCTTAACTCTACCAGTGGAGAAGGGTTTGACCTTTCTGACCTCAACATTCCGGGAGTGCAGGAGGACCTTGTAAAGGCTGTAAAGGCAACTGGTAAACCAGTCGTTACAGTCATTGTATCCGGAAGGCCGTTTGCGATTGGCTGGTTTAAAGAGTACGTCGAGGGGATAATTATGCAGTGGTATGCGGGCGAACAACAGGGGAATGCAATCGCTGACATACTTTTCGGCAAGGTTAATCCCTCTGGTAAACTGGCAGTGTCTTTTCCCCAAAGCGCGGGACATCTTCCCGCATATTACAATTACCTGCCCTCGGACAAAGGCTACTATAAAAGGAGTGGCACTGTGGATAAACCGGGAAGAGATTATGTATTTTCTTCTCCCGATGCATTGTATCCATTTGGATTTGGATTAAGTTACACGAACTTTAAATATGAAAATCTCAAAGTAAACAAGTTAAATTTTAAGGACGCTGATACTATTGTAGTATCGGCGGATGTAATTAATGTTGGTAAATGCGATGGTCAGGAAGTACCTCAGTTATATATCAGAGATGTGGTAAGTTCAGTATCCACACCCGTGAAACAACTAAAAGCGTTTGAAAAAATTCATCTTAAAGCTGGAGAACAAAGAACTGTTAATTTTAAAGTTCCGGTTATTGACCTGGCCTTGTACAATACAGACTACATCAAGGTTGTTGAGCCAGGGGAATTTAAATTAATGGTTGGTTCATCCTCACAGGACATAAAATTACAGCAATCGGTTTTCGTGAACCCTGCAAACATGGTTCGACAAGAAAATATTACCCATTCGGGTGGCCAAAGAAATGGAGAGATCAACCCAGAAGGACGAAAAATTTCCGTATCTGGGGTCATTAGGGATGTTCAGTCAACGGTTGTTGCAGAAGCCATTATTAAAGTAAAAAACCAATTAACTTCTGTATTATCCGATAAGGACGGAAAATATGTCATCGAAGCGAAAATCGGGGATACTTTGATTTTTTCCGCCCGAAATTTCAAAACAAAGGAGGTACTGGTTAATGGTGAAAAAAATGTTAATGTAACGCTAGTGCCGGGAGGGTAATTTAATTCCCTTATTGATATGGTTACTAAAGTCCAAATCGCGAATTCTTTCCTGGGAAGCCCCCTTAAACCTATACCATTTTTAGACTCATCTAAGGCGAATATTGATTGTTTAGGCAGCTGGACTTTTGGTCCTATCCTGGAAGATGCTATGGGTAGGCTAAGCGTTTTGGCTGTTGCCATCTAGCACTAATTTTGATCAATTGCATGTGGGGAATTATCGTGCTCCGGCTTCTAGTTATAGTTCTGCTTGAAAAAAAATAATTTAAATGATTAAACACGTGATACTGGTTGATCAGCATGATAATCCACAGGGGCACATCGAAAAAAAGGAAGCTTATGAGAGGGGATTGCTGCATCGTGGCTTTTCAGTTTTTATTTTTAACTCAAAGTGTGAGTTATTACTTCAAAAAACTAAGTATTCTTCCAAAGCCTTATGGGCTAATACTTGTATAGGCCATGCTAAGGTAGGAGAGAGCAATTTTCATATTGCAATTAAAAAAATATGGGCAGAATTGGGAATGGGCTGTGATATCAGTTTCCTTTTTAAATTTACCCATAATACCAAATTTTCAGGTGGCCTAACTGAGTATAAAGTAAGTCACGTTTATTTTGGAATGAGTGAAACCCTGCCGGCTATCCATCCCATGGAGAAGGAAAATTTTAAGTTTATGGATATAAACGTATTGGCAAAGGACATCAATGCTCATCCTGAAAATTATATTCAAGGCTTAGGTTTAATTTTAAATAGGGTTGTGAGGCATGTATCAACTGCAATGAAGCAGAAGAGGCAACTTTCTGATGTGCCTAAATACATGTAAACCTTTGATATTCTTTGTTCTGGATACCCTAAGGGAAGTATATCCTGAATTTTTCTGCTATGGCTTATCCTAAAAAGCCAGTCTGTCGGAAATGATCTGCTTTTAGCATCGAAAGCGAAAGCCGAAAATACCTGGGAAGTATAAGCTAGCATACCAGAAAAGAAAATACGGTTCTACATAAACCTGTAACTGGCTTCCTTCCGTTGGTTTTAGGCTACTTTTTTTCTCCAGGGTAATCTTTAACCTTATGTTTTACATAGGTAATGATCTTCAAAAATTTTCCCAGTTACACTCCCTTAAAACCGATAAAAACAATTCCCTGATACATTTCTGTGCTGAATTTAGTCGTTAAGTTGTTTGTTTTCTATTATGTTGCTGTTATTCAGTTGTTTGTGTTGTTTTTGTTCGGCTTAAAAATGTATTTTTTTGGCTTTTTTTTGTATGATTTTGGCTGCTAAAAGCTGTTTTAGCAACTAGTTTTATACCATTCAATAACTAACCAAAGACAAATATATATGAACCAATACCAAGTTATTTCACCCCAGGAATTTTAAGAAAGATATCGATAAAGGTCGTCTACCTCCCGCTTTCTGTTAAAAATTAAGTGTGCTATTCTGGGATTTTTTGCTAAATGATGAGGCTATATCCTATAGTGGAGAGGAGTTGTCATGCAGCAGACTATTATGAAAAATAGCTTAGATAGAAAGCCCACTATTACCTGTAAACCTGCTACAAGCAGAAATGGGATTTGTGCGTTAGCTGAAATCCTTTTCTACAACCCGTTGGAAGCTTGATAGTGAGCGCGGATATGAATTGTTAAAACTGGCCCCAATTGGGAGAAGGTAGCAAATTAAAAATCTGTGTCGCCATATCTAAAGATGTAACCTGGTTTTGATATCAGGGATAATGCGAAAGCATTGGTAAATGAGATAAATAAACAAAACAAACAAACCAATAATAAATTATGAAAATTTGTATTAAACTAATCATCGTTCTTTTGCTAGGGTATGTGTCAATGGCACAGTCCCAGGTTAAAAGACAAATCACGGGAAGGGTGACCGCAAGGGATGGGGGAGGCCCTTGTCTGGGACATCAGTGCGCTTAAAAGACGGCAAACAGTCTGTAAAAACCAATGAAGACGGAAAGTATTCGATTACCGGTAGCGGCGCTAGTGACATACTGTTGTTTAGCCATATCGGTTATCTGGAAAGGGCAATTGCAGTGGGCGAGAGAACTGCGGTTGATGTCGTACTAGAGGTCGATCAAAAAGCGTTATCAGAGGTCGTTGTAGTTGGATACGGTTCCAAGAGTAGAAAAGACCTGACAACAGCAGTAGGCTCGGTGGATATGGGTGACTTTACAAAAGCTCCGGTACGATCTCTGGATGAGGCACTAGCAGGCAGGGTAGCAGGAGTTCAGGTGACTTCTACAGACGGACAGCCTGGAGCATCAGCTAGTATTCAAATCAGGGGAGCAAATTCAGTGACACAGTCTAATTCGCCATTATATGTGATTGATGGATTTCCGGTCGAAGGATTTAACCTGAATAACATCAGTAATAATGAGATAGAATCAATAAACGTACTAAAAGATGCAGCAGCGACTGCTATTTATGGTGCAAGGGCAGCTAATGGTGTAATTGTGATTACCACCAAAAAAGGGGTGTCCGGTAGTTCTGTGGTGAACTTTAACTCCTATGTTAATATCAGTAGCAACAATCAGCGTATGGAGCTGATGTCGCCCTATGAGTTCATCAGATATAATCTCGATCGGAACCCTATCCAGGGACCCAATACATTTTACTATTATATGGTAGATTTTAAAGGGCTTAACGAACAAAACTATGTTGACTTTTACAAGAACTTTTCGGGGGCAGACTGGCAGAAACCATTTTTTCAGACAGGTTACCAACAGAACTATGATTTGGCTCTTCGTGGAGGTACTGACAGGACAACTTATTCTTTATCTGGCAACATTAACAGGCAGACCGGTACAATCATTAATACTGGTTATAAAAGATATCAAGGCAGGTTTAATTTAGACCATAAGGTTAATGACAAACTAAAGGTTGGGATGAATACATCTTATTCCAATAATATACGTTACGGCCAGGGTGCAAGCGCCGGCTTAGGAGGTGGTGCAGGTTCATTTATTTTGTATAATGTTTGGGGTTATAGTCCAATTGACACCATTAGTGAACTGCCGATCCAGGATGTGACCCAGGCATTGAATGGTATCCATGATTATCGTTTCAATCCAATATTGCATCAGAAAAATGCGGTTAGCAATTATAAAACGGAAAACATCAATATCAACTCATTTGCCGAGTATGCCATCCTGCCAAGTTTGAAACTGCGGGTAAGTGGGATTTACAATAGAAGTAATGAAGCTAATGAGTCTTTTAATAATTCGCTTACCCAATACGGAAGCCCTGTAGGTTGGAATGCTGCGAATGGGGTAAATGGCTCAATAACGTTGTATAAATATCAGAATTGGGCTAATGAGAACACCTTGACGTATTCGGAAACCTTTAATGAAAAACATAGAATTACGGCTTTGGCAGGTTTTAGTGCCTTAGGAAGCAATTCTGAGGCTTATGGATATTCTGCAAGGCTTTTGCCTAATGAGCAGCTTGGCTTAAGTGGGCTTAATGAAGGGACATTAAATCCTGGTCCTACTGCAGAAAGTTCCCTTTGGCGGAATTCTTCAGTTTATTCCCGCGTGTCTTATAGCTATGCTGATAAATATATGATGGAGGTTTCTTATAGGGCTGATGGAACATCTCGTTTCGCCCAAGGGAACCGCTGGGGATTTTTTCCCGCAGTTTCGGCTGGATGGCGGTTTTCAAAAGAATCCTTTCTTAAAGATAACAAAATCATATCCGACGGTAAGTTAAGGCTGAGTTATGGAGAGACTGGTAATAACAGAGCGTCAGACTTTGCCTATGTTGCAAGGTTTGAACTCCCGGGAAATATTAACTACTCTTTCAATAATGCTTTTTCTCCAATTCTATTTGTGGGAAAGAACGATTGGGGAGATATTTCAATGGGAAATAAAAAGTTGAAGTGGGAAACAACTGCCCAATACAACGCCGGTATAGATTTATCGTTGTTTAGCAATAAAATAGGACTGACGGTAGATTTTTATACCAAGAAAACACATGATTTAATCCTGAATGCAAGTATTCCCCAATATTCTGGATATACCAGATCCTTGCTCAATATCGGAAGTGTCCAAAATACAGGTTTGGAGTTCACCATTACTACCAAAAACATCAAAACCAAAGATTTCAGTTGGGGTAGTAATTTCAATATTTCTTTTAACAAAAATAAACTGCTGGCGCTTGCCGATGGTCAGGAAACTTTGCTATCTGCAGTCAATTGGGATTTCGCATATAGTACTGTTCCGGCTTATATGGCAAAGGTTGATGAACCTTTGGGGCTGATGTATGGCTGGATGTGGGATGGCAATTATCAGTTCAGTGATTTTAACAGAACTACTGAAGGTGTTTATGTGCTCAAGGATGAAGTGACAACAAATGGAAATGTGCGCGAACTGATCAGGCCTGGAGATATTAAATACAAGGACATTAACGGAGATAAAGTTGTTGATGCAAACGATCGAACAGTTATTGGAAGATCATTACCCATTCATATCGGAGGATTTTCAAATAATTTCAGATACAAGTCTATTGATCTAAATGTCTTTTTGCAATGGTCATATGGCAATCAGATCCAAAATAACAACAGGTTTGTCTTTGAAGGAAATGCTTTAGGTAAAAGTGGGTTTCAACAGTTCGCCTCTTACAGCGATCGTTGGAGTCCTGACAATCAAAGTTCTCCAAACTACCGCGCAGGCGTGTCGGGCGGCGGTTATTATGGAACTGGTTTGTCTTCGAGAACCATAGAAGACGGAAGCTATTTGAGACTTAAGACGGTTTCATTGGGCTATAATTTTTCGCAAAAATTATTGCAAAAAGCTAAAATCAAGTCTGCCAGACTCTCGATGAGTGCTCAAAATCTTTTGACCTGGACGAAATATTCAGGATTCGATCCAGAGGTAAGCACATTCAACAATGTATTAACAGGTGGCTTCGACTACAGTGCTTATCCCAGAGCCAAGGTGATTTCGTTTGGTTTGGATGTTACTTTTTAACTGGAAAGTTCCTGATTAAAAAATATAAGAACTATTAGTTCTCAATTCTAAAATTTAATAAGATGAAAAAAATATTCTTAATGTTTCTGGTGATGAGCCTATCGTTCATTTCCTGTAAAAAGTTTCTTGATACAGAGCCAACCGATTTTTTGGCCGAAAAGTATTATTATAACAGCAAAGATAAAATGATGGTTGCCTTGGCAGGGGTGTATCAGCCCCTGGCTACTAATCGTCTATATGGAGGTTCTCTGATCAACGAGTTTGGTGCAATTACGGATGAGACCTTCGTCAGATGGAATTATATAACCACAGGCGTAGTGGTAAATAGTTTTGATAGTGGAAGCCCTGTGGTTAACGGCTTATGGGTTCAATGTTATACCGGTATTGAAAGAGCCAACGTGTTGCTTGATAATATACAGGTTCCGGAGTTAAGTGAAGAAGATAGAAACGCTTTCAAAGGTGAGGCACTTTTCTTAAGAGCTTATTATCATTTTCTTTTAGCGAGTTATTTTGGCGATGTGCCCCTTAAGTTAACGCGATCTGAAGATCCGTCAAACTTAAAGGGTAACCGAACCCCGGCAAGGGACGTTTTTGCCCAGGTAATAGCAGATATGGAAACGGCAATACCATTGGTTAGGGATATCGATAAAATCGGACATTCAGGACGTGTTTCCAAGACAGCCGTTCAGGGAATTCTAGCAAGAGTTTGTTTGACCAGAGCCGGAGCAGCTTTTGCTTCAGCGGGCGACAGTAAAGTATATTATCAGGCTGCTTTAAAATGGGCAAAGGAAGTTGTTAGTAGTGGAAAGCATAAGCTCCTGGAAACGTTCAACAGCAGTCTTACCAATTCTGCTTATAGCCAGGTATTTATCAATATGCACCGAAACGTTTATAATATCGGTGAAAGTATGTGGGAGGTTGAGTTTCTCGGCGATGGAACAGATGGTAAAGGTAATTTAGGTACTTTGGGAAACAATCCCGGGATTACTACACAGTTTTCTGTTAATGAGATAACCAATTTGTACGGTTATAATTACAATAATTTCAATGTTTCTCCCCAATTCGTTGACCTGTACGAACCAGGAGATTTAAGGAGGGGTTGGTCAATTTCTCCATTTGGTTATCAGCGCTCAAGAAGAAGTGGAGATGCGACAGATGCAACAGATCAGCTCACCAAACTGAGTAAAGTTTATGTAGATTACAATACGGTTGATAAAGGCAATTTTGGCTACCAGGTTGGGAAATGGAGAAGAGAGATGGAATTATCTTATAACAAAATCAATAGTAATACTCAGATCAATTTTGCCATTCTGCGCTATTCTGATGTTTTATTGATGCTGGCCGAAGCAGAAAACGAGGTTAATGGTCCTACCCAGGTAGCATATGATGCAATAAACCAGGTGAGGAGAAGGGCTTTCGGTGAGCCGGTAAATGCAACTTCCAGTACTCCTTTCTCCAGTATTCAACATATAAGTCTTCAGGGAAGCGGTTCAGGTTCTGGAAGTGGGTACCTTCGAGATGATAATGTAACGGTAACAGTTAGCGATCCCTCGGGTGGAACCGGTGCGGTTCTAAAAGCTTCAGTCGATCAGGCAAACGGAAAAATATCAGGCGTTTATATTGAAAATCCTGGTAGAAAATATAGTGCTAGCACTACGATTCAATTTTCTACACCATGGCCTGCTTCAACTCCAGACTGGCAGCCAAATACTAACTATGCAATTAATAGCTACGTCCGTAATGGGGCAAATTATTACCATGTAACTAAAGCCGGTAGGTCAACAAATGTAGGTCCTACGCAAACCGGGGTTGGTGCCATCAGCGCTGTTGGGGTGACAGGTGCTATTTTTGAATATGCCCAGCAAGCTACTTTCTCCACCGTAATTGTGGGAACAACCGTTGTTGATCTTTCCGGGCTTTCTCAGACCACATTGCGTCAGGCATTGAAGCAGGAGAGATCAAAGGAATTATGTTTCGAAGCGCTGAGAAAGCAGGATTTAGTTAGATGGGGCGATTTTGTTTCAACAATGTCCGAATTTTCGCAAAGGATAAGGGCTATCAATAACTATTTTAATTACGGGCATTTGGCATTTACTAATGCTACGGCACGTAATCTATTACTTCCAATCCCTGCCGGTGAAATTGCTTCCAATAAGGAATTAGTTCAAAACCCAGGTTGGTAACGTATTTATTCTTAACAATAAAAATCATGAAATTAAAGAAATATTTGGCATTCAGTTCCCTAATTGCCCTGGTTTTCGCGGGATGTAAAAAGGAACTTGCAGTAAGAGATGTTGAATTCGATGTATTGAGTTATAATACAAGGCAAGTTCAAACAAATCAGTTTTTATTAGGTGATACAATCAATTTCAACTTTACCGGTAATCCTGATATGATAACTTTTTATTCCGGAACCCCGGGAGGCCGCTACGAATTCAGAAATAGAAAGGAAGCCAAGGGAACACCGCTATTGAGTTTTACCACCTCACATATCCAGAGAAACCAAAACCAACCGAATTCGTTGGCTGTGCTGGTTTCAAATGACTTTGCAGGAATTGTCAATGTAACCAGATGGTCTTTGGTTACTAGAGACACACTGGCGACGACCAGTAACATAAAATCGGCAACCTGGACAGACATAACTAGTCGGGCAACTATGTCCCCAGGTGACAATGCGAATTATATTTCATCTGGCTCAATCAATTTGGAGGAGTTCGCTGCAAGCAGCAAGCCCGTTTACGTAGGATTCCGTTATAAAGCAAACGCTGGAAGCATACAGCCGAGATGGTCTATTCGGGATTTCTTAATTAAAAACAAGCTTGATGATGGAACAGAATATACCATAGCAAATATGAACCTGCCTACAGCTCCGTTCACCAATTATGGTGTAAATTCTTATAATCCGGGTTGGTCAATGTCCAGAGATAATGCAGTTAGTCCTTTGGTTGGCTGGACCATAACCAGTGCCGCTCCTTTTACCCTCGATGTCCCTGCTGCTGCGAACCTTGCCACAGCTGCGCAGAACGCGGACACCTGGGCAATCATAGGGCCGATAAACCTGAGAAAGGTCTCGGCGGATAAGGGAGTCGTAGTGAAAAATATCGCCAATCGCGTAACCAGTTATACTATACCAAAGGTTAATAATTACAGTTCGAAAGCTACCTATAAAGCTGTTTTTGAAGCGTCAAACATCAATGCAGACCATCAGAAAGAGATGATAAAGGAGTTACAACTTGTAATTAAATAAGAATCCGGATGAGTAATGTATTTAATAGAGATCTCTTTAGCCTACCTCATTTTTATCTCGGGCGCTAAACCAAGTAAATATTGATAAGGACCCATTAAAATGTGTGCTAATGAGAATTAAAGTAACAATTACTATGGTCTTCTTTTTCCTGGGCAATGTCATTCTTGCCCAGGAAAAACCTGCTGATATAGCAAAAAAGAGAGACCTGATAGCAATAGAAGAGGCCAAAAATGGCTGGTGGAAAGAGGCTATGGCAAGTCACCAAGAGCGGATGCGCTGGTGGCGTGAAGGTAAATTCGGCATGTTTGTCCACTGGGGAATTTACGCATTACCTGCAAACGACTGGAAGGACCGCTCATTGGGTGGCTATAGCGAACACCTGATGCGCCGGGAAAAGATTACCAAAGCAGAATACTTAAAGATCGCCGAAGGTTTTAACCCCACCAATTTTGATGCAGATAAATGGATCAAAACCGCAAGGGATGCGGGAATGCGGTATTTTGTAATTACCGCTAAACATCATGATGGTTTCGCCATGTATCCTTCAGCGGTTTCTCAGTTTACACTGGGAAAAACAACCGAATTTAAAAGAGACCCTATGGCTGAACTTTCGTCCGCTTGTAGAAGGTATGGCGTTAAGTTCGGGTTTTACTACTCTCATGCCTTTGATTGGGAACACCCGGATGCACCTGGTAACGATTGGGAGTTTAATAACCCTGGTGGAGATAAAAATCTTTATGGAGGTCGCAGGTGGTATGACGAGCACCCCGAGTTGGTGGCAAAGGCTGCAAAATATGTTGATGAGAAAGCGATTCCACAATTAAATGAATTGATCGATAAATACCATCCGGATATATTATGGTTTGATACGCCACATAAGCTACCATATTCTGAGAACCTAAGGATTTTAAAAGCTATTTGGATAAAAGACAAGAACATTGTAGTAAATGGAAGAATAACCGATAGTTGGCCATATGGAGAGTGGGGAGATTACAAAAGTACCGATGATCAGCCTGTCGAGTTTTCGTCCAAAGGGGCAGATTGGGAAGGAATCCCTACTACAAATGATTCTTACGGCTATTCGAGAGCAGATAAAAACTACAAGTCGGTTTCCTTCTTTGTGCGTTTACTCATAAAAGCTGCTTCCCGGGGAGGCAATTTACTGATGAATATAGGCCCTAAAGGTGATGGAACCATTGATGCCCCTGACAAAAATATTTTAGGAGGTATCGGGAAATGGATGAGTAAAAATGGAGAAAGCATATATGGCACAGGGGCGTCTGGTTTGCCGCTGCAGAACTGGGGGTGAGTACAGCGAAGGCAAATTTTATTTATCTGCACGTACTTCAATGGCCTAAAAACGGGAGACTAATTGTTGGAGGTTTGCAAAGTGAAATTGGAAAGGCTTACCTGCTTTCTAGCAAAAACACTTTGGTCGTGAATAGGCTTAATCAACAGGATTTGATGGTTAGCTTGCCAAAATCGGCACCAGATAGCATCAGTACCGTAATTGTTCTGGAATTGAAGGGAAGTGCCAAAACTGACCTGAAACGCTTTGTCGACGCTAATTTATCTACCCAATTTCTTGCCTACGATGCAGAACAAAAAGGCGATCCGCTTAAGAAATCATCTGGGCAAAAGGACTCCTACTACTTATATGGATGGACAAACAACAACCAGGAAATTAGTTGGACTTTCAGGACTATTGAGCCTGGCAAGTTTAAGCTTTCTGCTGATTACATAGTGGATAACCAAACCGGAGGCAGCTACCTTTTAGCTGTCGATGGGGTAAAAACGCAGCACGATGTGAAACAAGGAAAAGATGGAAAGGGGATCCGGGAAACCATCCAGATAGGCGAAATCACACTCAAACCGGGTTTACATACCATTAGCATGATACCTGTTGAGATAAAAGGCAAGGAACTGATGAAAATTTTGGAGCTCAATCTTAGCCCCTTAGAATAACTGAGATATAAAAACACGAATTACCCTACGAAAAACAATTATTGAAAATTAACCTAAACGTATGAAAACGATCTTAAATCAAGTATTGCTTATTTCTGTGGTCATTTCAGTCTTCGCCTGTAAGCGCAATAGGCTTGAAGTAAAAGAAACCCCAACCACTCCAACCACTGTGGTAACAGATACCGTTGCTACTCCAGTACCTTTTTTAGTCAAAGGTATTTTTGCAGCAAATATTCCAGATATGAGACGCGCTGCCAGCTATGGTTTTAATGTCGTTCATTCCTATCAGTTTAGCAGTATGAATAATGATCAAATTAAGGCCTACATGGATTCGGCTGCAAGGTACAATTTGAAAGTTCATTTTCACCTGGGGGTTAAGACCTATAGCGCGACAATTTTTGACCGGGTTAAAGCACAGGTAAGCCAATACAAGAACCACCCGGCAATTTACTCCTGGTATTTGTCTGATGAGCCATCTGTCAAAGAGATATCTGTAGCTGAACTTAAGTCAGTGTACGATTGGATTAAACAGACCGACAGGGAACATCCCGTATATACTTCCAATTGGGAATTGGAAAACTTTAAAACGGCTTTAGATTACGATATGCCTCAGTTCTACAATGGGCCGCCCTCTGCGCTACGTAAAGGGAATTACCTAAACGGATACATGGCACGCGCTGCCAGGTTAGGCGTAAAGTGGGTAGGTATTGCCAATACGCATGACTGTATCGATTTTGCAGCATACCATTTGCCAGGTGCCGAGGTGCTCAGCCCTGACTTTATGCGCTCCAAGGTCACCCCTGGAAGTCCTGAAGAGGCAACGGTTTTACAGAAGATACGAAACATTCAAGCAAACCTGCAAAATCCGCCTTACCAAACATTGGGCACCTTTCCCGATACCCGGGATAAAATTAGGGGGCAAGCATGGGACTTGATTGCTCGCGGTTCCAATGGCTTATGGTATTGGTTGTTACAGCCTGAAAACAGCCTCCACGAACGTTGGGGATATTACACATTTTTTTTACGCCCCGCGCTCAGGACAGCATTTGCAGAAACACTGAAAGAGGTTACCGACCTTTGGCCCAGGGTTCACACACCCCTTCAAAATTCGTCTAATTGGCTATCAGGCCCTTCGAGTGAAGTTTTTTTCTGGTTCCGTAAAAGTGGAAACCAGATTACCATCATTGCAGTAAACGAAAGTGAATCTGTAATCAATGTTCAAACAAAAATTCCTGCTTTGTCTGGGTATTCTTCAAAGACATTTCAGGTTAATGGCGAAAACAGGTCGGTTCAGGTTGAAAACGGGAACCTATCTGATAGCTTCAAGCCCAATGAAACACATATTTATTTATTAACCCTTTAACCAATTTGCAGTCTTGCGAAAATAAAAGCGATGCCCTATGAATTTAAACATCATCAAAAATAAAGTTTCTTGTTCCCTTTTCGCTATTTTATTGCTTATCGGGTTCAATTCCACGGCACAGGATAGTGTGGATTCTATCTTCAGAAGCATGAATCGAGTAAATGACTGGCAATGGAAGGAGATCGATAAAAAAGGATGGAAAACTGCAAAGACCGATTGGACCTATGGTGTAATGTTAGCTGGAATGACCGAATTTGCACGGTTAAGCGGATGGAATAACTACCATAAAATAATTAGTGCATGTGAAGAAATGAATTGGAGTACCGGAAAAGAGCGTCTCTTCGCTGATGATTATTGTATTGCGCAGACTTATATCGACTGTTATAATTTATTAGGGAATTATGATTTTATCAAAGACTTCAAGAAACAGTCTGATAGTATTTTGAGTGTTTCACACGATCGGTCCCTGACATGGCAAAACGAGATTTATCTAAAGGAATGGGCATGGTGTGACGCTTTGTTCATGGGACCACCATCACTCGCCTATCTTTCAAGATCGCTGGATGATCCCCGTTACTTGAAAAAAGCCGCTGAACTTTGGTGGAAAACTTCTGATCACCTGTATGATCCGAAAGAGCGACTTTTTTACCGAGATAGCAGATACTTTGAAAAAAAGGAAAAGAATGGCCAAAAGGTGTTTTGGAGCAGGGGAAATGGCTGGGTACTCGCTGGTCTTGCCAGATTTATGACCGCAATGCCTAAAAATTTTCCGGACAGAGACCGTTTTATTAAGCAATTCAGGGAGATGGCAAAACGGGTTTCAGAATTGCAATTATCTGATGGTTCCTGGCGTGCAAGTTTATTGGATCCTCAAAATTATAATTCTAAGGAAACAAGTGGCACAGCATTATACTGCTTCGCCCTCGCTTGGGGAATAAATGAGGGGATCCTTGAGCGTAAGGAGTATCTTCCGAAGATTGAAAAGGCGTGGAATTGCCTGGTATCCTGTATTCATCCCGACGGAAAACTTGGATATGTCCAGGCCCAGGGTGCAGATCCACAACAGGTAGGGCCAGAGGATACCGATGTCTTCGGTACAGGTGCATTCTTGCTTGCAGGATGCGAAATGTTTAAGGTGAAATTTAATGGTAATTGAAAGTATGCCCGCAAGGATTTTAGTCAATGTTATAGGTATTCTGCTGCTTTCATTTACTTGTACAATAGCGGCTTCAGGTCAGGAATCTGCAGATGAAAGTATTGGCAGACTTCGTTTGGAATATGCCCAGGAAGCTTCCCTGGAAAAGAAAACGAAACTTGCTGACAGCGGATTGCTGTTTCTGGGGCTGCTGGATGATCGGGGGATATTTAAAGATAAGATCGAATATGAGAACCATATCCATGCCACTAAACTTTTGGAAAAGGCGGGTTTTGAAGATCAACAGCGCATGGGCTTTTTCCTTGCTGCCAATATGAACAGACTTCATGCTATTTCCGGGCAATTCAAATCCAACCAAGGTTCCATACCTGAAAAATTTTGGAAGGCGATTGAACACTATGGCACTTTAGAACTTAGCAGGTTAAACGATAAGCATAGATTTCATGCTTCTTGTTTTGCCATTCCACAGGCAGCATGCGGCATCTATTTTACGCTTTTCAAAGCTATGGAGGAGGTTGAAAAAAGTGAGCAGGCTAACCCGGTTATTCAGCAGGCCAATGCAATCTTGAAGAAGCTGGCCATGCAGTCCTGGACACAACCTTATCGCGGGGATGATACTGATAAGGATGTTGTTCAGGTAGAACGCTTCAGAAACCATGTTTGGTGGGTTGGCGGTAATGCACTTGCCTACAGACCGCTACTCAAGACCGCGATGATGGTAAAATCAACCAGGATGGCCGAAGTCGTGGCTGAGGTAGCAAAACGGAGCCTTAGTAATGTATCACAATCCACCTACAATGAAGCATTTTGGATTGAAGGGTTCACCGCAGATGGCGCAGGATGGGGGCATGGATTTCAGTCTTTGGTATGGGGATATCCAATTCATGGGGGAATAAGCGCCCTGGGCATATTAAACATGCTCAAGGGATCGTATTGGGCAAAACAACTCGACCGGGAAAATGCAGATGCAATTTTGAATTTTCTGCGCGGGAGTAGTTTTTATTATTATAAGGGATTTATTCCTCCATGCCTGGACAGGTATTCAACAGTCTATTTTCAGGAAAAGAGCTACCATATTCCCTATTTGGAGATGCTACAGTCATGTTTACAAAATTGGCCTGGTATTTTTTCTCAAGAGCAGCTCAAAGAGCTAAAACAATTGGAGGTAGAAGTGCTGAGAAATGATATTAGGATGCAGAATTTTACCCAGGGTGACTATAGCGGCACGCGATGGTTTTACAATAATGATGATCTTGTGAAAAACACAAAGGACTATTATGTAATGGTAAACATGGCCTCAAACCGTTGTGATGGCTTGGAAAGTGCCAAAGACTTTGCCGATGAGTATAATTTCTTTGCAAATGACGGACTTACTTTTTACCAAAAAAATGGAAACGAGTACAGAAAGATAATTGGAGCTATGGATATCACGGCGACCCCAGGTGTTACCGCGAGAGAAGGGGCGGAAAAGCTAAAGCCAGTGACCAACTGGAGAGGATATTGCAGCAAATATAATTTTGCAGGTGGTGCCACTTTTGGTGGAGAGAATGCGGTTGGTGCTTTCATTTTCGAAAAAATGAACGCTGAACAGAAGGGAAAAATAACGAATGATGGTAACAGCGTAATGTATGGAGTAAAGGCACATAAAGGTTATTTTATTATCGGAGACTACATCATCGCGCTGGGCGCTGGCATTTCAAATAAACAGCCGGAGTTGGAGGGGAATATCCGCACCTCAATCGATCAAACCGCCGTTAGCGGAGCACCGTTTAGATTTGAAAATGGCAAAAAGTCGGTTGTTGGAAATGGTCTGCAACTGATTCCAGTACTTAAAAAGCCTATATGGATAGGACAGGAAGGAGGATTTTCTTATACTGTACTGCCTGGCAATTCCTCCAACGCATATTTTACTTCGCAGAGAAAAGCAAATGAATGGGAAAAAAGGAATCTTGTTAATAGAAATAAAACAGGACTTCCCACTCATTCGAATATTTTCAGAATATGGATCGATCACGGCCGTGAGGCCCTCAATGGTCGATATGCATATGCTGTTTACGCAGGGAAGGGTCTGCCGGCAGTAGAGTTGCCCTTTAAAATTGTTCGTAACGATACGCTTGTTCAATGCGTACAATCTGTGGATCAAAAGATAACTGAAGCTGTATTTTACACCCCAGGCATTGAAATAAAGGCAGGGAGGATTAAATTCTCTTCATCCGCTCCTTGTGTAGTGCTAATAGAAGATAGGGGGAGCAGTGTTGATGTATCCTTGTCAGATCCAAAGATGAATACCGCACTGCAAAGGATTGAACTTACTATAAACGGAACATCGCATGTGATAGAGCTTCCGACCGCTAAAGATTGCGGTAAACCAGCCAGGGCTAGGATCAATATTGCTGCGTCAACGAAGACAAATCCTTAATGTATCCAATTAACGTAGACAGTGAATTCAACGCCCAAATTATTTACAAAAACGATCATCAACTGTAAAATTTTTTAATATGAAGTACCTAGTTATTATCTACTTGTCTCTCTTCTGTTTGGATGTTAGGTCTCAGGATGTAAGCCTTAGTTTACAAAAGGAACCGCAAATTTCCGCTCAAGCAATTATTAATAAATGGACTGAAGTTTCAAAAGAACTAAACCTGGGCTTTGCCTCATCAGATGTTCGCTATGCCAGAGAACTGCCACCAAAAGGTACGTTCCAGTCAACCTGGGAAGCAAAGGCCTGGAAGGGTGAAAAAATAAGTACCCAGTTACTGTTATGGGCTGGTAGGGATATTGCCAGGATTACTTTAGAAGTGTCGGATCTTAAAAACATTGAAGGCGGCACCATTCGGAAAGAAAATATTTCCACGGGTTTCTTAAAATATGTGATTACCGATGAATTTAAAGACGGGTGCAGTAAACGTCAGAAGAAGGACTATGACTCTTCATATGTTGCTGATATAATCGATACGAAAATTGCATCAGTATCTATAGCGAAAAATAGTACACAACCAATTTGGGTTAGTTTGAGGGTGCCAGCTAACACAAAACCTGGGAGCTATAAAGGTACCATTACCGTTCGGGGTGACAAGAACTATAATATGGGAATTAATGTGAAGGTTATTGATAAGACGCTGATTCCACCCGGTAAATCGCAATATGATTTAGATCTTTGGCAACATCCGGCAGCAATTGCCCGTGTACATAACGTACCCCTATGGAGTGATGAGCATTTTTCATTGATGAAAGGATACTATACAATGCTTGCAGAAGCTGGGCAGAAAACAATTACTGCCAGTATAGTGAATGAGCCTTGGGGACACCAAACTTATGATGATTATCCCTCTTTAGTAAAATGGATAAAGAAAAAAGATGGAACCTGGAAATATGATTATAGGCTTTTCGACAAGTATGTTGCATTTGTTATGAAATGCGGTATTTCTGAGCGTATCAACTGTTACAGTATGGTGCCATGGAAAATTGCATTCACCTATTTCGACGAAGCGCTTAACAAGGAAGGTGTATTCACCGATGCCATTGGCACAAATACCTACAACACTTTTTGGAAGACTATGCTCGTAGATTTTACGGGGCATCTTAAAGGAAAGAATTGGTTTGATAAAACTTATATAGCAATGGATGAAAGGCCAATGGAGGCAATGAAATCCGTGATCAGACTTTTGAAAGATATTGATAAAAATTGGAAAATAGCTTTGGCAGGTGATTATCATGCGGAGATAGAAAGAGATATCGATAATTACTGCATTGCCTCGAAGTGGAGTTTTCCGGATAGTGTCCTGCAAAGAAGGCGGTCAGAAGGCAAGATTAGCACATGGTACACCTGTTGTATTGAACCTTACCCAAATGGGTTTACCTTCTCTTCGCCAGCCGAGTCCGTATGGATAGGCTGGTATACCGCTGGAAAAAATATGGATGGTTACCTGCGGTGGGCATATAATAGCTGGACAGAGAAACCATTATTGGATAGTCGGTTTACTTCATGGCCGGCAGGCGACACCTACCTGGTTTATCCAGGCCCCTTAAGTTCGGTAAGGTTTGAAAAGCTATTGGAAGGTGCGCAAGATTTTGAAAAGATCAGGTATCTGAAATCATTGTACAAAAAAAATGGTCAAACTGATAAACTGATTCAACTTGACCGGGCATTAAAGAAGTTTGAGATAAGATCTTTGGCAGAGTTCACAGCTCAGGACATGATGGAAGAAACAAAGTCCCTGATTAATCACTAAAAGACCCAAACAGTTTGCCTGCTGAACTAACATAAACACTCAAACTTTGGAGACTGAGCGAGAATTGGACGGATACTGTGCCATTAACGATTTTAGGTAGGCCCTGACCAGGCTAATCGCCCATCAGCGCGAGAGTGGCACATTAATAACTTCTGATGATTTCAGACCAGATCCAATCGATATCTCTAAATAGTAAAACGAACTTCTATTTTTTGGTTCTGCAGGTAATCTAAATAAGTATAATAATCTAACCACAAAACAAAAAGAAAAACTATGAAACAAAAAATGCAACCTTCACTATGGCTGGCCAGTCTGGCTATCCTTGCCATGACTTCCTGTCGGAAAAACGAAAACATTGGTGATTTGGAAACAGAAAAATTAATTCGTCCTGAAGCAATCTCAGCAGTTAGCTCAGTTGCTGCTACGCCGACATTTATACAAATGTGGGGAGATGAGTTTAATTCATCTGGTTCTTTTAATGCTTCCAATTGGGCATACGCACAAAATGATGGCTCACCATGGAGCAGTTACTTAATTTCTAATCCAAATTATGCCTATCAGGATGGCAGTAATCTTGTGTTAAGGATGGATAATGCTACAGTGGCGGGTAACTCGCAGCCGTATCATGCAGGCGGGGTAACCTCCCGTGGAAAAATTAACTTAAAATACGGTAGGATAGAGGTGCGGGCAAAAATGAAAGAAGGGCAAGGTTCATGGCCTGCAATCTGGCTACTCCCAGAACCAGCTACTCAGCATGGCCCAAATCCTGATGGAGGAGAAATAGATCTAATGGAACATGTAAATAATGAAAACGTAGTATGGCACTCTCTGCACCGAAATAATGGTTCGTCTTCCACATCCTATGGTCATGTTAAAAATGATTATAACATTTACCGGTTAGACTGGACTCCTACATCAATAAAAATGTATACCAACAATGTGTTGGCTTATACCTATAACAAAACCGTTGGTGGTGACTGGAGGCAATGGCCATTTGATAGACCTTTCTATATTATTTTGAATCAGTCTGGAGGCCTTGGCTGGCCAGGTCCAATAACAAACTCCCAGTTACCTTTTACCATGCACGTAGATTATATTCGGGTGTACAAACTTACTCAAGCCGTTAATGGCAGTTTTGAAACCGCAAGTTTATCTCCATGGACGGCCTGGCAGCCAGTGGGTGGTGGGACAGTCTCGGTTGTTGCAAGTAATGCACGCTCAGGAAGTAGGGCAGTAAGCCTTCAGGGTGGACAAACTTCGGTAGAGCAAACCATTACAGGATTACAGCCAAACACAACTTATGTCTTTGGCGGATATGCTAAATTGGCCTCAACAGCGTTGGGGGCATCGATGGGAGTCAAAGGTTATGGAGGTGCAAACTTGGAACAAGCAATTACAACCACATCCTATCAGCAAAAGCTAATCACTTTTACCACTGGTTCGACAAACACTTCAGCAACAATTTTCTTATATAAATCTGCTGTAAACGGAACGGTGTATGGTGATGACTTTTATCTCGAAACACAGTAACAGCATTTCTTAGTTAAGCCCTAATTAGGATATAACGCAGTGAGAATCTGGGGAAATTCTTGAAATCCTTGGGGATTTGTTATGCCTCACAGGCAGTTAAATTCCGTTTGTTAAACGTAAAATTAATCTATCTACATGCCTTTAATTTAAAGGATGTCATCGTCCCTTGCGTTTTCAGCGGTCTTTTAACTGTCCTGTAGGCTACTTTAAGCTTTAGATTGTCAGGCTTGCAGCCCCGCAACATAGCATGGTTCATATCGAGGTCAAATGATTGATGTTTATAAATCAGTAAACAAGTAAAAAATTAAAAAGATCGGTTATGAGGAATATTTGAAAGCGCTCGAAAAAGTTAACCGTTTCCATCTTCAGTTGAAAAATGAAGAACTGAATATTAAAACAACTATTGAAAATTTTCAAATTAAAAATTCTAATGAATCTATTTTGGATCTTTTACAAAAACATTCCAATATAAGGACTATAAACGCCCTACGCTTTTTTTTGGGTTCGGAAATAAGAAACCGGAAAATTCCTTTTTCATGTGTTGCTGATGTCCCATGCAAATTTTTTGTAGAAAGTTATTCTTTTAGTGAATTAAAAAAAATCCATGGGATTGGCATCAGTAGTTTTCTGTCTTTACAAAGAATTTTGCAAGAGCGTGGTTATACACTGTTACCTTAATCGGAGTGCCTTTTTTTGATTTTGAAATCCACTGGCACGATGAAAAGAAAGTTTGTGGTATTCAATGCAAAACGATTATCAGTTGGTTGGGTCGTAGTAAGATTATAAATCGGTCAATATGCTAAAAACCAATCGGTTGATTCGTTTCGATAACTGGTGAGATACGGCAGGACATTTCGGAGACTTCAAGCGCTTAGTGTTAATGGTTGTAAGTAAACATTGAGCTACTTCTAGCGCAGGGTCCATTTGGAGAAATTATAAAGTAGTGACCCTTAACAATAAAAATAACAACTTAATTTTAATGGAAAAAAACAATTTAACTTATTCTGATATCCTTAATATTATTTCAAATTTCAACATAGAAGAAGAGATTGACAGCGCGGTTCCGTTTGGATCGGGACACATAAATGATACTTACAAAGTCTGTACGTTAGATAAGGCTACCCCGGATTTCCTTCTCCAAAAAATTAACCACAACATTTTTAAAGATGTTCCCGGTCTGATCAACAATATAATGCATGTGACTAACCACATAAAGGATAAGCTTGGTCAAATTGGTTGTGATAATGTTTTCCAAAGTGTACTTACCCTGATCCAGTGTAAGGATGGGGAATATTATTATTGTGACCAGGACGGCTGCTATTGGCGGCTTTATCTATTTTTGGCAGGGACCAAAAGTTATGATCTGGTAACCACACCTAAGCAGGCATTTGAAGGGGGGAAAGCTTTTGGAAGTTTTCAAACTATGTTATCGGACATGGATGCCAATAAACTTGTGATTACCATTCCGAATTTCCACCACCTCCCGTTTCGGTTGAAGCAGTTAAAGACGGCTAGGGAGGCCGATCTTTGCATGCGCGTATTGTGTGTGGCAGCCGAACTTGAATTTATCAATCAAAGAGTAGATAAAATGCACCAGATTGACCGTCTGGCCCAGCTTGGCTTCCTTCCGTTGCGGGTAACCCATAATGATACAAAATTTAACAATGTATTACTCAACGAGCAGGATGAAGCGCAGTGCGTGATAGATTTAGATACTGTGATGCCTGGATATGCTGCATTTGATTTTGGTGATGCAGTACGCACCATTATCAGTACTGCCCCGGAGGATGAACCGGACCTTGAAAAGATACAGCTCAATATAGACTTGTTCAGGGCTTTTACAGAGGGATTTATGCAACAAACAATACATCATATGCATACAACTGAAATTTATTCACTTGTAGATGGTGTCTTGCTATTGCCTTTTCTCATGGGAGTTCGATTTTTAACGGACTATCTAAATGGTGATACCTACTACAAGACGCAGTTTTCTGATCATAATCTGCAGCGTGCAAGGGCACAATTTAAGTTGGTAGAGAAACTCGAAGAAAGCCACAGCACACTTTATGGTATTATCATGGATTCAGTAATTATAAAAAATTTCAATGGTTCAAAAGTGTTATAAACTATTCCCTTTTTTTACTATCCTGATTATTTTGATCGTATTAGTGGTGGCTGAAAAATGGTTATTCAGGGATTGCAGCCATTAAGCGCGGGATTTCTAAGTAATTTTTGCAGACGGTTGTTTTATCGAAAATTACAGAAATTTAGCTTCAAAAAAATAAGACCAAGGGAAAAAGGTAAGTAAGCCCATGGTTTTGATGATCAATTGAGGATCAGCTAAGATAATTACCTCTAATGGTGATTGCGGGGGATGCCCTAGTAGTATTTGTCGTCATTTCAAATGGCGAAAAATAGGTTTTAGTTAGTTGACGGTTCTTTCTGGATAGAAAGAGCCGTTTTTTCGAAGTCATTTTTAAAGCGGCATTTATAAATTTCAATGTCCTGATTTTATCAACATAGGATTTCCTGATTTCAAGTATGATTTATAACTTTAAGTAAACCAATAAATAAACAAACTAATCAATTAACAAATCTCAAATTTTATGAGCGCCTGGAAATTTAATGCACCTGGAAACGTGCATGATTTTAAAGACCCATCTAAATGGCATGATGCCATGGAAAAAGAAGCCAAAGACATTATCAGAATTCTTGTAGGTCAAACCCTTGGGAAAGATTATGAAGACATTACCCCGGAAGATATTCTGGCTGTGGGACCTGAGCTTGCCTATGTAGATCCAACTGTTACCGCACCACCGGCTGATGCAGAAACTATTGGGATATCTCCCTGGGGAGCCTTTCCGCGAGCTGTGGAAAGAAATGCACCGTGGCCGTTTCCACCGGATGATATCGATTTCAAAGGGAATTTCAGGGCATCTGAACAATCCGGTAATGAAGATATCCATAATGGCCAGTTGAGTGACCTGAATGGAAATCCACTCACTTTTCCGGTTCGGCACAGGCAGGATGAATACCTGGAATGGACAGTTCGCCGCAACCAGGATGGTAAGATCACCAAAGCGATATTTGTAGCCGAAGGTTATGATTATTATGCTACTTTATTCGAAAATGACCCAACCTTGGTGAGGGATATGTACCGCGAATTCACGGGGATTAACAGTATTCAGGTGGATGAGCTCAGGGCACTGGAAGGGTTGCAAGTTTTGTATCCAGGTAAAACCAAGCCTGTAACCTTGGTTGAAAAAGGTGGGTTCAACTGGAGGAATGGCTACAATATTGATCCTGGAATCGTCCACCTTTCGCATCGTGC
The DNA here is from genome assembly GCF_011303555.1 of Pedobacter sp. HDW13. NCBI lineage: Bacteria > Pseudomonadati > Bacteroidota > Sphingobacteriia > Sphingobacteriales > Sphingobacteriaceae > Pedobacter > Pedobacter sp. HDW13. The sequence goes on along the minus strand of NZ_CP049868.1, from coordinate 722,350 downwards.
GAATTCCCTTGGTGCTGAAGTTAATTTGGCAGGCGTATCAGGGATTGCACGTAAAGGAACGGATGGGAATATCCTTAAAGTTGGAAAACCTGAACTATTGCTTTGCTGTTCAAATGGCGGAAATCCCAATCGGAATAGCGATCCGCTTATTGGAGAACAGGCATACGCGCAGGTTTTAGCAGCTTATCACTATACACTGGCAGATCCGGTGGGACTCTATATTGCGGCAGTTGAAGAGCAGCGATTGACTTTGCCAAACGGAGAACCTATACCACGTGAATGGTGGAAAGTAGTGCGAGGCTCGGACCTTTGGATTCCCGCAGAAAGCAGGGTTTTACGTTTGGAATTGGAAGTTCCAGCCAGCGAAGGCTTAATATTGGCAGATTTATTAATTGATGGAAACCCGGTTGTTTATGGCGCACAATTGGCCCAGTTGCTTTCTGTTCATCTCTTTGTTACCCGATGGAAGCGTACTACAAATTCAGTTGGTCCTGTTGTAAACTGTGAATGCACCTGCTGTAGAAAAACAGGAACCAAAATATTGGTTTTGAATAGTACAGGAGCCTGTGTACCTGGTTATGAGCTGGCCTTTGAGGGCTTACTGCCAAAACCTAAAGAGATCGAAGTGAAAGCTAGTGCTTTTAAATCCATTACTAGGCTTTAGCTATTGGTTTATGAGTAATCTTGATGACATTCAGGGAAACATCCTTGCAGGGTTTAATACGAATTTTCAGGTGTTTGCTGGCTTAACCAATAATACAGAGGATGCCTGGCAGGAAATTGCTTTCTGGCTGGCAGCGCGCGCTCCAGAGCTAACCTCAGTTAATCAAGTGCGGGAGCAGCGGAGGCCGATTCGGGATATGGATCGCTTGCAGGATATTTCATGGCTTTCGCTGGCCTTAAGCTATAAGGTTTTTTCAAAAACATCACCTGATGTGTTATTTAATGATGCGGCTTTCCGGCTTGGCATGGTGAGACGTGCAGGTCCGCTTTTAGGCGACCGAACTCCTCAAACTAGCTGGAAAATAGGCGGGGAGAATAATCCAATTGATATTCTTTTAACCATAGGGGCTAACGATAGAAATACCGCCGAGGAGCGGGCAACTGAACTAATTAACAGTGCTAAATTGGCGGGCTTAAAACAAACTTATTTTGAGACCGCTGAACGCAATAAGGACTTGGAGCACTTTGGGTTCAGGGATGGGATTTCACAGCCTACGGTCAAAGGCTTTGATCTGGATGGAGAATTGGAAATGGGGAACTTTGTTTTTGGATACCCCAAGGTTGAAGGAGGGACTGCTGAATTTGCCGGTACGGATCCCAGGCAGTTAACAGCAAATGGTTCATTGCTCGTCATTCGCAGGCTAAATCAGGATGTTCAAAAATTCCGTTCATTTTGCGATCAGAAGGCACTTGAGTTACAGCTGCATCTGCCTGGTGTTACAGGAGAACATGTTCAGGCATTGATTGTTGGTCGTTGGCCTAACGGGGCCCTGGTTTCTTTCACGCAATCGGCAGATCCCGGAGCAATCCCAGATGATAATGTGTTCGATTTTTCTGACGATCAGGATGGAAAAGGCTGCCCCTTTGGTGGGCATATCAGGAAAGTTAATCCCCGTAAAGGCCCCAAAGATGTCGTTGATGTGCCCAGGTTATTAAGAAGGGGTATTCCCTATGGGAAGCCTTTCGAAGAAGAACCCCAGGGAGAAAAGGGATTAATGTTTGTTTCCTATCAGACTTCGATTGAAGACACTTTCGAGTTTATCAGTGCGAAGTGGATGAACGGGGTTGACCGGCCTGGCAGGCAACCTGGAAATGATCTTCTGGTAGGACGTTCTAATCTAAACAGGAGTTTGAAGCTTAGTTGTCCTCTAGGAGAGGTAAATATATCTGATGATAAGCAAAATTGGGTGATTCCAACCGGAGGAGCATATTTGTTCAGTCCGGGGAAAGCGGGGCTAAGTAGAATTGCAGATAGGCCGCAGGTCTCGTTTAGTATTGGTGTTAAACGTTTAATCCTGGATTTAAAAGATTCCTTTTTTTAGGTTTTAGTTATATCAAATTCAAGCGGAAACGAATTTAGCATTCATTTCCGCTTTCTTTTTAACTTTCCTGGTATAAGAGCAATATCTTATGGTAAATAATAAATAAAAATAGACAGCTTGTTGAATATTTTTATGGATTTAATATTTTGGCATCTTTATTTATTCTAGCAATGAGCCTTATCTCAATTATTTATGGCAATGCCTACCCGATTATCATCAGTGATCGTGCGATTTCAGACCCTGATATTTTGGAAAACATTGTTATTCCTTCTACAGGTAAGGAAACAGGATCCCCAGTACCGGTGGTCGAGTTTCGGGTTAAATCTACTATTATTAAAGATATTTTATGTGTTGCATTTGCAGGGTTGGTTTCACAGATTGAAGCCCTGCGCAGCTATATTGTAGATTATTTTACGCATAGGGACATCAATAAACAATCTTTACTCATCCTTGTAGATGACATTAGTGATAATTTCGAGGAATACTCCAGCGTGTCTGTCCTTTTGGCACTTGGCGGTCCGGAATTGGAAGATAATAAGCTTATGGTCGTGTGTTTAGGTAATTGGCTCCAGGATCACAGTAAAACCAATTTGGATATTTTGGCTACGGGAAGTGGCGCTTCTGAATGGGTAAAGCATTTTGTCGAAAACGAAGGTTATTCCCAAAGCATGGGAGATAGACGCACTGATTGTATATTTAGGGCGCTGACAGCTTGCATTAAATACATCAGTTTAGAATTTGGCAGCGAAGAAAATCTACTTGACGGCTGGGGTGCTGGATTTGATATAGTCTATTATGAAGGTGGTAAATTTCATCGATATGACAATGTCACTTATTCGTTTTTGTATGTTCGGGAAGATAATTTGGATGCGGTAAAAATTGTCTCTTTAAACCATAACAGATACGAAGATGAAAATGTACTGGTCATGAATTATGATTTCTACGGAAAATTCAAATTTTCTTTAATTCCTCCATTTGGAGTTAAAGAAAGTTTGAGTATTCAAGGTATTACACTAGCCTGTAAAAGCCACGATGTGATAACAGGACTTTTCATTAGGAAACTCAATGATGAGATTGTACGAGTTGCTTTGCTAATTAAAGAATGGGAGTCTGATGAAAAGCCTATGTTTATCGGAATAAAATCAGAGGACAGTTTTCGTTATGCCTTTAAACAAGAATACAATGAGGCAGTGAATAAGGGGTTGAAGCAATTTATGGATATTCAATGAAGCAAGTAAAGGTCGAGGATAGAAAAAAGCTGAATTTTGCTAAAAAACATTAATAAAAAGTAGATAAATGAGGCTCAAATGCTATTTGATTATCTTGGTTTGTACAATCCTAAGCGCCTGTGGCCAATCTGGCCAGGAGGAGAACGAAAGGGTGATCATCGGAAATGAATACAAGGGAATGAAGTCGCTAACGGTCAAAAGGTTGGCAAGGCTTGGTGACAGCAACGCACGTAACCAGGACTTCGGGAATGCATTGGATTGCTATTTAAAAGCGGATTCAGTAGAACCTAATAATCCTAATGTCTTAAATGCGCTGGCCAATATTGAAGGTCACATGGGAAAAACGGACGAATCTATCGTTCATTTCAAAAAGGTAATTCAATTAGATAGCAATTATTTACAGGCCTATGCCAGTTATGGAACTATACTCGGGGAAGTTAAAAGATATCCCGAGGCTATGGCAATCTTAAAGAAAGGTTTTGAAAGATCAAAACAAGATCAGTTTGAGTATTATGTATTGAGCTTTAATTTAGCGATCTATAGTTATAAAATCGGCAACTGCGAAGATGCGGATAAATATATTGCCATTGCAAAAATGAACCGGTTTCGCAATGAAAATTTTAATACAGAAACCATTAAGACCGCAAATATCATTAAACGGGACTGTAATTAGAGCTTTATGAATTGTGTAACGAATCTCATTCCAAACTGTATATCCGGCTTTCTCCAATAGTTACTGGTATTACATTTTTTAAGTTTAGATCAGAGTACAGGCCCCGGGATTAAATAGCATCAAATATGGTGTTTAGATCTATGAGATGGGGTTTGAAACGTTTTAGGGGAGACAGATTTAGCTTAGTTTTTTCGAAGAAATTATATTCATCCAATAGATTATGGGAATTGAAGGTTTTGTTTCTGTTTAGTCCTTTATCACTCAGTACGTTGTAATAGATCAGGGCCAATTCGTTATTGGATAACTGCGCCTGTATGAGGTTAATGTAATTCAAATGGTCATTAGTCGGTTTTCTGGTTTTTAACGTAAACTGGAGTAGGTTATACAGGTACCTGAAATAATGGCCGAGTTCGGAATGAAAGTTTTTATAGAAATTCATATAAGCGATATTGAAATCATCTCTAAGCCTTGTTTTGGAGAAAATGGGCTTTTGTGTTTGCACCCCTAATTACTCTCACGGGTAATCCTTCCTCCATGCTTTTTCAATAGCCCAGCGTTGCCTCGGTTATTCCAGTCTTGGTCTTTAGTTTGCTTTTTACTGTCACCTTCGTTACCGCCAGCACCGGTATAAATGATTGTATCACCAAGATCCTTGTCATCTGCGTAGCCCCCTGAAAGTACTATTGCTGCAATGCCTGTTATCCCTGTCCCATCTATTCCTCCGGCCCAGTTTCTATGGAAACTATCCTTCATCATAATTCTTCTATCTTCAAATTGATAGCCTTCTGCGATACCTTTTATCTCTCCAAATATTATTGGCTTAGTCATGAAAAGTTACAGCTTAAATTAGTTACGGTTAATTTTTAATATGAGCTTGTTGATTATCTATCCTTCTTGCAATTGGTATATGATGAAATAAAATTGCTTATGGTTTAGCATTATTTTCATATTTAGAAGCAAACTCCCTCAGTTTTTTTACCATTTCCGGATTATTAACCTCTTTATGGCCGCCATTATCCTCCTTTATTATTATTTTTTTGGTCAATCCAATAGATAATAATCTTTTATATTCGACTTGTAGCGCTCCAGCAAGCCCTGTTTGTTTTCTTGGCTGTGAAATAAGTAGCTCTTTATTATCAATTTCTAAAATTTCACCAACTTCGTTTAGTCGTTTTAAACTAGGCTGGGCAATATTTGAATTCCATTTGCTTATTGTTGTATCATCAACATCTAGATATAATGCCAACGCAGCAACTTGAAGAGGCGAATCCTTAATGGCTTTTGCTATATCATTTATTTTCTTAGACATTTTATCTTGATAAAAACTTGCATAATAGTCAAGTAATATTTATATTTGTTTAATAATTAGTTTAATAGCGACAAATAGAGTAAGGATTATATCTTGCTTTTTACGATGTCTCTCATGAAAGAAAACCGTCAAACTTTCCACATGAGCCGATCGTGAGTTCGCCGTATCTATTGAGTTTTGTTATCTTCGTGATATCATATTCAATAGGGCGCAACTCATGTCAGTCTTTTGTGGAACTTAAGCCTTGGCTTAAGTGGTTCTTGACGGTACCTCTTTCAAAAGCATTGAGTTTCGCCCTATTGGTTGATACCAATCTGGTTTGCCTTCTGCTTTGTAGAGTTTACATCGTTTTACATAAAAATTAACCGGTTATGAAAACGAAAAAATTAAGCGCCATCAAAATCATTCACCTCCAGGAAGTGATTCGTAATTATTCCCTACAACTATTATTAAAGAACGTTATTTGTTCTCCATCGTAATACGTGCCAGAATTCCAAGTTAAAATATAGCCCAAAAAAGCAGAGGCTAGTGTGAAGAGAGCGCACAAAGCCCAGCAGGTTAATTTAGCTTGTTACCAGCCCTTTATTGCTAATTAGGCAAAGGTGCAGCACAATGGTTTTTCGCAATCCCAAGGTAAGTATCTTTTTTCTAATAACAAATATGGTTTACCATATCCGCAGATATTAACGCGGAAGGGCTGGTTTTTGCTTTATTTCGCCCCCATTATCTTAATAATAATTTGAATCAGAACATAAACACTGATTTATGAGAGCAGAAACCACATATAACATAAACGAGAAGAGTTTTTATTTCAACAAATTCAGCAGTGGTGATGAAAGAGGCCTTGAATACTTTTATAATCAGCTCTATCCTTCGTTATTTTATCAAAGGAGAAGGTACATCAAAGATGACGTTAACGCGGACTGTATCGTTAGCGAAGCTTTTCTTCGTCTTTGGCTCATCAGAAATAGTATAACCTGTCCGAACCACCTTAAAAGCTTTCTCCATAGCACCACCCTAAAGGCCTGCAAAGCTTACTATAAGATCTCCAGCCACAATTTTCAACGGAATATGCTCAAACTCGACGAGATCGAAAACTATCAGGAGTTCATCGGAGGCTACGATCCGGAGACTGAACCGGATCCCGAAGATGTAATATATCAGGAAGAATTGGATGAACGCTTAAAGCTAAAATGGCGGCAAGTCGAGGCGGTCATGCCTAACCTTAACGAAAACCAGCAGCTGTTTATTCAGCTATGCCTTAAATATAATTTCAACTATGAACGCATTGCCTGGCATATTGGTGGCATTTCGGATTATCAGGTGGCCCGAACCGTGGAAAAAACACTGGAAACATTAAAATCAATTCTGACCAGCTCACAAAAACTTGAGTCTACCGGAAAAGCCAAGAAATTCAAATTTGAGGGCGATCTCTGTGAGGAACAATCCCGTATTCTGCACATGCGGTATGAACTCCAGTACAGTTTTGAAGAGATCGCCAGAGCATTGAATTTAAGCCAGGAGCATATCAAAAGAGCTTTTGTGCTAGCCTATACCAAAGTAAAAAGGATAAAAAATTAATGCCATGGAAAAAGAAACGATGATTGTCACCCGTAAAATCCAGCTACTGATTGACTCGGACGATAAAGAAGTGATCAGAGCTGCGAAGGATCAGCTATACGACTGGCAACGCATTTGTTTCCGTGCTGCCAATATGATCATGAGCCACCATTTTGTGCAGGAACAGGTAAAGGATTTCTTTTACCTGACCGAGGAGATCAAGCTGAAAATAGCCGATGAGAAAAAGGAAGCGAACGGGATACTGAATTCCTCACGCCAGAATACTACCTACAAACTGCTTTCCAATCATTTCAAGGGGCAGATTCCTACCAATATCCTAAGTAACCTCAACAATACTTTAATATCCTCTTTCAACAAAGAGAAGGATGCTTATTGGAAAGGAGAAAAGTCATTGAGGAACTACAAACGCAATATCCCACTGCCTTTTGGGGCAGAGGTAATTTCCAAACTGGCCAAAACTTCTGACCACAGGAATTTTACCTTCAGGCTTTTTCAGATTCCCTTTAGAACTTATCTTGGAAAAGACAGGTCGGACAAAAAGATCATGCTGGAAAGGATCTTGGGCGGTACATTGAAACTCCGCGCCAGCCACATTCAGCTCGATAAGGGTAAGGTATTTTTGCTAGCTGCTATAGCGATCGAAAAAGAACAACATGTACTTGATCCCATGATCATTGCCGAAGCCTCACTTTCAATAGAGCACCCGGTAACGGTTAAGATCGGTAGGCACGAGCATGCAATTGGAAACAGGGAAGAATTCCTATATAGGAGGCTAGCAATACAGTCGGCGGTAAACAGGGGCAAAAAAGCCGTAACTTTTAACCGTGGCGGCCATGGCAGGAAGCGGAAAATGAAAAGCGTTGAAGATTACCGCAATATGGAAAAACGGTATGTGGAGTATAAACTACATGTCTACAGCCGGATGCTGATCGATTTCTGTGTGAAACACCGGGCGGCAACATTATTACTGATTAACCAGCAGGAAAAAGAGGAAATAGCGAAAGAAGATCATTACCTGTTGCAGAACTGGAGCTATTATAGCCTTAAGGACAAAATCAACTATAAGGCAGAAATGGCAGGCATCCAGATGATTGTTGAGTAAGATATTAAGAGGTTTTTTGCAGAACCGTAGGGTGAGATAGCAATATCCTCACAAGCCGATTAAACTAGGCGTTGCAATGGCGGACTTCATGTTAGAGAAGAAATAAAAATGCATACTACTGTTGAAAATATAAGAGGCTGCTTGTACAGCCGCAGGGCGGGTCATGGTTATAACTGCCGAATCTGACAAGATGGTACAATATCTATGGGCACTATTGATTAAAAAAATAAGTGAGTCTACTTAAATAACAAAAAATGAAAGTAAAACCATCGGGATGAAGATCCGGTAGGCTAGAAAAAGCATCCCATCGGTTTACAGGCCGAAATGAGGCGTTGGAGAACTAAATTAATGCTTGCCTTTAGGTTTCTGGCTTAGCCGCTTAATTAAATCATCATCTAAATCTTTTTATATTTTACTCATTCTTCCTATTCCATTCCCTTTTCTTAGTTTTGAAGTTTAAACAATAACAATACACAAACTGCTTATCGGTACCGTTTAAGCCCTTTAAAAATAGAAAATAATGAATCATTGGTTAGTGAAATCAGAACCCTTTAAATACAGCTGGGAGAAATTTAATGCGGATGGCCGCACCTTTTGGGATGTTGTGCGCTGTTTTTGAACCGTTTTAAGATTTGGTTCAAGCGTATTTCTGCTTCTAATTTCCACTGATTTTGCCCTAAAATCGCCTCTTTTAGCTCATTTTGTCGGCTGTTTTGTCGCCAATTTGTGGCTCAAAATGATTCAGTATATATTCGTTTAAAGAACTTGGAACACGCTTATCGACAAGCGTAGCGGAGTTAATAATTTGTTATTTGTCGCTAAGTTAGTTAAATCTCGTTATCATCAGCAAAACTGTAATAGCCATGATTTGTAATAATCAAATGGTCAGAGACCTCAATATCAAGTAGCTTTCCTCCTTCTTTCAATTTCTGAGTTAACCGTTTATCAGCTTCACTTGGTATCAATCCTCCACTCGGATGGTTGTGAGCCAGTATTAATTTGCTGCTATTCGTCTTTAACGCAATCGCAAAGATGATTTTAGGATCAGCCAACGTTCCAGCCACTCCACCAACCGAAATATCGACTATTCCTAATACGCGGTTACTGGTATTCAGTAAAATCACCTTAAATTCCTCTAACAGCTCGATTCTGCCTAATTGCCAATGTTGCATCAATATTTGGTAAGCATCCTTTGAACTGTTAATTTTTGGTCGTTCCGTAATGTTGTAGTTTGATCTGTAGCTTACTTCAACTTCAGTCACTCTAAATGAGGTTTGTTCTTGTACCATATGATTTATTAATTATGGTACGATGGCAAGCTTTAATCGCAACTAAGCAAAGGAGGAACGGAATAAATTGGTTGTGTGGTGGCCATTGGAGCGTTTATGCCGTAGTTCCTTTAGGCGTGTTGAGATTACAAGCTTAAATTTGTGTAATGATTAATAATTATGTGTACCATCTCGCATGATCTGTAAAACACTCTAATTTATACGAAGAACCATTTTTTCTCCTTCTTTTCCCCACTGTACTTGCCACGACTTACCATTTACTTGGTCAAGCAAAATAAAGTTATATGTGTTCGTAGTAGGATAGAGGAAGAATCTGCCATTTTTCTCTTCGGCAGGACTTACCTGAGAGACATCCGAAAGTGTACTTTCAAATCTATACTTGCTCTCTGTGCCCCATTGAACTTGCCACATTTGGCCATTTCTAGTGTTCAGTTTTATAAATGTATACATGTTCCTAGTGGAAAAGAGTCGATACACGACAGTGCTGTCTGGTGAAATATTTTGTACAGGCGGTTCCGATGTGCTTTGAGCGCTAGCTGCAATTGATAACAAACCAAGAGTTAGAAAGATGAATATACTTTTCATGTTAGTTAAATTTTAGACATTACATAAAGAGCAATGCATTAAGTGGATAGTGTTTGCTTTGTAAGTTTATGGCGGATTCCCTTAGGTGTGATGAGATTATAGGCCTGAATTTGAGTAATGGTTAATTTCTATATAAAGTCGAACATGCTTTTCCGATCAGCTGAAGAATGGAGAAAGAAACTTTCCATGTTCCAAGGGGCTCTTTTAACTGTGTCGGAAAAGAAACTGCAATTGACAAGATCGTCGGTTTGCATCTCAATACAAACAGAGTTAATATCTAATTCATAGCATTCAGCGTATGTCTTGTGGGCTGGATTAGGGAATGAATCCTTATATATCTTATTATAGGGTGGTTGAAAATACTTTATTAAAGCAGCCTCTGTAAAATTGATGACTTGTTGTTCATTAAGACCAACATTTTGTATCTTATTGAAAACTTTCTTAAACCTCTTTTTATCGGCCTTTCTTTCTTCGTTGCTGAACTTAGTTCGTCCATCAAACATCATCAAATTCAATTGCCTGAATGAAGCTAGGGCTAACCAAACTTCATAATCAGGATTGTTTATCATTGCTTCTGCATAAATCCCCTGCAGAGTAGAATGATTCACTAATCTGTCAGGCGCAGTTCTTGCTCCATCCACACCATAGGATTGACCGACATATAACACATCGAAATCTAGGAATTCTGTATCTATGCCAGTACTAGCCTTCTGGATCAACGTAGAAGCTTTGATGTGATAATTCTGAACACCATCAACCATGATGTCGAATATATTGAATGGATATTTGCTTTCAATCGTCAATTCTTTATCCTTAAACTTATGGCCTAATTTCAATTCCACCTCTTCAAATGAATTCTGCTTCTGAATCTTAAACGTTATATATAACAAACTCTCGTCATGCTTAAACTTATCAGGTACGACTGTAACCCTAGGCCTCTTGCCAATAAAATACAAATGACAAGGATCTTGCTCGTCAAAGTAATTCAGATCGCCCACCATATGAAGATCTGTTTGCTGTAGAATCATCATCTTCTCTAGATACATGTTTATAGCAAACTCAGAAGGTAGTCGCTTAGTCATTATTATCCTTAAGGTTTGTTTTACTCAGAGCTGGATTCTCAATAAGAAATTTGTCTATCTGTAGACCTAATTCGTCCACCATTGATTGAGGATGGATTATATTGGGTCCTCCACTTTGATACCATCCATTCTGGTTCTTTTGCATTGTTAAATAGAAGTCTAAATCACTATACTTATTTACGAATAGGTATTCTGTGTCATTAGCTGTTACTATGGGGCCGACAACTAATTCTCCATTAGGAAGTGTAGCAGTAGCGTCAAGTAAATACTTTTTAATCATGAGGTGTTATTTAGTTATAGCCAAATATAATTATTTAATAATGTCTAGTATAGCCGCCTGATAATTAACATTGCTTCATCTCTTGCCTCTTCTATCGTTTGAAAAGATCTTTCATAAAAATAGAATAAAGCTATGCTGAATTGTGCTATCTCCAGAAAGATAAATTCATTTAAGTTGTGAAAGAAGTGGTTATTGTCATTACTCGTCTTAAATACAACTAATGAATTGACTTGATTATCCTTTGTTCTAATACTTAGTCTTAACAAAGTTTTTCTGATTTCATTAGTAACTTTACTTGGAGAACTGTTTTTGTTCTGAAGTAACATAGATAAAGGAAAATCAGCAAGATATGGAATATGTTTACCATTCATTGGGCTTAAGAATTTCATAGTAATATTCATGATATGAAACTTATAATCTATGATCTCTAGCCATCGAATTATATTTGAGGAATCATCCCTCATCAATAGTCTGCCATTATCTTTGAAATACTTTAAGATTAGCTGAATGTGCTTTTCCAGTGAGTTTAACAATTCCGAGTTGCACTTAGCACATGCTCTTATTGTTGATCTGTTATAAGTTTGTAGATGACCATTTAATGTTATATCAAAGCTTAACTCATTGTCTTTGTTAAATACCCAACGAGGTATAATATGTTCTTTGGTTAAACCATGGTTTGAACCACAAAAGTAACATATGGGCAATTCATCTGTCCTAATCGCTTTTCCCTTGTTATCTCTTCGGATAAAGTTATCTCTAATATATGTAATTATGGTTTTATAGTTATATCTTACAGAAACTCTTAAACTTGTTAAATTCGGTTCAGATGCCATCAATATCACTTGCTTAAGTATTTAATATAACCATCTCCAACCCTTTCCTTTAGCTTCGCAAATGTAATGTTCCTTGCCTCATTATGGTATCTAGTAATATTGACTGATGATGCGGAAGTGCCATGTGTGGATATTACGCCACCATTGTAAAGGGAAACTATATTATTGTTGCGCTTTAAGGTTGTAACCATATGGCGAGCCCCTTTAACATCATTCCATGTTGATTGGGATTCCCAAAGTCGGCCAACTTTATAGTGAGTGTGTTTTATGTTATCTAAACCCAAACTTCTGGCGATCTTATCTGATTTATCGAGGTTGTAGCCAATACGGCCACCGCCAACAGCTCCGAATACTGTAGTAATTACTGCTATTATTGGAAATAACTGCGATCGTTGGCTCTTCTTGATGTTCATTGCCATAAATCCAAAAGAGGATATGAAGCCTAGGATTGCTCCGAATATTGAACCCGATAAAGCATTCATCGCTGATTAATTTAACGTTTAAAAGATATATTAGGGCTTCTTCTTAAAAGTGTAATCAATACCAAACTTCTGCTTTTCCTGTTCTTTTAATTCATAGCCTGCTTTGCTCATAAAGTTTAGGAAATCAGTAGGGGTCTTAAATTCAAGTTCTTTACCTTGTTCATCAATGACTTTAAAGAACTCCGTCTTATATTCTTTGCCAATTTGAGGCTTTAGAAGTTGTTTGCCTGCAACATAAAATTCCCCATTGCTAACAGATGATAGTTTGACTTCAAAGTATTCTGATTCGACAGTAGTAGTGGTGTCTTTTCTTATCTGTTTTTCATCCATTCCAACAACCTTTGTTGTAAGGATATGTAAGGGTTTTTCTTTATGATTACAGGATGTAAACGTTAATAGCGCGACCATTAATAGTACAGCTATCGATATTAAGGGAGTTCTCTTCATTATGAAAGGTTAATTTGTTACTAATGTATATAGTTAAAGGTTAGTTACCATACGGTAAACCGTAAAATACTCATATTTAGTGAGACGGAGCCTAGCCTTTTCATTTTAAAGCGATATATCATCGCTGAGGTAACATATATATCAAATTTCTCGAAGGGTGAGGAGATTAGAAGCTTAAATTTGCACTTGATTTAATCAATTTCTATTGTAGTTAATCAATGTTAATGGCATTTTTAACCTCCTGTATTATTTCTTTCTTAAGGCCTTTAATTAGCATATTAATATCACTGTTTGAAATAACTCTTCCATAAGGCAATCTTGTCTCTAACTTTGTATCTTCTAATGTTATTCTATAGTGATATCTCTCTAGAGTTACGTTAATTTCATGTTTGAAGTCAATTGATGTAGTTGCCTTCTTTAACGCATTAAATCTAAACCAGAAACTAAATTTGGCAAGCTTAGGTTGCGTATCAATTAATTTCTTCAAGAAATCCTCGCTTGCCGTTCTTTGGACAGTATGAGGCTCCAACTTGTCGCTTGATTCTGGATAATATGCAAATAAGTAAAAGCTTGTACTCACGAATAAATCAGAAATGCTATCAACCAATTCACTTGCACTGTCGAATAACGGAAATATACTTTTATTGACCATTTCAAGTATTGTAGCCTTGCTCTTTTCCTGATCAAACTCATCTGGTAAAGAAGCAAGTTTTCGTCGTAAGATAGAAAGCTCTTTCTCAACATCATCCTCTTCCTCTATTGTTTCTCCTCTTGATGCTTTTAATTGGATATTGATGCTCCAAAGTAGCTGATTGGCGATGTAATCGACAAAATATTGGATATCGCCTGAATCTGCCTTATTTAGAGCTGAGAGATAATCTTTCTTTTCTTCAGCTTTAATGATCACAACCGGAAGACCAGATCTAAGCAAAACATAATTCATGAGTAAGCGTGCGGTCCTCCCGTTTCCATCATCGAATGGATGAATCCTAACAAACTTATAATGTAAAGTGGCTGCTAAGGTTATCGGGTCTTCAAGTTCTTCATTATCATTATACCAAGTAATAAGCTTATTCATTTCATTAGGTACATCTGCGGGTGCGGTATAATGAAAAATTGTTCCGTTAGTAAGTATAACCGAGTTAGGAGTTGACTTATATTCTCCGGGGATAATCTGTTTGCGGGTAGAATCCCCACCTTGTGTTCTGGCATCTTTCCAATAGGGCTTAACCAACAATGTTTGATTTAGTGTTCTAACTAAGTTTTCTGTTAAAGGGCGTTCCTTGTCTTGAGCTTCAGTTTCAATCATAAGATATGCAACATCATGTGCTTGCATTTCTTCGTATTCCCTAAATTCATGATTGCCTTCGGTTCTGTCAAAACGAAGTAATAGTTCTGTTTCTGTGTAGGTTAATGTATTGCCCTCAAGATGGTTGGAATTGAAGTTAAATTCTAATCTGAATTTATCATCAATTTGCTGTTTCACTTCTTGAGTGAATGGTTGTGCACTTTTGAATTCGGCGATTGTATGAGCGAGTTTGTTTTTGAGTTCTGTTGATTGAAGCATATTAATTATGATATAAAACAAATATAAGAATCAAAATCGCTTTATAATGCTATTTACAAGTTCTATAATATTCAATCACCCTTTTAACAAAAACCTCCATCCTTCCTTTAATGACTGTAATTGTTCATAAGCTGCATTAATTCCCTCTATAGGATCTTTTATCTGTAAACGTTCCAATCGTTTTGGATCTCCACCGGATATTCTCCTTTCAAGCTCTATAAACTCTTCAAGTGTTTGCCAAATCAAAACATTGATTACCTTTGAATTGGTTGAAAAGGAGGATCCTTCTAAAGGTCGGGCACTCTGGTTACCTAGAATATTATAGAGTGACAGCCAATGGCATTAGTAGTTCAACGGGTAGAACACTTAAATAAAGCTGATTTAAGAGGTTGTTGGTTCGAACCCAACCTAATGTCCATTAGTTGAGAATATAATTTAAATCAGTTGTGATACATTATTCGTTACCTCTTTTTGCAAATTCTATAACCACGTCAACTAATCTTTCAAGAGATTTTGATTTAAGCCCCTTAATCCATGAACTTTCTAAACACCTAGCAACTGCTAGTGGATTTTTATGAAGACCAGCTGCATTACCGTAAAATGCACACGCTTGATTCCAGTGTTCCTTCCAGTCATCCCCAATCTCCTCTCTTATGGTGTTGGTTATATTTGTTTTCCAACAGACTGTATTTTGCATAAACAAATGATCATCTGGCCACTCATTGTTATCATATACACCCTGTATAGCTAAGATTGTTTTGTTTTCTTTTTTATGTAGCCTAACCTCATTGGTTCTGCGCGCTTCTTCCTCAATTTGGTCTTTGTCAGTGTCAGCATCAAATATCACGAATGCAGGTATGCTAAGAAGTTTTGCCATGGTTAGAGGTTTAATCAAATTATTTTTTCCTTCAACAGGAACAATATGGCATCCATATTTACGAAAGTCATTCAGTCGTCCAGTAAGAATTAAGTAGGTTGTTAGATATGCTATATCTTCATATCCTTCAACTAATACCAATACTTTACAAAAGAACATCTCGTTCATGACTGGATTCAGTGACGGATATAGCTTTGCAACCATCCCCATTTCTTTATTTAGTTTTTCCCCAACACTTTCCAATTCCTCTGCAAGCTTAGTATAAGCTAATGATGATATTACTGTGAAACTAGGGTTTCCATTTTCACGAACAATTCTAATCTTATCAAAGTTCTCTCCGGGGATAAATAATGGATTGTGCGTACAAACTAGAAGCTGTGAATCTTTTCCTGATAATTCAATTAAGGTCTCGGCTAGATATCTTGCCTGCGGTGGATGCTGATATAATTCTGGTTCTTCAATTCCCATAATTAAGGTAGGAGCTGAAGTGTCATCTATAAGTGCCAACTCTTGTAATAAGGCAAGCATATAGGATCGTTGCAGACCATGACCAAATCTAGCCAATTCTGCTTCGAAACCACGTTCTCCAATTTTTATGAAAGCATATGGCTCGTCAATTCTAATTGATTTCTCTTGATCTTCCTTCCAAAGTACCTTGGCTGTAATATTTGGATGTGACCAAGCTGCAAGTCTTTTCTGTAATGAAGCTGAAATTTCATTAAGAGCCCCTTGCTCATTCTCTAGCATTTGCTGGTAATGTGCTTTGGCGGCTAAACGCATTTCCGTGAGCCTTTCATTGAAATTAACTTTAGATCTTACAGTTCTTGCAAGCAGTTGACCTAATGCGCTGGTCTTAGATTCTTCCCCTTCATCTGAGGCATCTTTGGATGCAGAAACAAATACCCATTGAATATAAGGAGCAAGTTTGTTACTCCCTTTGGTAATTCCATAAAATTGGTCTTCACTTGGTATCAAGACACATAACTTTGAATTAGCATTTTCAAAATCATTTAGACTCTGGGTCATTGCTGTTTTTGTTCCAGGCTTTGGTAAATCAGCATACTTTTCTTTTAACTGTAAGTATATTGCTTGAAGATCTGAAACGCTTGCCCCGGCTTTCAAAGCATCGAAGAAGGGTTTAAAATCCTCCATGGCAAGTCTATTGCCATACTGTTTTATCTCCGCCCTTTGCGTTTGTGGATCATATACTGCGACAGCGGATACAATTAATTTGTCATGTCGAACATAGTTGCTTAAATCTGCTTTAGCTTGATCTGAAAGTTCAGTAAAGGTAACTGTGATCTTGATTTCATTATTTGTGTTCTTATGATGAAAATCACTATCCACAAGTTTGCTTAGATCCGTCCTGCTATCTTTTGATTGCCTGAAGAAGATGTTTAATGCATTAAACACAGTTGATTTGCCAGCCCCATTAGGCCCGACGAAACATGTATAATCATCTAGAGTTATTGTTTGGTCTTTAAAAGAACGAAAGTTCTCAATGCGTATTGATTCTATTTTCATTATGAGAGTTTTATTATTAGATATGTAAACATAATGATTTGGAATGATAATTTGCGTACCGACATGCGTATGGAACGAGGGTCGTTGCAGTAAAGTTCGCAGAACGATGCAACGATATGTTTTATGTAATAAAACACGATGCTTTGGCGAGATTATTGAATTTTAAATTCATGTATGGTAAGTCCTCAATAATCATGACAAGCTGAAGCCTGAGTGACCACGCAGGTACGCTGAACTAGGAAAGCGGTTAGATTTATCCAGGATGCAAGCGAAGCAAATCCTAGATAAATGTAAGTGAGCTTTCACGAAGCCATCCGCTTTGCCAAAATTAAAACCATGACAGAAACGTAGTGAATGGCGTGTGTTTTAAGTGGCATTAGACATGGCGTAGTACCGATCTCCCTAATCGGATTTGCAGTGCCCTGAGCTAAGAATTACTGGCTAAAAGTAACAGCAGAAGCTTAAAAGAAAGCTGATTGTTGCCAAATCACTGATTTAAAGACTAAACCATTCCTTTCTCCGCTTAAGCCACAGTTTTGGAGAGAGGAATGGCTTTAGGATGTCAATGATTATCTGCATATTTGGATTGTAATGCTCCCAAAGATGTATAAATTGTATCTAGTCGCTTTGATTATCATATCATCGACTCTAACTAAAGCACAAAGCACACATAAAATTGCTTTAACGAAATTCGCGACCATTGACTTTCCGTCACTTCCAATAACCTTCGATACTCTAGGTGTTAAAACTTACAGGTACTCTAATGATGATGCTGAATACCTTGTTGCTATGAAGGACATGACTAAATTAGACGGCTTTTACTTAAAAGCTGAAAATTTAAAGGATTTTTATAGAGGCTTAGAGGAAAGCACATTGAAAGGTGATAAGGCTAAATTAATCAGCAAAAGGACATTTATCGTAAACGGGCTTGAGGGTATAGAAATGGTTTATTTGGGGTCAACCCCAAGTCTTCCCGATTTAAAATTTAAGCGGGCGATATTTATCAATGGCATTGTGATTAGCATAGATTTTATGACGTCTGCAAAAAATAAACTCCAAACCCAAGCAGAACGAGAATTATTCTTCAATTCATTTTCGATTATCGGAAAGAAAACTGATTTGAAACAAGAAACGATCAATCGTCAAGTGGAAGAAAAGCAAGGCTTCAGTTACATATTAGAACGATCGTTTGGTTATATCTTTATAATTGCTTTTATTATCTGGCTTTGTAGAGCTTTTAGGACTAAACAACCCGAAGATTAAGTACTTTATGTATTGCGCCACAGTTTTAGTGAGTGGAATGGATTTAAGATGCTATGGTACTATAGCAGTTTGATAGCAGGTAGGCCGTGTTTTTTGTCAGCTTCATAGAAGTTAATGGGGTTCAGCAATTCCAAATATTAAGAGTATAGGGAAATAGTATTCTGTAATAACTGTGGAATTGACGAAATTCAATTACAAAAGAAGTTTGTTTTACGGTTGCGCTTGTTTTTTTCTCTTCCACATCTGCCAATAGTATTTTACACATCCGGCAATACCGCTTAAAAAGAGTATTGCATTAAAAGCATTAAATAATATATTATCGTATAAAGCTACTGGGCTGCTGAGATACCATAGAAGAAACATTGCAATAAAGGTGATGGTATAAATGGTAAGCCAATCAGCTTTTGGATTGATAAAACCTTTAATTATGAAATATATAAATGTGCCTGTAACCGCGGTAGTACCTAAAACCTCGCCTACTGTGTAACCTGTGATTTCCATTAGCGTTAACTTAGAATTCAAGTATAATAAAAAAGCACAACATTGCAACGGATCTTTATCTTGCCTTCTTTCGATAATTATTTCCTAATCCATTCCCTTTTCTTAGTTTTGGAGTCTAAATAATAGAAATAAACATAGGGCTTATTAGAGCCAGTAAATGTTTTCGGAATGCTTAGATAGAACTCATAATCTTCCCAAATGTGTATCAATTGGGATTGTTTTGACTGTTTCATAATTTGCTTTTGTCGCCACTTTTGTCGCCAATCCGAAAATAGAACTAATAATATGTCTTTAAAGCCCTTTAAACAATACAATACATGAATCATTGGTTAGTGAAATCAGAACCTTTTAAATACAGCTGGGAGAAATTTAATGAAGATGGCCGCACCTTTTGGGATGGTGTGCGCAATTACCAGGCCCGGAATAACCTCAAAGCAATGCAGGAAGGCGATTTAGTACTTTTTTACCACAGTAACGAGGGTAAAAACGTAGTGGGTATTGCCAAAGTAGTAAAAGAGTTTTATCAGGACCCTACAACCGATGATACCAACTGGGTGGTGGTTGATTTATCGCCTGTTGAAAGCTTAAAAAAACCGGTTTCGTTAGAGCAGATCAAAGCCGAACCAAGTTTGGTTGATATTTCGCTGGTGCGCCAGGGCCGTCTTTCGGTTATGCCTTTAAAAGCTGCCGAGTTTGATAAGATCCTGGAGATGGGAAGCTAGGCAGTTTGCAGAGGGGACTTTTCAGTTTGGAGGTGGCAGTTCTAAGTTTGGAGTTTTTAGTTGGCAGTTACTGAACTAAAGCCTAACGCTAAGCGCCTGAGGCCATGCTCCGTGCATTACGCTTTTACATGAGATCTTACTATCTTGAGCAATCTTAACGCTTTCATATGAAAACCATCTTTTTTACCCTCTCTCTTTTGCTTACCGCTACTCTGGCTATGGGTCAAAGCATTAAACCCTATATCGCCATTGTTAAAACCGAAAATGTTAAGTACAAAGGTATTTTACAAAGGGTAGATTCGGTAAAGGTGGTTTTAAATCATGAAGGTACGCTTATTCCGGTGCTGCTTAATGAAATTAAAACGGTGCAAATCAGGACGGTCAAAAAAGGCTATGAAGGATTTAGTTTAATTAAAATTGGTGAAGACCGCGCTGAAGAATATAAAATGGATGCCAGTGGTAAAATGGTAGATAAATGGGGCAAAGAAGAACCAACTTTTAAGGAAGATGTATCGGCCACTGTATTTTCGGTTATTTTTACTGCATTGGGCAATGCCATTGCTTTGCCTATTCATGCCATTAACCCTAATGTTGCACGTTTTAAGTTCAGTGATAAAGCCCCCAAGCAGGTAAACGAGCTGAGTTATTATTCTATTTATTACCAGGCCAACCCCAACACTTTGGCCGAGCTGCAACAGCTCAAAGCCATTTCAGGCAGCTTTAGACCTTAGGTATTTCGGCTGTTTTTCTTTTGCTGAGGGTAATGCCCAACGTCATTATGATACTGGAGCCCAATACCACCAGGAATAAAAACGGCGTGCCTACTCCGGGTATTTTCAGGCTATCAGGTAGGTGCAAATACAGCAATATACTGATTAAACCACGCGGAGCAATGTATAAAATGGGACTCAGGCTTTCTTTTTTAAATACTTTTAGAAACACTAACCTGATGAGATAAATAGCGAGCAGGATGAAAAATCCGTTGGCTAGTACATTCTGGTTGTTCAGCTCGTTCAGGTTCATGGTAAATCCAAATATCACAAAAAAGAAGGTGCGTAAAATGAAAGCACTCTCGGCAGAGAGTTGGTAAAGCTGAGATAAATCTGCTGACAGATTTTTATACAAAAACACACTCCTGAACCAGGCATTCCTGATGGTATCGGCATTGTTGAGGAATAAACCGGTACTTAATATGAGCACCAGCGAAGATAAATGGTACGACTGACCTATGGCGTAAACGAGTATGAGTATGGCAATAATTAAAAAGAATTTAATGTGGTGTACAAGCCTGCCCATGATATAAAGCAATACCACGCAGGCAATGGCCGAGAGCAGTACAATTAAAAAAGTGCTTAAGCCGAGGCCAATCACTGCCGAAGTACTAAAACCATGGTTGGTAATGGCAAAGTTAAAGATAATAACCCCAGGATATCGGAAAAGGAAGATTCGTAAATTACAAACTCGCGGTCTTTATTGCCCAGTGCCGCTGCCGAAGGGATGGCAATGGCAGAACTAATTACGCTAAAAGGAATGGCATTGGCCATGCAGGTGTATAAATCCTGATGTGTGATTTGATAAATAATAGCGGTAATAACAGCAATGGAACCGAGTAAAACGCTTAGCGCCGATAATAAAGCGGTACGGATGACCTTGTTTTTATGCTGGTCGTATTTCAGCTCGAGCGAACCCTCGAAAACAATCAGAATTAGCCCAACAGTACCCAGCATAGGTAAAATAGACAGAAAATTGAAGGTATGGATCTGGAGATAATCGACCAGAAACCGCAGGCCTATGCCTAATAAAAGTAACAATAAAACCGATGGTACTTTGGTTTTACTGGCCACCAGATCAAACAGATAGGAGAAGATCACCAATCCGCTTAAAATAATAAGTATGGTATAGGTTGTCATATTTTTCAGCGCAGGGTAAGCTGCTAAAATAAAACAAACCGTTTAACTACCAAGAAGTTTTAGTGTAAAAATTAGGCTTTAAAGAAAAGTGCCTTCAGTTCGCTGGCATCATCAGGATCCATTTTACCACCTAAAACCAGACGTAACTGGCGACGGCGCAGGGCACCATCATACAGGTCTTTTTCCTCAGGTGTTTCGGGTATAAGCTCGGGTACAGGAATGGTACGTGCACTCTGATCTACGGCTACAAAGGTGTAATAGGCCTCATTGCTTTTCTGGCGTGCACCACTGGGAATGTTCTCTGCCCAAACATCTAAACGAACCTCTACCGAAGTATTAAAGGCGCGAGTAACCTTGGCTTCAATAGTAATTACGTCGCCGAGTTTAATGGGTTGCTTAAAAGAAACATTATCAACCGATGCGGTTACCACAATGCGGTTGCAGTGCTTTTGCGCTGAAATTGCCGCTGCAATATCCATCCAGTGGAGCAGGCGACCACCCATCAGATTGTTTAGCGTATTGGTATCGTTCGGCAATACCAACTCGTTCATGATGGTAAAACTCTCTCTGGCAAATTTCTTTTTTAAGCTCATTTGCCCGCAAAAATAAGGAAATTGTTGTTAAAGTTGTATTTAAAACGGGCAGCTATGCTATTTCCATGGAAATCTCTGCAACCAGCAGGAAAATTATGGGTAAGATTTTTCCCGCAGATGAAACAGACTAGCGCGCAGAGTGATTGTTTTGTTTTTCTGCGGTGATCTGCGCAAACAGCAGAAAAAGCGTACAGGGTTATTCCTGTAAATCTAAAAAAAAACAATTGCATATTAAACATGTTATGTAATCTAAAATCCAATTAATGCAGAACCAGACCCTGATCCAATTTTTCCATTGGTATTATAACGAAGAACAAAAATTATGGACTAAAGTGGCCAAAGAAGCCAGTCATTTAAAGTCGCTTGGTGTTACCTCAGTGTGGTTGCCGCCTGCCTACAAATCGCACAATGCGGCTTACGATGTAGGCTACGCCGTTTACGATTTGTTTGATTTGGGTGAGTTTGACCAGAAAGGCAGCTTGCCGACGAAATATGGATCGAAAGACGAATATGTACAAGCCATTGAAGCCCTGCACAAAGAAGGAATTGCGGCTTTGGCCGACGTGGTATTTAACCATAAAGCTGGGGGCGATGAGCTGGAGAAAATAGCCGTGCGCAGGGTTAACCCTGATAACCGGAACGAATTTACCAGCGATGTTTTTGAAATTGAAGCCTGGACAAAGTTTACTTTTCCCGGCCGCCAGGGTAAATACTCGGAATTTATCTGGACCCAAGAATGTTTTAGCGGGGTAGATTGGGCGGAAGACCTGCAGGAAACAGCTATTTATTCAATTCAAAATACCTACGGGGAAGGCTTCGAAGAGGTGCCCTCAACCGAATTTGGTAATTACGATTACCTAATGTTTAACGATATTGATTACCGCAACCGAGCAGTGATTGAAGAGTTGAAATACTGGGGCGAATGGGTGGTAGAAACCACAGGAATAGACGGTTTCAGGCTGGATGCAGTTAAGCACATTAACCCCGATTTCATTATCGAATGGATTGACCACCTGAATCATAAATATAGTCGCGAATTCTTTATCGTAGCCGAAGACTGGAATGTTGAAGATATTGAAGGTCAGCTGGCTTATATCGAAACTACAGGAGGCCGCACGCAGATTTTTGATTCACTTTTACACCACAATTTTTTCCTGGCCAGCAAAGCCGGCGGTGAATTCGACATGAGTGCAATTTTTGAGGGTACACTGGTTCAGGTTAAACCTGAGCTGGCGGTTACTTTTGTCGATAATCACGATTCGCAACCTTTACAAGCCCTGGAATCGTATGTAGAATTTTGGTTCAGGCCATTGGCCTATGCGTTGATTTTATTGCGAGAGCAGGGCATTCCTTGCTTGTTTTTCCCGGATTTATACGGAGGGATTTATGATGACAAGAATGAAGCGGGCGAGGATGTACATGTGGAGCTTGTTGGGATACCTGAAGTAGAAACGATGAGTAAAATCCGTACAGCTCTGGCTTATGGTGAGCAGCGCGATTATTTTGATCACAGCGATTGCATAGGCTGGACACGCGCCGGCGATGAGGAACATGAAAACAGTGGTTTAGCGGTGCTTTTGAGCACGGGAGATGATGGCTTTAAACAAATGGAATTAGGCGCTCATTTTGCAGGGAAAACCTTTGTTGATGCTTTGGGCAACCGGGAAGAGGAGATAACCATAGATGAAAACGGCTGGGCAGAGTTTTACTGTAATGCTGGTAGTGTTTCGGTATGGGTTTTGAAGGCTGGTTAAGTGGAAATGGGGTTGTTTTGTACAGAGACGACCATGGCTTTAGAAAATCCGTCATTGCTGAGAAGGCTTTTTCAGCCGGCGAAGCAATCTTTGAGCGCTGGTAGCGCAAGCATTAAAACTGCTTCGCGGTTGAAAATGACGGATTTTAATTACAAAAAGTTGTCCTCAGTACGGTAGGCCGAAATTACTGCCAGCTCACCTTCCTTACCACCTTTCGAGTTACCATGCTCCATCCCCATAACACCTTTATAACCTTTTTTATGAAGGTGTTTGAACAGGTTTTTATAGTTGATTTCGCCTGTGGTTGGCTCTTTTCGGCCCGGGTTGTCACCGATCTGGATGTAGGCAATTTCATCCCAGCAGCGGTCGATGGTTTTGATCAGATCACCTTCGGTGCGCTGCATGTGGTAAATATCGTAAAGGATTTTGCACGACGGACTTTTAACAGCCTTACATACCGCGTATGTTTCGTTGGTTTTTTGCAGAAAAAGCTCCGGGGTATCGCTTAAAGTTTCGAGTACCATAATTAAGCCATGTGGCTCAAAAACCTCAGCGCCTGCACGCATGGCATCTATTACGTTGGCAAACTGGTTGCCGTAAGGTAAATTACGTTCGTAAAAGCCGGGTACTACGGTTAACCATTTGGCATTGCATCGTTTAGCGGCTTCTACTGATTTTTTGCAGGTTTCTACAAACTTATCTTTAAACTCTTTTTTACCGGTAGTGAGCGATGTTTTCCAGTTATCACCACCATCAACCACAAATACCCCCATGCGCATACCTAATTTCGACAGCAGCTTACCAATTTTTTCCTGTTCTTCAACAGGGCGGTTCAGGTAACCGTTATCTTCTATTGAGCGGAAACCTTTATCGTACATAAACTGGATCTGATCTAAAAAGCTTTTGCCGGCATGGTTTTCGAACATGCCCTGGTGCGGAGCGTAATCGAGATTAAAGGTCTTATCGCCAAGAGCAGTACTAGGCTTTTCGGCTGCAAAAGTATTGGTAATTCCCGCACCTGTGGTTATAGCACCGGCGGTGAGCAGGCTATTTCTGATAAATTCACTTCTTTTCATCATTTAGTTTTTAAACTGAGGGGAGGGGATAATCAATTTTTTAAACCCTGTTGTCAGGGTGTCGGCAACGGTACCATCTTTTTTATGGTATACAAAATAAGCTTCGAGGTTTTTGCGGCTTTCAACAAAGGCCATGGCATCTTTGAGGTGCATGGCCATCAGTGCATTGTCGTAGCCATCGGCGGTAATGGCATCGTTGGCATAAACCGTTACACTGATCATTTCGTTATCCAGCGGATATCCGGTTTTAGGATTAATCAGGTGAGAGATTTTCTTTTTCCCGCTTTGGTGAAATTTGCGGTAATTGCCCGAAGTGGTAACGGCACCGGTATTAATGGCGGCAATATGCCTGATTACCGGCGTACCGTCTTTATCAGGTCCTTCGATACCTATTTTCATGGCTTGTCCATCGGGTTTAGGTCCTGCAATGCGGATTTCGCCACCCAGTTCGGCTACATATTGCTTAATGCCTTTTTGGGCAAGGTAAGCGGCAATAAGATCGACACTGTAGCCCTGCGCAATTCCGTTTAAATCGATCTGTACAGCTGGGTTTAACTTACTGAGCCAGCCACCTTTTAATTTTAACTGCTGCATGCCAACATTGGCCAGTATAGATTTGATGGTTGCCGGATCAGGTTCCGTTCTGGTTTCTTTTGGTCCAAAGCCCCAGGCTTGTACCAAAGGTGCTACCGTAATATCGAAAACACCTTTGGTATCCTGGTTAATTTCAAAGCTTCTTTTCAGCACAGCGCTCATAAAATGGTCTAATTTGACCCCGCTTTTGGAAGCGTTAAACTGATTGATCAACGATCCCTTTTTGTAAAGCGACATGGATAAATCGATTTCATTCAACAAGCTATCTATGCCTTGTTTGGTTGCCAAACTATCGCTGGCATAATAGGTAATTGCATAATCAGTTCCCTGTGCATAACCGCTTATTTTATATGGTTTAAGTTCCTGCTGAACAGAAAAACCTAAAAACAAGGGGATGAGCAGGAATAGCAATTTATAAGGCATTACGCTATTCGTTAAATTACTTTGGCCTGTCCGGGCATAGCTATCGGATACAAGCCTTTCTCATCAGGCATTAATTTAGGGTTGGCATCCCAGGCAAAACGCTCGGGCATTAAACTGATGTTCGATGCCAATGCTTCATCCCATTTAATGGTTTGGCCAGAATAAGTTGCATAACGGCCAATAATTGATGAAAATGTACTGGTTGCAGCATAATCTACATTGCTGAATTTGTATTCGCCTTTAGAAACCGCTTCGAAAAGTTCATCGTGCTCGGTTTGATAAGGGTTGGCATTTCCTTTGGTATTGTGGTTGTACAGCTCCTTGCCACTGTAATCTTTCATAATGGCCTGGTTGCTGCCCGATAGATATATTTTACCTTTAGTGCCCTGGAATGATTCATCAACGCGGTTGCTGATCCCCTCAAAGTGCCTGCACTGGCTATGGATAATTGCGCCATCAGCATAGGTTAACTCTATAGAGTGGTTATCGTAAATTTCGCCATAATCTTTACCGGTACGCCATGCACGGCTTCCGGTACCCTGTACCGAAATTGGGTGTGCATTTTTTACCCAGTTGGCAATATCGATGTTGTGTACGTGCTGTTCTACAATATGATCGCCGCATAACCAGTTAAAGTAATACCAGTTTCTCATTTGGTATTCCATTTCAGTTTGATTGGCTGTACGCGGACGTACCCAAACGCCACCGCTGTTCCAGTACACCTGGCCTGCCATAATATCGCCTATGGCACCATCGTTAATGCGTTTAATCGATTCGCGATAATTGGTTTGGTAACGGCGTTGTAAACCCACCACCACGTTTAGTTTCTTCTTTTTAGCTTCTTCGGCAGCTGCAAGTACTTTTCTGATTCCAGGTGCATCAACAGCAACCGGTTTCTCCATAAAAATCTGCTTGTTTTGTTTTACCGCTTCTTCGAAATGGATAGGGCGGAAACCCGGAGGCGTAGTTAGCAATACTACATCGGCTAATGGAATAGCCTTTAAATAAGCATCAAAACCTACAAACTGACGTTCTTTTGGAACTTCTACCTTTGCGCCGAATTTCGAGCTTAAAGATTGGTAGCTGCTATCCAACCGATCCTGAAAAGCATCGGCCATGGCTACCAGTTTAATGTTAAATTTAGTGCTTAAAGCCTGAAATGCTGCTCCGGTACCGCGGTCGCCACAGCCAATTAAGGCTATTTTAATGGTGTCCGATCCTGAAGCGTATGCTCCGGCCAATGGGATGCTGCTCAACATAGCTCCACCGGCAAGCATGGCTGTTGCCTTTAAAAAATCGCGACGATCTTGTTGATTAATTGGTTTTTTCATGTGTTTAGTTCTTTATTGTGGTTAGGGTGATTTTAATTAATAGTCTTTGATAGGTAACTTGTTGTAATAGGCGTCTATTTCTGCCTTTGAAGGAGTTTTTGCCGGCCTAACTAAACGCATCCCCACAAACGGTGCTTCAGGGAACCACCAGTTACTTTTCGGGATTTGCGGATCTAATTGTTTCCAGGTTGGATTTGAAGCCAGCCTTGCGGTTGAAGTTAGGTTATCGGGTGTTTCATCGTAAGACCCACCACGAACGGCATTGGGGTAAAGTTTTTCGGGTGTTGCTACAGGGTTTTCGGCTGTTTTGCCTGCGCTTTTAGCATAAAAATCGGCTATGTATTGGTCGTAAGTCCATTCGCTAACATTACCATGCATATCGAATAAGCCCCAGGCATTTGGCTTTTTAAGCCCAACCTGATGGGTTTTATTATCGCTGTTATCTTTATACCAGGCATAATCGCCCAGTTTGCTGGCATCATTGCCAAAGCCGTAAGTGGTTTCGGCACCGGCTTTACAGGCATATTCCCACTCAGCCTCGGTAGGTAAGCGGTAAAAAACGCCGGTACGTACGTATAACCATTTACAAAACTGAATGGCGTTATATTGGGTCATGGCTACCGCTGGCTGGTGTTCCTTGCCCATACCGAAAGTCATATCCAGATAAGGTTTGGTTGGACGCGTTACCGCATCAACATCAGCAGGAATGGCACCTTCGCTGGCTTTCTTTTCGTAATCGCGGTATAAGAAAGGTTCGAAAATATCCCATGTTACTTCGTGTTTCCCGATCCAGAAAGCATCGAGTTTTACTTCGTGTACAGGTTGTTCGTCGGGTTTACCCGTTTTACTTCCCATTTTGAATTTGCCTGCAGGAATGGCCTGCATATCAAATTTTAATTTAGTCCCATTGATAGATTGGGTGTACGGGCTGTTTGTGCTTTGTGCAAAAATATGTGCACAGGGATGGGCTAATAATGCTACGGCAATTAATTTTTTAAACATAATTTTTGGTTAGAAACACTTATTATCTAGGTGTTTATCTGGTTACTCCGGTTTCGCTAAAGTAAAGAACAGCAGATAAAACAAAGAAAATTAATGTAACAATAAAGGTAAGTATTGTAACATTAAAAGTCAAGTTGACAATTAATGTGTTTATGAAGGGGTTAATTTATCTTCTGTCGCTAACCTTATTGCTGAGGTTGGTAAAACCTACCAGGGTATCCCAGCGGGCACCCGGACGGCGGTAATAGACGAAAATCTGGTAACTGTTTTCTGTTTGAAAGAAAGCACCTTCAAATGCCCTGGTTTCCATTTGCTGGGTATCTTTGTTAAACCAGGCAAATTCATAATCGTATAAGCCTTGTTTAAGCATAATATTCCCATAAAACTGTTTGCGACTGGCATCGTACAACAGTTTGTTTTCGTTGCTCATGGTGTAATTATTGAAACGGCCTACTACGTAAGCATCGCCGTTAGAGCTTGGCGCGGCAGCGTTTAAGGTAAAAAGCACACCCATGTATTCGGCTTCTGTTTTATCATCACGGCCATCGGTATTGCGGATAAAGAAGTTGCCATTTTCATCGAACTGGTTGCCAAAGGCACCAACGCTGCGGGGCGCATCCTGAAAA
Source organism: Pedobacter sp. HDW13 (assembly GCF_011303555.1). Lineage (NCBI taxonomy): Bacteria > Pseudomonadati > Bacteroidota > Sphingobacteriia > Sphingobacteriales > Sphingobacteriaceae > Pedobacter > Pedobacter sp. HDW13. Next base: position 693,650 of record NZ_CP049868.1, on the reverse strand, counting down.
AGCATCACGTTTACCGATTCTTTATCGCGGTAAATATCTTTCACATTATCGGCTTTGTACCTTAAACTACGCGTATCGAACTTCCGGAATTCGTTATCGCCCCAAAAATCGTTGGTATTTAAATCGTTATACACCAATTGATTTGGGCGTACAAAAGATGGCCTCGAATTAAGCTGAATGGTATTGGCATTAAAGTTCTGCATCACCACTGCTTTTAAATCCTGGTAGGGGTTTGGGATTGGGAAGGCATGATTAACCGTGAAGTTGATTTTTTGCTTGTTATTGCGAAATTCTACCTGTAAGGAGTTGGTTATTTCAGCTGCTATGGCAACCTGACTATCTAACACATAGAATCGCTGAGAAATTACCGGCTTGTTTTTGTCGCCATCCAAATAAACCTTTAACACGTAATTACCACCAATTTTAGGTTGTATCTGTGTGTTGGGCAGGCTAATTTCGTAATGGGTATATTTTCGGGCAGTGTTAGAAGAGTAGCGGTAATTGATGATGCGGTCGTCGTTAAAGCTGCCCAGATAATCTATAGTTGAGATTTGTGAAGACTTCCACTCGGCAGTACAATGTTCGATGGTGTACCAGTAATTTTTAGTGCCCGCCAGTAAATCATCAAAAGAAAAAGTAATGGTTTCTGACGAGTTGAGCATAATAACAGGCAAGCTCTGCTCTTTATTGCTGTTGTAACACAGCACAGTTTTAATGTTGGGAAGGTAAATTTTGTTTTCGCTGGTAAACGTTTTATCGTTTTGGGCAAAGGTGAGTGTCGGAATAAAGAAAAGTAGTACAGCGATTAGTTTTTGCATGGATAAAGCTACATAGTATTCGGCAGAGATAAAAAGAAATTTTGTTTTGTGCTTAGTTCAGCCACGGATGCCCGGAAGCCATAGCTCACTTACCGTCATGCTGATCCGATAGCTATTGGATTTGTTTCAGCATCTCTTTAGTAGGAAAGAGACCCTGAAATAAATTCAGGACGTCCACTATGAAAAATCGCATAAAAACATTCCGTGTAAATCAGTGCCTCCATTGCTTGATTTTGTTAGAGTCAGGTGGAAACACCTGACAGCACAGCAAAAAAAAGCCACAGGTTTTATCTGCGGCTTCATTATAAATTATAGTTACCCTTCCAGCTCCATAATTTCGGTAGCCAGGGTTTCCCATTTGGTTTGACTGTTATCTAAATCCTGTTTAGCGGCCAGGTAACGTTTATTCGCTTCGGCCAGCTTATCGGCGTTGCTGTAAACATTTTCATCAGCCAGTTCAGTTTCGATGCTTAAAACAGTTGTTTCCAGTTCAGCAATCAGTGCTTCGATTTTTTTCAGCTCATCGTTCAGCTTTTTTAACTGATTAGCTGTATTAGGACTCGCTGGTTTTGGTGCTTCCTTTGGTTTATCAGGCATTTTAACTGGAATAGGTTTCGATGCCGGAATTACGCGTTTGCTGTTCCACTCTTCGTATTCCTCGTAGGTACCCGGGTATTGTTTAATTTTCTCGTTCTCGATAAACCAGATTTTGTTGGCTACGTTATCCAGGAAATACCTGTCGTGAGATACTGCAATAAAAGTACCTTCAAACTGATCTAATGCCTGAATAAGAATATTTACCGACTGGATATCCAGGTGGTTGGTAGGCTCATCCAGAATCAGGAAATTTGAATCGGTAGTTAGCGATTTAGCCAGGGCCACACGAGATTTTTCACCTCCCGATAGTACTTTGATTTTCTTGAAAACATCATCGCCGGTAAACAAGAAGCAACCTAAAATACTACGTAATTCTGTATCACTGTGTTTAGGTGCAAAAGCCTGTAGCTCTTCTAAAATCGAATTGCCTAAGTGCAACGATTCTAATTGGTGCTGGGCAAAGAAGGTGGTAGAAACATTATGACCGGTTTCGCAGAAACCCTCAAATTTTTCCGTCCCGGCAATCATCCGTAGTAAGGTCGATTTACCTTTACCGTTTGCACCAATCAAAGCAATTTTATCGCCTTTTTCAATCACAGCTTCTGCATCTTCCAGGATATGTACATTTGGATAATGCTTGGTAGCATGCTCTATGCGCACTACGTGCCTGCCCGATGGTTTCGTAAATTTAAAGGCGAAATTAACGGTTGGGTTTTCGTCGTCCACATCCTCCACACGTTCCATTCTATCTAAAGCTTTCATGCGCGATTGCGCCATCTTCGCTTTAGATGCTTTGGCTTTAAAACGCTCAATTAAACGCTCTTCCTGTTTAATTTTAGCCTGCTGGTTTTTAAATTCACCTTTCTGTATCTCTCCACGCAGTGCTTTTTCTTCTACATAAAAGCTGTAGTTACCTGCATAAACAGTTAATTTTCCTTTACGCGATTCAACCGTACGGTTTACAATCTTATCTAAGAAATACCTGTCGTGCGATACAATAACGATTGCACCTTCAAAACCCATTAAATAGTTCTCTAACCACTTGATAGAGGGTAAATCCATGTGGTTGGTTGGCTCATCGAGTAATAAGATGTCCGGATCTTGTAAAAGGATTTTGGCCAGCATTACCCGCATCCGCCAACCTCCGGAGAAGGTATTTAACGGACGGAGCTGATCGGCTGTGCTAAAACCTAAACCGGCCAGGATTTCGTTGGCCCTGTATTCGATGTTGTAACCATCTAAAGCCTCAAATTCCTGTTGTTTATCACTCAGTTTATATAAAACCTCTTCACTGTAATCGGTTTCGATTTTTTTAAGCAATTCTTCAATTTCATCGTGCAGCTGGTTCTGGCGCTCAAAAGCTTCCATGGCCACGTGCAAAATGCTATGGTGCGAATCGTAAGACAGTAAATCCTGGTTCAGGTAACCTATTTTCAGGTCTTTCGACATCGAAATAGTACCCGAACTTGGGGCATACTCACCTACAATTAATTTTAAAAGTGTCGATTTTCCTGTTCCGTTAGCGCCAATCAAGCCCGCTCTGTCGCCCGGTTTAATGTGCCAGTTGGCATCATCGTATAAGGCTCTCGATCCTATCAGGAATGTTAAATTATTTATTGAAATCATTTCGGCTGCAAAAGTACAAATTTTAAAAGGCTTTTTTAACCCTGGTACTCAAATAGAAATGATTGGACTTTTCAAAACGGCTTGCCCATGCGTTCATTTTAGCTGGGTATGGTGTTAAATAGATCCGATAGAACGGAAAGCCCGAAGCGGGAGGGACCGTGTAATGGACGGAATTGAAGTGATAGCGGGGCTGACGTTAAAAAAAGCTGTTGTCTCTGCTCTTCAAAAGAGATAGGACTGAGCTTGTTAAAGCAACCAACAACGAATATGATATATTTATTACCGTGGTGTTTAACCGGCATAGCTGGTAAAATGTATTTTTGGGCTACACCACTACAATATGAGCAACGAAAACATTAAGATAATCAGTAAAGAAATCCTTTCGGATAATTGGTACACGTTAAACAAAATAACTTTCGAGTACTGTAAAAAAGACGGTAGCAGCGAGATTCAGAACCGTGAAGCTTACGACAGGGGAAACGGAGCAACAATTTTGCTTTATAACAAGGAACAGCAAACGGTTATCTTAACCAGACAATTTCGTTTGCCAACTTATATTAACGGCAATGATGATGGTATGCTGATTGAAACCTGCGCTGGTTTATTGGATAAAGACAATCCGGAGACGGCAATAAAGCGCGAAACAGAAGAAGAAACAGGTTACCAGATAAGAGAGGTTAAAAAGGTATTCGAAGCTTATATGTCGCCGGGTTCGGTAACCGAAATCCTGTATTTCTTTGTGGCCGAATACACCAAAGATATGAAAGTTAGCGCCGGCGGAGGCCATCACGACGAGCAAGAAAACATTGAGGTTTTAGAAACAAGCTTTAATGAAGCCCTGAATATGATTAGCACCGGCGAAATAAAAGACGGTAAAACGATTATGCTTTTACAGTATGCACAGATTAACCACTTGTTGGATTAATGATCATTGCTGTTGGCTTTAGTCAACAGCAATGATCAATTTATTTCCCTTCAGGGCTTTCTTCCAGTTTCCCTTCTTTATTTCTTTTCAGTTTAACAACAGGTTTTTCCTGCGTACCGGTAATGCTTAGCGGGATGCCAAATAAACCAAAAGGGGGAAGGCCTAAACGTCCGCTTAAATTTAAACGGCCATCAAAACTTACCTGACCTTCAAAGCGCGGCCTAAAACCGGCAACCTTCATTTTAGTTTGTTCGATGGTAATGATGTTATTTTTGATGGTCGATTTTACCTGTACATCGGATAAATCGGGGTTAGTTAAGCTGTCTCTTTTGGTAGCCTTACTCACTGCGTTCATCATTTTAAAACCCATTAAGCTTACCTTTTTCAGACTTAAAACACCACCACCTTTCAGGGATGGGAATACAGGGAACATCTGGTCGTTTAACTTGCCCGAAAGCTGATAATCTAAACCTACAATACCTTTAATTTTCGATGCAGAGCTGGCCATTTCCCTGAACAGCTTAATTTCTTTGTAAGCTCTGGCAATGTCAAATTCTTTAGCAGTTAGGTGAAAATCAAATAAACCACTCTTCGGACTTGTGCTTTTGTAGGAAGCATCCATTCCTACCTGTGCGCCGGCAATGTTAAAACCGGTTTGCTGTAAGGTTAGTGCACCGTTGTTAATGCGCATGGTTCCCTTTGCGTTTTTGATGTTAAGGCCGTTGTATTTTACCTCGTTGGCATTGGCCGAAAAAGTAACATTCAGGTTATCGGGAATCAGGATTACCCCATTTGAGGTTGTCGGATTGTTGGCTGCACCGGCTGAGTAAACCATAAATTCATCAGCTAAAATTTGTTTACTGGTCAGCTTAAAATTCCCTTCCAGTTTAGCTTTGTCATTTAAAACATAGTTGATTACATTGTTCAGACTGCCATTTAGTTTAAAATCAGACTGGCCATAAGTGGCATTAAATTCATCAAAATTCATCTTATCCTGACGGAAAGAGAATACACCGTTTTTGATTAAAAAGCTTTTAGGGAATAAGTCAGACTGGATATTCAGGTCTTTAATACTCATAGAGCCGTTGTTTTGCAGTTTGTTATACCTGCCTGCCATTGCATCGTGCTGTAAACCTTTAAAAGAAACATCGGCGAAGATTATTCCATTCACGTGGTAACCTTTAACGGCAAAAAGCTTGTACATTTTACCGATATCAACCGTACCTTTTGATGAAACGTTGTAGGCGATATTCTCGAAATTATTCACATCGGCCTTCAGCATAAACGGTTGCCCAGCCATTTTAAAGGCAATGGGTTTAATGTTCAGTTTGGTGTTTTTTAAAGTTCCGTCGGTGTTAATCAGATCGGCATCAATTTCAATCTGCTCTAAAGGCTGGTCGAAACTTGGCGTTTTAATGCGGCCATTATTTAGTTTAATACTGGCTGCAGTAACCGGGAAAAGCTTTTTTACTTTATTGTACGGACCTTTACTTTGCAGGTCGATATTCATGATGCCGCTTAATTCGTAGCCTTTAACCGGATAAATGTTTTTAATATCGGCAAAGTTGATCAGCGATTTCAGCTGGATATCTATCGGCATATCAGCTGCGGTTTGCAGCTTAGCAAAACCTCTGATGTAATTGTTCAGCGCCTGGATATCGATGTTTTCGATCGCCAGTTTTGTGGTTTTATAATCACCATCGGTATTAGAACCGTTAATGTTGAAGTTGATTTTATCAATAGCAGCAGGTAGGGCAGGGTATTTGAAATAGCCACCCGCCAAACTGGCTTTCAACGAAAATTTGGGTACTGTAGCAATAACGGTATCAACCTGCCTGATGCCCGAACGCTGTACCTTTTTAGTATATTTTCCATCGGCTTTGAGGTTGATGTTCAAACGGCCTTTAAGCTGCAGATCGTCCATGTTTACTACTTTGGCCCATTTGGCTAAATCGATATTGGAGCGGGTGTCGGTATAAATTTCTGGTGCCGATAAACCTTTAATTTTAGTAACCGAAGCTACATAGTCTTTGCCTACGTTAAAATAAAGGCTGTCCATATCAATTAACAAACTATCTGGATTAAGGCTGGGGAGTTTGGTTTTGAGGTTTAAAAAAATGTTGCTGATGGGCTCAGGAGCATTGGGATTTGAGATGTTACCCTCGCGCACCTTCATGTTAAAAGCAAGTGTGGGCATGGTATGCGTTGCCGCCAGGTATTTTCCAATCAATGAGGCATTAATTTCTGCATAACCCTTAATCTTGGTTTTTTCCAGCCTGTCTGCAATTTCAGCAGGTAAGGCTGTGAAAATATTTTGCAGATCAGTTTCTTTTGCGTTAGTTCTGAAATCGATATCATAGCCATCCTTTAAAAACGAAAAATGACCAACAAAACGGATGGGCAGCGAGTTAATCATCAGGTTGTTTTCGTCAAAAATCAAATTCAAGGAGTTGGTATTTACCTTGGTAATTAGCTTGGCGTTTATTTTTTTCTTTACCAGGTAAGGGGTATTGGCGTAGTAAACGTCCATTTGGTTGATCGAAAGATTACTCTTTAAATCAAAAATGGCATTGCTTAAATCGCCTTTTCCGCTATAGTTGAGCCCTTGTGTACGGATAATCATCGGGATTGACTTATCGCTATAGGTAAGATTACTGTTATTGATAAAAATACCCTCAATTTTTATGGCTGTTGAGCTTTCTTCATTCTGTGTATCGTTTTCTTTTTTGCTTTCGTAAACGTTGTAATTGGCATGACCTTTTTCATCGGTAAGGATGTTTATGCGTGCATCATCGAGGTAAAACTCATCGATTTTAACCTGTTTGGAGAATATTGAAAGCAGGTTAATGCCCAGTGCCAGTTTTTTGGTGTAAATGAGCGTATCCTGTTGGAACGGAGCCGATCCTTTCAGTAAAAATTCATTTAAGTTTAAGGTTAACGAAGGGAAGTGGTTGAAAAAAGAAATATTGGTACTTTGAAACTTTACTTCGCCTTTTATGTTTTTATTAATGATTTGGGTAATCTCTTTATTAATGGTTTGTGGGATTAAATAAGGGATAATAAATAAAAGCGCCAATAATGCCGCAAGCGTTATGGCCGAAATTTTTAAGAACTTTTTCAAGATATTAATATAAAGGGAGTTTCGGTTGCAAAGATACGTTTTAGATGAATTAGGAATAAAAATTTAACATTTTTTGTTTTATTGTTTTTTTTAATACCTTTGTTCTGTAATAATAAAAGTTACAGTATGAATAGCAGTCATTTTTCCATATCGCTTCACATTTTAACTCTCCTCGATAAGGTGAACGGGCAGCTATTGAATTCTGAATACATTGCCGGAAGCATTAATTGTAACCCTGTTTTGGTACGTAAAGAGCTGGCCAACCTGCATAAACATGGCTTTGTGCAAAGTAAAGAAGGGAAGGGCGGAGGCTCTACCCTGGCTAAAAAACCTGCTGATATTAATTTGGGTGAAGTGTATAAAGCCGTGAAACAAAAAGGTTTACTTGGCGAAAGCAAAAACGAACCCAATCCCGATTGCCCTGTAGGAAAGCAAATTGCCAAACAGTTAACACAGTTATATAGCGATGCCGAAAACGCTTTAATTAAAGATCTTTCGTTAAAAACCTTAAAAGATTTTAGTATGGGATTTGATTAAAAAAATTTGATTATAACTGTAATAAAAAATGTTACAATTTTAAGTTTGATCGTCAGTTTGTAGTTGGATCAGGCTTTGGACTATGAACCAATTTTCAGTTTACAGTTCTCAGTTTCCAGTTGGATCGGGCTATGGACTATGAACCATTAACTAATAAACAAAATAATAAACAATAAGCAGATGTTGGGGTTATCAAAATCGGTGTAATCCCCTAATCTGTGTAATTTAATTAAAATAATATGAAAGTAGCATTAATAGGAGCCTCAGGATTTGTAGGCAAAGCCATTTTAAACGAATTGGTAAACCGTGGAAATGATGTAACAGCCATTGCCCGCGATACGGACAAGATCGAAAGTTCGGATGAAAAAGTAACCAAAGTAGCTGTAGATGTACTTGATATCGAAAAACTAGCTGGGGCTTTAAGCGGTGCAGATGCGGTTGTAAGTGCATTTAATGCCGGTTGGGCAAACCCTAACCTGTACAATGATACCGTTACAGGTGCCGAAGCGATTCAGGCTGCGGTTAAAGCATCGGGTGTTAAACGTTATATCTTTATTGGTGGAGCAGGTACCCTGCAAATCGATGGTCACCAGTTGGTAGATGGTCCGAATTTCCCGGCTGAGTTTAAACCAGGCGCATCGGCAGTGCGTGATTATTTCAATACACTGAAACAAGAAACTGAGCTAGACTGGTTATTTTTTAGTCCGGCTATCGAAATGCACCATGGCATTACCACAGGTCGTACAGGTAAGTACCGTTTGGGTAAAACCAGTCCGGTGTTTAACGAAGCTGGCCGTTCTATCCTTTCAGTAGAAGATCTGGCTATTGTAATTGTTGATGAGCTTGAAAATAACGCACATCACCAGGAGCAGTTTACAGCAGCATATTAAGGGATGGAGGATGTAAGATGGGGGTGGAGAACATTTCTTCTTCCATCCTCCATATTTTTTACATTTTCCATATTTTACTTATCTTCGTGGCATGTATCGCCTTATTAAACCAATATTCTTCAAGTTTGACCCCGAAAATGTACATTATTTTGTAGTAAAGCGGTTAAAATGGTTTAACGATAAGTTTCCTTTGGGTAAAACCATTATCCGTAGCAGCTTCGATGTTCATATAAAAGGCCTCGAAAAAGAAGTTTTTGGTATAAAATTCAGAAATCCTGTTGGCTTGGCTGCCGGTTTTGATAAAAACGGCGAGTATGTAGAAGCACTGAGCAATTTGGGCTTCGGATTTATCGAAGTAGGAACGGTTACTCCAATGCCGCAACCAGGTAACGATAAACCGCGTATGTTCCGCCTGCCAAACGATGAGGCTTTGATTAATCGCATGGGTTTCAATAATAAAGGGGTAGATGTGATGGCTGAGCGTTTGCGCTTGCTAAAAGATAAACACCCTGATATTGTTGTAGGAGGAAACATTGGTAAAAATAAAGCCACACCTAACGAAGATGCGGTTAACGATTACATTAAATGTTTCGACAGGCTTTTTGATGTGGTAGATTATTTTGTGGTAAATGTAAGTTCGCCCAATACGCCTGGCCTGCGCGAATTGCAGGAGAAAGAGCCTTTAAAAAATATCCTAAATACCTTACAGCAACGAAATCTAAAAAATAATATCTCGCGTCCGATACTGCTGAAAATTGCTCCCGATTTAACCGATGCGCAGCTTGATGATATTATTGAGATTGTTGCTGAAACCAAAATTGCAGGTATTATTGCTACCAATACTACCATTAGTCGCGAAAACCTGGCTACAGAGAAAGTTTTGGCAGAAGAAACAGGCGGTCTAAGTGGTAAACCTGTAAAAGAACGCTCAACAGAGGTGATTCGTTATCTTTCGGAAAAATCGAATAAAGCTTTTCCTATTATTGGTGTAGGGGGAATTCACTCAGCAGAAGATGCGCAAGAGAAATTAGATGCAGGTGCTTCTTTGGTACAATTGTATACGGGCTTCATTTACGAAGGACCGGGACTGATTAAAAGCATTTGTAAAGCACTGGTGAATGTTAAAGCAATAAGTTAAATTTCGTTGCGAAAAATATCTGTAAAATAACGTTTAGCTTTTTTTGTTAGCATCCTTATAGCTTATTTGCAGGCTCAATTCTGTTTTGGTATTTTAATATTTTTCTCACGCTTTTTGTCTGAAATTGATTTTACGATGGTTAGCCCATGTTGAATCTGTTTTTTATCCTTAACTTTTGCTTCAGCATTTAGATATGCTTCTTTCATCAGGTTTTGGATGTAGGCGAGAGGGAAACTATTTTTATCTGCTACCAAAATATATCGGTATTGATTTCCTTTTCCTAAAAGAATCTTGTTGGTATCAGTAAGTTCACTGCCCCAATAAAAACCGAAGTGAATATTTTTACTCGTCCGTCCAACTGCAATTGAGCAGAAGGTGTGCCCAACCTTATCTGTTGGCGACCAACCAAAGGCTACTGCATTATAATTATCGTAAATCAGCTCATTGGTTTGCGGGTACAGTTCCCAAACAAAATTGCGTAACCACATTACCAGTGTGGTAATATCTTCACCGAATGGTTTTAAAAATATTAGCAGGTCTTTAGTTTGTTCTTTACTCATGTTCTTTGTGGGATTGGTAAATTTTAGCTCCTGGGCAGTGTTTTTCTAGCCTTGTCTGCTAACCATTGCGTTGATCCAGATTGGGGCAAAGGGAGAGGTGCAGCCTTTAGAAACGGGATAATCTCGGTAAATACCCAGCTTTTCACCTATTGCTAATGCCAGGTTTCTGTACGCTGGATGGTTGATCCCAATTTGGGCTAAAACGGTATTCATGGTCCATTGCACTTCTGGTGCTTCATTGGTCATTTCGCTTTCAATGCGGTTAAGAATAGCAGGAATGTCAATCCCTTCAGGTGTTCTGGTAATACGGCCACTGGTTAAACTCCAGCCAGCACGGGCCAGCATCTTATCGCCTGAGTTCATCCATTTTTCGCGGAATTGCTCTTTATCAGGATATTCTTTAACTACGTAATTATAAAACCAGTCAGCGGCCCAGGCAAATTGTTCTGACGCAACCATTTTCTCTATTTCTACGGTAGATAGCTCCTTTGGTTTAAGAATTAAAATGGCAAGCATCCGTGCATCAATGTTTTCGGTTTTCCAAAGTTCGAGCGCTAAGGCATGGTTGGTTTTAATTTTTTTAGCCAGGGTCCTGATATCTCCCATTTTTACACCATAAAGATTCTCTCGTGCGCCATTTTTAATGTGCTGTTTGCGTACTTTCTCGTCGGCAAGGGATTCAAGCTGTTTTAATATTTCTTCGATGTTCATGTTCAGTAAAAATGGTGACCTTATAAAGTTAAGATTTTTAATGATGAATGAGGAGGTTAAGGGAGGGAATTAGGGGGCTTGCGAGGAGTATTTCATTTAGTAAAACATTGGAGTAATGATGGCAGGCTTTAAATCGTCATGCTGAATTTATTTCAGTACCTCTATATAGTGTGCGTTTGCTAATAAGAAACCCTGAAGCAAGTTCAGGGGGACGGCTGGGGATTGGGCTTGATGGAATCTCCTTTGTTACGCTGTCACTGATAGCTTGTAGAAAGGCTCATGTAATACTGTGCGATGTGTTTCGATACTTCGTCAAGCTCAGTACAAGCTGAGTTAACATGATAAACTTTCAATGTGATTTCAAAAAATATAAGGCACAAAAAAAGCATCCCTTGATCAGAGGAATGCTTTAAATTTTTTAGAGTCTCTAAAAACTATTTTGCCAAAGCAGCTAAAACAGCATTGTTTTTAGCTAATTGATCGTTTTTAGGTTGTGCAGAACGGCTTCCTAACTCGATGTTAGTTGCTCTTTTTAAAAATGCTACCTCTTGGTGAGCTGTATTTTTATTTCTTCTGTCTTTTCTTTTTAATCTGGTAACTGCCATGGTAATAACCTTTTATTATTTTATTTGTACAAATGGAGGTCGAGAGCGGATTCGAACCGCTGTAGAAGGTTTTGCAGACCTCTGCCTAGCCACTCGGCCACTCGACCTTAAATTCAAGGCTGCAAAAATAGCAATTATTAGTTAGCCCGCAAATATTATATCAATAATTATCTAATTTAATTCCGAACTCGCACTAATTCAGCGCAAAAGATTGCCGCACTTACCGCCACATTTAACGATTCGGCTTCGCCAACACGCGGAATGGTAACTGGTTTGTTTATTTTTTTAATTACTTCGGGTGATATTCCTTTGCCTTCATTGCCCAAAACTATCAATCCTTCGTTGCCCCACTGGGTGTGGTAAATAGATTCACCATCTAATAAGGCTCCAAAAACAGGTAAGGTATTATTGCTTAATAATAAAGGCAGGTCTTCTTCGTAAATATTTACCCTGGCCAGCGATCCCATGGTAGCCTGCACCGTTTTCGGATTGAAAACTTCTACACAGTCTTTTGAACATATGATGTTGTTGAAACCAAACCAATCGGCCGTGCGGATAATGGTACCCATGTTGCCTGGATCCTGAACGCCATCTAAAACCAAAGTAAACTGCTTTTTTAAATCATCGCTGTTTAAGATCTTATTTTTGGGGATATGAACCAGCGCTAAAAAACCTTGCGGGGTTTGCAGCGTACTAATCTTGTCTAATTCAGCGTTGTTTACTTCAAATAAGTTTATATTTGCGGGTAATTTGGGTAACAAATTGTATTGTTCGCTGTTATAAAATATAGTATGAATGTGGTAGCTTGACTGGAAAAACTCCTGGATGGATTTTATGCCCTCAACAATAAATAACCCATGTTCTTTACGGTACTTTTTTTGATGTAACGACTTTATAAAACTAATCTGTGATTTTGAAAGCATACCAATACTTAATGAATATTAAACTGAAAAGTACTGCAATATTACTATTTATTATTCTTTTAATTCAAGCCTGTTCATCAACCAGGTACATTCCGGATTACCAATCGATTGTTAAAAAGGTAACCATAGATAGCGTAGACGCTAAATTTGAAGAGCAGGCGTACAATTACGTTCAGAAAGATATCAGGCCAGCCTCTAAACTAAGTATCAATGTGCCTTTGTATAATTTGTTCAATACCAAAGATGGACGCTATAAAACCAATAACATTAAACCTTTTGGTTCTCCGCCTGCAATACTAGACAGTACTCTGGTGGAAATTTCGAGAACACAGATCCAAAAATTTTTAAAAAGCAAAGGTTATCGTCAGGCAGAAGTTAATGCTGCAATTAAAGTGGCCAATAAAAAAGCTGAAATTATATTTAGTGCAAAACCAGGACCAGCCTATGTTATCCAAAGCATAAGCGATTCAATACCTAATGTCAATATCCGAAACCTTTACGAATCGAATAAAGCAAAAATTACCCATTTGCACAAAGGTATGCAGTACGACGAAGATTCGCTGACCTACGAAAGAGAGCAGATTTACCGGATTATGAAAGAAAACGGTTATTTCTATTTCTTAAGGCCATATGTAACTTTTGATGTTTTTGGTGCCGAACCCAGTTCTAAAACCAATAAAATTGATTTAAACTTAAATGTAAGTGATCCGGATAACGGTGCCCACAAACAATTTAACATTGGTTATACCCACATGATTATTGCACCAAACCCGGATGGATTTCCTGACTCGGTAAGGTATAAGCTCAGTAAGGATACATTAAACGGGATTATTTTTACCGATTTTTCTAAGCGGTACAGACGAAATCCAATTGTGAGGTACGATTTTCTTAAACAAGGAGAACTTTACGACATACGCAACGAAAACCTAACCTACGACCGCCTGTATGAGTTGAATGTATTTAAAAACGTTAAAATTGATTATTTCAGGAGAGATAGTACTTCCAATAAAATCAATACGGTAATTCAGCTTATTCCCCAAAAGGTAATGAGCAACCGTGTGGAAGGAGAGGTGCCTTTTAATGGGGGAACGGTAGGCTTTACCATTGGAAATACCTATACCAATAATAATATTTTTAGGGGTGCCGAACGGTTCGAACTCCAGGTTAAAGGTGGTTTGCAATCTCGTATTGGCAACGGCGCAAAGGTATTCAGCGATATTTACCAACGCGATTTCTCAATCAGTGCCAGTATTTCGGTGCCAAGGTTAATGATTCCATTTTATAATCCGGTTTTGGGTGGAAACGGAATGCCGCATACCACTTTTGCTACCAGTTACATTTATGCCTTGCAAAAAGACGTTTCGGTACGAAGGATTTTCATTAATTCGATTACTTATGATTGGTTTGAAACCAAATCTAAACTGCACTCGTTTACGCCTTTAAATTTTGAATACCGTTTCGGAAACCTTGATCCAAATGTAGATTCTGCTACGGTAATCAATAATATTTACTATTCAACGCTGTTAAATCGGAAGGATTTAACCTTAGGTATGAAATATACTTATACGCTAAATGCCGATAAGCTAAATCAATACCGCACATTTGTGTATTTGAGAGCAGGAATGGACATTGCGGGTAACTTATTGCAGGGAATATCTAGGTTAACAGGCGCTAAGCACGATCCTGCTAACGACGATCCTGCGAAGATTTTAGGTTTGCCATTTAACCAGTATATGCGGCCGGAGGTAGATATCAGGTGGTATAAGCATCTGGGAGGAGACAGGCAATTTATTGCGCGTTTAAATACCGGTGTAGCCTATGCCTATGGTAACTCAGTACTAAATGGTATTCCTTTCGAAAAACAATTTTTTGCCGGCGGATCGAACGGTATCAGGGCCTGGCAAGCCAGAACTTTAGGTCCAGGTAACTATAACAGAGAGGTGATTGCCAGTAATGAATTGCGAAAAGCATTTTTTGGGCTCGATCAATTGGGTACAATGCGGATTGAAACCAATTTTGAATATCGCTTTACCGTTGCCCGAAACTTTTTTGGCGCTACTTTGAAGGGAGCGGCATTTCTTGATGCGGGTAATGTATGGAGTATTCGCAAAAACGAGTCGATAAGCGCCGGAGTTCCGGAATTGGATGAACTGACCATTTTTAGATTAAATAAACTGGCTAAACAAATTGCAATTGGTACGGGTGTAGGTTTACGTTATGATGTGCAGTATTTCGTTTTCAGGTTTGATGTTGGTTTGAAGCTTAAAGACCCGCAGTTTATCGGATCGGACCAATGGGTGATTGGCAAATTTTTATCGGGTGCCAGAGATTTTAAAAATAATTATAATTTAACTCATGCCCCTGATACTTACCGCTTTTTACAGTACAACTTCGGTATAGGTATGCCGTTCTAATTAATCGAACAGACTTGGTATTTTAGGTTTATCGGTGAGTGCTTTAAAGACGAATTCTTTATAGGGCTGCCATCTTTTATCGATATATTTATAAACAGCAAAAGAAGAAACCTGAAATTCCCGTTTAAATTTACGGTCTTTAAAATCGGTTAAAATCTCTTTAAAAACAGGCGGTTTCAGATCTCTGAAAGCCAGGGTTAAATGTGGATTAAATTTATTACTGTCTTTTTTGTCCAGGAGCTTTAAAGGGATTAATTCTTTTCTGATTTGTTTCCCTAGGTTCATAATGCCTTCATTTGGTTCCACATCGATGTAAAAGGTATGTTCGGGGAAAGCGTTGAAGTTTTTTAATATCTGGTTAAAGGGGCTAATAAAAGAAGCTGTTTCGAGCGCATTAAAAAACCTCTTTTCGGCCTCTCGCGAGGATATTTTTACCGGGGATATAAGGTAATGTGTGCCGGCCGTTTTAAGGATTCATACACTTTAAATTTATCAGAAATGTAATTTCTGATCTCTTCAACATCTTCAACAATGGATACCGGAGGGACTAAACAGACTAAAAAAAGATTTTCCATAGCGGTAAATTTACTAAAAATTTTAGTAAAAAAAGTGGCGTTATTAGAAACGACAGGTTATTAACACCCTTGTTAGAAACAAGCGTAAGCGTTAAAGGGATTGTAAATGACTGTCAGCTGTTACCAGCTGACAGTACGAATCTATCAAATCAGGTTCTTCAATCCATCAAAAATACTTTCGAAAAAGGTAGAAAGGTTGAGGCCGTTGCTATGGTTAAAATACACAAATATTAAAAAGGCGATAACCACAAAAATGATGAGTTTACGGAAAGCAAAGGCAATAATAATCAACGCAATGGGGATAATGAAAAGCCACAAACTGCTAATGGCATAGGGGCTTAAATCGCTATCCTTTTTAAATACATAAACAAGCTTACTGTGCGTGCCAGAATCGTTTTGATGTTTAATGTAAACAAAGGTAGATTTATCGATAGGTAAGGGCAGTACGGCTATACCATCGTTAAACTTTAAAACCTGTGTAAAACCACTTACACTAAAGGTATAGACTCCGTTAATGTTTTCGTTGGGGTTATTTAGCGAATCAGCGGCTATAATGGCCAGTTTATTGTTTTTGAGCAGGTTTTCTTTAACCAGAAAATTATTGATGGCAGCAGTTTGTCCCTGGCCGACAAAGCCCATCAAACAGAGTAAAAGCAAGAGTAAGATTCGTTTCATTCGATAGAACGTTTATTGTAAATTAAATAACCGATATGCAATAATACACCATTTCTTTTAACTGCATCATTATATAAATTATAACTTAAACTTACTGGCCCCAGTGGAGAGTGATATACCAAGCCCGCAGTACCCGCATAACGGACTTTTGTAATGGCTTTTGCATAATCTACATCCTGAAAACCGTTCAGTTCGTATTCTTTATGAGGTAAAAATAAATAACCTTCTAATCTAAAATCAAGATTTTTTTTCACATTGTAGATATTTTTTATGCCACCTGCCGCATATGTTTTAGCTCTGAATTTATCCAGGAATAAAGAACGGCTATCTTGAAGCGGATAAAATGCAGGTGCCACCAGCAATGTAGAATAATAATTACTGAACAAAGGCTGATCGGAAATTACCCCTTCAACAATGTAACCAAGGGTGTATTTTTTTATATGGAGGAAATAATTCTCCTGAGTAAGTTTAATGCTCCCCCAATGGCGTAACTGACTACTCCCGGGTATTTTAACGAAACCAGGTGTATTTCTGAGGATATTGCCAGGGTTGTAATTCTCGCGCCCGGTAGTGTAATTAAAGCTTAGTGAGAAGCTTTGTCCGTTGGTGGCATACTGTTTCCGGTTAAGTGAGTTTTTCTCGAAATTTAACGATCCCCTGAAACCGTTGAAGGTGGTTTGATCTAACAGATCGCCTACTGCAAAAGTATTGTTAGGGCTGTATCTGTCGTTATTGTTGATAAAAGTGGAATGCAATACAATTTTGGTGTTGTAATTGAGTGGCATGCCCATCATTAAGTCAATTTTGCGGTCTGACTGTTCGATGTAAATAGGGCTTGGGTTCTCGATAAAAATCTGACTGGTATTGTAATAATTCCAGTGGTTGTAGGTAAGCTCGGCAGCAAGGAACAGGGGAGTTTTGTTGGATAATCCACCCGGCCGTTAACTTGTACAGACTCATAAAAGCGGCCCGAGTAGAAGCTGGTGCCAAAAGTGTACGATTTACGGTTGAGGTAATTGTACTCGGCGCCCAGAAAAACATTGCTAATGGGCCGTGTTGAGATATTGCCACCTAATTCGAGCTTAAAGCTCTTTTTTGGCTGGGCCACTACTTCGAAAGTATAGCTATCTGTTGCTGGCTGATAGGAAATTTTAGGATATACCGTTTCAAACGTCTGATCGGCTACCAGTTTGTAGTAGCCACGTTTAATATCTTTTAAATCGAAGGTAGCTTTGTCGCTTTTGAAAAGCCGTTCTACGTATTTTTTTTGTTGGTTATTTACACCGGAAACAACAATATTGCTGAATTTCAGATCGGGTTTGCGTACATTAAATTTTTCCCGGCGCCTGGCCAGTTCTTCGTCGTTTACCCGGCGGCTAATTAAGGCCTTAATGCGAGGCATATCGGCCATGGTGGCATCGTATCCCTTTTTTATCAGCTCTGCCACCGGCGCGAAATTGGTTACACTATAACCGGCTAAATTGGGCTGGATGTAAACGCCGTTTTTGCCAATCATGGTCGAATCTGATTTAGACAGGAACATATACACCAAAAAGCGGTTCATTAAACGGTCGTCGATGTTTTTTGGATATTCGTTATAGATTTTTGACGAAACATTGGCTCCGATTACAAAATCGGGCTTAAAATCCCTTTCCATCACATCGGCCGGGAAGTTGTTGTATAAACCACCGTCAAATACATATTTTCCATCTAATTTAATCGGGCGATAAATAATGGGCACAGTCATGGTTGCCCTTACCGCTTCGGCCAAACTTCCTTTGCTAACAGTAATGCTTTTTTGCGAAAGAACATCGGCAACCATACAGCGGTAAGGCACAAAAAGATTATCAAAATTATCTTTAGAAACTGCGGAAGCCTGCGAAAACAGTTCGAGAAAGGCAAAGTTTAACGGAATATCGTTAATCAGATTGGAGCGGAAGCTAAAATGAAAGCCGGTATCGATAGCTACCTTAGCCGTTAGCATGGATGCATTTGGCGCCCTTTTTTGAAAGTAAAAGGTATAATCGCTGGTATAGCGGCCGTTTACCCAGTTCTGAAAATCATTGCTGAGGGCAATTTCTTCTATTTGCGCCGGGCTATAGCCCGATGCATACATAGCCCCCACAATACCGCCCATCGAAGTACCGGTAATGTAATCGATAGGAATATGGTTTTCTTCGAGTGCTTTTAAAGTGCCAATATGGGCAAGGCCCTTGGCACCACCACCACTAAAAACAAGACCTACCTTTTGCGCACGTAATTGGTTACAGCACAGAACGAAAAGTATCAGCAAAAATCTTTTAAAAGTTACCACACCTAAAAATAGGGTTTTCTTTTAAATTAATTCAATATGAGGATATTGTAGGTTAAAAATGATGCAAAACTTACCCAAAGGATGTAAGGAATAAAAATCAGCCCTGCCCACTTATCTATTCTGTAAAACGTTACTGCGTTAACTATAATAACAATGAGCAGCAAAAATATTTCGGCTAGGGCAAAACCAATTTCATGCAGGTAAAAGAAAATGAACGACCAGGCCAGGTTTAGTATCAGCTGGATAAAGTAAATGGCTACCGTTCGGGGGAAATGCACAATCTGATCGCGTTTTAACCATACCAGGTAAGCGGCAATGCCGATGAGGATGTAAAGCGTAGTCCACACTGGGGCAAAAAGCAAGTTAGGCGGATTAAAAGCAGGTTTATTTAGTGTAGGGTACCAGGTTTTAACCGATTGTGCTGTTGCCCAGCCGCCTAGGGCCCCAATACCAAGTGTAATGGCAATATTGATGATGAAAGCAAGAGGTTTAAATTTCATTGGATAATTTTCAGTCTAAACAACGGTAAGCCTTAAATGTTTCTGTTTAGCCCATAAAAAAGCCTCCTGGCTTAAACCAGAAGGCAGTATTTTAATTGTTTAAGACGATTTATTTTGCTAATGCGTTGGCCGCAGGTTTGTTCCAGTTACCAAAAGCATTTTTTGCCGAAGCTTTGGCTGTACTTAACTGTACATCGCCAGCAATAGTTAAAAAGGTTTTTTCAGGAGAAATCTGGTTGTAAAAGCTTTGTACATCAGCCAATGTTAAAGCATTGATAGATTTTTCGTTTACGGTTTGGTCGTAATCGTAATCTTGTAATTTTAAGCTGATAATCAGTTTGGCTTTAGCCGTATCGAAAGTTTTTTGATCTAAAGTTGCATTTTGGATCAATGCGGCCATTTTAACCAGGTCTTGTTCAAGATCAGTGTTTGTAGTAGCCAGTTTACCGCTATTATCTTTAAAGCTAATGTTAGCGTTTTTGGAAACACTTTCGTTCAGTACTGCATTTAATAATTCAACCACACCATCTTTTTTGTCTTCAAAAGATTTTGCATCTAAAGTAAAACTAGAGTAGGCCTTTGGCGATTTATCATTTTCAGAAATAATGATGTTCATACCGTTCTTAAGCTTGTAGCCAACAGGCTCTTTAAATGTCTGGGCTTTTGCAGTATAAACCGATAGGAGAGCTAGCGTTGAAAGTGCAATTGTTTTAATGGTGTTCATTTTATTTTTTTATGATTAATGATTTAGTAATTGGGTTAAATGTTAAACAAAACTACAGTTGATTGATTTATTCGGCTATATCCAGGTGGTAGAAAGGCAAAAAACCTAGACGAACGGGCGTGTATACGGAGTGAAACGGGGGGACAGATTTTTACAAATATATATTTTATTCATTTTGTTCATTATTTATTTGAGAAAAATATTCCTATAGGTTATGCTTAGTTTTATTCGTGACACTAATCTGATAATAATGAATTGTTTAATCGCTGATGACCACGAAATTGCAAGGAGCACAGTGAGCCACCTCTTACAGATTGAGCAATCGTTAAAGTTGATTGGAGTATGTGAAGATGCAACCGAAGCCTACCGAAATCTCGCTGCTAATAAAATAGATTTATTATTGCTTGATATTGAAATGCCAGGGATATCAGGTATTGAACATCTTAGTAACCTGTTTTTAGATAATAAGCATGATAATTTTGTTTTTATTCGCGATGTGGGTCTGATCAGGCGTTTAAAGCTCGATGAAATTAATTATCTGGAAGCGCAAGGTGATTACCTAAAAATTTATCATAACGAGAAAATATTTGCGATTCATTCTTCGCTAAAATCAATAGAAGAGAAGTTGCCCGGTAAAATTTTTATTCGTGTACACCGTTCGTTCATTGTAAATATTAGCCGGATAGACACTGTGGAGGGCAATACTCTAATTATCCATAAAAGTTTTGTGCCCATATCTGATGCTTACAAAACCATTTTAAATAAAAGAATGCAGATACTATAAAACATCTCCATGAATAGAGAAAAAGATATGGGACTGAATACCTGGGTTGATGTTTTAGTGTTGCAGGATGTATCAGCTGATCAGAAGCACTTATTGAATTGCCTGAACGAATACGATGTTAGTTTTAAAGTAAGTTCAAATGCAGCAGAGGCTTTACAAGATCTGGCAGACACTTCTTTTAAGTTGATACTGGTAGATGTATATATACTCGAAAACAGTGGGTTTATGCTCTTGCCTCAATTACCCGCAGATATTCCGGTTGTAGCCATTATTCCGTACGATGCAGAAGTGTTGCAAAGCAAATGTTTTGATGCAGGTGTAAGCGGCTACTTTACCAAACCCATATCAAAAATTGAAGTAGTGGGGATATTAACCCAGTTTTTGCACAATGAAACATTGCAGCATCAAACAAATGGACATGAATCAGGATATGAAGCCATAGATTTAACTTACCTGAAAGAAGTGAGCATGGGTGATGCAGACTATGAACAGGAAATGACTGTTAAATTTATCGAAATTATCTCTACCGACCTGGAAAAATTACACTCTTGCCTGGCCGCCGGCCGTTACCATGAACTTAAAAGTGTAGCCCATAAAATGCTTTCAACTATTTATGTAATGGGCCTGGGCTCAAAGGTAAGTACACACCTTCATGCCATTGAGTTTGACGATTTAAGTAAAGAACAGCTCTTGCAGCAGGTTCAACTGGTTGCCACAATCTGCACAAAGGCCAAAGAAGAAGCACTGGCATTTCTAAACTCCTGAAATATCACATGCTTTTTCTTTGGCCCCTTGGTTATTAAGCATATTGGTGGTCGGGTGCCGACCTGAAACTTCTGTCGCCAATAAAGTCTTTTATTTCCCTAATCGTTTCTTCTGGCTCGCTGATATGCGGAAAATGACCGGTAGCTTTCATTACCACCAAAAAATTATCAGGTGTGTTTTTGTGGATATATTCGCCAGCAGAGAGTGGGGCCATAATATCGTATGAACTTTGTAAAGTAAGGCTTGGGACTTTTAGTTTTCTTAAATTATCCCGGCAGTCGGTTTTAAAAGTAGCCATGGCAAAGGCTAAAGCCACACTGGGCTCGGTAGACTCGAAACATTCCTGTAAAAAATCGGCAAGTTCAGGTTGCGATGGTTTATCCATAACAATTGGTGCCAGCGCTTTACTCCAGCCTACATAATCGGTTGCAATGTGCTCGAAAATAGTCTCAATATCTTCAGCATTAAATCCACCGATATAATCCCTGTCATTCAGGTACCTGGGCGAAGGGCCAATAAATACCAGTTTTTTAAATGCTTCGGGCATCTGTAAGGCCGCAATCATACCAATCATGCTGCTTACTGAGTGGCCAATAAAGATAATATCTTTTAATTCGAGCGCTTCAATGATATCAATAACGTCGCAGGCATAGCCTTCTAAAGTAGCATATTTTCGCTTGTCGTATTGGCTCATATCCGAATCGCCGGAGCCTACATAATCGAATAATACAACTTTATAATCGTTGAGAAACGCATCGGTTACGAATTTCCATGAACTTTGGTCGCAACCAAAACCATGGGCAAATATGATCACCTGGCGACCTTCGCCAAGAATTTTTACGTTGTTTCTAATGAGCGTGGGATGCAAAATAGTTTGGTTTTTAATGTTTCATTAAGTTAAACAATGTTAAGGGATTTTTCCAAAAAAAATAAATAATGAACAATATGTAACGATAATGCATGAACAGGCTATATTTTGTTTGTAATCGTTATCTTGCCTTACTAAAACGATTAACCAAATATGAAGAATAGCATTTTTATGTTGCTTATGGCTTGTTTTTCAGCTTTTTATGCAAAAGGACAAGTGAGCTTAAAATCATTCAAAAATAACGGAGTTACCGTTTCTTCCAATAAAAATGAACTGGTTTTAACCTGGCCCGTTGGAAAAGGGGATGTGGGGAAAATGGTTTTAAACCTCGATAATACCAAACCTTTGTTTAGTAGCTTGCAGCTGAGGAAAAAAGGTGCTTTAAAAGAAATTGCAACTAATCTTGATCCGGCGTTTGTGTTGAGAGTAGGTAAACGTACTTTAAGCCCTTCGAGCGGGGGTTGGGATGTGTTTTTTGATCGGGTACCTACACGACCATATACCACCAACGCCGTAAAATTCGAAAAGGGAGCAGCCAGTGTCAGTACTCAGGGTAGCCAAACCATTATTAAAATAGCGGGTTTAAGCGCCGAAACTTTTAAGGGTGCTTTAGAAATTACATTGTATAACGGGAGTCCGTTGTTTAATGTTGCTGCGGTAGTATCTACTGCAAAAGATTCTACGGCAATTCTGTATGATGCCGGTCTGGTTAATAAAAAGGATATGTGGGCTAATGTCGTTTGGTCAGATGTGAAAGGACAGCTTCAAATAGAGAAAGCGGTAGAAACAGATGCAGCTAAAACCCTCGAAGTGAAATACCGCACCGTAATTGGAGAAAATAAGGCTGGCAGTTTGGCTTTGTTTCCGGCTCCGCATCAATATTTTTATCCCTTGGATGAAGCCTTCAATCTTAAATTTACATGGAAAGGTGGTAATTATTTAAATCTGATTCCTGGTTTCGGTATTGGTATCCGTCAGGACCCTTTGGGCGATAAGCGTTATGTACCCTGGTTTAATGCGCCACCAAATACACAACAGCGCCTTAATTTTTTCTGTTTATTGAGTACCGGCAAAGCAGGTGTAGTTTTGGCTGAAGTTAAAAAGTTTACACATAACGATTCTTACGTTCCGTTGGCAGGTTACAAAACCATGGCCAGCCATTTTCACAATGAATTTATTTCAGATGTGGTACTCAGCGGGAAACCTATTCCTGAAAAGCCTGAGTTTGTTGATGTGCTTAAAAAAACGGGTTTAAATATTGTTAAGCTTGCCGAATTTCACGGACCGGGCCATCCAAAAGGACCAGATTCTATTCGTTTAAAAGAACTGGATGAGCTGTTTAAGCAGACCAAACGATTATCTGATCCAAACTTTTTATTGTTACCTGGAGAAGAAGCCAATAATTTTTATGGCGGCCATTGGCTGGCCTTTTTTCCCAAGCCGGTTTATTGGATCATGTCGAGGCAAAGCGATAAACCTTTCGAAAGCAACGATCCGAAGTATGGAAAAGTTTACCGGATTAACGATAAAGTAGAAATGCTAAAGTTGCTGGAACAAGAAAAGGGTTTAGCCTGGACGGCCCATGCCAGAACGAAAGCATCAACAGGTTATCCGGATAAATACAAAGACGAAGATTTTTTTAAGTCAGAAACCTTTTTGGGCGCTGCATGGAAAGCCATCCCGGCTGATCTTTCATTGCCAACATTAAGTAAAAGGGTATTGAACCTGATGGATGATATGGCTAACTGGGGGCTGAAAAAACATGTAATTTCTGAAGCTGATATTTTTACCATTACCGAGCAGAACGAAATGTATGCGCATTTAAATGTGAATTATTTACAGCTGGATAAGGTACCGAATTATGCCGATGGATGGCATCCGGTTTTGGATGTGATGCGACAAGGGAAGTTTTTTGTTTCTTCGGGAGAAGTATTGATCCCGGCATTCAATATTAGCGGAAAGGGTGCAGGAGAAATCTTGAAAACTGATGCTACCGGTAAAGCCAGCGTTAATATGCAGTTGAAATGGACTTTTCCTTTAAGCTTTGTAGAGATTGTATCGGGCGATGGGCAAAAGGTTTACCGTAACCGGATTAATTTAAATACTACGCAGGCTTTTGGTCAAAAGGATTTCAAATGGCCGGTCAACTTAAAAGGTCGTAAATGGGTAAGGGTAGAAGCCTGGGATATTGCAACCAACGGCGCTTTTACGCAGATGGTGTGGTTGGAGTAATGAACCGCTTTTAAGCATAGCTGTCATCCTGAGGGTTAATTTATTTCATAAAAATCAATATTAGTAACAGCCCATTCAGTGTCGTCATTTCGAGCGAAGTGCAACGTAGTAGAGAGATGTGTCTCGATAGATTTCTCCCCGCCTGTACGGGCAGGCATTCCACTGCATTCCGGTCGAGATGACGACGTTTTTTATTGAAGTATTAATGTAGCAAAGTTCCCTTGGTACCGTCATTTCGAGCGAAGTGCAACGTAGTAGAGAGATGTGTCTCGATAGATTTCTCCCCGCCTGTACGGGCAGGCATTCCACTGCATTCCGGTCGAGATGACGACGTTTTTTATTGAAGTATTAATGTAGCAAAGTTCCCTTGGTACCGTCATTTCGAGCGAAGTGCAACGTAGTAGAGAAATCTATCTCGAGTAGATCTCTCTCCGCCTGTACGGGCGGGCGCTCCACTGCGTTCCGGTCGAGATGACGACTTTGTGATAATGATTTTTCACTACACCACTTCAAACTTAAACTTCCTGATGGCGAGGTAGAAAAAAGTAACGGAGTATAAACCAGCCAGTAAACCTGCACAAACTGCAGATGGGGTAATGCCGAAATCGTGGTTAGGCGGGAAGGAGAAATGCAGTGCAAGCATAAAAACAAAAACAATAGCAATACTATACAGCCCATTAAGGCCGGCTTTCTTTAGAATAAAGGAATATCCTGTTATTTTTTCGTCCACTTTATAATTAATGGCTTCTGAATGCTGTAACTCCTTTATTTTCTTTAAAATATCAAAAGTAACCATAAAAGGGAGCAATGCAGACATAGGCAGTAAAAACCTGGCGAGGTTTTGCTCTCCATTAAAAAGATGTACCGAATTTTGCATCTTAAAAGCAAAATAAGGAACAACAGTATTCAGTATGGTATTGGGAATGAGGTGCAAAAGCAGGTTTTTGCGCACAAACTTCCGCCAGTTAGATACCTTGGTCTGCTCATCGTATTCTACATAATCAGACATCGGCCAATTCGTTTATATTTTCCTTAATTAATTCCATTGCCCTGGCTTTGATCTGCCAGGCATCAAATTCCCTTAAAAAAGATTCATTAGACATAAAAGAGAAATCCAGTTGTCCGTTAAAAGTGCTGCACACCAGCGTATTGGCATTTCTCCATGGAAAAGCCACCGTGGGACTGTATATGGTTTCAATCTTGAAATTCTGGTAATCCTGCCGTATGTTTAAAAGCCCCATGTTGCTTAATGTCACATCGTGGGTGCCTTTTGTGGTCCTCAAAAATCCGATCATTTTATTTACCGATGAATGGAAATATTCGCTCATGCTTAACAGATCATAAACTTTCATTTCAGCAACTTTTGCATCCAGGTCACTTTTTAACGTCTGTGCTTTTGTCCAGAAACTATTTTCAGTTTGATCGAGCTTTAGCTCAGCAATGGGTGCAAATGCAAACATGGTATCTTGTTTAATGGCTTCGACAAAGCGCCTGATATCAACCGGACAGATCACCTTACCGTGAGCTTTTTCTCCCTGCACCTGTTTAAAGGCTTCCATAAATGCCACACAGATGGCGGCATGCACAGTGGTATTTTCCGCTTTGCATTTCAGTAATAATTTTTTGGTGTTTTCGGTACTGATTTTCCAGTGAACGGCATAATTACTCCGATCTAGATTGTGATTTGAAGTAGCCTTAAAAAAGAAAAACAAACGGCCGAGTGCTGCAAAAATCTTTCCTTTAAAATGGCCGAATTTGGTGATGGAAAAATCTTCGGGCAGGAGATCTTTTACCGAAATAAATGATGGATAGGGTGCAAGCTCCTGTTCGGGATTATCAATCAAAGTCATCAGTTCGCGCAAGAGGTTTAAAATGGTGGTGCCATCACAGATACAATGCGGAAGTACGAGTAAAAGATCGGATTCAGTTTCTCCTTTTAACCAAACTACCCTTGCCAATGGTTCGTTTTGGGTATCGAACAGTTTGTACCATTCCATTTTAGATTCCGCGAGCCAATCCTCGTTGGTAAAACGTTCAGCAATCCTAACAGGTATTTTACCAATGTTAGCGTTCAGTATAAAATAAGGGACTTTGCCAGTTGCATCGATATTCATCTGCAGTAGCGGATGTTTCTGCTGGATTTTATACAATGCCTTGTGCAGGTTTTCTTTGCTGATACTGCCTAATATCTTAGCTGTAAAAACACAGTTTAAAGGGGTTTTAGCATCCACATGCATAATTCTTTCTCCTAAAATTAATCTTCTTCTCATGCGGTTGCGCTTAAAATTTCAATGGGTTGTACGATCTGGCTTTTAAGTATGGATATTACCCGCTCTTTGATTGCTTGGGCTTCTACAAAAGGCACATAGCCTTCGCTGGCCACAAAAGTAAAATCCATCTGGTTGCGGTAGGTAGAAGCAATCATGGTAGTGGTATTACCTAAAGGTCCCATTACCGAAGGACTAAATATAGCTTCTACTTCAAAATGTTGATATTGGTAGGGAATGTCGATTTTACCCAAATTAGAAAACATACAATCGTTACTCGATTTGCCATATTTTAAGAAATTGGTGAAATTTTTAAGTGCCGGGTGACAGGATTCCATCATCATCATGAGGCTGTATGGATTGAGTTTGGCCGATTTATCGTTCACCTCTTTTTGTAGGAACTTCACATTTTCCAGAAAATCTTTTTCGGGCAACAGGGAAAGCACGATCATTAAACCAAAGGCAAAAATGTGGTCTTTTTTAATGATCGGATTAAAATTCCTGATATCAACCGGAAGGGATATCTTGTTGAATGCTTTTTCTTTCCTAACCTCTTTAAAAGCGGTTAAAACGGCAGCACTCAACAATGTGTTTACGGTAAACTGATTGGTTTTACAGAAACTGATAATGGCTTTGGTCAATTCCTGATTGAATCTCCAGCGGAGCATAAAGTCCCTTTTACGTTCAATCGCTACTTTTTTGATAGGGATCATCCACAGGGCAAGTGTGGCAATTTTGCCGATCAAACCATTTTTGGTGCGGTTGCGGTAACTGTTCAATACCTTTGCCGGTATTACATCTTTTACGCCCATAATGGGAATTTCCTTGCCGATATCGGTATCCGGATCGTCTAAAAGCTGAAGCAGCTCAGTTAAAATAGAAAGTGCTGCGGTACCGTCGCAAAGGCAGTGGTGGTACACCATCAGGATTTCGGAAATGTTTTCTCCCTTTATCCAGGTAATGCGGCAGAGTGGCGCGGTTGAAGCATCGAAAACCGTTTTCCACTCCTGGGTCGATTCCTGTTCCCAGTGTTCATCACTTAAGCGCTCCACAATGCGTACCGGAATTTTAAAAACCTCGGTAAGATTGGTTACAAACCAGGGTCTCTTATCTTCATCAAAGCGTATGGCTGCAGTTAACCAGGGGTGTTTTTTCTGGATTTTGAACAGGGCAAACTTTAAATCATCCTCTTTAATTTCTCCCCGGATTTTGAATGGTATTACAATGTTAAACGGGCTTTCGCCGTCTCCGTATAACATCCTTTCGCCAAATAGCAGTTTTCTTTTCATTTAGGTTAGTGTTGTATAAAACTCGCCATCTCTACTGAAACGCAGTGGAATGGAGAGATCTATGTACGATAGATTTCTCGACTGCGTTGCACTCCGCTCGAAATGACGATCTGGGATTAAACCGCTTCTAATGTTGTTGTTCTGGCAAAATCCTCCAGCAATTGTACAGCTTTATCATTGCCACCAGCGGCAATAAATGTTTCTTTTATTTTTTGTGCGGCCTGGCGGTATTTCGGGTTTTCCAAAAGCTTGAAAATAGTGTTCCTTAAATCGCTGATGCGTAAACGTTTATAGCGGATGCTCACGCCACAGCCTGCGCCTTCAATTAATTTTGCCGTATGGAAATGATCGTAGGCAATAGGTGTAATCAACATCGGTAAACCATTGGTGAAGGTGTCGTTTACGGTATTAAAACCTCCGTGACAGATTACAGCATCCATGTGCGGCATCAGTTCTGATTGTGGCACAAAACCGTTTACAATAAAGTTATCGGGCCATTTTTCGAAAATATCCGGATTGGTTGCCGCTACAATGGTTACGGGTTCGTTCTCGAAAGCGGTAATCAGTTTCTGAAAGAATTCCTTACGGATATCAACAAGCAAAGTACCTAATGAAACAAATACTTTTGGTGTAGTTGCCTGACTTAAACGTTCCCAATCAAAAGGCGCTAAATTTGGCCTGCCTTTTACGGGGCCAACAAAATGCATGTGCGGTGGTTTTTCTTCAAAACCGGCAAAAGCCTGCGAGGTAAAAACCATGTTCAGCTCGTGCGAATGAATGTGGATATCATCGCTGTAAATGCCCACTTCCCTTTGTAAGCCCTTAATCAGGTTTTGTTGCCATTCGAATATTTTAGGTGCGCTGTTGGCGGTATCGCCCATTACATCAGGTGGTACCGGAGTAGTGGTAACCGATGGAATGCCTTTTAAATGTGCGCTTAATGCACCGGCAAAGGTAATGCAATCGTTAATAATTACATCAGGTTTCCATGTATCCACAAAGTTGTTCAGACCTTTCATCATCATTTTGGCAAAAGGCACATAAGTTTCTTCGAGGGCCAGTTTCATCACCTCAGGACCAGAACAGGCAGGGCCATCATCCTGACGTTTTAAAATACGTTGTATTTCATCAGCATATTCAACCAGGTCTTCTTCCGGGTAAATAAATTCGCCACCTTCGGGCAAATGCACCTGGGCAAGCGGGGTAATGCCAAGCCATTTTACTTCATGGCCACGGGCCAGTAAACTTGCGCCAATGCTTAAAGTTGGACTGATATGGCCAAAAAAAGGCGGGACAACGAAAAGGAATTTTGACATGATGTATAATTTAACTGATGAAAACGTTTGAGGTTCTATTGCTTAAAGCTTCCAGTAAATCGGCGGCACTTTCTGTTCCACCTGCCTGGATAAAAGATTGTTTAATTTGCTCTGCAGCTGTTTTATAACTGTTGTTCTGCAGCACTTTATTTACGGCTTCTTTAAGGTGACTGGCTTTAAAACGGTTAAAGTTTAAGCGTTCTCCGGCACCAACCCTGAAAACACGTCCGGCTACATGGCTTTGGTCGTAAGCAATCGGGATCACTACCATGGGCAGTCCGTTCATTAAAGTTTCGCAAACGGTATTGTGGCCGCCATGGCAAACCACGGCATCAAGGTGTGGTAAAAGTTCTAATTGTGGTAACTGGCGCTGCACGGTAAAATTAGCCGGCCACTCGTTAAATAAAGCAGGATCTGAAACCACTACCACGTGCAGGTCTTCATGGCTAAAAGCCTCGATTACCTTGGCAAAAAATGCCTTTTTATGTTCATGATCGAAGGTGGTACCAATGCTTACCAGTATTTTAGGTTGGGTAATGTTCTTAAATGCTTCCCAGTTAAAAGGAATAGTTGTTTTGCGGCGGTTAAAAACAGGGCCTACAAATTTAAAATGTTCAGGTAAATCCATCTCGCCAAAAAAAACGCGCGAGGTAAATACCAAAGTAGCCAAATCGGAGCAGGCAATAGAGCCGTTTGCAGTAATGCCAAATTCTTTTTGCAGTTCTACAATTTGGTTTACCTCCCATTCGTGCACTTTTGGCAACTCATCCATTACTTTTATCGCCGCCGGGGCAGTAACCGAAGTAACATAAGGATAGTTTTTATTGGTTGCAGCAATGGCACCGGCAAACATCTGGTGATCGGTAATCACCAAATCGGGCTTAAACTGATCGAGGAGATCGGCAATGCCTTCATAACTGTGCCTGTTTAGCGGAATCAGCACTTCTTCGTACAGAAATTTGATGCTATCGATGCCGTAAACGATTTTTTGGGTGATAATATCGAGGTATTTTTCTGAATCTTTTTTCTGCTGGTCGTTCTGGTCGTAGCTGATCACAAGCAACTCGCTGCCCTCAGGAAGTTTATCGCCCAGCGATTGATCTAAAGTAATCCATGCTACACGGTGGCCTCTATCCAATAAAGCTGCACCCATACTCAAAGTTGGGTTAATGTGGCCGGTTAGGGGAGGAACTACAAATACGAATTTTGCCATCTGTGTTTAATTTTATTTTTCCTGGAAGAAGTTTAATAATGCTTCTGCAATAACTAATGGTTGTTGGATTGGGATATTATGATCGCCCGGAACGGCAATTAAATCTGCATTTTCAATCAGCTCATCAAGGTGCTTTCCTGCATTTAAACAATTAGAATCGGTACCATACAGTAATAGGGTAGTTAATTTTATGGTTCCGATTGCCGGGGTGCCGAAAAAGTCTTTTTCAAGCTCCATATCGGTTTTGATCGAAGTTTGATAAAAAAGGTATTCGTACATGCGGTGGTTGCGTTCCATCTGTCTTTTGCCCATTTTAACTCTGGTGGTATCGGTAAAATTTTCGACGTAATGTTCAAGAAACTCGCGGCTGTACTCGTCAATAATGCCCCTTGTTTTATCATCGTTTGGATCGGGCGCCTCTATTACGGCCAGTTTGTTAATACGCTCCGGAAAACGGATAGCCATTTTTAAGGCTATCAATCCGCCAAAACTATAACCGCCCAAATGCACTTGCTGCAGGTTTAATTCCTCCATAAGTGCAAGCAAATCGTTAGTCATGCTTTCGAGATCATAGCCGAGCAATGTTTTTTCGCTCATACCATGACTTTTCAGGTCGTAAAGTACCACATGATATTTTGTGGCCAGCAGCGGTGCGATATTAAAATAATAGACAGAAAGGTTACTGAACATCCCGTGAATGAGGATGATGGTTTCGGCAGCCCCTTTGTTGAGCTCCTGAATATGAACCGATTTGCCGTTTACCGTTATGACTGGCATTCTTCGATATAAGAGATGATCATACCCAGATTTAAGTTAATCAGTTGATCTAAATCCATTGACGATAACCAGCCCGTAAAATCGATCTGTTCACCAAAATGTGCTTTGATTTTTTCGGAAAAGGATACAATTTCAATGCTGTCCATTTCGAGGTCTTTGGTGAAAGAACTTTCGGGGGTGATATCCATTTCTTCAACAAATTCTTCGCCGATTACTTCAGTGATAAATTTTTTCATGAGGTCGAAAATTTCTTCGCTGCTCAGTTTCGTAGTTGCTATAGTGTCCATCCGATGATATAGTTTTTATGTTTGATTGTTTTAATTGTAGTGTTATTAATGCGTAATTCTTCGCCGTTTACTTCCGTTACGGTATAGGCTTTGGGGTTGCCCTGTAAGCCTTTGCCCAGGTATTTTCCATAAGCTTCTTTGGCTACCCAAAAACGGGTTGCCCATTCAATTTTGTCGCGGTTTTGCAGCAGGGCCATCTCATGCTCATTAAAAACAAGATTAAAAAAACCTGCGCTGCGTTCTTCTATATGTTCGATATCGATGCCAACAGGTTCGTTAAAGCGGGCTATGCCAACGGCATCGGTGCCTTTATGCGCAATAGAAATGTTGATATCATCCGTTAAACCACCTTTAACATAAGGTTTGCGGTGTTCGTCTGAATAAATTTCGAAGGTAATCGGGTAGCAGGCCTGGTTTTTCTGCGTATTCAGT
Organism: Pedobacter sp. HDW13; assembly: GCF_011303555.1. Taxonomy (NCBI): domain Bacteria; kingdom Pseudomonadati; phylum Bacteroidota; class Sphingobacteriia; order Sphingobacteriales; family Sphingobacteriaceae; genus Pedobacter; species Pedobacter sp. HDW13. The sequence continues at coordinate 661,767 of NZ_CP049868.1, read as the reverse complement.
AAATTCCTTACCGCATCTTTTGCAGCCACACGACTGATCATCCAGGTTCTTCTTTTATTGGGCAAAAGGTTGTTGTGATGTTTCTTTTCCGTTTGGTTGAAGTACCTTTTCAGGATAAAATCCCATGATACCACACGTGTGTAAGCGTTACCGAAAAGAAAAACACCAGGTGCAACTTCTTCTGATAAACGGTTGTGTAGTGGCGACATGGATACATTCCAAAGCGGTTCGTCTATTTCGAGCCTGCGGTTCTGCCAACCCGAAATAATCAACCAGGTAATACCATCCCTTTTCATCACGATATCGGCCGTGGCAAATTCATCATTGATTTCGGTTAGCACGCAGGTACATTCGAAAGTGCCTTGCTGATCGGCCATATCACCGAAAAATTCTATTTCCTGAATTTTAACAGGAAAAGCAATGCGGTCTTTTTCTAAAGTGAGCTGCAACCACAAACCGAACAACTGACCGGCGTTATCCAATAAAGAACCTTTTCCTCCTGCAGCTTCGATAATACCGGTAATTCCTTTTTCGCCAACAGCGACTAGTTTTTTGATACCCTGGTAATCTGGTCCGTGGAACATGTGTGCATCGTAAATCTGTTCGGATGTACGGTCGATATCCAATAACCTTCCGATGTCGAAATTCCGGTTTGGAGCAGGACTTAACTGTGCTGCAAGCTGTACTTCTGCATTGGCAAAACGTTCAAGGTTAAGGTAAACCCTTTGTTCGTCTTTCCACTCGCCGGTTACGGTTTCCTGAAAAGGTTTAACAACATTCATCCATTGGAAAACGCGCATATTCATAATTTTTTGCACTTTTTCTTCGGGCGATTGCGCATTGGCTATTTCGGCAAATACTTCAAAAATCATGGTCATCGGAATCACCGGATCCATATCTTCTACGGTTGGCCAACCTTTTGGCTGCCTCAACAGCGAGTGATCGATAAGGTAAGGGCAGTTTTCCAAACTTACATCCAACGTTTTGCTGAATGCTTGTCTGACTGGTTTTTCCGGCGTGGCTGGTGCCCAATTAACTGGCTGATCAACCTGAAACGCAGCATTTTCGAAAAGCCCGATCATTTCGCTCTGCATGTTGATCATTTCCATCACATTTTCATTAAAAGCCTGTAAAACGGGATGTTTAGCTTCTACAAAAGTTTTAGGTTGTGCTGGCTGAGCTTGCTTAATGGTTAAACCTTTAAGCGTTTGCAGGTTATGGATAATTGGCGAACCGAGTTCGAGCTTAATACCTTTGTTTTTTTGCGGTGGCGTTGATTTAATGTTGCCCAGGTAATGAAGCCCGATTTCTTTCCCTTCGACAAAAAGTGCAGCCAAAACCCTTTGCAATTGCGTAATGCCCGAACGGATGGGCACGTTGGCACTAATGGTGCTAAAATCTTTGCCCCTTAAAGTATCGTCGATAAAGCCCACCAAACCACCCGAGCCTACCTGGATAAATACACGTGCACCCTCTGCATACAGTTTTTCGGTAAGTTCGCGGAAACGCACGGGTTTAATCAGGTGTTCGGCACTTAACTGACGGATGGCTTCGAAACCCTCGGATAAGTTTCCAGGGTAGTAGCCGACCAAAGCGGCGTTGTGGTTTTCCTGAACTGCATATCCTGCATGCCCTCGAGGATCAATCCCAGTTTATCGGCCACAAATGGTGAGTGGAAACCCGACTGGAAAGGCAGGATCTGATGAAAAATCTGTTTCGCTTTTAATATCGGCACCAGCTCATCAAGCGCATTTTTACTGCCACAAAGAATTACCTGTTGCGGGCAGTTATCATTCGAGAGGTATAAATCAGTGATACTTTCTATAATGGGTTGAAGGGTAGCCAAACCAGCACCAACGGCAATAAAGCGCGAATCTTTAAGTTCAAAAGTTTCGGGGTTAAGTACATTCAGTAAATTCATTACCGAACTTTCTTCTGCCAATTCTGAAGATCTTGCTGCAAGCCATTCGCCAAGACTGTGGCCTGCGTTCATATCCGATTTAACACCCAATTGTTTTAAGGCCTGGTCTAAAACGCTGCTTTTGTTCAGGATATTGAGCGCCTCGCTTAAAAGTCCATCCTGTTTGTCGTTCTCATCGATATTGATGTTGAAATAATCGGCTACCGATTTAATTTCGCCACCGGCAAGCCCGTCTAAACCCGGAAAAACGAAGGCTATTTTGCCATCGTTGGCCAATAAAGGCGAATTGGTGTACCAGATATCCTGTTTATTTCTCCATGGAGAATTTTTAGCTACAATTTTTAAGGCTTTTTTGATCCTTTCTTCGCTCGGGTTGAACAGTACCAAGCGGAAATTACCCTGCCCGATGCTATAATCGCCATTTTCGAGCGATTGGATCAAGCTTTCATGATTTGACCTTGCAATTACCAAAACCTCATCTTTTTTAGGACTATCATAAGCGCTTAATACCACATGGGCATTAATCCCCCGAAACCAAAGGCATTTACGGCCGCTAATTTTGGTAAACCCGATTGGTTCCAGTCGGCAGCTTTCTGTACAGCAGAAAAACGGGTTTCTGCCAGTTGCGCGAGGGGCTCATCACAATGTAAAGTAGGAGGGATGATGCCGTGATACAGTGCTAAACTCGATTTAATCAAACCGGCAATTCCTGCTGCAGGCATGGCATGACCGATATTCGATTTAACGGAACCGATACCAGCCTTTGGAAGATCAGCATCCTGACCAAAAAACTGTTTTAGGGTTTCTACTTCTGTTTTATCGCCAAGTGGAGTACCGGTACCATGGGCTTCTAAATAGCCTATATTTTTACTTTCCAGTCCGGCATTTTTCCATGCTTCGGTAATGGCTTTTAACTGGCCTTTAACCGAGGGGCTCATTACACTGGTTCCGCTGCCATCACTGCTGATGCCCACGCCTCTAATCACCGAATAAATTTTATCCTGGTCGCGGATAGCATCTTCGAGGCGTTTAAGCACCACAAAACCACAGCCTTCACCAATAATCAAGCCATCGGCATTTTGATCGAAAGGTTTGATTTTTTCTTGTTTGGATAAAGCACCCAGTTGTGAAAAAATACTCCAGAAAGCAGCATTCTGACCCAAATGTACACCGCCGGCAATAATCATATCGCAACGGCCGCTATTCAGTTCCTGCACGCCATGATCAACCGCAATGAGCGAACTGGCACAGGCTGCGTCTAAAGTAAAGGCCAAACCGCCTAAATTAAGCCGGTTTGCTACAAGCGAAGCCACTAAATTAGGGATTAATCCCATGGCAGTATCGGCGCTGAAACGGCCTTTACGCAACTGGAATTCGTGTTTTACCTTTTCTATTTCAGCCTCGCTCAATTGGGGCATCAGATCTTTCAGTATGCTCGAAATCTGCTCGCCTGTGCGCACAATTTCGATGGCACGGGTTGCCCCCGGACCTACGTAATTACCTTTGCCAATGATGATCCCTGTTTTATCGAGGGAGTATTTTTTTTCGAATACCGCTGCATCTTCGAGTGCCTGGTGAACCAGATCGAGGGTTAGCAGGTGATCGGGTTCGGTACCTTCAACCGCTAATGGTAAAATGCCAAAGCGCTGCGGATCGAACTGATGATCGGGGATAAACCCACCACGATTGCAGTAAAAACGATCAACGCCCCCAGGTTTTTGTCGAAATGTACCGGATCAATCCGATCGGCCGGAACCTGTTGCGTAGCATCTACCCGGTTGATGATATTCTCCCAAAAGGTTTGTATATCCTTCGCACCCGGAAAAATGCATGACATTCCAATAATTGCTATGTCGCTTTTTTTCATCTTGTTCGCTTTGGGAATAACTATGTCCAGGTGTTTCCAGCCATGATTAATACCTGGCTTTCTTTACCATATTTTAGTTCGTTAAGGAAAGTTTCCATTCCATCCTGTAGTGGGATCAGTGCAATTCCCCTGCGCTGGTATTCTTTCTCCAAAGTTGGCGAAACCATACCTGCACCTTTCCACGGACCCCAGTTAATGGCCATTACCTTACCCTGTATTTTCTGTTTCAAGGCCCAAGCATATTTGTCCATTACACTGTTGGCAGCGGCATAATCAGTTTGCCCGCGATTTCCGTAAACAGAAGCAATGCTCGAGAAAAGGATTACAAACTGAGTTTCTGGTCGTAATTGCTCGGCAAGCACCCTTAGTGGGGTTACTTTGGTGTCGAAAACACGTCCGAATGATTCGGATGTTTTACTGTGGAACAATTTATCTTCCAGTAAACCTGCACCGTGTACCACACCATCAATACGGCCATGTTCTTCGTAAACCTGATTAATCAGGCGGGTTAAAGCTTCTTCATCTTTAAGATCGAGCGATTCGTAAACCACGGTAGAACCGCCTTCTTCTAAAGTTGCAATGCAACGTAAAATCTGGTTGTTTTTATAAATACGGTTGGTTTCCTGTTCAATTTCTGCAGGTTTTTTAATTTCTCCCTGTTTAATCAGGTATTGCCTGATCTCATCTTTGGTTTTTAATGCAGCACTGGCCTCATTTGCCGAGGCGATGGGATTTGCAGAACGGCCAACCAGGATGTATTTGCAAGGATAATCTTTGGCAAAATGGATCATCAGTTCGGCTGTAATCCCTTGTGCGCCACCTAAAACCATCACCACGGCATCTTTATCCAAATGGATGTGTGCATCGGTTTCCGTGCTTAACTGCGTTGGTATCAGCTCCATGATGTGACGCTTATGGTCGTTGTAGATAATCTCGGAAGGTTTATCCGGGTTTAAAATTTCGTTCAGCGCCATGTTGGCAATTTCATCGGCCGACATTTTGGTTTCCAGACTGATGAAACGACATTTGGTATGCTCATACTCGCGATCCAGGCTTTTAAAGAAACCCGAATAACCCTGGTAATTCCTTAAGAAAGAAATATCAGACTGGTCGTTAAAATAGCGCTTGGTATCAGCAATCAGATACACCCATTTAACAGTATCAAAATTGAGTTTTTTAATGGTTGCAAAATGATCCAGGATGCCTGATTTCTTTTGCGCTTCGAACATGTTCATGATGATGAGTCCCTGATAGCCGTCCAAAGGATCTTCGAAATTGACTACATCGGCAATGGCACCATGTTTTTCTAAAAGCTTTTTGATTTTGATGGCTTGTCCGCCACCATCATCTGTTAAGGCAAAACGTTGTCCTTTTAAAATGGCGGCTTCGGTAACCGTTAAGGCCGCAGGAGTAAGCTCAAATCTCAAACGCGATAATTTTTCTTTAACGGTTTGATCATCGATGCTCTCCTCAATAAGCTTTTTTGCTTCGGTAAGCACCTCCGAGCTTTCCGCTTCAACATCTGCAATCCAGTTAACCAGGGCATTTAATGTTTTAATTGCCGCCAGTTTTTCCATTAAATCATCAGCTTGTTCGCTTTGGGCACCAAAACCGATTTTTTCTTTTAATGAAGCAATAATTTCCATCCTTTTGATCGAATCGATACTCAAATCAGCCTCAAGATCTAAATCCATGCCCAACATTTCCTTAGGATAACCTGTTTTTTCGCTTACCACATCCAGAATGGCCGACTTTAACTGATCAATCGAGAATTTTGCTGGCTCTGTCAGGCTTGCAGGCAGAGTCACAGGAGCTGGCGTGCTAACAGCTGTTGGTTGCGCAGTATTTTCGGTAATCCAATTTACCAAACTGCTCAAAGTTTTCAGTCCGGCAAGCTGTTCCATAATTTTATCTTCCGGAAGGTTTAGCTGAGAGAAACCACCCAGTTCGGTACGTAATGCACCGATAATTTCTACACGTTTGATGGAATCAATACTTAAATCGGCTTCAAGATCCATTTCCATACCCAGCATTTCCTGTGGATAGCCGGTTTTATCGCTTACAATCTGCAAAAGCACCAGTTTCAGGTCTTTTGCTGCAATTACAGGGGCTATTACTTCAATAGCTTGTGCCTGGGGTACCTCTTGTTTTATCGTGATCTGGTTTTCAATCCGTACGGGTTGAGATGTTTGGTATGATGTTAAGGGTTGATTGATGATCTGCGCCGGCATTGCAGGTGCCTGCCCTAAAAAGGAAAGCATAACATCGCGTTGTGCCTGAATCAGCATTTTCATGCTGTGCAGGTATTCCTGCATCATCAGGTCTTTGGCCGAGCCATTAGCCTGTTGATTTTCAGTTTGGGTAGAGGTGTTGTTCATAAGGGTAATCGGTTTAGTAATAGGTGATGCACCATTTGCCGGAAGTTTACCTGTTGACGGAACAGCGTGTTGACCGTTCACATACCAGATAGCCGGACTTTTTTTATAATTGGAAGGTTCATCCAGTTTGATCGTTTTAACTGAACGGCCTTCGAATAATTTTTCGAGTTTAATTTCGCGGCCGGTAGCCATATAGCCGGCCAGTGTGCCCAATAAATTGCTTAATTTGTTCTGACCCTGATCTTCGGTGTGCAGGATCACTTCGTCCTTACCGATACAGGCTTTGGTTAAACCGCTTAGCACCTTGCCAGGGCCAACTTCTACGAAAACCCTGGCTCCGGCGGCATACATATCCCTAAGCTCATCAACAAAAAGGACAGGTTTTATCAAGTGGTCGGTTAAACGTTCTTTTACAGCAGCGGCCTCAATAGGGTAGGCTTTTGCAGTGGTGTTAGACCATACCGGAATTTTAAGATCATTAAAGTTTACACCCGAAAGTACCTGTTGGTAAAGTACCTTCGATTTTGCAACCAACGGACTGTGGAAAGCGCAGGCTACTTCGAGTGGACGGAAGGATATTTTTGCATCCTTTAAAACCGTCACTAATTTGGCAATACCTTCGGTACTGCCTGCAATTACACATTGTGTTGGAGCATTAAAGTTTACCGGATAAACTTCTTCAATATCGTTTAGGTATTGTGCAAGATTTTCCTGTTTGGTACTTACGGCAAGCATGGTACCTGGATCGCCGTTCTCGACCGCATTCAAAATAGCTACAGCCCTTTTGGCACTAAGATGCACCAAAGCTTCTTCTTCGAAAGCTCCGGCAAAACAAAGTGCAGGCAATTCGCCATAGCTGTGGCCGGCAACCATATCGGGCACAATACCCAACGAGCGTAAAAAGTTGGCAATGGCCAGGTCTACAATCCCCAACAGTGGCTGGGCCATGCGGGTATCTTTAATCTGCTCTTTTTGTACTTTGGCATCGACATCGTTAAATACCGTGTTGGGGAAAAGGACCTTTTCATACTCCGGATAAGCTTTCAATAGTTTTCTCATTTCGGGGAAAACCACAAAAAGATCTCTTGCCATATTTACCCTCTGGCTACCCTGACCAGGAAACATAAAGGCAACTTTACCCTCCTGTTTTTTGGTTAGGTAGGTATCTTTACTTTCAACGCCCGATAAAACAAGATCGATTTTCATGACCAAATCTTCAGCATGGTTGGCTACAATGCTTAATTGAACTGGTTTTGCATCGGCAGTAGCCAAACTAAAAGCAATATCTTTCAGTTCGATCTGATCGTTCAGTTCTAAAAGGTTTTTAACCGAAACAAGGCGGTTTTTGGCTTCTTCGTAGGTATCGCCCCTGAAAACAAAAAGTTCAGATGGCCACGATTTTAAGATCGGATTTTCATTATTAATATTTTGGGCGCTTTCGAGTACCGCATGGAAGTTTGTACCGCCAAAACCGAAAGCACTAACACCTGCGTAACGTTTTTCTTCCATCCATAAACCTGCTTCGGTATGGAAAGCAAATGGACTGGTTTGTGCGTTATAAAAGCTATTCGGTGTTTTTAAGTTAATGGTTGGAGGTTTAATGCCATGGTAAACCGATAGCGATGCTTTGATTAAGCCTGCAATACCGGCAGCGCACTTGGTATGGCCAATCTGTGTTTTTACAGAGCCTAAATGTGTTTGCCCCGCTGTTGCACCTGCTTGGTTAAGCATATCGGTTAATGCGCTGATTTCAGTTTTATCGCCAACTACAGTGCCTGTACCATGTGCTTCTACCAAACCGACTAACGAAGGGGTGATTCCCGACTGGCTGTAAGCTCTTTCCAGTGCATTTACCTGTCCGTTTTTACGTGGTGCTGTTAAGCCCAGGCTTTTTCCGTCGCTCGATCCGCCTACACCTTTAATAATGGAGTAAATGGTATCGCCATCGCGTAAAGCATCATCATATCTTTTCAATACAATCATGGCAATACCTTCGCCAAGGGCAATTCCATCGGCTTCGGCATCAAAAGTGGCACATCTTCCTTTTTTAGAAAGTGCGTGTGTGCTCGAAAACATCAGGTAATCGTTAATGCCGTTGTGCAGATCGGCCCCGCCGGCCAAGACCATGTCTGATTTTTCTAAAAACAATTCCTGGCAGGCCAGGTCAATTGCCGCAAGAGATGAAGCGCAGGCTGCATCAACAGTATAGTTTCTACCACCCAGGTTTAACCTGTTGGTAATCCTGCCCGAGATTACGTTGGCCAAAATACCCGGAAACGAATCTTCTGTCGTTTTTGGTAAAGCGGCGTCTAACTCTGCAGGCATTTCGCCAAAAATCTGTTTGTAATAGCCCCTAAAGCTGTAGCTGTTGGCAAGGTCGTTTCCGCCTTCGGCACCGATAATTACCGACACATTTTCGTTATCTACACCACCATCGGCATAACCCGCATGCTGCATGGCCTGCTTGGCCACCATTAGGGTAAGCAGTTGTGTTGGCTCAATAGCGGCAAGTGATTGTGGCGGAATACCAAATTCGAGCGGATCAAAATCTATCCTTGGGATAAAACCACCCCATTTAGAATGCGACATATCGCCGGCTGTAGAATCGGGGTTATAATAAAGTTCTTTGTTCCACCTTTCGTCGGGCACTTCGGTTACCGAATCTTTACCTAAAATAATGTTACGCCAGTATTCTTCGAGGTTTTTAGCCCCGGGGAAAATACAGGCCATACCTACAATGGCCACATCAAGTGCTTTTGCTTTATTAACCGGAGGCGAAGGAAGTAATGCATTTAATATATGTGTATAATTTTCATCGGCTACATCCTGATGAAGATTGAGCAGTGACATCACTTCTTTGTGCATCGGTGCAATCTGACCGATCATGTACATGCCAAGATCGGTTTGCTCTGCCTCGTCTATTTTTACAAGTTTATCTCCACGTCTTTCAATTCCCTTTGCTGCAATACGCAAGCGGCCAACATTAAGCGACTCGAGTTTTGCCCAGATTTCTTTTTTATCCATCCCTTCTGCCTGAAGTTTTTGTTTTTCTTCGTTAAAGAAAGTGGCAAATGAAGAGTTCAGGCAGCGGGTTTCGTGTCCGGGAGCAGTTTCCAGCAGCACGGTTTCGTTTGCCTGCATCGCTTCCTGCTGAAACTTATCTAAAATGGCTCCAGTACTTACCGCTTCTTTGGTGTATAAATAAGCTGTACCCATTAAAACGCCGATTTTCATTCCCTTAGCCGCCAAAGGAGCAGCCATTACCGAGATGAAAGCCGTAGAAAAAGCATCGTGGATTCCGCCAGCGAAGAAAACACTGATCTGATCTGCATTTTCTTCTTTTAACAAACGCTCGATCTGCTTTTCCCACAACACCATACTGGATAGGGGACCAACGTGACCACCACATTCGCGGCCTTCGAAAACGAAGCGTTTGGCACCTTCTTTCAAAAACATATCCAGCAACGAGGCCGAAGGCACATGTAAAAAAGTTTTGATACCTGCCTTTTCGAAAGGTTTAGCCTGCGAAGGTCGGCCACCTGCAATTAATAAAACAGGAGGTTTGGCATTTAAAATGTATTCCTGCTGTTCGTCCCTAAGCTCCTGTGGAGCAAAACCCAAAATACCTACACCCCAGGTTTTTTCGCCTGCAAGCTTTTTGGTTTCTTCGATCAGATTTTTGGCTGATTCGCCTTTTAATAAAGATAATGCGATGAATGATAATGCACCAGCTTCCGAAACTGCATTGGCAAAAGGTGCAACATCGCTCACCCGTGTCATGGGCCCCTGTGCAATAGGGTAGGTGATGTTTAAATCCTGGGCAAGCGAATTGTTTGCCTTGATTACATTGATGGCTTTGGCTTGTTTAATGTGTCCGTAAATGGCTTCCTTTATGCCGAAGACCAATTTATCGAGCTTTTTATATTTGTTTACCAAATCGATCGATAAGGCAATATCCTGTCCCATTGGGAGGTAATCTGTTTCGAGATTATAACCGTTAAAGTATTTTTGCAGGCCATTGTAATCGGTATCTTCTGGCAATACTGGTGAATTTGGACGAACCAGTACCCGGCAATTATCGATCAGTTTGGTTTCTGTTCCACTTAATTTGCTGCAAACTGTTTTTAAATCTTCCGGTACAGCAGATTCGGGAATAAAGCCAGCTGACTATCTAAAATAATCCCTGCTGCACCCTGTGCTATTAAAGAAGCGGCAGTATGAATACCTACACCGCCCTGAACCCAAACCGGAATGTTAACAGCTTGGATAATTCGTTGGAAAAGTACAAAAGAAGATTCGTAAGCAACGCGACCAGCACCTTCATTTCCTTTTACGATAATGCCATAGGCACCATTTTTTTCTGCTGCGCGGGCCGATTCAAGATCGAAAACCTGATAAATGATTTTTGCTGTGGTTTTGTTTTTTAAGGCAAGATCGAAAGGTGCAATAACCAAACTTACGTTTGCAGGTAGATCAATGTTAACTAATGCGGCCGAGTTGATGCTTACTCCAAAATCGGAGATGCCGGTAGCAATAGTTGAGGAAATTGCGTTTTCAGCTTCTTTTATACGATGTCCAAGACTGAGAACCGGAAAGCAATCTGCTTTTTGTAAATTGGAAACCAATCTACTATCAGGGATTTCGAAGGGAGTTACTCCAATAATGGCGTATTTGTTCATGGCTTTAGATTTGAATCTTCTACTTTGTTTGGTGGATGACTTTATATACGGCATAATGGTTCTTTATGCCGGCTTTAACACGCAGCAATTCAGCTTTTTAGTGTTGAAATGAGCGTGTATGATTAATTAGACTAAGATACAAATTGGCAGCGTCAGATTTTCTGAAATGGAGCTGAATGAATGAACTGAACGATTATAAAAGACTAAAGTTTTCGTTTTAGGTTAAAATGAATTTTCTGAACAGAAAGTATATTGTTTAAATGAAATCGATGTGTTTTTAAGGTTTTTTAGGATTTGAAAGCTAAAAATTAAGCAGTTATTGATTTAATATTATCAATTGATTAATTCGTATGGTTTATTTGTTAATTGATTGCTTTATTAGTGCTTAAGCTTGCGTTTTTATAAGTTCTTAATTGTTGATTATTCTCGTTTTTGCAGATTTGTCTGTGTAGATTATGTTTTCTTTGTCATTTTTTATGACTTATATCTTGTCTGGAATTTTTATATGAAAATTCCATAAAAACACCAAGTAGTTTTAATAATACATTTATTTATTTTTAATCATTATGTGTTGAGATCCGTTTGTTAGCTTTTTCCGAAGCTATAGGTATCTATAAATATTAAAAACACTATAAATCAAAAGATCTCTGTATTAATGGTTTAATTGGAAATTGTTTTTATATATTCGTGTTATAATCGTTAATAAGACGTTTAATTTAGCCAAATTCAAATCATACTATCGTGCGCCGTGGGTTGCCATTGGTAGGTCGGTATCAATTTAAATTATGAGTATTCAGCATTTTATAAAACCATTCGTTGTTTTAGCACTATTGGCCAATCTTTCGCAGGCCCAGCAGAAAACCAGTTACAAATTTGATTTCGGTCCAGGCAAGGTTGCCAAAGGCTATACCCAGGTTTTACCTATTGATGACTACAGCAAAGAAAAGGGGTATGGATTTGATTTTGACTCAAAAGTAAGTGCTGAAGAAAATGACGGTAAAAATCTTTTAACCAGCGATTTGGTTAAAAGTGATAAACCTTTTTATTTTTCTGTGGCTTTGCCCGAAGGGAATTATAAAGTGACTGTAACCCTTGGCGACCCTAAAAATGCAGCGCTAAGCACTGTAAAAGCCGAGTCGCGCAGACTTATGCTCGAGAATATCAAAACTGCTGCCGGCCAATCGCTCAGCAAAACCTTTGTGGTGAACATTAAAGATAAAAATATTGCAGGTGGGCAGGTTGTTGGGCTAAAGCCACGCGAACTAACCAAGCTGGATTGGGACGATAAACTGACTTTAGAATTTGATCGCCAAACTGCCCTGCAAGCTATCGAAATTACCAAAGCAGAAGATCAGATAACGGTTTTTCTGGCTGGAAATTCGACGGTTGTGAATCAGGATGATGAGCCCTGGGCCTCTTGGGGGCAAATGATTCCCCGCTTTTTTAAACCCGGCGTGGCCATTGCTAACCATGCAGAATCAGGTTTAACATTAGGCTCTTTTGCAGGGAGCAGGCGTTTAGCTAAGATACTGAGCATTATGAAACCGGGCGATTACCTGTTTATAGAATTTGGGCACAACGACCAGAAAGAAAAAGGACCAAACGATGGTGCTTATAAATCGTATACCGAAAGGATAAAGACTTTCATTTCGGAAGTGAAGCAAAAGGGCGGGATCCCTGTAGTGGTAACCTCTACCAGCAGGCGGTCTTTTGGGACGGAAGGAAAAATTGTAAATTCTCTGGGCGATTTCCCCAATGCGGCTCGTAAGGTAGCTGCCGAAGAAAAAGTTGCCTTGATTGATCTGAATGCTATGACAACAACTTTATTTAATGCCCTAGGCGAAGAACCTTCTAAAAAAGCATTTGTTCATTATCCGGCCAATAGTTATCCGGGGCAGGATAAAGCACTGGCCGATAATACCCATTTTAATCCTTATGGAGCTTACGAAATTGCACAATGCATTATTTTAGGAATTAAGGAACAGAAACTGGGCATCGCGAAATACCTAGTTAATGACCTGCCGAAGTTTGATCCGGCTAAACCAGATGATGTAAACAACTGGCACTGGCCCGAAAGTCCGAAAAGTAGTGTAGTTAAACCTGATGGCAATTAACAAATGGAGAAAATGAGAATAACATTGGTATTGCTGCTTTTTTCTTCGGCGGTTACTGTTTTTGGGCAAAACGCGTTACAGCCATTTGCCTTAAGCGAAGTTAAATTATTGGAAAGCCCCTTTAAGCGGGCACAGGAAACCGATTTAAAATATATGCTGTCGCTCAATACCGACCGGCTGCTTGCTCCATATTTAAGAGAAGCTGGATTAACACCCAAAGCGCTATCGTATGGTAATTGGGAAAATACCGGTTTGGACGGTCATATCGGCGGTCATTATTTATCGGCCATTTCGTTAATGTATGCCGCTACCGGTGATGTACGTTTAAAGGAAAGATTGAATTATATGGTTGCGGAGCTTGCCAAATGCCAGAATCGAAATGATGATGGTTATCTGGCGGGTATTCCGGGAGGAAAGGAAATCTGGAAAGAAATTAAGGCTGGTAATATTAAGTCATCTAGTTTCTCACTAAATGGCAAATGGGTGCCTTTGTACAACATCCATAAAATTTATGCAGGTTTATACGATGCCTATGCGGTTGCAGGCAATGCGCAGGCCAAGCAAATGCTGGTAAAATTAACCGACTGGTGTGTTGATTTGGTGGCTAATTTATCTGATCAGCAGGTGCAGGAGCTTCTTAAGAGCGAGCATGGTGGTTTAAACGAAACTTTTGCACATGTGTATGCCATAACCGGCGATCAAAAGTATCTTAAATTAGCGAGGCGGTTTTCAGATCAGTCTATCCTTAAACCGCTTTTAAAAAATACCGATGCGCTAAATGGCTTACATGCCAATACGCAGATCCCAAAGTAATTGGTTTTGAGCAGATCGCTTTACTGGATAAAGATACTGCATGGGCTAAAGCAGCTAACTTTTTCTGGAAAACAGTTGTAGAACATCGCACCGTAGCCATTGGGGGAACAGTGTACGTGAGCATTTTCATCCGGCAAATGATTTTTCATCTATGACAGAATCGCGCGAAGGACCCGAAACCTGCAATTCTTATAACATGCTAAAGCTTACCAAACAGCTGTTTTTGGCTGCTCCCGCTAATACTTATCTCGATTATTACGAACGCACACTCTATAACCATATTCTTACTTCGCAAAGGCCGGAAGGTGGTTTTGTGTATTTTACGCCCATGCGCCCGGGGCATTACCGCACCTATTCGAGTCCGCAGGAGAGTTTTTGGTGTTGTGTAGGCTCTGGACTGGAGAACCATGGGAAATATGGCGAGCTGATTTACGCACATAACGCGAATGATGTATATGTAAACCTTTTTATTCCTTCTACCTTAAACTGGAAGGAGAAAGGCATTCAGCTTACACAGCAAACACTTTTTCCTGATGCTGAAAATACTACGCTCAAATTTAGTTTGAAAAACAAACAGCGTTTTGCTTTACATTTCCGTAAACCTGCCTGGGTAGGGCAAGAAAAAATGACGGTTATGGTGAATGGGAAAAAGGCAGCTGTAAAAAATGATGTTAACGGTTATTGCAGTATCGACCGTGTTTGGGCAAGTGGTGATGTGGTTAATATTGCCTTACCAATGAACACCACAACTGAGTTTATGCCTGATGGTTCGGATTGGGTGGCTTTTCTTCGTGGTCCGATTGTGCTTGCAGCGTCACTCGATACTTTAAGTGAACCCAATTTAACAGCCGATGATAGCAGGATGGGGCACATCGCTTCGGGCGCTTTATTTCCAATTAGCGATGCACCGCTGGTTACAGGTAGTAAAAATACTTTAGCGCAAGAAATTACGCTGACTGATCGGAACACTTTAACTTTTAGTGCTCAAAATGCGATTTATCAACCTAAATATAAATCGTTAAAGCTGGTACCGTTTTATACTTTGGCCGAAAAGCGTTACGTGGTTTATTTTCCATATAGCAGTACAACGGCATTGCCCGAACGTGCCAAAGCGATTAAATTGGCAGAAGAGGAAAAGATGATATTGGAGCAGAAAACAGTCGATTTGGTCAATACAGGCGAACAACAACCAGAGTCGGATCATCATTTCAAAGGTGAGCAAACCGATAACGGCACATATAAAGAAAGACATTTTAGAAATGGAAAAGGATGGTTCGGTTATTCACTTAAAAACAAGGATTTACTGGCTAAGAAGCTGATCTTAACTTATTACGGGAAGGATAAGAACAGAAACTTTTCGATATGGATTAATGGTGTTGCTGTTGAACACGTAAAGCTTGATGGGAGTAAAGGGGAGGCTTTTTATACACAGGAGTACGAAATTCCAAAGGCATTGCTAAAAGCAGAGCTGGAGCTGAAGTTTGTTGCGGATAGTGGCTCAACGATAGCGAATGTGTATGAAGTGAGGTTAGTGAAGTAGGTTTTGTACAATCAGATACGATCGTCTTCATTTCCTGTCCGTAGTGTTAAGCGCAGCGTCACTACGGATTAGTGAATAAGAATGAGTTTTTAAACCCAATAAAAACGAGTCGTAGACTCTTTTCTATTTATAATATCCGTAGCGCCCTTCGGAACTCTACGGACAGATTGGTTAAATCCTTTCCTGAATTTTAAAATCGATGCATATAATCCATAGAAGTCAAGTTTTTAAAAACTTGACTTCTATACTTTACTGTCGGATCAGCATTGATGTAAATGATTAAAAGATCTACTTAGCTTTCTTAATCCCTTCGCTGGTCATTACCACACGTTTCATTGTTCCATCACTGTTATAATTCAGGTAATCGATACATACCGAACGCCTAAAGCTGCCTCCATCGGTATTGATGGCGCCATTGTGGTAAATGAAATATGATTTACCTTTAAAATCAATAATAGCTTGATGGTTGGTATTCGAATTTCCGGCAATTTCATTTAAAATGCCTTTATATTCCCAGGGACCATTAATGTTTTTACTCATTGCATACACAATTTTTTCAGGGAATTGAGAGGCGTAAGACAGATAATACCATCCTTTTCTTTTGTGTACCCATGGGGCTTCGGTAAACTCGGGTACATCTACTTTCTGTATTGGCCCATCCAGTTCGATCATGTTTTTTTTCAGTTTGGCGTAATAACATTTCTGATTGCCCCAAAATAAATAAGCCTGACCGTCATCATCGATAATTACAGTTGGATCGATATCATCCCAGCTAATTTTTACATCGGTAGTCATATCATTGGTGATTAAAGCTTTTCCGATAGCATCTTTAAAAGGGCCTCTCGGATTATCGGCTACAGCTACGCCAATAGATTTGCCATGTATCGTGCCATGGGTAATGGCTACGTACCAATAAAATTTACCATCTCTTTCAATCACCTGCGAAGCCCAGGCATCGTCTTTCGCCCATGCAAAATCTTTTACATTGAGCGGCGATTTGTGTTCTTTCCAGGTAACCATATCTGCAGACGAATAACACAGCCATTCGTGCATTTCGTAAGTGTTTTTAGGCTTTGGCGGTACATCGTGCCCGGTGTAGAGGTAAACCGAATCGCCATATACAAAAGCAGCTGGATCGGCGGTGTACTTATCGGTAATAATTGGGTTGCCTTTGGCTACTATGATCTGCTCTTGTGCTTTAACTGTAAAGTAGGTAGATGCGAGCATTAAAATCAATCCGCATCTTTTAAAATTCTTTACCATACTTATTGTTTTAATAATTCTTTAAGTTCTTTTTCTTTAATGCTAAGGATGGTGCCATGCCTTAAACCTTTTGGTAGGCTGATTTTATCGGAAACATCGATCCAGTTTTTTAAATCTGTAGATTGGATTGCACCGTATTTATGATCACGGTACTTATCAAAATATACCATCCAGTTGTTGCCGGTTTTTAAGGTAGTTGGTCCTTCGGCCCAGTAATTTCCGGTAATCGGGTTTCCAGCTTTGCTGTAAGGACCAATTAACTGATCGGAATAAGCCATTTTAATGTTTTTTTGAGCTGGCTCACGGGTTTCGTCTTTTAAAAACATCACAAACTGTTTACCATCTTTAACAATAGTTGCATCAATTACATTAAAGCCGGGGTCGTAAAGAAGTTTAGTTTCTGAAAAGGTTTTAAAATCTTTAGTAGTAATATAATACATCCGGTGGTTGTAGCCACTTTCTTCTGTCGAAGCCGTTTCGTTAAACTTACCGCTAATGGTTGTGGCCCAATAAATCATGTAGGTTTTGGTCTGGCTGTCGTAGGTTATTTCAGGTGCCCAGGTATTGCGTGCGCCTGCTTCTTTTGCCATAACCGGTATAAATTGTTGCTCGCTCCAGTTGATTAAATCTTTAGAGCTGGCATAACCAATGCCTTTATCTTTCCAGCTAACCGTCCACACCATGTGAAACAGGCCATCGGCCCCACGGATAATGCATGGATCGCGCATCAACTTGTCATTACTTACAGCAGGAGTGAGGAAAGATTGATCATTTTTTAATGCTGTCCATTTATAGGCATCGGTACTGTAAGCCAGGTGAAGCCCATCTTCGCCATTGCTTTTAAAGTAAGCGAAAAGATAAATTTCCTTTTTAGCCTGTGCCTGCACATTTAAAATAGCACAAATAAGCAGTAAAGCTGTATAGAATAGTTTCTTCATGATTTTATTTCTGCGTTACAACAATTACAAAACCGCCATATGGTTTCATTTTAACAGGAGGGGGAGATTTAAGGTCGATGCCTCCGGTTATAAAATCAGTACCCTCTTCGGCATCAATAATGATTTCAGCCTCTTTTGCGTTGAATTTTGAAAAATCAAGGTTGATTAGCTTATCCGAATTTTCGCCATTTATACCGGCGATATACCATTTCGAACCTGCTTTACGTGCCATCACTACAAATTTACCAGGGTAACCATCAATAAATTTAGTGTCTTCCCAGCTTGCCGGAAAAGTTTGCAAAAATGATTTTACATAAGCTGGTACTGTCGCCATACCATTAGGCGATTCGGCCAAATGCTGAACACCTGATTGGAAAATTACAGGCAAGGCCAGTTCGAATGCAGCAGTGGTTTTACGTTTAATATTTGGGATTTTAGATAAGTTCATCGGTGTAAAGTCCATCGGATCGAATATATTCCTCGTAAATGGAATGGTAGTGGCATGCAAAGGCTCCTCGTTTGCATTGTTTTGATCGAAAGTGATAAATTCCATTCCCTTAATCGATTCCATGGTAACCAGGTTCGGGTAAGTGCGTTGCCAGCCTCTTGGCAAAGTTGCGCCATGGCAGTTAACACTTAAACCGAATTTTGCTGCATCTTCAAAAAGTTCAAGGTAATAGCGGATCATCGATTGACCATCACCTCCAAAAAAATCGACTTTTATGCCTTTGATGCCCATTTTTTGGAGCAAAGCAAATTCTTTTAAACGGTTTTCGTGTGTGGTTAATTTATTTTTTGGTGTATACTTTACGGTGTTCCAATCGCCGGCAGAGTTGTACCAAAGCAATAAACCTACATTTTTCGATTTGGCATAATCGGCCAGTTGCTGCATTTTTTCATAGCCTATTTTTGTGTCCCAATCCACATCAATCAGGCAGTATTCCCATTTCATATCAGCCGCGAAATCGATGTATTTTTTCTGTATGTCGTAAACAATCGAATTATCTTTCAACATGATCCAGCTCCAGGAAGCTTTGCCAAGTTGAAATAACTCGGGATTGATAGCTGTTTTTGCCGGAGCGGCTAAATCAGTCCCTAGAGTAGATTCGGTTACTTTTTTAAGGCTGCCAACAGCAATTACCCGCCAGGGCGTGTACCAGGGCAATGTAGATTCGGGATTTACATTTTGGTTGGTAAAAGCTTCTCTGCCGTCTGGAAAGCCCACCTGATAATTTCCTGCCGGCGAATTTTGCTTTAACCGGGTGGCGCAATAACCGCCATCTAAGCCAACTTCGGTAACCAGCAACCAGGTATTCTTATAATTAAACAACGCCGGATAAACCCAACCTGCTTGGGTGGGCGCAGGCGTTCCTACACTGATCTCTTTTTTATAATATTCTTCGTACGATGGATTAGTACTTTCCCAACCGGTTTTAGCAACCGACATGGGTTGCATCCAGGCTTTGGTACTTTCAAAGAAATGAAATGCCGTTTTTTCTTCAGTAATTTTTTTCAGTTGTGTATCTGCATCAGGAAAATAATAACGGAAAGCCACGCCATCATTTGAAACCTGAAAAATAACATCCATCTTTTGTGCCGATGCATTTTGCAGGTGTAAAATCCGCTTATTGGCCAGATATTGATTGTTTAGCCTTTTACCGTTTTTTAAAGTATAGTTATCTTTAACCAGCTCATTTTTAGAAACCGACATTACGGTAAGGTTTTTAGCAAAATCTGCATCTTCGCGTATTAAACCAAGTGATGAATTTGCCAGTACAGGAGCAGATTTTCTGCTGATGGTATAATAAGCTTGTTTATTTTTAAGAAAAACTGAAACACTTAATTCTTTATCCGGGCTTGTAATTTCGTATTTAGTTTGCGCCTTAAGCATTTGGTTAGCTGAAAACAGCAAAAATATAAGGCTTGCAATTTTATATTTCATCTTCAATTATTTTAATTCTAATACCACAACCGATTGAGCCGGTAATTCTACCTTTAAACTGTTTCCTGATTTTTTTGCGCCGTTAAACTTGGCATTATGCACTTTATTGGCATCTGTAAAACTGTTTACATCGGTTAGTTTGGCCGAAGTTAAGATCTGGCCGGTAACTGTGCTCCATTTCAAACCATCTAAAACTGTGCTTAAAGCAATTTTCTTGTTCGGATCGAGGTTAACCAACGAAATATGGATTGCACCGCTGGCATCCTGCGAGGCAGAAACGTTTAAGGCTGGAATTTTTTGGTCGCCTACAGCATAATCAGGACTGGTAAAAGCAATTGGTAAGTATTTAGCATCCTGGTGCACTTTGTACAAATCAAAAACATGGTAGGTAGGCGTGAGGATCATTTTATCCTTTTCGGTTAAAATTAAGGCTTGAAGTACATTAACAGTTTGTGCCAGATTGGCCATTTTAACACGGTCAGAATGGTTGTTAAAGATGTTTAAGGTAGTGCCGGCAATAAGTGCATCGCGTAAGCTGTTTTGCTGATATAAGAAACCAGGATTTGTGCCGGGTTCTACATCCGTCCAGATTCCCCATTCATCTACCACCAGGGCTACTTTCTTTTTCGGATCGTATTTGTCCATAATGGCTGAGTGTTTGGTTACCAGCTCTTCCATTTTTAAGCAGTTTTTCATGGTCGAGAAATACTGTGCTTCATCAAATTTGGTTGCTGATCCTTTTACACCCCAGCTGCCTGTTGGGATCGTATAATAATGCAAAGTTAGTCCCCACATCTGGTTGCCAATATTTTTCATGCAGGTTTCGGTCCAGTTGTAATCGCCCGAGTTTGCACCACTGGCAATCCTTTTTAACGGTGCACCCGGATAGTTGCGGGCATAAGTTGCATACCTGCGGTATAAATCAGAATAGTAAGCAGGAGTCATATTGCCGCCACATCCCCAGCTTTCGTTTCCTACGCCCCAAAATGTCACTTTCCATGGTTTTTCCCTTCCATTTTGGCTGCGGATAGCCGTCATTGGGCTTACTCCATCAAAATTCAGGTATTCTACCCATTTGGCCATTTCTTCAACGGTTCCGCTACCCACGTTGCCCGCTATGTAAGGTTCGCAGTCAATCATCTGGCAGAGATCTAAAAACTCGTGAGTTCCAAAGCTATTGTCCTCAGTTACGCCTCCCCAGTTGGTATTCACCATTTTTGGGCGCTGGTTTCGTGGTCCTATGCCATCACGCCAATGGTATTCATCGGCAAAGCAGCCACCGGGCCAGCGTAGGTTAGGTACTTTAATTTTCTTTAGGGCATCTACAATATCGAGTCTGATTCGCCCTTTATTTGGAATAGTTGAATTTTCATCTACCCAAAAACCATCGTAAATACAACGGCCCAAATGTTCAGAAAAATGACCGTAAATGTGTTTGCTTACAATCTGATCGCCTGCAGGTTTAATGGTTAACTGCGTTTCGTTTTGCGCCTGTGCAAAAATGGCACAACAGAGCATGGTGGCAGAGAAGAATAGTTTTTTAATCATAATCTCTTGAATCTATTGGTTAAATGGAATTTTGATAACGTTAAAAGAGTAGGGCTTTAAAGCCAGGTTCAGTTTTTTGCCTTTCAGGTTAATGGTATGCTTTTGCGGACTTACTGCTTCCGGGTTATCGAAAGAGTTGAGTTGGTTTAAATTGCTGTTGGCTATTTCCTCGTTGGTAGCCTTGTTTCTGAGTTTCAATTTTCCATCCAGGTCAAAATCTATATTTTGTGCCTGGTCTGAGTTATTGGCAATTTTAATGATCAGTTCTTTTTTGCCTTTATCAGTTACCGCAGAAGCGTATAAACCATCCTGACCGGTAATGTTTTTATCGCCCAGAGTAATGGTTACCACATCGGTGCCTTTATTGGTCGAAAAAAGTTTCTGCACATAATAATCAGGCGTGCCGTACGATTTCAGGTTATCAACCCAAATCATATCGGGAGCCCATTGCCAGGCATCGATATGAGCAAAAAGTGGGGCATAAGAAGCCATTTGCACTACATCGGCGTTGCGCTCTAAACCCGTCATTAACGATGCTGAAGCCAACGCACTTTGCCAGTTGTTTTTATTGCTGCCGGTAATATTGCCACTGGCAT
Organism: Pedobacter sp. HDW13; assembly: GCF_011303555.1. Taxonomy (NCBI): domain Bacteria; kingdom Pseudomonadati; phylum Bacteroidota; class Sphingobacteriia; order Sphingobacteriales; family Sphingobacteriaceae; genus Pedobacter; species Pedobacter sp. HDW13. The sequence continues at coordinate 640,168 of NZ_CP049868.1, read as the reverse complement.
GTACAGCATACTCGCCCACAAAAACCTTCGATCCGTTTCTGGGATAGCTATCATATCGGCCAGCATTTTTTAAAAACCAATCGGCCGGGCGGTAATAATGTTCATCTATAAAATCGGCATTGTTGCTTCTTAAAGTATTGTTCAATAGGTTAAAGCGGTCGCCGTCAGGGTCGGTACCCGAGCTGTTGATGAGTTTAAAATCAGGATATTTGGCTTTGATGGCTTTGGTAAAAATTGCCACCCTTTCTAAATATTGTGGTCCCCAGTTTTCGTTACCCACGCCCATCATTTTTAAATTGAAAGGTTTCGGGTGTCCTAAATCAGCGCGCATTTTGCCCCATTTGGTGGTGATATCGCCATTGGCAAATTCAATAAGGTCTAAAGCATCCTGTACGTAAGGATCAAGTTCATCAAGTGAAGCCACTTCGGCCGAGTTAAACTGGCAGGCCATGCCACAGTTTAAGATCGGTAAAGCATCCGAACCAATATCTTCGGCCAGTTGAAAATATTCGAAAAAGCCCAAACCAAAGCTTTGGTAATAATCGGGTGCAGGGCGATGAGCAAACTCGGTATTCCAGCGGTTCATAATCAGCTGTCTGTTTTCGATTGGGCCAATGGTTTTCTTCCATTGGTAACGGTTGGCCAGATCTGTTCCTTCTACAATACAGCCACCTGGGAAGCGGATAAAGCCGGGTTTCATATCGGCCAGTAACTGTACCATATCTGCCCTTAAACCTTGCGGACGGTTTTTCCAGGTATCGCCGGGAAACAAGGAGATCATATCCAGATCGATATTTCCATTGCCCTGGAATAAAATAGAGAATTTGGCTTTAGGGTCGGTTTCGGTAGCAGTAAAGCTAGCCGATTGCTTTTTCCAGTCGTTCCCCGTTTGATCGGGTGTTAGGCTTCCTTGCCCAATTACCTTGTTGCTGGCATCTTTTAACAGGAGTACCAGTTTAACCCCAGGCTTAGCTTGACGGTACATAACCGAAAAATCGTAACGCAGGCCTTTTTTTACACCAATTCCTTTAAAGCCCTCGTTAACCAGTTCAAAATCGTCTGTTTGTTTTTTTACCTGTAAATACCTTGGGTTGGCGGTGTTCACCTCCTTGCGGTTTACCACCAATATTTCGCCTTCCTGTGGCCTTTTTCTTTGAATACTCCAACCCATTAAGGGTTTGGCAAACTCGAAAGAACGGTTTTTAATCAACTCGGCATAAATACCACCATCGGCACCAAAGTTAATGTCCTCGAAAAAAACTCCCCACATGTTAGGCTGCACTTTGGCAATAGCATGGTCGGTTTTTACTTTAATTACTTTTGCGGTTTGCGCTTGTACTTCGGATATGAACCCAATTCCAATTGTAGCATACGCTATGCATGCAGAAAACACACTTTTTACAGGGTAATTTAATTTCATACGGTTTAATATTTGGAAGAATCTAATCGTAAAAGTAAAATATTTAAAATAATAAACGTTAATTTAACATTTATTTTTTTGTTGCATGTCAATTTTGTTAATAAATTCTAGAATATTAGCATTCTGAATAATGATATGACGCGCGAAAATTGGTCAGGGAGTAGTAAAAGGGTTTAGTAAAGTAACTTTTTACTTGATGTTTTTAATTTATTTTCAAGAAACCCTTAAAATCTTTCTTATAACATATTGTCATCATTAAAAAGCAGGATACTACAGGATGCACGTTAAAAATATACTATTTACATTCGGCTTGGATCATTTAACCGTTGTTACTACGCTTCTGTTAAGATTCGCTAACCAATTGCACATGATGAGCCTTCGCTACGCCAATATTTCTTGTATTGATGATGTTTTTTGCAGGGCTGTTTATGCCCGAAAAGCAGTTTTATTCCATCGAAAAATTACTATGGATTTCAAAAAATATCTTTTGCTTACACTTTTAAATGTACTTGCATTTTGTGGTTTCGCGCAGCAAAAAACTGTACCTGCTATTGCTAAGCCGGGTATTAAATTGTTTTTTGAGAAATCTTATTTGCAACTAGACCGTAGTTATTACAGCACCGGCGAAACGGTTTGGTTTAGTGCCTATCTGGTTAATGGAAAAAGCACCAGCTTAACCGCTACCAGCAACAACTTATATGTTGAGCTGGTTTCTTCAAAATCAGTTGTACTCGATAGTAAAATTATCAGAATTGATGGAGGTTTGGGCAAAGGCGATTTCGAATTAAAAGATTCCATTCCTTCGGGCTGGTACAACATTAGGGCATACACCAGCTGGATGCGGAATTTTGGTAATGATTTTGTGTTTCAGAAAAGGATATATGTAAGCAATAATATTGTGGAAAACGCTTCTTATTTTACCCGCAATGCGGAGAAAAAGAACGATGTTACTGCAACAGCCGGCAAAACAAAATCAATTGCGTTTTTCCCCGAAGGCGGTTCGCTGGTTGAGGGCATAACAAGTGTGGTAGCTTTTAAAACCAATGATGAGCTTGGAAACGGACTAAAAGCAACCGGAAGCATAATCTCATCAAAAGGCGATACCATTGCCACATTTAACAGTACCGAAGCCGGAATGGGCATTTTTGCTTTAACGCCTCAACCAGACGAAAAGTACCGCGTTACCGGGCAGTATGATCAGGAAAAATTCGCAGCAACATTGCCTGTTATATTGGGTAAAGGACTTTCGCTACACGTTACTACCGATTCAGCTAATATAAAGGCAGTAATTAGTGCAAATGCACCAATTTTTACCGAATTAAAAGATAAAACCATTACTATCATGGTAAAGCATGGCGGTGATGTAATTTATTCAGGCGCTATCAAACTCATCAAGCCTACAGTTTTGGTTACTTTTCCAACCAAGGGTTTTGCAAGGGGAATTTCGGCTATCACACTCCTTGACGATCAGGGCAGGCCTAATTGCGAAAGACTCGTATTTATTCAGGGTGATGAAAATATCAATATGGCCATCACGGCTGATAAGACAACTTATAAGCCACGCGAAAAGGTAACATTAAAGGTTAAAACAAGTAATGCACTTGGCCAGCCAGTTAAAACTTCGCTCTCTTTGGCGGCTGTTGATGAAATGATTCCGGATGATGGGCAAAATATCATGGCTTATCTGCTATTGCAATCGGAAATTAAAGGGGAGGTTAAAAACGCTGCACAATATTTTGATCTAAGTAATCCATCTCGGTTAAAACAGCTCGACTTACTATTACTTACACAGGGCTGGAGAGATTATTTATGGAAAAAACTGGCCGATTCGAGTATAAAAATCAGCTACATGCCCGAACCAGGTATTACCATTAAAGGTTCGGTAAGAGAAAAGCTGGCCAATAAACCACTGGCCAATATGAACATTACTTTATTTGGTTCTAATTTTACCGGCGATAAGCTTTTTACTACCAAAACCGATCAGGAGGGAAATTATTTCCTTGATGGCTTAAAATGGTTCGGAAACCAGTCAATTAAAATTTCATCAAAAGACGATAAAGGCAAAAAAGGTGGCTGGTTGCAGATTGATACCTTAATTAAGCCCTTAAACCTGGCTTCGCTAAAAATGCCACAAACGGGTATTCCAAATCCTTTAAATGTAGAGTTGGGTAAACGCATGGATTATAACCGTACTTATAAATTTGGCGATTCCATTACCTTAAGTGAAGTGGAAATTAAAGCAGCGAAGAGTAGGCAGGTTAATCTTTTTGAAGAAACCTTAACCAGTTTTGGTTATCCGGAGCAGGTTTTTAACATTACAGCAGCCGATTACTCGTATAAAGGACTGGAACATTTTCTGTTAACCAAGGCCAATGGTGCCATGCCGGTTGATGATACCGATAGCATTGGGAATGAAGGGGTGGCTTTTATTATTGAGGGAAAAAAAGTAAGGCCCAGGATTAAAGTAAACAACCGCGAAGAGCTGGTTACCGAACGGCTCGATTATTACAGTTTAACCATGGATCAGATCAGTCAGGTAAAAGTGCAGCATTTAATTGGTCGCTCTAATAATGAAGTGTATCTCATCAGTCTGGTATTAAAAGACGAAGCGTTGCGAGGTGCGAACTTAAACCTGCTGAACGTTAACTTAAATGGCTATTACAACGCCCGCACTTTTTATTCTCCCAATTATGCTAACCCAGCGACCCAAAGCAAAGATTTAAGGACCACCATATTCTGGAACCCCGGCGTAAAAACAAACGAAAACGGAGAGGCAACTATTACTTTTCACAACAGTGATAATAAGAGCAATGTGCGTATTAAAGCCGATGGAATTACCGATAAAGGTGTAGCTGTGGCGGCCAAAGCAAGCTATAAAATTCAATAACCAATTAACATACAAACATGAACAAACTATATTTTCAATAAAACAGTTATGAACATCAAAATCTTCATTTTCTGTTTAATCAGCTTTACATTTTCTTTCAGTGCCATTTTTGCCCAGCGCCAGCTGGAAAAGCTGGGGCGTGGGGTAATTGCCGTACGTCAGAATAAAGATTCGGTTTATGTAAGCTGGCGTGTATTGGGCACCGATCCTGATGATATTGCTTTTAACCTGTACCGTAAAACCGGAAACAGCGAAGCGATAAAGCTCAATCACGACCCAATTACCCAAAGCAGCAACTTTATTGATGCTCGTGTTAAGTTTGGGCAGGCCAACAGTTATTTTGTTAAACCGGTTTTAAAAGGCCATGAATCTGAAGCCAGTAAAGCTTTTACTTTGGCTGCTAACCAACCTATTCAGCAATATTTAACTATCCCTTTAAAAACTCCTGCAGGCTATACCCCAAACGATGTTTCGGTGGGTGATTTAGATGGCGATGGTGAGTATGATATTGTGTTGCACCAAACCGGCAGGGGCCGCGATAACTCTTCAAACGGATTGACAGACCCGCCAATTTTTCAGGCTTACAAACTGGATGGTACTTTTTTATGGGAAATTAACCTGGGCAAAAATATCCGTGAAGGGGCGCATTATACCCAGTTTATGGTGTACGATCTGGATGGCGATGGCATAGCAGAAATGGTTTGTAAAACTGCTGATGGATCAATTGATGGCAAAGGAAAAGTAATTGGCGATGCCACCAAGGACTGGCGCAACCAAAATGGAAAAATATTAGATGGTCCGGAGTTTTTAACCGTTTTTAGCGGTAAAACAGGTGAAGCCCTGGCCACTACCGATTACATTCCTGCCCGTGGCGATATTGGTGCCTGGGGTGGTAAAGGTGGTAATGGTAAAAACGACAATACTGGTAACCGTGTCGACCGGTTTAATGCCTGCGTGGCCTATTTAGATGGGATACATCCCAGTGTGGTAATGTGCAGGGGCTATTACGGCCGGACAGTTTTGGCTGCCTGGGATTGGCGTAACGGAAAGCTAACATCAAGATGGGTATTTGATACCAAAGATGGCAAAAATCCATTTTCGGGTCAGGGTAACCATAACCTTACCGTTGCTGATGTAGATAATGATGGTAAAGATGAAATAATTTATGGTTCGATGTGTGTTGATGATAATGGAAAAGGTTTGTACACCACAGGTTTAAGGCATGGCGATGCCATTCATGTTTCGGATCTTGATCCCGAACATCCGGGTTTAGAAGTTTTTGGCGTACATGAAATAGAAGAAGGTACAAAAGGACCGGGGGCAGCAGTTTATGCCGCCAAAACCGGTGAAATATTATGGAATGGTTCTGATGATGAAGATGTAGGCAGAGGCGTGGCCGATAATATTGATAACACCCGTTATGGCGCACAGATGTGGTGGTCGGGATCGAACGGGCTATATGACATTAAGGGGAACAGGATTGGTGATCAGCCCCGCTCTACCAATTTCCTGATTTATTGGGATGGCGATTTATCGCGCGAACTTTTGGATGGGAACCACATTGATAAATACAACGGTGGGCGGCTTTTTACGGCCGATGGCTGCGTATCGAACAACGGAACAAAATCTACTCCGGCTTTAAGCGCCGATTTATTTGGCGATTGGCGTGAGGAACTGATTTTGAGAAGCTATGATAACCAGAGCTTACGCATTTATACCACTACTATCCCAACTGAACACCGCAATTATACATTGATGCACGATCCGCAGTACCGTTTAAGCATTGCCTGGCAAAACGATGGTTACAACCAGCCGCCACATACCGGTTTTTATTTCGGCTATGGGATGAAAAAAGCACCAAAACCTAGCATTGTACTTGTAGAGCCTAAAAAATAACATGTGTACCATTAAACAAGCTTTAATTTTTTGCTTCGCATTGCTTTTACCGGCAGGAGTAATGGCGCAACGCCAAATGGAAGCATTGGGCCGGGGCGTAGTAGCGGTACACATGCCCGGAGATAGCGTTTTTGTAAGCTGGCGGGTTTTAGGCACCGATCCTGATGATATTGCCTTTAACCTTTACCGTAAAACGAATCATAGCCAGGAGGTAAAATTAAACCAGACACCAATAACCGGAGCTACAATTTTTACCGATAAAGAAATAAATTTCACAGTAGATAACGAATGGTTTGTAAAACCGGTTATCCATGGAAAAGAACAGCCGGAAAGCGGCGCTTTTACCTTGCAAAAAAATACCGCTGCCAAACCGTATTTGTCTGTCCCCCTAAAAACTTTGGCTGGCTATACGCCTAACGATGTTTCGGTTGGCGATTTGGATGGCGATGGAGAATATGAAATTGTTTTACATCAGGCAGGCATAGCGCATGATAATTCTCATCCGGGTTTTACTTCGGAGCCTTTGCTGGAGGCCTATAAACTGGATGGTACCTTTTTATGGCGCATTAACCTGGGCAAAAATATTCGAGAAGGTGCACATTACACCCAGTTTATCGTGTATGATTTGGATGGCGATGGCAGGGCAGAAATAGCTTGTAAAACAGCAGATGGGACTATAGATGGAAAAGGGAAAGTAATCGGCGATTCGACTAAAGATTGGAGAAATAAAAGCGGATATATTTTAGCCGGGCCAGAGTTTCTGACTGTTTTTGACGGCTTAACCGGAGCTGAAATTACTACAACCAACTTTATCCCTGAGCGTTCTCCAAATCTCAATCCTTCGCCCGAAGAACTAAAAAAGGCCTGGGGCGATGGTTATGGCAACAGAATGGACCGTTTTTTAGCGGCTGTAGCTTACCTCGACGGAAAACATCCCAGCTTAATTATGAGCCGAGGATATTACACCCGCACTTTTATAACCGCCTGGGATTTTAACGGGAAAAATCTCCATAAAAGATGGACTTTCGATAGTGGTGAGGATGGTAATAAGCGATATGGCGGTCAGGGAAACCATAATTTAAGCATTACCGATGTAGACGGCGATGGCAAAGATGAAATTATTTATGGCGCCATGACCATCGATGATGATGGAAAAGGATTATATACCACAGGTTTAGGTCATGGTGATGCTTTACATGTTGGCGATCTGGACCCCGATAGGCCTGGATTGGAAGTGTTCGATATTCAGGAAAGGTTTTCGGATGCCGGAGCAAACTTCAGGGATGCAAGAACGGGAGAGGTATTGTGGAAGAAAGCTTCGGTAAGTGCAGGGGCAGATGGCGAAGGGCCTGGAAGAGGGTTGGCGCTAAACATCGACCCCAGATACCGGGGATCTGAATGTTGGGTGGCCGGCGCAGGAATTACAGGAATGTTTGATGCCAAAGGCAACAAAATTTCGAATACTAACCCAAGTGTTAACTTCGGTATTTTTTGGGATGGCGACTGCCAGAGCGAACTTTTAAACAGCACTTCGATTGATAAATGGGATTATGAAAATGCTAAAACCGTTTGGCTGCTGAACGCAAGGGCCTACAACTGCTTATCCAATAATGGAACCAAATCTACCCCTGCATTATCGGCCGATATTTTGGGCGATTGGCGCGAGGAGGTGATTTACCGTACAGCCGATGCCAGCGAACTGAGGATATTTACCACCACCATTCCAACCACGCACCGCTTTTACACCTTTATGCACGATCCGCAGTACCGTTTGAGTGTTGCCTGGCAAAATGTAGGCTACAATCAGCCACCACATACCAGTTTTTACATGGGCGATGATATGAACCAGCCTCCAAAACCCAATATCAAACCAATTAAAAACCACCGCAATTCTCAATAAATTATCATGAAAAAATATAGCTACATCCTAACCGGAGTAATCATTACCCTTGCCACGCTTGCTTTTGTTGCACCGCATAAACCAGCTTTACATACCATTGGCGATTCTACCGTTCGCAATTCCAATAAAGAAACCTGGGGCTGGGGAACACCAATTGTTGAGCTTTTCGATACCACAAAAATCCATGTTGAAAACAATGCCATGGCTGGCCGGAGCACCCGTACTTACCTTTCGGAAGGCCGTTGGGATAAGGTTTTGGAAACGCTAAAGCCTGGCGATTTCGTAACCATGCAGTTTGGTCATAACGATGGAAGCGCACCCGATACTACAAAAGCAGGAAGAAGAGGTGTTTTAAAAGGGACAGGGGAAGAAACCAAAGTTTTAACCTGGCCTGACGGGAAAGTAGAAACCGTGCATACCTATGGCTGGTATATCCGCAAATTTGTGCACGAAACCAAAGCAAAAGGAGCTACGCCCATTGTCGTTTCCATGATTCCGCGAAACATTTTTAAAGATGGTAAAGTAGTACGTGCCAGTAACGATTTTGGCAAATGGGCCGCTGAAGTAGCACAACAGGAAAATGCTTATTTCGTCGATCTGAATAAAATTACAGCCGATAAATACGATACGCTTGGGCCTGATAAAGTGAAGTTATATTTCCCTGGAGACCATACCCATACCAATTTAGAAGGCGCAAAAGTGAATGCCCAATCCGTAGTGGAGGGAATTAAGTTGCTAAAGGATTGTGATTTGAAGAAATATTTGCTTTGAAACAAAACCTCGCAGGTTTTTTAACGAACTTCAAATTAAACCTGCGAGGTTTATGTAAATAGATTTCTCCATTCCGCTACGCTTCAGTCGAAATGACGATCCCAAATAATCTCTACAATCCATTAATCTGTGTAATCAAGCCCGAAGGGTGTAATCAATCAAAAATGAAATCAACTAAATACCTATACCTCATTCTCTTAACCGCATTCATTATTTTTTCTTCCTGCATTGTTTTAAAACAGCAGGCTAAACCCACTTTATTTCTCATTGGCGACTCGACCGTAAAAAACGGTAAAGGCAAAGGAGATGGTTCTTTGTGGGGTTGGGGGAGTTTTATTGGCAATTTGTTCAATACCGATAAAATAACTGTCGAAAATGATGCCCTGGGTGGAACCAGCAGCCGCACCTTTCAAACCAATGGCCTTTGGGATGCTGTTCTGGTAAAAATTAAAAAGGGCGATTTCGTAATGATGCAATTCGGGCATAACGACAGCAGTCCGTTAGATGATACTGCCCGTGCCCGCGGCACTATAAAAGGAATTGGTATGGAAAGCAAAGACACCTACAATCCCATCAAGAAAAAGCAGGAAACCGTTTATACCTATGGTTGGTACATGCGCAAATTTATTAACGATGTTAAAGCTAAAGGGGCAACGCCCATCATCTGTTCGTCTATTCCGCGTAATCCGGTTAAGGATGATCAGGTAGTTTTAGTCAACGATAATTATGCCGGCTGGGCAAAAGAAGTGGCCAAAGCCGAAAAAATTGATTTTATCCCTTTAAACAAAATTATTAAAGATAAATACGCCGCTTTAAGTGCTACAGAGATTAAAAATTTTTTTACCGAGAAAGATCATACCCACACCAACGAGGCAGGCGCAAAATTAAATGCCGCGGCTGTGGTAGCGGGATTAAAATCTTTACCAAACAACAACCTTAACCAATACCTCAAATAATACCTAAGCAGGATACTACAGGATGCCAACATGCGATTATTGTCTTATTTTAACAGCCTAACCAAATACCAGCGGTACTAAACCGTTCTATTTATGCAGATACAAGTTAACCGAATTTTAAAAGTACTCATGGGCATTGCTTTCATTATTTTGAGCATTGCGCAAACCCATGCCCAAAGTATTTCGCTGGCAGGCAAGTGGCGTTTCAAAATTGACGCTAAGGACGAAGGCATAAAAGGGAAATGGTACTCAACTGTTCTTCCCGAAGCTATTCAGCTGCCCGGGTCAATGGCCGAAAATTTAAAAGGTGATGATATAACCCTCAAAACAAAATGGACGGGCAGTATATACGATAGTTCCTACTTTTTTCATCCACGTTTAGCTAAATACCGCAAAGCTGATAATCTTAAAATACCCTTCTGGTTAACGCCGGCTAAGCATTATACCGGCGCGGCATGGTATCAGAAAGATGTAGAAATCCCCGCCAACTGGAAGGGTAAAAGGATGGTACTCTCTTTAGAATATCCCCATTCGGAAACACGGGTTTGGATAGATGAAATGGAGATAGGCACCCAATTTACTTTTGTAGTGGCCCAGAATTTTGAACTGCCCGCAAATTTAAAAGCCGGAAAACATACCATTACCTTATTAATCGATAACCGCATCAAGGCAATAAATGTCGGGCAGGATTCGCACAGCTTAACCGATCATACCCAGGGCAACTGGAATGGTGTGGTAGGCAAAATGGAACTGATGGCTGGCTCGCCTGTTTATTTTGAAGATATACAGGTTTATCCCGATTTAAAAAATAAGTCGGCTAAAGTTAAAATTCAGCTTAAAGCCAGTGCCAGCCAATCTGCTACCGGAAAAATTACACTTTCTGCTGCAACTTTCAATACCAAAAATGTAATTCAGGTTAAACCTGTAACAGCGCCATATCAAATTACCAATGGAGAAGGTACATTGGAAATCAATTTGCCAATGGGCGATAAAATAGCCACCTGGGATGAATTCGATCCGGCACTATATCGTTTAACAGCTGCCCTTGTTTCGAAGGATGGTAAAAAGGACGAGAAAAAAGTACAGTTTGGGATGCGCGAGTTTAAAGCTGTAGGCAGATCTTTTGAAATAAACGGCAGACCGGTGTTTTTGCGTGGTACCGTAAACAACTGCGAATTTCCTTTAACCGGTTACCCTTCAATGGATGTTGCTGCTTGGGTACGCATCTTTAAAATTTCGAAAGCCCATGGTTTAAACCACATGCGTTTTCACTCCTGGTGTCCACCCGAAGCTGCTTTTATTGCTGCAGATCAGATTGGATTTTATCTGCAACCCGAAGGACCAAGCTGGGCCAATCATGGTTCGTCTATCGGAGATGGTAAACCCATTGATCAGTTTATTTACGACGAAACCAACCGCATGACTAAAAACTATGGCAATTATGCGTCTTTTTGTATGATGGCCTATGGAAACGAGCCACGCGGCAGGCAGGTTGAGTATCTCACCAAATTTAATAATTACTGGAAAGCCAAAGATTCGAGAAGGTTGTACACAGGCGCATCGGTTGGCGGTAGCTGGCCGGTGATTCCAAACAACGAATTTATGGTACGTGCAGGTGCCAGAGGGCTTGACTGGAGCAGGAAACCAGAAAGTATTTCTACTTATGCTAAACAGATAGAACAGTTTACGGTGCCTTTTGTGGCGCACGAAATGGGGCAGTACTGTGCATTCCCGAATTTCGATGAAATAAAAAAATACACCGGGGTTTACCGCGCAAAGAACTTCGAAATGTTTCAGGAAGACCTTAAAGATCACGATATGGCCGATCAGGCCCATGAATTCTTAATGGCTTCGGGTAAATTACAGGCACTTTGCTATAAAAATGAAATCGAAAAAGCATTACGAACACCCAATTACAATGGTTATCAGCTCTTGTCCTTAAATGATTATCCGGGACAGGGTACAGCACTGGTTGGTGTTTTAGATGCTTTCTGGGACGAAAAAGGATATATCACGGCTAAAGAATTCAAGCGTTTTTCTAATAGTACTGTGCCTTTGTTAAAAGTCTCGAAATTTGTGTTTACCAATGCCGAAACACTTGAGGCTGCGGTAGAAGTAGCGCATTTTGGTAAGGCACCTATTGAAAATGCAAAACTCTCCTGGACGGCAAAAGATGAAAGCGGTGCTATTATTGCCAGGGGTAATTTCAGTCCTAAAACCTTAGCGGTTACCAACTGTATTGCCATCGGAGAGATAAAAATTCCTTTAAATACCATTACAAAAGCAACAAAACTGAAACTGGAAGTTATGGTTGATGGAACTGAGTTTGCCAACGACTGGAATTTCTGGGTTTATCCGGCGCAGCTGCCTGAAGTTAAGAGCGAGGTGTATTACTGTACCAGTTTAGATGATAAAGCCCAGTCGGTTTTGGCCTCGGGTGGCAGTGTTTTCCTCAACGCATCGGGCAAAGTGGTAAAAGGAAAAGAAGTGGTTCAGACTTTTTTACCTGTTTTTTGGAATACTTCCTGGTTTAAAATGCGCCCGCCGCATACTTTGGGCATTTTGTGCGATCCAAAACATGCCGCTTTTAACAGTTTTCCAACCGATTTCCACAGCGATATGCAATGGTGGGAAATTGTAAACAAAGCGCAGGTAATGAACCTCGAAGATTTTCCTGTTGGTTTTAGGCCCATTATACAGCCAATCGATACCTGGTTTTTAAACCGTCGCCTGGCGCTGGTTTTTGAGGCAAAGGTAGGTAAAGGAAAGCTGATTGTTTCGAGCGCGAACCTATCTCCTGATCTGAAAGAAGCCCCGGCAGCACAGCAACTTTATTTCAGTTTGCAGCAATACATGTCGTCAAACCAGTTTAATCCAAAATATGAAGTTGCTTTTAGCACCGTGAAAGATATCTTCGAAAGTCCGTCGAAAATTCAGTTCGATACCTTTACAAAAGATAGTCCGGATGAGTTAAAAGTTAAACCTAAAACCAATTAATTAAGATAAGCGAAATAACATGAAGAAATTTGTATTCAGCACCGCAGTAATATTTAGCATAACTACCCAGGTACTTTTCGCCCAAAAAATCCCGAATAAAAAAGAGGTTTTAAAGGTGTTAAAATCTACAAACGCTTATTTTATGAATAAGTGGCCCGATGCCGGCAAATCGATCATAACCAATAAGGAAAGACCAAGCAACATCTGGACAAGGGCAGTTTACTATGAAGGCCTGATGAATCTGTATAAAATCAGCCCCGAAAAAGAATATTACGATTATGCCGTTCAATGGGGCCAAAAACACAATTGGGGTTTACGAAATGGCATTGCCACAAAAAATGCTGATGATCAGGCTTGTGGGCAGACTTACATTGATCTTTACCTGATTGATAAACAGCCCGAGCGTATAAAAGATATAAAGGCTTCGATAGATCTGGTAATGCAATCGGGTAAAGTTAACGACTGGACCTGGATTGATGCAATACAAATGGGCATGCCTGTTTTTGCCAAACTGGGTAAATTATACAACGATACCAGCTATTACAATTACATGTACAAAATGTACCTGCATTCGAAAAATACCGAAGGTGGTGGTTTGTACAATGCAAAAGATGGACTTTGGTGGCGCGATAAAGATTTTGTACCGCCTTATAAAGAGCCAAATGGCGAAGATTGTTATTGGAGCAGGGGTAATGGCTGGGTGGTTGCCGCACTGGTACGTGTTTTGGAAATTATTCCAGCAAATGAACCACACCGCAACGAATATTTAAAAACTTATCAGGAAATGATTAAAGCCCTGGTAGCTATTCAGCGCACCGATGGTTTTTGGAATGTGAGTTTGCACGATTCCACACATTTTGGCGGTAAAGAAACCTCTGGTACAGCACTATTTACCTATGGCCTGGCCTGGGGCGTAAATCATGGCATTTTAGATAAGGCCACTTATTTACCAATTATTACTAAAGCATGGAATGCCATGACTACGGATGCCGTTCAGAAAAATGGTTTTATCGGTTACATGCAAGGAACGGGTAAAGAACCAAAAGACGGGCAACCGGTTAGCTATACCAGCATGCCCGATTTTGAAGATTATGGTTTGGGCTGTTTTTTATTGGCCGGAACCGAAGTATATAAGCTTAAAAATTAGGCAGCATGAATTTCAGAAATTTAGCGGGTTTATTAGTATTGATTTCCTTCTTTTTGCTGCCTGAACAAAGTAGGGCACAAAAAGCAGGCATCGCTGTTTCTGAAATTAACAGTGCTTTAGCTTTCCCTATTGTTGATGGCGAAAAGCCTGCAGTCATTTATATTGATGCAAAGGATGCTGAAGTGGTTCATATCGCTGCAGAAGCTTTTAAAGCTGATATTCAGTTGTTAACAGGTCAAACCGCTCAGGTTTTGAAAAATAATCCCAATTTAAGTGCTTACCCCATCATTATCGGTACGATGGGGCAGTCGTTTTATATCGATCAATTGGCCAGGACAGGGAAAATTAACAGCGCCAGTCTATATGGCAAGTGGGAAACCTTTTCTGTTTCGGTTATCGAAAATCCGGTAAAAGGAGTGAAAAGAGCTTTGGTTATTGCTGGTAGCGATAGAAGGGGAACGGCTTATGGTGTTTTTCAGCTGTCGCGAATGATGGGCGTTTCGCCGCTTTGTTGGTGGGCAGATGTTAAACCGGCAACTAAAAAATCGCTCTTCGTAAAAGCCGGTCAAGCTTTGGTAGAATCGCCATCGGTTAAATACCGGGGAATTTTTATTAATGATGAAGACTGGGGTATCCAACCCTGGGCGGCTAAAATGATGGATGCCGATGTAAAAGACATTGGACCTAAAACCTACACCAAAATATTCGAATTGCTGCTGCGCTTAAAAGCGAACTACATCTGGCCGGGCATGCACCCTTCAACCAAAGCATTTTATTATTATGCCAATAACCCCGTAATGGCCGATAAATATGGTATTATTTTAGGCTCTAGCCATTGCGAACCCATGCTGCGCAACAATGTTTTTGAATGGGCAGAGAATTTCGAGCACGAATATGGCAAGAAACCAGGCGAGTGGCGTTACGACCTCAACAAAAATGAGATTGTAAATTATTGGACCGACCGCGTAAAACAGGCTAAAAATTACGAATCGGTTTATACCGTCGGGATGCGTGGTATCCACGATGGCAGTATGCCCGGGCCAAAAGATAAAAATGAAAAGGTAAAACTGCTGGACGAGGTAATTGCCGATCAGCGTGCCATTTTAAGCAAAAATATAACTAAATCAGTAAGTTCCATTACACAGATTTTTTGTCCTTACAAAGAAGTACTGTCTTTATATCAGGCTGGCTTAAAATTGCCTGATGATGTAACGATTGTTTGGGCGGATGATAATCACGGTTATATCCGTCAGCTTTCTAATCCCGAAGAACAAAAACGATCGGGTGGGAGCGGTGTGTATTACCATATCTCGTACTGGGGGGCTCCGCAAGATTACTTATGGCTTTCGTCCATTTCTCCATCGCTGATGGCTTACGAGTTAACCAAAGCCTATCAGTATAAAGCCGATCGCCTTTGGGTAATTAATGTGGGCGATATTAAACCTGCAGAAATGGAAATCCAGTTTGCAATGGATCTGGCCTGGAATGTAAACCGATGGAAGCCCGAAAACGCCGATCGATATGCCGAAAGCTGGGCTGCCGAAACTTTTGGTGCCGAATTTGCAAAACCGATTGCGGAAATAAAGGCTGTTTATTATCGCCTGGCACAGGCTGCTAAACCAGAGCATATGGCCAGTGTTAATTTTACCGACGAAGAGGCAGACGAAAGACTAGCCGATTACGAAAAGATTTATCATCAGGCCAAAAGTTTAGCTGATCAAATTCCCGCCAGGTTAAAAGATGCTTATTTTGAGCTGATCCTTTACCCGGTTGAAGGGGCGATGCTGATGAACAAGAAGATTTTATACGCAAAAAAAAGTTTAATCTTGGCAGCAAACGGAGATCAATCGGCTTTAAGCTATTCAAAGAAATCGAAAGCAGCTTTTGATCAGATTCAGGTAATTACCAAAAAATACAATGAAGAAATTGCCGGCGGTAAATGGAACGGAATGATGAGCTGGAAACCACGTGATTTAGCGGTTTTTAAAATGCCCAAAGTGGCAGATACGGTAGCAACGCAATCGTCGGCCCCTAAAGCGAACGAAGATAAAATAACAGTTCGTGCAGCCGAATATGTAGCAAAATCATCGCCGAAAGGACTTTCATTACAAACTATTAAAGGACTCGGCTTGGGTGGCAATGGCATTTCTGTGCTTCCTTTTACATTTAAACCTTTTAGCGAAAAAGACTTGCAAAACGCACCTTACGCCAGTTACACCATTGATTTTAAAACGCAGGGCGGGCACCAGATTGAGGTGAAATGTTTACCTACCCAGGGCGTTAATAACGGCATAAAAGTGCGTTATGCCATTTCGGTTAATGATGATCAGCCTCAGGTAATTAATATTTCTCCGGCTTCAGAAAATAACATCTGGAAACAGAATGTATTGCAAGGTTACGCTTCGGGTATAACCAAGCATCAGGTAAATAAAACAGGTAAATCAACAGTTAAAATCTATATGCTCGATCCGGGATTAGTGCTTAACCAGTTGGAAATAAAATAGTACAATGAAGAAACTTTTAGTCTTTGCCCTTTCCTTAACTTTTGCCCTGTCTTTTGCCCAAGCGCAAAGTATAGGCGATTATAAATCCGGTTTTAAAAAAGCGGGGAATATCATTTCATTTTCTACCACCAAAGGGGAGGTGAAGTTTGAATTCTGCACGCCAGAAATATTCCGCATCAGAACCAGCTGGAACGGTAAATTCGAAACCAACGAAAACCTGATGGTAATTCAATACAACTGGGCCAATGTTGCCGTTAAAGTTTCGGATAAGCAAGATCATTTTTTGCTTACTACCACTAAGCTAATGGTTAAACTCTACAAAGCACCGTTTAGGCTCGATGTTTATGATGCCAAAGGTAAATTGTTAAGCAGCGATGCAAATGGCGCAATTGTTAAAGAAGATCCCCAGGTAGGTGTAACCAAAAAACTGCAGGCTGATGAGCATTTCTTTGGCTTTGGCGAGCGTATGGATTTTATGGATCGCCGTTTTAAAAAGGTAACTTTAAACGTTGGTCGTGGTAAAGGCTTGCCACACGCTATCGGCGCTTACAACATATTGGAAGCCAATTATTGTCCGGTTCCGTTTTTTATGAGTACAAAAGGATATGGCATTTTTCTGCATAATTCTTTCGCTACCGAATGGGATATGGGGGCTTCGAAAAAAGACCAGTACAGTTTTAAGGCAGCTGATGGAGAATTGGATTATTATTTCATCTATGGACCAACTTTCCCTGCTATTTTAGATCACTATACCAGTATTACAGGTAAATCGCCTATGTTACCGCAGTTTGCTTTAGGTTTACACGCGGGCACTTACAGTGGCGGTACCTGGGGTTACGAAGCACAAACGTCCGATCATTATGTGGTTGAGCTGGCAAAAAAATACAGATCGCTGGGGATTCCGGTTGATCTGCTTTGGCTCGATTCGACCTGGCGCCTATTTGGCGAAAACGGAGGGAAAGGCGCCACTTCTTTTGAGTGGAGGGAAACTTTTAAAAATCCGAAATCGATGTTCGACAGCATTTATGCCATGAACTATAAAATGGTAGGCTTGCACCTTCGTCCGAGGTTTGATAATGCCAAAAAACTAAACCTGTTAGATCAGGCCAGGGAAAAAGGCTATACCTATCCTGAAAATGGTAAACCGGGCGAATTTGTAAACTTTTTTGATGAGAAGGCCACACAATGGTGGTGGGATAATGGTGTAATGCGCGTTGCAAAATTAGGCGCTAAATTCCTGAAAACAGATGAGGGAAGCGCTTTTGGTGCACTCGCCAACGAAAGTGAAAAAGTAGGGCCAACAGGAAAAGATGCTGAGCGCCTGCACAACCTTTTTCCGGTGGCTTATGCCAAAGCACCATTTTTAGAATTTGAAAAATTTAATGGCTTTAGAGGATTGAACCAAACCCGCGAAGGCTACTCGGGCATACAGCGTTACCCTTACATTTTTGCTGGCGACTGGCCAAGCGAGTGGCAATATTTTGCACCGGTAATTAAGGCAGGTTTAAATGTGGGTTTATCAGGCGTAGGCTCATGGGCGCATTGTATGGGCGGTTTTGAACATCAGGCCGATCCCGAATTATATATCCGTTGGGTTCAGTTTGGTATGTTTAGCCCTATTGCATTGGTTTTTGGGATGGATCATCCCGGTTATAAAGAACCCTGGAAATATGGCGAAGATGCCCTGCGTAATTTCAAAAAGTACGATTTGTTGCGTTACCGTTTGTTCCCTTACCTGTACACCAGTATGCACCAGCAGTACCAAACAGGTTTACCGATGATGAGGGCCTTAGTACTAAACTACCAGGATGACGAAAATGTTTACGAAATCGGCGATCAATATTTATTTGGCGATAATTTAATGGTTGCGCCTGTTACAACCAAAGGAGCCATTACCCGCTCGGTTTACCTGCCCGAAGGTACCTGGTTTAACTATTGGACGGGGGAGAAATACAATGGTAAAAGTTATCATCATGTTGTAGCACCTTTAGATACCATTCCATTGTTTGTAAAAGCTGGCAGTATTATTCCCATGCAGCCAGAAATGGCATATAGTGGCGAAAAACCGGTTGATGTAATCACACTTGATGTTTTTCCTTATGGTGAATCTAAATATGATCTTTATGAAGATGATAATTTAAGCGCCGCCTATAAAAAAGGAGATTTTGCTTTAACCACCATTAACGCTTCGTTAAAATCAACAGGTTTTACACTCAAAGTGAATAAACCTGCCGGAAGTTTTAAACCAGGCAAACACAAATACCTGGCTAAGCTGCACTGGCAGGGGCAGACCGCACCAAAAACGGTTACAGAGAATGGTACGGTAGCAAAGCAGTTGCAAAATGCTGGCCAATTAGATCAATCAGCAGGCTGGTATTACGATATAAATGCGAAATTGCTTTGGATTAAATCAGCAGGAGACAATGGGGCAGATTTGAAGTTTGAAGTTAATTAGGTTTTTGTGGTTCGTGGTGACACGAACCAGGGCGGTTTGTCATGCTGAACGCAGTGAAGAAGCTCTCACTGTGTAAGGATTAGTGATAGGTCTTCGACAGGCTCAGACTGACAACGTAGGTTGTTTACTTAAGTAAGAAGAAAACAGTTCTGTGCTTTGCGTGCCTCCGCGGCAAAAAATAGGAGGTAGCGTTAAGATTCCCGCCTGCGCGAGAATGATGACCGCTTAAAATAAACGGGTTTTAACAAAACCATTAAAAAAATAAAATCGAAAACATGAAAATTGCATTTAAGATGAAACTTAAACCCGGTTTTGAAACAGAATACAAAAAGCGCCACGATGAAATCTGGCCTGAACTGGCAACTTTGTTAAAAGAAAATGGTATTAGCGATTATTCTATCTTTTTAGATGAAGAAACCAATACCCTTTTTGCCGTGCAGCAGCAAAACGGAAGCTCATCGCAAGATTTGGGCAGCACGCAGATTGTGCAGAAATGGTGGGCTTACATGTCCGATATTATGGAAACCAATGCAGATCATTCTCCAAAAACATTCCCTTTAGAAATGGTATTCCACTTAGATTAAATTATGCAATTATATAGATTCTTTCCTGTCCTGCTGTTTGGTACATTAACTTTTGGCATCGCTACAGCACAAAAGCCAGTAAAAAATACAGGAGGCTGGCCTGTTATCGAAAAGCAAATGAAACCCTGGACCCGTTGGTGGTGGATGGGTAATGCTGTTGATGAACAGAATCTGAGTGCCGTATTGCAGAAATACAAGGATGCAGGTTTGGGTGGGGTAGAAATTACACCTATTTATGGTGCCAAAGGTTATGAAAAGCAATACCTTGATTTTTTATCGCCTGCCTGGATGAATAGTTTACATTTTACCGTTAACAAAGCCAATGCCCTGGGTTTAGGTGTAGATATGAATACAGGCACAGGCTGGCCATTTGGTGGGCCGCAGATTAAGCCCGAAAATGCAGCAACCAAACTAATTGTTCAGCAATATGCCCTTAAAGCCGGTGAAAAATTAACCGAAGCCATTAAAGTTAAAGAAGCCAAACAAGATTTTGCACAGTTACAGGCCGTAACCGCTTACAGCGAAAATGGCGAAGTAGTTAACCTGCTTTCAAAAGTTGATGGAGAGGGGAAGTTAAACTGGTCGCCCGGTAGTGGAAACTGGGATATTTATGCTGCTTTTGCAGGTAAAACCAGGCAAATGGTTAAACGTGCAGCACCAGGCGGCGAGGGTTTTACTTTAGATCACTTGGATAAAAATGCCGTAAATGTTTACTTAAAAAGGTTTTCGGATGCTTTTGCTGGAAAACCACAAGGCATCAGGTCGTTTTTTAACGATAGTTACGAAGTGTATGGTGCAACGTGGACATCAACTTTTTTTCAGGAATTTAAGAAAAACAGGGGATACGATTTAGCCGGCTATCTTAAAGATTTAAGCAGCAAAGACTCTACCGCTGAAAACATAGCCCGTTTAAAATCCGATTACAGGGAGACTATGGACGAACTTTTGCTCCATAACTTTACCCAAAACTGGACCGATTGGGCACATGGCCTTCAATCGAAAACCAAAAACCAGTCGCATGGTTCGCCGGGTAACCTGCTCGATTTATATGGAGCAGTTGATATTCCCGAAACAGAAATTTTTGGCTCCAGCTATTTTCCAATTGCCGGACTTAGACGCGATGCCGGCGATATCAGAAATGTAGATCCCGACCCAATCATGTCTAAATTTGCCTCGTCAGCAGGGCATACGGGCGGCAAAAAACTCATTTCGTCAGAAACTTTTACCTGGCTTACCGAACATTTTAAAACTTCTTTTTCGCAGTGCAAACCAGAGGTAGAGCAGTTGTTTTTATCAGGTGTTAATCATGTTTTTTACCACGGTACCACCAATTCACCAGCCAATGTGCCCTGGCCGGGCTGGTTGTTTTATGCCTCGGTAGAAATGAACCCAAACAACAGTTTGTGGCCACAGGCACAGGGATTAAATAATTATATTGCCCGCTGTCAGTCTATTCTTCAGTCGGGGCAAGCCGATAACGAAATTTTAATTTACTGGCCGGTTTACGATGTATGGAACAAGGCCAAAGGCCTGGATATGGCCCTGAAAGTACATGATATAGACGAATGGTTGTATCCGACACCATTTTATAAACTTGCAAAACAGCTTTCAAAATCGGGTTATGCTTACGATTTCGCATCCGACAGGTTGCTGAAGAAATCGACGATAAATGGCGAACAGATCAGCACCAGCAATGCAGCAGCTCCATATAAAGTATTGCTTATTCCACAATGCGAAATGATGAGTGTTGAAACTTTAAACACCATTATACAGCTGGCCAATAACGGGGCTAAAGTAATTTTTGAGGCTTTACCACAGGATGTTCCCGGTTTAAACAACTTGAACGCAAGACGTGGGCAGTTAAAATCTATTTTGGCCAAACTCACTTTTACTGAAGGGGACGATGGTGTTAAAACATTTAAAACCGGTAAAGGTGAAATTATACTAAGCAGTGATGTTCAAAAAGGGCTACAATTGGTTGCAGTTAACCACGAGGCCTTAACCGATTCGGGATTGCAGTTTATCAGGAGAAAAACCACCACAGGCAAATATTACTATTTGGTTAACCATACCGCTAAAGATATCGATACCTTTCTGACATTGAATGAAGCTGGTTCGGTGTTGATTATGGACGCTCAAAGTACTGCGATAGGTTTGGCTGAGGTAAATAACGGAAAAGTGCGCGTACAGATCAAATCGGGTGAAACGCTTTTTCTGCAAGTGGGAGCGAATGTTGCCGGAAATAAACCCTGGCTTTACCTCAATAAAGCTGCTGACGCGGTTACCATAACTAAGCCCTGGGATTTACATTTTACAGCCGGCGGTCCCGAAATCCCAGCTGACCAGAAGTTAAATAAACTGGTATCGTGGACGGAATTAAACGATCCTAAACTGCAGGCCTTTTCGGGGACGGGCGTGTATAGCTCGAGCTTTGATTTAAAAGAGAAATCGGCCAAAGAATATCTGCTGAACCTGAACCAGGTTGATGAAAGCGCAAGGGTATGGATTAACGGACAAGAAGTCGGTATTTTGTGGAGTATCCCTTTCGAAACCCGTATTGGCAAATACCTGAAAGCTGGCAACAATACCATTAAAGTAGAAGTAGTTAATTTAATGGCCAACCGGATCAGGGATATGGACATTAAAAAAATACCCTGGCGCAATTACCATGAAATCAATTTTGTAAATATTAACTATAAAGATTTTGATGCCTCAAACTGGACGGTAATGCCATCGGGACTAATCGGACCGGTAACCATTACACCTTATTATTAGGAAACCTGAACTTAAACTTTCATCGTCATTGCTGTAAAGGTTTAGTAATTCGGTAACAGAATCGCTAAACCTTTACAATTGCGAACCTTTCTTCAAGATCGTCATTTCGAGCGGAGTGCAACGGAGTCGAGAAATCTAATTAAGATCTCTCCGTTTCGCTTCGCTCCAGTCGAGATGACGAGGATTAAATAGGAGAACCACCCAGTGCTCAGCTAAATCTAATTAAACATGTCTCCGTCTGGAGCGCGTCCTTCCTTATTTACATTTTTTGTTAAAAACATGTATGAATAATCAGTCGAAAAATATTTAACAAATTAATTTTTGGATTCATTAATCGATTTAGTTGGCTATAATGGAGTATTTTACATTCATGCTAATATTTTACAATAAAAAGGCAGGATAGTACAGGATGGGATTTTTATTGCACATTTTTATATTTAAGAAATAATTTTTCTAACCAGATAACCTTTTAACCAAAAATTAATTAACGAACGTTAATACCATTCTATGTAATAAAACTCTACGCATCCTTTCCGATCAATTTTTCCCACACCAACTTCTAATTGATTTAGATACCTAGCTTTTTATTGCCCAGTATTTTTAATGGCCGTTATCCAATAAAATTGCTATGAGTATAACTTTACCCAGATTTTTAATCGTCTTTTTGACAGTTATCTTTTTTCTGAGCAGTTGCCGAAAAAAGGAATTTGATGAATTTTATGGCCGCCCCGAAAATTTAGGCGATCCGATTTATCAACAGCTTCAGGCCAAAGGTAATTTCACTAAGTTTTTAGATTGTGTAGATAAGGCAGGTTACAAAGAAACCTTAAGCGCAGCTGGCTCGTGGACCGTTTTTGCGCCAACTGACGAAGCTTTTGCTACCTATTTAAAAGATAATAACCTAACAGAGGTTTCGGTTGATCTCGCTTCGAAAATTGTACGCTACTCAATGATTTACGATGGTGAAAAAGTAGAGCGCTTAAGCGATTTTTTCTCTGTTAAGGGTTTTGTTAAAAATACAGCTTTTAGAAGGAGAACCGTTTACTACGATTTTGTTTATGATGGGAAAGATAATAACGGAAATGCAATTAAGGTGATTGCCAACAATCGCAATGGCGCATATGCTTCTGGGGATTTTAACAATAAAAGCATCACTTATTTCTTGTCGCCCTTTATGGTGTTTTCTGGCTTATCGGCAAGTGATTACAACTTCTTTTATCCTAACGTAAACTATAATGGCGCTAATGTTGGTCCGGCACACATACTTAGTAATCAGCAGAATATTATTGCCGAAAACGGGGTTATTCACGTTGTAGATAGGGTATTAACCCCACCACAGAATATTGATCAGTATGTGAATGAGAAAGCTGAGTATAGTACATTTAAAGATTTACTGGACAAATTTGTAACCTATAACCTGAATGCAGACATTTCGCACCGTTACGAAGTATTAAACGGAAAAGCGGCCAATGTATATGTTAAAAGCTACAGTGCTTTATTGGGTTTTTCGCCAAACAACGAAAATTATTCGAAGGTTGATGCTAACGATGCTCAACAAAGTTCTTACAGCATTTTGGCACCCACAAACAGTGCGGTTGATACCTATGCTAAAAATGTTTTATTAAAATACTGGAGAAAAAAGGGCGTAAAAACACTTAACGAACTTTATGTTGTAGCGCCCGATCTAATCAGGGATTACATTAATTCGCACCTTTACAATACTACTTTATGGCCTACTAAGTTTGGAACCACACAAAATGTATTGGGCGATTTTACCAAACTAGCCACCACAGATGTTGTAGACAGGCAGGTTTTAAGCAATGGTTTTTTATATGGTGTAAATAAAAGCCAGGATGCCAGTGTATTTTCTACTGTATACGGAAACGTAAACCTTGATCCTGACTACAATATCATGAAGCAGGCACTTAACTATTTCGCGCTTACCATTCCGCTAAAAACACCTTCATTAAAATACGTTATTGTTCCTATTCCCGATGTAACCTTGAAAAAAATGGGATTTACTTATGAACCATTTTACGTAACCCAGCCCATCCGTGGCGATTTACAGGCTTTAAGGCGAATTCTTCAAACACATATTATTCCGCTTGGCGACCGTGCCATTCCAAACTTTACAAGTGGCTCGGGTATTTTAGAAACTTCAAACGGCGAGTATATCAAATATGATAAAGGCACCCTGTATTCTGCCGGAACCCAGGACAGTACTTTGGTGGCAAAACAAACTATTCCTATCGATTCGATTAGCACCAGTCCGGTAAACGGAGCCGCCGTTTACGGTAAAGAGGCACTTACCTATACCGCTTTAAATGTGGGCAAACATATCGAAAAATATGGTTTGGTTGCTACTGCACCTTACTATAACTTTTATCAATACCTGTTTAACAGTGTATTGTACAACAAAACCACAGGAGCAATTTCGGGCCTTACCGATGGGGTAAGCTACACGGTTTTTATCCCTACAAATGCAGCCATTGTACTTGCCGTAAAAGCAGGGCTATTGCCAGGTAATGTAACTACAGGCGTACCCAATTTTACTTCGGCCGATGGTGTAGATATTACCAAAGTGAGCAAATTTATCCAATACCACATTATCAATAAAAGTACAGTTGTAAGTGATGGACAAAAAATAGGTGAGTTCGAAACCTTACTTAAAAACGATGCTGGTGATGCCGCAAAAATAAATGTTATAATCAATACCACCAATTCGCTCATGTTGCGCGATGTAACGGGTACAACGGTAAATGCGTTATTGGGTGCTACTGATAGGAGTAATGTGCTATCCAACCGCACAGTTATCCACCAGATCAATTCTTATCTTAAATATCAATTCTAACCAATATGACTAAAATATATACCTACAGTATTTTTATTTTATTATGCTGTTTGCTGATGCCGGCTATAACCAATGCCCAGCAAATCAATTATGTGAAGGGGAAAGTAATCGATAAAAAGGATAAGCAGCCAATTATTGGGGCATCGGTAGTGCTTGTTGATAAAGATAAGCGGGTAGTAAAAGGAGTGTCTACAGATATTGACGGAAATTACTCACTCCCTGTTGCAGATAAAAGCTACCGCATTTCGGTTTCTTATATTGGATATAAATCAACTGCTCCACTTTCAATCGATAAGGCGGTAATCAACTTCCAATTAGAGGCTGCCGATAATCAAATGGATGAAGTACAGATTGTTTCGAGGGCAAAAACAGATAACGGTAGTGGTATGAGTATCGATAAACGCGATCAGACTTCGGCAGTTGGTACCATCAATGCAAAAGAGTTAGAAGATATGCAGGCCGCTTCTATCGATCAGGCTTTACAGGGCAGGCTTGCAGGTTTGGATATTGCAGCCAGCAGTGGCGATCCGGGTGCGCCGATGCAGATCAGGATCCGCGGTACATCATCTATTAATGGCGCGGTAGATCCGCTTATTGTGGTAGATGGAATGCCATACGATATCAGTATCCCTTCTGATTTTAATTTCGCCACTTCTGATGAAAACAATTATGGTCAGCTTTTAAATATTGCACCTTCTGATATTAAAGAGATTAGTGTGCTCAAAGATGCCGCCGCAACCGCTGTTTGGGGATCGCGGGCAGCAAATGGTGTTTTGGTAATTACAACAAAAAGAGGGGTAATGGGGCCGCCTGTTATTTCTTATAACTTTAAAGGCTCTTATTCCAAGCAGCCAAGTGCTATTCCAATGTTAAATGGTAATCAGTATTCATCATTGATACTGGAAGAGTTTTACAATGCAGGCCGGCAGTTTTCAACTTCTGATTTTGCTAAGCAGTTTCAATACGATCGTAACGATCCGTATAATTACTACAACTACAGCAACAATACCGATTGGTTAGAATCGATTACCAGGATCGGGTATTTACAAGATCACAACCTTTCGGTATCGGGTGGTGGCGAGAAAGCCAAGTATCGTGCTTCTTTAAATTACTTTAATCAGAACGGTACCACCGTTGGCACAAGTTTGGGCCGTTTAAGTGCCCGGGTAAATTTAGATTATATTGTATCGAATAAGATTCGTTTTAGTGCTGATATTGCGTACACCCATATCGATAACCAAAATTCTTATACCAATGGGATAAGGGATGTTGCCTACACCAAAATGCCCAATCAGGCGGTGTATGAGTATGATGAATACGGCAATTTAACCTCAAATTATTTTAGTCCGGCAAACACCGCACAAGGTAGCTTTCTGTACGATTTTTCAAAATCTAAGATATCGGGAACTTATAACCCGCTGGCTATGGCCATGGCAGGTAGCAACCAGCAGTTTGGCGAAAGGGTAATCCCGAAATTTGGTTTATTTTATCAGATTACTGATAAACTGCGCCTGAATGCAAATTTCCAGGCCGATATCAATAATACAAAAGTGAAGAGCTTTTTGCCGCAAATTGCAACAGGAAGGCCATTTTCTGAGCCTGTTGTAAATTATGCAGGCGATTCGGACGGCGATGCTTTTACCATGGCCACCAACATTTCGGTAGAGTATAAGCCCGATTTGGGAAAAAACAATGATTTGGGGTTATTTGCGAGGTTTGATAGTAACGATAGCCGCAGAACAGGGCAGGGGATGTTTGCCACCAATACTGCATCGTCATATCTGGCCGATCCTTCAATTGATAGCCGTACAAATCAAACCGGCTCTGCTTACTCTTCTTTTGCACAAAGCCGTTCAGTTGGTTTGCTGTTAAATGCACAGTATAAACTGCTCGATCGCTATATCATAAATGTAGGGGTAAGAGGTGATGGCAATTCTAAATTCGGACCAAACAACCGTTATGGTATATTTCCTTCCACATCAGTACGCTGGAGGGTTTCGGGCGAGCCTTTTATGAAGGGAACCCAAAAATATATAGATGACCTGAGTTTCAGAGCAAGTTATGGTGTAGTTGGTAACGCACCCCGTAACGATTATTCTTACTTTAATACCTATCAGAATTATGGTTTCAGCTATTTGGGTACATCAGGGGTTTATCCTTCCAATATCGAGCTGTCAGACTTGCGCTGGGAAAAGGTTACACAATCTAATGTGGGTTTAACTTTGGTTTTATTGAAAAATAAGCTGAACATGGATATTGATGTGTACCGTAAACGTACATCTGATTTATTCTATAATGGTTTGGCTATTCCAACCTACAACGGTTACTCTGGCGTAGATATGAACGTGGGTACCATGGATAACCAGGGCTGGGAGTTTAGCTTGTTCTACACGGCAGTACGGTCTAAAAAAATCAGACTGGATTTTAATTTCAATATCTCACATAACGAAAATATGATCCGTGAAGTTTCGCCACTATATCCAAGGGAGAATAATGCGAAAATAACAACTAACAATGCTTTTAAAGTTTACCTGCAGGAAAACAATCCATTTGGTTCGTTTTATGGATTTAAGTTTAAAGGGGTATACAAAGATAAAAACTCAACTATAGCAATCGATGAAAACGGAAACCAGATTATAGGGCCAAACGGGCAGCAAATTTATATGCGTTTTGCCTACCCAACTATTGATTATGTTTTCCAGCCAGGAGATGCCATGTACGAAGACATTAACCATGACGGAAATATCGATTACAAAGATATTGTTTACCTCGGTAACGGTAACCCTAATTTAACAGGCGGTTTCGGAACAGCCCTTACCATTAACGGCAACATCAGGTTTGGTGCTAACTTTACTTACCGTACAGGTTATCAGATTATTAACGGAACCAAAATTAATACCACCAGTATGTACGGTTTTAACAACCAAAGTACTGCCGTATTACGCCGCTGGAGGGCAGAGGGCGATATTACCGATATGCCGCGCGCAACTTATGCTACAGGTTATAATTTCCTTGGATCGGATCGCTATGTTGAAGATGGTTCTTACCTGCGCTTACGGAGTATAACACTGAAATATGATTTTAATAAAAATCTGCTCAAGCGTTTGGGTATGAAAGGGCTTAGCGCCAACATCATGATGGAGAATGTGTTAACCTTTACCAAATACACCGGGCAGGATCCGGAGGTTCCGATTAAATTATCAACATTTTCTACCGTGATTGATAATTCAACCACGCCGCCAATCAAAACAATCACCCTTGGTTTAACTGCAAATTTTTAATCAGCAATAGAAATGAAAAGAAGTATTTATAGTGTAGTGGTTGTCATGATGCTGATCATGTCCAGTTCATGCAAAAAATGGTTGGATACCCAACCCCGCGATGGAATTACCAGACAGGGGTTTTGGAAAACCAAAGAAGATATTCAGGCGGCAGTTGCGGGTTGTTATGCCTCGCTGTTGTTGGCGCCTCCGGGTAATAACGACCGGGCTTTAACTGAGTATATTTTTATGTTTGGCGAAATCAGGGCCGATATGATCGACCAGGGGCCAGGTTCGTTAAACGATGAAAAAGATATTTTTGATGTAAACATTACCCCAAGTAATTCGCTAGTAAAATGGTCGGCATTTTACCGCACCATCAATTTCTGTAACACCGTTTTAGATAATGCGCCAGCAGTAAGAAATGCCGACCCCACTTTAACCGCTGAGCAGCTGAATGCTTATTTAAGTGAGGTACTGGCTTTGCGGAGCATGATGTATTTCTATCTGGTTAAGAGTTTCAGGGATGTGCCCTTAAAACTAACGGCTACCACAAAAGATACCGATTTACAAGATTTACCCAAAACTGCAGCAGCTACAATTCTTACGCAGATTGTTGGCGACCTTAAAAAAGCAGAGGCCGGTGCAGTAACTACATACGGAAATTCAGTAACAGATAAAGGCCGGGTAACCAAATTTACCATTAATGCGCTTTTGGCCGATGTTTACCTGTGGATGGATAATTATGAAGGTTGTATTACCGAGTGCAATAAAATCATCAATTCTCAGCGGTTTGCAATGCAAAATGCAGGTGCATTGTGGTATTTCAATGTTTTTTATAATGGAAGTTCGACCGAAACCGTTTTCGAGTTTAATAATACCACATCTGTCAACAATATTTTTTATAACCTGCTGGTTGCCCCTAAAAAACGTTTTCTGGCGGCTCCTTATTTATCAAGCGATGTTTTTACCCCGGATGATGTAGACCCAACAGTTTTTTATGATGTTAGGGAAGAAGCTTTTTACAGGGCATCCGATTTCAGTATCGTAAAGTGGGGAACTGAAAATCCATCATTTGTTAACTGGCAGGCTTACCGCATTACCGATATTATGTTGATGAAAGCAGAAGCACTTGCCCAAACAGGCTTAGGGGCGGATGCGATCGCAATTGTAGAGGAGATCAGGCTAAAACGCAAGGCTGTTGCCATTACGGCACAAACACCTGACCCAGCTGATAAGGATGGGATTTGCGATTATATTTTATCAGAGCGCTCGCGCGAGTTTGCTTTTGAAGGCAAACGCTGGTATGATATTCTGCGTATGGCTAAACGCGATAACTATAAACGTTTAGATATTATGCTAAATATGGTTGCACAAACGGTTAGCCCGGCAGTGCAGCAATCGGCGATAAACAAATTCAGGGATATAAACAGCCATTATTTCCCTATTCCTGAGACGGAGATTTTTGCCGACCCTCAACTTGTTCAAAATCCATTTTATACCAAATAACAGCATGATGAAAAATAACTTAAATGTCCGCAGCATAACCATAATCATGGTTGTATTAGCTTTTACATTTGTATTTATAAATGCTTGTAAAAGAGAAATCTTAGCCACATCAACGACTGATGATGTAAATATTACAGGGTACCTGGATCGCTATCCTGATCAATTTTCAATGATGAGGCAAATTATGGATCGTTCTGCCACAACAGGCTTTCTGGGAGCCTATGGTAAATATACTTTGTTTACTCCCGATAATGCTGCCATTACAGCCTGGCTTAAGTTAAAAGGGAAGGCAGCTGTTGCTGATCTTACAGTAGAAGAAGCCAAAGATATGGTTAAGTTTCATTTACTGCCCGATACCATTGCTACAAACAGGTTTACCGATGGTAAGCTACCACAAATTACCTTGTATGGGCAATACCTGCAAACTGGCGCTGTAAACCAAAATGGGGTTAGTAGTTATGTTGTAAACAAGCAGGCAAAGGTTACCAAGTCAAACATCCGGGTTGGTAATGGTATTATTCATGTTTTAGACCACGTGTTGGTGCCGGCAACCCTAAGCCTGGCCAAGAGCGTAGAAGGAAACAGCCGCTACAGTTATTTTACCCAAGCCTTAAAAGAGACCGGTTTCTACGATTCGCTTAATGTTGAGCAATCGGCAGTAAAAGATACCACACGCAGGTTTCAAACCTTAATTTTGGAATCAGATTCGGCCCTTAAAGCCGCTGGATATGCTACTTATGCCAGTTTTAAAAGCAGGTACTCCAAAACCGGAAACCCTAAAAGTCATGCCGATAGTTTATGGCTTTATATGGCTTATCATATCTCTACAGGACCAACTTATACGCCCGATATTATTTCTTCGCCAGCTATTTATACCCTGGCGCCCAAGGAGGTAATTACCACCAAGTTTTCGGGACAAAAGATTTTATTGAATGAAGATGAGTTTAATGGGGTAGTGGAACCAGGTGTAGAAATTAACAGGACTTATAGCGATGTTACCGCTGCAAATGGTGTGGCTCACGAAGTTAAAAAACCTTTTGCAATTAAGGTAAGGGTGCAAACAGCGGTGTATTTTGATGTTTCGGACCATGCCGATTTAAGGACGAATCCAAAATGGAGGGGAGCTGCGGCTGGAACAATTCCGTTGTATGCAAACGGATTGAGCACTGTAAATGGGCTTTTATTTAGCGATTTGGCCAAGGTAACTCAAGGTAGTAACTATGAGCGTGTTATTGTTCCTAATGCTACCCGTAAATATGCTTACAACGATTTTTTCAACCTTTCGATGGGAGTAAGTACCGCCAGGATACAGTATATCGATATCAGGACGCCAATGTTGGTTAAGGGTAAATATAAAATCTGGATTTGTTACGCACAAAACGGTAACTCCAATTTATTTCAGGTTGGAGTTGATGTTGGAAGACCTGGGGAGCAAATACTGCCCAACCTGGTCGATTTCAGACAATATTTAGGCTCATCGGGTATCACTTCAACTACGGCAGCGCTGCCATCGGCCGATGCCTTAATGCTTACCAATGGTTTTAAACGTTACATGGCAACCACAACCGATATGTCTGGTACCACAAAAGGCGAAATTTCTGTTAACGGAACGGGATGGGACCAGCTTATTGGCCGCCTTGCCGGAACTGCCGATATTCAGACTACAGACCGTCACTGGATCAGATTAACCGTAGTAAGCAACGCCGGATTGAGCAATGCAACCTACCTGGATATGATTCACTTTATCCCTGTAGATGCAGATCAGAATTATCCACGTTTTTCAACATCAGGAACCATATTTAACCGGCCATAACAAACATGCCGGAGACGCACAATCTCCGGCATATTAAAGAATGCTAACCATAAGAATACCATCAATGAAAAAATATATACTCAATACCGTGTTGCTGCTAAGCGTTCTAATTTCGCTCAATGCCTGCAAGAACGTAATGGATGAGCATACTGAAATTGTAAATGTCGACAATACTGTTGATGTTTTTCAAAAGCTTGCTGCACAGGCCAACCTCAGTAAGTTTACCGATTTTGTACGTACTACCGGTTACGATAAATTGCTTGCATCTTCTCAAAATTATACTGTTTGGGCGCCAACAAACGATGCCCTGGCTACGCTTGATGCAGCAATTACTGCCGACCCGGCTAAATTGAAAGATTTTGTGGCCAATCATATTGCGCTAACCACTATTGCTGCACTTAAAACAGCAACAGATACTTTACGGGTTAGCTTAATCAATAAAAAAAATGCTACGCTTATTGGAAATAGTTTTGAGGAAGCTGCCATTACCGGTAAAGGGCAGTTTGTTAAAAATGGAGTAGTGTATAGCATTGATAAGGCAGTGCCAACCAAACAAAATGTGTGGGAATACATGCTAAGCAGTACCGATGCCCCATTACAAACAAATTATATCAGTACAATCTCCACTATGGTAATCGATACGGCAAATGCAACGATAATTGGTTACACTAATGCCGGTAATCCCATTTTTGCCCCCAACCCGCCAATGGTTTCGAGAAATGCCTATTGGACCAACGTAGCCGATTTAAGGGCCGAAAATCAGCAATATACTTTTTTTATGTTGCAGGATGCTGCCTTTAATAGCGAAACAGCCAAACTTACACCCTATTTTTCGGTTGTTGATAAGTTTGCACTTGTTAGAGATTTTACCGTAAAAGGCCTTTACACTGCAGATAAGCTACCTGATACATTAATTTCTACCCGTGGGGTGAAAATACCGGTTTCGAAAGCTGCAATTATCAAATCGTACAGGGCCAGTAATGGGGTGGTACACGTTATGAGTGCATTGCCATTCAGGTTAAAAGATAAAGTGCCCACATTTAAAATTGAAGGCGAACTTCCATCTGGTTTCCGTACCGATAAAACCGGAAATACCTTTTACAGAACAAAACTGGATAACAATGGCATTCAGTATAAAGATATCGAAGTATATAACCATGCCTTCGCCGAATTTTACATCAGGTATGTAAGAAGTGGTGTGCCCATTGTAAAGTATAAAGTATATACAAGGGTAATTTCGGGCGCAGCCGGCGATGCACAGGTGGCCAGTTTTACCCAAAGATACTTTATTAACAATCCTTTAACCTCTACTCCTGAAACACCCGTGTACGATCTGTTTGCAACCCAAACCGTTACGCCGTTAAACTACGCAGAAGTATATCTGGGCGATTATACACCTAAACAGTATGGTACATTGGATTTAAGGCTTACCGCTGCAAACAGCACCGCTGTAAATGTAAATACACTCATATTGGATTATTTGAGATTTGAACCTATTCTTCCCTAATCGAGTATATCTGAATTTAAAACCGACTATGCATAATTTTACCATTATAAAAAAAGGAATCTCGCTGGCATTGTTTGGCCTGATGTGTTCAGCTGCTGCATTTGCACAGCAAACAGATACCAGTAAATACAGTACTGATACCACCACCGTTAGGGTGAAGCAAAAAAAACTTATAGGGCAAAAAATAACAGGTGTTGTTGTTGATGGTTTTACCAATAAACCAATTAACGGGGTAAGGTTAACTGTTGCCGATTTTTCGGGCGCAATAACCGATGATAAAGGGAGATTCTCGATCATTGTACCCGATTTTAATGCCACTATACTGGTAAGCAATACTGGCTACCACACCAAGCTAGTGGCTGTTCATAAAGGTAAACTGACTACTGTTAAAATTTACCCAACAAGCTATACATCACTGTTTACCGAGGTAGAAATGCCATCAGGTACGCAGAACCTCGCCCGGTCATCATCGGCAGTTGGTTCTGTAAATCCACAAGGTGGCTGGAGCATGAATTCGGAAACACCCGATAGTTATCTGCAGGGACGAATAGCAGGGGTAAATGTGATCAGGCGTTCAGGAACACCAGGAATCGGTGCCGATCTTTTTGTAAGGGGATTTACCTCGCTATATGCCAGCAATCAGCCCTTATATGTAGTAGATGGTATGATTTTCGATGCCAATGCTTACGGTTTGTCATTAACATCAGCGCATCGCAATAACCCCTTGCAGTTTATCGATGTAAGGGATATAGAAAACATTACCTTAATTAAAGATGCTGCCGCAGCAGCTGTTTATGGTACAAAAGCAGCAAACGGAGTGATGGTAATTACCACAAACCATGCGCAGGACCTGGCCACGCAGATTGATTTTTCGGCCTATAGCAGTATCAATTTCGTACCACGGCAGCTTCCGGTAATGGGGAGTGCCGATTTCAGAACTTACCTGTCTGATATATTAAAAAGCAGGGGTTTAAGCAATACTGCAATTGCCGCTTTGCCGTATATGAACGATGATCAGAATCAAAGCACAAACCCTACCTATGCCATGTACCATCAAAATACCGACTGGCAAAAGCAGGTTTTTAAACGCAGTTTCGATCAAAATTATTTCTTAAAGGTTAGCGGTGGCGATAACATTGCCAAGTATGCGCTTTCGGCAGGTTATAGCAAAGATAAAGGGGTGATTGATTCGACTAACAACACCAGTTACCACATGCGATTTAACAGCGATTTAAACCTGACAAAGAAACTTCAGGCCAATACCAATCTTTCATTCAGCTATACCGAGCAAACCTTAAAAGATCAGGGTATTGCACCACGTACCAACCCCATATTTCTTTCGTTGGTTAAGGCACCATTTTTGGCCAAAAACGAAATTAGTGCAACAGGTGCTGTATCGCCTAATTTAGCCGATGCCGATACCCTGGGCGTTAGTAATCCACGGGCGCTGATAGAGAAAGGATTAAATCAGAAAAAGGCTTACCGCTTTTTCGGTAATATTAACTTTAACTACGAGTTTAGCAAAAGCTTTAAGTTGTCAAACCTAACTGGGGTAACTTACGATAAAACCCAGGAAACCCTGTTTATTCCACGTAAAGGTGTTACTAACGAGGTTTTGGATAATGCCATTGCCGATAGTAAACTGGGCTCGCAGGTAATCAGGTATTTTAATGTTTTTAACGATTTACGTTTTGCCTTTAATAAAACTTTTGCCAAAGACCATAACCTAAGTATGGCCCTGGGTACGCGTTATTCGCAAAACTCGAGCGAGCAGGATTACGCCATTGGTTATAATTCGGCAACCGACGTACTCATCAGTATTGGCAATAGTAATGCCTCACTTCGTTTCTTTGGTGGCGATATCGGGAAATGGAGTTCGTTAAATACCTATTTTACTACCGATTACAGCTATAAAAACAAATACTATTTAAGTTTGGCAATGGGGGTAGATGCCTCATCGCGTTTCGGCCGGAAAAACATTAATACCTCAGTGCGTTATATAGGTGGTTATGGCTTAGATATACTGGGCGGCAAAACAGCAGTTTTACCAGCAGTCAGTGGCGCATGGTTAATCTCTTCCGAAGAGTTTATGCAGGGAGCTAAAGCTGTAGACCTTTTAAAACTGCGTATGAGTTATGGTTTGGTAGGTAACGATGATATTGGTAACTACAATAACAGGCAGTATTATGTTTCTCAGAATTTATTGGGCCTTCAAGGTTTGGTTAGGGGGAATATTGCCAATCCAAATATCCAATGGGAAAGCATAGCCAAGTTTAATACAGGTATTGATGCTTCCTTTTTTAATGAGCGTTTGAGCATGAGTTTAGATTACTATGTGCATACCACAAGCAAAATGCTAACCTACATTCCGGTAACTTCGGTCGGTGGTATCGATTCATATATCAATAACCAGGGGGCATGCAAACCTCAGGGTTAGATTTTGGTTTAAATACCCGTATCCTTAACAAAACCTTTAAATGGGATTTGGGCTTAAACCTTGGGCTGTACCGTAACAAAATACAAAGCCTGCCAGGTGGTAATGATATTGTAACCAGTTATGCTAACGGTAGCTATATTACCCGTGTTGGGCAGGCCGCAAACCTGTTTTACGGTCAACGTACCAATGGTGTTTATGCAACAGATGCAGAAGCTGCAGCCGCAGGCCTGTCTATTGTTAATAGTGCCGGCGCTACTGTTCCTTTTAAAGGAGGCGATATGAGGTTTATCGATACCAATGGCGATAAAATAATCAATAATGCAGACCGGGTAGTAATTGGTAACCCCAATCCTGATCTTTTTGGAAGTTTTAACAACACGCTTGGGTATAAGAACTGGACTTTAGATGTGCTGGTTTCGTTTGTACTCGGAAACGATATTTACAACTATACCCGTGCCATGCTCGAATCGGGCAGTACATACTACAACCAGTCTGATATTATGAGAAACCGCTGGAGGGGTGAAGGCCAGGTTACCAACGTGCCAAAAGCCTCGTACGGCGACCCCATGGGCAATACCCGGTTTTCTGACCGCTGGATTGAAGATGGATCTTACCTGCGCCTGCGTTCGGTAAACCTGACCTACAATGTACCTTTAAAAACAAAGGCCATTAAATACGCCAAAATTTACGCAACAGGAAATAATTTATTTACCCTCACCAATTATCTGGGCTACGATCCGGAGTTTAGTGCAACCGGAAGTATTTTTACGCAAGGGGTTGATACTACGCTCGAACCACAGTTCAGATCGGTACAGTTAGGGGTTAGAATTGGTTTGTAATTGATAATTGATAAAACGATGAAGATGGATTTTACTAAAAAAGTTATTGCCTTTTTAGCAGTAGCCCTGCTTGCAGCAGGTTCGTGGTCTTGCAAAAAAATAACAGATGAAGCACCCGAGGCAACACTCGATATAACCAATGCCTACCGGAATTCGACAGATGCCGATGCAGCCGTAATTGGGATATATGGCCAGTTTTTGGGGCTCGAAAAAACATACATACTCCAAAATGAACTAAGGGGCGATTTGGTTGATGTTACCACCAATGCCGATCCTTATTTAAAGCAATTGGCTAATCACACAAACACGAAAGATAATCCGTACACCGACCCGAGGCCTTACTATAAAGTAATTCTGAACTGTAACGATGCGCTTAAAAACTTCAAGCTAATGGTTGATGACCATAGAATGAGTGTTGATGATTACAACAAACATTATTCGGATATTGGAGCTTTAAGGAGCTGGATTTACCTGCAACTGGGGATTCAATACGGCGATGTGCCTTACATTACAGAGCCAGTAGAAAATGTTGAGGATATAAAAAATCTGTCTACTTATCCCAGAATCCCATTCGATCAGCTCTTAACCAAACTGATTGATTTTACCGAAAAATTACCCTATAAAGAGGTTTATGCCTATCCGAGCGGAAATCCGTTGGTAATTACCATTGACGGAAACAATACCCAAAAGATATTTATCTGTAAACCCTTTGTTTTGGGCGATCTATATCTTTGGAATAACAATTATGTTAAAGCGGCCGAGAATTATATCAAAATAATGGAAATTGAGAATAACAATTCCAATATCAATTTCTCATTCAATGCCTATAAAATTGGCTATTACCTTTCATCCGATTATACCGATCAGTCAGTACGTTATTTAAGAGCGCAAGATGAAAACACGCTTTTAACGGAACAGGGATGGAAAACCATTTTTTCTGCACCCAATACTGCCAATGTTTGGAACATGGAGTTTTTGTGGGGAATTCCTTACAGCGCAAACTTTAAACCGGGCAACCCTATGATTGAATTTTGTTCACCTGTTTATGGTAAATATTTAATCAAGCCATCAAAAGCAGCTATTGATAACTGGAGCGCTCAAAGGCAGTATAGCGGTATCCCTTACGATGCCCGTGGCCGTTTATCGTACGAAACCACAGCATCGGGACCAGCTATTACCAAATTAACCGATAATATTATTCCGATAACAAATTTAAATAAAGCTGGTAAATGGGGTATTTACCGTGCAGCATTATTGCATTTGCGTTATTCGGAAGCAGCCAATCGCGATGGAAAAGGAAAGTTGGGCTGGGCTTTATTGAATATTGGAGTTGCCAATACCTTTTATACAGGTACCCGTACCGCAGCTGGCAGCCCTTCGCCGGTTTCTTTTGAAGAGATTAATTCGATGCAAACACCCTATGCCGCACCGTATTATTTAGATGCCAGAAATAACAACGATTATAAAAGTCCGTGGTACCGCAATACTGGCATCCGCAACAGGGCAGGTGTAACCGCATTAGATGTAAGTTTCCAAAATGATGTAGTTGGCTTAGAAGGTAAACTGATTGATGAGGCCGCTTTAGAGCTGGCTTTTGAAGGCAACCGCTGGCCCGATTTGGTGCGTGTTGCCCGCAGACAGAACAACCCGGCTTTTCTTGCAGAGCGTGTTTATCAGAAATTATTAAAAGCTGGTGATCCGAATGCAAGTGCAACTCGGGCTAAATTGATGACACCAGCAAACTGGTATTTACCGTTTGATTGGAAATAACACCCATCCATATTATCTGATGTAAAGCTTTCGTCTGTTAAAACAGATGAAAGCTTTTTTTATATTAGCGAAACCAAAACTATTTTATAATGCGCTTTTTTATTGCCCTTTTAATTTGTTTAACAGCTACTTTATGTAAAGCACAAATTAAATCAACAGATCTTTCAGGTTCATGGGTTGCCGGAAAGGTAAATTATCTTAGTGGTGATGATTTGCCCGATGAAAATATATTGAAGTACAGCTATGTAAAGTACACCTTTGTTATGCCCGATAAAATGTACTATGCTTCAGTATATCATATTTTAGGTGCCGAATTT
Source organism: Pedobacter sp. HDW13 (assembly GCF_011303555.1). NCBI lineage: Bacteria > Pseudomonadati > Bacteroidota > Sphingobacteriia > Sphingobacteriales > Sphingobacteriaceae > Pedobacter > Pedobacter sp. HDW13. Next base: position 601,573 of record NZ_CP049868.1, on the reverse strand, counting down.
CTTTTTGAAGTACGTGGGAATAAATTGCTTATAAAATCGAATGTGGGCTTTGTGGTGAATACCTTGAAGATAATGGAACTGACCAAAAATAAGTTGGTTATGGTTATGGCTGATATGAATGGCTCCCTGGAAAGCCCTACAGCTATTCAATATACTTTTTATCCTGAAAAATTGATTCAGCAGAGCCTTGCACTCAGTCCTGATGATATTTACAAGATCAGTGGCACCGATACGGTATTTAATTCAAGTCAAAAAATTTACGCATTGTTTAATGGGGCAGATTTTAGTGACCACATTTCTTATGAGTTAAGTAAAGTTGGCATAAGCGTAAGAAGTGGAACACTGAATGCAACATTTATTGTAAATCCTTCCGGGAAAGCAGATAGTTTAAAAATTATCCAGGGAATTAATGCCGGGTACGATAAGGCCTATACTAGGATATTTTATGCCGCTCAAAATAAGTGGAAGGCAGCAATTCATAACGGAAAACCTGTTAAAGTATTGATGCACCAGGAAAAAAAATATTTTACTTCTGATGAGGTAGTGCCAAGCTTTTTTAATACCCAAAAAGCTAATGCTGCCTACGCAGAAAAAAACTACGAAGTAGCACTTTATTATTATGATTTGGCATTAAATGACAGGCCGGATGATAAAGATAATCTTTATCGTAGAGGCATTTGCAGGCAGCAGCTTGGAAATCTGGCAGGAGCCTGTAGCGATTGGAAAAAAGTGCAGGCAATGAACAGCAATTTGGCCGATGCCCTGTTAGCTAAATATTGCAAGTAATGCTGATGTTAGCTTCGCGGTTTGATTGGAAATAGGCGCTAAAAAAAATGAATGTAGTCGTTTTGTTTGTAGTCAAAAATATTACTACAAATAAAACGACTACATTTTTGTGCCTAAAGATTTTGTGCCTAAAGATTTTGTGACAATTTTTTTGGGCACAGAAAATTTGTCACAAAATCTTTAGAAGGCTAAAAATTATTCTATTTTAGTGGCTGTCAAACAATCCAACGCACTCATGTTTAAATCTGTTTTTTCTTTTGAAGGCCGCATTCGTCGTACGGAATATGGCTTAACCCGCATTTTCGCATTTTTGGTTATATTGCTTATTGCTGCATTGGCCGAAAGTGATGGAGCAGAAGCCTTTGGCCTCTTAATGCTATTGCCTATTTATATCATGATTACACAAGGAGCCAAGCGTTGCCATGATCTTGGTAATTCGGGTTGGTGGATGCTTATTCCTTTTTACGGATTGATTATGCTTTTTGGTTCAGGTGATTATGGTCCAAATGAATATGGCGATAACCCTAAGGGAGAAGGTAACGATGATCCGTATTATGGAACTGATTTTCAACAACAGGCTAGTGTATTACCTGTTGCTACCAATCAGTATCCGGCAGGAGAGGATAACGGGAATACAGTTGGTCGTGATTTGTAATCGCGGGCTGCATAAGGTTTAATTAGCTGTCAGTTTTATTTTTAATGGCGCGCTCCAGGTGGGTGAGGTGCTGAAACACCCGTCCGACTGGCCAGGCGGAAGTTCAGCATGACGGACCTGTGGTTGGTCGTGATTTACTCAGGCACAACTTTGTTGAAAATAAAACATAATTTTAGTGAGAAAGGAGAACAACATGTTTAAAAAGGTAGTTTTGGTTTTGTTGTTAGGCTGCGTGCTTTCCAGTTTGGTGACAATGGAGTGTGCAGGGCAAAAAACGGTGACTGATAAGTCATTTCAAATGTCTGGAGAGTTGATCGGCGATTCAACAAAATTTGTTGTACTTCGTTTCGTTGATAATCAAGGTAAAAACATAACCGATACCTGTTACATCAAAGATGGTAGATTAAATTTTCAGGGTAATATCGAACAACCGACCCTGGCAATGCTAACAGGAAGGGTAAAAACCAAAAATTATGATGATCCCAATACGATAAGATTTTTTCTTGAACCAAAAAAAATGTCGATCTCTATTGCCGAGAATAATTTCCCTGAAGCCAAAATCACAGGGTCTGATACCCAAAGGGACATGGACTTGTTAAGTCAGCAAAATAGCGCGCTTCTATTGGAGGTGAAGAATCTGTTAATGAAAAGGACTATATATAATAACAGGATAAAAATATCTGCTAATAAAGACACCATTGCAGCACTTAAAGGCCAGCGAGATCAGTTACAGTCCAAATTGACTGCAGTGAATAAAAATATTAAATCCAATCAAATTGATTTTATTAAAAACCATCCAAAATCTTATGCCAGTGCATATCTATTCACCGAATTTATTTCTGACAGGTCTATACCAATCTTTTTGATCAAATCAATTTATCACGACTTTGCAGGAGATGTAAAGGAAAGTAAATTGGGAAAAGATAATTTGCTAAGAATCAATAACCGACTAGCAGCTGATCAACTGGCCCTTTTAAAAAACAATTATAGTCTTGAGTCAGTAGCATTGCAAAATGAGCAGAACAAAACAGTCAAATTCAATAATTTTATCGGAAAGAGTTTGGTTATAGTAGACTTTTGGGCAAGTTGGTGCATTCCGTGTGTCAAATCAAGCCCCAATCTTAAAAAAATATATAATACATATTCAAAGGATGGCCTGCAAGTCATCACAGTATCAATTGATAAGAGAAATGACGATTGGATATCAGCTGTTAAAAAAAATGGATATGATATTTTTGTCAATTTCAGGGATATCCCTGATCATCTGCTCACTATAGATGACTTAAAAAATCCTGAAGGAATACCCTTAAGCAGAAAATGGAACATTGATTATATTCCCAGTATAATCTTATTTGATAAAAATGGATCAGTGGTATCTAAATTCGATAAAATCGATGATGAATATAGGATTATCGGTTTGGAGGAAAAAATCAGGGAGTATTACGGAAATGGTAAACCCAATAATGGAAACAACTGATAAAAAACGATTTTTCATATGATCTACTTATCTGCACAGCCTGACGGTTTTATTTTTAGCGGTGCTCTCCAGGTAAGTGAGGTGCTGAAACTTATCTTATAGATTTCTCCGTTCGCTGCACTCAGTCGAAATGACGGTTACGGTTATGAATTACCAATCCAGCTTCAAAAACGAAACTCCTTGTCTGGGTAATAAAATCTCTACTCCCTTTAAATTGCTTCTCTTTACCGGCTTACCAACCATTTTAAGCTGACCAGCTTTTTCCAGTAGTGCAATCTGTTTTGAATCGGGATTTTGTGGCGAACCCATTTTTTTCCAAACTTCGTAAGCATTGCTGTTATCGCCATCTATGCGGTATTCGGTTAGGGTAACGGTTTTGGCGGCTAAGTTATTGAGCATAACCTTAACCGAATCTTGTGTGCCTGTTTTATCTTCATCGTGGTAATTCCATACCAATACGGAAGCCGATTTTTCTGCTTTAGCGGCCAGTGCACCAATATCGGTTTGGGACTTTCTGATACTCGAATCGAGTACCGACCTTAGCTCATACATGCGGTTACTTGTGGTGGCAACGCGGCTGCCTTTCATCATCCCAAACATCCTGAAAACATTTAGCACAGGTTTATCAACTCCGTTGGTGGCTAAATCTCTAAAACCTGCAAACCAGGGTTGGTTTTCGAACTCGAACGACCAGGTCACGGCGCCCAGCAGGTTAATTTTATACAGATCGGTAAGTGCATACAAACGCGCAAAAGAAGCTGCGGTATAACTCGAATACATGGTGCCATTGCGGTAAGCATTTTCGGGATTGGTAGCCATACCGCAGGCTGCACAGCCTTCAGGGTCTGATTCGCCAATAATAACCGGGATATTTTTAAGTTGTGGGTATTTGGCAATTACGCGGTAGTTCGATTCCATATTGCGTAGCTGAGCGCGGATATCCATCACCACTGTGCCGTTTACCACTCGGGGCGATCCCTTGGCATGAAAAAGAACGGCATCTAAGGGCGAACCGATTTTTCCGGTTACATAATTGGTGTCGCTTAAGCAGTGCTTAATAAAGGCATCGAGGTATTTGGAAGCTCCGCCGGTAACATTTGCACCACCAATTCTGGCATTGGGGAGGGCGCGTTTCAAACCATCTGCGGCATAATCATAAAGTTTAAAAAACTCGGCCTGCGTGCCTTTCCAGTAGGCACCATCAGGTTCGTTCCAAACTTCCCAGTACCAGCTTTCTACTTCGGCTTTGCCATAACGGGCTACACTGTGTTTTACCCATTCGTAAACCAAGTTGCTCCATTTTTGGTAATCTTTGGGTGGATATGCCCATCCGGTTTCGATTACACTGTATTTTGCTCCGGGTTTCCATTGGTGCTGGTAGGGAATAGGATGGGTAGACAGGGCCTCGGGCATAAAACCAATTTGCGCCAGTGGTTTCATTCCTCTTTTTACGTAAGTGTCGAAAATCTGGTCAACAATTTTCCAGTTATACACGGGGTTGCCCTTAGCATCTTCGGTGTAGGCATTGGTTGAGCCCCATTTAAGTGCTGGCGTGCCATCGCCCGAGGTTAGTAAATTATGTGCCCTTACGTAAACCGGCACCGGACTGAGTTTCGAAATCTCGGTTAGCAGTTTCTGGCCATCTTTCATATAGGTGTAATTGGGCTCATCGTAACCAAACCAGGCCCAAACGGGTTTCATTGGCGCAATTTGCTGGTCGAAATTTACCTCAATATTGGTTTTGTTTTGTGCATAGGTTACTGAAACCATTAGGGTTTGAAGCAACAGAAAATATAGTTTTAATGCTTTCATGGTAGCGTTTGCTGTTTTTTAAGGGGTTTCAAAAATATCGGCTTCTATAATACTTAAGCCGCCTTTTAGTTTGGTTTCTGCCCGGCTCACGCCATCATCCAGTTTTTTTCCGTTTACTTCTACACCAATAACTGCATTTTCACTTTCCTTGCCCGAACCAAGCAACTGTATGGTTACAGTTTTCCCTTTTGTGGGTTTGCAGGTAGCGGTAAAATAACCTAAACTGGTTTTACTTTCGCCGTTAAATACCTCTTTGCCATCAACCGTAATGCGTAGCGGATAGGTTTTAGAACGGAAACCGTTTAATTTTAAAGCCACCTGGCTAATGGTACTTTCTTTCTCCAGGGTGTATTTAATCCAGGCGGTATTTATTTTTCCATCGTTAACCCAATCGCTCAGTTCGTTGTCATCGTAACTCAATTGCGCTTTATCGTTATTTGCGCCTGCTTCGGCTGATACAATTTTAATTGTTTTACGCTGTATGGTAAATGAACTGCCTTTTGGCGTTTCGCCCTTGCTTAAATTCGGTTTTAAACCATCAGTGGGAAAACTCGTTGCCAAACCGTTTTCTACTGGCACTGGGGTGGTTGCTAAGCCAATTGTAGCCGGTTTTAAACCATCAGCGCTGGCGTTAAGGGTAATTTTGCCGGCTTGCGTTAACGAACGGATTAAAACCCGGTTTACACCACCTTCTACAGGAAGTACTTTCGATAAAATGAAATTATCAGGGCCTTGTGCCAGTCCGCCGCGCCACTCGGCAGCTCCGCTTAGCTCAAAGTTAATGGTATTTAAAGCTGTTGGGCACCTGTTTCCGTTTATATCTACCACTTCAACCTGAACCAGTGCTACATCGGCTCCATCGGCCTTAAAGCCAGCAGGGTTTTTAATGGCTGTAAGCTTTAGCGCCACGGGCTTCGCGGCAGTTTTTAATTGTGTTTCGGCCAGTTTTTTACCGTCTGCCGTGTACGATATCGCTTTCAGTGTACCTGCCTGATAGGCTACTTCATTAAAGGTGAACAAAAAGCCATCGCTCTTTTTTTCAAAGCCTAACGATTTGTTGTTAAGGATCAGTTCTACTTTATCGCCTGCGGCCACTACGTAGATGTTCTTTTTAATGCCAGCCTTATAATTCCAATGCCCAATGATGTAAATGCCTTCCTTTTTGGCATCTACCCAGCCATCCCACATCACTTTATGTGCAAAAAAGCCATCTTTTGGTATGCGCATGGCATCTACCTCGCCGCTGCGCCTGTAATTTTCTTCGCCACGGTGGTGGGTATTCGAATCAGAAAAAATGATGTTTACCCCACCCGAACTTACGCGGGTACCTGTGCCCGGCCGTTCCTGGTAGTATTCGTTCCAGCGGATGACGTCTTCAATGGCATGGCTGTCCATATTGCGGTTATAATCGCTGGCATCGGCTCCTTTGTATTGCGGTCCGGCCCCATTTTTATGGTATGGAGGCGAAAATTCGTCCCAGTATTTGCGAAGGGCCTCATCGCGCGAGTACTCCATCGACCATAGTGGTTTGGTTGCGCTTTTGTTGATGTAGAGCATTTCGCCACCATACTCGGCTTCGGGTATATCGAGCATCTCCCTTGATCCGATGGCCCGGTTGCCGTAAGGATCGTAAGTATCGCGAATGGCTTTCATTTCTTTCATGTGTTCGGCACTGATCGATTCGTTACCGCACTCGTAAAACAGGATGCTGGGGTTATTGCGGTTGTAAATAATGGCATCGCGCATTACAGCTTTTCTTTGGTCCCAGCGGGTACCGGTTACATCTTTTTCCGAGTCGCCGGCAGGCATGGCCTGTATTAAACCTACGCGGTCGCACGATTCGATATCCTGTTTCCAGGGGGTAATGTGCATCCAGCGAACCAGATTGGCATTGCTTTCTACCATAAGCTGGTTGCTGTAATCGCTTAGCCATGCCGGTACCGATAAGCCAATGGCCGGCCATTCGTTGCTGCTCCGTTGTGCGTAACCTTTCATCATCAATACACGGTCGTTTAAGTACACCATGCCATTTTTAAATTCTGCCTTTCTGAAACCGGTTTGGGTGTTCAGCTCGTCGATAATGGCTCCGTTTACTTTAAGCCGGGAGGTAACCGTATATAAATAACCATAACCCCAGCTCCAGAAATGGAGGCCGTTAACCAGCGATTCGGCCTTAAGTATTTTGGTTTCGCCGGGGGCAAGGCTTTGCGGTGCTGCAGCAAAGGTTTTAATTGTTTTCCCTTCGGTATCTTTTAATGCTATTTCGTAGGTGATGGTGCTGGCCTGGCTACTTTCGTTTTTTACTTCTGATTGTGATACTATAGTAGCCGATTTTTGATCGATGCTGAAATCTTTGGCATAAATGTAATTTCCGGTAGTTTGCAAGGTGGTGTAGAGTGGAAGCGTTTGATATATTTTGCCGCTAACGTGCAGTTTTACATTTTTCGAAATGCCGCCATAATTGGCATTAAAGTTTTTATCGTTCCACTGATAGCCCGAATTGGTGGCTTTCTCCTTGTAGTTCCAGGCATTATCTATTTTTATGGCAATTACATTTTCCTTATCTGTATTAACTAAATCGCTGATATCGAAACCAAAAGCCATTACGCCGTTTTCGTGGCGACCGATAAATTTGCCATTCAGGTAAAACTCGCCTGCTTGCCTGATGCCTTCAAACTCTAGAAAAATTTTATGGTTCTGGCTGCTTTGGGGTAGCTTAAAATGTTTGCGGTACCAGGCTATGCCGGTTGAGTGCTCTTCAATCGATTTTTTAAAGGCTTCATCTTCGTTCCAGGCGTGGGGCAGGGTGATGGCTTTCCAGCTTTGGTCGTTAAAATCAACCGATTCTGCTGCTGGTATATCGCCAACGTATAGTTTCCATCCCGGATTAAAATTATAGCTTGTTCTAACTGATGGGCTTTGTTGCGAAAAAGCTTGCAGGCAGAAGGTTATGCAAACAATAAGGGCGAGTAATTTTTTTTGGCTCATGCTGTTTAATTGGGTTATGGCTAAGGGCAATACCGGAATTATAATCCTTTGTACATGTCGGTTGCGACAAGCAAAACTGATGGATAATGCCGGAAATATTTGGTTAAAATATAATACGATATTAACATATAAAATTTGGCGATCCATCCTGTGCTATCCTGCAAAACCGGTATTAAAAACGTTACTGGCCTTGCTGTTGTAAAGCGGCTGATTAATTATTTAATGGCAGTTTACCGTTTTTTTTAATGCAGGACACTACAGGATGATTTATCAACCGGAATGAGATACTTTCGTTTAAACCAGAGCTGCCTTAACTTGATGATGTTATCTTGCTTTTGCCCTGGCCTAACCAAATAGTTTAAATGCATAAACTGTAAATTTATGCCATTAACCCTTGTAGATTTTATGAGAAGCTCGTTAATTGTTTGTGCGTTTTTAATTGTTTTTTCTTTACAGTGTTTTGCTGTTGGAGGAGTGCCACTTAACCCGGTAGTAGCACCAGGTACGGTTTCGGCTAATTCGGCTACGCTGGTATGGAATAAGCCAGTGGAGTACCTCGATGTAATCCGCTATCACCTTATTTTAAACGGAAAAGAGATTGGCATTTCGGCTAAAACTAACTATACGCTTAAAAACCTAAGTCCTTTAAAAACCTATACCTGTACCATTAAGGCCGAAAATAAAGCTGGGGAACTATCGGCCAGTAGTGCCGTATTGAAATTTACCACCAAAACCACCGGAAAAATTTTATCGGTAACTGCATTTGGTGCAAAGGGCGATGGTGTAACCCTAAATACAGCAAGTATTCAGCAAGCGATAGATGCCTGCCCGAAAGGAGGTACTGTACGCATACCCAAAGGTATATTTTTAAGCGGTGCACTGTTTTTGAAAAGCAACATGACGCTGGAGATTGCCAAAGATGGTGTGTTAAAAGGCAGCGGCGATACCGACGATTATCTGCCATTTTACAACAACCGCTTTGAAGGCTGGGAGATGAAAACCTATGCCAGTTTATTAAACGCCGGAGTAATGAATAATAAAGGTGGTTTTGCTGTAGAGCAGTTGGCCATAAAAGGAGGGGGCACTATTAGCGGAGGTGGCGGTGCACTGGGCAAAGCGATGATTGATAAAAACGGAATAAGAAGCCGTGGACGTTTAATCTGTTTGATGAACTGCAAGGATGTTGAAATACAAGGTTTAACGATAAAAGATTCGCCCTGCTGGACCATTCATTACATTTACAGCAAAGGCATAAGCTGCCACGATTTAAACATCAGCAGTACTGCCCGTAATGGCGATGGTTTAGATCCCGATTCATCTGACGATAGCTATATTTTTAACTGTACCTTTTCAACAGGTGATGATTGTATCGCCATTAAATCGGGCAAAAACCCCGAAGGATTTACCATCGGAAAACCTACCCGGAATGTAAACATCCGCAATTGTGTGTTTACCAGGGGGCATGGTATTTCTATCGGCAGCGAAATGTCGGGAGGGGTAAGCGATGTTTTGGTGCAGGATTGTACAGCTGGTGCTTTGTTGCACGGCATGCAGATTAAGGGCACCAAAGACCGCGGTGGCTATGTTAAAAATGTAACGGTAGCCGATTGTCAGTTGCTTAAAATAACCATTTTCTCGGCCGTAAATTACAATAACGATGGTGCAGCGGCACCGGAACTACCTGTTTTTGAAAATTTTGTTTTCCGTAACGTCGATCTTTCTAATGCACAAACCAAAGAACCTGTAATCAATATTAATGGTTTTAAGGCTACGGGCCATCAGCTTAAAAATGTACTGTTTAACAATATTAAAATGCCTGGTAGTGCCGAAGTATGGGTGAACGATGCACAAGATGTAAAATTTAATGGCATGTTGACTGTTACTGGTGCAAAACCAAAGTATGTGGTTAAGGATAGTGAAAATGTAACTTATTGATGGGTAGGTGTATGGTTGGATTGGGGGAAGCGTTTTGTATTGGGATTCCCGCCTGTACGGGAGTGACGGACACGGTGGTGGTTATTGCGAGTTACGAAGCCTGGCTGCTGCAGGCGAATAACGCCAGATTTTAAGATCTTTTAGGAATGGCATTAAGCTTTCAGGGCGGATGTGATTTTTCTCTATAAAAAAAGCGGTGTTTAAACCAGGTAGAATACCTGGTTTAAACACCGCTAATTGTATTTGCTTAAGCTTACCAGCCTGGGTTTTGCATGGCTTGTTTCTGTGCAGGTGTTAAAGGCTCTCCGTTTATCTTCAGTACATCTAAGAAACTTTGAGGAATTGGGCGCAAGTAATGTTTGCCCTCAACAGGTTTAGCCTCGAGGTTAAATGCAGCTGTACGCGCTACCAGTGTTTTAGTCCTGGCCAGGTCTTCCCAACGCATCAATTCGCCCATTAATTCTCTTGAACGTTCGTCCAAAATAAAGGCATTGAATTTATCGGCATTAGAACTTGCCCCAACTTTATCGTAAAAATCTTTGGTCGAGTTAAAAATATCGGCCTCACTATTCAGGTGCATTAAACTTAAGGTGTTTACGGTGGTAACCGGAATATTGTTCGATTCGAAATAAGTGTTTTTATCGGAGTAGGAAACAATGGACGAAGTTACTGCCGGATTTGTTTTGTAAGCAATTCCACCATCTACATAAGCAGAACGGTCTTCGCCTTCTTTATAGGCAGCACGATCGCGCACACTGTTTAGGTAAGGAATGGCTTGTGCATACTGACCTAAGCGGCCGTAAGCTTCTGCAGCAATTAAATACGTTTCGGCAAGGCGGGCTAAAATGCCATCGCGCTGGCCAAATTGCGAAGCCACCAGATTTCTTGAACCATCCATAAATTTAGATAAGGCCACGTATTGGCTAACGCCGTAATTGCCATGACTGTTTAAATAACTTTGTGGCTGACCAGCGAAATACCGCACAAACATAGAAGGTTTGCGGCGGGCAATATCGGTTGGTAAAGCTGGATCGGCATTTGGAACAATAGGGGTATAGCGGGTATCGCCGGCATTATTAACAATGTATAAAGCAGCTTCTTCGCCAACTGTAAATTTTGGCTGACCTTCTTGTGCTGTAGTTGGGGCACTGCCCTTAACCCACTTCGGTATGCTGGCCGCATTGTTGGAAACGTAATGTGTTTTAAAACTTTTCCAGAACCTAGAATCGTTAACGCGGTCAAAAACATCCAAAGCATAATCTGTAGATCTCAAACGCTGAAATTCCCTTCCTCCGGCAATGTCGCGGATCATTCCTGGTAAGGTTTGGTAAACGGATGGATAGTAAAGATGAATCTGGTTACCGTACCTTCCCTGTGTTGCGGTGTTGTTCGAAAATTGTGCAGCTAAAATAACTTCCTTGTTGGTTTCGTTTGCCCCATCAACGGTGGTGAAGTTCCACAGATCGCTGTAGTTTGTTGCCAGACTGTGCTGACCGCTGCCAATTACCAAATCTGCATATTTAATGGCATTTTGTAAGTCGGCTGTTTTGGTCTCGCTATTCCAGTCGTTGTTTATTTCGCTGGCACGGAAGAGATAGGCTTTGGCCAGAAAATGTGCAGCGGCCCATTTGGTAATCCTGCCTCTTTCTGATGCTGTTGTTGGTAGCAGGTTATAGGCTTGCGTAAAATCCTGGATCACCTGTTCGTAAACTTCCTTGGCTGTGTTTCTGGTAAACTCATCTTTAATTACATCTAACGCTTCGAGCTGTAAAGGCACACCTCCATATTGTTTAACCAGTTTAAAATAGTCGAAAGCACGCATAAAGTAACCTTCTCCTAAACGGGTATTTTTATTGGCACCTGTATAATAAAGGGGCACGTTTTTAATTACAATATTGGCCGAATTGATATTGGTGTACATGTTGTCGAAAACAGCCTGCACATCTACATTAAACGAATTTAAAGTCCCGTCATAAGAGTTCCACATCTGTTCGGTTCTGTCGCCGCCTACTGTAAATTCATCAACCCCGTAATTGGTGCTGGTGTAGGCCCAGGTATAGTTAAAGTGAAATTTTAAACTTTGGTACATCCCGATAACCAGACCATCTAATCCCTCGGTTTTTTGAAAGTCGGATGTATTGCGCGAGTTAATCACTTCTTCATCCAGAAAACTTTTTTTACAGGATGTTGGCAGGATCATTAGCCCACCTAGCAATGCCACTCCTGATATAATATTTACAATCTTTTTCATAATCAATCTTTTTAATTCCTTAGAAACTGGCGTTAATGCCAAATACAACACCTCTGTTAAATGTAGAACCGCCTAAATCGGGGTCAATCCATTTAACTTTCGAATAGATCAGGCCTGGATTAATCATCTGTGCATAAACCCTGAGTCTGGAAAGTGTTAGTTTTTTAGTGATATTTTCTGCGAAATTGTAGCCTAATGATATATTTCTAACTTTAATAAATGAACCATCCTGATAGTTCATTGCGCTTTTAAACTGATCGCCTGCCGCACTGCCGTAGTTAGGTGCCGGATAATCGTTGGTTGGGTTGGTTGGCGTCCAGTAATCCAATACACGTTGTGCAAAACGACCCTGTAAGGCTTCTGCACCTGTAGCAATTAAGAAGTTGTAACGCGCAATGATAAAAACAGAAAGGTCAAAACCCTTGTAGTTAAAGGTATTGGTAATACCACCTGTCCAGCTGGGGGTGTAACGGCCTAACACCTGACGGTCGTTATTGGCATCGATTTTAAAATCGCCATTCAAATCCCTTATTTTAATGCTTCCGGGTAAAAAGGTTTGTCCGTTTGCACTAAACTTATCGCGCAGTATTTTGTCTTCCGGAGTATCTTGCCAGATGCCATCTTTTACATAATCGTAAGCCACACTAATGCCGTTTCCAATAAAGAAAAGGTCGGCAACCATGTCGCCACCGTTTAGTTTAACAATCTCATCCCTGCTGGTAGAGAAATTCAGCGTAGATTCCCAGCTGAAATCTTTCGACCTCACGTTAACCGTATTGATGGTTAAATCGAGTCCTTTGTTTTTTGTCGAGCCGATGTTATCAAAAGAGGTAGGGTAACCATTAATGATGTTGATCTTTTTGAGTAGAATCAAGTCGGTTGTTTTAGATTTATAGAGGTCTAATGAACCGCTGATTCTTCCTTTCAGTAAGTCGAAATCCAAACCCAGGTTATATTGCTGTGTTTTTTCCCAACCCAGTAATTTATTCGGGAAAGAAATTGGATTGGCCAAAGAAGCGTCGGAAGCCACATAACCGATCTGAGCAGCGCTGCCAAAGGTATAGGTTAGTGGTTGTAAAAGCCCCAGCGTACTGCCAATATCTACTGAAGAGTTACCTGTACTACCCACACCAAGGCGCAATTTCAACTGACTTACCCATTTGATGTTTTTCATGAAATCTTCCTGATCTATACGCCAAGCTAAAGCTGCTGAAGGGAAAAAGTCCCATTTGTTGCCTTCGGCCAATTGTGATGCCCCATCTGAACGGAGCGACGCGGTTAACAGGTACTTGTTATCATAGCTATAGTTTACCCGGGCCATGTACGATTCGAGTGTAGATTTTCTAAAATCGGTGTCAAATCCATCCAAAGCGGTAATACTTCCGGCCCTTAATCCGTACCAAAGTGGTGCAATTAAATTGATTTTACTGCCTGTTAATGACGAAGATTCATCCTGAAACAGCGAAGAACTTTGCAATAAGGTTACTCCAAAGCTGTGTTTATTAATGGTTTTATCGTAATATAATAAATGGTCGAGTGTGTAGGCAAACTTGTTGCTTTGGTTTAGTTGTGCATAGTTGTTAACCGAACCAGGTATGCCTGCATCGCGGTTTACCGATTTTGCATCCTGGTATTTTCCGTTATAGAAATTTGAAAAATCGGGGCCAAAGTTGATGCGGTATTTTAATCCTTTTAAAATGTTTACTTCAGCAAAGGCTGAACCCAGGGTTCTTAATGTTTTACGTAAATTGATGTTATAATCGGCTTCGAGAATGGGGTTTTGGATATTGATATCGCCACCGGGCAAATTAATTCGGTTGCCGCTCGGATCGTAAGGGATAGCCATCGGCAACATGCCCCTTGCGGCCGCATATATATTGCCCGCACCCGAAGCACTTGCTGCAACAAAACCATAGTTTTGCAAACCATAGGTTGCGGTTACATTGAGCCCCATTTTAAACCACTTAACGGGGTTAATTTCTACACTTAATTTACCACTGTACCTTTCGAAATCCTGGCCCAGTTGTGTCCCGGTTTGATTCAGGTAACCAAAAGATCCGTAAGCCTTTATTTTATCGGTACCACCACTTACACTTAATACGTGATCCTGGGTAATTCCGGTCCGGGTTACCAGATCTCCCCAATCGGTAGTTGGAACCAAACTGCCATCATACACACCATTTACCCATCCTTTTTCTATGTTTTCAAGCACGTAAGGGTCTCCGGCAAAAATTTCTCTGTCTTTAGCTAAAGTGGCTACAGCCGGGTATTTCCTAACATCTGTTGTCGGTAATGCCCTGAATGCATCGCGACGAAACTCGATATATTGTGCAGAGTTCATCATGTCCATCCTGTCGTTTAAGGTTTCTATGGTTGCAGTACCTACGTAATCCATGGTTAGTCTGCCGGTTTTACCTTTTTTAGTGGTTACCAATACTACACCGTTTGCACCACGCGAACCGTAAATGGCTGTTGCCGAGGCATCTTTTAAAACATCGATGTTTTCGATGTCGTTAGGGTTGATGGCATCAATACCACCAGCCTGCAACGGAATTCCATCCACTACAAATAATGGCGAATTGCTGGCTTTTAATGAACGTAGACCACGGATTTTAATATCGCCAACCTGGCCTGGCCGCTCATTTGAAGTAATATCTACCCCAGCCGCTTTACCTTGCATGGCTTGCAGGGCATTGGTTACCGGCCTCGATCTGATTTCTTTTGCGCCCACGCTTACTACTGCACCGGTTAAATCGCTCTTTTTAACGGTATTGTAACCTACTACCACCACTTCTTCCAGGTCGTTGGTTGAGCTTTTTAGCTGAATGCTGATTGTTGTTTTTCCACCAACGGGTACCTCTTGTGTGGTATAACCAATGTACGAAACCTCCAAAACCGGGTTGCTCACCGATGAAGGTATCGTAATTGAAAAAGCTCCATTGGCATCGGTACTGGTTACCAGGCTTGTGCCCTTTACCCTAATGCTCACGCCCACTAAAGTTTCTCCCTTTTCATCCACAATTTTTCCTTTGATGGTGGTATCCCATTTCTTGTTCAAAGTATTAATGTGAATTGCTGCGTTAAAAGCATTGGCCTTTGCATTTAGCGGTTCGGCAATACAGAATAGGGTTAATGCCGACATGCCGGTTACCAGGAGTTTCCTGCAGGAAGCGCCTCGCTGCCGCTGTGGGTTTTCTGGATAAAGATTAAGATCCATAATTGATTTGGTTTTATAAATATTTGGTTATTTGTCCAGGTAGCTTGTTTTAGTGCAACAGGCTACCTGTTTTCGAGTGCTTTGATTTAGCCCGACCATGCAACAGCCTTGCCTGGCCGCTACTGGTGATTTTTTTAATGAAGAATTTTGTTAGTTTATTGATTTGGTATTGAAGTTTTTACAAAAAAATACGCAGGGCTATACTTTAAAAAGCGTTAAGCTGACGTGTATTTGTGTAATCGGTTGCATTGGAAGATTGTTGTTTTGTTTGCTCATAGTGTTCATATTTAATGGTGATGTACTTTTACTGTAACCAGGAGGAAAATTCCTGCAGAAGAATATACTTGGTTATACGAGGGTAGCGCTTTTATTTGGCTAATCTGTCCTGTCCCGTCCTGCAAGCGGCAACAGCTTGGTGGCTAAAGTGGAGAGGGCAAGGGAACTGAGTGGATAAGGATTGAAAAAAATAAGGGCATACTATCCAGTACTGCCCTTACTATCATTAACTAAAATTAAAATCACGCTGGTAGCTCCTAACTTCTACCACCGGTTTGCTATTTAAAAGCGTTTAAGCCGCTTTCGAGAAATTTTTTATAATTGGCTATTTCGTAATCTGCTCCCTGTGGATGTGCCAGTAGGGCCTCAGTTTTAGGATCGAGCAGTACATAAAATGGCTGCGAATTAGACTGGAATTTTCTGGCCTGCAAATCGCTCCATTTTTTGCCGATGGTATTTAGTTTTTTTCCTTCAGGGGTTGTCACTACATCAGCAGGGGCCAGCTCCGATTTATCGTCTACATATAACTGGATCAGGATGTAATCTTCACTGATCATTTTTAAAATATCGCGGTCAGGCCAAACATTGGCTTCCATTTTTCTGCAGTTTACGCAGGCATGTCCGGTAAAATCGATTAATACAGGCTTGTTTTGTTTTTTAGCTTGTGCCAAACCTTCCTCATAATCGAAGTAGGCATTCAGTTTTAACGGGGCATGAAATTTATCGGCATATTTATGCGGGCCATCGTTTGTGGTTGACTTTCCGGTAAGTAAACCTGAGGTGTATAAATCGAAATCCTGGGTTTCCTGTGGCGGCAAAAAGGCCGAAACACTACGCAATGGCGCACCCCACATACCCGGGATTAAATAAACAGTAAAGGCCAGTACAATGGTAGCCAGGAAAAGCCGTGGTACCGAGATGGAATTTAAAGGGCTATCGTGCGAAAATTTAAGTTTGCCCAAAAGGTAAATGCCCATCATACCGAAAATAACGATCCACAAGGCCAGGAATATTTCGCGGTCAAACCATTCCCAATGGTAGGCTAAATCTACATTACTTAAAAACTTTAGGGCAAAGGCCAGTTCAAGGAAGCCCAAAACTACTTTTACACTGTTTAACCAGCCGCCTGATTTGGGTAGCTTTTGCATAGCAGATGGAAATAAGGCAAATAATGCAAAAGGAATAGCCAGCGCAAGTGAAAAGCCAAACATGCCAATTGCAGGACCTAATAATGCACCCGTTGTTGCAGCCTGTACCAATAAAGTACCAATAATTGGACCGGTACACGAGAAAGATACCAGAGCCAGGGTGCCAGCCATAAAAAACAGTCCGGCTATGCCACCTTTATCCGAATTGGCATCCATTTTATTTACCCAGCTCGATGGTAATGTAATTTCGAAAGCACCTAAAAACGAAGCTGCGAAAACAACCAGGAGCAAAAAGAAAAAGAAATTAAAGATGCCATTTGTAGAAAGGTTATTTAATGCATCAGCACCAAAAATTACGGTAACCAAAAGGCCCAGTACTACGTAAATCAGAATAATGAAGAAGCCATAGAGTGCTGCCCGTCCAAAAGCTTTTCCCTTTTCCGATCCCTTGGTAAAAAAGCTTACTGTTAATGGAAGCATAGGGAAGATGCAAGGCATAAGCAAAGCCGCTAAACCGCCAACAAAACCTGCAATAAAAATACCCCAAAGGGTTTTCTGTGCCTCGGGCTGTGGGGCAAGCTTTTTTGAATCTGTTGTAGTGCTATCGGCTACTTTGTTAATCGTTTCAGCTGCTTTAACAGTTGTATCGGTTGTTTCCGGTTTAATTTCGGTAAAAGTCAGGTCGTCGGTACTGGTGCTGTCCTGTGCATATCCGGTTAAGGATACAGCACAGAAAAACAGCAATCCGAGACAGATTTTTTTAAAGGATATCATCTGCTATTATTTATTTTACAGGGATACTGAAATCTACTTGCTCTGGTGGCAGGCATTGTTTATCGTCGCATACCATAAACTCTACGCTACCTTTTACTACAGCATTTTTGCCTTTCAGCTTAATTTTTTGTTGAAAAACTACCGAGTTTTCAAAATAGCTTACGTCCATTTTAAAAGTTGCTTCATACTTGGTAACAGCCTTTGGTTCGATGGTTTTGCCTACTAAAGTGAAATCTTTTGCAACAGGAAAGGTAAAAGTGGTTTTAACCGGACCACCATCTTTAACAAATTGCGAGTACAAGTGCCAGCCACTTTCGACTGTTGCTTTGATAAATACGGTAGCTGTAGTTGGGCTTGTTTTTTTAGCTGCGTAGCTCCAGGTTACCGGTTTTAAAATCTGGCTGTAACTGCTTAAGCTGATTAAGCAAACGAAACAGCATAATAGGGTGATTTTTTTCATTTGGTTGTTTATTGGTTTAATATTGATTTAGGGTTGTTGATTTGAATGCGGAATGATTAGACAGGGCTTACTGACCGTTTAATCTGCTAAAAGCCTGATAATCGAGAAATTCTACGTCTGGGGTGATGTAACCTGCTTTAACCGGTTCTTCGCGCATTAAATCGGTGCTTAAATATTTTTTATTGCTATCCGAAAAAATGGTTACCACACAGCTATCTGCGCCCATTTCCTGCTGTTTTTTAATGGCTCCGATTACATTTGCACCCGATGAGATACCTACGGCAAGACCAAGTTTTTGGGCAAGTTTTTGGGCCATCAATATGGCATCGCCATCGTTTACCTGTACGATTTCATCTAGCTGGTTGAGCTTAACAATTTCAGGTATAAATTCATCAGAAATCCCCTGAATCCTATGACTGCCCACTTTATATCCTGTAGTTAAGGTTGGCGATTCTGCAGGCTCAAGCGGGTGGATTTTTACAGTGTTTTTTTGCTTTTTTAGGAAATTTCCAACGCCCATAATGGTGCCACCTGTACCTACGCCGGCTACAAAGGCATCGGGACACAGGCTTTTCAGCTGCAGTTGTTCCCAGATTTCTTTACCTGTGGTATATTCGTGTGCTTCCGGGTTGGCTATATTTTCGAATTGTTTAGGCAAAAATACATTGGGGTTGTTTGCCGCCATGTATTCGGCCAGTTTAATGCTGCCAATAAAGCCGCCTTCTTCTTTGCTAACCAAAACAATCTCTGCACCCAGGCTTTTGATAATGTCCATGCGCTCTTTGCTTAGCCAGTTGGGCATAATAATCGTAACCGGATGGCCTAAGGCTTTACCAATTGCGGCAAATGCGATTCCGGTATTGCCACTGGTTGCTTCAACAATTTTATCGCCGGGTTTAATTTTACCTTCAGCATAGGCTTTCTTTAATGTATAAAGCGCCATCCTGTCTTTAATGCTACCCGTTAGGTTGTAATGTTCGCACTTTACATAAATTTTACCTGTTTTGCCATTAAGGCTATAGGTTAGCTCTAACATGGGCGTATTGCCAACCAAAAGCGATAAATGTTCAAATTTCGCATTCAAAGCTGAAGTCATTTCGTTTGTTATTAGCGTTGTTGTAGGCATATTTTAAACCTTTTATAATTGTTTAAGCAATCGATTATAATTTCGGTAAAATTCAGTATTGTGTTCTTTTTTGTCAATACATGTTGTTTTTTACGTAAATTTTCTGCTTTTTTGGTGTGTTTTTAATTTTTATTTCGGTTTTGAATGCTTTTTCAAAGCTGCATTGTGTTTTTTTTCGATTCAGAATAGTTTATGATACACGGAGATTTAGATCAGGTTGATGTAGAAATATTGAAATTACTGCAGCGCGACGCCTCTTTAACGAATAAAGAGGTATCGCTTATGCTGCATAAATCTATTGCAACCATTCACGAAAGGATAAGAAGGTTAAAGGAGCAAGGCTACATTAAAAGGGTAGTGGCCATTCTCGACCGGAAGAAAATTAACAGGAACCTGATTGCCTTTTCGCATGTTTTGCTCAAAGAGCATACCGCCAAAACCCTGGTCGAATTTGAAACGGAAGTATCGAAATTTGGCGAAGTAATGGAATGTTTACAAATGACTGGTGCGCATGATTTTATCCTCCGCATCGCCACAAAAGATATGGATGCCTATCATGAGTTTTTAAGGCACAAACTGGCAACCCTACCCAATATTACCACTGTGCAGAGCTATTTCGTATTGTCAGAGCCTAAAAGCGAAACTGCATATCCGTTATAGTTCATTGGTAAATAGTTGATGGTTTATATCAATAGTAAATAGCACAACTGAGAACTGAAAACTGCCAACTGAGAACTGATTTGTTAATTGGTTATTGTTTTTTGATTATTTACTAATGCAGAAACTTTGTATTTTGGGGCTATGAAAAACTTATATCTGCCATTTCTAATTGTTGCTTTGCTTTTTAGCGGCTGTTCTCCTAAAATTGGTGCAGGTTCTGCAGCAAAAAGTACAAACCGTTTAAGGGTAATGAGTTATAATATTCATCACTGTAACCCACCTACAAAAGAAAAAGAGGGAACCATTGATGTAAATGCCATTGCCAAAGCCATTTCACTTCAGCATCCTGATTTGGTTGCCTTGCAGGAAGTAGATGTAAATACCAAACGCTCGGGTAATATTAACCAGGCTGTTTTGCTTGCCCAAAAACTGAAAATGAATTTCTATTTTGCGAAGGCCATCGACCATGATGGGGGAGATTACGGGGTTGCTATCCTTTCCAGGTTTCCACTTTCAGCACAGAAAACTTATAAACTGCCTAAAAACAATAGTGCCCGGGCTGAGCAGCGTGTGTTTGCCATTGCTACGGTAGAAATAGCAAATGGGAAATTTATCCGCTTTGCTTCTACCCATTTAGATGCCGAACGCGCTGAAGAAAATAGGATAATGCAGGTGAAAGAAATTGTGAAGCTAACTGCGGCCGAAACCCTGCCATTGCTCATTGCCGGCGATTTGAATGCGGAACCCGGTTCGGAAACCATTAAATTATTCGATGCGGCATTTACCCGTAGCTGCGGCAATTGTGGTTTTACCATTCCGGTAATTAACCCTAAAACAACTATCGATCACATTGCCTTTAAAAAAGGAAATCCATTTAATGTAATTTACCATGAAGTGGTAAAAGAAAGATACGCATCCGATCACTTACCCATTCTGTCGGTAATTGATTTAAAGGATTAAATTAGGCAGGTACCGATAACTTTTCGTCATCAGATTAAGTTACCGGTACCTCTTTAACAGGCTTTTTTGCCAAATCCCTGCGAGAATACCTTTTCTGCAAAAAGCATGTTAATTATGCTTAATTTTGACTCGCTTACTAAAATTAAACCTTTGCATCCCATTTTCCTCACCGTTATCGGTGCAATTTTTATTCTTTCGGTAGTTATCGTAAAATTACTGCTGTATGGGCGTGATAAGTTTTACCTCAATTTTTTGCTCTCACTGGCCATTGCAGGCATAGCCTGGTACGGGCTTATTTATCTCTTAACCAATTCAGGGCTGATTAAAGACTATCCTTACCTGTTTAATAAAGGATTGCCTTTTTATTATACTATTGCGCCTTGTTTGTTCCTTTATTTCAGGGGTTCATTGAATAAGGAGTATGCGGTTTTTAGACCATCGCACCTGCTCCATTTTCTCATTGCCATTCCAGCAGTAATTTCGATTATTCCGTATAATATGTTGAGTTATGCTGCACAGCACGAAGTGGTGAGCAGGGTTGTGGCCGATGTGGAGTTTGCATTTTCGGATAGCGAATATATTGTAGAGCCCTGGCACTGGTATGTTTTTCCTATTTCGGCCCTTATTTATACCATTTTACAGATACGGCTGGCTTATCGCGCTTCAAAGCAGCAGAAACAAAACAAGCAAACAATTAAGTGGATCTATTTTTTTAGTGCGGTGTGCTTCGTAATTTTTGCCGGTATGCTGGTTATAAATGTCTCCATTTTACAAAACAGGAGTAATATCTGGTCTATTTTGCACGAAGGTTCTGTTGTTATATTCTTATGTTTTTGTCTGCTGGTATTGAGTTTTATGTTTTTTTTAAATCCCGAACTGATTTACGGTTTTACTAAAAAAGCAGTTGCAGACAGCCAAAATATTCAAACAGATGCCTTGCCTTTGGCAGAGGAGAAAGCAAAACCAAAAATGGTAGATACCAACCTCGCTGAGCAAGTAGCACATGCCATTAAGGAAAAAGAACTTTTCAGGCGACCCGGACTTAACCTGAGCGAACTGGCTTCGGCTTTGGAAATTCAGAACCATAAACTCTCCGAACTTTTCAATAACCATTACAAACTTAATTTCAGTACCTACATCAATAATCTGCGCATTGAATATATTAAAACCAGGTTGGATCAGGGCGATTGGAAACAACTCACCCTCGAAGCCATTGCCCTGGATGCAGGTTTCTCTTCGCGCAATACTTTTTTTAATGCCTTTAAAAAAGTGATGCACACTACGCCATCAGTCTACCTTTCTGCTTTAAAGGACGACAAAAAACCACAAAATGTAACGGTTTAAGAAATCGATACATCTTCATGAGGGCCAATTACCATTAAAAAATAAGGTTTTGGCCAAATTTGCCTTGCATACCTAAAACAAAAATAAGGCTGCGCAAAATTGAAGATGCTATGAAAAAAAGAGAAAGTAGATCAGTAATGATTTTTACCCTTGCGGCAAGGAAATTTAACGAACTGGTGAATTTTATTGATCACGATGCCAAATCACTAACGGTACTAACGGCTGTAGAAACAATTTCGAGTGGTGCCATTTTTCAGCAGGAAGCTGGTGCCGAAATCTATCACGAAGGACAATAATTTCAGTTTGCAGTTAGCAGTTTTCAGTTGGGCTATGAACCATCAACCATAGACTAATGAACCAGTGTACCAAATAATCTAAATCACTATGCCCTTACTTTTAACTCCTAATCTTGATATTCTGGATGCGATAAAACAGCTGGACAAGTTGTTGAGAACGCTGAACATCGTGCCGGTGCTGGAATATCAAAAAATCCGTTACAAGCTCGATCAAGACAACGAGCTGTTTATGACGATTTCGCTTACAGCAAACCACATTAGTTACGAGAAATTGTACCTGCCAGAAAATAATGAAAAATTTAATGCGGTCTTCAATCGTATCGAAGCATTTATTTTTTTGTTAAGGCGGAAGGAAATTTTACAGGCAAGTTAGTTTTGAGTAGCTGGCCTGTTTAAGGTTTTTTTATGCTTTTGAAGAATTTGATAACAACTTTATTGGCTTCTACAGGATAAACGTGACCTCCCGGATGGATATACAAAACCACAGGTGTTTGTGTGTCTGAAGGATATAAAGTTGCATACTGATCGTAAGGCTGACCTTTATCACTACAGCTATTTACCTGCAATATTTTATTGTACATGGCCCTTTGCCAGGTGGGTTTTACCAGGTAATCCTGTTCGCCCATAATATGCATGGCGGGCTTGGGTTTTAGCAGATTTGCAACCTTTGCGGCTACTGCGGACGAAGGGGCGAAAGCTGCAAATATATCTCCACGTGTAGCCCAGAGAAGGTAAGTAAATCCACCACCGTTAGAATGCCCGGTAGCATAAATACGTTTGTTGTCGACCCAGTAATCTTCTCTGAGTGTTTTTAACATCGCATCAAAAAAGTGCAAATCCCGGTCGCCCATATCGCCAGGAGCTTTTTGCCATCCCGGTAAACGGCCATTGGGATCGGTTAACTGGCCGGGTGTGTTAAGTCCCTGCGGGCAAACAACAATGGCCTCTGGCCAAAGCTTTTCAAAGCTGCGGCTCCTGAACATATTGCCCATTGTGCCGCCATGACCATGAAAAACAAAAATTACCGGGCTATCTTTGGTTTTTGCATTTACGGGCAGGTAAACCATGGCTTCCCTAACGGTATCGCCAACCGTCCATTTCATAATTTTAACAAGTGGCTCTTGCGCTTTTGAAAAGACTGCCCAGAACATTAATAAACCAGGTAGAAAGCATTTACCCAGAAACCAGATTGCGGATTTGTTTCTCATTATTTTTTGACCGCCGCGGGGGATTTTGGTTTAATGTAAAAAGTATTAATCCGTATTTATTTCCAAATGATTTATTTTACAGGGATTCTTTCGGTAATGGCTTTGCCTGTGGTTAGTTCAGTTCCCTCAATCGAAGCATATTTTACGTTTGGTAGCCAAAAAGACCCTCCTTCAATTCTGATGAAAAGACGGTTAATTTTAATTTTTTTATCATTTAAAGTTACCGATACATAATATTTTTGGTCGGTGGCCGATCGCAACAAATAAAAAGGCAATTTTTTGTGCGATACAAAACGAAGTTCGAAGCGATCTTTGCTTAACTCTTTAGCCAATATACCGTAGGCAAATTTACGTTGTATGTAGCCAAGATCTCTCTTTTCTCCTTTCTCGGCATAACGTAGCCAATACACAGAAACAGGTTGCGAGCGGTTAATCTCTCCATCTTTTTCGAGGTTTAGGCTATAAATCAGGGTATTGGTATTCGGATCGCGCTGCAAATAAAACAACATGTTATCGATGTTTTTTGGCGTAGGGAAGTTAAGCGGAGAAGGGTTGGCATTTTGCGACCAAATAGAATTGGTGTAAATTATGATGAGTGCAAAGGTTATGCTTAAAATTTTTAATGCGGTTTGGTTTGTATGTCGGTTGGTTACTTTCTGCATCTGCTGGTTTTATTAAAGTAGTGGTTTCTGTTTTGGCCTGCTTAGGTGCTATCTGTTAGCTTAGCCAGTAGATAGATAAAGTTAATTATGATTTACAGCAGCAACACATGGTTTTAAAATATTAGTATATAAAATAGGTAGTTTTAGTAGTTATTTTACAAACGTAACATTTTTTTTATACGATGAATCATTATCGTCTATTTTTTTAGCATTCTGGAGAGGCTGGTTTTACCCATTTGAGGTAGCTGATCGATCTAAACGTCAGCTAATTTGACTATAACTGGTTATGCAAACCCTTGTTAAGTGCTACTTTCAGGTTAAAATCTTCTATAGTAATTTTACCCTTTCTTAGCTGACTGATGTATTTTAAAACAGTTAAACGGTCTATTTCAGCGCGGTAGCTTTCACGTTCTTCGGGTGTTTGAGGGCTGTTCTGTAGTTTCATGCGGATCGAATAACGCAGGATTTCTTCCTCCAGTTTATCCAGCGGACAATTGGTGAATTCATCAAAGCTTAATTTAGAAAAACTGATGCGAACCATGGGGTAATAATAAGCGGCTAGTATTACCCCAGGTTAAGTTGCATGTTAAATGATTGTTATACCTGCTTATCTAGAAATTCAGGTTCATCTATACTCAATTCGAACAAGGTTACGGCTGCATTGTGGTAATGTGCGGGTAACTGATCGGTATTTTTTAAATTAAAAAGCCCCAGATAATTAAAACCCGATTTTTGGTAGTGTTTAATTAATCCCTGGTTTTCGCCTACCGTATCCAGTCGTACAAATCTTTTTCCGTTTTCTTTTGCATATGCTTTTGCCCAGGTTACAATTGTGGTAACAAGATTTTGTCCCCTGAAATCAGGATTGGTGGCAATGCGATGAATATAAACGGCAGGATCGTCGTTTTTACCTTCCCATATTTGAGGATCGGCAAAAGTGGTAGCCCAAACACAGGCCACCTGGCCATCTATAATCAGTTTCCATTGCCTTAGTTCGACAATTTCTTTTTCAATCAGGGCTCGTTCAAATTGAGGCCATTGCACAATAAACTTCGATTTTTGAAAATCGGTGGCCACTTTATAAAGCCCGAAAATCTGGTCAATATCGTTTGCTGTACTGTTTAATATCTGCATTTTATTTCGCTTTATCGTTTAAGGTTTTTTGTATATATCCGGCCAAATCGTGTTCTACTGTATTGTTGCTTTTTTCGAGATGTGCAATAATACTTTCGCGCTCAGCCTGCGATTTGTTCTGGCTTAATTTTTTCTGCCCCTGCAGGTCGGTTACCTCCAGTTCAAAAGCCACAATTCCTTTTATCATTCTGCTTTTAAAGGTATCGGTAAGACTATTCCATTGTGCTAAATAACCTTTCTCGTAAAAATTGATCATCTGCTCCAATGCCTTTAGTTTTAAGGCCTCATCTGTAATCAGGCTTGCCTTTCCATAAGCATGTACAGCGATATAATCCCAGGTGGGCACACTTTCGTGCTTAGTGTAGTGCGTAGGGGAGATATAAGCGTGTGGCTCGGTAAATATAATTAAGGAGGTGTGCTGCTCAATGTATTTGGCCTGCTCGTTGGCAATGCTAAAATGTGCACTTAATATCAGTTTACCCGAATGCTGATCAATTACAAAGGGCAATTGAGTAGCTAAGGGAATTTGCTGATCATTGTTGGTAATGATGGTAGCAAAGCTATAACGCTGCATAAACGCAATTTTTTCTGCTTCGCTTTCAAATTGATAACCATTGGGTACAAACATGTTTTTTCTTTTATTGAAGGATGAATGTTATTTAGCAAACTTTTTGGAGCCGGCCACGCAGAGAATTACACCCACTGTAACCGCCAGCATCCCTAAACTTACATTTTCGTGCAGCAGGGTAGCTGCAAGACCTAAGCCGAAAAAGGGCTGAAGCAACTGCAACTGACCAACCGAGGCAATACCTCCCTGCGCCAAACCACGGTACCAGAATATAAAGCCAATAAACATACTGAATAAGGCAATATAAGCCAAACTAAGCCAGGCACCTGTACTTACGGTTGAAAATGAACTTGGTTGGTAAATGAGCATCAGTGGTAGCATGATGGGAAGCGAAATAACCAGAGCCCACGATATTACTTGCCAGCCGCCCAGGGTTTTCGAAAGTCGGGCACCTTCGGCATAGCCAAGCCCACAAAGTACAATGCCTGCCAGCATCAGCATATCGCCAAGGGGAGAGGCAGTAAGGCCCTGATAAATGGCATAGCCAATAACGAGCAAACTCCCCATAACAGAAAACAACCAAAATACCGGGCGAGGGCGTTCACCACCACGTAACACTGCGAATGAAGCCGTTACAATGGGTAGCAAGCCTAAAAATACCAGCGAATGTGCCGATGTAATGTGCTGCAAAGCGAGGGCACTTAACAATGGAAAACCAATAACTGCACCTAAGGCAACAATGGCAATGGGGAAATACAAAGCCTTTGCCGGGCGTTTTTCTTTAAAGAGAATAAGTACCGTAAGCGCGAGTAACCCCGCAATTGAGGCACGTGCAACGGTTACAAATACCGGATTGAGATCTATTACTGCCATTCGGGTTGCTGGCATAGAACCACTAAAAATAAGCACACCAATAAAGCCGTTAATCCAACCCTTCGAAACGTTTTCTTTAGATAGTGTTATACTGTTGTCTTTCATTTCCTAAAAATTGATACACAAAAGTGCAAAGCCGGTATTAATAAATACAGTATCAGTTTTGTATATTTGCATGGGTACAGTTGTTTTTATTATGGAAAAGCTTTTTAGGTACAATGAAATTGCGAATGGTATTGCTACACAGATCAGAAGTGGGATTTTAAAGGCCGGCGATCGGCTGCCATCCGTGCGGATGTTATGCCAGGAGTACAGTATAGGCATGAATACAGCCAAAAGGGTATTTTTAGAGCTCGAAGCACAATCGTTAATTGAGGTGAAGCCGCAATCGGGCTTTTTTGTTAATAAGCTCGATTACCTGAGGTTACCACTCCCAGAGGTAAGTAGTCCATCGCTAAAAGCCAACCTCAACGAACCGAACGAATTGATTACCAAAGTCTATTCAAATATTGGCCGTGCTGACCTTACCCTCTTTTCTATCGGGGTGCCTTCGGGTAACCTGTTGCCTCTGGCTAAACTAAAAAAGGAAGTTTTGTACGCTACGCGCGCCTTAAAAGAAGGTGGCACCGAATACGAACCATTGCAGGGTAATGTTAAACTCAGGAGGATGATTGCGGTACGCTCGTTGGCCTGGGGCGGTAATTTGAACGAAGATGATATCATTACCACTAACGGAGGCATGAATGCCTTATCTTTTTGCCTTATGGCCTTAGGCAAAGCCGGCGATACGGTTGCCGTAGAAAGCCCTTGTTATCCGGGCATATTTCAACTGGTAATTAGTTTGGGGTTTAAAGTACTCGAACTGCCAACGCATCCGGTTACCGGTATTGAGGTAGAGGCATTAAAGAAAGTATTGCCTAAAATTAACATCTGCCTGCTGGTACCCAATTTTAATACGCCAATGGGGAGTTGCATGCCCGACGAGCATAAAAGGGAAGTGGTTAAACTGTTGGCTGAAAGAAATATTCCGCTAATTGAAGACGATATATATGGCGATATTTATTTCGGCACACAGCGGCCAAAATGCTGCAAGGCATTTGATACCGAAGGCAATGTGCTGATGTGTAGTGCTTTTTCTAAAACCCTGGCGCCAGGCTATCGAGTAGGCTGGATGGCTCCCGGTAAATACAAGGATAAATTGCTCAGGTTAAAATTGGTGCATTCGCTGTCGTCGCCATCAATTATTCAGGAAGCTGTGGGTAATTTCCTTAAAACAGGTCGTTACGATGTGCATTTGCATCAACTCCGGCGTACCTTACAGCAGAATTATCAAAATTATGTTCAGGCCATTGCCGATTATTTTCCCGAAGGAACAAAAACCAGCAGGCCACAAGGCGGACTGGCGCTTTGGGTTGAATTTGATAAAAAGGTAGATACCGTGAAACTCTACGATCTGGCTATTAAAAAGCAGATTAGTATTGCCCCCGGCCGCATGTTTACCTTGCAGGATCAATTTGAAAACTGTATCAGGCTTTGCATAGGTTTACCCTGGTCTAATGAGCTGAAGTTTAAACTGAAACAATTGGGTAATCTGGCCAAAATGATTTCGTGATCTTTAACCATATTCTAGGAAAGAATTATGTTGGTTTCCCATTGATAACGCAAATTTCGCTGATTGATATATTTGTTTTTTACTATTTTTAAAAGAAAACAGTAATATATGCACGAACAATTACCCTTTATGCTGGCCCTGGTTGCCGCAATAGTACTTATCGAAATGCTGGCTACCAAATTGCGTATCGCCTACCCGGTATTGTTAGTGGTTGCAGGTTTACTCATTAGTTTTGTGCCTGGGCTGCCTAAAGTTCAGGTAGATCCAAACATGATTTTCTTTATTTTTTTACCACCACTTTTATTCGAAGCCTCGTGGAGTATTTCATTTAAAGAGATGAAAAAATGGTGGCGCATTATTGGCAGTTTTGCATTTTTAGTGGTATTGTTTTCTGCGCTTGCAGTTGCCGTGCTTACCAATTACCTGATCCCAGGCTTTACCTTAGCGCTGGGCTTTTTACTTGGCGGAATCGTATCTCCGCCTGATGCGGTAAGTACAGGGGCCATCATGAAATTTGTAAAAATACCTAAATCAACTGCTGCAGTGCTAGAAGGCGAAAGTTTGCTTAACGATGCCTCTTCTTTAATTATTTTCAGATTTGCATTGGTTGCAGTTGGTACCGGCCAGTTTATCCTTCAGGATGCCCTACTTAGTTTTTCCTGGATGATTGTAGGTGGAATTGGCATCGGGCTTTTGTTTGGCTGGCTGTTTATACAGGCGCATAAACGTTTACCTACCGATACCTCATCCGACATTGTTTTTACCTTTATTGAACCCTATTTTTTGTATTGGATAGCTGAACAGGTGCACAGCTCTGGCGTACTGGCAGTGGTAACGGGTGGTTTATTCTTATCAGTAAGGAGACTTACTTTTTTAACCAGTGCCAGTAGGGTAAGGGGCTACAGCGTTTGGGAAGCTATGATTTTTGTGCTGAACGGAATAGTATTTATGCTCATTGGCCTCGAGCTCCCGGAAGTAATAGCTGGGCTTCGTGCCGATGGTATTCCTTTAACACAGGCCATTATTTATGGGGTTGCGGTAACCGGTATACTGATTGTAGCCCGGATTATTAGTTCTTATTGTGCCATGGCAGCAACCATTATATTCAGACCGAGTGTAGCACCTTTAAGAAACAACAGGCGCAGGATGTGGCGTTTACCGCTATTGTTAGGTTGGACAGGTATGCGTGGTGTGGTATCGCTGGCAGCGGCACTGGCTATTCCACTGACACTTAAAAGCGGCGAAGCCTTTCCTCACCGCAACCTCATATTATTCATCACCTTTACGGTTATCCTCCTTACATTATTGATTCAGGGACTTACCCTGCCCTACATTATTGAGCGGTCTCATATTTTTGATCAGGCAGCCGAAATGGAGGATGAGGAAGCAAAACACCGGGTTAAAAAACAATTGATTTCCGAAACGGTTAGGCTGCTAAAAGCCAGACAAGAGGGAATGGCTGAGGAAGATGTACATTTGCAACGGATGATAGCGCAATGGGAACATAAAATAAACAATCCTGAGCAGGTTAAAATGAGTGAAAGCACTAAGCTGGCTTATTTGGAGTTGCTGGAAGGACAACGGTTATTTTTATCAGACCTAAACCGTAACGATGCTGAGGTGCATGATGAGATTATCAGGTTGCATATTTACCAGATCGATTTAGAAGAAGAGCGGGTAAGGCTTTTGTAAATCAATTTAGAACGTTTTATAAATAGCAAAGAGGCGGTATCATAATTTAGGTTGTTTATTAGTTTGTCACGTTGAGCTTGTCGAAACGCCTCAGATGTGTTTTGATAGTCCTTCGACAGGCTCAGGATGACAATTCTATAATTATGATACCACCTCTTTTGAAAAAATACTTTACTTAGAAACTGTTTTAATTTCTATAAAATATCAATTGGGCGGTGGATACATCGCACAATAGCAACGCTAGAGGTGGGGGTCTCCACCCACCTGATAGACCTGTGAATTTTTTACTTAATTTTTAACCGCAATTTCTTTCGATGCCGCAATAATCACATCAGCAACTGCTTTAGGTTGCGACATAAAAACTACGTGACTACCTTTGACTTCGGTAGCTTTGCTATTGGAGCGTTTATACATAACGCGTTGGATATCAGGGTTGATACTTTTATCTTCAGTTGCAATTACTGCATAAGCAGGTTTATCTCTCCAGGCAGCTTTGGTAATGGGTGTTACAAAACCTTTGGCATAAAAAGCACCTTGCGAAGCATACATAAATTCGGCCTCTTCCTTACTGATATCGGCACAGAAACCAGCGTGGAATTTTGCTTTGTCGTAGTAAACTATACCTTTATCGTCAGGGTTTAATACACCATTTTCGGATGCTGGGGGCGCTGTTTGTAACCATTGTAGTGCCGATTCGCCTTGGTCGGGCTGGAAAGCGGCCACATAAACCAAACCAACTACTTTGGAATGGTTGCCGGCCTGGGTAATTACCGTGCCACCCCACGAATGCCCCACAAGGATGGTCGGACCATCCTGTTTATCAAGCACTACATTGGTAGCAGCTACATCATCTTCAAGCGAAGTTAATGGGTTTTGTACAATGGTTACATTGTAGCCTTTTTTGGTTAGTACTTCGTATAAGGATCTCCATCCCGAACCATCGGCAAAGGCACCATGTACCAACACAACATTTTTAATTGGGGCTTTGGTTTGTGCAGCTACATCAGCAGTTGACAATAAAGCAGCTAAAAATAGGATGGCGAACATGAAAAATGCACTCAATTGTCCTTTTATTCTTGTTTTCATTTTGTTTAAAATTATAGGGTTTTACTAATTGTGTTTTTTAATTAATTTAGGCTACCAGTGAAACTGATAAGGTGATTTCAGTATTCAATAATTTTGATACCGGACAAACTTCTTTTGCTTTAAGGGCAAAAACTTTAAATTCTTCTTCATCAATTCCCGCAACACTACCGGCTAATTCGAGGTGGATTAAGGTAATGGTGCCGTTTTCAAAAGTTACATTGGCTTTGGTATCCAGATTTTCGGGTACCAGGCCTGCTTCGCTTAACAGGAAGCTCAGTTGCATGGTAAAACAACCGGAGTGTGCTGCGGCAATCAGTTCTTCAGGATTGGTGCCAACGCCTTCTGCAAAGCGGGTTTTGAATGATAATTGTGCCTGGTCTAATGTAGTGCTTTGTGTACTGATGGTTCCTTTTCCGTCCATTCCTGTACCTTTCCAATTGGCATTTGCTGTTCTTGTAAATTTCATGGTCTTAATTTTTTAAATTGTTATTTATAATGATTTGATCTTTTTTGTTGGAACAAATTTATTGCGGCTACGATCATAAATCAAATTGATAATTTTGTATCTTTATAAATAAAATTTATAATCATGACTATTCAGCAGTTGAAATACGTAGTGGCTTTGGATGAGGAACGTCATTTTGCAAGGGCAGCAGATGTTTGCATGGTAACACAACCTGGCCTCACGATACAACTCAAAAACCTGGAGGAGGAAATTGGCATTAAAATTTTCGATCGCAATAAGGTACCATTAACGCCTACGGTACTGGGCAAAGAGATTATTAACCGGGCAAGAAAAATTTTGCGCGAAACAGATGAAATCCGTGATTTTGTAATTAACCAGAAAAACCTGCTTGAAGGAGAATTGAAGCTGGGGATTATTTCGACCTTATCACCTTACCTCATTCCCTTATTTATCAGTGCGATGAAAACCATTGCGCCCAAAGTACATTTTGTAATTAAAGAGGCTAATACGGGGCAGCTGATGCAGGATGTTGAAACAGGTGCAATTGATGTAGCGATCATGGCTACGCCAACAGGTCACCCAAATTTGGTTGAACATGCTATTTTTAAAGAACCTTTTGTGGCTTACCTAAATGAAAACCATCCCATGGCCAACGACGATTTTTACGAATTGCAGCCAGATGATAAACCAGAACTGTTGCTGTTACAGAACGAATATTGCTACAATGCCCAGCTATTGGATATCTGTGGGATCAAAGAACCCGGTAAAATAAAAGAACAGTTCAGTTACGATATCTCTTCGATCGAAACCTTAAAAAACCTGGTGCGTGCTAAGCTCGGTTTTGCCATTATTCCGGCACTATCGATTATCAACGAAAAAGAAACGACGCTTTTCAAAGCCTTTAAAGATCCCAAACCGGTAAGGGAAATTAGTTTTGTAGTATCTGATACCTTTTCGAAGAAATTATTGCTCGAAAAAATGAGTCAGGCCGTATGGGATTGCCTTCCTGAAGCGCTAAAGAGAGACTTTAGTTACAAAAAAATAAAATGGAATGATTCGCCTTATTTCATTAGTTCGGTAAGTAAGCTTTAAAAGTGATTTTGGCAAAGCAAATCCCTCAAAACTTGTAACCTTACCAGATATAGGTTATATTTGGATAAATTGAAACACTGTATTAACCATATCGCCCTAAATGATAATGCTATTGCCTTAGTCTGCAGTAGGATAGGTTTGTGTACATTACGAAAATCAAAACATGACAATTTTCAAAGGAGGCTTTTCTACATCCCTAGCTTTAAAGATTTTGATCATTTTGCCCCAGGCCTGTAATACACCTTCCTTGGTTTGGGGTTAAACACAACACAACAGCATTTTTTTGAAAAACATTAGATCGCCATTGGGTGATATGTTGCTGCGCTTGTATTTTTTTCAATTTTAATCCATTTAAAACAATAAATATATGAATCCAAACGAGAGCAATCCGGTGATTATCACCCAGGAGGACTATAACCTCCTTAAGCCTTATTTTAGCAAACAAGATGCCGGAAGCGATGAAATGTCGCTATCAGCAGAGCTGAGCAGGGCAATAATTATAAAAAAGGAAGCATTTCCTGTACATGCCATCAGGCTAAATGCCAGGGTATGGATTACCGACGAGGCAACCGGCGAAACCACAGCGCTTACCATTGTTTTGCCGCAACATGCCAATATTAAAGAAAAGAAAATTTCGGTTACTACACCCATTGCAGCAGCGTTGATTGGGTTTAGAAAAGGCGATACTGTACAATGGAAAGTTCCTGCAGGATTGAAAGTCTTTAAAATTACAGATGTAGTACCACCAAACGAATAAAATATTTTAAGCCCGGCCAGAATTTAGTAAATAATGAACCGGCTTTGTCTTTAACCAGCAGTTGCATGCAATTACCGATTTTTTATATTTGTAAGCAAAGAGCAGGTGATATTGATAGGCGCAGATAAATTAATTTAATAAACAAATGGCTAAGATTACAGCAAATGAATTGGCTACAGTGGCGAAGAAAATAATGGGTTTAGTGGCTCAGTTTGATATTGAGGTAAAGGTAAGTGAACCTAATGTAATTGCGCTGTTAATTCCCGATGATATGTCGTTTAACGATCAGGCAGCCATAACAGAGTTTGCCCGGCAGGTATTGCTTACAGTGGGCGTGCACATTTATGCCGACCTGGAGTTTGTATTCTTCAGGGCCGATATGGTTTTAGGTAATGTGGTGATTCACGGATTACCCCGCGAACAGCTAAATTAGATACAAAAAGCCCTGCTTTTTGCAGGGCTTTTGTTTTATGCAGCTGGCGGAATCACGTTTACCTCAAATGCTCTGTAAGCAAGCATTCCGGCATGGTGTACAACCATTAAGTTTAGCTTCATGCTTTCGATCAGTGCCCTTGCCTGACTAATATTTTTGGGCAAATCGTTGATGCCTCTAATCTCAATTCCTTTTGTCATGAGTTTGAATTTAGCCGGTTCGAATTTATCGATGAATTTTTGCAGATCGGTACTGATAATATTTGCCGTTTTTTCCATACTGATTTTTGTATTTCTTAATGTTGCTGCAAAGTAAGTAAGGCCGTTTTAACTCATTGCTGTTGTTATGTTATGTTTTTGTATGGTTAATTACAGTTAATAATCATTTAATGTCTGCTTAATGCAGGGGCATTAGCTTTGCAGCATAAATATTTGGTTAGTATTTATAAAGTTTAGGTTAGTTGATGAAAAGCCACGGTGGATGTCGTGGCTTTTTTATTTACAATCGAAAATAAGTACACTTTTCATAAAGTAAAGCCGACTTTGTAGACCTGTTTTTTATAAGCTCCGGGCGACATACCTGTAAGTTTTTTAAACGATCTGGAAAAATAGGAAAGATTATCGAAACCTGTTTGGGTTGCAATTTCAGAATAAGTTAACTGGCTCGTAGCGAGTAAATACTGAGCACGTTCTATTCTTTTACCAAGAATATAGGTGACAGGACGCTCACCGGTAAAGGTTTTAAACAGGCGAGAGAAGTAATCGGGGTGTTGATTTAAACGTGAGGCAAGCGCAGTTACAGATAATTCCTGGTTCAGGTTAATCAAAATATAACTCACCGTTTCTGCTATCTTAACTGGAGTTTGATGGGATTCTTGCCTTAAGTAAAGCTGCGATTGCAATAAACGCCCCATCAGTTGAAGCAATATTCCCTGCGTTTCCAAATAACTGGCTAAGCTCTGCCGGTTATTTAATTCCTGATATTCTTTGTAGAAAATATTTTTTTCGTACACTTTCGGATCGTCAGACCGGTTGATTCCCCGGCCGGGATTGATTTCGAGCAAACGTTTAAAAAGGTCAATATCCATAGCGCTCGCTTTGATCTTGGATACTGTTCTTTTTTGTGCAAAGAGCGAAATCCCATCCACAGATTCTTCAAAAAACTGAACGAAATATTGACTTAAGAAACCATTGCAGTGCAGGTTGCACAGTGTGAAACTGGGGATGATGTATAGGTAACCTGCTTCGAGTTGCAAACGCTGCAGTTGGTCTGATATTTCTCCAGATCCCTCATCAATGTAATAGATACGGTAATAGGGGCTGATTACGTTGCGGTAATCCCATTTGGTAGAAAGCTTTACGTAATCTACGTTAAGTAAAGAAAAAGTATTTTGAAGAACTCGTTTTACCATTTTTTTAAAATGTCGGATTTTTACAATAAATAGTCTATTTTAATCAAATTTAGATCGGATAAGATACTTATTTTTGATGAAAATAGCCAAATATATGATCATCTAAAGTAACAGTTGTTAGGCAGTCTGATGCTCACATTTCTGGTTAGTACGGTAATCCCGGGGAATAAACTAAAGCATTCATGATTTAAACCACTCATAAAATGAAAAAGATATTAGTTGTAATAATTACGGCATTTTCCTTGTTAACGAATGTGCAGGCACAGCAAAGTAATACAAAGATTGAATCAGGGAAGTTTAAGCCAACCGACGAATCTTTAAAACAGTACCAGTATCCGGATTGGTTTCGTGATGCAAAATTCGGAATCTGGTCTCACTGGGGGCCTCAGGCCGTTCCCAGACAAGGCGATTGGTACGCCAAAAATATGTATATTCAAGGCAGCAGCCAAAACAAGTATCATGTGGCCCATTATGGTACCCCTTCTAAGTTCGGCTATAAAGACATTATCCCCTTATGGAAAGCAGAAAAGTGGAATCCTGAACAGTTAATGGCCCTTTATAAGAAAGCTGGTGCTAAATATTTTGTAAGCATGGGCTCACATCATGATATGTTCTTTTTGTGGAACTCTAAGATCCACCGGTGGAATTCGGTAAACATGGGGCCACATAAAGATGTAGTGGGGCTGTGGCAAAAAGCAGCTAAAAAAGAAGGACTGCGTTTTGGTATTTCAGAACATCTTGCGGCCAGTTTCAACTGGTTTCAACCCAGTCATGGCGCAGATAAAACCGGCGAATTTGCAGGTATTCCTTACGATGGACATGATCCGAAATATGCAGACCTTTATCATTTACCGGCCGATTCAAGCAACATAAAAGAATGGATAACCAACAATCCGGGGTGGCAGAAAAAATGGCTGGAAAACATAACCGAACTCATCGATAATTATCACCCTGATTTGCTATATTCGGATAGTAAACTTCCTTTTGAAGACATTGGACGTACCATGGTAGCGCATTACTATAACCAGGATATCGCTAAAAATAAAGGTAAACTCGAAGCAGTTTATACCCCTAAAGAACCATCGGAAGGTAAATGGGCGCAGGATGTTGAGCGTGGGGTACTGGATTCGATCAGCCCTTTTCCGTGGCAAACCGATACCTCAATAGGCGATTGGTATTACAGAACAGGACAGAAATACAAAAGTGCAAATGAAATTGCACAACTTTTAGTGGATATTGTAAGTAAAAATGGCAATTTATTAATCAATGTAGTGCAAACTCCCGAAGGTGATCTCGAGCCTGATGTGGTTAAAATTGTAACAGAAATAGGTGAGTGGATCAAATTGAATGGCGAAGGTATTTATGCTACACGGCCCTGGAAAATGTACGGCGAAGGTCCATCTACCATTAAATCGAACCAGAAAAAAGGCCGTTTCGGCGGTTTAGCAGATACACGCGAGTATCAGTCTGCAGATATCCGCTACACCACCAAAGGGAACGATCTTTTTGCATTTTGTTTAAACGTTCCTGAAGGAGATATTGATATGCACCTGCTGGGACGGAATTCGAAATACCTGATTAAGCCTATTAGCGCAGTTACCCTGCTGGGCAGCAAGCAAAAACTAAACTGGGAGCAGCACGAAGGTTCGCTGGTGATAAAAAAGCCTGCAAATTATCCGGCTTGGCAGGTAACCGGATTTAAAGTAGAATTTAAAAAATAGAAGCACAGTAAGGAAAATTTCTTGCTGACGAAAAATAGCTATAAATTAAACGGGTAGATCTAAGAAACCCTTAAAAATAAAAACGAGACAAACAGCTTAAAAACTGATTTGTCTCGTTTGTGCTCGTAACAAGACCTTTAACGAACTTTTTTGTTGAAGATTTGAAGAGAATTGCTGATTTGAAAATTTTTAGAAATGTGTCGAAAAAATAATTCCAAATTTTAAGAATTTGATTTACTAAGAAAACTTTACTCAGCGGGTTCGAGCCCCATCAGCCACCCGTTAGCCTTTTAAGGTATCTTAAAGGGCTTTTTTATTTTTAAGCAATTTTCAAATCGTTGAATAGAGGGATCAAACGTAATAGTTGGGGAGGCTTTTGCATTTTAAGATCCTCCAAAAAATAAGGATGTTTGTATCGAATTTGTTTAACTAATAGTTAAATTTCTTACATCAATTTATAAATTAATTGACTGATCCGAGACTAAATAAGAACGAAATTTGTT
Organism: Pedobacter sp. HDW13; assembly: GCF_011303555.1. Classification (NCBI taxonomy): domain Bacteria; kingdom Pseudomonadati; phylum Bacteroidota; class Sphingobacteriia; order Sphingobacteriales; family Sphingobacteriaceae; genus Pedobacter; species Pedobacter sp. HDW13. The sequence goes on along the minus strand of NZ_CP049868.1, from coordinate 564,190 downwards.
ACGATTTGCACCGAAATTTCTTTTTAAAATCACAGCTATGGAAAGTATCACAAGTGATCCCATGATAATAGAAAGTATCAAAAGCAAATTGGACAGTTCAGGAAGTTCAATTTGTTGGTCAACTCCCATATAAATTAAATTATCCCAATAATAGGGAAGATAAAATGCATTATTATTTTGTGGGGCATTTAGCCAATCAATTTTAGCTTGATGTAGCGCATCTCCGTTAGTTTTGCGGGTTGCCAAATGCTTATAGAAATTACCGATTACGATTGAAGCGGCTGCATCATTCACATTCCATAGTCCTGCTATAGTTGCCGGGGTACCAATCGCATTAAATCCTCTTGACAGGCTAATAATCCCTTCGCCATTGGCCAACAGACCATCTGCGGTTCTGCAAGCACTTAACACTACCAAAGAGGGGACATTTTTCTTTGCAGAGAGCTCAAATAGAAATAATTTCTCTTTATCGAGGTCTAGGGTTGGCTCTTGATTTTTACCTGATAAATATGCATGTGTTCCGATATGCAATATGCTACTGTTTTCAAAAGCATGGTTAAGTGTGGCCACGTTCACCTTTTCATTAAAAAGGAAATCACCATTAATTACTTTTTTAATGGCTGCAGCTTCATCTTCTACCGCTTTTAAAGGCTTGAGGTTATTTTCCTGATGGGTAGTGAACAGACCGATAAATTTTTTTGTATTTGATCTGGTTTGATGAGCCACGAGTGTTTTTAAAGAAAAGGCATAGGTAAGGCTATTTGTTTTAATTAAAAAGGGCCAGTTTGAAATGCTAGGATTGTAGTTATTGTTGGTAATTAGGCCGTCAAAAGAAATGTAACCTAAAACATCATCGGGCACAATAATAACAGCCTTGTTTTTGGCGAGTTTAATGCCATTTAAAATCGTCTGATAAATTTGATTTGACGCTAAGTAAAACGACTTAGGCGTATTAATCATTGCACTAGGGCCGTGCTGAAAATAGGTGTCTGAATAGGATTTAATTAAGGATTTTATTGCGGCCGAATTATTTAATTTAATGACCTTATTAACTTTCCTATTTTCAATATCAATCATGTATATGGAGTTTTCTCCAAAGAAATAGGTTATTATTTTTTGGTTTGGTAATGCTGCTAAAACTTTGTCGATTGATAAGTTATGGACTTCTGGATTAAACTGGGGATGCTTTTGTTTGATTTGTTTATTGATCAATGCAAGAAAGTACTTCAACTGAGCTGTTTTAGCTGAATTCTGCGCTATCTTTCCTTCGATATCCTGTTTCTCATTATAGCTAATTGCTCTTTCATAAGCTTGTTTTTTGATAAAGAGGGAATCTTTTTTGTTGACAGAAACTAGCCATTGATTTCTATTCATCTGATCTAAAAGCGTTCTGCTTTTGCTTTGTTCGGCTAGGTTTAAAATTTCATTTAATAGTGAGCTGTCTTTTGTTTGTTGGTATAAATTGAAAGCAATATCAATTCCTTTTTCCACAATTAACTTGAGGTTGGCCTGAAGACGTTCTTTTGTTTTATCATCGGCAAATTCATTTCTGATCTTATCTGCTGATCGTAGGGCAAATTTGATGTTTTGATAGGCTTCCCGGGGTTTTTGCAATTGTAAATAAGCCGCGGCTCTTTCCTGAAAAGCATCTACTAGCCGATTGTCACCATATATTTTGTTTGGATCAATTTGATTGTTGGTTGCTATTCTTAAAGTCGCTAAGGTTTGATTAAAATAACCGATGGCGAGTTGAGGCTTCTTTTGCAATAATTTAACAGTTCCTATTGCTGTTAAAACATTGGCTTTCTCTCTTAATCTTGCGCCGCTATAATAAGTGTTTAAAAGTTTTAATGCTTTATTGAAATAGTGCTCTGCCTGTTGCAATTTGTTTTGCGCTTTATAGATGTCCCCTGCAGAAGTATAAGAAGTCATCAGCCAATAAGCGTCATCTGGATTGCTATTCTTTTGCTTATTGATGTTGTATTCAATCAGCTTTGCTGCTTTTATGAATTTTTGCTGGTCGAATAAAATATCTGCTAGGATGTTGTTTAGTATAATCTGAACCTGGTTATGGTGATTTGCCAACTTTAACCCCATATTTACATTCTTTTCTGCTTCTTGTAAATTTCCCATCGAACGATATGAAATGGCGATATTTCCATAAATAGCCGCAATATTTTCAGGTTTTTCATTGGTTTGTTTGAGGAACCTGACCGCTAATAATTGGAGGTATAGCGCTCGTTCATAATCTCCGAGTCTCGTGTAATTATTGCTTAAAGGTTTAGCGGTGTACTCTACGATATCGAAATCAACAACCTTATTTTTAAGGTAATAGGAATAAGCAGTTTCATAGCTATTGATTGAGCCTAAGATATTCCCATCTAATAGCTGATCATAACCTTGGTTGCTTAATAAAGTGAGCCACACTTCATGCTCGGTTGATGTTTTTGGTTTACGCCAAGCTTGTTGTTGCGTTTCCATTAAATAAGATAAACGCTGCTGTGGATTTTTGGCTACATAATTTAACCGTTCATAAATCCAGTCGCTTAAATTATCTTGCTGTTGATAGGTGTTTAGTTTTTTTTGGATAGTGGTATTTTGTGCGAATAAGCTAGTATTCAAGTAAATGACTAAAGCTAATAACGAGAAACGTAAGCAGGCTGAATGCATAGGTTGGTAAGGCTTCAGCTAATTTAGTAATTTTTAAACTCATATGCCCTTCATTGAGGAACGAAGCAATCCCCTTGGTGCGTTAACCCGCAATGAGATTGCTTCGGCTGTGAAAGACAGCCTCGCAATGACACGCAGGGTGCAAAACAATTAACCAGTTAACCAATTAATTTTTTTGGATAGGGCTATTTTGTGCGAATAAGCTAGTGTTCAAGCAAACTAAAGCTAATAAGGAGAAACGTAAGCAGGCTGAATGCATATGGGTGTGGCTTCAGCTGATTTAGTGAATTTTAAACCATATAGATATATGGAAAATACGAGATGTGACCATATAAGGTATTGTCTTACATTTCCTTATATGGTGAAAAATATGTCTTATACGGTGGGAAAACTAAAACTTCCAAGTTGCATAAGTTGCCATGCGGTTGTTATTGGTTTTAGGATCGAAAATATACCTAAATCCGATGGATGGGCCTACTCTAACTAAACCGAGTTGAATATCTGCAAAGAATGAGACCCTCGCTTCGGCAAAGTTTTTTTTCAGTTGGTTTGCGATTACCTTTAAATCAGAAGTTGCGGTTGTACCATTCGCATTTTGAGTGCTTAAGGTATAATCTAAAACGTCGGTGGTTTTATGATGAAGATCTAATGAAACCAAGGCACCCGCGCCTGCGCCAATATATTTATTGATATTATATCTAAGTTGGGCTGGCACTACATTAATGGTGGTCACTTTTTTGAATTTCGTGTAATCTTTGTTTAATATCCGGTAGGGAATTCTATTGACGATGGTATCTTTTCCAGGGCCACTGGAGCTAATCAACGCTGTATTTTCCTTAAAAGAGCTGAGGTATAATTCTACCTGCCAATAGTGGCGATGTGGTGCGTAGGGCGCCAAACTTGCCCCAATTACGACGTTTTTATTGTTTAAATAATTGCTGTTGTCTGTTTCAAAGGGAAAACCATAGCCAAGAATTAAGCCGGGAGATAAACCCATTTTAAATCTTCCAACAGCTCGATTGGTATAAATAGGTTCATTTTTATCAAATACAATGGCTGCGCCACTTCTAATTGGAAGTTTTTTTGGTTTCTCTTTAAACTTGATCTTATATTCTACAAAGCCCATTGTTGAATCTGCATCGCTTACGCCTTTCTGCTGCATTCCAGGTAGGTAGATGTTACTAAATACGAAATGTACGCTATCTGTTCCCTTTATGGTTCTAATACAACTCTGATTGGTGTAGGCAGAATCACAGCTCACTACCTCGGGTTTTATCTTTGTAATTTTAATTGTGCCCTGATCAAATACTTCCGCAATGTTTACTGCGACATCAACTTTTTTTGCTGGTCCTTTGCCTGTATTCTGGAAACGTATTTTATAGGTCAATTCCCTGTTATTTCCTATTAACCGATAATTCATTCTGGTTTTACGGAGTACCATTTTATTCGGATCGTGGGAGGCCACAATCTGCAGTTCCAGGTTAAAAAATTCTTTCTCTACTAAGGGGTTGTCAGGGATAAAAACTGCGGTGATCCTAACCACTGCATTGGTATCCTTGATCATTTCTGGCGTAGTTTTAAAATGCATAAACACAAATCGTTCTTCATTTTGTTGGAGGTTCTCAAAACGCCAGGTTTCGCTGCTTTTAAATGTTTTGGCTTTCTCGCTCAATAAGACCTTATCATCAGCCTTAAAGTGTATTTCATTTAAGGAAGCATAATATACTGGTGGATTAGCCTTTTTAATAGGTAAGTAAGCTGTATTTAGCAAAGGTTTAAGGTCAGTTTTTTTCTCTTCATTATAGACCCTGGTTTCTGCTAGTATAAAATTATTATTGGTAAACTCTTTGTCATTGAACAAGATGGCAAGTGTTCCATTTAAATTCTGTTGTCCGTTTTCTGCTTTATTCCGGTAGCCAAAAACAACCATCATATCATCACCTGGTTTTGGCATACAGTTACTTTTCAATTCTATATTGCCGCCCATTTTGAATAAAGATGGTTCTGTAGCATTAGCTGCCATTAACGGTCTAGCGGTACCTGGCTTAAGCGTTGGTTTAATAATCGGCTTTGGTTTAGTAGGGGGACGCTTGCCATCGTCATAATTGTTGGTAGCAAAAAGTCTGGCGAATGCTGGCTTGTTGTCTTTATAAATATGTAATGGATCTTTCTCGAAACTGAAGCTCCCGTCTCCGAATTCCCAAAAATAAGTATAGAATGGGGCAGGAGCTCCAGCTATTTGTCTTAATGGTCTAAGTTCTGATGTGAATTTAGTAACGCCATTTTCTGTCGTGTAATTGATGATCGCAGGCACAGTATCAGTTGGTAATACCTGAGCATAAGCTGAGGTTAGTCCTGCAATAAGCAAAATAGAGAGTAGCATCTTCATCATTATTAAATTTATAGATTTTTACTCGGAATAAAGAAATCGAAAAAGATGGAGCCAAATAATTGGCTCCATCTCTATTGTTAATATTTGGGAATATTAGTAGTTGTTTAAGCCATTGATAGCTGCTTGCACTTGGGCTTCGGTTGTTTCTACCAAGGTTAATGTGATATTTTGACTGGCTACAATGGTAGTTTCTAGTTCTGCGTAGTAGTATTTACCATCTTTAATAGAAAAAGATAGGTATTTTCCCTGTACACCAATTGGCATTACATCATCATAACTTTTTACTTTGTTAGCACCATCTGGAGTGTACATTTGAGCGGCAACATTGCTGCCTTTTGCACAGAAGAATACAAATGTTTCGCCGCTAAATGCCCTGAAAGAAGCCATCGTTCCTGGATTGTTTACCAGAGTAACACGAGTAGTCGTTTTAGGATTGCTATAGCTATAGAATACATCACAATTGATCCATCCCAAGTTGCCCATATCAAAGGTAAATGAACCTGCTGACGCATCTGCTTCCCGTTTAATTTGTACACCTGCCCCATTTGGATTTTGTACTGGAGCTTGCCATGCCATTTGATTATCTGTCCCAACTTTCTCTACGCCTTCCCAAATTTGGGTAACACCAGTTCTGTTTGCAGGAATGGAAACCTTAACGGCAGCATTCAAGGCTTGGTCTACTTTTACGCCATTTACGGTTGCATTTAAGTAGATGAAGCCATCGGAAGCTAAAGGGGCGCCGCTAATGTGATTGGTATTGGTGCCGCTAAACAGTATGTCACTTCTTTTTAAAACTTCCATCGCGTCGATGATAATCTCCCCGGTTACGGGGGCACCTCCAAGTTTAATTGCTCCGGCAGGAATGATGATTTTTGTTCCGCCTTTTAAAGTGAATGTATTTGAAGTATTCCCGCTTATTTTTACTTGTTGCAATTGAGGTCCGAAAATAGCAGCAAATTCTTGAGCTGAGTTAGCGGTATTTCTGGTGGTTCTGTCTTTTTTACAAGCAGCAGAAAATAAAATGATAATTGCGATTAATGCATAGGTTAAGTTTAACTTTTTCATGATCTTTAATTTTAAATTTTAGGCTTACTCTTTTAAAGGCTTTTCAGCAAACGCCATTTCATAGATTTTGATGATATATAAGCGGCACTGGAATTTTGTTACCCCCTTATTTTAATTTTTTTTTTCGCAATGGGGAAGAAAGATTAAATTAGCTTACCAAATAGCCCCTAAACTGTCGCCAATGGCAAAACCTGTACATGAAGACCAACGTTATTTATTGGCACTAGTTCAAAATGATGCGAGGCTGATCGACGAGATTTATAAAAAATCAGCGGGTAAGGTAAAAGCCTTTGTGGTTTTTAATAATGGTTCTGCCAGTGATGCCGAGGATATCTTCCAAGAAGCTTTAGTAGACATCTATAATCAGGCAAAGTATAAAAATTTGCAGCTTACTTGTCCGTTCGAGCCTTTCCTATTATTAGTATGCAAAAGGAAATGGTTGAATACGTTAAAGAAAAAATCAGTTTTACAGGTAACAAATAACGAGGATGATTTATTACTAGTGGGAGAGGATACATTTGAACAGGCGGCACAACTGGAAGAACAAGCAGCCCAATCTGATTTATTCTTGAAAGCCTTTGAGAAATTAGGAGACCGTTGCAAGGAAATTATACAATGGAGCATGCAAGGGGATGCCCAAGAAAAGGTGGCAGAAGCTTTAGGCGTTACCTATGGCTATTTAAGGAAAAAGAAGTGTGAATGTATGGCGAGCCTCATTAAACTGGTTCAACTTAATAAATAAAAATCATGGCTGAAGATCAAATCTTACTGGTTAGTCGCTATATGGAGAACGATATGGATGAAGCGGAAATTGCGGCTTTTAAAGCACGCTTGGTGAGCGATATTGCACTTCAGGCACAAGTAAAAGCGTATGAGGATATTCATCAGGGTTTAAAAATGAAGTTGACGAGCCATGATGAGCTTTCGGCAACCTTAGCCGGATTAAACAAACAATATTTCAGAGAAGAAGCTAAAGTTGTTTCTCTTAACCCTGCCCTTAAATGGCTAAGTGGTATCGCTGCTATTTTAGTAATTGGGTTGATGATTTGGACACCTTGGAATGCCAATTTATATGAAAAATATGTAGATGGTAGTGAGCTGTTGGTTACCGAAAGAGGAGCAGAATTACCGACTGAATTAGATAAAGCGGCAGCTTTTTACAACGAGAAGAATTATGAGGCGGCTCGTGTAGCCTTAGCAAAACTGCATGCGAAACAACCATTAGATGCGATGATTGGTTATTATTATGGATTAGCATTACTTAAAACCAACCAAGTTGAAAATGCCAGAGCGGTGTTATTGCCTATTTATGAAGGCGAATCGGTATTTAAATACGAAGCGACTTATTCTATTGCATTGAGTTATTTGAAAGAGGATCAGCAGGAAGAATGTAAAACTTGGTTGCAAAAAATTCCATCAGCTACTACGAGATATGAACAAGCGAAAGAATTGTTGAGGAAACTTAAATAGGAAAGCATATTTATTTTGTCTCTATCTTCCCCTTCGCTCTCCAAAAGAGGACAGCATGGTGCATAACCCACCTTTCATGGACAGTTGGATAAGCCTAAATTTTCAGGATAATAGATGTCATCACTATTTAGTGACGATTTCTTTCAGAACTTGATTGTTGGAGCAATATTCTATAGTATATTTTGTCCCTGTTGGTAAGGCCAACAGGTTTTTTAATGACTTTGGATTTTTAAGGAGGGTATCGCCTGAAAGTCCGTTAATGCTTTAATAATTGCACCTTCCGGCATGAGTTGGTCGGCCAGTAGTCTGACAATCATTTCCATAGCTAATACTCCATTCAAATTGTATCCAAAAGCGTAGCCACTGATTATAAAGTCGAACGGATTGTTGTAATTCTTATTTGGTGTGAGGTGGATTTCCTTTTTTTTGGTAATTGATCGTGAAATTGTAACGGGAAATAATCCGCATTCCAATAGAACCATCAAATCCTAGATTCCAGCTTTCATTCTGTCCGCCGCCAGCCATCAAGGCGATTGGCATATTTAAAATAGGGGGAGTATCTGAAAAGAAAAACGCTCGGTCTTGCCATTAAAAGTAGGGTAGTTTACGCCCATGCTTACGGTACTGGCTTGATATTCTGGCGTAAAAACCACTCACTAATATCTATTCTTCCTTACAAAAGGCCTAAAACAAATTAAATGATAGGCAGCACCTGTATCAAATACAAACTCGCCATGATGAGTTTTTTATTCTTCCGAAACCATTAAAGCTTTTGTCAAGAACGAGGTCGCCATTTACTTGAGGAACGGTATAAATAGCTAAGCTGCCACTTGTTTCTGTAGGTAAACTAGGATCGTAACTACCAACCATTAATTTATTAGATCCGGTGTATTTCGTGGTGTTTTTAAAGTCGTAAAAACCAAAATAGGATATTCTTTTAATCCCTGGGTCTAACATTAATTTTTGTTGTTTTTAAAGATTTACCGTACTGATAAACTTTACCACCAACGGTGTAAAATATATAGCCTAAATCTGGACGAACGGCATAAAATTCTGCATTTTTCTATTTCAGGGGCAATAATTTGATCGTAGAATAAGAGGTGTAATTTTTGATTTTAAGGCTATTAGAGCATCTCCATTTCGGTTTCTCTAGGTGATTATTGAATAAATACCTGTTTTTCAGAAGTTTAAAGTTGGTTAAAATGAGCCAATTGATCACTTTCAAGCGAAATCTAGTGACCAATATACAATATAGGTCGAAAAAGATGGCCATCGACTCGTCTTGAATTTAATTATTAGTCATCCAAAATATTAATGATCCACTTCTTAAGTAAAACCTTTCTTGATTTTCTTTTAGTCCTAATTTTTTTTCTTTTTGTCAACGACTTTGGGGGTAATGCTTCTCTTTCTTTTCTCAATTTTAGCAATCTGCCAAGCTCATCGTACTCTGTCATTTTAGTGTCTAGTTCTGCGATTCGCTTCAAATCAGCTATAAATTTATTGCTTATCCGGACTGTTGCCGACCCATAATGGGACAAAGACATTTTCGAATGGTTTTTTCTATTTTTTTTGTTGTTAACAATCTGTTTTTCATGAAAATACATTCTTGTGTTAAGATTTTTTTTGTGTTCGATATCTTATTCACTTTTTCGATGATTTCTTTACAAGAATCTCTAATTACATAGATAAATCAGTTTTAACTGCCTCCAAACAGGTGTTCGAGCACCATTAGGACAATGGTAACCATGTCAAGTTTTCCTGTCGTTGTTTTTTTCTTGCCTCTAATCTTATCAAGTTCTATTTTAACCGCAAGCTCACTTAACTTATATACCAGTTCTAATATGGCTTCAGCTTTGTCGGAGGGAATGATTGTTCCATGTTTTTGAAGGGATGCGATGAACTTTTTGATATTGATGGACTTTTTCATGTTTTGATTTTTTGCACTATAATGATTTTTTTATAACAGACTAGCATAATCTATCTGTTTAGTGTATTTCAATGGATCAAGCAAAAAATGAAGTTTGCAGCGAAACAGGGTGACAGCTTAAACGCGAAACGCTCGGCCACTTTTGTCGAAATACCCACTCAGCGCACATCTTTGCATTTTTGAGAGTATGCGACTTAAAGCAAAACCAAGGGTATTTCTTGTGTTTTAAAATATTCTCCTTATTTAGTTAAGATTTTCCTCGCTTGTTATTCATTTGGTGGAGTAATTTTATGGCTACCTAAATAAGATAATCACTCCGTCAAAACGGGTAAATTATTTGCTTGAAAGCAAATTGTACTTCATATTGGTGATTTTATTGGCATATAGAAAACTTTGAAAAAAAAGAATGAACACCCTCCAAATGAGAAAGATTACATACAATGAATATCTGGAAGCACTTGAAAAAGTTAATATTTTTCATAGACAGGTACAGAGAGAACTGGCAGAAGCAGGAGTCAGTGTCAAAAAATATGAAAATAACACTGCGGATGGGAATTTGATTTCACTTCTTCAAAAACGTGGTAGCAAAAGGATGCTGTACGCTATTACATCTTTTTTACAATCTGAATCAATCTATAATAAAATACCATTTTTGTCGATAGAAGAGGTTTCTATTGCTTTTTTTGTAGGAAAATATACTTTAAACCAGTTAAAAAGTATTAGAAATCTTGGTCCAAGCAGTCTTTTATTACTTAACAAAATTTTACTAGATGCTGGTTACGGGTTATCACTAAAATAATATTGGAAGGAAGAAAAAATATTTTGATATAAAAAAAAAGCTGTCAATAATGAGGTAGATCAGAATTTAAACCTGCATTTCTATATGGCAAGGTTAATATTGCTATTAAATTGTTCTTATCCATTCAGAAGGTAATTTTCCAAAAAATTTCTTGAATTCTTTGCTAAAATACTTGCTATCTGAAAAACCGACCATATAGGATACTTGATAGACGGTATAAAGTTTCGATTGCAAAAGTTCTGCAGCTTTTTTTAGTCGTATTCCTTTTATAAAATCGTTTACTGATAAGCTTGAAACCGACTTTACTTTTTTATAAAGGATAGGGGTGCTCATGTTCATCAATATTGCCAGTTCATTTACACCGAATTCAGGATTTTCTATAGAAATGATAATTTTTTCAACCAGCTGATCTAAGAATTTCTGATTTTCTATACCGATAGTGGTTTGGCTTAGGTGACTAAAAATATCTGTCGAAGCACCGGGTCTGTTAAATAACTGACTAACGTGTACACGTACATGCTGTACAGCCATAATTAGATTGTTTACCTGGAGCAATAGTGCCTGCGGTGTAAATGGTTTGGTGAGGTAAACATCGGCACCGTAAGAGAGGCCCGTAATAACATCCTCAGTTTGTGTTTTTGCGGTTAACATGATAAAGGGGATATGATTGGTTGCAATATTGGATTTAATTCGCTCACAAAAATCAAGTCCCGACATTTCAGGCATAGTTATGTCGCTTATAATCAGATCAGGGATGTATCGTTTAGCTTGCTCCCAGGCCATTTTCCCATTGGTGGTAACATTAACATTATAGTGAGCAGACAGAATATCAGCTAATAGCGCAGCAAGTTCCTGATTATCTTCTGCAAGCAAAACAGTTGGTTTGAGGCTGTCATCTGCTTTGATTAAGGGTAATAATGGCTCAATGTGTTTTTGGTCAATACCCTGTTTAGTTAAAGTATTATCTCCGTAGGTTTTCAGATTAGTCTCATACTCTTCCTTATGTCTTTTCGGTAATGAAATCGTAAACGAGGTTTGTCCAGGCTCGTTCATTGTTTCCAGACGGCTTGTCACAGTAATTATGCCCTCATGAAGTTCAACAATTGCTTTTGATAAAGCCAGTCCAATGCCATAGCCGGTATTCTGAAATCCATGGTCGGCAACCTGATAGTAATTTTCAAACAATTTATCTAAGTGCACTTTCGAAATTCCCCTCCCATTATCTGCTATAATAATGCTAACCTCATCAGGGGTCTGGTTAATTTTAAGTTCTACGCATCCACCTTCTGGTGTAAACTTATATGCGTTAGCCAATAAATTAATTACCGCTTTTTTTAACTGGAAGGCATCACACCATAAAATTGCTGATTCAATATCTTTTTTTTCAAATACAGTGTTGATCTGTTTTCGCGTTGCTGTTTCGGAAAACATTTGCAGGCAATCTTCTATTATTGGCAATAAATCCTGAACGCTTTCTATTAGGGTTAAACGGTTTTCTTCTGTCTTTCTAAAATCAAGCAACTCATTAACGAGTGTAAGCAATCGTCTGGCATTGGTGGCAATGCCCATTATTTTATCTTTTTGTTTCATACCCAATTGCTCGTCTGAAACCAGTTGTTCAATAGGAGGGGAAATAAGACTCAGATGTGTTCTAATTTCATGGGATACGTTTGTGAAAAAGTTAATCTTGTATTGATGTAGCTCATCTTCACGTTTTAAAAGAGTTCGTAGCACAAAGTACCGGAGGATAAGGAAAACGATACTAATTAAAATAAGCGTATAAAAAGAATAAGCCCACCATGTGGCCCAGAAGGGAGGAGATATCCTGATGATTAAACTAACCGGATCACTCCAGTTGAGGCTACCATTGTTCCCGCTAACAATCAGATTGTAAGTTCCTGGTGCCAGGTTATTAAAAGTCGCATCTGCCGAATTGGTTATTGTCCAGTTTTTACTTAATCCCGTTAATTTATATCTAAAAGCATTTTTTTCAGGCTTAATAAAATCCAGAAGGGCAAATTCAAAAGTAAGGGAATTCTGATCGTAGCTTAGCTCGATCTCTTTGGCATAGGAAACAGATTTGTTTTGGGTTGATTTACCGATTTTCAGGGGAACATTGAATACACTTATGCCTGTAATAACAGTAGATGACCGGGCTGCATTATCATGAATTTGGGCCGGATTAAAATAAACAAGTCCATCAAATGTTCCAAAAAACAAATAATTGTCCCTGACGTATTTGGCGTGGTTATTAAAATTCGTGCTGATCAATCCATCTGCTTTGCTGTATTGAGTAACGGCTTTCTTTGCAAGGTTAATTTTAAGTAGTCCACTATCGCTGCCTAACCAGATTTGATTATGATTATCGAATGCTATGCCAAATATTGAGCGATTTTCAACCTGCGAATTGATGTGATATGGTATTACCTGCCGGCTTTTTTCATCAAATTTTGCCAATCCATGGCTATCCATGCCAAAATAGATGGTTCCCATTTGCTCGGCAATAGTATTCACCGGATACTTAAGCTGGTATAAGGAGATGGTATTATCCCTGATGTTCAGGACTTTTGTGCCAGAGATAAACCATAGCCGCTGTAGAGCGTCTTTAAATGCGGTTCCGGCTATAAATGATCTGAATATATTTTTATTTTCCAGTCCGTCTGCTTTTAAATCAGTTCCAATACGTTTATATATTTTTAAACCACCGCTTGAGGTAATCCACAAGCGGTTCAATTTGTCCTCCACAATTGAATTGACTTCGGTAACCCTGTCACTACCCGTTAAACGGTGCTCGATAGTATTGGTGCGGGCATTAAGTACATCTAATGTGCCTGAGAAATTTCCAATCCATAAGTTCCCCTCTCTATCTTTGAAAAGGGTCTTAATAAAATTTGAGCTGATGGTTTTGTTATTGCCCGGTTGGTTGCTTAGGTAGTTAATGTGTTTGTTTTTAGTATTATATATGTTTATTCCTCCGCCTTCAGTACCTATCCAAAACTCGCTTGGACTTCGGCTTTCCATACTACTCACCACCCTATGGTTCAGATTTAATGAGGGTAGGCCAGCAGTAAGATGCTGAAAAGCAGTCAGTGTGGGTTTTATCAAATCTAAACCGCTGTAATAGGTACCGATCCAGATGGTACCTGAACTTTGCTGAAATAAACTGTGAATCGAATTGTTACGTAAAGTCTGTTCATTTCCCAGTTGGCTGTTTAGTTCCACTCCACTAAGATCTTTAAGATCGAAAATAAACAACCCATTGGCAGTCGCAACCGCAATTTTATGATTTAATAGACTAATTATTGCCCTGATTTTATGAGATGCACCACCAGGCAGATTAGGTTGTTTTTTGGGCTTAATAAATTTTCCGTTCGCATATTCACATAATATAAGACCGGAAGCATATGATCCGAACCAAAATCTACCATTATGATCTGACTTTATTGACGTGATTTTCTGCTTTAACAAAAAATCAGGGAGCTCGGTTGCTTTCTGGGTGAGGGTAATGAAGTTAAGTTCGATCTTTGCTTCAAAAAGCCCTTCGATGTGCCACACCAGATTTTGCCATCAGCACTCTCGCCAATTGCATAGGCAAAAATATTTTCTCCGTTATTGAAGGTCATTTTACTCCTGATAGCCCTTTCTCCTTTAGCTATTAAGACAACACCAGAACTGGTTGCCACTAAAATTTGTCCGGATCTATCGGCTATTACTTGTTTAACTTCAGGCTGACTGGAGTATGGTAGTAATATTTGTTTAAATTTTTCAGTAATAGGGTCGAAGGTGAATAAGCCCAGGCTGGTACCAAGCCACAACCGGTTTTGAGAATCCCAGAATAAAGACCGGATTAGCACTGGGGCTGGGGATTTACCAGTGACACTCGAAATGTTTTTAAAATTACGCCACCTTAAACCATCAAACCTGCTTAACCCGTCTTCTGTGCCAAACCACATAAAACCTTGATTGTCCTGGGTTATGGAAAGTACACTTTTCTGAACAAGTCCATCCTCAACACCGAAATGCGCGGAAACCGTTAATTGTGCTTTTGCGGATAAAGGATTGCATAACCAGATCAGGACATAGCTAAGACAGCTTATCGTGCAGACAAGAAATTTCTTCTTTACATAAACTAAGGTTGGCATCACAACAAAACTATAATTATTTAAGTGCGTTCGTTCATTAAAAACAGATAATTAATGTAAAGCCTGTTGAATTTAAGATTTTCCCCCATTCATTTAAAATTTTCCCTATTTGATGATCAGTCGATTAATCAATTTTACCTGATAACCGGACATGTAATTGTTAGGGCAACAACTAATCAAAATAAACCAACAAACCAATGAACCAATTTTTTACCAAATGTAAATACTTTGGGGTATTGGATATTTTACTGCAGCCAGATAATATCCGGTACGCAGTCATATCCGATCCCAAAAGTTATCCGCTAAGAAGTCTAGTGACGCAGGACACACCTTTTGTGTCAAAGTACAGGAAGTAAATAACAGCCTGATCAAATTTAGCATTGCAACTGATGCATGATGCTCCAGTTTCTTAAAACCTAACCAATTGTATGATGAAAAGAAAATCATTGAACTGTATTAATCAAATTATTAGAAGCGCATGAAAAAAAATTACTTGATATTTTTTGTTGTGACAGTAGGGCTACTCGCTCACAATGAAATTAATGCTTCTCCACTTAATAAACTTAAAAATCCTCGCCACCAACCAATGGGTTACGGATCGGATAAAACTTTTACCAGGGTATTTATTTCTGTTTCAGGAAAAGTTGTTGATGAAACAGGCCAGCCATTACCAGGTGTTTCCGTTAAAGTAAAAGGAAAATCGGGTGGCGTACAAACCAGTAACGATGGCCGCTTTATCATTAATGCAAACACAGGTGATATACTTCAGTTTATGTCAGTTGGCTACAAAACAATAGAGCGGGAGGTTAATGGACAGGAAGTACTTAAGATACGTATGGAACCTCAACAAAATGATCTTGATGCGGTAGTTGTGGTAGGTTACGGACAGAAAACAAAAGCAACGAATGTTGGGGCGCTTTCTTCTATATCTACAAAAGAGCTTAAGCAGAACCCGGTTACCAACTTAAGTAATGCCCTTGCAGGCCGTTTACCAGGTTTGATTACCCAGCAAAGGGGTGGGGAGCCAGGCCGAGATGATGCCAGTCTGTTAATTAGAGGTATAACGACTTTAAGTTCGGCAAGTGCAGCACCATTGGTGCTGGTTGATGGAGTTGAACGTCCTTTTTCGCAGATCGATTTTAATGAAGTCGAATCGGTATCGATTTTGAAAGATGCCTCGGCCACAGCGGTTTTTGGTGTTAGGGGAGCAAACGGTGTAGTATTGGTAACCACCCGCAGAGGTACGGCAGGAAAAGCAAGCATTTCAATGTCGGCAAATTATGGCTTACAAAGCCCGGCCCGATTACCCAACTTTGTGGGCTCTTATGATTATGCTACCCTTAGAAATGAAGCGGTATTAAATGATAATCCAAATGCAGTAGTGCCATATACACAGCAACAGCTTGATGGTTATAAGAACCATAGCGATCCTTTTTTGTATCCTGATGTAGATTATTATAAGGAATTTTTGAAAGAGTTTACACCACAATCTAATGTAAACATCAATATAAAAGGAGGAAGTAACATTGCCCGTTATTTTGTTTCAGGCAGTTTTGCAGATCAGCAAGGTATTTACAAAAATACAAAAGGCGATTTCTTTGATGCAAACTCACGTTTCCAGCGGTTTAATTTCCGTTCGAATATCGACATTAATGCTACTAAAACAACCTTGATTTCGGTAAACATGGCAGCTATTGGCGGTGTGAAAAATAGCCCATACGCTACCAGTGGCGGTAGTGTTACTGGCTATGGTGGTGCGGGCGATATGTTCAGCGGTTTGTCGCGTACGGCACCAAATGAAATGAACCTGTTAAATCCTGACGGTACCTATGGCGCCAGTAACCGCCCTGCAAAAGTGCAGCGGAATATTCTGGGCGATTTAAGAGAGCGTGGTGTTACCAAAGAGTATAACAGTACTGTAGAAATAAGTGTAGTTGCTGACCAGAAACTAGATTTTATTTTAAAAGGACTAAGTGCCAAGGCTAATCTGGCTTTTAACAGTTATTATACACAGTTTTACAATACCTTCCGTGGAAATAGTGGCGATATTGCCAGTGCATACCGAAGATATTCTGTAGATGGTATTGATGTCAACGGACAGTATATATACACGCAGCGAACTGGTACCTATAACCCTTTGATATCTACCAACAGTTTTTATGCAGATGGCAGTAACCGTAATTTTTACCTGGAAGGATCTTTATTCTGGCAAGGAAAAACCGGTAAACACGATATTACTGCTTTGCTGCTCTACAACCAACAAAGAAAAACAAATAATACCGCTACCAGCAGTTCACTTACCGACTGGCCATTTTCAAGAATGGGAGCTGTTGGCCGTGTTACCTATGGTTACGACAATAAATATTTTGCAGAGGTAAATGCCGGTTATAACGGTTCTGAAAACTTTCAGGATGGTCAGCGTTTTGGCTTTTTTCCATCCTTTTCTGCTGGTTGGTTAATATCTAGCGAAGATTTTATTAAAAATGGCCTGCCTGCAATCACTTATCTGAAGTTAAGGGGATCAATTGGTCAGGTAGGGAACGATGCGGTGACGGGAAGAAGATTTTTGTACTACAATAATGCTTATAGCTCAGGAACAGGCTATAGTTTTGGTCTTGCCCAAGGCAGTGCAGTTGGTGGATTAGTAGAAGGTGCCATACCTACCAATGGTGTGAGCTGGGAAAGAGAAACCAGTTCAAATATCGGTTTGGAATTAAACCTATGGGGTAAAAAGCTGGGTTTAGTTGCCGATGTGTTTTATAAAAAACGTGTCGATATTTTAACTACACCTGCAAGTACACCAGTGGTAGCAGGTATTACCTTACCGGTACAGAACATTGGTCAGGTAGAAAATAAGGGCTTTGAAATCGAAGCCAATACAGCACATCAAATCGGTAGTGTAAATGTTTGGGTGAGGGGGAATTTTGCTTTTGCCCGTAACAAGATTCTGGCACAGGATGAACCAACACCAAGATACGAATGGATGGCCCGTACTGGAAGAAGTGTCGGACAGAGCTGGGGGTATTTAACAGATGGTTTTTATAACAACCAGAGAGAGGTAGATAACAGAACTATTCAGGCTTATTTCAGCGGTCGTTTACAGCCAGGAGATTTTAAATATAAAGATATTAATGGGGATGGCATGATCAACTCTTATGACATGGTTCCTGTTGGAAAACCAACTTTCCCTGAAATTACCTATGGCTTTAGCACTGGCTTCAGCTGGAAGGGTTTAGATGTAAGTGTATTATTTGCCGGATCAGGCAATACTTCCATGTTTGTTTCGAACGAAGTAGCCTGGGAGTTTTTTAACGGCGGCAAAGTACTGGAATATCACTTAAACAGGTGGACACCTGGTACCGCAGCTACAGCTACTTACCCACGCTTATCAAGCGATCCGCAGGGTACAGATAACAACTATGTCGATTCCGATTTCTGGATTAGGGATGCTTCTTTCATCCGCCTTAAAAATGCTGAGATCGGTTATACTTTCGCGGATGGCTTAGTTAAAAAATTAAGATTGGGTAGCCTGAGATGTTATGTAAACGGTCAAAACCTATTTACCTATAGCAAGGGTATCAAATACCTGGATCCGGAAAACAGAAACAGCCGTGGCTGGTACTACCCACAGTCGGTGGTTTATAACGCCGGACTATCCGTTAATTTTTAATCTGAACATTATGAAAACTACAATATATCAAATCCTCATTGTCATTCTTTTGGGCATTGGGATTGCTGGTTGCCAGAAAGAATTTTTAGCAGCACCTCCAAATAATGTAACCACAACCGATTCTACAGTTTTTAGTAACGAACTGCAGTGCCGCCAGTACTTGGCCAATATTTACGCGAGTATGCCTTCAAACCAGCTCAATAGAAATAACGGGCAGTTAGCTGATGGCTGTTTCGAATCGGAACAGGGCATACAATGGTCACCTTTTCAGGTATACAATGTAAATGCCTACAACGGTGGTGCGGGCAATGTTGATAATGCTTATGGTACTTATTATCCAATGATACGTAAATGCAATATTTTCATAAAGAACGAGAAGTACATGAAGTTTACACCGGCAAATGCGGTTTACTTTAAAGCCGAAAACCGCTTTTTACGTGCATTCGCCTACTTCGAACTCTTAAAGCGTTATGGCGGCGTACCCCTTATCGATTCGGTTTGGATCTACGATGCCGAAGACATTAAACCTGAATTTGGCAAGCAATTAAAACGTTCGAGTTTTGATGCAACGGTTAAATTTAT
Organism: Pedobacter sp. HDW13; assembly: GCF_011303555.1. Taxonomy (NCBI): domain Bacteria; kingdom Pseudomonadati; phylum Bacteroidota; class Sphingobacteriia; order Sphingobacteriales; family Sphingobacteriaceae; genus Pedobacter; species Pedobacter sp. HDW13. Next base: position 545,473 of record NZ_CP049868.1, on the reverse strand, counting down.
CCTCAAAGATTTAGATTATGCATCGGCCAACCTGCCCTGGATATGGCCGAACGCCACCACCGATTTTGGTCGCGCCTGCAAATCGGCGAGTATGGCCATGAAATCCAGGTTGCTGTTATATGCCGCAAGTCCGTTATTTAATGCCAACCAGCCGCATGTAAGCGATGCGAATTGTCCTGATTCTTTATTTAAGTATCCTTCATATAACATTCAGCGCTGGAAAACAGCTATGGATGCTGCTAAGGATTTTATAGATGCCAATGCTGCAGAAGCGATCAAATATCAGCTTTATAGTAATTATGGCGATATGTTTATCAATGTAAGGGGTAATGCCAATAATAAAGAAGTAATCTTCTCTCATGCAAACCAGGTGGCTGGGCCATCCCAATCCAATCCAACATTAAATCTGGTAGATATGTACGATATGGTTAATGGAAAGCCTATTTCCGATCCAACATCAGGATATAATGAGCAGGATCCTTATAAAAACCGCGATCCCCGTTTATTACAAACCATTTTAACCAATGGTGTAGCCTGGGCCGGAAGAACATTTGAGCCATTTATTAACGGCGGGCAAGATTACAACGGAGACCGGACCATTACCGGTATGTTGCAAAAAAAATATGTGGGTGCAACCGCACAGAACCAGGGAGCAGCCCGCTTTATATTTTACAGGCTGGCAGAACTTTACCTGAATTATGCGGAGGCACAGAACGAATTTGAAGGTGGTCCTAATGCCAATTCATACACCTATGTTAACCTGGTACGTACAAGAGCAGGTATGCCCGCATTTCCAACTGGTTTAAATCAAGCGGATTTTGCCGCAAAGTTAAAAAAGGAACGGATACTGGAATTTGCTTTCGAAGAAACAAACCTTTTCGATGAGCGCCGCTGGCTAATGGCTGAAAGTTTGGATGCAGGTTCTTTTTATGGATTTAAAATCAATAAAAATGCCAACGGAACTTTTAGCTATAGCCGTACAGCATTCGAAAAACGAAGTTTTCTGAAAAGATTTTACCTCTATCCAATACCTGAGGTAGAAATCTTTAAATCACCAGAGCTGAAGCAAAATCCAGGATGGTTTTAACTATCCGTAACCTCATTAATAATCAGAATTTATCAGACTTAATATATTATACATGCGTTGTTTGAAAATTATCACGGTACTATTTTTAAGTTGTGTTTGCGTTATACATGCACAGGCACAACAGAAAATCCGGATTACCATAGTTGATCAGAATAGAAACCCAGTAGCCGGTGCTGGGATCAAGGTTTATTCTTCAGGAAAAAAAGACATTACCAACGTAAAAGGGGAAGTATTGCTTGTATTGAACAATACTGATAGTATTGCGATACGCGCAGCAAATTACCTGACTAAAAATGCTGCTGTAAGTACAAAAACTGATCAAATGTCCATCACACTCGATGCCTTAAAACCTTGGGAAGGCAGTATCGAGCTGCCGTGGATGAGCCAGAATAAGAAATACAGTACTGCTGCAGTATCAACGGTTAGCGGTGCGCAGCTGTCGAAAAATCCGGAACCGAACTCTTCCAATCTTTTGGGCGGAAACCTTGCCGGATTGGTTGCCAGACAGGGCAGCAGTGAACCCGGATATGACGGCGCTGTTTTTAATATCAGAGGCTTTAGTTCTTACAACTCCCTTTCACCCTTAATCTATGTAGATGGAATAGAGAGAGATATCCAGCAGATAGATCCATTGGAACTGGAAACGGTTACCATTTTAAAAGATAATGCGGCAAACGGAGCTTTTGGCATAAGGGGGCAGGGCGTTCCATTTTGGCCACCACAAAAAGAGGACTGGCCAATACCAGCGAAGTTTCTTTTGTGGCACAAAGCGGATTGCAGTATACCGGAGCTTCGCCGGATTTTTTGGGCGCACAGCAATACATGCAGCTTTATAACGAAGGCGCAATTAACGATGGCCTTCCTGCAAAATATTCGCAAGCACAGATCGATGCCTATAACAATCCGAGCAGAGACCAGATGCGTAATCCAGACGTAAACTGGAATGATGAAATGCTAAAGAAAACCACCAGTCAATCGCGTTACAACCTGATGTTTAGGGGTGGGACCAACGATTTTAGATATTATGTGATGATGGGGTACCTGCACCAGGGCGGCATTTTTAAAAATGGCGATGTAAACAAAGAGCAGTTTGGTTTTACTAACAACATCGATTTTAAACGTTATAACTTTAGAACAAACCTCGATTTTCAGGCAACTAAGCGGTTATTGCTTTCCCTTGATCTTTCAGGACGATTAGAAGATAGAAATTATCCGGGGACTGGTACTGGTACAATTTTTAATGCAATTTCTAGCTCTCCAGGTAATGAATTTCCGGTAAAATATCCTGACGATAAAATTGGTGGTACTTCACAGTTTCAGAATAACCCTTATGGTTTGCTAACCAGCACAGGTTATGCTACAGAGTTTAGGCGCAATTTCCTTGGAACCATTAAATTAAAGCATGAACTGGATATGATTACGCCAGGACTTTCCATCAATAGTGCCTTCGCTTTCGATAATTATTTTTATACCAATGGCGGGCGTACCAAAACATTTGCCGTTTATCAGTTACAGCCCGATAATACCTATAAGAGTTTTGGGACCGAAGGTTTGCTTAATGTGGTATCAAGATCTAATGATCAAGATAGACGGACAACTTTTTATACCAATGTGGCTTACCAGCGCGAATTTGGAAAACACAGGGTAGAAGGTTTTCTTAATTACAACCAGAGTTACGAGAATGGAAACGGTTTTGATTTTCCATACGCTTCGCAGGGATTTGCCTCACGGTTGAGTTATGTGTTTGATCAGCGTTACCTTTTCGAATTTAATGGATCTTACAGTGGTTCAGAAAATTTACCTGAAGGTAAACGTTTTGGCTTCTTTCCTACTTTCTCTGCTGGATGGATCGTTTCGGAAGAGGCTTTTATGAAAAATCAGAGTTTTATCACTTACTTGAAAATCAGGGGTTCATTTGGCTATACCGGCAATGCCGATATTACCGGAGCCGGAACACAGCGTTTTCTGTACCAGAATTTTTATACAGGCGGTGCCAGCTATGTATTTGGCAATAACCCGGCTAGTTTAGGTGGAAGAACGCAGGCCAGACTGGCCAACCCAGATGTTACCTGGGAGACTTTAAGGCAGGCCAATGTAGGTTTCGACCTTTACTTTTTAAAAGAGCACTTCAGGTTGTCGGTGGATATGTTCAAAGAGAAAAGAACAGATATCTTAACCACGCCAATTATTTCAGGAACAATGGGGATTGCTACTGCACCTTACAATCAGGGTATTATGGATAATAAAGGCCTGGAGGGGGAACTTTCTTACCATTATGAAAAGAACAAAATTGGTTTCTCTATTGCCCTCCTCGGATCATGGACAGAAAATACACTGGTATTTAACAACGAAGTTTTTCGTCCCTACGATTATCTGAAAAGAACCGGCCGACCAACAAGTAGTGTATTTGGAATGATCAGTGAAGGTTTTTACACGGTAGCCGAAGCCACAAAGATCAACAACGAACTCGCTATGCCTGCGGCAAATAAAACCATTCCATTACCATTATTTGGTACGGTTAAAGCCGGTGATATGAAATACAAAGATCAGAATGGCGACAATCTGATTGATGTGTATGACCAGACGTATCTGGGAAGCAGCTTGCCTAAATACTTTTATGGTATCCGTGGAGGTTTCCGCTATGCTAATTTCGACCTTTCTTTCCTACTTCAGGGAGCTGCAGGTGGTGTGGTAGATGTACGCAATGTAAGCACACAGGGATTCCAGGGCGGTGCTAAACCCAGCACATTCGTGTTAAACCGCTGGACACCGGAAACAGCTGGAATGGCAGATTTTCCTCGTCTCTCTGTGGTAAACAACGCACTTAATTATCAGGCCTCGGATTTCTGGATCTATAAAAGCGACTACCTGAAATTGAAAAATGTAGAAGTAGGATTTTCTACCGCAATCCGCAATAAAGGGAAAGTAGTGATTGATAACATGCGAATTTTCGTCAATGGCTCAAACCTCTTTATCATGGATAAACTACCGGTAAAATGGATGGACCCGGAAATGTCGGGTGCAGGAATCGGAAATTACCCACGTATGCGTATTGTGAATGTAGGTGGACAGTTCACCTTTTAATTTTTGTTTTAATCATGATGGTCAATTGACCATACATCAATAAAAATATATTGTAATGAAAAAAAGTATTCTTATCCTGATCTGTGCTTTCGCAATGCTGCTTTCTTGTAAAAAAAGCTTGCTGGACAGCCCACCTGAAATTCTGGTACCAGAAAAACTGATTTTTACAGAAATCAATTATGTAACAGAGTTTGTAAACGATATTTATGGTGCTACGCTGCAAAGTGGTTTTAGTGCCACTTCGAGTACCACTTTTATAGAAACAGCTACCGATGATGCCAAGCATAACAACCTCTCTGCAGAGGTACAGCGGTTTGGTACCGGTGCCTGGAGCGCAGATAATAACCCCGATAATTTATGGAACTATTATTACACAGGTATCCGCAAATGCAATAAATTCTTTGAGCAGATAGGCCAGGTAAATACCGTAGATCATGGTGCACCAATCATTATCAACAACATCACGGCTGAGGTACAGAAGCAACGCCTGATTGGTGAAGTATATTTTTTAAGAGCCTACTTTTATGCCGAGCTGATTAAGAGATATGGCGGTGTTCCTTTGCTTACCAAAACAATTAATGTAGGAGAAGATGCAAATACTCCGAGGGCCAGTTATGACGATGGTGTAAAACTCATTTTAAAAGATTGCGATTCTGCCTTTAACCGTTTACCGGTTGATTATACTGCATCAAATGTTCAAAACTATTATGGAAGGGCCACAAAATGGTCGGCACAGGCTTTAAAGGCAAGGGTATTGCTTTACGCTGCCAGCCCGCTGAATAATCCTTCAAATGATGCCTCGAAATGGGAAGCTGCAGCAGCAGCAGCCTTACCTTTTGCTAATGGTACTGCCCCTTTTTCGCTTACGGCAATCAGTAACAACATGGCCAATTACGAAGCCAATTTCCGGGGAAATCCTTATGCAAACAAGGAAATGATCTGGGTACAGAACGAATCGAACCAGAATTATCTGGAGTTGAGAAATTATGCCGTAGGCTTTGATAGGGAAGTGGGGGAGTAGGACCTTCACAAAACCTAGTGGATGCATTTGAAATGAAAACAACTGGTAAGCCGATTAGCGAGGCAGGCTCGGGATATGACCCTTTACAGCCTTACTTAAACCGCGACCCAAGATTGGATGCTACTATTTTACGTGATGGTTTAACTTATAACGGACGGGTGATTGATGTTACCCGCGGGGGCGCGGATGGACCAGATAAGACCAATGGTACCGTAACCGGCTATTACCTTAAAAAATTCCTCGATCCGGCACTCAACTTAACCAATAGCCAGACTTCCCGCCATTTTTGGATATTTTTCCGCTTGCCAGAAATGCTGTTGAACTATGCCGAGGCCCGTAATGAAACTGTTGGTGCAGATGTATCGGTATACGCCGCAGTCAACGCTATCAGAACAAGGGTAGGGATGCCGGTATTACCTGCGGGTTTGTCTCAGGCGCAAATGCGGGAGCGGATACGCAACGAGAGAAGGATTGAGCTGGCTTTTGAAGGTCACCGCCCTTGGGATGTACGCAGGTGGAAAATTGGAGAAACTACATTGGGTGCACCTTTGCGTGGAATAAGAGTAAGCAGGGATGGAACCGCTACCACTTATACTTCTTCCCTGATCGAAAACAAGGTGTTCCTTCCTAAAATGTATCTATACCCTATACCACAAAACGAAGTAGATGCAAATACGGGCATTGGTCGTCAGAATCAAAACCCAGGCTGGTAAAGCCTTATAGTAAATCAATATAATCAACCTATTAATGTACCCAAAATGAAAAAAACATTCCTATGGTTGTGCCTGCCGCTTTTTTTTGCGGCTTGTACAAAAAACGTTCCAGTAGAAATTGTTGAAACATCAACTCCTGTCGCAGTGGTTGACACAGGTTTTACAAGCGATCATACTTATAACTTAAATGTAGTGTACTTTGTGCCAACCGATAATCCGGCAAAACCTGAATATGAACGCAGGTTAAGTGAAATTTTGCTCAAATTAGCTAAATTTTATGGTGACCAGATGCAGGCAAATGGTTACGGATTTAAAACTTTTGGTTTATTAACCAAACTAAACAAAACCAGAATTAAAATTGTAACTATACCTGCCAAGCTAACAGCCGATAAGTATACAAACGCTAACTTAACAGGTATTATTACGGAAGTAGAGGCTTACTTCACTGCTCATCCAGGAGAGAAATCCGGCGAACATACCTTAATTATCAGTCCGGATAATAAAATAGACAATCCTTATGTTGGCTATGGCAAGTATTGTTTCTGGCCAGATAAAGGAGAGGATGGGGTGGTGTTGGGCGGCCAGGGTGGTTTAGCACACGAGCTGGGGCATGGTTTAAATTTACCACACAACAGGCAGCGGGAATCGAGAATAAATGACCCCAATTATGGTACTTCTTTAATGGGGAGTGGTAATGGAACTTATGGTAAGTCGCCTACATTTTTAACCGAAGCAGATTGTGCTATTTTAAATACCAACCAGATTTTTCAAAAGCAATCGCCCATTACTTACTATGGTGCTGTAACAGCTGGTATTAAGAGAATGTATGCTTCCTACTCAGCTACTAAAGGAGCCATTATTGCTTCAGGCAGATTTACCAGCAACGTTGCGGTTACTAATGTTACCTATTACCTGGATCCTAATTATAATAATGAAGGTGTAGGAGTGAATAAAGATTATAACGCGGTTACCTGGCGTTCTGATGTAATTGGTACGGATAGTTTTTATGTGGAATTACCAATGACTGAAATGAATAATACCTATAAAGCAAATAATCCAGCTGAATTGAAAGTAAAACTGATTCATGAAAATGGGGTAGTTACAAATACAACGTATGATTTTAACTTTTTGAACAACCTTCCTGTTATTAATATAACCCCGGGACCGGATAAATCTGCTTGGAGGGTAATTAATGTAAGTTCGGAAGAAGCGACTTACGAAGGCTTAAAAGTAATTGATGATAACTTAAGCACCTTTTGGTTTGCCAAATTTTCGCAGCCTGCAGCAATTTTACCACATTATCTGATTATTGATATGAACAAGCAATTACAGGCGGATGGACTTACAATTAACCAACGTCAGGATGTTTACAGAATGGTAAAAAACGTTGAAGTGTTGATCAGTACCGATAATATAAATTGGGAATCGACCGGGAACTATGTGGTGCCAAATGTTAAAACGGCATCTAAACTGGCATTTGATTCGACAAAAACGTTCAGGTATTTTAAGGTGCTGGTAAAGTCGAATTATGACACTGCAGAACCTAATAAATCATGTATTGCAGAACTCGGGATTTATAAAAACTAATAAGAACGATAAATGAATAAGGCATAAATTTTAGCGGTATCTGATGCCGGGCCTCGAAAAACCGCTACTTTTTGATAAAATCTTATAATGCTAAGGAATGATGGGCATTAATTTTTGCCTGTCATTCCTTTTTTTAATACTTAAAAACACACAATGAAAAAAATCCTATTTGGACTGCTCTTTTTTACCCAAATTAATTTGTTGGCACAAACAAAATCCAGCGGTAAACGTAAACTATTAGCTGACGACTCTATTTGCTATCAAATGAAAAAAGTGGCGGATTGGCAATGGCAAAATTTGGAAACCCAGGGATGGAAAAACCCGAAAAAAGACTGGACCAGTGGCGCGATGTATGCAGGCATGATGGCCTGGGCTAAACTAGCCAATGACGAACAATATTATAACAAATTAAAAAGGGTTGGTGCGGATAATAAATGGGATACGGGAAGTTACCGTTATTTTGCCGATGACTATTGTGTTGGCCAGCTTTATTCGCAGCTGTATACAGTTTATAAAAATCCCGAATATATCCGAAAGTTTAAAGCCCTGGCCGATACCATTGTTACTTTACCGCATTTAGAAAGTTTAGAATGGAAAAATAATATTTACACCCGCGAATGGGCCTGGTGTGATGCCATGTTTATGGGGCCGCCAGCATTGGGCTATTTAACACAGGCAACAGGAGATGCAAAATATCTCAACAAATCAATCGAACTTTGGTGGAAATCTACCGCCTACCTATATGATAAAGACGAATATCTTTTTTACAGAGATAGCCGTTATTTTAATAAAAAAGAGAAAAACGGAGCTAAGGTTTTCTGGAGCAGAGGTAACGGATGGGTGATTGGAGGTTTAGCACGCTTGCTGTCTGTAACGCCCGAAAATCATCCTCAGCGCAATAAGTTATTGAAACTGTTTACAAATATGGCCAGTAAATTAGCTTCATTGCAGCAGGCAGATGGAAGCTGGCATGCCAGCCTGCTCGATCCCGAGAGTTATCCTACCAAAGAGACAAGCGGAACGGGATTTATTTGTTATGCAATGGCTTGGGGAATAAATAACAGAATTATCCCCGCTAAAAAATATAAGCCTGTTGTTTCAAAGGCCTGGGATGCATTAAAATCTGCTGTACACCCTGACGGGAAGCTGGGCTTTGTACAGGCCCAGGGAGCTGCACCAGATAAGGTAGGCTATGAAGATACTGATGTTTTTGGTGTTGGTGCGTTTCTCCTGGCAGGGAGCGAAATGTTTCGTCTTTCATTAACGCAGGATAATGGCCTCATTGCTGAAGCCTATAATGGGGCTTCAACCCAAGCCGAGCAAACCATAAAAGTGGCCTGGCCTCGTATTGTAAAGAAGTTAAAGGTAAAAGAAGCTAGCCAGTTAATAGTAAGAAATGCTGCTACTGGTGAAATTGTACCTTTAAATACAAGTTATGAAGGAGAAAAGATAACCGGAATACACTTCAACGCAAGCCTTAACGCCGGAACCAATCAATTTTTCGAAATCAATACTAAATAACAATATCAGGTATGAACAACTTTAAATATGCCTTTTTAATAGGAGTTACGTTTTTAGTAACAAATTTTGCCAGCCGTGCCCAATCAGGGAAGAAAACGAAAACAAATGCGGTAGCCACGGGGGTACAGGACAGGGCCTTTTGGGTAAAAACATTGTATAAAATAGCTTACCCCGTTATCCATAACCTGGCTAATAATACCCTGAAAAAAAATATGGCTACTGAAGTAGCCCCTCATTACTATAATAATGTAAAAGAAGTTGGTTATACCGAAGCTTTAGGCCGGACCTTTGCGGGCATTGCCCCATGGTTAAACCTGCCTGATGATGATACGGAAGAAGGAAAATTAAGGGCAAGATTTAAGTCAGAGACAATCCAGGCTTTAACTAATGCTGTAGATCCGCTAAGTGCCGATTACATTAACTTCAGAACAGATGCACAACCAATTGTAGATGCAGCCTATGTTGTACAAGGCTTTTTACGAGCGCCTAATGTTTGGAAAGCATTAAATGAAACCACTCAGAAAAGGTACATAGCAGAAGTTAAGTCGTTAAGAAACAGAACCGGCGCATACAACAACTGGCTTTTGTTTCAGGCTATTGAAGAGGCCTGGCTATTGAGCGTGGGGGAGGAGTATGAACCTTATCGTACCATGACTGCTATTAACAAGCTAAATGAGTGGTATGTTGGAGACGGATGGTATTCTGACGGAGCTAGTTTCAGTACAGATTATTACAATGCTTACGTTATCCACCCCATGATGATGGATATTTTAAAAGTGATGGTAGCCAAGAAAAAAATGGCTGAAGCACAATTGTTTAAGGTAACTAACCGGGCTGTACGTTATGCTCAAATTACCGAACGGATGATTTCCTCAACCGGCGAATACCCTCCTATAGGTAGAAGTGTAACTTATCGTACAGCTGCTTTTCAAACCCTGGCGCAGGTAGCGTTAGATGAGAAGTTACCAAATGAATTAAGTCCGGCACAGGTAAGGTGTGCACTAACAAAAGTATTTCAAAATATGTACGCGGGCAACCAGAATTTTGATGAACAAGGCTGGTTAGTGCTGGGCTTTAATGGTCACCAACCAGAAATTGCCGATCCTTACACCTGCACAGGAAGCCTTTATATGGCAACTCTTGGTTTTTTACCACTGGGATTACCGGCCGATAATACATTCTGGACAGCCCCTGCCGGACTATGGACATCACAGAAAGCCTGGACAGGTAATGCTTTTTTAAAAGACCATGCTGCGGGCAATTAATATTAACTTTAAGCTAAAAACAAATGTTTAACTCATTTAAAACTTACATCTGTCTTTTTCTGTTGTTTATATCTTCAGCTTGCTTTGCACAACAGCAGGATTTAAAATTATGGTACACCCAACCTGCAGAAAAGTTTGTAGATGCGCTTCCACTTGGAAACGGTAGTTTGGGCGCCATGGTATATGGTGGAACCCAAACCGAAAGGTTATCATTAAATGAATCGACCTTGTGGGGTGGTGCACCGGTTGATCCAAACATGAACCCGAATGCAAAGAATTATTTAGGCCTGATTAGAGAAGCACTATTTCAAGAAAACTACAAAAAGGCTGATTCGCTTATGCGGTTTATGCAGGGCAGCTATAGCGAATCATATGCGCCACTTGGGAACTTATTTCTTGATTTTAAAAATATTAAGGATGTTAGCGCCTACCGTCGAGAACTAGATATTCAAAATGCAATTGCCAAAACCGTATTTACAAGTGATGAAACTGTTTATACGCGAGAGGTTTTTGCCTCTCATCCCAATCGGCTAATTGTAATTAGAATAACTGCCAAAGGAAAAAACAAGTTAGACTTTGCCTGCCGTTTCAATTCTTTACTAAAGGCCAAATCATTAGTTAGCAATCAAGTACTTAGTCTTAATGGTAGGTCTTTATCACATAAAGAGAAAGATTTCCGTTCGCACCTTCCGAGTACCATTGTTTTCGATGATGAAAATACAATGAGGTTTACGGCCTTATTGAAAGTGTTAAAAACCGACGGAATGCAGAAAACTGGCGATACCAGTTTAATCATATCAAACGCTACCGAGGCTGTTTTACTTCTATCTATTGCTACCAGTTACAATGGTCCGGATAAAAATCCTGCCACTGATGGAAAGGATGAAAAAGCTATTGCACAAACTTACCTTACAAAAGCACAACAGCAAACCTATACAGGGATTTTATTACAACACACCAAAGATTTTCGTAAATACTTTAACCGTGTGAAACTTAATTTAGGTTACAGTGGAGCGGGGAATTTAAACACGGCAGCTCGTTTAAACAAATTTACAGTAGATAAGAGTGATAATGGTTTAATTGCTCTTTACTATCAATACAGTAGGTATCTACTTCTAAGCTCATCGAGGCCGGGTGGTGTACCCAATAATTTACAAGGCATATGGAACGAAGCCATTAGACCACCATGGGCTAGCAATTATACCACCAATATCAATTTACAAATGAATTATTGGGGAGCTGAGACCGGAAATTTGCCGGAAATGCACCAACCTTTGTTCGATTTTATTGCCAGCCTAGCCAAAACAGGAACCGTTACAGCTAAAAATTATTATAATGCCAGCGGATGGGTGGCCCATCACAATAGTGATATATGGGCAATGAGCAATCCGGTTGGCGCATTTGGTAAAGGTATCCCCATCTGGTCTACCTGGTCGATGGGAGGTAATTGGCTGTCTACCCATCTTTGGGAGCATTACGCATTTACCCATGATAAAATTTACTTAGAAAAACTAGCCTATCCATTGATGAAAGGTGCAGTGCAATTTTGCATGGATTTCTTAGTTTCAGATAACAATGGAAACCTAGTTACTGCTCCGACCATCTCTCCGGAGAACATTTATGTAACCGATAAAGGCTATAAAGGGCAAACGCTATATGGTGCAACTGCTGATTTAGCTATAATCCGCGAGCTGTTTGCTGATTTTTTACAGGCTGCTACCATACTTAATAAAGACACAGCTATGCAGTTGAGCGTAAAAATTGCCTTAGCCAAACTTTATGCCTATCAAATTGGCAAGGGGGTAATTTGCAGGAATGGTATCACGACTGGAAAGATGAAGAACCTACCCATCGCCATGTTTCGCATTTATTTGCTGCATACCCTGGTAGTAGTATAACATTAGATCGGACCCCTAAATTGGTTGAAGCTGTTAAAAAGACTTTAGAAATGCGAACGAACGAAGGCCAGGGCTGGGCTTTAGCATGGAGGATAAATTTATGGGCACGATTGGGGAAAAGTGAATTGGCATACGAGGCGTTAAAGAAGCTATTCCGCCCGGCCAGCATGCTGAAAGCCGGAGAAGGAGGTACTTATCCTAATCTTTTATGTGCATCGCCATTTCAAATTGATGGAAATTATGGCGGAGGGGCAGGCATTGCCGAGATGTTGGTGCAGAGTCATCAAGGATATATCGAACTATTACCTGCCTTACCGCTAGAGTGGCCTGATGGCAGTTTTTCGGGGCTGGTTGCTCGTGGTGGTTTCGAAATTAGTGCAAAGTGGCAAACCGGGAAACTCATATTCCTTGAGATATTTGCTAAACAGGGAGGAAGTTGCCGATTGAGGTATAGAACAAGTTTTAAAACACTTGATACAGAGAAAGGAAGGAGGTATCGGATTCGATTTTAAGATCTCTATTGATTGTATTAGTTGAATTTGCCAAACCAGTAGTTATTTAAAGCAAAACCCGTATTAGACCAAACGACAAGTAAATTCAGGGCGGTACATCATATTGTGTATTTCAACGAAACTGGTTCTTCCCCAATTTTGGTGGTCAATAATTTAGCTTATGAGTGCAACAAAAGTTTTTAACGATGCTCAAGTCCTCAAATTTTGGGGAATAATTGTTTAACAGGGTAAATTTCTTTTTCGGGTTAAAAATGAATGGTTATTAATCTAGGTGTGACATGATAGCTGCATTTAGAGCATCATATCCAATACTTTCATTAGATGCATTCAAGCATTTAGCAACTAAAACCACCAAAATTGGGGAAGAATCCGAAACTTGGCAGTCCGTTTCGGACCAAACTGTACACGAATTTGACTGCCGAGCAATTACCTAAATTGTTCCTTTTAATACTCATAGGTGGAACGCATACATTCTTTTCGATAGTCACTCGGTGTTTTACCGGTTATCTTTTATGACAGATATCTGGTATTGCCAGTTGCAAAGCGATGGTAGTTGGGGGAAACCTCAGAGTGCGAGTTCAGGAGTTAATACCAGTCAGGACGAAATGTCCCTTAACATTGCAGCAGATGGTACTTTATATTACTCCAGTAGGGGACTACCTGGAATGGGTGGTTTAGATATATTTTCAGCAAAAGGTATAAAAAACAATTGGTCTAAACTGGCTAGCCTAAGATTTTCTGTAAATTCTCCTGTTGATGATTTTGCTTTCATTACCAATTTTACAAACGAAAATGAAGTAATGGGATATTAGCTCCTCGTTCAAATGCCTGTCTGTATGTTAATTTCTTATTATCAATAAATTAATCTTTTTGTAGTAGTTCTGAAAATCAGAATTACTACAGATTTCATAAGCTCTCTTTGTAAAAAAAATAAAAAAGGCTTATGAAATACCTTTATCATCTCGGCAGTTTATTGCTGTTATTTTTGTTTATGCTGTTTGCCTCAAATGGCTATGCCCAAACCATAAGGGGTAAGGTTACAGATATTGTTACCAAAGAACCTGTAATTGGTGCCTCAGTTTTTTTAAAAGACAATGGGAAGGCTGTTTTTGTACAATTGGATGGTAACTACCAGTTAAAAAATTTAAAATCTGGTGATTATGTTTTAGAAATACATTACGTTTCCTATAAAACTAAAAAGCTAAACATTAGCCTTAAGCAAAATCAAAGCCTTAATTTAAATGTAGAGCTCGAATCAAGTGTTGAAGAGCTCAATACCATTAATGTTGCCGGCGAAGAGCAATCAGGTGATAAAAGATCCAGGACACTCGAAAAAAATGCCAATCAATTGGTCAATATTATTTCGGCCAAAAACATAGAACTTTCACCCGATATCACAGTAGCCAATGTAATGCAAAGGGTTTCTGGAGTAACAATAGAGCGAAGTTCATCCGGTGAAGGTCGGTATCCAATTATCAGGGGTATGGAAAAACGTTACATCAATACCCTGGTGAATGGAGTCAAAATTCCGAGTCCGGATAACAAGAACCGGTTTATACCTTTGGATTTATTTCCTGCAGAATTATTAGAAAGAGTTGAAGTAAGTAAAACCTTAATTCCTGCTATGGAAGGTGATGCCATTGGTGGAACCATAAATTTGGTGATGAAAGATGCACCGAATAAAACGCTGTTTAACGTAAATTTTAATCAGGGTTATAATACCGTTTTTCACAATCGTCCATTTGTCGGTTTCGATGCCACTATCATTGCAAAACAAGCACCTAGTGAAGTAAATGGCGTAAATTACAGAGCTACCCCAGCCGATTTTCCCCTAAATAATTTAAGGTTCGATAGGAAAAGGGATAACCCGATCAATACGAATATAGGTTTGGCTATCGGTACCCGTTTTGGAAAAGATAACAAGTTTGGTGTTATTGTTTCTGGTAGCTATCAAAATAGCTTTACAGGTAACAATTCGACATTTTTTCTGCCCAATGCGCAACCTGCTGTTAACAATGTTCCCCAATTTATCGAATTGCAAGATCGTTCCTATTCTCAACAAATTAAACGTTTGGGTGTAACCGATAAGTTTGATTATAAAATAAACGATAGAAATAAACTTTCTTTAGTTAACGTATTTGTTCGGTTAGATGATTATCAAACCCGCTTAATCAGCGATACCATTGCATTAAACTCGTTAGTAGATGCCATTAGCAGAAGCAGGTGGCAATATCAGTCTATCTATAATTCTACCCTTCAGGGTAATCATCAATTGGCTAAAAATAGCAGGTTAGACTGGTCTCTGGCTTATGCCGATGCGAATAACCATATTCCTGATCAGGCAGAGTTTACCTACGAGTATCCCATTTCTTCCTCAGCTACAAAGAGTGATTACAAATTACAGCCAATGAAAAGAACCTGGGCACATAATGATGATCGCGATTATTCTGCTTATGTAAACTTTACCAATAATTTTGAGCTTTTAAACCGGAAATTTGAATTGAAAACTGGTGGTGTAGAAAGGAATAAAGCCCGTGGAAATTATTATAATTCTTATAGTTTGTCGCCATTGGTTGGCGAAGTATATACGGGAATTGACAATGCCATTTTCAATTTTAAAACGCCAGATGATGCGCTGTTTTCTACTGAAAGTGGAAATAATTATACCATTAAAGAGAATATTATTGCCGGTTATATTCAAGGTAAATGGCTACTTACCCCACGCTTAGAAGCCTTAGGAGGTTTAAGGATAGAGCATACAGATCAAAACTATGATACGCAGTTGCCTACTTCTGTACCTTTTAAAAGCGGTAAAATTTGGTATACCGATTTCCTGCCAAGTGCAATTTTTAAGTATAGCTTAAACCAAGATCAGAATTTTAGGCTATCCTATTACCGGGCTTTAGCCAGACCGGCATTTGCAGAGCTAATTCCCGACGGGCAGCAGGGAGAAGTATTTAAAGAATCAGGTAATCCGGCGGGTTTAAACCATTCAACTGCTGATAATTTCGATTTAAAATATGAACTGTTTTCTGCAAAAAATGCTGATCAGGTATTGCTGGGCGCATTTTATAAACAAATTCAAGATCCAATTGAATTCGCAGCAACAGGAAGAAATTCTTTGGTGGCCACTAAAATTGGCATTACCGAACTGATGCTTTTGCCACAGAATTTTGGTGCAGCAACCAATTACGGTCTGGAAGCAGTATTTACAAAGTATGTTGGTCCGTTTGGTATAATGGCTAACTATACTTTCACTAAATCTAAAATAACATCTGATAAATTGCAGGTTTATAGAAATGATGCCGGACAGATTGTAAGCGAGATCTTATCTGAAACAAGGCCACTTCAAGGGCAATCGGAGCACGTTGGTAATTTATCGTTATTATATAAAAACCCGGAAATCGGATTGGATGTTCAGGCCGCCTTTGTTTATACTGGTAGACGCATCTCTTTGGTTAGCCCTTATTACGGGCTCGATTATTGGCAGGCTCCAACCCAGCAACTGGATTTTTCGATTGAGAAAAAATTAAGTAAAGCTTTTTCTGTGTATGGTAAGGCCAATAATTTAACCAATGCCCCTTTTATTTTAGAAATCCACCAATCTTACAATAGTTATTTACAAGCTCCTGGATCAAGGCCTTTAAACCTGCAAAGCGATCCTGACAATAAAATCATTGTTCAGAAAGACTTTTTTAAACCAAGTTTCTTATTAGGCTTACGCTACAAATTATAATATTATGAAAACGAAAATACATTTAATCCTCGCTTTTGTATTGCTGTGCGCTATTTTTTATGCCTGCAAAAAAAGTGCTGACCATAAAAACCTGTCAGAAGCCGAAGTTATAGTAGCTTCGCCAATTAGCGATGTTGGCTGTTTAAGTCCCGAACCAGGAAAAACAGATCTTGCTGTAAAAGGCACAATGTTGGCTGGTAAAACTTATAATGTTTGCGGTAATTTAATTGTGGGTAAAAATGATACTTTGACCATTCAGGAAGGTGTTACAGTTAATTTTAACGGCAATTATGGTATTGGTGTTCAGGGTACTTTAATTTGCCTGGGTACTAAAGAAAAACCCAATTACTTTACCATGCTGGGGGTTACTAAAACCGATGCTATAGGCTCCGATCCCAGTAAAGATCCGGCTTATACTGGTAAGTGGACGGGTATAATGGCTGGGCCAACCTGTCAGAAAATGATTATTAAGTGGACACACATCGAATTTGGCGGTGCTACACCAAGCGGAACTGTTGCTACCATTTCGAAAAGCCCATATCCAATTTTATTCCAAAATCCGGCAGGGATCTTTGTGTTCGAAGATTCGTGGATTTACGGCAGTGTTGATGATCCAATCCGTACTTTGGGTGGTAAAATTGCCATTATGCGAAATACATTCGAAAAATGTGGTGCCACTGGTGGCGAAGCTCTAAATGCCAAAGCAGGTACTATTGGCGATTTTGCTTATAACTTATGTATCGGTATTGCAACCAACGGACCTAAACTTTCTAATTCTGGCGCTGCAGTAGGTGTGCCAAGTTCTAACGTTAGAATGTACAACAACACGATTGTAAATTGTGGTTACAGAAGGCAGGCTGCCGGCCGGGGTGGCTCTATTAATTTTGAACAGGACGCTGGCGGTATGGCCTATAACAATTTAATGGTTAACTGTAAGTTTGGTTTGCGCGTGGTGCAAAATCCAATTGCCGATTTGGCTAATTTAAAATACGGTTATAATTTTACTTATGCCGATCTGGCTTCGGTCGCCAATCAAATTTACCCTTCATTGGCAATTAGCACTGCAATTAGCGAAGCGCAGCCAACTGATATACCTAATCCAGCGATTTTTTTGCCTGTCGGATGGAAAGCGGGCGATACCTATGTGGCTAATACTAGTATTTTGGGTGCCAACAATCCGCAGTTTATCAATGGCCCCGTTCCTTTGCCAACAGGTATAAATGTGGCCGATATAAATGTGGTGGGTAATTATAATTTTGCTTTAAAATTAACGTCTCCTTGTGTAGGTAAAGGATTTACAGGTTTTACCGCCAAAGCCGATGTACCTATTGACCCTAAATTTGGTGCAACAGAAATTACTCCTCCGGGTAAAGATATTGGTGCTTATCAAATTGATGGTTCGGGTAATCACCATTAAAAAAGCTATTTTAATTTTAAAATAAAAATTCTGTTTAAACCTTAAGGTCTTGTTAATTGAGTGCAAATATTATAAGCTCATATTTTAAACAGTTTCAAATCTGAAAAAATGAAAGTTTTTCTTTGCAAAAAGTATATAATAACGATGCTAACTTTTGTAGTTAGTTTCTTAATTGGTAATGCTGAGGTATTTTCTCAAATTAAAAGTGATTCGGAGGTTGTAACTTTTATTTATACTTCCGACGCGCATTTTGGTATCAGTAGAGAAAATTTTAGGGGAAACAAAAACGTTTCCGGACATATTGTGAACCAGGCTTTGATTAGTGAGTTGAATAAGATTAAGGGCTTAAGATTGCCGGCAGATGGAGGCGTAGACGAAGGTAGTTTAGTAAATGGTATAGATTATTTAATACAAGGTGGCGACATTGCCAACCGGATGGAAGGTAATATTCAAAAAGCCAGTGTATCGTGGCAGGAGTTTGAGAATGATTATATCACAGGTTTAAGGTTAACAAATAGCAAAGGTGTAAAAACAGAGCTGTTAATTACACCCGGAAATCACGATATCTCCAATGCTATTGGGCATCGCAAATTGGCCAATCAAAAAACAGATCCAACAGCTTTTGTGGGGATTTATAATTTAATGATGAAGCCTTCAACACCTTTAACTAATGAAAGTTTTAACTACGAAAGGGATAAAATTAACTATGTTAAAAATATAAATGGGATTCATTTTGTGTTTATCAATTTATGGCCCGACTCTGCCGAAAGGATTTGGCTTAAAAAGGATTTAGATACCTTGACCATCAAAACACCTGTTGTTATTTTTACCCATGACCAACCCACTTGCGAGGCAAAACATTTTAATGGAGTAGGAGCAGGATTTGAAAATCTTTTGAGCGAAAACTACAAAGGTTTAAAAAATGCTGAAGAGGAGCATCTGACAACTGATATAGAGCAGGCTGGCTGGGAAGATTTTCTTGTACAATACCCTAATATAAAAGTTTATTTTCATGGTAACAGCAATTGGAATGAGTTTTATATTTATCAGGGACCGCATAAAAAGGCTAATTTAAATGTGTTCCGGGTCGATTCGCCAATGAAAGGTAAATATTCTTCGAAGAATGAAAAACGCTTGTCTTTTCAGTTAATTAGTTTAGATACCAAAAACAGACGTTTAACCGTTAGGGAATGTTTTTGGAATACTAAACCAAAAAAACCAAAAGGGATTGTTTTTGGAAAAAGTAAGACGATATTTTTAAATACTTAAACCATTTTAACTGATCCCAATTGTTTTGTGACTATTTAAGTTTATAATGTCAGGTTTTTTGGTTCAAAGAAACCCGGTCAAGGTATTTTTGGAATGAAATACCTTGACCGGGTTTTAAATTGTTTTATAAAACCTTTAACTTTTAAATCTTCTACTATAGGCTCAATAAGCAATAAAAAGACTTTTAAATATTGAAAGTATTCCCGATTATGGGTACACTTTTTTTAGGGATCCCCAGCGGGATCCCTATTGATTTTACAATTAAGTTGCAAATGTTAGCAGATAGACCGATGGCAATAAGTCCAGTTTTGCCAGAAATATTATTATGATAACATATTCATTATCAGTGTATTTGTGGGCGCTTAAAAATTGGTGCACCAAGGGTCAAATTAATTGATCATCCCATTTCCGCGAGCAGAAATTAACGGGACGGCAATTATATTCGTTCATAACGGTTTGCAATCCACTGTCGGATTTCATTGTGGGTTCGGATGTTACTTGGCACGTTTTCCCTAATAATGCGTTCTAAGTGCTGGTAGCTGCTCAATGCAACATTCGTCCAGCCCCACGTCTTGGCCAGGCTATTGATAAACCAGAGCATTTCATATCCCTCCGAACGGTTTAGCATTGACCGTTCCTGAGCGCCGATAAACCTGGGATTATCGTGGTCCGCGCTTGCGGTCCATTTATAATCTTTAAATACCATTTGTGATTTTATATATTCCATATGCTTGCTTATATATTTGATTGAAATTTTCTATTGTTTATAGTTGTATGTAATTGTTTCTTCTGTCCATGGGTTTATATGGATGATTGACTTTCCTTGCCCCATGGCGTAATTAAATACATCTCCCGTGCCGCCAAGACCCTTAGCAGGCTGACCGTCCCAGATGACAAACAGGGTTTCAGAATGCCTGGCGACGTATTTACCGGCTTCAAAAAAGGCCTCCTCATCGGGTTGCGAAAAGTTCAGTATGATCTTCTCACCAGCGTTATTGAGCAGAAATTGATATTGAATGAGATCATTCTCGCCGAAGGTCATATCGTAATCCATACAGGGAATTACTGCAACAAGCCTAATTTTCATAGCTAACAGTACTTCTGCGAAAAGCATGTCTGCGCCAATAGCCAGAGAGCTGTAGCCCAATTCAATATCCTTAAGTTCTTTTACCTTCGTTTGAAGCTGTTGCCTCAGCCATAACGCATCAGAAATGCCTTCAAAACACTGATGGCCTGTAACACCTATGGTCTGCATCGATTTGGATTAAATGAGTTCTTTTGCAACCAAGCGGCGATAGTGTTCACCTAGAGCGGTTAATTTGCAGCTTTTACTTTCCATAGCAGCGCTCCACATGTGCGGCGCATTTACAGGCACTAACAGATTCACCCTGTTTAGCTTTTGAAGGCGTCTAAAAATAACTGTATTAGCCTCTATCGGTTCCGCCATTCCATCCTCTCTTCCTTTCAGTTCGGATTCGTATGTGGGGTCCAGCTGATATTCAAAACCTGGAGCAGGAAAATATTCGGTTATCGAGCGTAACTCCTCCAGCGAAATTGGCGGGGTGACCTCCCTTAGGCATACAAAATTTTCAACATTGGTCTTAAATATAGGACGCTGCTCATCCCAGTTTCCCAGGGATTGATCGATGTGCGCGTAAATGCTTCCTGGTGTGACCTGGCCCACAAGATTTGCTGCGCTTCCACTAAGTGCATCAACCATCAAGGACGTAAATACACCTCTTCCATTTTCCTCCGACGCATATTGATCCTTGGTAGAGGCCGTTAGTATAGTCATACCCTCTGAAAGATTGGAGATCGCTGTATTTTCAATGGAAGCGCCTGCGATACCAGAAAAACAGCTATCTAAAATAATAATCTTATTTATAGCAGGAGAATCGTTTGCCAGCTTCATAATTTCATTCAGTGAAAACCCCTCATCTCCTGCCTTTGCATCAGAGCCCACAAGGTATCCGCCAGAAGACTCAATGTGACCGTGGCCCGCAAAATAAAACAAGGCAATATCGGCTTTCTGGGTGAAAAGAATTTTTACCAGTTCTTTTAACTCCTTTTTATTTACAAGCTCAGATGGACCGGTAGCGGTGACCAGCTTGGTATTGAAATTGATCGACCCGCCATCGTTCCGCTTCAACATACTATCTACTTCATGAGCATCATTTACGCAGCCATGAAGCGGAGAGACATGCTTATAATAATCGATACCTACGATTAAAGCTATTTTTTTCATAGTTGCGCCTTATAAATTGTCAATAAAATTACTTATTGTATCCCAAGTCCACGTCTTTACAGACAGGCCGTTTATTAATGTACGATCATCTGAATAAGCCCATATCGCAAGGATCGCTGTTTTTTCTTCCTTAGCACACTGGATTTCCCATTGTTGCCCAGAAGAGCTCAGGGAATTTTTGCTGACCAACACAATTACCCCGTCACATCTTCTGATTCGCGCCCTGACTTTTTCCTTCCATTCGCTAGCATAGGGCTCTTTTACCGAATAGTCAATGTATTCGAATGGACATTTGTTATGAAGGCTCTGGCCTTTCAGGAAAGTTCGCTGCATGATATCTTCGATGGCAAAGGCGACAAAAATTGATTTTTTTTCTGACATGATATTTGGATTAAAAAAAGTTACGGGTATTAAATCTGACTGCACTCCCTGTCAGCCAGCTTTGAAAGTCAACATAGTTGTAGGTATCTTCAACTGTGAATAGGCGGTCGCTGAACGTGGACAAATCATTTGGTTTTTCAATAAAAGGGTACAGCTTCAAGTACTCACTTCTGTGAAATGTGCTTCGGGTTACATTATCCTTGGATACTGGTACTAATGCACAACGTTGCGTGTGACCGTCCACATATCCGAGTTCCCAAGGCACCCATTTGGATATCTCCGCATTGTGGGACATTGCCAGCAATAACGATCGTGAAGAGCGGAGGCGTTTTCTGACCAGCTCTGCACTTTCCTTGGTGACATTGTTTCGGTCGAGGTGCGGATCGATAATCCAGTCCACATACACTTTCAGTCCACGTCTAGTCAGTTCAAGATAAAGTCCTTCAACCTCTTCTTTGTCCAGAAAACTATGGCATAAAAAGATATCGAATGTATTATGGACCTCCGAGCGCTGGGCGGAAAGATTAACATTCTCATTGATCGTCCGGGCTCTGGACACGTTTTTCAGGTAGTTACTTGTAAAAATAGCCATGTTTTTCTCGATTAAATTTTGGTTCAAACCTAAAGAGAATCCTAATGGGTAAAAACCTGTATCGCTAAGGGAAAAGCCTGTTTTTGCCTTTTTACCGCCTGCAGTAATGTCTAGGTGCATGATATCATTTAACAGCCGAGGCAAACACAGGTATTGACCATTCAATTTTACCTCCAGGAAGAGGTTTTACCCTATAATGGCATAGGGTTTTTCCTGTATTTGTGATCAAAAGGGCGCTGGCGGCCTGTTTTTAGCTGCCATAGAAATGATACTATTGACTTCGCCGGCTGCCAGGCGTATCATTGCAGCAAATAATTAATCTTTAAAATCAATATTATGTTAAAATCAGATGGGGCACAGCCCTTGCCGTTTTTTTTCGTAGGCAAAACCATTACCAAGGCGCGTATAGCAAGATATGCGAAAACCAAACATTCAATCCTTTCCAGGGAAATGAATAAGCCCGATACCAAATCCATTTGGTATACCAAGGAGCATATTGCTTTTCTTTTGGATGAGATGAACAAGGCCGACGCGGATGGCCTGCGTATATATTTTGGCGCTTACGGTGAGCAGGAAAATTATAGCGGACAAACATGCCTGCTGATGGTGATGACCAAACCCGGGGTGCGCAATGGTGGGCACGTTGATATTTCCATTGAAGACGAAACTGACTTTCAGGCCAGGGCAGTGGGCGAAAGTAGATCAAGGGATTTCAATGTGGGCAATCCTTGTCCACCTATGTGCGATGATGAAGGCAGCGAAGGATAATATCGTGCAGAAAATGTATATTAAGGGATGAAAAATCCTGCCCAGTATATTTATTTAATTCCGTTGTTTATCAGTGTGATATGTAGCTGGAGGTCTATAAAAAATGACTGGGCAGGACCCTTAAAATCGTTTTCCATATTTCTGACTTTCAGTTTTCTGCTGGAAATTTCTGCAGTATGGTGGAAGCTTGATCTTCATCAAACTGCTTATTGGAACTTTTCAAAATCGAACTTGTGGTTGTACAACCTTTATTTCTTGCCTGAATATATATTCTATGTGTACTTTTTTTCAAAGGCACTGGAGAATTTGTGGCTGAGGTACTGGGCGAAATGGATTGCTATCGCTTATGCTACTTTTGGAATCATCAATATTCTTTTTTTGCAAACAATGGCCCAGTTAAATACTTTTAATATCATCTTTGGCAGCAGCATAGTCATTCTTTGCAGTTGCTTATATTTTATTCAAGAACATAACCGGGCGGTTCCGCAACGCGTCAGTGGTACGCCACTATTTTGGATCTCTCTGGGTTCCTTGCTCCTGCATTCGGTAAGTTTACCCTACTTTATCTTTATCAATTATCTCAGCCGTACCAATATTCCGCTGGCTATGGCTCTATTTAACATTCTTTTGATTCTAAATATTTCAATGTACAGCATTTACCTTATCGCTTTTTTATGCAAGAATCCAGCTCCCAGGAGGTTATTCTAACCATTTTGGTATCGACCTCTATCATACTTTTCTTTGTCTGCCTGCTAACCTATTTCTTTTTTCGACAACAAAAAAAAAGGTTTCAGCATCAGCAAGAGGTGCTCGAACTGCGCGAGTCTTTCAACAGGACAATTTTACAGTCAAAACTGGAAATCCAGGAACACACGTTGGACCACATCGCAAAGGAATTACATGCAAACTTTAGTCACCTTATTTCTCTGATTAATATCAATCTTTCGGCGATACTAGCACAAAGTTCATCGGACATGCGCCCGCAGATTAGTGAAACCAAAGCACTCGTGAAAGAATTAATGAATGAGGTTAAAACGCTGAGTGTTTCTTTGAATTCTGAGCACATCATGCAGGCCGGTTTTGTCAGAAAGCTTGAGAATGAGCTGCAGAGATTAGCGAAGACCACACGCTACAAGGTAAATTACGAGAAAAAAGGGGAGACGGTCCGCCTGCCTTCGGGAGAGGAAATTGTCTTATATCGTCTTTGTCAGGAAATACTAAATAATATTGTAAAGCATTCAGATGCAACCGAGGTAAATGTCGATCTTTTGTTTACCAATAAAAATATCTCTCTCAGGATTGCAGACAATGGTAAAGGCTTTGATACCACCCTTGCTGCCACCCAGGCCATGGAAAAAGAAAGCACGGGCTTGCTAAACATTGCTGGAAGAGCACAGCACATCGATGCCCAGCTTAAAATCCACAGCATTCCTGGAAGTGGAACGACTGTAAATCTTGAAATTCCTTTAAATAAATATCTATGACCTATCGTAAATCGCCCGTAAAAATTGGAATCGTGGATGACCACAATTTGTTTAGAAAAGGCCTTATCAAACTAATTGACCTGGCAGACAAGGAAAATTACCTCATCGTGCTTGAGGCGGAATCGGGAAAGGATATGATCAAAAAACTTGATCCCAAAGCGCTGCCCGATATTCTCATTCTTGATATTGATATGGCTGATATGGATGGCTTTGAGACCATGCTTTGGCTTAGAAATAACCAGCCAAAAATCTCTGTACTTGTAGTTTCAATGGTGGAAACCGACGAGGCTATAAGCAGGATGATGCGCTTGGGTGTAAAAGGCTACCTTTCCAAAGATATCGAAGTGGAGGATATACACCAAGCACTTCAAGCCATTTCGAAAAAAGGGTTTTATTATACTGACTTTCTTACTGGAAAACTAATCGAGTCTCTCCAGACTTCGGAAGTAGGCTCAGCTGAGGTTTCAGGTTCCGGGAAAACGGATGTCCTGCCCCATATCAATGAGAATGAGTACAAATTTATCCGGCTCGCCTGTACAGATTTGACTTATGAGCAAATAGCAGATAAAATGTATCTTAGTCCGAAAACAATTGATGGCTATCGGGCGGCGATATTTAATCGATTCAGTATCCGAAACAGACCCGGATTGATTCTTTTTGCGCTCAAGAATAATATTTTTAGAATCGAAGATATTAAGTAATCATTTAAACCATTCTTTAACTTTTAGCTTGACGATTACTCAAGCTATTTTTAACCTTAAAGGAATTTAAATAATTACCTGGGGATTTCAAGGATTGTAGACAAGGAATTGAGGCCCAAAGCGTGCAACCGGGTTTTGTTCACAGAGTTTTTCTCTTAGAGTGGGCTCGCATAATATGGATCATTCGGCGGCAGTGTGTAGATTTCGCTGCTCACTTTGCGTCGAAGCGTGATAGCAGTAGCCGGATCGAGGTTCAGTCTTTTCTCTCCATCAGAAACTATGCCTCCATAATAATCCAGATCGCTAGTATTAAAAAAGGAATGGAAGATGCACTTTATTATGGGTGTTATCCGTAATCGCCAAGCACTAAGCTTTAACCTGATCTTTACTGAAAGTTTGTGAAATTACTTTGGTAATTCTTTCCCATCCCGATGTATCACTTTGCTCCCTAAAATTATTTTGAAAATTTTGTTCCATTTTATCACCAAAACCCTTGACCATTTCATAAAAACTTTTTATTTCAGGTTTGTCTGCCGCTAAACGAATTAATTCTTGATTTTGCTCGTGAATTCTCGAATTATAAAAAAAATGAATGGTTTTCAATAGGCCAATTTTTTCAATAATACCCAAATCAGATTGGTCAATCTGATCGAGTAGGGCAGAAATCGCACCAATAACGTGCAGGTATTCATAAACGAACGAATTTTTAGTGAAAGCGGGTTTTTTATAACGTTTTTCAAATATAAGAATGAAAATAGAAACGGCCCTTCTTCCTCTAAATTCCAGCCCTGCTCTAACACCATCTGATACAAATAGCATTTTATCATAATCCGCCTTTACCTCAGCAAACAACGAATGTAAAAATACAACTGAGTTTTGCTGAGACTGAATTTGATTAGCTCTATTCTGTGAAACAAAACTTATATAGATCAGGGCAAATCCAAAGATATTTATTATTGGGGCGGTAATCCCACCTATCGTATCCCCGATTTGTCCCTTATCAGAAAGGTCCCATGGAGAATTAGCATTTTGTCCAGTTAAAAAGAATATCGAACCTATACATAATATTATACAAACCAGAATGAGTACAACAGTGTTAAGAGTTTTCATTAGATTCAGAGAGGTTTAAAAACCAAAAATAATAAATCTAAACGATTAAAATAAAGTTATTGATAATAGGTTTATGCAATGAGCTTTAGTAGGACTACAAATGCACAGCAAACCTTTATCAAAAAATGCGAAAAATGTTCCTGTAAGCCTTTCTCATTAGTTGACGTACAAACTTGATGAATTATTATTTTCTTCTAATCCTTAGATTTGAATGTGTAATAATTCTTGAACACTTTTCTTTTCTAGATAGAATAGAAGTAATGAATGAAATTAGGTAGACATAAACTTCCATCCTCCCATTTCAATTTTCTCTAAATATTTACTTGTTAATGAATACTTTTTAGATTAAAATTATGTTTTTCGCAATGTCAAGTTTTCCGGTTCAAACTTTCCCGACTGAGGTGCTTTTTCAATAATCTCCTACTTAAAATTCTATCTTATTCTATAAACTCTTTACCTTTTAAATCTTCAACTATTGGCTCAATAAGCATTAAGAAGGCCTTTAAATATTGAAAATACTCCCGCTGGTCGGTACTAAAGTGAGCCATATTCAAATACTTAAATTTGGCCCTAAAGAAAATAACAAACTTTAGTGAGTTCAGACTTTAATTGGCAATGTTTATTATCCAGTTTTTTAGAATAACTTTTGTAGCTTTCCTTTTTGTCCTAATTTTCTTCTTTTTGTCGACAACTGTCTCGTCGTGAAATAGCTTGTCATGGTCTTATCCGTCTATAGCTTTATATTTTCCGACTAAATCCTATTATCTGATTTGCAATGATAATCGAAGCAATACAATTGTCCGCTGAGCTTCCGATATTTTGAATAATTAAATCCAGATAATATAAATAATCTAAAATACCCCTTCAATTTTACGATTTAGACCCCTGTTTCTAAGTGGGAGGCTATTTAAATTTGGATTCAGGCAATAGTTGTAATGTTAACAATGCCTGGATGTGAGACTTATTTATACACTTAGTGTGTTATTATAAGTCTTAAATAATAAATAAACGCTCTAACCAATGAAAGTACTTCCGTTTACCATGCTGGTCACAGACAAAAAAAGTGTTTTGTCTGAATTCATAGAATTACCTTTTTTTTATCAATATTTACATACCCATAATCAATGGCAAATCACATATATTGAAAAGGGAGAAGGAACATTGACTATTGGCAATGATCTGCATGCTTTTAGATCTGGAGAAATATATGTTGTGGGGGCAAAAATACCTCATTTATTCAAAAGTGATCCTGAATATTTTGAACCAAATAGTAAGCATTCTATAACGGTGTATTCAGTTTATTTTGATCCGAATGAAGCTCTTGAGTCATTGTTCTCACTTCCAGAGTTGAGAAAGGTCAATTTTTTTTTAGCACAAAATAAACATGGCTTCAAGGTGCCGTCAGATTATATTCAAAAGATAGCTAGTGAAATGTTGGCTGTTCATAATGCCTCAGGTATTAATCTTTTATTCTCTTTCGTCAAGTTGATCGTGGCGCTTGAGTCAATCGGTGACTGTATTATTCCGTTGTGTTCGGATTTGTCTTCCTTATTTGTAAGTGAAAGTGATGATGTACGTATTAAAAGAAGCATTCAATTTATAAAGGAAAATTACAGTAACCGTATCACCTTGGATGATGTAGCTAATGTAGTATTTATGACCCCTCACTCATTTTGCCGGCACTTTAAAAAGCACACTGGTCGTACTGTTGTATCATTCTTAAACGAAATAAGAATTAATCATGCTTGTAAGAGCCTTATTTCAGGAGAGAGGGCAATTTGTATGTCAGCTATTGCCAGTAATTCGGGATTCAATACTATGACAAACTTTAATAGGGTTTTCAAAAGAATTATTGGACAATCACCCACTGATTATATAGATAATTATAGCAAAACTAATAAAAAAGCGTATAGTGTCTAGATGATTGACCTTCGTTAAATTACTGGAACTGCTCCGGGGTGGAGTGGTTCTGGGTTACCCCACCCATATGAATCTTATTTATGTGTTAATAGTATTACGTGCCGGTTTTTTTACTCAAGAAACTAGGTACTGTGTTGATGAACGGACCTTTTCTGCTTAAAGCTATTCTTGAATCATATGTCTTGAAGGAAATCTGAAATCTTTCATTCCACCAATTAATTATTTGTTTCTCGCCTGCTCGGTTTGCATCATCCAGAACAATTGTAAAATCTTTATCCATCCTATTTAGGATAAATGGAAGTGCACTATATCTACTGTATGCGATTTCTGATTTGAAAGCTGGTGGCCCGTCAATTACAAATAAATCAAAGCGACTATTTTGATCTAATGCACTATCTATGGCCAGTTTTTGATACCACATATTTCCATACCCTCGTTCTACATCAGGAATCAAAGGGGCATAAACAAGTTTAATAATATCCTTTAAATCATGTATTTCAAGTTTCCTATTCAATTTATCCAGCCAAAAGGTATCACTTTCTATACTAGTGATGCTAACATCAAGTTTGAATTTCTTGGCGACAAGCCCCATATATAAGGTTGACAAACCGCAACCAAATTCCAGTATATTAGTTCTTTTATTCAACAATAACTCATTTTTAAGTATAGATAGGCCAAAATGGGACATTGCAAATCCACCTAATAAATCAAAGCAATCAATAGGTAATAATTCAAAAACATTCTTTGAGCACAGGTTTTTTATATATGACATGGGAAATTAGTTGTTTTTTAGCGATTCGTGATATATCTTAAATTATCGAACAGTCTATGAACAAGCCTTCGGTTATTGGTAATAATCTCAGCTGTCCCTAAAGATTGTGCCTTGAAATCCAAAATAGTACCGTAGTTGGTTTTTAATTGATTGGGGAAATCAACAAGCACTTGGTAAGTTTCAATTTCATGATCATTTGCTTTAGTTTTATTGCTTGTCAACGATATTGAATTTACTTTGCCTGTAATTGATCCATATTCCATATATGGAAAGTTGTCGAGTTTGACAATAACCTCTTGCCCAGGCTGTATTTTTCCACTCCCCAGGGCCGGAAGTATTAGCTGCCCAATAGCATTTTCCTTTTTGGGAATTACTGTAAATACTTTTTCTCCTAAAGAAATAAATTGATTTTCTGCATAGAAGTCTGAAAACTGAACTATTCCTTTGTATGGCGCTTTGAATACATATTTTTGCTCCCATACTTTGATTTGATCGACGAGTTCATTGTATGAGGAAATAAGGGCAATTTTAAGCTCTTTGTTTTTTTCCGGTTCAGCAATACTTAATTCCTGTAGCCTGCTGTTAGTTTGCTGGACTTGTTGTTTAGCATTCAATAGCGTATTCAATGAATTTTGATAGGCATCTTTTGCTGAAATGTATGACATTTGGGATTTATCCAATTCAGATTCGCTAATTACTTTTTTGAGGAACAGAAGGGAATCCCGTGCATAAAATTTTTTAACAAAATTTAGGGCATTCAAACTCATCTGCACACGACTTACAGATGCTGCTACTGCGCTACTTTGCACATTTAACATTTCGCTCAACCCTTCTTCTTGCTTTTGGTATTTCCCGTCAATTTTGTGATTGATTACCTGCTGAAGATTACTTAAGAATGAATAGTATGCAACATTAAGTTCCCCTAATGATGCATTTTTTGGAAGCCTTTTCTCGATTTCTATGATAGCATCACTATTGGGGCTATATTGCTTTATTATACTATCAATATAATAAACCTTTCCCGGTGTTGTCGCATTTTCTATATATGCAATAATTTCTCCTTCCCTCACAAGCTGTAAAGATTTTATTTTACCAAGTTTTAGTTTCCCTGCTACATTTGCTACTAATTTTGTTGGAGAAAACTTAGTGTTAATCACAATTTGCCCGCTCACGATACCCGGATATCTGATTACCCATCCGAATACCATAAGTAGTAAAAAAATTATAAATAAAATTGAACTGATGCAGTAACCGAATTTCGTAGGCATACGTTCTATAATATGTTGGACCTCTTCACTACGCTCATTATTGATGATTTGTTCGAATTTTGTTGTTTCCATTATAAGTTGTTTAGGGTAATGAAATCGTATTTCTAATGTCTAGTTGGGAATGCACCAGACTAGAATACCTTCCTTCCAATTCCATTAATGAATGGTGATTTCCAATCTCTACCACAGAGCCGCTGTGCATAACTATGATCTGGTCGGCTTTTTTGATTGTACTTAACCTGTGAGCCACAACAATTACTGTTTTATCCTTAAATACATTGTCAAGTGCATCAGTTATCTTTTTTTCATTTATAGTGTCTAGTGAATTAGTCGCTTCATCGAAAAATAGATAATCAGGGTTTTTATATAAAGCTCTTGCAATCAGTAATCTTTGCTTTTGTCCGCCACTAAGACCCCGTCCTTGTTCTCCCATCATGGTCTGGTAACCCAAAGGTAACTGCTCTATTTCTTGCGATATGTTTGCTGTTTCAAGAGCCATTTTCAATTTATCGTAGTCAATTTGCTCATCATCTAAAATGATATTATTTAATATGGTGTCATTAAAAATTTTACCATCCTGCATTACTGCACCACATTTTTCCCGCCATTGTCGCAAGCTGATGTTGTTAATGTTCATTTCCCCGATCTTTATCTCTCCGTAGCTTGGCTTGTATAACCGAAGGAGCAATTTTAGTAAAGTAGATTTACCGCTACCACTATCTCCAACAATAGCGGTAACCTTACCCTCTGGAATGATTAATCTAACATTTTGCAGAACCATCTTTCCATTAGGACTGTATTGGAATGCAATATTGTTTAATATTAAACTCTTGTTCTTTGGCAACTCAATACTGTTTTGCCCTACCTGTTCATGCTCATCTTCCAGTTGGTGAATTTCATTCAAACGGAGAAAGCTGATCTTTGCAAACTGAAATGAGATGACAAATTGGATGAACTGTGTAACCGGCGCATTAAGCATTCCAATAATAAACTGGGTAGAAATCATGACCCCAAAGGTAATCTCTCCCGCAATAACTGCTTTCGCACAGTAAAATGTAATGAAAAGATTTTTTATACTGTCAATAAACTGTGCACCAAGATTTTGGGTGTTGGTTATTGCCAACACCTTAAGATTGACATTATACATTCTTGCCTGTATATTTTCCCACTTCCAACGCTTATGTTTCTCATAATTGTTGATCTTAATATCTTGAATTGTGCTAATTGTCTCTACCCAGTAGCTTTGGTTTTTTGATACCAGATCGAAATATTCCCAGTCCAGTTTTTTTCTAATGCTAAGAAAGCTCATAACCCATGCGACGTAGATTGCGCTTCCAATAATGAATATATAGAAAATAGGTGCATTATATTTAAACATGATTAACGCGAAAACAAAGAATGTTAAAGCCGAAAAGACCATATTTATAGAATTGTTCATAATGAATGATCTTATCCTTTCATGGTCCTGCGCCCGCTGGAGTATATCCCCAGTCATTTTGTTTTCAAAAAAAGTGATCGGTAAGCGCATCAGTTTAATCAGATAGTCAGACAATAAAGCAATATTTACCCGGGAAGTTACATGGAGTAAAATCCAATCCCGAACCATATTACTAAATAGAATACTGATGATAATGGCAATGTTGGCGATTAATACAATGTTAATGAAATCTATATCGTGAGTTTGAATACCAACATCAATCACCGCCTTACTGATAAACGGCATGAATCCCTGAAGAATCGTCACAATAAGCATTACAAAAAAAAGATTTATGAAACTGCTCTTATAAGGCTTAAAGTAACCTAGGAAATTTTCAAATGTCTTTAAACGTTCCTGCTTTTCTCCTTCCTGCCGATCATAAAAGTCAGCTTGTGGCTCAATCGCCATAACCACTCCCTTATTTGACTCTCTTTTTATCCAACTTTTTTCAAAGTCTTTAATACCGTATCTAATATGCCCTTTTGCAGGGTCAGATACATAAATAGCATCTGAAGCTTTATATATAACCACGAAATGGCTATTGTTCCAATGAACTATAGCAGGAAGTGGGATTTTCTTTAACAAATCCTCAATAGTACATCTTATAGCTAAAGTGCGGAGCCCTATTGCTTCCGAGGCATGGCTTATATCAGCAAAAGAAACACCTTCACGGGTTAATCCACATTTATCTCTCAAATATTGTAATGAGTAAAATTTCCCATAGAATTTAGCAATCATCTTTATACAGGCTGGGCCACAGTCCATCATATCTAATTGCCGATCGTTGGGGAAGGAATTGAAAATCATAGAGCTCGTAATTTAATACCCTAAAATGATGTTTTATTCGCAACTTTTTAAAGTCTGAATAGATGTAATTAGAAATAGATAACATAGTGCTGAGCTAGGTTAATTAATTGCTCTTTTTCATCTTCTTCCCGCTTTAATTTTATTTTAATTAATCTTTCACCTTAAATAAAAAAAAATGACAGCAAAGTCTAAATTAGCGTTCGAACTCTTGGAAAAAGAGTTGGAGTTGATCAGTAAAGAAGAACAATCTTCTTATCTAGGAGGTACAGGTTCAACAGGCCCAGGACCGAATTGTTCTCTAAGTTCAGCAGGTGCATCTTTCATTAAAACCGCTGAGGGTGGTTTTTATGGTACGGCCTACAATGATGGTGCGGGGTACATGACCATTGGTTATGGTCATAAGTTAACCTCACAAGAGATTTCCAGTGGAACATACGCAAGTGGCATAACTCAGCAGCAAGCGCATGCACTTTTCATGAGCGATGCTCAAAATGCAATCAACGCGGTAAATAGCCAGGTAACAGTGAGCTTAACGCAAAATCAATTCGATGCACTTGTTAGTTTTGTGTACAATACCGGAGGAGGTGCTTTCGGTAACTCTACACTGTTGAGTAAGCTAAACTCAGGTGATTATTCAGGGGCCGCTGCCCAAATGGACCGCTGGGTTTATGCGAGTGGGGGTGTTGTAAATGGGTTGGTAAACCGCAGGAATCAGGAACAGGACCTGTTTTCAAACGGAGATTATCAATACTAAACTAATCTAAAATGTTTATAACGAAGCGAGACCAACACCTTTCTCGCTTCGTTATTTAAAATGAAATATCACTTCTGACCTTAATAATTTAATCACAAAAACCAATGAAATTCACCACAACGCTATTATGTTGTTTCCTTACTACCTTAGCCCTGGTTGCACAAGCTCAGGTACCGAAGAAATCAGAAAAAAATGCAACCGACAATACCATATCGCTATTGATGCGATTGCAAATAGAGTCTATGGCAACTACCAAAGGTTTAAGCCAGGAATTTATTAATTCCCAAAAGAAAGTCGACTCTGCGTTTAATGCAGTTGTTAAAGAATATCATAATGACAGCTTGTTTGTTAGCCATTTAACAGAGTCTCAACGTTTATGGAAATTATTAAGAGACTCCGATATTAAAGCCATTTACCCAAATGAATCCCCTAATTATTACGGGCAGATTAATATGGATTGTATATATAAACTTCTGATCAAAAATAACACCGAACGTTTTGCCTTCATTAATCAATGGCTCAAAGGAACTCAAGAAGGGGATGTTTGTGCAGGCTCAATAAAATTTAAATAAATTCAATTCTATCAAAATTAATGAATCTCAAACCTGAAACTACTATTTTAATTCCCAGTTATAACTGCGGTAAATACCTATATGAATGCTTAGGAAGCATTTTTAGACAGAACTATAACGATTACGAAATATTAATCATAGATGATGGAAGTACTGATAATACTGAGTTCATTGTTTCCAGCTTCAACTCTCCCAAAATACGTTACTATAAAAATAAAAGGAATCAAGGAATTGTCTCATCTCTAAATAAAGGAATTGACCTTTCAAATGGGATATATATAGCAAGAATGGATGCAGACGACATTATGCTAGGAGATAGGCTGCAAAGACAAATAGAATTCTTAAGATTCAATCAGGATTATGGAATGGTGGGAGGGCATTATCAAATTATGGATAATGGCGGTACCTATCTGGAAAGTATCCAGACAAGCGACAATCCCGAATTTGTCAAGATGGCACTCTTATTCAGAAATCAGTTTCATCATTCTGCAGTCACAATGAGAACAGCCCTCGCGAAAAAACTAAAATATAATGAAGATTATATTTACTGCGAAGATCATGAACTGTGGATTCGATTTGCTGAAATATCCAAAGTCGCAAATATTCAGGAAAATTTCCTTTCATATAGATGGCACATAGATAACAGCTGCAATAAAAATCAGGATAGATTAAAGATCACAGTTTTAGGATTACTTTCCAGAGAACTCGATAAACTTGGAGTAGAACACTCAGCGGATGAATTGAAATTGCATGGAGCTATGTGCTTCGGAATGGGGAAACACATTTTTCGTAATGAAGAGACTATAGAGGAATTGCATCAGTGGCACGATAAATTATTTCAATCAGCAACACTCCGTGATAAGTATTCTGAAGAGTGGCTAACAATATTTAGGGCAGAAATCTTGAAGCTTTATTGCGGTTTAAATTATGGAAATAGAAGCATCAGAAATTATGGTTCAAAGACTTTCGTTAGCGCTAAAGCAGAGCAGTCTGAGCCTGGTATTTCTGTAATTATGCCGACATTCAACCAGTCAGCCTTTATTTTAGCCGCAATTTCAAGCCTGATTTCACAAACTTATTCAAATTGGGAATTGATCATTGTTAATGATGGATGTACTGATGATACTGAAGAGATTATCAGTGAGTATCTAATGCATCCAAAAATTAATTATATAAAAAACAACTCAAACGAGGGGATAGGTGCTAGCATCAATACAGGACTCGACCTTGCATCGTTTGATTTAATCGCCTATCTGCCTTCTGATGATTTATATCATAAAAATCACCTGGAAACATTAAGTGCCAGGTTAAAAGAAGATGCAGCATTCATTGCAATTTCCGGTATTATTTATAACCATGCAGAAACTATTAATTCGAGTAGGGGAGCTAAATCAACAGGGATAATACCTGGCCTTTTCGCTCAACTCGTTCAAGTGCTTCATAGAAAAACATCTGATAGGTGGGTTGAAAGAAAAGAACTGGTAACTGCGGATTTGGGTAAATTATTCTGGAATAATTTTTTCTCTATCGGAAAAGTTTCCTTTACTAAAATAATCTCTTGCGAATGGGTTAGCCATCCTATGCAACATCATCAGCTTGTAAGTGAATTAAAACGGGGTGGAATCTACACTTACAAGCAATATTATAATGTTGAACATCCCATTCGGTTTAAAGGTTCAGGAAATTTGATCGATGAAGAATCCTATTACAGTAAAGTAAATATTGATATTCCACCTATACAAACAGAGCCTTTGAAAATTTTGTTGGTCGGAGAGCTTTCGCTCAATCCAGAAAGAATTGTAGCCTTGGAAGAAAAAGGACACCAGCTTTTTGGACTTTGGATGAAGGCTTCTGGTTTCTTAAATTCTGTTGCTCCATTTGCATTCGGTAAAATAAAGACATTGTCAGCAGCTCACTATGCAGCAGAAATCAAAGCCATAAAGCCAGATGTTATTTATGCGCTACTGAATTATGTTTCTGTGCCCTTTGCCCACAAAATTATGCTTGAATTTCCGGATATTCCTTTCGTATGGCACTTTAAGGAGAGTCCTACATATTGTAAACAATATGGGATTTGGAATGAACTCATTTCTCTATTTAGAAATTCTGACGGCCAAGTATATTTAAGTGAGGATTATAAAAGATGGTTCTCCCAGTATTTGGATACCAACAGGAAGCCAAGTATAATATTGGATGGTGATCTGCCCAAAGAAAACTTTTTCACAGACGATAGATCTCCTTTATTATCAGATAGCATTGGAGGAATACATACTGTATTGCCAGGCCGGCCATATGGATTGCGTCCTGAGGATCTTTATAGCTTCGCTAAACAAAACATTCATTTGCATTTCTATGGAGATTTTCATCAAAATGTTTGGAGAAAATGGGTGGAAAAAGTATACTTTATTGCTAAGGGGCACCTGCATATTCATCCAAATTGCAATCCCTCAGACTGGGTAAGGGAATTTTCTCAATACGATGCAGGTTGGCTCCATATGTTTCCTTCGGAAAACCAGGGAGAGCTATCACGAACCACATGGGATGACTTAAACTTACCTGCAAGGATGCCTACTTTAATCGCAGCAGGCCTCCCTTTATTGCATAAAAATGATTGCGGTCATATCAATACTACATTTTCACTTCTATCAGAGTTGGATATGGGCATATTTTTTGACTCTTTTGATAATTTATCTGCATCGTTTGACGATAAATCTAGGATTATCCAAGTCAGAGAAAATGTCTGGAGCAACCGTAAGCAATTTACATTCGACTATCATGTAGATAGGCTGATATCATTCTTTAGAAAGGTGATTGTTGAAAAGAAACAGGTTAAGATTAATAGCACCCCCGCAATCCAAATGCAAAATTAGTGGATTATGAAGCATGTGTTTATTATTCTTGCACACAAATGCCCGGAACAGATCTACAGATTAGTCAATCAACTAGATGAACCGGGGAATTATTTTGTTATCCATATTGACGCAAAGGTTGAAATGTTACCTTTCCATAAAATAATGGCGAATAAGGATAATTCGGTATATTTCATAGAAGATAGGGTTAATATAACCTGGGGTAGTTTTAGCATGATTGAAGCCAGTCTTTTACTTTTAAAATATGTAAAAGACAATTTGCCAGACACTGATAGGGTAACACTTTTAAGTGGGCAGGACTACCCCATAAAAACTAACAAATTTATCAAAGATTTTTTTGCTAAAAACAAAGATGTCATCTATTTAAACTTTTTTCGGTTACCATTTGATAATTGGTATGGAGGAGGGATCTCAAGGTTTCCTAATTTTTATAGGATTGACAAGCACGTCAAGATTTATGGAGGATCACAATGGTGGTCTCTTCCATTTAAGATTGTTAGCTATATTCTAGATTTTATTGAAAATAACTCTTTTTTTCTCCAATATTTCAAGACGGTAACAATTCCCGATGAAAGTTTCTTTCAAACCTTATTGCTTAATTGTGATGACGCGTTCATTTCATGTAATTTGCAGAGCAAACACTTATGGTATATTAAATGGGCTCCCCCATATGCTCACCCCAGTATTCTGCGGACAGACGACCTTCCTGGTTTAATGGATAGTGACTGTCTATTCGCAAGAAAGTTTGACTTTGAAATTGACAAACAAATATTAGACTCGATTGATGAGCATATAAAACCACTGACCAAAGTTGGTATTGGTATGGGCAATCAGAGGATGAAGAAACAGGCCTTTCTATATTTGACGCATCGAGATGAACCATCTGTATTGGAAAGCTATGAGGATTTCGTGAAGGAAAGTAGTAATTCTGGAGACTGTCACTTACTCTTTCATAACCGGTATTTTCCTAGTTCCAAGCACCTTTCAAGACTAAAACCATTTATGTTTGATGATTCCATTTTAACATCCCTCTCATATCAACCTATTTCAGAACAATTAATTCCAGGCAACAATCATTTTCCTGTTTTAGCATTCTATCTCAAAAACAGCGATTATGATTACTATTGGCTTATTGAAGATGATGTGAAATTTAATGGGAAATGGTCTGATTTTTTTAATTCTTCACTCTTGAAAGATGTCAGTTCTGATTTTCTGACAACTAACATTAATAAATTTACTGATCAGCCTTATTGGTATTGGTGGAACTCTCTGAAGCATCCTGAAATCCAGTTGCCAAATGCCGAAAAAATAAGGTCTTTTAATCCGATTTACAGAATATCAAATGCTGCGTTAAAATATATTGATGCGTGCTTACGTGAGGGATGGAGTGGACATCATGAGGTACTTATTCCAAGCCTACTTCTGCACAATGGTTATTCTGTCAATGATTTTAGTACAAATGTGCCTTATGGACTGATGAAGCATTCCATTGGATTCTATGAGCCTGCGAGCCAAGATTACGCGGGTGGAATGGGGGACGGTTCTATGCGTTATAGGCCTGAAATTAAGCCTGAAGAAATGACAAAAATGTATCTTTATCATCCGGTGAAAAATAACCGTTTTTCATCGAGGTCATAGCTAAGGAAAAACATGATGTCCATTCTCATCCTTGATGTGCTGATGATCTTTCTGTCACTGGAAAGATTTTCGAGATAGCCAACGAGTATCAGTTTCATGAATACAACCGGATCGATACTTTTCTGGCCTTCCCTGCCATAATATTTAGCGGTAGCCCTGTAGATAAATTCAAGATCGAGCGTTTCGTTCAAGCGTTTGTAAAAATTATCTACGGGGATATAGTTCGAAAGTTGAAAGCTTATGAAAAGCTTTTTCTGATAGTTCTTCTTGCCATGTATGATATAAAAAGCACAAATTATATCATTGATTATCAAATGTTTGATTGAATTAATCGCAAAATAACGATGAGTTGTTTGGATAAGATTATTTACAATCGTAATATTGCGATGTAAAATTATGGGACTTACCAAAACAGAAATATTCACCGAGGAGCAGAACCAACTTGCAACGCTTTTAAAAGCAATTGCACATCCTGCCCGCATTGCCATCCTTCAACGGATCATTATTTCCAATACCTGCATTTGCGGGGACTTGGTTGGGGAGCTTGGATTGGCACAAGCAACCATTTCCCAGCACTTGAAAGAACTGAAGACTGCAAAGATCATACAGGGTACAATCGAGGGGTAAGTGTTTGTTACTGCATCAATCCAAAAACTTGGAAGATACTCGAAGAACAATTGGGCGGGTTTCTAGGCTCATATAAAGGTGAAACGGTCTGCTGTTGACCTTTTTTTACCCATTTCGATCGTAAAATTGCAATATTACTATATAGTATTAATATGAAACTATCAGAAATCAAAACCATCTTGGCTACAGCTGAAGCAGTTAATTTCCAAGTAGAAAACGGGGAAACCGTACCAGAACATTTCCATGTTACCGAAGTTGGTATCATAACCAAGGACTTTATCGATTGTGGTGGCAAGGTGCGTCATGAAAAGGTGGCAAACTTCCAGTTATGGGATGCAGATGACTACGAGCACCGTTTGAAAGCGGGTAAATTGTTGAACATCATTTCGCTCTCGGAGAAAATTCTTGGAATGGAAGACCTGGAGATCGAAGTGGAATACCAATCTGGAACCATTGGCAAATACGACCTTGGTTTTGATGGAACGAACTTTCTGTTACTTGCCAAACAGACCGCTTGCCTTGCTAGGGAAGCCTGTGGAGTTGAAGAAACACAAAAAAAAGGAATGGTTAATCTGGCAGGTGCCGTGAACAGTTGTACACCTGGTGGAGGTTGCTGTTAATCCGTTTGTTATGGAAATAAGAAATCTATTGCCATCGAACTGGGGTTTTGTGAAATCAATCTATGAAAAAGGCATAGCCACGGGCAACGCCACTTTCCCATCTTGGGAAGAATGGGACAGCTCATACCTTGGCAGTTGCAGGATCGTTGCCGAAGAAAACGGAAACGTATCTGGGGGGCAGCACTGACGCCAGTCTCTTCACGTTGCGTATATGCTGGTGTAGCAGAGTCAGCGTATATGTTGATCCTGAACAATCTGGCAAGGGCATTGGGCTTGCACTTTTGGAAGAACTTGTTGCCTTGAATGAGGTAGCAGGAATATGGACATTACAGACAGGTATATTTCCTGAGAACATCGGTAGCCGATGCATCCATGAAAAGGTAGGCTTTAGAACACTTGGCATTAGGGAGAAAATTGGAAAGCAGAACGGAGTTTGGAGGGACATCGTACTGCTGGAAAGAAGAAGTAAAACAATCATTTAACGATAAAATTTATGAAGAAGATATTAGTGCTATGCACGGGGAACAGTTGCAGGAGCCAGCTTGCAGAAGGCTATTTAAGACATTTTGCTGGAGATAAAGCAGAAGTATACAGTGCGGGAATAGAAACCCATGGGGTAAATCCAAAGGCCATCGAGATAATGAAGAGAGATGGTATAGACATTTCCGGACATACCTCAAACAACATCGATGAATACATGGATATCGATTTCGACTACGTGATCACCGTTTGCGATAATGCAAAGGAAAGCTGCCCTTATTTTCCGACCAGTGCGGTAAAGTTCCATTATAACTTTCCAGATCCCGCAAAAGCTAAGGGCACCGAAGAAGAAGTGATGGAACAGTTCCGTGAAGTAAGGGAGATGATCCGCAAATACGCACAGAACTTTGTTAACGAGAACTTAAAACGCTAAGATGTCTGCAAACAATTGTGCGCCTGTGGTAGAGCGTAAAAAACTGGGATTTCTTGACCGTTATCTAACGCTTTGGATATTCCTGGCGATGGCTATTGGCGTAGCCATAGGCTATTTTGTTCCATCATCATCGAACTTGATCAATTCCTTTTCAAGTGGAACAACGAACATACCACTTGCCATTGGACTGATCTTGATGATGTATCCGCCACTTGCAAAAGTGAGATATGAAAAGATGGGGGAAGTGTTCAAGGATACGAAAGTCCTGACCGTTTCACTGGTGCTGAACTGGGTCATCGGCCCGCTTCTCATGTTCTTTTTGGCAATAACTTTCTTAAGGGATTATCCCGAATATATGGTTGGCCTCATCCTGATTGGACTTGCCCGCTGTATTGCCATGGTCGTGGTGTGGAATGAGCTGGCTGAGGGAAACCGCGAATATGCCGCAGGACTGATAGCGCTCAACAGTATCTTTCAGGTATTGTTGTATAGTGTTTTTGCCTATGTTTTCATTACCGTATTGCCACCTTATTTTGGGCTAAAAGGTCTGGAGGTGAACATTACCATCGGTGAAATTGCCAAAAGTGTCAGCATCTACCTTGGTCTTCCATTTGCAATGGGCATTATCTCAAGGTTCGTTTTGATCAAGCTTAAAGGAGAGCTTTATTTCGAAAATAAGTTTGTACCAATGATATCGCCGATTACCTTGATCGCCTTGCTTTTCACCATCGTAATTATGTTCAGTCTAAAGGGAAACCTGATCGTTCAGATTCCTTTGGATGTCGTTCGTATTGCGTTACCACTTGTGATCTACTTCTCGATTATGTTCGTGGTCAGCTTTTTTGCGGGCAAATACTTCGGTGCAGATTATTCACGGAGTACATCAATTGCCTTTACAGCAACGGGAAACAACTTCGAACTGGCCATTGCTGTCGCTATTGGTGTGTTTGGGATTAACTCCGGACAGGCATTTACAGGAGTGATCGGTCCACTCGTAGAAGTTCCTGCATTAATAGCACTCGTTAACCTCGCATTCTGGTTTCGCAGGAAATACTATAAATAAAAAATGCGGCAATGTTAAGTTGCCGCATTCTAATCTATCTTTTATGGTTATTTCTGAGTTGTGCAACAGCCACTTACGTAAAGCAATGCCAGACTTAAAAGTTTTGGCTCAGGAAATTAGAGTTGAAGTAACAGAAAAGAAAAATAGCGCAAAGTAAAGACATCGCTGTTTTGGGAAAGTATCAGGGTCCCGGCCACCGGCCGGGATTTTTTTTATCGATCAATCAATAAAAAATAGTCATTAAACGACCACTTTGCTCCGAAATCAGGCGTAAGTTTGAAAACGAAACGAGTGGCCATTTTTCCTTAAATCCCCACTTAATTGGACTCAAGAGTGTTTATCTTGTTTCGCTCGTATTTCTCCATGCCGGTTTAGGGTGAATGCAGTTAAAGCAAATAAGGCTTTCGAGTTAGGCCTGGCTAATCTTAAACTAATTGAGGGCATGTTGGAATTGTACGAGGCAACCATTAGGGAGAATTACGAATCAACAATGAAAGGAGGCGGAGTGCGGAAAAGGATTACGAAAATCGATATTAATTCGCTCAATACAAAGATCGATAAAATTAGAGAGCTTTTAATTAACGATCAGATTTCGCCGGAGGATTATGGTGTGATTAAAAAACAGTTGGAAGAAAAGATCTATACCCTAAAGAAAAGTCTCAATTCATATGATAAAAAACAAGAAAACATTGACAACCTAATCAAAAATTTATAGAACACCCTTTTAAATATCGACAAGGCATATTTTGAGGCGAATATTAAGTTAAAACGCGAAATTATAGCAGCAATTTTCCAGGAAAAATTAACATATTTTCCTTATGGGTATCGAACACCTCGACTGAACGAAGGTTTAGAGCTAATGTGTATGATTAATAATGAGTTATGTGAAATAAAAACGAGACAAACAGCTTTAAATCTGATTTGTCTCGTGAGGTGCTCGTAACAAGACCTTTAACGAACTTTTTTATTGAGGATTTGAAGAGAATTTCGGATTTGAAGATTTCGAAATAAGCCTCACTGCTACTTGTTTTTTGGAAAGAAAGTCATGCAGATTAGCTATTAATTTATAGCAACTATCAACGACAAGTAAATTCAGGACGGGACAGGTCTTGTATTTGCTTAGAATATGATTTTCGTTCATCCAGGATTGAACCAACCTGATTTTGGTAAGCATCTGCAATCGTTTCAACAAATATTTCCTCATATCCCTTTCTCGGTAAATAACTAAAAGCTCTAGAGTAAAAGCTTCATTTACTTTTTCTGAACGGAGGCGAATACCACATGATGATGTGCAATGATAGTAGGTGAAATGTTTTTACTGCCGCTTAAAGATCGATGGCATTTTGGACATTTTAGGCATCCACGAATTCGATACTGTAAATCAAACGTTTGTGCAATAAATTTTTACTACACAACATTCTGAAAACAAAGTTTTTAATTTAGTATACATCGGATAAATAGTGTGGTTTACCCCTGTATTTTGTCATAATAACTTCCTGGGATTAAATATTGTTATAATTGGCCCTTAACATTCAAAATAATAGCATCTTTTTAACTTTCGCAGTGATTGTTTGATAAACATATCTATTTAAAAGTGTTTTATCATAAAGAACAATCGTTTGCGTTGAGAAAAAATATAAAAGAAAATACCATTTGGTTAAATTTGGTAATATTTAAATTAATTTCTCAAAAATGAAAATTTATTCAAACAATCCCTATACATTCTGTACACCGGATTATCATTGCATAAGGCCCATTCCTACTGATGAATCCTATTTAA
Organism: Pedobacter sp. HDW13; assembly: GCF_011303555.1. Classification (NCBI taxonomy): domain Bacteria; kingdom Pseudomonadati; phylum Bacteroidota; class Sphingobacteriia; order Sphingobacteriales; family Sphingobacteriaceae; genus Pedobacter; species Pedobacter sp. HDW13. Next base: position 502,001 of record NZ_CP049868.1, on the reverse strand, counting down.
TTATTCATGAAAAAAAAATAGCATCGGTCGAACTTGACGGCGAATCAGATATTTTTAGGGTAAATGTCACAGGTGGACTAATCAGGTTGTGTAATCACAAAGCAGTCTGATATGTTAATTGTACGTCCGCTTGAAAAAACTGATGTAACCATTGAGTGCATCTACGACAGTTTTTATTATACAATTAAGGGCTTTAAAATAACTGGAGGGTGTACCAAGAACTGTGTCGGAACCGCCAATTGTAATAAATCTTAAATGCTTATTGTAATTTGAACTAATTTACCCAACCACATGTTTAAAGCTAACTTCAAGTTTTTTTTGCCCTTTATACTTGTTTTTTTGGTTAGTGCTTTTTTTTGCTCCACTTATTCCAGACAGGGCACAATTGGGGTGATGATTTTGCGCTTTATCTAGCACAGGCAAAATCTTTAGCTACAGGATCTACAAAAGAAGTGATTGATGCTAACAAGTTCAGCATCAATTATTCTAGTATACACAATTTCAGTCCGCTCTTAGCCCCATGGGGTTGGCCCATCCTACTCGCCCCTGTATATCAAATATTCGGGCTTAATATTGTTGCTTTTAAAGTATTTGAATATTTTTTTTGGTTGGCTTTTTTAAGCATTTTCTATCTTTTTTCTTCTCTCAATATCAAAAAAGAGCTTTCATTGTTATTGCTGCTTTTCCTCTGTATTCATCCAAATTATAATAATCATTTAAACACCATTCTCACAGAAATACCCTATCTTTTCTTTTCTACTTTTTCTCTTTATTGTATCCAAAAATATCAACCTTCCACGTTTACTTACCTTAAGGGAATATTACTTGGTCTTGTTATTTATTTTAGTTTTTTAATCAGAACAGAAGGCATTATTTTAATAGCTGCTTTATTTGCTTCGCAAGTCAGATGGTACGTCCTCCATCGAAAAGAATTAAAATTTAAAATATTAATCAGTTGGCTCTCCACACCTTTCCTTTCTATCATCACCTTATACTGCATTGGTCTTTGTTGGTTGCCCAATGGCTTTTTAACACATCTCCATAATTCAAACTTAATTTCTATTCATTCTATCAATAATGCATTTCATTTCTATATAGAAAAGTCACAATTGTTTTTGGGAACAGAAAATTATGTTTTCGTTTTCTATTTGTTATCCATTTTATTTTTCTGGGGCTTCATTTATAGATTTATTAAAGATATCCATGCCTCCATATATTTATTGTGTATCACCATCGTTTACCTGTTATGGCCGTTTAAGGAGAGTCGTTATCTGCTTGTTTTTTTTCCTTTCATTTGCTATTTCATTTGTCAGGGCATTGCGCTTTGCTATCAGCTTTACTCGTTAAAACCTTATTTATATACAGGTATAACGATAGCTATGCTTAGTTGTATCCTGTTTTTCGGCGACACTAACTTAATTGAGAATAGAAAGAGACCCCCTATCGAAGGACCTTTTAAGCCAAATGCGCAAGAGATGTTTGCCTACGTCAAAAAATATACGAAGCCAAATGACGTGATTATTTTCTTCAGGCCACGTGCAATGTCTTTGTTTACTGAAAGAAAATCGGCGATGATTTTTAGAAATTGGGAGGAAATACAGCAACTAGGCAACTATTTGGTCATTCACAAGCATTCGACTACCCCCTTTCAATTTGCCCCCACTGCTCCTTTTTTCTTTAAGCCCGATTTTTCAAAAAAATTCACTATCGTTTTCGATAATTGGGATTTTACTGTTTATAAAATCCTTGCGCTCAAATCATGACAGAAAATACCCCTTCAGTTTGTGTAATTATTCCAACTTTTAATGAGGTGGCAAAAATTTCAACAGTGGTTGAAAGCTTGTTGCCCTTAGGTTATCAAGTGGTAGTTGTGGATGATGGATCTACTGATGATATCCTATCGCAAATTAACACACTTCCTATTGCTTATTTAAGGCACCTTGATAACCTGGGGCAAGGTGCTGCGATTAAAACAGGGCTGCTTTATAGCCTCCGGTTAAAATTCGATTATTATATCACTTTTGACGCAGACGGACAACACCAGGCACGAGATTTGCCTTTAATGGTTACAGCAATTCAAAAATCAAAACTTGACATTCTTCTGGGTTCCCGTTTTTTGGGTGAAAGAGCAATCAATATGAGCGCTATCAAAAGAAAGCTACTCCAACTTGCCAGAATCTTCAACTATCTTTCCACAGGTTTATGGTTGAGTGATGCCCATAATGGTTTACGTATTCTGAACCACCAAGCAGCCAGTGCTATTCAGCTTAACCAAAATCGAATGGCGCACGCTACAGAAATACTTGCTGAAACTAAACGACTGAAATTAAACTATGGAGAATTTCCTGTACAAATTGTTTACACAGCCTACTCCAAACAAAAAGGGCAACATGCCCTAAATTCTTTTAATATTATTGGCGATTTGATCTTAGCAAAAATTTTCAACTGATGACAACCATACAAATCATACTCAGCTTTTGCATTTTAGGCCTGGCGGTCTTAATCTTCGAGCGACTGAAACTAAACTTATTTAAAAAATCGTTGCTTTTCTTTTTCACGATCGGTTGTGTCTATTTTATCTACCAACCTGAACAGACTACCGTGATTGCTCTTTTTTTGGGGGTACATAGAGGGGTAGATATGTTGTTTTACTTTGGTTTTATTTTTTTAACCTTCATGGTCATTAAGCTCTACCTTAAAATACGAAAGCTTGAGCAAGCGAATACCAAAATCATAAGAAATATAGCGATTAATAATTTTAAAAAAGGAGGGGAGTAGTTAAATCAAAAAAACTCATTAAACCATTTCTTTTAATAAAAATCAAAACCAATTTCTCATATCAGAACTTTCATCTTATTACGTTAAAGCCTCATGTCTAAAAAAAATCCTTTTTTAAATCTTTTATTAGGTTTTTTAATCTTTTCTGCTTGTGAAAACAACAAAAAAGCCACCACAGAAAACATTGCCTCAAATGAAATAAATATATCACTAAATCCAGAGGATAAAACTCCAAAATACGCTAAGGATATTTTTAAAAATGTTGAATTTGTACCGCTACAAACTTTAGACGAATGTAGGATTGGCAAAATAGATAAAATGTTAACTACCGAGAATTATTATGCAATTCTAGACAGATCTTCTAATGCTATTTATTTTTTTCTAAAAAATGGCATCTACCACCATAAAATCGTGTCTACGCCTACGCAGAAAATGAGGATAGGTAATTTTGATATTCAAGGTGATAGAGTTTACCTATTCGATTACGACAACAGGAACGAGAGCTTACAAGTCTTCGATTTAAATGGGAAAAGAACTGGAGAAGAACATTATCCCCAACATTTTGTTTACTTCAAAAAAACCAAAGGTTTGACTTTGTTCTATAATGGATTTTATCATGATAATAATTCAGGAGAAAAGTTTAAACGTCTTTCAATCTACGATAAACAAGGACAGCCTATCAAATCTATTTTCAGCTACGACCCGCAAGCCATAGGCGAGAGAGATTTATTCGACCCTATGGAATCTTTTTTTAGTTCAGGAGATAATCTTTTCTATGCCATGCCGGGTATTTCATCTTTTTACGAAATTGACGATAAGCTAACATTTACTGCTTATCACATTAACATGCCTAAAACATATCAATTGCCCGATGATTTTTTAGAAGACAAAAGCCTATTGGATAAAAGGAGAGTATTTTTGACACAAAAGAACAAAGAATTAATTTGGAATATATCTAATGTTTATGGAATAGATAACCATTTTCTATCCATTAACATCCAATCTATGGATAATTTATATTTCACTTCTTTATGTAATTTAAAGACAAAAAAAGCGATTAATCTACGTAGTATATACTACGACCGCACTACCTGCAAATTACCGATTACGGAGTTTCAGATTATAGCTTCAGACGGCACTAGCTTTTATGGCACTTACAGTGCGAAATTTCTGCTAGATATTTTAATGAAATTAGGTTATGATAACATTGCAGATAATGAAAATCTAAAAGATTTTGTCAATCATTCCAATGCTTTATCTAATCCAATCCTAACCAAGTTTCAAATGAAATAAGTATGCTCACTCCAGCTATTCAAATTGATTAATTAAACCATTAACACCAAGCCAACTTCCAATGAAATTAGCAGCGCCAATTAGATTAGAAACTATTTTTCCTTTTTTGATAATATTACTTGTTGTAACGGTTACATTTTCTCCCGTACATATGCTCGGCTTTGCTTCTGCAGATGATCATTGGCAATTATTACACAACCCATTAGTAAGTAATAGCCCAATGGATTTCAGCTACTGGAAAACATTAATCATAAGTTATAACCGCAATCAGTATTCTCCTTTTAATACCCTCTGTGATAACCTTATTTTTAGAATCAATCAGTTCGACCCTTATTATTATCATTTATTTTCACTTTTGCTGCATATCACAAATTCTATTTTGATCCTGGTGTTAAGCAAAAAACTCTTAGCATTATTTAAACAACCTGAAAATTTATATACCCCATTTCTCTGTGCGATGATTTGGGCGATACATCCCTTAAATGTAGAATCTGTAACCTGGATTGCCGCATCCAAAGTATTGTTATTCTCCTTTTTCACTCTCGCCTCTATCCTAACATTTATTAATGCCATTGAACAAAACAGTATTAAGAACTACCTTCTAACTTTTCTATTTTTCTTACTTTCTTTTTTATCAAAAGAACAAGCTGTTACTACGCCTGTATTACTTTTTGCGCTGTGGATTTCAATCAAACATCATGACGAGCATATTAAATTTAATCCTAAGTTGCTCTGGTTTATTTGTGTATTTTGCTTGGCTACCCTTGTTTTTTGTTTAATTACAATTAGAGCGAATGGCGTTGAGATCTCTAAAATGTCTAGATACCCTTTTCATCAGCGATTTTTTTTAGCATTTTATTGCTTGTTTTTCTATTTATTTAATTTGATTGCCCCAATAGGGCTTCATTATCATTATCCATTTCCGATGAAAGCAGGAGAAGCACTTCCTGCTATTTATTATGCTTATTCAATTATCTTTCTAGCTATTTGTTTTTCTTTTCTCTATAAACAAAAAATCAAACTCAATTGGTTAGTTATTTTTTGCATCGCTGCCGCGTTGATTGAACTTTCTCTATGTATACAGATTGTTCCTCTTACACGACCTGCTATTGTGGCTGATAGATATATGTATCTCCCTTCATTTTTTTTAATATTTGCTATTATTTACGTAGTTAATAATTTGGTAACTAATCGAAAATACAGAAACATCTTATTTTCATTGACACTACTCTATATTGGATTTTTAGCTTGCTATAGCAACCAACTCACCCTACAATGGATCAAAAATACAATTCACTCTTTATGAACCTAAACTCACCTTCTCGACTATTTACCCTCATATTCTCAGTGCTTGTTACTATTTCTTTATGCTATTTAGCCCTAAAGAAAGGTGTAGCTAGTCCTCCCATAGTAGAAATTTGCAAGGATAAAAATGCTGCAATTACTAAAGGTCAAATTGCGGATAACCGGACTATGTTCTACGATAATTATGTAAAATTGGTATTATATAATGAAAATAAGCTAATTGGTTTGAATGTCAAAGTTCAAGATACTTCTTTTAAGAAGATTTCTTTAAGAGATTTAATCAGCAAAAAAAAGACCGTAATTTTTAGGTATTCGTGGAATGACTGTGACCTATGCATAGGCGCAGTGACCAAGGTAATCAATCAACTAAAAAATACTGGCACACAGATACTGATTATCACAGATTCTTATTCTGACAATGACTTTTTGACCAAGGCCAAACACTCTACCTCAAAACTGCCAATTTATTCATTACTTGATGAAAAAAAAGGGTTAAATCTCCCATTGGAACATATGGGCATACCTTTCCTATTTACAGTAAGCCCTCAAGGTATCACTTCTCGGATCTTCATACCATTTAAAGAGCATCCTAAACAAATAAGCGAATACCTCAACTTTATTACACAATGAAATTGTTAACATGTAACCTCCCCACCTTTCATAAATCTTAAAATAATTATTATGATTAAAAAAATCCGTTTAATTGGTTTCATTGCTATTGCCTTGGCGTTCGTAATGAACATAGTACTGATGCCTAAAAAGGTATCGGCACAAACGAATACCTCTCTCAATTCAGAGTGTGTAGTTTCAGTACAAACACAGTATGGAACACAACTTGCGAGTTCCACAGTTCAGAACTGCGGAACCTGTGTATGGTACACCGTTGAGTTTGATGAACATGGGAATGCTTTTTATCAAGAGCACTCATCTAATGCAGTCGTTTCACTAAATCAATGTGTTTATAAGGGAGGGAGTGGGACTTGCCAACAACAGTATGTAAGCAGTGTCAACTGCCCTGAAGGTGTGGATACAAGTAAACCGTTACCAGATACGGATACAGATACTGACACAGATACCCTTTATTAATAATAGCTACAAAATTTCAATCCTGCAAGGCGGAATTAGGGAGGCGACCAAATTGCAGGATTAACTTATACATATGGTTTTTAAACCGTCTATTTTATTCAGCTCCATAAAATCAAAGTTTTCTCTTACAAGTTACTCCAAAACTCCATTATTGCTTTCATCAGAATAGTAGAACGTCTTGGCGATAATCAAATAATTATTTCAAGCCATAAAGTATTACTTGATGAAACAGCTTTCCGGTACTGTCCATTCCTTCTAATAAAATTTGATGTTTGCCTACTTGATTTGCATTTAAATAATCTATTTTGATATTACCATTTTTATCTGGGCTCAAATTTGGATTCCAATATAGGGTGGTACGCAAATCTGGTTCTTGTTTGTTGTTTTTTACCTCATACTTGGGAGAATAAAATTCTCGGTTAACCGAATAGCCCAATTTAGTAATAGTCAACATTCCTGGTGGCGTATCTTTTCTGTAGTTTTCATAAGTAATGGTTTTATCTTTCATGTAAATTACCATATATGCAGTAAGTGGAGCTCTACTTATATAATTATCTATTCTCTCTATTTGATTGACAGGTAATCTTGAGAGGTCAAAATTTTCATCCATATAAGTGTCATTAACTACCGTACCCAATTCAACTTCAATGAAAGGTGGTGTTCCTCCATTTGTTCCCAACATAAAATAAGCCCTGAGAACGCCACGTTCACTATTTTTTAAATATGCCCCACCACTGACATGATTCCCCAGATAGTCAGTAATGTCTTCGTAGCCTTTTAAGTCCTTTGGTAATATTGTTTGTACTATATTGCCAGTATTCACAGGTTGACCATTTGGAAAGTAAAAGGCCCGTCTTTGAGTTATGTTTACTTCTTTAAGCATGATGCCGTCTTTTTTCTGTGTCGATTTCAATTGTTGTTGGTAAAAATTTTCGGTTTGGTTCAGGTATGTATGCATACCTGCCCTCAAACTACTTTCGAAAAGGGTATCGGTAGTTTGTGCTTTTTCGGTAAACAATTGCGGAGCTATATTATCCAACTTCACTGCTACGAAAGACTGTCCGCTTGCTACTTTAGCCCGCACCACAAACTTTGCCGTGTCCACAAACATCTTATTAAAAGCAAAATGACCCTGACCGTCAGTTTCGGTCTCGTCTATGTCCAGTTGACCTGTCCTTAACAAAATCACCTTCACTTTGGCCAAAGGCTGATTCTTTTTGGTCACCGTGCCGCTAATCCTGATTGCCTTTTCTGCAGGAAACTTTGGCTCGCTTAAACTATCCAATTTTTTCCAATTTATTTTCCTCCAGCCTTGGATAAGTAGTAGGTTATCCAACTTTACTCTTGTTTCTGCATCATCATTTTCCAAATAATGGTTGGCTTTTTCTATATGTCCACGTAAATCTGCCGACAACAACATGGTTGTCAGTATATTGTCTCCGGTTACAGTATCGGGTTTTATAACATTGGTATTGGTTACCGAAACGGAAAAAGAACCCTGCACTGGCTGCCCATTATTGGTTACACCCAAGTTTAATGTGGTCGCTTCTCTAGTTTTGTAACTTTCCTTCAGCCCGTTTACCATCAGGGTCAGTTTTTCTTTTTGATTTGGGTGTATAAAAGTTATACGTTCGCAAACAGGTTGCTGATCTGCAAATAGCGTAAACTGCATTACTCCCGCTGGCAATTTGTCTTTGGCAATGTTCAACACTTTCAGTTGGCTATCGCTGGCAATTGGGAGGCTGAAAGCTACGTTACCGTTCTGTTGGCCTAACAGAAACAAATCGCCCTTGCCCAACAAATCGGCACTGATCAGTACCTTTATTTTTAGATTTGCTGTATCGACATTGTTGATCATCACCCCATAACCACTTGGTAGTACTTTGGGCATGGGATATAATTTTACCGCACCATTGGGCAATTTAAGTTGGGCACGGTAATCCATATTCGCTTCGGGCGTGAACAGGAAACTCCCCATACCTAGATAGCTCTTGCCCAAGGTAGTTACTTCGTTGTTGTCCCTATCCAATATTACACCGCTCACTTCTACACCCAAGCCATTGGGGCCTATGGCTTTATAGCCAATCTTGCTTGGCAGGCCGGCTACTAGGTTTCCACCCTCTGGCACAAATTGTACATCTGTCGCTGGTTTTTCGTTTGCCAATGTCAAAACATCCTTGGCTGCTGGCGGTTGTTTAACCACTTCGGTTTTCTGAGTCTTTATCCGGCTGGCAATCGCGAATGTTTTTTCGAAGAAGAAGTCTGCGCCCATGTTCCGCATCAGTTGGGTGTACGCCCTTATGCAGTATTGGCCCGTGGCCAAACTATCTGTCAGTTTAAAATCGCCCCAAGAGATACCGTTGACCATTGGTAGGGTTCTTTTTTGTAGGATGATGTGCTGTGCATCGAACAGTTCCACATATAAAGTGCCGCTGTTAGTGCTAGGCTGCAACGTGGTAGCATCCAGGACATAGGCTTTGAACCAGATGTCATCGCCACTGGCATAAAATGGCTTATCGAAATGAAGATGCACTTTTTCTTGGGGGTGGGCAGCTACATAACGGTCTAGGTTTTTTAACAGACTATCAGCATTCATTGCTTTTTGGGCGTGTGAATAAAATGCATTAAAAAACAGCAAAAAGAAAATTACCTTCTTAAGGATAGGTTTGTTCATAACGGGCAGTAGTATGTTTACCAATAGAGGTTAACAATTATTTAGGAAATTTTTGCTGTTTTAAAAGAAAAGTTCTTTTGAACGAAAAAATTTATGGTTTGTACGATAACAACATTCAAAATAAATGCGATGGTGACATTTATTTTAGCTATGATTAAGAAATCGAGCAGGTAAATAGAAATCAATACATTTAATATCGTAGTCAAGAAATAACGGAAAAACTGTCGTTGTTCATTCGCCTCCTTTGTGACGAAAACATAACTTCTATTTAAAAAATAACCAACAAAAATGGTAATCGAAAGCGAGGAAAGCAGGGCAAGCGTATGAGGCTTAACAGGGTGAAAGTTGTCTTTATACAAAAAGAAGTACGAACTGTGAAAAATACAGAAATTTAAAAAAAAGCAGACTCCGCCTACTGCCAAAAATCGGTAAACCTCTTTGGTCATTACTTTTTTAAATAGAGGAAAAAAAATATCTAGTGTTTTTGAAATGATTTTATCCATATTAACTACATTAGCCAGAAGCAACCCATCTTTAAAAAATCGAAATATGTTCAACTTTGTTAAACCACATCAGGATAAAATTAAGTCCAATTACATCAATTTAATCGGCATTTTTTTTGTTTGCGTTTCTCTATATGCAATATACATTTTATTCAAGGAAAACAAAAACAGGGATTATGGCCCAGGTAGTTTGCCGTTTAAAAATACAACTACTGCTGATGAAGAAGCCAATTTTTTGAATATTTACAAAAACCTTATTGTCACATCAGATGGTAAAGTGTTAGATCGTAACATTTTGCTAAATGATAGCAATAACCAACAAATTTCATTTGCTAAGCTAATCTCCTCTAAGGGAAATTGTGTTGTATTAAGAGCTGGCTTAGGTGACAAATATCGACTAAGCCACTTTTTTTCGTTATTAAACCCATTGAAAAACAAAAAGAATATTTTACTAATACTGGACAGGGCACCTCATAAAAAAACAATTTTGAAGTTATCTAAAGAAATAAAAATTTACTATTTACAAAGCATCTATCAAAGTTTTAATATTCCTTTGGAAGGTAAAGGGCTTCCTTATTTTTTTCAGATAGATAGTACTCTTAAAATTTCAAAAATATTGGTTCCTTTTGAAGATTCGCCTACGCTAACAATTAGGTATTTAGATAAATTTTCACCAGATCAAAATCGTGTATTTATCCCACCCAACCGCCATTAATAAACTGAACATACAAAAAAACCTGTAGGCAAATGGTTAGGAGATACAATGGCATAAAAGTCTTGTGTTTTTCCAATTTTAAAAAGGTGAGTTGAAAGAAAAATAAGAGGTAAAAACAGCTCATTGCAAAATAATTGGTGAGATCCGTAAAAAAAAACACCAAACAGATTGCCAAAAAAAATGCGGTTAAATCAGATTTATTGTAGTTGATTCTAAATAGGTAATTCATCAAAACAATATAAAATGGGGTGCATAAAACATGTCTGTTGATACTCCAAATGTTTGTTCCACTTTTCATATCATAAAAAGTAAAGAAGACATCAATTAGAGTAACTATACTGATATAGCCTAAACTAAAAACCAACGATTTAGGTAAATCTATTTTTTCTTTTGGTACTATAATTTTGACAATAAAATACTTGGTGGCAATATATATGGCAATTAACCCAATTACCAAAGCAATAGCATCCAAAAAAATGATTTCATCTGCTATATAAGTGGTGAAAGGGAGACGAGGCCAGATGAAATTCCTTTTCCAATATTTTTGCACACCCAAAAAGTACAAAAACTTTCCTGTTTGTATGTACTGTAAATATGCTGATAACACCATACCACAAAGCGCAGCAAATACACTCTTCAATATTGCCATCAGTTTATTCTTAACTGTGCCATGGTTTGTCATCAGTTCAGTAAAGATGATCAAAGGGATAAAAATTGTAGTCACCGCACGCGTAAGGGAAATGATAAAAAAACCGCTGTTTTTAACTAAAGAGTTTTCCCCATCGTAACCATAAATCAATAAAAATCCTGATAGAAAGAACAATGCCTCTGAATAGGGTAATGCAAAAAAAATGAAAGAGCCAGTACTTAGCAACAAAAAAATTTGATGCTTTGATAAGTTAAGAAATCTAACCAAGGCTACAAAAGCACCTATAAAGACAAATAAGTTAATTATACTAATCCCTACCAACCCTACGCCGAACAATTTCCAAAAGGCAGGAAAAAGTGGAAAAAAAGCTAAATTACAGGTTCTATTTGCTAAATAAACGTATCCTTTCTCAGCTATTGACTGGTACCAGTAGGCATCCCAATTTAAGAGACCGGACGGAAAATTTTCAAATGTATCCAGTTTGAGTATAAACACCAACACCAATGTCAGGCTTACAAGCAGAAGGTGTATCGCAACGGCAAAAAGTCCTTTTTTCATTGATATTGTTTTGCTGAAGCCATACCGCTAAAATATCATAAATAAATGAAGGCAGAAAGATTTTTGCTAGCTAAGTGGGGATTTAGCAATAGTATCCACCTGTTTTCGCTCAATGAAAGAAGAAGCAATTGCAAGATTTGATTATCCTGAGGAACTTAAGGAAAAACTGATAGAGCTGGTGGTTTACCAGAACTATTCCTTTTCTTTTCAAACGATCCAATCCTGGTAAGCCATTTAGTTTAAAACATTGGATCCAGTTCCGCAATGTCCGAACAGGAATATTCCCTATTTGAGAAATGACTTTAGCAGAAACCTCTTTTTCCAGTACCGGATAGATCAGCCGGTATTTATCAAGTGAAGATAGCTTTTCCATATCTTAAAAATCTATAGATAAAATACGGTATAAGAAAGTTACGAATTATAATTTAAACGTTCATATACTATTTATTAGATAAATATCAAGTCTTAAACACTCATAAATATTAAAATAAAATTATAATTTTAGGTTTTTACCTAATTCATTAAAATGAGAAGAACAATTGCTTATCTGCGTGTATCTACCATTGACCAAAACCTAGAAAAGAATAAAGCCGATATCTTACATTTAGCGAATGATAAGGATCTAGGTAAGATTGAATTTATTGAAGAAAAAGTTTCGGGTAAAATACCCTGGAGGTTACGTAACATTGGTTCTATTTTCGAAGATATTAAAAAAGACGACACGATACTGCTCAGCGAATTTTCCCAGGCTTGGCCGCAGTATGCTCGAATGTATGGAAATTATTTCTATTGCAGTGGAAAAAGGTATCAAGATTTACACAGTGAAAGGTGGGTGGCAGCTTGATGATTCGATACTGAGCAAGATTATGGCCATGGTCTTTTCGATGGCAGCCGAAATTGAACGGGACCTGATTAGTAAACGAACAAAGGAGGCACTTGAGGCGGTTAAAAAGTCTGGTATAAAACTGGGCAGGCCGAGAGGTCCGGATAAAAGTAAACTGGATATTTTCCAGCCTGAGATAGAAGCACTATTGGCTAATGGGTCGACCCAAAAATTTATAGCAGTCAGGTATAACGTTACCGAACCCACACTTTCCAACTGGATAAAAAAAACAAAATTCGAGGTAAATCGACTTATGTATATCTATAAAGACTCGTCACGATAACATATTTGATCATATTATATATGCGTCTGGATAAAAAAATGTATTAGTTTGGTTTTGTTATATTCTTATTTTTCATTTCCTTTGATTACTCGCGTCTGTAAAACAATTAATTATGAAAAAATTATTATTATTTATTTCCCTAATTTCTATATCTGCTATTGCAAATGCAAATACTAACACAGCTAACAATGTAGGCATAAATACTGGATTTGTTGCACAAGTTATCCATGTTACTTCCGTATCCTGGTGTGGTACGGTCGCAAGATATGATTATACACCTAAAGATGGAATGTCAGAGCAGCAGATTGATAATGAAATTGCCCTGATCAATTCTGTTATTGAAAACAATACCTGCCCTACAACATATTTTGTTTAGGCTTAAAACGATTTATAAATAACCAAATATTAATCCGGATGCGAGTATCTAACATTATGAAAAAAACACTATATACCACCTTTATTTTTATTTTGCCTATACTGGGTTTTTGTCAGCAGGTTCATGACCAAACCAAAATCGTTGTGGATTACATTTTTACTTTGCCGTCTTCTGATCAACATTCAGCAGCAAAAACACAGGTAAACACACAACTTTTGATCGGAAGCACTTCATCTCTCTACCGGGCCGAGCCGAAGGCTAAGTCCGGACAGTCTAAAATTGAACAGAATAATGGCGGTACCGAGCTAAAGTTCAAGTCCAATATGCCGAATATTCAACAGTACCTAAGAAATTATGATCCACAAAAAAAGGACCTTGTTGGTTCTGTGCTTGTCAAACCCTATTACTGGGAGCAAGACAAAACTACTTTGAAATGGGAAATACTTAAAGAAAAACAACTAATTGCCGGGTACAATTGTACAAAAGCAAAGATGTTTTCAGAACGCTCACAGAAATACTTTTTAGCCTGGTTTACCGCAGACATACCTTTCCCTACCGGCCCGTCAAATGCCGGAGGACTTCCAGGACTGATATTAAAATTTGAAAGTGAAGATAAGACGTTGGGCTGGGAAGCCGTAAAAGTTTCTAAGCCTAATGAAACCAACAAGATCGTATGGTTTGACAAGGATGTCCAAAAAACAACAAAAGCCGATTTTGATAGGGCAATGGAAGCTTATCGTAAGGACCCCCAGCTTATTATAAACCAAATGAACATAAAAGGAACTGTGAGCGGGCTAAAAGTTCAGTAATTCAATAAACAAAGATTGTAACCTGATCCAAATCTTTATCATTTTATGATAACAGGCAGTATCGTCAATCAAAAAATCCCAGACTATAGGCGTTCACTTCTCATATTGTCCAGATTTCTAAATCTATATTGTATTAAATCCCCATCACAAAACCTAAAAATGGGAAAAGTCGATGAAAGAAAAGGTTTTTGTCAATACTGCCATTAAATTTTGTATAGCCTTTATGTGCTTGTTTATTTCAATGGGTAATGTAAGGGGACAAATTATCTCCGGGGAAGTAGCCTCTGAAAAGGGTGGCGTGATTCAAAATGCAAACGTAGTGGCGATGGATTCTTTGGGGAATACCATAGGATATTCATTCACGGATAGTAAAGGAGTCTATAAGTTAAAAGTTATAGAAAATAGAATGCCATTTATCCTAAACGTTTACGCATTCAACTTCGAAAGTATCACCCGGAAGATTTTCAAAATAACAACAAGGGAAGATTTCACCCTTAAAGTGAAAGCAATAGATTTAAAAGAGGTAAACGTCAAGGCTCCGCCGGTTTCATCTAAAGGGGATACGATCAGTTATGACGTAGACTTTTTCAAAAAAGCACAAAACCGCGTTATTGGAGATGTTTTGAAAAACATACCCGGCATAGACATAGACGCGAAAGGCCAAATCAGTTACAATGGAATGGCCATCAATAAATTCTACATAGATGGTGATGATATATTAGGGGGCAGGTACAACCTTGCAGAGAATACAATTCCTGCTGACATGGTTGAGAAGGTACAGATACTTGAGAGGCACCAGCCTATAGCAGTTTTACGTAATGTTGCCCCATCAATAAGTCCTGCTTTAAACCTTAAACTTAAAACAACAGCGAAGTTTAGACTGGTCGGCGAGGCAGAGATCGGAGTAGGAACAAAAAATAATTTTTTGGCCAATGCGAATACCATGTTGCTTAAACAAAAGTTTAAGACCATTAATAGAATAGGATTTAACAGCACCGCTCTTGTTTACAGCGAAGAGCTCATAGATCATTCATTAAATGCATATCTGGATAGGAATAATACCCCTTTTTCTACACCGATATATGCCACCCAAAATCTTGTGACCCCGGAAATTGGCCTTTCAAGATGGTTTACAAATTATAGTGGCATTGCTAACATCAACACATTAATAAATTTAGCTGAAAAGCAGGTTTTACGTATCAATATTGGGTACGTCCCTGAAAAAAATAAAAGAGCATATTCTTTTGAAAATAACTATTTTTCACCCAATGGTTTTGTAAAACAGTTTGAATCCCAGGATTTGCAAAATAGCCTCAATACCATAAGGACAAATTTTGAATTCGAAAAGAATTCCGAACAGGTTTATGTTCAAAATAAGTTGGTTACTGATTTTGACATCAATAAAGCTGAAGGAAAGTTATATACAGACAGGGGATCTTTACTCCAGCTAGCAAAACAGCGTAATAATAATTTAAATAATACCATAAGCATTATAAAGCTTTTGGGTAGGGGATTGATAGTCAATTTAAGAAATAAGTCCGGATATACCAACAATCCAGAAGACGATTTTATCAGTGATAACTTGTTTATCACAGGTAATTCCATCCCATCCGAAAACCTTCAGCAGCGGATTAAAAAACAAAGCTATTATCTGACAAACAGAGGTTCTATAACCTATGGAACAAAAAACCTAAAGCCTAGCCTGACTTTAGGTTACAATATAGCCAGATCTATATTTGAAAGCAAGTTAAACACAATAGATATAAATACTGAGTATGTAAACAATCTTTCTTTTGTTAAATCACAGAAAATTATTACACCAGGGATCACTTATATGGCAGATAAATTCAGGTTCGAGGCTGCTCTCCCATTAACTTATGAAACTATCAGGTCAACAGATAAACTGCGTGGGAACAGGATCGATACTTCAATATTCAAGCCGCTGGTAAACCTGAACCTAACCTATGCCTTCAAGGGGAAGAATACATTAGGATTGAACTATAATTCTTCACTGAATACATCACAACCGATGGATATATTACAGGGCTCCGTGTTAAAAAATTATCGAACCCTATCAAATAATGATTTTTTTATAGTGATTAACCAAAGTAGGTATGCCGGGCTATACTATCGCTACCAAAACACATTAAAGATTTTCTTTGCATCCATATCATTTGATTATTCGGGTACAAAATCTAATTCGATAACCCAGAATGATATCAGTCCGGGTGGGGTGATCAACTTGAAGCGAATAATGTTGCCTAATAGTATCCATAGATATTCCCTGAAATTAGATGCCAGTAAATATATTTTCGGCTTAAAAACCACTTTAAAACCATCTTTGGTTATCAGTTTATTGAAACAGCCAGTTTTCCAGAACGGTAGTTTATTAAATGGCCTGAACAATAGTATAACTGCAAATATGAGTTTTGATGGCAAGCCTGTTGAGTTTTTTAACTTCAATTTCTTATTCACTTCTACGATTGTAGATGTAAAAACTTTTGCAGGGCAATCAGCAGGCAAATACAGAAATTATTATGGAAGCGGTAAGCTCAACCTGGCCTTCAAACCTAGTCCTAAGTTTATTTGCGAAACCTTTCAAGAGTATCAGTTCTTTAATGGTAACATAGGTAAATCGAAATATTTTATGAGTGATGTTAAACTTACCTACTTAAATAACTCCAGGACATCATTTAACCTCCAACTGATCAATGCTTTTAACAATAAAGATTATACGTTGCAGTATCTGGATGTTTATGCTTCAAGCTTAGAAAACTATCAACTTCGGCCACGTACTTTGTTCTTTTCTGTTAAGTTTATTTTGTAATAGCTTTACATATCAAGTTCAATATTAAATACTAATCTTCCATTATCCATATCTGCCAATATTGGTGACAGTATACCTAAGTAAACAAGTATATAAAAATTAGGCCTTACATTATTAGTTCTTAAATTAAACGGCAAAATACCACTAAAGAATAGTGACATTTTATCGATAAAGTTCACAGGTTAGGTTATGATGTTGGTTTTTCAGAAATTTTTGAAAAACCGTCTAATTCGATTAATTCATTAACAAAGTGGTTCGAATTACGCACTGGCACTGACCCGAGTGGGACAAAGATTTTTTCGAAGATCTTTGTTCTTTTTTTTTTTTTTTTGCCCTAATTCTTTGTTTTTCAGGTAGATCTCCCTCTTCATGTTTTTTATTTGCCTCTTTATATATTTAGGGTGACCACGCTACTATCACGGCCATCGGGGACCATAAACGTCAGCTGAAAACCGAGAGGGAATATGCAGAAAAGAAACTCCTTAGGATCAAAGATCTTTTGATAGAAGGGACCATTACCTCAGAGGAATATCGAGCACACAAGATTGAACTCGAACACAAGGTAGAGCGCTTAGAACGTCAGGAAACGGCGAAACCGATAAAGAAAGGAGAATTTGCAAACCTTGCCGAAAATCTAGTGAACACCTTGGAAAATCTCGAACATCTTATCTGGAGGCTGGAATCGAGGTTAAGCGAGAAATCATCGGAATTTTGTTCCCAGAAAAGCTCGAGTATGAAAACGGGCATTATCGAACACCTAGACTGAATAAAGGAGCTGAGCTAATATATCTGATAAATAGTGATTTAGGAAAAAAAACGAGATAAGCAGTGCTAAAACTGGCTTATCTCGTGAGGTGCTCCACCATGTGCCGTTGACACACACTTTGATTGAGGATATTAGAAAAATAATTTCGTTAACTAATGTCAAAGAGAAAAATAAATTGATGCTAGAAATAGATTTGAAATTTATGTAAATATCTGTTTTATAATTGATTATATTTCTTGTGGTGCGGTAGAGGACATTGTTTTTAAAAGATGGTCAAACTACTTAGCTCAAAATCTAAATGACATCATTTATCGAACATTCATTTTTTGATCGAACTTTTTAAAAAAACGTAAATAAAATCCTCCTTATTTATTAAGGAGGATTTGTAAAATTATAGACTGATAAGACCGTATGTTTTCTACTATAGCATAAGACTTCTTAAAATGGATCTTAATGACTGTTTTAGGAGTAATAATAATTCCTTAAAAGAATATTAAACTATTTTTTTTAAAAATTACTTAATAAATATTTATATATTGGATTTATAAATTAACGTAATGCTCAATCTTTCTCTGCAAGGCTTAAACCGCTTATTATCTAAAAATAAGCGAAAAGGTTTTTTAAAAAATCATTTGGAATTTTTCCAAAGAGTAGGTTTTAGCCCTATATGCAGATGCATCATGCGAAGCATTCATTTACAATAATGAAACAAATTAAATCCATGAAAAAAACAAACATGAAGGGGCTTTTATGTCTGGTATTATTGCTTGGCATCGCATCACTTGTCAACTCCTGTAAGCGAGGCTTTGAACTCGAAAAAAACACACCCTTAGCAATCAGTCAAACCATTTTAAATGCCAAGAGCCATGTGGATTCCCTGATATCACTGCAGGGACCTAATGGCTATATTAAAAAAATGGGTTTCGAGATAAATTGGAACAATGCTACTATCGATAGCGCTGGTAACGTGCGCGTGCCTATGCTTTTTGATTTAAGCAAGTTTAAGCCAAAAGACGGAAAACAAATTACGATTCCTGAAACCAAAACCGTTTACGAACTTTTTATTAAAAAGGACAATGGAGGACGTGAGGTTAGCATCATGCAGTTCATGAATTTAAAGGGAAAATATTACCCCTTACGCTTTAACTTAAATGGAGCGGAATTGACCAAGCTAGGGAGTAGTATTGCCGCAAAGGTTTTAAGTTCAAAATCCAAACAGATGCAATTGGGCAAGGGCGCTTTGCCAGCATTTGATAAAACAATGATAACCGAAAGCGGGTTCATGGAACTTGTTCAGGGAATGTATGGACAAAGCTATTTAGCGGCAATCATATATGAATGCCCGCTTGGGACGATGTTTGAACCAACAACGTGCCTTTGTGATTTTGCAGAGAATGTAGTTAATGGGGCGTTTTATCCGGAAATATTTATGATCATTGCAAGCTCACCCGGTGTTTATCAGGTTGTTCCATATCCATTCTCATTCCATCCATCAGAAATTACCGCCGATCCTGAATATCCAGAGGAACCGATTGGTGGAGGCACGGGGAATGTAGATTGTGCAGGAGTTAAGGGAGGAACTGCTTATGTGAGTGATTGCGGTTGCATTGGCGGTACAACAGGAATTTCGAATTGCTATACCGAATGTGGTCCCAACACAAATGTTACCATCACTTGGAATGCCGCAAACAGTAGTACTAATAGTTCCACTGCAACATCCACAACCGTAGAAACTCCGTTTGTCGTAGAGTATGAGGCATGTGCCGATAATGCAAACGCCGTTTGGAGATTAAGGGTTAAGAGTATCACCGGCGGTGTAAATATTACCATAGGAAACGGATCAATGAGAGATCCATTTGCTAACCCTCCCGTAAATCAAGCCGAGGCCTATGCGGCGGTCACTGAAATGAAAGCGCATTATACAAATGGCACCAGGGGCCTTTGGTTTACCAATGCAGCAATTATGGCTCATGAAAATTATCACTATAGTGAATGGAAATGTTCTTCAGAAAAGTATTGGCCAGCTGTAGAAACCGATTTGGAAAATTTGACAGTTCCCTTGAGCTCTTATTCAAATGCTTCAAGTGCCTTAACAGCATTATTAGCCCTTGGAGCAGCCACGAAGATAGATAATTTTAAGAACCAGGCACGTAGTTATTGGTTTAGCCTTTCGGATGGACCTAGTTCCCAGGTTATGGCTGCCGGGCAATTAGTTTTAAATGGGGCGATACTCCATGTCCAACATTTAGCTTCAATAAATGGATGGATAGTTCCAAGTGGCACAGACTCCCCAAGCACAGGAAGTAGCCCATGTTATGTACCTTAATATTAATTATAAATAAATTTAACCTTAACTTCGTATTATGAAAAAGATGATAGTATTATTGGCTTTTACCGTTTTAAGCTTTTCTTCATTTGCCCAGAATAGTTTAACAAATAAAACTTCGCAAATTAGCCTAACAATAGATAGTGAAAATAAAAACGCTGTAAAAAGCGATGGATTATTAATAAAGGCCCACTTTAATAATTTGAGAAATGAAACCGTAAAACTTCTTGACCTTTTCGATCCTGAAGGAATTTTCTTCTCAATAACCATTACAAAAGAAGATGGAAATATTATAAGTCCCTCAGGAGCCGGCAAAATGGATTTTGGCAAAGCAAACAAGTTTAAATATATTGAGATTTCACAAAGTAGCTCATATACAAAAGTCTTAAATATAAGTGCAACATTAAAAAAACAGGGTATATCATTGGCTCCAGGTAAATACAAGATAAAAATTTCATACCATAACCAATATGGCTCGGATTGTATTAAAGGGTGGTTTAACAGTAATGAGATACCATTTGTTATTAATTAAAAATTTGTCCTCAGGCAGGAATGCCACTTCATAGGATAATAAAAAAGCGAAACGGGTTCATAAACCTGTTTCGCTTTTTTATTATAGCATAAGATAATATCAGCGGTGCTACGGCGAGGGAAATATAAAGATCGGGCGGGAGCAGCTCTATAATCGTATAAGGTTTCATGGGCTATTAATACCTATAATCCCTAGAAGGTGCGCTGTCAGGACCGCTGATTCTAATCACGCTTTAAAACTTTAAGAGGCAAATTCACTCTCTTTAGCTGCTGATCCTGGGGATTTCGGTAATAGTATTCACCTGTTTTCGCGCATAGTGGCCAGCTTTTTCGGTCTATATTGTTCACTCTATTTTGCTTCAAAATGGCCGCTCGGCTCATTTTAAGCGGCTTTAAGCTTTCTGGAAGCCTGACCGGACTCATTGTTGTTTTGCAGAGAGAAATTAAATTGTCGATGCGCTAAAGGCCTTAAAATCGAAACTTATAAATCTTTTGTTGGAGTATTTTTATCGAGGGTAATTTTCTTTTAGCCCAAGGCTAAATTGTCCTTTTAGACGCTGAATATTGCCTTCTAAGGAATCAGGTGAAGGGTCAGTGGACCAACAATTACGAATACTGTTTGAAAAATGACCAGGTCAGATTGGGCCGGATTGGATATATTTGGGTCAGTCTTTAGGATACCATCAAGATCAGATGGTAAAAAACGGGGTGTACAGTTTGGAATGAGAATCACTGCACACTTTTAGCGAAATCCCCACCAGTCTGATTCTAAACATTTATAAATGCCTTTTCTTTGCGGGGATTCTCCTGTAACATGAAGTTGTAGCTGAATAGGGTAAGTTCCATCTGCATTTTTCCTCCCTTTTAGCATTACTAAATTTAATGTGATTTCCATGTGTAAATATTGCGTAAACGAAACGGCATCTAAATCGGTAAACAAAGATACTAAAAATATTAGTAAATCGCATTCAGGCATAAAAAAGGCCGAATAGTGTTACCACTTTCAGCCACTTATAACCTCTTTGTGTGCTCCCGACGAGATTCGAACTCATATCGATGGTACCGGAAACCATAATTCTATCCATTGAACTACGGGAGCAAGGCTGCAAATATAGAAAAATCAAAATCATTTAGTAAAAATATATCGGCTATTTTTAGCCATTAAATATAAAAGCAGCTGAGCCTTTGGACCTAAGGATATATTTTACGTTAAAAAATGATTAAATCATTGTTCCTGTTTTTAATTATCAGTGTTTATGATCGTTTATTTTCCAATTAAGGGCCTTCCTAAGTGATTTTTAAAGCGCCGGTATTGGCTTTTTTAGAAATAAAAATGCACCTTTGCGAACCGTTAATAGAGGTTTAGGCATGTAACAAAAAATTAGTTGTTTATGGAAGAAATGGTTGTAGAAGAGATTCAGGAACTGCTTGAAAAGGAAAACGATAAAGCTTTAAAGCAATATCTCGACCAACTAAACATTTCGGATGTTGAACAACTTATTGATGAACTGCCGCAATATGCGGCCAAATTTATCGAAACCCTATCCATAAACAGGGCGGTAAATGTTTTCCGGATTCTTGATTTCCCAACCCAGGAGCGTATCATTAAAAAACTTTCAGGCAATAAACTGAATCAGATCATTAAAGATCTGCCACCCGACGATCGTACGGCACTTTTTAGTGAACTGAAAGGTGATGTGGTAAAAAAAATGATTACCCTGCTACCTGCCGAAGAACGCAAAGAATCGCTTGCACTTTTAGGTTATAAAGAAGATAGTATAGGGCGTTTAATGACCCCCGATTACATCGCTGTAAAGCCAGAATGGTCTATTACAAGGGTTTTGGCACACATCAGGCGATACGGTAAAAACTCCGAAACCATTGATGTGGTATATGTGATCGATAAAGAAGGTGTATTGCTCGATGACATTAGGATCAGGGAGGTTTTATTGGCCGATCCAGAGGCAATTATTGGCGAGCTAACCGATAAACGTTTTATTGCTTTAAAAGCCAACGATCCGCAGGAAGATGCAATCAATATCTTCAGGATGAATAACCGCGTAGCCCTACCGGTAGTAGATGAGAACAACATCCTTTTGGGTATTGTAACCGTTGATGATATTTTGTGGATTGCCAACGAAGAATATACCGAGGATATGCATAAAATAGGGGGGACCGAAGCGTTGGATGAACCCTACCTCGATATGCCGATTTTAAAGCTAGTAAAAAAACGCGCAGGTTGGTTAATTGTACTCTTTTTGGGCGAAATGTTAACTGCCACTGCGATGCAGCATTTCGAAATTGAACTCGAAAAGGCGGTTGTATTATCGCTTTTTATCCCTTTAATTATGAGCAGTGGAGGTAACAGTGGTTCTCAGGCCTCAACATTAATTATACAGGCCATGGCGCTTGGCGAAGTAACCATTGCAGAGTGGTGGCGTGTAATGCGCAGGGAATTGGTTTCAGGGGCATTACTGGGCATCATTTTAGGTACAATCGGTTTTATTCGTATTATAACCTGGCAAGAGTTGCACCTATATAACTATGGACCCCACTGGTTTTTAATTGCTACGACTATATTTTTTACCTTGGTGGGTATTGTGCTGTGGGGCAGTTTAATTGGTTCGATGATGCCAATTATTCTAAAAAAACTAAAACTCGATCCGGCCACCTCTTCGGCGCCCTTTGTGGCTACCATGGTAGATGTTACCGGTATTGTGATCTATTTTAGTGTTGCAGTTTTAATTTTAAAAGGCGTATTACTTTAATCCCTCAATAATGCAAAAGAAAATTACTACCCTCTTTACCGATATTGGCGGCGTTTTATTAACCAACGGTTGGGACAGACATGCGAGGGGAGAAGCCTCGGTGTTGTTTAACCTCGACTCAGTTGATCTGGAAGAACGTCATCACCTTACTTTTGATACCTACGAAGTGGGTAAACTAACTTTAGATGAATACCTGGAACGTATTGTTTTTTTTGAAGAGCGCAGTTTCAGTTATGATGATTTTAAAGAATTTATGTTCAAAAAGTCGTTGGCTTATCCAGAAATGATTGAGCTAATTTGCGAGTTAAAAAAGAAATATAATCTTAAAGTTGCTGTAATCAGTAACGAAGGCCGCGAGCTTAATCAATACCGAATCAACACCTTTAAACTGAACGAATTTGTAGATTTCTTCGTTTCATCAAGTTTTGTGCACTTCCGTAAACCCGATGCGGATATCTTTAAAGTTGCTATCGATATTTCGCAAAGCGATGTTGAAACCAGTTTGTATATAGATGACCGTATGTTGTTTGTTCAGGTGGCAGAACAATTGGGCTTAAAAGGTATTCATCATACCGATTACGAAGATACCAAAGCGCAGTTGGCTGCTTATGGGCTGGAGGTTTAATTTATAGCACTTCCTATATAAAAGAAAATTGCCGTTATGATCGTGTAAGCGAAAATAGCGGCAATCTTTGTTTATAAGATGACTAGTGTTTGCACTTCGACTTCGCTACCAGATAGTTCCAATAGAAGAATCGTTATTTCGATCCGATAGCTATCGGATGGAGCCAGCCGGTTTTTCACTGGCAGTGGAATGGAGAAATCTATAGAGACAGATTTAGCTTCGCTGAGCACTAACGTGGTTCTCGGCTATGTTGGCCTACGCTTGCAATGACGACCTCGAAAGGTTGTCACCCAAATTGATTTATATTCAATAAATTAACCCTCCATGTTATATACTCAGATGTAATCCGTGCTATCGGTACCTCCTGTGGCTGAAAAGCGTTGAAAACAAAAAAGCCACTCTTGTGAGTGGCTCTATATAATTTATTCTTTAGGGCTTACACATTAAACCTGAAGTGCATGATGTCGCCATCTTCCACTACATAGGTTTTTCCTTCTACACCCAGTTTACCTGCATCTTTACACGCGTTTTCAGAACCTAGAGTTACGAAATCGTTGTATTTAATAACCTCTGCACGGATAAAACCTTTCTCAAAATCCGTGTGGATAACACCAGCAGCCTGAGGTGCAGTAAAGCCTTTGGTAATAGTCCAGGCACGTACTTCCTGTACACCTGCAGTAAAATAAGTGTAAAGGTTTAATAATTTATAAGCTGCACGAATCAGTTTGTTTACACCCGATTCAGTTAAACCTAAATCAGCTAAAAACTCCTGACGCTCCTCATAACTTTCAAGTTCTGCAATTTCCGACTCGATTTTAGCCGAAATCACCAAAACTTCTGCATTTTCATCAGCTACATTGGCTTTAACCAAATCAACGTATTTGTTGCCGGTAATTACCGATGCCTCATCTACATTACAAACATACATTACCGGTTTTTGGGTAAGCAGACCTAAATCTTCAATGAAATCGAAATCCTCCTGAGCTAAAGGCGCGGTGCGGATCGATTTTCCACTTTCCAGGTGCGCTTTTACTACCGTTAAAATTTCGTAAGTACGTTTTGCATCCTTATCGCCACCTGTTTTAGCCATTTTTTCAACCTTTTGAATGCGTTTATCCACAGTGTCCAAATCTTTAAGCTGCAATTCGGTGTCAATAATTTCCCTGTCGCGGATCGGATCAACAGAACCATCTACGTGGATCACGTTACCATCATCAAAGCAACGTAAAACGTGGATAATCGCATTTGTAGCACGGATGTTTCCTAAAAACTGGTTTCCCAAACCTTCACCTTTCGATGCACCTTTTACTAAACCGGCAATATCTACAATCTCGATGGTATTTGGCTGTACCTTGTTGGGCTTAACCAATTCAGCAAGTTTAGTCAATCTGTCGTCAGGTACCGTAATTACGCCAACATTGGGCTCAATAGTACAAAAGGGAAAGTTTGCTGCCTGCGCTTTTGCGTTTGATAAACAGTTAAAAAGAGTCGATTTACCAACATTTGGTAAACCTACTATACCACATTGTAATGCCATTTATATTTTAGTATTTATTTTATAGTCAATAGTCTTTTAGTTGATGGTTTATAGTCAAATGTCTATGCACCATGCTTTCCTCCTAAAAATCGGGCAAAGATAAGCTTTTATAACCTTTAATTAAAGGCAGTAATTTGTGGCAGATGGATATTTTATCTAAGTTTAACAAAAATTACAGATAACACACATGGAAGATTTAGAACAAGAAGTGCCCCAGGAGGTAAAATTAATCGTTACCGAAGAAATGCGGAGCTATCTTTACGATATTACAAAATGGGCCAAATTCTTATCAATTGTCGGTTTTGTATTCGCTGCTTTCATTATTTTGGCTGCCTTAAGCATACCTTCTATAATATCAAGCAACCCGGGTTTAGCAAAACAGTTTGCTCCACTTGGGCAGGGAGGTGCAACCATTGTAACCGTGGTTTATTTGCTATTGGGTTTATTTTATTTCTATCCGAGTATATTATTGTTCAGGCTGGCCAATAAAGGTAAACAAGGCGTGTTGTTTGGAGATCAGGAAAGTTTAGATGCCGCAATACTGAGTTTAAAATCCCTTTTTAAGTTTTGGGGAATTATAACCATTGCCATAATTGTAGGCTATTTCTTATTGGTATTTATTGTAGGCGCAGGCTTGGCTATACGTTAGAAAGAGCGCAGCAATAAAAAAAGCCTTTGCAATTTTCATTATGCAAAGGCTTTTTTGTGAAATTATATTACTTAGAAAGAAAAATCATCGCCTGGTCTGCTGCTATGTTCTCCGTTTTCTGAATATTCGTAACGTTTTTCAACCACATCCTGATGGGTTTTGATATAATCAACAGTTTC
The DNA here is from genome assembly GCF_011303555.1 of Pedobacter sp. HDW13. Lineage (NCBI taxonomy): Bacteria > Pseudomonadati > Bacteroidota > Sphingobacteriia > Sphingobacteriales > Sphingobacteriaceae > Pedobacter > Pedobacter sp. HDW13. The sequence continues at coordinate 475,881 of NZ_CP049868.1, read as the reverse complement.
GTTTAGGCCTTCAGCGAATTTTTCGAAATCTTCTTTGTATAAAAAGATTTTATGTTTTACAAATACACCGTCTTCTAATCTTTTCTTGCTTTCGGTAACTGTTAAATAATAATCACCCGATCTCGTAGCCTTCACGTCGAAGAAATAAGTTCTCTTACCTGCTCTTACTTTCTTTGAAAAAACTTCTTCTCTTTCCTTGTTGTCGAATTCTCCCATGGTTGGTATTGATGTTGGTTTTTGGTTTCGGTAAATATAAAGCAAATATTTAAAGTTCAAAATACAATTTTGATACAATTTAAATTGTACGGCTTTCTTCTTCTAAAAGTTGGTTGTTATAAAGCTCGGTATAACTGCCATTTTTACTAAGTAATTCATTGTGTGTGCCTTGTTCAATGATTTTTCCATCATCGAGGACTAAAATTTTATCCGCATTTTTAATTGTAGAAATTCTGTGGGCAATTAAAATACTGGTCTTTCCAAGCATAATTTTACCCAGGTTTTGTAATATTTCCTCCTCGGTTTTCGTGTCAACCGCCGAAAGACAATCATCAAATATTAAAATTTTAGGAGATTTGATCAGCGCACGGGCTATAGAAACCCGCTGTTTTTGCCCGCCAGAGAGTGTAATGCCACGTTCGCCCAGCATGGTTTCGAACTTTTCTTCAAAATCGATGATGTTGTTATAAACCGATGCATTTTTGGCTGCCGTATGCACTTCTTCATCGGTAACGCTATCTAAACCAAAGGCAATGTTGTTTTTAATTGTATCCGAAAAAAGGAAAACTTCCTGTGGTACAAAGCCAATTTGCCCCCTGTAATCTTTCAGGTTTAGTGCCTTAATATTTTTACCGTCCACATCAATCTGGCCGTTTTCTACGTCGTACATCCGCATAATGAGGTTGGCTAAAGTAGATTTTCCAGAGCCTGTTTTGCCGATTATGGCTACAAATTCACCACTTTTAATTTCAAAACTAACATCTTTCAAGGCCTCGATTCCAGTATCAGGGTAGGTAAAGCTTACCTGGTCAAATTTAATATTGCCGGCTAAAACCCTTTCTTGCGTTTCTTTGGATTGGATATCAGAAGGGATATCTAAAAATTCATTTATCCGCTTTTGCGATGCAGCTGCCCTTTGAATTAATGAAGTTACCCAGCCCAGCATGGTTACCGGGAAAGTTAACTGGTTAATGTAAATGATAAATTCGGCGATATTTCCGGCGGTAATACTGCCATTCATTACCTGTATACCACCTACATAAATGGTTAAAATGGTACTTAAGCCAATTAATAGCAACATAGTAGGGTAGAATAAGGCCGAAACCCTTACCAGGCCCATCGAATCTTTTTTGTATGCGTTGCTCTGTATTTCGAACATATTGCGCGTATAATCCTCACGCACATACGATTTGATAATCCTGATCCCCGAAAAGCGCTCTTGTACAAAACTCGATAAATCTGATAAACGCTCCTGTATCTTTCCACTCTTTTTAAATATAAGAGTGTTTACATAATATATAATGATAACCAGAAAGGGCAAGGGGAGCAGACAGTAAATGGCCAGCTTGGAGTTTACATCAAACATCGACCAGATAATAAGTACCGATAATACAAAAGTATTAATGGTGTACATAATGGCCGGACCAACATACATCCGCACGCGGTTTACATCTTCAGTTGCGCGGTTCATTAAATCGCCGGTGTTGTTGCGACGGTAAAATCCTAAGCTCAACTCCTGGTAATGCTGGTAAATGTCGTTTTTCATGTCAAATTCGATATGCCTCGACATTAAAATAATGGTTTGGCGCATAAAGAATAAAAACAGTCCGCGCATTAAATAAAGGGCAATAACCAGTAAACCAAAGTAAAGCAGGTTACTGCTAAAAATATCGTAAATAATAGCTTGACGGTTAAAGCCCCCAAACAAGTTAAAAATCTGTATGTTTTCGGTAATCAGGTCAACCGCATAACCAATTACCTGGGCAGGTACTACGCCAAAAATATTCGATATTACTACGAAAATACTCCCCGGAATAATCCACCACTTGTATTTTAGAAAGTACTTGTTTAATCGGCTCAGATGTTTCATGTTGTACAAACTTAGATAAAATTGTTATTTCGTGTGGTATATTTATCTGTTAAGCACTAAGGTTTAAATAATAATGACATATTTTTTTAAACCCCGACGTTTTTAATGCTTTGGAGCTTAGTGTGGCAGAATTAATTTTGTTATAGTTTCGTTAAATACATGTAATAATGGTTTTTTATTCTAATTTTGCAGCAGGTTAGCCGAACGTTCATATGCCAGCAAATTCGCAGACAGATTTTTCCATTTTAGATCAATTAAGTGCTTACGGGCATAAAAAGTTGGTTTTTTGCAATGATCCCGATACAGGTTTAAAAGCAATTATTGCTATACACGATACCACATTAGGCCCGGCTTTGGGCGGTACACGCATGTGGAGTTATGCAACCGAAGGCGAGGCCTTAGAAGATGCCCTTCGTTTATCGCGCGGAATGACCTATAAAGCGGCCATTACAGGTTTAAACCTGGGTGGAGGTAAAGGGGTAATCATTGGCGATTCTAGAAAAGACAAAACCGAAACTTTAATGCGTAGCTATGGCAGGTTTATTAAAAACCTGAATGGCGAATTTATTACTGCCGAGGAAATGGGTACCAACACGCGCGATATGGAATATATCCGTATGGAAACCAATTATGTTACCGGCGTGCCCGAATCAATAGGTGGTGCGGGTAACCCAGCGCCATTTACTGCCCAAGGCGTATACTTAGGTATTAAAGCCAGCGTTAAAGAAGTTTTCGGAACAGATATGCTTGCCGGAAGAACTATCGTTGTACAAGGAATTGGTAATGTAGGCGAACATTTGGTAGCACTTTTGAGGAAGGAAAATGCCGAAGTTTTGATTAGCGATATTAACCAGGAGCAATTAACTTACGTAGCCCGTAAATACAAGGCAAAACCGATTGAAGCCGATAAAATTTTTACCACCGAGGCCGATGTTTATGCTCCATGTGCAATGGGGGCAACGGTGAACAACAAAACCATCGAAAAAATGAAATTTGCAATTATTGCAGGTTCGGCAAACAATCAATTAAAAGATGAGGTTTTAGATAGCGAATTGTTGTTGAAAAAAGGAATTTTATTTGCGCCAGATTATTTAATCAACGCAGGAGGTTTAATTTCGTGTTATTCCGAACTAACTGGTTTTGGTAAAAAACGTACCGTACAACTTACCGAGAATATTTACGATGCCACACGTAGTGTTATTAAACTAAGCAAGGCCGAAAATATCTCAACTAATATTGCTGCAAACCGCATTGCCGAAAAACGGATCGCAGATATTAAAAAAATTAAATCGTCATATTAAATAATAATTATTAAAAACAGGTTTTAAAAACCACACTCGTTCTTACATTCATGTTAAACAGAAGGCACTTAAGAATCAAAGCTTTGCAAAACATTTTTGCATGGCACATGGCAGACAAAAAAGACATTAAAGGTGATTTGAAAACTTTAATGCAAAGCATCGATAGCGTGTACGAAATGTACATTTGGATGCTCTCTTTAATGGTAGAAGTTACCGAATTTACTGCTAACGACGCTGCAGAGCGTCAGAACAAGTTTATTAAAACAGCTGAGGATATTAATCCGAACATGAAATTGCTGCACAATAAATTTAGTGTTTTATTACAGCAAAATCCTGATTATGTTGCTGCTGTAAAAAAATACAAAGTAGACTGGGGTTTCGATCCTGAAATCCGTAAAACAGTTTACAATTCTTTAAAAGCATCAAAAGAATATGCCGAGTATCTGGCTGATCCTAACGAGAGCTTAGAATCATCAAAAGATATTATCAAATACATTTTTCGTAAAATTATTTTAAAAAGCCAGGCAATTATTCAGGTTTTCGAAGAGAAATTTATCAACTGGCAGGTAGATCACGAGGTAATGAAAGGTATGGTTGCCAAAACCCTTAAAAACTTTACTTTCGAAGATCCTTTTAAAAACAAACTGACCGAAATTAGTGCCGATTGGGTAGAAGACAGCAAGTTTGTACAGGATCTTTTTGTCCACACCTTGCAAAACGATGCCAAATATCAGGAAATGATTGCTGATAGGACTAAAAACTGGGAATCGGAACGTATTGCTTTAATGGATACTATTTTGATGAAAATGGCAATCTGCGAGCTCTTGAATTTTCCATCTATCCCGGTAAAAGTTACCATCAACGAATATCTGGAGCTTTCAAAAGATTACAGTACACCGAAAAGTAATTCATTTATTAACGGTATTTTAGACAAAATTTTAGGCGATCTTAAGAAAAACAATACCATTAAAAAGATTGGCCGCGGATTAATTGAAGACTAAAAAATGAAGAAAATATTTATCCTGGCCATTGCTGCGATTTCATTTACAGCTTGCCGCAATGCAAACAATCAAACTTCAGAAACAGCTTCGGCGGTTTCGGTTGGAAACGATACTTCAAAAACAGCTAAAGTTGCACCTGCCGATGCACCCGTTATTGTGTTCGAACGCGATATTTACGATTTCGGTAAAATAGAGCAGGGCGAAAAAGTTAAGCACGATTTTAAACTGAAAAACACAGGTAAAAGTCCGCTTATCGTTTCAAATGCAACAGCAACTTGTGGCTGTACCATCCCTCAGGTGCCTGGCGAACCTATTTTGCCTGGTAAAGAAGGTATTATTAGCGTAGTATTTAACAGTGAAGGTAAAATGGGTATGCAGGATAAAGTAGTAACCGTTACATCGAATGCCAACCCAACCACTACTACTGTACATTTGGTAGGCGAGGTATTGGCTAAAAAATAAATTGGCTAATGGTAAGGTAATTTGCCTTTTGGCACATTTCAAAAACCATCAACTACTCACAAAAACAAATAAAATAAGAAATGACATCAACAGTAATTTTACAGGCAGCAGGCGGTAGCAATATGCTAAGTACAATTGTACCAATGGTATTAATCATGGTAGTTTTCTACTTCTTCATGATCCGTCCGCAAGTTAAAAAGGCAAAAGATCATAAAAAATTAGTAGCAGAATTAGGTAAAGGCGATAAAATAATTACCACTGCAGGTATTCATGGCAAAATTGTAGATTTAAACGAAACTACTTTCTTAATTGAAGTAGAAAGCGGAGCTAAAATCCGTTTCGATAAATCGGCAGTTTCTTTAGATGCGACAAAAGCAGTTGCTCCAGCTAAAGCGTAGGCAGAAATAATTAAAATGAAGAGCAGTCCCGAAAACTTTCGGGACTGTTTTTGTTTTACTACATTTGGTTGCGTACATTTTTAGATCAACAGTTTCAGGCTTACATCTAACAATTATTCATTATGCCATTTATTAGATTAACTAAAATTGAAAAAAGACGTGTATTTAGCTTATTAGCCTGTTTATTGCTGGCTATAGCTGCATGGTTTTTTATGGCATTGAACAACAAATATATTTATACAGCTAAAACTGTTCTGGTATTTAAAAATACACCAACCAAAAGAGCTTTTTATCCTTTACAATCAGATACGATAGATTTACAGGTAGAAGGTACCGGATGGCAATTGCTTTTTGCCCGGTTAAGGATTAGTCCACCCTCGGTTTCTGTTAATTTGAGCCAGCTTAATACCAAGGATTTTATTGTGTTTTCCGATCAGCTGTTTAACATCAACAGGCAATTGGAAAGTACCCAAAAGGTGATTTCGGTTAAGCCCGATACCTTGTATTTCGATTTTACTAAACGGATAGTGAAAAAGGTTCCGGTAAAACTGATAGATAAGCTCGATTTTGTAAAGCAATATGGTATTTCGAGCGAAATTATCCTGAACCCTAAGTTTGTAAAAGTAGCCGGACCGGTAGAAGAACTGGCTAAAATAAAAAGCTGGCCAACTGACACACTAAAACTGAATAAAATACAGGGTAGTAGCACCGTTAGGGTAGCTTTACAGCACAGTATTCATAAAAATGTAAGTATTTATCCTTCCTCTGTTGAGGTGAAACTTCCTGTTGACGAGTTTACCGAAAAAACGATAGAGGTTCCTTTAAAATTGCTGAATAACAGGAATTACAACAGTATTAAACTTTATCCTAAGAAGATTAAAGTTACCTTTTTGGTTGCTTTAAGTAATTACGATCAGGTAGATGATAGTTTTATTACTGCAACAGTTGATGCTGATGAATGGCAAAATTTAAAGCACCGTCAATTGACAGTTAAAATAACCCAATTTCCTGATTATTGTAAACTGGTGAGTGTAATGCCCTCCAAAATAGATTTCATTGTAGAAAAATAATGTATAAAGTAGGTATAACAGGTGGTATTGGCAGCGGTAAAACTACTGCATGCAAGGTTTTTGAGGTACTGGGGATTCCTGTATTTTATGCCGATACCGTGGCCAAAGAGATTATGTGCAAAGATGCGGTGCTGGTAGCGGGTGTTAAAGCAGCTTTTGGCAACGAAAGTTATTTTGAAGATGGAAAACTAAACAATAAACACATTGCCAGTATTGTTTTTAATAATGAAACAGCACTTGCACAACTCAATGCGCTGGTACATCCGGCAGTTTTCCGTGCCTTTGATGCATGGGAAGCTACCATGCCATCAGATACTCCCTACACCTTAAAAGAAGCAGCTTTGTTATTCGAAAGTGGTTCATATAAAATGTGCGATACCACCATTCTGGTTACTGCTCCTTATGATCTTAAACTGAAAAGGGTAATGCAGCGCGATGGCGTTTCCGCAGAGCAGGTTAAGGCCCGCATGGATAAGCAGCTTAGTGATGAAGAAAAATCGAAACTGGCCAACTATTTTATCGTTAATGATGAGCAAAAATCCATCATCGAACAGGTTTTAGCTTTACACGAGCAATTTTTGAAGGCTGCAGAAGTCCTCAAAGTTTCTAAAGCATAATCTACTCTAATCATATAATCCTTAAATCCTCTTATCTCAATCATGATTTTAGCAGATTTTATTACCATTACCCCAACGGGTTTATATTGTGTTTACGGCGATTTTTACCTCGATCCGCAACAACCTGTAAAAGAAGCGGTAGTTTCTCATGCGCATGGTGATCATGCAATAGGTGGTAGTCAAAATGTGTATTGTACGGCAGCTACTGAAGCCTTTATGAAACACCGTTACCGTAAATTCGCCGCGGTTGATTTTTATATTAAAGCTTATCACCAGTCGTTTAAAATAAAAGAAGTAATCATTACTTTTTATTCAGCCGGGCACATTTTAGGTTCTGCACAGGTTTTAATGGAATATAAAGGTGTTAAATACCTCTATACAGGCGATTATAAAATAGAACCCGATGACACTTGTGAGCCTTTCGAGTTTGTTAAGGCCGATGTGCTGATTACAGAGAGTACGTTTGCCAATCCGGATACGAAACACCCTTCTGCAGTAGAAGAAATTAAAAAGCTAAATTTAACCAATGCCAATATCATGCTGGGTGCTTACGCCCTGGGCAAGAGCCAACGTATTATTCAGTTGTTGAGCGAACACTGCCCAACTAAAAATGTGATGGTGCACCACAGTATAATGCCCTTTGTTAAAATTTATGAAGATTACGGCATGAAACTAGGCAGTTACAAGATGTACGATCGCAAAGTGATGAAAAATAACCACGAGCACCAGGTGTATATTGTACCGCCAATGGTTTTTCACAGCTACCATAAAGCCATTAATGTGGTGAGGGCCTTTGCTTCGGGTTGGAAAAACCTGCAACAGCAAAATGGCATAGCGCTTTACATTTCTGATCACGCTGATTGGGAAGCCATTTTAGAAACCATTCAAAAAGTAGAACCCCAACAAGTATGGACTTTGCATGGCGATGGTAAGCAACTGAGAGATTATTTTGCAGGTAAACTGGAAGTTAAGATACTCAATTAGGTAATGATGGAATGATGGAGTTTTGAATGATAGCATGCTAAGATAATTCCCAAATTCATTCATTCAATAACTCGATTATTAAGGGTGGAATGATAGGATTTTGAATGATAGTGCGATTCTCAAATTCATTCAATAATTCTATATTCACTCATTCAAAATTACCAAAATGAAAGAAGGTGAAGATTTTTATTTTAACGAAGATGGTCTGATGGTTTTTACAGAAGCTTATCATTTAAAGCGCGGTTATTGCTGTAAAAATAAGTGCAAGCACTGCCCATGGGGTTTTGGAAAGAAAAAAGAAAAAAAATAGTTCAGCTTAACAGTTCGCAGTAAGCAGTTTGCAATTAGCAGTTGATCTTATGGAACTTTTTATCTCAAACTTAACATAGTTATAAATGTCGCTCAGCGCCACATCAAATCCCATCGAAACAAAGGTTAAGGTCTCAGAAATGTCTTTATGCTTGTTTAGCGTCTATTTTTTTTTCATTAATGTAATATGCCTCTACCGAAATTGATTCAGAATCGATCATGATACATTCCTTTAATGATGGAATATCTTTATACAGGTTAAATCTTTTGCCCTCGTCGTAATTTTTGGTTGAAGGTGATAGGATTTCGATGATCACTGTCGGTAAAATAAAGGTTTCTTCATCAACATCGCTGTGCATTAAACCATTACAATAAATGGATATGTCGGGATAGGTGAATAAGGTATTCTCTGGAATATTCATTCACATATCACTTCCATAAGGTCTGCAGGGCTTGCTTTTTAGTTTGTTACCTAATTCTAAGAAAATATTACTAAAGATTTCATTGTGATTGCCTCCAAATCCCGACATGGCAAATATCTCTCCCATATAATACTCATGTTTTGCAGTCGATGGTTTTTCCATCTCCAGGTATTTTTAACAGTGTAACGTCTTTTATTATAAGCTACAGCAGGTTCATTTAGAATGTTTTCTATATACGAATTTAATTCATTTTGAGCAGATGCAATAAATTTAAACGATTATAAACGTTTAAAACCGGCTGCATGGGCGATTGCTTGAAAATGCCGAATTGTTAACTATTTAAATTGGTTAATTGCAAACCGTAAACCGCCAACTGATCTAATGCCCAGCGAAGAAGCCGATCAAGGCAACACCGATACCCAGTAAAACAGCAAGCATTTTGCGGGTATTAATTTTATGGTCAGCACTCGATTCGAATAGGATAGTGGTAGAAATATGCAGAAAAATACCAATTACAATGCCCATAATTTTGTTAAAATAAGCATCTACGCCACCAATACTTCCATTGCTCAAGCCTACGCTTACATAAAACCCCAATGGTGCCATTACAGCAAATATGATCAGGTAAAGCATAATGCTGCTCTTTTTAAAATGGTTTTGCATTAAAATGCTTGCCAAGGCAAATGCAGCTGGGATATGGTGTAAAGAAATACCGAAAATCAACTCGTTATGCTGCTCTTTTGCAAGAGGCATTCCTTCTAAAAACGCATGCAAACAAAGGCTGATCATGATACCGAAGGGAAAAACGTGCCCATCGTGGTGTTTATGGATATGGCCATGTTCTACACCTTCCGAGAATTGCTCGAGAAAAACCTGTAAAAGGAAACCTACTAGTATAAAAATACCAATCTGTGCTTTATCCGGGCCGCTGTAGGCATCGGGAATGAGGTGTAAAACCGTAATAGCAAATAAATACGCCCCGCTAAAAGATAAAATAAGCTTTAGCAGCTTCGATTTATCACTTTTAACTAAAAAAATGGCTGTTCCACCTAAAAAGGCGCAAAAAAAGAGTACACAGAGTTTCCAGATTTCCATAGGTTAAAAATCAGGTTGTAATTTTTTAAATATTCTCGAACAAATAATGCCAATAATGATACCCAAAAAAGCACCTGTTGTTACATCTACCGGGTAATGTACACCCACATATACCTGCGCAAAACTGATAATAAAGGCCCAGAATAACCCTATTGGTAAAATGGGTTTCCAGCGGCTATAAAAAAGGCAAATCAAAAATACCGCAATGGCAAAATGATTGGTTGCATGTGCAGAAGGAAAACTTAGTCCGCTGCCGCAGGGTACTCGGTGTATAATATCATTGGCCAGGCTCATATCATTGCAGGGGCGTACTCTTGAAACGAAAGGTTTTATAAGCCTTGAAGCAATTAAATCGCCCATTGCGAAGGTGAAAAGTACCATCCCAATAATGTAATATCCCTGTTTTTTGTATTGCTTTATGCAAAAAACAACAATAAAAAGGTACAATGGCGACCAAAAAAAGCGATTGCGCATTAAGGGCATTAACCAGTCAAAAAAGCTGTTCGAAAGTCCGCGGTGGATTTTCAAAAATAAGGCTACATCAAATTGTTGTATGCTTTCTATCATGCTTTTTTGCAAATTAAAATTAAGCGGTCTGAATCTGATTCGTTGAAATCATCAAGCGCGTAACTACCAAAGGTTTTTTCGATTACCATTCCGGCTTTGATCAGCATGCGCTGAAAATCTTCGAAACTAAAAGCTTGTACACGCTCTTCGAAATTGTAAACCTTTTTGTTGTCTTCGAAATTTATTTTTTTGATAATTTTTCCGTCAACCACATTTTTAGTGATATTAAAAGTAATACCATCCAGGGATTTGGTTTCGCAGGAGTTTAAATTGCGGATGATTTTTTCAGTGTTAAAGTAATCTAAAACCAGAATGCCTTTAGCTGTTAGGCATTTTCTAAAGGTTTTTAGCGCATTTACATGGTCTTTCTCTGTATCAAAATAGCCAAAGCTGGTAAACAGGTTTAGCGCGATATCAAAATAATTGATGTAAAACAGCCTCCGCATATCGTGTACCAGGAAGTGGAGTTTATTGTTTTCGAACTGTTTGGCGTATTTAATGCTCTGTTCCGATAAATCTATTCCGGTAACATCAAAACCTTTTTTGTTAAGGTAAATGGAATGACGGCCTTTTCCGCAGGCAATATCAAGCATTTTTGCATCCTCTTGCGGTTGCAGGTACTGCGTAAGTTTATCGATGAAAAATTCGGCTTCGGCATCATTTCTTTGCTGGTAGAGAATATGATAATATGGCGAATTAAACCAATATTGAAACCACTTGCGTTGCATATATAGCCTTTTATGTTTTGGGAAGTTGCAAATATAAGCTTTTGCTGCCGCTCCTAAAGTTTTGGACATGCTTTTATGCAACATTATTGCATGAAAATTATTAAGCCACTGGCTTACAGATTTACAAACACAAATTTTAGAACAGTGCAAGGGAAAAGAGAAACGGAATAAAACATCGAGCTTTTATCCTGAAAACTCAAAACCGAACATACGTTTGATTTCGGTAAGTGCGGTATTTTTGTCCGTTACATCATATTAATTGATATAAAATCAATGTAAATAAACAGGTTTGAGGGCGTTTTAGATAATGGCTATTTTGTTTTTTTTGTTATTTTTGGGACTCAAATAAATTATACACAGTGACTTTAATAAAATCAATTTCAGGAATACGAGGAACCATAGGTGGGAGAGCTGGCGACGGCTTAACGCCATTTGATATTGTGAAATTTACTGCTGCTTTTGGTAGCTGGGTAGTAAACAAAACAGGCAATAAAAGAATAGTTTTGGGCCGCGATGCACGAATCTCGGGCGAGATGGTAAACAATTTGGTTATTGGAACCTTGCAGGGCCTGGGTATCGAAGTAATCGATTTAGGTTTATCAACCACTCCAACCGTAGAAGTTGCAGTACCAGACGAAAATGCTGGTGGTGGTATTATTTTAACAGCCAGCCACAATCCAAAACAATGGAATGCTTTAAAATTACTCAATGCCAAAGGCGAATTTATTTCTGATGCAGACGGTAAAGAGGTTTTAGATCTTGCTGAAAGCGCTGATTTTGATTTTGCTGATGTAGATAAATTAGGAAAAGTAATTAAAAACGATACTTATCTCCAAAAACACATTGATAAGGTTTTAGCCTTACCATTGGTTGATGTAGAAGCAATAAAGAAAGCCGATTTTAAAGTAGTAATTGATTGTGTAAATTCTACCGGAGGTATTTTTATTCCAGCTTTATTAAAAGCCTTGGGTGTAACCAAAGTAGTAGAATTATATTGTACACCAGATGGACATTTTCCGCACAACCCGGAGCCTTTGCCAGAGAATTTAACCGAAATATCGAAAGAAGTTCAAAAGCAAAATGCCGATTTAGGTATTGTTGTTGATCCTGATGTTGACCGTTTATGCTTTGTGAACGAAGACGGTAGCATGTTTGGCGAAGAATATACCCTGGTTGCCGTGGCCGATTACGTATTGAAAAATACACCTGGTAACACAGTTTCAAACCTTTCATCAACCCGTGCTTTACGTGATGTTACTGAAACTGCAGGAGCCGAATACAATGCATCAGCAGTAGGTGAGGTTAATGTGGTAAATAAAATGAAAGCCAGTAATGCTATTATCGGTGGCGAAGGCAATGGTGGTATCATTTACCCTGAATCGCACTACGGTAGAGATGCTTTGGTGGGTATAGCCTTGTTCTTAACGCATTTAGCTAAGTTTGGTAAATCTATTTCAGTACTTAGGGCCAGCTATCCACAATACCATATCTCTAAAAATAAAATTACCCTTACGCCAGAAATGGATATCGATAATTTGTTGAAACAGGTAGAAGAAAAATATAAAAGTCAGCCTTATAGCACAATTGACGGTTTAAAGATAGAATTTGATAAAACTTGGGTACATTTGCGCCGTTCAAACACTGAACCGATCATCAGGATCTACAGTGAAGCAGAAAATGAAACCATTGCTGAGAATCTAGCAAACAAAATCATTTCTGACATTAAAGAAATATTACACCTTTAATCCGTTTTGATCAACGCAATTTGATCAAACGTTTAAGGTAAAAAACCGTGGTTTAACAGTTTGTTAAACCACGGTTAATAAAAATGGGAAATATTGGCAACAGTAGTCCCAAAGTGAACTAACTAATTAATTATTCGTAAAAATGAAAAGGGTCTATTTAGATAATGCGGCCACAACGCCTTTAGATAAAGAGGTAATCGCAGAGATGACAAACGTGATGGAAAATTACTTTGGTAATCCATCTGCCATTCATGCGTTGGGCCGTGAAGTGAGAACGTTGGTAGAAAAGGCCCGTAAAACTGTTTCAGGCTTATTAAACGCATCACCATCCGAAGTGTTTTTTACATCAGGAGGTACCGAAGCCGATAATACTGCTATCCGTTGTGGCATTTTTGCCTATGGTATTAAACATGCCATTACTTCTAAAATAGAGCATCACGCGGTTGAGCATACGTTAAATACTATGCTTAAAAATGGCGAAATTGATAAATTAAGTTTCGTTAATATAGACGAAAAAGGAAATATCGATTACAACCATTTAGAAGAACTGCTTCAAAATAATGAGCGTACATTTGTTTCGTTAATGCATGCCAATAACGAATTAGGTACACTTACTGATATGGTTAAAGTGGGCGATATCTGCGAGAAATATAATGCTATTTACCATGCCGATACCGTGCAGACCATGGGGCACTACCGCCACAATGTACGCGAACTGAAAGCACACTTTATTGTTTGTGCTGCACACAAGCTCCACGGGCCAAAAGGTGTAGGTTTCCTTTACGTAAACAGCAACATTAAAATCCCTCCAATGATATATGGAGGTGCACAAGAACGCAACATGCGTGGTGGCACAGAAAATGTATATGGCATTGTAGGGTTGGCTAAAGCGCTCGAAATTGCTTATGCAGAAATGGATGAGCACCAAACCTACATTCAGGGCTTAAAAGATTACCTTAAGACACAACTTATTGCCGAAATTCCAGGGATTGCTTTCAATGGCGAAACCGATGCCGATAAGAGTTTATATACGGTGTTAAACGTATCATTCCCGAAATGGATATGGCCGATATGTTGTTGTTTAATTTAGATATCAATGGTATCTGCGCCTCTGGTGGCAGCGCCTGTTCATCGGGCTCTAACATTGGCTCGCACGTGTTAAATGGCATCAAAGCCGATCCAAATCGTCCTTCAGTACGTTTTTCTTTCAGTAAATACACGACTAAAGAAGATCTGGATTACGTAATAGAAAAAGTAAAAATGGTTGTGAAGCAAAATGCTTTAGCATAAAAATATCAATAACCAAATAGGAGAGTCTCAATGAAAGTTGGGACTTTTTTTGTTTAAAAATTGGCTGTTTTTTTTGAAAAGCAGGCACAGCACTTTGTTTTAATGTTCGTCCTGCTTTTCATTAAATTCCGATGAAGGATTGGAATGCCGTTTTAATCAGGTTTATAAATGGCAGCCGGTGCTACTATTTGCAGTTGAATAGCATGTACCTGATTTATTTGCTTAAAAAAAAGCTCTTGCAAAAACCGAAAATAAAACTTATATTTAATTAAAATAAGGGCAATTCAAGCCATTTTACCTGTAGTTCCTAAACGAAACCTTATCATATTCCCCGTGGTATAAGGTTAAGCAAATTTTAAAATAGCTTTTTTGAGGAGGCTCCGTCGCAAACAAAAAAGCATTTGTATTAAAATTCGTTAACCCCGAAAACTAACAAGTTTTCTACAATCTATATCGTCATGGAAAAGAGCCAAACCAACCAAAATCTAAAAAACGCGAAGCCGGAAGAAAATTTAAATGAAGACAGGAAACACATTTACAAGTTTATCCTGGCACCATTTTCATTTGAGTCTTCCAACCATTTTAATAAAATACACAAAAGGAGGTTCCACTCCTTTGGATGTATTCACGAATTAGGAAAACTTCCGGGAGCCATGCTTTAATCCGGGCGTTATTAAATCCCAATGCTTTTTTAGCTTTTCTTCGGAGAGGCAGTGGAAAGGTTTAGCCTTCCTGATAAACATATTCCTGGAACGGCTGATAAAAAACAATCTGATTTTTAGCTTGTTGCTATAGTACATCAATTTAGAGAGCTATGGAAACAAATAAAGAAAAAGGTAAAGTTGTTGAGAACGATTTGCTGGATAAAAAAGCAGAAGCTATGCGGGATGATAGCCTGGATGAAAATAAATCATCGAAAATAACCACTAACCTGTTTAGTAAAAACGATAAAAGGAAAAACAATCCCTTAGGGCCAGGGCACGAGCCCGGACCAACCCCTGGGTCAGGAATATAATGCTGGCCAGCAGAAAAAATACGGCAAATTGATTACATTTAAGCCACGGCAAATGCTGTGGCTTTTTAATTGAGATAAAATGGAAAGAAGAAACTTTATCAAACAATCTGCTTTGGCTGTGGCCATGCTTTCTTTATATAAAACAGATGTTTTTGCACAACAGGATTTGTTACGGGCTTATAACTTTAAACCCTTACGTAATAATGTTGGCATATTTACCGAGCAGGGAGGCACCATTGGCTGGCTCAATGCAGGCAATGGTTTTGTGGTGGTAGATGCTCAGTTTCCAACATCTGCTCCCCATGTAATTGAAGAACTGAAAAAGCTGGGTGATAAACCCTTTAAATACCTGATTAATACGCATCACCATGGCGATCATACAGCGGGCAATATTGCCTTTAAAGATTTGGCGCAAAAAATAGTAGCTCACCAAAATTCGCTGGTTAATCAGAAAAGAGCGGCAGAGAAAGCCAATAACCTCGATAAACAACTACTGCCTGATACCACTTTCGGTACTGGCTGGAAAGCCAAGATCGGTGACGAGCGAATCAGTGCATATTATTATGGTTCGGGCCATACCAATGGTGATGCAGTTTACCATTTCGAGAATTCGAACATTGTGCAGGTTGGAGATCTGGTTTTTAACCGCAGGTTCCCGTATATCGACAGGGAGAATGGTGCTCACATCGGCAACTGGATCACTGCATTGGATAAAATCATCAGCCAATTCGATAACGATACGCTTTTTATCTGGGGACACAGTCTGGACCCCGAAAAAGTAACCGGAAACAAAGCTGATATAAAAGCTTATCAGAATTACCTACAAAGTTTACTCAGCTTTGTAGGAGCTGAAATTAAAAGTGGCAAAAGTAAAGACGATATTTTAAAAGCCACAACTATTCCAGGTGCACCCGAATGGAAGGGCGATGGCATCCAAAGAAGCTTAACTGCTGCTTATGATGAATTGAAGGGAGTTTAGTCTCCTGGTGGATCGTCATTTCGAGCGAAGTGAAACGAAGTCGAAAAATCTGATTAAAGATGTTTCATTCACTTCGCTATAATTAAAAAAACATTTTTTTGTTTTGGAATTAACCAGTATACGATAATTTTGGCCTTATAACACTTGCAAATCTTTTTTCAATTTATAAACATTCTATATTTAAAATAATTCTAAACAGGGCTTGTTAATCTGACCTAACTAAACCCTTATCTGCTATATTTGTGTTACACAAAATCGAACATCAGATATGGATGATTTTATCGCAGCCCGTTCCCAAATGGCCCTGTCTCTGGGCTTTCACATTATTTTTTCGTGCATTGGTATGGTGATGCCGTTTTTTATGGCAGTATCTCATTACAAATGGTTAAAAACAAATAACGAGGTATATAAAAACCTCACCAAAGCCTGGAGTAAAGGAGTGGCCATTTTCTTTGCCACGGGGGCCGTTTCTGGTACCATGCTTTCGTTTGAGCTTGGTTTGCTCTGGCCTAAATTTATGGACCACGCCGGATCGATATTCGGGATGCCTTTTTCGTTAGAAGGAACAGCGTTTTTTATCGAAGCCATTGCCCTAGGCTTTTTCCTGTACGGCTGGAATAAACTCAACAAATGGTTCCATTGGTTTACCGGCATGGTGGTTGGTGTAAGCGGGCTGGCTTCCGGTATACTGGTTGTGGCTGCAAATGCCTGGATGAACAGTCCGGCAGGATTCGATTTTGTAAACGGCCAGTATCTAAATATCGACCCCATACAGGCTATGTTTAATAAAGCCTGGTTTTCGCAGGCCTTGCATATGTGTTTAGCTGCATTTACGGCCACCGGTTTTGCCGTAGCAGGGGTACATGCTTTAATGATATTGCGCAACAGCAACCGGGAGTTTCATTTAAAAGCCTTTAAAATTGCTGCGGTATTTGCCTGTATTGGTGCCTTGCTGCAACCTTTAAGCGGCGATATTTCAGCTAAAGATGTGGCCAAAAGGCAACCAGCAAAACTTGCTGCTATGGAAGCCCTTTATAAAACCGAAAAACCTGCGCCCTTGTTAATTGGGGGAATTGTAAACGAAAAGGATAAAACGGTTAAAGGGGCGATCAAAATTCCCGGAGCTTTGAGTTTCCTGGCGCATGGAGATTTTGGCGCTGAGGTGAAAGGCCTCGATCAGATTCCGGAGAATGAGCATCCACCGGTAGCGGTAACACATTATGCCTTCCAGATTATGGTGGGGATTGGCACTTTGCTGATGCTGATTTCGCTGGTTTACTTCTTCAATCTAATCAAAAAACGATCTTTATTAGAACAACCCTGGTTGTTAAAACTTTTTGTAATGGCTATACCGCTAGGTTACGTTGCATTAGAGGCCGGTTGGGTCGTAACGGAGGTTGGACGTCAGCCATGGATAATTTATGGTATTATGCGTACTAAAGATGCAGTTACACCAATGCCGGGATAGCTTACTCTTTTTACATCTTCTCTGTCATTTATTTTTCGCTGAGCATTATTGTAACCTTTCTGCTTTACCGTCAGATTAAAATGGTACCTGTATTGTATAATAAAACTGGACAGAATAATCATTAACCACAGATGAAAAGGATGAAAACAGATGAAAATTCTTTAAAAATCTGTGTTTATCTGTGTAAATCTGAGGCAAAAAATAAATTATGGAACAAGTTGTAATTACCTTTTTATGTATGGCCATTCTGCTCTACTTTTTATTGGGGGAGCCGATTTTGGTGCCGGAATTATCGAACTGTTTACTTCGACCAAGAACCGGAGTAAGACCCGTAAAACCATGTACCAGGCTATTGGCCCGGTATGGGAGGCCAACCACATGTGGCTGATTATTGCCATCGTAATTCTTTTTGTGGGTTTTCCGCTTATTTATACCACCATGTCGGTTTACCTGCATATTCCATTGGCAATTATGCTAATAGGAATTATTGCCCGCGGAACTGCATTTGTTTTTCGCCATTACGATGCCGTTAAAGACGATATGCAATGGTTATATAACCGCATTTTCAGGTATTCGAGCTTTGTTACCGCTTTGTTTCTGGGCATAATTGCCGGCAGCCTGATTTCAGGGCATATCGATACACAGGCGACAGATTTTTATACAGCTTATATATCCGGTTGGTTAAACTGGTTTTCGGTAGCTGTGGGCTTCTTTACTGTAGCGCTTTGTGGTTTCTTGGCGGCAATCTACCTGATTGGCGAAACGAAGGAAGCGCATGATAAACGCCGCTTTATTAAAAAAGCCGAATTTATGAACATAGCTGCGGTAGTTTTTGGTGCCATGGTATTTATTGCAGCGCAAAGGGATAAAATTCCGTTAATCGATTGGGTTTTTAAAAGTAGTGTTGGTTTATCGGCCATTGTTCTGGCCAGTTTATCGCTTGTATTGTTGTGGTATCTGTTAATTAAAGGTAAAACCAAGGTTTTACGCATTTTAGCGGGCTTTCAGGTAACGATGATCCTTCTGGCGATTAGTTATGCCCACTTTCCCAATTTTATCCGTTTAAAAAGCGGAGAGGCGATTTCGCTACTGGAAACCGCCGGACCAGAGAAAACCATTTACAGTTTGGGTTTGGCACTTTTGCTGGGAAGTGTGCTGATTTTACCTTTTTTAGGATATTTGTTTTATAAGTTTCAGAAAAAAGAGGAGTAGAAAATAAGTTTGGAATGGAAAGTTATTAGTCGGCAGAGAAGCATCATATTTTTAAAAAAAAAGTGCTATAATAAGGGCGTAAAATATCCAAATATACAATATCCTATAAAACCCAGGAAAACTGCTAATGTAATCACCGATATTACCATTTTAGTACTTCCTTCTATAAGATCGATGTTTTCTGAATTAGCTTTTAATCTGGTTGATAATTTTAGGCCTATTGTACTGTCGTATAATCCTAAGAATGCGTTTGTAGCTAAAATAATTATTAATTCGAAATGACTAGATTGTAGGTAGCCAATACCAATATAAACTGAAAAAGATAATACGCTTAAGTAAGTATATTTAAAATTAAATTTCCTGGAGGCTACTGCGCCAAGGGTATCAATTAATGTAATGCAAAATAATCCGGTTAAAAAGTAAGCTGTCAGTAAATATAGATACGTATTCATTAGTTCTTTATGATGGTATTACAGTCGTAATTTATAAAAAAAAGAGCACCTGTTTCCAAATGCTCTTTTATAAAATGATTCAAAATACTGATCTACAAGCCACCTTTACGGTTCGATTTCGTTTGAACAGGCCAGCTTGCCGGTTTACCCGTACGTTCGTTTACCGGTAAATCTGCAGCTTTTTCAGTAGAAGTTTTTTCAGGGTCTTCTGATGCCATATAAACCATGATGGCAGCTAAAATTACATTGCTTTTAATCTCGTCGAAAACCAGTTTATCGTAACTGTCGCGGTTAGTATGCCAGGTATAGGTGCCGTAATCCCAGCTGGTTGAGCTTAACGAATAACCCAAAGCACCTGCAGCTACAAACGAAGCAAAATCAGATCCTCCTGCACCCGGTGTGCCCGGGAAGCTGGTTTTGATCTGGTTTTTAATCGTATCTGGTACTGCTGCCAACCAACGCGTGATGTAATCTTTTGATTTGGCAAAGCCTTGTCCGCCGATATTAACCACGCGGCCGGTACCGTTGTCTTGGTTAAACAATGCCTGTAGGTTACTTACAATTTCGGGGTGATCTTCTACAAAAGCCCTTGAGCCGTTTAAACCCTGCTCTTCGCTGCCCCAATGGCCAACCAGGATGGTACGCTTAGGATTAGGATAAATTTTCTTTAAAATACGCATGGCTTCCATCATCAAAATGGTTCCCGAACCGTTATCTGTAGCGCCACTTGCACCATCCCATGAATCGAAGTGTGCCGAGAGCATCACGTATTCATTCGGTTTTTGCTTCCCTTTTATCTCGGCAATGGTGTTGAAAGTAGGTACTGCACCTAGTTTCTTTGATTCTGATTCGATTTTAAGCACAGGTTTGTTGCCATTTAAAGCCAAGCGGTAAACCAGGCCATAATCCTCTACCGATAAATCCAGGGTTGGTACTTTTGTTGTATTGGCACCAAAAATTTTATCAACGCCAAAGCCCTGCGACCAGTTGTTGATCACTATTGCTGCTGCACCTGCATTTTCTAAAGCTACAGGTAAAGTTTTAGCGTTATAACCTGTTTTGGCAATACCAGCAGCAAATGCTTTTGCGGCATCGGCCTTTTGTTTTTTAAATTTTTCGAATAAATCTTTTGTGGCAAATTCTTCCCGGTTTTTTTCTGGTCGGCCAGAAAGCTGGTTCATAGAAATCAGTACAATTTTACCTCTTACATTGGGTAACCATTTTTGAAAAGCTACCGAATCGGTTATTTCGGGCAGGATAATTGCTTCGGCATTAATGGCTTTTCCGTTAGTTGACGGACTCCAGGCCAATTGTGTTCCTTCGAGGGTTCTCACCCGCGGACTTACTAAGTCAATATGCGTAACGCCTCTTTCCCAGCCAGCCCATTCGCCCCACTTTTCATTTTTGGCCGAAATGCCCCAATCGCTATATTTTTTTACTGCCCAATCGTTGGCTTGCTTCATTTGTGGCGAACCCACTAAGCGTGGACCCACAACATCCAGCAATTCGTGTGCAAGCTTTTCTAATTGCGAGTTTTCATTTACTTCTTTAACAATATTGTCGATTACTTTTTTGTCTTGTGCGAAAACAATGACCGAAGCGCATAGCAATAGCGCAGAAAACAGTAGCTTTTTATTCATAATTAAGTTAGGTTTAGTTATTTGATAAACTAATTTATGAAATAAGGGCTAGGATAGAGGGATGTTAATGGAAATGTTGCAGTGGAGTTGAGTGGTGTCGGCTGTTACCAGCTGAACACTAAATTGATGTTCGCAAGTTTGTAAAAGAAAGGTCAGATGGTAAGATCTGACCTTAGGGTTAACTAAAAGCTTTTCTTCTGTACTTTATCGTGAAAAGGTAAGTATTCTGATAGTGCTGCTGAACCATACCAGTTATACAATTCTGGTTCTAACAGCTTGGCCTTAATCGCCGGATCGTTTTCCAATAGTTGTTTGGCCTCGTCCATTGATTTGGTATTTAGAATAAAGATACCGCGGTAATTCTTATCGTTTTTGCCCATTGGTCCGGCAATTACCAGTTTGTTTTGCTCAACCATTTTGCCCATGTTAGCCATGTGGCCGGCAAAAAGGCTATCGGTTTTAGCTTTGGTTTCTGTGGTATTGGTGCCCGATTTCAGGATCACCATGATGTACATCTTCATGCCGTAATCATCGGCGCCGAGTTTTTTTGCAAGCGCTTCATCGTATGGCGCCTTAGCCTTTTTATCTTGAGCAGATACAACCAGGGTAGCAATGCTAAGGCAGATGGCGAGTAATATTTTTTTCATGTTGTTGTGGTTTGGTTAGTTTAAAAATAAGAAAAATTGTGGTGTTTTTATTTTTCTCCATTGGAGAGCGGGCGCAAAAAGACCTTATTTTTCATTGGGAGGGGACTTAAAACAAAAAGCAGGACTGAAATAACCGAAGTTCTTCAAGCCCTGCTTTTCTAAATATCAATTAATCAGTTAAACAATTAACTGATTAAGCAAATCTAATTATTCATCATTTTAATAAAAGCGCCCAATTTAGCTTTCATGGCTCTTCTATCTACAATGAAATCGAGGAAACCGTGCTCCAGCACAAATTCTGAAGTTTGGAAACCTTTAGGTAAATCTTTTTTAATGGTTTCTTTAATTACCCTTGGGCCGGCAAAACCGATCAGTGAGCCAGGTTCGGCAATATTGATATCGCCAAGCATAGCATAAGAAGCGGTAACACCACCTGTGGTTGGATCGGTTAATAAAGAAATATAAGGAACTTTAGCCTGACCTAGTAAAGCCAGTTTAGCCGATGTTTTAGCCATTTGCATCAATGAAAATGCAGCTTCCATCATTCGTGCGCCACCAGATTTAGAAATCATCAGGAAAGGCACCTTGTGTTTAATGCTGTAATCGATAGAACGGGCAATTTTTTCACCTACTACCGAGCCCATTGAGCCGCCAATAAAGGCAAAATCCATACAGGCAATAACGATATCCTGACCTTCAATTTTACCCACTCCGGCGCGAATCGCATCTTTTAAGCCGGTTTTAGCCTGGCTTTCTTTAATTCTATCGGTGTAAGGTTTATTGTCGTTAAATTTTAAAGGGTCGCCTGATGTTAAGTTAGGGAACAGCTCTTTAAATTCGTTATCATCAAATAAAACCTCGAAATATTCTTTTGAGCCTACTCTCAGGTGGTAATCGCAGTAATGGCAAACGTATTTGTTTTCCTGAAGTTCTGCCTGATGTAGCGGTTTTTTACAATTTGGACATTTATTCCACAAACCATCCGGTGCTTCTTTTTTCTCTTCGGTTGTGGTAATGATACCTTTTTTTTCTCTCTTAAACCAAGCCATATAATTTTTTGAAGAATTGGATTGCAAAGAAACGAAAAATATCATCAACTTTACCAATTACCCATAACCAAATTCCAATAAGCCTATCAATTTCGTCAAAATTACCTGCAGCCTCCTATTTGTACACAAATCAGGAATAAACAAAGCAAGCCTTTAGAAATCTTAATTATCAGGGAAGGTATTTTAACAGACTGATCAGGTTTTTCTGAATTAAATGCCCTGGAGGGTTTGAAAATAACCTATTGAAATATTGCTTATTTCTATAGGTGTGTCTTTTTTACACTAAGGATAATGTGTTTTTTACACTAAATAGCCCTTATTTTGCTGTCAGGCAAATAATTCTGTTGTTATAAAAGCTTGAAATGTTATTTTTTTTTATAACTTCGGACTTAATAAAATTAACAAGAAATGAGTTTAAAAGGCTACAAAGGCGTAATTTACGGAGATGCCGTTCAAGAATTGTTTGAGCAGGCTAAAAAACATCAGTTTGCTTTACCAGCAGTAAACGTTACCGGTACCAATACGGTAAATGCGGTAATGGAAACTGCAAAGGCAGTAAATTCGCCTGTTATGATTCAATTATCTAATGGTGGTGCCCAGTTTTATGCTGGTAAATCGTTAGATAACGAGAAATTACAGGCATGTATTTTAGGTGCTGTATCGGCAGCTAAACATGTACATTTATTGGCAGAACATTATGGTGTTGCCGTGGTTTTACATACCGACCACGCGGCTAAAAAATTATTGCCATGGATTGATGGATTATTGGATCACGGTGAAAAATTCTTCGCAGAAACCGGCAAACCTTTGTTTTCATCTCATATGTTAGATTTATCAGAAGAGTCGATTGAAGAAAACATGGAGATTTCTGCTAAATATTTAGCACGCATGGCTAAAATGAACATGACTATCGAAATCGAGCTTGGTGTAACAGGTGGTGAGGAAGATGGTGTGGATAACAGCGATGTAGACAGCTCTAAATTATATACGCAACCAAGCGAAGTGGCTTATGCTTACGAAGAATTAAGCAAGGTTTCTCCACGCTTTACTGTTGCAGCTGCTTTTGGTAACGTACACGGTGTTTACAAACCAGGTAACGTTAAATTACAACCGGTAATTTTGAAAAACTCTCAGGATTTCATCAAAGAAAAATTCAGCTTAACTGCAGAGAAACCAATTAACTTCGTATTCCACGGTGGTTCTGGTTCTTCTCAGGAAGAAATCAGAGAAGCTATTTCTTACGGTGCAATTAAAATGAATATTGATACTGATATGCAGTGGGCATTTTGGGAAGGTATTTTAGAATATTACAAAAAGAACGAAGCTTATTTGCAAGGCCAGATTGGTAACCCTGATGGCGATGATAAACCAAATAAAAAATATTACGATCCACGTGTATGGTTGCGTAAAGCTGAAGAAGCTTTCGTTAAGCGTTTAACTGCTGCTTTCGAAGACTTAAACTGCATTAACGTTAACGATAAACTGTAAATGGATTTTAAGGTTGGAAAGTTGAAAGGTTTAATGTTATAACCTTCCAACATTTTTAACATTTCAACATCAAACAAAAGCGCCATAGGTATAAAAACTTATGGCGCTTTTGTTTGTTTAATGGTATATTTAAGCAAACAAAAGTGTAATGATAAAATCTAAAGCTGATACTAAAAAAAACAATCTTTTTGAAAGGTTTGCCAATGCTGCGACCAAGTTTACGGGAAGCTCTATAGCCTTTATTGCCGCCACCGCAATTGTTATTCTTTGGGCTGTAACCGGACCAGTATTTGATTATTCTGAAACCTGGCAACTGGTTATTAATACTGGTACGACCATTATTACTTTTTTAATGGTTTTTTTAATCCAAAAAGCACAAAATAAGGATGGAAAAGCAATACAATTGAAATTGAATGAGCTGATTGCTGCGCATGAAAAGGCCAGTAACCGGATGGTAGATATTGAAGATTTAACCGAAAAGGACCTTGATCAGTTACACAAATTTTACGTTACGCTGGCTACATTAGCCAAAAAAGAGGCCGATATTCATTGTTCTCATTCAATTGATGTTGCAAATGAGCTGAATGAGCTAAAATTAGAAAAGAATAAACACTTTAAACACCACAATAATGAGTCTGCAAGTTCAAAAAATTAACCACCCAGAAGATTTAGATAAAGCATTTGTTATTCGCAAAACTGTATTTGTAGATGAGCAGAACTGCCCACCTGAACTGGAGTGGGAGCATGAAGACGAATCAGTACATTTTTTGGCCACACATAACGGGCAGCCTTGCGGCGCCTGCCGCTGGCGTAAAACGGATAGTGGCTATAAACTGGAACGTTTTGCGGTTTTAAAGGAATTTAGAGGTCATGGGGTCGGTCGGGCATTAATTGCCGAGGCTTTATCTGATTTACCCGAAGATGCGCATTACATTTATCTCAACTCGCAATTAGATGCCATGAGTTTATATGCTAAGTTTGGTTTTGTTGCCGAGGGCGAGCAGTTTGAAGAGGCCGGTATACAGCATTTCAGAATGGTGAAGCAGGTTTAGCGATTAACTACGATTTAATTCCTCCGTCATCTCGACCGGAACGCAGCAGAGTGGAGAGATCTACCTCGAGATAGATTTCTCGACTTCGTTGCACTTCGCTCGAAATGACGATAAGCGAGTGAATGTGAGCAGAAAGAAATCACCCGAATATCCTTCCTGACAAAGCCATCGCCTCGTTCCATTTATCCATGTTCAGGTATAAGCTTTCTCCTTGTGCATTTAAGAAGCTAATCACATCTTCGGTAGCAATGTTGCCTGTAAGGTTATCAGCAGCCATAGGGCAGCCTCCAAAGCCTTTTAAAGCAGAATCGATCCGTTTTACGCCTGAATTGTAAGCAGCGGTTATTTTTTCGAACCGTTGGGCAGGAGTGGAGTGCAGGTGAATACCAATCTCTGTATTCGCAAACCTTGAAATCAGTTTAGGCAGTATACTTTCAATTTTCTTAGGCGTAGACACACCAACCGTATCAGCCAAAGATAAAATCCCGACACCCTTGTTTACCAAGACATCGGCCCATTGCTCTACAATTTCATAATTCCATTCATCGCCGTAAGGGTTACCAAAACCCATTGAGAGGTAAACTACAGCCTCCTTATTCTTTTTAACGCAAAGGGCAAGCATTTCTTCGACCGTGTTTAGTGATTGTGTAATGCTGGAGTTGGTATTGCGTTGCTGAAACGTTTCTGAGATAGAAAAAGGGAAACCGAGGTAGTTGATCTCTTCGTGCCTTATAGCGGCTTCTACGCCCCGTAAATTGGCTACAATGGCCAGTAGCTTGGTCTCGGTATTGCTTAAATCCAGATTAGCCAAAACAGCAGCTGTATCTGCCATTTGCGGAATGGCCTTTGGCGAAACAAAACTTCCAAAATCCAAAGTATCGAAACCTACCTGTAGCAGTAAATTCAGGTATTCGGATTTTAATGCGGTAGGGACAAAATCGTGTAAACCCTGCATCGCATCGCGGGGGCATTCTACTAGCTTGAACTGGTTTGGGCTCATATTTTTGGTTTAAGCGCAAGTTGGGGAAAGTTTTCGTTAAAAAAAAGTTAAAGCATGGCGTTAGTATCAGTTATCAGTTAACAATTATCAATTACCGGTTTGCAGTTTTCAATTACCAATATACAATTACCCATTTTCAGTTGAATTTTGGCTATAAATCCAGTTATCTGTTTGCAATTTTTAGTTTGATTATGAAACATTTGGTATAGTCTAATAGCCAATCCCAATGAACCAATGACCAATTATCAGCTCGGTTCTAAAATAATAGCTATTAACTATGGACTATAAACCAATGACCAATGAACTCGTTAAACCTTAACTTCTTTTACACCGGGCACTTCCTCGCGGTAATCTACACTTCTATCTTTTGCAAAGGTTCTGATAATTAAACGGGTACCTCTATCGTAGCTAAAGTAACTCCAGATCCAGTTTACGAACACAATGATCTTATTACGGAAACCTACTAAAGTCATCAGGTGAACGAACATCCAGGTAAACCAGGCAAAAACGCCCTGAAAGCGAATTTTACCGATATCGACCACTGCTTTGTTCCTGCCTACGGTAGCCATAGAACCTTTATCGAAATATTTGAACTTTTCTAAAGGTTTGTTTTCTATAATATTGATGAGGTTTTTGGCCAGATGATGCCCTTGCTGGATCGCAGCTGGAGCAACTCCGGGGTGACCGTTAGGTGTTTCTTCATCAATAATGGCGGCCACATCGCCAATGGCGTAAACATTCGGATAACCCACAATCAGATTTTGGGTGTCGGTTTTTAATCTTCCGCCTCTTACAATTTCGGCTTTATCGAGCCCGTTTATCACCTGACCTTTAACACCGGCGCTCCATATTACGGTTGAACTTAAAATAGGGGCTTTATCCTGTAAAGTAAGTGTATGTCCGTCGTAACCCAGTACCCGTGTTTCGTTCATCACCTGCACGCCCATATCGGTAAGAAAATCTTTGGCCTTTTTTTGCGCCTGGGGCGACATCACACCCAACAATTCTGGCGAATTTTCAATAAGGTAAATATTTACCTTATTTACATTCATCTCTGCATAATCGTTCGGGATAACATGTTTTTTAAGCTCTGCAATGGCTCCAGAGGTTTCTACACCTGTTGGACCACCTCCAACCACGACAAAGTTTAATAAAGCACTCTTTTTATCCGGATCTTTCTCTATCAGCGATTTTTCGAAATTCTGTAAAATCAGGCTTCGAAGGTCAAGCGCTTCCGGAATGGATTTCATTGGCATCGAATTGGCTTCGATTTCTTTATTGCCAAAGAAATTACTGGTAGAACCGGTTGCAATAACCAGATAATCGTAACTAATTCTGCCAATATCGGTTTGCAGACAATTTTCAGAAGCGTTTACTTCGGTAACTTTGGTAACCCTGAAAATTAAATTCTTTTGCCCCTTAAAGATCTTTCTGAGTGGGAAGGCAATCGAATCGGCTTCTAAACCACCGGTTGCCACCTGATATAATAAGGGCTGAAAAGTATGATAGTTATGTTTATCGAGCATGACTACCTGAAAAGGTTTGTTTTTTAAACGTTTAGCTAACTCAATCCCGCCAAATCCTCCGCCAACAATAACTACTCTGGGGTATTCGCTTTTAGGAAGTTGTAAATCCATTTTCTATTGGTTTATCTATTGCTAATGTAACAAAAAGATGGCCAAAAGGTTTAAATAATAGCGTTTTGGCAGGACAAATAAGTAGTTTGGCTGATATATAACGTTTGGATGACTAAGGTAAAATTGGTTGGTTTCTGAACGCTGTTGAATGTTCGTTAAGCCTGATGGGAGCGGGCATAGAGCGCCGCGAAATAAAGCAAACAGCAGGATTATCTGAGCTGAAGCACTACTGGTATTGCTTTTAAAAACGGTTCTGCTAAAGTAAGTAGTAAAGCCGGTTATTAATCACTCCACTTTTAGGATATCGGGAAGTGAATTTCTCTTGTTACAACGCTAAACATCCATTTCCAGATGTATATCCAACGGCTCGAGGTCGAACAGTTCCTGATCAATTTCTTTGGTTAAACAGGCGCCCGACTTCAGGTAAAAATCTACCGAGGCTTTGGTGGGAGTTGCCGAGATATAAAGTTTTTTTGCCTGATAATTCCGGCCCACTTTTTTAATTTCTTCAACCAAATGCTGGCCGATTTTTTTACCTCTCCAGGCATTGCTTACGTAAAGGATGTCCATTTTACAATACTCGCATCGAAGACCTCGCTTTCTATTCTCTATAGATGCTACACCAACCAGTGTATGATTGATAAAGGCCCCCACAACCTCGCCGCCACCTTGCTTAAGGTGTTTTTGCTTTTCAATTATGGCAGCAAGCTCGGCTGGCTCAAAAGCAGTAACAGTTTCGTTTACCTGTTCAGTTAAAAGCTGTCCTTTTTTGTAGATATAAACTTCTGATATGTTTTCCGAACGGTCAATCTCCGCTATTTTATTAAGCTCTTCTAAACTTAAAGGACTGTAAGTAATGTTTTGCATAATGCAGGGCAGTTATCCAAAAATATAAAAATGCGAATTATTAAGAACAAAAAAAACGCCCCGATTAAAATCGAGGCGTTTATATATTTTAAGATTTTGAAATCTTATTTTTTCTCTGCAGAGCTACCCAAATCGATTACAATAGGAGTAGAGATACATAGTGATGAGTACGTACCAATGATACGACCGATTAACAGGGCGAAAATAAATCCGCGGATACTATCGCCACCGAAAATAAAGATTACCAATAATACGAAGAATACGGTTAACGAAGTTAAAATGGTACGGCTTAAGGTACTGTTTAACGCGAAGTTGATTAAGTTGTTACGCTCTTCGCCATGTAAATCGTCTTTACCAGCTTCTTTCAGTTTCTCACGGATACGGTCGAATACAACAACAGTCTCTGTCATGGTGTAACCCATTACGGTTAAGATTGCTGCAATGAAATCCTGACCAATTTCTAGTGAGAATGGCATAAGGCCATCTAAAATGGTGTAGAAAGATAATACCATTAAAACGTCGTGGAATAAGGCGATTACCGCACCTAAACCATATTGCCATTTTTTAAACCTTACAACGATGTAGATAAACATGAACAAGCATGAGATCAATACCGCATAGAAAGCACCGTTTACGATATCGCTGGCGATAATCGGCGTTACTTTTTGCGAGCTTACGATTTCATATTTAGAACCTGCTAAACCTTTGTTTAAAGCATCTTCAACAACTTTATCGGTTTTAACATCTTGATCTGCAATGTGGAAAGTAGTGGTGATTTTTACCTGGCTATCTTCGCCTGCAGTTTTAACCTCTGGAGTTTCGTTATCAAAAACAGGAGTTAATTTCGATTTTATATCTTCAGTACTTACTGCTTTATCGAAGTGTACTAAGTAAGTTCTACCACCTTTAAAGTCTACACCAAGGTTTAAACCACCGTTTTTGAAATACATACCAATACCAGCAACAATGATGATGGTAGAGATAATGTAATAAATTTTACGACGGCCAACAAAGTTGAAGGCTAAGTTTTTGAATGCGTTACGGGTTAAGTTGTTATCGAAGTTAACTTCGATTTTACGGTTTAACAACGAATCGAAAACTACTCTTGAAATGGCTACAGCAGCAAATAACGACGAAAGGATACCAATACATAAAGTAGTTGCAAAACCTTGAACCGGACCACTACCAAAAACATAAAGGATGGCACCTAAAATGAATAAGGTAACGTTCGAGTCGATAATTGATGGCATAGCATGTTTGAAACCTTCTTTAATGGCAGCACCAACATTTTTACCATGTGCAAGCTCTTCACGTACACGTTCAAAAATAAGGATGTTTGCATCAACGGATAAACCGATGGTTAACACGATACCGGCAATACCAGGTAAAGTTAACACAGCGCCCAATGATACCAGGATACCGATAACGAAGAACAAGTTGATTAAAAGGGCAAAGTTAGCAACCCAACCAGCACGGTGATAATATAACGCCATGAAGATTAAGATTACAATAAAGGCAATTACGAAAGAGATTAAACCATCGTGGATAGCTTGTGCACCTAAAGTAGGACCAACAATGTAGCTACCTGCAATACGTGCAGGAGCAGGTAATTTACCCGCTTTTAAGATGTTTGATAAATCTTTGGTATCTGCTTGCGTAAAGCTACCGGTGATTTGCGAAATACCGTTAGGGATTTCGTTTTGAACAGTAGGAGCAGAATAAACCTGGTTATCTAATACGATTGCAATCGCTTTTAAGTTATTTTTATCAGCAGAAGCTTCAGCAGTAATTTTTTTCCATTTTGCAGCACCTTCGCTGGTCATGTACATGGTTACTTCTGGTTTACCTTTTTGGTCAAAGTCAGCACGCGAATCGCTGATCGCCTCACCACCTAAATCTGGTTTACCATCGGCACTTACTACTTTAATGGCATATAGTTCGAAAACTTTAGAACCTTCTCTTGGTCTAACGCTCCACATAAATTTCATCGTAGATGGAATTGCGGCAGCAACCTCAGGCATTTTTAAATAAGCATTAACTTTTGCTGTATCTTTTTGTAACGACATACCCACAACTGCACCTGGCATTAATTGTTGTTGTCCGTTTTGGCCCTGGTAAATAGGCAAATTAAGTACAGCATATAAAGGGTTAGATTTTACCAGCTCAGCTCTAACCGCCGAAGAATCTTTTTTACCTAAACCAGCAAGTTTACTACCTTTTGCAGCAGTATCTTTTGCAGCAGTTTTTTCTAAACCAGCTAATTTGCTTCCGGCAGCAGCAGGAGCAGCAGTGGTATCTTTTGTAACAGGAGCAGCGGTTTTTAATGTTGCAGCTAAAGTTTTGTTAATGTTTTCTAGTAAAGGAGCAACTTCTTGTACCTGGTATACTTGCCAGAACTGTAATTCGGCAGAACCTTGTAAAAGTTTAGCAATACGCTCTTTATCTTGTACACCTGGCATTTCGATTAAGATGCGGTTACTGCCTTCTTGTTTTTGCATGTTCGGACTTACTACTCCGAAACCATCAATACGAGAACGTAATACAGTAAACGAACGGTCAATTGCGCTGGTTGCTTCTTTTTCTAAGAAAGATTCAACGTCGCCATTGCTTGCATTTGGTTTTAACTGCGATGCGTTATCCTGATTTGAAAAATAATCAGCAAGTTTTACACCTGGACTTAATTTTTCAAATTCGTTAACGAAAATTTTGATGTAATCTTTACCACCGGCATTTAACTGGATCTGCGCGTTTTGAACAGCTTTGTTGAAGTTTACATCGGTAGGGTTGCCCGCTAACGATTTAACCAGTTCAGCTAACGATATCTCCATCGTTACGTTCATTCCGCCTTTTAAGTCAAGACCCAAATTAATTTCTTTCGATTTTACCTCCTGATAAGTGAATCCGGTTACGGGATAAACTTTTTCGGTACTCATCGAATCTAAGTAAGCCTTTTCTTTAGCTAAGTCACCTTTCGCATAGTTTTTTGCGTCTTTTTCTACCTTGGATGCAACCAAAGTAAAAGAGAGGGCATACGCACAAACGATAGCCAATACTATCGCTATAAACTTAATAAAACCTTTTCCTTGCATTGTTTGTTTAAAATAATTTTGTCTTTCGCTGTTTTTTAACAAGTCGGCAAATCTAATTAAATTTTTAAATTATAGAACCCCTTAATTGATAATTTATTAAGATTAGTTTCTAAGATAGAATTATCGAGTCAAAATAGTCAGGGATCGGAGGCTCGAAGTCGGAGGCAGATAGGTTTTTCCTATGCAGACACTCTGGTTAAAAATACTAGTCCTGCGTCAAAGCTTTGAATACGGAAGTTTAGCCGGATACAACGCATTGCTTGGGGTGATTTGCGCCTTCTTCTCTGTGAGCTTTGCGGTTAAAGCTGTTTATTTCCTTTCCAGCACCTCAAAAGTGTAATCATATTTATTCTTTTCATCGGCCTTGTATGGCTCTGAGCTGATTACAGTCCATTCACTGCGGTCAAAATCCGGGAAAAATGTATCTGCATCAAAGTTATGATGAATCGTGGTAAGGTAGAGTCTATCTGTTTTAGGTAATGCCTGTCTGTAAATTTCGGCACCGCCAACAATAAACACTGGTTTTTCTTCTGTTTTAGTAATTGCCAATGCCTCATCCAGGCTATTTACCACTTCAACACCTTCAATTTTTAATTCTGTATCTCTTGTAATTATAATGTTTCTGCGGTTTGGCAAAGGCCTGCCCACAGAATCGAATGTTTTGCGCCCCATGATAACCGTATGGCCAGAGGTAGTTTGCTTAAAAAACTTTAAATCGGCCGGCATGTGCCATAAAAGCTGGTTGTTTTTGCCAATAGCGTAATTTTCGCCTACTGCAACAGCTATAGATATTTTGCTCATAATTTATTAGTTAGTTCATTAGTTCATCTGATTTGATGAACTAATGAATGATGTTTTGCCTTATCCTAATACGTGGTGGGCCAATACTCTTTGTACATCGTAAACGTTTACCGATTTGTTAAACTTTTTTGAGATGCTTGGGTTTATTTCACTCGAAACCCAGATTTTCAGCTCTGCATCCAGGTCGAAAGTCCCGGCCGTTTCTACGCTAAAACGTGAAATGCTTTTATACGAAATCGATTTGTATTCTACTTTTGATCCTGTAATACCTTGTTTATCGATCAGTATTAAACGCTTATTGGTAAAAATAAACATATCTCTGATCAATTTGAAACCCATTTCAAATTCTTCGCCTTCTGTAAGAAGTAGTCCGAATTGCTGTTTTAATTCTTCCTGGCTCACTGCACCTGCATTGCCGAGGATTGCGGAAAATAATCCCATTGTTGTTTTAATTTAGATTTATGATGAGAATAATTGTATTAAATTTTTTTTGACATAGTAGTTAACATCACCTCTGTAAAACGTGTCAATTGTTTTAATAAGCTGGGTATGGCTATACCGCTACTATACCTTTAATATGAGGATGTGCCTCATAGTTTTCAAGCGTAAAGTCTTCAAACTTAAAATCGAAGATGCTTTTAACATCCGGATTGATTTTCATGGTTGGAAGTGGTTTAGGTTCGCGGCTTAATTGTAGGTTGGCCTGTTCGATATGGTTATTATATAAATGTGCATCGCCAAGGGTGTGGATAAAATCGCCGGCCTGTAAACCGCAAACCTGCGCTACCATCATGGTTAATAAGGCGTATGAGGCAATGTTAAAAGGTACGCCCAGAAAAATATCTGCACTGCGCTGATACAGCTGACAGCTTAATTTACCATCGGCTACATAAAATTGAAAAAAAGCATGGCATGGAGGCAAGGCCATATTTTCGATCTCGGCTACATTCCAGGCCGAAACAATAATGCGACGCGAATCGGGATTGTTTTTGATTGTGTTGATGATATTGGTAATCTGATCAATGTGCTGCCCATCAGGAGTAGGCCAGCTTCTCCATTGCGAGCCATAAACCGGTCCCAGGTTGCCGTCTTCATCCGCCCACTCGTCCCAAATGCGTACGCCGTTATCTTTAAGGTATTTAATATTGGTGTCGCCAGTTAAAAACCAGATCAGTTCATGTATAATAGATTTTAAGTGCAGTTTTTTGGTGGTGACCATTGGAAAACCGTCTTGCAGGTTAAAACGCATCTGGTAGCCAAAAACACTGATTGTTCCTGTTCCTGTACGGTCGTGTTTTTGTGCGCCGTTATCCAGCACATGCTGCATTAAATCTAAATACTGTTTCATACTATTCTGATAATTTACAAATATCTAAAATTTATCATTGTCAGTGGTTTTTAGTTTTCTACATAATGTAAATTTTAAACAATAAATTTTACTTGTTTACTTTTGCCTATTTTGTATACAACATCGTATGTTTGCGTCGGAACAATATTTGACTTTGGGTGGGAAATCTCAAATCTCAAATCTCAAATCTCAAATCTGCATGCTAGCTTTCCCCAACGCAAAAATAAACCTTGGCCTAAACATCACCGAAAAACGGGTAGACGGTTATCACAATCTGGAAACTGTGTTTTATCCTGTACAAATTAAAGATGCGGTAGAAATTGTGGATGCAGCGACAACTTCCTGTAAAGTTCATGGTATTGATATTCCGGGAGATGCAAACGATAACCTTTGTTTAAAAGCCTATCATTTAATTGCGGCTGATTTTGAAATTCCTGCACAGCAGATTAATCTGTTCAAAAATATTCCGGTAGGGGCAGGTTTGGGAGGAGGATCAGCAGATTGCGCTTTTGTAATCAAATTAATCAACGATAAGTTTGGTTTGGGGCTTTCGGTTTCGCAAATGAAAGGTTATGCTCGGAAGCTAGGTGCCGATTGCGCTTTCTTTATCGAAAATAAATCGGTTTATGCTTTTAATAAGGGCGACGAATTTGAAAAATGCGAAATTGATTTGTCAGCCTGGTATAAAGTTTTGGTAAAACCGCCCGTACACGTAAGCACAGCCGATGCTTATGCGCTTGTAAAACCTCAAAAGCCTTTGCAATCATTAAAAGAAATCATACATTTGCCTCCAACAACATGGGAAAATAAGGTTATCAACGATTTCGAACCATCGGTATTCGCAAAGTATCCCCAAATTCGTCAAATAAAAACCAGTTTATACGATGCAGGCGCAACATTCGCTTTAATGAGTGGTAGCGGTTCATCGGTTTTTGCAATTTTCCCCACTGCGGTTAAATTGCCTGAACTGGAACAAAACAACTTGGTTTATTACAATATTTAAATAAGGTAGAAGGTTAAAAGGTAAAAGGCATAAGGTCTTGATACCCGATACTCACTATCTGGAGCTGACAACATGAACATCAATCTGATCCGCAAAAGCGGTAAATTTAATTTTGAAGCAGAAAACGAGAGCGGTTTTACTGTAGAATTGGATGCAAAGGCTGCTATTGGTGGCGAGGGCAAGGGATTTAGACCAATGGAGATGCTTTTAATTGGTTTAGGTGGTTGCAGTGGTATAGATATGGTTAACGTACTTACCAAGCAAAAAGAACCTTTAAACGATATTAAAATTGCCATCAACGCAACGCGTAAGGACGAAGAAATGCCCCCGATTTTTGATGTAATTGATATCAACTTCGAGCTTTTCGGCAATTTAAGCGAGGCCAAGGTACAAAGAGCACTCCAAATGACCTTCGATAAATACTGCTCGGTATCGAATATTTTAGGCCGGTCGGCAACCATTAACTTTACTTATAACATCAATAAATAGCATAACCGGGTGTTGAAGAGAACATATTAGGTAGCAAGTATTGAGTATCAGGATGAGTTTTCTGTACTTGATACTAAATACTTGCTACCAAAGTACCTTGAATACCCAAATCTTAATCACAATGAAATCTGAAAATTTTGAAACCATAGCTATACGCACTCAAACCGAAAGAAGTTTACATAAAGAGCATTCGGCACCAATTTACCTTACTTCGAGTTATAAGTTTGATGATGCGGAAGAAATGCGTGCTTTATTTGCCAACGAAAAAGAGGGGAATGTATATAGCCGTTATTCAAATCCAAATACATCAGAGTTTATCGAAAAAATGTGCCTGTTAGAAGGAGCAGAAGATGGTTTTGCCACTGCAACGGGGATGGCAGCTATTTTCACCACTTTCGGGGCTTTCTTAAAAAGTGGCGATCATATTGTTTCCAGCCGCTCAGTTTTTGGTTCTACTCACCAGTTGTTAACCAATGTGTTTTCGAATTGGGGTGTAACTTTTGATTATGCCGATTTAGATAAACCTCAGGATTGGGAAGGTCTGATTAAGCCTAATACCAAAATGATCTTTGTCGAAACCCCTTCTAATCCAGGTATCGATATTATTGATCTCCAGTTTTTAGGTGATCTGGCCAAAAAACACAATACCTTACTGGTAGTTGATAATTGTTTTGCTACGCCTTACCTGCAACAACCCATTCAGTTTGGTGCACACATTTCTATTCACTCTGCTACAAAGTATATCGATGGACAAGGGCGCGTATTGGGTGGTATTGTTTTAGGTAGCAAAGCACTGATTGCCGAAGTGGTAGGTTTTGCCCGTCACAGTGGTCCGGCTTTATCGCCGTTCAGTGCATGGATTTTGTCTAAAAGTTTAGAAACTTTGGCTATCCGCATGGACCGCCATTGTGAAAATGCATTAAAAGTAGCCGAATATTTAGAAAAACATCCGAAAATTAAACTGGTGAAATATCCGTTTTTACCTTCGCACCCACAGTACGAAATTGCCAAAAAGCAAATGAAACAGGGTGGTGGAATTGTAACCATTGTGGTTGATGGCGGTATTGATGCAGCCCGTAAATTTATGGATGGTTTGCAAATGTTCTCGATCTCGGCAAATTTGGCCGATACACGTTCGATTGCAACACACCCGGCAACCAGTACGCACAGTAAACTTACTGAAGAGCAACGCAACGAAGTAGGTATTGAGCAGGGATCTATCCGCTTGTCAATCGGTTTAGAACATATTAATGATATTTTAGCTGATATTGAGCAAGCTTTAGCTTAGGTTCTACTAAAAAATAAATAAGTAAAAATGGAGATGTTTTTTAGCATCTCCATTTTTGTTTTGTATTGAGCCTGTTATTCGTATTTCGAGAAATCTACTGCAAATATGCAACGGTTAACCTGACTGCCATTGTTAGCACCGGCATTGGGTTCAAATTCGGTTAAACTCCATAAATATCCGTATTGGGCTTCAAAGTATAGAGATTCAGCTCCGTATGGCCACCTGTATCTCACAGTGTTGGTATCGCCGTCTGTATATCTGGCTAAACGGGCAGTAGATCCATACGACTCGCTTGGCGATCCGGTGCAAGAAAGCCAGGTTCTGTTGCCTTTTCTAAACACGCCTTGTATGCCATGTGCATGGTCTGAAGCAAATAAACTGTTTTTAGGGATTACGGTTTGAATGCCCGAGTCTTGCAGTTCGCCCGATGTGTTGATCGGAAATCCGAAAATTTTGGGTACAATCGATGCATCTGCGCTACCTGCGTAGTACTGGCCTGTCCATAACTGGTTGTTTTCGTAATTTACCTGAACTGTAGAATAGGGGTCAGCATCATTAATTTTATAGTAACCTACTTGCGGAAGTATATAACGGTAATTAAAAGCATATAGGTTGCCGCTTGCATCCTTGCCGCATTTACTGTCGGTGCCGGTTCCTGTAGTTACTTCAATAATTTTATCTAAATCAAATACCCTTAATCCAAGGCTGGTACTACTTAAATAAACTTTGCCGTTAAAGTAGGCTATTCCGCCGGCATGCACATTTAAAGGTGCATAAGCGCCATATTGCGTATAATCTAAGGTGCCGGTAGGAAGTGTGGGTTGTACCAGTAAAATATGTCTGTAAGTTAAATAAGTGGCCGAACTTGGGCTGATATCGATAAGGGTTATTCTCGATCCTTTGCTTTCTGCAGCATCTTTGGCATACCAGCTAACCAGCAAATAACGCACACCGTTTCTGGAGAAACCGGCAATTCCCTGTGGGCGCCATATAGACGTGGTTTCATCATCTTCATTCCACCTTATACCGCGAACCCTATTTTCTTCAGGGATATTAAAACCATATACTTCTGTATAAGCACTGCCGCCAATGGCCACACGGTTTTTATCAACCTGTGTTGGGTTTAAAAAAGTAAAACCGTTATTGATGTAAGCCGATGTATTGGTGTAAGCATTAACACTGGCAGCAGCACTGGTTTCTGCTGCTGTAGCCATGAGACTGTTTTTCTTTTGATTTGTTGTGCTGGCTTTTTCTTCAGTTAACGTGTTCTTTTGACAGGAAACTGCAAATAAGCACGAAGCTAATAGTAACAGGAGGATGTTTTTCTTCATGATTTTCTTTAAAATTTAATTGGTTTTAAAAGGTTGTTAGGGTTAAAAACTAGGCATGTAAAACTTGAACAAGTTAAAATGTATATATAAACTTAAAAATCAGGGGGTGTTAAGGATTGGTTATGTTTAACCTATTTTCCTCGAAAAAACTATATTTGATGAATCATCAAAATGTTACCTCAATGAGAATAAAGAATTTCAGTGCACTGCTGGGCTTAGCCCTTTTTTTTATAACCAAATCTAATTTTGCCCAGGAGCTTAGCATGCTTCCCCAGCCCGAATCAGTTAAAACGCTACAGGGTAAGTTTGTTTTCTCGGGTAGTACGGCCATTGTTGGTAATCAGGATAGTGTTTTTGCGATTGCTACTCAGGAAGTTAAGCTTTTGAAGAAAGATAGGGCAAGTGGGGTAAGCAATAAGCTATTGTTTGTAAAAGATGCCAGTTTAAAACCAGAAGCTTATCGCTTACAGATTAATCCTAAACAAATAACCATTGCCGTTAGCGATAAATTGGGTGCTTTTTGGGCTGTGCAAACACTAAAGCAATTGGCAGGAGCGAATGCATTTAAAACCAAAAATACCTGGACTTTACCTGCGCTAGAGATAAAAGATCAACCTAAATTTTCATGGCGGGGTGTACATCTTGATGTTTCTCGCCATTTTTTTGATATGGCTTATCTACACCGCTTTATCGGCAGGCTTTCGTTTTATAAGTTTAATAAATTCCATTGGCACTTAACCGATGATCAGGGTTGGCGCATCGAAATCAAAAAATACCCTGAGCTTACAACAGTTGGGGCCTGGAGAAAATTGAATAACCAGGATTCAGCATGTTTAAAACTGGCCGAAACCAATCCCGATTACAAACTACCCGAAAAGCATTTCAAGGTAATTAACGGAGAAAAATTGTACGGTGGTTTTTATACCCAGCAGGAAATCAGGGAGCTGGTAGCCTACGCCAGCGCTAAGGGGATTGAAATCATTCCTGAAATTGATATGCCGGGCCACATGCAGGCGGCCACCAGGCAGTTTCCGTGGTTAACCTCAACAGGTTCAGTGCAAAAGGAAAAGAGCTTTACCGATCCGATTTGTCCCTGCAAGGAAACAACGTTTGAATTTGCAGAAAATGTTTTTAAGGAAGTTGCACAGCTGTTTCCTTCAAAATACATCCATTTAGGGGCAGATGAGGTTGAAAAAAGCAGCTGGAAGAATATTCCGGAGTGTGAGTCTTTGATGAAACGCGAGAACCTGAAAAGCATTGACGAGGTGCAGAGCTACTTTGTTAAACGGATGGAAAAATACTTCAATAGCCTAGGTAAAAAACTAATTGGCTGGGATGAAATTTTAGATGGCGGTGTTTCGCCAACGGCTACCCTGATGTATTGGCGTACCTGGGTACCAACAGCACCCAAACATGCGGCAGAAAAAGGGAACTATGTGATTATGACGCCTGGTGAATATTGTTATTTCGATGCCCAGCAAGATGCACATTCGCTGCAAAAAGTATATGGATTTAATCCAACTGGTTTTGGTCTTAATGCAAACGAACAACAATATGTTTTAGGTGGGCAGGCTAACCTCTGGACAGAATACATCCCGTCTGAGCAAAGGTTAGAGTATATGCTTTTCCCTCGTTTGCTGGCCATGTCTGACGTTTTATGGGGGCATCAGCAAAATTTCGAAACCTTTAGCCGGAAAATGGATCAGCAGTTTGCAGTTTTGGATGCCATGCACATCAATTACCGCTTTACCGATCTTAAAGGCTTTGCCGAAAATAATGTTTTTCTAAAATCGGCCTACCTCAATATCGAAGCGCCTAAAAATGCTGTTGTGCATTATACCACCGATGGAAGTACGCCAAAAATCGGATCTCCAAAATACATCAAACCCATTAATATCGATAAAACGCAAACCGTAAAAGCTGCCATATTTGGAGCTAACGGCAGGATGGGTGATGTTTTTACGGCCAATTATGTGCAAACCGATTACGTTGATGCCATATCGCTTAATCATCCAAAACCGGGTTTAAATTTTAGCTACTACCCTAAATTTTACAAGGTGGTAAACTTAATAGCAGAAGCTGATAAAACGAAAACTGCAACCACAGCTGCTATCGAAATTCCGGTTGAAGATAAAGCCGCGAGTTTTGCTACACGCCATAAAGGATTCTTTTACGCAGCTGAAGACGGTATTTATTCGTTTTTTCTTCGTTCTGACGATGGCAGTGTGTTGAAAATACAAAACAAAACCCTGGTTGATAACGATGGAATGCATTTTGCAATCGAAAAATCTGCTCAAATAGCGTTAAAAAAAGGCTATCATCCTTTTGAACTCTTGTTTCTCGAAGGTGGCGGTGGTTATACCCTGCAGTTAGAATATAGTATGGGTTCATCGAAACGCAAAGCCGTTTCTGCAGCTGATTTTGCTGTGGAATAATGGAGTGCTAAACATAAAAAAGCCGAATTTCTAAAAAATAGCCATGAACGATTTAGAATTTATTCTTTCTGAACTCAAAAATATTAGCGAGCCTGAATATTTGAAGAAAATGGCCCATTTTGGGATCGATATTTCCAAAGCTTACGGAATCCGGGTGCCAAACATCCGGAAACTAGCCAAACAGATTGGTAAAGATCAGGAGCTGTCGTTGTTGCTTTGGGAAACGGGTTTTCATGAAGCACGCCTGCTGGCCACTTTTATTGGCGATTATAAACAGGTCACAGTATCGCAAATAAACGCCTGGACAAACGATTTTAGTTCCTGGGATATATGTGATCAGGCTTGTGGAAATCTTTTCGTTAAAACGCCTTATTTTAAGTCGAAGCTATTGGAGTTTACGCAAGCCGAACCAGAATTTGTAAAACGTACGGGTTTTGTGCTCATAGCCGAAGCTGCGGTTCACCTTAAAAAAGAGCCCAACGAAACTTTCCTGGCTTTTTTGCCCGTCATTGAGCGCGAAGCTTACGATAACCGCAACTTCGTTAAGAAAGCCATTAACTGGGCGTTAAGGCAAATTGGAAAGCGAAATGCATTCCTGCATGAGCATGCCATTCAAACGGCAAATAATATCCTGGCTCAGAATAATAAAAAGGCAAATTGGGTGGCTTTAGATGCTTTGAGAGAACTGAACAGCGATGCGGTATTGGCCAAAATCAATAAAGACTAAAGCTTAAGGACCAAAGACTAAAGATACCAAAAGTGCACTCCAAACGCTAGCTGCTTATTTGGTGGACTATTTAAAGCGCTTTACGCCCAACGCTCTCCACCCTCTGCTCAGTCACTTCTTATCCTACATCAATGCACAGGTGGTGGCGTGGTATTAACTTTGTATCATAAACAAGAAAGGAAATTTATGTCACAGTTCATTTTGCACAAAGAAAACACCCGCGGTCATGCTAATCATGGCTGGTTAAATGCACACCACTCATTCAGTTTTGCTAACTATTACAATCCTGAAAGAATGCACTTTGGCGTGTTAAGGGTTTTAAATGATGACTTGATAGCTGGTGGAATGGGCTTTGGTGCTCACCCACACGATAATATGGAAATCATTACCATTCCGTTAGCTGGTGCAATTGCCCACAAAGATAGCATGGGGAATTCGGCGGTAATTAAAAACGGCGAAATACAGGTAATGAGTGCCGGTACAGGCGTTAGTCATAGT
Organism: Pedobacter sp. HDW13; assembly: GCF_011303555.1. Lineage (NCBI taxonomy): Bacteria > Pseudomonadati > Bacteroidota > Sphingobacteriia > Sphingobacteriales > Sphingobacteriaceae > Pedobacter > Pedobacter sp. HDW13. The sequence goes on along the minus strand of NZ_CP049868.1, from coordinate 434,291 downwards.
GAGTTTAATGCCAATGCCGACGAGGAGTTGAATTTATTGCAGATCTGGTTGTTTCCGAACAAGAAAAACGTTACGCCACGTTACGATCAGAAAACTTTGGAAGTTGCTGCCCGTCACAATAATTTTCAGCAAATCCTGTCACCAAATGCCAGCGATGACAACGTATGGATCCATCAGGATGCCTGGTTCTCCTTAGGTAAATTTGATGCCGGATTTGAAACCGAATACAAAATCAAAAAAGCTGGAAATGGTGTTTATGCTTTTGTAATCAATGGCGAGGTAACCATCAACGGTCAAACGTTAAGCAAACGCGATGCTATCGGTGTTTGGGATACAGATGTCATTAGCTTTCAGGCGAACAGTGCAGATGTTGAAGTGTTGTTGATGGATGTTCCGATGGAGCTGAACTAATTTAGAACAATCGTCATTTCGATCGTAGCGGAGAAATCTTTAGGTAGAGAGTAAAGGTTTCGCTTAATATGCGGTCGGAATGACGATTTGTTTTTTGTAGCAATGATGAGTTAAAATCTAAAAAAAACAATTATGCAAACTACTATACTTTACATCGGGAGGGATGCCGAAATTACTGTTGTGATGGATCGCTTACTCAATGCCAGGCCGGTGTGGAAGGGCATTTGTGTTTGTGCCGATGAAGAAGCAATTGCCATTTGCGAAAAACAAACAGTGGATTTGGTTTTGCTGGGAAACGGTATAAACCCTGAATGCGAAAAAGTATTAAGGACGAAACTTACCGCGCTTCAGCCCGGCTTAAAAATCATCCAGCATTATGGTGGGGGTAGTGGGTTGTTGTATGGAGAAATTATGTCGGCGCTAAATTCGTAAAAGAGAATTTCGTCATCTCGACTGGAGCGCAGCGTAATGCTGCCCGTACAGGCGGGGAGAGATCTTTAATTAGATTTCTCAACTCCGTTTCACTCCGCTCGAAATGACGGTTTATTTTTAAAAGATTTAGCTGACATTAACTAATGTAGTCTCTATCCTCATCACTCAACTCCTTTTTATTTCCCGTCGGCTGATTTTTTCGCTCAATCTCATCATCATAACTGCTTATTGTTTTTCTTGGCCTGCCCACAACAAAGCCGATAATGAAACCAATGATAATGCAGACACCAATAACCAAGAGTTTAGATACCGGAATGGTGGTAACCAAAAAGTCGAAATCTACAGGCTCGGTATTCACCATTAAAAAAATGGTTAGCAATGCCGTTAAAATAATAATCGAAATTGTTTTTGTACTCATGGTTTAAAAGCTATAATTGAATGAAAACTCTAATATCGGATTTTGATTGTAAATCTGATTAACAAAAACCAATCTTGCTCCTAAATCTACAACAGGCTGATAGCGCAAAAGGTTTACGCTGGTGTTTAATTCAACGCCATAGGTTTTAGGATCGTTAAACGTTGTGCCCTTGCCAATGTTCTCGTAGTGGCAAAATAAACCCGCCCTGAAATTACGTACATAAGCCAATGGGCCAAGTTCCCAATCCGGAAAGGCAAATGGAAAGCGGTAGTTCAAAAGCAAGCTGTTTTGCAATTTACTTTTTGCCTGGATATTGTTATAGCCGTACACCGTTGCAATTTCGGTAGCGTACTGGTTTACGCCTGTTGCTTTTTGATAATTGAAGCTCGCCAGAACAGAATGATTTTTGGCCAGGCCGGGGAAATATAGAAAACTTTCCAGCGCTAGTATTTCACCTTTCAGATTCTGATCAAACGGCTGGTGGTTATAGGTAAGCCTGAAAACCTGAGCCCACTTTGGCGCAATGTCTCTCTCGGTAGTGCGCACACTGTGGTTAAAAGTAAAATTGTATTCCATCGGAAATTTGAGTTCGCTGATAAAGTTAGTGGGCATGTTCTCGGGCATGTAACGTTGCGTAAAACTGGTAGCTGCATTCAGCGTAAAAGCGTAGTTCTCATTGCGTGCATTAAACGAAAGCGGGAGCGATGCATTCAACTTGATATAGTGTTCGCGCCAATCACCTTGCTGTACCGCATTTTTAGCACGGTAGAACGTTCGTTTTGGTCTGTTTCGATACAGAACGCTTAATACAGGATAAAGTGCTTTATAGCTAATATCTGCCGTGTATTCAAAACGCTTTAAATCGCGGTGATATTTTGCCCCGGTATAAAAGTCCATTGTGTTTAATAAATTGTTCGATTCGAGTTGCAGGCCAAAAATGTACTCGTTATCTATAATCGGAATAATACTGTGAACACTGAAAAGATTTAAGGCCGTTCGGTAGCGTTTAGCTTGGTAAGTGCTATCGGGAATGTTTTCGAAAACATTGCCAGTCTGTTCTTGCTGCTCTGCCGCTGCTGCAAAATCTACAAAGGCATTTTCTTCTACAGGTTTTTCTTCAATCTGTTTTTCGGCAATTTCATACCCGTTGATTTTGTAATCGTTAAAAACCATTTTTCCGTCGCTGGTTTCGCTTGGGTTAAAGGCGCCATATTTAGATGCACTTAACGCATTTATTTTTTTAGTGGCAATGTCGATATCGTAAATATTATCGATACCATTGAAGTGCGCGTTGAAAGCAATTTTGTCGTCAATAAAAACCGGTCTGCTCAATTGTTGCCGGCTGTTTTGAATTAACGCAGTTTTTTGTTCACCATCTATCAGACATAAATTTTTTCCTTTTTCAGTAACGCCGATATAGGTAATCTTTTTTCCGGTCTGATCGAAAGACGGCGTTTGGATAATTTCGTTTTCCGGATTAGGATGACTTTTTAAAATTTGCCCGGTTGTAGCATCAAGCTCTACCAGATTAAACTGGTTGTTCAGCCCAACACTGGCTGCCACAATTTTTTTTCCATCGTGAGAAAGGCTGGGAGAGAAGAGGCGGCTTTTACTGCTTAATTTTTTGAATTTTTTAGTCTTCAAATTGTATGAACAGATTACGCTATAGCTGCGTTGTTTGTAGCGTGGATCATAACGGATTTCATCCCAAACCAGAACATCATTTTTTAAGCTAAACCAAGGCTGTTCTTGATAGCCAATTCCGAATAATTTTTTCTCCGTTTGATCTTCGTTTATAATCACAAAATAACGAACATCTGTTTTGCTTTCCTTAAGCGCTAAAATTTGTTTTGGATTGATGCGTGTCGGTAAAAAATAGCTTGTGGCTAAAGCTGTTTTTTTATTCAGACTTGGATAGCTTTCTGTAGCCGATTTTTCTTCCTGCATTTTCCACTTCTCAGTAACCTGATCTTGTACCGATAGAAAATATTTTCGGGTGTTGGTTGCTGTGAATTTTTTTAAGCTGTTCGAAAAAGGGTAAGGTCTGACCGGTCTTTTCCTGATGTCGCCAAGCAAGCTGTCGGAAATGAATTGCCCGTATTTTTCTTTTAGGTTGGCCACCATCAAATAACCGGTTTGGTAGTAGCCCGGGGTAACGTCTTTGTTCGATCCGAAATAGGCTTTACTATAGCTAATTTTTTTGCCTTCCAAAAGTGAGGTACGGTAAGGCATGATCCAGTTGGGCTGGCGGCCCCGGCCCGAGTAGGTTAGTGCGGTCTCGTTCACAACGGCATCACCTTCGAAAAACCAGGTGGGAATGCCTGCGCCAAAGTAAGCGAAGTACACCAGCTCGGGGAAGGGGTGTGCTTGCGTTCCTGTCAATTTGTCAAACTGTGCAATGTGTCTAAGCTCATGTACTGCGAGGTTGTTTAGCCAGTCCTGACTATCGAAAAACTGCGGAGGAGTAGCATAGAATTCAGACTTCTTCGGAGCCAGCTGAACAAAGCCATTGGCCACTGTTCCGCGGTTCTGTAGCACAAGCGGAATACTGGTTTTTTGCTGCCTTAAACCCAGTCCTATTTGAGGGTAGATATAGGGTAGGGTATTGGCCATTCTTTGGGCTTCTTTTTCGAGTTCCTGGGGATAGATGATTTTAAAGCCTCCTGATAAAATGTAGTTCCATTTTACACTAAGTGGGTTTTGTGCAGTGCTGAAAATCTGCCCAAAAACTGATGGTGAAATAAAACTTAAGCTAAATGCACTTAAATAGCTGATAATTAATTTTTTGTTTGACTTTTTTAAATTCATTTAAATTCTTTGCTAAAATATTTAGTATTTCAAAAATTTCAAGTAGTCCGAATTGTTAATTTTTAATTTAACTATTGGTGTTTAAAATATTGATTTTTAATTATTAATGATTTTAACTTAAATCTATTAAATATTGTTTTAATTGAAAAATTTTTCAAAAAAATATGCTTTAATTGGTGTTATTAAAGCATTTTGTTTCTATTGTAATTTGACGGTTTAATTTACACTTATTAATCGATTTTCTTCAAAAATTTTTCACCCTATTTTGAAAAATGTATAGCTGTTAACGGAGTCTTCTGATTGTGAACAGTCTAAAAAATCAGCGTAAATATGGTGAGAATGCAAGTGTTTTTAACGGTAGATTAACGGTGTTTGGCTATCGGTTTACCTGGCCGTTTTAGACTTGATTTCGGTTTGAGAGTAGGCATTTTTGGTATTGTGATGCTACCCAATTAGCCTGGTTTTTACCTGGTAATTCAGTCTTGTTTTTTGCTTTTTGTAAGTGGTGCCGGAATTTGTTTTTCAGATTGTCGAGTAGGTTGATGACAAAATGTCTTGTGTTTTTGATTTGTAATTTAACTTTCATTTTTGATTTGTAGTCAAACTCTTCGAGTTGAAGCCCCGGTTTTTTAAGGCGATTTGGTCTTTTCGTTAAACAGTTTTTAATACTCATTTCGACCCTTGATTAGGGATTTTTATCCAAAAAATACATCGATTTTCTTGCTTCAAAAAGCTAGGTGCGAGGTGAAATTGTATGCTTTTTGCCTGTTTTGAAGCGAGGAATTAAGCGAAATTTCAATTTGTAAGGCAATTTCCTTGCGATATTCACCGTACGAGAGGGTTTTGCTGTGTTTTTTAATGGGCGGGTATTTTTGGGGTAAAAAGTGCCATTATTGCTGTTTAAATTGTGTTTTTGACTGGTTTTTATACTTTTTAGCCAATGGGTGGGTTTGCATAGTTTTTAAAGCAATTATTGATAAAACTTCTTTTGTAAAGGCAATAAATAGCTTGTTTCTATGCTGTGGTTTGAGTGATTTTCTAACTCATGATTGACTCTTTTTTATCATGAGAAATGATTTTTGATCTGCTAAATAATACCATTTCGCTTAAGGGTTTTTTATTGATCTTTTGCTAGCTGCTCTTTTAATTTTTCTATGCTGGGCATTTTGAAGTAACCGATGTGCTTTTTGTTTTCTGTCTTTTGGTTCAAAAATATGTGGTTTTTACTTTCGTTTTTATAGCTCAAAATGTCTTTTTATTTCAGGAAAATGTTTGTAAACCACCTGGGTGTTTTACAGGTTTTATCCTGTGAAATTGGCTTATGTTTTGGTGTTTTTTTTGTGACTTTTTGTGTTGGTTTTATCCCTGATTTGTTTTGTTTTTTTTGCTTTGTTTCAAGTGTTAATATGATCTAATTTTTTGCTTTCTATTGGTTGGTGGTTATTATGTTTTTTAGTAGTTTTTGGTGCTCGATTTTATGATGGTATTTTCAGTTATTTTGATGTAATATATCGGTTAGTAAAATAGGCTTTTTTAGAACGAAGAAATTGTATTCTGTCTAGCCTTTTTTTAATATTTATCTGAATATCATTTGCTTCTTTTGAGGCTATTTTGTTTTAGATTTTCATTTTTTTTAGTTTAATAATATCCTTGGTTTAAGGCGTCTCTTGTCATTAGTTATGATCAGGTAATGGGAGGGAATTTGGTTAGTTTTCGGTACTGACTGTTGCTCTTATTTGGAAAGCAGAACAACTTATTAATTGGTAAGAGAAGTATACGGCTATCTTGAATTAGTAATTGTTGCTTCGCCATTTTTTTAATCCATTTGGTAAAGTATTTAGGAGAATGTTATTCTTTTTCAAGGCTACTTATCTCCGGTTTAGTTTCCTCTTTTTTTGAGTTCTGTCTTCTTTTTTTAACACCTATTCTGCTTAGGAAGTGGATTGTTAAAGTTAATTGTTGCCTTATCTTTTGCGTTACTAGTGTGCGTGTTTACGCGGTTTATTTGTTGGAATGTTGATCGTCTTTTTCCCTGCTAGGCGTGTTCTTGTTATCCTATAGGCGCGTAGATCAAAAGCATGTTTTTAGCTCAATGGGTTACTTAGATTTGGCTCTGGTTTTATGTGTTGACAATTAGTTAGTTCATTTAAACTCGGTTGATTTGGGTTTACTGTGTTAGAAATTTTTTCTTAGCGAGAGGCATCGTTTCTTCAGTGTTGCAAGATTCTAGCCGTTAAAAATTATATTGAATTTTCCCGCAGATTTTACAGATTCATACGCAGATTTAAGTAGATCTTATGGCTATAATAGACCTATGTTTTTTGGTTTCAATAGTAGTTTGTTTGGCGCAAATCTGATTAGGTTTTTGATCTTTTTTCTTCTCAGCTTAGTAGAAATTACCTTGTCGGATCCGTAGGGTTCTTATCTGTATTCTTTGGGATGCATTGGTTTTTTTGACTGTCTGTTGCTTCTTAAATTTATGCTCGTATTAGCACAAATCCAGCAGGAACTAGTCAGCTAAACCAATAGGAATATATTTCTTTTGTATAAAGCTCGGGGAATGGGTTGAGACGAAAACCGGCATTAAATCTGTTTAAGATTCAAGGCATGCGAGCAAATATGAAGATAATAAGCGTTGTTGCGCCCGGTAACTACAACTTGTTTTTTCGCTTTTTATAGATCGGATAAAGGAAGATAGCTCCCAGGATAATGGTTGCACCGATGTAAAATCCACCGGTCATCTGTTCCTTATTCTGAAAGAAAATGAAGGCCAGTAAGATCCCGTAAACAGGTTCTAAATTGGTAATTAATGCAACCCTGAAAGCCGATAAAGTGCGCATTACCGATACGCCGGCTACATAGGCAACCGAGGTGCAAAGTGTACCTAGAAGTGCTAAATAGAACCAGTCGCTGGTGCTTAAATTAAAGTGCATACTCAACAACGATCCGTCGTACAAACGGTATAAAGTGATCCAGAAAAGGCCGCCAAGCAATTCGTAAAAACCAATAATTGAAGGCTCGCTTTTTTGAACCAGCGTTGAATTGATGATCGAAAAAAGACTCGAGGCTACTGCTGCAAGTAATCCGAAAATAATGCCTAAAGTATACTGACCTTCAAATTTAAAGATCATATAGATGCCTAAAATAATCAGCAGACCAATAAAAATATCTCCTGTTTGTATCGGTTGTTTTTTAATTATCGGCTCTAAAATAGCGGTAAATAAAGTGAAGGACGAAAGGCAAACCAAGGTTACAGAAACGGTGGAGACCTTAATGGCATGAAAGAAAAATATCCAGTGGATAGCTACAATTGCGCCGGTTAAAAAGAACTGGATAAATTGTGTTCTGGTAATTTTAATGTTCTTCCTTGTGATTAAAAACCAGGCAAAAAGTGTAGCTGCTGCAATTAACACCCTGTACCAAACCATGGGGACAGCATCGATAGAAATTACTTTTCCTAATACACCTGTAAAGCCCCAAACAAAAACAGTAAGATGGAGGATGAGCAGGTTTTTTTTGGTTGCTTCCATTGTTATTTCGGTGCTTTTCTAAGCAGGTAAAAGCCTAGTAAGCCGAAAAATATAGTAGGCATAATTACCGCTGCAAAGGGAGGCAAACCTCCCTTGGTAGAGAACATCTGTGTAAACTGGTTAAATACGATGTAAGCGAAGCTAATGAAGATTCCGATACCTAAAGATACTCCGACACCTCCACGCACTTTACGTGAAGATAAAGCCACGCCAATCAGGGTAAGTACAAAGGCCGAAAGTGGGTGCAGATAACGTTTATATTTTTCAAACTGTAGATCGTTCATAACGCCTGTTCCGCGAATCTTTTCTTTTCTGATCTTATCCGACAATTCTTTGGTAGTAAGATTTTGCACCACGTTATCATAGGCTGAAAAATCGTCCGGGCGCATATCTAATATCGTATCTTTAAGCTTGCCGTTGCCGTAAATCATCGTCTCTTTGAGCCCTTCAATCTTACGGATGGAGTAATTTGTTAACTGCCATTTGCGCTTAAGCGAGTCCCATTTTATATTCTCGGCAACAATCTTTTTGGTTAGTACATCGCCACTAAAATTATCCAGTGAAAAACGGTAACCTGAGTTGGTTTTGTTGTCGAAATTATCAATGTAGATATAGGTTTTATCATCCAGTTTCATGTGGATGTTGGATTTTGTTGAAGGATCGTTACGCTTTACGTATGTGTTTTCGAAGCGGTTTTTTAAGGTATTGGTATAAGGTAAAATGTAGAGATTGGATAGCAAGTTTGCCGAGAAAATGATGCTTGCTGAAACCAGATAAGGGAATAAAAACCGGTTAAAGCTTACTCCACCACTTAATATCGGTACAATTTCTGTTTGATCGGCCATTTTAGCTGTAAAGAAGATTACCGCAATAAAATTGATCAGCGGCGAGAGCATATTTACGTAAAAGGGGATAGATCCTGCATAATATTTAGTTAGGATACCCCAGAAACTAAGCCCGCTCTTCATAAAATCGTCCATCTTTTCAGAAAGGTCGAACACTACAATTATGATCACAAAAATGGCCAGTGTATATATAAATGTACCCAGGTATTTGCCGATAATGTACCGATCTATAATTTTAATGTTGCCTTTGATGATGTTCATTTTATAGCTTATTGCCTAATATTTTAACCATTTTGTTTTTCCACTCGTAGAATTCGCCTGCAATAATCTTCTCTCTGGCCTGTTTTACCAACCAAAGATAGAAATGCAGGTTATGTAAGGTTGCAATCTGTGCGCCCAACATTTCATTACTGTGTACCAGGTGCCTTAAATAAGCTTTGGTAGTTACCTGATCGGCATGCAGATCGCTTTCCGCATCAAGAGGAGAAAAATCGTTCTCCCATTTTTTGTTCCTGATGTTGATTATTCCATTTCTGGTAAAAAGCATGCCATTTCTTGCATTTCTGGTTGGCATTACGCAATCAAACATATCTATTCCCAGAGCAATGTTCTCTAATATGTTAATCGGAGTGCCAACGCCCATTAAATAACGTGGTTTCTCGGCTGGTAATATATTGCAAACCACTTCTGTCATGGCGTACATTTCTTCTGCAGGCTCGCCTACCGATAACCCCCCTATGGCATTGCCCTCTCGGTTCATACTGGCAATAAATTCGGCCGATTTAATCCTTAAATCTTTATATACCGAGCCCTGAACAATAGGGAAAAGTGTTTGATCAAAGCCGTATTTAGGTTGGGTATTATCAAAATGAGTACAGCAGCGCTCTAACCAGCGGTGCGTCATTTTTATAGAGTTTGCGGCGTAAGTGTAATCGCATGGATATGGAGTACACTCATCAAAGGCCATAATGATGTCGGCACCAATGGTGCGCTGGATATCCATGGCATACTCGGGCGTAAAAAGGTGTTTCGAACCATCAATATGCGAATGGAAAGTAACACCTTCTTCTTTAATTTTACGTACTTTACTTAAAGAATACACCTGATAGCCACCGCTATCGGTTAAAATCGGACGGTCCCAGCCAATAAATTTATGTAAACCGCCTGCTTTTTCCAAAATATCAAGTCCTGGTCTTAAGTATAGGTGGTAGGTATTTCCAAGAATGATTTTTGCGTCAATATCATCTTTAAGTTCGCGCTGGTGTACGGCTTTAACCGTTCCGGCGGTGCCCACAGGCATAAAAATAGGGGTTTGTATTTCGCCATGGGCAGTTGTTACTGTTCCGGCCCTGGCTTTGGATAGTGGATCGTTAGCCTGTAAACTAAATTTCATAATGTATTTTTCTCGTCAAAAATCTGCCAAAAATAGCAAAAATTGAGGGCATATTTTTGTTTAATTTTTTATCAACATAAAAGTGTTTTACAGATTAAAAATGAGAAATTTGCGCCTATTTATTTTACCATCGTGATATTAACTCCGCTTGAAATTATTCTGCTCTCCATACTGGGCTTCTGCCTTTTAGTTCAGCTTTATTACGTGCTCTTTGTTCATTTAAAGCTGGCCCGGGTAAGTATAGAAGAAGTACCTTTATCGGCCAGAAAACCTATTAGTGTAATTGTTTGTGCCAGAAACGAAATTGTAAACCTAGAGCAATATCTACCTGCTTTATTGAGTCAGGATTACCCTGAATTTGAAGTGGTTGTGGTTAACGATCGTTCTTGGGATGGTACAGAAGAGTTTTTAGAAGCTTTTGAAAAGAAGCACCGTAACCTTAAAATAGTTAAGATTTTAGATAACGATAAGTTTATTGCCGGTAAGAAATTTGCCGTTACCATGGGAATAAAAGCAGCCAAATACGATTGGTTGGTGTTTACTGATGCGGATTGCATCCCGGCATCGAACCATTGGTTAATGGACATGCAGCAGCCTGCTGATGAACAAACGGAAATTGTACTGGGCTATTCGCCTTATATGAAAAGGAGAAGCCTTTTAAATGCGCTGATTCGTTTCGAAACCTTTTTTACGGCAGTTAATTACCTGTCTTTCGCCATTAAGGGGATGCCGTATATGGGCGTTGGGCGTAATATGGCGTATAAAAAATCCCTTTTTTTTAAGCATAAAGGCTTTGCGGCGCATATGCACATTCCATCGGGCGACGATGATTTGTTTGTAAACGCACATGCCAATGCTTATAATACGGAGGTGCGTTTGCATTCCGATAGCCATGTTTGGAGCGAACCAAATAAAACCTGGGCAGGTTACCTTCGTCAAAAGAAACGCCATTTCGGTGCCGGAAAGCTCTATAAACCGAAGCACAAGTTTATTTTAACCGTTCAGATCGTATTCCAGTTTTTGTTTTATGCTTTTTTTGCGGCTTGCATGTTTTTAAGTCGTGAAGCACAATATGTAGCCGCAGGTATTTTTGTGTTAAGCATCGTCATCAGGTGTTTTATTTATCCAAAACTACTTAAACGGTTAAACTATGGCGATTTGCGTTGGTGGTTCCCGATTTTAGATATACTTTTGTTTCTGTTTTTAATCCTGAATGGGTTTTTATCCATGTTCGGGAAGAAAAAAGTAAATTGGAAATAGTTCATAATCCTTTAGTAATTGCAATATGTCTGATGTAAAGCCAGAAATCATTTTAAAATATTTTCCTGATCTAACAGCAAAACAGTTAGCGCAATTTTCGCAATTGTTTGATTTATATAGTTTTTGGAATGCACAGATCAATGTAATTTCGCGAAAAGATATTGAAGAATTGTACGAGCGCCATGTGCTCCACTCATTGGGCATAGCCAAAATTTGCACTTTTAAAGCTGGCGAATCGGTACTGGACGTAGGTACAGGAGGCGGTTTCCCGGGTATTCCCCTGGCTATTTTATTCCCTGAAACCCAATTTTATCTGGTCGATTCGATAGGTAAAAAAATTAAGGTAGTTAAAGAAGTAGCAGCAGCATTGGGCCTGGAAAACCTGTGTGCCGATCATTTAAGAGCCGAACAGGTGAAAGAAAAGTTTAATTTCGTGGTTTCGAGGGCGGTTACCCGTTTAGGCGAATTTTATCCCTGGATACAAGGCAAGTTTAAAAAAGAATCGGTTAATGCAATTCCAAACGGCATCTTGTACCTGAAAGGGGGCGATTTGGCTGAAGAGATTAAAGAATCGAAACTGAAAGCAGAATTGTATCCGCTTTCAGCTTATTTTGAGGAAGATTTCTTTGAAACGAAATACGTGGTTTACGTATCGCAGTAGTTATTTTATTCTAACATAGCCATTTTTACCTCCAACTAACTTTCCTTCCTTTCTGAAGAGGAAAGTATATGAGTAATTTCCACTGGGAACATCTTTGGCATTCCAGTTATTTTGGTAATCTGAGGTTCTAAATATGGCTTTATTCAATGATGTGTTTAAAACGGTTAGCTCTGCAGTCGCGCCTTCTGGTATATTAACCAATAGCTTTTCATTCTTACTTTTGTCCAAATTATCCTGATATATTGTCTCTACAGCTATTGCCTTATTTTGTTGCCCTGTGGTGGTTAAATTATTCTCTTTTGTTTTAATTTCTTTTACTTCGCTATCCGATTTCACTTCCGATGCTTTATCGTAAGCTTTAATATAAACCTCCTTTAAGTTTTTATTGAACTGTGGAGTCGCTTTGATACTTGTCGCTACTTCTTTGGTTTGGATTGGGTAGCCCTGAACTGTTCTGCTTGCTAAAGCATCTTTGTAAGCTTTTACAGTTACTTCCTGTAGTTTTTTCTTTTCGTTGTTTTCAATAAGATAGCCTTGTACGGTTTTGGTTTCTAATGCATCTTTATCACCTTTTGTGGTTAGCGCCTTTATTTTTCTATTTTCGGTTTTATCTTTTTCAAGCGGAAGTGGAGGTGGCGAAACCTTAGTTAAGTATTTTATATTTTCTCCTGTAATTTCTACTGCTCCATTTTTGCCCTTTTCTTGCCCATATTTCTTTGTTGCAGCTGATTGATTGAGGTATTTTATCGAATTCGTATTGATAACACCGTAAAAAGTGCTATTGTCTGTTACTGGCTTTCCGTTAATTACGATATATCTTTGATCTATTATAGCCGCTTTTTGGTTTTTTATGCTGTACTCATTTTTTGGATAGAAAAAAGTTTGATTATCTGGTACTGCTATAGGTGGAGGGAACTTAATTCGATCTTTTTTTAAGATGGGAGGTTGTAAAGTGAAAACTATATTTTTTCCTATAATCTCTATTGCACCAAATTGTCCTTTAGTTTTGCCATATTTTTCAGTTGCCTCTGCTGTCTTTAAAAAATTGATCTCAGTAGCGTCTGCAGCACCATAAAATTTGTTTTTATCTGCAATTTCCTTTCCATTAATAACTATGAGCCTTTTTTCTAAAGAAACATAATTGTTTTTACCATCTCTTTTATAAGGTGGAAAATACGTTTTACTAATGGCGGGCGGGGGCGGAATACGTTTTACTCCAATGTTAGGCTTTTCTTGTTGAGGTGGCAATTGTACACTTGCTTTCTCAGGTAGCAAGTCCACAAATCCATAATCTTTGGTAAAAGCCATCGTAGAAATGCATAATATTCCTGCAGTAATGGGCAGTACAACTAGCAGTTTGAGCCTTGCCCAACGTGCCGATTTCTTTTGATTTAGCATGCTAATTCTCTTTTTTAATATTGATGAATTGAATATTTGGTTAGTTAAGGTTAGGTTTTGGATACCAGTTGAATTTTGGATCAAAAACATCGCATAATGATATTTTTCTACATCGCACTTAGTGGTTTCTTCATCGGCCAGATACTCGTGAATTAACTTAATGTCTTTTTTAACGAGATAAACGATTGGGTTAAACCAATTGATAATTTGGATGATTTCAAATAACAGCACATCCAGACTATGTTTTTGTTTAATGTGGACCAGCTCGTGTTTGAGTATGGTGTTTTTTTCTGCCAATTGCGGATCTAAAAAGAGGAGGTTGAAGAATGAAAAAGCTATTTTAGAATCCTTTAAATCAATTAGTTTGACTCCATTATCCAATTTAACAGATGGTAATTTGCGCATGCTGATAATTTTGGATAAGTTGAAGAGCATTTTAAACAGAAATGCAATGGTTACCAGACTATAAATTGCGATAATCGCGTTATCGATAGTGAAGATACTTGGCTGATAGGTTTCGAGTGGCATGTTTTCTGTCATTACCACCTGGCTAACAACCGTTTCCGTAGTGGATGCTGCCGTAATTTGTTCGATTACAGGTGCTTTTAAGAAACCCAGCTGAAAAAATGGAAGAAGGAAAGCCAGGATTGAGCCAAAAATTAAATAACTTCTATTTAAACCATAAAAAGTATCATGGTATAGGAACAATCTGTAAAACCCATAAAATATTACGAAGTACAGATTGGCTTCGAGTAAATAATATAGCCAGCTCATCACTTGTTATTTTTAAGTTTTTCTGCCAATTGGATAATTTCATCAAGTTCTTCGGTGCTCATACTCTTTTCTTTAACCAGAAATGAAACCAGGCTTTCGTAAGAGTTTTCGAAGTAATTATTCATCACTTTATTTAGTGCAAACCGTTTATAATCAGTTTCTTTTATAATAGGGAAGTAGATGTAGGTATTGCCAATCGCTTTATGATCTACAAAACCTTTGGTTTCTAAAACCCTGATCACTGTTGAAACTGTATTGTAAGCGGGTTTCGGTTCGTTCATCTTTTCGATTACATCTTTTACCAGGGCTTCGCCCATTTCCCAAAGGATGAGCATAATCTGTTCTTCTGCTTTTGTGAGTTCTTTTATCATAGCAACTATTTTTATAGTTCGGTTGAATGAAGTTAATACTATAAAACTAGTTTGCAAACTATTTTTATAGTATTTGTTTTAATGTGTTGATTATCAGTTTAATAATTTTTAACTCAAAATAGTAAGCCATAAAAAAACCTGCCTTTTAGGGGCAGGTTTGTATTTCGTTTGTATGCAATCACTATAACTTTTTGGCTTTTGGTATAAAGCTAAAAATCGTTAATATAAAAGCACCTAAAGTGCATGCAATACCAAGTAGGGATAAATAAAAATTATCAGCATTCATATTCTTAACTATTTGATAAGATATAAAGATAATTATTGGAAAAAACACTGCTGTAATTGCGACTATTATGGGCTTTTTAGTTTTCATAGGTGATTGAATGCTTGCAGAATGATTAACAGTAAAGTTAATTTTTCATGATTATTTTATCCTTTAACAGTTGTTGTAATCCGGTTTGCGCATCAATACGTTTTACTACATCCAAAACTACACCAGCTGCTTTACTAAAAAATGCAGGTGTAATGGTGCTATACTCGTCAGTAGCTTTGTGGTAATCTTTATGGTCTTCTACACCAAAATACAGAAAGGGGATATTTTTAGCATTAAATGCACCTTGATCGCTCTGGTTAGTCCAATCGTCGTGGCCTTGTTTAGGGTTATCGTGTCCTAGGCTCACTTTGATATTGGTTCGGGTGGTATCGATATATTGCTTTAGATCGGGATATTTAAAAGTACCACATACGTACAATTCGCCTTTATCACTATGACTAATCATATCCATATTCAGGTTAATGGCAATGGTACTAATTGGAATAGGGGGATTGGCTACAAAGGCTTTTGCGCCTTGTAAACCCATTTCTTCAGCATCAAAAGCTGCGAAAATGATGGTGTTATTGGGTTTGTTTTTGGCATAGTAGGCTGCAATTTTTAGTAATCCGGCGGTACCCGATGCATTATCATCGGCACCATTGAAAACCTCATCTTTAACCACGCCCAAATGGTCGTAATGTGCCGAAACTACAATAACATTGTTACCTTTTCCGGGAATGTAACCAATAATGTTAGTGCCATTTACTTTGGTGCTGTTTCTGCTGTTAAATGTAAATTCCTGGGCGTAATTTACGTGTTGCGGATAAGATTTTAGGCCCAATTTCTGAAATCGTGCTATAATATATGCCCTGGCCATTTCTGCACCTTTGGTACCTGTTTTCCGGCCCTGATATGCATCCGATGAAAGCACTTCAACATCTTTTAACAATTGGGTATCGAGCTTTTCGTTACTGGCTGTACTTTGGTTCTTTACTGATGAACAGCAGCTTAGCATCATGGCTAAGGGAATAATATAGAGGATTTTCATGAATAATAAGTGTTGCTGTCATTGCTTTTTGCCTCACAACGACGTATTGTTTAAATTTTTCTAAAGATATTAATTATTGGCGTATAGAAAGGAAAACGTTGTTAAAAGCACTGTATTGCGTTTATAAACCTGATGGCAAAGGCAGGCCGAGCTTTTCGCGAGGCTATAGTGTACAGTAGGACTGAAGGCTGCCAAAGGCTGTCTTTTTCATTTTCAAAATGGAAAAATGCTAAAAAGATTGCTTTCCCGAAAATCAGGGCAGGTTGTCGGCAAAAAAGCCTTCTTGCAATGACGAAAAGTTGAGGCTAAGCTGCAACTTCCCTCAAATCGACTGCTACAACCCTCGAAACGCCTTGTTCGACCATGGTAACGCCATAAATAATATCGGTACTGGCAATGGTACGTTTATTATGAGATACAATGATAAACTGCGATTGATCAGAGAATTTGCGGATAATATTGTTGAATTTATCGATGTTAGTATCATCCAACGGGGCATCAACCTCGTCGAAAATACAGAATGGGGCAGGCTTTAACAGGTAAAGCGAAAACAATAAGGCTGTTGCGGTTAAGGTTTTTTCGCCACCCGATAACTGGTTGATAGATAGCGGTCTTTTGCCTTTTGGACGGGCTACAATATCAATATCTGCTTCCAGTGGGTTATGAATATCTGACAAAATCAGGTCGCAGCTGTCTTCATCGTTAAACAAAGAGCGGAAAACCACAATGAAATGCTCGCGGGCTTGCGTAAAGGCCTGCATAAATTTATCTTTTGCTGTATCATCGATCTCTTTTATGGTTTGTAAAAGATCGGTTTTGGCAGCATTGAGGTCTTTTTTCTGGGTTTGGATAAAAGTATAACGTTCTTCCATTTCTTTGAAGGCCTCCATGGCCATTGAGTTAATGGCACCAAATTCATCCAGCTGGCGTTTCATTTTTTCTACCTTCTGGCGGATTTCAAATTCACTTTCAAGCGCTTCAATAGCTGTTTCAGTCTCTAAAAGATCGTTAATATCGATGTTAAACTCTACTGCCAAACGCTCTTTTAAAGCATTCAGGTCGATTTTTAACGCATTCTTTTTATCCTTGATTTCGGTTAAGAGAAAATCGGTTTCTTCGCGGTTTTTGCGGATGTTGATTAAATTGTTCTCAACTTCGTTTATACTGCCTTTGATTTCGAAATACTCTTTTTCAGCTTCGGCAAGACCCTTTTCCATTTCTTCACGCTGCTGATACATCTCTAAAAGGGTATCGTCGTTCAGGTCGGTGTGTTGTAGCGTAGCTGTAATTTGGGTAAGCGCTTCCTGCAGTTCTTTATCGTTTTGGGCAATACGTTTGTTTAGCGCTTCTTCCTGTACAAAGCGATAATCGAGGTCTTTTTCTAAACCCGATAACTTATTTTGTTGCTGGTGAAAACGGATGTTATCCTGGTTGTATTTACCTGCGTTATCGTTTACCAGATCAGCAATCTCCTGATAGTTAAGTTGCTGCTCCTGTAGGTTAATGTGGTCCTGCTGTTGCTTTTTCTGTAGTTCTACTAATGCCGGCAGTTTTTCTGAAAGCGATTTTTCTATCGATACAATTTTCTGTGCGATATCTGTTTTACGGTTTTCGCTGGTAGTAATAAACTCCTGGTATTGATCTCGGCGTGTTTGCACAGAAATATGTTCGTTATTTAAACGGTTCATTTCCTGCTGCAAAGCATTGATTTGGTTGATTTTTGAAGCTTCTTTTAAATTGAAAATCTGATCGGTTTCTACCTTAATTGCTTCGTTATATTTGTTAATCAGCGATTCTGATGCTTTAATTTCTTTGGCTAAATTTTCTAAATTCTTGGCCCGGCCAATCCTTTTACCTTCAAATAGGCCCACCGAGCCACCTGCCAGCGTAAATTTGGTTTGCGCATATTTTCCGTTTTTGGCCAGTACAGTTAAGGTGTCGCCGGGTGTTGTTTTAAAACGGTTTTCTTGTTCGTTAACAGCGATATAAACATTTTGCAACAGCAAAGTGCAAAGGTGCTGGTATTTTTTATCTACTTCGGTAACCGATAAAGCCGATACTAAACCTTCATGTTCGGCCAGGTTAGGGTTTTTATCGGGTATGTTTTCTAAAATAAAGAAATTGGCACGGCCACGGCTAGCATCTGTAAGCAGGTTAATGGCCTGAACGGCATCTGCATACTTATCAACCACATAATGGTTCATTACCGGTTCGAGGTAGTTTTCTATCGCAATGCGGTAATCTTCGTTACAGAATAAAATATCCGATAAAAGGAGAGCCGTTTTGGCAAAAGATGTATTTTTCTTTAAAAAGCGGATCGATTCTGGGAAACCTTCCAGGCTATCAACCAGCGATTTAGTGAGGTTGTACTCGTTCTGTTTGGCGTCTTTTTTCCGGTTTTCTGCAGTAAGTTTTTCTTTATTTGAACTCAGGTTTGTTTCTGAAGTAACAAGCTGTTCCTTCAATACTTCTTCTGCTTCGGTTAGGTTTTTAATGTTAGCCTGTTTCTCTCTCACCTGTATATCAAGTTCAGCCAAAGCATGGTCGAAAGCTTTTAATTCCAGGGTTTTGGTCTCGGTATCATCAACATTTCGGTTGGTTTCCTGCACCAATGCATCTTTCTGGATGTTAAAGATATCTATTTCCTTTTGCGATTGATAGATAGTACTTTGCAGTTCATTAAGCGATTTTAAGAGATTATCGATCCGGTTTTTCTCGGTTTGCTGTTGCTCACGGAGTGTATCCAAAGTAGATTTCAAGATCTTTAAGTCCGATTCCAGCTTGTTAAAAACTTCGGTTTCGGTTAAAATTTCCTCATTTAGGCGCTTAATGTTGTATTTAATGTGGTTAACCTGGTTTTTATCTTTTTCTAGTTCGCCCGATAAACGTGTTTCTTTTTCCTGTAAAAAACGCATCTGCTCATTTTTTACTTTTTTCTCGCTCTCGTAAGCGCGTATTTTAGAAACAAACTCATTGGTGGCTTTTTGTTGTACCGAAAGGTTTTTCTCCTGACTGATGCTACCAACTTTAAGTTTTTGTAAATCAGCCTCGCCGGTATCGATTTTGGTGCTTAGCTCGGTTCGGTTTAGTAGTTGCTGCTGCTCCTGGGTTTCGAGTGCAGCTAAATCGGTACGAAAAAAGGCAATACGGTGGGTGGCCAGCTGTACACTCAACTCGCGGTATTGTTCTTTTAGCTTATAATAACGTTCTGCTTTACGTGCCTGATTTTCGAGTGTTTTCAGGTTCTTTTCAATTTCGAAAAGTAAATCTTCTACCCGTTCTAAATCGGTTTCAGTATCTTTTAACTTATTGAAGGTCTGTCTTTTGCGTAACTTGTATTTTGAAATACCCGATGCTTCCTCGAACAGCGACCTGCGGCTGTGCTCTTTGTTGGTGATAATTTCATCCACCATTTTAAGCTCAATAATCGAGTAACTGTCCGAGCCAATTCCTGTATCCAGAAAAAGGTCGGTAATATCTTTTAACCGGCATTGCACATCGTTTAAACGGTATTCACTATCGCCGTTCCGATACAGTTTACGGGTTACGGTAACCTGCGAATAGGCTGTAGGCAGAATATTTTTGGTGTTATCGAAACTGAGCGAAACTTCGGCAAGCTGGGCCTGTTTCCGGTTTTTGGTACCATTGAAAATAATGTTCTCCATTTTCTCCGAGCGGAGTGCTTTGGTACTTTGTTCGCCCAAAACCCAGCGCATGGCATCAATTACGTTCGATTTTCCGCAACCATTAGGTCCCACAATAGCCGTAACACCCTCATTAAAGTTGATGGTTACTTTATCGCCAAAGCTCTTAAAACCTTTGATTTCTAACTTAGTAAGCTGCATGGTTGTATTCGGGAAAAACCGACCCCAATATTAAGGATAATTTTGGGCTTTCGGGTTAACAATTTAAAAAAATAAGCCATATTTGATGTTGGAATCAATTTATGGATATAGAATCTTTTTATACAGGCTATCGTACGGCACAAGGTGATAAAATTTATCTTGGAGATAAAATCAGGGGAAAGTTTTTTTATAAAATGCAGGTTCAGTACGAAAAGGAAATGCAGTCATTTGTGCTGGTTTCGCAAAATTCGCAGTCGCCTTACCGAAAATACCTTATATCTGATCTTGAAAAAATTAATGGGTTAAGCATTGTTGGTAACCAGTTGTTCTTTAAAGAGCCCAAAGTAGGGGAAAAGGTAAAAATTACTGTTGACAACAAGGGTGATGATTTTCCTTTTGGTAGTATGGTAGAAGTTACGGAGGTTGCAGATGAATGGAATATTCGGGCTAAATCTTTGGTAAACGGGCAGCTGGTGCAGCTCAAAAGCGGCGAATTTTTGGAAGATAGATCTGGATGGTAGAGGGAATGGATTTAAATTATTTTCTTAACAATTCGCATCCTTATATTGGTAACAAAAAGCGCATCTAAACTTTAGTTGTCACGTTGAACCTGTCGAAACGCCTCCAAAAGTGTTGAGGTAAGCCCTTCGACAGGCTCAGGGTGACAATTTATAGAAAACTACTTCACAATCATCAGTTTTGCAAATTTGAGTAGCAATTGCTTATTACCCAACCCTTGAAAAAATACCGTTGCCTTAACATCAGGTAGTGACCCTTCTAAACTGATTATCTTTCCAAAACCGAATTTTTCATGTTCCACTTCCATGCCGCCCTGAAATTCGTGCGGTTGCGAAGGTGCAAAACCAGCTGTGGGTACATGGGCTTTAGCCAGTAAAGTGGTGGTTTTGGGGCGTACGGGTGGGGTAGAAGTTGTTGTTCCAGCAGGTTTAGGATTACTGAAGAAATCGCGTGGCTGCGAAGTCCAGGTTTTGCGTTCATCATCAAAACTGCCTTCAATTGAGTTAGATCTGGCTGGTTTAACATCCAATTCCAGAAACTTCGGATTAATTTCGTTGATGAAACGACTTGGCTCGCAGTTGGTTAAAGTTCCCCAACGGTAACGCGAAGTAGCATAGGTTAAGGTTAATTTTACCTCGGCCCGGGTAATGGCCACATAAAACAAACGACGTTCCTCTTCTAAATCGGTACGGTTGGTGAGCGACATTTGAGAAGGGAAAAGATTTTCTTCCAATCCCACTATAAATACGTTCTTAAACTCCAAACCTTTTGCCGAGTGAATGGTCATTAAGGAAACGCTATCCTTGTTTTTATCACCATCTTTGTCATCGTTTGTTAAAAGGGCAACATCCTGCATAAAAACTTCAAGGCCTTTTTCCTCGATATCTTCCCGTTCAGCGAATTCCTTAATACCATTTAACAATTCCTGGATGTTTTCGTAACGGCTACGGCCTTCCACGCTATCGTCGGTATATAATTCTTTTAAAATACCGGCATGTTGCGCAATAAATAAAGCTGCATCGTAAGCATCCAGCTTTTTGGCTTCGGCCTGGAAGCTTTGCACCATCGTAGCAAAATCGTTCAGCTGGTTAGCTAAACGGCCATCTACATACATGTGGGCATTAGCAATAACTTCCCACATGGTTTTGCCATGCTGATCGGCAGCTACAATGATTTTATCTACAGAGGTATCGCCAATACCGCGTTTAGGGTAGTTAATTACCCTTTTTATGGCCTCTTCATCCTTCGGATTAAAAGTTAAGCGGAAGTAGGCAATTAAATCTTTAATCTCTTTGCGCTGGTAGAAAGATTGACCACCAAATATTTTATAAGGGATGTTTAATTTACGCAAACCCTCCTCCATGGCCCTGCTTTGGGCATTGGTACGGTATAAAATGGCAAAATCACTATGCTGAAGTCCTTTACTGGTCCGTTCCTGGATAATGGCTTCGGCAACCAATTTACCTTCTTCATTGTCGGTAAAAGCACGAGAAACTTTAATGCGTTCGCCAGGTTCATTGTCAGAAAAGACATTTTTTTCGAGCTGGTTTTTGTTGTTGGCAATGATACTGCTTGCTGCATCAACAATATTTTGGGTAGAGCGGTAATTTTGCTCTAACTTATATACTTTTAAATCTGGATAATCGCGTTCGAAATTTAAGATGTTCTGGATATTTGCCCCACGGAAAGCGTAGATACTCTGTGCATCATCGCCCACAACGCAGATATTCTGATAAGCAGCAGCCAGCTTTTTCACAATGGTATACTGCGAAAAGTTGGTATCCTGGTACTCATCCACCATTAGGTACCTGAATTTTTGTTGGTATTTATTCAGCACATCCGGGTGTTCTTTAAGTAGGATATTGGTTTTGAACAATAAATCGTCGAAATCCATTGCGCCAGCCCTGAAACAACGTTTGGCATAGGTTTCGTATATCTGGCCAATTAAAGGGCGTTTATTCTGGATATCTTCGGCCTGGATCTGATCGTTAGCCTGGTATTCGCCCCAGGAGATCAGGTTATTTTTAGCAGAAGAAATACGGCTAAAAACAAAATTGGCAGCATATAATTTATCATCGAGCTGCATTTCTTTCAAAATGGCCCTAAGTACGCTTTTACTATCGTCGGTATCGTAAATGGTAAAATTGTTCGGATAACCGATTTTTTCGGCTTCAACACGTAAAATTTTGGCAAACACGGAGTGGAAGGTTCCCATCCAGATGTTTTTTGCCTCGGCACCAACAACTTTACCGATACGCTCGCGCATATCTTTACTGGCTTTGTTGGTAAAGGTTAATACCAATATATTAAACGGATCGGTACCGGTTTGGATGAGGTGGGCCACGCGGAACGTAATTACGCGGGTTTTACCAGATCCGGCACCTGCAACAATCATTACTGGTCCTTTTGTATTCTCTACTGCAGCTCTTTGCTGCGGGTTTAATCCTTCTAAATAATCCAATTCGGCTCCTATTTTTTTGAGGTTCAAAAATAAGAATTCCCTGGTTTTTTAATGAGATTGTGGAGAAATAGAACCTGATTTTTTTTGAAAAGCCAAATCAAAATATTGTAAGCATGTTTGCTTATTCTTTTGTGTGATTTAATGTGGATATATATTGTCAAAATCGACAGGAAGCTCCGGTAGGCTCTCCAAATTAATTAATTGCATGTTTTTGGGATTGTTTTTTGAATATATAACATCTACTTCCAAGCCTTTATAAAATTTTCTGGAATAATTGTAACCATCGATTTCCTTTGTAATTATAAATTCCTTTCCCTCTTTGGTTACAAATTTTACATTTACTTTATTTGTTTTCATTCCAGTTCCACCATGGAGCACTCTTTTATACTCGGTTGAATTACCAGAAATTACAGTACCTATTGTTTGTATCTTTGATGACTGTAAGAGTTCATTTTCGGCATAATCGAATTTTTCAGAGAATAGAAAAGCCAAAATAAAGCAGGGGATTAGAAAAATAATGGCAAAGCTGTATTGGATGTTTGGCTTGTCTAATACTTTTAGAAAATCAACCGTCCAGGTTCCATAATATGCATATGCGTGTAAAATAAAAAAGCAAACAACAAGAGCCCCAATGATAGATAGTAAAGTGGTGTAACCTATAACATCTTGATAAGGAATAATGGAATAGAAGAGATAAAAAGAGATTATTACACCTATTGTCCAGGCAGAGAAAATCATTAAATTTCTTTTGGGTAGATGTTTTAATTTTTCCTGTAGAACAATTTCTTTTGCTTTTTCGGTTATATCCTTAGCGTCATCATCATCCTTGGCGTTTGCTTTGATGAAATTTTCTATTTCAAATTCGTAAGCTTCGCTTCTGAACATTTGTGCCAGGGCATTAATTTTTTCTTCTTTAAGCATTTTTGAGCATTAATTTCCAAAACTAATATAGATAATTTTTTATCCTAAATAAATAGCTAAGACCTATCCGCATACCAAGATTAAACAGAACCATTTTTAACTGCCCAATCTACCATTGAGTCGAGCACGGCGAAAAGATCCTCGCCAGGTTTGGTAAGGCTGTAGGTAACAACAGGCGGAACAACGGCTTGTGCGTCCCTGTATACAATATCATCGGTCTGTAACTGCTTTAAATGTTGGATCAGCATTTTTTCGGTAATCTGCGGGATGGCCCGTTTCAATTCGCTGTAGCGCTTGGGACCACTCATTAAATGGTAAATAATAATCGGTTTCCAGTAACCACCAATTTTTTCCATTACAAAGGTTACCGGGCAGCTGGTTAGTGCCACGCCCTTGTTAAAATTCCTGGTCGAACTCTCTTTAATCGCTGTCATGTTACATACTTTGGGGTAAGTACTTGTATAAAAGTAAGTGCAAATATAACTTTGTATTCATAATTTAAAAACAAAATATCATGAAAATAACATTAACAGGATCTTTAGGAAATATTACCAAGCCAATTGCCGAAACTTTGGTTGCCAAAGGTTACGAAGTAAAAATTATCAGCAGCAATCCCGATAGGGCTGAAGCCATTAAAGCAATGGGCGCTATCCCGTTAATTGGCAGCGTAGCCGATACTGCATTTTTAACAGCAGCCTTTACGGGTGCAGATGCTGTTTACACTATGGTACCTCCCGATTTTTCGGTGCCTAATTTTAAGGCTTATATTAGCGAAATTGGTAAAAACTATGCTGTAGCCATTCAGCAATCGGGTGTTAAGAAGGTAGTGAATCTAAGCAGCGTAGGTGCTGATTTGCCAGATGGAACAGGGCCAATTGCCGGATTGCATGAAGTAGAAAAAACTTTTGCCCAACTGGATGGAGTAGCCGTAAAGCATTTGCGTGCAGGTTATTTCTATATTAATTTTCTGGCCAATGTTGATATGGTCAAACATGCCAATATTTTAGGTTCTAACTTTGGTGCCGATGCAAAATTGGTATTAGTGCACCCAGGCCACATTGCTAAGGTAGCTGCCGAAGCATTTGAAGATGATTTTGCAGGAAAAAGTGTGCAGTATGTAGCCAGCGATGATGAAAGTACGCCAGCAGATGTAGCTAAAGCTTTGGGTACTGCAGTAAGTAAACCAGCGTTACCATGGATCGAATTTAGCGATGAAGATGCTTTTAACGGAATGACAGGAGCTGGCTTACCGGAAGAAATTGCCAAAAACTATGTAGAAATGGGCGATGCCATCAGGAGCAATGTACTTTTTGTAGATTATTTTAAGAACAAACCCGTTTTAGGAGGTGCTACTCTTCAGGATTTTGCAGCTGAGTTTGCTGTAGCATACAATAGCTAATGCACGATTCAGTTGCCTGGTTTTAAAACCGGGCAACTGCTATCCTGTTTACATCCAGCTTTCATTCCGATGCTCTACCTGGTATAGCCAATAGTTTACCAGTTGTTTAATTTCGGTATAGTTACCATATTTAAAGCGAATCTGACCTGCAGCAGTGTGCAGGCACAAATGGCCAACATCTACACCTTTATGCCATGGATATTGAAAAGTAGTGATGGCTTGTATTTTAGCAGGTGTTATAATTTCGTGCGAAATATCCCAGATACCACTCTTTTTTACAATAAACTCATCGCTAACCGAAATACGGTGCTTTTTAAAACTGATATAAATCATTACTATGCCTGTAACCAGATAAATAGCAGCTGCCGCTATAAAGGGCTTAACCTCTGGAACATTTAGAGCTATAATCAGAAAAATAATCACAGGCAAAACGAGTTTAAAGAAAATAGGCAGATTTAAAAAACGCCAGTCGGGAATAAAGGTTTTACCTGGCTTTGGAAGCTTGCTCAATATCATACGTAGCAATTCATCGCGCTCGGTAGGGTTACAGCCCGGAATTTCCATGGTATTGCCCTGCATTTCATGTCCTTTCTTACTTTCGCCAAAATGTGCCTGCTTTAAATTTACATTCAGCATATTTAGCTTCTTCTGGAAATAGTTTTGGCTGTATTTGGTAATCTGCACCTTGGCTGGGTTAACCAGTGTGTTTTTCTTCGCAATTAATCCTGATGAGAGGAGCAGGGCATCTTTATGCTGACTGATTTGAAGTTCAAAATACTTATAAAAAGTCCTAACCATATTAATTATCAGCAACACAACCAGCAATACACCAATTAAAATAAATGCGGTTACAATGGTTAACATGCCGGTAACGGTACTTTCTATTGCATTTTTATCAATTTTAAAAGTATCCAGCAGTTGCTTTCCTTCGTAAATTACAGTGTAAAAGAATGCGGCAAGCAGTGCCAGGCTCTGGCCATAATTTGATGTGAGTCCAACCTTAAATAAAGTCCATGAGCTGATTCTTAAAAACGGGGTTTCCTCAACAATTTGAGCCTCTTCGGCCGTTTCCGGTTGGTTTTCAATAGCAACTTTTTTATGGAGTAAATGTGCTTTGAGGTTATATGCAGAGGTTTCATCAATGGCTTTGATGCTTACTTCTTCGCCATGAGCGCCAGCGGTATCTATTTTTAAACCGTAAACACCTATAATTTTCTGCAGGATAGATTGATTGATGTTAACCTGCTGGATTTTATCGAGCTGGATAATTACCTGGTCGCGGTTGAATATCCCTTTATTTACCACAAATTCCTGTTTTTCTTTATCTAAAAAGAAAGTGAATTTTACATACCATAAGTAGGCAAACAAGAAACTCCCCAAAATCATTACCGCCAGGCTCAATAGCACATAAATTAAATATGCACTTTGAATTTTTACAAAAGCGTAAATAATAAAGAAGATAAATGCCCGGCCAATGCTTAAGGTGGTGTGCGCAGCCATGATTACGATTCCGGCTGCCGATTGTCGCTGGGGTTTACTAAAATCGTTGTTCATTATGCTGAGGCAACGGTTTGGTTATCAATTAAATCCAGTTTTTTCAGTAGCAGGTCTCTGATATTTTTGGCTTCTTCAATAGGTATGCCCGAAATGTGGATATGACCTGTTTGGCCGCCTGCAGTAAAGAGCTGCAAAGAACCCAAATGAAAAGCCCTGGATAAAATACCTTCGTTAAGCTCGATGTGCTGAATCCTGTTTAAAGGTACAATTGTAGTAGATTCTGCAATGATACCGCTTTTGTATATCACATCGTGTGTACGGATTGCATAGCCTCTTTTCTTAAAGCTGATCCTGTAAAGAAGGAATAGTATAGCCAAAAGGGCCACATAAACAGCGATTATTAAGAAGGCGTATGCGCTGATTTCCTTGATGAAAATCAATAAAACAGCCGCACCTATTCCAATGATGCTTAAGAAAATAGAAAGGTTAATGCAAATAATTTTCCAGTAATTGGAGTGAGGATGTTGGAGCTCTATTTCTTCATATTTCGGAAGTGAATTGATATCGATCACCTCATTGGTAAATGTTTCTGTTGGCATTGTTAAAGATATAAAACAATTTAATCAGCTATCTGACTAATCATTAATTGTTTTGTTACCGCGCAACGATAAACTTTTTGGCAGCATTGTACTGGCCCGAATCGGATGAGATTTTAAAGAAATAAATTCCTGGAACAAAGGTAGAAGTGTTAATCTCTAACGTGTGTTTTCCGGTGTTTAGGTATTCGTTTACAACAGTTTTAACCAGGCGGCCCATTAAATCGTAAATCTGGATATTGATTTTATCCGATTCGGGCAAAACCACATCAATGAAGGTTTGCATGGAGGCAGGGTTGGGGTAGTTCTGCGTGACGGTAAATTTTAAGAACTTATCAAAAATAGCTTTGTTAATGGCATCGAAAATAACATAACTTACTAGCCTATAACCACGTGTATTGGGGTGAAAAGCATCCTGATAGAGCGAGAAATCTCTTCTCATGGCAGCGTTTACATCGGCAAGATAGATTTTGTATTCTGCTGCCAGGCGTCTGTATCCGGCATTTATACTTTTAATGTGCGCATTTACGGCAACATAGGATTTGATGTTACGATCATCTACATTTTGCAGGGTGCATAAAATAGGTACCAGCTTTTGTTTCAGGCTGGCTACAATAAAAGCGCGCATATTGGCAATGGTTTCCGCAATACTTCCTTTACCCGAACTAATTGATACAGCATCGTTAATGCCCATGTCTATCACAATAAAGCCCGTTCTATTGCTTATAGCATTGTCAATTCTAAGCAGCCCCTGAAAAGTTGTTTGTCCGCCAATACCATGGTTGGTTATATCTATAATTTTATTGGTATAGCAGTTTAGAAAGTTGTTTTTTAACATGGTTTGAAAGCCCTGTCCGTTTACACCTTCAACAGTACTGGCACCAAAAGTTACAATGTTAATACTATCTTTCGAGTAATACTGAGCTGCTTCGGGACAGCTTACGCGTGTAGGATTTTGATTTGGGGCTGGAGCCTGCGCAAAAGACGAATTGCAAACACAAAGCAGTAGCAGCGATAAAAATACTAGTGCACTATGCTTCATTGTAAAATTTCTTTCTTTGCAGGTTTAAGGATATCTGTGTGCGCAATGTACAAAAAAGTAAATATAATTAATACCATAACTTTTCTTTTTTACAAACAATAAATCATTTTTTTGTCTTTTTCGGTATACGTGTTTTGAATTTTAAAAAAATGCGGATTAATCGTAAACCAATTTAAAATTATCAGGTTGCGATAATTAACCGGTTACACCGTCGTTTTGCCATTTCGTAACGATAAATTCAGGCACCTTTTTGCGTCGTTTATCAGGTAAAACCTATATTTGCCCAAACTAATTTTGTTATGCAAGAGATTAAAAATTATGTAGAAACGCACAAACAACGTTTTTTAGATGAATTGTTTGAATTATTGCGTTTTCCATCGGTTAGTGCCGATCCTAAATATAAAGGTGATGTTTTAAAAACGGCCGATTATGTAGCACAGAAACTGAAGGATGCAGGAGCCGATAACGTAGAAATTTGTCCAACAGCCGGATATCCTATCGTTTATGGCGAAAAAATTATTGATGCCTCTTTACCCACCGTTTTAATATATGGTCACTACGATGTACAGCCAGCTGATCCGTTAGAATTATGGCATACGCCGCCTTTCGAGCCAACTGTACGCGATGGTAAAATTTATGCACGTGGTGCATGTGATGATAAAGGCCAGTTTTACATGCACGTAAAGGCATTCGAACTGATGATGGAGACCAATACCCTGGCTTGCAACGTTAAGTTTATGATTGAGGGTGAGGAAGAGGTTGGCTCAGCTAATCTTGGTATTTTTGTTAAGGACAATGCCGAACGCCTGAAAGCTGATGTGGTTTTAATTTCTGATACTTCGATGATTAGCATGGAGCATCCATCAATCGAAACAGGATTGCGTGGACTTGCCTATATGGAAGTAGAAGTGGTAGGGCCGAACCGTGATTTACACTCAGGTGTTTATGGTGGTGCAGTGGCAAACCCAGCTACTATTCTCTGCAAAATGATTGCTTCTTTGCATGACGAAAACAATCACATCACCATTCCTGCTTTTTACGATAAAGTGGTAGAACTATCAGATGAAGAGAAAAAAGCCTTGAATGCAGCACCTTATGATGAAGCTGAATACAAAAAAGATCTTGATATTGAAGAAGTTTGGGGCGAAAAGGGCTATTCTACCTTAGAGCGTACCGGTACCAGACCAACTTTAGAAGTTAACGGGATCTGGAGCGGTTATATTGGCGAGGGAGCTAAAACAGTATTGCCAAGTAAAGCCAACGCCAAAATTTCGATGCGTTTGGTGCCTAACCAAAGCTCAGAAGAAATTGCTGAGATTTTTACCAGACACTTCGAAAGCATTGCACCTAAAAATGTAAAGGTAAAAGTTACCCCTCATCATGGTGGCGAACCGGTGGTAACCCCAACCGATAGTGTAGCTTATAAGGCTGCCGAAAAAGCTATTGAAGATAGTTTCGGTAAAACTGCTATTCCAACCCGTGGTGGTGGTAGTATTCCAATTGTGGCGCTATTTGAAGATGTTTTAGGTATTAAATCGGTACTTTTTGGTTTCGGTTTGGATAGCGATGCCCTGCACTCGCCAAACGAAAAATACGATATCTACAATTATTACAAAGGAATTGAGACATTGCCTTTATTCCACAAATATTTCGCTGAATTAAGCAAATAAAAACGAAAAACCGTCATTTCGGGCAAAGCGCAACGTAGTTGAGAAATCTGTCTGGATGGATCACAGCGTTTCAGTCGGGATG
Source organism: Pedobacter sp. HDW13 (assembly GCF_011303555.1). Lineage (NCBI taxonomy): Bacteria > Pseudomonadati > Bacteroidota > Sphingobacteriia > Sphingobacteriales > Sphingobacteriaceae > Pedobacter > Pedobacter sp. HDW13. The sequence continues at coordinate 404,597 of NZ_CP049868.1, read as the reverse complement.
ACGGTTTCTTTTTTTGGAAAATAAAAGGTCTATATTTCACAGGTGCTTTCGTCCCGCTATCGCTTATAGTCCTCATTCAGTTTTCGATGCCCCGTCATGCTGAATTTATTTCAGCATCTCTTTAAATCTCTGTGCATTCCTTTGTATCCTTTGTGGTTAAATTGCTTTTTGTTTTGGCTATTGAATAAATAATATGCTTCACCTCTGTGTCCTCTTTGTGTTCTCTGCGATTAAATTGCTCCAAGCTTAGCACTCTTTCTTAGCGCCTTTGCGGTTAAACAACAAACCCAATCCCCCAACTCATTGCGTTTAAACGCGAACCCTAATTTTTAAACCACAGATTTTTTTCTAAATTGTACCCATGAAATATTTATTCTCATCTCTTTTACTTTTATCCGGGCTCGCTTCTTTTGCTCAGGATACTAAAACGATTAACCAATCTGGAAACCCAATTTTTAAAGGCTGGTATGCAGATCCGGACGCGGCCGTTTTCAACAATAAATACTGGGTTTACCCCACTTACTCTGCTCGTTATAAAGAGCAGGTATTTCTGGATGCATTTTCATCCGATAATCTTGTAACCTGGAAAAAACACCCACATATTTTAGATACAGCTGCTGTAAAATGGGCCAATAAAGCCATGTGGGCACCTGCAATTGTACAAAAAGACAAGAAATACTATTTGTTTTTCGGTGCCAATGATATTCAGAATGATAAAGAAATTGGTGGAATTGGAGTAGCAGTTGCCGATAAACCTGAAGGACCTTACAAAGATCATTTAGGTAAACCTTTGGTTGATAAGTTCTACAACGGTGCACAACCTATTGATCAGTTTGTGTTTAAAGATAAAGATGGACAATACTACCTGATTTATGGCGGCTGGAAACACTGTAATATTGCCAAATTAAATAAAGATTTTACTGGTTTCCTGCCTTTCGAAGATGGAACTATATTTAAAGAAATTACTCCGATAATTACGTAGAAGGACCTTATATGTTCATCAGAAATGGTAAATATTATTTCATGTGGAGCGAAGGTGGCTGGACCGGACCTGATTATTGTGTAGCCTACGCAGTAAGCGATTCTCCATTTGGTCCATTTAAAAGGGTAGGTAAAATTTTACAGCAAGATGCAACAATTGCAAGAGGAGCAGGGCACCATTCTTTAATCATCAATGAGAAAAAGAATAAATATTACATTGTTTACCACCGTAGACCATTAACAGAAACCGATGGAAACCATCGAGAAACCTGTATCGATGAAATGAAATTTGATGCAGATGGTAATATCCTTCCTGTAAAAATTACCAACGAAGGTGTTAAAGCACAGAAAGTTAAATAGTTTTACTTTTTAGCTCACAGTTTTTAGTTTACAGTTTGCAAATTGCCAACTGTAAACTAATTCGTTTTCAATACAGTCTCTTGCTGGCGTTTATTCAGCATGCTAAAACCGTAAGCGCAAATTAACAAGATGCAAGCCAACCCAAACCAAAGCCAGTTATAACCAAATTGTTTGGCAATCAAAAACCCAAAATATGGTCCAATAACCTGCGCACACGACCAGCTCAAGGTATAACCTGCTGCATACAAGCCTCTGTTATGTTCATTGCTCCGACTAATTACAATGGTATTTATGAAGGGTAAGACAAACATTTCGCCGATTGTAAAAGTTACAATGGTTAACACGGCCGATATGACATGAAAAATAATCGGCGCGCTTAACAACAAGTAAGATATCGCAAAGAAAATAGAACCAATAATGATGAAAAACATGGGCGACTTTTTCTTTTCAATCTTATTGATCATAATCATTTCAAACAACGCGATTATGGCGCCGTTTAAACCTATAATAATCCCGATGGCAAACTCATCAATATGCCATTCCTCTTTAAAAAATACCGGCACCACTCTAAACATTAAAAAGGCACAAGTAATAAATAGAGTAGTTAAAAGAATAAATTTCACATAAAAAGTATCTTGCCAAGGCTTTAAAATAACCATAGTGTTGCGGTTTTCCTTTGCCTTTTTAATGAAATCCTGCACTTTCGGTAATAAAACTAAAATAGAAAGTCCAACCAGTATACTTACCGATCCCTCTACAATAAACAAAAGCTGATAATTAATAGAGGCAATAATCCCCGCCATACTAATCCCCGCCGACCAACCGATATTTACAGCCAATCTGTTTAGCGAATAGGAGCGGGTAATGGTTCCTTCAGTTGCATAGTGGGCTACTGCTGTAAAATTTGCCGGCCTAAAGGCTTCCGAAAAAAAGCTGATTACAACTGCCAGTATACATAAGGTAGAGAAATGGGTAATGGTTGAAAACAAGATAAACAACAATCCGCCGATTATCGACGAAATGATCTGCACAGGCCTGAACCCAATCATATCGGTTAATTTTCCACCGGTTGCTGAGCCCAGGATAGAACCTGCTCCAAATAAGGTAATAATCAGGCCGGCATCCATTGCTGATCGATGCAAACTCTGGGTAACATACAAACCCATAAACGGAACAGCCATGCTACCGCAGCGATTAAACATCATTACAATGCTCAATAACCAGGTTTCGCGGCTCAATCCGCTAAAAGAAGATTTATACGTATTTAGTATAAGTTTGTACATATTGTTTTCTTAGCACACAAAAGTAATAAAGCCCTGGCTATTTAGTATTACGAATCAATTTCTGTATCTGTTTTTACAAAAAATGGATATAACGGTTTTCTTTATTTTAAACATCATTTCTTTAAATTAATGCTCCAAAGCCAAAATCTGTTAGAAAAACTACGCAACATTAGCAACGATATATTAGAACCAGGAGATTTTTATGAAAAATTGGCACCTGCAATAACCGCTTATACCGATCTTTTATTTAATCTGGGAAAAATAGAATCGGATGGAGCGGCAGACAGGAAGCATATAAACCTGAAATTAGGTAATGCCATTGGTACCTTCTGGGCTGCAAACTGCGTGAAGGAGATATTTAGAACACAACGTTTTGTAAGAGGGTTATATTGGGCTGTTAAAGATAAACTTGCTCAGAAAGGTAGTCCTGTTCAGGTATTGTATGCAGGTACCGGGCCTTTTGCAACTCTGGCACTACCAATTATGAGTCAATTTAGTCCTGAAGAAGTTCAATTTTCTTTCTTGGAGATTAATCAAAACAGTTATAATAAGTTATTGGATGTAATATCAGCCTTTAACTTTCAGCAGTATGTAAAACGGATTGAACTTACAGATGCTACTAGTTATATTTTACCCGATAAAGAAGTCGATATTGTCTTAAGTGAAACCCTTAATAAGGCGCTGATTACCGAGCCGCAGGTTTTTATTATGCTTAATTTAGCAAGTCAGTTGGATGATCAGGCAATCTATTTGCCAGAAGAAATTACTGTAAATCTTTGTGCAAAAAAGAGAAACGAAAGGAACTTTACCAAGCTTGAAAAGCTAATTACTTTTAATCAGGCTGAAATGAAGCGTATTATAGGCAATTCTGGCGATCAACAATGGGTGTTTGATGAAATAAAAGCAGAATTAGGCGATAATGAAATAGAAGACCTATATTATGCGACTGAAATAAAAGTGTACAAAAATAATTTCTTAGGATATAACGATTCTTCTTTAAATTTTTTAGAAAAAGTAAAACCAGACCAAAAAGATTCGAAAACCCTGTTTTTTAAATATACAGCTAATGAAAGGCCTGGTTTTGTTGCATATGCAGAAAGCTTAGCAAAAGTCTGAATTTCATTTTCCTGGGTTACAATATTATATAGTAATCATTTTTTAATTTAAATAGATTTTACCCAAATTAGCGGTATATATAGTATATGCCGCCAGATAAGAGAGTTCCGACCAACAAGAATCCAGTTAACAGAAAGCCTGCTACCAGAAAACCTGCGGTAAAAAAAACTGCAGCCAATAAAAAAAAGCAGACTAAAATTCCTATACAGCTTAAAATTGCTATTGCTGCTTTATTGTTGGTTTTGCTTTCTCCGTTTTACTATGGTTATGTTTTAAAAGGTTTTGTAGCTACCTGGCGCTGGGTTAAAGATTGGGGACAAGATCCCAACTACCGTACATACGAGAGCTTTAATATCAAAATTCCTAAAAAGTATACCGTTCATGGTATCGATGTTTCCTATTATCAGGGCAAAATAAACTGGCCAAAAGTAAAGTCGATGAAAGAGGATGAGGTGCAAATCAGTTTTGCCTTTATCAAAGCTACAGAAGGCGTTTTAATGGTCGATCCGTACTTCCAACGCAACTGGCGCGAAGCCCCCAAATCGGGTATTATCTGTGGAGCTTATCATTTTTTCAGACCACGTAAAGATGGTAAAACCCAGGCTAAATTCTTTTTGCAGGTGGTAAATGTAGAGAAGGGCGATTTGCCTCCTGTGGTTGATGTCGAATCGCTGGATGGTGTTTCTCCGTTAAAAATGCGTGCCGAACTGTCCGATTTTCTGAATTATGTAGAGCTGAAAACCAAAGTAAGGCCAATTATTTACACCGGACTAAAGTTTTACGAAGATTACCTGGAAAGTCATTTCAGTGATTACCCTTTGTGGATTGCGCATTACTATCAATCTAAATTACGATTGGATAACAGCCGCTGGAAATTCTGGCAACATTCTGATAAAGCGAAAATTAATGGCATTGGCCATGTGGTAGATTTTAATGCCTTTAACGGCGATAGTTTAGCACTGGATAGGCTGTTAGTTCGTTAACTGGTTAATTGCTTAAACCAGTTAACTTGCCAAATTTGTTATCTAACTTTTTGCGTACCGTCCTCCTGAGATTGTTTCAGAATCTATTATACGTGATCCCATTTAATTGTCTAAATCTATCAACCGGTTATAAACAGCAAACAAATTGTTAGTAAGCTGACACTAAATGCCAAACTGATTAAGGAACTTTATACCGTCCAGCTTTCACATTTCTCTAAGAAAAACTCATCCGCTTCTGCGCCGATGCCAATTTCATCGGGTACATCCAGAAAGTAGCCATTATAAGTTAACCCGCCAACAACCGGATCTACCAGGTGGCCTAATAAAGCCGTATCAAGGTCAAAAAACTCTACATTCGGACTCGCATAAGCGAAATGTAGGTTGGCACTCAACGCAATTCTGGTTTCGAGCATACTGCCAATCATGCATTTAACGCCGGTTTGCAAAGCTTCTTCGTGTATTTTCTGTGCCTCCAGTATTCCTCCCGATTTCGAAAATTTGATGTTCAGGTAGGTTGTAGATTGACTATTGATTAGCTTACGGGCATCGTGGTGGTTGTAGCAACTTTCATCAGCCATTAATTTAATTGGCGAGTTGAGGTTGAGTTCGGCTAGTTTGTCATCGTACCAGGTGCGCATAGGTTGTTCACAAAACTCAATGTTGTATTTTTCAAGTGCACCCAAAGCAAACAGCGCATCATCAAAACTCCAGCCCTGGTTGGCATCCAGGCGTAAGGTTATTTCTTCACCAACCGCTTCACGAATATGTTTTACCCGTTCAATATCATCATGAACGTTTTTGCCCAGTTTAATTTTAAGGATTCGACAGCCCTGGCTTTTATATTTTAAGGCGGTATTAGCCATTCCTTCCGGCGTATCAATACCAATCGTCATATCGGTTTCGATGATACGTTTTTGTCCACCTAAAAACTTATAAAGCGGTAAATTGGCATGTTTAGCCGCAATATCAAACAAAGCCATATCAAAAGCACTTTTTATGGTGCTGTTATGATCGGCATAACCCAGCAAATCATTCATTCGCTCGGGAATATCTAACGGATCTTTGCCTTTTAAAATGGCGGCAAAATCCTTTGCCATAGCAATGCAGGTTTCCTGCGTTTCGCCCACAATCATCGGGAACGCAGAACATTCGCCAATGCCGTGGATGCCTGCATCGGTATAGATGCGGACCAATACATTTTGTGCAAAGTGCATGGTGCCTGTTGCAATCACGAAAGGCTCCATGGGGATGCTAAAGCGGTATATTTCGGTATGGGTGATTTTCATGTTTAAGGCTTAAGGTATAAGGCTGAGGGTGTAAGGTTTGTTGATCAGGATAATGTGTCTAACTTAATTTGTGACACAATGCGTCACGAATAGTATTATGAATCTAAAAGTATAAAAACAAAAACTAAATAGAAACAGGTTTGTAGATTATTAATAGATTTACGCTTCAAATTAAAACTCCATTTTCCCTGTTACATTTACATTGGCCGCCATGTCAGAAACTAATAATTTAATCCACGCTTCATCACCTTATTTGCTCCAGCATGCCCATAATCCGGTTAATTGGTACGAATGGGGGCAGAAGCATTAACAAAAGCCAAAGCCGAAAAAAAACTGATTTTAGTCAGTATAGGTTATTCTGCCTGCCATTGGTGCCATGTAATGGAACGCGAAAGTTTCGAAAACCACGAAGTAGCCGAAGTAATGAACCGGCATTTTGTGTGCATCAAGGTCGATCGTGAGGAACGCCCAGATATTGACCAAATTTACATGTACGCCATTCAGCTCATGACCGGAAGCGGCGGCTGGCCCTTAAATTGTATCTGCCTGCCCGATCAGCGTCCGATTTATGGGGGCACTTATTTTAGGAAGAACGATTGGATTAATATTCTGGAAAACGTGGCTGCCTTATGGATAAATGAGCCCGATAAAGCTATTCAATATGCCGAAAGGCTAACTTCGGGTATCCGCGAAAGCGAAAAGATAATTCCGGCAGTTAATCAAGAAGATTATACCTTAACTCATTTAGCTGAAATTATCGAGCCCTGGAAACGCCATTTCGACATCGGTTATGGTGGTTACAACCGTGCACCAAAATTTCCTTTACCCAATAACTGGGGTTTTCTGTTGCGGTATGGATTTTTAAAAGACGATCAATCTGTTTTTACGGCCGTTTGTCATACCCTCGAAGAAATGGGCCGTGGCGGCATTTACGATCAGATTGGGGGTGGTTTTGCCCGTTATTCAGTTGATGATAAATGGCACGTACCTCATTTTGAAAAGATGCTTTACGATAATGCCCAATTAATTAGTTTATATACCGAGGCCTATCAGTGTACCCGGTTCAATTCGTTTAAACAAATTGCAACCGAAACCATTGAATGGGCTTTTAACGAAATGACTTCGGCTGATGGCTTGTTTTATTCGGCTCTGGATGCAGATAGCGAAGGGGTAGAGGGCAAATTCTATGTTTGGGATAAAGCTGCTTTTGATGCTGTTTTAGGCAGTGATGCCGCTTTGATAGGCGAGTATTACAATGTTACTGAAGAAGGCAACTGGGAAGAGGAACAAACGAATATTCTCCGTAAAACCATCAACGACGATGATTTAATACAGAAATTCGGGATTGATGCAGAAACCCTATACAATAAGGTAGAAGTTACCAAAGCTAAACTATTAGCCGAGCGAGATAAACGTGTTAGACCGGGTTTGGATGATAAATGCTTAACCGCCTGGAATGGGATGATGATTAAAGCCCTGGCCGATGCAGCAACAGTTTTAAACCATAAACCTTATTACGACAAGGCTTCGGCGGCAGCGCAGTTCATCTTAACTAACTTGATGTCCGAAGAAGGTGGTTTATACCGTAACTACAAAAACGGAAAAGCTTCTATTACCGGTTTCCTTGATGATTATGCTTTTCTGATTGAAGCTTTAATTACCCTTTACGAATATGATTTTGAGGAAAAGTGGCTGGATGAAGCCAAAAGTTTGACTGATTATGTATTGGCTAACTTCGTTGATGCCGATTCACCCATGCTCTTTTATACCTCTGCCGAAGGAGAGGATTTAATTGCCCGTAAACACGAGGTAATGGATAACGTAATTCCGGCCTCGAACTCTGCCATGGCACAGAACCTTAAAAAACTTGGACTGCTTTTTGATCTGGAAAATTATACCGAAAAAGCTGCAGAAATGCTTGCTGCGGTAGAACCTAAGATTAAAACCTACGGTTCGGCTTATTCTAACTGGGCCATACAGTTATTAAACGAAGTTTATAGCACGAACGAAATTGCCATTACCGGATCAGCAACCGAAGCAATTAAATTGGAATTAGGCGGGCATTACATTCCTAACAAAATTGTATTGGGTGGAACAAAAAGTAACCTGCCGCTGTTAAAAGGTAAGCAAAGCAATGAAACAAAAGTTTATATTTGCCGAAATAAAGTATGCCAGTTACCGGTTAACACTGTTGAGGAAGCATTAACGCACATACAATAAAGAAAAATAGATGAATATGCTGTAAGTCAGTCGTTTGTTTATTTTCTTTAAGCTTTATTTCAAGGTCTTATTCGTACTACTTGATTTTACGTTCGTACTAGTTTAGTACTACTATCACGAACTTTAATCTTAATAGAATGAAATCAATTAGAACTGAATTGGCCATTATTAATGGCATCAGATTTATTTTAGTAACCCCTCATAGCTCCAATACTGACAAATACCCACTCTATTGCATAGAATACTTTTATAATGGTAAGCAATTTAAAGTTAAAGAGGGGATAAAGGCAATCTATAACCAGTACCTTGAACAGGTAAAGGATCTTAAATCCATAAATAAGAAATTAGTGCTGCTCCGTAATTCATTCGAGTTCAGAATAACGGAGTTAGTAAAACCTATAAGTGTTAGCCAATCATCTACAGATTCTAAGTTAACGATACAAACCAAAGTAATTGAAGCTCTTAGTAAGTTCTTCGAATATCATACAAAGCGTCATGAAATAGGGGAGATTAAGGATATCTATAATTATACTGAGAGAGATAAGAAAGTAACGACGTTTATAAACAAGCATTTCCCAAACCATTTACTCTCTGATCTAAGTACTACTGTCTGGATTGACTACCGTAGCTATTTAAAGAAGTGGGGACTCGGTAATAGTACCGTTAACTTACAAATGGTTTACGTGAAGGGGTTTTATATATGGTTGAGCCAAATAATGGAATTACCAATTACTAACCACGCCAGTAAGTTAAAGAAACTTGATATAACTCTTCAGATACCAAAATATAATGAAATTAAGCAGTCACTATTTCTTGAGTTCTTTAATGTTGTAAATACGAAAAGATATTTGAGGTTGCACTTAATGGCTCGACTCGTAGCGGAAAATACATTGAGACCTATACAAGTGCTAAACATTAAAGTTAAACATGTTGATCTCCAAGATCACTCAATAGTGGTATTCGATGCTAAAGGTAAGAAATGGAGAAGAGTTATCATGAGTTCAATTGTTAATGGTTTGATACAGAGTATTTATGAGAATACCACAAATGCAGGAAGAACAATAGATGATGAAGACTACATTATCGGGTTCTTCAATCAAACCAAACAAAGGAAGATATTTACACAAACGATGTTTAGAGAACGTATTCTATTACCTTTTAAGGAAGATTTTCCGCAGTTCGCTAACATTCTAATCTACGATTTCAAACACACTAGCATTACCAAAGCTCTGAAAGTTAATAGTGTTTATGATGTGCAAAAACGAGCGGGACATAGTAAAGTTACCACCACTCAAATTTATGATCGAAGCGACAGCGTAAGCGAGGCAATCACTGTGGAAGAATTGATATTGATAAAATAGAGTAACCAGACTTTATTACAACTTTAATATCTTTAAAGCGAGGTAGCCATAACAACTACTTCGCTAATTATGAAGTTAGATTTCTATCCTGAAGTATATACTTATGATCTCATATTAAATATTAACGTACTAAAGGTTTATTCTGTCGATGCTGAGCTAATGTACAATTGGAGTGCAAACACACCAGCAGTAGATTTAAATAATTACAACTATAAAGCTGTTTACTATCTTAATAATATACAGAACATTGATAAAGAAGTAGATATCGTAATTGAAAATGTTAAGTTTGACAAGCCACTAAATAAGCTACAACGAAATGAATTAAGAAATGAACTAATGTACTTTTGTTTCGAACTTGAAAAAGAATTGCTAAGTACAGTGTTCAATGATGAAGATTACTTAAAATTAGCCAGCATTGGAAAGAAGATCACACAAATCAAAAGTAAGCAGCTATGTGATCTTACAATAAATAGGATTAAAATAGAAGATGAGAAAATCGCAAATAAGGTGGTCGAACTGACCTGTGACTCGCTTTTGGCCAAATTTATCAAATTAGCTAAACAAACACGATTCAAAGACATCAATTCTGTTGAAGAAGTCGAACACTTTGTCAACCATTTCAACATTGCTAACGAGTCAATACATCTTGAGGTTTTAGGTAGTTGGTCAGAATTAATCCAAACGTTTTTACATAACGAATCGTTAATAATATCCGATGACAAAACTAACTTAAACCAAGGAAGAAAGTCTGATTTTCCTCTAACAAATGAGCAAAGCAAATTAATTTATAATCTATTCGATCTATTCAATTTGAATACGCCACGACCAAAAGATGCACTTAATCATAACTTTTACATCCGAAACTGCATAAATAAATATCAGAAATGTGGTTAAATTCATCTTTTACGCGTTTATTTAAAATAGTTTGTAGTAATAGTTTAGACTAACATCGGTTTACTCTAACATATTGAGATTTGTAAGGTTGCAATTCAGCAACAATTAAATTTCATAGGCATATGCCAACCTTAAACCCGAGAGTTGCTCGTGTTAATCAGCAACGATTTAGTCATGAAGTTAATCTTCAGACTTTAAAAACAAACCTATTTAACTGTGTTGGTGTTCAGCACCGTGCTTACATAAATAAGCAGAATCAATCAAAGATCTTTGTGGAGTTCCAATTCGCTAACGGAACTACTTCACTATCGATTGACCCAACCGATGATGTTGAAACTTTATTATTCGATTTCATGAATAATACCGGAGAATTCACTCCACAAATTCCAACGAAAATCCGAGAGGAAGGTAAATAAGTTAATCGAGGAGAGGCTAATGCCTCTCCTTTTTAATTTTAGATAACTAATGAAAACTAGAACAATCTATATTGGCAAAGGCCAATTTATAGCAAACCTGTGCGCTTTTCTGCCAGCTAATGCATTTATAAACAAAAGATACCCAGGGGGAGGCGGTACGACAGCAGAGCTTTTAAGCAAACGAAACAGCATCATAATAGTACCAAATGTACCTGTGATTGTCGGAAAGGTTAAGAAGATGATGGAAGAATATAAACTTGAAGTTTTGGGAGTTTATTATCCATTTAATGACGTTAATGCAATAGTTGATTACCTACTAGGCGACGTATCATTTAAAAACATTATGGTAACACCTGAATCTTACAAAAAGCTAGTGAAAGCGTTTGAAAACCCTAAAGTAGCTGAAAAGTTTATCCGCCATAAGGATTTCTTCTTATTATTTGATGAATCGGAGAAGATTGTACAGGATGTTTCCTATAGGAAATCGATTGTTGAACCAATCAATGATTTCTTTAGATATGCTGAGCGCTCAATGATTTCAGCTACACCAATTCTACCCAGTGACCCAAGATTTGAAGAATATGGGTTTGAACACGTAATATTCCAACCCAAGTTTCAATACTCTAAAGCAATTGAGATTGCCATAACTAACAACATTATATATAGGGTTCGAGATTACTTAAAAGAAAACGTCCATACCCACTATTGTTTCTTTATGAATTCAACAGATGGCATACTTAGCTTGATTAAACATTTAAAGATTGAAAGTGAGAGTCAAGTGTTTTGTGGAGAAGATAGCGTGAAAAAGCTTAGGAACAAGTTAAAGTTCCCAAATGCAACTTCAGAGCTAAAGCCATTAGCTAAATACAATTTCTTTACCTCTAGGTTTTACAGTGCAGTAGACATTGATCTGGATATTAAGCCTAATGTTATTCTTTTAACTGATTTGTTCTTTGCAGGGCAGAGCATATTTGATCCTGCAACAGAAAGTATTCAAGCAATAGGGAGGTTTCGAAATGGAATAAACAAGGCAATTCATATCACTAATATTAACCCAGACATAGAATATCAATCTAGAGAAATGGCACTTAAATTCATTGAGGGAGGTTTAGAAGCTTACAAGACAATTTATACGTTTAAAGAATCTTCTCTGGTAAATAGTGGTGCTCGAATCGCTTATGAAAGTGCTTTAAAAGCTCTGCCAAGTAAGAAATACGTAATAGTGAATACCGATCAAACTAATTATTTCAGTATTGACAATAGTTTGGATGAACAAATGGTAAGCAGTTATTATTCAAGCGCAGCTATCTTACTAGCAAAATACAACGAATTACCAAATTTCAAGGTGAGTGATTCGTCAGTAATCTACACTTCATCAGATCAAGATCGCCTTAAAAGAGAGAGAGCTAGGAATGACGTTGATCTCTTTAAAGCAGTAGTTGAACAATTAGATGGATTCAAAATGACCCCAGGTACATTTATAATTGATAATAGAATAGAGGTTACTAATGAATTAAATTCAAAATACCCAGAAATGGTACAATCATATTTAAAGCATGGTAAAACTATGATTGTCAAGGCAAATTATAAATTTAGCCAATTAAATACCTTAATTAAGGCAAAAGAAGTTAGTGATAAGTTTACAGATATCCCAGTAATAAAGGATGTTTTAAATGCTTTTAATATCAATCAGGATTTACCCTACAAGATTGTAAATGCCAAAGTAATTGGTTTAAAGAAGAAATATGGGCTAACAGGAACGACAGCTCAAATACTATCTAGATATTTTACTATTTCTGCAAGATATCAAAAAGTGATTCATGGGGAAAGACAATGGTGCATAAAACTAACCAATCCTAAGTTTACACTTGATGATTAATGAACCAGTTTTTATTGAAGTGTTATATTTTAACAACCTTAATTTAGAATTGGTGCTATTATTATAATTATCCTAATGACCTGGCTATTCTAGCTAGGTCATTCTATGTTAAATTGAATTTTATTTTTGAAATCCCAAATCCAGTCTGTAAAGAGCACCCCAGCTCTCTATCACTACAAGCCCCCGGCTTTTGAACGAATTAAAGTGATTTCCCTAGCATTACCTTTATATGGTAAGAGACCAACATTTAAAAATAAAACTGTAATAGCCCGATTACCAACCAGAATCTAACCCTTGATAATTAAGGCTTACCAGTAAATCTTAACGAATTCTAATAGTAAGGCATCCCAATGAGGATGCTTTTTTTATTTACACCAATTTATAACCATTTAAATCTTAAAATCATGAAACAAACAAGAAAACAACAACAATTAAAAACCAATTTCGTAATGGTAGATTCTGAATTGCTTTTAACCAACAAGGAAGTTGAGAGAGCTTATACTTTAATTGTAAGTAAAGCTATTTCGCTGATGGATCGATTTGATCTACCTAAATTCAGAATGTACGCTGAAATAGACCACACATTAAATGAACATAATACTAATTTAGTGAAGGAACATCTTTCATTTCATTGGAACATAACACTTTCGATCAGTCCTAAAGATGGTAGATCATTTATGTTTATTGACTTAGGACTAGAATCCTTAACTAAATTCGGCAGCAACTTAACCAATCAATTATTGCGGTACGCTTATCAGGTAACAGAATCACATGATAATACAAAAGGGATTGAATACTCATTAAGAGTTACATTTCAACCTGCTGATCAGTTACATAACTTTTTTTATCGCAGGATAGCCGAGGGCGAAACTAATTATGTCTCGCTACACACTGTTGAGAAATCAACAGAAGTAAATTAAAATATGGGAGCAGTAATGCTCCTATATTTAAAATCCGTTATTATCTTTACACCATAAACATGACATTATAGAGAGAAAATAACATTTACATATATAGAATATTAGCGTAGCTATCAGTTCTTGCATATCAGGAATCCTAGGAAAATTCAAACATTGCAACAAGAACGGAGAAAAGCAACGCCTGCGCAAAAGCGTAGGTGCTGTCCTCTGTTGCAATAAGCCCTCCTAGGAGCTTCTGAATGCAGGTAAGGTACAGTTCCCTACGCTTTCGTGTTTATAAACTTATCGGATTGGGACTACCGATAATCAAAAACTCAATCAGATATGAGAAAATCTCTAAGTTTAATGCTCTTAGCCACTACGCTAATCGTAGCTTCATGCAAAAAAGGTACTTCAGATGAAGAAGTACAGCCACAATCAAACTGCCAACTAAGTCAAAGCAGCTATTCAACTGGTAGTGATACAGGTAAAATCCTCTATACTTATAATAGTGATGGCAAAGTTAGTAAGGTTGTATATGATAGCGAAGACTATCAAGAAACCTACACTTATACATCGACACAAATCACTAAAGTTGTAAAAGATGGCAATTATAGTCGCACTTATACCTACACTTTAAATACCCAAGGTAGAGTTACAACGGAAACTCAAATGGCAGGCGATTATAAGATAGACTATACTTATAATACAGAGGGTTATTTAATAGAATCGATCCGTACCAATCTTTTAAACAGTTCTACAGTATCTACTAAGTACACCTTTACAGATGGTAATCTAACCAAAATCGTTAGTCCAACTTTAACAATTAACATCGTATATGGAGGCTTTTTAACAATGGGCAATTACTTTAACAATATGGATAGTGATTTACCTACATTTTACAAAGGCATACTAAGAAGCTATTTTGGTAAGGGAAGTAAATATGAAATTGCTAGTGTTTCATACAATGGTGCTGCTTATACTGAAGGTTTTAGTTATGAGAAAGATACCAATGGTAACATTACGAAGGTAACAATGAAGGCTAGTGATAATAAAGGATATACAATAATTAACACATTTAATTGTAAATAAGATATGGAAGCAATAGCATCTTTAATTGTGCTCGGAGTATTCATATACTTTGCATTTAAGTTTATTAAAAGACTATTTAACGATTAGTTATCATGAGAAAAACCTTATTATTAATACTCGTCACCTGCATTATTGTAATGAATTTTACACCGTTAATGGCAACGGCAATAGAATATAAACCAGTAATCTTATCTAAACAAAGTTCTAATGCATACTACGGAAAATACACCTTGGGAACAGATCAGAACTGGTACGAGGATAGTTTCACAATAACAATTGATGGTAATCAGTTGCTATATAAGAAAGGCAATAGCGTCAAGAACTTTGAGATTAAGAACCAAGGAATCTATTCGCGTACAGATAATGGTACGGTTTTTAAATACCAGAAGTACTATTTAGTAAATAAGAACCAATATCTTTTAGTAAGCCATAGAAAGGAGATTAAACATAATGGCGTATTCTATTATAGAATAATAATTGATGGACAGACTCAATTGACACTTTAAAATAGAATTAGATTATCAAACACCATAAGAGCCATGTAATGTGGCTCTTTTTTATTATAATTGGTTTTAAAATACATCTAAATGGTTAAGGATACTCTCAACTCAATGCTCGATAATATTAAGGAGCGAACAACAAACCCATTCTTAGGGACACTTCTGGTTGTTTGGATAATTAGGAACTGGACGTTAGTATATGGATTATTTAATTTCGATAAAGGATTTACTTTAGATAAAAAGCTTAAATACATTGCAGATCACTATCAGACACAAGCATTTGTTCCCAATTTATTAATCGTTGTGGCAATCACGTTTTTAGTGCTTGTTTCAACTTATTGTATGTTAACACTAGGTAGGCTTATTACGGATACATATGATAAATTTGTTATACCATATCTAGCTAAGATTACCGATAAGAGCAGTATAGTGCTAAAAAGAGACTACAAATCTTTGGAAGAGGTTGTTAAACAATTGCAAGGTAGATTAGAAGAAGAAAGAATTGCAAAGGTAAATGCACAAAATGAAAGGGATAAAATTTCAGACAGATTAGCTAATTATCATCCTTCAGAAATGTTAGATGATTACATCCCCGCAAAGTCTCAAAATAGAATTGTTTCTGAATTGAAGGAACTTTCAGATTTTAATATCATAGATATGTTAGTTGATAATATATTAACGGGTAGATCGATTAATATGGAATCACCAATTACAAAGTTATTGACAAGAGAGGGAATAATTACATTAGATGAGGTGAAGCCAAGGACAAGTGATTATGCTTTCTATAAAATTACGACTATTGGTAATGGCTTCCTGAAATATTGGAATGACAATAAAAAGTTATAACTACCAATACTGTAACCAAAATACCATATAGCGTTTAGGGTAGAATTTATTTCATCCTAAATCCATTCCTCTCCCCAATTAGCGGCTTACGCGGAGAAAGGAATGGTTTAGTCTTTAATTCCTTGGTTTGGCAACGATCAGCACACTTTAACGTTTCTGCTGTTACTTTAGGAAGTGGTATATCGGTTGAGGCAGTGCAAACCCGATTAGGGAGATCGGTATTCCGCCATGTCTAATGCCACTTAAAACACACGCCATTGCTGCGCACTGTCATGGTTTTAATTTTGGCAAAGCGGATGGCTTCATGAGCCTTCTCTCTATCTTTATCTAGGATTTTACTTCGCTTTATCCTGGATAAATCTAGTCAGGCTCCTAGTCTTGCTCACCTGCGCAATCGAAAATGCTGCGCTACGCTTGTGTTAAAACATAGATCGAACCTCGCTGCTTTGCAGCTACCAGTTCTCACACATTTTCTCAGTTCGCAGGCGGTGAGCATCAATTATTTGCAATTAATAAATGTTATTGGTAATTTTCAGTGCTAAATTATCTCATCATGCTCTATTCTTCGTATTTAGCCTAACAGTTAAATGTAATCGGCTTAGATTCAAATTTTATGCAGTGATCTGTCTAGCAAACAGAAAGGTATATCTAAGATTTAGCTTGAATACTTTGATGATTTAATGATATTATTATTATTTGATATAAAATGGCCACAAAGAAAAATACAAGCCCACAACCCCCAAGAATCTTTATATTAACAATTACCAATGAGGAATTCAAAAGTAAGTTAACTGAAAGAATAAGAATTGGCGAAGAATTGCATACTCGTCAAATTGTAAGTCAAGAGGATTATACTACACTCGAAAATGATGTTGACATCTGGAATGATTACAACTTTGAAATGTTAAAACAGGTTTTTAACTATCCCGATAATACTTATGTTGAATCCTACAACGATGCCGGATATACTTTTATGGGGCAAATGGGAGAGGTAAGAAATGATCAGCTTCAGACAAAAAGGAATTTGATTAACTATAAACTATCTAGCTTAAAATCATTATTGGCAAAGGCAGAACTTATTAAGTCAGAAAAGGAAATTACCAACATACCAACTAAAGTTGCGAGAGAGGTTTCTACCGGAGAAGTGTTCATAGTTCATGGTCATGATGATTTAGCCAAAGCAGAGACAGCTCGTTTTATTGAAAGACTAGGATTCAAACCAATCATATTGCATGAGCAGGCAAGCTCCGGAAAGACTATTATTGAAAAGATAGAGCACTATTCAAATGTCGGATTTGGCATCGTACTCTATACACCGTGCGATTTAGGAGGCAAAACAACTGATTCTCTCAAATCAAGGGCTCGCCAAAACGTAGTATTTGAACATGGGTATTTAATCGGTAAAATTGGGAGAGATAAGGTCTGTGCTTTAGTCAAAGGGGATATTGAAACACCGAATGATATATCTGGCGTTGTTTATATTAGTATGAATAGTTCGCACTGGCAGTTTGATATTGCGAAAGAGCTTCGGAATTCTGGTTATGATGTTGATTTGAATAAACTTTAATATGGGGTTAAGTTCAAACTCTATAATGCACTTTACAAATAGTGCTGACAGTCTAAAAGGAATACTCAAAGAGGGATTTAAAGTGAAATATTGCTTAGAGAATGTTGTGACTCCTAATGGTGCACTTCATTATTCAATACCGATGGTTAGCTTTTGCGACATTCCGTTATCAGAAATGAAAGAACACATTACGAAATACGGAGGATATGGTATAGGTTTAAAAAGAGAGTGGGCCCAAGCAAACGGCCTTAATCCTGTACTTTATATCGATAGTCAATCTACTTTAGGCGCAGGATTTCATAGTTCTTTCTATGCAATGTTTAATGGAAAGATGATCGCTGATTTAACAGATTTGGAATATAAAATCGTAGACGTTATTCGTTATATGAAGAATTATGAAGGAGAACTAATTCGAGGCGAGGTAAATAATTCAAGTTACAGGTTTGCCGATGAGAAAGAATGGCGATATGTTCCGAGCCGCGAACTGGCAGGTCAAATACTTCTTAAAGGCGCTGTACTAACTGAAGAAAAGAAGTCTCAGCTTAATGCTAATATAGGCCATTTGAGGTTGAAATTTGAACCGAAGGACATAAAGTATATTATAGTTAATGATGAAAGTGAAATTAACGAATTCATCGCTTCCTTGCGTGAGGCATTTGCCAATTCAGCACCACTTTTAGAAATAGAGAGGCTGTATTCTCGCATTACAACTACTGAACAGATTATGACCGATTTCTAGATCTAATTACAAATATTATGACAGATCTCGACTACCTAATAAATCAATTAGATTTATTAATTGGCTTTCTTGATGTTTCCGATGAACACATATATAAGCAGATAAAAACACATGATCGATTTAAGCTTGGGTTAACAATTGAACAGTTATACGATTATAAATATGAAAACTATTTAAATCATATTACAACATCAGCGCTATTGTTAGGTTTCACGCACTTCGAAGACTTTATAACTAAAGCAATCATCAAAATCCTTATAAAGTATCCTAACAAGAATGAGATTAAAGTGAATCTAAGGACGGTAAAAGAAAAAGGAGATAATTTAATTGACTTTTGTGCTCAAGAACAAGCCCGAAGGCTAATCTTTGTAGATAAGATAAAGTTTCTAGAGAAGAACTTAAAAGGGTTAACAATCAATATCCTGAATGATCTTAGAGATGTAAATGATATACGAAATTGTTTGATGCATAATAATGGTCTGGCAGACAATAGATTAATGCCGAGATATACGGAAAATCAGAAAATCATTCTTACTTCAGGGGAAGTAAATGGCTTTGGTTTACAGTCACGCCAATTAGCTAGAGAAATATGGGCAAGAATATAAACATTATCATAACTATATATTAGAGCTATGGCAACTATCAATATTACAGTATTATTAAGTGTTATTGCAGGTCTAGCCTCATTTTGTTGGACTGTAATACAATACCTTGATACAAGAAAGCGTGAGCAGAATCTAAAGGAATTTGAGCAGTTTCATAAACTGCTCAAA
This sequence comes from Pedobacter sp. HDW13, assembly GCF_011303555.1. Lineage (NCBI taxonomy): Bacteria > Pseudomonadati > Bacteroidota > Sphingobacteriia > Sphingobacteriales > Sphingobacteriaceae > Pedobacter > Pedobacter sp. HDW13. The sequence goes on along the minus strand of NZ_CP049868.1, from coordinate 385,402 downwards.
GAATTAGTTCAACCTGAAGATGAGATGGGAACAATGTACGTTGATAGACAAACGGCGATTATCTTTGAGCTAAGACATTTCAAACGTTATTATCCTTATAGTCTTAGAACATTAAAAGGGCTTTTGGAGAAATGGAAACAAGTGCCAAATCAGTTCCCTCGAATTCTTGAAGAAACTCAACTAACAGTTGAATATTTGGAGTCTAAAGTAAAACTATGAAAGACGCAAAATCAGACAATTTCACTTGGGCATCTTATCTAATTGATCTTAGATTTGATGACACGCACCTTGCTTTTGGAACTAGTTTTGTAATAATTAGAGATACAAAATCATATCTAATTACTAATTGGCATAATGTGACAGGGCAAAATCCAGAAACAATGGAGTTCTTAACTGGGACAATCTGCTTTCCTAATAATCTTAATCTCTATTTAGTCGATAAAAACAGGTATAGTGTTGGTGAGCGCACAACAAATATTAGCTGGTCTACTTTAAATATTAGATTATTGGATGAAGAAGATAATAAATTGTGGATTGAGCACCCAGTTTATAAACAAGGCGTTGATGTTGTTGCCATACCTATTGTAGTGCCAGATAATCTAGTTGCATTTTCAATAGATCAATTTGTTGAACCCCACAATGAAGACACAGAAGTTCATATAGGGCAAGATATATATGTCTTGGGTTTTCCATTTAACAATACTGGAGGAGGTTTCTTCCCAATTTGGAAAAGGGCATCTATAGCATCTGAACCGGTAATTGATATTGGTGGAGTTCCAAAAATGTTTGTTGATACCGCTTCCCGAAGTGGGATGTCTGGTTCTCCTGTCATTTTAAAGGAAAGGCGCGCAGTCTCAATCTTTGATGATGGAAAGCTAAGTAACAATTATACAAAACTAGTCGGTATATATTCAGGTAGAATTGGAGCTAACGATGAATTGCAAGCACAGCTTGGCATTGTTTGGAAGGCTTCAGTAATTGACGAAATAATCAATCAATAGCCAATCGATGAACTCTTACAACAAAATAGCAGCTTGTCTAGAATGTGGTTGCGGAATTAGTTCACAAGTATATGATTACTCTCATGATTACTTTGGTATACCACTTTGTATGCCCCATCAAAAATGGGTTAAACAACAAGAATTATTTAGCACTGTTCCTGCAATGTCTCTATATTTTGCTTTGAAAGAACGTGGTGTGCCTGCTCAATTAGAAAAGTTTGATGGCTACAAGCATATAGATATTGCCATACCACAAGCCAAAGTTAATATTGAAGTTGATGGTGGTCACCATAATTATAGTGATAAACAAGCTCTATCCGATTTGAAACGTACATATTATTCTTTTCTTAAAGGTTACCTTACACTGAGGATTCCTAACTCATTGGTTAAATATCACTTGGATGAAACGGCTGATCATATCACTGAAATGCTGGATGTAAATAGAGAAAGAGTTGCTAGGACTAAATCTACATTTAAACGCTTTTAAGTTATATACTGTGGAGAGCCGACTAGTTTGACTCACGAGGTAAAAGCTTGGCATATACTTAATATAAATGATGAGGACTATTCTGGAAATTATAAAATAGTTATTCAATAATAAAGAAAATGAAATTAAGAAAGGTAATAAAGCTGGAAGATGCAATGATAAGTGGCTTAATCGACAAAGGAAATAGCAGAGTGAACTATTACGTAAGGGAGACGCTTTATGAAACCCATCATCATTCATCTAATCGTTTAGGCATCAGTGAGCTAGAAAGATTAAACAAGCTTTTGGCTGAGAATTACGGTAAGTCGATTTTACAAGAAGTAAGGAGTTATAAGTTCGAAGATTTAACTGGTAGTTATAAAGTTGGTCCTAGTAGTGCAACAATAAGAATCGCCTCTTTCGATAATGACGAAAAGGAAGTTGAAGCTTTACTTATTATAGAGTCCGAAGAGCTTAGACTTATTAAAATATACGAATCGTACTTAATTGTTCAACAAGAAAGTATATATAATTCGAAATGCATCACATTTAAATTAAATGATTCTTTAACTATTGGAGAAATAGATGATAATGAGAAATAAACCAAGTAAGAGAAACTTATATCGGTTAGTTAATAGTTGGTTCTTTCACCGATTAAATCACAACTGATATGGATAGCTATTCATTTTATAAGAGTCTTTATGACCGCGAGCTAACAAGGAGAACAAATTTGGATAATGCAGTAAGTTTGCCTGTAACGATTTTAACAATTATTGTTGCAGCTAACTCATATACTGTTAAGGATGAGAAAGACATTCACAATTGGTCTGAACTTGCCTTTAAACATCTTTTGCTTTTATCTATTGGTATCGTACTTGTTATAGCTATATTTTATATAATGCGATCATTCAATAATCACTTCAAAGGGTTCGCATACAGGAATTTTGCCTATATTGGAGATATCGTAAAGTATGAGAAACAAATAAATGAATACAACGAACTTCCTAATGTTTCTGATAAGATAAAATTTGACGACTCGATAATAACAAAATTGGCAGACTTGACGGATGATCACATTATATTTAACGATAAAAGAAGTAAAGATTTACAGAAGGCAAGAACGTATTTGGTTATCTCTTTAATCTTAACAGCAATAAACTATATATTATTAATATTAAACCATATCAAATTATGAGTTACCCAGAAGAAAACGAGTTGCAACCGCCTCAGCCACCACAATTTCCACAAGATCGGGTTGAATTATCTCTGCCTGAAATCCCACAATTTCCGCAGGATAGGATTGAAAAGGGAGAAACTTCCGATCAAATCAAAAAGTAGAGTTTTATTAATAAAGTAATTAAACTAGGACAATAGATTATCAGCATATATAAGCCGTTAAATTATTGTCCTTTTTCTTTTATTGTGCCAGTGGGTGGGGAGATTTAATTAATGATTAAACAAAGTTAAGCTTTAATCTGCTGAAGCGTCCAAGAACTTCCCGCATAAACGCTGTGCCCCTAACCACATCCTATTTATTCGTTTGCTTCTTGGACTTGATTGATTAAAGCTTGCCATCGCACCATATTAAAAAAATCAATATGGAACAAAATCAATTATTAAAAGTATGTGAGGTTCAATTAACCTACAAGCCTAGTTTTAACCCTGTGGATAGACCGCAAATAACCACCTCTAAGCAATGTTATAGTATCATAATGCAGCATTGGAACTTGGGGTTAATTAACTTCTTAGAGGAGTTTAAAATCATCTTATTAAACAGAAGCAATAGAGTTTTAGGTTTGGTAGATATTTCGATGGGTGGTGTTAGTGGAACTTATGTTGACCCCAAAGTAATATTTGTTGTTGCTTTAAAAGCCAATGCCAGTGGGTTGATAATGTGTCACAATCATCCAAGTGGGAATTTAAGACCGTCTGATGCTGATTTTAAATTGACTAGTAAACTTAAGGAGTGTGCAAAGTTGTTAGAGATTGAAATACACGATCATTTAATAATAAGTGGGAATGGTTATTATAGTATGGCGGATGATGGCATCATATAGCGTGAGCATAATTAGTACTATTCTTAGGACTAGTACTAAGATTTATCACTATTAGACAACAATTAAACAGTTTCTTTGTTAAACTAATAATTAGGTTATCTTTGCTCCACGAGCGTAAAATCAAGTTAAAAGATATTTGCCGAAATAAAGTATGCCAATTACCGGTTAACACTGTTGAGGAAGCATTAGCGTATTTACAATAAAGAAAAATAGATGAATATTTCACCAAACTCAGTAGTCGCATTAACTTACGAATTGCATACTACTAACGAAGAAGGACAACAGGTTTTTGTAGAAAAAGCCGATGAGCAAAATCCTTTAGTATTTTTATATGGCGTAGGCATGATGTTGCCTAAATTTGAAGAGCATTTAACTGGCTTAAAAACTGGTGATGAATATGCTTTCGAATTATCTGCTGAAGATGGTTACGGTACAATTGATCCAGGTGCTTTTGCAGATTTGCCAAAAACCATGTTCACAGAAGCTGGTGGCGAATTGCCAAATGTTGGTGATGTGATTCCTTTGCAGGATAACAACGGTAACCAGTTCAGAGCAGGTGTTACTGCTGTACACGAAGATACCATTTCTGTAGACTTAAACCACCCAATGGCAGGTAAAAACCTGGTATTTAACGGTGTGATTTTAAACGTACGCGAAGCTACTCAGGATGAGTTGGCACATGGTCATGCACATGGTGCTGATGGTCATTCAGGTCACTAATTGATCGATAAATAAGATATGGAAAGCTCAGGAATAAACGCCTGAGCTTTTTGTTTTAAAGGTTTAATCCTCGAAAACCTCTTCCAGTATAAGTGTGAAGCCTGGTAAAATGCTGGTGGTTACTTTCTCACCACTAGTTAGTAGTTTGGTAGGTTTAAATTTTCCTTCTTCATCAAGAATATACCTGAAGAATGTTTTATCAGAAGTGCTTACAATCCAATATTCTTTAACACCGGCTTCTTCGTAAACTTCATATTTGTTAACTAGTTCCTTTTTATTATTGCCTGGCGATAAAATTTCTACTACAATATCGGGTGCACCTATACAACCTTGCTTATCCAGCTTTTCCTGATCACAAATTACAACAATATCTGGCTGAACAACTGTGATAACTTCATTGTTCTCATGTGTTTTCTTAGCTAATCGTATATCAAAAGGTGCAGTGTAAACTTCACATTGGTGACCTTTTAATGTATTGTAGATCGGATTATATATCCTTCCTAAATTTTTTTGGTTTAAACGCGAAGCAGCGGGACTCATTCTGAAAACATGTCCTTTAATAATTTCCAAACGTTCTTCAAAAGTAAAATGCAAATAATCGGCATAGCCATAACAGCCAGCAAAATCTACTTAGTTAACAGTTTGAATGGGAGGAAGCTCTTCTTCAGTTGGATATGGTTTAATATTTTTCATAGTGGCGTTAACCAAATATAATAAATATTAAACGATTGGCTAAAAATCGATCTTCAAACGTAAGCCGCCATTGGTAAGGTTCAGGTTTTCTTTAGAGAAAGTTTTCATTGGTAACCTTAAAAAAGGCTCGATTGAAATGTTATTCTTTTTCGAAATTTTCTGCTTATAACCCAGCGAGAAATTATAAAACCCGATGTATTTATCCGGATCTATATTGTTTTCGGGCTGCGGCTCCGTTGTTTTCTCCTGTACAATCAGCATTTTCTGATCGGCCAACCCATTTGCTGTAGAATAAGAAACATTTTGCACCTGATTAACAATATAATTATTCTGCTGGCTGTTGTTGATTACAGCCAATGCCGAAATACCAACACCAGTATAAAGTTTATCGCTAATGTTATATTTTAATTCCAAAGGAATGTTTATTCCGCGCACTTTGGCATCAACCGAAGTCAAATTTTTGCCCGATAAGCTTTGAGGAGCCTGAGCGTTCAGTGATTCGGTGGTACTGATTGAGGCATAAGAAACGCCAGAACTGATCGACAGTTTATTGGCTATGGCATATGATAGGGAAACACCATAGTTCATGGTTACCTTATTGTCATTTCCCATAGAAGGGGCTACATAAACATCGGGTGTCCATTTAGATGGCTGGCCTGTTTTCGAAACCGGCTTATTTTGATTATCGCGACTATCCTGCGCCAACAAATCCTCAAATTTCAATTTTTGGACTGTAGGAGAAGCAGTTTTTTTCTGCGTGCTTAAAATATCGATAGGTTTTACCGAAAAATTAACCAGATTAATTGCTTTAAGGGTATTATTGAGTAGGTTATTATTGGTTAAGTGAGTTTCTTCAGGGATTTGAAGCGCAGCATAGTTTGTGCTTTCGGCTGCTAAAGGTTTTATGTCACTTGTATTTGGAGTATTTCTGTTAATGGATAAAAGTGCCTCATTAGTACCATTAGGGTTGGTTACCTTTGCAGCATTTTCTTTGATTTCTATATTTTTATCAGCTGTTGCTTTAGTATTACTGTTATTATGTTGCTCTGCATGAGGTTTTACTGAAAGGGTATCATTTTTTTGTTCCTGTGTGTTAAGTGCAAAAAATACTCCGCCAAATACAAAAATTAAGGCAGCAGCTGCCCATAACGGCCAAAAAGCAATGCGTCGTTTCTTTTCTTCTTTTCCTGAAAAGCGCTCCCAGGCCCCCGCAGGATATTGTTCCTCGTGGTTTTGAAGCTGTGATTTGATATGCTCAATTAATTCCTTATCCATTTTTTTCATATGAATTAACCAAGGTATTTAGGTAAAGGGTACGTAACTTATTTTTAGAGCGTGTTAAATAAACACGGCTCGAACTCTCGGGATATTTAGCATTTTCGATATCTCATCGTGTGCAAAACCTTCAATTTCATATAAGTTAAATACCAGTCTCTGCGTATCTGGTAAGTGATTTAGTAAGTTCAAAATATCATTAACATGAAGTTCGGAGGCTACTGAAACATGGGTAACCGGATGTTCGTGTTCTGCCAGATCATCAACATAAAACTGAATTTTCGAACTCCGTAATTTATCTATAGCTGTACGCGAAGCAATCTGCGCAATCCAGCCTTTAAACGAACGCTGTAATTCTTCGGGGTTTTTAGGTGGTTTGAAAGTGCCTACATGCTTGAAAATTTTGATAAACGTGTCATTTACAAGCTCTTCACTGTCCGAAGGGTTCTTGGTGTACCTTAAAATAATGCCCATTAAATAGCCATAAAATGATTTATACATCATTTCTTTACAGCCATTGTCGTTTTTTACACAGCCTTTTAAAATTTCCTCAAAACTGAGTATTTTTTTTACCACCCCTGTAAAGGACTATTTATTAAAGGTTTATCATGATTAATTTTTACAAATTTAAGAAAATAACACTGCCCAAAATGATGTGCAGTGTCATTTTCAGTTTTCCACAGGTAGAGTAGATTATTTGTTTGTCATAACCGACAAACCAACTCCTGTACTATCGGTTTTAGATGATAACCCTTTAGCCCAGATAGTATAAATTTTTCCTTTTTCAATTTTTACAGCAGGTAAAGTAGCTTTAACTGTTCCACCTTGTTTAAGCTGGAAAGTGTAGCTGTCGTTAGGTGCAATGTTGGTAAAGGTTGTAAATTCTTTAAATGCTTTAGCTGTAAATAATGGTGCATCAGTACCTGAAACAGCCAAATCAAAAGGGCTCGAACCCGGGCTTAAGTTTACAAAACGAACTTTAGCTTTGTCGGTTTCAGGTGCTTTTAAATCATCTTCCAAAACCAAAAGTTTGGTCGATTTTAAAGTGTCAACCACGAAAACAGAATAAAAGGATCCTGATTTTAAGGTTGCTGTAGCTGTAGTTAAATATTTTAATGAATCTTTTTTAGCTACTCCAACCAATCTTGTACCTGGATAAGCAGCATAGTAGCCTAAATCTTTGGTATAGGTAAAGCTGTTTATTTTTTGGTTGTCCAGAATAAAATCTAAGGCTGCTGTTCCTGGCGATGCGTGTACGAAGCCAATACCGGCAGCTTCGATCGGATCGTTGTTAAAATCTTTTTTACAGGCAGTTATAGTTAATGTAATTGCTAGGAGAGAGAAAATAATTTTAGTAGTGATACCGAAGTTTTTCAAATTAGTTTTCATTTTAATGTTTTAAATCAATTTTTTGAACAAAATTGGTTAATGGCCATTAACGCTTTTTTCTTGTAAAACGATTAAGGCAATGAAAACGCTACAGCAGGATGAGAATTTTTTTAAAAAAGAAAGCCGCCCAGAAAAATCGGGACGGCTCATTAAATATATTTTTATGTTTTACGAATACATTTCTTCGCGTAGTTTGGCAACATCTGCATTGTTAATGTACTCATCGTAAGTCATTAACTTATCAATAGTACCTTTTGGCGTAATTTCTATAATCCGGTTGGCAACAGTTTCGGTTAACTGGTGATCTCGCGAAGTAAACAATATCGCACCTTTAAAATCTTTCATACCGTTGTTTAATGCTTCAATCGATTCTAAGTCAAGGTGGTTGGTTGGCTCATCAAACATTAGTAAGTTAGCTTGTTGTAACATCATTCTCGAGAACATACAACGCATTTTCTCTCCTCCTGATAATACCTTAACGTTTTTCAATACTTCCTCGCCTGAGAATAACATACGGCCTAAAAAGCTACGTACAAATTGCTCATCGGCATCAGTTCCAGAGTATTCGCGTAACCAATCTACAAGGTTTTCGTCTTTTCCGGCAAAATACTCAGAGTTATCGTTCGGGATATCGGCAGTACTGATGGTAACACCCCATTTAAATTCACCTTTATGTTTTGCATCGCGACCGGTTAATACATCGTAAAACGCTGCGGTAGCCAAACTGTTTTGTGATAAAATGGCAATCTTATCGCCTTTATTTACCATGAAAGTGATTTTGTCGAACAATACACCGTCATTTCCGGTTTTACCTAAGTTTTCAACCTGTAAAATCTGGTCACCAGCCTCACGGCCGGTATTGTTGAATATAATGGCCGGATATTTACGGCTCGATGCCTTAATTTCGGTAATATCAATCTTATCTAAAGCCTTTTTACGCGAAGTAGCCTGCTTTGATTTCGAAGCATTTGCACTAAACCTGCGGATAAATTCCTGCAACTCCTTCACTTTATCTTCCATTTTCTTGTTCTGGTCGCTACGTTGTTTTAACGCCAGCTGACTAGATTCGTACCAGAAGGTATAGTTACCGGTGTAGATGCTCATTTTAGCAAAATCGATATCTACAATATGCGTACAAACAGCATCTAAAAAGTGCCTGTCGTGCGATACAACCAATACAATATTCTGGTAATCGGCTAAAAAGTTCTCTAACCAGGCAATGGTTTCAATGTCCAAATCGTTGGTTGGCTCATCCAGTAATAAGATATCGGGGTTACCAAACAAGGCCTGGGCCAATAATACACGTACTTTTTGTGTGTTATCGAGCTCTTTTAATAATTTATAATGGTTATCTTCAGTTATGCCTAAGTTACTCAACATGGTTGCAGCGTTACTTTCCATGTTCCAGCCATCCATTTCAGCAAAAAGATTTTCCAGCTCTCCGGCACGTTCGCCATCCTTCTCGGTAAAATCTTCTTTCATGTAAATGGCATCTTTCTCTTTCATAATGGCATAAAGCTCTTTATGACCGATCATAACTGTTTCTAATACCGAAAACTCGTCAAATTCGTAGTGGTTCTGTTTTAAAACCGCCATTCTTTCGCCCGGAGTAAAAGCAACACTGCCCGAAGTTTGGCTAACTTCTCCTGATAAAATTTTTAGAAAAGTAGATTTACCTGCGCCGTTAGCCCCAATTACCCCATAGCAGTTGCCCTGGGTAAATTTTAAGTTAACATCCTCAAATAATGTGCGTTTGCCGTATCGTAACGATAAATTAGAAACTGAAATCATGCTATAATTGAAATAAGGCGCAAAGATAGGCAAAAAGGTTGAGGGTAGGAAAGTAGAAGGCTAAAAGTTGGAAAGTTATAAAATTGAAAGGTTAAAAGGCAGGAAGGTTGAAGGCGGAAGGTATTGAAAAAACAATAAGGTGTAATCTGTTAATCTGTGGCAAAACATTTATTTTAGCCTCATGGAAAACCATCCGCTACTCGAAACCATCAAAACTACCCTCCAAAAAAATAAAGTAGAAAAACTGGCTGCCGTTGCATCTGAAGATACTTTTTCTGTTAAAGATTTAATTGATATCAGTTTTTACGCGGATGAACAGATTGGTTTCAGGGCTGCCTGGATTTTAGAAAATGTATATTCAAGTCACCAGAAAAGGTTTTTGCCCCACACCCTTTATTTTCTGGAGAAGTTTCCGCTCCAAACCAATTTTTCGGCCTTACGGCATTTTGTTAAAATCCTGGCCTTTATGACAAAGAAAAATGCATCGCCAGAAATAAAGGAAATCATTGGTAATTACGATACCGACCATTTGGTTGAAGTGGTTTTTAGCTGGTTAATTGATGAAAAGGTACCCGTAGCCATTAAATCGCATTGTTTGAATATCCTGGCTAATTTAAATACGAAGCATAACTGGATTAAAGACGAACTGGTGGAAACAATGGATTTTTTAGTCGATAAAGAGAGTATTGCTTTTTTTGCAAAAGTTAAACAGATCAGGAAACAGTTATCAGTTAGCAGGTTATAATTTGCAATTAAATAGTTTGCGGTTTTCAGTTAGTTAAACGTCAAATCTAGCCTTAAACCTTCTGTCTTCCGTCTTTTACCTTATATTTACCACATGAGTACTACTTACGAAATTGTATCAAAAGTTATAAAAGAACGCCGCAGTATTTTTCCAGCGAGTTATATTAAGAAAGAGATTCCTGTTGAATTGATTAACCAGATTTTAGAAACCGCTAATTATGCGCCAACACATAAATTAACGGAACCCTGGCGTTTTGTGGTGATCAGAAAGGCTGGCTTAGCTAAATTGGGAGAAGAATTAGGTCGTTTGTATAAAGCTTTGGTGACTCCACAACAGTTTTTGCAGAAGAAATACGATAGTTTTGCCGAAAAAACGAGTCAGGCAGATTGTATTATTGCCATTAATATGCAGGTAAGCGGTAAAATACCAGAGTGGGAAGAATTGGCAGCCGTGGCTTGTGCCGTACAAAACATGGCGATTACAGCTGAGAGTTTAAAAGTTGGCGCTTACTGGAGTTCACCACCACTGATTGATGATTTGGGCGATTTCTTAAAACTGAAAGAAAACGAAAAATGCATCGGACTGTTTTACATGGGCTACCACAACGAAAAACCATGGGAGCCGAACCGTGGACCGATTGCCGAAAAGGTGAGCTGGATTGAAGAGTAGTTTATTGGTTGATAGCTGATGGATTATAGTCAATAGCCCATGGTTAATTTTGCTTACAGTTTGTTATCTTGCACCTTTACGTTTTCCATTTGATCCTGATATGCTAAATCCACTCGATCAATATTTCGAACAAAAAGATGAACCTGTTAAAAGCTGCCTGCAGTATTTAAGGTTGCTTTTAATTGGTTATGCCGGTATTACCGAGCATTGGAAATACGGCATGCCTTTCTATTATCATAAAGGAAAAATGTTCTGCTATCTTTGGATACACAAAAAACTCCATCAGCCTTATATTGGTTTGGTAGATGGAAAGCGCATTGAACACGAAGATTTATTACAGGAAAAAAGAGCCCGAATGAAGATTTTATTAATCAACCACCTGGATGATATTCCCAAAGCGAAGATCGAATCCATTTTGGAACAGGCTTTTGCATTTCGAAAGTAAATCTTCCATCTTACCCCATCTATTTTACATTATTTCATTTTCCAATATGTCTGCTTTAAAGTCGAATTTATATCAATTGTGTTTAACCTTCATTCAAAAAAGAATAGAAAATATAACCTATTCAATGGAGCAGGCACGCCAGGCTTCGAACGATGACACCAAGAGTAGTGCTGGTGATAAATACGAAACTACACGCGAAATGATGCAGCAAGAAATGGATCGTAACAGTAAATTGTTGTACGAAGCGGGGCAACAGAAAATAGCCTTGCAACAGCTTGAAAATGTAGAATCCATTAAGGTGGTAAAAAATGGTAGCATAGTTTTAACCTCTGAGGGTAATTTTTACATCAGCATTAGTGCGGGTGAACTAAATGTAGATGGACAGAAATTCTTCGCGGTATCGCAAGCTTCGCCTATTGGTAAAGCGTTGATTGGTAAAGCTAAAAATGAGGGCTTTAAGTTTAATGGGAAAGAATACCTGGTAAAAGAAATACTTTAAGATTGTAATGGGATATTAAAATCTGGGAATAAATCTGTTTAATCTGTGGGAATGATTTATTAATATTTATTCCCGCTGATTAAGGTGGTAAACGCAGAAAACATCAGTTCGCAATAGGCACTATGCAGTTTTTATGCTCGAGCTCGTTTTTAACGAGTGCGTTATAATTAAGCGTTTAAAACGCGATAAAATTTATTTCAAACCCATTCTTGCTGCAAAAGCAGGCAACAGGTAAGGTTTTAGTTCTGTAAAGGGAATAAACACCACAATCTGTCCCTGTGCGTAGCTGGCCACTTCGTAAGGGTTGTACATAAAAGCAAGGCCGCTGCTATTGAAGTAAAAGTTCTTGTTCGGCTTTAAATAATTATCGAACAAAACCGTGTTTAAAGCGTCGGCTGCTTTAACGTTATATTCTTTTCTGAAGTTTTTCTCTAAAATGCGCTGTAAGGTATTTGAGTCAATTTTGATTAAATCGCTCAAAATCATTTGTTTTTTGTTTTGGACATCCAAGCAATACATGGTACTGCTGTAATTGCCGTGTGCCCCTCCGGTATAGCTATCTGCTAAAAAATCGATAACTATATAACCGTTTCTATTGTAATTTATGCTTTGTTGGCTATTATTGGTGTAGTTCATCCAGGCCTCAAAATCGTCGGTTCTGCCATTTTTTTGCTGATCGGCTACTTCGCTTTTGTAATCCTTAAAGTAAGCCTCGGCTATGGCTTTAAAACCAATCTCGCGATCTACATTATTTTTAATTCCTGATATGCGTTTTAGTTCGGTATTAAGCCAACTAGCCTGCTCATCTTGTTTTTTAGGCTGTAGATATTCAAAACTGATCTGTGCTGAAGGCGATTTTGTTTTATTGGCAAAAGCCTTCGCCGAGTCCTGGTAAATGCCTGCTGTAAATTCGTAGCTGCCTTCAGGATACTCTTCTGTAAGTAAAATCTGGTGCGTTTTGGTTTTATCACCACTTTGCCAGGTGCCCTTAAATCCGTTGCCAGTCCATTTTAACGAAAGGTGTGGTTGTTTGCCATTCTGATCGAAATAATAATCGTAAAAGCTGTTCTCACGTAGCACTACGCTATCCTTACCAATTAAGGTATCGCTTGCCAAATTTAACCACGAACCGTCGTAATAATAGTTTCCATCATAATCTCCGTTTACCTTTTGCAGGTTCATTACTACCGGTTTACCGGCAATGGTACCTTTTAAACGTTTGTAAAAGTTTTCGGGTAAAGCGGTTTCGGTTGTTTTAGTACTGTCGGTACTTTCGTTATTTGCTGTGCTGTTTTTAGCATTGTTACAGGCTGATACAATCAGCAATCCGAAAAGGCAAAGGGGAAGAAGATATTTCATAAGGCAACCATTAATTTGCTTATAACTTACAGTCGAAACTAGGGTTTTGTTTTATTAAAGCTCTTGTTAATGCTGTAATAAAGGTTTTTGGCGGTATATCTTCCCGGGTCAATGATACGTCTGATTGTGTACAGCGGATAGTTTTCATCGCGTGCAGTCGATAAAATAAAGGCAGCCTTAAAACCATGTTCCTTCAGTTTATGAAGGTTTGCCGCTTTGTATACACCATATGGATAGGCGAAATATTCCACTTTTTTACCAGTAATTTCTTCCAGTTTTTTAGTCGGTTCATCAATCTGGGTTTTCCAGTCTTCATCAGTAAACTGGGCAAAGTTTTTATGATCGTAAGTATGACTGGCAATGGTATTTCCTTCGTCGGCAAGCTGTTTAATCTGCTCTTTAGTCATGTAATTGATGCGGCCTTTTCTACCAATCGATACCGTCATGATAAAATAAACCCCCTTAAAACCGTGTTTTTTCAAAGTAGTAGCGCCAACGGTAAATTGATCTTCATCGGTATCATCAAACGTGATCATGATGGGTTTCTCCGGTAGTTTGGTTCCATACACCAGGTAAGCGTAAAGCTGATCGGGCAAAATAGAATGATAACCGCTATCTGCCAGCATTTTCATGTGCTCCCTGAATTTATCGGGCGCAATGATATCATCGTGCGCCCTTTTGCTATCGCTGGCAGTTGTATTTCTAATTTGGTGATAGCACAAAACCGGAACTTCCCTGCGCGCCAGTATCGTCTTAGCGCCTGCAGGTTTGGTATTGGCCGAATCAATTTTTGCTGTTTCTGTAGCCGTTTTTGCAGCAGGTTTTTCCTTTGCTGCATTTGAGGGCTGACATGAAGCGAATAACAGTGACGAAATAGCACTGTAGAGCAGAAAGTTTTTCATGTTCCTTTGAAAATAGTAAAGAAATTAAAAGCTGTTCTTAATACTGTTGCTTAATGTTTTTGGCGACCAGTAACCACTTGCAATAATACGACGGATGGTAAACAATGGGTCTTTTTCATCGCGTTTGGTTGAAAGTTGGTAAGCCATTCTGAAACCACGTTTTTTCAGTTCAGGAATACCTTCTGCATTCCATAAGCCAAAAGGGTAAGCAAACTCAGTCATTTTTTTGCCTGTAATTTCTTCCAGTTTTTTTGTTGGTTTATCCAGTTGCTCTTCCCAGTCTTTACCAGCATATTTTTTAAAGTTTTTATGGTCGTAAGTGTGGCTGCCAATTACATTTCCTTCATCAGAAAGCTGTTTAATCTGCTCTTTAGACATGTAATCAACAAATTTGCCTTTTTTGCCGATTGAAACCGTCATAATAAAATAAACCGCTTTATAGCCTAACTTATCTAAAGTAGGACGAACAATGGTAAACTGATCCAGATCGGTATCATCAAAAGTTAACATGATGGGTTTGCTTGGCAGGGCTGCGCCGGTGTTCAGGTAAGCATAAAGCTGATCGGGCAGGATGGTATGATAGCCGCTATCTGCCAGCATTTTCATCTGATCTTTAAAATTCTGGATCTCTACAATATAGTCTTTACCCACTTTTCCATCGGTTGGTTTCCAGTTTCTAACCTGGTGGTAGCATAAAATAGGCACTTGTTTTCTGGCTAAAATGGTTTTCGCATCAGCCACTTTTATTTTAGAAACATCGACTGCAGCGGCTCCTGCATTTTCAGTTGCCTGAGCAGTTTTTACAGTCGAATCTTTTCCTGTTGAACTTTCTGTTTGTGATTTAGATTGGCAGCTGGCGAATAGGATTGCACCTGCTGTTAATAACGTTAGTAAGCTGTATTTCATAGTGATAATATATGTTGCAAAACTATAAAATCCCTTAGTTATTTTATATCAAATGTAATGTTGTTGAAAATTATTTGTGCCCGGACGATATTTAAATTAGCTATCGTTTTTATTACAAAATTTCACGGCTTAATCGGCTTTAATTAAATAATTTAGCCGCTCCAAACAATTATTCATGAATAAACTTTATAAACTACTTGTTTGCGCGCAGTTTTTGTCGTTAACTGTTGTTGCACAAACCAAAACATTTACCATTACTGAGAATATTCAGTCACAACCTAAGGCAAATTATCAGCTTGCATCACGTTTTTCGCCAAATAAACTCAAAAAAATGGTGTATTCTACTGCTGTAGACCCACATTGGTTAAAATTGAGCAATCGTTTTTGGTACACTTTCGAAAGCCCGAAAGGCAAATTCTGGTACCTGGTTGATCCGGCTGCCAAAAGCAAAAAAACAATGTTCGACAATGCTAAACTGGCTGCAGATATTACCTTGATTGTACGCGATCCTTTCGATGCCGAGCATTTGCCTTTAGAAAACCTGAAATTTGCTCCTGATGAAAAGAGTATATCTTTCGAAATTAAAAGTACAGTTGATGAGCTGAAAAAAGACCGGAAGGATAAAAAAGCAGCCGATTCGATGCAAAAGAAAATCTATTCTTTTAAATATGAGCTGGTATCGGCAAAACTTACTGAAATCCCAAATTTTAGTAAGCCAAAACCAAAACCATCATGGGGTTCTGTAGCGCCCGATTCATCGGCTATTATCTTTTCACGCAATTATAACCTGTATTGGATGGATAAAGAAAACTACAAAAAGGCCGTTAAAAACGAAGAAGACAGCACTATTGTAGAACACCAGTTAACTAAAGATGGTGTTAAGTTTTATTCGTACGGAAGTGACGGAGATGGCGAAAATAATGTAGAGAACGAAAAAAACAATAAGAAACGCCGCGGTGCTTATGTACTTTGGTCGCCTAATTCGAAGTATTTTGTGTTAGATCGTACCGATTCGCGCAAGGTGAAAGACCTTTGGGTAATCAATAGTGTTACTGCCGGTCGGCCAACTTTAGAAACCTATAAGTATCAGATGCCTGGCGAGGCAGAAGCCCCTCAGGATGAAGTATTATTGTTTGATTTCAATGCAAAAACCTATAAAAAACTAAGTGTTGCTGCATTCAAAGATCAGAGTATTTCGGTTTGGAGTAAACCAGTTTTAAATAAAGACCGCGATAACGAATTCCGTCCATCAGTTTGGTTGGGTAACGACAGCCACTTCTATTTTTCGCGTACCAGCCGCGATTTAAAACGCATTGACATTGGTACAGTTGATATCGCCACAGGTAAAGTTACCCCTATAATCGATGAACGTTTTAATACTTATGTTGAAGTAAACCGCCCTGGTTTGGTAAACGATGGTAAAGAGCTGATCCATTGGAGCGAGCGTGATGGCTGGGCGCATTTTTATCTTTTTGATGAAAATGGTAAACTGAAGAACCAGATCACAAAAGGAGCTTTTCACTGCGAAAGTATTGTAAACATCGACGAGAAAAAGCGTGTGCTTTATTTTACTGCAAATGGGAGGGAAGGGAAAGAAGATCCTTACTATTTGCATTTATACAGCATTAATTTTGATGGTTCGAACATGAAGTTATTAAACGCGGGCGATTTTGATCATGCCAGTAACATGAACGATAACAATTCTTTCTTTGTTGATAACTACTCGAGGGTAAATACGGCGCCAAAATCTACTTTGTATGATGGTTCTGGTAAAAAAGTAATGGAACTCGAAACTACCGATATTTCTTTGCTGGTAGCTGCCGGTTATAAATTTCCTGAGCCGTTTAAAGTAAAGGCTGATGATGGGATTACCGATTTATATGGCGTAATGTATAAACCTTTTGATTTCGATCCGAATAAAAAATATCCGATTATTGAGTATGTGTATCCAGGCCCACAAACAGAGGCGGTTAATAAAGCTTTTAGCAAAAGCATGGACCGCACCGAGCGCCTGGCACAATTTGGCTACATCGTAATCACAGTAGGTAACCGCGGTGGTAATCCTTCGCGTTCCAAATGGTACCATACTTACGGTTATGGAAACCTGCGCGATTACGGTTTAGCTGATAAGAAAACGGCTGTTGAGCAACTGGCCTCAAAATATGCTTTCATTGATGATACTAGAGTGGGCATTACAGGGCACTCTGGCGGTGGATTCATGTCTACAGCTGCAATGTTGGTTTACCCCGATTTCTTTAAAGCTGCTGTATCTAATGCCGGAAATCACGATAACAGCATTTACAACCGTTGGTGGAGTGAGAAACATCATGGTGTAAAAGAAACCATTTCTTTGAAAGGCGATACTTCATTTAAATATAGCATCGATAAAAACCCTGATTTGGCGAAGAACCTTAAGGGCCATTTATTGCTGATGCACGGTGATGTTGATAACAACGTGCACCCTGCAAACTCAATCCGTGTGGCTAATGCTTTAATGAAAGCTGGCAAACGTTTCGATTTTCTGCTAATTCCGGGGCAACGCCATGCTTTTGGCGATATGACAGAATATGCGTTCTGGAAACTGGCTGATCATTTTAACAAATATTTAATCGGTGATTTTTCAACCCCAAGTGATGTTGACCTGGTAGAAATGGACCGCGATATTGAACAGAACGGGAAGTAATTTTTAGTTATTGAATAATTTAAGAGATGCCTTGTGGAAACACAGGGCATTTTTTATGCTTTTTAAGGTGGTATGGCCACGGATGCACGGAAAAACACTGAGGTTTTGAGTTGTGATGCTACCGCCATGGTTTGTGTCACACAAACCATCATCTGCCTGCCCCGGAAAAACAAAAAAGGTTCCGAATCGCATTCGGAACCTTTAAGGTAATTAGCTGATCTGATTTGTTTTTTACTTGTAAAGGTAGTTTACCGCAATTACGTCGTTTGCATTAAAAGTACGGTTACCACCATTAGAGCAGGCTAGCATAAATGATGCTGCATCTGGTTGTGAAGGTGTACCCGGAATTCTTACTGCTCCCACTGTAGATTTACCTTCGTTTCCTGCGCCACTAGCACCACAGCTAAATGCACGGTTCATGTAATCGGTGTGACGGAAACCAATACAGTGTCCTACTTCGTGCTGGATCACAGAAGCGAGGTACAATAAATTTGGATTGGTGCCATAAGCTGCCGCGTTGGTATTCATTTTGATCTGATTATAAGGATTACCTGAAGCGGTTGGGAAACCTGCTGAACCTAAAGTTATGAAACCGCCGCTAGGGCCCTCGTTAAAGCCAACCACATCAATGTTGCCGGTTGCACCGGTAGCCGCTCTCTGGAAGGTTATACGTAAACCCAAAGAGTTATACCTCGAAATCATGGTATTTACCGCATCGCTGTACACCTGTGGCAAGTTGGTTACTGATACGGTAATTACCCGAGGTAGTGCTTTAACTGTATTTGTGGTTCTGTATTGTTCAGTTTCAGCAATATTCAAATTGGCATCTGTCGAAACTTCCGTTAAATTGTCTTCTGTTAACAGGATATCTCCTTCAACTAAATAGCCGCCGTCTACTTTACGGATATTATCGGTACTAAAACCCAATGTTTTGATCTGAGAAAGGGTATTGTTTGAAATATCAGTTTTGTTCTCTACTGCATTTTCTGTATTATTACTCTTACAGGAGTATAGAGCGGTGGATAGAAGGCACGCGGCTGCCAATGATAAAAATCTGGTGTTTTTCATTTCTGTTAGGTTTAAATGAATAATGATTAAATAAGTTAGTTAATAATGTTTGCTAATTACCTTATAAATACTAATTTAGAGAAGAATTGTGATGTAAGCAAAATTTTACAATAAAATATTCTTGAAAGTCAGTACTGTATTTTTAGTTATACTAATTTGTCTTTGTGTAAGCGCTTTAAATGCACAATCACAACCAGGTGGAGTAGATAAAAATTTTCAAAAATTTATTTCCACAAAAGGTAATATTGAAATATTACCGCCGAACGAGCTGTTGTTGGTGCGGTTTAACCATGCTTTAACTGCAAGTGAAATTCAATTGTTAAAACCTAAAAAGAAACTCTCCGGTGATTACTTTATCGTTGAGAAAGGTGCTATTTCAATGCTTTCACCCAGCCTCGTTTTTCAAGGACCTGCCAATGGCTTGTGGAAGGTAAGCGATGGGTTGATGAAAGTGCTGAATAAAGGCAATAAAAAAGGCGACTCGGTGCTGGTTAGGCTTGTCGTTAAAAATTTAACTGCTTCGCCAGGCTTCCTTCAAAATTTAAAGGTAATCTCGGTTGACCTTGCGAATAATATCTGTAGAGTCTATATTTTACCTGATGATCTAATGCTGGTTTTGGCACACAATGAAGTGTTGTATGCTGATATTATAGCGGTTGCCAAAGAAGAAGTGGTAATTAATGGATTAGATTTGGGGCTGAACCAGATTGCCAATGCCCACAGTCTGTTTCCCGGTATCGATGGATCGGGAATCAATCTTTCCCTTAAAGAAGGGATGTACGATGTGACTGATCTTGATATTTTAGGGAAAACGGTAGCAGGAGCAACGCTCACAGGTAAAGCAACCTCGCATGCCACTACTATGGCAACTTTGGCTATAGGTAATGGCAATTCCTTTATTCGGGGTTTGGGAGCTGCCCCAAAAGCAAAACTGGCGTTTTCGAGTTTCGAAAATCTGATGCCTGATTTGCCTGGCGATTTGAATAAATTTCAGATTCGGATTCAAAACCATTCGTATGGTGTGGGCATTGATAATAATTATGGTATCGAAGCTGCTGCATATGATAGACAGGTTTTTGAAAACGATACTTTAATCCACGTTTTTTCGGCCGGTAATAGCGGTACACAAACACCATCTGCAGGGTTTTATCAAGGCATTGCCGCCAGGGCCAATTTAACCGGTAATTTTAAGCAGGCTAAAAATGTATTGGTTATTGGTGGCGTAAACAGGGAAAATGTTTCCGAAAACTTAAGCAGTAAAGGCCCTGCTTACGATGGACGTATAAAGCCAGAGCTGGTGGCTTTGGGCGAGGATGGTACTTCAGGTTCTGCTGCCATTACCAGTGGATCGGTTGTGCTTTTAGAGCAGTTTTATCGCCAGAAGTTTAAAAAGGCTCCTTCAGCTTCGCTCGTTAAGGCTGCTTTGATTAATGCCGCTGATGATTTGGGTACCCCACAGGTAGATTATGTATACGGCTACGGAAAACTAAATGTGGCGCAGTCTTTAAAAACTTTGGACGAAGATAGGGTTGCTGTATATACAGTTGCCAAAGCACAGGAATTGATTATTCCCTTAAACGTTCCGGCCAATGTAGCAGAGGTTAAAGTAACAATAGTCTGGAACGATCCGGCTGCGGTGGTAAACGCGTCGCAGGGTCTGGTAAATGGCTTAGACCTGAGTCTCGAAAATCCGGGAGGGAGTGTAACTCTACCTTGGGTGTTAAGCGGCGCAGCTAACCTAAATGCACTTTCTGAGCCTGCAGTGCGTAAGGCCGATCTGATTAACAATATTCAACAGGTTACCCTGGAGAATCCATCAGCAGGGAGTTTTAAAATTCATATAAAAGGAGGCCGCATTACGCAGGGCATCCAGCAGAATTTTGCTTTGGCTTACAGCTTCAAACTTAAAAATGCCTTTTCCTTTATCACACCCGAAAAAGACGGTAGCTTTTTTGCCGCCGAAAGCAATTATATCCGTTGGGATAATACCTATACCTCCCAATCGGGCAATTTAACGGTGAGCTACGATGAAGGTTTAACCTGGAAAGCGATTGCTTCGGGCATCGATTTAAGCAGGGGTTTTTATAACTGGATTGCTCCAGATCAGTTCTCGAAAGCCATATTGAAGATGGAAGTGGAAGGAAATATAATTTTTAGTCCCTCTTTTGTGATTTCGAGTCCCAGGGAGCTAAAAGTAGGCTATGTATGTAGCGACGGTGTAGTTTTAAACTGGAATCCCCAGTCTGGTGCAAAAGATTATACCATATATGGTTTGGTTAACAATGTATTAATGCCGGTTTTAAATGTAACTGACACCTTAACTAAAATAGACAGGAGCAAAGTAAACAGTAACTATTTTGCTGTGGCCGCAAATGGCACTGGTTTTACTGGATTAAAGAGTTACACTATCGATTACACGCAACAGGGTATTGCCTGTTATGTAAGAAATTTATCGGCTAATAACACCAGTGACGATAAAATAAGACTCGATTTAAGTATCGGTACCACACTCGATATTAAAAATATCATTTGGGAGAAACAAACTGGTGTAAATACCTACACCGTTTTGAAGCAAACACTGCCAGTTCAAAACCAGCTCGATTACAGTATTTTTGATGAAAAGCCCAAGCCGGGTATACAGTTTTACCGTGTTACTTTCGAAACCGCCAATGGCAAGTACACCAGCGATCTGGCTTCGGCAGTATTCCTGGAAGAAGACGATTTTTCTTTCTACCCCAATCCGGTGACAGACTACCTTACTATTTTAAGCGGGTCATTTAAAGATTATAACCTGTCTGTTTACAATATGCTGGGGCAAAAAGTTTTTGACGAAAAAGCATCGAGTACCAGCCGTTTTGGCCTAAATGCACTAGCCAGTGGTGTTTATGTAGGGGTAATTGTACAGAATGGTCAGCAGGTTAAAAAGTTTAAGCTGATTAAGAGGTAATCGCTCAAATGTTGCCTATTCTTCTTATTTTACAAAAAATAATACTATGTATATGAAAAAAATACTGCTGTTTTCTGCTTGTGCGTTCTCCTTTTTTGCGTCGTGCAGGCAAGGAACAAAAACAGCCGGCGGCTCTGTCGATTCTTTAGCCATTAAAGCCATTAACGAAAGCAGCTTAACGCAATACCTTTCGGTAATTGCTGCCGATAGTCTTCAGGGAAGAAAGCCTTTTACCAAAGGCGAAACCAAAACCATTAATTATTTAAAAGCGCAATTCGAACATCTGGGCTTAAAGCCAGGCAATGGCGACAGTTATTTTCAAGAAGTGCCAATGGTAGAAATTAAATCGGTGCCTGGAGATAACATGGTATTTAAAGGCAAAACCACATCGCTTAGCCTGAATTATTTAACCGATTTTGTGGCTGGTACGAGGCGAGTACAAGAGGAGGTAAGTATTAATAATTCGCCTTTGGTTTTTGCGGGCTATGGTATTGTTGCACCAGAGTATGGTTGGAATGATTACGCTAGCTTAAATGTAAAAGGAAAAACAGTAGTGGTATTGATCAACGATCCGGGGTTTGCTGATTCTACCTTATTTAAAGGGAAAAATATGACTTATTATGGTCGCTGGACTTATAAATTTGAAGAAGCAGCCAGGCAAGGTGCGGCTGGAATTATTATCGTACACGATACCGAACCTGCAGCTTATCCCTGGACGGTTGTAAGAAGCGGTTGGTCTAAATCCAAGCTCAACCTGCAATCGCCCGATAACGGAATGAGCAGGGCGGTAATTGAAGGATGGATTAGCCTGGATAAAGCAAAACAGCTTTTCGCCTTGGATGGAAAATCATTCGATAAACTGGCTTTAGATGCGCATAAGAAAGGGTTTAAAGCAATTGATTTAAATATTACTACTTCGTTAAAGGTTAAAAATACCATTAAAAAGTCGGTTAGCTATAATGTACTGGCCACCATACCGGGCAGCAGGCAGAAAAATGAGGCCATTATTTATTCGGCACACTGGGATCATTTAGGGATAGGGGAGCAGGTAAAAGGCGATTCTATTTATAACGGTGCCGTTGATAATGCTACAGGGGTAGCCTCTTTATTCGAAATCGCATCAGCATTTAAAAAACTGCCTAAAAACCCCGAACGTACCATTTTGTTTATTTCTTATACTGCAGAAGAGCAGGGTTTATTGGGCTCAGAGTATTATGCCAAACATCCGGTTTTTCCGCTGGCTAAAACCGTAGCCAATATCAATATGGATATGATGGGGATAGCTGGCAAAACAAAAGATATTGTGGTTTATGGTTTCGGTCAGTCGGAGCTGGAAGATTATGCCGGCGAAGCCGCTAAAAAACAGGGGAGGGTAATTGTTCCCGATCCGGTTCCATCTTCAGGCCTATATTACCGCTCCGATCATTTTAACCTGGCCAAAGTTGGTGTTCCGTCTTTATTTACAGGATCAGGTGTTGATAATATTGAGCATGGCAGGGTGTGGGGATTGAAACAGGTAGCCGATTTTACCAAGCTCCGCTACCATTCGCCACAAGATAATTTTGATGCCAAAACATGGGATTTATCAGGTATTGTGGAAGATGTACGTATGCTTTTTGATATGGGCTATCGCTTAAGCAATGAAACTGGTTTTCCAAACTGGAAAGCTGGCTCGGAGTTTAAAGCAATCAGAGAAAAGAAATAAACAAAAAGCGCCCCGATGGTATATCGGGGCGCTCCTTGAAAAAAAGTCATTAGTTAAATACTTCCTGCCGGAAGGATTTAATTAAAAGTGGAACTGTACACCTAATTTTGGTGCGAAAGTATTAGCTTCTAAACCGAAAGAGTTGCTGGTAGTTTTTGCACCAGTTGCTTCTGCTTTGATTTGGTTGTTTGCATAACCTAAACCGTTAACCGATACTTCGATACCGATTCTTTTGGTTGGGAAGAAAGCAAAACCTGGAGCAACGTTAACACCAATTGATGTAGTAGTACCTACTTTAGCACCTGTATCGCCGTTAGCATCAACTGCTTTTACGGTACCAAAAGCCATAGGAACTGATAATTGTCCGAAGAATTTAAATTGCTCAGATAAACCAACATAGTAACGACCAAATGGCGAAACCTGGAAAGCACCAATCTGGTTTGGAACTGCTCCGCTTACGGTTTTAGAATAAGTATAACCTACACCGGTACCGATTGCAAAGTTGTTGCTTACAAAATAACCAACACTTGGTATTACACTAAAGTCGATATCTGATTTTGCTGCACCTTCTACTTTTGTTGAATTAAAACCAACATTACCGCCTAAAATAAATTTTCCTTTTTCAGTTTGTGCTTTTGCACCAAAAGCTAAACCTGCTACTGCTACTAATGATAATAATAGTTTTTTCATTGTTTTATTAATTATATTTTGTGTTAAAAATATAGCCAGCTTTACTATTTTAATGCCTGACTATATTTGCCTAAAAGTCAACACTTGTGCCAAAAAACTTTGTTTAAGTCATCAAAGAATCAGTTTTCTGTCAACTCCTTAGTTTATAGTTAGATGTAAATTTAAGGTTAACTCAATATTATTTTCGTGTGACCAAAAATCAATCGATCGATTGATTTTTGGCTTATGACAAATTGACAATCTGACTTTTTTTGTATAAATGTCAGATTTTTAGACAGTACAATCTGACAGTTTTTTAGGACAGTTTTAATTTATCGGTTGTTTGAGCAAAAGGGTAGGGTACTGAAATAAAAAAAGCAAACGGGATATTCGCCCGTTTGCTTTTTGACCATCATTTTATGGTTTTATTAAAAAGTATTGAATTTAAATTTCTGGTTATTTCCACTGCCTTCCGACCAGATGTTAAGCAAAGTGCTGTTTGCAGTGCTGCTACCGGGTACATCTACATTTTTTGAAGGTACATTGCGTGGCGATAAAGTATAATAACCTCCATCTATGGGTATAATGTTAAATTGTTGTGCAGTAGTATTACTGTTTGTCCTTATCTCGAGTTTAGTACCGTTAGCTGTGGCGGCACCAACTACAGTAAGCACTTTACCGGGAGCATTTAATGGCGACAACTGGTAATAACCTTCTGCGTTTTTGGTTAAACTCCATCGCGCATTGTTCGAATTTCCGTCTGTATAGAGTATAATCTGCGCGCCATCGCTTGATGAACCACCCGATACGTTAAGCAGTTTATTGTTATCCAGCGCCGTTGCAATTTCATAATTCGTATTGGCAGGGAGGCCGACATAGTTAAAACCACTATACATTTGGTTAATCGTTGCAATATCGCTTGGGGTCAAATTGCTTGTTGGGTAACTGGATTGATAGGTAGAACCATCGAGTTTGGTTATGCTGGGTTGTCCGGTATTAGAGAAAGCGTATGGCTCATACATCATAATCGATTCAAAATCGAAAGGACCAACTGTAGTATTGCTGGTAGCCGAAAGTTTATTGAAATTGAATTCTTTTTCGTCGGGAACATTTTCAGGATAAAAGATTGCATAGCTATCACGGTCGGGTCTGCATTGTTCGTGATTTACACCTAACGCATGAAATATTTCGTGCATCAAAATACCCGGATAATTGTAGTTGTAAATGTTAAGGTTTTGGGCACCGCCAACCATACCAACAGAAGAACTGTTTCCGGTACCTTTTACAAAATTGATGTAATTGGCCTGACTTGTCCTTTTTACAAAAACAACGGGTGATACCCTCGAAATATTTTGCATGGCTTTCAGTGTCCAGGAAGTGTCGGCACCTAAACCAGTAAGGTCGTAATAAACAATTCCATTGGTCCACCGTTTTACCAGGTTGTTGATAATCAATCCTCTTTCGGTAGTTGATAACGATTTATTGCTGTTTGCTTTTAACAGGTTAAACTGCTGTGGTGTAAGTGTAATATCGTCGGCAAAATAGTATACACCGTTAATTTCTTTAATAATCACTTTGTTGCCGTCTATTGTGAAGGTATGGGTTTGATAAGGACCGCTTTTATCGGGGCCGGCATTTGTCTCATTTACTTTCTTACAGCTAAAAACGGTGAGCATAATGGCCGTAGCCAGGCATAGCGCCAGCCGGATCTTCATTTTGGTTGTTTTCATAAGGTTTAAGATATTTGGTTAGGTAAAAATGATGGTAGTATGTTGGTATATAGTTTTTTATGTTTTTTTAGATTAATGCTATTTCGAAATTATATAGAAAAAACTTGTTTGTTAAGTAGTATTTTAACCAAATATAATTGTATTTTAATATTTACTTTATTGTATTCTTTATTTGTTTTAAGTGTTTTGTGCCAGGCCATTGGATTAGTGAAATGGGTATAAAAATATAATTGTTATTTTTGGCTAATAATATTTTGCCATGACCGAAAATACTTCTACCACTGCTATTATTGAAAAAACTGTTTTTCCGATTCTATTCGCCTTAAGCTTTTCACATCTGTTAAATGATACTATTCAGTCGTTAATTCCGGCAATTTATCCCATCATTAAAACCAGTTACCACCTTAGCTTTTCGCAAATAGGCTTAATTACCTTAACTTTTCAGCTGGCAGCATCTTTATTGCAGCCTTTTGTAGGTTTGTACACCGATAAAAAACCTCAGCCTTATTCGTTAGCTACGGGTATGGGCTTTACTTTAATTGGTTTAGTGTCACTTTCGCAGTCTACGCATTTTTATACCATATTGTTATCGGTTTGTTTTATCGGTATTGGTTCTTCTATTTTTCATCCCGAGGCCTCGCGTATGGCTCATGCCGCGTCGGGCGGGAAGAGAGGCCTTGCACAATCTGTTTTTCAGTTGGGTGGCAATGCCGGCAGCTCTTTAGGTCCGTTATTGGCGGCCTGGATTATTGTGCCTTACGGGCAGTTTAGTGTGATCTGGTTTTCGGTCATTGCCCTTTTGGCCATCATCATTTTAACTTATGTAGGCAACTGGTATAAAGGCTTTATGCTTTCGAGAAGTAAAAAGATTAATATCCAAACAGTTGTTAACCAGTTTTCGAGAACTAAGGTTATTTTCTCTGTATGTATTTTATTGCTGCTGATCTTCTCCAAATACTTTTACATGGCCAGCTTAACCAATTATTTTACTTTCTATTTAATTGATAAGTTCCATGTTTCGGTACAAACTTCGCAGATTTATTTATTTGTGTTCCTGTTCTCGGTGGCTGCCGGAACCTTATTGGGTGGGCCTATTGGGGATAAAATAGGGAGGAAGTATGTAATATGGGCTTCCATTTTAGGTACAGCACCGTTTGCTTTACTGCTGCCACATGCCAGCCTATTTTGGGTAGGTGTTTTAATTGTGCCTATTGGGATGATTTTGGCCTCTGCATTTTCGGCTATACTGGTATATGCGCAAGAGCTTATTCCGGGTAAAGTGGGATTGGTAGCAGGATTATTTTTCGGTTTCGCCTTTGGCATGGGCGGAATAGGATCGGCACTTTTGGGTAAACTAGCCGATTCGACCAGTATTGAATATGTATTTAATGTATGCGCATTTTTGCCTTTGATAGGCTTACTTACGGGCTTTCTGCCTAATATAGAAACGAAGAAGAAATAAAAATAATCCCGCCCTTCGTAATAAAGAGCGGGATTATTTGTTAAAAATGGAAGTTTAATCCAAGAAATGGATTAAAGGTGTTAAGGCCAAAATCAAATGCCTCTGCTTCATACCAACTATTAGGCGTTACTGGACCATCATAATCAATTTTATTGTAAGATAATAAAGAGAAACCGATCTCAATACCCAGTTTTTTAGTTGGAAAAAATGCTAAACCTGGATTAATGGATGCATTATACTGGATATACTTTGTATTTGGGGAATAATCGTAATAGGGGAAGGTATTAGTTTGATTGGTTTTTACAACACCTATTGTACCGCTAAACTGACCAAAAATTTTAAGTTTGTCGGTAATATCTGCATAATACCGTACTACAGGACCTACTGAAATATTCTTTTGTTTACTTGTTCTTGTAGAGGTGATGTTGTTATTTGAATCGTAATTATTATTAAAATTTTTAGAATAACCTGCTGAAACAGTTAATCCAATAGCTAAATTTTTAGAAAAGAAATGTGCATACCTTGGATTGATGCTATAAGAATTTCTTTTTTCATAGTTTGGCGACTCTGTTTTTGATGAAGAAATACTGAAACTTCCTCCAATCAGGTTGTCTCCTTTTTCTGTTTGGGCATTAACAGCCATGGCGATAGCACATAGTGCTACCAACGTTAATAATTGTTTTTTCATTTTCATTTGTGTTTTTGTGTATTCAATGATAAACTAAAAAATCGACATAAAACTAATTTTATAGTTAATTAATTGTTAAGATATTGATGTTCAGTAGATAAAAATATCCGATCAGATTTCTGACCGGATAGGGGATGATATTAAGTCTTACTATTTGTTGGTACGGAGAATGAAATGATACAATTTGGCAGGTGCAGCAATAAAATCACTACCTGTTTTACCTGAAATCGACTTAATCCTGCCATTTTCCTGCGGGTAAATACTTCGGTTGTAGGTTACTTGCGCTTCACCCATCGATTTTATTTTGCCGTTTTCTTCAGGGAAAATGCTGCGGTAATAGGATATTTGGGTATTACCAATATTTTTTAGTTTTCCGTTTTCCTCTGGAAAAATACTCCTGTAGTATTCAAATTTTGTATCACCGATGGATTTTATTTTGCCGTTTTCTTCGGGGAAAATGCTGCGGTAATAAGTTATTTGAGTATCGCCAATCGACTTGATTTTACCATTTTCCTCCGGGAATATACTTCGGTAATATTCGAATTTTATATTCCCGATTGATTTGATTTTACCATTTTCTTCAGGAAATATACTTTGGTAGTATTCGATGTGCTTGTATTCGTCATCATCGTCTAAGTAGATATCTTCTCCCTCAAAAATGTATTTATAATATCGGTAGGCTGTGCTTTCTTTTTTCTGTGCATTAACCTGTAACCCCGAAAAAATAAGTAATACAATTCCTAACAGTTTTAAACTGGCAAAGGTGCTAACTGATATGTTTTTCATGGTAAAACCTTAAAAATGGATGTTAATGGTAAAAGTTGGAGTGAAGTTCTGTAAGGCCAATCTGAGGTTATTGGTTTTATCGTAATTGTACAGCGATTCGGAAGCATAGTAACTTTGATGAAAGAACGTTACGATAGGAAACGAAAATTCGAGGCTAGAATCGTTAGAAAGTCGATAAGCAAAGCCTGGGCTTAAACTTGCTCCAAATCCTTTTACCTGAGCATCTGTGCGGATCAGGTATCCTTCATCGTCAATTCTGTTAAAGGTATTTACCTGCATAAGCAGATTGGCCTGCGCAAAGAACTTAAAGCGATCTTTCACATCAACATACTTGCGTAGAAAGGGAGAAAAACCAAAGCTAAATTCTTTTGGGCCATAGCGGTCTTCATATCTGCCATCTTCTTCATCCCAAGAAATGTAGCTTTCGCCACGCAATTTAGAAAGGTTTAAAGGAAGCTCGAGCCCTATGGCTAGGTTATTGGCTAAAAAATAGCCTCCACGAGGGGTTACCGTAAAGGTGTTGAGGCTTGGAGCCGAACTGTTTTGTTTAGAAGTACCAAAGCTTACACTGAGGCCGGCAAAGCCAGTTCCCTTTTCAGTTTGGGCATAACAGCGCCAACTGACGGCGCATAGCAGCGCCATGATGATTAATTTAGGTTTCATGATGTTGTGTTTTTGTGTGTAATCAATAATAATCATTATTGAAACAAAAAACAAGCAATGAAACTATTATGTTAGTTATTTTGAATGTTTAATTTAAAGTGTATTCAGTGCTCATGGCGGTTGTATAGTAAAGAACAACTTCAATTGGCACTGATCAAGTAGTGAAATTAAATACTTTTGATTAGATGCTTTAATGAGACTGATAAGAAACAAGTTCTTCAGGTAACCATGTTTTATACATATTTACTTGAGCTTTTGCCTGCCCGCTGACCGGTATTTTCCAGATATCGAAAAACGACGATAAGTTAGCGTTTGTTGCCTTAGAGATAGATGTAAACCAGAGATCTATTCGTTCCTGGTTGTTTAATGGAGTATTGTAGAATTTACGTGGATCTTTTTCACGATATATTTTATTGGCGCTCATGATGGATTCCCAACCAAAATTTTCGATCAGCTGGATATACATGCATAAAGCTGTAAATGGATCTTCGCCCCATTTTTTAAAAGTTGGTTCGTTTTGAAGGTATTCTTTTATTTTCTCCCTAACCATTGATTTGCTTTGGATTGCATCATGGTTGTAAATCCCTTTTTTAAGTACCTTATCATAAACATACATCGAATACAGGTTGGTGGTTACTTCGCCAACTTCGTCCATATCAAGACCCCAAAACTGGTGACGATGGCCGAGCTCATGAAAATGGCCCCAGCTTCCTTTTTCACGGAGTTTTTTTTCATCCAGCATCAACGGGCAGCTTTCATCGTTCGGTGCAACAATTTTATCCCATTGCGTAAACATATAACCGTAAGCAACCTGTTCGTCTATAATTATCCTTTCGGGATGCGCCCGCTTTCTATTGATAATTGCTAGATCAGCATCTGCATTCATCACTTCATCCCAGAATTTCATTAAGGAATCGGGGTGTTCCAAATTTTTAATGCGGTACGATGGAACGGTAAGAATAAGATTATCGGTAGCGAGTTCGGCCCAGGGTGCAGGGTTGTTTCTTATGGTTTTCCAATCGGCCAGAGTCGTTTTTCCTAACTGGTAATAAGGTGCCTTAACCACACCATTTGTCAAAATTTTTATTGATTTAAGGGTAGAAGTATCGGATATTTTAATGTAAAGCAAGCCTCCGTATGGCGAGAAAATAATCGTGGTATCTTTGTTGAGTTCTAAAGTTCTGGTTAAATCAAAACCGGGTCTCACCAGGTTGTCCATATGTTTTAAATTATCATTATGGATACCGATTTGTGCTTTTAAATGCTGGTTTTTGTAGATTGGATCGAGTATTATGCTTACTTTTTCGCCGGCGGGTACATAAACACCGGTACTGTGTAGCCTATAATAATCTGAATAAGGGTCGAGCAAGCCTTGCGTTCCAACTTTTACCGCTATCTCAATTTGTTCAGTGGTGCGGAGTGCGTTTTTTGGCACTTCGCCAGGGAAAAATTTGCTTTCGGGATAAATAAATGCTGTGGTATCGCTTAAAGCGTATTTTTTGTCAAAAAGATACTTTGAGAATCTATAACCTGCTTTCTTTGCAGGGGTAGAAATATCGAGTGGTTTCTTTATGGTAGGGATAGCAAGTGTATCGCCAATAGATAAAATTGACTTTAATTTTTGAATAACCCGACTAGTATCTGCATTACTTAAAAAACTAAGTTCGAGAGTTGGTTCCATTCCGTAGGCGTATTCTGTCGGATCGATAGATTTGAAGGCAGGATTTGCCAATTGTTGTATAATGTATTTTAGATGTAGATAGAATGGGGGATCTTTTAATATTAATGTATCTGCATTGCTACTTGCTTGAATTAAAGTGTAAGCGTTAAAAATACCGGCCTTGCTTAGTAGGTCATTAATTTTAATCAGATCGTTTGTATAGGGCTTGCTTTTGTCGCGATTCTTAAAAATGTTAGGATATGGAGAACCGAAAACCAATATGCCTCCAGTTCTTATAAATTTTTCAAGAT
This sequence comes from Pedobacter sp. HDW13, assembly GCF_011303555.1. NCBI lineage: Bacteria > Pseudomonadati > Bacteroidota > Sphingobacteriia > Sphingobacteriales > Sphingobacteriaceae > Pedobacter > Pedobacter sp. HDW13. The sequence continues at coordinate 354,113 of NZ_CP049868.1, read as the reverse complement.
TATGTTGTTCAGTAGTATCGATAACATCGGTGGTTAAGAAATAGACATTGGTGCCAGATTCGAGTTTAGTTTTTTTAGATATGTAAACTTTAGCCCCGCTGGTCTTTAAAAAACTTGATAAGGCAGGGTCTGTTGCCGCATCTACAGCTATCTTTAATTTTTTAGTTGAATTGCTGTTGCTATTTAGTATGTTTTTGAGTAACTGTTGGATATTTTGGTTGGCCAGCAGGTTGCCAGTTAAATAATCTGAAGAACCAAAAGCGAAAATCTGACCCTTATCCAATTTGCTACTCATGCTCATATTCGCTAACATTGTCATGCCAGGCGCGAGTGGGTGGGTCGCTGTAATCTCAGGATTTTCGTTAGTGGTATAGAATATAGAGACAAATTTGCCGCTATCAGGCATAGGCAAGGTTTTAATATCTTTAAGCAGGGTTGATTTTTGGAATTTCTGTGCAAAAACAGAGGTGCTGACGAATGCTAAAATTAAAAGCGTATAAATTTGTTTGTTCATTTATAGATGGTCGAGGATTAAATGTAACCATCTTCAGTTACCGTGACAATATAGCAAATGTTAAAAAAAGCTAAATTGATTGGTTATAATCAAAAAAAAATCCCATAGAAGTAATCTATGGGATTTTGATTTGATGTGTTTTAATCTGCCTTTTGGTTCAGGAACACAAAATTGTGATCGAACATATCTAACTTAATTTTACTGTCTTTATCTATCTTGCCCGCTAATATCTCTTTCGACAGCTCGTTTAAGATTCTTTTCTGGATTACCCTTTTCAGTGGCCTTGCACCAAACTGCGGATCGTAACCCAGTTGTGCCAACCAGTCTAAAGCTTCGTCGCTGGCTTCCATTTCTATACCCATCTCGGCCAAAGTATGCTGTACCTGTTTAAACTGTAAGCTTACAATATTCCTGATTTCGCTGCGGTTCAATGGCGTGAACATGATCAACTCGTCAATGCGGTTTAAAAATTCCGGACGAATGGTTTGTTTCAACACTTCGAACAGCTCATTTTTGGTTTTCGCAATCACTTCATCGCGGTTTTCATCACTTAAATTTTTGAAATTATCCTGGATTAAGTGTGCACCAATATTCGAGGTCATGATGATGATCGTATTTTTGAAGTTCACCGTTCTACCTTTATTATCGGTTAAGCGGCCATCATCCAGCACCTGTAATAAAATGTTAAACACATCAGGATGCGCTTTTTCAATCTCATCAAGCAATACTACCGAGTAAGGTTTACGTCTTACGGCCTCAGTCAGCTGTCCGCCTTCATCGTAACCCACATATCCCGGAGGCGCACCAATTAATCGCGAAACAGCATGGCGCTCCTGGTATTCACTCATATCGATACGGGTCAACGCGTTTTCATCGTTAAATAAAAACTCTGCCAATGCTTTGGCCAATTCGGTTTTACCTACCCCGGTTGTTCCTAAAAATATGAATGAGCCAATTGGTTTACGTTTATCTTGCAAACCGGCACGCGAACGGCGGATCGCATCAGAAATGGCTTCAATAGCTTCGTCCTGACCAGCCACGCGTTGGTGTAGTTCATGTTCTAAATTTAAAAGCTTTTCGCGTTCGCTCGCAATCAGTTTAGTAACGGGAATACCTGTCCACCGGCCAACTACGCCTGCAATATCGTCGGCTGTCACCTCTTCTTTAAGCATGCGGCTGTCGCTTTGCTGGCTTTCTAAATCGGCTTTTAACTGCTCAACTTTATCCTGTGCTTCTTTAATTTTTCCGTAACGGATTTCGGCTACCTTGCCATAATCTCCGGCACGTTCGGCCTGTTCTGCTTCTAATTTATAGTGCTCAATTTGCTCAATCTGGTTATTTACGGCATCAACCAAATCTTTTTCGCCCTGCCATTTGGCTTTAAATTCATCCCGCTCGGCCGATAAATTGGCAATTTCTTCTGATAACTCCTGAACTTTTCTGTCGTCTTTTTCGCGTTTAATGGCTTCGCGCTCAATTTCAAGCCGCATAATTTCGCGGTCTAATGCATCTACATTCTCAGGTACACTATCCATTTCCATGCGCAGTTTAGAAGCTGCCTCGTCCATTAAATCGATGGCTTTATCGGGTAAGAAACGGTCGGCAATATAACGCTGACTCATTTCAACCGCTGCAATAATGGCTTCGTCTTTAATCCGTACTTTGTGGTGGGTTTCATAACGTTCTTTCAATCCACGCAGGATAGAAATGGCATCCTGAGTATCAGGTTCTTCAACCATTACCTTTTGGAAACGACGCTCCAGGGCTTTATCTTTCTCTAAATATTTTTGATACTCATCCAGAGTAGTTGCACCAATGGCCCTTAATTCGCCACGAGCTAAGGCTGGTTTCAGGATGTTTGCGGCATCCATTGCTCCTTCGCCACCGCCTGCACCAACCAAAGTATGTATCTCATCAATAAACAAAATGATATCGCCATCACTTTGGGTAACCTCTTTTACAACGGCCTTTAAGCGTTCTTCGAACTCGCCTTTGTATTTGGCACCGGCAATTAATGCGCCCATATCAAGCGAGTAAACGGTTTTGCTTTTTAGGTTTTCGGGCACATCGCCTTTAATAATCCTGAAAGCAATCCCCTCGGCAATAGCAGTTTTACCCACACCAGGCTCACCAATTAAAATCGGGTTGTTTTTGGTCCTGCGCGATAAAATTTGAATTACCCGGCGAATTTCTTCATCTCGGCCAATTACCGGATCCAGTTTTCCGCTTTCGGCATATTCGTTTAAGTTACGTGCATATTTACCCAAAGCCTGATAAGTGGCTTCGGCATTCTGATCGGTTACTCGGTTATCGCCACGTAGCTCTATAATGGCTTTTTTTAGGTCTTTCTCATTAACGCCCTGTTCTTTTAATAATTTAGAAACGGAGTCGTTTACCGCTAAAATTCCCAATAATAGGTGCTCTACTGAAACAAACTCATCTTTAAATTCTTTTAAAAATGTTTGTGCTTTTTGTAAAACACTATTGGCATTTGATGACAGATAGACATTGCTTCCGCTCACTTTCGGAAATCTCGCAATCTCTGCATCAAGGTTTTGGTTTAAGGTATTCAGGTTAACGTTAAGTTTCTTCAATACATAAGAAACTACGTTTTCATCAACAGTAAGCAAACCTTTAAGCAGGTGTGCTGTTTCAATGGCCTGTTGCTGGTTGCCCTGGGCTATTTCAGAAGCCTGTTGAACTGCTTCCTGGGCTTTTATGGTAAAATTGTTGAAGTTCATATTCCCTTTAAGCTCAAAACAAATGCCATTGCGATTTTGATTTTCAGAATCGGAAATTTTGTCGGTATGAAATTATTTTTAATGACTAAATTACTGATTTATAGTGTTTTGTTGTGAAAAATTGTCTTGTTTTAGGTTTTAAACCGGGCAGGTTTTTAAAGCCTGCCCTGTTTGGATGGAATTTTCGATTAATTTTTGGCCTTTTGTTCAATTACATACTTACCTGCTGCTAAATCTATTTTACTGTTATTTGTTATTTTACCATTTACATACACATTCATATCACGTGTAAGCGGTAAATTAAACGTAGCAGTAGAATTGGCCGGAACCGTAATGTTGTAAGCAATGCCGTGATTAACCTTTTTCCAGGAACTTATAATTTTGCCGTAAGGGCCAATGTGGCTGACTTCAAAAGCATCCAGTCCTGCTACAACATGCGGTTCTAGAATGATGTGTTTAAAACCTGGCTGTTTTTCATCAGGCCTGATCCCGCCAGGTGATTTATATAACCAGGCACCGATTTCGCCAAACATGATGTGGTTCATCGATATATCCGATTTGGCATCAATCGGCCAGTTTTCGTATAAGGTAGTGGCTCCGTTTTCCATCCACCAGCCCCAGCTTGGATAGGTTTTTTGCGCAGCAACTTTATAAGCCATATCGGCATATCCGTTTTCGCTTAAAGCATTTAAAATGGCTTTGGTACCCAACAGGCCAACATCCAAATGGAAACCATCTGCTTCAACTCGTTTTGCTAAATTCTCTGCAACCAGGGCAATTGATTCTTCGGGGACAATTTTCCAGTAAAGCGGCACACTCATTTCTGTTTGTATGCCAGAACCGTAAATTCCTTTTTCTTTGTTCAGGTATTTAGCGTTGAATGCATGTTTTACCTTTTTTACAAGAGCGGTATAACGCAGGTAATCGTCGTTTTTACCCAAAATTTTTGCGGCCTTGGCTAAAATTACTGCATCGGCATAATAATAGCAGGTAGAGGTTAGCTCTACTGGTGATTTGGATTTTACCGGAATCCAGTCGCCCAAACCCCAGGTAGTTAAACCGCTTGGGTAGGTTTCGTCGATGTGGTCTACATATTTTTTGATGTTTATGTAGCAATCGGCCAGTAATTTTTTATCGCCATAAAACAGATACACATTCCAGGGGATAATAGCAATGGTACTTGTCCAGTCTGGTCCGTTACCCCACTCGTAGCCCCAGCCATCGGTAGGGATGATAGATGGCAATACGCCGTTCGGCTGTTGTTCATCGCGGTGATCGGCCAGCCATTTTTCGTAAATGGTAATGCCATCAAAACCATAAAGTCCTGTTTCAATAGCAATTTGTGCATCACCTGTCCAACCGTTTTTTTCCCGCTGAGGGCAATCGGTTGGGTAGCCAAACAGGTTTGACAGGTATGAATTGTTAGTGGCGTAATAAATTTTATTGATAATTGGTTCAGATGACTTTACATCGCCCAAAACAGGAACATCGCTGTGCATAAAATAGCCCACCAGATCTTCTTTTTTTAATTCGATAGGTGTAGAGCTGGTTACTTCTACATATTGAAAACCCTTGTAGTTAAAGTGTGGCATAAAACTTTGTTTCGCTTTGCCATTCAGAATCAGGATATCGGTTTGAAAGGGATCTGTATTATCGGTTGGGCGGTAATGGGCATCAATATTCGAAATATCTAAACGTCCGTTTGGATATAAACGCTCACCATGTTTTAAACGCACAGTTGTTCCGGCAGCTCCGTTCAAAGTAATTTTGCTTACTCCCGAAATATTCCTGCCCAGATCGAACAGGTAAGTGGTATCGTTAATTTTTTTTACAGTTTTGGTAGCGATTTCTTCTACATTGCGGATGGGGTGAAGGGCCTGCGCCACAATATTCCTTGACGGTGCCGAGCGGTAAATCACATCCTTCCAATCTTTATCGTCAAAGTTTATGGTATTCCAGCCTGGTTTTTCCATGCGGGCATCGTAATGCTCAGCAGTGTATATGCTGTTAAATACAATCGGACTTAAGGCTGTTTTCCAGTTTTTGCCCGATTTGATGGTTTCAACGGTTCCATCATTGTAGGTAATTCTAACATCTAAGCAGAAAGTTGGCCTGTTTCGCCATGGGGCACGGTCGAAATACCATACTGCAGTAGATTGATGGTTGTACCAGCCATTACCCAGTAATACACCAATGGCATTTTTACCATGATTAATAGCTTCGGTAATATCATAAGTTACATAGAGTGTTCGCCTGTCGAAACGTGTGTACATCGGGTCCATGCGGTGGTTACCAATCTTTTTTCCGTTGATGGATAATTCATATAAACCGGCTGCCGCGATATAAGCCCGTGCCGATTTTACCTTTTTGCCTGTGGTAAAGGTGTGGCGAAAATAGGGGCAGGTTTTAGCTTAACATTTTCAGTGTCCGAAATCCAGGCCCCCTGCCAGTTGGCCATCTGCATCATACCCATTTCAAAACCAGAAATCTTACTCACCGTTTTTTTATTTCCGTTGGTAACATCCAGTCGCCAGAAATATTTAGTAAAAGGTTTTAGTAATTGACCCGAATAAGTAACTAAACTGAGGTCTGACTGTTTCCAGCCGGTATTCCATTGCGTAGCTTTTCCGTTGAGCAATGCAGCAGAATCGATACCTACCAAAATACGGTATGCGGTTTGTTTTGCATTTTGGCTATTATCCTGCATTTGCCAGGTAAAGCGGGGATTAGGATTATCTAAGCCGATTGGACTGGTTAAATATTCGGTTTTAAGTGCGGTAAGCGTTGTTTGGGCAAAGGCACCAGCAATAGGGGAAAGTGAAAAAAGTAAGGCTGATACCTTTAGAAATTTAGATCTCATTGTTTTCGGTTTATTGAAAACTAAGGTATCAAAATAAAGTGTGGATGGACAAAGCGCAATGGATTTTTTATGCATAAAAAAAGCGAAGACTAAAACTTCGCTTTAAATGCTTATCTGTTGCCGAAATCATTCAGCTCAAGCTATGGGCTTATCCCAATATTTCTTTCAGCTTCTGCGTTTGGTGATCGACAAGTTTTTGTAACGGACCAGATGCCAGCATTTTCATCATCATATTTAAATCGGCTGAAATGATGTGTTTTGCAGTTGTGGTACCATTACCATTATCGGTCACTGTCCATTTTAACTCTACTTCGAAAGGAGCTTTCTCTGTAGGGATGGCTGTTAATTCTTGATTTTCAACACGATTAGAGATTTTAATAGCTAGTTTTGCCATGTTTTGGATGGTAAAACGTGCTTCATCTTCTGTCGATTCCCAGTTATAAATATTCTCTGGCATCAATTGCTGATGATTGTTCATGTTGGATAGAAAGGCATAAACCTCCGCTACGGGCTTATTTACTTCTACAGCGCTTTCAATAATCGTCATTATATATTTTTATAGGTTTTTTTAATAAAAGGAGATTAAGACTCCGGACTTAAAGCCTGTCCCCACTCTGAAGGGTTTAAGCGCCATTTGCCCAATAATTCCATGTCACTTTTAGCAATAATGCTGTGCTCGGCAGCATAATCGATTAACGCACCATAGTTAGATAAAGTTAAGTAACGGCATTTTGCGGCTGCAAAGTTTTCGTCCGCTTTTTCGAAACCGTAAGTAAAAATTGCGGCTAAACCGGCAACTGATAATCCTGCAGCTCTTAATGCTTCAACAGCTTGCAAGCTGCTTTTTCCGGTAGAGATCAAATCTTCGATTACCACTACGCGCTGGCCTTCTACTACTTCGCCTTCAATTAAGCTTCCGGTACCGTGTTCTTTGGCTTTTGCCCTTACATAGATAAAAGGAAGGCCGAGTTCCTGAGCTACCAAAACACCTTGTGGAATTCCGGCTGTTGCTACTCCGGCAATTACATCTACCGAACCAAATTCTTCCTGAATGGCTTGTGCAAGTTTCTGACGGATGTAGGTTCTAACCTGAGGATGGGAAAGAGTAATCCGGTTATCGCAATAAATTGGCGACTTCCAACCAGATGCCCAGGTAAAAGGATTATTAGGTTGTAATTTAATTGCCTTTATTTGTAATAAAAATTCAGCTACCTTTAATTCAATATCACTTTTATTATACATGGCTCAAAATTACAGAATTTATATTAACGATAACACCTTGTTTATATCAGATGTTTTACCAGAACAAAAGGAAAAGATTCAACAGCTTGAATTTCAGGATTTTGATTTGCAAACATTTTATAAAAAATTAAAAAATGGGTCTAAAAAAAGCTACATTTTCTTAACAAAGAATCCTCAGGAGACCTTCAGGAAGCTAAAAAAGGATTGTACTATAATTAAAGCAGCTGGCGGATTGGTAGAAAGTGCCAATAACAATTATCTTTTTATTTTCAGGAACAAGAAATGGGACTTGCCAAAGGGTAAGCTCGAAGAAGGTGAAAATATGAAAGAAACCGCTGTGCGTGAGGTAGAGGAAGAGTGTGGTATTAAAGTTTTTAAACGCGAAGAAAAACTGTGCAAAACTTACCATGTTTACCCCATGGGAACAAAAATGGTAATTAAAAAAACTAACTGGTACAAAATGACAGTAAAAGGTGAACCAAATCTTATTCCCCAAAAGGAAGAGGGGATTGAAGAGGCGGTATGGTTGGATAAAAACCATGTAGGCCCGGTAATTAAAAATACCTTTCCATCAATTATGGATGTAATGCGTGCAGGAGGAATCTTGTAGGTATTTGTGAATCGTCAGGTGTCGCCACCTGACGGCACTCTATTCATAATCCAGTTCATCAACCACTTTTTTAACACGTTTTAGGTATTTTCCATAATAGTACCAGGCCCATAACTCGGTAATAGCCCCAATAATCAGAATGCTAATGAAGCAGTTTAATAAGATGTAAACCGGCGAGAGATTAGCTAAAATCTTATTCATTACCGAGGTTTTTTCGATCAGTAGGTACACTGATAAAAAGCCTGTTGCAATAAAGGCAATGATGTAGGTAAGTGCCTTGTAAAGCTCGATATTCAGTTTCATTTCGTAAAAAAACCAGAGAATACTTTTTCGGCTATCCATACTCATATCGTACGAATTTTTATAGAACCTGTAAAACTTAAAAAAGTAATAGGTTGTAAAACCGCAGGTTATGGCATAAAAAACCAGATAAACCAGTTTCATTTTGTCAGAAAAATTAAAGAGGTAGGGGAAGAGTGCCATAATTAAGAGCGCTATTACCTGATAAAAAAACTCATGTTTCATCTTCCTCCGAATAATATCTATAGGCGTGTGCGCTTGCTTTATTTTAAGCATATCTGCTGAAATACTGGTTCCTACTTCTTTTTCAGCATTCCATTCGTTTTTTAAATCGTCAAAATTCATAACCGTTCTTCTTTATGATGAATTGTAATTTTTCTTTAGTTCTGTTGAGTTTAACACGAGCGTTTATTTCGCTAATGCCCAGGTTTTCGGCAATTTCACGGTGCGATTGATTTTCGAGAAAAAGGAAGATCAGCGCTTTTTCTACCGCATTTAACTCCTGCACAGCCTTATATAAACAAGCAAGTTTTTCTTCTTTTAATTCGCTCTCATTGATATCAATGATGTCGATGCTTTCATCGAGTGGGGTTTTATCTACCTTTCGGTTGCCTTTTTTGAAATAAACCAGAGCCGTATTTAAAGCAACCCTATACATCCAGGTCGAGAATTTACTGTTTCCTTTAAAAGTTGGGTAGGCTTTCCAAAGCTGCATCACAATTTCCTGAAACAGATCCTGCTGGTCATCAGTATTGTTCATATACATTTTAGCTACTTTATGTATAATGGCTTTATGCTGATTGATCAGGGAGAGAAATATATTTTCTGTTTCTTTCATTTAATGTATAACACATTGGTAACAGATTTTGAAAAACGTTACAGGTTATTTAAAAATAATATTTAACCACAGATAAAAAGGATAAACACGGATAATTATTGGTGTCAGATATTACTATCTGGTGCCTTAGCTGGAATTTTTTGCTGAAATACCATTGATGTAGCGTGTAGAAATCTGTCGGATGGTAACATCCAAAGGCACATTGCTGGTTATTTAAAAATAATATTTAACCACAGATAAAAAAGATAAACACTGTTGATTGTGGGTGTCAGGTGTTACTATCTGATACCTTGGCTGGAATTTTTTGCTGAAAATGCCATTGATGTAGCGTGTAGCAATCTGTCAGATGGTAACATCCAACAGCACATTGAAGTGGTGTCCGCTACTGACTATAGAAAACTAAGTGCCTCTTGTGGTACAAAATGGCTCACATCGCCATGGTTGCGTAAAATGTCGCGCACAATGGTAGAGCTAATGGCAGAATATTCGGGTTTGCTTAACAATAGGATAGTTTCTACCTCGGGCATCATGGTTTGGTTAATTTGTGCAATGGCCCTTTCGTATTCAAAATCGGCGGCAGAGCGGATGCCACGAACCATATAAGTTGCATTAATTTTGCGGCAAAAATCAACGGTTAAACCCTCATAGGTTTGCACTTCAATATTTTTATATCCCGAAAACACGGTGTTTAAGATCTGCAAACGTTGTTCGGCAGTAAGGAAATTCTGTTTCGAGCTATTTAAACCAATGCCGATTACAATCTTATCGAACAAGGGAGTAGCACGTTGCAGAATGTTTACATGGGCAATGGTTATCGGATCAAAAGAACCAGGAAATAGCGCAATCTTCATAATTCAAATATAAAAGGTAAGGATGTAAAATGGAAGAGGTAAAATGGAAGATGTAAAATGGAAGATGTAAAATGGAAAGGATAAAATTTTAGGTCTTAACCATTATTGTAAATCTATTTAATCTTTAACTAAACTCGAAAAAGCTAAACGACGAATTGCCATACTTCCGTGTTTCCTGATAGCCCGGCTGATTATTCAGGCGCATGTTACTCTGGTGTTCTACTACCAATAAGCCATCGGGTTTAAGCAACTGTTGCTCTTGCACTAAAACGGGTAATTTCGGAATGTTGGGTAAATGGTAAGGAGGATCAGCAAAAATCAGGTCGTAACTACCTGTTAGCTGTTTCAATAATTTAAAAACATCGCCTTTGCGTACCTCTACCTGATCAAATTCATACTTCTTTGCCGTATTTTTAACCCAGTTTACGCAACCATAATCCATATCCACAGCCAAAATATTTGCGGCATCGCGCGATGCGAATTCGAAAGTCAGGTTACCTGTACCGCAGAACAGATCTAAAACGCTGCAGTTTTCAAAATCGTAACGGTTATTCAAGATATTGAATAAGGCTTCCTTAGCCATATCAGTTGTAGGGCGTACCGGCAAGTTTGCAGGAGGTTGCAAGCGGATGCCCTTTAATTTACCACCAATTATTCGCATAAATCTAAAGCAAGCAAACCGCTGAAATAATGTTTGGGCATATCGGCCAACAGTTCGCTGTTTTGTTTTCCCGCCGGGAGAAAGAAATAAAGTTGATTGAAATATTTTAATAAGCAGTTATAGTGCTCGTCGTCTTCGTTGATAATGCCCTGAATATAAACCGGGATACTCTCGTTTAAGTTGAGCTGCTCAATAATCAACAAGAGGAAATAGTTAAATTCTTCGGCGTTTTCTGATTGATAATGATTTTGAAAAACAACCTTTTTGTTCCGGGTGTACAATACATTGAAAGAGATTGCTGTAAAATCGATTAGCAGCGATTCATCCGCCAGATGGTTAAATAAGGCAACCAGGGGCTCCGATTGTGGAAAAAGGTTTACGTTTTGGGGTAAATGTGCTTTCACCTCATCATTTAAGCAGAAAACGGTATTAAAACCTAAAGCAGGGTTGTGCTTAGTGTAAATTTTGGCGTCTGTACCCAGGTAATTGGAGTACACCGCCAGGTTTTCGCCATCAAACCATTCGTCCGGAATGAATATGAAATTAGCGGTATGCACGGCGGCTTTAATTTCAGCGTAATTGAGCGAGAGGTATCGATCGGTTTCAAAAGCAGTTTTTAAATCCTTTTGTACGTCATCACAGCCTTGTTTGTCGAAAATCAACTTAATCTCGTCCGTATCCTTATTTACCACTGCATAAGAAAAACTATCATTCGTTATTTTTAACAATAAATGGCAGTTTGCAGATGCATCAGCTTTAAAATTCGGGTCGACTAATAAAAGGCTGTTGTTACTCATTGAAACAAAAATAGGTTTTTTTAAGGATTAACAGCAAAGTGGTGGTTAATTTTTAGGTTTGAGCATGAAATAATAGTGTTTTCAGTTTTTTGCCATGCAAACATGCGCTATGGTTTTTATAATTTAATAAGCAATTTCGTGTAGTACAATTAACCGATTTAAGCAATTAACAAGTTAAACATATTTTTACTTAAATCAAACCCTTCGGCTATTCAGAAATCAAAATATTCGGCTTAAATTCGGAACATGAGTTACAAGCCTACCTATAAAGCAGCAAACACAATTGCAACCACTATTGAGCAACATTTTATTAAACTGCACAAAAATGCAATTGCGCAAGGTGAGGTAGATTTGGCTACCCAGCCCAACAGTAAAATAATAGAAGCCATTATAGATGTGGCTTTTTGGAGCAGTTTACGTAAAGAAGAAGGCCACTCCCCGCGCATTTCTATTGCTTTTTTACCTCCGGGACAAGCTTCTAAACCCCTGCATTTCGCCAAGAAACTGGCATTAAATGCCAATACGTTAACCAAAATAGCACCGGGTATCGAACGTTCTGGAATCCACCTGGGGGTTTGGGAGGAAGATGGCGAATTATATATTTGGGGAACCACACTCAATATCCCGAATTTTTGTTTTGTGGTTGATGTTTCGGAACCAGGTTTAATTGTGATTAAACACCGCAGAATATACGGCATTGGGAAGTTTACCAATGTAGCTGTGCTAAAAGGAGAGCAGATCAGGATTGTAGACGATATGAGCTGCACCAACCGTGATTGTCCACCTATTTTAAAAGCTTTACTCGATTTAACGGTGCTGGCCAGCTGGAACGACCCGATTAATATTCTTATTCAGTTTGCGGTTTCTATGCGCGCCCACGGACGCGGAGGAGCGTTGTTAATTGTACCTAAAGGTGATACAAAATGGGAAGAATCGATTATTCACCCCATTCAGTATTTGGTTGAGCCACCATTTTGTGGGTTAGCCAACCTCGCCAAACAAAGCGGTAACCAGAGTGAAATTTTCTCGCAAGGTGCTGTTCGCCGGGAGGTTGATCATCTGGCTGGTTTAACTGCTGTTGATGGAGCAACCATTATCAACGAAGAATTTGGCCTTATTGCTTTTGGCGCTAAAATTGGCCGTGCAAAAGGTAAACCTACAGTAGACCAGATTGCTTTTTCTGAACCGATTGTAGGCGGTGAAGATAAAATTCTGTATCCTGGTCAGCTGGGAGGAACCAGACATTTCTCAGTCGCTCAGTTTGTAAACGATCAGCCCGATGCCATTGGCCTGGTTGCCTCGCAAGATGGTCATTTTACTATTTTTAGTCATAGCAAAAAACAAAATATGGTAATGGCACATCGCATAGAAACCTTACTTTTGTAATTAGCAGAGCAAAAAAAAGCAAAGCGCATAGCGATGTTATTCTTTTGAAAATGTAAGCCATTTCCCTTTGGGATTATTCCATTTTTCCGAAAAATTCAAAAAAACAATCCCACCTATGCTAAAAAACAGGTTCATTTGCCCTGCCAAACAATTAACCAGTTAAAACAATTAACCTTTACATGATTACCGATAAAAGTCAACTCATTGCCCAGGCTTACGCACATCCGCCCACTAAGGAGCAAATGCTTTTTTGCGAACGGATGTCGAAGTTTTTGCAGGATAAAGACGACGAGCGGTGTTTTGTTTTAAAAGGCTACGCGGGTACAGGTAAAACCACTTCTGTAGCAGCTTTGGTAAAGGTTCTGACTAAATTTAACCTCAAAAGCGAGTTGCTGGCCCCAACCGGAAGGGCGGCGAAGGTAATGAGCCAATATGCCAATCGTAAAGCTTTAACCATTCACAAAAGGATTTACCGTAAACGTTCGGCTACATCGCCCGAAATGCAGTTTCAGCTGGCACCAAACCTGGCTGATAACACTGTTTTTATTATCGATGAGGCTTCGATGATTGCAGATGAATTTAATGAAACAGGTTCTTCGATATTGAGGGATTTGCTGGAGTTTGTGTATAATGATAAGAACTGTTTTTTGCTTTTTGTAGGTGATACAGCGCAGTTGCCTCCTGTAGGAAGTTTAGATAGTCCGGCTTTAAACGAGCAATATTTGAAAGACAATTTCTATCTCTCTGTTACTTCGGTAGAGTTAAAGGAAGTGGTACGACAGGGGAAAAAATCGGGTATTTTAGCCAATGCGACCATGTTGCGCAACCAGATTGCTAAAAATCCTGAAAACCCTTTGCCTAAATTCCTGACCAAAAATTATCAGGACATTTACAATATGCCAGGGGCACGTCTGGTAGAGGGGCTCGAATACGCCTACCGCAAATTCGGTATCGAAAATACGCTGGTGGTTTGCCGTTCAAATAAAACTGCTAATGTGTATAACCAGCAAATCAGGGCACGCCTGCTTTACCGCGAAGAAGAGCTTACAGGTGGCGATCAGATTATGGTGGTTCGGAATAATTATTTCTGGCTTCCAGATAATGATGAAACTGCTTTTATTGCCAATGGCGATATGGCTAAAGTAATTCGTGTAAGGGGAGAAGAGGAGCGTTATGGCTTCCGCTTTGCCGATGCGACGCTGGAGTTTATGGATTTTCCGGCGGCAGGGCAAATTAGCTGTAAGGTGATGCTCGATACCCTGAATTTAGAATCGGCCAATTTACCTTATGAGCAGAATAAAAAGCTTTTTGATGGTCTCAATGAGGATTATGAACACATTGCCAATAAAAGACAGCGCATGCTGGCCATAAAAGCCGATCCTTTTTATAATGCGTTGCAGATAAAATTTGCTTATGCGGTAACTTGTCACAAAGCACAGGGTGGGCAGTGGGATGCTGTTTTTGCAGATCAGGGTTATTTAACCGAAGAAATGATAGATCTCGACTTTTTACGCTGGTTATACACTGCTGTAACTCGTGCAAAAAAAGAGTTATATTTAGTCAATTTTGCGTCACAGCTTTTTGCGAAAACCGCGCTTGAAGATTACTATTAAAATGATTACTCAAATTTGAGGAGAACAACGACTACTACTAACCAATTATACTATGAAATTTGCTTTTAGTCTTAAAAACAAAGTGAAAATTGCCTTTTTACTTTTCTGCATCATGTGTTGTACGTTGCTGATCCGTTTTCTGGAAGATAAAAGCGTGAAGAAAATTAACGAATCTTTTATTTCGATGTATAATGACAGGCTGGTACCTGCAACCGATTTGTATTTTATTGCTGAAAATCTGTACCATAAAAATACGGTGCTGCAGAATGCTTTTATAACGGACAATGTTGTACCTGCCTCGGTAAGTATCACCAAAATTAATCAGCATAATCGCAAAATCGATTCCGCAATTCGTAAATACGGACTAACCCTGTTGGTAAAACAAGAAAAAAGCTTTCTGAATGATCTGAAAAATGCGCTTACCATTCAAAAAGCACTCGAAAATAAAGCATTGAGCCTGGGCAGTGCAGAAGGTAAAAAAGTTTACGAATCAGTAGGCCGTAATGCTGCTAACCAAACTTTCGATAAGCTTTCGGACTTAATTAAAATCCAGTCAAAGGTGGGGGATGAATTGATTAAAGATTCGAAAATTTTCGTTTCCGGAACTAAGGTTTATTCTACTTTGCAGGTTATTCTGGCTATAGTAATCGGTATTATGATTGTAGCCATTATCTCTGCCTCGAATGCTGTTAAAATACAGAACGAGAAGTTTAATTTAAATTGATTACCTGGTTTTTGGCCACGGATGCACGGAAGGCACAGAAAATTAATCTGTGTTAATCCGAGTCTCCGTGGCTGAATTTAGATAATCTGTCATCTCGAATGTAGTGGAGAGATCTTTATTAGATTTCTCCATTCCATTGCACTGCAGTCGAAATGACGACTACTCTGCATCATCATCAGTTAACAACCTGATCGAATCATCAGAAAGCATAATTAAACGCTCTTTATATAAAGACCCAATGGTTTTTTTAAAAGCACTTTTGCTGATCTGGAAACGGTGATAAATCTCTTCCGGAGAGCTTTTGTCGCCCAGTTCAATTATTCCACCACTCTTTTTAAGCGCGGCCAAAATCATTTCTTTCGAATCTAAAATGTGTCCGTAACCACTTGGCTGTAAGGTTAGGTCAATTTTACCTTCCACACGGATTTTTTTGATCCATCCTTTGCGCATATCGCCAATCTGGATATTATCAAAAACCTCGTTGTGATACAATAAACCAATGTAAGTATTGTTAATAATAGCATTGAAACCCAGGTCGGTTTCTTCGGTAATTAATAAACTTACCTCGTCGCCTTCTTCGAAATCAAAATTTTCTTCCTCTACAAAATCGTATAGTTTTGATGATGCGAGTAAGCGATCGTTATTTTCGTCGAGATATACATAAACTACATATTTATAGCCTTTTTGCATTGGCCTTTTTTGCTCGCGGTCGGGCACATACACGTCTTTATCAATGCCCAGATCCATAAAAACACCGTCCTCGTCAGAAACAACCTTTAAAAAAGCAAAATCACCAACTTCGGCGTAGGCTTTTTGTGTGGTCCCCGTTAAGCGGCCATCTTTTTGTACAAACACGAAAACAGAGATATTATCACCAATTTCGAGCCCTTTGGGCACATGTACATAGGGCAGGATAACCAGTTTGTCGCCGTCGGTTAAATTTAAACCAGCTTCGGTTTTACTTAATACTCTTAGTTCGTTGTATTTTCCTATTTCAATCATTTTTTGTGGGTTTAACCATTTTCTTCAATGGCTTTTGCGTTGCAAAGGTAACAATCTTTAAAGGCTAAGTCCGATTTAAATATATGAATTATTGAAGGATTGAATGAGGAGGGATTGAATGCGGGATTTCATAGACATTCGCTCATTCAATCCTTCAATCACTTAGCGCATTCACCCATTCAATAATTTACTGATTTAATCATTTCTTGTCAAATAATTGGGTTAAATTTGAACACCACAATTTAAGGTACTTCGTTGAATGGAAAAACCCAAAGCAGTCAAAAAGCCCAGTATTTTTAGTTTATTAGGAAATTACAGGGGCTTAATATTAATGCTGATCCTGTTTGCCCTGTTAAGTAATGGTATAAACCTGCTCTTACCTAAAATCATTGCACACGGAATCGACGCTTACACTAATAATACATTTCACCTCCAACCGATCCTGATTCAATTTGCCGGTGCCATTGTACTGGTTTTTATCTTTACTTATTTACAGAGTATTGTACAAACCTATGCATCAGAAAGGGTTGCCCGCGATTTAAGGACAAAGCTTTCTGATCAGATTTCGAGACAGAGCCATGCTTACATCATTCAGGCTAACCCCTCAAAATTATTAACCAATCTTACTGCCGATGCCGATTCGATTAAAATGTTCGTTTCCCAGGCCATTGTTTCCATCTGTTCTTCTATTTTTTTAATAGTTGGTGCCAGCATTCTGCTTTTAATCATCAACTGGAAACTGGCATTATGTGTTATTGCTATTGTACCAATTATAGGCGGAGCGTTTTTCTTCGTACTGAGCAAAGTACGGGTGCTTTTTAAAAAGAGCAGGGAAGTAATCGACTGGTTAAACAAGGTAATTAGCGAAAGCATTTTAGGCTCTGCTTTAATCCGCGTAATTAACTCGCAACAGCTTGAATACAATAAGTTTTTAGATGCAAATGCCAAAGCGAGGGACTTAGGACTTTCCATCCTGCGCCTGTTTGCCGGATTAATTCCAATTATCATATTCGTTTCTAACTTATCGGGTTTATGCATTCTGGTTTTAGGCGGGCATTTTGTAATCACCGGTTCAATGAGCCTGGGCGAGTTTGCCGCTTTTAGCAGTTACCTGTCGCTAATTATCTTTCCTATTTTGGTTATTGGCTTCATGAGTAATGTTATTGCCCAAGCCACAGCCTCTTATCAGCGCATTGAAACTGTATTAAATGCTGCAGAAATTAATCATCCGGGTACATTAACCACCACACTTTCAGGCGAAGTAGAGGGCAAAAATATTACTTTAAATTTTGGGCAGAAACCCATTTTAAAGTCCGTTTCATTTTCTGCCAAAGCGGGCTCCAAAACGGCTATTATTGGTCCTACAGCGGCTGGGAAAACACAGTTACTATATATTTTAACAGGTTTAATTGAACCCGGAAGTGGCGAAGTGCTTTTTGATGGCCATGAAATTAAAAACTACAACCAGGAAGAGTTTCACAAGCAGGTAGGCTTTGTTTTTCAGGATAGCATTATGTTTAACATGAGTATCCGCGAAAATATTGCCTTTAGCGATACCGTTACCGATGAGTTTTTAGCTAAAGCCATTGCTACTGCCGAACTTAAAGATTTTGTAGAGGCATTGCCCGATCAGTTAAACACGATTATTTCCGAACGGGGCAGTAGTCTATCAGGCGGACAAAAACAACGTATTATGCTGGCGAGGGCATTGGCACTTAATCCTAAGGTATTGCTGCTCGATGATTTTACTGCCCGGGTAGATACCAATACCGAAAAGCGGATTTTAGAAAATATCCAGCAAAATTATCCCGGTTTAACCCTTATCTCAGTTACTCAAAAAATAGCTTCTGTTGAACATTATGATAAAGTAATCTTGCTGATGCAGGGCGAAATTATTGCAGAAGGAACTCATCAGGAACTACTGAAAAGCAGTCCTGAGTACGTTCAGATTTACAATTCACAACAGAGCACCAGTAATTATGAACTACAATCTTAATCAGCTTAGCGAAAAGCGCGAGAAGCAATCGACCTTTAAATCGCTTAATAGCCTGCTTAAACTGATCTCGGCAGAGCGTAGAAACCTTTGGCTGGCGCTTGTTATTATTTTAATTAACTCGGGTTTGCTGCTGCTGGGACCATTGCTGGTAGGCCATACGGTTGATACTTACATCCGCACCAAACAATTTCATGGCGTACTCGTTTTTGGAGGCATTTTGCTGGCCATGTATATGGTTGCAATGGTTACAGGCTACACCCAAACAAAATTGATGGGCGGTGTAGGCCAGCGGATGTTGTACACTTTACGTAATGCTATTTTTAATAAATTACAGGAATTTCCGGTTTCATTTTTTAACCAAAACAAGGCAGGCGATCTCATTTCGAGGGTAAATAACGATACCGATAAAGTAAATCAGTTTTTTTCGCAGTCGCTGATGCAGTTTATCAGCAGTATTGCAACGATGATTGGTGCGGGTATTTTTCTGCTGTCCATCAACATCGAATTGGGTGCAGCAACACTTTCGCCCGCAGTAGGGATTGTTCTTTTTACGGTGGTGTTATCACCCTGGGTAAAAAGACGGAATGCCAAAAATTTAAAAAGTGTAGGCGGTATGAGTGCCGAAATTCAGGAAAGCCTGAACAATTTTAAGGTAATTATTGCTTTTAACCGGCGCGATTATTTCAGAAAACGTTTTGATGAGGCCAATAAAGAAAACTATAAAACTGCTATTGGAGCAGGTTTAGCCAATAATATTTTTGTACCTGTTTATGGTTTGTTGTCGAGCACTGCACAGCTGATTACGTTGTTATTTGGTATTTATTTAATTTCGACCGGAAGTTTTACGCTGGGTTTATTGGTGAGTTATATTGCCTACACCACCAACTTTTATAATCCATTAAGGCAACTGGCAGCCCTATGGACGAGCTTTCAGGTAGCGATGGCCAGTTGGGATCGTATTTCGCAGATTTTAATGCTCGAAAGTGATTTAAAGCAGATCGAAGATAAAGGAACTGTTAACGGTGATGCTTTACTGGAATTTAGAAACGTGCATTTCTCTTACGATGAATCGAAAGAGATTTTGCACAACATTAACCTCAAATTTGAGAAAGGCAAAACCTATGCTTTAATCGGCCCAACTGGTGGCGGTAAAACCACTACGGCCTCGTTAATTTCGCGTTTATACGATTCTACCAAAGGAACTGTGCTGTTAAATGGCAAAGATATCCGTTCATTTTCGGCTGCAGAGCGAACACAGAAAATTGGTTTTATTTTACAGGAACCATTCTTATTTACCGGAACGGTGAAAGAAAATATCCTTTACGGCAACAGCCAGTACCAGAATGTAAGTGATGGGGAGCTCGAAAAAATAATTGAAGGAGCCAATTTAAATGCCCTCCTGGCCATTTTTGACGAGGGGTTGAATACACCAATTAACTCCCTATCGGATAGTATAAGTCTGGGCCAAAAGCAATTGATAGCCTTTATGCGTGCAGTTTTGCGCAATCCAGAGTTGCTGATCTTAGACGAAGCCACAGCAAATATCGATACCATTACTGAGCAACTTTTGAGCGATATTTTAAATAAATTATCAAAAGAAACCACATTGGTAATTATCGCACACCGTTTAAATACGATCGAAAATGCTGATGAAATTTATTTTGTGAATGAAGGCGAGGTGCAAAAGGCCGGTACGCTTAACGATGCATTAAATATGTTACTCAAAGGAAAGCGGGTAAGTTAATATTTTTATAGACCTTACAGGTTTTAATAACCTGTAAGGTCTGGAAATCAAATCATCATCAATGAAAAAATATTTTTTCGCTCTGGCATTTTCTGTCATTAGTGTAGCAGCAGTTGCGCAAAGTGCAAAGCAGCAGATTTTTGTTCAGGACAGCCTAAAGCTTGTTTCTTCGCAGTTTAAATTTACCGAAGGTGCTTCGGTAGATAAGCAAGGCAATGTTTTTTTTACCGATCAACCGAATGATAAAATCTGGAAATATGGTACGGATGGCAAACTGAGCATGTACATGGACAAATCGGGTAGGACCAACGGAACTTATTTTGATAAGAGGGGTAACCTGATTGTTTGCGCCGATGAGCACAACGAAATCTGGAAGATAGATAAAAATAAAAAGGTTACGGTGCTTTTTAGCGATTTTGAGGGTAAGAAGGTAAATGGCCCCAATGATATTTGGTTGGATGCCAGAGGCGGCATTTACTTTACCGATCCTTATTACCAGCGTGATTACTGGACACGGAAATCGCCTGAAATTGAACCTCAAAGGGTTTATTATCTACCAAAAGGCAAGAAAACAGCCATTGTTGTTGCCGATAATGTATTAAAACCGAATGGAATTGTGGGTACACCAGATGGCAAGTTTTTGTACGTGGCCGATATGAAAGCCAATAAAACTTACCGTTACAATATTGAACCCGATGCATCATTAACCGGTCAAACGTTAATTTTAAACCAACATTCTGACGGCATGACGCTCGATACCGAAGGCAATATTTATGTAACCGGTAAAGGCGTAAATATTTACAAGCCAAATGGCGAACAAATTGGCCATATTAATATACCTGAGGAGTGGTGCGGCAACATTTGTTTTGGTGGAAAGCAAAGAAACATACTTTTTATAACGGCTTCGAAATCGATTTATACCATACATGTAAATGCTAGAGGAGTAGAGTAGTGGCTTTAAATAGTGCTATAATGTATTAGAACGCATAAAATTCCGTAAACGTTAGCAGAAATTTTTTTCTGTTCAGTTTATTCAGAAGTCAAAAATATTAAACGCATTAATTAGTTTTGGGTTCCTACTTATAGGGATAGACGACTATGAAAAAGCCCTCTCAGGATTGAAGGGCTTTTTTACTTTTTACAGTCAGCTACGATTTTAAATTCTGCAAATACCCCGTTGGGGTAACCCCAAACTCTTTTTTAAATGCCTTTGTAAAGTACGATTGGGTTTGTATCCCTATACGGTACATTACTTCAGTCATCAGTACATCTTCAGTCTTCATAATTTCGATGGCTTTTCTAAGCCTTGCCGATCTTACAAACTCTCCGATGGATTGCCCGGTAATTGATTTAATTTTTTGATAAAGTTTGGTTCTGCTCATGCCAATTTCCTTACACAAATAATCTATATCCATTTCAGGATTAATCATTTCAGCATCGATAATGGCCAGTAATTTGGTTAAAAAGGCCTTGTCTTTTTCCGAATGGGCCAGTGTTTTGGGTTCGGTATCTTTATGTTTTAAATAATGGTCTTTCAGTTTTTGTCGCTGCTCAAAAATATTTTTGATAGTTAACTGAAGCAGATTAATATTGATGGGTTTGGTAAAATACATGTCTGCGCCTGATGTTGCACCTTCAATTTCGGCTTCTAAACTATTTTTGGCGGTAAGCATTAAAAAAGGGATATGGCTGGTTTCAATATCATCCTTAATTAAACGGCAAAATTCTGTTCCGTTCATTCCGGGCATCATCACATCGCTGATGATTAAGTCGGGCAGCTCTTTCCGGGCTTGCTCCAGTCCTGTATGGCCATCAATGGCTTCACTAATCTGATAAACCGGACTTAAAGTATCTTTTAAAAATGTTCTCAGCTCGTCGTTATCATCTACAATTAGAATGCGGGTTTCGGTACCGGCTGCTGGGCTGACTGTGTTTTGTATAGGCATTTCTGTTTCCGAGCGGTAGCTGATGCTTTCTAAACGGGTACCACCCGCTTCTGTATGCTGACTAAACTGTTCTGCCGGACTGTAATCTTCCTGGTTGTATGGAATGCCAATTATAATTTCTGTTCCCTCATTGCGCTCGCTCGATACCTGTATTAATCCTTTATGCAAGAGGGTTAAGCTCTTTACAAAGGCAAGGCCAACACCCGAGCCTAAATGTGTTTCAGTAATGCGGTAATAACGCTCAAACAAATGCTGGATAGAGCTTTTCGAAATGCCAATACCGCTATCTATTACACGCATATAGATATACGCACTGGCTTGGTACTCGCTTTTTACAACCAGTTGGTTTTCAAAAGTCGGTTTTAAAGCTGCTTCACCTGTAAAAATCTGAAGCTTGAGCGTACCGCCAGATTTGGTATATTTAAGCGAATTGTTGATCAGGTTGAGAATAATTTTCTCGATTACCTGCCTGTCGAACCAGATATTGGCTGGCAGGCTTTCCTTTTCTACCGTAAAACGGATTGCTTTTTCGGCTGCCATTTCTGAAAATTCTTCAGCAAGCTCATCGATAAACAAACTCAGATTACCGTTAATTACATTTAGTTTTAAAGCTCCTGAAGCTGTTTTTCTAAAATCCATCAACTCGTTTATCAACCTTAACAAGCGGTTAGCGTTGCGGTGTATGGTTTGGTAATAATTTTGGAAACTTTCCTGTGTATCTTCTTTCAGTAAACGCTCTATTGGCCCGAGTATTAACGAAAGTGGGGTGCGGAATTCATGCGAAATATTAGTAAAGAACTGGAGCTGGGTTTGATGCATTTCCTCCCTTTTTTCTTCTTCGATTTTTCTGATCTCGAGCCTTCGTTTAAAGCTTAATGCAGCATAAGTGAGATACAGGGTAGTGGCTATAACCAGTAACCTAAACCACCAAGTGGCCCAAAAAGGTGGCGATATTACAATTTTTACCGCAGTACCTGTATTGTTCCATACATTGTCGTTATTGGATGCCCGTACATTGAAAGTATAGGTTCCGGGATCGAGGTTAGTATAAAATGCTTGTTTTGCATTGCCTACATTGATCCAGTTTTCGTCTTCGCCTTCAAGTTTATAGGCGTAATTATTATTCTCGTTGGCTACATAATTTAGGCTTGCAAAGCGGAAAGATATGGTAGCCTGATCGTAGTCGAGATGGATTTCTTTGGTATAGCTGATTTCGTTTTCGAGTACCGATCCTGGTATATTGGGTAAAATCTGCTGGTTAAAAATCCGGAATTCGGTGAGGTAAACAGGCGGAATAAATTTATTGGTTTTAATGTCGTCAGGTAAAAACGAATTAAAGCCATTGGTGCCTCCAAAAAACATTTCGCCGCTTTTGGTTTTTAAATAAGCATTGGCTTCAAATTCGAGGCCCTGCAAGCCGTCGCCGGTATTGTATTTTTTATAACTATGGTTTTGCGGGTTAAATTGGGTAAGCCCTTTTGCTGTCGAAATCCAAAAATTGCCCTTGGCATCCTCTGTTATTCCTTTAATAAATTCGGTAGAGAGGCCTGCTTTAGTGGTATATAGTTCGAATTTATTCTGGCTGCGATTAAAGCGGTATAAACCCGCTTGTCCAATCCACAAATTTCCTTTGCTATCGATAAAGATTACACGTAAATCGGGCCTTTTACCACTGCCCATAAAATAATGTGTAAATACCTGTGTGTTTAAGTTGTAGCAGTTTAATCCGCCATCATCGGTACCAATCCACAGGTTTTTGTAGTGGTCTTCATTAATCGAAACCACATTGTTTCCGATAAGCTGGGTACCATTCCGGCCTTTTTCTATTCGCTTAAATTGTCTGGTTTGCAGGTCGAAAAGGTTAAGTCCACCATAATAAGTGCCTATCCAGATGTTTTTATTGCTGTCTTCAAACGATTTCTGCACATAATCTGACGAGATAGAAGCCGAATTGGCTGGATTATGGTTAAAACGCGTAAAAGTGCCATCGCCACGCATCAGGTTCAGTCCACCTGCCCAGGTGCCAATTAATATAGTACCATTCTGGCTTTCGGTGATATCGAGCACAGCGTCGGCTCCAATAGTGCTGGCATTAAATGGATTATAGCGATAATGGGAAAAAGTTTTGTTTGCTTTATTGTAGATGTCGAGCCCGCCACCATCAGTACCAATGTAAATATTGCCGGCCCTGTCTTCGTGAAAAGCCTTTACATCATTGTAGCTTAAACTGTTTTTATTGTGTTCCTGGCGTACCAGTTTAAACTTGTCAGCCTGCGGACTATACAGGTTTACACCTCCGCGGTGGGTACCAATCCACAAATTTTCCTGCCGATCGATAAAGAGGGCCGAAACTGTGCGTTGCGATAAGCTGAAGGCGTTGCCAGGTTCGTTTTGGTAATGGGTAAAAGTTTCTGTTTTTGGGTCCAGATGATCTAAACCACCATTAATGCCGCCAATCCAGATGTTGTTTTGCCTGTCGAAAGCAATTGCCCTAACCAGATCACTCCCTAAACTGTTTTTGCTGGTTTCCTGGTGCTGGTAAGTTTTTATTAAATTATTTTGAGGGTTGTAATGGATCAACCCGCTTTCTTCTGTTGCCAGCCAAAAAGAACTATCAGCTGCTTTTTTTATGGCCCTGAATACTTTGTTTTCTAAACCGTCTATTGGGCTCGATATACCTGATTTAAGGTTTAAAACATGGATGCCGGCATCGGTTGCCATCCAGATATTTCCATTGGTGTCGCTATAAAGGTCGTTAATATAATCTTTTCGACTCGCTTTAGCGGTCGATTTAAATGGATATCTGCTAAAACTGTTCTTTGCTACATTGAGTAGGTTAAGGCCGCTGCCATAAGTACTCACTAAAATTCCTTTACTGGTTTCTTTAACCGAGGTAATGAAGTTGTTGGTTAAAACATTTTTTTCGTTAGTGCGGTAAGTGGTAAAATTATTTTGCTCGGCATTAAACCTATTTAAGCCATCGGAGGTTCCCACCCAGAGGGTATGGTTTTTATCTTCAAATATACATCTGATGAAATTATCGCTAAGGCTGTTGGTGTCATTACTGTGTTTGTAGTAAGTAATCTGGCCGCCATCATATTTGTTTAGCCCATCGCGTGTACCAAACCAGATAAAGCCCCGGTGATCCTGAAAAATGCATTCGATGGTGCTATTCGATAAGCCATCTTCTACACTTACATGTTTAAATTTTAAATTCTGGGCCTGCACGTTTCCCAGTGATAAAATCAAAATAAAGAAGAAAATGGTTTTAATTAGTGCAGTCATTCGGTGTTCGGTCAGACGGTTTCTGAAGCGGTAAATATAATTTATTTTTCACGAACCTATTCATTTAAGAAAACGGTCCTTCCCAGCTTGCCTGGGAATCCTAATGCTTTGGCTATGCTAGTATAATGCTTTAGGATTCCCGTTTTTACGGGAATGACGGATCGGGGTAGGGTGATTTTCTATAGGGATTCGTTATAAAGAATCCGACCTCCCCAGCTTGCCTGGGAATCCTAATGCTTTGGCTATTCTGGTATGGTGCATTACGATTCCTGTTTTCACGGGAATGGCGGATTTGGGTAAGGTGATCTTCTATAAAAAATCTCTCAAAACCTGTTTTAAATGCCTTAAATGAATATAATATGTCGATTAGCACAAAAGATATGAACGATAGCACAAAGCCAATTGGGGCATATAGTGTTCTTTTGTAGGTATAATTCTAACCATAATATTCTATGCACAATTTTACATCTTTCTTCAGGAGTAACAAGCGAATCTTAATGCTTTTACTGTTGATTTTTACAAACGGATATCTTTTTGCACAGCAGGCTACCATTACCGGTGTTGTAAAATCGGCACCCGATAATTTAGGCATGCCTGGCGTAAGTATCCGTTTAAAAGGTACAGCAATTGCCACATCAACCGATGCACAGGGTAATTTCAGTATTAAGATTCCGGCAAAGGCAGGTATACTGGAGTTTACTTCTGTAGGCTACCAAACCAGAGAAATCCAGGTTACTAAAACCACTAATTTTACCGTTACCTTAACCGAAGATGCGGCAACATTAAACGATGTGGTGGTAGTAGGTTACGGAACCACCCGAAAGCAAGACCTTACAGGCTCTGTAGCAGTTGTAGGGGTAAAGGATTTCCAGAAAGGAAGTATTACCACACCCGAGCAAATGTTATCGGGTAAAGTTTCGGGTGTAGCCATTACTTCTAACAGTGGCCAACCGGGCAGTGGAAGCACTATTCGTATTCGTGGAGGTTCTTCGCTCAACGCCAGTAACGATCCTTTATTCGTAATTGATGGTGTTCCGTTAGAAAATGGCGGCGTTTCAGGTGCGTCCAATCCGCTTAGCTTTATTAATCCGAACGATATTGAAACATTTACAGTTTTGAAAGATGCTTCAGCAGCTGCTATTTATGGTGCCAGGGCCGCAAATGGTGTTATTATCATCACTACAAAAAAGGGATTGGGTGATGGTTTAAAGGTAAGTTTCAATTCGGTTAATTCTATTTCGAAAATTGTTAAGCAGCTCGATGTGCTGAGTGCAGATCAGATCAGATCGATTGTGAATGCTAATGGCACTGCGGCACAGAAAGCTCAATTGGGTGGTTTTAATACCAACTGGCAGGACCTGATCTATCAGGATGGGATTTCTACCGATAACAACATCAGCATTAGCGGGGGATTAAAAAATTGCCTTATCGCTTGTCTGTCGGTTATCAGAACCAAAGCGGCATATTAAGAACCGATCAGCTGGAAAAAAGATCGGCAGCATTTGTACTCAATCCGCGCTTTTTTGATAACCATTTAAAAGTTGATATCAATCTGAAAGGAAGCATGCAGAAAACCCGTTTTGCCAATTCATCCGCTATTGGTGGTGCTGTAAGTTTCGACCCTACGCAGGCTACTTATACCAACCGTGCAGATTACAACGGCTATTGGGAATGGCTCGACCCGACAACACCAACTGGTTTGGTTAATTTGGTAGGGCGTAACCCTGTGGGATTACTCGAGCAACGCGAAGACCGTGCTAAACCTTTGCGCAGTATCGGCAATATTCAGCTGGATTATCAATTTCACTTTTTGCCCGAATTGCATGCCAATTTTAATGCTGGTTACGATGTAGCTTCGGGTAAAGGAACTGTTTATGTAGATCCGAATGCTGCAGAATCTATTTTAAGTAACGGGGTGAATAATCAATACAAAACAAATAGGAGAAACACTGTTGTTGATTTTTACCTCAACTACATCAAAGAATTTAAATCGATAAAAAGCAGGATAGACGTTACTGCCGGTTATTCTTATAACGATTATTTAACCACGCAATATTTTTACCCAAGTTTCGATGCCAATGGCAATAAAGTGCCCAATTCGGATCCTGCCTTTGCGTTTAATAAGCCTCAGTACCGCTTAATCTCTTATTTCGGGAGGTTAAATTACAATTACGATGAACGTTTTCTGTTGACCGCAACGGTACGCCGAGATGGCTCATCGCGTTTTGGCCCAGCCTATAAGTATGGTCTTTTTCCTTCCGTAGCATTGGCGTGGACCGTTAAAAACGAATCGTTTTTAAAAGATATTAAAGCCATTTCGGCAATGAAACTACGCGCCAGTTATGGTATTACCGGTCAACAGGATGGTATTGATAACTATGGCTATTTGTCTACTTACGGTTTGAGCTCGCTAAATGCCCAATATCAGTTTGGCAATACTTTTTATCAGATGTACCGCCCAAGTGCCTACATTGCCAATATTAAATGGGAAGAAACTGCAACCGCGAATATTGGTTTAGATTTTGGCCTTTTCGATAACCGGATTACTGGTAGTCTGGACGTTTACCAGAAAAAAACCAGCGATTTACTAAACAGAATTCCACAACCCGCAGGAACCAATTTTGCTGCCACAGCAGTTGTGAATGTAGGCGATATGAAAAATGAAGGGGTAGAGCTTACCTTGAATTTTAATCCCGTTAAAGCAAAAGATTTCGATTGGAATTTCAGCTTCAATGCTACCTATAATAAAAACACCATCACCAATTTAACGGTGGTGCCAAACGATCCGAATTACGCAGGCTTCCCGAGCGGTACCATTGCAGGTGGTGTAGGTGGACAAAATGCCTTCATTAATGCCGTTGGCGGACCAAAAAATACCTTTAACCTTTTCGAGCAAGTGTACGATCAGGCGGGCAACCCAATTGAAGGGGTGTATGTTGATCAGAATGGCGATGGTATTATCAGTCCGAGCGATTTTAAGAAGGGCAAACAAGCCGATCCGAAAGTATTTTTAGGCTTTAGCAATAATCTTAGCTATAAAAAATGGAACTTATCATTCACCTTAAGGGCTAACCTGGGCAATTACGTGTACAACAATAATTTTAGCCAGAGTGGCAACCTGACGCAGATTTTAGGTACAGCCATTATCTTAAACGGATCGCCGAACTACCTGACAACCAATTTTAAAGGGCAACAGTTGTTGAGCGATTATTATGTGCAAAATGCCGCGTTCCTGCGGATGGATAACGTAAACCTGGGTTATTCGTTTGGTCAGCTGTTTAAAAGCAAAGCCAGCCTGCAGCTTACTGGCAGTGTGCAGAATGTTTTTGTAGTAACCAAATACAAAGGACTTGATCCTGAAGTAGCTTCTGGTGTAGATAACAACATCTATCCAAGACCCCGCGTATTCTCTTTAGGTTTAAACCTTAATTACTAAACGATGAACTGTTTAATCAAAAAATATATGAAACTACGTGTTTTACAATTAAGTGCATTGGCTTGTGTGGTATCTGTTTTAATGGTAGCATGTAACAAGTTAGATCTTACGCCAACTAACGACTTAACGGCTGATAAGGTTTATACTACAGCTGCAGGTTACAAGCAGGCGCTGGCTAAAGTTTATGGTGCTTTTGCCCTTACAGGAAATGCATCTGTTGGCCAGCCAGATATTCCATCAGAAATTATTAAAGATGAAGGGAACTCTGATTTTTTAAGGCTGTACTGGAACTTACAGGAATTAACTACCGATGAAGCCGTGTGGTCGTGGAAAAACGATGCGGGCATTCAGGGATTGCACGAGCTGAGCTGGTCGTCAATCAATTCCATCATCAATGGATTGTATTACCGTTCTTTCTTCCAGATTACCTTGTGCAATGATTTTATTAATCAATCTTCTGATGATAACCTGAGTAAACGGGGCATAGTGGGAGCTGATGCAGACCAGGTGCGTAAATTCAGGGCCGAAGCGCGATTTATCAGGGCTTACCAATATGCGGTGCTAATGGATATTTACGGAAATCCACCATTGGTAACTGAAACCACTGAAATTGGCGGGAAAGATCTTCCGAAGCAAATTCAGCGTAAAGATTTGTTTACTTATGTAGAAACGGAACTAAAAGCGATAGAAAATGAACTAAGCGCACCAAAAGCCAACGAGTATGGTAGGGCTGATAGAGCTGCAGACTGGGCTTTATTGAGCCGGATTTACCTCAATGCCGAAGTGTACACCGGTACAGCCAGATATACCGATGCCATTACCTATTGCAATAAAATTACTGCTGCGGGTTATACTTTGCATGGCAATTACCGCGAACTAACCATTGCCGATAACCACTTAAATACCGACGAAAATATTTTTACAATTAATTATGACGGTACCAATACCCAGAATTATGGCGGTACAACTTATTTAATGCATGGTCCTGCAGGGGTACCAGCTGATGTTTCAGGTTCTAACGGTAACTGGGGCGGTTTACGCATTACCCAGCAGTTTGTAAATCTTTTTGCCGATAAAACAGGTGCAACCGATACCAGGGCACAGTTTTACATGTCGGGACAGAACATGGAGATAAACGATCTTTATACCTCTACCGATGGTTATTCGAGTACGAAATACCGCAATAAAACCCGTTCGGGTGGACCTGCACCGCACCAGGATGTGGCCAAAGATTTTTCTGATATCGATTTCCCGCTTTTTCGCCTGGGCGAAACCTATTTAACCTATGCAGAAGCTGTGTTGCGTGGTGGATCGGGTGGTAGTTTAGCTACTGTGTTAGATTATGTGAACAAATTGCGTACCCGCGCCTACAATGGCAGTACAGCAGGTAACATTAGCTCGAGTGCTTTAACCACCGATTTTATCCTGGATGAACGTGGACGTGAGCTTTGGTACGAAGCTTCGCGAAGGACAGATTTGATCCGCTTTGGAAAATTTACTACCGCTGCTTATTTGTGGGCCTGGAAGGGCGGTGTTAAAGCCGGTACTGCAGTAAACAGCAAGTATAATCTTTATCCATTGCCACCTACTGATCTTTCAGCCAATCCAAATCTACGTCAAAATACAGGTTATTAATTCAGCTTTAACAACATGAAAACGATATTTAAACTATTTGCGATTACCTTGCTTTTGGGCAGCATTTTGTTTGCCTGTAAAAAAGAAGCGAGCACCAATATTGTCAATCCGCCCAATTCAGCGGCGCTGGCTTTCAAAAGCTCTGCCTCTGCAGTGGTTTTAACTGCGGTAAACGATGCCGAAAAAGTAGTTACCTTTAATTTTAAGGCCGCTAACTTTGGTGTAAGCATCATACCTACTTATTCTTTAGAGTTCGATTTGCCTTCAGATACCGTTGGTGCCAATGCCTGGGCCAATGCTATTGTGGTAAAAATACCTGCCGGAACATTTGAAAAAACCTATTTAGGTGCAGATTTAAATTCGCTTGCGGGTGTTCAGCTAAATCTGCCTACCGGAACGGTAAGTACTTTGGCGGTGCGTTTAAAGGCAGAGGTTACTCAAAACACCGGAACTGCATCAAGCATCAAACCAATTTACGCTGCTTTAACCCTAACCCCTTATAAGGCAACAATCGAATATCCTGCCTTGCTGGTTAAAGGAGGTAATTCATGGAAAACACCAGCAACAAGAACCAATGGCTTGCTATTAACCTCATCAAAATTCAATTCGAAATATGAAGGTTACCTGAACCTGCCCAATGCCGATGGCTGGGGAGGAGACGGGTTTCAACTGGTATCGACAAAAGATGTTAGCAAAATTTATGGCTGGGGTACTTCAGCCACTACAATGAGCCTGGGTGGAGGTAATTTATGGCTTACACCAGCACCAGCATACATGAAGGTAAATGCCGATGTAGACGCTTTAACCATTAGCTATACACCTGTTAAGTTCTTTATTTCGGGCGATGATAACGGATGGAGCACTTCATCAACCCCAATGGTTTATAACGCCGGTACCGGTAAATGGGGGCGGCCAATGTAGCTTTAACCGCCGGAAAAACATTTGTTTTTACCTGTAACGGTGGTTACGACATCAGTTATAAAGTAGATGCCACTGGCGCATTGGTTTATGCCGGTGCACCAACCTGGGGCGGTATCAATATTCCGGTGGCCAAAACCGGGGTGTACACGGTTACTTTAGATTTAAGCGCCGGAGATGGAAATTATAGCTATTCAGTTAAATAAAATGATTATGTTAACGATAAAAAATATAAAACAGATGAAATGTTTTGCATTAATTGCCTTATTAATTACAGCCAATGTAAGCTGCAAAAAAACGGTTAAAGGTGAAACACAGCTTTATCCCACACCCGATCCGGTAGGAACTTATGCCAAAGGTGCCGATGTAAGCTGGATTACAGAAATGGAAGCTGCCGGTAAAAAGTTCTACAACAATGCAGGCGAACAGCAGGATATATTCAAAATACTGAAAGATAAAGGGATCAATACCATTCGCTTACGGGTTTGGGTAAATCCAGCATCGGGTTACTGCAATACTGCCGATGTGCTGGCTAAGGCGAAGCGGGCAAAGGCAGCTAACATGCGTTTGCTGATCGATTTCCATTACAGCGATTCGTGGGCCGATCCGGGCCAGCAAAATAAACCAGCTGCCTGGGCAACACAGGATTTTGCCACATTAAAAACTTCAGTGTATAACCATACGGTGGAGGTATTAACGGTTTTAAAAAACAATAAAATTGTACCCGAGTGGGCGCAGGTAGGCAACGAAACCAACAATGGCATGCTATGGAACGACGGAAAAGCATCGGTGAATATGAAAAACTTTGCTGATCTCGTAAGCTCTGGTTATAACGGGGTTAAAGCCGTAGATCCTGCCATTAAAGTGGTGGTACACATTTCAAACGGATATGACAATGGCTTGTTCCGCTGGATTTTTGATGGATTGAAAAATAATGGCGCCAAATGGGATGTAGTGGGTATGTCTATGTATCCCTCAGCCAGCGATTGGCCGGCAAAAAATACGCAGTGTTTAACCAACATGACGGATATGGTTTCGCGTTACGGATCGGAAGTAATGATTTGTGAGCTGGGTATGCCCGTTACTGATGCTGCGGTATGTAAGGATTTTATTAAAGATTTAATGGCAAAAAATAAATCTCTGCCAAACAACAAAGGCCTCGGCGTTTTTTATTGGGAACCACAATCATACAACAGCTGGAATGGCTATAAGTTAGGCGCTTTTGATGACACGGGCAAACCAACCGTTGCCATGGATGCATTTTTGCCTTAATATAAAGTTGGTCCGGATTTGTAATCCGGATCAGTTAAATACGGGATTTTAAATCCCGACTAGCGAACAGAAAATCATCTATTTATTTAAAGTAATTACCCTATACATGTTCCTTTTAAGAAAAATATTTTTTACCATTTTAGTGCTTAACCTTTTTTATATCAATGCTTTTGCACAGCGAACGGAGGTTTTGTTAGATGAGGGCTGGAAATTTTCTAAAGGGAATTTCCCCACTGCGGCCGAACCTGGTTTTAACGATACGCGCTGGGAAACAGTAAGTGTACCACATGATTGGGCTATTAGCGGACCGTTTGATAAAGAAATTGATAAACAGGTAACAGCAATTACCCAGAATAACGAAACCAAGGCAACTGAAAAAACTGGCCGCACTGGTGCTTTGCCTTACGTTGGCGAGGGCTGGTACAGGAAAAAGCTCAATCTGCCGGTAATTAAACCAAACCAAAAAGTTTTACTACAGATTGATGGTGCCATGAGCGAACCACGTGTGTACCTGAATGGAAAGCTGGTAGGGCAGTGGAATTATGGTTACAACTATTTTTATATCGATATTACCAATGCGTTAAAAACGAACGATAACCTATTAGCCATTCATTTGCAGAATAAGCCTAAATCATCGCGCTGGTACCCCGGTGCTGGTTTGTACCGTAATGTGCACCTCATTATCAAATCAGATCAAAGTGTCGATCAATGGGGCATTACCGTAACTACACCTGTTATTAAAAAAGAATTTGCGAAGGTGAACATCAAGACCAGGTTAACAGGCAAAGGCCTGCGTTTGGTTACGCAGATTTTGGATAGCTTAGGCCAGCAGGTGGCTCTTGATACCGCTAAATCAATTTTTGGCAACGAAGCAGAACAAAATATAGCCGTAACAAACCCACATTTGTGGAGTCCCGAAAGCCCGTACCTGTACACCGCGGTTTCGACGGTCTACGAGGGGAATGTGCCTAAGGATGTGGTGCGTACCCGGTTTGGGATCAGGGAAATTAAGTACACTGCCGGCCTTGGCTTTAGCCTGAACGGGAAAGTGCGCAAGTTTAAAGGGGTTTGTTTGCATCACGATTTGGGGCCGCTGGGTACTGCCATTAATACAGCCGCGCTTAAAAGACAACTCACTATTTTAAAGGAAATGGGTTGCGATGCCATCAGAAGCTCACACAACATGCCTTCGCCCGAGCAACTGGAGCTTTGTGATGAAATGGGTTTTATGTTCCTGGCCGAAAGTTTCGATGAATGGGCAAAAGCCAAGGTAGAAAACGGTTATCACCTGTATTTCAATACCGATGCAGAAAAAGATATTGTTAACCTGGTGCAGGCAACCAAAAACCATGCTTGTATTGTAATGTGGAGCTCGGGTAACGAAGTGCCCGACCAGTTTGGTGCAGAAGGAGTAAAAAGAGCGAAATGGCTGCAGGAGATTTTCCACCGCGAAGATCCTACCCGGCCGGTAACAGTGGGTATGGATCAGGTTAAAGCCACCATGCAGTCGGGTTTTGGCGCATTGATGGATATTCCGGGTTTAAATTACCGCGTACATCTTTATGAAGAAGCAAATAAGGTATTTCCACAAGGATTTATCCTGGGCTCAGAAACGGCATCAACGGTAAGTTCAAGAGGGATATATAAATTTCCGGTTGTAAAAGGATTTGATAAACAATATCCTGATTTTCAGTCCTCTTCCTATGATTTGGAATATTGCAGCTGGTCTAATGTGCCTGATGACGATTTTGTTTTGCAAGACGATAAACCATGGGTAATAGGAGAGTTTGTTTGGACTGGTTTCGATTACCTGGGCGAACCTACGCCTTACGACAGCAGCTGGCCATCAAGAAGTTCATATTTCGGGATTTCTGACCTTGCAGGTTTGCCTAAAGACCGTTACTATTTGTACAGAAGCCGCTGGAATACCACAAAACCAACCCTGCACTTGTTACCTCATTGGAACTGGGCCGGTAGAGAGGGAGAAACCACTCCGGTTTTTGTGTACACCAGCTACGATAGTGCCGAGCTCTTTTTAAATGGTAAAAGCCTTGGTGTGCGTAAAAAAGACAAATCTACACCTCAAAACCGTTACCGCCTGATGTGGATGGATGTTAAGTACGAGCCAGGCACTTTAAAAGTAGTTGCTTTGGATAGCAATGGAAAACCGGTAGCCGAAGAGCAAATCACCACGGCAGGTAAACCCTATAAAATTGTGCTAACACCCGATAGAAAGGAAATAAAAGCAGATGGTAAGGATTTATCTTTCGTAACCGTTTCGATAGTGGATAAAAATGGAAATCCATGCCCTACGGCGAGCGATCAGTTAAATTTTGAGGTAAGCGGAGCAGGAGCATTTAAGGCTGTTTGTAATGGCGATGCAACTTCGCTCGAGTCGTTCGAGAAACCTACTATGAAACTTTTTAGCGGTAAACTGGTAGTGGTGGTACAGGCCAATAAAAAAGGCGGATCGATAAAATTAAATGTGAAGGGAAAAGCCTTAAAGAGCGAGTCTTTGCAGATTGTTGCTGTGCAATAATAAAGCTGTTTTTACCCAGGATGACAATGCTTGTGCTGCAATCGTCATCCCGACATTGCTTTTATAATCTTTCATCTCTACAGATTTAGCTACGTTAAGCAGCCCTGGCCCTTGGTTGTATTACTTTCGATCGAAACGATTAGGGTTTTGTAAAAATAAAGTGGGCACACAATTTCTGCTACATTTTTGGGTTTAATGATAAAGGTTTTAATTTGAAAACTGAATGTATAGGTGCTGTTACAATTCACCACCATTCAGATAATTTTTTAAATTAGCATATATAAAAAAAACCTGATAGCTTATGGAAAAACTTAAAGAAGAAACCAAAATCAAAGCTTTCTTAAGCAGGATAAAAACAGAGTGGCCCGGAATAGTCGAGCGCTTTGAATTTAAAACAAAAAGTGTAATCTATGTTCATTTAAAAGAAGGCGTATCCAGCATGGATTTTTTGGGTAAACTTTCGCGACAGGTTGAACGTTTTGTCGATTTTACCATGCCAATTATCCTTTATCACATTGAAAGTGATGGCATGAATTTAAGATCGCATCCAATTAATTGGTATTCATCTCTTGCACAAAGAAAGGCGTGATAATCTTATTTTGGGATGCAATTAGGCT
This sequence comes from Pedobacter sp. HDW13, assembly GCF_011303555.1. NCBI lineage: Bacteria > Pseudomonadati > Bacteroidota > Sphingobacteriia > Sphingobacteriales > Sphingobacteriaceae > Pedobacter > Pedobacter sp. HDW13. The sequence continues at coordinate 318,586 of NZ_CP049868.1, read as the reverse complement.
GATTTTTTAGTCGAAGGTGTAAAGATAAACTTTACAGTTGTGAAACTTTTTGCGCATTATTATCAATTTTATTTGCTTGTAATTTTGGTTTTTGGGTTTTAATCCTATTTTTGGGTCTTTAAATTTAAAAACATCCAGTATAATGAAAAACGGAACAGTAAAATTTTTTAACTCAGAAAAAGGCTTTGGCTTTATTAAAGAGGAAAGCGGAACTGAGATTTTTGTGCATGCATCAGGCCTGATTGACGAAATCAGAGAAAATGATACAGTTGAATACGAAGTTCAAGAAGGCAAAAAAGGCCTTAATGCAGTGAAAGTAAGAGTTGTATAATTCTTCCCCTAAAAAGATTTTGAGCAGGATTTAGTCCTGCTTTTTTTTTGCCTTATTTTTCGATTTTACCTAAATCCACTGCTATACACCTGAGTGTAGCCACACTCCATTGTTGTTCAGAAAATGAATAGGGGAGGTTGAAAAAAAATCGTGCTCATTTTTAACGAATTACCTTTTTTAACACTTTCTAGCGGCTTTTGTATAGTTGTTTTCTGGATTGGATTTTTATTTTTGTTACTGTCGATACAGTCGGCCGGAACCAGAAAAACTAAATATTTTTGCAACTTTCTATTTTTTCAGCATCTACGCCTGCCACATACAATAAACGTCTGGATGAAGGCACTTTTATGGCAGCCGCTCAATTTGTGATGGCGCTTAATTTTGCAACAGAATTTGAGCTTCTAAGCCTTTCGGCTATGAATGTGCAGGCTACCAATAAAAAAGGAGGACTCGTATTTGTAAGAAACGGAAAGCTGAAAATGCACCCCGAGATTTACGATCACCTTGCACTTATATCCATATCTTCTATCTGCGCTTCGAGTGTTTATGCTCACGGGCTTGACAAAATTTCGACGGAAATTATACACCTGCCATACAGCGATGGTTTATTGGATGTTAAGGGGGCAGAAGAAGATTATATGTCGTTTAAGCGTTTATGTAGTCCCGTTTGCAGGTTTTTCTTGCTTCATCCTAAAAAAGTGCAGTGGTCGGCTATTTTGACTGCATTCAGGTTCTTTTTAATGGATGGCATATGGGAAGTAGTTGCTTTTGTAGCTAAGGCCATTCATCAGGCCGATGCTGATGTATGTTCATGTGCACAACTGTTAGATGAAATGCATAAACAGGATTGGTATGCCGATTTTGCTGTATCCCTTCAAAATTTTCACCAATCCAGATACCCTTTAAGCAAAGCCAGCTTAACCGCTGAACTTCCTGAAATGGCGTAAATGGGGCTATTTTAAATAGTTTTCGAGCATTTCAAGAATTGGGTATTCTATACTTCTGTTGCCCATGTTATTCAATTTCTGCTGGGAAGAATTGTGTTTTTCGATATATGTGGCTTCTGTTTTGTTGAATTTTAGATAACCCTGTTCAAAATAACGTTCCTCTATCTCCGAAGAAGAATCAAGCGAACGGAACCATAATTTGATCAATGAGCCTGTCATTTTATCAAAATAAAGCCAGTGATAAGTTGCCTCCGCATCTGCATTTGGAGGTAAATCAAGACGTTGTATTTCTAGGATAACCGTTTCTGAATTTTGGAAGAAGTATAAAACCCTGTATTTAGCCGACATGTGGGCAAAAATAAGACTTAATTTTTGATCAGAAAAGGGAATTATGTTGTTTAGATTGAATTAAGATTAAGACATTTATTGTATAAAAATACAGATGGTCTGGTAATGAGGAGGGTACTAGCTTGCTTAAGGTTTAAGGTGGAAGTTTTAGGGTTCGCCGAACAAGGTTGAAGGTCAAACGTTTAAGCTTTAAGCTCATTTACATGTTTCATTACGATTCCCGCCTACACGGGAATGACGATCCGCTATATTAAAATAGCCCCTTATATGTACTTAGGTATCTTAGGTGGTAAATTTAAGCGCATTAATGTTTTTCGCCCTTAATTACTTTGAACAAATGAAAAACATGCGGAAATAAAACATCCATACTTTCTTCCACACCGTTTTTGGAGCCTGGAAAGGTGAGTACAAGCGTTTGACCAATAAAACCCGCTACGCCTCTGGAAAGCATCGCATAAGGCATACGCTCTTGCCCGTACTGGCGTGCAGTTTCCATAATACCCGCTATAGGCCGGCCAATTAAAGGCAAAATGGCATCGGGGGTAACATCACGTGGCGAGAGCCCGGTGCCTCCGGTAAAGATCAGCAACTGGTAGCCTGCATTGCTCAGTTCAGTGGCTTTATTGCCAATGGCTTTAACATCATCCGGTACAATTTCATATTGCCCGGTATCAATACCAAACTGTTCGAGACGTGCAATAATGGCCTTGCCCGAGCTGTCTTGCGCTTTGTTCTCATAAACCGAATCAGAGCAAACCACAACTGCAGCCTTAATTTCAGGAAACCGTGCATTTTTAAGGTCTGATTTGCCGCCCGATTTTTTAAGCAGCTTAATATTGGCTATTTCTATGCCTTTATCAATCGGCTTAAGCATATCGTACATGGTTAATGCCGCCACAGAAGCACCATGCATGGCTTCAACTTCAACACCGGTTTTATAAACGGTATGTACTTCAACGGTAATGACAACCTCCAGATCGATGATCTCGTAGGTAATAGCCGTATACTCGACCGGGAGCGGGTGGCAATCGGGAATAACATCACTGGTTTTTTTTACGCCAAACAGTCCGGCAGCACGTGCAAATTCGAATACATCGCCTTTGGGTATTTTACGTTGCTCAATGGCTTCGATAGTTTCCTGCTTCGATACTTTTACAGTAGCACAGGCAATGGCAATCCTTAAACTGTTTGATTTTTTTGTGATGTTAACCATATTAAATATTTTCTTTCCACTGGTGGGTTTCGTCTTCAAATATTTCTTTACCCCACACCGGTAACTCTGCTTTTAGGCGCTCCACCACTTCGCTACAGGCATCAATTGCAGGTTTGCGGTGCGCAGAAGAGGTAAATACAAACAGGCAGATTTCGCCAGCCTTAATGTTACCCAAACTGTGGTAAACGTGCATACAGTTAAGCGGGTATTTTGTAAAAACAGCTTCCCTTATCTCGTGCATTTTTTCGAGTGCAAGGGTTCGTAAGTGGTATATTCGATTGCCGAAACAAGTTTGCCACCTATTTCATCTTTCCGTACCTGGCCCATGAAAATACTGTGGCCACCAATACCCGTTTTACAGCTGTGTTTTGCAATGCTATCGGCAATAAAGGCCGGATCTATTTTGCCCTGTACAAATATGTTTTTGATCTTCTTTTCGCTCATGTTAGGGTCTGATAAAATAATCTCTCCATTTAACAATTCCGCCTTTTAAGCTGTATATTTTTTTAGTATTACCAAATTTCTCCTGTAATGCTTCGGCGGCGGCAACGCTTCTAATTCCGTGCTGACAAATTAAAACCACATGTTTTTGCGAAAATCCTTTGGTTATAAAGTTAGCCAGTTCAGACATGGGTACCTGTGTGAAAATCTGTTTATCCAGTACTGGTACTTCGTGTTTTTCGCGTACATCGATCAGTATTACCGATTCTTGTTGCCTGAGTTTGGTAAGCGTTGCTGTATCTATTTCTTCGTATCCGTGGGAGCTTCGCAGGTATCCTGATATTCCATAGTTAAAAATTCAGCAACGGTTTTGGGCAAAATATAGTTATTGGCCTGACTGATGCTGATGATGTATTGCTGGTGTGTAAGTAAATTGTAATTAAGTATTTTGTTGCGCAGCGACTCGCCCGTTTTGGTAATCAGTTTAATCGTTTCGGCTGCTGCCATTGTGCCAATTATGCCCGGTAGAACTCCTAAAACGCCATTTTCTGCACAATTTGGAATTTCGCCCTTGCCTGGTGGTACCGGAAAAATATCACGGTAATTGGTACTTCCGGCTAAATTATCAGCAGCATTAAATATGGCCAGCTGACCTTCAAAACCCGAAACGGCTGCAAATATCAAAGGTTTGCTCAGCAAGGCACAGGCATCGTTAATCAGGTACCTCGATTCAAAATTATCGGTTCCATCCAGAATATAGTCGTAGCGGGATAAAATATTGAGGATATTGCCTTTCTGCAGCCGGATAGGGTGCGTAACAATCCCAATCTGGGGATTCATTTCCTGCAACCTTTTTGCAGCTATCTCGGTTTTTAATTTTCCGATATCGGCAGTGGTAAACAAGATCTGGCGGTGGAGATTAGATAACGATACCGTATCATCATCCACAATCCCTAAATGGCCAATGCCTGCTGCCGCCAGGTACTGCAATGCCGGGCAGCCCAGTCCACCGGCGCCAATAACCAGCACCTTTGCTTTTAACAGCTGCTGCTGTGCCGCTTCGCCAAATCCTTTCAGAATAATCTGCCTGTTGTATCGTTCTGCACTCATTTCTTATTATCCTCCTGAAAAGGGCGGCATGATGGCCAATGTATCTTTATGGTTAATTGCGCTGTTATCTTGTACCAGGTGGTTGTTTAACGCAAATTTGTATTTAATATCTTTCAGCTTTGGAAACAGCGTTTCTAAATGTATTTTTAACTTATCGGTATCGGCAATTTCAGCGATATCAATTTTTTGATTGCCTATAAATTCTGCAATCTTTCCAAAACTGATGATTTCAATTTCCATGGGGCTAATTTACCTGTAAGATGTTGATTTTACTCAATCCTTTTACAAATCGCCTGCCAGTAGCAAAATCACTCGCTGTAATGACGGCAATATTACCTTTTTCGGCTTTGGCCGGATTGGTATCATAACTGGTTAAAACGAGTAACTGATTTCCGGTTGGGGAGTTAAAAATCTCGTTCCATGAATATACTACCTTATAATTATCAGTTGCGGTAAATACCAGATAAAACTCACTCAGTTTTTTAGGCGAATCGGTATCGATTTCTACTTTGGCCAGAATATCTTTTAACAACACCCCTTTAACATTTTTGATACTGCTTTTGCGCTGCATCAAGTGGTTAAAAACAGTAATACTATCTAAACTAACGGTTTGGTATTGTTTTAAATCAGAGAGGTTAACGGTTAAAGTGTTTTTAACTTTTCCTTCAATTGTAAATTGTTTGCTTTCCTGAGCTTTAGCTGTAAAAGTGGCAAATAGTAAGGCGATAAATAAATATTTCATATTAAGCATGGGTAAATAACAGTTTATAAGCGGCTAAGGCCAATACACAAGCCAGTACATTTTTTAATACGGTTTGAGGAAATTTTAGGGCTCCGAAATAAGCCCCGCATATCCCTCCTGCAAAGGCAACACCTACATAAGCCAGCATATGGCTGTTAAATTCAAAACCTTTAATTAACTGGCCACCCAAACCTGAAACGGAATTTACAAAAATGAAAGCTGCACTAATGGCTGCGGTTTGTTTCTGATCGGTCCATTTTAACAACAATAATATCGGCGAGAGGATAATGCCGCCACCAATACCAATCATACCCGATAACAGGCCGATAATGCCACCAATGGCCAGTGATAAAGGAACGTTTGAAGGTTTAAAATCTTTGGGATCGGTGTTTTTAAAAAAGAAAAAACGGATTACCGGAATGAGTAGGAGTATCCCTAATATTTTTTTATAGATGGAACTTTCAATTGCCATCATACCGCCCACAAAAGATAGGGGAATGGAGGCCAGGGCAAATGGCCAAAAGGTTTTCCATTTAAAATGCCCACCACGGTAAAACTGAATAAACGAGGTAGATGAAACAAAAAGGTTAAGCAACAGCGCTGTTGGTTTCATAACGGCAGGCGAAATGGCAAAAATGGCCATTAATGCCAGATAGCCGCTCGCACCACCATGACCTACCGAGGCATATAAAAAGGCTACGATAAAAAGTAAACAGTAAAAAAGGATTAAGCTCTCTTGCATAGTTATTGGGGTAAAATCAGAACGGTTACAGTTTCTCCCTTTTCGAAATTTTCTTGTGTTTCGTTAAGGCATATCAGACAATTGGATTGGGCAAAGGAGCTCAAACGGTACGATTCCTGTGCGCCAAGGGGGCTAACCTTTCCGTTTTCGTATTTGCCTTTAAGGAAATGGGTAAGTCCGGCAGGTTTGGTATAAGCATGGGTAAGCATGGCCTGCACTTCTGTTACCGAATTATTTTTTTGCGTGAGTGCCTTGATGGAAGGCAATACATAGTTGTAATAACAGCTTAACACCGAAGATGGATTGCCGGGTAAGCCAAATATTAATTTCGAGATATATGTGCCGAAGTATAACGGTTTACCTGGTTTTTGTTTTACTTTGTGGAAAACCTGTTTTACCCCACAACGAGTAGCGGCTTCAATTACAAAATCATAATCGCCTACACTCACGCCCCCAGTTAAGAGCACCAGATCGTTGTGGTTCAATGCTTTTTGAAGTACATTTTGCAGGATATCCAGGTCATCATCAGCCTCATAAACCGTAATATGGGTTATGCCTTCTGTCTTTAGTGCGGCAGATAGTGAATAGGAATTAGATTCGTAAACCTGGCCAAATGCAAGTGTTTCTCCGGGTTTTTGCAATTCTTTACCGGTTACAATAATGGCAATTTGTGGTAAAGGAAATACTGTGGCTTCGGTAATACCAATGCCTGCTAAAAAGCCTACTGCAGCGGGGTTCAACAAGTCGCCTTTTTTCATAGCCAATGCACCTGAAGCAATTTCAGAACCTATGGCGCGTACATTTAGGCCCGGCTTTAAATTAGCATCCTGTAAAGTAATTTTATCTCCTGTACGGGTAATTTTTTCCTGTATTACCACCGTATCGGCTCCATCGGGTAATGGGGCACCGGTAAAAATTCGGCTGGTTTCTCCTTCTTTAATGGTCAGATTTGTTGGGGTACCAGCCGCCATTTCGCCAATCAGTTGCAGTTCTTTTTCAGCGTCTGAAAATTTGAGCGCATAACCATCCATTGATGATTGTCTGAATGCAGGAATATCTAAATGTGCATAAACATCGGCAGCCAAAATATGGCCCGAAGCCTGGCTCAGCGGAATCAGAACTGGTGTTAAGGGTGTAATATTTTCTGAAATGAGGTCTTTTGCTGCTTTAACGCTAATCATGAATAGTTTATCCTCCAATGGTAATCATACTCCTGTTTTGAATGGTTGCCGCATCTATTTTTTCGAAATCAGGCACCAATTGACCGCCAAGGGCTTTTTTCTTGCTCCAAATAGACGCTTCAATGAGTGGGAGTACGTCTTCTTTTTTTCTGAGTGCTGTAAGCAAATCGGTTTCGCTATCCGAAAAGAGACAGTTTTTTAATTTGCCATCTGCGGTTAGTCGCATGCGGTTACAGGTATCACAAAATGGGTTGGTCATGGTGCTAATTACGGCGAAAGAGCCATCGTGACCGGGTATCATAAAGTTTTTGGCTGTATCGTGTGCTTCGCCCTTTAGTGGTAGCGCCGTGAAATCTTTTTCAATAATGGCTAAAATCTCGGCTAAAGAAAACATTTTGTTACTGGTCCATTTGTTGCCGCTAAAAGGCATAAACTCAATAAACCGCACCTGGATAGGGTTGTGTTTGGTCCAGCTGATAAAATCGATGATTTCGTTATCATTGAGGCCTTTCATCACCACCATGTTAATTTTTACCTTGATTTTGTGCTGTAAAAGCAGTTCGATATTGCTGCTTACCTGGTGAAATACATCTCTCCGGGTAATGAGGAAAAATTTTTCAGGTTGCAAGGTATCCAGACTGATATTGATGGATTTAATACCTGCTGCGATTAAAACGGGCAGCATTTCGGCGATACGCGTTCCGTTAGTGGTAATGGTTAGCTCAACAGGGAGTTTCCCGAGTGCGGTAATAATTTGCGCAGCATCTTTACGCACTAAAGGCTCGCCACCGGTTAACCTGATTTTTCTTACCCCATTGGCTACAAAAACTTCTGCCAGCTGGATAATTTCGTCCGTTTGCATCAATCGCGAGGCAGGAGTGAAGTCGTATTCTTCCTCGGGCATACAATAAAAGCAGCGGAAATTGCAGTTATCTGTGAGCGATATCCGCAGATAATCATGTACCCTTCCAAAAGAATCTTTTATCATTTGCCTTTTGTTTATTTAATTTAACCTGATTAATGGGCCGAATATACGGTTGTTTATAAGCCAATGTCGGGTTAGGGGGATAAAATATGGTAGCGAATTGCTAAAATATTTCATTAGCTACTGCTAATTTATGAATTATCTGTTGTAAAATAATGAAAATGCAGGCAAAAGAATGTAGAAAATGACAATCCGTTGTTAGGGAAGCTATTATACTGTGATTAAAACGGATCGGAATGGAAAACTTCGAGATGGATGCAGTTTAAACCGATGCTGTTAAACACCTCGGTAATTTCTTTTGTCCAGTCTTTGTTCGAATCTACACGAAGGATTTTATCATTGTCCCACAAATCGATATTCCATTTAATTTCTTTAAAGTAACGGTTCAGTAACGGACTAATTTTACTCAATTCGTTATCTGTGAATACATTTGTTTTGAAAACAGAGATCATAAAAGCAAGATTTAGGTTTATTTTATGCTGTAGACGGATGACTGGAGAAATTACTTTAAATCATTTTGTTTTTTTATATTAATTTAAATCTCATTCTCAAAACCCGAATTTATAATCCGGAATAATAATCGTAGCCTTGTTCTGCCCAGTAATCCCTTGGCCTGTTATTACTAAATGATATTTGCCCTATTCTTTTTAAGTTTTTAATGCCATATTTTACTGGTACAATGAGCCTTAGTGGTGCACCATGTTCTATACTTAGGCTTTTTCCGTTCATTTCGTAAGCAAGTAAGGTTTGTGGATGAAGTATGCTTTCTCTTTCTAGTCCTACATAATAAGCACCATTTGGAGTTTCTAAGCCCATATACTGCATGTGCGATTGACCATCTAATTTAAAATGTGTTAAAAAATCACTCAATTTTACACCTGCCCAGTATTGGATTTCGTCCCAGCCCTCTACACATTTAAAATCATAAACAATTTCAGTTTTGGGCAATGCCTTTATTTCTTCCAGTCGGATGTTTAGGTTTTTCTCATTTGTACATTTAACAATTAGTTTCCATGCGTTAATATCAAAATCTTTGTCATCTTCAATCCCAATTAAGCTGTTAACCCTGGGCGTGGTGGCCGCCAGTTCTTTTGGATAGGTTTTAACCAGATGATTGTTGCTAAACAAATTGCGGAAAAAAAGCTCTGTTTTGTTGAGCGCTCTTCGTAATGGTGCCCTTGTACCCGCGGTAACTCCAGGTGTTTCTTCTGGAGCATCTAAAAGCCATTTCCATCCTAAAGTTGCAGCTCCACCGAGAGCGAAAAAAGTCCCGAATGAAATAAAACTTCGGCGTTTAATTTTTTGCTCAATGGTTAATGGAGCTTTCAGTTTCTTTTTATGATCTGCTTTCTTCATCACTTTCTGGTTTATGGTGGATTGGTTGTTCTTTTTTGGACAATGGCTTTTTTTCTATCACTTCAAAACCGGCAACCACGGCACGGAAGTTATTCCATCCGGAAAGTACTACCTGTACAATATGAATGATAAAGAATAGCACATAGCCGATGGTTAAAGCAAAGTGGATAATTCTTGCAAAATGGTAACCCCCGCATAACCAACATAGCCAATATAGTTGTACAGGCTTGTAAATAGCCAAACCGGTTAATGCAGAGCCAATACCCATTAATATAATAGCCGAATAGGCAATGCGCTGGGCCGCGTTGTATTTTTTTTGGGGTGGAACGGTTTTACTGAGGTGAAGATCGTGCAAGAGTACTAACCAGGCCTCTTTAAACGAATTTTTATTGGGTAAAAGCTCACGCCATGAACCAGAAAAAAAGGTGTATAAGAGATAAATCAGTCCGTTGATAAGGAAGAACCACATAAAAAGAAAGTGAAATGCCATTCCTTCTGCCAGGCGTTGTGGAATATGAAAATAATTGTAAAACCACTCTGGGAAAAATTTAATCAGCGTAATACCGAAAACGGAAATCCCATAGGCATCGTTTGCCCAATAAATCAATAAACCGCTCCAGGTCATGATGGTCAATACTGGGAAATTCACCCAATGGGTCCATCGTATTAGCAAAGCGTGTTTTTCCTTAATTTCTTTCATAATGATTTGAAAAAATAGAACAGTGTAAGTTATGATGTGCCAATTTTTAAGCTTGGTCGTTTTTAACTGCTAATCCTTACAAGAAAAAAATAAAATATTTGTAAGGATATACGGATTTACCCGACTAAGCGATTAAGCAGTATATTTATGCTAGATACACACAACATGCAAAAAGAAATAGATCGCAATGTTAATCAGAAGTATACCGGCTCTGATCCGATTACCTGGGTAGAACAATATGCCGATTATCTTTATGGCTTTGCCATGTCGAGATTAAGAGATGAAGATGTAGCAAAAGATTTGGTACAGGATACTTTTTTGGCTGCCTTGCAACGTTTAGGTCAATTTGAAGGGAACAGTCATGAGAAAACATGGTTAACGGCCATTCTTAAAAACAAGATTGCCGATTTTTACCGAAAGCAGTTGTCGGGTACTTTAAAAGTAACGAATGCCGAAAATGAGCAAAACGTTTTTTTTGATGCAGAAACAGGCCATTGGAATGAGCATTTCAAGCCAAAGGCATTCGGCTTAGAAACGCACGACCCATTGATTTTAAAAGAACTCGGTAAAATTTTAAATGCATGTTTGGCCAAATTGCCCAGCTTATGGTTTTCGGTATTTGCCATGAAACATATGGATGACCTTGAATCGGAGCACATTTGCGCCGAGTTAAAACTCAGTTCGCCCAATTTTTGGGTAATTATGCATCGTACAAAATTAAACCTTCGGAACTGCCTTGAAAAAAACTGGAATTAACATGACTAATGCACTAAAAAATATTATTTACAACTGTAAGCAGGCTACTTTTTTAATAGAAAAAAGAATGGCTGGTAAAATTACCGCTTCAGAAACGGTACAGTTAAAAGTTCATTTGGCTGGCTGCTCGGTCTGCAGGCTTTATCAAGAGCAAAGTGTGCTGATAAACAGGTTGTTTACGGGTTTTCCGGTAAATGGTTTTAAGTTGGATGAAACTTTTAAAAATGATTTGGTTAAAAAGCTGGAAGCAGAAATGAATAAAAACTGATTTTTATTGTAAGGTATTTGACTTTGCTCCGACAAAGGTGTAAAAACACATAAAACATGAAAAATCAAATTTTAAAATCGACAGGAAAATTGTTTGTAGCTACTTTAGTTGTAGCCAATCTTTATTCATCAGCTTTTGCTGCTACCCAACCTTTGCAGGAAAAAGAAAAAATGACCTCAGTGAAGCAAGACAAAATGGGTAAAAGGAAAATGGACAAAATGGAAAAGGATAAAATGAGCAAAATGAAAGGTGATTCAGTGAAAAAGGTTAAAATGGAAAAGTCAAAAATGGCCAAAGACAAAATGTCGAAAAGTAAAATGTAAAAACTTTGGCAGGAAGGGGAAATCTTTCCTGCCTTTAAACTATTAATATTATGAAAAGAATTATACTATCCATAGCCTTAATTACAGCCCTGTGTTTGCAGGTAAAAGCACAAAAAGGTTTAACCCTTGGCTCAAAGGCACCACTGTTTAGTGGGCTAGATCAAAACGGTAAAACAGTGAGCCTAAAAAATGCACTTAAAACACACCGTTCAGTTGTATTGTTTTTTTATCGTGGGCAATGGTGCCCGTTTTGCAATAAGCACATTAAAGAACTTCAGGATTCTTTACAGCTGTTAACGAGCAAAGATGCTTATGTGATTGGTGTAACACCCGAAAACAAAGAAAATATAGCAAAAACAATAAAAAAAACTAATGCAGGTTTTTCTATTCTGCAAGATAAAGACGATACCATTATGACAGCTTATGGTGTAAACTTTATGATGGATGAAGCTACATTTACAAAATACAAAGGTTACGGAATAAATCTCGAAACCAATAATGGCAATAGCAGGCATACACTTCCGGTACCGGCAACCTATATTATCGATAAATCAGGGAAGATTAAATATATTCATTTTGACCCCGATTATAAAAAGAGAGCCTCGGTACAACTTTTGCTGAGCCAACTTTAAGCTTAAATGGCTTAGGTTTTTAAGGCCATTTTTAATTGATACTTAGTTTTTGAATACTCTTATCAATCATTTTTTTATCGGCTGCAGTAACTGCCAAATCAATCGCAGTTTTAAAATGCTTTAGAGCTTTTTGATCATCAATTCCAGTGTACAGATTGCCCAGGAGTGAAAAATAAAGGTGATTATCGTCTAGGTTCAGCTTTTCTGCTTCTGCTATGGCGACAGCTTTTCCATTGGTTTTGGCCAGGGCAAAAGTGCGGTTCATGGCGATAATAGGAGAGTATTCAAGAATAAGGAGCTGATTGTACAGTTGGAGGATATTTTCCCACTTTTCAGCGCGATCTGCTTTATGGGTATGCCAGTAGGCAATGGCTGCTTCGAGGTGATATTTAGTTAAGGTATCGCCCTTCGAAGCGCGGTTGAGGTAATAAATACCCTGTTCAATCAGTTCTTTGTTCCACAGTTTCTCATCCTGGTCTCCGTATAAAATAGGGGTGCCGTCGGCATCTGCTCGCGCATCAAATCTGGAGGCGTGGAAACACATGAGTGCAAACAAAGCATTGGCTGGAGGTAAATCGGTAAGGGGATTGCTGATTAACAGGTAATTTAACCGCATAGCCTCTGCACAAACATCTTTGCGGAGGGTAACGTCGTTCGATACCGAATAATAACCTTCTGAGAAGAGCAAATAAAGCGTGGTGAGTACAGTTTCAAGCCTTTGGTTAATGGCAGAAACTTTTGGCTGTTCGATTTTAATACCCGCCTCTTTCAGTTTCTCTTTGGCCCGTTTTAGCCTTTTGTAAATGGTATCCTTACCTGTTAAAAATCCATCGGCAATTTCCTGCACACCGAAACCGCACAACAGGTTCAGGGCCAATGCAATTTGGGCTTCTTTTGAAACGACAGGGGCACAGATGGTAAACATCATGGCCAGCTGACTATCGTTGATGTTTTTGTCTGATAAATCGAGATCTATTTCTGTCTCAGTCTCTGTTTCGATCTGGATCTGCTTAGCCAGTTTTTGCTCGAAAACAGCATGGTGCCTGAGGTAATTTTTGGTTTTATTTTTGGCGACAGTGTACAGCCAGGCAGTAGGATTTTCAGGAATCCCCTTCATGCTCCACGTTTCGGTGGCTGTTAAAAAAGTGTCGCTCACAATATCTTCAGCTGTTTCGATATGATCAATACCGAAGCGGTAACAGAGTACCGAAACAATTTTGCGATACTCTGTTCGGAATAAATGTGGTATAAGTACGCTCTCTTCCATGGATGGATTAAAGATAAGCTTTTTGGTTATATCAGTTAGGCCGTTGGTGTAACAGCCATTCTGATTTCCACATTACCACCCAGTTTTAATATCGGGCAGTCCTTGGCAATTTCTGCCGCTTCATCATAGTCTTTGGCTCTGATTAACACCAAACCACCAATCGATTCCTTAATTTCGGCATATGGGCCGTTGATTACATTTTTATCGGCATGTACTACTCTGCCTTCCAGATCCCAGCGTTGTAATGGCCTAACCAGTTTATCTTGTGCAGCGATACCGCCAAACCAATCCTGCCATTGTTTAATTGATTCCTGAAGCATCTCAGGCGAGGGCTGATCTTCGTGGGTAAAGGCCCTTCGGAAGATCAATAAAAATTCGTTCATGTTATGTTTTTTGTAAGTTTACAAATCATTTTGTTTCATGCAAAGGTCGGTGGAGACACCAACCTTTAGGGTAGTTCAGTAATTCCTTCCTACCCAAACATACCAACTTTGTAGGTGCCAACAGCATTCGGGAAAGCGATATTTAAGCGGTTCCAGGTATTGATGTTGGTTACCAAAAGGGTAAGTTCGATCATTTCTATCTCTGTAAAATGTGCTGCTGCTTCCTGATATACTTCATCAGTAACATGGCTGGCGGTAACTGCTTCGGCCCAGGCCAATGCAGCTCTTTCGCGATCGGTATAATAAGGGGCTTCTCTCCAGGCGCTTAAGCCGTAAAGGCGTTGCTCGGTTTCGCCGTTGGCGCGGGCATCTTTCGAATGCATATCGAGGCAGAAGGCACAGGCATTGATTTGCGATACACGGAAATCGACCAGTTCGATTATGGTAGGACCAATTGATGATTTTTTTAATTGCTGTCCCATTACAAATAATGGTTTCAACGTGCTCATTCCTTGTTCAAATAAATTAATTCTCTTTTCCATTTTGTTTTAAATTTTGATTGTTAAAACCTAATGACACGCGAAGGCTGGAAATTGGACAGATTTTTAAAATTTTTTTAATTAAAATTTTAAAATATTTATAAGTGTTTGATTATTAGTTGTTTATTTTTTTTATAAGTAAGCTGATTTTGATCTGGTTTTAGGGTTAATCCTCCGCAAAAAGACGGTTAAAATGATTTTCGAGGTGATTCCTCATCGCGTTGCGGAAAAGCTCAGGCGATCCGTTTTCTAAAATATCTACCAAACCTTTGTGAGAGACAAACTTGTGCAGTTGCCCTTGCTTTTTAAGCAAGCCACTGTTGTGCACAAAATCGAATATAGGCAGCAACATACTCTGGAATTTTCGGAGGGTTTCATTTCCGGTTATATCGTACAATTTACCATGAAAGGCAATTTCGTGTTCAATATTAAACAAATGATCCTGCGCCGCTTCTGGTTCGTTATCCACTATTCTTCTCAGTTCTTTTAAATCTTCGTCGGTAATGCGCTGAAATAAAAAATCGGCCATTCCGATTTCCAGCACCAGCCTAATTTCGAAAATCTCTTTCAAGGTGCCCTGGTCAAGAATGTGCGGGTTCATGCTTTTAGAAAGGATACCAAACAGATCGGGACTTGTAATTACAGCACCTTTTTTCTTTTTGGATTCAATTAGGCCCATCATGCGTAATCGCAACATGGCTTCGCGCACAACTGTACGGCTAACGCCCAACGCGGCACAAAGTTCGAGTTCGGTAGGGATGCTGTCGCCAACTTTTAGCTTACGTTCCTGCAAAAGTTGAACAAGCTTATCTTCAACACGATCTACCAACGAACTGGTATCCACTTGTTTAAAATCACTGATGCTATCCATTATTATGTATAATTTATTTTTTAACCTAAAACTGCCTTTGCGACCGCTTAGAGCACAAATATAAAGCTAAGTACTTAAAGTCTAGTTCAAAATAAGCAGAAATTATTTGCAAATAACTAAAATAAATCGGTACTTAGTATTATTATGTATAACATAATACAAAATAAAATAACCAAATTATGAAAGAAACTTACTTAAAACTCATCAGGCATTGCCTGCCATTTGTGTTGCTGCTGGCAACCATATCGGCATTTGCCCAACAAACCATTACCGGGAAAGTTACAGAAGCAAGCGGAGAGGGAATTCCAAGCGTTACCGTAATGATCAAAGGAACTAAAAATGGAACTTCAACCAGTCCGGCAGGAGCCTACAGTATCAAAGCCAGTAAAGGCGATGTACTGGTTTTCAGTTTTACCGGCTACTTAACTCAGGAAATTGTAATTCAGGGTCAGTCGACAATTAATATTAAACTTTTAGAAGATAGCAAAGGCCTGGATGAAGTAATCGTTGTTGGCTATGGAGCGATCAAAAAGTCGAAACTTACAGGTTCGGTATCTAAACTTGATCCTAAGGTTTTGGAAACTGGTGTACGTTCCAATCCAGCATCAGCCTTAGCCGGAACAATTCCGGGCTTAAGGGTTCAGCAAACTTCCGGACGGCCTGGCGCTGTTCCCAATATTGTATTGCGTGGAGGAACAGGTTATACCGGAGGAGGTTCGCCATTGGTGATGGTAGATGGTTTATTAAGATCCGGATTCAGCGATATTAATCAGGATGATATTGAATCCATCGAGGTTTTAAAGGATGCTTCTGCTACAGCAATTTATGGAGCCAGAGCAAGCAACGGGGTGGTGCTCATTACGACTAAAAAAGGGAAGGAAGGGGTCTCAAATATCGCGGTAAAATCTAAAGTAGGTATCAATAAGTTAAACATTCCATTCGAATTTTTAAATGCTGAACAATATATCTATTGGTCTAGAAAGGCAATTGAAACCTCTGGTTCGTATGAGCCAAGTCGCTTAAGCCAGTTAAATACAACCGGACCATTTGGCACAGGTAACTTATATAAGGATGCAGCAGGCAATATTCTTGATGGTAATGTGACTTCTTCGGCAGTTTGGAGTCCGATGTTTAGAAGTGCTGCCAACGAAGAATTACTGGGAAAAGGGTGGCAGGTAATGACTGATCCATTAAAAACAAATGCTTTAGGTGCGTATGATCCATCAGGAATTAATCGCGAAATTATCTATAAAGATTTCAATTATGCTGATTATGCACTTAGAGATTATAGCTTAACCCAGGATTACAACGTGTCTATGACCGGCGGGAATGAAAAGGGTAAATATTACGCGGGCTTAGGTAATTATGATGAAAAAGGAATGCCGATTAATACATTTTATAAACGCCTAACCTTTGTGTTCAATGGAGAATATAAAATCAAGCCTTGGTTAACCTCTATTTCGAATTTAAATTTTGCCAATGCCAAGTGGCGTGATGCAATTAACTCTGAAGGAAACTACCTTACGCGTGCTTTAGGAGCTCCCCCAACAATGAGAGGAATGAATGAGAATGGCGATTTATTGGTTGGTAGAGATTACAGGGATGGTAACCCGGCCGTAAATGATGATAAATTTATTAGAAAGAACAATACTGATAAATTTACCTTAAGCCAGGCTTTAAAAGTAGATTTTTTAAAGAATCTCTCATTAAGACTTAGTGGTAATTACTTCTTTAATAATGGTAATTACGAATCTTTCAATAGAGATTTCTTGTCAAGTCCGGGAAATTATGACAGAACCCGTACTTCGTCAGCATCATTCGACAAAGCTTTAAGTCAGACTTATAATGCGGTAGTTAATTATAACACCACTATAGCATCTAAACACCATATCGATGTGATGGCAGGTAGTGAATATTATGATATTTATTCGCAAGGTTTATCCGCATCAGGAAGTGGTGCACCTACTGATGATTTTTCTGATTTAGCTTTAACGAATTCAGAAAAGGACAGAAGAAGTACTGATACTTACCATACCAATCAACGTATTTTATCATTCTTTGGTCGTATGAACTACGATTATGATGAGAAATACCTGTTAACCGCAACTATCCGTCGGGATGGATATTCAAGGCTGTTAAACAACCGTTGGGGCAATTTCCCAGGATTATCGGTAGGTTGGAACATCCATAAAGAGAAATTCTTTGAGCCCCTTACCAAGGTGGTAAATAGCTTAAAGTTAAGGGCAAGTTACGGTGCTAATGGCAATGTGAGTGATGATTTCATTGGAGCTTACACCCTGCAAGGATCATATGGTACCAATAAATACAATAGCAGTATTGGTTATTTGCTTGGAAATATCCCCAATCCTAATTTGCGTTGGGAAAGTTTAATTACAAAAGAGGTTGGTTTAGAAGCTCGTTTGTTCAATAAGATCGACCTTTCTGTGGCCTATTATCACAGAACAACAAGTGATAAAATTGCAAACTTAACATTTCCAATCACCGCAGGGATAACCTCAATTGCCACTAATAATGGCGATATGCAGAATCAAGGTGTTGAGGTTGATCTGAATTATAGTGTGCTGAGAAACAGAGATTGGAACGTAAATTTTAATCTTAACATGGCTTATAACGCCAATAAGATTTTAAAACTTCCTAACAATGGCTTGCAAAACAATCTTCAGGGCGGCTTTCAGGTATACGATCCGGATACTAAACAGTTAATTTGGGTTGGCGGCTTGCAAGAAGGTCAGGATCCGAACGTGGCTTATGCGTATCAGGCCAAAGGTATTATCAGAACACAGGCTGATCTGGATGCCTATGCTTCATCATCTTTTGTCGATTTACTGGGTGCAAGAAAACTTGTTCATCCTGCTGTGTACAATGCCATGAGTGCGGCTGATAAAAACCTAAATTTTCCAATTGCTTTGGGAGATGTAATGTGGACAGATGTAAACGGTGATAATATTATCAATAGTTTCGACCGGGTTTATATGGGCCGGACTGTTCCCCGCTTTACCGGTGGTTTTGGTGCAAATGCAAGCTGGAAAGGCTTCACATTAAGTACCCGTTTTGATTATGCTTTAGGTTTTGTTGCCTATGATGGCCCGCGTACCTGGTTTGCAAGTAATGCACAAGGTACATTTAATACCACTACTGACGTTTTAGATACCTGGACACCAGGCAACCCTAATGCAAAGTTTCCAACTTATTACTGGGCAGATCAGCTTTACAAAAACAATACTTTCCGCGAATCCAGCATGTTTTACCATAAAGGAGATTATTTAGCGCTTAGAGAAGTTAATCTGACCTATAAGTTGCCAACCAAATTAGCCAACAGACTAAAAAGTGAAGGAATCAGCTTATCCGTTAGTGGCCAGAATCTGGCTTATTTCAGCGAGTCGACGCTTTATTCACCAGAGAGCAGCAGTATAGGTACTGGTGGTGCCGGATCAGGTGGCTACCCTTTACCTAGAACAATAATTTTTGGTCTTCAATTTACTTTCTAATTAAACTACAATGAAAAAGATATTAACAGGCTTAGCCTTAATTATATTGAGCACTACATTTAGTGCATGTAAAAAATTACAGCTGACACCCGAAGATTATTTTGCAAGTGAAACTTTCTGGAAAAGCCCTGCCCAGGTAGATGGCGGAATGATTGGTCTTCATAGTCAATTAAGGGGCTTCCAGTTTACCATTTTTACGCTGGGTGAATTACGTGGCGGAACTTTAAGAACGGGGACCAGTTTTACTGGTACAGCTTCTTTGAATTCGGCAGGCATAATCAATCAGGATATCCGCGAATCAAGTACGGGCATATCTGGTTGGTCTGGATTTTACCGGCCTATTTTTGACGTTAATAATTTTATTTATCAGGTAGAACAGGCAAGCTATCTTTCCTCAACTGATAAGGCTTATTATTTAGGTCAGGCTTACGGAATAAGAGCATTTTATTACTTTCATTTGTTCCGTACCTTCGGTAGGGTACCTTTGTCAGTGGAGCCAACCTTATTGCTTAAAAATCCAAAATCGGCCCAAGAAATGTATTTGCCAAGGGCGAAAACTGAAAAAGAAACCCTCGATTTTATTAAAGCTGATATAGACAAATCGACATCAAGCTTCGGAACCAATTATACCACTAAATTTCAAAAGGCTCAATGGTCACTTGGCGCTACACAAATGCTAAAGGCGGAGGTTTACCTGTGGTCGGCTAAAGTTAAAATAGATGGTGCTGCTCCAACCACTACTGTGGCCGACTTAGCTATTGCAAGAACAGCTCTGGAAGATGTAATTTCGAAATATACCTTGTTAACCGACTTTGGGAATGTTTTTAAATCGGCAAGTATAACGGCGAGTAAAGGCAACAGCGAAATCATTATGGCAATGCGAAACCAGTTTGGTGAGGCTACAAATAGTTATGCTCAGTTTGTTTATGCCATTACCGATCCTTTAACTGGTTATGTTGATGATAAAGGTGTTGCCATTCCAGCCGATCCATTGCAGGTAAATGGTGGTGGAACAATTATTCGCTATGAATACAAAATAGAATTGTACAACTTATTCGATGCTAACGATACACGCGCAAATGCTACATTTCTAAATTTCAATAAAGGAACTATTCATGCTACAAACCTACGTAAGTTTCCAGGCGTCGTGGTAGAAGGAGCGCGTAGTTACGTTGACGATTTTCCGGTATATCGCGTTGCAGATGCATATTTAATGTTAGCCGAAGTGAAAAACAAACAAGGCCAGAGTCCGGCAGCAGAAATGATGATTATTCGTAACCGTGCATATGCACCAAACACTGCCCCTGCATTTGTTAATGGTACTTTTGAACAAAATGAGTTGGCAATATTTACCGAAAGGACTAAAGAATTTGTAGCTGAGGGGAAACGCTGGTACGATTTGCGCAGAATGCAGGATGCTTCGGGTAATCCGCTGGCTTTCCGTAAAGATTTGCCATTGGTTGGTGTTTTGGATAACATTACCGGCCAAAATCACAAGCTTTTATGGCCAATCGATTTATCGACGTTGAACCAGGATGAAACCTTAAAAAACGATCAGAATCCTGGATATAAAGGAACGTAATAAAACAATTAACTACCGGGGATGATATTGCCCGGTAGTTAATTTAGGTCAGAATACATTTTATCTATTTTAAATTTTAATATGAACTACGAACATTTACAAGGGTTAATTGCTGCTCCTTTTACACCCTTTCACGCCAACGGGGAATTAAACCTGGAGGTGATTCCCGAATACTATCAGTTTTTAAAGCAAAACGGAGTTACCGGTGCTTTTATCTGCGGATCAACAGGCGAAGGCGTTTCCTTAACCAAAGAAGAAAAAATGAAGGTTGCAGCGGCCTGGGGTAAGGCAACAGCGCGGGATGCTGACTTTAAAGTAATGACTTTATTGGGCGGTACTTGCCTGGCCGATTGTAAGTCGCTGGCCAAACATGCTCTTGAAGTTGGTTTGTACGGGGTTTCCTTTACCGCACCTTCTTATTTCAAGCCGGGTAATGTTTCGGTTTTAGCCGAAATGTGTGCCGAAATTGCTGCCGAAGTTCCCGATATGCCTTTTTACTATTACCATATACCTGTATTAACAGGTGCAAACCTCAATATGATTGATTTGCTGGCTGCTGTAGATGGTAAAATACCCAACTTTGCCGGTGTAAAATACACCCATGAGGATTTTATGGATTTCCTTTCCTGCATGAATTTTAATGGCGGTAAATACGATATGCTTTGGGGACGCGATGAAAATATGCTTTCGGCGTTGGTTTTAGGTACAAAAGGAGCTGTAGGCAGTACTTTTAACTACCTTACGCCGCTATACCACAAGCTAATTGCTGCTTTTGAAAAAAACGATTTGCAAACTGCAGCTGGCCTTCAGCAGAAATCGATCGATTTTATCCGTTTATTGGGTAAATACGGAGGCATTGCAACAGGTAAAGCTTATATGAAACTGGTTGACATCGATTGTGGTGAATTTAGGCTGCCAGTCAAAAATATGGATCAGCAACAATTTGAAAGTTTTAAAAGCGAGGTCGAAAGTTTAGATTTTGCTGCTTTCAGGTCAACGAATTAATCAAAAAACAGAAAAGGTTTAAAGGTGAAGCATCGTCTTAATTATCGTTCGGCAATGGTTATCTTTATTTAAATACCATTTCGCATTAATGAAAAAACTCATTTTATATTTTACTTTCTTGCTTACCTCAATTATATCTCCAGAATTACGGGCACAGCAGCACATTCAAAACATGAGTTGGGATGTGGTAGCTAAAATTCCACCTGCACAGTTGCAAAGCCAATCTATTGGTTTGGCTGGTGCCATTACGGGCAGTCACCAACACTTGCTTTTTATAGCCGGTGGAACAAATTTTCCCGATAAAATGCCTTGGGAAGGCGGTAAAAAGCAATATTACAATGATATTTTTATTTACCGGAAAATGGCCCGTGGATTAGTTTTAAGGCAATATCAAGCCAAATTGCCATTTAATCTGGCTTATGCGGCTGTATGTAGCACGCCCGGAGGAATTGTAATTGCCGGTGGCGAAAATGAAACAGGGTTAAGCAAAAGCGTTTTTATCATGAAATGGGAAAATGGCCAGTTAGCCTTTAGTACCCTGGCTGATTTGCCTGCTGGCTTAACCAATGCCGCTTTAACACTGGTGGGCGATATTTTGTACCTGGCAGGAGGTGAAACAGCGGGTGGAGCTACAGATCAGTTTCTATCGCTCGATCTGAAAAATGCGCAGCAGGGCTGGAAAAAACTAATTAACCTGCCGCAAGCAGTTTCGCATAGCGTATTGCTAAGCGCGGGAACGAAAATCTTTATGATAGGTGGCAGGAAAAGCAATGCCGGCGATACGAGTACGATTTATAAAAACGTATGGATGTTTGATGTAAATGATCCGGTTTGGAAAGCCAAAGCAGCTTTGCCAAATCCATTGGCTGCAGCTTCTGGTATTACTGCAAAACAAGAGCTTCTGGTATTTAGTGGCGACGAGGGTAAAACTTTCCATCAGGTAGAAAAGCTGATCGGGGAGATAGACCGGGAAAAAGATCCTGAAAGAAAAGCGAAACTCAACCAGAACAAGGCCATTATTCAGGCCGCTCACCCTGGTTTTAGCCCTAAGGTGTTAAAATACAATATTGCCAGCAATACCTGGGCGGTAATTCAAGGAATTATGCCTTACGGAACGGTTACCACCCAGGCCGTATGGTTTGGAAATGAAATTATTATTGCAGGAGGAGAAATTAAAGCGGGTGTACGCACCCCTAAAATTTTGTCGGGTAAAATAAAAGCAACCAAATGAAAGAAACAAAAAGATATGCGTGGGTAGTGGTTGGCTTACTTTGGTTTGTGGCCCTGCTGAATTACATGGATCGCCAAATGCTTTCTACCATGCGGCCGGCTATGCAGCTGGATATTGCAGACTTGCAATCAGCAACTAATTTTGGTTACCTGATGGCCATTTTTTTATGGATTTATGGCTTTATGAGCCCCATATCTGGTATTATTGCCGATAAACTGAATCGTAAATGGTTAATTGTTGGTAGTTTACTAGTGTGGTCGGCGGTTACTTTTTTAATGGGCTATGCCACCACTTTTAACCAAATTTATTGGCTCAGGGCATTGATGGGGGTGAGTGAGGCATTGTATATTCCGGCAGGTTTATCGCTTATTGCCGATTATCACAGTTCCAAAACACGGTCGGTGGCTATTGGCATCCACATGACTGGTTTGTACATGGGGCAGGCCCTGGGTGGTTTTGGAGCAACTATTGCTTCAAAATTTTCCTGGCAGGCTACCTTTCATTCTTTTGGTTTGGTCGGAATCGTTTATGCACTTGTACTGGTTTTCTTTTTACACGAGAAAAAGGCTTCCACAATAGAGGAAAGTGAAAGCATTCGGGTAAAGCCAAATCTTTTTAAAGGCCTGGCACTGCTTTTTAGTAACATTTCCTTTTGGGTAATCCTTATTTATTTTGCTATTCCGAGTTTGCCAGGCTGGGCTACTAAAAATTGGCTGCCTACTTTGTTTGCCAATAACCTGAAAATAGACATGGCACAAGCCGGACCCATATCGACTATCACTATTGCCGCGTCCTCGTTTTTAGGGGTTATTTTCGGCGGGATTTTGTCAGACAGGTGGGTACAGAAAAATATTAAAGGCCGCATTTACACCAGTGCCATTGGTTTGGCCTTAACCATTCCGTCGCTATTGTTAATTGGTTTTGGCCATTCCTTATTTAACATAATCGGGGCAGCTTTTTGTTTCGGTTTCGGATATGGCATGTTCGATGCCAATAATATGCCCATACTTTGCCAGTTTGTTTCGGCCAAATACCGCGCCACTGCCTATGGTATTATGAATATGACGGGAGTATTTGCCGGGGCTTTTATTACCGATTTTCTGGGCAAATCGACCGATTCGGGCAGTTTGGGGAAAGATTTTGCCATGCTTTCGGTTATTGTATTGATTGCTTTAATAATTCAGCTCTATTTTCTGCGTCCGAAGTTTAATGATTTTGAAGATGCTTAACTCAATAAAAATGATGATGAAATTTATAAAATTTAAAATACAGCTCGGTTTATTCACCTTGCTTACCATCTGTACACTCAATGCTTTTTCGCAAAAAGGTGTCGAAATTGTTTCCACTTCGCAGGTTATTCCGGTTTTAAAAGGAATAGAAACCAATCAGCTTTTGCGGTTAATGGTTTATGTTCCGGCCGGGGCAGAAATTCCGGTAAAAAAAATAAAGGCAAAGCTAAATCCCGATGGGATGAAAGCCATCGAAAAAATTGAGGTCTACTTTACCGGTATTGAGCCGCTTTTTTCAGGAAAAAACAAGCAGATTGCCGTTAATCCTACTACTGTAAACCTAGGATTTGATATCAATCTTAACCTGAAACCGGGCATGCACTACATTTGGTTTACCGCCAAACTTAAGCCTGATGCTGATATCGATTCGAAAATTGAATTTCATGTGAACCAGCTGGAAGATGCCCGTTCAAAAGTTTATCGCGTTGTAGAAGAAGGCACAGGTTATGTGAAAAGATTGGGCGTAGCAGTTAAAAAAGCAGGCGATGATGGAGTGAACACTTACCGGATTCCAGGCATGGCCACTACTGACAAAGGTACTTTGATTACGGTTTATGATATCCGCTATAAAAATTCGGGCGATTTGCCAGGAAATATTGACGTAGGCATGAGCCGCAGTACCGATGGCGGCCGAAACTGGCAAGCCACAAAAGTGATTATGGATATGGGCGAACCCAACGAAAACAATGGGGTAGGCGATCCGGCTGTGCTTTTTGATCCGGTTACCAAAAAAATATGGGTAGCAGCCTTGTGGAGCAAGGGAAACCGCTCCATTGCTGGTTCTAAACCTGGTTTATTGGAAGATGTTACCGGTCAGCTCGTATTGGTGAGTAGCGACGACGATGGCCTTACCTGGTCGGCACCCAAAAGTATTACGGCAGGTACAAAAGATCCCGCCTGGAACCTGTTTTTTAATGGTCCAGGCAGTGGAATTGCCATGGCAGATGGTAAACTGGTATTTGCCGCACAGTACTGGGACGAACACGCCATGCCTTATTCTACATTGGTGTACAGTAACGATCACGGCAAAACCTGGAAAACCGAAGATGGGCCAAAACCGAACACGACCGAAAGTCAGATTATAGAAACAACACCAGGCGTTTTAATGCTGAACATGCGCGATAACCGCGGGAGTTTTAGAAGTGTAGCCACTACAAATGATATGGGTAAAAGCTGGCTCGAGCATCCTACCTCTTACCGTACCTTAGCCGACCCTGTATGCATGGCCAGTTTTATAAAAGCCAGTGTAAATGTTAAAGGAAAGCAAAAAGATGTGGTGTTTTTCGGTAACGATAATGCACAAACCATGCGCTACAATTTAACCATTAAAGCCAGTTTAGATCTGGGCGAAAGCTGGGATCTTAAAAACCAGTTGCTTATTGATGAACGGAAATTTTACGGTTATTCATCACTCACTAAAATTGATGATAAAACAATTGGTTTCTTTTACGAGGGGGTAAGGGATCTGTATTTTGTGCGCGTTCCCGTAAGTGAAATAATTAAGTAAACCAGTCATGAAGATTTTTTGTAGGTTCATTATCCTGCTGGTCTTTTTGAATGGTGCCAACCTATACGGGCAAAAAATGAAAGTAGCCTGTATAGGTAATTCGGTTACCGCTGGTTATTTGTTAAATCAGCCTGAAAAGCAGGCTTATCCTGCACAGTTACAGCAGCTTTTAGGTGATGGCTATCAGGTTGCAAATTTTGGGCACAGCGGCGCAACCTTGTTGAAAAAGGGACACAATCCTTATTTTAAAACCAAGGCTTTTCGCGAAGCACTGAATTTTGGGGCTGATATAGCCATTATTCATTTGGGCTTAAATGATACCGATCCGCGAAACTGGCCCAATTATAAAGATAACTTTCAGACCGATTATCAATGGTTGATTGATACCTTAAAGCAACAAAATACAAAGCTTAAGGTGTTCATCTGTAAGCTTACGCCAATTTTTAGTGGTCACCCAAGATTTAAATCGGGTACGCGCGATTGGTACTGGCAGGTACAGGAAAAGATTTTAGGGGTTGCAAGGGCAAATAAACTGGTGCCTGTCGACCTCAACGCGCCTTTAAATAACCGGCCGGAGCTTTTTGCCGATAACCTGCATCCCGATAGTATAGGTGCCGCTATTATTGCCCAAACAATTTACAGTACCATAACCGGTAATTTTGGTGGTTTTAAATTAAACGGCCTGTTTAGCGATAACATGGTGCTGCAGCGCGATAAAAGTATCCCGGTTTATGGCACGGCCAATGCGAACGAAGAAGTAACCGTTTATTTTAACCAGCAGGTGAGGCGCGCTGTTGCAGGTGCCGATGGCAAATGGGTGGTAAACTTCCCGGCCATGAAATTCGGTGGCCCTTACCAGATGAAGCTTGTTTGCAACGGTAATACCCTGATGCTTAAAAATATCCTGATCGGTGATGTATGGCTGTGTTCGGGGCAATCGAATATGGCTTTTCCTTTAAAATCATCGGCTACAGGCCAGGCCACGCTAAATCATTTGAATAAAAAACTTCCTGTCAGGTTACTAAAGTTCAACCCCCTGGCCGAAACCGATAATGTTTCATGGAATGCGCAAACATTAAACAGCATCAATTCCCTAAGTTATTTCTCGGGTAGCTGGGCAAAATTGGATGAAAACGCAGCAGGCGATTTTTCGGCAGTGGCCTATTATTTTGCGGAGAAACTGGTATCTAATGAACAAATCCCCGTAGGATTGATTCAAATGGCTGTTGGTGGTTCACCACTCGAATCGTGGCTGGATAGAAAAACCATGGAGCACGACGATTTACTGGTAGATATGCTGGATAACTGGCGCAAATCTGACTTTTTACAAGATTGGGTTAGGGGTAGGGCTGATGTAAACTTAAAAAATGCGGTCAATCCGAAACAACGGCATCCTTACGCGCCGGCCTACAATTACGAAGCAGGCATATCAAAACTTACTGATTTTCCGATAAAAGGAGTGATCTGGTATCAGGGCGAAAGCAATGCACACAATGTTGAGCTTTTTAGCCACGAATTTCCCTTGCTGGTTAAAAGCTGGCGGGCAAAATGGAACGATAATTTTCCGTTTTACTACGTACAGCTGTCGGCTATTGACCGGCCTTCGTGGCCCTATTTCAGAGATGCACAACTGAAATTGCAGGCGGTTATTCCCAATTCGGGTATGGTAGTGAGTTCCGATCTGGGCGATTCGCTGAATGTCCATCCTACACATAAAAAAGAAATCGGCGAACGACTGGCCCTGCTTGCATTAAGAAATACCTATCATAAAAAAATAACTGCAAGCGGGCCTGTAGTTTTGAAGGTAATGAAGGTTAAAAATACCATTGTGGTACACTTTACCAGTGCAAAAAAGCTTAAAACCTCCGGGGCTAGCGTATTAATCGGATTTGAACTTGAAGACATTACCGGCGCACATTTTCCGGTTAAAGCTAGTATTGTCCAAAACAGGGTGTTAATCAACATTCCACCTGGGAAAACGATAAGCAAGGTGTTGTATGCCTGGCAGCCCTTTACCAGGGCCAATTTAGTTAATGAAGCGGGATTACCCGCTTCTACATTTTCCATTTCTATACCTTAATTAAAATGAGATATACTTCGAAAGAATTGCAGCAACTGGCCGCATTTTATCAAAACCAGCTGCTTAACAATACAGTTCCCTTTTGGTTTCCGCGATCAATCGATCACGAACATGGGGGCTATATGTTTATGCGTGATGCAGACGGCAGCCTGATTGACGATGATAAAGCCGTTTGGATTCAGGGGCGAGCAGCCTGGTTGTTATCCACGCTGTATAACACCGTCGAAGCCAAGCAAGAGTGGCTCGATGCGGCCAAATCGGGCATAGATTTTCTAAATCAACATTGCTTTGATACTGACGGACAGATGTTTTTCCACGTTACACGCGAGGGAAAACCGATCCGTAAAAGACGTTACTATTTTTCAGAAACCTTTGCGGTAATTGCAAACGCTGCTTATGCAAAAGCCAGTGGAGATGAAACTGCGGCCGAAAAAGCCAGGTATTTGTTTGGGAAATGTATCGAATATGCCACCCAACCGGGCTTATTGCCAGCGAAATTTACAGATATCAGGCCTGCAAAAGGGATAGGAGTACCCATGATTATGATGAATACCGCGCAACAGTTGAGGGAAACCATTGGCGACCCACGTTGCGATGAATGGATATCGAAATGGATTGAGGAGATTAAACGCGATTTTGTTAAGGATGATATTCAATGTGTGATGGAGCAAGTGGCACCGGATGGTTCGATTATCGATCACATTGATGGCCGAACTTTAAACCCCGGTCACGCCATTGAAGGGGCCTGGTTTATCTTACATGAAGCAAAGTACCGCAATAATGATCCTGAACTGATTAAACTGGGTTGTAAAATGCTCGATTACATGTGGGCACGTGGTTGGGATGAGGAGCACGGAGGTATTTTATATTTTAAAGATGTGTATAATAAACCAGTCCAGGAATATTGGCAGGATATGAAATTCTGGTGGCCGCAGAATGAAACCATTATTGCCACTTTACTGGCTTACACCTTAACCGGCGATGAAAAATATGCACACTGGCACAAAATGGTGCACGATTATGCCTACGATAAATTTCATGATAAAGAACATGGCGAATGGTTTGGATACCTGCACCGTGATGGTTCTGTTGCCCAAACAGCCAAAGGCAACCTGTTTAAAGGACCTTTTCACCTACCCAGGCAAGAATGGTATTGTGCACAGTTATTAAGCAACCTGGGCTATTAATTTAGCTCAGGATGCCGCATGAAGATCGGCAACCAAAAATTTGGTGCTAATCCTGCTCATGGTTTCCAAACGTATGCCTAAATAACTGGCCAGGTAGCGTTTGGGGACTTTATCAAAAGCCAACCCATTGGCTTCGAGTTTACGGTACCTTTTCGATGCATTGGGGATTCTTGCCAGAATTGCCCTGTCAGATGCAGCGTAGTAATGCAGCTCAAAAAGTTTTCTGCCAATCAGGTTAGCTTCCGGATAGTGCGAGTAAGCCGCCTCGATCAGGTTATACGGAATGCTAATCAACACGCAGTCTTCCAGCGCCTGTAAATATTCTATCGAATGGTTGTCATGGTCAAACGGGTGACGTATCGCACCAATAATCTCATTGCCGAAACTAAACCAGGTGCTGATATCTTTTTTTCCATCCTTAACAAATCCACGTACCAGGCCACTCACTAAAAAGTAAAGCGAAGTATTGTTGTCGATCGGTGAGAGTACATGTTTATACTTTTTTACATGAATTACCTTACAATTTTTTTCGTAAGAAGCTTTAAATTCACCCGAAAGGGGATGAAACTTTTCCAGGTACTGAAAAAGCGGAAGCATAGAAGAATGAGTGCTCAGATATTGCATTTATTAAACCTGCTAAATAGAAAAATTAATGGGACAGCATTTTCTCTGTAACCTCAAATCTGCTTGCCTGGCAAGTCATCGGATTTGTTTGGTTAACTATGCAAAGTTATTCCTCAATGCCAGAATCGCCCGCTATTGAAGGGCAATCGACCTCTAACTATTCAGCCGTTAGACCAAAAACAGGCCAAAAAGGGGCTTTTTAGCTTAATTCTTTGTTGAAATAGTTGGTAGGCATAACTCCCTTTTCTTTTTTAAAAGCATTGTAAAAAGTGGCCAGACTTTTAAAACCCGATTCAGATGCAATGGCCTCGATGGTTAACTTGTCGCTTTTTATGGGGTGCTGGACTAAAAAATGCTCGACCCTGTAACCGTTTATCCAGTCGCGAAAATTTTTGCCAATCGTATTGTTGATGATATAAGAACAATGGTGAACAGGGATATTGAGCTTTGCAGCCAGATCAATAATCTGAAACTCGTGAAGCAAATAAAGTTGTTCCTGTTCCATCAAAGTTCCCATGGATTGCGAGAGTTCAGCAAGCTGTTCTTCCGATAAGTTTACCTTTTTTGTGGGTTTTGCAATTTGTTCATCCTTTAAAGGCTGTAAGTTTAGGCTTGCCGCCTTGCTAAGGGCTACATCTGGTTCAAACTGCTCTCGTATATTTTTTTTATCCAAGTCTACCGATACTAGTAAATAACCATAAAAAATGTACGGTTTGTGCAGGGCATACAATACCAGGAATAGTAACGACAAGCAATTGATAATTACAAACGAGGGCTGGGTGTAGGAGATATGTAGTCCCCTTAAAATTACAGGGGTTAAGCTTAACAATTGAAAAAACGTGGCTACGCGGAGAAAGAAAACAATCCAGCGCTTTCCGGGTTCGTCGGTTTTGGTTGTTTTATCCATTTTTCGGTAATAATACACCCAGGCCAGGCATAAGTAAGAGAATACCAGAATAGGGCGTAAGGTGTAATGGAAATAGTTAGGGAAAAGCCCCGTTTGAGTTTTAAGCGAGAAGTAGCCATTGTCTGCCAACTGTTTCGGAATGGTGGCCCAGTCTAGCTCGGGCCAGCCTTGCCAGGGCAGCACATGGATAAGTGCCAACAACGCAGGAATAAAATGTAGCCACTGCCACTTTCGTAAAGCAGTACTTTTATTGATAAAGCCTGAAATATAAAGGTAAAAGCAAGCAGGAGCCGCGTAGTAGAGCGGGGTAAAGGCCTGAAATACATATACCAGTGTTACCGGTTTTTCGGCGGCAATGAGTGCAGAAATTAAAATCTGACCGAAACGGGCAAAAAATAAAAGTGAAAGTAAAACATTGAGTGTTTTGTTCCCTTTTTTTGCGAAAAATAGATTTATAGAGAATAGAAGCAAAAAAAGGCAGCAGGTGCTGACTAAAAGATTCAAAAACTGCATATTCCCAGCCAATATAAAGCTTTGTTAGAAAATAGCGCTGTACGAATTTATTTACAGCCATATCGTCTTGTTTTGTAAGCGGAAAGCGGTATTTCCCATTCATATGAAACGCGTTTTCGCTACAGGTAACTCATCTTGCTGCTTTGGTAATGATAAAATTGCAAGGAAAAGAATGGATAATTACGAATTGCTAATAAATGAGTAGGTAGATAGGTTACGTTTCATGTCTTAAAAAAACAATCCTTTGTAAATCGAATAATTTTTGTTGCTATATTTTTTTACGCCATCGTTGCCGGAAGTCTAAAAATTATCAAAATCGTAAAATTTGCTAAAAGTTTGTAGGGTATGTTAGGATAATATAATTTTGACTACTAATACGATAGATTTAATATAGATTATGATTATTAAAAATAATACCCCTAATACTGTTCTGCTATCTGGTGTATCCTGTAGTCATTTTTCTGGTTTTTGCTGAACCTGATTTTTCTTTCAAATGATGTATGATCTTGCCTACATCAGTAATGCAATAAAATAACGCCACCGCCAAAAAAATGCGCTGGTTTAGGCTAACACAAAATATTAAATATGATACCCTGGTATAGAAAGGAGCGCACTAACAACAGATAATTACACCATTAATACAAAGGGAAAGTGCATTGCTGCACTCTCCACAAATCCGACCATTTAACCGGAGATCAATTGGCGTTGCATCCGGTCAATTTATTCAATGATCATGCTAAAATTATGAATTCTGCAGGAGAACTTTTCATGCTGATGAAGCTTGTTGCAAATTCATGATTGGCATAAACCAATATCCATTATGAAAATACGCGGAAAGTCCTGGAAGGACTCGCATAGTGCCCACTTTTCCAAAACATTTTTATTGCCCGGTTTAACAGGAATGCTCCTCATTGCTGCTCTTATACCGGCCTCGGCAAAAATAAACGGTGAGCAACCAAATATTAATTTCCCCAATCATTTAAATGTGGCTGGTACGGCCTTTAATCCGGTTTCTGGAGCAAAGCTGAAAGCAGTTACCATTAAGGGGAAAGTAACCGACGAAAAGAACCTGCCTTTACCTGGCGTAAGCGTTAGGGTTAAAGGAACTACTCAGGTGGTTTCAACTAATCCCGATGGTGAATTTCAGCTTGTTACCGATTTGAACCAGCCAACTTTAGTTTTCACGTATGTAGGTTACAAAACAAAAGAACTTGTTTACAATGGCCAACCGGTATCGGTAAAACTCGATCCCGATCAAAGTAAGCTCGAAGAAGTGCTTGTAGTAGGTTATGGTAGCCAAAGAAAAAGCGATGTACTGGGCGCTGTGGCCTCCTTTAATGCGAAAGCAGTAGAAGAAAAACCTATATCACGGGTAGAACAGGCGCTAATTGGTCAGATGGCTGGTGTGCAGGTAAGACAGCAAAGTGCTACGCCGGGTGCAGGTTTAAGTATTCAGGTGCGTGGTGCGGGCTCAATTACTGCAGGTAACGAGCCGCTTTATGTGTTAGATGGTTTCCCTTTAGATGTAGCCAGCCAAAATGCTGCCGGCGGTATTGCCAACAGTCCGCTAGATAACCTTAATCCTAACGATATCGAAAGTGTACAGGTGCTGA
Source organism: Pedobacter sp. HDW13 (assembly GCF_011303555.1). Lineage (NCBI taxonomy): Bacteria > Pseudomonadati > Bacteroidota > Sphingobacteriia > Sphingobacteriales > Sphingobacteriaceae > Pedobacter > Pedobacter sp. HDW13. The sequence continues at coordinate 286,404 of NZ_CP049868.1, read as the reverse complement.
AAGATGCAGCAGCAGGAGCCATTTATGGGTCGCGTGCAGCAAACGGAGTGGTAATTATTACAACCAAGAAAGGGATTACAGGCAAAGCAAAAATTAGTGTAAATGCCAATGCAGGCATCAGTACTATAGCGCGGAAAATTGATATGCTCAGGGCCGATGAATGGGTGGCGCAGGCTACAGAATTGGCCAACAATGCCTGGGTGGCTTCTGGTACAGGCAGAACGAGCAGCCAAACCAATGCAGAACGCGCGGCGATTTTGGGGCTGGCCGCAGGAACGATTAATACAACTTACATGACTGATCCGCGCTGGGCACAGGCCGGGCACCCCGGACTTGATTATGTAGACTGGCAGGATGCGATCTTTACGCGGGCACCCTATCAAAACTATGAGGTTTCGGCCAGCGGAGGCTCCGAAAATGTAAGTTATTTTATCTCCGGCAATGTGCTTAACCAAAATGGAACACTAATTAATTCCAACTTTAAGAATTACGGTATAAGGGCCAATGTAGAGGCTAATGCCAGCAAGAAACTCAAATTCGGAATCAATCTGGCACCATCATATTCGGTTAACAATGCGCCTCCGGGAGAGGGAAAAGATAATCAGTTGATGAATGCCCTGCAAATGGTGCCTGTGGTTGAAAGCACCGCCGGGTTAAATTCTGGTGCTTACGGAAACAGTACCTATACCTGGGCAAGTCCTAGGCTCATCAGCCCCTATGCTTATCTCGAAACGGCCATCAATAAAATTAAAACTTCCAGATTACTGGCCTCCATCTATGCCGATTATCAGATTGTAAAAGGCTTATCACTCAGATCGAGCGTAAACTACGATAACGTAGACCGCAATACTTCAAGGTATACTTCCGATCAGGTTACGGTTGGCGTGGCTTCGGCATTATTAACCAATCCGGGCCTTTACTCTACAGGTGCTTATGCGGTAACCAAAAAACAGAATTTCCTGAATGAAAATACCTTGAATTATACCATCACAATCGCTGGCTTGCACAAAATATCGGCCATTGCCGGTGTATCGTACAATATTGTGCATACAGAAGGAGTGAGCCTGGCTACAGCCGGAGGTTTTGCTAACGATATCATTAAAACCTTAAGTAATGCCATTGCCAACTCGGCAGGGGTAACCACTACCGGAACTTCAACTGCGGCAAATAATACCTTGTTTTCGTATTACAGCAGGTTGCAATACGTCTTTAAAGATACATATCTCTTATCGGGTACCCTCAGAAGAGATGCTTCATCTAAGTTTGGCTCCGAAAATCGCTGGGGAACCTTTCCTTCAGTATCGGCCGGATGGAAAATTTCAGAAGAATCTTTTCTTAAGGATGTTAAAGCCATTAATGAGCTGAAACTGCGCTTAAGCTGGGGTAAATCGGGCAATAACAATATTGGCGATTACAATGCCATCAGTACACTGGTGAATTCGAATTACGTTTTTGGAGGCAATACACCTACCACGGCTACAGGCCAGGTGGTATCGGGCCTTGCCAATAAAGCGTTGAAATGGGAAACCTCCAATACATACGATTTGGGTATAGATTTAAGTCTTTTGGCCAACAGGATCAATTTTACTTTCGATGCTTATCATAAAAAGAATACCGACCTGTTGTTGAATTTGCCTGTATTATCGGCAAGTGGTTTTAGTACTAGCCTGCAAAACATTGGCGCTGTGGTAAACAAGGGGTTGGAGTTCGGTTTGAATACCGTAAACGTAAAAACAGCCAGTTTTACCTGGTCAATGAGCGCCAATATTGCCTTCAATAAAAATACGGTAACTGAGCTTGGGCCAACACATGCCGATATTGAAATTGCTTCTGCCTACAGTGGTAGTAATGCGCCCTATTTATTGCGCGAAGGGTTGCCCGCATTTAGCTATTACATTACCAAAACAGACGGAATTTTAACTGCCGCCGATCTTGCGAATCCTGCAGTGGCCAAAGTATCTGGTCAGAAAGTAGGCGATGCAAAGTATATTGATGCCAACGGCGACGGAAAAATCAGTGCTGCAGACCGGGTAATTGGTGGTCAGCCTTCACCTAAATATACCTGGGGCTGGACAAACAATTTCAAGTACGGAAATTTTGATCTCGGTATACAGTTATATGGCCAGCACGGCGGATCGATACTTTCTTACCTCGGCAGAGCGATTGATTTTTCGGGTAGCACCACAGCAAATGTGCTCGGGGTGTGGAGAGACCGATGGAGTGCCGCAGATCCCAATCCAGATGCCCCGAGAGGTAAATTGGGCGCAAGCTATACTTATCCTAACGTAACCTCTGACTGGGTTTATTCGAGCGATTTTTTACGGGTGCAGAATATTACTTTGGGCTATAACCTGAAAGGTTTAATCAAAACATCGGGTATTTCTTCGGCAAGGATCTTTATCGCCCTTGAAAACTACTTCTCTTACGATGAATATAAAGGTGGGGCAAATCCCGAAGCCCAAAATACAAATGTAAGTGGCGATGCCAGTTACGCCATATCGGGCGATTATGGTTCTGCGCCATTAAGTAAAACTGCTTCAATTGGTATAAACATTGGCTTTTAGTAAAATAAGATGAAAACGAAAATATACTTAACCCTGTTCGCCGCATTGCTGCTACTAACCAGTTGCGAAAAACAGTTAAATCAAACACCAGAGTCGAGCTTAGCTACCGAAAACTTTTTTACCAACAATAACGACTTTCTTCAGGCGGTAAATGGGGTTTATTCGCAATTAAACAATTACCCCAGTCAGGCATTGTGGCTGGGCGAAATGCGCAGCGATAACATCAATGCAACTTCTGATGGTAACCGCGACTGGGACGGAATTAATAATTTTACCCCCAGTATTACCACTACTGGCTTTATATCAACTGCCTGGAAGGCCAATTTTAATGGTATTTATAATGCAAATACCGTGTTGGCTGCCCTCGAAACCAAAGGAAGTGTGCTTACGGCTGCAAATGCTACGCGTTACACTGCCGAAGTACGGTTTTTAAGGGCGTTTTATTATTTCTCTTTGGTAAGGACTTTTGGTCAGGTGCCATTAATTTCGACAGTAAAGAGTGCCGCCGAGGTGGCAACGATCCCCAGGAGTCCAGTGGCTGATGTGTATGCATTGATTGAATCGGATCTGCAATATGCAGCCACCAATTTACCCACAACCTTTACCGGTGCCGATCTGGGCAGGCCAACATCATATGTTGCAAAAGGGCTATTGGGATTGGTTTACCTCACCAAATCAGGGCCAACTTACGGTATAAACGGACCGGGGCTAAACAGCAACGAATACAATAAGGCTGCTGCCCAGTTCGATGCCGTACTTACTGGTAGTCCTTACAGTTTTGCCAATAATTATTCATCTATATTTTCTTATACCAACGAGAACAATAGCGAAGTCGTTTTCGATGTGCAGTTTGCGTCGAGTTTAAACGGTGCCGGTTTTCCTTCGCATTTGGTGCCTGTAGCTTACTGGACCAGCAATGGCATTTCCAATAGTTATGGAAATGGCTATGGGGCAAGTACTTTTCCGGTGGCTAAAAGTTTAGTAACTGCCTATACCACCAATACCGTAAGTGGAACAGATATCAGGTATTCTTTTAATGTGGCTACGAGCTACACACCAGGTCCATTTATTAAAAAATATATCGACGTGGCTAAAAAAGGTCTGTCTGGAAGAGATTGGTCTGTTAATTTTATTGTGCTGCGGTATACCGATATATTGCTCATGAAAGCAGAATGTATCTTGCATGGCGCTCCGGGTACGCAGGCCGATGTGGATGCTGCGGTAAACCAGGTAAGGGCCAGGGCAGGGGTAGGCGCATTATCCAATGTAAATATCCAAACCCTAATGCAGGAGCGGCAGAGAGAGTTTTTAGGCGAAGGTTTGCGCTGGAACGATCTGGTGCGCGAAGGATTGGCCATTTCGCAAATGAATGCCTGGAGAATTGCCGATGCAATTACCAAAATCAATGAGATTGTGCCGAATTATGTTATTTATCCGGTGCCGGCATCAGAAATTCAGACTGCTCCAGGACTTTATGTGCAAAATCCCGGCTACAATTAAGTTATATTTACGAAATGATCAGAAAAAGTTTAATTATAGCAGGTTTCTCCATCCTTTTTAGCGGATTGTCTGTTGCCCAGCGAAAACCAGGGCAGAAACCCAATATTGTTTTTATTCTGGCCGATGATCTCGGTTATGGGGATGTGGGTGTTTACGGACAAAAACTGATCCTTACACCCAATATCGATAAACTGGCCCGGGAAGGTACACGCTTTACCGAATTTTATGCCGGGGCACCAGTTTGTTCACCTTCAAGGGGTTCTATCCTTACCGGTCTCAATACCGGGCATGCTACCATCAGAGGCAATGCAACAGAGCAAGGCGGCCTTCCGGGTAAAAAAGGGAAAAATGTGGTGTACAGGGCAAACCTTACGCCGAACGATTATACCATTGGCAACCTGATGCAGGATGCAGGATACAATACCTCGTTGGTAGGGAAATGGCATGTTGACGGTTACGATTCGCTGGCTACGCCATTGCAAAGGGGTTTCGATAAGTTTTCGGGCTGGCTTATCAATGTACCGGCTACCTACGCCAGTACTTATTGGCCCGACCACCGTTATGTTAACGGAAAACTCGTAACGGTTGAGCCCAATACCAATGCCAGAAAGGGCTATTACGAAACCAATATCTGTACAGATGAGGCATTGGCTTACCTGAAAACGCAAAAAGACAGTAAAAAACCTTTCTTTTTGATGCTGAACTTTAACAATCCGCATTCGCCACTCGATGTGCCGGACCAGGCCATTTATAAAAATAAAAACTGGCCGGAAGATATGAAGACTTATGCCGCCATGGTGTATTACATGGACCAATCGGTAGGTAAGATTAAAGATTATTTGATTAAAAGTGGTTTATCGGAAAATACGATCGTCTTTTTTGCTTCCGATAATGGGCCGCGGTCAGAACCTACCAGTCAGCTGAAGGCTGTATCCGAGTTTTTTGATTCGAATGGTCCGCTTAAAGGTTATAAAAGAGATATGTATGATGGTGGAATCCGTATTCCTTTTATTGCATGGGTACCATTTATTAAGAATGCCCCTAAAATGAGCGATGTACCCGGGTACTTTCCCGATATTATGCCCACATTTGGCGAAATTGCAGGTAAAACCAGCGGATTTAAAACCGATGGAGCCAGTATTTACCCCGTACTTAAAGGCGTTAAACCAAAAACAGACCGTTTTCTGTATTGGGAGTTTTTTGAGTTGGGCTTTGAACAAGGTGTTCGTTATGGCTGGTGGAAAGGCGTAAAAAGACACCATAAACTAGAGCTTTACGATTTAAAGACCGATATTGGCGAGACAAAAGATGTGGCGGCAGCCCATCCGGATATTGTTAAGGAAATAGAAGATTATCTTTTAACAGCAAGAACGGATTCGCCTTACTGGACGGTAAAATAAAGTAACCGTTGGAAGTTAAATGCTGCGTTGTAGCTTACTGATTGAGGTAAGCTACAACGCAATATTATTGTCTCTTTTAAACGATAACGGCGATAAACCCGCATGTTTTTTAAAGTATTTTCCAAAAAAGGAAGGATTGCTGAAATGAAGCTCTTCGGCAATTTCCGAAATGTTCAGCACATGTCCGGTAAGCAATAATTTAGCTTCCCTGATTACAAAATCGTCTATATGCTCTCCAGCCGATCGGCCTGTAACCTGTTTAACAACCTGTGAAAGATGCCTTGGGGTAATGTGCAGGCAGTTTGCGTAATAAATTACCCGTTTTTCTATTTTGAAACGCTCTGCTACCAGCGATAAAAACCGATTGGTAAGTTCTACTTTGCTGTTTATGGCGGCTGAAGGTAGTTTCTTTTGCTTTTCGTTCAGCAAAAAAATATCATATACAATAGATAAGAAGCTATTGTGTATAATATCGTCGATATGACGGGTGTGTTTTGAAATGGAAAGCCGGTTTTGAAGCGCCATCATATCGGCCAGTACCTGCTCATATTCGGCTTTTGAAAGCGAAAACTTTAACAATTCCTGTCCATTAAATATCTTGTAAGTTTCGGCAATATTAAAAAATATGCCCTTGCGTGCGAGGTAGCTTTTGTTGAAATGCGTAAAAATAACGGTGGCATTGGGTTCCTCGGGTATTTCGTAAATATGATCGGGCATCATACATAAAATATCGCGGTAGTTTAAAGTATGCTCTACAAAATTGATTTTTATTTTCAGGCTTCCCTTTTTTACCATTAAAATTCCGAAATCGGCAGATCGGAAAGGCGATTTAGGACAATCACTTTCACTGGCACTATTGTATATCGACACCATAAGCTCAATGCCCGTTAGGGTATCAGGATAATCTGATGATGATGGCTTTTTGACCGGATGCAATTGTCCCATGCTGGTGTTAAATTATTAGGCTAATTAGTCGTTTAAATCGTTTAGGTTTTTCCGTTTCTGGTTGTGCTGAAAACGCCCGGTTTTTCCTGCCTTCAAATGTATGTTTCGACGCATAATTTTTTATTATTTTTTAAAAATTTGACGAAAATTTGATAAAAAACCAATCATTTGATTAATTTTTTGTGATGATGTTTTGTTTCTTAATTTATTAAAAATTAGTGTTTTATATTGTTTATTGTGGTTTTTGTGGTGTTTTTGAGGTGGTTTTTTGAATTTTACTATTTTATTTAAAAAGTCAAATAGTAGAACGGTCAACTCATCTAAATGTCATATTCAACCGATCCACCTTTTTGACCAATATATCCTACCTTTCAACCTTTTTTTAGGTCAGATTCTGCGTTAAAATTGTGTTAACAAAACATCAGATAAAAGTGAAGGCTAGCGGCTTTTTGCTAATGGAATTGATGCGTTTGGTGTAAAATGATATGCTTAAACCAAGACAGAATAACAGCATTCGGCATGCGTAAAAAACTACAGGATAGAATTGCTTCATTTAAAGATGCAACACTTATAAAAGAAAAAGGATTGTACCCATATTTCAGGTCAATTGAATCGGCTCAGGATACCGAGGTGGTTATTAACGGGAAAAAAGTGCTCATGTTTGGCTCCAACTCCTATTTGGGACTTACCAATCACCCCGAAATTAAACAGGCTTCGAAAAATGCCATCGATAAGTATGGTACGGGTTGTGCAGGTTCGCGCTTTTTAAATGGTTCACTCGATATTCACCTGGAGCTGGAGCAACGGCTTGCAGCCTATGTAGGGAAGGAGGCGGCGGTACTGTTTAGTACAGGCTTTCAGGTAAACCTGGGGGTAATATCCTGCCTGCTCGATCGGAACGATTACCTCATTCTGGATGAGTACGACCATGCCTCTATTATAGACGGAAGCAGGCTTTCCTTTTCGAGGACGATAAAATACGCCCATAACGATATGGATGATTTGCGGAGTAAACTGAGCCGCTTACCGGCGGATTCGGCCAAACTCATCGTTTCTGACGGTATTTTTAGCATGGAAGGTGATTTGGTTAATTTACCCGAAATGGTCGAAATAGCCGACGAATATGGTGCAAACATCATGATGGATGATGCGCACAGTTTGGGGGTAATTGGTTTTAACGGGGCAGGTACTGCATCACATTTTAACCTTACCAATCAGGTAGACCTCATTATGGGAACTTTCAGTAAATCTTTGGCTTCATTAGGCGGTTTTATTGCCGGCAATACCGAAACCATCGAGTTTATTAAGCATCGGGCCCGCTCGCTGATGTTTAGTGCAAGTATGCCACCTTCGGCTGTAGCCAGTGTTATTGCTGCTCTCGATATTATAGAAAGAGAACCCGAGCGTATTGATAAACTTTGGGCCAATACCAATTATGCTAAACAGCTTTTGTTAGATGCCGGATTTGATATCGGTCACAGCAACAGCCCCATTATTCCGGTTTACATCAGGGATAATACAGCAACTTTTATGATCACGAACATCTTGCAGGAGAATGGCATATTCGTTAATCCGGTGGTATCGCCTGCAGTGCCTTCCGATTCTTCGCTAATCCGCTTTTCGCTTATGGCAACGCATAGTTTTGAGCAAATAGAAACGGCTGTTGAGAAATTGAAAGCGGCTTTTGTTGCGGTTAATGTTAACCTGTTAAACGTGAGGTTATGAGGGTAATTAAGCCAGTTTCGGATAAAAAAGATTTAAGGGCCTTTATTGATTTCCCACATACACTCTATGCCAGCGACCCCAATTATGTGCCCGAACTTTTTATTGCCCAAAGAGATTTACTTACACCGGGCAAACACCCGTTTTTTAAACATTCTACCATTGCGCTTTTTTTACTGATAGATGAAAATGAAATTGTCGGGCGTATTGCAGCCATCGAAAATACCCGCCACAATGAGGTTTATGATGCAACAGATGGTTTTTTCGGCTTTTTCGATTGTATAAATGATGAGGCGGCAGCTAAACAATTAATCCATACGGTACACCAATGGCTGGAGGCAAGGCAGCTTACGCGTGTACTTGGCCCAGTAAATTTTTCTACCAACGAGGTTTGTGGTTTATTGATTGAAGGTTTTGATGGGCCACCGGTTGCCATGATGCCCTACAACGCACCCTATTATTTGCCACTGCTCGAAAAAATGGGTTATGTAAAAAATGTAGATCTGCGGGCATATCGCTATACCGCCGGAAACTATAGCGACAGGTCGCTTAAGCTGATGGATCGGATTAAAGAAAGGCTGTTAAGAAACAACATCACCATTCGTACCATCAACATGAAAAAATTTGCTGAGGAACGTGATGCCTTACGCGAGGTGTATAACCGTGCCTGGGATAAAAATCTGGGTTTTGTGCCTATGAGCGATGCTGAATTTGAATACACCGCCAATGATCTTAAACTGATTCTCGATCCTAAATTCTGCATCATGGCCGAGCAGGATGGCAAGATTGTAGGTTTTGCACTGGCTATCCCTGATATCAATCAGGTACTGATCAAGATCAAAAGGGGAAGACTGTTTCCAACCGGGCTGATTAAGTTACTGGCCAATAAAAAGAAGATCGATGGCATCAGGATTATGCTGCTTGGTGTGGTAGATGGTTACCGGAAGATAGGGATAGAAGCCTGTCTTTATGGTGAAATTATCAGGCACTTTTTGGAAAAGAAAATGAAATATGCCGAGGCCAGCTGGACACTCGACCACAACGATATGGTAAACAGGCCCATTGAAGATATTGGCGGAAAACTGTACCGTAAGTATCGAATTCTGGAAAGAAACCTATGAAAAAGCGGATTTTAATTACCGGGGCTACAGGTTTTGTTGGCTTTCATTTAATTGAAGCTGCCTTGGCAAAGGGGCTGGAAGTGTTTGCCAATGTACGTAAATCGAGCCAAACCGCGCATTTGCAAGGCTTAGGGATCAATTTTGTGGAGCTAGACTTCGAATCGATTTACCAGATGGCGAAGCATGTGCAGGAGTATAAATACGATTATGTGATCCACGCTGCAGCAGTAACCAAAGCCGAAAACCTCGATCAATATCATAAATATAATGCAGGCTATACCCGTAATCTGGCCATTGCGGTAGCGCAGGCAGCACATCAGGTAGAAAAGTTTGTGTTTGTAAGTAGCCTCGCTGCATTGGGACCATTAAAAAACGCAGGTAGTCAATTGAGCGATAACGGAGCATCAAACCCGGTAACCCATTATGGTAAAAGCAAAGCTTTGGCCGAAACCTATTTGCAGCATATCGATAACCTGCCCTGGCTGGTGTTTCGGCCAACGGCGGTGTACGGCCCGCGGGAGCGCGAAATATTGATGGTAATTAAAGCCATAAACAGAGGCCTGGAGGTGTACATGGGCGATAAAGAACAGCAACTCAGCTTTGTTTATGTAAAAGACCTGGCTCAAATTATGGTCAGCTCGCTGCAATCGGCAATGGTTAACAAAAGTTACAATGTTTCTGATGGGCATGTTTATGGCCGGTCGGCTTTTGCTGAACACGCAAGGGCGATTATGCAAAAGAGAACATTTAAAGTACAGGTACCTCTGTCGCTAATTAAAGGAATTGCCTGGAGCCTTGAAAAAGGGTATAAGCTGATCCGTAAAATGCCAACACTAAACATCGATAAAGTGAACGAGCTCACGGGCATTAACTGGAGCTGCGACATTAAAAATATTAAAAACGACCTCGGTTACAGTCCGCAATACCAGCTGCAACAAGGTTTGGAAGAAACAATAAAATGGTATCAGATTAACAAATGGTTATAAGTATTTAAATAAGATAAGATGACAGAACAAGTAAAATCAGCAAATGGCAAACTTGGAATATTAATGCCAGGCCTAGGTGCAGTAGCTACAACCATGATTTCTGGTGTAGCAGCAGTGAAAAAAGGATTATCAAAACCAATTGGCTCGCTTACGCAGATGGGTACGATCCGCATTGGCAAACGTACAGAGAAGAAAGAACCTAAAATTAAAGATTTTGTTCCTTTGGCGGCACTGGAGGATTTGGTTTTTGGCGGTTGGGACGTTTACGAAGATAACGTTTATGAGGCGGCCATGAACGCACGCGTATTGGATGCCAATTTATTGCGCGATGTAAAAGAAGAATTGCAGGCCATTAAACCCATGCGTGCTGCTTTTGATCGCAACTATGTTAAAAACCTGGACGGCAAATATGTAAAAGATATCGATAACCGTTACGAACTTGCACTGGCAGTGATGGACGATATTAAAAACTTTAAGGCCGATAACAATTGCGACCGCATTGTACTGGTTTGGTGTGGTTCTACCGAAATTTATTTTGAGCCTTCGGAAGTGCACAGTTCGCTGGCTGCTTTTGAGCAGGGATTAAAAGACAACGATTCGCGTATTGCCCCAAGTATGATTTATGCTTATGCCGCTTTAAAACTCGGTATTCCTTTTGCCAATGGCGCGCCTAACTTAACGGTCGATATTCCGGCCCTGATTGAGCTGGCTAAAGAAACCAATACGCCGATTGCCGGAAAAGATTTTAAAACCGGACAAACCCTAATGAAAACCATTCTGGCTCCAGGCCTTGCAGCCCGGTCGCTGGGTGTAAACGGTTGGTTTTCGGATAATATTTTAGGTAACCGCGATGGTTTGGTACTTGATGATCCGGATAACTTTAAAACCAAAGAGGTATCTAAACTAGGCGTGCTTGAAGATATTTTTAAACCAGAAATCAATGCCGATTTATATGGCGATATGTACCACAAAATCAGGATCAATTACTATCCGCCTCATGGCGATAATAAAGAGAGCTGGGATAACATCGATATTTTTGGCTGGTTAGGTTATAAAATGCAGATCAAAATCAATTTCCTTTGCCGCGATTCGATTTTAGCTGCCCCAATTGTATTGGATTTAGCCTTGTTTATCGATTTGGCCAAACGTGCAAACCTTTCAGGTATTCAGGAATGGCTTTCGTTCTACTTAAAATCGCCGCAAACCATTCCGGGAGTACCTGCAGAGAACGATATTTTCAAGCAGTTAATTAAGCTTCAAAATACTTTACGCTACATTATGGGCGAAGAGCTGATTACCCATTTAGGGCAGGATTACGAAGAAGAAGTGGTAGAAACGGCATAGTGTTTTTTCACAAGTTCATATCTACAGCCCTGGGTATAGGCTACATTGGCAAGGGGGCAGGTACCGTCGCTGCGGCGGTTACCTGCGTCCTCTGGTGGTTTTTACAAACGCCGTACACCAATCCGCACCTCTGGCCTTTTTTATCATCCATATTTATTTTGCTGATTGGTGTAATTACAGCCGATGAGGTAGAAAAAGTATGGGGCAAAGACCACCAAAGGGTAGTGATAGATGAAGTAGCCGGAATGGGCATAGCTTTGCTTTGTGTGCCGTTAAAATGGCCGTATTACCTCATGGCGTTAATCCTTTTCAGGTTTTTCGACATTGCCAAGCCTTTTTACATCCGGCATCTGGAAGTACTACCAGGTGGCTGGGGTGTAATGGCTGATGATGTACTGGCAGGGATTTATGCCAATGTGGTTTTGCAGGGTATTATCCTTTTAGGCCTGTTTTAGTATGCTTATCTTTTTAAAAGCCCAGGCTTCTTCGTTAACGGCTTCGGCAACCGATTTTTTAATCACAGCCTTAACCGTAAGCATTTTCGGTTGGTGGTACCTGGCCGGAAGCATGATCGGAACAATTTCGGGGGAGCTGTTAATTTTTACATCAACCGGAATTGGGTTTTTAATGCCAGCTCAGCAGCAATGAAGAAACAAATCATCAGATATATGCTGGTATGGCTGGGCAATTTATTACTGGTAACCTTTTTCGTTTACCTGCTTACCCGTTTTTTCAATCTCAATTACCTGTTCTCCAAAATAGCCGTTTCCGTAGTAATGGGACTCAGCTATAATTATTATATGCAAAAGCAGTTTATTTTTCCCGTAAAATGAAAGTTATTTATTCATTTTTTATAGTCTTGGTTTGGGTTGCAACAGGTTTAAGTGCTTTTGCACAGAAAACAGTTGTTACCGGTAATGTGCGCGATGCCGTTTCCAAAGAGCCGCTACCTTACGTATCTGTATTTTTTAAAGGCACTACTATCGGAACCCAAACCGACCTTAACGGGAATTATGCGCTCAGTTCGTCGAGCCAGCAAGAAGGATTGAGCTTTAATTATATCGGCTACATTACCTTGTCGAAAAACATAATGCCGGGTTTTGAGCAAAAACTGGATGTTGCGCTAGTACCCGATGCAAAAGCACTGGGTGAAGTTACTGTGGTGGCTGGTAAAAAAGCGCGTTACCGCAATAAAGATAACCCGGCCGTTGAACTGATCAGGCAGGTAATTGCCCACAGGGAAGAAAACCGGATTAGCAATTTCAATACAGCCGCCTTCAGGCAGTATGATAAAATGCTTTTTTCGATGAGCAATGTATCCGAAAAATTTAAAAATAAGCGCATTTTCAGAAATTATCAGTTTCTTTTTCAGCAGCAGGATTCTACCTTAATTGGTGGTAAAAACCTGTTGCCCATTTATATACAGGAGAAATTAACCGATAAATATTTTGCCAGCGATCCAACACGGAACAAATCGGTTATCATTGGCGAGAAACAGGTTAATTTCGATCAGCAGCTGGTTGATAACAACGGCATGAAGGTTTATTTCGAACGCATGTACCAGGATATTGATATTTATAAAAACAATATCTCGGTGATCAGCAACGAGTTTTTAAGCCCGATTGCCAATGCTGCACCTTCTTTCTATAAGTTTTTTATTACCGATACCATTAAAACAGGTCACGGAGAGGTAATTGAACTTGCTTTTACCCCAGAAACGGTACTGATATGCTTTTTGAAGGGAAATTATATGTGAGCAACGATTCGCATTTTGCCGTTACAGGAGTATCGATGGGGGTAAATAAAAACATCAACCTTAATTTCGTAAGGGCTTTAAAAATTGATCTGGATTTTGAACCCACGCTTTCGGGCAAATACAGTTTAGCCAAAAGCAAGCTAATTGCCGATTTTGGACTGGGCAAAACCAAGGGGATGGGCTTTACAGGTGAGCGTTCTTCGACCTATAAAAATTACCAATACGATATTAAACTACCCGATACTATTTTTCAGGGTAGGAGTATTGTATCGGTTGCAGGCGCCTCTGCCCGCGATGATCAGTATTGGGAAAAGAACCGATTAGATCCGTTATCAAAAGAACAGGCAAAGATCTACCACAACATCGATACCCTTCAAAAAATACCTTCTTTTCAGCGTACGGTAAAAATTGCGACGCTGCTTTTTGCCGGCTATGGTAACCTTGGTCCATACGAAATCGGCCCTGTTAATACCTTTTACAGCTTTAACAATGTAGAGGGGTTTCGACTGCGCTTTGGTGGCCGCACTACACCCGAACTCAGCAAGCGGTTTTATTTTGAAAATTATGCCGCTTATGGTTTCAAAGATGAAAAGTGGAAATTTTTTCTTTCCGCAACCTATTCCATTAACAACAAATCCATTTATCAGTTCCCACAAAATTATGTGCGGGCAAGCTTTCAGCGCGATACGAAAATTCCTGGTCAGGAGCTGCAGTTTGTGCAGGAAGACAACTTTCTCCTGTCGTTTAAGCGTGGATTAAATGATATGTTGCTCTACAACGATTTTTACCGCCTGGATTATGTGCATGAGTACGAAAATCACTTTTCTTATGCTTTTGGGTTTAAAAAGTGGAGCCAAACACCTGCAGGAGGTTTGAACTATCAGGCCAATGGTGGCGGATTTATTAACCGCTTAACCACCAGTGAGCTTTCGCTCGCTTTGCGTTATGCGCCTAACGAAAAGTTTATCCAGGGCAAAATTTACCGTGTACCCATTGCCGATCGTTATCCGGTATTTAACCTGCGTTACACGGCCGGAATAAAAGGATTGTTGGGTGGCGAATACAATTACCATAACCTTACCGGAAGCGTAGATAAGCGCTTTTATCTTTCGCAGCTGGGTTACAGCGATGTTACTTTCGAAGGCAGTTATATTGCTGGCAGGGTGCCTTTTCCATTACTAGCGATCCATCGGGCTAACCAAACCTATGCCTATCAGCTCAATTCGTATAACCTGATGAATTTCCTGGAGTTTGTGAGCGATCACTACGTAAGCATTAACATCGACCATAATTTTAACGGGTTTTTCTTCAACAAATTACCGCTAATCAAAAAGCTGAAACTAAGAGAAGTGGTTTCGTTCAAAGCGCTTTACGGTGGTTTACGCGATGAAAATAACCCGGCATTCGGCAGTGGTCTTTACCAGTTGCCGGCATTCGATAATGGTTTGCAGAGAACCTATTCGCTGGGCAAAGAACCTTATATGGAAGGTAGTGTGGGCATTGGCAATATTTTTAAATTATTGAGGGTTGATCTGGTTAGGCGTTTTACTTATCTGGATAATCCGGAGGTGGCTAAATGGGGGATCAGGGCAAGGGTTAAATTTGATTTTTAAATAAAAATATATGGAAAGCGTAAAATTAAGAGATCGCCTTCAGTTGGCTATTTACAAGGTGATTAATCCCTTTGTAAAAGGACTCATTAAAATAGGCTTAACGCCCAATATGGTAACCAGCATTGGTCTGGTACTGAACATTGGTGTGGCCGTAATTTTTGTACTTGGTGCCGAAAAATCTAACCGTGGCGACATGTCGTACATTGGTTGGGGCGGTGCATTGGTGCTTTTTGCCGGCCTTTTCGATATGCTGGATGGCCAGGTGGCTCGCCTGGGCAACATGAGCTCCCGGTTTGGGGCACTGTACGATTCGGTACTCGATCGCTACAGCGAAATGATTATGTTTCTGGGCATTTGCTATTATCTGGTAGCGCACCATTATTTTTTAAGTTCGCTGTTTGCGTTTATTGCGCTTATTGGTTCTATGATGGTGAGCTATACCCGCGCCCGGGCAGAAGGTTTGGGCGTTGAGTGTAAAGGAGGATTGATGCAGCGGCCGGAAAGGGTAGTAACCATTGGTGTATTTGCTATTGCCTGCGGGGTAACAGGACATTTTATAGGTGGCGATTATAAAATCTACCTGCCGGGTATTTCCTTTCATGTATTTGAAACCATGTCGGTTTTTACTTTACCCATTACTTTAATGGCAGTTTTAACCAATATTACAGCCGTTAGGCGCTTGCAGGAGGCCAAAAAAGGCCTGGAAGCACAGGAGCGAAATGAAAAAAAGACCAGTAATAAAGCCGCTTTGGTGGCAGCTGCACTGCTAGCTTTAGGCCTGGGTGCATTGGCTCCGGTAAAAGCAATGGCACAGGGCGATAATCCTTCACCCATTGTTTTTCCTACCCCGAAGGCATTGCCAATCAGCTTTTCTATTTACAACGCGATCCCAATACCAATACCATTGTTTGCCAGTTGAATGTGGATAAACATGGTGAGGTGAATAAAGAGCAGCCGATTAATGTTTTCTGGATGCGTTACGACGATAAAGGAGAGAAGAAAGAACTCAGCTACATACAGCGCAAATTTGCCTATGGCATTGTGAGTAAAGATTTAGGCAACGGGCAATTCGAACTCCGGTTTGTTTCGCACAAAAAGCTGCCCATGTATCTGCGAAAATCTACAGCCGATAAAAAATACCATGTTTACGCCACCATCAACGATAAAAAGATGGAGATAGATCGCATATTCCTGCGCATAGAAGGGGCACTTTCTGGTTCCCGAACGTAAAATATGTAGAAATAAAAGGGCGCGATGCAGCAGCCCCAGTCAAGCAATTTACAGAAAGGATCAAAATATAAGGTATGAAGAAGAATTTTGTATCCAACAGCACCGCATCGGTAAGGATGTTTAAAAGCGATTTGATGGAAAGCCTTTCGAAAGTTCGTTTTTATGTGCCTTTAATTGTTTATGTTCCGGTTATAGCCTTTCTGAGCTATAAGTCGCTGTGGCAAAACGACATGGCCTTTGTTAATTTCGCAGCATGGTTGCTGTTCGGATTGGGGATATGGACCATTACCGAATATTTTCTGCACCGGTATGTGTTTCACTTCGAACCCAAATCGGACTGGGGGCAGCGCATCCATTTTATTTTTCATGGCGTACACCACGATTACCCTAACGATGCCAAAAGATTGGTGATGCCGCCTTCTGCCAGTATTCCCATGGCTTTGGGCTTTTACTTCCTGTTCGACTGGCTGCTTCCACAAAATTGTGAATATCCATTTTTTATCGGCTTTATGATCGGATATTTGTTTTACGATATGGTGCACTATGCGCTTCACCATGCCAGTTTTAAAAGCGGTTTCTGGAAAAAATTGAAACAGCACCACATGTTGCATCATTATTCCGATTCGACCAAAGGCTATGGCGTAAGCTGGACATTCTGGGACCATATATTTCGCTCAAATTTTGATAAGAAGCAGGATGGAAGAACAACAGGCCACTAAAGGCTTTTACCACCGCAGTTTCGTTTACACTTCGATAGCCATTTCGGTGGGCTATTTATTGCTTTCCTTGTTGCTGGTTGGTTTTAAAACAGATCAGCTGGTGCTGGTTTTCATCTTTAACGTCTTGTTCTTTTTTTCAAAAGCAACACGGAAATTTATTCTGGGTTTTTCTATTTTTATCGTGTACTGGATCCTTTTCGATTATATGAAGGCATTCCCGAATTACCGCTACAATGCTGTGCATATCGAAGATCTTTATGATGCGGAGAAACGCATTTTTGGGATCAACCTGCATGGCTTGATGGTGACCCCAAACGAATTTTGGAAAATAAACAGCAATGCTTTTTTAGATGTATTAACCGGCCTGTTCTATCTGATGTGGGTTCCAGTACCCTTAGCGTTTGCAGTATATTTATTTTTTAAAAAGAAGTTTGAGTTTGTGCATTTTTCGCTGGTATTTGTTTGGGTAAACCTGCTCGGCTTTGTTGTTTATTACCTTTTTCCGGCTGCACCGCCCTGGTACGTACAGGAGCACGGTTTTGTACTCATACCCGGTACCCCCGGAAATACAGCAGGCTTAGCCCGATTCGATCAGTTTTTTAACATTACACTATTTAAAGGAATTTACAGCAAAGGCTCTAACGTTTTTGCAGCAATGCCATCTTTACACTCTGCCTATCCGGTTATTGTAGTGTATTATGCACTCAAAAATAAACTGGGAGCCATTAATGTATTTTTTGTAACGGTAATGCTCGGTATCTGGTTTTCGGCCATTTACAGCAGTCACCATTATTCGTTAGATGTGCTGGCTGGAATAAGTTGCGCCATACTAGGCATTGTTTCCTTTCAGTTTCTTGTGAAAAAGACTCCGCTGAAGCATTTGGTGGCCGCCATGGTGAAGAAAATTACTTAAAATGCCTGGATTTTGTGTTTGGTTTGAAGCCAGGTATGGCAGGGGATAGCTGCGCTGTTTTTTCTTGAAAAAGACTGTTTTTCCGCTATGCGAAAAATAAAATTTAATTCCTGTGTATTGCAATATTGGTAATTCAATTCGGATAAACTTATTTTTTTTGTCAATTTCTTAACGTAAAGCGCTGATAATTTAATGTTTGCAATAAATCTACTATATCTATAGATAATATAGATATATTTATATATTTGCAGAGTCAATGTTACACATAACAATATGAATCAACTTTACATTAACAATGCTAAACTGCCTGTACTTAAATCTGAAACTGTTTTAAGCCTTGCTGAAATTTGTTGTAGTACTGATTCCATGCGTTGTTGTATGTGCATGTAAACATTAGCGCTCGCCACAAACATTATTCAGTATATCCTTATTTTCTTTTTTATGAATCCCCTTTTCAGGAAGGTTATAATCAGCTTTTTGATTATTTTTCTGGCCTACTTTTTTTTGAACTTTAAGCAAACCGAGCCTGCTGTAAAGCCACATCCGCTGGCTACTGCAACTGCATTGTGCTGTTCATCTAAGCTTCCAAACCGTTATGGCATAAAAATTACCACGAATACCAGGGTTTTCGATAGAACGAAAGAAATAGCTAAATCATACAATAACCACGATGCAGCGATAAGAGATATTTCCTTTTGGTTTAATGCCAGCCATGAGCTAACCGTGAAAATAAAACCAACAGAGAATAGAAGCCTGGGGCACCTGGGCTTCAGCTGCATCAAAGATAAATAACCAGATTGCTAACTTATAAACTAATCACAAATGAACTGTAGCAAATAAAAAAAGGGAAAAACTTTCATTTTTCCCTCCGAACCAAATAAATTTTCGAACCAGGTTCTCAATTGGCGTTGGCCCTGATTCAAATGGTAACTTAATTCTAAACAAAATTATGCAAAATTTCTATGAAGTACATGCCGGGGGCATGCTTACTTCAAAATTTCCTACACCAAACTTTAGGAAGCTATTTCCTGCGCATACAGGCGGGAAAGAAAGCAGGATCTTCGGCTTCTTAATTTTATTCATGTTGTGCGCATTTACAAAAAATGCAGTTGCGCAAACCACCCCGCTCATTAATTCTACTTTAACCGGAACGGTAAGAGATGCCAAAACCGGCGAAACCCTGCCGGGGGTAAATGTGAGTATTAACGGAACTACACATACCGCATTAACTGATAATAATGGCATTTTCCGTTTCATAACCGGTCAAAAATTCCCTTACACCCTAACTATCAGTTTTGTTGGCTATAAATCTTTACAAATTGTGGCCAATGGCTCGCCCATCGAAGTAAAGCTCGAAGAACAGGTAAATACACTTAACAATGTGGTGGTAGTGGGTTACGGTACGCAGAAAAAAAGCGATTTTACCGGATCGCTTTCGTCAGTGCCAACCGAGTTGAAAAACGTTCCGGTGGCTTCGCCCGACCGGCTGATTCAGGGAGCAATTTCAGGGGCACAGGTTACCCAGTCGAGCGGTCAGCCCGGTGGTGGTGTGTCTATTCGTGTACGTGGCGGAACCTCTATAAACGCTGGTAACGAACCTTTATATGTGATTGATGGTTTTCCGGTTTATAACGGCGATGCTACTGTTGACGCAGGGATTACCAACGGACCGGCCATTAACCCGCTATCGGCAATCAATCCGGCCGATATCGAATCAATCGATGTACTTAAAGATGCTTCTGCAACAGCCATATATGGCTCTCGTGGTGCAAACGGGGTAATTCTGATTACTACCAAAAGAGGGAGTAAAAACAGCTTCTCTATTAATTACAGTGGTTATTATGGCAAACAAAAAGTAAGCAAAAGAATTGCTTTGCTGAATGCCCGCGAATGGGGCGCTTTAAAAAATGATGCCCTTACCGATGCCGGCAAAGCGCCATTTTATACACAGGCGCAGTTAGATCAGCTTGGCGAAGGAACCAATTGGCAAGGCGAGGCTTTTAGAACAGCACCGGTACAAAACCACAGTCTTTCGATATCATCGGGCAATGAAAAAACACGTTTATTGCTTTCAGGAAATTACTTTAAGCAGGAGGGGGTAATTTTAAACAGCGGTTTTGACCGGTATTCGGCAAAGCTGAATGTAGACCAAGAAGTAAATTCGAAATTTAAAGTAGGCGTTTATCTGAATGGAAGCACCACCCGTGCCGATGTTGCACCAAGCGGTATTGTTGCCAATATTCTATCCATGGTGCCTGTAGTGCCGGTAAAAGATGCCAATGGCAATTTTACAGCCAACAGCAGTTTCGGCGCTACCGTAGCCAACCCCATAGCAACCCTAAGCCTGCAAACCAACGAAACCAAAACAACCCGCGTGCTGGCTAACAGCTTTGGAGAATATACCATTATTGAGGGCTTAACAGCTAAGGTTTCCTTAGGTACCGACATCATTAACAACAAGCAGAACAGGTTTCTGCCTTCTACACTTTACGAAAGCCTTCCGGGGGAAATGCATCAATCGGTTCCTTATCTACTTTGAACTGGTTAAACGAAAATACTATCAACTACAAGAAAAGAATTGCCGAAAAACACAGCTTTGAAGTACTTTTAGGTAATACGCAACAAAAATCGGTTACCGAAATCTTTACCGCCGGTGCTTCAAATTTTGTTAGCGATGCCTTTAAATACAATAACCTGGGCTCGGGTACTGTGCTTACCACCCCAACTTCATTAAAAACAGAATGGGCGCTGCAATCTTTTCTCGCCAGGGTTAATTATGCTTACGATAACAAATACCTGTTAACCTTAACCGCCCGTGCCGATGGCTCGTCGAGGTTTGGTATTAACAATAAATGGGGAACATTCCCATCAGCAGCCATTGCCTGGAATGCTTCGAACGAAAAATTCCTCCAGGATGTTAAAGCCATCAGCTCCCTTAAATTCCGCTTTAGTGCCGGGGTAACGGGCAATCAGGAAATCGATCCTTACCGTTCACTTTCGCGCTTATCGAGTTACCAGTACACTTTTGCCAATACACTGGTTAATGGTTTGGCCATTGCCAGCTTTGCAAACCCCGATTTAACCTGGGAAAAAACAGCACAGTACAATTTCGGTATCGATCTGGAACTGTTTTCGAACCGCATTCAGCTTACAACTGATATTTATTACAAAAGAACTTCCGATTTATTGTTAGAAGTGCCTGTGCCATACTCATCAAGCTTAACCAGTGCTTTCCAAAACCTGGGGGTGGTGAGAAACAAAGGCGTAGAGCTTGGACTTAAAACCGTCAACTTTCAGGGCGATTTTAACTGGACAACCAACCTCATATTTTCTGCCAACAGGAATAAAATCCTTACGCTGGGTGGTTCTCCTTATTTCTTTGTTACCGATCCGGCAAGCCCAACCACTTTACCTACACAGATTATTAAAGTTGGCGAATCGGTTGGTGCGTTTTATATGTACGAGGCAGATGGGGTTAATCCGGCCAATGGTTTACAAAAATACAAAGACCTTAATGGCGATGGCCTGATTACACAAGATGCCGATCGTAAAATTGTGGGCAGCTCGCAACCCAAATTTTTGGCCAGTATCACCAATACTTTCAGGTACCAGAATTTCGATCTCTCTGTTTTTTTTAATGCATCGTACGGCAACAAAATTTTTAACTGGACACGGGCCAACTTAGAAACCGGTACTGGTTACACTGGTGCGGTGGCCACATTGCTCGATCGATGGACACCATCAAACCGGAATACAGATGTACATAAAGCCATAGAAAACCCGGCAGTAACCATTTCTGACCGTTTTGTAGAAGATGGATCATTTATCAGGCTAAAAAATGTTACCCTGGGTTACAGCTTGCCAAGCCATTTGCTTTCTAAGCTGAAACTAAGCGGACTACGGGTTTATGTATCGGGCAGCAACCTGTACACCTGGACCAATTATACCGGTTACGATCCTGAGGTGAGCACCAACGGACAAAATTCGATAAGTACAGGGATGGATAGGGCAGCTTATCCAAATGCACGCTCAATACAAGGAGGCATCAGCCTGACGCTTTAATTTTTCAACATTTAATTTTTATTGCGATGAAAATAAAATATTTACCCCTGGCCATTGTGCTTGCCAGTCTTTCAGCTTGTGTAAAACTGGATGAAAGCCCAAAATCATTTATCTCTCCCGAGCAATTTTATAAAACAGCTGGCGATGCAATTTCCGCTGTGAATGCCATTTATTATCCCATGGTTGACAACAGCACCGGAGCGCAACCCATCTACAACAGGCTGTTTTACACCGGGCTAGATTTCCTTACCGACGATCTGGACGCAGGGCCGGGCTCGCCAAATGCAGAAGTAAGGGCATTGGCCAAGCTCACCCACGCATCAACCAACTTACGCATCCAGCAAATCTGGACAGAACATTACGAAGGGATTAACAAGGCCAATATTGCCCTCGAAAGAATCCCTGCCATTGAAATGGATGGAAAGCTTAAAAACCGTTTGCTGGGCGAAGCCAGATTTTTGAGAGGCTTTTATTATTTCAATTTGGTAAGGCTTTACGGCGATGTTCCCTTGCTGTTAAAAGACCAAACACAGTTAAGTCTGGCCGAATTGCAGGTACCACGCACGCCTAAGGAGCAGGTTTTTCTGCAGATTATTAACGATCTGGAAACTGCCGTATCCTTATTTAAAGCCGCATCGGCAGGCGAAGCCGGCAGGGCAACCGAAGGTGCTGCGGTATCGCTTTTATCAAAAGTGTATTTAACGCGCCGCGATTGGGCAAATGCGGTGAAATATGCCGATGCAGTAATTAATGGTTCATACGGTTATGCCTTGTTTGATGATTATGCACAGGTTTTTCTGCCGGCGTATAAAAATGGCAAAGAGCATATTTTTTCTGCACAGATAAAAGGAAGTACAATTAGTACCGGGCATTTAATCACCTCGAGCGATATTCGTTCGGGTGTACCCGGATTAAAGGGCTCGTACGGCAATCAACTGGCTTTTTATACCGTTGGCAGCGATAATTTCTTTAGCCTGTACAAACTGTATTCGGCTAAGGATAAAAGGAAACGGACATCATTTGTTACTTACTATATCAGTCCAACCGACGGGAAAAAATATGCAACCATTAATGCTCCCGGCGATTCAGTGCCTTTCATTAACAAAAACTGGGATCCCAACTACGCCAGTACCGGAAACTCTGATGCGAACATGAACATCCTGCGTTATGCAGAGGTTATTTTAATTGATGCAGAGGCCGAAAACGAACTCAATGGTCCAACCACGAAGGCCTACGGTGCCATCAATAAAATCAGAAAAAGGGCAGGATTGGCTGATTTAACTACCGGATTAACCAAAGATCAGTTCAGGGATTCTGTTTACCTCGACCGCAGGTTAGAGCTGGTAGGCGAGTGCCAGCGCTATTTCGATCTGATCAGGCAAACAGGTACAGAAGTTACGGGCGTTGGTCCGGAGGGGAAAGGTATTTTGCTTAAAAACCTGAAACTGGTAGGCAAAAACAATGTAGCCGCACGCCACTATTTGTACGCCATTCCACAGGGCGAAATAGACAGAAACCCAAAACTTACCCAAAACCCAGGCTGGTAAAAAGAAGAATTTTTTAGAAAA
Organism: Pedobacter sp. HDW13; assembly: GCF_011303555.1. Lineage (NCBI taxonomy): Bacteria > Pseudomonadati > Bacteroidota > Sphingobacteriia > Sphingobacteriales > Sphingobacteriaceae > Pedobacter > Pedobacter sp. HDW13. The sequence goes on along the minus strand of NZ_CP049868.1, from coordinate 262,961 downwards.
ATTATAAAATAAAACGATGCGTATTATGAAAAAAATACCGAATAAAATTGCAGGTGCAGTAGTCTTACTGGCTGCGCTGCTGCAAATGGCCTCAGCACAAACATTAACCTCCGATAAAGGCTTTAAAGGTAAGATTGGCCGTACCGCTGCTGAGTCTCAGGAATATTTTCCCGAAAAGAAGAAAGCACCCGCAGGTGCACCGAATGTAATTGTCTTTTTAATTGATGATGCCGGATATGGCACCTCAAGTGCTTTTGGTGGTTTAATGCAAACCCCGGTGTTGGATAGTTTGGCCAACAACGGTTTACGCTATACCAATTTCCACTCTACAGGAGTTTGTTCGCCAACACGGGCGGCGCTACTAACGGGCCGTAACCACCATTCGGTACACATGGGTACCTTAAATTACAGTTCGAGTGGTTTTCCGGGTTATGATGCCATTATGCCTGCCGATAAAGGAACAATTGCCGAAGTACTGCACGAAAATAATTACAGCACCTTTGCCGTAGGGAAATACCATGTTGCACCCATTAACGAAATAACCGCAATAGGGCCTTATGACCGATGGGCTGTTGGCCGTGGTTTCGATCATTTTTACGGCTTCCAGCTAGGCCATACCGATCAGTACCACCCCAATTTGTACGAAGATACCAAGGTTGTTGATGTAGAACCCAACGGAAAACATCTCACTACTTTGCTGGCCGATAAAGCCATTAACTACATTTCCAATCAGAAATCTGTTGCACATGATAAGCCTTTCTTCCTTTATTTTGCTACAGGCGCAATTCATTCGCCGCACCAGGTAGATAAGAAATGGAGCGATTTATACAAAGGCAAGTTCGATAAAGGCTGGGATTGGTACAGGGAAGAGGTTTTTGCCCGTCAGAAAAGGCTGGGGGTAATACCTGCCAATGCAGTACTGCCAGATCGCGATCCGACAGTTAAAGCCTGGAACAGTTTATCGCCTGAGCAAAAGAAGGTTTATGCCCGTTTTATGGAAATTTATGCCGGTTTCTTAACCCATGCCGATTACGAGTTTGGCCGCATTGTGAATTACCTGAAAGAAATAGGAGAGGCCGACAATACCGTTATTCTGGTTAGCATTGGCGATAACGGATCGAGCCATAGTCCCGAACATGGCAGCTTAAACGGTTACATCAGCTCATTGGATGAAGATAAACAAGTAGCCGAGCTGTATAAAAACATCGATAAACTGGGTACCGAACATTCATTTCAGGATGCGCCATCGGGCTGGACCCAGGCAACCAATACCCCTTTCAGGTTGTGGAAAGCCGATCCAAACAGCGAAGGCGGTACTCACCAGCCATTAATTGTATATTACCCTAATGGCGGGTTGAAAAAAGGCGATATCCGTGGGCAGTATGGTCATGTAATTGATATAGCACCAACCATTTACGAGCTTACAGGCGCAAAAGTTCCCGAAACCATTAAAGGCTATGTACAAAAGCCGTTGGAAGGAACAAGTTTGGTTTATTCGTTTAAAGATGCCAAAGCCGAAAACCGCCACAAAATTCAATACTACGAGTTATTTGGCAAACGGGCCATTGTTAAAGATGGCTGGAAAGCTTCGGTTTTCCACAAATCGGGAAGTGATTTCAATCAGGATGTTTGGGAGCTTTATAACCTGAACGATGATTTTAACGAAAGGATAAACCTGGCTGCAAAATACCCTGAAAAAGTAAAAGAATTACAGGCACTTTTCGATCAGGAAGCCATTAAGTATAATGTATTTCCATTAAACGACAATGCTCTGGGGCATAGTGTTGGCGGAAGGGCACGCAGTCCCTTTGGCCTGGATAAAAAGGTGGTTTTGTATGCTGGTATCGAACAGTTTTTAACCCTTACCGGGCCACAGTTTCAGAATGATCCGTTTTCGATAACGGCTGATGTAAACATAAAATCGGCCAGTGATGAAGGGGTATTATTTGCCACCGGTTCTGAGTTTGAGGGCTTAAGTTTATTTATCAAAAACGGAAAATTTGTGGTTGCGCACAACACAGGTAGTATTGTGAAATATCTCGAATCGGACACAGCTGTGCCTGTAGGTAAATCGAAGTTAAAGTTCGAATTTAATTTTACGCCACCTGCTCATGAAAGTAAAGATAAAAATGCACCCGCTGGCACCGAAGCCATTTATATTAACGATAAAAAGGTTGGCGAGCGAAATGTGGTGGCTGCCGAAGGTAGGATTGCAATTTATAAAGATGGTATCGACGTAGGCGCAGACCGAAATTCGCCGGTAACTGATCGGTACAAAGCTCCATTCAATTTTACCGGAAAATTGAACAATGTAACTATCGAATATAAATAATATGATAAAAACAGACTGCCAGATAACTGACAGCCTGTTTTTTGCAAAATAATTGATCAAAAGAAAGATGAAAATAATATTGAAGGTTTTTTTCCTGCTGGGCTTAACCCAAACCTTATGGACACAAAACAATCCTGGTGATGAGTCTTTTAATGGAAATAAACTGTTCGACGATGTTAAACAGTATGTTAATTTCGGCGTGCATAGAACTGCAACAAGTGGCGATAACGCAACATCGGCCTGGCTTAAAAATAAACTGGATGGTTTCGGCTTTCAAACCGAATACCTCTATTTTCCTGTTAAACAGTATTTTCTCGAAAGCGCTTCGTTAAAAATCAAAGATAGTACCTTAAATGTATTTCCGCTTTGGCCTGTGGCTGCTGCAAATGTTGCTTTAAATGCCGAGCTTGTTGATGCTGATAACGATAAACAATCTGTTTCGGGCAAAATAGCCGTAATCAGGTTAAAAAAAGAAGACCGTAAATACATTGATCGTTTAGAAAAACTAGACCGTTTTAATGATTTAATAGCCCAACATGCCAGTGCTATTGTTTTAATTGTTGATAACGATGCAGGCGAAATAGCGGCATTAAATACCCAGCCTAAAGCGTCGTGGAAAATTCCGGTAGTTCAGCTAGCACCAAAAGATACCACACAGCTTATATCAGGTACGCGGGTTTCGCTTCAAATTAAGGGCAGTTTAAAAGACGTGCAGGCACGTAATGTCATTGCCAAAATTGGCTCTGGCAAGCAAACCGTAATCGTTTCTACCCCAATTAGCGGTTGGTTTACCTGTGGTGGCGAACGTGGCCCGGGTATTGCAATTTTTAACGCCATTGCTAAATGGGTAAGCGTGGCTAAACCGCCTTATACTTTCGTTTTTATAGCCAATTCATCACACGAATTGGAAGATCATAGGGGTACACATGTATTTATTGATAAAAAGGCTCCTAAACCTTCAGATGTGAGGTTATGGGTGCATTTGGGCGCCAGTTTTGCGATAAACGGCTACCAGAAAACAGCAACAGGTATTAATAAACTCGAAACTGTTGATCCGAAAAGAAGGGTTTATTACAGTTCGAACCTCGAAAATACCATGCACCAGGCTTTCGATAGGAAAACCATTACACAATTGGGCAATGTGGCTTTAGGCGAACTTAGTGTCGCTGCAAAATATGGCTACGCTACTTATTTTGGCTTTGTGGGTGCCGATTTTAATCCCTTCTTTCATACACCCGTTGATAACGAAACAGCTACATCGCCAGAAATACTGGAACAAACCGCTTTGATGATCAAAGAGGCAATTCAATTGGAATTAGCCCAACAGCTGTAACTCAGCTGGCCTAAAATCATTTCATAAAACCGGGAGGTTAATACAAATAGCCTTCCGGTTAAATACGCCATATTGCTTGCAAATCCTGCCACGTGCCCTAATGCTGCACATTTAAGCCACTGCTTAAAATAAGCTATTTGATCTCATTTCTTATCATACTGAATATTTTTTTGTTCATAGTGATGATTTTGGGGCACTAATCCCCAGTTATCTTTTAGCTCATTTCAATGTCTAAAGGTTTTTATCCATAATACATTTGTACGATGAAAAAATACTTTTTTTAATTTTCACATTGTCATTTGTCAATATCCAGTTGCAGCGTGTCAGGTTGAAACTTAATTTTAGCTGGATTATTTTAATGAATAATGAACGACTTAAAAAAACTGGAAGATTTAAGAATGGCTTTACTTCAAAAAATTAAGCCTGCCACTATCGATAGGAACTTTTGTAACCTACTCTCGATTAAAATTTTTACCGCACAGAATGATTACCTGAGTACACGCACACTGATGCAGTTGTTTGGCCTTTTGCCTCTGGATCAAGGAAGCTTAAACCCCAGGGCGGTTGATATGCTCCATAAATACACGGGTTGCAAATTAAAATTGATGTAAAAAAATCCCTTGGCTACTTTAAAAATAACATTTAGGCCTGCGGCTTTTTTTGGTTACCAGGTAATAACCTACTGAAATTTCGTGCGAGCCATAATCATAATTGCTCAGTTTATTTAAGCTATAATCGTAACCATAACCAATGCGGAGGTTACTGCGTACAAAAAGTTCAGAAATTAACCCGACTGCGCTTCTTGCTGTTAAACTGCTTTGCAAATTGGATTTCGGATATAGCTTAACCGAACTTCGGTACACCCCACCAATCCAGAAACGTTCTTTAACCAAAAGAAAAGCATTTAAATCCAGAGAGGTTGGGCCATGTAAATCATCTTTAATCAAGAAAGTAGGTTTAAACACAAAATCTTGGGAAAAGGGCAAAGCTACTCCGGCGCTCAGGTAAAAATGCGGCTGAATCTTAAGATTAAGTAATTTGTAATCGCCGAATAATGATAAACTCTTGCTCAGTAAATTATTGGCTGAGAAACCAATAAAAAATTTCTCGTTGGAGTAATGTATACCTGCCCTGATATCAGGAGTAATCTGGCTTACACTGCCCAGCGGAATACGGTTGTCGCCCTGCTCAATCGGGTCGAGTAAATTCCCGTTCAGGCCTGCCTGCATTACGCCAACACCCAGACCGAAGGCCAATATGTTGGTTTCGGTACGATCGAGTTTAATGCGATAAGCAAAATTAACCGAAGCATTTAACGAATTCTGCGCCCCGATTTTGTCTTTGGTAATAATGGCACCTATGCCCAGGCTTTCATCGTTAATGGCTTCATCGGCCGATATAGAAAGCGTTTGCGGAGCACCTTTAACGCCTGTCCACTGTGCACGGGCAAAAGCTTGTAAGTACAGCTCTTCCTTGTAGCCAGTATAGGCCGGGTTAATGTACATGCCGTTGAAAACATATTGTCCAAACTGTGCGTCTTGCTGTGCAAAAGCCATTTTGGTAAAGCAACACATCATCACCATCATTAATTTCGCTATCGTTTTCATGTTGTTTTATTTTATCTGATCACGGTTACATATCCTTTATAGGCAATCCAGTCGGCGCTGCCATTTTTAACTTTCACTACATAAAAATAAGTGCCATCACTCAGGCCGGGCGCCGTCCAGTCGTTCTTATAGTCGCTGGTTTGGTAAACCGTACTTCCCCAGCGGTTAATAATAGTAACCTCATTAAATTGATAAGAGTTCAGGTGTTCGAGGTAAAACGTTTCGTTTTTGCCATCCCCATTAGGCGTAAACACGTTTGGTATCCTTAAACCCGAAATTTCTTTATTATCGGTTGAGCTATTGTTACTAAGATTTGGATCGGCTTCATTTGCACTTACTGTTGCGGTATTGCTAACTAAACCCATTTGTTTCGATTTGACTTTAATTACCAGTTCTGCAAACTTTCCATTGGCCAGTCCATCAATTTTCCATTTCACTGTGCGTAAGGCAGGGTCGTAATCAGCGGTTCCATCAGTAGGTGCCGAAAGGCTTTCAAAACTGAGGTACTCCGGTAGTTTATCTTCAATAACCAGTCCTGTGGCATCATCTGCGCCATTATTTCTTACGTTGAGGTAATATTCAAAAACCTCCTCGTTCACCACCGTTCTCGATGCCGAGCGTTTGGTAATAGATACATCTGCCGAGCGACCAGGAACAACCAGTATTTGTACATCTTCCGATAAATCAGAAGTACAGCCGCCTTTATTAATGGAGGCTACCTTGTAAAATCCTGCTGTTGCGGTAATCAATGTCGATTTATTTTGCCCCTGAATCAGTATCCCGTCTTTAAACCATATGTACGTATTGGCCCCATCCGATTTGGCACGCAGGATTACCGACGACCCTTCGGTGATCGTAATCGTTTGGTGCCCTGGCGGAGCATCCTGGCTGTATCCGTCTATTTTAAATAATAAAAGGAATAGCAGCAACAAGAAGGTATAAAACCTCAGTTTCATGTATCAGACTTACCGGGAAATTGATGGGTACTTTTAGAAAGTTACCGCAGTTGCCGTACCCTGTGCCGTACCGATACTAATTGTTGGTTTGGTTGGTTTAGCGGTTACAGTAATGGTTTTATCTACAATTTGAGGGCAATATTTACTGCCGTTAATTTCATATCCCACTTTTAAACGATAAGTAATGCTTCCAACAGTTGGTGCCGTAGGTGTATAGCTTAGTGTGTTTGCACCGGCTATAATGGTTTCGGCTCCTCCTGCTACAGTGTACCACTGATAAACCAATGCTGCTTTGGTTGGATCTTCTGGGTTGGTAACGCTACCTACCTGCGCCAATGGACTTTCTACGCAGAAATCGGCAGGATTAATGCCGGGTGCCAACGCTTTTAATACATATACCGGAATTTCCTGCATTTCCGATTCGCAGGAACCTGGTGTAGTAGATTTTGAACTGAGATAGTAGTAACCTGTTTTTAAATCAGCATTGGCAACTTTATTCCCACCGGTTAATGTAATGCCGGTTGAAGGCGTAGTGGTAGAAGTTGCACTGTATTTTACAATCCAGTCTGTACCCGCAGTAGCAGCAGGCAGTGTAAGCTCGCCATCTGAGCAAAAAAGATTTACTCCGGCCGTATTTGGTGCTAAAGTTTGTGCCGATGCAGTTAAAAAGCTACCGAATAATACGATCGTTGCAATAATTAAAACGGTTTTGGTAAAGAAATTCTTCATGGGGATTTTTTTTAAGTGATTTAATATTGTGAATTAGTGTTAACCAGCACATGTGGTGCTGTAGGTTTTGGATTTACTTTTATGTTAAAATTGATTTGTGTAGTACAGCCTGCTGCATTTTTAATTGTTAAAATCCCGGCATGAGTGCCAATAGGGGCATCAATGGGAACAGTAACAGGTATCGTTGAAGCCGGAAGTGTCAGGTTGTTTTCAGCAGGAAAACCCGACGATACCCAGCTAATACTATAGGTAGTAGGAGTGTTTACCGGGTTGGTATAACTGAGCAGAGCAGTGTTATAACCCTGGCAAAGCTCTGGATCGCTTCCCAATGTGAGGCCTGGAGGCGGATTTACCGTAACTAAAAAAGTCTGTGTTTTTTCTTCACAACCCTTGGCTGTTGCCGTAATTGTTGCTGTGCCACTAAAACCAGCCGACCAGGTTACCAGCCCGGTTGAAGCATTAATTAGCCCGGCAGATAAAGGTGATAAACTGTAAACAATGCCGGTGGTGTTGCTTGCAGTAGCCAGATAGGTATCGGTTCCGGCACCCGCGCAGCGACTGCTGGTTAAGCCGCTATTAAATAGAAGATTACTCACATTGCCATTTACGGTAATGCTTCCCGACGAATTAAAACTTGATGAAGGCGTGGTAGAAATGCTGTAAGTAGCTGCTGCACCTGCCACTGTTGGCGTACCGCTAATGGTTAATTTTTTAGCAGGTTTGCTATAGCTATAGGTTATTCCAGCAGGTAAGTTGCTAACCACAACAGTGTTGGTCCCATTTGGCATGGTGTAAATAATCGGATCCATAACGGTATTGATACACACAATTCGGTCACCCGATCCAGTAGTGGTAGATACGCTGCTCTGATCGTTATAAGTTACCTGATCTGGTTGCGAACCGGTAATGGTAGCCGTATTGGTAAGCACCCCGGTTTGCACAACTTTGGCGGTAATTTTTAATGTTGCGTTGGCCATACTTGCTAAATCGCCAATCGTCCAGATTCCTGTTGTTGCATCGTAAGTGGTACCCGACGGAGCAATGCTGGAAACATAGATATAACCTGTTGGTAATTGATCAGAAACCGATACGCCCACTGCATTACCATTGCCTAAATTTTCTGCCTTTAAAGTAAACTCAACATTGGTGTTCAGCTCAGGGTAATCTACATCAACGCTTTTGGTAATGGCCCTGTCGATATTACAAAGCGAAATGTTGATGGGTAGAGAGGGGGCACTAGTGCCACATTCGAGCTGGTAACTCACACTGTAGTTGCCAGATGCGCTTGCTACATAAATATTGGAGGTAGCGCCACTAATGGCTACTCCGTTTAAATACCATTGGTAAGGCGCTGCATTGGCAACAGCGGTAAGTGTGGCTGTTGCACAATTTGTCTGACTTACATTAGGCTGCTCAGCCATTTCAGGAAAACGCGTAATAAAATTCGACATCGAAAAGCCGGCTCCCTGTTGTACCATCGAAATGGTAAGTCTGCCTAAACTGGTAATTGCAACAATACTGGGTTGGCCAATGGTGGTGTTGGTAAAACTGATTAACGAAAGTCCGCTGCTGCCCAGTGGTTTGCGGGTACCTATACCTGCAATAGTTTCAATACTCTGGTTGGTATAGGTTGGGCTACCGCCTGTGGTGGTTAACAATATAGGATCGGCACTTTTGGTTAAAATATAACCGAAATAAGGAAGATCGCTACTGGCAGTATAGGCTGTAAACTTAGTTGTTTCTACACGTTTAGAACCCGAACAGCCTGATATAGGAACTAATGTCGCCACATCTACCTCGCAGCCTCCGCCAACCGAAACTCCGCCAGTTCCGGAAAAAACTTCGACATTTTTATTGGCTACAATGATAGAGGAGGAGAAGCGTGCAGTGTTAGTGGTATAATCGTAAGTGCCATAAACATAGCCATGGTTAAAAGTATATTTATCGCCAGGCTGTAGCAGTGTAACAGTTAATGTTGTTTTCTGCGTTCCGCTAATATCGAAATGAGTTATGGTTACTGTAGTGTTTGCTTCGGTAGCAATAACTGTCGATTGTTCGGCCGTAAGATTTCCCTCACCCCTTACAATTACATATTCTTTACCCAGTGCTGCTATGGGTGGAATTGGATTAAAGGCCCCGTCGCCACAACCACCTGGGGCATCAAGGTCGGCAGCCGTATTCATCACTGCAGAAGAAGAAGATTCGACCAAAGTACCTATTGGCGCATGGAAGAGATAACTTTGCCCTGCATTTAAAGTGGCCGTTGCCACCCCGCCAATTTTAACAATGGTATTGTTGTCAATAGCCATGATGCTGTATATGGGAGTATGTGATGAACCTGCAAGATTACCATCCCGGTAATAACCCACCCTAAAAGAGTTGCCAATTGCCGCATCGCCAAAACTGAACAAAGAGGCATTTCCTTTTATATCTCCATCGCCTCCATCAGTGCCCAGCGCATCAGAAGCCACATTTCTTAAATTAACAGCAATTGAAGTGGTAGCCTCTACGATAATACCTGCAGCCGATATTACCGTATTTAAACTATAAGCAGGAGCATCTTTTGGTAAGCCAGCAAAACGATAGGTAAAAGGGTTATTTTGCGAGCAGCTAAAGGTGGTAATTATGGTGCCATCGCTTTTTTTAATGGTGCCGGTAACCGTTGTGGTATTATCGGTTGTAATTACAATTTCGTTGGCCTTGCTCCAGTATTGCCATGGGGCCGGAGCAATGTAATGCTTGGCATAGCTAATTGCCCGAAAATAGTTGGCTTTAGCTGTTTTTTCTCTCAGGTAATTGGTAAATGGAGGAGCTTTAACAGAAACTGGAATAGCATAGACAAGCGTTCCCACTAAGGTGGATAAAAGGAAGATAATTATAAAAAAAACTAACCTAAGTAGCGCTCTAATCATGGATGGTTTAATCAGTCTCCTAACCAATACCATACACATCAATTTCATCCAAATCAAGCAAAAGCAAGTCGGATAAAGTTGAGACAATAGGTTATTACTGCTTTGTAGAATTAATAATCTATTTAAAAATGTAAAATTTCAGTTTAAGGATTTCTTCAACACTAAAATACCTGAAATATTATTCGCTCAAGTGTGGGCTGTGTTAATTTTACACCAACTTAAATAGCGGTTTTTCAGTCTTTTTTATATAGTTGTAATTAAGTATTATTTAATATACACAATCGTGATGAGTTTTGAATAGTTAAAAGATTGTAGCTGATGAATTTGTTGTAAATAAACTACTCATAAATAAGTAATTAGAGGTACACTAGATTTGTTGTTTGAGGTTTTGGTTTTTCTAATTTGCGTTTGTTGTATAGCAGGATGTTTTAGTTAGTTTTTTTTGATGAAACCGTACAAACAGAGGATGAATTTGGCATCAATACAGGTGTCAATATTAAGCTTTTGTGAATTTTTGGAGGGTGGTTTTGGCCTGAATAAGTTGCCTGGTCGCTAAAGACCTGATTAAAATAATTGACTTTGTGCTTATTTTCTGAAACTTTGCCGGTATGCCAATGGCGATTTTCCTGTTTTTAGCTTAAAGTACCGGTTAAAATTAGATAGGTTGGTGAAACCCGAATCGTTACAAACAGCCGTTACGCTATCATTTTCCTCTCGTAATAACTTGCAGGCATGTTCTGTTCTTACCTCAATTAAAAAGTCGAAGTAACTTCTTCCGGTTCGCGATTTAAAATAGTGGCAAAATGCATTGGGAACCATATGCACAATATTGGCGATTTCTTTCAGCTTAATTTCTTTGTAAAAATTATCCATAGTATAGAGGTAGACCATGGTTAATCTGGTTTCATCGATCTTTTTAAAAGGCTTTTTCTTTTCCTCGTTCAGCAGGCTCAACGTTTCTTCGCTTTCTCCAATTTTATTAAAAAGTTGCAGTAGTAATGGGAGCTGTTCGTAGCTGTTTGCAGTTTCAATTTTTTTTAAATAATCTACTGTAACTGTTTTTGACTGGTGATTAATGAAAAGCCCTTTTTTTGCCTCTGCCAGCAAGTTCGTTATCATTTTATTTTCAGCAAGATTTAAAAAATCATCACCCAGCTTATTGTGGTCAAAATGTAGCGTGAGCAGCTCTAGCGGAACAGGTGGTTTGCAATACTTCATGGCATAATCATAATATCTGTTCGATTCGAATTTAAACATGTGCGGTACATTACTGCCGATTAAAATCATGGTATCGCTCGAAATTCTTTTAGAAGTATTGCCAATAGAAAAAGTGCCTACTCCTGATTTGATGTAAATCAGTTCGATTTGCTGGTGGCTGTGAAAGTTATTGAGGGCATGGTAAGTATTGGCTTCAGCTAGCCTGAAAGTAGAGTTTTCGACCTTTAAAACCTGACAGAAAAAATCTTTCATACTATATGAATATAAAATACAGAAATGTATAATAAAGTTATTAATATAATATTAGTTTTTCTTAATATTTAACAAAAGAAGACTCCATCAAGCCAATACCTTAGTTTAAAATTTAACGGTCATGAAACAAAGCAGATTTACCATGGAACTTATAGAAGCTTCTATAGGTGACATCGATCAGGTTGGAGGAAAAAATGCATCTCTCGGAGAAATGCTACAACAACTTACACCTTTAGGCGTAAAAGTGCCAGATGGGTTCATTGTTACAAGTGCGGCGTACTTTCAATTCATAAAAGATAATCAGCTCGATCAGCAGATCAGAGATATTCTTCAGCAACTGGACATTACAGATCTGCAGACCTTATATTCCTGCGGCGAGCAAATCAGGGGCTTGATCCAAAAAGGCCATTTTTCTAATCTTATGGAAAAAGAAATACTCGATGCTTACCAGAAACTGATTGATGCCACTAATTTCGATAAACTCGGTGTAGCAGTTCGTTCGTCGGCAACTGCCGAAGATCTTCCCGATGCATCTTTTGCCGGTCAGCAAGATACTTACCTTAATATTAGAGGGGCACAAAACCTGTTAATGGCCATTAAAAACTGCTTTGCTTCTTTATTTACCGATAGGGCAATTAGTTATAGGGAATCATTTCAGTTTGGGCATTTTAATATTGGCCTTTCCGTATGTATTCAAAAAATGGTACGGTCTGATATGGGTGTTTCAGGGGTTGCTTTTTCAATCGATACTGAGAGCGGCTTTAAAGATGCGGTCATTATCAATGGTTCATACGGTTTAGGCGAGCTGATAGTACAGGGAGCGATCAATCCTGATGAATTTATCGTTTACAAACCTTTGCTTAAAAAAGGATATCCTGCGCTCATTGAAAAGAAATTAGGTCATAAACAGCAGAAAATGATTTATGGCACCCGCCAGGGAACTGCTGTAGAGGTGATTCAAACGCCAGATAAAGATACCACGAGATTTTGCCTTACCAACAATCAGGTATTGCAATTGAGCAAGTGGGTAATGATTATTGAAGATTATTATACTCGGTTAAAAGGCAAATGGTGCCCTATGGATATAGAATGGGCGGTAGATGGGATTACTGGCGAACTTTTTATTGTGCAGGCAAGACCCGAAACTATCCATTCGCTAAAAGAACTGAACTACATTACCGAATACCGGATTAATGATGCCAGCAGGGCCAGTAGGGTATTGCTACGTGGTATTGCGGTTGGCGATAAAATTGCTTTCGGAAAAGTGCATAACCTGAAGGGGATCGAAAAAAGCAGGATTCACGAAATTAATTTCCTTCCCGGTGATATTATGGTCACCGAAATGACTGATCCGGATTGGGAGCCCATTATGAAAAAAGCTGCTGCAATTATTACCAACAAAGGTGGGCGTACCTGCCATGCAGCAATTGTAGCAAGAGAATTGGGAGTGCCCGCAATAGTTGGTTGCGATAATGCCACTGAAATTTTAATAACCGGCAAAGAAATTACGGTTTCGTGTGCAGAAGGAGAAGCGGGAATTATTTATGATGGAAGGATTTGGTTTACCAAATATGAACACCAGCTCTCAGAATTGCCGGAAGTCAGGACACCGGTTATGATGAATATCGGATCGCCGGATATTGCATTTCAGTACGCCAGTTATCCGGCAAAAGGAGTTGGTTTGGCCCGCGAAGAATTTATCATCAACAACTACATTAAAATTCACCCCATGGCACTCCTTAAGCACCGGAGTTTAAATGATGCCGCGCTCAGCAGCCACGTGCAGGCCGCTATTGCGGGTTACGAGGATGAAGAAAACTACTTTATCGAAAAACTTTCGTTTGGTATCGCAAAAATTGCCGCGGCTTATTATCCAAATCAGGTAATTGTTCGTTTTTCAGATTTTAAAACCAATGAATACTACAACATGCCGGGAGGCAAATACTTTGAGCCTGGAGAAGAAAATCCGATGATTGGCTGGCGGGGTGCTTCGAGGTACTATGCCGACGCCTATAAAGAAGCATTTGGAATGGAATGCAAAGCGATTAAAAAGGTGCGCGAAGTGATGGGATTGGACAATGTAGTGGTGATGATTCCGTTTTGCCGTACTGTAGATGAACTTTTACTGGTTCAGAGTACCATGAGCGAATTTGGCCTTACCCGTGGCGAAAATGGTCTGGAGATTTATTTAATGGCTGAAGTGCCCTCAAACGTTATCCTTGCCGAGCAATTTGCAAAACACATCGATGGCTTTTCTATTGGATCGAATGATTTAACGCAATTGGTATTGGGATTGGACCGCGATTCATCACTTGTGGCTAACCTGTACAATGAACGTAACGATGCCGTAAAAATAATGATTTCGAATTTGATCAAATCGGCTAAAAAGATGCACGTAAAAGTAGGTATTTGCGGACAGGGACCTTCAGATTATCCGGATTTTGCACAATTCTTAGTCGAAAACGGAATTGATTCTATTTCTGTAACGCCTGATTCTTTTATGAAAACCGTAATGGCTGTTAAAGAAATAGAAGATAAGCTAACAACCGTTGTCGCTCCGCGAGGTGTGGCCTGATCTTTTAAAATTTAAAGCCAGCCATATAATTAACCTGTTTTACTGAAAAGAGCTGCAGGTTTTGAATGTGATTACAATAAGCGTATATTCCTCTTGGTCTGTGTTTTTTTCTTCAAAAAGAAGATAAGACTGAAATTTCTTTTCATAAAAGTAATCTTAAAGGTGAAATAAAGTTAAGATTACAGTCAAAAAAGTCAATATTTTTGATGTAAACTAGTTGATAGTCATATTTTTAAGTTCTAAAGAGGTGTATCGGTGTTCCGGAAAATCTGAGACACCTTTTGAGGCACCTCGCATATGTGTTATTTGGTCAAAAAAGCCACTAAATACCAAAAACCAAAGTAACACCCTCTTTTTGCTAAAGTTAAATGAACAAAAATAAATGAGAATGTAAAAGCTGACAAAAGAAATAAAAGTACAGTAAGAGCCGAAATAATAAAGGCCTACATGAAAATAGTTTATTTGCTGCAATCCACTTTCATTGAATAGGTAAAAGAGGGACGTTTAGAGATACTCAGTTATCAAAAAAATCAAAATGCCGTGGTTTGTCATAATTTGTAACCCAAATTATTGCCTTCTTAAAAATGTTTTATTTTGTAGATTTATATTTAATTGGAACAATCACAGCAAATGAAAATCATTTAAGCTCAGGTAATCTATAAAAGTTTATGCTATTATTTTTAGAGGATACTATCGCGAATTTCTGATCCTCTGAAAAAATTGCACTGGTATATTCAACAGTATTGATGTCACCAAAAGTTCTTACAAGCTGTCCATTTGATCGCCACAATTTTGCAATGCCATCTTCACCTCCCGTAAGAATATATTTGCCATTTTTAGAAAATTGAGCTTGATTAATTTCATCGTCATGGGCTTTAAAAGATTTAAGCAACTTACCTTTTATACTCCATAATGCAACTTGTTTATCAAAACTAGCCGTCAATATCTGTTGTCCATCAGGCGAAAAGCTTGCCGAAGTAACACCGCTTGAGTGGTAATTTAAGGTCTTTAATTTTTTTCCTGTTAAATCCCAAATAGAAACGGAATTATCGCAACTGGCAATCACGATTTTTTTGTCATCAGGCGAGAAGCTTGCCTGATATATCGTACAATCATGCCCTTTAAATGTCCTAATAAGTCTCCCGTCCGAAGTCCATAACTTAGCTGTATTATCTCCCCCTCCACTTAATATGTATCTTCCATTATTTGAATAGGTCACAGTTTTTACATAAATCTTGTCGGCTTTTACTACTTTAATTTTCTTACCATTAATATTCCATATGACAAAAGTTTCATCGCTTCCTGCAGTGATAAATCTTTTATTATCTGGTGAAAATGCGACATCATTTACACTTCTTAGATGACCAGTAATTTGTTTAACTATCTCACCATTTTCATTCCACAATATGGCTGTGTCATCAGCACTACCAGAAAGCAACCATTTTCCATTTGATGATTGTGCTGTAACGTATATGGCTTCTTTGTGACCTTTGAAGTTCTTTTCGGGTAAGGCAGTTTGTGAAAATGTAAAAAGACTTAAGAAAACTAATAACGTAAATAAAAGCGATTTTATCATAATAGTAAATTTCAGATTTATGAAGATAAAGAATTTGACTTAGCGAAAATACTATGATATCTTTAGGGGGCATACTTTTGATTGTAAATAAAAATGTAAACTTTGTAAATAAAAACTTTACATCATGCTTTTATTTGGGTATTTCGGCAAAATGGCCGCGCGTTCCACATTTAAACTTATCGTCTGTTTTTTCAACAGTAATTATTTTCTTTACAGCTGCTGATACATTGGTACCATGCCATCTCGACTTCTGAATAGTAATTTGTATTTTTTAATTGAAACAAACGACAAGTAAATCACTCACGGGCATGGATAATGTATTGCAAATACACTCAACGGGTCCTCCACCCATTTAAGGCGGTGGTTAATAATTTCTCATCCAATCTTTTTGTCTGTCGCTTACATGGTTCGAAATGGTCATCAAAACGTTCTGTGAAGATCTCATCTTTACAGAACGTTTTAATATATCGGTATTTTCTAGACTGCAGGTATATATTACATGACTTCCCAAACGTAGGCAGGTCACGGAACTTTCTTAAATAATAGCTATTTAGCTTCTTTGAAGGACTTAGGCCGTTCGGGCAACGGCAGATCTTTTGCCTGCTCTGTACAAAGATATTAACAAAGTTGCCATGGTTATCTACTGAAACTACTTTAAAGGGATTGATTGATGAGAAAATCAGTTTGGTAAGATTCATTATTTCTTAACGAATAACAACCAGACTTATCATGGAAAACCACCAAAATTTGGGAAGAACCACTATTACCGAAATCCCCACAGAGGTTACAGAAAAGAAAAATAGCGCAAAATAAAAAGAAAATTGTTTTGAGAAATAAGGCCACTGGTAAACATCAGTGGCTTTTTGCTTTTATAGGTTTTTGAATTTATTTAGTGAAGGGCAACTGCCGGGCTATCCGCTCATACGTCCGATGGCTTTAATCGCCGGTTAGATGTCCAATGCTATCTCTGTTGCGAAGATTAGAACACGCACGCATAAGCTAGGATGATACGTTCGCGGTATTTATAGCCAAATTGGGGCCGCCAATTTTATTACATGGAATTAATTGAATACCAAATAAAATGGTAAGTCTTTCTTTTTTCGTTCTCATCAGTATTCCTTGAGTTAGTGGGTTACAGATGTAGCGATAGGCTTTTAAGAATGACGGGTATGATATACTTATGATTTGGAAGTTTACCCAGGACAAACCCAAGATGGGGAAAATGCTGAAGTAGATATTTTTATCACGGTTGGATAATGCTAGGACTAAATTTAAGGTTGCCTGTGATCTGGATAAAGCGATTTAACCAGGAATTTACATATCATCTTTTTTGATTTCCTTCCCATTGGCGCCCGTTGTTTTAGCTGGCTTACCAAAGCTATAATTGATGCTTAAATTACCCGCTATTCTCCTGCTCCTGCTTTGGCTGGAAGTTTGGTAACCATATCCGTATATCCAGTTATAGTTATTAAAATAAGGTTGGTGAAAGTTATTAATGGATAGGCTGAAATTTAGTTTGCTTTTAATGTAAGTAGCGGATAAACCGGTGTTAATTTGTGCTTTTGTTTTGGATTGAAAACTTGAACCCCCGCTGATACTCGAGTTTGCGCCTAATCTAATATTCGGCACGGGTGTAAAACCCAGAGTGAGCCCATTTGACCAGCGGTAAGCATTTGTTGATTCTTTTTCGCTAACCTTGAATGCTCCAAAAATGTGGTTTGTGAATAACTGAACAGTAAAGCGCGGCAAAAGGTAGAAATTTATAGATAGGTTGCCGTTATAATCGTTTCGGCTGGCTAGATTGCGATAAGTCCGGATACGTACGTTGCTTACATCTGTTGTATCAAAAGTTGAAATCGCATCCGTTGTATGCTTATAATTTCCCGTAAAGACAAGATTGATACTTTTTACATTGGTATTGTATATTCCTGAGAAATATAGCGATTTCGAAGGCTTTAAATAAGGGTTGCCAATGATAACCTGGTTATCAGTATCGTACTGTGCCCCATAGTTTATGATATTGGTCAGGTTGTTTAAATTTGGCCTGGATTGACTGTATTGTGCTTCAAGGCGTATGCTGCCGTTTTTTAAGCTCCGTTGTAATGATAAATAAGGGGAAAAAGTAGAAAATGTAAATTTATCCCTTCCTTTAAGGTTAGAGATGTGATCGCTGCTGTAATCCTGTTTTAGAACAGTTCGCAGGGATAGCCCCTTAAAACTCTTGCTCCAGCTAGCAAGTAGCGCCCCATAGTTATAGGCAATATTGTTATCTTGAAAAAGATTGACAAGGTTACCCGCTAAATCGGTTTGGTAAGTATAATCGTAGCGCTGATAATTTTTGCGGTTGAAATAACGGGCTACAAATTCAAAATCCCCAAGCCCCTCATGGTTAAATTCATAGCCTAGTAAACCGAAAATATTATTCATTTTCGTGGTATTATCGCTGTTGTAGTTACTGTTTGGTAAAAATACGTTTAACAGAGATTGGGTATTTACAGAAGTTTCACTTAAAGTATGGTTATTATCGTATTCCAAGGCGATATCAAATCTTTGGCTTACCGCTTCGCTTTTCTTGATTTTGTATATATAGCTTAGCTTAGCGCCAAGATTTGGGTTTTTACCCATCGGATTGCGCATATCGAGAGCGGTAATACTCTCATTATTTAATGCACCGTTCTGATACTGCTGCATTCGGTTGGCAATACCGTATTTGGTTAGGGAAGAACCGTAGCTTACAGATGCATTTAAAGTGCTTTTGGGATTGATAAAATAACTATTGGCAACGCTAAATTGATAGTTTTGGATATTAATTCCGCTGACTTTTAAATCCCGGTTTTCCTGGGCGAGGGTTTGATCGAAAAAGGTTTTAACATAGTTTTCTGACGATGGGGCATATTGCAAATTACCTGAGGTGCTAAAGTTAAGCAAGTACTTGTTTTTACTCAAGGACATATTGCCCATTGCCATAGACGAATTGCTGCCCGCATTTGCAATCACACTCCCAAAATAACCCTGCTCATACTTAGTGGCTACAAAACTTAGTGTTGGCCCTTCGGTTTTGAGGTCATAAAGATTCAACTCGATTTTTTTATAACTGTTACCGGTATTGCTGCTATTTAAGCTATTGGTTAGCTGATTGGAAAAACCCGCAACGTTTACACCATCGCGTAATACTGTTAATTCTTTTCCCATGTAGCTGACTTTCCCCTTGTCGTCAACTTCTATACCCGGTATGGTTTTTAAGATTTCGGCAAGGGTGAGTAATTTAGCATCAGCAATTTTACTAATGTCCAAAATTACCCCCTTTGCCGTTTCTCTTAGGGGTTTATTGCTCCCCTTGATAGTTACATCCTTAAGCTCTATAGGCTTTTTTTCCTGGGCATAACTATTCAAATGAATAAATACAATGGAAATAAGAACAAGAACTCCTTTTTGTATGTAATCCAAAGCCTAAAGATTAGTTCATTTTTTTAACATATACTTTTACGGTATCTATCAATTCTTTTTTGGATAGAAAGGAGATATTACCTGCTTCTACCAATTTGTAGCTTTCCGTATTGCGCTTGGTTAAAGCACCTGGATCTTGAGCTGGAGGGTTGAGGTCTAATTCTACTTTGCCATAATAAGTATCGTTTCGCATAATGATCATTCCGTAACCCTTATCATTGGTTTGACTTGGGAAAACAAGTGTGCCACTCTTGTAAACGTTAAAATAGTGGTTTGCAACAGGTGCATTTGTGCTCACATCGAGGAGTTGCACTACTTTTTTATAAATTTTGTTGCTTTTAGCAGACCCGATCCCTCCGGAGCGCATTCGGGCCCTTTCAATATCTCTTGCTACTTCAGATTGTGCTTTAACTCGCACGAAACCTAAAGCTAAAAAAAACGTAATCCAAATTGCTTTTCTCATGTTTTACAAAAATTAAGAGTCTACTTATCTTGTTAATTATCGATACTAGGGTTGTTCATTACATCCACAAGTGTGGGTAATCTTGCTAGGAATATCGCAGGTACTGGTCTCGTCATTAAAATGCAATCCAGGAGGACAACTACCTATGTACCAGTAATAGGGTGATGAGCTACCGGCACATAGGTAGTATACAGAGCAATCGGTAGTAGATGCAAAATATTTACCAAGCTCGTCATCAGCACATTTCACAGGGGTGACTACCTGACTTTTTGTAATGGTTACGCCTGCTAACAATAGCACGGCCGTCGTAATTGAGAACATTTTTTTCATGATGTTTTATTTAAGTTTTAAGAATAAAGAATTCTGTTTATTAATCGCCCAATACTACACCCTTTATGGTTAACTGTATAGGTGCATTGACTGCGTTTGATCCAATTTCCGCCATATGGCTGAATTCACCAGGCTTGTTTGATGAGAATGTCAAGGTGATATTTCCACTCTTTTTAGGCTCAATACCCTCTTTTGGATAATCGGCTACCGTACAATTACAGTCGCTTAGAATATTATTGAACGTCAGTTTTGCTTTACCCAAATTAGTAACCTTAAAAGTTGCAATCTTTTTTTCTCCAAATTTTACATTTCCGAAGTTCTGCTCAGTCTGCGAAATCCCAACATAAGGCTCTTTAAAAGCGTCAAATTTGCTGTCGATAATCATTTTGAGCTCTGTCCGAAGGCCATTATTAAAGTAAAGTGATGTTCCATCATTTACCGATAATGCCAGTTTTGCAGCTTCATTACTTTGTATACTATCCTTTTTTAAAGCATAATATTTCGCCAGTAAATAATTATTATAAAAAGTTGAATAAGCCTTTATACTCTTTTTTAGGGCAGGCTCCATCAGGTCTATTTTAGCTGGATTTTGTTTAGATTGGTATAAAGTCCAGTAGTATTCTGCGTTATAGCCATTTTCAACATAGGTTAACAATCTATCCGCAGACATGCCTGTCTCATCACCGGGCTGGTAGAAATGATCAACCCATTTTTTACCCTTTAAGACACGAGCAATATAGGTTCCCATTTCTTTTTTATTAATGGCTCCCATTTCAATTCCCGTTAATTGCATTTTCTTATTAAAGAATAAAAAAATAGGAAAACTACCTCTGTTTAAAAGCCTCGCGAGCCATTTGTTTCCGACAGCGTTTTCATCTACACGTTGCAGGACAAAATTTTGATAAATACTTTCGGCATAGTCTTTATCTTTCATCAGGTCAACTTCAAATGACTCGCATATGGTACAGCCTGACTTATTTGAAATTAAAATCAAACCTTTTTTTTCTGACACAGCAGTTTGAAAACCTTCAGTGATGGATTGGTTATGGAGAAAAGTTTCTTTTTTAGGTTGCTGCTTGCAGGAAAAAAGAAAAAATACAAGAAATAGAGTAGCTACTGTTGAGAGCTTTTTCATTAAGAAATTAAATTTAGGTGGTTGATATAATTTTTATTATGGACAATTCAATTTAAGGATCAGGCTAATGATCTTAACAATCCCTTAAATATATTTGAGAGATGCCCAAAAGCATCACCTTTTACTTTGTCGTTAAAGCGGATGGAGAGATGAGTTTGATCTCTGTTTGGTTTTGTATTTGTTTTATTGGTTAGGCGCATGTTTAGAACGAAATATATTGTAATACCTCGATTTAAATACATGACGGTTAACTAATATAGTAGGGAGTAGATTTATTTTAAAATAATTTTAAGGGATAATGCTGTTGTAAGAATTGATCAGTTTTCTCGGCCTAAACTATTCCCATGTGGATTTAGTTTTAAACCCGATACCCGGGAGATTGGAATTGCACCAATACAGAACTATAATTAAACGAATCACCGCGATTTAGCTTATGGATTGAACTCCCCACCAAAATTGACGGATTGGAGCTTACCAGAAGGGCCTTAAAAGAGGGGATTGGTATCTTTCCTGGACAGGTATTTTCTACCTTGCATAGCTATGATAATTATATCGGAATAAACTATTGCCTTATTAGCATTATTACCACTAAACAGGGCATTATAATTTTTTTTCACCGTTCATTTCTTAAATTAGGTTAAGAACTGCCGCCGCACAGTTAACTAATTTTGAATGCTAAAATAAAATACATAAAAAATGTTATCAAACACCGACTAGACGTATGGCAGATTGAGCCTTTGTACTGGGACTACTTACGGTTTCGATAGGTACTCCGTTCTGGAGGGTGATTGTGGTAGCAAAGGTATGGCGGGCAATATGGTAGGAAAGAGGTATTTTGATACCGCATATATCTGCGATTTCTTTCAGTGGGCTAGGCCAACAGCGCTTTGCCACCTTGCGGTGGTAAGTCTCTGCTAACCCGCCCCGAACCGTACGTACATGTCTCCATGTATACGGCTCTCCATTGTCAACATAACCTTACTTATCATAGCTTTTGTGGATTAATGCATCGAAATATTGACAGACTGCGAGCGTTTTACGATGGCGTTTGATCATCACTGCATTCCATCTGGTGTCAGCTTTAAGCTGATTGATGTTACGTACGTGATGCATCACGAGGCCTCCCATTACACCGCACAGTTCATACTTTTTCTCTTTTAACCTTTCCACAAGTGCGGGGCTGGAAGATACATGGTGTTAGGTGTTTTATCGTATTGATTATCCTCGTAAATATCTGTAAAGCGTTTACATTTGAAACCGCCATTATACCACACTCTTTGTTTCCCGTTGCCTTTGTTATCCCTGTAGGGGATGACCACATCCGTTCCATCTCTATACTTCTCAAGTATTTGTCCGACGGTTCTTTTTTGCTTACGACCAAGCGTTTTGAGTATGCTATATTTCATGAAGTAATTGAACTTCCATCCCCGATAGCTAATGTAGTCTCGTCCTGCTATAGCTTGTCATTAAAAGCATAAACAAAGCCAATTAATTTAATTGCCTTAAGAAGATAAAAATCATACTGGAAAAATTTATTAAGAAAAAAAACGTTATGTTGTTAATAATAAATCTATAATTTTGTGATATGGCCAAGAAAATTGCGAAAGACAGATTTCAGGTAGAAATGTTTCCGTTCACAAATGAGCATTCAAACCAGATTGCTAGGGGGGAAGCTACTTTCAAAACCTTTATGCTAGTAAAATTAGCGCAATGGAATCAGTCATTCAAAAACTTAGAGAAGAAGATTTGAGTAGGGGTTATTGTTTCATGGTAACTGATCGGGAACTTTTGGAGGATGAGGCTTATTACTTATATCCTGATGGAAGTATTAAAATTGAACAGGTTAACCTAAAAAATATCGAACTACCAAGGGTCGTGTTAAAGGTACTTAATAAGCGCGAAAGCGAGTTGGTTAAGCGAAAACATGCCATCCTTAAATAAACCACAACTATTTATTATCACCGGAAGCAATGGTGCTGGTAAATCAACCTTGAAGCAGGCATTGCTCCCAGTCGAGTTTGATCAATTACAAATATTTGATGGAGACATTTTTTTCGCAAAAAAGCAGACTGAATTCTATCAACAATTTAAAGTCAGTAAGGAAGCCAGAAAATTAGCAAACGAAGCACTAGAAGAGCACTTTTTGGAATTAGTGGACGACCACATTAAAAACCATAAACACTTTGCTTATGAAGGCCATTTTACTGGTCATGGTGCTTGGAAAACTCCCAAACGATTTAAAGAAGCTGGTTTTGAAATAAATCTTGTTTTCTGTGGGCTTGATCATGTCCCATCATCGGTAAAAAGGGTAGATATGCGCGTCAAGAAAAACGGGTTCCATGTTAGCCCATTGGATATCGAAAATAACTTCTATGGGAATATGCAGATGCTTGATGATTATTACCCCATTTTTCATACCATTGAAATTATTGATACAACAGGTAAAATGCTACCGATCTTTAGCATTCACGGTGAAGATTGCTATTCTCCATTAAGCGATTCAGAGTTGCCAGAATGGTTTAAACGGTATTTGCCCAAAATGTACAGCCAATTAATACGATCAAGAAGTATTGACTAAGATATTATGCACTGACAAAAATAGCTGTAGATCCATTTTTTTGTGAAATACCCAGCGTGTTTAATATGTTGCAATAATGAACCGATAAGCATATTAGTAAGGATAAGGCAAGTATGTTTAACTAAAATAATATCTCAATTTAGTTTCAGTCATTTCCACCACTGTTGAATATATTGATCCCAAAAAATTCATCATGTCGGTTGTGATGGCGTTGATCTCTACCCCCGGCTGGGCAATAGCGAACTCAAATTCCGCTTCTTTATATCTAATCGCTTTTTTAATATATTCTGTATCGCGGCTACTGCCGTGAAAATATCTTTTACCCTTTAGTACACCAGTGCCGTTCCGTCTATCCATATGTTTTAAAAGTTCTTCAGGTTTCCATTTGTAGCGCAAAGAAACGACAGCCTGGCCACATACCTCATAGAGATCATCAAGCCTGGCTCCAGCTTTTGCTTTCGAATATTTGCAATGTATGAGTTCAAATCGGACCACATTATCCTCCTCAAAAATAGCTACAACATCAGCGGATTCACCAGAATTGTCATCGTTAAAAGCGATTACGGCGCCGCGGTCAACCATATTCTTCATGATGTATTCTTGGACTGAATAGGGCCTTGCTATTCCTTTTTTATACATTGATTCCGTTGTAAAAACCACCTCTTCCCATGAAAGCTTTTTGATCCTATCATTTGGTATCTGTATTATAGCACTATCCCCAAGATTAAATCTAGTTTGAATCGATCCTGCGATGGTTGAACCACCCATAATAAATAGCGTAGGTGGATTTTCTTCAAAGAATTTTTTTAGCGGCAAAAGATCGCTTTTTAATCCGACAACGTGTACTTTACTAATATCTAGTCCTTCCACGATATGTCCGTTATCGCCACCTAAGGTAATTGAAAAATCAAATTCTTTTTCCAACATATTTAGCACAAAATTAGCTTTCTTCCCAGCTACAGAAATACTACGAAGGATGCACTCCGATAACATAACACCCGAAATCTGAGGCCCCTCCATTGACAGCTTATGGATTTTGGTATAAAGTTCCTCATTCCAGTCGGTTGCCAGTACAATAATAGATTCTGGAAAAACTTCAAGTTGAACCTTTTCTGCGGAATCTTTCAAAAGCTGATTGGCATCTATTGAATCAGCAGTAATCAGACTACCCATCTTCTGGCACCAGCCTTTCCACTGTAAAACATCTCCAATGCGCGCAGGGCTCCATACCTTGCCTTTAATAGAAGCGCCAACACTTTCTGGCATACCATCTCTAAAGCCAATCCCGACAAAATCCGATTTTTTAATATTTCCACCTTTTTCCATTTGGAAAGTTCGGTAGTTACATTAGGGGGCGAACCTTCTCTGCAATCGCTTGTATATTAGTATTTTGAAATCGTTTTTAAGCTTTGGCAATCAAAAGCTCACCTCTATTTTTTATGCAAATTCTTAATGTTAAAGATAAGTAATTTTTCGTATTTAGGATATCTACGAGTTCGTTTAATTTACTGATTTATTTAAAGGAATGCGAGGTTGTTTGACAGGATCGACTGAATAGAGGCAGTGTTCTTCCGTTTCCATGTTCCATCCGCTCCCGCACATCTTATCCTGCAAAGTGTTTCCAGTCGCATTCCTAGATAGCTAGCTAAATACCTTAGTGGCATATTCTGAATAACTTCTTTCGGCATTTTTTCCATGAACCGTCTGTATCTTTCAGTAGCTTTAGGGATTCTAGCAAGCATCGAACGTTCAGAAGCTGCATGAAATTGCAAAGCAAGTATTCTTCTTCCTATAATATTAGCTTCTGCAAAATTCCGGTAAAGTTCCTCGATCAGAATATAGGGGATGCAGATGAGTTCCGAATCTTCCAGTGCCTGAAGAAATTCAATGGAATTCCTGCCTTGATCCTCAGGATGACGAATAGCTCCGATTATTTCATTTCCAAAGCAAAACCAAGTGGTTATATCTATACTGTTTTCACGTACAAATCCTCTGATAGTCCCTTTGACAAGAAAGTAGAGACAGGCGTTGCGATCAATCGGTGAGAGCAGGTATTTATTCTTTTTAATTTTTATAGGGTAGGCAATTTTGTAATAAGCTTCGCAATATTTTTCTGATAGCGGATAGTATTGCTCGAGATAATTAAATAGGGGAGATAGATCTGGCTGCGGTAAATTTTGGCTCATAGACTCATAGTTAGTTTATAATTCCCTGTAAAATTAACCAAGGGGTTATAAATGTAATACTTTTGTTACGTAAAAACAAAAGTAGAGTAATCTTTTTGGATCGGAATCATGTTTCAGGATTGGTTCTCTGACTAATCATTCATGATGAGCTCAAGCAAGTAGAAATTAGAGAAAGCGGGGTTAATATCTTTTTGTGCGGAGTAAAGTTTTGACATAATAAATATCCTTGACCTTGATTTTTTGATCTTACCTTTTAATCAACACTAAAATAAGCCTTTTATACTTTTGCTCTAGCCTAAATCATTAACAAACTGATATGTATATCAATAAAGTGACATTTTTTTGTCTAGCATTGCATAATCTTATTCTTAATTTAAACAAATCAAATCGTTCCCATTACTGATTTAATTATTTTTTAAGCTAAAAATTAATTATCTCAATGACAACAGCTCTAAAACAAGGCGAAATTCTCGAGCGCCTGGTACGTAAAGACCGCATCGGAATCAGTGAATTCTCAAGGAGGCTTAAAGTTAGCCGTAGAACAATTTACAATTGGTTTCAGCAAGACCGGATTGATAGCGAAATTATCTGGCGAATCGGAGATTTGCTTGGACGCGACTTATCTTCATCGTTTCCCGAACACTACTCTAAGTACAATTCTGGGGATATCCTCGGAGTCACCAATCTGGATAAAAAGGACGATCTTGGTCGTGATACAGTATTTTTTTGGATGAATAAATATATACAGTTATTGGAAAAATACAATACCTTATTAGCAAGAGAAGCACTATCAGATGCGGATCCTCCTAGTAAGGAATTTCCTATAAGCGTTAAAAGGGCTGAGGCACTTTGGTATTAGTCAGGAGTATGCTTGGTTTTTAATGTTTTATTATCGGAATGGGAAATAAATTCTTGGGTTAGTATGCTCTTTCGGGATTGATCTCCTGATCGTTTAATCAAAAGCATCTTGAAAAGCGAAAAAGACTTCAAAATAAAATTTTGATATGGTCTAAACCATATAAGTATAAATGGTCATCAAGAATTTAATTTTTTATGAAATTAAACAAAGCACGGGAATTTTGTTTCTAAATAAAGAGAAATGGCTCTAGATGATTGACCACAATCCTGTTCTTGTTTGATTTTGTGCACTTTTAGCTTAAAAAATGACAAAACTTTATCGTCAAATCCAAGGTTCTATCAACACAATACCTTAACAGAACATACCATGACGAAAAATGAAACTGGCAGCAGTCCAAAATTTGCTGCCCAAACTTCAGTGCAGCAGTCGCCCGCACTTAAAGAGTTATTCAAGGATTCCATCTCAGATTTGTATTGGGCAGAAAACCATTTGGTGAAAGCCTTGCCTAAAATGATGTCCGTTGCAACTTCCGCTGGGTTAAAAAAGGCAATTGAATCACACTTGAAGGAAACCCAGGTACATGTGTCCAGACTTGAGCAGATCTTTGAGCTGTTGGGAGAGAAGGCGATAGCGAAAAAGTGTGATGCGATGGAAGGGCTTAGCAAAGAGGCGGAGGGGATTGTAGAAGAAACGCCGGCAGGAACGGCAACAAGGGATGTAGGCATCATCCTGGCCTGCCAGAAGGTGGAGCATTACGAGATAGCAAGTTACGGTGGGCTGCATCAATTGGCTCTTACACTCGGTCTAGAGGAGGTTGCGGAAATTTTAGAGCAGACGCTGGAAGAGGAGAAAAAAGCAGATCAAAAACTTACCGAAGTGGCAGAAAAGGATATTAACTACAAAGCGTCCCAGGAGGCTTAAATTCAGAAAACATGGCAAAACAAAACCTAAAATCAAAACCTGTAGCTATAAAGCAGCAAAATGTTAAGAGCGATCAACTAGAGACCTTTATAACAGCTGCCACAGGTCAGCCCATGACCACAAACCATGGCCTGAGCATAAATGATGATCAGAATTCACTAAAGGTGGGAGATAGGGGCGCAACACTTCTGGAAGATTTTATCCTGCGAGAAAAAATCACTCATTTTGACCACGAGCGAATACCTGAACGGATTGTACATGCCAGGGGATCTGCGGCCCACGGCGTATTCAAAGTATATGAGGATTTATCGGCGATTACACGGGCTGCCTTCCTATGTGATCCAGGAGCTGAAACACCGGTTTTTGTCCGCTTTTCTACTGTTGCTGGATCCAGGGGGTCGACAGATCTGGCGCGTGATGTACGCGGGTTTGCCGTTAAGTTCTATACCCAGGAGGGAAACTTTGACCTGGTTGGTAATAACATGCCCGTATTTTTTATCCAGGATGCCATTAAATTCCCCGACCTGATCCATGCGGTAAAGCCTGAGCCAGATAATGAGATGCCTCAGGCGGCCTCAGCACACGATACTTTTTGGGATTTTATTTCCCAGTTGCCGGAATCGGCGCATATGGTTATGTGGGCGATGAGTGATCGCGCTTTACCCCGCAGTTATCGTATGATGGAGGGTTTTGGGGTACATACATTCCGTTTGGTAAACGCACGTGGGGAGTCTAACTTTGTTAAGTTCCATTGGAAGCCTTTGTTGGGCGTACATTCAGTGGCCTGGGACGAGGCACAAAATATATCCGGCAAGGATCCAGATTTCCATAGAAGGGACCTTTGGGATGCAATTGAAGCCGGTGCATTTCCGGAGTGGGAGCTAGGCTTACAGATCGTGCCGGAAAAGGATGAATTCAAATTTGATTTCGATATCCTTGATCCTACCAAGCTGATCCCGGAGGAACTTGTACCGGTACAGCGCATTGGCAAGATGACCCTGAACAGGAATCCGGATAACTTTTTTGCGGAGACCGAACAGGTGGCTTTTCACGTTGGGCATATTGTTCCTGGAATTGACTTTACCAATGATCCGCTTCTTCAGGGAAGATTATTTTCCTATACCGATACCCAATTAATCCGCTTGGGCGGCCCTAATTTTCATGAGATTCCGATCAATAGACCCGTTGTTGCAGTGCATAATAACCAGCGTGATGGTTATATGCGCCAAACTATCAACAGGGGGAAGACCAGTTATGGTCCTAACGGGATAGCAGGTAATGATCCCCAGCAGGTGAAAGCTGCTGAAGGCGGGTTTACGAGTTACAACGAGCGTATCGATGCCAAAAAGATCAGGGCGAGGAGCAGGAGTTTTTTTGATCATTTTTCCCAGGCACGTTTGTTCTTTAATTCCCAGAGCGACCCAGAGAAAAACCATATCATCGATGCCCTTAGTTTTGAGTTAGGTAAGGTGAAAACTGTAGCAGTGCGTGAGCGGATGCTTGCCATACTTTCCCAGATTGACAAGGGACTTGCAGGTGAGGTCGCTTTTGCACTTGGGCTGCATATTCCCGAAATTCCTTTAGACGAGCTAAATAAAAGTATTCCCGCTGACGGAAAAAAAGCAGATTACGCCTCTATGAATCCTAAAGGAAGCTTGGTCAAATCAGAGGCCCTTAGTATGGCAGGAACGATAAGGAATACCATTAAGACGCGTAAAGTGGCTATACTGGCTGCTGAAGGGGTTGATGGGGAATCGCTAAGCAAAGTGAAAGACGCGCTGGTTGCAGAAGGGGCAGTGGTACATATTATTGCCCCTAAACTAGGTGAGTTGATTTCAAAAGAGGATATGAAGATTACTCCTGATGAGAGTTTGCTTACAGCTGCTTCAGTTTTGTACGATGCAGTTTACCTTCCGGGTGGAACCAATTCGGTAGCCACATTAGAGGCTGAGGCTAATGCGATACATTTTTTGAATGAAGCATTTAAGCATTGTAAAGCTATTGCAGCGGATGAGCAGGCGTTACAGGTGCTTGAAGCCACTTATTTTTATAAGAAATTACCCGCTGAATATGCTAAAGAAATGGTGTTGAGGGAAGGGGTTGTAGTTTCTGCCGATACAGCAAAGTTGATTGACTTATTTAAGAAGATGATTGCGCTTCACAGGTTCTGGGATCGGGAAAAACCAAGAAAAATTCCAGCCTAGTTTAAAATATACTGATGGGGATGTTCGTTTCCCCATCAACTTAAACTGAAAATGTTATGAAAGTTGAAGAAAATATTGACAGCCTTATCCCAGATCAATATCAGGGCAGTAGGATGGATGCTGAGCAAAGGCGCAGCAGCCAGAATGTTGAAGAAGCGATTAGGGTATATCACCTTGGCTGTGAGCGGTTGCTGAATGTAAACAGATGGGGCAGCTTGGCTGGAGTATCTGACTTTCAGCTTATTTCCCCTTTGGGTATTAGGATAGAAAGAGATGCTAAGCAGGGGGATTATATCCGCATCGATCTTCCTGGTCCAGGGACGATGGCAGGTATGGGCTACGACTGGGTAAAAATTGAACAAATTAAAAGCTTTGAGAGAGAAGATGATCAGGGGTTGGCGATGACTGTAAGGCCTTCAGCGCACCCCGTATCAGGCAGCACGGAAATTGCACATTTCTTAAAAGACATTGCCACCTCTACTTTTATAATCCGGCGAAGTGGAAATGAAGTTTTTGCTGAAGAACATGGCCGTAATGAGGTGGCCAATACAGATGCTCAAAGGCTGCTAGACAAGGGAAGGAACTTTGCGGTCGGCATTGCTGCAAAGCTGGGTTTGTCCTATCCCCAGTGGAAAATTCTGATCAAAGCTTTTTTAGCGGATTAGCGCACCGTTAGTCGCCGTAAGTATTTTTCCACCTATTTCATTCCCTTGCAGGGCTGCATAGTCCAAAGCAGTTTGGCCACGCAAGTCAGCCAATGTTAAATCTGCTCCATTCTCTATAAGTAAAGATAGTACTTCGTTTCTTCCGAACATGGCTGCAAACATCAGCGCGGTGCCACCATTTCCGTGTTTAATATCAACAGATGCACCATTGTCGATAAGAAGCCTGGCAATATCTACATATCCCTTAAAAGCCACTCCCATAAGGGCAGTATTTCCGCCATAATCTGCCGCATCAATTTTAGCTCCCCCTTCAATGAGTAATTTGGCAGCCTCAAACTGATTGTTGTAGCAGGCAATAATCAATGGTGTATAGCCTTTCTCATCGCGATGTTCCAGGTCAGCACCTCGTTTGATCAGTTCTTTTAATACTTCAAGCTCACCCTTACGGGCAGCAGGGATGGTAATTAAGTCGATGTTTTCCATTCCTATAGAACTACGGAGTTCGATAAAAGTTTTGCAAAAGATTCTTTATGGTGCAAATGATTACGTTGAACCGTCAAATAGGTTTCTTTTTAAATTCACTCGGGCTCATGCCATATTTGTTTTTAAATAGCGTTGAAAAATAGGTGGCTGATGAAATACCAACCATGAAACTAATTTCTGAGATAGAATAGTCCTCATTCAATAACATGTATTTTGCTTTTTTTAACCTTCGGTAGAGAATATAATCTGTTATACTTGAGTTTAATAAAGCTTTAACCTTCCTGTAGAGCTGGATTCTCGATATTCCGATAGCCTGGGCAATGTCATCCACACTTAGATTTTCATTACCGATGTGATGCTCAACAAAACCCGCAAAATCATTCAGGAATTTTTTATCCAAGGCATTTATAACGGCCTTTTTTGTTGCACCAGAACTAATATCACTTATATAATGTTCTTTAAGAATAATACGGTTTCTAATTAAATTTTCAACATTGGCAATGAGATAATCAAAATGGAAAGGTTTGGTCATATAGAGGTCGGCCATGCTTTGTATTCCTTCTATCTGTTGTTCGGGACTACCTTGAGCTGTTAGCAATATAATAGGAATATGTGAGGTCCTCAGGTCTGTTTTGAGTTTTTTAGCCAATTCCCTACCTGACATCCCAGGGATAATTACATCGGAGATAATCAGATCAGGAATTTTTTCGTAGGCCTGATTTAGGCCATCGTTCCCAGAGGACGCAGAAAATACTTCGTAATTTGCTGAAAATTTATCGCTTAAATAGTTCAAAAGTTCCAAATTGTCTTCAATAATTAATATCGACTGATCTTTTATATAATCAAAAGCCGTTTCATTGATCGTTTGCTTTATAGTATCCTCAGCGTTAGCATAAATATTAATTTGCTCTGCAAAATCCACTCTCAATTTATTAAATGATGGTGCTGTAACAGGCGGAGATCCGATTGGCAAAATCAACTTGAATGTACTCCCCTGCCATTTTTTACTCTCCACACCTATTGATCCACCGTGCAAGTGGATAAGTTCACGTGACAGCGAAAGCCCTAGTCCTGATCCTTTGGATTCCATGGTATCGGATTGGTAAAATTGGTCCCAGACGTGATCTAGTTCTTCTTCGGTCATACCTTGCCCGTTATCGGTAACGGTGATAAAAAAGGTATCTTCTAAGTGCTCCACTGCTACGGTAATTCTGCCATTAGGCCCTGTAAATTTGAGGGCATTACTTAAAAGGTTGAAGATGATTTTATCTAGTATATTAATGTCAAACCAGGCATAAAAGTTCTTTTCAGCTGAAATTAGGTTGAGTGCAATGTTCTTTTTGTTCGCCCCGTATTGAAAACTGTCGATAATCTCACTCAAAAAATTGGTAACGTTATTATTTGTAGGGTACACCTTGAATTTCTGGTGTTCGATTTTTCTGTAATCAATAAGCTCATTAACCAGTTTAAGCAGCCGGTAAACATTTCTTTTAATTAATCCCAGGTCTTTGGCTGTTCTTGTTCCCGTTTTTTCCTGTTTTAAAAGATCTTCTAATGGGGAGAGGATTAAGGTCAACGGTGTCCTAAATTCATGGGAAATATTGGTAAAGAAGTTTAGTTTCTCTTCAGTAGCAGCTTCAATCCGCGCAGATGCTTCAACAAGCTGATTACGCTGGCTAAGGATTTCATCATTCTTTTGTTCAAGACTTTTGTTTATTTTCCTATTCTCCAGCAATGAAAAAAATGCCAATCCCCCGAAAATAACTGTTAAAACCAACATGATAACAATAATATTAAGCACCAACCGCTGGCTGTCGTAAACCCGTATCTGGTCTTCCAAAAGTGTTTGTTGCCGTTCAATGTCTTTTTGCTGTCCTGATATCCGTGCCCATTGTAGTTTCATCAACTGTACTGAAGTACTATCGATAACAAGGCTTTGTAATAGGTTTTCTTTGCCAAATGATTCTTTATTTAGTATTCTAAGGGCAATATTTATGGCTTCTTTGCCTCCTGTAGGATATAGTACACTTGCTGTAATTTTCTTGTCACTAATCATTTGCAGTCCACCACCTGGCCCTGGTAATGCATCAACGCCTACGATTTTGATGTTTTTAACAATATTATGTTTTTTTAAGAAGGCTTTTGCACTCGCCGCCATTACATCATTATGGGCAAAAATAGCATCAGCGGCATAAAGATTATCTTTTTGGTCTTCCAGTTGGGATGCAGTACTGGATGCTAGCCAATTCCCGTAGAGTTGCGAAATGATTTTGATACCAGTATGTTTTTTTAGCTCATCACTAAAGCCTTTTGCTCTTTCAATAGCAGGAGAGGAACCTGGAAGGCCCATAATTTCAATAATATTCCCTTTGCCGCCAAGGAGCGTATTGATATAAGCGCCGGCCATTTTTCCGATCTGATAATTCTCCGCACCTACATAAGCCGTATATTGGGCAGAGGCTGTCTTTCTATCAATAACGATAACAGGAATACCTTTACTGTATAGTTCTTCTACAATTCCAGTTAGTGGGCGTGCTTCGTTGGGAGAGATGATCAATAGATCGATGCCCTTATCCAGCATTTCCCGTACCTGCTCGATCTGTTTGGTACTATTGTTATTGGCATCAGCATATATTAGCTGGGTTTCCGGCCGGAGCGAAAGCTCCATTTTAATTTCTTCGAGCATCGTGCGCCGCCATAGGTCTGAACCTACACATTGAGAAAATCCAATTGTAAATGCTTCTTTTCTGGATTGTTCTCTACAAGCAGAAATGCAAATTATGCCAACTAACAAACCAATAAAAAACCTTATCCGTGCTTTACCTATAATCCCATTGTTGCTAAATATTTGGCTAATCATAACCTAAAGCTAAAGATTACATGTGGCAATTTAAAATGGCTGATTGTTTGGTTACGCTATCCATGTAACATGGTTTAAAGAAAAGTGTTATTAAAATTAAAGTCTGTTTTTAGTAGCCTGTTTTTGTTTTGTAAGTATTTGATAATTAAACGGTTGGTTTAATTTGTTTTTTTAAGCTTTTTGATAGGATTTTAATAACCCGACTTTCTGTTTTGTGGTAATTTGCACCCATTAACCATTTATAAACCAATCTTCATGAAAAAGAATTCCGTTCTGGCCTGGTCCGCGGTTGTAGCCTTAGGAGGCTTTTTATTTGGCTTTGACACGGCAGTTATTTCAGGTGCCGAAAAAGCAATCCAGCAATTCTGGAAACTCTCTGTGTTCGAACACGGACTAACGATCTCTATTGCACTTATTGGCACTGTAATCGGATCACTTTTAGGTTCGAAACCTTCTGATCGCTTTGGAAGAAAAAATACACTATATTTTGTTGCCGCCCTATACCTATTTTCTTCATTAGGTACTGCACTTGCACATGATTGGTATGTGTTCCTTACTTTTCGTTTTCTGGGAGGTTTAGGAGTCGGTATTTCATCAGTAACTGCTCCAATCTATATATCCGAAATATCTCCAGCCGATCGTAGAGGCAGACTCGTAGGCCTTTTCCAGTTTAATGTGGTACTAGGTATTTTAATTTCTTATCTTTCCAATTATCTTATTAGCCAGGGAGGTGAAGCTTCATGGCGGTGGATGCTTGGCGTACAGGCTTTCCCTTCATTGATATTCTTTTTGCTGATTATTTTAATCCCGGAGAGTCCACGCTGGTTGATCCTGAAAAAGGGTGCGAATGAAAAAGCATTGGAAATCCTCAGGATTATCAACCCCCTTAATTGCGATCAGGAACTTACAGCTATCCAAAATTCAAAAGAAACGGAAGGCGAAAAAAAATCTGGAGAGGGCTTGTTTTCTGGGAAATACAACAAACCGGTTGTACTTGCCGTGTTGTTTGCTTTTTTCAACCAGGTTTCCGGAATTAATGCGATCATTTATTATTCACCCCGGATTTTTGAAATGGCCGGACTTGGTGCGCATGGCTCATTGCTTTCAACAGTTGGAATCGGTATTATCAATTTTATCTTTACTTTACTCGCCTTAAATTTTATTGATAAGGTAGGCAGAAGAGTACTGATGCTTATTGGGTCATTAGGGTTGATTGCCTCACTTTTTCTGGTTGGTTATACCTTTTATACCGAATCGTTTGGGGGATAGCAATACCAATATATATCATGCTGTTTATTGCTTTTTTTGCCTTTTCTCAGGGGGCGGTAATCTGGGTTTTCATTTCTGAGATATTTCCCAATCAGGTACGCGCTAAAGGTCAAACACTGGGGAGCTCTACCCACTGGGTGATGGCTGCTATTATAGCTTTTTATTTTCCTTACCTCACTGAGACATTTGGCGGGGCAACTACATTCTTCTTTTTTGGAGGGATGATGGTACTACAATTAATTTTTGTATGGAAACTAATGCCGGAAACCAAAGGCAAATCATTGGAGCAGATTGGTGAGCATATCGTATTACATTAAGAAAAAAATAAGATTATGTCGAAAAATAAATCGATTGTGTGTTTTGGGGAGATCCTTTGGGATAATTTACCTACTGGAAGTAAAAGGCCAGGAGGGGCACCTATGAATGTGGCCTATCACCTGCATAAACTAGGTTTAACCAGTTATTTGATTAGCAGTATTGGCAATGATGAACCAGGAGCTGAATTGCTGGGTTTTTTGGATAGCATAGGTGTAGAAAAAGAATGGGTTCAGATAAACCGTGAACGTCAAACCAGCCAGGTAGTAGCCAAAATTAATGCAGAACATGAGGTAAGTTATGATATTGTCGCTCCGGTTGCCTGGGATTATATTCGAAATGAAAGTGGCCTTGAAGAACTGGTTAAAAAGTCTGATGGCTTTGTTTTTGGAAGCCTTTGCTCAAGAAATGAGGTATCCAGGGCTACGCTGTTAAATCTGTTGGACAATGCAAGCTATAAAGTTTTCGATGTAAACCTTCGCGCCCCGCATTACACTCCTGAGCTGATAACCGGTTTGTTGAAGAAAGCAGATATGGTCAAAATCAATGCTGCAGAATTATCGCTTATAGCACAATGGAATAATATTGATCCCTCAAGGGAACTAGACTGCGTAGAGGCTATTTTTGAAAAATTTGGGATGAGTGAAATCCTCATTACAAAAGGGCGGATGGGGCAACTTATTATAACAAGGACCTGAGTTATAATTTCCCTGCTTACAACATCAGCGTTTCGGATACAATAGGAAGTGGGGATTCTTTTCTTGCTGCTTTTTTGGCGATGAAATTATCAGGCGAAACATTAGAACTGACCCTTGATTACGCAGTGGCAATGGGGGCCTTTATTACCTCACAAACGGGTGCTTGCCCCAGTTATTCCAAATTTGATTTCGACAGGTTTATCTGGAAAAGAAAATGGGGTATAAGCGACAGTAAAACACTATAATTTAAAAACCAAATAAAACCAATAAAACGAACCATTATGAATAAAAAAACTACTTCATCTCCCTGAGGAAAGGGGAAAATCACATTTTTAATACTAACCAAATTTAAGGATGCCATCTTTTTAATAACATATGGCAATTCCAAACATTCACTATTTAAATATAACCAGGCGATGAAAATAAAATATTTTCTAATCCTTCTAATTGCTTGTCTTGTTTATGGGAAGACGATGGCCCAAAACCCTCTAACCATAACTGGAAAAGTAACAGATAACAAAGGAGAAACATTAATTGGCGTTGGCGTAATGCTCAAAGGTACAAAGACCGGAACTAGCACCGACAGCAAAGGGGGATTTACGCTCAGTATTTCAGGAAATAATCCTGTATTGGTCATTTCTTACATGGGCTTTTTGAGCAAAGAAGTTCCGGTTAACGGCCGCACGAAAATTGATATTGTGCTTGAGGCGGATACCAAAAATCTCGATGAGGTAGTGGTAACAGGTTATCAGACCGAGCGTAAAAAAGACCTAACGGGAGATGTAGCCATTGTTGATGTAGATGAGCTGAAAAAACAGTCTGTCGCCAATCCAATGAAAGCTTTACAAGGCCAGGTAGCCGGCGTTTATATTACCGGTAACGGCGCACCAAGTTCACCGGCAACCATCCGTATTAGGGGAATTGGTACACTAAACAACAATGACCCGCTTTTCATCATAGATGGGGTACCAACAAAGGCTGGGATGCATGAACTTAACCAGGCAGATATCGAATCGATGCAGATACTTAAAGATGCTTCTTCAGCCAGTATATATGGGGCAAGAGCAGGAAATGGAGTAATTGTAATTACGACCAAAAAAGGTAAAAGTGGAAGCACGCAACTGAATGGGAATGCCTATACTTCTTTATCAACTTATGTAAACAAACTCGAAATGCTGGATGCAGAAGGCTACGGTAAAATTTTGTGGCAGGCTTATACCAATAAAAACATTAATCCCAATACAAGTGGATTGCAGTATCAGTTTGATTGGTCAGTTAATCCCACTACAAACCAACCGGTACTAAATAAAGTGATGTTACCTGAGTTTCTTAATCCGGCACAAACCCTTAGAACAGCCAATACCAATTGGTTTGATGAAATTTCTCAGCTTGGTGTAATACAAAATTATGATGCACAGGTTTCTAGTGGCACTGACAATGGACATTATCTGCTTTCTTTGGGCTACTTTGATAATAAAGGGATTGTGAGGACAACCGGGTTCAATAGAATTTCAGCAAGGATCAATTCAGATTATAAGTTATTCAATGGTGCATTGACCATTGGGCAAAACCTGAGTTTAACAAAAACAAAAGAGGTTTCGGCTAATATTATCAACTCGGCCTTACAAGCACTTCCTATCATTCCGGTACATACCGTAGATGGCATAGGTTGGGGAGGCCCTGTGGCGGGTATGAACGACCGCCAAAATCCGGTACGTGTACTTGAAGATAATAAACAGAATGGGTACGATTATATGAGGCTCTTTGGAAATTTCTTTGCCGATGTAAAAATTACGAAAGGCTTGGTGTTTAAATCTAATTTTGGTATTGATTACGGGAATTACACCAGCAGGAACTGGCAAAAGAAATATGTGAGTGGATATTTAGTGAATGATGTTACCAAAGTTATTGAAAGCCAAACACACAATGTAAAAACCACCTGGACGAATACTGTAAATTATAACCTTGAAAAAGGTAATCACAGGTTAAATGCTTTTGCAGGTACTGAACATTTTGTAGAAAACTCCAATACATTTATGGCTTCAAGAGAAGGTTATGTGCTGGAAGATCCTGATTATATGTACCTTGATGCAGGCACAGGTATTAAAGACAATAGTGGAAGCGGTGCGAAGAATGTGCTTTTATCATATATCGCAAGGGCGAACTATTCTTTTATGGACCGTTACCTGTTTTCTGCCACGATAAGACGTGATGGGTCATCAAGGTTTGGTGCCAACAATAAATATGGAACTTTTCCTGCATTTTCCGGTGCTTGGCGCATCAGTGAAGAATCTTTCGTTAAAAATAATACCAGCATATTCGACGATCTGAAATTACATGCAGGCTGGGGAAAAACCGGAAACCAGGAAATTAATAATAACGCGATATACAATATCTACCTGACTAACTACAATATTACCTCGTACGATATTAACGGAAATAAAAGCGGTGTTTTACCATCCGGATTTTATCTTTCACAAAACGCCAATCCAAACCTGAAATGGGAGGCTACTGAAATGACAAATGCAGCCTTAGACTTTTCACTATGGAAACAAAAGCTTTACGGAAGCGTTGGCTACTACATCAAAAAAACAAGCGGAATACTTTTACTCCCTCCTTATATAGGTGTTTTGGGTGAAGGCGGAAACACTTATATAAATGGTGCATCAATGGAAAATAAAGGTTTTGAACTTAGTTTGGGACATAAAAGTAAACTGACTAATGATTTGAGCCTTGAACTTAATGGTAACTTTGATATGGTGCGCAATAAAGTTACACATTTACCTGCAGAGGTAGTAAATGCTTATGGTGGAGATGGGAAAGGGCAGAATATTTTAGGTAGAACCTTAGGGTCTTTCTTTGGCTACGTTGCCGATGGACTTTTTAGAACACAGGCAGAAGTTGATTCATATGCAGCACAACCAGGCAAAGGGCTTGGGCGCATCAGATATAAAGATTTGAACAACGATGGGGTAATTAATGATAATGACCGTACCTGGATTGGTAATCCATTACCAAAATATACTTATGGTTTAAACGCAGCGATAAACTATAAAAACTTCGATTTTTCTTTCTTGTTGCAAGGTATTGGTTCTGTCGAAGTTAGAAATGAGGCCAAATCTTATACCGATTTTTGGAGCGCTGTAGAATCTTCATCTAACAAAGGTGCCAGATTGCTGAATGCCTGGTCGCCGTCGAACCCTAACACCGATATTCCAGCAGTTGCCTTAACCGATGATAATTTTGAAGCACGACTTTCTACTTATTTTATTGAAAACGGCTCCTATCTAAAACTTAGAAATGCGCAAATAGGCTACAGCTTTGATAAAAAACTAATCTCAAAATTAAAGATGCAGAGTTTAAGGTTTTATGTTGGTGGCGATAATCTGGCCATTTTGATGAAATCAAAGTCCTTTACCGGACTTGATCCTGAGAGCCCAGGCTTTGGTTATCCAAACCCTTTGGTCATTACCGCAGGAATTAATGTAAAGTTTTAAATAGCGAACTAGTCATGAAAAAATATATATTCTTACTTGCAGTATCAGTAATATTGATTACATCCTGCAAAAAAGCACTCGAAGTAGGGCCAAGAGGTTCACTTAACGAAAATCAGGTGGCAACACCATCACAAGCCGAAGGTTTTGTAACGGCAGCTTACTCACAATTAGGCAATGATGAAATTAACCGCGCCTTTAGCATGTACCAATACGGAAATATCCGTGCTGATGATGCTTATAAAGGCGGTGGCGGTATTAACGATGGTGATGTATTCCATGCAATGGAAACCTTTGTATCATCACGTCCCGATCAATGGAATTATGACGGAATATGGTTTAATATTTATGTCGGTATCAGGCGTGCCAACGAGGGCATCCGTGTGCTAAGTAAATTTAGCGAGGCTGAATATCCGCTCGTAAAAACCAGGGTTGCCGAATTACGTTTCTTGCGTGGTTACTGGTATTTGATGCTGGAAAACCTGTTCAAAAATATCCCTTATATAGACGATGCAGTACCATCGGATGATTATAAGTTTATTAAAAACAACGTTTTTACCAGAGATCAGATATTGGATAAAATAGCAGCTGATTTTCAGGCTGCGGCAGATGCACTTCCAGTGGCACAACCGCAAATAGGTCGAGCCAATAAATACGCTGCCTATGCTTTTTTAGCTAAAACAAGGTTGTTTCAGGCTTACATGCAAAATGCAAACCATGCGGTAACATCAATTGATGCTAACCGCTTGCAACAAGTTATTGCTGCGGCTGATCAGGTGATGGCCTCAAGCTATAAGCTTCAGGCAGATTTTGCCAATAACTTTACTTCAGGGACTTTTGAGAATGGTGTAGAAGCCATTATGTCGGTTCAGTTTTCCAGCAATGACGGGGCAGGTAGAGGGAGGGTAAATTTTGGTGATATGCTTACCGTACCACAAGGCATTGGTTGCTGCGATTTTCAAAAACCCTCGCAAACTTTAATGAATGCTTTTAGAACAACTGCAGCAGGTATTCCACTTTTTGATACTTTCAATCAACAAAACGTAGATTTTTCAGTAAACACAGTTGACCCACGTGTTGATCATACGATTTCACGACCAGGTGCACCGTGGAAATACGATCCCACAAGAGTGGTAACCGAAAGTTGGAGCCGCAGTATCCCTATTTATGGAACTTATAATTCTATGAAAGAGAACGTTTCGCCAGATTGCGATTGCTTTATTAAGCTTCCGCCATTTTTTGGAAATACCAAAGCCAGGATCATGATCAGGCTTGCCGATGTAATGTTGTTTAAGGCAGAGGCGCTTATAGAACTTGGCAGGCAGGGAGAGGCTTTGCCTCTTATAAATGCCATCAGGGATCGTGCATCTAAAAGTACGTCAAAACTGGTTATGGCTAACGGACAACCAACCTCAAAGTATAATGTGCAGCAATATGTGCCCGGAACCAATATTGTTTGGGACCAGGATAATGCCCGAAAAGCACTTCGTTTTGAACGCCGTTTAGAAATGGCTTTAGAGGGTGAACGGTTCTTTGACCTGATGCGTTGGGGAATAACCGATCAGGTAATCAATGCTTACTTTGATACTGAGAAAGGAACCCGCAGTATTTTTCAGGGGGCCAAATTTACCAAAGGAAGAGATGAATTTTTACCAATTCCACAAAACCAGATTTTCTGGAGCGAAAACCGGTATGTACAAAATCCACTTTATTAATGGAAAACTAAAATTAAGAACATGAAACTTAAAAATATATTTGCGCCCGTTTTTCTGCTAGTTGCCATAATATTGGTGCTCGCAGGATGTAAAAAGAGCAAAAATGACGATTTTAAACTGGATACCCAGGTTCAGTTATCATCTTTCTCCATTAACGGTACAGTTGCCTCAATTAACCAGTTAACGGGCGCTGTAACGGTAAATCTTCCATTTGGAACGGATTTAACCAATCTTTCACCTGCAATGGAATTGCCTGAGGGTGCAACGGCAAATATCATAAATGCCAAGCCGCTAAATTTTACCGGGGCAGTAGCTTTTAGGGTTGTGAATGGAAATTTGTTTAAAGACTATTCGGTAACCGTAAAAATTATTTCTCCCTTAACCAGTCTTTCAGTAAACGGTGTTAAAGCAACTATTGATAATGAGGGAAGAAATGTTACTTTGGTGTTACCCGATGGAACTAATTTAAACGGAGTGGCTCCAATTATCGAAAGCCCGGCAGGTATTCAGGTTAGCCCGGCAAGTGGTGTTGCCCAGGATTTCACTCAGCCGGTTACCTATACCTTTACCAAAGGAACGGTGAGTACTACCTACCAGGTCAATCTGATTAGTAATTCGATAAGTCAATATGCATTTATCGGCACTGCTGGCTCAAGATCAGCAATCACAAATCCAGATGAAAAAGCAGCTAGTGATTGGTTTTTTACTACTTATCCAACGGCCGATTATATCTCTTTCGGTTCTGTAGCTACGGGGCAGCGACTTTCAAATTATAAGGTAATTTGGTGGCATTTTGATTCAGACCAGGCGCTTCCGGCTCAGGCTACGGCAGCAGGAGCGGTTAATGCTTTAAAAGCATATAGGACAGCCGGCGGCTCTCTTCTGCTTTCTTCATTTGCAGGCCGATACGTAGAGGCTTTAGGTGTTGTGCCAGCTGGTAAAGGTCCAAATAATGTTTTTGGGGACTTTTTACCAAATGGATTTATTGAAAATAACAGCGATTGGGGAATTTCTTTCAAAGGCAAAGAATCCCATCCAATATTTCAAGGCTTGGATACTTATGCACCAGGTAAGGCAAATTTATTACAAAAAGGTACGTTCAGGCTTAACCACACCGCCTGGTGGTTTTTACCCGATTGGGGTGGCTATAGTAATGGAACTGGATGGCGCCAGCAAACCGGCGGAATAAACCTTGCTTCTGAAGCTTGGGACGATCAGCTTGATGGAAGAGTAGGTATAGCAGAATGGCCGCAAACAAACGGTGCTGGTAATGTAGTAGTCATAACATTCGGTGCTTACGATTGGTATTCTGAGCCGCAAAATGGTGCTCCAACTACCAATAACTACATTAATAACATTCGCAGGTTGACTAAGAATGCGATAGATTATCTAAAAAAATAGAAATATAAATTCAAAATATAAGCACAATGATGATGGTCTTAAAAAGAATTCTAATGGCAGCTACGCTTTTATCAGTGACGCTTGCCTGCACCAAAGAAAAGACTTATGCTCCTGCTGAACCTTTTGCCGAGGAAAAATTCAATATTTTTCCAAAGCCGCAACTTTCTGCAACGGCAAGCTCAGGACAATATACTGGCTGGGTTGGCGATGTAATGCCGTATTACGCTAATGGTCAATTTGAGATTTTTTTCCTGCATGATGCGTCCGATCGGATAAAACAAAGTAGTCCGGGGCAACACCCAATTCATAAATTTACCTCTAAAAACCTGCTCGATTTTAGTTACGATGGCGAAATGATTCCTTATGGTAGCCAAACAACGCAAGATTTTTTAGTAGGGACCGGATCTATGGTAAAAGCCGCCAACACAAACTACTTTTATTATACAGGGCATAACGGTAGTGGCAGCTGGCTTCAAAATGCTAATCCTGCATTTACAACCGCCAATCCCCTTGAGGCCATTATGTACGCGAAAAGTAGTACGCTATCGGGCTGGTCTAAAAAAGCCGGTTTTGCCCTTAGGGCACCTGCAGGTTATTCAAGCAACGATTTTAGAGATCCTTTTGTTTTTTACAATCAGGAGTTCGGGCAATATTGGATGATGGTGAGCGCTCAAAAAGGTGGAAAAGGGGCGATTCTGGTTTACACCACAGCGGATCCGGCAAGCGATAAATGGGATTTAAAAGGCCCGCTAACTGTAGAAGGCGATTATTTGATGTTAGAATGTGCGGATGTATTTAAAATTGATGATAAGTATTTTATGCTTTTTGCCGAAGATTGGACCAGTACGCCGGGTACACACTACAGGGTTGCCGCATCTTCTGCCGGGCCATGGTTAAAACCTGCCGATGGAATGGATATGTTTGATGGTCATCAGTTTTATGCAGGTCGTTCAGCAAGTAATGGTACTGAACGTTATGTTTTTGGCTGGGCACATCGCCGTAATCCTGAAAATGACAATGGGACAAGGACCTGGGGCGGGAATTTAATTACCCAACAATTAATTAAGGTAGGCAGTGATAAGCTGGCTGTAAAAGCTCCGGTTGCGGTTAAAAGTTATTTTACCAAAGAGGCTACCCCGTTGATTGCAGGGCAATCCGGAACAGTTAGCAATGTTTCGGCCAATTATGTATTAAATGGTTCAACAGCCCTTGCAGCGTACAGGTTTAATGCAATAAATGGTACCACCATGCTAACAGGTAACCTTTCTATTAATAACTTAACCGGTACAGCAAGTTTTGGTTTCAATACAAAGAGTGATAATACCGCCTCATATATAATTAAACTTGAACCTGGTTCAAAACGCATAGCAGCTTACAAAAATGGTCAGGAAATTACCCGTGTGCCCTTTACATTTGAGGCAGATAAGAATTACAATTTTAGTATCGTAGTTGATGGTTCTGTTGTGGTGTTGTACTTAAATGATCAAATAGCCTTAACCAATAGGATTTACTCCGCAAATGCTAATCAATGGATGATTAGTGCAGATAAATTAGATATAAAGGTAAATAACTTGAAAGTTTCATCGCATTAGTTTTAGACTATGGGAAGAATGAAAAATCCATTAGTAATGGCCTGCTTATCGACAATTTTTCTGTCGGTAAGCAGCTTTGCCCAACAGGCAGATCGGGAAGTGCAGGCTTACCGCCCGCTTTATCATTTTAGTCCGTTAAAAGGGTGGATTGGAGATCCTGATGGTTTGGTTAAACACGATGGAAAGTACCATTTATTTTGGTGGGGACATGCAACCTCTACCGATTTAGTGCATTGGCAGGAGTTGTCCAGGCCGATGAAAGAAGGAATGGGGTTCTCTTATTTTAGCGGCTCGGTTGCCATTGATAAAGCGAACACCAGTGGTTTTGGAAAGAATAGCATGATTGCTATCTATACCAAACACTTTGCTGGCGATAGTTTGCCCGAAGC
Organism: Pedobacter sp. HDW13; assembly: GCF_011303555.1. Lineage (NCBI taxonomy): Bacteria > Pseudomonadati > Bacteroidota > Sphingobacteriia > Sphingobacteriales > Sphingobacteriaceae > Pedobacter > Pedobacter sp. HDW13. The sequence continues at coordinate 218,467 of NZ_CP049868.1, read as the reverse complement.
GCAGGCTATATCCGTAAGCGGTGATCAGGGAATGAGCTTTGAGTATTATAAAGAAAATCCGGTACTCAGCATCAATAAATTTTTTTTTCGCGATCCGCAGGTTTTTTGGCATAAAAAAGACAAGCTATGGAAAATGGTGGTTTCCCGTCCTGACGTTCAGGAAATTCAGTTTTACCAGTCTCCTGATCTTAAAAACTGGAAGTATTGTAGCAGCTTTAAAGCTTTGGGTGCCAAAAATTCATTCTGGGAGTGCCCTGATTTGTTTGAATTGTCCATTGAAGGAACAAAGGAGAAAAAATGGGTTTTGCTTATCGGAAGAGGTCCAAACCGGGTGCAGTATTTTGTTGGTGATTTTGATGGAAAATCATTTCATTCCGATCAGACCATGATTGATTATCTTCAAAGTGGGAAGGGAATAGCAGGTGTTGTGTTCGATGATTTTGAAAATCCAGCCTATCCAAAATGGAAGAACGAAGGATTGGCTTTTGCGGAGAATAAAGAAATGGCTGATTACCTTGGCAAAGGATATGCTTCATCTCCTTCGGTGAAAAATGCTAAAGGAAACTTAATATCAGTGCCATTTACCATTAATCACAAAGCCATAAATTTTTTGATCGCAGGTGGCAATCATCCCGATACAACTTGTATAAACCTGGTTGTTGAAGGTGAAATTGTTCGAAGTACAACCGGAGATAATTGTAAGGTTTTTAAATGGAACGGTTGGGATGTGAGTTCTCTTATTGGGAAAAAAGCACATTTGGAAATTGTAGACCAAAGCACTGACAGTACCAAAGGATTTATTGCTGTTGACCATATTATGTTTTCCAATCAACTAACCAATCAGCAATTGGAGCATGCCTTGTGGCTTGACTATGGCCCAGATTATTATGCCACCAGAACCTGGCGAAATTACGATGAACATGATAGCTTAAAAGATACTGTAATTGCTATTGGGTGGATGGGGAATTGGGATTATGCCCGCAAAGTCCCTACCACATGGGGCAAGGGGTTTCATTCTATTCCCAGGGTAATGTCGCTAAGGAAAACACTGACTGGACTTCGGGTAGTACAGCAACCCATTAGCCAATTGCAAAGTTTGCGGAGAAATGGTTTTTCAGCCCAAAACCTAAAAATCAGAGATATTCAGGAAATAAAAGGGTTTAAGCCTGAGCGAAATACTTATGAAATGGAAGTTGCCTTTACGCCTGTTTCTGCAAATGTCTTTGGATTTAATTTGCTGGTTGGGGAAGGTAGGAAGTTAAGCATCCGATATAATCCCGCACTGGGCGATCTTACCATTGACAGGACCAATTGTACTGATTTTAATACTGATGAAAGTTTTACCCAGGTTTTTGCTAAGAAATACACTGTTCCATTAACGCTAAAAGATGGCAGGCTCAACCTTCATATTTTCATTGACCGGTCTTCTATAGAAATATTCGCCAATGATGGGGAAATGGTATGTAGCGCAAGTACGTTTCCTTCTGATAAACAACTCGGGGTTCAGGCCGTTTCCGAAAACGGAACAACACTTTTGGATCTTAAAGCCTGGCAATTAGAGAGTATATGGAAGTAAATACAAATAATTAAAAAATAACCGTAAAAAGATAAACCAATGAAACATAAAATTTTAAAAATAACTTATTTCTGTATGCTGGTTGCGTGCGGCTTGGGCCAAAATACAGCTATAGCCCAACAGAAAAACGAAAGCGATCAATACCGCCCTGCATTTCATTTTACACCAAAGAGCCATTGGATGAATGATCCCAACGGAATGGTGTACTTAAATGGAAAGTATCATCTCTTTTATCAGCATAATCCAAACTCGTCTGTTTGGGGACCAATGCATTGGGGGCACGCAACAAGTACCGATTTGGATCATTGGGATCATCAGCCTATCGCTTTATATCCCGACAGTTTAGGAACCATATTTTCCGGAAGCGCAGTCGTAGATGTAAATAACACAGCTGGTTTTGGTAAGAATGCCCTGGTTGCCATATTTACACACCACAACCACAAAATAGAAGAAGCTAAAACGGGGTTACATCAATATCAAAGTATTGCCTATAGCATCGACGAGGGGAAAACATGGACAAAATATGAAGGTAATCCTGTGCTGCCCAACCCAGGTATCTGGGATTTTAGGGACCCAAAAGTAATGTGGCATACCCAAAGCAAGAAATGGATTATGACCCTGGCAACCAAGGATAGGATTACCTTCTATTCATCGCCAAACTTAAAAAATTGGACGAAAGAAAGTGAATTTGGGGAAAAGTCAGGTGCCCATGGAGGAGTTTGGGAATGCCCTGACCTGTTTCCTTTATCTGTGAACGGGATTCAAAAGTGGGTCTTGCTGGTTAGCATTAACCCTGGAGGACCCGCCGGCGGATCTGGAACCCAGTATTTTGTAGGGGACTTTAAAGAGGGGATATTTTCTGCAGATCATACAGACATTCGTTGGCTGGATTATGGGGCAGATAATTATGCTGGCGTTACCTGGTCAAACACAGGCAACAGGAAAATATTTATGGGTTGGATGAATAACTGGACCTACGCCAATCAGATACCAGAGCAGGGGTTTAGGGGTGCTACCACAATTGCAAGAGAACTTCAATTGAAAAAAGTAGGAAACGAGGTTTACCTCAGTGCAGCCCCGGTAAAAGAGTTTAACCTGATTTTGGATAAAGCTGCCCAGCTCAAATACAGTGCTGCCAAGACAGACTATGACCTTTCTACCAAGGTAACCTCATTTAAGGGTAAGTATCAGCTTGAGCTGACGACAGCGCAAAAGCAAAGCTTTTCTTTGCGTTTAACAAACGACAATGGAGATGAACTTGTTCTTGGATATGATGCGAAGAACAATACTTTTTATACAGACCGTACTAAATCAGGACAGGTTGATTTCGAAAAGAGCTTTCCAAGGGTAACAACTGCTCCCCGTATTTCAAAAGATAACCACATTCAATTAAAATTAATATTGGATGTTACCTCGGCGGAAGTATTTGCAGATAATGGTTTGACAGTGATGACCAATACATTCTTTGCGCATAGCCCTTTAACGCAGCTCCATATAAAATCAACTAAGCCACTGTTAATTCAAAATCTTAAATATGCAGGCATTAAAAGCCTGTAATCAATAACCTAACCAAATAATAAACCTTAATTATGAAACTATCCTATTTAAAAATAGGTATAGCAGCTTTGCTGTGCCTAATGATGTACTCCTGTAAACAGGAAATGGAATTGCCTTTGGGGGCCACTTTGAAAAAGAGCAGCAAAGCTAATTTGAACTCTCTTGCAGGGTTACAATGTAGCCAGCAAACCGAGCAGACGGATTATACCATTTACAAGATGACCAGCGATGGTTACCGGGTAGGCGATATGGCACCCTTTTTTGATGCTGCTAGTAACAAATTTGTTGTTTATTACCTTAAAGATATCTGGGATGATCCCACCAATACCCGTCACCCGATGTATGCGTTTACGACAACAAATTTTTACAATTACACGGAAATTGGCCAAATCATCGGTTCCAGCGCTGCAACCTGTGCCCAGGATAATGCAGTAGGAGCGGGAAGTGTGGTCAAAAGCGGGTCAACCTATTATTTCTTTTATTCCGGGCGCAATAACAACTATGTCAGTTGCGGATCAAAACTTGAAGGTATCGTAAGGGCCTCATCAAGCAATCCAACCTCAGCATTTACGAAAGATACTGCGTTCCCAACAATGACAGTACCTACCGGGCAGGGATTTGATGAAAATGATAATTTCAGGGATCCTTATGTTTTTCTGGATGGTACAATCTGGAACATGGTTGTAGCAGCCCGCAAAAATGTATCCGGTACCTGGCGCGGCGTTATTGTAAGGTATACCTCAACTGATTTAACAAACTGGAGCTACCAAGGGGTTCTCTATGATGGTGGCAGTACTAATTATTTTATGATGGAATGCCCTCAAGTGATAAAACTGGGCAGTACCTATTACCTGGTATACTCCGATCAGATCAATAAGTATATGTACTACCGTAAAGCCACATCGCTGACGGGCACCTGGAGCTTGCCAGCTGGAACTAGTCGGTTTGAGGGTAAAAGTTTCTTCGCCGGAAAAATTGTAACAGATCAATACGGTGACAACTATGTTTTTGGGTGGAACAATATACTGGCGGGCCATGTGGATACAGGTGCATGGAGCTGGGGAGGAAATATGGTTGTGCATAAAATTTATGCCATGGCCAATGGCGATCTGGCCGTTACTATGCCTCATACGCTAAAAGCGAATCTCGAAACAAATAATTACGCGCTTACGGTGAATAGTCAGTGGGGCAACGTAACTAACACAGTGCCTGGTATGCAAAGTTACCGGATAATAAGTCCGGCGAGCAATGATATCGCCAATGTTATTTATGAACCTGTTGCCAAAGAAAAATTTAAAATAAGTGCTACAGTCAATTATTCAAGTTCAGCAAAGGATTTTGGTTTCATGATTGGTGCCTGCGACGGCTATAATGATTTTTATAGTCTCAGGTTTGTACCATCACAAAACCGGTTCAGTTTTGATAAAACAAATCACGGTTCTATTACTGCATCAACGGTGGCGGATAATGATGTGCCCATAACCCTTGCCGCTAATATAGATTATGCTATTGATATCGTAATAGAAAACTCGACGGTGGTAGTTTATATAAACAATCAGGTCGCACTGAGCTGTAGAATTTATAAAGCACAAAATACAAATTGGGGAATATTCACAGATAATAGTGATGTTACATTCAAAAATATTCAGGTAAAATATCCTTAAAACTTAAATGCTTAATGCCGAAAATTTCACTGCAAAGTACGGCGAAATCCGGAGTTTTTAATTCCGGATTTCTTATTGTTTTGGACAGCTTGCTCCATGGTAAAGAAGGGGGGCTACAACAAAAAATCAATTGATATAATAATATTGCCAATTGGAGCTGGGTACTTTTGGTAACGCTTGTTATTAATAATGTCCTGCTTACCGGATGATTACTGTTAACTTTTATCTAGTTTTTCCAATAGAGCCAGGATTTTATCTAGCTTATCCACCTCAATAGAGTTCAATCGAATCTGTAATTGTTCGATTTCTTTTTTTGCCTCCACATTTGTCTTGAAATCTTCATTTGCCTGAGCTCGATCTCGTTCATTCTGGCGGTTTTGAGCCATCATGATTATTGGTGCCGCATAAGCGGCCTGAGTTGAGAACAAAAGATTAAGCAAGATGTATGGATATGGATCCCAGTGAGCGATGAAAGCAATCACATTTAGTATCATCCATAGCCCAACTATTATGGTTTGGATAATAATAAACCGCCAGGATCCCATCCCTGTCGCTACATTGTCTGCCAATTTTTGTCCGAAGGTCATCGCATCCTTATGGATTTGATACCAATTTTTTCCCTTGTTTATCATTTCAGTCTTTTGGTTTTAAAACAAATAAATATTACTATTGCTTGTGATTGGAATACTAATGCAACGACCCAATCTCAGCATCACTATAGTTTTTAACTACGGGGATATTTGCATTTTGGCAATGTTTACTGCCTCAAGTCCATTTTCCTTCATTTCTATCTCAAAGAACACGGCTTCATTCAACTCCAAATCTAAATCCTCTAGCCGGTTGAAGCTGATTGTTTGTTCGTTTTCATCAATGATGATTCCAGAACGATTTGTTAAACATATACTTTTGATTTTGCCTCTTCTCATTTTGAACTGTTTATTAATTCACTTTTTTATCTCAGTTTGCTCGTTTTTTATAGGCTTATATATTTAAAGTCAGTAGGTTGATTTTTTTTTATGTTTAATTTTTAAGATTTTCCTAAAATTATCTTGTATTCCCTCGGTGTTAGACTTGTTTTGACTTTGAAGAAATAACAGAAATATGTCTGACTCTTAAAACCCAAATCAAAAGCAATTTCTTTGATGGATCGGTCAGAGCTGTGAAGCAATCTCTTTGCCTCGAGCAAAATACGTTCCTGAATAAAATCTAATGCAGACATCTTATACTGTTTTTTGCATAGGACCCCGAGATAATTGGATGTGATGCAAAGGTGGCTAGCATAGAATGAAACCGACTTCTGGGTTTTGAAATGCTTGTCAACCATGGCCTGGAATTTATAGGCTATGGATTTGGACCGGTGCGGCGAATGATCGCCAAAAGTATGCTCTACCCATAGGGTGATCATCAGGCCGATTAGACGACATCTTGCATTGACCAGCTCACTGAAAACAGTGGATGCAGACAGTTCCTTGTCAATGGCCAAAAATTCTGCATAAACTTTTTCGTACATTTCCGTATCCAGATCCAGGAGGGAGTGCTCATTATGTCCCAAAAACGAAAATTGCAAAATTGCGGGAAAGGTCTCAATCAATGGCCGCTTTATCAGCAGGATTTGACCCTTTGGCTCATTCTGGAACTTCCATTGTGGAATCTCTCCGGGTGAGCATATGCAGATTTGCTGTGGCTTGATAATTTGTTTTTGAGAAGCGATGCTTTGCTCTCCCGTCCCGCTTTCAAATAGTATCAGGGCGAAGTAATCGCCGTCAAGGGAAGCGGTGAGCATGCTGGCGTTATCAAAATACTTATATTCTACGAAAGCTTTGTTCTCGGAACTTGGATCACTGCCAAGATGCCCAATGTAGCTCTTTGTTTTAGACATTTAACAATTAATAATGTGGCTTGAGTTATGTTGATTTAGTTTAGGTTTCCGCATCAAGGTCTGGGAAGTGTTCTTCTTGTTCATAGTTTCGAAGGAGTTTTACTTCTTGCTGGAGCTTTTTGATCCTGTTTAGAAGGTGCACAACCGTTTCAATACCTTCCATGTTGATCTCCAGATCATAGTGAAAATGAATGTATTTCTCCAGGTCGTTCAGCTGCTCATAGGTAATGAAGGCCTCTTTACCTGAGGAAATAAGGCTTATTAATCCATGTTGATCCAGTTTTTGTATAAAAGACAATTCAATTTTATAGTAGATACAGCACAGTTCTACTGAAATCTTTGTTAAATTTTCCATCGGCTTTATTATTTTTTGGATTCTTTTGCAAGTTGTTCAAACAGCTCTTTTTCCCGTACGGTCAGGTTCTTTGGCATCTGTATCTCAAAGGTCACATACAGGTCTCCAAAGATGCCTTCCTTCTTGTATACAGGAAAACCCTTGCCTTTTAACCGGACTTTTTTACCGTTCTGTGTTTCTGGTATTATGTTCAGCTTTACTTTTCCGCTCATTGTATCGATCATTTCCTCCCCTCCAAGTATCGCTTTGTAAAGATTTAACGGTAAGGTTGAATGCAGATCATTTCCCTTGCGTATGAAAGAGGTATTGTTTTTGACTTCAACGGTGATATACAGGTCACCCTTTGGCCCCCCATTAACGCCATCGGCGCCATACCCGTTAATTTTGATTTCCTGGCCGTTTTCCACGCCCGCTGGAATTGTGATCCTGATATTTTTCCCATTTATGGTAAAGGTTTGTTTATGGGTATGGTATGCATCTGATAGATTGAGTTGGAGTGTGGCACGAAGGTCCTGCCCCTTAAAATGGGACTGCCTGCCTCCCCTTGAGCCTCCGCGGTTTCCGAACATCGAAGCAAAAAAGTCAGAAAAGTCTCCATCATCATCGCTTGAATAATACCCTCCCTGACCTCCAAAAGGGTTACCTCCACTGTATGCAGACTGTTGTTGCTGCTGTTGCCTGCGTGCCTCTTCAAACTGTTCTGCGTTTTTCCAATCCTTTCCGTACTGATCATATTTTTTTCTTTTCTCTGGATCGCTGAGCACTTCATTGGCTTCATTGATCTGCTGGAAAAGTTTTCCCGCAGCGGGGTCATTAGGGTTCAGATCGGGATGATGCTGGCGGGCTAATTTGCGATATGCCTTCTTGATCTCATCGGGCGTAGCACTTTTGCCAACACCAAGAACTTTGTAATAATCAATGTAATCCATTTGGCTGGGTTATCTTTAAATAAGTTGTCTTAAATTTGAATCTTGGTTTAATGGATGGAGCCATTTTTCTTCGCAGGCAGAATTGTTCATTTTCGTTGATCAAATTATTCGGAAGTTGCCGAATAATTCTGAAGCATCGTAATGGTTGGCACAAAATAAAGTGTACCGGTCTTAGCGGTACTGAAGTCAAGTATCCGGTCAGAATTTCCTGGAGGACTTCCAATAAACATTCTGGTTAGCATTTCTTTTACGGTGCTGAATGTATTGGCATAGGCAATGAAGTAGGTGCCAACTTCTCCTTTTGCCGGATGTCCAAAAGGCATGTTGTCTCTGATGATCTTAAGGTCGTTCCCAGCGGAATCTTCTATTCCTGCCAGCGCACTGTGCGAATTGCTTGGCTTTACCTCATCAGTCATTTCGATGTCGCTCATTTTATAACGGCCAATGACCTTTTCCTGATCCTGGGTAGACAATGCTGTCCAATTTTTCATCTCATGCAGATACTTTTGTACAAACAGGTAACTCCCACCTTTGTAAACGGGATCTTCATCACCGACAAGGGCGAAAAGTTGCCTTTCATCTCCTATGGGATTTTCTGTGCCGTCTACAAAGCCCAGTATAGAGCGGCCGTCCCAGTATCTGAAACCATGTATCTCCAGGGTGCATTCGGCGACGGACTCGAGCACCGCTGTAATGTCGCTGGCCATGTCGAAACATATACCCATGTCCAGTGCCCGTAAATGTAGGTGTAGGTCTCCTGGCGTGGACACTGCGGTGTGTCGATCTCCAACAATGGGCTCGAATTCGGCTAGCTCTCTTGGGAGGGGGGTGGGTAGTCCGAGTTTTTTCCAGGCATCATGTCCGACACCCAGGACGCAACTTGTCCGTCCCTTAACAATACGGATCGCATAGGAGCGATTTATGTTTTCTACCAAGGCACATAATTTCTCAAAGGCTGGCCTGATGGCTGCACCATCTTTGAATTTCCAGACTGTGAAAATGGTGTTGTTATTTGGATAGTCTGTTACATTTTGTGGTTGATTCACGCTTGTCGGTTTATTTGTAGTTATCAATTTTATCTGATCTTTTTGTTGTAATAGGTGTTGTTGTAGTAGGCACTTCGTCAAATCAATTATTATCAAAATTGATCTCGCCTGCAAGAAGCCCTTGCATCACTGATTTCCATTATAAAAACTACCTAAAAAATAGGCGGAGTGATGCAAGACTCTCACAGAGAAAGCAAAAAATTAATGAACTCGTGCTTTGCTCTAATGCAAATAAGCTCTGTGCTTTTTATGTTTATAGGCATATGTTTTTTTCTTGTTCACGCATAGAATTTTAAAATGCATAAGTCAAATTTAGCTGTTGTAAATGTGATACAGCTCAGATTTTCCTCAAATGCATATTATTCGATATTATTTTCACGAAATACAACAATTATAATTTCTAGAATATCCTTTGCCATTGGCTATCATTGTATTGGTGAATTGAATCAAAAAATGTTCTAATTAGGCTACCTTAATGCGCTTGAAAAATCCTGGGATGCTGGGAATGGGTCTGTTATGAATTTGATCGGAATGCCCGGTTTATGCCGTTAAAATATTTTTATTTCTATCTGAATCTGCATTGTTAAGCCTAAATATAAACATAAAAATTTATTCCACACAAAGCATGATAAAGTGCTTGAAGAACTTTTTTAAACTGAGGGGAATATTTACCTATGAAATACAAGCAACGCATGGCGGCGGCTCGCCGAAGCTATTATCCCCGGCCAGTCTTTGTCCTTGCGTCCGGGGCTGTCTCTGTTTTGTGTATGGCCTAAGCGTGAAGGTTGCATGGTTTTTTTAGGTTTTAAAATAATATCCTGCTTAAGCATCGATAACATCTTATACTTAAAAACAATCTTTTTCAGTTCAATTAAACTAATTTCACAATGGCGACCACAGACACTTATTTGACTTTCGACGGAACATGTGAGGAAGCATTCAATTTTTACAAATCGATTTTTGGTGGGGAATTTGGACAGTTGTCCAGATTTAGTCAGATGCCACAGAATCTTATTTTTCAAGTAGGGGAGTCGCAGCGTGACCACATTCTGCATATTTCCCTTCCAATAGGAAACTCGTGTCTAATGGGCTGTGATGTCAGTGCGGGAGTGATTCATTGGTGCAAGGGAACAATTTTTCAGTTTCTGTTTCCGCTGACACTAGGAATGAGGCGGATCGGGTTTTCAACGGGTTTGCTCAGTTTGGACAGATCTCTAGTCCACTAACCGATACGTTCTGGGGTGCTTATTTTGGGATGGTTGTTGATCAGTTTGGCATTAACTGGATGATCAGCTTCGAAAAGAAAACAGATAAAACATAAACCGCGATCTTATCAGGACGTTAAAGAATTTAATCTAGTATATATTTTATTTCAACTTAACAAAAAACCGAGTATTTGGTCATGGAAAAGCTCATAGGATCTAATCTGGATTGGAGAGTTTGGGAAATGGCATTGGTGAATTTTCTTCCCCGGATCATACTGGCACTGGGAACATTGATGCTTTTTATCCTTTTGGCGAGGGGAGCAAAAAAAATTAGCCTGCGTTTTTATTCCAAAATCGTCAAATTCAATTTAGATGTGGCAAAGTTTATAGCCGCGTGCATCTATTTCCTTGTCATATGTTTGGGGCTATTCATTTCTCTTGAAATACTTGGACTGGAACAGATTCTGACTAAATTGCTTGCGGGTGCAGGCGTCATTGGTATTGTTGCTGGCTTTGCGTTCAAAGATATCGCATCAAATGCTTTTGCTGGCCTGCTGCTCAGTCTGGAAAGGCCTATAAGGGTCGGGGACTGGGTAGAGTTAGATAATGCATACGGCACCGTACTTGAAATATCCTGGCTCACCACGGCAATAGCAAATATCACGGGGCAGAAGGTATTCGTACCCAACCAGATTATCTATAACAATACCTTTACCAATTATAGCGTATTTGGGACAAGGCAGGTGAGTTTTACCTGGGCAGTCCCCTTGCAAAGCGATCTTGATAAAATTAAGGAAATAGCGCTCGATGAAATTGGCAAACTGGGTCTCCATATTCCAACCATAAGACATCTTTTTTTTACACAGGAGTATCGGGATCTGTATGTAGCTTTCAAGTTAGCTTCTGGATCAGATTCTCGGTCGAGGAAGATTTTCAACAGGCGTTGAGCGATGCGATTGCCAATCTCAAGAAACGTTTTGAATTTGAAAAAATACCATTGACGTAAAAGGCAGTTATATTGATATCGATTAATCATTTTTTTGTGATCGTAACATACCTTAATTTCGCCAGTATCATTTAATGTTGCTGTTTCAGGCTAAGGGGAAATCTATGCCCGCTGGTGGCATACCCAACTTGATGGTTATAGTTTGGTTGTACTGAGTGTTTCTTCGATCCTATTAATATTACTTGCTAATTCATGGGGATATTGAAAAAAAATGTTAATTTTAATAATCAGGCCGAAGTTAAGGGGTTTATGATAATACCTGACTGAGTAAAGCCTAGTCGCTATCCGATGCCCTAAACGGGAAAATGCCAATTGGCAGAATGTTCTTTTTTATATTTTTTATTTCAAGCAGTCGCTCGGACCTAAGCCGAAGGTATGTTTCAGGTTGTCTTTTGCCTAATGGCTTTTTTAACCTAAACGAATCGCTCTTCATCCAAGCCGTAACCCAAAATACACAGGTCCAATATTTATTTTTTATACGCTATCCAAAATCTTACTTGGCTGTGCCATAAGGTGCAGGATTATTTTTGTTGGTCAGCACGTCTGGACGTTTTTTGCAAATCTCAGATAGATAATTTACGATACTATTTTCATGCTATTCTATAGTTATATCACAAGATGCCGTTTTTTTATTATCTAATATTGTATTGACTGATGCAATGAAATTTGATAGTTATCAGGAATGCGGAACGCTTCCTTGGCACCAGACGGATTAGGAATTGGGATTTGTATTGTGGAGTAGGTAATTACCTGCTATTTGGAGACAGATGATGTCGATAGACAGGGTTTTTGGCGAAAGAAAGTATTAATCTGAAATAATTAAATTTTTAACTAAAACTATATCTAACATTATGGGCAAAATTATAGGCATTGACTTGGGAACCACCAATAGCTGCGTGGCAGTTATGGAAGGAAATGATCCGGTAGTGATCGCTAACGATGAAGGAAAAAGAACCACTCCTTCAATTGTGGCTTTTTTAAAAAATGGAGAACGTAAGGTTGGTGATCCAGCGAAAAGGCAGGCGATTACCAATCCGCAAAATACGATCATGTCCATCAAACGTTTTATGGGACGTCGTTTCGATGAAGTCACAGAGGAAATAAAGCATTGTAGCTATAAAGTCGTTCGCGGAGACAACGATACCATCCGCGTGGATATCGACGGGAAGCTGTATACACCACAGGAGATCTCCGCTATCATCCTGCAGAAAATGAAGAAAAACGCAGAGGACTATCTAGGGCAGGAGATAACAGATGCCGTAATTACCGTTCCCGCATATTTTAATGACGCCCAGAGACAAGCAACCAAGGAAGCAGGTGAAATTGCGGGACTCAACGTAAAAAGGATAGTAAATGAGCCAACTGCAGCAGCGTTGGCTTATGGCCTGCAAAAGGCAGATAAGAACCAGAAAGTAGCTGTTTTCGATCTCGGAGGGGGAACATTTGATATTTCCGTACTTGAACTTGGTGATGGTGTTTTTGAGGTTAAATCAACCAATGGTGATACTCACCTTGGTGGTGATGATTTCGATAAGGTAATCATGGACTGGATGGCCGATGAATTCAAGAAAGAGGAGGGGATTGATCTGCGCAAGGATCCCATGGCACTTCAGCGTCTAAAGGAGGCAGCGGAGAAAGCCAAGGTTGAACTTTCAACTGCTACTGAAACGGAAATCAACCTGCCCTATGTGACAGCAGTGGATGGAGTTCCTAAGCACCTAGTAAAAAAATTGACCCGTGCAAAATTTGAAAAGCTATCGGACAGTTTATTTTCGCGCTGTCTGAAACCTTGTGAGGCAGCCCTTAAAGATGCGAAGCTGAAACCGGCAGATATCGAAGAGGTTATCCTTGTAGGTGGGAGTACCCGCATTCCCAAAGTGCAGGAAATCGTAGAGAAGTTTTTTGGCAGACAGCCTAGTAAAGGTGTCAATCCTGACGAGGTGGTTGCATTGGGGGCTGCAATCCAGGGTGCGGTGTTATCGGGTGATGTAAAGGATGTGGTGCTACTGGATGTGACACCGCTCTCATTGGGAATAGAGACAATGGGCGGTGTGATGACAACCTTAATTCCTGCGAATACAACCATACCGGCAAAAAAATCAGAAGTATTCTCTACTGCAGCCGATAACCAGCCGGGTGTTCAGGTACATGTATTGCAAGGGGACAGAACCATGGCAAAGGATAATAAAAGCCTGGGCATCTTTAACCTTGATGGACTTCCACCTGCACCAAGGGGGATTCCCCAGATCGAGGTCGTGTTCGATATCGACTCCAATGGGATACTTAATGTGACAGCAAAGGACAAAGGTACCAATAAAGAGCAAAAAATACGGATTGAGGCTGGTAGCGGCCTGAGTAAGGAAGAGGTTGAAAAGATGAGGGAAAGCGCCAAGGCCAACGAGGCTTCTGACAAAGAGGCCAGGGAGCGGGTGGATAAACTTAACCTCGCGGATAGCCAGATCTTCCAATCTGAAAAACAATTGAAAGAGTTCGGAGAAAAACTTTCTGCAGATAACAAGCAGGCTATTGAAGGTGCACTTGCTGCCCTGAAATATGCACATGAGAAACAGGATATTGCTGCTATCGATACCTCACTTACAGACCTGACCAAAGCATGGAACAGTGCCAGTGAGGAGATGTACAAAACCGATCAGCCTTCACCGGGAACTGAAAATGCAGGCCAAACTGTAAATGAGGGGCCGGATGATGTGACAGACGTTTCTTTTGAGGACGTAAAATAAATTAATAAAATAACATTGTTGAAATGGGATTCCTTCCCATTTCAACAATGTTATTGATCGATATCTACCTGCTATGGGCTGTGTAAGAACAGCGAAAATTAAGCACGTTGGGCGCAGCTAATTTTCTGTTCAATCCGTATATTTATATTTCATTTTTGACTAGCAACGATTTTTATGAGGGATATTCCATCGGTTTCGATTAAACACTTGCCTGTAAAAAAAGTATCGGGATTTATTGCTTCCCCAGCGCTCGACATTCTTTCTGTGGAAGAACCGCTAGAAATCCGGATAATATACGGGCCTGCAGGTGCCCGAGTCCAAAAAAATATCTCCGTTACCATGCGGACACCTGGGAATGATTTAGAGCTTGCACTGGGTTTTTTGTTCACTGAAGGTATTTTATCTTCCAGGGAGGATGTGACTGTTATTGCCCACCTGGCAATGGCATGTGAATTTGATAAGGAAAATATTGTCTGTGTTGAATTCAGTGATCGATTTATGCCTAATCTCTCGCAGTCCGAGCGTAACTTTTACACCACCTCCAGTTGTGGAGTCTGTGGCAAGGGATCAATACAGTCTATCAGGACTTCAAGTATTTATTCGGGTTTGGGCTGTGAGCAGGAACTCCGCCTGTCGCCTGAAACTCTTTACCAGCTGCCACGCAAACTGAGGTTAGCGCAAAGCAATTTTTCTGCTACGGGTGGAATCCATGCATCAGGCCTTTTTACAATGGAGGGAGAAACGTTGATGGTTAGGGAGGATGTCGGCCGTCACAATGCCTTAGATAAACTCATCGGCGCTGCGCTTGCAAGCGATCTGCTTCCCCTTGATAGGTACATACTGCTGTTGAGCGGGCGGGCAAGTTTCGAGCTGATCCAGAAAGCAGCAATGGCGGGAATTGCAATTGTCGCCGCTATCGGTGCCCCATCCAGCCTTGCAGTGGAACTTGCTGCGGAATTTGGTATCACCCTTTTAGGTTTCTTAAAGGAAGACCGTTTTAACATTTATGCCAGTAATGACAGAATTTTAATTCCTACATCACATGAAAATTAGAATAAAAGGCAATTCGATCAGATATCGTTTGACCAAATCCGAAGTAGCGGCATTGGGAATGGTTGGATTTCTTTCCGAACGTACCCATTTTACTACCCAGACGCTGGAATATGCTATCATGACGACTAGCGAGGGGCAACTTACTGCCGATTTTTTGGAAAATCGGATCGTTCTGAATATGCCCGAAAAAATGGTCGAGGAGCTAGTCAATACCGATAAGGTAGGTTTTAGCGATGTGACCGGCCCGGTAGGCCTACTCATTGAAAAAGATTTTACCTGTTTGGATAATGTGGAAGAAGATCAGAGTGATAATTTTCCCAATCCCAATATAAACTGCTAAGCGATGGAAAAAGATAAAAAGGAGCCTTCTGCGGAAAATCCGTATAAGCTGCTCGATCTGAAACTGACACCTGTAGAGAAATCAGCGGCGGGAATGCATGCGGTAATGGCTGCCATGGGGGATCTGATAGAGGAGAAGACATTTTTCCGGGGGAACCACGCACTTTTGAACATGAACCAGTTCAAGGGATTCGATTGTCCGAGTTGTGCATGGCCAGATCCTGATGACGAACGTTCCCCTGTTGGCGAATACTGCGAAAACGGTGCTAAGGCTCTAGCTGAAGAAGCAACAACTAAAAGAGTGACAGCCAGGTTTTTTAAAAAGAATTCAGTCTTTGACTTAGCCAAGCTGGATGATTACCAGATTGGTAAGTTCGGAAGACTTACCGAGCCGATGTATATGCCTAAAGGCGGAACCCATTATGAGCCTATCAGTTGGGAGAATGCTTTCAAGAAAATAGCAGAGCACCTCAATGCACTCGAGTCACCACACCAGGCAGCATTTTATACCTCTGGAAGAACCAGCAACGAGGCATCGTTTGTCTATCAGCTCTTTGCCAAGGAATTTGGTACTAACAATATGCCTGACTGTTCGAATATGTGCCATGAAACTTCCGGTTCTGCGCTACGTCCAACTATTGGCATTGGCAAGGGGACTGTCACGCTGGAGGATTTTTATGAAACCGATGTGATTATTGATATCGGCCATAATCCAGGTACAAATGCACCTAGGATGATGAGTGCCCTGTCTAAGGGAAAAAGAAATGGAGCCATGATCATAGCCATCAATCCTCTTCCTGAGGCGGGATTGCTTGGGTTTCAGGATCCACAGTCTATAAAGGGAATGATTGGTGGCGGGGTTAAGCTGGCAGATTTATATCTCCCTGTAAAAATCAATGGTGATATGGCCTTGCTTAAGGCCTTGGAAATTCTGCTGATCGACTTCGAAAAGAAATTTCCGGGACAGGTTTTTGATCAGGAATTTATCAAAGATAAAACAACTGGCTACGAGACATTTTTGAAGCAGTTTGAGCATGATGATTATAATCTTGACCATTTATCTGAGCTATCTGGCGTTTCCAAAGAAGATATCCTGAGGGCTGCGGAGATGATTGCCTTTAAAAAAAGAATTATCTTCTGTTGGGGAATGGGACTTACGCAACAGCCCAACGGCGTGGCGATGATCCGTGAAATTCTCAACATTCTGTTACTTAAGGGCAGTATCGGAAAGCCTGGAGCAGGTGTATGTCCGGTCCGTGGGCACAGCAATGTTCAGGGGAACAGAACTATGCTTATAGACGAAAAGCCGACAGAGGAACAGCTCGACCGTCTTGAAAGTTACTATGGCTTTAGCATGCCGCGGGAACATGGCTATGATGTGGTTCGCGCAATCAAGGCCATGCACGAGGGAAAGCTCAAATTTATGTTTTGTATGGGCGGGAATTTTTTGTCTGCGACTCCGGATACTACTTATACAGCAAATGCTGTACGAAAATTGGATCTACTGGTTTGTGTGTCCACCAAGCTCAATCGAAGTCACCTTATTCATGGAAATGAGGCATTGATACTACCTACTTACGGTCGCAGTGATAAAGACATCGTAAATGGCGAGGTACAGATCATTTCTACGGAAAACTCTATGGGGTTGTACAGGCTTCAAAGGGCATGCTGGATGCGGTATCCAAGGACTTGATTAATGAAACGCAGATAGCCTGCAGAATGGCAATGGCAACTTTGGGAGAGCGATCGGTGGTCGACTGGCAGCTTTATCACGATAGTTATGATGCGGTAAGGGATGCAATTGAATGTTGTATTCCCGGCTTTGAAAACTATAATGAAAAGGTTAGGCAAAAAGGTGGGTTTTACCTGCCGAATAGTGCCAGGGACGGGAAGTTTATTACCAAGGAATTCGGCGACCGTGCACCCTTCACCCTTACAGAAATTCCCAATAATGATCTTGGGGAAGATGAGTTTATGATGGCCACAACCAGGACACACGATCAGTTCAATACTACCATATATGGATTGGATGACCGTTATCGCGGCATCAAAAATGAACGACGCGTGATCTTCATGAATAAGAGGGATATCGAAAAACTGGGGATGAAGGCCGGAGACAAAGTAGATCTGTTTAATTTCGATGACAACGTCGAACGGATTGCCCCGCTGTTCATCATTGTACCTTATGAGATTCCAGAGCGCAATACGGTAACCTATTTCCCTGAAACCAATGTGCTGGTTTCGGTAAACAATGTCGTGGCGGAAAGCAATATGCCGGCTTCCAAATATGTGAAGATTAAAATAAAAAAACACAGGTCTACCATTTATGACAGAATAAAGCAGGTAGAGGAAAACTACCGGCTGATATAACCTTAAAGTTTCCCATGCGGGAAATGGACGAAGCAGGCAATGAGCAGCGAATCGGCATACCATGCCCATGCTGCTCGAAGGGGCTTTTATGGAATATTGTGTAGCAGGAGACCAGTTTTACCTTACCTCTCTTTTTTTATAGGTGTTTAATAAGTGGTCTGATATTCAGTTGAATAAATATGTGCCGGTTTATAAAGAACTACTGCATTTTGGTAACCCTTATTTTTGTTTCTTGTGAGGTATTGCCCAGGCAATTACATCTAGTGCAGCTTTTTCCAAAATTAAGGGGGTACATCAGTGTCCTTCAACCGATTTTGACAGTGGACAAGAACGGAAATAGTTTCAATTTTGACAAAAGTTATTCAGTCAGTTTTCCAATAGGACTCAATCTGTATAAAAGTGATAAAATCGGATTTAGCTTTGAACTCGCACCTGCCATAAAGTTCGAAAACAATGCCAGCGAGGTCAGTAACCTGGTATTTCACCCGGGCGTTATTTTTCCGTTGAAACACGGCTTTTCGTATCTCACACGTTTGGCATTTGAAACTATCGGACAGTACGGACTCACGCCAGTGCTAAGCAAAACAATCGTAACCAGAAAGACGCTGAGCTACTTCATGAGAGTAGTGGCTCCAGTACGTATCGGAAACGAAAAGCCCACAAGCATTGGACTTGCCCTGCAGTTTGGAGTGGCATTTTGAGAAAGCCATAACAAAATGTACAAGAAAATATATTAGGATTAATTTAAGGAATTGCAATACCGTATATGATTTCAGTGCGAGAGGACAACTTCATTAATATTTTTATCAACTAACCAATTCAAAAAAAATGAGTTCGAGAAAATTAAAGAACCGCTGGATAATCGCCGCATCGGCAGTGGGTATCCACATTTCCATTGGCTCTGTCTACGCCTATTCTGTTATGACCAAGCCCGTCGGTGAAATCTTTGGTGTCGAGGAAGGGGTAATCAAATGGGCCTTTAAGATTGCGATTTTACTGCTGGGCTTTTCCGCTGCGCTTTTGGGCAGGTGGGTTGAAAAAGTTGGCCCCAGGGTAAGTGGTACGGTTGCTGGTCTGTTTTATGGGATGGGTATACTGGGATCTGGAATTGCCGTTCAGATAGGCTCATTGTCGTTGTTTTATATTTGCTATGGGTTAATTGGAGGGATAGGCTTGGGACTCGGCTATATTACACCGGTAAGTACCCTGGTAAAATGGTTCCCGGATAAACGCGGTCTGGCAACCGGAATGGCCATTATGGGCTTTGGCTTTGCAGCACTGATTTTTGGCCCATTGATGCAGACGCTGTTTGATGGAATCGGCGTAGCAAATGCATTTTACGTTTTAGGCATTATCTATCTGATATTGATCCTATGCTCTGCCCAGTATATCGAAAAGCCGCCTGCCAATTATCTCCCGGATGGATTTCAGGCTGGAGAAGGTAAAGTGATCAAAGTGGATTTCTCCAATATTGATGCTAATACAGCTTTGCGTACAGTCCGATTCTACTACATCTGGATCATGATGTTCATCAACATCACCTGTGGA
This sequence comes from Pedobacter sp. HDW13, assembly GCF_011303555.1. Lineage (NCBI taxonomy): Bacteria > Pseudomonadati > Bacteroidota > Sphingobacteriia > Sphingobacteriales > Sphingobacteriaceae > Pedobacter > Pedobacter sp. HDW13. The sequence goes on along the minus strand of NZ_CP049868.1, from coordinate 199,199 downwards.
ATTGCCATTATCGCTGCGGCGAGCCCACTTGTCCAGGAGAAATTAAAATACAGTCCTATGCAGGCGGCGGGAATTGTCGGTCTGATCGGAGTCTTTAACGGCCTGGGCAGGATATTTTGGTCGGGGCTATCTGATTTTATCGGCCGGTCCAATATCTATATTATTTTTTTTGCGTTTCAGATTCTGGCATTCTACTTTTTGCCCGAGATTAAAACCGAGACATTTTTTCTGATTATACTCTTTACCGTAATCACCATGTATGGGGGAGGTTTTTCTACCTTGCCGGCCTTTCTTGGTGACTTGTTCGGAACTAAGCAGTTGGGTGCAATTCACGGAATGGTATTGACAGCATGGGGCTTGGCGGGTATTGCCGGACCAACAATCTACGATCTTGTCAAGAAATCGACAGGCTCGCTCGTGACGACCCTGGAGGTATTTTCTATGCTATTTGTTGTCGCTTTGATTGTATCTTTGGCAATGAAAGTTACCATTGCAAAAATGATAAGAAGCCAGAAATAAAATGATCATCAGAAAAAAAGAAAATTGGTTTAAAATGCTTTTTGTATGGCATGGCTCAGTTCTTCCCCGTCTGCTGCCAAGGCTTACGCTGCTTTTTGTACTGTCTGTTGCCGTTGTGTTTTTTCATGGCAGGATACTTTCCTTCAAGGTACCGCTAAACCCTACGCCATTAACCCTTTTTGGTTTTGTGCTTGCCTTATTTCTGGGCTTCCGCAACAATGTGAGTTATGACCGATTCTGGGAGGCAAGAAAGCTTTGGGGAGGGCTTCTTAACACTACCCGCTCTCTCGCGAGGCAAGCAGTTACACTTTATGGAAGTTCAGGCGGAAAAACGGAGTCCAACGCCTTAATCCGCCTACTGATAGCCTGTACATATTCATTAAAGCATCAGCTGCGTTCTACCGACCCTGAAGCTGATCTGCGGGAACGGCTCAGCTCAGATGATTTTAATTTCATAAGCGCTTCAAGGTATAGACCCATTATGATCACCAAGCTGATGGGGGACTGGATTGTTCGCGCACGTAGCGCCGAAAAGATAGATTACATACAGCAGATGCGTATGGATGAAAACCTTGATAAACTCACAGAGATTGTTGGAGGCTGCGAACGTATCATCTCTACACCCATTCCCTATAGCTATCGTGTCCTGCTCCATCGTACCGTGTATCTTTACTGTTTTCTGCTTCCTTTTGGACTGGTGGACAGCCTGCAATGGCTCACACCTTTTATTGTAGTCTTTATCGCCTATACTTTTGTGGCTTTTGAAGCAATAGCAGATGAGATTGAGCAGCCCTTCGGTACCGAGTCCAATGATCTTGCCTTGAATGAAATGTGCTTGATGATAGAGGGGACCTTGTTGGAGTTGGCTGGAAACCGAATTACCGAGATCAAGGTGCGTAAAAGCGGGACCATCGATTAAAATGTTTGCCCGTTGGAGATACAGGTGACCAGAAAAGGCTTCACAAGTGGTTAGTTTGCAATTGACCTAATTCCTGCTGTCCTTCGTACTTCTCAGCTTTTTACCTATAAAAGGCTTTTGGTGAAACCCCAGATATTTTTCGTCAATTTCAACACTTTTAACACTGTTTTCGAAAGGAAAAAAGCTTTCAAATAAATACCAACTCAGTATCTTGCAGATAAAATGTTAAGCTATAAATGAATGTTTTTCTCTTTTTTAAAATGTGCATTCATCTGTTGGTATAAGCTTATGTTTGTTTGGTGCCGCTCGGCATAAATGAGGTACTCGCCAGTAGGGAGCTGGCGAGCCTCTTTATGAAACAGGGGCTTGTTCAATTCTCAACTGGTTTTTTTGAAGCGCTCATTAGCCTAGGAGGTGCAGACGGGGGCACTGTTATCCTGGTCACGACTAAGAACAATGAAGCTTGCAGAATATAAAGAGGTTTGGTATATTTAATAGGCAGTTTACCGGTGTCTCCGGCAACGCCGATCTGTATAAATTCTTTTTGGCTTAACGTCGATTATGTTGTCGCCAAATCAAAATCGCTCATCAAAAGAAAATGATTGTTTACTACATAGTCAAATGGCTAATACATTCCTTATGCTGATAGATAGTTTTGACAGAATACATGATTACCTGCGGATTTCCTTAACGGATAACTGCAATTTTCGTTGCTTCTACTGCATGCCAGAGGAAGAATATGATTTCACCCCTGCCTCGAGATTGATGCAGAAAAGCGAAATTATTGACCTTGCCGGAATTTTTGTTGAACATGGCATCAGGAAAATAAGGCTCACGGGTGGCGAGCCGCTCGTTCGCAAGGATGTGGGAGAAATTATCCTCGCACTTGGCAAACTTCCTGTAGAGCTTGTGATTACCACAAATGGTACGCGCGTTGCCGAATTGCTTCCCGTTTTCAAAGAAGCAGGCATAAAAACGATGAATATCAGCCTGGATACATTGCAACCTGAAAAATTTATGCTCATCACCCGCAGGGATGTGTTTCACCAAGTGCGAGGCAATATAGAGCTGCTTCTTCAGAACAGAATTGCCGTGAAAATCAATATGGTTGTAATGAAAGGCCTTAACGATTGCGAGATAAAGGATTTTATTGAATGGACCCGGCACAACCCCATTCAGATTCGGTTTATTGAGTTTATGCCTTTCACTGGCAATAAATGGACCAGCAACAAAATGTTTCCTTTGGACGAAATCTTGGCTACCATAGAAAAGGATTTTACTGTTCTGCCTGTTAAAATTGCACCTCACCATACCGCTAAAAGCTTTATGATTCCCGGGCACGATGGTTCTTTTGCTATTATCAGTACCATGACGGCACCATTCTGTGGCACCTGCAACCGGATGCGCCTGACTGCAGATGGGAAACTCAAAAACTGCCTTTTTTCTGACGGGGAAACAGATCTGCTGACCGCGCTCAGAAACAATGAAGATGTTGCTCCACTGATTAAATCTTCGATCTGGGGCAAGAAAAAAGAACTAGGTGGACAGCTTGCTGCAAATTTCGAAAAGATTGATGCCGGTGCAATCAACAATAGAAGTATGATTAAAATTGGAGGATAACAGTTTTGATAAGCATTGAAGAAGACAAACAATTTTTTATAAACAGATTACAAAGACTAACATCCTAAAATCAGAGGTTTGGAGCGAAATATGTACCTGCTTAATGACTGAACTGCCCATATGGGGAAGGAAATTCTCGAGAACCAAACCCACTTGTGGAAGGAGAACAGTCAGTATGTTGGACATTGCGGGAAAATCGATCGGGTCAGGAACTGCTGGTCCTATATTCCGGGAAGAAGGAGGCGGTATTAGTAAAATACCCATTTGTTATTTTTCATTGTTCCCGGAACGGGGCAGCAAATTATTGACCGCCTTTATTTCCCAACCGCTGTAGATTTTTGACGTTACCTAAGGAAAAAATAACATTAAATAAATTATGGGAAATATAACAGAAAAAAAACAGGGGGTTTCTCCACCCACAGAGTGGAATGCATTTTGTCATTCCAAATGCCCTCGTTGCCGCTTGGGATCTGTATTCACTGGCAGTGCTTATGGCTTTAAGATTCAAAAGATGAACCAGGTCTGTAAGGTTTGCGACCTGAGGTTTGAGCGTGAGCCTGGTTACTTTTACGTCGCTATGTTCGTAAGTTATGCAATGAGCGTTGCCGAGATCATTTCAATTGGCGTCGCGGCAAGTGTCTTTGGGCTGGAACTGTCCTATGAGAACCTTTATTATTACATCCTGGTTATTTTCTCGGGCGTATTGATTTGTTCCCCATTTAATTATCGCTATTCAAGGTTGGTTTTGCTATATTGGCTTTCTCCGGGACTGCACTATGACCCATCCAGAATAAAACATGATTTAGGTGGAGAAAACCCCGACACTTAGCTTCCTTAAAGAAAAGCTTAATCAATGGTATTTTGGTTTATATCTTTCTGATTGGAGAAAGTGGGGATCGGGTTTAGATGCAGCTTTAAATCCCTGACTAATAAACTTTATAATCAACTATAGAATCTGCTCTCTACAAAGTAAGCTTTATTGCTTATGGTAAAATTATTTTCATGATTGACTAATATAAATAACAATATAGATATGGAAAATCAATTTCATGATTTTGACCTTCAGCTAAAAGACCTTAGCCCTGAAGTAAAAGAGAAGGCTCTAGAGATAGCGGCAACCCTGGTAGCAGAAAAAGGTATGGATAGATCTGATGCCATAAAGGAGGCAATAGATCAGGCAGAGGATTGGTTTTTTGATTCTGAAGGCTGACGGTTTTGGCTAGGTCGGGATGAAAAGCCAGGAAAATGGACAGTCCTTTCGCCGGATCGAATAACTTCTAAGGTGGGATGGAATGAATTGATTTCCGATACGAAAACCAATAATGTCTATAGCATTTAGCCAAGCTTTTCAGGTTATTAATCTTTATTATTGTTCTATAACCAGCCTTGATGTTGATAAAGCTATGTCTAAGCCCCGGATCATATATTGGGGTTTGCAAAAGTTATCGCACATGGCTCTCAATAATTCGAAATTATGGAAAATTCAAGTCAATATCCAGAAAGAAATAAGCTAATCATCAGCGACCTAAAAAAGCTTTTGCAATTGGTCAATAACAGCAAGGAAGATTATAAGCATGCTTCTGAACTAACCAAAAACCCGCACTTTTATAGATTTTTCATCAAACAGGAGCGTCAACGCGAGGGCTATGCTGAAGAGTTGAGTGCGCACATTGCGGTGCACGGTGGCAAGGCGGACAAGAAGGAAGATGGACTGATAGAAAAAATACATGACTCCTGGGTATCTATCAAAGCGGTGTTTACCGGCCACAGTGATTCAGAGCTGTTTGATGAAATCATCAAGGTTGAAAGCAATGCCCTATCGGTGTTTGATACCTGTATTGCTGATTACCCGCATCATGTGGATCATTTGGGTTTGCTGGTTAAGCAGAGAGATAGCATCTACATAGCCCTGGAAGAATTAGCCACTTTAAAGGCGTCCCTGTAAAACGGGAAAAGACTGTCGCCCGACTAAAATGCCTGTCAGTACGGGTATTTTTATGTAGATTGGTGGTATCTAGGTCGTTGATATTACCGGGTCAGCCGTTTTTAGAACGGGTGTTCTGTCTTGGAGTATAGGGGTAAAGCCAGGGCATTGCTTAGCTTAAGTTTCATCAGTATTTCAACAACCTGTAAAACCGTTTGGCGTTTCCCAAAAAGGTAACTTTGTTAAAAACAGTTAAACTTAATCGATTTTATGAGGACTAGTTTTTTATAGGTAGTCGATTAAGGGCGGCTCACAGATCGAATAACCAGATAGACCGCTATAGCAACGCCAATCAATGCCAATAGGCAAGTAACCCACTGTGTACCATGATGAAAATAACTGTCAATTTCATAACCACCGTAGGAGAACCCACCTATGATAACAAGCATCTGGATGCCTAGATCACTATATTTTGCATAATCATAACCAGGAAGGCCGTGTGGGGCATCGGAACTTGTTTTTTTTCTGAATAAACTTTTGTTTGTTTTTCTTTGATTTGGGTTGTCTTTCATACACTAGTATATCATGAATCCATCTTTCTAGAAACGCTATAGTTTTCGTATGTTTAGCAGTTTTCTCCTTTTATTTTAGCGTTAGTCCATCATCAATTTAAAAACAAGATAAGCCTATTTATACATCATCTTTTCGTTATCCCTGTCGTGAATGGTGAAAACGATGTCGAATATTATTCATCTTCTCAATAATGTCGAAATATGGTTTCTAGAAAAAAGAATAAGGATTATATTTGGTATAGCGGCGTTCTCCGCAAGTTAAAACACTAATACGTAGAAGGGCCAGTACGTTTTTATGGTTCTGGAAGATTTCTGTAGAGGTTTGACTGACTATTATAACTAATCATATCGTTAACTAACCAAAACTAAAAATGGGAAATTTCAATAGTTACAATCAACAGAAAATGAGCGAGCTCAAAGAGCAGATGGCTATTGCTGAGGCTGAGGCAGCCAAGTACTTTGAAGGCAACCAGGCGGCTGAAGAGAAGCTGAACAAGGCATTGGAGCAGATCCAAACCACCGCTCAGTTGCTGCGAAATGGCATGAGTGAAAAAAAGAATGCCAGGTAATACTGCCTGTTGATATTCTTTTCTTTGTTGGCTAATGAAAAGAGGATAGTTTTTTTAAGGCATGGGAAGGAATTTCCATTTGGGAAACATCTGGAAGTTCAGACAAAGGGAGAAATCAGTAAAAAAAAACGCTGGGAAAACTAAGGATTTTATTTTTATCGTTTTAATAGACAGGGAATTGTTGCTCAATACACTGAAAACATAATGATGGTTCTTTGGTGCTCTCAGTTGGCTATTTTTCTGAAGAAAGATCTAATTATACTTGCAACCACCAAGACTAGATGGTAAAAAATGGGATGTATGGTTTGGCATGAGAATCAGTGCACACTTTTAGGTTCTTCCCACTTTTGGTGGTAAAATACAATTCATGCTGAAATCCTAAAGAAGGTAGTTAAAAATGCTTGATTAAAGGAACATTTTTTAACCTCATTTTTCTGCAGACTGGTCGACAACCAAAAGGTGGAGAAGAACCACTTTTAGCGCCCCCCACTAAAGGCAAAAACATTTGTTTAATATTTATCTTGGATAAACTAAAGCATAAAATTATTTAAGGAGTAGATGTTGTTATAAATTTTTCAAGTCTTAGGATGAATACAGCAAGAGATTTGGGTATAGACGTTTTAATTTTGTTATAAAATTTATAGCAATGAAACATTTTAAAAAATTAAAATTCGCACTTATTCTAGCACTGCTCGCAACAACATTTTTTAGCTGCAGCAAAGATGAAATTGTGGATGAGAAGCCATTGACACCAAGTGAGGTGCTGGCGAGTACAGCATGGGAAACCACAAATGCCAAAAACAATAAAGGAGAAAATGTGGTATTGACAGATGCTAACGTTTCTAATTTCGTTGGCTTCGCGTATTTTAAATCTAACGGTACCTTTACCATGTACAACCTGGATAACTCACCGAAAATGCATGGTGACTGGTCAGTATCTGCTGATGGCAAAACCCGGACTATTGTGGCAAAGAATGATGCCGGCGTCACGCTATTTACAAGAATAGTGGATATCACAGTGTTGACCAAACAGGAATTTACCTACAGAATTTATCCAAACAATAGTGATAAAGCCGTTTATTTCGATATTATCCATACCCCAACCACACATAAGGAACCTTAAGTGAAACGTTAGCGCCATCATTTAGCTATGCGCTAAATGTAGCTTTTGAAACGGATCCGGATTAATCAATATTTAGCTGATTGGTCCGGATTTTTTTATAAATTCCACAACCAGTTAAAGCCGATGGATGGAATTTCTTTCGTTTAATGTTTTAACTGTTTATATTGATGGATGAAAACTTCAATTAGAGCCTTAACTGGAATGAAAAAAGCGAATTCTATATCGATGATCAGTATTCAGGGATTTCGGGAAGGGCAGTTGGCAGGCCGGGAGGAGATTTTATTCAATGAACTGCACGGCAAAAGGATCATAGAAAAAGCCCATGCACACGATTTTTTTATCATCAACCTCTTTGATAACGCTAAGGGGGTTCACACAATCGATTCCATCGACCACACAATCAGCAATCACCAAGTGCACGTATTGTTTCCAGGACAAGTACATAAATGGAATATCAGTGAAGGCACTATTGGTTACCAACTCATGGTCGAACGTGCTTTTTTTGAGAAATTTGCCCCATACTTCCGCTTTTCATTTACCAACTATCAGAATCACCCGGTAATACAATTAACAGGCAATGCTTTCAGTCTATTGCTTTATGAATTTGATGCCATCAAAAATGAGTTGGAACGTGAGGATTCCCTGGTGCATTTGATCAGTGCACGTGCTGCGGTCATTGCGGCGATTGTTAGCAGGGAAGCGGAGCTTGCTTTTACTGAGTTTAAGGTCTATCAATCCAATAAACGATTGGCTACCTTCAATATGCTGATAGATGAATATTTTAAAGAAGTGAAACTAACCAGGTTCTATGCTGATAAACTGAATATTTCTGCCAATTACCTGAATATTCTTTGCCAGAAACATTTAAAAATATCCGCAACCCAACTGATACAGCAGCGGGTAGGAACGGAGGCTAAAAGACTCTTGCAAACTACCGGTCTATCTATTAAAGAAATTGCTTTCGAGCTTGGTTTTATAGATCATGCCTATTTCTCCAATTTTTTCAAAAGCCAGACCGGGATCTCACCGACCGAATTCCGGGAAAAAGGATAATTTTTTTAATAACCACCGGAAATCTGCAAGGTTATAGCTATGCCCGTTGTATGATGTTGCAACCACATCGTCAAGAAAATGAGGAGAATTCTATTGAAATGAAATACAAAGCTAAAAGATTAGGTGAATCGAAACGTTACCCTATTCTGGAATGAAAAGCAACACTTAATACATGCGGTTGGACCTTCGAAGAGGATCAGCAAACATATGGGGACTCATTACACTTGTTCTTCTTTTGGATTTTGAAAGCCGATTCGATATATTGTACACTTAATATGAGCTATCATGAGGCTTAAACTAAAGGAAGAGAATACGGGCGGTGAATTGCTGCTTTTTAAAGAGGAACCAGGTTTTGACAGGTTACCGTTGACCAGGGATCGCTTTGATAAATATTTTACCATTGCCTGGAACCCTACCCAAAATAGCCAACGAATTACCATTGATGGGGCGGAATTCGACTTTCCAGCCAATTCTTTGGTCACGCTTTTATTTAATCAGTCTTTTGGTTTTGAAAATTCTGCTTGTATTGTTGCCTGGCAGTTTAATCGCGAATTTTATTGTATCATCGATCACGATAACGAAGTAAGTTGTGTAGGATTTTTGTTCAGCAGTACTGATCATTTATTCATTGAATTGGATGTGCTTTCAAGACAAAAGCTGCAATTGCTATTGGACGTTTTTATTCAGGAGTTTGAAACCTCGGATAATATCCAGAATGAAATGCTGCTCGTGTTATTAAAACGTCTGATTATTTATACGACCCGTTTGGCAAAATCGGGATATATTCCTGTCAAAAAACTTCAGGATGAAAGGTTCCATATCATTCGGAAATTCAATCTCCTGGTGGAGGCTAATTTCAAATCAGAGCATTCAGTTAGTTTTTATGCTGATGCACTTTGTAAGTCACCTAAGACCCTATCAAATCTTTTTGCAATTTTCGCACAGAAAACTCCCTCACAAATCATCCAGGAAAGGATTATGGCTGAAGCTAAACGACTTTTGTTTTATACTGACAAATCTGTAAAAAATATAACTTATGATCTGGGGTTTGAGGATGTAGCTTACTTTTCGAATTTCTTTAAAAAAAATGCGGGCCAGTCGCCTTCGGATTTCAGAAATGCACCGATTGGATTAAAGATGGGAAATAATCACAACTAATCGGGAAATCTGCTAATTATCCGGCGTAGCTTTTCAGTGCAACTTTGTAGTGTTGATTCAAACATAAAACATCAACTGCAAAGAAAATGAAAACTCTAAATCTAAAAAACAGAATTAAAAGTGTGGTTTTAGCCACAGCAGTAGTATTGGCTACCATCGCAGGTTCTGTTAATGAAGCAAACGCCCAGGAAGTAAAGAATGTAGTATTGGTACATGGTGCATTTGCAGATGGCTCTGGCTACAAAGGTGTTTATGAAGCCCTTACCAAACGGGGCTATCACGTAACCGTTGTTCAAAACCCATTGACCTCACTTGAAGACGATGTAGCGGCAACAAAACTTGCGCTTGATGCACAGGATGGCTCCGCTATTCTCGCAGGTCACTCATGGGGAGGGGCCGTAATTACACAGGCTGGTAACCACCCTAAAGTTGCAGGACTGGTATACATTGCCGCCTTTCAGCCGGACAATGGCGAATCAGCACTGAAATGGTTCCAGACCGCCCAGCCAGCTGCTGAAAACGGCGTTCTGCCACCTAATGATAAAGGGATTGTCTACTACGACAAAGCAAAGTTCCATGCTGGTTTCTGCGCAGACCTGAGTAAAGAAGAAGCAGCGTTCATGTACGCATCTCAAGGTGCATTTTATGCCAAATGTTTTGTAAACAACATTACAGATGCTGCATGGAGAGTTAAACCAACATTTGGTATTGTAGCTACAGAGGATAAAAGCATCAATCCTGAAATTCAGCGCAATATGTACAAACGTTCCAATACCAAAGTTACCGAGATCAAAGGCAGTCATGCCGTTTATAGCTCGCAACCGGAGAAAGTAGCTGCTGTCATTATTCAAGCTGCCAAAGAAGTATCAAAAAAATAATTGCACCTTTTATTACTGACCGTCGATCATCCTTTATCTTTTTAAGATATCAAGGATGATTGACTTTTTTTATTCTGAAAATAAAAACAGGAAAAAAACATCTTCGTAGTCTGCGAAACAGATATTTTATAGTTATTATATTCCTGATTCCTTCCAGTCATTATCTAGTTTTTACAGTTTATAAGTTCAGTACATAATAGAGCACATCTTCGGTAGTGCCGTCAAGCCAGCTGCAGGGTTCCCGATGACTATAGCGAAAACCAAAACGCTGATTGGCGGCTTTGGAAATGAGGTTGCTCTCACGGTGGCTTACACATAAACGTTTTAACTGATGGTCCAATGCCCATGCCATCCTTGTTTTATAAAAAAGTGCAGATAGCCCGTTTCCTCTGTGTTCTTTTTGGATATAGGACTGGCCCATATACCCTTCCTCTTCATTTATTAGCAAAATACTGGTCATGCCTACAAACTCATCATTTGCAAAAAGGCCAAAAACGGCTCTCGGATCTTTTACCCGCTCCAGCCACTGAATATCAGTAAGGTCAGCTTCCGCAGGAGTGGTACACCTGAACATGGCTGGCTCAGTTTGGATTGCCTCCAACCGCATGGATTTATAAAGACTGGCTTCGTTTTCCATAAGTTGACGGATACCGTAACTTTATTTAGAATTTAATTTCCGAACTTTCATATACCATATCAATGTATGGTGTAAAGTTACAAAATGTACAGTTTATACTGAATTATGTAAGCTGTCCGCCATAGAAAAACCAAAATTTCTCTAACTGTATGGGTGATCTTGATCAGAAAGGGAAATAATTACAAATAGACGGGAAATCACTCTAATAAGGTGCCTTGATATTCGACGCATCTTTGTATTGTTCAATTATTTATAAACTTTTAAATCAATAAAACAATGGAAAATCTAAATGTAAAAAATGTGGTATTAGTTCATGGCGCATTTGCCGATGGTTCTGGCTTTAAAGCACTTTATAACGAACTGACAAAAAAAGGCTATAATGTTTCGGTAGTACAAAACCCTTTAACTTCATTGGAAGATGATGTTCTGGCAACTCATGTTGCTTTGGAAAGGATTGGTGGCCCTGCAATTCTTGCGGGACACTCCTGGGGAGGGGCAGTAATTACAGAAGCGGGAAACCATCCAAATGTAGCTGCCCTGGTTTATATTGCAGCATTTCAGCCAGACACTGGTGAATCGGCCTTGCAATGGTTACAAACCGTGCCGCCTGCACCTGAGAATGGCGTGCTTCCTCCGGATGAGAAAGGCATTGTATACTACGCCAAAGATAAATATCACGCTGGTTTCTGCGCAGATATTGACGCCGAAGAAGCTGAATTTATGTATGCTTCACAAGGTGCCTTTTATGCCAAAGGATTTGTGAGCCCGATTACCGACGCGGCCTGGAGACATAAACCTGCTTACGGGCTGGTAGCAACTGAGGATAAAAGCATTGATCCGGAAATACAAAGAAACATGTACCGCCGCTCTGATACCAGGGTAACTGAAGTTAAAGGAAGCCATGTCATCTTCATGTCGCAGCCTGAAATAGTTGCAAATGTGATTATTGAAGCCGCTGAAAAAGTATCAGAAGTTTAATTTTAATTGCTTTTATTTGAACCGCATGTCCGTAGGGACATGCGGTTTTTGTGCTGTTATCGTGTCCCATAGATTTGGTATTTAGGCAATGGTGATCTTCATCATACCTGAATAGGATTAAGTCTTCAGGTAGTTTGTAGTTAATGGTATCATTTCATCTGATAAAGATTACCACGTTTTATTGTCTGGCTGATGCTGTCCATAGTTGAATTATTCAATAAATGAGTCTGTTGTACTATGAATTTCAAATAACCCTGATCAAAAAACTCATCGATAATTTTATTTGATAACGTATGGAATTTATATAACTTAGTTATTGAGAGCGTTAATTTAATCGGGCACTGTTTTAGGATAGTGTCCGTTTTTTTTACTATTCTTATTTTGTCATTGAGAACCAAACTAACTATTGAGCGAAATCAAAACTCAATATTGACTATCTTATTGTTGTATTCAGGAAATTAAGTAACATTGCGCTTAAAAAGCCATAAATTATATTTTGGAAAGGATTGCATGTCTGTTAAATCTCTAAAGTCGGAAAGCGAGGAGTACTTGATTCTTCTTGTAAAAGAAGGGGATTATACCGCCTTTGATGAATTATATAACAGGCATTGGAGTGCTTTATATGGCATGGCTTATAATATCCTCAGGGATCATAGCAGTAGTAAGGACATCGTACAGGATATCTTTATCTGGTTTTGGGAACATCGTGATCAATGGAATTTAACTTCTTGTAAAGGGTATCTACTTACGGCGGTAAGGTTCAAAACGGCAAATTATATCCGGGCAAATAAAGCAAGGAATGAATTTTATCTTGGGATTTCCCAGAAAGATAGGGCACCGATTGATGAGAGCATGCTGATGGAAGTCCGCCAGCTTGAATCGCTGATTCATAGAATTACGGAAGAACTGCCTGAACGCTGCCGGGAAGTTTTTTCAATGAGCCGCTTCGAGCAGCTATCCAATAAGGAAATAGCCGAGAAAATGAATATTTCGGAAAAGACTGTGGAAGGTCACATCACAGCGGCACTCAAAAAAATGAAAGAAAAGCTGGGAAAAGGTAATCCTATTTTATTTTTTTTCTTCTGATAGCCAGGTGTTTGTGTGTTTTTTTTAAGAAAATTTCTTTTGCAGGCAAGGGATAACCTACCTGAGGATTGCTTTACACTATATTAACCTTAGCGTAATGCAGAAAAAAGAAATTATAGAGATTGCCGCCAAAGTATCCGAGGGAACTGCAACCACTGAAGAAATGGCGATCTATATCGGTCACATTGATTCGTTTATCAGGGAATACCCTGAATGGGAAAGTTTGAATATTGGAGCAAAGCAGGCTATTCAGGCAGAGCTAAGATCAGATATTTATGCCCAGATCAATAATGGACAATTAAAATTACATTCTTTTAAATTATGGCCCCGTATTGCGATTGCCGCTGCAATTGTGCTAGTGTTTTTTGGTGCCGGACTGTTTTATTTCAATCTGAATAATAAACAAAAGCAGCCTGATCAGCTTGCTTACAAAAATGATATTGCTCCTGGAAAGGTAGGTGCGACTTTGACTTTGGCAAGTGGAGAAAAAATAAAGCTGGCTGATGCTGTTAATGGTGAGATTGCGACCGAAACCGGTATCCGTGTGAGTAAAACAACAGATGGCCAGCTTGTTTACCAGATTGAGGGAAACACAAACGGGGATCACCAGATCAATACCCTTTCCACCGCTAAGGGAGAAACTTATGTGTTAATCTTACCGGATCAATCTAAAGTCTGGTTAAATGCAGCTTCAAGCTTAACGTATTCTGCTAGTCTTAATGAGCGTGGAAAACGCAGGGTAAGACTTGAAGGTGAGGGGTACTTCGAAATCACAAAAGATAAAGCGCATCCCTTTGTAGTAGAGAGTAAAGGCCAGGAAGTTGAAGTATTGGGTACCCATTTCAATGTAAATGCTTATAACGATGGGGCAGCCATTGCGACGACCTTATTGGAAGGTTCGGTCAAAGTGACCTCAAAAACAAATGCCTCCAAAATTATAAAGCCTGGTGAACAGGCCTTAAATAATGGACAGTCTATTGTGGTCGATAAGGTAGATATTGAAAAAATTACGGCCTGGAAGGATGGCGGTTTTGATCTCAGTGGGAAAAATTTGAAAACTGCCATGCAAGAAATTTCCAGATGGTATGACGTAGAAGTCATTTATGACCTATCAGTTCCGGATGAACTGGAGGCAGGGGGATGGATTTTTCGAAATAGTAAGCTTTCAGCTGTATTAAAGCTTATTGAATCAAGCGGACAGGTGCATTTTAAAATTGAAGGTAGAAAAATCTACGTGTCAAAATAACCAGAATCATCTTTTATGAAATATATCTAACTAACCTAATTATTTAACATTCAAAATCAGCAGGATGAGAAAAAGACTACGACAGCAAAGCTAAGGCTAAAAAAACGAACCAGGAATGCTTGTAACACCCCTGGTTGCAGTTTGGAATAATTAATTAATAATCAAATATCACAGCAAGCGCCTCCACCGTGGAAAGTACAGGCAAATGCTTAACCAAACTAAACAACAAATGTATAAAATTAATACCAGGAAACGGGGTACAGCTCTGCTATACCATAAAATATTGCTAATTATGCGATTAACCACCGTAATATTAATAGCATCCCTCATACAGGTCAGTGCAGCTGGATTTGCACAGCGAATCAATATCAATAAACGAAATCTCAAACTGGAGACAGCATTGAATGAAATCCGAAAACAAAGTGGATATAACTTTTACTATGATGGTAAAATTATACCAAAAAATAAGTCGCTGGATATTTCGCTTGATGATGTAAGCATTGATGTTGCCATGCAGACTGTTCTAAAGGACTTTGCATTGAGTTATAAGATTGACGGACAGTCAGTAGTGATTAAAAAGAAAGAAGAGGCATCCTTATTCGATTATATCATTGCCCGATTTCAGCGCATTGATGTCAGTGGACGGGTTTTGGATCAACAGAAAAATCCCCTGGTAGGGGCAACCGTTAAAGTAAAAGGAACCAGCCAATCTGTTGTAACTGATGAAAAGGGCCTGTTCTTTTTAAGTAATGTAAATGAGAACGCCATTCTGGTCATCGCCTATGTGGGCTATGTGACTCAAGAAATAAATGCGGGCAGAAATTTAGGAGACATCGGGATGCAGCTTTCAGACAATAAACTGGAGGAAGTAAATGTAATGGTAAGCACCGGTTACCAGAGCCTTCCAAAAGAACGGGCAACGGGAGCTTTCGGTTCAGTAAGCAGGGCTACGCTAGACCATCGTCCGGTTTCCAATCTTTCCTCTGCGCTTCAGGGAATGGTTGCCGGTATGCAAGCCAGGGAAAAAGAAGATGGAAGTGTAGATTTTCTTATTCGGGGAAACAGTTCATTGTATGCCGAAGCAAGGCCTTTGGTGGTAGTGGATGGTTTTCCGATATCGGGAAGTGATTTTTCTGACATCAATCCGAACGATATAGAGTCCATTACTGTACTGAAGGATGCTGCAGCTGCCTCAATATGGGGCGCCCGCTCAGCAAACGGTGTGATCGTTGTGGTGACAAAGAAATTAAAAGGTGCCAGCAAGCTGAGCGTAGAAGGAAGTGCTTTTTCGAGGATTTCCGGTAAACCAGACCTCAATCAACTGCTCACTACGGCCAATTCGGCCGATCAGGTAGCTTATGAGCGAAAGGCCTTTGAAAACAAATGGGAATTTAACCCACCTACAAACTCGTTTTTTGATATTTTTAGCCCACTTACACTGGCACAGGAGTTGATGTATGGCAATAAATCTGGAAGAATAAGTACCGCGGACATGAATGCAGGCCTTGACCGACTGAGTACAATTGATAACAGCCAGCAGATCAAAGACCTGCTGCTGCAGAAAGCGGTACTGAACCAGTACAATGTCAACATACAAACCGGTACAGAACGTTCTAAAACCTATGCTTCGGTGATGTACGAACAGAATAAGAGCGGCTATATCAAGAGTGGCTATGACCGTTTTAACCTGAACTTTAACAATGATTTCAAAATTACGCGCTACTTAAACTTTAACCTTTCGGCCAACCTGCAATACAAGAAACAGGAAACCAGTGGGGTAACTGTAGCCGAATTGCAGGAATTATCGCCTTATGAAGTGCTGTTGAACGATGATGGCAGCTATGGCGCAAATCTAAAAGGCTACAATAGGTACCAGCTTTCGCAGGTGCCTTTGGATAAATTCAACTATCCCGATGTCTCTTATAATCTTTTGCGCGAAGTAAGGGGCAGAAGCCGTAAGAATGACGTATTGAGTAGCAGGATCCAGGCAGGCTTAAATCTGACTATTCTTAAAGGCCTGACTTTCGACACCAGGTTCCAATACGAGCGCTCCAAAACAAATTACGAAGAGATTTATGATGAAAGTACCTTTTATGTAAGAGACCTGTCCACTATGATGACCGATTACAACTATAATACTAAAGTGGTGGTAAAATCTTATATCCCTAAAGGAGGTATTTTAAAGGGAAAAGCATCTACCAGGTCAAACGGATTGCCTTACGATGTAAGTAACGCAGATCTTGAAAGTTTCCTGGTGCGTAACCAGTTTAACTATGATAAACTGATTGCTAAAAAGCACCAGATCTCCGCAATTGCAGGGATGGAAATTTCAAAATATACCACCTCTTCAAGGGCTAATCCTTATGTGTATGGATACGCTCCGGATAAGCTGCAGGCCACAACACCTCCTTATGGTTATGGCAGTGCTGCTGATCCGATTCTGGATTTCACGGGGGGCGTATTTTATAATGCGATTCCGGGTGGAAATACTGTATTTGACTGGGTAAGGAATAAATATGTTTCCTTTTATGGAAACGCTTCCTATACTTATGACAATAAATACACCCTTAGCGGAAGTGTAAGAAGTGATGCCTCAAACTTCATTACAGATGATCCAAAGTTACGATGGTCGCCATTATGGTCTGTTGGTGCAAAATGGAATGTGATGAATGAGAATTTTATGCCAAGAAATGGCATTTTTAACCGTCTTGAACTTCGTCTGACTTATGGAAAGAATGGAAATGTTGAGGGTTCTACTTCTACAAAAGCATTGCTGAGTGTAGGAACCAGCCCTAGTGCCACTACAGGAACAATTGTAGCCACAGTAGCCGACAATGGCAATCCATCCCTGCGTTGGGAAAAAACAACAAGTACAAACCTGGGGATTGATTTTGCGATGTTCGGTCATAAGCTTTTTGGCTCTATCGACCTGTACAACAAAAAAGGTAAAGACATCACCGGTAATATTGCCCTGGCAGCGGCAACAGGAACTACCTTGCAGAAATTTAACAATGCAGAAATTACCAATCGCGGTATCGAGCTTAGTCTGGGAACAAATTTAACTATCCCAAACACAAAAATTGGATACAGTACCTCGTTTAACTACGCTTACAATTACAATAATGTTGACAATTTATTTAACCCGACTTTCCTGCCTTACCAGCTTTTGGGGAATGTTTTTGTAGAAGGAAGACCAGTGAACCCTGTATATAGCTATACTTATATGGGGATGAAGGACGGGGTACCACAGGCTGCGGGGCCAAACGGCAGCTTGCAAAGTTTTAACGACCTTACATTTTACAACGGTGGCAACGGGTTGCAGTTTTTGAATTACGAAGGTACCGGAACCCCACCGCATACACTGGGATGGACAAACAACATCAGGGTACAAAATTTTAACCTGACGGCCATTTTTATTGGAAAAATGGGTGGTGTTTACCGCAATCCTACCTTTGACTATGCTGCAGGCGTTGTGGGCTCCTTGAAAACACAGGTGAACAGGTTTGTTAGTGATGTACTGGCTGGCGATCCGGACCTGCCTGGTTTTGCCAAACCTAGTGAAGCCCAGTTGTATCGATGGAACCGCTATTCGCCGGTATTGAATACCCTAATCGAGAGCTCTTCTTATATTGAATGCAAGGAACTTACGCTGGAATATAACCTGCCAAGAAAACTAGCGGAGCAGATTAAAGTAAACAATGTTAAATTCTTTGCCCAAACGCGCGATGTAGGCCTGGTTTGGCGAGCCAATAGCAAAGGCTATAACCCTGACTGGCTTCCGGGAACCAACAGACCTGCACAAACCTACACTTTTGGTATTAACCTTCAATTTTAAGAATAACGACCATGAAACTATTAAAATATTCAATTATAAGCGTATTTCTTCTTGCAGGTTGCAAAAAGTACCTGTCGGAAGAACCTAAAAAACAAGCCAGTATCCAAACCGTTTCACAACTGGAGGCCTTGGTAGATAATGCTACTGCTTTTTCTTATGAAACGAATTATACGGCGATCAATTCTACTGATGATACAGAAATTAGCAAGCTCTTTTACCAAAATTACAGAACACAGACCGCTGTTACTGTTGACAGGCTTCAATACTATGTATGGGATGTAAACGGACTGGTAAGCCAGGTTTCTGATCTGCTGTGGAACGGAGAATTTAAAAAGATATTTACCGCAAATCTGATACTGGCAAACATTGACCAGGCAACTGGTGATGAGGCCACAAGGCAAAGGGTAAAGGCAGATGCCCATTTCATTAGGGCCTATTCGTATTGGGTACTGGCCAATCATTATTGTGCGCCTTATACGGCTGCCAACCTGAACAGCCTGGGACTGCCCATTAAAAAAACGGTTGAGTATACGGAGTCTTTGAAACGGGCCACTTTAAAAGAAACCTACGATTTTATCTTATCGGATATTGCTGAAGCCCAGAAAGTAGCGGTTGATGATGTGGAATCACTGAAGCCATGGCGTGTGAGTAAAAAAGCCATTGCCGCGTTCATGAGCCGTTTCTACCTGTTTACCGGTGAGCTGGACAATAGCCTTACCCAGGCCAACAATGCATTGGGTAGTTTGAATACTAAACTGGTTGATTTTAAGACCTTAAAGGCCGGGAATACTGCAAGCTATACCAATCCTGTTGCGGTACTGACATACGTAGAACTAAATGACTGGGCAGCAGTTAAATTTTTATACTGGCCTGAATCTTATTATACCCGTTACGTTTATACTTCAGCCCAATGGTTTGTTCCATCTGCTGCTTTGGTAGCTCTATACGATACGCAAAATGACTTGAGGTACAAAAGCTTTGTAATCCCGAATGGTGGGAGGAGGTTTTCGGTTGTCACTCCAGCTACAACCAGGTATACCGTATTTAACGACGGCCGTTATATCCCTGCCGGGTTTACCATCGCAGAGGTGCTTCTGAATAAGGCAGAAGTGCTGGCCAGAAAAGGCGATGTTACAGGCGCTATGGATGCGGTAAATATACTGCGTTTAAAAAGGATGAGTACTTATGTAGCGCTTACGGCCGCAAATAAAGACGAGGCTATCAAAAAAGTACTGGAAGAGCGGAGAAGGGAATTGCCATTTGCCATGCGCTGGTATGACATCCGCAGGTTCAGTGTAAATGATTATCCTGCAGATGATGTTACGTTAACGCGCGACTTCTTTGAAGTAAGTGCAACAGGAGTAAATATAAACAGCCCTAAAACTTATACCCTGGATGCCAAACGTTTGCTGGTACCTATCAACAATGTTGAAATGGATGCCAGTCAGGGACAGATTGTTCAAAATCAATATTAAATGAAAGGGAAGTTTAATTTAAGCGAAGTATGAAAAACCTATTGTTATACAGCCTGGCAGCATTTTTAAGCCTGCCAGGTTTTGCACAGGAAGGCACAGCTCCGAATTTCAGGATTAAAGGAAAGATTTCCGGAAAAAAGACGGGTTATGTATATCTTTCCTATCCCGAAGGTGAGGGCCAGAAAACAGACAGTGCAGTGATTCGGGATGGGGCCTTTGTGTTTAAGGGTAAACTTGCCGAACCGGTCATGGCCAATATTGCCGCATTTAAAGGGCTAAGGAATATGGATGATCCCAATGTGGCCGCAATTTTTATAGAACCCGGTGTAATGGATATGTCTATGAATGAAGGGGCGTTCAAAAAATTGGTTTTAAAAGGTTCACACAGTAATGATGAACTGGAAGATTTAAATAGCAGGAAAGCACCGATACGCAAAGAAATGGAGCCACTAGAGGCGGCTTACAGGAATGAAAAGGACTACGAAAAAGCACCCATTGCCTATCAAAAGTTAGAACCCTTTAAAGCCAGAATGAATAAAATTGACCTGGCATTTATCAGCGCACATCCTGACTCTTATGTTTCAGCCTATCTGATGCGTTCGAAAATGAGTTTATTGAAGCTGGAAGAAGCGACGACAATTTACAATTCCTGGACTGAAAGGATCAGGACCAGTGCATCGGGTAAGTATGTGAATAAAGAAATCGTTGAACTGAAAAGCGGATCGCCCGGAAGCACTGCCAAAGTATTTTCTTCTACAGACATCAATGGTGAGCAATTTAATTTATCCGATTTCAGGGGAAAGAAATATGTTTTGGTAGATTTTTGGGCAAGTTGGTGCTTACCTTGCAGGAAAGGAAATCCGTACCTATTATCGTTGTATAATAAGTACAAGGATAAGGGACTGGAGATTGTCGGGGTAGCTTTTGATGACGGAAATTCTGCAGGCTGGAAGAAGGCTGTTGAAAAAGATCAGATCGGGGTATGGAAGCATGTTCTAAGTGGGCTGAGCGTTTCGGAGGGAAGCTCTAATAACTCCAATGCTGTCAGCAAAGGCTATGGTATTCACTCATTGCCTACCAAAGTTCTGATAGATAAGGAAGGTGTTATTATAGGACGTTATGGTCTTGGCGGTGAAAATGACGAGGCAATGGATAAGAAATTGGCAGAAATTTTTGTAAATACCCTGTAACCCTTTTTAACTAAAACTAAAAATACACTCCATTGGGCAGAAGTACGGTTGGCTAAAGCAGTAGTGCATGGTAGGAAAGGGGGATGTCACAGGAGTCATGAATGCGGTAATTATACTTGTTCAAAAAGGAGAGAATCTATATAGAACCATCGGCAACAAATAAAGATAATGCTATCAAAAAAGTACTGGAATAGTGGAGAATGAAATTGTCTTTTACCACGCGCTGGTGCGACATTCGCAGGTTTAGTGTAAATGATTGTCCTGTTGATGACATTACGATGACGTATGATTTTTTTGATGTGGGGGCAACAGGGGTAAATATAAAAGTACAAAAAACTATACTTTGGATGTAAAACGTTTGTTGGTACCGATCAACGGCGTTGAAATAGATGCCATCCGGGGTCAAATCATTCAAAATTCTTATTAAAAACAATTGGATAGCACCATCATGATCTTTTAATCAATTAGAATAATAGGGACATGATAGCTCTATCATTAAACCAAAATTATAGACAGATGAAAAAAACAATAGTAATGTACGGTCTTTTATTGAGCAGTTTTGCGCTTCCTGTTGTTGTTTTTGCCCAACATGGCAAAGCAGAGGTAGCTTCAAACCAAGCACAGCTCGCTAAATTAAAAGCAGCGGTAGAAGCAAATCCAGGTAGTTTAAGTGTTCACGAGGCTTATACGAAGGCAGTAGGTATTGAGGACCCTAAGCTGGAGGCTCAGTATGACTTATGGATGAATAAATTTCCAAAATCAGCAATGGTTCCTTATGGAATTGCGAAGGCGTACTTGAACCAGGAAAGTCCTAAGGCTAAGCCTTACCTGTTAAAGGCGGTGGCGATTGACCCTAAATTCACTGATGCATGGGGAGGATTGTGGATAGATGGAGAACGTTGGGGCGATTTTAATGCATCACGCGGTTATCTGGCCAAAGCAACTGAGTCAGACCCTTCAAATCCGAATTATGCTTTTTACTATGCGTCCTCATTTCAGAATATTGATGAAGCGAAATGGAAACAAATGAGCCTCGATGTAGCTAAAAAATTTCCTAATGATGAACGTGGGGCACAGGCACTGTACTGGCTGGGTGTACGATCCAAAAAACTGGCTGACAAACTGGAAATTTTTGAGTTGCTACGCAATAGTTTTGCGCCGAGTAAATTTGGCTGGTCCTCAGGCGGCATGTCATCTTATTATACTGTGCTTCTTTCCGAAAAACCCGAAAAGGCGGTGATTTTGGCGCAGGAAATGGCCAAAACCGAAAAAGAGGGGAAAAAACAATGGCCTGACATGGTATTACAGGCACAAATAGTTGCGAAAGCAAAAGCCCTCTTGGATCAGAAAAAAGGTGCTGAAGCTATGGATGTACTAAAGCAGTTAAAACTATCGAGATATTCTGATTTTAAAACAGATCTCGCTTTATTAAAAGCAAAGGCTGATGATATAGCAGGCAATACCATTGGAGCTTACGACAGTTTGATTGTGGCTTTCGCTAAAACTCCTTCCACCTCCCTGAGAACAGCAATAGCTGGCTTTGCTGAAAAGTTGGGTAAAAAACCAGATCAGGCTGATGCTGATATATGGACACGACTGAACGCAGGTGCACAAATTGCGACGCCATTTAATGGCTTAAAGCGTTATTTGACCACCGGCGAGGCTTCTCTTGCCGATTATAAGGGTAAAGTAGTGCTGTTGACGTATTGGTTTCCGGGTTGTGGCCCATGCCGTGGTGAGTTTCCACATTTTGAAAATGTGGTTAGAAAATTCAAAGGTCAGAACCTGGAATATCTGGGGATTAATATTGTATCCAAACAAAATGACTACGTGGTGCCATTTATGAAAGGCAGCGGTTATAGTTTTACACCTTTGGAGGATCAAAAGGATAGGTTGAAGGGAAATCTGGATAATCGAGGTGCCGCGCCTGTGAATTTCCTGATAGATAAGGAAGGCCGTTTGATCTTCTCCAACTTTAGGACAGACGGAGATAGCGAGGATGACCTGGAGCTAATGATCAAAATACTGATGAATAGTAAAAAGGATTAAAATATGCTTTATCTGAAATTGCCAAAGGAGAAAGAACCTAAATTGATTGTCTATGCTAAGGGAAATGAAAACCGAAAGATCTACAGGAAGGTAAGAAGGGGGGAAGGTTCTAAACGAAATTCCTTAAGATAATTGAAATCGTGAATAAGTAGGGAGCACAGGCGTTGGAATGCGACTGTGCTCATTTTTGCTAAAATATGCAGGATATTTTAGTCCGTAGTGTCATAAGTGTGATGAAACAAATATGGGCTTTTGAATATACGTTCAATTTAATGTCGAGAATAATGGCACAAAAATATTGATTACATAGATTCCGGCGGTATTTCGCGATGAAACGTTTTTCATGATTTGATTCGCTTATGCTATTGTTTATCTTTTTAAAAGATACTTGTGGGGTCCGGACAGTGCCAATTCACCATGCTGATTACGGGTTGTCGCTGCCGTTTCAACTATTCCCGTCTCACCCTGCGGAGTTAGTGAAATGATCTCCAGTGCAGGATATAGCGTATCACCTGCATTGACTTCCTTCAGGAATTTGCAAGAAAGCTCGGTAAAGGCGATAAATATCTCCCTGATCACGTGTGGGAACAAAGTGGCCCCAGGTGCGGTAAAGGCAAGTAGCTGAAGCCCGTGGACAACTGGGGCTTTATGCACGTGTTTTTTTTCCAGGTCTGGCTACTTTACCTTGAGCATGGTAAAAGGACTGGCCATTGAAAATAATCAGTTTATTAAGATCTTTAAGGTCAGAATATCCGGATTTAGATTCTGAAGAGCCGTTTTTTTCTTGGATGTAAAATCCAGCAGGACCAAATAGGGGAATGTATCGATCTATTCAGATGATTCAGGGATCGTGCTCTGGTCAAATTCTGTAAATGTTTCTGTGTTGCTTGTGGATTGTTCAACTAATACTGGTGCGAAGTTGTAACTGAGTCTGCGGTAGTTCCGTTTTTTTTATCAGAAGAGCTACAGCCAGATATATAGCTGCAATAAATGACAATGCAAAAAATTAATGGTGCAAAATTTGTATTTATTTTCATACTGATATTGATTTGGGTAGAAAAAAGTATATCAGTACTTTACAAAAAAACGCCCGTAAAATGTCCCGAATTTCTACAAATCTCTTTTGCATAGGGCAGAATAATAGATAAAAGGTATACCCCCGATAAAGCAAGTTTTTCTTTAAATATCAATTCTGTTTGCCAGTGCTTTTATTGCAAATATCTAGCTGAGCTTAATTAAGTGGTATTGCAAAAAAAAAATAAAAATATCTGGGTAACATTTTTTTATTAAATTGATATACCATTAAACCAAACGAAATTTAATATGAAAAAACGCTTCACACTTTTCTTTTCGACTATTTGTTTTTGTGCAATGGCGCAAACCCCTGGCTCACCGACTGGCGGCATGGTTGTAAAGGGTGGTAAAAATCCAGGAGGGAATTTGTTGTTGTTTGTGGCTGGTGGAATAAATACACCTGGCAGTTCAGTCAAAACAAAAACAAACCTTGTTAATGGATACGCTGTAGGCGGAAACATATATGTACCCTTGTTTGGAAATGGGGGGCGGCAGGCAACACATCGCATTTCTTTACCATTGGCCTTAATGCCGGGGGCGAATATTTTGCTGGAAATGGAGATTATGATCTTGCTGATTTACAGGTCTATAATATTACCGGACAGTCAGCTTTACCCAGTATAATGGTAAATAGTGAAGGGAATAAACAAAATGGTTTTAAGGGAGAAGTTGGCGCGCAGGCTAATTTTTCGTTTGGTCAGTTTACTTTGTCACCCGTTTTGAATGCCGCTTATTTTCATTTAAAGCAAAATGCCTTCAGTGTAACACAAAGCAATGCGGTGAACGGCACAAACTATAATAAAGAGATATACAGTCAGGGGCAGGTAAAACTACGGGTTTTGCCCTTATCCCTAAACTGCGCGTTGCTTTTTTCCCTGGAAAGCTGGGTTTCTATCTGGAAGGCAATTATACAGTTGGCCCGGATGTTAAAAACGATGGCATGTTATTTAAGCCTCAGGGTAAAGCCAACGATATGGGATTTTACAGCCAGGATCAGATGGCGGCGGGGACCAGTAAGTCCGTTGGTCAAAGCGCCGCATATAATAGTTTTGGTGTGAATTTTGGGGTTAGTGTCCCACTGGGGAACAGCACCGGCAAAAGGCGTTTAAGAGGGAAAGTGATAAAAACAGGTGATAATGGTGTCAATCTGGTAAACCCACTATTTGAACATGGTGGTAATTCTGCTGAAAATCCCATGAATAATTCGTTTGCTTTGGTAAAACCTGGTAACCCGATCGGTGGTATCATTGTTAAAGGCGGCAAAAATCCTGGTCCACGAGATATGATCGCGGTTTCAAATGAAAATGGGGAAGTCACATTTCCGGTGGCTGAAGCTGGTGAATACATATTCCAAATACTTGAACCTGGTTCTCAGGGAAAAAGCATTAGCTCAAAAGGTGTAACCTCTACTAAGAATAAAAGAAAAGGAAGAACATATACAGCTGGACGTAAAAATGAGACCCCAAATCAGGACATACAAGCTTCTCCTGGTAACCCGATTGGCGGTATAATTGTGAAAGGAGGGAAAAATCCCGGTCCACGAGATATGATCGCGGTTTCAAATGAAAATGGGGAAGTCACATTTCCGGTGGCTGAAGCTGGTGAATACATATTCCAAATAATTGAACCTGGTTCTCAGGGAAAAAGCATTAGCTCAAAAGGTGTAACCTCTACTAAGAATAAAAGAAAAGGAAGAACATATACAGCTGGGCGTAAAAATGAGGTTTCGGATCAGAACATACAATCTGCCCCGGGAAATCCAATTGGTGGGATTATTGTGAAAGGTGGTAAAAATCCCGGGGGAGTCTGGTGATCACGACCAGTAATGATAAAGGCGAGTTTGAATTAAAGGGACTGGAAGCCGGGAGTTACCAGTTCACGCTTACTGGAGCTGATGGATCAGAAGGAAAAAGCATAAATGAGAAGGGGGTAACGCAAAATGATACTTCCCAGACTGCAAGGCCTGGCTCACCGATTGGTGGTATTGTTGTAAAGGGTGGTAAAAATCCGGGAGGGAATATGATCAATCTTAAGGTTGACCAAAAGAATACGATACAGTTTGAAGTACTGAAAGCAGGGGACTATAAGTTTATCATTCAAACACCTGGTAAGACCAATGGAAATAAAAAGGTAAAAGAGAAAGCATCGAGTGGTTTAAAGGATACGTTAAAAACCAATGTTTAAACCCTATGTTGTTAATACGTATAGGTATTAAATCACAAGAGATGGGTAGCAAGTGGCATAATTAGATGAGCTGGAGTTTTGTAGCTTTGCTAATGAGCATTGCTGTATTTTTTACTTCGAATTTTTCCAGGAGGCTTTTGCGATGGGTATTTACGGTTGGGATGCTGATGAAAAGTTTTTCTGCAATTGCTGCATTGGTCAATCCTTCTGCGATTAACAATAAAACTTCTTTTTCCCTTCGGGTAATCAGGAGCTGATTGGGCTCAGGTTTTCTTAGTGAACTGAAAGCTTCCTGGCTATAATACACTTTGCCTTTTAACACGGTGTTTATGGCTTCCAGGAGTTCTTCTTTGGTCGCGTTTTTTAACACATAGCCTGATGCACCGTTATCCATCATATTGCGGATAATGGCCTGCTGGTTAAATGTGCTCAGGCCAAGCACTGCTATTGTCGGATACAGCTGTTTAACTTCTTTACATAACTCTATCCCGCTTTTATCGGGCAGGTTTACATCCATGAGTATCACCTCTGGCTGGTGCAATTTTAGAAAACTATGGCAGGACTCGGCATTGGTGGCATGACCCATCCAGTCCAGTGTTTTTTCATGCTGTAATAGGGAATGGATGCCCTCTATGACCATGTAATGGTCGTCTACTACAAAAATACCTGCTTTCATTATTTATCAAATATTAATTTCGATCATTACCGAGGTTCCCTTGCCAGGTGCGGACTGCAGATCAATTTTTCCTTTTAAAAACTCAACACGGTTTTGGATATTCAGCCAGCCCATTCCATTAGCTTGTTTCAGCTGATCAGTGTTGAAACCTTTTCCATCGTCTTCTACTGTTATGGCCAATAACTTTTCCTGATGGGACTGATGCAATTGTACCAGTACATTTTTGGCCTGGGCATGTTTGATGCTATTGTTGACCAGTTCCTGTATGATGCGGTAAATGGTAACTGAGGTTGTTTGTGCGATCTCAGTGTTTTGCATTCCCACAGACTGATAGCTGATATGGATCATGCCACTTCGGTCCATTTCGGTACAAAATTCTTTCAGCGCAGTATCGAGCCCGTATTTTACGAGCATTTCTGGCATCATGTTATGTGCCACCCGGCGCATTTCCTGAATTGAGCTGTCCAGCATATCAATACTTCGTTCAAAGGCATGGACATTGTCTGGGGTCATGATTAAATTTTCTTTTATGTTGCCCAATGAGAATTTTATACCGCTTAACATGCCTCCTAATCCATCGTGCAGGTCTTTAGCTAAACGTGTACGCTCCTGTTCTTCACCTTTTAGTACCGCTTCTGTAGCGGTGAGCTGTTTTTCGGTTTCCAGTTCGTCAATTTTTGCCTGCTGCAATTTCCGGCGGTGGCTGTAATTGCGGTAACTTAATATAGAAATGGCAAAAAAAGCAATGGTCCCGGCTATTAACAAGTAATTAAGGATATTTTTTTGCCGTATTTCTGCTGCCTGTAACTTTATTTGGCTTTCTTTTTTTTCTGTTTCAAATTTTACTTCTTCGTTGGCATGTTTTTGAGCCATCGATTCTGTAAAAATATCTTCCCTGATTTTTGTAGCTTCTCTTTGATGTTGAGAAGCTAGAGTATAATTATGCTCTGCGTAGAGCACATTAGAGAGACTTTGTAATATTGTTCCCCTTGCTTCCTTATAGTCATTGGCCTTGCTGATATCAAGGGCCTTAAAAAGTAGTTCTTTGGCTTTAGTGTGTTGATTTGTTTTTAGGTAATAAACCGACAAATTTTGATAACAGGACATAATATTGAAGTTGTCTGCTATTTTAATGGCTGTTGCCAGTCCTTTTTCTGCATAATATTTCACTTGGTCTAATTTGTTTTGCCTATCCATAATTTCTACCATCCCTTCACAATTCATGGCAACAAAACTTGGAAAGTTGTATTTGTCACATAGCGATAGACTTTCTTTATACGCCTCAATTGCTTTGATGTCCTGTCCCAGTGCATCGTAGGCATTACCTTGATTTAGTAATGTAGAAGTCAGCTCTTTGTAATTCTTGTTTTTTCTATTGAGGATTTCTGCTTTTTTGCCAAATTCAATGGATTTTTTATAGTCTTTTATCATCAGATAGTTTGCAGCCATACTGGCATTTAAAGTGCCCCTGGTTTTGGATGAAGTGTCCAGTCTTTCTATAATACGTACCCCTTCAAACTATAGGCTATCCCTGTTTCATAATCCGATTTGAAATTATAGCGTTCACCCAAAGTAAAGTAAGCAATACCCATGGTTAAGGAATCCTTAGTTTCGGTAGCAATTTTGAGAATCTGTTTGCCATACCATATAGCCGAATCGTGCTGTGTAAGGGTTGCAAATAAGTACATCATCCTTTTATTGTACTTCAGTTTGCCTGCAGTATAGTTTAGCCTATTGCTAAGGCGACCACCTTCTTTGGTATAGCTCATCGCCTTTTTCATGTCGTGGTCTTCATATTCCAAAGTAAGGGCAAAGAGTAGTTTTACCTTACTGGTATCTTCTTTCGATCTATTCAATAACCTTTTAAGGCTATCAATTTTTTGTAGGTCCTGGCCATGGCTATTAAGAAAACACAATAGTATAAACAAGCTTGTCAGTAGTTTTTTCATTGAGCGCAAATTAGGTATAGCAGTTTTTGTTTTTTATCGTCTTTTTTAATGATTTTTTTAGCGTTACTTAACTAAAAACCATCTTTTAGCGTAGTATGCCTGATTGATTTAGGTTTGCTATTTCTCTGTTTCAACTAAAGTTAGTTAAAATATTAACTAAGCAATAGAATCGGTTCCGCTTTGTTGATTGAAATTTTATCTCATCTTCCAATAGATGAAAAATCATCTTTTTTAATGATTGTCCGCTCTTGTTGCTCAATCTAATTTTACATTAATAAATTTTACAAAAATGAAAAAGCTATCTATTACCATCATTTGTATTTGTTTTTTAACTGTGTTGCATGCACAAATTTTAAAACCTGTTAAAGGCAGTGGGAATATCCAACAAGCTTCCTCAACGCTTGTTGCCATTAATGATGCCGATTATTTCTTGGCCGTTGCAAAAGTTACGGTTAAAACCGGGAAGGATAATAAGGAACTTAACTCCAAATTAATTGTAAGAGTTTATCCAACATCAGGTACGGATAATTATCAAAAAGGATACATGATGGAGAATTACATGCCGGAGCTAAAGGTATGGAGTACAAAAGAATTTACCTTGCCCCAGGCACCAGGTTTCGATCAGGCTTTTAACAGCCTTGCCCATTACAGGCAAACCGGTGTTATGGTAGATATACTCTACAATACACAAGGTAATGGGCCTTTTTTTGGATTGGATGCCTGGAAAATTGATGAAGTAAGCGCTACCCTGGAGTTTAAAGATAAAAACGGAAACCCGCACCCAACTATGCCTTCAAAAACAATTTATTTTACAGGTTCTGACATGTACCTCGATTTTATGAAATGGCATTTATTCTGTAAAACCGATGCCTATTTTAATACGCTTCCAACTTTTATTACCAAGAGGGAATAATCCAGCATAGGCTTTTAATGCTAGAATCCACTGATCTGTCCAGGTACTGTTACAATATGAAATTTTGAATTTAAAATATAATAAAATGAAAACAACCTTTCTGCTCTTAGCTGTCCTTTTTACCACAAGTTTGTTTGCACAAACCACAACGATTTACGGGAAAGTTACCAAAAGCGATGGAATCCGTGTAAAGGGAACATCTACCTACCGTGGATATGAAGACCAACTCATCATTACAAATTTAGCAGGTGGGGTAGACCATACTGCTTTGATAGAGCTCGAGGTACCAACAAGCGGTTATGTAG
Source organism: Pedobacter sp. HDW13 (assembly GCF_011303555.1). Lineage (NCBI taxonomy): Bacteria > Pseudomonadati > Bacteroidota > Sphingobacteriia > Sphingobacteriales > Sphingobacteriaceae > Pedobacter > Pedobacter sp. HDW13. The sequence continues at coordinate 169,267 of NZ_CP049868.1, read as the reverse complement.
GTACGTTTAGGAACATGATGAATACAGCACCAACGCAAATTGTGGCTGTAAAAGCTGCTACCACAATAAATCTGAAATCTGCAGCCACAGCATTAGCAGCCATACCTGCAAAAACGATAACCGCACCGCTATCAGCCGTTTTTCCCATATCAAGGATAGATATTTCGATAACGAGTAGAACCAATAATCAGGTGCCGATTTTGACCCGGCAAATCATATTGGAAGATGTAAATGTGGAGAGCTGTACCGATGATATTGCCAGTGGTACCAGCAAAATAAAATTTAAAGCCAACCGCATCGGCTGGATATATAATAACTGGGGTGTAGATGGAAAGTTAAGATCAACCGACAAGTCGGGTTGGGATGTAGTTAAAGGAACAGCCTGGACTAATTTTTAATATAATCTTCAATAATAAAACCTAACCAATGAACAAGGTATCTCATAAAATCTAAAATCCATGAAAAAAATACTTACCTTATTCTTATTCATCGCAGCTGCAATCGGCAGCAATGCACAAGTAAAAAAAATTGATTCAAGTGGGTTGGTTAAACCGGTTATTAACGCTAAGGTTAAAGGACAAATCATTACGTCGACACCGCAACAGACGAATACTACACCAACTACAAATGTATCAATAGTTCCGCCGAAGCAAACGGCAACAGGTATGTTATACACGCCTCCATCAGGCACAACGCAAACGCCAAATCAGCCCACCACTACAACGAATCCAACGACTACACCAGCGGCCCTTCCTGACATAGTGATTACCAATATTAGCTTTTCTCCCAATACAGGTAATACCTACGCCGTAAATTATACCTTAAAAAATGTGGGCACTGCTGCTGTAAAAAAAGGTCTGTTATCAGTTCAAGGCTACATAAATGGTGGCGCCATGGGAGGTGGCAATTCTACCAGCCTGACAAGCGAAATAAATCAATTGCTAAATCCCGGAGAATCTATGAGTAGCAGAAATACATTTGGCACTAATGGTATTATAGTGGGCAATGCATACTCATTTGAACTCTGTGTAAATGGAATGAGATCAAATGTTGGCACCGCTTCCCAAACATGGGTTGGGCAGCAATTTTCTGAATTGAATTTTACAAATAATGCGATTCAATCTTCGTTTACCATTCCACCGCCGCCACCAGCCCCGGCAGATATAGAAGTTATCATTACCAAAATAGAAAAGAGCCCATTGGATACAGCATCATTCGTCAGGATTTATTATACCTTAAAAAATATTGGTGAAACAGCCATTCCATCAACTGCCTCGTTAAGCCTACAAAGCAGAGTTGAAGATACAGATAATGATCCAAGTACTTTTCTGGAAACTGCCTGTTGCGGGCAGGCTACCGGGGAAATACTTTGGACGCAGGTGAAATTCCCTTTACCCGGGAAACGTAAAAGAACTTTTCTATGATGCGAGAGTAGCTGGAGGTGCTAATTTCTCCACTTTGCCCAAAAATGTACTTTACAAGTTCAACATTCAAATAACCGGATCTGGTTTTACCGATGGCAACAATACAAATAATAAAAGCGGGTATAACTATTTACTTCACTAATGTATAACTGCCGGCATTTTGAAATGATTTTGAGAAATGAAAACCTTAAAAAGATGAAACCCATAAAAAATATGCTCCTGTTTAACCTGCTATTGATGGTAAGTTATACTTGTTTTGCCCAAAAGCAAACTTTTGATGCAGTAAACTATACCATACCCAGTGGTTGGGATAAAACAGAAATGGCAAATGGCATTCAACTGTCCACCAAAAATGATGGTAAAGGAAACTATGCAACTGCTGTTATTCTACGTTCGGCAGCAAGCACAGCCCCGGCAAGCGAAAACTTTACTACCAGCTGGGAAAAACTGGTAAAAGCTACCGTGTCTGTTTCCGGGGAACCAATCATGCAGGCGCCTGCTACTGAAAAAGGATGGAGCGTTATTTCGGGACAAGCCAATTATACCGATGGTACTGGTAAAGGATGGGTAACGCTGATAACCGCTACAGGAAATGGCAAAATGGCCAATGTGGTCATCATGACCAATACCGATAAATATAAAAATCAACTATTGGATTTTATAAAAAACCTCAACCTAAACGAAACGGCAACTGAAAAACCTGTTAATGAAAATCCGGCTTCGCCCACAAGCTATACAAATGGTTCAGGTAGCAAAAATATTTATTCAATTACTGTTCCGCCCACCTGGAGTTTAAATGCGGGGCAAAATAGTTTAACCTTAGAAAAAACGACGAATACCGGAAAAAGAATTATTGAGTTCATGAGCATGGTAAAATCATCTGGCAGTTTAGAAAAAGATATGGAACATATTTTCTTTGACGTTTTTGATGGTTGGAGTCTGTATAACGGTTCTAACAACCAGTTATTCGAAAAAGGTGATCATGAAAAAGGAGTTACCAGCCAGGGGCTGCCTTATTATATGTTAAGCAATAGCATCACTAAACCTGGGGGTGAGGTTATAAAAGGTACCGTGCTGGTTATACAGGTAGGCGCAAACCTAGCCATTATTAATTCAGCTGATAACATACTGGGCAGCGAGATGGAGATGGCCTTGAATTTTCTTTTATTCACTTTAAAAATAAATGGGGTTGCTGAAAAAAATGTGGATTATAAAAAACAGCTGACAGGTACGTGGGTTTCAGGCAGTGGGTTGTATGGTAATAGTTTAAATACGGCTACCAGTTACAATGCAGATGGAAAATATTATGTGTTAATACAATCTTCTTACACAGTAGGTTATGACTATTACAATGACCTAATTAAAAGCAAACAATTTAAGGGTGAGGGGGTGTTTGCTTTTAAAGGAAATGTACTGGAAAGAAAAACGAGTTCAGGTGCAGGAAGTAAATACTTCATTAGATTTTATTCCAAGAAATATGGTAATAATGAATGGAGAAATTTAATGAGTTTGTATAAGGGAGATTATGATCAAAACAAAATAGAAACAGTACTCTCTTTTCAAAAGATTTAATTCCTATGCCAATTTAAAGCAGGAAAGCAGCAATAAAAAATTAATTCTTCCTTAACCGGATAAAAACAAAACCAAGGTATGAAATATTTAATCGCAGTTATGCTGATGCTCATTAGCAGCATTTCTTTTGCCCAAAGGCCTTCTAAAGAGCAAATGGAGGCAGATAAGAAGCGATTGGCTGAGGCCATGCAAAAACTAAATGAAAAGATCTCCAACATGGATCCCAGGGCGAAAAAGGGCTACGACAGTTTGCTCAATAAATATGGTATAGGGCAAAAGATGGACAATGCCATAAAACAGGTAAACAGCAGTAAAACAACAACAAGCGCTAGTGCTTCCAATCGGATTGTTCCTGTGAAAGATGCAAAAGCAATAGCGGCTATTGCAGTTACGCCTTCATCAGCTGGTATGGGTGCCTTCGTTGGCAATATAAGTGGCCGTACTTTTTCGGCAGTATTACCTGCTGCAAAAAATAAAGCCAACGAAATTTATAAAGCATTAAAAGAAAAGGGAACTAATACAGATGAAATGGGCAAAGCCGCAACAGTGTTGTGGATGCAGGGGCGCATACAAATTGCACTTAGCCTGATGGCGCAGGTATGTAAAGATGATGCTGCTAATACCGATAACCTGAATAACTATGCATCTATGCTCACTATGATGGGGGCACCCGAAATGGCTATCCCTATTTTAAATCAGCTCAAAGCAAAATTTAAAAAGAACAGCACCATCCTCAACAACCTCGGCCAGGCATGGTTTGCTTTGGGCGATATGGACAAATCGAAAAAATATTTAGACAGTACATTGCTCATCGCCGCTGCGCATACGCAAGCACACGAAACCCTCTGCCTTATTGCCGAAAACAAAGGCGATAAAACTGCAGCCGTTGCCCATGCCAAAGCTGCATTTAAACAGGGAAATACAGTTGCACGAAAAGATAAATTAAATCAATTCGGCTATGCACCGGGCGCAGGCGATTACAATAATTTTCCACCGGCTAATAAAAGTGATGACTTGCTGAACCTTGGTAACTTTTTTCCGATGGAATTTCCCAAATCGTATGCAGCCATGAAAATTTATGAGCAGCAACGGAAACAATTTTTGGCTGAAATTGATAAAACAATGAAACCATTGCAAAAAATCACCGAAGAATCAAACAAACAAACAGTAAAGCAATTAGAAGAGCAGCAAAAACAATTTATGAATGCCCAGAGCAAGGTGATTGCCAATCCAGGCTCTATTAGTCAAAGCAGCGCTATGCAGATCGTGGCAGTTCCTATGTTTGCAGAAAAAATGAATGCCAAAGAAAAAATGGTATTGGAAAATCTCCAAAATAAAAAAAATGCGGTGTTGCAAAAAATAGCGGCCTTCGTAAAAGGAGATGGCGCCATATACAAAAAAGAATATGAGGCAACAATGAAAAAAATTAATGAAAGATGGAAAAACGTTGGGCAAGGTGGAACAGAAAATAATGATGCGCTCTGTAACGAATCTGTAAAAGCTGTAGATACTTACCTTGCTGCATTCAATACAAAGTACGAGGAACTGTACCTGGAATATCTAACCACGCAAAAGCAATACCTGAATGAATTTTCTTATTTATCGCTTTATACTACCTATCCTGCGTTGCTTCCGGGCATCAATGCAGGCTTGAAAAAACAATGGCTGAAGGATCTTTCCTTACAAGCAGAAGTGCTTGGGGTAAGTTATGGCTGTGCAGACCCCGGTGAAATTAAGGGCGGCAAACTTACAACATTTAAAGATCCCAACTGTAATATCAATAGCGAGTTTAGTCAGACTTTGGGACTAGCAAACCTGGGCTTTAAAATGAAATTAGATTGTAGCGGGCTTACTACAGAATTTAATGCACTTATAATTGGCGTAAAACTGAATCAGGATTTAGATCATGCAGGTTTTGGTGATTCGTTTAAAAGTTGTACGGTAAGTATCGGGCCAAAAACGGGCGTTGATGTTCGTATGGGCCCTGTAGAAGCCAGTGCGAAAGTGGGGGGTGGCGTTGATGTAGAAATAGACAGAACGGGTGTTAAAGATGTAGTTATAAAGGGTAGTGTTGAAGCTGAAGCAAGTCTGCCTACTCCCGGTATGCCAGAACCGGGGCAAATTGGCAATCCTGTAACAGCATCAGCAGGCATGGAAGGAAGAATAAGCCTGAATACAGGAGCCGGCTCGGTACAGGGAACAGGTATTTTTGGAAAATAAAACAGACATAACATGAAAAAAATATTTTTTATCAGCTTGTTATTTTGTGGGTTTGTTGCTCAGTCACAAACCAGTTTTAAAGCATGGGAGGTGCAAATCAATAAAGATAATTGTACCGCAGAAAGTGTATTAAAAGAACCCGGAAGGTTTTGGGATGCTCATATTGGCGGCGTAACTGGTGGGGGCAAAGAAGGTATTTCTTCAACGGAGATAGCCAATGCAAAAAAAATGATGGAGGCATTTGAAAACATAACCAAACCAAAGCTACAGTTTACAGGTGGGCTGGCCAAAGCCAGCTTTGGGCTAAATTCTAAAATATATTATAATCAGTTTTCTGCCTGTAGCTATACCTACAACCTGGGCTTTCATGCATTTGTATGTAATGTGCAAACACATAAGCTGGCCATTGTAGATGAATACCAGGGAGTGCTTAGGGTAAATGGAAATCCATCGTTTCAAAAAGCGTTTAATTCTTTCCAGGGAAATGCCGATGCCTATAAAATTCCGGCAAATTCACCGCAGGTAAATGCTCCTTTTATTGCCATATTTAATTACTATGGTTTTGCAAACAGCAGGGTTGTAAATGCCATCAACAAGGGAGATGGTTTTATTGATCTGAATAGTGAACAAGCAGGCAATCTCAGTCCTTATCCGGTAATTGAGAATAAACCAGGCAAAGGGTACGGCATTAACTTTCCTAATTCTGGTTTCGTTACTGTAAATAACGATTTTGTATATCGCCATGCATTTATTACGCACAGCGATATTCCTTTTTTTATTCCCATTACAAGGAAGAAATTTTTACAAGATATGCTGGAATATTATGACAGGGAAAAGCCTGAGCTGGTAGCAAATATGCAGGACAGAATAAAGAACCTGGCAAAAACAATCATAGAATCCGAGAAAGTGCAAAGCCGTTATTTACAGGATCAAAAAAACAAACAGGTATTGCAGGAGCAAAGTGCCCGGGATATACTTGCTGTAAATGAGCAGAAAAAACAAGCTGTTACCAGATTGCTGCAATCCAAGGATGAAAAATGGCTGAACCAACATGCAGTTGTCCAACCTGATAATAAATCTTTTACTGTCCCTTATAACCGCAACATCGATTCAAAAGAAATATATGGAAATTTTTATTTCACCGAATTTTATACCGGCAGCGAAGGTTTCAATCTGTACCAGATCAACCCGGAATACCTGAAAAAATATCCGCCCAATGGCACCAAACCAGCATTGATCGATGTAATGTATCGTTTCAAGCCAAATTATATTTTTTTAATGGGCGTAAAAGAATCTTTTATTGATCAACTTAACCTGGATGAGTTTAGGAAGCTGTTACAATAATTCGTTAGGTAATGAAACATATAAAAATATTTTTGCTATTCAATATGATAGTAGCGATGAGCTGTACAAGCCTCGCTCAAAAACAAACTTTCGACGTGGTTTCATTTCCGTACTCAAGGGCTGGCAAGAATTGAAAAATGAGGTCGGTATTCAATTATCCATTACAGATAAAAAAAACGGTGCCTATGCAAAGCAGTTATGAGCAAAGCAACTGCATCTACTCATGAAGATTTTGCTGCCTGCTGGAACAAATTGTTAAAAAGCACTGTGCAGGTAAATACTGAACTCTCCATGGGGATGCCCACAAAAGAAAATGGATGGGACGTAATTTCCGGTGGTGCGAACTATACTGATGGAGCAAATACAGGCATGGCAACATTATACTCGCCGCAACAAGTAACGGACAAACAGTAAGTGTGGTATTGATGACCAATCCAAAACAATATCAAAGCAATTTGCTGACCTTTTTAAATATTATTCAGGAACAGATAGCTATGGTGATTATGGGGTTGATTACGGTAAATGGTTTACAGATAGGAATATAATTGCCATTTAATAAAAAAAATCATCTTTTTTAATGATTGACCTGCACCGCTAGCCGCGCTATTTTTATTAGAAAATCAAGATCATGAAAAAAGTAATTTTTATTGTTTTCCTTGCCCTTGGGGCAGGAGGGATGGCGCAAGCTCAGTTTTTGAGTAAACTCAAAGAAAAAGCAAAAGCAGCAGTAGGCAGTTCAGTTGACCGCTCTACTGATAAGGTAGTGGATAAAGCTGTAAACAAAACCGTCGACAATGCTACGGACAAGGCAATAAACAAAGCAGGGGAAAAATTGAACAACTTGTTTAAAAAGAAAAACAAGAAACTTGCAGATACCATACCATCTGTAGTTCCTGATTCAAATAAAACGGCTATCAAGCCCGAAAATAAAAACCAATAAGTTTACCAAAGGGTAAACTCTGGATGGTTAAACTAATTATCGGCTGCATCGGCTAATAATTAGTTTAGCGCTCAAAGACTATCTGATAATTTTAAAAAATAAACCTATCAAAAGATATTCACCCTAATCAGTGCCCTGTTAATTGTAACCGGGCTTTAGGTGTGTTTGACAGTTTGAAATATTAGCGGCAGGCGATTATAAATTGAATGTAAAAGAGCCACAATTGTGGCTCTTGGGTATAAATGGAGTTTTAGTAGTTATATTTATTTAAAGATAGAGGTTCAACCCTTAATTTTAACTCAACACTTTTTTTAATTTAACGTATTGATTTAATATTCCGTACAATAAATCTAGATCAAAGGGTTTGCGGATGTAAGCGTCGAAGCCGTTTACTCCGTACAAACGGTCAATATTGTAGTTACAGCTTGTAGCAATCACAGGCAGATGAGGATATTTCTGTTTGATCTGGAAGCAGATTTCCTTGCAGGTATCGCCTTTCAGACGGTAGTCTAAAATCACTACATGTGGTCTTCTCTCATTTATTAATGAAAGAAAATCAATTTCATAGCCTTGGATAGGATATACCTCAAATCCCTCAGCCTGCAAAGCTAATGTCATTACATCCAAAACTGCAGCATCGGTATCTTGTACGATTATGGTTTTCATTGGGAGTAGTTATTAAATATCTAAGTAGATAATAATAGACACACGTCACTTTTACATGACCTGCTACGCCAATGAAAGCCAAATAACTTATATCTAAACAATTCGCGCAAAAAATGAACCAAGTCCAGGGTTTCATAAATTAGTCAATATTTGTCTGACCAAAGTTTTTTGTGCAATTAAAGTTACGTTTTTTATCAATAATATCGTGGTTGAATTTGTCACAGTTTATCGCTGAAGGGTTTACCATAAAAATCAATTTAAGCCTTAATATCTTTCTGCGATCATTGTACCGTTTCGCATTAGCCAAGCAATTTTGGTAGTAACCGCCAGGATAGCAATTTTGTGGTGATGAAAGGGGATTCATTAAATGGTGATTCAGGAGGATAAGTTTAAAGTCGAGAAAATATTACCGATATTTATGATTTAGAAAGAAAATCTGTTATTGGGAATTGAGTAGCTTAGCGCAAGTTTATAGAGGTACTTCCATTTGTATCAGTATACAAAACAAACAGGGAATTCCATCTGGCATTATTGGGCATCCCAACTGGATCCTACAACCGGTACCTAAGCTTAATATTTCTTCCTATTGCCTTAAGCAAACCAGGTATATCGTTAACCGTTGCATCAGCAGCATCCCAATCGCCTTTCAAATTGCGGGCAAGTTCATATTGCTTATCGTTCAGGTTAATCTGAATTGAGCTGGTTTCTTTAGTAATTCCTTTCGTTACAACGGTGTAGGTGTAATCATTTTCCTCAAAGGTGATGCGCATGGGTAAACTCATATTGCAAACATAGCGTTAAACTTGTGTTTTTATTGTGTCACAGATAGTCAAAAGACATTATTTATTGTAGAAAGGTTTTACACATACTCGGCATTAAGGAAGATTAAGGGGGCATTGGTTTTTCTGGATTTTAATACGCTTTTATACCTTGCTTAAATTGCTAACTTTAATGCATCTACATTACTGAAAAATACAAATGAAAAACATTGTTGTTATCATTGTTCTAGTATTCATGTTTGGATTGGCTAAGGCGCAATCTAACCGGGAGGATATAGAAATCCAGTGGCCGAAGGCTGAAGGCTGGAAACTTGATGAAAAATTATCTGTCCAAACGGATTTTTCGCGTCGTCATCATAAGTGGGATGTTAAAGATGATAAGCAGAAGGGCTGGCAAAAAGTGGTGATGATATTAAATGATGATATCACAAAAAGTACTAAGCCCCTGGATAGCATTGATGTATCCCATGATTTATTAAAAGACAAAGGCATTCGTTTTGCGCTCCTGGCGGAAAATAAAAACGGGGCTCATCCTTTTAGATTAATCAGCCTGGAAAACAGGACGCTTAAATCCGAGCAAACACCTGTTTCTACCCTTATTTACATTATAGATGGCAAGACCTGCAGGCATACTGTGCTTGTTTCAATGAAAACAACAAAATTTCCGGTTGATTTTTTAAAACAATGGTCTAAAATTTTGCTAAGCAGTCGTATAACTTCATCAAAAGATGGGAATTTTGAACTTACGGATGATGCTTATCTTGATGTTAAAGAGGTAAACGGAGCCAGTGAATTTTATATTGTGGCTAATTTTAAATCAAATCAGGTGGAACATCTGCTTAAGGGGCAATCCGCTAGAATTGTAATAGATGATTTTCCTGAAATTAACCTTTCTGGTGCAGTTCCAGAGATTGGCAAATTAAAAAATGAATCTCCTTTAAGTTCTCCGAATAACCAAAGCGGAAATTATGTGAAAATGGTTGAAAGATTTCCTGTAACGATTAAAGTTGAAGTACCGGCAGTGGATAAGGATAAGTTTAGAAGTCACATGAGTTGTATGGTCAGGGTGGCTACAGCTCCATAAAACGGATATGGAAAGTCCAGCACAATTGTTTAATGTTTTAATGATTCAAGGGATAAATGGAAAATCATCAAATTGACAGTTCGCAAATATACTTGCAGGAAAATATTCCCTTATCAGAGGAGGAGATCAAGGAAATGGAACAGGGGAATCAGGTGATAATAAGGGTTGTTGCGATTACCATAGTTGTTAGTATGGCCATTATGGGGTTAATTGGTGCTTTTGCTGTAAAAAGGGAGACTTTGCAGGAGCTGGGTTATGAGGATTATTTTGCTTTTTTGTGTATTGGAGTCTTATTTTTCGGTTTTTGCTATTTCTTTGCCTGGCTTTGCGTTCAGTATTTCAGGTATAACTGGAAGAAGGATAAATTAAACGGAAAAAACAAATTAACGAGTATGGTGATTCACCGGGACAAAACAGAGCATGCAGAATACCTTACTTTTTCCGGGCCATTAAAAAATGAAAAAATTAGAATTGAAGTTAAGCCAGGGGATTATTACCGTTACAAAATTGGATCGAAAGTTATTGTTACTTATTTGAAATTTACTAAAAAAGCCCTCGAAATCACTGATTTTTAAGCTAAGGTACCTCATTGTTAATTTCATGCTTGTGTAAATCCAGTCCCCAATATTTCAAGCCAAAATACAAGATGAGAAAGGCAAAAGTAATTAGGTGCAATCTCTACAATCCAGATTGTTTGAAGGCTTTAATGGTAAAATTACTCATAAAATCTAATCCAAATGCAATTAGGAATGCAAATCGAAAGCTGTAGGATTAAAATCAGGTGTTTTTGCTTTAAAGAGCTATCATATTATAAAAAAAAACATGCTGACCTTTTAAACAAAGTAAAATAGGACTTTTAAACAAAGTCAGTGATTTTAAGGCACCCTAAATTTGTTTCAACAAAAACGAGATAAAAATGAAACAAAACAATTATCAGGGAGCCTTGCAACAAGCAATCGGTTCGGGCTTCAATGCAAAATCGACAACTAAAGAAGTAATCAAAGGCATTGACCTTACAGGTAAGATCGCTATTGTAACCGGCGGGAATACTGGCATCGGATTGGAAACTACCCAGGTTCTTGCAGCAGCAGGGGCAAGGGTTATTGTACCCGCTCGGGATATTGAAAAAGCAAAGAAAAACCTTCAGGGAATTGCTAATGTGGAGATCGCGGAAATGGACTTAATGTTTCCTGTATCCATTGATGCATTTGCAGAAAGTTTTCTTGCATCAGGAAGACCACTACACTTGCTAATCAACAATGCAGGCATTATGTGGGTGCCCTTGCGGAGAGATAACCGTGGCATAGAATCACAATTGGCAACCAACTATCTAGCGCAGTTCCAGCTTACGGCGAAATTGTGGCCTGCTCTTAAAAAAGCAAAAGGTGCAAGGGTGGTCAATGTTTCTTCACATGGACATCAATTCGCTCCTTTCAATTTTGATGACCCCAATTTTCTGAACAGGGATTACGAAACCTTACAGGGGTACGGACAATCCAAAACGGCTGTCAACCTCTTTTCGATGGAGCTGGATAATCGGGGGCAGTCATCCGGAGTCAGCGTTTATTCGGTACATCCCGGTTCTATCGGTGGTACTGAACTGGGAAGGGAGGCGCCATTGGAATTGTTTCAGCAAATGGGCTTTGTAGATGCAGCAGGAAAGATGCTGCCTGAAGTAGCATCATCTTTAAAGACAATTCCGCAAGGTGCTGCTACCACGGTTTGGTGCGCAACCAGTCCATTACTAAATCATATCGGTGGGGTATATTGTGAAGACGCGGACATTACGGTGCTATGTTCAGATAGCGCTTCTCCCAAAGGCGTAAACCCTTATTCACTCGATGAAACCAGCGCTAAAAAATTATGGGTACTGACCGAAGAAATGACTGGCCTTAAATTTAATCCATAACCATACTGCTATGAAAAATTTAAAAGATAAAGTTGCCGTAATTACTGGTGGTAATAGCGGTATTGGATATGCAGCCGCAAAAAAACTAAAGGAAAAGGGAGCGAATGTCATTATCACGGGAAGAAGAAAAGAAGCGGTAGAAAAAGCAGCAAGAGAACTGAAGGTAACGGGCCTAATCGCCGATCAGTCTAGGCTAACAGACATTGAAAATCTTGCCGCGCAGGTCAAAGCACAATTTGGTAAAGTTGACATCCTGCTGGTCAATGCGGGGATTACCAAGTTCTCCACGATTGAACTGATAGCAGAAAGTCAGTTTGATGAAATGATGGATGTAAATTTCAAAGGGGCTTATTTTACCTTGAGCCGCTTTATTCCTTTGCTCAATGATGGTGCATCGGTAATTATGCTTTCTTCGACATCTGCTACAATATCCCCGCCAAGCGCCTCAGTATATGCGGCAAGTAAAGCGGCTTTAAATGCGGTTGTGAAAATTGCAGCCCTTGAACTGGCCTCCCGGAAAATCCGTGTCAATGCGGTAAGTCCCGGACCGATAGCCACCGAGATTATGAATAAAATCGGGCTGGATGAAACTTTGGAAAATCAATTGGTACAAAGTGTTCCTGTTGGAAGAATGGGGACGGCGGATGAGGTAGCGGACATGATCCATTATTTGGCCAGCAAAGAGGCTTCTTTTTTAACCGGCGCTAATTTTTTGGTCGATGGAGGGCAGTCTATTTAGTCTCCGAGATGCCGTAAACAGGAAAGGAAGGTGAATGATAGCTATTTTAGCTTCCTTTCTTGTAATAATGGTCTTTAAAACAAAGTAAAATATCAGCCATTTACTATTTTTACACAATTGCATTCTTTCTTAAAAATAAATGTATGGAATACAAAGCCAGATATATTACCCAGGACATTAAACTCTCGAGTTATGAGGACAAATTTTTCAAATCTGATATTATGTTTGACCAACATATGCTGGTATGGTTCCTTTCAGGTGAAACCAAGATTGTGCAGGCAGATGCGACCTATTTTTTCGGAAAAGGGGATATTTTCCTGATCCCAAGAAACCAGTTGGCTACGATTATCAACTACCCTAAAGATGGTCAGCCACATCAAACAGTTGTGATGCATTTATCACCTGATCGGCTCAGGGATTTTTATGCAGGTAAAAACGTGAGTTCCAAGCCTCCCACAGCACAGAAAATCTACAGTTTTAAGAATCATCCCTTGCTGGAAAGTTGCCTGGCATCACTCATCCCGTATTTTGAGATGAAGGATATACCGGAAGATATTGCTTCCATTAAGATATTGGAAGCAATCAGTATCCTCAGGACGGTGGACAAAGAAATTGATCATGTATTAGCGAATTTCGAAGAACCGGGTAAGATCAACCTGACCGATTATATGGAAAAGAACTTCATGTTCAATCTGCCAATGGAAAAGTTTGGCTATCTAACGGGCAGAAGTCTGACTACTTTTAAACGGGATTTTAAGAAGGCTTTTAGCATGACCCCACAACGCTGGTTGACACAAAAGCGGTTAGAACTGGCCTATTACCAGCTTAGGGAAAAACAGAAAAGACCTTTGGATGTCTGCTACGAGGTAGGTTTTGAAAATCTATCTCATTTTTCCTTTGCCTTTAAGAAACAGTTTGGTTTTGCACCTAGCTATTTGATCAACCAAGCTGCAAGCCATTGATGGCTTGCAGCTTTACAATTTATTGAATGATTGACTTATTGGATACCTGGACAACTGTTTGTTAAGGTTGGACAGGAGTGGCCAGTAACTGCAGTTCCCAGGTAAGACTTGTTCCTACGTTGCCGGAGTGGTCAAACAGGATTTCCGCAAGTGCTGGCACACTTTCTGTACGTGCCCAGTCCCTTTGAAGTTCTGCTGAAAAAACGCCCCAGGTAATAGGCACTGCACCAGCCTGTATCATTCTCAGAACAGCCATTTCGTGTGCTTCAAGGCTTACGCCTCCTGATGCGTCTGTAACGATGTAAACTTCATATCCTTCACCTAAGGCCTGGATCACTGGCATGGCAAGACAGATTTCAGTCCACAGGGCTGCCATAACGATTTTCTTTTTACCTGTTGCTTTTACCCAATCCACAACCCGCTGGTCTTCCCAGGTATTGATGAAAGTTCTGTTGATCGGTTTTTGCTCAGGAAATACATCTTGCAGTTGCTTTAATAACAGGCCACCGCGTTCTTCCAGAACTGTGGAGAGGAGCGTGGGTACATTAAAGGCCTTTGCTGCCTTTGCGAGCCCCACTACATTGTTGATAATCGTCTGGCTGTCGTGGCTGCGCAGTCCGGCAAACTGGAAGGGCTGGTGGTCAATCAAAAGCATTGCACAATTGTCAGGTGTCAATAAAGCATTAAGACCTGTTTTGTTGTTTTCTGTAGTCATTTTATTTGTTTTTAAGTTTATGATTTGATGGTGATTTTATTTACATAAAGTTGCCCATTTGCTGTGGGGATACAAATGAGGCAGGTCATGAAATCGGATTGACTTATGTCAATCCAAGCCGCGATCTTTTGCTGCCCGTTTTGCAAGGAAAATCATTTAACTATAGGCATTTAGTTTTACTACGATCATTTGAAATTTCTAAGTACCTTTAATCATCAGGCAGGATGGTTGGTTTGGCAGGTGTTGGCCGCCCTTATTCACTAATTTTATCAATCAGATGGTATGTACCAGGCATTAAGAACTTTTATAGATGGTAAAACGGGACTGAAAATCCCTGATGAGGAATTCAAAATCGTGGAGGCGGCATTTACACCCAGGATGATCAAAAAGAAGCAGTTCCTTTCACATGAGGGAAGTGTCTGCCAGCACATGGTATTTATTGTAAAAGGGGCTATGCGCCAGTATACAATCGATGACCGTGGTGTAGAACATATTGTGCGGTTCGCAATTGAGAACTGGTGGATGAGTGACCGGGAGAGTTTTAGTATGCTCGCTCCCTCGATATATAACATCGATGCCCTGGAAGATTGTGAGATTTTGGCTACCACTAAGGAAAAGATCACCAACCTGAAGGATCAGTCGTTACATTTTTTGAAGATGGCGCACGTACTTGATGAAAACCATTATATTGCTAACCAAAACCGGATACAGGCAAATATAAGCTTTACGGCAGAGGAAAAGTTTCAGCAGCTCATGAAAACCTATCCTGAGTTTATCAGGCGGTTTCCGCAGAACATGTTGGCATCTTATCTTGGACTTAGCCCGGAGACATTGAGCAGGGTGAGAAAGCAAATCCTATTAAAATAATATATTGTCTGAAGTAAGCTTAAAAGGTTTCCTTTATTTGAATTTATTAGGGCTTTAATCTGGTATATGGCCCAATTGGCCCAATCCGCTAAGCCAGTCTTCGGTGTGCCAGGTGCGTATTATTTTTCCGTTCTGGAATTCGTGAATGTCAACAGCCTGAATGCTCATCGTTTGGCCTTTTGATGCAAAGCCCCTAAAATTAGCTTGTTGTTTTCCGCTGAGCACCGAGCGTACGATTACTTTATTCCCATCTTGAAGGATATCTTTAATCTCACACTTAAAATCAGTGAATACCGTAGTCAGGTGATTAAGCAGGCCGCCAACTTCTTTTTTTCCAACCGGATGGTTTGGATCAGCTGGAAAGTCCTGCCACTGCTCATCAAGCAGGCTTTGCAGTAATGTTGAATCCTTGGTATTGAATGCCTTGTACCATTTTTGGGCCTGTTGCTTGTTGTGGGTTTGTTCAGTTCCATCAGAATGCTTTTTTTCCTGTGAACAGGAAGCCACCAGGAGGCCTGTAACGGCTAGAGCTGCAATGGTGACTTTTTTCCATGTTTTCCCTTTGGTTGATTTCAAATTATTGTTTTCTAAAGTTTTCATGATTTTTTGTTTTTAAAGTGCCGTGGCACCGCCGTCAATGATTAATTCTGAACCAGTGGTAAAGGTCGATTCATCCGAAGCTAAGTACAGCACCCCGTAGGCTACTTCATTTGGATTGGCTTCCCTGTTGAGTGGTGTTGCTCCGACGGCCATTTGCTCAAAATCAGACGCCCCATTCATCTCTTTGGTCATCGGTGTGGCCACATAACCTGGATGAACGGAATTTACCCTGATGTTATCTTTGGCAAATTCTGCTGCAGCTCCTTTGGTAAAGCTTCTCGATCCGCCTTTAGATGCGGTATAAGCTGTTGCATTGGCTGAGCCTATAATGCCACCGATTGAGGAGATATTGATGATGGATCCTGATTGGTGCTTTCTCATATAGGGTACCACAGTCTTTACCCCAAGAAACTGGCTCAACAGGTTCACACCAATTACCTTGTTGAATTCCTCAACGCTGCGGTCTTCGATTGGACCAAGGAGGTTTCCGGTGATGCGTGCGTTATTTACCAGAATATCAATTCTGCCATAGAGCAGTTCTGTTTTTTCGGCCATATCAATCCAGCTCTGCTCTGAACTGACATCCTGAACTGCATATTCGGCAATGCCTCCCTGGCGTTTTATCTCCTCTGCCACAGCCTTCAGTTTTGCTTCCTGGACATCGGTAATGAATACCTTTGCACCCTCGGCGGCAAACAATATCGCTTCTGCCGCTCCCATACCACCGGCAGCACCGGTGATGATGGCTACCTTATTTTCTAACCGTTTCATTTAGCTGATCTTTACTAAGTTTAAAGTTGCCAGCGCCCCTTTGGCCTGCTGAAATTTGCTGCCTACTGCTAATGAGCCCAGATCAATAGGAGCAAAGCCAATTTCTGAAATGGCCTGTGAAACAATCTCTTTGGCTTGCTGGTCATCGCCTGATACAAACAAAACCCTGTTGCCATTTTCGACGTGGGGATCCTGTTCCAGGATTTTAAAGAAGATGGTATTGAAAGCCTTTACGATACGGGCACCAGACAAATGCTGTTGAACAACTTCGCTGGAAGCAAGGCCATCGAGATAGGCTACCTGGAAGTCAGGAGCATAAGTAATGAAGTGATTGGTTGCGTCAACTACGATACGTCCATCCCAGTCGGTCAGCCCGGAAAGTCCAAGTACTTCTGACCAGGGAAGTGCCAGTATAACAATATCCGCCTTTGCGGCTTCTGCAGGTGTTACGGCTTTTACACCCTGTCCTAAAAAGGCTGTGGTGGCTGCTAGCGATTCTGGAGCCTGACTATTGCTGATCAATACAGGGAAACCTGCTTTTGTAAAATGTCCGGCAACAGCTTTTCCTATGTTTCCAGCTCCGATTATTCCAATTGACTTTTTCATAATGATATGGTTTTAAATGTTTTGATAAACCAAAATTAGATAGAAACAGACGCATCGGCCATTGACGCAGGTCACTAAAGTCGATTGACCTATATCAAGTGGTTTTGATAATATAGGTTATTCTGATCGTAGCAATATTGAGGGAGATTTGTGCTATAATCATTTACGTAATTTCACAATGGAAAGCAATAAAGCCTTATTCTACAGGGGTATCAATTCGAAGACTGGTAAATTCCTGGTCAATTGTCTGCTACCTTCCAGACGACTTCAATCCGTGGGCAGCATCGTTTTTTTAGAGCATCTTTATCCCGTAGATCTCCGGTATGATCATTCACCGCTTCCCTCTGGGGACTTTGCCCACCCGCACCGTGGTATTGCTACTTTAAATTATGTACTAAGCGGTAGTCTTTCGCATTATGATAGCAGGGGGTATCATGATATTGTAAATGCTGGTGGGCTGCAATGGATGAAGTCAGGAAATGGGATTATGCATGATGAGAAGCCTTTCACCAGGGAAAAAGATAGGCCTATCTTCCATTCACTTCAGTTCTGGGTTAACCTGCCTGGTATCCATAAAAAAGAAGACCCTGAATATGCTGCTATACAGTCGGAGGATGTTCCTGAAGTTCAGTTGCCGGATCATGGTGGAATCATCAGGATCTTGTTGGGTGAATTCGGGGTATGGAAATCATCTTTGCCGACCTTTAATTCTGAATTTATTTATCACATCCGTTTGAATCCTAATTCCAGGTTTTCATTTTTGCCACGCCAGGGTGATGAAGTGGCTGCATTTGTCCCGTCTTCAGAGGTAGTTATAAATGACATTGTGCTAGGAAACAGTAAAATGCTGGTGCTGGAGGAAAATGTCAGAGAGATTGTTTTTCAAAACGATAAGATCAGCGTAGCGGATATTTTTGTTTTTGGGGGTAAACCCTATAAGGAGCCTATTGTGGTTGAAGGACCATTTGTTATGAATAGTGATGCCGGCATTGCCGATGCATATAAGGACTTTTTTACTGGTGCTTATGGATGTATTGATTATCTCTAGACAAATTCAAATATTTCAACATTTGATACAAATATATCGGCTTGTGTAAAGCATTTTCTCGAAATAAAGGTGTTGGTGGAGATTTCGGAAGGAGTGACAATATCATTTCGGAAAGTAGAGTCAGTTGGTTTCGTTAAAAAATGACCGATTCAAATTATTGATTATAAATATGTTTCAAATGTGCAGTTTTTTGTTGGTAGTCAATCTGTAACAGAATGACTTGGTCAAGGCGCCCGAAATCTCCATTATAAACCAAATATGTAAGAATTTTGAAGTTGAATTACTGAAAAAGGCTCTAGATATTTTTATCTGGAGCAGCGACTGGTTTTTGAGTAGTGAATTTTTTGTCAAACGTTTGTGCAGATTAACTGTTGTGCGGTTTGATTTTTATTTATAACATTGTGTGATCCTTGTTACTACGGAAGAGAAAACCAATCAGATGTTTATCTGAATGATCCTATGGCCATATTCTACCCACTGGCTGGTTATTGGTATTCTCTTAAGCGGTTTCCCTCTGAACCAAATAATATCAAGGAATAACTTCAAACATAACTAATGATCGATTGGGAAAAAGTAGAAGACAGTGTATTGATCCAGGGCCTAAAGGAAGGGAGCAGGCCTGCTTTCAATGCAATCTATTCCCGTTATTCGGATACACTTTTTAGGTTTGGGTTAAATATCTTGAAGGATCAGGATGAATGTATGGATGCAGTACAGGATATATTTATTTGGCTTTGGGAAAACCGCAGGAAACTGAATATATCCAATCTCAAAGGATATCTAATGGCTGCTGTCAAGTTTAAACTTACCCGGGTAATTGTATCGAGTAAACGCAGGGATGAAATTCTTGCAGGCTCCATTAAAACTGATTTGGTATATGACGATGATAACCTTGAAATCAAGGAACTCCGCAATGCCATAGCAGAGTTTGTCCTCATCTTGCCACCCAAGGCCAGGGAGATATACCAAATGAGCCGTGGGGAATATTTATCCAACAAGGAAATTGCAGCAAGACTGGGTATTTCTGAAAAAACCGTTGAGGCCCAGATCACCATTTCTCTTAAAAAATTAAAAGTCTTTCTGGGCAAAATGTCGTTCTGGATAGTTTTTTTATAAAAAAATTCAAAGGACTTAGGGGTAGGTAGGCCTTCATGTCCCTATGGTTTAAAAGCATCAATTAAAAAGCTTCTTAAAGTCGGCGATGAACCAGAACCAAGAATTGAACAGCGCAATAGAACGTATCGCATCAGGCAGTCCAACTGACTATGATCTGCATATCTATAACCACTGGTGCAATTCCTTACAGGGAGGAAAAGAAAATACGCTTCCTGATTTTGAATTCACCCGCAAAGCGATGTTTCAGCAAATCAACAAAGAGATTAGTAGAAAATCGCTACTGAAAGTTACTTATAGCTGTTCAGGGATTGCTGCAGCTATAATAATAGCTTTCTTTGTGGTACGTGCCCTTTTGCCTGGAGGCTGGAACTTTTCGAAGCACACCCCAACAGATATCTCGATGTTGAGGCATAACATACCTGCCGGTTTTAATATTGCGACGCTCAAACTCTCAACTGGTAAGATAATAGCCCTGGATAATCGAGTAAATGGGCCGATTTCCGAACAGGTAGGGATAATGGCCTCCAAAACTTCAGGTGATGCCCTGGTATATGCTGTTCTGACGGGAAAATCAGGACGTAGCCCTGTAAACACAGCAGGTAAGCTGATGGTAAATACGTTATCGACTTCCAAAGCCCGTCAATATCAGCTGAACCTTCCGGATGGTACGCATGTTTGGTTAAACGCAGCTTCCTCTATCAGGTTTCCCGTCAATTTCACTGGCCTTGGTGAACGTAGGGTAGAGTTAGAGGGAGAAGCTTACTTTGAGGTGGCCAAAGACGCCCATAAGCCATTTATCGTTCATTCAAATGGACAGGATGTAAAAGTACTCGGAACACATTTTAACGTCAATAATTATCACGATGATTCACTTGTGAAAACAACGCTGTTGGAAGGATCGATCAGCATAAGCGAAAGATTGGTACTACATCCCGGATACCAGTCTCAGCTCGATAAAACAGGCAAGATAACTGCTGTAAAGGTCGATCCTTTCCTATCAGCGTCCTGGAGAAATGGGAACTTTGATTTTGACAATGAAAATGTGTTCGAGATCATGAGGAGACTTTCCAGGTGGTATGACATTGAGGTGATCTATCAAGGAAAGATCCCTCTTGATAAAATGAAGGGGCGTTTTTCAAAAAAACAGGCTATATCCAAGATCTTGGATGTTATCGGTTCCACTGGACTGTTAAAAATCAGGATGATAGGGAAAAAAATATACATCAAGAAATTCTAAACCAAATTATAAACTTTAATGAACAGTATGATGAGAAAAAATATGCTACCAAGCTGATCCAAAACTGAAGACTGCTGTAATCTCTAAGCTATTACTAGCAATGAAAGCCTTTGGGGACATCTAACTCCTGCTAACAGCGCTAATTATCAAACAACAAGACCAATAATCCATTCAAACCAAAATTATGAATTTAACTAAATTCAAGAAGATTGCTATGCCCTTTGAGTTCCGCAGAAATCTGTGGATACGATTACCGAAACGGATGATCGGGGTTCTGCTGCTTACATTTCTCTTACAAATGAGCGCTACGGCAAAAGCTCAGAAAATTACCCTTCGGGAAAAGAATACTCCATTTAAACAGGCTGTGGAGAACCTCCGATCAAAAAGTGGCTATGAGTTTTTTTATGTGGCCACCTACCTGGAAAATACCGTTCCGGTCAGTTTCAATCTAAAAAATGTTTCGCTTGAAGAAGCGCTTAGGCATTTATTTAAGGGACAACCTTTAAGCTATGAGATCAAGGGTAATACCGTGATCGTCAAAAAAGCAGGGGCAGCAGAGGAATTACCTTCAGAATCCAAAATTAGGAATAAATCAGTATCTGGTCAGATAAAGGACGAAAGCGGGACACCCGTTCCCGGCGTACTTATCAAGATTAGGGGAAACGATAAAACAGTGCAATCCGATTCTGATGGAAAGTTTATATTGGATCTCACCGATGGGGATATCCTTGTATTTAGCCATATCAGCTATGAAACACAGGAATTCACCTATAGGGGACAAAAGGCCATCGAAATCAGATTGAATGGGATTAGTAAAGAACTTTCTACGGTTGTTGTAATTGGTTATGGGGCAATTAAGCAAAAGAATGTGACCGGTGCCATCACTAAAATTGATGCCAAAGACCTCAACACAAGTGTAGCCTCAAGTTTTCAGCAGAGCCTTCAGGGCAAGGCGGCCGGCGTGCAGGTTATCCAGTCAACCGGGCAGCCGGGAGCGGGTGTGACTGTGCAGATACGCAGTAACCCTTCTTTTGCAAATGCTGGTGTGCTATATGTGATTGATGGCGTTCCGGTGAATGACAATTCAGGACAGCCTGATCTGGGTGGGGGAGTTGGCTCCAAATACGGTGCCGGGGGGTGGATAAATCCCCATTGAATTTTATAAACCCAAACGATATTGAATCCATACAATTCCTGAAAGATGCAAGTGCTGCATCAATTTATGGTGCTAGGGCAGGCGCAGGTGTGGTATTGGTGACCACAAAGAAGGGGGCTGAAGGAAAGTCAACTCTGCAATACAGTGGCAATTATGGTGTCCAGGACGTTGATAAGATGTATCCGGTATATGGCGCCAAAGAGTATATGCAGCAGCGTAACCAGATCCGGGAAGAGAAATGGTACAAAACCAATCACATAGCACCTTACTACGGCAACGTAGATGCATCAACAGTCTCACCTTATATTCCTGTTTATACCCAGCAGCAAATCGACCAGGCCTCAGAAGATCAATCAGCAACTGATGCCATTACCCGCGCTGGATATACCCAACAACACAATATTTCCCTTTCTGGAGGAAATAACAAAACACGCTACTTCGCCTCTGGAAATTATTTTGATCAGAAAGGAGTATTGATTGGAACGGATTATAAACGTTATAACGGAAGGCTTAATATTGACCAGTCCCTTTCTGAGAAAATCAAGATCGGTGCAAATATCGTAGTTTCGAATTCCCTTGCCAATAATACCATAACCAATGGTACCCTGGAAAATGGCGGTATCGTAACAGCGGCGATTTATTGGGCACCTAATATCCCCCTTCTCGCAGCTGATGGAAGTTACCCTTTGAGCCCTTATTATCCGAATATTCCCAATCCATTGTCGTATGGTACGGTTAGTGATTTGACCAAGTCCAACCGCTTACTGACTACTGCCTATGGTGAGTGGAAAATAGTTGATGGTTTAAAGGCTAAGGGAAGTTTTAGTTATGATCAGTCGAACTCTAAAAGATCGACCTATTTTCCAAGGACATTCCTTTACGGTAATCAGTCGAATGGATCTGCTGCCATTATACAGTCAGAATCCCAATCTAAACTCTTTGAGTATACCCTTAACTATGATAAGTCCCTGGGGAAAGACACCATTTGAACGCGATCGCGGGTTACACTTACCAACAGTCTGATTGGGAAGGCTTTAATGCCGGTAACCAGAATTTCCTTTCTGATGCAACGCTGTATTATTCTATACAATCAGGACAAGCCGATAAGCCTACCGTAGGCTCAAGCAAAAGCCAGACGACCTGGGCTTCCTATTTTGCCCGTGCCATTTATACCTACAATGGAAACATCACCCTTCAGGCATCTGTGAGAAGGGACGGGTCTTCTATTTTTGCCGATAACAAGAAATGGGGGTACTTTCCGGCAGTTTCTGCTGGCTGGGTGCTTTCGGATGAGTCCTGGATGAAGTCGATCAAGCCAATCTCTTTCTTCAAGGTTCGTGCAGGTTATGGAGAAACAGGAAACAGCTCGTTCCAGTCTGCTGCCTTTGCGTTATACAGTTCAAGCATGAGTGCGTATTTTGGAACCAACAATATCAGCTCTGGATTGGTACTCTCCCGGGCAGCCAACCCTGACCTGACTTGGGAAACAGCCGGAGAAATCAATGCAGGTGTCGATTTTGCCCTGTTTAACAATCGTTTATCGGGATCTTTCGATTATTACAATAAGACAATCCGCAATCTAATCGCATTTGTGCCTTATCCTTCCGGATTTATCATTAATGGAGTGTATGGGAATGCCGGCAAGACCAGGTCAACAGGCTACGAGTTTAGCCTGGAGTCAAAGAATATCCGTGCTAATTCACCTAATGGATTCAGCTGGTCCACTAATATCAATTTTTCACATTACCTGAACTATTGGGTACAAAGATCAGATGCCGCGCTTAAAGTTTTGGCAAAATATGAAGTGCCTAGTGGAAAAAAAGCGCTGTTCAGTCCGATATTCGGGTATGTTGCGGATGGATTATTCACCGGAAGAAGCGGTACGGCGCCTGCTCATATGCCAAATATGCTTCCAGGAGGCCTCATTATAAGTGATATCCATGGCTATGATGCTAACGGAAATCTTATTGGCCCGGATGGTAAAATTACCGATGCGGATAAAACCTATATAGGAAACAACGATCCGCAATATAATTTCGGATTTGGTAATACTTTCCGCTATGGTGGTTTCGATCTCAATATCTATCTATCAGGGGTTAAACAGAAAAGATGGTCACCTATTGCCGATGGAAGGGTAAGTGAGAGTGGAATGGATGCATTCGGATTTAATGCCATGCCAACGGACGGACAAAGGTGGAGTATTCAGAATACTTCGGGAACCTTACCTACCGCATTGAATGATGGGACTTATAATGCTTATCAGAATCCGTCCACGTACTGGCTGGTAGACGCAAGCTATCTGCGTGCCCGTAATATAACCTTAGGTTATACTGTTCCTACAGGCGTTCTGGCCAAACAAAAACTATTTTCTTCGGTGAGGGTATCATTTGATGCTCAAAATCTGTTTACCATAACCAAATATCCAGGCCTTGACCCAGAATTGAGTACCAGTAATTTTTATCCTTTGGTAAAAAGCTACGTATTCGGTATCAATGCTACATTTTAACTAAATCCATACAGACATGAAAATAAATATAAGAACAATGCTTCATAGATCGGTTTATACTGGCTTTCTCTGCATAGGCTTACTGTTTTTGAACTCCTGCGAAAAAGGATTGGATTACAAAAGCTACGGTGATCTCAATACCGTGATTAAGACCCCGGAAGGGGTGACAGCTGCGGTAAGTACTGCTTACACCGGACTGGCAGGTGGATCTGATTGGCAGGGGGGCTGGGATGCGGGAACCTATGCCTGGAGAACCCAGGCGATGATGACTACCGATGAGGGTGTTTGCGCCTGGGGAAATGACTGGAACAAGATGCATACCCTGAACTTTACGCCGGATTTCGATTGGGTAACCCACAACTACACGAGATATCTTCCTTTCATCTCCCGTATCGCCATAACCTTGGCCGATATGCAGAATGTGGATATGGATGCAAATTTAAAAAGCAGGTTAACTGCAGAACTGAAGGCGCTTCGCGCACATTATGCCCAGTTGCTATATTTTGCATATGGCCCTCTGACAATTATAACCGATGCAAAGATTGCTGCTGATCCAAATGCTTCCCCGGTTCCAAGACCAACAAGTGAGGAGATGGTAAAGCAAATTGAAAAGGACTATTTGGAAGCAGCTGAAGTACTTCCAACAAAATTTACAGGAAGCAATTATGGCCGTTTCTCCAAAGCTGCTGCCCTAACCGGATTGATGAAACTTTATATGCATGAAAAGCAGTGGAGCAAAGCTGTGGAGACAGGTACCAAGATCAAATCTTTAGGTTATTCACTTCAGCCTAAATATGAAGATGTTTTTAGTGTGGCCAACAAGAGTGGTGCGTCTGCCGAGGTCATCCTGGCCGTCGTGTGTACAGCAACAGGAACTGACCAATATACTAACATGTGGCTAGCCCATTCCCTTCCAACGGATTACAAGGATCCATCGGGCATCAATCTAACAGCATGGGGTGGCTATAAAATGCGTTGGACAAGCTATGATAAGTTTAATCCCAGTGATAAAAGACTAGGCGTATTGTTGGAAAAATATCCAGTCGGTAAAGATGCATCCGGTAACATTATCTACCAGAATGCCAGGACTTCAGGGCAGCTTGGGGCTGTTCCAATGAAATTCGCACCAGATCCTTCGAAAGCGAACTCGCAGAACAGTGCAGTAGATTTTCCGATATACCGCTATGCGGATGTATTATTGATGTTGGCTGAAAGCATAAATGAAGCAAATGGTGGCCCAAATGCCGAGGCCTATGATGCGGTGAATCAGGTTAGGGCCAGAGCAGGACTTGCGGCATTGGCAACAGGATTGAATAAGGCCCAGTTCCTCACAAAAATCCAGGATGAGCGCCTTTTTGAGCTATGGGCTGAAGGATGGAGAAGAGATGATCTGATCCGCTGGAACCTGTTTACCAAACGTGCCGCAGATGATGGATCGACCACAGCTGAGCCTTTCAAAGCACTTTATCCGCTACCACGTGCAGCGGTAAACCAGAGCAATGGAATTATCAAACAGAATCCAGGATACAATTAGGATGAAGAATTTTTTTGTTATTTTGCTCTCAATTTTTAGCTCAGGGGTCCTCGGTGAGACCCCTGCTGCTCCTTCTGAGCTCACAGTATTGGGAACAAGAAGCTGGATAAAGCTTCAATGGAAAGATAATGCCATAAATGAAGCCGGATACCGTATTTATTGGTCATCTGATAAACAAAGGCCCGCTGACCCATGTGCGGTTCTCAGCAGCAATACTACATGCTACTACATTCAGGATGTGAAGCCCCAGACCGATTATCATATATGGATTGAGGCTTATAACGGATCTGGTGTCAGTAAAATTCTGAAAGGGGAAGCAACGACTTCAAAAACGTGGAAACTGGATTCAGCAGAACTTGCCGAGCTAACCGAGGTACCAAGTTCGGCGTCCGTGCCAAAAGGCATGCAGCTCTACTGGCATGATGAATTCAATGACTCGTTGTTGAACCGTAATAAGTGGACAACCAATTATTTTTCTTCCTTTAATTATATGGATCCAGACTCCAGAAATGAAATGCTTGAGGACCGTTTGCCCCAGCCAGCCTATCGGCTGAACGGCAAGACGATTGATATTTTTGTGTCGGATTCATTGCCTAACAGACTGTTTTCCAAAAAAGGCAATCAGAAAATCTCTTCAATCCAGACTTACGACTGGAGAACGGGGGAGAATCTGCTGGACAATAGCAGGGGAGGCTATTTTGAAGTAAAGGTCAAAAGAAACAGTACCGGTAACCCAAAAGGCCTGAATACTGCTTTCTGGTTCGATTCACCAGGGCCGGATCTACGTTATTATCTTGAGCAAGGTACAAAGGTTGATGGTGTTGAGGGGATCAGGCCAAAGGAACAGGTCTTTGAGATTGATGTTTTTGAAAACTTGAATGCCCAGTTTGTCCTCCATGGGCATGTCGATCAACAGGGGAAGTTTAAGCACAATATCGCTACCCACATTGCTCAAGGATATGATCATGTTAACCAGTGGGTTACTCACGGTATACTTTGGACGCCGAATAGCATCAAGCACTATATTAACGGTAATCTTATCAAAGAGTATAGTGATAAACAGAGGATATTCTCCCCAATCATTTTATGAATGTATTTCTGGGGAGTTATGGTGATAAGGGGAATGTAAATATGGAAGTAGACTATATCCGTGCGTACAACTGGCCCTTGAAAGCTGGTAATGAACTCCCAAATCCTGGTTTTGAAGATAGTGGAAGTTTATTGCCGTGGGAAGGGACGGGTAAACTGGCTAACAGGTTAGGAAGGGATAACAGTATAGGGCTTGAACTTGGTCCAGGACAAAAAGTGGAACAATATATATACCTTGATAATGACAGGGAATATACCCTTGCCTATTGGTTACTGGGAGGGAAAGGAATCCGTGTAAATATTTTTAATGTAGAAATGGTAACAGGAGATCTGGAAGAGGTTCTTGCGCAGGAATCTTCCGGGCAAAAAGAGTTTCTGAAAAAATCCATTCCTTTTAAGACGGGAAAGGAATATAACGCCAATAAAAAAACGATAAAACTCGTTTTTGAAAACACAGGCCATATCCCTGCAATCCTTGATGATATTACCATAGAAAAATCCTTTTGATGTTGGTATGTTAAAGTCGATTTTTACGATGACGGCTGTCGGTTTAAGCTTTTTAAGCTTTAAAGAGGATGAGACAACCTGAGGATTTAACAACAACTTTTTTGCCCGATAAATCTGATTTCAATCGTAAAAATATCTAAATATGGCGGTAGAACCTATAACTTTAAAAATATTGGCATATATACTTGGAACCTCAATAAGTGCAGTCTCTCGCTCTTTAACTGACCATAAGTCTATTTCTTTAAAAACGCGTTTCAGAGTTAAGGACCTCGCAGAAAAAATGGGATATTGGCCAAGCCCTGTAGCCCGCGCCTTCAAAAAGGGAAATACCTCTATCCCTGGACTTATTGCTCCGGATTTTAAAGAGATCTTTTTTCAAGGCTTATTGAGGCGGTACATTGCACAGTGCATCAAAGTGGGTATACCGCTGTGGTGTTCCAGTCCCAAGATAGCGAAAATACAGAAATGGAGATGATTCACTTATAGGTCTATTCAAACTTCTATCAGCAAATCGCAACATACCAGCCTTTGTTTGAATGGCACTGCTAAAAAAGCCTCATCAGGGGGCTCGTAGATTTTTGATTATTCTAGCCGCTTTAAATTACGAATTATCATTTTTGTTTATAAATGTTTTTAGTTCTGGTTTTTGTGTGTTTATGGTCTGTTGTTTGTAGGTTTGTTTGGTTTTTATTAGGGTGAATGCTGTTTGTTTGTGTTTTTTTTATGTTTTTGTGTGAAATTTTAGATAAAATTTAATATTTATTGTGTTTTGTTTTGATTTTTATTGCTTAATGTCTTATTATTAGGGATAATTTGAGGGGGTTTAGTTATGATTAATCTTAATAATTACCAAAATGTGTCAAATACATGGGATGAGATGTATATTTCTGATGATAACCTTAGGACTCAGTACCATAAAATCATCAGTTATCTTGGAAGAGAATCGATAAGTGATCTCAATAAAAAAGAAGAATTGGCAAAACGGCTCTTTATGAGCCAGGGCATTACCTTCACGGTCTATGATAGTGGTGAGGGTATAGAAAAGATCTTTCCTTTTGACATCATTCCACGGGTAATCACCTCTTCGGAATGGCTGTTTATAGAAAAAGGTATTAAACAACGTTTAAGAGCACTGAACCTCTTTCTTAAAGATGTGTATAGCAATCAATTTATTATTAAGGATAAAGTTATACCTCCAGCCCTTATCTATTCCTGCCCACATTTTTTGAGGGAAATGTATCAGCTAAATGTCCCTCATGACATTTATATCCACATTGCTGGTATTGACCTGATCAGAGATTACGATGGAACATTTTATGTGCTGGAAGATAACCTTAGGACGCCTTCTGGAGTAAGCTATATGCTGGAGAATAGGGAAATCACCAAAAGGCTATTCCCAGATCTTATTCCACAATGTAAGGTGCGTAGTGTTACTGAATATCCTTCTATTTTGTATAAGAATCTACAGGCTTTATCTCCTCGCCCTGTTTCCAATCCAACCATAGTATTATTAAGTCCGGGGATGTATAACTCGGCCTATTATGAGCATACCACATTGGCCAGGTTAATGGGAGTTGAACTGGTTGAAGGCCGGGATCTGGTTATCCGTGACCAAAAGGTATTTATGAAAACCACCACGGGGTTACAGCAGGTTGATGTGATTTACCGCAGGGTAGATGATGATTACATAGATCCATTGGTATTTAATCCAAACAGCGTATTGGGTGTGGCAGGACTAATGAGTGCTTACCGAAAAGGAAATGTAGCCATTATCAATGCAGTTGGAAATGGGGTAGCAGACGATAAGGCAGTTTACAGTTATGTGCCTGATATGATCCGGTATTATCTCAACGAGGAGCCCCTTTTAAAAAACGTTCCTACTTTTAGCTTGGGCAACCCTGATGAAAAGGAGTATGTTTTTGAAAACATGCACAAAATGGTGATTAAAAAGACCAATGAAAGTGGTGGTTATGGCATGTTAATGGGACATGCTGCCTCTGAACAGGAAATAGAAGCCTATAAAAAGGAAATATTAAAAGACCCGAGAAATTTTATTGCCCAGCCAACGATCAGCCTGTCAACCGCTCCATGTTACATGGATGGTATTTTACAGCCAAGGCGGGTAGATTTAAGGCCTTATGCACTGTATGGACCGGAGGGAATATCCATAGTTCCGGGAGGGCTGACAAGGGTTGCTTTGAAAGAAGGTTCACTGGTTGTAAATAGTTCGCAAGGAGGTGGCAGTAAAGATACCTGGGTTTTATCATCTTAAATTATCAGCCTTATGTTAAGTAGAGTAGCATCAAGTTTATATTGGTTAAGCAGGTATGTGGAGCGTAGTGATGGAATCTTAAGGATGCTAAAAATAAATTATGCTTCTTCACAGGATACCATTCATGAATTTACATGGGACCCTGTGATCCGGATCTCATCAGGAGGGGATGAGGAAGAGATTTCTGCGATGAAAAACGATAGTCGTGCAGTAGTCGAATATCTTCTCTTTGACCGGGAAAATCCAAATTCTATCCTGAACATAATCACTCTGGCACGAGAAAATGCCAGAAGTGTACAGGAACATATTGCCAAAGATTTATGGCAATGCCTGAATGAATATTACCATACGGTTAAGGATCCTAAGCTGCTATGGCATGTTCAGAAGGGGGATCCCATTACTGCACTGGATATACTGATTAAACAGGTAATGTTGTATTATGGTACCGCGGAGAGCACCATGGAAAGAGGTGAGATCAGGAGTTTCATGAATATCGGGAAATACCTGGAAAGAAGTATCCAGTCTGTCGATATCCTGGATATCAAATTTATATCCATCTCCAACAATCCGGATCTTCTCACAGATACTTCTTATTGGAAGCACCTGCTGTTATCCCTGGGAGGTTACGAACTTTACCTGAAATCCTACCGAGAGGGATTTGGTGCTGAAAATGTACTGGAACTGGTTATGTTGAACCATGATTTTCCAAGGTCTGCCATTTATTCGGTGAATAACATACAGCGGTATTTTGAGCGACTGAAAAGCGAGAAAAACCTGGAACATTACAGCAGCCTCTCCTTTAACATCGGAAGGTTAAACAGCAATATCACCTACAGCTCTGTTTACAGTATGAAGGAAGAAGGCTTGCACAATTATCTGGTCAAAGTTAGGAGTGAACTTTTCGGTATAGGGAATCTTTTAAATGAATATTATTTCGCCAACTCTTAATTTTTAAAAAATACGATATGCCTATCTTCAAAATAAAACACATTACCAACTACAAGTATGAATCTCTTGTTCGGGACAGTGCAAATCAAATTATATTGTTCCCGATTAAAGATGAATACCAAAAAGTGGTCAAGCATGACCTTAATATTTCGGGAAGTCCGGATGTAGATATTTTTATCGACTATTATGGGAATGAAGTAGGTATTTTTACCCAAAGTGAACCGCACAACCAATTGAAAATATTCTCTAAAATTTCTGTGGAGACCATTGCGAGACCACTTCCTCAGGATGATATTTTTGCCAGTAAACAATGGGATACGCTAGAGGAGATTAAATATGATGTTCCATTCATAGATTATCTTAAGCAGGAATATTTTGAGAATGCTGAGATGTTAAAACAGACAGCAATGGGCCTCAGGGATCAAAATGATACCCCTTATCAAACAGCGGTGAAGTTTTGTAATCATGTCTTTACGAATTTCGAATACATTAAGGGCTTAACTACGGTTGATACAACAATAGATGAAATATTAAGATTAAAGGCGGGTGTCTGTCAGGATTTTGCACATATCTTAACCACCATGCTTAGGTTTATACAGATTCCTGCACGATATGTAAGCGGATACATCTGTCCGAACAGGGATGGGATGCGAGGGGAGGGGGCGACCCATGCATGGGCGGAAGCTTACCTCCCGGGTTATGGATGGTTGGGCCTCGACCCTACCAATAACTGCATCGCCAACGATAACCATGTAAGATTAGCGGTTGGAAGGAACTTTTGCGACTGCTCTCCGGTAAAGGGCGTTTTTAAAGGTACTTCTGGCCATTCACTGGAGGTAACGGTTTCTGTTGGTCAAGATGACGATGAAAACATGGAAATAGAAAATTACTTTCAGCCAAAAGAAATCAACTATAGCAAATCAAGCCTTAATCAGCCTGTAAAGAATAGTTATCAGCGTTATATGGATGCCGTCATTCAGCAGCAACAGCAACAACAGCAGCAACAATAATCATGTGATTTTAAGTATAAGAAAGCTTTTAAGGGCTACGAAGGTCACACTCCAGCCTTAAAAGTTTTCGTTTTAAGTGTGATAAAGAATAGTGGAAGGAGTCACTTGTTCTCAAGTACACAAATCAAAAACGAGTATGGTGTCGAGGTATGGTTCGAAAATGGAGGAAATATTTGCCCTCAAGTGGAGCAAGGGAGATCGTGAAATCCGGTAGTGTTTTCAGTATTTATCCCTTGCTCTTTAAATTAATGTTACCTTAGTACAAACCTGCTTTTTAAACCAAATTTCAACCAGTAGATTTTCCAATTTCCAACGACCGGCTTCAATCCCGTAATCAAAACTGCCGAAGCTTTTTGGAAATCCTACCATTTGTTCTATTTCAGCTAAAGACAGGTCTTTGAAAAGTTTGTTTATCAGATCTATGTCAATATTTTGGCCATAGGTTTTTAGTGAAGCTGAAAAATTATCTGCCAGTTTATTTGTCCGTGAAACCCTGGTTTCAAATATTTCTAAGTTGTCTAAATAATCTTTTGTATTTATATAATCGTTAAAGCATTGGATGCAGATGGCCTGTTTGTTATTTAAATAGATACCATAAGGATTCAGGGGAAGTGCGCAGAGCTCACAATTTTTGCCAGCCAATTCTTCTAAATAGGTATGATAAATATATTGCTGTTTTATTAACCTGATAGCTTCAATTTTTTCTATTAATTGCCTACGATCTATCATTCTTTTATTTAAAACCATAATAATCAAAACTACAAAACCCATTTATGATTTGCTAAACTTTAAACGAATTCCAATTCTTTGTTAAGCTAATCCCTAGAGTAAATGTTTGGATTGACAATAAACTTAACTATCCCAGCCTATATCTTCTAAACTCCCCTGTTGATCAGTAAAGAGTACTAGTAGCTGATCACAGGGAAATCCATTAAGATAAATGGTATAATCGAACATCGCATAGTAAGTTAAACCGTACCTTCCATCAGGATATAGTGCTATCCGGGTTAATTCAAGTTTATCCAATAGCTGGTCTGCCATCTTCGTTTTTTCTGTTTTCTTACCTATAATATCCAATAACTCGGCTTCATCAAATTCTGTCAAGTAGAAATTAATATAATTAGAAGTTTCACTGCCTTCTTCTTCAAAATCTTTTGCTATAGTAATTTTGTTTTTCTCGTCTAACTTTTCGATATTCTCAAGGAAAATACGGATACCATCAGCTATTTTCTGCTCAATAGATTTATTTTCAAAACTAAGCTCAATAGCGATATTATTCTTTGGTGTCTGTATAGCAGAATAATAATCTTCATTTAGGGCGTTTAGATCGAGATTCCCGAAATAAGGTAAGGTGTAGTCCATGGTTTAATGCTTTTCAATGTTGGTGATATAGGATGACAAAATATTAAATTAACAGCCAAATCTCAAAAATTATGCAAATACTAATGGGGTTGATAAATCCAGCTATAGATCAAAATTTGTAATTTGGTAATGTATGGGTATAAATTCTGATTATTAAAAGCTTCCTAATTCGATATGCAAAATGAAATTGATGAAATGTTGTCCATGTATGGACTGAGTAAAGAACCTAGTATTTTACCTATGCTAGATAGCTTTGGGGAAGAAGAAATCAGGGAATATTGCTGGATGGTGTTACGCCTTATGCAGACCTAAAAAAAGAAAATTGGATTATAGGAATTGAAGGAGGGGATTTTATCTACAGTTTTGAAGGTAACTATATTTTTATTACAGATGATATCTGGAGCTTTAATCTGATTGCCCGCCAACCAATACTGGAATTACTTACGAAAAAAATCGAAGCACTCAGGAAAAGATAAACCGATGGAAACATTCATTTTAATAATATTAGCTTTTAGTGATCTTTTTTTTGATGACAACTATGGAAACATAAGAAAGGAGGCGTGATTTTCCTATTTCTATATGTTCCATTTTCTTTTGTGAGTAGCCATTATCGCCATCCTATTATATTTATTAGCTAATGATCATTGCAGATTTACGAGATAGCCCATCCAAACTAATATTTTAGTGGACTCTTCTAGTTTTTATCTAATTCAAAAGTTTCTTCTATAAGGTCCTGTATAGCTCTTTTAATTCGTTCGATACCATCTGTGGTATTTAAGTCAATTTCGCAAAATAGTCCTTTTGTCTTTTTAGCATAGAGGACTAAAAAATAGATTCCAGAAATAATCAAGGCAAGACGGGCACGCACATCGACATTCGAATGCTCAAAATGGCGATCCAAAAGCCGTAGGAAAATACTGCCAATCCTTTCTCTTTCCTCACTAATCCCTGATAATATGGGATTCCCTTCGCTGATATGCCAAATTAATATCTGTTGCATATCCTCATCTATAGAAAAGTGTTCCAGTTGTTCTACCAGTAGCTTCTGCACCAATTCTTTGCCGTTTTTTCCTTCATGCTCCTTTACTAGCTTTTTTGCTTGATCAGCAAAGCCCATGTAATAATCCCTTTGACGGATATAGGTCTCAACTAAATTCTCTATTGAGCCAAAATAAGTGTATAAAATTTTTCTGTCAACTCCGGCAAGATCGACGATTTTTTTTAGCTTTAGACCAGTATATCCCTCTTTTCTAATGATTTGCCCTACTGCATCGAGCAATTTGTTTTTTGTTCGTTCCTTATTACGGATAACACCATCATAACTTTTTCTTGGCATAGTCTTCAGTATCGGCTTTAATATAGTGGTATGGTTAGATTACTAAATCAAATATGATGAAAAAGCTATCATAGATATTTACTCACCTTAAATAATGACATTTTAATGTTGTTGAGATTCTTGAATAGAAATCGCACTTCTGAATTGAATAGAAATTGTGGGTCGTTCCTGGATAGGATAACTTAGGAATATCTTTAACAATACGATGACTGCTGAAGGATTGCGTGTCCATTTCTGTTTTCAGATTTTATTTTACCATTTTATCATAAAAAAAGTAGTAGCAAAGTACGATAGTCTACGCTTTTCTGTAGTTTTCTTGATGTTTTTTTGTTGTTAATTCACAGTGAATCAGTTGGTTTTGTGTATGTAGTTTCAATCAGAAAATAAAAGTCACAAAAAGGTGAAAAAATGTTTTTTATTTAATAATTTAAACTATATATCTGCTAGGCTATTGTGAATGTAAGTATATCCCGTCGGTTATAAAAAAGCGGAAGAAAAAGAAGAATAAAAAGTCACTTTTTTGCAGAACTTATCCATTTACAGCAATTGTAGGCACAGCGAAAATTTTGGTTGATTGCAGATAAGATAAACCAGGTCAACAAAACAGAATTATTTATTCTGAAACGTCTATTAGTAGAATACCAAATATAAAAAAAATATGACTGACAAAGTTTTAGGAGTTATCCTGGGCGGTGGCCAGGGCTCCAGATTATCGCCGCTAACACAAACCCGTTCTAAACCGGCAGTGCCAATTGCAGGAAAGTACCGTTTAGTTGACATTCCAATATCCAATTGTATCAACTCTGGCGTCCATCGTATGTTTGTACTGACGCAGTTCAATTCTGCCTCCTTAAATAAACACATTAAAAATACTTATCACTTTAGTCATTTTAGTAAAGCTTTTGTCGACATATTGGCTGCTGAACAAACCGTGCATAATTCGGATTGGTTTCAGGGAACAGCTGATGCGGTGAGGCAATCTATGCACCACATTTGTTTGCATGAATTTGATTACATTCTGATTCTTTCTGGTGATCAGCTTTATCAGATGGATTTTAGTAAAATGATCGAAGCGCATATTGAAGCCAATGCGGAAATTACCATTGCGACGATTCCGGTAACTGGCAATGAGGCAACAGAATTCGGCATTTTAAAAGCGGACCAGGAAAATATGATTACTTCTTTTGTCGAAAAACCTAAAACAGGATTAGATGAGTGGATCTCCGATACAGGTCCTGAAATGCAGGCCGAAGGGCGTAATTTTCTAGCCTCAATGGGGATTTACGTGTTCAATAGAGAATACCTCATCAGCATTCTAAATGAGAATCTGGATGAAAAGGATTTTGGCAAGGAGATCCTGCCCAAGGCGATTAACAGAAGTCGTGTATTAAGCTATCAGTATGAAGGATACTGGACCGATATAGGCAATATCTCTTCATTTTTTGAGGCAAATCTTGCGTTAACCGATGATATCCCAAAATTTGATCTGTTTGATAATTTCCATACTATTTTTACCAGGGCAAGGATGCTCCCACCATCAAAAATCCGATCTACAACTTTAGAGAAAACAATCATCGCTGAAGGTTGCATCATTGAAGCTAGCCGGATTGAACATTCAGTAGTGGGCATAAGGGCAAGAATTGGTAAACATTCAGTAATTGCAAATACCTACATCATGGGGAGTGACCGCTATCAAACACTAATTGAGATTCAGCAGGAGGTAAATGCCGGGAATTCGCTGATTGGTATCGGTGATAGGTGTTACATCCATAATGCAATTATTGACAAGAACTGTCGGATCGGAAATGATGTGAAAATAAACGGAGGCCCTCATTTAAAAGATGGGGATTTTGAACTCTATACAGTGAAAGACGGAATTGTTGTGATAAAAAAAGGAGCGATTTTACCTAGTGGAACCATAATCTAACCTATGGAGAAATGGAGTGAGGAGATTCCTGGTGCTTCCTTTCTTGGATTGATGGAGTTTGAATTTTTGTGTGAAGTGGAATGCTATTTAATAAGATGGAAAAAAGAAGAGGGTCGAGCAGGGGCTTATTCTATCAATACCTTTTTTAGTAAAAATATCATTATAACTGGATATCTCTTTATAGCACTCTAACAAAAAGTCATCATTTGCAACGTTGACCTAAATTATCTTTTAGAAAGTAGAGGCATACCAATCCTGGCATGCCTTCTTTCACTTTCTAATGTTAGCGGAAGTTTTCCTTAAACTGTAAACTGTATTATAAAAATAATATTTTTTTTGTATAAATATCACATTTTGGTGATATTTGTTTTTTAAGTCCTTAAATCTTGTTGCTTCACGTCCAACGATTTCAGCGACTATTGCTTTTAATGACTATATTGTCCCACCTGCAATGAAGAAACTAAGAGAGATAAAAGCCCTCAATTAGCTTTGCAGGGTTCTCCAATTTTCTCTTTTTTAGGCTTTATTGATGATTGGCCGATTGCTACTAATAAGAGTAGAAGACTTTTGCTGTCAGTCAACTGTTAAGTATATCAATAGCTAGTCAAGTAATGGACAGTAAATTAAACTTAACATCTGCCTAAATTTTAACCGAATATAACCTATGTCCGAAAACGAGTATTCTTCGATGGTTGATCAATTAAATATTATACTCCTGAGGATAAATAACAAAAAAAAGATTATCCGGGGACTCGGCGCAAGCCGGGGAGTGCTGAATAGATACTTTGATCTATGCGGATGGGAAGAAATACTTGCTTTTCATGCTTCATTGTGCGTTAAAAGGATAGAAATAAGTTTTTTTTGTTTTAGCTTACTTGGAAACTGGCCACACCTCCATAATACAGTTTTTATCAGGAAGGCGCTGATTTCGGTTACCCATTTACAGGAAATGATCAGTGGGAATGCTTCAAATTTGAAGTATTTTTTTCAGGATAATGATAACTTTCAGGATAGAGATACCTTTAAGGTAAATGGCAGGCTTTTGGATAGACTGTCCGCTCAGGCAAAAAAAATAGCTTCGTATGTTTACCTCGTTCCGCAGTTCGATGAAGATAGCACACAGC
This sequence comes from Pedobacter sp. HDW13, assembly GCF_011303555.1. Classification (NCBI taxonomy): domain Bacteria; kingdom Pseudomonadati; phylum Bacteroidota; class Sphingobacteriia; order Sphingobacteriales; family Sphingobacteriaceae; genus Pedobacter; species Pedobacter sp. HDW13. The sequence goes on along the minus strand of NZ_CP049868.1, from coordinate 131,897 downwards.
TGGGACTTTTGGAAGATGTTTCCTTAGATCGGACTGATCGGATAAAGGTAGGTAGTTTTGTGGGCGAACTGGAAACTTATGTGGATTCAGTATCAAAACTAATGCAGTTGATACAGGTAACCCAACAGCATAACTTTGAGGCTGTAACGCAACGAATGAAAACACTGTCGATAGTTTTATGAAGGAGTCTCAATCATCTTTGAAAGAAAAAAGCCATGAAGCTTACATGATATTGTTTTGTTCAAAATGACATATTACAAAAGTAGCAGTATTGGATGCAAACTATTGCACTTTTCTTCGGATTGAACGAGTTATAGGGAATTGTTGTCTACAAGTAATTACCTTAATAAATACATAACCAACGCAGTTCCAAGATACTCTTTAAAGGCAGTCCTTAAGATTCTCAATGCTTTCCTTTTGTGCTGTTCCACCGTATTTACGGATATATTGAGTGTTGCTGCAATTTCTTTGTCGCTCATGCCATCTATCCGACTCAATTTAAACACTTTACTGCATTGTGGCGGAAGTTTTTCTATTTCTTCAATGATCTGAAGTTCCAGCTCTTTGGTGTTGATGCTCCATTCCGTGCTGTTGTCCAATTCTGAACTATGGCTCTGTATATATGTTTCATATTTTTTGTGCACACTTTCCTTCCGATAGTAATTCAGTATGTTTTTTTTTAAAGCAATATATAGATATGCAATTAGGTTTGTTTGCTGCTGTATTTCTAGTTTCTTTTTGTGAAGGCTTAAAAAGGTATCCTGCACCAATTCTTGCGCAACGGCCATATTGCCGGTTTTTAGCCTGGCAATGTTTAATAGCTTTATAACATGTTTATTGTAAAATAATTCAAAAACATCATCATTGCCCATTTTCCAGAGTTCGATGAGTTCCTGTTCGGTATAGTTGTTATAATCAATGATAAGATTCCTAATCATATATCGGTGAAAGTAATAATTTATTCAGTAGCCTGATAGAAGTTGAAAAAATATTTTCACATGAAGTAACGGTTGGCGGCAAGAAGTGCATTATATAGGTATAAAGCCTGCTATATGAATAAAGAAAGATTACATATTTTATTGAAAAAAAATCAGGAAGGGGATTGTACAGAAGATGAGTCCATGGAACTGGATGACTGGTTCCATAAAGTAAATCATAATGAATTGAACTTTGGGGACTGGCTAATTGCCGGAGGGGGAGAGGAGGTTGTTAAAAAAAGGATGTTTTCCGAATTTAACCAGAATTATATAACAAAATCCAGGTCATTCTGGTTCGGTCCAATCTATAAAATAGTTGCCGTATTGGTTTTGACTGGCTGTACTTTACTGATATATAATTATTATAAGTCCAGAAGCAATGTTGACTCCCTTTCTGCAAAAGAAGATATTATTGCAGGAGGAAATAGGGCGATACTTACTTTGCCGGATGGGAAAAAGATCAGTCTTATAGGGGGGAAAGCTAGTACCGTTGCCGAACAAAGTGGCGTGACAATTTTGAATACGGGAGAAGGCAGCCTGGAGTATAAAATTTCCAATGTTGGATCTGATCTAGATACCATCAGGTATAACACTATTGAAACACCTAAGGGGGGCAGTATAAAGTTATTCTACCGGATGGTACAAACGTATGGCTGAATGCTTTTTCGTCGCTTACTTTTCCTACAAGATTTGTGGATCGGGCTGCGCGAAAAGTTGTTTTAAACGGGGAAGCATATTTTGAAGTGGTAAAAAAAAGCCCGCTAACTCCTTTTATAGTACAGAGCCGAAACCAGGAGCTTGAAGTCTTAGGCACGCATTTTAATATAGAAGCTTACAGGGATGGTCAAAATATCAAAACAACCTTGTTGGAAGGGGCAGTATTATTAAGTCTGGTGAACAAACAAAACTTAAAGACCTTAAATGATAAACCTGTAAAACTGAGCCCGGGAGAACAATCTATCTTAAATTCCAATGAAGTTTTTAGCATTAATAAAATTGATGTAAATGATGCTATTGCTTGGAAGAATGGCTATTTTATGTTTAAAAGCGAACCTCTTGAAAGTATCATGCAAAAAATATCAAAATGGTACAATGTTGAAGTAGTGTTTAAGAACGAAGAAGTGAAAAATGACGTGTTTTGGGGCACCATCAGTAGGGCTAAGAATATTTCTGGTATTCTCAAGATACTTGAAATGACAGGAGAGGTCAGGTTTCGGGTAGAGGATAATAAAATAATTGTGATGAAATAATAAAAACCAATAAAACTAACCAAACAACTATGACAGGATATTGGAACGATCCTTAGATTTCGCTGAGGCGGTTTGCAAAAAAAAAGGACTTCGAGTCGTGATCGAAGCCCTTATAATCTGGTAAACCGTAAAACTTGAGCTTGCAATTTTTCAACAAATTAAACCAGACTAACAAATGTATAAAATATATACTAAAGCGATGTGTTGGCTTAGCCGCCGTATATCCAAATTTTTGCGATTACTTCTGAATGCCGGGCTTTATGCTTTCAGTGGTATTGATAAGAGAAAATTGATCATGAAAATCAACCTGACTACCATATTAATGATCGCCACTATTCTTCAGGTTAGTGCTACAGGATCTGCACAGACAGTTACTTTCAGTGGGAAAAGCGTTCCTCTTGAAGCGGTATTTAAAGAGGTAAGAAAACAAACTGGTTACAACATCCTGCTTTCTGTAAAAAAGATCAGTATCAATAAAAGGGTTCATGTAGAGTTTAATCAAAGCCCTTTAAATGAGGTGATGAGTAAGTGCCTTGACGGGTTACCTTTAACTTATGCAATCGATGATAAAACGATTGTGGTCAAGGAAAAGCAAAATACCTGGATGAGGGCAATCCGGGACTATTTCTACTCTGAAGTAATCAAGGGCAGGGTGGTAGATGAGTCAGGCCGGCCACTCCCAGGTGCATCAATTAGCATAAAAGGATTACCGGGATCTAATACCAGATCGTCCGAAGATGGGAGTTTTTCTATCTCAGTCCCTGAGAAGGGGGCTGTTCTTGTGGTTTCTTATATCGGTTATAAGTCCAGAGAGATAAAAACCGGGGATCAAAATAACATTACAGTGCAATTGGAAGCCAATGCCTCAGACCTTGATCAGGTTGTAGTAGTAGGCTATGGTAGTACCAAAAAGAAAGACTTGACTGGATCTGTATCAACCATAAATGCAACTGATGTTCAGGATATACCCTTTGCTACTATAGACAATTCAATTGCGGGCAAAGCTGCCGGTGTTCAGGTAACCAAGGCTGACGGATCTCCTGGAGGGGCTGTACGCATCAGAGTCCGGGGTTCAAGTTCGCTTCTGGGAGGGAACGATCCATTGTATGTTATCGATGGTGTTCCTGTTCAGGTACGTAGCAATTTCATCAACACTGGCTTTGATGTAGGGACACCTGTTGGTAACGATATCAACAATTCTGGTGGGGTGAGTGCCGGTCTTTCATCTTCCTTTGTAAATGGTTTAAATAGTGTTGGCGGATTAAATATCAATGACATAGAGTCTATCAGTATTCTTAAAGATGCTTCCTCTACTGCGATTTATGGCTCTAAAGCCGCTAATGGTGTGGTTATCATTACTACCAAAAGCGGGAAAAAGGACATGAAACCACAGATTGTTGCGAGTTATTATAGTACTGCTACACGGGCCATCACCCCGAAGTTACTCAACGCTGACCAATACAGGCAGCTGATTACCGAGGCGGCAAGGAATGATTTTGATGAGCATACTAAAGCTGCCGATTACATGCCTACCGAGGTAGATGCAATTATTAATAGACCTGAAACCTTTTTTGGAAAAGCGAATACCAACTGGATTGATGAGGTTACCCGTAATACCATTTCACATAATGCAGACCTATCTGTACAAGGTGGTGGTGCGGCTTCCAAGTATTTTAGTTCGATTTCTTTCAATAATACCCCAGGGGTAATCAGAAGTACCGATTACCAGCGTGTTACCGGTAAACTAAACCTTGAAAACGAAATTGGTAAAAGATTCCGGTTTATCACAAATATGCTCATCGGCTATACCGATCAAAACATTGGAGATGGTGCTTATGGGCAGGCATTAAGGTCAAGGCCGGATCTTGAACCCTATGATCTAAACGGTAATCCGACAAATTTTGCTGGTGTTGGTTATAGTTATATGGGATTTCAAAATCCTGCTGGATTGCTTCAGGCAACAAACAATGCGAAGACTTTTAGTTTGATGGGATCAATTTCAGGCCTTTATGATATTGATAAGTCCCTAAAATTCAAAAGTACGGTCTCCTTAAATATGCAGACTTATAATCAGCATAATTACATTCCTAGTTTTTTGGATATAGGCAGTTTTTATGGCAATGTGGCTAATAATGGAGGTATTGGTAGTAATTCAAATAGCAGACTGACCAATTGGTTTGTTGAGAACACATTGACTTACAATAAAATATTTAATGATATACACGAGGTCACTTTACTTGGAGGTACATCATACGAAACGATTAAAAACAGTTATTTCAGCGCAACAGCTACGGGTTATCCGGATGATAAAGTCTTAAATAATCTTTCCTCAGCCTCGACCCCGCTATTTATTAGGGGAGATGACCCTGGCAAGCCGCAAAGCTATCTGTTGTCGTTTTACCTTAGGGCAAATTATTCCCTGTTGGACAAATACCTGTTTACTTTTACAGGGAGGGCTGATGGTTCTTCAAAGTTTGGCCCTAATAATAAATTTGGTTATTTTCCTTCCGGAGCTGCTGCCTGGAGAATATCTAAGGAAAACTTTCTTAAGAATGTAAAATGGATTGATGATATCAAACTCAGGGGAAGTTATGGTTTGACAGGTACGCAGAATATTGGCGATCAGATGTACAGGACTTTATATAGCCCATTTTCTTATTCTGGTGCTAATGCGCTCATACCTACCCAGTTGGGAAATGAAGGGATTAAGTGGGAAAGTACCCGTGAGGCAGATGCAGGCTTAGATATTTCTTTATTCAATAACCGCTTGCAGGCTACTGTAGATTATTATAATAAACAGACTAATGGCGTTTTACTTGCCTTGCCAGTTGCCCCCAGCAGTTCCTACACCTCATTATTGAGAAATACCGCTGATATTAAGAATACTGGACTAGAAGTCTCCTTACAAGGTGATATCATCCGTACTAAAAACTTTCGTTGGAATGCATCTTTAAATGTTACCTGGAATAAATCTCTGGTGACTAAATTAGATGCAGGCGCGGATCTTAGACAGATAGGAAGTTTGACAGGCCTGGAACTCGGTAATACAACCCTGGTTGAGGGTAAACCGCTTGGCCTGATTACAGGTTATAAGTTTACAGGAATTATCCGGACCAAGGAACAATTGGACGCCTATAAAAAAGAAATGGGCTTTATCGGATCATTGGTTTATCCATATACCAATATCGGAGATCCTATGTATGAACTGGATTACGAAGAATTCAAGGATTTGGATAGTGCGTTGCCTAAAACCAATGAGATCATTGCCCAGGCTGCTCCAAAATATTATGGCGGTTTCAGTCAGGGGCTGAGTTATAAGAACCTGGACCTTCAGCTGTATTTCACTTTCTCGCAGGGCGGAAGTCTTTTATGGGGAGACCATATCGGCAGTATGCAGTTTTCGGGCTCGTCTAACGCAAATGCGGTAATGTTGAACAGATACCATTCGGGTAACACTCAAGAGAATCAACCGCGTTTGTTGTATGGAGATGGTCTTGCTCCTATATCCAATCTGAATGTTTTCAGTTCCTCTTACATCAAGTTAAGAACAGTTTCATTCAATTACCGCTTTGATAAATCCAAATGGATGCAAAGAGCAGGATTACTGAATGTGTCGTTGTTTGCATCAGCAACCAATTTGTTCACGATCACAAAATACCCTGGAAATGATCCGGAAACTACTAATGATACCTATAGTGTTGGCGGTGGATATTTTGATGTAAGCAATTACCCAACTGTAAAGACATTTTCATTAGGTCTTAAACTTGGTTTCTAATATTTAAAGCATTTTTATATGAAATTTCTAGTAAAAAAAATAATATTATTAGTTCTGCCAGCCAGTATGATTATTGGCTGTAAAAAGGAACTGAATGTGTTTCCCACTGACAGGCAGGTAGACGGGAATGTGATCATTGATGCGAAAAGTGCAGCTACGGTACTCAATGGGGTTTATTATCGTTTTGCGAATTCAGGAACGGACAATAACCAGATTCCATCGATAAAATGGATGCGCACTTTCGAAACTGTCCCCTCTGAGCTAAGTGGTTTGCTGGCCAATCGGAACAATGATGGACTGAATGATTTTACCTTTACTCCCGGTTCTGCTGCTACTGGCGAAAAATGGACCTATGGTTATAATCTGGTCAATGCTGCCAACGGTTTTCTAAAAAATATTGAACCGGTAATTACCATTACTGCGAATGTTAAAAAACAATTGCAGGCTGAGGCGAGGTTTTTAAGGGCATTTGCAAATGCCGAACTGCTTTTTCATTATGGTCAATACCGCGATGTCAACAGTGCATATGGCATTATCCTTCGGAATGATTTTGTGAATTCGGACAACATTAGCCTTGCACGTTCAAACGTTAAGCAAACTTATGACGCTATAATTGCCGATTTGGATATTGCGATTGCTGATTTACCGACATTAAATACGAAATTAAGTTATGCAAATGTGTGGGTAGCAAAACTGCTGAAAGCACGGGTACTGCTTAATCGTGGGATTGGTAATGACTATGCCAGTGTAATCAGTTTGACTGATGATGTGATTAAAAACGGTCCGTTTGTACTCGAAGGACTGACAAGGGATATTTTCTTGGTAAAAGGTTTTCAAAGCAAGGAAGTAATGTTAGCCGTTCAGCCTTTTCCGACTGAAAGCTTTAAATATACCCAGTATCAGTTTTATGCTCAATACGTTGCAACACCAAGTCTGGCTGGCATGATGCAAAATGATCCGAGACTGGCGTGGACTTTTAAACCTGTTACCAAAAGCGGGGCAACAGTGAATATGTTTACCAAATATTATTCAGGTAATACTGCCACAATTGCGCTCACCCCTTTATCTGTTAATTCTTATGCATTTCGCTTAACTGAAGCATATTTATTACAGGCAGAGGCCATCACCTTGTCTGGTGCTGATCTGGCTCCTGCAAAAACACTTCTGAAAACTGTTATGGGCCATGCAGGTATCACCGATTTTGCGGCTGTTGACGCAGCATCTAATCCAACCGATCTACAGCTGTTAATTATTAAAGAAACGATGAAAAATTTTGTAGGTGAGAACGGATTGGACTGGCTGGCTCTTAGAAGACTGCCATTACCTGTGATTCAGTCTATCAGACCAATAATTAAATCTGCAAATTCACTGATATTCCCTCTTCCAGCTAGCGAGTTCAGGAACAATGATAAAGCCGATCAGAATCCGGGATACAGTAAAAATTAAGCAAGCTAAGATATGAAGAAGTTATTATTATATGGCCTGGCAGCATTCTTAAGTTTGCCTGGCTTTGCCCAGGAAAGCAAACCTTTGGATTTCAGTATCAAGGGAAAAATCATCAATAAAAAAACAGGCTACATCTACCTCTTTTATCCAGTAGGTGAAGCTTACAAAATAGATAGTGCTGCCATCCACAATGGATACTTTCTGTTTAAAGGCAAATTAACAGAACCTGTTATAGCGAGTTTTGCCGCTTCTAAAAATATTAACAGCATCGATGATCCCAATATAGCAAGTGCTTTTATTACACCGGCTACAATGGAGATGACCATTAGCCATGGTGCTTTTAAGCAAATGGTTTTAAAAGGTTCTGTCAGTAATGATGAATATGAAGCCTTGAACCAGCAAAAGGCATTTATAAAGAAAGAGATGGAACCTGTACTTGCTGCGTACAAAAAAGAAAAAGACCATGAAAAGGCGGCGGCGATACGAGAGCAATTTGAACCTTTTAATGCCCGGATGGATAAAATAGACCAGGCATTTATCAGTTCGCATCCTGATTCTTACCTTTCACCATACCTCATGCGTTTTAAAATGAATGCATTTCCAGTTTTGCAGGCTAAAGCTATTTACAATAAATGGACGGAAAAGATCAAGGAAAGCAAATCTGGGAAAGAGATATACCGGGAAATTCTTGAACTCGAAAGTGGTTCACCTGGAAGTATGGCTAAAGTATTTGCCAAAAGCGATATTAATGGTGAGCAGTTGAGCCTTGCAGATTTTAAAGGGAAAAAATATGTTCTTGTAGATTTCTGGGCTTCGTGGTGCGTGCCTTGCAGGAAGGGAAATCCGCACTTACTTAGCCTCTATAATAAATATCAAACAAAAGGTTTGGAAATTATTGGGGTATCTGATGACGATGGAAGCCCAGAGGCCTGGAAGAAAGCTGTTGCTCAGGATAATATTGCCGTTTGGAGACATGTTTTAAGAGGACTCAAAAGAACACCCAGTGGTTATGATACATCTGATGACATTTCATCTGGTTACGGTATCCATAGTTTGCCTACCAAAATACTGATCGATAAAAATGGAATGATCATCGGCCGTTATGGTGGTAATGGAGAGGATGATGGGGCAATGGATAAAAAACTAGCTGAAATATTTAATTAACCATTAAACGAGTATTGTTATGAAAATAAATAAAATTCTGGCCATCGTAGGGCTATTCGGTTTTGTCAGTATCGCCTATGGACAAACAGCGCAACTAAAAGGTAACATTAGGGGTTTACGGGATGCCGATTTGAGTATTAGCTATTATGAAGGTAAAGAAGCTAAAATCAGCAAGCTTAAAGCGGAAGCTGATCAATTTACCTGGAAGGGGAATGTCAGCGAAGCCCAGAGAATTATGATCACTTTTCCAAAAAGGAAAGTTTGGGTTTATGTAGAACCCGGAAATATGCAGCTTGATGGCCATATCGATTCACTAAGCAATATCCGGCTCGAAGGCTCAAAAATCCAGGATGAAGCAGAAGCTTATAATAAATTGCTTGAACCAATATTATCTCAGGCAAAGCGCTTATTTGAAAAATATGGCAACGTGGATAAGCAGGAACAATTGGCATTGGAACAAAGGATTCAGGAGTTGAATATGCAAAGGCAAGCTATCGCCGACAGTTATATAACAGCACATCCCCAAAGTGCATTTAGTTTAACCCTGGTAACAGATTTGGCGACATTGGGTGAATACAAAGATATACTAAAGGTATACAGTCAGTTAGGAGAGGATATAAAAGCTAGCCAGGAAGGCCAGCGTTTATCCAAGCGGTTAGCTATACTCAAACGCAGTGAAATCGGCAGTCCTGTATTGAATTTTACCCAGAGCGACAATACCGGGAAACAGGTTACATTTTCTGAGTTCAAGGGTAAATATGTATTCATTGATTTTTGGGCAAGTTGGTGTGGACCCTGCAGGGCAGAAAATCCAAACGTATTAAAAGCCTATAATAAATATAAAGACAAAAAATTCACTATAGTGGGCATTTCGCTTGACGATAATGAGGAAAAGTGGAAAAAGGCAATAGAAGAAGATAATATTCCCTGGACACAACTTTCCGATTTGAAGGGTAGCAAAAATGAAATTGCAGCCTATTATGGAGTTATGGGATACCCAGTTCACTGTTGGTCGATCCGGAAGGAAAAATAATCGCCAAGGATTTGAGAGGGGAAGCATTGATCAAGAAACTCGAGGAGATCTTTATACATTGATTAATAAAATTTGTTTTAGGCTGTTAAGTCTTTTGGTTGTTCGTCAACCATCTGATGATTTTGGGCTACGGTCATTGAGCTAATTCTGGTTAAAAATTTTTCAGCAAGAGGAGGTTCTCATTTTTTGTACTGGAATTATCCCCGAAGTGATACTTAGGATGAAAACATAAGGCCAACTTCGGGATAATTCCATTTATGGTAATATGGACATCCCTAATCTTTTTTAATTTCTGGCATTAAAAAGCGACAAACTGTTTATTGGTAAAAACTGATTGATCAACATGTACAAGCTTAGCATTTTTTATAGTCAAATGCATTTTATAATAAATGAATTAATTTTTAAATCGACATTCATTACTTCTGTAGAAAAGTTTCAAAGATCCTTTTTCTGATTTCAATATTTTTATTTGTTCGTCACCTTACGCTATTTGCAAAAGAACTGGTACTTGAGTATTACTTAGCCTAAATTAGCAGTAACCAATAGAAATAAGCTCAGTACGGCATTATCATAATACTAATGGGATAGACACGATTATTTCAGTGCCTTTCGAATCTGAATGTATTTTAGTTTCACCATTTAAGGATTGAACCCGGCGACGGATGGATTGCAAGCCTATAGTTGATTTTTCATTGCTGGATTTTTTTTCATTTAACCCTATCCCGTCATCATTGATCGTTAAAATGAGATTACCTTCTTCCTCATAAATTAAGATTCCTACATGGTTAGCCCTGGCATGTTTGATAATATTGGTGATCGCCTCTTGAATGATACGTAGTAATGCAATTCGTGTATCCAAATCAACGCCTATTAATGAACTACCGTCAATATGAATATCCTTATTGTAGCGACTTTCGGGCAAGAAATTATCTGTAAGTAGTTTAATTTGTTCTTCAAAAAGTTGTTCTTGTTGGTCGTTAGTAGAACTGAACCATTCGTGGCTTTTGTTTCGGGCTGCTTTGTAGGCATTTTCTGTTTCCCTCAAGAGTACACCCAACTTATTTTTTAAAGCAATGTCATGCGTATCCATCAATAATACCTCTAATTGGTGCCTGATAGCAGCAATAGAAGAGGCAAGACCATCATGAAGGTCTTGTCCAAGCCGCTGTTGTTCTTCCCTAACGGCCTGGTGTTTAGCTTCCTCCATAGCGATAATTTGCATATTTGCAGCGTTGTTAAGCGCATCTACCTGAGCTTTCGATTTCTTATCCTTGCGGAGCATGATTAGATAGATGATAAGCACAATGATGGCTGCGCAAGAGGAGACAATCAGCAACCACAAAGCTCGTCGTGCATTTTTAGCATTTAATAGTTTGTTGTCGTCCTCTATGGCATTATACCGTACATAATCACTGATGAATTTTTTAGATCTTTCCCAGTCTGCTGACATTGCCTTTTCCAAATCGAGATGAACATTGATGATCTCGTCTTTGTCTCCTAATTGATTTGCAACTTCTAAAGCATTATTTAAGACATAGATTTCTATAGATCTGTTTCCACTTTTTTGTGCCACCTTGTAAGCCTGATAAAAATAATCAAGTGCTATTTTAGGCTGGTCGTCGTAATATCCTGTCATTAAAAAGAGCGAATTGATTTCTAAAGTTGGGTTGTTAATACGCCTTGAATCTGATATTAATTGCTTTATAAGCGGTAGTGCTACCTGCTTTTTTTTATTTAAAATCAATAAGCGCGCCTCCCATAGCCGAATGTAAATTAGCATTCGATCATCTTTATACTTACGTGCAATTTCTCTGGATTTGTTTAAATAGTAATCGATACTATCTGTAGAAAGTTTAGAATTCAGGTTACAATAGCTCATATATACCTCAGTCATAATGCTATCCTTCTCTAGCTTTTTCCCAGTTTGGATGGCCTTTTGCAAAAGCGATTTAATTTTTTGCCTATCGGAAATACCCTTATTCAGAACTTCGACCATATCTAAATACACCCTAATAATTTTTTCGGTATCATCGAGTGCTTGATAATGTGGTAATGTTTTACCTAATAATCTTAGTGATTCTGCATATAATCCTCGTTTAAAAAAAACATAGGCAATCAATTGGTCTGCATCTGTTTGCCCTTTCTGGTAATGTAAATTAGTTGCCATACGCTTGGCCTTTACTCCATAGTAAAAACAGCTGTCAACGTTTCTGCTACGGTAAAGTGTTCCTAGTTGGTTTAAACTGTTAACCATCTTAACACTATCCTTGATGAAAGCTAGTCCTTGTACTTCTCGCTCAATTGGCTGAATCTGGCCTTTGGCAATGTTATTACAAAGGCAAAACAATAGGCCTATGAGTAAGCAATATGCAGGTTTTATCCGTTGCATGATCGAGGTGAAAACAAATATCTGCATGGTGTGTTTTTTGCGCAAGTTTTACTTTTTTTTGCCTGAGTAGTTGATAGTAACCGTTTTTTCTTTGAATGATTACAAGGAAGCAAGGTGTAGTTAGGGGTTGTACTTGATTGAAAAAAAGCAAAATCTGATTTTTAATCAGGTATTTAATTATATCTTTTTCAGGTGATGGTTAGATTAATTCCCGTTCGCGAGCATACGACAATAACTCCGTAATGGAATTGACATTTACCTTTGACATCATATTGCGTCGATGTGCTACAATGGTGTGTTTGCTAAGATGCACTTTCTCTGCGGTTTGTGCAATAGATGATCCATGCGCAAAATATTGTAAAATTTCTAGTTCCCGCTCTGTAAAAGGTACTTTTCTCATATACCGGATATTCCCAACAATTTCGCTAATTACCGGGCAAATATATTGGTTACCACAAGCGATAGTGGTCATACATTGGAGTATCGTATTAAACCCTGATGATTTGGAAACAAATCCCTGCGGCTTATAGTCAAGGATATTGGTTACCGTTGTTGGACTTATAGTTGAACTTATTACAATAATAATAACCCGTTTGTTCAAACGTTTTATCTCATTGATGAGCGTAAGGCAATTTTCATTTTTCAGATAATAATCCAAAAACAAATAAATGGGTACATCAATATCCGAACGTTTTATCAGAAAATGTGTTAGTTCTTTTTTATCATTAAGGTTGTTAACGGTACTAAAAAATCCCAATCGTTCTATTAGCGCCGAAAAAGAATCAGCAAACAGAAGGTGGTCATCAAAGACAATAGCAATCGCGTTGGTTTTCTCCATAAATTCGTCCAAAGTAGTAAAAGTATAGGGTTACATTTGTACTAAATATACATGAATACTTAGTAAGTACATATAAAAAGCCGCTTAATGCTGTTACGGATATTTCATTATCTGATAAGTTTAGGTGGAAGTTAAATAGGTGTCCGGCTAATGAAATGCATCTTTTGATCTTTATATCAAAGCCGTTGAGTATTTAGGTTTTTTGTGATCTGGAATTTCCATAAGATTATTCTCTTAAGTTGTATAGCAAATTATTGTTATAAAATGGGATGTTATAGCATAATGTTGCTATAATGATAGAATATATATGTTACTGTATTGATGCAGTATTACCTTTATGAAAAAAAAGACTTAATTTTTTTATAAAATGCGTTTGATTATAAAAAATGCCAAAATTGTCAATATTACTCCAGCCTCGCAAGCAAATCATTTAGATGTTGATATTGAAGGGGTAGAAACGGAAGATTTGCTAACCCGTATTGATATTATTACCGCTATCGAATACTATGGTATGACCGAACTATTAGATACAATAAGAGAGCATTATGGTATAAGGCCATTATTGGATACAATAGGAGAGGTACATTTGAAATCACCTTTGTAGGTCTTTACTCTACATAGATGAGGACTTGAATAAATATAGTATTGAGATGATCAGAGTCGGAGATATTAATGGCGATGGCTACGATGATATTGTATGTTTGGCTGAAACTTTTGAGTCAAATGATTTAATACAATTGGGCTTACGGTTTAGAAATCAATTTGCACATCCATCGGTTACTATGCACACAGAATTGGCGAAACGGCTAAAGTACAGGCAAGGCTATATTTATACAGATGATTACGACCTTTGGTGCAGATTTGCACAAATAACCAAACTCGCAAATTTACCATCATACCACCTGTCTTATCGATGGTATAATACCAATACATGTAATACCAGACAAGAAGAATTAAAAAGAAATGTTGTTAAACTGTTGTCACGTGAATTGAGCAGGTATAAGATCGAGCACAAAAAGGAAGAGCTCATTTTGCATAGTGCATAGTGCATTGGCTATGGAAAAAAATACTTCAACACCGAAGAAAAAATGAAAAGGTTAGATGCGTGGCTTGACAAAAATTTCTCATCGAAATTGATCTTAAATAAATTCTGTAATATTGAACTCGGAAAGTTCAAGAGCGAGCTTTTAGATAATTTAATAAAATAGTCGACTTACAACAAATATAGAAGGTGCTTCTGTTGTTTTGCCCAGGCATAATGCAGAAAATAATTACATCTTTTAATTCAGCATTTGTCAAAACAATTTTTTTCGATTTTGAACTCCTTTGTTGATGCCGGATCAACTGGCTCTACAGCTTTAATTGTGGTTGAAAGGGGGGAGAAATTAACCAAAAGTTAACTTTAACTATTTGTCATTTGAGAAATTTTATTTTACTGTTCTTAACTCTATTTGTTTGTAAGACATCATATGGACAAAATAAGGTTAAACAGATACATTTAACCTGGGATGCGTTTAAAAATGATAAACCATTAAGCGCTAAGTTTGATGCTAAAACTTGGTATCATCTCAATTACTACTATAGGGTAAGAGGGGTTGTTAAGAATAGAATTAAATTAGACTTTGATGTTAGGCTTTTTTTAGATACAGCAGAATCTTACTTTGATTTCAATACTAAGTATAAAAATTTGAGGTTGTTAAATCATGAACAAGGGCATGCTGATATTGGATTTATTTATGCTAATAAATTGCAGCATACTCTTCAAAAGCATGTTTACTATAAGAAGGATTTCACCGTAGAAATGAAAAAGATATTTGATTCAATTCTAATGCAAATGACTTTGGAAAATAGAAAATATGATGTTGAATCAAACTATGGTTTTGACAACGTGGGACAAAATAAGTGGGACAATTATTTTAAACTTAATACGGAGAAATGATTCTGTAAATTTGTCTTTTAGCGCAAAAAAAAACTTAGGCTGGATTAATCGATAAACTACGCATACCTGTTTGGTAGCCAAAAGGTTGAGCTATTAATTTTGAATGATGGTCTCTTAAAATAGATTTCTCTACAGCTAGCAACGGTTCTTTTATGGTAGTCCAAGATAATAACATGCGGACTGAGTTCATTATATGATTGAAATAATCCGCTTCGTAGCCCTGACCGGACATATCTTAAAGCCTTCTTATTATAAGACTAGTCTGATGCGCCCAGTCGTTTGCTGTGGAGTAGCCATGTCTTAAATTTTAATTAAGATTTTTACACCTATTTATTTAGGATTTTATCCCTTGATAACGATTAAAGCCATAATTTTGGAACGTAATGTTGAAAAACCTGAGTGTTGTTTATACAGGAATTGTATTTACTAAGGCGATGCCCACGGGAAAGTATTACAGACCAATAGATTTTACCTTGATGGATATGCCCGATGTGGGATGAGGGCTAGGTGGTAAGGATAATGAAGTGAAGTGGATAGGGGATGAGTGTTTATACCTGTTAGCTTGAAAGAAAAATTATATGCAAAGCCAGGCCCTGGCGATATAAATAGAAAGAAACTTTAATTTAATCCAAAATACAGGTTGGGTTAGTTGATTGTGGTTAGTTTGGAAGGCCGCCTTTGGTTTGGCGGCCTTATTTATGTTAACTTCCAAAGTCAATATCGGCAATAAGTGGATAAGGAATGTAAAACTCGATGCTGGCTCTATTGATCACAATGTTAAAGGAATTTCTCGCTCCCTTGCAAGGACTTAATTAATGATATTCAGTCCTGTTAAGGTTTCTGTAATAATTTCTCCTGTCGGGGTTCTGCCGGAAACAATTGAAGTGTTTCGAATGATCCCTGTTTGTTCATCCTCTTTGGTCAGGAAATAGGTCACGGTTATTGTTTGGCAATATCCTGGATCGATGGTTATTCCTTCAACCTGTGATCCATCCCACTCATTGTTGATACAGATATTGCTGATGACGGCATCACTAATGTTTTTGATACAGTACTCAAATCTGATCTTGTCGCCGCGTTGCAGCTTTCGGCCATTTGGCATCGTAGTAAATGTAGTAATCCGGATTAAATTCAGCATTTTAGTCATTGTAGAAAAAATGTTTATGTCTTATTTTTTAATTAGTGGGATTATCACCCTTGCTGCTATTGGTCTTAAAACACACGAAGGTGTATGATTCGCTCTCTTGTTTGGCCACCCTCTGCCTGTAATTCATTCAACCCTGTTCTTGCTTTACGAAAGGCTGCAAAAGAGTAAACCTTAATGTCCAGTTTAATGCTGTTCCTGCATTTTTGAGGAAACACCCGTTTCGTTGCGGCCTTCATTTCACTCTGGTAAAACAGGAAAACGATTATTGGAAAAAACGAATACAATCTCATAACCCGCTTTAGCAGAATTGGGTTTCAAGCCAATCTTAATTATAAATGGCTAGTACAAATTAGGATTAAATAGATGCTCATTAGTCAATCATATATGCAGGATATTAAACATTATTGGCTTAGTTTTAGCCACGACTATACCCTTTTGCTGTAGGATGGGAAAGGAAGCCTGGACAGGTAATCCAATGCGTGAAGAAAATATCCCCAATGTCAATTTTGTTGACTAAATGGGTAATTCAGGAGAGTAAATCTCAAAGGATTATCACTTAGTTGCAAATTAAATAATATAGTAACCGATCTATTGGATTTAATAACCTTTAAGACGAATACCCAAACCCGTTTAAGACAAAGAAGCGCTTTTGGGCAGTCAGATGGACAATAGCCGTAGGAACCACAAAGCAAATGATCCTCCGCCCTGAACATTTGGTCCTTAGATTACAATTGATAGCGCTGTCTGCCTGTTGGATAATATATTAGTGAATATAAAGATCTTAATCAAGTTTAACCATTATGAAAACCAACTCTTTAATCCCGCTCTTGTTTTTGTTGCCTGTCATCGTTCACGCAAATGTTAAACTACCTGCTATAATTGCCGATCAAATGGTGCTTCAACAACAAAAAGCCGTATCGATATGGGGCTGGGCTGATCCAGGAGAAATTGTGCACGTTAATGGTAGCTGGGACCATAGACAACTCAGGGTCAAAGCGGATAGTAAAGGAGAATGGCTGGTTTTGCTTAAAACACCTAAGGCTGGTGGACCTTACCGATTAACTATCAATGGAAAAAATCAGTTGGAAATCAAAAATGTGCTTATAGGAGAAGTCTGGCTTTGCTCCGGTCAGTCAAACATGGAATTTCCGCTACAAAAAAAGACAGCATGGAAAACTGGGGTCTTAGATTATGAAAACGAAATCATCAAAGCCAATTACCCCCAGATCAGGATGTTTACAGTAACCCAAACCGTAGCGCAAAGCCCGCAGAAAAACGTAACAGGAAACTGGGAAAGTTGTAATCCGGCAACAGCAGGTAATTTTTCCGCAGTTGCCTATTATTTTGCGGTCACATTGACCAAAAAATTGAACTGTCCAATCGGTTTGATCCATTCTTCATGGGGAGCCACACCGGCCGAATCATGGGTCAAAAAGCAAACATTGGAAAATAATGCTGATCTTTCAGCTATTTTAACTGATTATAACAAAGAAGTAGATCAGTATAAAAATAAATTGGAGGTCTATGAGAAGACATTAACACAGTGGAAACGGCAGGCAGATACAGCTATTGCAGTACCGAAAAAGCCGATAGAGCCTGCTCAGAGTCAAAAATCGGCAACGAAGCTTTACAATGGCATGATTGCACCACTTATACCTTTCACCATCAAGGGCGTAATCTGGTACCAGGGAGAAGCCAATACCAACAGGGCCTATCAGTACAGGAAATTATTTCCTGAGTTGATCCGTTCGTGGAGAAAGGACCGCAAATCCAAATTCCCTTTTTATTTTGTTCAGATTGCCATGCACTATAAACAGCTTCCGGAAATAAGGGAGGCCCAACTGCTCACCTTACGCTCCGTACCAAGAACCGCAATGGCGGTGATTACCGATGTGAGTGATTCATTGGATATTCATCCCAGGAATAAAGAGGTGCCAGGTAGAAGACTTGGACTTGCTGCCCTGTCCAAAACTTATCATCTGTCGGGACCAAATTTTTCAGGTCCAATATACCGGTCAATGAAAATCAATGCCGATACCATCATCCTGCGTTTTAAATATGCTGAAGGGCTCGTGGTTAAGGACTCCGATAAACTTGCCGCATTTACTATTGCAGGTAGTAACCATTCTTTCCTTCCCGCTGAGGCCGTGATTAAAGGGGATGAAATCTGGGTTTTCAGCAAGCTTATCAAAAAACCGGTAGCAGTCCGATTTGCCTGGGAAAATTATTGCAGGCCTAATCTTTTCAATGCCGCTGGTTTGCCTGCTTCGCCGTTTAGAACGGATTCCGGACTGCAAAAGCAGCTATTAAATAAAAATGTCCTCTGATCCTTTAGATAGTTCAAAAATGATATTGCAGAAAATCAGCAGTCCGTTTCGGTGCAAAAATATATCCTGTAGCTAAATAAGTTGTTATATTAAAACCTCAAATGATGACGACAAGTAAAAAAAGAACTTTTTTAACCTTTAAACTGGCCTTGTGCCTGATATGTTTTGGAACTTTAGCTAGCAGTGCCCAGAAAACAATTTCGCCCCTTTAAAACTATGCTACAATCAGCCAGCGGGAGTTTGGGAGGAGGCACTGCCATTAGGGAACGGGAAAATGGGGGCCATGGTATTCGGAAATGTACATCGGGAACGTTTACAGTTAAATGAAAGTACCCTCTGGTCAGGGTACCCCGATGCAGGAAACAATCCAGAAGGACCGGCCCTGCTCCCTCAGGTTAGAAAAGCGATGTCGGAAGGAGATTATTTGTTGGCAACGGCGCTCTGGAGCAAAATGCAGGGACCTTACTCGGCAAGGTACCTTCCCATGGGTGACCTATTTCTTGAATTTGATCATAACAATACCCCTTCACCAATTATCATAGGGAGCTTGATCTTGCCACAGCGGTCTCTTTGGTCAGGTATACCGTAAAGGGTGTCAACTATACCAGGCAAACCTATATAAGCTATCCCGATCAGGTCCTGGTGGTGAAATTAACAGCCAGTAAGGCAAATTCGATTAGTTTTAGTGCTGGTTTGACCAGTAGACTGAAATTTAACGTTTCACGTTCTGACCAGCAACAACTCGTTCTAAACGGTAAAGCCCCGAAGTATGTCGCTGCCAGGGATTATTTTCCGCAACAGGTTGTTTACGATGAAAAAGAAGGAATGGACTTTCAGATTCGCGTAAAAGCGGTAAATGTTGGCGGAATAGTAAAAACTACAGATTCAAATTTAATCGTAACAAAGGCAACCTCTGTGGCCATCTATCTGACTGGTGCAACAAGCTTTAATGGATTTAATAAGTCTCCAGGCCTGGAAGGGAAAAAGACTGCTATACAAACAATTGCCTGTATGGAGAAAGCCGTTAAAAAAGGAGATATCCTGATCTATAAGAATCACCTGAAAGATTACCAGCACCTTTTTAACAGGGTAAAATTTGAGCTTGGTGGCCAAAATCCAAAATTAGATCAATTGCCTACCAACGAACGCTTGCGGCGGTTTAAAAATAACCAGCTTACTGATCAGAATTTACTGGCGCTCTATTATCAATATGGGCGATACCTGTTAATCTCCAGTTCGAGGGAAGGAGGACAGGCGACAAACCTGCAGGGACTATGGAATGATCTGGTGCAACCTCCATGGGGTAGTAACTATACTACAAATATAAATACTGAAATGAACTATTGGCTGGCTGAAAACACGAATCTTTCCGAATGCCACCAGCCTTTGTTTAAGCTGATCAAAAACCTTTCGGTCAATGGGGCGTTAACAGCCAAAATAAACTACGATATCGGTAAAGGCTGGGTGGCACATCACAATTCGGACATCTGGGCTAAAACCTCGCCGGTCGGCGCTTTTGATAAGGATGAGCGGGAAATGCCCAGAAAGACCTGCTGGCCAATGGCAGGGGGCTGGCTCAGTACCCATCTGTTTGAACATTACCTGTATACCAATGATACACTTTTTTTGGAAAAGACGGGATATCCCTTAATGAAAGGTGCTGCCGAATTTATGTTGGAATGGTTAGTTAAAGATGCTAAAACGGGCTATTTGGTTACCAATCCATCTACTTCCCCGGAAAATACAGCGAAGATCAACGGTAAAGAATATCAATTGAGCATTGCCTCTACCATGGATATGTCCATTATCCGCGAACTTTTTGAGCAGTGCATACAAGCAGCAAAAGTTCTAAAGAAAGATAGTGACTTTGTGGAGCGGCTCCAACAAGCCAAAGCAAGCTTATATCCTTACCAAATCGGTCAATATGGGCAACTACAGGAATGGTTTCAGGATTGGGATGACCCTAATGATCAGCATAGACATATTTCACAACTCTATGGTCTTTATCCTGCCAGTCAGATCAATGTTTACCAGAACCCGGCACTTTCTTCTGCCGCAAAACAGTCCTTAATTCACCGTGGTGATGTAAGTACCGGTTGGTCTATGGCATGGAAAACCAATTGGTGGGCTCGCCTTCAGGATGGCAATCATGCTCATCAGGTACTGCTTTCTGCACTAAATTATATCGATCCGCTCTCTCCTAAAGGACAGATGAGTGGCGGCGGTGCCTATCCAAATCTTTTTGATGCACATCCCCCTTTTCAGATTGACGGTAACTTCGGCGCAACCGCAGGCATAACAGAAATGTTATTGCAGAGCCACTACGGAGAACTGGTGCTACTCCCTGCACTTCCAGATGCATGGCCCTCAGGAAGGATAGCAGGAATTAAGGCAAGGGGAGATTATCGCGTAGAGATACAATGGGTAAATGGTAAACTCAAAACTGCTTCCATTAAGGCGAATAGGAGCGGAAAGTGTACCATTAGGACATTTAATAAAATCAAAATCAGCAATGCCAATGCAGGGCTGAAAAATAGTAGTTTATCTCCTATAGTACAAACAGATTACCTTGATCATGCCAAAACCGGGCTGCAGCCCCTAAACCTAAAACAATCCTACCTTTACAGCCTGGAAGTTAGAAAAGGTAAAACCTATTTGATTTCTGGTGTTGATAAATAAAGAATTATTGCAGCAGGCTGCCTAGACATGTCAATGTCTTTTCATATCCAATGGGTTTACCACTGGATACAGCTGTGCTAAAGGTCAGCTTTACAGCCTTCAACCATCGGGGCACACCGTCTAGTTCTAGGACTTTTTTAAAAAGAAGCTTTTCAATGGCTGGGTTTAGCATTATAATCCGGCTATTGAAAAGCTATTTTGTCATGGTTACCCAGCCGGGAATTTTTGATTTACACCGCTCTTGACCGCCGACTTCCGTACTGCCAATAGCTGGCAGCGGTAATCACAATCTTTATCCACCAGAAAGATATTTCGAAATCTCACTTAAGAATTTGCCAAAATAGTTGAATGTTTCGCCAATTTTTATACCAACTAATCCTTGCTTTATCCTTTAATTGCATTAACCAAATAGAAAACTAAATCGTATGAGTAGACAAAATTACCCTAGGTCCAAGGACCGTTGGCGTTTTACAAACAATCTGTTGAACGCAGCCCATCCAATAGATGGGAATCTCTATCTAGTCCACTTTCAAATAACTTTTAGTTAATAGATATGAAAAGAAAATTTACAAAAAATTTTTCCGTACATCCGGTTATCCTAAGTACTATGATAATTGTATGTCTACTGACTTTGATTAGCATTGGTAAGGTTTCTGCACAGGCAAAGGTTTCCGGGACTGTAAAAGACCGTACCGGGTCAGCCCTGCCAGGTGTAACAGTCAGGGTAAAAAATCAGACCGGGGGAGTATCAACGGACAATGAAGGGAAATACGCCATTTCGGTAGCTACTGATGCCATTCTGCAGTTTAATCTGATCGGTTATACTACCGTTGAAAAGAAGGCCGTAACAGGAACGATAAATGTCGTCCTCGAAGAAACTTCAAGTGCCTTGGATGAAGTCGTTGTAATCGGTTTTGGTGGTAAAGTTAAACGAAGTGATCTCAGCTCTGCAGTATCATCCGTTTCGGCGAAAGATATTCAGGAGAGACAGCCCACAGATTTGTTGAGTGCATTACAGGGCAAAGCATCTGGGGTAACAGTTACAACCGATGGCGGTCCAGGTGCTGAGGGAACCATTCAGATTAGAGGGGTAACTACGTTAAATGGCGGCGCAGGTCCATTATACGTAGTTGATGGAGTGATTACGGACAATGGCAGAAATATCAATCCCCTGGATATTGCAGGCATTGAGGTCTTAAAAGACGCGGCTTCTGCTTCCATATATGGTGCTCAGGCAGCAAATGGTGTAATTTTGATTACAACAAAAAAAGGTATTGAAGGTAAACCTAGGATTGATCTCCAGTACACACACCTTTTTGGTAGACTGGCACATAAGCTCCCACAAAGTAATTCTCAGGAAGTTCGGGCATTTAGAAGGTTACAAGCCGGAGGCACAGCAACTGCTGGCTCAAATACAGATTCATTAAACGTTTCTTTTAATTCCGATAATGATCTGCAAGATTTACTGTTGGGAAATACGGGGCAGCGCAATCAGATAAATGCGAGTTTGGCAGGGGCATCTAAAACATTCAATTATTATTCCAGCGTAAACTACATTGATGATAAGTCTATTGTAATCAATAGTTTTGCCAAATCGCTTCAAACAAGACTAAATATCTCTTATCAGGCGTTGCCAACCCTTAAATACACAACCAACATTTCCTTGTATTATCAAAACAAGAACGAAATACCAATCGCCAGAACCGTAAACGTTATTTTTGACAGACCCGCATTCTCCTTGATCTATTATCCGGATGGTGCATTAACAAGTTACATCGGCTCAAAAAGAAATCCTGTTGCAAATGCATTGTATGAAACGAACAAAACGGAAACTTTTTCTGCACAGGTTAACAATCAATTGGATTTTGATATTACCAAGCACATTAGATGGACTACGCTTTTTAATTTAGCTTATGAAACCCCTCAATATACCTTTTTTGCGCCGAGATATGTAAGTGCCGGCCGTGACACCAATAGTGGTATAAATGAATTGGAAAAGAAATTCAGGTATGAGGCCCAAACCTATTTTAACTACAGCCAAACATTTAAAGATCACAATGTAAGTGCAACATTAGGGGCAAATGCCATTCGCAGAACACAGGATTTATTTCATCTTGAGTATCTGAATACGGCAAGCGAGGAGATTATGGTTACATTACCGGCTTACCTTACTTCTTCAAAATCCTATACAACCGGTACTGCAAATACCAATCAGGCTATTTTTGCAAGGGCAAACTACGATTATAAAAGCAGGTACTATGCAAGTGCAGTGTATCGCAATGATGGTTCGTCAAGGTTCGGCCCGGAGAACAAGCGCGGATCCTTTTATTCTGGTTCAATGGCCTGGCGTTTTTCTGCAGAAAAATTTATGAACTGGTCTAAGCCTTTTCTTGATGATGCAAAAATCCGTGCAAGTTATGGCCGTGTAGGTAATGATCAGATCGATGATTATGGTGCCATCACAAAAGTACAGTTCGACGGAAATTATAATGGGGTAGGTGGGGCATCCTACAATGCCACCATCGGGAATAACCTTATCAAATGGGAAACCGGAATCCAAAAAAACTTAGGTTTGGACCTTGTCTTCTTTAAGGGAAGATTGAATTTTACAGGCGAACTTTATGAAAAAGAATCGAAAGACCTGCTATATCAGCGGCAGCTGGTTAAAGAAACGGGTTTTTCAACAGTTATTGTTAATTTAGGCTCTATTGTTAATAAAGGGGTCGAATTTACCGTTTCGGCT
Source organism: Pedobacter sp. HDW13 (assembly GCF_011303555.1). Taxonomy (NCBI): domain Bacteria; kingdom Pseudomonadati; phylum Bacteroidota; class Sphingobacteriia; order Sphingobacteriales; family Sphingobacteriaceae; genus Pedobacter; species Pedobacter sp. HDW13. Next base: position 108,190 of record NZ_CP049868.1, on the reverse strand, counting down.
ACACCGATAGCTAAAAAGAATTTTTCATGGAATGTTGATGCAAACATTTATTTTGAAAGAGGTACCATTAAAGAACTTGCAGGTGGGGTTCCATTTATCGCCGGTAATAAATGGTATGTTCAGGAAGGTGGAAAAATTGGGGATTTTTACGGATGGAAAAACTTAGGTGTTTATCAATGGAATGAATCAAATGCCTATAATGACAATTGGGATAAATTGACCGTTGTATTGGGAGCAGACAATAAGCCTTTATACGTAAATGGAAAACCCCAATATACCTTCAATGGACAACCTTACAGTGGTACCATTCACAATATGTATGATCCTTCAGGAAAATTTGTTGGAGGGGATACCGAATGGGCTAACGTGAAACGAGATAGCTTAATAGATGATGGAGACCGTCATGTAATTGGTAATGCACAGCCTAAGTTTAACCTGGGATTTGGTAATACCTTTACCTACAAAAGATTTTCATTGAATGTTTTCTTCAATGCATCAATTGGTGGAGAGGTATACAATACCTTGTTATACAATGCAAACAATCCATCAAATACTGGTCCTGGTAACCCGGATGTACTATACAACTCCTGGCAAAAACAGGGAGATATTGCAAAATATCCATTTTATCCAAACCGGCCATCCCGCGGGAATTTAAAAGCAAATGGCAATAGTGCTTACTTGGAAAGCCGTTCTTTTATCAGGCTTGCCAGTACCAGGCTATCTTATAATATGGATCCGGCTTTGGCAAAAAGAGTTTATCTCAAGGGGGTAATGGCATTTGTGTACGGAACGAATTTACTGACATGGACAAACTATAAAGGATATGATCCGGAATTTAGTACTTCTAATCCTTTAACCCCTGGAGATGATACAGGGAAATATCCAAAAAGAAGAGAATTCGGTTTTGGCTTAAACATCAGTTTATAATAAGTAATTATGAAAACAATAAAATATACCTGCATTTTCATGCTACTCCTTACCCTGGGAAGTTGCAAAAAATTTCTTACCGAAGAGCCTGCCTCACAGGTGCCAACAGATAAATTCTATAAATCTAAATATGATATTGACGCGGCCATGGCCGGTATGTATTCCGCTTTTCAGTTAACAATGGTTGGTGAAACACAGTTTAATGACCGTTATCACTATTGGGGGGATTTTCGGTCAGATAATTTTGACCGTTTTATATCTTATACCAACACCTATTCAACAGAGGTAGCAATGAATGCGCTGACCACAGATAATCCATTTGCAGATTGGTCGAGACTCTATACAGTCATTTCAAGAGCGAACTACAATATTAAATATATCCCAGGGGTAACGGCTTTGGATAATAATGTAACCCCGGCTTTGGTCAATGCAAATCTGGCACAATGTTATGCTATGCGGGCAATGTGCTACTTTTATCTGGTTAGGGTTTGGGGTGATGCTCCTGTTTGGCTGGAGCCCTATGAGGATAGTCAGGTAGCCGCTGAGAAGGAAAGGGCTAAAGCTTCACAGATTTTGGACGATGTGATCATTAAAGATTTAAAAACGGCTTATGATCTGACCGTTAAAAATCAGAGTGCATCAGTTTATTATATTAATGAAGCCGCTATATGTGCAACCTTGGCCGATGCCTATATGTGGAAAAAAGATTACACAAATGCAATTGTTTGGATAACCAACTTATTTAAAGCAAGGAATGCAAAAGGAGCACTTTATGCCGGAGCATCTGATATAAACTTAGAACCAACAGCGAGTTGGAAAAGTATATTTACTTCCCCAGCGTCAAGCATAGAAAGTATTTGGTCATTGCATTGGGATTTTGCTAAAAATGGTTGTGCTTGTACAATTGTATCTTATGCACCAAATAATAAAATATTTCAGGTTGATCCTTTATTGTATGCAAAATACTTCCTGCCACAGACTCAGGCGGTACATACCAACGATATCAGACCGAAACAAACATTGGATGTTTATGCTGTTGCAAATCCTGCCCTCAACAATAGGGACCGTTTCTTAAAATTCTATCCCAGTCCGGCAAACCAGACTGCAGCAATACCAACTGCAGAATTAAATTTATATTACAATCAGAATACAGCCGTGTACTTGCCGATGTATAGACTCTCGGACATCTATTTGCTGTACGCAGAAGCACTTAATGGGAACAATGATCTGCCCAATGCCCTCAAGTATTTGAACTTCGTGAGAAAAAGAGCCAATGTAGACCAGTATTTGGTAACAGATACTAAGGTAAATTCTCGCGCAGCAATGGAAAATACCATCTTGGAGGAACGTCAATATGAACTCATTGGCGAAGGTAAACGCTGGTTTGATTTGGTGAGAACAGACAAAGTGAAAGAAATTATGGATCCCGTACTCAAAGACCGCCAGCTGAGAAATGGAAATACAGATATTGTGGGCTTTACGGATACTCGCCGTTCCTATTGGCCACTGAGCAGGGCAGTTATGAACTCCAATAGGAAATTGGTTCAGAATCCTGGTTATGGTGAGTAATAATTGATTTTTATACCGGCCTGCACAATATTGCAGGTTTAAAATAATATGAAAATGAAAGTTTTTAAAAATAGAATACTGCCTTCGATCTTATTGTCTTTGATCGCAATCAGCCAAAGCGGCTGTGGAAAAATGTTCGGCCTGGAACGTCAGAAAGACTATGATTATGTCAAAAAAACACTTGATCCCAATATTGGCGTATCGGCCCGCAAGTTTTTGGAAGACCGGGCTACGGGTACCGGCATGGCTAGCGACCCTACCGATACAGTTTTTAAATACATGAAGCTCGGCCTGGAATATGCTGGTATAGACCTTGCAGAATATGAAAAAAGTGATCGTACCTTTCTGTTCTTGCATAATGTTGGCGTTCGGGTACTGCCAACTAAAGTAACCAATGGTGTAACTGTGACGACCAGTAACATTCCGACAGCAGGTCTTTGGTTCGATTACCCAATAGTTACAGGTGTTAATCCTACTACGGGCTTGCCGATAACTAAGCCTGCAACCAAATGGAGCGATTATCCCAAAGAAGACGTTAAGAATTATTTCCTCTACCTGATCGGTCAGGGGAAATATAATTTCGATAACCTCAATGCCGATAACGTAGCTGTAAAATCACTTTTGCCTGCAAACACTGTCCTGTCTAAATCATCAATGCTGGGGTATTTTAATAATGGCAAAGGCTTTGATGAAAATGGAATTTTCTATCTAAAAATATTGAACAATAGTGACCAGGCGCCAATTGTACATAACAATAGAACAAACGATAGAAGCGCGGGTTATGTCGCTACAAATGGAATTGTTCATGTTTTTGGAGCAGCGCTTGCCCCCTCATTCTAGACTTTCCGTAACTGACCGGAGCTAGTGCGTCCGGTCAGTTACCCTATTGCTATTTCACTGCCTGCACGGCCAAAGAATATGCCTATGCTTAATTTCTCCAGTTCCTGCCTGTCAACTATATTCTTATGAAGTTAATAAAACTGTCACTTTTTACAGCCTTTCTGCTTAGCCTTCATTTTAACCTGAAAGCACAGGAAATAATATGGAAAGAAGTTGAACAAGGTGTATGGAAAGGTGTATTTGGTACGCCGGAACCTTACGATCTTTTAAAAGCTTCAGGCGCCAAACCTAATCATGGATCATTAAACAGACTAGGCACAACGGTATTTCCTTTTGCAAATCAGCCGGTGATAGCACAGGTTAGTGATGGCAAAACATACTTACGGATTCCGCTGGATAAGACGGAACAGCTATATGGTTTCGGCTTGAATTTCCAGACCGTGCATCAACGTGGTAAGATATTAGAATTGCATGTAGATCATTATGGTGGTAAGGATAACGGACGTACACATGCACCGACCCCTTTTTATATTTCATCCAATGGCTATGGAGTCTTTATCAATTCGGCTAGGTACATTAAGGTTTGGGCAGGTACCACTATGAGAAAAGACAGTAAAAATTTTCCAGTACCAAAAGATAGAAATTCTGATAAAGGCTGGTCCTCGCGCAACAACGGCGATGAAGTAGAAATTTTAGTCCCCGCACCTGGTGTAGAAATTTATGTTTTTGGCGGGCCGAGGCCTTTGGATGCTGTTAAAAGATATAATTTATTTAATGGAGGTGGTTATTTGCCCCGCGATGGGGTTTAGGTTTTACTCAAAGGGTAATGACACACTCCACTGCAGCAGATGTAGAAAAAGAAGTCAATAGCTTTAAAGAAAAAGGCTATCCATTGGATTTTGTGGGCTTGGAACCAGGTTGGCAAAGTAAGGCCTATCCTGGAACATTTACATGGGATAAGAACAGGTTTTCCCAACCAGCTGGTTTTGTAAAAAGTATGTTAGCCAAAGGCATTAGGTTAAATCTTTGGATCAATCCTTATGTTTCCCCTGAAGCATCGTTTTATGATGATATTAAGCCTTTGACAGCCTCACACACTGTTTGGTTGGGCGCAGTCCCGGATTTTACCTTACCAAAAGCGCAAAACCTTTTCTTTCGCCAATTGCAGCAGGATCAGGTAGATATTGGCATAAGCGGCTATAAAATCGATGAAGTAGATGGCTATGATCATTATTTATGGCCGGATTTAGCCACTTTTCCCTCAGGGACGAGTGCAGAACAGATGCGCCAAACTTATGGTCTGCTAATGCAGCGCTACTCTGCAGAAATGTTCAAAAACAGGAATAAACGTACATTTGGTCTGGTCAGGGCAAGCAATGGCGGGGGCACCTCATTCCCATACGTAATCTATAACGATTATTATAATCACGAAGATTTCATCACCGCGCTGATCAACAGTGGTTTTGCAGGTGTTTTATGGACGCCTGAAGTAAGGGCGTCCAAAACAGGAGAAGAGTGGTTAAGAAGATTCCAGTCTAACGTTTTTTCACCCATGGCAATGATCAATGCCTGGGCTAGCGGTACTAAGCCATGGACTTATCCCGATGTAGAAAGACAGGTAAAAGAATATGCTTTATTAAGAATGAGGATGATGCCTTATTGGTATACCGAATTTGCAAAATATCATTTTGAAGGCACACCCCCGTTTAGGGCAATGAATCTGGAAGACGGCTTCAAACAAGAATTGAAAATAGAGGAACAGGCCAATGTTAATTTAGAAGAAAATCCTTACGCTGAAGCTATAGCCAAAGAAATTAAAGATCAGTACATGGCCGGCGAGTACTTACTTGTTGCCCCCATGTTTACTGGACAGGTGCAACGGAAAGTGATTTTGCCAAAAGGTAAATGGTACGATTTTTATACCGGTGCCTTTGTCGGGGATGGTCGGGTGATTACCGTTACGCCAGGATTAGACAAGATACCAGTCTATGTTAAAGACGGTGGAATTATCCCAATGATGCCCCCTTTGCTCCATGCGCCAAAACCCGGTGAAAAAGTAAACCTTGAAATCCGCCATTATGGAGAAAAAAACAGTGCCTATAATTTATATGATGATGATGGCGAAACCTTTGACTTTGAAAGGGGGCAGTTAGCCTGGAGGAAAATTAAAGTCGAACGGCTTGAGAATGGACAGTTAAAGGGAAGTATCTCTGCCCCGGAAAAAGGAATGCCAAATACTATCGGTAAAGTTAGTTTTACATTTATGACCAAAGAAGATGAGCCTAAAAATTAAAATTTCATTGTTTTTATGTTTGGTCTTTGTCTTTATGGCAAAAGCGCAAAAAGGAAACGATAGATACACAGCTCAAGTAATAAAAGTACTCAGAAAACAGCTATTGGCTGAAGGAGAATGGGCGTTGTCACAGATGCCTGTAACAGTTACTGCCGAAACGTCTAGCCGGAGCGCGGGGGATAGGCACGATTTCTTTTCGGAAGGCGATTACTGGTGGCCCGATCCAAAAAATCCGACAGGTCCTTATATCCAAAAAGATGGACTGACCAATCCGGATAATTTCACGGCACACCGCCTGGCCATGATTCGTTTCAGTAAAATTATTGGAGCACTGGCATCAGCCTATAAGATTACTGCAGATGAAAAATATGTCAAACACGCATATCTACATCTTAAAGCCTGGTTTGTAAACCCGGGGACTTTGATGAATCCCAATCTCTTATTTGCGCAGGCGATACAGGGAAGGTTTACAGGAAGAGGAATCGGTATTATCGATACAATTCAGCTAATGGAAGTGGCCCAGGGTATTTTGGTCATGCAGGACTCGAAACAAACAGATAAAGCGGCGTTAATAACAATAAAAAAATGGTTTGCAGATTATCTAATATGGTTAACCACCCACCAATATGGTAAAGATGAAATGAATGCGGAAAATAACCATGGGACATGCTGGACAATGCAGGTGGCCTCATTTGCCAGGCTTACAGGAAATGAGGATATGCTCGATTTTTGTAGGGTACGCTTTAAAACGGTGCTCTTGCCCAATCAAATGGCAACAGATGGCAGTTTTCCCAGGGAACTTAAACGTACAAAGCCTTATGGGTACTCGCTGTTTAACTTAGATGCAATGACTATGCTCTGCCAGATACTGTCAGATAAAGAAAATGATTTGTGGAGCTTCAGGTTGGCTGATGGACGGACAATAGAAAAGGGGATAGCCTATTTGTTTCCTTTTGTGGCCAATAAGGTACTTTGGCCTTTTCCAAAAGATGTAATGCACTGGGACAACTGGCCTGTAGCACAGCCTTTTTTACTGTTTGGAGCAAAACACTTTCACAATCAGGCCTGGTTTGGAACCTGGGAGAAATTAGATCATCAGCCAAAAGTTGAAGAGGTAATCAGAAACCTACCCATTAGAAACCCATTAATATGGATGTAATAAAGAAACTATTTGTTCTTCCGGTTCTGTTATCCATTCGCCTTCTTGCCTTTGGTCAGGTAATAGGAGACGAGGATAAACAGATGTTTAATCCATCCAAAGAACGTGATAAAAAAGCAATTGAGGAAGCGATCGATACCTGGTATACTGCTTCGATGAAAACACATGGTCAACGCATCAAATGGTGGCAGGATGCCAAATTTGGAATGTTTGTGCATTGGGGGATCTATTCGCTGCCAGCCGGCGAATGGAAAGGCAAAAAAGTAAACGGCTATGCCGAACATCTGATGCGCAAAGAGAAAATATCAAAAAAGGAGTATTTGGAAGTTGCCCATCTGTTTAATCCAGTTCTTTTTGATGCCGAAAAATGGATTTTGGGAGCAAAAAAAGCCGGAATGAATTATTTTATCATCACAGCAAAACATCACGATGGTTTTGCGATGTACCCTTCGAAAGTTTCGGATTTCAATATCACTGTCCAAACACCATTTAAAAGAGACCCCATGATGGAACTGGCCGAGGCAGCTAAAAAGCATGGGATAAAGTTTGGATTCTACTATTCACATGCCTTTGACTGGGAGCACCCCGATGCACCAGGAAACGACTGGGAGTATAAAAATCCTGGTGGGGATTTAGCCCTGTATGGTGGGGTTAACTGGTATGCTGAACGTCCCGATTTATTGCCAAAGGCTGTTAAATATGTTGATGAAAAGGCCATTCCACAGATCAAAGAATTGATCACCAGGTACCATCCTGATATTTTGTGGTTTGATACCCCGCAAAAATTGCCGCTTTCAGAAAACATACGGATCTTAAAAGCCATCAGGGAGACCGATCCAAATGTTGTCGTCAACGGCCGGTTGGTAAGAAATGCCAACGGTAATTTTGGAGACTATAAAAATACAGCAGACAGACCTGCCGAATTTTATCCTGTTGATGGGGACTGGGAAGCTATTCCTACTACAAATGAATCGTATGGTTATAGCAAATATGATAGTTCACATAAACCTGCTGGTTTTTTTATCAGGCTTTTAGCCAACGCAGCTTCACGTAATGGCAACCTACTCTTAAATATTGGTCCTAAAGGCGATGGCACTTTTGATGCGAAAGATTCGCTGATATTAACGGGAATTGAAAAATGGGTGGGGAAAAACGCAGCAAGTATCTATCAGACCCATAAAACGAAAATGCCCTTCCAAAGCTGGGGTGTAACTACCCAAAAAGGAAATAACCTCTACTTACATGTATTTGATTGGCCGAAAGACGGTAAATTATATGTAGGTGGCTTAAAAAACCAAATTGATACCGCTTACTTTTTAACGGACCCCAAAAAAACTAAATTGTTAATCCAGGCTATTGGTGATGGGGATTTTTTTATCCATGTACCCAAAAAAGCGACCGATACCGCAAACACGGTAGTCGTGCTGGCTTTAAACGGACAGATTAAAACAGATAGTTTACGTTATGTAGCGAACAATACCGCTTTAACAAGGTTGTTGGCTTTTGATGCCAATTTAAGCAAGGGATTTAGTTTTGGAGATGGGAAAACAGATCGTTTTTATGTCGAGGGCTGGGATAAAATAGAAAAATCCGTAAAATGGGATTTTAGGACATCAGTGCCACAAAAATTTAAAATCAATATCAAATATCTGGCCGATAGAGACAATGGAGGAAGCTATAGCTTTAAAATCGACCAACAAAAAATTCAGCGGGATGTACTTATAACGGAGAAAGTCATCTCCCAGGAAATTGGTGAAATACAGTTAGGCAAAGGCCTGCATCAAATTAGCATAAATCCAGAAACAATTGTAAAAAACGGACTGATGAAACTCTTAGAAGTTCAGTTAATCCCCATAAATTAATGATGAAGAAACCAAGATACGTTATCACCCTTATCTTATTTGTTGCGCAGACCTGTTGTTTTGCACAACAGGTAAATGTTAAAAAAGCATTTCAACAGGCCGCTGCCCAAACCAGGGTAATGCTGCAGGAGATCGAAAAATCCAAAGACCCTGCCAGGCCAGAACTGATTTCTCCCCGGACATTGGAGAACGGAAATCTTAAATTGGTGGCAAGCAAAGATTGGACAAGTGGATTTTTTCCAGGAGTACTGTGGTATTTGGATGAATACTATAAAACCCCTCAGTGGAAAGCAGAGGCAAGAAAGTTTACCACATTTATAGAAAAGGAAAAATCCAACGGTACCACGCATGATATGGGCTTTAAGGTCTTTTGTAGCGTGGGTAATGCATTTCGGTTAACAGGAGATCCGCACGACAAAGAGGTACTCATTGAAGCAGCTAAAACCTTAGCCACCCGCTTTAATCCGAAAACTGGTGTGATATTATCCTGGGACCATAGCAGGGATAAATGGGTTAACCCGGTCATCATTGATAATATGATGAATTTAGAACTCTTGTTTGAGGCGACCAGGCTGACCGGCGACTCTTCTTTTTATAAAATAGCAGTCAGCCACGCCACTACAACCATGAAAAACCATTTTCGCCCTGATTTTAGCTCTTATCATGTTGTAGATTATGATCCTAAAACCGGTGCAGTACTTAAGAAAACGACTCATCAGGGGTACAGCAACTCTTCCGCCTGGGCCCGTGGGCAGGCCTGGGGTTTATATGGCTATACCATGTGTTACCGTTATACCAAAAATCCGATTTATTTAAAGCAGGCAGAAAATATTGCAAAGTTTATCCTTGATCATCCAAATATGCCTAAAGATATAGTCCCTTATTGGGACTTTAATGCTCCTCAAATTCCAAATGAGCCAAGAGATGTCTCTGCTGCTGCCGTTATCGCTTCAGGTTTATACGAATTAAGTCAATACAGCAGTCAAGGGAATTATTATAACAACAAAGCCGACCTGATTTTAAAAAGCTTAAGCACTAACTACGCCGCACAGGTAGGCGATGCTAAAGGTTTTATCTTACTGCACAGTACGGGTTCAAAGCCCTCGGTTAGCGAGGTTGATGTGCCATTAAGCTATGCTGATTATTATTATTTGGAAGCACTGTTAAGATGTAAAAAACATAAAACGGCAGTCCTCCGCTAATTGCGATACCCCTAACCAAATTAAACCGACATGATGAAACTAAAATTCTGCCTGACAGGGATATTTATCGCCTGCACAATTTCCGGATTTACAAAGGATTATAAAATAAGCTCGGCGGCGGAGCTGGCCACCCTCAAATTGTTGCCGGGCGACCAGGTAACGGTTAAAAACGGGGAATGGAAAAACCAGCAGCTTGTACTCAGGGGCCAAGGCACACGTGAAAAACCTATTGTGCTAAAAGCGGAGCATGGTGGATCTGTGGTTTTTACGGGGACTTCATCACTCAAAATAGATGGGAAGTGGTTAGTTACAGACGGATTCTCTTTTCGGAATGGTTTTACAAAAGGAGAAGATGTGATCACATTTTCCGAAAAGTCAGCTAACTGCCGCTTAACAAATTCCCATATTGTGGGTTATAACCCACCTGATAAAGCTACCGAATACACATTTACCTCTCTATATGGGGATCATAACAGGGTAGACCACTGTTACTTTGAAGGTAAAACCAATATTGGGCCGACTCTGGTTGTATGGCTATCGGATAAGCCCAATTATCACCAGATAGATTATAATTACTTCGGGCCAAGACCAGATATTGGAGGGAATGGAGGTGAAACCATTCGTATTGGTACAAGTACCTGGTCGTTTTACGATTCATTTACAAAAGTTGACGCCAATATTTTTGCGCATTGTAATGGCGAAACTGAAATTGTTTCAGTCAAATCTTGCAGGAATACAATTTCCAATAACCTGTTTTTTGAAAGCGTTGGCACTTTAACGCTGCGTCATGGAAACAATAACCAGGTGTCCGGAAACATTTTTATAGGAAATAAAATCGAAAATACCGGTGGTATCCGCATTATTGGTGAAAACCATAGAGTATACAATAATTATCTGCAGGGTTTGACTGGCACTGGCCTAAGAGCCGCTGTATCGGTCATGGATGGATTACCTAATCCAATTTTGGTCAGCCATTGGCAGGTAAAAAACGCTGAAATTACCGCCAATGTTATTGTGGATTGTAAAGAGGTTTTTTCTTTGGGTGCAGGAAAAAATGCAGACCGGATACTCTCCCCACAAAAAATACAGATTACCCATAACCTGATAAAGAGCGATACCAACCCTGTAAGCTGGGTAGATAAAGCCGCTGATGTAGTTTTTGAAGGAAATATCCTGGAAACTAAGTCCGCACCGCAAAATCTTGACCGTGGTTTTAGCCTGGTTGATGCAAAATTTAAAAAGAAGGATGGTTTTTGGACTGTACAGGGGAATGTAGGGATAAGTGCGGATAAATCAATATTTAAAGCGAAAGATATCGGCCCAGACTGGTTTAAAGCAACCTTGCCTTTAACTATAAAATAAGCCCGGTCTTTTAGCAATAAAACAATTGAGGATGTAGTAAACCTTATTTAATCGGAATCAATATCAGAAAACATGATAGAAAGAAGTTTAATATTAGCCTTACTCCTGATGATAACTGCCGCTTTAAATGGCTGTAAAAAGGGGGAGACGCAAACACCAGTTGTTCTGCGTGCCAAAGAAAACGATAAGGTGACTTGTCCAAACTGTAAAGTCATCAGCTCGGCCACCGAACTTTCTGCACTGACTTTAGTGCCGGGAGATACCATAATATTGAAATCCGGGACCTGGGATAATCAACGGCTGATTTTGAAAGGTGTAGGTACTTTAGATAAACCAATCGTTTTAAAAGCCGAAAAGGCAGGTGATGTAAATCTAAAAGGTGCCTCTTCAATAGCTATCGATGGACAATGGCTGGTTGTAGATGGCCTGAGTTTCAATAATGGAAACTTGGCGGTCTCCAAATTAAATGTCGTCGATTTTAGCGTGGGCTCAAGGAACTGCAGGATTACCAACACTTCTATCGTCGATTATAATCCCATAGATCAAACTGTCGACTATAGGTGGATTTCCATTAACGGTAAAAACAACAGGATAGATCATTGTTATCTGAAAGGGAAAGCCCATCAAGGGCCTACTATGGTTATCTGGGGCACCAATTCAGTACTTGCCCATAGGATCGATCATAATTACTTTGGGGAAAGACCTGATCTGGGGAACAATGGCGGAGAGACGATCCGGGTAGGGACCAGCGATTATTACCTTAATGAAGCCCAGGTGCTTATCGAAGAAAATATTTTTGAGCACTGCAATGGCGAAACAGAAATCATATCCAATAAGATGAGTAAGAATACCATTCGCAACAATTTATTTTTTGAAAGCCGTGGTACTTTATGTTTGCGTCATGGAAACAGTTCCGAAGTTTATGGGAATTATATCATTGGCAATAATGTTTCAAATGCAGGAGGAATCCGGACTATTGGTGAGGGGCATTTAATTTACAATAACTACCTGCAGGGGATAGCCACAACAGGGCAGACCAGTGCAATTGCTATTTTGGATGGAGTGCCAAATTCAGAGCCTAGTGGCTATTTTCAGGTTAAAAATGCCAGGATTGTTGGAAATACCATCGTAAACTGTGTACAGGCATTTGATGTCGGTGCGGGTAAGGGTGGCAATAACCGGACTGTTCCACCTGCAGATTGTATTATTGCCAATAACCTAATCTTATCGAAAAGTGGCATTGCCGTTGCTTATACTGATCAGCCGCAAAATTTTTTCTATGAGGGAAATATTGCTTTTGGAATGGGCAGCGGGCAAACTCTGGCATTGCCGGCTGGGATACAGCAAACTGATCCTAAAATGGAACTCATCGATGGATTTAATACCTATTTTCCTGCGGCAAATAGTCCGGCAACCGGTGGCTTTAAAGGTTCGTACACATTTTTTCAATCCAACAATATTGGCGCCAATGCCTTGGATGCCCTGCATAAATCATTATTGAAGGCAAATGGGATCGGTCCTTTGTGGATGACCAATCTTGGAACGGTACTGATTGTCAAAAATTAACCTGTATATTCTATATCCCCAATTAATTCTATATCCCCTAATAAAAAAAAATATGCCTGTATTAAAATATGAAGATGCCGAAATCCAGCATCCTGCACCAGGAATAGAAAGACGGTTAGTCTATCTGGATAAACTGCTTACTGCCGTACTTGACTTTAGCAATGGCCCCCAAACAGCACCAGACCCGATGCACGCACATGTTCATGAACAAACCACCTATGTAGCAGCGGGCGAAATCTTGTTTTTTATGGATGGGGAGCAAACAGAACACCTTAAGGCAGGCGATCTCTTTTACGTCCCTTCTAATCGGTTGCATGGCATCCAGCTGCTAACCGAAAAAGTAAGGCTGATAGATAGCTTTTCTCCGCTAAGAGAAGATTTTATTCTCTTCCGGTAATTGCTTAACATAAAAGGATCCGGTACTTGCCTGGTGCCCTGATGATGTTCGTTTAGTCAATTTTGAAATATTTGAACGAAACGTTTTAGTAACTTGTACTTTAACACCAGTATACATAGAATAATAATTTTAAATTTTATTGCTTAATGATATGATAAAGAAACTTAGCTGCTTGCTTTTGATATTTGCATTTTCTGCCTCTATTACCAAATCTCAGCAGGCATTACCAAAAGAGAAAAAAATGGAATGGTGGCGGGATGCCCGCTTTGGAATGTTTATACATTTTGGCGTGTATGCACAAATGGCCGGTGAGTATAATGGACATCAACAGGCCAGGGGAGGTGCTGAGTGGATTATGAACAGAATGAAAGTGCCAGTTGCGGAGTATAAGGCAATCGCCGGGCAATTTAATCCCATGAAATTTGATGCCGATGAATGGGTGAGGATGGCAAAAGATGCCGGGATGAAATACATCGTTATTACCGCTAAGCATCATGATGGCTTTGCTTTATTTGACTCCAAAGCAAGCGACTGGGATATCGTGGATGCAACACCGTATAAGAAGGATTTATTGAAACCTTTAGCCGCTGCATGTAAAAAGTATGGTATAAGATTAGGTTTTTATTATTCCCAGGCCCAGGATTGGGGAAATCCGGGAGGGGCTGCGGCTAGAAAATTAATGGCAGAAGGTTGGCCAAATCCGGATAGTACCCATATAAATGCTTACACCCTGGCACATAAAGGCCATTGGGACCCAGTTCAAGAAACAGCTACCTTCGCCGAGTATATCGATAGGGTAGCTGTACCGCAGGTGAAAGAATTGATGACCAATTATGGGGATATCGCTGTATTATGGTGGGATACGCCTACCAATATGACCGATGAAGCTGCGTTAAAATTCCAGGAACAATTAAAACTGCAGCCCAATATTATTACAAATGACAGGCTAAAAAGGCCAAATTTCCAAGGGGATACCAAGACCCCGGAACAAAAGATACCTAATCTGAGCGAACTGGATGGCAAAGATTGGGAAACCTGTATGACAATGAATGGTACCTGGGGATTCAGGAATTCGGATGTCAACTGGAAATCATCACCTGTTCTGATCCGTAACCTCATCGACATTGCCTCCAAAGGAGGGAATTACCTGTTGAATATTGGTCCAAAACCTGATGGTTCCTTTCCCGAAACAAGCGTAGAAAGATTAAAAGATTTAGGAGCCTGGATGAGCGTTTATAGTGAGGCCATTTATGCAACCCAGGCAAGTCCTGTTCCTGCTCAGAGCTGGGGAAGAGTAACCAGAAAAGATCATGACAATGGAAATACTACCTTGTATTTTTCTGTTTTCGATTGGCCAAAAAACGGCGAACTTGTCATCAAAGGTTTAGCCTTAGAAGTATTATCCGCGCAGTTACTTGGCAGCGGAAATAAGATCAGTTGGGCAAAAAGAATTGATCAGACTACGTTTAAACTTCAGATGCCTGCTCCGGATCCGGTTGCCAGTGTAATTAAGGTTGAGGTAAAAGGTAAAATGAAAACCTGGTTCGAGGAATCTGGTAAGGAGAAAATGAAAACCGGCGCAATTGACTAATAATTAATAATGATGAAGAAACTAAGCTGTTTAATTTTGTCGACTGTATTTTTTTTGTCCTTAAAAGCACAAAAAACAACTCCGTTATGGCAAGACTTTGTATCAGCCAAAGCTCAGAAAAAAACGCCCATACTACCTGATTTTTCCTATGCCGGATATAATTTTTCGGAAAAGGAGATCCCATCTGTTTCGGCTAAAAAGATATTTAATGTGCTCGATTTTGGCGCTAAGCCCAATGACAATCTATATGATGACGATGCTATCCAAAAAGCTATAGATGCCGCCGAAAGAAATGAAGAAGGCGGTGTGGTTTTCTTTCCCGCCGGTAAATTTTTATTGGCGAAAGATAATGACAGTACCAAACAGATTAGGATTTCAAAGAGTAATATTGTCTTAAAGGGAAGTGGTAGCGCATTAGGCGGCACAGAAATCTATCAGGATAAAATGAGGATCAATGGTAGGCAGATTTTGTTTAAACCCGACAATAATGTCCAGAACCGATTAACAACCATTACAAAAAACGCAGAAAGGGAAAGCTTTTGGGTAGAAGTAGCAAATGCTGGTGCTTTAAAGGTAGGAATGGATGTGGTCTTAAAACACCGGAGCGAAGAATTTACAAAACTTTACTTTTCACCGCTGCCGCTAAAGCAGGAATGGACAAGGCTGCAAGGTGAAAATGGTGGAATGCTGATCTATGAAATCCATACCATTGAAAAAATTCAAGGGAATAAGGTGAAGTTTAAAAATCCTATCCATTTTGACCTTGTCCTGGTCAAGAGTGCGGCTTTCGAGCTTTTAAATTACAATGCGATAGAGGAATGTGGCATAGAAGATATCAGATTTACCAGTAACTGGAAAACTTACCCTGAGGAATTTGTTCACCATAAGAACGCGGTACACGATTATGCCTATGAAGCAGTGGGAATGGAATATGTGAAAAATAGCTGGGTGCGCAATTGTGAATTCCAGGATTGGAACGAAGGTTTATTCATCCGTTCCGGGTATCAGGTCAGTGTACTGAATGTGGATTTTACCGGAAAAAAAGGCCATGCTTCAGTTCATGCCCGTACTGGTTACGGGGTTTTGATCAAAAACTGTCATTTCAATAATGCACAACATCATGGTGCCGGAACGGGTTATAGTGCGGTAAATACGGTAATTACACAATGCACTTTGGGAACAGATCAAAATATCGATATCCACTCCGGACAGCCTTTTGCAACTTTGTACGATGATATCCAGGGAGGGGTTTTTTATAACCTGGGAGGACCTGAACCAGGGCATCCCCATCATGCTAAATATCTCGTGCTATGGAATTTTAGGCACCAATCTGTGAATGAACAACATTATAATTTCTGGGATATGGCCAGAAGGAGGAATTATTCCATTGCACTCCCTTTTTTAGTAGGTTTTCAATCTGATCGGAAAGTAACTTTTGAAAATGTGGGAATAAATGAATCCCAAGGCCATGAAGTATTGCCCCGGTCTTTGTTCGAAGCACAGCTTCAATTGCGCTTAACCGGCAGGAATGTCGCTGAATAGCTTGTTCAGGTCGGTTATGATGAACGCAAGTAGCCTGTGTTTATATTGCTTATAGGGCAAATGAAGATAAGCCGGGCACAATAATGAATATCCGAAACAAAAAAACTGATTGGATCACCAGGCAGGTAAACTGTATAAATCATCAGATGCTGTTTATGGTATGAAGTGAATAGAAACATATATGCTAATGAAAAAAAATATAATTGTAATCGTAGGATTGCTATTGGCTTTCCCCGCAATAGCTTCTGCTCAGTCTGCCAGCTTAAAGAATTGGCCAAAGGGCAGCTCACCTGAAGAAATAGGTAGCTGGGTCGCTGCAAGGTTTGTAGCAACTCCACACACCAATTTCAATAAGCCAACGCCTCCCAGGGTAATTACTTACGCAGAAAGTTGTGCCTGGTATGGTGCGTTGAAGTTTGCAAAGGCATCCGCTAACCGTAGTTTGGAAAGTGATCTGATCAAAAGGTTCGAGCCCATGTTTAAGCAGGAAGCTGCTATGATTCCACCGGTTACCAATGTGGATTATGCAGTTTTTGGTTCTGTACCGCTTCAGTTGTATATACAAACCGGCCAGATAAAATATAAGGAGATAGGTCAGGATATCGCTGATAAACAGTGGATGAAACCAGGAGAGGATGTAAAGGTGACACCTGAACAGTTGAATGCCTTTAACAATGGTTTTACCTGGCATACCCGTATGTGGATAGATGACATGTTTATGATCACCACCTTGCAGACCCAGGCTTATAGGGCAACGAATGATAAAAAGTATATCGATCGGGCTGCAAAGGAAATGGTGCTGTACCTGGATTCACTTCAGAAACAGAACGGTTTGTTTTTCCACGCACCAGATGTTCCTTTCTTTTGGGCCAGAGGAAATGGATGGATGGCGGCCGGTATGGCCGAATTGTTATCATCCTTGCCAAAAAATAATCCAGACCGTTCCCGCATTATGAAAGGCTACCAAACAATGATGGCTTCTTTATTAAAATACCAGGCGCCATCCGGTTTATGGAGGCAATTGATAGATGAACCTGCTTGCTGGGAGGAAAGCTCATCAACAGGAATGTTTACCTATGCCATGGTGGTAGGCGTTAAAAAAGGTTGGTTGGATGAAAAAAAATATGGGGCTGCTGTAAGAAAAGCATGGTTGGGCCTGGTTGCTTATCTTGATGTAAATGGGGATATAAAAGACGTTTGTGAGGGTACAAATAAGAAAAATGATAAACAGTATTATCTGGATAGAAAAAGGGTAATAGGGGATCTGCATGGTCAGGCACCAATTTTATGGACAGCTGCCGCATTGATAGACTGATGATCGATAGAAGGTGATGAAAGCAGCACTAAATTGAAGGGGATGAATCATCCCTTTGCCTTCATGCTATATTCTTTAATGAAAATTATAGCAATCATGCAGGTTTTTAACTTGAAGGTAGTAATGGAAGCAGAGCCCCAGACTTTTAGGGGATCCGCCTCCATCAGCTCTGTAATAAGTTTATCCTTATGGGTTGACCCTGAAATCCCTAAATATATTCCGGAACCGGGGCTAAAATATGGATTAACTGGCACGTTGAGTAATGAACTCTTTCTGATAACTTAATGGGCTTTTTCCTGTGTTCATCTTAAAATATTTATGGAAGCTTGCCATATTATTAAAGCCGCTTTCGTAGCATAACTGTTTGATGTTAAGTTTGTTTTCTATTAGTAGTCTACAGGCGTGGCCAACCTTTATTTCAGTTAAAAACCTGGAATATGTTTTGCCGGTTTTTGACTTAAAGTACCTGCAGAAGGAATTTGGACTGATCACAGCCACATTTGCAATCTCCTCTAATTGTATTTTTCTCCTGAAGTTTTCCAACGTGTATTCATAAATCGCGTTGATCTTTATATTCTCGGTCTCATTATAAGCCTGTTTAAAACCAATGGAGGAGAGTTTGACGGTTTGATTGGAGTTAGCGATCAGGTTAAGTGCTTCCATTAATAATATAATGCGGTTGTTACTTTCCGAAGTTACCATTTCTTCAAGCAGGTCAGCCACGTGTTTTTTAATCTTACCATTCACCTGAATGCCCCTTCTGCTACTTTCCAATAATGTTTTAATAGGCTTGTTCTCCGGTAGGTTGAGGAACTGATCTCCCCAAAAGTTTTCACTAAAATGTGCAACCCTAACGTCGGCACTGGCTTTCGAGGGGTTTTTTAGGTAAACATCGTCAAATCTCCAATAATGTGCCAGGTGGGCACCAACTAGTACAATGTCTCCTGATCTAAAGCTTTTGATACTGTCTCCGACAAACTGTGTTCCTACGCCTTTCTTGAGATGTATAAGTTCTACCTCAGGATGATAATGCCACTTATTATTCATATATGGGACCAGGTCTCTTCTTACGCTAAACGATTGTGCAGGGCCAGTTGAAACTTTTAATAATTGTGGTTTCATAGTAGTATTCGTATATATTTGGTCAATTAAATATACAGCAAAATAATATATTGATTTGAAATACTGTTAATATAGTTGAATAATCTAAATTTCCAATAAATCAAATGTGCAAATGCCCCTCTCTATGTTGATTAAGCAATGGTGAGCTTTAAAAACAGTCTCCGGGACTGAGAGGTATGCCGATATTAATTGGTGTAGATTGGAAAATGAAAAGCCAGCCCATATATTCAGAATATATATCACTGCAATTGTCCCTGTAACTTTATCTCTGATTTTTATGGTGTCCTGTATGGGGTTAACCTGGATACGATCACGGTTAATTAAAGCCGTAATAGATGCCTTAACGCCGAATTACGGCATGTTTAGCTGAAATTGATCATGCATGGCTTCCCATTATTCCTGCTGAATCTACTTCTTTCTTTATGTGAAGATTAGTATAACCTTAAGGGTTCACCAAAATGATAGATGATAACCAATGACAAGATGCTGTTAACATTTTGTCGTTGGTTATCTTATGGCCTTATTGAGCCGCATCGGCATAGCTGGTCGCTATCCGTATTTTTTTGACAAAATGGGTAGCCTGTGAAGCATCACCACCATAAACACCCCATTTCGGGTCACAGTAGTCTACATCTAAGGTTCTGCAATATAACCGCTGACTCCCATTTGAAAGGGTCTGTTTAACCCCGTTGTACCAGAATTCGATATAACCGACAGCAGGATCCCGGGATACTTTCATCCGGATAACGAATTTGAGCCAGGTATTCACTGCCAGTGTAGTTGACCATGGGACGGTCGCCACGTGGTTATCATCAAAGTGCTGGAGCTCCAGATTTCCCGCATTGGTCCTGAGCATCAAAGGATGGTTTTGTAGCGATCCTGCTGTGGGATATGATTTCCATTGAAATATGGCCTCTGTTTTTAAACTGGTTGGCATATAGATTTTGCTGGTCCAGCCAATGTATATTTCATCTCCATCCTGGGCTTCATAGTTCTTGGCTCCATGTCCCTCGGTTCTGTGGCTATTTGCAGGTTTCAGAAATTTCCAGGTAAGGGTTCCTGTCTCGTCATTCACCGTAGTTACGGTTCCTGTACCTTCAATATTGATGTCTTTCCAGACGTTTGCAGACCCATTCGAAGCATCTCCATTAAAGAGCACTGACATGATCTGTACCCCACCCGAGGCAGTGTTCTGCATCTTTCCGGTATTTTTGATCAGCTCTGTTGGGATTTCAGCTGTTGTTTGCTTTTTGCAGCTATACTGCATTACGGCGGCGCAGGTAAGCGCGAGCATTACTGGTTTAAGTGTTTTCATGAAGTTATTATATTTAGTTAGTGATTTACTAAATTTAAGGGCTTAAATCAGGTCATTATTCTGCGATATAGGCTAAATAATCAACCGGATTAGCATCAATCTGTCGGAACACGGAAAACAGGCCAGGAACAATGGAATTTAAAAGAAATTTCACACTATTTAAATATCAGGTCATCACACTTTATCTAATTTCAGATTTCATTGTGCTGAAAAAGCGGAAGATGTGAGAAATGTACTATGTGTAAAGATATCCGTAAGGAATTTTGAATCTGGAACCAATTTTTCGGTCATTACCAATGACGGGCCATTACAATGTGTATTGCAGTTCTTATCTGGATACATTTAGTCGTAACCTTTTAATAATGTAGAAAGCGGTAGACGAAGCCAACGGTAATCAGCACAAGACCCAACAAGTGCTGACCGTATAATCCCGATGGTAACACAAAAAAGGAAGTGGATTGAGATGCTCCGGACAAATCTGCACTTTTTTAAAACATTTCAACAGTAAAATTGTCTATAGAATACATCTACCAAATTGTTTGGTCACATAATAAGAAAAAAGCGGAATTTCGAGATAGGATTTCCGCTTTTTCCCTTAGACCATCTTCTATGTAATTGGTATTTTGACCGGCTTAGTCATCATTATAAACATCAAACTTGCCGGTTGGAAATACGTCCAGGCTTTTTAAGAAATCACCTTTAAGATAAAACCTGTAGGTAACTCCGCTTGTTCTCAAGACCGTCGACTTGACGTAATAATCAGATTCGGCAATTATTTCCATTAGCTTATCGGAATTGCATTCGGATAGTTTTTCATCTTGCACATATATCAATATGCAATTATTCTTACCCGCGGTAACCACCCAGCCGCGCGGGCTAAAGTATTCGGCAAGCAATACAGCCCTTGCCTTAACATATTCACTCGATTCTTCTATTCTCATGTTGAAAGGTCAGTTTAGACTTGATAAATATAAAAAGTTCAGGGCGTTTAGCAAACACTCAAGCTCAGTCTAAATTTTTTGTCGGGAAGAAGGATTTGCAGCGTTTGTTGAAGTCTTCGTTAAAGGCTCCCGAAGCCAAATAAGTTCTAAGGATAAAAAAAGGGACAATCAAATTAATGATTATCCCCAAATTAATGCGCTCAACTGACTGTTGATGTAAGGCTCTCAATCCTTACCGGATATAATACGTAAAAAAGCCCGCGAGGTTTTTAGCGCTGGAAAATAATGTTTTAATGAAGTTTTTAATTGGACTTTTTCATGTTTTAGCCAGTTTAGTTTTTTGTTGTTTTCACTTTTTATAATTACTGCTTAAATAATACGCTGAATATAAAACTAGATATTTTATACTATTGAATAGCTTAGTGTAGACCGTTGTCCCAAAGGATGTCAATTTTTACCGGGGAAATCATTGGGGTCGCTAAAAGGATTATACAATAAATAGGGTTGATCTGCTGAAAATGCGGTAAGTAATCCAAAGGAAAGGCACCATGAAAAATATTGTCACTCATTTTCAGATGCTTATATTCCAGGGCTTGATAATTTCACCTTTCAGTATATTTTTGCCTTATGACCGTAACTGTACTGGCGATTTTAGAGACAGATTTTAAGCCCGAGAAAGCATTGGCTAAAGTAATGAACGACCGACTGGTTCGTACTGCAAAGGATCTTCAGGAAGTGCATTTTAAGGCTTTATCGGGGAGGGGGTTTTCAGATGATGACCTGGTGGTTTATATCAGTTATACCCCGAAATACAAGATCCGTTACCGCATCGTAAATGACGTGCCCGCAGATATCGAGTACTTTGTTGCAGAATGCTGTGGAAGGATGGGCTTTATCCTCTGGAGGGCAAACGCGATAGGGGTAAGCAGTGATGCGGGGTATCTGGATTTTCAATAGTTCTTTGCTTTATCACTGAAATGTTTAGTTTTGGGGCTGGAATAAGATTTTTCCAGATAAAATAATTTAATATCCAGGTCTTTTGGACCTTTAAAAAACAGTTATGGACAAATTCAAACAGGTAAAAGAAGTAATTGCTTCAGTAGAAGCCGATGTAACGAAATTTTATGATGGTGGAAACGCAGCAGCTGGTACACGCGTACGTAAGGCGATGCAGGATCTTAAAAACCTGGCCCAGGAGATCAGGGCTGAGGTTACCGAGAAAAAAAACAGCGCAAAATAAACAGGAGACTGTTTTGGGAAATTAAGCCACTGGTAGAAATCAGTGGCTTTTTTATTTGACAAACTGTTTTATTCATCATATTGGGGCGGAGCCCCCAGCAACTTTATATGTTTTTTATTGATGCACGGTTAATTTAAATTTTGATGGTAGCTTTTTATATTGTTTGGGCAACTGCCGAGCTATCTGCCCATACGCAGGCGGGCCTTAACCACAGAGCAGGTATCCGCTGCTATCCCTGTTGCGAAGATAAGAGCAGGCACGCATAACCTAGGTTGATAAGTTCCCGGTATTTATTGCCAAATTGAATCCGCCAATTTTACTACATGGAATTAATCGAATACCAAATAAACATAAACGGTAAGCTTTTATTTTTCGTTCTCATCAGTATTCCTTCAGTTAATGGGTTACAGATGTAGCGATAGGTTTTTAAGAATAAGAGGTATCATCAGATACTTATAATTTGGAAGTTTACTGAGGGCACTCCCAAGATGGGTAAAATGCTGGAGTAGATATTTTTATCGTGGTTGAATGAGCCTTTATACTAAAAATTAAGGCTGTAGTTGACCTTTAAATAGCGCGCTATAACCAGGCATTTACATATCATCTTTTTTGATTTCCTTTCCTGTAGCCCCAGTTGTTTTAGCTGGCTTACCAAAGCTATAATTGATGCTTAAATTACCTGCTATTCACCTGCTCCTACTTTGGCTGGAGGTTTGGTAGCCATATCCGTATATCCAGTTATAGTTATTAAAATAAGGTTGATGAAGGTTATTAATGGATAGGCTGAAATTTAGTTTGCTTTTAATGTAGGTAGCGGATAAACCGGTGTTAATTTGTGCTTTTGTTTTGGATTGAAAACTTGAACCCCCGCTGATACTCGAGTTTGCGCCTAATCTGATATTCGGCACGGGTGTAAAACCCAGGGTGAGCCCGTTTGACCAGCGGTAAGCACTTGTGGATTTTTTTTCGCTAACCTTAAATGCTCCAAAAATGTGGTTTGTGAATAACTGAACAGTAAAGCGCGGCAAAAGATAGAAATTTATAGATAGGTTGCCGTTATAATCGTTTCGGCTGGCTAGATTGCGATAAGTCCGGATACGTACGTTGCTTACATTTGTTGTATCAAAAGTTGAAATCGCATCTGTTATATGCTTATAATTTCCCGTGAAGACAAGATTGGCAATGAGATCTTTAAAACGAGTGGGGCCGACCTGAAAGGTTTGGCTGGCATGAAACATGCTGACTTATCAAGGTTTAAAGGCATCGGTTCAGCAAGATCCAGTGTGGTGCTGGCAGCTATTGAACTTGGTCGAAGAATCTTCACTTAACAATGATTTTTAATGTTCGATACTGACGGAATATTTTTTGTTCACCTAATATTTACCTTGGAGACAAACTGCCTCCGAGGTGTATATGATTATCATATCATGTTTACCTGAATGACTTTCTCACTTAAATGGTTAAATAGGGATCCTAATAAAAAGTTTGAGCTGAATAAGGCTTCTCGGTCAGATTTTTAAAATAAAAATTATATTTATATTAATTAAGCAAATAGGCCAGAAACCTACAGTGTATTTGTTGTGATCTACCGACCACCATCGCAAATATCTGGTCTGCAATTTATTAACACTCTAACCAAAAAGACTATGCCAGCAATTATCAAGACAGATGATTATCTACACAATGAAGAAATTCAAATTGACAGCTTCCTTGACAACGAACTATTGATTCAAGAATTTAATTTAAGGCTAAACAATATCGACCTTTCCACGAAAGCTGAATCAATCAAAAAAGGAATTAAACAGAAGATAGTTTTCCTATGTTATAATTTGTATATCGACGGAACGTTTCAGGTTCATGGGGCTGATCTATTGATCTTTTGTAGGAATATTTATGCAAATAATAACGCGATAATAGATACTTCAGGTAATGATGCCTTGGAAAAGGCTCTACAGAAAGGATCACGGAAGGATAAAAATGGAGACAACCCGGATGGAGATGATGCAGATAACAAAAGACCTGATGGCATACTTTATGATATAAATGGACAAAATGGAGGTAATGTCGAAATCTATTCAGAAAACATTTCCGGTCAGCTTAAGATTATAACAAACGGTGGAAATGGAAATGATGGACAAAATGGTGATTTCGGTCTAGATGGACGCAACGCCCTATCCTTTCCAACCTATAAAAAATTAGAACAACAATCAATATTGTATTCAGGCCAGTACATAGAAGGTGAGTTTGGGGGCGCTTATGTAAAGGATTATATTAGATTCTCCATATTCAAAGGAGAAGACGGGACTAGACCGGGTAATGGTGGCAAAGGAGCTGATGGAGGCAATGGGGGAAATGGAGGCAGGATTGATGTCTATAATCATTCATCTTCAGATATTGTAATAGAAAGTAAACCTGGGAAAGGTGGGACAGGGGGAAAGGGAGGGAAGTATCTTGATGACAAAACAAATAATTTCAGACGGACACATGGAGGTATAGGTGGCGTTAGTAAGTATTTTATGTTTGTTGCTGCGGAAATGACCCTAACTAATTTCGAGCGGATTGTTAAGAGTAAGTTTGAATATAAAAATCCCTGGGGCGGAGGTTACAGTTTTGATGAAGGCAATTATAATATATGTAGGAATTCGGAAGAAATAAAAAACTACATAACAGATAACTTTGACCAGGAAGGAAAATGCCGCATCCTTCAGGGATTGATAGGTCACAGGAATATGGTGAATATGGGAGTGATGGAAATACCGGCAGCGAAGGAATTTCGGGAATTTTTGTTTTAAATGACGATAATCTTACCATAGCTTCAAAACTTCCTACGTCCTACTTTAGGATTATGTTGCTCGAAGCCGAGTACCAGTATATCAATAACAACATTGACCAGGCAAGACAAATTTTAGAATGGATCATCGAAATTTGTTCTACAATAAAAAAATCAGGATTTCAGTATCTGGACTGTATGGATATTTCAAGGTATCTCCGTCAGGAACCCCAGACGTTCTATCTGCCACTATTTGATAGGGCAAGGATTTATTTTAACCAAATTAACCAGAGCCTTGATTTCTTCGGATATACAAGTAACCATATTAATATCCTTGGTTCTAGCTTTATAGGGGACGAAATAGAAAAGTTATATGTTCCTCTCAAGGATTTTAAAAACAAAATAAATGAGATTCTAAGCAATACCCAGGATAAAGTAGTATTTAAGGCCAAATCCCAAGAAATAATAAATTCTAACGAACAGAGCTGGATTAAACTCATTGTTGAAAATACAGAACTGATCTCAACTGCTGAAAAATTAAATGTAGAAATCGGGCAGAGGCAAAACCGGATTTCAGTTTATAGAAATAGCATACTGGAAAAAGAAGAATTCTTCAAGAGGGCGGTTAGATCTGCCAAAGATGATTGTAATCTTGCCAATATGTTAAATACTGTTACCAAATTAGTGAGTATCGGGGTTGCAATATACAGCGGCGTGGGGACAGTTGGAGCGTTCACTTCACTTCTTTCTGATTCAAAATCAATATTATCTGACTTTTCTGACCTGATCGGTGAAAATGAACCTGGGTTTGATCTTGACAGTTGGAATTCTGTTTTTAATGATGGCGGAGAGAATTCAATTGTAAATAGGGTGAGGGGAATCCAGGGAAAGGGAAATGATTTTATCTCAAGTATCAATAAATTATCTGATGTGGTGGGGCAATACAATAGCCTTGAAAAAAAGGATGAATTGATATCAATACATTTTGATGCAAACAATGCAGAGGAATTCAATAAAAAGGAATTTTTGGAGCAGATGAAATCATTTGTTTTGGAATTCGATGAAGCAAGGATTTACCAGAATGAAGTTTTATCATTCATTGATTTTTGCGATATTACAAATCAGAAAAGAATAGAATATACTTCATACTTCTTAAATATCTGTCTGAATATTTCCAAAATACAGTCATTGAAGGATAGCAATCTTATCCTGAAAAAGATTAATTTCATGGATGATCAGACTTCGCTTTCTTACAGTGACCAAAGCTTGCTAATTGATTCATACTCTACAGCAAAGTTATATTTCCTAAAATTACTTTATATCCAAAATAAATCAATATCCTATTTTACGCTGACCAATAGGCCGTTTCTTTCTCAATATTATAAAAAGGATCTTGAGTTATTCCTTAACGATGGAATTATGAAGAATTCAAGCCTTCTTTTGGATTATTTAATCACTGAAGGGTATGGGAGGGAACTTAAAGAAACTTTGAAGCCTGTTGAAATAAGAAAGGAAGATTATAAAATTTCATTTCAAAAATTTATTAACGGGGACGACCAGAAAGTGCACACCCTGATTTTCAGAATTGATACGAAAAATAACTTTCTGGCAGACTTTTCCGAGGTTTTTGTGAAAACGATCAAACTACGTTTAGATAACGTTAAAACAGATACTAACCTTCTGTTTCTAAAATTAAAGCACATGGGAAACTCGAAGTTTATCAAAGCAAATACAAAAAATGAAATCAATTTTAGTCATTACCCCGTGGTGAAAACTTTTTATTATACTATTGGTGAAGAAAAAAAAATGAAATTTTCCAACATGGTTGGAAGTTATGAAATTGATGGTGTTCAACCATATATGGAAATTAGTCCATTCGCTGTTTGGGAACTTACTGTAGATGGTAACCTTGAGAATAATAACGGCTTGGATCTGTCTGAATGTTCTAAAATTGAGTTAGACTTTGAATTTTTCCATAAGGAAGTCTAATAGTATAATTACTGACAATTGGGATAAAATTGGGGAGTGGAAATTTATTCTACTCCCCAGTATTTTTTATAAAATATCAGGTCTAAACCCGATCCTCCTACGTTTTTGAGGCTCCGGTGGAACTGGGTTAATGAGTTCATCGAGATAGCTGAAAACAATTTCAATGTTTTTATCGTGATCATTTAATCGATTTTTGATCCTTTCTATTTCAGCTTTCAATGTGCTTGATTCCAACAGTCGACGTATGATCTTTGTAAAAGTTCTGATAATCTCAATGTTAACGAGGATTGCTGTTTCACTATTTAATACACTTGAAAGCATTGCAACCCCTTGTTCTGTAAAAGCCATTATTCCATATTTTGAATGGTGACCACGCTTTAAGGTGCCAAATTGGCACCTTAAAACTTTTTGTTCATCCAGCGTAAGTTCAAACATGAAATCCTCAGGGAATCTAATCAGATTCCTTTTTACTTGTCTTTTCAATTGCTTGGTATCTACCTGGTATAATTCAGCAAGGTCAGTTTCCAACATCACTTTTTGATCTCGTATATGATATATTTTACCAGTTACTGTTTCCTCAGTAATTATCTGGCTATCTGAATTATTTTTCATTATTTTGTTATGGTGTAGTTATAGGTTATAACGCTAGATTTCACTGATGTTGGGGCAATTTTTTTCTCGAAGAGCGGCCATATCTCTTCCAACTTTTATATCCAGTGTCTTTGCGTAATGCTGTGTCGTTCTGATATCTTTATGCCCTAACATTTTACTTACCGTTTCAATAGGTACTCCGTTTTGAAGAGTAATCGTTGTGGCAAAAGTATGCCTGGCAATGTGGTAGGATAGTGGAATTTTGATGCCACATATATCAGCAATTTCTTTAAGGTAGGCATTCATCTTTTGATTGGTGCTAACTGGAAAAGCCTTGTTCTGATCGATGCATTGCGGATGGTTTTCGTATTTTATGAGTAATGCTATTGCTTTAGGTAGTAAGGGTACACGGGTTGCTGTGCCGGTTTTTTGCCTGTTGATACTTATCCACTTCTCGTCTCCATTTTTATCTATGATTTCAGATCTTTTCAATTGGTAGATGTCAATGTAGGCAAGTCCGGTGTAGCAACTGAATAAGAATATGTCCCTCACCCGGTTTAATCGTTCGTTATTAAAATCCCTGATTTCTAAAGAAGTTACCTCTTCTTCCGAGAGGCAAGGCCGTTCGATTAGTTTGATTTTGAAATTGGCGAAGGGTCTCGTAATAACCACCCGTTTGCCAGGCAACGTTTGATTACTTTTTTAAGATTTTTGATGTATTTTACTGCCGAGTTGTTGTTACATTTTCTAATGGTCCTCAAAAAGAATTCATAGTCGGTTATAAATTTGTGATCAATTTTTCTAATATCAATATCTTTAATTTTGTGTTTTTCTTTCAGGTATTGTTTCAAGTGTCTTAAGGCGGTCTGGTAGCGCAGCAGTGTCGTTGGTGCAAATTCAATATCGATAAGCGCTGCCATTTCCCTGTTGTGTTCTTCGAAAACTTCAGTGAGTTTTTTTATTTTTCGATCTTTACCTAAAAAATCATCCGCAAGACTTTTGGCCGTTACCTGTTCTCCCAGCATGATCAGGTTCCTGTGGGATTCATGAATTTTAGATTCTAACTGTCTTAGGTACAGGTTAATGATTTTAGCCTGTGAGGAATATCCTACTATCTTGCCATTGAGCCACTCTGCATCCGGGCATTGTTTGCCCGTAGCAAGATCAACGCGTTTTTTTTTTCGATTGTAATCCTCATGTAGATGGAGGATGTACCCTCTTGATCCGTTTTTCCTTTCTTCAGAAAGAAAAGTAAACTGAAATTTCTTTTCATAAAAGTAATCTTAAAAGGTGAAATAAAGTTAAGATTGCAGTCAAAAAAAGTCAAGATGTGTACCAGGTAAACTAGTTGGTTAACAATGTGTTAACCCCTAAAGCGGTGAGTCCGAAATTTTCGTAGACCGACTCACCGCTTGACTCACCTCGCATATGCGTTTTTTGGTCAAAAAAGCTACTAAATACTAAAAAAGAAAAGC
The DNA here is from genome assembly GCF_011303555.1 of Pedobacter sp. HDW13. Lineage (NCBI taxonomy): Bacteria > Pseudomonadati > Bacteroidota > Sphingobacteriia > Sphingobacteriales > Sphingobacteriaceae > Pedobacter > Pedobacter sp. HDW13. The sequence continues at coordinate 79,122 of NZ_CP049868.1, read as the reverse complement.
CTGCAAATTGCTGGTTTGCAGGCTTTTAGTGTTTTTCAGTGGTTTTTGATACTGATTCCAGTGGAGCCGAAGGGAGTCGAACCCTTGTCCAGTTGTGAGATAAATTATACCTTCTACATGCTTATTTTTCAATTGATTTTCGGGAAATAAACCGGCTGAAAACCGACCTTATTTAAATCCTTAGATACTTTATCTCACTTTAAGTCGCATCTCCTTAAAGCCAGCTTTGTTGTTTCGATGCCCCAGATTCTAACCCAACAATGCAGCAGTTAGAGGGACAAAAGCTAAGCGTAGTTCTAAACTAGGCAGCTAAGGCGTAAGTATTTTCGCCAACTAAAATGTGATCGTTCACTTTAAGTGCTCTCCGAACAACGCACTGCATGCTAACATAACCTTCGCCACCCTGTCAAATCCAAGAACGGCCCCGGTATTCAGTTTTGCAATTATCAATTGCAGAATAGAACTACAAATATACAAATTTATTGGTTAACTGGTTAATTGTTTAAATTGGTTAATTGTTGGAACAACACAACAGTTAACCTTTTGATTATGCTTGTCTTCCAGGGTATTGCTGTAAGGCGATTTCTAAACAATCCATTGCGGCATTTAAATCGTCTGTATTCAATACATAGGCCATACGCACCTCATTTTTACCCGATCCCGGTGTAGAATAGAAGCCTGTAGCTGGCGCCATCATCACCGTTTGGTTATTGTGGCTAAATTCTTCTAAAATCCACTGGCAGAATTGATCTGCATCATCAATCGGGAACTTGGCCACCACATAAAACGCGCCACCCGGATTAGGACAGTACACACCATCGATGTTGTTTAAACGGTTCACCAAAGTATTACGGCGTAAAGTATATTCGGTATTTACTTTTTGAAAATAGCTGTCAGGTGTATCAACAGCAGCTGCGCCGGCAATTTGCTCTACCATACCCGGACTTAACCTCGCTTGTGCAAATTTTAATCCCGAAGCAATTACCGCTTTGTTTTTCGTAATTAAACAGCCTAAACGGGCACCACAGGCACTGTAACGCTTAGAAACAGTATCCATAATCACCACATTTTCATCAAGACCATCTAGATGCATCGGAGAAATAAATTCTCTTCCATCATAACAGAATTCGCGGTAAGCCTCGTCTGAGAATAAGAATAGGTCGTATTTTACACAAAGCGTTTTTAAAGCTTCAAGCTCTTCTCTCGAATATAAATAACCGGTTGGGTTATTCGGATTGCAGATAATAATCGCTTTGGTTTTTTCAGTAATCAGCTTTTCAAATTCTGCAATTGGCGGTAAAGCAAAACCATTTTCAATATACGATAAAATAGGTTTTACTACCACATTACTCATGCAGGCAAAGCCATTGTAATTGGCATAAAAAGGCTCGGGATAATAATTTCATCGCCTTCATTTACACAGGTTTGCATGGCAATGGTAATGGCTTCTGAGCCACCAACCGTTACCAGTATATTTTCGGGGCTAATGTTATAGCCCAGTTTATTATAGTATTCGGTAAGTTTTAAGCGGTAAGCAAGGGTACCTTCTGATGGCGTATAGGCCCAAACATTAAAGTCAATGTTTTTAATGGCATTTAACATCCCTTCCGGTGTTTCAATATCTGGCTGGCCAATATTTAAATGGTAAACCTTTTTACCATCTTTTTTAGCTTTATCAGCAAATGGTGTTAACTTTCTAATGGGCGATGCAGGCATCTGCACGCCTTTTTGTGAAATTTTTGGCATGGCACAAAAATAAAAAAGTCCCGATGAAAATCGGGACTTTTTTAAATAATATCGTTTAAAAAATTACTTTGATGCTGGGGCAACGGTTTCGCCTTTAATGTAAAGTACTTTAACCGGTGTTTTTGCATTTGAAGTAATGGTTACTGCTTTAGAGAAAGTAGATGGACCAGCGGCAGCATTGAAAGTTACCGAAATTACACCAGTTTCACCTTTCTTAAGTGGAGTAGAAGTGTATTTTGGAACTGTACAGCCGCAACTTGCTTCAGCTTTGCTGATAATTAATGGTTCTTCACCAACGTTGGTATATTTAAAATCGTAAGTTACTGGTTTGTTTAAAACAATTTTACCAAAATCATGTGTTTCTGACTCAAACTTAAATTCTGCAGGTTTAGTTTGTGCATTAGCAGCAATACCAAAACCTAAAACAAAAGCGAATAATACTAAGATCTTTTTCATGTTATGAGGGTGTATTTTATTTTTAAATTACTAAAACAAATTTAATGTTTTCAAATTAAAACAAAAACTATTCCAATTATATTTTACTATTCCATATATAATTTTACATAAGAGGATAAAGGCAAACTTTTAATTTTGTCTATATTTGCCGCAACCAATCTTTGATTACTATGCAGAATGAAAAATTGATTACCAATGCTATTGATGCTGCTGAATTAAGTTTTAACGATTTTAAATCAATCGTGATAAACGACTACAGGATAGCTGTTGAAAGCAGGCAGGCCAGTGTTTTAGGACGAAGGGAAGTGTTAACTGGCAAGGCTAAATTTGGCATTTTTGGCGATGGTAAGGAAGTACCGCAGGTAGCGATGGCGAAAGCGTTTAAGAACGGAGATTGGCGTTCGGGCTATTACCGCGATCAAACCTTTGCATTTGCTACAGGTATTTCAACAATTAAAGAATTCTTTGCACAGCTTTATGCTAATCCGGCTAATGGCGCCGATCCTTTTTCGGGTGGCAGGCAAATGAATTGTCACTTTGCAACCCAGTCTATTAACGAAGATGGCACCTGGAATGATTTAACTCAAATTAAAAATTGTTCTTCAGATATTTCACCAACAGGTGGCCAAATGGCCCGTTTGGTTGGTTTAGCTTATGCCTCTAAATTATTCAGGGAGAATAAAGAACTCGATTATTTAAAGCACTTTTCTGTTAACGGAAACGAAGTAGCTTTTGGTACCATAGGCAATGCCTCTACATCAGAAGGGGTATTTTTTGAAGCCATTAATGCTGCGGGAGTGCTACAGGTGCCCATGGCGATTTCTATCTGGGATGATGCCTACGGTATTTCCGTTCCTGCAAAATATCAAACCACTAAAGAAGATATTTCTGAAGTTTTAAAAGGTTTTCAGCGTGATACTGAAAAACCAGGATATGAAATTTATAAAGTAAAAGGCTGGGATTATCCTGCCCTTTGCGAAGTTTATGAAAAAGCCATTAACGTTTGCAGAGACGAGCATGTGCCGGTTTTAATTCATGTTACAGAACTTACGCAACCTCAGGGCCATTCTACTTCTGGCTCGCATGAAAGGTATAAATCGAAAGAACGTCTTGACTGGGAAACCGAACACGATTGCATTTTGAAGATGCGTGGCTGGATGCTCGATTCGGCAGTGGCTACCGAAGAAGAAATTCTTGAAATTGAAAAAGAAGCCAAACTTTTTGTACGCAATGCTCAAAAGGAAGCCTGGAACGAGTTCCTGGATAGTATAAGGCCTGAACAAAAACAGGCGGTAGATTTAGTGAGTGCAATGGCCAAACACCAACCTGAACTGGCTAAGGTTGCGGCTACATTAGCTGCAACCGCCGATGCCCAGCGCAGAGAGGTTTTTACTGCCGTACGTAAAGCAATCCGCTCATCAGCAAAAGTTAATTCGCCGGAGCGAGATGAACTTTTAACCTGGTACAAGAAACAGGAGCCACTTAATTTCGACCGTTATAACTCTAAACTGCATACCGATGGGATGGAAAGTCCCGATATGATTCCTGTAGTGGATGCAATGTATGACGAGTTTTCTAAAATGATTGATGGAAGGGAAGTGCTGAATGCCTGCTTTAACGAAAACTTTGCCCGCGACCAGCGTTTGGTGGCTTTTGGTGAAGATTTGGGAAATATAGGTGATGTGAATCAAGGCTTTGCCGGTTTGCAGGCCAAATATGGCGAGCTAAGGATTACTGATACCGGAATAAGGGAAATGACCATTATGGGGCAGGGCATAGGCCTGGCACTGCGTGGTTTAAAACCAATTGCCGAAATACAGTATTTAGATTATTTAATATTTGCCTTAAATGTATTGAGTGATGATTTAGCATCGCTATCTTACCGTACAAAAGGCATTCAAAAAGCCCCGGTTATTGTACGTACCCGTGGCCATAGGCTCGAAGGAATCTGGCACTCCGGTTCTCCGATTGGGATGTTATTGGGCTCGTTAAGAGGTTTGCACCTTTGCGTACCGCGCAACATGACGCAGGCTGCAGGTATGTATAACACTTTATTTAGGGCAGACGAGCCTGCAGTGGTAATCGAATGTTTGAACGGTTATCGTTTAAAAGAGAAATTACCTGTTAACGTTGGCGAATTTACTGTGCCACTAGGTAAAGCAGAGGTACTTGAAGAGGGTACCGATATTACCGTAATTTCTTACGGCTCATCTTTAAAAATTGTGCAGGAAGCTGCCGAAGAATTGGCTCTTTTAGGTATTTCTGTCGAAATTATTGACCCTCAAACACTTTTGCCTTTCGATATCAGCCATGTTTGTGTTAACTCTTTGGCTAAAACCAGTAAATTATTGGTTGTAGATGAGGATGTACCTGGAGGTGCTTCAGCATATATCCTGCAAAAGGTACTCGAAGAACAAAAGGGTTATTTTCATCTGGATGGACAGCCAAAAACATTATCGGCAAAAGCACATCGTCCGCCTTTTGGTTCAGATGGCGATTATTTTAGCAAACCTTCGGTTGATGATGTAATTGAAACCATTTACCAGATGATGCACGATGCCAATCCAAATAAATATCCGGCTCTTTTTTAAAGCTATTTATTGAATTGCTTTAAAGGTTCTAGTTTTTTATTAAATAGCTGGCAATCATTTTATTACATTTATTGTATTCCTGTATGGAATAAATATGGTGTTTTTTTTAGGTATGGAGTAAGCATTCGATTACTGAATGATCGGATTTTTATATACATTTATATACCAAACCCTATTTTTGTTATTTCAGTATGTCCCAAGTCATCCCCATTGGAGATTGCTGCATGATGCAAGTTTTTTGTTTATCCTTAATAAATAATCACCAGTTTTTATTATAGGATGAGTAAATGTCTTGTTTTCAATCGGTTGATTAATAAAACTTATTCGTATAAGATAGGTATTGCATTTACTTTGTTCTTATTTCTGGGCTTAACAAGCTTTGCACAAACCAATGTTTCGCAAAAAAAACTCGATAGCCTTTTAAACCTAAACGAAAAAAATTTAAAGACCGATTCTTCTAAAATAAAAATCCTGACCGAAGTGTACCGCCAGTACATGCGAATGAAAAATGTAGATAAAGCAGAAGAGTTTCTAAACAAAAGTATTCAGCTATCGCATGAAAAAAATCTGAAGAAGTTTTCGGCCATGGCCTACTACCGCAGGGGCTTAATGTATCATGGTAAGTCCAATTATCAAAAAGCAGAAGAAAATTATTTAACTGCTGTTACCGAATTTGCGTCCATTGGGAATTTGGATATGACTGCTGGTACTTATCTTAATCTAGGCGCGCTATATGGCAGTATTCCCGATTATGTTAAAGCTTTAGAAGTTAACCAAAAGGCAATTGCCATTTACGAAAAACTCGGTAATGAAACCGATATGGCCAGCTGTTATACCAATATCTCGGGCATTTATCAAAGTCTGGGCAATCAGAGTCAGGCACTGGTATACCTCAAAATGGCACTAAAAGTATTTGCGCAGGAAGGTGAAAATTCGCGTGGCGTTGCTGTTGTTTATGGTTTAATTGGTACAAACTATTTCGAAGCATCAGACCGCGAATTGACGGAAATGAAGGTTTTACCTGGCCAAAAAGTGAAACTGGCCTTAGAATATTACAATAAGTCGTTAAAGGTATCAGAAACAATTGCTGATGTTGGTTTAGTAGCCAGTGTTAAACGAAATCTGGCCGATTTATACAGTTCGATAGGGCAGCAGGAACAGGCTTTAAAATCTTACCAGAAATCGGTTGAGCTGAGCAGAGATGGAGAAGATCAGGAAAGTTATGCATCCAGTTTATACGCACTTGGCAATTATTACCAAAAGGAAAATGATTTAGGAAATGCCATTGTTTTGCTTAACCACAGCTTAAAAATTGCCGAAGAAAATAGATTGCTGGATATAGAAAAAGAATCTTGTTTAGGTTTAAGTGCTGTGTATGAAAAACAGAAAGATTACAATAAGGCCTTAGCTTATTACAGGCAATATATTGGGGCAAGAGATAAAATTTTCGACCAGGAAAAAGAAAAGGAAATTACCAGAAGGCAGATGCAACTCGATTTTGGAGTTAAGGAACGCGATTACCTGCTCAAACAAAAAATTACAGAGGGGGAGTTAAAAAGGCAGCAACAAGAGTTGGTATTAAAACGGCAGCAACTGGCACTGAGCGATAAAGAAAAGGCTCTAGATTTGCTTACATTTCAAAAAGCAAAAGCCGATCTGGATATTCAGCGTTTGGCACAGGAGAGTAAGTTTGAAAAGGTTAGGTTTCAGGCACAGATAGCTGCAGAGGTAAAAGATAAGGAGATTAGCAAACAGCGACAACAAATTAAGCTCGATGAGCGAGTAAAACTATTGCTAACCATTGCCTTTACTTTAATCCTGATTATTGCAGTTGTAATCTTTTTCAACCAGCGCAAAACAACGCGGCTTAACAAAATCATCAATAACCAAAAACGAGAACTCGAGCAGTTAAGTAAGGTAAAAGACCGCATTTTTAGTGTGGTAAGCCATGACATGCGTGCGCCAGTTAATTCCCTTATTTCATTTATGCAATTGCTTGAAGGCGGAAACATTGAACAACAAAAGTTAAACCGTTATGCTGCATCGCTGAAGAATAATTTAACCTATACCTCTACCATGATGGAAAACCTCCTAAACTGGGCTGCCAGTCAAATGCACGGTTTTAATCCTTGTTTAGAAGCACTGGATATTCAAGGTTTGGTAAATGAAGTAATTTGGTCGCTACAGGATCAGGCCAATCAAAAGGAACTGAATTTACAAAATTTAATCCCTGCCGAAACCACTTGTATGGCCGATGCAAACATGCTTAGCCTCGTAATCCGCAACATTGTTAATAATGCCATTAAATTTACACCGAACGGTGGTGCAATTGAGGTTAGCTCGGTCTATGGGAACAATCATTTAGAGATTAAAATTACCGATAATGGCATTGGTTTAACACCGGTTCAAATAGACCACTTTAATAAACCTGGTTATCTTGGCGGCGGGGTAAGTACACCGGGTACCAATAAAGAAAAAGGAACAGGACTGGGTTTACTACTCTGCAGAACGTTTATTGCCCTCATGAACGGGAAAATCAGTGCTGGTATCAATCCTACAGGAGGAAGTTTCTTTAAAATTTTACTGGGTAAATAACTATTTTAAAAAACGCGAAAGGATTTTCTTATCAATCGATTTCTCCAGCAATTCCTGCCTGTTTGTTGCACTGATTGGCACGGTAAAATTGTGGTCTAAATGTACCTCATGGTTGGTTAGGGTTGCAATATGGTTAATGTTGATGATGTATTGCTTGTGCACGCGCGCAAAAAGTTTAGCTGGCAATTGTTTCTCCAAGTTTTTTAAACTAACGAGAATCACATGTTTATCTATACTAGTAAACAGCTTGGAAAAATCGCCCATACTTTCGATGTAAATCACATCGTCGTACTTTAATTTCGTAATGCCTTTTGTTTCTCTGAAAAAGAAGTGATCGTCTTCTTCACTGGCCGGCTGCTCATCATGCAGAGTGTCCATTCCAACCAATTTTTTAAGCTCGAGGTATTCAATTGCCTTATTGGTGGCTTTAAGTATGCGTTCAAACGTAGCTGGCTTTACAATAAAATCTAAAGCATCCAGGTTAAAACTTTCGGCAGCATACTCACTAAAAGAAGTAATAAATATAAATAAAGGTTGTTTTTTTAGGCTTTTTAGCAAATCCATGCCCGAAAGTTCTGGCATATCAATATCCGAATAAACAATATCAACCTTTGTTGAAGTTAAAATTTGTGAGGCCTCTATACCGTTACTGCAAACTGCTAATATGTTTAACGAAGGGATCTTTTTGAGGTGCATTTCTATGGCATCTCTTTCTATTTCGTTGTCATCAACAATTAAGCAGTTGTACGTCATTTAGGGATAGATTAAGTGTATTTGGTTATAAGAACAGAAATTGATGCTTAAAGTTTGTAATTTACACTAAAATGTGGATTATCATACAATAGCATCAATTATTTTAGATGATTTGCTGTGGTAAATTTTATTTTTGATGTTTCTTTTCGCCTGTATATAACTTTTCGCCGGCGGCTACAGCCAGTTGTAAGTCATTTTCTTCGGGCGGCACCGGACAGCGGTAGCCATCACTGTAGGCACAATAAGGATTATAGGCCTTATTAAAGTCTATTTCTATTTTATTGTTCTCGATTGCTTTGGTATCCAGATCAATATACCTGCCTCCACCATAAGTGGTTTTACGGTTGGTTTCATCGGTAAAAGGCAAAAAAAGATGGTCTTTATAAACCGGATTGGCTGAGAGTGCAACACTTTTATATAAAGTCATTTGCAGTTTTTTACCTTTTAAGCTGAAACTGACATGTGCGTACCTAAAATAATCGCTGCTGGTACCATCGTAGGTAGGCATTTTAAAAACTTTTTCGTTTTGAAGCAGCGCCACATCCGCTAGAACTTTATAATTACTATCGGCATCGTAGAAATGGAGGTTTTCCAGGTCTTTTTTCTTTAGGGGAGAACGGCTATCAGTAATAAAATCCTGTTTATAAGCTTCCCGGTGCTTTGCAATTTTTTCGGTATAACTTTGAGCAAAGGCATTTAAGCTAATGAAAACGAGCAGAACAGGCAGGAATCTTATCATAGGATTAAAGGGTACTTACTTTATTTCTCAAAAACTGATCGGCTAAAACCAGTGCAGCCATCGCTTCTACAATAACTACAGCACGGGGCACTACACAAGGATCGTGGCGGCCCTTGCCTTTAATTTCAGCTGCTTCGCCCGCGGCATTAATCGTTTGCTGATTGTGCATAATGGTAGCAACCGGTTTAAAAGCCACTTTAAAAGTAATATCCATTCCGTTCGAAATACCACCTAAAATACCACCTGCATAATTGGTAGTGGTTTTAAATACTTTCGAATCAGCTGCTTTAGGCTGAGGGATATCGTTGTGCTGCGAACCTCTTAACTCGCTGCCAGCAAAGCCAGAACCATACTCGAAACCATGTACAGCATTAATGCTCAGCATGGCTTTGCCTAAATCGGCATGCAGTTTATCAAAAACCGGTTCGCCCAGTCCAGCCGGACATCCTTTTACCACACAGCTAATTTTTCCACCAACGGTATCTCCATCTTTGCGGATGGCATCAATAAATTCGATCATTTCGTATGCCGTCGCTGGATCGGCACAGCGCACAATATTTTCTTCTCTGATTTGAAGTAAAGCTGATAAATCGTTGCTTTCCAGGTTTGGTGCTTCAATTGTACCCACAGCTGTTACGTGAGCAAATATTTCAATCCCTTGTTGTTTTAAGAACAATTTGGCAATTGCACCTGCGGCTACGCGGGCAGCAGTTTCGCGTGCCGATGAACGGCCGCCACCGCGGTGATCGCGGATACCGTATTTGGCATCGTAAACATAATCAGCATGACTCGGACGGTACACATCAACATTGTGACCATAATCTTTAGAACGCTGATCTTCGTTTGGAATAAGTAAGGCAATTGGCGTTCCGGTACTTTTTCCCTCAAAAATACCCGATAATACCTGAACAGTATCGCTTTCCTTTCTTTGCGTTGTAATTTTCGATTGACCTGGTTTGCGTTTATCCAGTTCTGATTGGATAAAATCCATATCAATATTGAGTTGCGCCGGACAGCCATCGATAATTACCCCAATGGCTACGCCATGAGATTCGCCAAAAGTAGTAATACGAAATAGTTGTCCGAAAGAGTTACCTGCCATATATTTTAGATGTGAGAAGCTAGATATGAGATTTGAGAAATATTTCGGTTCTCATAGCTAAGCTTCAGTTTTTTAAGTTTAATTATTTTACTTTAGGTGTTTGAATTGAAATCTGTAATGTGAGAATTTTAATAGCCTCATATCTCACGTCTCAAATCTGGTATCTTAAATCTCTTGTACCTCAAACCCCGCTTTTTTCAAATCCTCCCAGTAATATGGATAAGATTTTTCCACTACCTGCATTTCTTCAATCTCTACTTCATTGATGAGTAAGGCAAGTGGAGCAAAAGCCATCGCCATACGGTGGTCCTCGTAGGTTGCAATGGTAATTTTATCAGGGAAATGAAGGTTATCGGTATTTAAGGTATAAACCAGGTTATCTTCTGTTAAAGTAACACCAATTTTAGCCAATTCATTTTGTAAAGCAGCAATGCGGTCGGTTTCTTTGATTTTTAAGGTTTCTAGTCCGGTAAAAGACATGTTTTTGCCTAATGCAGCTGCAATAACTACAATAGTTTGCGCTAAATCAGGGCAGGTTTTAAGGTCTAGTACCTGATTGGTATCTAATGATAAACCCAGGTTACTGATCGAAATCCCTTTTTCTGTTTTGCTGGTTGCGATGCCAAAAATCTTCATAATTTTCTGGATCTGACTATCGCCTTGTAAGCTTTTATCTTTTAACGCTGGTAAGCCGATTTCTGCCTCATCTGCTAATGCAGCAATGCTGTACCAGTATGATGCTGCGCTCCAATCGGGTTCTACCACGAGTGTAGCCGGTTTAAAAGCCTGTGGTTTTATCGAAATCAAATTGCCTGTCCAGCTGTGTGCTATACCCACTTCTGCAAGCATATCTAAAGTCATATCTACATAAGGCTTAGAAGTAAGCTCGCCCTCAATTTCTAAAGTTAAGCCTTGTGGTAACACAGGGGCAATCATCAACAATGCAGAAATATACTGACTACTGATATCGCCTTTAATTTTAACTTCAGCTGCTTTTTGATTCAACGGGCCAACAATATTCAAAGGAGGAAAGCCTTCGGCTTCAGCATAAGAAATATCGGCACCAATTGTTTTTAATGCTTCTGCCAAAATACCGATCGGGCGTTGTTTCATGCGCTCGGTCCCGGTTAGCAAGAAATTACCGTTTTTAGCCGAAAGATAGGCCGAAAGAAAACGCATTGCAGTTCCTGCAGGGCCAACGTCAACCAGTTCGGAGTTTGCAGTTTTCAGTTTGGAGTCTCCTCCCAAATCACCACTCTCAACTCCCAACTTATTCAGGATGCCATTTAAGGTAACTGTATCAGCTGCGTTAGATAAGTTTTCTACTTTAACCAGTTTTTTGCTTAAAGCGCTTATAATTAACGCCCGGTTGCATTCGCTTTTAGAGCCTGTTAATTGGATTTCCGTATTAATATTCTTGGTTCCTTTAAAAGAAACTAAGGCATTTTTTGACATTTTATTCTGTTTTATGCTCAAATGTAAGTGTCAGATGGAAACATCTGACACTACACTATATTTGTTTCTTAACATCATATTGTTTGTCGAAAGTTATTGTAAATCCCTCCAACATGCACTTTATGATATTATTGCCAGACTTCTGGCTTTAGTCTTTCAGCTTTCCGTTTTGGTTAATCCCTCCACCTTCAGCCTTCCAACCTTCGGCCTTTCTTAGGCTTTAACTTCAGTATGTTGCTCTGCAGCTATACCTTGCTCAGCTTTACCAGCATTCATAATTTCAGTTTGCTTACGGATCGACTCACCGTGTACCAATTCTAAGAACTTTTCGGTAAAGTTTAAGTCTAATTTTAAAGCTTTTGCAAATGCCTGACCTTTTTGAATAATGGCATCCCAACGGTTAACCTGTAAAATAGTTACCTGGTTATCGCGTTTAAATTCACCAATTTTAGCTACAATAGCCATACGCTCACCTAATTTCTGCAATAAGATATCATCAATTTTATCGATCGATTTACGTAATTCAGCTAATTTATCAGCAGAAGCTTCGTTTGCTACTTCTGGTTCGCGCACGGTTAAACGGTCTACCAATTCTGATAAAGCAGCAGGTGTAACTTGTTGTTTAGCATCTGTCCAGGCTACTGATGGATCAACGTGAGATTCGATCATTAAGCCTTGCATATCTAAATCTAATGCTTTTTGCGAGATGTAAGGGATTAACTCACGGTTACCGCAAATGTGGCTTGGATCGTTGATGATTGGTAAATCAGGGCAAAGTGTTTTTAACTGGATAGCAAGTTCCCACATTGGTTCGTTACGGAAAGAGCTTTTCTCGAACGAAGAGAATCCACGGTGGATTGCACCAATTTTAGTAATACCTGCGCCATTGATACGCTCAATTGCACCAATCCATAATTGTAAATCAGGATTAACCGGGTTTTTAATCAATACCGGAACATCATGCCCTTTTAAAGCATCAGCAATTTCCTGTACGGTGAAAGGGTTTACAGTAGAACGAGCACCAATCCAAAGGATATCAACACCTGCAGCTAAAGCTTCTTCAACGTGTTTTGCATTTGCAACTTCAACTGCTGTTGGTAAACCAGTTTCTGCTTTAGCACGTTTTAACCACTCTAAACCAATGCTGCCAATACCTTCAAATTCTCCCGGACGTGTGCGTGGCTTCCAGATACCAGCCCTTAAAACTGATACTTTACCAGTTGCAGCCAGTAAGTGTGCAGTAGTTAATAATTGCTCTTCAGTTTCTGCACTGCATGGTCCAGAAATGATTAACGGTTCGTTGTTTACGTTTAACCAGGTGTTTAATGGCTGGATGTTTAAATTTAGTTTCATGATGATGGGGGTGTTTAAAGTCCGGGGTCCCTTGTCGGAAGTCCGGAGTTATATTTTAATTATTTTATTGTTACAAGTTTTACTGTTCTGCTATTCTGTCTTTGGGCTCCTGACTTCGGACTCCCGACTTTTTATACTTTATCGTTCTTTTGGTATTCGCCAAGAATATTAAAGTTCGATGTGTATTTTAAGGCTTTCCTTACTGCCTTATCGTATTTATCGGTGCTTGGCCATTCTAAATCGACGTAAAAGTAATATTCGTTTCTTTTGCCCAGCACCGGCATAGATTGTATTTTTGTTAAGCTTACATCCTGTTCTGCAAAGATGTTTAACACGGTGGCCAGCGAGCCGGCTTTGTGCCCAACTTGGAAACAGATAGAAGCTTTGTTTATTTTTTTGCCTTCGTCTGTTTTATCTTTTTTCAGGATCAGAAAACGGGTGTAGTTTTTCTTGTTCGATTCAACACGACGCTCTAAAATGTTTAAACCGTAAAGTTCAGCAGCTAAGTTATTTGCGATTGCCATTGTATCTGTCAGTTTTTCTTCCTGGATGCGTTTGGCACAGGCAGCAGTATCGTTGCTTTCTACAATTTTAATGTGTGGATAATCGTAGAAGAAATCGATGCATTGACGGATAGCGATAGGGTGTGAGGTTACCACTTTAATATCTTCGAATTTTACACCCGGCAAGGCCATTAAGTGCAATTGGATGGGTAAGTAAACCTCGCCAACAACCGAGAAACCATAATCGCGGATTAAAGTGTAATTTGGCAATAAACTACCTGCAATGGAGTTTTCGATAGCCATAACCACGAAATCTGCTTCATTTTTTTCAAGCTTATCGCAGGTTTCTTTAAATGAATTACATTCTACAGTTTCAATGCTTTTACCAAAGAACTTGTAGGCTGCTTCTTCATGAAAAGAGGCCTTAATACCCTGAATTGCTACTCGTTTTGTCGTTTCCATTTTTTGCGTTAAACAAAAAAAGTCCCGGCTGTTTGCCGGGACTTTTTTATACATTTTAATATTTTTTATATATCTTTTTGCATATTAGCCCCGGCTCTCACTAAAATAGTAAAAGTAACCAAAGTAATATGTGTTAAAATTCTTCATTTCTTTTTTTTCGTTGAGCCAAATGTAGTAACAAAATTTAATTTGTCAATAGGAAATTGAAAATATTTTTAATAAAATTTAATTTTTTTGATTTTAGACCGTTTTGGTACATGGTATAAATTCGTTAGATAAGCTGGTTTGGCTAATAAACAATAGAAGCTATAGAATGGCATGAGGAAAGGAGATACATTAAATCCGGCCTGCTATCCGGTAAAACTTATTCATTTAGTTTTTTTGCAACTTCAACGAGGTAACTATTCGCGTATTCTCCAAAGTAGCTGATGTAGTCTCCACTTTTTGATATAACCACAAAGCTGCCGCAAGGGTAGTGGTGCTTAAAAAAATGCTTTTCAACAATCTGTTCAGGGTCTTTAATCCAGTTTATCGCTTTTCCGAATTTATCTAAGCCTGTATCCGTTTTATATACATAGAGTGGCACTGTTTTAACTTGATTCTGTAAATCTTTTTTTAACGTATTATTTGCGGCAATTACGAACTGCGGGTTGCCTGTAGAATTGCAGGTGTCCTGACAAGGGTAGTAAATAATTACAATTGGTTTTGCAGGATCGATTTTTCTGTTCGAAGCAGTTTCTAAAAAGGATAACAGCTGAGTTCTATCATTTATTTTCCCCTTTTCCTCTCTGTTAATCAGTTTATGGTGGTTGATGGAATCGCCCGGGATATCAAGCACAGTATTGGTCGAACGTTTTTCATCAAAAGTAGCTTTACTAATTTCTTTATGGTTTACATCGAAATACTTTGGCTCCTGAGCAAATAGGCAAAGAGAAAAGAAAGTTGCTAAGAGTAAGAATGCATATTTTTTCATGAGCGTAGATTTATGCTAATATGCTAAAAAATAACAAACCCTGCAGATTAAAAAAAATGCAGGGTTTGAGTAGTAATTATATTGCAGAACTTAATTCGGGTTGTTCTGACTTTAATTTTTTAGATTTTTCAAATTCTTCTGTATCGCGCAGCTCCTGTTGCATAATTTTCGCAATTTTGGTGCTTCCATCATGACTCCATCCGGGCGGATTGAAAATGTATTTCACTTTATCCACAAAGGTTGGTGCCTTTTTAACATCAGCAGTTAAGGCGATAAACTCATGGAAAATGATGTTTACAGGTCCTGTATCAGTAGGTTGGGTAGTTAAGCCATATTTCACCTCATCTTCTGGTAATTCTGCCTGAAAGGTTCCAAACCATCTGTCCCAAAGGATTAAAACCATACCCATATTTTTATCGAGGTAACGCACATTGCTGGCGTGGTGTACCCGGTGATGCGATGGTGTTACGAAAATATACTCGTACCATTTTGGGAATTTGATATTGTATTGGGTATGAACCAGGTTGCCGTAAATTTGGGTAACCAGGTAGGCAAAAAGAATATCGACCGCTGTAAAGCCCATAAAGGCCAGTGGCAGATAAAAGAATACCCGGTACAAAGGTTCGAAAACTGTAGAACGGAAACCTGTGGTTAAGTTAAAATGCTCTGATGAATGGTGGGTAACGTGCATGGCCCAGAAAAAGCGCACATAATGGCCAACTGTATGCAGAAACCAATAAAGGAAATCCTGTGCCAGGATTAACACCAGCCAGTAAACCCAAACATTACTAATTTGGAACAAACGGAACTGATAGCAATATTGCAATAAGAAAAAGGTACCCGTTTTAGTAGCTAAATTAATTACAATAGCTGCTGTCATCAGGTAAATATTGGTCCAGGTATCGCGTTTGGTATATAATTTTCTGTCGTGCAGGTAACTGAAATACATTTCAACCAGGGTTAAAACGATTACGAAACCAAAAAGCCCGATGACAGAAATATCACTTCCGGTAAATTTCATGCTATAAACTGTTATAATAATCTAAACTGCTTAAAATATCGGCTTTGGTAGCACGGCAGTTAAACGCGCATTTGCCTGTTGTTTCCAGTAAAGAGAACAAAATATTGCCATCTTCGTTCTTTTTATCACTTTTCATTAGATCTAAAAGCGTATCGTAGCTTTCTTTTTTGATGTGGTATTTAGGGTATAACGATAAGATATATCTGCTAATATCTTCTAGCTCTTCTGTGGTAAGGGTACTGTTATTAATCGAAAGTGCAGCTTCGCACACAAAACCAATGGCAATAGCCTCACCGTGAGTTAACGGATTTTCGTCGTTAGCGAGTGAGTACCCCTCAATGGCATGACCAATGGTATGGCCAAAATTTAAAATCTTACGCAGATTTTTTTCATGAGGATCGATGGTTACCACCTCGTTCTTAATTTCTACCGAGCGGTAAATGTCTTCTGCAGCAGGTGTTAAATAATTGCTTCCTTTTAATTTTTCGTAATAAGGTTTATCGTAAATTAAACCATGTTTAATCATTTCTGCAAAACCCGATAAAAGTTCGCGTTGTGGCAGCGTTTTTAAAAAGCCGGTTTCGATAAAAACCATTTGTGGCAGGGTAAAGGTACCTACCATGTTTTTTACATTGTCGATATCGATGCCGGTTTTACCACCTACAGAGGCATCAACCTGCGAAAGTAGGGTAGTGGGAATATTAACAAAATCGATTCCGCGTTTGTATGTAGAGGCAATAAAACCACCCATATCGGTAATTACACCACCACCAAGGTTAATCATTAAACTTTTGCGGTCGGCTTCAAAATCCAATAGGGTTTTCCAGATACCGATACAGAAATCGATGTTTTTATTTTCTTCGCCTGCCGAAGTTTCAATCAGGTCAAATTCAGAAAAATCCAAAAGCGATTGAAAAAGCGGTAAGCATATTTCACTGGTATGTTCATCAGCAAGTACAAAAACTTTGCTGTATTTATTGCTTTCTAAAAGTACTTTTAAAGCAGCTAAATTACTTTCGAAATAAACGGAGTGGCCTGCGCTGGTTAGTGGTTCCATTAAATAACTTCTATTTTATTTTCTCCAAAAGTAATAATATCGCCAACTCTAACCTTATAACGTTTGCGGTAATCTACCTCTCCGTTACATTTTACTAAACCATCTGTAACAACGGCCTGGGCATCGCCGCCGCTTCCAACCAATCCGGTAGCCTTTAACAACTGAATTAATGGAATAAATTCGCCTTCTAATTTGAATTGTATCATTTTCTGCAAAAATACGATTATTTAAACCTTTTTAGTTTTAACAATCAATGCTTTTTATAATTTTGCACCAATCTGACTTAATTATAGATAAAAAATGGATTCATCCCCCAATAAGCAACCAAATTTCGATAATACGGAAGTTGCGTTCCGTCAAAAAAGCAATACAGAATTAAAAAAAGCATACTGGCTTTTTAAAATCATCGCCAATAATTTTCTAACCAAAGTTGGTCCGGCCATTACCAATTTCTTTTTGAATATCGGACTACCCATTCAAGGTGCGATTAAAGCAACCATTTTTCAGCAGTTTTGTGGTGGCGAAACCATTGCCGAGTGCGATAAAGCAATAGATCAGTTACATAAGGGTGGTGTTGGTACTATTTTAGATTACTCTGTTGAAGGTGAAGAAGAAGAGCTGGTATTTGATGAAACATGTGCCGAAATTATCCGTACCATTGTTCGTGCCGATGGTGATGTTAAAATTCCAATTACGGTATTTAAGATTACCGGGATTGGTCGTTTTGCCCTGTTACAAAAGTTAGATGCAAAAGAAACCCCTACAGCAACTGAAGAGGCTGAGTATGAAAAGGTAAAAGTACGCTGCGAAAAAATATGCAAAACCGCTTTCGAGAAAGGTGTGCCAATTATGATTGATGCAGAAGAAACCTGGATTCAGGATACCATTGATGCACTGGCATTGGACATGATGCGTAAATTTAATCGCGAACGCATTATTGTGTATAACACTTATCAGATGTACCGCCACGATAAACTGGCTGATATGAAAGCCGACCATTTAATTGCGAAAGCCGATGGTTTTATTTTAGGTGTTAAAATGGTGCGCGGTGCCTATATGGAAAAAGAACGCAAACGCGCTGCCGAGATGGGTTATGCTTCGCCGATACAGCCAGATAAAGCCGCGTCTGACCATGATTATAACGAATCGTTACGCTATTGTGTAGATCATATTGAGGAGATTGCCATTGTTGCAGGAACACATAACGAAGATAGCAGCCGTTTGTTAACCTATTTACTGGAAGAAAAAAATATCGCCCATAACCACCCGCACGTGTACTTTGCACAATTGCTTGGCATGAGCGATAATTTAAGTTTTAACCTTGCCGATTCGGATTACAATGTAGCTAAATATGTACCTTACGGGCCAATTAAAGCCGTAATGCCTTATTTGTTCAGAAGGGCTCAGGAAAACACATCTGTTGCCGGCCAAACCAGTAGAGAGCTTGGCTTGATTGAAAGAGAATTAAAAAGAAGAAGACTGTAGTTCAGTTTTCGGTTGACAATTTACAGCAAGCAGTTGGTAGTTTTCAGTTTTGGGTGGTTTTACACACTTCCAGATGAAAATTGCCAACTGTTTTTTTTGAACTGGAAATTGCCAACAATTAGCAGTTTTTATGTAATAATTTACGGTTAGCAGTTGATGGTTTTCAGTTTTGTGCAGTTTTAGACATTGCCAACTGAAACTATTTCTTTACCACAAAAGATTGTTGTCCGGTTAACAGATCATAAAAAAGAATAAAATCACTGGCCAGGCTATACCCCGGATATTGAAAGGTAGCCGGTTTATTCTTCTCGAAAAAGAAATGACCAACCCAGGCAAAACTATAGCCCACTAAAGGCATTAACAGGAAGAAACGCCAGTTGTGAAAGAGAAAGCCTGCTAAGAAAGCCAATACCACTAAGCTGGTACCTATAAAATGCAGCACACGCGAAGTAGTGTTGGTATGCTCCGATAAGTAAAAAGGGTAGAACTCTTTAAGCGATGTAAACTTTTTTTCTGCCATAACCTAATTTACAAAATTCCGTTTGTTTTTAGAAACGAGGCTAATTGCGCTGGTTTTTCGGTCATTAACAAAGTATTTAAACCTACTTTTTTAGCGCCTTCAATATGTTGCGGACTATCATCTATAAACAAGGTTTCGGCTGGGTTTAAGTTGTTCTCTTTTAATACCTGTTCGAAAATATTGGTGTTTGGCTTGCGCAGTTTCATGTGCTGCGAAAAATATGCCTTTTCGAAATAATCGTCGTAATTGTTGATTTTAAAAGCAGCCTGCAGGTAGTTGATAATCCAATCGTAGTGGATTTCGTTATTGTTGCTTAGCAAAAACGTACGGTATTTTGATTTAACCTCTAACAGTAAATCGTGGTTTTGTTGTATGGTACCAATCAATAAGCTGTTCCACGCATCATCAATCTGCTGGTCGGTAAGTTGAGGTTGGTTGGCGGCCGCCCTGATACCTGCTCTGAATTCGGCCGGAGAAATGGCTCCGGTTTCAAAATCATCAAATAAACTGTTGTGGGCCTTATGTGCAAAAAAGGTTTCTACATCGGTAATGCCCAGTTTTTGGAAAGATGCCTGTGCGATTCTAAAATCTATATCGAATATTACGTTGCCGTAATCAAAAATGATGTTTTTAATATTTTGCATGTGCTACCAAATTTGCTGCAAAGATATTATTGCTGTGTTAAAGAAGTGTACACACGACTATCTTTTTACAATAAAAAAGCCCGAAACCTTTTTGATGTTGTTCCGGGCTTGCTGTTTATTTTGGCTCGACTATTACAGATTGAATAACGAGCTTATTATTTTTATCTTCAGATTTTACACCCTTAAATATAAAATAAAGGGAGTGAAGCTTTCCATCGGTGAGCAGATTTACAGGTACAGCTTTGGTAAATGTAGATTTCCCGACTACGGCCCCATCTTTACTATCAAGTCTGATTTCAATTTCACCTTCGGTGCCAGGTGCTAAGTTTGCAAATGAAAAACCAAAACTTGCAATACCGGTTAAATCGATGTCTTTTAAAGCTAACCAGCCATTATCGCGGGTTAAGACAAGTTTTTCGCCACCATAAATATCCTTCTTTTCAAAGCCTTTAACTTCTTTAATGTCCTCGGCATCAATTACACTGCTTCTCAGGTTAATTAAGTTGGTAGTGGTTAAAGGCTTTAATCCTTTTGCACCTGCATCAGTATAACTTGCTTTAAGTGTCATTACCGATTTCTTTTTATCAACGGTAGCAGGAGGAACAATCTTACCAGAAGTGGGTAGTGAGGCTGAAATCGTTTCCTTGTTGCCCAAAGTCATAATCCACTCGGTAATCTTTTTAACCTCAGCCTCTTTCATGGCACTGTGTGCCGGCATAGGCACCTCGCCCCAAACACCGTGACTGCCACCAATTACTTTCGAAGCCAGATAATCAACGGCCTTACTATCATTTTTATATTTTGCGGCAACTCTTTCAAAGGCAGGGCCAATTGAAACTGCCGATTCTTTATGGCAGGTGCTGCAATCTGACTTTAACATCAATGCTTTTCCAACTACTGTTTGTGCGGCTTGTTGGTGACCCAGTTGCGCACCAGCCATATCAGTTCCCTGGGTGTAGGTGTTTGAGATGTAAATACGGCTATTATTAACTTTTGCACCTTTATCGTTTACCAGCACTTTATAATCTATCACTTTGTTTGGGAAGTAAAAACTTTTGTTTCCGGCTAAAAGTATATCAACAGCCGGATGCTCGTTGCCTGCAAAAACCGGGATAACCTGGCTTTTGGCAGCAGCTTTACTTTTATCCATAACGGTTACGCTTACCGGGTATTCGCCAGCTTTGGTAAAAGTATATTGCAATGTTGGTGTAGTTGTAGTTTTAGTAATTCCTTTACCCAGGTTCCACACGTAGCTAAGCGCATCACCATCCGGATCTTTAGCCTTAACAGTAGCTGTTAATTTATAAGGTAATAAACCACTTGTTTTTGCTATATCTAAACTTTCTACACTTGGCGGACGGTTTCCTTTCATGTAATCTATACGGGTAATGGCTGCATCGGGGTTTTTAGAGAACCAGCCTTTTCCGTATTCCAGGATATACAGTTTCCCATCCGGACCCAGTTCCATATCAATTGGTGCAGCTAACGAAACTTTAGACAAGAAAGGCTCCATACTGATGTAATTGCCGGCAGCATCCATGGTTACTGCTTTTACCCAACCACGTACCCATTCGTAAATAATCAATTTTCCGTTGTAATAAGCAGGATAAGGCGAATTGGGCTTAGTATAATAAACCGGACCGGCCATAGCTGTACGCCCACCGGCACCAACCTGCGGAAATTCGCTAGATAAGCCATAAGGATACCAGATAAATGCTGGTTGGGTAGGTGGAAGCTGGGTTAAGCCTGTATTGTTTGGCGAATTGTTAATCGGCGTCGCAGGATTGAAAGCATCGCCGTTTGCACCATTGGTAAAATCGTAAGCTTTGTATGCATAGTTATTTCCAATAAATAAAGGCCAGCCAAAATTACCGGCTTTACGGGCCTGGTTAACTTCATCGTAGCCTCTCGGGCCTCTTAATGCATCGTCATCACTGGCATCCGGACCAACTTCACCCCAGTATAAAAAGTTGGTTTTCTGATCAACAGAAATGCGGTACGGATTCCGGTTGCCCATTACATAAATTTCGGGGCGACTTTTAGGATCGTTTTTAGGGAAAAGGTTGCCATCGGGAATGCTATAAGTAGCATCTTCATTAACTTTTATCCTTAAAATTTTGCCCCTTAAATCATTCGTATTTCCCGATGATCTTCTGGCATCATATTGTTCAAATCCTTTCCGGTTATCGAGTGGTGCATAGCCTTTATTTACAAATTTTTGGTTTGGTGCATCAAAAGGAGTGGAGTTATCTCCTGTAGAAACATACAATAATCCGTCTGATCCAAAGGCAATTGAACCACCAGTGTGGCAGCAAATGTCGCGTTGCGAATAAAACTCAAGAACAATTTTTTCCGATTCTTTAACAATCTGGTCGTTAACCAGTTTAAATCGAGATAATCTGTTTACCGATTTATCGAACGGGCTGTAAAAAAGGTAAACGTATTTGTTTACGGCAAATTTCGGATCGGCAGCCATACCCAGCAAGCCTTCTTCGGCGTTAACTCCGGGTGCATTGGTTTTAAAATAAACATCGAGTTTGCCAGCCTCTTTAAGCTTTTTGGTTTGGTTCTTATAAATCAGTATTTCGCCCCTTCGCTGAGTAACCAAAATATCCAGGTTGGGCAGAACAGCCATTTCTGTTGGTTCGGTAAATTCTCCCTGTGCAAGGGTAACTTTTACAAAGCGATCCTGATCAGGAGTATCGGTTTTATCAAAAGATAAAAAGGATGTTTTTTTGCTTTGATAGGTGTTTTTGTTAATTGTTGTTGCCGAAATGAGGGCAGCAGCAGATAGCAATAGTGTAAAAATAGTTTTCATTTATTTGGTTAATGGTGTGTTGCGTAAATATAGTGTATTATTTTATGCAATCGATACATTGTATCAAAATTAATGCTTATTGCCTAATTTTGGACTAAAAAAGCCTATCGCTTGTGCACCACAAACCATAAATAAAAAACAAAATGTTGTATGTTAAGCCCGGAAATTACCTAAAACACACCCTGCTTAATAACCAGGATCGTGCCGTCGTTTTTGAGTTTATAATAATACTGTTTTTCGCGACGACGGTTTAAAATTTCGATATGGGCCACTTCTCCCTGCTTGCCAGTATCATCCTGAATATTGTCGCCTTCTTTTACGTTATCTAGTTCTTTTTCCGAACTGTTTTTTGTTAGCTTTTTCATGTTTTGATATATTGATGTATAGTACTAACAGGTTGCTCACTATATAGTTTAAATTTGGTTAACAACCGTAGGTTGTGCGTATATCAAATTTAACATTTTGATATTATTGGCAAGCTTTGCATATCAACTAGTCTGTTAGGGTTATCTATTTATTTTAACAGGATATCTACTGCGGTATCTGTACAGTATTGGTAACCTTATATTTATATGGCTAAACAATTAAAACTATTTTGTATGACCGGAGTTATTACTGCTTATAATAAACAAAGGGGATTTGGGCTAATTTCTCAGCTCCTGGTTGCGGAAAGTATTTATTTCGATATTGCAGATTGTAAAGCGAAAGGTTTGTATGTTGGTAGCTCGGTAGAATTTGATACCCAGATTACGAAAAGGGGCATAGTGGCCAAAAATATCATGGCTATAGCTAAATATAAGCCCAGAGTTAAAACATGTTTGTGAGAAGCTGCATATCAACCGCTGAAAAAGACTGGTTTTAATTAAAAAATGGTTCAACGGCTTATAGTTGAGATAGTTTTTGTATGTTTATGTTCAAAAATCTAAATTGAATGCAAGGAACAGTAAAATTTTTTAACGAATCTAAAGGTTTTGGATTTGTAATTACCGAAAGCGGAGAAGAGGTCTTTGTTCACGTTACAGGGCTGATTGATAAAGTAAAACAAAACGATAAAGTAACGTTTGAAATAGCACAGGGCAAAAAAGGCGCCAATGCCATTAATGTGAAACTGGCGTAATTTACTTCTTTAAAGCGTGGCGTTTTGTCGGGTTTGATATCCTGAATTCATCCTTAGTAGACGGGTAAGTGTTTAAAATGAGTCATTTTACCTGCTCAAAATAGTTGTCTTTCTTATTTATTTACCCAAATTACGATGCCGGCGCTAGTGTTGCAGTGCTGAAATTATTTTGGCATAGTTTTATAGGCTATGCTGTAAAATGAGCTCAGGCTAAGATGATAAAACAAATGGGGATAATAGGATGTTATAGTGAAGCAGAGGGTTTTGGTAAGATTAAAACTGAATTCGGAGTAGAAGTTTTGTTTTACCATACAGGGGTGTTAAATGGAGCTGACCCAAAGGCTGGGTTAGCTGTTTCTTTTGAAATGCACGAGGCATTATTAGTTGCCATAAACATACAGGTAATTGACCAGTTCGGTACTGCTTTATAAATCAGTAGATTGATTGTTTTTTGCATTATTTGTCATACATGCTGATAAATTTTATCTTTAGCGCGTAACCAGATGATGTAATTCTGGTCTTACTAATGTTTATCCCCTTTTAGTTTATATGATACAGCTGGAGCCAATTAGCGGAATTTTTAAGAGAGAGCGTGCGCTTTTGGCGGCATTTCCTATGCGAATGCTGATTGTTAAAGAGGGGACTGGCTTTTTATGTATGAATTCTGGCGATTACATGCTGGTAAACAGAAGAATATTCTTTATTCCTGAAGAAGGTTTGGTTAGGTTGGAAGGTGAAATTAAATCGGGTTATTGGCTTAGTTTTAGTAGTTTGCTGTATGCTGAGTTTTTGCTGCAGCATTTAGATCCGATGGCTAAAAATTTATTCCTTAACTTATCTTTTAGGGATTTGGAAGTTTCCGAATCTGCCAAAACCTATAGTTTGCTCGATCAGTTGAAGAGAGAGATTAATGCCCGAAAAGACCTGTCGTTTCTGGCACAATACTTATCATTATTTTTAGGTTATACAGCGGGCTTAGATGGTTATCTGGCAGCTTTAACGCTCGATGAATTGCAACAGGTACTGCGTTTTAGGGCAATTTTGGAACAGTACTATAAGCAGGAACGGTCAATTCAGTTTTATGCCGAAGGAATGGGAATGAGCGCAGGCAAGCTAAACCGCTTTTTAGACCATGTTTTGGGAAAAAGCCTGGCGGTTTTAATTAAAGACCGCATTATGCGCGAAGCCGAAGCCTTATTGACCCATAGCGACTATACTGTAGATGAAATAGCTACAATGCTTGGTTTTGAACAAACGGCTAATTTTAACAGCAGTTTTAAACGTTATAAAGGAATATCGGTATTTCAGTTTAGCAAGATGGCGCTGTTGAATTGAAAATTGGTGCGTCTGGCAAAGAAATGGACATCTTTCAATTTCATCTCTTCAAGAAAACAGATTTTCCCGACCTCAAACATTATTTGCTTTAGCGCCTAACGCGTAAGGGCTTGTACGCTGCATCTATATATCAGTCGCACCAATTTTGCAAGGCCTAAATTATACAATCTTGCCCTAAGAATGAAAAATATAAGCAAATTGTTGCAGTATTAATCCTCAAATAAATAACCGCTGTAGGCTAATCCCTTAGCTACACTTTTAAAATTGTCGCCCGAGTTTAGGGGGATGTGCGGGAATTTGTTTTTAAACAACTGTTGTACTGCTGCAACCATCGAGGTACCGCCAGTTAAAAACAAACAATCAATATCCTGCGGTTTAACCTTATAAGTCTCCATAAATTGATTGAGGTAATTTTCAATTTTATGTATGTCTTTTTCGATGATTCCGTTATACTGTTCAATAGAAATATCTTCGTCAATTTCGATTTCCATATTGGAATAAGCGAAGTTAGATAAAGACTGGTCAGATAACTCGATCTTCGTTCTTTCGATCGATCTGAACAGCGAATAACCCAGGTTATTTTCGATCAGGGTTATCAGATTTTTGAATTTAGGGTCGTTGCCGGAGTAGTAGTAATATTCTTCAATCTCTTTCTGGATTTTTAATCCATTAAAGAAATTCATCTTATCCCAGGTGCAAATGTTTGCAAAAAGTGATTTGGGTACGTTGAGCACCTTACCCGGCGTGGCTTCGTATGTGGTGTTTTTTCCAAAATACGGTGTGCCTTTTTCCCACATAAAGGCCGAATCAAGGCTATCTCCACCAATATAAATGCCACCAGAAGCAATCATATCGTTTTTACGGTCTTTGCTACCCACCTTGGCAGGGTCGAGCACCAGATAAGTGAAATCTGTTGTTCCTCCACCTAAATCGGCTACCAATACACGTTCTTTTTGAGTGATGGTTTTTTCGTAAGCAAAGGCTGCGCCAATGGGTTCGAACTGAAAGCGTACCTGGGTAAAACCTGCACTTTCGGCTGCCTTTTTTAGCCTTGTTTGTGCTAGTGTATCTTTCATGGTATTATCGTCGTCGAAGAATACCGGTCGGCCAATAATGGCCCTGTGGCAATCTTCGCCAATAATCTTATCGGCTTTATCTTTTAAATCTTTAAGGATTAAGGTAACCAGATCTGATGCTGTATAGCGTTTGTTGTGGATGCGGGTTTCGGTAAAAGTAGTGCGCGATAGGATTTGTTTAATCGATTTGATAAACCGCCCTTTCATGCCATCATTCAGGTAAGCATCAATAGCTTTCTCGCCCACAATATGGCTTTCGCCATCTACCATGCTTTTGGTTTCGGTAAAATAAATTAACGAAGGGATTGAGATGGTATCTACAATTTCTCTTTTTTCTTCATCATAAATAGAAAGGGCCGAATTGGTTGTTCCGAAATCTATTCCGTATAAAAACTTACTCATGGGCTTGATATAAAGTATGGCGACTAAAATGGGGCTGCGAAAGTATTAAAAAAACACTTAGCAGGATAAATTTTTTTAAAATAATTCGCTGGTGCCCAAATGAGCGTTAACAATGCGGGTTATTTGTTGACCAAGTTCTTTGGCATTGCCAATACCAACACTCTTTAATGCAGCCAGCTGGTCGGTTGTGCGTGGCATCCGTTCGGCAATAGAAAGGAGCGCCAGATCAGAAAGTACAGCATGATCGGCAGTTCCCCTTTGTGTTGCAATGGTTTTTCTCCATTCAACCAGGTTTTTGTACACCTGCGGGTTGCTGATTTCTTTTGGTTTGATGCTCGTTTTTACCTGCTTCTTTTCACCTGGCTGTTTATTGCTGCTGGAGTGCAGGGTATCAACGTAGTTTTGAATCGAAAAGGGATTCCACGAAATATTAAATAAGGCCAGTTTAATATTTAAAGCTTCTTTGCAATCTTTTAGCAGGGTTAATAGTTTATCCGAATGGCTATCGTTGTAGAAATTGATGGCTACAATCCTATCCATTAGCGCAATAACCTGCTTCAGTTTTGGAATAAAATAATCAGATGCTTTTTGCAGCCGCTCCATAAAAGTGCTTTCGGCTGCTGGATGCCTCGAAGTAGAAACTTTGGCATATTCTTTTGCGATAAAGCTACGGGCAACTTTAAAAATTTCGTTTTGTAGCAGTTGGTTACCTTGTTCGTATAAAGCTAAAAAAGCGTTTTTCTCGTCTTTATCAATCAGTTTGGAGCGGCCGAGTTTTTCCCAGTCTTTGGCCACCAGCGAAAAATCCAATAGCTCGTGTATTAGTCCCCAGGCGTATTGCTGGCTACAGCGTTCCAATAATTCAGTAGAGGGTTTTTCCTGGTGACTTGTTTTTGTAAAACTGATTACTTTGGCATCGGTAATGATATTTTCTGCAGCCACCGGCGATTTCAAAATCAGGCCTTCCAGACTTCGGCAACGGCTTAGTGCAACATAGGCCTGTCCATGCGTAAATGCAGTGCTTACATCTAATATGGCCTTATCAAAAGTTAATCCCTGACTTTTGTGCACGGTAATGGCCCATGCCAGTTTAAAAGGGTATTGAGCGAAAGAGCCGGTACTGTTTTCGTTTATTTTGTTGTCTTCTTCGCTGAGGTTGTATTTAACATTCTGCCAGATTTCTTTTTCAACCTCAATTTCCCGGCCACCATCTGTAAAGGCTACTTTAATATTATCCTGGCTAATGGCTGTTACTTTGGCTGCTTTCCCGTTGTAATATTGCTTTTTGCCCGACGAATCATTTTTGATAAAAATAACCTGTGCACCAAGCTTCAGCTGCAATTTTTCATCAGTAGGGTAGGCATCCTTCGGGAAATCGCCACTTACTTCGGCATCAAAATCAAATATTTCACCATCCAGTTTTTCTAAACAGCCTTTGTTTATTTCGTTTACCAGCTGGTTGTGTGTGGTAAGGGTAATATAATCGTCTTTCCATTCCTGGTTTAACGATGGATCGTAACGTTCGTTGAGTTTGGCCAATAAAAGCGCACTGAGGTCGTTTTCGCGCATGCCGTTTAAAATATCCAGAAACACCGGGTCGCTTTGGCGGTATACCTTTTCCAGGGTAAACGTAATCATCGGAGTGGATTTGAAAATCAGGCTATCGAAGAAATAAGGACTTTGATAATAGCTGCCTAATATATGCCAGGCATCATGAAAGATGGGCGAAAGTTGGTACAAATCACCGATCATGAGTAGCTGTACGCCACCAAAAGCACGGTTCGACCCTTTTACTCTTTTTAAAGTACGATCAATAAAATCGATAATATCTACACGCACCATACTGATCTCATCGATAATTAAAAGATCGAGGCAGCGCAGCAGTCTGGTTTTCTCGTCAGAATATTTAAATGGAGCTTCTGTATTTTCGTCAACAACCGGAATCAAAGGCCCAAAAGGAATCTGAAAAAACGAGTGCAGTGTAACCCCACCCGCATTTATGGCCGCAACAGCGGTAGGAGCCACCACGGCATAATTTTTTTTGGTGTTTTCCCTGATTTTGCGCAACAGGGTGGTTTTTCCAGTACCGGCCTTGCCCGTTAAAAACATAGGCTGGTTGGTTGTGGCTAAAAAATCTAAAAGGAGTTGGTTGTCCGGATCGGGCGTATTCATATCTATTACAAAAATAACCTATTCGCTATGCATTTGGTAAGAGATAGAAGGCTGTTTTATCCACAAAATGGAAAGTTTTTGTTTGTTGTGCGAACAAATATGCCCGGCAGAAAGCAGAAGGCCAGTTTGTTTTTTTAAATTAAGCAATTGAAAATGAGTTTGTACGCAAAATATTTTAATTTTAAATGAAAAACATTTTCGAAAATTGAATGCAAATTTGTAACATTGCACTCGCAAAAAAGCTAAGGCTTTTTTCCGGGCCTATAGCTCAGCTGGTTAGAGTAGAAGACTCATAATCTTTTGGTCCCTGGTTCGAGCCCAGGTGGGCCCACTGCCTTAAACCCCTTTAAGTATAACTTGAAGGGGTTTTTTGTTGGGTCAAAAACTATGCTATAGATCATTTAAAGGCTGTTTTGATGACGGTGCGTATTTCAAAAAAAAGCTATCAACCCCGTTTTAGGCTCAGAGATAACGTGACCACGCTCTGCATCATATTTACATCCTTTCAAATTTCACCCTGATAAACCTCGGTCTGTAAAGATTAGGATGCGCTTGCAGGTCCTTAAAAAAATCGAATGAGTTTACATTGTAACTAATCAGCAATTCGCCCTTTTTGGATAAACCCGGATGTGCTTTTGCATTATAAGTAAAAAATGATTTCAATTCAATGGCTTCCGAAGTACCCCACAGTTTAATTACTTTACCAAAAGGGCCATAAGGTGTTTTTCCCAGCTGCATACAGATATGCCTGCCGATACCGCTTTGCTGAAATACCAGTGCGTAACGTCCATTGGGCAGTTGCGAAAGACTGAGCTCGTTTGACACCTGATCCGTTACCGCTGCCGATTTTTTAATGTCGGCCTGCCAGTTGGCTCCGTCCCAGTAACTCCATTTGTTATAGTTTTCAAAATCTTTTGGTAGAACCCTGGCAACCAAAAGTTTCTTGGTTTTACCGAAAGTACCATACACATAAATGTAGCCATCAGCATTTACTTCGCCGGCCTGCTTCGTATTTATATAAATGCCGGCCCCAAAAGAACCAGTTTCACCATCTTGCTCGAGATAAAAAGGCGTATCCTTTTGTTCGTAATTTTGAAAAGGCAAAGCCTCGCCGGCTTTAATTTTAATCAAAGTATTGCCCACTTCGGCAAAACCAAAAGCACCGCCACCTGTACTTTTAATGCGGTAACCAAAAATGAAAGTGGCATTATCTAGATCCTGGTTTACAAAACCATCACCAAGCCAGTAATAGTCGCCAGCTTGCGTTAATGGTGTTTTGGGTACGAAGATAGATTCGGGTTTTTGATTGACCTTTTTCCAACTAAAACTGATTTTATTGGGATCGGGCTCATTACCATCCAGCACCGCCACCGCATTGTGAATCATTACGGCGTTAGGTTCCATTTTGCCACCGCTTACCTTCCCGATCATACTATCGCTAAAAATAAACAATGTCTTTTTCGCTTTAGGCGGCGATGACTCTTTCCCGTTTAATGCAATGCTGTAAATCCCGTCGCCCCCGAACCAGCCATCCGTTCTGTTAAACAGATTGGTCCATTCCGGTGCAGCAGATACTTTAAACCTGATGCTATCCAGCCCCTGTGCCCATAGTGATATAGAAGCAGTAAAACTTAGCAATAATAGGGATACAAAAGCTTTCATAGGTTGGATTTAATTGTGTTTTTCTTTATCCTGTTATTATAATATTTGCGGATCGGCTTATTAACAAAAATCATAGCATTAGGTTTCATCTATATATTCAAGAATATCGGCAGGCTGACAATTGAGTGCCTTACAGATAGCTTCTAAAGTGCTAAAACGTATGGCTTTCGCTTTTCCGGTTTTTAAAATGGATAAGTTAGAGAGGGTCAGCTCAACTTTTTCTGATAGCTCGTTAAGCGAAATCTTTCGCTTGGCCATCATTACATCTAAGTTTACAATAATTGGCATAGTTATACAGTTAAGTCGTTTTCGTTTTGGAGTTCTACACCTCTATTAAAAATTTGTGATATAACATACACAACAGCCGCCATCAAAATAAAAGCCTGACCGTCTTCCCAAAACCGGTCTAATTTGTCGGTTTCGTATCCTTGTTGCTGTAAGTCTTTTGCAACCTGCGTGGCAATAAGGCTAATGATGCCGATGGAAAATGTGTAATAAGCTATGCTTTTGATTTTGTTGGCAACATGGCTGTTAAATGGATTGGATAAATCCAGTTTGTAAAGCAGCATGATCAAAATATAGAAAAGCATTGCCTTTAAAATTGATACGACCAATAAAAAACCATACATACCAAAAAAAGCCAGTTGGCTTTGCTGGTACATTTTACTTAGATCTAATTTTTGGTACAGATTGCCCACAAACTCGGGTTTGAACACACTAAAAATAAAATTAACCAACAGTCCGCCTGCTTCTATACACAAGCCGACAAAAATTACCCAGGCAATAACGTGCAGGGCTTTAAATACGAAGTTGTTTCTTTTTGACATTGTCCTAAATGTTTAATTTATTTGACAAAAATAATAAATATTTATTGATAAACAATAAAATTATTTTGATAAAAGAATAATTTTGAACGAAAATCATTTCTTTTATATTTTGCCGACTTTCAGCAAAACCTATCTTGAGCTACAGACCAATCTATTTTTAACAGATCAGGAAAATACACGTTATTTTTTAACGTAAGTTAGCTGGTGTAAAATTGACTTGTATGACTAACAACGATATCAAGCGCATTTCCAGGTTAACGGCAATTACAACACAATTGCAGTCCAAACGTCTTTTAACAGCAAAATCACTATCAGAAAAATTCGGGGTAAGTATCCGAACCATTTACCGCGATGTTAAAGCCCTGGAGCAGGCCGGGATACCAGTGCTTACCTTAGATGGGAAAGGGTATTCCCTGATGGAAGATTACAGGCTTCCCCCAGTCATGCTAACTGAAGGAGAAGCGAATGCTTTAATTACTGCTGAGCAACTGGTATTGAAAAACAAAGATGCCTCCTTTATCAGGGAGTATGAGCAGGCCATTATTAAAATAAAATCTGTACTCAGGAACCAGACAAAAAATAAGGCCAACCTGCTTTCCGAACGCATTCATTTTAGGATTAACCAGGAAAAAGAACAAACCAGCAATTATTTGTCTGATCTTCAGCTTGCATTGACCAACCTGCGATTAGCTCAAATCAATTATACTGATGAATACGAGAACAATACCTTTAGAACCATTGAGCCTTTTGCTTTGTACAGTACCCAGGAAAACTGGCTTATGATAGCGTTTTGTCGCCTAAGGAGTGAGTACCGTGCTTTTAGGCTTGACAGGATTAAAACTTTGAATATACTTTCCGAAACATTCGATACCCATAATATTACACTTGAGCAATATTTTGAAATCTGCCGGCAAAAATATTCTGCTAACCCCTGACATACCCTTGTCAACATGATGAGTGAAATTTGTGGTATAAAATTCTAATACATGGAAAAAATAGAAATTAAACCGTTCAAAGTTATCGGAATTGCGGTAAGAACAACAAATGAAAACAATCAGGCAATAAAGGATATTGGAGCGCTGTGGGATAGGTTTTTGAAGGATGGCATTCATCAGGCAATACCAAACAAAACAGATGATACTATCTATTCTATATACACAGATTATGAAAGCGACCATACCAGGCCTTATACCACAATTTTAGGATGTCAGGTAGGAACTTTAGATAATATTCCGCAAGGAATGACCGGAAAGTTAATTGATGGTGGTAAATATGTGAAATTATCGGCTGTTGGAAACCTTTCTAATGGTGTGGTAGGAGATAAATGGGCCGAAATCTGGAGTATGGACCTAAAAAGGGTTTTTACCAGCGACTTTGAGGTTTATGGAGAAAAGGCAAAAAATCCAAACCAGGCCGAGATTGATTTTTTTATTGCTGTGAAATAATCTGTTTACTAGCGAGATCAAAAACCAAATTCAAGGCTGTATCTATCTCATGACTATAACGGCAGGCCGCAATTTTTTAGAGCGAATGCCTGGTAAAAAAGGGGAACTTTTGTTTCCCTTTCGAACCTTAGGTAAACATCATCCAGACTGTCGGCTTAAATTGATTGGCAATTAAATAGATCATTAATAGTAATATCTTTAATTGTTTACCTTCTCGTATTTATAAACTTGCGTTCTTCCACTGGCATTAAAAATACTATCCTGTTGTTCATTCCTGCGGTGTTCAGTTAAAACAATATAGCTCGAGCTTAAAAATATCGCATCTGGATTTCTGGCAACATTTGGATCCTTGGAGTTGAATACAGCAGGTCCTTCACTTTGGACCCGCGCCCTGTAAAGGTCTCTTTTCCATTTATAAGGTGTAGTATCGTCATCACCCTTTTTTTTACAGCCCAATACCATAATTAATAGCATTGCAACCCAAAAGTTTTTTGCCATATTGTTTTTTTCTTTAAAAGAATAAAAAAAAATGATTTTGCAAAATTCCGCTTTGGTATTTAACAAAAATTAACGAAGAATGATGCGATAGGCCAGCTGCGGGATTGAGCCGGATAGAGCGGCAGTTTGCTGATGTATAAATGCCGATTATATTATCATTTGGAATGTTAGCTGATATTTCTATAAAATAGAACTTTCAATGATTAATTTAGGTGTGAAAATTTTGCACTACAAATGGGTTTAGATATAATATTAATTTGTGGCTTATGAATAAGATCTCCTATTCTCAGGTGCTTTATCTGAGGAGCTTATGTATCTACTTTAGAAAGAAAGAGCGTTGCAAGATATATAGCTAGGCAAATTGTTTTACAAACAAAATAAACTAAAAATAAAACCATGAGAGCAATTAATCCCTGGATCAACTTCAATGGCAATGCCGAAGAAGCATTCACATTTTACAAATCAGTTTTTGGTGGAGAGTTTACAAAAATCACGCGCTTTAAAGACTTATCAGGCCCCGGGTTTGAGGTAGCCGAAGAGGAGGCAAATAAAATAATGTACATCGGCTTGCCACTCGGTAAAAACAATGTATTAATAGCCAACGATATTCCCGGATTTTTAGGGCAGGTAAGCGAAAATGAAAACCGTTCTAAAATATATGTGAATACCGAAAGCCGCGAAGAAGCCGATAAAATATTTAACGGATTATCAGGCGGAGGAGAAGTGGAAGGACCTATTGACGATAGCCCCTGGGGTACTTATGCCGGAATGTTCAGGGATAAATATGGTATTGAGTGGATTATAGAGTTCGACCCGGGCTATGAGGGTTAAGGTCAGTATATGCTTTCGTTTGCGCAGGCGTGTTGTATGTGTAAAACTGTAACTCTCAATCAAAGAAATCGCTCTTTTTGAGGTGTGCTCCAAAAGTTTTTGTTCAATTTTTGGAGTACATCAACTTAATACTACCTATTCTTGTAAATCAAGTATGAGCTTTTTATTACATTGTCTTAAAAAGGGTTTGTGAGCAGTTTGCTGAAAGCTCAATGCAAAGCGAAGAGATCAAATATTCCCTTAAGCGTATGCCCAGTCAATGATCTGTTTAAATGTCTTTTTTACCGCATCCCTGTCTTCCTCCTTTTGAATGTCGATTCCGCAGATAGTACTGCCGTTCATTTGGCTGATCAGGGTCATGTAATAGTTCGCACTGATCAAAATAGCAACCACTGCCCTGAAATTTTTATCCTTATCTTTAAAGTAAGCGTCGGCCAGATTGCTAAAAAAAGATTCAGCTAGTGCCTCCCGATCTTCATTGAGTTCTCTTAAGGGTTTCAGGTTCTCGCAAAGCGCCCAGGTAATGATGCTGCGCATTTCTGCATTTTCCATCAGCGAATCAAGCTGTTTTTCCAGTACATCGTAGGTTGCTGCTTTACCCAGATCTTCGATATTTTCTGGTATAGCCTGTTCGATTTGCTCGGTGTTAGATGCCCAGAAATCCCTGGTGTTTAGGTATTCCTTAACCAATCCTTCCATGCCGCCAAAATAATCGTAGATTAATTTGCGGTCGATTTTAGCTTTTGCTGCAACTTTACTAACATTCAGGCCTTTAAATCCGTCCTTAACCAGGATTTTACCCACTGCTGAGACCATTGCTTTTTTTGTTCTCTCTTTGTTTCTTAAAGGGCCATCAGTAGTTTTCCTGGTCATCGGATTGGTTTATTTCTTGCAATTTGCAATTTTTAAATGATAATTAAATACCCCTGAGCAGTTGTTGATAAAATTGGTAAATTGTAAAGGAACATTAGAAAAGAATATCCGATACAGAATAGTTTGGCATATATTTTCAGGAAGATAATAGTATCTCCCATGGGGGTAATTTATTAATCTTTTTTAAGCACTGGTTTCCAGCCTGTATCCTTTGCTACGTATAACAACAATTTTAATATTCGGATCGAATTCCAGTTTTTTTCTGAGCTTTGATATGAACATATCCAAACTACGCCCTACAATAACACCTTCATCTTCCCATATTTCTTTTTGCAGGCGGCTTCGCGCTATAGTCTCGTTAGGAGACAATGCAAAAATAAGCAGCAAACGTGTTTCAGTTCCAGTCAGGTTTATCGTCTTTTCATTTATTGTCAGTTTATGGTTCTTTGCATCAAACAAAAATGATCCTAAAGCTAAGATGTCAGTATTTTGATCGTTACCAGGTAAAGTCCTTCGTGGTTTAACCGATTTCAAAAAAATAAAGCCAATAAATGCTAAAAATGGCAGGCTACCCAAAAGATATCCATTCTTTCCGGTATTTATGCCAATCGGTTTAAATTTTACGTTAACCATGTAGCGTCCTTTAGGCTGCAGCCTTCCCTTACATGCTACAATATCATCATTTTTATTTTTGGAGATAGCATATCCATAAACTATGCTTGAGCTGCCACTATTCTGAATATTGACAATATAATCACTCGCGAATGGGGCTTTGGCCAACAAACGCCGTGTGGTATTCACCAGGGAGTCAGTTCTAAAAGTAAGCTCGTTTTCAAACCTGATCTGGTACTCATTTTTGGCGATCTTTTTTACCGGGAGTACCCTCGATGTGCTATCGCCCGACTGTAAGAGTAGTTCATGCCCGAGCTTGCGGAGCAAAACCTCTCTTCTGGCCATATCAAAGTCGTTACTGCCAGTCATACCAGAAGCTGCACCGATTATGGTAATAAACACGAGTAATACCAATCCGCAGAGGTACTTTCTTTTCCCCGAGAGGATATTTTGGTTAAGCTGCATATTGTCAGGTTTTTATTTACAAAGTTTACATTTTTATTTGAAAATTTGTTGATTTACTGAATTTGTAATTTGATAACTTTAATCCGACTGCCTGTGTAATTGTAAAGAGATCATTTTAATTTGCGCTATTCAGCTTATTTTATAGTCGAGAGATTTGATATAAAAGGCTAACGCAAGCTATATAACCTGTATTTGTAAAAAAAACAACTACAGGTAGCGTATTAAACAACCAGAAGTTGCTGTACTTCTAGCGATTTGGCTATTGAGGTAGATTATCTTTGAGTCTTTAAAAGATTATTAAAAGCAGTATTATGGAAATGAAGATGATCGGTAATAAAATATCCGAAGCAAGAAAAAAACTCAATAAGTCGCAGGCAGAACTAGCACAGCAATTATTTATCAGCCCACAGGCTGTTGGTAAGTGGGAGCGTGGCGAGTCGATTCCCGACCTGATTACATTTAACAGGCTTGCAAAGGTGTTTGGTGTAGACCTGAATTATTTTTCTGAGGATTTTGCGTCTGACGGAGAGACGAAGCAGACCGAAAGCCCCGGCTCTCCCGGCTTGACTGATGCCCACGACCTGGTTAGTTTTAGTGGGAGCAACCTGCCTGATAGTGACTTTTCGGAGATTATTGCACATAAAAGAAAGTTTAAAGGAAGTGCCTTGCGAGGTTCTAATTTTTCTAAGGCAGACTTGACTGGTAGTTCCTTTATTGCCAGTGATTTGCGCGAGGCCAATTTTGATGGTGCAAATTTGAAGGATTGTGTATTTGCTGCCGTAGATCTGGCAGATGCAAGTTTCAATGGCACCAGTTTAACAGGTACCGAATTTAGCAGGTCGGGTTTGATGGGGACAAGATTTATCGGCGCTAATTTAACTGGTACCAAGCTAGGTAAGACCGATCTCAGAACAACACTATTTGAAAATTGCGTTTTTGAAGGGTGGATTTCAAATATTCAGATCTGAGCGGTGTATGTTTTGATGATCAGGTTTTTACCGGAGTAAAATTTAACAATACTGCTTTACATGAAACCTCGTTCAAAGGAGCTACATTACGGAATGTATCTTTTCGTGCCCAGTATGCGTTGACGAATAAATATTACCGTGTGCTCAAAACCATCTGCTTTAATGGCGCAGCAATGGATAAATTAACTTATGCTGCTTTAAAAGGTGTAGGAGTGGATTTGTCAGGAGTGAGGATAATCTAAAACAAACAAGATGACAAAATTACATTCCGGATTATTGTTTAGGCCAGATCTTAGCGTTAATCGAATTTTGAAAGATTTGAGGACAGAAAAAAATGCCGAAACTTTCCTAATTTTAAGCAGAACAAAATTATCGGAATGAGAAAGCTGATTTATGGCATTAACATCACTTTAGATGGCTGTTGTGATCATACCAAATTTACAGGTGGCGACGAAATTTAAGACTATTTTAGGGAACTACTGGAAAGTGTTGATCTGGTAATTTACGGCCGGAAAACCTACGAACTTATGGTACCTTTTTGGCCTGGGATTGCACAAAATCAATCGATGGGCCGAGCTGCCAATGCATTTGCCAAAGTGTTTTCAGTTTTAGATCGGGTAATGGTTTCGCGTACTTTAAAAGAGGTAGACGACAGGCAAACCACAATTATTGGCGATAACCTGAAAGAAGAAATACTCAAACTAAAGCAGCAACCTGGCAAAGCAATTTCTACCGGAGGGGTTGAGTTACCTGCACGGTTAATTGAGCTGGGCTTGGTAGATGAGTTTCATCTGGTTGTGCACCCGCTAATGGTTGGGCAAGGGAGACGTTTGTTTGCTGAAATGCAATTGCCTGTGCATCTGGGGTTAAATCTTGCAGGCACGCAAACTTTGAGTAATGGTTGCGTGGTGTTGCGGTACGAAAGGATTTGAATGATGATATGAGTAAGGCAGCTGCTGCGGGCGTTGGCGCTTGTACCAGTTTGGACAAAGCTGTAACAATAATATGAATTAATTATATTTGAGGGTACAATGAACTGCTAACTGTAATGTTGTGGCCGAATGTTCGGGCAAAATATACACGCAGCAAATAAAATTTAAAATCGTTGTTATTCAAATCACTCAAACAAGCAGATTTTTGTAATTATGGAAGTTAACGCCATCTCATGGTCCATGGTCTTATGGACATTGTTTAATACGGTATTTTTAATTTATATATTGTTCTTAATTATCAGGTTTTTAAGAAGAAAAAGGTAAAATGTTAAGCATCTTCAGGAAAACTAAAACCTGAAGGCTTAATACATTTTTGATTCGTGGTTTAATGATTAATCAGAAACTGAAAAGTTTAATAAAGTATAAGCCCTAATAACAATCCGGATCACTAAGGACATTAGGAGTTGATTAAGATTTACATAGTAATTTATGTTTTCAAAAAAGGTATTTAAACCTGAAGAACTAATATTTGGAGGAATAGCTATCTCATCACTTATAGTAGAAACAAAATCTGTTGTTCCGGCACTTGTATCTTGTTATTTATTAGCTTTTTATTATTTTGTTTTTTGCTGGTATCTTTTTGCTGTTAAAAATGAAAAAAGGATATTTCGATCAATATCTTTTGGCATTTTGCATGCTTTAATCTGGTTCATTATTGGTTCGTGTTCAATTAAAATGTTTGGCGAACTGGATTGGTTTTTCTATTTGATAGAAGCTATTTTGCTTTTAACAATGGGACTATATCTGTTTTTAAGTAGAAAAAAGAATAGCAATGTTTTTACTTCAGCCAATTGTTGCAGAATTTCTATTATTATTTGCATTAATATTTTTATTCTCATTTTTAAATAAAAAAAGCTTATCCTAACATAAGCCAGGCTACTGCTAAAACCTTAGTCGAAGCACATATTCTGTATTGCGAACGGAAGAAGATGCTTCGCTGCTCCATTAATGACAGACCCATCAGAAGAATCGTCATTTCGACTGAAGCCAACCGGTTTTTCACCAGTAGTGGAACGGAGAAATCTATAAAGACAGATTTCTCGACTACGCTGCACTTCGCTCGAAATGACGACCTTGAATGGGCTGTTATTCATATTGATTTTTATGAAATAAATTGACCCTCAGCATTGACAATTCCCTTAGATGTCTTAGGTGGTAAAAAATAAACCCTGCTATTTAACCATGTAAGTCATATTAACATATTGAAGCTTAAATGTCGTATCTGGTTAAAAATTAACAGCACTCTGCTTATTTGGTGCATGTCTGTACATAATGCCAATATCATTTAAAAACTTGGCAAAATCGTTAAACAAACTGCGCAAATAAATGTGTTCCTTGAAGTCCCGAATCTACACCAGATTTAGGACAACACACACAAATTAACCAAATATGCTAATCAAGAAGAAACACAGCGTTTTAATGCTGGGTACCATAGCCCTTTTATACAATTGGGGCTTGCTGGTACATGCCCAGCAGACCAATGCAAATAAACTTTCCGGCCAGGTAAACCAAAAGATAATAGCCGCTAAACAAGCCAAAGCCGATGCAGAATTCTTTACCAAAAAGAAGCAGCTGCTTACCGCTACCTGGAATGCGCCTTTCAGTTATAACAGCATTAAAACCAATAATGCACCCATAGGACCATACATGGGCAATGGCGATGTCGGTGTGGTTTCCCACACAGCAGAGAACAGCCAGACCTTTCACCTCTCGAAGGTAGATTTTGTAACCGATGGCTGGAGCGACTGGGCAGGTAACGGGCCCGCAGCATTGCCAGTAGGTGGTGTACAAATTACTGTGAATTCGCCTGCTATTGCTACAGGTTTTAATTACCAGATGGACCAGCTAGGAAACGAATTGCGCATGGCTACAGCCACAGTCCAACCTGTAAACATGAAAAGCTGGATGGCCGTAAACGAAAATATTATAGTTACCGAGCTTACTACCACTTCAAAAATACCTGTGAGTATATCGGTAGAAACATTTGCCGATACTGCTACAGCAACCTATGCAACCCATGCCGCAATTAACAATCAGGTAGGGCAGGTTACACGTCAAACCAAAACAACCGATGTAAGGTGGATTTCGAAAGCAGGTGTATCTACCCGCATTGTTGGCGCAACTGCTGTATTAAGTTTGGGTTCTAAATCAAAGGTTAATACCTTCTTTGTACTTACCAATACCAAACCCGTATTTGTAATTACCTACCTTTCTGGAGGCGGAAAAAACAATGATGCTAAGCTAGCTGGGGCTTACGCACGGTTAAAATCGATCAATAATACAGGCATTAATACCCTAAAAGCAGCCAAAACTGCCTGGTGGAAAGATATGTGGAGCAGATCTTATGTAGAAACGAACGACGATTTGCTCAACAGGCATTACCTCTCGTCTATTTATTTTCTGGCATCGGCTTACAATGAGCACTCGCCGGCCTGTGGCGGCATGTATGGGGTTTGGAACATGGACGATAAAATGATGTACCATGGCGATATCCACTTAAACTACAACAGCCAGGCAGGTTTTTACAGTGTGTTTTCGGCCAACAGACCCGAAATTGCCAAACCTTTTTACAATTTCATCGAATCTATTGTGCCCGATGGAAAAAGGCGTGCCCAAACCGATCTGGGCAGTGTTCATCAATCGCTGGCAGGTAAATCGGCACGGGGTGTGCTCTTTCTGGTAGGCGGATTAGGTATAGGCGTACCCTATAATTATTATTGGCAGCAAACCATGAATGCACCTTTCAATGTGCCGCTTTTCAGCTGGTATTACGAATATACCGGCGATCTCGATTTCCTGAAAAAACGGGCCTATCCCTTTATCCGCGAATGTGGCGACTTTTATGAAGACTACCTCACTAAAGAAGCTTACGGCGATTCTTACCGTTACTCCATCACCACCGGTGCACACGAAAGCAGCTGGGATTTAAATCCACCGTCCGATTTAGGCTTTGTAGCACAGACCTTTAGTTTACTCCTTAAATACAGTAAGCAATTGAATGTAGATGCCAATCGCAGGGCATTATGGACCGATATTCTTACGCACCTGCCCAAATATAAAGTAATACAACCCACTAAAACACCTAATAAAGGCTTGCCTGTTTTTGCCAAGAACGAAGCCGGCTGGGATTTACCCAATCACATGATCCAAATGCATCCGGTATATCCCTGCGAAGTACTCAATTTGCTTTCGAACCCCGATACCTTGCAGATTGCCAAAAATACGGTTGAGTATTATGAGGTTTCGCAAAATGGTTTCCTGGGCTCTATGAATGCCTTGGGCTTAAGCGGGTTTATTATGGCCGCCCGGGTGGGCTTTAATCCCGATATCATTA
The DNA here is from genome assembly GCF_011303555.1 of Pedobacter sp. HDW13. Taxonomy (NCBI): domain Bacteria; kingdom Pseudomonadati; phylum Bacteroidota; class Sphingobacteriia; order Sphingobacteriales; family Sphingobacteriaceae; genus Pedobacter; species Pedobacter sp. HDW13. The sequence continues at coordinate 38,240 of NZ_CP049868.1, read as the reverse complement.
TCGAAAACCTGAAAGCACAGGTTGGCAGGGCTAAGGCCAATTTTTTAATTAACGATGGGCATCACGGTGCAGAGAAAACTACCTTGATCGAAACCATTAATTCCATGATGCTGCAAAACCTCGATAGTACTTTATATTTATTTCCGAACTGGATTAAGCAGGAGGCATCATTTACCCGTTTGCGTACAAAAGGGGCTTTCCTGGTTTCGGCCAGTTATGATGGTACGCAGGTTTCGAAGCTCGAAATAAGCAGCGAAAGAGGTACCCGGTGCTACATTGATAACCCCTGGAAAGGAGACGACATCCGCGTTACCGAAAATGGGAAGCCAATAGCTGTAAGCCATGTTGGCAACCGGTATAGCTTTGCAACAAAACCCGGAGGTATTTACATGCTTCAGCAGTTAAAATTAAATTAAAAGCATTGATGTTCAGGTGTCAACAGTTATTCCGAAAAATTGATTAAAATTGTGTTACGAGTGTTAGCACTTGTAAATAATAAAAACTAAACCAAATAAAACCAAACTTATGAGTAAAATTCAAACGACCAAATTATTTTGGTCAAGCTGCCTTGCGCTATTGGTCACCTCGCTATCGTTCGGTATCCGTGCCGGAATGATGAACCAACTGGGAATTGATTTTCAGTTAAGTGCAACACAACTGGGCACCATTACCGCAACCGCTTTCTGGGGATTCCCGCTGGCCATTGTAATCGGTGGATTTATTGTTGATATTATCGGGATGAAACGGTTGCTCGTATTGGCCTTTCTGTTTCACCTTTCGGGCATTATACTAACTGTTTATGCACAGGGCTACTGGACATTGTTTTTTTCTACCCTGCTTATTGGTATTGCCAATGGTTTGGTAGAAGCAGCATGTAACCCGCTGGTGGCAACACTATATCCTGAGAACAAAACCACGCGCTTAAATCACTTTCATTTATGGTTTCCGGGTGGTATTGTAATCGGTACCTTATTGGTTACTTTCTTTACGCAAATTGGCCTGGGCTGGAAAATACAGGTGGCCATGATGCTTATTCCAACCTTAATTTATGGTTACCTGTTTTCGAAACTCGATTTCCCTGTAACCGAGCGGGTATCATCAGGCTACTCGAGCAAGGATATGTATAAAGCAGTAGTATCGCCATTGTTTATTTTCATGTTTATCTGCATGTTTGGCACCGCCATTACCGAATTATTTACCGGTCAATGGATTGGATTGCTACTTAAAAACGTAACCAGCAATGCCATTTTATTGCTTACACTTACTACAGGTATTATGGTAATTGGCAGGGGCTTTGCCGAGCCGGTAGTTAAGAAACTTGCACCACAAGGCGTGCTGTTGCTTTCGGCAATATTTGCCGCCACAGGGCTTTATTTGCTAAGCACGCTAACCGGAAATGCCATTTTTTTCGCAGCCATTATTTTTGGTATTGGTGTTTGTTATTTCTGGCCTACCATGATTGGTTTTGTGGCCGAAAATATCCCGCAATCGGGTGCGTTAGGCTTAAACCTAATGGGTGGCGCAGGAATGTTCGCCGTATCAGTATATACCATTTTTATGGGCAGTTTTTACGACGGGCTGATTGTTAAACACCTGCCACAGGGAGCTGATTTAGGAACTTATTTTAAAGCTGCCGGCGACACTGAGCAAGGGCTGGCACTGAGCGAAGCCAAAAAACTGGCCGGACCTGAAGTTTTACAGGCTACGCTTACCATTCCAATTATACTTATTGTAGCCTTTGGCTTATTGGTAATTTATATGCGCGCCCGAAAAAGCAAACAAGTAGCCAATTTAAATACGACTGTATAAGGTTGTGTAATCCCTTGCGGAGTCGTCATTTCGAGCGAAGTGCAGCGTAGTCGAGAAATCTGTCTCTATAGATTTCTCCCCGTCTGTAAGGGCAGGCGTTCCACCATCGGTGAAAAACCTGCTGGCTTCAGTCGAAATGACGACTCTTCTATTGGATCTATCAATAATAGCCTGTCGAAGGACCTGCCTTAATACCTTACGAAGCATTTCAACGCTTTGACAGGCTCAGTGTGATAGATTTCCAGTGTATGCAACCTTTATCTATACACTAGCTAATTAAAAGCTCACTCCGGCAAGTCAAATCACATTAGAAAAAGGCAATAAAACCACAAATACCAATAACCCTGCTATGCGCATAAAGCACATTTTTTTTACCCTGATACTATGGGGAATCTTTTTCTCCCTTAACGCTCAACAAAAAATTAAAGTAGCCTGTATTGGGAACAGTATTACCTATGGTATGGGGCTCGCTAACCGCGAAAAAGGCAGTTACCCTGCACAACTGCAAAGCATGTTGGGCAATAATTATCAGGTCATGAATTTTGGTCATAGTGGCGCTACCTTGTTAAAAAACACCGCTAACAGTTACTGGAAAACAAAGGCCTACGCCGATGCCTTAAAAAGCGAACCCAATATTGTGCTCATCAAATTAGGAACCAACGACAGTAAGGGTCAGTATAGAAACAGATATGGGGAGTTTGATAGTACGTATAAAGCGATGATTAACAGTTTTAGGCAATTGCCTGGTAAACCACGCATTATTTTAGTTGCGCCGGTAGCTACATTTAATGCCGATACCAGTTCTATTTCAGATCGTGTGCTGGTAAATCGCATTATTCCAATGATACAGCAGGTAGCTTTTGACGAAAAACTAGTGCTCATTAATCTACACCCCCTGTTTGTAGATAAGGAAGAACTGTTTCCGGATAAAATTCATCCATCAGCAGCAGGCGCAACCATTATTGCATCACGTTTATACGAAACCATAACACAAAAGGGAACAGAAAATTTCGACATTTATACTAAAATAAAAGCAGAGCAGAACATCACCAGTTTTTATGGTTTTGAGTGTGCCAGTTTTAAGTTTAATGGCCGCGATTGTAAGGTGGTTAAACCAAAAATAGTGGCAAAAGGGCATCCCTGGGTGTGGCGTGCACGTTTCTGGGGTCACGAACCACAAACTGATGTCTCGCTGCTCGAACGTGGTTTTCATGTTGTTTACTGTGATGTTGCCGAGCTTTTTGGCAATGCCGAAGCCATTACATTGTGGAACAGGTTTTATGCACTGATGAGGCAGGGCGGAATGAATAAAAAAGTAGCTTTAGAAGGTATGAGCCGTGGCGGTGTTTATGTGTACAACTGGGCGTTGGCCAATCCGGATAAAGTGGCCTGTATTTATGCAGATGCACCTGTTCTCGATTTAAAAAGCTGGCCCGGAGGTAAGGGTAAAGGCCCGGGGAGTAAAACCGATTGGGAAATTTTTAAAAAGGATTACCAGCTAAACGATGAAGAAGCCAATCGCTTTAATCAAAACCCCATAGATAATGCCGCAAAAATTGCCCGGCTCGGCTTCCCGATGTTGCATGTAGTTGGCGATGTAGATAATGTGGTGCCAATTGCTGAAAATACAACACCATTCGAAAAAATAGTACGCGAAAACGGTGGAGATATTAAGGTAATCCACAAACCAAATGTGAACCACCACCCACATAGTTTACCAAATCCTACGCCCATTACAGATTTTATTTTGAGGGCAACAGGGCAGAAGGTTACCTTTGCACCTTCCAATGAAATGTTGAAGCAGAAATAAAATGATTTGTTGGTTTAAAGGATATATTTCCTTTTGCCCGTTTTTTTTGGTATTTCGCTAGCTTTTTATTGTATTCGTAGTTTCTAAGACATAAATTTGAAAGAGAAACATGGATATATACAGGGATTATAGTGATCAGGAGCTTTGCTCACTTCTTAAAGAAGGAGATCGCCCGGCCTATATCGAAATTTATAAGCGTTACAATAGCCTGTTGTTTCTATATGCATACAAAAAACTTCGAAATAGGGAAGAAGCTAAAGACGCGGTGCAAGAAGTATTTATTCAGCTATGGAACCGCCACCTGCACCTGTCATTTAATAGCTCATTAGCAGGATATCTTTATCAGTCTGTTCGTAACCGGGCACTCAATATATTTGCACACCAGCAGATTGAACAAAAATACATCGATTCTTTAAACGATTTTCTGGGTACCCATGCCTCAGATACCGATTACCTGATCAGGGAAAAAGAAATTGCGGCACTAATTGATAACGAAATCAATGCGCTTCCTCCTAAAATGCGCCAGGTATTTTTGTTAAGCCGTAAAGAACATAAAACTTATAAAGAAATCGCAGCCGAGATGAATATCTCAGAGGATACCGTAAATACCCAAATGAAAAGGGCACTGAAAACTATGAGAGACAAATTAGGCCCTCTTTTTATCCTGTTAGGCTTCTTTTACTAAAATTTATTCTATTTCTTGTTTGTGTTTAATGTGTTGATATGCAGTGTTTTGTGTTTGAGTTGGTGTTTTTGTTAGAAAAAAATAAAAACCTTGTCACTGTATAGCTTCCCTTAACTGTCATGGATATAATTAGCGCCAAAACAAACCACCATGAATAACGCCGAAAAACTATTAGCGAAATATAAAACCGGGCAATGCTCCGACGCAGAAATATTAATACTACAAAACTGGTTTCATCATTTACATGAAACGGAAGATATAAAGTTAGGAGATGAAGATTTTGAACAGGTAGAAAAGGAGATGTGGAATGTGATTGCAGCAGAAGCACCAGGTACTAAGGTTGTACACGTGGCTAATTTCCGTTTCAGGTATTGGGCGGCGGCAGCATTTGTAGCCGCACTTGGAGGATTGTTTTTTTATAAAATGTATTTGCAGCAGAGCAGTATCGGAGCTACTAGCAATACTATTAAGCCTGGCGAGCAAACGGCAACACTTATTTTAGCTAATGGCAAAAAAATTATGCTGTCAAATACTTTAAATAACAATGCCATAACCGAACATGGTGTACGGATAACCAAAACAGCAGATGGGAAGTTGATGTATAACATTATAGGAAACGCGGCCGATACCAGCGTTTACAACACCTTATCGACAGCAAAAGGACAGCAATACAGTGTGGTGCTACCAGATGGATCGTTGGTTTACCTCAATGCATCATCATCCATTACTTATTCTACAGGCTTGAACCACACTGCCCGAAGGAAGATTAAATTAGTTGGAGAGGCTTATTTTGAGGTTGCGAAAAACAAGAAGCATCCATTTGAAGTTTTTAGCGGAAATCAAAAGGTAGAAGTACTGGGTACACATTTTAACATTAATAGCTATAACGATGAACCCGCTACAAAAACAACACTGCTTGAAGGTAGCGTAAAAGTTTCTCCGATTGCCGAACAAGCAAATCAGTATAAGGTGCTGGTTCCGGGAGAGCAGGCCGTATTAAGCAACGGTATAATTCGGGTAGAAACAGTGAACCCCGAAGAGGCAATATATTGGAAAGATAACAAATTCAGTTTCCATAGCGAAGATATAGAAACCGTTATGCGTGAAGTATCCAGGTGGTACAACGTAGATGTTGTTTATCAGGATGATGTTAAACACGTAAAAGTAAGCGGCTCTGTTTCGCGCTTTGCAGATATAACCATGTTGCTTGATAAACTGGAAAAAACAGGCTTATTGAAATTTACGATACAGGGCAAAAATATTATCGTATCAAAAGCCTAGCAAATTATAATCAATTAATTAGAACCATAAACTAAACTAAACCAAACAGATGAAGAAAAATCTACAACCAAAGAGCTGACTCAGCTTATAGGAGAGGTACCATAAAGCGTAGAGGTGTTCTAGCCCCTCTACGCAAATGCCTGGGTACCATCCTGAACGGGAAATAATCCCGAAAAGACCGACTGAATATCAATCTTGAACCTAAACCCAAACCCTACAAAAGTATGAATAAATCTACTTTTAACCTAGGTGTGCCGTTTAACCGGCTGCGCCCTAAAATTTTCATGGCTATGAAAATAACTACTTTTCTGGTTTTAGCCATCTGTATGCAGGTAAGTGCCAGCACATTTGGCCAAAGTATAACGCTCTCCCAAAAAAACGTTTCTTTAATTGAAACACTTAAGAAAATAAAGCAACTCTCTGGTTACGATGTACTTTATGGCGATGAAATTTTGCCAAAAGCCAAAAACGTAAGTTTAAAACTGTCTAATGTAACACTGGATGCCGCATTGGAAGAAATTTTTAAAGGGCAAGACCTTACTTACTCTATTAGCGATAAAACCATTGTGATTAAGAAAAAAGAGCTTGATTTTTTAGACCGGCTCATCAATCGCATCAGTGCTATCGAAATTAGAGGGAAGGTGGTAGACGAAAAAGGATTACCCATGAGCAGTGTGAGCATTAAAACCAAAAATGGTGGAAAAGCTGTTTATACCAATAGCGAAGGTACCTTTGCCATTAATGTAGAAAACGAAGATGTTGTACTTGTTTTCTCGTACGTAGGCTATGCCACCAGAGAGCTTAATGCCAGAAACAACATGACAGTTGTTATGCAGCCAGATGTTTCTAACCTGGAACAGGTAGTTGTAACTGGTTATACCCAGAAAAAAGCATCAGAACTTACCGGCAGTGTGCAGAGCATTAGCGGTGAAACATTGCGTAATGGCGTATCAACAGTAAACGGGTTGGCCATGTTGAAAGGTGTAGCAGCAGGCTTATACATTGTAGAACAAGGTGGTAGTGTAGCCAACCGCGGTCAGGTGGTTTTACGTGGGCAGAGCAGCTTTAATGATGCTTCTAATACTAACTACGGCCCGCTTATTGTGATAGATGGGGTAATTACCAATGCTGCAAACCTGCAGGATATTATTGATCCCCAGGATATTGAAAGCATCAACATTTTAAGAGATGCTGCCTCTACCGCAATTTATGGTTCGAGGGCAGCGCAGGGGGTAATTGTGGTGGTAACCAAGCGCGGTAATGTTGGCAAAACGAAAATAAATTTTGGGGTGAATTACGGAAAGGTACAAAATAACCGTGCCATCCGGTTTATGAATACCGCAGAAGCTACTACCCATATTACCAAATACATGCAAGCATTGTATAATGGCACGGCATCTTTAAGAACCACCTATCCCACCTTTAATCAGTATTTTAATACCACCCGCATTTTTTCTGATGCAGATTTGGCTGTAGATACCGAATGGGATAACAAGGCCTTTTTTACGGATGGTAATCAGCGCGATATTAATCTCTCTGTTTCCAGCGGAACCGATAAAACTAAATTCTACACTGCGTTAAACTGGAATAAACAGGATGGCACCCTGCTGGATGATGGAGTAAACCGTAAATCTCTCCGGGTTAATGTCGATCAAAAGATTACAGATAAACTTACTTTCAGTTTAAATACCAATGCCATCTTAGATAATTATACTTCAACCAATAGCGAAAGTCAGTATTATCTGTTTCAGCCCTGGGTTTCGCCAAATTATGCCAATGGCGCTTTGGCCGATTCGATTTCTAATTATACCTATAGGGCAACAGGTGCGCGTTTAACACAGTATTACGATAATCCATTATACTCACATGAGTACAATACGGTAAAAACAAGCCGCTTAAATTTATTGGGAACAGGTATTTTAAAATATGCCATTACACCGTGGTTATCAGTACAATCTGCTAACTCTATCAATTATAATAACAACAGCGTAAACGGTTATAAAGATCCGCGGACTTATAGAGGAAGGTATGATGGAGCTGCATCTAATCGGATTTATGTGAATGGAGCCTTAACCCTTAACGATACCAAGAGCACGTATTTCTTAACTTCGAACTTAATTAATTTTAACAAGACTTTAGGAGATCACCAGCTTTCGGCAATTATTGGTCAGGAATATTCGCGTACCCATTCCGAAAATGTATCGATATCGGCTTACAATAGCCCATATCCCGGCGAACGTAATTTGGGCGCATTTTTAACCTATGGTACCTGGATTAATAAGTTAACCGGTACACCGGCAATCCCTTCATCAACAGCACCAATAGATAAAGCTTCTTTCTCGGTTTTTAGTGAAATTAATGATAGCTATAAATCGCGTTATTTTGCTTCAGCCTCTATCAGGAGAGATGGATCTACTAATTTTGGGATTAACAACCGCAATGGTACTTTTTACGCAGTAAGCGGGGGCTGGTTAATTAGTGGCGAAGAATTTATGCGGGGTGCCAAAGTGATCAGCAATCTGAAGCTGCGGGCCTCTTATGGTACATCGGGAAGAGAAGCAGGAGCCGACTACCTGAATTTTACCACTTACAGCGATGCGGTATTTTACAATACCACTACTACTTCGGGCTCTACTATTAACCGCTTAGGAAATGATAATATTACCTGGGAAACTACCTATGCGACCAATTTAGGATTGGATATCGGATTATTTAAAAGAGTTAATTTAAGTATCGATTTCTACAATAAAGACAGTAAAAACCTGCTTCAGAATGTGCCATTGCCGAGTTATGTGGGCTTTAGCTCGCAATACCGTAACGTAGGCGAAATCAGAAACAGAGGGATCGATTTACAGTTGAATACAGAGAATATCCGTTCAAAAGATTTCAGCTGGTCCATGAATTTCAATATCAGTTTTAATAAAAATAAACTGGTTTCCATTAAAGGCGATTCGCTAATTGATGGTTACAGTGGATCTTACTACCGCTATATTGGCGATGACATTAACACCTTAAAAGCCATTAAATATGTTGGCGTAAACCCGGCAAATGGACGGCCACAGTTTGAACGTTTGTTGGCTAATGGGCAAATACAGATTGTAGATAGTATTGCGCTTGTTAAGGCCGATCGTTTACGTGGTTTTCAGAATATCGGTTCGGCAACCCCTAAATTTTTTGGTGGCTGGACCAACAATTTTCGCTACAAGAATTTTAATCTGAGTCTTTTGTTCAATTTCTCTTACGGAAACAAAATCATGAACAATGCTGTAAGAAGCTTTGTTGACCCTACAGCCTGGCAGGCAGGCTTTAATATTCCGCAACCCAATAGTGCCATTCGTTTTTGGCAGGGGCCTGGCGATACCGATGCCAATTATCCAAACTTCTACGATCTGGCTTTCAGTCAACGTGGCGGTATTAACATCAATTCCTCTCTGCTCTATGTAGATGCCAGCTATGCCCGTTTGCGTAACGTTCGCTTCGGCTATGATGTACCTGCTTTGGCTTTAAAGAAAATACACCTCGCTTCGCTTAACGTTTATGCAAGTATGGATAATGTATTTGTAATTAAATCAAAAGATTTGTTTGCATCAGACCCCGAAGGAGCAACTATTGGCGGCACATCCAATGCCTACAGCGGTACAGGCGTGGCCAGTGGTATGCCCAGAAGGTTTGTTGTGGGTTTAACCGCCGGGTTTTAATTATTGATTCCATATTAACTTAAGCACAATACAATGAAAACAAAAATATTTAATATAGGATGTATTGGGGTATTGCTAATGATAGGTACTCTATCTGCCTGCAAAAAGCAGTTAGATAGTCTTGCTCCCCATAATGTAAACTTCGAAAATCAGCAGTTTGGATCGCCTAATGGCTATACAAAAGCTACCATTGGCAATTATACAGCCTTATACACAAGCTATGAAACGCCCTGGTTTAATATTAGCGAATATCGTGGTAACAACGTAAAGGTTATTGATGTTACTTCTACCAGTAGCGCTGCCGATTTACAAAACACGGATGCTTTTAAATACAATAACTCCGAATCTAAAGATTTTGGCCTGTCTGATGCCTTTTGGTTTGCCTCTTATAAAGCGCTACTGGGAGTAAATGTAGTCCTTAAAAACGTATCGGCTACCGAAACCAATAATGTGATTTTACAGGCAAAGGCAGAAAACCTGTTTTTAAGAGCTTTTATCAATTTTAACCTGCTCCGTGTTTACGGCCGGCCATATTACCAGAGTCCGGCTACCAATTTAGGCATTCCGATTATTACAGCGCCTCTAGATCTGACTGCAACACCGCCGGCAAGAGCTTCAGTGCAGGCCTCTTACGATCAGGTGATTGCAGATTTAAACCAGTCTATTGCTACCTTTAAATCAAAAGGTGTAAATAGTTTTGCTTCTAAATATGGTGCATTTGCCTTGCTCTCGAGGGTATACCTTTATATGAGTGGTACTTTTGATCAGCCAAATGCCAATTACGCCAGGCTATCTGCGCAAGCAGCCGATTCTGTTATCCTAAACGGAGGTTATCGCTTACTGCAAGGTACAGCATATTCCAATTACTATGCAGCAAGTAATCAGCTAAATACCGAAACCATTTGGGCAATTAACCACGAAGCCAGTACCTCTAATCTGCCAATTTTGTTAATGCAGCCTCAGGGAACTTACGTAGGGCTTTATACAACCGGGCAGATTAAACCTTCGCCTGATTTGTTGGGTAAACTGGCTGCTACCGATTTGAGAAAGAATTTTTACTTTACAGATCTCTATCCAGGCAATACTACCGATGTATTAAGCACCAACAAATACAGTTATCGTTTCTTCAATGGAGTTAACGGCGTGTACTATTCCTATGCTGCTTTTAATCATTTAAGGCTGGCAGAAGTTTACCTGAACAGGGCAGAGGCGAGGCTAAAAGCGGGAGACACAGGTGGTGCACTGGCCGATTTAAATGTAATTCATACCCGTGCCGGATTAACAGCCCTTGTTGGTTTATCAGGTCAGGCCCTGTTTGATGCTATTTTATTAGAGCGAAGATTAGAGCTGGCTTTCGAAGGACATAACAGTTACGATTACTTTAGAAATGGCCTTCCGATGGTGCGGAATTATAGTTCCTTTAATTCGCCACCATTAACTGTTAACCCAACTGATGCCAAAGTGGTGATGCGAATTTCTCAGCTCGTTTTAACCGAAAATCCAAACATTATTCAAAACCAGCAATAAACTACCCATATGAAAAGATATATTTTATTTATGGCAACACTGCTTGCCGTATTCAGTGTACAGGCACAGCAAAAATTTACCCTCAAAGGCCAGATAAATGGCAAAGAAACCGGGATGTTGAAATTAAGGTACACCCAGCCTGATGGTCAGGTAGTTCAGGATAGCGCCGCCATAACCGGAGGGAAGTTCGAATTTAAAGGTACACTAACCGAACCCTTAATGGCATATATTATGGGCAATGTAAAAAGGCAATCGATGGATGACCCTAATTTGGGTTCTTTATTTTTAGCTCCGGGAGAGTTAAAACTGCTCTTAACCGAAGGAGAATTTAAAGATCTGAAATTAACCGGCTCCAAACCTCACGATGAGTATAAAGCAGTAGAGCAATTGAAAGCTCCAATTGGCGAAGAAACCAAGCCCATTTTAGCTAAGCTCCAAAAAGCCAGCGATGCTTATGTACAGGCTAAAAAAGAAAACCGACCCGATGCAGAGCAGGATGCCTTAAGAGAAAAAGCTGCTGAAATCAGAGATGAGCTCGAGCCATTTAATTTAAAAAGGGATAAAATTGATCTTGATTTTATTAGCCACAATCCCAATTCCTATTATGCAGCATTTTTGCTTGGTTTCAAAATATCTGGTTTAAAACTGGCAGACGCTAAAAAATATTACGAAGCTTTTAGCCCTGCAGTTAAAACGAGTAGCTATGGTAAAAAGATGCTAAAAGAAGTTCAGAGCCTTCAATCAGGTTCTCCGGGTAGCACTGCATTTGGTTTCGCTAAAAAAGACATCAACGGACAAGATTTAAGCCTGGCTGATTTTAAGGGAAAGAAATACGTATTGCTCGATTTTTGGGCGAGCTGGTGTGTGCCTTGCCGTAAAGGTAATCCACACTTACTTTCACTATATAGTAAGTACAAAGATAAAGGCCTGGAAATTATCGGTGTTGCAGACGATGACAGTGCCCAGGCTGCCTGGAAGAGGGCAGTAGAGCAAGATAAGATCGGTGTTTGGAAACATATATTGCGCGGTTTAAAACGTACACCAACCGGCTTTGACCGATCAGAAGATACGAGCGATGGTTACGGAATCCATACGCTCCCAACCAAAATATTAATTGATAAGAATGGGATTATTGTTGGGCGCTACGGTGGTGGCGGAGAAAGTGATGAAGAAATGGATAAAAAATTAGCCAGTATTTTTAACTAATCATATTAAATAAGATGAATACAATACTAAAGAAAATAAATTTATCGCTGTTTGGTGTATTGTGCCTATGCATGTCGCTAAAGGCTCAGTCTCCAGCCGGATATATATTGAAAGGTACTACCCACGGAATTAAAAACGGGAAAGTTTACCTTTCCAGATATAATGAAGAAGATAGGACTTCTACCAATATTGATAGTACGAATGTAATAAACGGTGCTTTCATTTTTAAAGGTAAACTGGCCAGTGCAGAACAGCTGGGCCTAAACATAAAACCCGGTAACTGGTCTGCTAACCTTTTTTTAGAGAATGGTACAGTTAACATCAGTATCGATACAGCTGGAGCTGATCATTACGATTATACCAAATATGGACAGGGAAAAGGCGCACGCTTAAAAAAGGTAATAGTTAAAGGATCCAGAAGTCAGGATCAGCTGGATGCACTTGAAAACAATCCTGCACTTGCAGAAACCAAATCGAAAAGAGAAGCCCTGGATAAGCAATACACTGCCGAAAAGAACGCAGAGAAAAAGGAAGCACTAAAAGCTGCTATCGGCAAATTAACCGAAGAACACAATGCCATTCAATTTAAGCTAATCAATCAATTTATAAGTCAGAACCCATCTGCGGTATCAGGAGTATATGCTTTTGGTAATTACTATAAATTTAATTCCACTATGCCCGTTGCAACTTTAAGCAACACAATTCAACAATTTAAAGGAGAAGCTAAAACCAGTAGTTATTACATTTCGCTTGCCAAACAACTTAAAGATAGGGAGGCACTTTTGCCAGGTAACATTGCGCCCGATTTCACTTTATTGAAAAGAGACAGTACCAAATTATCGCTTTCTGATTTGAGTGGAAAATATGTGATGATAGATTTCTGGGCAAGTTGGTGTAAGCCCTGTAGAGAAGCTATTCCGCACTGGAAACAGGTTTATGAAAAATACCACAACAAAGGTTTTGAAATATTAAGCGTATCAGATGATAGCAAGTGGAACGATTGGATTAAAGCAATGGATATTGAGCAGATGCCATGGCCACAGGTTATAGATGAATTTCCTAAAAAGATGATGCCTGCAAGAGTTGGAAGCATGTACCAGGTACATTTTATCCCATTCTATGTGTTGTTAGATAAAGAAGGAAAAATACTGGTTTATGGCGACGATGAAAAAATAATTGATGCGAAACTCGCAGCCCTTCTGGGAAGTTAACAATAGCAAACTGGTCTTAGCATTTAGCTGAGGCCAGTTTGTGTTTTTATAGTTGTTTACCAACAGAAAAAATACCAATAAAAATGTCGCAATTCAGTGTAGATTTTAAATCTTTGTATATGCTAAAGATATCTATAAAAACATTTTTAATTGCGCTCAATGTGCTATTATTCAACACCATTGTTTCTGCACAGCATGTAGTAGAACCTGCCAATAATCCGGCAGAATGGTCAAAACCTTACCAGCCTTTTCGCATTGCAGGTAACCTGTATTATGTAGGCACTTACGATCTGGCCTGCTACCTCATTACCACACCAAAAGGGCACATCCTCATAAATACCGGATTGGCTAATTCGGCCAGTCAGATTAAAGCCAACGTAGAGGCGCTGGGTTTTAAGTTTGCCGATATTAAAATACTTTCTACAACACAGGCACATTTCGACCACATGGGTGCTATGGGTACCATTAAAAAACAAACTGGGGCTAAACTGGTAATCGATGCAAAAGATGCCGATGTGATGGCAAGTGGTGGCCGTACCGATTATGCACTTGGCGGAAAAGTAAGTTCTTACGCTCCGCTAAAGGCCGATCGGCTTTTAAAAAATGGCGATTCGGTTAAATTGGGTAATATGGCTTTAGTACTGTTGCACCACCCCGGCCATACCAAAGGCTCGTGCAGTTTTTTGTTTAATGTTAAAGACGGTAAAAAAACATACCGCGTACTAATTGCCAATATGCCAACCATTGTAACCCACGAAAGGTTTGATCAGATCAGCACATATCCGGAAATAGCCAAAGATTACGCCTATACACTTGGTGCCATGAAAAAGCTTTCGTTCGATATCTGGTTGTCATCACACGCCAGTCAGTTTAACCTGCACACCAAACACCAACCCGGCGATGCCTATAATCCTGCTGCATTTATCGATAGAAAAGGTTACGATCAAACACTAGCCGATTTGCAAAAAGAATACAACAAGAAGATTAATAGTAAGTAAGTAAGTAAGTAAGTAAGTAAGTAAGTAAGTAAGTAAGTAAGTAAGTAAGTAAGTAAGTAAGTAAGTATTGAATGATTTAATTTTGAATGAGTGAATGTTTATAGCGTAGTGCCTATTCCTTCATTCAAAATTCAATCATTCTTAAATAGTGTGTCATTCTGAGCCTGTCGAAGAACTTTCGTTCATCTGTATTAGGTAACTTCTAAATCGGATTAATGATTGAATATTTTTAGCACGATGCCCATTCCCTCATTCAAGATTCAATCATGCTAACATTATTAACAAACGCTGTTTAGTGAACGTTTGCGTAATATAAAGAAGCCAAGCCCACCCATAATGAGAATTAATATGGGCAAATCAGTGTCCAATGGGCAAGCAATATAAGTTATTATTGAAAAAAGGTACCCTCTGGGATAGTCTATCCCCGCGCTTCTTAACGTACAAGATCCAAATACGCCAAGGGCAGACTTGTTAGAACAGGCCAGATCAGTGTATAAACCTGAATAATTAATATCGTAATCAAAGGTTGTTCCTGTAACAATGGTCTGGTATACGTTGCCATATACGGCATCATAACAGGCTTGTCCTGAAACTGGGGTTATTTGTGGACCCGCAAACACTAAATTCCTACTTGTTAAAACTAAAAACAGTAAGCATAGAGGCAAAATTGTCTTCATGCGCAACAACTACTTCAAGAAATATATTTACAATTAGGGGACGGACGGATCAAATGTAACATTTTTTTTGCAAAAGCAAAATGAAGCAATCCTTCATCCTCTATTTCTCCTCTGGAAAGATTGTTTCATGCTATCGCTCAATGCGGCTGCTTCGTTCGCAATAACAAATTGGTATAGTCATTACGAGGCTGTCATTTGCTGCTATAAGTCTGTTAGATAGTTGCTTATTTAGATTTGTTTACTCGTTGATTACTAATTACCATAAGTAAAAGAAACTCTTGGCGCTATTTCAACATAACCATTATCTTTAAAATAAGCCACAAAGTAAGTGCCCGAAGGGCTATTGGCAGGCAAAGTTAGTGTTGCACTTCCGGTGGCAACGCCATTGGTATATTTCCAGGCGGTAGCATAATTACTGGTGCCCGGTACTTTGCCGTTTTGATAAATACCAACCCAGGCCTGAGGATCAGCAGAGCCGTTTGCAAAATTTACCGTAATCGTTTCTCCCGTTAAATAAGCAGTTTTGTTTACCCCAACAGTTGGCTGTACGGTTGTAATCGAAAAGGTAGTAATTACACCTTTATGATCAGAAGGCCATGTTCCGGTTGGAATAACAAAAGGATTGGTGTAAGTGGCATCTTCGTAACCCTGACCACGAACAATAGAACCAGAAGGCCCAAATACAATCGATTCATCAACACTCACTCTATCGTTGTTATCTGCGTAATAAATATAATCAATACGGTCTCTTTCATCTGCATCCGGTGCCCAAACTAGCGACGATAAACTGGCACTGGTGTTAAAAGCTGCCCAGGTAAATCCGGGAGCGAGTACAGGATTCGGATTTTTGACCCGGTACGAATCTTTATATCCTTTGGCATACAAAGCCACACTGCCTTGCCAGGGCACAATGGTCCCATGATGATCGAACAGATTTTTTTGAGCATCAACCCAGTCTAAATGCGAAGGTTCGTTAAAATCTCCGCCCAATATCACAATTCTTCCGCTTTCCCTTTCCAGCTTTGCATCGTTAATAAAGGCGTTTATTTCTTCATCTCTGCTCGATTGTAAGTTCGAAGCCAAAACCGCATTTACATCTGTAACGGGTTGGCTTATTTTTTGAAAGCTGTTACCATCATAACCTCTTGGCAGGTAACAGGCATAATTTAAATAATCTAAATGCGCCGAATATACTGCAACCTCTGTGTTAACATTAAGCTTAACAATGGCTTTATCAAACGAATTGCCATATATACCCGCTTTAAATGAAGCGATCGGATATCGGGATACAATACCCACATTATCATCTTTAAACGAATAAAATGTAAGGTTTTTTTGCTGTAATGCCGCCACAATTCTGGCGCTAAAATTTGTATTGCTGTAATTACGTACTTCACTTAAAGTAATAATATCGGCTCCCGATTGTACAATCGCATCTACAATACCATTAAAGCCTCCAGCTACCTTTGTACCCTCTTGCCAAACATTTAATTGCAAAACTTTTAGCTTAATTGGGGTTGAGGTAGAAGTGGTCTCGAGCGTTTTGGGTTTAAGCGAGCTTGTATTGTTTGCTGCAGTTAACGATTGGTCTTTTTTGCAGCTCATAAAAAGCAAACCGGTTAGGCAAATAACCAAGTAATTATTTTTCATAATTTTTGTGGAGATAAAATATCCCAGGCATCCATTATCGGAAACCTGGGATATGATGAGTTAAGGTAATGTAGTTAAATTAACACTTGGTGCTGTACCCGTTGCCGTTCTGCTTAAAGCGGTGCCATAACTGGTATAGGTTGCAAAGAACCCCCCGTTTTTAAGGTAAAAACTATTGCCCGTTACACCACCCTGGTAATCCATCCGCTGCTCTGCCGATGCTGTAGCATCATAACTAAAACTCGCATTGGTAACCTCTGTCCAGCTGCCTGCACTGGTTTTGTACCACTGGTTACCATAATTACAGCTTCTTTGTAAATAGCCCTGATCGGGATTAAAGTTTTCGATAAACGAATATACACCAGTTAAGTAAGCTGTAGTATTCGGACGTTTCCACTGAGCCAGTACTTTCCAAACGCCGTTTTCGGGCGCATAAAACCAGGCCGTATAATCAGAGCCACCAGCACCATCAGGTTTACCTTGCAATAAGAATTTATAAGTTGTACCGGCAACCCAGCTAAACAACATGTACGATTGGCCTCCGGTGCCTTCGCCGCCAAAACCGTTGGTGGTTACATCGGTTCCTTTTCTAACCAGGGTAGTAGAGCCTGTTGATGGATCCCAAACCGAAAATAAAACCCTTCTTTCAGTAGCCGAGTTTACCTGCATACCAAAATAACCGCCGCTAAAACCATCGGCCATAAAGTACGAACCTATTTTATCCTGTCCGCTCGGAACATTCAGTTCGCTGTAAAACCATTCGGTGCCCGATGGTACGGTGTAATTTAAGTGGCAGGATGGGCCTCTTCGCGACCAGTAATAATCTGCAACCGTGTTGGCATATTGCACGTTCGATGCAACTACAGGCCCACTGATTACGAGGTCAGAAATATCGCCAAAATAGCTGCCTGTTTTACTAACGCCTTGAATATCTACCCTAACATAACCGGTCGCAGTAATATTTACAGTGCCAATGTTGGTGGTGGTAGCCGTTGTGCCGGTAATGGTTTTGTTAAATACAGTTCCGTTAACAGTTACTTTAATGTTACTGCTGCCCGAAGGTACAGTGCCTTTTACAGCTACCGTTAAGCTACCTGTAAGGCCTAAACGAAACCAAACACTGGTAATGGTACTGGCCGAGGTCCAGTTGTGCAGGCCCGTATCATTAATTAATCCGCCGGTGCCCGCAGTATAGGCGTTACCACCTAAGCCTACGTTTAACGAGGTGCCACCTAAGCTTTCGGTAACTGCAATGTTGTTTTTAATTTCTGCAGCTGCGGTGTCTTGTAAGGTTTCAGTTTTTTTACAGGAGAAAAGGACAAGCAATAATAACATGCTTGTGGCAAATGAAGCTGTTTTTTTCATTTTTTGTGATTTTGGTTAGTATATGGTTTATTAATTAAGTTGCACTTACCCAATCGTCTTGTAAATACAAGAGATCATTTTGCTTAACCTAGCCCCATTCTTCAACTGGAAATACCTTGCCTGTGTGCAGGCAATTAAGATTGCTATAACTTAGCCGCTAATCCGTTTTTGTAGATTGTAGCGCAATAACAGAAGCTTTTTGCTGCTAACCTAAAGTCAAGTTAACCACTGGCAGCAGAAAAAAAATAAGTTTCTAAGCGCAAACGTTTGCCTGTTTACAACTTATATTTCTAAATAAATCCAACTACATTTTTTTATAGCGCAAATTTTATTCTGGTTGTAGTTTTAAATAGGGAAGAATCGAAGAGAAATGTTGAGGGCTATAAAATGGTGTTGAAAATCAATTAATTAATAAATTTTTAGTTGATTTTTTTAGCCTTGTTTTTGATTAAGGGCAAACGTTTGTGTGAAGAATTGTTAATTATCCACTATTTTATTAGTTATTTATTATTTTAACTTTGACTAGTCTTATTGATCATTGTTTTTGATTCAATAAGGTTATAAAATTTTTCAATTACAAATGTAGTTTGCTGTGCTATGAAATTATTTTCGCGATTCTTTTTTAACCTGCTGGTGGTGATGTTACTTTTCTCTTGTAAGAAACAAAAAACGGAGGCACCCGTTAAAGAACCCTATGTGCAGTTTATTAATGTACAAATAGCCGGGCAAAATCTGGAGATAAAAGGTTCGATTGATAAAAACAGAAATATATTTAGTGGAAGCTGGACAGGTATTGGTTATGGAGATGGCACTCAAAAAGAGATGTACACCGTAAATGTAACTGTACCCAAAACATTTTTGAATACTACCTTCGATTCAAGGCTTCAATTCCGGATTTTCGATATAGAAAAAAAGGAATACAAGTTATCAGGCAATGATCCTTACAAACAAAGTTTTGCAAGCAGTATTTACCTAGTTACTAATTTGGGCGTGGCCGATTCAAAAGTATATACCACTAACGAAACAAAGCCACCATTCAAAGTGCAAATTACCAGATACGAAAAACCTAAGGATAGTGGTGTGCCTTTTGTTGGCGGTAAAATAAACGGAACTTTGTATAATGCTAAGAACCTGCAAGATTCGATTGTAATAAAAGATGGCGTTTTTGATGTTAGATTCTAATCGCTATTTCTCTCCAGTTGCGAAAGAAAACGGGCTAAACAATCATTCGTTCATTTGCTGGTTGTTTAATGTTGTAGTCATTTTTAACAACTCGTAAAAAAGTCTACATTTCTTTTCAGGTGTTAAAAAATTATAGCGGTATGAAACACATAAGAGATAAATTAGGGCTTTTGCAAGCAGCACTTGCTGGCCTGTTAGAAATGCCCAATGGAACTTTCAGTTTGTACGAGCTCGGTTTGCTTAATTTAAATAGCCAGCAATTAGTCACAATTTCTGACATTGAAATGCTGTTGCAGGAAGAGCAAACCATCGAACCAACTGCTGCCATAAGTATTAGAGCAGATCAATTGCAGACAGCAGTGCTCAAAAAGATGGGGCAGCGTTTAGAAGAAGTTGGTTTCTAGCATAATAAATTAAGCCATAAACTCATTGAGCTTCAAAGCAACTACATTAAAAAACAACGCTTGTGGACCTTAATTACCAATTTAAAAGCGAAAACCCCAGCTGGAACCAGGTTAAAGGCTTATTTAGCAGTACTCGAATTACAATGCCTCGAAAAAAGTGAGCGTTTTGGTTTGGATAAGCAGACCGAGCTTACTTTTAAAATTACGTTGTTAGCGCAAGAATAGAAGCTGCTGCGGGAAATTGTAGGGTAATTTTAATAACAAAGGGTTAATTAATGGCGCTTGCATTCACATTCTAATCAATTCGTTATATTGCTAATATGAAATTTAAATCTACGCTTTTGATTTTCAGTTTGCTGATTATTTACTTAAGGTAAGTTTGATGCAGGCTGGCATTCCAAAATAAAATCAGTTATATGTTTCCTATTTTTAACTCCAACCATGTTACAACAATTTTGCAGCTATAACAACTGGGCCAATTCAATTCTGCTAACCACTTTAAAAGAGCAAGCCAATATATTGCCCCAATCGTGCATCAATCTCTTTAGCCACATCATCAATGCACAAATGATTTGGTTGTACCGCATTAATGACGAGGTGCCACCAGTAAGCGTTTGGCAACAGCACGATCTCGAAACCTGTAGCAGGTTGTTGGCCGAAAGCGGGCAGGGGTTGGCCGCGATCGAAAACCCTGATGATGATTTGTTGCCCTTGGTTCAGTATCAGAACTCTACGGGTAAAGCCTTCCAGACTTCAATTCCTGATATTTTGCTGCATGTTTTTAATCACGGTACTTACCATCGCGCGCAAATTGCAAAAGAAATGAAACTGAACGACATTGATCCGGTTAACACTGATTATATCCAGTTTGTGAGGCTAAAATCCTAATTTAAAGTGATGTTTGAAACGAACCGAAAAAGATATGGGATTGACTCAGAATAGATTAGCGGGAAACATGAGCGGGAATTTGATTTGGTTTTATTACATTTGCAACAGTATTAAAAAAATTATCCTTTGAGTCATGTAATCTCATTTGCACATTCATGTTAAATGATCTTTCCAAATCTGGAAGGGAGTAATTACTATATCTTTTATTTTTACTGATTACAAGATGACTATTTCACAAAAATATGGTCGTACGTATCATTATCCGTTTTCGCCGGGAACAACCAGCGACGACAGGATACAGCACGACTATTGGGATAAAATACAACAGATCCCAACATTGATACATACCGAAAAATTAGACGGCGAAAACAATTGCCTGTCCCGATATGGAGTTTTTGCACGTTCGCATGCAGCGCCAACTACTTCACCCTGGACGGAAAGTTTAAGGCGTTTCTGGCAAATGGTAAAACATGATCTGGGCGATCTGGAATTTTTTATAGAAAATTTATACGCCACACATTCTATTGCTTACCGTAAACTCGAACATCATTTTTATGTTTTCGGCATCCGCGAGCATGGCCGTTGGCTAAGCTGGGAAGAAACCAGATTTTATGCAAAACTGATTGATTTACCTACGGTGCCGGTGCTTAAAACAGAACAAACACCGGTTAATCAGAAACAATTTGAAACCGAAATACTGACTTTGGTTTCCGGGAAGGGTGCTTTTGAGCCGTTTGATGTTTACGAGAACAAAGAAACAACCATGGAGGGGATTGTTAGCCGCAATGCTGAAGGCTACGAGGTTGATGCCTTTGCCCAAAATGTATTTAAATATGTAAGGAAAGGACACGTTAAAACCGACGAACATTGGACCAGGAACTGGAAACGTGCAGCCTTAATTAACGAAGGAGGTAAAAATGTGGACCTTTAGCGAAAATAAAAACTGGGAATACCTCGAAACACAGTTCGACTGGGTGAAACGGATGAATGGTGTAGAGCAGGATAAACGTTATCATACCGAAGGCGATGTAGCCATACATACGCAAATGGTTTTGGCTGCCTTGCAAAATAAAGCTGATTTTAAAGCCTTACCGGCTCAGGAGCAGGAAATTTTGTGGACAGCAGCGCTGTTGCACGATGTAGAGAAGTACAGTACAACGGTTTTTGAACCCGATGGAAGCATCACCTCCAACGGGCACGCACGTAAAGGTGCGCAGTTTGCCCGTAAACTACTGTATTTAGATGGTAAAGTGCCTTTCGCCATTCGCGAGCAGGTTGTTGGCCTGGTGCGTTACCATGGTTTTCCGATCTGGTTGTTCGAAAAGCCCGATCCGCTAAAAGCTTTGGTAAAAGTAAGCATGGAAGTAAATACCCAATGGCTGGCTTTACTGGCAAGCGCCGATATGCTTGGCCGTATCTGCATTGATCAGGAAGATATGTTATACCGGATAGCCTGTTTCGAAGAATTTTGTAAAGAGCACCAATGTTGGGGGCAGGCACGCCAGTTTATCTCTGGTGAAGCCAAAATACATTATTTGCAGCACGAAGACAGCTATCTGGATTATGTACCTTTTGAGCAGCCATTGGCCGAGGTGGTTTTAATGAGTGGTCTTCCCGGTGCAGGGAAAGATACTTTTATTAAGCAGCATTATGGCGATTGGCCGGTTATTTCATTAGATGCCATCCGTGTAAAATGGGGCATTAAAGCAACTGATAAGGCTGGTAATGGCAGGGTAATACAAGAGGCCAAAGAACAAGCTCGGGTGTACCTGCGCAAGCAGCAGCCTTTTGTGTGGAATGCAACCAATATTACCGGGCAAATGCGTGTGCAGTTAATAGAGCTTTTTAATACCTACAAAGCCAAAGTGCGCCTGGTGTATATCGAAGTGCCGCATCAGTTGTTATCGCAGCAGAACAAAAACCGCGATGCTGTGGTGCCTGCTATGGTTTTAGAGAAACTGGTACATAAGTTGGAAGTACCGGCTCCCTGGGAAGCACATGAAGTAATTTACCAGATTAAATAATTTTATTGATTACCTAAAATGCAGGTGATTAAGCCGGGGTCTTTTAATAGATTCCGGCTTTATTTAATTTGCACGTACTTTAGGAAGATGATCAGCCACATTTAAGATAAAAGCAATAAATTGCAAACAAAACCACTTCAGTGAATGATCGGATCTGAAAAATACCTCGAAATATTTAGTAAGGCTGTAAACCAGCTCAATCAGGAACAGCTAAAAGAAATGCAGCTCGAAGTTGCTGTAGTTGAAGTATTGGACTGTGTTTGCGTAAAAATATTTAAAAAGGCATGGTGTAGCCCAAACGAAGATCCTTTATTGGCCAAAACCCGGATATTTTTTTCCGTTTGGATAAGCGAAGCAAGCAACCGCGAACAAAAGCTGTTGTACAATATCCACGCATTTAAATTGAGGCATTTGGCTGGTTACACAATAGAGAGCAGAAAATTTGCAGACTCATTTAGATACGATTTTAAAACATTGGAGCAACAATGGCCAAATGTAAGCATAAAATATGGTCCTTTAACTTTAATGGAAGGCTGGGTGAGTTTCGAAGGTAGAAATATAGAAGAGGAAATTCTTGTGCTTGCTAACAATTTTTTAAGTGTGGCGCCTTTGGTTGATACTGCACTGGCCGGGTTTAAAAGCTAAGTATGTTTATTGGTTCATTCGGTATTACTTCATCACTCATGTGTTTTGTAGCCTAACCAAGCCTTCATTTCAAAGGGTACCCGAAATTTAAAAGCCT
Organism: Pedobacter sp. HDW13; assembly: GCF_011303555.1. Taxonomy (NCBI): domain Bacteria; kingdom Pseudomonadati; phylum Bacteroidota; class Sphingobacteriia; order Sphingobacteriales; family Sphingobacteriaceae; genus Pedobacter; species Pedobacter sp. HDW13. The sequence continues at coordinate 15,083 of NZ_CP049868.1, read as the reverse complement.
GTCACCCTGAGCGTAGTCGAAGGGCAGTGCCTCATTGTCTTCGACTTTTCACCATTAAGTAATTAAGCACATTAAGTTTTGGTTCTGCATCCAGACCTCCAACCCCGATCTCCCGACCTCCGACTTTAGTCTTTTTGTAAAATAAACAGGCATTATTATTGTTTAAGGCAGATGAACATTGTTTTTGTTAAAATTAGCGTAATTTTAAATCATAAAATCGAAACAATTTTAGCTTTAATTGATTTAAAGAAAATGCATTTCCTTCAAAACAATAAATTATCCCAGCCCGAATACGCTCATGAACTATAAACAATTGCAGGAAGATGCAGCCCGGCATGTTAGCCATTACTTCCAAACCCATAACGATCCGAGGTTGGTTTACCACAATTTTGCACACACCGAAGAAGTGGTTAATGCGGCGCAGCAAATTGCCAACCATTACCAGCTAAGTGAGCAGGATTTCTTCGTGGTAACCGTAGCAGCTTACTTTCACGATACCGGTTATTTTGAAGATGCATTAAACCACGAAGCAAAAGGGGCTGAAATGGCCGATCATTTTTTGGAGAAAAATGGGGTAAGTGCAGATGTGCGTGAGGGTGTTAAAAGTGCTATTTTAGCCACAAAAATTCCTCAGCAACCAACCAACCAAACCGATAAAATTCTTTGCGATGCAGATCTTTTCCACCTTGGACTGCCCGATTTTCGAAAAAAAGGAAAGTTAATGCACAAAGAAGTAGAACTGATTTACAAAAAAGACATCAGCAAAACCGAATGGCGCCAAAAAGATATCCAATTTATGGAATCGCACCATTACCTTACCGATTATGCAAGCCTGTTGTTAAGCGATCAGAAACAGGCAAACATCGCTAAATTAAAAAGTAAGCTTACTGCCCAGGAAGAAATCAGCACTGAGCTGGCCGAGACCGAAAATTTTGCACCCGAAGTAGTAACCGGAAAGAAAAAGAAAGATAAAGACGACAGGCCTGATAAAGGTATCGAAACCATGTTCCGTATTACCTCGGCCAACAACCAACGCCTTAGCGATATGGCGGATAATAAAGCACACATACTGATTACCGTAAACTCCATTATGCTTTCGCTAATTGTGAGTTTGCTGCTACGCAGGCTCGAAGATCATGGCAATCTGATTATTCCCACTTTTATTTTACTATTAGTTAGTTTAACCTGTGTGGTGGTTTCTATTCTATCTACCCGTCCATCTATCCCAAAAGGAGAATTTACCAAAGAAGATATGGACAATAAAAAAGTGAACCTGCTGTTTTTTGGTAACTTTTATAAAATGAGTTTGCCCAGTTATACAGAAGGAATGATTAAGGTAATGAACGATAAAGACTTTTTATACGGCACCCTAATTACCGATGTGTACTCGCAGGGTGTGGTTTTGGGCCGTAAATATAAACTCATTCGCCTGGCCTACAATATTTTTATGTGGGGCTTAATTGCCGCAGTATTTGCATTCGTTATTGCTTACGCAGCTTACGGTAAACTTTAATGGAACAAATGATCGAAACTACTTTCTTTAACCGCGATTTAAGCTGGCTAAAATTTAACGAGCGCATTTTAATGGAAGCCGAACGCAGTACGGTGCCATTATTGGAACGCATTAAGTTTTTATCCATATTTTCGTCTAACCTCGATGAGTTTTATCGCGTACGCATGCCTATTTTACTGGCATTAGAGAAATTGAGTAACCGCGAAGATAGTGACATTAAAATCGACGATAATTTATTAAATACCGCTAATCAGTTTATTACCGATCAACAGCAGCGATATGGTAAAGTGCTCCGTACACAACTTATTCCCCAGCTTAAAGAAAATAAGATAAACTTAATTTACGGTGAGCCCATTCCAGCCCAAATTGAGCAAAACCTTACCTGGTACTTTTTAAGTCAGGTAATGGCCTTTTTGCAGCCCGTTTATTTAAAAACTGATAGCGGTTTCTTTCCTTCCAACAACGAGTTGTACTTTTTGGTTACGCTAAAAAAAGAAGAAGAAACCGAAACGATAATTTTAAATATCCCCTCTAATCAGTTGCCCCGTTTTTATAAAGTAGATACGGCTGATGGTATATTTATTGTTTTTCTGGATGATATTATCCGCTTTCACCTAGATAGGATATTCCCCGATCAGGAGGTTAGCGGTTGTTACAGTTTTAAAATTACCCGCGATGCCGAGCTCGACCTGAAAGATGAGTACCCGGGCAGTTTATCCGATCAGCTGGAAAAACAGCTTTTAAAACGCGATTTAGGTCTCGCTACCCGCTTTTTGCATCAGCCCGGCATTCCGGATGAAGTAATGGACCGGTTGAAGAAGCTTTTCAATTTAAAAAAAGCCAACAGGATAGAAGGAGGGCAGTATCATAACCTGAAAGACCTGATGTCATTCCCGGTAAATTTGCCGAAACTATCGAATGAGAACTGGCCAAAAATATGCAATACCGATTGGATAACAGGTTCCTTAACTGAAGCCATTTACCAAAAAGATATTATTGTACATACCCCTTACCAGAGTTACGACAGTATTTTGCGCTTTTTTAACGAAGCCGCAATTGATGCCGATACGCGTGAAATATACGTTACCCTTTACCGTGTAGCCAGCGATTCGAAAATTGTGAATGCACTCATCAGCGCAGCCAAAAATGGTAAGAAAGTTACAGTTTTGGTTGAGCTTAAAGCCCGTTTTGATGAAGCCAACAATATTAAATGGGCAAAGAAAATGCGCGAGGTTGGTGTGGATATTATTTACAGTGTAACAGCTTTAAAAGTACATGCCAAGGTAGCGCTGGTTAAACGTCAGGTTGGCGACAGGATGCATTACTCCGGATTATTTTCTACCGGTAATTTTAACGAAAGTACCGCCGCATTTTATACCGATCATGTTTTAATGACGGCCAACAAGGAAATGCTACGCGAAGTAGAACTCCTGTTTATTTTTCTGGCCAAAAGGGTAAAACCATCCGCTTCCGATCTGATTCATTTTAAACACCTGCTGGTGGCGCAGTTTAACCTTCAAACGGTTTTTCTGGAGTTAATTGATCGCGAAATAGCACATGCCAAACAAGGCAAGCCTGCAGCAATAACCATTAAAATGAACAACCTCGAAGAAAAAGTTTTGATTGATAAACTTTATGAGGCCTCAACAGCAGGAGTAAAAATTGATATGATTGTACGCAGCATTTGCCGTCTGGTGCCTGGTGTGCAGGGAATGAGCGAAAACATTAAGGTTACCCGCATTGTAGATCGTTATCTGGAACATGGCCGTATTTTTATATTCCATAACCTGGGTAAAGAAGACGTATTTCTGGGTTCGGCCGATTGGATGAACCGCAATATTTACCGCCGCATTGAAGTCTGTTTCCCGATTTACGATGCACAGGTTAAGCAGGAAATTATCGATATCGTTGCCATTCAAAAACAAGATAACGTGCAGGCTGTTTGTATTGATGAACACATGGAAAATATACCTGTAGAAACGATTGGTACCCCGATAAGCTCGCAGCGTGGCATTTACCAATTATTAAAAAACAAACATTAAATTTAATTACCTATGAATTATAAAAGAACTTTTATTGCCTCGGGCCTTTTGGTTGCAACAGCTTTTTTAGGCATATCGTGTGTAAACAGTAATCGCGACGATAAACAAACTGCTAATACAGAAAATGTTGCTGCAGATGCGCCAGAAGGAACGTTTCCTTACGATTTGGCAAACCCTGTGAAATACAATATGCCACAGAACCTTTTTGAAATTTCGGGTATTGTATTCTACAATGGCGATGCTAAAGAAGTATTTGCCATTCAGGATGAAGATGGAGATCTTTTCCATTTAGGTTTAACCGATAAAACCGCAAAGTTTACCAAATTTGGAGGTAAAGGCGATTATGAAGACCTGGCGATCATCAATAATTTTGTAATTGTATTAAAAAGCAATGGCGAACTGCATACTTTCCCTATAGCAGGCATTAATGCACCTGCAGTGGCCAATGTAGTTAAAACCAAAGATCTGGTGCCAAAGGCAGAATACGAAGGCCTGGCTGCAGATGAAAAGGCAGGAATGATTTATATATTGACCAAAGACAACAAACCCGATGCAAAGGCAAAATCGACAAGTATTTATGGCTTTAAAGTAGCCGCCGATGGTACCTTTACCGCTAGTGGTCAGTTTGGTATTTCGCACAAAGAAATCGAAAAAATGTCGGGTGCAACAAAATCAAAATTCCGTCCATCGGCCTTAGCTAAAAATACAGCAACTGACGAATGGTACGTACTTTCATCAATGAATAAACTGCTGGTAGTAACCGATGCGAATTTTAAAGTCAAAGCAACATACCCTTTAGCAGGTAGTTTCTTCAATCAACCCGAAGGCATCGCATTTGATAAAGACCATAACCTTTACATTTCTAACGAAGGAGGTACTTTAGCCGCCGGAAATATTTTAATGTTTAAATTGAAAAAGTAGGTATTGAAAAGTCAGAAGTCCGAGGTCCGGTGTCAGAAGTCTGAATGCCAATTGGTCTATAAAACTTAGCCTTGCGGGGTCGTCATTTCGAGTGAAGTGCAACGCAGTCGAGAAATCTATCATAGACCTCTCTCCGTCTGTACGGGCAGGCATTTCGCTGCGCTTCAGTAGAGATGACGGCTTTTCTATCAAACAAATTAAATTTTAAATTAACTATCTTTATACAAACACCGGAATATGATTAAAAGATTTACCCTTTTTTCAATCTTATGTTTAACCAACCTCATTGCTTTTGCACAGGATGACGTGAAATACCGTGTGATTCTTTTTGGCGATGCCGGCGAAATGAACCCTGCACAAATGCAGGATTTAAAAAATGCCGCCAAACAGGTCATCCCTAAAAAAACTACAGTACTCTACCTGGGCGATAACATTTATCCAACCGGAATGGGCCTTCCCGGTAGTGTTGAAGAAGAAGATACCAAAAAGATATTACACTCCCAGTTCGATCCCATGCGTAAAATGGGTGCTGCGGTTTATTTCATTCCCGGTAACCACGATTGGGATAAATCGGGTCCCAAAGGCCTGGCCAAAATACAGGCGCAGGGCGATTACCTCAGGGCGCAGAATGATCCTTTGCTTAAACTGATCCCCGATAATGGTTGTCCCGATCCGGTGGCCATTAAATTAACCGATAAGCTTACCATTATTGCCTACGATAGCGAATGGTGGTTATTTCCCTACAATAAATTTAATCCAAACGGCGAGTGCGAATGCCGTACCAAAGATGAAATACTGGTAAAAATGGAGCAGCTGTTAGAAGAAAACAAAGATAAAATGATTCTTTTAGCGTCGCATCACCCGTTTCAGAGCTACGGGCCACATGGCGGCTATTTCAATTTGCGTAACCACATTTTTCCGCTTACCTCCTTAAACAAAAACCTATATATCCCTATGCCTGTTTTAGGCTCGGTGTATCCGCTGTTGCGTTCAACGCTGCTCAGTCCCGAAGATCTGAACCATCCGGCTTATAAAGATATGATCAAATCCATCACCGGTGTATTTGGCGATTATCCCAATGTTACCTACGTAGCCGGACATGAACACGGCCTGCAGTTAATTAAAGGAAAACATTTGCAGGTAATTAGTGGCTCAGGCTCAAAAGTTTCACCTAATAAAGAAGGTAAAACCTCCCTCTTTCACGAAATGCAGCAAGGCTATGTAGTGGCCGATCAGTTGAAGAATAACGATATGCGTTACGAGTACTATATCTATTCCGATACCAGTGTTCAACGCGTTTATAGCTATACCAAGAAATTCGAAACCATTAGTCAAAAAATACGCAACCGCGATAAGCCCATTACAGCCGACAGTATTTTTGTAAGCATAAAACCCGAATATGATAGTGTTGGACGTTTTCACCGCTTTATTTTTGGCGAAAATTACCGTAAAGAATATGCTGCGCGTACCAAAGTGCCCGTACTTAGGGTTTCGCAAATGATGGGCGGCTTAAAAGCTACACAACGTGGTGGCGGAAACCAATCGCGCTCTTTGCGCTTGGAAGATAAGAATGGTAAAGAATATGTGTTGCGGAGTGTAGAAAAATACCCTGAAGTACTTTTACCGCCTGCCTTACGCGAAACTTTTGCCAAAGATGTAATTAAAGATAACATGTCGGCACAGCACCCGTTTTCGGCGCTGGTAGTACCCGATTTAGCAAAGGCAGCCGGTATTCCGCATAGCTCGCCAATTATTGGCTGGGTTTCGCCCGATGATAACTTGGGCGAATTTGAACCTGCTTTTGCCAATACCTTATGTCTTTTTGAAGAGCGCGAACCTGTTGGCGAATCGGATAGCTCTCCAAAAATGGATAAAAAATTAACTGATGATAATGATAACCGCCTGGATGGACCCGCCTGGGTAAAAGCCAGGGCATTTGATATCTTGCTGGGCGACTGGGACAGGCACGAAGACCAATGGCGCTGGAAAGAAACCAAAACCAAAGACGGATCGCTCTATACACCAGTACCCCGCGACCGCGATCAGGTGTTTTTTAGCTCAGATGGCAAGTTACAACGTTACACCCAATCTTCGTCGCTTTTGCCGATGATGCAGGGCTATGAACGCGGTATAAAAGATGTAAACTGGTTTTTATGGGAAGGAAGGGAAATCAGCAGCCGTTGGACAGCCAATATCGGAGAAGCAGAATTCGACAAGATTGTAAAAGATTTTTGCGCCAATTACAACGATGCTGTTTTCGAAAAAGCATTGAAAAAACTTCCCGAACCAAGTTACTCGCTGCACCACGATGCCTTTTTGGCACAATTGCGCAACCGGATTGCCACATTGCCTAAATTAATGAACCAGTACTATCATTTCTTTAACCGCATTGTAGATATAGAAGTTACCAACAAAAACGAACGGATACAAATTACAGATGCGCCAGAAAATGGCCTCAGCATTAAAATCAATAAAATTTCGAAAGAAGGGAATATTAAAGACGAACTTTTTAACCGTTCTTTCGATCCGAAAGTTACCAAAGAAATTCGGGTGTATATGCACAACGGAAACGATAGCCTGATTTTGAATAACAAAAATTCAGGTATCAAACTTCGTATTATTGGAGGTAAAGGCAGTAAAGTTTACGATTTTGCCAACAGCAATGGCAATGTTAAACTTTATGGACGAACAGATAAGGCAACTTACCTGGGCGACGATAAAAATAAAATCAGGAAAATCATCTCTAACGATACAGCTAATTTCAGCTATATCCCTAAAGATATGTACCGCCGAAATTCATGGTTGCTAAATGCCGGTTACAATAACGATGATGGCGTTTTATTGGGCTTAATTTACAAACAAACCAATCCGGGTTTTAGAAAACAACCTTACGGCAACTCGCAAACTATTTCGTTTTTGCACTCGTTTTCTACAAAAGCATTTAGGTTTAACTATAAAGGCGAGTGGTTAAAAGCTTTGGGCAAAGGCGATATTGTGGTAAAAGCAGATGCAAACGCACCTAATAACACGCAAAATTTCTTTGGCTTTGGTAACGAAACCCATTTCGATGAACATGGCGATGATATTCGGTATTACAGGGCTCGTTTCAATCTGTATCAGGTTGATGCCGCCATCCGTTGGCGCCGTCCTAAATCTACTTTTAGTGTTGGCCCAACCTATCAGTATTATAAACTTAATCAGGAAGATAATGTAGGCCGGTTTATAGAAAACCCGGCACAGTTGCACTCATCTGATAGTTTAACTGTACGCAACGAAAAGATGTTTGCCGGTGCATTTGTAAATTTTACCAACAATACCCGCGATAACGACTTGTTACCAACCCTGGGCAGTTACGTAGATTTTAAACTTTTGGGTTATAAAGGCGTAAATAAATATTCCAATTCTATCGGACAATTTACCGCCAGTATTGCACTTTATAAAAATTTAGATGGCAGAAAGAATTTTATCCTGGCCGATCGTTTTGGCGGTGGGGTTACAGTGGGTAAGCCAGCTTTTTACCAGGCTTTATACTTAGGCGGACAAGGAAACCTGTTAGGTTACCGCCAGTTTAGGTTTGCCGGCGAACATATGTTTTACAATAATTTAGAGCTTAGGGCAAAGCTTGGAGATTTGGTAAGTTACGTTTTACCCGGACAAGTTGGCTTACTGGGCTTTTACGATGTTGGCAGGGTTTGGAAACGTGACGAACCATCAACAGTATGGCACCACGGCGTAGGTGGTGGGGTTTATTTTGCACCGGCATCACTCACAGTTGTACGATTTGTGATGGGACACTCGAGCGATGGCTGGTATCCGTACGTATCGCTAAATTTTAGGTACTAAATTTGTGTAACATAATTATGGATGTTTTATCGAAGTATTACGTTCAGCAGACTAACATTGCATTGGGCAGTAAGTATCTTTGCAAGAGTTTAGTAACTAATTAGATAACTATAATTTTTACCCTATAGCAAAACTTATACAATGAACACCAATGTAATACAGATACATAAAAATGAATGTATTCATTGCCAGGTAGAATCAAGTCTGTCTTTTCGTCCACTAGTGGAGTATTTAAAGGGCCGTTTGAAAACAGAGAAATCCGTAAAATCAGAATTTTACAGGTTTCTACTTCAAAAAATAGAAAAAGACGATGTACTTTTAGGTGGCATAAGCGCCGAAGATTTATCGAAATATAAAGATACGTTAGAATTGATTTTTACCATTCTAACGCCTTTAATGGATAATGAAGACGATTTGTTTTGGGCTTTAAGTACCCCAATTCCCGATCAGATATTTTTTAGTACCAATGCTTTTTATCAGTTTTTTAAAGATCACGATCCAAAGAACAAAGTAACAAAGGATAATGAGCCGGTAGAAAAAAAACAGCTGAAATTTATTTACAATACCATTTTGGCCCGTTTTTATAATTTTACCTCGGTGCTTAAAAATGAGATTATTTATGCCCATTTAAACCAGGAAACCAAGCTTACGCAATACTACAATATTCAAACCGATACCAAGTTTGTAGATATTATGCATAAAGGCGATTTACCTGAGCTTAATTTTGAAGCCCTGGGTAAACATTTTCAGGAAGAAACAGAATTAGAATACCTGGTAGAGCACCTGCCTTTAAGCGATTTTCGTTTTGAAGGCTTCAGCATTATTTCCATTACCGATGTAACTTTGCAGCATTCTATCGAGGGTATTCGTGGTGCTTTGGTTGATCATAATTATCAAACCGAAGCTTATAGCCATGTAATACATGCCTTAAAAACACTGAGTGGAAACAGCAAGCTCGAATTTGGCTTAATGCCATTTTTAACGGTTAACAATAAGCTGGTATTCGATAATCAGGAATTTTCGCAGAGTATGCTTATCAATTCGGCAAAAGCTTCCAATTTAGAAGAAGAAGTTTTTTATTCGCTGGTTGATAAATACAAGGAAAACCCACGGTCTATTTTTGTAAGTGCCATTAACGACGATCAGATAGAGAAAGATCCCTTTTTAAAGGTTTTAAAAGCCGCTGGCGTTTGCTCTTATTCGGTGCTGCCTATTTATTACAATAAGCAACTGGCAGGGGTATTGGAAGTATACTCTAACGATGAAGTAGCCGTTGATGATAAATTGCTGTCGAGGTTACGTCCAGCCTTGCCGTTAATTGGCCAGCTTTTCCAATACAGTATTGAAGAGTTTGATGCCAAAATGGATGAAATTCTGATGGATAAGTTTACCGCTTTGCAACCTTCTGTTCAGTGGAAGTTTAACGAGGCCGTTTGGCATTTCCTTCAGCAGAACAATGGCTACCATAAATTAAAAGAAATCGAAACCATTACCTTTAAGCATTTGTATCCGCTTTTTGGTGCCATCGATATCCGCAACTCTACTATCGAGCGTAACAAAGCGCTGAAAGACGATATGGAGGTGCAATTGAATACGCTGATTGATACGCTAAAACTCATCCGCAAGCATGTTTCTTTAGAGTTGATTGATAAACTGATTTTCAATTGTAAAGACTGGATTAAACGAATCGGCGATTTTGCTTCTTCGAACGAAGAAAGCCAGCTGAACGAATTTTTAGAAATAGAAGTTTATCCGTTCTTATCAATTATTAAAGGTAATCACCCTAAAACTGCCGAAGTTATCGACAAGTATTTCGAGGTGGTAGTACCCGAAACCGGTGGCGCATTCGAAAATCGCAGGCAACTGGAGGTTTCTATGCAGCTGATCAATACCGAAGTAAGTCAGTACTTGGAAAAATCGCAATCAAAGCTGCAAGCCTCTTATCCTTGCTATTTTGCCAAGTTTAGAACCGATGGCGTTGAGTACGATATTTACATTGGTCAGGAAATTGCTCCCGAAAAACCATTCGATTTACTTTACCTGAAAAATATCCGCCTTTGGCAACTTACTTCGATGGTAGATATTGCCCGTTTATCGAAAAGTTTAATTGCCGAAATGCCACGTGCACTTGAAACTACGCAATTGATTTTTATCCACTCTAATGCCATTGACATTAGTTTCAGGAACGATGAACGTCGTTTCGATGTAGAAGGCGCATATAATATCCGTTACGAGGTAGTTAAAAAACGTATTGATAAGGTGTTGGTTAAAGACACGGCCGAACGTTTAACACAGCCGCATAAAATAGCCATGGTTTACTTTAACCCTGAAGAAGCCAAAGAGTATTTAGAGTACATTAAATACATGCAGGTTCAGGGCTATTTAAATGATGATTTAGAACACCTGGAGCTGGAAGAGTTGCAGGGCGTTTCGGGATTAAAAGCACTACGGGTTGGCGTAAAGTATGTAGAAGAGAAAAAGGCTAAAGCCGATGCTACAAAAAAACTGAAGCCCAAAGAGATCAAATCGATTGAGCAGGAAATTGCTAAAGTACTGCAGCGTTAAGCATAATTAAAAAACCTCCGGTTTTAAACCGGAGGTTTTTTGTTTATAAACAAAAAAGGCTCCTGTGAGGGAGCCTAAAGTTCATTTGTGTGTGCGTATATTATTTGATTGCTGCGATCTCTTTTTCTACTGCAACAGTTTCTACCGAACTGATATTGGTTTTTAAAGCTGCAAACCTATCGATTGTTAATTTTTGCGATTTACCCATTACCAAAGTATGATTATCAGTTGATCCGCTTAATTTTAAGTCTGCATCATCAGCAATTACAGTGTATAAACCTTCTGAACTGGTATTGATATCGGCATGTGCATTTCCTCTTAAGAAAATTTGAAGGTATTTGGTGCTTAATTTTCCGTCAGTTTTAACTACTGCATTTTCTGAAGCCTCAATTCTATAGATGTCGTTAACAACAACTGTTAATTTTGTTTTTTCAGGACTGGTAGAAGTAATTCTTAAGGCATCGCCATCTTGTACCACTTTTGCAGTGCCATAGTTATCATCATTATAAGAAATACCAATTGAGCCTTTTTGAACAATAGTTAACTCTACATTTCCTTTTACTGAGATTCGTTTAAAATCAGAAATTTTAATAATTTTTTCTGGTTCTTTTTCTGTAGCCGAAACACTGGTTGTAAATAAGGCCGAAGATAAAACGATTGCTGTTAATGAAGTGGCGATTAGGGATTTGATTGAGGTTTTCATAGTATTTTATATTTAATAATTAAATGTTAATTAATTGTTATTGAATTGTTTAAGTCTGTTTTTGTTTTGTTTTGTAGATAAGACGCTGTGATTTTAAAAACGTTGCAGCACCTTTTGCATTTTTATACAATCGATTAGTAATACTCGACCAACGGGCATAAATTCAAGACGAACCGGAGCAAAAAATTCTGCTTACTGAAATATTTTTATCCGGATGGGTAAAATCTGCAGACGATTCTCATTTGCAAATAGTTTTTCATTATCTTTAATCATAAAAATTAGTCGGTTTACATATGAAGAAAAAAGTTGTACTTGTTCAGGATAATAAAGATATCCTCGATATTATGGACCAGGTGCTGGAAGAGGAAGGCTTTGAGGTAACCGCATCGTTAACAACTGAACCCATAGAAAAGATAGACGAGATTGAGCCTGACGTGGTAGTGGTTGATGACCATATAAAAGGTAAGAAAAAAGGATCGGAAGTAATTAAGGCACTTAAATCTGATCCTCAGACTGAAGATGTATCGGCCGTACTAACCTCTACCTCAAATAATTTGCCGCAGGAGGCCGAAGATTGTAAGGCCGACGATTACATCGAAAAACCATTTGATTTAGACCATATGGTAAATGTGGTGAAAAAGAACGCCGAACAATAACGTATAAACTAATAATGAAAAAAATTACGCTCTATTTATCGCTTGCTGTAGCGCTTTTTTTAACGGTTTCATGTAATAAGGGCCGAGAAATTGGGAAATGGGATGATAACATAAAACTTTCTCAAAAAACAGCAAGTTTTAATTCCAGCAACAATTCAATTGTTGTTACAACAGAAACTACTGGTTGGTGGCTAAATGGTATTTCACTAAACAAAACCTATGTCGATTTAAAAAATATCGAAAAAACAGGTCAGAATTTTGTGGTGGTCCAACCTGATTTTAAAGTTGAGCGAAAAGACGGAAATAAAATTATAATTACCATGAGTCAGAATACCACCAATTCTGATCGATTATTAGGAATAGACTTACAAAACGGAAATTATTTTGATGGAATACAAATCGCCCAATCAAAATAAAAATATTTCAATTTTATGGCTTAAAACGGATCTGATGTTTTAAGTTTATCTATTCAAAGTAGGTTTATAGGTGTCGGTATTAACGGTAGCCTTTAATTCATGCAAAATCTGGTACAAGCCAAAATTTGTTCGGTTAACATAAATAAAATGTTTTACCCCACGGGCCTGCTTAAATTCGGGCATTTTCGAAATCTTTTCACCATAAATATATAACTGATCAAAAAAATCGGGTTTGCTAAAGTCGAAAACTTTGCTGGTATAGGGTTTGGCAAACAACTTAATCATTTCACTGTACGAATTGTGGTAAAATTCTATTTGCTCTACAGTGTCGTCCGCATGGATCATCTCCAGCTGTCTGAAAGCTTCAATAGTTCTGTTTTTATCGTTAAAAACATCGGTAGAAATCAGTGAGAAAAAAGGATAGTAAAAGTCGTCGGGCATTTCTTTAATACAACCGAAATCAATTACGCCTAAATTTTCGTCAGGTGTAATCATAAAATTCCCCGGGTGCGGATCGGCATGTACAGCCCTTAATTCGTGCTGCTGAAAATTATAGAAATCCCACAGCGCCTGCCCGATTTTATTGCGCAAAGCCTGAGAAGGATTGGTTTTTAAAAATTCTTTCAAGTGTAAGCCTTCAATCCAGTCCATGGTAATGATACGCTTGCCCGATAATTCGGGGTAATATTTAGGAAAAACCACATGATTAAGGTTTTTACAAGCTTCAGAAAACTCGATAGAGCGCTTTACCTCCAGTTCGTAATCTGTTTCTTCAAGCAAACGCTCCTCAACCTCTTTAATGTAAATATTCAGTTCCCTTTCAGACATGCCAAGCAAGCGAAATGCAAAGGGCTTTACCAGTTTCAAGTCAGATGATATGCTATCGCCTACACCTGGATATTGAATTTTTACCGCCAGTTTCTTGCCATTTAAAATTGCCTGGTGTACCTGGCCAATAGAAGCTGCATTGCTAGAGCTAAGATTAAAGCTATCGAATATATTTTCGGGCGTCTTACCAAAGTTTTTGGTAAAGGTGCGCACAATTAACGGACCCGAAAGGGGCGGGGCATTGTATTGTGACTGGGTAAATTTATCGACATAAGATTTAGGCAATATGTTTTTATCCATGCTTAGCATCTGTGCAATTTTTAATGCACTGCCTTTTAATTCGCTAAGCGATTTATAAATGTCGGTTGCATTATCTTCGTTAAGTTGTTCGCGGTCCATTTCGGGGTTAAACAACTTTTTCGAATAATGTTTTATATAATTGCCACCAATCTGGATACCCGTTTTAACAAACTTGGCCGAGCGTTCTACCTTAGTGGTGGGGATACTTTTTTGTGTCTTCATTTAAATTGCTAAAAACCCATTTTATCTGCAAATTTTCCATTTCTCGATAAGAATTTGCCATATTCCAGTAAATTATCTATAGGTGAGTGCTGAAAAAGATCGAAAGTTACGTTAATGCCTTTTTCTATGGCCTCGTCACTTTTTTCAAAGCCTTCGCTGTCATCATTAATCCAGAAATTAACGATAAAAGCAAACTGGATCCACAAGGCATCTTTATATCTTTTACTTAAGAAACGGCGCTCGGCAAGTTCTCCGCTATCTAATCCTTCATCAATTACCTCTTGTGCAAAGTTTTCGAAAATGGGTTTTACTCCCGCTAAAACATCGGGGGTAGAAAATTTGCCCTTATAGTTTTTTAAACTGTAAATAATAAAGCTTCGCTGGTTTTTCAGATTTTCGAGATAGCTGTAGAAAAAAGAAAGCATTTTTTCGCGCGCAGTGTATTGCGGCCAAACTTCCTGCTCCTTTATTTTGCTAATGGTTTCGAAAGTAAGTTCGAACCAGATGGTTTTTTCGATACTTTCAAAAGAAGAGAAGGACTGGTAAAAATCGGCCTCTGTAATTTTAAGCTTCTTAACGAAGCTGTAAACTGATTTTGGTTTTTCGTTCTGCGTTAAAACAAAATCCAGATATGCTTTTCTAATTTGTTGAGCGGTTGCCATATAGCTGTTTTTTACAAGTATAACGTTTAATTTATTGCCTTGTTTTTAATTGATCTTTTTAATTAATCATGCGATTGTAATAATCATTTTCAAAATATTTGAAAGTTTATTTAAAGCTACTTTGTTTAGTTTTTGTGTGGAAAACTATTTACGAAAAAGCTAAAATTTTTAGTATTTTTGTTTTGAAATCACCCATAAATAAAGCAACGATATGATTCAGTTAAATGATTTTTTGTACGGCAAGATGGAATTACCTGCCGTATTCTCTGACTTGTTAAATACTGATGTTTTAAAAAGATTAGGAGGTGTACACCAAAGCGGAGCTATATTTTTGGTTAATCCGGATATTTGCCATTCCAGGTTAGAGCATGCTATTGGTGTTACCTTATTGATCAGGATGCTTGGAGGCTCG